>NZ_JAVTSJ010000001.1:0-1290602 GCF_032678405.1 Pedobacter aquatilis
GTATGCAACAACGTCATACCTTTGAAAGTAATTTAATAATTTAAAAACTAGCGCGCCAGTTGCGCGCCAAATGCGAAACAGTCAGGTATAAAAAAAGCTTCTAACATACCGCTAGAAGCTCTTTAAAAGTACCCCGGAAGGGATTCGAACCCCTGACCCACGGTTTAGAAAACCGTTGCTCTATCCAACTGAGCTACCGAGGCCCATTTTTTTAATGTCTGCAAATATAGAAGTTCTAATCAATAAGGCGAAATAAATTTTAAAATAATAGCCCTCTCATGCCTTTTAAATGCATTTTTCGTCTTAAGTGTTTATTTATTAGTTAATTAGATACATCCTTTTTGCCCTGTTTTAGCGGCTGTTATGATTGCTATCAAGCAATTACAGGGCTTTAACCCCTCTCAAACTTTAACCCCCAACCCCTAAACCCTAACCCTTAACCCCTAAACATTAACTTTCTAACCATTTTAGATTAATCATTATATTATAATTTGATATATATAAAATTAAATTTAGATTTGTCTAAAAATATATTTAGAGAAATATGAAACGACTGCTTCCCATAGCCCTTATTGTATTGTCATTAAGCATTGTTAATTTATGTTCCGCACAACAAACTGTGCTGAAAGGGCAGGTAAGCGTTGATGGTATGCCAAAAGAAAATGTGAGTGTAAAGCTTAGTGGTTCAGCCAAAGCAGTTAAAACAGACCCCTCAGGTACCTATGTTTTTGAAAAATTGGCTGCGGGTAATTACGAAATTGTATTCTCGGCAGTAGGCTATGCCTTACGGAAGGAAAAAATAACACTCGGCGATTCCGTGCAGGTATTGAATGTGGCTTTTGAGCAAATGGCCTCAAACCTGAATGATGTGGTCATAACCGGGGTAAATAGGGCTACCGAATTAAGGAAAAGCCCGGTGCCCATTGCAGTACTTTCGCGTAAAACAATGGATCAGAATGTTAATACCAACCTGATCGACGCCATAGTAAAGGGAATTCCTGGTGTTTCAGCCGTAACCACCGGGCCAAATGTGTCGAAACCTTTTATTCGTGGCCTGGGTTACAACAGGGTTTTAACCTTATATGATGGCCTGCGGCAGGAAGGGCAACAGTGGGGTGATGAGCATGGCATTGAGGTGGATGAATATGGTATTGGCAGGGCTGAGGTGGTAAAAGGCCCGGCCAGTTTAACTTACGGATCGGATGCATTGGCAGGGGTAATTAACATGATCCCCATTAATCCGGCCTTTGAAAACAATACCTTAAAAGGAGATTTTACAATGAACTACCAGGCTAATAACGGCATGCTCGGTTCATCATTGGGCTTGGCTTATATCAGGGATGACTGGAAATATACCTTCAGGGCCTCGGCTAAAACTGCTCATAATTACCATAACGCTATAGATGGCTATGTATATGGTACGGCTTTCCGCGAGTATAACCTGTCGGCCAGTGCCCGGGTCGACAAAAAATGGGGCTATGCTAAAACAGCCCTGACCTATTATGACAACCTGATGGAAATACCTGATGGTAGTAGGGATTCCCTGAGCAGAAAGTTTACCCGGCAGGTACTTGATGCGGATGATGACATTAAAAAAAGGCCAGTCGTGCCCGAATCAGCGCTTACTACTTACCGCATCAATCCCCTGCACCAGCATATACAACATGTCCGTCTTTACCAGTCGGGGCAGCTTAAATTTGCAAACAGCGACCTGAATTTCCTTTTTGGTGCACAGCAAAGTATCCGCAGGGAATTTAACCACCCCACACTGCCGGAACAGGCCGGACTTTATGTGGTGCTGAATACCCTTAACTACGATGTTAAATACAACCTGCCTGATTTTGCAGGTTTTGAAAGCACTTTGGGCATCAACGGAATGTTCCAGGGCAACAGGAGTAAGGCCGCCACGGATTTCCCGATTCCGGATTACGATTTATTTGATATTGGGGCTTTTTATTTTGCTAAGAAGTCAATCGGAAAGGTGGATGTTTCAGGCGGTATTCGTATCGACCGGCGGAACATCAGCTGGAATGATTTTTACGTGGGCACAGATACGCAGACCGGATTCGGTAAACAGGTAAGCGCTGGCTTTCCGGCTGCTGAGCGCCAGTTTCCGGCCTTCAATAAAAACTATTATGGCCTTTCCGGTAGTTTAGGCTTAACCTATAATATCACTGAAAAACTGCTGCTGAAAGCCAATGTGGCAAGGGGATACCGCGCACCCAACATTACCGAAATCGGCTCAAACGGTTTAGATCCGGGAGCACACATCGTATACCTCGGCAACAGAACTTTTAAGCCCGAATTTAACCTACAGGAAGATGTAGGGATTGTTGCTTACCTGAAAGATCTGGATATTAGCCTCGAGCTTTTCAATAACAACATCAGTAATTACATTTACCAGTCGCGGTTAACCGATGAAGAAGGGGATCCGGTAGTTATTGTACCCGGTAACCTTACCTACCAGTACCAGCAAGCAAAGGCCAGGCTTTACGGTGCTGAATTCAGTATTAACCTCCATCCGGCAGGCTTAAAATGGCTTGCTTTCAATAACAGCCTTGCCTATACTGTTGGTTTAAATCAAAATGAGGCGCTGTTGCAGCAATACGGCGAGGAGGCGAAATACCTGCCACTCATCCCGCCGCTTCAGGTCCGTTCCGAGCTAAAGCTGACGGCACAGTCGGCCAAAGGCTGGCTGGCGCAGCCATACTTTAAAATTGACGCCCTTTTTGCAGCCGATCAGAACCGTTTTTATGCACTGGATGCCACGGAAAGCTTTACGGCCGGCTACACGCTGTTCAATGCAGGCGTAGGAACAGGCATCAATAACAAATCAGGCAAAACCATTATAGATATCTTCATCCAATGCGATAACATTTTCGATAAAGCTTACCTGTCTAACCTCAACCGACTGAAGTATTTTGAATATTATTCCGCAAGTCCGAAAGGAAAGCAAGGTATCTACAACATGGGCAGGAACTTAAGTTTTAAAATCAGGATACCGATAGGGAGGTAGGAGGTAAGATGTAAGATGTTTGATGTAGGATGGATGAGGGATGAATGAGGTAGGATGGATGAGGTGAGATGTTTGATGGATAATGTAAGGTCAGGCTCCATACTTTCCATCTTCCATAATACATCTTCCATCATCCATTTTCCATCTTCCCTTTTCCATCATCCATCTTACATTATCCCTCTTACATTTTTCCTATCTTTAACCATGGATTCAGTAAGCGAACAACGTTTAAATATTTTAAGGCAATCAATCGGGAAGGTGATCAGTGATTCTCCTTCCAACTACATGAACTGGCTGGCGCCGGTGTTGCTAAAGGCCGAAAACGGCATCCTGGTGTGCAGTTATGTGGTACGTAAAGAAATGACAAACCCTTATCAGATTTTACATGGCGGCGTTACGGCAGGCATTATCGACGATTTAATTGGCGCTACCGTTTACACCATGGGGCTTGAAAGCAGGTTTACCACGGTAAGCAATTACATCGATTATTTCGCACCGGCGAAGGAGGGTGATGAAATTGTTGCCGAAACGGCGGTAGTGAAAAAAGGCAGAACGATAATTAACCTGCAATGTGAAGTGTTTTTACCTTCAAAAAACCGTTTAATTGCAAAAGGCTATTCAAATATGTTAAGCATAGGTTAACTTATTTTAAAGGCTTTTATAAAAATTTATTAATTCCTTTAAATTAACGAAACATTCTCATTTTTTGGATGTTGTAACTTAACCTAAAATATAATGAGCCATGTTAACAGATTATTCAACTTTGCAATTCATTGTAAGAGGCAAGATTTTTAACGGATTTTGCATGCGCATTCACGACGATTTCCATGAAACTTATGCGGTGATACTGGATGGTTACCATTCTTTCTGTATCTGGATGGATAATAAATCATCAAAATGGTACGCATCAAAAAATGCAGTTATCGATGCTGATGCAATTGATGAAATCATTAACCGGATTTCCCTTCCGCAAACCTCTTAATTTACTGTAATAAAATTGTTGCCCGTAGCTGCTTTTAAGAAGATGCGGGTTTATGCAATGTTGTGCGGTATTCTTCAGTATTTTCTGCCCTTTACGGGTATCTGTAAGGTTTTTAATGGATTAGCATTAGGTTAAATTTTGTATTTTAAGGCAACTTAACAAAATCACTAACCTAAATCTTTCATTATGAACAACAAAACCCTACTCATTTTGTTAGGGATTTTGACGTGTCATTTCGTTTCTTTTGCCCAGGTAACCATCAAGGGTAAAGTTACGGATGAACAGAACGTCGGAATTCCTGGTGTAAGTGTAATGCTAAAGGGAAGCACCACCGGTGCATCGACCATTGGCGATGGAACTTACTCCATTACCACAACAGCCAACGCCACTACCCTTGTTTTTACTTCCCTGGGTTTCGCTACCCGCGAAGTAGCCATTGGCGGAAGGACACAAATTAATATTCAGCTTTCTGCAAAAGACAATGACCTCGATGAGGTTGTAGTGACAGCACTTGGCATTAAACGCTCTGAGAAGTCGATTGGCTATGCCACGCAATCGGTCAAGGGTGAGAACTTAACGCTTACCAAAGAGCAGAACGTAATCGGATCGCTGGCCGGTAAAATTGCCGGGGTTCAGGTTACAGGTTCTTCCGGTGCCAGCATGGGTGGGACGCAAAAAATTAAAATCAGAAGCGTAAATTCATTAACCGGAGGCGGTTCGCCTTTAATGGTGGTAGATGGAACACCTATTGCTCAAAGTAACTTTAGCGGGACGGAGAACGGTGTGGATTACGGGAATACCTCACAAGACATTAACCCTGACGACATTGAAAGCGTAAATGTGCTGAAAGGGCCTGCGGCCTCTGCACTTTACGGTATCCGCGGTCAATATGGGGTAATCCTCATTACCACAAAGAAGGGTGCCAAAGGCCCCAAAAAGGTCGATATTAGCGTGAATTCAGCCTTTACCATAGATAAAATTGGCAACTTTATGCCTTTGCAGAATATTTATGGCGTAGGAAACAACCAGACCTTTTTAACGCTGGCCAATGGTCAGAAATACATTAATGGTAATGATGAAAGCTGGGGCCCACGAATGGACGGGACACTGGTAAGGAAAATAAACAGTTTTTACCCGCAAGACCCTGAATTTGGCCAGCTAAGCCCCTTCGTTCCGCAACCAGATAACATTAAGGATTTCTTCGAGACCGGCCATAATATCAATAATGGTATTTCGGTAACCGGAGGTGGCGAGAATTCGAATTACCGCCTGAGTTATACCAATGCCTATACCAACGGGACTATTCCGAATACCTGGCTAAAACGTAATAATTTCAGCTTAAGCTCTTCGCTGGATATTACGCCGAAGCTTACAGTAGGTGTGAATGCCAATTACGCCAACAATGCCGGACAAAGACCTACACAAGGCTACCAGGGTTCTTTTACAGGAGCAGTGCAATGGTTTCAACGAAATCTCGACATTAACACCTTAAGGAATTACCGCTATGCCGACGGAACGATTTTAAACTGGAACGTTACGCCAAGCACCACCACAGGTTTAATTCCGACGAACCGTCCAAGCGACTGGAATAACCCCTTTTTTGATGCTTATGAAGTGTTGAATAATGATACCCGCGATCGTCTTTTTGGTGACGTTAACCTAAGCTACCAGGTTTTACCGGAACTGAAGCTGAGCGGTTTTTTACGTTCTGATATGTATTTCCAGACCATCACCCATAAAGAACCGTTAGGTGGTAGACTGGTCGATAGTTATTCCATCGGGAAGTATCAGAATAAAGATAATAACTACGAGTTTCTGGCGCAGTTCAGTAAAAACATTAATGATTTTTCGGTTAATGTAAATGCCGGAGCCAACTTATATTCAACAAGATATAGCCAGACTTTACAGGCTACGGCAGGTGGTCTGTCGAGCCCGAATACCTATACCATTGCGGCCTCCGTTGACCGGCCAACGAGTACGTCTTACCAGCGTGAAAAGCAGGTGCGCAGTATGTATGCGATGGGTTCATTCGGTTATAAAGACACTTACTTTATCGATGCCTCTATTCGTAACGATATTTCATCGGCCTTGCCGAAAGACAATAATTCTTACTGGTATCCTTCGGTTTCTGGAAGTTTCCTTTTTAGTAACCTCATAAAATCCAAAGTGCTGTCATACGGTAAATTAAGGGCTAGTTATGCAATGGCTGGTTCTGATTTTGCGGCTTATCAAACGGCCTTTACCTATGGCTTGGGTAGTAATTACCCGGCTACTTCAGGTTCAATTAATACTTTACTTGTTCCTGACAACTTGAAGAATCCCAATCTTAAACCATCTTTTGCCAATTCGTACGAAGCCGGTATCGACCTTAAATTCCTGAATAACCGTATTGGCGCAGAATTTACGGTTTATCAGCAACGAAATAAAAATCAGGTAATTAATTTATCTGTTTCCGGAGCCAGTGGTTTCGATAATACGGTAGTGAATGCCGGTTTAATTGAAAATAAGGGTATTGAGTTGTCGCTGTCGGGAAGACCGGTGCAGTCGAAAATCTTCACCTGGGATACCCAGCTTAATTTCGCCCATAACAAGAACACGATTAAAGAATTATATCCGGGCATAAATGTTTACCAGCTGGATTTGAGTACCTATTCCAGCCAGACCATTTACCTGAACTCCTCGGTTAACCAGTCGTTTGGTAATTTAATTGGTCCGGGCTACAGGAGAGATCCGGCAACGGGAAAAGTACTTTTAGGTACGGATAACATGCCACTGTTTGATACAGCTAAGGATTTTGGAAGTGTATTGCCACAGTTTACCGGTGGTATGCTGAATACTTTCCACATCTGGAAATTCGATTTGGCGGCAATGATCGACTTCCAGAAAGGCGGGCAGTTCTTCAGCTGGAGTAAAATGTTATCAACCAAGTCTGGCCAGGCAGATATCACGGCTGCGATAAATGATAAAGGTTTCAATGTACGTGATCCTTTAGCCAGTGGTGGTGGGGTAAAGGTAAACGGGATTTCTGCAGCTACAGGGCAGGAAGTAACGGCATATGTAGACGCAAGGACTTATTACCGTACCAATTTAGGAACCCGTATTTATGATGAATGGATTTATTCTGCTTCGTATGTTAAACTGCGTGAGGTTAGTTTAGGCTATAATTTTGATGCCGGTTTCTTGAAGAAAACACCATTCAAAGGAATTAAAGTGGCACTGGTTGCCCGTAACCCGGTAATGATCTGGCAGGCTGCACCAAAAGGTGTCGATCCGTCTGAGTTATCATCCGGCAGTTCAGATATCAGCTGGATAGAAAAAGGTGAATTGCAAACAGTGCGTTCATTTGGTGTTAATCTGAACCTTAAATTTTAAAAAGATGAAAAACAGCTATAAATTTCTTTACCTCGCTTTGGTTGCGATAGTCGCACTAAGCGGATGTAGTAAGTTTGACGATTCGATAAATACCGACCCCAACAACCCTACAAAAGCTTCGGGTACGCAGCTTATTGCAAATGCCGAGCTTTCCTTGCCGGGACTAAGCTCGTCGCCTTATGGCGTGCATTATCCGCAATATTTATCCAATACTTCTTTTACTGATAATTCGAGGTATGTAACCACCAACTTTAACTTTTATGGTTTCTATACCGGCCCCTTAATGAACCTGGAAACGGTGATAACCAACACCTCACTCGATGCAAGTGAAGGACCTATTGCTAACCAGGTAGCCGTTGCCAAAGTATTAAAGGCTTACTTCTTCTGGCACATGACCGATCGGTGGGGGCCGCTGCCTTATACCGATGCCCTGAAAGGCAGCAGTAACTTTACGCCGAAATACGACAGTCAGCAGGTTATTTATGATAACCTCTTTAAGCTGCTTGATGAAGCCAATGCAGGCTTTGTAAGTGGTAACATCAAAAATGATATTGTTTATGGCGGTGATGTGGCGAAATGGAAAAGGCTCGGGAATACCATTCACCAGCTGATGGCATTGCGTTTATCAAAAGTGGATGACATGAAGGGAAGTGCTGAGTTTAACAAAGCCGTAACGAATGGTTTAATGACTGCCAATACGGATAACCTTTCTTACCCACACCTTGCAGAGCAGAACAATGAAAACTACTGGTACAATTCCTTTACCCGTTTGGGTAGGAACTGGTTTGCAGTAAGTAAATCTGTGGTTGATTATATGTTGCCGCTTAACGACCCGAGGTTAGCAGTTTATGCAAATAAAAATACAGCAGGCAATTATGTTGGCCTTGATTACGGTTTACCGGGTTCAGTTACGGTAGTGATTAATAACTATTCCTTACTGGGCAGTAACCTGCGATTACAAAACTCGCCTGTTGCCCTTGTTACTTATGCACAATCGCTGTTTGCCATGGCCGAAGCAGCAAAGCTGGGCTGGATAACAGGCGGCGATGTAACAGCTAAGGCAAATTACGATAAGGCAATTGAGTTTTCTATACGTCAGTGGAACAATAACGATGTGACTGGGTTGACGGCATATATGGCAAACGCAGCTGTTGCCTATGATGCTAACAATGCCTATCAGAAAATTGGTAACCAGCGCTGGGTTCACTTATTTCTGCATGGTTATGAAGGCTGGGCAGAGTGGAGAAGAACTGGTTTCCCTAACTTTTTAGCGCCTGCACCAAACAATAACGGGATTTTAATTCCAAGACGTGAAGGTTACCCGACACAGGAGCGGGCAAATAACGCGGCAAACTATAATGCCGCAGTAGCTTCTTTCCCTTATGGAGGAACAGACGACCTCAATGCACGGGTTTGGTGGGATAAACCTTAAGCTTAAAGCACTGGAAATAAAAAGGCTCTTTCCCAAATAGGAAAGAGCCTTTTTTATGTGTTAATATTTTTATCCGAAGAAAAGGTAGCAAATTCCTATGGCGGTGCACACGCCCACTAAATCGGCAAGCAGCATGGAGCCGATAGCATAGCGGGTGTTTTTAATCTGAACAGATCCAAAATAAACCGCTACAACGTAAAAAGTAGTGTCAGAAGCACCCTGAAATATACCCGATAACTTACTTGCAAAAGAATCGGCACCATAGGTTTCCATGGTGCTCACCATCATACCTCTGGCAGCACCACCACTTAAGGGCCTGATTAATGCTGTAGGCAAACCTTCAACAAAGCGGGTATCTGTTCCAAAATAAACGAAAATGCTTTTAATACCATTGATAACCACATCGAATGTGCCGCTGGTGCGAAGAAGGCTGATGGCAACCAGCATACCCACCAGGTAAGGGATGATATTAATGGCTGTGCTAAAGCCATCTTTTGCACCTCCGATAAAGGCATCGAAAACATCGATTTTCTTATAAAGCGCTCCGATGATAATCACAAGGAAAATAAACAGGATTAAACCGTTGCTTAATAAACCAGAAAAAGCCTGAATACCCTTTGCATCTAAAGTCCTGATGTATAAAACCAAACTTGCAATGATAATTGAAAGTCCGAGAATCCAGCCGATGACTACAGGCTGCAGCAGGTTTATTCTTTGTTTAAAGGAAACGATTAACATTGCAGCCATTGTGCCCACAAAGGTTACAATAAGGCAGGGGATAAAAACATCGGTAGGATTTGATGCATTCTGTGAAGCACGGATGGCAATAACGCTTACCGGAATTAAGCTTAAACCCGCTGCATGCAGGCATAAGAACATAATCTGTGCATTTGATGCGGTGTCTTTACTTGGATTAAGCTCCTGCAGGCTTTCCATAGCCTTTAAACCAAAAGGAGTAGCAGCATTATCTAAACCCAGTAAATTTGCAGAGAAGTTCATGATCATATGCCCCATAGATGGATGTCCTTTCGGGATGTCAGGAAACAATTTAGAGAAAAAAGGGCCAACGATTCTGGATAATAACCTGATGCCGCCTGCTTTTTCTGCAATGCTCATTAAGCCCATAAACAAGGCTAAAATACCGATGAGCTTAAGACAAAGCTCTACTGCAACCCAGCAGGTTTGAATGATACCGTCGAGTTTTAATGGATTTGCAGCATCATCTGCTTTACCAATCACCATCCAGTTAAAAATATCTGTTTGCCCGAAAAAGAAACATTTAATACCGGCAACTACAATTGCTACAATAATAAATGCCGACCATATTCTACTTAATGCCATTTAGCTTGTTTAGTTTTGTTTGACAGGTGAAAAATAGCTTTTTTAAACGAAAGTCCATAGCCAATAGTGTTTAATACTATCAACTATGGACTTTAAGCTTTTAGCTTTGAGCTTTCCGCTTTTAGCTTTCCGCTCCTAAGGCTTATCGTCTGTTAGTTCGAAGCCCCATGTTTTTCCTTTTTCAGTTGCAGGTACACCGTTGGTCATCCACGCAGGTGCCTTAGCGCCTTTTAAGTAATAATCAAAGAACTGTTGCTCGCGGATTTGAATGTCTTTACGGTTCTGGCGTTGAACAAGGTTATGCGCTTCGCCATTATAGTTTAGCATCCATACCGGTTTACCCAAGCGGCGTAAGCCAGTAAACATTTCGATACCCTGATACCATGGCACAGCACCATCAGCATCGTTAGCCATTACCACAACAGGTGTATTTACCTTAGGGAACATGAAAAGAGGAGAGTTTTCGATATATAGTTCAGGCTTTTCCCATAATGTAGCACCAATACGGCTTTGTGTTTTTTCGTACTGGAACTGGCGGTTCATGCCGCTTTCCCAACGGATACCACCATAAGCTGATGTCATGTTAGCTACCGGTGCGCCGGCCCATGCAGCTGCGTACATGTTGTTTTGCGTAATTAAATATGCGACCTGGTAACCACCCCAGCTTTGTCCTTGGATACCGATCTTGCTGCCATCAACCCAGCTGTTTTTCTTTAAGCTTTCTACACCTGAGTTAATGAATTCTACTGCCGATTGACCCGGGTGACCGGTTGTATAGGTAATATCAGGTGCAAAAACTAGGTAACCATTACTCACGAAGAAAGAAATATTCAATCTTGATGGTGTAGGGGCAGGTGCCTGATAGGTATATAGACCATCTGATAATTTTTCATAGAAATAAACAATCATCGGGTATTTTTTCGATGGATCGAAGTTTTCCGGTTTGTAAAGAATACCTTCCGATTGGTAACCTTTTGGTGTAGTCCATTTTACCAGTTCTGCTGTTCCCCAGTTGTAACTGGCTTGCTGAGGATTTGTGCTGGTTAGTTTGGTTTCCGCTTTGAAATCAGTGGTTACATATACATCCGGCGAAGCCACATAATTTCCTTTATCGAAAATATATACATCAGCATCTTTTGCTTTCAAAAGGTTCGAATATTTGGTTTTGGCCATTACTACCAGATCAGGATTTTTTACTGCACCAACATTTTTACGGTAGAAACCATTCTCTTTGGTAAGGTTATTGAAACCATCTAACCATACCAGCTCATTTGCTTTAACAAATTTGCTGTCGGCACCACGTTCAAAACGATTGTCCTGTTGTGTTCTTTCGTAACGAAGGGTGATTTTGTTATCACGACCGAAATTATTGGTAATGTTTTTTGCAGCTGTTTTACCATCCGGAGAAAAAGACCAGATATCGTAGCGATCGTAAATTAATACGGCTTTATCGCCTTCGGTCCATGTGGCAATACCATAAGATTTAGGGGTGTCAGGCACATCGTTTTCTTCATCGGCAAACTTCACGTTCATGCCGTTGTTCAATTGAGTAACTTTTCCGCTTGCTACATTATAGGTAAACCAGTTCGAGGTGTTTTCATCAAAATAAATTACATAGTTTCCACCAGGTGATGCAGATGCATTGCCGTTTAGTTTATCAATAATCTTTTTACGCTGACCGGTTTTTGTATCAACAAGATAGTAATCCCTTAAGGTTGAACCACTCCATTGAGATTCGATTCTGCGACCGAAGTCGGTAGATGCGAGTACAAAACTTGCGTCGCCATCACTTACCATATTGGCATCAGGAAGGCTTAAATCTGTTAAAGGCACAACTTTCGGATCATTGCTGTAAACATCAATTACCGATAAATAACTTTTTTTACTGTCGCGGTCAGCATTTTTAAGCTGCATTGGCTGTAAATAATCGTCTTTATAGTTCCAGATATCAACCTTAGCTACTTCGAAATCTACAATTGTGGTATCCTTAGGTTTTTTAATCGGGGCAATGCCGAAGAATAATTTCTTGCCGTCTTTACTGAAAGAAACCCTGCCGTCGCCACTAACCGACCATTTTGCTGGTAAGCCGGGCATATCATAATCAACAATTATCTGTGCTGTGTCTAAGGTTAGGGAGTTGTAATAAACGTTGTAGTTTTTAACTTCTTTTTTCTCTGGATCTTGCTCGCCAACGAAAGCCAGGTGCTCACTTTCATCATCAAATGTGAATCCTTTAAAGCTTCCTTTTCCTGCGATTAAGGTTTTTAAAGTTCCTTTTTCTGTATTTAAAAGGTAAACACCCTGAGGTGCTGTTTTATCTTTTTTAGAACCACTGCAAGCAAAAACAAGTTGTTTTCCATCTTTGCTGAAAGCATAATCGGTAACATATTTATAGGTTTTATCAACACCGGTTAAAAGATTTTTGACAATAAGGTCGGTTCCTTCATCTTTTTTCGGTCCACCAGCAGGTTCATCGTCGGCAAAATCGGTTTCACCATCTTTTTTAGGTGCATTAGCCGGTGCTTTTTTAGCGGTATCTAATTTGTCAAGCTGGTAAGCCAGGTAACCAAATCCGGTTTCAGGCAATTTGAATGATTTAACCCTTGCAACTTTTGTAATGGTATTACTGGTTAAGTTAGCTATGCCTAAAGTGTCTTTTGGCATCGCATCAGGCTTGGTCTTTTTAATTTTCGCCTGACGTAAATCTTTATAAAATGGTTTGATTAAAAAGACGGCAAATTTAGAGTCATTGCTAAACTGCCCTGTTGAAGCACGGGGAATAGTAAGCTTGCTATTGGTTTTTAAGTTGCTGATATACAATGTAGCATCACCTTCCTGCTGAAGCACGCTATATAAGGCTAACTGGCCATTGTTTGATAATTGCTTGGTACCTACGGCTTCCCAGGTATCATAAACTTTATGATCCAAAGGCTTTTTTTGTGCGTAAGCAAAGCTGACTGCGAAAAACAGGATAAATGTTAATCTTTTCTGCATTTTACGAATAAATTAATTTGTTGGTTGAGATTCAATTTATAAAAATTGTAAATTTTTGCCTTAATCGAAAGGATGTATGTCAAATATTACAATAAAAGGGCTGTTTTTATATCATGTAAAAAGAAAAGGTCCGGATGTTTTAACATCCGGACCTTTCATTTATAACTATAAAGCAAAAAACTATTTTTTACCTTTCGTTTGTTGTTGCTGCTGCTGACGCATATAATCGTCTAAACGTTGCTGAAATTTAGACTTCTTCTTTTTCTCGTCAGCTGGTCTCGCTTTATTTTGTTGGATTAATGCATGGATTTTATCATCATCAACCATTTTACGGATTAAGAACTGCTGTCCGAAAGTCATTAAGTTCGCTAAGAAATAGTAGTAGTTTAATCCCGATGGGTAACTATTTAATACACCTAAGAAAACAACAGGCATAATGTAACCAATGTATTTCATCTGTCCGGTTGCTCCTGAAGTCTGGTTGTTAAAATAAGTCATGATTAGTGTAGAGATGGTCATCAATACACACATTAAGCTTAAGTGGTCGCCGATAAACGGAACTTTAACTCCAAAACGGATAAATTCATCGTAAGTAGATAAATCTTTCATCCAAAGGAAACTTTCTTGCCTTAACTCAAATAAGTTAGGGAAGAAGAAGAAGAAAGCCATCACCAAAGGTAATTGTAAAAGCATTGGCAAACAGCCGCCTAATGGGTTTACACCGGCTTGTTTATAAAGCTTCAGGTATTCCTGTTGTACCAGTGTTGGGTTATCTTCGCCAACTTTGGCTTTAATTTCATCCATCTCTGGCTTTAATACCCTCATTTTAGCCATTGATAGGTATGACTTATAAGTTAATGGTGATAAGGCCAGTTTTAACAGGATGGTAAGGGCAAAGATGATTAAGCCGTAACCCCAGCCGAATCCGTTAAGGAAATTAAATACAGGTAATACAATGAAACGGTTAACGTATTTCAAAGGCCAGTAACCCATATCAACCTGTTGTTCTAAGTCATAACCCTGTGCTTTTAAAGCAGAGAATTTATTCGTACCGAAATAAAACTCTAATTCGTATGCCTGGTTAGCCTGATGTGAATATGGCATCTGCATATTTGCACCATAGAATTTAACCTGACCTGGCGCAGTCGGGATTTTAACCTCTAAACTTCCTTTATCAAAAGCTTGTTTCGCGATTAATGTTGCCGAGAAAAAGTGTTGTTTGAAAGATACCCATTGTATTTTTCCTTTTGTTAACTCTTCCTTTTCATCTTTAGCCACATTCAAATGGTTTACATCACCATCTAGATATTTATAGTAAGGCGCCGAGTAACGGTGCTCACTTTCAATAGATTTCTCTTGCTGAAGTAAAGTTGCATCCCAGTTTAAGTTAACCGTATTACCCGCAATTACCTGCTGTAAGCCTACTAAATTAATATTGAAGCCAACTTTGTTGCTTAATGCTTTTAAATCATAACTGAATTCGACATAAGCATTGGGACCATAATCAGCACGCATAGTTACTTTATTACCTGCTTTAGTAGGGGTAAAGTATAAATCGTTGGTATTAACAACTTTTCCTGCTGCGTTAAGGGTTAGTCCGAATTTGTTCTCGCCACCATCGAATAAAATGAGTGGTTTGCCATCAAAAGTTTTCTGCCCTTTAATTTGTACCGATAAAATTTTACCGCCTTTATTGGTTAAAGTGATAAGTAAATTTTCATTTTCTAAAACTGTAGTCGACTCAGTGCCTGCAATGGCCGTTCCGAACGGGCCTTTTAATGCAAGCGAATCTACAACAGGTGTTGATGATTTTATTACGGTATCTTTTGGTGCAATAACAGCACCGGCTTTTTTAAGAGAATCAATTCTTTCAGTTTCTTTGGCTTTTTTTAGTTCTGCTTCACTTGGCTTAAAGAAGTAGAATGATCCGCCTAAGATGATCATAATCAGGAACAATCCTGTAAAGGTATTTCTATCCATTATTTATTTATATGCTGCCTTTAATTTGTTTTCTTTTTAGCGTACTCCATTGCAGCGGCCACAAATTTAACAAAAAGTGGGTGAGGATTTGCTACTGTTGATTTTAATTCAGGGTGAAATTGTCCACCAACGAAAAAAGGATGGTTTTTAAGCTCTACAATCTCTACCAGATTTGTTTGAGGATTTATACCTGAAGCAATCATTCCGGCTTCTTCGTATTGTTTTAAATAATCGTTGTTAAATTCATAACGATGGCGGTGACGCTCGTTAATGTGCTGTTTGCCATAAATAGCGAAAGCTTTGGTACCTTTTTTAATATCACATGGATAAGAACCTAAACGCATTGTACCGCCCATATTTACAATGTTTTTCTGCTCTTCCATCATATTGATTACCGGATTCGCTGTTTCAGGTTCAATTTCTGTTGTGTGTGCGCCTTTTAGTCCTAAAACATTGCGGCCAAACTCTACAACGGCACATTGCATACCTAAGCAAATTCCAAAGAAAGGAATGTTGTTTTCACGTACGTATTTTATGGTGTCTATTTTACCCTCAATACCGCGGCTGCCAAATCCGGGTGCAACGAGTACACCTTGTAAATGGCCTAATTTTTCTTTAACGTTATCAGGGAAAATACTTTCTGAATGGATGTATTCTACTTTTACTTTGCATTCATTTTTCGAACCGGCATGTACAAAAGATTCGATAATAGATTTATATGCATCAGGTAATTCCACGTATTTACCCACCAGGCCAATTTTAACTTCGGCAGTTGGGTTTTTTAAACGGCCAAGAAAATCTTTCCAACTCTCCATATCCGGATCATTCTTAGTTGGAAGCTTTAATTTTGATAAAACGGTTTTATCCAGCTGTTCTTTTAACATTAACAATGGTACATCGTAAATTGTAGATGCATCCATCGATTCGACTACAGCGTTGATGTTAACGTTACAAAACAAAGCGATTTTTTTTCTTAAATCGGCACCTAAGTGATGTTCGCTTCTGCAAACGAGGATATCAGGCTGTATACCATATTCCAATAAGGCTTTTACCGAGTGTTGTGTAGGTTTTGTTTTAAGCTCGCCTGCGGCAGCAAGGTAAGGAACAAGTGTCAAGTGAATTACGATAGCATTTGAACTACCTTCTTCCCATTTAAACTGACGTACAGCTTCAATAAATGGTAAAGATTCAATATCACCAACAGTACCTCCAAGCTCTGTAATTACGATATCGTAATCGCCGCTCTCGCCCAGGATGCGCATGTTACGTTTAATTTCATCAGTAATATGCGGCACAACCTGAACAGTTTTACCTAAGTATTCACCTTTACGCTCTTTATTAATTACATTCTGATAAATACGGCCGGTAGTAATGTTATTTGCCTGCGAGGTTGGAACGTTCAGGAAACGCTCGTAATGACCAAGATCTAAGTCGGTTTCAGCACCATCTTCAGTAACAAAACATTCGCCATGCTCGTAAGGGTTTAAAGTTCCCGGATCGATATTGATATATGGATCGAATTTTTGAATGGTTACACGATAACCCCGTGCCTGTAAAAGTTTAGCTAAAGAAGCGGAGATGATGCCCTTACCTAAAGAGGAAGTAACACCGCCCGTAACAAAAATATACTTAGTCATGATTTTTATTTTTTGCAGCAAAATGTAATTGTTGCTGCTTTTTGTACGGGATACAAAGGTATGAAAATTACTTGTTTCTAATTCTTAAAAATGAAGAATATTTAAAAATGATAAAGTCATGTGATTTAGTGATGGTTATCTTTATTTGACCGAAGCGGGAACAAAGGGAAATACATGAAAGCAGTCCAGATCAATATTAGTTTTGCGCTTCTTTGCGAAGAAAACTTAGTACCCTTTGTGATTACAATTTTTTTATTGCAAAGTCCGTAGAGAAAAAACTCGAAGCACAAAACGTAAAACGACAAATGACATTAGCGGTTGTTTTATTTTAACCACAGAGGGTACAGAGAAATCACAGAGTGCACGGAGTTATTTATATTCTCTTTTTACTCCGTGTAACCTCGGTGTCCTTTGTGGTTCTAATTTTTAAACTGTATCACTTTTGAAATTGTAAATGGATTTTATCTTTTCTTAGATATGTATAACCCAGGCAACACGTTATAGCAAATAATATCCAGGCATAATCATCGATAGGGACAGGGCAAGGGCTGTACTGAATAATTGTGAATAACCTACCTCTTGGATAATCAATGCCCATACTTCTTAATGTGCAAGAGCCTACTGCTCCCAAAGCCGTTTTATTTGAGCATGACAACTGAGTATATGCTCCAGAGTAGTTGAAGTCATAGTCGTAAGTTGTGCCTGAAACTATTTTTTGATATACATTCCCGAAAGTGGGATCATAACATGCACTACCCGGGACGGGTGTAACATAAGGCCCTGCAAAAATTTTCTGGAAACTAAATACCAGAAATAAGAGGAACCAGATTATTTTTTTAAAAAATATCTGGCTTGTGCTATTAGTTGCATTTGACTTATTAGAAACCATTTTATAAATTTTATAAAATGGGATATGGAGCTATCGCAATAGGGAAATTTCAGTGTTAAAATAACTGAAAATGATTTAAGACAAAATTAATAATATTTATGAAAAACGAAACAATTCAGAAAACATAGCAGCTTGTTTTTTAAGGCCATTGCTGGATAATAATTCCAAGCTGACCATCTTTAATAGCAAATTCCTTTGCGCCCCATGGCCGTAGTGTAACGGTATTTAGGTTTGGATGAAGGAATTCGGGATATGCATTAAATATTTTTTCATACACTTCCTCAATGTTTTTTGTAACCAGCCTGAATTCGGGGCTGTGTTCTTTGGCAAGGGCGACATTCTCAAATATATTAATGCTTAAGCCATCTCTGCCTACCACACAAAAAGGGTTTGCAGATTGAATTTCGTTATGTTCAACCTTAAATTCAAGGCAATCAACAAATAACGTTAATGCCTGATTAATATCTTCGTAAAATACATTTGGAACAAGTTTGCTGAAATTCATTATTTAAGATTTTAATGATTAGCAACATTTATAATAAACCTTAACTTTTTGCTCTTTCTCACTCCAGGCAATATAAAGGTTGTTTTCTTTGCCTAATCGATATTTAAATCCATTTAAGCCTGATTTCTTCAGTTCTTCATAAAGTGCCTTATCAGGCGTATTATTATCAGCTTTATCATCCGGCATTACGGCTGGCTCAAGAAAGTTATCTTCACTAAAGAAATCATTAGCAATGGTTTTTAAGAAAATAACCTGGTCTTTCTCTTTTGATAAATCGATATTAGGGTCGTTATTACCTACCAGCTCGGTTCCTTTTAGCTTTACATTATAGATTTGAACGCCTTTAGCATTTTTTATGGTAAAATTAAGCACCATATCTTCTGGTTTTCTGCCGGTTAACTCAATTTTAAAAGTATCAAGAGTTTTTAAATCTGAAAAAGACTGTGCAATACTCGAATTCACATTTTTAAATTCAATGGAGCCTTTGTCGTTTTTATTGCCGCTGGTGCAGGCAACCGTTAGAGATAAGAGTACGAAAAACAGGAAGTATATTTTTTTCATCAATAGCAATTAATGCTTCTAAAGTAATAAAATTTTGAATAAAATATAAAATGCTATACATTTGTGTAATCAGTTACGTAATTAATATTATTATGAATTTCTTTGAACAAACAGGTAAAGTAGCAATAGGGAGTAGGTTGAGGATGCTTACAGATAAAGTAACCGAAGACGCTTCAAAAATCTACCAATTATATGATATTGATATGCAGCCGAAATGGTTTCCGGTGCTGTACTCTTTGATACAGAATGATGAAAAGACCATTACGGCGCTTGCCAGAGAAATAGGGCATTCGCATCCATCAGTAAGTAAAATAATTGGGGAAATGGCTGCCAAAAACTATGTTATTGAAAAAAAGGATAAAACAGATGGCAGGCGAAATGTAATCGGTTTATCAAAGAAAGGTTTGCAGATTGCTGAAAAGATTAAAGATCAGTTAGTTGATGTGAATGCAGCTATTGAGGAGCTTTCGGCACAAGCTCAAAATGATTTATGGCTGGCCATAGGAGAGTGGGAGTTTTTATTGGAGCAAAAGAATTTACTTAGAAGAGTTATGGAAAAAAAGAAGGAGCGTGACAGCGCTAAAATTGAAATTATAGATTATCAACCCAGGTACCAGGATGTATTCAAGGCACTTAACGTAGAATGGATTTCACAGTATTTTACAATGGAGGAATCTGATTACAAAGCGCTTGATAATCCACAAGGCTATATTTTGGATAAAGGAGGACATATTTTAGTTGCGCTTTTTGACGGAGAGCCTTTAGGTGTTTGTGCCCTAATTAAAATGAATGATGGTGAATACGATTTTGAACTGGCAAAAATGGCTGTTTCGCCTAAAGCACAGGGTAAAAACATGGGCTTTTTATTGGCTTCGGCAGTTATTGAAAAAGCAAAATCGTTGGGTGCCAGAAAAATATACCTGGAAAGTAATACCATACTTAAACCAGCTATAAATCTTTATCATAAGCTGGGCTTTCAGAAAGTTGCAGGTAAACCAACACCCTACACGAGATGTAATATACAGATGGAATTAGTTATAGGATAAAATTGCTATTTTATGCAAGAAGCAATCTCAGCCATGCTAGATTGCTTCTTACACTGTATATTGAACTTTTTCAGCTTATTTTTATGCTAATTTCAAAGCTTTTAGCAGCTTGTTTAGTTTTTTAAGATCTTCCGGGGTATCAATGGCAACGGTTTCCAAATCGGTCACCTTGGTTTGGATGTAAAAACCGTTTTCGATCCAGCGGAGCTGTTCAAGGCTTTCTGCAAGCTCTAATGTTGATGGAGGAAGTTTGGTAATTGCCTTTAACGACTCCGTCCGGTAACCATAAATGCCAATATGTTTATAAAACTGGTGTTTTTCAGCCCATACACCAGGTTCACCATTTCTGATAAAGGGAATCGGGCTTCGGCTAAAATATATCGCCCTGCCATTTACATCGATAACAACTTTTGGACTGTTTGGATTGTAAATGCTTTCCTGACTTTCAATTGGTTTAATTAAGGTTGCTAATTGTACTTTTTCTTCGCTGAAACTACTTGCAAGCAAATCTATTTGCGCAGGTTCAATAAAAGGCTCATCGCCCTGAATATTAATCACAATATCAAAAGCTGGTAATTGTTCAATAACCTCAGCGCATCTGTCGGTTCCGCTTTGGTGGGTCGATGCGGTAAATACAAACTCCCCGCCAAATTTCTTTACTTCTTCAGCAATTCGTTCGTCATCAGTAGCCACCACAACTTTCGATAAGCTTTTAGCTTTTGCAGCCTGTTCATAAACACGCTGAATCATACTTTTACCGGCAATATCTACCAGTGGCTTGCCCGGAAAACGGGTTGACGCAAAACGGGCAGGGATGATGCCGATAACCCTTGAATCTCCTAAAGACGACTTTGAATTTCCATCACCCATACTACCTGTAAATTTTATAAGCTGCGTAAGCAAAAATTAAAGCAACCAAAATGTATGAAACGGGATGGGCAAAATTAAATGTCCAGCCTAAAACCTCAACTCTTTTACGTAAGATGAATCTTGAATCATTTTTATTGAAATAAAATATCCCCCATTTCCAGTTTTCCGGATTATCGTGTTGAAAGTCTTTTTCCATAATGCTGCTAAAATAGACCGTTAATTTCTGCTTCTATCGATTGGATAACATGCCCTAAATCTTCAGGATTATTTGTGAAATCTAATTTATCCTTATCAAGAATTAATAATTTACCCAAATTGTAACCTTTAATCCATGCTTCATACTTTTCGTTTAGTTTCGAAAGGTAATCAATACGGATTCCGGCTTCATATTCACGGCCACGGCGCTGTATGTTATTTACCAGCGTTGGTACCGATGCACGTAGGTAAACCAGTAAATCGGGCGGTTTAATAAAAGAGGTAACGTTGTCGAAAATTGCACGATAGTTATCATGGTCCCGGGTAGTCATTAGTGCCATATCATGCAGGTTTTCTGCAAAAATGTGTGCGTCCTCATAAATGGTTCTATCCTGGATAACATTACGTTTATTTACTTCGATATCTGTTATTTGCTGGAAACGGCTGTTCAGGAAATAAATCTGTAGATTAAAACTCCAGCGCTTCATATCGCTGTAAAAATCTTCGAGATAAGGATTGTTGTCTACAGCTTCGTACAAAGCTTCCCAACCGTAATTTTTGGCTAATAATCCTGTTAAAGTGGTTTTACCAGCGCCTATATTTCCTACTATTGCTATGTGCATATTTTTTTAGATGTAAGATCTGAGATATAAGATATGTGAATGAGCAATTTTTCTCAAAACTCCTATCTAGCTTCTCAAAGCTAATAATTAAAAACTTTTAAAACCGATTAAACTGCGTACTTCTTTTATTGTTTTTTGTGCACTTTCGCGGGCTTTTAAGGCGCCATGTTTTGCAACTTGTCTTAAATAGGCATCATCTTTTGCAATTTCCTGAATGCGCTCACGCATTGGAGCGGTGGCAATAATCATATCTTCAGCAAGTTGTTTCTTAAAATCGCCATAACGGATTTGCATTTTATTGTATAAATCATCAAAATGCTGGTGTGTGTCGGCACTCGAAACCACTTTCATTAAATCGAAAAGATTTTGAATCGGCTCTGGTTTTTCCTGGTTTTCCGCAGTTGGTCCGCCGTCGCTCACCGCTCTCATTACTTTTTTACGTATAGTTTCCGGATCATCGGATAAGTAAACGGCGTTTGCTTCACCTTCTGATTTACCCATTTTCCCTTTTCCATCTAAACCCGGTACTTTTACCAGTTTTTCGGTAAAGCTGAAGGCATATGGCTCAGGAAAATATTCTGTATTGTACAAACGGTTAAAACGGTTTCCGAAAGTACGGGCCATTTCCAGGTGTTGTTCCTGGTCTTTTCCAACAGGAACTTTGGTTCCTTTATGAATTAGAATATCAGCCGCCATTAAAACAGGATAAGTTAATAAACCTGCATTAACGTTATCAGGATTTGCCCTAACCTTATCTTTAAAAGAAGTACTTCTTTCAAGCTCGCCCATGTAGGCGTTCATATTCAGGTAAAGGTAAAGTTCGGCTATTTCCGGAACATCACTTTGTATATAAATTGTACTGTTTTCAGGGTCGATACCACTTGCCAGGTATTCTACCAGAACATGTTTAATATTTCCGTGTAAGTCGGCTGGCGTAGGGTGTGTTGTTAAAGAATGCAAATCAGCAATAAAAAAGTAGCAATTGTAATCATTTTGCATTTGCACAAAGTTTTTTACTGCACCATAGTAATTGCCTAAATGTAATTTTCCTGTAGAGCGAATACCGCTCACCACTGTTTCTTTCATAATGCCACGAAATTAAAAATAAATTAGCACCAAACGATAGTATAGTTTCCTTTTTATATCATAAGATTTATTTGGAAAGCAATTGCCGTAATTCTTTAGTTTTCCTGAGTCCGATAAATAGGGTATGGTTTCCTTACCTCATCTGTATTTTACAGCTTCCATCATTCGCTATAAAATTTTATTTTAACCCCATTGAATAATGGCCAAAATTTATATTTTTGGATATATATGACCAGATTTTTTAGGCAAGTACATCGGGTATGGTATCTATTTTGGATACTCTTTTTTTTCTTCCTGTTTTATCCGTTTTATTATTTAACCTCCCGGAATCCTCGGTATTATATAGTCTTAAATTTTCTCAGACGGGCAAATAGTTTTCTTTGCAGCCTGCTTTCAGGTGTATTTTTTTCTTATCAGTTCGAAGAAAAGCTTGCTAAAAACCAAACCTATATTTATTGTGCAAATCATACTTCAAACCTCGATATTATGATATTCTGTATAATGGCAAAAGGCAGGTATCATTTTATGGGGAAAGATGAGCTGCTGAATAACCCGGTGCTTGGTATTTTTTTTAAGACGATAGATATTGCAGTAAACCGCGACAGTAAAATTTCAGCCTTTAAAGCGTTTAAAAAAGCTGGTGAAAATCTCGAAAAAGGTATGAGCCTGATTATCTTTCCGGAAGGTAAGATCGATGACCATTATCCACCAAAACTTGGTGAATTTAAAAATGGCCCATTCAGGCTGGCCATCGATAAAAATATTCCCCTGGTGCCGGTGAGCATAACGAATGTTTGGAAAATTAACTGGGATGATGGTGCTAAATATGGAAGTAAGCCCGGAATTTGCGATATTTACATCCATAAACCTATAAGCACTGCCGGTTTAGCTGATGCTGATACCGATGAGCTTAAGAATAAGGTTTTTAAACTTATAGATAGTAAACTGTTATAATATGAATTTAGACGCAACAACCATTCACAAAATAGCCGACTTGGCAAGAATTCATATTGACGAAAAAGAAGTTGATACCCTGATTCCGGAAATGAACAAGATTTTGTCCTTCATGGAAAAGCTAAATGAATTAGATACCAGGGATGTTAAACCGCTGGTTTACATGAATGAAGCTACTAATGTTTGGCGTGAAGATGTTGTAAAGCAGGAGATTTCTACTGCCGATGGATTAAAAAATGCAGCAAAGCATAACGAGGAATTTTTTATGGTACCAAAAATTATAGAGAAGTAGTTTCTTAATTTAATATGAAGTGCTTTAACAAAATTTAGAAGTGCTTGTAACATCTTTACCATTCCCTTTGTCTAAAAAGAAAAAACTATGTCGCAAACACTCATTACAATTAAGGAAATAGGGCGTAAATACGTAATCGGTTCAGAGGTAATTCATGCTTTAAAATCTGTTAGTTTGGATATAAAAAAGGGTGAGTTTGTTGCGCTTATGGGGCCATCTGGTTCAGGAAAATCTACCTTAATGAATATTCTGGGTTGTTTAGATACGCCATCTAGCGGCAGTTATGTATTAAACGGAACGGATGTAAGCCACATGAGTGATGATGCCTTAGCTGAAGTTCGTAATCAGGAAATAGGATTTGTTTTCCAGACATTTAATCTGCTGCCACGCTCAACTTCTTTAGATAATGTGGCTTTACCGTTAATTTATGCAGGCAATAGCAAAAAAGACAGGGAAGAACGTGCTAAAAAAGCGTTGGAAAATGTAGGTTTAGGCAACCGTATGGATCATAAACCGAATGAGTTATCTGGTGGACAGCGTCAGCGTGTTGCTGTGGCAAGGGCTTTAATTAACGATCCATCGATTATTTTGGCTGATGAACCTACAGGTAACCTGGATACCAAAACATCAATCGAAATTATGGCACTTCTCGAAGAAATCCACAGTAAAGGTAATACCATTATTCTGGTAACACATGAGGAAGATATTGCCCAACATGCGCATAGAATTGTACGTATGCGTGATGGATTGATTGAAAACGATTACATTAATACCGATATAAAAAATGTATCGCCACGTTTGCAGGCTTTAAAAGAAAGTGGTCGCGACTGGGAGAAAATAAACTAAGCTTAAGTCTTTTACCTTAGCCTTTAGCCTCTTTATAATGAAAATCTACACTAAAACCGGTGATAAGGGACAAACTTCTTTAATTGGAGGTACCCGGGTTCCAAAATATCACCTGCGCATCGAAAGCTATGGAACTGTTGATGAATTAAACTCGTATATCGGTTTAATTATGTGCCAGGATATTGAAACGCATCATAAACAATTGTTAAAAGAAATTCAGGACAGGCTTTTTACTGTTGGAGCATCTTTGGCTGCCGATCCGGAAAAATCAAAAATGAAAATCCCTGATTTGCATGATGCAGATGTTGTTTTACTGGAAAAAGAAATGGATGCGATGAATGAGGTTTTACCTGATTTAAAGCACTTTGTTTTGCCGGGAGGAAATACCGTAGTTTCTTTTTGTCATCTAGCCAGATGTGTATGCAGAAGGGCAGAAAGACTGACAGTTGAACTTGCAGAAAATAGCTTTGTAGATGAGCGGGTAACCATTTATTTAAACCGCTTGAGCGATTATTTATTTGTTTTGGCACGAAAACTGACTATGGATTTTAACGCTGAAGAAAACATTTGGATACCACGTGTTTAATAGTGGAAAAATAAGTTTGTTTTGCTCAAAAATTTTAATATACTTTGCGCATTGTTAAGAACAAAGAATTTAATTGAATTTAAGATATGTATTGGACACTAGAATTAGCTTCCCACCTGGAAGACGCACCATGGCCTGCAACAAAAGATGAATTAATTGATTACGGCATCCGTTCTGGTGCTCCTGTAGAAGTTATTGAAAATTTACAGGCCCTTGAAGATGATGGAGAGCCTTATGAAACTATAGAAGAAATTTGGCCTGATTATCCGACTAAAGAAGATTTCTTCTTTAATGAAGATGAATACTAAATGAATAATGCTCCCGGCCAAAACCGGGAGTTTTTTTGTGTCATCACCAGTCTTTGGTGTATGTAATTTGTTCTTTATAAGGTAGTAATAAATAAAATTTACATTTTGTAAACAAATGATTCCGCGTAGTGTTAATAGATAAATAATTACTTAAAAAATTAACACAATGGGAAATTTATTGTATTTAGTCGCAGTAGTATTGGTTATACTCTGGGTTATAGGTTTTATATTTCACGGCTTTGGAGATGTTGGCGGAATTATCCACGTTCTACTTGTAATTGCCGTTATTGCAATCTTGCTTAAAATTATTGGCAGGGCAGCATAAAATATCAATACTTGCCTTAGAAAAGGCAAAATAAAAAAGGAGTTTCATTATCGAAACTCCTTTTTTTATTTTTCAAGCAGCAATGCTGCAAGTTCTAAATCGATAGGGTAGGTAATCTTGATATTACTTCTTTCGCCTTCCACAATATTAATTTCGTAGCCAATGGCTTCAACTACACTTGCATCGTCAGTAAAATGGCTGGCGTAATCCTGTTGGTAGGCTTCCTTTAAGATTTTTAGATCAAAGGTCTGTGGCGTTTGTACCAGATAGATTTCATCTCGTTTTAACGCTGTTGTTTTGTCGCTTTTAAATAGTCTGACACTATCGCTGGATTGTACTGCTGCAATAACATTGCCTTGTTCTTTTGCTTTTGCAAAGCAGTTATCTATCAAGGTTTTTGATATTAATGGTCTTACCGCATCATGGATGGCCACCAGGCTTTCTTCGTTAATGCTATTGATTGCATTTTTAACGGAATAAAAACGCTCTTTTCCACCAGGAATAACTGTATGTGGAATATTAAAATTAAACTCTTCGCAAAGTTTTCTCCAGTAGTTATGCTGGTCGGGATGTAAAACAACAATTATTTTTGGTTGGGTGTCACTTTGTGCAAAAGCTTTGATGGTATGCATTAAAACCGGAAGGTTTTTGAGCAAGAGAAATTGTTTTGGAGTTTCAGTTTGCATTCGATTTCCCGAACCTCCTGCTACAATTACAGCGTAGTGTTTCATTATCAAAAGTATCAGGATTTTAGTATCAAGTATCAAGAAATTGCATTTACTCTTGCCTACTTGATACCTGATACCTGAATCTATTTAGATAATCAGCATGGCATCGCCATAGCTATAAAATTTATATTTTTCTTTTACCGCAACTTCGTAAGCATTCATTACGTTTTCGTAACCACCAAAAGCACTGATCATCATTAATAATGTAGATTCTGGTGTGTGGAAATTGGTAATCATTGAATTTGCGATGCTGAAATCATAAGGCGGGAAAATAAATTTACTTGTCCAGTCGTTTGCTGCCTTTAAAGTTCTGTTTGCAGATACAGCCGATTCGATTGAACGCATAGAAGTAGTACCAACAGCACAGATTCTTCTTTTTTGCTCTAAAGCTTTGTTAACAATATCAGCATCTTTTTGCTCGATGATGAATTGTTCAGAATCCATTTTATGTTTAGTTAAATCTTCAACCTCTACCGTTCTGAAAGTACCTAAACCAACATGTAATGTAACTTCGGCAAATTCGATACCTTTAAGTTCAAGGCGTTTCATTAATTCGCGGCTGAAGTGTAACCCTGCAGTAGGGGCAGCAACAGCACCTTCATGTTTAGCGAAGATAGTTTGATAACGCTCTTTATCTTCAGCAGTTGCCTTACGTTTAATGTACTTAGGTAGCGGTGTTTCGCCTAGAATTTCAACGTTCTTTCTAAACTCTTCATCAGTACCTTCAAATAAGAAACGAATGGTACGTCCGCGGGAGGTTGTGTTGTCTACAACTTCAGCTACTAATAAATCATCATCGCCAAAGTATAGTTTGTTGCCAACACGGATTTTACGTGCAGGATCTACTAAAACATCCCATAAACGTAATTCTTTATTTAATTCACGAAGTAAAAATACTTCGATAGTCGCACCGGTTTTTTCTTTATTACCATATAAACGGGCAGGAAAAACCTTTGTGTTGTTTAATATCATTACATCTTTATCGTCGAAATAATCTAAAACGTCTTTAAAGATTTTATGTTCAATTTTACCGCTGTCTTTGTGTAAAACCATTAAACGTGCTTCATCACGCTCTTCAGCAGGATTGTTTGCAATTAATGATTCCGGTAAGTTAAATTTGAATTGTGATAATTTCATTCTTGATGAATTTTTTGAGGTGCAAAAATACGAATTTAATTTTTCTTTTTTGTATTTTATCAAACGCAATTAAACTAATATATGTTTTAATATAAATTACTTTGTCATAATTTCTACCCAGCACAATAAAATTAATTAGTTTTGATTTATCTGTAACCTTTTTACAGATGCTGTGTCTAAACAACAATTATGATAATCTTCAGGCTAATAGGTGAGAGTTTTCGTTTTGCATTCGATGCATTGCGTCAAAACAAATTACGTACAATGCTATCGCTATTGGCGATAACCATTGGTATTTTTGTAATCATTTTTGTTTTTTCCGGTGTTGATACTTTCCGTGGTAAATTGCAGGCCAGCGTTGATAAGTTAGGTTCAAATACGATTTATATTCAGAAATGGCCTTGGAGCTTTGGTGATAACTACCCATGGTGGAAATATGCTAACCGTCCTCAACCATCAATCCGCGATTTTGAAACGTTGAGAGACCGGATGGAAAATGCCGATGGTATTACTTTCGAAATCTCAACCGGCAACCGAACCATTAAGTATAGAAGTGGTTCTGTAGAAGGCATCAGTGTTTCTGCTGCATCGCAGGATTTTAATAAAACATGGAATTTTGAGCTGCAGGCTGGTCGCTATTTTACAGATAATGAAAATAATAACGGAACACCAGTTTGTTTAATCGGGGCAGAAATTGCTGAAGGTTTATTCGGTACTGACGATCCCATCGGTAAGCAGGTACAGGTTTTGGGTAGGAGAGTAACTGTAATCGGGGTTTTTGTTAAGGAGGGTGAAGATATGCTCGGTACTTCACTTGATAAAAGCGTTAATCTACCTATCAATTTCGCTAAAGGAATTTTAGATATTCAAAACGAACGCTATAACCCGCAGATAACGATTAGAGGAACTGATAACGTTTCTTTAGAAGAAGTTGAAAGTGAGTTACGCGGATTGATGCGTTCGATACACCGCTTAAAACCAAACCAGGAAGATGATTTTGCTTTAAACAAAACAACAATACTTTCGAACCAGTTAAATAAGATGTTTGATGTGGTTAATATAGCAGGGTGGGTTATTGGTGGTTTTTCGATTCTGGTAGGTGGTTTCAGCATTGCCAATATCATGTTTGTATCGGTGAAAGAACGAACTAACATTATTGGTATCCAGAAATCTTTGGGCGCTAAAAGGTATTTTATATTACTTCAGTTTATTTTTGAGGCCATTTCACTTTGTATTTTAGGCGGTTTGCTTGGCTTGTTACTCGTGTACCTGCTGGCTTTAGGCATTGGGGCTGCAACAGATTTCCATATTATTTTAGGCTTGAATAATATTATTCTGGGGATAGGTATTTCTGTTATTATCGGAACGATATCAGGTTTCTGGCCGGCATATTCAGCATCAAGATTAGATCCTGTTGAGGCGATAAGGAGTTAATCCGTTAAGGGTTATTACTTTACCGTTGTACTTACGTAGTTACCGCTACTCGTAAACCTCATTGCACTGGATAATCCATAAAGCCGGTTCCAACCGGGTGCGGACTAATAAGGAATAGTAGGGATATTGGTTGCAATGAATTAAGGCCTTAATTTTCAAGATATAAAACGTTAGCGGTAATACCGAGAAGGAAATACCGCTAAACACAAAACCCTCGTTAAATTAAATTAACGAGGGTTTTTATATGATTTAAGTTAACTAATAACTTATGCTAGTTTTCCTAATGCTTCTTTGATTCTTCTCAATGCTTCAACCAGACTCTCATCAGATGCTGCATAAGATAAGCGGATATAGTTATTGTTACCGAAAGAGTCGCCACCAACTGTTGCTACGTGACCAACATTTAACAGGTAAAGTGCTAAATCAGATGAATCTTTAATTACGTTACCTTCTGCATCCTTTTTACCAAAGAAAGAACTGATTTCAGGGAAGAAGTAGAAAGCACCATCAGGTAAATTGGTTTTAACACCAGGAATTTCATTTAATAGATTGTAAACAAGTGTTCTGCGACGAGAAAATGCTTCTTTCATTTTAAGTACGCTTTCCAATCCTTGCTCGTAAGCTACAATACCAGCCCTTTGCGCAATTGAACATGTACCTGAAGTTGTTTGTCCTTGTAGTTTATCGTTTGCAGCAGCTATTTCTTTGTTTGCAGCGATATAGCCTAATCTCCAGCCAGTCATAGCAAAAGCTTTAGAGAAACCGTTAACAATGATTACGCGGTCTTTAATGCTCTCGAATTGTGCTATAGATTCATGTTTATCAACAAAGTTAATGTGTTCATAAATCTCATCAGAAAGGATGTAAATATCGGGGTATTTCTCGAAAACCTTAACCAATGCAGCTAATTCATCTTTGCTGTAAACCGAACCAGTTGGGTTACATGGTGAAGAAAACATGAAAAGCTTAGATTTTGGCGTAATAGCAGCCTCTAATTGCTCAGGCGTTATTTTAAAGTTACTTTCAATATCAGTATCGATGAAAACTGATTTGCCTTCAGCAAGTAAAACCATCTCAGAATATGAAACCCAATAAGGTGTAGGGATAATTACTTCATCATCAGGATCAATTAATGTTAAAATTACATTTGATAATGACTGTTTAGCGCCTGTTGAAACTACAATTTGCGAAACATCATAATCTAAATTGTTTTCTGTTTTTAATTTATTAACGATTGCCTGGCGCAAATCAGGATAACCTGGTACTGGTGAATAACGGGTGAAGTTATCATCAAGCGCCTTCTTTGCTGCGTTTTTTACGTGGTCTGGTGTGTTAAAATCTGGTTCACCAACGCTTAAACTGATAACATTAATGCCCTTAGCCGCTAATTCGCGACCAAGTTTAGTCATTTTAAGGGTTGCCGACTCGGATAAACTGTTGATTCTTTTAGATAAGGTGCTCATGGTTAATTACTTTGAGCGCAAATATATAAACCAAATATTATTCTGCACTAAAAAAGACAGAGTTTTTATCATTTAATTTATTGCATAAGCGTATTTTTGAAGAAAAAAATCGTGTCGGTAAAGAAGAGAGCCATTATTATTTCGCTTGTTGTTAGTATTCTGTTAATGCTGGCAAAGTTTGTTGCCTATTTTATTACAGGTTCAAATGCTATTTTAACGGATGCTGCCGAAAGTATTGTAAATGTAATTGCGGGTAGTTTTGCTTTCTATAGCATATACCTGAGTACGCAACCACGTGATGAAAACCATCCTTACGGGCATGGTAAGGTAGAATTCTTTTCAGCATTTGTTGAGGGGATACTTATTCTCATTGCTGGTGTGGTTATTATTTTTAAATCGTCATACAATCTCATTTATCCCCATCCGGTTGGTCAACTATTAGAAGGAACATTAATTATCGGGATTACTGGTTTAATTAATATGATTGTGGGTTTATACCTGATCAACGTCGGTAAAGATCAGCATTCCATTACTTTACAGGCTGATGGTAAGCACCTGCTTACGGATACTTACACCAGCGTAGCCATCGTTATTGGCTTAATTTTAATTCAGTTAACAAATATTATTTGGCTAGATAGCTTTCTCTCTGTTCTTGTAGGTTTTTATATCGTTTATTCGGGGTATAAGCTTACCAGAGGTTCCGTTGGTGGCCTAATGGATGAAAGCGATTTTACCTTGGTAGAGGAGGTGGTAGATGTACTTCAAAAAAACAGGCACAATCCTTGGATTGATGTTCACAATTTGCGCACCCAGCAATATGGTCCTGAGTTTCACATCGATTGCCACGTAACTTTACCTTATTACTTCGATTTAAATAAGGTACACAGGGAAATTTCTCAGATAGATGAGCTTATCAATAAAAACGGTGTCAGAAAGGCCGAGCTTTTCATACATGCCGATCCGTGTTTGCCCGAATGCTGCCACTATTGTCACATGAGTGAGTGTCCGGTAAGGGCAGAGGCATTTAAAAAAGAAATTACCTGGACTCCTGAAATCGTGATTAAGAACAAAAAGCATTTCGAAAATGAGTTACTTTAACGTAAGGGTTTATGGTTTGCTCATAAATCAGCATCATGAAGTTTTAATCAGCGACGAGGAGGAATATGGCTTTCGCTTCAGTAAGTTTCCTGGTGGTGGTTTAGAACTTGGTGAAGGTTTGATTGATGGACTAAAAAGAGAATTTGTTGAAGAATGTAATGCCGAGATAGAAGTTCTCGCTCATTTTTACACTACCGATTTTTTTGAAAAATCATCTTTTAATGATAGCCAGGTAATTAGTATATATTATTTGGTCAAAGAAAAATCTCCGCTACAATTGAAATTTAAAGAAACGATGTATGATTTTGATGGCGAAGGTGAAATTCTCCAATCGTTCAGGTGGGTAAAAATAAATGATTTATCAATTGAAGACATAACCTTTAGGACTGATAAAACTGTTGCAGCACTTTTGAAGCAACAATTTGCAACCAATGGATAGGAAAATCTTATACTACTTACAGCCTGTATTCAGGGTTTTTGTTTTCATTTTCTATATTTTTCTGTGGTCAATTCCCTTCGGATTCATCACAAAGCTGGAAGTTTTTAATTTCAGTCAGGATAGTTTATCAGGACAACTATTTTATGAGTTTGGTGCCATACTCATGGTGGTTGGTGCACTTTATATGATATTCTATACTTATCAAAATAGAAATTTCGAGAATATTTTCATCAGCAGAAATGCACTTTTGCCATTTTTAAAGGGAAGTATTATAGGTTTGTTATTAATAGTAATTTGCTCACTCGTAATGTATTTTAGCGGAAATGTTATTTTTACCACAACAAAAATACTTCCACTTAATATAGCAGGCTATCTTTTGTTCTTCATACTGGTAAGTGTTTTCGAAGAATTTACTTTCCGGAGTTTTCCATTGGTGGTATTCGCAGAGCGTTATTTAACTTTAATCAGCGTAATCGTAAATGGCTTACTATTCGGCTTAATTCATTTCTTAAACCCTGGATTCTCCCTGCTTGCCATGATTAATATTTCCCTTTGCGGCATATTGTTTTCAGCAATTACTTTAAAGTACAAAAATATCTGGTGGGCAGTTGGAATACATTTCGGATGGAACTTTACACAAGGAAACATTTTGGGTTTTAAAGTCAGCGGCATTAGTCAATCGGGTTTAATTGTGGCAACTCCAAAGGGAAACGAAATCATTTCAGGCGGTACTTTTGGTATTGAGGGTTCTGTTATCTGTACAATAATTTTACTCATCTGTATACTTTGGATGTACATGAAAGTAAAAATAGTGCCAGTTGTGGAAATAGAACAAATAGGTGAAGCTGATGAAGAAGCTTAAACAAAAAGCTGCAGCAAATTGCTACAGCTTTTTGGATGTTGATCAGGATTCGAGGTAATTTTTCAACGCATCGTTCAAAAAATAAGTCCAGCCACCTTTAAAGCTTTCTTTGGTGAAATCTTTACCATTTTCGGCTAAGCTTTCAAGTCCCGTATGGGTAATAACAACCCTGGTTTTATCTGCTTTTTCAAATAATTCCCAGCTCACTTCTGAGTTTCCGGGGTAGCCATCATATCTCCAGGTATAAGCTAATTTTTTACCATCGATAATTTGTGTGATTTCGCAAAGGTGTAAAAACTGGGGGCCTTCTTCCGGACCGCCTAAAAAATCAAATTTGAAGCCGGTTTTGGGTTTAAAATCTTTCAACTGGAAATACCATTTTTTTATTTCGTTATTGTCGGTTAGTGCTTTCCAGATTTTTTCGGCAGGTACGTCATATACGCGTTCAACTATTAATGGGTCGTTTTTCATGTTATTTGTTGTTTAATCCGATAGGTTATATTATCCTAACGGCATTTTGCTCATATCCATATACAGAATGCTCCAGCGCTGACCATCCAAGTCGATAAAACCACAGCCATACATCCAGCCATCTTTATAACCGGGTTCTCCGTAAAGTTTACCTCCGGCCGCAACAACTTTCCTGGCAAGTTCATCCACTTCTTCAGGGCTTTCGGCATCTATTGAAAATAATACTTCTGTTCCGGTAATCGGTGTAGCTACCTTATCACCTGCAAAAGATTCATATAATGCCTTTTTAAATAGCATGATAACCAATTTACTGTCGCCAACCAGAAATGAAGCCGAATCATTATTAGAGCCGTATTGTGTATTTAACGTGAAGCCGATTTTCGTAAAAAAATCTTTTGATTTATTTACATCATTAACAGGAAGGTTGATCCAAAGTGATTTTGTCATAACGTTTTATATTTGTTTGTATAAAGATAGCCACCGTAAACCGAATGGAAGATGCTGAAAAAGAAAAATTGAGGGGTTATTTAAGACAAAATCTACTTTTTCTTTACCGATACGTTATTGTAAGCTAAGGTTATTGCATCTGTTAGCATTTCCTCATGGAGTTCTGAAAACTCGAAAGAGGTCCAGCCTTGTTTTCCCCAGGCACCATTTGCAGGATAAATTTTATCGGGCTTAAAATCGCAGAAAACTGATTGATCGATCTCCGTTAACTTTAGGGTTAATTTCTTTGCCTCGAAATCTAGCGTAGCGAAAATTCTCTTTTTTACTTTATAGGCTTTTTTAATAAAGTGAGGATGCTCTTCAGTATTCGCTAAAGAGAGGCAAAAATTTCTGATCCATTCAGTTGAAATCATCTTACAATTTATATAATTTTTGTGGATGTTGTTCTGCGTGGCTTAAAATTAAATTTAAGATATAATTGTTAGACAGGTAAACGGATAGATTTTCTTTAACAGGTGCAAAGCCCTCTGCCAGGTAATTTTTATCGGTAAAATAACCCATTCCATAAAACTTTCCTTTCTCAACAATGAGGCAGCTTAATTCTTCGTCTTTCCGGCCTTCATCAACCAGGGCAAAACTAGGCTGCATGTTCTGGATATCGTCAAGGGCAGCCATTAGCCTTTTATTATAAACAGATACCGTTTCTATGCCGCTGCATGCACCGAAGCACTGGCCGTTTTCATGGGCAGCACATTTGGTAACTGTTTTTTGCAAATAGCAAAGTCTGGCGCATAACTGGTATTGATCAACCATCTGGTTTAGGAAATTATATCCTTCCAGCAGGTTGTTAAAACTTTGTAAAGCTTTGTTGTTTTTTTTGTGCTTATCAATAGCTAAACGCATGTAACCGTTCTGATCTTCGAAAACGTATAAATCATACTTATGCTCATAGCGTTTCATGGCACGGTTGTTTTCAGGCCAGAGTCGCTTAATTTCGTTCGCTTCCAGAATCAAGGCCATTAGTTCTGTACCACAGATTACGTAATCTACATGATAAATGGTGCGGAGAAAATCCTGGCGCTGTCTGTTTGGTTTATTGCCAGAAAAATGACTGATTACACGCTTTTTTAAGTTTTTCGCCTTGCCTACATAAACAATCTTTCCTTTGTTATCTTTAAAATAATATACACCTGGCTGATCGGGTAGTTTCAGGATAGTAGCTTTATCAAGGTTAGGGGGGAGTACTTGCTCTTTTGATGTTTTTTTTAGCATTTCCGCAATCACTCCTTCGTTATCATGTGTAAGCAGGAGGTTAAAGAGCAGGCTTGTAGCATCAGCATCTCCAGCCGCACGGTGACGGTTTTGAATCGGGATTTGTAAGGAGCTACATAATTTACCCAAACTGTAAGAAACTTTACCCGGAAAAATCTTTCTGCTCATTCTTACAGTGCAGAGTTTACGACATTGTAAATCGTAACCGGCAGCAGCAAGGTGGTGTTTCAGAAATGAATAATCGAAATTAACGTTATGGGCTACAAATACTTTATTGTTTAAAAGCTGGTAAACCTGTAAAGCAACATCCTCAAAAACGGGTGCATCTTTGAGCATATCGTTATCTATGCCAGTTAATGCAGTAATGTAAACCGGAATATCCCGCTTAGGATTTATTAGTGTAGTATAGGTTTCTACAATTTCATTTCCATCATGAATATTAATGGCAACTTCGGTTATGCCATTCGCCGAAGCGTGGCCTCCTGTGGTTTCTATATCTACAACTGCGTATAACATCGAAATGATTTAAGTACAAATCTATGCTAAAATATTTAGTAATAAAAATAGTTTCTAACGATTAATATTAAGGGCTTTTAAAATAAAAAAGCGGCTATCGTATTAACGAAGCCGCAGTGCATTTTGTATAGCATAATTAAAGTTTGCTCAATAATTTACTAAGGTTTGGTTTTATCCCTATTGAAAGGGGAACAGTGTTAAACATCCTGTTCTGAATTTTACTGAAACCATACATATAGCTTACTTCAGCGAATAAATTGGCCCCGCCAAGATTATACTCTATTCCACCGCCTGCTTCAATAATGCCCATACCATTTGTTTTATTATCCATGGTTACCTGTAAATTCTGTGCGCTAACTGCTGCCTGTGGTGTGAGGATAAATCCACCGCCACCACCTGCGAAGCCATAGAAAGCCCATTTGTCTACTATTTTTCGGTAACCAAGTGCTACGTTGAGCAGATAGGTTGTGGCACGTCCTTTTTGTAAAGTATAATTAAACCCTGCGTCAGGTGTAAGCTGGTTAAATTGAAATGCATGCAGACTTACCTTTGGGTAGAGAAACAAACCTCCATCTCCTAAACCTAAGTTTAACCCTAAAGAAGTAGAGAATTTTGGTTTCAGGTAATCGGCAGTTTCTCCAACAGGAAGCGCAAAACCGATACCACTCATCGAGTAAAGTTTATCAGGGCGGCTGCTTTGCGCCTTTACTTGAATGGCTTGCGTTAAGAAAAGCAAAGCTGCTGGTATTATTATTTTAAATTTCATAGGCAGGTTTTCTAATTTTCAGTTAGTCGGTTTACTTTTTGTAGCATGGCCGACATATTAAATGGCTTTTCTAAATAATCGTCAGGATGATATTGTGAGGTAATATAGGTTTCATTGTACCTCGCAGAAGCCATGATAACGGGAATATCCTCAGTTTCAGGATTGGAGCGAAGCTGTTTAAATACTGCTCGTCCATCCATGCCATTTAACATAATATCCAGGATAATTAAGTCTGGATTAAAATCTTTAATGGTTTTAAATATATAACGGGGAGACAAAAGCGGGTAAACGCTGTAATTTTCGGATTCTAAGGCAAGCTGAAATACTTCTAAAATATCAGGATCATCATCTACAACCAATACTCTTTTCAAGGCTTAAATATTTTTTAGTGAATAACTATTCCTAATACAAAATTTAGTAAGGAATGTTTTGATTCCTTATCTTTTGATGATTTACCGACAATCGGCAATTCATAAGAAAAGTTTACAAGAGTGGTCTGGGATCGAAGATAACCTGAAAGCTTTTTATCTTTTCACCTTCCAGTTTATACCAGCCAGCCGAAAAGATCGTTTTTGCACCCATATTTATTTCATACCAGATACAAACCTCATTTTCATCGCTGAAAATCTTTTTAATATCATACTTAAACCGCATTTTTTTCATGTCTTCCATGTAAACAGCTGCTCCCTTACGCTCACCCATAACACCTATAAAATGCATGTCGTCTGCAAGTTGTTCACTGGCAATTTCAAAATCTTCCTGATTCAATGCATTTAAAAAGTCGGTAACCACAACTTTCGAATTATGTGCTGCTAGTTGTTTTTCTGTCGATGTCATAATTTTTGTATTATATAATGATAACGAAGCTTTCCAAACGATTGTTTGTATAAAATTTAAACTAAGTGTATTTCGCGAAGTAAATTTTAGAATAGGCTTAATATTCATTATCTTAATGCTTCTAACCAGATATTTCCTGTTTTTATGAAAGTAGATTACATCGCGTTGTCTGTTCCTGTGTTTTTTATCCTCATTGGTATAGAGCTGGCTTATAATTTCTATAAAAAACTTAATTACTACCGTTTAAACGACAGTATAGCCAACTTAAGTCAGGGAATAGGGCAGCAGCTCACGGGTATTTTCATGAAAACAGCGCTGTTTTTTGGATATAAATATATTTTCGAACACTGGCGGTTTTTCGAAATGCCTAAAACCATCTGGGTATGGATTATCCTGTTTATCGGTGTTGATTTTTTTTATTACTGGTTTCACCGGATGAGTCATCAGGTAAATGCGTTGTGGGCAGCGCATATTGTACATCACCAGTCAGAAGAATATAATTTAACGGTGGCATTGCGGCAGAGCTGGTTTCAGGGCTGGTTTAGCTGGATATTTTATTTGCCATTGGCTTTTGCAGGTTTCGACCCGATTATGTTTTTAACCCTAAGTTCGTTTAATACACTTTATCAATTCTGGATACATACCAGGGCAATAAAATCGATGGGGTTTTTAGAGTATGTTTTGAATACGCCTTCGCACCATCGTGTTCATCATGGCTCAAATCCAAAATACATCGATAAAAACCATGCAGGTACTTTAATTATCTGGGATCGTATTTTTGGAACTTTCCAGAAAGAAGAGGAAGAAGTTTATTATGGCATTACCAAACCATTGGCAAGCTGGAATCCCGTATGGGCAAACCTGCATTATTGGGATGATTTATTGAAAATGGCAAAACAATCGCCAAAACTGTCTGACAAGATTAAGGTATTTATCAAACCTCCAGGATGGTTTCCTGAGCATTTGGGGGGATTTCAAAAGGCTCCGGAAATCGATGCAGCAACTTATAAGAAATACAATCCGCTCTACCATTCAAAGCTTACCGCCTATGTTTTAATTCAATTTATTATCGCTTTAGCAGCGGGATCAGCCATATTGTTTTCATACACCAAAATGGAGCACTTATCTTTAATTTTTGGTACACTATTTACCATTTGCACACTTATAACTTGTGGCGCTTTGCTTGAGCAAAAGAATTGGCTGGTAAAGTTTGAGTATTTCCGGTTAGCCTTAGGATTTTTGCTGACGATGATTTTAAAATTTCCTGTCGGATATCAGGTAATATTTGCAGGCATTCAGTTAATATCCGTAATTTGGTTTTTCAATTTGCAAAAGGCAAATCCAAATTCTGATGAAGACTAAATTATTCTCCTTTATTTTTGCACTGGTATTCATCATTCAGCTTTATGCAGAAACGGATGGCAATATTCTGCTTCGTAATTTTTCGAAACCATTTATTGTGTTAACACTTTTAATCTGGCTGTACTCGGCCACTACCTTAAAGGGAAGATTTCATAAACGCATATTTACAGGTTTAATTTTAGCCCTTGCAGGTGATGTTTTTCTGATGCTCCAATCAGGACATGCCGGCTTTTTCATCTATGGATTGATTGCTTTTCTCTTATGCCATATTTTCTACATCAGGGCATTCATCCTCGATCATAAATCGAATCCAAATCATAAAAATCCCTTCTTTCTATGGTCGGTAGGAGGATTGATTATCTTTTGTGTTGGCTTATTTTTCTATCTGCAACCTTTTTTGGGTGCCATGCAATTTGCGGTATTAATGTATGCGATAATTATCACTGTTATGGCAATTATGGCTGTAAACCGCTATGGAAAAGTAAATTTATTTAGTTATCGGATAATCCTTGCAGGTGCTTTGTTTTTCCTTTTATCGGATAGTGCTTTGGCGGTAAATAAATTTGCACAACCAATACCGCAGAGTGGTGTTTTGATTATGGCTACTTACATGATTGCTCAGTATTTGATTGTGTATGGAACAGTAGAGAGAAAGTTGATCGTTACCAAAACGGAGATTTAATTCCATTCTGAGACATAACTAACCATTGACTGAAGTTAATGGCTACCAGGCTTTTCTTTATCCAGAACAGTAAAGGTTTGTACCAGCCTTTCTCCGTTTTCATCAACAAGCGTTAGGGTATGTTTACCAGGCGAAGGACTAACGGCCAACTGGTGGTAATTGATTGTTGTTGCCACATACTCATTATCAATATGCCAGTAAATTTTTGAATTTTGATTTCTATGTGCTGCATTTAATACTATTTTGCCTCGTGTTCCGTCCAGTTCCAAAGGAATATAAACCGTAGCCCCGTTTTTAGGATAAATCAGCTCCATTGCATTATTTCCACTATTATAATCACAACCTGGCATAAAAGGCGGTAAGCTTTTGTAATCGCTGTTCTTAATTTTATAATAATATTCCATTGCCGGCGGTAAAATGAACCAGCTTTTGTGTTGCATGTTGCCAACGCTTTCGCATTGGTCGGTTACCCGATAGCTTCCGGTTCTATCCAGATGAATAAGTTTATGGTAAGGACAGACTGCCGTTTTATCACCCGATACCGGTACAAACTCATCCACAACATCGGTACAATATTCTCCTGCCTTGTAGCCACTTTGCCTGCATACCTTAAACTTTTTTAACTTGGTTGTCGGCGTATCGAACCATTTGCCATTAGGCAGCAGCCTGAAAATATCAAACAATACCGGAGCGGCTGCTTCAATGCCAACTAAGCCTGGCCGGCCTTCACCATCGGCATTGCCCACCCAAACACAAACCACATAATTCGGCGTTAAACCCACGGCCCATGCATCACGGAAACCAAAGCTTGTTCCCGTTTTCCAGGCAACCCTTTGCGAAGAAGAGAATTGTTCCCATAGGCCTTCATCTCCAGGCCTCATTACTTCTTCCATTGCATTAAATGTTGCCCATATTGAGCCGTGATCTAAAAATGAATTGCGCTCATAGTCTTTACTTTCCTTTTGCTCCGTCGAAAAATAACTGGCCTGTTTATAATCGCCGGGAGCGTATAATCCTTTGTAAGTATTGAAATGATTTAGCGTTCTAACCATGCCCATGTAGGTGTTGGCTAAATCCCACATAGTCACCTCACTTCCTCCTAAAATTAACGATAGTCCGTAATGATCTGCAGGCTGGTTTAGTGTCCCAATTCCAAGCTTTTTAAGTTTATCATAAAACCGTTCATATTTATACTGCTGTAGCATTTTAACGGCCGGAATATTTAACGATCGGCTTAGGGCTTTGTCGGCAGCGATAGCTCCATCGTAACCTAAATCATAGTTCTGTGGCGAATAGCCAGCAATTTGTGTTGGTATATCGGCGACTAAAGTATGTGGGAGTATAAAGCCGTCGTTGAGCATACTGGCATAAAGCAGGGGCTTCAGTGTACTGCCTGGACTTCTCGGGGCTTTAATCATATCGACATGGCTTTGCAGATCAACATTTTCAGGCTGATAAATATTTCCAACGTAACTGACTACCCGGCCAGTTTTTGCATCAAGTACCAGTGCAGCGATATTATTGATATCGTTTGCCCGGTATCGGTTATTGTATCGCTTTAAAATTGAATTAATCTTTAGCTGGATATCTTCGCTTAATGTCGATTTTATTCTTGTCGAATTAATTTTAAGACTTGCTCTTTCTGCTTTAAACCGGTTTAAAAGATGTGGTGCGTTTTGAGGCAGGGGAAGGGGCTTGCCCGGAACAGGTTCTAGTTTTGAGAGGTTTGCCGTTGCCTGGTCAATAAACTTCAATTTAGCAAGCTTGTCCAGTAAATCGTTCCGCTTCTTGATTAAGCGGCTGGAGTTTTTTCCCGGATGTACCAGCGACGGACTGTTTGGAAGAACGGCTAAGGTAGCCATTTCTCCCCAGGAAAGCGTTTTTGCATCGCGACCATAATAACGCCAGCTAGCAGCTTCTAAACCTACTACATTACTTCCAAAGGGAGCATTGGCCGCATATAAACCAATAATTTCTTCTTTTGAATATTTAAGCTCTAGCCTTAAAGCGAGTATTACCTCTAATAATTTTTGCCAGATAGTCCGGTCTTGTTTTCTTGATAGTCGGATTACCTGCATGGTTAATGTACTGCCACCGCTTACCACACTTTTTGCTTTGAAATTTTGCTGCATAGCCCGGCTCATGGCTAAAAAATCTACACCGAAATGGTGATAAAAGCGTTTATCTTCAAAGGCAATGATGCAGTCTTTAAACTTAACGGGAACTGAATCAGCAACAGGAAAACGCCATTGGCCATCGCTTGCGATAGCAGCACTTAATAAATTTCCATTACTGGCTTCAATAACAAATGAAGTAGGTGATTTGAATAGTTTCGCAGGTAAGGAGAAGAGAAAAATCAAAAGTAAACCCAAACAAACAAAGTCGGAGATAAGGAATACTTTCGGAAAAGGTTTCATGTATTGATTGTAAGGTTTCTAATTTTTAGGATTGTTCATTTGATGAGCTGACAAACTTGGAACAAACCAAATTAAGATTGCTTCGTGCTCGCAATAACCTTTATGTTGGTTTTCGATGTGGCACGAAGCAGTCCTATTTACTCAAATTGTATTATTTAAGGTAGCTGTATTAATTATTTCACCACCTGAACCCATTTGCCATCCTGTGTAGCAGAAATATCATTATTGTACATGGCTTCGCACTGAACGGCCGACAAATAATATTTACCAAGGTAAGATGCATTGAGCAGTACTTTATAAACCAGACTTTCATTTTCCCGGATGTTGAAATAAGTAAACACCCGATCATCCCTGATATCCTGATAAGTAAAAGGTGACGAAGCCAAAATACTTTGGTTATCATTAAGTCGTGTGTTAATAATTTCCCATCCCGACGGAAAGATTTGCGTCAATGCCATTTGCTCGTAATAGCCCATTCTTCCCGGGTTTTTTATCGTTACTTCTGCATAGAAATCTGTTCCTTGTTTTAAGGTGGTCGGATCTAATGGTTTTCCATTCAATCGTTTATAGACTACGCTCATATCTAAAACTTCCGGCCGGTTCGGCAAGAAATTATTCTGACCAGCAACCGGTTGTCCTTCTAATACCAACCGGGCAAATAATACATTATTACCATTATTGGTTACCGAAGCAGTATTACCTTTAAAAGTAACCGGTGTACTGTTAAGGTATTGGCTCGAATTAACAGGAGCCGACTTACCATCTAACACATATTGGTATTGCAGCTTATTGGCCGACTGATTGGCACCACAGAATTTGGAGATGGCTAGCAAACCATAAGCGGTTGTTTGTGTACTGTACCAGGTATTTTCACCTAATTTGGCTGCCAATGGCTGTAGTAAGTTAGCAGCTTTAGCTTTTTGATCGAGTAAGGTAAGGGTTTCAAGAATCATGGCCTCATCGCGAACATCAGAACCATAGGTTCCGCCCAGTTGCTTATATGGTTGAATTGAGCTGTCTAAACCATTAATCATGTTTTGGGCTACACTGTTTTGTCCTGCGAGTTTATAAGCCGCTGCAAGTCGCCATTTAGCCGCTACAGAAAGATATTCAAAAGCTTTCAAACGGTTCATTGCAGCCATTTCAGGTTTTTTAGCTAGGGCAAGCATATATAAGCGGTAAGCTTGCGATAAATCACCGCCATAAAAGTTGTTACTGTTTGGTGCCCAGTTGGTGGCCTTTGTTTTTTGATAACGTAACAATTCATCCAATAAACCAACCGGCAAGGTATAACCTGCATTTTGTGCTTCAACAAGGAAGTGCCCGGCGTAATTACTTCCCCATTCATCAGCATTTCCTTCACCTGGCCAGTAAGATAAACCGCCATCAGTAGTCTGGAAGCCTTTTAACCGGGTAATGCCAGCTTTAATATTGGCTTCTGTTTTTGCTTTTTGCTGCGCATTTAACGGACTTAACCTGTCCAGGTAAAGCTGAGGGAAAACCCCTGAAGTAGTTTGTTCAATACAACCATGCGGATATTGAATCAGGTAGCTTAATCGTTTACTTAAATTAATTGCCGGAATAGAAGAGACTTCCAAAGTACCTGAATTGGTGCCGGCCATGCCAATAGGCTGATAATTTATATTCCATTTGGTATGTGGCTGAATGGTTGCTGAAACTACATTAGTGACATAAGGATTTGGATTTCTAATATCCATTTCTACATCGTAAACTGTTTTTTCTGTGCCGCTTTGAGCAATCACTTTAACTTTAGCAATACCGACATTATTTGGTGCTTTTACCTCAAAATAGGCCATTTGCTCGCCAGTCTGTTTATAATAAAGTTGTTGCTTGTTAGTGCCCTGAACAATCAGGTTACTTGCCTGAAGCTGAACAGAAACATTTTTTAAATTATTTTCAGTTGCGAAAACGGTTACCGGAAGGGTAAAGCTTTCTCCAGGACCAATTACACGTGGCAAGGTGGCCAATACCATTAGCGGTTTTTTAACCTGTACCGATTTCTCGGCATAACCGTAAGCCGCATCCTGACCTGCTACCACCATAGCCCTTACTGCACCAATGTATTGCGGTAATTTAAATTTATGGGTTTTGCTTTCGCCTTTACCAATGCTGAATGGCCCGAGGTATTTTACTACTGCCTGGAAGCGGTTGGCTTTGGCAGGATTTAAGTTTTTGTTGATGCTTCCATCACCACCAATGCTTAAAATACGCTCTAAGTTTCCGCCCCATGCACCTAGAACGTAATCAAATAAATCCCATGTTTTAACACCTAAACCTTCCCGGGCATAAAAAGCACTGTGTGGATCAGGTGTTTTAAACCGTGTTAAATCCAGTAAGCCTTCATCAACCAAAGCAATGGTATAAGTCATTGCTTTACCGTTTTGCTCGGCAACAGTAATGGTGTTTTCGGTTTCCGGTTTAATTTTATCCAACATTTTAATGGTTGGATTTAATATAGTTTGTGGGTCTTCAACTGCTAGTGGAATAGCTCCATACATTCTGATAGGTAAATCGTTAACAGTTTGGGCATGCGGTTGCAATAAGGTGATATTGGCAAAAACATTTGGTGCCATTTCTTTCTCTGCTTTAAACTTGTATTGCGTTTGTCCGGCTTTTGTATCAATCCAGAAGGTTTTTAAAACCCTGCTTCCGTTTTCTATCGAAATTAATGCACGACCATTTTCACCTGTAGGTATGGTTAGAGTAATGTCTTCACCTACGGTAAATTTCTCTTTATTTGCCGTAAATGATAACATTGAAGCTTCTGTGGGATTAGCACCCTGCTCACGTTGTGCCCAGCCCGGCCAGTCTACATAAACAGATTTTCCGGTAACATGGCCGCCATTTAAATCGCGAACCAGAATTAAATAACGTCCCCATTCAGGTTCATTTATACGTAAATTCCAGCTGCCTTTTCCATTGGTTAAAGTAACTTGACGAGTTTCAACCAGTTTGTTGTATTGGTTTTGCGTAAAGTTTGCATAAGTGTACTGGTCATCCTGTTCCCACCACCAGCGCCATTGTGTTTTGTACAACTCTACCTGAACGGTTTTTGTGCCGCCTAACAGCTTACCATCGGTATTTACATTCACAATTTCAATCTTGTGATCTTTCCCGGTTACGAGCATTCCACTCAGTTTATCACCTTTTTCAGGCCTGATACCTAAATAACTTTTGTACACATGGTAAGGGATGCTAAAGTTATCGATACTGAAGTTACCTCCAGGTTCAAAAACTTTAGTGGTAAAATTGGCTCTTAAAGCACCTGGGGCGGTATTGTTTTCATTCAGGTTCGTGTTAATCTGGGCGGTTCCGGCGGCATTTAATGTTCCCTCGAAAATTGTTTTTACCTGCGATTCGAAATTCACAGTAGGGTTATCGAAACTGAAGCCTTCAAATCCTTTGAACTTTGTTTCAGTAGTATTTAAATTAACATCAACTTTTGCTTTCAGGTTTTGCGCCGGTGTTCCGAATAACCATTTGGCCGATAGGGTAGCGGCAGCGGTACCCGTACTTAAATAAGTCCTGTTACCAACATTGAAATCAATTTTCAAACGATTTGGCATCACCGTTTCAATTTTCAGGGTTTTGGTGAAGGTAGCACCTCCGGCTTTCACTTTGGCCATCCAGTTTCCTGTTGGTGCGGTACTTTCTGTAGCGGTTTTAAAGGAATAAAATCCGTTTAAAGGCTTTCCGTTAATCAGGCGTTTATAGAGCTGACCTTTTGGATTGTAGAATTCCATCGTTACCGGATAATTTGCCGGTAGTTTTTTCAGTTTGTCTTCTAAAATAAAGGATACAAACAAACTGTCGCCTGGTCGCCAAACACCCCGCTCACCATAAATAAAGCCTTTTAATCCACTTTGCACTACATCACCACCAACATCAAAGCGGCTTAAAGGGAGCGAGCCACCATCATCTAATTTCAAATAACCGCGTTCAGAACCATTTTTAGCTATCAATAAAAAGGGTTGGCGTTTTAAATCAAACCTGGCTAAACCATCACCATCGGTTTTTGTGGTAAAGATGATTTGTTTCTGGTAATCCATAAGCTCCAAGCTCACACCACTTAAAGGCTTTGCGGTGAGTAAGTCTGTTGCAACAACGAGCATGCTGTTATCATTTCCACGTTTGGCAACAAGGCCAATATTCGATGCAATCAGGTTTCTGCTTGCCCAGCGTTGATTGGTATAAAAGGATGGCGTGCAAGGGTTATCCTTATCATTCCAGCGATAATTAGCCGGATAGTAGTTATTGTAACGCTGCCAGAAATCATCATCTTCATCAATTTTCTCACCATAACTTTCATATTCACCATACTCATCTTTGTTATCTCCATCGCTTGCTTCGCCTGTACCAGACTTGCAGTTATAAGCATTATATTCCTGCCTGAAAGCAATGGTAACACGATACATTGCACCCGGTTCGGTACGGATCATCTTGTCTAAATCAAGCGTGAAGCGATTTTTCTTATGTAAGTTCAACGATTTGTCTTCATCTAACCTGACCGTTTTCTGCAAGATAGGCTTTGCTACCCGACGTAGTTCGTTGCCATCTTTATAGCTGTTGGTTTGGAAGAACTGCGGAATGTTATTTTCATAAATTTTGATGACTGTAACGTCGACTGCTTTTAAATTAATGGCTTCGAAAGGCAATACGAGTTTACCTGAGTTTGGTAAAATAGAACCGCTACCGGATATGGTAACCGCCGGAAGTTTATCCTCAAATACCAGACTTGCCGTTTTTCCGCCAGATAATGCTTTTCCATTAATGTTTTCTACACCATTATTTACGGTTAAGGTATAGTTTCCCTTAAGCTCTTCGGTAGCATAAACTTTTACCTGGCTGGCATCAATGGTATAGCGTAAATCGCTTAAATTTCCAAGGGAGATTAAGCCGGTTAAGTCCTGGCCCACGCCAATAGGTTCAGAAAATTGTACCAGGGCGTAATCTTCTTCACCCTGAATGGCCTTCATATCCAGAATTTCGAACTTATTCAAGGCTGGAATTCTGATCTCTTCTTTGCCTTTCTGTTCAGCATCAATAGGATCGCCATCCCAGTTTATCTTAAGTGTTTGGTCGGCACTAACTTTCTTTATACTATCTATAGTGAATTTAGAAGTGTTTTTAGCGGGGTCGTGCTGCCATTTGATTTTTAATTTCTGATCGAAATCAAGTGCAATAACCTTTTCAATTTTAGCAGTTTCTTCCACATCTGCCGTTGCTACTTCGCCTGTTAATTTCATGTAATCCAGCGAAGTGTTGTTCTGGGAAACTAAACCATTCTGAGAAAGCATTACACCAGGGGTGATTACTTTAAATTCGAAATCGAAATCTTCCAGCCCTTTTTCTGTAGCCGAAACTTCTGCCAATTTAAAAGTGGCTTCGTATGCTTTGCCAGGTTTTAGGTTTTCATCCGGACGGAATTCGACTGTTTGGGGATCTATCCAGTATGTTTTTCCGGCTATTGATGGTGAAAAATCAAATAATTCCCTTGAATCGGCTTTGCCTAAATCCTGCATGCCGGTTGCGGCATTTGCCAGATGAACCCGGATAAAGCTTTTCTTTGAAATTGTGCCGGAGGTATAGGCTTCAATGTATTTTGCATAAGCCTGGTTATCTTCGTTTGTTTTCTTCTTTCGGTTAAAATAGACAAATACAATTGCCGCAATAGAGAGTGCGAGCAGGCCTATAAAAAGAAATTTCTTTTTGGAAGAAGATTGATAGGTAGATGGTTGTTCCATTTTTGAAATTTTAATTAGATGTATGGAAAATTAATTAAAATTCCCCTCAAAAGAAATTATGTTGAAAATTAAGCACTTGGGTTTGTGTCTTTGATGTGATTTAGATATGTTTACAAATCAATCCAATTATTAACCAGATATGATCAAGAAACTTTTAATTTTTTCGACACTTATTTCAGCGGCTAACTTTTCCTTTGCCCAACAAACAGATGTAGAATCGGCTGTTAATCAGTTAACTAAACTAATGATTACACCTGATAGTATGGCTTTGGATAAAATTGTGCTGAACAAGCTGAGTTATGGGCATTCCAGTGGAAAGGTGCAGACTAAAAAGGAATTTATGCATTCTTTATTATCCGGTGAATCGGATTTTGTAGATATCAACCTGACTGATCAAACAGTTATTATTCAGAATAAAACCGCTTTAGTTCGCCATACCTTAAGTGCTAAAACAAACGATAGAAACGTTCCGGGAAATGTGAAATTGTATATTTTGCTCATTTGGAGCAAGGAGAAGACTGGTTGGAAATTGCTTGGCAGGCAAGCGGTTAAGGTGCCATAATTCGGCTCATTGGTTCATTTGTTAGCAACCTGCAAAACCAATCATTAATAAACGATTTACTTAATCATCACTCCAGGTTTATTAACCAGTGGAATTTTAATCAGATTTGAATCGATTATGCTCTCCGGCAGGAAGATGAATTTTTTATCGTAAATGGTATTGCCAATGTAATAGCTTAACCAGTATTCGTTAGTTAAACCGAAAACTTCAGGATCAATAGCTTCAACACCTTTAAAATCGTTGGCCTCCATGTCGCCAATGAAATGCCTTAATACCGAAGTTTTAACTTGTTTGCCATCTTTTTCGCCGTATCCTTTCGAACTGATTAATACATTGGTAATGGGCTCGTTTTTTAAATTAACCAGGTAGACCGTCCAGTTTTTTACTTCTGGTGTTTCACTCATCAACACGACCGCCATAGCGATATCCTCAACTGTATTTTCTGGTAAATCGGCTTTCATAATTTATTCGATTTGTCATGTTGAGCCTGTCGAAACACTTGTTAAAAGTTCTTCGGCAAGCTCAGAATGACAATATATATTTGACAAGAAAGAATTTGGTATAGGATTTATCTCCTTATCCTAAAATTCTCTATGCAGGTTACTTCTTCTTTGCTACAGCTTTTTTAGCTGGCGCTTTCTTCTTTGCAGGAGCTTTCTTCTTTGTTTCAAAAGCATTAGGCACCTGCTCTACAATCATTTTCTTAATCACTTCCAAATCAACATCAGCTAATTCTTCCGCAGTATATTTTTGTTTTGTAGCTTCATTATTTCTCAGTTTGAGCATTAGTTTACCGAAACGAATAAAAGGTCCCCAGCGGCCATTTTCAATAGAAATTTTCTCAGCATCCCATGTTTTGATGTAACGGTTAGCTTCTTTCTCTACCTTTTTTCCAATTAGGGTCTCGATATCAGCCTGAGAAAGGTTATCGAAATCGTAGCCTTTTGCAGGGATGTTGATGAATAGATCGTTCCATTTAATAAACGGACCGAAACGGCCTTTACCTTTCGTAACACCTAAACCTTCGTAATAGGCGATAGGTGCATCAGCATCCATTTTTTCCTGGATAATTTGCACGGCCCTTTCATAATTAACAGAAAGTGGCTCTTCATTTTTTGGTAAAGAAATAAAAGCCTCACCCCACTTTACATAAGGACCGAATCTGCCTACTCCAACTAATACTTCCTTACCCTCGAAATCGGGTAATGAGAATGGTAGTTTGAATAATTCTAGTGCATCTTCTAAAGTGATGGTGGCTACCGATTGGTTACGCATTAAACTTGCGTAACGTGGTTTTTCTTCTTCATCAAGTTCGCCAATCTGAACCAAAGGTCCGAATTTACCAACTTTGGTATATACGTTTTTGCCTGTTGCAGGATCTAAACCGAGTAAACGTTCGCCTGTAGCACGCTCTGCAGTTTCTAAAGTTGTTTCAACCTCTGTATGAAATGGATTATAGAAAGAATGCAACATTTTTGTCCACTCTTGTAGTCCCTGGGCAATCTCATCAAATTCTTTTTCAACTTTAGCCGTGAAGTTAAAATCCACAATACCTTTGAAATGTTCAACTAGGAAATCGTTCACCACTTCACCGATATCGGTAGGGAAGAGCTTTTGTTTTTCGGCACCTGTAATTTCAGATTTTGAATCTTTGCTTACCTTACCATTTGCCAATGTAATGGCTGTGAATTTACGTTGCTTACCCTCTCGATCTTCTTTTACCACATACCCACGGTTTTGTACTGTAGAAATGGTTGGTGCATAAGTTGAAGGACGGCCAATGCCCAGTTCTTCTAATTTTTTTACTAAGCTTGCCTCAGTGTATCTAGCAGGTGGACGAGAAAAACGTTCTGTAGCCTGCATTTCTTTCAAGAATAATTCCTGTCCTTTAGCTAATGGAGGAAGGATAGAACCACCTTCTTTTTCATCACCTTCATCATCATCAGTTGATTCTAAATATACTTTTAAGAAACCATCGAATTTGAGTACTTCACCTTCTGCCACTAAATGTTCTTTTCTGGTTGAAGCCGTAATCTGAGCGGTTGTTTTTTCAAACAAGGCTTCACTCATCTGCGAAGCGATAGAACGTTTCCAGATTAAATCGTATAAACGTTTTTCAGAAATGTCCCCATCAACAGTATGCCTGTCGAAATAAGTAGGACGGATTGCCTCGTGTGCTTCCTGTGCGCCTGCCGATTTTGTTTTGTAAACCCTTGGCTGGTGGTATTTATCACCATAAGCCGATTTAATTTCTGCAGCAGCTGCATTGATTGCAGTTTCGGATAAGTTTACCGAATCCGTTCTCATGTAGGTAATCTTACCAGCTTCATATAACCTTTGTGCTATCTGCATGGTTCGGGCAACTGAAAAACCTAATTTTCTGGAAGCTTCCTGTTGCAGGGTAGATGTTGTAAACGGTGCAGCTGGATTACGTTTAGCCGGTTTGGTTTCTAAACTGCTGATATCAAATTTAGCGTTAGCACAATCCTGTAAGAATTTTTCAGCATCTGATTCACTCTCAAAGCGTTGAGGTAGCTCTGCTTTTACGATTTCTTTACCTTTTCCGGTTGAAAACTGCGCTGTAATTTTATAAGCTGCTGAGGCATTGAAGTGTTGAACTTCACGTTCGCGATCGACAATTAATCTTACTGCAACTGACTGAACACGACCTGCTGAAAGCGATGGTTTAACTTTTTTCCATAATACAGGAGAAAGTTCAAATCCTACCAAACGATCCAGCACCCGGCGTGCCTGTTGTGCATTCACTAAATTATAATCAATTGTACGCGGACTATCGATAGCTTTTAGTATTGCAGGTTTGGTAATTTCATGGAATACAATGCGTTTGGTTTTCTCTTGCTTAAGGCCAAGGGTTTCGTATAAGTGCCAGGAGATGGCTTCTCCCTCGCGGTCCTCATCGGATGCCAGCCATACCATTTCGGCATCTTTGGCAAGTTTCTTTAATTCAGCTACCAGTGCTTTCTTATCGGCAGGAACTTCATATTTCTGGGCAAAATCATTTGCTATATCAATGGCCATATCACCTTTTGCCAAATCCCGAATGTGGCCATAGCTCGATTTTACAAGAAAATCTTTGCCTAGATAGCCTTCTATGGTTTTAGCTTTTGCAGGGGACTCGACGATTAATAAATTTTTGGCCATGAAATACGTTTTTGTGCAAATAAAGCTATAATTAAAGGATAATTCCAAACCTATTTTCGATTTTATATATTAAATGGTCGATTTTTTAGGTATTTCTAATCGTATGTTAATCTACCTGGAACTTATTATTTGTAGCTAACCGTTAAATTTATGTTTAAAATATTTCTATTTGTAAGATTGCAATTCATGCTACATTTTACACGAACCTTACTTAATCAAAAACTATTTGTACCTATATTCGTATATAAAATAAAACAACAATGATAAACACTATTCTCATCCTATTAAATTTTTTGGTAACAACACCTCCGAAAAATGTTTACGATTTCAGCTTTAAAACCATTGATGGTAAAGAAATCAAATTATCGAAATTCAAAGGCAAAAAGATGCTGATTGTAAATACAGCTTCTAAATGTGGTTTCACACCACAATACGAAGACCTTGAAAAATTACAAAAGGAATACGGAAAAAAAGTTGTGCTTATTGGGTTCCCTGCAGGTAATTTCGGTGGACAAGAGTTCTCAACTAATGCGGAAATTAAAGAGTTTTGTACCGGAAAATATAATGTATCCTTTTTATTGGCTGAAAAAAGCAGCGTTAAAGGTGATGATATTAGTCCATTGTTCAAATATTTAACTTCTCAAACCAATACTGAAGAGCAAGGCGATATTAAATGGAACTTCGAAAAATTTCTGATTAATGAAAAAGGGGAGTTGGTTCACCGTTTCCGTTCGAAAACAAAACCGACTGATGAGGCAATTGTAAAGAACCTTTAGTAAATGGAAGATATGAGGGAATGATTTTCGCTCATAACTGATATAAACTTAAAAAGGGTAAAATGGAAATTCCATTTTACCCTTTTTTATGTGCTGATGGTTCGTCGTTTTTTTTAACGCCATCAAACATCGTCCATTTTACATGCTTATTAGTTCCGCTCCAGAATGGTCTTCCACACCAAAGCACTTAATACTGCGCCCACAACAGGTGCTACAAAGAACATCCAAACTTGTTTTATTGCTTCACCTCCTGCTATTACGGCCGGGCCAAAGCTTCTTGCCGGATTTACTGAAACACCTGTAATTTTAATGCCAACAACGTGAATTAAAACCAGCGATAAACCAATTGCCAGACCGGCAAAGCCACCATTAATATTTTTAGTAGATGTGGCACCGAAAATAACGAGTAGAAATATAAACGTAAACACAGCTTCTGCAATAAAGGCCGCTGTACTGTTATATTCTCCCAGGTAACCTTTTCCCCAACCATTCGAGCCTAAGGCCCATTCTTTAAGTTCAAAGCCTGCCTGGTTACTTACGATAAGGTAAAGCAATCCTGCACCGGCTATACCGCCCAATAGCTGTGCCACAATATAATAAGCTGCTTCACTTGCTTTCATTCTACCGGCAACCACCATGCCTATCGAGATGGCCGGATTAATATGACAACCAGAGATATGCCCGATAGCGTAAGCCATGGCCACTACAGATAATCCGAAAGCAAAGGAAATACCCAGTAAACCTACACCGGTTGTCCCGTCGGCGCCGGCAATTACGGCACTGCCACAGCCCATTAAAACCAATACTAAAGTGCCGAGAAACTCAGCGGTAAATTTTGAGAATTTTGATGTTTCCATATAATTGATATTTAAAGTTTCGCACTAAAAAAATTATATAGGAATGATGATGTACCAAAATAAGTAAAAAAAATCAAAATATAGCTTTTCGGAATATTTCTGTTTTTGAATTAAAAATTAATGTATTGGCCAAAAAAAATCCCGGCAACATAAGCTGCCGGGATTTAAATATGATGTTTTTCGAATGTTTAAACTAAGAAGCCCCCACCTAATAAATCATTTCCTTCGTAGAAAACCGCCGATTGTCCTGGGGCAATTGCAGAAACATTGTGATCAAAAACCACACGCATTTTATCTTTCTCCTGAACAATTGTACTTAGCATACCCGCATCTTTATAGCGGATTTTCGTAATTACATCATTCATAGGCTCTTCAATACTGGCGTATTTTACAAGATTAACATTCCTAACTAATGCTTCTTTGCGCTCAAGCTCGTCAGCACGGCCCAACATTACAGTATTGCTTTCAGGCATAATTTGTGTAACGAACATCGGCTCACCAAAGGCTACACCTAAACCTTTGCGTTGACCAATGGTATAAAAAGGATAACCTTTATGTTGCCCTACAACCATTCCATTACTTAAAATGAAATTACCACCTGCTACGCGTTCTTCTAAATCTTCAACTTTATGACGTAAGAATGCACGGTAATCATTGTCTGGCACAAAACAAATTTCATAACTCTCCGATTTTTTAGCAAGTTCTTCCTGCCCCATATCTAAAGCCATTTGTCTGATTTCAGATTTAGCAAAACTACCTAGAGGGAATTTCGTACGTGAAAGGTTTTCCTGCGAAACACCCCACAATACATATGATTGGTCTTTATTTTCGTCTTTACCCTTCGAAATTACATAACGTCCGCTATCTTGCAAGCGGATGTTGGCATAATGCCCGGTAGCAATAAACTCACAGTCTAATTTGTTGGCACGTTTTAGTAAAGCTTCCCATTTAATATGGGTATTACATAAAACACATGGATTAGGTGTTCTTCCCGCCAGATACTCATCAACGAAGTTATCGATCACGTAATCTCCAAATTCATCACGAATATCTAAAATATAATGTGGGAAACCGTAATTTACGGCAAGTGTACGGGCATCATTTATACTATCAAGCGAGCAACAGCCAGTTTCCTTACTGCTTCCTCCTGATGATGCATAATCCCAGGTCTTCATGGTTAAACCAATCACTTCATATCCCTGCTCGTGTAGCATTACTGCTGCTACCGAACTATCAACCCCGCCACTCATGGCTACCAGAATTCTACCGTGTTTGCTCATTTTAAAACTATTGGCTGCAAAAATAAGGTTTATTTGCCTCATTTTCTTCAATGCCCGTCAGTAACTTGTAAAAAGCCAATTGTATTTTTTATGTTGGTTAAACGATTTAGCTTGATAAGCTTGTTAGTTTTGCGTTTTAATTAATACCTTCGAAAATCTTAAAAAATTAAGTTAAATTTTAAATTGATATGATTAAAAAAATTATCCTGCCTTGTCTTTTGCTTTCTGCGTTTGCAGTATCAGCACAACAGAATTTGGTGCAGTATGTTAAGCCAATTATCGGTACATCGAAAATGGGACACACTTATCCGGGTGCTACTGTTCCTTTTGGTGCCGTACAGTTGAGCCCTGAAACCGATACTTTATCTTACGAAGTAAATGGTAAGTATAATGGCGACGTTTACAAATACTGTGCAGGTTATAAATATGAAGATAAAACAATAACTGGATTTAGTCATACACATTTCAGCGGTACCGGCCATTCTGATTTAGGCGATTTTTTAATTATGCCTACGCAGGGTAAATTACAGCTGAATCCGGGGACAGCTTCAGATCCAAAGTCTGGTTACCGTTCTGCTTATTCACATGCCAATGAGGTGGCTGAAGCAGGTTACTATAAAGTGAAACTGGATGATGATAACATTACAGCTGAACTTACTGCAACAAACAGAGTGGGGATGCACCAGTATACTTTTCCAAAGTCAGATCAATCGCACATTATTCTGGATCTGATGGCCGGAATTTACAATTACGAAGATAAAACCGTTTGGACTTACGTTCGTGTGGTTAACGATACCTTAATTACCGGATATCGCCAAACCAACGGATGGGCGAGAACGAGAACCGTTTATTTCGCGATGAGTTTTTCCAAGCCTTTTAAAAGCTACGGGCGTAAAAGCTATGATCCGAAACAGGCTTACCGAGGCTTCTGGGGCAAATTTAACCAGGATAAAAACTTCCCTGAAATTGCCGGAAAGAAAATAAAAATGTTCTTTGATTTTGATACGCAGGAAGGTGAGAAAGTTAAAATTAAATTTGCACTCTCTCCGGTGAGCCAGGAAAATGCCTTACAAAATATGCGTGCAGAGATTTCTGGATGGGATTTTGAAAAAGTGAAAGCGCAGGCACAATCTACCTGGAACAAAGAGCTTAACAAGATTCAGGTTAGCACATCAAATAATAACAAAATAAATTTTTATACCGCTTTATACCATGCTTTTATCAACCCTACAACATATACAGATGTAAATGGTGAATATAAAGGTCTTGATCAAGGGGTACATAAAGCGGATGGTTTTATCAATTATACTACTTTTTCGCTATGGGATACTTACAGGGCTTTGCACCCATTCTTTAATATTGTGCAGCCTGCCAGAAGTAATGATATGGTAAAATCAATGCTGGCGCATTACGATCAGAGTAGTTTACACATGTTACCCATATGGTCGCATTATGCTAATGATAATTGGTGCATGAGTGGATACCATAGTGTTTCTGTTATCAGTGATGCGATTATAAAAGGTACTTACAATGGCGATCCTAACAAAGCTTTAGATGCCTGTGTGGCTACAGCGAAACACCGCGATTATGAAGGTATAGGTTACTATATGGATTTAGGTTATATCCCGGCAGAAAAAAGCGGTGTATCGGTATCGAATACTTTAGAATATGCTTATGATGACTGGGCTATCGCGCAACTGGCTAAGAAATTAAACCGTACAGATGTTTACAACGAGTTTATTAAACGTTCAAATAACTGGCGAAATAACTATGATACAGCATCTGGATTTATGCGTCCTAAACTGGCAGACGGAACTTTCAAAAAAGCATTTGATCCAAAAGATACTGAAGGACAGGGATTTATTGAAGGTAATAGCTGGAATTACAGTTTCTTCGTGCCACACGATCCAAATGCGATGATTGAGGTGATGGGTGGTAAGAAGAAATTTGCAGCCCGCTTGGATTCATTGTTTAGTATGCACTTACCTGACGAATTTTTTGCACACACTGAAGATATTACCCGTGAAGGTATTATCGGTGGTTACGTTCATGGCAATGAGCCTGCACATCATGTTGCTTATTTATACAACTGGACAGATGAGGTTTACAAAGGTCAGGCACAAATTCGCCATATTTTAAATATGCAATACAAACCTACGGCTGATGGCCTTGGTGGAAATGATGATTGCGGTCAAATGAGCGCCTGGTACATGTTCTCATCTTTAGGATTTTATCCTGTTTCTCCGGGTTCAGATGTATATTCTTTAGGCAGTCCTTTGGTTAATAATGCGACTTTAACTTTAGAAAACGGTAAAACTTTTACTGTTGAAGCCGTTAAACAAAGTGATAAAAACGTTTACGTGCAGAAAGTTTTACTTAACGGGAAAGAAATCAGCAATCACCAGATAAAACATAGTGATATTACCAATGGCGGAAAACTGACATTTTACATGTCGGCGAAGCCTAAAAAATAATATTCAGCGGTTGTAAGCTGAACATTTTGTTTCGTTTGCAACCTATTCACATCCCTCCATTTAGGCCGCCTGTTTATCGGGCGGCTTTTTTCTTTTAACATTAATGGTTTTTAGCAATTGATCCCGTCATGATGCGCTTGTTGATCGTCTTTCATCATGAAGCCATGGTTTAGTGAGCCAGGACAATTCCTAAAATGCAATCATGCCTTTCCTGTTATAAATATTTAAACATATCTCAGCCACCACATATCGTGTGTTGCTTTATACTTTTTAAACCATTTACAAGGATAATAAAGTGAAGCAACAACAAAAAACCAGATACAGTAAACAATCCACAAATCGTAACCAAATTTAACAGGGCGGAACAGAAACGGAACCTGAACAATTTCTTTTGTTGTGTTGCCTTCTAAAAAGAAAAGTATAACCAATATGCTGTGCAGCAGGTAGAAATGTAAAATGTAATAAAAGAATGGTACGCTTCCGTAAACTGATAACACTTTGCTCATTTTATTTCTTGTGTTTTCAGTCATGGCTAAGAAAAGCATAGCAACGCCTAACGTTAAACAGCTATACTCGAGGGAAGGCGGGTATTTGCTTACATTCAGGAAAGAAAGCAGGTTTTTAAAAACATCATGATATTCCTTTCTTGGTGCAGGATCGCCGTAAATCCCCAGTAAACGGAGCGCCACGAAAATAAGCAATGCCAATGCCCCGGAATTTACCAGGTTTCTATATCTTTTCGAAGGACTGTAATCCTTATTAAACCATTTTCCTGTAGCATAACCAACAAACATAATTCCCGTCCAGGGTAAAATTGAATAAAATACAGCAATAAAATGATTGTTTCCTACTGGTACAATTGTACCCAAAGCGGTAAAAAGTACTTTAACTAACAGATTCACCTTATCGTCTGCCGGTGCAGGAAATAAATTAAAAATATTATGCCCAAACACAAGTATTAAGCCAATTATAAGTACCAGTTGATATGAAATGCGGCTAAATAGCGCTAATAAAACCATGCTGCATCCAATGGCCCAGATAACCTGAAGAATAATAAAGTTATATGTCGGATTAAAGGTTAACCCAAATGTAATCACCACAACTTCTATCAAAATTAGCCATAAACCTCGTTTCAATAAAAACATACTGGCTCTTGCAGGTGTGCTGCGCTGTGCCGAAAGGTATGCTGATATACCGGAAAGGAAAACAAATGTTGGAGCACAGAAATGAGTTATCCAACGGGTAAAAAATAAAAGTCCTGTAGTCGTTTCCGGATTTAGCGGATCAGTGGTCATCGCATCAATATGAAAAAAATCTCGGGTATGGTCGAGCGCCATAATTATCATAACGAGTCCTCTCAGAATATCTATAGAGAGGATGCGCTTATTAAGAAGCGTTTGGTCAGAATTCATTATAAATTTTGGTTATAGGGATTTTAGTTTCTTTGTTGTGTAGGTTTAAGGTTACAAAATAGGCAGTTCTTGTTAATGTTTTCAGAGCGCTAAAAATAGAATCATTTTTTGAAATGTTAAATCCAGGTAAAGCAATTACTTAAGGAATGTTTTTGTAAATGTTAATAATTTGATTTTTAGTGATTTAAATAAAATTAAAAAAATGCTTCTATTATTGTGTAAACATAGATTTTCCTCATTTCCAATTAGTTGATAACTTTTTTTTATTTGTTAATAAGTCTGTTATAATAATCTATAGGTTTATGATAATTATTTGGATATCAGCAAACTTAGGCTAAGCCAAAACGATCATGATTAACACATCTCTCGATTTTATCACAAAAGAAATCAACGCTCATCTCAACCAAATAGCCGGTTCTGATCAGAGAGATTTCATTATCGCTACCAGTATTACTTCGGATGGTAAACTGGCAATCCCCAGAGGGAAGTTAGGTCTGAGCCTGATAAATATTGAAGAAGAAAAATTATTGAGAAACAAAAATGTCACTGCCCATAATGTCGCTGATAGCATTGAATACCTTAATCTACCACTGTATCTAAATTTATATGTATTAATTGCCGCCAATTTTAATACGGCAGAAAGTAACTCCAACAATGCTAATTACCTTGAAGGATTAAAGCGGCTATCAGACGTAATATCATTTTTTCAGCATAAAAATGTATTTACAAAGAGTAATTCACCATTATTATTCAAAACCGATCCAGGAATAGATCGTATTAGTGCGGTATTAGTTAACTTCAATTTCGAGCAAATGAGTCAATTCTGGAGCATCAGCGGGCATAGTTACTTGCCCGCAATAGTGTATAAGTTAGGTATTCAGGCTATTCAATAAAGCATTCAGTTATTTTCTTTTCGCACCGTTTAAATAAATATTGTTATGGCAAAAAGCTACAAATATCCAGGCGTTTATGTAGAAGAGGTGTCAAAATTACCAGCATCGGTTCAGCAAGTCGAAACGGCGATACCCGCTTTTATTGGCTATACAGAGAAACGGTTAAAAAATGGGATAGGCTTCGATGTAAATATACCACAAAGAATTAGTTCGCTGATTGAATTTGAAGCAATGTTCGGACTGGCTTACCCTGAAACTATTGAGGTTGATATAAACAGTACTGCCGACGGCAATAGCCCTGTGCAGATTAATTTATCCATTCCAAACGAATCATCTTATCTACTTTACTACCATGTTAAAATGTTCTACGAAAATGGTGGTGGGCCTTGTTATATCATTTCCGTGGGGTTATTTGCAAGCCCGCCTGAACCTTTAACGGTTAGCCTACCACTTTTAAAATCAGGATTAATAGCTTGCGAAAAACAAGATGAAATTACATTGCTGGTGATTCCTGAAGTAACTAAACTAACTATTGATGCAGATATTAAAGAAATTAACGATGAAATGTTGGCGCAATGCGCTAAACTTAAAGATCGTTTTGCAATTATAGATGTACCACAATCCGGACAAACTACAGTTATTCAGGTTGCAGATCATTTCAGAGATAAACTGATTGGTCCAAATAACCTGAAATACGGCGCAGCTTATTATCCGCAGTTGAAAACAACTATCGTTTATCGCCGGGTAAATAATACCAGTGCTACCGTAGATAATGACTTAATACCATTAAATGATCGCACCAACAGGAAAATAGGGGTAAAGCTAAACAGCGATAAAATTCAACCCGGTTTTAATCTAAAACAGAAAACCTCAATAACAGAATTAAATAGTACCAAACTTGCCGGAGCTTATGATTCAGTGTCTTTAAACAAACAAATTTTAAACGCATTGGATGCATTCTATATTCCACTCTATCCATCAGGAGCTATTGCTGGTGTTATGGCAAGGGTGGATGATTCAAGAGGCGTCTGGAAAGCACCGGCGAATGAAGTTATTAGAAGTGTTGAGAGACCATTGTTAGATATTACAAATAATGAACAGGATGATCTGAATGTGGATGCTACTTCAGGCAAAAGCATTAATGTGATACGGAATTTTCAGGGTAAAGGAACATTGATATGGGGTGCGAGAACCCTTGCCGGTAATGATAATGAATGGCGATATGTTCCTGTAAGAAGATTATGTATCATGGTCGAGGAATCATTAAAGAAGTCTACTGAATTTACGGTTTTTGAACCTAACGATGCAAATACCTGGATACGTGTTAAAGCGATGTGCGAAAACTTCCTTATCAAAATATGGCGTGATGGTGCGCTTGCGGGTGCAAAACCTGAAGAAGCATTTTTTGTAAATGTGGGACTGGGAGTAACGATGACATCGCTGGATATTCTTGAAGGACGCTTAATAATGGAAATCGGAATGGCTGTTGTAAGGCCAGCGGAATTTATTGTGCTAAGATTCTCTCATCTGGTAGCCACTCGTTAAAACATATCAAAAATCTTGGGATATATGTTTCGAATAAAACTGCAAATTAAAGAATGATTTATTGTGAAATTAATGAGCCTTACAACAAAATACTTAAATTATTATGCTTTTTAAGTATTAATTAATCAGTTATTTATGTAAATAATTTAAACTTATAGTTTACATTTAATAGTTAATAGATATACTGATCACAAAACCACAATATGCCAGCTGAAAATAATAAATCAATAGCAAATGCAGGCCTTGTTTTAATGTGGCCATATTTAAATTCGCTGTTTTTGAACCTGCAGTTGCTAAATGGCCATGATTTTAAAGACAGTTATGCCAGGCAAAAAGCAATTCTCTATTTACATTACCTAGTCTGGGATCAATTACCGGTAGATGAAGATGAGCTTATGCTTAATAAAATAATTTGTGGAATGGATACAACAAACTTAATCGATACAAGTTCCATAAGCTTTACTAAAACAGAGCTATCTGAAATTCTTAATATTAAGCTAGTTATGCTTAAATATTGGAACGTATTAAAAGGAACATCAGCAGAGGGCTTAACTGAATCTTTTTTAAAAAGAAAAGGAAGTCTTAATCAGGAAAAAACAAATTGGGAATTAAACGTAGCAAGTAGCGCTACAGATATTTTGCTGGCTCAGCTACCCTGGCAAATTGGTGTCATTAAATTACCGTGGAATAACTATTTCATCCACGTAAATTGGTAGCTTCTGAATCCGAAACTGCTTGTTTCTGATTCAGAAGCTAATAAAAGAAATGTAAATAATATAGATTATAAATTGGACTGGTTAAGTCATATCCAGGAACTCCTCTTTTACCCATTTGTTATCAGAACTGATCCGGCACCAGCCGTTATTTTCTTCGATAACAAATACCTCCTGGCCTTTGGCAAACGAGGCAACTTTTGGATAGGTTGTTCCTGGTCCGCTACGAACATTTAGGGTTGTAGCGTTAACAGCAGCTCTTTTAACTTCCTTTGTGTAAGCACCGTTAACCCACTGTTGCTGAGAGCCAGATATTTTTAACCAGCCATTTTTCTCTTCAAAAACCCGAAGTACTGCACCTAATGTTACCGGTTCGCGATCAGTAACCATTTTACTTTTAGCATTTGCATCTGTGCGGATATTCAAACTGTCGGTAGTAACGCAAACATATTTTTCTATGTTTGCAGGCTTAGGCATTGTGGTGCCGTTTAAGGCAGTACTTACCAGCGGTAAGAAATTATTTTCACAATCGGCTACCTTGTTGCCTCCAAAAAAGTTAGTTCCCGGGCAGCTTTTGTTATTACCGCTTCCATTATTTCTAACGCCTGTACTCAGATTAAACCAGTGATGATAGACAATTTTATTACTGTTTACCGCAATGTTAAACTTTTTGCAAAGTGCTGCAGTCATACGAACAATGGTTTGTTTATGCGCACTAGTCATTACATCTTTTCCTGTATCAAAATTGCCGACATTTTCGATGCAAATGGCATTTGCATTGAAACCTACAATACAGGCAGGTGTGTTTTCAAGGCTTCTGCCAGTAACAATGCTGCCGTCGGGGAAGGTACTGAAATGCTGCCCAATATCCATCCATCCATGGGTACTTACATGATAAGTTTTCATTCCCTGCTGAATTTCGAACTGGTTATTGGCTTTGCATTGAACATAACTTGGGCTCCAGGTATGATGTTCCTGAATGTAAAGAATGGTACGGGCAACTCTTAAATTTGAAATCCATGTTTCAAATTCATTGATGTCCATTTTGGTAAAACCGAATTTACTTGTCATAAGAGCTTTGTTTAAGGTAAAAACACTAAACGCAAGGAATTCTTCACTAAAAAACGGGACGATTTTATACGATAATAAATATATAGAAAAAAAGATTGTGAATATATAAGTTTTTTAAAATCAGTTTGTTGTGATTTTTTTAGTGACAAAGAACACATTACCGGTTGATACATTGCCATGATAGGTTTCACTGCTTTGTTCGGTATAATCAGTTTACTTCTGTAAAATCAGCGTAAAACCGTAGAAACTGAAGATTTATGTAATAAATTGAATACGGAATAGAAAAACGATTTAGGAGTGCTTTAAACAATCATTTTGATTTTGATCTTCAAAATATTTTAATAATATTTGTTTTTATTCTAGCCAGATAAATCTATAAACTGAAACAGGTTTACGATTCGTGTTGATTACCGCATTCGCAATCAATACTGTTTAGAAGGAACGATAAACGAAACCAGATAGCACAAATTATAATTATGAAGAGAAGAACTTTTATACAAAATACAAGCCTTTTAGGTGCCGGCCTTGTCGCATCAAAATTTTCTTTTGCCAGCGAATTAATGCCTGAATTTCCTGTGGTAAGGTTTGCAGAGGGTAAAAGACATTTTAAAAGCAAAGCGGTTGATGCAGCCATTAAAACTTTCCAGGCAAATGTTAAAAATCCTGAACTATGCTGGCTCTTCGAAAATTGTTTTCCGAATACTTTAGATACAACAGTGTATCACTCAGAAAAAAATGGTCGCCCGGATACATATGTAATTACAGGTGATATCGATGCAATGTGGCTACGTGACAGTTCTGCACAGGTTTGGCCTTACCTGCAGTTTGTAAATGAAGATGAGCCCTTAAAGAAACTTATTGCCGGCGTAATTATTCATCAAACACAATGCGTTTTGAAAGACCCTTATGCAAATGCTTTCTATGGCGATCCAAATAAAGTAGGTGAGTGGAAAACCGACAGGACAGCCATGCAGCCTGGTGTTCACGAACGTAAATGGGAAATCGATTCCTTATGTTATCCCATTCGTCTGGCTTACCACTACTGGAAAAAAACCGGTGATAAAATGCCTTTTGACGCGGACTGGAAAAAAGGAATTGAAGCTACATTGAAAACATTTAAAGATCAGCAACGCAAAAACACAAAAGGTACCTATCATTTTCAAAGGGAAACGACACAACCTACTGATAGTTTGCCGATGGCAGGATATGGTTTTCCGGTAAATCCTGTAGGTTTAATCTGCTCTGCTTTTCGTCCCAGTGATGATGCAACTATATTCCCTTTCCTGATTCCTTCAAATTTCTTTGCCGTTACCAGTTTAAAGCAAGCGGCTGAAATGATCAAATCATTACAGCCAGATTCGGCATTGGAAAGTAGCTTATTGAACCTGGCAGATGAAGTTTATGCTGCAATTCAAAAACATGCCATTGTTAACCATCCGAAATACGGTAAAATCTATGCATTTGAAGTGGATGGTTTTGGCAGTTCGTACCTGATGGACGATTCAAATGTGCCGAGTTTACTTGCATTGCCTTATTTAGGGGCTGTTAAGTTAGATGATCCGGTTTACCAGAACACCAGGAAGTTTGCCCTTTCATTAGATAACCCGTATTTCTTTAAAGGTACAGCCGCAGAAGGTATTGGTGGCCCTCATGCTGGTCAGGATATGATCTGGCCGATGAGTATTACCATGCGTGCTTTAACTTCAAAAGATGATAAAGAAATAAAATCCTGTATCGAAACCCTGCAGAAAACACATGCAGGTAAAGGTTTCATGCACGAGTCATTCAATAAAAACGACCCTTCAAAATTCACTCGGGCTTGGTTTGCCTGGTCGAATACCTTATTTGGTGAGTTGCTCTGGCGCACTTATCATGAAAAACCTGCTTTATTAAAAGTTTAATTGTTAGGCTCGTTCCTGTTAGCGGAACGGGTCTTTTTTATCTTTCGATAACAAGTAAATCTCCCGGATATCGAAATTCATATCTGTAATTAAATAAAACGATTTAGTGTAACGTTAATGCTATTTTTTATACCCGATGGTATAAATGTATATATTTGAGTTAACAACCAAATTACATCAACCTCAATGAGAACCGGAACTAAAAACATACTCAGTTTAGCACTGCTTTTTCTGCTTGCTTCATCAGGAGCGAAAAGCCAGTCGGGCAATAATAATACTAAATATGTAAATACATTTATTGGTACAGCACCTTTAACCGACCCTAAAATATTAGGGTATGAATTGCCTCAGGGCTGGCGCTCGTGGGCAGGTTTAACCTTTCCCGGAAGCAGCCTGCCTAATGCTATGGTCCAGCTGAGTCCAATGACCGAGTATGGTTCAGGAGCTGGCTACGAATATGAAGATGACGTTATTTTAGGTTTTACTCACACCAACAAAGGCCATTGGAATTTATGTAATATTCCGATTTTGCCGATGTCTCATCCCGGTGCAAAATTTGGTTCTAAGTTTTCGCATAAAAAAGAAAGCTCCGCACCAGGCTTTTATCAGGTTTATCTGGATGATTACAACGTTAATGTTAGTTTAACGTCTACTTTAAGGGCTGGCTATCATAAGTACGAATTTAAAGATAATACCGACCGGCAGATTCTTTTCGATATGGGAAAGGCAAATAGCCGTGTATCTACCTGGAACATCGAACAGGAGGGAAATAATGTTATCAAAGGCTTTCAGGGTGGAGAAAACGTTTATTTCTATGCTATTATCAATACCAAAATCGATAAGTTAAGCAAAACGGAAGAAGGAAAGCGTACAGGCTATGCGGTTGTTCAATTGGCTAACGGCAATAATGCACCTGTTGAGCTTAAAATAGGTTTATCATTTGTGAGCACCGAAAATGCAAAGGAAAACCTTTTGAAAGAAATCGGCAGCAAATCCTTCAACGATATCCGAAAAGAGGCTACTCAAAAATGGGAAACAATTCTATCTTCCATTCAGGTAAAAGGTGGAACGGAGAAGCAAAAGGTAATGTTGTACTCATGCCTTTACCGTTCTTTTTTATGGCCTGCTTTGCGAAGCGATGTTAATGGCGAATATACCGATGCCAGCAGGAAAGTAGTTAAATCTGATTTCAGGTATTATACAGAACCTTCTTTATGGGATACCTATCGCAATAAAGATGTGCTTTTAGGCTTAATTACACCCGATGTTACCCTTGATGTGATTAAATCGATGAAGGATGTTGGTGACAAAAAAGGCTTTATCCCAACTTTCTTCCATGGCGATCACGGTGCTTCTTCAATTGCAGGTGCTTATCTGCGGGGCATCGATAATTTTGATATCAAAGGAACTTATCAGATTTTATTAAAAAATGCCAATACACCGGGTGGTGCCCGTCCGCATGTTGAAGAATACATTCAGAAAGGTTTTATTTCTGAACCCGATATTCCTGATCCGAAGGTTGAAACTAAAGCCAGCGCCGGGGTTTCCAAAACGCTTGAGTATTCTTATGATGATTATTCTGTAGCGCAAATCGCTAAAAAACTTGGTGATACGGCCAATTACAGAATCTTAATGGCCCGTTCGAAAAACTATAAAAATATGTTCGATCCCTCAACACGCTTTATGAGGGGTAAACTTGCCGATGGTAGCTGGATTAAGCCTTTTAATCCTCAGTTTCCTTACTATGAGTATATGTACCGTGAAGCAAATGCCTGGCAGGTTTCCTTCTTTGCTCCGCACGATATGAAGGGTTTAATTGAACTGTATGGCGGGGCCAAAGGTTTTGAATCAAAGCTCGATTCCTTATTTACCGTACCATGGAACCCTAATTATATTGCCAGAAATGTTGAAACCATGATCGGTCAGTATTGTCATGGTAATCAACCCGACCATGAAGCACCTTTTTCATACCACTTCATCGGCAAACCCGAAAAATCGCAAAAGATTTTAGATAACATCCTGAATAATCTTTATGGTATTGGCGATGATGGCTTAGCTTTGTGTGGTATGGACGATGCGGGCGAGATGTCGTCTTGGTATGTGTTCAGTGCACTGGGCTTATATCCGTTTTCTGCTACTGATCCATCTTATATCGTTACTGTGCCTTTATTTGATGAGGTTAAATGGAGAACTAACAATGGGAAATACATCACCATTTCAAAGCCAGGAAAGGGCAGGGACATGACAGCCATCAAAGTGAACGGCAAAGATTTACAAGGTTATTTCGTTTCTCATGATTTATTTAAGAATGGCGGGAAAGTTGATATCCTTACAAAATAATATCATCTACTTATGAAAAAGTAAAAAGCCTTGCAGCAATGCGGGGCTTTTGCTTTTAAATCCAAAGCGAATTGACTGTTAAAATGCTTCAGCCAGGCTGACATAGAAGCCACTTTGTCGATCTTCATTTGCTTTTTTCTCGCCAATGCCATAATCTATCCTGACACTTAAACCTTTGGCCGGATCGTAAAAATACCTCAAACCAGCACCAAGATTAGGTTTAAAGTTATCAAAGGTGAAATCGCGACGTCCCCATACGGTTCCTGTACCGGCAAATAATACTGCCCCAAATCGGCTGTTATAACGGTAACGCAATTCGGATTGAAAAGCAAAGAGGTTTCTGTCGCGGTAACGACCTGTATAATAGCCACGCATTATTTCATCATTACCTAACTGTGGTAAGAGGTAAAAAGGCGTATGGTCGCTCTGAACGGTATTATAAATGCCCTGCGTTCCTAAAACAAAATGTTTGCTGATATATAAAAAATGGCGCAGGTTGAGTTTAATCTGGCTGCCCCTAAAATTATCGCTTCCAAAAAGCTCGGGTGCATATTGATAGCTTATCCTGCCAAAAAAGCCTTTTGTTGGATAATTGTTAGAATTTCTGTTGTCGTAGCTTTGAGAAAGCCCTGCAAATAATAAACGGCCACCTGATCTACCCAGAATGTTTGGGTCTCGGGTAAAAATCCCTTCACCAACTCTGTCAACAACTTTATAATTCTCAAATCCTAAAGAAACACCCGAATAAGTGTCTTTAAGTACTTGTTTTTCCAGGTCGAACTGAAGCTTTAGCTGTCTGATTTCGAGTTTATGTTCATCCGCCTGTGCAGTTCGCGGACCGATTCCATAGAAATTAAAGGGCATTTTCCTTAAGCGAAGTTCAGCCAGGCCATGATATTCGTTCCCTTTACTCCAGGCATCGCCATAAATACTGAAGTTGTAGGTTTTTTTTGTCGAGTAAGAACCTGTAAATGAAAAATTGGAACTTCTGTTTAAAGTATCCAGCCGATCTGCATAAAATGAATACAGTGCACCGGCACCAAACTGAAAACCAACTTCCTGTGTGTAACCAAATACCGGAACAGGCATAAAGCTCGATTTTCTGGTGGTATCCGCTTCGGTAGATAACATCTTTTTAATGAGCTTCAGTTGCGCATTTGAAGCCAGTGAAAGAAAGGTTAAAATAATGATCAGGGACAGACGATTCATGAGCGCAAATAAAAGAATTTTTTGCTAAATCGTAGCTGGGTTTCTCAGCGCTTGCCAAGATCTGTAAAAATTATCGTAGCACTTTTCAGAATACTCAAGTTTATTTTTCTATGTAGATTTATTCAAAATCTTTATAATTTAGTAGTCACATTTAACCAATTATTCCTAAAAACGATATGCATCGGCTAAAGCTTGGCATATCAACTTATTAAATATGCATAAAGCGAAATCCTTTTTATCCCGATTGGTTTACAATAAGTTTTTCTGGCAGTTTTTTCTTGCTGTGTTTATGTTGGGCATGGCTGTTTTCTTTATAAGGGCACAGCACCTTGAAGTACTTCAAATCAGAACACAACTGAGCACCGCTTTACCAACATATATTATTCTGGGAATAATTTTAACCATTGTGTACATCATAGCCCAAGGACAGATGTACGTACATAGTTTTAGGGCCTTAAATGTAAACCTTAACCTGATTGATTCTATAAAGCTATTCTTGAAACGAAATTTAATCAGCATATTTTTACCTGCCGGCGGTTTTTCATCGTTGATTTTCTTTACCACGGAAATTGAAGAGGAGGGGATTTCAAAATCAAAAATACACCTGGCATCTACATTGTTTGCCTTCTGTGGTATTTTGTCGGTAGTTATTGTAGCTATCCCGGTTCTTGGTATCGCAATATTATCGACGAAGCTCGGCAATGTAGAGTTGTTTAGTTTCTTGTTCCTGCTGCTTTTAACGGTTTTTTTAATTGTAGTGATTTACTCTATCTCCAAAAAGAGCTGGGCCTATCGTTATCTTTCGAAGATAAGACCGTCTTTAACTGCTGTTCTTGATGATATGGTGGATGAGCAAATCAGTCGCAAACAGTTCTGGCTTACCTTACTGGTTTCAGTAGGTATTGAGGTTATCGGGATTGCACACCTATACATTTGTATGCTTGCCTTAGGGTTTAATGCAAGTATACCTGCAGCGATTATCGGTTATATTGTAATGGTAATTTTGCTGATTGCCTCGCCGTTTTTACGTGGTTTAGGCACCATTGAAGTTTCTTTAACCTTTATTTTAGGGCAGTTTGGCTTTCCTTTGGTGGCAGCTGCAACCATCACATTATTGTTCAGGTTTTTCGAATTCTGGCTGCCATTAATCGGCGGTATCATCAGTTTTATTGTCCGGAAAGATAATATTATACTACGGCTTTTGCCGGCCTTTATTATCCTGGTGCTGGGCGTGGTTAACATTATTTCATCGATAAGTCCGGCCATCCCAACAAGGCTTAGACTGGTAAAGAATATTCTTCCCGAAGACCTAATTGTTACCAGTAACTCCTTGGTCCTTATCTTCGGCCTGGTGCTGGTTATGGTGAGCATTTTCCTGTTGCAGGGGTCGAAAAGAGCCTGGTACATTGCATTGGCTTTAACCTTATTTTCTATTTTAGGGCACCTGTTTAAGGCAGCTGATTACGAAGAAGCCTTACTGGCTTTTGTGGCCGGTTCATCGTTGTTTTACACCCGGGCAAATTACAAATTGAAACCACACCCAAAGTTTGTAAAGTTTGGTTATCAGGTTGTTATTTATGCAGCAATTGCCGTATTTACCTATGGGGTTTTAGGTTTTTATTTCATCGAGAAGCGGCATTTTGGTGTAGAATTTAAGTTTGTCGATGCCGTGATGGCCGTGCTGAAAGTTATTTTCTTTATTGATGATAATGCACTCCGTCCCTTAACAAAGTTTGGCGAACATTTCGAACAATCCATTTACGTAGCAAGTGGTTTAGTGATACTTTTTATTGTTTTCAGCTTACTCAAACCTTATTTTTCTAAGCCCTATAATAATGAGCAGGATTTTATCGACGCAGAAAACCTTGTAAAAGCAGATGGTGTTTCAGCACTCGATTACTTTAAAACTTATCCGGATAAGTTTATTTATTTTAATGCTGAAAGAACCGCATTTATCAGCTTTAAGATAACCCGGCACTTTGCTTTAGTACTTGAAGATCCGGTGGCAGCTACGGTAAATGATAAGCTCGAAATGATTAAAAAGTTTGAAGAGCGCTGTGAAGACAATGGTTTTATTGCAGCTTATTATCGTGTACCGGAAACATCGCTCGATTTCTACCGGTCTATCGGAAAGAAATCTATCCCGATAGGTGAGGAAGCAGTTCTCGACCTTACTAAATTTACAATTGACGGTGGCAAAATGAAAACTACCCGTAGTGCGATTAACCGTTTAACCGGAGAAGGCTACGCCTTTAAAGTTTATAAAGGACAGCAAAAGGAAGGCTTGTTACAGAAATTGCAAACCGTATCTGATAACTGGTTAAGAGATTTAGACCAGAAGGAAGTTGCCTTTACACAGGGGATTTTCGATAAAAGCATTTTAAAAAACCAGACAATCCTTACCATTGAAGATGAGGAAGAAAAAGTTTACGCTTTCTTAAACCTTGTACCCGATTATGCACCAGGTGAGGCAACATACGACCTCATCCGAAAGGAAACAGATGCACCAAATGGTGTTTTAGATATGTTGCTGGCTAAAACTTTCCTTTATTTAAAGGATGAAGGCTTTACAAGCGTGAACATGGGTCTTGCGCCACTGTCGGGTATTGATGGTGTGAACGTAACACAGAAAACTATAAAATATGCCTACGATAATTTAAAGGCCTTTGCCCAGTTTAAAGGTTTAAGAAAATATAAAGAGAAATTCTACCCGGAGTGGAATAAGAAATACCTGATTTACAGCCACAATTATCACCTTCTACAGGTGCCAAATGCGCTGAAAAGAATTTCGGAAGGCAGCTAGGTTATAAGCCTGATATTACGGTGCTCACAATTTTATCAAAGTCGTTATCAAATTTATGTGAGCCTGGTATCAGTGCTTTTTCTACATTTTTCTTTTCCTTCATCGATTTATAAAAATCGCTGTCTTCATCTTTGCCGAAGATGCAAAGCACCGGCGAATTAATTTTATTAAGTTCGGAAATGGTTTTGTATTTTCCTTCCTTACTGCCGAAACCGATCAGGTCGCTTACCTTTACAACCAGATCAGTAGATGTTGAAGGCGAAAGCAATACCGTTGTTTTTAGGCTATGCTGCTGTTCTTTAATCCGGGGAACGAAAAATAATGCGGCATCAGCGCCAAAAGAATAACCCAGAATTGAAAATTCTTCCTTGTTCCAGAGTTTTAAATAGTATTGAACCAGCTCGTTCATGTCTTGCGCAAATTTATCCGGACTCTTTTGTTCCCAGAAATATTTACGGGTATCGAGTGCTACTATAGCATAATTCTTTGCCGCTAAACCACTGATTAGTTTCTGCGAAAAACTGTTTAAACCTCCATCTCCGGTAAAATAGAAAATGATTCTTTTAGCAGCAGGTTTATTAAGGGTGCTTAATGGTAATTTTGAAATATCAGCAGCATTTTGTGCATAGGTAAAAATGGATAGGAACAGAAGTGTTAAGGTTGCCGACGATTTGAACATAGTATATTATTTAATTAGCGCTGCTATAATTTTATGGTAATCTTCTTCCTTGTAATGGTGATTACCTCCTAAACTATCAAGATGGAAATTCTTTTGCGTAATGGTTTTCAAAGGCTTATCATCCTCATCAGTTCCGTAAAAACAATATATAGGTATATTTAGTTTTGCAATCTCCTGATCTACTTTATACTGATAATTATCAGCAGAAGTATTGGTTAAGTCTGAAAAATGCACCATGAAGTCGGTGGTGGCAAAAGGTGAAAGCATTTCCAGCGCCCTTACGTGCCTTTTGGCCCGATAGGGTAAACGGCTGTAAATGAAAGGTATTACATCTGCGCCAAAGGAATAACCACAAAGATAAATCTGATTGGTTTTATATTTAAAGGCATACTTCCTGATGAGTAATAAAATATCGCCTGCTGTTTGTGCCGGCGTTTTTTGCTCCCAGAAATAGCTCCTTGCATTGATGCCAATGGTTTGAAAACCTTTTTCAGCAAACATAACAGATAGATCGTCTTCAAATTTAATCCAGCCACCATCGCCTGAAAGAAAAATTAACAGCTTCTTTGATGAGGCTTCTTTGGCAGGATAGAGGATTATCGGTAAATTAAATTCAGTCTTTTCGATGCCGTTATGTTCATGAACCCTGTTCCTTTTAAACAGTACGCAGCTGCTAAACAGGGTGAGGCAAATGGGGAAAAAAAGAATTAATTTCTTCATAGTTTAAAAGAAAGTAAAGCCAAGCATAAACGAAAGCCCATGCGGGTTGATATCCAGATCATTGGTGCTCATTTTATAGCCCTTAAAGCCAACACCCAAAAATGTATTTACTTTATTGCTGATTGCATATTTTGCGCCAAAACCGGTATATAAAAACAAACCTTCTTCATTCGTTCGTGAGGTAGCCAGAGGTGTTAATTCATCAGCGATATAGTATTTATTGAATGAAATACCTACCGATGTTTCGGCGTAAAACCTGATCAGTTTGTCGCTTTTGAAATTATATTTCACGTTTCCGTAAACTGGAAGGAATTTTACTTTATACAAAACGTAACCATTATCATGGTGTTCAGGAGTTGCCGCGTATTCTACACCCAGGCCGGTTTCAAAACCGTTAGAAAAATGATAGCTTCCTTTTAAAGAAGGGCCATAAAACGCATTTCCGTGTGTAGAACGGAGCAATTCAAAGGCCGGTGAAATTGAAAATGATTTTGCATGATCGCCCTTGTTTTGCGCTACCGAAACAAAAGGAAATAAAAGTAACGCTAATTTTAAGCAGTGTTTTAAAATATTCATTGAATAAGGTTGTTTTGTAAATTTATAAAAATACTTGAAATTATTATCCAGCCCGAAATACAATATAGCTTGCTCTATTAAGATTGTTGAATGGTTTGAAATTTAACCATGAAAAACATCATAATTGCTTATAAAGGATAATTTAGATTTCCTGGTTTAACATCGCTGTAGGAGCATAACCAAAACGTTTTTTAAAAGCGAATGAGAAATGGGAGAGGTCTTCAAAACCCAGGTCAAGGTAAAAGTCCGTTGGTTTTTGTTGATGTTTTTCCATAAGGAAATGAGCTTCCGCTAAACGTTTTTGTACCAGCCAATGGTTTGGGGTATCGTTAAAGATGGTTTTAAAATCGCGTTTAAAGGCCGACAAGCTACGGCCGGTTAAAAACGCAAAGCGCTCGATGCTTACATTAAATTTATAGTTCTTTTGCATAAACTCTTCCAGATCCAGTCTGCCGGGAATACCAAAATCAAATAAAACTGTGGCCAGTTCCGGGTGTAACTGAAGCAGGATAAGCAGTAATTCCTCACGCTTTACATCAGAAAAAGCATCGGTAATGTTTCCCGTACCAGTGTAATATGGTTCGAGCGAAAGTAAAAAACTGTTAATTAGCTTGTCTTTTTTTACTTTGATAAAGGCGTCTTTCGATTTATTATCCTGAAAAGTAATATTGTGCATAGCCTGAAATTTCTTCAGGAATTTTTCGTCAAACAGGATTACCACCTTTTCGAATTTGTCATCTACTTTTACCTTATTATATCGTGCCAGCCTGTTTTTTCTTATTATGCAGCTTTCACCGGGTTTAAGTACATAATGTTTATTACCATCGTAGCCGTTCATTACGCCTTTTCCAACGAAAAGAAAGAAATGTTCTGCTATAAATTGTTCGGGAGAAATAACCGGACCAATGAAACAGGATTTTATTTCGGTTATTTTCATGCTTTGGCTTGTGCTTTAATATCCTGAACTTCTAAAATGTGTTTAGCATATCCTTTTCTGGTACAGTTGATCATGGCTAAGCCCACTTCCCTCATAGTGCAGGTCCAGTTGGGTAGTAAAGTAATCCAAACCGGATAGAGTGCCTGAAATACGCGGTAAATAAACCTTACATTATGCTGTCCTTTTAATGGCTTCATAAAGCCCGGCCTGAAATTATAAACGGCTTTAAAAGGTAGTTTTAAAAGTGCATTTTCGGTTTTACCTTTTACCCTTGCCCACATTACTTTGCCTTGTTCCGTGCTATCGGTACGGTTACCGGAAACATAAATAAAGGTCATTTGAGGGTTAAAATCCGCTAATGTTGCCGAAAAGGGTACCACAAAATCGAATGTTTTCCTGGTAAAAGAGGCTTCGTTTTCACCAACAACACTTACACCAGCACAAAAAAAGCAAGCATCATAATCACTGAGTTGTTCATGGTAACTACCTATCGTCGAAAAATCTTTAACAATAAGCTGTTTAAGTTTTTGATGCTGGATGTCCAGTGTTCGTCGGTTAATGATCAGGACTTCAGTTATCGCCGGGTGCTCAAGGCTTACCAGCAATACACCTTCACCTACAAGTCCGGTAGCACCTGTAATAATTACTTTCATGCCGTTTATCTTATAAAATGAAAATCTGTTACTTTACAATATTTAACTTAATTAAACTGTTAGCAGTGGCTATAATAGCTTCTTCTGAGGTACGCGGCTGCCATCCAAGCATGGTTATTGCTTTTTTGCTGCTGGCTCTCTTTACCATATCCAGATAAGGCTTTACCCCCCTGAGTTTCGGAATAAAGATAGCCATTAATTTAATGAGCCAACTCGGTAATTCCCGGCCTGGCAATTGATCAGCTCTTTCTGGAAGATTTTTTCTTAAAACATTTGCTATGTCTAAAAGGGATAATCCTTCTCCGGCCACGGCTATAAAACGCTGTCCATTTGCCTCGGGCATCATCATGGCTTTAATATGTAAGTCTGCAACATCTCTTACGTCAACGTAGCCGGAAATTAGTTTAGGGCAGGCTTTCATCTCACCGTTTAACATTTGTTTAATGTTTTGTATGGAGTGAGAAAAGTCATCGGATAAAACAGGACCAAGAACACCCGTTGGATTTACCACGGAGAGTTCCAGTCCTTTGCCTTCATTTGTAATAAAATCCCAGGCGGCAAGTTCAGAAATGGTTTTAGACTTTTGATAGGGGAAGACGGTTTCGTTTAATATGGTCCAGTCTTCTTCTGTATATGGTGTGTTTTTTACAGTACCATACCCCACGGCTCCGAATGCAGAGGTGAGTACAACTCTCTTTACACCAGCTTTCTTTGCCGCTTTTAAAACATATAAGACGCCGTTTTTGGCTGGTATTACAAAATCATCTTCAGTTTTAGCATCTGTGTGTGGCGTAGGTGAGGCCACGTGTACTACATATTGACAATTCTCTACTGCCTGATCCCATGAAGATTCGTGCTGTAAATCTGCTTCAACGAAGGATAAATTATCAAATGAATCTATGCCACCTGCTTTAAGCATCTGTTTTACCAGTTCTGCTTTTTTTAGTGAGCGTAAGGTCGCTTTAACTTTAAAGCCTTTGTTCAATAAATCAATAATGCAATAAGATGCAATAAAACCCGAACCTCCAGTTACCAATACTGTTTCTGTATTTTTCATAGCTAAATAAATTTACACAAATTAACGGAGAAATTTATTCGCTGTGTTTTGTTGTAACGTCCAGACTTACTTTGCTGAAAGGTTCATTTATCCAATGCCTACGTAAAAAGGATAATTAACACATGGATTAAATCAGGTAATCCATGTGTTTGAAGGTTTACAACGTAGTTGTGTTTTTTCCGGCTTTGTAATATAGCTCTGCCAGGGCTTTTTGATAGCCTGAAACCATACTTTCCTGCTTTATTTTCATGTCAATCAGCTTTGTTTCCCGGCTGTTGATCAGGAAAAGGGTACTTTCGCCGAGGGCGAATTTCTGGTTCTCGCCGTTCACCAGTAACTGCTGATTTTCTATGCTTTTTACCTGAACGGCCAGCTGTGTGGCATACACCGACAGGTTATTGAATGCAGTAATCACATTGTTTCTTATCGTTCTGCCTGATTGCTGTAAGTCATAATTCAATTCCATTTGTTTAATCTTTACCTCACGAAGTTTTCCACGTTCCGAGCGCAGGAAAAGGGGAAATGCAAACTCTAAACCTAATTTGTAATTGCTCCAGTTAAAGTCGTAATAACCAGGGATATTACTGTTAAAACCAGTCCTGTTCGAAAGCAGGTTTCCGATAACATTAAGTTTAGGCTTTAATTGCTCCTGCCTGTAAGTTTTCTCTATGGCAAGTTGCTCCGCTTTGCTTCGCAGTTTTAGCAATTCCGGATGCTGTTCCCTGGCTTGTCCGAGCAGGGTATCAAGCAGCATGTTATTGGGTTGTGCAAGCTGGCGGTCGATATTTTCAGGATGAATCCCAGCAGGAATTTCCAGTGGTTGCCCTTGTTCATCCCAGAGGTGATTGGAAAGTACCAACCGGGCATTTTGCAATTCGATAGCTGTTTTTTCCTGCTGAATTATCCGCTCCTGAACCGTAATATAAGCCTCTACCGAATCTATTGCAGGTTTGTCGCCAAGGAGTGTCTGCCGACTCAAGGCTTTAAATCGGCGCTGCGCTAAATCCAACCCTTCGTTTACCAGTTCATGTTGTTTATGTGCATAGTACCAGTTCCAGTAATCTTTGGCAACTTCATACCATACGGTGTTTATCTCCTTGATCTGGTCGGCCTGTGCATACTGAACCATTGATTTTGCTTGTCGCAAAGTGCTTCTGCGGGCATCAATAATCAATCCCTGACCTAAAGGAATACTTAAGCCAATGGCTGATAAACCTGTTGTAGCTGTTCGGTTTTCAGGATTTACATATTCGCCAACATTGCGGTCGTAGCCAATTTTTAAATCTGCTCCTGCCAGCCAAAGCGGTATTTTAAGCTCACTGTTCCATTTGTTATAATAGTCGGTATTACCAAATAACTTTTTGCTGAAACCGGCTTTCAGTTCCGGGTCGAAATAACCCAGCGATTGTAATACCTTGGCTTGTGCCGATTCGCTCAACAAAGCTGCCTGCTTAATTACAGGATGGTATTTGAAAACAACCATTTGCAGATCACTCAGCGTAAAAACCTTTGTACTGTCGTTCTTTACGGCCTGCGCCTGGCCAATCCTGCACAACAGGAACAAAGAGAACAGTAGCAATGTTATCTTTTTAAAATTTATCTTCATCACAATTTCTCCTTCCGTCTTACTTCTTTTCTTTTAGCTCAGCAGGTTCCTTATCCAGGCTTGGCGGGAAGCCATTCAGCTGCCGCCAGATTTCGTACCATAATGGAACTGAACGCAGAATAATCCTGCCGTATATACCTGAGCCCTGACGTAACTGTGCTGGCCAAGGTTCATCTTTTGAAGGAACAGGATTAGCCTGACTTACCAATACGCGGTATTTTCCTCCGGTACTGCTTACGCGATCGATAGAAAATACTTTTCCGGCAAAGGTCCCTACAGCCACTGAAGGCCATCCGGCAAACTGAATAGACGGCCAGCCCTCAAATTGCAATCGTACGTCGCTGGTATCGAGAATTAAAGGAACATCCATGGCACTAACATACAACTCTGCTGCTACAAGTGGCTCTCTGGGCTGTAATGTAGCAACCGATTCACCCTCTTTAATATTCTCACCAATTCCGGCTTTCAAGGTTTTTACGATAAATCCGCTTTGCGGTGCACGTACAATGTAAAGGCCACGTCTGATGCTGATGTTCGAAATATCGTTGCGAAGTTTGGCAATGTCGCCTTGTGCACTGGCACGGCTCGATACCGCTGAACTCATGTCTGATTGTGCTTTCGATAGTGATTCCTGGTATTTAGCCCTGATGTTATCGAGCTCGATACCGGCGTTGAACAGGTTTTGTCTGGCATTATCCAGTTTATTACGCTGGCTGATCACCTTTGCATTGTCTTCCTGCAGCTTAAGCCTGCGTGTTTCAATATCGGTAAGCGAAAATAATCCGTTTTTATAACCTGTTTCATAACGTTCAAGCCGCGTTTTAGTGGTTTCATAGAAACGCTGAACAGCCAGTAAATCGGCGCTATCAATGCTCACATAATTTCGGGCCTGTAAAACCTTGTTTTCTGCCGCTTTCATCTGAAAACGTAGTCCGTCACTCAGCGCTTTCATTTGCGCTTTTGTTGCGTCGATCTTTTGCACTGCGGCTGTTTCGCTGCCACGCTTGGCATCAAGCTGTTCGTTTAAACGAGTGGGGAGTTCAGGGTCAAAGTACGACTGGCTTGTTTCAGAAATTACCAGTATGGTATCGCCTTTTTTTACTTCCTGACCCTCACGTACAGCCCAGTGTTCTATACGGCCACCAATCTGGTTTTGTACCGTTTGTGGGCGGTCTTCCGGACGTAATGCTGTTACCGTTCCGCGGCCGGGTATGGTTTGCCTGTAAGGTAAGAAAAGTAATACGATGAAGAAAGCAAGCACAAATAACAGGATGCGCCCTAATCGCTTTGGGCCCCTGGCATCAATAATTTTATGGTTTGCATAAACGGAGAGGCTTTCCCAGTTATTTAGTTCCGTAATGTTCTGCTGATGGTTAGCCATGGTTAAATTCTCCTTCCTCCAACTCCAGGTCGGTTACTACAGCAAGTTTTTCACCTCCGGTTACCATATCGAAAACGGTGTTTAAATTCGTCATCAGCTTCTCAATAGCATAACTGATTTGTACAATAATTACTTCTGCCGCGACAAACTGACCAAAAGTCATCTGGCGTTCTACTACAAAATATGAACCCAAAAGGAGTAAAGCACCCATGAGCACCGTTCGCATGGCTACTGCACTGAAGAAAAACTTCTTCAATACGCCAAAGTGATCATTGCGTGACTGGATATATTTGGCCGTAATCTTATCGGTACGTTCAATAATTTCTTTCTTCTTTGTAGCATTTGTTCTGTAGCTGTCAAGGTCGGCAGCAACTTCTTCGAGATAAGCCACTACCTGGTATTTGTATTCCGATTCTTCTATACTCGTTCTTACGCCCTGGCGGTAGTAAAGCACAACTACCAATATCATTACAATCAATACAAAAGTTCCGAAAGCCATGAATACCGGATGATAGAATGACAAAAGGATCACGCTAAAGAAAATGAGTACGGCGGCCGCAATAATATCTACAAGGAGCTTCGTTAAGCCTTTCTGGATGGTTAGGATATCGAAAAACCTGTTTACCAGTTCTGATGGGTTTTCACCCTCCAGTGCCGTCTTCTTTATTCTTGGCAGCCGGAAAGCAAATTCCATGGCCGCTTTGGTAAATATCTTTTGCTCCAGAAATTCGACAAGGGTAAACTGTCCGATAAGGAGTAATCCACCGATAACAATACCGGCCAGAATTACCGCTATAAGTATATAAGTTGAACTGTACATTGCGCCGTTTGATAACAGGTTGAATACAGCACTGGTGCCGAGTGGAAGCGACAGCCCTATTAATCCGATTAATATGGCGTAAATATAAATGTAGTTGATGGTCTTGCGTTCCAGGTGAAGCATTCGCACCAGTCTTTGCCAGGGCGTAGGTGCACCGGCAATATGATTGTGTTTCATTTGTTTTTTGTGATAATTTACTTATTTATACCATTGGTAATCAGTGTAAATAAGTAGCTAAATGTAAAGTGATTTTTAAAGCATCATTTTTAATGATGCAGCGCAATTCATTCTTTTAAAAATGAACAGTATCAGCAAGTAGTGTTGGGAGGCGGGGTTGGTACATTCCTGGCCGGAAAACTTAAAAGCCTTAGCCAGTGAGTGTATTTGTTTGCTTTTGAACCCTTGATCAGGGAAGGGGTTAATGATTCAATACATAATGTTTCGTAAAGCAGCAGCTTTTTCTTCACTTTTTCGAATGATTCGTCTTCTTTTTCTTTACTTTCTTCGGTACTTTTTTCAATTGCGTAGCTGCTTTTCGAACCACAAATTGTAGATATTGAAAATAAGGAAAACTTTAGCGTCATTAAGCTTAATATCATTAAGCCAAAAATACTTCTCAATAAATTTTTCCTCAGTAACCTCATCATGTGTTATGCAAATATAAGGTTGAAACAAAGTTTACCGGGTATACAGCTTCATTGAAAAGTCACATTCAGGGCGTTTTTCCGGAGTATAGCTTAATTGTTATACTAGTATTAGAACAGGATTAGAAAATGATTGAAATTTGTACGTTTTGAAATGAAATCAGGACAATTTCAGTTTTCACTATAGTCGATTAGGTTATGCTGTAACGCATGTTTAATTAGCTCTGCAGTATTTTTAGCTTTAAGTTTTATCATCAGGTTTTTACGGTGTGTATCCACCGTGTTGATGCTGATGAAGAGTTTTTCGGTTATCTCATTATTGGTCATGCCTTCGGCAATCAGATTTAAAACTTCGCGTTCACGCCTGGTAAGCAAGGGTGCATTTTCCTGCAATTGTGTCATCACCCGGGTAACTTCATTGCTGAAATATTTTTTATGCTTACTTACCGTAAAAATCGCTTCCTGAAGTTCTTGTCTCGTTGCATTTTTGAGTACGTAGCCTTTTGCTCCGTTATCAATCATTTTGCTGATAAAACTGTACTGATTAAAGGTACTTAAACCAATAACGAAAATTCCCGGGTAAAGATTGGTTACTTCCTTGCACAGGTCAATCCCGCTTTTATCCGGCAGGTTAATATCCATAAGGATTATGTCAGGGGTATTTCTTTGCAGAAAATGCAGACATGATGCCGCATTTGTGGCATGCCCCATCCATTCTATACCTGCCTCATTCTCCAGAAGCGCTTTAATCCCTTCTATAACCATGTAATGATCGTCGACTACAAAAACCTTTGTTATCATGGCTGTGGTATTTCGATAAGTATTGATGTGCCTTTATCAGGTTGACTGTTAATGTCGGTTTTGCCATTCAGTAATGCAATGCGGTGCTGAATATTTTCCCAGCCTATGCCTTTCTGGTATTTTAAATCAGCAGGATTGAAGCCTTTACCATCGTCTTCAACGGTAATGCTGATCGACCCGGTTTCCCTGCTCAGCTGAACCAAAGCAGTCGTTGCCCCGGCATGTTTGAGGATGTTATTGATTAATTCCTGTACAACGCGGTATATGCTGTGTGCAAGCGACTGCTCTACGGGTTTATCCTGAAAGCCGATGGTTTGAAAGTTAATGTTCAGGGCACCCGTTTGATTGATGTCTTTACAAAAATCATCGATGGCCGTGATCAAACCAAATTTTACCAAGGCTTCGGGCATCATGTTATGTGCAACCCTGCGCATTTCTTTTATCGAACCGTCGAGCATATCCATACTACGTTCAAATGCCAGCTGATTTTCCGGCGTCATGATTAAATTACCTTTCATATCCTGAAATGAATATTTTATACCGCTTAACATTCCGCCCAAGCCATCATGAAGATCGCGGGCAAGCCTGGTCCGCTCTTTTTCCTCGCCCATTAATACCGCTGTTGTGGCCGTAAGCTGTCTTTCTTTTTCAAGTTCGCTGATCCTCTGTTTCTGTATCTTTTGTTTTTGCCTGTAGCCTCTGGCTGCCAGTAAGAAGATGATTAATACCAGTATGCAACCACCCGCCGCTACAAAAATTAGCACATTCCGCTGCTGAATCTTTAGGTTTTGTAATTGCTTCTCCGATTCGAGTTTTCTGATTTTTGTTGTTTTAGAAGCTAGTTCATATTTTTTTTCAAGCTCTACTGTTCGTTTCTGTGTTACCTCATTAAGCAGGCTATCATTAAGTTGTTTGCTTTGTTCTTCATAGTATTTTCCCTGTTGCTGGTTTTGCGTACTGTAAGCTATTTTGGCTAATAAATCGAGGGTTGTTTTTCTGTGTTGGCGAAGTCCGCGGGTGTTGGCAATCCGGATTGCGCTATCGGCATATTGCTTAGCTTTGATGTAATCCTTTTCATAGAAATGATGATAAGCAAGCCCCCGGTATGCCGTAGATATTCCATCATAATTTTCGAGCTTTCTGGATAATTGCAGGGCCTTATTCATGTAAAAAGCCAGTTTTTGAGGTTTCTGGCTGTTTAGTTCCAGGTCGCCAAGGTTCAGGTACTGCACCATAATCCCATAGGTATTATCATCCTTTATTGAAACATCGAGTGCCTGCTCGTAAACCGACCTTGCCTTTGCTATTTTTCCTGCTGCTGAATAGTTTAAGCCTAGATTAGAAAGCGCCGAAATCAGAAAATTAACATCAGGCGATTTTCGAAGCATTGCAACCGATTTCTCGCCTAATATAATTCCCCTTTCATATTGATGCATATAGTAGTAAAGCAACTGAAGAATGTCGTAGCCCTGGGCGCTCGCCGTAACATCGCCAATCTGTTCAAAAATGGCTTTTCCTTCTTCGTAATATTTTACGGCATTCTCAAACTCACTGTTCATCTTGTAGGCCGTACCCACATTAAACAGTGTTTTCGCAAGCAAAAGGCTATCCCTTAAACCTCTTGCCAGTTGCAGTGCCTGCAGGTTCAGCTGTATCGATGTCTGATAGTCGCCATCAACGTTATTCAGGATATAGGTGTAGTTGGCAATGTATTTTATTATCCCTTTTTTAAAACCGAGTTGCCTGCTTAAATCACCAGCCTGCTGGTAATATTGTTTGGCCTGCACAGGCGAACGATCTTCGAGTTGTTGTCCGTACCTGATTAACAGGAATACTTTATTTGTGTCTGCTTTTGCAGTTTTCAATAAATGAAGTAAGCTGTCCCTTTCTGGCGATTGCCTGGCCATTGCAGGGAAGTAACCCAGCAGGGATAGTACATAAAACAGCGTTAATATTTTGCGGTACATGATATAGCGTATAGAGACAAAGGTAGCTAAAGGTTTTTCGCGGTAAGCTCACGCTTTCCGGTGATTTTTATAAATAGAAAATCATGCTTTTAGGTGATTGATTCAACAGCTAATCTCCTGCAACTTTAATCCATGAATTTGACAGGCTATTTACATGTTCAATATACGGGATTTAAAGTTATGAAACCATCGCTGCTAATTGTTATTTGTTTACTTCTTTGTGGCATTACCAGTGCTCAAACCACAAAACAAGTTAAAAAAGCGGAAAAACCGCCTACCCAGGACGAATTTCAGAAAATGATGAAATCGCTCCAGTCAGAAATGGAAAACCTTAACCCGGAAACTAAGCGTAGCATGGCCGAAATGGGAATTAAAATGCCTGACATAAATGCTACCACCAAAAAGCTGTCAGGTATTTCTGATGCCCAACTCAAAAAAGAATGGGAAAACCAATCTAGGATTGTTCCTTTAAGAAACCAGGCCCGGATCGCCTCCATACAACCAAAACTTGCTACGGCAGCCATTGGGAGTTACATCTCCTCAAACCAACAGAAGCTTTTTAACGCATTAAAGCCTCAAGTTAAAACGTTGGGCGAAAGCATATTTAAGGCATTAAAAGCCTCAGGCAAATCAAATGCAGCCATAGGAAATGCCGCATCGGCGCTATGGCTAACAGGCCGTATTCAAACCGCAATTTACCTGATGAGTAAAACCTGTGCCGAAAACCCCAATAATACCGATAACCTGAGCAATTACGCGGCAATGCTATCAATGATCGGAGCTGAGGAGCAGGCCATACCGCTGCTGAACAATTTAAATGGCCGCTTTCCACGCAATACCACATTGCTGAATAATTTAGGCCAGGCATGGTTTGGTTTGGGCGATATGGAAAAATCATCAAAGTATTTAGATAGTACCCTGCGGATTATGGGTGGGCATCCACAGGCAACTGTAACAAAGGCAAAAATTGAAGAATCGAAAGGTGGTAAGACAGAAGCCGTTAACCTGGTGAAAAAGTCAATAAAAACCATTTACTCGCAGGAAAAGGAAGAACAGCTACGGAAACTGGGGTATGACCTCGGTGGTAATGATTTATTTCTGCCTGCAAATAAAAAGCCCGATGCGATGAATCTTGGTGGGCTACAGCCACCACCTTTCCCTAAATCGGTAAAAGAGTGTGTAGGTTATGCAAAAGCCTGGGTCGATTTTGATATGACCTTATCAGAAAATACGAAGAAGCTCGAAAAACAGCAAGCCGAAGCCAAAAAACTTGTGTTCGAAACGAACGATACTAAACTAAAAGCCATAGTGAATCAGGTACAGACCGGCTATAAAACAGGCAAGTTCCAGGCTCCGGGCTTCACCAGGCCTTTACATGCTGCTGTGGCCATTAAAAAACTTAAAAGCCTGGAAGAAGATTATTTCAGGAAAATAAAGGCATGGGGTGAAAAGATTTCAGCTTTTTCTGCCGGTAGAGGCGAACAGTTGCAAACTGCCTATACCCAGCTGATGACAAAACTTCAACAGGAAGATGCCAAACAAACCGGTGAGGGGCAGCGCAATGAAAATTATTGCCCTAAATACCAGAAAGCGAGTGATGATTACCTGAAGGCAATGAACACCGAGCTTGAACAGTTCTATCTGGAAAAGATGCAGCTCGACAAGCAATACTATAATGAAACAGCTTATCTATCCATGTACATGATGAGTCCTGAAGAATTTGAAGCCGTAAAGCCTGCACTTAAAATGGCCTGGTTAAAAACACTTGAAAACCATATGTTCAAATCGATAACAAGCTATATGTGTATTGCCGAACCAGAAATAAAGCCTTCGGGTAAACTGGCTGAGTTTGATGATGTTGCTTGTCAGTACCATAGTAGCATGAACTATGTAATCGGTACCATCAGTGTCGATTGCAGTCGGATGGAAACAACCCTTGATCTTGATTTTATAAAGCTTGGTTTGAAGCAAAATATGGATAAGGAAACATTTGAAGATCAATTTGTAAATTGTACCGTAGCCGTTTCGGCTAATGTAGGTGCCGATATTGCGGGTGTTGGTCCTTTAAAAGCAGGGGTAGGCGCTGGCGTTACAGGTATTATAGAAATCGATCGCACCGGAATTACCGATGTGGTTATTGAAGGTTCTGTTGGGGTAAGCGCAGGTACAAATGTAATTGGATCGGCCTCGAAATCATTAGGCAGTGATGCAGAACTTGGCGGTAAAGGAATTAGCGATGCATCGGTTAACGTTGGTGCTAACGGACGGATTAGCCTGATTACCGGCGCCAGTTCAATAGGTTTTGGTACGGGTGTAGGCGGGGGATTAAAATAAGTTATTTACCATTTAACATCTCAGGTATTATGAAATTATACGTAATCATACTCTTTTTAGGTTGTGTTAGCCAACACTTGCTGGCGCAGCGAAAATTTGACCAGGACATACAGGATAGCGTAATTGGCTGGTGGAGCAATAATAAATACGACCATTTGAAACCGCAGACTGATCCTGTAGCCAAGAAAAAAGAAGCCATTGTTAACGATATGGTGAAATGGATGAAAGCCAGCTATACGCCGGTAGGTGGTTTGGGTACTTCAGCACGGTACATTAACAACCAGGGTTATGGTGTTAATTTCCTGGTTTGGAATGTTAGTCACGATAAAATCTGGACCGAACCCAATGGCAATTTTAAGCCCATACCAGAGGAAAATACCAAATTCTATTCAGCCGTTAACCAGCTTTTTGGTGCTTTTCCTGTTTACTTTATCAATACGGGTAACGAATTTTATTTCATCTTTCAGCCCGATGGCTATACACAGACTCAACAGTTCAAAGAACAAAGGGCTGGCAGCAATCCCCGGATTCACCCAAATGCTTATCCTTTTGTAACTGTTATGAACGATTGGTGTACCGTGTACCTTGTACCCGGGAACAAATTGCCCTGGAAACCTGTAAGCAAAGGTGAACTTTTACAAAAAGCAGAAGAAGGCTTAAAGAAAGTACTGGCTGATAAAGCCAAGGAAGTTGCAGCACAAAACCCTAATGATAAGAAAGCGCAAGATTATATGCTTAATTATTTTGAAAAAGAAACTATTTCAAAATACCGTACAAAAATTGCGCAGCTCCGGGCTAAGCATGCATCAAGTCTGAACGAACAGGCTGTTGTAAATAACATGCAGATGGATATCTATAGTTTCGAAACAGACCCTGATTTGTTTACCATTCTCCCTTTCGAACAAAGTTTAAAACACCAGTATCCGGTATATAAACTTGATGCTACTACTTATGCCAAGATGAACGACCTGCAACCACAATGGGTAGCTTTCGCTTTTCCTTTCGAAACCAAACAGCGTGGAAACCAGCTTTACGAACTTTTTACCTCCATGTCGCAAAACATCAATTACGATTATATTTATAACTACTTTTTCGATCCTGAAAAAATAAAAGGTAAAGCTTATACAGCGGCCAATGCGGCACAGTTAAAAGAACGTTTGGCCGCCTATGGTAGCCGTAAGCTTGATAATGCTAAGAAAAATGCAGAAAAGAAGAAGGCTATGCCAGCTAATACGGTATTATTTGATGATTTTTCTGCCGATGAAGTGGGTAGCAAACCTTCAGGATGGTATTTTAACTCATCAGGCAAAGCGGTTTCGGTAAGCTTGGCCGAAGGCTTTGAAGGCCATTGGCTGAAACTGGGTTATAACAACGCGATTTCATCGACCACATTAAAAACCTTCCCTGAAAACTTCAGCCTGGAATATGATATCCTGACAGCAGCCTTCGACGGTTTATGGGGTGCCAATGTTTCGATGGAGTTTAGCGGAAATAAAAAGGGTAGCGACGGAAAACTATATAATTCATCATTAAGAACCAGTATAACCGCAGGCAACCAGAAAGGTCTGGATGAAGCACATAACTACAGGGGCGAGGTCAGGGTTGAACTGGTGAATACTCCATCTAACATGGATTACAATAATGTAGGTGGCTATTTTGTGAGCGCACAGCCTGCTTTTACCAATACAAAACGGAAGGTTCATGTACAGCTCGTAAAAAAAGGAAGCAATATCACGCTTTCGCTTAACGGGAAAGAAATCGCCAATTCAACTACGTTTAAAAGCAAATACGGCAAGGACTGTGGCGATTGTGCCATCGCTCCGGGGATCATGTACAATAACTTTAAGATTAAAAGTTTAACACAGGATGCTGATCAAACGGCCTGCTATATAGGCAATATCAAAATTACCAGCCTGTAATTACCCGCAAACATTTAAAATCTAATCATATGAAAATCTCAACTATTAAACTAATGGTGGCATTGCCTGTGCTCTTTGCTTTTTGCTCGTGTAAAAAGAGCGATGCCAGCCCGAATGAAGAAAATACCAGTTATGAAGTACGAAAACCTACTTATCAGTTTAACACAACCAATTGGGATGATGGCTGGGTGAGCCAGATCAAAGATAATTGGGTAGAAGTAAACAAGGGAAGTGTTAAAGTAATACTTCATTATCCTCAGGCCAGCACGAGTATCATGGCCGATCCTGAACCATATGTGAACAATGCCTGGGATATACTGGTAGCAAAAAGATACTCGAATTTAACAGGTTATAAAGTGGTTTCTCCTTCACTTGATTATGAACGGGCTTACCTTGGTTATGGTACAGCGGTAGATAATGCGACAGGTAAAAGTGTGTTTCTTGCCTTGTTTAAAAAAGGTAATTCAGGCTGGATTGAAATGATTTCGCCGGATAAAAATGCTTTTGTCAGTCAGTTTGGTGTCGATCCGGCAACAATTACCTGGTCGAGTACCGGAAATATCTGGAACAGCATGCGGGCAATGTCCAATTATAACCGCTTTGCTGTGGCGGTTACTGATATAGAAAAAACGGGAGAGTGGTCGAACAATTTTGGTTCGAACACTTATTATTACAGCATGTACACCGGTTTAGGTGTAGGTATGAGCAGTTATTCATCAATGGAAAAATTCTTCTTTACGGGTTCAAATACCTATCAGTGGCAAATCTTTGCGGCCAATTCATCTGGCGGAGTTACCAATACTGTTCAGGCGAAATCGGCTGGTAATTTTAACCTGCCCAATAACTGGAGTACGAATTTTTCAAATATTGAGGGAAGCGCCCGAACCTATCTGATATGGTTTGCAGCCACCAAAGATGGCAGGATTTTATTCATTAACGGAAACCCTTTTACCTGGGTTGGAAAATCACAGTAAGGGTTTTTCTAATGAATCGCTCTTTTAATTAGCCCTGCAAGTTTAAAAAGCCTGCAGGGCATACCTTTTCAGGTATATGATTAGCTATAGATTTTCGTAAGTCTGATCTATTAAAAAAGATATGGCTTTTTTAATTTCATCACGATCATTATGATCTTTCATGTCTAAGCCACAGAAAACGCTTCCATTTACGGTAGAATAAAGGTTAAGATAATAGATGCCTGATACCAATAAAGCCATTATGGCCCTGAAAGGTTTATCTTTATCGCCAAAATGTGGGGCCGTGATGTTCCTGAACAACATTTCACCGTTTGCTTCCTGGTCGTCAGTTAATTTCTTTAACGAATTACGCTGCTCGGATAAGCGCCAAAGGAGTACTTTTTGCAGCTCTTTATTTTTAAAGACATAGTCGAACTGTTCGAATAATGTACTTTCAGTAAATGCCTTACCGCCATCGTTAATCGTTACCGGTACTTTTTCATCCTTAATATTACTCCAGAAATCCTGCGAATGTACATAAGCATCAATCAGCTGGTCGGTACCACCAAAATAGGTGTATATCATTTTCTTGTCTAATCCGGCTGTAGCGGCAATATCATTTACTTTTAAACCGGCGTAACCTTTGGTTTTAAGTATTTTACCTACCGCATCGAGGAATTTTTTCTTGCTCCTTTCCTTATTTCTTATAGTGCCTGCCGTAGTTTTTCTTTCCATGATTATGCTTCTGGATACAATGCTACAAAATTTATTTTTTAATTAAGACACTTTTTAGTGTCTTAAAACTATATATTTGCCCACGATATATTCAGTACCAATGAACAGACTAATCCTTGTGGCAATGTTGTTATGCATGTTTGGCTTTTTTTGTAATGAAAGCGAAAAACATGTGCTGCAATTACATCGCACACTTGCTGTGTTTAAAAAGACATTGCAGGTAAAAAGCGATATGCCTGTAGCAAAAAAGGGTCGGGTTATACTGAAGAGCCTTATTGTAAATGTGATAAAACCAATGGCTGGTGAAATTTTCCCAACGCCCTTTCTTTATAATGCCCTTATTACCGACAATCTGAGATTTTACCTGTTGCCAGATACCGGGCAGGGTAGAAACTGGAATATTTCGTTTTGTTATCACAACCGTTACATCAATTTTGACTTCAGCTTATTATAATTTTTTACCCGCATCTAACCACCTCTTGTAATAACCCTCAAAAAGTAGATTTATAAATCCTGGTTTATACCCAAATGGAAAAGCACTAACATTGACCCTACAAAAATAACCGATGAACAACATCAGCATGATTATGCTGAAACCTTAGCCCAACAGGTTGAGAAAGCATAAAGCTTAAACCTGTTTAGGCTAATTACACAAAGCAGGCGCTATTGATAACAAAATAGCCCTGCATAAAGCATCATGTTTTTAGTATATGTTGTTTAATTGGTTAATTGCTGAATTGGTTAATAGCTAAATTGGTTAATTGTTAAGTAAGGCCCTTTACAAAATGGAAATAAGCATTTTTACTTTAAATGATTGGTTTCTTCAAACTTGCTTTTTGCACGGTAGCGTTCCTGATCAAGCTGTCCTAAAACCTTATGTATTTCTACACGTTTGCGTGCCATATTAAAGATGGCATTCTGGGCTTCCTTCGATTTCGTTTTATCTCCGTTTGACTGGACAACCATCAGCCGGGCTTCCTGTAAATCAAGGTCTTTCATTTGGGCAACAACTTTATAGTAAGCCACAGTGCTTTTCTTTAGGGCTTCACCATCGGGCAGATTATTTAACTGTGCTTTTTCCATGTCACGAAGCACCTTATTAAGCTCATTTGCCTGTTTATTGCCATAAAAGATGGCACTGTCAGGCTTTTCAGCAATTAAAGCTTCAAGTCTTTTGTCTTCCGTGTTTTTATCGATCAGGATGTGAAATACCTTGCGCTCGGTAGAATCGAGCAATGTGATATATTCCTTTGCCTTCTTCGACTGGCATGAAAAAAGGGTAGTGGCTAACAACAATAAAAAGCAAAATTTCATGGTATATGATTTAGTTTTTAACGTATTAGCAAGGGGATTGTTTTAACACCTGTTAAGCGTATGCCGGGGAGACCGACCGTAATCAGCGTTGAAGTGTTGAAGCAGTTATTCGAGAAAGCGCTTTTTATACCCTTAATAAATCATTTTAGCATTATTTTAAAATGTTCGGGAATTTCTTAAATTTATTTTAAAAAAAACTAATTATGAAAATTGTAAAATTTATTCTTTGCTTACTTTTTGGTTTAATGTTTATCAATGCAGGACTTGACAAGTTTCTACATTACATGCCAATGCCGGAAGCCGATGAGGCCACCAAAAAAGTTTATGCTGCCTTTGGCGAACTGAGCTGGCTGATGCCATTGGTTGGAGCTGTAGAGTTTGTAGGCGGCTTACTTTTTGTTATTCCAAAAACCAGGGCTTTGGGAGCCATTGTTATCTTACCTGTAATGGTGGGCATCATTCTGCATAATACCTTCAAATTCCCAACATCTACCGGAATCACAATTTCACTGATTTTGTTTTTAATCAATCTATGGGTTATTATTGATAACCGTGAGAAATATAAAGCTTTAATAAGCTAGAAATGAAAAGGGAAGATTAATATCTTCCCTTTTTTTGTAACTTTCTTAAGGCTGGTTTAGCATACTTTATCTGTTCTGCACAAAGTGATGTCTTTACCTGATTTGCACTGTACTAAAAATAAGTTTTACTAATATTGATTGGCAGAAACGGTCTTTCGTTTAACTACTTTTTTGAAGATGATATAATTTACCACTGATAAGACAGCAAGCCCTGCAATGAGGTACCAGGTGTAATCTACCGTTTTATCCATAATATCGGTTACAAAATTATGGCTGTAGCTAATCCTTTGTATAATCCAGCCGGTTGCAGCAATAATAGCTATGGTTGCCCCGAAAAGCCTCAAAAAACGGTAAGATATTGTGGTACTCCATAATAGTAACCAGGGAATGATGATGGAGATGATGAATAACTGCATGAATTCTATCCCAACATTAAATGCGAGGATACTCATTATCATTCTGGTGGCATCGAGATTCAGGTTAACCAGTGTAGCGGCAAAGGCAAGCCCATGGATAAGCCCAAAACCGGCAGCAATGTAAACTTCCTTTCCGGCGAAAACCGGCTTCATGGCATGTATCGCCGAAATTAAAATAGAGATGGCGATCAGGATTTCGATAGGCTGCGCAGGTACACGTACCCAGTTAAGTGCAGCAAGTAACAAGGTTATGGAATGGCCGATGGTAAATGCGGAAGTTATTTTCAATAAACTGATCAGGCTTTTCCGTGTTCCTTTAAAACCTTCCCATTTGTTATTGCGAAACAGTTGAGTTGAGGGTAAAAGCAGTACAAGCAAAAACATCAGGTGGTCGGTACCTTCATAAATATGGCGCATACCCATTACCACAAGGCTTTTAAAGCCCTGCCAATTACTTCCTTTTCCCAGCACCACATGAAAAGGGGCTATTTTATTACTGGCCAAATCCCACGAAATAGCCTGACTTAGTATGGAATAGTTTTCCACCTTTCCGTTTTCCCAGTCGTTGCGAACATTGGCCAGCGCCGAATGATTGATTACCTGGTGCATAATGGCATCATAATCCAGGTAGAAATCGCGTGTATTTTCACCGCTCTGGGGGCGCATCTCTACAATGGCTACGAGCTCCCAGTATGGAATATTGCTTTCTACGTAATTACCTTTCGACAAGTGTAAAGCAGTTACGTTTATTAACCAAGGCTTTTCAGGAGTGGTATAGGCATGTATATGTGCAAGCAGGTATTCGCGCAACTGCGGGCTGTAATCAGCAAGAACCTGTTCAGGTGCTTTGGAAAGGTTTTGCCCGAAAGCAAGCTCAAGTTCTGTAATCGGCAACTGAACTTCCAGTGAAACCTTATCAGGGCTAACATCCATGAAAAGCAAGGAATTGGGGCTTGGATGCGCCTTCAATTGTAAAGGCAGCAGGCTAAGCAGCCATATAAAGATTGTAAATACCAGCTGCCCTTTTTTAAGGCAGCTGGTTAGTAACGAGCATTTACGCATAGCTTCCCCCAGCACTAAAGTCCTATATAATCCCTGCTATGGTCTCTCATTACTGTATGGTAGTGAACCTGATTGGATATCACTACACCATTCTGGCACACAAATTCAATCCACACACTTGGTCCGTCAATCCGCACATAATCTGTATTGGCCGTAAAAAATGAACTCGCTGTTCCGCTAACGCCTGAGGTATTGGTTGAATAACATACATAAGTACTGGCCAGTTCTGACTGATAAGTGGCAAGAAATGTTGCCGAGGTTGTTGCATCTACATCATTTACCCAGGTGGCTATGGCCGCTAAAACCTTGGCTTGTACGGTGCTTGAAAGTGCACTCACTTTAATTCCCTGTTTTGTGGTCGGGAAGGTGTTTGTTGTGGAGCCCGGCACCATTAAACAATCAGAAAATGTTGTTGAAATTTTAGCTGAAGCAAGCTCCGTGGTGCTAAAAGAAGAAAGCATATCCCTAACCGCCGCAAGCTCGCTGGTCATAGGGCTTGCATAAGTAGTACCATTTACGGTAAACGATCCATTAGGTTCAACAGCTTCGTGCATGGGTGTAATACTGGTTACGGTGCCAGCATCATAGGTAATGTTCTGAGCGTAGTGGTGGCCGCCAAATTGCAGCATCCATTTACCTGTAGTGCTTGGCGAGCCCAGAAAAGCTATTACATAATTTCCCGAACTGTATCCTGATGCACTTAAACCTAAATAGTCGTCGGCTGCCCTGATCATCTGAAATTCTGCATAACCATCGTTTGTACCTGGTCCTGATGCTGCCTGAATTAAAGCCAGTGCTGCCGTTTGCTGTGCGGTGGTTAAACTGCTGAACAATAAACCGTTTCTGCAGCTCAATGCACATGGCAGGTTCGACCATCGTTTTGCATTGGTTAAGTTTAAAGTAAGTAATACACTCGATTGCTGCGCCGAGGTTAAGGTAGCCAGAAATGTGTTCGCTAAACAAACCACTTTAGCCACACCTGTAGCCGAAGCGCAATCGGTAGCTGAACCGGCAGCATTTACCGTTAAAGCCATGGTACAGGATTGTCCGCCTACCGTAATTGCGAAAGCCGCAGAACCCGAGCCAGAAGGTGTTCCGGTAATGGTAAAGCTGGCATTACCCGCACCACTAGCCAAAGTACCCGCCTGTAAAGTGGCTGTTAAACCGGTAACACCAGTTGATGAAATAGCCGTTCCGGCGCTGTAAGCTACGGCATTGCCACCTGTATAAGGTACAGAAGCAGTTCCTGAGTATGCCGTACCTGCGGTAGCGGTAGATGAAAATACTGTTGAGGTACAATTTAAAGCTGTAACCGTTGCCGAAGAGGCAGTTGTTGTGCTTTCTGAACTACTGCTCTTTTTGCAAGATTGCATGATGCCAAAACTGATCACCATGATCAGGATCGCCGCACAAATTTTAATGCTGAATTTCATAACCGATTGGGTTTGTTGTTATATGAAGCCTGGTAACTTTTCTGTTTCAAATGTAAGTCTTTGCTTTACAGCCGGTTTAATGTGTCGATAAATGATGATTATTTATCGTTAAACAGTTTAACCTTTGCCTGCGGTAACTATATGAGGCTGTTACTCCTAGCAAATGCTATGTTAAAAAAAGAATTTTTGAATAGGCTGATGCGAAGAAATAACCGCTATACTTCTATAATTAAATTTTCATTATAGCCGTTATAAGGTTCATTTAAATAACCATGAGGATTGCAGATAATTGCGGTTTTACCAATAGTATAGCTGACTGGTGTGTGAATATGCCCGTGGATCCAGTAAAGCGGCTGGTGTTTCGCGATAATATCTTCCAGATCAGATGTGTAGGCTGAAGATAGCGGATCGTTCTGGTATATGGCTGGTATTGATTTTAAGCTCGGAGCATGGTGGGTGATTACAATGTTTTTATATTCCGTTGATTCGGCAAGGCTTTGCTTTAACCAGGCTTTTGATGCCTGGTGAATTCTGAATGTATCAATGCTTCTAAGCTTTGAATAGGATGGATCGATCCGGATCTGTTTGTAATCATTCATTTGCGCCTGACAAATAATACCATATTCTACAGGGCTTCCAAAAAGCGAGAAATCTGTCCATAAAGTTGCACCATGAAACCTGATACTGCCGAAGGTGACGCTTTTATTTTCTAAAACTATAATATTCGAGTTAAATGCGGCTTTAATGACTTTATTAAGTGTTCCCGGGTAGGAGCCCTTATAGTACTCATGATTACCCATAACATATAAAACCGGTTTATCCTTAATGTATTCCTTTGCCCATGCTATGCCTTTAGTGCCTGTGTTGATATCTCCGGCTAAGATAACAAGATCAGCATTCTTGAAATCCTGTACCGAAATTCCAAATTCCTGATGTAGATCACTGATTATCTTTATTCTCATTTTTAGCCGTTATTTGCTAAAGTAAATATTAATCAGAATAAATGCCTGTTTTTAAATATTTCCAATGCGATCAATTAAAACTTTTCCGGCATGACTACTTTAGCGCAGGCATCCTTTTGTGCTAATTATGGAATAGAATTGGTACAAGCGGGCACTTGCGCCGGATGAGCGTGTGATTTATCGGGGACTTTGTAGCCAAATGCTATTTCAACAAAAAAGACCATCCGGTAATGGAATGGTCTTTTTCAGCTGTTAATACTAAATCACTCAGGCTAAAACCACACGGTAAAACCGTTCATCGCCCATTTTAATCTTTTCCAGCTGCAGGCCTGAAGGGGTTACCCAGTATTTCCTCCCATCCACATTCATCTTTTTTGCCCCCGAAGGTAATTTCGCTACCACATCTCCGATAAGGGGTCTTAAATGGCCCTGAATATCGAGGTCTTTTGTGTTCAACCTACCATCTCTACCGGCAACCATGTAGGTTACCAGTCCATCTGCTTTATTTAACTGTACATAATATACATTGCCATAGGCGAGGTATGCTGTTCCGTTAATCATTACCGGGCGGCTGTCGTCGGGTATTACAGGAACCTCCGCACCTACAGGAGCTTCAATTACCTGATAGCCCTTATCAGCAGCCTGCTGATAAAATTGGCCGCCATAATAGAAATAGGGATTAGCACCATAGTAAAACGGATAATAGCCATAAGGCAGGCTTCCCAGCCATAAGCTACTGTTCAACCCTACATAAGGGTTGTAATACGGTCTTACTACCGTTCTGATACCACCGCCATAATACGCACGGCTGATGCCTCCACCGAAACTTGCATGCACACCACCTCTAAATCCACCACGTTGCGCCTGGGCAACGTTAGCTGCACTTATCACCAGTAAAGCAACCATTGATAAGCTTGGGATTACATTTTTTAACCTTTTCATCTTCTTAAATTTTAAAGCCTTTAAATAAAAAAGCATAACCAGGCAGGTATACCGTTTTGGCGCTCATTTATTGGGGCTGTTAAATCATGATTAAATATAGTTTGATGAAGATGAACTTTTGATGAAGCCATTAGGAGTCAGGTGCACAGTTGCCCAGCCTTATTAATCTTCATTATTTCTTCATTTTCTTGTTAGAGTTTTGTAACGGATGATAAAGTTCCTGAGCGGACTGCTTTAATCCCTTTTTAATTCCTTAACAATAATTTTGAAGCATATACAATCAGTGCATAGATCAAAATAAATATATGGGACTTAAGGCGATTAGGGAAAATAAAATAGCGGGCATAATAGATGCACTTGAAATACTGGAGAAGGTAGAGCTGGAAATGGGAAAGGATAATCTTGACAGCTGGGAATTAAAGGACCTGAAAGTTAGGTTGCTCGACAAGCATAAACGTTATCAGGAAATGCTCCTTGCCATTGAAGAACAGATTAATGATTTTGAACGCTTGTACAGACAGGTTAGAATGAAAGTTTTACCCTCGAAGCTAAAGGCTTTAAAAACGGAGCTCTCTTCAGAAAGTGAACAGTTTTTACGATTAAAGACAATAATACAACAAACGTATAGATACTAATCTGCCTTAAACAAGCTCACATACCACCCATCATAACGGCCCAATAGCGGGACGCAGAATCCTTATTGTTATTTATTTATTAATTCAATATTTTATTACCATTAATTTAAAGTAATAATTTAATTACCTGTTAACAATTTGTTAATATTTAGACTGTTGTTTTGCTTCAAATAAAAACAACAGAAAATGAAATCACGTGTACTATCTCTCATTAGTATTTTCATGTTACTGGTTATTTGTGCAAAAGCCCAGGTAACCACTTCCAGCATTAGCGGAAAAATTAAAGACAGTAAGGATGTTATTCCGGGCGCAACCATAGTGGTGCTGCACGTACCAACAGGAACGGTATCAAAAGCTTCGTCGAATGAAAATGGTATTTACCGTATCGGCAACCTTAACCCCGGAGGCCCTTACAAGATTACTGTTACTTATATCGGCTATGCCGGTTCGACAAGGGAAAACATCTACCTTACGTTGGGATCAGACCAGAAAGTAGATGTTAACCTTGAAGAACAAGGTAACCAACTTGCAGAGGTAAGCGTTAAAGGGCAGAAAGGACCAACTAAAAAGGGTGCAGGCACAAGTATAGGTGAGGGGCAAATCAAAAGCCTGCCTACCATGAACCGAAGCCTTCAGGATGTTACCAGGGTTACTCCGCAAGGTAGTAAAGACAATACCTTTGGTGGTACCAACTTCAGGTATAATAACGTAACCATTGATGGTGCCATTAATAATGATGCCATAGGTTTCAGCCCATCTTTAGGTGGGCAGAGCGGTAGCTCGGGTATGCCGGGAAGCAGCACGCGAACTAACCCCGTATCACTTGATGCGATTCAGGATGTAACCGTATTGCTTTCTCCTTATGATGTTAAGGTTGGAAATTTCCTTGGTGGCAGTATTAATGCGGTAACCAGAAGCGGTACAAACGAAGTAACCGGTTCGGTATACGGATATGGAAGAAATGCATCATTAATCGGCAGGAATAAAATTGGCGATAACTCGAAAGAACCATCATCATTTCATGATTATCAAACCGGTTTCAGGGTAGGTTTTCCGCTAATAAAAGATAAATTATTCTTTTTTACCAACGAGGAAATTACCCGCCGTCAAGACCCTGTAATACTTGGTGCAGGTTCGGCAGATATGAAGTTGTTAAGCTTGTCGGAAGCACAGCAGATATCTGACTACATGCGTACGGCATACGGTGTTGATGCAGGCTCGTTCGGCGATTACAATATCTATTCACAATCGAACAAGTTCTTTAACCGCTTAGACTGGAATATTAATGAAAACAACCAGTTAACCATTCGTAACAACACTATACTTTCCAAGGCAACCAATCTTGAACGCGATCAGTTGAATTTCAGGTTTGGTGGCATAGATTTCAAGCAGAACAACAACCAGACATCTACAGTGGCTGACTTAAAAACACGTTTTGGCAATTCGGCTACCAATAATTTAATCGTAGGTTACTCAACCGTGCACGATTTCCGCGATCCGCTATCAAACCCTGCATTACCTCAGATTGAAATCGCATCAAATGGGGGTACCATATTCTTAGGCACCGACCGTGAAGCCAGTATTTTCAACATGAAGCAGAATACCTTTGAGTTTACAGATAATTACACTTTCAGTAAAGGCAACCATACCTTTACCATTGGTACCCACAACGAATTTTATAATATTAATTACGGATTTGTGAACTCCTGGAACGGTCGTGTAGCTTATAGCAGTATTTCTGATTTCTTAAATAACAGGCCAAACCGTGTACGTACAAGCTATAACTACGACGATAATACACGCGACAATATCATAGCCAACCCAACCGCCCGTTTTAATGTAAACATGTACAGTGTTTACGGACAGGATGAAATCAGGATTGGTGATCGTTTAAAGCTGACTCCAGGATTACGTTTCGATATGGCAAACCTGCCAGACATGCCATCCATCAGCTCGAAAACAACGAACTCACCGGTTGATGCAAATTACGGAACGACTTACACGTATACCCAGCCATCTGCCATTAGCGGAAAGTTCCTGAATAAAGTTCAGGTTTCACCACGCTTAGGCTTTAATTTCGATGCATTGGGCGACCAGCGTTTAACGGTTAGGGGCGGAACAGGTTTATTTACCAGCCGTATTCCTTTTGCCTGGATTGGTTATGCTTATTATAACAACGGGGTAAACTATGGTGCTTTCGATAAGAGTTACAGTTATGGTGCTACACCAGTTACACCTGTAGCCGGAACAGATCCCATCCGTGATGCCCTGACTGGTAACGGAGAAGCCGGCTATGTAGCTAAACAAGGTACAAATGTTAAGGATGCCTCTGGTGCTACACAGGTGGATCTGGTAGACAATAATTTTAAAATGCCGAAAGCCTGGAGAAGTAACTTAGCTTTCGATTACAAGACCGATAACCAATGGAAATTTACAATTGAGGGTATTTTCAGTCAGGTAATCAAAGATATTCAGTTCCAGCAGATCAATTATGTTGATAATCCAAAGTATATGATCTACGATACACAGCATCAGCAGCCAATCTATTCGGGTTCGAAAATCAATAGCTTATATACCAATGCTTATTTACTGTCAAATACCGATAAGGGCTACAAATATAGTTTAACTGCACAGGTAAGTAAATCAATTCCGATGGGCCTGGATTTCATGGTTGCCTATACTTATGGCCGATCGAAAGACATAGCCAACGGTATCCGTAACTCTATGGAAAGTAACTGGCAGCTGAACCAATCGTTAAGCCCTAATAATCCGTCGCTGGCCTATTCTAACTTCGATATCCGTAACCGTATTATTTCAACCCTCAATTATCGCTTAGACTGGGCTAAAAACGGTAAATACGTGTCTAATTTCTCGTTGTTTTTCAGCGGACAGTCGGGCTCGCCTTATTCTCTTGGTTTAGTGAATACCCGAATTAACGGTACAGGACAGACCGTAAGTTTACTGTACGTTCCGGCAACAGGTGAAACCACTAAGTTCTTTGCCAATACACCAGCCGGAATTGCACAGGCTGCCGCATTCGATGCCTATATCGATGGTGATAAATATTTATCAACACGCAGGGGCGATTTTACAGAACGTAATGGTGCGAGAACACCATGGAATGTACAAGCCGATTTCCGCTTTGCTCAGGACATACAGGTAGCAAAAGGAAAACACCCACATGTACTTACCTTAACTTATGATATCATCAACCTGACTAATCTTGTTAATAAAGACTGGGGTGTACAATACTTTTCTCCGAACACCTATAACTCGATGGCCAGCATGGGAATCAAGGTAACTACTGCCGGAACGCCAACAAGTTATCCGGTATATACTTTTTCACAAAATGATGTAACTTCTTATGCAAAAGATTTCTTCGGATCTCGTTACCAGATGCAGTTAGGCTTAAGGTATTCTTTTTAAGCAGCAACTTAAATTAAGAAAAGCGCAGGTTATCGCCTGCGCTTTTTTTGTTTTCAGCAGTTTTAAGCAAGGCTTTCCTGATGCTGATTGTCTTTTGCTGTTCTTCAGGGCAATACGTAGCGGCTTCATGTATTATTCATCATCGATATAGAATTTTAATAATTATTTAATAAAGAATAGCTATATGAAATGTTGTTACACAGTTCTTTTGTTCCTTTGTTTCGGTATGTTGTCATCAGCTGATGCACAAACCCTGCCCGACAGCAGCAAAACAAAAAACCATTCTTACTGGCTTGGTTCGGTAGATTACCTGAGCAATGCCGTTTATAATGGCCGTAAAGATTCCGTGGCCATTCCTTACCTCAGTGCAACTTTTGGTTATTACCATAAAAGCGGTTTATACCTTAGCGGGAGCGCTTCCTACCTTACCAGTGACCATGTATTTGATCTTTTTTCTATTGATGCTGGCTACAACTGGGAAATTTCAGATCAGTTTTCCGCCAGTTTCAATGCAGACAAGCCCTTTTACAATAAAAGCAGTACAAACATTGCCGCCGGAATTAAGGCTAGCCTGGATGCAGCCTTAACCTATGATACCGATATTATTACCGCGGAGGCTACCTTTTCTACTGTTTTCTCAAAAAAGACCGACCTGCTGCTGACCGGAGCCTTAAGCCATTTGTTTACGGCAGAAGGGAAAGATGATGATACCTATTGGGGGATTGAACCTACATTAACTGCGAATCTGGGTACACAGCATTTTCTGGATGAATATAAGGCCAGAAACAACAAGAGAAAAACTATATCGGCCACGAGTTCAACCGTGTCGGATGGTGGCAAGTTTCAATTGCTTGATTACGAGTTCTCATTACCCGTAAGCTATAATTCCAGGTGCTGGAGCATAACCTTTTCACCTGTATATGCGATCCCGAAAAACCCGGTAACTTCTACCACCATACTTACAGTAACCAGCGCCGCAAAAACCCGCACACAAATCACAACCGATACTGAGCAGCTTAAAAATGTATTTTATGCGCAACTGACATTCGACTTTAAATTCAGGTGAGTCAGGGCAGAACCTTTATGTTTGCGACCGATGTTTTTCATAAAAAGTGCTGCTTAAGATTTGTTGGTTTATTTGCAGGGAAATGATTAGCTTTATTTATATAAAATGCTATGAGACAGCTCTTAATTTCTTTTCTTGTGCTCTATGTTAGTACGGCATATGCGCAAACCAAACGGCCTTTGCCTATTATTGATATGCACCTTCATGCCATTGGCGCAGAAGACCAGGGGCCACCACCTTTAAAAATCGGGGCACCTTACGAAAACTTTGGAGCCTTTGACCCAAAATCAAGTTATCCCGAAGCGTTTATCGGGGCCATGAAATCGGCTGAATGGAACCAAAGTAGCGTAACTTCTCCTTTAAACGATGCGGATCTGCAAAAGCAAACCCTGGCCCTTTTAGAAAAATATAATATTTATGCTGTTACCAGCGGCGATATAAAGAAAGTGCTGACCTATCAGCAGACAATGCCACGTCGAATCATCCCAGGCGTGTACTGGGATTTAGCAATGGCTAGAAAGGAGAAACTCGACGTCGATTCGCTCAGCAAGCTTTTCAAGTCGGGGGCTTTTAAGGTATTTGGTGAGATTGCCGTGCAATACCAGGGGATATCTCCATCCGATCAGGCGGTAGAACCTTACTTAAAAATGGCCGAATCGCTTGATGTTCCGGCGGGCATACACCTGGGGACAGGGCCTCCGGGAAATGCTTACCTCACCGGTTCAAGGGCAAAACTTGGCAGTGCACTGGTACTTGAAGATGCCCTGATAAAACACCCCAAATTACGTGTGTATGCCATGCATGCCGGTTGGCCCATGCTCGATGATATGCTGGCCATGCTCTATGCTTATCCGGAGTTATATGTAGATCTGGGTGTAATCAATTACATCCTGCCACAAAAGGAATTCGATTATTATCTTGGTCGAATGGTGAATGCAGGCTTTGGTAAACGCATTATGTACGGGTCAGATCAAATGGTATGGCCGGGTGCAATAAGTGTGGGGATTAAGAGGATTCAAACTGCCAGTTACCTGAATGAACAGCAAAAAAGAGACATCCTGTTCAATAATGCCGCAAGGTTTTTGAGGTTAAGCCCTGAGCAAATCAAAGCCATGTATTAACCAGGTTTAAGATCTTTTATTTTGCTTTAAAGCAGCGATGATTTTTTCTTAATCTTACTCAAAAATTCAGGGCTGATGCCCAGGTAAGATGCGATTTCAGTGGCCGGCAACCTGTTAATCAGCCCGGGGTATTGCTTTTTAAAATTATGGTAACGTTCATCGGCTGTATAGCTGATGTTGTCGAGCATCCTGTCCTGGTAACTGATTAACTTATGCTCAAAGATAATCCGGAAATTATGATCGAATTTATGGTAATTACTGTACAGGTACAGTAAATCCTGGTGGCTAATCTGCATCACGGTTGTAGGTTCGAGCGAAATCATACCATACAATATTTTGCTTACCCGGGTTATAGTCCCGATAATTTACGAAGGGATAAAAACGGGGAATATGAAAGCTATGCCGATATCGGCCTTAATGAATGGATTAAAGTCAGGATTGAAGTGTCGGGCGAAAAAGCATCGCTATACATTAACGGACAGAAAAGCCCTTCATTCATCGTTAATAAACCCTTGGTTAAGCCGGCAAAAGGAGCAGTGGGCTTATGGGTTGAAATCGGTACGATTGGCTATTTCCGGAATATAAAGGTGAGGGCAAAGGATAATTAACCGGATTGCATCTGGCATATACCAGCACAATGAAAAATCGTCCATAACATTTGAGCAGGCTTCAAATGTTATGGACGATTGGTTTAAAAAGGGCCGGATGGAGAAAATTAATCCTTAAGCAGCTTACCTGTGTCCACCTCTTCTGTTGTTGTCTTTACCAGGATTCCTTTCAGGACGATCGTTTTTCTGATTGCCATTTTTATTTGACTGTCCCGGTCTGGTATTTTGTTGCAGGTTTCTGTTGCCTGCGTATTTTGCCTCTTTGCTGTCGCGGATTACCTGCTGTTTACCATTATTATTTTTAAACTTACCGTACTGTGCAATATGTTTATTGTGTGATAAATAAGGTTTTGGTGTATTCATCACAACTTTATAGCCACGGTAAAGGTCGTAGTTGGCATATCTTGGCGGAAGGCTGTTCTTCCATACCCAGGCACCGTTGTCGAGATAAACATATTGTTTACCCGGTACATAATAGTAAGCGTCTATATCAGGCAGGTAGTAATAATCTACATGATCGTAACCTGTTGGTCCCCATGATGGTTGCTGACCAATGTTTATGTTTAAACTTACCTGTGCCTTTGCCGGAATGCTGTTAATGGAAGCTACTCCCAGTAAAACAGCGAATATCATTCTTTTCATAATTGTTTTATTTATACCAGGTATATTTCAAACAAACGGCCAGAATAAGGCCTTTCCGTAAAAATGAGGCGAATCTTGTTGAAGGTGCCGACGAAATCCTCGATTGTGTCGACGAGTAAAATGCTGATAAGCGCAGGTTTTTAAGTTTCTGCCAGGGCTTGTTTTGAATTACAGACACTTCAGTAGTTTAATTGGTTATTGGTCATTGGTTAACTGGTCATTGGTTAACTGGTCATTGGTTAATTGGTTAACTTGTCATTGGTTAATTAGTCATTAGTCATTGGTCATTAGTCATTGGTTAACTGGTTATTGGTTAATTGGTTATTTGTTTAATAACTCCTCTATTACGCTTCAGTGCAATAAACATATACAGCTAACCAAGGGGAACTAAATAACAACAGTATCAAAATGGATGAAGGGGTGGACTTGAGGTGGATATAAGTCGGACTTGATATGGACTTGAGGTGGACCTGAAGGAGGTGCATTTTTTACAGGGAAGCGATGGAAATTGTCAGTTGAGTGTGATCTGTCCTGTTCACACTAATATAAGAAATTCTGACTGTTAAACAAGATTTATGGCGTTTTAGTTAACCTGACTGTTTCATTCTTACTTCAAGGGTGAAAATAATTGAAGAGCAAAATTTACTTAGCCAGGTTTTTAAGGTTCAGTTAAGACTTGTTTTATTTTTTTAGACAGGGGGATAAAATTCCCTGCCAATTTTTTATTAGTACAATTTGCTTAATCTTTTTTAAGGAAATGATAAAACAACATACTTAAATAGCTTGTTGAGCTGCAGCCAGAGCGCCCAGGTATACAAAACTGGCAAATGCATTTCCTGATACTGTTTTAACTATTCCAGTAAAGCTATTAGGGTAATCGCCAACTGACTCCCAGGTATCCTTAGCTGCTTTGGCATAAAGTAGTAAATCAGTATTATCATGAACTAAAAAGATCATGGAGTTGTCACCATATATACTACTACGGAAACTATCGATAAATTGTGTCCGGTAGTAATCAGCTGGAATTTTATTTGGATCGATATTATACATTGCTTCTTTATTAAATTAAAAAAGATTAACAGCAATATCGTCTGAAATGTTTACCCTTACAATACAACTTGTGGCGCTTTTTCAGATCCGTAGCTTTCTGAAGAAGATTTTATAATTAAGTTGCTGCAAATACCTTAAGGATATTCTTAACCTCAGTGGAGTTCATGACCTATAGGGTTTTCGACCTTATCAGGTTAGCGGAATTGTTTTTAATGGTTCAGCTATTTTTCGATCGTGCAGCTATTGATTCATCACAGCATTTCAAGCCTTTAGTATGTGCTTTCCGGCTGAAATCAGACTGTTATCCATCAAATTATGGCTTTATACTTAAATGAACGCAGGCGCCCGCGTTTAACGTTGTTTGCCCGTAACTTATTGTAAATGAATCACAACCTCAGGCTTTAATCTATTCTGTAAAGGGTTTGCTTACTGGCCATACGGGAAAACCTATTCTACTTTTTCTTCGTTTCTATAATAACACTGCGCAAGTGGTGCAGGGGTAGCCGAAAACCTCAAATAGAGTAGGCAAAAATTAAAATTAGAACGTTATGAAACTTCAAGAGTTAAATTTAAACGAAATGAAAGAAATCAACGGTGGTGGTTTATTAGGTGGCAATGATTCATCTAGTTCAGGTGGATTACTAGGCTCAATCGGAATTGGTAATTTATTATCATTCTCGAACGAAACACACGACGGAGATGAATCGAGTAAAACCGAATTCTCTTTAGGTAATAACATTGGTGGAAGCTTAGAAGGCTTATTCAAAAGTTTAACCAGCTAATTTGAATTAAACCTCAATCTGATAAAAGGTCCTGATTAACTCAGGACCTTTTTATTAACCACAAAATCTTATTATCATGGAAAAATTAAGCATCAGCGAAATGATCACCACGAATGGCGGAGGCAGCAATCAAAGCACCTCAATTGCGGCAGTAAGTTCAACAGAAAGTTTGCTTGCCATCAGTTTTGAATATAGTAAGGGTGATGAATACCATAAAACCGAAATTTCATTAGGAAATGATATCAATTTGGGCTTGCTTTTTAACGCATCTGGCAGTAAAGCCCGATCAGTAGTCTAAAAAGTAAGATTAGCCTCTCCACGGAGGCTATTTTGCCTTTAATAAAACCAAAAGGGCTGTTTTTCGTATATAATCATAGGATATGGATAGCGACAAATATATATTTCCAAAGGAGATTATCGAAAATACGGCAGAATACCACTTCCATTCGCATAACTCCCGCACTAAAATTATTTACCAGTTATTGTTGGTTTGCTTAAGTGTGGCCTTTATCGGCATGTTTTTAATCCGTGTGGATGTAAACGTTAAAAGCTCAGGCCTTTTTCGCCCAACTGTTGAGCGCAATGAAATCAAACCACTAATCTCCGGCAGGATCGACTCGCTTTTCATTAAAGAAAACATGCATGTCAAAGCCGGTCAGGTATTGCTTACTATCCGTAAGGAAAACATAGAGAGCCAGGACGAATTGAATACCTTTCAGCAAACGGATGTAGCCGATCAGCTTAATGACCTTGGCTTACTCATTAATGCTTACCGCCGCAACGACTGGTCGAAGAAACTGCCCCTCAAATCAGGTGTTTACGGACAGCAGTATAGCCTGTTCATGCAGCGGGTAACCGAGGCCAAAGCCCGCTATCAACTTGCCCTTAAGAACTTTGAACGCTATGCTTATCTTTATAAGCGTCGTGCTGTTTCGGCCCTGGAGTATGACGAAGTTAAACTAAAGAAGGACAATGTGTTTAACGAGCTTTCCCTTATTGGGGAAGAGCAGGGAAGCAAATGGCAAACCGAACTCAATCAGTTAAACATCCAAAACCAGCAGCTCGGGGCAAAGGATAAACAATACAGCGAAGAAAAGGCTTTCTATACCATTAAAGCACCATTAAGCGGTACCGTACAGGAACTTAAGGGCATCCAGCCCGGCAGTTCTATTTCGGCCAACGAAATCCTCGGTGAGATTTCACCCGATTCCGGCCTGATTGCCGAAACCTATGTACAACCTAAAGATATTGGCCTTTTACGCATTGGTACCCGGGCAAGGTTCCAGATTGATGCCTACAATTACAATGAATGGGGCATGGCAAGCGGAAAAATTATTTCCATTTCAAGCGATATTTTCATGCAGAACGGCGGTCAGCCCTTTTTCAAGGTTCGCTGTATACTTGATAAAAATAATCTTAAACTTAAGAACGGTTATACCGGAAGGATAAAGAAAGGCATGACCCTCCAGGCACGCTTTTTTGTTACCCGGCGTACCTTATTCCAGCTGCTTTACGATAAAGCAGACGACTGGCTCAACCCGAACGTTATTCCCCAAGCCAAAGAAACCACTTTGAGCCGCCTATGAAATCAGCATCATTCTTCGATAAAATAAAGGCCAGATTCACCTTTGGCAGAGCCGCAAAAAGAACCATTGTTAAACAACATGATGTAACGGACTGTGGCGCAGCCTGTCTGGCTTCCATTGCCTTTCATTACGGTCTGGATATGCCCATTGCCCGTATCAGGCAGTATGCATCGACCGATAAAAAAGGCACCAATGTACTGGGGCTTATTGAGGCCGCAACGCGGCTGGGTTTATCGGCTAAAGGGGTTAAAGCCGACTATGAGAACCTGTTCAATATCCCGCTTCCTGTAATTGCGCATGTTATACAGAACCAGCTACCACATTACGTGGTCATCTACAGCATTCATTCCGACTATGTTGAAATTATGGACCCGGCTTACGGGGAAATGCAGAAAATCCCACACCAGGAATTCAGGCAAAAGTGGAGCGGCGTGCTGGTGTTGCTCTTGCCGGGCGATGATTTTACGGCAGGAACAGAGCGCATCTCGCTCGAAAAAAGATTCCTTTACCTCCTCATGCCCCACCAGTCGGTTTTACTTCAGGTTTTGGTAGGGGCTGTTTTTTATACCATTCTGGGCCTTTCTACCTCTATTTTCCTGCAAAAGATTGTAGATAATGTTTTGCCCGAAGGCAATACCAATTTACTGAACCTGATGGGTACGGTAATGATTGTCATTATCCTGATTCAGCTCTTTATTAATTATGCGAAAACGTTGCTCACCATTAAAACCGGCCAGCAGATTGATGCCAGGTTAATTTTAGGTTATTATAAACACCTTTTGCGATTGCCGCAAAGTTTCTTTGATACCATGCGGGTGGGGGAAATCATTTCGCGAATGAATGATGCCGTAAAAATAAGGGCCTTCATTAACGATGTGCTCATTGGTTTTGCAGTAAATGTATTCATCCTTATTTTCTCTTTCGTGCTCATGTTTACCTATTACTGGAAACTGGCGCTGATTATGCTGACTGTTGTACCGCTGTATGCGCTGATTTATTATTTCTCCAATAAACTTAACCGCAGTACACAGCGGAAACTAATGGAAAAAAGTGCCGACCTGGAAAATCAGCTGGTCGAATCTGTTAATTCGGTAAGCACCATCAAACGTTTTGGCCTGGAGAACTTTGCTAACCTGAAGACGGAAATACGCTTTATCGAACTGCTCAAAACCGTATACACTTCAGGAACAAACTCCCTGCTGATTGGCAATGCCAGTAGCCTTGTTTCAAGCATTTTTGCTGTCATACTGCTCTGGGCAGGTGCAAGCTTCGTTTTGCAAAACCTCATTACCCCCGGAGAGTTACTTTCATTTTATGCCATCATAGGCTATTTTACCGGTCCGGTTATCGGCCTGATCGGGATGAACAAAGTATTTCAGGATGCCCGTATTGCCGCCGACAGGCTTTTCGAAATTATGGACCTGGAGCGGGAAAAGACCGAGAACCGCACGGAGCTTACGGCCGATATGATTGGCGATATTGCGTTCAGGCATGTGAACTTCCGTTACGGTACAAGGGTTACCGTATTTGAAGATTTAAGCCTAATTGTGCCCAAAGGTAAGATTACCGCCATTGTTGGGGAAAGTGGCTCAGGCAAAACTACTTTGCTGTCGCTGCTGCAAAACATATACCCGCTACAATCCGGCCAGATTATGCTGGGCGAATTTGATATCAATTACCTGAGTAACGAAAGCCTTCGCAAGCTGGTGAGTGTGGTGCCACAGGACGTACACCTTTTTGCCGGCAATGTAATTGACAATATTGCTGTCGGCGAAATGGAGCCTGATTTCAAAAGAATTATTAAAATTTGCGGACAGCTTAATATCCTTGATTTTATTGAGCAGCTACCTCAGGGCTTTGAAACTTACCTGGGCGAGAATGCTACCAACCTCTCAGGCGGGCAAAGACAGCGCCTGGCGATTGCCCGTGCCTTATACAGGGAACCGGAAATCCTGATCCTCGATGAAGCGACTTCTTCGCTTGATTCTACCGCTGAAGAATATATTCATAATGCCATCTCGCTCTTGCGTGAACAGGGAAAAACCATTATCCTGATCGCTCATCGCTTAAGTACGGTGGTTAGTGCAGATAAAATTGCCGTTTTAAATAAAGGTGAGTTGCTGGAAGAAGGCAATCATTCGCAATTACTTAAAAAGAAAGGCGCTTATGCAGCGATGTGGCAGAAACAGTTTCCTTTGCTTACTGAAGCTAAATAATAAGGAAGCTAACAGGTTCCAACTTTAATTTTGTTAACAAATCTGATTATGGTTATTCGGTTTCAGCGGCAAATACCAAGGCAAAATCATTGCCGGCTAAGCTATCTTCTATACTACCTTTAGCTATTCTCTATCCAATTGCTATTGCTTTCCTATCCTATAGCTATCCCATAACAGTATATTGAAATTGCGTTTTAAAGGAGATGCAAGCAAGCCCCAAGCACTAAGCAATAGCATAAGGATAGGAGATATATGTTAATTAGCCCGGCTATGGTTAGGCATAAGGATATTTCAGCGTGGTACAAAAGTTCGGGCTGTTGTGTATGATTGTATAATTCGCTTGCTTTAATTGCACCTGATCCGGCGCAAGTAATGGCTTTTAAATTCAAAGATTATTCCGGTGTATGGGCAACAAAATCTTTCCAGCTGTGATAACCGGCATAGCGGCTCAGGATATCCATAATAACCAGCGGTGGATTGCTATTTGGCAGACCAAAGCCAAAAAAACTTTTCAGCGTATCCGGCGAAATATAATCGTTAGTGAAAAGGAAAATTTCGATAACGAGCTGTTTAAAATCATCTGCAGCAGTAAGCAAGAGGCCGGATTTACCACGCAGCTCATTTTTAAGTGCTATTATTAGGTTTTCCCTGTACATCAGTAGCGTATGAATTTTGAATCAGTCTTAGGTTTTCATAAAACCAGACGCAAATCCCGGAAAATCTTGCCTCGAGAGTAGCTTATTGACATATTTACGAGAATGAACAATGAATGGTTTGCTTAATCCGAAACAAGGATTTCCGGAAGCATTTTTACTGTTCATCCAGCCCGATAATAAACCCTGTTTAAATGGATTGTTAAGGCTGGAAATAATCTAAATCCGATTTGAAATTTCGGATGACAATTTCAAAAAAAATCTATAGGTTTATATTAATATCTAAGCCATTAGCGCTCGCCCTATATCTTATAATATACACCTAATTCATAGCATATGGCAGAGGTAGTGGAAGCCCCGTTTTCGGGGCGCAATGAAGAGGAGCGGTTAGCTGCCCTGGACCGGTATAAATTAGCCAGCAGTCCATCCGAACATGGTATACAAGACATCGCCGAACTGGCCTGCCAGGTATTTGATATGCCAATTTGCTTAATCGCATTAATCGGGCGAAACGATGTTTTTTTTAAAGCTAATATTGGATTTGGAAAAGAAAAGTCGGAGCCGAGATCAGCTAAGCTCATCGGTAAACTATTAACCGATGAAGTATTGATTATGGTTCAGGGTGAACATGAGCTGTTAAGTTTTTGCGCAGAGGACACAAGCCAGATTAAATGCTTTGCAGGCGCAGCACTAATAGCGCCCGGCGGTCATAATATCGGTACGCTTTGGTTAATGGATCATGAGGTAAAGCTGTTTGATGAAAAGAAAAGGAGCCTGCTGGCCAGGTTTGCCAGGATTTTTCTCGACAGAATGGGACTCTGGCTGGTTGCAGCTGAAGAAGTAACGATAAAAGCGCACAACAGGCAGTTGACGAGCCGTCATGAAAAAGCAAAGGAAAAAGTATCGCACCTGATAGAATACCAGCAGGCGATTACAGCAGCCAATACGGTGCTGGAAAACGTGCTCGATAGTTATGAACAGATCTTTCTTGAGGCACCAATGGCCATGGGTATCTGTTCTGCAGGAACTAAAAATCTCTGGCAGGCTAATCAATCGCTCGTCAAACTTTTTGGCAACCCGGCTACACTCCTAGATGAACGTCTGGATCAATTAATACTGGATATTGATGGGCAGGATTTTGCCGCACTACTTGATGAGGTAAATCTAAAACGAGTTCCTTTCCATGCCAAAGAAAGTAAACTCCTGATCAGGGAGGGGGATGGGCAAAGGCATATTTTCGCTAACCTTTCCCTACAACCCGTTGGAAGGATGGGGGATGAGCCGGAAAACATTATGTTTATCATTGATGACATATCAACACTTGTATTTCTCCGCCAGGTAACCGAGGAGGCCAATAAGGTACTTCTCAATGCCATCGAGGATACCAGTCTGGGTTATACCATCGTAACGTTTGAGACGGGCGAAATGAGCCCCAACAAGCAATTTAAAAAGAATTATGGCTATTTACCTGAAGAGGAATTTACCTACACAGACCTGTTTGAAGCCATGTTACCCGCCTATCGGGATACCATTAAAGATGAGGTGCAAAAAGCTATAGCCACTAACAGCATTTACCAGGCGCAATACCAGGTGCGCTGGCGTGATGGTTCTGTGCACTGGATCAGGGCATATGGTAAACCGATGTACGATGCTAATGGCAAAGCCTCGCACATCATTGGTTTAAACAAGCTTATCGACTGAAATTTCTCAGACCTGGCACAATCTTGCGCCAGGTTGTGCCGGAATGAGGCTAATGCATTATCGCTATCCTTTTCTTAAGAGCCGTTTGTCATGTCGCTTTTGCCCATATTTACAGTCCTGTCTGGCCTTGCATTTTAATAGGATTTTAGTCCATATTTGCAGTTATAAGGGCCAAAGCTTAATATTGGCACTTAAACATTATGGGAAAAATAGTACTTTTTATGCATGTCTCGCTCGACGGTTTCGCCTCGGGACCAAATGGGGAAATGGACTGGATCGTTATCAATGATGAGGTGTTTGATTATGGGTCAAAGCACATCACTGCCACCAATACTGCATTGTACGGTCGCAAGACTTTTGAAATGATGGAAGCTTACTGGCCGACAGCAGCGGATCAGCTCAATGCATCGAAGCACGACATCGAACACTCGGCCTGGTATGCCAGTGCCAGAAAAGTTGTGCTTTCTAATACACTTGATGCCGGTGATTTTGAAAATACAACCGTAATCGGAGCAGACTTTGTTTCTGTGCTGAAAAAGCTAAAGAATGAGGTTTCGGGAGATATCCTGTTGTTTGGAAGCCCTACAGCGGCGCATTCGTTGCTTTCAGTTAGGCTGATTGATGCGAGCTGGATCAATGTGAGTCCGGTGCTGATCGGCAAGGGTGTTCCTGCCTTTGCAGCTATTAAGGACCGTATGAAAATGAAACTTGTGGATACACATGTGTTTGAGTGCGGTGTGGTTTCGTTGAGGCATGAGGTGGTTCGATAAGTTTAGTCGTAATTTTTTCGGGGCTTTTGGTTTAGGGTGGTTTAGGTGTTTCAGGGAAAGTGTATTGTGGTAGATTGCATATTCCGATGAAAGTTTACAGTCTATTCCGAAACAAACTGGTCAAAGATTTGTTGTCCGAATTTCTTCTTTAGTATCTCTTTTCCACTCAACAGCTAAAGGGGTCGGCAGCATATCTTTTTCTCTTTAATCCTCCAGTATCCTGGTTTTGTTTTCAGCCGGTTTCGCATTAGAAGGTGGCTGTTGTCACTCACCAAATTATAATTCACTTGTGTTTTATGTAAATTACTGAAAGCATTGGCGATTTACAATAGTAAGCATCGTCATAAATGTTTTCAACAAACCATCTTGCCAATAGCTCCCGGCTCATCTGGAACGGGTAGAGGGGATGGTCGAAACTCATTGCAACTTTCCCTCTGGCAGGATTTCCATTTCATCTCACCGGTCTTGCGATCGTCCAGTTGGTTTCAGAAGTCCTAAGTTATTTCTGTACATCATCAAATTTGATTTATTCATTTTCAGCTGAGTCAAAATCTAGCAATATTTGGGAGTTTATCATCGGAACCCCTCCGAGTTGTTTGTTTAGATATTCTTTATCAATTTGTGAGTCTGCTCGTATTTCAGGGTTACTGGAATAAATGCTGCTTATAGATGATTCCCCAAATTCATTTTTATTGACCAATATGAGTTGATCTCTTCTAAGTTTTTTGAATAAGTGTGTATCATGGCTCGAAAATATCACTTGACCATTGTTGAGACTATATTTTTGAGAATTTACGATCTGGGTCAACAATTGAACTAAGTGGGTATGTAATCTGGAATCTATTTCATCTATCCAAACGATAGAACCATCTTTTAATGCTTTAACAATAGGGCCAAGAATTGATACAAACTTCTGAGCACCTGCAGATTCATTTTCTCTTAGGTCAAAATAGAGGAATTTTGAGGATGCCTGATTTGAAGTGTATTGAATATGCTTGGTCCTGATTTTGTATTTATCGGGTTCATCATCATATAATGCCTGAAGTAAACCTGCATTTTGCTTTTGTTTTTCTATTCTTTGCTCAAGTTCCTGTTCGATTGTGGAGAAGCCAAGGTCTGAAGCTTTAATTATCTCATATATAAGTGGCTTATATTCTGTAATTGCAAAAAGCTCGGCGGTTAAATTTAGGTTTTCTTCAATGTGTTGATCGGTATAGATTCTAATCCGATCGAACCAAGCGGCGATTTCCAATGAAATGTTTACATTAAACTTTGCAAGTACAGATAAGAATAGTATCCGGGGCTTTGCGAGTTTTTGAAGAAATTTGACTTCACCTTTAGTCTGTATCTCTAAGTGTTTTCCTATAACAAATCCGTCTTCATGCCTCAAAAAAAGTATTTCTTCTTTTCTTTTAGAAATAGTAAACAAACTCTCTTTGATTACCCTATCCTTATCATAAACGAGGCTATATCTATAATATAGATGATTAATGAGAAATGACACTTCAAAAGCTGTTGGTTGGTTAACAGTACCTTCATTTAGGAGGAAGGGGTACGAAGGTAAATTGTTGCCAAAAAAGTTTTCATCGAAACTATATTTAATAAGCTGTTTAAGAAGATAGAACCCTTTGAAAAAATTTGACTTTCCGGCAGAATTTGCTCCATAGATAACTGCATTTCGAATTAATTTTAAGTCTTGGGTTCCTAATTTCGTATTTATCAATGACTTAGAAAGTTCGCGTATGGATCCCGCTTCCATGTCTAGATAGGCAGAATTTCTGAAAGATAGGAAATTTTGTACGGTGAACTTTATTAACATTCCAAACTTTAAGATTTTACTTATTCTAATATATCAATTTATGACTGATTCTGAGCATAAAACTCAAAAAAAAATATGTTAATAAGTTTTTTATTAAAAAAATGAACAATTCTGTAGAAATACCGTAATTTTAATCGTTTTTCAGATTATTCATTTGTATACGGCTCTCGCACAGTAATTTGAATAACATTATAACAATTTGCTGTCGCAATATCGTTGAACACATTGATACCACAGCCCCAGTCCTAAATCTTTAAAGACATCCAGATAGGAGAAAAGTTTGGTATTAGTAAAAAAAACTGAACAGTATCGATGACTTGAAGCTATCTCTTAAAGACTTCATAGAGGGAACACCGATTGCAGCGGTGTTGATTTTTTGGAGCAACAAATTATTAAAAACTAAAGCTTGCCAAATCCGACTCCGGCAAGCTTTAGGAGAGTATCTTTCTGAAGCCAGGTGCCGGAAAACCGGCAGATACTCCGCGGAAAAAATTGGGGTGCTTTGAATAACACTTCGTAAAAGTAAAAAACGACGGACAGTCTAAAATATTTTTACACGAAATCCCCACTTCCACTCCGTAAGATACCCGGTGCCATGTACGCTGAAACATGTTCCAATTCAGGAATTAAATGTTCGTAAGAACAAAAGTTTTATCAAAAAACATGATCATGAAAAAGAATGTGATTAAGCCTTTAATCCGGCACCAGGCTATACAGTGTGGCCTGATGAGACTTATTGAAAGTCGAAAAGATGGCATTTCCAAATGTTGCGGGATGTCTTGTGAAATTTCAAAAAAGGTTATTGGCCTGAAAAGAAGGAGGGGTTTATGTTAACGTCAGAGAAAAAGCAGTTTTTTACACAACTCCTGATTAATCTTTCAGATGCTGTCAGTCTTACAGATGCGCAATACGGATTTGCAAATGCGAAATTCCAAACCGTGGCGGCATTCCTTACTTTGCCTGGCTCGTTACTGGCTAAGTATCTACCGAAAGTATTTCTTCAGGGGTCAATGCGCTTAGGTACTGCTATACGCCCACTAACTGAAGAGGAAGAATTCGATGTTGACATGACCTTGTTACTCTTAATTGATCAGGGTTTGGTTTCTGCCAAGGACGTGAAAAATCTTGTGCGCTTGAGGTTAGAGCAGAGCGAAGATTATAAAAGGATGCTGGACGAACACCGCCGCTGCTGGAGACTTCCTTATGCAGATGCTGCGCGTTTCCATTTAGACGTTGTACCAGCAATTCCTGCCAATTTCAGTTTCATCATAGACCAAAACGTCCCAGAGCGCTTCGCTAAACACACGATTGGAATTACGGACAATAAAAAAGAAAGTTATGCCATTCAGGGTGCCGAACTGCCAAAGAGCAATACTGAAGGCCTGGCATTGTGGTTTTTAGAGCGTATGTCGGAGGATATTATCATCGCCAAGACACGTATTTTCTCCGCAACAGGGAAAGCGATATCATCAATTCCAGATTATCAAGCTCGAACCGCTCTACAGCGTATCATTCAGTTGATGAAGGCACATCGGGATGTCGAGTTTGCTGATGATAAGGATGATAAACCTGTTTCGGTTATCATCATGACCCTCGCTGCAAGGGCTTATTTCCAAGGAGAAAACCTTTACGATTCACTTATCGGTCTTTTGGACAGGATGCCAACATACATCACTACAAGGTTTGTGGGTGGGAAAAACGTCCGATGGGTTGAGAATCCAGTTAATCCGTTGGAAAATTTTGCTGATAAGTGGCAGGAACACCCAGAGCGGGAGATAAAGTTTTTTGCATGGTTTAATAAATTTAAAGCTGATATATATAGGCTATCGTTGTTGGAAGGACTTCCAGTCATTGGTGGGGAAATGAAATCAATGTTCGGAACTAGGGCCGTAAATGATGCGCTAAACATGATGGGAACAAACGCTTTTGAACAACGGCTTTCCGGCAATTTAAAAGTAGCAGCCGGAACAGGAATGTTAGGCACAATAGGTAGGACCATTCCAGCACATAATTTTCATGGGAAGAAAAGCTAATGTAACACTCCCGCTGCAAGTGCAGCGGGATGCTTTAAAATCATTTATGGGAGATGCTGAAGTTAAAGTTTCAGGAGATAAACTTACCTGGAAAGGTTTTGTAAAGCCGCACCCTTTTGCCTTGCAATATCTTCTTGAAATTGTTTATCTGAAAGGTGAATACCCCAAGATTTATGTTTTGCAGCCTGAACTGATAGTCAAGGCTGAAAGCTTACCGCATGTATATTCAGTTTATCAACAGAAACTTTGCCTGTTTTTTCCAAATGGAAGGGAATGGCGGCCTTCTAAACTAATCGTAAATACAATATTACTATGGGCCTGCGAATGGCTATTTCATTATGAAATCTGGGCAGCAACCGACATCTGGAACGGTGGGGGTACTGTACATTAAAAAAAAATAATATGAATCTAATAATCAAACATACCGTTCACGCTGAAATTACCGATCTGGAATGCCTTGAAGCCCTTGATGGGCTATTGGCTGCTGATGTGAAATTTATTGAAATTAATCCTGCAAGAATTCCATTGGGAGAGGAGATTGAAGATTGGGAACAATTGGCGCTCTTGCAGCAGGTTCAATTGGAGAAGTCTCTGCGACCATTGTTGAATGAATTTGCTGATGCTAAAATCTATTATTTTGGCTTTGCACCAGTTCCCTTAATTTTACATCTTGGGTACTTTATAGATAATTATCGCTTGGTAATTCCGATGTTTAGGCACCACCAGACCAAAGAGTGGTTTATGAATGGAGAAAGTGAACGGCCCTTCCAGCTTGTTGAATCTGGAGTGCCGAGTGATGAAAATTTGTCCTCAAACGATGTCGCCATCAATGTGAGCATATCTGTACCGGTCGACCAAACATTAACCGATGTTATAGTTGGAGCTAATTTAATGAAAACAGTGGCATATGGACTATCGGCCCCAGGGTACGACGTAATCTCAACTCAAAAAGATTTAGCTGAATTTGCGAAACGTTATGATGAGATCATTACCCTTTTGACCGTTAAATATCCTAAAATGGGTAAGGTGCATGTTTTCGCTTCTGTACCACCGCCTGTTGCTTTTGTGATGGGACATAAAATCCAGCCCAACATATACCCGGTAATGCAAACCTACCAGTACAAAGCGACTGCGACACTTAAACAAGTTCCGGCTGTTGAGCTCAATAGTCTTGTACAGGAGCGTGTGAGTTTTACCGAAGAACAGCAAAAACTTGCTGCTGAATATAGAAAGAGTTATGATGAAATGCTACAAGGTAATGTTCGTGCCTTTATTCGCTCCTTCGGTGGTAAAGATGTTTCAAAATGGTTTGAAGCACTTGAGCCAACCGCAGACTGGTCGTCAATGGATATTCCATACTGGCGGCCATTGGAAGCTCTTTTCAATAACCAACTGCTTTCATCAGATAAAATCGATATTGAAACGATTGCTGTATCTGACGGATTTGAGTATGACAGGAGCCAACACCAATGGCGTATTGATACTGGATTTTTCGTTGCCCTATCTAACAGGTTGAAGACGCAAGAGCGAATCAAAAAAGCTGGGCGCTTATTTCTTTTTCATGAAAGCCTACACTATAGCCAGCACGGGCTAAATTCAAGTTTGGCAGATGGGATAGGGAGTTTTCCAAAAGTGATAGAGGAATCAGATTACCATGCTGATGTATATGCTTTGCTTCATGAATATGCATATGCCAAGCTTTATGAAAGCCAAACCGTAGCTGATTTCAAGAGCTGGTTTCTATCAACCATAGAAATTATGATTGAAACCATGTGGTCTTTTGATGCTGATAATAAAACATTGCGGCAAATGCAAATACGCAGGGTAAACAGGTATTTGATTTGGTATTGGCAAATGGTAAGGATTCGGTATGCTTCGGATTTGAACTCGGTTATCCGGATTCTCTCAGAAAAGCCGGTAATTGAAATTGCCGGGCTCCACGTACGCTCATCCAATCAAAGGACCTTTTTTGATCTGACACCATCCTACAGCGCAAATATTGAACTTGGCCTCTACATAAATGGCAAAGTCAGGCGACAAGGGCCTGCGAATGCCCAACGGCTCTTAGAAGGGTTCAGGACACTTAATGGAAGCGAGATTATGGAGGTAATGGAATTTGTTTATTCAAGCCTTAATTAAATTACTGCAAAATGAATAAATAGTTAAATAACTATTTATTCATTTTGCCCGTTTTTCGAGATGTTCCCATGGCATCTCAAACTAGAGATAACGGCGGATTTGTAATCCGGTAGAATACTCCTTGCTGTTTCAGCGGTTGCTTAAATCTAAGATGTAAACGCAGATTCCGTCTGGAAATGATTTAAACAAAGGAAAAGCTCACATATATGTAATCTCGCTGGGATTTCTCACTCGCAATCCATATACGACCTATTGGAGAGGTTAGTTCGGACCCGGGTTGGAATTCTTAAAACAAAAAAGCCACATATTTCTGTGAGGCTTTTCGTGATCTCTCTGGGATTGGCACCTAGTGCTAAAATCAGCATTTAAATAGTATAATTGCGGTTTTCGATTTTGACTCACCTAATCGCTCACCAATTTTTAATACCTTTTAGCTACAACTGCTATATATTGGATATTACGGCGAAAGTGACAACTTATTCCGCATTTATGCTGACAGCGGATTTCGCTCCAAACTGACACACTTTTTCGGTTCAAACTGGTCAGTTTTAGCCCAAGGCTAAAAATTTTTCTTCAACTGCTTGCCTACTGATTTTATTTTCACAGTCAAATAAAGCCTTCCAGTGCAAATTCCATTAATTGGAAAGCCAACGGCTTAGAAAGCCTCATTGCGGCCTCCTGAGCAGGCTAATTTGCATTAATCAGAAGTCAATTATAATTTGGCGAGTGGGAATAGCCACCTTCTAATACAAAAACGGCTCAAAACGAAACCAGTTTAGTAAAGGATTAAAGAGAAAAAGAGATGCTGCCGGCCCCTTTAGCTGTCGAGTGGGAAAGAGGCACTAAAGAAAAAATCCGGTCAACAAATCTTTGACCAGTTTGGACCGAAACGGATGGTACAGTTTGTCCGTAATATGCACCCGTCAGCATAAATGCGGAATGATTGTACACTTTCGCGAGAATATCCAATGAATGCTCAAAATGGCTGAAAAGCAACTTATAGTAACTAACTGTATTAAATGGAGATACAGAGGCTTTTATTTTTTATGATTATGTGAGTTTAATCAGAGAGGTGTTATTTATCGTTATTTACCCCTTTAAGTAATTCTACCTTTTCACGCTCACTTGCTAGCAACCGCTCATAAAGACTTTTGTTTTCCTCAACAACTTCCATCAATTTATCAAGAGGGTTAAATGTACAATGGTTATTAACATTGAATGTACTATTGTCGTAAGAAGAATTGATATTGTTGATTAGGAATTCCTCATTAAAGTTTTTTATTCCCTCTGGTGACACTCCTAAAACTTTAGCAATTTTTTCTAGTGTTGCATCTTCAACTTCCTCACTCTGTTCTATCTTGGAAATGGTCTGCTGGCTTACGCCAAGTTCAGTAGCAAGAAAATCCTGCTTGATACCACGTATTTCTCTGATGCGGCTGATCTTTCTGCCGAGATGCACTTTGTTAGATTTTGTAGGCGTTTCCATAAAACAAATATAATAAATTCCTAAGATAGTAATGAACCCATGTATAGTGGTAAGATACCAGCTTTATTGGTAGTAGGGAATTGGATAGCGTACCGGGAGAACTGGGTTTGATGGTATCATCAATAATAAAAATGCCTATATCAAAACACATTGTTGGGTATAGCTGGGATTGTTTCAGGCTACCAGATTCTTCGCACACTCAGAATGACAAGTTTTCTGAAAACAAAAAAGCCTAACACGTCTGTAATCTCGCTGGGATTGGTTCTGCCCCACAAGCCCGGACTTATCCCTGAGCCTTTTTCAAACCGAACTCACCCGGCGCTTCTGTTAGAATCCGAGGGGCTTAAAACAAAAAAGGCCCACATTTCTGTGAGGCTTTTCGTGATCCTGCTGGGATTGGCTCAGTCCCACAAGCCCGGACTTATCCCTGAGCCTTTTTCAAATCGAACCCGCCCGGCGCTTCTGTTCGAACCCCAGCGGCTTAAAATAAAAAATCCCCTAACTTTCGTTAGAGGATTTGCTTGTGATCCCGCTGGGATTCGAACCCAGGACCACTACATTAAAAGTGTAATGCTCTACCAGCTGAGCTACGGAATCTACTTTGTGAAAACCTTTAACCGTTTCCTTTAAAGTGGTGCAAATATAGGGTTCTGATGCATTTCCTGCAAATAAAAAATCATCAAACACGCTACTTTATTGATTTATAGGCTGATTAATTATTTGGCTTCTGTTTTTTGAATTAAATTGATAGTTTTAAAACTTAATCTCCTGCCTGCTATGTACCCATTGCGTTTGTTTTTGCTGATTACCGTGCTGAATTTATCAATTGCTTATGCTCAGCAATCGCCCGTATTGGTGAAATTCGATAAGGCAGCTGCCGTTTTTGAAGAATCGTTACCACTCGGCAACGGCAGGTTAGGTGCTTTGGTGTATGGCAATACAAAGCAGGAGCGGATTGCCTTAAACGAGATTACGCTTTGGTCTGGCGGCCCACAGGATGCCAACCGGTCAGATGCGCACAGCTACCTGAAACCCATTCAGGATTTATTGCTGGAAGGAAAAAACAGGGAAGCCCAGGCTTTATTGAGAAAGCACTTTGTATCAAAAGACGAAGGTTCGAATTTGGGGCGTGCGGCAAATGCGCTGTATGGCTGTTACCAGACCGCTGGCGATTTATTGGTGCAATGGAAAGATACTTCAGGTACTGTTTCCAATTATAACAGGGTGTTGAACCTGGAGCAGGCAGTGGTTGAAACCTCTTTCAGCAGAAACCATACCCGTTTTCATGAAAAGGTTTATACCGATTTCAGCCATGATGTAACCCGTATCAGATTCAGTGCTGACCGTAAAAAATCGCTTAGTTTTGCCATTTCCCTTTACCGTAAAGAAAATGCGGTGGTTAGGGTTAAAGATGGTTACCTGGTAATGGAAGGGCAATTACCTGCCGGAAAGGGGCCCGGGATGAAATTCATCACCATGGTTAAAGCCCAATTAAGGGATGGTAAGTTGAAAATTGAGGGCGATAAGCTGATTATAGAGGGTGCAACAAGCTGCGAACTGGTACTCAATACCGAAACGAATTATGATCCTGTTAAGGCGAAGCTTAACCATGATGACATTAACAGCCGCTGTAAATTAAAAACGGATCAAGCTGCCAGGATTCCGGAAAGTAAGGCCTTTGCGCAGCATTTACTAAAATACCAGTCGTTCTTTAATCGCTGCCGGTTAAATTTTGATGTTGCACTTTCCAATGAACCTTTAACGACTAATCAACGGCTTGAACAATACCAGCAGGGTAAAAGTGATCCGGCTTTGCCTGCCTTGTATTTCAATTTTGGGCGATACCTTTTAATTTCATCATCAAGACCGGGTTTAATGCCGGCCAATTTACAGGGGCTTTGGGCTACGGAATACCAGACACCCTGGAATGGCGATTACCACTTAAACATTAACCTGCAGATGAACTACTGGCCTGCAGAGGCCACGAATTTAGCTGCCCTTACACAGCCGCTGTTTCAGTTTACACAGCAGCTTATCCCGAATGGTGAGAAAACGGCTAAGGCTTATTATAATGCTGATGGCTGGGTGGCGCATGTGATTGCAAACCCATGGCTTTATACCTCACCGGGAGAAGGTGCAGAATGGGGTTCTACATTAACCGGTGGTGCCTGGCTAAGCACACATATCTGGACACATTATCAATACAGCAAAGACATCAACTTCCTGAGGAAATATTATCCGGTTTTAAAGGGATCTGCTTTATTTCTGAAATCAATTCTGCGAAGGGAGCCAAAGCATGGCTGGCTGGTTGTTTCACCTTCCAACTCACCTGAAAATACCTATATCATGCCAGATGGTTTTAAGGGCGAAACGGCCATGGGACCTACCATGGATATGCAGATTTGCCGGAACCTGTTTAATGCAACTGCCAGCGCTTCGGCTATTTTAAAGCTTGATGATGCTTTCAGGAAAGAACTTTATAGCCTTATTCCAAAGCTTGCGCCAAACCAAATTGGTGCCAAAGGCGATATTAACGAATGGCTGGAAGACTGGGACGATGCAGAACCGCACCACCGCCATGTATCGCATTTGTTTGGCCTTTATCCTTATGATGAAATTACGCCCTGGGATACGAAAGCTTTAGCCGAAGCTGCCAAAGAAACCCTTAAACAAAGGGGTGATGAGAGTACCGGCTGGAGTAAAGCCTGGAAAATAAACTTCTGGGCAAGGCTTGGTGACGGAAACCATGCCTTAGGCTTACTTAAAGGTTTGCTGAAACCGGTGAGTTCGTCGGGTATGGACATGCAAAAAGGCGGTGGTACTTATCCGAATTTATTCTGTGCGCACCCGCCGTTTCAGATTGATGGCAACTTTGGGGGTACGGCAGGGATTACCGAAATGTTGTTTCAAAGCCACGGGGCAAATAATGTCATCCGTTTTTTGCCGGCTTTGCCTGAAGATGAGGCCTGGCAGAACGGAAGTTTTACAGGCCTTCGTGCCCGGGGCGGTTTTGAAGTTGATATGATATGGAAAAATGGCTCGGTTGTAAAGGCCAGCATCAGCAATAAAGCGGCTAATACCGTCTGTTATGTTTTTCTGCCTAAAGGTTTAAAAGTTAGTGATGAAAAAGGAAAAGTACTGGCGAATGCTTCGAATTTAAACCGGGTAGTTCATTTTAAGGCCCTGGCTGCCGCTAAATATTTTATAAAAAGCTAATCAATGTTAAGATCCACCTACTGTTATCTGCTGTTTATGTTTGTTTTAATGGGTTGTAATAACCGGGAAAAACAGGAGAAGGAAGCCAAAAGAATTCAGGATTCGCTTGCATCATGTGATGCTGCACTACCCAACCGTTTTGGCGTCGGGGTTGATACCAGCAATATTAAAGCGAATAAAGCCAATCACGAGGGAATGGTTTTTATCAGCGGGGCTGAATTTACGATGGGAGCCGTCGATAAGGAGGGAAGGGCTGATGAATATCCGCAACACCAGGTAAAGCTGTCGTCGTACTGGATTGATGTAACCGAGGTAACGAATGCGGCTTTTAAGAAATTTGTGGATGCCACGGGTTATCAAACAACTGCCGAGCGTATACCTGACTGGAATGAGATGCAAAAACAGCTTCCTCCGGGTACCCCTAAACCACCGGACAGTGTTTTTGTAGCGGCTTCACTTGTCTTTTACCAGCCTAAATCGGTTACTAATTTAGACGATGCTTCCCAATGGTGGCGCTGGGTAAAGGGGGCAGACTGGAAACACCCTCATGGACCAAAAAGCAATATTAAAGAAAAGGATAATTACCCGGTTGTCCATGTGTCGTGGGATGATGCGATGGCTTATTGTAAATGGGCAGGAAAACGTTTGCCTACAGAGGCTGAATGGGAATATGCTGCCCGGGGAGGTTTAAAAGATGCGCTATATCCCTGGGGAAATGAAGCACTGGACAAGGGCAAGGCAAAAGCAAACACCTGGCAAGGTAATTTTCCATTGAAAAATACCAGCAAGGATGGTTTCTATGGCCTGGCGGCGGTTAAACAATTTCAGCCCAATGATTATGGCCTTTATGATATGGCAGGAAATGTATGGGAGTGGTGCAGCGACTGGTACCGCCCGGATTATTATCAAACTGTGGGAACATTAACTACCAATCCGCAAGGTCCAAATGACAGTTACGATCCTATGGAGCCTTCGGTTCCGAAAAAAGTAGTAAGAGGAGGTTCTTTTATGTGTAATTCTTCTTATTGCAAGGGCTATCGGGTAACATCAAGGATGAAAACATCAACAGATACGGGGCTTGAGCATACCGGTTTCAGGTGTGTAAGTTCAAATTAGTGTTTTTTAGGGCTGATTAGGCTGTAATTTTAGTTAAATTTAAAATTACGCAAACGTTTGATGCCTGAAAACAACTTTTTTTTAATTAGTTTGGCAGTATCAACCAAACTAAAACTTCATGTCAAACGTCAAAGAGAACCAGTCTTATGGTTTTGCCTTGTTTATTATAGGTGTTTTATTCTTTATTTTCGGGTTTATCACCTGGGCAAACAGCCAGCTGATTCCTTATTTGAAAATCGCCTGTCAGCTAAGTAGTACCGAATCTTATTATGTAGCTTCAGCATTCTTTGCGGCCTATTTTGTGATGTCGATTCCTTCATCTTTTGTATTGAAATTTACCGGGTTTAAAAAAGGCATGTCGGTAGGGCTTTTTGCCATGGCCATTGGTGCAGCCATCTTTATCCCTGCTGCTTATGCCAGAAGCTTCCCCACTTTTTTAATTGGTTTATTCGTAATCGGGAGTGGCCTGGCCTTGCTGCAAACAGCATCTAACCCATATGCTGCTGCAATTGGTCCGAAAGAAAGTGCAGCCAAACGAATCAGTATTCTCGGTATTTGTAATAAAATAGCCGGTATCATGGCTGTTTATGCCTTAGGTAGCATTATTTTAAAAGATAGCGATGCGTTTGAAGTTTCCTTAAAAACCATGAATGAAACGGCAAAGAATTTAGCGCTGGATGCGCTGGCACAAAAAGTAGTTGTTCCTTATCTGTTTATCGCGGCTTCTTTTGCGCTCGTTGGCATTATATTGTTTTTTATTCAACTTCCTGATGTAGAGGAAACAGAAGATATTTTAGATCCTGCTGTACTGCCTGCGGCAGGCAAGAATGCTCAGAAAACGGTATTTAGCTATCCGCACCTGATGATTGGTGTATTTGCATTATTCTTTTATGTAGGGATGGAGGTAATCAGTTATGATACTTTTGCCGGTTTCGGAACCTACCTGGGCTATAAGCTTGATATAGCCAAGAATTTCGCCACTTACACCGGTTATGGCCTGCTTTTAGGGTATACGGTTGGGATTATTTCAATACCAAGGTTTATATCACAGCGCAATGCATTGGCGGTATCGTGCATTTTAAGTATTGTATTGATTATACTGGTACTGGTGATTAAATCTTCAGCCGGTTTAACCACCGTTAATCTGCCTGGGCACTCTGTAAATCTTCCCACACATCCGGCTGTATGGATTTTCGCCTTACTGGGTTTTTCAAATTCGGTAATGTGGCCTGCCATTTTCCCGATGGCTATTGATGGTTTAGGAAAGTTCACCAAAATGGGTTCGGCTTTATTGATTATGGCTATTGTTGGTGGTGCAATATTGCCACCATTTTATGGTTTCGTATCAGAAAAAATGGGGAATGCCCAACATGCTTATGTGATCATGATCCCGGCTTACCTGTTCATACTTTATTTTGCGTTAAGCGGATATAAATCAGGGAAAAAATAAATGTGAAATCCCGGTTATTTCCGGTTGCCATAAATTTTCAGTTATTTTGGCGAAATAAATTTTTAACCTGGTTTGTGTTTTTCAAGCAAATCAACCTCAATCCTTTAAATGAATAAAGCTATTTTTCTCGATCGTGATGGTGTTTTAAATCACGAGATATACGATTACATCTGCCGTGTAGAAGATTTTAAAATTCTTGATTACCAGATTCCGGTTTTAAAAAAGTTTTATGATGAAGGTTATCTTTTAATCGTAATCACCAACCAGGGCGGTATTGCACTTAAACGCTACACGGAGCAGGAGCTGGCCATTATGCACCAGTTATTAAGAAATGCTTTTTTAGCCAAAGGCGCTGATATTGCCGGATTTTATTATTGCCCGCATCACCCAACTGTAGGGGGTGAATGTAAATGCCGTAAGCCGAAATCGGGAATGATATTAGATGCGATTGACATGTATGATATTGATCCAGCGCAATCTGTGATGATCGGCGATAAGCCCAGGGATGTTGAAGCGGCCAACGGGGCAGGAGTAAAGGGTATTTTGATTGAGCCGGATGAGCAGATCAATTATGAGAAAGTTAAGGAAGTATTGTTGGGGTAGGATGTGAGATGTAAAATGGAAGATGTGAGATGAAAGAGGTAAGATGGAAGATGGATGATGGAAGTAATAGAATTAGATAAGAATAAAACACTGAAACATAAAACATAAAAAAAGTCCCGGGCTAAATGATAGTTCGGGACTTTTTTGTGGGGCTTGCTTCCAAGCGCAATAAGTTTAACTTATTTACCTGCAGCTTTGGCGTGATCGGCTAAGAAAGTTGCTAAACCAGTATCGGTTAATGGGTGTTTTAATAAACCTACAATTGCTGCTAATGGCGCCGTAATTACATCGGCACCTAATTTAGCACAGTTTACAATATGCAATGGTCCGCGGATTGATGCTGCTAAAATTTGTGTTTCGTAACCGTAGTTATCAAAAATAGTCCTGATATCTTCAATTAAAACCAAGCCATCGCTTGAAATATCGTCTAAACGACCTAAGAAAGGTGAAACATAAGTTGCACCTGCCTTAGCAGCTAACAAAGCTTGTCCGGCAGAGAAGATTAAAGTACAGTTGGTTTTAATTCCTTTTGAAGAAAAATATTTAATGGCTTTAACACCGTCTTTAATCATCGGAACTTTAACAACGATTTTCGGGTTTAAAGCAGCAAGTGCTTCACCTTCTTTAACAATCTCGTCGAAAGTAGTGGAAATTACCTCTGCACTTACGTTATCTTCAACGATATCGCAAATAGCTTTATAGTGGTTGATTACATTTTCGTCGCCGGTAATGCCCTCTTTAGCCATTAAGCTAGGGTTTGTGGTTACACCGTCTAAAATGCCAAGATCATGCGCCTCTTTGATTTGATCAAGATTTGCTGTGTCGATAAAAAATTTCATGGTTATAAATTCTTAATATTTGAGTTTCAATGATAAGAACCCTGAAGAATTTTGATTCCCCCTTCAGGGGACTAGGGGAAAAGAAAAAAAAGGGCAAGCACCTTCTATCGCACCGCTACAACCTTCTACCCTTGCTGCGTTCCCACCCTGGGGGAGTTCAAAGGGAGCTGGTCGTAAAAGACTTGCCCGGCACAAAGGTAGAAAAAGATGTTGTTTTGCAAAACCCATTTTTCTAATTTTTAAGTCAATTGTGCTATTGCGCTGATTAGTAATTTAATAAAATTGTAATTGATTAAAAGGGGATGGGGTTTTCCCGCGGATTGCGGGGATAAGCCCAGAGGTTTCTTTCGTGTTGTTTATGATGTTTTCCCGCAGATTGCGGGGATAGGCGCAAAGGTTTCTTTCGTATCGTCATTTCGACCGTAGCGGAGAAATCTTTATTTATAATTGTTTCCCGCGGATTACGCGGATTAGCGCAGAACAGGTACAAAAATTATGCGATAATAATAAATTAATTCCGTGTATTCCGTGGTTTCGTGGCTATTATTTTTAATTCTCCCGCAGATTACGCTGATATACGCAGAGGTTCTTTCGTATTGGGGGGCTTTGAAGTTTTAAGATAAAATAAATTGAGCCTGAGGAGTAGTAAATGTTTATTTATAAATAATATATTTAAATATAAATAATAAACTAAATCGGTTTAGCTAAGAAATTAGTTGAAAACGGGTATTTATTGTAGGATATTATCATTATGAAAATTATAATTTTAAATATTTATTATTGCTGATATTTTAATTTTGTTTGTTTTAATTGTTTAATAACTAAAATAAATTCAAAAATCGTGTCAATCCTGTAATTTAAGATTTGTTTTTTGTATCTTAGTGTTTCCTATACACTAACAACTAACGAGCAAAGAATGGAACCAAACAGTGGATTGTACGATGCGCAATTTGAACACGACGCCTGCGGGATCGGGTTTGTTGCGCATGTGAAAGGGCGGAAATCGCATCAAATCATCTCCGATGCACTTACTATTTTAGAGAACCTGGATCATAGAGGGGCATGTGGAGCAGAACCAAATACGGGCGATGGTGCCGGTATTATGATTCAGCTTCCTCACGAATTTTTTTACGATGAATGTTTAAAAGCTGGCTTTAGTCTGCCTGAAACCAATAATTATGGGGTCGGTCAGTTATTTATGCCAAAAGATATCCGTTCGAGAGAAGAGTGCAGAGAGCTTATTTACCGGGCTGCAGAAAAACTTGGATTAGAAATTTTAGGTTTCAGAAAGGTTGACGTTGATACGACCGATATCGGTAATATGGCGCTTTCTGTTGAGCCTGAGATTGAGCAGGTTTTTATTGCCCGTCCTTATGCCGTTAATCCCGGAGCTGATTTTGAACGTAAACTGTACATCTTTAAAAACTACCTGATTAAGTTAATTACCAATACTGTTCACGGTGGTAAAGATTTTTACATTGTTTCGCTTTCAGCACAAACCATTATTTATAAGGGGCAGCTTACTTCCTTACAGGTTCGTACTTATTTTAAAGATTTAAGCGATAAAAGAGTGGTTTCGGCCTTAGGTCTGGTTCACTCCCGTTTTGCTACCAATACTTTCCCATCGTGGCGACTGGCTCAGCCTTTCCGCTTTATTGCGCACAATGGAGAAATCAATACTTTACAAGGTAACCTTAACTGGTTCAGGGCTGGTGTTAAATCATTAGCTTCATCGTATTTTACACCGGAAGAACTGGATATGCTTTTACCGGTAATCGACGAAACGAACTCAGATTCGGGTTGTTTGGATAATGTGATCGAATTATTGTTCCACGCCGGCAGAACATTGCCACATGTATTAATGATGCTAGTTCCGGAGGCCTGGGATGGTAACGAAGATATGGACCCGGTTAAGAAAGCTTTTTACGAATTCCACGCGACATTGATGGAACCATGGGATGGTCCGGCGGCTATCGCTTTTACTGATGGTAAATTAATCGGTGCCACCTTAGATCGTAACGGTTTACGTCCATCACGCTATGCCATTACGTCAGACGACCGCGTAATTATGGGTTCTGAAGCTGGTGCTTTAGCAATCGACCAAAGTACAATCATTGAAAAAGGACGTTTAACACCTGGTAAAATGTTCGTTGTGGACATGGAGCAGGGCAGAATCATCAGCGATGAGGAGATTAAATCTAAAGTTTGCGGAGGTAGTCCTTATGCCGACTGGATTAATCAGTACCAGATCCGCCTGGAAGAACTGCCTGAGCCACGTGTAATGTTCACCGGTCTTTCTGAAGAATCTATCTTTAAATACCAGCAGGTTTTTGGTTATAGCAGAGAAGATATCGATCTGTTATTAAAACCAATGGCTATTGATGGTAAAGAGCCGATTGGTTCGATGGGTACCGATACGCCACTTGCGATTTTATCTAAGCGACCACAACATTTATCAAACTACTTTAAGCAATTATTTGCGCAGGTTACGAACCCGCCAATCGATCCTATTCGTGAAAAAGTGGTAATGAGTCTGGCCAGTTTTATGGGTAGTAACGGAAATTTACTTGATGAAAACCCAAAACAGGCGCATTGCGTTGCGATAAAACACCCGATTTTAACCAATCAGGAGTTAGAAAAACTGAGAAGTATTGATACAGGGGTATTCCAGGCCAAAACCTTACAAACTTATTTCAGGGCAGATGGTAAGCCGGGTGCTATGGCTAAGGCCTTAGACCGTTTATGCCGTTATGCTGTGGATGCCGTTGAAGATGGTTTCCAGGTAATTGTATTAACCGACCGGGCAATCGACTCAGAGCATGCAGCCATGCCATCATTATTAGCTGTTTCTGCTGTTCACCACCACTTAATCCGCAAGGGTTACCGTGGCGCAGTTGGAATTGTTGTAGAGGCAGGCGATATCTGGGAAGTACATCATTTTGCTACTTTACTTGGCTTTGGTGTTACTGCAATTAACCCTTACCTGGCTTTAGAAACGATCAATGGTTTCAAAGATGAGTCTGGATTATCTACTGAGAAGTTAACGAAAAACTACATCTATGCTGTAAACAATGGTTTATTGAAGATTTTCTCTAAAATGGGAATTTCTACTTTACAATCATATCAGGGTGCACAGATTTTCGAAATCTTAGGTTTAAATAAAAAAGTAGTCGATACTTATTTCACTGGTGCCGTTTCGCGCATCGGAGGTTTAGGTTTAGATGAAATTGCCAAAGAAACCTTAATTAAACACCACCGTAGCTTCGGGCCTGCAACACAAACAGAAAACCTGTTGCCTGCAGGCGGAACTTATAAATTCCGCAGGAGAGGTGAAGCGCATTTATTCAATCCGCAAACCATTCACCTGTTGCAAAATGCTACGCGTAGAAATGATTACAACATTTTCAAACAATACTCTAAACTGGTAAATGAGCAAACACAACAAGCTTATACCATCCGTGGATTATTTGATTTTAACTATAGCCGCCCTTCGGTTTCCTTACATGAAGTGGAATCGGCTGAAGCCATTTTAAAGCGTTTCGCTACCGGGGCAATGTCTTTTGGCTCTATCTCTCATGAGGCACACTCTACTTTGGCCATTGCAATGAATCGTATCGGCGGAAAGAGTAATACCGGTGAAGGTGGTGAAGACGAAATCCGCTACAACAAAATGGAGAATGGCGACAGCATGCGTTCGGCCATTAAACAAGTGGCATCAGCACGTTTTGGTGTTACCAGTTATTATTTAACCAATGCCGATGAGCTGCAGATCAAAATGGCTCAGGGTGCAAAGCCAGGTGAAGGTGGGCAATTACCAGGTGATAAAGTAGATGAGTGGATTGCGAAAGTGCGTCACTCTACGCCAGGTGTAGGTTTAATTTCACCGCCGCCACACCATGATATTTATTCTATTGAGGATTTAGCGCAGTTAATTTACGATTTAAAAAATGCTAACCGTGCGGCAAGAATCAATGTTAAGCTGGTATCTAAAGCAGGTGTAGGTACAATAGCTGCAGGTGTGGCGAAAGCACATGCCGATGTAATTTTAGTTTCAGGATTTGATGGTGGTACAGGTGCTTCACCGCTAACCTCTATCCAACACGCAGGATTACCGTGGGAACTTGGATTAGCAGAAGCGCACCAGACTTTAGTTAAGAATAAATTACGTAACCGTATTGTTTTACAAACAGATGGTCAGTTAAAAACAGGTAGGGATATTGCTATTGCAGCCTTGTTAGGTGCTGAAGAATGGGGTGTAGCTACTGCTGCATTGGTAACTGCCGGCTGTATCATGATGCGTAAATGCCACCTGAATACCTGTCCGGTTGGCGTAGCCACACAAGATCCTGAATTAAGAAAGCTGTTTAGCGGTGATCCTGACCACGTGGTAAACCTGTTCCGTTTCCTTGCTGAGGAGTTGCGTGAAATTATGGCTGAGCTTGGTTTCAGAACCATCCATGAAATGATTGGACAGTCGGACATTTTAAAGGTACGTGATTTGTCTGCTGAAGACTGGAAGTTCAAGTATTTAGATTTATCAGGCATTTTATACAAAGCTGAAGACAATGGTTTACCATTATTCAATACCGAAGAACAGGATCATGGTTTAGCGAATGTTTTAGACCACCAGTTAATTGCCGCTGCACAGCCTGCCATAACCAATAACGAACCTGTTTTTGCAAGTTTCAGCGTTAAAAACACCGACCGTTCGTTAGGAACGATGTTGTCTAACGAGATTTCTAAAGTTCATTTAAGTGCAGGATTACCTCCTGATACCATAAACTTTAAATTTGTAGGTTCTGCCGGACAAAGTTTCGGAGCCTTCAATACAAAAGGTGTAACCTTATCGTTAGAAGGTGAAGCGAATGACTATGTAGGTAAAGGTTTATCGGGTGCCCGTTTAGCCATTTATCCATTTGCTAATTCAACTTTTATACCGGAGCAGAATATCATTATTGGTAACGTAGCCTTATATGGCGCTACATCAGGTGAGTTATTTGCCCGTGGTAAGGCTGGTGAGCGTTTTGCCGTACGTAACTCTGGTGCGACTGCAGTTGTTGAAGGTGTTGGAGATCACGGGTGTGAATACATGACAGGAGGAGAAGTGCTTATTCTGGGTGATACCGGAAGTAACTTTGCTGCTGGTATGAGTGGAGGTGTGGCCTGGATTTATGATGCGAACGGCACTTTTGCCCGTAAGTGTAATAAAGAAATGGTTGATCTTGATCCGCTACAAGCTGAGGATGAGGAAAGGATTCTGGCTTTACTTAAAACACATATCCGATTGACGGATAGTAAAGTAGCTGAATTTATCTTAAGCGATTGGAAAGCACAATCAAATCATTTCGTGAAAGTATTCCCTAAAGAATACAAAGCGGTATTAGCAAAACGTAGTCAACAAGTTAAAACACACTAAGCCATGGGAAAAGTAACAGGATTTCAGGAATACGACAGAGTTGCGCCCACAAGAGAAGAGGCTAAAGCTCGTGTTAAACATTATGGAGAGTTTTTAAACGAACTACCCGCACAAGAATTAAATAATCAGGCTGCCCGCTGTATGGATTGCGGCGTACCATTCTGCCAGTCGGGTTGCCCGCTTGGTAATGTGATACCGGAATTTAACGATGCCGTATATCAAGGGAAATGGGAGTTAGCGGCCAATATCTTATTGAGCACGAATAACTTTCCGGAGTTTACCGGGAGGATTTGTCCTGCACCATGCGAATCGGCATGTGTATTGGGCATTAACCGTCCGCCGGTATCCATTGAGGAAATTGAGAAACACATTATCGAAATAGCTTTCGAAAAAGGGTTTATCAAAGCCAAAGCACCATTAATCAGAACCGGTAAAAAGGTTGCTGTGATTGGTTCAGGTCCGGCAGGATTAGCCGCTGCTGCTCAGTTGAATAAGGTTGGGCATGAGGTTACCGTTTTCGAACGTGATGATGCACCAGGTGGTTTACTAAGGTATGGCATACCTGATTTTAAACTACAGAAAAATGTAGTGGATCGCCGTATCGACTTAATGAAAGAAGAAGGCATTATTTTCAAATGCAATGCAAATGTTGGAGAGAATGTAGAGATCAGTACTTTATTAAGAGATTTCAACGCCATTGTTTTGGCTGGAGGTTCTACTATTCCACGTGATTTAGCAATTCCTGGTCGCGAGGCTAAAGGCGTTCATTTCGCAATGGATTTCTTAAAGCAACAAAATAAACGTGTTGCTAACAGAGAAATTTTAGCTGAAGATATTCATGCGGCAGGTAAAAATGTAATTGTAATTGGCGGTGGTGATACGGGTTCGGACTGTATAGGAACGTCGAACCGTCATGGTGCAAAATCGATAACGCAATTTGAGATTATGCCCATGCCACCACAATTGCGTACTGCGAATATGCCCTGGCCTACCTATCCAATGTTATTGAAAAACACTTCTTCGCATGAAGAAGGTGCAGAAAGGGCATGGTCGGTAAACACTAAAAACTTTATCACCGATGAGCATGGTAATTTAAAGGCATTAAAAGTTGTTGATGTTGAATGGGAAATAGATGCTGTTGGAAGACCGGTAACATTTAAAGAAGTTGCGGGCTCTGAACGCGACTTACCTTGCGAATTGGTTTTCTTAGCTATGGGCTTTTTACACCCACAGAAAGAAGGCTTAATTGAAAAGTTGGGTGTTGAGTTAGACAATCGCGGAAATGTAAAGGCTTCAGAACATACTTACCAGACCAATATTTCTAAAATCTTTGCAGCAGGTGATGTACGCCGTGGACAATCTTTAGTTGTTTGGGCTATTTCTGAGGGCAGGGAAGCTGCACGTAAGGTTGATGAATACTTAATGGGTACGACTAAACTTGCTTCTAGAGATGCTGTAGCTTACGCATAAGGGTATTTAATATCAGATAATTCGGAATTGGCCGTAGTGATTAACTGCGGCCTTTTTTGTTTTGTTTTTTGCCACGGAAACACGGAATTAGGTTTATTATTGCTGCATAGCTATTCTGCGTTTATCAGCGAAATCTGCGGGAAAAACACTATAAACAACAAAGATTTCTCCGCTACGGTCGAAATGACGATACGAAAGAACATCTGCGTTTATCAGCGAAATCTGCGGGAGAATTGAAAATAATTGCCACGGAAACACGGAATACACGGAAAAATAATTAGCGTGATTGAGCTGATTGGTGTATCTATAGTTTAAAATAAACTCAACTGGTCATTTTTAGGTGGTTTTTCCTTACCAAACACTGTTCTGCCGCCGTATTTCCAGCTTTCGGCCCTTTCTTTTGCGATTACTTTGTCGAAGTCCATATTCGGTGTGAAATCCTGCTCTGCATTTTTTGCTATTTCATGGAGCGATTTTATGGCCTGTAATTTATCGCTATTACCAATTTTAGCCATTTCAACCGCTTTTTGTAATACTTTTATGGTTTCATCGTAAACATTTACGGGCACTGGAAAGGGGTGGCCATCTTTACCACCATTAGCGAAAGAATACCTGGCGGGGTCGCTGAAGCGAGCAGGCGTTCCATAAATTACCTCACTTACCAGGGCCATCGACTGAAGTGTTCTGGGGCCCATGCCCTGAAGCATTAAAAGCGCTTCAAAGTCTGCCGGTTTCTTTTCCTGTGCGAGCCACAAAATACTACCCAATCTTTTTAAATCGACATCTTTTGAGCGTACATCATGGTGAGCGGGCAAAACCAACTTCTGAATTTCCGTAATCATTTTCCCTGGCTGCTCATCTGTGATGGCCATTATACTTTTTCTTGTCTGCGCTGCATCATTAGCCGTAAGGTTCAGGATTTTACCCTGATTGATGCCATAAATTCCGGTATGGGGTTCTTCAACAAAGGATTTTAAATTTTCAGAATGCCAATGGTATCTTCTTGCAGTAGCACTAACATCACTCATGCCTTGCTGTACTACCGCCCAATCGCCATCGCTACTTAAAATAAAACTATGCAGGTAAAGCTGGAAACCATCCTGGATGGCCGTATTATCTACTTTAGCACTTAACTTACTTGCCTTTACCAGGGCAGTACCATCCAGGCCTGTCTGATCGGCTATTTTTAATAGTTCATTTGGTGTTTCCCTGCTAAATTTCCCCTTACCACCACAAATATAAATGCCTAATTCTTTGGAGAGCGGATTGATTGATTTCTTCAGTGCACCCATCACAGAAGTGGTAATGCCTGAAGAATGCCAGTCCATTCCCATCACCGCACCCAAACTTTGAAACCAGAAAGGATTACTCAATCTCCTGATGACTTCGGCTCTGCCATATTCTGTTAAAACAGATTCGACAATGGCTAAGCCTAATTTAGCCATACGTTGAGCCAGCCATGGCGGAACATGGCCGTAATGTAAGGGTAAATCTGCGCTTCCTGATCTTTTCAATGCTAACAAAATTAGCAAAATAAAATAAATAATTTATATGACAGACAACATTGTTAATTAAAACGGGTTAATTATGTAAATTGTACCAAAACGATATGCGAGATTTTTTACAACGTTTACTTGGAAACTGGGTTATCCGTATGTCGAACAAATTCGGTTCGAGGCCTGATCAGGAACGTATTTCCGAAGCTTTATCTAAACTTTATGAGAACATCAGGAACAAACCAGGGAAGAGAGGCGAAATTTTCAATGTTCAATCAGGTGATAAATTCATTATTCTTTCCGACCAGCATAAAGGCGCAAGAGATTTTGCGGATGATTTTTCCTTAGCAGAGAAAAACTATTTAGCGGCCCTCGATTATTATGAAGCAGAAAAATTCCACTATATTAATCTTGGTGACAGTGAGGAATTGTGGGAGAATCTGCTCGAGTCGGTTATTAAACATAATAAGAAAACCTTTGAAGCTGAAAAGCTATTTATCAGGCGGAAAGCCTTTACCAAAATATTTGGCAATCATGATTTGTACTGGGATAACGATCCATTGTCGCAGTTTAACTTAAACCGGGTATATGGCGAAGTAATCCGTATCTATGAAGGCACCATATTACGTTTCGATTTTGATGGTAAGGTGATGGATATTTTCTTAACGCATGGTCATCAGGGTGATTTGCAAAGTGACGGAAACTGGTTCAGTAAATGGTTTGTGAGTACCATCTGGGCACCTTTACAATCTTATCTCAAAATAAACCCCAATACGCCGGCATACGATAACCAGTTAAAAACCCTGCACAACACATTTATGTATAACTGGGTACAGGGGCAGCAGAATATCGCATTAATTACCGGACATACCCATCAGCCCGTTTTCGCTTCTTTAACCCACCTTGAACGATTATATGTTAATCTAACGAAGGCTGTATCAGCGCAAAATGAAGCGGATATTGCCCTGATTAATACAGAACTTGATAAGCTTGCGGCAAAAGGGGAGAAACCACCTTTATTAAACAAATACAGGGCGGCTTATTTTAATTCGGGCTGCTGTTGTTTCAATGATGGGGATATTACCGGTATTGAAATTGAATCGGGCATGATCAGGTTAATAAAATGGTCGTACCAGCGAAGTGATATGCCGCAAAGGTATATTCTAGAGGAAATGAAAATCAGCGATTTACATGAGTAATTTTAAGCAGGCAACCTGACTGAAAATGCCGTTTTATTGAGGTTTTTGAAACAAAAACCGGCGGAAATAAGTTACTAATAGTACTACAGATTGATGGGAAGATTTAACGATAATTAACACAAAACATCCTAGGAAATGAGACTATATATAGAACGAAAACCTGTAAAAGTTAATCCGGATACAAAAAGGGTAATTGCCCGGTTTTTCTTTAACGGTGATGAACGGGCACTTGAAGTAATCAGAAAAGTTTTAAAGTTTTCTGATGAAAAGGTTTTCTCACTTATATCACCAATTTTACAGGAATACTCCAAAAGGCACCGGAACATTACTAAAATCCTGAACAGGCATTGCAAAAAACTTAAAAAACAGTTTACAACCTTAGAAGTTGATCCGGAGGATGTGCATCCGTATACAAGATTGCTTATAGGTGCTTATTTTACACATGAATACTCCATAGAATCTGCTGCTTTTTTTAACCCGAGCATAGTTGATGACCCTGACCAGACTGATCTGGTTGAAGGTGAAAAACGGGTTATCATTAGTTTCAGGGCAGTTGGTGAGGGGCATATTTCATCAATTGTTTTCAGAAGAGCGCTTATTGACGCTAAAAATAACATCCAGGTTTTACCTGTTGGGAATTATGTAGATGAAGCCGAAGTAATAAAAAATGCCATTTATGTAAAAAAGATGTTCCTGAAAAAAGCTGCCTATGCGCAGATTGACCCTGCGGTTTTAGAAGAAATGGAGGCTAAGCTTGGCGATAAATTTGAGTACACCAGCTTAAGTAACATCATTAAGGATTCGAAAACACTGCACAAAGAAAATCCTCAGCGACTGATCGAATACGATAAGGTATTATGGTTATCAGATACTTATCATACCATCAGCTTTTCGAAGGATACAGACATTACGGACAGGGTTATTTTCCCGATTTCAGAGTTTGAGCGTAAGGGTATTGAGGATGCCCGTTTTGTTAAATTTATTAAAGATAATGGTACCGTTGTTTATTATGCCACCTATACGGCTTTCGATGGCTCGTTAATTATTCCAAAGCTGGTACAAACGGAAGATTTTTATGAATTTAAGGTAATCCCTTTATATGGTGATGGTGCCCAGAATAAGAACCTGGCACTTTTTCCCCGGAAAATCAATGGTAAATATGTAATGATGAGCCGTATTGACGGCTGGAATAATTACCTGATGTTTTCGGACAAGATTAATGTATGGGAGAATCCTGTTTTATTGAAACAACCGCGATATGACTGGGAGCTAGTCCAGATCGGGAACTGTGGTTCACCAATAGAAACGGATAAAGGCTGGATTGTAATTACCCATGGTGTAGGCCCCATGAGGCGTTACTGCATTGGTGTAAGTTTACTTGATCTGGAAGATCCGAGTAAAGAAATCGGGCATTTAAAGGAACCATTAATTATCCCGAATAATGATGAAAGAGAAGGTTATGTGCCAAATGTTGTTTATTCCTGCGGTTCCATCATCAGCAATGGCGAACTTATTATCCCTTATGGCTTATCCGATTACAGTTCTTCATTCGCAACTGTAAACCTGGAGCTGTTGTTGAACAAGCTACTTGAAAATAACGAGGCTTAAGAAAACTAATACAAAAAAAGGATGGCTTTAAAACCATCCTTTTTTAAAGCGTTTAATTAAACACATTTATCTTCGGTAATCAAGGGGGAGGAAAAGGTCTGGAATTCTATTTCGGCGGCTTTTAAAACCGTTAAATGGGAAATAAAATACGCTAAAGTACTTTCAGCACCCTGATTTCTGTTTACACTATTAAACTGCAGGCCATCGGCACAGCCATGTGTTTCAAAATCATACAATGGTATATGTAAACTGTTTTTGCCCAAGAACCATTCATAACTGATCTGCATCAGGTTTAAATATTTGTCATCTTTAGTCAGTTCAAAAGCTTTAAAGTAAAGCAATACCATGGCCATAGTTTCCAGTGCCTGCTGATCGTAAATGGGATTTTTGCCGTTCTTTTTCATCCATCCGGCGTTTCCAACAGGATTCAGGTAGCCATTTTCAAAGGAGAAGCTATTTAAAAATTCAATGCTTTCCATCGCTATGCGATAAGACTCAAGATTTCCGGTTACTTCGTAATGGTTTAACAGTGCTAAAGGTAAAATGGCATTATCGTAAGTTAAGATATCTTCGAACCAGTGCCATTCGCCATCTTTATTTGCGATGTAGGCCTGCTGCAATGATTTCGAAAGCCTGTTGATTTCGGTAATTAAAAGTTCATCGCCGGGATGTGCACACAGGTATTGTGAAATGCCAATAATGGTATTTGCCATGGCACGTAAATACTTTAGCGCCTTGAAATGAGGCACAGATTTAGAAAACAGTTCTCTGCCAAATTCGCGGTAAGAATTGTTAGGGCCATTACAAATAAGGGTTCCCAGCGACCAGATTGTACGGCCAAAAGAATCTTCTGAACCTACTTCGTCAAGGTAGTTCCTGTTAAAGCTTAAAAAATTTCTGAAGTTTCCATCATCCAGTTGCATGTACTGGATAAAACTCAGGTACACAGGCATCATTTTTAATGCCTGCTGGTTTTTATCTTGTCCGTATGCCAGTAAGGAGAGGATTAACGCCCTTGAATTATCGTCAATACAATAACCCTCCTTTAAATTAGGGATACCAAATTTTGCATGCTGAATAATACCCGTATCATCTGTTAACAGTGCAATATGGCTTAAATTCAGCGCAGGCATGCTATCTACATCAATAATCGGTGGAATAGTACGTTGTGATTTTTTACCATTGGCAAGGGCCTCATCCAATACTTTCATATAAATATCTCCTATAGCCGGCCATCTTAAGTTTAAGCCATAACGATAGGCATTATCTTTAAGTTGCAGATATTTTTCCTCATCGTTCAGCAGTGTATTTACAATCTGGCTAAGTTGCTCATCGTTTTTAAAGTCGAATAATTTACCGCGGTTATCGGCCAATAATTCCTGGGCATGCCAATAAGGGGTAGAAATAACGGCTGCACCGGCACCAATGGCGTAAGATAAAGTTCCGCTGGTAATCTGTGCTTCGTTCAAATAGGGGGTAATGTATAAATAGCAAGCCGTTAAATATTGATGAAGTTCTTCTTCAGAAACGAATTTATTTACGAATGCAACGTTTCGTGATACACCTAACTCTTCGGCGAGTGCTTTTAGGCTGTCGCGATACTCCTCGCCGTTGTGCTTTACAACGCCCGGATGTGTATTTCCGAGGATAACGTAAAGTACTTCAGGATGTTTGTTAACGATTGAGGGCAACGCCTTAATAACTGTTTCAAGCCCTTTATTGCGACTGATCAAACCAAAGGTAAACAGCACTTTTCTATTGCTGAACAATTCGCTTTGCGACACCGGATTGTGTTCTTCAGGCTCCAGATCGGGCACACCATGCTCAATCAGTTTGATTTGACTTGCCGGAATCTGATAAATACTTGTTAAGAAAAGAACGGCTTTTTTACTCATCACCACAATACGCGAAGACTTTGAGGCAATTTCTTTAATAATGGTTTGCTGCATAAAGTCGGGTTCCTTTAAAACCGTATGCAGGATGGTAATAAAAGGTTTTTTAAGGCGATTCAGTAGGGATAAAAGAAACACACCACTATTGCCGCCGTAAATTCCGAACTCATGTTCAATGATACAGGTGTCGATATCACTATTGTTAATGAATTCTGCTGCATCAATATAATCTTGCTGATTTTGCTGTCGGATGATAAATTTAACTTCCTCAGGGTATTGATGCTCGTCGGGCTTATCCGATTCATTCATTGCTATTACAAAGCTTTTGGTAGCATCGTATGACGTATTCAGGCTTAAAGCATTAACTAAATTCTGGTTAAAAGTTGCCAAACCGCATTCGCGTGGAGGGTATGTTGATATATACGCAATTCTCATCATTTCAGGTAGATTATACCTTAACAACATTACATATCTTAAATAGTTTGGTTGATGAAATTGTATTTAGGGTTAATAAAAACAATCTGAAATTAGCGCTTGTTTAGTTCTAGAACTTACATTTTAAATTATGAAATCGATTTGGAAAGGTGCAATAGGTTTTGGGCTGGTAAATATTCCGGTGAAGTTATTTTCAGGGGTGCAAAGCAGTCACCTGGATCTGGATATGCTGGATGAGCGTGATCATGCTAAAATTAAATACCTCAGGGTTAACGAGCATACACACAAAGAAGTTCCTTTCGAAAAAATTGTTAAGGGCTACTTCTTAAAAGACCAGTATGTTATTATTGACAAGCATGATTTTGAGGAAGCGGCACCTGAAAAGACTAAAATTATCGAATTGGAGAACTTTGTTGATATAAAGGATATTAATCCGGTTTATTACGAAACATCCTATTATACTGAACCCGAAAAGCAGGGGCGTAAAGCTTATGCCTTACTATTAAAAGCACTCGAGAAATCAGGTAAAGCGGGTATAGCCAGATTTGTGCTCCGTAACACGGAGAATCTTTGTGTTATCCATCCAATGGATGGTGTTATTGTGATTACAAAAATCAGGTTTGAACAAGAGATCAGAAGCCTTTCAGAAATTAACAAAGTGGAGGCTATTAACATTACCAAGAAGGAAATGGACGTGGGCTTAGCATTGATAAAGCAGTACAGCTCGAAGTTTGATTTGAGCAGTTTTAAAGATGAGTACACTAATGAGCTGCTTAAAATAATTAAGGCTAAATCGAAAGGTAAGCGTGCAACTGTGAAAAAAATGAAACCACAAAAGGCTAAGAGTGATGATTTATACGAACAGTTGATGCAAAGTTTAGGCTCGAAAAAGGGCGCATAATAAAAAAGGAAAGCAAGATCTGCTTTCCTTTTTTTGCTTTTGCACCGTATTTATTTAAAGGCTGCTTTAAGCTGTTCTGCGGCGTAGGTTTGTGCAGCTTTGGCTTCAGGAACAACAGGAGCCATTCCGAAAAACTCATGCGTTACTCCTTCATAATTACGGCTGTTTACTTTAACGCCTGCATCAGATAACTTGTTGGCAAGCATTACGCCATCATCATGAAGAGGATCAATTTCGGCGGTAATAATTGTGGTACCTGGCAAACCTTTTAGATTGGCATTAACCAATGAAATCTTTGGACTTTGTGCCTCAATCATAGTGGTTAGGTATTTTTCCATAAACCAGCCCATCATTGCCTTGTTCAATGGTTTTGCATCTGCATACATTTTATACGATTCGGTATCCATGTTTGCCTGTGCAATCGGATATACCAAAAGCTGGTGTACCGGTACCATAATGTGTTTATCGCGGGCCATTATCGTTACATTGGCAGCAAGATTAGCACCTGCACTTTCTCCGGCAACAGCAATTTTAGCAGGATCAGCTTTTAGGCTTACCGCATTTTTAACAGCCCATTCATAAGCAGCGAAAGCATCATTATGCGCTGTTGGAAACTTATTTTCGGGTGCCAGGCGGTAAGCAACTGAAACCACAATAGCGCCAACCTGTTCGACCAAGGCCTGAGCTGATGCATTGTATACATCGAGGTTAGCGATAACAAAACCTCCGCCATGGTAATAAACAATTAAAGGAAACGGACCCTTACTTCCCTTTGGCGTGTAAACCCTTAAGTGTATTTTACCACCACTAACATCAATATCCTGTCCCATGGTATCAACCTTAACCGGTGGCACCGTTATTTTATTCGCTTTTACCAGATCCATTACCGCATCGGTTGGCGTATGGTTTTTACGGGCATCGGTGGCGCTTAGTGTTTCTAGCGGTTTATCGCCATAGCTGGTTAATTTTTCAATTACTGCCTGCATTTCAGGTTTTATTGTCTTTCCCCACTCAGGAGGCGGACCTGCGGGTTTTAGTGCTACGCTTGTATCTGCAGCTGCAGAATCAGTTGCCGTATTTGTTTTTGTTTCGCTGGTACAGGCAGAAATAGCCATGATAACAACAACAAACAAAGCTGCCGGTACTTTTAATAAATTGCTTTTCATAAGGTTAATTTTTATTGTGATGAATTATCATACCATAACATTATCAATCAGATAACTGTTTTCAGGTATTCACCACTTTTTAGAATTTATTGAATTTCCAAACTTCTTAAGTAAAGTGTTGTTCTTAATTAAGTAAATAGAATAATATGCTTGCAGAGATAACCGGATTACCCGACAATATTTTTGCCGTTAGGGCAACAGGAGAAGTTGACAGCAATGACCTGAAGAATGTGTTATTACCAGGTTTACAGCGAACAGCCGATCGTTTTAATGAAATCAGGTATATGCTGGTTTTGGACACAGCAGTTAAAAACTTTACGGCAGGAGCATGGATACAGGATGCCAAAGCAGGTTTACAACATTTTACCCAGTGGAAGAAAATTGCTATTGTAACCTCCGAAAAAAGTGTCGAATGGTTCACTGCTATCTTTAATATGGCTACGCCAGGCAGGTCGAAGGGTTTTAAACCTGACGAACTTGAAAAAGCCGAAGCCTGGTTGAGTGAAGAATAAATATTATGAGAAATTCAAAAACACAGGCTGAAAGTAGCAAGGCTACAGCGCCGAAAAGTGCAAAAGCAAAAGGGACTGATGGTCAAACGCCATCGGCAAAAGATGCAAAAAAAATAAATGTTACTAAAGATACTCCGGTTAAACATAAAAAACCATAAGAAAGACGCAATCAATACTATATGAAGCTAGATGCAAATAAGTTAAACCATTTTTACGATAAAATATACGACTGGATAATTGCGAAAGGGCCATCAGTTCTGTTAGGTATAGCCTTACTGTTTTTGGGGCTATGGTTAATTAAACTGCTGGGTAAGTGGCTATCCAATGGTATGCACAGGAAGGATGTTAATCCGTCACTTCGGCCATTTTTAACCAGCCTGATTTTAATAACACTCCGCATTTTACTTGTACTAACCGTAATGCAGATTATCGGTATTGAACTCACTTTTCTTACGGTTCTTATTGGTGGTATAGGTGTTGCTGCAGGTTTGGCGCTTTCGGGAACACTACAAAACTTTGCCAGTGGCGTACTTATACTTTTGCTTAAACCATTTGTAGTTGGCGATAACATTATTGCACAGGGACAGGAAGGAACAGTTACATCGATACAGATATTTTACACCATTGTAACCACCTTTGATAACCGTACGGTTGTGGTACCAAACAGCAAACTATCAAATGAAGTGATTATCAACATCAGTAAACAAGGTAGCCGTAGACTGGATATCGAAATTAAATTTAGCTATGGCATAGATTACAACACAGTAGAAGCTATTTTTAATAAAACGGTTGATGAATTTAAAAACCGCCTTAAAACACCTGAAAGAAGAATCGGGGTTTCTGTTTTAGACGATAGTGGTTATAAGGTTGGTTTAAACCTTTGGGTAAAAGCCCATGGTTTTATGGATACTAAGCTTTCTTTTCAGAAAGCACTTATGGAGAATTTAAAAGAAGGGGGAATTAAATTACCGGGAATGGCAGATTAGTTAGCCTCTTTCTTTAAAAGCGCATAAATTTTATCCATCAGTTCATCAATGTTAAAAGGTTTCGCCATAAAGTCATCAGCAGTAACATCTTCGTTAGTTACATAGTTAGTAGCATTGTACCTGGCAGAAATCATTAGTACCGGAATTTGAGCAGTGCTTTCGTTTTCCTTAAGTTCTTTGAGTAATACACGGCCGTCGGTATCAGGCAGCATGATATCCATGATGATTACATCCGGTTTAAACTCCTGTACGTGATTAATAAAATCGGCCCCCTTATTTAAGCCGGCAACATTGAAAGCTTCGCTTTCCAGAATTAAGGTAATAACATCTAAGATTGCATGATTGTCTTCTACAACCAAAATATTTTTTTTCGCCAACTAGGTAATTTTAAAATTTCAACAAATATATAATAAAAAATAAACAGCAAAACTGAATTAAATTATTCAGAACTTTTCTAAAATGAGTTTGTTGACTGATAGTTCATAAATTCCAATACATTTGTAATAATAATATACTATGAATAAATTCTCTGTCGACCTGACGAACTGTGATAAGGAACCCATACATATACCTGGTAAGATCCAGTCGCACGGTTTTTTAATTGCTGCCGATAAAAGCACATTAAATATTTCTTATATCAGTGAAAATGCGGCACATTTTTTAAAAAGTTCATCTAAGGATTTATTAGAAAAACCACTTTCTGCTTTAAATAGCTTGATAAAACAGCAAGACCCGGAATTTAATATAGAAGACTTGCTGAAACTGGGGATCATCAGAAAAAGCTTCGATGCAATTTCCCCGCATCCTGTTGAGGTGAATGATCATCCTTACTACCTGATTATTTCTTCTTCACCAAAAGACTGGTTACTGGAGTTTGAACCGGTTACCTTACAATACGACATCCAGAGTTCGATAGGCCGTTCAGCCTCATCAATGCTGCAAGGGAAGAGTGTTTCTGCATTGCTTCAGGGTGCTGCAATTGAGGTAAAGCGGTTGATTGATTATGATAGAATCATGATTTATAAGTTTCTGGATGACGGGCATGGGGAGGTAGTTGCTGAAGAAAAAAATGATGATCTGGAACCTTTCTTTGGCTTGCATTATCCTGCATCTGATATTCCCAAACAAGCCCGCGAATTATACAAACTTAATTTGACCAGGTTAATAGCCGATGTAAATACAGAAGATGCGCCAATACTAACTTTTCAGGAAAACCACCCGCTCGATTTGACAAACAGTAGTTTAAGAGCGGTGTCGCCCATACATATTCAATACCTCAAAAATATGGGTGTGCAATCGAGTTTCAGTATCTCGCTGATTTCGCATGGCGAATTGTGGGGGTTAATTGCCTGCCATAATTATAGCCCGAAATTTATTGATTACAAGGCTCGTGAGGGTTCAAAACTGATCGGGCAAATCCTTTCGTCGGCACTGGAATACCGCCAGGGTGAGGAAGATTCGGAAATTGTACAGGAATTCAAAGATACAGCCAGTATTTTAGCTGAACATTTAAACCGTGATAAATATTTAGTAGATGCCTTAACCGGACATAAAAAGACTATACTCGATGCAACTAAAGCAACCGGTGTTGCCCTGATTTTTGAAAATGAGTTGAAAACGATTGGCAATGTACCTGCTGATGAAGAAATTCTGGAGCTTGCCGAATGGCTGAAATCATCCAATGATGAGTCGATTTATTATACGCATCGCTTGTCGGAAATATTTCATCCCGCCAAAAAATATAAATCAACGGCATCGGGGATTTTATCCTGTTCATTAAGCAAAGAGCTAAATGAAATGATTATCTGGTTTAAACCTGAGCAAATTGCAACGGTTAACTGGGCAGGAAATCCGGAAAAGCCAGCACATCTGGCTGAAAATGGCTTATTGAGCTTATCACCAAGAAAATCATTCGAAACCTGGTCGCAGGTGGTGAATAATACTTCGGAGAAATGGCTGGCAGAAGAAGTATCATCAGTACTTCGTATCCGTGAAATCATTATTGCTGATGTTAACAAAAAGGCTAACGAAATCAGGTTATTAAACGAGAAGTTACAGGCTGCTTACGAAGAGCTTGATACCTTTAGTTATACGATATCACACGATTTGAGGACGCCACTTACGTCGATCAAAACCTATGCAGAATTGATGCTGAAAAATAAAAGCATTGATGAAAACGGGAAGATGATGCTTGATAGAATTTTAACAGGTGCAGATAAGATGAACTTTTTAATTAAGGAAATCCTTAACCTGGCAAGGGTTGGCCGTTCGGAAATAAATTTTGAAACCGTTGACATGCAATCTTTGTTAAAAGAAATAAATACAGAGGTGTGGACGGCTTTTAAAGCAGACAAGGCCGAACTGATTTTAGGCCAATTGCCAGATTTGAAAGGGGATAAAACACTCATTGCACAAGTATTTACAAACCTGATTAGCAATGCTGTAAAATACTCATCAATGGTTGAAAAACCAAAAATTGAAGTATCGGCCTATGCTGATGGAGATGAAACCATCTATTACATAAAAGATAATGGTATGGGAATTGATAACCGTTATTACGACAGGGTTTTTGAGCTTTTTAAGCGCATGGACAATGTTAAAGACATTGATGGAACAGGAGTAGGGTTGGCTATAGTAAAACGAATTGTGGAACGCCATAATGGTAGGGTTTGGTTTGAAAGTAAATTAAATGCAGGATCTACTTTTTACGTAGCTTTTAAGAACAGATAGAAAAATGAAAACGCCGGATATATTTTACGTTGAGGATGATATAGACTATGCATTTTTTATGCAAAGTGCTGTCCAGGAGGTAAAGGATACATTAAATTTAACGATAGTTGAAGATGGTACAGAAGCTTTATTAAAGCTGCAGGCCTTTGCTGAACATAAAACCAAGCCAAAATTGATATTACTCGATTTAAATTTACCCGGCTTATCAGGTTTAGATTTATTGAAGTTTATAAAAGATATTCCATATTTAAAGAGTGTACCTGTTATTTTGTTTTCGACCAGCGATAATCCTGACGATGTTAAAGCTTCAATAGAATTTGGGGCAAACGCCTATTTAACAAAACCAAATGGTTATGATAACCTGGTAAAATGTGTACACTCGGTACACGATTTCTGGTTTAACCAACACTTACGGATCAATTGAAATTTAGCATACAATAAGAGATTCGGATTGCAAAATCCGAATTTTTTGTTTTTTAATTACTTATAATTTTTGATAATATACTATGATTGCCAATTTATTGAGAACTGAAACTGTTGAAAAGCATAAAGAATTAGAGTCGTTAATGTTTGTAAACGAAATTATGAACAACACTTTAAGTATTGAAAACTACAAAAAGCTACTAACCGTTAATTATATTATTCATCAGAAACTTGAAAACAAACTAGCGAATATGCTCGATACGAACATAGCCGAGCAATTGGAAATGAATACCAGGTTTAAATTAGCTGCATTGGAAGAGGATTTAGCGTACTGGAAAATAGATTCACTTTCTTTACCAGGGTTAGATTTCGAGTTATTTGTTCCGGAAAAAAATACTGCTGCAGTTTTAGGTGCATTGTATGTACTCGAGGGTGCTACATTAGGCGGTAATGTGATAAAAAAACACATATTGGCTAATCCAAATTTTACAAACCACGAAGATGGACTGCACTATTATGGTGTATATGGAGAAAAACTTGGTGCTAAATGGAAAACATTCGTTTCTGTATTGAACGACAGTGTTTTGGCAGCTGATTATCAGCAATGCATAAGTAGTGCAAATCATACTTTCGATAACCTGATTAAACTAAGCAATCAGTTAGTTTAAGTGTATTGTTTTATCAGACAAAAAAAGAAAAAATACTCCTCAAATAGTTGTAGGGGGCATGTTAGCAATTAAAAATGTGCAAAACTTCTTTCAAATTAATATTTGCTTTCTCTTGTTAATTCAAGGTAAATATGTATTATTGACAAAATAAATTTTTTAAACCTTAAAAACATCAATTAGCGATGGAAAAATTCTCAAAAGTTAAAGCTGCTGTTGCTGCTATCGAAGCAGATGTAGAAAAATTTTATAACGCTGGCAATGCAGCTGCTGGTACACGTGTGCGTAAAGCAATGCAAGATCTTAAAGTTTTAGCACAAGAAATCCGTGCAGAAGTAACTGAAAAGAAAAACTCTGGAAAATAATATTTCATGAGTATGAACGAAAAGGTCCTGGTTTAATACCGGGACCTTTTTGCATTTAGGGCTATTTATAGTCAACATCTAACAGAATTCTCCAATAGCTGAACCCCTAAAAAAGACAAGGCCCACCATCGCGGTGAGCCATTATCCAACTAACAAAACATAACTTTATAAGGATTTATTTATCCTTTTTTAATCAGTTTATATTCAATAACCGGTTTACCACGGGTACCACCATCGTTAGAGATAAAGCTGTTGAATTTCAATTTATATACATTTCCTGAACCATCTTTAAGTACATAGAATACATCAGTTTTTACGCCAATGGCTGTTCCGGTTGTATTTCTCCATGTAGAACCAATTACATCCCTTGAAGTTGAAAATGTAACTGCAGATAAATCAGCTTCAGCAAATGCAGCATAGGTTTTTGTTGAAGTAGAAATTTGTGCAGCAGATGCACCACCTAAATTATTGATGAACACCAAGTCAGAAAAAGCATAGGGGAAAGTTGCCGTGTAGTACATGCTGTAGCCCCAAACAATATCCCAACTGGCTTTTGCAGGTTCAACAGATACCGTTGTACCCCTAACTAAAGAAGCAAACTGGAAATTGGCTTCTGCATTTTTTGTAATGTCTAAAGTTCTGAAAGTAGTTTCAGTAACTTTCGCGTATTGTAAAGTATAGCCTGTTCCTTTTCTGATTACGCGGATCTTATATAATTCCTCATTCGCAAGTACAGTATTTGCGCCGCCTTTCCTGTTGATTATATAAACTTTATTGTCGGCATCAGTGGCTGAAATAGCAGCGATAGCCGTTTTATTTAAAATACTTGCTTCCCTTGGGTCATCAATAACAACAGGTTGTGTAGCTGTCGCTGTTAAAACGCCACCTCCCTGGCCAACTTTAAGTAAATTAGCATCAAAATCGGCGGTTGTTACGCTATTTAAATCTGTTTTATTAACCAGTAATGCCGAAGAACCGTTTGTAGCGTTTAGTATCACTTTGAAATCAGTACCTGAATAAAATCCTAAGTCCCAGCTATCGCGATCAACAGCGGTTTGCTTGTCGGTACTGAAATCTACATAAACACTGTTTCCGGCTGCACTTCCTGCTTCAGTAGAAATCAAACCATTTAATGTTAAAGTGCTGCCATCAGAAGGGGGAGCAACAATAATAGGTTCTTCACTGTCTTTTTTACAGGCAGTAAAACTTACCGCTACGAGAGCGATTGCGATAATGGAGTTAAATTTATTCATGTTTCTATTTTAAATGTTTAATTATTAATTCATTATTATTTGCTCCAGTTGTAGGTTAAACCCAAAACATAAGAGCGCCCGTAGCTTGATGGTATCGATGCACCACCTGTACTATGTGCACCACCTGAAGCAGTTGAAGTATTTGTTAGTTGTGTAACATCAAAAATGTTTTTAACACCAGCATTTAATGTAAGTCGTTTATAAAAATTCTTACTCAGCATTAAATCAGCAAAACTGAAAGCACCGATTTTTGTAGGTAAATAGGCAAGGGCAGCACTATTTGGGTCAGTCTGAAAACCTAGTTTTTCTCCGGTGTATTTATAAAATAAACTGATGTTTCCATCCAGGCTGTTAATGGCGTAGGTAAGGTTGGCTGTAACTTCGGGCGACCATACAATCTTCTTGCCTGAAAAAGATGCCGCTTCAGAGTAATCATGAAATGAACCGATATAAGATACACCAAGATTAGCCTGTAAATTTTTAAAGATGAAAGTATTATCTAATGTTGTACCTATGGTTTTAAAGTTGCTGATGTTTAATAATGTGGTGGTAGAATTATCAGCAGGGTCGATACCGAAATCGATTTTATTCTTAAACTTATTAAAAAATCCTGCGAGTGTAGAGCGGAATTGTATGTCTTTTGTGCTAATTCCCGACCAGGCCAATGAACCATTAAAGCTGTTGGATTCTTCTGCCTTTAAATTAGGGTTACCTAAAATATTATGGCTGGCATCCACAAAATCATAGTACAACTCCCGTAGCGCAGGCGAACGAAATCCCCTGGCATAAGCTAATCTTAAGTCGAAGGCTTTTGAAAGCTGAAATTTAGTGTTCAATGATGGAATTACCGGAGGCGCATCGTAAACAGAATTTTTAATAAACCTTAATCCAGGACGGATATTTATCCCATCAGCAGGTTTAATTTCCGATGAAATAAACAATGCATAATCGTTAATAACCGGTGAACCTTCAATTCTTTGCCCGGATGCCGCATCTCTGTTGTATTCAAACCCAGGTTGAAACGAAACTGTATTGTTCAGCTTGTAAATTGCAGTGGCCCTGAAAATAGTTGCATTAAATTTCGCAGTATCCTGCTCACCGGCATCAGTAGTTAGTCTTTCCGTATTGTTGGTGAAATTATGGTTCACCGTACGGGTAGATCGCTGCAAATCCGTGTAACCCGCAATGGCTGTAAGCTGAAAATTCTGGTTAACTTTCCATTCAGACTGAAGCTGTTGGGTATATCGTTTGGTTGTATAGGTAGCGAGCTTCCCCTCATAGGTATTTGGGTTGATACCAAAGCGGGCGTCAATATCTTCATTTAGAGCATCTAAGCGGTACCAGATATTAAAGTTCTCATTCCTGTAGCCAATTTTGGTGTTACCAAGCCATTGTTCTTTGGGTTTCCATTGCGTACCCCAGTTATTAAACTCTTGCAGGAAAGCTGTTTTTGGAGCCAGGTTCCATCCGCCAAAGTCATTATGTGAAGCCCCAATTAAGGCTGACCAGCCTTTCTTCTGCCAGCTAACACTTAAATTCTGATTATGTAAGCCATTACCTGTAAACGCATGGTATTGCTTACCTGCCGTTTCCTCCTGTACCCTGGCACTTATGCTGAGTAATGATTTCCCAGCATTTTTGGTTATAATATTGATTACGCCAGCAAGTGCATCAGTTCCATATACAACTGACATCGGTCCTTCTACAATTTCAATTCTGTCGATGGTATTGATATCAATTTGGCCAAGGCTTTCCCTTGCATCCGACCGATCAACCATAGGCACGCCATCGAGTAGAATTTTAATGTTTCTTCCGGTCATGCCCATCAATGATACATCAGTAGTACCCAGGGTCAAATCATTTGTAAACCTGAATCCAAGTTCGGTATTTAACACTTGTTGCAAATTGGTAGCTGCTCTTAACCTGATTCGCTCAGCACTTATTGTTCTTACATTGTAAACTGAATTTTTTAAAGTTTGAGGCCCGTATTGACCTGTTATAACAACATCTTTTAGATCTTTTGCCTGCGTTGTATCGGATTTAACCTCCTGACTTATAGCACTAAATCCACAAAACACTAAAGCAATTGATAAATATACTTTCATTTATTTAGACTAATTATAAATAATTGTGCAAATTTGTATATAATCAGTTAAAGCGGATAACGTGAAACGGATAATTAATAACGCAATACGGATTATTAAGAAGTATTCTAAATAGTAGTTTATGGAATATGCTTTTTATCAATGATTAACAGCAACTAGCAAAAAATGAAGTTTAAATTAACCGATGCTCAAAGCGGAAAGCTACTTATTGAAGATACTTATCCAAAAAATTTCGATACAAGTTTAGGTATTGAAGAATTTGCTAAAACAATTAAAGGCCGTAACTATACCATCGTTGTGAAAGAAACATGGTTTTCTGGTACCCATATAAGCCATGTTAAAACAAATTCGGAAAAGCAGATACAGGTATTTTTCGAAAATGACAGTCCAAACATTGCTTTTTTATTTTGTCTGGAAGGAGGGATGAAGTGTAGTAACGAAACTAATGGTGAAGTAATCAGCTTAAGTAAAAACCAGCAATCTATTAATTTAGGCTTAAAAAAGCAGGTAGTTAGTTTTAGCAAGCCAACCGAATACCTATATATACAGCTTACCGATATCCATTACAGAAATTTAACTGGTGTGGAATTTAAAAAAGATATAAGCTATTATGATTCGCAGGCTATAGAACCTGAGATCAGGCTGATTTTAAATGCTATTGTAAATCAAACAAAGCATAAACGAATTTTACGGATTTACATGGAAGCGAAAATTTATGAGCTACTTTTTTTATTAATCAACAAGGCGATTAATAAAACACAGTTATCGCTAAAAAAACACGATATCGACAAAATATTAATGGTAAAAAGAATATTAGAAGAAAATATACAATCACCCGGTTCGCTCATCGAACTTTCGCATACTGCCGGTATAAACGATTATAAACTAAAGATCGGTTTTAAAGAATTAACAGGCTACACCGTATTTGGCTATCTCAACAAAATCAGAATGGAAAAGGCATTTTACTATTTATCTGCTGAAAAGAAAAGTGTTAGTGAAGTTTCTTATCTGGTAGGTTATAAAAATGCACAACATTTTACAGTAGCTTTTAAAAAAGTGTACAATATTTTACCTGGCAGCTTAAATAAAAATAAGTTTTTTCACGCAAACGTTTGATTTTGTGCGACCTTATTTTTCATTAACAATCAGGTCAGATTCTACAATTGTATTGTAAAAGGCCTGATTTTCGGGGTTTGGGCTATTGATCAAATCGAGCAGGATGTTAGTTGCTTTTTGCCCCTGGAGGTATGGATTTTGTTCGACAGATGCAATTGGCGAATAATCTAAATAATCCATTATTGGCAAGTTGGCATAACTTACAATGTCAATTGATTCGGTAAGGTTTAGTTTTTTTAAATACCTGATTAAAAACAAGGCAACGTAATCGTTAAATGCAACTATCGCCGTTGGCTTCCGCTTATGATTAATTAAAATATTTGCGGCCTCAATGGTTCCCGTTTCGGTTAAATCGCAATTAACAACCAACGATGGATCGAATTTTAATCTGTTAAAGTTAATTGCCTGCATGTATCCATCTTTTCGTTCACCGCTGGCAAATAAAGTTGCAGGTCCATTTATTAAACCGATTGATCTGTGTCCCTTCTTTAAAAGAAAATTAACTGCTTTTATTGTTGCACTTTCCAGCGAGCAAGCTACATAATGAATATTTTTAAAAGGAGGAATCCGATCGAAGAATACAACAGGGATATTAAAAGCTTTCAGTTTTTCGAAATGATCGAAGTTTGATGTGTCTTTGGTTACAGAAACCAGTAAACCATCTACACGTTGATTTTTCATTTTTTCGACCAACCTTACTTCTTTCTCAAAATCATCATGCGATTGGGCGAAAATTACGGTATAGTTTTTTTTCAATGCCTCATCTTCAATAGCTGAAATGGCCGTAGAAAAGAAATGCTCAGATAGTTTTGGTAAAATTACCCCTATGGTGTAGGTTTTGCCTTTTTGAAAAAGGATAGCCGCATTATTCGGCTCGTAATTTAATGATTTTGCAAGCTGCTTAATCTTTTCGCGTGTAACCGCTCCAATACTGGGATGATCATGCAAACCTCTTGATACGCTTGATGGCGAAAGGTTTAAGATTTTGGCGATTTCCTTAATTGTAGTTGGCTTCGATTGCATTTTGGTCGCTAAGCTATACAAAATTTGTTACTGTGTAATAATACGAAATTAATCAAACGTTTGCGTTGTTTTTTAAATGCTTTTCTTTTCTGCCAGTACTTAAAAGTTTATACATTCGGGTCATAAACATATACTAACCACTTAATGAACAGAAGAGAATTTGTAAGAAACACAGGCTTAACAACGGCAGCATTTGCAGCCATTCCTGATAAAACTTTGTTTGCAGCAGCAGCTGAGGAGAAAATTAAAGTTGTAATGATAGGCGTTGGCCTGCGTGGACAAAATCATCTTGATTTACTTTTAAAAAGGAAGGATGTAGATTTAGTGGCGATATGTGATGTTGACGACAGAATGCTGCAGATGAGCAAGGCTATTATTGCAAAGAGTGGTAAAGCGATGCCTAAAATTTTTACCGGAAGCCAGGATGCATGGAAAAAAATGCTTGAACTAAAAGGTATTAAAGCAGTTGTGATCGCAACACCATGGGAACTTCACAAACCAATGATTTTAGGTGCCATTGAATCAGGTATTAAGTATGTGGCAACTGAAGTAATTTTAGGTATTAACCTTCAGGATCATTGGGATGTTGTACATGCTGCAGAACGCAGTGGTGCACATGTAATGATGCTGGAAAATGTTTGCTACCGCCGCGATGTTATGGCTGCATTGAACATGGTTCGTCAAGGAATTTTTGGTGATATGCTTCATCTTCAGGGAGGATACCAGCACGATTTAAGAGAGGTAAAATTCAACGATGGCGTTAATCCTTATGGTCATGGTGTAGAGTTTGGTGAGAAAGGGTTTTCAGAAGCTAGATGGCGAACAAATCATTCGGTTTATCGTAATGGCGACTTATACCCGACACATGGCATTGGCCCCGTTGCTCAATGTATTAACATTAACAGGGGTAACCGCTTCGTTAAATTAAATTCATTCTCAACAAAATCACTCGGTTTACATAAATATATTGTAGAAAAAGGTGGGGAAACACATCCTAATGCAAAGGTTAATTTCAAATTAGGCGATATTGTTACCACTACTATTGGTTGTGCAAATGGTGAAACGATAATCCTGCAGCATGATACCAATTCGCCACGCCCTTATTCTCTTGGATTTAGATTTCAGGGCACTAAAGGTTTATGGATGGATGTAAACAAAGGTGTTTACGTAGAGGGCGTTAGTAAGCCTCATACCTGGGATGATGCAAAGCAATGGCTTGATAAATATGATCATCCTCTTTGGAAAAAATATGGAAACGATGCACAGGGTGCCGGGCATGGTGGTATGGATTTCTTTGTTATCCATGCTTTTATTGAAGCGGCGAAACGGGGAGAGGCAACACCTTTAGACGTTTACGACGCTGCAGCCTGGAGTGCAATTACGCCATTGAGCGAGCAATCTATTGAAATGGGAAATGAAACAATTGATTTTCCGGATTTTACTGGCGGACAGTGGATGAGCAGAAAGCCTATTTTTGCATTAAACGATGATTATTAACAAAAGTCATTATTCTGGATTGTATATATAATAGCATACTGGTCGGCTAAAAGAAGAAATTTATTTTGCTTTTAGCTGACTTAACAGTTATCTCAATTTATATAAATTAGAGGCTTAAAATTTTAAGATGATCTTAATTTATATCGTTGTTATTATTGCAATACTTGCATACCTTATTTTAAATCTTCCGGTATTTGGCCGTTTACCAAAAGGAAGCCGATTAAAAGCCATTCAGCACCTTCCCAATTACAAAGATGGGGCCTTACAAAATCTATCAGTTACACCGATGCAACCCGAAGGGGTTAGTTTTTTTGAGATTTTCAGAAAATTTCTGTTTGGGAAACATCCTGGCAAAATCCCCTCAAAGCCTTTAAATACAATAAAACCCGATTTAAACACCAAGGCCAAAGGTGGGGCTCCTGAAATTATCTGGTTTGGTCATTCATCTTATCTTTTAAAATTAAATGATAAAAGAATTTTGGTCGATCCGGTATTTAGTAAAGCACCTTCACCGTTTTCTTTCATAGGCAGTAAGGCGTTTCCGGGAACTGACTTCGTAAAAGCTGAAGATTTTAAAGATATTGATATACTCGTGATTACCCACGATCATTACGATCATCTTGATTACCAGAGTATTTTAAAAATAGCACCGAATGCAAAAACAATTGTTACTTCCATTGGGGTAGGATCGCATCTCGAAAAATGGGGGATCTCTCCTGATAAAATAAATGAGCTTTGCTGGGATCAATCAATTGCCTTAACCGATTCATTGAAATTTACTGCTGTGCCTGCACGCCATTTTACAGGAAGAAAATTCAAACGAAACCAGACTTTATGGTCTGCCTTTGTGCTCGAAGCTGATAATTATAAGCTTTTTATTGGTGGTGATTCGGGCTTTGACACCCATTTTGAGCAAATTGGAAATACTTATGGTCCTTTTGATATTGCTTTCCTGGAGTGCGGACAATATGATTTGATGTGGCCATATATCCACATGTTTCCGGAACAGACTGTTCAGGCGGCCATTGATTTGAAAGCCAAAATTTTAATGCCGGTACATTGGGGAAAATTCAGCTTATCCATGCATCCATGGACTGATCCGATAGAAAGGGTTACTGCAGAGGTTGAAAAGAAAAAAGTAAAATTGATCACACCAAGGTTAGGTGAAACTGTTATTTTAAACAGCGATTTTCCCACTGAAAAATGGTGGCTTAAGCAATAAAGCTAAACAATACTGCATTAGGTATGTTTATTGTTTATACTTTATAATTATGAAAACCGACCTAGTAGAAATTTTCCAGACCATAAGAGCAGGATTACACCCTTACGCCACCCGTGGTTATACCGTACATGAAAACTCAGAAACCGGATATGATTTATACAGTGAGAAAAATGTGGAGACTGATGGTGAAAAGGTTACAGAACGCTTTTTTGCCGGAGTTTACATTAATGGGAATCAGGTGGAAGTGAAATTAAACACAGAAGATTTTAAAGCTTCGGGAAATGATCTTGTTGATTTCGGTGATAAAAAATCAGGGTTAAAAATTGATGCTTTAAATAATGAAAAACTTAGAGCGACAGAAACGTTTATAGAAATTATCCATACAAATTTTAAAGAAAAAGAATGGATTTAAACCTGTTTTCCCGCTGAAAAACTAAATTTGCGTTATCAAAAACATAATCTGATTTAGTTGAATAGCTCAAGCGCAAAATCTGACATACAACCCAATGACTGGCACAACCATTTTCTAACCGCATTGTCGGATCAGAAAATGGTTTTTGAGTTTAATCAGGACGAGTACACATTAATATCTTTCGCTGAATATAATCTTATCATTAACCTTGTTGATATAAAAACTAACTATTGTGCCAAAGCGTTGATTCAACTTCAGGAATCAGCCATTATGAATGGTAAAAAACTTATTCATTTATGGGAAGACGTCTGGTTAACCAAACCTCAGCAAGTTTTATTCAGGCTACATTCGCTATTGGGTAAAAACAGAAAAATTCATGGGCGAAAAACAAAAGTTGCCAAAATTACTAAACCAGAAGCAGACTTGTTTTTAAGTGAAAATCATTTACAAGGAGCGGTAAGCAGCCGTTATAAATTGGGGTTGTTTTTAGCAGAAGAATTAATTGCCGTGGCTACTTTTTCAGCACTTCGTAAAATGAATCATACGGTTGATTATAAATCGATCGAATTAATCAGGTTTGCTGTAAAAGGCGGTTACACGATTACCGGAGGCTTAAGTAAGTTGATTAAGCATGTTGAAAAAGCATTAAACCCAGATGATATAATGACTTATGCAGACCGCGACTGGTCAGCGGGTGAGGCTTACCTGAGGCTAGGCTTTGAACAAACTAACATATTAAAGCCTCAGCACTTCGAATTAATGGAAAACCTGGGTCGTAAATTAATTACTAATCATGCAGCTGAATATAATAATACGGTGTTTAACACTGGTAGTTTAAAATTCATTTTAAAATTCTGATATGCCTGACAATACATTGATCATTATTTTAGGTGCAACTGCATCGGGGAAAACAAAACTTGCCGTACAAGTTGCAGAGGCGTTGAATGGCGAAATTATCAGTGCCGACAGTCGCCAGATCTTTAAGCAAATGGATTTGGGAACAGGTAAAGATTTATGGGAATACAATATAAATGGTGTTCAAATACCATATCACTTAATTAATATTCTTGAACCAGGTGAAAGGTATCATGTAGATGCATTTAAAAATGATTTTTATGAAGCTTTTGAAAATATCAGCAGCAGAAAAAAGTTGCCAATCCTTTGTGGCGGAACCGGAATGTACATCCATAGCATTTTACAGCATCAACCTTATACTGCAATTCCCGTTAATATCAAATTGCGGGAGTCGCTCGAAATGCTTGATAAAGAGCAATTGATCATTAAGCTTAAAGATTATCCTGAAAGTAATACGAAGCATGCCGATACTTCATCAAAGAAAAGACTAATTAGGGCAATTGAAATTGCTGAGTATTTAAATCATAATGAAGTAAAGGAAACTGAACGTCCACCAGTTAAAGCGATAGTTTTTGGATTGAAAAATGAAGTTGAAGTAACCAGGGCAAAAATTATTGACCGGCTTGAGCAAAGACTACAGAATGGTATGATCGAGGAAGTAAAAGATCTTATATCGAAAGGAGTAGCTAAAGAAACATTAATTTTTTATGGTTTAGAATATAAATTTATTGTGAACTACTTATCAGGTGAGCTGAGTTATGATGAACTTAAATTGAGGTTAGGTATTGCGATTTGCCAGTTTGCAAAAAGACAAAATACTTTTTTCAGAAAGATGGAAAAAGATGGAATTGAAATAAACTGGCTCAATGCTTCATTACCGATTAACCTGCTAAAACAACAGATTTTAGAAAAAGTTTCAATACATTAAATATTCCTATTTGTGAGTTAAATATGACCTAAATGTAGGTTTAAATTATTAGAAAAAGCTCCTTTGGCACAGCATTTGTAAATATTTCGGCATACGTTTAACTCAAAATAATTTATCTTAAAATGAAAACAATTACTAAGATTATTGCTACTTCAGCAGCTGTTGTAGCTTTATTTTTCTCTACAAATGCAAACGCACAATCAGCAGCCAGAAACTTAGGTATAGGTCTTAATGTTGGAGCAGGTACTACTACAGGATATGGTTTAGTTATTGGTGGTGATATCAGGTATCAATTCAATGTTGATAAACAATTATCTATCCCAGTAACTGCGGGTTACAATAACTTTTCTATAAAAGATACCTATGGAGGTGGCAGCTTTGGTGTTATTCCTGTAAAAGCTGGTGCTAAATATTTCTTCAATGATTCAGGTTCAGGAGCTTATGGTTTAGCTGAACTTGGTGCTGGTTTTGGAACCAATAAAGGTGCAGGAACTGCGTTTGTTTATTCGCCAGCTATTGGCTATGCCTGGAGCAATGGTTTAGATTTAGCAGCTAAATATGAAGGTTATTCAAATAATGGCAGCATCGGCTTTGCCGGAATCCGTTTAGCTTATGGGTTCTCATTATAACAATAGATTATAATAAAGAATAAAATAAAAAAGCCTCCGGATTTTCGGAGGCTTTTTTATTTTTCAGAAATTTCAAAAAAATCATTTTTATTAAATCTGCATTTAATGTATTGTCGTATATAATGTAAACCTATTATTTACTTTAATACATCTTCAAATGAAAACAACTACAAGATTTTTTGCAATAGCCATAATGATGGCTTTTGGCATTACCTCAGTCTCAAATGCTCAAACAATGACTACAACATCAACTACTAATAGCGGTATGGCATTTAAAGTAGGCATTGGTGCACAAGCTGGTATTTTTCCTGATCGATCGGAAATGGATTATGGTTACGGAGCTGATTTAAGATTACAATATGATTTGAGCCCAGCGGTAGCTGTTACTGCTTCTGGTGGATACACTAAATTAAAATGGAAGGGAAGTCCATTGAATTTCGAGTTTATACCGTTGGTAGGAGGTGTAAAAGCTTTTGTTATCGATAGAATGTTTCTCACTGGTGGGCTCGGTACGGGACTTGCATTGAAAGATGGTGCAAACATGAATTTTATTTATACTGGCGGGCTTGGTTACGAATGGAACAATGGCTTAGAAGTTGGTGCAAAGTATGAAGGTTATGTTAACAACAGTGCTTCAGATTTATACTTTATGAGAACGGGGCAGTTTGCGCTGCGATTAGGATATAATTTTAAATTATAATTAAAACATCATATAATCAGGGCCTCCGAAATTTTCGGGGGCTTTTTTTATTTATTTAATATTTAAATTGCTATTTTGAGCGCAAAACCAAATACAATGAAACGAATATTCGGAATCGCGATATTAACAGCACTCATGGCATGTAATCAGGCAGAGCAGAAAACTGTTGAAACCAAAGATTCTATCCAGGCTGATTCAACAGCTAAAACTGATGTAGTAATTAAGGATGAAAAGAAGTCAGAAATTTTTAATCAATATGTAGATTTAAAAAATGCATTGGTAAACTCATCAGCTGCTGATGCACAAAAATTGGCTGGAAAATTACAACAAAGCCTTACCGCTTACGAAGGCTGTGAAAGTACAGCAAGCATAGCCAAGAAAATTTCAGAAACTAATAATATTGCTTTTCAAAGAAAGGATTTTACGGCATTAAGTATGGATTTAATTGCTTTTATAAAGTCTGGAGAAATTGAAAGCGGAACAATTTATGTTCAACATTGCCCTATGGCAAATAAAGGTGATGGTGGCGATTGGCTGTCAAAAGAAAAAGAAATCAGAAACCCTTATTATGGTAAAGAGATGCTTGAATGTGGCAGGGTGGTAGAAGAAATTAAAACGAAATGAGAAAAGCAGGGTAAATCTTAAATTAATCATGATTGTTACGTCATACAGACCTAATTTTCATATTAATTTAACAGATTTGTTATGCATGTATATTAATTTTATATAATTTAGAAAGCTATAAACATAATACAATAATATGTCAGATATTGCAGAGATCAAAGTTGATGGTAAGACAATAGAATTGCCAGTAATAACAGGAACGGAAGATGAAAAGGCCATTGATATTTCAAAATTAAGGGATCAAACGGGCTTTGTAACTTTAGATACTGGTTTTAAAAATACTGGTTCGACAAAAAGTAAAATCACTTTTTTAGATGGTGAAAAAGGCATCTTAAAATATAGAGGTTATGCGATCGAAGAACTCGCTGAAAAATCGAGCTTTTTAGAAGTTTCTTATCTAATTATTTACGGCGAGCTACCTACACAAGCACAACTTGATGAATTTCAATTAGACATCAGTAAGCATACGCTTATTCATGAAGATATGAAAAAGTTTTTTGATGGTTATCCGTCAAGATCTCACCCAATGGGTCAGTTGGGTTCGTTAATCTTCTCTTTATCAACATTTTATCCGGAATGTTTAAAGCCTAACCAAACCGCTGAAGAGCAAAACTTAACCATCATTAAATTATTGGCTAAGTTGCCAACTATTGTATCTTTTATTTATAAGAAATCTTTAGGCCACCCACTTATTTATCCTAAAAATAAATACGACTACGTTACCAATTTCCTTTGGATGACTTTTGGCCAACGTACTGAAGATTATGAGGTAAATCCGATTGTAGTAAGTGCAATGAATAAATTATTAATTCTTCATGCAGATCACGAGCAAAATTGTTCAGCATCTACAGTAAGAATTGTAGGTTCTTCTGACTGTAATTTATACGCTTCTGTTGCAGCAGGTATTGCGGCTTTATGGGGACCGCTTCATGGTGGTGCTAACCAGGCTGTAATTGATATGTTGGAATTGATTAAAGCTGATGGTGGTGATACTGAAAAGTGGATTGCTAAGGCTAAAGATAAAAACGATCCTTTCCGTATGATGGGTTTTGGACACAGGGTTTATAAAAACTTCGACCCTCGTGCTAAAATTATCAAAAAGGCTTGTGATGATATTCTTGAAAACTTAGGTATTGATGATCCGATTTTAGATATCGCTAAGAAATTAGAAGAGGCAGCCTTGACCGATCAGTATTTCATCGACAGAAAATTATATCCAAACGTTGATTTCTATTCTGGAATTATCTACCGTGCATTAGGTTTCCCTTCAGAAATGTTTACCGTATTATTTGCATTGGGCCGTTTACCAGGATGGATAGCACAATGGAAAGAAATGCACGAAAACAAAGAGCCGATCGGTCGCCCGCGTCAGATCTATGTTGGCGAAACAGATAGAGATTTCGTTGCCATCAAAGACAGAAAATAATAATAGTTCATAATTTTATAATTCAATAAAAAGCCCTTCGGAATAGTATTTCGAAGGGCTTTTTATTATTTTTCGTAATCTTAATTTAGGTAGCTACGTAGTAGATTAGATTTAACATAACCATTTCTGATAGGCTGAAAGCCACGTAGTAAAGAATAAAAATCATGATCATTTTACCGATAACCTTTTTGCGTTGGTAAAATACTTTAAGGGCATTAAACATGTACCATAAAATCCACGCAACAACACCAAGTTCTAATATGGTAGTCATAATCGTATTGGTTCCAAAAACATACTTAATTAATGGCTGAGTAAATATGGAAACAATAAAGTAAGCGGTCATTCCGTGAATGGTGAAAATCAGGTGATCCAGGTAATAAATATGGTTCCTTCTGAAATTCCACATAATGAACAGCGCCAATAAAGGCATTAACAAGAAGTACTGTTTAGGGCGGTTATGCTCCATTGTTTCCTGAATAACTTCTGATTTGGCACCAATAGTAATGGAACGTTTTTTCACGAGCCGCTCAAACCAATTGTCACGTTCAATGATCGGTAATCTTTTTTGCCGTGCCAAATAAGCATCATAAGTGCTATCATTCCTGTTATCGTGAATGACTGAAAACTTCGAAATAATCTTTTTAAGTGAATCTGTTCTGTTTGCTTTATAATTCTTCTTTAAATCAGCCAGAACAACATCTTGTTCCTGAAAGCTGAGTTCTTTAAATTCTTCTTTATCGAAATCTTCGATAATCCCTTGTTTAACTTTGTTTACAATAGGCGATTCATCATTGTTTATACCTGCTTCAGATAATCTTTTGTTTACCGTATCTAATGCAGCTTTTTTTTCGGTTCTGGTATGCGTATCGTCATGATCTACTTCTTTCTTTTTATGCTCAGGAGAGTACGCCACCAAAAAGTATACAATTGAAACAAAAATATACATACTCACCGGATTAATGTACCTTGCTCTTTTACCAGCTAAATAATCGAGGGTAACTTGTCCGGGTTTAGTGAGGAGCGGGGTGAGGGTTTGGAAAAATTTATTGTCGAAATGAAAGTAATGGGCTATACTGTGACTGATAAAGCCCCAGAAGCTTTCTTTTAATTCTAAATTAGGTTGACCGCAACTGCTACAATAATGGGTTTCTACATGAGCACCACAGTTTAAACAATTATGTTCTTTTCTATATTTTCCGGCAGACATATGGTAATTTGGAGCGTAATAATTTTAATGAGTAATCGCGTCAATAGCTTTTTCTTCGGCTTTGGTATGTTTATGTTTAAATAGCAGTGCAAACAACACAGTAATAACTAATGCATAGATAGCGAATGTTAACCATACGCTATGCCAATCTTTAACAGGTATGGCTCTACTGAGCTGTCCATTATCTAAAACTGATATTCCTTTCGAACCTAAAAAATCTAATAAAAGCTTGTTACTGGCATCAGAACCTACCAAAGAAGCTATTTCCTGTATGCTGGTATAAGCTTTTGTGAAATACTTATCTATAATCCAACCTGAAGTTAAACTTCCTAATATTGCGCCAAAACCATTAGTCATCATCATAAACATACCTTGTGCAGATGAACGTGTTTTGGGTGTTGTTGAAGTTTCAACAAATAATGAACCAGATATATTGAAGAAATCAAAAGCCATTCCGTACACAATGCAACTCATTATTATCATCCATAAGCCATTGGCAGGATTACCAAATGCAAATAATCCAAATCTGAAAACCCAGGCCAGCATTGAAATTACCATTACTCTTTTGATTCCATAACGCTTTAAAAAGAAAGGGATAGCTAAGATAAACAGTGTTTCAGATATCTGTGAAATTGACAATATTAAGGTTGATCGCTTAACTACATAAAGTTCTGCATACTTCGGAAACATTTTAAATTCATCAAGAAACACATCTCCATAGGCATTTGTTAATTGTAAAGCTCCTCCCAAAAACATGGAGAATACAAAGAATAAAGCCATTTTGTAATCAGAGAATAACTTAAAAGATTCTAAACCTAGTTTTTGTACTAATGTTTTTTTCTCGCTTATTAAATTAGATGGTTTACAAGCCGGTAAAGTGATTGAGTAGGCACCCAAAGCCAAAGCGCTTATTCCTGCAATATAAAATTGGTTTGCACTGGCTTTATTTCCAGTCAGGTTGGTAATCCACATAGCGACTATAAAACCTACTGTTCCCCAAACCCGTATTGGCGGAAAGCTTTTAACGACATCAAATTCACTATTTTTTAGCGTAGTATAGCTTATTGAATTACTTAATGCTATTGTTGGCATGTAAAAACACATAGCCAATAATATTATCCAGAAAAAAGTATGCGGGTTATTTACTTGTGGTAGATAAAACATAACGCCGGCATAAAAAATATGCAGCACAGCGTATAGTTTCTCTGCATTAATCCATTTATCAGCAATGATGCCTGTAAGGGTAGGCATAAATAAAGAAGCAATTCCCATTGTAGAAAAGATAATTCCAAAATCGGCACCATCCCATTGCTTGGTTCCAAACCAATAATTCCCTATAGTTATTAGCCAGGCAGCCCATACAAAGAATTGCATGAAACTCATAATCGTTAAGCGAAACTTAACATTCATATAATAATAATTTAGTTTGTTTTGTAAAGGCTGAATATAGAACTATTTTAAAACATTATTAAAAATTAGACCCAAATTGTTTTAAATAATTTGGGTCCGGGTTGTTTTAATGAATATTTATTGGCATCATTCTAGATTTTCACTAGGATTTACCTCTTTTATTGAGTTCATCCCTTAACCTAGCAGCTTTTTCGTAAGCTTCTTCTGCAATTGCCTCCTGTAATTTTTGCTGTAATTCTTCGAGGGTTAAATCGCTAAAACCTTGCTGGTTTGTTGTAATTGGAATTGTATCAGCTTCGGGTTCTTTTGCAATACTATCCATGTTTTCAAGAAAAAGAAAATCATTGCCTTCGATAACTATTCCTGCAGAAGCTAAAATAAATTCGTAGGTATAAATTAAAGCATCAAATCTTACAGCCAGTGCTATCGCATCAGATGTTCTAGCATCAATTTCATGCGTATTCTTACCATCGCTACATATCAGTTTTGCATAAAAAACACCATCAACCAAATTATAAATAATTATTTCCTGGATGCTGATATGAAAAGTTTCAGCCATTGATTTAAACAGGTCATGAGTTAATGGCCTGCTCGGTGTCATTTTTTCAATTTCGATGGCGATGGCTTGCGCTTCAAAGGCACCAATAATAATCGGCAAACGCCTGCGACCATTCACTTCGCCTAGAACCAAAGCGTAAGCACCTGATTGAGTTTGGCTGTAAGATAAGCCTACGATATCTAATTTTACTTTTTTCATATTTGCTGATGTCATGTCGAGCTTGCCAAAGTATTTTAACTTAATAATTTAACAGGCACATGATGACAAGAATCAATTATCCCTTATGTGCTTTTAATGCTTCAATTAATTTAGGAACCACTTCAAAAGCGTCTCCAACAATACCATAGTCGGCCACTTTGAAGAAAGGTGCTTCAGGATCTTTGTTAATTACAACAATAACCTTTGATGAACTTACACCCGCTAAGTGCTGAATAGCACCAGAAATACCAATTGCGATGTACAAATTAGGGCTGATGGCGATACCTGTTTGTCCTACGTGTTCCGAATGTGGTCTCCAATCTGCATCACTTACCGGTTTTGAACAAGCCGTAGCTGCACCTAATAAGCCAGCAAGCTCCTCTATCATTCCCCAGTTTTCAGGGCCTTTTAATCCTCTTCCGGCAGAAACTACTAATTCTGCATCTGGCAAAGAAACTTTATCCGTAGCCCGAACAATATCTTTAATTACCGTACCCAAATCTGATTGTTTAATATCCGCAGAGAAGGTTTCAATAACTGCATCAACAGGATTTTCTTTAACACCAAATGCATTGGGATTTAAAGCTATAATTTTATTGGCTGATGTTAATGCGGTAACAGCAAATGCTTTACCCGAAAATGCAGTTTTCTTAACTTCAAATTTGCCACCATTGGTGTCAGGTAATTCAACCGCACCATCTGCTAAACCTGCTTTTAATTTTACGGCAATGCGTGGCGCTAATCCTTTACCAGAGAAAGAGTTTGAAAGCACCACTATATCAGCCGACTCTTTTTCAGCTGCTGCAGCTATAACGCTTGCATAAGCCTGGTTTACAAAAGATTTTAACTGATCGGCACTAACGTTTAATATTTTTGAAGCACCATATTTTCCTAATTCTTTAAGCTCACTTTCAGCTACATTACCGATAGAAATTGCTGTTAAATTAGTTGATTGTTGATCGGCTATCGCTTTGGCATAGGAAACAGCTTCAAAAACCGATTTCTTAAATTTACCTTCTGCTTGTTCTACATATACTAATACTGACATATATTTATTTCTTTATCCCCAGTGGGGATTTGTGTAAACGATTTGATTGTTTAATGAAATTCCTTACTTCTCAAACCAGAGAAGTATTGGGTTTAGATTACCTTAGCTTCGCTGTGTAATAAGTTAATCAATTCTGCTGTCTGATCGGCTGGGATTAATTTTACTGTACCACGAGGGGCAGGGGTTTCATATTTTGTTACTTTTGTAACTTCATCAATTGAAACCGCTTCAACAACAGTTAAGGGCTTTGTTCTTGCCGACATAATACCACGCATATTCGGGATTTTTGGCTCAGCAACACCTTCAGCACAGCTTGCAACAAATTTACCAGAAACAGTAACTACTTCTTTTCCACCTTCTATTTCACGTTCAACTGTTGAAGAAGTACCATCAGTATCTAATTTTTTAATGATTGAGATAGACGGGATATCTAAAAATTCGCCAACCATTGCAGCAACCTGATTACCGTTATAATCAATCGATTCCCGACCTGTTAAAATAATATCAAAATCTTTGTCTTTCGCATATTCTGCAATTTGTTTTGAAACAAAATAGGCATCTCTCGGTGCAGCATTTACTCTAACCGCATCATCAGCTCCAATAGCCAGGGCTTTTCTAATTGTAGGATCGTTTGCTGCTTCACCTACATTTATTACAGTTACCGTACCTTTTCCACCTTCTGTAAGTTCAATTGCTCTTGATAAAGCAATTTCATCGTAAGGATTAACAATATATTGTACACCCGCAGTATTGAATTCGGTATTATCGTTGGTAAAAGTTATTTTTGTCGTCGTGTCGGTCACGTTACTGATACAAACTAATATTTTCATATAATTACGTTTTTATATAAGGTCTTTCTGCAAATTTAATTAAAAAAGCAAGGAATTAAAATGTCATCTACCCGTTTAAGTAAGTTATTAGAATTTTTGGAAAGCGATCCAAATGATCCGTTCATACTATATGCCTTAGCAACAGAGTATAACAGCCAAAACGATAAGGAAAATGCCTATTCTTTTTACCTTCAGCTAACGGATAAACACCCGGATTATGTAGGTACATATTACCATTTGGGCAAGCTTTACGAAAAAGATGGCAAGAAAGAGCAGGCAATTGAGGTTTATCAGAAAGGTATGCTTGTAGCAAGGAACAAGCGTGATATGCATGCTTTTTCTGAATTACAGGGCGCATATAATGTTGCAGCAGGATTGGATTACGAAGATGATTAAATTTTAACAAATGCAGGCTAAACCGCTACTGGTTAAAAAGCAATGGCTTTTTCTCCGGAATGTTGTATTTTTCACTTTTACTTCTTTCGGAGGTGCGCAGGCACATCTCGCTTTACTTTTAAAATATTTCGTACATAGTTCCAAGTTTATAACCGAAGAGGAACTTTTAGAATTAAATGCGCTCGCACAGGTTTTACCCGGGCCAGCATCAACACAAACGCTGGTTGGTATAGCATGGAAAGTAGGTAAGCTCAGGCTCGCAATCATCACTTTTTTAATCTGGATTTTACCAACAGCAGCAATCATGACTTTTGCTGCAATCAGCTATGCCTTGCTTGATTCGAAACAAAAATTTGTTGATATCCTCGAATATATCCAGCCTATTGCCTTAGGAATTGTAGCTTATGCGGCTTTTAAATTGGGAAAAAAAGTACTATCGTCGCAAATGTCGATATTCTTATCAATTGCAGCGGTAGTTGCAACCTTGGTATTGAGAAACGCGTATGTTTTTCCTCTGGCGATATTACTCGGCGGAATGATCTCATCAGCAATAGAAACACCAAAAGAAGAAACGGAACTAAGGGTTAAGTTATTCTCGAACGTAAACCCAAAGAAGTTAATCTATTTTTTCAGTGCGTTGCTGCTATTTGCCTTGGTAGGTGCCATCATAAACAGAACCTCTCCATTCAGTTTACCCATCCGCTTACTGGAAAATTTTTACCGAAATGGAATTCTCGTTTTTGGTGGCGGACAAGTACTTGTTCCACTAATGTACACTGAGTTTGTAGAGATGAAGCATTATTTACATGCAACCGGTTTTTTATCGGGTTTTGCCCTACAACAGGCTTTGCCAGGGCCAACCTTTTCATTTACCAGTTACCTTGGCGCATTGAGCATGAAAAATTTTGGCTATGGAATGTGGGGGCAAATACTCGGTGGTTTGATTGGCGTAATCGGAATAAATTTGCCTGGTTTAATTCTTGTTCTTTTTATTGTGCCTTTTTGGGATGATCTAAAAAAAATATCGCGAATACGCCACAGTCTCTCAGGAATTAATGCTGTAAGTGTGGGTTTTATTATCGCCGCCTTTATTCTTTTAATTATCCCAATAGGTTTTAACTGGCTTTTTTTAGGAATAATGCTGGCTACATTTCTTTTACTTAATTACACTAAAATCAGTCCCCCAATTATTGTATTAGCCGGAATCTTAATTGGTTATTTGTTTTGATTGCTGGAAGATGGTAATAAAGAAAATTTAAATTCACATTAAATTTTCTTTATTACATTATGCATTTTCTAAAATGGAGGATCATCATCGTTATAATCATCCATTTTAGAAGGACGGATGATTACATTGCTTTGTTTTTCAAAATCCTGTGATGGGTACATACCTGCGGCAGGATCGGCAGAGAAAGAAGATGGTGCTGTGAAATCTTCTTCCAGATCGGCAAATTTCACGAATTTACCAACGAATTTCAATGGAACAATTCCGGTTTCACCATTACGGTGTTTAGCAATAATTACTTCACCAATACCAGCCTGAGACCTTCCTTGCTCATCTTCGGTAATACCATAATATTCAGGACGGTAAAGGAATAAAACCATATCCGCATCCTGTTCAATTGAACCCGATTCACGTAAATCGGATAGCATTGGCCGTTTTCCTTGTAATCCTGGCCTGCTTTCTACTGCACGACTCAACTGCGATAATGCCAATACCGGAACGTCCAATTCTTTAGCAACCGATTTTAATGCTCTTGATATACTACCAATTTCCTGCTCACGGTTACCTCCGCCTTTTCCACCTTCGCCTTTACCGTGCATCAGCTGCAAGTAATCGACAATTACCAATTGAATATCATATTGCGACTTAAGTCTTCGGCATTTTGCCCTGAACTCAAAAATATTTAAAGCCGGCGTATCATCAATAAGGAGCGGGGCTTCGGTTAAACGGCCAATTTTACTGTGTAACTGCTGCCACTCCCATTCCTGTAAATTACCTTTCCTGATTTTCTCCTGCTCAATTTCGGCTTCACCAGATATCAAACGATTAACTAATTGAACTGACGACATCTCCAATGAAAAAACTACGGTAGGTTTTTGGAAATCGACAGTAGCATTTCTGGCACAGGTTAAAACGAATGCTGTTTTTCCCATCGCCGGACGAGCAGCAATAATTACCAAATCTTGCTTTTGCCATCCTCCGGTAATTCGATCCAAGCCAGTAAAACCTGTAGGTACACCCGTTAAGCCATCTGTTTTAGTTCTTAATTCTTCGAGTGTTGCCAAGGATTGCTTGATGATATCATCCATTTTTTGCGTATCCCTCCGAAGGTTGTTTTGTGCAATGTCAAACAATCCTTTCTCTGCGTGATCCAGTAAATCGAAAATATCAGTGGTGTCTTCGTAAGCATTGGTAATAATATCAGTAGAAATCCTGATGAGTTCCCGCTGGATATACTTTTGCGAAATGATACGTGCATGGAATTCGATATTTGCAGCAGAAGCTACACGATTTGTTAAATTGGTGATATAGTAAGCACCACCAACCATTTCCAGGGTACCCATTTGACGCAGCTCAGAAGTAACTGTTAAAATATCAACTGGTTTCGATTTTTCGAACAACATGTGAATAGCCGCAAAAATCTTTTGATGTGCTTCCTGATAGAAAATTTCAGGCTTAAGAATATCAATTACAGCAGATAAAGCATCTTTTTCCAGCATTAATGCGCCTAAAACCGCTTCCTCTAAATCTAATGCCTGAGGAGGCAGCTTACCCATCGAGCTTACTGTATTTGTTAATCTAGCCTTTCTGGATGTAAGATTGCCTTTTCCGCCTTGTTCGTTTTCGATACTCATACAACAAAAGTAGTTAAAAGTTACGCCTATTGTTTTAACAAGTTTTAAGTTGTTTGTTAACAAGTTGACATAGAATTCGATTAAAATTTTCGGCTTTTAAGAAATAGTAAAAATTTTTAAACAATTAAATGTTAATAAGGAAGCGATAGATTAGTGGCTATGCATTTATTTGAATACTTTTGCCTAACAATTTTTAATCATGGATAATTTTAGAAGACCACAACGCGTAAAAGAGAATAATGAATTTGTATTTGGTATCAGAGCTGTTATTGAAGCAATAAAAGCCGGAAGAGATATTGAAACAATTTATGTGCAAAGGGGATTGGGTGGTGACTTATTTCTTGAATTAAAAGCATTACTATCCGGCACATTAATACCTTTAAATTCTGTCCCTGTAGAGAAACTGAACAGAATGTCGCAAAAGAACCATCAAGGTGTTATCGCTGTAATTTCTCCAATTACGTATCAAAATATTGATGATATTGTTCCACAAATTTTCGAAAAGGGTGAGGTGCCTTTAATATTGGTTTTAGATAGTGTTACCGATGTACGAAACATGGGCGCTATTGCCCGTACAGCAGCTTGCGTAGGGGTGCATGCCATTGTAGTGCCATTAAAAAATGCAGCACAAATTAATGCAGATGCCATTAAGACATCGGCAGGGGCTTTGTTTAGCATTCCAATATGCAGACATTCTAACCTTCATAAAACATGTCTTTTCCTTCAGGAAAGTGGATTACAGGTAGTGGCCTGTACTGAAAAAACCAGTGACTTTATTTACGCACCTGATTACACGTTGCCTACAGCAATTATCATGGGTTCGGAAGATGAGGGGATTTCGAACGACCTTTTAAGGGTTGCTGACCATCTAGCAAAAATACCGATGGCTGGAAAAATCGAATCGCTAAATGTATCAGTTGCTGCAGGTGTAATTTTATACGAAGCTATCCGACAAAGAACATCTTAATTTAAGGTACTGGTTGTTAGATAATTATTTTTAATTTTATTAACAATAAATTATCGCTATGCAACCAGCTACTACTATTGGAGAGGTAATTTCACATCTGGATGAAATTATCAAAGAAAGTATTTTAAAGAAATCAAGAATAGGCTATTTTGCCTGCTTATATCGGAAGATGACCGTCGCTGTTCAAAAGGGTATAGCTGACGGATTATTTCAGGATGGAGCAAGAATGGAAAAGCTTGATGTTATTTTCGCAAACAGATATCTTGATGCATACTATAAGCAATCGAAGAAAATACCTACAACAGCTTCATGGAACGCAGCATTTTCAGCAACTTTAAATCCGTACACGGTAATTCAGCATTTACTTCTAGGAATGAATGCACACATCAATCTTGATTTAGGTGTTGCAGCAGCTGAAACGGGTAAAGGGTCAGATATTCATCTGCTTAAAAATGATTTTAATCTCATTAATGATATTATTGATAGCCTGATTAATGTTGTTCAGAAAGATTTAGAAGAAATCTGTATGCCGATGAAACTGTTAAAGTATGTGGATAATAAAAGTAAGGAATCTGTAATTAATTTTAGCATTACAACCGCACGAAATACCGCCTGGTTAAATGCAGTAGCCTTGTCTAAAGTTTTTCCTGAAATGTATAATCCATATATTAAAGGGCTTGATTCGAAGATTGTAGTGGTAGCCCAAAATATAACAAATCCTAACTTTTCTCAAAGTTTAATATTGAGAACAGTTAGGACTTTTGAACCAAATGATGTTGGTGAAATCATTAAATTTTTAAGGGATTAAATGTATTTATTCCCAAAGCGGGATTTTACTTCAGCTACGAATTCTTTAACCCTTTGTTCCTCATCTCTTGGGCAAACCAAAAGCATATTATTGTTTTCTACAACTATAAAATCGTGTAAGCCATTTAAAATTACCAGTTTATCTTTCGGTACGTTAACCATGCAATTTGATGAATCGAACATAATAACCTGTTCTGATGGAATAACAGCATTGCCAACATAATCTTTTTCTGCCATTTCATAAATCGAGGCCCAGGTACCCAGGTCAGACCATCCGAAATCAGCAGGTAAAACATAAACGTTATCTGCTTTTTCCATGATACCAAAATCGATTGAAATGTTGGTACACTGTAAATATGCATTCCCAATAAAAGCTTTCTCACGGCTTGTATTTAATTCGTTTCTGCCTGCATTAAAAATATCATACATATCAGGCAAATATTTTTGGAATGACTTTAGGATAGTCTTCGCCGACCAGATAAATATACCGGCATTCCATAAGAAATCACCACTTTGGATAAAAGATTTTGCCAGCTCAAGATTGGGTTTTTCCGTAAAAGTTTTAACCTTATGTAAATCTTTATCAGTGCTTAAAACGTGATCAGTATGCTGTATATAGCCATACCCGGTATCCGGACGATTTGGTTTTATTCCCAAAGTTATCAAGCAATCGTTTTGTGATGCTGCATTTAAAGATTGTTCAATCGAGGTAATAAATCCATCCATATCGGCAATAGTATGATCAGATGGAGCAACAACGATAGTTGCTTCAGGATTTAATTCTGCAATTTTTAAACAACCATAAGCGATACAGGGTGCCGTATTTCTTAAAAGTGGTTCAGCTAACACTTGATTTTCAGTAATATCAGGAATCTGTTTCTTGATCAGATCAGCATATATTTCATTGGTTACTATAAAAATATTTTCGGCCGGACAAATTTTTAAAAAACGTTCGTAAGTACTTTGAATCAATGTTTTACCTACCCCAAAAAAATCGATAAATTGTTTCGGATATTCGGTTCGGCTTACTGGCCAGAAACGGCTTCCAACACCGCCGGCCATAATCAGAGCATAAAAATTTTTATTCATTTCTAAATTTAAATCTACACTATTCCTTCATTCAGCAAATCATGTAGGTGTATGATGCCAAAATAGGTATTTTTGTCTAAAACTAACAATTGAGTGATGTTATTTCTTTTGATTAAATCTAAAGCATCAACGGCAAGTGATTCACGCTGAATGCTTTTAGGATTTCTTCCCATGATATCTTCTGCCTTCAAAGATTCGATATCAGAATTTGTTTCCAGCATCCTCCTGATATCACCATCAGTAATCACACCTAAAAGCTCATTTTTACCACCAATAACAGCAACAGCACCTAAACGGTTTTTGCTAATTTCTATTAAAACTTCTTTAACAGAAGCTGAAGGTTTTATTGAAGGCTTTTCATTTGAGGCGGCTAAATCACCCGCTTTCAGGTATAATTTTTTCCCCAACGAACCACCGGGATGATATTTTGCAAAATCACTTTCATTAAATTCCCGACATTCCAACAAGCATATTGCGAGTGCATCACCCATAGCAAGCTGCGCTGTGGTACTTGTTGTAGGGGCTAAATTATGCGGACAAGCCTCTTTTTCTACTGAAGTATTTAAAACTAAATCTGCCTGCTGCCCTAAAAATGAATTCGTCTCGCCCACCATAGCCACAAGGGTATTTCCAGCCGATTTCAACAGTGGAATGAGTACTTTGATTTCTGGCGTATTGCCACTTTTCGACAAACAGATAATAACATCATTTAGTTGTATCATCCCTAAATCGCCATGTATGGCATCAGCAGCATGCATAAAGATAGCCGGAGTACCGGTAGAATTAAATGTTGCGACTATTTTTTGCGCAATAATGGCACTTTTGCCAATACCGGTTACAATAACACGTCCTTCACATTTTAAAATAGCTGAAACCACCTTTTCAAAATCATCGTTGAGGTTTTTAGCAACATTTAAAATGGCTGCCGCTTCTAGCTCCAGCGTATTTGTAGCCGATTGAATTATAGATTTTTTACTTTTCAAAGAGAAAAAAATTGTTTGTTGATACTTGAATTTCTTGTAAAATTATGTTATTTTGGATAGAAAAATAGCATCGCATATTTTATTACACAAAATGGACGTGAAAAAGTCGTTATTTGATAACCTGCAAAATTTCTTCGGGTTTGATAATTTCAAAGGTGATCAGGAGTCGATCATTACAAATATTTTAGAAGGCAATAACACTTTTGTTATAATGCCCACGGGTGGGGGAAAGTCTATTTGCTATCAATTACCGGCTTTAATGAGCGAAGGAACAGCAATTGTTATTTCTCCGTTAATTGCATTAATGAAAAACCAGGTGGACCAACTGAGGGCATTTGGTGGAAATGACAGCATTGCTCATTTTCTTAATTCATCCCTAAACAAATCAGAGATTACCCAGGTGAAGTCTGACCTGCTAAGTGGTCAAACTAAATTGTTATACGTAGCTCCCGAATCACTTGCAAAACAAGATAATATTGAGTTCTTAAATCTCATTAAAATATCTTTTGTAGCTGTTGATGAGGCACATTGTATTTCGGAATGGGGGCACGATTTCAGACCTGAATACCGCAAGATTAAACAAGTAATAGCGGGTTTAGGAAACAATATCCCAATTATTGCATTAACAGCAACGGCAACACCAAAAGTTCAGCAAGATATAATGAAGAACCTTGGGATGACCGAAGCAACTTTATTTAAATCGTCCTTTAACAGGCCAAATCTTTTTTATGAAATCCGCCCGAAAAAAGATATCACCAAGGAGATTATAAAATACATAAAATCTAATCCTGGTAAATCTGGTATTATTTATTGCCTGAGCCGCAAGAAAGTGGAGGAAGTAGCTGAAGCCTTAAATTTAAATGGAATTAGTGCTTTACCTTATCACGCTGGTTTGGAGCCAAAAGTAAGAGCTGAAACACAGGATAAATTCTTGATGGAAGATGCCGAAGTAATTGTCGCAACCATTGCTTTTGGTATGGGCATTGATAAACCCGATGTTCGCTTTGTGATTCATCACGACGTTCCAAAAAGTATGGAGGGTTATTACCAGGAGACAGGCAGGGCAGGTCGTGATGGAGGTGAAGGCGTTTGTATTGCTTTTTACTCACAAAAAGACGTAGACAAGCTTGCTAAGTTTATGAAAGATAAACCGGTTTCTGAACGTGAAATTGGTACACAGATATTAAAAGAAGTTATTGATTATGCAGAATCCGGGGTTTGTCGCCGCAAGCAAATTCTTCATTATTTTGGTGAGAATTTTAATGAAACCGGATGTAATTGTATGTGCGATAACTGTAAAAAGCCCAAGAAGCAATTTGATGCTGAAGAACAGTTATCGATTTTGCTGAAGTTCATCGAAAAAACCGGAGAGAAATTTGACGATGCGCACCTATTAAACGTTTTTCTTGGTTTAGAAACTGCCCAAACTATTGCCTATGAACATAGCAAAGTGCCTGAATTTGGAATTGGTAAAACGGATGGTGAGTTGCTGTGGAAATCAGTTATCCGCCAGGCGGTATTAAATAATTTCCTTTTCAAGGATATCGACAACTATGGACTGTTAAAATTAACCAAGCAAGGCAAAGATTTTATCGAGAACCCGTATAGCTTAAAGTTTATTTTAAACGAGCTCATCGAAACGAGTACAGTTGATGACGATGATGATGCTAAGCAAGGTACTGGAGCGTTGGATACACATTTATTGCAGCTGCTTAAAGATTTACGCAAAAAAATAGCCAAGCAAAAAAATGTGCCGCCATTTGTGGTCTTTCAAGATCCATCATTGGAAGAAATGTGCACGCATTACCCCATAACAACCGAAGAATTAAAACAAATTTCGGGGGTGGGGTCTGGTAAGGCCATAAAGTTTGGAGCACCATTTATTGAATTGATAAAAAAATATGTTGAGGATAACGACATTGAGCGTCCAATTGACCTGATCATTAAAACCCAGGCTAATAAATCGCAAATGAAGGTATCCATTATCCAAAACATTGATAGGCAAATTGGTCTCGAAGATATCGCAGATTCGAAAGGCATTACCTACGAAGAAATTCTTAAGGAGGTTGAATCAATCGTGAATTCTGGAACCAAGTTAAATCTCAATTATTTCATTGATGAAGTAATTGATGATGACAGACAGGATGAAGTTTTCGATTATTTCCGTGCAGCTGAAAGCGACTCTATTGATGATGCCCTTAATGAGTTAGGTGAAACAGACTATACACGTGAGGAAATTCAACTGATGCGCATTAAATTTATGTCAGAATTAGGGAATTAATACAAAAAGAGCGTTAATATGGATGATGTATCAGGTTATTCATATTGACACTACTTATTTTCAATTGTGTTTATCCGGTTTTCGCTTATCCATCATACATCTTCTATAATACTTTTTACATGTTAAATTACTTAGATAATATAAAAAATACAGATTCAGGTAACTTCTTTTTAATGGCTGGCCCTTGTGCAATTGAGGGCGAAGATATCGCCATGAGAATTGCTGAAAGAATTGTTAGCATTACAGATAAACTTCAAATACCTTATATTTTTAAAGGATCTTATCGCAAAGCAAATAGGAGTAAGGGAAGTTCGTTTACAGGCATTGGCGACGAAAAAGCATTGAAAATACTCGCAAAAGTGGCTAAGGAATTCGGTGTTCCAACGGTTACCGATATCCACGAAAGTGATGAGGCCGCAATGGCTGCTGCATATGTTGATGTATTACAAATACCTGCTTTTTTATGCCGCCAAACAGATTTATTAATCGCTGCAGCAAATACTGGCAAAGTTGTAAACGTAAAGAAAGGTCAGTTTCTATCTGCTGGTTCTATGAAATTTGCAGTTGAAAAAATTAAAGAGGCTGGTAATGAGAAAGTGATTCTAACGGATAGAGGAAACACATTTGGTTACCAGGATTTAATTGTGGATTACCGTGGTTTACCTGAAATGCAAAGTTTCGGTGTTCCTGTAGTAATGGATTGTACACATTCCTTACAACAACCGAATCAAAGTAGTGGTGTTACTGGTGGAAAACCTGAATTAATTTCAACCATTGCCAAAGCAGCCATAGCTGTGGGCGCTGATGGATTATTTATAGAAACACACCCTGACCCGCCTAATGCAAAATCTGATGGTGCTAATATGTTACATTTGGATTTGTTGGAAGAAACTTTAACCAAATTAATCAGAATTCGACAAGCGATACTTTAATGTTATTTTCATTCTAAATGCAGTGAAGCATCTCATAAAGTGATTCTTCACTGTGTTCAGAATAATAACTTTGTTTATGAATTTTAAATTTTGGTAATTACAAACGAAGTTCTGCGGTTATTTTTTCTGCCAATTTCAGTCTTATTATCAGCGATAGGTTTGCTTGCTCCAAAACCTTTAAAGCTCAGTCTATTCACCACGATATTATTCTTCAATAAATATTCATAAACTGCATTGGCTCTATTAAATGATAATTTATCATTCAATTTAGCATCACCCACATTATCAGTATGTCCTTGAATTTCGATATTAACACCAGGGTTTTGATTTAAGAAATCGATTAACAAATCTAATTCTCTTATAGAAGCCGGAAGCAAGTTATACTTATTGGTATCGAAGAAAATATTTCTTAAAGTAACGTTACCACCTTGTTTAATCTTCTCTATGGAAACTTCACTAACATAAGGTTTGTTAATGTCTCCAGCTTTTAGCTCAAAATTTTCTGAATAGAATAAATACCCTTCTGCACTAACATTAAACAGGTAATCGCTTCCGATAGGCATCACCGCTAAAAACTGCCCGGTTTCTGCATCTGTATAATCATCAAAAACAGTTTTATTTGACTTTAAATCAATCACTTGCACATTGCTTTCTATTGTTTTCTTCGTGTCTTTATCACGAACAATGCCCTTTACGTAAGAAACTTTGAGTGGCTTAGCCAATTCGGGAATTCCAAAGCTGTAAATATCCTGGGCACCATAACCATCTTTTAAATTGGAAGAGAATAATCCGTAATTTCCATCCGCACTAACAATCAATCCATTCTCATCATCAAACGAATTTATAGGGTATCCCATGTTTTCAGGTTTTTGAAAATTCCCGGCGTCGTCCATTCTGCTGTAAAAAATATCTTTATTTCCGAATCCAGGCCAGCCATCTGATGAAAAATATAATGTTTTCCCATCCGCATGCAAAAAGGGTGTATTTTCATCATAAGGCGTATTAATCTGAGGCCCTAAATTTATTGCAGGTCCCCATTTAGCATCATCAGTAATTGTACTCTTCCAGATGTCGTACCCACCAGAACCACCAGGGCGGTTACTGATAAAGTACAATGTGCGTCCATCAGGACTAATTGCAGGTTGCGATTCCCAATATTCTGAGTTGACGGGTTTACCTATATTATAGGGTTCGCCCCAATCTTTTCCTTCCCGGTGTGAAACATAAATGTCGCACCTTCCTAAACCATCAGGACGGTTACAACCTGTAAAAAACAAATACTTTCCATCAGGGGAAATGGTTTGTGCCCCTTCATTGTACTGGCTGGTGTTTATTCTTGACGATAACGGCGTTGCCAAATTCCACGAATTGTTCTTGAATTGAGATGTCCAGAAATCTTCGTTCCCATTAACCTGTCGGGTAAAAATCAAAGTTTCTCCATCGGCAGTTAAAGTAGGGAAATATTCAGCATCAGCTGTATTAACTCCCTTACCTAGATTTGTTGGCTTAAATTGTACAGGTTTCTTTATCGCTATTGATGCAAAATCACAGTCTGAAAGATACTTTCTTGCCTTTCTGGCCCGATCTGAAGAACTGTCTTGCGTTAGAAATTCATTAAAATCTTGTTTCGCTTTATCATACTCCTGCGTGGCAAACTCCATTTCAGCAAGGTTAAAAATAACCGGAGGTGCTACATTTTTGTTAATGCTAATCGCTTTCTGAAAGGAATTATTAGCTTCTACATACCTCTTTTGATATCGATACACATCACCTAAAAGAATAAAAGCAGCCTGAAACTGATTGTCCTCACGAACAGCATTTTCCAAATTTTGCGCCGCTAAAGCATAATCTTGTTTTTGTATGTATGGACCAGCCTTTTCAAAAAAACTTTGCGCCTTTCTATTTTGCGAATTTTGAGCATAAGTAATGAAGCTCAATATGCTAAAGGAAAGAAGAAACCAGTATTTCATTACATTAACATTTGGTGATCAAAGCTAATGTAATTTATTTATGGAATATTTAAAAATTTATGTGTTTGCAAAGAGATTTCCCACTTTGGGTTGGCCATTACATAATCAATTATCATTGGGGTAATTTCTTTTGATTTAGACCACTCGGGCTGAAGATACAATTTACAGGTAGCAGATACCATTGCAGCGTATTCCTCTGCCCATTTAAAATCACTTTTGTTAAATACGATAACCTTTAACTCGTTAGCAAAAGGCGTTATATCAGGCCTTGGTGCTTTGAACTTTTTAGGCGAAAGGCAAATCCAATCCCAGTTTCCTGAGAGCGGATAAGCTCCGGAAGTTTCTATGAAAGTTAAAATTCCCTGTGCTTTAAGCTTATTTGTTAAATAATCAAGATTATAAATTAAGGGCTCGCCACCTGTAATTACAACCGCCTTGCCCGGGTATTTAGCTGCGTTTTCAACGATTACATCTGAAGGTGTTAATGGATGCATTTCCGCATCCCAACTTTCCTTAACATCACACCAATGACAGCCCACATCACATCCACCTAAACGAATAAAATATGCCGCCTTGCCAGTATTAAATCCTTCGCCTTGAATTGTGTAAAATTCTTCCATTAAAGGAAGTAATGTGCCGTCTTCTGGTATGTCTTGTTTCATTTTTGAGGTTGCAAATATCTTAAAAAAATATGGTGTAAGCATTCCTCTTTTAAAAATTAATGTAAAGATGAAATAAGACTGATATTTAAATACTTATTTTAGCCAAATGAAGTGGTTTAAAGCCTTAAATAAAGTTCAGCTACCTGTTAAGGATTCAATTAAAACAATTGAAGTCAACGGGAAACAGCTTTGTATTATTAATAATGAGGAGAAAATAATAGCTACTCAATCATATTGCCCTCATGCAGGTGGGCATTTTTCTGGCGGCTGGTGTAAAAATGGCCATTTGATTTGTCCGATTCATCGTTATGCCTACAGTCTTGAAACTGGCAGAGGAGCAGAGGGGCAGGGAGATTATATCAATATTTATCCTACAGAAATACGAGAGGATGGATTGTATATCGGTTTTGAGGAAAGTTGGTGGAGTAAACTTTGGGGATAAACTTAATCTCTTGTATTAATTAAGTAAATGCCTTTTAAAAAACGTCTGGCAATTTAATACCTCAATATCAGCGAAATAAAAATCTTCAATGTCTTCTGTGATAATGCATTTGCAATCAGCTGATTCTGCTGCGTAATATTCTAAACCATCCTCAAAATCTAAAATTGATTTATTTGATAGGGTATCGAACACACTTTTTGAAGAATTTGGCGCTATTTTAATGTGCTGACACAGCAAATCTATTTTTTGCCTGGCAAGTTGTGCTTTATGTTTCTTTTCAGCAAAGTAAAATGCTATAGCTAAACAAAGAGGTGAGGTGTAAACTTCAAATTTGGGATGTGAGGCCAAACTCAAAATTCTTGATGAATATGTAAATAGTGGATATTCTTTATTCAGCACAGAAACGAGAACATTTGCATCTAAAAAAATCTTCATCAGCTACTTTTTTGATGAAAAGTATTCATCTTTTAATGCTTTACGACCAGGTTTAACTGTTTTTTTATATTCCATTTCACCCTCGGCAACCATACTTACCCAATCAGAAATAGGATAATCTTCTAATGATTTGTAATCACTAGAAGTTACCTGAACCAATAGATGTTCAATTAAACGCGATAAACTAATGTTATTATCAGCAGCATATTTTTTAGCTTTTGTAACAACATCCTTATTAAAGCTTAAAGTGAGTTTCGAATCCATAACATTGTCTTTATAAAACAAATATAATAAATACGTATTAAACAAAAAATAAATACGTACAAAAAAAGCAACTCAGATTTTGGGTTGCTTCAGTATTTAAACTTTTATCTTTAAACCTAATTATAAATCTCTTTTCTGGCCGATGCTAAGGTATTTTTTAATAAACCTACAATAGTCATTAAACCAACACCACCAGGAACTGGTGTTATGTAAGATGATACTGGTGCAACATTTTCAAAATCAACATCACCGTAAAGTTTAAAACCGGATTTAGTTTCAGTTGAAGTTTCACGGTTAATTCCAACATCTATAATTATTGCACCAGGTTTAACCATATCCGCTGTAATGAAGTTCTTTTTACCAATTGCAGCAATAATAATATCAGCTTGTAAAACCTGTTCTTTTAAATCTTTAGTGCGTGAATGTGTAAGCGTAACGGTACAATTCCCTGGAGTAGCATTACGGGCCATTAAGATACTCATTGGGCTACCAACAATATTACTCCTGCCAACCACAACACAATGCATTCCTGCTGTATCAATTTTATACTCTTCAAGCATCAGCATAATACCATAAGGGGTTGCTGGAATGAAACATGGTAAATTACGCATCATCCGACCTAAATTAACCGGATGGAAACCATCAACATCTTTACGGTAATCGATTTTTTCAGTAACTTTTTCCGGATCGATGTGTTTTGGTAAAGGTAATTGAACAATTAATCCATCAACATCATCATCCTGGTTAATTTCTTCAATTTTAGCCAGTAATTCAGCTTCAGTAACTGAATTATCATACCGGTGAAGCGAAGATTTAAAACCTACTTTTTCGCAGTTTTTCATTTTACTGGCTACATAGGTTTCACTTCCACCATCATTACCAACTAAAATAGCAACTAAATGAGGTTTTCTACCTGTTTTATTGAGAAATTCAGCAGCCTCTTCAGCAATCTGAATCTTAACTTTTTCTGATACGTATTTACCGTCTAATAATTTCATGTTTAAAGTATCGAGTAGTAGGTATCAAGTAGCAAGACCAAAAAGACTGCTTTAATACCCACTGAAATTATAATTATATTAACTGATTGTTTCAAATCTTGATACCTGATACTTGTATCTTGATTCTATTTTTAATCTAATTTCAACACAGCCATAAATGCAGATTGCGGGATTTCTACGTTACCTACTTGGCGCATGCGTTTTTTACCTTTTTTCTGTTTCTCCAATAACTTACGCTTACGGGAAATATCACCACCATAACACTTCGCAGTTACATCTTTACGTAGCGCACTCAATGTTTCGCGGGCAATAACTTTAGCACCGATTGAAGCTTGTATTTTAATCTCGAATTGTTGGCGTGGGATTAATTCTTTCAGTTTCTCGCAAATCTTCTTTCCAAAATCGTAAGCATTACTACGGTGAATTAATGAAGATAGCGCATCAACAGGCTCCTCGTTAATTAGCATATCCAAACGAACTAAATCCGATTTGCGATAACCAACCTGATGGTAATCAAAAGAAGCGTAACCTTTAGAAATGGTTTTCAGTTTATCATAAAAATCGAATACAATTTCACCCATTGGCATTTCAAAAACCAATTCAACACGATCGGATGTTAAGTAAGATTGATTAACAATAATACCACGCTTTTGAATACAAAGCGACATTACCGGACCAACGAACTCCGCTTTTGTAATAATATTTGCCTTAATAAAAGGCTCCTCAACTGAGTCTAATTTACTTGGATCTGGTAAATCAGATGGGTTATTTACCGTAATTTCAACGCCTTTTGTAGTATGTGCAACATACGATACGTTGGGTACAGTTGTAATTACAGTCATGTCGAACTCACGTTCTAAACGCTCCTGGATAATCTCCATGTGCAGCATCCCTAAGAAACCACAACGGAAACCAAAACCTAAGGCGGCAGAACTCTCAGGTTCAAAAACGATAGAAGCATCATTTAACTGCAACTTGTGCATCGCTTCACGAAGCTCTTCGAAATCCTCTGTATCAACCGGATAAATACCGGCAAATACCATTGGCTTAACTTCTTCAAATCCTTGAATAGCGCCTTCTGCCGGCCTGCCAACTGTTGTTATCGTATCACCAACTTTAACTTCACGTGCTTCTTTAATTCCGGAAATAATGTAGCCCACATCGCCGGTTTTAACCACGTTACGCGGAGCCATATCCAGTTTCAAAATACCAACCTCATCAGCCAGATATTCTTTACCGGTATTAATAAATTTTACCTTATCGCCTTTTTTGATTTCGCCGTTCACTACCTTATAATAAGCAATAATTCCTCTGAAGGAATTGAAAACAGAGTCGAAAATCAAGGCTTGCAACGGAGCCTCAGTATCACCAACAGGAGCAGGAACCCGGTCAACAATAGCTTGTAAAATTTCAGGAATTCCCATCCCGGTTTTACCAGAAGCAGGAATAATATCATCACGATCGCAACCGATTAAATCAATAATCTGGTCTTTAACCTCTTCAGGCATAGCTCCTGGCAAGTCCATTTTATTTAAAATCGGAATAATCTCAAGATCGTGCTCCAATGCCAAATACAAGTTAGAGATGGTTTGCGCCTGAATACCCTGAGAAGCATCAACAATTAATAATGCACCTTCACAAGCAGCAATTGAACGCGAAACCTCGTACGAAAAATCTACGTGTCCGGGAGTGTCAATTAAGTTGAAAACATATTCTTCGCCACCAACCTTATAGTTCATTTGTATGGCATGACTTTTAATTGTAATGCCTCGCTCACGCTCCAAATCCATGTTATCGAGCAATTGCGCCTGCGCCTCACGCTGCGAAATCGTCGCTGTATATTCTAATAACCTATCAGCCAAAGTACTTTTACCATGGTCAATATGTGCAATAATGCAAAAATTACGTATATGCTTCATCTTTGCGCAAAGATATGTTTTTTAATGGAATTTGTAATGTGGAAAATTCAGCGTAAAACGGCATCATTTTTTAGTATTTTGAAAAACAAAAGTAGTAGCATTTCGGCTACAACAGTCCTGCTTTCCGTTGCAATCTTTTTGGGGTTATGTTGTATTCAAAATTTTCGTTATTGCGAGGAGGAACGACGCGGCAACCTATTTTTTGCAGCTGAACAAAAAGTATTTTCACTGCAATCAGGTTTGTTTAAAATAATACTGAAGTTCTTCTGAACATTTCCTTTCTAATCCCTTAAATTAATTTTGCCACGGAAACACTGAAATCACTGAAGTTAAATAATTAAAAAAACCAATTCCGTGTAAATCCGTGTTTCTGTGGCAAGCAACAACTAAACTTTGGTTTTCTTCCAATTACCCTTTTTAAATAAGATAAATGCAGCAATCGCAATTCCAGCTTCTGCCGTTGGAATGGCTATAAAAACACCAGTGGGCCCCATATTTAAATATTTTGCTAAAAAGTAAGCGAATGGAATTTGAAACAACCAGAAAGCAAAAACATTAATTTTAGTAGGTGTCCAGGTGTCGCCAGCACCATTAAAGGCACTACTAAATACCATTGCTGAGCCATAGATAACAAAGCCAATACTCAAGATTTTTAAAGCACGGCCCGCAATTGTAATTACCTGTTCGTTAGCAGTAAAAAACGAAGCAAACAGATGACCGCAAGTTAAAAACACGACACTCACGGTAGCCATAAATACTATTATGTACTTTAATGTTTGAAATACTGATTTTTCTGCCCTATCAATATGTCCTGCGCCTAAATTTTGTCCTACCAAGGTAGCTGCTGCATTACTTAAACCCCAGGCCGGCAACATGAAAAACATCATCAGGCGCAATGCCGTCTGATAGCCAGCCGAACCTTCATCACCGCCCGTAGTGGCAACTAACTCGGCTAAAAACACCCAACTACAGCTTGCTATTACAAATTGAAAAATAGCTGGAGCTGCAATTTTAATAATGGCTTTTATCTGTTCTAAATCAGGTATGAAATGCTTGATTTTTATTTTCAGGATATTTTTCCCATTAAATAAGTTATAAAGCTGATAAGTAACACCTAATCCACGACCGATGGTTGTAGCAATTGCGGCACCAGTTAAACCGAAAGCAGGTATCGGCCCAAAACCATTTATAAAAACAGGGCAGAGGATGATGTTGGCAATATTGGCAATCCATAAACTTCTCATGGCTATTGCCGCATTCCCAGCACCCCTAAAAATACCGTTGATTAAGAAGAGTAAAACAATGATGATGCTTCCACCCATCATTATACGCACGAAAGTTACGCCATGGTTAGCCGTTTCAGTAGAGGCCCCCATTAACAGCAAAATATCCCTGGCATAAATTAACCCTGCAATACTTATTAAAATGTTAATTGCAACGGCAATTACGATGGTTTGCATGCCAGCTTTCGAGGCGGCCTCAGGATTTTTTTCGCCAATTCGTCTTGCTACAACGGCTGTAGCGGCCATGCTTAAGCCAATGGCTAATGAATAAATAATAGTTAAAACTGATTCCGTTAAACCAACGGTTTGTATGGCGTGGCTACTGTTTTCTAAATGACCGACGAAGTATAAGTCGACTAAAGCAAAAACCGATTCCATAGCCATCTCAAGCATCATAGGAATCGCTAATAAAATTATAGCTCTCTTAATACTTATCGAAGTTAAGTCTACTTCATGACCTTTTATTGATTGTAAAAGCAGTTCGAAAAAAGAAGATAGTTTGCCCTGTGTCTTTGTTGACTGTGACATATATTAATGTAATTATAAAATGTAATGAATGAACCAAAAGACGTGCAACAAAACTGCACATATCTAAATTGAAATGGGGAGAGAATCCTTGGTGATTAAAACCTCAAACGGATTGCAGATACTATCATGGTTCTGTTCTTTTTGATGGAACAAAGATAGATAAAATTTTATATTGTCAAATTTTAATGACTGATTTTTAAGGTTTTGATTAGTTTTTGCTCATTTAAGTCACGGAAATACAGAAGACACGGAATTGAGCTGGATTATTGATTTCAGACTTTGTCATTCTGAACACTGTGAATAATCTGCAAGTGAAGACGTTATTACTATATGCTATAAGCCTTTATCATCTCTTCAGTTACCTTTGTTCCACGGCTGGTATTCAGATCAATTAAAACGTAATCAAAAATCCCATCAGAAGCTACTTTACCCGTTTTTTTATTGATAATTTCGAACTGAACGGAGCAACCTTTATCGTTCATTGTTAAAATACCAGTCCTGATCAGCATTAAATCGTTCATTAAAAGTGGCCTTTTAAAATTAATTTCTACCTTGCTCACTACCCAGCCTAAACCTAGTTTGGTAAAATGCTCCCAAGGCATATTGTAGAACTTTTCCATTTGCTCATAACGGGCAGCAAGTACATAATCGAGGTACTTACTGTTATGTACATGGTTAAACATGTCGATATCATCAGGGCGGACACGTAATTCGCTTTCGAAAATGCTAAATTGATTCTTTTCCAAAGGGTAACTATTTTATGCAAAAGTAAGGTATTTGTTTTATCTGAACGATTATGAGGAAAAACTAAGTTTCTTGCACAATCTTAAATTTAGTAAACCCGACTTAGTGGAAATACTTTTAAAATTGCAGCAAACTTAAATATGTTGTCATTCTGAGGTACGAAGAATCTGCCACCGTTGAAACAGATTCTTCGTATTTCGGAATGACAGCAGTTTTTAAAAAGATTGTAGCGAGGGCGGGTGGGTTGCACCCAATAAAAACTGAACCTTGTTTTCCAAATAATCAAGCGATTAACGTAAAAAATCCATATACAAATTACACTTGCTAATATTTAAAAATAGCTTTATCTTTGCGGCTCAATTAATTAATTTTTTATTGCTTTAATATTATTCAAGAATGTATTTAAGTCCAGAAAAGAAAGCCGAAATCTTTAAACAACACGGCGAAGTAGAAACCAACACTGGTTCTGCTGAAGGTCAGGTAGCGTTATTCACATACCGTATTGCGCACTTAACAGAACACTTAAAGAAAAATCGTAAAGATTTCTCTACACAGTTATCACTTCAAAAATTAGTAGGTAAACGTCGCGGTATTTTAGCTTACCTATACAAAAAAGATATTGAGCGCTACCGTGCTATCATCAAAGCTTTATCGCTTCGTGATATCATTAAACAAAAATAAGCGAATTTTATCAACAAGAGCCATTCTGTAAAGAATGGCTTTTTACTTTCCAGTTAAATATTTTTAACAGGATTTATGTTAGATAGGCTTTTTTAATCCTATCTTCGTTTGCAAAAACAAATACATATATAAACAACGGTGTGTAGAAAGAGGAAAACACACCATAATTCTATTTAAATGAATGTAATAAAAAAATCGTTCGATTTGGGCGATGGCAGAATTGTAGAAATTGAAACTGGTAAATTAGCTAAGCAAGCTGATGGTTCGGTAGTAGTGAAAATGGGCGATACCATGTTGTTAGCAACGGTTGTATCTACTGTAGGCGCTAAACCAGGTACTGATTTTTTACCATTATCGGTTGATTATCAAGAAAAATATGCGGCAACTGGTCGTATCCCAGGTGGTTTCTTACGTCGTGAGGCCAGATTATCTGATTACGAGGTATTAATTTCACGTTTAGTTGACAGAGCTTTACGTCCACAATTCCCAAGTGATTATCACTCCGACACACAAGTGATGATTTCATTAATATCTGCTGATAAAAATATTATGCCAGATTGTTTGGCAGGTTTGGCAGCATCAGCTGCATTGGCAGTTTCTGATATTCCTTTTAACGGTCCGATTTCTGAAGTTCGTGTAGCTAAAATTGATGGTAAGCTGGTTATCAATCCATATGCAAGCGATTTAGAGCGTGCAACTTTAGAATTTATGGTTGCTGGTTCGGCTAACGATATTTGCATGGTTGAAGGTGAGTGCGACGAGATTCAGGAAGAAGAAATGGTAGAGGCATTGAAATTTGCTCATGAGGCAATTAAAAAACAATGTGCTGTACAATTAGAATTAACTGAAGCTACAGGTAAAACTGTAAAACGCGAATATAGCCACGAAGACCACGATGCTGACTTAAAAGCAAAGGTTTATGCTGATACTTATGATAAAGTTTATGCAGTAGCAAAATCGGGTTCAACTAAAGATGAGCGTGCTGAAGGCTTTACTGCAATCATCAACGAATTCTTTGAGGCAATGCCTGAAGATACTGCTGATTTGACAAAGGCTATGGCTAAACATTACTATCATGATGTTCAGTATGATGCTGTTCGTAATTTATTATTAGATGAAGGCATCCGTTTAGATGGTCGTTCAACTACTCAAATCCGTCCAATCTGGAGTGAAGTTGGTTATTTACCAGCAGCACATGGTTCTGCTGTATTTACCCGTGGTGAAACACAATCATTAACTACAGTTACCTTAGGTAGCAAAGATGATGAGCAAATGATTGATGGTGCTTTCTTCAACGGTTACCAGAAATTCTTATTACACTATAACTTCCCAGGTTTCTCAACAGGAGAGGTTAGACCAAACAGAGGTGCTGGTCGCCGCGAAATCGGTCACGGTAACTTAGCACAACGCTCTTTGAAAAAAGTATTACCAGAAGGTGCTGAAAACCCATATACAATCCGTGTTGTATCTGATATTTTAGAATCAAACGGTTCTTCATCAATGGCCACAGTTTGTGCAGGTACCTTAGCATTAATGGATGCCGGTATTAAAATCAAAGCTCCGGTTTCAGGTATTGCAATGGGTTTAATTACAGACGAGAATACAGGTAAATACGCAATTCTTTCGGATATTTTAGGTGATGAGGATCATTTAGGTGATATGGACTTTAAAGTAACCGGTACAGAAAATGGTATTGTTGCTTGCCAGATGGACTTAAAAATCAATGGTTTATCATACGAGGTTTTAACTAAAGCTTTATTACAGGCTAAGGATGGTCGTTTACACATCTTAAACGAGATGAAGAAAACGATTAGCCAGCCTAATGAAGATTATAAACCGCATGCTCCACGCATTGTTTCTTTAGTTATCGATAAAGAATTCATTGGCGCAGTAATTGGCCCAGGTGGTAAAATTATCCAGGAAATGCAACGTGAAACCGGTGCTACTATTTCGATTGAAGAAGTAGATGGTAAAGGTAACGTTGAAATTTTCGCAGATAACAAAGCTTCGATTGATGCAGCTGTTTCAAGAATTCGTGCGATCGTTGCTAAACCGGAAATCGGTGAAGTTTACCAGGGTAAAGTGAAATCAATTATGCCATTTGGTGCATTTGTTGAGATTATGCCAGGTAAAGATGGTTTATTACACATTTCAGAAATTTCATGGCAACGTTTAGAAACCATGGATGGTGTATTAAAAGAAGGTGATAAAATCGAGGTTAAATTATTAGACGTAGATAAACAAGGTAAAATGAAACTTTCGCGTAAAGTGTTATTACCTAAGCCAGAAAAGCCGGCAGCGCCACAAGCTTAATCCTTAAATTCCCTTAAAAAGGACTTTAAGATACTTAAACCCTTTCAGTTTTACTGGAAGGGTTTTTTATTGCAGGCTATTATGTTTAGCAATGATTTTGTAACTTGCCGTATTCGTAAAATTGTATTATTACACCCGTTATTGATGATCATATCGGGGAAACCTTATTAAAAATGAAACACATTATTGCACCATCTATACTTTCAGCCGATTTCGGCAATTTACAACGTGATATTGAAATGATTAATAACAGTGAGGCTGACTGGATTCATTTCGATGTGATGGACGGTGCTTTCGTTCCAAATATCTCATTTGGTTTCCCTATTCTCTCAGCAATAAGACCATTAACGCAGAAGATAATTGATGCGCACTTAATGATTGTTAAACCAGAACGTTTCATCGCACAATTTGCCAAACTTGGTGCAGATCGAATAACCGTACATCTGGAAGAAAACAAACATTTACACAGAACGGTAAATGCTATAAAAGATTTAGGCGTAAAAGTTGGCGTTGCACTAAACCCACACACGCCGGTTTCGCTATTAGATGACATTATTGAAGATTTAGATTTGGTTCTCATTATGTCTGTTAACCCTGGTTTCGGAGGCCAACAATTTATCCATAACACTTATAAGAAAATAGGCGATTTGAAACATTTAATTCATGGCCGAAATGAAGAATTGATTATTCAGGTAGATGGTGGCGTTAGTTTAGAAAATGTTGCTGCCCTATCATCAGCAGGCGTTCATGCTTTTGTGGCAGGAAATGCCATTTTTGCTTCTGAAAATCCCACTGAAACAATTTCAAAGATGAAAAATCTGACCGTAAATAATTTAATTATCTAACTGTAGAATTGATTAAATTGTCAGGGTATCTAATAGCCTGAAAGGCTTGCTACATTATCATTTATCTTGATATTAAAAAATGCTCAAATTCCGGCTAATCCTTTTTTTTCTGATTGCTGCCTGTAGTTTTGCTGCAGCCCAGCCATTAGTTAGGGTATCCGGAGTAGTTTATAATGAGGAAAAGTTACCATTACCACAGGTTACTGTTTTTGTTTTAGGCCAGGGACAATCTACCGTTACTGATGAATTTGGTGTTTATACGATCTATTCTAAAACAAAAAACTTCAGTATTAAATATACCTTACTTGGCTACCAGCAGCAAACATTAAAATTAAACGAGCGTTCTGGAGCCAGGATAATACAAAATGTAAATTTAATGCCCAACATTAATGAACTTGAACAGGTTAACATTACAAATAAGCAAAATCAGCTGAGTAATACCACAACAATTAATATTGCTGACATAGCCGCTATGCCATTGGTTTCCGGAAACTTTGAAACCATGCTTAAAACATTGCCAGGCGTTTCAACCAATAATGAACTTAGTGCTCAATATAGTGTCAGGGGTGGGAATTTCGATGAAAATTTAATTTACATCAATGATGTTGAAATTAACAGGCCGGTACTCATCAGAAATGGGCAACAAGAAGGTTTGAGTTTTATTAATACCGAACTTGTTAGTAAAGCTAAATTTTCTGCTGGTGGCTTTGAAGCCAGATATGGTGATAAACTTTCTTCGGTACTGGATATCAAATATGATAAACCTGACAGCAATCAAACTATTTTAAGTACAAGTCTATTAAATACCTCGTTTACTGTTAAGAATGTTTCGAAAAAAAGCTTTCTGCTTGCTGGTTTGAGGTACAAAAACAATTCAAACGTGCTGATTAAGCAAGATGAAAAGGGGAGTTACAGTCCAAACTTTGGTGATATACAGCTGATGTACCAATATGAGTTCTCACCAAAGTTTAACGTCAGTGTTTTAGGTAATTTGAATATGGGGCAATTTAAGCTTGTTCCAACGAATAGAGAAACGCAATTTGGAACATTAAACACTACCTTACGCCTAGATGTTGATTATCAGGGCCAAGAGATTGACGATTACCAAACTTTAGGTACAGCTGTTACCGCTACCTATGTTCCAAAACCGAATCTAACAATCAAATTCATTAACAGCTATTTTAACACCACTGAAAGGGAGCGTTTTGATATTGATGGAAGCTATATTTTCAAAGAAGTTGACAACACTTTTTCAACAGGTAATTTCGGCCCAATTACTAAAAACCGAGGCATTGGCAGTTATTATAATTATGGACGAAATAGTTTAAATACAGAAATTTTCGCTTCCGAAATTAAAGCAGACCAGAACTTTAATAACCATGTATTTTCGTGGGGTTTGAAATTTGATCAATCAAGATATAACGACCGTTTAAATGAATATAATTATACCGATTCTGCCGGATATATTTTGCCCGGAAATACTAAAGGTATTGTGTTCCAAAATGTAATTAATGTAGCAAATAATATCGACATCAAAAATTATAGTGCTTACATTCAGGATAGTTATTCACTTTCAAGTCATGCTGAACTTCAACTTGGTGCCCGAACAACATATAATTCTTTAAGTAAGCAACTATTAATTAGTCCTCGCATACTAATTGCCTACAGACCAAATTCCAATAATAAAATCTTAAGGTTCACTGCCGGTGTTTATAAACAACCTCCCTCATACCGTACCATTCGCGATTTTACAGGTAACTTAAATATAAACCAAAAAGCACAAAGTTCTTATAATACTTCCATTGGTTATGATTATGCATTTGATGCTTTTGGTACCAGGTTAAAATTTACTTCAGAAGCTTATTTTAAATATTCAGATAGGCTTATTCCTTATAAAACAGATAATTTGCGAATTAAGTATCTGGCAAATGAGGTTTCAAGAGGTTATGCATACGGAGCCGATTTTAGCATTGGTGGTGAATTTGTAAAGGATTTGGTTTCATTTTTCCGGATGTCGGTAATGCATGCTAATGAAGATATTATAGGTGATAGCTATGTTCAAAATGGCCAAACTATATATCCAGGCTATTTAAAACGGCCAACTGATCAAAGACTTAATTTTTCCGTTTTTTTTCAAGATAGGTTATTAAACAGTCCTACTTATAAAGTGCATCTTAATGCACTTTATGGCTCACGATTGCCAATTGGACCGCCCCAAACAAGTAGGTATATGGATAAATTCTATATACCATCCTACAAAAGGATTGATATAGGTTTTTCGAAAGATTTTCTTGATGATGCCGCTTTACATAAACCCAGGTTTCTGGATAAGAATTTCAGCTCTGTAATTCTCTTTTTCGAGGTATTTAATATGCTTAACATCAATAATACGGTTTCCTATTTATGGCTTAAAGATGTTGATAATGTCCACTACGCGATTCCAAATTACCTAACAGCAAGACAGTTTAATTTAAAGCTGATTGTAAAATTGAAAAACAAAACAAACTAACACTGGAATTTAAAGATTCATCACTGCAGTGGCAGATCAGACAGCAGAATTCTAAAGACTGCTTTTACCGCTTTACAAATATTTAAAAAAGCAAAAAATAGGTTAAACGTTTTAATTGCAAAAACAGCAACAAAAGCTGGGTTTCAAGCCTTTTTTTTAACAAAATTTAATTTTTTATGATACGATTTTCTACCTATTAGTGCTTTAAAAATTTTACATTTACGCCGTAACGATTTATATAATAAGATGAAGCATAATTTTGGCGCAGGCCCTTGTATTTTACCTCAAGAAGTGTTTAAACAAGCTGCACAGGCAGTTTTAGATTTTAACGATGGATTATCGATTTTAGAGATTTCGCACAGAACAACCGAGTTTGAGGCAGTTGTTGCAGAAACTGAAAAGTTGGTTAAAGAGTTATTAAACGTGCCATCGGGTTATTCCGTTTTATTTTTACAAGGCGGTGCAAGTTTGCAATTTGCTATGGTGCCAATGAATTTATTGGGCGATGGACAAACTGCGAGTTATTTAGATTCTGGTGTTTGGGCTACTAAAGCTTTAAAAGAAGCAAAGTTTATAGGTAGTGTGAATGTGGTAGCATCTTCTAAAGAAGCAAACTATACTTTCATTCCTAAAGATTTCGAAATCCCGACTGATAGTGCTTATTTCCACTACACTTCTAACAACACGATTTACGGTACAGAGCTTTTTGATGTACCTGCAACTAATGTTCCTGTTGTTTGTGATATGTCTTCGGATATTATGAGCCGCGTAATAGATGTATCGAAGTTTGATTTGATTTATGCTGGTGCACAAAAAAATGTTGGTCCGGCGGGTTTAACAATAGCAATTGTTAAGGATGAAGTTTTAGGTAAAATCGACCGTAAAATTCCATCGATGTTAAATTATCAAGCTCATATTGATAATGGTTCGATGTACAATACGCCACCGGTTTTCTCAATTTATGTAGCTTTATTAAATCTTCGTTGGTTAAAATCTAAAGGTGGTGTTGCGGAAATTGAAAAAGAAAATAAGCAAAAAGCTGAAGCGCTTTACAGAGAAATAGATCGTAATCCTTTATTTAAAGGAACTTGTGCCGTTGAAGACCGTTCAAGAATGAATATCTGCTTTGTAATGGAGAATCCGGAATTGGAAAAACCATTTTTAAAGTTAGCAGAAGAACAAGGTATAGTTGGCATAAAAGGGCATAGAAGTGTCGGTGGTTTCCGTGCATCTATGTACAATGCTTTACCAATTACGAGTGTACATGCCTTAATTGATGCGATGCAAACATTCGAAGAAATTCAAGCAAAAGCAAATTAGAATTATTAAAAACGTAGTGTAACTGTGCTATCATCCATAACAATGATTAAAATATTAGCAAACGATGGGATTGACCCAATCGGAAAAGAATTATTAGAAAAAGCAGGTTTTCAGGTTGATACTGAAACTATTCCACAAGAACAACTAGCTGAAGCTTTAAAAAATTATGATGCCATAACTGTTCGCAGTGCAACAAAAGTGAGAAAAGAGCTTATTGATGCTGTTCCAAATATTAAATTAATTGGTAGGGGTGGTGTTGGTATGGATAATATTGATGTTGAATATGCCCGTAATCAAGGTGTTGCTGTTGTGAATACGCCAGCAGCTTCTTCATTATCTGTTGCTGAATTGGTTTTCTCTCACTTATTTACTGGCATTCGTTTTTTACAGGATGCTAACCGAAAAATGCCAATTGAAGGTTCTACTCAATTTAATAATCTTAAAAAAGCTTATGCTAAAGGAACTGAATTAAGTGGTAAGACTATAGGTATAATCGGTTTCGGACGTATTGGTCGTGCTACGGCTAAGGTTGCTTTAGGTTTGGGTATGAATGTTTTGGCATATGATTTATATGCTTCAGAATCTGAAATTACTTTAGACTTTCAAGGTGGTAAATCGGTAAGTATTCCAATAAAAACAGTTTCTTTAGATGAAGTAATTTCTGGAAGTGATTTCTTGAGTTTACATACACCTTTTGCTGATAAACCTATTTTGGGAGCAGAAGAATTTGCTAAAATGAAAAACGGAGTGGGTATTGTAAATTGTTCTCGTGGTGGAACAATTGATGAACCAGCTTTAATTGAAGCGATAGATTCTGGTAAAGTTGCTTTTGCAGGTTTAGATGTATTTGATAATGAACCTACGCCTCTTGCAGCAATTTTAACGCACCCTAAAATTTCTCTAACACCACACATTGGTGCATCAACAAACGAAGCACAAGAACGTATTGGTACAGAATTGGCAACACTAATTATTGAGCATTTTAAGAAATAAATTATTTTCGTCACTCTGAATTTATTTCAGAGTCTCCCTTTATATAGATGCTGAAATAAATTCAGAGTGACGATCTTATAAAAAGGCCAACTGTTTAGTTGGCCTTTTTTAATCCGATGCATTCGTTGTTACCCAATAACGATAGCCCAAAATAGCTTTTTGAATATTTGTTAGCTTACTTGGGTCTTTCTTATATAAGCTTGGTAAGATGATTTTGTTAATCTTTGCCAAAGCCTTAAACAATCCTTTTTTCATAATTTTTGATTCTTTTGTTGAAGAAGTAAAATCCTCCAAGTATAATTAATATTAAAAAAGCGATGATGTATGTTGATATTCTCTGGCCATTATGCTTTGCTGCGTTTCTGAGTTCTTCATTTTGATCTTGAAGTTTTTTGATAGAACGCATATAATTTTCTATCCTCTCCTGCGAATTATCTGCTACAGCAACTTTTTGTTCATTTTGTAAATCTTTGTAATCCATTAATACTTTCAATTCTTTGAAAATATTATTGTCTGTTAAAACCACCTGACGGAGAATTTCATTTGAATTTTTGATATCCTTTCTGGTCTGCCAACCAAATATTCCGGTTCGTTGGTTCAAGCTTTCATCATATTGACCAAACTTTTGACTTCGTTCTGTTAATAGTGAATTTACCTTTACTCGCTGTGCGGCATATGCTGTTGTATCTTGTTGTGCAAAAACGTGAAAATTCAAGAATAAGATAGTAAGCAGATAAAAATATTTCTTCATGAATTATAAACGTGAAAAGAGTAGAAGTTGTTTGAAACTTAGTTAAATGGAATTCATTGGTTTGCAAGGTTTCATCAATGGCGACCGTATATTGGTGACTCTCAGTATAAATACTATTTAAGCTACCAGACTAGTGAACAATTAAACCAATAAACTGCTGAACTAAACTAAGGATGAAACTCTACCCGAACAATATCGCCTAAATGCAAACCAAGTAAGCCACTCGCTTTACCTTTATTTATGGCGATTTCAAGATGATTGCTGATACCGAAGAGGCACAATTTTTCTCCTTCAGATACTTCGTTGTAATGCCAGCTTAATTGGGTAATGGTTTCGCTTTTTCTAAAATACAAGGTGAAATCTCGATTTTTTTGAATTCTGGTAAATAAGTCTTTCGTAATATTGGTAATCACATTGCAAAAGGTATCAATGTAAACAACGCTTCCACGAATGATATCTCGCTCTATAACAGGATGCAAAAGCATCTTCTGTTCAATCTCTGCTACAGGTAATCCAATATCTTTTAATTTACCACCTTTGGCCAAATGAGTTGCCGCCTTTACAAAAATATCAACCAAAGGAAAGTGAAGGTATTTCAAATCCTGCATAATATTTAGTTCAACAACTTCTTCAGGCAATTCATCAAATAGCAAAGAAAAAATGCCATTATCTGCACCTACAAAATAATGTTCGCGATGTTTAACCGCTATATATTTTGTATTTTCACTATAAACAGAATCTATTCCAATTAGATGTACTGTGTTTTTAGGGAAATAAGGGTAAGCATTCTTTAGAACAAATGCCGCATACGAAATATTAAATGAAGGAACTTCATGGGTTATATCAACTAAATTAACATTAGGCATAAGACTTAACAGGCTACCTTTAAGGGCGCTCTGGTAAAAATCTTTCGAACCTAAATCTGTTGTTAAAGTAATTATCCCCATTAAAAATTCATTATTATTGCTTATTCTTGTGTGGAGGCGTAAGCGTCTGCAAATATTCAAATTTTAATTAATATAGCCCGATAACTTTTTAAAATACTATAATTTGAACGAATTAAAATTAACACTGGATAGCGTAAATCCTGCTCATTTTTGGGGAGCAAATAATGAGAATTACGAAATGATTAAAGGTTCGTTCGCCAAATTAAAACTGGTTGCGAGAGGTAGTGAAGTTAAGGTACTAGGTGATGAACAGGAACTTAAGGCTTTTGAGGAAAAGTTTAATCAACTTGTAACGCATTTAGAAAAATACAGCTCTTTAACCAATAACGATGTAGAATCAATACTTGGTGCAAAAGCAAGCGGCGTAGCAAAAAAAGATGTTGAACAGCCAACTGGTGGTGGTGGAGAAGTTATTGTTTTTGGTACAAATGGATTATTAGTTAAAGCAAGAACGGCTAACCAGCGCAAAATGGTGAGTAGCATTGCAAAAAACGATATTCTCTTTGCAATCGGCCCTGCCGGAACTGGAAAAACCTACACAGCAGTAGCTTTAGCTGTTCGAGCTTTAAAGAACAAGGAAATAAAACGAATTATTTTAACTCGTCCGGCGGTTGAGGCGGGGGAAAATCTTGGATTCTTGCCAGGCGATTTAAAAGAAAAAATTGACCCGTATTTACGTCCGCTATACGATGCCTTGGATGATATGATTCCAGCAGAAAAACTGAAATTTTACATCGAAAACCGAACGATTGAAATTGCACCATTAGCCTTTATGCGTGGGCGTACTTTGGATAATTGTTTTGTAATTTTAGATGAGGCGCAAAATGCTACCGATATGCAGTTGAAAATGTTTTTAACTCGTATGGGGCCAACCGCCAAGTTTATTGTTACGGGTGATGTTACTCAAGTCGATTTACCGAAAAAACAAATGTCTGGCTTGTTTAATGGCTTACGTATTTTGGAAGACATTAAAGGCATTGATATTATTTATCTAAGCGGAGAAGATGTTGTTCGTCATAAATTGGTGAAAGATATCCTTAAAGCTTACGGGGATATTCAGTAGATGGCCGATGTGAGATGGATGATGTAAAATGCAGGGAAGAAGATGTCAGAATTTTCTAAAACATTTTTGTTTTACATCATCCGTCTCAAATTATTCTTCGGTTTTTTCTAGCAACCTATATCTGCGGACTTCTGACTCTAGTCTTCGCACTTTCGGACTTTTTCCCTATTTTTATACCCTCATGAAAGCACTAAAAGAAACCCATTTTAATTTCCCAAACCAAAGCAATTTCTATAAAGGTAAAGTACGTGATGTATACACTATAGCCGATCAATTTATGGTTATGGTAGTATCAGATCGTATTTCTGCATTTGATGTAGTTTTAACAGAAGCCATTCCGTTTAAAGGACAGGTTTTAAATCAAATTGCAGCAAAATTTCTATCAGCTACCCAGGATATCGTTCCTAACTGGGTTCTGTCCGTACCTGATCCAATGGTTACCATTGGTCGTATTTGCGAGCCATTTAAAGTAGAAATGGTTATCAGAGGTTATCTGGCAGGACATGCATGGAGAGAATACAGTGCCGGAAAACGTTCGGTTTGTGGTGTTTCCTTGCCTGATGGCTTAAAAGAAAACGATAAACTTCCTCAACCAATTATTACCCCTACAACAAAGGCGGCTGTTGGTCATGATGAAGATATTTCTAAAGAAGATATCCTGGCTAAGGGAATTGTTTCTTTAACTGATTATGAAAAATTAGAAGAATATACTTACGCTTTATACCAGCGTGGAACCGAAATAGCAGCAAAAAGTGGTTTAATTTTAGTTGATACGAAATACGAATTTGGCAAAGCCGATGGTGTTATTTATTTAATTGACGAAATTCATACCCCTGATTCATCACGCTATTTTTATGCCGAAGGTTATGAAGAACGCCAGAAGGCTGATGAGCCGCAAAAACAACTATCTAAAGAATTTGTAAGAAAGTGGCTAATTGAAAATGGTTTTCAAGGTAAAGACGGGCAAACTGTTCCGGAGATGACACCTGAAATAGTTAACTCAATTTCTGAAAGGTATATTGAGCTTTATGAAAAGATTGTAGGAGAGGACTTTATAAAAGCCGATGCTGATGCAATTTCAAATCGTATAGAAAGCAATGTTTTAAAGGCTTTGGAAACCCTTTAAATTTTTATACATTAGTAGAATAAAGATTAGAAGAGATGAAATTTTCAGTAGATAAACACGATAAATATGTAACACTGAAGCTTAAAGAGCCTAAGTTTACAAATGATAATGCACCAGGGTTAAAATCTGAATTATATTTACTCAATGCAGAAGGCTTCAAGAATATCATTGTTGATTTAAGCCATGTAAAAGAATGTACTGATGCTCAGGATTTAAGTAGCTTATTAGTTGGCGACAGGCTTTGTAAATCGGCAGGGGGATTATTTATCGTTACGGGAATTAACGATGAGCTGGCACCAATAATCGAATTATCAAACATATTTCAATCTGTAACGTTTGTTAATACATTAGAAGAAGCAACAGATTTCATCTTTATGGATGAACTTGAAAAAGAATTCAGAGGCGATAAATAACCTATCATTAAATAAAAATTAAGCCTCGTAGTTTTCTATAATCTACGGGGCTTTTTATATCTTACCAATATGAAATTTGAAGTTACAATTTTAGGAAGCAGTTCTGCAACACCTGTATTTAACAGGAATCCATCAGCACAGCTTTTAAATTGTAATGAAAAATATTACTTAATCGATTGTGGTGAGGGAACACAACAACAACTCACGCGGTATAACCTGAAAGCCGCACGAATCGATTATATTTTTATCAGTCATTTACATGGCGACCACTATTTTGGCCTAATCGGCTTACTTTCAAGTCTCCACCTTAATGGCAGGATTAAACCCATGCAAATTTTTGGCCCCAAACCACTGCTCGAAATTCTGGAAATTCAGTTTAAATACTCCGATACGGTTTTACGATACCCGATAGAGTTCTATCCGATTGAAGCAGATAAATCCAGACAGATTTTCGAGAACCAGGATCTGCTGGTAAAAACCATCGTTCTTAATCATCGTATACCAACTACAGGCTTTATTTTTCAGCAAAAACGCAGACAGCGAAAACTGATTAAAGATAAAGCAGAAGAAATTCCGATGGCTTATTATACAGCTTTAAAAAAAGGAATCGATGTTGAACTGCCAGATGGAGAAATTTTAAAAAGTGAAGATTATACCACCGCTGCTGACGAACCACGAAGTTATGCATACTGTTCGGATACAATGTACGATGAAAGGTATTTTTCAATGATAAAAGATTGTGATACACTCTATCATGAGGCCACATTTATGCACGATCTTTTGGATAGGGCAAATGAAACGCATCATACAACCGCACTACAAGCGGGCGAAATAGCAAAGCTTAATAACGTAAAAAAATTATTGATTGGCCATTTCTCATCACGTTATAAAACACTACAAATGCTTTTGGAAGAAACACAATCTGTTTTTGAAAATACCGATTTAGCAGTTGAAGGTAAAACCTTTCAGCTCTAGTTCCATCCATTTATTGCTCACTAAGAAATCTTCTTACTATAAAAAATAAAAGCCTTCCAGTAAACTGAAAGGCTTTCGGCATTATATTAAATTAATTATTACTTATCTTTTTTATTTCCACCGCCAAATACAGAGAAGTGAACATAGCGTTTTGGATTAGCCTTTAAATCAATCATCAGTTCATCAAGATTTTTTGAGGCATTATTCAGGTTGTTATACATTTTATCGTCATTTAACAACTGACCCAAAGAACCTTTACCGCTTTTAATACCAGAAATAACAGTTTGTAAATCGGCAATGGCATTATTTGCATTGTCTAAGGTTTCTTTAAAATTAGCAGCAGCGAACTTATCAGTAACGGTATTAATATTTGTTAAGATATCGCTGATTTTTTTATTATTGTTATTCAGGTTTGCTGTAATGCCTTCAACATTTTTAAAAATCGCATCAATACGGGCACTTTCTGAACCAACCAAACCATCAACTTTCTTCGATGTGGTTTCCAGTGAGGCAAGGGTACCGGCAATACTGCTAAAGCTTTTATCAACATTTTTTTGAAAATTCGGATTTAAAATAGAGTTCACACTGCTTAAAATAGAATCCATTTTACCGATAATTAATTCAGCCTTTTTCTGAACCGGCTGAACCTGCTCCATCAAACCTTTCTCTACATTCGCATTCAAGGTAAAACCATCTTCAGCCATTTTCTTCGAATCGCCAAGCGACATTACAATCGCTTTGCTACCTAAAAGGTCAGTACCCTCTAAACGGGCAATACTATTTTCAGGGATTTCATATTTACTGTTGATGCTTAATGTGGCAATGATAGTCCCGTCGTTTTGCAATTCTAATTTTGCAACCCTTCCAATCTGGTATCCATTAATTAATACTGGTTTTGAAACTGTTAATCCATCAACGCGTGTGTAACGGGCAAATAATTTAGTTTCGGTAGAAAAAATAGAGTTTCCTTTTAAAAAGTTATATCCAATAATTAACAAAGCAATGGCAAATGCAGCTAATATACCTACTTTGGTTTCGTTCTTAATCTTCATGTTGTTTTATTTAATGGCTACAAGTGCTAAAATTAGTAATTATTACTTGCTTGAGCGTAATTCTTAGTTTATTGCGGTTAAATATGTAATTGCTATTACATAATATTAAGTCAGGCATTTTTGTTTGGCAATATTTCTTTTTAGTTAAAACGACTAACATTTATAATGCCAGTTTATTTTACTTCTATATTTTTCTTATACGTTTTTATGGCGGCAAGAATCGATTCAGCAATTTCATCCTGACCTTTTTCCGAGTTAATGTATTTTTCTTCTTCTTTATTTGAAATAAAACCAACCTCTGTTAATACTGCCGGCATCCCACATCTTTGTAATACCAGTACACCTTGCTCTTTTACACCGCGACTTAAACGTTCATCACGATTGATATAGCTGTTCTGTATTAATTTCGCAAATTTAATGCTTTTATCGCGAAAGGCATTTTTTAATAATGATAAAAGAATATTAGCCGTTGGATTATTCGGATCATAACCTTCGTACTTACTTTTGTAGTTTTTTTCCAGTTTAATATCGGCATTTTCCCTTATTGCGGCATCCTGCTCCTTTAAACGATGCGAGCCAGCTACAAGTGTTTCTACACCTTTAATATGCTTATTTCCCGGAGGCATAGAATTACAATGTACCGAAATAAATAAATCGGCATTTGCCTCATTAGCAATTTCTGCCCTGCGATCTAAATCCACATCAACATCTTTTGTTCGGGTATAAATGACTTTAATATCGGGTAATTCTTCCTTTATTTTAGCACCAAGTTTAAGTGCCACTTTTAAAGAAATATCCTTTTCGGTAGAAAAACTTCCAGATGCGCCAGGTTTTCGACCACCATGACCGGCATCAATTACAATCGTTTTTATCCTGTAACCCTGAGCAAGGCTTAGCTGAACAAAAATAAAACTTAAAAGAAACGTGATTAAGAGCTTAGTCCTCATTTAAAGGTGATTAGAATGACGCTTCTGCTAAACGTTTATAATTTTTTATAGCTTTGATAATTCCGCTAACGATTTCATTTTGCCCTTCAGGAGAGTTCATGTAATCTTCTTCCTCCGGATTACTCACAAAACCAATTTCGGTAAGTACTGCTGGCATCGAAGCCCGGGCAAGTACCGCAAGGCTCTTTTCCTGAACACCACGGTTAATTCTACCGGCATTGATGTATTCCTGCTGGATCATTGAGGCAAATTTAAGACTTCTATCGCGATTGGTTTGCTTCATAATAGAAACCATGATGTCGTTTTCAGGTGTATTAGCGATAAAACCTTCATAATTCTTCTGATAGTTATCCTCTAAAAACATCGATGCATTCTCCCGTTTGATTACCTCGTCCTGCTCATCCATACGTCCCATACCCGATACAAAAGTTTCTGTTCCCCGGGTTGATGTACTTTTTGACGTTACCGTGCGGTAAACAGGTATCTTTCTGCCCTTAACTTTTTTGTAATAATCTACCACACGCGATACACGAACAGGCATATCATTCAGGTGAATTGAAATAAATAAATCGGCTTTGGCATTATTCGCAATATTAATACGTTCGTACAAGGGAATAAATACGTCTGTTTGACGGGTGTAGATAACTTTCACATCTTTTAAGCTATCCTGTAAAGCTTTGCCAAGGTTTAAAGCGGTCTTTAACGCAACATCTTTTTCTTTTGAATAAACACCGTGTGTGGCGCCATCTTTACCGCCGTGGCCAGCATCAATTACAATTGTTTTAATTTTATATTCCTGCGCAAATACTTGATTATCAATTGAATTAAGTAAAACTAAACAAATAATAAATGTTAAAAGGTTTTTAAGATACATCAATGGTATATTTTTCACTAATTTTGAACGTTTTTGATTAAACATTTTGTGCAAAAATAACATTCAAATACGAATTTGAAACTTCTTAGCAACTCTATTTTATTATTTTCTGTCATTTTATTAACACTCAGTGTTAGTAAAGCTAACGCATTTTCTGCACTTTCATTGCAGCAGGTTATCCAACAAGACACAACTAAGAAGGATACTTCTAAAGTAATAACTAAAAACAATAGCGATCTTGATAAAAAAATCGAGTATAAAGCACGCGATTCGGTAAAGATGAGTAAGGATAAAAATATTATTTATCTATACGGAAATGCCCGCGTTATATACGGTGATTTTGAGCTCGATGCTGATTATATCAGGTATGATCAGAAAAATAATTTAATTTTTGCCAGCGGAACTGTTGACCCGAAAACTAAGCGTTATGTAGGAAAACCGATATTTAAATCGGGTGCAGAGGGTACGGCTATGGCCGATTCTTTATATTATAATTCGACAACTACAAGGGCAAAGGTTTTTGGTGTTTTCTCTGAGCAGGAGGGTGGTTATTTCTCTGGTGGACAAAGTAAAAAACAGGCAGATAATGAAGTACACATTAAAAATATGATGTACAGCACCTGTAATTTACCTCATCCACATTTCGGTTTAATGATTAGCAAAGGAATTGCTACAGAGAAAACCATTATTACGGGGCCGGTTTATATGAAAATTGAGGATGTTTCTACACCTTTTGCGCTCCCTTTTGCCTTTTTTCCCAAACAAAATAAGCGAACTTCAGGTATTATGCTGCCCACGCCAGGTGAAGATGCTACCCGCGGTTTCTTCCTTCAGAACTTTGGTTATTACCTGGGTTTAAATGATTACTGGGATGCAAAATTTTTAGGAACAATTTATACCAATGGTTCGTACGAAGGTTCCTTACAAAGCAATTACACCAAGCGATATAAATTTAATGGAGGTATCAACATTAATTATGCAAGTACAAGAAATGGTGTGCAGGGATTGGAAGATATTCAGAAAAACTTCCGTATTGGTTGGACACACAGTCAGAACCCAAATGCAAATCCTGGTACCACTTTCAGCGCAAGCGTAAATTTAAGTTCAAGCACATATTATACCGGAACAGCTGCAAATGCAACTTACGATCAAAATGCAATCGCGAGAAACAGTTCAACAAGTAGTATAGCTTATTCAAAAGTATTAGCAGGCGGTTTATTTAACTTTAGTACTGCTTTAAGCGCAAACCAGACTTTTAGCACAAGGGAAATAGCCTTACAATTGCCAACCGTGAACTTAAATATGTCAACCATCAGTCCGTTTGATTCTAAGAACAGAACCGGTGAACAAAAATGGTATCAGAAAATTACGGTTGGTTATAGCTTGCAGGGTAATAACAACATCACTACAAAAGATAGTATTTTATTTAAACCCGAAGGTTTGAGAAAGCTTCAAACAGGTTTTCAGCAAACTATTCCCATAGGGATGAACTTTACCTTACTAAAGTATTTAACTTTTAGCATGGGTGGTACATATAATGAAGTATGGAACTTTCAAAGTATTAATAAACGGTACACTGTTTTTACTGATGGTAGTTATACTTCGAGAATTGATACCGTTAGTGGCTTTAAAAGAGGTGGAAGTTATAATCTTTCCACTAGTATGTCGACCAAAATTTACGGTAAAACCAAGGAGTTTAAAAACTTAGGGAATATTAAGATGTTAAGGCATGTGATGACCCCAAGTGTAAGTTTTACGTATTCACCTGATTTTACGACAGAAGCTGCAGGTATTTATAAAGAAGCACTTGATCAGAATGGGCATAAAATAATAAATACAACGACGGGCCTACCGTTAACCTATTCAATTTTTGAGCAAAGTGCATTCCCAGGTTCGTTTTCTGGTAGACAGGCATCTATAGGTTTTACGGTAGACAATACAACGGAATTAAAAGTCCGATCAAAGAAGGATACAACCGGTACAGGCGAGAAAAAAATTCCGATTATTCAGGGCTTGAGTTTTAGCGGATCTTATAATTTTTTGGCTACGAGGAGAAAGTTATCTGACATCAGTTTTAGTGGTCGCTCACAGTTTACAGATAAGTTGGGCATAACTTATAATGGAACTTTTAACCCATATGTTCTTCGCGATTCGATAAATGGTAGTGTCACTACAAAAAAAGAGATTGACCGTTATTTCTGGCAGGATAAAAAAATCTTACCAAGGTTAGAACGCATTGGGTTCTCATTTGATTACAATTTTAATGCTGATGCACTTAAAAAGAAGAATGATGCTTACGACAAAACCAAAGATCAGATTGAGAAACAAGGCATGACCCCATTGCAATCTGAACAACTTAATGCCATAAACCGTGACCCTAACGCTTTCGTGGATTTTAATATTCCATGGAATTTTGCTTTCTCTTATAGATTTGACTATTCGAATATTTTAGGTGTATCTACCATTACCAATACTTTAAATTTTAATGGTGATTTTAATTTAACACCTAAATGGAAATTTACATTCAACTCTGGTTACGATTTCAAAAATCAGGGTTTAACACCAATGACAATTGCCATTTATCGCGATTTGCATTGCTGGGATATGAGTGTGAACTGGATTCCTTACGGAGCATATAAAAGTTATTCCGTTACCATCAAGGTTAAAGCATCAATACTACAAGACTTAAAACTAAGTAAAAGACAAGGATTTTACAGTACAGGATACTAATATGTTAGCCGAAATCATAACCATTGGCGATGAAATTCTCATCGGCCAGATTGTTGATACCAATTCTGCCTGGATGGCACATCAATTAAATTTAATTGGTGTATCCGTGAAGCAGGTTACTTCAGTTTCTGATGATGAAAACCATATTTTACAAACTTTAGCTGATGCAGAACAAAGAGCTGATATCATTTTAATTACCGGAGGTTTAGGCCCCACCAAAGATGATATCACCAAGAAAACACTTGCCAGGTATTTTGATATGGGTTTCCGCAGAGATGAGGGCGCTTTGGAAATGGTGCGACAGATTTTCGAAAAGTTTAAACGTCCGCTGATAGATATCAATATGCAACAGGCCGATGTTCCGGATGGTTGCGAAGTAATTGTAAATAAAAACGGTACGGCGCCTTGCATGTGGTTTGAAAAAAACAATAAAGTTTTTGTTTCGATGCCTGGCGTTCCTTACGAAATGATGTACTTAATGGATGATGAAATTCTTCCCAGGCTTAAATCCCGATTTAAGTTGCCAGCCATCATTCACAAAACTATTCTTACGGCAAGCATTGGAGAATCGTTTTTAGCAAAGGAAATTGAAGAGATAGAAGATAGCTTACCATCGCATATTAAGCTGGCTTATTTACCTAAACTTGGTCAGGTGCGTTTGCGTTTATCTGCTAAAGGCGAAAACGAAGAAGCCTTAAAAGCTGAAGTGGAAAATTATGCCCAACGCATTATTGGTAAGGTTAAAAAATTTGTCGTTGTAGACGAAGATATTCCGATGGAGAAAGCCATTCTGAATATTATGAAAGAAAAGGGTTTAACACTATCAACCGCAGAAAGCTGTACAGGAGGCTATATTGCGCACCTGATTACACAACATCCTGGTTGTTCATCGGTATATTGGGGAGGTGCAGTAGCTTACGCATATGAATTAAAGGAATCTATTTTAGGCGTAAAGGCGCAAACGCTAAGTAACTTCGGGGCAGTTAGTGAGGAAACCGTGTCCGAAATGTCGGAAGGGGCAATAAAGCATTTTAAAACAGATTATTCCATTGCTGTTAGCGGCATTGCTGGTCCTGATGGAGGAACTGCGGATAAACCCGTGGGGACTGTCTGGATCGCAATTTCTTCGAAAACTAAAACTGTAGCTAAAGTGTTTAATTTCAGCAACAAACGTATTCAAAATATAGAGCGTTCGGCAGCAGCAGCGCTAGCAATGTTATTAAATCTACTTAGAGAAGACCTATACAAAGAATAAAAACTGTATTTTTGTCGCGTTACCAATATATAATACTGTAATTTAATATGGCTCAATACGAACTATTGTTACCAAAAATGGGTGAAAGTGTTGCAGAAGCAACGGTGATTAAATGGGTAAAACAAATTGGCGATTCTATCGATTTAGATGACACCATTTTAGAAATAGCGACTGATAAGGTGGACTCTGAAGTTCCATCGCCTGTGGCAGGTAAATTGGTAAAACAATTGTTTAATGAAAATGATATTGCCCAGGTTGGTGATGTGATTGCCATTATTGAAACCGACGGTGAGGGCGAAACTAAAGTTGAAGAAACTATTATTCCTACTGTTACGGTTGAAGTAGAAAAAACAGAAGCAATTCCGGGAATAGCGCAACTTCCTGTAGAAAAAGTAACGCAAAGTCAAACAGATTTTACTTCTTCAGATCGTTTTTATTCGCCATTGGTAAAAAGCATCGCCGCACAGGAAAATATATCGCTCGAAGAATTAGATAACATTAAAGGTTCGGGTGCTGATGGCCGTTTAAATAAAGACGATTTATTAGCTTATCTTTCGACTAAAAACGAAGGCAAAACGAGTATAGCTACCCCTGTAGTTGCTCCTAAAAATGATAAAGGAGTTAATACACCTGCAACTGCTGAATCTATACCGCCTAAAACCTCTACAACATCTGTTTTGGGTGGCGATGAAATTATAGAAATGGATCGAATGCGCAAACTTATTGCCGATCATATGGTAATGAGTAAAAGTACTTCACCACATGTAACTTCTTTCGTAGAAGCCGATGTAACAAACCTCGTTTTATGGCGTAATAAGGTTAAAAATAGCTTTGAAAAACGTGAGAATGAAAAAATTACCTTTACACCAATTTTTGTTGAGGCAGTAGCGAAAGCAATAAAAGATTTTCCTTTAATAAATGTTTCGGTTAACGGAACACAGATTATTAAGAAAAGAGATATTAATATTGGTATGGCAGCAGCATTGCCGAGTGGAAACTTAATTGTTCCGGTAATTAAAAATGCCGATCAATTAAACCTGGTTGGGTTAACAAAAGCAGTTAATGATTTAGCAAACAGGGCAAGAATTTCCAAACTTAAGCCCGATGAAACGCAAGGCGGTACTTTTACATTAACCAATGTGGGTTCTTTTGGAAATGTAATGGGAACGCCAATTATTAACCAGCCACAGGTAGCTATTTTAGCCGTTGGTGCAATTAAAAAGAAGCCAGCCGTTTTAGAAACTGAACATGGCGATGTGATTGCGATCCGTCATATGATGTTCCTGTCATTATCTTACGATCATAGGGTTGTTGATGGTTCCCTGGGTGGAATGTTTGTACGCAGGGTTGCTGATTATTTAGAAAACTGGGATTTTAACCGAGAAATTTAACCCGGTCTAAAATATTTTCAGAAAAGCCAGACTATTGAGTTTGGCTTTTCTTATTTAAAACTAAAACTTATAACAGCTGTTTAATCATAAACAAAAAATCATGTCGAAGTTTTCAGAATTAATTAATGGCGATAAACCCGTTTTGGTAGATTTTTTCGCAGAATGGTGCGGTCCATGTAAAATGATGAAACCAATTTTAGAGCAGCTGAAATCGCAGGTTGGTGATTCAGTATCCATTATTAAAATTGATATCGATAAAAATCAGTCTGCCGCATCGGCTTATAGCGTTCAAAGTGTACCGACTTTAATGCTATTTAAACAAGGTAAACAGGTTTGGCGGCAGAGTGGTGTTTTACAGGCTTCGCAATTGAAGCAAATCATTGATGCCAATACCTAAACTTCAACAACACGATTTGGCGTTACAGCAAATATATGTTCCTGCGATTTTGGATATATGTTATACAAGCCTGTGAATGTGCTAAACGCAGGCAACACAGCATATTCTTTTCCGAAATAAAAACAAGGAAATTTTAAGCGTTGCTTTGCTTTTCCAACTATTGTTACGCCCGGATGAATATGTCCGCTAATTGGGTAAAGTTCTTCTTCGGTACATTTTGGTGCATCGTGAATAAAGCAAAAAGGGCCAAGGCAAAAGCTCGGTTCGTGAATCGCTATCTGCATTGATGCATAATCGGCGATTGCCAGGCGATCGTGATTCCCTTTTACCAGTAAGAAATTTACCCCAGCATATTGCTTCTTCCATTCAGAGAATTCATCAATATCGGCATTTAAACCGTGATGAAACATATCGCCATTGATTAGCAAAGTTTTAGGTTGATACTTTTCGATCAGCAAGCCTAAACGTTGCAAGTCATTTTGTGCAATTGTAGAGGGCACCTGAACACCTGCTTGCCTAAAATGAGCTGATTTACCTAAGTGTAAATCGCTAATGGCTAAAAGTTGATGTTGTGGTAAATATAAAGCCCTTTCTTTATCTAAAATCAGTTCTTCTCCGTGGCTGGTAATGGTCATTTATTTAATTTTCTCTGATTCCGCTTTCATCCTTGCAATCCGCTGTTCCAATTCTTCCGAACTCATATTTTCCCTTAAGCTATCCACTTTAATCGGAAAGGAGAGTGGCGTAAAACTTTTAGGGTTAGTAATGATAATCGCGGCATGCTGAATTCTTTCCAATGCAGCAGCTAACCTTGGTTCTTCCAATTGCTGGTAAAATACCTCATCGTAAGCTTGCCGTAAAAGTAAATTATGTTTATCGTAATCGCTAAAAACATTAAAAAATAAACCTGCGGATGACTGGAGGTGTTTATTTGCGACATATTTTCCCGGATACCCTTGAAAAACCAATCCAGAAATACAGGCAATATCCCTGAATTTCCGCCTGGCCATTTCAGTTGAGTTAATGCTTAAAGTGATATCTTCAGTTAAATTTTTAGGAGAAAATACTTCATAAGCAATAGATTCATCCATAGGGATTTCCGTTTCGCTCAAAAGTTCGAAACCGTAATCGTTCATTGCAATGGAAAAACTAATTGGAAGCAATTTGCTTAACCGATAAGCGACTAAAGCCGCTAAAACTTCGTGCACCAAACGTCCTTCAAAAGGGTAAGCAAACAAATGGAAACCCTCTTTATTGTTGATTAGTTCAATTAGTAATTCATCATTCCTCGGAACATGCGAACGTTTTTGTTGTAACAGAAACAGCGGATAAACACTATCCAGCTCTTCATCCTGATGGGTTTTATCTAAAGCCTCATTGTATTTCTTACGCAATACCGAACCTAAATTAGAAGATAATGGTAAACGACCACCATTCCAACTTGGAGAAATAGCATTTTTTTGTTTACTAACCCTAACAATTACCGTCATATCCTTTACATGAACAAATTCCAGCACGCGGCCTGCTAAACGAAAATTATCACCTGCCTTTAAACGTGTTACAAAATATTCTTCTACCATGCCGATGTACCCACCAGACAGGAATTTTACCTTAAGCATGGCATCACTTACAATTGTACCAATGTGTAAACGATGACGCATGGCTAATTGCCGGCTTTTTACTTTCCAAAGCCCATCTTCATCTTTGGTAACCTTTTTAAATTCATTATACGCACTTAAACTATCGCCACCTGAAGTAATAAATTGCATCACCCAATTCCATTCTTCTGGCAAGATTAACTTGAAGGCATGTGTATTTTTAATTTCATCATATATCAGTTTATCATCGAAACCATCACCAATGGCCAGTGTAACCAAATATTGAACAAGGGTGTCAAAAGTCATAATAAAAGGTTCCCTGCGCTCGATATTATTGGTTTTGGCTGCTTCTTTAATCGCAGCAGCTTCTACCAGTTCTAATGCATGTGTTGGCAGAAAATATATTTTAGAAATCTCGTGGGGAGAGTGTCCTGATCGTCCGGCACGTTGTAAAAACCTGGCCACACCCTTTGGCGAACCTACCTGTACTACTGTATCCACCGGTTTAAAATCGACGCCTAAATCCAATGATGAAGTTGCGATAACGGCTTTTAACTGTCCTGTATGTAAAGCATCTTCAATCCAGTTTCGCAGCTCAAAATCTATGGAACCATGGTGTATGGCAATTCTTCCGGCTAATTCTGGTTCTATATTAAGTAAATGCTGGTACCACATTTCAGATTGGCCCCGGGTATTGATAAAAATCAACGTTGTTTTGCTCTTCTCTATGATCGGTAAAAGCTTGTAAGCCAGTTTAAGTCCGAGATGACCTGCCCATGGTAAAGTTTCAATATCATCAGGAATAATCGATTTAATAGCAATTTTCTTTTCTAAATCTGCTTTAACAATGATTCTTTTAGCCTGTTCATCTGGTTCTAAAACATCTAAAGCCTCTTCAATATTACCAATGGTTGCCGAAATTCCCCAAACCCTTAAAAACTGATTTTTCTCCTGTTTTTGTAAACCTTTAATTCTGGAAACCGCAAGTTCTACTAAAACTCCACGTTTGCTTCCTAAAAGCTCGTGCCATTCGTCTGCAACGATACATTTTAGATTTTTAAACAAAGTAGATGAACCCTTTTGAGCCAATAGTAGATGCAAACTTTCCGGGGTAATCAACAGGATTTCGGGCATTGATTTTTTTTGCTGAACCTTTTCAGCTTGTGAAGTATCGCCATTGCGAACACCTACATGCCAATCTAATTCCAACTCTGATAAAGTTTCTCGCATGGCTCTGGCCAAATCTTTAGCCAAAGAACGTAGCGGCGTAATCCATATAAGTTGTAAGCGATCTTTTGCTTTCTTATTATTTCCCTCAGAAGCATTCAGGGCCTCAATTACAACTGCCAGAAATAGTGAAAACGTTTTTCCAAAACCAGTAGGAGCGTTAACTAAACCGCTGTAACCATTAAGATAATACTGCCAGGCATCTTCCTGAAACTGGAAAGGCTTGCGTTTGTTGGTTTTTAACCAGCTTTTTATCTTTTTATAACCTTTGGTTTTGGTTTGATCCATTAGTCTTTAATATTCTTGCTAAATAAGTTAAGTTTTTTTAAAAAAAAATTGAAGCTTTTAACTGGTTACAAAAGTTGATGCAAGTAATTGCTGTAAATCTTCTAGCGTATTAATTTCAGACGCTCTTTTATCTTTTCGCCAACGCAAAATACGGGGAAAGCGCAATGCTAAGCCTGCTTTATGACGCTTACTTTCTGCAATTCCTTCAAAAGCAATTTCAAAAACAAGTTCGGGCTTTACGGTTCTCACCGGACCGAACTTTTCTATCGCATTCCGGGTTACAAAAGCATTTACTTCCTTAATTTCTTTATCAGTTAATCCAGAGTATGCTTTGGCAATAGTGACCAGGTTTTCGCCATCGCGAACAGCAAAGGTATAATCGGTAAAGAAATTTGCCCTTCGTCCGCTACCTTTTTGGGCATATATCATCACTGCATCAACGGTGTAAGGATTAATTTTCCATTTCCACCAATCACCGCGCTTACGGCCGCTATGGTAATGAGAGCTTAACTTTTTAAGCATAATACCTTCGCTGTTGATCGAACGTGAGGTTTGTCTTAATTCGGCAAGTTCTGTCCAGGTTTTACAGTTTATTACCGGCGATAAAATAACGGCACTTTCCTCTAAACTGCCAATTAATTGTTCCAATATCTTTCTTCTGGTGTTTAATGGCTGCTCTCGAAAATCATTCCCTTCATATTCCAGAATATCATAAACAAAAAAGCCAATAGGTGCATCATCGAGCTGTTTTTTACTTATGGTTTTACGGTTTAAACGCTGCTGTAAGGTACTAAAAGATAAAACCTGTTTATTTTGAACGGCCAGGATTTCTCCATCTAACACCACGCCGTCAGGTAAAACATCAATTAAAAAATGTAGTTCAGGAAACTGCTCCGTAACTAACTCTTCGCCGCGGCTCCAGATAAACAGCTCACCATTTCGTTTTACAATTTGCCCACGAATGCCATCCCATTTCCACTCTGCCTGCCATTCGTTTAATTCACCTAACTTTTCGGGTTCCTGTTCTAAAGCATAGGCGAGGCAAAATGGGTATGGCCAGGAACTATCTGTATTGACGTGAATGCCATTAATTAGCTCCTCAAAAGTAATTTCATAAGGATTCCACTTGCCCATAATACTGTGCATAATTTGGGCACTATCCAGCTGACTTTGTTTAGCCAAAGCATTTACAAGCATTTTGTTGGAAACACCGATCCTGAAATTTCCGGAAATAAGTTTATTAAAAATGAACCGTTCCTGAGTTTCTAATGTGTTCCAGGCATTTAAAATGAATTCTTTTTTTGTTTCATCGTCTTTACCTTCCAGGTTGTGCAAATCTTCAATCCATTTATGAAGTTGAAAATCGGAAGTGTTTTCAGCGGGTGGCAGGAGCAGGGCGATGGTTTCACTCAAATCGCCAACATTTGAATAACTTTCTGAAAACAACCATTCAGGTGTTTTCGTAATATCTATTGCCCAATATTTTAATAAGGCCGATTTAATAGGCCTTTTTGGTTTTTTACCTGTAAACAAGGCGATTACCCAAACTTTGTCCTTGTTATCGGCATAGGTGAAATAATCAACCAATGCAGCGATTTTATCGTTGGTTTTATTGCTTAATTCAAGCTGCTGGATAAGTTTAGCAAAACGTTTCATGCTGGCTTTTGATTTTCAGTTTCAGCTAAATCTACTTTGTTTTCTTCGTCATCTTCCTGCCCGAATTTGGTCATTACTTCTTCTGATTCAATACCATTATCGTTAAGGTATCGGCTAAAAGCAGCTGTAAAACCATGGGTAACGTAAACTTTTTCGGCACCAGTTGCTGTAATGGCCTCAATTAAACCGGTCCAGTCTGCATGGTCACTCAAGGCGAAACCTGCATCGGCACTTTGCCAGCGGCGGTGCGCCCGAACCTGCATCCAGCCAGAACAAATTCCGGTTACCGGATGGCTTAAATTTTTAATCCATCGGCTATCCCTCATCGCCGGAGGCACAATTACAATTCCTTTTTGCAGTTCATCTTTGGTTATTTCGGGTGTAATTCTTATGGTGTCGGGCAAGTTTACACCTGCATTAATAATTACTTCGTTTAGGTTTGCAATGCTATTATGTACATAAATTGGAACATTGCCTGTAAGATTTTTAATTAAACGTTGTGCCTTACCTAAACTGTAGGCAATAAGTACACTGGTTTTTTGCTGCGCAATATTATCGTTTATCCAGTTTTGCATTTTACCAAAAACAACATCTTGTTTTTGCCAATTGTAAACAGGTAAACCAAATGTGCTTTCTGATACAAATGAATGGCATTTTACTGGTTCAAAAGCATCGCTAATCCCATCATCCTCTGTTTTATAATCGCCAGAAACAACACATATTTCACCTTTATATTCTAACCTTACCTGTGCAGAACCGATAATATGTCCGGCAGGATAAAATGAAATATTAACACCGTTCCGGACAATTTGCTCCCCATAGTCTAGTGTTTCGACGTTTAAATCTTCGCTGATGCGTCGTTTAATTATAGGCTTTGTTAAAGTATGGCAGAGGTAGTGCTTATTGCCAAAACGTACATGGTCGCTATGGCCGTGTGTGGTTACGGCATAGTCTACTGGCCACCAGGGGTCAATATAAAAATCGCCTTGTTTGCAATAAATACCTCTTTTGGTAAATTCTATTAATGCCATAGTTACTAAACAATTATCTATATGATAAGTTTTAAAAAAATATCGGCTAAAAGCCCGATAATTTAAAATATCGGCTAATTAACCGATAAATAGAAATATCGGCTAATTAGCCGATAACATCTTTGAAATGTAGTTTATTAATTCTATATTGTACTATGATTTGCATAATAACAGGCGATATCGTTGGCTCACGTAAAATTAAAGACAGCTGGCTGCTTAGCTTAAAAACAGCATTAAAAGCAGTTTCAGGACAAAATAATAAGTGGGAAATTTATCGTGGAGATAGTTTTCAGGTAGAGGTTGAAGCAAAAGATGCAATTAAAGCTACCGCTTACCTAAAAGCATGTATCAGAATAAACAAACCTGCTGATGTAAGAATGGGGATTGGAATCGGAGACATCAAAAATAAAAGGAAAAAACTCTCCGAATCGAGCGGAGATGCCTTTGTGAATTCAGGAACTGCTTTTGATAGTTTAAAACAAGCGAAAGTTAACCTGGCCATTAAAACTGATTTTGTTGATTTCGATGAGGAAGTGAATGTTTTAATTAAACTATCTTTAATTGCGATGGACAGCTGGGGAGTAGTAGCCGCAGAAATGGTGAAATTAGCATTAGAAAATGAAAATGCCGTACAAAGCGAACTGGCTGCAATTTCAGGCCGTACACAATCATCTGTTAGTGAAGCTTTAAAACGTGCCCATTATTCAGAATTAATGGAAATGGATAAAATATACCGTAAAAAATTGAACCAGTTATTTGCTGAATAATGGACATTTATTTAATCAAAATTATTATTGCTCACTTAATAGGAGATTTTTTTCTTCAGCCCAACACGTGGGTAAAGGATAAGGAGAAAAAGAAATTAAAATCAGGAAAACTATACCTGCATGTTCTAATTCATATCGCATTGATATTTATTGTTTTTTTAAGTTTTAACGTGTGGAAAACAGCCTTATCAATTGGTATATTACATTTAATAATTGATGCATTAAAATCAAGTTTTCAAACAAAGAAGAATGCCAGGCTATTATTTTTCGTTGATCAGCTCCTGCATTTCAGTTCAATTGTTCTTGTTTGGCATTTTTTTTACAAAGGTTACTTAAACATCAGTTTCTTAAACGAAACTAAAACATGGTTGTTAATATCGGGAGCATTGTTTTTAACGATGCCTACATCAATTATCATGAAAGTAATTATTGCTAAATGGTTACCGGAAAATGATGATGAAAGCCCTAAATCACTACAAAATGCGGGAAAATATATTGGAATATTAGAACGTGTTTTAATATTCGTTTTCATCCTAACCAATCATTTCGAAGCTGTTGGATTTTTACTCGCGGCCAAATCTATCTTTCGTTTCGGCGATTTAAAAGAAGCACACGATTTAAAACTAACTGAATATGTATTGATTGGAACTTTGCTTAGTTTCGGCATCGCCATCATCATAAGTTTGTTAACCCAAATGTTTGTTGTATAAAAAAAGCAGCCCTAAAGCTGCTTTTTAATCTTCTCTTATCTTGCGCCGGGAGGGCAGTTATCTCTTAAAAACTTGGTACAAGTTAATGATAAATGTTCACTGGTACCTTCACCTTCAGAAATACTGTGCGTGCGGTTTGGATAACTCATTAGCTGAAAAACCTTTTTGTTTTTAACCAATTCGTTAATTAACATTTCGGCATTTTGATAGTGAACGTTATCATCACCTGTACCATGAATGTATAATAAGTTTCCTTTTAAGTTTTTTGCATAGGTAATCGGCGAGCCTTTCACATAAGCTTCTTTACTCGGAAAAGGTGTGCCCATATAGCGCTCCTGATAAACATTATCATAAGTTAACTGATTACCAACGGCTGCAATTGCGATACCGGTTTTATAAATTTCAGGGTATTGAAACATTAGGTTCAGCGTAGATGAACCTCCGCCGCTCCAGCCCCAAACAGCTACACGATCTTTATCCATAAACGAATAAGTAGCAAGTAGCTTTTTAGCGGCCATAGCCTGATCGCGGATATTGATTACACCGATATTTTTATAAATACCTTTTCTCCAGGCAGCACCTTTCGGAACTGGTGCACCACGATTATCCATCGATATATAAATGTAACCATCTTTAGCCATATCGCCAGCATACAAACCATTTCTACCAGCTCCATAAGTATCTGAAGCAGTTGGAGAAGCTGGCTCTCCGTATACATAAAATACTACAGGATATTTCTTGTCTGGATTAAAATTATCTGGTTTTTTCATCCAGCCATCTAGTTCAATACCGTCTTCAGTAGTCACTTTAAAAAACTCTACTTTATTTTTAGGTGCTTCTTGTTTAGAAAGTTGCGTAGTAATGCTACCATCCATAGTAAAAGGATTACCAGTAGTAAAGTTCATCCACTCTGTTACTGGCCTAACAACAGAACTATTGTAACCATGGCGTGCAAAAGCAGCATTTGGAGAAATATCATAACTATGCGTACCAGGGAGTAGAGTAGATGGAGTAACTTGCTCTAATTTACCTTTACCATCTAATTTCGTTTTGTATAAATAGCGTTGGGTTGCATTAGTTGGCGAAGCCATGAAATAAACATAATTATTTTTATCATCAATTAACTTAACATCAATAATATCATAGTTCCCTTTAGTTACTAAGGTTTCTTTTTTACCATCGCGGCTAATTCTATATAAATGATTCCAACCATCTTTATCTGATGAAATGGTAAATTCTTTATTATCATTTAACCATTTCCACTCATCCTGGGCATCGATCCACGCTTTAGCTTTTTCCGTGTAAACAGCCTTAGCATTACCTGTTGAAGCATTACAAATAAAAACAATGCTCTCATTTTGTTCACGGTTTAATTGTTGAAGAATGATCTCATTACTATTTGGCACCCATTGCATACGAGGGATATAATGCTGAATATTATCTCCCGGTACATTTAACCAGTTTGTTTTAGCTGAAGCAATATCAACCACACCAATTTTACAAGCAGAAGGATTTTCTCCAACTTTTGGGTATTCTACAGGAATAGTATAGGGATAAATAGAATCGGTATTATTAATCATTAAAAAATTCTTGATTTTCGTGGCATCAATTTGCCAATAAGCGATTGATTTGCCATCAGGGCTCCATCTAAAACCATCACGACAATCGAATTCTTCTTCATAAACCCAATCAAAAGTTCCGTTAATCATGCGATCAGTTCCATCGGTAGTTAAAGCTTTTGAATCCGTTCCGTCAATATTTTCTACATATAAGTTATGTTTGCTAACGTAGGCAACTTTGTTTCCATCTGGAGATAATTTTGCAAACATTAAAGAAGAAGCCGGTTTATCTTTACCAATCTGTGTGATCTTATTGGTCGCTAAATCTACTAACCAGTAATCACCACGTGTATCATAACGCCAAACTTTTTTGCTATTGGTATAAATCAAGGCTTTTGTACCATCGGCAGATAATTGAAAACTACGAACTGGAATTGCGTTATCTTTACCTGAAGGAATTAACAATGCTCTTGAAACTACCGTTTTGCGTTCATTTTTAGGGAGTGTAACTGACACAATTTCACCACCAGCAATCTGGTAATAAGAATTACCATCTTTTGCCCAATTAACACTCTGGGCCTTTGCATCAATTAACAAGCAAACAGCTATGCATGCAACTGATAATTTGAGTAATAAATTTTTAATCATATTAAGTTAGGTCATAAAAAAAGCTTTTTAACTTTTCGGCTAATTTAAATAAAATGCCGTCAGTTAAAAAGCTCTTAATTATCAGATATTGGTTATTTATTCACCACCACCTTGTTGTTGTAATGCTTTCATTTCTGCATAAGTAATTTCATCATAACCTGAAGGGATTTTTGTTATCGAAAGTTCTCCAACTTTACCTTCAGTTATCGATTTTAAGGTCACTGTTGCCATTGATGTTTCGATTAAAACAATAAAACCTTTAACCTCTTTAAATTCAGCTGTAGCAATTGTAACCGGAACATCTACATCTGTAGTAGCCCATAACTCTCCGGTTCCGCCTTTATCATCTTTAAAAGTATATTTTTCAGCATTATAACCAGCAACGGTTTTCTTTTCGCCTGTAGCTTTAAAATCAGAAAACTTAGGTTTTGCAGCATTCGATTCTTCCATTTCAGCTTTAGTCATTTTTGAAGCCAGTTGTTTTTGAGCTACTGGGATATCAACCAAAAGTAAACCTGCGCCACTTTTGTTATCCATAAAAACACCAACAGAAGCAGGTCCAAAATCCATTTCTAACTTTGAAATATCACCATTGAATTTAACTTTTTGCTGCTCGGGAGCTCCTGGTGCATCTATTTTATATTTAAGGCCATAAACCAAAGTACCTTCAGTTATTTTTTTTTGCGCATGAACAATAACTGCCGTGCTTACTAACATTAAAGCGATAACGCTCGTTTTGATTGATTTTAACATGTTTTTATTTTTAGTTAATTTTTACCAGTTAATTTTTTGTTTATTCAGAAACGATTCAATGCCTTTCTTAAAATCTTCACTTTCACGCACACGGGCATTAATTTGTACAGCAATTTCTAAACTTTTCTCCAATAGGGGGTTGTTTGTTTGGGTAATCAGTTGTTTTGTAACCATTAATGAATTGCCCGAACTTTCGCTACACAAACTTAATGCAAATTCGTTAACAGTTTGATGAATTTCGGATGAATTTGTTACAAAATTTATTAACTTATATTCAAGTGCCTTTTCTGCAGAAAAGGTTTTCCCTGTCAACAGGAGTTCTTTTGCAATAGTTTCACTCACCTTTTGTTTCAAAAAGCATGAAACAATAGCAGGAACAAAACCTATCTTAACTTCGGTATAGCCAAAACTACTTTCTGGTGTTGCAAATACAATATCGCAAATAGTAGCCAAGCCACAACCTCCGGCAATTGCATGTCCTTCAACCTGGGCAATAACTACTTTGGGCAAGTAATAGATGGTTGTAAAAAGCTTTTTTAAATTATTTGAATCTGCTACGTTTTCTTCAAAGGTATTTTGTTGCAGTTGCTGTAAATATGCTAAATCAGCACCTGCACTAAAAGTACCTCCATTAGCTTTTAGTATTACAATTTTAACAGTATCATCTTCAGAAGCTTTGATGAAATTTTCAGTTAGCGCAGCAATTAATTGCGGATTAAGCGCATTACGCTTTTCAGGCCGGTTAATGGTTATGGTAGCTATTCGATTATCTACACCATACAAAACCATATTATTCATATTATTGGGTTAGGAAAACCAAATATGCAGGATTTTTCTTTAAAACATGTACTTCTGTTTTATTATTATCTGCAAATCTCTTCAATAAATTAATCCTGTAATCCTTATTTGTTGCATCAATCAATATAGATCCGTATTTAATACCTTTTGAAATGTTTTCGAGTTTAAACTTACTATTCCCGGTTAGCCAAATGTTCGAAAATTTCGCATTTGCGGATAACTTTTTGTAATTAAACTTTTCATCAACAACTAAAATCTTGTGATTATAAAATACTATCTGATTATCTTTTTTAATAAAATTTGGTAAAACAGTATTCTGCTTTAAACTAATAAATTCGATTTGTTCTATTTGTGCTTGCTCTAACGCTGGTTTAACAAAAAACTTAAAGTTTTTATCGCTGGCAGTTAAATCAGTAATTAAAACGCCTTGTCTTCCGGTGATAAATGCAGCGGCATAATTTTTTCTCAAAGTAAAAAAGATAATTTTCTTTTGATAGATGGCTCTTTGGTTATCAATAATTATCAAAACTGAATAAACGATATAAAGCAGCAATGAAGTAAGCAAAAATTTCTTTTTGTATTTAGCCATTGCGAAAACGAACAAACCCAGGGCTAAACTCAAAAGAATCAACTCTGGTAAATTAATCCAAACAGATGAAAGGGTTGAATAGGGCAAATTCGCAATCCATTTCAATACCGAATTGGTTGAAATAATAGTCCATTCCAGAACTGTCGAAATTTTATCGGCAAAAGGAATCAGAACGACAATCCCTAAAATCATAATAAGGATAAGTGGAATTGAAATAAAAAGGTTTCCTAAAAGAAAGTAAACTGGAAACTGATGAAAGTAGTATATACAAAGTGGAAAGGTTACAATTTGAGCTGCAAGAGAAAGTGCTACCAGTTCCCAAACCTTATTGAGCCACTTATTTTTCACATAAATCCATTTGTAAATCTTAGGCTGAAGGTAAATTAATCCGAAAACAGAAAGATAAGAAAGTTGAAAACCAACATCCCAAATGAGGAATGGATTATAAACCAATTGACAAAAAGCAGCAAATGCTAGTGTATTGTAGCCATTTTTATTCTTTGCAAAAGTTTTTGCAGCAATAAAAATGCTGATCATTATAGCTGAACGGACAACCGAAGGAGATAAACCCGTAACTAAAGAATATCCCCAGATAAAGCCACAAATTAGCAGAAACTTAACGATTACAAGTGAACGCCTTCGGTTTAAAAAGGTTAACAGAAAATCGAGCACAAAGAAAATAATGGCAACATGGCTACCAGAAACAGAAAGGGCGTGAATAGTTCCCGTTTTTGAATATGCGGCTAATGTTTCCTTACTTAAATCTGCACGATGGCCTAAAATAAGTGTTGATGCAACCGCGAAAGCTTCATCATTATTAATTAACTTTCTGTACTTATCTATCTGTTTTTTTCTTAAATCAAAAGCAAATTTTAAAACAGGATTACCAATATTGCGATTTGTTTTAGTTAAATGATTTTGATTAATAAATGTTTGTTCATAAATATTTTGCGCAGCTAACCAACGCTTAAAATCAAATTCTGCCGGGTTATAAGGGGGCTCAACTTCAAGATAATTTGCTGAAACAATCAATTCATCACCATATTTTAAATGAACAGGACTGAGGCTATCTAGCTTTAAAGCCAATAACAATTGGCCACTTAGTTTTATTTGATCGGTATTGATATAACCTGAAATAACCCTTGCCTTAAACCTTAAAATATCATTTGTTTTTTCAGGCTCATCATTTACCCAGATTTTTAAAAACTTATAATTCTTTGTACCAAAGTAGTTTGAATTAAGTTTTTCATTATTTAACAGGCAAACAAAGCCGCCAAAAAAGAAGAAAAACAAGAAAATAAAACTTCCGGTTATGCCTTTGAATTTGTAGCCATTTATTCTTTTATAGATAACATTTAAAAGCAAAAGTGTAAGAAATAAGGTTCCTGTTAAAACTATTGTAAGGGCCAGTAATTTTCCAGACGGAAAGAAATAAAACAAACCAATACCTGCAGCCAGGGGAGCTAAAATTCTAACAAACGCATATTCGGCTTTAAACATATTATCAGAACTGATACCTTAACTGAAATTTTATCTCTGATTTTTTATTTCCCTGTATTTCATCCAAATATGTCCCAACGGTTTCTATATCCTTGTAAATAAACATTCCATACCTAGCCCATATATTTAATTTCTTCAAGAGATTATATTTCAGGTTTAAATATGTTCTAAATCCTTTACCGCTATATACACCAAAAGCAAAACTGTACAATACATCATCTTCATAAGCATAAATCCTGCTATTATAACTCGGTGTATCGAAGTAAGCAATCCTTAGGTTTCCGGTAATTTTAGAGAACATAGGCGAGTAGTTGATATCCTGATAAACTAAATAACCAAATTCTTGATTAGCAGCACCTTTTTTATATTGAGAAACCTCAAGTCGGTTCTGAAAACTCCATTTTTTATTGAGTTGCCAGTCTATTTCAGTACGATACCCTTCCTTTTTTACATCATCCAAAAAGTTAATCGGAACTTCCAGATCAGTATTTTGCTGCTTATTTTCGGTTTTAAACCTTAGTAAAATCCTAAAATACTTTTTGGGGCTATAAACCACTTGACTTAATACTTCGTAACCCTTAGATGGAGCATCAACACGGTACTTAAGCCATGGAAACTGAAAATAATCGCCGTAAATTGAAAATGTCCACTTCTTGTTTGGGATTATGTTTAAGCCTGCATATAAACCTTTTTCATTAACAGCTTCACTCGCTTCTGCCAGCGCCTGATTAAAGAAACTATGATAATCTTTCCCATAATTACGATAAGTTATCGCCGCGGAAACCGTTGGAGACAAACTTATTAAAGCACCATTAACATGAGCCAGGCCACTATTGAGGCTTCTTGCAACCTCACCAAAGAAATAAATATTTTTGAATGTATAATTATAATAGGCTCCCAGATTAGTTAATGAATTTCCTGTAAAACTGAATTTATCATAAACGGCTGTTTGTGTTATAAAGTTATTTCCAAATTTCGTTTGATAACCTATTAAACCCAGGCTTAATTCATTTTTAGCATACTGTATTGTTGCTCCGTAAACTTGCTGGCTTAAAGAATTTTGGTTTTTAATTTCCGAAAGTGTTCGGTGATAGCCTGTTTGATTTATAGTTGATTGAACAAGATTACCATCGAAATCAAGACTTTGGCTTGCATCTAAATTTCTGAAAGAAACAAAAGGCGTGAAATCGATATTTTTAAAAAGATTAACCGTAGCTGAAGCACCTCTGAGAAATGAATATTCGTTTGAAGAAGTGTAAGGCCTTAAACCTAAATCTTTCTTTGCCACACTGGTTACATCCGGTCCCTTACCAAAAGAAAACCCCGACCAAAGTGTTAAGCCCTGCCCGAATTGTAAAGTATAATCGCCAATAACTAATTTTCTCAGTTTGCCTAACTTAAAAAGAGCAATATTTCCCGAAAAGAAATCAAATGGTTTCCCAATAAATTTTTCGCCAGCATCCTTATCAAGTGTAATAGCTGCCGAAAGTATGGAACCATAATGAAAGCGATAGCGGGTTTGAAAGCGTTCCGGAGAGCCTAAATACCTGTTCCCTGGTAAATTGGTGTATCCTTTTTGTTTTTCTAAAACCTGGGCATAACGCATTACCAAATCACTTTCACCAAATGTTAAGATATTTTTAAGGCTTAGTTTTTCATATTCGGTGATAGGAGATACCGTAACGAATGGAAGTAAGTTTTGAACGGTTTTAATATCAAAGCCGTCTATACTTTGCAGTTCCAAAACATCAACAAATTTTCCATTCTCTTTAGTGTAGTTTAAGAAATTACTGATTTGAAGTGGAGAAAGAAAAACCATTGTCTTAAGTTCTTCAGATGTAGTTTTATTCAGGTTTATGGGGTGTTTTCTATACCTGGTTAAAACGTCGATTAATTCAGTCATATCGTAATCGTCAGGAAGATTTTCTGCCACACTTTCTAAAATATCCCGTATATCAACCTCTTGTTCTGCTACCTGTGCATTTGCAGTAAGTCCGATCAAAACAAATGCAATCATAATCAGCCTAAAACGCATAACCAATAGCAATTTGAGGTGAATAACCCAGGTTTGCATCATAAGAAGTAGCCATATCCATTAGCAATTTCTTGTAATTCAAGCCAAAACCGGCATATTGTTTAAAAGGCTTAACACTTAAACCACCTCTTAAACTCAATAAATCAATTATTTTATAATCTACCCCTAAACTAACATCAATAACATGATTTAAAACTTTATTTACAGTTGTAGCGATTAACACCTTATCCGAAACGGAGTAACAAGCACCTATATTAAATGAAACAGGTATTTCTGCTAGAATTTCGGTAGCGCTAAATTTTTGTTTTGCTGGATTACTGGTATAGGCTCCTAAAATGAGTTTGTTGCTTAATTTATAAAGGATACCTGCATCAACCGAAAAACCTGTTGATACGCCGTAATTTGTAATTTTAAGCTGATGATAATTTGCATTTAGCCCGATAGATAACCTATTGCCAAACCGCTTTGAATAAGCAATTCCTATTTTACTTTCATTATAATCGGAAAAGCCGTACCGTTCTAAACTTATACCAGCAAAATTATTTTCTACTGGTATAACTGCCACCAATCCTTGCGTACTAATCTCATTACTAAAGAGGTGTTTTATATAATTAATCGATAAAGTAGACTGCGTTAAAGCAGTAATTCCGGCAGGGTTAGCCTTTAACGACCATACATCGGAAACGGCAGCACCATTGTTGCCCATAGCAGTTAGCCGAGGCCCTAAATTGTTTTGGGCAAATAAATAAAAAGGGGTGAGGGAGATTAACAATACATTCCATATTTTCATTTGAGGGCGTTAAACCGGTAAATAAAAAATAGGGCTGATTGTTATTTGGTTATCCTAATATAAAGAAAAAGTATAAAACAAAAAATATATTTTATTTGATTACCAACCTATTATATTGAATTCACAATAAATATTTTATAATTCTTGTGCCAGATTAACCAGAAAACCTTTAAGCTTTTCTAAAGAATCAATAATTTTCTGATTCTCTTTAACATCCGATTTGTTGTTTTTCAAATGCTCCTTTGCACCTTTAAGTGTAAATCCTTTTTCATCAACCAGGTTAAAAATTATCTTAAGGTTTTCGATGTCTTCAGGAGTAAATAAACGATTACCTTTTTTATTTTTTTTTGGTTGAAGGATGTCAAACTCTTTCTCATAAAATCGAATTTGGGAAGCGTTAACATTAAACATTTCAGTCACTTCGCCCATAGTATAATACATTTTATTGATATCTCTTTCTTTGTAAGGCATAATTTGTGATTGATTATTAAGGTTTTACATCGATTAATTAAAGTATTCAAATGTAGCTCGATTTTTCCTTATTAACGCAATAAAATTTTAATTTTGTTCCTCCAATTAATAAAATGTAATGACAGCAAAAGAGATTAGACAGGCATTCCTTAGTTTTTTTGAATCGAAACAACACCATGTTGTTCCATCGGCACCAATCGTAGTTAAAAACGACCCCACTTTGATGTTTACCAACGCAGGTATGAACCAGTTCAAAGATTTGTTTTTAGGTGAAGCCGCAATAAAATATGCCCGTGTAGCCGATACACAACGCTGTTTACGTGTTTCAGGTAAACATAACGATTTAGAAGAAGTAGGTATTGATACTTACCACCACACCATGTTCGAAATGCTGGGTAACTGGAGTTTTGGTGATTATTTCAAGAAAGATGCCATCGCCTGGAGCTGGGAACTTTTAACTGAAGTTTATAAAATACCTAAAGATAAGTTGTATGTTACCTATTTTGAAGGAGATGAGAAAGAGGGACTTGCAAAAGACCAGGAAGCTTATGACTTATGGAAACAATATGTAGATGAAAGCCATATTTTACCTGGAAACAAGAAAGACAATTTTTGGGAAATGGGCGATACAGGCCCTTGTGGACCATGTTCTGAAATACATGTTGATTGCCGTACTGAAGAAGAAAAAGCTTTGGTTGATGGCGCTAGCCTTGTAAATGCCGACCACCCGCAGGTTATTGAAATCTGGAATAATGTATTTATGCAATTTAACCGTCTGAAAGATGGTTCATTGCAAAGTTTACCAGCTAAGCATGTTGATACCGGAATGGGCTTTGAACGTTTGGTGCGTGTTTTACAAGATAAAACTTCCAATTATGATACTGATGTTTTCCAACCTTTAATCCAGTTCATTGCTGAAAAATCGGGAATTAAATATGGAGCTGACGAGAAAACAGACATCGCTATGCGTGTTATGGCCGACCATATCCGTGCCATTTCATTTGTAATCGCCGATGGACAGTTACCATCAAATAATAAAGCAGGTTATGTTATTCGCAGGATTCTACGCCGTGCTGTACGTTATGCCTATACTTTCTTAAACTTTAAAGAGCCGTTTTTAAATCAACTGGTTCCTTTATTGGCCGAGCAATTTAAAGGTGTTTTCGATGAACTCATTTCGCAGCAAGATTTTGTACAGAAAGTAGTTTTGGAAGAAGAGGTTTCTTTCTTAAGAACGTTATCTACCGGAATACAGCGATTTGAAAAATATCAGGCCAAAAACAATTTAGTTGAGGGAAGCTTTGCTTTTGAATTATCGGATACTTTTGGTTTTCCGATAGATTTAACTGAATTAATGGCTCGTGAAAAAGGCTGGAGTGTTGATTTAATCGGATATGAGCAAGCCCTTAAAAAACAGAAAGATGATAGTCGTGCAGCAACTGCTATTGATACTGGTGACTGGGTTATTGTCAATACCGATGACCAAAGCGAATTTGTAGGTTATGACGAGCTTGAAATCGAAACTGAGATTTTAAAATACCGCAAGGTTAAGGCAAAAGGAAAAGAACAATTTCAAATCGTTTTACGCCAAACACCTTTTTATGCAGAAAGTGGTGGTCAGGTGGGAGATACCGGCCGTTTGGAAGACCATAGCCGTCAGTTCTGGATTGATATTACTGATACTAAGAAAGAAAACGGATTAACTGTTCATTTTGCTGATATTCTTCCGGATAACCTGGAAGGTAAATTCTGGGCAGTTGTTGATGAAGACAAACGCATTTTAACTGAAGACAATCATTCGGCTACACATTTATTACATGCGGCATTAAAACAGGTTTTAGGACAACATGTAAACCAGAAAGGTTCATTAGTTAATGCAGATTATTTACGTTTCGATTTTTCTCATTTTGCAAAAGTAACTGATGAGGAATTGGCACAGATTGAAGTAATCGTAAACCAGAAAATCAGGCAAAACATTAAACTTAAAGAGCAAAGAAATGTACCTTATCAGGATGCTATTGAAAGCGGTGTAACGGCCTTGTTCGGTGAAAAATATGGCGATTTTGTCCGTATGATTACTTTCGACGATCATTTTTCTAAAGAGCTTTGCGGTGGTACACATGTTAAAGCAACGGGTCAAATTGGCTCATTCAAAATAATATCAGAAAGTGCCGTGGCCGCAGGTGTGCGTCGTATTGAAGCCATTACTGCCGATAAAGCTGAACAGTATTTCTTAGATCAACGTCGTGAACTTGGCCATTTAAAAGCCCTTTTAAACGGAAGTAAAGATTTATCAGCTTCTGTTCAGGCTTTGCTGGATGAAAATGCAAAGCTCAAAAAGGAAATCGAAAAATCTACTTTAGAACGCGTTAATAATCTTAAACATGAGATAGTTCATCACGTTAGGGGAATAAACGGAATTAATTTAATCGCGAAGCATATCGATTTACAAAGTGCTGATGCAATTAAAAACCTGGCCTTTTCACTTAAAGAAATGATTGATAATTTGTTCCTTGTATTTACATCAGAAATTGATGGTAAACCAGGTATTACCGTTATGCTTTCTGACCACCTGGTTAAAAAAGGAATGAATGCATCAAACATTGTCCGCGAATTGGGTAAAGAAATCCAGGGCGGGGGTGGCGGTCAGCCTTTCTATGCAACAGCAGGCGGAAAAAATCCTGCGGGATTACCAAACGTTCTTCAAAAGGCAGAAAATTTTATTCACTAATCATACCTAAATTAACCTCTTAAATGAAAAAACATTTTTTGTTAGCCCTTATCATGGCTTCATCACTATTTGCTTTTGCGCAAACAGATAGCGTTTCAAAAACTATTAAAGCTAAATCAGAAGCCATTGGTCATGGTGGAAACAATGAAGTTAAAATTAACTTGCTCAATACAGTAATTGGGATTCCTGAAATTTCTTATGAGCGCTTGCTCGAAGATAACATGGGTGTTGGGGTTTCATTGGCCGTTAGATTAACGGATGAAAATGTTTATGGAAGTAGAATTAACTATTTGGTTACACCGCATTACAGACTTTATTTTGGCTCGAAAAAGGCTAACGGTTTTTTTATCGAAGGAAATGCTGCAGTAATTTCTTATAAAGAGTTTGATGGCAGTACCCTTCCTTACACATCATATCCAGTAGGATTTGATTATTCTACTTTAGATAAGAATTACACTAAATTTGGACTTGGAGTTGCTGCTGGCGCTAAATTCTTAACAAGAAACGGATTTCTAGGTGAACTTCTTTTAGGAGGAGGAAGGGTTTTTAAAAGTAATTCAATCGATGCCTTTCCAAGAATAGGTATCACTATCGGAAAAAGATTTTAAAATAAAAAAAGGAGGCCTTCAAGCCTCCTTTTTTTTAATGTCTTCCATGTCCGCGACCATGTCCATTACCAAAATGATTACCATTTCCTCTTCTTTCGTAATGTTTGAATTCATTGCGTTGTGGCCTGTAATTTCTTCGTCCGCCACCATATGAGGTGCGTATAACATTTACATGATTAGAATACCTTACTCTATGTGTACTGTAACTGCGATAAGGACTATTTCCATACATCACGATTTTTCTGCCACGGTGCAAATCATATCCTCTATACCTTGCAGGTAAATATCTTGATCTAACCCACCTGCTACCACTTAAGTAAACAAATTGCCTTTGAGGAACATAATAATAGGATTCTACCTCTGGCAGATAATAATAATTAACACTTTGATAACCTACGGGAACCCATGCAGGTTGTGTACCGATATTTACATTTAAACTTACCTGAGCGTTAGATTGATTTGATGTTAAAGCTACGATTCCTAAAATCGCAGAGATGATAAATAACTTTTTCATAATCGTTTCTATTAGTGTGTGCTATTCTAAATTCAAACGCTGTGCCAAAAATTCTATTGTAACGGATTTATAAAAAAGGGAGCTTCATTCGAAACTCCCTTACCACAACTAACTATTAATATTATCCACGACCTTTACCGTTATTTCTTTCCGGACGGTTATTCCCACCTCTGTATCTGTTTTCTTCTTGATTATTTCGATTGCCATGATTGCCGTTATTAACTTTTACAACAGTTTTTTGATTACGATATGACCTGCTGTTATTTATAATTACAGTTTTATTTGAATTATATTTAGGATGGCCTTTTACAACATAATATTTGCTGTCACGGCTATCTCTGATTACCTGTTGACGACCATAATAATTTTTAAACTTACTGTATCGGGCTACGTAAACACTGTTTCTCAAATAAGGTTTAGGCTCATTAATAACCACTTTGTAAGCCCTGTACACATCGAAATTACCGAATCGGGCAGGTAAACTGTTTACCCATGTCCAGCGGCCACCATTCGAGTAAATATATTGACCAGATGGGACGTAATAGTAGGCATCAATATCAGGGAAATAGTAATAATCTACATGATTATAGCCTGCTAGTCCCCAAACAGGCTGAGAACCTATATTAACATTTAAACTAACCTGCGCATTTGCATTGTTTATGCCGGATAATGAAACCATCAGAACTACGGCAAATAACACTAACTTTTTCATAACATTTTTAATTTTACGGTTTCTTATAAGGATTAATTAATGAAATAGACATAGCCATTACACAACTGTTTAATTGAGACAATTCGTTTTAACATTCTTTAACTATATTTGCGTGCATAATACATTTAAAGGCACCATTTTTATATGAGTTTAGGTACTACCGAAAACAAATACGAGCTCGTTTCAGGTCTGGAAATTCACGTTCAGTTAAACACCAATACAAAAATATTTTCAGCTGATAGCGCATCGTTCGGAGCATTACCTAATCAAAATATTTCGACGGTTTCATTGGCATTACCCGGTGCATTACCCAAATTAAATAAAGAGGTGGTGGCCAAAGCCGTTCGTATCGGCCTTGCATTAAACTGTACAATTAATCAGGTTAACCATTTCGACAGAAAGAATTATTTCTATGCCGATTTACCAAAGGGCTATCAGATTACGCAGGATAACCAACCTATTTGTGTAAATGGTTTTCTTGAAGTTGAACTGGCGGATGGTTCAACTAAAAAAATCGGAATTAACAGAATTCACCTTGAAGAAGATGCCGGAAAAAGCGTACACGACCAGGACGATAACTTTTCGCTAGTCGACTTAAACCGGGCTGGCGTACCCTTAATTGAAATCGTAACCGAACCTGATATCCGTAGCGCTGAAGAAGCATCAGCATTGTTAAGTGAAATCAGGAAACTGGTTCGACATTTAAATGTTAGTGATGGTAACATGGAAGAGGGAAGCTTACGTTGCGATGCCAACATATCCATTCGTCCTGAAGGTTCAGCCGAATTTGGCACAAGATGCGAAGTAAAAAACTTAAATTCTATGCGTAATGTGCGCAGGGCAATGGATTTTGAATTTGGTCGCCAGGTAGAAGTAATTTCCAGTGGAGGCAAAATTGTTCAGAGTACATTAAACTTTGATGCAGATAAAGGTACCACTTCGCCAATGCGAACAAAAGAAGAAGCAAATGATTATCGTTATTTCGCCGACCCTGATTTACAGCCAATCAGCATTTCTGATGATTGGTTAGCAGAAATTAAATCAGCGATGCCTCCTTTGCCTAACGAAATATCAAAACAAATGATTGCTGAATTTGGTATTAACAAAGCCGATGCTACTTTATTTGCTGAAGATTTAGATTTGCTTGCTTACTTCAATCAGGCTTTGCCAATTGTAAAAACAAAGAAAACATTAATCAACTGGCTAATTGGGCCAATTAGAGCCGTTTTAAGCGAAAAGGAAATAAGCATTGCTAATTATAAGGTAAAACCTGAACAACTCGCAGCGACCATAAATCTGGTTGATGAAAAAAAGTTAACGCAACAAATCGCTGTTCAAAGATTATTACCTGCAGTTGAAGAAAAAGAAAATGTTGATGTCGCTGCTCTTGCACAACATTTAAACCTGCTTATCACCGAAAACACCGGTGAGTTAGACGGTTTTATAGATGAAGTATTAAATAAATACCCACAACAGGTTGAAGCGTATAAAAAAGGTAAAAAAGGCGTTTTAGGTTTGTTTGTAGGCGATGTAATGAAATTGGCTAAAGGTAAAGCTGACGCAAAAAAATTAAATGAACTGATACTTGAAAAATTAAAATAATGAAATTAAAAAATTTAGGCCTTATTGTATTAATAGCAATTGCTTTTACAGCCTGTAAACCAAAAGATAGTTTTACCATTGATGGAACATTTCAGAATCCGGGAGGGGAGAAAAAGGTTTTTCTGTATGGTATGCAAAGCAGCCAGATGGTTGCAATTGATTCGACCAATCTATCAGAAAAAGGCGCATTTAAGTTTATCCGTAAAACACCTTCTGTAGATTTTTTCAGGGTTTCAATTGGGAATCATGAGTTTATGTTAATTGCCAAAAATGGTGATGAAATTAAACTTGAGGCTGATTTAGCAGATAAAACAATGGCTTATAAAATTTCGGGAGCAAATGAAGTTGAAAAACTTTCTGAATTGAATACCATTAGAAATAATTATGCTAAACAGGTTGAACAACTTCAGTCGGATTTTGAGGCTAAAGTGGCAACACAACCTCAAAACAGGGCTGCCATTCTGGAAGAATTAAAACCAAGGTATGAATCATATACTAATCAGTTAAACTCATCTATCCTTAAATTCGCAAAAGATAACAAAGGAACTTTAGCCAGTTTCTATGCCATGAATACCTTAAGTCCGCAGGAATTTGAAGCTGAACTGGTAAAATTTGCCGATGAGGTAAAAGATGAAATTAAAGGCAATGCTACGGTTGATACTTTCGTTAAGCAAATGGCCTTGTTAAAAACGGTTCAGGTTGGGCAAATAGCACCAGCTTTTACCGCAAATACAGCCGATGGCAAACCTGTTAGTTTAACTGATTATAAAGGTAAGTATGTCCTGGTTGATTTCTGGGCATCTTGGTGTCAGCCATGTCGCCAGGAAAATCCTAATGTGGTTAAGGTTTATAATAAATACAGAACTAAAAATTTCGATATTTTAGGTGTATCACTGGATACTGATAAAGCTGCATGGTTAGGAGCAATCAAAGCTGATGGTTTAACCTGGACACATCTATCAGAATTAAAAGATTTCAACGGAGAAACCGTAAAAAAATATCAGGTTCAGGCTATACCGACATCCTATCTCATAGACCCAACAGGAAAAATTGCTGCAAAAAACCTCCGCGGTGATGAGCTGGATGCATTTTTAGCAAAAACGTTACGTTAAAAGAAACTCAATGTTAAACTAATTTAAGTCGTTAACAATTTCTTAACTTAGTCTTAACCAAAAATTACATCTGAGGCAGTATTTTCGTAACAAATATTTAACTATGAACAACGCAGGTCAGAAAATATTAATTGTTGATGATGAACCAGATATCCTGGAGTTAATTGAGTATAATCTTAAAAAAGAAGGATACCAGGTATTTACAGCCGCTAACGGTCAGGAGGGAATAACTGTTGCCAAAAAGGTTCATCCTGATTTGATTATTCTGGATATAATGATGCCGAAAATGGACGGGATTGAGGCTTGTCGCTTAATGAGAGCCATTCCTGAATTTAAAAATACATTTATGGTTTTCTTAACCGCAAGGAGTGAGGAATACTCTGAAATTGCAGGTTTTAATGTTGGTGCTGATGATTATATCGCCAAACCGATAAAACCTCGTGCTTTGGTTAGTCGTATTAACGCCATATTAAGAAGAAATGCCGGCACTGAGGAAGTTTCTGAAAATAAATTAGAAATAGGTGATTTAGTTATCGATCGTGAAGCTTACTTAGTATTTCAGGGCGGTACTAAAGTAGTTCTGGCTAAAAAAGAGTTCGAATTACTATACTTGCTGGCCTCAAAACCAGGAAAAGTATATACACGCGAATCAATCCTTAAAAATATATGGGAAGATTCAGTTGTGGTTACCAATAGAACAATTGATGTTCACATTCGTAAATTACGTGAGAAACTTGGTGAAACTTATGTATCCACAGTTAAAGGTGTTGGCTATAAGTTTGAGCTTTCGTAACTAAAAAGAAAAAAAATATTAAACCGTAGTTAGACTGTACAAATAGTTGCGCTACGGTTTTTTTGCGTTTATATATTTTCTTATTATATTGTATTTCAATTTATTAACAAAATATATGGCAATAAATCCACTTAGTCGTTACCATTTCTCTGTACAATGGGGCGGTGCCAGATTAGGCTTTGCAGAAGTCTCAGGTTTAAATATAGAAATTGAAGCGGTTTCTAACCGAGATAGTTCCAGCCCTACTGATAGCGGAAGAAAAACTCCTGGAATCCGTAAGTTTTCAAATATTAGTTTAAAGAGAGGTATCGCCAAAAATGACAATGATTTCTTCAATTGGATAAATACTAAATCTAATGGGAATATTGAACGGAGAGATCTTGTTATTAATCTTTTGGATGAAAGCCATGCGCCTATATTTACATGGCTCGTAAAAAATGCATTTCCTGTTAAATATATAGGTCCTGTTTTAATTTCAGACGATAGTGAAATTGCAATCGAAACTTTAGAATTAACGCATGAAGGATTAACTGTTGTTTCAGTTAAATAATTCTTTACCGGTCGATGGTAAAAAATATTTACCTATTTTTGCACTTCATTAATATCAGCACAGTTTGAAGTACCCCAATTTTAAAGACCTCATTCTTTTCGAAGACAATAATTTCATTGTAATCAACAAACCTCCTTTTTTAGCTTCTCTTGATGAAAGAGGCGGCTCGGGAGAAACTAATGTATTACGTTTAGCTAAACAATATAGCTACGATGCACAGGTTTGCCATCGTTTGGATAAGGAAACATCAGGAGCTTTAATTATTGCCAAAAATCCAGAAGGTTACCGGCATGCATCAATGCAGTTTGAACGTAGAAAGGTTGATAAAACTTACCATGCTGTAGTTGACGGACATGTAATTTTCGACAAACTGCTTGTTGATTTACCCATACTTAACGATGGAAACAAAAATGTAACAATCGATAGGGCTGAGGGTAAAAGAGCTGAAACAGTTTTCGATTCTTTAAAATACTATAAGCATTATACTTTGGTAGAATGCAAGCCAATAACCGGCCGTATGCACCAGATTCGCATCCACCTGGCTACACAACGTGCTGCCATAGTAGGCGATAGCATGTATAAGGGTAAACCCGTATTCCTCTCTTCCATAAAGCGAGGTTATAAAATAGCCAAAGGCGAAGAGGAGCAACCCATTATGAAGCGGTTTGCTCTGCATGCACGCCACCTTGTTTTCAAAGGATTAGATGATAAAGACATCATCATCGATGCACCATACCCAAAAGATTTTGCAACACTCATAAAGCTCTTAGATAAATTCGATGCTTAAACCGTAAAGCCCTTTACGGGCTTGAATAAATAGAATAAAATGTATATCCGCTTTGTAAATTACCTTGATAAGATTAACCAATTTAGAAAATCAAAAATATCAAACCGTAATTTCTTAGTCGTTCTTGCTGTAATTGTTGGTGTTTTAGCCGGCTTAGCTGCTGCCGCTTTAAAAAGTTTAACCCATCATATCGAAGAGTTTCTTCAGTCAGACTGGCATTGGAAATATAAATATTATCTGTATTTCATTTTCCCAATGATTGGTATTTTCCTTACGGTGTTATACATCAAGTATTTTATCAGGAAAAATAAATTCGAAACTGGGTTAACACCACTGCTTTATGCCATTTCAAAAAAATCGAGCAGGGTAGAACCTCATAATATCTATTCACAAGTCATAACTGCAGCTATAACTGTTGGTTTTGGTGGTTCAACTGGTCTGGAAGCGCCAATTGTTACAAGTGGTTCAGCTATTGGTTCAAACCTGGGTCGGTTTTTAGGCTTATCTTATCGCGAAATTACAATGCTTGTGGCTTGTGGCGCTGCAGCAGGTATTGCAGGCGCTTTCAACAGTCCAGTGGCGGGAATCGTTTTTGCCATCGAAATCCTTTTGCCTGAATTCACGATCCCGGCATTTATTCCATTATTACTTTCTGCTGCTACAGCTGCTGTAGTAGCAAGGCTTTTTTATACACAACAATTATTTTTTCTAGTAACAGAAGGCTGGAAAATAAATGCACTATTTTATTATGTACTTTTAGCCGGGCTTATTGGCTTATTTTCTATTTATTTTACAAAGGCAAATTACGCAGTAAAAGGCTTATTCTATAAAATAAAGCATCCGTATACCAAGGTTGTTATTGGTGGTTTGTTGCTTGGTTTATTGGTTTTCCTTTTTCCAACGCTTTACGGTGAAGGTTATATCACCATTAAGAATTTATTACGTGGCGATTACCTCGCTGTAATTAACAATAGTATTTTCGAGGATTATAATACTATTCCGGCCTTGGTGGTCTTATTTACAGTGGTCACCATTTTTATGAAATCGCTAGCTACATTAATTACACTTGGTGCTGGGGGAAACGGAGGAACCTTTGCCCCGAGTTTAATTATGGGAGGCTTAATTGGTTTCATTTTCGCCTTTACGGTTAATCTTTTGGGAATAGCACAGTTGAATGTTTCCAATTTTATAGTAGCGGGCATGGCTGCAGCGCTTGGCTCCATTATGCATGCCCCATTAACCGGAATTTTCCTTATTGCCGAGATTACCGGGGGCTATATCTTAATGGTTCCCTTGATGATTACAACAGCCATTTCATATGCTATTAACCGCAGTTCGCAAAAACATTCTATATATACAAAAGCATTGGCAGAAAAGGGCGAATTGTTATCGCATGAAGATAAAGATACAACTGTATTGAACCAGATGAAGTTGAAGTATCTGGTCGAAACAAATTATCCCACATTAAATATGAATGATTTTCTTTCAGCCAAAATGAACCAAATTGTGCAATCACATAAAAATATTTGTGCTGTAACGGATGAAACAGGCGATTTTAAGGGAATTATTTATGTAGAAACACTTTTTAGTGAAATGATAAATACTGATGAGAGAGAAAGCCTAACTGCATCTCATTTAGTGCAGCCTGCTCCCGATACGATTAAAGCCTCGGATGATTTAAAATCAGTACTTAAAAAAATGGAACAGGAAAATGTTTGGGTTTTACCAGTTATTGATGAAGCTAATCATTATAAAGGTTTTGTTTCAAAAACTGCTGTTTTCAATAAATACAGAGCCTTGTTGATGAGACAAAATGATTATATGGGCTAAACCTTTTGGCTATTGTCATTCTGAGCTTGTCGAATAATTTTTAGAGATTGCGTTTCGACAAGCTCAACGTGACAAGTTTACATAAAAGGAAAAGGTATATCGAGTAGTACACTCGATATACCTTTTTTATTTTAAATAAGGTTATTCTGCTCTTTTTAAGCCAAATTTTTCAATTTTACTGTACAAATGACTTCTCTGAATATCAATCTCGTCGGCCGTTTTTGATACATTCCAGTTATTTTTTTCCAGTTTAAATTTAATAAACTCTTTCTCCGCGTGATCTTTATAATCCTGAAAATTACTAAAGCTATCGAAAGAAGATGAAGAGACAGGATTGCCGGAAGCACCTGCAATCTGTGTACTTGTTGCCGCTCCAATATTTGTTCCACCGCCAGGATTGGCAAAAGCTCTAACATCGTTATCAGTAATTACTTTATCACTTAAAATAATTAAGCGTTCAATCATATTATGGAGTTCACGAACGTTACCTGTCCATGGTAATGCCTGTAATGCTACCATGCCTGCCTCGTTTATTTTCTTCACTGGCATACCGTAGTCGCTACAAATACTTTCCAAAAAGTTTTGTGCAATTACCGGAATATCGTCGGTACGTTCGGTTAAATGTGGAACATGAATATTAATAACATTTAAACGATGGTACAAATCCATACGGAAATTACCGTCTTCAATCTCTTTAAGTAAATCCTTATTGGTAGCTGCTAAAACACGAACGTTAACATCAATTTCTTTCTCTCCACCAACACGTGAAATTTTATGTTCCTGCAAGGCACGCAATACCTTTGCTTGTGCAGAAAGGCTCATATCACCAATCTCATCTAAAAATAAAGTACCGCCGTTAGCCAGTTCAAATTTACCGATACGTTGTTTTACAGCCGACGTAAACGAGCCCTTTTCATGTCCGAATAATTCACTCTCAATTAATTCAGAAGGGATTGCTGCGCAGTTTACTTCAATAAGAGGACTATCTGCACGGTTTGATTTTTCATGCAACCAGCGTGCAACCAGTTCTTTACCACTACCATTTGCACCTGTAATTAAAACACGTGCTTCTGTAGGGGCAACACGCTCTATTGTTTCTTTAATTTTAGAAATACTTTCGGATTCACCTAAAATCTCGCGTGTTTTACTTGCTTTTCGTTTTAAAACTTTGGTTTCAGTAACCAAAGTTCCACGGTCTAAACCATTGCGAACAGTAATCAATAAACGGTTTAAATCTGGTGGTTTTGAAATGAAATCGAATGCACCCTTTTTACTTGCTTCGATAGCAGTTTCTACAGTTCCGTGACCAGAAATCATAATGAAAGGTAAATCAGGTTTGATCAGAAGTGCCTGCTCAAGTACCTCCATACCGTCCATTTTATTCATCTTAATATCGCAAAGTACCAGGTCGAAATTTCCCTTTTTTATCATTTCGAGCCCATCGATACCATTATCAACATCCTCTACATCATAATTTTCATATTCAAGGATTTCGCGTAGGGTACTTCTTATTGCCCGCTCATCATCAATAATTAATAGTTTGGCCATTCAGTTTTGTTTATTCTAATTCAGTTACGAATATATTATTTTTTAATTAATGTATAGTTTTTTATACAATAGTTTAGGCTATAAACCAATAAAATTGAAAAAGGTTTTTTCGTTTTTTTTGAAAATGAATTCCACTATTCTTCGGGATGTATAGTACTGCTGTTCATTAAAGCCCTATAGAGAAAAGCGGGGGCTAGCATTACCAATCAGGTTTATGAACTTAAAATTGTGCTTAAAAAAAATGCAGGTTTATAAGCCGGGTTCTGTTTCTCAATTTCTCGAGATTTCTATCATTAATCCACTGTAAACGTTGCCGTTTACCTCTAACGACCTACCCACTAACATCGGACGGGCAGCCCTACATGCGTTAGCCTATTTGGTCTTTCAACTCCCGGGGTTTACAAACAATACAGTCGCCTGTAATGCTCGTGCGCTCTTACCGCACGTTTTCACCCTTATCCCAACTTACGCTGAGACGGTATATTTTCTGTTGCACTAATCCGTAATTCAGATTTTCATTCCTGAATCCCTTTCCGTTAGAAAGCGGGATGCCCTGCGTTGCCCGGACTTTCCTCTCTCTCGATTTTACCCGAAACAGCGATAGAACAACCTGCATTTTTTTTTGCAAAGATGCAGGTTTTTATTCAATTATTTTCTAATTACCCTATTATAGAATTCATTCTCAATATCGGGCATACCTAAAACAGGTTAAATAACTGATAATAAATATTTTATTAATGGTTACTTACAATTTTGAAGCTGGGTTGAAACTTGTTGATAGGACACAAATCCTTGCTTGTTACCAAAAGAATTGGTAACATACACCATCACCTGTGCAATATCAATATCTGCAAGTTCAGGAAATGCAGGCATTTTCTCCTTGTATTCTTTACCGTGAATGATAAACGTTTCGTTAGCTCCATTTTTAATAATACAAGCTAAACGGGTTTTGTTAGTTTTCAGGAAAACTGAGTCGGTTAATGGTGGCGCAAGCTCCCCTAATCCTTCTCCGTTTTCACCATGACAATTTTGGCACCGGGTTTTATAAATATCTTTTCCATTCGACATGTAGTTTTGCAAATCAATTTCCTGCTGGCTTTGACAGGAAACTATTATTGCTACTAAGGAGAAGAAAAAGATAGAGTAGATGATGTATTTACGCATGAATGTTTTTGTTTGTATAGCCACGGAAACAAGAGAGAAAAACGAATACTTAATTCCGTGTAATTCTGTGTTTCCGTGGCAAAATATTCTATTTCTTATACTCAGCCAATAAAACTGGAATATCTTTTTTCAACTGCTCAACCTGGTCTTCTTTTGTGCCATCGTAAGCGCCCCGAATTCTTCTGTCTTTATCAACCAAAACCAGGTATCCCTGATGTATATAACCATCTTTAGCGGTGCTATCTTCGCCAACAGCTACTAAATAGTTCTTTTCTGCCAAAGTATAAACACTGTCCTTGCTACCATAAAGAAACTGCCATTTTGGACCATCAACGCCTAACTTTTGTGCATATTTCTTTAAAGCTGATGGTTTATCATATTTAAAATCTATGGTATGTGATATGAACATCACATCAGGATTAGTTTTAAAATCGTTATAAACTTTCATCAAATTACGATGCATAGTAGGGCAGATGGTGGTGCAGGAAGTAAAAAAGAAGTCGGCCACATAAACTTTGCCATCGGTTATTTTATTAGTTGTAGCTACACTGTCCTGATTTAAAAAAGACCAATTTGGAATCGTTTGATAAACGGTATCTATCTTTTCAACACCAGCAGCATCACGAACTGTTTCGGCATGACGCTCACCATAAATAGGAAGTTTTTTTTCTTGCTGACAAGAGGAGAATATGACTATTGATAGTGCACACACAGCTATCATTGAAGTAATTTTATTCATGTTTTAATTTTAAAATGTAAATATACGCCTCTCTTATGAGAAGGCAATTAATTATTAAAAGCTTTTACTTTTTTACGTATTTCGATGGTTCTGCTAAAAATTTCTGTTTACAACTTTCTGAACAGAAATAATAAGAAACCTTATTGAAAGTAGTTGTTTTTGAACCTGTCTGCTTAATTTTCATATTGCAAACCGGATCGATAATTTTCTTTTGGGTAGAATCTGAAAGCACAGTTTTTCTTATGCTAATCATTGAATTGCCATTTGAATTTAAGCTTATTGTTGTAAAACCTATTAGTGCGATTAAAAAAATTAGTTTTTTCATATTATTTAATGTTTATTCTTTTCGTTCTTTTTTACTGGATTGATATTATAAATTTTCAAAACTGAATCGGATGCTCTTGTTACTTTAATGTATGCATCTTCAACTGCCCTGATTTTTATCATTTCTGATTTGTAGTAATCCAAATCTTCCTGTTCAGTCTTTCCCTTAAAATCATCTTTAAAAAAAAGCATCCAATCCATCATGTTTTCATCAGCTTTGTTTAAGCTACTAATCAAATCTGTTAATTTCAATGAATCTTCAGGTAATTTTATATATCCAGATTTTAACAATGAATCGAGTTTAATTCTGTTTTTCACCACCTTTTCGCCATCAATCATTAACTTATCATGAATGTTTAATACTTCCCTTTTTACAGCAGCTGAATCGGGTTCTGTTTTGCATGACGTAATAAACCCGGCAGTTATACTTAATCCTAATATTGCCGTTTTCTTAATTCGGCTCATTATTTTTTCCATTTGATTAAAAATTATAAGTAATTCCTACATAAACTTTCCCGGCACTCATGGGGTGATCGGTTTCTGCTTCCCAGATATTTTTTTGTATTCCGGCATTTAAAGCAATGTTCTTGTAAAAGATGTCCGCTCCAATACCGCCCATTAAATTGTTCATTACATGTTCACCCGTTTTAACGCCATTATATTTTTCACCACCAGAGTACTCATAAAAAAACTGTGCTGAAGGCATTACCTGAACATCTTTACCAATACGTTGGGTATAAAAGATATTCAAAAAGCTGGTTGTACTATTTGCAATTCCCTCATTTCGACTATTTGTTCCATTAACCTTGTACGATGTATTTAGACTAGCGCCAAACTTTCCTAAACCAACCATGTAGTTTAAGTAAACAAATCCATCAGTGCTACCTGTTCCACCTTGCATAAGCGAAGCATAACGAATACCATCATTGTTTTTAAAATCATTCTTTCCTGTAGGAAGTTTTATCCCTGCACCAGCAATTAACTGTTGTTTAAAATTAGCTTCCAGCTTTTGCACAAGGTGATAACCTGCATATACATTTACATCTCCAATTCCTGAAATTGATGAAGTATATCCATTATAACGTTCACTGTTGGAAACGTAAGGTAGAATGGCGTTAATTTCAATTCTGTTATTTATGAAATACTTTCCACGAATTTCCAATGAGCGGTAAAGTTCATAATCTTCGGGATTACCGGCATGCCCTGTAATTGGCACATTCTGACTTCGTGCCGGGATGAAAAAATTTCCGCCGTTAGGAAATAAAGAATGAGATTGTCCATCGTAACCATTAAATGAGCGGTAACGATACAGTAAACTGATGCTGTTACGGTTATAGTATGGTGTAATCCCCATAAAACAACCACAAATATCGCACGCAATAGCCTGGCCACTTAATAAAACCAAAAGGAGAACTAGTAATTTACGATTCGCTATATAGTGTATTTTTGATGAATTCATTATCTGTTAGTGTTTTTAAAAATGCTTTGATTTGTTCTTTTTCAGTGCTGCTTAACTTAATACCATTTTTAAGTTTTACATCGAGGTTGGCCGAAGCCTTTACGCCTGAATTGTAATGTTCCAATACTTCATCCAAACTATAAAAACGGCCATCGTGCATATAAGGAAAAGTATATTCGATATTTCTTAAAGTTGGCACACGGAAAGTTCCAAAATCGCTATTTAAGCCTGTAATGTGTGAACGTCCCTCATCCAAACTCACTACGTCCAGGCCATTGCTTCGATAAGAAAAATCGGTAAAAAATGGCTCAGTATGACATGAAGAACATTTCTCTTTAAATACGTTGTACCCAGCAAGCTCATCAGTTGTAAAAACTGCACCTTCCTTGCGCATCACTTTATCGTATTTTGAATTTCCTGAAACTAAAACAGCAGTAAATTGAGTAATCGACTTCAAAATTAGTTGCGAGTTAATTTCTGTTGAACCAAATGCCTTCTTGAATAATTCGGGATATGGAGCCGTATTTTTCAAAAAAGTTATAATAGTTGCAATGTCGGTTCCCATTTCACAGGTATCGGTAATTGCATTCAGGGGAGAAGTTTCGATGTTTTTTACACCACCGTCCCAAAAAAAAGCTTTTTGCCAGGCTAAATTAAATAAAGGGGGAGCGTTACGTTTTCCCTGACAATTATTTACTCCATGGCTTACCTTGTGGTCGAGATTTGCAAAAGCTGCAAATTGCTGGTGACAGCTTCCACAAGAAACACTTTTATCGGCAGAAAGGCGGGCATCGTAAAATAGCTTTTTCCCAAGTGCAAAACCTGCATTTGTTAGTTTGTTGTCTTCAAAATTGTATGTTGGAGCCGGAAAGTTTGAAGGTATAGTGAAGGCAATAAGTTTGTCTTCAGGTACAATATCCTCGTTATTCTTGCTACAGGCATACATCAATGCAATGCTTAAAAAAAGCATTGCAAAGACAATTAACTTCTTCAACATGTTAATTATGAATATGGTCTAACCTGAATAAACCTTTAGCATAATTATCTGCTACGATAACAGAATTTGCACCACCCATTGTAAAATTCAATGTAGCAAAACTAACATCTGTAGTTCCTGTAAATAAGGATGCAGCATTGATTATAAAATGCATATTTGGCTTGCTGTCTGTTCTTACCCTTAATGGATTTGCACTATTAATTTCAGTAGAAAAGGTCCTAATGGTATTATATGGATCTGTAACACCACCGATATGAAATGTTAAAGCATTTCCTGTTGCCGTCGATTGTGGCGAAGTCCCCTCAAGTTTCACGAAAATATAGCCACTGTTCCAGGTCCAGAACATGCCATTTATCGGATCTAAAGCACCAGTTTGTGCACCAGCAAAATTACGGGCATAATCTACACCGATGGTATATTCAATTTTGGTGTAATCGCCTGTAGGTACATCATTTAAGGTTATTATTTTTGATGCCGTTTTTGATTCGTCAATTAAAAAATAGCTTTCAGGGATTAAATAGCTGCTTCCGTCTGCCTTACTCAATTTAATGTTACTCACATAATATTTAAAAGTGCTGATCTTAAAATCTTCGTTTTTGGCATTTTTGTAAGTTGTAGTATTTAACGCTAATGCCGCACCATTAACCTGGTTTTCGAACTCAATGGTAAAGCTTGATTTTGTATCGGCAGTTACGGCATCGTCGCTTTTTTTGCATGATGTTATAAAAATAATAGGGCATATTAAAGCCATCATTAAGTATTGTGATATTTTCATCTGTTATAATTTGTTTAAATTGATGAAACTATCATGGTTGTGTTTTGAACTTTAGAGAACCATGATGATTTCATCTTGAAAATTGAATTTATAGTCGCTGTTGTTCTGATGAAATGAAGAATCCCTAACCTTTTGACAGAAATTAACATTAAACCAGAAAGCAGCTTTTTTGGTTCTTAGCAATGATATTCTTTGTCGTACGCAGAATGATAATTGCCAAAAACTTGCAATAGCATAACCATTGCAACTAAAAAATAAAATTTACTTAAACCGTTTTGGGTGGATGAAAAATTGATGCAGAAAGGTCTTTAACTGGTTTTTCGAGATAACCACTTTCTGATTTGACTGTAAAATAATGGATATCGTGATTGATAGCTACAGTCTGAAATTTTGGTTCAGCTTCTATAACTCTTTTTAGATTTTCCTGAACCTGCTTATTCTTTCCATCTAAATCTTTTAGTTTTTTGGCAAGAAAACATTGTCCATCACAGTGTAATTCAGGATGTTCTTTATTAATACAAAATACACTGGTAATGTATTCTTTGTTCATTTTATACCCAGAATAAACCACGAGTTGCATTGCTCCATTTGAGATGGAACAAATTACCAGTAGATATATAATGATTTTCCTAAACATTTTATTTGGCGCAAATGTATTAAAGAAATTGCTTGAAACAAAGAAAAAAGAGGATACAGATTAACGATTAAACAAATGCCAATTTATCAACTACTATATAGCTACCGTTGACTGAATTCAACACCAATGAATATGAAGCATTTGCCGAAAAATGATAAATGGTGGAATTGAACTATATGGCAATTAATGTTGTAAGCAATAGTTATTCTATTACACTCAATTTCTACTGACAGAACTCTGGAAATGGGTTACAAAAAAATCCTGATGCGGCTTTGCATCAGGATTAGTATTTATGTAATCCGATAATTAGGAATCTACGCCTGCAAATCTGCCATTACAGCTTTAATTTTATCGCCTAATTCTTCATTAACCTTGGCAAACGCTGCTCGGTCAGCTAACTTAGCGTTTACGCTGCAGTAAAATTTAATTTTTGGTTCAGTACCACTCGGACGTGCAGAAACAATGCTTCCATCTTCAGTTATAAACTGTAAAACATCAGATTTAGGGTAATCGAGTTTGCTAACATTTCCTGTAGTTAAATCTGTTTCTTTACCTAATTCGTAATCTTTTAAAACCGAAACTTTAGAGCCTCCTAAGGTAGCAGGAGGGTTGTTTCTAAATTTTTCCATCATAGCTTTAATTTCTTCAGCACCAGCTTTACCTTTTTTAGTCAAAGAAACTAAGTCTTCTTTATATAATCCGTATTCTACATACATACCTAGCATGGCATTATATAAACTATCGCCTTTATCTTTATAATAGGCCGTCATTTCGGCGATAAACGCAGCGGATACCACCGCATCTTTATCACGAACTAAATCGCCAATCAAGTAACCATAGCTTTCTTCACCACCAGCAATGAAAGTCTTTTTTCCTTGCAACTCTGTTATAATTTGTCCAATCCATTTAAAACCTGTTAAAGTATTGAAGTATTCTACATTTTTAGCATCGCAAATTGCTTTAATTAAGCTTGTGGTTACTATGGTAGATACAACAAATTCTTTCCCGGTTAATTTACCTTTTTCTTCCCAGGCAGATAAAACATAATTGATTAATAAACTCCCGGTCTGGTTACCATTTAACAAAACCCACTCACCATTATTGTCTTTTACGGCAATACCAACGCGATCTGCATCGGGGTCGGTTGCCAGAACCAAATCCGCATCAATTTCTTTAGCCTTGTTCATGGCTAAAGTTAAGGCATCTTTTTCTTCCGGATTAGGGTAAACTACGGTTGGGAAATTGCCATCAGGCTTACTTTGTTCTTCAACAACAGTTACATTGGTAAAGCCAAATTGCTCAAGAGCTTTAGGTACCAGCGTAATTCCAGTGCCGTGAATAGGAGAGTAAACAATTTTAAGATCCTGTTGTCTTTTTATTGCATCAGGCGAAATAGAGAGTGCCGTAATTCCATCAAGATAAAGTTTATCCACATCAGCACCAATCAATTCAATGTTTGCATCCACGCGGCCAAATTTAACCTCATCAATACTGCTGATTTTATTCACCTCATCGATTACTAATTTATCATCCGGCGAAGTAAACTGACCACCATCTGCACCATAAGCTTTATATCCGTTATATTCTTTTGGGTTGTGTGATGCAGTTAGCATTACACCGCTTTTGCAGCCAAAATGACGAACTGCGAAAGATAACTCTGGTGTTGGTCTTAACGCTTCGAAAAAGTAAACCTTAATTCCATTTGCAGAGAAAACATCAGCAGTGATTTTAGCAAAATAATCAGAATTGTTACGGCTATCATGTGCAATCGCCACACTAATTTTTTCACCTGGATATTTATTGTTTAAATAATTTGCCAGGCCCTGCGTTGCAGTACCAATGGTATATTTATTAATACGATTAGAACCAGCTCCCATAATTCCACGTAATCCACCGGTTCCAAATTCTAAACTTTTATAGAAGGCGTCTGTTAATTCGGTTGTTGCATTATTATCAACTAATGCCTGAATTTCGGCTTTAGTTTTTTCATCGTAATTTCCACTTAACCACTGATTAATTGTAGCTTGTGTTGATTGGTCAATTGATTGCATTGAGCTTTATTTTTAGTTTAATATCTCGTGTTGAACAAAATTTCTGTCATGAAGTTTGGTCGAAATAAAATAATTTCACTTTATCCAAATTTTATTTTGTTGAGGATGTTGCTTTTAAGCTGCTTTTGTTTATTTTCACGCCCCGATACAATAATAAAGAAAATCCAGTATTAAAATGATGCTATTGTAACTTTTTCAAAATAGTTTGAAAAATTTAAGTTACACCTGCTTCAGCACTATTAAAATAAATAAGCATAAAATGAAAATTTTAAAATTTGGGGGTACTTCAGTAGGTAGTCCTGAGCGCATGACGAAGTTGTTGGATATCATTAATCCAAATGAAGAACAGATTGTAGTATTGTCAGCCGTGTCTGGTACTACAAATAGTTTAGTAGAAATTGCAAATCATTTTTTAGCTGGAGATAAGAAGAAGGGAAGCGAGTGCGTAGAAATTTTATATTCAAAATATAAAACTTTTGTTGTTGAGTTATTACCGGCAGCTGAATTTCAGGAACAAGGGAACGAAGTTATCGACTATCATTTCGGCTTTTTAGCTGGACTGGCGAACGACATTTTCACCCCAATCGAAGAAAAGGTTGTTTTAGCGCAAGGCGAATTACTATCAACTACTTTATATCACATTTACTTAAAATCTATTGGTGTTCAATCGGTATTATTACCAGCATTAGATTTTATGAAAACGGATGAAGACAGTGAACCTGATATTCCTTTTACTACAAAACACTTAACACCTTTACTTGAAAAACATAAAGGAAATAAACTATTTATTACGCAAGGTTACATTTGCCGCAATAGTTTTGGCGAGGTAGATAATTTACGCCGTGGCGGAAGTGACTACACCGCATCATTATTAGGTGCTGCTATTCTTGCCGAGGAAGTTCAAATCTGGACAGATATTGATGGAATGCACAATAACGACCCTAGAATTGTAAAAGGTACCAAGCCAATTGCACAGTTATCTTTTGATGAAGCTGCCGAGCTGGCTTATTTTGGTGCAAAAATTTTGCATCCTCAATCGGTTTTCCCTGCACAGCGGTATAAAATACCTGTTCGGTTATTAAACACGATGGAGCCAACTGCAGCCGGTACTTTGATAACCCACGATAGCGAAAAAGGAAAAATTAAATCAATTGCTGCGAAAGATGGTATTACTGCGATCCGCATACAATCGAGCCGAATGCTATTGGCTTATGGATTTTTACGTCGTGTTTTTGAAGTTTTTGAGCGTTATAAAACACCTATCGATATGATTACCACTTCGGAGGTTGCTGTTTCACTAACCATTGATGAGACCGGAAATCTATCTAAAATCATTGCTGAACTTGAAAGTTTTGGTACAGTTGAGGTTGATACCGATCACAGTATTGTTTGTGTTGTAGGCGATTTTGGCTCGGAAAAACATGGTTTTGCAAGTCGGGTTTTAGATGGTTTAAAACACATTCCAATTCGTATGATTTCTTATGGAGGAAGTAACTATAATGTTTCTCTCTTGATTTTAAGCGAATATAAAACTGAAGCATTAAGAAGCCTGCATAACAGGTTATTCGAATAACAGATAAAAGGCACCAGCAATTACCATCAGGCCAATCAGTAAATGAAATGCAAGAAAGCCCGGTGGTAATTGTTTATTTTTATATTTCCTGAAAGAGTTTAATAGCCCCAGGGAAATAATTAAAATAATAAATGTGGCTGCTGCTATTTTCATTTTCTAAGAAATAGAAGAAACAACACAATCAAAAGTAATACGATAAAGAATCGTATTTTACCATTGTATTGTTTTTGGGTAATTCTTCCATGCTTTAAGTCGAGATAGTTACCTATGTAGACTAAACCAAAGAATAAAATTAAAATTATAATAAGAAATTTGAACATGTTCGCCGATAAAGATATATCAAAGTTTAACAATATAGAAACACCTTTTTACTATTACGATACTGACTTGCTGCAAAAAACATTAAGCGCTTGCGCTACAGCAGCAGCTCCGTACCAATTTCATATTCATTATGCATTAAAAGCAAATTTCAATTCTGTTTTACTTAATCAGATTAAGGAAATTGGTTTCGGTGCCGATTGTGTAAGCGCCGGAGAGGTAAGAAGGGCAGTAGAGGTAGGTTTCGACAACAGGAAAATCGTTTTCGCCGGTGTAGGTAAGTCGGATAAGGAAATAAACGAGGCTTTGGATTTGGATATTTTTTGCTTCAATGTTGAATCAATTCAGGAGCTGGAAGTACTAAATGAACTTGCAACAGCCAAAGGTAAAGTTGCACAGGTAGCCATTCGTATCAACCCAAATGTTGATGCACATACCCATCATAACATCACAACGGGTTTAGATGAAAATAAATTCGGGATTAATTCCTGGGATTTGTCGGCATGTGCTGAAACAATAAAAGCATCAAAAAACCTTAAATTTATCGGAATCCATTTTCATATCGGTTCTCAAATTACTAATCTTGATGTTTACAAGAATCTTTGTGTTCGTGTTAACGAATTTTGCAGCTGGTTTGAAGATAAAGGTTTCACTGTAGAAGTTTTGAATGTAGGCGGTGGTTTAGGTATTGATTATTACAACCCTGATCATCAAATCCCTGATTTTAAATCGTATTTCAAAATATTTAAGGATTTCCTTGATATAAAACCAAATCAGGAAGTTCATTTTGAATTAGGAAGAGCTTTAGTTGGTCAATCAGCTTCACTAATTACAAGAGCTTTATACATTAAAAATGGCAAGAAGAAGAATTTTGTTGTCTTAGATGCTGGTATGACAGAGTTGATGCGTCCGGCATTATACCAGGCTTACCATAAAATTGAGAATTTAAGCCAATCTAAAAACGTAAATTCCAAATCTGAAATTTTAAAATACGACATCGTTGGACCGATTTGTGAGAGTACCGATTGTTTTGGTAAGGAAGTGGAACAACCTGAATCATTCAGGGGAGATATCTTCGCGATTCGTAGTGCTGGTGCTTATGGAGAGGTTATGGCTTCGAAATATAACCTTAGGGATGCTATAAGATCGGTTTATAGCAGTGAAATGTAAATATTATTTTGTCATTCTGAGGAACGAAGAATCTGTACGTAATCAATTACATACAGATTCTTCACTACATTCAGAATGACAATTCTTTATTTCTTTTTTGAGGTAACGAAAACAAAAACGCCTGCAACCAAAACTATTCCGCCTACATATGGCGGCCAGTTAACCGCTTTTTCTCTGTCAGCAAATATTTGAATCGGACCTGCATCAACAATCTTTTCTTTTTTGGTATAAGTAAAGCCTGTCCAAACAAGCATTGCTATACCCACAAGTATTAATATTAATCCAACTGTTCTATTCATGATTTTATTAAAAAAGTAAAATCTAAAAACAGCAGGATTAGCATTTATGTTTTATTCGTCGAAGAAATCGATTAAACCACCAATAAAATATTCTTCAATTCCTTCAGTAAAGTCTTCATAATCTTCATCCGGAATATTTGTCTGTTTAAATTCTAAAGATGTTCCTTTTTTATCTTCATGAAGCTTAATCGTAACAATTGAAGGTTCAGTATCTTCACCAAAATACCATTGCTGAACTATTTTTTTATTGGGTTCGAACTCAATATTTTTCCCTACAATATCCCCGTCCCAATATGAAAACTCTGTATCAGGTTTTTCTTCAAATTCCACTTCAGCACCAGTCCAAAGCTTAATGCTAATGTCTTTGGTTAATGCCAGATAAACTTCTTCTGGTGTTGCTGGTAGGTAAGTGTATTTTTTATAGTCTTTCATCAATTTTTATCTTGTTATTCTTATTCTGGTATCCTATCTCTTTATTTAAAAGCATTTAGTCCTGTCACATCCATTCCGGTAATTAGTAAGTGTATATCGTGGGTTCCCTCGTAAGTAACTACCGATTCTAAATTCATCATATGGCGCATAATCGAATATTCTCCCGTTATTCCCATTCCACCTAACATCTGGCGGGCATTTCTAGCGATATCAAGGGCAATTTCTACACTATTTCGCTTTGCCATTGAAATCTGTTCAGCAGTAGCCCTGTTTTCACTTTTAAGCACACCTAAGCGCCAAACCAGTAATTGTCCTTTTGTAATCTCCGTAACCATTTCTGCAAGTTTCTTTTGCTGTAATTGAAAACCACCAATTGGTTTCCCAAACTGAATTCTTTCCTTCGAGTAGCGCAAAGCGGTATCATAACAATCCATTGCAGCACCCAGGGCGCCCCAGGCAATTCCATAACGAGCCTGGTTTAAGCAACCCAAAGGGCCTTTCAATCCACTAATTTCCGGGAATACATTTTCTTTGGGGATTTGAACATTATCGAATACCAATTCACCTGTTGCTGATGCACGTAAACTCCATTTGTTATGCGTTTCAGGTGTAGAGAAACCTTCCATTCCACGTTCTACAACCATTCCGCGTATTTTACCAGATTCATCCTTCGCCCAAACCACAGCAATATCAGCAAATGGTGCATTGCTAATCCACATTTTAGCACCATTTAAAATATAGTGCGATCCAGCGTCTTTGATATTTGTAACCATTCCACCGGGGTTTGAACCGTGGTCAGGCTCTGTTAATCCGAAACAGCCCATTAATTCGCCAGAAGCTAATTTCGGTAAATATTTCTTGCGTTGTTCTTCACTTCCATAGGCATAAATAGGATACATAACCAATGAACCCTGAACCGAAGCCGTAGACCGAATCCCGGAATCTCCACGTTCAATTTCCTGCATTAAAATGCCGTAAGCAGTGTAATCTAATCCTGCGCCGCCATATTCTACTGGTATCGTTGGTCCGAAAGCACCAATATCTGCTAAACCTTTAATTAAATGTTTAGGAAATTCTGCTTTTTGTGCATAATCTTCAATAACCGGACTTACCTCTTTTTTTACCCACTCACGGGCAATTGAACGAATTAATTTATGTTCGTCTGTTAACAATTCATCTAACAAATAATAGTCTGGTGCCTCGTAAAGGTCTTTTTTTATTGATTTGCTCATGTAATTTGTCTTATCTGGTTAAGAAATCGTGTACGTTTCAAAGGTAACAATTTACGACAATGGGCATTATATTAGTGAATAAAAATTTAATTTAGCGGGATACAAAACATACATGAGTCAATTAAAACAAACCGTTGCGCTAAAAGATGTGAAATGCTTCGCTCTGCATGGTTATTACCCTGAAGAGCAACTTATTGGGAATCATTTTATTATCGATTTGGAAACTATATTTTCGCCTCAGGGTTTTGATGACGAACTAAAGCAAACCGTAAATTACGAGGATTTAAACACCATTATCCTTGAAGAGATGAAGAATACTCAAAAACTTTTAGAAACCGTTTTAAATAACATTATCTCGAAAGTTGTCAGACTTTATCCTTTTATCGAAACTGTTAACGTTAGCATTAAAAAGTTAAATCCGCCAATGCCTGGACAAATCGGGCACTCATTTGTTAAATTATCTTATACTTCAGTCATATAGAAATGAATTTTACCAAAATAAATACAGAAATTTTAGCGGAGATTAAATCGGCCGTAGGCGAAGATAAAGTATTTACAGACGCTGAAAGTTTGGCAAACTACAGTCATGATGAAACGGAAGATTTACGCTATCAACCCGAAGTTGTGGTAAAACCGACTTCGCCAGCTGATATTTCTACTTTATTGAAAATATGTAACAGACACCATATTCCTGTAACACCACGGGGTGGTGGAACAGGTTTAAGCGGTGCTGCATTGCCAATTTATGGAGGCATTTCCTTATCAATGGAAAAGTTTAAATCTATCATCAATATCGATACTGAAAATTTGCAGGCGACCGTTGAGCCAGGTGTTATTACAGAAGAATTCATTAATGCAGTGGCCGAAAAGGGCTTGCTTTATCCTGTCGACCCAAGTAGTAAAGGTTCATGTTTTATAGGCGGTAATGTTGCGCATGGTTCTGGCGGTCCCAGGGTTGTAAAATACGGAACAATACGTGAATATATTTTAAATCTGGAAGTTGTTTTGCCAAATGGCGACATCATCTGGACTGGTGCAAATACGTTGAAATATGCTTCGGGGTATAATTTAACGCAGCTGATGATTGGTTCGGAAGGGACTTTAGGGGTGGTAACTAAAATTGTAACCAAGCTTTTGCCGAAACCGACACAATCGGTTTTAATGATGGGTTCTTTTAACACTAATGAAGATGCTTGTGCTGCAGTTTCTGCTATTTTCAGGGCAGGCGTAACCCCATCGGCATTGGAGTTTATGGAACGAAAAGGCGTGGAGTGGGTAATTAAATTCGATGATATTAAATTCGATTTAAAAGATAATGTAGCCGCTTTGTTAATGATTGAGTTTGACGGAGATGATTTAGATGACATTTTCAAGAACTGCGAAAAAACCAATGTTGTTTTAGAAGAACACAATTGTACAGAAGTGCTTTTTGCTGATACCTCAGCGCAAAAAGAAGAATTATGGAGAATGCGCAGAACGATGGCCGAATCTGTAAAATCGAATTCAGTTTATAAAGAAGAGGATACTGTTGTTCCCCGTGCTGCGCTTCCAAAATTAATTAGTGGTATTAAAGAAGTTGGTGCCAAATACGGCTTTGAGAGTGTTTGTTACGGACATGCGGGAGATGGAAACCTTCATGTAAATATTATTAAAGCCGGAATGAGCGATGAAGACTGGAAAGATAAACTGAAGTTTGGAATTGCTGAAATTTTCGAGTTGACAACAGCGTTAGGGGGGACTTTATCAGGAGAACATGGAATTGGTTTGGTTCAAAAAGAATTTATGCCGATTAAATATTCAGAAATCCATTTAAACTTAATGAGAGGTATTAAAAATATTTTCGATCCGAACGGGATTTTAAACCCAGGCAAGATCATGCCTGATGCAAAGTAATTTCCAGCCACAGATAAAATCTGTGGCTGGATTTAAGAGCTCAACTGTTCAAAGCCTAACATTTTCTGTTTTTCGGCTTCAGGTATAGGCGTAGGTTTACCACTTGTATAATCAACTGCAATACATACCGTTTTTCCTTTACTACAAATTATTTCTTCTGCCCCCTTAATTTTTACCACCTGATAATCTAAATCAAAACTGCTTGTTCCAATCCGCGAGGTTTTTACATGTATTGCAACCTTATCGTTCATTACAATAGGTAAAATGTAATCCAGTTCTGCATGTGCAATCACGATACCCGTTTTCTTCCAATCCCACTTAATAATTTCTTCCCAGTATTTGGTTCTGGCAATTTCCAGGTAAGTAAAATACACTGAATTGTTCACATGGCCCATCATATCGAAATCAATAAACCGCGTATGGATATTGGTTTTATAGTTGAATTTGTCTGAAAACACCGATTCAACTGACTTTTTGTCTTTTGTTTTCGAAATATTTTGCCATAATGTCTTAAAAATCATAAAATAATGGTTTGGTATATAAGTTGAATAAAGGTTAATATCAATTTAAAAAAATAAAAAATTAGAGATATGACACTTGTAAATTTTAACAACAGAACCCGTAACACAGCTCCTTACTTTAACAATGTTTTCGATTCATTGTTCAGTGAGGCAGTAACTAAAAACAAAATGGTTGATAAATCACCTAATGTAAACATCCATGAAAGTGAAAATGCTTATGTTATTGAATTAGCTGCTCCGGGTTTAAAAAAAGAAGATTTTCAAATTAATTTAAAAAAAGACACGCTTTCTGTTTGGGCTGAAGTTAAAAAAGATGAAAACCAGGTAGCTAAAGATTTTACCCGTAAAGAGTTCGATTACAGCTCATTTGCAAGATCTTTCAATTTACCAGAAAGCGCAGATGGAGATAAAATTACCGCTGAGTATAAAGATGGCATTTTAAACATCACAATCAGCAAAAAAGACGATAGCAAATTACAACACAAAGAGATTGTAGTATCGTAATAAAGAGTTTCTCGAAAGAGGATTTCATAATAGTTTAAGTTTAGGTTTTATAAGGTTAACATCGGATGGTGTTAACTTTATTTTTTTTCTTACCATACTTAATTAATTTAATCACCTCATCGTTCACAATTGGTACCTGAAATACATTTATCAAGATGAATTTATCTTCCAGTATTTAGATTGATTTTAAGTTACATTCTTAAAAATGCCTTAACATCAATTTTTCGTACTTTTGCGGCATGGCAAGAGAAATTCTGGACACTAAACGTAAAGCACTAAAAATAAATCTTGACCCTAGAATTTATGGCACTTTTGCCGAAATTGGAGCAGGTCAGGAGGTTTCGAGAAACTTTTTTAATGCTGGTGCCGCATCCGGAACCGTAGCTAAAACCATGTCGGCTTACGATATGACTTTTAGTGATGCCATTTACGGGGCAGAATCTAATGGCCGTTACGTTTCCCAAAACCGACTTTTACAAATGCTCGACCATGAGTTTGGTTTACTCAACGAGCGCCTATCGGGTGAAAAATACGAGAGCAGAACTTTCTTTGCATTTGCAGATACCGTTACCACTTTAAATTACAAACGTACGAATGAGCCGCATGGCTGGGTTGGAATCCGTTTCCAAAGCGAACCTGGGGGCCTGCCGAATGAAATATTTTTTCACGTACGGTTGCTTGATACCGATGTTAATATGCAGCAGCGTGTATTGGGCATAATCGGAGTTAATTTAGTTTATGCTGCCTTTTACCATTATCAAGACCCCAAATTAATGGTCGAATCACTGGCTGATAATTTAACGATCGGCTCAGTAGAAATTGATTTAATTTCAGTTAAGGGGCCAGCGTTTAAAGAGGTCGATAATATCTTGCTTAATCTCTACATGATTATGAAAGATTTTTCAGCAGCTGCAATTTTCGATGCTGACGCGCATCCACGCCAGGCTAAAGACTTGTTATACAAAAAGGATATCATGATTTTGAGGACCAAATACGGTCAAAAATCATTACCGAACTTTAATTTATTTAATAAAGCTACCGACCAGTTTAAGCGTACGAATAAGGTGGAAGAGGGGAATCTGGCAGTAATGATTGAGGTTTTATTAACCAACGTTTTAACTGACGAGCAAGAAACCCCTGATGATATTGATTTAGAAGCTGTAGCTAAGCGTGCTCAGGAAATGTGTGATACCGGCAATATTGTAATCGTATCGAACTTTACACGCCACAACCGCCTTGCAAAATATTTAGCGAGGTGTAAACCAAAAAGTGTTGGGTTGGCAACAAACATCAATAACTTAAAATTTGTGTTCAATTCCTCAAATTTCAAGGGAGAAAACTATTCAGGACAGTTACTGAGTTATGTAAATGATATGTTTAATACGAACGTTCGTTTATTTGCGTATCCTTTCCTGGATAAAAAAACAAATGAAGTTATTACGACTTCGAATATGCCTGTAACACCTGAGGCAAAACCATTATTTGATTTTCTTTTAATTAATGGCTATATCACTGATATCGAAGATTATGCTGACGATGAAGTGAAAACTGTTTAGTGTTATTTATCTTTTCAGACTATCAACATCTATTCTATGTTAGACATTGACGTGAATTCAAGTGAATGTTAAGTAGAATTTATTTAATCAACTTATCTATAACAGCTTTATAGCTTTCACTTACCGGCAGTTCTTTATCATCAACAAAAACGGCATTTTTCCTTATTGATGTTATTTTGGCCGTATTTACGATGAATGATTTGTGTATCCGTTCGAAATTTGATGGCAATTGCTCTTCCATTGCTTTCATACTCATCCGTACTACAGCCGCTTTCGGGCTCGAAGAAATATGAATCTGGATATAGTCTTTAAGACCTTCAACGTAGGTAATATCTGAAAAGTTTATTTTCATCAAACTATAGCCAACATTAACGAACATATATTCCTGTACTGGTGAATTGGCTTGTGTAGCAGATTGTTTTAATTCAAAGAGATCTTTAGCCTTGTTACAGGCTTTCATGAAGCGATCAAGTGAAACCGGCTTCATTAAGTAATCTACAACATCTAGTGCAAAACCATCTAATGCATATTGCTTATAAGCCGTAACAATGATGACCATCGGCTTTTTCACCAGGCTTTGTATAAACTGTAAACCCGTGATCCCTGGCATTTGTATATCAATAAATATTAAATCTATTGATTGTTCCTGCATTATCCTGTTGGCCGCAAAAGCATCATCACAGCTTGCTACCAAGTCCAGAAAAGGAATCCGGCTAATGTTATCAGCCAGTAATTGTAAGGCTAAAGGCTCATCATCAATGGCTAAACATTTTATCATGTTGTTAATTTTAAATTCAAGCTTATATTAAACCAACCATCCTCCTTTTCAATTATCAGCTGATGATTATCACCGTAAAGCAAATTTAACCTTCTGGTTACGTTAGCCAAACCAATTCCCGAAGCTGCATCTTTAACTTCATTTCCATCAGGATTAAACTTGTTTTTAACGATAAAGATTAATCTTTCTTCTTCCGTTTTTAAATCAACGAAGATCTGAGGGTTTTCAATCATCCCAACACCATGCTTAAAGGTATTTTCAATAAAAGGGATTAAAAGCATAGGTTCTATTTCGTCAAATTCACTTTCTATTTCAATATTGGTTTCGATAGCTACTTTTTTTCCGAAACGTTGTTTTTGCAGGTCTATATAAGCCTGGAGGTATTCAGTTTCTGTTTTTATCGATACTTTTTCTTCATCGGTTTCGTAAAGCATATACTGCATTAAACCGGATAGTTTCATCACGGTAGGTTCGAGTTCGTTACTTTTTAAACGCACCAGGGCCACAATATTATTGAGCACATTAAAAATGAAATGCGGACTAATTTGCGAGCGAAGAAACGAAAGTTCAGTTTTCATGTTTTCCTGTTCGCGCTGGAGAATTCTTTTTTCCTCACTAATTCTATCCGATATCATGGTAAAAGCCGTACTGGCCGCAATGGTAAGGAGAAAAGTTGGTGTATTAAACCATAATGTTCTACCTAAATTAAAATCTAAATCGGGCAGCAAGGCGTGGAACAAAAACGAGTGAATGGTAATTGCCGAAAGTAAACTCGCGAAGAAAAACAAACCGTATAGGAGATATTTCTTTTTATAAAAAAAAGATGGAATCAGTATCTGACTATTGAAATAGAAGATAGCTATCCAGTAGAAATAACTAATGAAATTTAACCGAAGAAACTGCGTTTCCTCAAAACTGGTAAGGGAGCGGGGAGGTCGACTTCTGTTGACATTGATAATATATGGCAATGTGATTAAAACTACCCATACCAATATATGGAGCGTAATTTTCACCCACTTTTTTGAAAAGTTAATTGTCATTATTTTCTGTTTGACGCTTTGCATTGCTAAGATATTATTTTTATGGTATATCGTTGTGCTAAATTTACCTTGCAGATTAGTTGAGTAGGGCATCGGGACAAGTAATCTCTCAACTTACGAGCCCCGATACTTTTTACTACTCGTATCTTAATGCATCAATTGGATCTAAATTTGATGCTTTCTTAGCAGGATAGTAGCCAAAGAAAACACCCGTAACAGCACATACAATAAAGGAAATAACGATTGAGGATTGCGAAATTAAAATTGGCCAGCTTAAGAAGTAAGAAATCAGGTAAGCAGAACTTACACCTAAAATTACCCCGATAACGCCGCCGGTGATACTGATTAAAATTGCCTCTATTAAAAATTGCATTAAAACGTCTTGTCCGCGGGCACCGATTGACATACGCAAACCGATTTCCCTTGTACGTTCGGTAACCGAAACATACATAATATTCATAATTCCAATACCGCCGATAAAGAGTGAGATACCTGCTATTGCGGTTAATAAAACAGTTAACATACTGCTGGTAGAACTAATGGTACTGATTAACTCAGCCTGTGTACGAACCTGAAAATCATCACTTTCTGCAGCTGTTAATTTATGGCTTTCCCTTACTGCATTCGAAATTTCTTCAGTAGCCGCATCGCTGCTTGCTTCAGATGTTGCCGAAGCATAAATACTCTGCAGGTAATTCGTTGCCGTAATTCTTTTCTGAACTGTGGTATACGGAGCTAGTACGATATCATCCTGATCTTGTCCAAAGTTACTTTGGCCTTTAGCCTCTAAGACACCGATTACCTGAAAAGGAATGCTTTTAAAGCGGATAATCTGGCCAATGGGGTTGCTTCCATCCGGAAAAAGATTATCAATAACCGTTTGTCCGAGTATACACACCTTGGCAAAGCTCTTCACGTCTTTTTCAGAAAACAGAATACCATCTTTCAGTTTTAACTGGCGGATATTCAAATAATCAGGACTAACACCCGTAATTGTTGTAGGCCAGTTATAGGCGCCTTTGATGGCTTGTCCGCTGGTAGAAACTACAGGAGATAAACCATTTATATTTTTCGACTGGAGTTTTTCGATTGCTGTAATATCTTCCATTTTCAGTGTCTGGATACTGCTTCCCTGCAAGCGAACACCACCAGGCTCATTACTTTGCGGCATAATGGTAATCATGTTCGAACCCATCCCTGATAAGGAAGAGCGAATACTTTGTTTCGAACCTTCTCCAATTGCCATCATTGCAATTACAGCTGCCACACCGATAATAATGCCTAACATGGTTAAAAAAGCACGTAACTTGTTTCGTTGTAAGGCTAAAAAAGCAATTCTTAATAAATTTGAAATGGCCATAATTTCCTTAATTAATAATCATCCGTTTCGGGCAAGCTGGCTAATGCTTCTTTTGCCGAACGTTGATTTGTGTTAATACTATCTTTCTGGATTTTACCATCCCTCAACATAATTGTTCTTGTACTGAAAGCGGCTATATCCGGCTCGTGGGTTACAAATACGATGGTTTTTCCCTGTGCATTCAACTCCTGCATTAAAGCCATAATTTCATATGAAGTTCTGGTATCTAAATTTCCAGTTGCCTCATCGGCTAAAATCATAACAGGCTGATTTACCAATGCCCGGGCAATGGCTACGCGTTGTTGCTGTCCACCCGAAAGCTGACTTGGTGTATGATCAAAGCGTTCTGCCAGCTTTACTGATTCTAAAGATTTTATTGCCCTGTCTTTTCTTTCGGTTGCAGAAATTGTTTTGTTGTAGAATAAGGGTAATTCTACATTTTCCAGCGCCGAAGTTCTAGGCAATAAATTGTATGCCTGAAAAACAAAGCCAATTTTTGTATTCCTCAAACCGGCAAGCTCATCTCTGTTTAAGCTTTTAACATCCACACCATCTAAGTGGTAACTTCCATCACTGGGCTTATCTAAACAGCCCAGAATATTCAGAAGTGTTGTTTTACCAGAACCGCTACTCCCCATTATGGTTACAAACTCACCCGCTTTAATATCGAAAGTAATCCCTTTCAATGCCCTTACGGTTTGGTCGCCCATTACGAACTCCCGTTTCAAGTCTTGTATATCTAATATTTTCTGTTCCATTATTTCTTCCTGTTTCCACCTGGGCGTTTAGGCATGAAAGGACTTGACTGACCTTGTCCTGCAGCCTGAGCTTTACCCATGGTTTGTGAACCTGTAATTACCTGGTCTAATGCTGTTAAGCCTTCTAAAACCTCGATATGTGTATTATCATTAATTCCAGTTTTAATTTTTTTCTGAAGCAGTTCATTTGGGCTTTGCTGTACCCAAACATAAGCTTCGTTGGCACCTGCCGGTTTTTTATCGGGGTTTACCCAGGTTATTTTATATTTCGCATTCAGTGTAGAATCCGGACTGTACTTAATGGCTTTAGCAGGTATCAGGAGTGCATTATTTACCTCTTTCGTAAAGATGGTAATATTGGCCGTCATGCCTGGCTTTAGCTTATTATCATCATTTGATGTATTGATAATTGTTGTATAAGTAACCACATTTGAAGAAATGGTCGGATTCAATCTTATTTCCTGAATAGTACCTTTGAAAGTATCGTTTAAAAAGGCATCCACGGTAAAAGTAGAACGTTCACCTTTAGAGATATTACCCACATCAGCCTCATCTACAGATGCTTCAACCTGCATTTTTGTTAAGTCTTTAGCTATACTAAAAATAGTTGGCGTACTGAAGCTAGCGGCAACCGTTGTTCCCTCACTTACACTTCTTGAAAGCACTGTACCGTCAATAGGAGAATAGATACTGGCGAGTGAAAGGTTTTTCTGAGCAGTGGCAAGTTGTGCTTTAATACTGCTTACCGACGCCTTTGCTGCATTGTAAGTATATAAGGCATTATCGTAATCCGCTTTGCTCACTGCTCCAACTTTATATAAATTACTTTGCCTGCTAAAGTTTCCCTGCTGATAAACCAAGGCGCTTTGTGCACTTACCAGGTTAGCCTGATATTGATTTACAGAAGCTTCAAACAAGGTTTTATCTAATTCAGCAAGTAACTGTCCTTTTTTCACTTTCGAATTGAAATCGGCGTACAATGTTTTAATTGTACCTGAAACCTGTGTACCCACCGCAACGGTATCAACCGGTTGAACTTTGCCTGTTGCCGTTACATTTTCCGAAATGTAACCCGTTGTTGGTTTCTCTGTTTCCAAAACGATTACCTGTTCTGTTTTTCGCAATGCGAAATACCAGATGGCGAATGCGGCAATTGCTACGCCAAGGATAATAAATATGGTTTTCTTCTTCATGATTTAAATATTAAATTGATCTGGCAATTGCCATTGTCTTTTAATTAGTTATAGGAACTCCAGTGTAAAAATTATAGATTTTGGTGTAAAGATTTGCTGTATATTTCGCCTGAACAAAAGCTTGTAGCGCCTGTACGTATAAATTCTTTTGTTGCAGGTTTTCTACAATGTTGTTTGTTCCTTCTTTTAATGCTGCATTCGAAATCCTCAAGGCTTCACCTGTATAAGTAAATTGTTCCTGCGCTGCAGCATATTGGCTGTTTGCATTTTGAACGTTGATGTATGCCCGTTCAACATTTTGCGACAGGGTTGTTTTAGCATCTAAAAGTGATAAACGTGCCTGTTGTATACTGATGTTAGCCTTAGCCACATTTGTTTTGGTTACCTTTCTATCAAAAATGGGAATTGATAAAGTCAATCCAAGATTTTGATAAAAACTGTTATTCAGCTGATAAGTATAACTTCCGGCGCTATTATTATTGTAGCCGGTATAAAGTGAGCCACCTAAACTTAATGTTGGCCTTAATGTAGATTTAGCCTTTGCCAATTCAGTATTCTGAAGCTGTATGTTTAACTCTCCGCTTTTTATTTCAGGGCGTGTCCTTAATGCTTTATCCTGCGCTGATGCCAAATTATCAAGCGCCTGAGGTGTTTGAATTGTATCTGTTGTACTTACTTCAAAAGGCACATCGGTCGGGATTTGAAGTAATTGTTTCAATGTTAAAACGTTCTGCTGCAATGTATTTTGAGCGGCAACTAAAGTATACTTATCATTTGCGTAAGTTGCCTGCAGCTGTAAAAGGTCTTTTTTAGCGATGGTACCGAACTTAAATTGTTGTTCCGATTGCTTAACCTGTGCTTCACTTGTTGTTAATAAATCTTTCAGGTAAGTAATATTTTCCCTGGCCAATAGAATATTTAAATAAGCCTGGGTAATAGAAATGGTGATATCATTTTTCGCAGCTTCGACCGATAGATTAGCAGTTTGTAGCGTAAGTTCTTTCGCTTTAATATCATTCTTTAGATAACTACCATTATACAAAGTCACATCAGAGCTTAATCCGAATCCACTGGTGTTTTGCAAACCAGATTTGTAATTGGTTAAAGCCTGAGAAACATTTCCGGTTAAATTAGGTAGCACGGCTGATTTTGATGCGATTAAGCTTTGCTCTGCCGTTTGGGCGGTTAATTTTAAGGTATTGATGCTAATGTTCTTTTCCTTTGCATACTCAATGGCCGTTTTCAAATCCCACACTTTCGGGATTTCCTGCGCCTTTGTAACATAGCCTGTAAAAAGCAATATTACTATGGAGATATATTTAATGTATTTGCTCATTGCGAATAAATTTTATGTCCTTTTCTGATCTATTGAACACAAAAATATATCCGCATATCCAATCATTTCCGGAATTGAGATGAACTGCTAATATGTTGAGACGAAAGCTTTAAACTTTGAGATAACAGCAATGATATCATTTCAATAATTTACCGGAATTGACCTGTTATTTTTGATATATGGCTATTTTGCGTACATAAATCGCTAGTTCTGTCTTTAGGAAAAAGCGTTTTGAACGATTGTTTAATCGTAATAGCAACAATGGTTAGGTGCTTTTTTCGTGAGGTTAAGCTTACGAAATAAATGTGTTTAAAGTGCCAATATGGGTTATAGATTTATTGCATAGGCCGATAAACCGAGGCATCATCGGCGTATTGTTAATACAAACAGGAAGCTAAATCCAAGCAGAGATAGCCCAAACATGGATTTAACACAGACTTGAGTCGGAGTTGACACGGACTTGAAGGCTGAAAATAAATTGGAAATTAAAAATTGGATTGGCTAATCCTTTTGTAAGTTACAATATAATCAATAATAGCCTGATAACTTAAATTTTTCTTAATAATCTTAGCTGTTATGCAGTCCTACAGACTTCTAAGCGAAGTGCCACTTTCAGTTACCTCAAGAACGTGTTTAACGCCACATTTGAGCGCAAAATTATTTCGCTGGTGGCCAACAGGAAAATCAAAAACAATAGGGTACTTGTAACCTTCCACTTTCTCGAGCACAATTTCATAAATAGTTTTACCAAATTCTTCTCCTGCATCATCAGGTTTAACCTTAAAACCACCAACAATTAAACCTTTTAAGTTTGTTAGTTTACCGCTTCGTTTTAAATTCCACAACATCCTATCAATACTGTAAAGATATTCGCCGGTGTCTTCTATAAAAAGAATTTTATCTCTGGTATCTAAGTCAGAATCACTTCCTGCTAAAGTTTCGATAATACTTAAATTCCCACCAACTAAAACACCATCAATTTTACCCAGCCTGTTATTTGTATTCGGCAGAGCGGTGTAACCCATTTGTTCGCCGATTAAAGCATTTTTAATGGAAAGAATCGTTTCAATTTGAATAGGCTCTGCTTTCGCCCAATCATCAGGAAAACTATTGCACATTTTTGAGTGTATGGAAGCAATACCATAGTTTTTGGCTAAATGACAATGTATTACCGTGATATCACTAAAACCAATAATCCATTTTGGATTTCTTTTGAACGAAGAAAAATCAAGTTTATCAATAATCCGGACAAAACCGTAACCACCACGGGCACACATAATGGCTTTGATATCGGGATTATCTAACATTTTCTGAAAATCAACTAATCTTTCCGCATCCGTACCGCCGTAGGTGAAATCGCGTTTACCAATGGTTGCACCAATGTGAACCTTAAAGCCCCAGCTTTGCATTTGTATAACCGATGGCTGAATTTGTTCGAGAGAAATATAACCAGCAGGACTGGTGATGCCTATGGTGTCGCCAGGATTTAAATAGGGAGGTATTTTGAAAGAGGCTGTTTCATTTTCTACTATATTGGCCAGCGTTTTAAATACTGGGAGTAGGGTTGCAGAAGCTATAAAGGAGGAAATGAAATATTTTCTGTTCATCGAAAATTAAAAGAATAAAATTATAAAAGACTAATATAAGGTTTAAAAAAATTGAACAAAAGAAAAGGGATTTATATCCATAAATCCCCTTTTTAAACCAAACAAATTAATCTGTAAAAGATTAGTATAATGTGAATTATATAGATAACCAATAATGAAATAAAATGTTTTAACATTTTATAAAAAAAAATAATCGAATGGCGATTTATCATTCAGCATATAGCAAAAAGTTAAGGCTATCCCTCGCGGATAGCCTTTGCTAACAACAAAACAAATATAAGATAACCAAATCTTGCCTGATTGAGCAGAATCAGGATAAAGTGCTATGAGAACACTTAGCGGCCTAGTAATGGATTCGAACCATTGTTTTAAAGTTTATGAAACCTCTACCTTCCAATCGGTCAACTGGCCATTTTTGTTAAACAGGTTTAAGCGCTAAAAAATCTTTCAGTTCTTTAATTTCTTCTCTGATCATATTATCTTCATCCTTAATCTTTTTTATATCTGCTTCAAGTATTTCTGCAGCATGATTAACATTTGGATAATCGTTTATTGCCGGATATTGAAAATAAATTGACATATTGTCTGCGTTTAATTGTTTAACATATTTTTTTTGTTAATGATTTATGTTCAGCAAATATATAAATAAGTATATAATATCTATAGATTTAGTAGTTTATTTGTTTTAAAAATATCTAAACTTCTGTATCTCAGTTTATTAATTTTAAGTTAATATCAATATTTGCCTCAATTAATTAGATAAATAGCTTGCTTCAACTGTATCATACGATTAAAAACGTTATTGTTGCAATCCTTGTTAAACCGGAATTATTTTTTACGGATTAATTCAATCGCTCAAAAGCTAAATATTTTAAGGATATTTGCATTTTAAAACATTAATATCAAGAGCGTGTCGTTAGATAAATTAAAACTAAGTAAACCACTTGTAGCTGCCATGACTGATGCCGGGTTTTTAACCCCAAAAGAAATCCAGGCAAAAACCATGTCGCGGATTTTAGGTGGACAGGATGTTATAGCAGTAGGACCAGAAGGAGCGGGAAAAACCACAACTTATGTTTTAGCTACTTTAATGAAATTAAAATATGCATTTGAAGAAGCACCAAGGGCTTTAATTCTGGTACCCGATGCAGAGCATGTTGATCATGTATTGGAACAATTTAAATTGTTAAACAGAAACAGTACCTTCAGGATTTTAGGAATCGATAGTCGTGGTGCTGTAGAAACTCAAATGAATGAGATTACCGATGGTTGTGATATTATAGTCGCTGTACCAGACCGGGCACGTGCATTGTATCTGAAACTCGCCTTAAACACCAATAAAATTCAATTATTCATTGTTGATAATGCTGAGCTTATTGTAAAAAAAGGTTTGCAGTTGCCTGTGGTAGAACTTGCCAATAGTGCTTATAAATCTCAACATGTGGTTTTCACTGAAGTTTTACATGAGAAGCTAAACCATATGATCGCACCATTTATGAAAGATTCTGCTGCTACCATAGAGGTTGATGAGATTGGTGAAAAACAGGCTGAAGTTTATCCTCAGATGTTATATCAGGTTCCGAATTTCAGGACAAAGTTAAATCTTTTAACACTTCTCCTGAATGATGCGGAGTTTTTTGATACGGTTGTTGTTTTTGTAAACACGCGTTTAACTGCACAAACCGTTTACAAAAATTTTAATAACCCGAAAGAGGGGGAAATTAGCATTTACCGTCCATTGTTTTTTGATGATCATGGTTATGATGACATTGAAGATTTTAAAGAAAATCCTGAAGCCAGGGTTTTAATTGTTGCAAATGAAAATCTTGGTGATTTGAATATAGAAGGGATTCCATTTATTCTTCACCTGGAATTACCTGAGCAGAAAGAAACGCTAATACAACGAATTGTTAAGCACAATGATGATGAAGTTGTAGCCATCACTTTTTCTACAGACATAGAACTCATCGAAGTTAAAAAAATAGAGCAAGCTATTGGTCAACGTATGGATTTAATGGAATTACCTGAAGATTTAAAAATTGTTGATGCTTCGGCCAAACCTAAAAAAAAGAAAAAGGATGACGAAGAAGACAATGGTGAACGTGGTGCTGCATTTCATGAAAAGAAAGCAAGCAATGTAAAAAACTATAATTATAGTGCTGGTACCAAGGCAAAAATGACTTACAAGAACAAAAAGGGCTTGTCTTAAAACAGCAAACTTTGAACAAGCCAGCAATATTTAAAAAATGATTTTAAAACAAAAAGCCTCCGATAACTCGGAGGCTTTTTGTTTTAGGTTATATTGCTTTTAGTACAATGTAAATTCTACACGACGGTTTTCCTGGCGACCAGCTGCTGTTTTATTTGTAGCAATTGGTTGGTCAGGTCCGTAACCTGTAGCTTCAATTCTAGATGCATTAGCGCCTTGAGATACTAAATAAGCTTTCACTGATTCAGCTCTGTCTTTCGATAAACGTAAGTTTAATTCTCTTCCGCCAGTATTATCAGTATGTCCTGCTAATTTTAAGCTAAAGTTTTTCTCTACTAATAAGTTAGCAACTTTATTTAAAGTAGCGTAAGATTTAGAACGGATAGTTGATTTACCTAAATCGAACTCAAGGTTAGAAATGGCATCTCTAACTACTTTACGATCAGCTTCTGTTACAACAACTTTAGTTTCTTTAACAACTTCACGCTGAACTTTGATTGGGCAACCAGAACCATCTACAACAGTACCAGAAGCAGTTCCAGGACATTTATCAAATTTATTGGCTACACCATCATTATCGTCGTCGCCTAAATCTTTAGCATACTGTGCTCTGTCTCTCGCTGCATTTTCTTCAGCAGTAGATAAAGCTCTTCTTAATTCAGCACTTTCTTCGGCACTTTCTTTACGAAGGTTAGCTAAAGAACTGTAGTTTTGCAACTGTGGTTTTTCTTTGCTTCCCAAGGCAAACTCTAAACCTGCGTGAGCATAGGCAAACCTGCTTTTTGGAAGTGATTCAGGAGATTTGATGAAGTTAACGTCATAACCTAAATCGATATTAATTCCTTTAGCTACACCTAATTTTACACCAGCACCAACCGGAATAAACCAGCCTTCTCTGCCATTACTCTCCGTTACAGTAGTTCCTGTAGCAGCGCTGTAGTCAGATGACATGTAACCAGCACCACCTTTAATGTACGGGATTAGAACACCGTTTTCATTATTGATGTTAATGTTTGCCACATTAAAAACAGCGGTTAATGCTCCAGACCATTGTACACTTTGTGTAAAATCTGTTGTTCCGGTTGTAGATTTAATGTCGCCTCTTAAGAAATCAGCTTGCAAACCTAAAGATGGTAAGATCTGTTTTCTGATGTTTGCGCCGTAACCAATACTTTTAAACTCTTTAGCTCTTACGCTTCCTGAACCAAAAATAGTGTTTGGTGATAGAATCCCTCCATGAACACCGACAGTCCATGTACGGAAAGATTTTTCGCCAAATCTGGTACCCGAAGTACCGGAAGAAGCTGGAGTTGTATCTTGTGCAAATAATTGGGATGATAAGCCTAATAATGCAACCAACATTGTTGATTTAGTAATTCTCGAATTCATGTTTTTCTTATTTATTATTGTTTCCTAAAACAGCTTTTTTTGCAATACTGTTTGGAAACAAATAAGAAAAAATCCTGCCAAAAGAGGCAGTTCAGATACAAAATGCATTAAATCAGCAGCTTAGAAGCCGATAAAAATATTAAAAAAATGTTACAGATTGCTGCCAGGATTCTTATAATATGTATAGTTTTGACTACAAAAACAGTTTTTCGTTAAAGACTAAACCTTACTTAACAGAAGGATTTTTCTTGTCGTTGAGCAGCATATCCAATGCCTTTTCAATTCTATTTGTTCTCGTCTTTTCTTGTTTGGCGGTTAAAATCCAGAGTACGTATTCCTTTTTATGCGAATAAGCCAGTCCGTTAAAATAATTCAATGCTTTTGGATTGTCTTGCAAAACCAAAGCTAAATCTTCAGGAAGTTTTACCGTTTTAGTTTCAACATCAATATATTCGGCAAAATCATTTGTTTTGATATGGTCGTTTCTTAAACCAGATGGTTTGATTTCAGTTATAAATTTCAGGCGTAAAGCTGTCCAGGTTTCATTAACAGCCGCCGAAGCACATGGATTTAATCCGTAAATATCCAATTCCTGCCAGGTTTTCATCATATCTAAATCTGATTCAATTTTGGCTGTTTTCTTTGGCATAAAAACCCAAAAAATCGTTTTCGGATTTAGTTTCTTCAGGTTATTATTAATCTGGCGATCCAGTTGTTCTTTTAAAGTGGTGAAGGTTATCAGGGCATCGAAATTCTCGACATCATCGAATCTTATCGAAATATCATCAGGCACATTACCGAAAATTGCAGCTGCATTTTCCGGTGCATCCATAACTTTAACAGTAAAGCCTGGCTTAATTTGCAATTTCTTCAATAATGAATTTTCCATATCAAAAATATTTAAAGCCTTAATTTGGCAAAGAAATCCCAGAAAACAATACCCGCGGAGATTGTAATATTAAATGAGTGTTTTGTTCCAAACTGCGGAATTTCAATACATTCGTCAATTTTCGACATTACTTCATCACTCACACCATCTACTTCATTCCCAAAGATTAATGCATATTTCTTAGTCTTATCAGGTGTAAAAGTATTCAGCATGGTGCTGCTTTCTGCCTGTTCTATTGCTACAATCTCGTAGCCAGCATCTCTTAGCGCATCAACAGCAGTAGTAGTATCGGTATAATGAATCCAATCGACAGATTGTGTAGCACCCAAGGCGGTCTTTTCAATCTCTCTATGTGGTGGTTGGGCAGTAATTCCACATAGAATTACCTTTTCTAATGCAAATCCATCGGCTGTTCTGAAAATAGAGCCTACATTATGCATACTTCTTACGTTATCTAAAACAGCAACTACAGGTAGCTTTTCCTGTGCTTTAAATTCTTCAATATCAGGACGATTTAACTCGTCGAGTTTTAATTTTTTCATCTTGTTATTCAGCAAATAAAACCTGATGAACTAAGCCCAGGTTTTATTTGTGGTTAATTAAAGTTTAATTGGTCCGTTGCCAATTTCACTAACATAAATTTCTGCAGGGTAACCGATTCTTTCTACATAATAATCGGTTAAGTGTTTTGCAAAATCTTCTTCATATCCTTTTTCAAGTAAAGCAATCGCACAGCCACCAAAACCAGCACCTGTCATACGGGCGCCGATCACATGCTCGTAATCCGAACAAAAATCAATAACTGTATCCAGCTCTTTCCCACTTACTTCGTAAAGTGTTCTTAACGACTGATGCGAAGCATACATTAAGCGTCCAAATTCCTCCAGTTCCCCCGAATTCAAAGCTTTTGCTGCCAAATGAACCCGATCGTTTTCCTTTACAACATGAGTAGCCCGGTTTAAAATGGTTTCATCTTTAATTAAATGATTATGTAAAGCGAATTTTTCAGCAGTTAATTCACAAAGATTATTCAGCTTAACTTCCTGATTTAGCAAATTTAAGGCAGTTTCACATTCCTGTACCCGTTCATTATATTTAGAATCGGCCAGTTCTCGAGGTTTTTTAGTATTTATTATGGCCAATACATAGTTTCCTAAATCAATATCAACCATTTTATATTTAAGCGATTCGCAATCTAAAACAATTGCCTTATCTTTTTCGCCAAAAGCTACGGCAAACTGATCCATAATTCCAGAATTAAGCCCGATAAAATCGTTTTCTACCCGTTTTGCAATTTTAACGAGCGAAAGGTTATCGTATCCTAAACCGAAATAATCATTTAATGCAAAAGCTGTAGCAATTTCTATAGATGCAGAAGACGAAAGTCCTGAACCGATGGGAATATTTCCGAAGTAAAGAAAATCCAGGCCAGTAATTTCTTTACCATCTTTTATAAATTCATTGATTACACCTATTGGATAATTTGCCCATAAGCTGCCATTCTTCTCATGACTTATATTGCTTTCAACTTCAGTTTGAGCCTCGAAATTTAAGCTTCTGAACCTAAATTTATTATCTGTATTTGGTGCGATAGCTATCCATGTTCCTAACGTAATTGCGCATGGCATTACTAAACCGCCATTATAATCAATATGTTCGCCGATTAAATTAACGCGGCCTGGTGTAAAATAAACTGCATCGGCATTTTTGTGGTATTGCTCGGCAAATTTTTCTTCAAGTTTAAGCTTCATTTGGTTGAAAATATTTAAATATTGGTATGTTTGTTTAGGAAACAAAAGCCCTAAGTTACAATTTATGAGCGTTCAGCAAATACCTACAGGAAAAATTATTGATGGCGAAGAAGTTATCGCAATAGAACTGAGCAACAGCAAAGGCACTTACGTCGAAATTTTTAATTATGGTGCCATTATTAATAAGTTCATCGTAAAGAATGCCAAAGGTGAATTACAGGATATTGTTTTGGGATTTGATGAGGTAGACCAATACCTTGGTGAAGAATACCTGGAAAACAATCCGCATATAGGAGCTGTAATCGGGCGATATGCCAACCGGATTAAAGATGGTAATTTCAGCATTGATGGTGAAAATTATCAACTGGTAAAAAATACAGGAACTGATTGCCTGCATGGAGGTGATATTGGTTTCGATAAAAAAGTATGGGATATTGTTGAAGTAGGCGAGGAAGGAGAATCGTTTGTTACACTGGAATATGAAAGTGTTGATGGGGAAGAGGGCTTTCCAGGTAATCTGATTATCGGGTTAACTTTCGAATTAACTGAAAATGATGAGCTGATTTTAAGCTATGAGGCTGAGACCGATAAGGCAACAGCCATTAATTTAACCCATCACGGTTACTTTAACCTTGCTCCGAATGGTGGAAATATCAGTAAACATAAACAGCAGATTTTTGCCTCAAATTACCTTGAACAAGATGAAAATTTCTGTGTTACCGGGAAAGTGGTTCCGGTTAAAAATACGGCATTGGATTTTACCCAGTTAAAGGAAATAAGCCAGGATTGGAATCCTGATGAAGGTTACGACCAGACTTTTGTATTGGATAAGGTTTATGGCGACTTATCGCTGGCATCTAAAACATTTGAAGAAGAAAGCGGTTTAACTTTAAGTGTATATACCACAGAACCTGTAGCGCATTTATATACCTCAAAGTATTTAAATGTAAAAAATGGTAAGGGCGGAAAAACTTATGGCGCTTATGGTGCTTTTTGTATTGAAACGCAGCATCATCCAAATGCGATTAATATTGATGAATTCCCATCAACTGTTTTAAGGCCTGAAGATTTATACACACAAACAACCATATTCAAAGTGTCACTAAATAAATAATTATGTTTTCCATTGAAGAAATAAAAGCTGCAGAAGCAAAGATTAAAACGGGAGCAGACTTCCCGCTATTTATTCAAAACATAAAAAATCTGGGTGTGGTTAGAAATGATGTTTATGTTGCTAATGGCTTATCTGTTTATTTCGATGGTAAAGATTATTCTGTTCAGGCAAGTCCTGAGGAATACCCGGATTTGGTTATTAATAAAACATCCTCTTCTGAAAAACTACAACATGCTTTAAAAATCCACCAAAAAGGTGAAACGGATTATTTTACCTTTTGCAAGCAAGCTGCCGATGCAGGTGTAGAAAAATGGGTTATAGACTTACAAAAAATGACCTGTACGTATTTAGACACGGAGCAGAACGAGTTGGTTCAAGAAAAAATACCAAGCGTTTAATATAAATTAATCACTGAACATTAACCTTGTTCAGTGATTAATTCTAAATCCTTTCTAAAACAAGTTTTATTGCTTTCTCAACTATTTTATCAGGCTCATTACTAAATTCGAATTTAACTCTGCTTGCCAGGATTGCATTTACCGATAATGCGTTATGGCCTAAAACTTTCGCCAAGGCGTATATACCTGCTGTTTCCATTTCCAGGTTTGTAATCCTGTTGTGGTTGCTTTCAAAACTATTTATAAGACCAACAAAATCAGGGACTGCATTTTTAGCACGAACTTGTCGTCCTTGTGGCGCATAAAATCCGGGTGCAGTTACCGTAATTCCCTTTACCATATCTTTTCCGATGCTGTTTAGTAAATGATCAGCAGCAGCAGTTATATAAGGATTAATGTTCTTTAAATGTCCAAAATGACTTTTAATATCATCAAGTAAACTTCGCTCATCCCCAGCTAAATCATGAACATAATAATTCATCAAAGCATCCATTCCTAAACCAAAAGAAGAGGCTAAAATAGTTCCCATTGGAATATCAGGTTGAACGGCTCCGGAAGTTCCTACGCGGATGATATTCAGCGATGTTAATTCTTTCTTTACCGTCCGGGTTTCAAAATCAATGTTAACCAGCGCATCAAGTTCATTAAAAACAATATCGATATTATCAGTTCCTATACCCGTGGAGAGTACTGTAACACGTTTTTGCCCAACAAAACCGGTGTGCGTAATAAATTCACGCTTTCCCTTTTTAAGTTCAATCCGGTCAAAATGTTTACTTACTTCAGTTACACGTTCAGGATCGCCAACTGTGATTACTGTTGGGGCAATATCTTCGGGTAAAAGATTAAGGTGATAGATACTTCCATCAGGATTTATAATTAAATCGCTTTCTGCTATTTTCATATCTGGTTAGTTATATGGTTTGAAGGTATTTTAATTTTACACCTTCAATTTTATCAAACTTAGTTAAAACCTGATTTAGTTGTGTTTTTCTAACTTCAAATTTTAAAACGCAATCAATATCGAAGTTCTGGGACAGAACAGCCAATTGCTCATCTTTAGCCAGTTTCATTACAGCATTCATCTGCAGGTATTCGAAATGAACTTCGTAAACATCGTTTACCGTTTTGGTAATAATTGAAGATGCATTGATGGCTTCGATACTAGCCATTTTGTATGCATTAATTAATCCTGGTACCCCCAGCAAAGTTCCTCCGAAATAACGCACAACAACAATTATAATGTTAGTTAAATCTTCTGACAACAGGCAATTTAAAATTGGCCTGCCAGCTGTGCCAGAAGGTTCACCATCATCGTTAATCCTGAAAACCGACCTATCGGGTGTTAAGCGGTATGCATAGCAAAAGTGCCTCGCCTTATTGTGTTCATTTCTTAAATCGTTTAAGATTGGTTTTATTTCTTCCTCAGATTTAATCGGATAAGCATATGCTATAAACTTGCTTCCTTTATCCCTAAAAATGCCTTCGGTAGTATTAGCGATCGTTTTATATGAATCATCGAACAGCATTTAACTGAGCTATTGTAATTAAAATAACCGCACAAATGGCAAGGGCAATACCAAAATAATTTAGCTTAGAAAGTTTTTCTTTGAATATCATTACACCTATAAGCGTACTGGCTACAATTACACCTAAATTCATTGCTGCAAAAACTGTTGAGGGATTTGAAGATAATGCCTGATGCGCTTTTAAATAAAACAGAATGTTTCCAAAATTAAAAACGCCTAATATTACACCACAACCCATGTTTACCAACTGGAGTTTCGTTTTCCCGGAAAGCGCCATAACCGTTACAATGATTACTGATACGATAAAGGCTAAAAAGAAAACAATGAATAGTGAGGTTGTGTAAGGAAATTCTTTATGTAATGCGATTTGTTTAAAAAGAACATCAATTACCCCAAAACCAAGAAAGACAGTAATTGGAAAAAACCAGTTATTTGATTGTGTTTCGTTTGACGATTTACGAAGAAAAGTTAATACAATAGCCAGAAAACCAATGCCAAGACCAATAAATTTTAGTTGATTAAAGTCTTCTTTAAAAATAAAATAAGCTGCCAGAATGGGGATAAACAACGAAAGCCGTTGGGCAATATCTGTTTTAACAATTCCCAGTTTTTTAACCGATGCTGCCAAAATTAAAAATATTCCGGGCAGTAATATGGCTAAAGAACCGTAAACAGGCCATGGGGCCAATGAATTCAGGGTGCTAATCTGAGGTCTAAAAAACAAAAAGCAAAGCATAAAGGCCATTAAATAATTAACCGTTACTGCCTGTATTATGCTAATCTGGTATCTTTTGGCAAGTTTTAGCAGCACTGCCACCGTTACACTGCAAAAAATACTTAAAATAATGTATATCATTTAAACTGTTTGGTTTATATAAATCGAGAGCTTATCTGTACCAACCTGAGTTTCCTCAATCAGGTTACCATTTATTACCGGCGAAGAAATACCTTCAGACCAGCTGTTTTCCGAAGTAAAAATACGAGCTTCATCCCAAAGATTTGCATCCAGAAACTGTTTTAAAATATTTGCACCACCTTCTATGATAACCGACTGAATATCCATCAGATAGAGTTGAAAGGCGATTTTTTGCGGCAGATAAAAATGCATATCTTCCATCTGTATGTAGTGGATATGATCAACTACATCTGTTTTAAGCTCGTTAAAAATGATCGTTTTTGCTTCCTGATTAAAAATATGATTATCCTGAGGGATTTGCAATGACTTATCTATTACCAACCTCACCGGATTTTTACCAGGCCAGTCCCGGGAGGTTAACTGCGGATTATCCATCACGGCTGTTTGCTTACCAATGAGAATTGCATCTTCTTCCGTACGCCACTTGTGTACTAAACGTTTCGCCAAACCTCCGCTAATCCATTGCTGGTGGCCATTTATTGTTGCAAAATAACCATTGCTGGTTTGTGCCCATTTCAGGATAATAAAAGGCCTTTGGCTTTGAATTCTGGTAAAAAAACGACGATTAAAATAACGGCATTCCTCATCTAAAATACCGCTTGTAACCTCAATTCCAGCGTTTTTAAGTTTTTCAATTCCTTTTCCATCTACACCAGAAAAAGGATCACGGTTGCCAATTACGACCTTTTTAAGCTGGTATTTAATAAATAAATCTGCGCATGGGGGTGTTTTTCCAAAATGAGCGCAAGGCTCTAAATTTACATAAGCAGTAGCTTTTTTAAGCAACAACGCTGCCTCATCACCATATTTTTTAATAACTGCATTTATTGCATTAGGTTCGGCATGTGCTTCTCCAAATTTCTGATGAAAGCCTTCGCCAATAATTTTTCCGTCAACAACAATTACGCATCCCACCATTGGATTAGGACTAACATTTCCCAAACCTAAAACCGCCAGTTCTAAACAACGCTTAATATAAAATTCATCGCTCATTAAGGCAAAAGTAGTTAAATTATGACAAGTAGGGCAGCTTAATTTATTACTTTTGCAGTCGATGAATATTAAAGAGTTAGAGCAGGAATACATACATACGCTGGGTGAAATTTACGATGCTGATGAGGTAAAGGCCCTATTTAATGCAGCAGTGACGCATACTTTAAAAATTGCGAAAAATGAATTTCTTACTAAAAAGGATAAGGCGTTATCAGTAAAAGATTTAGCTTCCCTTAATAAAATTTTAAATAGCTTAAAGAAAGGGAAACCACTTCAGCAAGTATTGGGCGAAACATTCTTCTATGGCTTAACTTTTAAGGTAAATGAACATGTTTTAATTCCAAGGCCGGAAACCGAAGAACTCGTTGACTGGATAATCAGAGAAATCAGGGATAAAAAAGCATCGTTACTCGATATTGGTACCGGATCGGGTTGTATTCCCGTAACCCTTAAAAAACATTTACCACACTTAAATATTTCCGCCTTAGATATTTCGCCAGCGGCACTTAAAACAGCATCGGAAAATGCCAGGCTTAATGAAGCAGAAATTAATTTTATTGAAGCTGATATCCTAAACTACTCAGAAACAATAAAATATGATATCATTGTAAGTAATCCACCTTACATCCGCGAGCTTGAGAAGGCTGAAATGCATGAAAACGTGCTCGCCAATGAGCCACATTTAGCCTTATTTGTAAGCGATGAAAACCCACTGGTTTTTTATAAAGCCATTGCTGATTTTGCCATGAGTAACTTAAATCCAAATGGCTATTTATTCCTGGAAATTAATGAGTATTTATGGGCAGAAACCCTTCAGGTTTTGATAGATAAACAGTTTAAAAACATTGAGTTAAAAAAAGATATTAACGGGAAAGACAGAATGATAGTTGCCCGTACAAATCCCTAAGCCCTTGGGTGAAATTGCGTAACCACTTCACGCAGGTAATCCCGGTCGATGTGCGTATAGATTTCTGTTGTGGTAATGCTCGAATGCCCTAACATTTCCTGTACGGCCCTCAAATCAGCACCTCCCTCAATTAAATGTGTAGCAAAGGAGTGCCTCAAAGTATGGGGGCTGATCGTTTTTTTTATCCCGGCCTGAACGGCCAGACTTTTTATCAAATTAAAAATCGAAATTCTCGATAATTTGGCACCAAAGCGGTTAAGGAATATAAAATCTTCGTTTCCTTTTTTAATCCTCACATGCACCCGAACCTGATTAATATAAATATCCAACAACTTCAGGGCAACACTTCCAACAGGCACTAAGCGTTCCTTATTTCCCTTGCCAATAACTTTTATAAATTCTATCTGAGGATATAGATTTGAAATTTTCAGCTCTGTCAGCTCGGTAACCCTTAATCCGCAGCCGTACAAAACTTCAATGATGGCCTTATTACGCATAACTTCGGGCTTTGAGGCATCAATGGCTTCAATTAAGCTGTTTATCTCGTAAATATTAAGTGTATCGGGTAGTTTTCTAACAATTTTAGGGGCTTCAATAAGTGCCATCGGATCATTCCGGATAATATCTTCAAGCATCAGGTAAGCAAAAAAAGCTTTAAGACCTGATATGACCCTTGCCTGTGTACTTCCAAGCATCCCAAGGTTATGGAGCCAGCTAATAAAGGATTTTATCTCTGCTGATGTTATTTCTGTAAGTTGAGGTTCAGCATTAACAGATTGAAAAAACTGACTTAATTTATCTATATCATTTAAATAAGCTTCAACTGAATTGCCCGAAAGTGATCTTTCCAGTTTTAAATAAGCTTTAAATCCTTTGATATATGATTGCCAAAGCATGGTTTTATCTATTTTTTTTATAACATTGCAACGTTACAAATTTAACATTACAACCTATCATTAAACGGAAGCAAATTTTAAAAAACCGGCAGCTGTTTAATCACTATTAAAACCAATTTTGCAAAAGATGAAAATTCAAATTATAAATGGCCCGAATCTAAACCTTTTAGGTGTTAGGGAGCCATCTATTTACGGAAATACGAATATAGAAGATTACATTAAAGAGCTAAAAGCGATTTATACAAGTATAGAAATCGATTACTTTCAAAGTAATGTAGAAGGCGAACTCATTAATAAATTGCATGAAATTGGTTTCAGTTATGATGGCATTATTCTCAACGCGGGTGGCTACACACATACTTCTGTTGCTTTGGCCGATGCGATTGCAGCTATTAAAACCCCGGTTGTTGAAGTGCATATCTCCAATATTTATGCCCGGGAAGAATACCGTCATGTATCCCTAACCGGAAAAAACTGTAAAGGTGTTTTAACGGGTTTTGGCATGAAAGGATATAAATTAGCATTAGAAAGTTTAATATAAAACTATACAAAATGATAAAAACAACGCTCTCAATTATCCTGATTTTATTTGCTTTAATTACAAGTGCGCAAACATCAGTACCACAACAAAGACCAACGCTTGATGAAAAATCGGTTGTAAGGGGAGAAGATGGCCTGGTTTATCCATATAATGTATGGAGGAAACTCATGCAAAGTGGAAAATATGGCGTAAAAAGCAGGCAAACCAAAACCGACGACGGGCAACAGGAATGGATGATTTACGAACTCACCGCAGAACAACGCAAGGCAATGATGGATAGAATGCCTAAGCCAAGGCAAAGTGATTCATTTATTGCAGGAGAGAAATTTAACGGTTTCAAAACTTCGGATATGAACGGGAATAAATTCGACCTGAAAAATCCTACCGGAAAAGTTATTGTATTAAATTTCTGGTTTATTAACTGCCCGCCGTGTAAGGCCGAAATCCCGGAATTGAATGAATTAACAGAAGCATATAAAGACCAGGATGTTATTTTCCTTGCCATTGCACTTGATGAAAAATACTTACTTAAGGACTTCCTGAAAACATTACCTTTCAAGTATAATATTGTAGATAATGGCAGATTTATAGCTGATAAATATAAAGTTAAGGGCTACCCAACACATGTTGTAATCGATAAAACCGGAACTATTAAATTTAGTACTTTAGGTTTAGCTTCAAATACTATCGGCTGGATTAAAAAATCTATTGATGAATCTTTGGCAACAAACTAAAGATTTGAAAAGGATTTTATTTTCCTGATAAAAAAGGCCCAGACCACGCTGTTTTTATAAACACCTGCGTGAGCCGAATAAGGCTTTTGGTACAACATTCTTTTCTTTGCCGTTTTAGCCAAATCTTTAAGAAAATGCCAATGTCCTTTACTTACAGCCATTGTAAATTTCGGTTTTCCGGAAAGCAAGAAATGCCACCAGGCGATAAAATCTATAAACATCCTGATAATAATCCTGAAAACAGCATCACCAAACGGAAGGTTTTTTTGCATTATGATCAGGTTGTTCCTGAAATTCAGATAGGTTTTGAAGGGATTTTCTGTTTGCAATGTTCCGCCTCCAACATGGTAAACTTCTGCATCAGGACAGTAAACAACTTTGTAGTTTAAATTTTTTAATCGCCAGCACAAATCAATTTCCTCCATGTGCGCAAAAAGGTCTGCATCCAATCCTCCAGTTTCCTTCCAGTATTTGCTTTTTATAAAAAATGCAGCACCACTTGCCCAGAAAACTTCTTTCACATCATTATACTGCCCGTTATCAGTTTCATAAACATTAAATAAACGGCCCCGACAAAAAGGATAAGCGTAAATATCTAAAAACCCACCCGCAGCGCCAGCATACTCGAACTGGTTTTTATTTAACTGCCACTTGATTTTGGGCTGAGCCGCAGCAATTGCATCATCAGTTTGCATTAAATCGATAACAGGCTGTATCCAGTTTGGTGTTACTTCAACATCAGAATTCAATAAAATAAAATAATCTGCCTCAACACGTTCTAAAATTTTATTATATCCGCCTGCAAAACCATGGTTAACCTCGTTTTTTAATATTTTAACGGTTGGGAAATTCGCTTCAACAAAAGAAACCGAATCATCGGTCGAAGCATTGTCGCCAACAACAACTTGCAGGTTATCATACAAGGAGTTTAATACTCCGGGTAAAAATTTTTCAAGAAATGATTTTCCGTTCCAGTTTAAAATTACGACCGCTACTGATGGGTTCATGTATTATTGTTATTCGGGTTTAAATTTCCAGCGTTTATGGCTCCAAAGCCAGTATTGTGGTTTTTCTTTTATTATTTCCTCTAAAAATTGAAAGTGCAAATTAGTAATTTCTCCATCAACGGTTTCAGCAGGATTTAAGCACATCGGTATAATCTCTATGTTATAGTAACCCATTTTTACAGGAATAACCTTAAAATAGTAAATTGGCCGGTTAGTAGATTTAGCTATTTTTTCAATACCTAACAATGCCGCAGTAGGTTGATTCAAAAAATCAACAAAGTATTTACTTTCTTCCCTAACCGGCGATTGATCGCTTGCGAAACACAAAATACTCGTTTCATTTTTATAAGTCGCCATGCAACGCAGTGTTTGGCGCATGGCCACAAAAATGTTCCCAAATTTTGTACGGAGCTTATTAAACCAGGTTTCGAAGATTTTATTGTTTATTGGCTTGTAAATTACAATGGTTTTTGCTGAAATGTTTAACCCTAAGGCCAATGTACCAAGCTCCCAGTTACCGTAATGACCCGTACAAGCCAGTAAACTTTCTCCCTTTTCAAAATGCGCCTCTAATTTTTCTGTTCCTGAAAACTTAACACGTTTTAAAGTTTCTGCTTCAGAAATTGTAGTTAATTCTATGATTTCGAATATTAACTCAGCAAGGAATTTAAAGTATTTCTTTTCTATTATGATGATTTCCCGGATAGATTTTTCAGGAAAAGAATTGCGAAGGTTTGTCCTGACAACATTTTTTCTGTATCCGATTACATAATACAGCAGATAATATAGTAATCTTGCAAAAAATAACAATACCGGAAGAGGTAGCAGCGATATCAGGCATAAAAAAAATACGCCAACATGCGCAATCCCTCTTTTAATCATTAATTTTAAAACGTTTGAATTACAAACATATATTTTCAAATGCAAAATACTGCTATACTTCCATTATTTTATCTTGCACCAGTAAGTTACTTCAGTAAAATTCAATCGCTTAATACTGATTATTTACTGGAAAAATTTGAGCATTTCCCTAAACAAACTTACAGAAACAGAGCCAGTATATATTCTCCAAACGGAAAATTAGACCTTACCGTTCCTGTTGCCAGGGGATCGAAAATGCACACACCTTATAAAGATGTAAAGATAAGTTACGATTTTAACTGGCAAAGATTACATTGGTTAAGCCTGGAAACCTGTTACAGAAGTTCTGCGTATTTCGAATTTTATGAAGATGAACTGAAAAGGTTTTACACACAGCAATTCGATTTTCTTTTTGATTATAATCTCGAACTTTTCACCTGGCTTAGCAAAAAGCTTAAGCTTAACCTTGATTATAAATTTACTACAGAATATATCGGCAAGCATGAGGCAACGATGGATTATCGCGGTATGATGAATCCAAAGAAAGTTGATGATAATGTAAACAATAAGCCATATTATCAGGTTTTTGAAGATAAACATCAGTTTTTACCTAATTTGAGTATTGTCGACCTACTGTTTAATCAGGGGCCGCAAGCGAGATTATACCTTTAAGTTATGGCTAAAAATAAACCTCGTAATCGTCATAAACATTATAAAGTTCCTGAACCTGGTACTAGTCCGGGTTTGTATGCCATTGACGAGAATGCGTTAAAACCAAAGATTACGCTTCATACCTATAACGATAAAAGTTATAAAAAGGAAGAGATTAATAATATCAATAACATTGATAAACTTACTGAAAACAAAGATTTTTACTACTGGTTTGATATAAAAGGGTTGGCTGATCCGGATATTTTCGAAACATTATACGCAAAATTAAATGTAAGCAGGTTGGTGCTTGAAGATATTACCAGTTCTTACCAACGACCTAAACTGGATGAATACGATAATGATAAATATGTTTTTGCGGTAAGCCGGCATCTATACCTAAACGATGATAACGATTTATGTAATGAACAAATATCCTTTATTCTTACTGCAAAGTTTTTAATTACTTTCCAGGAAGATTACCAGGACTGTTTTAATCCCGTTCGGAAAAGGCTGGAAGTGGGAAAGGGGAATATCAGAATTGGAGGCTCCAGTTATTTAATGTATGCCATTATGGATGTTATCGTTGATAATTATTTTACATTGCTAAATCACTGGGGCGAGGAGCTTGATTCTATTGAGGACAGGCTTTTCGATAATCCTGATAAGCGCATCATGTATGATACGCAAGCCATAAAACGATCGTTAATTACCATAAGAAAAGTTGCCTGGCCGGAGCGTGATAAGTTAAATGACATTTTGCGTAGTGAAAGTGATTTAATCAACGATGTAACCCGAACATACATTAAAGATGCTTATGATCACTGCATTCAGATTATCGATTTTATAGAATCATTAAAAGAGATTGCCTCTGCAAATATCGATATGAATCTTTCCATCATCAGTAACAGGATGAATGAAATTATGAAAGTGTTAACGATTATTTCTTCCATTTTTATTCCATTAACATTCATTGCCGGTATTTATGGAATGAATTTTAGCAGGGAAGACCCCGTTACGGGTAAAGTGATGACAGGAAACATGCCTGAGCTTTATGATCCACACGGCTACCTTTATACATGGATTGTGATGGGCGTAATTGCTATAATTCAGGTAATTTATTTCTGGAAAAGAGGGTGGTTTAAATAACAATTTTAACCGAGTTTCCAGTTTGTAAAAATTGTAATATTCATTAAAATCGCATTAGTTTCCCTATTTTAGGAGCTTTAGTAATATGCAATCATCATTCGAAATAGATAAAAGCGACGTACAGAAAGTTAAAAATGCAATTTTAGCTGGTGATGAAACTTTAAAAGTGGTTTTAGAGGATTATCATGCCTCTGAAATTGCCATTTTATTCGAACGTTTAGACAAAGCTGAGCAACAGCATATCATTAATTTGCTGCCGGCAGAAACGGCGTCTGAAATTATTTCTGAAATGGATGAGGAATCTCACCCTGAGGATTTACTCTTTCAGCTTCATCCTGATAAGCGTACGGAAATTGTTGAGGAACTGGATTACGACGATGCAACAGACATCATTTCGCAGCTAGAGGATCATGAGCAGAATGAAATCCTTGAAGATTTAAATGAAGAAGATGCATCAAATATCCGTAATCTTTTAACCTACGACGAAAAAACCGCCGGCGGTTTAATGAACACAGACATTATCTGTGTAAACATTAATCTTACCAAAAAAGACGCAATTGATGAAATTATCCGTCAGAGCGAGGAAATGGAAGAATTTTATACCATTTACGTTGTTGATGATTCGGATATATTTAAAGGCATTGTTTCCTTAAAAGACATTATAAAAGCCAAACACAATGCACACATCACTGAGCTGGTAAAAACTGATGCCGTTTATGTACATCCTGATACCGACCAGGAGGAGGTTGCCAATTTAATTTCTCAGTATAATTTAACGAGTATCCCAGTAATTGACGATCACCAGAAACTCCTTGGCCGGGTAACCTTTGATGATGTAATTGATGTTTTGGAGGCAGAAAGTACCGAGGATATCTTAAAAATATCAGGGGTATCAGAAGATGAGGAATTAAGTGGAAACTGGGTTGAAGCGGTTAAATCGCGTTTACCCTGGTTAATTATCAATTTAGGCACAGCGTTTCTGGCATCATCAGTTGTTCGTTATTTTGATCCAACCATTAAGCTAATACCATCTTTAGCGGCTTATATGACAATTATTGCCGGAATGGGAGGGAATGCAGCTACACAAGCCCTGGCCGTTACCGTTAGGCGTATTTCCTTATATGACTTAACAGATAAACAGGCCTACAGAACGGTGTTAAAAGAATTTACCGTTGGTTTAATAAATGGTGCCGCGAATGGCCTGATTGTATTTATTTTTGCTTTTTTCTTCGATGGAAATCCAATGCTTGGTTTGGTTATTTTCTTAGCCATGACTGGCAACCTTGTTATCGCCGGCATAACAGGAGCGGGGATCCCACTGATATTAAAGAGGGTTGGTATTGACCCGGCAATTGCTTCATCAATAATCATTACCACATTTACTGATGTTTTTGGCTTCCTGTTAATATTAGGACTTGCGAGTAAGCTGCTCTTATAATTTTGTTAGTATTTTCAATAAAATAAGAAAGGCAGGCTAAAAATTAGCCTGCCTTTCTTTCGAATTAAAATTATTTAAACTGCTGTAATTCTTACCTCAATATTTCCCCTTGTTGCCTTAGAGTAAGGACAGGCTTTATGCGCCTTGTCGGCTATTTTCTGTGCTTCATCATGAGCAATTCCAGGAATATGAACATCTAAATCGGCTGAAAGTGCAAAAGCGTTTCCATCTTTATTAAAAGAAACCAAAACGTTTACGGTTGCTTCGCTCACATCAACGCCTTCGCGTTCGGCTATAGAACCCAATGCACCTAAATAGCATGGTCCCCATGCTGCTGCAAATAATTGTTCCGGGTTAGTAGCCCCACCTTGTCCACCAAGCTCCTTTGGCCTTCTTACTTCAAATTCTATTTGTCCATCACTCGATTTAACGTGTCCGTCTCTTCCGCCGGTTGCAGTAACTTCGGCTGTATATAGCTTTTCCATATTACTTCCTTAAATGACTATGCATAACAATCAGAATAACCGCATTGTTTTAGTATTTATTACCGGGTTTTCATTTCAGCAAATAAAACTTCGTGTAAAAAACACGACTAAAGCCGGTTAAACCCCTATAGGATAACTATAAAAACAAAAAACAATCAACTGAAAATCAAACAGTTAAAAAACAAAATTAAGCACTAAAAACGGCTAAACTATTGCGAGTAAAAAGCATTGGTGTAAAATTTGATTTTCAGCACAGTTTATCATCGTTATTATGCCTTGCTAAACCTTAACTTTAGCTAACCTTAAATTAAAAAAATCGCTCCCAACAAAATTGACTCACAGAATAACCTTGATGTTATTCATAGTTTTTACGGCTATGACATCAAAAATGTATGCTCAGCTTTGTCCTGAAAACATCGGTTTTGAAAATGGAAATTTTAAAAACTGGAAATTATTTACTGGTTCCATCTCTACAAATGGTGTAACCTTAAATGAAGTAGGAAATGCTGTATCCGGAAGACATACCCTCCAAAACGATAGAAAAGCAGTAGATCAATATGGTAAATTTCCCATAGTTCCCAAGAATGCTGGTAATTATACTGTTAAAGTAGGTAACAACGGAACCGGAAACCAGGCAGAAGGTATTTCTTATTTAATTAATATACCATCTGATCGCCCTGAATTTACATTAACTTATCAGTATGCAGTAGTTTTTGAAGATCCTAATCATGCTCCGGTTGAACAGCCCAAATTTATTGCCAGGGTGAAAGACCTGGAAACAGGCTTATACATACCTTGTGCATCTTTTGAATATATAGCCACTTCAACACTTCCGGGCTTTAAAAAATCAACGGTTAGCAGTACGGTAATCTATAAAGAATGGACTCCCGTAACCATTAATTTATCCGGCTATCAGGGAAAACAAATACTTCTTGAGTTTATAACAGGCGATTGTACATTAGGGGGACATTTTGGATATGCTTATGTTGATGTAAACAACTTATGTGGTGGTCTAATTATTGGAAACACTTATTGTAAAAGCTCAGATGAGCTTAACGTTTCCGGTCCCAGTGGTTTTCAGACTTACAATTGGTATAACGGTGACCGTAGCATAAAATATGGAACCGGATCGACGATTAAAATTAAACCAACGCCTCCGGAAGGCACCCAAATCGTTTTAGATTTAATACCTTTTGCGGGCTTTGGCTGTCCGAGTACGGTAACAGCGGTGGTACACAGTGTCGATTATCAGTTACAGCTTTTACCAAAAAACACGGTTTGCCAGGGCACAGCAATTGATTTAACTTCAGACGATTATATACTTAACAGACATGCTGATTTCAGTTATTTTGCATATGAGGATAAAGATTTAACCATTCCGATAAAAGGCTTATTTACCGTTGAAGAAAACAAAACCTTTTACATTATGGCAACCAATTATAAAGGTTGTGAAAGTGTTTCGAGTGTAGATGTATCTATTTTTGATGTTGCTAATATAACCATCAAAAAACCTGAGGACGTATGCTACAATGAAACGGTAGATATTACAAAAAATGATCTATACACCGGAGATTTGAGCGATATTACAAGAAGCTACTATACGGATGCTGCCGGAACAAAATCCCTATCAAACCCTACGAAAATAAATGTAAGCGGAAGATATTATGTAAACCTCAGTAACAACCTGGGGTGTAATAAAATTCAGTATGTAGATGTTGTTGTAAACCCAAAACCAATACTAAAAATCACCAACCCGGCAGGCGTTTGTTATCCATCGACAGTTAATATTGCCTCATTAAACAATTTTAAGGGAAGTGATGCAGACTTAAAATTTGACTTCTTCTATGATGCAGCTTTAACCCAACCAATTGCCGATCCTGAAAAGATCGAAAAGTCAGGTACTTATTTTGTTAAGGCTACAAATAAAATGGGTTGTGTGGTTACAGAAAAGGTTAATGTTACCGTTTATGATTTACCTGTTTTGGTTTCAACAGATCCTCCGGCAGTTTGCTATCCGTCAACTGTTGACATTACTAATACCACGTTATACGCAGGCACAACCGCAGGGGTAAGTTATACTTATTTTACCGATAGCAATTTAAGCAATAAACTCCAGCAACCCAACCAGGTTTCTAAAACAGGAACTTACTTTGTAAAAATTACTAATGCAAACGGATGTTATACATCTGGTAAAATAAATGTAACGGTTAACCCATTACCAATTATCGTTTTAAACCAACCCAAGCCAATTTTTGATTATGATTATATAGATCTGACCTCAGCAGATATTGTAAAAGGAAGTAAAGGATATGAAAAAGCATATTATTTTACCGATGCTACCTTAAGCAAGCCTGTTGCAGATCCAACCAGGGTTAAAAAAGCCGGAACTTATTATATCTCCTTAGCAAGTGATAAAGGATGTATTATCACATCACATTTGGATTTAAATATCCTGCCTGCGCCAAAGATTATGGTACCTACTGCTTTTACACCTCAAAAAGCCACAAATAATAGGTTGTATCCTTTTTTTACAAGCATTAAGCAACTTAACAGCTTCAAAATTTTTAACAAATGGGGGATTCTGGTTTATGAAACAAACACAATGGAATCAACCGGTTGGGATGGCTTATTTAAAACTAAAATGCAACCTATGGAAACTTTTTCGTGGTTTGCAGAAGGTATAGATGTTTTAGGGGGAAAATTTCAATCGAAAGGTAAAACTATATTAATATTATAATGAATAAGCTATTTATAATATTGAGTATCTGCTTTATGTGCAAAGTCTCCTTCGCTCAGGACCCGAAGTTTTCACAGTATTTTGCCTCACCGTTAACTTTAAATCCAGCCTTTACAGGTTTCTTTGACGGGGATTATAGAATTGCCTTAAACACCCGTCAGCAATGGGGTAATTTGGGCGATCCATACAATACCTATAGTATTTCCGGCGATTTAAAACTTATTCAGGATGAGAATTTTACAAATAGTGTATTTAGTATAGGTTTAAGCGGCTTGTTTGATGAGTCTTTCAATAAAGCTTTAAAATCTCAGCATATAAGTGCAAGCGCTTCCTATTATCAATACTTAGATGTTCATCATCGTTTTAAATTTGGTTTGGCTCCTCAAATTTCATACGTATCAAGGTTTCTTGATTATAACAGGTTAACATTTGCTTCACAATATAATGGACTAGGATTTGATCCATCACTGCCAAATTATCTCGACCTGCAAAACGACAGGACTTCTTACTTCGATTTGAATGTGGGTGCTAATTTTTCTGCAAGTTTCGAAAAATTAAGTATCGCGGCAGGTTACGCTCAATACCATTTAACAAGACCAGTTGAAACCCTTTTGGGTACCAATAGTGACGCTCTTGCATCAAGAAAAACAATAAACCTTGGTATGGTTTACCTCCTTAGTGATTACGTTGATTTAAATTTTACGGGAGTTTATCATTTTCAGGGCGCTAATCAAGATCAGCTTGCCGGGATTGTATTGGGAATTAAGCCCAATGAGCAGACGAAAATCAAAATCAATGCGGGTTTATGGCATAAGTTCAATGAGTCATCCTATTATCCATATTTAGGTTTAGTAATCGATAACCTAAGTGTAGGCATGAATTATACAGTTTATGGCAGTAAGTTGCTGAGTGCAACACCCCGAACATACGAGTTATCACTAATTTACAGACATAATAATTTTAAAGGATTTAAAGTCCCATGCCCTAGATTTTAAATAAATGAAAACATCCCTATTTATCGGCTTACTAATTTTATTAACCAAATTATCCTTTGGACAGCAGGTTAAGCAAAATATCGATTATCAATATTATCGCGATGACAAAAGTTATTACGCTTTTGAATTATTCAGAAATATAGCTGATGATAAAGCTATAGTAAATTTAAATTTTACAACTAACACAGCGTTTAAAAAGATTGACAAAATCTATATTACAAATGGTGTAAAAGAAGTAAAATTAAAGTTCAAAACCAGAAGTGACGTAGTAGAGTCTGACAACCCCGAATTAAAATTTCATGCCATTTCTCTCAATATAAAAGATTTAGCAAATAAGGAAATCGATTGTGAAGCAAAAATTGTTTTTAAATTAGATAACGGACTAATCTACACCTTGCCATTCAGCAGGTGTAATCTTGATGAGCAGCTCACGCAGCTAACTAAATTTTAATTTTAACAGATAATTTATACAAATCGTAAGCTACCTTTTGTATTAAATCAAACTGCTCAGGTACTAAATCCTCACCAGATTTAACATTTAAAGAATTATCATTCAACCTGATTAAAGGTACGTTATCAACTGTGTTTTGTCCTTTTTCAAGGTTTGCTATCGAAGTGTCGAGCAGATAAGTTGTATTATTTGCGATAGGTTTTAATACATCAAAATTTTCAAAATGAAAATCGTGTTCTTTATTATAAAGTGATAAGGTAGCTATATAAGAGGAAATGAGGTGACTCAAGGCCGTAAATTGATGAACTTCCTTAATAAATAGCTGCTTGCTCTTAGGTTCGGAAAACATCCGTTGAAATAAGGAAGCTAAATTGGCAGTACTAACATATACCTCTTTACGGGCCAATTTATATTCTGTTCGGTTATAATTTTTATCGAAATATAACTGCATCACCTGTTCAAAATAAGCTTTATTTGCCTTTAAAATATCAACCATTGCTTCTTTAAGTTTTTCATGTTCCCAGGTAGGAAACAATGAATAACTGGCCAAAAGTGCTATACCAGAGCCGATAAAAGTATCGTAAATTCTTTCCCTTGCTAGGGCTAACGACCCCATGCCTAAAAAATCGAAAAGGATTAGAATGTATGGTGTCATAAACAAAACACTAACTACATAATTTTTACGCTGAAAACTGTAGCAACCAACCATACAAATCAATAAAATAGCAAACAAAGCATTTCTATCATGAACATAACTTAAAACCCCCATCCCAATAAATGCCCCAACGGTAGTTCCGATCAGTCGTTGGTAATTCCGTTCTTTGGTTAAACTAAAACCGGGTTTGGAAATAACCAGAATTGTTAATAATATCCAGTAGCTATGTGAAAAATTTAAAAGTTGCGACACCACAAAACCCAACATCATTACTACGGTAACCCTTAACGAGTGCCTGAAAGTTGAAGAACTGTAGGTGAGGTTCTCGGTGAATAAGTTCAAATCGAACTTTTGGCGGGTGATGAATTTTTCAGTATCAACCTCAGCCTTTCTGATATCTTTGCTATTTCTGAGTTTGAAATAACTGTTTATCGTTTTTACCCGGCCTAAAATATTCTCGATATTAACCTCAATATTCTTTAAAGCAATAATACCAGAAGTACTGAACTGTTGCTGATCGTTATTTTTTTCAAAGTTATTTATCTTGATCTTAAGTCTTTCGATTTCGATAAGCAAACGTTTAGAAATTACGGGAGTACCACCACTTTTAAGCGCAAATGCAATATCATCTAGAGCATAAGAAATACGTTTTATTGCCATCTCATAATCTGATAAGATGCCAGCGCTGTCAAACTGCTCATGAAGTTGTTTATAATTGTAATAGGTAGACATTACCTGCTCGAACAAATCGACCATATCTACAAAAACAAGCATCAAAAAACGGCCTTCCGGAGTAGAATCCCTGATAATTTCACGTGTTCTGAAAAGTAATTCCCTTACAGCATCTTGTTTTTCATGTACAGCAACCTGCAACCGAAGCAAATCTGCGTAAGTTTTATCATAATCATTATTGCGATGATAAAATTTGGCCTTTTCGCGAAGGAATTCTGCCACCTCGATTATCGAATCACTTAATGATTGCTGCACCAAACGAAAGGGCCTTAACCGGTAAACAAAGTAACTTAAACCTGTGTACCATAAACTTCCGGATAAAACCATTAAAGAGTGCCTGAGTACTTCCTGCCATGGCCGTATATCATCAATGCTGAGCACCATAATAAGCAGGGTAGCGGTACCAATCGCAGCAGCCCTGATACCGTAGATATAAAACATCGAAAAGATAAAGCTGGAGGCCGCGAGTAAAATACCAATGAAATAATGGTTTTTATTGGTAAGCCCCGTTAATACAGAAAACAAAAATATCAAACCGGCAGTAATTAACATGGCGTTTCTACGATGCACCATGGGACCAGGGCTATCTACAACGCTTACACAGAGTGCACCTAAAGACAAGGTCATCCCATATTTGAGCATCCCGAACTGCGCAAAAATTAATGAGGGTAGTAAAACCCCGATAGTAATACGCAAGCCATCAGCAAAGTAAGTGCTTAACAAAAAATCCTGAATATTTCTTATGGGTTGCCTTAGCTGCATGTGTACAAAAATAACATAATATGAACTGCTTTTGTTGCATGTTTTCAGATGAATTTTTTAAAAAGTTTATGGTTTTAAGTAGAAATCTGATAATTACATCTAATAAAAAACACAAGTAATTGTTTATAAGTAAAATAGCTTAATTTGTTAATAACTTTCAGAAAACTACACTCAATTAAATTCGTAATTGATTTTACGTAATAGATAATGTTAAAAACCCTGATTTTCAGGTTAATAAATTTGTTTATAAAAACTATCGCTTTTCTATTGACAAGAATGCTATTAGCTACTATCTTAGATAATATCAAATACGGAGTAATTTGAAAGTCTGACAGGAAAATTCAAAAGAAAAGCAGCACCGAAAGGGAAAGTTTTTCGAATGATCTACAGAAGAATATGATTATTTCTTGAATGGGTTAAACCATTTAGAATATGAAGGTAAAGCGCCGAAAGGAACATTATCTCAGAAAATCAAAAGGCTTAAGCAGACCTATTGAAAATAGTATTGTTCTACGGAATATCGCTATTGGAAATAGCTTCTAAACGATCTACAACAGTTGCAAAACCAAGTAGAAACGAAGAAATTCAAATTACAGATTTATTAGATGCCTTTTTAACAACTACGGAAGTTATTAAGGTTAAAAACGGGGAACTGAATCGAAAGAAGAAGGACCCCGTTTTTGTTTTTATAACATTTTAAAATAACCTTCGCATTCAATAATATTGAGGATATGGTTTCCCCTGGTAATATGAATTTTCGGAGAAAAGGATAAAACAAATGGTCAGTGTTTATCGGCGAATTCTACGGGGTGTTTCCAAAGTGTTAATTTTCCAGCTATTACAATAGCTTAGCAGAAAAAATCCTTTAAACTTTTAGCAAAGAAAGATTAAATTTACAAAATGGCTAAAAAAGGTAAATCAGATCCCCATTCATCAAAGAAGATTTTCGTTTTAGATACTTCAGTTATTTTGTACGACCACGATGCTATAAATAACTTTCAGGAACATGATGTTGCCATTCCAATTCAGGTTTTAGAAGAACTGGACAACTTTAAGAGCGGCAATGATACCCGGAATTTCGAAGCTAGAAGTTTTATCCGACTCATAGATCTTGCTTCAAAACAAAAGCTTATAAGCGATTGGGTAAGGCTTACACCTGCTAATTCGGGGAAGTTTAAAGTAATCTTAAACGATAAGCCTTTAAAGACAGATGCCGAAGAAGTATATGGAAAAGGTAAAACCGATCATAAGATCTTAAATGCGGCGCTAATCCTAAAAGAAGAAAACCCCGATAAAAAAGTCATCCTGGTATCTAAAGATATTTGCCTCAGGTTAAAGGCTAAGGCGCTTAACCTAAATGCCGAAGATTATGAAACCGGAAAAATTAAAAATGTAGATGAACTTTATACTGGAAAAACAGAGCTAATAAACTTCTCCGAAACCATAATAGATGAAGTAAAGAAAGTAAAAACAATTGATGCCACAGCTATAGATTTACCAGATCACGACGCTAATCAATTCTATATTCTTAAAAATAAGCGTAAAACAGCAAACGTTTTCTATAACCATAGCTTAAAAACAATTTCTGCAGTTTCAACAGACGCTATTTTTAAAATAAAGCCAAAAAATATTGAGCAGGCTTTTGCCATTGATGCGCTGCTAAATCCTGAGATTAAATTAGTCAGTATTCAAGGCAATGCAGGAACAGGAAAAACACTGCTGGCTTTGGCGAGTGCGCTTGAACAGCGTAGAGACTTCCGGCAGATTTACATTACAAGACCCATAGTATCCCTAAGCAATAAAGATATTGGCTTTTTACCTGGCGATGCCAAATCAAAAACAGATCCGTTTATGGCGCCCATATGGGATAACCTACGTTTCATCAGGGAGCAATTTAGCGGAGATGATAAAATGTCGGCAAAAATTGATGAGCTGATTACTACCGAGAAAATTGCGATTGCACCGCTTGCTTTTATAAGGGGAAGAACGCTAACCAAGATATTCTTTATTATAGATGAAGCCCAAAATCTGACACCCCACGAGGTAAAAACAATTATTTCGAGAGCAGGGGAGCATACAAAAATTGTTTTTACCGGCGATATTTATCAGATAGACACACCTTATCTTGATTCTGAAAGCAATGGATTGAGCTATTTGATAGAAAACGCGAAGAACCACCCACTATATGCGCATGTTACCTTACAAAAAGGAGAACGCAGCGAACTGGCAAATCTGGCTAATAAGCTTTTATGATTTTATTCTTTTCATTTTGATATCATCGGGATTGGTGGTTAATGGGAAACCTCTGTGTAAAAAATAGAAGTCACCCTTTATGTTTTTAATCTGAATGATCCAGTCTCCTTTTTTAATAAATGATAATCCCTTACCTCTTGTATTCTTCTCAAAAAATAACGTAATGGTATTTTGATCTGGAAATTCACTAGTGCATAACTGATCAGTAAATACTGTTGTTACTAAAGCTTTATACTTATCCTTTTCCTTAAATAATTTTATTTTGAAATTTTCTTGATAGTTGACAGTAAAAGTTCCTTCCCAATTAATTTCATTTTTCTGTGCTTTAGAATTAACAATATTGAATAAAATGAGTGCAAAGCTTAGAAAGAATATTTTTTTCATGATGGTTAATAGTTTAAGTCAATTTATAAACAGGGATTAATTAATGATATTTCCTTAAAGCCCTGATCGCAATAAATAAACCTATTAAAGTCAAGAAGGCGCTAAAAATGAAAGGTGCACCCGGGAAATAAAATGGTGTTCCATCCTGGATAAAGTAAACAAAAATATGGCTAGCGAGGAAAGGTCCTATTATGGCCGCTAAACTTTGCAAACTGGTGGTAATCCCTTGAATTTCACCCTGGGCATTTTCCGGAACCTGGTTGGATATTATGCTTTGCATGGCTGGCCCACCAATTCCGGCCAAACAATATGGAATTATAAATAGCATCATCATTAAGCCATTAGCAGCAAACGCGAAACAGATAAAGCCTACTACATAAAGAGAAAGCCCCGTATAAATGGCTTTTCGGTTTCCTATTTTAGGAATAATTAAACGGATTAAACCTCCCTGAACAATGGCCACGGTAATACCAACAACACCTAAGGAATAACCAATCATAGTAGGCGACCACTGGAATTTCTCTATTACATAGTATGACCAGTTAGACTGTACAGAATGACTAGCAACATACAGGAGGAGCAAAGTAGCCAATAAACCTAGAATAGCCGGATATTTTGAAGCATTTATAAAAGACCCGACCGGATTTGCCCTTTTCCAAGAGAAATCTCTTCTTTTTTCTTTTGCTAAAGATTCGGGCAATATAAAATAGCCGTACAACCAGTTAATTAATGATAAACCTGCAGCCACCATAAAAGGTACACGTAATCCAAAATTGCTTAGCAAGCCACCACCTACAGAGCCTAAAATAAAGCCCAGGCCAAATGCCGCACCAACCAAACCAAAATTCTGCGCTTTCTTTTCAGGCGTTGAAATATCTGCAATGTATGCCATTCCGGTAGTAAAACTTGCTCCGGTAATCCCTGCTATAATTCTGCCTATAAAAAACCAGAAAACGGATGGTGCAAAAGATAAGAACAAATAATCCATCCCTAAGCCAAATAAGGAGAACAGTAAAATAGGTCGGCGCCCATATTTATCGCTTAAGCCACCCAGTATTGGCGAAAATATAAACTGGGGCAATGCAAATGCGACCATTAAATAACCTCCATAATCTGCAGCAACACTTGTATCGCCACCGGTAAATTCTTTGATGAGGTTAGGTAAAACCGGTATAATAATTCCGAATCCGGTACAATCTATTAACAGCGTAATCATAATAAAAATCATCGCCGATTGTTTTTGCTTTGCCATTAGCTTTTAGGTTATGTACAAAAATATAATTTTAATTGATTTTGCTGATTAGCTAATAGGATTAGAGTTACATTAAAAACCAGAAATTAACCTAACTATTTTAGATTGAGTGCATTCATCAATATAGAAAAGTTTACAAAATGCAAACCAAATAAAAATCGTTTAAACACCACTACAGGAACATAAAAAAAATGTGACACCAGAAAACACCCGCATAAGCCCAAAACTTTTCCACAATGCCTTATTTCGGCATATTTTTGCTAAATTCGCAAGGTTATAATAATACCTTTTTGAAATATCGCTTTATAGGCGAAAAAATAATTTATGGCAGAAGATTTAGAAAATCAGCAAAACGACAAGATCATTCCAATTAATATAGAGGAACAAATGAAATCGGCCTACATTGATTATTCAATGTCGGTAATTGTATCGAGGGCTTTACCTGATGTACGCGATGGATTAAAACCTGTACACCGCCGTGTGCTATATGGTATGTTGGGCTTAGGCGTTACCAGTGGTAAACCTTATAAAAAATCTGCCCGTATTGTGGGAGAGGTTCTGGGTAAATATCACCCACATGGTGATGCTTCAGTATATTTTACAATGGTACGTATGGCTCAGGATTGGAGTTTACGTTATCCAATGGTTGACGGGCAAGGTAACTTCGGGCACATTGACGGAGATTCGCCTGCTGCAATGCGTTATACCGAAGCAAGATTTAGCAAACTTGCTGAAGAAATGGTTGCTGATATCAATAAAGATACCGTTGATTTTCAGTTTAACTTCGATGATACTGAACAGGAACCTACAGTTTTACCTTCAAAAATCCCTAACCTTTTAGTTAACGGTTCATCGGGTATTGCTGTTGGTATGGCCACAAATATGGCTCCACACAATTTAACGGAGTGTATAGATGGTATTGTAAACTACATCGACAATAAGGATATCACTGTAGAGGAACTAATGAAGTTTGTAAAAGCGCCTGATTTCCCTACCGGTGGTATTATTTATGGTTATAATGGCGTTAAGGAAGCTTTCGAAACCGGACGTGGGCGTATTGTTATGCGTGCAAAAGCCGAAATTGAAAACTTAAAAGAGCGTGAAGTTATCATTGTTACCGAAATTCCTTACCAGGTAAACAAAGCACAAATGATTGAGCGTACAGCTGAATTAGTTGGCGAGAAAAAACTGGAGGGTATTTCGAACATTAAAGATGAATCGAATAAAGACGGTATCCGCATTGTTTATGAAATTAAACGCGATGCCAACGCATCAATCGTTTTAAATAACCTCTATAAATATACTGCACTGCAAACTTCGTTCAGTGTAAATAATATTGCGCTGGTTAAAGGTCGTCCGCAAATGCTAAATCTTAAAGATTTAATTGTGCATTTTGTTGATCACCGCCATGATGTAGTTATTCGAAGAACGAAATATGAATTGGCAGAAGCCGAAAAGCGTGCCCATATATTAGAAGGTTATCTGATTGCATTAGATCACCTGGATGAAGTAATTAAGTTAATCCGTGCTTCAGAAACACCTGAAGAGGCCCGTGTTGGTTTAATGGAAAAATTCGGATTAAGTGATATCCAGGCAAGAGCAATCTTAGATATGACGCTCCGTCGTTTAACAGGACTAGAGCGTGATAAGATTAAAGAAGAATATGCTGAACTGATGAAAACCATCGAATATTTGAAATCTATTTTAGCCGACGAAAGTTTGCGTATGAAGATTATCAAAGATGAGCTGGAAGAGGTTAAGCAAAAATTTGGCGATGAGCGTAAAACAACGATTGTTCATTCTGCAGAAGATATGAGCATGGAAGATTTCATCGATGATGAAGAAGTTGTAATCACAATTTCTCACGAAGGATATGTAAAACGTACTCCAGCGACAGAATTCAGGGCACAGGGCAGAGGTGGCAAAGGTTCGAAAGGTAGTAACTCAAGAAATGAAGATTTTATTGAGCACATGCTGGTTGCCACTAACCACAACTATATGCTATTCTTTACCGAAGCGGGAAGATGTTTCTGGTTACGTGTTTATGAAATTCCTGAAGGAACACGCACAAGCAAGGGAAGGGCAATTCAAAACATAATTAATATACCGAAAGAGGAAAAAATCAAAGCGTATATTAAAGTTAAAAACCTTAAAGACCAGGAGTACTTAGAGAACAATTTTATCATAATGTGTACTAAACAGGGTACGATTAAGAAAACTTCTCTCGAGGCTTATTCTCGCCCACGCGTAAATGGTATTAATGCGATAAATATCAATGAAGGAGATGTGCTTTTAGAGGCATGTTTAACTAACGGATCGAGTGAAATTGTTATGGCTTTACGCTCAGGAAGGGCTATTCGTTTCAACGAAAGCACAGTTCGTCCGATGGGTAGAACTGCTACAGGTGTACGTGGTGTAAGGCTTGCACATGATAAGGATGAAGTTGTTGGCATGATTGCTGTTAACAATCCGGAAGTTACAGTGCTAGTGGTATCAGAAAAAGGTTACGGAAAACGTACCGACATCGAAGACTACCGTGTAACTAACCGTGGAGGTAAGGGTGTAAAAACAATTAACGTTACAGAAAAAACCGGACAATTGGTTTCTATTAAAGACGTTACTGACAGTGAAGACTTAATGATTATCAACCGTTCGGGTATCGTAATCAGAATTCCTGTTTCAGCTTTAAGAGTTATGGGACGTGCTACGCAAGGTGTTCGTTTAATATCTTTAAAAGGTGAAGATGAAATTGCATCAGTAACCAAAATTGACCACGAGGAAGATGAGGAAGAAACAGCTGACTTAGAAAACGTAGTAGTTGATGGTGAAGAATTAGAAGCCGATCCAGCTGCTGATGCAGAAGAAACTGAGGATGATGAACCTGATACTGAAACTGAAGACGAAAATTAATCCAATAAATAAGAACAGAATAAAAATTTTATGAAAAGAGTAATTCTAAGTATAATTTTAGCAGGTGTAGTAAGCTTTGCATTTGCTCAGAAAAGTGAAGTAAACGAGGCAAAAAAAGCCTGGGGAATTTTCCAGATAACAGGGCAAAGCGCTTCTGTTCCTTTGGCAAAAAAAATAGAAACACTATCTGCAGCTTTAGCGCACACCGATAAAGCAATTGCTGACGAAAAATCTAAGATTATGCCTGAAGCATGGTCGTACCGTGCATTATTATCTTCAGCTATTGCTTTAGTTGATACTGCAAATGCACAAAATGCTGATGCTAATTTAAAAATTGCTATTGATGCCGCTGCCCAAGCTAAAACCTTAGATACGAAAGGTGCTGAAAAGGAAAACATCAATTTAGCAGAAACGAATATTGCTAATGCCGTTAGAAATGCTGGCGTTGTTGCTTACAACAAAAAAGATTACAAAACAGCTTATGGCAAATTTGTACAGGCAACAGTAATTAATCCTTCAGATACATCGATGTATTTAAACGCAGGTATTGCTGCCAGAACACTTGGTGATTATCCGAACACTGTTCAGCAGTTTAAAAAAGTAATTGGCTTGAATTCTCCTCAATCGAAAGATTTGTATGCTGAAATCATCGACATTACTTTAAAGCAACAAAAAGATACTACAGCAGCTTTGGCTTTAATTAAAGAAGCTTCTACTAAATTCCCTGATGAAGCTAATTTCATTAAAACTGAAACACAAATTTATATCGATAAAGGTGATGCTGCTAAATCAGAGCAAATGCTTAACACTTTAGCTACTAAGGAGCCGAACAATGCAACTTACCAGCTGTTATTAGGTAATGTTTATTTTTCTCAGGCTTTAAAACTTCAGAACGAGCGTAATAAAATTGATGGCAAAAAAGTTAAAGAGTTTAACGAAGTAACTGCTAAAATGAACGGTTTATTAGATAAATCGGTTCCATATTATAAAAAAGCATTAGATATAGATGCTAAAAATGCTGGTGCTCTGGAAACTTTGAAAACAATATATGCTTTCAAAAACGACACTAAAAACTACGATGAAATTAAAAAGCGCTTAGATGCTTTGCCAAAACAATAGTTTGGTTAACACAAAAAAAAGCCCTGAAATTTCGGGGCTTTTTTTTTTATGCCTATTTTTACAACATCACAAAATAAAATGCTATGCACAACTTGTCTAAATTTTTAATTGCCGTTTTAATTACTTTATCGCTTAATGCTTCAGCTCAAAAGAGCCAAATGTTAATTGCCCGTAATGCAGTTGGTAAGTTACAAGCATCATTTTCAGGTAAAGAAGATTCGAAAAAGCAACTTGGCATTATTACTGAAGGCTTAAAATCAATTGAATCGGCAGAGAAAGATAATAAGACGAAGAACTGGCCGGAAACATGGGCCATTAAATCTTATTTAACTTCTTATGCATCAATTATTGAAACCGATAAAACAGCGTCATTTAAATACTTCGATACAGCAGTTGTAGCGGTAAAAAAGGCAAAAAGTTTAGATAAATATGAAGATCCGTCAGGGCTGATTAAAGCTTCTGAACACAATATCTTAATCAAAAAACAGGAGAGGGGTAACCTTGCCTATTTCGAAAACGATTTTAGAGAAGCACTGGAAGATCTTCGTGAAGTAAGCGATAAATTCCCGGCAGATTCAACTTTGGCGTTAAATACTGCGATTTGTGCTCAAAATGTTCAGCAATACGACGAATCCCTAAAATACTTTAAAAGAGCAAAGGATGACAGTATTCGCAATCCGGCGGTATTTCAGAAAATGGCTCAGCTATACGTAGCAAAATCAGATAATGCAAACGCTATTAAGGTTTTAGAAGAAGGACTTGCCTTAAATGCTTACAATCATACATTAACAAATGATTACATTAATCTATTATTGGATACAGAGAATTATAGCAAAGCCCAGGGCTTAATTGAAAATAACCTGAAAGTGGAGAAAGGAAACAAACTATTATTCTTTCTATATGGTTATTTACAGCAAGTTGGTGGAAATAACGCAACAGCAATTCTAGCTTATAACAAAGCGTTATCTAACGACCAGAATTACTTCGATGCTTTATATCAGTTAGGTTTAGCTTACGTAAATACTGCAAATGATACGTTAAAGAAAACCGATGCTGATAAAAACACTCAATATAGTTCACTAATTAACCGGGCACAGTTTGCTTTGTTACGTGCTAACGAAATCAATCCTAATGATAAGCAAACTGTTCAGTTGCTGATCGAAATTTACACCCGTAAAAATGCACAAAGTAAAGTGCAGGAATTGAGAAGAAAATTACAGGAGCTTTAGCGATAAAATTGAATAAAGACTTATGAAGGGGACAGACATCAGAAAACACAACTTAACATAATATTAATTATAAGTCATTAATTATAAACTCAAAAAATCTGTCTGATTAGATATATTTGAGCTGAAATCTAGCAATTTAATGAAACATATTTTAGATAATCCGATATACAATTCTTTAGCTACCGCTCACCACAAATTTGCCAAATCTTTCGGGCAAACGAATCACTATCTTGAAGATATTGCATCGTTTGCTGGATTAAAAAATAATTCTGCAGAAGATTTAAACGAGTTGTATAAAAATTCAGTTGATGGAAATCTGTTCATTGTTTTTTCAATTGAACAACTTCAAATTCCAGAAAAATGGAAATTGATTACACACATAGATATGCATCAAATGGTTTACGATAGCGTAAAATTTCCTGAAGAAAGTTCAGACTATTTTGATTTAAATGAAAACCACGTCCAGGAAATGATTGCACTCGTAGATTTAACTAAACCAGGTCCCTTCAAATCTAGAACTATAGATTTAGGTAACTATACCGGGATTTTTGATGGAGAAAAATTAATATCGATGGCTGGAAACCGTTTTAATCCGGCGCCTTATATGGAAATCAGTGCGGTTTGTACGCATCCTGATTATTTAGGAAAAGGTTATAGTAAAAGTATTATGAATGAACAGGTTAAAAGAATTATACTAAATAATCAGATTCCATTCCTTCACGTTAAAAGTGATAATTTAGCTGCAATAAAATTATACGAAAAAGTTGGCTTTAAGTTTAGAACTGAAATGACCGCCTATGTGATCTCAAGGTAAAAAGTTAGTTTACTTTATCTGCACATGCAGCACAAATACCACTGGCTATTAAATTTATGCCTTCAACTTTAAAACCTGAAGGTACTTTAAATGCAGGTATTTTAACACTGTCAAGGCAGTAAACTTTTTGGCAATTATTACAATTAAAATGTACATGTTCATCATGATGCTCGTGTGCATTACAATTACCTGAGCATATTGCATAGTTTGCCGTTCCGTGGTTATCAAGAACTTTATGAATAATTCCTTTTTCTTCGAAAGCTTTTAAAACACGATAAAGCGTTACCCTGTCTACCTCCTTCCCCATCACCTGTTCGAGGTATGGTTGTGAAGTAGCAGAATCTCTCCGGCTTAAAATATCAAGCACTTGCAATCTGGGTGCAGTTCTTTTTAAACCGTTTTTTATTAAAAGGTTATCGAAACGATTTGAATCATCTTTCATGGTTATACAAAAATAAACAATTAAATGATGAGTTTGGCATTTTTAATGGATATTGGGGGTGCGTAACTGGCATCTTTTTGTTCAAGTTTTAGAATCCCTTTAACCTTAATTGGTTTGTCGGTGAAGGTAACCGCACTCTCCATTTCTATCATTATCATAACCGGAACACCATTCTGTCCGCAAAAATAACATTGATTTATAGGCAAGGTAGCCAGCAGGAATTTTTGCTGTTTCTGGCCGCTTTTTATAGGAATAAGGTAGCCCTTTAAATCAAACTCCTTATTCTCGAATCGTTTTATAACGTCTGAAAAAATTGGAAGCAATTGATTTTTTTCAGTTAACTCAAATTTCACTGAACCGATAATATCCCAGTTTAAAGAGAATATCTGGTCGTTGGGATTATGTTTCTGCGCTTGACCGAATACGTTAAAACCAACGAATATGAATAGAAAAACAAAGAAATACCTCATAGTTGAACGGCGTTTACAAGAAAAAACTCAGAACGTTTATCACCTGAATCATTAATAATCAATTTGCCTCTTAATTTTATAGGCTTATTGGTCCACAATAGTGGATTTAGCATCTTAACTTCAACCATCGAGGGAATATCTCCCGAACCACAAAAGGGGCATGATTCGATAGGAACAACTGAGAGCATAAATTCAGAGAACTTATTACCTACTTTTGTAGGGATAATGAAGCCAGGAAGCTCAATTGTTTTGTTATTAATGGCTTTTAGTTCTGCAGGAAAAATACTTTTCCACTCTAAAGGTTTAATTTGTTTTTCGTATCTCAAACCGATCAAGTTCCAGTAAACTGTTCGCATTTCGGTATGCACCTGAACCTGTGCTTTTGATTTTAACCAAAACAAAGACAAGAAAATCAAAATCAATAATCTTTTTCCCATTTTAAAGTTGTTTAGCATTTAACAAGAAAAACTCACTTCGGTCATCACCAGAATCGTTGATGATAAAAATTCCGCTAAGTTTAATCGGTTTCTCCGTTATTGGAATAGGCTTTAAAGCCTTAACCTGAACCATCGAAGGAATGTCTCCGGTACCACAAAACGGACAAGATTCGACAGGAACAATTGAAAACATAAAATCATTAAACCTGCTACCAACCCTGGTCGGAATCATATAACCTGGCAAAGTAATAACCTTATTGTTTAAAGCCTTTAGTGCTGCTGGGTATACACTGCCCCATTTACCCGGTGTTAGTTCCTTATCGTACCGCAAGCCAATAATGTTCCAGTTTGCTGTTCGCATATCGGTATGTACCTTTACTTGTGCGACATTTTTATTGACGATCCCAAATAAGAAGAAAATTAGCAAAAAGCGCTTTATTTTTTTGAGATTAATACTGCTCATATTATCGCTCTTTACTTAGTGTTTTCGCAATATCTACTTTATAAACCTGTAATGCAGGCAATAGTGAAGCAATAATACCAATAACAAATCCAGCAATGATTAAATATGCCTCTTCGATACTGAACAAATTACCAGTAAGTTTTGCCTGCGATGATTCCTGGTATAGACTAATCACCTCAAGCGCCAGGTGACCAATCATCAGGCCTGTAATTGCACCTGTAACAGTCACAATAAGTCCCTCCAACATAACTAAAAAGAATAATTTCATTTTCGATGCGCCCAAACAGCGCATAATTGCCAAATCGTATTTTCTTTCTTTCATTGAATTGAAAAGGCTTATAAAAATGCTTAGTGCTGAAATAAGCATAATTAATAACGCAAACCATTTCAAAGTATCAACGCCTACGCCGATTAAAGAAAACAATCTTGCGCTTTCCATAGCTGGTGAGGCAGCCTGCATATTTGTACTTTTATTAACCATTCTCGGAAAAGCGATAACCGACATTGGCGAACGGTATTGAATTAATATCGAAGTGATTTCTTTCGGTTTAATTTCATTTTCCTCAGCATGTTCGTGTTCGTCTTCATGAACAGGCTCATGCATTTTATAAACGCTTCCGATATTGGTAAGAATCAGGTTATCTGTAACATTTCCCTGAGGCTTTAAAATTCCTTTTACTACATATGCATGGCTTTTATGTATATCATCATTGCCAGTTAAACCATGGGCTCCAAAAAATGTATCGCCAACTTTAAGTTTCGATTCTAACGCTACGCTATTACCAATGGTTACCTCTAAATCTTTTTGCCAGAATTTACCCGCACTAATTTGTAATTGATACAGACCTGTAAAAGAGGTATCCGTTCCAACTATTCTGAAACCATTATAGTTATCACCAAGTGCAAGCGGAACGGCTCTTTTCACCATAGGGTTAACCATAAGTTTATGTGCATCCTCAGCGGGTATATTTCCTGTTGGAAAATCGATGTGATAAATGCTACTTAAAATCAATTGGAGTGGACTTCCCTTCGCTCCTACTACCAAATCGATATCCCGGCCATTTTGCTCCAGTTTATTTCCAATTTGAGTTGAAGCCAAAAACAATATCGATAGTATACCTATTCCAAAACTAACCAATAAACAATTTAAAAATGTTGTTAACTTATTACGGAAAAGGTTTTTACCTGCTATTTTTAAAATATTCATTTACAGTAAATATGATTGCGAAATATAATTGCGAACACGCTGATCATGAGTGGCGATTATTAAAGCAGTACCATTACTTTTTGCCTGCGATGTAAGCATTTCTATCACCGTCTCAGCATTTTTGTCATCTAAGCTCGAGGTGGGTTCATCAACAATTAGGATATCGGGTTTATTTACCAAAGCTCTCGCTACCGAAACTCTTTGAAGCTGGCCCTCACTTAATTCATCAGGATAACTTTTTAGTTTTACAGCTAATCCTAAATCAGCGAGTAAAGTGGTGTTGAAATCTTTATCCACAACACAACCAGCCATTGTATTTGCCAATTCCAAATTTTCGATAACCGTTAATGACTTTATCAAATGTGGTTTTTGAAAAACAATACCAATTTTTTGCCCCCTGAACTTATCCATAGCTTTTGGTGAAAGTTGGTATAAATTAGTTTGATCAATGAAAACAGCTCCTTCAGTTGGTTTGAGCAAGCCAGAAATTATATTTAGCAATGTGCTTTTTCCCTTTCCAGAAGCGCCTAGCAGCAGCCATTGATCCATATCAGCAATTTCCCAGTCCGGAAAGCTTAAAACATTTCCATTGGAATAGCAATGTTTTATAGATTTAACAGAGATCATTTACTATTCTTTAAAACAGTTTTATCAACTATAATTATATTTTTAACGGCATATCTGCGGTAAATTTCCAATCCATTGTTGGTAGCATGTTTACAGCCAGGGTTTATCATAGATATAAAAATTAAAAATGAAACGAAAGTAGCTTTGTAATATCTCGGCATAATTCTAAAGCTTAATGTTTATGGTTTACAGGGCAAGATTTGAGCATTCTTAAATTTAAAAAATGAGCCAGGGCGATTGTAAAACCTCCCAATGGGATTAAGATAGGCTCGAGAAAATCGATACCCGAAAAATGACCTGTTGCAATTAAAACAAATCCGGTTATCAAAGTACATATTGGTAAAATATTATGATGCGACTTTCTGAAAGATGCGCTTAAAGACCATACTCCTATTACCAGTGAGATGATAATCATAGAGATTTCAATCCAATCGTTCGCCAGAAAATCGAGCCCCCACATTGGAAGAATTGTTATTAAAAATGGAACTGCTGCACAATGAATAGCGCATAATGTTGATGCGGTTATCCCTATCCTATCGAGGTTAATGTTAAACTGAAGTATTTTCATAAAATAAATTAATTGCTCAAATATAAAAGCAATATTGTTGCATTTGAAATTATACTCAATATATTTGCAACTTAATTGCATTAAAATGATAAAAAAATTACCCGTTACCGTATTAAGCGGATTCCTGGGCGCAGGAAAAACTACCCTATTAAACAGCATATTGAAGAATAAACAAGATTTAAAAGTGGCAGTTATTGTTAACGATATGAGTGAAATTAATATCGATGCGAATCTGGTAACCAACCAACACACACTATCAAAAACAGATGAGAAACTCGTTGAGATGAGTAATGGTTGTATTTGCTGTACATTACGTGAAGATTTAGTATTGGAAGTTGAAAAACTGGCCTTAGAAAACCGATTTGACTATTTGATCATAGAAAGTACCGGCATTTCTGAACCTATACCTGTTGCCCAAACCTTTTCTTTTGTAAGTCAGGAATCGGGTATCGATTTAAGCCGTTTTAGTCGGCTGGATACCATGGTTACCGTTGTTGATGCCTACAATTTTTATAAAGATTTCGGTTCGGCCGAAAAGCTGGCAGACAGACAGATGGTTGATGATGACAGCGATAAAAGAACTATTGTCAATTTAATAACCGACCAGATTGAATTTGCTAATGTTATTTTGCTGAATAAAACAGATTTAGTTAGTGATGTGGATTTAAAAGTGCTCAAAGCCCTTATCAAAAAGTTAAATCCTGGCGCTAAAATTTATAATACACTTTTTGGAGAAATAGACCCTTCGCTTATCTTAAATACCAATCTTTTCGATTTTGAAGCTGCTGCTGAAGGTGCTGGTTGGAAAAAAGAACTTGAGGAAGTCCATAAACCAGAAACAGAAGAGTATGGCATTAGTTCGACCGTTTTTCGCTCTAAAAAACCATTTCACCCTGAAAGATTATGGAAATACATAAATGAGCAGTTTCCGCAAACTATTATCAGGTCGAAAGGTATTTTTTACCTTGCTGCAATGCCTGAAACAGCAATTAATTTTTCTCAGGCAGGAGGTTCGTTAAGAATTGACCATGCCGGTGTCTGGTGGGCCAGCATGACAGAAAGCGAAAGAAGAACATATGCTGATTACCTGGAAAATGAAACTGAAATAAGAAAGAATTGGGATGAACAATTTGGTGATAGCATTAACGAACTGGTATTTATCGGGCAGGAAATGGATACGGAACAACTTAAATCAGATTTGGAAAAGTGCTTACTCACAGTACCGGAAGTAGCTGATTTTCATAGCAGAAAGAAATTTGTTAATCCATTCGAAAATGTTATATAACTAATCAGCTAGATTTCACCTTAAAATTTCTAATGTATGTGATCAACCTTTTTGTTATTAACTTGTTATCAAGCTATGTACGATCATTTATCATTTGAAGAAGCAACAGCCTTACAGATTGAACTTGCAAAGCAGCTAAAATTTCAGGAAGTAAAAAATATCACCACGATTGCAGGAGCCGATATTTCTTTCGATAAAGGTAGTACTACAATGTTTGCAGGCATTGTAGTACTAAGTTATCCTCAAATGGTTTTACAAAGCTATGCATTGGCGAATTACGAAACTTCATTTCCGTATAAAGCTGGTTATTTAGGTTTTAAAGAAGTACCGGCTTTATTAAAAACGTGGGAACTAATATCGATAAAACCAGATATTTTAGTTTTAGATGGTAATGGAATCTTGCACCCAAGAAGAATGGGCGTTGCTTCTCATTTTGGTGTGCTCACCAACCATACAACTATTGGCTGTGCAAAAAGCCTTTTGTATGGTAAAAACCATCAACCTGAAAACACTAAATACAGTACCTCTGAAATCAAAACTTCGGGTGGAGAAATGCTAGGCTATGCTTTAAGAACAAAAGCAAACTGTGAAGCAGTATATATTTCAGCCGGGCATTTAATTACGCAGGAACAAAGTTTAGCTGTTATGAAAAATTGTATTGGTAAATATCGCATTCCCGAACCTACAAGAATTGCACATGATATTGTTAACCAGTTTAGAACAGGAAAATTAAAGGCTGGCTACTATGTTTCCATACAGCCGCTAACATTATTTTAAATCCAGTTAATTCCTTTTTTAAGAAACTGCTGTGTTTTGTACTCCTCTGAGTTAACTTCAGGCTGAATATTATATCCCCAGTTCGCCTGTGGTGGCAAACTCATTAAAATAGATTCTATTCTTCCGTTGGTTTCCAATCCAAATTTAGTACCCGAGTCATAAACCAGGTTAAATTCTACATAGCGGCTACGACGCAGATATTGCCATTCTTTCTGCACATCTGTAAATTCTTTTTCACGGTTCCGGTCGATTAACTCTGTATAGATTGGCAAGAATGTCTCGCCAACATTCGCTGAGAAATCTAAAATCTCTCCCCAGCTCAAGTCGGTATTTTCAGGTTTTAAACGATCATAAAAAATACCACCTATGCCACGTGTCTCTTCACGATGTTTGATATAGAAGTAGTCATCTGCGTGCGTTTTAAACTTCGGATAAAAATCCGGATTAAAATCATCACAGGCTTGCTTTAATTTATGATGAAAGAAACGGGCATCATTTTCGAAAACATAATGAGGTGTTAGGTCTATACCACCACCAAACCAGCGTGTTTGTTCATTAAGTTCAAAATACCTGATGTTCATATGAATTATAGGTACCAGCGGATGATTTGGATGAATAACAATAGAAACACCTGTTGCGAAAAAATCATCTTCGGTTACATTGAAAGCCTTTTTTACTGCTTCAGGTAATTTACCGTGTACTGCAGAAAAATTTACACCGCCTTTTTCAATTATAGCACCTTTCTGCATAATACGCGTCCGTCCACCTCCGCCACCACTCCGTTCCCAAAGCTCTTCCTCAAATTTCCCTTTGCCATCGGCAATTTCCAATCCCCTGCAAATTTCATCCTGTATTTGCTTATAACGCTCTGCTACTTCTTCTTTAAACATCGTGAACTTTCTTGATACAAAGCAAATTTAAGGGTAATAAGATAGTGATGACTATTTATGTTTAGATAGTACATTTTGTTGACACAATTAAGCTTAGGATTATTTTGATAATCGCGTGCCTTGCCGTAACTATTCTTCCAGGTAATCTAAATCTTTATTAAAGCTTTCCTTTAACTGACTCAGTCCGAAAATAGCAATTACCGTTAATATGCCCATAACGATATAGCCTGCAGGGATTAAACCATATTTTTCGGTAAAAAATTCGAAAATAAAAGTAATTGGTATTAAAGCACCACGGACAAAATTAGGCGCTGTAGTGGTAACTGTTGCCCTTATATTGGTTCCAAACTGCTCCGATGCGATAGTAACAAAGGTTGCCCAATAACCCACACAGAATCCCATGAACAAGCAAATCCAAATGAATGAACTGCTGGTAAGACCATAACTGGTTAAATAAACGATTACACTAACCACCGAAAGCAGATGAAAAATGAGTACTGTTTTCCGCCTCGACTTAATCACCTGCGATAAGAGACCAGTAAAAACATCGCCTATGGCAATACCAAAATAAGTAAACATAATTCCTGTACCTGCTTTAAGTGGTTCAGTTGCGCCTAATGCTTTACCAAATTCGGGAGCAAGTGTTACTAAAATACCCACCACAAACCAAAGTGGTATACCAATTAAGATACAATACAGGTATTTGAGAAACCTTTTTCGATCGTTAAAGAGCATAAAGATATTACCTTTCGACACTTCTGTTTGGGCTGCGTGCTTAAACATTCCCGACTCAAAGGTGCCAACACGAAGCAAAAGTAAAACCAGCCCCATTCCTCCACCTACAAAGTAAGAAGTTTGCCAGGTATATTTTGATGCTACGGTAGCAGCAACTGCTGCGCCTAAAAGACCAATTGCGCCCACGATCATGGTTCCATAACCACGTTTTTCTTTATCCATAGTTTCGGCTACCAGTGTAATTCCAGCACCTAATTCCCCGGCCAATCCTACACCTGCAATAAACCTGATTATAGCGTAACTGTTTACAGAGTTTACAAAACCATTTGCAATATTTGCAAGTGAATAAAGGAGAATAGATCCGAAAAGCACCTTGATCCTTCCTAATTTATCGCCAAGTACTCCCCAAAGTATACCACCAAGCAAAAGGCCAAACATCTGAGAATTGATAATTAGAAAACCATCGGTACGCATATTTTCGGCAGATACACCTATTTCAGTAAGGCTTTGAACGCGAACAACGGAGAATAATACGAGATCATAAATATCAACGAAGTAGCCTAGGGCGGCCACAATTACCAGAAAAATAACATTACGGTTGTTGGTTTTTGATTGGGAATCCATTTAACTATTTGGTTTAATTGCTGAAAGTACAAATAAGTGCAAATATTTAAAACAGATATTAAAAATAAAGCCACTCTTGTGACAAGAGTGGCTTTTTATTTGCCTACATAGGAGGCATTTTCTTTGTAGTGTCGGGTGGTGTTGTAGTTTTTGAAGTGTCAGGCGGCGTAGTCGTCTTCGTGGTGTCAGCTGCCGGAGTTGTGGTAGTTGTAGAATCCGTCATTGTACTGTCTGATGATCCAGCCATGTTTTTCGACGAATTGCATGCTGAAGTGGCTACCATTAATGTGCCAGCGAAAGCAAGACTTAAGATTATTTTTTTCATAGTTTTTTTATTGTTAACTGTAGTCTTAACAACCTTATAATCATTTGGTTTTAGATTTTTAGTCAAAACGGATAAAAAGAACTTAGAAACTATATAATAACAATCAGTTACCAAAAGCTAGCCATGATGCATCTTAAGCTTATCTAGCAATTGAGGTGAAACATTTTCGGCATATACACCGTAAGCATCAACCAAAACTCCTTTTAAATTACCTACGTTCGATGAAATTGCATAAACAACAGCACTATCGGCCGGATCATTCATTCCTTCAAAACGATATACCTCCTCTATCTCAAATTCTTCAGGCATTAAGAATAAATCGATTTCCTTACATTTCAGGCTTTCTGTTGTTAAATTGAAATCAAGATTATAGCCACGGCTATCTAAATCAGCTAAAGCTGCTGTAACAGTTTCATAAATATGCATATTCCAATTTACCAAAATATTACGAAAACATCATCACTAAAACTTTAAAAGGTGGTAAAACTTTCTGATATTAGTAAATATGATTATTTCTCAAAACACCCTGAAATGGGTTATGCGCCTTTATCCACCTTTACTTTTTCAGCGCATTTGGGTTAAGAAATTTGAAAACGACTTTAAAAGTTGTACAGTAAAAATCAGTAAGAGTTTTTTAAATAAAAATTATAACGGTTCCATATTTGGCGGCACCATATACGCTGCAACCGACCCTTTTTATGCCTTGTTGTTTGACCAGTTAATGCAAAGAAGAGGTTTTAAAGTTCGTGTATGGCTAAAAAGTGCTTCAATACAATACTTAAAACCAGGCCGCTCTGCATTATATTTCACGATTAAGTTGAGTGATGAAATGATTGCAGAAGCAGAGGAAGCATTAAAAACTGTCGGAAAGTTTGTTAAAGCTTATCCGATGGAAATTACGAATAAAAACGGTGAGTTATGTGCCACAGTTATGAACGAAGTTTATATCCGAAACCTGCATCAGGGCGAAACACCCCGCGTTGCTTATTAACATGATATTATGCCAAGTATTAAAAGTTTAATTCTGCAGGGTGAAGGGGTTATGCTCGATTTCAAAAAAACCATCACTAATACCGAAAAAATTGCCAAAAGCCTGGTTGCATTTGCCAATAACAAGGGAGGTAAACTTTTAATTGGTGTAGCCGACGATGGTACGATTAAGGGCGTAAAATCAGAAGAAGAAGAGAAATACATGATTCTTACTGCTGCACACCAATGCTGCAAACCGGCGATCGAACCTTTCTTCGAAGAAATATATGTTGATGATAAACTGGTACTCGTGGTTAACATCCCCGAAAGCGACACAAAGCCTCATTATGCCTTAGATGAGCAGAAAAAATGGTGGGCTTATATCCGCATCGATGATAAAAGTGTCCTCGCAAGTAAGATAATTGTTGAGGTTTTAAAGAGCGACCATAAGGATAAGGGGGTGCTTATTTCTTATTCAGAAAATGAAAAAAAATTACTTGAATATTTAGAAATCAACGAAAAAATAACGCTAAAGGAATTCAGCAAACTACTGCGAAGTTCTTACCGTAAAGCACAAAAGATATTGGTTAACTTAATTCTGACTAATGTAATCAAAACCAATACCACCGAAAAGGAAGAGTATTTTACTGCCGTGAAATAACGTTCATACTCCATAATACAAAACCTAAACTTATATAGCATTCTTAATGAGGATGAAGTTTGCAGAGCGATCCGATAAATTAACTTTCGATTAACTGTCTTTTTTGAGGTTTAAAAATCCGACCTTTGCAGACCTATGTTTTCTAAAATTTACGCCAGATACAAACCTTATTATAAAGAAAATCTTCATCTAGCCTTACCTATCGTAGGTTCGCAGGTTGGGCATACACTTGTACACATGGCTGATAGTGTAATTGTTGGCCACTTTACCGATACCACACAACTTGCCGCTGTCTCGCTGGTAAACAGCATCTTCATTCTTGTCATGGTAATCGGACTTGGAATTTCATATGGATTAACACCATTAATTGCACAAGAAAACGGGCGGCAAAATTACGAGGAATGCGGAAAGCTATTATCAAATAGTTTAATTATCAATATCCTTGTCGGTATTATTCTTTACGCTTTCGTTCACTTTGGTGTCCTGCTGATTATTGATCACCTTGACCAAACCCCTGCCGTAGTTTCTTATGCTAAACCATATCTGGGATTACTTTCCGTGTCGATAATTCCGCTATTAATTTTCCAGACGTTTAAGCAATTTGCCGAAGGATTGGGTTTTACTAAACAAGCTATGTTTGTATCTATCTGGGGCAATGCGATCAATATTATCCTTGGCATAATCTTCGTAAAAGGAATGTTCGGCATTAAATCAATGGGCGTTAGCGGTGTTGGTTTAAGCACACTAATTGACAGGTTGTTAATGGCAACAGTAATGGCAATTTATGTTTTAAGGTCTGAAAATTTCAAAAAATACCTTGGTAATTTCAAGGCTACCTATATTGATAAAATCAGGGCTTTCAAAATAATAAAAATTGGTGCGCCTGTGGCAATGCAATATTCTTTCGAGATCAGTGCTTTTAGTGGTGCTGCCGTATTAATTGGTACTATTGGGGCTATCGAACAGGCTGCACATCAAATTGCAATTAGCCTGGCTGCTATGACGTATATGATTGCCAGTGGTATTGCTTCGGCTGCTACCATAAAAACCGGGAATAACTTCGGAAAAAATAACTTCGACGACTTACGCAAATCTGCAATAGCCAGCTACCATGTAATTTTATTATTCATGAGCTGCACAGCCATTATATTTGTATTTGCACACAGCATCATGCCATTTATTTATACTTCTGATTTAAAAGTGGTTAAAATTGCAGCTCAATTGTTGATTATCGCAGGCTTCTTTCAATTATTTGATGGGACACAAGTTGTTGGTTTAGGTGTCCTCAGAGGTATTGGTGACGTAAACATGCCTACCTTCATTACATTTCTGGCCTATTGGGTTGTCGGTATTCCGGTAGGATACTTACTTGGATTCCATTTCGGACTTGGTGTAAACGGCATATGGTATGGCTTAACCTTTGGACTATTAACCGCCTCTATCCTGCTGTTTTTAAGATTTCAAAACAAAACAAAAGCGCTTAACAGTAAAGTTGCATTCAGCTAATAATAAAACTTATTTTCCGCCAACATTTACAACCACGCCTATTGTAAAAATAGAATTGCCAGCCGACATATAATCACGTTTTTTTAAACCAATATTACTACTTGTAGTGTATTGAAGCTGAACATTCTTACTCAAGCCCATCCTGGTAAAGAAAATCGGTTCAAAGAAAATATTATCCTCTTTAGGTTGAACCACATTATTCAAGAAGAACCTATCCATTTTTACATGACTGATTCTTAAAGCAGTACCATAGTTTATCGGAAAATTTGTACCAAATAATTTCAGGCTATTCTTTCTCTTTGAACTATAATTTACCTGCAAAAATGATTTTCTGTAATCAACATTCTGCACTTCTGTACTTAACAAAACATCATTTTTATAATCGCGAAAGGTGATATCACTCCAGCCCTTTCCAACGCCTCCGTAAATTTCTATAATCCGGTTATTGTCTGGCCCAAAGGTATCAAAGTAACCACCACCAATTTCAATGAGTTTGTGGCTGAAATCTTTACTTTTCCTTTCATTATTCATGATAGAACCGCTAAAAAGAACGCCAACGTGATTGGAAACGGCATAAGCACCATTTAAACTTGCATTACCTTTTAAGGAGATATGTCCGCCCCCGCTGAATTCGCCTTGCTGGCTAAGCATTGGGGTATTTGGAACATTAGGCATATAAACTGAAGAACAGCTGCTGGCAAAAAGTGCTAAAACAGGGAAAGCTAAACGTAAGTATTTATTCATAGATGACTTATAAACAGATTTTCAAAACAAAAATTGTGCTAATATTTCATTTTCATAAAATCCATTACTCTTTTAAACTCATCATGAAGATCAGCCTTTAACTCTATTCTTTCTGAAGTTTTAGGATGAATAAAACTCAACTCAGATGCATGAAGCAACATAGTAGTCATATTCCATTGTTCCAGAAATAATTTATTCTGCTTATTACAGCCGTGTGTTCTATCGCCGATGATAGGATGAAGAATGTGACTGAAATGCCGTCTCAACTGATGCATGCGACCAGTTGTAGGTTTTGCTTCAACCAATGAATACCTTGAAGTCTGGTGCTTTCCGAAAGGGACATTAATTTCGGCTTTTTGTAAGGTTTTAAATGATGTAAAAGCATCCTGCATCGTACCATTCTCCTTTGCCAGAGGATAATCAATATCCATTGAATCAGGTGTGAAACCTCTTAGAAGCGCTAAATATTTTTTATCGGTTTCAGCATTCATAAATTGCTGATGCATAGCAACTTCAGATTCTTTATCAAAAGCAAAAAGTAAAATACCACTGGTTTTCCGATCGAGCCTGTGAACCGGGCTAACATGCTTCCCAACCTGGTCCCTTAACATTTGCAAAGCAAACTCAGTAGCATCTCTTGCAATCGATGATTGATGCACCAGTAAACCATGAGGCTTATTTATGGCTATTAAATTTTCATCCTGATAAATGATCTCCAACATGCCGCGAAGATAAGGATATTACATTAATCAAATAAATCAAAAGCCAACCTGTACGTATTACAATGCGCATCAACAATGTCTTTGATATCCGTAGAATAACCGCCTCCCATGCTAATCTGCAGTGGAAAACTTTTACGTTTACAAGCCTCAAGGACCATCCTATCCCTTTCCTTGCAACCCATCTTGGTTAAAGAAAGTTTACCTAATTTATCAGTTGACAAAACATCAACGCCTGACAAATAAAAAACGAAATCAGGGTCAGACTGCTCTAAAGCCTTGGTCAGATTAACTTCAAGTACGGTTAAATATTCATCGTCTTCTACTCCATCAGCCAAAGGCACATCAAGACTGGAGATTTCTTTTCTGAAAGGAAAATTTTTATCGCCATGCATTGAAAATGTAAAAACGTTTCCCTTATCATTAAAAATTTCAGCTGTTCCATTGCCTTGATGAACATCTAAATCAATAATTAAGATTTGATTAACTATCTTATTATTTAACAAGTAATTAGCAGCAACAGCCTGATCATTCAACAAGCAAAAACCTTCCCCCCAGTTACTTCCAGAATGATGGGTTCCTCCAGCCACATTAAAAGCTATTCCATCCGTTAATGCTGATAAAGCGCCATCAATTGTCCCTTGCATAATTCTTAATTCCCGTTCAACCAATTGACTGTTTAAAGGAAATCCAATACGCCTTTGCTCTTTTGCAGGCAAGGTTAAATCACGCAATTGCTTCCAATAATCTTCATTATGCGTTAGCAAAATAGTCTCTTCATCAACCGGTTCCGGAAAAAACAAATTTTCTGGTGTAATCGTTCCTTCATGCAGTAATTGCTCAGGAATCAGTTCATATTTGAGCATCGGAAAACGATGGCCTTCAGGAAGCGGATGAGCATACAATGGATGCCAGGCAATTTTTATCATTAACTTAAAATCTCCTCAATATGCTTTTCGATATTGTTACAGATCGTGTCAACGGGAAGATCATTAGCATCTTCCCCAAATGGGTCTTCTATTTCTTCAGCTATTAACTCCAAACTCGCTAATACATAGAGAATAAAAGGAACAATAAGCACTAAATAATAACCTAAACTAAACACCCATCCGATTGGAATAGTTAACACATATACGAAGATAAATTTCTTAATAAAAACGCTGTATGAAAATGGAATCGGCGTATTTTTAATTCGCTCACAGCCACCACATATATCAGTAAACTGGTTAACATCATTCGTGAGTACAATAAGTTGCTCCTGCGAAATAAAACCCTTGGCCGTTAACTGATACAACCTGGAAATCATGCTACTGGCAATCTGATTAGGAATATGCTTTGTTGCCTCTACTTCAATAAGAAAACTATTTTTGCCGAAATACTTTTTTTCACGAAGATGTTCCTTTAGAGCGAAAGCATATTTAGGAATACCATATTCGAAAAAACGGGTTTCTTCATCAGGCAGATTCAACGCTTTAATCTTCATTGCGAAATTGCGGCTAACATTGGTTAAAGCACCTAGGAGCTTACGTCCATCCCACCAACGATCATAAGAAGTGTTTGTTCTGAAAACCAGAAGCATTGAAATAACAAAACCCAGCAAACTGTGCATCATACCGATGTTACTTACATAATCGCTTTTCGAGAGCTTAAAAACATGTAGTTCGAGAAACGAGATAAATGCAGAAAATACGGCCACACTTAGCATCAATGGCCATAACTTTCTAAAAGTATCAGCCTTATGAATGTGGAAGATAAAAGTAAACCAATCTTTAGGGTTATAATTAATCATGATCGTTAGTTTAATATTTTCCTGGTTACATCAAGTAAAATTTTTCCGGTTTGATAGATATCCTCAAATGAATTATAAAGCGGAACCGGACTCAATCGAATCACATCAGGCTCCCGCCAGTCGCCAAGCACATTGTTTTCAACCAAACCATCAAAAATCTGCTTACCTTTTTGTTTTGCGATAATTGATAATTGCGCACCTCTATTTTCAGGTTCTTTTGGTGTAATGATTTTATATTGCTCATATCCAATATTTATATTAACCTGACTGACAATAAATTCAAGGTAATTTGTTAAATCTATACTTTTAGATCTTAATGGCTCAATAAAACCAGCATTTTCAAAAATCTGTAACGAAGCATGGTATAACGACATCGGCATTACCTGCGTACAACTTACCTGCCATCCATCGGCGCCAACCTCCGGAACGAAACCTTTTTCCATTTTAAAACGCTTATTTTCCTGGTAGCCCCACCAGCCCGCAAAGCGATTTAAAGCCGTATTTTCAAAATGTTTTTCATGAACAAAGATTGCGCTTATACCACCGGGCCCTGAATTCTGGTATTTATAAGAACACCAACAGGCGAAATCAACATTCCAATCATGGAGTTTTAAAGGCACGTTTCCTGCTGCATGGGCAAGATCCCAACCAACCAGTGCACCAACAGCATGCCCTGCACGGGTAATTGTCTCCATGTCATACCATTGACCAGTATAGTAATTAATGCCACCAAATAAAACCAAAGCTATCTCATCACTGTATTCTTCGATCTGAGCAACGATATCTTCCGTCTTAAGGATATTTCATCACCTTTACGAGGAAAAACTTCTATAATCGCTTCTTTTGGATCAAAACCATGAAACCTAACCTGGCTTTCAATAGCATATTGATCAGAAGGAAAAGCGCCGCCCTCCATAATTATCTTAAACCGCTTTCCTTTTGGCTGATAAAAGCTCACCATCAACAGATGAAGATTCACCGTTAGCGTGTTCATTGGACAAACCTCTGCCGGATATGCTCCAACAATTGGTGCCATTAACTTTTTAAGTTCTTTATGGTAAAACATCCAGGGTTCTTCACCGTCGAACCAACCTTCTACAGCATAATTAGCCCAGTTATCGAGCTGACGACCCAAAACCTCTTTTGACACTTTAGGTTGCAATCCTAAAGAGTTACCACACAGATATATAAAATCTTTATTATTTTGCTTAGGAAATAAGAACTGACTCCTAAATTGTTTCAGTTCATCAGCAGCATCCATCGCTTTCGCAAACGGGAGATTGTTTTCTAAATTCATTGCATCAATAATACGAAAAAAGCAGATATTGTTAAAAACCCGCTAGCGATAGCTGAAGCAAAAAAAAATCACACCTTATTCGGTTTACTTACGTATTTATTGCCACTAACAAAGAATCTCCAGGGAAGCAAGGCATGCTCCTCAGCATAAGCGATACCGACACGGGGTGCAGCGACAATTTGCCCATCAGCACAAGAAAGCTGATGATCTTCTATCCATATTTCACTGCCTGATAAATCTTTAGCATTAAAAGACCGGTCGATACCCAATGCTTTAGCTGCAGAACCAGGACCTGAAGAAATCGCTGCTTTCGATACGGACATATTTCTTCGTTCTTCCATCAACGCAACACCTATCAATGGCTCTATCGCCCTGATTAAAACTGCATGCGGTTCATCCTTTACCGAACTTACTACATTAAAAAGATGATGCATCCCGTAACACAGGTAAACGTAAGCTACACCTCCCTCACTATACATGGTTTCCGTACGAGCAGTACGACGGCCACCATAAGCATGAGAAGCTTTATCCTTTACCCCAAAATAAGCTTCCGTTTCGACTATTATCCCGGCAGTTACCTGTCCATCAATTTGCGTAAACAGCACTTTACCGAGCAGATCTTTTGCCAAAGCAACAACATCTTCATTCAGATAATAATCAAGCTCCAGCTTCAATTTAAATTAATCTATTTATTTAATAAAACAGCTATAACTTTCTCTAAATTAACCTTATCTGTATCATCAAAATGATTTAAGAATTCACTATCAACATCGAGTACACCGATTACCTCACCACTTTTGATTAATGGCAGTACAATTTCAGACTTTGAAGCAAAAGCACAGGCAATATGCCCTGGAAATTCATCCACGTCGGAAACAATTAATGTTTCTTCCTGCGCCCATGATGAACCACACACACCTTTACCCTTCTTAATTCGGGTACAGGCAACAGGCCCTTGAAAAGGTCCCAAAACCAGCTCATCATTTTTAACGAGATAAAAACCAACCCAAAACCAGTTAAATTGCTCTTTTAGTGCAGCCGCTACGTTTGCCATATTCGCCACAAAATCAGTTTCCCCATACAATAAACCTTCAATTTGAGGAATTAGTGATTCATATTGCTCAGCTTTCGTTACAGCCCTGTTTATAATTAAGTCTTCTGCCATAGTTAACAAAGTTAATCAGTTTTAAATAATACACTAGCTTCCTTTATGATAATGACATTTTTTTGAAAACAGGATAAGGGTAATTTCATTAGTTTTGACAACATTTATCCGTAAAGCATGATTGTAGCCTTAACAATAACAAAGTTTAAAAGCAGAAACATCCCTTTCGCCTTTTTAGGAATGGCTATTTTACGCTTACCCTTATGGTTGAACAGGAAATGTAACTTCTGGAAGTTAATGGGCAGCGGTAAAAATGCACAAGTTGATTTACCACCCGACTTTAAACATTGGGCAATTTTAACAACCTGGGAGAACCGTATTGATTGTGATGAATTTTATAGCAAATCAATTCCTGCCAAATGGTTCAGTCACTTTAGCAAAGAAACATTTACAATATTACTTAAACCTTTAAAATCGCATGGCTTATGGTCAGGTAAAGAGCCTTTTATAGTAAAAAATGATTTAACTCAGAAAAACGAAAAAGTAGCTATACTCACAAGAGCAGCAATTCGTCCTGGTAAAATAAAAGAGTTTAGAAACAATATAAAAAGAGCTGCCGAGGCCATGAGAGAAGCTGATGGCTTTATATTATCAGCAGGAATCGGCGAGAATCCTTTTTTTGACCAGGCTACTTTCTCTGTTTGGGACAACATAGAACATATGAAAAATTACGCCTACCGTTCTTTTGACCATTCGGACATTATTAAGCTTACACGGGAAAGAAAATGGTATTCAGAGGAGCTTTTTGCCCGCTTTGAAATTATAGAAAGCCACGGGAGTTTAAACGGCCAATCTATTTAATCAATCAAATCTTAAAATTCAATAATTATAAACATGAGAGTAATTGCAGAGCTTCCGCACCCGGAATGTAAAATATCCATCTTTTCGATGAACCAGAAATACATTGTAAAATTTGAACAGGGAACCTTCGAACAAAGCTATAAACTCGCCGAATTAGATTTGAGTGGCGGAGGCGTTAATGATGTATTCGAAATTCTGGATGAGGAGTTCATCACAACTGTAATCGATAGATTTAAGTTAATGCGAAGCGATTTCAATTCAGCCTACACAAGACACCAATATTAGAAAACAATATCACAACTAACTGATTTTCAGCAATAAAAACATCAAAACAAAATAAAATTTCGTTTTTAGCCCCTATTCCCAACCTAGAATCAACTCTTAAAAACAAAATTACTTCAAATAAAAAACATAAACAATTGATAAACAGAAAACTATAACATACCACAAAACATTATTTTGTACCGTTATTTTACCAAATAAATGAGAGGTTCATGCTATTTCAGCAGTTAACACACAAAAAAAACCTAAGGCCAGCTGGCCTTAGGTTTTTTTGTGTAAAGTATAGCGTACTTTTATATCAAAGCGATTTCTTATCCTTTAACGGATGCGATAACAATATCATGAACAACTACCCTATACCAGTTTTTAGAAAATTTCTCTACGGCATCTAAATGTATTTTATCTTCCTGATAAGCATTATGATCTTCGATGTTAGCGAAAGTAATGGTTAGTGCATAGGTAAAAGAATTATCGGTTACAGGCCGAACAGGTGTATTAGCTGCTAAACCGTAATTAAGCGTTTTGATATATTTAATTGGCTTCAAAGCTTCAAAAAACTGTGTAAAATCAGCTATCTCTGTTTTGGTTAACTGAGGTTTTAACCAAAACATCACGAAGTGTTGTACCTGCCCTTTTTCGGCGTTATTATTTTCTGTCATGGGGATTTTATTTATTTAAATATAGAACGATTTTTTGAGACATAAAAAAAGCGGTCATCAAAGGACGACCGCTTTAAAATATTATGACTTACTGATTAATTTTTAGGTTGCACGCGACCAGATTTTCTGTCTTCACCTCTACCGATTAAGTAACCACCACCAGCACCTACTAATCCGCCGATTACTGCACCACGACCTTTTTTCTTATCAATTAAAGCACCACCTACGGCACCTGCTGCTGCACCAATTACTGTACCTTTCGCAGCATCACTCCAGCCTTTTTTCTTAGCTGTTGGCTGTGTTCCACCGTATGAGCTTGAAGTACTACCTCCTGAACTTACAGAGTTTGCTCCGGCCCTGCGGGCTGCAGCTAATTCTGCCTGACGTTGTTCTTCAGCGGCCTGTTCTTTTTTCACTAATTCAGCTTTTTTAAAGCTATCTAAACGTAAGCTATCTTTAACAGCTTTAACGGCTAATGCCTTTTCTGCTTCTTGTTGTTTAAATGCAGCCTCTTCTTTTGCTTTGTTGTTACATGCAAACATTACTGAACTTAAAGCTAACACTACTAATATCTTTTTCATGATTCCTGATTTTTTTTGATTACTCGTTCCTGACTACCTAACCTCGCCCGGAAGTTTCATTTGCTATATGATTTAGTTAATTACCCATACTAAAGAAAAAATGATGCCAAATTGTTTTGGAAATCAAAAATTAATCAACTAAATCAATATACCAGAAACCAATTTCAGGCTGAGTTGCATCTTTATCTACCTGATTTGAAGCGGTATCAGACGGCTGGGCGTAAGTCCTGAAAACCAATTCCCCTGTCATAAAATCAATTTTTTGCTTAAAAACAGGACCTTCAAAAGCAAATGTATGGAACTCTCCATTCTCCCCGCAAGGATCAATATTTGGTGGTAACGAGCTGATTAGACTTGTGTTAATGACTTTTCCGCAGATTTCCTTTAAATTCTGCTGAGCGCAAACAATGATTGTATTGTAATTCAGATTTAAAAACTCCTTGATGATTGCGGTTGTATTCATTTTCCATAAAGGAAATATAGCCTCGAGCCCTGCTTCTTTCAGTTTATTTTCGCGATATGTCCTTAAATTTTTCAAGAAGATATCACCAAATATAGAATGTGTTATACCTTCTTCTTTAAATTTAGTAAGATGAAGATGCATCACATCATCATAGGTTTTCATATCAGGCATTTCGGGTAGCCTGATTTGATACAAAGGAATACCAATACTTTCGGCTTGTTTAATCAGCAACGATTCGCGAACACCATGCATAGAAACCCTGTTGTATTTTTCGGTAACTGTTGTAACGAGGTATTTAATTTCAATTGAACTATCCTGCATGGCGTAATGCAAAGCGAGCGTACTATCTTTACCACCACTCCAGTTAAAAATACATTGCCGCTTAATTTTCATTTAACAAGATTTCCTTAAGCGCTGCCATGCCCTCAACGGCACCTTTTTCAATAGCAAAAGTATTTTTATAGCGTTTTACGTCGGGCGTTACCGGATCGATAATATACTTTGGCGCTGATGATGAAATAAAATCAATTAAACCTGCTGCTGGATATACAGCCAATGAAGTTCCTATAAGTACAAAAATATCGGCAGTACGGCAAATCTTTGCTGCCACTTCTATCATAGGAACGGCTTCACCGAACCAAACTACGTGTGGCCGCAACTGTGATCCCAACTCACACAATTCTCCCATTTTAATTTCCGTTCCTGCAACCGGGTATACAAGACTGGATTTTTTATCAGATTGGGATTTAGTAATAACGCCGTGAAGGTGCGTTACTTTAGTAGAACCTGCCCGTTCATGCAAATCATCAATGTTCTGAGTGACGATCTCAACATCAAAATACTTTTCGAGTTCCGCTAAAATCTCGTGCCCGGCATTTGGTCTGGCAGAAACAACCTGCCGCCTTCGCTCATTATAAAATTCCTGTACCAGGCCTGGGTTTCTTTCCCAGGCTTCGGGGGTTGCTACATCGTAAACATTGTAACCTTCCCATAAGCCATCAGAATCGCGAAAAGTTTTCAAGCCACTTTCAGCACTTATGCCGGCACCTGTTAATACCACCAGTTTTTTCATCTTTTAAATACGTTGAGCTTAGAAAAATTAACAAACTTATTGCCGATTCTTCCATTCGCCTGGAAAATTTCCGGGTGAAACATGCAGGCCAATGATTCAATTCCATCAACCAAGGTCCCGGCGCTTGGCTGCGTAAACATATCGAAATCGGCAATATAAACCTGGTTACTTTTTACAGCTTCAAGCTCATCCCAGCCAGGTTTCGAAACCAGTAAACTCATTTCTTCTATGCTGCGCTGTACATCAAACCCACAAGGGGCAACAATAAGCACTTCAGGATTATATTTGAGGATTTTATCCCATTGGATTACAATAGAATCGCCTGCCGGATTGGATAACATATCGACACCACCAGCCGCTGCAACCTGAAAAGGAATCCAATGGCCACAATTATACACCGGTTCAATCCACTCCATAATCATTACCCGTTTCAGCGGTGCGCTGTTTGCCCTTAGCTCATCTAAAACATAAGCTGTACGTTTCTGTAAACCCGCGAGATACTTTAAGGCAACTTCCTCTTTGCCCATAGCCCGGGCAATAGTTAATGCACACTCGTAAACATCATTAAGGTTATTTGGAGATAAAGGAACCAAAAGGGGTTGTTTGGTTAACTTCATCACCGCAGTTTCAGTACAAACGGTGTCGATGTTACAAACCTCACAAACATCCTGTGTAAATACAATATCAGGAGAAATACGCTCCAGTAATTCATCATCAACCCAATATAAACTCTTACCCTGGGCTTTAGATGCAGAAAATATGCGATCGATTTCGATACTTGAATAATTCTTACCTTCCAAAATGCAACGAACAATTTTAGGCATATCAGCAGCCTCTTTAGGGCATTCGAAAGTAACACCGCAGAGGTATTCCTGTAAACCCATATCATAAATCATTTTGGTAGCAGCAGGCAAAAAAGAAACAACTTTCATATCAAATATTTATATCGTCATTTAAAATAAGTATAAGCGACGGTAGATTTAAATTTAAAAAAAATCCCCTTTTGAAATTCATCAAAAGAGGATTAACACTAAAAAAATTGTAATCAGGCTTTTTGCACCTGTAATTTTAATACAGGATATTTAGCCTTTAATATTTCAAAAGCTCCGAAAAGCAATGCACCATAAATTAATGTTCCTTCAAGGAATCTGATTTCAAATGGAATAGCTTTTTCTAAAACTAACCAGAAGCCTGCAAGGTCTTGTGTATACGCAGGATTCTTAAACCATATAGGAAAATCAGTTACAATCCAGTGGATTAACACAATAACCAATGTAGAGGCTAGCAGATTAACAATATTGATATTTTTCAACATCACACGCCCAACCAAAACCATTAATGCAAAGGCCAAATAAACCCAGTACCAACCTTCATAAAGGAAACCATTGCTGTATTTGCTAAAAATAGTTGTTGATAGCACAAAATCGCTTAAAAACAAACTCAATATCGGAAACGCAAAAGCTTTTAAATGGTCTTTAAAGTACGCACCGCCAAAAAGTGCTACAGCACCGATTGAGGAGAAGTTTGCAAATTTTAATTCATCTGAATTGAATGTCACCAACAAACGGAAGCCGGTTATTGCCAATATCATTAACAATAAAACTACGGTACGTGGGTTAAATTTTAAGTGAGCCATTTTATATTGGTTATTTATAGTGCAAAGTTAAATTTTCTTAACGGATATTAAAAGTAACACCGGTATTAAAATTGAAGCCTAAACTATTATAACCAATAATCTCGTTATATTTTTCGTTTAAGATATTTTTAGCATCAAAGAATAGCTTCACCCTTTTACCAGCCAGAGCATATTCTGCGTAAGCACCAAGCAACTTATATGCAGGCAATGTATCAACCGTGTAAGTACTGAAATTTCCATCGGTACGGCTACCAAAATAACGATAGTTAGCACTCACAAATAAATTAGCTGTAGCCTGTAAACCTGCATTAATACCAAAAGTATGTTTTGGTCTGCGGAAAAGGTAATCAGCAATTGCATTATCAACAAAGTTAAATTCATTACCTTCTACATAAGCGTAATAACCATTTAAGTTAAACTTACCTAACTTAACAGCAGGTTCAACCTCAAGTCCCTTTGTTTTCTGGCTAACCTGGTTTACATAACCGGCAGGATAAGCATAAATAATTGCATCAGTTAAATCGCGTTTAAATCCGGCTACACGTAAAGAAAACTTATCATCGGCAAAACTGAAATTCACGCCAGCCTCATAGTTTTGCGATTTCTCAGGCTTCAGGTTTAAATTAGCACCAAACTGGCCAAACAACATATTTAATGTAGGTACTTTAAAAGCCGTTGAAACTGTTCCGAATAACTTAATTTCTTTAATGATGTTGATGCTTGGAGTTACTGAATAAGTATAGTTCTCGCCATATTGTTCGTGTTTATTGTAACGTCCGCCAACTTCCAGGTTAAATATGCTTAAATCGTGTAAGAACAATGAACCATAAGCCGCGAAAATATTAGCTTTAGGGTTTGAACCCGCTGCTGTTAACTTCATTACACGATTATCAATCCCTACTAATAAATCTAAATTGTTGTTTAATTTCTGGTTGTAAAATAAATCGATAATGTTCACCTTGCCCTGGCTAAAGCTCGGGAATGAGCTGTGCGCATCGTTAGAAGTATTTTCATAGCTGTAGTTTAAGGTAACTTTTCCCGTAGCAAATTCATATTTTGCGTTTGTACCTGCTGCCACATTTTTCAGGATTGAATAATTTCCGGCATCAGTAAAAGCACCTCCATCAAAACTATAATTCCCATAATAGTACCTCACAAATGGGTTAATCGAGAAATGTTTATCAAGCTTAATACCAAAATTAGCATTTAATGCACCGGTTCTGAAACCGTCTTTATCGAATTCAGTATTATTTCCTGCCGGATTTGCAGCTTCTGAAATGCCGTTTGTTTTATTTTGTGTGTAGTTAATGTTATAGCTAAATCCTTCAACACCGCCATTTAAACCAATAGTACCTTTATAAGTTTCATAGCTACCAGCACTTGCAACACCGTAAATTGTATTACCTTTTGGTCCACCTTTTTTAGTAATGATGTTGATTACACCCGCTACAGCATCTGAACCATAAATGGTAGATTGCCCGCCTCTCAAAATCTCAATATGGTCAATCTGGTCGATGGAAAGTAAACGTAAATCGAATGCACCACCATTGCCAGATGGGTCATTCTGAACGATTCCATCTATTAAGACAACTGCATATGCACTCCCAGCACCGCGAAAAAATACCGATTTATTTAACCCTGGATTACTGCTTGCACCAGCAACGATGATTCCTGCCTGCTCGCTGATTAAATCAGGTAACGATTTACCATGACTTCTCTCCAGCACTTCATTACTGATAATGGTTACTACTTTACCTGTTTGTGATTGTTTTTGATCGTTTTTTGTTGCTGTGATTACAACATCTTTCAGACGTAGACTGTCTTGAGCGTTAGCCAGCTGACTAACTGTTAATTGTGCAAACCCCAGGCCAGCAGCAATTAAAATTCTTTTTTTGTTCATTTGATTGTGAGTTTTGCCCACAGCCAACAGTTAGAAAAGGAAATGAAAATACGAAAAACGTTAAGTACCTCAATCCTAGCTTCAATCCCCGAAAGCTATGAAATTATTCGCTAAAGGCAGGTCTTCTGACTTACTCCCGGTTCTTTCTGCCTTCCCATTGAAATAGTGGCTTTAGATTGAAATACCGTTATGGAGCTTACAGCTGCGGGACAGTTGCAGAATTACACTGCATTCCCTTTTAATTCCGGATGTAAATCCGGAAACCAAAAGCGCTGCAAAAGTAACAAAATTTGGTAAGATGTAAAATGGATGATGGGAAATGGGTTTTATAACACAAAAAGCTAACTTTAGTTATGAAATTTATTTGCCTTACCTTATTTTCTGTAATGAGTTTGATTGCAAAAGCACAACAAACAGATACCGTTTTGCTAAAAAAGTTAATGGAATCAAAACCAGAACTATTCAGTAAGGTGTTAAACCATCCTGACAAAAACCAGATCCAGGTTTTGTACACGCAAGTGAACCGCGATACACAGAATAAGCCCAGTTTTAAAACTTATTCTTATAATTTTGATGCTCATCATTATTTCTATCCGGCAAGTACAGTTAAACTTGCTGCCGTTATCTTCGCCCTGGAAAAAGTAAATCGGCTAAAAAGTACCGGATTAACGGTTAAAAGTACGATGATAACTGATAGTGCTTTCAAAGGACATACAAAAGTTACTAAAGACACCTCTTCGGCAAATGGTCTACCTTCACTGGAACATTACATTAAGAAAATTTTGTTAACCAGCGATAATGATGCTTTCAACCGTTTATTTGAGTTTATTGGCCGTGCTGAAATAAATGAAAAGTTAAAAAAATATGGCTTAAACGATAGCCGCATTTTAAATCGCCTGGCTATTGGCGATGCCGGAGAAACGGCAAAACATACTAACCCGATTAAATTTTACAATGGCGATAAACTGGTTTACAGTCAGCCCGCACAATTTGATGCTAAGGAATATCCATTAACGTTAACCAATACCACTATGGGAAAAGGTTACCTGGACAGTACCGATAAATTAGTAAACAAGCCCTTTAGCCTGGAAAATAAGAATGCATTTGCTATTAATGACCAGCAAGAGCTAATGAAAAAGCTTATTTTACCTGAAGCCTTCTCCTTAAAAGAGCGTTATCATTTAACAGCCGCCGATTATAATCTGATTTATACCTACATGAGCATGTACCCTACTGAAAGCGCTGACCCGAAATACAAGCCCGAGGAGTTCTGGCCAACCTACGCTAAAATGCTTTATTATGGACGGGAAAAAGAAACTGATTTAAATCCTAACATCCGCATATTTAACAAATACGGTGACAGTTATGGCTACATAATCGACAATTCTTACTTCGTGGATTTCAAAAGTGGAATTGAGTTTTTCTTAACCGCTGTTGTACAGAGCAATGAAGACGGCATATTTAACGATAATAAATACGAGTATGAAACGGTATGTTATCCATTTATGAAAAACCTGGGCAGAACCATATATGAGTATGAAATGAAGCGTAAAAAACTACATCGTCCCAATCTGAGCAAGCTGAAAATGGGTTATAAATAGATTACAAAAAGTTAATATAACAAAACATAAATATTCGATAACTTTAAGATAATCATCCCTATACGAAACATTAATAATTATTTAAAACCAAATCAGTTATGGGAAAATTTGTAATCAGTAAAAGAACAAACGGAGAATTTCAATTTAACCTTGTTGCGGGTAACGGACAAACAATCTTAAGCAGCGAAGGTTATTCGGCTAAGACAAGCTGCGAAAACGGAATTGAATCGGTAAGAAAAAATTCGCAAGACGATTCGAAATTTGAAAAGAAAACGGCTAGCAATGGTAAAGCTTATTTTAATTTAAAGGCAACAAACGGATAAGTGATCGGAACAAGCCAGATGTACGAGAGTGAAGCTTCAAGAGATAACGGAATTGTATCGGTAAAAAACAATGCACCGGAGGCAACGGTTGATGACCAAACGGCCTAAAACAAAAAAGTCCCGATTTTCATCGGGACTTTTTTAATATCATTATCGCCTGAGCGAGAATTTCTATTTTACTGCATCAATTACAGCTTTGAAAGCTTCTGGGTGATTCATTGCTAAATCAGCCAATACTTTACGGTTTAAACCGATTTCTTTAGAAGCTAGTTTACCAATTAACTGAGAGTAAGAAATACCATGCTGGCGTGCACCTGCATTGATACGTTGAATCCACAATCCGCGGAATTCTCTTTTCTTAACTTTACGGTCACGGTAAGCATATTGCAAACCTTTTTCTACCGTATTTTTAGCAATTGTAAAAACCTTACTTCTTGCGCCCCAATAGCCTTTGGCCATATTAAGGACTTTTTTTCTTCTTCTTCTCGAAGCTACTGCGTTTACCGAACGTGGCATGTTGTTGTTGTTTTTTGGTAAGCGGCGCCCTGTTTAAGGAACTTTAATGCCTGATACCTGGTGAATTAATAAATTACTTTCCGATACAAAGCATACGTTTAACGTTACCAGTATCTGCTGCTGTTACCATGCTAGCGTTTCCAAGTGCACGTTTACGTTTAGTACTCATCTTTGTTAAGATGTGACTTTTGTATGCGTTGTTTCTTTTGATTTTACCTGTTCCAGTAAGCGAAAAACGCTTTTTAGCACTGGAATTGGTTTTCATTTTTGGCATAACCTGTTTTTTAATTTATAAACCTATTTTTATTTTTTTGCTACTTTAGGCGCAACTGTAAGGAACATACGTTTACCTTCTAATTTAGGTAATAACTCTACTTTTCCTACATCTTCCAAAGCCTGAGCAAATTTTAACAATAAAATTTCGCCCTGCTCTTTGTAAACAATTGCTCTACCTTTAAAATGCACATAAGCTCTAACTTTCTCACCGTTCTCTAAAAAGCTGATGGCATGTTTAAGTTTAAACTGGAAATCGTGGTCGTTTGTATTCGGACCGAAACGAATCTCCTTAATTACAGTTTGCTTAGCATTAGATTTAATTTCCTTCTGCTTTTTCTTTTGCTCGTAAACGAACTTGCTGTAATCGATAATTCTACAAACCGGAGGTACTGCATTTGGAGAAATCTCTACCAAATCCAATTCCAGTTCATCAGCAAGTGCCAAAGCTTTAGCCAAAGGATAAATCCCCGGTTCAACATTATCGCCAGCTAAACGCACTTCGGGCGATTTAATAAACTGATTAATGTTATGTTCTGCTTCTTTTTTCTTAAAAGGTGGACGTGGTCCCCTGTTAAATCCTGGTCTTCCTAATGCCAAATTTGTATAATATTAATTTTAATTTAAACTGTTACTTCTTTCAATAATAAGCCGCTGAACTCTTCCAACGTCATTTCTCCTAAATCTCCCTCACCATGTTTTCTGATTGAAACTTTACCTTCAGCCATTTCTTTCTCACCAATAATGAGCATGTAAGGAATTTTTTTAACCTCCGCATCGCGGATTTTGCGACCGATTTTCTCATCCCGAAAGTCAATCAGCCCGCGAATATCGGAATTATTTAATTCATCTAAAACTTTTTTTGCATATTCTTCATATTTTTCTGAAATAGGAAGGATAATAAACTGCTCAGGACTTAACCATAAAGGGAAGTTTCCGGCGCAATGTTCTATCAAAACAGCAATAAATCTTTCTAAAGAACCAAACGGAGCCCTGTGAATCATCACCGGTCTGTGTTTTTGATTATCACTACCAGTATATTCCAGTTCAAAACGCTCTGGTAAGTTATAATCTACCTGAATTGTACCTAACTGCCATTTTCTGCCCAAGGCATCTTTCACCATGAAATCAAGCTTAGGACCATAGAAAGCAGCTTCACCGTATTCTACAACTGTGTTAAGGCCTTTTTCTGCAGCAGCCTCAATGATGGCATTTTCAGAAAGCTTCCAGTTTTCATCAGAACCGATATATTTCGACTTGTTTTCCGGATCTCTTAACGAAATCTGCGCAGTATAGTTTTCGAAACCTAAAGATTTAAAAACATAAAGTACTAAATCGATAACTTTTTTAAACTCATCTTTTACCTGCTCAGGCATACAGAACAAGTGCGCATCATCCTGAGTAAAGCCGCGTACACGGGTTAAGCCGTGTAATTCGCCGCTCTGCTCGTAACGGTAAACAGTACCAAATTCGGCAAAACGAACAGGTAAATCTTTATATGAACGTGGTTTAGTTTTGTATATCTCGCAGTGGTGCGGGCAGTTCATCGGTTTTAAGAAGAACTCCTCTCCTTCCTGAGGCGTCTTAATTGGCTGGAACGAATCCTTACCATATTTCTCCCAGTGACCAGAAGTTACATATAAATTCTTGTGGCCAATATGCGGCGTAACCACCTGCTCATACCCGGCTTTTGCCTGTGCCTTAGTTAAAAAGTTAACTAAACGCTCACGCAAAGCAGTTCCTTTAGGCAACCATAAAGGCAAGCCCATTCCAACTTTTTCTGAAAAAGCAAACAGTTCTAACTCTTTACCAAGCTTACGGTGGTCGCGTTTTTTAGCTTCCTCAATCATTGCCAGATACTCAGTAAGCTCACTCGCCTTCGGAAATGTTACACCATATATACGGGTTAACTGTTTCTTAGTTTCATCACCTCTCCAGTAAGCACCGGCAACATTCATCAGTTTTACTGCTTTTACAAAACCGGTATTAGGAATATGTGGACCGCGGCACAAATCGGTAAAAGCACCCTGTGTATAGAAAGTAATCTTTCCATCTTCTAAACCATCAATTAAATCAAGTTTATACTCATCGCCTTTTTCAGTAAAATATTTAATCGCATCAGCTTTGCTTACGCTTTCACGGGTGAAAGTTTCTTTTTGCTTAGCCAATTCAATCATTTTAGTTTCGATGGCTTTGAAATCATCGGATGAGAATTCCTTGTCACCGAAGTCAACATCATAATAGAAACCGGTTTCAATAGCCGGGCCAATACCAAATTTTGTACCAGGATAAAGTGCTTCCAAAGCTTCAGCCATCAGGTGAGCAGATGAATGCCAAAAAGTAGATTTACCTTCCGCATCGTTCCAGGTTAATAATTTAACAGTAGAATCAGCTTCGATTGGACGGGTTGAATCCCAAACTTCGCCGTTTACTTCAGCAGCTAAAACGTTTCTTGCTAAACCTTCAGAAATTGACAAGGCAATTTGATGGGCAGATGTGCCCTTTTCGTACTGACGAACGGAGCCGTCAGGTAAAGTAATATTAATCATCTACAACTATGATTTTGTTCCGCATCGATCAAGATTATTGGAACGGTTTAAAAATAATGTTAATTCTAAATCACTTACCACGTGATTTTAATTTGTGCAAATATGCTGATTTTCTTGCTAAAAAGCAAGTTATTGAACTTTAGAAGTGAAGGCTTACCCCATCCCTAAAGATTACTTTTCACCCACTTATCTTTCAGGTAATTACGAAGCGGAATATCGACAAACCGCATTACCAAATAAGCAAAAGCAATTAAAAGCAGCAGAAAAATAGGAATAGTAAATTTAAGTAAAGACATTTCTGGCTTTACAGTTATGAAATAGGTAAGAAAAACCCAAATAAAGGGATAATGCGTCATATACAACGGATAGGAAATTTCTCCTGATAGTTTACATAAAGGCTCCAGTTTAGGTTTTAATGTTGCACCTGCACCTAAGGCAACCAATACAGGAAAATAAATTAGAACGATAAGCGTTTCCGTTAACCAGTTGTATTTCTCGTTGAATGGAACCAAAAAAGCTAAAAGCAACAATAACGAAACGCCCAGAAAGCCTAACCTGTTTTTAATAATCCAGTTCGAACGATAAACAAGCATCCCGGCCAGAAAAGAGTATAAAACCCTTACGCCACCATCCCAAAAGCTTGGTCCGCCCCAGCCACCCGTCAGGTTGGTTGATTTAAAGGCAACAAAACAGATAAGTCCAACCGCCACAAACGATGCGGCTTGCAAGGTTTTTCTTCCTAACCTGTACAAAACCAATACATAAAAAATATTGGCAATATATTCCCAGAATAACGACCATGCCGGTGCATTTAAGCAAAACAGGTTAAAATACCGCTCTTCCATTACCGGATAAGGAATTAAAAATGCAGAGGTAAGAAATAACAATAAGGTTTTTCCAAATCCATATACCGAGTAAAAATTACTGAAAGGATCAAAAAGAAAGGTTAATAATCCTAAAACAGAACCTATTAGCACCAATGGATGTAAACGGATTAACCTAAGCTTGGCAAACTGAGTAAAACCAACTTTTTCAATTCGGCTATCGTATGCATAGGCAATTACAAAACCAGATAAACAGAAGAAAAAATCTACTGCAAGAAAGCCGTGGGCGATAAAATTTTTGCTGTAGTCGGCAATAGCAATTTCCATGAAGTGAAAAAAAACAACTACAATTGCAGCCAAACCTCTTAATCCATCTAAAATTTCGTAGTGCTTCTTTGTCTTTAAAATATCTTCCTTAGCGATGTACTTTTCGGCCATTTATATCTGATTTTGTTTCAATGATAGTTAAATTATGCCATACAGTATAAATATGTCGCGATATTGTTAAGAAAAATGAAGATCAAAATCTAAGGCATAAAAAAAGCCCTTCCGAATTTCACCAGAAAGGCTTTATAAATTTAGGAAGAAAACTATCCACCAAAACCTCTGATTACTGCACCACCACCTGGTCTTCCGTTTCCATTACCTCTGAAACGTTTCATCAAGTTTTCCATTTTCACCTTATACTCAGCTTCTGTAATAGGCACGGCTTTTTTAGGCGCTGTTACATCTTTACTGCTAACGTTTCTGTATTCAATGCTTTTTGCAATTGTACTGTTACCTCTTGCTTCGATGGCAAGTACAGTGCCTTCTGTCCACATATTTGGATTAGGCGAGAAATCAAAACCTAAATCAGTAGTGTACCAGATATGAGTTTCTTCGGTAACATCTCTATCCATATCAAGGATTTTCATGCTTTTGGTCGATTTTATAATCGCTTCGTGGCAAGTGAAACCTGCAATCTGCTTTGTAGCATCGGTTTTAACCACTTCAATTTTGGGAGGGACAACAGGTTTTGGTTTAGCGGTATCGTTAGGGTTTTGGTTTCTGCCCATTCCACCACCGAAACCTAAGCCAGCAGTCATGTTAAGTTTTAAACCACTTTGCATTACATAAGTAGTGTCACTTAAATCAAAGACTTCAACTAATTTTTTATCAGCAAAAGTGTAATAATATTCTCTATTACCACCTGCACCACCAAAACGCATCATCATCCTGCCCATTCCGCCGCCACCGCCGCCGCCATTACTGTCTTCAGTTTCTTCCACAGGCATATAACTCGCATTTGTTGCGTTGAAAAGTAATTCAAAATTGCTTTTGCTCGATGAAGGCATTCTTGCTTTCATCTGCTCCGGAATTTGCATACCGCTTGCAGCTGCCATTGCAGCAGGATCTATTGTAGTTTCGAACTGTATTGCTCCTGAAGTTTTCTTTTGTGCATCAGCAACTGATGCCATAGATAAAACTCCTAATAAAGCGAAAATGATTTTTTTCATCTGTTTTTATGTTTTGTTGTTTAGATACGAAAGGATCAAAAAGGTTTAACAAAGTTATTGCAGATAAAACGCTAAACTTGTTAAAAAGTGTTAAAGCTCTACTAATCAGCAGTAATAATCTTGTTAATATTCAGTACTTTCTAACCAGCCATGGCACAGCACATCGGCAATATGCATGGTTTTAATCGGAAGGTTATTTTTATCGATATAGCCTTGCAGGTGTAAAAGGCATGATAAATCTGTAGAAATAATATAATCAGCTTGTTGTGCTAAAGCATTATTAACCTTTTGTTCGGCCATTGCCGATGAAATAGCATCGAATTTTACGGCGAAGGTTCCACCGAAACCACAGCACATATCGCTATCTGCAAGTTCGAGCATTTCCAAACCATGAACTTTTGACAAGAGCTGACGCGGTTCATCTTTAATTTTGCATTCGCGTAAAGCACTGCAGGAATCATGGTAAACAGCCTTCCCTTCCAGTTCAGCACCGAAATAGTCTTTCCTAGCCACATTTACCAGAAAATCAGAAAGCTCCCAGATGTTTGATTGTAAGCTACGGCATTTGTTGTGAACGATGGTATTGGTGAATAAATCGTTATAACCACTTTTCACCATTCCAACACATGACGCTGATGGTGCAACAACATAAGTATTTTCGGTAAAATCATTCAGAAACTTTGTACCAACCTCCTTTGCTTCATCCCAGTAACCAGCATTGTAGGCAGGCTGACCGCAACAGGTTTGCTTTGAGTTGTATGCCACATTACATCCTGATTTTTCTAATAACCTTAAAGTATTAAATGCGGTTTCGGGATATAACTGGTCTACAAAACAGGGAACAAACAATTCTACTTTCATCTATTATAATTACAATTCGAGCTACAAACTTACAATTTTGCCGACTCTTTGCGCTCGATTTTCTTTAAGATTACCAAAAAGATTAAACCTACTATAAAAAATGATGCCAAAGCAATAATAGATTGACGCATATTATGGGTAATACCTTCAATCAAAGCAAAACTAAATAACCCAATTACTATGGCTAACTTTTCGGTAGCATCATAAAAACTAAAAAATGATGCAATATCTGTCGTATTTTCAGGAATATTTTTCGAATAAGTAGAACGTGACAACGATTGTATCCCTCCCATAATCAACCCTACAATTGCTGCAAGGGCATAAAACTGGTACTCATTGGTGATAGAATAACCATAAATACAGCAACCAATCCAAATTATAACAACAATTATCAAAACATTGATATTACCCAGTTTCTTTGCCAAAAGTGACATCAGCCATGCGCCTAAAATGGCTACCAGCTGAATAATTAAAATTACAGCGATTAAACTGCCCGATTCTAATTTTAAAACTTTAGCCCCGAAACCAGCGGCTGCCAACATGATGGTTTGAACCCCCATCGAATAAAAGAAAAAAGCGATTAAATAGGTTTTTAGAAAGCTCATTTGCTTAAGTTGATTCCATACCTTAACAAATTCACCGAAGCTACTCTTTACAATACCCTTATCTGCCAATGCAGGATTTGGTAAATCTTTTGGCAGAACTTTAAACGGAATCTGTGCAAACAAAAACCACCAGATACCCACAAGTAAAAAGGAAATCTGTGCCGGTAAAGACTTATCGGTAATGCCAAAAAGTTCAGGTTTTAACACAAACACAAAGCAGATGAGCTGTAAAATTACACTACCAACATACCCATAAGAAAACCCTTGTGCACTAACTTTGTCCTGGTTTTCTGTTGATGCAATTATAGGAAGATACGAGTTGTTAAACATTACACCACCAACATAACCCATAGCAGCAAGAACAAAGCAAATAATTCCTATTTCCAGGGTTTCCAATTTAAAGAAAAACAATCCCATACATGCTAATGAGCCTATATAAGTGAACAACTGCATGAAAAATTTCTTTTTCCCTTTTGCATCGGCATATGAAGACAGTATCGGCAGCAAAACAACCATTACCAAGTAAGCAAATGATAAGGCGTAATTAGACAGGACGGTATTTATAAATGTTTTACCGAAAAAAGTTACTTCATCGCCATGCGCTTTTGTTGTAGTTATAGCGACATAGTAAACTGGGAAAATTGTAGAAGTAATAACCAGGTTATAGGCAGAATTTGCCCAGTCGAAGAAAGCCCATGAGCGGATGGTTTTCTTGTTGTCTTTTTGTATCATTTAGTTTTAAGGAGGTTAACTGTTTATTTGGTAACGGGTTAATCGCAGGCGTTTTGTACTACATATCGTTTAACGTTTAATTGCAGTTAACCATTTCCCACAGTTTCAACAATTCATCGTTTTAGCCCGTTAAAGATAGTATTTCTTTCCGTCAGTTTTTATCTTGCCGGCATCTAATAATTCGCGAATGGCATCGATACGCTCATTTTCAGCGCCATTTTTAATGCTGTTAACCAAATCATCCAAACTTAATGGCTGTTGTTGTAGTAACGATACGATGTCAAATTCAATTTCGTCATTCAATTGCACATCATTTTCGGCCCTTTTCTCAGCCAAACAAACATCGCAAACACCACATTTGGTTGCATTATGTTCATCAAAGTAGTTTAACAGCTGAATACTCCGGCATCTATTAGTTGTGGTATAGCCCGCAACAGCATTAACTTGTTTAAGTAATATCTCTTTTCTTAAATTTAAGTAGTTCACATCAAGGTCGAAATGGTCCATATCAACCCGAGGACGAACATATTGTAATTGCGGTTGATCGGTTTGCTGAATGTAGGTTAACATTTCTATTGATTGCAATTTATTTAAAAGCGCAACTACGTCTTTATAAGACATGCCTAACTTCTTGGCTAAATCGGCTTCATTTATCTTAACGAAACCATCAAAAGCACCGCCATAAGACCTGAGAATAGTCTTTATCACGCCGTCATAAGCTTTATTCTCGATCTGAAAACGATACACTTCTTCATGATTCACAATAAACATCAGCCTCGATGGCAAAAAGATACTTTCAGACAAGGTGATGTAACCATCGTGCTCAAGAAACTTTAATGATGAAATTGTTTTTAAAACGCTAATATTAAATCTTTTACAAAAATCAGCCACATCAAAAGTAAAAGTAAGGCCTTCTCCGGCGCCAAATGCCAGCTGGAAGTAATTACCTAAATAATGGTAAACCTTTCTTATGTCTTCGGGTGATGGAAAGCTATCGATATAGCGTGCTTCAAGGCTTAAAATATCAGATTGATTGGCAAGTAAAACGGCGTAACTTTTATTTTCATCACGTCCGGCCCTGCCCGCCTCCTGGTAGTAAGCCTCAAGGCTTTCGGGCAAATCAAGATGCACCACAAAGCGAACATCTGCTTTATCAATACCCATTCCAAAGGCATTGGTGGCAACCATAACCCTGGTTTTGTTCAGTTTCCAATCTTCCTGCTTTTGAAAACGAACATCCCGTTCTAAACCTGCATGGTAAAAATCAGCTTTAATGTGGTTCCGGTTGATAAAATTAGCAATTTCAGCGGTCTCTCTCCGGTTTCGTACATAAACAAGCCCGGTACCTTTAACGTTTTTGCAGATATCAATCAACTTTTTATGTTTATCTTCCTTATTAAAAACAACATAACTTAAATTATCTCTTGCAAAGCTTTTAACAAAAACCTGCGGATTTTTCAGTTCAAGTTTCTCAACAATATCCTGCCTTACAAATTCAGTCGCTGTAGCGGTTAATGCCAAAACAGGAACATCAGGCAAAATTCCCCTAAGTTTTGCAATTTGCTGGTAAGGCGGTCGAAAATCATATCCCCATTGCGAGATACAATGTGCTTCATCAACGGCAATCAGGTTCACATTCATGTAAGAAATACGTACACGAACCAGTTCAGATAACAGCCGCTCAGGTGAAAGGTACAGGAACTTAATTTTGCCATAAATGCAGTTATCCAGTAAAATATCAATTTCCCGTTTTCCCATTCCGGCATAAATGGCCACTGCTTCAATCCCTTTCGATTTCAGGTTTTCTACCTGATCCTTCATCAGCGCAATGAGTGGCGATACAACAATACATATTCCATCTTTAAGCAATGCAGGTACCTGAAAACATATCGATTTTCCTCCGCCGGTGGGCAAAAGTGCCAGCGTATCTTTATCCTCTAATACTGAAGCAATAATATCTTGCTGTAGCGGCCTGAAAGATTGGTGTCCCCAATATTTTTGTAAAATCTCTATTGCTGTCATAAATCGGCGATATCAAAACTATAAAAAAGCTATTGATATTGCTAAATTGCGCCATAATTAATAGAAATTTAATGAAAAAACGCTACATATTAGCTGCGCTTTCACTGTTATTTTTCACTTCAAATGCCCAGGAAAAAAAATGGGATGTGGAAAAATTTCATGGAACAACCAAAAACTTCAGCCTGAATACCGATGAAGGAACCTGGATGAATCTCGATGTTAGTCCGGATGGACAGGAAATCGTTTTCGATTTGCTCGGAGATATTTATACGATGCCTTTTGCTGGCGGGCAGGCAAAACTCATTAGCGGTGGTATTGCTTACGATGTTCAGCCGCGATTTAGCCCGAATGGAAAATACATTTCCTACACGAGCGATAAAAGTGGCGGTGATAACATCTGGATTATGAACCGTGATGGCTCTGGTAAAAAACAAGTAACCAAAGAAACTTTCAGGTTACTAAATAATGCAACCTGGATGCCTAACAGCGAATATATTGTTGCCAGGAAACATTTCACCGCAGGCCGCTCCCTGGGTGCCGGAGAAATGTGGATGTACAACATAAACGGCGGTGATGGTGTTCAGTTAACTAAACGAAAAAACGACCAGCAAGATGCCGGAGAACCTAATGTTTCACCTGATGGCAGATACGTTTATTTTAGCGAAGATGTAAGCCCGGGTCCTAATTTCGAATACAGTAAAGATCCCAACGGAACAATCTATGCCATCCGTCAGTTGGATTTAACCACCGGTAAATTAACCACCTTAATTAACGAACAAGGCGGTGCATGTCGTCCGCAGGTTTCACCTGATGGAAATTTGATTGCTTTTGTAAAACGTGTCCGCTTAAAATCGACGCTTTATGTACAAAACATTAAAACCGGCGAAGAATGGCCTGTAAACGAAGATTTATCGCACGACCAACAGGAAACCTGGGCTATTTTTGGTGTTTACCCTAATTTTGCGTGGACACCAGACAGCAAAAACCTGGTATTTTATGCCAAGGGTAAAATCAGGAAAACTGAACTTGCCAGCTTAATTACTTCAACCATTCCCTTTCAGGCAAATACCGTTCAAACCGTACAGGAGTCAGTACATTTCGAACAACAAGTATTTAACAATGATTTCTCGGCAAAAATGCTCCGCCAGTTAAGTACCTCTCCTGATGGAAAAACAATCGTATTTAATGCCGCTGGATTTTTGTACAAGCAGGAACTACCAAACGGAACTCCTGAACGTTTAACAAATGGTCTTGACTTCGAATTTGAACCCGCTTTCAGTCCTGATGGAAAATATGTAATCTACACCAGCTGGAGTGATGAATTGCGTGGTGCAATTAAACGAACAGATTTAAAATCAGGCAAAACGATTACCTTAAGCGATGAAAAAGGTTTTTACTATTCGCCACAGTATTCAACTAAAGGTGATAAAATCGTTTTCAGAAAAGGAAGTGGTAACGATGTTTTGGGTTATAACTACGGCCGTGGAACCGGTATTTTTATCATGCCTGCAAATGGTGGAAGCAAAACCTTGGTTTCAGAAAACGGTATTAAACCTTCTTTTAATAATACCGATACCCGGATTTACTTCCAGAGTTACGCCGATGGAAAGAAAGCATTGAAAAGTATTGATTTGAACGGCGCAAATGAGCGAACACATTTTACATCCCAGTACGCCAATCAGTTTGTAGTAAGTCCGGATAATAAGTGGCTGGCTTTTAACGAACTCTTTAACGTGTACATTACACCAATGATTAACATTGGAACAGCTCAGGATGCTTCAGCGGGTAATAAGGCTATTCCAGTAGCCAAAATTACCACCGATGGCGGTACGTACATCCAATGGACGGCAGACAGTAAAAATTTACACTGGACTTTAGGACCAAAATATTTTACTATTGATGTAAACAGCGCCTTTAATTTTGATGGTTCGACACCAAAAACACAGCCCACTTCGGTAGATATAAACCTTTTGTTAAAATCTGATTTGCCAACTGGAATTATTGCTTTAAAAGGCGCCAGGATTATTTCGATGAAAGGCGATGAAGTAATTGAGAATGGAATCATTTTAACAGATGGAAATAAAATCACAGCAATTGGAAAAGCTGATGCGGTTACCATTCCTGCAAATGCAAAAGTGATTGACGTAAATGGTAAAACCATTATGCCCGGAATTGTTGATGTACATGCTCATTTACGAACCAGTCCTGACGGAATTTCCCCACAAAGCGACTGGAGCTATATGGCTAACTTAGCTTTTGGGGTAACTACTGCTCACGACCCTTCGAGCAACACCGAAATGGTTTTCAGTCAAAGTGAAATGCTTAAAGCCGGGCGGATGGTTGGCCCGAGAGTCTACTCAACCGGAGGGATCTTATATGGTGCTGATGGCGATTTCAAAGTGGTTATTAACGGTTTAGATGATGCATTGGCACATTTAAAAAGACTGAAAGCCGTTGGCGCATTTTCAGTAAAATCTTATAATCAGCCACGCAGAGAGCAACGCCAGCAGATTTTAGAAGCTGCCCGTCAATTAAAAATGGAAGTTGTTCCTGAAGGTGGCTCAACATTCTTCCATAACATGAACATGGTGGTTGATGGCCATACAGGTATTGAACACAGCATTCCGGTTTTACCTGTTTATAAAGATGTTACGACACTCTGGAACAATACCAATGTTGGCTATACCCCTACTTTGATTGTAGCTTATGGGGGCCAATGGGGCGAAAATTACTGGTACGACAGAACCAATGTATGGGAGAATGAAAAATTAATGACCTATACGCCACGTTCAATCATCGATTCGAGGGCAAGAAGAAGAACGACATCTGAATATAGCGACTATAACCATATTGATATTGCGAAAGCGGCTAAACAAATTGCTGATGGCGGTACAAAGGTAAATTTGGGTGCACACGGACAAATCCAGGGTTTAGGTGCACATTGGGAGCTTTGGATGTTTGTTCAGGGTGGTTTTTCGCCTTTACAAGCCATTAGAAATGCTACCTTAAATGGCGCATCTTATTTAGGAATGGATAAGGAAATAGGCTCTTTAGAAGTTGGTAAACTCGCAGATATGGTCATTATGGACGCAAATCCTTTAGATGATATCCGCAACTCTGAAAAAATCAAGTATGTGATGATTAATGGTCGCTTGTACGATAGCGCTACCATGAATGAAGTTGGTACAAGAGAAAGACTCCGTGGAAAGCTTTGGTTCGAAAATGCAAGAGGAAATGGCTACATCATTCCGAACGGCGAATCAGAAACTTGGACATTTACTGTTCCGCACTGCGATTAAATTATAATCCCGCAGATTTAAAAAGATTAACGCTAATCTTTTTAAATCTGCGGGAACTTTCTTTTTTAGTATTCCTGCTTTCATCGCAATGACGACTTAAAGTAAGGAAAGCTTAAAGCTTTACAATACCAACAACCCAAATTCCCTCAACGTATTTACGGGTTTGGAATACCAGAACAATTCAAAATTATCCATTTCGGTTTCAAAATCCGATTTAAGCTCCTGAAAAGAATGTATGTTTTCCCCGGTCGCTTTAATCCTTTCTAAAATTGAAACCAACCATTCGCCTTCATTTTTATTAACCTGAACGGTGAAACTCTCCCTCTTGTCATGAAAAGTTAGTGAAGCCATTTCCCAGGAGTTGCCTTTTTTTGTTTTGGTGAAATATTCAGCCTCAGGCTTACTCCCTAACCAGATTACTTTGGCAGTAGGTTTTGTATTAAAATGATGCTCTTCCTGAATGGCTTTTTCTATAAAATCAGGTGCGATTTTAGTTCTTGGAATCTTGAAATCGAACCAATCTTGTAATTGGTAATCAAAGCAGATGCCATGCATGAAGTTGAACAGCGATTTCTTTAATCCAAAGCTAAATTTATTATGGTCGATTCCGGTTTTATCCCTGTAATTAATGTCATTATTGGCAAATGTACCGATGCGTTCTGTTTCCTTCACCACACCAAACTTCTCCGGATACATACCAACAGGACTATGAGCAGTCATCGCAAACTGATGCCAGAAACCAGATTGCAGTATACCAGCTTCAAATAACTGACGTACCATCTCCAAACTATCTACCGTTTCCTGAACGGTTTGAGTTGGGTAACCGTACATCAGATAAGCATGCACCATTATACCCGCCGCGGTAAAATTTCTGGTAACCCTGGCAACCTGTTCTACGGTAACACCTTTGTCAATAAGTTTTAATAACCTGTCTGATGCCACTTCTAAGCCCCCTGAAACAGCAATACAGCCAGAAGCCTTTAGCAATAAACATAAATCGGCAGTAAAACTTTTTTCGAAGCGAATGTTGGTCCACCAGGTTACGGCTAATTTTCTTCGAAGGATTTCCAAGGCAACTTCCCGCATTAATGCAGGTGGCGCAGCTTCATCAACAAAGTGAAAGCCATTCTGACCGGTTTTTAAAGAGAGTTCTTCTATCCTGTCAACAATTTGCTTCGCTTGTACCGGCTCATAAACCTTAATGTAATCTAAAGAAATATCGCAAAAGGTACATTTACCCCAATAGCAGCCATGTGCCATGGTAAGCTTATTCCATCGCCCATCGCTCCACATACGGTGCATTGGATTCACAATTTCGATTACGGAAATGTATTTATCTAACAGTAAACCCGAATAATCAGGCGTACCAACATCAGCTTGTTTATAATCCTTTCTAAAAGAATCATTTCTATAAACTACTTCATCATCGTTGAGCAAGAATGTACGTTTATACATTTGCATTTCAGATGGAACATTTCCGCTGATATTCTGAATAAGTAATTCTATTGGTAGTTCCCCATCATCAAGTGTAATGAAATCGAAAAACTCGAAAACACGTTTATCTGATAAGGAGCGTAATTCGGTATTCGGGAAACCACCACCCATAGAAATCTTAATCTCCGGATGATTTTTTTTCACCCATTGAGCAGAGCGGAATGCACTGTACAAGTTTCCGGGAAACGGAACCGAAATCAAAAATAATTTGGGCTGAACGGTTTCAATATATCCCTTTAAAACAGAAAGGAGAATTTTATCGATATAGCTCGGCTCCTGTGCCAGGGTGTTGTAAAGTTCATCGAATGAGTTGGCGCTCCTGCCTAAACGTTCGGCATAACGACTGAAACCGAAGTTTTCATCAACACATTCTACGATAAAATCTGAAATATCTTCGAGGTAAAGTGTTGCTAAATGTTTCGCTTTATCTTGCGTACCCATAGCACCAAAAGCCCAGTCTAATTCTTCCAGTTGCTCAAATCTTGAAGCCTGTGGCAGAAAGTCATCGCCACAAATCTGCAGCGCCAGGGTTGGATTTTTACCTTGCAGAAAATCGATAACAGTGCTTATGGTTTTTAAATATTCGTCTTGCAAGGCAAGAATACGCTTTGCATTCGGGCTCAATGCCTTATCCGTTTTGACGTTGAACAAATCGGTTAAACCCGCTTTTGAAAATATTTTAAGGATTACCTCAATGCCTAAATCTGCCTGGGTTGAACTAATATTTTTAGTGTTCAGAAAGCCTTTTATATACGCTGTAGCCGGATATGGGGTATTCAGTTGCGTAAATGGTGGCGTAACAATAAAGAGTTCTGTTTTCAAAAGGAATATTTAAAATGCAAAAGTAAGGGTTTTTCAAGACTTATGGTTTTAATAAGTGATTGAGTAGCAATTTTCCTAGTTTTTGTCATTCTGAATGCAATGAAGAATCAACAAGCGATGAAAAGAAACTTTTAATAATAGTACTGTCATTAATGGCACTGGATAAGCAAGACTAGAAATAAAAAGAAACAGATGCTCCGTACTTCAGTATGACAACACTTACAAACTAAAACATTCATTCCTGCGTTTTAAAAAAACATCAATACCTTTTTCTGCCGAATGAAAGTTTGTATTTTCTTTTTCCTTGTTCTAATCGCTCACACCAGCAATGCCCAAAAAACATTTCTATTTCCTAAAGTAAAAACACAAGGCATTTCAGTTGAACAGCTTACCCCGGCAAACTGGACGGTTATAGAAACGGCCAACGGCGATTTGAATAACGATGGAAATGATGATTTAGCCGTAATTTTCGAATCAGACCGGATTACTGATGAAACCAGGACCTATGGCGACAATAATTCTGAGATTATTAAGGAAACCCAAAAACCACGTATCCTGGCGATCTTTTTCAAAAACAGCTCAACAGGTGTTTATCAGCTATCTACCCAAAACAACGATTTCATCTTACGTTCGCAAGAGGGAGGTAAACTCGGCGATCCTTTAAACCAGATTAACATTAAAGACCAACAGCTTTACCTCAGGTTTCAGGGTGGTGCCGAATGGCGCTGGGAATTAGGTTATACGTTTAAATTCGAACGTAAAGATTGGTTCCTAACCAGTGCTGTGAACCTTTACTTTAATCAGAATACCGGGGATATGACTGAAAGGGTTTACGATTTTAAGACCCGTGAGTTATTTACAACCGTTGGTAATTTACACCGACGCGATATTGCAAACCGAAAAACAAGCGAAGTACTTTATTTTTCTCAGTTGAGAACTTTTAAAACCTTCAAAAAACCGTGGGCGTGGGAAATTATGCCGAATGTTTATTTGTAGTTTTGCCACGGAAACACAGAATTAAAGCAGTTCTTCAGGCGGTCGTCATTACTTCATACCTGGCAATGACGTGATTGTAAAGATAATCCTAAATATTTTGAGCGATTACAAACCCACTTGCCCAGGCCCATTGAAAATTATAACCGCCAAGCCAACCGGTAACATCCAGGCATTCGCCACCAAAAAACAAGCCTGGAATCTTCTTACAGGCTAGCGTTTTGGCTGAAATTTCATCAGTATCAATTCCACCTCGCATAACCTCAGCCTTATCATAACCTTTATCGCCAGCGGGCTTAACCTTAAAGTGATGAATTGTTTGCACGATTAAATCGATTTCAGTTTTAGTTAAGGATGCAACAGGCTTTATTAAGGGTAAAAACTTACCTAAAGCATCTGTAAATTTCTTCGTGTAATACCTGTTCAACAAGGTTGATAACATATTTTTTCCATTCGATTTACGCTCTTCATCGAGCAGCAAGGCGATATCATGATTAGGGAGGAGATTTATATTGATGATTGCCCCCCTGCGCCAGAATGAAGAAATCTGCAAAATTGCCGGACCGCTTAAACCCCAATGCGTAAATAAAATATTTTCCTCAAAAGAAATTTCATCATTACTCACTTCACAGAAAACCGAATTACCTGAAAGCTGGGCAAACCATTCTTCATCTTTCCCGGTAATGGTTAAAGGAACCAAAGCCGGTGCTGTTTCCACAATTTTTAAACCATGTTTGCGGGCAAAACGCAGTGCGAAGTCGGTTGCACCCATTTTTGGTATTGGCAAACCTCCTGTAGCAATCACTAACTTTTCAGTGCTTAAGGTTATTTTTTTGCCCTTGGCTTCATAACTCACCCGAAAGCCATCCGGTAAAACTTCAATTTCTTTCACATCGGCATTACACCGGATTTCCTGTCCGAAATCTTCACATACTGAGGTAAAAACCTGTACAATATCTTTCGCATTTTTACCTTCCGGAAATAATTGTCCCAGTGTTTTTTCCTTTCCCTGGATGTCATAGGTTTCAAAAAAACTAATGGTATCATCAACCGTCCATTGGGTAAATGAAGATTTAATAAAATGAGGATTTGCCGAAATAAACTGTTCTGCCGATGCAAACTGGTTGGTGTAATTACATCTTCCGCCACCAGAAATTAAGATTTTGGCGCCAGGTTTTTCGTTTTTTTCAAGAACAATTACTTTTTTACCAAGGTATCCGGCCTGCACCGCACACATCAATCCGCAGGCACCTGCACCAATAATAATCGCATCAGCATTCATACAACAAAGGTATAAGTTTTAGGTTTATAGCAGTATAGTTGTTTAATAGCCCCGATTGAAGTGGAAATACTTTTTGTTGCAGGTCTTAGACAAGCTCAGGCTGACAATCGCAAAAAGATTGAAACGTAAAGCGGGACTGAATTTGACTCGTTGCAGTGGCCTTGCGCTTCGAAATTTAAATGATACAAATTAATGATTCTGCCATTATCCTTGTTCTTTTTGCTATTTTTGCAGCTCAAAAAACTCAATCTCATTGATGGCAAAACAGATTAGCGAATTAAAATTAGGTATTTTAGGTGGCGGTCAATTAGGCCGTATGCTCATTCAACAGGCGATTAATTACAATGTTAATTCATTGGTTTTAGACCCCGACCCTGATGCGCCTTGCAAGCATATTGCAAACTACTTTGAAAACGGTTCTATTACTGATTTTGATACGGTTTATAATTTCGGCAAGAAAGCTGATTTAATAACCATAGAAATAGAAAAAGTTAATATTGAGGCTTTAGAGCAATTGGAAAAAGAGGGAAAACAGGTTTTTCCACAATCGAGGGTAATACGGTTGATTCAGGACAAAGGTGTTCAGAAACAGTTTTTCAAGGAAAATGATATCCCCACCTCTCCTTTCCAGATTGTAAACACTAAAGAGGATATGGAAAACAGCCACATCCCTTTTCCATACATTTTAAAACTTCGTAAAGATGGTTATGATGGTAAAGGTGTTATGCGGATTAACAATGCCGCTGATTTGGATAAAGCCTTTGATGCGCCTTGTATTATCGAAAAGCTGGTCGACTTTGAAAAGGAGGTTGCCGTAATTGTTGCCCGCAATTCGAACGGTGATATGAAAACTTTCCCGATGGTGGAAATGGAATTTAATCCTGAAGCCAACCTGGTAGAGTTCCTGATTTCGCCATCAACCTTTGCCGAAAGTTTACAGCAAAAAGCGGAGAACATTGCAAAGAACATTGCATCATCAATGAATATAACAGGTATTTTAGCGGTTGAAATGTTTGTATGCAGAGATGGTGAACTACTGGTAAACGAGGTTGCTCCACGTCCACACAACAGCGGTCATCAAACTATTGAAGGCAATTATGTTTCGCAGTTTGAACAACATTTGCGTGCAATTTACAATTTGCCCTTAGGCGATACCACCAGTATTACCAATGCAATTATGATTAACCTGTTGGGCGAAAAAGGCTCAGAAGGCATTGCCAAATATGAAAACTTAGAAAAGATTTTAGCAATTGATGGCGTTTACGTGCACCTATACGGGAAGAAATATACTAAACCTTTCCGCAAAATGGGCCATGTAACCATAGTGGATATTGACCGGGAAAAGGCTATTGAAAAAGCCCGTTACGTTCAGAAAACGTTAAGGGTAATTGCTTAAGAAAACAAACTAAAAGAAGACTTAAATCACAAAACACATATAATGAGTGCGAAAGTAGGAATAATTATGGGCAGCAAATCTGATTTGCCTGTTATGCAAGATGCCGCTGATGTATTAAAGGAATTCGGAATTGATTACGAAATTACTGTGGTTTCTGCACACAGAACACCAGAAAGGATGTTCAATTACGCAAAGAAAGCACAAGGAAGAGGCTTAAAGGTAATTATTGCCGGTGCCGGTGGTGCAGCTCATTTGCCAGGTATGGTTGCTTCTATTACCACATTGCCGGTAATTGGTGTTCCGGTAAAATCATCAAACTCCATTGATGGCTGGGATAGCATTTTATCGATCTTACAAATGCCTAATGGTATTCCTGTGGCTACGGTTGCTTTAAATGCAGCAAAAAACGCAGGTTTATTGGCCACGCAGATTTTAGCAACGGCTGATGAATCGATAACGGTTAAAATGCAGGCCTATAAAGATGAACTGAGAAGAAAAGTAGAGGAAAGCGCCGATAGTATGTAGTCCACAGTCGGAAGTCAGATGATTTGATGTTTTATTAGCATTCATCACTTCGGTCTGCGGACTGCTAACTTTTCTGACAATAATTTAATTCAAGCTTGGGTCTGTGGGGAAATTGCTGATATGTGCATACTTCGGACCCAGGTTTACAATTACATCCCTCCAGAGTTTCTCCTCATCGTTTCCGAAAATAATATCCGGATGCTGAATATCACTTACCATCCAGGCGTTTTGCTCCAGCTCCCGGTCTAACTGACCTTCATCCCAACCCGAATAGCCCATGAAAAATTTAACTTCGCTTTCATCAATGGCATTAGCGTTAACCAGGATTTTCAGGGTTTCAAAATTTCCACCCCAGTAAATCCCATTTACAATTTCTTCACCACTTTGTAATTTATCATACGCCCGGTGTATAAAATGAATCGTATCGGCAGCAACAGGCCCACCAAAATAAATCTGATTATCCGCAGCCCACAAATCCTGAATAACATCTTTCAGCAGCAAATTACCTGCCTGGTTTAAGATGAAACCCACGGTTCCCTCCTCGCCATGTTCTGTTAATAAAACCACTGAACGTTTAAAGTTAGGATCTGCCATAAAAGGTTCAGAAATTAATAAACGGTCGGTTTTTGGATTTAAATTGTTTAGCATGATGATAATCATTTGTTGCACCGTAAAAGATGCCTATTTTTGTTTATGCAAGTTACTAATGAATTTCTACAAAACCTGCGCCAAGATTATAAAAGCGCCACGTTAGATGAAGCTGACGTAGATAACAATCCTATTACGCAATTCAAAAAATGGTTTGACCACGCCTTAGAAGCGCAGGTTTATGAGCCTAATGTTATGACCCTGGCTACTGCCGATAAAGCTGGTAAACCTGATGCCCGGATTGTATTACTAAAAGGTGTAGATGAAGATGGATTCAGGTTTTTTACGAACTACCTGAGCGCCAAGGGCAAGGAACTGAAACGTAACCCTTATGCAGCACTGGTTTTTTTCTGGCCCGATTTAGAGCGACAGGTTAGAGTGGAAGGAACAGTAGAAAAACTTGATAAGGAAACGTCTGAAGCTTATTTTACCTCACGCCCGGTTGAAAGCCAGATTGGTGCAGTCGCTTCTCCACAAAGTCAGATTGTGGCAAACAGGCAGGTCTTAGAAGAAAAATTCGAGGAACTGAAAACGAAAAGCGCAGGAAAAGCCATTTCGAAACCGGCACACTGGGGCGGTTATATTGTTAAGCCTACCCGCATAGAGTTCTGGCAAGGCCGCAGCAGCCGTATGCACGACAGGATAAATTTTGAGCTTGTAAAAGGAATCTGGATTAAGAACAGATTAGCGCCATAAAATCCTTTAAAAATGAAAAGAGATACGCTATCCAGCAAGATCTCTTTTCTTTAACTAATCATTAACTAACCTAAATTTACTAGGAAGTATCTTTATAAAAACGTTGTCATTCTAGCAGAACACTCAACGATTATTTTCTTCTTTTATTAAGCAATTAAATTGCCTTTTTGTTTTTCTTGATGAATCAAATATCCTAATAAAACAGGTAGCTGTAAAGCATGTATCGATGAATAATTGCTATGTATCGATGAAAAACAAAGGGATAAAATTTAACATTATTATTTAACATTTATTAACTTTAATTTTTTGTAAATCAGCATTTTAAAGTATATTGTATGTACAATTATTTTAAATTAAACTCAATGATTTTATGAAAATTAAAACCCTCGTTCCGCTGTTTTCCCTAGCGGTCACCTCCCTTAACGTAAATGCGCAGGAATCCAAATTAAAAAATGAGAAAATTTCTTTTTTGGGTACAGAACTAAAGTATAAAACCAACAATGAATCTTTAAAAAATGGCGCTGTGGTTTTAACAGATGCTAAATCAGCCAACATTATAGTTAAAGGCTTCTACAAAGACAACCTGCCAGCAGGTAACTGGTATTTTTACGGTGCAACGGGTTTAGAAACAAGTTATAACTACGACCAGAAAAAAACACTGTTCATCGATACCGCTTTAATCAGTAAAAATGTGGTTTCTATAAAAAGCAGTAATCAAGAAATTGTGGAGAAAGCAAGTATACCCGTATTGCTTTATCCTAAAGATTTATTTGTTAAAACAGTTGTTGAGGAACTTACAAAAATCAGAACTGCCGATTCGGCTGAATTTCACCTGGAGATTATTACAGATATTTCCAATGCTGAAAACATTAAGTATGCGGTAAAATATTTTGAAAATGGTAAGGCAAAAACACAGGCACTTAAATTAGGTGATTTACCGCTGCCTGTAAATTGGGTTCCGGCCATGTTTAATAAGGAGTTTATTCCTGCCGAGGTAAAAATGAAGGTTTTGGTTAGCGGGTTAAAATTTGCAGATGATAATTCAAAACGATTAAGATGGGATAACTAATACGTGTTCTCTAAACATCTTTTTACGGTTGATTTCATTAAGAATCCAATCCACAAAAAAAGGCGAACCAATCGGTTCGCCTTTTTTATACTTTATTCAGGAATTACCTGGCTTTGGTATAGGTCCATTTTTCATAGAAGAATGTCCTGTCCGCACCCGATTGCGTCATAATGTAACTCACTTCCAATGTCTTGGTAGTACCCGAAACGGTAAACTTGTTCACCCCTGCCGGATTTAGCCTTGCAGCACGAACAGATGAGTTTGTACCCTGTCCGTAGTAGTTCGTAACACTGGTTACATTACCATCGGCATCCATTGTAAATATTGGCGAGAAGTTTCCGTATGCAGATGTAGAAGTACCACTTTTAATCGGGTGGTAGAAATTGTTTGCATACAGGTAACCATCATATTCTACAACTGATGTTGCACCTGTTGTTCTCAGCTCCTGTGTCATTGGATAATAACCAGTTAATGTTGATGAAGTATTATCAACCATCGAACTTGTAGCGGTTACGGTATAAACACCATCATATTTGTTTTTGGCTACGATTACAAAAACACCGGTTCCGTAGTTACCACTTATTGTTCCGCTGGTTACCGATTTAATTTTCACACCTAAAGCATAGGTTTTAGTAAAGTCAAATGAGGCTGTATTTAATGTTAGGTGAAATGTACCGGTTTTCGATCCTTTAGGAATGGTAACGGTATAACTTGGAACAGTATATAACGTTGATGGTAAAACCGTATAACTAGAGCTCATTGTAGCCACAGCTGCATCGTCAAAGCTGATTACGACACTAATATCTTCTGGTGCACCACTATTGCCGGTATAGTTAATGGTTATTGGAAGGTCAATTGAAGCAGAAGCATCAAGCGACTTTGTTACCACTGAATAAGCAGTAGAACTTGTTCTGGAAGGTAAATCTGCCAATTCTATGATACCGTCTGATCCATTTTGGGTGTAAATCCCATCTTGTTTGGTACAAGATGATAGTCCGAGGCTCAATCCGATTAATGCCAGGAATATTTTTTTATAGTTTTTCATTTCTTTATTTTTAATCAATTAGTTAACATCCCAGAAAATTTTCGACGTAAACGGACTCAATCCAGTTGGTACGTTAGGATTTAAGTTATATTCTGTTGTAGGATACAAGTTTCTAACCGGAAGTTTATCAACTGTAGTTGCTGAAGATTGAAGTGATACAAAAGTTGTGGTTGCAGCCGTACCTGAAATAGCCGGATAACCTGTCCTTTTGTATTCCTGCCATGCTTCATATCCATTTACAAAATTAAGGGCAATATATTTTTGGGTAATAATCGCTTCTAATTTCTGTGCGGTTGTTGTTGCTAAAGAATAATTCACAAGATAGCTTGCTGAATTTGCAGCCTTGTATGCCGTTAAATAAGCATTAAGTACAGCATCAGTTGCAGAAGCTGTTGATGTACCAGATTTCTGAAGATAATTATAAGATGCTTTAATACCATTATCAAAATTAGTTGCTGCATCTCCGGATAAAGTGTGTCCGTTCAATGCCGCTTCAGCGAGTAGGAAATACGTTTCAGCCGCAGGCATAATGATTTGTCCCATAACCCTACTTTTCAAAATCCCCTGCGTTTCTGGCGCACTTGAACCCGTACCCACACCAATATACCATGCCGGATAACCTGAAATCCATGAGGAAACATTTGATTCATTACCCAACTGATTGATCGGAGTAGTACCTGCAGCGTAGTTTTTATATATTAAAGCACCACGTGTTCCATCAGTTAATTTTGTACCATTATAAAATGTAAAAATCCATCGGGTTGGGATTTGCTGCGCCGCATAAGAACCGTTACTTCCCGTATAAGTAGAATGATAAGTGTTCCAAGTTGGATTTTGTCTGGCACTTGTGCTTACATATCCTGGATTTATGGTTACATCATCAGTTAAAAAGCCTTCTGAAGAAAACGTACTAAATGCAGTTGCCGCATATGATGCTAATGTACCTGCCTGTGCCCTTGTTAAAATACGGAGTTTAATATTGTTTGCGAATTTGATCCATTTTGTAGCGTCACCACCAAACATGATATCGGAAGTACCCAAGGCAGTAACGACAGAACTAGATCCATAAGTTTGCAAATCCTTTATTGCAGCGTCAATCTCCGTTACTAAAGATTTGTAAATAGTGGCTGCATCATCGTAATGAGGTGTTAAATTATCAATACCTGCCAAACCCTCTGAATAAGGCACATTACCATATTCATCTACTAAGATTTGATAATAGTAAGATTTCATAATTCTCGACACTGCATTGTACAACACATACTTGTTTACACCTGTAGTAGATGTAATAATATACTGGTAGCTTCTCAGATCGGTAAATGCAGAATTGAATAAACCGTTATTTGTACCTGAGTTCCAGTTATATGTAAAATAAGTTGAGCCTGTAAATGAATAGCCACCAGCATTAGCCTGGTATCCAGCCATCCATGCACCATAATTAAAATACGTAATAAAGTTAGAAGCGGTGTTATTAAGTACAGCTGGCAAAACTAAATTTGGTGATGATGATGTAGCGGAGTTTGCATTTTCATTTATATCAAGGTATTTCTTACAGCCGCTTACTGTAAAAATGATTATTGATAGAATAGTTACTGTTAAAATTCTTTTCATAATTAGTGTAATTAGAAAGTTAATGATATAGTACCACCATAGTACCTTGTTGGCGGCGTTTGCGATAATGAGGTAATACCTACAGCATTACTATCTGATCCGTTATTGCTATAATCCGGATCTGCATATTCGTTTGATTTAGGCATCCATATGAATAAATTTCTTCCCTGTGCACTAATTGTGGCAGATTTAATAAATTTCATATTACGCAATACCGATGATGGAAGTTTATATGCCAATGATAGTTCCCTTAACTTCCAGTAGTTACCTGAATAAACATAGTTACTTGTTACGCCAGAGTATAAACTGCTGCTGGTCCAGAAACCTGCTCCGCCATCAGAAACCGTTATACTGTTATTCGCAACATAGGTACCCGTGGTTGAGTCATAGTATGATGAGTTAGGGAAAACAAATTTCTCACGGTTGTAGTAAGCACTTCTTGCTGATGAACCCGAGAAGTCGTATGTTGAACCAGCTGTACTATACTGAACGTAGTTTGATCTGTATTCAAATAAACCTGAGAAAGTTAATCCTTTCCATGTCAACTGAAAATCTAATCCTAACCTGTTTTTTGGAGTAGTGTTACCCAAAATATTTCCAGTTGTAGTACCTACCGGATAACCTGTATTTTTATCTACTACTACCCTGCCTTCAGAATCCCTGATGTAATCTGAACCAATAATTACCGGATAAACCTGGCCAACCTGTCCGTAAATCGTAGTACTGTTACTTACACCAATACGGGTTAAATCGTTTGAAAGTGATATCAATTTATTATTGTTGTAAGTATAATTTCCACCTACGGTTAATGTCCAGTTGCCTTTTCTAATCGGTGTAAAGTGTAAGGCTGTCTCCAACCCCTCATTGGTCAATTCTCCGGTATTCAATAAGTAGTAGCTATAACCAGTAGTAGCAGGTACACCAGCAGTAATTGCCTGGCCTGTTGAACTGGTATTGTAATAAGTTACAGTACCATCTACTAAGCCTTTTAACAACCTAAAATCCATACCTACCTCATAACCAGTTGTAATTTCCGGTTTTAAATTTGAAGATACCAGTGTGTTACTTGGTGTATATCCTGTACCATAACCATATCCTGTTTGTGAATCGAAAGTTGCTTGTAATGAATATGCACCACCATTTGTTGAGTTACCCACGTTTACGTTACCTACTTTTGATAGACCAGCCCTGATTTTCATGTAGTCTAATATTTTGCTGTTTTTCAGGAAAGAAAAAGCATCCGTTGGAATAAATGATAAATCTGCGGCAGGATAAAAGAAAGATCTGTTAGCAGGGGCCAAAACAGAAACCCAGTCATTTCTTCCCGTTAAGTGCAAGTAAAGATATTTCTTATAACCTAAGGTTACATCAGCCCATGCACCGATTTGACGGGTATTGTAATTAGCTTCACCAGCTGAAGGGGTTCCCGTAATATTTCCAAGATTATATAATTCACTTACCTGTAAACCACTTCCGGAAGCATTTAGATATTTATACTCGTAGCTTTTTAATGAAGTACCAATCAATGCATTAATTGAGAAATCTTTAATGTCTTTTTTAATGTTTGCAAAGAAATCAGTACTGAAATTGCTTGTACTTAAAGTTTCATCAGAAACACCACTACTTTGATTTGTTTTTGCCGAATGATCACGTGTGTATTGTGTATATGTGTAACCAGCCGTGCTGTTTTTATTTTTATAGTAACGGTTACTAATTGCAGCTCTGTAGGTAAAATCTAACCAGTCGGTTGCTTTATACTTTAGCTCCAATAAACCAGTTAAGTATTCATTGGTTGTATTTTGTCTATAGTTATCAATTGACCAATACGGGTTTTTATAATAGTCGTTATAATAATTATCAGGATTTGCCCAACTCGAAGTATCTTCCCAGTTTTTATAACTTAAGAGTGGTATTTGTGCCGGTGTATTTAATAAGTTATCATAAATCGTAGATGTTGCACTCGTAATATCATATCTGTTTTTAGTATAACTTGCATTATAGTTTGCACTAAAGTTTTTAGTGAAGTTTCTCGACCCGTTATACCTTAAGGCAGTTCGGTTGTATTTATCTTTAGGTGTAGTACCAGCACCGTTTAAATACTGAGCAGATAAATAAGTTGAAGATTTTTCATCAGCAGCTGAAATTGAAAAATCAGTTTGATTTGAAATACCAGTATCCCAGAAGTCGTACTTGTCGTTTGTAGCTGAATAAGTTGCGTACTGTTGTGAACCATTTTCAAGCACACGGCCAATAGCTCTTGTCGTACCATCGAATGCAGGACCATATTGCTGATTTTCGATAGGATCGTAAACCTGAGCACCGGAAGTAGAACCCGAACCAAATGAATTCTGCAACAAAGGATAAAAGCTCACTTGTTCAAAAACGGTTGTATTTGATAATTTGATAACTGGCGTACCTACCTTACCTTTTTTAGTGGTAATAATTAAAGCACCGTTTGATGCATCAGAACCGTATAAGGCAGCACCACTCGCTCCGTTTAGTACGGTAATATCTTCAACATCATCCGGATTAAGGTTACCTAGAATGGCATTAGGAACAACAGCTCCATCCAAAACAATTAGGGCCTGGTTATTTCCCGTGATAGAGCGGTTTCCTCTTAGTACCAATCGGTAACTTGGATTAACACCACTGCTTACTGCATTGATTTGTAAGCCGGGAACTTTTCCAGTTAGTCCGCCTGCAATGGTTGGTGATTTACCAGCGGTTAACGAAGCTCCGTCAACACGTGTAGACGCATAACCTTGCTCCCTGGCAGTTCTCTTTATACCACCTGCCGATACAACGACCTCATCGAGCGTGTTCGTATTCGACTCAAGAACTACATCCAGATTACCACTCGTTACTGATATCTCTTTTGATTTGTAACCTACAAAGCTAATAACCAGCTCTGCTTTACCTGTTGGAACCTTAAGGGTGTAACGCCCATTAGCACCAGTTGTCGTTCCTACACCTGTTCCTTTTAGTTTAATACTAGCACCAGGGATTGGTAAGCCATCATCCTTGGCTGATACTACTCCTGTAACAGTCCTGTCTTGTGCGGAAACTTTTGTCACCAGCAAGACCATAAAGAATAACAAACATTTTAGTAGTTTTCTTTTCATTTACATTTAATTTTAGTTTAAATAGTTAATAATATATTTGAAGAATTAATCGCAACATGGCCGTTTTAGAACTGTTTAGTTCTGCTTAATTAAACCATATATTTGATTAGTTTGAGATTCTCATCTTATTGGAAAACTTGGGCGGAATTCCAATTCATTACGAACAGTTGGGATGATTAATAATTCGACATCTAATAAAAGAAATAGAGATCAACTATATTTTTAAGAAACGATAAACAAGATTTTTGTATCGATAAACAATTTAAGCTATGTTAAAAAACATTTTTTAACTATTTATCTTAATTATTTTGACTAAAAGGCACTTTTCAGCAAGGAAAGAAGTGAAATAATCACACAAAAACTAAAAAAGACAACAAAAAATAACTAACCAATTCATAAAACTCATCCAATAAACTTATTATGATTAAAAATATTTCAGTTATAGGCTCCGGAACAATGGGAAATGGCATCGCTCATACCTTTGCGCAATTTGGATGTTCGGTAAATCTTATCGACATTAATCAAACAGCTTTAGATAAGGCTTTACAAACCATAACAAAGAATTTAGATCGGCAAGTTGTAAAAGGAACACTTACAGAAGAACAAAAAGCAGAAACGTTAAAGAATATTAAAACGTTTACCGCTATGGAAACTGGAGTAAAAGAAGCCGATTTAATTGTTGAAGCGGCGACAGAAAACATCGATTTAAAACTCAAAATTTTCAAAGATTTAGATGCCTTTGCCCCTGCCGAGGCCATTTTAGCATCGAATACTTCCTCTATATCCATTACGCAAATCGCAGCGGTTACCAATCGAGGAGACAAGGTTATCGGGATGCATTTTATGAATCCTGTTCCGGTAATGAAGCTGGTTGAAGTTATCCGTGGCTATCAAACCAGTAATGAAACCACAAATACCATCATGGCGCTTTCTGAGCGTTTACAAAAAACACCTGTTGAAGTGAACGACTATCCAGGCTTTGTGGCAAACCGTATTCTGATGCCGATGATTAATGAGGCCATCTATACCTTGTATGAAGGAGTTGCCGGTGTTTACGAAATTGATACCGTAATGAAACTGGGCATGGCGCACCCAATGGGTCCACTACAACTAGCCGATTTCATTGGTCTTGATGTTTGCCTAGCCATTCTTAAGGTACTTCATGAAGGCTTTGGAAACCCAAAATATGCACCCTGCCCGCTGTTGGTGAACATGGTTGCTGCAGGCAAAAAAGGCGTTAAAACAGCTGAAGGCTTTTACCAATATACAGCCGGTTCGAAAGAACTCATTGTTTCCAACAAATTTAAAAAATCCTAATTTTTTTAGCATTTAATTTTATATTTGCTGTATGAATGAAAATCTTGATCCTGAAGCCAGCAACCTTACGCCTACCGACAGGGATATTGAACGGGTATTACGTCCACAGGCATTTGAGGATTTTACCGGGCAAGAAAAGGTTATGGAAAACCTGCGGATTTTTGTTCAGGCTGCAAAACTACGTGGCGAAGCACTTGACCATGTATTGCTTCACGGGCCTCCGGGATTAGGAAAAACAACCTTATCTCATATCATCGCCAACGAAATGGGTGCCGGTATTAAGGTTACTTCAGGGCCTGTTCTGGATAAACCAGGCGATTTAGCCGGATTACTTACCGGATTAGATGCCGGAGATATTCTTTTTATTGATGAAATACACCGTTTATCACCTTTGGTTGAAGAGTACCTGTATTCGGCGATGGAAGATTTTAAAATTGATATCATGCTCGAAACAGGGCCAAATGCCCGTTCTGTTCAAATCTCCTTAAATCCTTTTACACTGGTTGGCGCAACTACGCGTTCGGGACTGCTAACTGCACCTCTACGTGCCCGTTTTGGTATTAATGCCCGTTTGGCTTATTATGATGCAAAACTTTTAACTACTATTGTACTGCGTTCATCAGATATCCTAAAAACACCGATCAGTGATGAAGGCGCCTATGAAATAGCCCGGAGAAGCCGCGGAACACCTCGTATTGCCAATGCTTTACTACGCAGGACCCGTGATTTTGCCCAAATTAAAGGTAATGGAAGCATTGATCCTGAAATTGCAGGCTATGCCTTGAATGCACTAAACGTTGATGAGCATGGACTTGATGAAATGGACAATAAAATCCTGACTACAATTATCGACAAGTTTAAGGGTGGTCCGGTGGGCTTAAAAACCATTGCTACAGCGGTAGGCGAAGATGAGGGTACGATTGAAGAGGTTTATGAACCATTCTTAATTCAGGAGGGCTACATTATGCGTACGTCGAGAGGTCGCGAGGTTACTGAAGCAGCTTACAAACATTTAAAGAAGAATTTTCCTGGACAGACGGGGAAGTTGTTTTAAGGTTTTCCCGCTGATTTAAAGGGATAAGAAACACAGAATATAACTATTAAAATCCTTTTAAATCTGCGAACATCTGCGGGAAGCTAAAATACGCTATAAAGTTCTCGCAGGTTTTGATTTTCCCTGTAAATTTCAAAATATTTTCCCGCTGATTTAAGGGGATAAGAAGCGCAGAATATAACTACTAAAATCCTTTTTAATCTGCGAGCATCTGCGGCGAGATAAAATACGCTATAAAGTTCCCGCTGATTTATTTTTTTCCTATAAATTTCAAAATATTTTCCCGCTGATTTAAGGGGATAAGAAGCGCAGAATATAACTACTAGAATCCTTTTAAATCTGCGAACATCTGTGGGAAGCTAAAATACGCTATAAAGTTCTCGCAGGTTTTGATTTTCCCTATAAATTTCAAAATATTTTCCCGCTGATTTAAGGGGATAAGAGGCGCAGAATATAACTACTAAAATCCTTTTTAATCTGCGAGCATCTGCGGGGAGATAAAATACGCTATAAAGTTCCCGCTGATTTATTTTTTCCTATAAATTTCAAAATATTTTCCCGCTGATTTGATAAAGTTTCGCATTACTGTTTTGCTGAGGCACGAAGCATCTGCAACCTATGTAACAGATTCTTCGTTCCTCAGAATGACAGTAGTTTCAAAAAAGATTTAGTGAACAGCCCGACTGTATTTATAAATGGAAACCTAGCTTTCATTTCCAAGAACTAATTTTTCTCAAAATCAGTAGCTAATTCGCAAAACATTAACTTCATTTCTCTGTTCATTCAATGTAAAACAAACAAATTATGAATATTGAATTACGCAGATTAACGCTCGAGGATTATGCAGATTTAAAGGAATCGATGATTCAGGCATACGACAGCCTTGGCGGGTCCATCTGGCCGAAATCAAGCATAGGCAAGCTACTGAAAATTTTCCCTGAAGGACAGCTTTGTGTTGCGGTTGATGATAAAGTTGTGGCATGTTCCTTATCGATTATTGTCGATTATACAGAATACGGCGACAAGCATACCTATAAGTTAATAACCGGAGATTATTCCTTTACCACTCACGATCCGAACGGCGACACCTTATATGGGATTGAAATTTTCGTACATCCCGAATATAGGGGGCTACGTTTAGGAAGAAGATTGTATGAAGCCCGGAAAGAGCTTTGCGAAAGCCTGAACTTAAAAAGCATAATTGCCGGCGGTAGAATTCCCGGATACCATGCTTATGCCGAAACGTTAAGTCCGAGGCAGTACATCGACAAGGTAAAGGCCAAGGAGATTTATGATCCTACCCTAACCTTTCAGATTTCCAATGATTTCCACGTACGTAAAGTGCTTAAAAACTACCTACCTGGTGATCATGAATCGAAAGAATATGCAACATTAATCGAATGGAACAACATTTACTATCAAGGCGTAGATGCTTCAGCACGCTCGGCTATGACCATTCGTTTGGGTCTGGTACAATGGGAAATGCGTTTATTCCCGGATATGTCTGCCTTTTACGAACAGGTTGAGTTTTTTGTTGATGCGCTTAGTGGCTATAAATCCGACTTCATCATGTTTCCGGAGCTTTTCAATACCCCTTTGCTCCAGCCTTACAACCATTTACCTGAAATCGAGGCCATGCGGAAACTGGCTGAAAAAACCCAGGAAATTGTCGACAAAATGCATGAGTTTGCGCTAAGTTATAATGTAAACATCATCACCGGAAGTATGCCTTTACTTGAAGGAGGAAAACTTTATAATGCTACTTACCTTTGCCACCGGACGGGTAAGATTGATGAATACCGTAAAATACACATCACCCCTAACGAACAGAAATACTATGGTATGATCGGTGGAGATAAGGTTAAAGTATTTGATACGGATTGCGGAAAAGTAGGTATTTTAATCTGTTATGATGTTGAATTTCCTGAACTGAGCCGCATATATGCAGATCAGGGCATGCAAATCTTATTCGTTCCCTTCTTAACGGATACCCAAAACGGCTATACCAGGGTAAGGCATTGCGCACAGGCAAGAGCCATAGAAAATGAATGTTATGTTGCCATTGCCGGTTGCGTGGGTAACTTACCAAAAGTAAACAATATGGATATCCAGTTTGCCCAATCAGCGGTTTTTACGCCTTCAGATTTTGCTTTCCCAACCAATGCCGTTAAGGCCGAAGCCACTCCAAATACGGAAATGGTGCTGGTGGTTGATGTTGATTTACACCTCCTGGATGAGTTACATCATTATGGTACGGTTAAGATTTTAAAAGATCGAAGAACTGATTTATATCAAACCAAATTGTTAAAATAAGAAGCCTCAAAATTACAGCTATTCCGGTTTTTTTATTCCCTGTTTGTATTTGCCTACGGTCTTCTTGGTAGCAATGCCATTTTTATGGGCAAATCCCGAATAAATGTGCAACCAGACACGAGTTATTATACCAGTAAATACGAAGTAAATGTGGACTTGAGGTGGATAAAAGGTGGACTAGACGTGGACTTGAGTCGGACTTGAATGATGATTAATTTAGATGAACTATGTTAAGCTCATTCATCTTTTCTTAACATAAATATACGCAAATCAATCTGCCTGGTCCTATTCTTTATTAATTTTCTCCATGTGCCAGGCTATTAAAAACCAGTTTCAATCAGCAATATATTTTTCAAAAAAAAGCCGGTTATATCACTAACCGGCTTTCAATTTTTACTAAAGCTAATTATTTGCGCATTGCAAACCATACGATTAAACCAATTATTACCGCTATTGGTAAAATCCATTTTAATACAGAACCTGCTCCGTTTTCGTCTTTTTCGGTAACGGCTGGACGGGCGGGTCCCGGGTCTGCTTTATGACTTTCGTAATCTTGTTCTATCGGTTTCGGAGCTTCTCCGCTTTCCGTATGTTTTGGATCTAAGTTTTCCATTATTGAAACATTTAATGCGTTATTTAAGCTCAATGGCATCCCAGTTAAAAATCTGGAAATTAATCCGGCTCATATTTATTAATTCAGTTTTCAAAATAACAACAAGCAATTAGGTAAAAAGGTTTTAATTCTAAGCCCTATCTTTGCAAACCGCATGTATAACAATTCTGCAAAATATAGCAAGCTGATTAAGGATGAAGCCATAAGGTTGGGTTTCATGGCCTGTGGTATTTCTAAAGCAGAATTCCTGGAAACAGAAGCACCCCGTCTGGAAAACTGGTTAAACAAAAACCTTCATGGCGAGATGAAATACATGGAAAACTATTTCGATAAAAGGCTCGACCCCCGCTTACTTGTTGATGGCGCAAAATCAGTTATATCACTTTCCCTGAATTATTATACGGAGGCTAAACAAAGCGATCCTGATGCACCGAAGATTTCGAAATATGCCTATGGACAGGATTACCATACCGTTATAAAAGATAAGCTTAAGGCCTTAACTCATTTTATTGAAGAAAATATTGGTGAAGTATCGGGAAGGGCCTTTGTTGATTCGGCACCAGTTTTAGACCGTGCCTGGGCGCAGCGCTCAGGAATAGGCTGGATTGGTAAAAACTCGAACCTGATCAGTAAACAAAATGGTTCGTTTTTTTTCCTTGCCGAATTAATTATCGATTTAGAACTAGATTACGACCATCCTTTCCAAACCGACCATTGCGGCACCTGCACCAGGTGCCTCGACGCCTGCCCCACTGATGCCATTATTGCACCACAAGTGGTTGACGGCACAAAATGTATATCTTATTTAACTATCGAACTAAAGAACGAAATACCAACGGAGTTTAAAGATAAAATGGATAACTGGATGTTTGGTTGTGATGTTTGTCAGGATGTTTGCCCATGGAACAGGTTTTCGAAAGCGCACAACGAAGCATCATTTGAGCCCGAAAACGGCTTGCTTGATTTAAACGCTAAAGACTTAACTGAAATCACCGACGAAGTTTTTAAAAAGGTTTTTAAGGGATCGGCTGTTAAAAGAACCAAGTTTATCGGCTTGAAGCGAAACATTGATTTTTTGAAATCGTAAAATATGTTCAGGTTAAAACTTATCATCATTTTCTGCTTTTTCGCCCACATGGCAATGGCGCAAACCTTACATCTTAAAAAAAGAAAAAACAACGCCATTGGTGGACATGAATTTGCGCAAAAGATAAGTGACAGCACACTAAGCCTTAAGAAACGGGAAAAAATAATTTTCAGGGAAATTAAACGCGGTAATGTTCCTGATTTTTTGAGAACATTAAAAAATTTCATCACGGTTAGCAATCATGATCCTGTTAAGCTAAGCTATTATGTTTTGCCTGATTATCTTGCCATAGGCAGCAATGAAGATTTCTTCTATGTACCCATGACGCCTATGCTTGCACAGAAGGTGGCAAAGCTGACGCACTGTGTTTTGCCCACAAAACACCTGGTTGATTTAATATACCAGGCTGCTCGTATAAAATTAAACCCACAACCTATCGCACCAACAGCAGCAATGACTACTGTTCCCGTATTTATTGCACATACCGATTCTGTAATAAAGCAGCTTAAACCTTTTTTAGCTGAACATAATGAAAGCGCATTAACGGCTGGCCATAAAAAGGATATTATTATTTCGAATAAAATTTATGGTGAGAACACCGCGAGGGTGGTAATCTATGGCTGGCATAAATCAGATGGAAAGGCTATCCAGCCAGTTTACAATAAGCATACGAATACCTGGGCAGATTACAGCCACGGTGTGCGATTAATTCAAAATACAATTTACGTCGACAACAAAAAAACGACATTAAAAAAGGCGTTGAAAGATCCTCTTTTAAGTCGTTTCTTTAGTGATGAAGGCCAGATTACCAAGCCTTATTACCCTGTAAATGCCAAATATTAATTCAGCGTAAAGGTATTATCCGATTTAACTTTATCAGGCGTATGCGGGTTTCCCATAACTACCTTAGTTAATTTCCTATTTGTTTTAACATTGATGGTTGTCTGGCTGTTTCCGCTTTCCCAAACACCAATTGAGCTATGGTTCTTTTCTGTTGAACCATCTTCATAGGTTAACAATAAATCAACCGGTAAAGCTTTGGTACCTTTGTTCTGAATTACAATTGCGTAACCTGCATCTGTTTTAGTTGCCGATTTAATGGCCATATCAACAACACCACCTTCAAAAAACCAGGGTTTCCAGAACCAGTTTAAATTTTTACCACTACCTTCATTCATGCTGTAAAAGAAATCATAAGGCATCGGATGTTTACCGTTCCAGTTTTTAATATAATGATGTAAAGCTTTGGTAAACAGCTCATCACCCAGGTAATCCTTAATAAAAAGATAAGCTAAACCAGGTTTAGGGTAAGAGTTGGTAAAAGCGCCTGAGCCCTTTAAATCGGGCGTTAAAGTCATGATGGGCGTATCATCCTTTCCACCAGAACTCGAAGCTGTTGGCTGAATACCATATTCATCTACGATGGTTGAGTCAATCATCGGAGAAATCAGCCACTCACCTATCGTTGCCCATCCTTCATCCATCCAGCCATATTTAGTCTCATTAATTCCCATGTAGAATGGGAACATGGTATGAAAGATTTCATGGTCGGTTAGTGTAATTGCATCTTCACGTTTATCAACGGGATTATCATTCACCATCATTGGGTATTCCATCTGGTCTAAACCATCGAAAACTGTTTCATGGTTATATGGATATGGCCATTTTGGAAATTTATAGCTCATAGCCTCTACCGTTTTGCGGGCGAAATCGATTACTTCGTAATAATCTTTATGTTTTGGATTAAAAACGGCATCAACGCGGGTACGTCGCTTCGTTGCCGGATCAACTACCAAACTCGATGATTTCCACAAATAATGATCGCTCGAAGCAAAAACAAAATCAGTAACGTTTTTAGCTTCAAACTTAAAGGTATTAAATGCTTTTGCCTGTGTTACTTTTTTAGCCGCGAGATCAGCTTCGGTAATCACGTCGATAACGGCATCATTTTTTTCTGCTGATGTTATTCTGGCGACAATATCTTTCTGGAAAACATCTGAAGCATTTTTTAAATCGCCTGTTGCCCAAACGCCATAGCCCCCCGGAACCGTAACTTCGGCCGAAAAGTTGTCAAAATCATTATAAAACTCTTCAGCGCCGGTATAAGGATACTTGTTCCAACCATCAACATCGTCATAAACGGCAATTCGTGGGAAGAAATAAGCAACGAAATGAGAACCCTCATCAACCTGCCCTGTACGCATGTGCGATCCCTTGTTTAATGTATAATTATAAGCTATTGCAAATTTTATCGTCTTTCCTGGTAAAACAGCAGGAACTTTAACCGTCATGTTTGTTCCATCAATGGTAAAGTCGCTAATATTTTTTCCATTGGCTGCTAATTTTTCAATCGCTACACCATCGCCTAAGTCAGCTTCGGCAAACCTGGCTTTTCTTGGCGTTCCTTTTTTATACAGATTAGGATATAACTTAAACCATATTTCGTTTAAAGTATCAGGGCTGTTATTGGTATAAACTACATCAACAGTACCTTTCAATAAGCGGTTAACCGGATTAAAATCTACTTTAAGGTTGTAATTAGCACTGTTTTGCCAGTATTTTTTTCCTGGCTTTCCATCAGTACTTCTTGTACCTTTCTGATAAGTACGCTGAAAAACAGGCTCCACAGGCAGCTGTACCTGGGCTTGTAAACAAAAAGATGAAAAAAGAAGAACACTTAGTATTTTGAGTAATTTCATTTTAACTGATTATTATTTACCAAACTTCATTTTTAACTGTTCAAGCATATCGTTATTGATAGGCTGCGCAGGTTTCTCAGGAGCCTTAGGCTTATTGTAGTGTGCTTTGTTTGCCGGAGATGGATTTTGAGGTCTTGGCGCTCTGTTCTCATTCTTTTTAGCATTAAACTTAGCCCACTCTTCATCCAATTTTTTCTTGGTATAAAGCGGGAAATCGCCATTTTTCATCCATGCATAATAGCTGGGTTCAATAGCAAAAACCTGTGCGGTTGTTTTGCCTTTATGCTTTCCGAAATTGAAACATACCTCATTATTCTCGTTATAAACCATACGGCCGGCAAAATCTACAGGTTTGTTGATATTTGTAAAGGTGTGCAATGCGGCTACATCATTAACTACCGGTTTGCTTTTTACGCCTTGCTTATCTTCAAACTCTTTGTCTTTATACATCTCCAGCTGGCCAAGCAGTACTTTGTAGGTCGCAATCACATCAGCCTCTGCTGCGTGTGCATTAACCAAATCGTCGTTACAATAAAACTTATATGCTGCTTTGAGGGTACGTTGCTCCATCTGGTGGAAGATATTCTGAACATCAACAAATTTCCGGTCGTTCATGTCGAAATCTACTTCAGCTCTTAAAAACTCTTCCAGTAGCATTGGGATATCGAATTTATTGGAATTATAGCCTGCCAAATCACTATTGCCTAAAAATTCAGCAATTTCTTTTGCTAAAACTTTAAAAGTTGGCTTATCCGCAACATCTTCATCATAAATACCATGTATTAAAGAAGTTTGTAACGGGATAGGCATTTCAGGGTTAACACGCCATGTTTTAACCAGTTCAGCACCATCAGGCATTGCTTTCAATATTGCAATTTCTACAATCCTGTCGGCACCAACATTAATTCCGGTTGCTTCAAGATCAAAAAAGGCTAAGGGGCGTTTTAAATTTAATTTCATTATTTAAGCTATAAGATTTAGGTATCCGCTTATACGGAGATACCCTTGATTTTTTCTTTAATCAAAAGTGCTAAAAAGGATTGGTTACTTCTGTAAAATCTGTACACATTTTGTAAAATTTAATTGGCAAATTATTTCCTTATGTAAGGGTGTAAATTTAAATTGCGATCGAATTAACCAAGCTCAAATGAGAAAAACTTTCTTAATACTAATCTTATCTATTACCCTATTTACAGCCAAGGCACAAAACTTTAATTTCGGTGCAATAACACTGGAGGATGTTCAGTTTGACAGAAACAAAATAGACAGCAATGCAAATGCGGTTGTGTTAAAAGAATTTGGAACGGCATCCGTTCAAATCAGCGACCGTACCAACAGTACAGAACTCATCTTTGAGTACCATGTAAAAATTAAAATCTTTAACAAGGAAGGTTACAAACAGGCGAACATTATTATTCCAACCTATAAGGACGGCACCCGCGAGGAACTGATCAGTATGGTAAGGGCTTCGACGTTTAACTATGAAAACGGACGGTTTGTTGAGTCGGTTATGGATAAGAAATCTATATTCACGGAGAACAAATCAAAGTATACGGTATTAACCAAATTTACTTTACCAAATATTAAGGATGGTTCGGTAATCGAATATAGTTACCGGCTTGAATCGCCAAATCTTTTTAATTTCAAAACCTGGGAATTTCAAAGCGACATCCCTAAGGTTTACAGTGAATACCTGGCTTATATTCCGGCCATTTATAACTACAATGTTTCGCTTCGCGGATTTAATAAGTTAAGCGACACGAAAAGTGAGGTTGCCAAAGAGTGTATGCGCATTAACGGCACACCGATCGACTGTTCGAAAATCTGGTATATCATGAAAAATATCCCGGCATTTATTGAGGAAGATTACATGACGGCTGCCAGCAACTTTAAATCGGCCATATATTTTGAGCTTTCTGAACAGCAACTACTTAACGGTGGTTCTCAGAAATACACCAAAACCTGGAAAGATATCGATTATGATCTTACCGGAGAGAAAAGTTTAGGCTCCCAGATGAAAAGGAAAGACTTATTTAAAGAGGTGATGCCTTCCATTCTTAAAAATACCAGCGACGACCTTAGCAAAGCGAAAGCCGTTTTTGATTATATCAAGAAACAGATAAAATGGAATAACTATTACGGAAAATATAGTGAAGATAACATAAAGAGGGCTATTGATATGCATTCAGGCAATGTTGCTGATGTAAACCTAAGCCTGATATCGGCCTTATCGGCTGCAAATTTAGATGCCGAAGCGGTGATCCTGTCGACAAGAGATAACGGAACCGTTAACAAGCTTTACCCGGTAATGAGCGATTTCAACTACATTATTGCTAAAGTTAACATAAACGGCACCAGTTATTTGCTTGATGCTACTGAACCATTAGCACCGTTTGGCTTATTGCCCCTTCGTTGTATAAATGATCAGGGCCGTGTAATTAACCTGAAAAAACCATCGTACTGGATTGATCTGGTTGCTGGGCAAAAAACATCTACAAGCTATATTATGGAGGGAAAATTAGCTGATGATGGAAAAATAAAGGGTACAATTACTACCCATAACACGGGTTATGCTGCTTTGAATAAGCGTAAAGAGATAAAAAAATATAATTCGATTGATGAATTTGTTGAGAAGCTTGATGAACGCATGGCAAAAATCCAGATATTAAAACACCAGATAAAGAATGTTGATAGTGTAGAAAATACGCTGACGGAAATTTATGAGGTAGAATTTTCGCCCATTGCCAATGTTGGGAAAGATGATTTATATTTTAATCCCTTTTTTATCAATCCTGTTGCTAAAAACCCGTTCAATTTAAATGAAAGAACTTATCCGGTCGATTTGGGTGCTGCATCTGATGAACGTGTAATTATTAATATTGCTTTACCGGGCAAATACGAAATGACCGAAAAGCCAAAAGACCTCGCCATCGGGCTTCCAAATAATGGAGGAAGATATCTTCTTAAAATGCTTACAGAAGACGGCAGCTTATCTTTCAGTCAGATTATTCAATTTAATAAAGCCATTTACCATCCTGAAGAATATCCTTATCTAAAGGAATTTTACAGTAAAATCCTCCAGAACCAGAAGGCTGATGTGTTATTAAAAAAGGTTAAGTAATGAGACTGACAACACTTCTTTTTTGCCTGTTTATTTCTTTAAATGGTTTTTCGCAGGATAATTATGATGCAGAAAACATCCCTTCAGCATTAAAAAACAGGGCAAATGCCGTTATTCGCAATGAAGAAACTTTAATAGACATGCGCTCGCCTGACAATGTGTTGTTGAGTGTTAAAAAAGTAATTACCGTATTAAACAAAAATGGCGAAGATAATGCCCGCCTGGTTTTATTTTACGATAAAAATACTGCGATAAAAGCCATCAAGGGTGAGGTATTGAATGCTGCAGGAATAGCTACTAAAAAGTTTTCGCAAAACAATTTTACCGACGAAAGTGCTGCCGATGGCTTTTCACTGTTTGTTGACAGCAGGGTTAAGCATTATTTACCTGCTGAAAATATATATCCTTACACCATAGTTTACAATTACGAAATCCGTTACAGGCAGAACCTGATTATCCCGGATTGGATTCCACAGGAGGCGGATGATATTTCCGTTGAAAAAAGCAGCTATACTTTCATCAGTAAACCAAGGGATCAACTGCGCATCAAAACACAGGCTATCCAAGATCGACCAGAAGAATCGGTAAACGATAAACAAAAAATAATGGTCTGGCGGGTTAATAACATGCCCGCTGTAAAAACCGAGCCCTACAGTCCTTACCGGGAAACCTATCAGACTGCTGTAAAAATAGCGGCAAAAGACTTTACTTATTATAACCATAACGGCAGTTACACAAACTGGCAGGAACTTGGCAAATGGGTAAACGATGATTTGTTACAATCGAGGAGAGCGTTATCGCCGGCAACCATACAAACCATTAAAGATTTGGTTAAAGACGAAAAAACGGACAAAGATAAGGCACGGAAGATTTACGACTACATGCAAAAGAAGACACGTTATATCAGTGTTCAGATTGGTATAGGGGGCTTCCAGCCCGTAACTGCTGCTGAGGTAGACCGATTGGGATATGGCGATTGTAAGGCCCTGGTTAACTATACACAAAGCCTGCTTGATATTGCCGGTATAGAATCGTACTACTGCGTGGTTGAAGCCGGCAACAAGAAGGTTAATTTCGATCCGGATTACGCCAGTATGGTTCAAGGCAATCATATTATTTTATGTATGCCCCTAAAGGGCGACACAACCTGGCTAGAGTGTACAAGTCAGAAAATCCCATTCGGTTTTTTAAGCACCTTTACTGATGACCGCACTGTTCTTGCCTGTACCAAAGATGGAGGTAAACTGTTAAAAACACCAAAGCTAAGCACCAATAACAATCTACAGGTCAGGACTGCTGAATTAAAAATCCTAGCCAGCGGAGACGTTTCAGGCAACGTAAAAACAATCTTTTCTGGTGCACAGTACGATAATAATGAAGAAATTATTGATAAACCATTTACCGAACAGAAGAAACTTTTAGCGGAGATATATAATATTGATAATATCAGCTTTAATGCGGTAAACTACAAGCAGCATAAGGATAATAATCCACAGATAATAGAAAATATAACGCTTAATTTACCACACTATGCTACCTTAAATAACAACAAGTTGTTTTTAAAAGTAAATGCTTTCAATATAAAAAATACTATATCCGAATCGCGAAACCGTATAAAACCAGTTTATATAAACAGGGGTTTTACGGACGAGGATACAATTATTTACAGCCTGCCTGAGGAAATGCTCACAAACCTATTGCCGGGTAGTGATAAAAGCTTAAAATCAGCATTTGGAGAATACACAACCAAGACAATACTGGAAGGGAAAAAACTGACCTATCAAAGAAAACTGATTTTAAATGAGGGTACTTTTCCGGCAGAAAGTTATGCCGACTTCTTTAAATTCATTACAGATGTAAATACGGCAGATAATTTGAAACTGATACTCAGCTTAAAAAAATAATCCCCAACCCTATTCCTATAACCATAAGCAAGTATATCAGGATTTCTGTTGAGGCAAATCTTTTATATTTTGTCCAGAAGGAATAATCTTTGTCCTGATCAGGCATTGGTACGTTACGTGTTTAATGGCCAAAAATAGTGATTTCCCGTAACTAATTCTCTTCCTAGGCATAAAATAGAGGCAGCTTCTAAAGTCATAGCAGTGTAAAACCGCATCAGGCAAAAACAATTGTATCATGTCTGTTACAATAAATCTCATCAATGTGCGTATAAGTAGTTCATAAACAAACACAAGCACGCCTGAATGAGTAGAAAAATGATGGGCATAGCTGCGTTTCTTTTATTAGGAATCAGCGTTGTCGGAACGAGTTGGAAAGCGGTGGAGCAACCACAAAAAGTACAAACAAAAACAACCAGACAAATTAAAGGTTTATCGCAGGATAGTCTTTACAACAATTACATTGTTAATATATACCATGCTGCGCATTTAGATTCTGCAGGTTTGGCGATTAATGTTTTTGAGAAAGCACTAACCGGATATTACAATATTAAGTCGCATGGTTTGTTGCATACAAAATCTATCCTTACCATTGCCGATTTCGACCAGGAAAGCTGTAAAAAGAGGCTTTACATCATCGATTTAGCCAAAAAAGAATTGCTTTTGAATACCTGGGTTGCCCACGGGCAAAACAGCGGCGGTGATAAACCCGACTACTTTTCGAACGCCAGGAATTCGAACAGCAGCAGTTTAGGTTTTTACCTTACCGGCGAAATTTACTTTGGTAAACATGGTCGCTCTTTAAAGCTCGATGGCATGGATTATGGTTTCAATAACAATGCCCGAGAACGTTCAATTGTTGTGCATGGTGCAGACTATGTTTGTCAGGCAAGTATTGATCAGTTAGGCAGACTGGGCAGAAGCCAGGGTTGCCCGGCAGTAGCCACAAAACTGGCAAACCAGGTAATCAATACCATTTCTGATAAAACAGTGTTATTTATCAATAGCTCAACACAAGCCTATAATTCGAGTTATTTAAATGAAACACTAGCTGCAAGCGTGGCGTTAAACCAACAAGATGTATTGGCTTCGAACATGGATTAATCTTTCAAGTTCTTATTGCTGATTTTCCCGGGCAGAAATAAAGAGATAACTGACTTAAAGTGCGATAGAAAATCCCAAACCCAACGGTTAGTATCTAGTTTTCTTTCACCACAATCAATTATTTCTGCCCTTTCAATTCCTTTTTGCAGCAGGTTTTGTATCCATTTTATTTTCAGTTTTCTTTTCAGTAGTAAGCCAAGGTAATCGCTGTAAACATGTGCCCATATTTCTATCATCAAAGAATTAACGGTAATTTTTAGGGGTTTGCCAAATTCTTTCTGATAATCTGATTTGATAAGAAGGACTAAGGCTAGCGTTCTTGCCTTTACATTTCCATCGAGATAATACCACAAGCCTTTATCGCTGTAAACACGAATTAACCCCTCATTGAGGCAAACTTTTATTTCGCAGTTTTTTAATTCGTAAGTCTTATCCATCGGCATATTTATTTTATGTTAGACAGATAACACCACAAATTGTTATAATTTTTTAAAGATACTTTAGGTTCAATTCTGATATCGGCTAAATTCTGATACAAACGTTTTCTTATAAATACTGGTAAATCAGCACGTTCCACTTAAGGCTTTTTCGCAGCTCTATTGTGAGTAAAATTTTAGTCCTTGCCTGAGAAATTTTAATCATCTTTGAAGTTTAAAAAACCAAACCGGTTAATGAAGATTGTAATTGCAGAGAAGCCATCTGTTGGTCGTGAACTTGCCAAAGTTTTCGGTGCAACCACCAGAAAAGACGGATATATCGAAGGAAAGGGTTATTCTTTTACCTGGGCATTCGGGCATCTGTTACAATTGGCACCGCCGCAGGATTACGGTTATATTGGCTGGAGGAAACAGCATTTACCAATGCTTCCTGCAAAGTTTAAACTTGCTGTTAGAAAGATAAAAACCAAAGATGGTTTTGTTGAAGACCCCGCAGTACGAAAGCAGCTGGATACCATTAAGAAACTATTCGATGACGCTACGGAGATTATTGTGGCTACCGATGCCGGGCGTGAAGGCGAACTTATTTTCAGGTATATTTACTATTACCTGAAATGTAAAAAACCGTTTAAAAGGCTTTGGATTTCTTCTCAAACAGATGAGGCAATTAAAGATGGTTTCAGAAATTTAAAACCCGGTACCGATTACGATACGCTTTTTAATTCGGCGCATTGCCGTTCCGAGTCGGATTGGTTGGTGGGCATGAATGCCACTCAGGCGCTTAGCATATCGGCAGGCAACCGTACGGTACTTTCTCTGGGGCGCGTACAGACACCTACCCTAGCGATGATTTGCGCCCGTTTCCTGGAAATTAAAAACTTTGTACCACAGATTTATTTTCAGATCAGCATTTTGCTTACAAAGGATGAGCAGACCTTTAAAGCTGTATCGGTAAATAATTATAAAAACAAGGAGGAAGCGGAAACTATTTTCAAGCTTGTTGAAGATGTACCTTCAGGCTTTACCAATGGAGGAAATATCGTTGCCGTTGAAGCAAAGCCCAGAAAAGAGCCGCCACCATTATTGCACGATTTAAGCTCGCTGCAGCAGGAAGCCAACAAGAAAAAAGGCTACACTGCAGATCAGACATTAAATATCCTTCAAAATCTTTACGAAAGTAAGCTGGTATCTTATCCCCGTACCGGAAGCCGGTATATAGGTGATGACGTTTTTGCAGGTGTACCTGCATTAATTGAAAAATTTACCAATCACCCTGATTTTGGCAAACAGGCACAGTTTTTACAAACCATAAGCCTGAACAAAAGAAGTGTTAATGCTAAAAAAGTAACCGACCACCATGCCGTTTTACCTACCGGCGAAGAAGCCTATGGTTTAAGCCCAGATAAGCAAGCTGTTTATGATATGGTTGTTGGCCGTATGCTGGAAGCCTTTCATCAGGAGTGTTTAAAAGAGATTACCAAAATAACGGTCGAATCGGCAATAACATTCATTGCAAACGGAACTGTTATTCGTTCTGCAGGTTGGCGCTCAGTTTTTAACGAAACGGAAGACGATAAAAAAGATGAGGATAATGCGGCCTTACCGAAAGTTGCCGTTGGGGAACAGCTCCCGATTATTGAAAAAAACTTACTGGAAAAGCAAACCAAGCCTAAATCGATGTACAATGAAGCTTCGTTGTTAAAGGCACTGGAAACCTCCGGCAAAGAAATAGAAGATGAAGAATTGCGCTATGCCATGAAAGATAGTGGTTTGGGCACACCTGCAACAAGGGCATCCATCATAGAAACACTGATTACCCGTGAATACATCAGCCGTGAAAAACGAAACCTGGTACCAACCAATAAAGGCCTGGCCGTTTACGAAGTAGTGAAAGATAAACAGATAGCACAGGCAGAATTAACAGGACAATGGGAAAAACGTTTGGAGGAAATAAGAACCGGTGCTTCGGTGAAGGATTTTAAAGCTGAAATAACGGAGTATACCAAAACAATTACCAATGAGTTATTGGTGGCGGGGGCAAGCATATCAGCTAAACTAACTGAAGAAAAGCCAGTTCAGGTTAGTTAAAGTGAATATCCAACAAAGCTTTAGCGTTAATACCGATTTGTTCATCTTTCTGAATAAAACCAACTGCACCGGCATCGAGGTAACTCTGCTCGAATGTTTTCTTGTCGTTACCGCTAAACATAATCACTTTTAAATCGGGGTATTGGGCTTTGATCGCCACAACAGTTTCCGGGCTACTATCGCCATTTGGCATATTTATATCCAGAACAAGCAGATCAAACTTATTCGTTTTGAGTTTACTATAAGTATCTTCCAAATCAGTTGCCTGTTCTACCTGAGGGTTTATCAGGTATTTGATAAAAAAGCCCCTCATCACTAACCGCATCATCTCACTATCATCGGCAATTAAAATTTTAAGATCTTCCTTCATGAAAAGATTAGCATGTGAGCGTTTAGTTTTTTAGGCAATCATCCATAACATTACAAATTCACTGAACTCAATGGCAATAAAACCAAACAATTTAAATTTTACTGCTTAGAATCATGGAATGATTAACCAAAAATAACAAAATTATCGAATTAGGTTAAAAAATTTAGAGCAAATATCTCTAAACGTTTATAAACTCCCATGCGCTGTGGTGTGAATTTAGCTTTTCTGCGTATTTCATGAATTCATTGTAAAAAACATCTTTCGACATTGTTACACCATCGCCAATTACAACGAGTTTCTTTTTTGCTCTGGTCATGGCAACATTCATTCTTCTGGTATCTGATAGAAAGCCAATATTTCCATCGCTATTACTACGGGTTAAGCTAATATAAATGATATCCCGTTCCTGTCCCTGAAAACTATCAATAGTATTGATTGAGATTTTATCTGCGTAAAGCATTAATTCGGGATCAGACAGCATTAATTCTTTAAGTAAATAAACCTGCTGCTTATATGGGGAAATGACACCAATTGAAGGAAATGGCGAAACATTATTGTCTGTCAGGCTTTTAATCAAACTATGCAGGTGATTTAAAAGAAAAGTTGCTTCTTCGGGATTTATTGTACTGGTTCCGTCTGCCTTTTCATCAAATCCGCAGCCAGCTGTATCGATAAACATTAGCGGTTTATCGTTTTCAAACAGTAAATGATTTTCGACGGTAGCATTAGCCTTTAGTTTAGCCTGATAGAATACCTGCGATGAATAGCCCATAATTTCTTTATGCATGCGATATTGCTCATTGAGCAATACAACATTGTCCGGATGGAGTGTAGCCGTTTTTTCGAGGAGCGTGGTGCTTAATCCATTTTTAGCAGCCTCGTTTGATTTTATAGTCGGCGAAAGCTGAAAATGATCGCCAGCTAAAACTATTTTTTCTGCTTTCAATAAAGGAATCCAGCAGGCTGGCTCGAGTGCCTGGCCAGCCTCATCAACCACAACGGTACCATATGTTAAGCCTTTTACTGTGTAATGGTTTGAACCTACAAGCGTTGCAGTGATAATCTGTGCATTGGCAAAAAGATTATCCATAATGTATTTCTCAGCATTTTCTATTTCCCTGCCAATTTTATGCGCTTCATCAAAAAGAGCCTTTCGCTGATCCCGTTCTGCCTTTCCAAAATTACGCTTGTATTTATGCGCCATGTTTTTGTACTCATTGGCTTGTTTTTTTAAAGCTTTTATTGATTTCATTTCCGGGTGTCCGGCCATTTTAAAATCGAGCGTAGCATGTAACAAGCTTTCAGAAACCCTTGCCGGATTACCAACACGGAGCACGTTTAAGCCCTCTTCAGATAACTTTTCGGTTAATAAATCGACAGCCGTATTGCTTGGTGCAACAACCAATATTTTTTGATTGTTCTGTTTGCTCAAGGCCTTTATAGCCTGCACTAATGTTGTTGTTTTGCCGGTTCCCGGCGGGCCATGAACAATAGCCAGTTCATTAGCCGAAAGAATTTTGTTCACAGCTTCCAGCTGAATATCATTTAGTTTATCAGTGGTAAACCTTTCAAAATCGGGATTAAAATCTGCAGTTTCGCCATTTGTTAATATCCGGATAAGCTTGTTTTTAGCACTGTCTTCAGAAAGCAGCATTGCCTGTTTTAAAGCTTGCTGCATTTCATCGTAACTATTGTTATCGAAAAGCAGATCCACACCAAGCTTTCCGTCCCTTGTCCAATCGGGTAGTTCATCCAACCGCAAACTAATCTTCATTTTGTCGCGATTCAGGTGCGTTATTGTTCCTTCTATCCTATCGGTTTTAGGATCGTGATTGGAAAAAAGCATTACGGCGGAACCAAACCGAAACTGCTGCGACAAGTCCTGATGCGTAGTTCTTTCAATTTCAACCGTGAGGTAATCTCCCCGTCCCATTTCCGTATTACGTATGGCAACAGGGTACCAGGTTAAGCCCAGGCTCCTCCTATCTGCAGCGTCAGTATTTTTCGTTAGTTTTAGGAAAGCAGCATGATCTTCTTTTCGCTCAATATTGAGTAGTTCCTGAAGTTTTTTGAAGTAATCTTTTGACAAGAAAAAATAATGATAAGTGAAATAATCAATTACAAAACCAATTGATGGTGTAATTTTAGTAAAGTTTCTTCGGCATTTACACACAAGCCAGGGTGAACCTTTGAGCATTGCACTACGGTACTCCTGGTTGCTGTTAACCAGCGGAAACGGGCAGCCATATCATATTGACCAATTGGCCCGGAACCTTTTGCTCCTGCGCTAATACGTTCAAAAGCTTCAAGGTTTTCTACAATCTCTTGTATATCCAATGCAGGTGCAAAAGTTTTTATTTTATTTTCGTCAATGGTAAAGACGCTCTGTAAAAATTTTTGCTTAGCACAGTAGAGTATTATGCCAACATTCAGAAACTCTTCGCGTTCTACCCTTGGCATAACACGAATTACAGCATACTCAAATAAGTGTTTCTCTTGCATGCTGTGCTTGTTTTAAAAATATTTCTGAGTTTTCGAATCTGATTTGCAGAAACCTGGCATAAGCCAAACGGTGCTGTTCTTTGGTTTCAAAAACAGTTTCTCCTTCTAACCAAACATCAGGGATCAAGGAAACGATAGAAAGAAAGTGTTCGGGTTTTAATATGGCACGGAATTCTTCATCAACAGTTGCTAATTCGGTTGCCCATGGTAATAAAACATGGTCTTTAATTAAAGCAAATGGGCGTTTTGCCTGCTCTTCCCAATCTTGCCATGAATGGTGAAAATATAATGATGCACCATGATCGATAAGCCATAGTTCTTTATGCCACAACAGCATGTTTGTATTGCGGCAGGTTCTATCCATATTAGTTAGCAGGCTATCTAACCAGACAATTTGCGATGCAAGTTTAGCATCAACCGTGGTAACTGTGGGATCGAAGGTTATGGAACCCGACAAATAATGAAGGGCTAGATTTAGGCCCACACTGGCTTTCAATAAATCCTGAATTTCTTCATCGGGCTCAGTACGCCCAAAAGCTTCATCAAGGTTTGCAAATACCAGTTCGGGCACCCGAAAACCTAAAAGCCGTGCAATTTCGCCGCCAATTAATTCAGCAATAAGTGCCCTGGGGCCTTGTCCTGCACCACGGAATTTTAAAACATATAAAAAACCGTCATCAGCCTCGGCTATTGCAGGCATTGAACCTCCCTCTCTTAAAGGTGTAACATATCGGGTTACATTTACGGTTCGCAGTTGGATATCATTCATAAATTACAGGCACAAATTTAGCAGAAATATGCTAAATAATCTGCTATGAATAAATCCTCGATTTAAGCTAAAAGTTAGTTGACGTAATTATGAAGAAAACTCATACCTGCCGGTGTAATTGATGATGACCACTGAACAGCTTCGCGGTTTATCTTAATATAACCAAGATTTTCAAGTTCCTCATATTGATCATCCATACCTCCAAGTATTGATGAACTCACCTGCTGGTCTATGATTTCCAACAAGGATTTAATTTCTGCACGTTCCATTTTATTTATTTTACTGGAAAACAATTGGCAAGCGATAAAGTTTTAAGCGTTAATAATAAACCACTTAACAAAACCATTATGGTACTTATCGGTTGTAACAATACTTCATTTATAATTACATATGCCGATTTATTACTTATTTATACTGGCCATTCCCGTAGCTTGCGTGGCGTGGACCTTCACCAAGGAAGAAATTTTCAGGGAAGCGCGTGAGTTCTGCGTTGGGAAATCGCAAAACTGTAATCACCTGTTTAAACGCAAGTTTTTCTATGTTTTTACCTGTGAATACTGCTTTAGCCATTATGTAACCATTATTCTATTATTGATAACAAAATATACATTACTATATGCCGATTGGCGGGGCTATCTGATTGCAGGTTTTTCCATTATATGGATCGCAAATGTTTACATGAGTTTATATAACCTGATCAGGATTGATTTAAAGAAAGAAAAAATAAAGGTAGCAAAGGAAGAATCTGAATTAAAACAGGAATAATGAGTTCCTTTTTTATAGAGAACGGACAAATTTAAAAGATGCCTGCAGCATAGCTGAAGGGCCAAAAATCAAAAAAAAGTAAAGAATTTGTTAAAAAGTTTAGTTTTATCAGAACTAAACCTATATTTGCCCTTGAGAGCGTTAATTTAGATGCGGGTATACGACGAAAGTTGTATGCCCGTTTTTTGTTTCAGGCAACTTTTATCGCTTCTATAACCCTTTCAAGGCATATTTTTAGCCATTGCGTATAAACACCTGGGTTTTGCTGTATATCATTCCTCAAGGTTTCCAAATTCATGTATTTATAAGATTCTACCTCAAGTGGGTTTATTACCGGAAGCTCATCAGAAATTCCGAAAAAAACGTGATCCAGTTCATGTTCAATTAAACCATCAGCAAATTCAGCTTTATAGGTAAAATTAAAACCATAGGTAAGGTCACAGCGCATACCCATTTCTTCAGCAAGCCTGCGCTCAGCAGCATCTTCATTACTTTCTCCTGAGCGTTGGTGGCTACAACAGGTATTTGTCCATAAACCACCCGAATGATATTTATTTTTAGCCCTTTGTTGCAATAAGAGTTCGCCAGAAGTGTTAAAAATAAAAACAGAAAATGCCCTGTGGAGCAGCCCCTTTTCATGAGCTTCCAGCTTCTCCATTTCGCCAATGGGCACATCATTTTTATCTACAAGAACTACTTGTTCAATCATTTTATATAAGTCTTCAAGATGGTCAATTACAAAAATAGCGATAATTTTATATCACATTTAATTTATGGCGTATCATAGAGTCGAACATTAAGCCAATTTTACGGTGGTTAGATATTCTGATTCTTTCGTTCATTATTCTTTCAGCCGATAAGCCTTTTATCTTGCTAAAAAGTTTGCGGTAATAAATATAGGAAAGATAAACACCATGTCTTGATGACGCAGGAAGCATCTTTATACCAGATAAGGCTTCTTCAAATTCCTGCTCAATTTCTATCTCAATTGCCTGTTTCTGTTTATCGCAGAATGCTGAAAGATTTATGTTTGGAAAATAAGTTCGGTTTAAAGATTGGCTATCAGCTTTTAAATCCCTAAGAAAATTAACCTTTTGGAAAGCAGAGCCCAATTTCATAGCGAAAGGCTTAAGTCGTTGATATTCTTCTGCATCGCCATTGGTAAATACCTTCAAACACATTAAGCCTACTACTTCTGCCGAACCCAGTATATAGGTATCATATAACTGGCTGGTATATTTGGTTTCACTTAAATCCATCTCCATACTATTTAAGAAAAGATTGATTAGGGTATGATCGATCTGGTATTTATTAACCACACTCTGAAAAGAATTGAGCACTGGATTTAAGCTTATTTTTAAATTAATGGCCTCGAAGGTATCTTCTTTAAATTTTCTCAATAAGTACTCTTTATCATAATCATGAAAACTGTCGACAATTTCATCAGCTAAACGAACGAAACCATAAATAGCGTATATTGGCATACGCAGGTTTTTATTTAAAAAATATATTCCCAACGAAAAGCTTGTACTGTACCTTTTCGTGGTTATTTTACTGCATTCGGCAGATAGTTTATCGAATATATCTTTCATAAGATTTCAGGCTTTTTAATAATCCTTTCAAAGTCTTCCAGTGTATTGAATATGGTAACATTTTCACTCATTGTTAACTGATTTAATAAGTGGGTGTTCCCTGCGATGTTAATTTTAGTGTCGGCACCTATTGCCTGTAAATCATCTAAGTATTTTTGCGCCGTTTTCTTATATCTTATTCCAACCATAAAAAACAATAAGCTGTCGATTTTATTTTCGAGCAGTACTTTTTTTATAGATGTTAACGGAACTCTTGCGCCCAAAAATATCACCTTTTTATTATTAGCCCTCAAAATATAATGAGAAAATAGCAAACCAATATCATGCTCCTCATCTTCAGGCAAAAAGAGTAACCAGGTTTCTTTGGAATTTTCTTTTAAGGGCAATTCATCAATTGCTTTAAATATTTTACGTTTGATTATGTTGGCTAAGTAATGTTCCTGAGCAGGGCAAATATTATCTTTCTGCCACATTAAGCCAAGCCGAACCAGTACCTGGTACATTATATAACGGTAAGCATCCGACATTCCGAACTTATCAATACAAGCAGTTAAAAGCTTATCAAAGGCATATTCATCATAGGCTAATCCAGATTTTATGAGCTGTGTTACAAAATAATCAAACTTAGGTTTTTCCGGAGCTAGGGTAATGTAAGCGTCAAGCATCTTAAGCAAATCGCTATCACTAAGGCTGCATATTTTCGAAATTTTCAGCCCTGACTGATTGAGCATAACGATATTCAAAAGCTTTTTCAGCTGGCTATCATCGTAAAAACGAGTATTACCTTCTGTTCTCATGGGCTTCAAGGCATTGTAGCGTTGCTCCCAGGCCCTTATAGTATGAGATTGAATTCCAGAGAGTTGCTCGAGATCTGATATTGAATAAAGCATTTTGTTTAAAAAAATAGATTTAAATTTAAACAAAAAAGCCTTTAACATGTTTTAATAAAAACAACAAAAAAAGGTTTTAAACAAGGATTTTATTCAATTAGTATTATTTTACTGGGTTTATGAATTACTCTTTTAAAGAATATCCTTTTCGTACAACAGCGTATTCTTTATGAATTAGTGTTAAACCTTTACGAAATTGTTTTTTTTTCTAAATTAGAACTCTTGAGTTATTTTGCATCCGTTTTAGCCGCTACCAAATATGAAATTAAAGTGTATAGTTATTGATGATGAAAGCCAGGCAATTAGCGGTTTAAAATCTTATATAGATACACTGAAAAACCTGCAACTTATAGCCGTTTACACCGATCCGCTGCAAGCTTTAACAGAAATTGGCTCAGGTCAGGATGTAGACATTATTTTCATGGATGTAGATATGCCGATGATTTCGGGTATAGAGTTATCTAAAGCGATTAAACACAAAACTTCAAAACTTATATTTACAACTTCACACAGCAAATATGCATATGAGGCTTTTGAAATAAATGCAAACGCTTATCTTCTAAAACCTTACACTTTTGCCCGTTTTGCAGAAACCATTAACAGGTTGTTTCCACACATACCTGCACAGCCCAATGTTACCGTAAAGCATGAGGAAGATTATTTCTTTATCAGGAACAAAAATGACAACAATAACCTTGTAAAGGTCCGGTACAATTCGATCGTAGCGGTAGAAAGCTTACAAAATTATGTTAGAATTTACACTGATGACGACACTATCGTTTCCTACATTGGCCTTTCAGAAATTAAGGAAATTTTAAAAGAACAGGCAAATTTTATACAGGTGCACCGTTCATTTATCGTTTCAAAAAGCCACATTGAAAAAGTTGAAAGCAATACGCTAAAAATGAAAAATCAACTACTGGTTAATCTGGGAAATAATTACCGTGATGAGGTTTTGGCCTTTATTAAAGAAAAGACCATTAAAACAGGTCGTTCTTAATCTCTAAATTTTTCGCTCAAAAAATGATATCCACAGCAGACACTGTAAGTAAGCGCCAACATGGTTTTTTAAGCTGGTTAATTTTAAACAGGTACCATCTCATTGGATGGGCTATATTTCTATTCTATGAAATTGTTATTGTTGGCTTGTATACAGGTAAATTTAGTTACCCGGGTGCTTATGTTTTTCACTATATCATCAATATTGCCATATTTTACATACATGCATTATGGGTATTAAAATATAGTTTGATTAATCCGAAACAAATTTTTTGGCGTATGCCGCTATACCTTGCATTGGAGGTTGGTGCCTATTTGCTAATCATATATATAGCCTACGCATACATCAATAAAAATTTTCATTTGATTAGACCCGAACAGCCTGAATTCAACAGAACGTTCTTCATAGCTGGTATATTCAGGGCTGTTTATTTCATGATTTTCGGAACAGGTTATTACTTTTTGATCACATTTTTAAAAGAAAGAAGAAAGACTGAAGAACTTGAACAACAAAGGCTTAATAATCTCATCCAGCTTGCAAAATCGGAACATGCATTTTTAAGGGCCCAGATACAACCACATTTACTTTTTAATACGCTCGATTTCATTTACCAAAATGCGAAAGAGCGTTCGCCCATAGCAGCAGAGACTATCGTAGCACTTTCCGGAATGATGCGTTATGCTGTTGACAGTAAGCATAGGGAAGAATTTATTGAACTGGGAGAAGAGATTGAACAGGTGGAAAACCTGATTAATCTGCACCAACTAAGAAATAACCATAACTTACAAATTCAGTTTTCTTATGACGATGAAGTAAAAAAGGAAAAAATTATTCCAATGGTGCTGGTTACTCTGGTAGAAAATATGTTTAAGCATGGAGAATTAGAGGATATGACAAGTCCATCACAAATAACTATATTAAAAGACTTAGAAAGCCTTATAATTCATACAAGAAATCCTATCAAAAATAAGGTTATAAACCACAAAAGACCAGGTACTGGTTTAGAAAATATTAAAAAGCGATTATCTTACAGTTATGGCGAAAAAGCCATCATAAAAAACTATTTTAATGATAATGAACACTTTAATACAAAAATAACTATAAAAAAGCTCGACTTTTTAAAAGATAATCCCTAGATTAGCTTTAATTTTATTCCTACTAAGGATAAAATGGCATAAATTCTTTGTAAGTTAAATTTGTATAAGTGTTTTGCTTATGAAGAAAAAATTTAAATTAAAATCTCAAACCTAGTAAAATAATATGCCGATTAATTGTATTGCGATAGATGACGATCCGAATTCTTTAGAGAACCTTAACTCCTATTTAATCAGCTTACCCGATTTACAGCTGGTTAAAAGTTTTACTGATCCTCTTAAAGCCCTAACCGATATTACGGTTGCTGATAAAGTTGATATTATTTTTATGGATATCGAAATGCCCACGTTATCGGGCATCGAGTTAGCTTCATTATTACGCCAGAAAACGAAACATTTAATATTTACAACTGCGCATCCACGCTATGCTTTAGATGCGTTCAGTGTAGCTGCAGATGCATATCTGTTGAAACCTTATACCATGTTTCATTTTGAAGAAGCAATTAATAACCTTTACCCTAACGAGAAGTCAGGTAATACTGATCCGGAAGGTAATTCCTTTTTAATTCCATCACAGGATGAATCAGCAGAAGCCGTTAAAGTAGAATATGATGATCTGATCGCTTTAGAACAGATCAATGAAATGATTTACATCAGAACAATTAAAGAAAACTATATGAGTTTTAAATTAAGCTTTGACAAAATGCTGAGCTTATTAAGAAACCATCCATCTTTTATACAGGTTAGTTCTACTGCAATTATTTCAAAACTTCATATTAAGAGCTTTCTTGGCGATCAAATTGTTTTAGCAGGCGGATTTTCTATCCCTCTGGCAACAAAATACAAGGATTCATTTCTTTCTTTTGTGAAACAAAATCTCTTAAAAAGTAAGTTAATAAACGATAACTAAACGGTTTTTAACATTATAAAAAGGGGCTTCAGAAATTTCTGAAGCCCCTTTTTTTTGTTTGAATATGAACTATTATTTAGCTTCAAGTTTTATCTCCCGGATTGACAATCTGTTTTTAACTGCCTCCTTAGTAGATTTAAATAAAATTATTACATCGTGAAACTTACCATCTGTTATCAATTCTATTGGAAAATCCACCTTAGTTAAATTACCTTTTCCGATAACTTTACCATCTTCCCTGTCTAACCTGATTTCTACTTCATAATCTACATCCGCCGATTGGCTTAAAGAAGTAATATTAAATTTGGCTACATCAGTTAAATCGATAGCTGATAACTTTAGCCAGCCTTTATTTTGCAGAAGGTTAAAACCTCCATTATCTCTACGGCTGAAACCCGAAAAGTCTTTAATATCTGTCGAATTTATGATGTTACTTTTCAGGTTGTAAACATTTGTAGTTGTTAATGGCTTAAGTCCTTTGGCACCTAAATCAGAATAACTCGCTTTTAATGTTAGTACAGGTTTGTTTTTATTTACTGTTTCCGGTGGCACAATTTTACCTGTTGTTGGTAAAGATGCGGTTGTATTTCCTTTAGCCGATAAGCTTAATACCCACTCAACGATCTGTTTAACTTCCGATTCTTTCATCTCCGAGTGTGCCGGCATTGGAACTTCGCCCCAAACACCGCTACTTCCTTTCATAACCTTCGATGCCAGGTAGTCAACAGCTTTAGGATCTTTTTGATATTTTGCTGAAACTTTGTCGAAGGCCGGGCCAATAGATGTTCCGGAAACTTTATGACAAGTACTACAATCAGATTTGGCCATTAAAGATTTACCGATTAGTGTTTGTGCTGCCTGTTGGTGCCCAAGCTGTGCTCCCGCTAAATCCGAACCTTCGGTATAAGCATTTGAAACATAAATCCTGTCTTTCCCAACTGTTGCACCCTTATCTGATACTAAGACCTGATAGTTAACCGGTTTACCAGGAAAATAAAAAGATTTGTTACCTGACAATACAATATCAACTTTTGGGTGCTCATTACCGGCAAAAACAGGTATAACAGTACTTTTTGTAGCAGCTTTCGCATTATCAACTACCTGAACACTGATCGGATATTCGCCTGCTTTCGTAAATACATGCTGTAGTTCCGGAACTGTTGTTGTTTTCTTCAGCCCATTTCCAAGGCTCCAAACATAAGTCAATTTGCCACCATCGGCATCCGTTGCTTTAACTTTTGCGATCATTTTATAAGGAAGCAAACCGCTTGGTTTATCTATGGTCAAGCTCGTTATTACCGGTGGGCGATTGCCTTTAAGGTAATCAACCCTTGCAATTCCAGCATCAGGATTTTTTGAGAACCAACCTTTTCCATACTCTAACACATAAATCTTCCCATCGGGTCCAAGTTCCATATCAATTGGAGCTGAAAAAGAAAGGTTAGACATAATTGGCTCCATACTTGCATAATCGCCATTGGCTTTCATGGTCACGGCTTTAATCCATCCTCTAACCCATTCGTAAATAATCAGCTTACCGTTATAATATGCCGGATAAGGGTCGGTTGGCGCATTGTTATACAAAACCGGACCTGCCATTGCCGTCCTGCCACCCGAACCTACTTGTGGAAATTCTTTTGATTCGCCATAAGGATACCAGATAAATGCTGGATTAGCCGGAGGAACATTTTCCAACCCAGTGTTATTGGGCGAATTATTTATCGGATGTGCAGGATCGAAAGCTGCCCCATTCTTACCATTTGTATAATCATAAGCTTTATACGGATAATTATTACCTATAAAATATGGCCATCCGAAATTACCTGCTTTCCTGGCCTGGTTTACTTCATCATAGCCTCGGGGACCACGCAATTCATCATCATTAGTAGCATCGGGCCCTACTTCACCCCAATATAAATAACCGGTTTTCTGGTCAACAGAAATACGATATGGATTCCGATTGCCCATTACAAAGATTTCAGGACGGGTTTTATCCGTTCCTTTTGGAAATAAATTCCCTTCAGGAATGGTGTAAGTACCATCTTCCATTACTTTAATACGCAATATTTTCCCCCTTAAATCATTTGTATTTCCGGCAGACCTTCTCGCATCATATTGTTGTAATCCAGGCCTGTTATCCAGCGGGGCAAATCCCTTATTTACAAATTCCTGTTTCGGCACGTCAAATGGTGTAGAGTTATCACCTGTTGAAATGTATAGCAAGCCATCGGGACCAAAAGCCAGCGAGCCGCCAGTATGGCAACAGATTTCCCGCTGTGAATAAAATTCTAGAATTACCTTTTCCGACGACATACTTAACATATCGTTTACCATTTTAAATCTAGACAACCTGTTTACCGATTTCCCCATCGGGCTGTAAAACAGATATACATATTGATTTGCAGCATATTTAGGATCGATTGTTAAGCCAAGCAAACCCTCTTCAGCATTCACATCTGATAAGCCGGTTTTAAAGTAAACATCCAATTTTGCCGCCTGGACAAGTTTTTTAGTGCTGTTCTTGTACAGCATTAATTCACCTCTTCTTTGTGCCACAAGAATATCAAGATTAGGCAGAACAGACATTTCTGTAGGTTCTGTAAATTGGCCCTGAATGAGGTTAACTTTTACAAACCTATCCTGGTCAGGTGTATCAATTCTTAGTTCTTTATTAGCAGTTTTAATGAGTTTTGTATTGCTTACAGAATTATTGATGAGTTTTGTCGATAAAAATACTGTGAAGGCTATTCCTGAAAGCAATATTACGGATGATGTTTTCATTTGTTCGGTTAGATATTTTTTATTGGCTAAATATAATCCAATGTTTTAAAACGAATAACCTTTAGCCGGATAATTCTAAGTAATATTATTGTTGGCAACAGGAAAATCATAATTTATTAATGCCGAATTCAATAAAATTTAAATTCAGGAGTTTATATTTGTATCCGTTTACTTAATCATCTCCAATGAAAAAATTTCTTTTGCTTATCAGCTTTATTTTTGCAGGTTATTTAGCTAAAAGCCAGACTTTAATATTAGCTAAAGATGCCGGCCAATACATTGGAAAAACTGTTACGGTATGTGATTCGGTTTACAGTTCAAAGGCACTCGATAAATTAAGTTTATTGAATCTAGGTGGCTCCTATCCTAAAGAATTATTAACGATCGTTGTAAATAAAGAAGATATTGCAAAGTTCTCAGCAGAACCTGCAACGATGTTTTTAAGCAATAATATTTGTGTTACAGGTACGGTAACCGAATTTAAGGGAAAGTTCCAGATCGTTGTTACCGAACCTAAACAAATTGTTGTTAAGTAGCTTAATTAAATACAGTATCTGCCAGCAGCACTCCTTTTTCGCCACTTGTTGTTTCAATGGTATGAATATGTTTGTACGAATGGGAGAACTTATCGTAGGCTTTTTTTACCGCATGAACCAACACATCTTTAACAGGAAACCTTCTGTTATTTTGCATACAATGTAATATCTTGTTATCTATTAAATGAAAATCGCAATCATAGCCTTTATCATGTAATTCAATTACTTTTTCGGTCATTGTGCCATTCATTTCTAACTTTCCATTGTTGATCATAACATTTAGTTTTAGGTTGATGATTTGTTAATTACAGGGAGCGTAATATTAAAACACAGATTACTAACTAATTATATATTATCTACAATACTATAGATTAAATGTTTTACAACATTTGTTCTTTTTGTTCAGTTCAAAAGACTTGATATTCCATGAATGAATTTAAGTCTTTAAAAGTTAAAAACAAAAAACCAGCTGTTTATAAACATTATACCCTTCCTTTTAAGGGGAAGGGTATAATGATGAGCGTAATAGATGAAGGGCCTTAATGAATAGATTATTATATTTTGGTTTTAGTTATCATGTTACTTTAGCAGCCGACAAAGAGGTAGCCTTGCCGACTGTTGAAGCTTCGATTTCCTATAATCTACCGCTAAGATTAATATTCGGTATTACAAATACTAAAAGCTTATACATAAAGGTTCAAATCCTTGATGGAAAGTACAGTTTCCGTGATAAAGCCGATCAACATTTCAGCAATTTATTTGTTAAAGAACAGAAAAAATCAAAATAAGAATGGCCAGAGCCAACAAATCTATTTATAGCGCCTTAGCGGCTAATTTGCTTATTGCAGTTACGAAATTTACAGCCGGGGCATTCACAAACAGTTCATCCATGATTGCTGAAGGTATTCATTCGACAGTAGATACCAGTAATCAGCTCTTATTGCTTTATGGCTTAAAGAGAAGTGTTAAAGCTCCTGATCGATATCGCCCATTTGGGTATGGCAAAGAGCTGTATTTCTGGTCTTTTATTGTTTCAATTATGATTTTCGGGCTTGGTGGTGTGGTTTCCATTTCTCAGGGGATTGAACATATCCGCCATCCTGAAATATTAAAAAACCCAGGCTGGAATTACCTGGTATTAGCATTATCTTTCATTTTCGAAGCTACTTCTCTTTTTATTGCAATAAAAGAATTTGATAAAACCAGAAATGGGATTGCGTGGTGGAAAGCCATTATTAGAAGTAAAGATCCTTCGGGCTTTCTTGTTTTATTTGAAGACGGAGCAGCTGTACTTGGCCTTCTTATTGTTTTTATTTTAATGCTTCTCAGTCACCATTTTCAATTACCGTTTTTAGATGGACTTGCATCAGTGCTAGTCGGTTTGTTGCTGGTATTTGTATCGTTTATTTTAGCCAGGGAAAGCAGAAGCTTATTAATGGGTGAAGGTTTTGCACCTGAAACACAACAAAAAATAGAAAAATTTGTAAAAAAGGATCAGGATGTTGTAAGCCTCATTAGTCAGCTTTCTACTTACCAATCGCCAAAAGAGGTACTATTAATGCTTGTTATTGCATTTCAGGATGAGTTAAACACCAAAGACATTACTACCGCAATTGAGCGGTTAAGTACCAATATCAAGCAGGAATTCCCCCTGGTCAAATTTGTGATTATACAACCTCAGCAACTTAAGTAATTGTAATATTTCTATGCCAATTTAATTCAGGTCAGTTTTTAACTCTACCTTGGATAATCCTTTAACCAATCATTCTAAATCGTTTAACCATGAGTCCAAAATCTTGTAAAACCCTGTTTAACATTTTAAGCGTAATGCTATTGTTTTTAGTTTCATCATACAAGGGTGAAGCACAAACAAAATTAAATGTTGCCGTTGCCGGATTAAACCACGACCATATTTTCCTAATCATGAACAGTTACCAAAAAGGGGAAGTAAACATCGTTGGTATTGCGGAAAATAACCCGGACTTGATTGAAAGGTTTAAAAAGCGGTATAAACTAAATGATAGCTTATTTTTCCCTGATGTTAAATCGTTATTGGCTAAACATAAACCAGATGCAGTATTAGCTTATAACGCAATCAGCGACCACCTTGCTGTAGTTGAAGCTGCTGCCCCACTTGGCATTTCGGTAATGGTTGAAAAGCCACTGGCCACTACGGTTAAAGATGCAGAGAAAATGGCCCAGCTTGCGAGGCAGTATAAAATCAATCTTTTAACCAATTATGAAACAACGTGGTATCCAAGTAACCAGGAGGCTTTTTTAACGGTTAAAGAACAAAAGTCAATTGGAGAAATCAGAAAAATGATTGTTCATGACGGACACCAGGGGCCAAAAGAAATTGGTGTAAGTAAAGAGTTTTTAAGCTGGTTAACCGATCCTAAGAAAAACGGTGCCGGTGCCCTGGTGGATTTTGGTTGCTACGGTGCCAACCTGATGACCTGGCTGATGAATGGGCAAGCACCAATTTCTGTTTCGGCAGTTACCCACCAGATCAAACCTGATATCTATCCAAAAGTTGATGATGATGCCACTATTTTATTGGAATATCCAGATGCTACAGGTATTATCGAAGCCTCCTGGAACTGGCCTTTCAGTATAAAAGATATGGAGATTTTTGGCAAAACCGGCTATATACAAGCGGTTAATGACAATAATTTAAGGCTGAAAGAAAATGATAGATCAGACTATAAAATATTCAAGGCTAAGGCACTGGCCCCTGCCTATGCGAGTAGCCTGGGTTATCTTTCGGCGGTTTTAAAAGGCGAAATCAAGCCACTTAATGATTTATCATCTCTAGAAAATAACCTCATTGTAGTTAAAATTCTCGAAGCGGCAAAAACAGCAGCTAAAACCGGCAAAAAAGTGATGATTAAATAGATATTCGTTAAAAAAAAGAACTGCGATAATAATTTTTATAGCTTTGGATTTTCAGCCAGAGTAACAGCCATCATGACGAAAAACCCGAAACTTTTAATTTCTTTATTAATTATATTTTTAATAGGATTTATCTCTTTAAGTGTATTAATTGCTTACCACCCTATTTTAAAATCTGATATCGCTATTTCTCTGATGGTACAAAAATATCAGGCTAAATGGCTCGACTACGTTATGCTGGCAATAAGTTTATTTGGCGAATTACCCTGGTCGTTACTATCGGTTTTGGTAGTTGCAGCCATTTTTTACTACAATAAATTTAAGCGTGAAAGTTATTTCATTGCACTGGTACTATTTTCAGGATTAATCATTCTGGGAATAAAGAACATTATAAACAGGCCACGGCCTACTAGTTTTTATGTCCGTCTGGTTGAGGTAAACCGGTTTCAGAGTTATCCAAGCGGCCATGTTTTATCTTATGTACTCTTCTTTGGGTTTCTCATTATCTTAATGAAAAAGTTAAAAGGTATAAATAAGGGCTGGCGAAATATAATTACCGTAATTTCTTATTTCCTGATCATTATGATTGCTCCGTCAAGAATTTACCTTGGAGCGCATTGGTTTACTGATACTTTAGGTGGGTTTTTGTTAGGTTTAATCTGTTTATTTCCCCTTTCCTATTTCTATCTTAAGAAAGCCGGGGAGGTAAATTAACTTGCCATTAAACAGGATAAGTATAAACCTGCTCTTGAGCTGGGGCTTTTCGTCCGTTTGCATAGGAATAAATGGCTTTCTGAAGCGCATAGCAAATACATTTTCTATAAATTTATAGACTAGAAGAATACTAAGCAATACCGTTTTAAGGGTATTTACAATCAGGTTCCGGTTTTGGTTCTTATCCTCGATAAGGTTTCCATTCTCATACCTAAAAATGAGGCAATATATTTTAGCGGAATACGGTCTATTAAACCAGGGTAAGATTTTAGAAAACGGAGGTATCTCTTTTCAGCAGATTGTAACCTGCATAAAAAACCACGTTCATAAGCCTGTGCATAATGTAAGGTTGTCATTTTCCTGCCTACATAATTTGCAATAGGGAAATTGTCATATAATTCTTTAGACATCTCATGAGGAATGGCAATGGCTTCTATCGGCTCTAGCGCTTGTATATATTCATCTGTATCCTCCTCTTCCCATAAATTTCTTATGGTTCCTACCAGTTCATTTTCTTTGGCTATCCAGGTTGTTACTTCTTTGCTGCCATGCTTCATATATCCTCTGGCTGCGCCCTTAAGTATCAGGAAAATATACTTGTTTCGATGTAGTGGCGACGAAATAAATTTTCCCTTATTAAAAATTACAGGGAATGTACTGCTATTAATAATGTCCTCAATTTCCTGATTGAGTGGGTGGAAATATTTGAATACAGAAATCAGTGGTGAAGCTCCCCCGTAAGCTACCCATTTATCTTCAGTATAATTTTTTTGAGGATTCATAACTTAATAATGAAATGTTAATCTGCTATGCAAATAATCATAAAATTTCTATCAAGCGCTAAAAAATCATGTAAATTATTTAACGTATAAACAGAAAATTGGTTTTATCCGGCTAATCATTATTGCATACACAAAGGTACACTGCATTTAATACTAACTAAGTAACTTAATACCTTTTATTAGCGTATTAATACGCTAATTATACCACAAGCTTTGCAAGCGGGGAACATGTTAATACGATACAGCGCACCCTTACACCCACTTATAGACCAATAATAGCAATGGTTCAGTTATTTAGCTGGAATTTAATGGTACATGGTTTGTTGAACCATAGTACACCTAACCTATAAAATCATGACAACATTTGAATTTAACAAATTAGTAAATGTGCATTCCGTTTCATTAAAATCGCATGCCTTAAAATTTACTAATGACATAGAAGATGCAAACGACTTAGTCCAGGATACTTTAGTGAAAGCGATCAGGTTCTATGAGAATTTCCAGGAAGGTACAAATATCAAAGGATGGTTATTTGTAATTATGAGAAATACATTTATAAATAATTACCGGAAAATATCTAAAACGAGGGCCTTAATTACACAGAATGATGAAATATCTTCTGCTAACCTGATGCATAGCGCAACGAGTAATCAGGCTGAGGGTAAATTTATAGTTGGTGATATTGGAAAAGCACTGGCCAGTTTACCGGAAGCTTATCACACCCCTTTTGTACGGTACTTTGAAGGTTATAAATACCACGAAATTGCTGATATGCTGCAGATACCTTTAGGCACAGTAAAAACAAGAATATTTGTAGCGCGGGAAATGCTTAAAAAATATTTAAAAACTTATGCTAAAGCACAGCATGGCGAATAATTATTTTCTGATTTCTATTGTTGTACCTGCCATAACATGATTAAACAACGAATCCATTTCATAGTTCTTTAAAGCTATACACCCATTAGTCCAATCTTTTGATTTTACTCTTTCGGGGCTTGTGCCATGTATCAGCACTCCACTACCTGGCTTAAGCCCCTTTTTTAATGCGTTCGCTTTATCAGCAGAATCAGGGTAAGAAATCCAAATGCTTTTGTAGAATTTATCATTTCTTTCAAACTTCATATCAAGATGATAAATGCCTTCTGGTGTTTTTCTGTCTCCCTCGTACTCTTTATCACCAATGGGATTTCCACCTAGATTTATATCAAATTCTAAAACATTAATGCCTTTCCGTTTCACAAACATTTTTCTTTTGCTTTTAAATACAAGGATATAGTCGGCCATTGAAAGTGTATTAGCAATCTTTTTAATTCTTTCTGCAGGACTAGCTGAGGTATCCGGATTTCGTATATTTATCCATCGCTCTGATCTACCACTCGATTGATCATCTCTGCTAAGAGAATCTAATCCGCCTTTAGTAAGGCGTTGTAACCGCCATTTACCCCTATCAGCATAGATTAATGCTTCGTTATTAAATAAAGGTTTAATGTATTGATTAAATTTAAGCGGGGTTTCATTTGCATCAAATACAATGATAGAGGTATCGAGATAAGCTGGTATGGATTTAAATAAGCTATCATTCCATAAAATACCAGTATGTTCTTTTACAGCAGCAACTTTAGTATCGCGTTTCCAGAACACAATTAGCAATATTATAGCAAGCAGCGGAATCAGGCTTAAATATCTCATAATGATTTACTAAATATAAATTATAAATTCCTGAAAACAATAAGCCTACGAAAAACACGAGAGTTTTGTAAGTTTGCCATTATCATAAAAATATGAATTTTAAGCCAAAAGCCCTTCTTTTCGACCTCAATGGAACCATGATTGATGATATGGAATATCACAATAAAGCATGGTTTACTATTTTAAACGATGATTTAAATGCGAACATCAGTTATGCTGATGTTAAAAAACAGATGTATGGCAAAAATGATGAGCTTTTGCAGCGTGTTTTTGGTGCAGGTTATTTCACACAGCAACAAATGGATGAGATTTCCATCAAAAAGGAAAAAATTTATCAGCAGGATTATTTACCTGATTTACGCCTTATCGCCGGCTTACCAGCAGTACTCGATAAAGCCAAAGCTTCGGGTATATTAATGGCCATTGGTTCGGCAGCAATTCCTTTTAATATTGATTTCGTTTTAGATGGCTTAAATATCCGTTCATATTTTAATGCAATTGTGAGTGCAAATGATGTGGAAACGAGTAAACCAAATCCAGAGACTTTTTTAAAAGGGGCAGAAATTCTTGGCATTGCTCCAGCCGATTGCCTGGTTTTAGAGGATGCCCCTAAAGGTGTTGAAGCTGCTCTTAATGCCGGGATGCCATGTATTGTTTTAAGCACTGCGCATGATGCGGCGTATTTTAAAGATTATAGTAATGTATTAAAAGTTGTTTCAGATTTTAATGATCCTATCTTTTCTGAGCTGATAAAATAAAATTCTTTTGTAAAGGCTTGATGACATTATTTTAATTTAACCTAAGGCAGCTACCTTTGCCCGACATTTAAAACAACATGAAAATTCGTCATTCACTTTCACTGCTTGCTGTTGCGGTTAGCTTAATTTTAATTTCCTGGGGTTATACAGGGCACAGAACTATAGGTAAAATAACCGAAAATTATCTGGGCCCGGCGGCAAAAGCCGGCATACAAGAACTTTTAGGTAATGAAAGCATAGCTGACGCCTGTACCTGGGCAGATGATGCTAGGAAATACCCGGAGTTAAAGGAAACGGCAAACTGGCATTTCTTAAATTTACCATTAGGCCTAAACTTTGAAGAGTTTAAAAATATGGTCGATACCATGAAACAAGCTAACGTTTACAGTGCCTTAATAAAAGCTAAGGAAACATTAAAACAACCTGAAGCTACGAAAAAGCAAAAAACTGAGGCATTAAAATTTGTACTTCACTTTGTAGGTGATATCCATCAACCTATGCACATATCAAGGGCTGAAGATAAGGGTGGAAATACCATCCAGTTGAACTTCGATGGAAAAGGCACCAATCTACACAGCTTAATCGACACTAAATTATTGGAACGTGGCGGAGCGAAATACGATAGTATAGCAGTTGCATTTAATCATATTCCTAAGCGTAAGATCAGAAAATGGCAAAAAGACCCGATAATTAAATGGGCATGGGAAAGTTATCAAATCAGTTCGGAGCTTTACAAAGAAGTAGATGAAATGAAATCAAGGAATATAGGTGATGAATATTATAAAAAACACATTGGTATTGTAAGGAAGCGAATTCAGCAAGCTTCTGTTCGTTTAGCTGGATTACTTAATGAAGCTTTTGAAAACAACACTGCTGTTTCTAATGCTAAATAATCAAGACTTAAATCAAGCATGAGTTATTAACAGTTTTCAACAGGTGTTTATAATTATTTTAGGTAAAAAACCATTCTATGCATAACTTGTTATAGTAAAAAGAACAACCTGAAATAAGTCCTGTGAGCGGGGTATCCGCGAAGGGCAGGCACACCATAACCACAAAACATTTAAGCACAAAACAAAGGCCTCCAATAAATATCGGAGGCCTTTGCTGTTTGTTTAAACCTTACTTCGCTATGAATATCGTTCCATCGTTTTTAATTTTATAAAAATATTGTTTCTGCCCTTTGGCACACACCACCTGTATCTTTACAACTTCACCCGATTTTCCATTTCTATAGCTGATCCTGTCGCCTTCACGTATACTATCCAATACGTAAACTGGCGTGTATTGATTAACTTCTTTCATGATAATTTTAGATGATATCATTATCAAAACTGGCTAATGATTAAAGCAGATGGTTAGAAAAAAATTGCAGGTTACAATGATAACCTGCAATCCTCTAAATTAATCATTGCTTCCAATCCTGATAAGCTTTGTATGATTAACGCCAAAGTAGAAAAATTGTTGAAGTTTTTGCCGGGTTGAATAAAGTGAATAAATTATCGTAGCAAGCAATGAACAGTTTTTTTTAAAAAATGAATAAAACAATAGCTAAGTTACTCCATTTAGAAGATGATCGATTTGATATTAAGGCTTTAGCCGATCATCCGATATCCTTAAAACTGAACAAGATTAAGCCCGATATAATTTATTAAATGAAGCACCATTCAAAGGTACCGGCAATAACATCTTATTTGTATATCCAGAGCAATAGTAAGACGTACCAGTATTTATGGCAGGTAAAAACCAGTTAAAAACTGAGAACTGATTAACATTATAAACCAGAAAGATAAGCAGGAGCTTCGATAGCAGAGAATTATTTAGGCACCTCGATGTAAAAAGTACTTCCAACATGTTCAGTACTATTAAACCAGATTTTACCCCCGTGAAGGCTTACAATTGCTTTAATAATCGCCATTCCCAAGCCCCACGAGTCTTCGCCGTGAAGCCCCTCACGCATAGCGATGCTAAACCTTTCGAACAGATAAGGTTGCAAATGAGCAGGAATTCCTATACCGTTATCGCTAACACACAGTAAAACATTATCACCCCTATCTTGTATTTCTACCTTAATTGTTCCATTTACCTCGGTAAACTTTATAGAATTAGATATCAGGTTATTAATTACCTGCATAAACTTCATGTTATCTATCCTGGCATAAAGTTTTTCATGGCTGCTTACAAATTCAAAGTTCCTGAAAAGATTTGATTCTGCCTGCTGGTAAAAGCCTATTACATCTTTAATTTCATGTACCAGGTCTGCCCGCTCTTTTCGAATTTCTACTTCAGACGATCTTAAAAATTCGTGGTTAACCAGATTCCTAATCAGCAGGATATTACGTTCACACATATCTTTAATAAAGGTTAAAGATTTGAGAATTCGCTCTTGCCCGTGTAATAGTTTATTGGCCAGTAAATCAGAAACAGCAAGACTAATCATGGCTAAAGGCTCTTTTAAATCGTGCGAAACAATTTCAAGTGCTGTATTTTTACGGGCATTTATTTTTTCAATGTGAAAATTGTTATGTTTCGCAACACTTACGTCCTCTGCAATTCCGGCCAGTTCCGTTAATTTGCCATCAATATAGATGGGATATGCACTTACCCGTATATATTTTTCCAGCCCCTCATTACAAATAATTCTGAACTCATATTTCCTTGAAACATTATCTTCCAGCGTTTCTTCGTAACAATCGATCACATGAGCCCTGTCCTCAGGATGAATAAAATCAGAAAGTCTTAAAGGATTTGATACGACTTCGTTAACAGGAATTTCAAAAATGGCTTCAAAAGCAGGACTTATATAAGAAAAAACTTGTTCATCGATATTAAAAATAAAGTATATATCTCTTGAAGCATTACCGATGTGCTTAAAGAGTTCGGGATTTAGTATAGACATAATTATTTACAGCATTAAAAAGACAAAAAATTAAGCATATCATTTAATGTTTATAAAAAAACAGGTATTTGCCTATCGAATTACGTACTTATACCATTCTGATACTACCTACCTGTCGTTATTTACTTCAAGCCAATGACCATCCGGGTCTTTAAAATAAATTTGTTTAATCCCATCAACCCTAAGGGTAAATTCGCCCTTCACTCCTACCCAGCTTTCAAACTCGATATTTTTGGCCTTAAGTTTTTTTATAAAATCATCTATAGAAACCACACTAAAGCATAAATGTTCATTCTTATCATGAATTTCGTTCTTTTTAGCACCTTGAATTATATGCAGGTGCCCTGCGCTACCTAAACTAAACCAGGTATGTCTGCCATCATGAAAAGGTTCAGGAATCTGCGGTAAGCTGAATATGTTTTCATAAAAATCAGTTGCTGTTTTCAAATCAGCAACGTAAACAGCTATATGGTTTAATACTGCAGCCGGTTGTTTTTTGTCTGTTTGTGCCATAGATTTCTGTAAGGGGCTTAAAGCAATCAATGTTAATAAGCTGAACGCAAAAAATTTCATAGAATTTAAGTTTTAACAAAACAATATGATGAAAATTATTGAATATATCCTTTTGTATTTTCTAAAGATATATTCTTGTAACAATATCAGAAATTAATAATTTAATTAAAAATAAGTTATAATTTTAGGGCTTTAACCATAACCTAAATCGTTTTTATGAGTACCACATCCTGGATTAAACCAAGTGCTATCCTTACCTTAATCGTTTCTTGTTTATCGCTAAATACGCAGGCCCAAAATTTAAAGGCTGCTACAGTAGAAAATACCGATAATAGCCTAACCAACAGCTATTATATAAGTAATAAAGCACCACTGTTAAAAAACCACTTCATTAAATTACCTATCGGCAGTATTAAACCAGCCGGCTGGTTAAGAAATGTTCTACTTCTTCAAAAAGATGGTTTAACAGGAAACCTTGGGGAAATTAGTATCTGGCTATCAAAAGAAGATAATGCATGGCTTCATAAAGATGGTAAAGGAAAAAACGGATGGGAAGAACTACCCTACTGGTTAAAAGGATACGCAAACATAGGCTACATGTTAAATGATAGCAAAATGATTACTGAAGCGAAATTCTGGCTGGAGGCTGTGCTAAAAAACCAACGTGAAAATGGCGATTTTGGACCTTTGGTAGAAAAAGGTGCGGGTAAGAGAGATTTATGGACCAATATGCCAATGCTCTGGTGCTTACAATCTTACTACGAATATTCGAAAGATAAACGGGTAATTGACCTGATGACCAAATATTTTAAGTGGCAATTGAGTATTCCTGATGATAAGTTACTTGAAGATTATTGGGAAAAAAGCCGCGGCGGAGACAATATTGTTAGTATTTACTGGCTATACAACAGAACGGGCGACAAATTTTTGCTTGATTTAGCTACAAAAATTGATAAAAATACGGCGAACTGGCGCCAGCAGGATAATCTTCCAAACTGGCACAACGTAAATATTGCACAATGTTTCCGTGAACCAGCAACTTATTACCTTCAAAGTCATGATAAAGCTGATTTGGCGGCGAGTTACAATAATCAGCAACTTATCAGAAATATCTACGGACAAGTTCCGGGCGGAATGTTTGGTGGTGATGAAAACTCAAGAAAAGGATATGACGACCCTCGTCAGGCAGTAGAAACCTGTGGATTGGTAGAACAAATGACATCTGACCAGATGATGCTTGGTATTACCGGCGATACCTACTGGGCCGAAAACTGCGAAGACGTTGCTTTTAATACTTTCTCTGCAGCTTTTACACCTGACTATAAAGCTTTAAGATACCTGACCGCTCCTAATATGGTTATCAGCGATTCAAAAAACCACCATCCGGGCATAGATAATTCCGGTCCTTTTTTAATGATGAACCCTTTTAGCAGTCGCTGTTGCCAGCATAACCACTCAGCAGGCTGGGTTTATTATGCAGAAAATACGTGGATGGCCACACCGGATAACGGTATTGCTGCTCAGCTTTATGCCGAAGGCAGTGTAAAAGTAAAAGTTGGTAACGGAACTGAAGTTACATTAAATCAAACGACTAAATATCCGTTCGAAGACCAGGTAAATATTACCCTAACAACACCAAAATCAGTAAACTTTCCACTTTATCTACGCATACCAGCATGGTGCAAGGGCGCAGTAGTTAAGGTTAACGGTAAGGCTATAACTGTTGATACAAAAGCCGGAAGTTATGTTAAATTAAGCAATACCTGGAAAAACGGAGACCAGATTTCGTTACAGTTGCCAATGGATTTAAAACTTCGTGAATGGGAGAAAAATAAAAACAGCGTAAGCCTGAATTATGGTCCGCTTACTTACTCTTTAAAAATTGATGAAGATTATATCTTAAAAGACAGTAAAGAAACCGCAATTGGCGATTCTAAATGGCAAAAAGGTGCAGACCCTAAAAAATGGCCTTCATTCGAGATCCACCCTAAAAGTGCCTGGAATTATGGGTTGATTCTGAATAAAGCTGATTTAAAAAATTCATTTACAATCGTAAAAAAAGAATGGCCTAAAAACAACAATCCATTTACAAACGGAACCTCACCTATAGAAATAAAAGCAAAGGGAAAAATTATTCCGGAATGGAAAATAGACCAATATGGTCTGGTTGATATTTTACCAAAAAGCCCGTTAACGAATAATGAAGCTGAAACTTCATTAACGTTAGTACCCATGGGTGGAGCAAGGTTAAGAATTTCAGCATTCCCGGTAGTGAATTAATAAAGAGAAATCTATTGAAAAATAAAATGGCGCATCTTTAACATAAAAAGATGCGCCATTTTTCTTTAATAATAAATAAACTATTCTGCCAATAAAGCTGTTTTTGTTTCTGCCAGTTTTGCCTGCTCAACATCATCCAAAACCGGAAATTTAATATTCAGGCTTTTAAGCTTGTCTTCAATAATTTCACTTATCGCCAAACGGGCAAACCATTTCTTATCGGCCGGAATAACATGCCATGGTGCATCCTTAGTTGCAGTTTCATTAATTGCATCTTCATAAGCTTTCATATAATCATCCCATAAAGCTCTTTCCTTAATATCCCCCGAAGAGAATTTCCAGTTTTTAGTTGGATCTTCAATCCTATCCAAGAATCGCTGTTTTTGTTCATCTTTACCCACATTCAGGAAAAATTTTAGCATTACTGTGCCATTGGCAATTAAATGCTCCTCAAAATTCCGGATACTTTGATAACGTTGTTTCCAGAAATCTTTGTTTATTTTCTTTACATCTGCATAACCAGGGATATTTTCGCTTAAAACATATTCAAGATGAACTTTACATACCAACACGTTTTCATAATGAGAACGGTTATGAATTCCAATTCTGCCCCTTTCAGGTAAAGCCTTATAATGTCTCCATAAAAAATCGTGCTCATATTCTTCTGCTGTTGGCACTTTGAAACTAAAAACCTGACATCCTTGCGGATTTAAACCACTCATCACATGCTCGATAGCACTATCCTTTCCTGCGGCGTCCATTGCCTGAAAAATTATCAGCAGCGAATGGGTGCCAGAAGCATAAAGTTTTTCCTGTAACTGACTAACCTCTATTTTTGATTTCACTAAAGCATCTTTCGCTTTTTCCTTATTAAACCCGCCAGTGTAATCGGTTTTGGTATTCTTTATTGAAAATTTTTTATCTCCCTGTACAATCAGGCTTTTAAATTCGTTCTTCATATCTGTGCATTAAAGTATATACTCAGCAATCAATTATTTAAATATAGACTAAAAAATAAGTAAATTAAATACGTTAATTTGCATTTGGAGTTTTTTATATTTAACGCCACAGCTTTTTACAATACCACATCTTAACCAATATGTTTAAAGAGATAAAAAACAAGTACTTACGTTATTCGGCAATTAGTGTTTTTTTTATAATTATATTTTTCTCTGCGCTTCAGCTTAACTTTTTATGGCTGTTTGGTTATTCACCGAGTTATCATGACATCAAAATCCCGACACTTCGCGTAGGTTCAGAGCTCTATACAGCTGATGGAAAGTTGATCGGTAGGTACTTTAAAGAAAACAGAACACCTGTTAATTATAATGAAATTGCACCAAGCGTGTTGAATGCACTGGTTGCCACTGAAGACGTTCGCTTTTATAAGCACTGGGGCATTGATATTCAAGCTGTTGGAAGAGCAGTTGTAGGTTTTGGAAAAGACGGTGGTGCCAGTACAATAACGCAGCAGCTGGCTAAAAACTTATATCGCACCCGATACAATAAATCGCAAGGCCTACTATCTAAAATTCCTTTAATCCGTACCGTAATTTTCAAACTGAAAGAATGGATGACGGCTGTTAAACTGGAATCCAACTACTCAAAGAACAACATTATTACCATGTATTTGAATACCGTTTCATTTGGTAACAATACTTATGGAATTAAAACTGCGAGCCGCATCTATTTTGATAAAGAAGCAAAAGATTTATCTACTACTGAATCGGCGCTGTTGGTGGGAATGTTAAAGGGAACTACTTTTTATAACCCGACAAAAAATCCGGAAAGAGCCCTGGTAAGGCGAAACACTGTACTAAGTCAAATGAATAAGTACAAATACCTAAGTAAAGATAGCCTTGCCGAATTATCAAAGGAACCCATCAAACTTAAAGAAGGTAAAATGGAAGATGGCAGTGATGGTGATTCTTATTTACGCGCTGCCGTGGCAAAATACCTTGAAAAATGGTGTAAAGATAATGGTTATGATTTGTATGAAGATGGATTGAAAATTTACACTACCATCGATTCAAAACTTCAAAAATATGCGGAAGAAGCTGTTCAGGAGCAGATGAAAACCTTACAACGCCGATTTTATAGCGTTTGGGGCAACGAAGATCCCTGGTATGATTCTGAAAAACAAAAGGTAGATTATCCGGACAGGGCAATGAAAAACCTGCCGATATATAGTTTACTTCAAAAGAAATTCCCGAACAATCCTGATTCTGTAAAGGCCTATTTCAATAAAAAGAAAAAGATGCAGATCTTTACTTATAAAGGCGACCGCGACACCTTATTTTCTACAATGGATTCCATCCGTTATTACGGAAAAATCATGAATACCGGTATGATGACCATGGAGCCAGCGAGTGGAAAAATTAAAGTCTGGGTTGGCGGTATAGACCACAAATTCTTCAAATACGACCACGTTAACCAAGCTAAAAGACAAGCAGGCTCTACGTTTAAGCCATTTGCTTATCTCACCGCTCTTGAACAAGGAATGAACCCTTGCGATAAATTCACAGATAAACCGGTAAAAATTGCTTATCAAGATAAAGGAGAAACAAAATACTGGGAGCCAAAAAATGCAGACTACAGTGTCACTTACCGCGAAATGAGCTTACGCTGGGCGATGGCAAAATCGGTAAACACCATTACGGCTCAGGTTACGGAAAAAGTTGGTTGGGATAACGTAGTTAAATGGGCTCACGAATGTGGTATAGACAGTCACCTGGAATCTGTTCCATCAGTAAGTTTAGGTTCGAACGATGTTACCGTTTATGAAATGGTTAAAGCATACAGTACCTTTTTAAATAAAGGGGTTAAAACAGATCCTATTCTGGTAGAAAAAATTACTGACCAGGATGATAACATGATTGATGATTTCAAACCTAAAACAAAAAGGGTTTTATCAGAAGAAATTGCCTGGTTAATGTTATATATGTTCAGGGGTGGTATGGAAGAACCAGGTGGTACATCGCAGGCATTATGGGAATGGGATTTATGGAAGAAAAATAATCAGATTGGTGGTAAAACAGGTACTTCATCTGATTATGTTGATGCCTGGTACATGGGAATTACAAAAGACCTGGTTACAGGTGTATGGGTTGGTTGCGATGAGCGTACGGCACATTTTAAAAATGGCGAACAAGGTGAAGGTTCAAGAACAGCACTCCCTATTTTTGCTAAATTTATGGAAAAAGTTTACCATGACCCTAACTCAGGTTATACTTACGGCCCCTTCCCTAAAGCAACAGTTGATATAACAAGAACAATTAATTGTCCAAGTCCGAGGATTGTTGAGGATACGACTTCGACAGATAGTGTTATTGTCGATTCTACTGCTGTAGCAGAACCAGAAACACCTGAAACTGCAACTCCGGTACCGGCAACAGAAACTGAAGTTAAAAAAGAAGAGAAAAAACAAGAAACAGCTCCAATTCAACCGGCAGTTGTTGTTCCGCTAACCCGCAAAGAAGAACGGGAATTAAAAAGGAAACAAAGGCAGGAAGAAAGAGAGAAAAAAAAGAACGGTAATAATTAGGATCTAACCTTATAAAAAGTGTTAAAATAAAAATAGTGGTAATAAAACAATCACTATTTTTATTTTTTAAAGTCTTGCCCCTCTGTTTTGTAAATTATACCACACAAATTAAACCAATACATATGAAAATAAACGCTACTATTTTAAAGCAATTAATTCCGGCTTTGCTTCTGGCTATACTTTCATTTTCTGCTCAGGCACAATACTTCGGACAAAACAAAGTCAGATATAAAAACCTCGATTTTAAGGTTTTACAAACCCCACACTTCGAAATTTACTATTACATTAAAAATGAAAACCTGTTAAAGAAATTTTCGCAGGATGCTGAAACCTGGTATAAAATGCATCAGGAAGTTTTCAGAGATACTTTCATGAAGAAAAACCCTGTTATCCTTTACAATAACCACCCTGATTTCCAGCAAACTACTGCCTTAAATGGTGAAATAGGTGTTGGTACCGGTGGTGTAACCGAGGCCTTAAAAAACCGTGTTATCATGCCCGTTATGGAACTCAACAGCCAAACAAGGCATGTACTTGGCCATGAGCTTGTCCATGCTTTTCAATATCACCTGTTACTTGAAAAAGACTCTATCAGTCTTGAAAACGTTGGACAAACACCTTTGTGGATGGTTGAGGGGATGGCTGAATACCTCTCTATCGGTAAGCGAGACGCTTTTACTTCAATGTGGATGCGTGATGCCATGTTAAACCGTGATATCCCTTCGCTAAAGGATTTAACTAATTCAAACAAATACTTCCCTTATCGCTACGGTCAGGCTTTCTGGACTTATATCGGTTCTCAATATGGCGATACTACAATTGTGCCCTTATTTAAAAACACAGCAAAATACGGTTACGAAAATGCCATAAGGTATACTTTTGGTTATGATGATAAAACTTTATCTGGTTTATGGAAAAATGCAATCGATGCGCACTACAAACCAATGTTAAAGGCCGACAGTTCGCAGATTAAAATAACAGGCACAAAAATTATTGATAATAAAAACGCGGGAAACATGAATGTTGCTCCTGCCATTAGTCCTGATGGTAAATACGTTGCATTCATGTCTGAGAAAGATTTATTTGGAATAGATTTATTTCTTGCTGATGCGAAAACAGGTAAAATCATCAGGAAACTTACCAGTCAGATTTCGAATGGCCATATAGATGATTTCAATTTCATTGAATCAGCCGGGGCATGGTCGCCTGACAGTAAGCAGTTCGCCTTTAGTATTTTTAGTCATGGCAAGAACCAGATGATGATTATCAATGTGAGTAATGGGGCTACTGTTTCTCAAACCGCGATGGGTGATGTTGCTCAATTTGGTAACCTCACCTGGTCGCCGAATGGAAAAGACATTGCTTTTTCGGGAATGATTGAAGGACAGAGTGACATTTTCTCTTATAACTTAGACACCAAAAAAGTTACTCAAATTACGAATGATATTTATTCTGATTATGCGCCAAACTATTCGCCAGACGGAAAAAAATTAGTCTTTTCATCAGACCGCGGAGCAATACAGAACAAAAACATTACTGCTGTTCATCCAATAAACCTGACCATTTTCGATATCTCGACAAAAACGGTAAGCAACCTCGATGTTTTCCCTGGAGCAAACAACCTAAATGCACAGTTTTCGCCAGATAGTAAAAACATTTATTTTCTATCGAACAGAGATGGTTTCAGGAATCTATATAAATATAATTTCGATGACAATTCGGTTGACCAGTTAACCGATTATTTTACGGGTATCAGTGGTATTACGGAGTTCTCCCCTGCTATTTCCGTATCACAAACTAACGATATTGTTTACAGCTATTATCGTTACCAGCGCTACACACTTTACAATGCAAAACTTAACAGTTTTAAACCGAAGAGAATCAGTAACCAGGAAGAAAATTTTGATGCAGCAATACTGCCTCCAATGGAAAACATTGGTGTAAACATTATAAATTCAAACCTGAATAATTTTGACAGGTTTGAAAAAATTGTTGCCGATTCGATGAAAACTGTACCATACCGACCAAAATTCAGGTTAGATTATTTAGCAAACAGTGGTGTTGGTGTATCAACAAGCAGATTTGGAACAGGTGTTCAGGGTGGAATTATCGGAATGTTCAGTGATATTTTAGGTAGAAACCAAATCATCGCAAACTTATCTGTTAATGGGGAAATTTATGATTTTGGAGGGCTGGTTGGTTATATTAATCAAAAGAGCAGAATAAACTGGGGCGCTGCCGTATCGCATATCCCTTATGTTTCCGGATTTAGTTCTTACGCTTTCGAAAAAGTGCCAAGTGGTAATACAACCATCGATGCCGTAAACTACCGAACAGATATCATCAGAACTTTTGAAGATCAGGTACAATTATTTGGTTCTTATCCGTTTAGTAAAATTCATCGTTTTGAGCTGGGTGGTGCCTTTTCACACTACAGTTACCGGATAGACAGGTACAGTAATTATTATAGTACAGATGGTTATTACTTAGGTTCTGACAGAAGTAAAATTTCCAATGAACAGGCTTCAAGCGACTATGGCGTACCGTTTAATTCATTTACACTATACCAGTTAAATGCAGGTTTTATTGGCGATAATTCGATTTTTGGGTTAACTGCTCCTTTAGATGGCTTCAGGTACCGTGTTAGTGGTGAATTATATTTTGGAACCTACAGATTTTCTGGTGTTACCGCCGATTTGCGTAAATACTGGAGAATTAAGCCTATTACAATTGCTGCCCGTTCTTACAACACCCTCAGAATTGGTGGCGATGCAGACCGTTTATATCCGATGTATGTAGGATATCCGTACTTAATCAGAGGTTATGAAGCAAATTCAATTTATAAAAACAGTACAGCTACAATTGGAGGAAACTATGATATCAATCAATTGAGCGGAAGCAAACTTGCTGTATTTAATTTTGAAGTCAGGTTACCATTTACCGGGCCTAAAAAACTTACAGCGATCCCATCTAAATTCTTGTTTTCTGATTTGAATTTATTCTTTGATGCAGGGGTTGCCTGGACAAACGATACAAAAGTTGCCTTTAAAAAAGAGCCTACTTACACAACAACACCAATTTATGATGAAACAGGACAAGTTATTGGTGAAAACCAAACCACTAACGAGCGTGTTCCGGTTATGAGTGTTGGTATTTCGTTAAGGGTTAACGTATTTGGTTATTTCGTACTGGAACCATATTACGCAATTCCATTTCAACGGAAAGATGTTAAAACAGGTGTGTTCGGTTTAACCTTTGCACCTGGCTGGTAAAGTACTCTAAAAAATAGAAAAAGGCTTTGATGTTAACAATCAAAGCCTTTTTTATTGGTTTTTATTTTTACGATAAACTGCTGAAAGATAGCTTAACCTGATTGGTAATATTCCGGTGTAATAGAATATTTTCAAAATCCAATCCTACAGTCAAATCAATCCAATCAGGATTACAAGATCTTACAAGGCGTTCTTTCTGCATTCTTGTAAATCTGCTCACAAGTTTAAATCTGTTTAATGCCTGTGCTTCCGTTTTAAATTCTTCAAAGTAAACCAAACGGGTTAATTGCTTTCCGTTATCAAAAAACAAGTTTGGCATCTGCTTGTAGAAATCCAATGTTTTAATCAAATCGGAGCTCATGCCAACATGCATACTTGTACGATTTCTGTCGGTAACGATGTAAACAAACTTTTTCATAATAACGTATCTAAAATTTAAAACTAAACTATTTAGTATATCCTCTTGCAATTCAAAATAATATTACTAACTTTATGAGCATAAAATTACTAACTATTTTAGTATTTGCAAATTTATTTTAATAATTTATTTTTATGTCAAATATTTCAAACAACTTAAAGTACCTGAGGAAGAAAAAAGGCCATACACAACAGGGATTCGCTGATATCATGGAGATTAAGCGTTCGCTTATCGGTGCTTACGAAGAAGACAGGGCTGAACCGAAATATGAATTACTAAAAAAAATAGCTGAATATTTCGATTTAACAATAGATGAATTTATTAACGAAAAAATTTCAGATAGCTGGAAACCCAAACCGAAAAGTTCAGGTTCTAACTTAAGGGTATTGAGTATCTCGGTAGATGCCAACGACAGAGAGAACATTGAATTAGTACCTGTAAAAGCAAGTGCAGGTTATTTAAATGGCTTTTCCGATCCACAATACATTAGTGATTTACCTAAATTCCAGCTGCCGCTTCCGGCCTTACGCCAGGGAACTTTTCGTGCTTTTGAAATTATGGGCGATAGCATGCTTCCTGTTCAACCTGGAAGTGTTATTATTGGTGAGTATCTGGATAACTGGAATGAAGTTAAAACAGGCGAAACTTACATCGTAATAAGCAAAAACGAAGGTGTGGTATATAAAAGAGCAGGCAATCGTTTCAGGGAAAACAAAGACCTTAAATTAATATCGGATAATAAGGTTTATGATCCTTATACAATTGCTGCTGATGATATTTTAGAAATATGGCGAGCAAAAGCTTATATTTCTACATCATTGCCGGAACCAGCTCCAGATCCGACAATAGAGACGCTGACGCAAATGATGTCACAAATGCAAAAATCAATTTCACAGCTAAATAAAAATTAACATCTTTTAACAAAGCCAGATTAAACCGGACAGCCATTTCTGTATCTATTAGTTTAAACACATACAACATGAAAAAACTAATTTTAACTATGGCCATTGCAGTAATGGGATTTACAGCAGTGTTTGCACAAGATTCTACTAAAAGACAAAGAAGACCAATGCCGAAACTTTCAGCAGAACAAAGGGCTGAAAAATCGACTGGCATGATGGAGAAAAAATTAAACTTAACTGCAGATCAAAAGCAAAAAGTTTACGCTATTGAATTAGACAGAGCAAAAAAAATGGATGCTTACCGAAGTGAAGACAGAGCTGCAATTAAAGGAAAAATGAAAGAGCGCAAAGCAGATCTGGAGAAGAGTAGAGCTGATCTGGATAAAATTTTAACAGCCGATCAAAAAACTAAGCTCGATGCATTTAGAGCAGAAGCCAAAGAGAAAGGTGATAAAATGCGAAAAAACGGAATGAGAAGAGCTAAAGATAAAGCGCCAGTAGTTTCTAATCCACCTGCTCAGAATTAAATTTCAAAATAATTTGTAATCAAAAAAGCGTCTCTGATAGGACGCTTTTTTGATTTAAAGAACTATTATTACTTTAAATAATCATTTGCTTTTAGGTAATCGGCCCAAACTTTATAACCCTCAGGAATCAAATGCAGGCCATCCTTTGTTAACTCGGCCTTTAAACGTTTATTATCATCAACAAAGACCGGATATAAATCGATTACAGTAACATTTTTAGAAGCAAATTTTCTAATTTCATCGTTCAACCAGAGGATATGATTATCCTTTCCGTAGTGATTTTTAAATTTCTCAAATGAGCTGTTAACCGGAAGCAGCGTTGTGAAATAAATATGTGTCCTTTTTGAACCTTTTGTTACCCTTGCTATTATGGTTTTATAATTGCGAAGAATAATACTGTCAGGAATATTTCTTGATATATCATTTATACCAATCAGAATAAACAATTTTTCAGGTTTCCTGTCAATAACTTCCTGCAACCTTTCTAAAACACCGAATGTTATATCGCCGGAAATACCTCTATTTTTAGCTTGAGGCAAATCCAAAAGTTTAGCCCAATCTGTACCAGCAGTGATACTGTTCCCCAGAAATATAAAATCTTTCTTTGATTTTGGTTCTGCCTTAAATTTTTCAACCAGTTCTGCATATTTACCTGGTCGGTAAGTACTGTCCCATTTTACAATCTGGGCATTTACATCAGCTAATGTAAACGTAAAAACAAGGCAGCCAATTAAGAAGAATTTATTCAGGAAAGATTTCATATCGAAGATTTTATTTAAAGATAATTATTTTGATTGAACCAATAAATCAGGATAGTCGGAAATAATGCCATCAACACCTAAAGCCTTTAAAGCATTCATATCTTCCAGCTTATTGGCTGTCCATGGAATAACTTTAACACCATCAGCATGTGCTTTTTTTATTAGCTCTGGATTCACCATTTGCCAAACCGGGCTTAGAATAAATGGTTTATAACCTAAATCGGCAATATTTTCTTCGTAAGTTTTTTTATTGGCAACAAGGAAAGATGTTCTTACATTAGGGTATTTTTCATGTATAAGCTGAATTGTCCTTTTATCGAAAGACTGAATAACTACATAAGATGTTATCTTCTTTTTTTCGATAATATCCATTAGTTTTTTAACGAAAACGGCTGGTTCAGGATTCGTTATACCGTCGCCCGGAGCATCGCACTTGGTTTCTATATTATAGAAAAACTGTTTCCTTTTATTTGTTTTAATGTCTTTCTGAACGGCATCAATTAAATCTTCCAGTAAAGGAATCTGGGTTTTTATCTTTTGCTGGTTTGGAAATCCAGCCAGAGGTTTAGAGCCCAAATCAAAAGCTTTTAAATCATTATAGTCCATCTGATAGATTGGATATTTTTTGGCATCCGTAGCCGGAATATCCTGTCCCTCAGGTGTACGCATAAAGCCCGGACTCAAATAATCATCATGGGTTACCACAACCTTACCATCGCGGGTAATGTGTGTATCCATTTCGAGTGTTGTAATCCCATCAATTTTCATTGCATTTTGCATCGCGATGATGGTATTTTCCGGCCATAAACCTCTCCCACCCCTATGGGCTTCGGCACTAAACTTTGGAAATTCGGCAACTTGTGCGGATACACTAAATGACCCTGCACTTAAAATAACGGCTAATAATTTACTTGTTAACTTCATCTTGTTTATTGTATTATGCTTTAATTTCTGCTTCAAATTTTTCGCCAAAGCGGTCGGTAGCAACCACTTTAACTGTCGTAACCGAAGGCTCGAAGTGAGCCATAAATAAATGGTCGGTAGACCGCGGTTCAACAAATGGCCGTGGATTTGGGAGTTTATCTCCTTTATATAATTTTACCGCCAAAGGATCAAAACCGTCTTGTTGAGCCAAAGCGCCCATAGGCTTTCCATCTAAGTAATATTCAACTTTCCATTCCGGATCGTAATTCCAAACATTGGCAATTAACCTTTTTTGATTGGTTAAAGTATCAACATAGATATCCAATTGCTCTTTTCTATCTCTACCTGTAGATTTATAGTACCATTTCAGCTTTGTACCGTCAACTTCATAAACACCATAACCCCGAGGCGTTCCATCTTCACAAATAGGGCCAGTCCACCAACCTCCGCATACCGTTCCATGATTATGTTCGTAAACACCATTCTTGATTACATTTTTGTTAAAATGTGTATGTCCCGACATGATATGGATATTTTTAAAATCCTTGATTACGGCGTAGAAATCTTCCTTATTTTTAACTGAGTTATGCACTGGAATATGCAAACAAATGATGAGTAATGCATCTTTCGATACAAATTGTAAATCTTTCGCAAGCCACTCCAGCTGGGTTGGTGTAATATAACCGTCGTAATTTCTTTCCGTCCCTAAATAACGAACATCGTCGAGTACTACATAATGTGCTTTTCCACGATTGAAAGAATAATATGTTGGCCCATAATGCGCCTGAAATGTCCTGTCAGAAGTTTCATCTCCTCCTTGTCTGTAATCCTGATCATGATTTCCCAGTGCCTGAAAAAACGGAATACCAATTTGTGCTATAGCTGCATCGTAATCAGGGAAAAGATCGAAATTATCCCATACCAAATCCCCTACACCAATTCCATGTACAAGTGCATTCCCCATGCTTTTCACTACGGCTTTGGTATCAGGCACTGATGTATTCATCATTTGTTCAACATCTTTTTTGTTTTTCACCTGCGGATCAGCCCATATAATGAAATTATGTTTATCATCATTTTGTTTAAGTGGCTTTAAATCGAAGTTTAATTTCCCTGCGGTATCCGGCTTGTAATAATGACGGGCGATACTGCTTTCAGTTTTAAACTCGTATCCCGATGGTGTACTTATCCAAACAAAACGGGCAAGTTCGTGAAGCTGAAGCTGATAATTACCATTTTTATCTGTTTGGATGACACTATAACCATCAGAAATTACCACGCCAGCAACAGCTTTACCTTTACTGGTTACAGTTCCGCTGACCAATCCATCAACAGAAAACAGTGCTGAGGGAAAAGTTTTTAAACTTATAAAAATTGTAGAGGTTAATAAGCTGGATTTCTGGATAAATGATCTTCTATTCATGGATGATTTGTTCGTTAAAGAAACAAGCCATCTTTTTAAGGATGGCTTGTTGTTTATATTTAGTTCACTAAGGTTGTGAAACCTGTTGCAGTTTCAATTGTTGAGAGTGGTGAAGTTGCTGTTAGCGTAATAAACTGTGCAGTTCTTCCAGTACTCCACAATCCGGTTTTTGCATCATACACACCACCAAGCATGGTAAACGCACCTGCTGTTGTTGGGAAACCAAATTTACTGGTATTTGTACCTGCGCCATAGAATGCTACTGCTTTTCTGTTTTGAATGGTACTGTATTTATCGGTATTGGTAATTCTGTAACCAGCTTCCGGTGGACCAGCAGCGTATACAGCGCCATTACCACCGTACATAATCACATCTAAAGGAATACTATTGCCATCAACATTTATTCCATCAAAAACTGCAACTCCTGCAACGTTTCCGCTGTTAGCCAATAAATTAGAAGTTGCTGTACCAAAGCTTACACTGTTTACAGTTGAGTATTGTGTACTACTAATCCAAACGGCGGCACTGATATCTGTAGAACCAGAACCCCAGATGTTTTTATTGCCACCAACATAACAGAACTGGCCTTTTTTAACTGTTCCTGATGTGATGTTAAATTTATAGGTTCTAACATCACCCAATGCCCAACCCGTTGCCGGTGCAACTAAGATACCCGCATTATTACAGGTAACAACAGAGAAAGGTGTGACTGCAAAATCAATATCTCTGGTTGCTTTAAACTGAATATATTCATAATTGGCATCAGAACCACTTGGATCGGTTAAATAGCCGGTAATTATAAGTGCAGATGGCTTAATAACTGCAAGCGGGAAGATATCATCATAAGTTCTTGGCCATAGTTGAATTCCGGTGGTTGTTCTGGTAGCTATACCTGTGAAATCCGCAAAAGGTGTTAAAGTTTCATTAGCAAATGTTGCGGTAGTTTCTGTATGTACCGTTGCTGATCCATAACCATCATTTATGGTTTTATTACCAACCACTTTTTCAGTTGATGTAGGCACAGGATCTACATTTCCTTTACTTATGGTTATCAAAGTACTTTCGTAAAAATCAGGTCTACTGTTTAAAGAGGCACTATTCACTGCTCTGGTAATTATTGCCCTGCCTGATGCCTTTTTCTCAATGGCCGATGCGGTAACCCCTGTTAACTGTAAAATTCCATTTACTCTTTTTAATGTTGAACCGGTTACCCTTACGTGAATAGAATCACCCGGGATATATTTCGAAGCATCTGCGCCAATGTTGATGGCAATTCCTCTTAACGAATCTATACCATTACCGGCAATCCTGCTGTTCTGTAAGATTACCAATCCGGCAGGAATATTAGCACCGGCCTGATTTGAAATCACTACACCCTTTACAAAATCGGCACCCCCTAAATTTTCATTATTAAGTGTTAAATCTGCATTTTTAAAAAGTTTACGTAAATCGAAGTTTGAAATATATGGACTTACGCTTACGCCGATATAATCGGTTTCACGCTTACATCCCATCCAGGTGCCACAAATAAAAATTATTGCACCGATATAAAGTATTGTCTTTTTCATATTATTTGTGATATGATTAAGGTTTTTGCCACCAAACAAGTGTATTAATATCATCAGCACCTTGAGCGGCAACTGCATTTTTATAACTTGTTGGATTTGTTGATTGAGTAACTAATGGATAATTTAATCTCGAAGGCATTCTGCCACCATTTGCCAGACCAGTTCCTTTCGGAATAAAGGGATGACCTGTCCTGCGATATTCAATCCATTGCTGAAAATCGACTAAAAACATTGCGTAGTATTTCTGCAAATGAATTAACTGCATTTTACTAGGTGCATTGGTTGTCGTGTTATCCAAAGGTAAAGCATTGTTCCAGTTAATATCAGCTGCAACAACATAACTTGCCAAAGCCGGATCAGCCGCAGACGTAAATCTTGTAGGCAACCAGTAATTAACAGCATCGGCTATGCCTTTTAAATAATAACTTTCGCCAGTACCGCTTATCCAACCTTTGGCTGCAGCTTCTGCCAAGATAAAATCAACCTCAGCGCAGTTCATGATTATTCCTGTGTAAGGATCTGTTTGTAAAGTAACACCAGCGCTTTGTGCGTCCGAATAAAAATAGGATTGTTTAGTAATAGCAGTTCCCGTATCGTAGCCACTTGGTACACCGATTAAGCCAGCAGGTCCGGGAGCTATCCCAAATCTACTCACACCATTTACACCATATGTTGTATTTACACGAGGATCCCCCCAGATAGCAAGGTTACTTAAAAAGAAATCTGTAATTGCAGGCGTTCTGAAATCTACTGCCCTTACATTTATCATAAATGGTGATGAATAAACAGCAGTACTACTATTCGTACCATTCCACAAAATTTTTGCAGTATGGGTATTGTTTTCCATTATCGGATAACCTGTTTTATTGGTATCTGCAATCTCTTTAATTTTTGAAATTACTTGCGCACTAACTTCAGCTTTGCCAGAAAGCCTTAACAGCAACCTCAGGTACAAAGAATTACCAAATCTGCGCCATTTACTAATATCTCCCTGATATATAGGATCACTGCTGGGAACAATAGATTTCCCTTCGGTAAGTAATTTATTTGCTTCCTCAAGCTTACTGAACAAATCTAAATAGATATCTTTTTGCTTATCAAAAGCAGGCTCATAAACACCTTCTTTACCTTGATTTGCCTGTGTATAGGGTACATCGCCATAAACATCTGTAAGCAGCTGGAAAACCCATGCCTGAGTAATTAGCGATATACCTTTGTACGATGAGTTTAACGATTCAGGTTTATTTGCTATGGTATAAATATCTCTCAGGTTTGTTAATTCCAGGTACCAGGCATTCCATGTATAGTCTGCCCATGTACGGCGTACATCGTACCTGAAAACTTTTCCTTCAGCATCACTGATATCAACCGTAACCTGCATAAGTTCGTTATTAAAGTTTCGGTTTCTAACCATGTTTGCCGACAGGACATTTACCAGAGCCGGCGCTAAAAGCTGACTTGCAGTAACTGTTGATTTCCCAATAGGATCTGTATTAACTTCGTTGAAGTCTTTTTTGCAGGAGAAAGCAGAAACACTAACTGCTGCTAATAATATATAACGGGTTATTTTATTTATCGATTTCATAATGTTTTCTTTATAAGCCCACAACTAAACGTACACCATAAGTTCTCGTGGCTGGCAACTGACCCGTTTCAAAACCCTGAACAATATCAGTTCCAGATAAGGTTCCAAATTCAGGATCGAATGCTGGCCATGGCGACCAGATAAATAAGTTACGGCCGTAAGCGCCAATTGTTAATTTGGTAAAACCAATTTTCTTCAAGAAAACCTGACCAAAGGCAAAAGTTACATTTGCCTCCCTGAACTTTAAGTAGTCTGTTCTGAAAACACTTCCTTCAGCCTGATCTGAGCCATATAATGAAGTGTAAAAGCTTTCTAAGTTTGTAGCAACTACATCATTAGTACGGTAAGTTCCGTTTGCATTTTGAACCACACCATCACCAACAACACCATTATACCTTCCTGGTAAGGTTAAATTAAGTTTACCCAAAGCGGCCATTCTCGAGAAAGTAAGTGAATGGGCAACTGCCCCCAGTTGGGCATCAAACAAACCATTTACACTAAAACGACCATAAGTTAATGTTGTGCCAAAACTGAACCTGAATTTAGGCATCGTATTACCTAAATATACTAAGCCGGTTGATGTTTTTGCATTACCCGTGGTTGCATCATAAACAATTTGTCCATCTGGCGAGCGCAGGAAACCATTTCCATATAAATCTCCCATGCTACCCCCAACATTGGCAACAATTTGTCCACCACCCAGGGCACCTGTTCTAAGCACTACAGAACTATCAGCAAGTTCTACAATTTTATTTCGGTTCGCCGTAAACGTTCCGGTAAGTTCCCACTTAAATTTCTTTGTCTGAATCGGCGTACCATTTACAGCAAGCTCGATCCCTTTGTTCTCCACTTTACCAACGTTAAACACTGCAACATTGTAACCAGTAGCCCTATCAACAATACGACTTAAAATCTGATTCTTGGTATTTCCTAAATAAGCTGCAAAATCAAAGTTTAAACGGTTTTTAAACAAACGTAACTCTGTACCAACCTCTATAGTAGTTGTTTTAAGTGGCTTAAGGTTCGGATTTGGTAATATATTCGGATTAGTCATTGCGCTATCCGGGTAAATACCGTTCGAAGCCAAATTATAGTTATAGGCAGTACGATAAGGTGTTGTACCACCACTACCAACCTGAGAAATTGAAGCTCTTAGTTTAAAGAAGCTGATTTGAGATGGTAATTTCCAGAAATCAGACAATATGAATGAAGCACTTGCTGATGGATAGAAAAACCCAACATTATCTGTTCTGAATGGTGTTGCAAGTGTACTGCTCCAATCCTGACGACCTGTTAAATCAAGATATAGATAGTTCTTATAAGTGAATGATATCGCTGCATAAAAACTGTTAATTCTGTAACGGGCAGTATCAGGAACTGAAACTAATGGATTTGCATTATTTGTTAAACTGTAATTACCGGGAATTACCAAACCATCAGCTCTAAGTTCAGATTTATTATACTGGTTACGCATCTGGCTTCCACCAACATTAGCATTCATTCTTAATGACTCTGAAATTTTCTTATCATATTTCAATAAGAAATCTGCATTAATCTCATAAGAATTAATGTCTTGTACACGATAAGAACCTTGAGCAAATTTATTACCTGCAGCATCCCACGGGCGTTGTGTTTCGCGGATATCATGATTATAATCAATTGAACCTCTAACCAACAAACTCAATTCATCGGTAAATTTATAATTTGCCTGCAGGCTACTCAATACACCATTTCTTCTTTGCTTATTTAAATATTGTTCAGAAATTGCATAAGGGCTTTCAGGGTTTGTTGTTGTGATGTTCACAAACTGAACATTTTCTTTACCATTTACCCAGTAATCGCGATACCAGTCTGTATTTACGTTTGGCTGTGCAAACATAAACCAGTACATCAGCGATTGGTTTCCATAACCTGTTGCAGGTAAATTATCGCTATGCCTGTTATTATAGGCCGCTTTGAAATTAATATTCAATTTTTTTGTTACATCGGCATTTGCAGAAAATGAAGCCGAAGTACGCTCTAAACCTGTATTAGGAACAATCCATTCGTTATTGCCGTGACTGGCAGAAAAACGCATACCCACTTTTTTATAAGTTCCGTCCAAACTCACAGAATTTGAAGATTCGAAACCAGTTTGAAAGAAAGCATCAACGGGGTTTTCATACGCTACCCATGGTGTTCTGGTTAAGCCTCTGGTTTTGGTTGCCGGATCATATTGATAATACATACCTCCCTGATTAAAAGGAGCACCCCAGCTGGCACTTGTACCATTTGTACTTGGCCCGTCTTCAGTTGCACCATAAGAGAAATAACCAACACCAAACTGCCCCTGGCCATACTGGTTTTGAATATCAGGGCTTTTACTTACCTGTTCCCATGTACTGTTAGAGGTAAATGTAATATTAAGTTTTTTACTCTTTTTATTACCTGATTTTGTTGTAATGATAATCGCACCGTTTGCGCCACGCTGACCATAAAGCGCAGAAGCACCCGGGCCTTTTAATACGGTTACACTTTCAATATCATCAGGATTTAAATCGTTCAAAGCAGAGCCAAAATCTGGCGGCATAATATCACCTGAAGTTCCGTAAACACCACCAGAAGAAGCAGCTGTACGGCGAGCGGAACTGCTGGCAACAACTCCATCAATAACAATTAATGCTTCGTTATCTCCGGTCAGGTTATTTTCCCCTCTTAAGATGATTTTATTCGATGCTGCAGGGCCGCTATTACGTACAAGATTTAAACCCGCCACTTTGCCAGATAAGGCATCGGTCCAGTTACTCGCCACAGCATTTGTAAAAGCGCTACTGTCAACTTTTGTTGTAGAATAACCCAATGATTTCTCTTCACGCTTAATACCTAAGGCTGTTACAACAACATCATTCAATTGGCTTGAAGCTGATTTTAGCCTGATGGTAATATTATTTTCATTCTTATCGAAAACCCTTCTTACAGCAGTATACCCAAGCATATTAAATACTACTGTACTACCTTTCGGAATAGAAATACTATAATTACCATCGTTATTGGTTACACCTAGGTTTCTTTTATTAATATCGGTAATTGTAATTCCTACTAAAGGCTGGTTGTCATCTTCATCCAATATCGTTCCTTTTATCATTACATTTTGCTGAGGCTGCTGAGCCGACACATTAGTTAAAAAAAATGATAATGAAATAAAAAGCAGTAAAATCTTAATCCAGTTTCGATGTGGACTAAAAACTTTTGCCGATTTCTTGAGATCATCAGGAACGTTTCCATTTTCTGGCCATACGCACTGAAACCCCACATTTTGTTGGGTAAAATTTTCGTTCATAATTGTTTATATCCGGTTAGTATTATTAGGAAATTGATTAATTAAGTTATCAGAACCGGACGCCGGCAAAATAACCTTACCAACATTAAGTAAATATTAACTAACTATTAAAATAAAAAAGGCAAGCCTCATACTCTTGCGATTTATTAGCTTTATATTACTTAATGTTTCGTTAACTAAAATTATAAAAACAAATCGAAACTAAAAACAATTTATTGAAATCAAAAATAAGTTTATAACTGGAAAAGTTATGGAAATAAAATATAGATTCGGGTATAGCCAAACAAATGACAAAACAAGCCAAAAAAGCCCCATTATTGACATTAATCTATATCAACGAATTATTAGGTGTTCAAAAAAGTAGCAGTAATAATTTCGTTACCTTAAGAAACACAAGAATAGAAAATACAAAACAACATGAAACATAAGCATTGTAACAATACTATACCATTTCAAAACCGAAAGCTATTGAAATACTAATCATTATTGTTTTTATACTTTAAGACGTATTTATTGTAAAGAGATTTTAACGCAAATATTCTCTCAAGTATGATTAATCCCACAACCGGAAAGATCAATAATTCAAAAATGCCGAAGATAAAAAACACATAGGCAAAAATAGAAATCAGCCTGAAACACTCCAGGTAGTAAATCCATTTTCTCTGTTCGAGTAATGCGCCAATGTTAATTAGTGTAATCATGATAAATACAAGAATTGCAATTGCATTCAACGAATTGATTGACTCATAAAACATTGTTGTCAGCGTTAAAATTGCAACAATTAAAATCAGTTGAAAATTAACGTAACCTTTAAACTTAATCTTTTCCTCATCATGCTTCCTTTGAAGATATCGTTCTTCCAGCTCTGGCCTGATACCCTGATCCATCAGCGCCGGGCTTCCAAAAACGGCAATCCACTTTTCCTTGAAACCGTTAGCCCTCCTATATGCTTCGATAATTTCCAGGTAATAATGAAAATGCTGCCAGAGAAAACTATAACTCTTAATCGGGTGTGTTAAGCCATAGCTTGGTGGTTCTTCTTCAGTCTGAAATGTACCAAAAATCTTATCCCAAAACACAAACACATCTCCATAGTTTTTATCAAGATACTTTTCATCTGAAGCATGATGAACACCATGAAGAGACGGTGTTATAAAAACATGCTCGAGCCAGCCAATTTTACCTATAAGCTGTGTGTGTGTAAAAAAAGAATATGCCCCGTGTGCAAGAAGTATTACAATGATCATATCCGGATGAAAGCCAATAAAAGGAAGTACACACCAGAATACATTTCTGAAAACAGCCTGAATAGTTGTTATTCTTGCAGCTGCAGATAAATTAAACTCCTCGCTTTGATGATGAACGATATGTGCCGCCCAGAGAAAATTAATTTCGTGCCCAAGGCGATGGTACCAGTACCAAACTAAATCAGTAGCTAAGAGCAGAAATATCCATATATACCATTTATTGGGGATATTAAATAATGCATAGTTTTTATACACCCATTCATAAAGCTGGTAAAAACTTGCTGCTATAAACAGATTTAATAATCGCTCTGCTATCCCAACACTAAAATTAGCAATCGAACTTTCGTATTTGAAAACCGAGCTTCTTTTCTTCTGTTGAGCGAGTTTATACTCCAGAAATACAAAAATAAAAAAAGCAGGAATGGCAAAAGCAAGATAATTAACGTTGTTCATAGCAAGGATTTGTTGTATTACGTTGCAAACATAAAAATATTCTATTAATTACATAGATTTAGTAGTTATTTTTATTTACACATAAATTACTTCCAAAAGCATTTAATGTTTGTTGTTTTAATTTATTTGTAGAACTTCGAAGCGGATAAAAGCACAATTATGGCAACAAAAAAGCAAGCTGAAAACACCAATATTTTATCCATAGATATTGGCGGTACAAGTATTAAAACAGTTCTATTAGATGAGAATGGAAATATGTTATCAGAATATTTAAAGTTAAAAACCCCTGATGGCGCAACACCAAAGGATGTTTTAACGGGAATTATTGAACTGATCAAGCCTTTTCCAGATACTTACGATCGCGTTTCAGTTGGTTTTCCAGGCTATGTTAAAAATGGCGTAGTAAAAACAGCTCCTAATCTTGCCAAAAATAAATGGGATGATATAGATTTAGGTCAGCGAATTGCCAATGCATTAGGTAAATCGGTTAGGCTGGTTAACGATGCCGACCAACAAGGACTAGGCGTTGTAGAAGGTAAGGGTTTTGAAATTGTTTTTACAGTTGGTACCGGTTTTGGAACTGCTTTATTATTTGATGGTGGTCTGCTTCCACATCTGGAACTGGCCCACTTCCCGATTAGCAAAGAAGAGGATTATGATGATTATATCGGTAACAAAACCTTTGAAAAAATTGGTGCAGAACGCTGGAATAAACGCTTGAAGAAAGTTATCGAGATTTATAAAACGGTTTTCAATTATGATACATTGTATATTGGCGGCGGAAATTCTAAACAAATCGATTTTAAGCTAGAGCATAATATTAAAATTGTATCGAACAGAGATGGAATAAAAGGTGGTGCAAAGCTGTGGAAACTGGCTGACGGAAATAATATTACAACATTAAAACCTAATAAATAGACATTCTTTTAAGCTATTTATTACAATCATTTAACATCACTAATAAGAATATTAATTTGTAAACGCTAATTTTGGGCATAATCAAAACACAAAAAATGGCAAATAACAATTCCAAACAATATAAATTGGGTATGATTGGTTTAGGCACAATGGGCCGTAACCTCTTATTAAATATGGCCGACAAAGGCTTCTCAGTAACAGGTTATGATAAAGATCATAAAATGATTGCAAAGCTTGAGGAAGAAGGAAAGAACCATAACCTTGAAGGTTTTGATAATATTGAAAACTTTATTGACAGTTTAGCTACTCCCCGTACATTGGTACTGTTAGTTCCGGCCGGGCCAATTGTTGATAGTGTTATTGCAGAATTAAAACCCCTGTTAAGTAAAGGCGATATTATTATTGATAGCGGAAACTCACACTTTACCGACACCAACCGTAGAGTTGATGAATTGGAAAAAGATGGTCTGCATTTCTTTGGAATGGGTATTTCAGGAGGTGAAGAGGGAGCACGTTTTGGCCCTAGTATGATGCCTGGTGGCGATAAGCAAGCCTACAATGTGGTTAAAGATGTTTTCGACGCCATAGCAGCTAAAGTAAATAACGACCCTTGCGTAACTTATATTGGCCCTGGTGCTTCAGGCCATTTTGTTAAAATGGTACATAACGGCATTGAATATGCTATTATGGAGCTTATCGCAGAAGTCTACGGCATTCTAAAAAATGGCCTTGGTTATAGTAATGAAGAAATCTTTAAGGTATTCAAAAAATGGAATGAAGGCAGACTTCAGTCATTCTTACTGGAAATCACCGCTGAAATTTTCGTTTTTAAGGATGGCAATACGAATATTGATTTGTTAGATCAGATTAAAGATGAAGCACGCTCGAAAGGAACTGGAAAATGGACTTCGGAAGTTTCGATGGAATTACAGTTACCAATTCCGACAATAAATGAGGCTGTTTCAAACCGTGATTTATCAAAATTCAAGAAATTACGTGTATCGCTCGAAGAAGCATTCGGCAAAAAAGACACAAAAATTAATGTTTCTATTGAAGAACTGGAAGATGCCTTTTATTTTTCAATGATAAGTGCCTATGCACAGGGTATGCATTTATTGGTTCAGGCATCTAAAGAATATCAGTACGATTTAAAACTTCAGGAGATCGCTAAAATATGGCGTGGCGGATGTATCATCAGGGCTAAATTTCTTGAAGATATTTATCAGGCATATGAAAAAACAAACAGTCTTGAACATCTTTTCGGAGATTCTGGCATTCAGGAAATTATTAAAAGCACATTAAATGGAACACGTAAAACTGTTTCTGCTTGTATAAATTCTGGTTTAGGAATCCCGGCATTTGCCTCAACCCTAACCTATTTCGACACCATTACTACTGGCCGCATGCCATCTAACTTAATACAGGCACAGCGGGATTTCTTTGGTGCACACACGTTCGAGCGCATTGATCAGGAAGGCGTATTCCATGCCGACTGGAATAAATTATCTTAACAATACCGATTTAAAAACATAAAAATGAAATCAAATACCGTGTTAAGCCCAACAATATTTGTAATATTTGGAGGCACAGGTGATTTAAATAAACGCAAACTAGCCCCTGCGCTTTATAACCTGTTTATCGAAGGCTACATGCCTGATAAATTTGCTGTTATTGGTACGGGGAGAACTGAATTTACTGATGATAGCTACAAAGCCGCTTTAGAAGACGCAGTTAATGAATTTTCCCGCTCAGGAAAAGTAAAAAAAGATAAATGGGAAGAATTTGGCAATACAATTCATTATTGCCCAACAGATTTTGCCCAGCCCAAAACATTTGAAAATTTAAAGGCAGCCGTAGAAAAATACCAGAAAGAATACGGACCAAAAACACAGGTTATTTTTTACCTGGCTGTTGCACCTAACTTCTTCCCTGTTATTGCCGAGTGTTTACAAAAATATAAGTTAACACAAAATGAAGATAACAGCCGTATTGTTATCGAGAAACCTTTTGGTCATGATTTGGAATCAGCTAAAGAATTGAATAAACTTTTGAGTACAATATTTACTGAAAAACAAATTTACCGTATTGACCATTACCTGGGAAAAGAAACTGTTCAGAATATGATGGCTTTCCGTTTCGCCAACTCATTATTCGAGCCGCTATGGAACAGATCTTACATCGACCATGTTCAGATATCTGTTACAGAACAATTAGGCGTTCAGGATCGCGGTGGCTATTACGAGGGTGCAGGTGCTTTAAGAGACATGATTCAGAATCACTTATTGCAGTTGCTGTGTTTAATTGGCATGGAAGCACCGATTACTTTTGATGCTGATGAAATCAGAAACAGAAAAGTTGAGGTATTGAAAGCAATGCGTCCTTTCACATCTGAAGATATTCGTTTTGGAACTGTTCGTGGCCAATACAGCAAAGGTTGGGTAGAAGGCAAAGAAGTACCGGGTTACCGTCAGGAAAAAGGTGTTGATGCACACTCAAATACTGAAACATTTGCAGCAGTTAAGTTCCATATCGATAACTGGAGATGGCAGGGAATTCCTTTCTATTTGAGAACAGGAAAGCGCTTAAATCAAACTTCATCACTTATAACCATACAGTTCAGGGATGTACCTCATCAGATTTTCTCTTCTGATGTAACTGAAAACTGGCAGCAAAACAGATTGGTTATCAGCATTCAGCCGGAAATGAGTATCCGTATGCAAGTTCAAGCTAAAAGACCGGGACTAAATATGGTACTGAATCCAGTAGATATGGTTTTCGATTATAAAGGAACATATGAAGGCGATACACCGGAAGCATACGAAACCCTGCTATTGGATGCAATGATGGGCGATCAGACATTATTTATGCGTGGCGATCAGGTTGAAGCAGCCTGGGAACTGGTAATGCCTATTTTAAATACCTGGGAAAGTAAAAAATCAATTAATTTCCCTAACTACCCGGCCGATAGCTGGGGCCCGGAAGAAGCCGAAGCACTTATTGCCAGAGATGGCTTCCATTGGTTTAACCTGCCTTTAAAGAATAAAGACTAATAATTACCTCACCATTGCGAGGCGCAAAGCAACCCAAAATATCATAAAATAAACGATTATAAAATCAGATTGCTTTGTTCCTTGCAATGGTGTTACCTTATAAAACATGAACTTACTCATATACAAAACGCTCGAAGAATTAAACCAGGATTTGGCTGATTATGTTATCAAAATTGCTGAGTTAGCGATTGAAGAAAACGACCGGTTCAATTTCGTATTAACAGGAGGCAACTCACCTAAAGAGCTTTATAGAATTCTATCGGTAGATTGTAAGGACAGAATTGATTGGGAAAAGGTTTATTTTTTCTTTGGTGATGAACGTAATGTACCAGCCAGCGACGAAAATTACAATGGCTTAATGGCGAAGAAAAACTTCTTCGATAACCTGAATATTGCTGATGATCATATTTTTTATGTAGATACAACCCTGGCTCCTGAAAAGGCAGCTATTGAATATAAAAAAGCCATCGACAAACATTTTAACGGGAATGATATCGTTTTCGATTTAATTTTACTGGGCATGGGCGATGACGCACATACCGCATCGATTTTTCCAGGCACAAGTTTGGTAAAAGATGAAGAAGTAAATGTTGCCTCAGTATTTGTTGAAAAACTAAATACTTACCGCATCAGCCTTACGGCACCATTAATAAACAAAGCCGAGAATGTTGCCTTTTTAGCCTTTGGCGATAACAAAGCAAATGCGTTAAGCCATGTAATCGGTGATGAGGATAAAAATTTTGAAACTTATCCGGCGCAATTAATCAATCCGATTGATGGAAAATTAACCTGGTTTGTTGATGAAGCTGCAGCTAAATTATTGGAAGATTAATCAAAATAAACATGTCTGAACAAAATGATTTATCAGACTTTTTAAATGGAAAAACGGAATATGCTCTTGAGTTATTCCGTTTTTTTGTTGATGAATTCAGCAAAGTGGCTGAAGTAAATGTTCGTGCCTTAAAATCGATGATTTCGATAGAAGGAAGACATAATTACGTTTATATAACACAACTAGGCAAAAACTTTGTTCACGTAGTGTTTCATTTCAAAACACCTTTTGAAGAGAATCTGTGCTTCAATAAAATAGCACAAGTACCAGGTACTAATCAGTTTAATCATCACCTCAGGCTTTATTTCAAAGAAGATATTAACGATGAAGTTAAAGCTTTTATGAAACTAGCGGCTTCAGGCAACCAAAATGCTTAATCTAACTTTTCTTCGATTAAAAGTTTAATAATACCATCAGCCATACCCACCTTTGGTACGTAAATCTGCTTAATTCCTGTCCATTTCATTAAAGTAAGGTAAATTTCACAGGCAGGAATAATAACATCAGCCCGATCAGGATTTAAGCCCAAAACATTTATTCTTTCCTTAAGTGAATAACTTGTTAAGCGATTGTATAAAGCATTTAATTTTTGGAGCGACATTGGTGCGCCTTCCTTTTCATCGGCCATACGAAAAAGCTTGTTGATGTTACCACCAGTTCCAATTCCAGCAAGGTGTTTGTAAGCTTTCGTATTGTCTTTCACCCAGGTTTTCATTTCTTCCCAGGTTTCTTCCTTATCCTGATTATCAAGCATCCTTATCGTACCGATATTGAAAGATTTAGAGGCTTCAGGAACACCATTTACAAAAACAGAAAGTTCGGTACTACCGCCACCAACATCAATATAAAGATAGGTTTTATCCTGATCCAAATCCTGTTCAATATGATTGGCATAAATAATATTAGCTTCCCGCTGGCCCTCAATAATTTCGAGCGTTAATGACGTCTCTTCTTTAATAAGCTTTACAATTTCCTGCCCGTTTGATGCTTCACGCATCGCCGAGGTGGCACAAGCAAGATATTCTGTAACATGGTAAACATCCATCAGATTTTTGAAAGCAGTCATCGTTTTTACCAGATCGCCGGCTTTTTTTGGCGAAATATGCTGATCTAAGAAAGCATCATCGCCCAAGCGCAAAGGCACACGGATTAAGGTGTTTTTCTTATACTTATATGCTCCATCATGTTTACTGATATCTGCGATGAGTAACCTAACCGCATTCGAACCGATATCTATTGCTGCGTATCTTAACATATTATTGATGCTTGGTTTTCAAATAGTTATAAATATCTACCTGAGCCCTTGTCTTTTTACTTAACCTGTTTTTATGGTACCTGTTATTATTCTGGGCGTTTATTTGCCTTGCTTTTGTATTATCCTGCAATTGCAAATCAATCATATCCTGAATTTCCTGCTTAACATCAGCATCTAAAACAGGAAAGCCAACTTCTACCCGGTGATCGATATTTCTGCTCATCAAATCGGCAGATGATAAATACATATCATTTTTGCCATTGTTACTGAAAATGTAGACCCGGGCATGTTCTAAAAATTTATCGATAATACTAACGGCAGTTATGTTTTCACTAAATCCTTTAACACCAGGAACCAGGCAACAAATCCCTCTAACAATTAGCTGGATTTTAACACCAGCATTGCTGGCCTCGTAAAGCTTACTGATAATCCCCTCGTCGGCCAAACTGTTTACTTTCAGCAGTATATAGGCTAATTTACCAGCCTTTGCATTCCTGATTTCGCGGTTAATAAAATTGGTAAGCTTTGATCTGCTTTCCAAAGGAGATACAATTAAATGCTTAAATCCTTTAGTAACCGTACGTTTTGTTAAAGCATCGAAAAGCTTCGCTAAATCATTTGTTATTTCTTTCCTGGCTGTGAATATGCTATGGTCGCAATAAATGTTAGCTGTTTTTTCGTTGAAATTTCCTGTTGCTAAATTTGCGTAATACACAGGCTTATCTTTTTCAATACGTTTAACAAGACAAATTTTTGAGTGTACTTTGTAATCAGTTAGGCCATAATTTACCTTTACCCCTTCTTCCATCAACCTCCCGGTCCAGAAAATATTGGCCTGTTCATCAAAACGGGCTTTTAATTCCAATAAAACCGAAACGTTTTTTCCGTTTTTAGCCGCATTTATTAATGCATTAATCACTTTAGAGTTCTCGGCAAGGCGATACAAAGTAATCTGAATATCAGTAACTTTCGGATCTATTGCTGCTTCACGCAGAAACAGAATGATATAATCGTATGATTGATATGGTAAATTTACGAGGTAATCTTTGTGTGCAATTTTGGAAAAAACACTCTCAGTACGATGCAAACCATGAACTTTTAAAGGTACATTGGGTGTATATTCCAGTTCTTTACCGCCAACATTTGGAAAAGCAATAAAGTCACCAAATTTATGATAACGGTTTCCTGGAATTAAACTTTCGGCTTCGAGTTTAAGTTTATTGACCAACACAGTTAACATGTTCAAAGGCATGGCCGAATCGTAAAGTAAACGCATAGGCTTACCTTTTTTACGTTTCTCGAGGCTACTTTTTAAATCGTCAATAAACTTATCACTGATGTTTTTATCAATATCCAGTTCTGCATCCCTTGTTAACTGAATGGAATACGCTTCCAGGTTATCATAGGTAAAAACATAGAAAATATCATCAAGACAATAACGGATAATATCTTCAGCAAGAATGATAAATTTTAAATCATTTGTTTCTGGCAGAACAAGAAACCTGGGTAAATTCGGTGGAATTTCAATTAAAGCATATTTCTCCCTCAGTTTGGTATCTTTTCTCGATAACTTAACAAAGAAATATAAAAACCTATCCTTCAATTCAGGGAAAGGTTTATCCATATCGAGCATTATGGGAACCAGGTTCGATAGAATTTTATCTCTAAAATGGTTTTTAACAAATTCACCCCTGCTTACATTCAGCTGCGTATCGTTTAAGATAAATATCCGGTTTTGAGCCAGTTCATTAATTAATGTAGCCTGAAAAAGCTGGTCGAATTTACGTTCCTGCCTAACAACAATGTTTTTAATTTCATTAAGGATCTTCTTCGGATTAAAACCTAAAAGTGCTTTGGCTTTTTCATTAAGATTGGTTAAACGGGTCATTGTGGCAACCCTAACCCTATAAAACTCTTCGAGATTGGACGAGAAGATAGATAAAAATTTGATACGTTCTATTAGTGGAACAGTTTCATCTGCTGCCTCCTGCAGTACGCGTTCATTAAAATACAACCAACTTATTTCGCGATTAAAAAAAGGTATCTTCTTCTTGCTCATTTAAAAAAATAAAAATCCCTGCCAAGCAGGGATGCCCAAAACTGCAAATTTATTTGTTAAATCGATGTTAATTCATAACCATATTAATGTTAACAAACTATTTAGCCGGTGGTGTTTTGGTCGTTTTTTTAACAGCGGGTTTAGCGGTAGTAACGGCTTTTTTCGCTGTCGAAGCAGCTTTTGTTGCAGCGGCTTTAGCCGGCACAGCCTTCGCAGCTATTGTAGCAGTAGTTTTTTTTGCAGTAGCTGCTTTCGGAGTAACAGTACTAACAGCCTTTTTAGCTACAGGAGCCTCTTTTTTAACTGTTGATACCGCCTTTGCCACTTGCTTACTTATTGCTTTCTCGGCCTTTTCCTCTGAAGCAATTGCGGCAACTTTTACACTTTGAACCACAGGTTTAGCTTTAGACACAGCTTTTTTAACTACTTTTTCGGCCTTAACAGCAGCCTTTGTTGTTGGTTTTTTAACCTCTTTTTCTGCTTTTTTAGCGCTATGTAATAAATCATCAATCTTGTGCCCAACATCTGCTTTTATCACAGTAAACTTTTTGGTTAATTTTTTAGCCACTCTTTTACTTGCCTTAGCTACCTCTGTACTAATTTCCGAAGCATCGTGCCCCAGGCTTTTTACTACTTCTAAAAACTGAGCAGTTAAAGATTGTTCCAATTGCTTTTTAGCATCTTTTTTAGTGGTTTTTTTTTGAGCCTTAGCCTTAGTGGTTTTCATAATATTTTCGTTTTTTTGTGGTATCAGTAATTATCTATTAAATCTACTTATTTTTTTACTTTAAAGCTAAAACCATGCCTTCTTTTGATATCGTAAGTAAAGTTGATGCGCAAACACTCGATAATGCAATTAACAATGCTAAAAAGGAAATTTTAAACCGTTTCGATTTTAACGGTTCTAAAAGCACCATCGATTTGGACAAAAAAACCAATGTGGTTACCATTGTAACTGAAGACGACATGCGTTTAAAAGCAATTGAAGGTTCGATTATTTCCAGAATGATGAAACAAAATTTAGACCCTAAAAGTTTGGATTTTGGTGATGAACACCAGGCTTCGGGCAATATGATCAGAAAAGAAATAAGCATTAAAGAAGGTTTAGATAAAGAAGCTGCTAAAAAAGTTGTTGCCAAAATCAAAGCAAGCGGGTTAAAAGTTCAACCATCAATTATGGATGATCAGATTCGTGTTACAGCGAAAAAAATCGACGACCTGCAAGCCGTAATAAGCCTTTGCCGTAATGAAGATTTCGGACAGCCATTGCAGTACATTAATATGCGCAATTAATTGTTGTTGATTAGTTATGGCTTAATTCGTAGAAATATTCAAAATGGAAATCAGCGAAAACGGATTCATATTTTCCGATAATAAAGCGCTTATTAAAACTGAGTCAGTGCATCACTATCTCAGTGAATCGTCTTATTGGGCAAAAAACATCCCTTTCGAAACGGTAAAAAAATCTATTGAAAATTCTCTTTGTTTTGGCATTTATAAAGACAATGAACAAGTCGGCTTCGCCAGATGGGTAACGGATAAAGCTACTTTTGCCTACTTGTGCGATGTTTACATAGAAGAACACTTCAGAGGCCAGGGTTTATCGAAAAAACTAATGTCATTCATGATCTTTCATCCTGATTTACAGGGATTACGACGTTACCAGCTAACAACTTTAGATGCACATAAGTTGTATAGCCAGTTCGGTTTTTCAGCAATAAATAATCCCGAAAGGCAAATGGCAATCGTGATCGAAAACATTTATCAAACCCAAAAACATTAACTACCCATACCGGCTATAGAAAACTTTTCTTCTACTTTCTTGTTTTTCAATCAAACAATAGAGAAAGTAATGAAAAAGATAATTTTAGGTTTAGCCTTCGCAGCGGCGATAACATTTCAGGCTTGCCAAAGTGCAGATAAAAAATCATCGACTACAAAAGACAGCGTTTCCGGAGATACCACTATGGTTAATGGTGTTCACGTTACGGGCTCCGAAAGCACTGAATCTTCGCTTGATGAAGAAGGTGCTACTTTTTTAAAGAAAGCTGCTGTTGGCGGTTTAATGGAAGTAGAGGCTGCTAAAATTGCTTTAACAAATGCGAAGAGTGCTGAAGTGAAGAACTTCGCTGAGCAGATGATTACCGACCATACCATGGCAAATAAGGAGCTGAAAGAGCTGGCAATAAAAAATAAAATTATTACTCCCGATGCCTTACCAGCTGATGAGCAAATACATCTGGACGCAATGAAAAAACTTAAAGGAAACGATTTTGATAAGCACTATATTGCCATGATGGTAGATGACCATGAGAAAACCGTTAAACTTTTCGAACAGGGAAAACATAATAAAAATGCTTCTTTAAAAACATGGGCAACTAATACCTTAACTGTAATTGAAGACCATACTGCGAAAGCAAAAGAAATTGCATTGTCTTTAAAATAATAAAGCCTCAGCCGGCTAAAAAAGCAGAATTCAACAGGAATGAATTCTGCTTTTTATTTAACCGGATTAAACGAATACTAATTGTTCGCATAACATCATTTTTAATTGGGTTTTATAATTTAAAGAAAATTAAACCTATATTTTGCCGTTAAATACAAAAACACAAATGAATAAGAATAGAATTTTCAAAGCCCTATTAAGCTTTATTGTAGCGATATCAGCGCCATTTATTGCTGATGCCCAAAAACCAAACTGGCAAAACCTCGATTTAAAAACCGATTCGGTATTCGGAATTGGCACTGAGAAAGCGTACAAGGAATTGCTTAAAGGTAAAAAATCTACAAGGGTTATCGTTGCCGTGAACGATGGTGGTGTAGACGACCAACATGAGGATTTGAAGAGAATTATGTGGGTAAATACCAAAGAAATTGCAGGAAATGGCAAGGACGACGATAACAACGGTTATATAGATGATATTCATGGCTGGAATTTTATTGGTGGTGCAAAAGGTTCGGTAGACCATGAAACCCTTGAGCTAACCCGTTTGGTTCGTCGCGATATGGTTCGATTTGCGAATACTACTGATGCCAATGTAACCGAAAAAGATAAAAAAGATTATGAAGCATTTAAGGTTATGCGCTCTGATTTGGAAAAACAACTGGGCGAAGCTAATTCGAACTTAGCTGGTTTAACAGGTTTTAAAAGCGCCCTCGATGCTGTTGTTAAGAAAATTGGAAAAACAAACCCTACAGCAGAAGATTTTGCGAAATTTAAACCTGAATCAAACGCTGATGCCCGTATACAGGAAGTTTTGGCTGATGAACTTAAAAAAGGAAGTTTTGCCGATTTTTATGAAGACCAGATTGTTGAAGGTGTTAAATATTACACTGAACAAGCTAATTATAATTTAAACCTCGATTATAACCCACGAGACATTGTTGGCGACGACCCAAATAACGATAAAGAAAAATTCTACGGCAATAACGATGTTAAAGGCCCTGACGCCATGCATGGCTCACACGTAGCGGGTATTATCGCGGCAGACAGGACCAATAAAATCGGTGTAAATGGCGTAGCAGATAATGTTGTAATTATGGGTGTTCGCTGTACACCAAATGGAGATGAGCGTGATAAGGATGTGGCGAATGGAATCCGCTATGCGGTAGATAACGGTGCAAAAGTAATTAACATGAGTTTTGGAAAAGCTTACAGCTGGGATAAAGCTATCGTTAACGAGGCCATGAAATATGCTGCATCAAAAGATGTACTGATTGTTCAGGCTGCAGGTAATGAAAATAAAGACATCGATACCGAAAACAATTTCCCTAATCATAAAGATTTAGATGAAAAAACCATTGCATCATGGATTACTGTTGGTGCATCCGGTCCAAAAGACGATGAAACATTAAAAGCAAGTTTCTCTAACTTTGGAAAAACCCAGGTTGATGTTTTTGCTCCTGGCGTTCAGATTTACTCTACAGTACCAGGTTCAAAATACAAAAATCTTGACGGAACGAGCATGGCATCGCCAGTTGTTGCAGGTTTAGCAGGATTAATCCGTTCTTATTATCCTAAGCTTAGTGCTGCGCAGGTAAAAGAAATCATTGTAAAATCAGTAACGAAAGTAAACCACAATGTTTCTTATAAAAAAGGTGAAGGTGAAGATGCTCCTAAAGTTTCTGTTCCATTTGCCGATTTATCAATCAGCGGTGGTATCGTGAATGCCTACAATGCACTAAAACTGGCGGCAACTTACGATGGCAAATCAGCTGCCAAATAAAAAGAAGATATTTATTCGTTATAAAAAATGCGAACCATTTAGGTTCGCATTTTTTGTTTATCATCCTTTCTAAAATGTACTTAGATTTTCGATAAGTAAAGCAGGTTCATTGCTGATCGTTTATTTCAGTCCTGCTGTTCATTATAGCCCTCGTACCTCGGGGCTGTCATTTCCATCAGGTTTATAATCCGCAGGCTTGCTCCTGCCTAATCCTTAAACCGTTGCCATATCAATCACAAAACGGTATTTTACATCACTGCTTAAAACCCGTTCGTAAGCTTCATTTACATAATTGATGTTAATGACCTCTACATCGGAAGTAATATTATGAGCAGCACAGAAATCTAACATCTCCTGTGTTTCCTCTATACCTCCAATGCTCGATGCAGTTAACACCCTGTTGCCATGCATTAACGCAGACCCCGGAAACTTCAAAGGTTCAGGAGGTATTCCTACACAAATATGTACGCCGTTTACATTTAACAGTTTCAGGTACATTTCATAATCGTGCGGAGCAGAAACCGAATCGATGATAAAATCAAAATGCTTAGCATATTTTTTCAATTCTTCAGAATCTTTTGTAATGACAAAATGATGTGCACCTAATTTTTTGGCATCCTGTTCCTTAGATGGTGAGGTACTTAATACAGTAACATCTGCACCAAAGGCAACGGCGAATTTCACAGCCATGTGTCCTAAACCACCTAAACCCAATACTGCCACTTTATGACCTTTTCTGATTCCCCATCTTTTTATAGGCGAGTAAGTGGTAATCCCTGCACAGAGCAAAGGCGCAACACCCGCCAATGGAAGTGATTCGGCTACACTCACCACAAACTCTTCAGTACAAACTATTTTATTCGAATAACCACCATAAGTTGGTGTGGTTTTATCACGTTCTACGCTGTTATAAGTCCATACTGTTTCTCCTTTTTCACAAAACTGTTGCTGGCCGCCTTTACAGGTCGGGCATTCTTTGCAACTGTCAACCATGCATCCAATACCAGCCAGCTGGCCAACTTTGAATTTGGTAACTTGACTTCCTACTTCAGTAATACGGCCAACTATTTCATGTCCTGGCACCATTGGATAACGGGCTGGTCCCCACTCACTTCTTACCTGATGAATATCTGAGTGACAAATGCCACTATATAAAATTTCAATCAAAACATCTTTCGGCCCTACATTTCTTCTTTCGAAATTCCATGGAGCCAGTTTATCAGTTTGGCTGTGAACAGCATATCCTTTTGCAGCTATCATATCATTTAAATTTTCGGCAAAGCTATAAGATTAGGAAATAAGCTTCGTCATTTTGGATTCATTTAAGCTGATTAAATTTATCAAAATATTTACATGATATGCATTCAATTTCTATTTTTATCAAATGGAAGATATTAAACCACTACCCGATTTATCAGCAGCAGAACAACGTGTGCTGGGTTCGCTTATAGAAAAAAGCAGAACTACACCTGATTATTACCCGATGACACTGAATAGTTTAACTGCAGCATGTAATCAAAAAAGCTCAAGAAATCCGGTGGTGAATTATGATGAAGAAACGGTTACGCTCACCTTAAATTCCTTAAAAATTAAAGGCTTAATATCTACAGCTACAGGAGGTGGAAGCCGTGTAATCAAATATAAACATAACCTTGGGATCGTTTATCCTTTGGTTCCATCTGAACTTTCTATCCTTTGTCTCTTGCTTTTAAGGGGACCGCTTACACCTGGTGAAATTAATAGTAATTCAGGAAGGCTTTACGAATTTGAAAGTATTGAGGAAATACTGGAGCAGTTACAAAAACTCTCAGAAGAAGCACCTGCTTTCGTAAAACTATTACCCAAAAAAACAGGACAAAAAGAAGCTCGTTTCGTTCATTTACTTGGTGAGCAAGCCGACATACAGGAAACGGAGCAGCAAGCCCCTGAAGCAACAATTTTCCAGCCCAATGAAGAACTGGAAAATCGTATAAGTAAATTGGAAAAAGAACTCGAAGAATTAAAAGAATTGGTTAATCTTTTAATGGATAAATAATTAAGCTTCGTATTTCTTAAAAATTGTGCTGGCAACATGTCCACCGAAACCGAACGTGTTGTTAAGCACATAATTGATTTCTTTTTTAATAGGCTCAGCTAGAACAATGTTTAATCCGGCAGGGATTTTTTCATCAAGTTTTTCGGTATTGATAGTTGGTGGAATAACACCATCTTTAATAGCCAGAACACTGATTAAACTCTCTACTGCGCCTGCAGCACCGAGTAAATGACCTGTCATTGATTTTGATGCGCCAACTACAACTGGTAAATCACCAAATACATTTTTCACCGCAACAAGTTCACTGATATCCCCTAAACCGGTTGATGTAGCGTGAGCGTTGATGTAATCGATTTGACTGGTGGCAATACCAGCATCATTTAACGCTTTTTTCATACCAAGCGTTGCTCCGATTCCATCCGGTGGTGTGCCTGTTAAGTGATAGGCATCACCAGCCATTCCACCACCAACCAATTCGGCATAAATGGTAGCACCTCTTTTTAAAGCATGCTCAAGCTCTTCAAGGATCAATGCGCCTGCACCCTCGCCCATCACAAAACCATCACGCGATTCATCGAAAGGCCTTGAAGCCGTTTCCGGACTGTCATTTCTTTTAGAAAGTGCCTGAGCAGCATTGAAACCACCTACTGAAGCTTCTGTAATGGCTGCTTCCGAACCTCCTGCTACCATAATATTAGCTTTCCCCAAACGAATGGTATCAAAAGCACTGATGATTGCGGTATTCGACGAGGCACATGCAGATACCGTACAATAATTAGGTCCGCGGAGCTTATGACGAATGGAAACCACACCTGCAGCAATATCTACAATCATTTTAGGTATAAAGTAAGGATTAAACCTTGGTGTCTTGTCGCCTTCATGAAATTCAGCCAACTGCTGTTCAAAAGTAGAAATACCGCCATTTCCCGTTGCCCAGATTACGCCTACCTCTGCCAGTTCATCATCCGACATCGCCGTGAAGTCTAAACCTGCATCAGCAATAGCCTGATCGGTAGATGCGATAGCATACTGTGTAAACAAATCGTACTTTTTAATTTCTTTTTTATCTATATATGAAGTGGCATCAAAGTCTTTTACTTCAGCTGCAAACTGTGTTTTAAATTTGCTTGTATCGAATTTAGTAATGGGTCCCACACCACTTTTACCAGCTAAAATATTCTGCCAGAAGGTTTCTACTGTGTTTCCAAGGGGCGTTATCGCACCTAATCCTGTAACAACTACTCGTTTCATTTTTATTCGTTTTAATTTATCCTGCATGCAGGGAATCAATACCATTGATCAGCATTGATCAAGTTTTTACGCTTATCGCCGCAAAGGTGACAATTCTCATCGTATTAATTGCCATATTTAAATACAAAAGTTCTTTGCTCTGACATCCTGAACTACTGAATGGTTTCTGCCCAGGCTTTTCGGTTTGCATTCATGGCATTCAATGCATCCTGGGGCGACTGACGAAACAATTCATATATTTTTGCGGTATCGCCAACCCTGATCTCATATTCATCTCTGGCTAAAGCAGCGATAAACTCATCTGCTACCACTGATGGTTTTATTCCATTATGACCGCCAATTTCCTTTGAAAATTCTGTATCAACCAATGGCGGCATCAGTTCAAAAACTTTAACCGATGTATTTTCAAGGCTCAGTCTTAATGAGGTGGTGTAAGAATGCAAGGCTGCTTTACTGGCTGCATATCCCGGCAAACTAATTCCGGGCACATAGGCAACAACAGATGAAACGTTAACGATTGCAGATGCATCCTGTGTGCGAAGAATCGGCAGTAGTTTTTGGTTTAATCTAACGATGGATAAATAATTGGTCAACATTTCCTCTTCAGCATTGGTGTATGCATCCTGGGCTCCATCAGCCAGATGATACAATAGCGCCCTGCCTGCATTATTAATAACCATATTTAAATGGGGGAAGTTCTTACCAATCCTTTCAACCAGGTTATCTACTTCATTTGCCTTACTTACATCAAATTGTATTGCCGTAACATTTTTCAATCCATCTGTTGCTCGGGTCAAACGTGATGCATCTCTGCCAGTTACAATAACATGGTTATTTAAAGCCGTTAATTGTTTAACAATTTCTAAGCCTATACCAGCAGTGCCGCCGATAATTAATACTGTGTTTTGTGAAGTTTTCATTTTTACATGTTATTTAATACCAATCGGTATATTTTAGATTAAATTTTTTTAATTCAGACTATTAATGTAATTTTTTAAAGAATCCATGATCAGGTTCCAATGGTCAATTTTGTTGGTAAGTCTCGAAATCATAATCCCTCCTTCAATCATCGCAATAACCGTTAGTGCAATTTGTTCTGCATTTTGACCTGATTTAATTTCCTTTGCCGAAATTCCATCTTCTACCAATTTGACCAGACTTTTTTTCCAGGATAACACCGCTTTTAATGCTTTTTCCCGCAAAGCCGGATGCGTATCATCTGCATCCGTTGCAGTGTTAAGAATCGGACAACCTCCTTGAGAAATCCCACCTTTAAAAAACTGTTGATATACCTCAACGTAAGCTAAAAGTTTACCTTTAACCGAAGCAAGGCTATTCATTCTTGCTTCTATCTTCGAGATATTGTTACTCAGGTTATAATCGAACACAGCTAAAGCTACTTCATCCTTATTGGCAAAATTCCCATATATACTACCCTTGGTCAAGCCAGTTGCTTCCGTTAAATCACTTAAAGAAGTTCCTGCAAAACCCTTTTTATTAAAAATTGGTGCAGTTTTTTCAATAATAAAGTTTCTGGTTTGTTCTGCCTTAGTCATAACAATAATTGAATAAACAAATATATACCGATTGGTATATTTAATTGTCATAATCAGGTAAATGATGCTTTACGCAGTATAGGTTTTGAACGACAAGTTTTAAAAGAAGTTTGAATTTTGTAATTTTGATACATGAGCAAAATAGAAAGTCTTGAAGATTTCTACCAGAAGAAATTTGATTTCTTACCAGATAACCTCCAAAAAGATATGGGGCATTTCAATGTCTTCAGACTGGAAGATTGTTTGGGTGATGATAAACCACCAATGAACTACAGTCGCAGGGATTTTTACAAAATAGCCCTGAACAGAGGACATAATATTTATCATTATGCGGATAAAAGTGTTGAAATTGATGGTACTGCGCTCATGTTTTTTAATCCACAGGTCCCCTACACCTGGGAACTTGCCAGTGGAAACATCGCTGATGTACGTGGTTATTTCTGCATTTTCACGGAAGCATTTTTCAACGAAAAAATTCGTGGAAACATCGGCGACTTGCCAATGTTTGCCTTAGGAGGTAAGCCTGCTTATGTGTTAAATAAAGAACAGGATGCACTCATTTCGTCCATCTTCCAGAAAATGCTGGATGAAATCAATAGTGATTATATCTATAAATACGATCTTCTGCGTAATTACACCACCGAAATTACCCACTTTGCTCTAAAAACAAATCCTTCGGAAGCTTTGTACAAACACCCTGATGCCAATTCACGGATTACTTCTGTATTTACAGAGCTTTTAGAAAGACAATTTCCTATTGAGAATACCTCACAACGATTCACCATGCGCTCGGCGAAAGATTATGCAGCACAACTTGCCGTACATGTCAACCACCTCAACAGGGCGATAAAGGAAACTACCGGACGCACCACTACGCATTACATATCTGAACGTTTACTTAGCGAAGCAAAGGCTTTACTGAAACACACGGATTGGAATATCTCCGAAATAGGCTATTGTTTAGGCTTTGAAGAACCAACACATTTCAATAACTTTTTCAAGAAACTCACCAACCATACGCCTACTTCATACCGAATTGTTTGAATTTCGTAATCATCAGTTTGATTCCTGTAATATGATTTTTTAATTCTCAACCTAATTTTGTCTTAACAAAAAGGATAAAATTATGGGACTTAAAAAAGTTTGGTTTGTAACTGGTGCATCTAAAGGATTAGGACTAAGTTTAGTAAACCAATTATTAAAAGCTGGACAGTTTGTTGCCGCAACATCCAGAAATGTAAACGATTTAATAGCAGCAGTAAACTCTAATTCTGAAAAATTTCTACCCTTAGCTGTAAATCTAAGCGATGAAATAAGTGTAGAACAAGCCATTAATGCTGCAATAGCAGAATTTGGAAGAATTGATGTATTGATCAATAATGCAGGCTACGGCATCGGAGGAAGTATCGAGGAGCTAACGGATGAAGAAACCAGAACGGCATTTGATGTGAATGTTTTTGGAACAATTAACGTCATCAGAAAAGCTAGTCCGCATTTAAGGGCACAACGCTCTGGTCATATCATTAACATAGCATCAATTGCAGGTATTGCAGGGAACACAGGTTGGTCGGTATATTCTGCGGCCAAAGCTGCTGTAATTGCCCTATCAGAAGTTTTAGCTGAAGATGTAAAAGCTTTTGGCGTCAAAGTTACAGTCGTAGCTCCTGGTGCATTCAGAACGAGTTTTCTTACCGCCGATTCGCTGGTGTTGGCAAAAAACCCAATTGCAGAATATGAAGATGTTCGTGCAGTACACCAAAAGTATTTACAAATGGACGGCGTACAGGTTGGCGACCCGGAAAAAGCCGCTGCAGCAATGATTTCACTCGCCAGCATGCCAACTCCACCAGTTCGTTTATTGTTGGGCGATGATGCTTTACAAAGAGCTACCGCTAAAACCCAAGCATTAACAAAGGAGTATCAGGACTGGAAAGCAATCACCATTTCAACTGATTATTAATCATTAACCACAAAAATCATGGAAAATAAAAAAGTATGGTTCGTTACGGGTGCATCAAAAGGCCTCGGACTGACATTAGTAAAAAAATTATTAAATAAAGGATATGCCGTTGCGGCAACTTCAAGAAACCTAAGCGATTTATCACAGGCTGTTGGTGATTTTGAAAACTTTCTACCACTTTCGGTTAACCTCCTGAGCGAAGAAAGTGTAGAAAGCGCCATAGGTCAAACCATTAGTAAGTTCGGAAAACTGGATGTTGTGGTAAACAATGCTGGCTATGGTATGGTTGGGGCATTGGAAGAATTAACAGATAAAGAATCGAGAGAGAACTTCGACGTAAATGTTTTTGGCTCACTAAACGTCATCCGTAAAGCTCTACCACAAATGCGTAAGCAACAATCAGGGCATATCTTTAATATTTCTTCAATCGGTGGCTTCTCAGGTAATTTCCCTGGATTCGGAATTTATTGTGCAACGAAATTTGCCGTAGCTGGTTTTACAGAATCGCTTGCTGCTGAAGTGAAATCGCTTGGCATTAAAGCTACAGTAGTTGAGCCTGGATACTTTAGAACAGAATTTTTAACGTCAGGCTCACTGGCCATACCTGCAAACCCAATCGATGCTTATAAAGAAGTACGTGAATCGCAGGCCGCTCACCAGAACGACATTAATAATCAGCAGCCTGGTGATCCGGCTAAGGCAGCTGATGTGATGATCGCCGCAGCTGAAATTGAAAATGCACCGTTACATCTTTTCTTAGGCCCGGATGCTTATCAGGTTGCAAACGCTAAAATTGCTGATGTGCAGAAAGACATGGAAGCATGGAAAGATTTAGCTACGGCTACTAACTTTTAGACATTAATACACTAGCAATAGCGTTCATCATTGCAGCCGAAGCAATCTCATTAATTGATTGCTTCGGCTTGCTTAATTTTAGCCCTACAACAAGACACTTCGCACAAACACTTATTTAAGGTTCAGCAGTGTTTTGTTCAATTCTTCTTCCGTAAGTTCCTTCTCATAAAAGCGCCTCGACTTTTTATTCACGAATAATGTGGCTGGTATTGCTCCCGACCACTTCTGATCGATTCTGGCAATATATTCCTGTTGATCAGATTCATTTAACAGAAATACTTCTGCTTTTATATTATTCTTTTGCACGAAAGGAATAACTGCTTTCTCCAGTTTAGATTTAAAATCCAGGCTTACCAATAAAACCTTTACTGGTTTGTTTACATTCGCTACCCTTAATTTTTCGAAATGAGGCAATTCCGCAACACATGGCGAGCACCAGGTTGCCCAAAAATTTATAACATAGGTTGTATCCTTACCAGCTGCAATCCGCTTATCTAAATCATTAAGAGTAAGCAATTTTACTTGAGCATTAGCAGAATAAGTGATGATGCATAGGCAAAAAATAATAAGTATACGCATAGGTTTATGATAAAGACTTGTGGATATTGACATTCTGAGCTTAGCGGAGATCACCAGGCGGCTACGAAGTAAATCTGCAGCAATCTGGCTGCTCTGGAAATATTACTTTTTTTCAGCATTATCTTCTTAGTTCATTATTCCATCGTTTGCAGATTTACTTCGTAGCTGCTTCGCGGTCTTCATTGCATTCAGAATGACAGCAAGTATTTAGTTAACTGAGCCCGATTTAACGAAAACCCGCTGATAAGCTGGCATATTAATATCATCAACAATAACACCCCTGTTTGTACTTGCATGAACAAAAAAACCGTTGTTTAAATAAATACCAACATGATCAACGTTGCTCCCACCAAAGGAAAAGAAAACGAGGTCACCTTCTTTTAAGTCACTGATATTTTTACGCCTGACAACGTTCGCCTGGTCGCGGGAAACCCTTGGCAAACTAATCCCATAAATCTCTTTCTCTAATAAATAGGCAAAACCTGAGCAATCAATCCCATTTTTGTCTAGTCCGCCAAACTTATATCTCACACCTGTCCAATCGGTAATAAACTTATACAGTTGCTTACTTTTCAAATTAGACATGGCGTCAGCTGCTTTTGGAGCTGTCTCAGGCCGGGTAGTATATTTTCGAGAACCACATGAAGACAGCACAACTATTAAAATAAAAACGATCCAATAAGAATAAAGCAATTTTGTTTTTACCATATCTAATCTTTATGTGGTTTCAGGGGCTAACTATCAGGATAAACTAATTTTTGATCAAACGCTGGATCTCATCCAGCTTGAGCAAAGCTTCCACAGGAGTTAACGCATTTACATCTAAATTATTTAGTGTATCTCTTATTTTAACCAGAACAGGATCATCAACAGCAAACATCTGTAACTGATAGGCCTGGTTCTGTACTTTCTTAATACTGTCTTTAATGCTCTGTCCTTCTGTCCTGTCGATTTCCAGTTTCTTCAAAATCTCATTTGCCCGGCCAATCAATTTCAATGGCATACCTGCCATTTTAGCCACATGAATACCAAAACTATGCTCACTGCCTCCTGGAACCAGCTTTCTTAAAAAGATCACTTTGTTCGACATTTCCTTAACAGAAACGTTAAAATTTTTGATCCGCGGCATTGTATTCGCCAACTCATTTAGTTCATGATAATGGGTAGCAAATAATGTTTTTGGCCGCGAAGTAGGGTGCTGATGCAAAAACTCCGCAATTGCCCAGGCAATCGAAATACCATCGTAAGTACTTGTTCCACGGCCAATTTCATCTAAAAGAATCAAGCTGTTATCAGAAATGTTATTCAGGATACTGGCCGTTTCATTCATCTCTACCATGAAGGTACTTTCTCCTGAAGAAATGTTATCAGATGCACCAACACGGGTAAAAATTTTATCCACCAAACCAACATCAGCCGCTTTTGCAGGAACGAAACAGCCCATTTGTGCCATCAGCACAATTAAGGCTGTTTGCCGTAAAATGGCCGACTTACCCGCCATGTTCGGACCAGTAATCATAATAATCTGCTGCGATTCCGTATCCAGGTAAACGTCGTTAGTGATGTACTCCTGTCCTACCGGCAACTGTTTTTCGATAACAGGATGGCGGCCGCCTTTAATATCCAACACCTTATCCTTATTCACCGTAGGCATTACGTAATGATTTTTTTCTGCAAGTTGCGCAAAACACAACAAACAATCCATCTGCGCAATTAAAAATGAATCGAGTTGAATGGGCTTGATATAACTCGCTGTTTCAAACATCAGTTCGTTATATAAGCGGATTTCAATTGCCTGAATTTTTTCTTCGGCACCTAAAATCTGTTCTTCATACTCTTTAAGCTCCGGGGTGATGTATCGCTCTGCATTCACCAGGGTCTGCTTTCTTATCCAACCCTCAGGCACTTTATCCTTGTGGGTATGTGTCACCTCCAGATAGTAACCAAAAACGTTATTGAAAGAAATCTTCAATGAAGGAATCCCTGTGGCTTCAGCTTCACGCTTCTGAATTTGAACCAGGTAATCTTTACCACCAAAAGCTATTTTCCTCAGTCTATCCAACTCCTCGTCAATGCCATCATTAATCACATTACCTTTAACAAGTAAGGCAGGTGGATCTGGTTGAAGTTCCCTTTCGATGCGTTCCCGAATGGCAATGCAAGGGTTCAGTTGATCGGCAATCTTAATGAGAAAAGGATTCTTTGAGCTTGCAGCAAGATGCTTTACCGCTTCAATGTGGCTTAAAGCTCTTTTTAAGGCTACAAGTTCTCTTGGGCCAACACGTTGCAAACCAACTTTAGAGATTAATCGCTCTAAATCGCCAATCTGCTTGATATGAGACAGAAACTCCTGTAATAGTTCGTCGTTCTTTACAAAAAAATCAACCATTCCCAAACGCTCCTGAATGGGCTTTAACTCCTTTAATGGCATGATAATCCACTTTTGAAGCAACCTCGCACCCATAGGCGTAGCGGTATGGTCAAGAATATCGAACAAGGTTACCGCATTGTCATTAGCCGAATTTACCAGCTCAAGGTTACGGATGGTGAACCGATCGAGCCACATGAAACGATCTTCCTCTATTCTGCTTATCGAAGTAATGTGCTGTAAATTGCGATGCTCTGTTTCGCCGAGATAATGTAAAACGACACCCGCGGCGATGATACCACTCTGCAAACGCTCAATACCAAAACCCTTTAAGGAAGTTACATCAAAATGTTTAGTTAGCGTTTCTTCAGCATAATCGGTTGTATACGGCCATTCGTCTAAACCGAAAGTATAAAACCGGTCACCAAACTGCTCTAAAAATGCCTGCCTTTTAGATTTCTGAAAAATAACTTCTGTGGGTTTAAAACCCTGCAACAATTTATCTATATAATCACTATTTCCCTGGGCAATCAAAAATTCTCCTGTAGAGATATCCAGAAATGAAATCCCAATCTGTGTTTTATCGAAGAAAACCGAGGCCAGATAATTATTCGATTTTTGGTTAACAATGTTATCACCATAAGCAACGCCAGGTGTTACTAACTCAGTAACGCCGCGTTTAACGATAGTTTTGGTTGTTTTGGGATCTTCCAGCTGATCGCAAATCGCTACGCGCTCACCTGCCCTAACTAATTTAGAAAGATAGTTATCTAAGGAATGATGCGGAAAACCGGCAAGCTCCAATGCACCACCATTCGGTCCTGTTCCCCTTCGGGTTAACACAATCCCTAAAATCTGTGCTGTTTTTATGGCATCTTCGCCAAAGGTTTCATAAAAATCACCAACCCTAAAAAGTAAAAGTGCACCCGGATACTTCGCTTTAATAGCGTTGTATTGCTGCATTAACGGGGTTTCCTTATTCGTATCTTTAGCCAAAACTGAAATTAATTTGCAAAAGCTATAAAGATAATACGATTGTGCATTCTATGGGTGTTTTGTTGAAAAATTGAAAGATTGTTAGCAAGGTAAGATTCTCGCAACTAATCATTATTTGAAAATGAAGTGCTCTTCACCTTTCGGATAATCTAGCCCTGCTATCCGCTTTACTTCTCCCAATTAAAATCGGGCTCGTGTCCGCTTCTATCAGGTTTAAAAACAAAGGGCAGTTAAGCCCTACCTGAAACAAATAACGAAGCTTAATTGTTAAGTTAAAAAAGATAAATATAATATGATGACGATCCACTTAAACACAGACAAAAATCTCACTATACACCAAGAGTATGAAGACAAGATTCAAACACAAATTGATTCTGCTTTAGCTCGCTTCAGTGATCTGATTACAAGAATAGAAGTTCATTTATCAGATGAAAACGGCAGCAAAGACGGGCTTGAAGATAAACGTTGTTTAATCGAAGCAAAAATAACAGGAAAAGAACCAATAGCAGTAACCAATTTAGGCAATACTTACGATTTGGCTATTGCAGGCGGATTAACCAAATTGAAAAGCAAGCTAGAAACACTCGCAGGAAAAATTAAAGCGCATTAAAACAAGAAAGGCAATCCCACATGATCAGGATTGCCTTTCTTATTATACTTTTTCTTTCTTGAGTTCTTCAATATAATTTAAAAACAAATTCATTGCCTTTTTCCGATCATCAGTTACCTCAAATTGCAGTTTATGATATAAATAATCTTCTAAATCGAAGTTTTTTGTTTCAGGTAAGGTTTTGAGTACATCAGCCCTGTGTGCCAAACCAAAGCTTAGAGCCTCATTAAATTCATCTTTAAAGGCTTGCGGGATTTCCTTATTTGCAACCCAGGCGGCATACATAAAGGGTAAGCCCGTAAAATTCTTCCACTCCTCACCCATATCGTAAACAAATGCATAATCGCCTTTTTTACCAAAGGTTCTGTCGCCGATTAAAACGATGGCATCCGTTTCTGCATTATTGTCTGTTGTGAATTCTACTTCTTGCTTCCAGTAAAACTTAAGTAAAACCTTCGCCAGGTTATTCGATGTTCTGGAATGTGCATCAAGTCTTAATGTTCTAATTTCTTCAACGGGAACGTTACTAAAAATAAAAACCGAATTAACTGCGCCATCACTGCCAATACAATAATCGGCAACAATGTTAGCGTTTGGAACCAATGGAATAGCTGCCACAGGCATCAAACCCATATCTACCTCACCATTAATTACTTTAGCAGCGCAATCTGAAGGAATATCTAAACTTAAATCTATTTTATGCTTAATATCCGAATGTTCTAATCCGTATATAAATGCTTTGGTGTTGGTGTAAGCAACAGCCGATATTTTTATTTTATTCAAGGTATTATTTTAAAAATCTACGTCATTACAAAGTACTTGCCCAGCACCTGCAATGACGATTAAAGTATTACTCAATTACTAAACCATCCAAATGAACAGCACTATTAAACTCAAGCACAGAAAACTTTCCATCCTCAAAACCCATTTTATACAAAACGGTATTTTGATGTGGAAACTCAGTCATTTCACTAAGCGGTTTATTCAACAGCAAGCAAAGGAAAACCCGCATAGCCCTGCCGTGCATACACAACAAGACAGTCTGTTCTTCAGGGCGTGTTGATAAAACCTCCATTGGCTGTTTCAATCGCTCATAAACATCCTGAACGCTTTCTCCACCTTCAAAGTGGGCAGTATAGTCGCCATTTTGCCAGGCTTCAAGCATCTCACGAAAAGCATCCCTTGAATTTTCAGTATTTGGCTGCCCTTCCCAAATACCCCATGCAAGCTCATCCAAACCTGATAGACGTTCCCAAGGCAATCCTGAATCAATAAATTTCTGTACGGTTTGCCATGTGCGTTTCAGTTCTGATGTATAAATTTTATCAAACTTTACATCTTTGTACGTTTGATAAAAAGCTTCTGCCTGGGCTCTGCCTGTATCATTTAAATCAGCATTTATACCTCTGCCTTGTACTATACCTTGCCTGTTCAGTTCTGTTTCGCCGTGGCGGATGATGTAAATATGCTTCATTTAATGATTGATTTTAGAAATGATTGAATTTCAGATAGTATTAATGCTATCATGCCGTGATTCAAAATTAATTCACAACTGGTAATTTATAATAAGCTGGTTTTTTCTCTTCTTCGAAGACAACATTTTCAAAATCTGTAACCACGTTATATAAAGTATCGCGTTCTATCGCTTTTCGTCCAACTTGTTTAATTAAATTCACCAATTCTTTGGTACTCATTGCTGGGGTTTGCTCTTCAGCCCCTGCCATGGAATAGATTTTGGTCGTATCATCCAAAGTACCATCGATATCATCTACGCCGTAATTAAGAGACAATTGAGCAGTTTCACGGCTAATCATCGCCCAGTATGCTTTAATATGATCGAAATTATCCATGTAAATACGGGCAATGGCATAATTCCTTAAATCCTCAACTACAGACGATTCTGCAACATTACTCATTTGATTATGCTGGTTTCGGAATTTTAGTGGAATAAAAGTCTGGAAGCCTCCAGTTCTATCTTGTAAGTCGCGAAGTTTTTCCATATGATCTACGCGATGCCAGAATTCTTCAATATGACCATAAAGCATCGTTGCATTGCTTCTCATACCAAGCTTATGCCATTCTTCATGAATAGCAAGCCATTGTTCACCAGTACACTTATCTTTTGCTATCTGATCACGAACTTCAGGATGAAAGAGCTCAGCACCTCCACCAGGCATCGATTGTAAACCAGCTTCTTTCATCAGTTTCATACCCGTAGCATAATCAACCTTTGCTTTCTTAAAAATGTAGTGATATTCAACTGGCGTAAGCGCCTTCACATGTAAATCGGGCCGGTGTGTGCGAATTGCAGTAAATAATGCGCTATAAAATGCCATATCATACTGAGGCAAAACTCCTCCAACGATATGAACTTCAGTAACGGGCTCATCATCATACTTCTTCACAATATCAAGCATCTGCTCCATTGTTAAAGCCCAACCTTCTTCCTTTTGCTTAATTAAACGCGAATAAGAACAGAATTTGCAATCGTAAACACAAAGGTTTGTAGGTTCTAAGTGAAAGTTTCGGTTAAAATAAGTTTTATCACCATGTTTCTCTTCACGGACAAAGTTGGCTAAAATGCCTAAATAACCTAATTCAGCATACTTATAAAGGTAAACGCCCTCATCAAAAGTAATACGTTCTTTATTAAGGACTTTATGCGCTATGTTTTGTAGTTCAGTTGATAATGAAGTATCAGCTAATATTTTTTCAACCTGTTCAGTTGTATTCATTCCTGATTATTTTGAACAAAAATACAATATTGAGGCGATTTGAAAATCATTTTCTTGTAACAAACAGTATGGGTGCCTCAGATTCGCAGATTTTAGGTTTGTTAAATTGAGCAATGAAATAGTAGTTGCCACGGAAGCACCGAACACACGGAAAATATTTTCTTATTCTACCTCAAATTGGTTTGCCACAGATTAACTGAATATTTACTAAATCAAGCACGAAATAATAGTTGCCACGGAAACACAGATTTAGATGGAATTATGGTGAATGATTCTCCGTGTATTCAGTGCTTCCGTGGCAAAACTGAGGCAAACCTCGGGCGAAAAAAAAGCACCTCTTTTCAGAAGTGCTCTCGTATTATGTTTTTCGTAGGTAGTTTTTTAGTTTGAAGCAGGAGAAAATGTTAACACGATGTTCGCAGTTCTTCCACCGAATTCAATAGGCGATTTCATTACCATACTTCCTTTAGATAGTTGAGTAAGCACTAAACGGTAACCTTCAGTTACGTTTTTAGCTTTATCACCTTCGTAAATTTTCTTAAACTGGAAGGTTTCTTCTGACGGAGTAGCCGACCAGAAAATTGTTTGCATTACCGAACCGCAAGTGCTTGATGCAGGCAAAGTATATGAACCATTTCCGCTATTGGTTAATTTCCAAGTACTACCCTGAAAGCATTTGTAAGATTTCTCACCAAACAAACCCTGAACAGCCTGATCGGGTAAACCTTCTAATGAAACATTGTTCAATACCCAGGTTCCTGTAACTGTACCTCTACCACCATTAATTCCGGTGGTGGCATTTTTTGTTGATGAACAACTTTGTAACATTAATAAAGTAGAACATGCTATTGCGATAGCTATAAATAATCTTTTCATTTTAGTTTAATTTAATTTTCGGGTAAACAGATTACATAAATCTTGCCAAAACAATTATGAAAGTTAAATTTGCTTTAAAATATTAAATTGTATTTTGATTAAACCCTGCAAAAATAAATTAAAATGAAACCCGAAACCCTTGCTATTCACGCTTCTAATCTTGTAAAAAATATTACAGGAGATGTTACGCCTCCAATAAATTTATCTACAACATTTTTCCGTGATGAACAAGGTGGCTATCCGGGTGGACACATGTATAGCCGTGTAAGCAACCCCAACAGGTCTGCTTTAGAGAACACCCTGGCAAAACTGGAATATGGTGAAGATGCAGCAGCCTTTGCTTCGGGAAATAATTGCGGTTTAAGTTTGTTTCAGGCTTTAAAGCCTGGCAGCCACATTATTGCACCTGATGATATGTACTGGGGTATAAAAAAACAACTTCTAACTATTTTTAACGATATTCTTGAGTTCGATTTTGTTGACCAGACAGATTTAAACCTCATTAAATCTAAGATAAAAGAGAATACACAACTCATTTGGATTGAAACGCCATCAAACCCATTGTTAAAGGTTACTGACATTAATGAAATTGCAAAAATCGCGAAAGCAAACCACATTACGTTAGCCTGCGACAGCACTTTCGCTTCCCCAATTTTACAAAACCCAATCTTGTTGGGCGCCGATATTGTGATGCATAGCAGCACAAAATATTTGGGTGGACACAGTGATGTGCTGGGTGGTATTCTCGTTACCGCTAAAAAAGATGAACTTTGGGAGAAAGTCAAAAACATCCAACAAACTGGTGGTGCAGTGCCCTCGCCTTTCGATTGTTACTTATTGTGCAGAAGCATTAAAACTTTAGCTTACCGCATGAAAGGGCATTGTGAAAACGGGAAAAAAGTTGCTCAATACTTAGTCAGTCATCCAAAAGTTGAGGCCGTTTTTTATCCTGGACTAGAAACCCATCCTCAGCATGAAATTGCCAAAAAACAAATGAAAGATTTTGGAGGTATGCTCTCATTCCTGGTTAAAGGTGATGTTAATGATGCCAGTAAAGTGGTAAATAAAGTAAAATTATTTGCACAGGCTACAAGTCTTGGTGGCGTAGAAAGTCTTATAGAACACCGTTACTCGGTTGAAGGACCGGATAGTAAAACGCCTAAAAATTTATTAAGAATTTCTGTAGGACTAGAGCATGTAGACGATATCATTGCAGATTTAGAACAAGCTTTAATATAATTTCAACATCACAAAAAAGCACAAAGCAAGCTAATAATTACAATAGTTATTATTCAGCGCTTGCTTTGTGCTTTGCAGTAGCAATATTTAATTCGCTTGCAGAAAGCCTGACTTTAGTAAACGAAACTTAAGGTTAAAACGTTACTTAGGATTACAAATGGTTACCAGTTTTGCAGTATAATCGGCATTTAATGGCTCATTGGTTTGGGCCAAACGCTGTGAACCTGTATTTGCCGGACAGGCAATATCGCCTGCTGCATCATAAACGAGCTTGTTTCCGTTAGCTAATAACGCTTTAGGTACGTAAACCTGCACCTTAGTTACCGAATAGCCAGAAGGAAAATAACGCACATAATAGCCATCAGGGTGTTTCGTCCATATACCACTTGGCACATCAGCACGTGGAGGTGCCATACCTGCAATAATCGCATATTTTTCCATGTCGGCATAGGTATAATTGCCTGAAGCAACCAGCTGCCTGATATTATTTTCTGCTTCGAAAACAGCTTTTACTCCAGAAGGGAGCTGATCTTTCGCTTTCTCCATCACATCGAATGGCAGCACACCCAAAGCACCGCCTTCAAGCTGTGTCAATTGCTTAGGTGTCAGAAGCTTAATGGCAGTCAATTTAACTGTTCCGGCATAGTCGGCAAATTTTGTTCTGGCAATTATAGTCCATAATAAAACCTGAATATCGTGCTGTTCTACTTCCGGATGCTTTTCTGCACTCTTCAAAACCGAAACAACAATTTCTTCTTTAGGCCCTAAAACAGGTGCAAACATGTAGCCATCACCTTTGGATGGTGCAAAGGTCCCTGCTTTCAAACAATAACTCTTATTCGTCATTTCATAAAAGCCTTCACATAAAAGATAACCACCCTCAGGATTTTTCGGTAAAAGATACAGGGGTTGAAACTTTGCATTTGCGTTAAAATCAGGCATTTTCTCACCTTCACGGTTTACATCTTCAAATGAAGTTGTGATGGCCGCCGGTTGTTTCAGAAACTTATCTACACCCAGGGCCTTTGCGCCTTGGGCTGTTCCAACCTTGAGTAACTTGTCTTTTAAACCACCAAACTGAGCCTGGGCCGTTAGCCCTGAAAAGGCAATAAATATCGCCAGGGAAATAGATTTTATTTTTTTCATAATGATTAGATAGGTAATACAAACATAAAATTTTGAGGTTAAATTTGTGTTATCTTCATTCTTTTTATCAATTTGATAAATATAGCATGTTGATTTACAGAATATTGACAAAAAATCAGAATTTAATTTTGTTGTTAAAATTTTAATACCGACATTTGAAACATTATTTGGCAGCAAGCTAAATAAAAGTCAATCTTAATCGGATTGATTTATAAAGAAGTGGCGAGAGACTGGCTCATTGACCCACTGGCAACCCTCAGAAAGAGAAGGTGCCAATTCCTGACCGGATAGCGAGGTGTTATCTGGAGATATAAATTAGAACTGATGAAAACATTAAATCTACAATCGCAAAGCGAACCCAGTGCAAAAAAAGTAAAGCGCATTTCTGTTTCTTTTATTTGTTGTGCTATGCAGGCGATTACTTGTATGTGCTGTTGCATACAGTAATTTAAAAATCTTCCTTTTTTGTTTCTTTTTCAAACTGGAAGGTCCCGAATAATCGGGATACGCCCACATAGGTTTACCCTATTCACTTGAATAATTAAATCGTACAACATTTAAAAATTAGCAATCATGTCAACAACATATAAATTTGAAACTTTACAAATTCACGCCGGCCAAGAAGTAGACCCAACAACAGGCTCAAGAGCAGTCCCTATTTACCAAACAACATCATACGGTTTTAAAAATGCAGAACATGGTGCAAATCTTTTTGCATTAAAAGAATTTGGAAATATCTATACCAGGATTATGAATCCTACAAATGATGTTTTCGAAAAACGTATTGCGGCTTTACAAGGAGGTATAGCTGCACTAGCCGTAGCATCAGGTCAGGCAGCACAATTTCTGGCATTAAATAATATTCTTGAGGCTGGCGATAGCATTGTTTCTTCATCACATATTTATGGCGGAACATATAACCAGTTTAAAGTGGCTTTTAAGCGTTTAGGTATTCATGTAGATTTTGCCAATCCAGATGTTCCGGAAGAATTTGAACAAAAGATTACCGATAAAACAAAAGCCATTTACCTGGAAACCATCGGCAATCCGGCATTTAGTATTCCCGATTTCGAAAAGATTGCTGCAATTGCAAAAAAGTACGATTTACCACTGATTGTAGATAATACATTTGGCACTGCAGGGTACTTATTTAAGCCATTAGAACATGGTGCAAACATTGTAATTGAATCGGCAACAAAATGGATTGGCGGTCACGGAACAAGTATAGGTGGTGTTATTGTTGATGGTGGAAACTATAACTGGGGAAATGGAAAATTCCCTCAATTCAGCCAGCCTTCCGAAGGTTATCATGGATTAGTTTTTAGTGATGTTTTTGGAGTAGACGGACCATTTGGCAACATTCAGTTCATCATTCGTGCCCGTCTTGAAGGCTTAAGGGATTTAGGTCCTGCCCTTTCTCCTTTTAACTCATTTCTTTTATTGCAGGGATTAGAAACCCTATCGCTTCGCGTTCAGCGCCATGTAGATAATGCTTTAGAACTCGCCACCTGGCTGGAAAATCACCCGGCAGTTAAAGAAGTTTCTTATCCTGGTTTAGCCAGCAGTAAATATAACAATTTAGCAAAAAAATACCTTAACAATGGCTTTGGAGCTGTTTTATCCTTCGAACTAAATGGAAGTAAAGAAAAAGCGACACAGCTAATTGATAATTTAAAATTGATTTCGCACCTGGCAAATGTTGGCGATGCGAAAACATTAATTATTCAACCTTCTGCAACCACACACCAGCAGCTAAGCGATCAGGAACAGCTCGCTGCCGGCGTAAAACCAAATGCACTAAGAGTTTCAGTTGGTATTGAGCATATTGACGATATCAAAGCCGATTTTGAGCAAGCTTTTGCAGCAATTAACAAAGCTTAATCGTCTTTTTTTACAACATTACAATTTTTAAAATGAGCATAACAACAACATATAACCATCCAAAACAATTCAAATTAGAGAGCGGTAAAAAAATCAGGAATCTGCAAATTGCTTATCAAACTTATGGCAAGCTAAATGCAAATAAAGACAATGTTGTTTGGGTATGCCATGCCCTTACTGCAAATGCAGATGTTTTTGAATGGTGGGAAGGCTTGTTTGGACAAAGTGCATTATTCAATCCTAACGACCATTATATTGTTTGTGCAAATGTTTTAGGTTCTAATTATGGAACTACAAACCCTTTGAGCATAAATACGGTAACTGGTTTACCCTACTATTTGTCATTTCCACAATTTACCATTCGCGATTTTGTGTCTGCACACCAGCTCTTAGCCAATCATTTAGGTATCGAACAGATTAAACTTTTAATTGGCGGATCTTTAGGCGGACAACAAGCTGTTGAATGGAGTATAACCGAACCTCCCCGAATTGAAAACCTGATTTTGGTAGCTACCAATGCAGTACATTCGCCTTGGGGAATTGCATTTAATGAAAGTCAGCGTTTAGCCATTACAAGCGACAGAACCTTTTATGCGAACCAGCCTGATGGCGGAAGTAAAGGTTTAAAAACCGCTCGGAGTATAGCGCTATTGAGTTATAGAACTTACAATGCTTACGGAAGTACACAGGTTGAGAGTGTTAATGATAAAACCGACAATTTCAGAGCATCTTCTTATCAGAATTACCAGGGCGAAAAATTAATCAACCGTTTTAATGCTTACAGCTATTATTACCTTACAAAAGCTATGGACAGCCATAACGTTGGTCGTGGCCGTAAATCTATTGCTGAAGCATTAAAATTAATAAAGGCTAACACCCTGGTTATTGGAATTGAAAACGACTTTTTATTCCCGATTTCGGAACAAAAATATTTAGCTGATAATATTAAAGATGCTGCCTTTGAAACAATCCACTCTGAATATGGCCACGATGGTTTCCTAATTGAAACAAATGCATTAACAAACGTCATCGGCACTTTTATTAAAGAAAGCAGGGATAAAAAGATTATAAAATTACAGCATACCGCTTAAGTTAAAACAGAAAGAATAAATAGAAAAATAACCTGCCACGAAAACATACAAAACCAGATGTCGGTTAAAGGTGTGTTTCTGTGGCAAACAGAAAAATAAACAAACAAATTAGTAGCGTAGGGATTTTTTGAGCATTCAGTCTAGATGCCCTGCTACCTGATACGATAAAAGACCATGAGTAAAAATTTAAAAATCGGATTATTTGGTTTCGGAGTTGTAGGACAAGGTTTACTGGATATTATCCAGAGCCAGAACCTAAACCTTGAAATCATTAAAATAGCGATTAAAGACCCAAAAAAGAAACGTACACTGAGTAAGGATTTATTTACAACCGATAAGAACGAAATCCTTAATAATTCAGAAATCAATACCATTGTAGAATTAATAAACGATGCTGATGCTGCTTATGATATTGTAACAACTGCTTTAAAAAATGGTAAGAATGTGGTTTCGGCAAACAAGAAAATGATTGCAACACATTTAAAAGAGTTGGTAGATTTACAACAAAAGCATGGTACATCATTACTTTATGAAGGTGCAGTATGTGGGAGTATTCCAATTATAAGAAACCTGGAGGAATACTACGACAATGAACTTTTCCACGCATTAAGTGGTATTTTTAATGGTTCATCAAATTATATTTTATCAAAAATATTTAACGAAAACCAAAGCTACGACGCTGCTTTAAAAGAAGCACAGGATTTAGGTTTCGCAGAAACAGATCCTACCTTAGACGTTGGCGGTTACGACCCAAAATACAAGCTTGCCATTGCTACTGCACATGCCTACGGCCTGTTTGTTAATCCAGATGAGATTTTAAATATCGGCATTCAGAACCTTTCTCAACACGATATTAAGTATGCACGCGAGAAAAACTTTAAAATAAAACTTGTTCCAACGGCCCGCAAAGTAAATACAAAAGACATTGTTACCTACGTTTTACCAAAACTGGTTACTAAGGATGATTTCCTTTACAATGTTGAAAATGAATACAATGCAGTTACGGTACAGGCAGCATTTGCCGATAAACAATTTTTCTTCGGAAAAGGTGCTGGTGGCCACCCAACAGGCGCTGCCGTTCTATCGGATATTGCCGCATTACGCTATGATTATCGTTACGAGTATAAAAAATACCATTCGGAAAATGGCGTAAAACATACAGAAGATATTTTATTGGAAATTTATCTGCGCTATGCTGATGAAGATTTAATCAGCCTGCTCGAATTTGACGATATCAGCGAGCGTTATGCTGCCAGCGAATTTAAGTATGTAATTGGCACCATAAAACTGAACAGTTTAATTAAAAACCGCGATTTATTACTCCACAAGTCTGTTTTTGTGGCTTATACCGGCCGCCAGATTTACAAACAAGATCAGATTGCAGAATATATATATGCAGAAGAATTAGCTGCACTTTAAGATTTTTTTAAGGTTAAATTTTTATTTGTTTTGTTGTTAAGTAAAAAGGCCGGAGCGAGTCCGGCCTTTTACGTACAATAAGTAATTTAGTTTATCCTCGTCCAGCCATATCCATTAGTTTTTTAGCTAAATCTTTTCCAAGATATCCATCGATTATTGCATGGACCATGTATAAAATAGGTGTCATTAGAATAGCGACAATGAATTTGTAAGTGTAATTAACCAGGCCAATTGCAGCTACCATTTGCCAGCTATAATGGTATTGAGGATTGAGGTAGAAAGCGATAAATATCACAACAAAACTATCAATAAGCTGCGAAACCAGCGTAGAACCTGTAGCCCTTAACCAAAGGGCCCGTTCGCCAGTTACTTTCTTTATCCTGTGAAAAATAAGTACATCGGCCAGCTGACCAACAATAAAGGCAATTATTGACCCCACGATAATCCACATACCCTGACCGAAGATACCAGCAAATGCATTATTCATGTTAAGGTCTTCGCCATTAATATTTTGATGCACCCAAAAATCGGCTGCACTCAAATGCATAGAACCCCAAACAACGAGGAATGCAAACGCAATCAAAATAGATGTTAGAATTGATAAAAAACGGACTTGTTTAACACCGAAATATTCATTGATAATATCCGTCATAATAAAGATTATGGGCCAGGTTAACACACCTGCCGACATCACAAATGAAAGATTAGGAACACCAAACAAGTTTATATCAAACTTTTTAAAGCCAAGTGTTTCTTCAACACTGAATAACTTTACACCAATAAACTCTGATAATATTGCATTTGCCACAAAAAAACTTCCCAGAACGAGAAGCAAACGGCTTTCTTTAGTTTTAAAAGTCATAGCCTATAAATCTAGATATAAATCAACTCAGATTTACTTTTTAAACGTTAAATTTTAAAATCGTTACTTTTTACAATCTATCAACCTTAAAAATAGGATTAGCAATTTAATCTCCCAATCTTTGCGCCTCCGAAAAAACTAACAATCATGGCTAAAAAACAGCACTTCTACCTGATACTAATCTTGGGTTCATTAGCAGCACTTGGTCCTTTTTCTATCGACATGTATTTACCCGGTTTTGTTGATATTGCACAAGATTTAAAAAGTACTGAATCTACTGTAGCACTATCCCTATCGAGTTTTTTCATTGGAATTTCCTTTGGCCAGCTTTTGTACGGTCCTCTTTTAGATAAATTTGGCCGTAAGAAACCTTTATATTTTGGTCTCGGCCTTTATATCCTTTCCTCATTATTATGTTTAGCCGTTACCGATGTAAACCAGTTAATTGTTTTACGTTTGGTACAAGCTATTGGAAGTTGTGCTACTGCTGTTGCTTCGGTAGCCATGGTTCGTGATTTATTTTCTGTTGAAGAAAGCCCAAAAGTATTTGCATCTTTAATGCTGGTTATAGCTGTTTCGCCAATGCTTGCGCCAACAGCAGGAGGTTACCTCATTTCTGCCCTGGGTTGGAAATATGTTTTTGTTTTCCTTGCCTTTATGGCTGTATTGATGTTATTAGCTTCCATTTTCAAACTACCTGAAAGTTATAAACCCGACCCTAACTATTCACTGAAACCCATTCCAATTATCACCAATTTCATGAAAGTACTGGAAGAACCGCAGTTTTATACTTATGCACTAATCAGTTCGATAACCTTCTCGGGTTTGTTTGCTTATGTTTCTTCATCGCCAACGGTTTTTATGAAAATTTATGAAGTAAGCAAAACGGGTTACGGTTGGATATTTGCATTGCTTTCTGTGGCTTTTATTGGCTCTAGCCAGTTAAACAGTATAATTTTAAAATGGTTTAGCAGTAAAAAAATAGTAACATGGGCTTTAATAGCCCAATGTATTTTCAGTTTAATATTTTTAGCCTTTGCCCTTAATAACTGGCTCAACCTGTATTTAACAATCGGTTTTATAGCTTTGTTCCTTTCATGTCTAGGTTTTATCAACCCAAATGCCGCTGCCTTATCCCTTGCACCATTTACAAAAAACGCGGGCAGTGCATCTGCTTTAATGGGAGCGTTGCAGATGGGCTTAGGCGCATTAGCTTCAGTTATTGTAAGTTTATTTAGTGAGCATTCTGTTGTGCCAATGCCTTTGGTAATGACCGCTGCAGCATTTATTGGATTACTATGCCTACTAATTGGAAGAAGGTTTATTAAAACTGAAATCGAGGCTTCGGCAGATGCCGCAGTTGTTGGTCATTAATCAGCAGGCAAACTTGTTATTTCTACTACGATTTTATTCTTTATTTGCCATTTAAAAATGATGGCAACGGCAACTCACCCTGATTTTGCATCGGCACCATAAGGACTATAGTAAACAAAGAGAGAAAGCCTTACCTTTTCAATTTCTTAAATACTTTACAAAAGCTTTAATATGATTTGGTTTCGGTGAAAGAAATAAGCCATTAGTGTTTAGGCTTTAATTTTTTGGGCTTTTTTTGTTATTTTCGCTTATAACATGTTGAATATACAATCGAAACTTCCTGGTGTAAGTACTACCATTTTCTCGGTAATGTCTAAACTTGCGGCAGAACATAATGCAATTAATTTATCACAGGGCTTTCCAGACTATCCCTGCGACCCAAAACTGACTGAACTTGTTGATAAAGCCATGAAAGATGGTTTTAACCAATATGCTCCAATGCCCGGCAACACTTTTTTAAAGGAAACCATCGCCGAAAAAGTTCACAACTTATATAATGTAAAGTACAATCCAGATACGGAAATAACAGTTACCGCAGGCGGAACGCAGGCCATTTTTACTGCCCTGGCAGCAATTATCAATCCTGGTGATGAAGTAATCATTTTTGAACCCGCTTACGATAGTTACGCTCCAACCATTAAACTACTTGGCGGACTTGTAAAAACTTATGAATTGGCACCCCCGGCATATAGTATTGATTGGGACATGGTGAAAAAGCTTTTTACGGCCCGTACTCGGATGATTATTTTAAATTCTCCGCAAAACCCTACGGGTAGTATCTTATCAGAAAATGATATGGAGCAATTGACAAAGCTGGTAAGCGGAACTGATATTTTGATCCTTGGCGATGAAGTTTATGAGCATCTTATTTACGATGGACAGCAGCATAAAAGCGTAATGCTTTTTCCTGAATTAAAAGAAAGAAGCTTTGTTATTGCGTCGTTCGGCAAACTTTTACACGCTACCGGATGGAAACTGGGTTATTGCCTTGCACCGGAACGTTTAACCAAAGAATTCAGGAAAGTACACCAATTTAATGTTTTTAGCGTTAATAGTCCGATGCAACAAGCCATTGCCGATTACATTAAAGAACCAAGCCACTACAATGGAATAACAGCTTTCTTTGAAAAAAAACGAAATTATTTCAGAACACTTTTAGCCGATAGCCGTTTTGAGTTATTACCTTGCAGAGGCTCTTATTTTCAATGCGCAGCTTATCGTAACATAAGCGATGAAAAAGATACAGATTTCAGCATCAGGCTGATCAAAGAATTTGGAGTTGCCACCATCCCTGTTTCGGCATTTTACCAAAAAGCAAACGACCATAAAATTATAAGATTCTGTTTTGCCAAAGAAGACTCAACCCTCGCGCTGGCGGCAGAAAAATTAAAAAATGTTTAATCATCCCGTAACACTAAACATATGGAAGCACCTGTTTACACTCAAATAGAGAACCTGAAAGTTACCGTTTTCCAGGCGTATCTTTTTTGGGAAAACATCGAAAAAAATTTACAAAACCTTGCCCTTCGACTATCGATGGGTGTTAGGGAAAAAACCGATTTAATTGTGCTGCCCGAAATGTTTAACAGCGGCTACAGCATGAATTCTGAAACACTGGCTGAAGAAATGGGTGGTTTTACTATGCAATGGATGCAAAAAATGGCGCATCAGTATAATTGTGTGGTAACGGGAAGTTTAATTATTAAGGAAAACGGAAATTATTACAACCGCCTGATTTGGATGGATCAGCATGGCGAACATAAACATTATGATAAACGCCATTTATTTGGTTTAGGCGAAGAAGATAAGAACTTCAGTCCGGGTAAAGACAAACTTATAGTAGAACTAAAAGGCTGGAAAATAAGGTTAGCCATTTGCTACGATTTGCGTTTCCCGGTTTGGCTTCGCAATGTTAATGAAGAATATGATATTTTATTACTGGTAGCCAGTTGGCCCGATAAACGCTCAAGCCATTGGAAAGCATTGATTCCCGCACGTGCAATAGAAAACCAGAGTTATTTCATTGCTGTAAACCGTGTCGGACATGACGGGAACCAGGTTTACCATAGCGGACACTCGATGTGCATTGATCCTTATGGAAGCACCGTTTATTATAAACCAGAGGATGAAGATTTATATACTTTCAGCATCAATTATGAAGAACTTGTTAAAATAAGACGTCAGTTTCCGTTTTTAAAGGATGCAGATAAATTTGAAATTAAATAATTAATAAAAGAACCATCAATTATTGAGCGATAGGTAAATTAATGATAATTTTGTTCGCTAATACCACTCAACACTAACAAATAACCTATTTTATAGTTAACCAAACCATGTTCAACCGTCGTATATTTATTAAGGCTTCAGCCCTCTCAGCCGGATTACTCGCTATCGATAAAACTAGTATGGCCGATGCAATTCCGACCAAATCACTTAATGCTGCTAATTTCCCCATCGTAATCTCTACCTGGGATTTCGGCATTGCTGCAAACGCAGATGCCTGGAAAGTGCTTTCAAAAGGTGGTCGTGCGCTTGATGCAGTTGAACAAGGTGTATGGGTACCAGAAGCAGATGAGAAAAACCAGTCGGTGGGTTATGGAGGTTTACCTGACCGCGATGGTAAAGTAACTTTAGATGCCTGCATTATGGACGAACTGGGCAACTGTGGTGCTGTTTTGGCATTAGAACACATTAAGCATCCTATTTCCGTTGCACGTAAAGTAATGGAAAAAACCCCTCATGTAATGCTGGCGGGCGATGGTGCTTTGCAATTTGCCTTGGAGCAAGGTTTTAAAAAAGAAAACCTACTTACACCGGCAAGTGAAAAAGCATGGAAAGAATGGTTAAAAACAGCAAAATATGAGCCTGTAATAAATATTGAGAATAAACTTTACGACAAGGCTGCACCTCAAAAACTACCAGGCAACCAGTATAATCACGATACTATCGGGATGCTGGCGATTGATGCTAAAGGAAATATAGCTGGTGCTTGCACCACCAGCGGCATGGCTTATAAACTTCATGGACGGATTGGCGATAGCCCGATTATTGGTGCAGGTTTGTATATCGATAATGAAGTCGGAGGCGCAACATCAACCGGTGTTGGCGAAGAAGTGGTTCGCAATGTTGGCTCTTTCTTGGTGGTAGAACTTATGCGCCAGGGTTACACACCTGAAGCTGCGTGCAAAGAAGCGGTAATGCGCATTATTAAGAAAAAACCCGAAACTGCTAAAAATATACAGGTAGGTTTCCTCGCAATTAATAAAAAAGGCGAATACGGTGCCTATGCTATCCAGCAAGGATTCAGTTATGCGGTTTGCAACGCTGAAAAACAAGATTTACTAATTAAAGGTAAAAGCTATTATTAACAGTTATTTGCTTTTACTCGTTCCTGGCTGTTGATGCTTTAAGCTATAATCAAATCAAAATGAATAATAAAACAAATCTGGCATTTTCCTGCGGATTGGAAGTTTGTGCAAACGGCTACGAATCTGCTTTAGCCGCTCAAACCGGAGGTGCAATACGTGTTGAACTTTGCGATAATTTAGCTGAAGGAGGAACTACCCCAAGCTACGGGCAAATTGCATTGGCGAAAAGAAATTTAACAATTGAAATCTGGCCAATCATTCGACCTCGCGGAGGTGATTTTCTTTATTCAGCAATTGAGTTTGAGCTAATAAAGGAAGATATAAAAAACTGTAAATCATTAAATTGTGATGGAATAGTTATTGGAATACTTAAAGCAGACGGAAGCATTGACAAGGAACGTTGTGCGGAATTAATTGAGCTTGCCAAACCACTTCCGGTAGCATTCCACCGGGCATTCGATATGAGCAATGATATGGAACAAGCGCTTGAAGATTTAATCGAATTAGGTGTTATACGTGTGCTTTCTTCAGGTGGTGCTACCACTGCACCTCAGGGTGAAGCCATGCTCGCGAAACTCGTTAAACAAGCTAAGAGGAGAATTATCATCATGCCAGGTGCCGGAATTAACGAGAACAACATCAAGGCACTAATGGCTAAAATAGGTGCAAGTCAATTTCATGCATCAGCAAAAGGTTTTATTGCAAGTAAAATGATATACCGAAACAATGAAACCAAAATGGGAAGCATTGATGATGAATACCAGTACGAGCTAAGTTCCTCAGAAAAAATAAAGGCCTTAGTTGAAATGATTACGCAAGCTGATAAACATAATTAAATTTTCAATTATTTAATTATCAGACAATTAATTATATTTAAGCATCTCAAACTAAATTAATTGTCATGAAAAAAATCTTATCTCTATCTTTTATTGCTTTAATTTTTGCGGCTTGCCAAAACAAAGAAGCAAAAACTACAGACACTGCAGCAACAGCTGACACTACAAAATACCCTTACACAACTAAAAAAGTTCAAAACTGGGCAATGAATCCAAATAGCCAGAACCTGGTTACCGCGATGACTTTAATTAAAACCTTTGAAAATTTAGATACTGCCAGTATGGAAAAAATTCTGGCAGACAGTGTTTGGTTTACACTTGATGGTTATCAATTCAAAGGTACAAAACCAGAATTTCTAAAACAGATACAAGGAGAGTTTTCGAAAATGAGCAGCTTTAAAATTGACATGCAAGACGCAGAATCAGTCATTAACAAAGACAAAAGCGAAGAATGGGTAAGTTTATGGTACAGCCAGGTTTCTACAACCAAAGAAGGAAAAGCAGATACAGTTAATCTTTTTAATGATATTAGATTGAAAAATGGAAAAGTAGTGGGGTTATCAGAATATGTTCAGCACTACATGAAGAAATAAACTTAACTCCCAGCTAAGGTTGGGAGTTTTTACTTCTGAACACCACTTCCCGGAACATAACCCAAACCAGGAGTTAACCAATGCAATAAAATAACTCTTGAGTAACGGTAATTTATTGGCGAAAGCAATAATACCCCTGCCATAATTAAAGCCACATAATACCAGAGATTGTCGTAAATAAGCGGTAAACCTAAAATGTATGAAGCAACGCCAATGGTAATAATTTCGGCTACATTCATCGCATAACTAACAAACATCGCAACATAAAAGAAACCGGGTTCACGTTCAAATTTTAAATTACAAACCGGACAGGTGATATTTGTCTTCTGTAGTTTGAAAGCGTAAGCACTGCCCGTGAAAATATCGCCCTTGCGGCATCGTGGACACTTACATTGTAAAACGGATTGTAATTTAGATAACTCTGCCATAATCATTTTATTAATGAGGCAAATTTAAGTTTTAATAAACTGATAAATTATGACCTGCATCATATTATAAAAACAAGCATAATTAGAAAAGGTTCAAAAACTTACTTTAACCTTTAACAATTTTACCCTTAATTAAACGAAGTACACCTCTATCGGCCAAAAGCTTTACACCTCTTATAACAGTTTCTACACGCAGGCCCGTCATATCGGCTAAATCCTGGCGTGTTACTTTTAAATGTTCACCAGTTTGAATTTCTAAAAACAGGTAATTAATTATTGTTTCTAAACGGTGCTCTGCTTTTTCATTAGCCAATTCTTCCAGCATCATCGATTTATAAAAAAGGCGGTTGCTCAGCACTTTTATCAAATCCATACTGAATTCAGCATCATCTTTTAAAAGATTGAAGAAATCGGTTTTCTTAACCGGAATGATTTCTGAATGTTTACTGGCGATGGTATAAGCAAGGTATGGCCGATTGATAAGTAATGCAGGCTCGCCAAAATATTGACCGGTTTTAAAGACACCCTGAATAAACTCCTTTCCATCATCATTTACCGTAACCATCCTAACTTCGCCCTTCTTTATAAAATAGACGAAACGCGGCAGCATACCAGGCTCATATATTACAGAATCTTTCGGGAATTCTTTAACAATGTAACCTTTATCAATGAGTTGCTGGATATACATTCTTAGTTTTGAGTGTCTTTAGCCTAAAGTTTCTTTCATCAACTTTGTATAAAATTCTTTTAATGAAATACCCATTGCGGCTACTTGCTGAGGGATAAAACTGGTAGCCGTTTGCCCAGGAATGGTGTTAATTTCGATGAAATAGAAATTACCTGTTCCATGTTCCAGGAAATAATCTACCCGAACAACCCCTCTGCAATTTAACTTCTTGTATACATCTTTTATAATCTGATGAACACGGGCATATTCTTCATCGTTCATATCGCCAGGGGTTATTTCTTGTGTAGAACCTGGTGTATATTTTGCATCAAAATCAAAAAACTCATTTGAAGGGATAACTTCGGTAGCTGGCAAAACCGTTATTTCTCCTTTTGTACTGAAAACGCCTATAGAAAACTCTCTTCCACTAACAAATTCCTCAATCAGCACCTGTGTATCTTCGTTAAAGGCTTTTTCTACAGCGCTATCCAAATCATCAGCATGTTTAACTTTACTCATTCCAATGCTGCTGCCACCACTATTTGGTTTTACGAAATAAGGTAATTTCAAATCTTGCTTAATCTGGTTGAGGTTATATTTTCCGGTTTTGAAAATCTGCACAGACTTAGCCGTATATAAATTATCAATACCATTTACAATTGCTTTTGTGTAGCCTTTATTCATGGTTATAGATGAAGTTAGTGCATCGCAGGTAGTGTAAGGAATATTAAGCATATCGAAATAACCTTGCAGTTTACCATCCTCACCCGGTGAGCCATGGATTGCAATAAATACACCATCAAACTTTACCTTACGTCCATCAATATTTAAGGAAAAGTCATTTTTATCAATTTCTATTTTAACTGAATCGGCAGGCTCGTAAAACCAACCTTTATCATTAAGCATAATTTTATAAACATCGTACAAATCACTATCGATATTTTGGGCAATGGTAGCTGCGCTTTTAACAGAAACAACCCATTCGCCTGTGGTACCGCCAGTTAACAAAGCAATCGTTTTTTTCATACTGAAATCCCTTAATTATTTAAATAGAAATTGAATATTAATATTGCTCAAAAATATAAATATCTTTGAGCAATATTTAATTTTGAATAATAGAATTGATAATTGATGGTACTGTATTTGCTTAAAACAGGGCATTCAATTATTAAAATAACTACATTTGATTTTGCAGCCTTAACCCCAAGAATTTAAGATTCATGTCTAAATTTATAGATTATTTAAAAACCAAATCATTTAGAAAGACCATTATAGCAGCTGTTGTAACAGTATTTGTATTGCTGCTCATTGCATTTTTCAGCTTACGATTTTACACCAAACACGGAGAGGGTCTTAATGTTCCTCTGGTAAAAGGACTTTCATTTGCCGATGCTGTAGTAAAATTGGAAGAAGCCGGGCTTAAATATGAAGTCGATTCCGTTTTCATTTTAGATCAGCCTGCCGGAATTGTAATTGATCAGGATCCCGATCCAAATACCTTTGTAAAGGATAACCGCACCATTTACTTAACCATTAATGCTGGTAAAATACCGAATACGAAATTCCCTGACATTGCTTTTAAAACATTAAGAGAAGCACAGGCAATCATCGAAAGTTCGAGACTAAAAGTTGGTGATACCACTTACAAAGCAGATGTAAGTCGCGATGTTGTGCTCGAAGCTTCTTTTGGCGGTCAGCCAATCCAGGCCGGCCAAATTATACCTGTTGGTTCAAGAATTAATTTGGTTTTAGGCGATGGACGTGGAAACCAGGATGTAGATATCCCTCAATTGGTCGGTTTAACCATCGATGAGGCGAAATTCAGTTTAAAAGGGTCGGCGCTAACCCTTGGGAACATTGTTTACGAAGGAACGATTACAGATAGCGCAAATGCTGTTATCGTCAAACAAGATCCAATGCCTGCCGATTCGCTAACCAAAATATCGATTGGCACAAAAATTAATATTACCCTATCTAACAAACAACAATAATTACGCAAAACAATAATGACTGAAGTAGAAAAACAAAAAACGGGTAACGGAAAAAAGATTATACTTACCATTGCAGCAATCGTTATTCTTATCGGAGGTTACTTTGCATTAAACTTTTATAAGGTTTACTTCGCTCCTAACGTTACCGAAAATCAGAAATATTTATACATCAAAACAGGTTCAAATTATGATGCTTTGATGGATAACCTAAAAAATAAAGACATCGTTAAAAGTATTTCTTCTTTTGCTACGGCTGCCGGAAAAATGAATTTGGCTTCAAATGTAAAACCCGGACGTTATCTTTTGAAAAAAGGAATGACCAACCGTACACTGATTAATATGATAAAAGCCGGGAACCAGGAGCCTGTAAAGCTTAAGTTCCAGAATATCCGTAAAAAGGAAAATTTTGCAGCCTACCTGGCCAGCAACCTTGAAGCTGACTCTCTGAGTTTCATCAGCGTTTTAGATTCAACAGCGCTGATAAGTAAATATGGTTTTAATCAGGATAACGTATATGCCATGTTTATTCCAAACACTTACGAAATGTACTGGGATATTTCACCTGCTGATTTTTTCGAGCGCATGCATAAAGAATATGATAAATTCTGGAACGCAGATCGTAAACAGAAAGCAGCCAGCCTTAACTTAACCCCCGCCCAGGTATATACGTTAGCATCAATTGTTGATGCTGAAGCCCTTTACGATAAAGAAATGCCAATTATTGCAGGCTTATACCTTAACCGGTTAAATAAGGGAATCCTGTTGCAAGCCGACCCTACTGTTATTTTTGCAAATAATGATTTTACCGTAAAAAGAGTTACAGGCAAGCTTTTACAGGTTCAATCGCTTTACAATACGTACAAATATGCGGGGTTGCCTCCAGGGCCTATTATGATGCCGAGTATTAATGCCATTGATGCTGTGCTAAACCGCAATAAAAACAATTACATATATATGTGTGCTAAGGAAGATTTTTCAGGTTACCATAATTTCGCAGAAACAAAAGCGGAGCATGAAATCAACGCCAGAAAATACCGCGAAGCATTAAACAAAAGAAATATCTTTAAATAATGTATAGCTACTCCACAAAAATCAGGGTTCGTTATGGCGAAACCGATCAGATGGGTTACATGTATTATGGTAATTATGCCCAGTATTATGAAGTTAGCCGTGTAGAAATGCTACGTAGTTTAGGCATGAGTTATAGCTCGATGGAAGCCGATGGCATTATGATGCCGGTTTTGGAATTGAAATGCAAGTACATTAAACCAGCGCTTTACGACCAGGAAATAACAGTAAAAACAATTATTAAAACACTTCCGGGTATTCGTATTTATTTTGAATACGAGTTATACAATGAAAAAGAAGAATTAATAAACCTTGGTGAAACAACCCTGGTTTTTGTTGATATGAAGAAAAATAAACCAACTAATCCGCCTGCAAATTTCATGGAGAAATTATCGGTATTTTTTAGTTAATTTTTATAATGGAATGGTTACACCGGCAATTATTAAAACTTAAGCTCTATTCTGATTTTATCGAATGGACTAAAGGCTGTGTTTTGCCTGGTTTTAGCCCTCTTCCGCTCTATACCGTTGCAACTTTTTTCTTTCGGGAAATTGGCAAGGAATCGTTGGTTAATAAATCTTCATCGCTTGCCTATAGCTTTATGCTCGCGGTGTTTCCGAGTATCATTTTCCTTTTCACCTTAATCCCTTTTATTCCGATAACCGGTTTTCAGGATAAGCTACTAAGTTTAATTGAATTAATACTCCCGCATAATGCTTTCGAAGCTTTTGAAACAACGCTAAAGGATATCATTAAAAACCAGAACAGAGGACTATTATCGTTCGGTTTCCTTTCGGCTATTTTTTTTGCAACAAATGGGGTTAAAAATTTAATGAAGGCTTTCAATAAGGCTTCATTAATTATTGAAACGCGAAGCTGGCTAAAGCAAAGACTCATCGCTTTAGTTTTAACCATGGTAATTTTCCTTTCGGTTGTGTTATGTATAAGTGCAATGGCAATTGGCGAGTTATTATTGAATTATATAAAAACGGAACTTCATATTAAAGATAGCCTGGCCGTTTATGCCATACAAATTACGAGGTGGGCTTTATTAACAATCTTATATTTCATTACCATTTCTATATTATACAGATATGGCCCTTCTCATACAAAAAAATGGAAACTGTTTAGTGCAGGCTCATGGCTGGCAACCATACTTGCTTTTTTAACCATCTGGGGATTTTCTTTTTACATCAATAATTTCGGTTCATACAACAAAGTCTATGGCTCAATCGGTACGTTAATCGTTGTCATGATCTGGCTTTACCTTAACTCGCTGATATTATTAATCGGATTTGAGCTAAATGCAAGTGTAGATGTAAGCAAAAGAAGTGTAAAAATCATCCGTCCTACTTTCAATCTGTTCAAAAAATCAGATCCAATTGAAGAAAACATTAGCAAGAAATAATTTTTTTCTTCCTATGTGTTAAGTAATTATCAATTTTATTTAAAAAAATACGCATCACAGTTTGCAGATTTAAATCAGATTTGTACTTTTGCCTCCGGAAAGCTGGCAGAGTGGTCGAATGCGGCAGTCTTGAAAACTGTTGACTGTCATAGGTCCGGGGGTTCGAATCCCTCGCTTTCCGCCCAAAAAAATCCTGTATCGAAAGATTACAGGATTTTTTTTGTTTAAGACTTTTCTACAGTAACTCATTATAACAAAGTAATCAAGTTTATTATCTAGAATAATTCTAAATAAAATTACATTTATTCTTCATCCTTTTAATTTTTTCCAACTATCTTGCCGCAAATTGGTTTATTCATCATAAACAATCACCTTTTGTATGACTAAGAACATCTTTATCGCCTCAGCCGAACCTTATACCGGAAAATCAGTTATCGCTTTCGGAATGATTAATATGTTACTGGCAAAAACCCAGAAAGTTGGTTATTTCAAACCCATTATTGCGCAGGACGATTTAACAAAAAAAGATGAACATGTAGAAGCAATGCTCGATTATTTCTCACTCCCGGTGAAATATGAAGATGCATTTGCCTTTACCCGCCAGGATATGCTCCATCAATCTGAAAACAGTGGAGAAATCATTAATACAATTATCAGTAAGTATAAAAAGCTTGAAGACAATTATGATTTCACCGTGATAGAAGGCAGCGATTTTTTAGGTGAAGGCATGGCTTTTGAGTTCGAATCGAACGCTTTAATGGCTAAAAACTTAGGTGCTCCGGTATTAATCGTTGTATCTGGCAAAAACAAGACCGCCAGCCAGCTATTTAAAACAGCGATAAATATTTACCGTAATTTTTTACTTCGTGATGTACAGGTACTTGGTGTTGTAGCCAATATGGTTAATCCTGATGAAGCTGAACGTATTAAGCAAGCCTTAACAAATCAACTGCCCGCAGAATTATTAATTGCTGTTATACCTATTGAAAGTGGCTTACAAAGCCCTACGATGAAGGAAATTACAACTGCATTAGATGCAGAGGTTCTTTTTGGTGCCGATTTACTCGATAACCAGGTTGATAATTTTGTAACCGGGGCAATGATGCTGCCTAATTTTTTAAGGCATATTAAAGATAACCTGCTCATCGTAACACCAGGCGATCGTGGAGATATTATTATCGGATCTTTACAGGCAAATTTATCGGCCAATTATCCTAAAGTAGCGGGTATTGTTTTAACGGCTGGTAGTTTACCAGATGAACCGATGATTAAACTTATTGAAGGTTTACAAACCATAATTCCGATAATAGCTGTTCAGAAAGGTACTTTCGAAACCACAACCGCAATTGGTGCTATACATTCGAAAATCACTATTGATAATAAAAAGAAGATTGCACTAGCCATTGAGTTATTTGAAAAGTATGTTGATATAAAAGCCCTCGATGATAAAATTATTACTTTCAGTTACGAAGGCATTACTCCGCACATGTTTCAGTATAACCTGGTTAAATGGGCAAAGAGTGAGAAAAAACACATCGTGCTACCCGAAGGGAACGACGAAAGAATTCTTAAGGCAGTTGAAAAACTAATAACACAAGACATTGTAAACATTACTTTGCTTGGGGATGCTGCTGAAATTGGAAATTCGATAAAACGCCTGGGTTTAAACCTGGATATAAATTCGATTCACATACACAATCCGGCGCAATCGCAGCATTACGACAATTATGTCGAAACCCTTTATGAGTTACGTAAAAACAAAAACGTAAACATGGAAATGGCCCGTGATATGATGACAGATGTATCCTATTTTGGTACGATGATGGTTTACAAGGGTGATGCCGACGGAATGGTTTCCGGAGCCGTACACACTACGCAGCACACCATCAGGCCCGCCTTGCAATTTGTTAAAACGAAACCAGGTGTATCTGTTGTATCGTCGATATTTTTCATGTGTCTGCCTGAAAGGGTAGCTATTTTTGGCGACTGCGCGGTAAACCCAAACCCTACTGCCCAGCAACTGGCAGAAATTGCAATATCATCAGCTGAAAGTAGTGCAAAATTTGGTATCGAACCTCGTATTGCAATGCTCTCCTATTCTTCCGGAACATCGGGCGAGGGCGAAGATGTAGAGCGTGTAAGGGAGGCAACGGCAATTGTCAAAGAAAGGCACCCAGAACTTAAAATTGAGGGACCAATTCAATATGATGCGGCTGTTGATCCACTTGTAGGACAGCAAAAACTACCGGGATCGGAAGTTGCCGGCAGGGCCAGCGTTTTAATATTCCCCGATTTAAATACAGGTAATAATACGTATAAAGCAGTACAGCGGGAAACCGGGGCATTGGCAATTGGACCAATGCTGCAAGGATTAAACAAACCTATTAACGATTTAAGCCGGGGTTGCACGGTAGATGATATCTTCAATACAGTTGTAATTACAGCCATTCAATGTCAGGATATTAAATAATTATGAACATTTTAGTTATCAATTCAGGAAGCAGCTCTATTAAATACCAGCTCTTCAAAATGCCCTCAAAACAGCCTGTTTGTAGCGGTTTAGTTGAAAGAATCGGCATCGAGGGCTCGTTTATAAAGCATTCGGTATTTCCCAATGGAGAAAAACTGAGTATTGAAAAAGATGCCTTTATCTCCAACCACGGTGAAGGTTTGAAACAGGTTTTAACTTTATTATCTGAGGGTGAACATGCTGTAATTACGAGTCCTGAAGATATTGCTGCCGTAGGGCACCGGGTAGTTCATGGCGGAGAACATTTCTCAGGGCCTACTCTGATAACGGATGAAGTAAAAAAACAAATTAAGAAGTTATTTTCACTGGCGCCTTTACACAATCCGGTTAATTACAAGTGTATTGAAGTTGCCGAATATACTTTTCCATCAGCTAAGCAAATTGCTGTTTTCGATACGGCCTTTCATCAAACTATCCCTCATGAAGCCTATCGATATGCTATCCCTGAATGGTATTATAAAGAACATGGTATTCGTGTTTATGGTTTCCATGGTACCAGCCATAAATATGTAAGTGAGCAGGCCATAAATTGGCTCGGAAAAACAAACTCAAAGCTAATAAGCATTCACTTGGGTAATGGATGTAGCATAACGGCAATAAAAAATGGCCTTTCAGTTGATACCAGTATGGGCTTCGGACCATTAAGTGGTTTAATGATGGGAACACGATCAGGCGATATCGATCCTTCGGTAATTTTTCACCTAATGGAACATTCGGGCTATACTTTGGAACAATTAAGCACTTTACTTAATAAACAATCAGGACTACTGGGTGTTGGCGGTTCAAGCGACATGCGTGATATTAACAAACTTGCATCCGAAGGCCAGGAAGCTGCCGTACTTGCACTGGAAATCTACGCCTATAGGATCAAGAAATTCGTTGGCGCTTACACTGCTACCTTGAACGGTGCTGACAGCATTATATTTACGGCCGGCGTTGGTGAAAATGATGCCGGAATGAGGGCTTCAGTTTGCAGGGAGCTTACCTATTTAGGTATAACAATCGACGAGAAAAAGAATAAAAGTTACAGCGGTGAACTGCTTGATATAAGCACCGCCGAATCACGTGTAAGTGTCCTGGTGATACCAACAAATGAGGAGTATGAAATTGCTAATCAATGTTTTCATTTACTCAAATAAAATCGGGCGAAACAAATTTACTTCGTGTAACATTCACACAACATTTTTCTTCTAATCTCAATTTGTAGTTAGATTTATTGTGCCAATATACATTCATATTGAGCTAGCCAAAATAAATCTATATGAAAAAATTAATTAGCGCATTCGCTGCATTTTTATTGCTATTGCCAGCAATTTTATTTGCGCAAACAGGAAAAGTTTACGACAATCTCATCCTGCCGAGTAAAATTCTGAAAAGCGACAGGAAATTTGCAATTTACCTTCCTCCCGATTATGAAACTTCGGGCAGAAGCTATCCTGTGTTGTACCTGTTACATGGTGCAGGTGATGACCAAACCGGTTGGGTACAGTTTGGTGAAGTTTTAAACATCACTGACAAAGCAATTGCCAGTGGTGAATCAACAGCAATGATAATTGTAATGCCCGATGCAAACACTGGTCGTAGAGGCTATTTCAATGATATTAAGGGCGACTGGAATTACGAGGATTTCTTTTTCACAGAACTGATGCCATTTATTGAGAAAAAATACAGAACTAAAACAGATAAACGCTCAAGGGCAATTGCGGGTTTATCTATGGGTGGCGGCGGAACATTTGTATATGCTTTACATCATCCTGAATTATTTTCATCAGCATGCCCTTTAAGCGCATACCTTGGATTTTTGACTTTAGAGGATGCCCAAAATGCTTTAAAAAAGGCAAATCCAAATTTAGATGAGGCCAAAATCCTTAATTATTACAATACACAAAACGTATTGCCGCTGCTAAACAACATGCCCGACACACAAAAAAAAGCGGTAAACTGGTATATCGATTGTGGGGATGACGATTTTCTGTTTGAAGGCAACTCCCTTGCACACATCCTGATGCGAAAAAAAGAAATCCCGCACGAATTCAGAATTAGAAATGGCGGCCATACCTGGACTTACTGGCGTGAATCATTACCTAAAGTGTTAGCTTTCGTTAGCGATTCTTTTCATCAGCACTAAGCTAAAAATGGTATAAATTTAACCTGCATTAGCCGGTTTTTAATCCATTTACACGTTGCTTAATTTCAAAAAAATTAAATTCTTAACTTAGAAAATTCTTTAATTCAACTAACATAGCCGAAACCCTTAACCATGATTAAAACATCATTGAGCTTAATTTATTCCATTATCTTCCTAGGATTAATAAGTTTCTTTAACCAACCAAAAAACAACAAACCAAATCCTTCAGAATTAACTTTATCAACCTTTGCCGGGCCTGACGTTACACCAAGTCCAGCTTGTCTTGCCGTATCGCCTACCGGAGAAGTATACGTTGGTGTCGACATGATTGGGTCGCTAGGGAAAGACCAGGGTAAAGGCAAAATACTTAAGCTTATTGATAAAGATAACGATGGCAAAATGGATGAACATATCGCTTTTGCTGAAGTTGATAACCCAAGGGGAATCATTGTTCAGGGGAATAAAGTTTTTGTATTGCATACCACTTTCTCCAAAGAAACCAAAACAGCTACAGGAATGAACTTGGTTGTTTTTGAAGATAATGATGGCGATGGAAAGGCTGATGGGCCCGAAAAGCCATTAATTGAACACATCAGTAATGCAAAATATATCCGGGAACGGGGTACCGATCATGCTACAAATGGTATCCGGATGGGTATTGATGGCTGGATTTACATTTCAGTAGGCGATTTTGGTTTTCATGATGCAGTAGACCGCTCGGGCAAAAAACTAACCATGTTGGGCGGTGGAATTGTACGTGTTCGTCCTGATGGAACTGAAATGGAAGTATTTACACATGGCACCAGAAATGTTTATGATGTTGCCATAGACCCTTACATGAATGTTTTTACCAGAGAAAATACCAACGATGGCGGTGGATGGAATGTCCGCTTTTCGCACCACATTCAAACGGGAGAATATGGCTACCCTGTGTTATTTCAACATTTCACTGACGAGATAATACCTGCTTTAGCCGACTTAGGCGGTGGTTCTGGTACGGGTGCATTATTTATGAACGAACCTGGATGGCCCGAAAAATATAACAATGTACCAATGATGGCCGATTGGGGAAGAAGTATGTTATATATCCATAGAGTTTCTCCGGATGGACCAACTTTCACACAAAAAGACGAAGAATTTTTAAAAATACCCCAGATAACCGATTTGGACGTTGATGGTTCAGGAAGACTTTTCTTATCCGCATGGGATGGCGCTGGTTATTCAGGCAGCGAAACAAAAGGATATGTAATCAGGGCTGTACCCAATAACTGGACATATAAAGCTTTTCCAAACGTTAAGAAATCATCGGTTAAAGCGCTTGTAGAAATGTTGAAATTAAACAGTGCTGTTGCTCGTGTTACAGCTTCACAGGAATTACTAAACCGCTCAGGCAAACAAGCCATCGCTCTAACTTTGAAAATAGCATCTGACAAAGATTTGCCTTTATATGCTCGTGTTGCCGGTATTTTTACCTATGCCCAGTTAGCCAAGGAAAATGGAATAACCAGTCTGGTTGAACTTGCCAAAGATGAAACTATTAAAGAATTTGCCTTAAAAGCACTTACCGATAGAAAAGGTCTTCTTGAACAAGTACCTTCTGCCCCATTTCTTGAAGCACTGAAAGATGCATCACCACGTGTGCAATCGGCTGCCATTGTGGGTTTAAATCGTTTAGGCAGAAATGAGGCTATTCCGGCCTTACTGCAAACTAAAGTTCCGGCTTCATTTACTGAGCCGGCAAAGGATGTTGAAGGCCCGCATGCCACGCCAAATGCTGCAATTATACTACCACACCTGGCTGTTCGTGCGCTGGTAAGCCTCAATGCAACCGAAGCTTGTTTAGCTGCCATTGGGACAGAAAATTCTGACCTTGCGCTTTGGGCATTGCGTTATATGCATAACCAGCAAGCAGTAGATGGTCTGATTAAAAGTTATGGAACTTCAAAAGATGAGAAACTGAAAAAACAAATACTAACAACTCTCGCACGCTTATACAAGAAAGAAGAAGCATACGATGCAAGTTGGTGGTGGGGCACCCGCCCTGATTCTCATGGCCCTTATTTTAAGGCGGTTACATGGGAAGCCTCCCCAGTTATCGAAAAATTCCTTAAAGAAGAATGGTCTAAGGCATCGCCACAAGACAAGCAGTTCTATGTTGATTTAGATGCCCGTCACCGTATGGATATTAAAGAGTTCGCTGTTGAAGAAAAACTTGCTACCACCGAAGAGCCTAAAATTGACTTAGAAAAGATTAAAAATAAAAAAGGTCAGGTTGGAAAGTCATCAATTGAAGATGTGCTTTTAGCTATTAATAAGCTACCAGGTGATCCGCTTAAAGGACGAACAATTTTCAATAATCAGGGATGTGTTGCCTGTCATAGCTTAACCAGGGCAGAGAAAATGAAGGGTCCATTCATGGGGCAAATTGGTTCTATTATGAATCGGGAACAAATTGCCGAGTCTATACTTAAACCCGATGCATCTATATCTCAAGGCTTCGCCACGGTTATGATTACTGCCAAAGGAGACAAAACTTACATGGGCTTTATTACCGAGGAAACCGCTGCTAAAATTGTAATGCGCAATATTGCAGGAGAAGTATTTACCATTAAAACAAGTGATGTTCTTACACGCAAGGAAATGGAAAATTCCATGATGCCGCAGGGCTTAGCCAATTCCCTTTCTTTTGAAGAACTGGCGTCATTGGTTACTTTCCTTTCTCAGCAAAAGAAATAAGCAACTCAACCATAGAATTAAATTAAACTTAAATAAAAAAGAGGCCTTTGGCCTCTTTTTTATTTAAGTTTTTACGACTAAACCTTTTCAGGCTTATTAGCCCTGCTTTTATCAATTAATGTATTAATGGTTTTCAAAACATCATAAATATCAAAAGGCTTGCTAACATAAGCATCAGCAAATGCATCAATAGCTTTTTGCTCACTGTTATTCTGAGCCGACATTACAATGATTGGGATGTGTTTTGTAAAAATATCAGTTTTTAAATCTTCACAAATTTCAGCACCATTGCCATCAGGTAACATCACATCCAAAAGAAACAAATCTGGCATAGCATCCTGAATATTCTTTTTTAACTCTGAAAATGATGATGATAACTGAAGTTCGAAGCCCTCTTCTTTTAAAAGAATCTCAATAACGTTTCTTATTTCCTGATCATCTTCTAAAATGTGTATTCTCTTTTTCGACATAATTCAAATTATTGTTTTGGTTTTTATCGGGTGATTTTTCTATACGATAGTAACAGTAACACCCAAACCTTCTAAATGTTTTACAATTTGATCAGAAATTCCTTTATCTGTAATAATATGATCAATTTCTTCAAGACCGCATATTTTTCCAAAACCTCTTTTGCCAAATTTAGAAGAATCGGCAAGAACGATAGTTTTTTGTGATGCACTAATCATTTTGCGGTTTAAATGTGCTTCCATAGCATTTGTAGTGGTTAATCCGAAATCCAAATCAATCCCATCAACTCCCAAAAACAGTTTATTGAAATAAAAATCGCCTAAAACATGCTCGGCATAACTTCCTGTAACAGACGAGGAGCTTTTTCTTAAAATCCCGCCCAATTGTATCACTTCTATACTTGGCTCCCTCATTAATTCCAAAGCAACATTTAATGCTGAAGTTACAACGGTTAAATTAGCTGCTGGCTGGATATTCTTAGCGAAATACAATACAGTTGTTCCTGATGCAATAACAATAGAGTCATTATCATTCAATAAAGCCGCAGCTGCAATTCCAATTTTATTTTTTTCGGAAGACTGAATTTTTTCCTTTTCATTAACCGGACGGTCTACCGTGTAAGGATTATTCATTGTAGCACCACCGTGCGTTCTGAAAAGTAAACTCTTATCTTCAAGAAGTTTTAAATCCTTTCTTATGGTAACAGATGAAACTTTCAGTTCCTTACATAAATCTACAACATTAATATATTGATCTCTTTGTAAACGGCTTAAAATCAACTGGTGCCTTTCAGCTAAATTCATCATAATACGAATGGTTATTTTGCAAAGGAACAAAATAAACAATTTGTCAAATCATTTAAGTAAATAAAATAATAATTTTTTAACGATGATATTATATTATTTCGATAATGATTACTTATAATTGCGTATTGTTTCGTTTTATTATGTTTTGTTTTAAATAATGAGAATTCACAATCCCATACTCAACGAAAGTACTATTTACGATATTATCATTATTGGTGGTGGCGCAACAGGATTAGGTACGGCGCTGGATGCCGCCAGCCGGGGCTATAAAACCTTGCTTGTAGAGCAATCGGATTTTGCCAAAGGAACATCGAGCCGTAGCACCAAGCTTGTTCATGGTGGCGTACGCTACCTTGCACAAGGCGACATTAAACTGGTTAAACATGCGCTCGAAGAACGTGGTCTTTTACAAAAAAATGCCGCTCACTTAGTTAATAAGGAAGAATTTATAATTCCTTGTTACAGCTGGTTTTCAGTTTTAAAATACCTAACTGGTTTAACACTTTATGATTGGCTTGCCGGAAAATATAGCTTCGGGAAATCAAAATATTTAGCAAAAAAAGATACCTTAATCAAGATTCCAGGCATAAAAACAAAAGGATTGAAGGGCGCAATCAGTTATTTCGATGGAAAATTCGATGATGCCCGTTTAGCCATTAATATTGCACAAACTGCGATAGAAAATGGAGCCATACTGTTAACTTATACAAAAGTAATTGGATTAAAAAAGAGCGGAACGACCGTTACAGGAATTGATACTGAAGATGTATTAACAGGAAAAAAAACAAGTTTTTCGGGTAAAGTTGTAGTAAACGCAACAGGAGTTTTTGTTGATGACATCTTAAAAATGAACAATCCCGATTCAACAAACATGGTAAGGCCAAGCCAGGGTGTGCATATTGTTTTAGATAAAAAATTTTTAGCTAGTGAATCAGCTTTGATGATCCCAAAAACATCTGATGGCAGGGTTCTATTTGCAGTTCCGTGGCATCAACATTTGTTAGTGGGCACAACCGATACCCCGCTTAATGAACACAGTCTTGAACCCAGGGCATTAAAAGAAGAAGTGGACTTTATACTTAGCACAGCAGGTCAATATTTCAGCAAAAAACCTGTCGAGAAAGATATTTTAAGCGTATTTTCAGGATTAAGACCCCTGGCTGCACCAACTAAATCTGATGGTAACAGCACCAAAGAAATCAGTCGTGATCATAAATTAATTGTTTCAGCTAAAGGCCTGATAACGATAACCGGTGGCAAGTGGACCACTTATCGTCGCATGGCCGAAGAAACTGTTGATCTGGCAATTAAACATGCAAGTCTTCAACCTAAAAACTGTATAACTAAAACCTTAAATATACATGCCTCAACGGATATTAGGAGTGGCAGTTATCTGGATATTTATGGAACCGACAAGACAAATATCGAAGCACTTATTACAGAAAACCCGGGGCTAAATAACAGGCTCCACCCCCATTTCCCCTACAATGAAGCAGAAGTTGTATGGGCAGTTAGAAATGAAATGGCCGAAACTGTTGAAGATATTTTAAGCCGCAGATTAAGGATTTTGTTCATTGATGCACAAGCAGCGATAGATATGAGTAAAACTGTAGCCGCTATTTTAGCAAAAGAGTTACATGCAGATAAAGATTGGGAAAATAATCAAGTCGAAATTTTTAATAAATTGGCTTCAGGTTATCTTTATCAATCGAACAATAAAGAAGAACTGGCATTAGCCAAATAATACCTAACCAAATTTTAAGTTATGAGCAAGTTTATCTTGTCGCTCGATCAGGGAACCACAAGTTCGAGGGCAATTATTTTTAATCACAATGGTGAAATCGTTGCCATTGCACAAAAAGAATTTACACAGATTTACCCGCAAGCCGGCTGGGTTGAACACGACCCAATGGAAATCTGGTCGACACAATTAACAGTTGTAGCTGAAGTTATTGTAAAAGCAGGTTTATCTGCCAGAGATATCGATTCTATCGGGATTACTAATCAAAGGGAAACAACTATAGTATGGGATAAGGAAACAGGCATTCCGGTTTATAATGCTATCGTATGGCAAGACCGACGTACATCTGCCTATTGCGATGAAGTAAAATCAAAGGGACTTTCAAAGAAAATTCAGGAAAAAACAGGTTTAATAATTGATTCATATTTTTCGGCAACAAAAGCCAAATGGATTCTGGAAAATGTTGATGGAGCACGAGAAAAAGCAGAGGCCGGAAAATTAGCCTTCGGAACCATAGATAGCTGGTTAATCTGGAAACTAACTGCCGGGAAAACCCATGTTACGGATGTAACCAATGCATCGAGAACAATGATTTACAATATCAATACCCTGGAATGGGATAAAGAACTGCTTGAATTGTTTGGTATTCCCGAACAAATGCTTCCGGAGGTAAAATCATCGAGTGAAGTTTATGGAGAAACAGCAGGAAATATCATCGCTGCAAAAATACCGATTGCAGGAATAGCAGGCGACCAGCAATCTGCGCTCTTTGGCCAAATGTGCACATCAGTAGGTATGGTTAAAAATACTTATGGTACAGGTTGTTTTATGCTGATGAATATCGGAACACAAGCCAAAATCTCCTCAAATAACCTGTTAACAACAATTGCTTGGAAAATAAAAGATGAAGTTAATTATGCTTTAGAAGGCAGTATTTTCATTGGCGGAGCAGTTGTTCAATGGCTTCGCGATGAAATGGGCTTAATTTCAAAATCGGCTGATGTTGAATCCCTGGCTAAAAAAGTTCCTGATACGCAGGGCGTCTACATTGTGCCCGCATTTGCAGGTTTAGGTGCACCACATTGGGACCAGCATGCCCGGGGAACAATTACTGGTTTAACCCGGGGGACAAACAAATCGCACATTGCAAGGGCAGCTTTGGAAAGTATTGCCTACCAGACTATGGATGTTTTAAAAGCAATGGAAGCAGATGCCGGAATAAACATTTCTGAATTAAGGGTAGATGGTGGGGCCACTGCTAATGATTTATTAATGCAGTTTCAGGCAGATTTATTAAAAAGTAAAGTAATAAGACCCGAGGTAACTGAAGTTACCGCAATTGGTGCAGCTTACCTGGCCGGCCTGGCAACAGGTTTCTGGGATAGCATTGATCAGATTCGCTCACAATGGAAGATTAATACAACTTTCAGTGCAACCGATAGCATTGACAATACAGAAAGGATTAAAGGCTGGAACAGGGCTGTTAAGGCAGCACGTGTTTGCGCTGAAAACTAAACATAAACATCCCTTAGGGATTTAACCAAATATAAAATGACAGAATTTGTTGCAGAATTTATCGGCACGGCTTTGATAATTCTTCTTGGAAATGGCGTTGTAGCCAACGTAGTATTAAAAGGAACTAAGGGACATGATAGCGGATGGATTGTAATTACAACGGCCTGGGCACTTGCTGTTTTTGTTGGCGTAGTAATTGCCGCCCCTTATAGCGGGGCTCACTTAAATCCTGCAGTAACGATTGCCCTTGCGATAACGCAAAAATTTGCCTGGATTAAAGTTCCTTACTATATATTGGCCCAATTATGTGGCGCAATGACAGGTTCAATGCTCGTTTGGATAATTTACAAGGATCATTTCGATATTACTGATGATAAAGGCCTGAAGGCTGCCCCATTTGCAACCTCGCCGGCCATTAGAAACCTGAAATCAAACCTGTTTTCCGAAATTATCGGAACGTTTGTACTTATTTTCGTGATTTTCTATTTCACAAATGCTGAAATGGGAACAGAAAAAACACCGATTGGTTTAGGTTCTATTGGCGCAATTCCAGTTGCATTTTTGGTGTGGGTTATCGGGTTAGCACTAGGTGGTACAACTGGCTATGCCATTAACCCCGTTCGAGATTTGGGGCCGCGAATCATTCACAGTATCATTCCAATGAAAGGAAAAGGAAAAAGCGATTGGGCGTACTCATGGGTACCGATTGTTGGTCCGGTTGTAGGCGCAACTTTAGCGGCATTACTTTATTTAGCACTTAATTTTAAATATTAAGTTTTGGTATCGTTACACATTTGATAAATTAACAGTTTTTTTACCCTTTGATATAAGTATAAAATCAGTATTTTAATAACTTTGTACCAATTCATTCATGTTTGAGCGCATGTTTGGGTTTAGATTTAGGATAGGCTTTCAGCCTATCCTTTTTTCATACAATCAAATCATAAAAACCTAATAATCAAACTATAATAATTATTTTTTGTTATACTAGTGATAACATTAAGGGTGACCTGATTTCAAGCTTGATAAATGAGAAGGATATGTTATTAATGCAGGATTTTTATCCTGCATTTTTTTTGTCAATTTTATTTTCTTAATCTGGATTAACTTTTTTACAATTTAAAATCTAGACTTTTGATGTCTACTTAAAGATTTGTAACATGAAAAACCAAACAACTTACGCTCAGCTTTTTCTCCGGTTCGCATTAGGAATTGGATTTATTTATGCCGTTATTGATCGATTAGGCTGGCTCGGTCCAGCTGATGGCCAAAACATAGCCTGGGGAAACTGGAAAAACTTCCTCGATTATACCCATATATTAGTTCCATTTTTGAGCAGAGGAATATCTGATTTTTTCGGGCTTCTGGCAACAGCAGCTGAAGTTATTTTTGGCGTTTTATTAATTATAGGGTTAAAAACAAGATTTGCAGCAATTGGAAGCTTTATATTATTGCTATCTTTTAGTATTGCAATGACTTATGCACTAGGCTTAAAGGCTCCTTTTAACTATTCAGTATTTACTGCTGCAGGTGCTTCGTTCTTGCTATCTACACTTAACAATTTCAAATGGAGTATAGATAACTTAATCAGCAAAAAATAACACTACATACTGAAATTCAATAAAATACAAATAAAAAACCGGGATATTTTTTATTAAATTTAGCCAATTAATCATTCTTTAGGCTAAATTCTATATAATTGAGAAGTATTGAATTCCTTAAATACTTAATTTTTTTTATCTGCCTTTCACTCTGTATCCTGGCAAATGAAAATTTATTTTCTCAAAATAGGAAAACCTTACTATTTAAACATCTAACACAGGAAAATGGCTTAAGCGATCCTAGTATACGAGCATTATACGAAGATAAGGATGGCTTTTTATGGATTGGAACTGAAAACGGCCTGAACCGCTTTGATGGAACAAACTGTTTAGCTTACAAGAGCAACAAAGTTGATAAAAACCATTTCCCTGGGAATTATATTACCAATATAATTGAAGACAGAAATGGAGATTTAATTATTGGTTCCCAGACTAACCTTGTGAGGTACAATAAAAAAACTGATAATTTTAGTTCGTTTAAATTTAACCATCCCGACCTTCAAAAAAATTATTACGCCTTCCCTTTTTATATTGATAACAAAAATGCCTTATGGATTTATCTAGCTGGCGAAGTCTACAAATACCAAAAAAATAATGAAAAACTCTTAAATATCACAAGTAATTCAAACGGATTTGAATTCGCACCAAAGCCTTTTTATAATCAATTAGAATGGTTTGTTAGCCGGGGCACCAAGGGAATTTATCTTAATAAATTAGCGAATGCAGACAAAGTGAAAACTTCGTCGTTTTTTATGTCCTCAAAAAATCCAGGTATAATTAGCCATATCGAAAGTGTTTATATGCCTTCTGATTCTTTGTTTTGGTTGGCCGGAGAGAAAGGATTAATCAGATTAAACCCGGTTAAAAATACTTTTAAGGTTTTTAGCAGCTATAAAAATGAAACACTTATTGGTACATCAATAGCAAAGTATCCAGGTAAACCCTGGCTTCTTGTTGGTACAAATGGCAACGGGCTATTAATTTTTGATTTAAAGAGCGAACGTTTTATTAATCAGTTTAAACACCTCGAAAGCGACCCGCACAGTATTTCCTCAGATTACATCAGAAGAATTTATATCGATAAGAAAAACAATTTATTTCTAAGTATAAACAGGTATGGGTTAGATTACACCAACCTTAATCAGGTTATTTTTCCTCGTTATGTTTCAAAATCAGAAAGCCCTGATAATGACATTACTGTAATCCTTAAATACAACGATAATCAAATCTGGTGTGGAACTAGAAAGTCAGGAATTAAAATATATAATGAGGATCTATCCAGTTTGCTTAAAAATGAATTACCCAATTTAGGAATTACCCGACTTATAAGATTAAATGATAAAGGCATTTTAATTGAAACGAGTGATGGAGAATACTATTTGTACAATTCGATTCATAAGAACTTTAAACTATTGAAAGTTAGTTTTTCTAACCAGTTCAAAGGAAGAGCAAATATCCATCAAATTATGCTAAAAGCTAAAGATACTTTACTGGCAGCTACAGAATTTGGTATTGCTGCAGTTAAAATTTGGCGCAATACACTGTCGTTTAATTTAATTAATAACATCAATAAACAACTTCAATGGAATAATACGCAGCAAATCATTCCAATAACAAAAAACCGGTTTCTGGTTCAAACCTATTATACTGCAATGTACCTGTATCATTCAGAAGATTCCACCTACACTTTTAAAGGAGAAATTGGCCGTATACCCTATGCCACTAACGGAAGTTTAATTTTAAACCGAAACTTGTACCTGGCGACGACTTCAGGTCTTTTAAAATTTAATGTCGATAACATTTCTTCCAGCCCGGAAATTTTAATTGATGCAAACTGTTCAAGCCTGATTGCAGATAAAAACCAGAATCTCTGGGTTGGTACCAACAACGGGCTATATTTTTACAATTTACATAAAAAAACTACAATTAAATACACTACAGCTGATGGTTTACAGAGTATGGTGTTTAATCCTGCTAGTATCTCAGCACTAAAAAATGGCCAAATTGCAGTTGGTGGTGTAAATGGTGTTAATGTATTCAATCCTGAAAGAACCGCTCCTTTTACAACTAGCAGCTGTCCTAAAATTGTATCGATTCAGGTTAATGATAAGCCATATAAGAAATCAGGAAATTCAGTAACCACTAAAAATTTAAATCTTAATTATAATGAAAATACGATAACCATCAGTTTCAGTACGATGGACTATATCAACCCTGCACAAAGAAATATAAAATATAAGATGACGGGGTATGACAACAAAGATGTTGTAACGACCGGTAATAGTGAAATCCGGTTTCCAAATATGCCAGCCGGCAATTATATTTTTGAACTAACAGATGTTTTAAGCAATAATAAAACAGCTGTTTCCATTACAATAAATGCACCTTTCTGGCAAAAATGGTGGTTTATTACAGTTATCGTTTTTGGCCTTTTTATAACTGGTATACTTATTCTTTTACTTTATTTACGTTGGATTAAACACATACAAGCTTTGCAATTAAGGGAAATGATAAATTTCCAGAAAGAGGACAGAAAAAGAATTGCAGCCGATTTACACGATGATTTAGGACTAAAATTATCGTCACTCAAACATTATCTGCTTGCTGGTGATATAAATAAAATGATTGAAGGCGGCGAACTCAGAAGATTATCAGAACAATATATAGATCAGGCAATACACGTTTTAAGAAATACGTTAATAAACTTAAGCCCTAATACACTCGACGAAAACGGTTTAGTAATAGCGCTACATGATTTAGCTGATAACATCAATAAACTCGAAATAGTTGAAATACACCTTGACGATGCTGGCTTTAACACTATTCTAAAAAAAACACAGCAATATGCTTTGTACAGAATTTGCCAGGAACTCATTAATAATACAATTAAACATGCTGAAGCTAAGAACATCTATATCTCTATTGTGAACCGTGATGACAGCGTGATTTTGCTTTACGAAGATGACGGAAAGGGCTTTGATTATTTTATGATAAAAAGAGGTTACGGATTATCAAATATAGAAGCACATGCAGAAGCCATCAAAGCTGATATTAACATAGATACAGCGATTGGAAGAGGCTTAGCTGTTACGATTAACATTTACCTTAAACAGAAGAATAAATTTTAAATAATGGTTAAAATTCTTATTGCAGATGATCATAACATGCTGATAAACGGCCTGAAACTGATACTGGCCGTTCGCTCCGATTTTAATGTTATTGGAACAGCTAACAATGGTGTTGAAGCCATTGAACAGATCAAAAAAGACACACCAGATATTGTCTTGCTCGATATCAATATGCCCAGGCTTAATGGATACCAAACGCTTCAGATTCTAAAAGAAGAATATCCTCACATAAAAGTAATTGTGCTTTCCATGACAGCTGAAAGAAAAAGTGTGCTGAATATGCTAGAAGCAGGTGCTAACGCTTATCTTTTCAAGAATACTGATGACAAAACGCTCTTTAAAGCCATTGATGTAGTTCTTAAAGGCAAGTATTTTGTAAGCACCGAAATACAGGATGTACTTGAAGAATTCTTAACGGGAAATAAAAACCCAGCTAAAAGAACATCGCAAAAATTACTTTCGGCCAGAGAAATAGAAATTGTAAAACTAATAACAGATGGAAATACAAACAGCGAGATTGCAGATATATTATTTTTAAGTGTTCGGACAGTTGATACACATCGGAAAAACATTTTATATAAGCTTGGCATTAATAATACAGCATCGTTAGTTAAATACGTGCTTGAAAACAAAATATTCCTCGGATTAGCATAACGGATTATCTAAGAATCTATATTTCGACTAAAAATACCATGAATTAGGTATTGATTTCATTTGCAGAATTTATTCTATTTGTATTGAAAACCATCTACCTGATAAAAATATTTTAATTTAAATTGTGTTCTTGTTATTGAAGAAGGTGCCTTTAAGGTGCCTTTTTCTTTAACCAATAATCAATTCTGCTTCTGGAATTTTACTCAAACGTAATTTTAGCCTGTTTAATTGCTTTTTTTAAATCGATACCTTTTCCCAGTACGGCTTTAAATATATCTCCTTCATTTTTAAGACGGTCAACAGCATTAAAAATATTGAAATCCTTGATTTTCAAACCCGGCTTCACTTCCTCCCAATGTAAAGGCATTGAAACCGTTGCACCCGGTTTAGGCCTCAAAGAATATGGTCCGGCTATGGTAGCTCCAGGTCTGTTTTGTAGAAAATCCAGATACATCTTTCCTTCTCTTGCTGAAATCATTCGTTCAAGGGAAGTGTATTCAGGGATTTGTTTATTTACCTGGCTAACTATTATTTTCGCAAACATCTGACTTTGCTCATATGTATATTTTGCATTTAACGGAATGTAGATATGCATACCTGTAGAACCTGACGTTTTTGGGTAACAGGTAACGTTAATCGCATCTAAAACCTTTTTAACCTCAAGTGCTGCTGTTACCACCTTATCAAAAGATTGTTTGTCAGGATCTAAGTCTATTACGCAATAATCAGGATTATCGGGTTTTTGAATACGGCTAAACCATGGGTTTATTTCTATACATCCTAACGAGGCCATCCATAATAAACTATCTATTCCAGTACCAACGAGATACTCCTTCTTTTCTCCATCACCATTTTCATAAGGAAAAGTTTCTGCCCACACAGGTGCTTTCCCTTTAACATCTTTTTGGTAAAAACTTTTGCCGTTAATTCCACCGGGAAAGCGATTTAACGATTGCGGCCTGTCTTTCAGATATGGTAAAATATAATCTGCAACCTGATAATAATAGTTAAATAAATCGCGTTTAGTAATTTTGTCGGCAGGCCAGTAAAGTTTACTCAAGTGTGTAAACTTTATCTCATGACCTTTAATCTTTCTAACCTGTGTTTCATCTTTTGGATTCAATAATGTTTTTGGGCTTTCACCCTTTGGAGGTTTAATAGCTTGTTTATGATTATCTTTTCCCTCATTTTTTTTATTATCTAACATGGCTTCTACAGGCTTTTCAATTTCTAATTTTATTTCTTTAGCATTTTTATCATCCCTCAATCCCTTAAATGAAGGATGCCTGAAAACACCATCAGCAGTAACTTCCGTAAAAGTAACCTCGCAAACAAGTTCGGGCTTTAGCCAGGTTATTTTTGTTTTTGGCGGATTTGGCCTGAAACGCGAAGGTTTATTTACATCAGGCTCCGTAAAAAATGGGCTTTCAGAAATTATCAAAGGTTTAAGTTGATTAAGTAAAGCTTTTTGGCTTTTATCAGAAAAGCCTGTCCCAACTTTACCAACATATTGTAATTTATCGTTAATGTAAACACCTAAAAGTAAAGCGCTGAAAAGTTTAGAAGAATCGACGTTTTTGGTATAGCCCGCAATAACTACTTCCTGGCGTTTGTGAACTTTAATTTTCAACCACTCTTTTGAGCGGGTTCCTGGATGATACAAGCTATCCGATTTTTTAGCAATTATTCCTTCAAGCCCCATTCGTTCTGCTGCATCAAAAAAATCTATACCGCTTGTCTTAAAAACTTTACTTAACCTAACCCGATCATCATCAACAGGAAGAATTTGTTCCAATATGGCCTGCCGTTGATGAAGCGGTACATTCAATAAACTTTTTCCTTCATACCAAAGCAAATCGAAAACATAAAAAACAAGGTCGCCATCAGCTTCACTACGCCAGTTTTGTAAAGCACCAAAATTTGATACACCTTTATCATTAAGCACTAAAATTTCACCATCAAAAACTGCGTTCATTTTCCAATGCTTAATTAAATCATAAATGGGATAAAATTTATCATTGAATGATTTATTGTTTCTTGAAAGTAAATCAACTGTTCCTTTGTTAAGGTACGCAAGCGTACGATAGCCGTCCCACTTCACCTCATATTGCCAGTTAACATCATCAAAGGGCTCATCAACTAAAGTGGTTAGCATCGGTTTTACGGCATCAAGAAAAGCACTTTTTTTTATTTTCTTTAAAATCTGTTCAGCACTAACTTTTTCCTCTGCTTTTTGAGGCTTTATCTTTTTTGCTAATTTTTCCTGAGGACTTTTTTTTTCAGCCTTCAGCTTTTCTTCATGTCCTCCTTTCCAAACTTTATCGAAAGTTTTTTCCATCTTTTCGATAGTCTTTCCGGAAACAACAGATTTATCATCCTTTGTTATGTCTTTAACCGACGCAAATTTATCTTTATGTTTAATCAGCAGCCAGCCATTTTCGCCCATACCATGTGTTTTAACCAAGGCGAATTCACCATGAAGCTTTTCTCCATTAAGTTTAATTTTTAGTGAGCCCTCTTTAAGCTGGTGAATTAAATGTTTTTCCTGTGCTTTTTTTCCTTTAATTTCTTCAATAGGCTCGTAAGTTCCTTCATCCCAAACTATTACTGTTCCACCACCATATTCACCTTTTGGAATTATACCTTCAAAAGTCCTGTAATCATAAGGATGATCCTCAACCATCATGGCCAGGCGCTTTATTTTAGGATCGGTTGATGGGCCCTTAGGTACTGCCCAACTTTTTAAAACACCACGCATTTCAAGCCTGAAATCATAATGAAGTCTTGAAGCATCGTGTTTCTGAATTACAAAATGAAGTTTATCGGTATCTTTACTCTTTCCAGATTTAGGTTCTTCTGTTTTGGAGAAATCACGCTTAGAAATATATTTGTCAAGACTCATATCCTTTTTTATATGACAAAACACTTGAACAAATACAAAGGTTTGCTATCTGCTTATTTCCAAACCTTTTAATGAATTGAAATGTTGAATATAAAACTATCGAAACATGGCAACAAATCAATATCATGAACCACCCGAAGAGCTTTCGGAAGAAACCAGAACTTTTGCCCGCATGATTACTTCATTACAAGAGGAAGCAGAAGCAATAGGCTGGTATGAACAGCGAATTTCTGTAGAAAAAGATCCTGACGCAAAGGCAATTATGATAAATGCCCAGCAGGAAGAAATGAAACACTTTGGAATGGATCTGGAGTTCCTTTTGCGAAAAAAAGAAGCCTGGAAAGAGACATTAAAGCCAATACTTTTTAAAACCGGTGATATTGTTAAACTAGGTGAGAAAGGTGAAAAAGCCGCAGAATAAATCAAGAGCCCGATTTATCGGGCTCTTGAAAAATTTAATCTAACAATCATCGCAACAAACTTCGGCAACCGGTATCAGGGCTGATGTTCGGTATATCCTGTAAGATCCTAGACCTGTTGTTAAAGGATTAAGCGGCTCTTGAGTGGCTGCCCTTTCGGCTAAAGACCTGTTTTTCTCATCGTCTGTTCTCCAGGTATTTCCCATGGGAAACATTTCTACACAAAGCACACTCAAACTACTTTCCGAAGAAAGGCCTAATTCTGCAAGTTTTTGCTGAATATCCTCAACCTTTAAAATTGCCATCCCTAACTTAGTACCTTCATCTTTTAATGCAAGTTCATTTTTCCCTAAAACCTTTCGCTTAGGTGGAACATAAGCCATATATCCTGAATTCAACAAAAGGTTTCGGTAGGACAATCCATCTGCCTGACGTACTTGCGTATACAGCATATACCATAAACTTGTTTGTGGTGGATTTGCGGTGATATTTTCACCGTTTAATAGTGCCGTTGCAAAGGGTGCGGTAATTACAATTTCATTGAGAAAAGTGATCTTAACTGGTGATGCCTTTATTAACCGGCTTGTCCTTTTTACAAGTTTCTCAGCTCTGCTTGCTAAAACCTCTGCCTTCGAAACTCTTGAAATTAATGGAATTTTCCTTCTAAATACATTACAGGTTAAATTTGGCGCTGGATGTTGCACACCATTTACTTTGAGTGGCCTGCCATACCTTGCTTGTGCTGTACTCCATATTTCTTTTTTATGGCCAACGCGAATTTCGTAACTAAAAAAACCAAATAGTTCATCACTATCAGCGTGCAGTCCTGGAGGCAAAGGCAACATATAAAAGTTCGATTTCCCTGAAGCATCGTCTCCCCTAAGCATTTCCTGCATTGCTCCCATTCCGGCAAAATCATTATCCATTCCTGGGATAATTGATCGTATTTTTTCGTCGTTGATACTCAAAGGTGGATCAACAGGGTCGTAAGTTTTTAATTTTCGGGTAACCAAACTGAGCAATGGATCTGGCGCATTTGAGAGTACCCTTGCAAAATAGGTATCGTTAGGATCATTAGGGCTAGAATCCATCTCTAACCATAGAAAGCGTTGTCTTAAATCTGTAGAAGCGTACTTTTCGTCGTCAGCAACATAAGGAGATAATGCAATCCCAGCCGAAACGAGTTTAGGTACCTGTGCCGGAATTATAGTTACCGGTAAATGGATTTCCTGATCGGCAATTTCCGCATCGGCAATTTCTGGAACACCATCTTTTTTAAAGTTTGTAACGATACGGTAACTCAGAATAATTTCTGAAGGATAAGGTCTGGCTGCTTCTTTCGGATCAAAAGCATCTAAAAAGAGTAACCTGGAATAACTCCGCTCTGGCTCGCTTAAAGCATTCATAGCGGCAGTATCCGAAACATTAATCGTTCCAGCAAGCACCTCACTGCTAAAGCCGGTTTCACCTTCACGTTTCCATTTACGATAAACAGAAAAACTCTCCTTTTCCAAACCATCCCATGCCCAATCGCGGGCCATGGTAAAGTTGACGCCAATAACCCAGTGATTAAATAATTCGCCTAATGATGAAAATGATACAGAGGATGAATCTGGTGCTAAAGAATGTCGCATCATTTTCGAACATCCAAATTGTAGCCTTTTTCCTTTCTCGCCTTCGAGGGTTAAATTATGTGCAGAAAGACTAAATGCCTCTGCCAGGCGGTTGAGCTCTACTGGTGTACTGCTCTTAACTAAATTCAGTGTAACCGTTGTTTTGTAAACTTTAACCTGATTCTGATCTGATGCATATTCTGGCTGAAGATATACTGCCTTAAAACCACCATCAATTGGTGACAGTAAATTACTTTCATTTGTCGATGGTTCATAAGCAGTTAATGTGAGTTTTTTTCCTTCAAGAATACTTAAATCTGCATAATCATTATCGGCTGCTTTAATTATGGGAATAAAAGTTAAGCGTATATGTCTGGAAGTTGGCAAAACAAGTTCATCATCATTACCCGTATCATCAAAACCATTTATAAAATCAAGCTGATTGACATCTGAATACACAATTTTTAAAGGAAACTCCTGGTCATAATCGTTTTCTGCGGCTTCAAATGTATACTCTTTCTCATATAAGATAATGAACGATTCTTTACCATTTTCCGATCGCCCATTATCCATTTCCAGACTTTTAATTTCTACTTTCACCTTAAAGAAATCGACATTTGGATCGGACAAACCGATATCCACCGCCTTTCTGCCGCTATTGGTTAAATTGTTTAAAATGGATTTTAAGCGACCGATGGCATCAGAATACTTCCCGGTAAATACTACTGCAGGGTAACCTAACAAAGGTCTTTGAATCTTTAATATTGGTCTGTCGGCAGTAATGAGATTCTGGAGTTTACTTGTATCAATAATATCGGCAACTTCCTTTTTAGGAAGTTTATCGAAAACATTAGTAACGTTAACAATTCTTAATGCTCCGGCGGCAACATGTCTTTTAAAATGTAAATCTGCAATAGGTTTTTCACCACCATTTAAAGCCTTATCATTTACCGTAGGTCCACCGCCAGAAATATCCATTAACCGAACCCTAAACTGATAGTCGTTACCGTAAACGAGTGGAAGCACATTGGCAGGGTCGGCCGAATAAGGATGAAAAGTTCGCTTTGGAATATTGTTAATCGAATTTTCAATATCAGGACGAGGTTTAATCATTTTATCTGGCCGGAGCATATTAATATCTTCCGCATCCTTGTCTGCAATGGAAACTGGCTTTCCCATCCAGCTGCTAAAATACATTGGTAGCCAAAAACCATCTCCTTGCGAGTCGCCATGTGCTGCTGGATGAATTTCGATGCCAGGTTCGACAATTTCACCGGCACGGGAAATTAATAGCTGGCCATTTTTCAGCGCTGTATTTTGTTGAAGAACCAAACTATTTTGAGAAAGCCACCGCTCCTCTCCTTTTTTTCTTACATCAACCTTGTAGCCAAACACTCCCAATGGCGTATCAACAGCCGTATCCGTTTGTTCTTCTTTTTTAAGCATCTGTCGATTGTACCAAATGGCAATCTGTTCATCATCCCAACCTAAACGAATACCAATGTCTTTTAACGGCGGGTTTGATTTATCTTTTTCCTGCAGCAAATCCTGATTTACAGGTTGATTTGCATGAACAATTTTTGCAAAACCATCATCATAAACAATAGCATCACGCAAAACTTCATCATAACCTATATTGTTATTTGCAACACTTGAAACCGGAAATTGCACAGCAGAAAACAATACACGTTCTGTTAGTCCCTTAAGGGCAGGTATTCTTGCTGCATACTGCATCGTATCTAAACCTGCAAAAGCACTTCCAGCAGAAAAACCGCAATATATCCAGCCACCCTTTTCAAACAATCCTGCAGGATCATTCACCGCTATTGAAGCCTTGTAGATTAATCCTGCCTTTTGCGCCAGTGTTGGATTTCGCAAACACAAAGCAATAACTTTACCCCATGAAAGTACATCTCTTTGTGTATTTCTATCTGTACTTTCAGGGTTCTTGTTTTTTATTGCACAACTATAGTCATCGCCGGTAATAGCATATCTACTTCTCGATCTGACATAGTTAAAAGATGTACGGTAACTTTCTGGCAAGTACTTTCTGATGGAAACGTTTTTGTACTTATCGATAGCATGTGCTGCTCTTTGTTCTGCTTTTGCCGATTCAGCATCATTTATTTTCATGCCATCACTGGCTTCCATCTGTACTTTTAGTGCCTCCCAAACTTCACGACTTGAGGTAATTTGATTTTCGATAATTAATGATGTCGATTGGATAGCACTACCCGACAAGGGTAAGCCATCCAAACTATTAATTATCATGGCCTTGAATAATATTTTGGCATCTGCAAATGCTGGTAAACCAGTTTGCAAGGGCAAGAGTGGGTTAAGGTTTCGCGGTATGATAACAATATTAAAAGTAATTCGCCCATTTTTATAGTATTGGGGAAAAGTTAAGATGCAAAGATTTGGTTCCATAATAGTTTAAATTAAGGATTAAGCAATTTGACGGGTTTCTTCCCAGGTTTCGGAGAAGCTGATATCGATAACCCAGAAAATACTGATATCTAAAGCAAAAGTGCACATAGCGATACAGCTGGTTGGACCACCGTTTAATTGTTTCTGAATTTTTCCCGCAGCTTCGATCTGGATAGTTATTGTAACAATTCCACCAAAAATTTCAGCTCTTCCTCTAAAGTAGATGAATGCCCCAACAATTAATTCTTCTGTATTAAGCGACATATCTACGCCAACCATATACATTACGGCAACACTTCCAATTACGGGTAAACCAACACATAGTTCTACACCAAAACCGAATTTAAAATAAAGTGTCGGTGGATTTTTCAAATCTGCAGCCAAGCCTACTTCAGCCCTTCCTGTTGCATAAATTGTTGCTGCTGCCAGCGATACGCACATTACCCTTAAATCGGCACCCAATTCTAAAAATGCGCCCGCCGATGGCATTACCTGATCAATGGTTTTTGGAATCTTAATGGGCTGATTAAAATAGCAGCCAATTTTAAAATAAGCATCGAGTTTTAATGGTGTAGTTGGCGAGTTATAATTAACCGGATCGAAAGGAAATTTAACAAATGGAATTTCTTTCGAGGCTTTAAATTTGTAATCCCAGCTATCGGCACCATTGCTCATCGCAATTTGCAAACCTTTTTTTACAGCCTCAACAGGTTGTGTTGGATCGAGGTTATCTAAAAACTCCAATATCTGGTATATTTTCTCAAGGGGCTCTGCAAGTTTAAGTTGTGGTGCTTTACCAGATTCGAAGCCAGGCTTTATTGAAGCGTTTGCTTTGAAATCCCCGCTAATCGTCATTAATGACTTAAAGGAGGCTAAATCGACCACAATACTCATGTTACCCAATTCATTTTTCCACTTATCTAATGCAGCCCCTGAATCGGTAACATAATCTACTAATGTATTTGAGCTCGGGCCAGTTTTGGGATCACTTTTGTATTTGATGTACAACCTGAACGGTGAACCTTCCGTACCAATAACATCGAAAGTAAAGTTATCAGGTACCTTGAAGCCTTTAATCACCTTTGACAATCCACCTGGAAGAATTTTAGTAACAGCAGTTGTAACATCCTCTATTTTTATGGCATTACCCATGTTAGGGAAAGGGCCTTTACTATTTAAAAGCCTGAAACTATCAGCAAGTAAAGGGGCTTCGGTTAATAATGAGCCTATTTTCGTAATATCATAATTTGGATCAGCCATTAAGAGCTTTTGGGTTCCTGTATTCTGAACAAATCCATATCTTTTAGCAAAGGTTACTGCATTATTCAACAAAGCATCGGGGAATGTGATTTTAGAGATACTTTTGGGGCCGGCCACCTTAAACAAGGGATTAAGCCGATCGCGTAAACCATCTCTTATCACAGGGACACTTTCTTTATTTGCAACTGGCAACACATCGCCCGATGTTTTATCAAGTTCGACGACACTCCAGCTTCCATCGGCAGGTAATTGTACCGATCCTTTTGCCGCAGCAACAAAAATTATTTCATTAGGGTTATTATTTTTGAATGAAGAAGTAACATCAACACGGTTTACCTGGATAGATTGCTTGCTTGCACCTAAACTTAAAACACAATCTACGTTACCACCAACCGCATTCTGAGCTTTCAACATTAACTCTTTGAATATCCTCTGCGGTACCGGAACACCTTCAGGGCCTAATTGCAGATAGCCTTTAAATTGCTTACCAGTTTGAAGAACATAATTACCCTTTCCATCCATATCAAGATTTGCATCCGCATCAAAGGTTACAGCAATAAATTCTGCTCGAACTGCTGTCCCTGCTTGTGTGCGATGAACATAATCGGACGGATTGCCTTTCCAGTATTCACCATCTTGTGGCGTATAATCTATTTTAATTAGCTCACCTGGTATTTCTTTTATATTATGAACATTGTATAACCCGCCGACTAAACCTGGATAGAAAAAATAAGGGTTTTCAAATTTCGCATTATTGCCTGCGCTATTAGCCAGCGTTTCAAAAGAAAAATCGAAAATACCCTCGCTTTTAGCCTGCCAGCCACTGTCTTCTCTGTAAATTATTGCATTGTTACGTCTAAAAAAAGTAACTGTCCTTACCACGCAAATACCCCAAGGATAAAGCATGCTTACTGCCTGAACAATTTCGTGCGATAAGCGACCACGCATCACATCGAATTTTACCTGCGAAATTGAAGCAAATTTGGAAAGTGGTGCCAGCCAGTTACTAAATGTGCTTGCACCATAACCAGAAAAATCAATATGTGTTAAGGGAATGCCTGTTTTAATACTGCCAGATTGCGCAAATCTTTGATTGAATATTTTGTGAACACTTTCCCCCAAAATACTTTGTGGTAGCTGATTACCCCATTCATCTACAAGATTTCGCATTTGACCAGTTAATCCTTGCATTTCAGGTGGATTTAGTTCCTCCAGCGGTTTATTTGCAGCCAAACGAAACTGTACACCTCCCGCAAATTTGGCATCCTGTATTTTAAATTCGGGCAATATAAAATCCAAATGCCTGTTATTTACTGTTGCCTGTTGTGCATTAAATGGAACCAGATTAGCAATAGAAAATTTACCGTTTGGCAGCCCAAATAATATAGAACTCCTTAAATTACCATCTTTTTCTATCGGATTTAGCGGAGCAGGATAGGTTCCGGCAATAACATCATCTGGTTTTAAATTTCGCCTGAAACGTTGAATGTATTTTAATGGGTCTATATCGATTGTCCTGCTATCCAGTTGGGTGAATACAGTTGCAGGTCCCTGATCACTAAAACCTAAAGTACCTAATTTAGGGTAAGTACTGTCATCAGGTGGAGTTAGGTTAATCAGTGGCTCCCAGGTTATGTGTGGGAGTGTAAAACCATTTAACATGGCCATTGGAGAACGCAAATTCATTTTTTCAATTGTAACAATCTGATCTGCGGTTTGCTTAATTTTGGCATAACCTTCTGTAACAACCCGAACCTGGTTAAACGACATCGATATTCCTAACAAATCATAATTGGTACTCAAATCCAACAACGAAAAGACATGTGGTGTTCTAAATGATGATGAATCATTCATCCTGTCGATAGGTGTTTGCCCAGTTGATACCATTGCAGCCATTGGCTGAACCGCAGTTTCTTGATTTGCAGTAGTCTGCATTATGGTTTGCATACCCTGGGTAGCATTATAAGTTAACTTGAAATCGACATTTACTAACGCAAGTCCTGATTCATTTTGAGACCATTCACAAGTTGATGTTAATAAGCCAATCATACTTTGATTATAGCTGGCAACATCGCGGAAAGTTGTTGCGGCCCTGCTTGGCTTATATAAAAATTCAGAAGTATAGGGATGTGGTAATGTCGGAATTAAATCTGTTAAGCCGTACAAAATAGTAAGGTTACCTTTTGTTAATGTATTTTGATTATTCCAGCTACCACTTAACATTAACGCAGCTGGCGGTGTACACAATAAATAAGCATTTTCCAGGGCGAATCTGTAACGTGAATCAGCTTTTTTAATTTCTCTGAATTTCACAGGCGATATCAGGTTATCTGTATTTTCTGTTATTGCATTTTGCTCGTAAAGCATATCCTGATCGATAATCATTACCTGCGCTAATGCAGCAGAAATGTATTTCACATAAATACTATCTTTAGTTTTAGGTGCTACAGGATTTCCATCAGCCTGTAAAGGCTTATCAGCATCAGTAAAAACATCTGCGGGTACAACAATGCCTTCAATACCTTCCTCAAAACAAGTATAATCGAATTTTTTCTTGCGATTAAAGCTTAATCTCAATCCTGCTTTTATTCCACTATCAAGTGCTGTATCCCAAAGGTTATAGTGTTCTTCAATAGTTTTAAAATCGGCCTTTAATTCGTGTATCAGGAATAATCCCTGCTCAGCAAAAATGTAAGGACTTAATAATTCGACAGGCAAACGATCATCTATACCCTCCCAAGTACAGTTTAAACCTTGATTAGCAAATAAGGCCAGCGCACCATTGTTCCTAATAGAAAATGGTTTGGAAACATCCAGTTCACTTAGTGGAAGTGCCCAAAACGATGATTTTATTGTCGCTTCTCCATTTAGTTTAAAAAACGTTGATTTAACATTCAAAGGCTTGAAAATTAAACTATTCGAATCGATTGGAATTAGCAGCTTATCAAATGGCGCACTATATGTTGCGTTTTTATTAGAATAGGTAAAAGTTCTTGCATCACCATAAAGTTGCCATGCTGCATCTCCCATTCTAGTAATTGTAAATTTCTTGCCGGCATAATTCATTGTCAATAAATCTGGCATTTTTATATTTGCCATCCGAGAGTCTAATCCGTAAATACCGTCACTTTTGGGTGTAAAAGCATTATCAAAATTAAGTTCCAGCGAGTATGTAATATCAGGTGTTAACTTTATCGAATCGGCTGTAACGGAAATCGACTTCGAGAAGATGATTTTTCCAGAAGCGATCTTAAAGCCAGTATATTTTAAGTTACCTGCGCCGGCAGCAAATAAATCGGCCCTCAGCCAAACACTACCTTTTGTTAAAGTGAAAGTACTAGATGGGCGGTTCACGATTGCAAGTTTTATGGGAATAAGCATTAATGGTTGCGTTTCGCCATTTAAATAAACTGGTATAAGTTTTTCGTATGTAAAGAAATCGTACCAAACTAACCTTCCATCGTTGGTAGTAAATGGCCCCATAGTTTTTGATGCAGAAGCAGCTGAACTTAAACCACCTAGCACTGAAAAGGTATTGGCAGTATTCGAAAAATTAGTAGGTAATGAAATGTTGCTTAATGTAGAAAATGGTGTTTCCCTTCTAATAACCAATTGTTCATTGTCTGTTTTCGGAACTTTCGATTCGACGAAATCGCTTAACAGCACATTCTTACGTATATTTTCATTAATCTGCGTAATACTTTCTGTTTTTAATGGGCGAACGCTTAGCGGAGTGACATCAGATTTTTTAATCTGATTTAAAAGAACATCGACCTTTTCCGCATGAACTTCGGGCTGAGCTTTTAAATCATGTACAAGGTTAACACGACTTTTCAATGAGATAGATTTAGCCATTTTCGGATTAATTGTGACACATGTGCCAATTAAAAATTAAACGCAATGAAAAAGAAACAATCGTGTATGTGCTGCTGTAAAATTAGGATAGAGCAAGAAATAGCAGGAGAAGCGCACCACAAGGCTTTATTAGAATTAAGCCATTACAAAAAATCTTAGTTTAAGATCCTGCTATGTAAGTATACATATACACAGTGTAAATCTGCAATAAAAAAACAAAATCTTATATACCGTTTTTACGGTATTCTTGCAAATGTATGTGGAAGTTAAGAGTGGGTATAAAATCAATAAATTATCTGGCTACAGGCCAAAAATAATCTTTATTAACATGGAGCGTAAAATCATATTTTCTGCGTTCATAATCCATCGCCATTTGGCGTAAATGGTTTAATTCCGTAAAACTATTATTCAACTCATTAGTTTGTTCCGAAAGAGAAGTAATGCGATTAATTATTTTTTTATAATCAGCATCTGTTAAAATAGACTTCATGGTTGAGGTATTTAATTCTTATGTTTTATTGATCATATAAATGATGAAATTAAACACCAAATTATTTTAAAAGTTTTTAACAATTGTTAGGATAGCTATGGCCAGTTACCATTATCTCTAATTTTTTCCATTACATGCCTTAAATTTTTAGGGCGATAATTTACATCTGCCGACCATTTCTTGATTACCGTAGGATCGACTGTAGCCTGATAATTTTCCCTTGCACTTATTGTACGATGAATTGGTCCCAGAAGGTTAAAAGGAAAAACTGATGAATTATACAACTTACCTTCGATGCCGGGATTAATGTGTGTTTGCTGATATGTTCTGTCAATTGCCAAACCAACAGCCGAGGCTTTTTCTATAATCCAGTTTAAGGCAATATCATTCAGGCGCTCATCAGGATAACCACCACCAACATTAGAATGAACACCGCAAAACCAGCGCTGCTCCATTACCTGAGGCACTTCCCGCTTATGTACATTCTTACTCTGCGACCATAAAGTAGGTTTGAAACTCTTTCTTTTCTCATCAATGGCCAAAGCATGATACGCGTAATCGACATAGCTACTCAAAGTTGTATCATGGAATTTATATTTATTACTATTAAAAAGACGAAATATACTAAGTGGAATTCCTAAAGAACCAACGGTATCCCAAACACCAATAAATTTTATATTGGTTTCAATGCTATATCTTTCCCGAAAATCGCGTGCATTTTTACCATCAGGACTCCAATCGCCTTCTCCCCTGTTTCTATAATGATGGTAAGCTTCATTAATTAAGCCAAGGTCATCATTTCTGATAATGCCACAATTACGTATTAATCCTGCAACGCTCCGAGCTGTGTAAGCACCGCGACTAAATCCAAAAAGATAAATTTCATCGCCTTTAACATAATTCCACACAAGGAATTTATAGGCACTAATAATATTATGATCTAATCCCCAACCTGTGGCACCATCCAGAATTCTTCTTGTTTTACTACCTGATGTACCAACACCTTCTATGTAATGCTTAATTTGAAAAACACCATTTTCATCTATATTACACACACCTTCAAATAACTTCTGAACATTGGTTTTAATGGGTTCGCCATCTTCAGTATCACCCGGACTATTCCAGGTTCCGTCACAGCAAATGATAATTCTTTTCATAGAGTAGTTAATTAGGATGATTAGATAACTTAAAGTTAATATATTCAAGCTGTTACACCAAAAAAATCATTAAAAAGCGAACACTAACCAAAAACATAAAAGTTAATAACTACAACGATGTGAAAAACTAAGCTAAACCCCTTACGATCAACCACGTTATTAATACATAAAATAGAAATACTATGAAAAAGTGCATCTATATAGTAGAAGATAACCCGGCAATCAGAGATGTTATCGAATTTCTGTTAACAGAGGAGCTTTACGAGGTAAGGGCCTGCCCTAACACCAAAGACTTTTGGTTACAGATGAATAACCACAAGCCTGATATGATTATTTTGGACATTATGCTGCCTGATGGAAATGGTATTGACATTTGTACTGAATTAAAACAAAATGCCAAAACCTATGATATTCCTGTAATGATGATGTCGGCAAATAATCACCTAAGTCATGTTAAATCTAAATGTACAGCCGAAGATTTTATTAATAAACCTTTCGATTTAAATGATTTTGCAAATCGGGTAGAGAAATATGTTCATAATTAAAAAGGCAGGAGTTATAAACCTCCTGCCTAACACTAAACTATGGACAACACCCCTTATTTTTTAGTTACTTTAAATTCTGTTCTTCTGTTTTTTGCCCTTCCCTCAGGATTGTCTTTACCATTTTTTAATTTGTTTGGTGCAATCGGTGTACTTTCACCGTAGCCTTTTGAAGTCATACGGTTTTGGGCTATGTTTTTACTTACCAGATAATCAACACATGATTTCGCTCTTCTCTCGGATAAATCCTGATTATAAGCATCAGTTCCGATATCATCGGTATGTGCACCGAGTTCGATTTCCATTTCAGGATTATCTTCCATAATCAGAACCAATGCATCGAGTACCTTTTTAGAAGGTTCGGTTAATTCGGCGCTGTTAAATTCATAATAAATGTTATCTAGAACAATTGGAACGTTTAGTTTGAAAGCATTCATGCAGTAATCAGCATACATTAAGGTATCAGCTTTGGCTATTTCCTCAAAAGAGTAACTCTTGTTTAAAGCAAAGTAATTTTCTTTAGCCATATGTAATCGTACCGGACGTCGACTATCAATTTTAAATTCATATTTACCAGATGCACCAGTTATGAGGCTGTCTTCAATATCCTGATCAAACATTTTCACTGACACACCACTCAAAGGCGCTTTAGTTTTACAATCGGTAATAATTCCCGAAATCGTTACGTACTCAATTTTAACTTCAAAGAGTTCAAGACAGCAGGCAGATTCCCTGTCAGAACTGATGTAGCCTTTGCTACCATCAGCATTTGAGGCTGTAAAATAAACATCGTCTTTTGAGGAATTAAAAGGATATCCCATATTTTTTGGAGTTGTCCAGGTTACCAGATCACCTGTTGACTCAAAGAAATCCATACCGCCAAAACCGATTCTTCCGTTACTGCTGAAAATTAGTTTTTTGGTGAGCGAGTTATAATTTGGCGCCCGTTCATCAGATTCTGTATTAATTTTCGGCCCCAGGTTTACGGCACTGCCTATACTTCCATCGACCCTGATAGCAGCATACCATAAATCATATTTACCGTGGCCACCAGCCATATCAGATGAGAATATTAGAAATTTCCCGTCGGCAGTTACAAAGGGTTGTGCCGAATTATGGTCTTTACTGTTAATCTGAAGACCCAATGGTTGGGGGTCCGACCATTTATCATCTACTTTAGCAGATGAATAAATCGCGTATTTTTCCTTTTCTTTCCATGCCGTAAAATAAGCTACAGTACCTTCGGGATTAAAGCTGACAGCCGCAAATTCCATATCCTTAGGCAGATTTATATCAATTTTTTTTACACCAACCTCTGTTTCATTAATATTCCCCTTGCTTCGGTAAATATTGTTTATAAAAGGATTTGCTTTCGTTGAAACAACAGTTTCACCCTTTACAGCCTTTAACACTTCAGGCTTACCTGCAACAGAAACAGGCCGTGAGGATGTAAAATAAAAATCGCCACCAGCTTTTACAGGAGCATAATTTGAACCCAGGCCGTTAACATCATTAGGCAATTTTTTCAGCTGAACCATCCTTGGATATTTCATTTCCTTTATCGCAAACTTGCAAGAAAGGATTTCTAGTCTGGCATGTTTAACTAATTCATCGGTATCATTCTTCTGAATAAAATGTTCGAAAGCCGTTATTGCCTGCTGAAATTTTTTATTTGCCCTTAGGCTTTCGCCGTAGTGATACATGGCTTTTCTATACTTTGGATTACTAAATGTACTGGCCACGGCATAGTATTTTTCGGCTTCAGAAAAATCACGATATAGTCTGCTCGATTCAGCCAGATTATATAACGACCCCTCATAATCTTCAATCACCTTATCATTGCTGCCTTGTTTTTTATCTTTTCCGTAGGGTAAAACTAGCTGAGTGCTATCGGAGGTAATTTTTAAGGCTTTTTTATAAAAGGTTGAGGCTGCATAGTAATCTTTATTTTGGAAATAAGCATCAGCTACTTTTTTGTAATTGACTACATATTGTGCTTTAGCAGATGTAACTGAGGCAATAATCAGGAAGAGGATTAATTTTTTCATAAGAATAATTATAAACGAGGACAGAAAAAGTTTGGGCCAATAATACCATTACGACCAATGAGTGAAATAGATAACTCTAAGCCACCATTGCTGTTTGATGCCCTGTTGAAAGTTGAGGTATTCACATCATAACTCAAGCCAAAAACCATGTTCTTAAATTGAAGGCCCACGAATGCAATAGCTGCATCTTTGACACGATAGTTCCCTCCAAATAAAATATTCGATTGGTTATTAACCATAAACTGGGCGTAAGCACCAACAGACACTTCGTTAGTGTTTCCTTGGTACATAACTAAAGCATTTGGGATAACATCAAGCAATTCGGTAGCCCTTATGCGGGCACCGCCATGTGCTGTGAAACGGATCGGTGTACGTGTGCTATTACCTGAAAACCGCTCTACAGGCCTGTTCAAATGGGCTGCGCTGGCACCAACAAATACATTTACATTCTGGTTTGGGTTACCATCAAAATACATCAATCCTGCATTAATATCAGGCACAAAAGACGAGGTTGAGGAAAAATTTTCACCACTGAAAGAGCCTCCATCATAGCCTGTAATCGGATTAAACTGATTTCCGAATCTTGCCTGCGACAAATCGAAACTTCTGTTTACAAACCCCGCCTGCAATCCAAAACTTATCATTTGCAAACCCTCCACGCCAAACCTTAACCGATATGAGCCCGAAACCAATGCTGTCAAATAGTTAAAATCAAGCTCCCCCGCTCTTTGATTGAGGATAGTTGCACCAAAAGCAAAATTCTTAGTTGGGGCAACATCAAAAGATGCACCACCGGTAAGAAAAGAATTTGATAGTGCGCCCCATTGTTGCTTAACGTTTAACGATGCACGATAATCACCATCAATAACACCGGTTAATGCCGGATTTAACCATAAGGGATATGCATAATATTGCGAAAAATGAGGATCTGTTTGTGCCTTAAGGCTAAGCGTTACAATGCTTAACAAAAGCATTGTAACGTATATTTTTAGAGGTGATAGCATTTTCATAGAATGTAGTTTATAGCTTAAATTATATCTGTTAATTATCTGATAAGGGTTACTGTTCCTTTTTTCATAACCTTGGTACCATCTGTCATTTCAATTTCAATCATGTATACATACACACCACTTGGCTGGGCTACGCCTTTGTAAGTTCCATCCCATCCTGTAGTTGTAGAGTTAACCTGATAAATCAGTTGGCCCCATTGTGTATAAATATTCATTTTAACAGAAGCGATAGCTGTTCCGTAAACAAGGAATATATCGTTCTTACCATCATTATTTGGGGTAAAAGCATTCGGCACATAAACATCATTACCAAGTGGATTTGCCGCCTTACCTGTTATAGCAGTAGAATTTGCACTGGTTTGACAAGCTATCTGTCCAATTACTCTGACAATAATTACTACCGCCTGATCTGGTTTTAAACCTGTTACAGTATGCGAAGTTGATGTAGCACCATTTGATGGCGACTGCCATGTGGCACCATTATCAGTAGACACCTGATACCCAGTTGCGCCTGAAATCGCATTCCAGCTAAAGGTTACACTTGTAGGTGTTGTTGTTTGTACGCTGACTACTGGTGCTGCCAACACCGGTAAAACAGTAACAGTTACAGGTGTCCTGGTTGCACTGCTACAACCCGATGCATTTACACTTTCAACATAAAATATTGTTGTAGTGCTAAGTGATGGTGTTGTAAAGGTAGTTCCCTGGCCTAAAGCAGTACCGCCTGTATTTGTATTATACCATCTGTAGGTCAATCCTGCATCTGGCGAGCTTACACTTAAAACAGTTGTACTACCTGAACAGATTACACCATTCGCGGCACTTACCAGAAGCGGTGCAACTGGAAGTGGAGAAACCGTAATATTAACAGGGGTACGATTGCTTGAAGTACAGGTACCTGAAGCCGCTTCAACATAATATGTGATATTGTTTGTTAATGCGGGAGTTGTAAAGGTGCTTCCGGTACCAACAATTGTACCTCCTGTTAGTAATGTATACCAATTATAATTAGTATTTGCCTGAGCATTGGTAACTACTAGGGTTGTACTGCTTCCTGAACAAACACTAACTGAATTACTAGCAACAATTGGCACAAAAGGCTGAGCATTCACCGTTACAGTAACCATTGTTCTACCCGCAGCACTGGTACATCCGCCGGCACCAACTGCCTGTACATAGTAGCTTGTTGTAGCCGTTAAAGTGGTAGTAGTATATGATGTTCCAGTACTTAACAAGTTACCACCCGAAGCTGCGTCGTACCATTCGTAAGTTACACCAGCCTGAGGGTTTTGAATATTTAATGTTGTGGCACTTCCTGAACAAACTGCTGTACCGGTACTTGAAACGACAGGATTAGATGGTGCTGCGCTCACAGTTACTGTTATTACCCGTGCTGTTGACGGAGCATTCTCACATTTATTATCACCTTTTACGGTTACATAATATGTGGTGTTCGTATTCAGTACTGGTGTTGTATAAACCGGCCCAACAAAAGATATATTCGTTAAAGCGGCATCGCTATACCAAGTAAATACTGGATTCGTTACCGTGGTAGAACTGGCTGTAAGTGTGGCTGATGAGCCTGTACATGCTGCTGTATTTCCAGTTACAATAATATCGGTTGTTGTAGCCAGCGGATTAACATTTACAGTAACTATTTTAGCATCAGCTGCTGCATTTTCACATTTATTTGTTCCTTTAACTGTAACATAGAAGCTCGTAGTTGAGCTGACAGTAACATTATAGGTTGGCCCTGTGTAAACAGGAACAGTAAGCGAAGCATCACTATACCAGGTAAATACCGGCTGTGTAACCGTTAAACTAAAAGCCATTAATGTTACAGTATTACCTGAACATGTATTTACGTTATTCAAATTAATATCGGCCGCAGTAGCGTAATCTTTAACTGTTACAGTTACCACTTTTGCATCGGCAGGCGAATTTGCACAACTATTATCTCCTCTAACAGTAACATAATAAGTTGTGGTAGCACTTAAAGCAGGTGTATTGAACGAAGAACCTACAAATGCAACGCTTGTTAAAGCAGCATCATTATACCAGGTAAATACAGGATTAGTTACCGTAGCAGAAGATGCCGATAAAGAAGCTGTGGCATTTTTACAGATAACATTTAGCCCGCTTACATTGATATCTGCCGCCGTTGAAAGCGAATTAATATTAATTAAAACGGCTTTCGCAGTAGCTGGCGTATTTTCGCATCTGCCATCGCCTTTTACAGTTACATAGTAAGTCTTTTCGGTAGACAATGCAGGTGTTTGAAATGAAGCACCCGTAAAGGCAACGCTAGTTAATGCAGCATCATTGTACCAGGTAAACACTGCATTTGGAATAGTAGAAGATGCGACCAAAGTTGTTGATGAACCTGCGCAAATGGTATTCGTTCCTGATATATTGATATCAGAAGCTACAGCTACAGGATTAATGGTAATGGTAACTACAGCTGCATTGACAGGAGTATTCGGGCACCTGTTCGTACCACTTACAGTAACATAATAGCTTGTATTTGCATTGATTTGAGGCGTAGTAAATGCGGCACCAACGAACACTTGATTGGTTAAACCGGCATCGCTATACCAGGTAAATACTGGATTGGTTACCGTTGTACTACTTGCAGTTAAAACTGTTGTTGAAGCATTACATAAGGCATTATTTCCTGAAATAATAATATCAGAAGCTAAAGCATTTTGGTTAACTGTAAGGGTAATAGCCGTTCTAGTAGCATTTGTACAACCAGTTGCAGAGGCAGCTTCTACATAATAGGTATATGTATTTGCAGGCAAATTGGCTGGTGTAGTAAAGGTGCTGCTATTGCTGACAAGCAGGTTACCAGAAACAGCTGCATCGTACCAGTTGTAAACAATTCCTGCTACAGGCTGAATGCTTAAGGTTACCGGAGAGTTTAAACAGGTTGATACAGGATTTGTTGTTGATGGTACAGGAGGTGTTGGCGGCGCAGATATGGTAACAGTAACCTTTACAGGGGCAGATTCGCAACCATTATTACCTGTTGCGGTTACATAAAAATCGTAACTTCCAACTGCAAGTCCTGGATCAGTCAAAAAGGTAACACCATCTTTATTTGCCTGATAAACCGTTCCCTGATACCATTTATAAGTTGTATTAGGTTTTGGATTATTAACACTTAGCACAGCTGATGAGCCTAAACATGCAATGGCCGTAGCAGCGCTAACCTCAGGCGCCATAACCGATCTTTGTGCATAATTAAAATCAATTGATGTTAGCACGCCGACTAAACCAGAATTTAATCTTAATTCTACTCCATCAAACGGTTTTGTTGGGATAAACGTTAAAGTAGCCTCGCTACCATTTGTGGCTAAATCAAGTTGGATAAGCTGGCTGTTTAGTGTTACTTCATCAGCATTGCTTACTGAACCATTATAAGTTGTTAAGGTAATATTAGGAAGTACTGCTGCTGATAATAAACTTCCAGGAGATGAAATTTTTATTCTTAATGTATCGCCTACATTTGATAAACCGCCTGTAAAGCCTAAACGATGAAACACAGAAGTATTGAGCACCCCGGCAGGAATAAATAAGGTAGAACCAGTATTTACATCATTATCGATTGCTAAACCCGGATTGAAAACACCAGCACCTATGTTCACGCCATCAACACCGGTAGCCAGTGTAGTGGTAGCAATGCCGCAATCGGTAGTTCCAGGTGTAGGCGGTATAACATTTACAACGACCGAAGTTATTGGGCTTGTTCCACAAGCAGCAACTGTGGTTGTAACGTAATAAGTTGTATTTACAGTTAATGTTGGTGTTACAAATCTTGTACCTGTAAACACAATTGTGCTGGCAGATGGATCACTGTACCAGTTAATAACAGCATTAGCAATTGATGAAGTTGCTGTTAGTACAGCACTAGTTCCTGATACAATTGTTGCCGATGTTGGCGTAATTACCGGAGCAGATGGTACGCCTCCGGTATTTACAGTTGCAGTAGCTCCTGAAGATGCTGCTCCACAACTATTTACAGCCTCTACTGTATATGTTGTACTTGCCGATGGCGTAACAGTTAAAGTTGTACCATCAGGGCCTGCACTATTTCCATTTACATCATACCATTTGTAGGTTATTCCATTTACAGGATTTTTAACCTGTAAAGTAATTGCGCTTCCCAAGCAGGCATTTACAGTTGGCGATAATAATTCTGGTAAGGCCGGCGCAGCTTGTATAGTGACATCAACTTCTGTTTTAGCACTAACACAACCTGAAGCAGAAACTACGGCAACATAAAATTTCGTATCGGCTGTCAAGGCAGCTGTTGTGAATGTTGGCCCATCCGCAAGCGTATTTGATGAGGCATCAAACCATCTGTAAGTTACCCCGGCTATAGGATTTAGAACTGCTAATATGCTCGTCACCCCACTACAGCCCGCAACACTTGATGATGCAACCTGAGGAGCTGCCAAAGCCCTTTGCATATAATTTAAATTAACGGATGTTAAAGCTCCTAACACACCTGAATTCAGGCTTAAACGAGCTCCATCAAATTGTGCACTGGGAATTACAGTAATTAAAGCTTGAGTATTGCCATTTAACAACCTTATATTTAACAAAGCATTATTTAAAAATGTAGCATCGTTATTTGAATTAGCCCCGTTGTAAGTTGTAATTGAAATATTATTTAAAACACCAACAGACGCTAAACTTTGAGGAAATGAAACTAACACTTTTAAGGTATCTCCAACATTAGATAAACTTCCAAAATATAAATTCTGGAAAGTAGTTGCTCCCAAAGCGCCTACCGGCATCACCAGTGACGATGCCGTTTGAGCATCATTATCTATTGCTAGTCCTGCATTGAAAACGCCTGCGAGTAAAGCAACGCCTGTAACGCCATTTGTTTGAGTTGTTGCCGCCTCACAAGGTATTGATACAGGGGTTCCGGTTCCATTTACTGTTATGGTTACTTGCACTCGACTTGAAGATGTACAACCCGAGGCTGAAACAGCTTCAACAAAATAACTCGTTGTACTGGTTAATGGTGGAGTTACAAATGCAGCACCGTTAAAAACAGGTGTGGTTGATGATTGTGAATCATACCAGTTGAAAGTTACACCAGTTTCGGTAGAGCTTGCAGTTAATATCACTGTCTGCCCAGGATTTACAGATGAAGAAGAAGCCGAAACTGTTGGTATTAGCGGCCGTGGGTTTACAGTAACAGGTACAGCAACCCTGCTTGCACTAGCGCAATTTCCATTAACGGCCTCTAGGTAATAAGTAGTATTTGCATTTAATGCGGGTGTAGTAAATGTATTTCCGGTAAATACAGGAGTACCTCCATTGGCTGATGTATACCAGTTATAAGTAAGTATTGGGTCGGGATTAGCTACAGCTAATGTAGCTGTAGAACCAGCACAGGCATTTGCGACCGGAGCCAGAATAGGTAGCGATATTGCGGGAGTTACTGTTACAACAACAGGAACCCTATCGCTATTAGTACAAGTTCCATTGGCTACTTCAACATAATAAGTTGTGGTTGCAGTTAAAGCTGGCGTAGTAAATGTTGCTCCACTGGCTACCAAATTCCCTCCTGTAGCAGCATCAAACCATCTGAGTGTTGTACCACCATTGGCAGTTGCAGTTAATGTTGCCGTATTTCCAGAGCATATTGTTTGCGAACCACTGGTAAATGTAGGGTTTGGATAAATTACTGTAGCACCATAAATATCTAAACTACTCACTGCTGATACTAACCCACCAAAACGCAATTCAACACGGTCATAAGGTCCAACTGCGGCTAGTGTCGCTGTAAACCTACTTCCTCCTAACAAAGCAAGTTTCAACGTTGATGAGTTAAGCTGATAGCTGGCAACAACTGTTTGACCGTTCATAACATTTACAGTTATATTACTCAAAACAGAAAGATCAAGTAATCCTGTTGGCAAACCTAAATCTAAACGGATGCTGTCCGTTGCATTTCCTGTAGTTGGAAAAATCAGTTGCTGATAACCAGTAGAGCCAACCCCAACTGCTAATGTTATTCTTGTAAAGTTATCTGGATTAGCATCAGTAGAATTGCCTGCACCGCTAATACTGCATAATAAACATATGCCAGTTATACCAGAGTTTTGATTGTTTGCAGCATTACATGCAGTATTTCCACCAGCAGTAATTACTGTTACAGTTACAGGTACCCGTGTTGTACTTGCACAGCCGCTTGCATTCGTGGTTTCAACATAATATGTGGTGGTAGAAGTTAAAGCAGGTGTAGTGAAAGTTGCCCCAGTAGCCAACTCGGTACCACCAGTAGCTGATGCATACCATTTTATGGTATTACCTGCATCAGCAGTTGCGCTTAACGTAGTCGATTGACCAGAATTAATAACCTGATTATTAGTAGTAATTACTGCAGGATTTGCATCCGGATTAACGGTAACATTTACTGCCGTTCTTGCGCTAACGGCTCCACCCGAAACAGCTTCTACATAAAAAGTTGTCGAGGAATTTACCACTGGTGTTAAAAAAACGCCGGTGTTATTTGTTGCAAGAGCTGTGCTTCCTGTAGCACCATACCAGTTATAAGTTACTCCCGCCTGTAAATTACTAACCGTTAACGTTGCAGCACTACCTGCGCATACTGTAGCAGCAGCTACAACCGGCTGATTAACATTCACGACGATTGTATAATCGGTATTTACTTTATTATTGTTGGCATCCGTTCCTGTTAATGAAATTACATATGTTCCCCCTAAGGTAGGTGTACCAGTGATTTCGCGGGTTGCTGTATTAAAGCTTAGTCCTGGAGGCAAATTAGTAGCGATGTAAGTGTATGGTGGTGTACCTCCACTAACTACAGGCAAAGTTTGCGTTACATAAGCCGCTCCAACAATGCCATTTGGCAAAGAAGCTGTTGGCAAAGATAAAACACCACTCACACTTAAAGGATAAGTATTTGTAGCAGTTCTTCCCTGACTATCAGTAACAGTTACTGAAACAGTGTAATTACCTGCCTGTGTTGGTGTTCCAGCAATTTCTCTGGTAACAGGATTAAAAGTTAAGCCAGGAGGAACACCAGTTGCAATGTAAGTATATGGCCCAACACCTCCACTAGCAGATGGTATTGTTTGGGTTACATATAATGTTCCTGCAGTACCTGCAGCAAGTGTTGCGGGTGGCAGTACTAATGGATCAGTAACCGTTATAGTATAATTTGTGCTAACAGTTTTCCCATCCGCATCTGTAACAGTAACTGGAAAGGTGAAAGTTCCTGCGGTACCTGGCGTTCCGGTAATCTCTCTGGTAGTAGGACTAAAGGTTAAACCTGCAGGAAGATTTGTTGCAGTGTAAACATAAGGTCCGGTTCCTCCTGTTACAGAAGGTATTATTTGTGGTGTATACACTTGGCCTGTTGTTCCATTAGCAAGGGTTGCAGAAGCTAAAATTAATGGATCAGTAATCTTTACAGTATATATTGACGTAACATTATTTCCATTAGCATCAGTAACAGTTACCGGAATATTATAGCTACCAGCTTGAGTTGGCGTTCCTGTAATTTCTCTTGTTTGTGGATCGAAAGATAAACCTGGAGGCAGATTTGTCGCAGTATAAACATATGGCCCGGTTCCTCCTGTTGCAGATGGAATTGTTTGTGTTGGATATGGTGTACCAGTTGTTCCACCTGGCAAATTTCCCGGGGTTAAAGCAAGGGAAGCTGTAACTGTTAAGCTATAATTTGCCGTAGCAGTACATCCTTTTGTATCTGTTGTAGTTATAGAGAACGTAAAATTACCAGTAGTTGTTGGCGTTCCTGATATCAAACCAGTTGATGATAAACTTAACCCGGCGGGCAAAGAACTTCCGCTGGTTAAGGCATAAGTAAATCCTGGTGTTCCTCCAGTTGCAGGATTAATTTGTTTTGAATATGAAAAACCGTTTGAAGCATTGCTTAAGGTTGTTGTATTAAATACAATGGCAGGATTAACGGTAACTGTAACAGGAACCCTTACCGACTCTTCGGTACACCCTAATCTTCTTGCAGCTACATAATATACTTTGTTGGCAGTTAGTGCTGGAGTAGTAAATGTACCATTATAGGCGGTAGTTGCTAAAACAGTTCCTCCTTCAATTACATCATACCATCTCAAATCATTTGTGCTGGCAGTAGTTGCTGCTAATGTTGCTGGTGCATTATAACAAGTTGATACAGTACTTGAAACAGGAGCAGTAAAAGTTGGCCTTCCGGCAGATTTTGTTAATCCATAAATAAAAATGGTTTGAGTTAAGTTAACATTCAACAAGGATGATAAGGTAACCTGCACCCTATCGAACGGAACGCCTGGAGAAAAAGGTACAGTTACAGGTTGGCCTGTATTTAATAAACCTAATAAATCTAAATTTAGCAATCCAGCTGCTGAAGCTGAATAGACCTGACTATTACCATTAAAAGCAGTTACGGTTAATCCATTGAGAACACCCGCAGTTAATAATGCAGATGAAGCACTAAATCTTAGGTTAAAATCATCGCCCGCGTTAGATGGTGTATTAAAATAAAAATTCTGACTTATAGAGCCTGCCACACCCAGAGCGCCCAGACTCAATTCAGAATAGTTAGTTGTATTAGCATCAATTGCATATTGAGGGTTAGTTACGCCTGCCTTACCTAAGCCCAGCACGTCGAGCGTTATGCCATTACCCTCGTAATCAGTTGCAAATGCAGGTGCGCAAGCATCAGTACCACTGGTATAAAATGCATGATATACTTTGGTATTATTCAGTGTTCCCAGTAATAAGGCACTAGTAACATCGCGAACATATACCCTATCGTAATCCTGTGTAGGCCTTAATGCCAGATAATAGTATCCATTACCGTCGCGAACTAACCTGAGGTTAGGACTGGTAAATGCACCCGTACTCGATCCGCTTAAAACTGTTGTACCAGTAGAATTTCTGGCTCCTGCTTCTATAGAGTGGTTTCCAAGTACCACTCCACCGACAACCCCAGCCAGCAAACCACCCAGATTTCCACCGAGCAACTGATTAAGTAATGTTGGATCTGCATCAATTCTTATAAACGACGTTGTTCCGGCAGCAACAGTATTTGGAAATTTCAACTCTATTTCCCCTGCATACGAACCTATCCCTATTAACACCCCTCCTGATGATTTGACGGTTGCAAATGTTGTTTCATCTGCTGTTAATGCATTTGCAGCATTATCCACAGTTGTTACATTAGATGGTCCATTCCCACTAACATAACTAACCGAATTTGCGTAAATTTTGGTTTGACTATACGATTCTCTGCACAGCAGCGTTAATAAAAGAATAGTTGTGATTAGTTGAACAATACAGAATTTGCCGAAGCAGGATTGAGAAGTAGAGTTTTTCATCATATCTGGCGTTATATAGGTTGATTTATTTCTGAACCCTCAAATTAATGTATCCCTCCTAAGGGTAATTTGATATTCATTTTCAAATCTACGTCAGCATCATCCAATAGGTTTTATCCATTACTGTTCATTATTTAACCTACATCTCCGTTCATTTTGTTCATAGGAACATTGTTACTGAAATGATTTCCTGTATTCCATAATTTTGATGAAATTAGCATATCAACCTCTAGAATGAATACAAACGAATTGCTCTCTCAGCTCAGAAAGTTTGTTCTTATAAAATCGGGTCTTCGAAACATCGATCCGGCACACTGTAAGACGATTTCTGAATTAGTTTTCAAGGAAACAAAGAATTATGTTAGCGAAACCACCGTTAAACGATTCTTTGGTTTTGCCCAAACTTTGCATAAGTTTTCATTATTTACACTTAATAGCCTTTCTCAATATGTAGGTTATACAGATTGGGAATCTTTTTGTAAGGATAAAAAGAGTCAAACAGAGGATATTAATGATGTTTGGTCAGATCTGAAAATAAGATGCCAGGCCGTTACTGACGTTTCGTTAATTGCTAAAAAAAATAATTCTGGTGTTCCTTTTGAAGCTACAGCAAACAGAAGTTTTCTATATAGCGATTTTGATTATTTCTTAAAAAACGATTACCAGTTTACAACAATAAGTGCACAACCAGGACAAGGAAAATCGATTCTTCTAGCGCATCTTGTAGAACATTTTTTTTATAGCGAAAACGCTGTTTATAAAAAAGATATCGTACTACTGATTAATTCGGGTACAATAAACGACATTATCCAGAACAATTTATCTTTAAAGGACTGGTTTTTAAAAGAATTTAAGTTTGCAGGAGTTAGCGAACTGATCACCTATTTTAAAAAAAATCCTAAGGAATGTAAAGGCCGTTTTGTACTTATCATCGATGGTATCGATTTGTTTTTATCAAAAAGCAAATATTTTAAAATTTTCACCGATTTTTTATTCAGTTTAAGAGAATGCGACTTTGTTAAGATTGTATTAGGTTTAAGGGTTAACAATTGGGTAAATATGCAACCAGCCATTTCTGGCTCTGCATTCTTAACTAAATCATGGTATAAGGGTCTGTTTTTCGATGATGATAAAGACACTAATGTGCCCTTATTAAATAAAGAAGAAATTCTTTATACGCTTACACGAATTGAAGGAAAACCAATAAAGGGTGATGATATACACCCTGATTTAATAAAGCAGTTCCGTACGCCATTCTGGTTACAGATTTACTATAAGCTAAAACAGGAAAACAACACAATAAGATTAAATAACTATCTTCTATGCCTTGAACTAATTAACTATTTTTTAGAGAACAGGGTGTTTCTGTCTAAGAATAGTACAGAGAAAATTTTCATTTTAAAAGAAATAAGTAATACAGTATCAAAAGGGAATCTTCTAACACACCGTGTTCCAAAAGAACGTATTTTAAACAGTATTACCAGTTATGCTGAGGCGTATCAGGAATTGATCTATTCGGGTGTTATAATTGAAGAAAAACGTTTAACTACTTCAATTCCAACGGAAATTATTCGTTTTTTGAATGATGATATCTACACGTACTTTTTATTTCTTCAACTTACCGAGAAATTTAATTTTAAACCAGATAAAGCTTTTTTTGAAGAAATACTGAATATTTATTCCGGTCAGCAAGAATTAAGAAAACTTATGCTAAACTGGAGCATTCGTTTTTGCATTAATAGAAATGAAATACAGGCACTAAAACAAATCTTTAAATTACCTTTCTCTAATGAAGAAAAAAATAGTGCGTTCGATTTCATATGTAACGTAGCATTATTCGAGCTGGAAAAACCTGATTCAAATTTTAATGGCCAAACCATAGATATCCATTTCATAGATATTATGGTTATGGGTAGGATAATAAGCAAAAACTATAAAGAAGCAATAAAGAAAATTTCTGAAAAAGTATTTAATGAAGATATACAAATCATGCTGCATGTTATTGAATGCGGAATTTGTGTAATCGACATGGATAAAAATGCTTTGAATGAAAACATGAATACCCTGAAAAGACACAGTAAAAAACTACAGGAACTTTTCCCAATAAACCCCTATGATTTAATACTTTACCTTTCCAACACTATCAATAACAAGCCTAACAATATTAAGACGCTTGATGAAAAAATAGTAAAACTTTGCGAAAAGGTTGATAAAAGTGACCCTCACAAAAATGATGATATTACCAGTGCAGAGATTATTGTTTATAGATTTGTAATTATTGTACTTTTCACCAATAAGAACTATGAAGAGTGTGCTAACTTTTTATCAGCTATATTGAAAAAGTATCCTAATTTATTTTATTTACGTTCATCAATATTTTCATCGCTTCTAATAATATTTACTGCACAGACTTGCATCAAACTTGAAAAATTCAAACAAGCGCAACGACTTATTCAGTATCTCGATACCCTTTTAAATGCAAGCAGTACTTATTTTACGCCATACATTAAATGCGCATACATTTTAGCTAAAGCTAATTTTCTTAACCACACCAAAAATTATGATAAAGCACTGGGAGAAATAAATAAAGGACTAGCGATGGCAGGGGAAAATGAAATACAAATTATCGAAATAGCCTTCAGGCTTTTAAAAATAGATGTGTTGAAACGATCAAAAGATACCGAAAATATAAATCAGAATATAAAGGATTTGCTAAAGTTTGTTCAGGTTAATAAATTAAGCTTACCAGATTTTGCAAATGTTAATAGTATTGATTTCGACCACACTTTCAATATATTGAAATCCTACAAGAGTGGTATGTAAAACACTTACACTCACTCCGTAAGTAACTGTACATCAACAGCTACCAAACCATCAACACTTAATTCTATTTCAAAGCTTACCGATGCACCATTAAATTTTTTTAATGCATCTATTTCAAATTTAAAAGGAATTTCCTGGTCGTTTTCGTCGGTAATAACCCCACTTCCGTCTTCCCCTATTAGTGTAATGGTACCCTTTCTAAGCATACAAAAAATTTTCAATTATTTAATTACATCGCAATAATATAAATAATTGTAATATTAATTTGTATAAATTATCATACACCTTACAACCTTTCTGTTTAAAAATAATTTATTTGTTTTTTTCATGACAGAATAAACTAAACGACGTTGAATTTAATATAATTAAAAGTGATTATTATACATGGACGTGTCTTTTTATACTTTATTTTGACAAGGAGATTGTAACAAAGATTGTATAAAAAGAAAGCCCTTAAATGCATTCCTGCACCAAGGGCTACTTTAAACTTAATCAATTCTTTAATTATGAACTGACTAAATCAATACAAACATATAACGCTTGCCCGAATCAAAAGTTTTAAAATTCTAAAAAAGAATACATTAAATCAATCAACCCTATATGTTATTTAGCAGCAACCATATAATCCGGGTCTTCAATAATGTTAACATCAATTACTGCTTCTGCATTTTTCAACAATAACCTACAATCTTTGCTTAGATGCTTTAAGTGAAGTTTTTTTCCTGAAACTGCGTAGCGTTCAGTAAGTTTACTCAAAGCATCTATACCACTCATATCAGCAATTCTGCTCTCCTTAAAGTCAATTACAACTTCTGAAGGGTCATTAGCAATATCAAATTTTTCATTAAATGCAGCAACTGATGCAAAGAAAAGGGGGCCATAAATTTCATAATGTTTAACACCATGTTCATCTATAAATTTACGAGCCCGAATGCGCTTAGCGCTCTCCCAGGCAAATACCAGGGCTGAAATTATTACGCCAATCAATACTGCCAGTGCAAGGTTATGAAGAAAGATGGTAATAACCGCTACAGAAATTCCTACGAAAATATCTTGTTTTGGCATTTTATTAATAATCCTGAAACTTACCCATTCAAAAGTTCCAATCGCAACCATAATCATTACTCCTGTAAGTGCAGCCATTGGAACACGTTCAATTATGGGTGCACCGAAAAGGATAATTACCAATATGGTTAAAGCGGCAACAATTCCTGATAATCTTGCCCTTGCACCGGCCGATAAATTCACAAGCGTTTGCGCGATCATCGGGCAACCGCCCATCCCAAAGAAAAATCCATTTAAAATATTCGCTGTACCCTGTGCAACGCATTCTTTATTACCGTTTCCTTTTGTAGCGGTCATCTCATCAACAAGATTTAAGGTTAACAAGCCTTCTGTTAAGCCAACACCAGCCATAATTAATGCATAAGGGAAGATAATTTTTAAAGTTTCCAGATTGAATGGAACTTTAGGAATATGAAATGGTGGAAAACCTCCACTTACAGAAGCAATATCCTTTACGGTTCTTGTATCGATATTAAATCCAAAAACGATTAAAAAAACAACAATTATCGCTACTAAAGATGGTGGAAATGCTTTTGTCAGTTTAGGAAAAAGATATACAATAGCAATGGTTAGTAAAACCAAACCAAGCATAATATATAAAGCCTGACCAGTAAGCCATTTTAACTCGCCATTTATTACTGTTTTGAATTGTGCTATCTGTGCCATAAAAATAATAACTGCAAGGCCATTCACAAAACCGTACATTACCGGCTGGGGAACCAATCTGATAAACTTACCGAGCTTAAATAAACCGATAACGATTTGAATAAAACCAGCCATAGCAACTGCAGCAAAAACGTAATCCAATCCATTCGATTTCATTAATGCGATAAGAACAATAACCGTAGCTCCTGCCCCTCCGGAAATCAACCCTGGTCTACCACCAAAAATAGCGGTAACTAACCCCATTATAAAGGCAGCGTATAAACCAACAAGCGGAGGAAAACCTGCAAGGATAGCAAAAGACAAAGATTCAGGCATCATGGTCATGGCAACCGTGAGACCTGCAAGAATTTCATTTTTATAGTTAACCTTTTGTTTAAAATCGAATAAATTAAAGTACGCTTTCATATCTGCCACAAAGATAATTCAATTTAAATGGCTTTTATGAAAATCCTAAGATTGCACAAATGCTTCGGCAAAAAGCTTGTTAGAGTGTAATTTTGCCTGATGATTATAAATATGAGAAGTACCCATAATCTCATCGACGCCATATTTAGAAACAAAATCTTCTAAATTCGACTTAATCGTATCAACACTGCCGATAAAAGAGTAAAACAACATTTGTTCTACAGCTTCCTTTTCCAACTGATCACAGTAAGCATTAATATTTTCTACTGGTGGTTTCAGCTGCTCCCTTCTTCCGGTAATAACACCTAAAAACATCCGTTTAACCGAGCTTGCCAATATTTCAGCTTCTTCATCAGTGTCTGCAACAACAACATTTACGCAAGCCATTACATAAGGTGCGTTTAAAAACTGCGATGGCTTAAAATTATTGCGGTAAATTGAAATTGCCTGCTCAAAATAAGCAGGTGCAAAATGACTTGCAAAAGCATAGGGTAAACCTTTTTCTGCTGCCAGCCGGGCGCTATCGGTACTCGAGCCTAAAATCCAGATTGGAATTTCCAAACCTTCGCCTGGAATTGCCCTAACGTTCGAATTCCGGTTATCTGCTGAAAATAACTGGTGAAGCCGATCAATATCTCTCGGGAAATTATGTACCGCATTAAAATTTTCGCCTCTTATGGCCATCGCTGTAACCTGATCGGTTCCTGGTGCCCTGCCCAAACCTAAATCTATTCTGCCAGGATATAACGATGCCAATGTTCCGAATTGCTCAGCAACAATTAATGGTGCATGGTTGGGAAGCATAATTCCGCCAGAACCAACCCTGATTGTTTTTGTACCACCAGCAATAAAACCTATAAGTACAGATGTAGCCGAACTCGCCACACCCGCCATATTATGGTGTTCTGCAAACCAATAACGCTTATAGCCTAACTTTTCTGATTGTTGTGCAATTTCTAAGCTTGATTTAAAAGTATCTGACGCTGTATGACCTTCCAGAACGGTTGCAAGATCGAGAATGGAATAGGGTATGTTATTTAATATGCTGCTGGCCATAATTGAAATATATCTGTTTGCAAAAGTATCTTTTCTAAACCCATATGATACTTAACGAAACAACAAATGACGGTTTGGAAACATTCAGGAATTTTATATCCACTTAAATTAAAACATCATCGTCATAAAATCTGTTAAAACAATTATGAAGATACTGATCAGCTTTGCTGCCCTGATATTTTACACTTTAAATGCATTTGCACAATTTAGCGATACCACAAATTATCATGTTGCGCTGCTATCCACCGGCTCCATCAACCGAACAAATAATGAGCGGGCTTATCTTTTAAACAACAACTTAAATTTCGGCATCAAAAAGAAGAGTATTGTCTTAAATAGCAGCACTTCATGGTTATATGGTAAACAAAACAGCTCGCTAAGTAATAATGATTTTTCTACAACACTGAACTTCAATCTGTATAAAACCTTTCCTCATTTCTATTATTGGGGACTGGTAAATTACAACACCAGTTATTCGTTACAAATTAAAAACCAATTACTTGCGGGAGGTGGAATAGCCTATAATTTTGTTGATAAACCAAATGCTTACATCAATCTTAGTAATGGTATTTTATTCGATAAAAGTAGTCTGGTAGAGATAAATGATTATAACACTTTAAGAAATTCGCTCCGGTTACAGTATCATTTTTTAATTAAAGATATTATTAGCATAGATGGCAGCCATTTTTTGCAAAACTCTTACTCGAGAAAAGGCGATTATATTATTCGGTCGGTAACTACACTCGGACTAAAAATAAGAAAGTGGATTAGCCTAACAACCGCACTAAACTATAACAAACTAAACATTACACAACGCGAAAACCTTAATTTAACCTATGGATTAACCTTGGATAAATATTTCTGAATATAACAATTATCCGAAGCATAAATAACTTTCTACGAATGCTTTTCGGCTAATCATTTCCAGGTAAGCATAATCTTCAGCTACCTGTTTCCTGATTTTTAATTTATAAAGAAAGTGCCCGTCTAAATCGACAATTATTGGTGCCGTTGCTGTAAACCAGACCGCATGAGGTTGTTTCCAGCAGAAGTGGTAAAAATTAGACGTTATGCTTACCTCTTTTATTTCAGGGTGATAAAAGTTAAGCACTTTTGGATTTATCAATCCTTTTAAAATATCCGCCTTGCGTAACATCGATAAATGGTCGTTGTTACGAAAATCATAATCTTTTAATTTTGGATCATCGGGATTAGGAAGGTTCTTTAAAATACGGAAACCTTTAAACTTTTTTCCGTTAAGTACCCATATCATTTTAGGATAGAAAGCTTCTCTGCTCTTCATCTCGGCAGGAGAAATTGGCGAATTCTGAAATTCTATTACAGTTCCACAAGGTGTGAATACATCTGCCCTATGCAGTTCTCCGGTAGTTTGACAACAAAAGCTTTGTTCCCGGTAGCTCTCAGGAAAAGCTTTTTTCCAGTTCCTGTGCCATACACTTTCTTTATAATATTTTTCAGGAACCCAGAGTGGTGGTAAATTTAATATTGCCTTATCAGCAGTATGAAGATTTTCCTCACCACTATTCATTTCCTTTAAAAACGTTTACAACATTGGTTTTCCACTTAATGTAACCAAGGTTTCCGCAGGTATAGGCTACGAAATTTTCGACTTCCTCAGGTACATCATTAACTACCCTAAACCTTATGGTATATTTTGGATTATAACTGATGTAAATTACAAGGTCATCTTTTGGCTGCCCAACAGATAACATCGCCTGTAAATGGATATCCTGTAACTCTGCGGCAGCTTGTTTCAATCGCTCATTCATAAGTTTGGCGAGAGAAACGTCCGGAACAAAATCAGTTTCTGTAATAGCAAGTACTGTAACCGTCATAAAATATCTAAAAATTAACCACAATCAGATGATTTTCACCTCCTGATAAACTATTGTTACAACGGCAAAAGTATACTAATATTTTTAGCAAGCAAATTATTCTTAAAGTATTTCAGTTGTTAATACTTAACCTCCTGTTGATTAATGAAATAATTTTTACTTATAAGAATTGAATTTTATATATTCAAATCGATAAATTAATTGAAACGCATTGTCAAATTCAGTACCAAACCAGGAATTTAAAATATATGCTTTAAGCGAACAGGCGGTTACCCTAAGTTTTGGAAATGAAATCAGTGATTCGATAGCGTTTGAAATCAATAAATTTAATGGTCTGCTCAACAGCAATCCATTTAGCGGTTTTATAACAACTGTTTCCGCGTACACTACTTTAACCATATATTTTGATATAATAACGGTTTACAAGAGTAATTTACCAGGAGAAAATGTTTTTGAAAAAGTAAGTAATTACCTGAAAAACTTAAAAAGAATACACCAAGATTCAATTTTAGCCGCACAAAATCGCCTCTCAATACCGGTTCACTATGGGGGCTTACATGCTCCCGACCTACAAGAAGTTGCCAATTTTACTAAACTCAGCATACCCCAAATAATTGAATTACACTGTGCAGCTGTTTACAAGGTTTACATGATTGGTTTTGTACCTGGCTTTGCTTATCTCGGCGGGATGGATGAGCAATTAGCCACGCCAAGAAAAGATACTCCAAGATTAACCATAGCAGCAGGTGCTGTAGGTATTGCCGGCAAACAAACAGGCATTTATCCATTGGAAACACCCGGCGGATGGCAGATTATCGGTCAAACACCAGTTAAGCTCTTTGATATAAACCGGCAACAGCCTTCATTTTTAAAAGCAGGTGATGAAGTAAAATTCCATTCAATAAGTTTAGCAGAATTTAACGTTTTAGCAGCTAAGTAATGGAAATCAGCATATTAAAACCGGGTATCCAAACCACTGTACAAGATTTAGGAAGAAATACATTTTTGGCTATGGCTGTTCCACTTTCTGGCGTAATGGATAATTTATCGGCCCGGATCGCAAATATCGCCATTGGAAACGATGATAACGCTGCTGTGCTAGAGTTTACTTACGCCGCAGCAGAATTTAAAGCAGAAACCGATATCCTTATCGCCTATGCTGGTGAAGGTGCCTTTTTGCTTTGCGCTGGCTTAAGGTTGCCCGCAGAACGACCACTGTTCATTCCTGAAGGCGAAACCATAAAACTGATCAATAATCCGGATGGCGCATTAACATACCTTGCCATTGCCGGAGGATTTAACATTCCGGAAGTTTTAGGGAGTAAGAGCACTTATTTAATAGCAGGCTTTGGTGGTTATAATGGCAGAAGCTTACGAGCTGGAGATTCTTTAAAAAATCAGGATAACCTGGGTAAACTATCCCAAAATATTTCCCATAGCCTTAAGGGAATCCAGCCGGCGTGGCCAGCATGGTACATTCCCCGTTCTATAATGCTACCTGCTGAACGTAAAACAATAAGGATTTTTCCAGGAGAAGAATTCACCTGGTTCAATAGCGAATCCATCATTAATTTTTTAACCAGAGATTTTAAGGTAGGTTTAAACAGTAACCGAATGGGTTATCATTTATCAGGAAATAAAATTGCCCGTCGAAGGAATGATGAACTATTAAGTACAGCAGTTTACCCGGGAACAATTCAGGTTACGGGTAATGGTGATGCTATTTTACTAATGGCTGATGCGCAGACCACGGGCGGTTATCCTAGAATTGGACAGGTTGCTGCTGTAGATTTACCATTATGTGCTCAATTAAAGCCAAACGACAGGATATGCTTTACTGAAATTAGCAGAGATACGGCGGAAATGCTGTATATTGAGCGTGAAAAACAACTCTCAGATTTTAAACACTCAATTAACTGCAGGTTTTAACAAATAACTATTTTAAATGCTAAGCATCGACCTCAATTGTGATATGGGAGAAGCATTTGGAAATTATTCCATGCCAAATGATGAAATTTTAATGGATTATATATCGTCGGCAAATATTGCCTGCGGTTTTCATGCCGGAGACCCTGAGGTAATGCAAAAAACGGTATATACAGCTATAAAAAAAGGTGTTGCAATAGGTGCTCATCCTGGCTTACAGGATTTGCAGGGTTTTGGCCGGAGAGTTATAAAAATAACGCCTAACGAAGCATACCAGCTTACCCTTTATCAAATAGGTGCCTTATCGGGCTTTGTTAGGGCCGCTGGCGGAAAACTTAATCATGTAAAACCCCATGGCGCACTGTATAATATGGCGGCTGCCGATAAAAACCTTGCAGGCGCAATCGTTAATGCAGTATACGATTTCGACCCGAATTTAATACTTTATGCTTTGGCGGGGAGTGAAATGATAAAAGCTGCCGGATTAAAGGGTATAAAAACAGCTTCAGAAGTTTTTGCCGACCGTACTTATCAGGAAAATGGGTTATTAACTCCGCGAACCCATGCTAACGCAATGATAATCAACGAAAAATCTGCTATAGAACAGGTTTTAAACATGGTTAAACACCAACAGGTTATTGCAACTAACAATCAAGCCATTAATCTGAAAGCAGAAACATTATGCCTGCACGGCGATGGTATCCACGCGGTAAGTTTTGCTAAAACAATTTCTGAAAAGCTAAGCGCTGAAGGTATTTCAATTAAAGCGCCTTTAGCATGAAGAAAAAATACAACTGGAGTGTATTAATCGGGGTAGCATTTTTAATGGCCTCATCGGCAATTGGACCAGGATTTTTAACCCAAACAGCTGTTTTTACTGAACAGCTCGGAGCAAGTTTTGCTTTTGTAATTCTGCTATCTATTCTGCTTGATGCCATTGCACAGCTAAATATATGGCGAATAATTGCTGTTGCCGATAAATCTGCTCAAGACATTGCAAATAAAGTATTTCCAGGTTTAGGCTACTTCCTCTCCTTTCTCGTTTTTTTAGGAGGACTTGCATTTAACATCGGCAATATTGCGGGCGCAGGTTTAGGGCTGAATGTGCTTTTCGGAATTAGCGTAGCCCAGGGAGCTGTAATCAGTGCAATTATCGCAATTGGAATTTTTCTATATAAAGAAGCCGGAAAAGCAATGGATGCTTTTGCAAAAACAATGGGTTTACTTAAAATATCCCTAGCTTTATTTGTAGCCTGGATTAGTAATCCACCCCTTGCTGAAGCAGCCATTCGGTCAGTTAACCCAACGCAGTTTAGTTTTAGCGCAGTATTAACAATTGTAGGCGGAACTGTAGGTGGTTACATTACTTTTTCAGGCGCACACCGTTTACTCGATGCCCGACAAACCGGTATCGATAATCTGCCGGCGGTAAACAAAGGTGCTTTAAGTGCAATTGGCCTGGCATCAGTAATGCGTTTACTCTTATTTATTGCTGCTTTAGGAGTAATTAGTAACGGCGCACACTTAGACCCTGCAAATCCTGCTGCCTCGGTATTTAAATTAGCCAGCGGACAATTTGGTTATAAAATTTTTGGTGTGGTAATATGGGCGGCAGGTATTTCCTCGGTTGTTGGATCAGCCTATACTTCCATTTCCTTTATCAAAAGTTTTCATCCGCTTATTTTAAAATACAACAGGCAAATCATTATTATTTTCATCCTTATTTCCTGCTTCATTTTTATACTTATTGGTAAACCCGTAAAAGTTCTACTCGCTGTTGGCGCCATTAATGGGTTAATTTTACCCATTGCCTTAGGCGTAATGCTAATTGCCGCCTATCAAACAAAAATTATTTCCAAATACAAACAACCTTTATGGTTAACCGCTGCCGGAATCGCCGTAGTTGCAACGATGATTTGGATGGGTTATGGCACCATCATACAAATGTTTATCGCTAATTAATTACATGCTAATGAAATCTACTTTTATACTTTTCCTGTTATTTTCTGGTTTGAATCTATTTGCCCAAACATCAGTAACAGCCACTGTAGAAACGGGTGTTTCCCTTTCACTTGCAAAATCACGCAAAGCGATAATAAACGAAATCGAATACAAATTACATTTCAATATTCCTGCCAGCAAAGCTTCTGAAATTGCGGCCAGTGAAGAGATTAAATTTAACTTAAAAGTTATCCCTACATTACTTCAGCTTGATTTTAAACAAGATGCTAAGCATATAAAAAGCATTGCTGTAAATGGGAAATCAATTGCAATAAACTTACAGAAAGAGCATTTACTCATCGATAAATACCTGATAAAGGCAGTTAATAAAATCAACATTCAGTTTATAGCAGGAAATGAGTCGCTAAATAGAAACCCTGATTATCTATATGCGCTTTTTGTTCCCGATCATGCCAGAACGGTTTTCCCATGCTTCGACCAGCCCGACCTAAAGGCAGTTTTTTCGCTTACGCTAACGGTTCCAAAAGAATGGCAGGTATTGGCTAATGGTGCAAAAAAAGATTCTGTATCCAATGTATCCGCTACAACATATCAATTCACCAATTCAGATAAATTACCTACTTACCTCTTCTCCTTCGCAGCGGGAAGATTTATTCCTTTAAAACAAACACTGAACAACCGTACCATGGAGTTTTTGCACAGAGAAACTGATGCAAAAAAAATCATTTTAAGTGTAGATTCTGTTTTCATTGCCCACCGTGATGCCATTGATTTTTTAGAAAAATGGACCGGTATTCCTTTTCCTTTTCAAAAAACCGGTTTTGTAGCCATTCCCGATTTTCAATTCGGGGGTATGGAACATCCTGGAGCCGTTCAATATAAATCATCGGCTTTGTTCCTGGACGAAGGCGCAACCCGCGACCAGTTTATTTCGCGTTCGAATTTAATTTCGCATGAAACTGCCCACATGTGGTTCGGCGATTTAGTAACAATGAAATGGTTTGATGATGTCTGGATGAAAGAGGTTTTTGCAAACTTCATGACCGATAAGGTAACAGAAAAGCTGATGGGTAAAAATACTTTCGACCTTAAATTTCTTCAAGACCATTACCCTGCAGCTTACGGTATAGACCGTACTACCGGTGCTAATCCAATTCGCCAACAGCTCGATAACCTTGAGAATGCAGGTTCGATGTACGGAAACATCATTTATCATAAAGCGCCAATAATGATGAAGCAATTGGAGCAATTAATGGGTAAGAAAAACTTTCAAAAGGGTATTCGGGAGTATTTAAAAAAATACAGTTACACTAATGCCGATTGGAATGAGTTAATTTCGATATTAAGCAAATACAGTAAAACAAATTTATACGAATGGAATAAAGTCTGGGTTAATCAACCAGGGCGTCCGGTGTTTAATTACCAGATTAAATATAATGGAAACAAAATCAGTAGCTTCATCATCTCGCAGCAACCAGAAAATGGTAGCCAGCGTGTGTGGCCGCAAACTTTCAGCGTAAAACTATTCTATCCCGACCAAGCCAAAACCATTTCAGTTAATATAAAAAATACATCAATCGCTTTAACAGAAGCTGAAGGATTGGAAAAACCTTCATTTATATTGTTTAATGCTGATGGTACCGGATATGGGGTTTTTCCGATAGAAAAATCAATGGAAGAAAAGATTTACAAAATGGAAAATCCGCTGGAAAGGGCTTCATTTTATATTAATGCTTATGAGAATACATTAAATGGTAAATATTTTAGTCCTGAACAACTTTTATTATTGCTTACCAAAGGACTTATTGTTGAGAAAAATGAAATGAATCTACGCTTGATTACTGGGTACATCAGTAATTTATTCTGGACTTTTACTCATAGGGATAACCGTTCTACTTTAAGCCTAATGCTGGAGAAAGCTTTGTGGCAAGCGATGGAACAACAAACTGCTTCTAATAACAAAAAAATTCTTTTCAATACCTATCAAAACATTTACCTGAGTGATGAAGCTGCAAGGAACATTTACACGATCTGGCAGACGCAAAAAGCACCAAATGGAGTGAAATTGATCGACGAAGATTACACTGGTTTAGCATTGTCAATTGCGTTAAAATCAGATACTGCAAAAAATGTTTTAAACCAGCAGCTGCAACGTATTACCAATATCGACAGAAAAAGCCGCCTGCAATTTTTAATGCCAGCACTTTCTTCGGTTGAAAAAGAGCGTGACAGCTTTTTCTATAGTCTAAGAGAAAGAAAAAACAGGGAGAAAGAAGCCTGGGTTACCAGTGCATTATCCTACCTGAACCATCCCTTAAGGCAAAACTCATCTATTAAATATTTACCGGAAAGTCTTAATCTTTTAGAAAGCATACAAAAAACAGGCGACATATTTTTCCCGCAATCATGGCTTTCGGCAATATTTGGAAGTTATCAAAGTCCTGAAGCAGAAAGGATAGTTAACGATTTTTTAAAAAATCACCCTAAATACAATCCAAAACTTAAAGATAAAATCCTGCAATCGACAGATAATTTATTCAGGGCGAACCGTTTATTAAAAAATTAACATTTTATTCTTTCAGCCAGCTCTTCTGAATAACCTGCTGTAAAGGCGATAAGTTTGGTTTACGTTTAATTTCAAAACTTGTTTTCATTTTCGTACCCAATATTACCGGAACTTCAATATTTCCATCAGGTCTTGAAATTTCTAACTTAACAATGTCGCCATCTTTATAATTTTTAGTAATTGCATCCAGTGTTTCAACGGTGGCTTGCTGGCTGTTAATTTTTAAAATAACATTGTTTCTACGAACTCCCTCATTCCAGGCAGGCGACATCCATTCAACATCTCGAACAACCAGACTTTCATTTTTTACACCAGCGTTAATACCAAGCCAACCGCCTGGAACTGGCTTTGGGCTTAAATCGACCGCGAGGCCTGCATAGTTAAAATACTTATTATAATCGGGGGTAGTTAAAGTATACACATAGCTAAAAAACTCATCAAGTTTTGTTCCTGCAATATTTTCACAAACGCTTCGAAATTCGGCTTCGGTATATCCCCTGTTTAGTTTCTTATAAAAATCATAATACAATTTGCGCATCACATCATCCAGTGATTTCACATTTTTGGTTTCATTTCTGATTTTTAAATCGAGCATCATGGCCAAGATTGGCCCTTTTTCATAATACGAAATGGTTTTATTAACCTCATCGTCTTTTCTACCGAAGGGACCATCAGACCATGTATCGTAACTTGCCTGGCTAACGGTTTGAAAGTATCTTCCCGGAGAAGTTTCGTAAGACTTTATTGTATTACTAAAATTTTTAAAAATTTCTTCACTACTTTCAAGACCTGCCCATCTTAGCAGCATTTCATCGTAATAAGTTGTTACGCCTTCTGCAACCCAAAGCATGTTTGTTTTACTACCATTATCGTAATCAAATGGCCCCAGCTCTATTGGTCTTATCCGTTTTGCATTATAATGATGAAAATACTCATGACCTAAAAAACTCAACACAACTTTTCTTCCATCAGCTGTATTGAGTTCTTTACTACCCGAAAATGAAACGGCACTTGAGTTAATATGTTCAATCCCTCCTCTACCTGGACCTATACCAATAAATGTATAGTCGTTGAAAGGAATATCGCCAATAACATTAACAGCAGCATCTACTACTTTCTTTAAATCAGCGATAAACGAAGTTTTATCAAAATCTCCCAACTTATATCCTATAAAATAATGAGGAACTCCCCTTACCTTAAAAACCGGGAGTTCATCGAGTTTTCCAATTAAAATCGGGCTATCATACAAAATATCAAAATCTGCAGCAGTGTAGGTAAAGGGCTTTTCTATTATTTTAGTTAAACCTGTTGCAACCTTTGTCCATCCTGAAGCTGGTTTTAACTGAACAGTTACCGGGGTATTAATTTTATTGGCAACATGCAGAAACATACCTGTTGATGCAATAAAACCATAATCTGCGGTTAAATAATTGGTTGCAACAAAAGATCTTGTTGTTTTAACGTTATAAGTGATTTTCAGGGAACTTACAGTTCCGTTGTAAACCCGCCAGGTATTATGATTTGCCCGCTCCCATTTTACATCATGCTCCGTTAGATCTTTGATTTTTAAATCCTGAATATCATTTGCATAATTCATAATCTGATAATAGCCGGGCATCCACACAGGAATTTTTAAATCAGTTTGAGACGACGATAAACCACTGCAAGTTAACTCAACCTGATAAATTCCCTTTTCCGGATGCTCCATCGAAACTATAAAATCCATTTTTAATGCTTCAGCATTAGCTTTGGAAGAACAGAATAAAAGACAAAGAACAAATAGCAAATGAAACCCAATACGTAAGAGTAACTTTTTAAAAGATTTAATGAGCACCATGATTATAAAAATATTAATACAGCAGGGAAATTAATTGATGAATGTAGCTGCAAACTAAGCAAATATGACTTATATTCAAATTCATTTTATTCATCCTATGAAAAACAGCAGCAAATTACTCCCACTCAAACGTCGCAATTTTATTGCTTTAACAGGAACTGCAACAGCTTCAATAATATTATCACCAATATTAACAATGGCTGAGTCCTCAAAAAAACAGGTAACGGTTAAAGATATAATGAATACCTACATCAATCAGTTAGCCACAGGCCCTATTGCAAACACGGTTGACACGTTAAAGTCGGGAAGCCCTGATTTGGTGGTTACCGGAATAGTAACCTGTATGTTCGCAACTATTGAGGTAATAAACAAAGCTATTGCCATTGGTGCAAATTTCATCGTCGCGCACGAGCCTACGTTTTACAACCACCAGGATGCAACAAAATTTCTGCAGAATGATGAGGTGTATAAATTTAAATCTGAACTATTAAAAAAGCATAACATTGCGGTTTGGCGTAACCACGATAACATCCACAGTATACAGCCTGATGGAGTTTGGGAAAGTCTTGTAGAAAAGCTTGGATGGGAAAAACAGTTGAATAATGAAAAAAGAATATACAATTTCAACCCTTCCATTAGTTTTAAAAACCTGATTACAGCGTTAAAAACAAAACTTGAAATTCCCGCACTCAGGTATATTGGCGATATGAACCAGCAGTGTAGCAAAGTTTTACTAATGGTTGGCGCAGCAGGCGGTCAGCGACAAATAGAAGCCATTGGGAAATTTAACCCCGACGTACTGGTAACCGGAGAAATAGCCGAATGGGAAACTGCTGAATATGTGAGGGATGCCAGGGCGAGTGGTAAAAAACTTTCATTAATTATACTTGGCCACATTGCAAGCGAAGAATGGGGTTCTAAATACATGGAAGAATGGCTTAAAAACAAGTTCCCCGATATTAAAACCACATTTATTCGAACCGGCGCATCTTTATCAATAATTTAACCTAAGAAGGAAGTTACTCGATAGATTCTGTTTCATTATTGAGATGTTCAAGTAAGCCTTTCAACACATATTCTCTTTTTTCTTTTAAATCGGGAATATTCTCCTGAATTATTTGCGAATCAGGGCTTTCATTAAATCGTTTAGATGGCTGGAAGTAATTTGAAAAATCGAATGTATTGATCATGGTTCTTAGTTTTCGTTCAAAAAAAAGACAAGTAAGCTCTTGGTTTTGTTTTGCTTAAATTTTGTTACAATCAAAGCAAAAAGTCAAATGTATTTTTTTTCAACTGAAAAAGAAGCACTTACATTTTTTTTACCTTTAAGCATAATTTATGCCCGTTGAAGCAATTAATTTTGCATTATGGCAAATCAAAACATCAGCAAATTATTGCAGAACAAAATCGAGGTTCTTAAAACAGAGGTAGAAAATGCAAAATCGGAACTTCAGAAATGGCAAACCATTGAAGAAGAATTTAACCTTCACCCAGAAAAATTCGAGTTAATGGCAACCTTACTTTTAGGTGATACCGCAGATCAGAAAAAGGCAAAAAAGAAAGTATAATGTTCTTATACGAGTAAAGATTCGTTACAACCATGTTGTTAAACAAAAAAGGGAAAACATTTATTAAAATGTTTTCCCTTTTTTTTGGCGGAAAGCGAGGGATTCGAACCCCCGGACCTGTTACAGTCAACAGTTTTCAAGACTGCCGCATTCGACCACTCTGCCAGCTTTCCGGAGGCAAAAGTACAAACTCCGGCTTCAATAGCAAATATTTTTTCAGCTTTTAATGCTATTTTAAGCTAACTAATAGATAACCAGCTAAAATAAATTAGAATGTATTTTAAAAATCAGGCCACTTGATTAAAAACAAGGCTGCTGTTTCCTTCTCCATCGATATTCAGGAAACAAATCTTTATTGGCGTAGAAAAATCTACAAAGACCTTTACCTTGGGCATCAGGCTTTCGGCAAATTCAACCGGAGATATATGCTCCTGCAAATGAACAAAAATTAAATCTTCAGTTTTAAAACTTACCCTGTCTATTTGTCCAGGCCATTCTAAGTCCATCTTTTGGAAGAAAACCTTGATTTTTTGCTTTTCGATTATCGGATTCATTGTTGAGGCATTGATTGTATGTAAAAGTAGATACAAAGCCATCCAAAAAAATGATGATACTGACGAATGTTAACAAAAAACTTTTGATAAATATCAATATTAATAAAAAAGCCCGTTGCTTTTGCAATGGGCTAAATGGCGTGGGGTGAAAGTTATAAAAAATTGAAACTGATTAAGGCATCAAAAAATTAAATTCCTGCAATCCACAATTTAAATAAGATTAACGAATAAAGAATTGTATTAGGTGCGCTTTTGAATTTTCATAACTCATTATAAAAAAGGTTAAGAAAAAAGTCGGTTAATACGATAGACGGTGCTACCCCCTATTACGCCTTTCTTGTTTTCAAATGTATTTCATTGCTTCGATAAATGCAAATCTATTTTAACCGTACTTTGATAAACAGATGAGCTAAAACACTTTAAAAACAAAAAACTGCAACCTGTTATGATTGCAGTTTTTTTTTACTAATAGCGATGTGCCGGAACCCAATATCGACCGCCATGAGGGCCAACATTATAATGTCCTGGAACCCAATGTGCCCGTGGAGCCCTGGTTCTCACTACGCATGCACTCAAATTAATAATCAGCATTAATAAGAGTAATACATTTACTATTCTTTTCATAACCTAACCGTTAAGTAAAACAATAAACTAAATTTTAAAATGTGTGTTATGGTTTTGACAAGTATTGTTAAGAAAAGTTTAAAATTGAGTTTGATTAATGCTGATTTTAAATGCTTTTACAATGCCCACTCAGGGCGTTCAAAATGGCAGGTATAACCATATGGGTTTTTCTGCAGATAATCCTGATGTTCTTCCTCCGCATTCCAAAAGTCGCTCGCCGGAACTACTTCAGTCACAATCTGACCAGGCCATTTACCTGAAGCTTCCATGTCCGAAATCAATGCTAAAGCCGTATCTTTTTGCTTTTCATTAAGATAAAAAATTGCCGATCGGTAAGAAGTACCGATATCATTCCCTTGTCTGTTTCTTGTTGTAGGGTTATGAATCTGAAAAAAGTATTCTAATAGTTTTCTGTAGGATATTTGTTCTGGATCGAAAATAATTTCAATTCCTTCCGCATGCGTTCCATGATTTCTGTATGTTGCATTAGTTACATCTCCACCGGTATATCCTACAACAGTAGAAATAACACCTGGTTGATGACGGAAAAGTTCTTCAACCCCCCAAAAACAACCGCCGGCAAGAATAGCTTTTTCTGTATTCATATAATTGATTTTATTGACTAAAGTACGTTGATAATAATTTTTAACAGCAACAAGATTGTAAATAAATCCTAAACATTAATTATTTATGATACGAAAAACCATGGATAAAGTTTTTAAAAAATAATTATTGAAAAATTTAAAGTAAAATTTAAACTCATTCGTCTACCTGATCAAATCCTTCCGAAATAAGTTTTCTGGAGGAGAAAAACCAGAACTTATGATTTCCGTATTTAAAACAAACGTACTTAATGAAGTTGAGTTGCTCAAACTTAAACCCAGCTTAAATTTACCACATGTAAATTGGAATATAGATTTAGCTGACAGCGATAAAATCCTGAGGATAGATTCAAAAGAAAACATTAATGACATTATTATTTCATTATTTAAAGGCTTAGGTTTTAAATGTACTATCCTTGAAGTTTTTCACGAACCTCCGATATAAAAATATCCGTTGAATAGGTTTTAAATAAATAATATATTTTTTGTTAAAAAACTTGCATATTAAAAAGAGGAACAATACCTTAGTTCCTGAGAGCGTTAATTTAGATAAATGGGAGTATGACTTAGGTCGTATTCTCATTTTTTTTGTCCCAAATAATATCATAAAAAAAGGGATAATTGAAAAATTATCCCTTTTATATGCTAAACTATTTTTCTTTAATTCCAGCCACCACCAAGCGCCCTGTAAATATATACTACAGCACTTAACTGCTGCTTCTTGGTTTCTATTAATTCAAGTTTTGATTGCAAAGCATCACGTTGTGTCATCAATACCTCAAAATAATCTGCCCTTGCCGCTCTAAACAAATCGTTAGAAATATCAATTGATTGTGTAAGTGCTAAAACCTGCTTCGATTTTAAATCGAAGCTTTTTTGCAGGTTATTAATGTTCGACATTTGGTTTGCCACTTCGATATAACCGTTCAAAATTGTTTTTTCGTAGTTAAAAACGGCCTGTAACTGTTTTGCATTGGCAGTTAGGTATTCGGCTTTTATTGCATTACGATTAATTAGCGGACCCGCCAAATCAGCAGCTAAGGAATAAGCTAATGACTCAGGTGTACGTAATAAATACGAAGGGTTAAAAGCCTGGTAGCCTATTGTAGCAGAAATGCCCAACGAAGGGTAGAACTGTGCTTTAGCTACTTTAACATCTAATTTGGCAGCAGCTAAATCATATTCAGCCTGTTTAATATCCGGACGATTTGCCAATAACTGAGATGGCAATCCGGTTTGTACTGCAGGAGGTACAAGATCAGTGAAGTTACCATGATTTCTTACGATAGGCTGTGGAAAACGCCCTAACAGGAAGTTAATCTTATTCTCAGTTTCAGTAATATTCTGCTGAATATCGAATTCCAAACTTTTTGAGCTTAACACCTCCGCTTCAAACTTTCTCACCGCTAATTCAGTAACTCTGGTAGCCTGTTTTTGAATTTTCATCAGCTCCAAAGCATTACTTTGCAAGGAAATATTTTGCTTTACAATTGCTAACTGGTTGTCCAGTGCAAGTAACTCATAATAAGAGTTTGCCACCTCAGCAACCAGATTGGTAATTACAAAGTTCTTTCCCTCAACCGTAGAAAGGTAACGTGTTACGGCTGCCTTTTTTGAGTTACGCAATTTATGCCAGATATCGGCTTCCCAGTTTGCCTGTAAACCAAAGCCATAATCAGGCAATACTTCAGGCACTTCTTTACCAGGTGTAATATCTGTAGAAGCATCACCAGCACCTGAACTTGTATAACGACCTACTTTTTCCAATCCAGCACCTACCCTATAACCCACACTTGGTAACAGTTCACCTTTTTTTGCTTTGATTTCGTTTCTTGCAATTTCAATCTCCTGCAACGTAACATTAAGCTCCTGATTATTTTTGAGTGCAGTATCAATCAGGCTCACAAGATTTGGATCAGTAAAAAACTGGCGCCACTGCAATTTGGCAGTGTTTGTACTATCATGCGAGCTGCCAAAGCTCACAGGTACGTTTTTATTTTCGTTACGTTGGGCAAAATCAGGCACTTTACAAGCCGAATAGGCAGCGCATATTATTGCTAAACCAGCGTATTTATAAATATTTTTTCTAAACATTATCTTCAATTTCTTCAGTTAACGGATGTTCTTCTTCAATTTTAATAAGCTTACGCTTAGCGGCAATTGAACCAAAAATATAATACAAGCCTGGTATAATTACTACACCGAATATGGTTCCCAAGAGCATACCTCCGGCAGCGGCGGTACCAATTGTTCTGTTTCCGATTTTACCTGGCCCGGTTGCAATCATCAAAGGAATTAAACCTGCCACGAAAGCGAATGAAGTCATTAAAATTGGTCTGAACCTGATTGCAGCACCTTCCATCGCTGCTTTTAAAATGGTAACCCCCTGACTGTGTCGCTGGGCTGCAAACTCGACAATCAGTACGGCATTTTTACCAAGCAAACCAATAAGCATTACCATTGCAACCTGTGCGTAGATATTGTTTTCTAAACCAAAAAGTTTAACAAAAAGGAATGCACCGAAAATACCTGTAGGTAGTGATAAAATTACCGATAACGGCAGGATGAAACTCTCGTACTGTGCTGCCAGGATTAAGTAAACGAAACCTAAACAGATTAAGAAAATATAAACAGCCTCATTACCCCTTGAAACCTCATCTTTAGAAATACCCGCCCAGTCAATTCCATAACCACGTGGAAGTGTTTTTTGTGCCACTTCGTTAATTGCTGCGATGGCTTGTCCTGAACTATAACCAGGCGCTGCCTGGCCGCTAATTTCGGCTGCATTGTGCATATTATGACGGGTAATCTCCGAAGGACCATAAACTTTTTCCATCGTCATAAAAGCAGAGAATGGCACCATTTCTTCTTTGTCATTTTTCACATAAAGCTTCAGGATGTCTTCAGGCAAAGCACGGTATTGTGGCAAAGCCTGAACAATTACTTTATAAGGACGGTCATACTTAATGAAACTGGTTTCATAATCACTACCTACATAAGTAGAAAGTGTACTCATTGCATTATCGATACTAACGCCTTTTTGTTGCGCAAGGTCGTTATCAATATGTAGCATATATTGCGGGAAACTGGCACTGTAAAATGTAAATACTGATGAAAGCTCTTTACGTTTATTTAGTTCGCGAACAAAATCTTTCGCAACAGATTCCATTTTTTTGTAATCACCCGAACCTGCAATATCAAGCATACGACACTCGAAACCACCTGCCGCTCCATAACCCGGTACTGCCGGTGGTTGGAAAAACTCTACAGTAGCACCCGGAATTTCTTTTGCTTTCTCTTCAAGTTCACGGATAACATCAGCTGCCGAATTTTTACGTTCGCTCCAGTCTTTAAGGTTAATTAAACAGGTACCTGTATTTGAACCAGTACCTTCAGATAACACCTCATAACCAGCAAGTGACGAAACTGATTTTACCCCTTCAATATCTTCTGACATTTTTTGAAGTTTCTCAGCGGCCTGATTTGTACGTTCGAGCGTAGAACCAGGAGGCGTTTGAATAATCGCATAAACCATTCCCTGATCTTCATTCGGGATAAAACCAGATGGAACACTATTACTGATAAAGTAAACGCCTACACAGAAAAGAGCTAAAGTACCAAAGGTAAACACACGTCGGCTAACCACTTTACTTAAAATGCGTTCATAACGACCGGTTAACTTGTAAAAGCCACGGTTAAAAGCATCTAAAAACTTATCAATAAATGTTTTCTTTTTAGGTTTACCATGGTTATTTTTAAGCATGATGGCACAAAGTGCAGGTGTTAATGTAAGCGCAACTACACCTGATAAAATAATTGCCGTTGCCATGGTTATAGAGAACTGTCGATAAAAAATACCAACTGGCCCCGACATAAATGTCACCGGAATAAACACAGCAGCCATAAGGAAAGTGATGGCTATAATGGCACCACTAATTTCCCGCATGGCCAGCTGGGTGGCTTTTAATACGCTTAATTTCGGATCGTGTTCCATCTTGGCATGCACGGCCTCAATAACCACAATGGCATCATCAACTACTACCCCAATGGCCATAACCAAGGCAAAGAGGGTAATCAGGTTTAAGGTAATCCCAAAAAATTGCATGAATACAAATGTTCCGATTAGGGAAACAGGTACTGCAATAGCAGGAATTAATGTTGAACGCCAATCGCCCAGAAACAGGAACACCACCAAACCCACAAGAATGAAGGCTTCTACAAGTGTGTGTACTACTTTCTCAATAGATGCATCTAAGAATTTAGAAACGTCGTAACTGATTTCATAATCGATACCTTTAGGGAAAGATGAAGCTTTAATTTCTTCCATCTTTGCCTTAACATCTTTAATTACCTGTGTTGCATTACTTCCGTAAGATTGTTTTAAAACAATAGCGGCAGAAGAGCGTCCGTTTAAGGTAGAATAAAGATTATAAAAAGATGAACTGAAACTAATATCTGCCACATCTTTCAAACGCAACATTTCACCATTGGCATTTGCACGTAAAACAATATCGCCGTATTGTTCAGTAGTTGTAAAACGACCTGAATATTTCAGAACATATTCGAATGCCTGCGATCGTAAACCCGAACTTTCACCCGTTTTACCTGGCGAAGCTTCTAAACTCTGTTTACCTAAAGCATCCATTACCTCATCAGGAGAGATTTTGTAAGCCTGCATCCTGTCGGGCTTTAACCAGATACGCATGGCGTAATCACGATCACCAAGAATATCAGCGAAACCGACACCATCTACCCTTTTTAATTCTGCCAGAATATTGATATCAGCAAAATTATAAAGGAAATTCTGATTCATTTTAGGGTCTTTGCTATACAAGTTAATGTACATTAACATGTTTGGCTCTTCCCTGCTTATTTTAACGCCCTCTCGAATAACTAAAGGAGGTAACTTATTGGTAACTGCCGCTACGCGGTTTTGAACGTTTAATGAAGCCTGATTGGGATCAGTTCCTAATTTGAAAACGACCTGGATACTTGCTTCACCATCGTTACCGGCATCAGAAGCAATATATTTCATTCCAGGAACACCATTTAAGGCACGCTCTAGTGGAATAACAACCGACTTGATAAGCAACTCGTTATTTGCTCCAGGATACTCTGCTGTAATGTTAACCTTTGGAGGTGATATTGAGGGAAATTGTGTTACCGGAAGGCCTGTAATGGCCAATACCCCTAAAAACACAATTATAAGTGATATTACGATAGAAAGGACTGGCCTTTGTATGAATTTACCGAACATAAAATTAAATTAAAATGGGTTGACTACTCTGCTGCAATTCTCAATTTGCTGATTACGCTTTTTGGATCCAGAAGTTTAAATTTGATTTTATCGTCGTCTTTTACTTTTTGAACACCTTCTAATAAAATCTTATCACCTTCTTTTAATCCTGCACCAACCACATATAAATCTGGAATTTCTGTAGCAATGGTAATTTCTCTTGAATGTACTTTATCATCATTTCCTACCACAAAAACGAAAGTTTTGTCCTGGATTTCATAAGTTGCTTTTTGAGGAATTACCAAAGCATTTTTTAATGGCACAAGCATCTGAATTTTACCTGTTTCACCATTTCTAAGTAAGTTATCTGCATTATTAAATCTTGCACGGAAAGCAATATTACCGGTTTCGTTATTAAACTCACTTTCAATAACTTCTACCTTACCTTTTGATTTAAGCAGCTCATTGTTTGCAAGTAATAAACCTACTTCCTGATCGCCTTTTGCTTTTGCTGCCGATTGATAACTTAAATATTCAGGTTCAGAAACATTGAAATAGGCAAAAACCTGACTGTTATCTGAAAGGCTGGTGAGTAATGCCCCTTCGTCAACAAGGCTTCCAAGCTTTAGAGGAATACGATCGATTGTTCCATCGAATGGTGCCTTGATCTCGGTAAAACCTAAATGTAGCTTTGCTAATGCAGTTTCTGCATTTGCGGCCTGCAATTTAGCTTTAGCCATAGCAAGTTCATTTTTAGAAACTACATTTTTATCTGACAGTAATTTTGTGTTTTCGAGTTCGATTTCTGCAGACTTAGTTTCTGCCTGTGCTTTGAGTAACTCTGCCTGAAGCATTTTAGGCATAATACGGAACAAAACCTGTCCGGCATGAACACGTTGTCCCTCATCAACATAAATATTTTGCAAAAAACCTTTCTCCTGAGCACGGATTTCGATATTTCTAACAGATTTTATCTGCGAAACATACTCCTTTGTGAAAGAAGTATCGATCTTTATCGGTGTGGTAACCGCATAAGTAACTTCTTCTTCTTTTTCTTCTTTTTTCTCGGTACAACCTGTTACGTAAAGTAAAGCACACAGGCCAAATAGCATGACATTTCTCTTCATCTTTTTACTGATAGTTTATCTGATTTATTTTTTATTAATTGATCAAACAGCTAAAATTTTTAAAGATTAGTACTCCACAAAGCAGATGAAACATCAATAAACTAGGGTTATCTGTTGATTAATTCTAGTACGAAATAAATACAGAATTATGAAGTTATAATGAAGTTCATCTTGTTATATTAAAATTGCGTAAAAGCTATTCAAGGCCAATATTTTAAACGGCAACTAGGCTATATATACTAAAGCTTTCTGTTCCTTTGTAAGTTTTTGGCAATTAAACTGTTAATTGCTTTAAGAACGAGATCAAAATCTACTGGTTTAATCAAATATGCATCGCCGTTTTCGAAAGCTTTAACAGCAAATTCTTCATGTCCTGTTATAAAAATAATATACTTTACCTTTTTTTTAAGCATTCTTGCCAAATCCAAACCTGAAATTTCCATACCGATATCAATAAACAGGAAGTCGATTATTTTGTAATTCTGAAATGCGGCCATAGCAGCAACCGGATCGGTGAAACTGCCGGTTAGTGTTAATTTACTAATATTTGAGATATAATTTTCAAGTAAGAAAACACTTAAGGGATCATCGTCGAGAATTACACAGTTGTAGCCAGATTTTTCTGATGGTTTCATAGCGCTTCCATTAAATTTCAGTCTGTTTGTTGTGAAACAAATGGCCTAATTTCTTCTATATTTTTAAGTTTATCTATGTATTCCTGTTTTAAGGGTTTACTTATAAAATCATAAATATTACCATATGTATTCGCTTTAATTTTATCGCTTTCATTTACGGATGATGTAACCATGACAACAGAAATATTATCTTTAAAATTGCTGTCATTTATTTCTTCTAATAAGTCCCATCCACTAATCATCGGCATATTAATATCTAAAAAAAGTAGAAATTTTTTATCACTTTTAGCTTGTCCTTCTAAGTAAAGCAATGCATCCCCGGCATCCTCAAAATACCGACATGTTATTCCGGGCAATGCCAACTCAAGCACCGCCTGATGGATCATTAGAATTATCGGGTCATCATCTATTACCAAAATTTCACGCTCGCTCATTAATTTTTACTTTGTTTTATCAGATTTTGCTGTAATTTCTTTTATGATAACATCAAGCTCTTCCGCAGAGCTTTCAATGTGACTAATTATATCGCTTTGCGACATTACTTTTTGTTCTCTATTGTTAGAAAGTATATCAACTAATCCCATAATTCTTGCCAAAGGTGCCCTAACCGTGTGCGATTGTATCCATGCAATTTCTTCCAACTTGGCATTTTTTTCCTCAATAGCATTTATATGAAGCAACTCTTTGGTAATATCGGCTGAAACAATCAGCTTAGCTTTCCGTCCTTTAAAAAGCATGGGATTGCTTCTAACATCAGCACGTATAACCGTTCCATCTTTTAGCTTATGCTTATATATACCTCGGGTATAAAAAGAGTTTCCTTTTTTTATTTCTTCAATTGTATTTTCCAATACTGGTATTTCTTCTTCCGGGCGGATATCCCTTATCGTCATTGAAAGGAATTCTTCTCTGCTAAACCCATAATGATTAATTGCAGCGAGATTAACATCTAAAAAGCATAAGGTTTCCGAATCGTAAACCCACATGGGTAATGGACTAAAATGAAAAAGTTCGCTGTATCTTTTTTCGGATTCAGCAACTTCCCTTAAAATCTTTTTGTTAAGCAGCTCAGCCCTTTTACGTGCATCAATATCCTGAAAACTACCAAAAATTCTCACACATTTTCCACCTACCATCTCTGCCTGCCCGATGGTTCTAATCCATTTAGAATTGCCTTTAAACGTTTCTATCTCAAGCTCCTCATCCCAGGGAGTGCCATAAAGCATGCATGCTTCAACTTTAGCTTTAATGGTATCTTTATCCCTGCCATCTTTAAAATAGTGTATTCCTGTTTCTAAATCTGGTTTAAAATCAGGGTCAGCTTCCCTTATTTCTTTGGTAACATCTGACCAGAAAACAGCTTTGTCTGCAACATTTACCTCCCAACTACCAATACGGGCCAAACTGTTGGTTTTCTGAAGTAAATCAGCAAGCATTTTCTTTTCCGTAATATCTTTAGCAACGGCAAATATTAGTCCGTCAGCAGAAACTGCATTGGCAGTCCAGGAAAGCCACTTTACCTGACCAGATTTTGTGATATACCTGTTTTCAAAACTTAGGGCTTTATCGCCATCGGTAAGTTTTTTTATTTTCCTGGCGGTTGATAATCGATCGAGTGGGTGTACAAAATATTTGGCAGGTTTTTGAAGCAGCTCTGCTTCCGAGTAACCTAACAAATCTGCAGCTGCAGGATTAATTCTTTTAAAATAACCTTTGTAATCAAGGGTAGCTAAAATATCAGGTGCAAATTCGAAAACTTCACCCAATTCCTGCTCAAGAAGTTTACGTTTTACTTCACCGGCTAAAAACTCAGAAAAATTTTCCGAAAGAATAGCCATTCCTTCCAGTTTATGATGTTGCCTAACTGCAAGAATAAGGATTCCCGTTAGTTTGCCATTATAAATCAGAGGCAAGCCATAAATATGTTTCAATCCTGCCTTTATTGCGGCCGGAATGCGTATTCCTTCAACAATATCACCCGTTAAACTTGTATCCTCAGGCTTCATATCACGCCAAACTCTTCCGGCAAGCCCTTCTCCCTTTTTAGCAGTACCAAAATTCGCTGTCTCCACATAGAAATGCTCCATCAATTCATCTGCTTTGCTACGGGCAAAAAGTTTCACATGCCTGTCGTTTGCATCGGGTAGCCAGAGTTCGGCAGTACAGAAATTACCGCACCTACTTATTTCATCGAGAACAAGTGCTGTTGTTCTCTTCATATCAGAAAAACGGTTAAATAATAAACTGATTCCTGAAAGCAGGTTCTGTCTGATCGTTTCTATCTTTTGTTGTGTAATATCCCTTTGAATGGATATCCAACGGTTGAAGTTTCCTTTATCATCCGCAATTGGTGTTACTGATAAATTGAGCCAGAATTCATCACCATTTTTTTTATAATTAATTAGCGTTGCTTCGCCTGGCAATCCCTTTAACAAATCAATAACCAACCGGTTCAACTCTTCCTGGTCTGTTCTTGGCCCTTCCAATAATCGCGGCGATTGACCAATGATTTCACTATATGTATAACCTGCCATCCGGCAAAAAGCCTCATTAACATAGACTATTTCACTTATTGGAAACTTCTCGGGATTTACTTCCATAATGGCAACCGAATCTGTCGTGTTAAGTACCACTGATTCGAGTAGTTTTAACCTTTGCTCTTCCTGCTTCATTTTGGTTATGTCCTGAAGTGCACCAACCATTCTTACAGGATGACCCGATTTATCAAAAATAACAAATCCTTTGTCAGCAACGAAAGCATAGCTACCATCGGCTTTTCTTAATCTGTACTCATCAAACCAGTTACTTTCTTTATTTTCGAGCACCTTATGAATACTTGAGTTAACCCTATTTAAATCATCAGGATAAATTTTTTCGAACCAGGTGTCTATTATTGTATTAAGTTCATTTTCACTATAGCCAAAGAGTTTATTAAATCCTTCGCCCCAAATCAATGAGCCAGAAACTAAGTCCCAGTCCCAGATAGCTTCTGATGTTGCCCTTGTAACGTAATTATACCGCTCGTTAGATAGCAATATATCATTCTGGATATTTATCTGTTCCGTTATATCTCTTGAATTGGCAATGATTCCTTTTACAGAGGGTTCATTACGTAAATCGGTAAGTGTTGTTTCAATCCAACGCCAGCTACCATTCTTGTGTTTAAAACGAAATGGTTTTAATACTACGCTGCTTTTACCATTGATATTTTGCAATGATTTTTTAGCTTCATCAATGTCATCAGGATGAAAAAACTCAAAAGTATTCCTGCCATTGTAATAGTCAGATCCAAAACCTAACACTGGCTGTGAAGAATTGCTTACGTATAGATAGTTACCATTATCATCCAGTACAGAAATCATATTTAAACCATTTTGTATAAGATGATTAAATCGCTGTAAATTGAGAGCAGAATCATCACTTAAATCCTGTCCATCCTGGTTAGTGTCATCAATTGTTAATATAAAATATGGTGTATTAACTGACTCTACATCCATAGGCTTAATATTTAAGCCTAATGTTTTTTTTAGATGCTCGCTGTAAACTAAGGCCTGAACTTGTTTATGTGTAGCCGAAGCATGTGCAATACCATCAGCAATAATTTGACTTGTTTTTTTATCACTGGTTATTCCTGAAAGGAAGTTAGTTGACGAAGTTTCCAAAAAGTCTTTTTTTTCTATTCGTGCCAGCTTTAAATAGTAGTCAGTCACTTCAATAACATGATTTCCATTCTGTCCCACTTCAACCAGCATAGCAGCCTCAGCCGACTTACAAAATAATTGCCGATAGATATCCTTTAACATGTTTTAATAATTAGTCAAACTTCGTTATTCTCTCAAATGAATCCGTTGTTATTGGTGTTCAGGTATGAAAAATATCCATAATTTAAGATTATTACAAATAAATTACATAAGGCTGTAATCACATATTCAATGCCATTTCTATTAATTTAGTCATCTTTTACAACATAAAAAAGGCAGAAACCATCGAATAGCATTGATAATGAAATAATTGCAGTAAAAATACTCTGCCTTTCTTAGCTGTTCATTACTGAATAGAGCGTTAAGCATTATTATTCATTATGTTCATTGTATTATATTTAGTATTGCGTTAGGTAGAAAGGTAATTACTGAAACCGTATTTAAATAAAAAAGTTCCGGCTAAATGTGCCGAAACTTTTCTCGTAACAATTATTGTTTGATAATCTTAAATTCGGTTCGTCGGTTAAGCTGGTGTTCAATGTCTGTGCATTTTACACCTTTTGCACAACGGTTAAGTAACTTTGTATCACCATAACCTTTAGCCGTTATGCGTTCCATATTTATACCTTTTGATATGATATACTGCCGGGCAGATTCTGCTCTTCGCTGTGATAATTTCAAATTATAATCGGCTTTACCCCGACTATCCGTATGCGAACCCAGCTCGATATAAATTTCCGGGTTATCCTGCATAATGCTTACAAGATTATTGAGCTCAATTGCGGCAACATCTAAAATTTTGGCACTATCGAAATCATAGTAAATATTATTCAACCTAATGGCTTTATTTACTTCAATCTGATTGAGGTAAATATCTTTAGCTAAAATAGTTGAAGTAACCAATCCCTTAGTACTTACCGCTTGGCCATTGGCAAAAAAACCACCTTTTTTTGCAAGTACCCGATAGTTGGATGCAGTATCTAAAGCAAACCAATAATTGCCTTTATCATCGGTTTCAAATTTTAGCTGATTTCCTTTTTCTTTTGTCAATGTTACAACTGCTCCTGCTATTGGGGTATTCTGTTTACTATCGAAAACACGTCCTTCGAGTTTTAAAACAATAACCGGCCGTTGTGTTATGGTATAAATATCATCACTACCTAAACCGCCAATTCTATTCGATGATAGATATTGAATATTTCCCTGTTCATTTAAACTAAAAGCAAAATCATCTTGAGGGGAATTTACAGGAAAGCCCAAATTAACAATACTACTAAAACCATGCGTATCTTTTTGAGCAAAGAAAATATCCAATCCACCCATGCCAACCCTTCCATCGCTCGCAAAGAATACATTACCTTTTGCATCTAAAGCAGGGCTACGTTCATTCCCAAATGTGTTTATTTCTGCTAAATTATTAGGTTTACCCCATTTCCCATCATTGGTTTTTAAGCAGAAGTAAATATCTGTCCCACCTTTACCACCAGGCATATTGGAAGCGAAATATAATTTTTGTCCGTCAGGTGAAATAAAAGGGTCGCCAACTGAGTAATCGTTTACTTTATTGTATTCAAATGAAACAGGTTTACTCCAGCTCCCATCATTATTCTGAATACTGCTGTAGATTTCTACATTCACAGTACTCGGTTTATTTCTCCTTTTTTCCAGGTCAGATGGAATTCTGGTCATTGTAAAATACATCGTTTTGCCATCACTGGTAAAACTTGCAGAACCGATATGGTAATCACCCAACTTATCAATTGGCAGCAGGCGAACACTGTCTGTTGTTGAGGATTTCTGATACAATTTCAGATAGCCATGACCAGCCCAGCCGTAAACATTTTTATCAAGTGATTTAGTACCATCAAACCTTAGGAATGGCTTATCTTTAGTAGATTCAGGTTTGCCAATATTTCTATCCGAAGTAAATATAACAGCTCCTTTATTGGTTACCGCTCCCCAATCTGACTGAATACTGTTTAACGAGGCTTCATTCTTTATATCAACTGGTTTTGGTTTCTTAGTCCAGCTTATAGCCGAATCACACGAAGCTGTCCATACATTAAGCTGTTGAGGCGTAACCGCCTTATTTTTATCAGCATAATTTAAATACTGAACCTTAGCTTCTGCATATTTGGCATTGTTTTGTAAAGCTTTAGCGTAGCCAAGGAGGTTATCGGCTTTGCTTTTTTCCATTTTAGATGCAATGGAAAACCAATGTTCAGCCTGCTGGTAATTATTATTTAAACTATAAGCACTAGCCAGCTGTTCGGCGGCATGTAAGCTTTCTTTTTTCTTATAAGCCTGCTCATAAAGTTCGATCGCTTTATTATAATTATAAAGCTCGTATTGTTTGTCGGCTTCTTTAAGTACAGTCTGTGATTTAGCACTAAAACTTAATACAAACAAACAAACCAGAACTGCAATGCTTAGTGAAAATTTCGTCATTATATTTTTAGCGTACGGATGATTCATAAAATAATAGCATTTAAAATACCCTTGGCGTAGCCATTCTAATATTTGATTTCAGGAACGAGAAAGCAATCGAAATTTCGTGTGTTCCACCACTATAACCTTGTAACGGACCTACTGAAAAATCATAACCATAGCCGATTCTGAATTTCTGTGAAGGGAAAATCTGAATGGCAGCTACAACTGAATTTCGTGGTGTAAGGTCTTTTTGCAAGTAGCTTTTATCGTAAAGCTTCACACCGGTACGATAAGAACCTCCAATCCAAAGCACCTCCTTAATCATTAAAAAGGCATTCAAATCTAAACTTGTTGGGCCTCCGCGGTCATCTTTCAATAAAAATGATGGCTTAATCTGGAACTCTTCATTTAACGGAAAAAGTGCACCTGCTGTAAGGTAATAATGTGGTTTGGGCTGAGGAATAAAGGCATACTTATCAATATTTACGTATTGTGCAATGAGGTTATCAACAGAAAAGCCAGCATAAAATTTATCGTTCGAAAAGTAAACACCTGCCCTTGCATCAGGTACAATGGTACTTTGCGTTCCAACCGGCTGGGTAAGTTCAGGATCGTTGGGATTAAGCAACGAACCATCTATTGAGAGATTTACCATCCCAAGTCCAAGTCCTAAAGCCAATCTGGAGCTACCGTCATCATTCATCCTGATACGATAGGCATAATTACCGTATAAGCTAAGGTTATTTTGTGCACCAAGTTTATCGCTAGCTACCTGCAAAGCTAAACCTACGTTACCATTGTTTGCAGAAGCATCAACCGCGAGCGACATACTCCTGGGTGCACCCTGAATGCCTGTCCATTGACTGCGGTAGAAACTATGAAGATTTAACACTTCCTTGTAACCAGCATAAGCAGGATTAATGTAAATCCCATTAAACATATACTGGCTGTACTGTGCATCCTGTTGTGCTAACACTGGTTTAACCATCAGGAGTAACGAACCTGCTAACAACAATATTAATTTTTTCATCATCATCGTATATCTTACGAAACCGGATAGCAACATCCGGTTTCTAGCCTCTTAATTATTTTTTAAATGCTCTTATTAATGTTATGTACCCTTTCAATACCTCAACCTGTTTAGTTTGAGGATTTGTAATGCGGAGCAGATAATAATATGTTCCTTCATTTAAGCCCTCTCCCGTCCAGTTGTTCTGGTATCCATTAGCATGGAACACTTCATTACCCCATCTGTTAACAATCTGTAAGGTATTTACAGGATATTGATTTAGCCCTCTGATTTCGAAAGTATCATTTGTTCCATCACCGTTAGGTGTAAATAAATTAGGTATAGTTAAACCGTAAAGGTTTGCTGTTAACACTACAGAAGCAACGTTCGTGTAATAACCGTAGGCATCCCTAACCCTGTAGGTAAATGAATCCTGACCAGTAAAACCTGGTATCGGTGTAAAGGTTACTGTACCATCGGCATTCACTCTTACTGTACCATTTTTAGGCTGTGTGATGATTTCAACCGTTAAGGTATTAAATGATGAATTACCAGAGTTATCATTATCGAGTACTCTGATAACGACTGGAGAATTTGCCGGTGTCTGTGCCACATCATCAACAGCTACCGGAGATTTTGGATAGGTTGTTACTGTTGCCGTGTTGTTATTCTCAGCAGTACCAGAAATATCACTTACATCACTACCTGTAATGGTTTTCGCATTTACAGTTGCTGTATTTGTTGCCGAGCCTAAATCTTTATCTGCCTGTGTTAAGGTGTAAACTTCAGTTGTGGTTACCGAAGCACCTGAAGCCAGACCACCACTTACCGGAACAGACTTATTAGCGATATTCAGTTTCGCATCAGTTAGCGTAATCGTATTCAAGGTAATTGAACCCGTATTTTTAATGGTAAACGTGTAAGTAATCTGATTACCACTGAACACTGCTGTTTTAACTAAACTAATCGCTCCTGCAGAACCCGTTGAAGTTACCGTAGGCGTGTTATTGTTCTCAGCAGTTCCAGAGATATCGGAAACTGAAACATTTGCCGGTGTCTGACCGGTAACATTCGCTGTATTGGTAACACTTCCTGCATCTTTATCGGCTTGCGTTAATACATACTGATAGCTATCTGTTAAAATATCGCCTGGAGCCATAATACCCGGAATTATTCTGCTTAAGCCTAATTTCGTATCGGTTAAGGTGATAATCCTTAGTGTTACATTACCAGTATTTTTAACAGTGAAATTGTAGGTAATGCTATTACGGTCCGTACTTAACGTACCTGTTTTAACCAGCGTAATTGCACCATTTGCACCAATTGGCGTTATCGTTGCATCATTGGCTGCAGGTGTATTCGGATCATCAGATAATTTTGTCAGATTATTACCCTGAGGATCGCTTGCTCTCGCCGAAGCCTGATTAGTTACGCTTCCGGTATTAATATCGGTTTGTGTTAAGATATGGGTCGCGGTTAAGGTAATCGTTGCTCCCGGTGCCAAGCTTGCAACAGGTGATCCTGTTACCGTTGCATTAGCATCAGTTACTACAATGTTACTTAACGGAACATTTCCGGTATTGGTAATAATCAGGTTATAATTTAATGGCGCTCCTGCCGTAACCGGAACAGTTCCATTGACCACTTTTGTAAAGGTATAAGAAGGTGCGCTGATTATGGTTATCGTAACCGGAATAGTAACCGTAACAGTACCTCCCTGGCCATCGCTAACCGTAATTGCAAACGAATCGGTACCCACATACCCTGGTGTTGGCGTGAAGGTATAAGTGCCATTAGCATTCAAGGTAACAGTACCATGTGCTGGTTGAGTTGATACGGTAAAGGTTAAAGGATCGCCGTCAACATCATTGGCAACAACAGCGCCGTTTACTGGCGTACCCTGAGGTGTTGTAATTGCCGGTGCACTTGCTGTTGGCGCATCATTTACAGGCGTTATGGTTACATTAATGGTTACGGCAACTGTTCCACCTTTACCATCGCTTACGGTTATGATGAATACGTCTGCTCCGTTGTAATTGGCCGCTGGTGTGTATGTGTATGTACCATCAGCATTTACTATAACAGTTCCATGTGCTGGTGCTGTGCTTACAGTAAAGGTTAGCGTATCACCATCAACATCACTAGCCGAAACCGTTCCGTTAACAGGTGTATCTTCAACTGTTGTTATTGCTGGTGAACTTGCGGTTGGTGCATCGTTTACAGCTGTTACGGTTACATTAATATTGATTGTAACGTTACCGCCGTTTCCATCACTTATCGTAACACTAAATACATCTGTTCCGTTATAATTTGCGGCTGGTGTGTAAGTATATGTACCATTTAAATTTACAACTACTGTACCATGTAACGGTGGATTACTTAAGGTATAAGTTAACGGATCACCATCTGCATCGCTTGCTGTAATTGTACCATTAACAGGTGTATCTTCTGCTGTGGTTATCGCTGGCGAACTTGCTACAGGTGCATCGTTAACTGGTGTCACCGTAACGTTAATTGTTACTGATGCCGTACCGCCTTTTCCATCGCTCACAGTTACGGTAAACACATCGGTTCCGTTGTAATCTGCAGCTGGTGTATAAGTGTATGTAAAATCAGGATTTAATACAACTGTACCATGTAATGGCGGTGTTGAAACGATTGCGGTTAGCGTATCACCATCAACGTCTGTTGCTGTGATTGTTCCGTTAACCGGAGTATCTTCCGCAGTAGTTATTGCCGGGGCACTTACAACAGGTATATCATTCACCGGTGTTATGGTTACATTAATTGTTACTGTTGCTACACCACCTTTTCCATCACTTACAGTAACTGTAAATGAATCGCTGCCATTGTAATTTGCAGCTGGTGTGTAAGTATAGGTACCATTAGTATTTAAAACTACAGTTCCATGTCCCGGAGCATTTCCCAGAGTGTAAGTCAATGGATTTCCATCCGGATCGGTTGCAGTAATAGCCCCGCTTACTGCAGTATCTTCTGCAGTTGTAATTGCAGGCGCACTTGCAACAGGAGGGCGATTATCAGTAATATTCACAACAGCAGGGATTGTGCTAGCAGTAATTAACCCGTTACTTGTCATCGCATTCATTGTAAGTACTACTGTTTCTGTTCCTTCTGCTAAATTATCATCAAGTACATTAACCGGAATCTTCACTACGGTTTGTCCGGCTGGAATGGTAACTGTTGTTCCCAAAGTAGTGTAATCACTTCCTGAAGTTGCCGTACCTGAAACTGTAAAGTTAATTACCGTGGCTGTTGTAGATGCATTACTTAGCGTGAAGGTAAATTCGCCTGGTGTAGAAGGTTCTGCACCATCGGCTGTAGCCGTTACAGTAACTGTTGCCACAGTATTATCAATAATGTTAATTGTTGCCGGTGTAGTTCCAAAAGTAACACCGGTATTATTTGAAGCTGTTAATGTTGCTATTACCGTTTCATTTCCTTCAACAATTGCATCTGTTAATACAGGAATATTAATTGTAGCTGAAGTTTGTCCTGCCGGAATAGTTACTGTTTTTGTAACTGTAGTGTAGTCAGTACCTTCTGTAGCTGTTCCTGTTAAAGTAAATGTAAGTTGCGTATCAGTTGATGATGGATTAGTTAAGGTAATAATAAATGTTCCGTTAACAGGTCCGTTTTCCTTACCATCGATACCTGCTGCAATTGTTGCAAATGATGTATCGTTATCTGTAATGCTTGTTGTTACACTGGCTGTGCCAATAGTAACCAACCCGCCTGTTACATTGCTAATTGTGGCCGTAAAGGTTTCAGCTGATTCAACAATATTATCATCAAGTATAGGTACTGTGAAAGTTAACACTGTTCCTGCCGCAGCGCTTGCAGGGAATGTTAATGTTCCTGATTTGGCAGTATAATCTAATCCGGCCAGAGCAGTACCATCAGCGGTATTATAGTCAACTGTAAATGCATTTTGAACCGCAGTACTTAAAGTTACCGAATAAGTAACGCTTCCGGCGTTTTCATTCACGGTTGCCGGACCAGAAATGCTTACTGTTGCTGTATTGTTGTCGTTGATATTAATTGTTGCTGAAACATTACTTACGGTAATTAATGCATTATTAGCAGATACCAGCTGTGCAATTACAGTTTCAGTTCCTTCAACAACCGCATCAGGTATTACCGGAATATTAAATGTAACTGATGTTGAACCTGCTGGTATAGTAACCTTTTTCACTATGATTGGACTGTAATCTGCACCTTCAGTAGCCGTTCCACTTAATACATAAGTAAGTTCTGTATCTGTTGATGCAGGGGTACTAATACTCACACGGAATGTTCCTGGTACAGAACCTGCTTCTGCCCCATCATTAACAGCAGCTATGGTTGCTATTGATGAACCACTATCGGTAATGTTAACTGTTGCAGCAGTTGTACTTGCTGTAACAGCCGTATTGTTTGTTGCAGGATTCATCGTAACAATTACTGTTTCCGTACCTTCAATAACGTTGTCATTAAGTACAGGTACAGCTAAAGTAACCGTTTTTTGCCCTGCAGGTATAGTTATCGTAGTTGGAAGCGCAGTATAATCTACACCACTGGTTGCGGTTCCTGTTACTGTATAAGTTACCTGAACATCAGTTGTTGCAACGTTACTTAAAGTAAATGTAAACTGTCCTGGTGTAGATGGTTCAGCACCATCAGCGGTAGCTGCTACTGTAACAATTGAATTGGTATTATCCAGAATGTTTATAGTTGCCGGTGTAGCATCAGCAGAAACAGTTAAATTGTTTGAACCCGTTAAGGTTGCCACAACGGTTTCGTTACCTTCAACAATATTATCAGCTAGTACCGGAATAGTAATTGTTCCTGTTGTGGCACCAGCCGGAATGGTAATGGTTTTAGTTGTAATAATACTATAATCACTTCCTTCTGTTGCTGTTCCGCTTAAGCTATAAGTTAATTGTGTATCGGTAGATGACGGATGGCTCAAGGTTACCGTAAATGTTCCGGCAACCGGCCCATTTTCATTACCCTGAATGCCAGCGCTAAGCGTAGCTACCGAAGCATCATTATCAATAATTGATAACGTTGCAGTACCGTTGCCAATTTTAACTAAACCGCCAGATACATTCGTGATTATGGCATTAAAAGTTTCAGTTGGTTCAGCAAGGTTATCATCAATAATCGGAACAGTAAAGGTTAAACTTGATCCTGCAGCAGAACCCGCAGGGAAGTTTAGTGTTCCGCTTGTTTTGATATAATCTAAACCAGCCGTTGCGGTTCCATCTGTTGTTGTGTAATCTACACTAAATCCATTTTGAACTGCGCCGCTCAAAGTTACCCTGAACGTGGCGGTTCCGGCAGCTTCATCTACGCTTACAGTCGATACTGAAATGGTTACCGATACTGAATTATCGTCGAGAATATTAATGCTTGCCGGTGTGTTATTTACGGAAATCGCAGGATTATCACTGCTTACCAAAGTAGCCACAACCGTTTCTGTTCCTTCAACAATATCATCATTAAGAACCGGAATGGTTACTGTTGCGGATGTTGCGCCTGCAGGAATGGTTACTGTTTTACTTATCGTTGTATAATCACTTCCTTCCGTTGCAGTTCCGGCCAGGGTAAATATCAGGTGTGTATCTGTTGATGAAGGATTACTTATCTTAACAGTAAAGTTTCCATTAACAGGACCATCTTCATTTCCATCATTTGCGGCAAGTATTGTAGCAACTGCCATATCATTATCAACAATGGTTAACGTAGCTGGCGAAGTTCCAATAGTAACCACACCACCTGTAACATTACTTAATGCAGCAGTTAGCGTTTCATTTGGTTCAACCAGGTTATCATCATTAATTGCTACAGTAAATGTTAAAGTTGTTCCCGCCGGAGCATTAGCAGGGAATGTTAATGTTCCGCTTGTAGCAGTATAATCCAAACCAGCTGTTGCCGTTCCGTTTGCGGTTGCATAATCAACACTAAAGCCATTTTGAACAGCATGATTTAGAGTTACGGTAAAGGTTGCCGTTCCTGCGCTTTCATTAACCGTTGGATTTGAAGAGATGCTTACAGTTGCAAAATCTTCATCAAGAATATTGATGGTTGCAGGTGAAGAACTTACAGAAATCGCAGGATTATCCGAGCCGGTTAGCGTTGCAATAACCGTTTCTGTACCTTCAGCCAAAGCATCAGACATTACAGGAATGATGATACTTGCCGTTGTTGCACCGGCAGGGATAATAACGGTTTTATTTACAGTACCGTAATCAGAACTTTCGGTAGCTGTTCCGCTTAGTGAAAAGGTTAAAGTTGTTGGTGTTGATGATGGATTGCTTAAGGTAATATTGAACACACCATTAACCATCCCACTTTCATTGGCGTTATTACCTGCCGTAACCGTAGCAATAGCTGTATCGTTATCCACAATGGTCACTGTGGCCGGACTCGTTCCAATTGCAACATCTGCCCCTGTTACATTACTTAAACCAACAGTAAATGTTTCAGAAGGCTCAACTAGTAAATCTTCAAGAATAGGAATAGTTACTGTTAATGTTGTACCTGCCGGAGAATTTGCCGGGAAGGTTAATGTCCCGCTTGTTGCGGTGTAGTCTAACCCTGCAATTGCAGTGCCGTTCGCTGTCGCATAATCAACAGTGAAACTATTTTGTACAGCAACATTTAAATATACTGAAAGTGTTACCGAACCAATACCTTCACTCACACTTGGTGCGCTAATCGAAATACTAACATTGGCCGTGTTTGCATCAATAATGTTAATACTAGCCGGAGCTGTATTTACCGTCACCGATGGATTATTGGTTCCGGTTAATGTAGCGATTACCGTTTCTGTGCTTTCCGCTATTGCATCAGCAAGAACAGGAATATTTATGGTTGCTGATGTTTGTCCTGCCGGAATAGTTACTGTTTTATTGGTAATTGCGGTGTAATCACTTCCTTCAGTTGCAGTGCCGCCCAACGTATAGGTTATCTGTGTATCAGTTGATGACGGTTTTGTCAAGGTTACAATAAATGTTCCGTCGGCCGGACCTGTTTCATTACCGTTTGAACCTGCAGCAATACTCGCCACAGAAGTATCATTATCGGTAATTGTTACCGTAGCAGTTGCCGTTCCGATTGTAACTAATGCGCCCTGAACATTACTCAAGGTAGCAGAAAAAGTTTCAGAAGGTTCTACCAGATTATCATCAATAATTGGAACAGTAAATGTTAATGTTGCTCCTGCTGGTGAATTTGCAGGGAAAGTTAATGTTCCTGTTTTCGCTGTATAATCTAAACCTGCTGTGGCCGTACCATTGGCAGTAGCATAATCAACAGTAAACGGAGTTTGAACTGCCGCACTTAAAGTTAAAGTAAACGTTACTGAACCTGCACTTTCGTTAACTGTTGGTGTTGCACTTAAACTTACAGTTGCAGTATTGTTATCGATGATATTAATTGACGCAGGCGAATTATTTACAGTTATGCTACCATTATTGGTGCCTGTTAATGTTGCAATAACCGTTTCGGTACCTTCAACAACATTATCAGCCAATACAGGGATAGTTATTGTTCCCGTGGTTTGTCCTGCCGGAATGGTTATTGTTTTTGTCGTAATGGTTGAGTAATCGCTACCCTCTGTTGCAGTGCCACCCAACGTATAGGTAATCTGCGTAGCAGTTGATGATGGATTACTTAAAGTAACTGTGAATGTACCAGCTACAGGGCCGTTTTCATTTCCATCTATCCCTGCGGTTATCGTTGCAACAGCAGTATCATTATCAGTAATATTTACTGTTGCAGGGCTTGTGCTTGCAGTGATTGCAGAATTATTAGTTGCAGCAACCATAGTTAAAATAACGGTTTCTGTAGGCTCAACAATATTATCATTCAGCACAGGAACAGCTAATGTAATTGTTTTTTGTCCTGCCGGAATAGTTATCGAAGTGCCAATTGAGGTATAATCAACTCCGCTGGTAGCTGTTCCACTTACTGCATATGTAATAACAGTTGGCGTTGTTGATACATTGCTCATGGTGAAAGTAAACTGGCCAGGCGTGTTAGGCTCTGCCCCATTTGCAGTTGCCGCTACGGTTACTGTAGCTGTTGTATTATCAGCAATTGATAATGTTGCCGGTGTAGTGCTTACTGTAACTAAAGGATTGTTAGAGGCCGATAAAGTTGCAATAACAGTTTCTGCACCTTCAACTATTACATCCGTTAATACCGGAATCGTTATCGTCGCAGTTTTCTGTCCTGCCGGAATGGTAACCGTTTTGGTGACAATTGAGGTATAATCGGTGCCTTCAGTTGCTGTACCACCTAAAGTAAAGCTTAATTGTGTATCGGCTGAAGATGCATTACTTAAGGTAACAATAAACGTTCCGTTCACAGGTCCATTTTCACTTCCGTCTACCCCTTTCGCAATCGTTGCAACCGAGGTATCGTTATCGGTAATGTTTACCGTTGCAGGACTTGTATTCGCTGCAATAGCCAGGTTATTTGTCGAAGGTGATAAAGTAACAATTACAGTTTCGGTACCTTCGGCAAGATCATCATCTATAACGGTTACTGGTAAAGTAATGCTTAACTGATTTGCCGGAATAGTTATGCTTGTACCAATCGAAGTATAATCAGCACCACTTGTTGCCGTTCCGCTTACCGTAAAATTAACAACGGTTGGTGTTGTCGAAACATTGCTCAGCGTAAAGGTGAACTGGCCCGGTGTATTTGGTTCTGCACCATTGGCAGTGGCCGTTACGCTTACAACCGATGTCGTATTATCTAAAATGTTAATACTTGCCGGTGTGGTACTAAATGTAACCAATGGATTATTTGATGCAGATAATGTAGCAATAACCGTTTCAGTAGGTTCAACAATCGCATCCGTTTTCACCGGAATAACTATTGTTCCAGTGGTTTGTCCGGCTGGAATAGTTATTATTTTGGTGGTGATAGCTGTATAATCACTACCCTCAGTAGCTGTTCCACCTAAAGTATAGCTAATTTGTGTATCTACTGATGAAGGATTTGATAAAGTTACTGTGAACGTTCCGTTAACAGGACCATTCTCATCACCTTGATTTCCGGCAGCAATGCTGGCTACTGAAGTATCGTTATCGGTGATGTTAACTGTAGCAGCAGTAGTACTTGCTGTAATAGATGGATTGCTGGTTGAAGCCAACATCGTTAAAATTACAGTTTCTGTTGGCTCGGCGATGTTATCATCAATTACCGGTACCGTTACTGTTGCTGTGGTTTGTCCGGCAGGGATGGTAACTGTAGTACCGATTGATGTGTAATCAAGTCCGCTGGTTGCCGTTCCGCTTACCCCATAGGTAATTTGTGTATCTGTTGATGACACATTACTCAAGGTAAAGGTAAACTGTCCTGAAGTATTTGGCTCTGCAGCCATTCTTGTCGCTGCAACAGTTACCGTAGCCGTTGTATTATCGGTAATGTTAATCGTAGCCGGTGTATTGCTAATGGTTACCAAAGAATTACCAGATGCTGTTATTGTGGCGATAACAGTTTCATTACCTTCAACAATATTATCAGTCAGTACAGGAATGGTAATGGTTCCGGTGGTCTGTCCCGCCGGAATAGTAATGGTTTTTGTTATTATGGTACTGTAATCACTTCCCTCGGTCGCTGTACCTGATAAAGCATAGGTAATTTGCGTATCAACTGACGAAGCTTTGCTTAGTGTTACTGTAAATGTACCATTCACAGGACCGTTTTCACTACCATTTACACCTGGAGCAATGGTTGCTACTGATGCATCATTATCGGTAATGGTTGTCGTTGCCGTTGCATTTCCGATAAGAACAACTCCTCCAGTAATATTACTTAATGTTGCCGAAAATGTTTCAGCAGGCTCTGCAATTAAATCATCTATAATGGTAACTGTAAACGATCTTGTGGTTCCCGCGGCTGAATTAGCAGGGAAACTCAGCGTTCCACTGGCAGCTACATAATCGTTGCCCGCAGTTGCTGTTCCATCAACGGTTGTATAGTTAACATCAAAAGCATCCTGAACAGCATTGTTTAGTGTAACGATAAAAGTTGTTGTACCTGTTCCTTCACTAATAGTTGTTTGTGTTGAAATACTTACACTGGCAGAATTAGCATCAAAAATGTTGATGGTTGCTGCCGTATTGTTTATAGTAACATGCGGATTACTCGAGGTGTTTATTCTGGCAATAACGGTTTCTGTGTTTTCCGTTATGGCATCAGTAAGCACTGGAATAACGATGGTACCTGTGGTTTGACCCGCAGGAATAATGATAGTTTTAGGTGATATTACAGAATAATCTTGACCTTCAGTTGCTGTTCCGTTTAACGTAAAACTAATTTCTGTATCAGAAGACGACGGATTGCTTAACGTTACAATAAATGTTCCGTTCACTGGTCCGGTTTCATTTCCGTTTACACCTGCTGCAAGTGTAGCTACCGAAGTATCATTATCAATAATAGAAACTGTGGCCGACGCGGTTCCAATGGTTACCAATCCACCTGTTACATTGCTTAAAGTAGCCGTAAAGGTTTCGTTAGGCTCAACTAAATTATCATCCGTTATTGGCACAGCAAATGTTAATGTGGCTCCTGCTTGTGAACCTGCAGGGAATGTTAATGTTCCGCTGGTTGCCGTATAATCCTGGCTTGCAATTGCAGTTCCATTACTGGTTGCATAATTCACACTAAATGCGTTCTGAACGGCGCCGCTTAGGGTAACGGTGAAAATTGCTGTTCCGTCACCTTCATTTATAGTTGCACCCGAAGAGATACTAACTGTAGCAGTATTATTATCAATGATATTAATGGTTGCACTGCTGGTATTTACGCTAACAAGTGGATTGTTTGAAGTTCCCAAAGTAGCAATAACTGTTTCATTACCTTCAACCAGGTTATCACTGCTCACCGGAATTATAATTGTAGCTGATGTTTGGCCAGCTGGAATGGTAACGGATTTGGTTCCAATGGTACCATAATCTGATCCTTCAGTTGCTGTACCACTTAAGGTATAAGTAATAGTTGTCGGGTTTGCCGATGGGTTTGTTAAGCTTACGATGAATGTTCCGTTAACCGGTCCGTTTTCATTACCATTTACACCCGGTGCAATACTGGCAACAGAAGTATCGTTATCTGCAATATTAACAGTTGCCGGATTAGTACTTGCAGTAATCGAACTGTTACTTGTTGCGGCATTCATGGTTAAAATCACCGTTTCGGTTCCTTCAGAAATATTATCATCCAATACCGGAACACTTAGGGTAGCTGTAGTTTGTCCGGCTGGAATGGTTATGCTCGTACCAATCGAAGTATAATCAACACCACTGGTTGCTGTTCCGGAAACGGTATAAGTAATAACCGTATTTGTGGTAGAAACATTACTCAATGTAAATGTGAACTGACCCGGTGTGTTAGGTTCAGCACCATTAACTGTTCCGGCAACTGTAACGGTTGCTGTTGTGTTATCAAGCAGGTTTATACTAGCTGGTGTATTACTAAATGATATTGAAGTATTGTTTGTACTGGTTAAAGTAGCAATTATTGTTTCCGTACCTTCTACAATTGCATCTGCTACAACAGGAATAACAATAGTACCCGTAGTTTGTCCGGCAGGTATCGTAATCGTTTTGGTCGTAATTGTAGTATAATCGCTTCCTTCGGTAGCAGTACCGCCTAATGAATAGGTAATTTGTGTATCTGTAGACGACGGATTACTTAAAGTAACGATAAATGTTCCGTTAACTGGCCCGTTTTCATTACCGTTTACGCCTGGTGCTATACTGGCAACTGAAGTATCATTATCGATAATGGTTACCACTGCTGTTGCTGTGGAAATTGTTACTAAACCACCGGTTACATTACTGATTGTTCCGGAGAAATTTTCAGACGGTTCTACAACATTATCATTGATAATAGGAATAGTAAAAGTTTGGGTAGCACCATTAGCCGAACCTGCCGCAAAAGTTAAAGTGCCGGTTTTGGCTGTAAAGTCATTTCCATCTGTAGCTGTGCCATTTAACGTACCATAATCAACAGTGAAGGCATTTTGTACCGCACCGGTTAAAGTAACTGTAAATGTAGCTGTTCCTGCACCTTCATTAACACTCGTTGGTGTTGCAGAAATACTAACAGTAGCCACATCATTGTCAGTAATCGTTCCGATTCCTTCAGCCTGCGAAATGGTTACAGGCGCTGTCGCACCACTTAAAGTTACCTTAAAGTTTTCTGATGGTTCTCTTACGTTATCATCGATTATTGCAATCGATATCGTTTGTGTTGCGCCGTTTACCGATCCTGCAGGAAAAGTAATGGTTCCCGTTTTACTGGTATAATCTGAACCAGCTAAGGCGGTGTTATCTGAAGTAGCATAATTCAGAGTCAGTGCGTTCTGAATATTTCCGGTTAAGGTTACCGTAAATACCATATTGCCAACGTTCTCTGCTGCAGTAACACTGTTAATTGCCACACTTGCTGCATCATTATCAATAATAGTTCCTGTACCTGTTGCACCGGCCGCCGGAATGGTTACCGGAGCACCTGCACTTACCGATGTAAGGTTTACAGTAAAGGTTTCTGTAGGTTCGGCAACGTTATCATTAATGATTGGAATATTGAATGTTTGAGTTGCACCACTTAAAGATCCTGCCGGGAAAGTTACTGAACTTGTAGTTGCGGTATAATCACTTCCGGCAAGAGCCGTTCCGTTAACAGTAGTATAATTTACAGTAAAGGCATTCTGAACATTTCCAGTTAAGGTTACAGTGAAAGTTGCATTTCCTGCTCCTTCGTTTACGGAAACACTGTTAATGGCTACTGTGGCGGCATCATTATCTGTAATATTAACAGTAGCAGGGCTTGAACTTGCTGTAATTGCCGAATTGTTTGTACCTGTCATCGTTAGAATAACAGTTTCTGTTGGCTCCGCAAAATTATCATCGAGTACCGGAACAGAAAGTGTTACACTGGTTTGCCCGGCCGGAATAGTTATCGAAGTTCCGATAGAAGAGTAATCGGTTCCGCTTGTAGCAGTCCCCGTTACATTAAAATTAATTATGGTATTGGTTGATGAGGCATTGCTCATGGTGAAGGTAAACAAACCTGATGTTGCAGGTTCGGCACCATTTTGCGTTGCTGCTACCGTTACGGTAGCTGTTGTATTATCTAAAATATTGATGGTTGCAGGCGTATTGCTTACTGTTACAGTTGCATTGTTGGATGCTGATAATGTTGCAATAACGGTCTCTGTTCCTTCAACAATTGCATCGGTTAATACAGGGATAGTAATCGTTCCGGTTGTTTGACCTGCAGGAATTGTGATTGTTTTTGTAGTTATCGTGCTATAATCACTACCCTCAGTAGCTGTTCCGCCTAAGGTATAGGTTAATTGTGTATCTGCCGATGCAGGGTTACTTAGAGTAACCGTAAAAGTTCCTGACACAGGGCCATTTTCATTACCAGTTACGCCGGCAGTAATTGTTGCGGTAGCCGCATCGTTATCGATAATTGTTGTTGTAGCTGTTGCGTTTGCGATAACAATTGAACCCGTAATATTGCTTAAGGTTGCACTAAAGGTTTCATTTGGTTCAGCAACATTATCATTTATAATCGGAACTGTAAAAGTTCTGATAGTTCCTGCGGCCGAACCAGCAGGAAAAGTAAGTGTTCCTGATGTTGCTGTATAATCAGAACCCGCAAGTGCAGTTCCGTTTACAGTTGTATAATCTACCGTAAAAGCATTTTGCACTGCATTATCAAGTGTAACAGTGAAAGTTGCTGTACCGGCACCTTCATTTACTGTGGCTGCTGTCGAAATGCTCACACTAGCTGTATTTGCATCAATGATATTAATTGTGGCTGCTGTTGAGCTGGCAGAAATTAAAGCATTGTTGGTTCCTGTAAGTGTAGCAATAACGGTTTCAGTACTTTCGGTTATGGCATCCATTAATACTGGAATGGTAATCGTTCCAGTGGTTTGACCAGCAGGAATAGTAATTGTTTTCGGTGAAACTGTTGTGTAGTCGCTTCCTTCTGTTGCAGTACCACCCAAGCTAAATGTAATTTGCGTATCAGTTGCCGATGGGTTGCTCAGGGTTACAATGAACGTTCCGTTAATCGGACCGCTCTCGTTTCCGTTCTGGCCGGCAGCAATGGTTGCTATAGCAGTATCGTTATCCGCAATATTTAAAGTCACTGGTGTTGTGCTGGCTGTAATTGCCGAGTTATTGGTAGCGGCTGCCATTGTTAAAATTACCGTTTCGGTTCCTTCAACCAGGTTATCATCTTTAACCGGTACTGTAACCGTAGCCGAAGTTGAACCGGCCGGAATGGTAACTGATGTTCCAATTGAAGTATAATCTGTTCCGCTTGTGGCGGTACCTCCTACCGAATACGTTACGATTGTATTGGTTGTAGAAACATTACTTAAGGTAAAAGTAAATACACCATTAGTTGATGGTTCTGCGGCGTTTGTCGTTACAGCAACACTAACTGTAGCAGTAGTATTATCGATTATATTAATTGTAGCAGGACTATTACTCACCGAAACTAAAGCATTATTTGATGTCCCTAAAGTGGCGATAACAGTTTCTGTTCCCTCAACAATGTTATCTGTCCTTACCGGAATAGAAATTGTAGCGCTGGTCTGTCCGGCCAAAATAGTCACCGTCTTCGTAGCAATGGCCGTATAATCACTCCCTTCAGTTGCAGTTCCCCCCAAAGTATAGGTAATCTGCGTATCGGTTGTAGTCGGATTGCTTAAGGTAACAATGAAAGTTCCATTAGTTGGACCACTTTCACTACCATTTACACCTGGCGCAATAGAAGCTACAGAAGTGTCATTATCAGTAATGTTAACTGTTGCCGGCGTTGCGCTCGCCGTAATTAAAGCATTGTTAGTAGCAGCGGCCATTGTTAAGATAACCGTTTCGGTGCCCTCGGCAATATTATCATCAATTACAGGGACTGAAACTGTTACAGTAGTTTGGCCCGCCGGAATAGTTACTGATGTGCCAATTGAAGTATAATCCGTTCCACTTGTAGCGGTTCCACTTACAGCATAGGTAATTACCGTTGCAGTAGAACTCGGCTTACTCATGGTGAAAGTAAACTGGCCATTTGTAGATGGTTCAGCTCCATTAGCAGTTGCCGCTACGGTAATGGTTGCTGTATCGTTATCAGCAATATTTAAGGTAACTGGTGATGTATTAGCTGTTATTAAACTGTTGCTCGTTGCAGCAGTCATGGTTAGAATTACCGTTTCAGTACCCTCAACAATATTATCGTCTATTACCGGAACTGAAAGTGTTGCAGAACTTGCACCTGCCGGGATCACTATGGATGTACCGATTGGGGTATAGTCAGTACCGCTTGTTGCCGTACCGCTAACAGTAAAATTAACAGTCGTAGCAGTAGCACTTACTTTGCTTAGCGTAAAGGTAAATAATCCGTTTGTTGATGGTTCTGCAGCATTCGTTGTTGCGGCAACGGTTACTGTAGCCACATCATCATCAGCTATTAATAAGGTTGCTGTTGCCGGCGTTACAGTAATGGCAGGATTATCTGTTGCTGCATTAAATGTTAAAATGATGTTTTCTGTTCCTTCAACAATCTGGTCGTTGATCACATTAACCGGAAGGGTAAAAGTTGTGGTGTTTGCGGGTATAACTACTGTGGTTGCAAGTGTTGAATAGTCAGTTCCATTCGTAGCAGAACCACCAATAGTGTAAGTTACTGTTGTAGCAGTTGCACTAGCCTTACTTAGGGTAAATACAAATGATCCGTTTGTTGTCGGTTCCGCGGCATTGTTGGTCGCTACAGTTATTGCCGATACATCATCATCAGCAATATTTAAAGTTACAGGTGATGTATTTGCTGTTATTAATGAATTGCTTGTAGCAGCAGCCATCGTTAAAATCACAGTCTCGGTTCCTTCCACAAGCTGATCGTTTATTACCGGAACAGTAAGTGTAAAAGTAGTCGTATTAGCAGGTATAACTACAGATGTTCCAATTGATGTGTAATCAGTTCCACTTGTAGCAGTTCCGCCTACGGTATAGTTTACGGTTGTTGCTGTTGCGCTAGGCTTACTTAAGGTAAATGTGAAAACGCCATTGGTTGATGGTTCAGCTGCATTTGTGGTGGCAGCTACGGTTACTGTTGAGGTATCATCATCCGCAATATTTAGGGTCACCGGTGTGGTACTTGCCGTAATCGAAGCATTGCTGGTGGCAGAAGCCATCGTTAAAATTACTGTTTCATTCCCTTCTACAAGATTATCATCAATTACAGGGACAGCTAAAGTTGCCGTAGTAGCACCTGCAGGAATTACAATAGATGTACCAATAGCAGTATAATCCGTTCCACTTGTTGCCGTTCCAGTAACCGTATAGTTCACCGTTGTAGGTGTCGAACTTGGTTTCGACAGAGTGAAAGTAAATAAGCCATTTGTAGATGGTTCAGCTGCATTCGTTGTTGCAACAACACTTACGGTTGAAATATCATCATCAGCAATATTTACCGTAGCGGTAGCATTAGCCGTGGTTGGTGTAATGGCGACACTGTTTGTAGCAGAGTTAAGGGTAATAATTACTGTCTCAGTTGGCTCGACAAGATTATCATCAATAACACTTACAGGTACAACTACAGAAGTACTTCCTGCGGGAATCGTTGCTGTTCCCGTTAATGCAGTATAATCAGTACCCGCAGTTGCTGTTCCGGTAACAGTGTAACTTACAACGGTTGCGTTAGCACTTGCATTCTGAATGCTAATGGTGAAAGCACCATTAGTTGAAGGTTCTGACGCATTGGGTGTAGAAGCGGTAACACTAGCATAGTTATTTACAAAAACACCAGTATTATAGGCAATGTTGTTACAGGTTTCATTTGCAGTCCCATTCTTACATTCCTGATGCGGATCGGTTGGTGTTCCGGATGTTGATGGATCAGTAGCATCCGGATCTGTTGTATCTGCAGGACGCAACATACTGGCTTCGACAGCAATATTACTTCCGGCCAAGGAAGTCCCTACAGTTCCTACAATAGTATAGGTTGCTGTAGAGCCACTGCTCATATCAAGTTTAGAACTGAAAACATTTCCGGCATTCGTTGCACCACTTTGCTGACTAACAGTTCCTGTAGATGAAGTAATTGTTGCCGAGTTAATGGTAAAACCAGCTGGAGCTGTAAATTTAAATCCAGCACCTGTAACTGCACTTGTACTACCAGTACTCGAATTATTAACATTTTCGACAACTACTGTATAAGTAACAGTGTTACCAATAGCTACAGGATTTGTAAATGTCGGGGTGATACTGGTTGTTTTCAAATCAGCCACGGCAATATTTATGCTCACAGGTTGTGTAACTGGAGTAGCAGAAATATAGGCATAAGTATCCAGTGTTTTTTCATTACCGAAGTCAAACAAACCAGTCCCGGTATTCGAATTTCCTGATCCACTTCCACTACCAGTTACATATGCCCCCCATTTATGGCCATTTGTTAATGAAGATACTCCGCTATTTTGGGTAACAGGATTGGAACTACGTGTAGTACCTGCACCAGAAATTGATGAGTCATCCCAGTAAACAACATTGTTATATACCGACGGATTGGTGCTTGATGATTGAACCGCATACGCTGTAGTATTTTCAGTAAGTTCAACATTAATCCCATTTGGATTAATTTCCATATCAATAAACGGGAAGTGAACTTCGGCTGTATATAATCGAACACTAATACTGCTTATAACAGTCCCTGCAGGTAATACATTTCCATTTCCGTCTTTTCCGTCCCATATAACTGAGTTTGCTCCAGCGTTTGCATCACCCGTTAAAACCCTTGGCGTTGGTGCAGGAATGGTTATTGAGTAAGTTCCATTTTCTGTAGAATTGAAAGATATTGTCCCACCCTTTTGGCCTGCCTTATTTGGTGTACCCTCCTTTCCGGTAAGCATCACATTTGATATAACCGGACTACTCGCTGTCTTTTTAAGCCAGGTGGTTGTTGCGGTTGTACCTATTGTAACATTCTGATCGGTTGTTGGCAAATCACTAGCTGGCGTAGTATAAAATATTTTGTGGGTAATTTGTATTGATGGACTAGCAATATCCTGCGTTGTCGGATCTTTAATTGCTGCGACTACTGCGGCACGATCTGAAGCATCAAGACTTTTAAATGTTGGTACTCCTGATGCATCAACAACGCCTTTATTATTAGCAAAGAAAGTAAAACCAGCCCCGTGTATACCATTTGTTTTAACACGATAAGCCCTACCGTTTTTTGTTAATACATAGGCTGTACCATAAAAGCCAGAGCTGAAATCATTATTGATTACAAAAAGGTTTAACACATTGGTATAAACCCTTCCAGGTATAAAAGCAGTACCTAAAGTATTGATAACAGAAACATCCCATGCTGCGATTAAACTTGTACTATTAGTTGTTGTTGGCGCTTGCCAATCCACATTTGAATTCACATTGGTTGATTGCAATTCAGTTGTATTCACCCCAGATGCAGACTGGTTACCTACAGGCAAAAACTCAACCTTATAAATACCTGAAGTAGTTGCTGTTACGTAAGCCGGTGTATATCGGTCTGCAACCACATCAGCTGCGCTAAGCTTTGGTCCCGCTACTTCATTTGCCCTTGTCGCTATTTTACCTGTTGTAGAATTGGTTGTTACTACCGAAACTACCCCAGCAGGCGTAGTAATTCTTATAGCTGCACTACCTACACCAGCCGAACTGAAGGCAAGTGCAATTCGCTCATTTGTAGCGGCATAAACATAGTGCGTACCTAGTGTTTTTGAAAGGCCAAGAGTTAATTGTAGTTCCATCGGTAGTGTAGTCATTACTATACATAAATGCCCTTCGACCAACCGGAGTACCTTGGTAAAGGTCTTTACTACCATCAGCATAAACAGCATTAGATGACAATAATGCAATTAGCTGCAAAGCACATGCAACTAAACTAGTATTAAATATTTTTTTAAAATTGATGAAGATATTCCCTCTGGAACGCAAGAATGGTAAAACTCTATTCATAAGCACATGATAACATGATATAGCACAATAAGGATGATGGCTAAATTGATTAGTTTGTAGCACTAATTACGAAATTTTAAACCTACTGGTTTTAAAAAATTAAAAATAATTAGTTTTCCGTTTCAAAGGTAAAATATATTCCATGAAAATACGTTGGCCAAAACTGAAAAAATATTTTATTCATGCTTTAGATGTCTTTATATCATACAGAATAACCAATAAATAAGCTACAAAAAACAACATTTTCTTTCCGTAAAAGTACTAACAAAATAGTACAACAGCATTAAAACATTGATTTACCAGCAAAAAAACAGGGTAAAAACACCCTTTAAATTTACCTGAAATGTGTTTTTTTTAAAAATTTTAAATAAGAATAACAGTAATTTAACGCAGAATAATTAGCTAATGTAAAGTTTAAGAAATGATAACATTATTCGTTTAAAAAACAATAATTAACTAAAAACAATAAGTTTAGCATCATTTAACAGCTTGTTAAAAATAACAGTCTAGAAAAAGCTAAAATCTGTATTTATACTTAAAAATGATCGTTTCAATCTTATTTTTATATTGTCTATTATCCAAATAAACTACACATTATCTATCATAAAGACAACTTAAAAAGCAAAATTAATAAGTCAATAATACTAATAAATAATACGTAATTTCTAGCTTAATGTCATAAAAAACTATAATCAACTGATATTCTGTGCTTTCTATTAAATTGCAGCTAAATCCCCTAAATTAACAAAATGAATAACTTCTTGCTGGCTATAAGTTTTAGTTGCTTTAGCCTGTTGACATCGATTGGAAACAATTTGTCTGAAAACGTTTATCCTCTTAAAAAAGACTTATTTGATAATCCCGGAAATATTAAAGCTTCATGGTTAGGTTATCTGCAATCGGCAAAAGCAAACAAATCAATTAATAATGTACCAATGTTCGTTTATAAAGATGAACAGTCAACTTATGCTAAAATCATTTGCGTTCCCACAAAACCTGTCCTATGGAACACTAAGTTTAAAGGCAAAAATATTCCCGAAAAAATTTCGATTTCCAAAACCTTAACCCAGGGCATAATCAATCATTCATTTGGAGAGAAAAATTTCATCATTTATGCCTTTGTACAGCAAAGCGATAATGTGAATAGCTTCCCTGCAACTATTTATATTTACCGAAACACGGGAAAAAAATGGAATCCTGTATCACAAAAAAAAGTTAATAATGCAGCTTCATATCAGCAGTTACAATATGATGTAGCCGACATAGCTTTAGCACCTGAAAAATTAATCAGAAAGTTGTAAAGATGCTAACTCGTCTTTAAAAATTTAATTAGATTATCGTTTCCACAGCTGATTTCTGCCTTATATTTGTTTCACAAAACAAATCAGATAATGAAAAAAGCAAAATTATTTTTAACCCTTTTATGCCTGGTGGCAGTAACGGGTTTGGCAAATGCACAGGAAAGTGCTGCAACTAAAATCGCAGAATGGGAAAGAGCTAAGGCTTACACCAAAGAATACCTTGATGCGATGCCTGAATCAGGATATGCCTTGAAACCAACCCCAGAAATGCGCTCTTTTGCTGAGCAAATGCTACACTTAACAGATGCTAATTATGCTTTTACAGCTACTGCCACTGGCGAAAAAAGTCCTTATGGATTTGGTGAGGTGGAAAAAATACAGGATAAATCTAAGGCAAATGTTACCAAAGTGGTTTTAGCAGGATATGATTACGTAATTGCTGCATTAAAGAAAATGACGCCAAAGCAACTTGAAGAGCATGTTAAATTCATGAACCGTTTCGACATGTCAAAAGACATGGTTTTTACTAAAGATTTTGAGCACCAGACACATCACCGCGGCCAGGCTACGGTTTACCTTCGTTTAGCTGGTGTAAAACCTCCTCAGGAAAAATTATTTTAAATACATTGAGTCTGCTGCAACTGAACAAATTGTAGCAGACTTCTCTCCTAACTCTTAAATATGAATATCAGATTAGCCGTTACTGAAGATATAGCGGAAATAATGCAACTGGTTAAAAAAGTTGTTCCATTGATGCGGGCTTCCGGAAATTTTCAATGGGGCGATGATTATCCTAACCCAGAAGTATTTGCCAAAGACATTTCCATAAACCAGTTATGGATTGCCGAAATTGATGAAAAAATTGTTGGGATATCGGCCATCACAAACGATCAGGATGCAGAATATGCCGATGCGGGATGGGATATTAATGAAAAAGCAATCGTTACCCATCGCCTTGCAGTTGATCCTGATTGCCAGGGAAAAGGAATAGCAAAAGCATTGATGAACCAGGCCGAAATAGTTGCAGGCAACTCAGGCATAAAGATTTTAAGGGTGGATACCAATAGTGAAAACATGGCTACTCAGGCACTTTTCCCTAAACTGGGTTATACATTTAGTGGCGAAATCGGTTTGGCAAAACGCCCCGGACTACGTTTTTTCTGCTATCAGAAATTACTTTAAAATTTATCAAACAATGCGTTGCTAAAACAACTTTTAGCTGACAAACATTTCCTCATCTCCATCCGTTTGTTAGACATAATTTTAATAATATATTATGTCAACATTAGAAAATAAAGTAGCCGTTGTCTCCGGAGCAGGTTCCGGAATTGGAAGAGCCATTGCCATTACTTATGCAAGCGAAGGTGCCAAAGTTGTAGTAGCCGATATCAATGAAGAACATGCTAATGAAACCGTAAAACTGATTAAAAGTAAGGGTGGTGATGCAATAGCTGTAAAAGCTGATTCATCAAAAGCCGAAGAAAACCAAAGACTGATAGAAGAAGTAGTTAAGCAATATGGAAGGTTGGATATTGCCTGCAACAATGCCGGCATGGGTGGTCCGGCAAAGCCTACGGGCGACTATGAGCCTGAAGAATGGGATCGCGTGATAGCCTTAAACCTTAATGGTGTTTTCTATGCATGCAAATACGAACTACAGCAAATGGAAAAGAACGGTGGCGGATCGATTATTAACATTGCTTCTATACACGGGCAGGTTGCTGCCCCAAATAGTCCTGCCTATACTGCTTCTAAACATGCTGTTGTTGGCTTAACCAAAAATATTGCAGTAGAATACGCTCAGAAAAATATCAGGTGTAATGCCGTTGGCCCGGGTTACATTGAAACGCCCTTGTTAACGGCCAATCTTAATGAAGCTGCAATGAAAGCCGTTGCCGGGAAAAGTGCAATGAACCGATTGGGAACTGTAGAAGAAATTGCATCGCTGGTAGCATTTTTAAGTTCCGATAAATCATCTTTCACCACTGGCAGCTACATTATCGCTGATGGTGGATATACAGCAGTTTAATATTTCAAGATAATCAAAAAGAAAAAGACCAGCTATATTAACTGGTCTTTTTTATGTTATTTAATCAGACTATTATTGAGCAATAGAAAAGATACCTGATTAAGAATTATATATATCTCCTATTACGGTTTCAACATCGTCTATCAGATTTCGTTTAGCCACGTTCCAGGTTCTTGGCGAAGAAAAATCTTCAATCATTCTGTTAATGTTGTTTTCTGATGCATTTGTGAATTTCTTAAATTCATTCACCAGATTATATGAATCCATATCCCCAAAGCCCCTTAGCTGCTGCACTTTCTTTAAAAATGAACTCATCTGAGAAATTTTATTGAGCGTTTCCATAACACAAATATAGTCCTTTGTCTTTTTAATTATACCGTAAAAACACCTTATTTGCATTTCGTATTAAAATAATAGATTAAACACCCTTTCAAGTAGTTGAACAGTATAAAAAAGTCGTTAAAGCTTTTCATCAGGTTAAGATTTTCTCAAAAGTAAGTTGAATTTAAACCATTTAAAACCAAAAACATTTTCCAAATGCCTATTACCTGCATTCGGCTGAGTGTGAGTAAGAATTGTTTGTTTTTGGGGATAGAAACGGGATTCCTAGATCCGCGGAACGCAGAATTAATAAAAGTCCCATAAAAAAAACGAACCAGGGAATTAATTTTTGGCTACTAAACCTGATGTATTTATTCAGAAAAATTCCACCTAAAGAAATCATCAGCATTAACGGTGTGGTCCCTAATCCGAACAGAAACATAAACTGAGCACCTGTCTCTAAGCTCCCGGTATTAAGGGCGGTTGCCAAAGCCAGATAAACCATGCCGCATGGAATTAAAGCGTTCAACATCCCGGCAAATAAACCCCAAAGGGGAATGTTAAATAATTTCCCCATTAATTTACTTAAAGGATTTAGCAATTTAAGCTGAATTGCAATATACCGGTTTCGATAACTTTTGCTAAACTGCAGGATTGTGAATAATAAAAGTATTGTTCCAATGGTGATGCTCAGTGTCTTTTGATCACTAAAAACCCTGATACTATTTCCCATTCCTCCCACTGCTATGCCCAGGATCGTATATATCGATATTCTCCCAAACTGATATAGCAATAACTGAAATGCAGATTGAAGGAGCTTAGCTTTTTTAAGTGGAAGTCCAAGCATAATCGGGCCGCACATTAGGGCGCAGTGCAGGCTACCAAATAATCCCATCAGAAATGCAAGCGGTAAAAAGTCCATCAAAAACGGATATTATCTTTGTATAAATAATCTTTTACTCCTGAATGCCATTTCAAATCGAGAAACCACACACCTTTTGCCAACCTGGTTTTATCAATCAGAATTAAGTTGCTACTTCCTGAGGTATTTCCGGTAAGTTTTAAATCGTCGTTGCTATTCGATGGACGCATTAAAATGAGTTCGTATTGTGCACTATCGCTTAACTGGATAATAAATTGTTTTGGTGTAATGGAAATTTTAGGTTTTACACCATCATGAATTACATTTTGCTTTGCATTGTACTCCGTATTGTAATCGATACCTTTTTCATAATAATTATCCTCCACAAGGGCATCCCGACCGTGAACATGAAACATATAGATGACCATTGCAACAATAAATAACATGAAACTTATCATGCCTAATACTATTTTTGTTCCCCAATTCATAAATTTCATCGCTAATTGTAAATTATTAAACCACTTAATCTGCCTGTGGCTGCGCAAAAAAACTCGTTCTGGCTGTGCTCAATATTTTACCATCAGCTACAACTTCAAACGTTGCCTCAGTTTTATATGACTTAATCCTATTGTTTTTCCTGATCAGAAAGAAAGTTAGGTGTACAGTACCTTCCTTTGGCAACACAGTTGACTGCTGAACAAAATCGATCTCATCATTATTGTTTTCAGGCTTAAGCCTGAATCGGATTGTTTTATTTGTTTTATTGATGAGTTCGGCATTGTACAAGTTACTGGTTTTATCATTTCCCCTAGCCTGGTATAATGTTCCGCTTGCCCGTAACACTGTTGTCTGAACCGCTTCGCGTTGATAAATAAGAGACGAAAACACCAGCATAACGATGAATAGAACTGCGGCATAACCATAGGGCTTTAAACCAATCTTATATGGTTTACCCTCATTAATAAACTCCTGATTATAAAAACCAATCAGGTTCGAGGACTTTCCTATTTTTTGCATTACCTCATTACAGGAATCTATACAGGCAGTACAGTTTACACATTCCAATTGCGTCCCCTTTCTGATATCAATGCCAGTGGGGCAAACCTGCACACACAAGCCACAATCAACGCAATCGCCGGTTTGTTTCAGTGCAGCATCTTGCTTCTGAAGTTTCCCTCTTGGCTCGCCTCTGGTAAAATCATAAGCTACAATTAAGCTTTTATTATCGAGCAAAACACCTTGCAAACGACCATAAGGACAGATAACTGTACATACAACTTCTCTTACATAAGCGAAAACCATATAAAAGACCAAAGTAAATACCCATATCGAAACGAATCCTGAAACATGAAAGCGGATGGGTTCGGTTATGATTTTTATTAAGACATCAGAACTGATAAGATAAGCCAGAAAAGTGTTGGCAATTGCAAATGAAATCAGTAGAAAAATAAAATGCTTTATTCCTTTCTTAGCTATTTTCTCTGCATTCCATGGACTGGCATCGAGTTTCTTTTGCTTGTTTGCATCACCTTCAATCCAATATTCTATTCTTCGGAAAACCATTTCCATAAAAATGGTTTGCGGGCAGACCCAACCGCACCAAAGCCTGCCCAAAACCACCGTAAAACAAACGATAAAAACAATAAGTATAAGCATTGCCAATGCAAACAGGTAAAAATCCTGTGGTGTAAATAGCAACCCAAAGAATACGAACTTACGTCCCAGGAAATTTAACAAAACCAGTTGTTCGCCATTTAATTTTAGAAAGGGCGAAGAAAATAAAGCAAGAAGCAGGAAGTAACTTAGCCATTTGCGGTAACTATACAGTTTACCTGATGGCTTTTTGGGATAGATAAAATTCCTGCCCCCGCTTTTGGCTTTTTCTTTATTTTGCTGAAGCATTGTTATTGTTCAAACTGTCTTTGTTAGCTTTCAATTCAGTACCCTGAACATCCTTGGCATCGTATTTTTCACCTTGAGGCGCTTTTGCACCGGCCGGATTTGAACCATGTAATGAAAGAATATAATTAGCAACTGCACTGATTTGCTTTGGTGTTAAATTTTTCTCCCAGCTAATCATTCCTTTTTCAGGCACACCGTATTTAATGGTTTTGAAAACGTTATTGATACCGCCTCCATGAAGCCAGAAATCATCGGTAAGGTTTGGTCCGATAAGCCCCTGCCCCTTATCGCCGTGGCAAACCACGCAATTACTGCTAAAAACACCTTTACCTTCTTCAAGTACTGCTGGCGTATGATCAGCTTTAACTGTATTTTCATCAATCGTATTAGCCGATTTTTCCAGATAGGCAGTCTTTTCCTCCTGCGCTTTAATCATTTCATGTTCATATTCCTTATCCTGCAAATCGCCATAACCACCAATGTGATAGTAGAACAGATAACCTGCGGCAAAAATCATTGTCCCGTAAAACAATACGTTAAACCAGGCGGGCACAGGATTATTAAGTTCCTTAATACCATCGTATGCATGTTCAATTTCCAAATCCTTTTCCTGCGCCATTGGCTTTAAGCTCAATAGTTTCTCCCATACAGAAGTACCGGTTTTCTTTGCTTTTAACCAGCTTTCGTAATCCTGAACAATTTCTTTTACAGGTTCGGTATATGGTGTAGGGTTTAATTGTTCTTTATACATTACCCTGAATGCATGAAGTAAGGTAATCGATACAAAAAGCAGAACAAGTACAAAAAGCAACATAATCAAAATAAGTAACTCCGATTGGCTAAGGCCTAATCCCGGTTCACTATGTACTATTGGTGTTGTAGCTTTTTCATCGGCTGCAAAAACACCCAGCGATAAAAAAAGTAAAGCAGTTAATAGGTTAATCTTTTTCATAAACAGCAGGTTGATTTTCCTGAACAGGAAGTGAACGCATGGTTTCGATGTGCTTTTTACTTAGTTTCAGGAGGTAAATCCCTACAATTACAAAAAACACCATAAATAACAGCAATGAGCTGATGAGGTAAAATTCTCCTCCGGCTAAGTCTTTTATTTGATTAAACATAATCTTATTAATTTGAAGGAATAGTTTCTTTATTAGCTTTGATATCAGTCCCTAATCGTTGCAGGTAAGCGATGATCGCCACGATTTCTCTGTCGCTTTTTACTTTGATATTGTTCTGTTTTAAATCCAGCGCAATCTTTTCGGCTTGTATTTCCAGGTCGACATTTGCTTTTAAAGCATAACCTTCGGGATAAGGAACCCCGAGCGATTGCATAGCCCTGATTTTTGCCGGTGTTGTAGACCTATCAAGTTTCTGTTCAATGAGCCATGGGTATGGTGGCATTATACTACCTGGCGACATTGAAGTTGGGTCGAGCAAATGGTTATAATGCCATGCATCAGAATATTTTCCTCCAACACGATGTAAATCAGGCCCGGTTCTTTTACTTCCCCATAAAAAGGGGTGATCGTAAACAAATTCACCAGCTTTACTGTATTCACCATAACGTTCAGTCTCCGAACGGAAGGGTCTTACAGTCTGCGAATGGCAGTTTACACAACCTTCTCTGATATACAAATCCCTTCCCTGCAATTCGAGTGCTGAGTAAGGTTTAACACTTGTAATGGTTGGTACATTCGATTGAATGGTAAAGGTTGGCATCATTTCTACCATCCCACCGATGAGAATAATAATCAATGAGAAAACCATAAATTTCATTGGTTTGCGCTCCAGCACTCTGTGCCATGCTTTATCTGCAGGCGAACTATCAACAACTGTTTTTTCCAATGCCCTGGCCTCAGCAGGTTCGTTGGCAATTAGTTTTGCGCCAAGCATTGTTTTTGCCAGGTTATAGCTCATTACGATTACCCCGGTCAGGTAAAGTGCGCCACCTATGGAGCGTAAAACATGCATCGGAATAATCTGCAGCGTAGTAGCAAGAAAATTCGGGTATTTAAGCAAACCTTCAGGCGTAAACTCTTTCCACATTAAACCTTGTGTAAAACCTGCCCAGTACATTGGAATAGCATAAAACAAAATCCCTAGGGTGCCAATCCAGAAATGAAAACCGGCTAATTTTTTAGAGTAAAGTTGTGTTTTATACAATCGTGGTATCAACCAGTACATCACTCCAAAGGTTAGGAAACCATTCCATCCTAAGGCTCCTACGTGAACGTGAGCTACGATCCAATCGGTAAAGTGGGCCACACCGTTGATCTGTTTCAGCGATAGCATTGGTCCTTCGAAAGTTGCCATGCCATAGGCCGTTAGGGCAACCACCATAAATTTAAGGGTAACATCTTCCCTAACTTTATCCCAGGCTCCCCTTAAAGTAAGTAAGCCATTAATCATACCTCCCCAGCTCGGTGCTATCAACATAATTGAAAAGGCAACACCCAACGATTGTGCCCAGCCTGGTAAAGAGGTATACAGTAAATGGTGAGGGCCTGCCCAGATGTAAATGAAAATCAGCGACCAGAAATGCAGGATACTTAATTTATAAGAATATACCGGGCGACCAGCCATTTTAGGAAGGAAATAATACATCATACCCAGGTAAGGAGTAGTCAGGAAAAATGCAACGGCATTGTGTCCATACCACCATTGTACCAGCGCATCCTGAACACCTGCATATACATAATAACTTTTCAGAAATGAAATAGGTAACTCGAACGAATTAACAATATGCAGAACGGCAATGGTTACAAAGGTTGCAATATAGAACCAGATGGCAACGTATAAATGACGTTCCCTCCTTTTGAAAATTGTACCGAACATATTAATGCCAAATACAACCCAAATAACAGTAATGGCAATATCTATGGGCCATTCTAATTCTGCATACTCATGCGATGTTGTAAAACCCAATGGTAAGGTGATGGCCGCCGCAACAATAATCAACTGCCAACCCCAGAAATGGATTTTACTCAAAATATCGCTAAACATTCTTGCTTTTAGCAGACGTTGTAAGGAGTAATAAACACCCATAAAAATGGCATTTCCAACAAAAGCAAATATTACAGCATTGGTATGTAATGGCCTTATTCTACCAAAAGTGGTATATTGATTACCCATGTTCATAGCGGGCTTAAAGAGCTGCATGGCGGCAAGTAAGCCAACGGTCATGCCGATAATGCCCCATACAAGTGTAGCGATTCCAAAATTTCGAACTATTTTGTTGTCGTAAGTAAATTTTTCTAACTGCATAATCTATAGAAAGTTTTGTTCGTTTGATGAGTCAAAGGTATTGTGAGCGGAAGTGGTAAATGATGACAGCGCTTAGCTCGAAAAGTGATCTTTTTCACTTTTTTCGGTTTCAGCTTCATCATCAAAAAGAATTCTTACACCTGGTGTGTAAACATCATCGTGTTGCCCGGTTTTTGATGCCCAGAAAAAGGCGGCAAGAAATATTAGTGCCATCAGTAAACTACAGCAAACAAGAAAATAAAGAATGTTCATTTCAATTTATTTTTACGGGCGAAGAACCCTGTAGTGAATGTGGTGAAACAGATAATTGTGATGGTACTAACCGGCATTAAAACCGCAGCAATTAAGGGATATAACGCTCCCTGAACAGCATAGTAAATACCGATACAGTTGTAAGCCGTAGCAATGGCAAAACTGGTTTTAATTATTTTTAAGCCGTCTTTCGCCTGCCGGATAAACGCCGGCAAAAAATTGAGCGAACTGCCCTTTAAAATGGCATCGCAACCTGGCGTAAAATTGTTAATGTTATCTGTTATGGCAATACCAAAGTTACTCTGCTTCAATGCGCCTGCATCATTAAGTCCATCACCAAGCATTATTACTTTTTGGTCGTTTTGTTGTAAAGACAGTACTGTACTAAGCTTTTCATGTGGGCGCTGCCTGAAGCTGATCCTGGTGTTAGGAGGAAAAATTGCTTTTAACTTTTCTTCATCCTTGTCGGTATCACCCGATAAAACATAAAGGCTAAACTTATTTTTAAGCTGGGAAATTAACTTTTGTAAATTGGGCCGCCATTGCTGTTGAACTGAAAAATACCCGAGGTAATCGCCACCAATAACAATATGAACACCGCTCCCATCAACTTTGCTAAGTTCAGTTGGTAACAAAGTCAGATTTCCGGCAAAAATATTACGCCCATTTATGATTCCGCTAAGCCCTTTACCTGGTGTTTCCAAATAATTTTGAACGGTATAGAATTTATCGGCATTCAAATATTTCAGAATATGACGGCTCATCGGGTGCGTAGAATTTCGCATCAGCGAACTGATTAAAATTTTCTGTGGATAAGTAAGTGTTCCGTGAAAGATGATATCAGCCTGTTCGCTGCTGGTTAAGGTTCCCGTTTTATCGAACACAATAGTATCGCACTTTGCAAGCGCCTCTACTGCATCAGTATTCTTCACATAAAAGCCTTGTTTATCAAATACGGAAAGTATAGCCGATAAAGTAAAAGGTGTACTCAAGGCCAAAACACAGGGACAAGCCACAATAATTACCGCGGTGAAAGCCGACCATGCCCGATGAGTATCTCCGGAAAAAAACCAGTATCCGGCAGCTGAAAAAGCAATGATAAAAACACCAAGGCTGAAATATTTAGCCACACGATCATTAAAGGTTTCCTTTGCATGGTTTGCCACATAATTTTCGTTGTTCCATAAACCGGTGAGATAACTTTGCGATACGGGCTTAATCACTTCAAGTTCGATAGCCTCACCTGTTTGCCTTCCCCCGGCATAAATAATTTCGCCCAAAACCTTATTTACCGGCTCAGATTCACCAGTAACAAAACTCATATCCATCCGAGCATCACCTTTCATTAAAATGGCATCAGCAGGAACCAGCTCTCCATTTCTAATCCACAACCGGTCGCCTGTTTTTACTTCATTTATGGCTAATGGTTTTTCCTTTCCTTCCTTAATTACAGTAACCGCGATTGGAAAGTAAGAACGGTAATCCCTGTCGAACGAAATATGATGATAAGTTCGCTGTCTTAGCCATTTACCCATTAACAATAGAAAGACAAGCCCGGTAAGTGTATCGGCAAAACCAGGACCTGCGTAAAATAATACTTCAAAAGCCGTTCTTAAAAAGAGCACTGCGATAATAAGTGCAAGCGGTGTATCAAGATTAATGTGCTTATGTTTTAGGCTTGTTATGGCTGATACAAAATAATCGCGACCGCAATAAAAAGTAGCCGGAATAACGCAGGCCAGGTTTAACCAGCCAAACAAGTGCTGAAATTGTTTTTCCAAGCCCGATAAACCAAAATACTCCGGAAAACTGAATAGCATTACATTGCCCATGAGGAATCCGGCAACCGCAATTTTTAAGACCAATGCTTTGTTATCTGAATTTTTCTGTTCTTTAACAATGTCCTGTAAACTGATTAATGGTTCATAGCCTATATTAACAAGCGTTTCTACCAGTTGCCTTAATGAAATTTCTTCGTGATTAAAATTTATGGTTACCTGCTTCTTAAGGAAATCAATCCGAGAACTGAAAATGGCTTCGTTTATTTTATACAGATGTTCCAGCAGCCAGATGCATGAACTGCAATGAATAGCCGGAATATAAAAAGTGACGATACTGGATGCACCTTGCCGGTAATCAATTAACTGATTAATGATAGCTTCCTCATCAAGGTACTCCAACCGGTTATCGTTATTAAAACGCTGTCCGGGGCTGTCATTGTAAGAATAGTAATTACAAAGGTTATTTTCTGATAAGATTTTATAAACCCCTTTACAGCCGGCGCAGCAGAAACCCTTATCATCAAACTGGTATTTTAGTGCTGGTAAATCTTCTCCACAGTGATAACATACTTTACTTAAAATCGCTTTTTTTTGGTTTTCCATATTGAAATGGTTTATATTGAAGAACTGAAAATCTGTGTATCGGGCTTTTTCATCCATAACTTTTCATCAAAGGCCATGCATACATTTCTGATGAATGATTTACCCTTTTCGGTGGCGCGTATTGATTGGTGATCTGACAGAATAAGTTTGTCTTCAAGAAATGGAACCAACCGCTGATACACGTGTTCCGGAATATCATCAGCAAATCTTGTTTCGCCAAGGCACATCATATTCAGAATATGCTTTCTGATACTTAAGTCTTCCTCTGTAAGAAGATGTCCTTTTTCTACCGGTAACAACCCGTCTTCAATTTTTTGCAGGTAAATATCTACCGTTTTTGGATTCTGTGCGAAAGCAGTCCAGCTATCGCTTATCGATGAAACACCTAAACCAATGAGCAATTGTGTATGCTGTTGGGTATAGCCCATAAAATTGCGATGTAGTTTTTTAGCCTGACTTGCCTGGAAAAGACTGTCGGTTCTCAGAGCGAAATGGTCCATCCCTACATCTTCGTATCCACAATTGAGTAGCAGGTCACGGCCTGTTCGGTAAAGTAAGAACTTCGCATCGCCAACTGGCAAATCCGCCTCGGTATAATGCCGCTGACCAGGCTTTAGCCAGGGCACGTGCGCATAGCTGTAAAAAGCAATACGGTCGGGCTGCATGTAAATCACTTCATTTATGGTTTCACGTAAACCTTCGATGGTTTGCATAGGTAAGCCATAAATTAAATCGAAATTAACAGAATCATAGCCGATTTTTCTTGCCTTGTTGGTAACCTCGAATACCTGCTCAGGTGTTTGAAAACGGTTAATCATCAATTGCACTTTAGCATTAAAATCCTGTATCCCAAGGCTCAATCTCCTGAAGCCTAAGTTATAGAGTATTTTAAGGTGCTGGTTTGTTGTATTTGCAGGATGTGCTTCAAAAGATAACGCTGCACCCGCTGCCAGTTCAGCTTTGGCAAATATGCCTTCGATGAGTAGCGACAGGTGTTCCGGACTGAAAAACGTTGGTGTGCCCCCACCCAGATGCAATTCCTTTATTTTGGGTTTATCGCCCAAAAGTGTAACATACATTCCCCACTCTTTTAAAACAGCTTCGATATATGGTTTTTCAACAGCATGATTTTTAGTGATGCGGGTGTTACAGCCGCAATACGTACATAAACTTTCGCAGAAAGGTAAGTGTATATACAGACTTATTCCATCAGCAGCCGATTTAGTGTAGGTGTATTGAACAGCTTTTATCCATTCTGCAGCAGTAAAATTTTCCGTTTCCCAGTACGGAACCGTTGGGTAGCTGGTATACCTTGGTGCTGCAACATTGTATTTTTTCAACAGGTCTGCAGTATCCATTATTTCAAATTTTTAGTAACACCACAGTTATTCTGGCAACAACAGGCTTTGCCAACGCATTTACCGGCAGCCCATTGGTCGAGGTTTTTAATCACCTGTTCCATCCGCAGATCCGGTTGATGGTCTGCATCAGTTAAGGGAACATTGGCAACTTTTATCCCCGCAGCTCCTGCTGCCTTTAAATCTAGATGGTTGGTTTGATAAGATGAAGTGGCGATATATTTTATGCCCAGTGCTTTTAGCCCCTTAATAATATCAGCATTAAGCACATCATTATTAAATACCAAAAGGGCTTCTTTGCCTGTTGCAAAAGGAAGCGTATCAATAGTTAAACTATTGGCAATTATGGTAATATCGTGCTTTTTATAATTTGCCAGAACCAGCCATTCCTTTTCGTCGGGTTTAATATTATAAGCTATAACTTTCATATACAAGTTTTATGTATACAAAACTAAAGCCCCTGAAATTGTGCTTCGGTGAGGTTACTTAGACAAAAAAGTGATTGTTATCACAAACTGTTGTTTATTGTTTAACGTTCCGGAGTTTCTCTATAGAAAGGATATTAATTGCATTGCCACTCTTATCGATTAACTTTTCTTCCTTAAAATCGGCAAGCATGCGGCTTACGGTTTCGCTGGCTGTACCTACCAATGCAGCGAGATCATCTCTGGAGATTTTAATGGTACAGCTATCATCATTACCTGTACCAAATTTAGCAGCAACCTGAAGCAATGCTTCAGCAACCCTTTTGCGAACTGATGAATAAGCAAGTTGAAGCATCTGTTTGCCTTTATCGCGAACATTACCCGATAATAAATCGATAAACTTTTTAGAAACGGCCTGATGGCTTAGCAAATACTGCATGAAGTCAGTTTTTGTAACCTGAATAATTTCACTATCTACCAGGGTAGCTGCGCTGTCTGCATAAACTTCACCACTACAGATGCTTTCATAACCAAAGAATTCCCCATCGTTATAGAGCGACGACGACAGCTCACGGCCATCTTTAAATCGCTTATAAGTTTTAACCTGCCCTTTTAGTATATAATATAAATATGCAGGTTCATCTCCCTCCACGTAAAGAATTTGTTTGCGATCGATTTGTTTGTTTTTCCCTTTTTGGCGGAGTTCTTCGAGTATCATTTCAAGGCTGGCGCCTGATGCACCAAAGCCTGCTGCAGCATTTTTCTTTTTAAACCTGCTTTCTATGGCTTTGAAAAGTTCTATATCATCAAAAGGTTTGGTCAGGTAATCATCAGCGCCCATTTCCATACCTTTGCGCATATCAGCCCGTTCTGTTTTAGCCGTAATAAAGATAAAAGGAATGGAAGCTGTTTTCGGGTTTTTGTTTAACAGATAAAGCACGCCGTAGCCATCCAGCTCGGGCATCATGATGTCGCATAAAATAATGTCTGGTATATGTTGCAAGGCAAGTTCAACACCTGCCTTACCATTTTTTGCTGTGATAGCCTGGTAACCTGCAAGCTCCAAAACCTCTGCTGTACCTTCACGGATATCATCGTTATCTTCAATAACTAAAACTTTTCTGTTCATGTGCTAATTTTTTAACTGGCTGCCTTGGTTAAATGTTAAGGTAAATGTTGTTCCGTTATTTTGTTCGCTCTGGCAATAAACAGTTCCGCCCATTAGCGCAACATAACGTTTAACAATGTTTAAACCTAGTCCCGTTCCAGGGATATCGCCTGTATTGTGTGCCCTGAAAAAAGGTTCAAAAAGATTATTCTGATCATTATCAGGAATACCAATACCATTATCTTTTACTTCAAGCACCAGTTTATCAGCTGATAAATTGGTATTAAACTGAATTAAAGTATCTTCTCCCGAATATTTCACGGCATTCGAAATCAGGTTAATGATACAGTTACGGAGCAAATTCGGATCGATGTAAACATCGGCGGTAATACCCCTATGCTCATAAATGATATGCTGGTTCTGTTTGGTCATTAGCTGCATTTCTTCCGTTATTTCTTCAGCAAAGCTGATGATGTTGAACAACTGTGCAGAAGCTTCTACTTTACCCGCCTCAAGTTTCTCGAGGGAAAGAAAATCGTTAAGAATGGTCGTCAGGTTATTTATCGAATTTTTTATTTTCGAAGTATGTTTTTCAACGCTACTTACATCATTTTTTGAAGTATACTTATCAATTAACGAGGCAGATAACTGAATGGAACTCAAAGGTGTTCTGAACTCATGCGATGCCATAGATACAAACCTGGTTTTTAACTGGTTTAATTCCTTTTCCTTCTGAAATAAAGCACGCATATTTTCTTTCGCTGTTTCAAGTTCCGAAACCAGTTTAACCAAATCGCGGGTACGTTCTTTAATTTTTACTTCCAGCTTTTCGGTGTAGGTTTTAATCTGTTCTTCACTTGCCTTTTCCTTACTCAAATCGTGGATAAAACCCGTGTAGATTTTACGGTCGGTAAATTTCACTTCACTAACGCCTAAACGAAAAGGAAAAACAGAACCATCTTTACGTTGCCCATGTACCTCTCTTCCTATCCCGATAATATGTTTTTCACCCGTTTTGTCGTAATTGTGAATGTAACCATCATGCCTGGCCTTATCTGGCTGGGGCATTAATACCGAAACATTTTTGCCTACAAGTTCTTGTTTGGTATAGCCAAAAAGTGTTAGCGCTGCAGGGTTCAAATGTTCTATAATGCCTTTATCATCGATGGTTATAATCCCGTCAATAGCATTTTCTATAATCGCATCTAAAAATTTCGACCTATCCATCAATTAAGTTATATGTCTGTAAATATAGAAAGATATCCTTATAGCTTTGTTAATCGACAAGGATGTTATTGAGCTTAATTTCTGAAACCGCAAGTGCCTTTAACTGTTCAGAAGCCTGTCCGGCCATTTCGCTGAAAAGGTTTTTATAGTAGTTTATACCGGTAGCTAACTGTTGTTTAAAGTTGTTTAATTGTTTTCTCTTTTTATCGCTAAAATCCTGAAGATGCTGCTGTAAATCATTTTGTAAATAATCGATATACAGATTCAGCTCTTTGATAAAGAAATGAGGACGTTCCACTTCAGCAAGTAAATCAAGCTTACCGTAAATATGACCTACCATTTCATCGAGCGAATATACATCCGAAAAATAAGCCAGGTTCGGCCCCGGACAAATGGCTACGGCCTTACTTTCTTTTGCTTTACTGATGCCATATTTTAAATAGGCTGAAGCACATAAACCTTCGCAAAGGCAAACTTTTTCGGTAACTGTATCAAACTGCCTTTGGTATTCCTGTTCAGAAAGCCCGCCAGTTTTAAGTGCTTTAATTTTAAGGTGCTGGTATTCTCTGGAAGCGGTGCAAATGGCCTGTTCGGTAAAATCGGTATTATTGCAAAGGTATTTTTTAGTACACGGACTGCCAGGCCTGCCTTTTTCTATCCGCTCTTTCCTTTGTTTTTCAATACTGCTGTTTCTGAAATTATTAAACTGAATACCCAATGGCGAAACCGAACTTAAATAGTAATCGTTTTCCTGTGCAGCAGTTAATTGAGCCAGTGTTTCTGCATCTACATTTGTCGCCTCGGGAACCAGTAAAAAAGGGCTTCCCCAGCCTGTTCCGTCAACACCATAATACATGCGTAGAAAATCATTCTCTGATGCAGTACCAATGCCGCCCTGAACGCTGACCCTTTGTTTAGGTTTTACCTTAATCTCGATATCTTTTTGAACTATTGCCCCCTGATAAAGCTGAAAAAGTTCATCGTACATCGCAATTTTCCTGTTCTTAAATTCTTCCAGTATCGGGCCAAGCAAATAACCTTCGGTAGCAAATGCATGTCCGCCACAATTTAAACCCGATTCAATCCTGAACTCTGAAACCCATAAACCTTTTTTGGCCAGAAACTTTGCCTGGATTAAGGCTGAGCGAAAATCGCTTACTTTTAAAATAATTCTTTTTTTGAGTTTACCCTCTGCATCAGGGAAAAAGTCTTTAAAGCTTTCCAGATAGCTGTATAATTTAGGGTTCATTCCTGCCGACAGAATAACCGATGCGTTTAAATCACTTTGTGCAAATCCTCTTAATGCCGCCAGGGCATCAGTATTTACATCACCCGAGTATTCATTGTTAACATAATTCATTTTATCAACTTTGGCCATGATATTTACATCAACAGCGCCCAGACTCATCGATTTCCGTAAGCGTTCCTGAAATGCTTCCCTGCTTTTCCCTTCAGGATAATCGAGCATTAAATCGTAACCTTGTTTTAAGGGAGAGGCATCAGGCAACAGATCAAAATACCGGCAGATATCGCTTCCCCCAATAAATGGTTGTTGTTTCAAGTCCGAAAATTGCTGGTTAATCTGATGGTTAAGAAAGTTTAAGTAAGCCGTAATTCTTTTACTACGATAATCCGTTTCTGATTTGGCAATGGGAATAAACTTCAGCATCGCCTTTTGTGTATGATAAGCTCGCATACGCTCGATCAGCTCATCATCAACAATTGATAAAACCGAAGATATGCCATAACGGGATACTTTTAGGGGCGTATCTATCGAATAACCAAGGCCTAATACGGGAATGTGAAAGGTGTGCGACATAAATTGAATATTTTTAACATCGCAAACCTATTAAAGGTACTTTACAGAATGCCAGACAACGATTACTAAATAAAATGATGAAAATCACTTTTAGGTAGCTACAAGCAAATCTGCACAAATATTATTTAGAATGATTCAAAATAACTTGCAATTTTTAAGTTTAAATAGGTACTTTGTGTAGGTACTTAAGCTAATAATATTCATTTATGAAAACACTTATATATATCATTTCAGCGCTAGGAGTCTTGCTATTGTTTGGTTTTATTTTAGAACAGATATTACGCAGGAAACAATTTGAAGAATTGAAGAAAAACCAGACTTTTATGGAGGTAAATAAGCACAAGCTGCAATACCTGAAAAAGGGTATTGGAAACTGTACTGTGGTATTCGAATCTGGCTTGGGTAGCGATTTAACGATTTGGAAAGCAATACAGGATAGTCTTGCTCAAAACGCTGTTACAATTTCATATAATCGTGCCGGAGTTACTTTGAGCGAGCCATCAAACAGCCTGCTCACTAATGAGTCGGTAAATAATGATTTAAGCGAATTACTTGAAAAAACCGCCTGCCCGAAACCTTATGTCGTGGTTGGACATTCTATGGGCGGCATATATCTTCGCAGGTTTATAAAGAAAAATGAACACAACATTGGTGGGATTGTTTTCGTTGACGCTGCACATCCCCTCCAGATGAAAATGGCATCAGAAAAATTATTAAAATCTGTTTCTGTTCCGCCGGTTTGGCTTATTAAATTTTTGATGAATACAGGTTTATATCGGTTAATTTTTTCTTATGTAGGTTTCCCGCCTGAAGTACCAGCCAAGCACCCGATTAATATTCAGCAAAAAAGGTTTTTTTATCTCTCATTTAATGAAACGATGAAAGAAGCTAAAAATGATAAGGTAAATTTTGAGGAAGCTGAACAATATAATAACTATGGTAATATTCCTTTTGCTGTAATAACAGGAACATCATCAATTCGTACCAAAGGTATTAGTGATGAAGTGATCAGAGAAGAATACCAGGATTTAGTGTCCAGGTTACAGGAAGATTTTTTAAAACTATCAACCAATAGCTGGTTGGTTAAGGCAGAAAAAAGCGGACATGTGACTCAGGCAAGCGAACCACAACTTATTGTTAACGAAATCAGAAAGGTGATAAATAGGCGACACGTTGAAAAATGAGTTGAATTGTTGAAAACATGATTTCCGGTTTTTGGATGGTAGGTGTTAATTTTGCCGCCAATGAGTTCAAGCTATAAAATCCTCTACCTTTTTGAAAATACCGAATTACTAATCACTGAAATTAAGCGCTTAGATTTACCTGAAGATGCCAAAGTAGATGAAATATTTCATTGGTTATTACTCGAAAAACAATCTTCTTCTTTTGTAAAACTCTGGTTTCGTTCAATGGATTCGTCAGCTGAAATCGAAGAATGGTACTTCGAGCAGGGTTATCTTAAGTTCAGCGAAACTGAAGCAACCTTTATCGAAAAGTATAATTCTTCACAGCATAAACTTACCAACCGGATTAAACAATCTTCAGAACATGAAGTTAAAAAATTAATCAGCGATTACCTGAAGCAGGTTCAGTAAACATAGTTTATCCTCATGGCGGGTAATGCTTCGTCGATTCTTGCAATTATGGTAAGAACTGATAATGCTTTAGCGGAAAGAAGAAGCTACCATCCGATGCCGTAATCCTCGCCATGGTTACTCGATCCGCCCCAGAAACTACCGTGCTTCCAATCGAAATAAATTGCATTAATCGGTCCGCTGGTACGTTCTGAGAAACTCAAACGGTAGCCCATCTTTTGTAGTTCTGTGCGCACATTATCTTTCGTATTGGTATTCAGCAATAGCTGTCCAGCTTTTGGTTCCCTGTCGCTGGTTTTCGTACCACCTAGCGAAAGCCATAACTGATTCGTATTAAAATTGGCAGCTTCCGTAGCTTTTTGAACGGTCATTCCAAATTCGGCCATATTTAAAAAGAACTGCAGCAGGTTTTGGTCCTGTGTATCACCTCCCTGCACTGCAGCCGAAACATAAGGTTTACCATCCTTTAAAAACAATGAAGGCGAAAGTGTAACCCTTGGTCGTTTGCCCGGAGCCACCACGTTAAACGGATTGAGTGTAGAATCAAGTACAAAGCTCTGCATTCTCTGGCTCATGCCTATGCCCGTATTCCCTGCTATGCAGGCGGGTAACCAGCCACCACTTGGCGTAACCGATACTACCCAGCCCTCTTTGTCGGCAGCTTCTATCGAGGTAGTTCCCCTCCACAATCTGTCTTCGTATAATTCCTTTGGGGTGTTATTACCTAAATCATGCTTGGGAGCAAAATTGCGTTTGGTGGTATCTATTTCATATCCCCTGCTTTTTAATAAGTTCAGGTAAGGATTATTTTTTCCTTCAAAAGGATAAGGATCACCAGGGCCAATCTTCTCATTATTTTTATTGGCATCAATTAACGCCGCCCTTTGTTTTGCATAGTCTTTATTCAGTAAACCTTTCATAGGTTCTTCAGGCCCTTGTGCAGGGTCGCCATAATAAAAATCGCGATCAGCAAAAGATAAATTCATCGCCTGGTATAAAGTATGGATATATTTCGGACTGTTATAACCCATGCCTTTCAGATCGAAATTCTCAAGGATATTTAAGGCCTGAAGCAAAACGGGGCCTTGTGTCCATTGCTGTAATTTATAAACGTCAATGCCTTTGTAGTTGGTAGTTAGTGGCTTTTCCTCAACAGGTTTCCATTTCGCTAAATCAGCCATGGTAATCAAGCCACCTTGTTCCTTGCTCCCCCTTACAAACTCTTCGGCAATATCGCCTTTATAAAACCTGTCGTAAGCAGCCATCAAAGCATCTCCTCTCGATTTCCCTTTTTTTAATGCAGCCTGCTCTGCCTCAACCATTTTGCTTAAAGTAGCCAGTAAATCTTTCTGAACGAAAATCTCACCGCCTTCAGGTGCCTCACGTTTTTCGCCGGGATGGGTAAGAAAAACTTTCTTGCTATAGGGCCAGGTTTTAATAAGTTCTTTATCCCGTTCCATACTGTTTGCAGCCTGTGCCTCGATAGCATAACCTGCAGCCATATGCATTGCAGGTGCCAGCACCTGTTTCAGGCTCATGCTACCATACTTGCTTAACATGAAAATCAAGCCCCCAGGTGTACCCGGTGTTGTTGCAGCCAATGGACCGTATTCAGGTGGAAAGTTATAGCCCTTACTTTTAAAAAAATCGACCGTGGCACCTGTTGGCGCAACGCCCATCGCATTTATTGCAATTACCTGTTTTGTTTTAGGATTATAAATCAGTGCCTGTGTTTCGCCACCCCAGCTTAAGGTATCCCACATGGTACAGGTTGCCGCCAGCATCGCAAAGGCAGCATCAACGGCATTGCCGCCTTGCTGAAAAATCATAGCTCCGGCTGTTGCTGCCATCGGTTTACCAGTAATGGCCATCCAGCTGTTACCGTACAACATTGGTTTTTGTGTTTGCTGACCAAAAACCGCACTAAATAAAACAGAAAAGAAGATAAACAGGGAAAACTTTTTCATAAACCTAAGATAAGGAAAACAAACTGAAATTATTTCCTAAGAATATATAGATAATAAGCATCAGCTTAAAGTAAACTGAAATAATTTGGATGGAAATAACAAATATTTATCACAGATTATAGATATGAATTAAAACTGAATTCATAATTTGCGGCCACAGATACAGATAAGAATATGGCCTCAGGTTTTTTTGCGATTTTAGATGATATAGCCGCTTTAATGGATGATGTGGCAGTTACCGCAAAGGTAGCCACAAGAAAAACCGCAGGAATACTGGGCGACGATCTTGCTGTTAATGCTGAAAAGGCTACCGGCTTTCTTTCTTCACGAGAACTACCGGTATTATGGGCAATTACTAAAGGTTCACTCGTCAATAAGCTGATAATTGTACCGATTGCATTACTCCTCAATGCCTTTTTTCCTATTGCGATAAAATTAATATTGATACTTGGCGGTTTTTACCTGGCTTACGAAGGCGCTGAAAAAATTTTCGAATACCTTTTTCATCGTTCAGAAGCGGCACCAACTGCTACAGAAGTAATCAAGAAAGATGATGATGCAGAAAAAGCAAAAGTTAAATCGGCGGTAACAACTGATTTTATCCTTTCTGTGGAAATTGTAATCATTGCATTAGGCACAGTACTTACCGAAAGCATTACCGTGCAGATTGTAACAGTATCCATTGTTGCATTATTGGCTACAATTGGAGTTTACGGCATCGTTGCACTTATTGTCAGGATGGACGATACCGGTTTTAAACTGATGAAGCATGCTAAGAACAAAGGTTTTTTAAATGCTTTGGGCAATCTACTCGTAAAAGCCCTACCGATAATTATCCGAGTTTTAGCCGTAGTCGGCACCATTGCACTGATACTCGTTGCCGGTGGAATTTTCACCCATAACATCGAATACATGCACCACCTCTTTCCATCGTTAAATTCTACGGTAAAAGAGCTTGCTTTTGGTTTAGCTGGGGGCTTTCTGGCTCTATTCCTGATTACGCTCACTAAAAAAATCATCAGTGTATTTAAAAAATAAGCTAAAGCTTTACTTCATTTAAAACCGGATTCTGGCTTGCATTAACCTGGTAGGTAGAAATTTTGTTTTCAGCGGAGACTTCTACAATTCGGTAACCTTTATAAGCCGTTCCCCAATTGCCACCAATATGAGAATCGAAGAAATGTGGAAGTTTATTGGTGTAAAAAACCGAATCTAAACTATGGTCGTGGCCGTGAAAAACAGCTTTGATATTTGAATATTGGTGCAATAAATTAATGGTATCAGCACACTCCACAAAAGGACTTTCAGGCACCCAGAAATGCGGTGGAATGTGAAGAACTACAAAGACCGTTTCAAGGGCCTTAAACTTCTCAAAAGCCTGCTTTAAAAACTTATTATCCGGACACAGGTATGTTCCTTTGGTATCTGAAGTATTGGCCAAGACAAAGCCAATCCCATTCTTTTCGAAGGAAAAATTATCTTCATATCCAAAAACTGATTTCCATATTGCGGCATCTGCATGATCGTGATTTCCTGGAATGGCATAAAAAGGAACTTTCAGTCTGTTGTAATAATTTTTCTTCACCTCAGTCAGCAATTCCGGTCTGTCGTGAACCAAATCACCATTTATGATAACAAAATCAAGCGGTGTCGTTTCATGTGCCTCATTCAGCCAGCGCACTATATTTTCATGATCCTTTTTAAAATCAGTTCCAGGCTGACCATAATGGCCATCAGATGCAATTGCAAAACGCAGTTTGGTTTTTTTATCACTTAAACCAATTGGTTGCTGCAGCTCCTGTGCTGCTGCCATTACAGGTGCCAGCCCGGTCATTACGACTGAAGCTAAGCCACTTTTTATAAAAAATCTTCTGTCAGACATATCCGCTTTTATCTTTTTAGATTGCTTTTTTGATGAGATTAGTCGTCATCATCCTTTTTCTTTTTCTCCAGAATTACAAAGGCACTTCGCTTTGGTGCCGGCATTACAGAATTTTCACCTTTTACCGATTTCCAGATCACCTCATTTAAATCCAGGTCAGGAGCTGAATCTTCTTTTGCAAAATTGAAAAGCTCAGAACGTCTGCTGCTCTCATTAACAGCCACATTTCTATTATCAAGGTTGATTAAAGGTTTAATTACGTTGTACGGTGTAAAATCAGGTTTATTGGTAAAACACTCAAATAAAGGAACCGCTGCCGCATCATACTGGCTCATTGGAGGTAAACCTAATATCAATTCCATAGTCCTTAAAAAACCTGAAGTTGAATACATGGTATGTACTGCTTTATTCCTTTTTACATACGGCCCCACAACATAGGCTGGCGAACGGTGTGCATCCACGTGGTCAGGGCCATTTTGTGCATCATCTTCCAGAATAAATACCACCGATTCTTTCCATACCGGACTGTGTGAAAGCTTATCCAGTATTCTGCCCACTGCAAGATCGTTATCGGCTACTGCCGATTGTGGTGAAACTTTTCCTTTTTTCTGTCCGCTGGTATGATCGTTCGACACCCTTAACGTACTGAATTGCGGTACCGCATTGGCAATAAGCAAGGAATCAAAATCTTTAATCCAGGCATCTGCCCTTACCTGGTCAGGGATATCCATATCAAAACCTGGCGAATTCGGGCACATGTGTCCTTGCAACGATTTAATATTAGCCTTGCCGTAATCGCCAAACTCGCCATAACTGCGATAAGAAATACCTGCCCGTTGGCAGTAATCCCATATAAATCCGCCTTTCGGATAAGTTACCGGTCGGCCACCTTCATAATTTGTTGTTCCACCGCGTGCCCCATAACTGGTAGGCCAGGTTTTCTCAACCACATCGGTAGCATAGGCCGCCATACTCCAGTTATGCCCGTCGGCGCTAACTTCCGCATCAACATAAAAGTTATCCAGCAATACATAATTCTCGGCAAAGGCATGTTGATTCGGGGTAATCTTTCTTCCGAAAAGGGTCAGGCTCGAGTCACCGTTACCTTTTGTTACATCGCCAAGTACCTGGTCGTATGTCCTGTTCTCTTTGATAATATAGAAGACATGTTTAATAGGTGATTTTTCGCCCTGCTTCCTCGGAATCGGATTACCTTCTTCCCCATCTGCCGTTATTGCCCGCTTATCAGTAAATGGTGTATTGGCATAAACCTGGCTGGTGTAGATCTTCAGCTGCTCAGGTTTTGGCACATCAATAAATGATAAGGTACCTTTAAATAAGCCTGCAATGTATTGTAGTTTATTGTTTGCTGTACTTCCCATCTGATAGCCACTGTTATCGGCTTTTGATATGGGTTGAGGGCCTTGCGGATTTGCCATTGATGTATTTCCCTTTCCATTTGTAATCAGAATCTTAGTACCGGCAACCTTTACACTGGTTGGGTACCAGCCTACGGGAATAAAACCCTGGCTCTGGCTTGTGCCAGGTTTGCTTACATCAAAAACGGCAAGGCAATTATTATCAGCGTTGGCTATGTACAATGTTTTTTCATTGGCACTTAAGGCTAAACCGTTGGTTGTAGAACCCGTAAGTTGTGTAGCATAAAGTGTTGTGGCAATGGTTTCAATAACTTTATTGCTTATGGTATTAATTACCGAAACCGTATTATCATTGGCATTGGCAACAAAAAGGTAATTCCCTTTTTTATTCAGCAATAACTCGTTGGGATGGTCGCCAACCGGAATAAGGCTGGTAATTTTTTCATCGGCAAGATTAACAATCGCGATGGCCCTGCCACCCCAAAGCGATATGTATAAACGGCTTTCATCGGGCGAAAGCACACAGCTGTAAGCAATTGCCGGCAGCTGAATCTTTTTTAGAATTTTCTTTTCTACCGGATTAACGATGTAAAGACTGCTATCTTCTTTGGTTACCGTAAATAACCTGTTATTATCTTTATTTACAGCGATGCCTGCAGGGCTTATTTTTCCCTTAGGCCAAACTTCGCCAAGTTTGATGGTATCACTTGATGCAAGTTTATTTGCTTTAATGCTGAAATTCAGGATAATATTATCATTCCCACCCGAAACATACAGATGCTTTTCATCTTTACTGAATGCCAGTCCGTACCATGATTTTTTTAATACCTGTTCATCCAGTACCTGCGAAGTCTTCGTATCAATAAGCTGAACAGTTTGCGTACTTTGACCATTATTAGTAACCGCAACGTATTTTCCTGAAGCGCTCAGCTGCATATTTAACGGTAAATCGCCCAGCTGAATAGACTGTCCAGCCGGACTAAGTTTCCAGCCGTTAGGCAATAGAATTTGTTTGCCCTTACCCGTTGGGCCAGGCTGCTGTGCACAGGCAGTGCCAATGCAACAAGCGCTTAATAAAATGAATAAATACTTTATCATTACAGGATGGTTATGCTGTTAGTTTGTATGCTTATAATTCCAGATAAAAGATAAAAATTTTCTTCAATCTTTCCTTGCGGTCAAAAGTAAATGCGGCATGTTAAATTTATGTTAACCCATTCATAAAAACATAAATATTACACAAAGCACCAACCTTATTTTTTTAGCATTACTTTGAAAATTTTATATTTTTAAGCAGCCAAAACACTTTGGTCTACCGTTTATGCACACACTTCTACCATTTTTCCTGGCCATGATTGCCGCCATTGTACTCCTGAACATGTGGGCAACCAAGCTTAAAATCGCCTACCCTATTTTACTTGTTGTTGCCGGATTGCTGGTCAGTTTTATACCCGGTTTACCAATGGTTAAAATAGATCCCGACCTCATCTTTTTCATCTTTCTGCCGCCCTTGCTATTCGAGGCTTCCTGGACAATATCTTTCAAAGAAATGAAGAAATGGTGGCGTATTATTGGGAGCTTTGCATTCCTGGTGGTGTTCTTTACTGCCCTTTCGGTAGCACTGATTACCAACTATTACATCCCTGGGTTCACTATTGCCATTGGTTTTTTATTAGGTGGAATTGTATCGCCGCCAGATGCGGTAAGCACCGGGGCAATCATGAAATTTGTTAAAATCCCAAAATCAACTTCAGCTATTTTAGAAGGTGAAAGCCTGCTTAACGACGCATCTTCCTTAATCATTTTCCGCTTCGCCCTTGTAGCTGTTGGCACAGGTCAGTTCATCTGGCAGGAAGCGGCAGGCAGCTTTGTATGGATGGTAGTTGGTGGTGCAGCAATCGGATTATTACTGGCTTGGTTATTTGTTCAGGCGCATAAACGCCTGCCAACAGATGCACCATCCGATATTGCACTCACACTCATCGAGCCTTATTTTATGTATTGGGTGGCTGAACAGCTGCACAGCTCGGGTGTAATGGCCGTTGTTAGCGGAGGTCTTTACATGTCATCGCAACGCCTGATCTTCCTGAACAGCGCAAGCCGTATCAGGGGCTATAGCGTTTGGGAAAGCTTTGTTTTTATCCTCAATGGTATCGTATTTCTTGTTATCGGTCTCGACCTGCCCGAAATAGTTGCGGGCATACGCGAAGAAGGAATTCCATTACAAACCGCCATTGGTTATGGTGTATTAGTTACGGCGGTACTTATCGGGGCGAGGATGATTAGTTCATACGCCGCTCTAATTGCTACCACCATATTCAGACCCAGCGTAAGGCCGCCTGCATCGTCAGTGAAAAGACGCTGGATGATGCCGCTCATGCTCGGATGGACTGGCATGCGAGGTGTGGTTTCACTCGCAGCAGCCTTGTCCATTCCGGTTACTTTAGGAAATGGCATTGCATTTCCTCATCGGAATCTTATCCTTTTCATTACCTTCATGGTTATTCTCCTTACCCTGTTAATACAAGGTTTAACCTTGCCTTACCTGATTAGAAGTACACATATTTTCGATAGCATTTTAAACGAAGACAGTGAAGTAACTTCCCGTCAGAAAATGAAGCAAGGCTTGAAGCAACATGTTTATGAAGTGCTAAAAACCAGGTATGAAAACGAATTACAAGGCCATGCAGGCATCGAAAAAATACTCAAGCAATGGGAAGAACGCTCAAAGGCGACTGATGACAGCTGGATGAACGATAAAACAAAAACTGTGTTTATCGAGCTGCTCGAAAGCCAGCGCAATTACCTTACCGAGCTGAATAAAGATCCAACCATTAATGAGGAAATCATCAGGCAGCAATTGTACCAGATTGATCTGGAAGAGGAAAGACTGAAAATCATTTAAATTCCTCTGTAAAAAATTGCCATTGGTTTAAAGAAATAAAACCAATGGCAATGATTCGGATAGCTAAGGGTTTAAGCGATATCTACCTGATTTAAATTTCAGCACCGATATAAGCGAAAGGATTAATGTCATCACAAATAACGATACAAGTCTTCCGTAAGGGATGATGTTTGTTTGGGGATTAAACATGCGCAGTTTAGTTTTTTTGATGTCTGTTTTAATCACCTCCTGATTCAGAAAGATTGCAGGATAAAAATGTAACCTTAACTGCTCATGATAATTTCTAACAGCCTGCTGAAATTTCAAATGATTTGCTAAATCGGTACCGGCAAGCTCATTTACACCAAGCTGCAGTTGTATTGTTGGAAAAAACAGTGCAATAAGATTTGTAAAACCCTGCCTCGAAGCCAGTTTCTGTTCCATCGCCAACCGGCTGTCCATCGCCTGATCATCACCCATTTGCTGCATACCATAATACCAGAACCAGCTAAAACTCTTCTCTTCAGGAAAAGGATATTTCGCCAGAACGGGATAATGTTTAAAAAAGGGTTTCATGGTTACCTGTTTATCCATATCCCATTTTTCGTGATAACCCTCCCTTTGCTTAATCACATGTGCCAATGCTTCGGGCATTGGATAACGTTGCGTAACATAAAGATTTAGGGAGGCCGGGATTACAATACAAATCAGTACCCAGAGCGCAACAAAGGCCGAGGCATTGAAACTGGAAGACTTCCCAAGAGCGATCAGCAAAAAAGCCATTGCAAACCAAAAGGCGAGATATAGAACAATTAATGCACAGAAATAGATAAATTTATCATCAAATGGCAGCTCCATGTAATAAAAGCTAATAATTAACAGAATAACTGCAACTGCATAGACAGTCAGAAGTCTGACCAGAAATTTCAGCCATACCAACTTAAATAACTGATTTGTTTGCGCCCTTAGAACTGGCCACAAACCACTCTCCTTTTGCTCAGAAAGTAAATTATAGGTAAAAGCGATGATCACCAGGGGGAATACAAACAAAAAAACAAAGTTTAAATCAATATTACCAAAAAGTAAACTAACCGGATTGGCAATATCTGTATCATACAATTGCCCTTCCAATCCGAGCATTGTTACCGAAATCAGGTAAGGATTTACATCTCTTTGTCCGTTGGCAATTCCAGCCCATACAGTAGGTTTGTTGGCCAGTGAGAATTTATTATGATAAAAGAAAAGACCGGCATCTTTACCAAAATGTGCTATATTATTGCTTGTATTTACCCTTTGTAAAACCGATGCGGTTTTAATAACGTCATGCTGTTTTTCGATAATTTTTTTGCCAAAATACAGTCCGGTAAAGCCGGTAAGGAGTAGCACAAGGATGCCGATCCATGAGGCCGTATTCCTGAAAAACAACTTAAACTCGAGTGTTAAATAACTTTTATTCATGATTTATATAATTTTAATCCACCTTGCGGCATATTGAAGAAACAGCACCATTGCCAGGCACCACAGTGAAAGTGAAACCAGTGATAAAACTTCACCGGAGATAATATTGCCAAGAAATTTAAAACGATAGTTAAAATCTGGTTGTTCTGCCCAATTGGCCTTACTGATTGCCAGTGGTTTTTCATGCTCAGCAGGTGTAATATTGCTGATTTTATCAATCTGTAACTTATTCATTTTCTGCGCCAGCTGATAACGGTAAGTTTCGGCCTGTTGTTGGAAATCCACATAGGTTTTAAAATCTGAAGCAGTAAGCGCCATCGAAAGCTGCTTAAGCGCCAAGTACAGATTGAATAAGGCGGCATAGGCCGTAAGGCTGTTTTGTTTTTCAAAACGCTTGTTTAAGGCCTGCTGGTGCTGGCTGTAGATTGCGGAAGTTATCTTCTCTCCTTCTGCCATAATATACCCGCCATAGTTAAAAGGCAATTGCTTTACATCGGCTACGCCGTATTTACGCAGGAGTGAATCTTTAATAGCCGCATAGTGTGCATCATTAGGATCATGGCTATCGCCTTGCTTATGGATATCCGTAGCAATAGCCGCAGCAAATTCAATTTTTGATGGTGTAGGATGCAGTTTCGTCCCGATTGCCTGCGTAAGCCTTGGCATAATCACAATGAAAAATATCCAGCCTGAAAGCAGCACAACCAAAGCCGATTTGGAGCTGCGTTGAAAAGCAGAAACCAGAACGGTTAGCGCTGCAATAACAAAGAAATAAGTACTGTATGCCAGCACCAGTAAAAGTAGCCTTAGGGTCGAATCGAAACTGATTTGCCAGTTGCTTAACGATGCCCATAGCAAGGTGGTAAGTATAATTAAGGGAATAAATACTGAAAGACAAACACCACTTATGCCTAAGGTTTTACCCCAGAGCAATTTTGGCCAGCTTACCTCCTGGCAAAGCAGTATTTTTAAAGTACCCGATTCCCGCTCGGCAGAAATACTGTTGTAGCCCAGAAAAATCAAAAGTAAAGGGACAAGGAGCTGAAGTACCATGGCTATGCTGATTTCGCCAAAGCGGAGCATCCCATTAGAAAAACCTGCCTCACTGAAATTAACGCTGTTTTGCTTATGCGCTTCCAGGAATATAGATACCCCCGCGAAACTTTCTATTCCAAAATCAAAAAAGCTCAGCTCATGTTTCTCGCGGAAAGCCAGGTAGCCATAATGTGCCATGCGGTGCGGATGCTTGTCCGGTTTAGCGAGCCATTGCTCCCGGACAAGTTTTTTATATTCAAGACGCTGGTTATTTTGCGTTTTATAGTTTTGCCAGCCAACATAAGTAGCCAGGCACAAAGCAAACCCGAGCAGAATACTCAGCGACAGGGTTGCCTTGTTCGTAAAGGCCGCTTTATAACCTTGTCTGGCTATCGTGAAAAGAATATTTGCCATTAGATGTTATAGGTTACGTTAAACATTACATTTCTTGGTGTACCTGGGAATAAACGCAGGTAATTCTGTGCGCCAACCCAATAAGTTTTATTTAGGATGTTATTTACATTCATCGAAAGCTGAACTTTACTGCCGGCAGGTGAATAATAAATGGCTGCATCTGAAATGGTGTAGGCGGGCAATACAAAATCGCGAATGTACAGCGGAAGCTTGTTGCCACTATATTGTACACCGGCACCAAAACCGATACCTTTTAACGCCCGCGACTGTAAATTATAGCGTGTCCAGATACTTGCACTATGCTTTGGTGTATTCTGTACCATTTCGCCAATAAGTGCCGGATTAAAATCATCCCTTATAATTGCATCTACGTAACTGTAGCCGGCATTAAACTGCCAGTTAGGCCTTATAAAGCCCGATGATTCGACTTCAATTCCCCTGCTCCGTTGCGCACCCCGCTCAATAAGCCGGTTTACATCAAGGGGATCGTTGGCATTCATCAGCAGGTTTTTCTGGTTAATCTCAAAAAAGGCCAGGTTAAGCATTAGCTTTCCGTTAAACCATTCCGATTTAGCCCCAAACTCCTTTAAATCACTTTCAAGGGGCTTAAAATTTGTACCTGCAGGTGGCGGTACAATCACCAATGTAGAAGTATTGCCTTGCGGCTGATAACCTTGCAGGTAGGTACCGTATACATTAATGTTTTTGTTTACGGTATAAGTAAGTCCAACCCTTGGTAAGAGCTTATGCTGATTGATTTCTTTCTGGCTTTCGAGTTTGTAATTACTGTAATCGGCATACCATTCCTGCCGTAAACCAACGGTTAATGTTAATTTATCGTATTTAAGCTGATCCTGAAGGTATATGCCGTTTACCAGGTAATATGCCGGCGGAATTTCGGCCTTTGTGAAGATATAATCATTCAGATTTTTAAGTGTATAACTCGGATTTGCAAGGTTAAAATGATCTACATTGGGAACTGGTGCATTTACCCCATTAACTACCCTGAACTGGTAGAGGTCCTTTTTAGTTACATCGTACCTCGCCGTTACTGTTCCGTCTTTAAGGCGATAACCCTGTGCGGTATTTGTTCCTCCACCCCTTAGTTTTTGTGTCGTGATCCTGTCATAACCTACAATTAATTTATGGCTTATCCCCAATGTTTTTGCATCAATGGCCAGGTAGCTGCTCAGGTTATCAGTGCTCCATTTTTGTTGGCGCTGAACAGCAATCATACCGGCAAGGGTTCTGATCGGGGCATTGTTTTCATCTACAGCAAAAGCATTGTTTGTGCGGTGTTCCTGTAAATCTTCATTCCAGTTTTGTTTCATATAGGCCAAATTGAAGGATATGTCTTTGCTAATGCGATGCGAAAAATTGGTCATCAGCATCAGGTCCTGGCTGTTAAAACGGTCGTTGCTTGCCCCCATATTAAAGCTTATGGGCGTGCTGTTTAAATCTGTTTGACCGGCTACCGCACCAAATATGGCCTGCCCCCTATCGAGCCTCGAATTACTGTTGTTCACCACCACTTCCACATTTAAGCTGGTACGGTCGTTGGGGATATAGGAAAATGAAGGCGCAATCATATAACCTTTACGGTACTGAAGGTCTCTGAAACTTTTACTGTCTTCATAACCGATGTTCAGCCTGTAGAGTAAAGTTTTCTCCGGATTCATAGGGCCAGTAAAGTCAAGTGCTCCCCTCACAGTTCCAAAGCTTCCGCCCGAAATGCTCACAACTTTCCGATCCTGATCTAAAGGCTTTTTCGTTACCAGGTTAATGCTACCACCCGGGTCTACGCTCGAAAAGGTAGCGCTTGCAGGGCCTTTAATCACTTCTATCCTTTCCAGGTTATTGGTTAAAGGCTGATTAAAATAATACTGCCGGGTACGCATGCCATTAATAATTGCCCCTTCCTCATTCTGATTAATCCCCCGTATGGAAAACTGATTATAATAACTGCTTTGCGATACACTGGTTACGTTTTTAACGGCATCAGCAAGCACGGCGGCCTGTCTGTCGGCAATCAGTTCTTTCGATATGGAAGAAATAGATTGTGGGATATTTTTATTCAAGGATGCGATTTTAGTTGCCGAAAAGGAATAGTTACCATAATACTTTTTCCCATTGGTGCCGACAACCTCAACGGTTTGGAGCGACTCGGTAGAAACTTCGATTACGATAGTGGCTAAATCGAGGTCACTATTAACAATATAGTGCTGGCTATAGGAATGGAAGCCAACAGCGCTGACCGTAAGGGTATAGCCTGCAGCTTTAGGTAATATGATGCTGAAATTCCCCGATGAATCGCTGCTGAAATTTAAAACATCTTTACCATTTTTGAACTTAAGGGTTGCTTTGTTAACGGCGTTGCCTTGTGTATCGGCAATTTTACCATTTACCTTAACCTGGGCTATGGTAAAGCTGTAGAGCAGGCAAAATAACACCACCAGAGGCAGTGCTTTAAAAAAGGTTTTTACTTGATACGTTGGTTTCATTAAGTGTGTGTGTTAAATGGTTTGTAAGTACAATTCCTGAAGGTCGGCAGCACTGATCGCACTGGCTTCAAATGTGTGCACGAGTTCGCCTTGTTTCATGATACCGATATGTGTACCTATGCTTACGGCATTGAAAATATCATGCGTAGCCATTAATATCGATTTTCCTTCGGTAGCAAGCTGCTTAACCAATGCAGAAAATTCAGCTGTTGCTTTAGGGTCGAGGCCGCTTGTTGGTTCGTCCATTAAAATGGTACTGGCATTTTTGGCCAGGGCAATGGCAATTCCCACTTTCTGGCGCATCCCCTTACTAAAACCTGCCAGCTGCTGGTGGTGGGCTTGCTCCTGTAAACCACATTGGTTTAAAAACTGAGCAAGTTGTTCCTTAGCATAGGCAAATCCGGCAAGCCTTGAAAAATAATCGAGGTTTTCAACTGCCGAAAGGTTCCCATAAAGCATTACCACTTCAGGAATGTAGGCCAGGTGCTTCCGTCGTCTGGTATCTGTAGCCGAAACCGCTTCTCCATTTATTAAGATTTTTCCTGAGGTGGGTTCAATAAAGCCGAGGAATAAGTTGATGGTGGTTGTTTTTCCCGCACCATTCTGGCCGAGCAAACAATAAACCTCTCCCGGTTTCACGGTTAGGTTAAGCTGGTTCAGGACGCAATACGTCCCGTAATTCTTTGATAAAGAAATTGCCTGAAGCATAAATATATACTAAAATTTAGCGCATACCGACTTGGGGTAGCACATTAAAAAGAAATGAATTCGTGTGGATTAAAAAGAACCTTGTGGTTCAGGAGCTTATGCCGTCAGGAATGGCGGCCCCTTGTTGGTGCAGGCTAAAAGGTAGGCACCAGTATGTTTCATCGTGTAAACAAAGACCCTGTTTACAGGCTTAACAAGCTGAACCGGGAAAGCACAAGCTGCCGGCAAATGAAAAAAATGCGAATGGTGCTTCAGCACTTCACAAAGCTTACACTTTACTTTTACGGCATTCAGTTGTTTTGTCTGATAGGCTATACCAGCCTTCTTTGGGGTAATTTCCTGCTCATGGTGATGTAAACCCTCAATAAGTAAGGCATTAACAAAAATTACAAGCAATAAAATTGCACGTACTTTCGAGAAAAGATGTTTACGGTATAAAGCTTTTGCAGGTTCCAATTGCAACAAAGATACATTTAAAATTTACATTGTCAATTTGCTGCATTATTATTAAACAGCTCAAATGGTTATAATCTTAAACGCTTTTGCTTATAATGCAGCACGGAAATGGCCATCCATATCCATAAATGCCCACTGTGCCATGGCATTAATCACAGGTAAAAGGCCTTCGCCCGCAACACTTAAACGATAATGTACAACAGGCGGCACTACGGCACTTGCATCCCGAAGTACAAGCCCATCGGCCTGTAACTGTTTTAAATGTTGTATCAAAACCTTTTCCGTTATGGCAGGTATATTCCTTTTCAATTCACTGTAACGCTTGCTTCCATTTGATAGCTGATAAAGGATAATCGGTTTCCAGTGGCCACCAATTTTATTCATTACGTGTGTAACCGGACAGGTTTCGAGTGCATATTGCTTATTTTCCTGTATAGTCGAAGTTTCTTTAATGGCCGTCATTAGCTACATACTTTAGGGTAAGTACTTGTAAAAAAGTAAGTACAAATATACCTTTGGTGTATCAATTAAAAAAATAAAATATATAAACATGAAAATAACATTAACAGGTTCATTGGGTAACATAGGTAAACCATTAACCATAAAATTATTGGAAGAAGGACATGAAGTAAGTTTAATCAGCAGCAGCGAAGCACGCCGTTCGGAAATAACGGCGCTTGGTGCAAAACCGTTAATCGGCTCGGTAGAAGATGCCGCTTTTCTTACGGAGGCCTTTAGCGGCGCAGATGCCCTGTTCGCTATGACCCCGCCTAACCTTGGTGGTGCAAATGTTATAGAAAATACCGTAAATGCTGGTAAAGCTTTTGCAGCAGCCATTAAACAGAGTGGTGTTAAACGTGTAGTGATGTTAAGCAGCATCGGCGCCGACCAGCCGGCAGGTACAGGACCAATTAAAGGGCTTCACCAGATTGAGGCGATTTACAATGACATAGATGGGATTGCCTTAACAAAACTTCGTGCGGGTTATTTCTATACCAACTTCTTTAACGATATTCCTTTAATCAAAGGCATGGGTATTATGGGTGGTAATTTTCCGGCAGAAACCTTGATTCCGCTGGTACACCCGACAGATATCGCAACTGCTGCAGCGGCGCAATTGCTTAGCCCTAAAGAGGATAATGAGGTAACTTACATTGTTAGCGAACTAAATTCAGCAGTAAACATTGCCACTACATTAGGTACAGCCATTGGCAAACCTGAACTACCATGGGTAGAATTTACAGATGAACAATCGCTCGATGGAATGACACAGGCCGGCCTTCCCGCAGAAATTGCTGCTTTATATACGGAAATGGGACAAGGACTGAAAAAAGGTTTACTACAAAGTGATTTCCAGGCAAAAGGAAGCCCTATTGACGGCAAAACCAAACTGGCAGATTTTGCCAATGAATTTTCGGCAGCTTTTTAAATAAACATAAAGGGGATTAGTGTTGACAACTAATCCCCTTAAATTGTAACTTAAACGATGCAGACCCGTTGTTAATCAGCTTTAAACGCCATATATTCTTATCATGCGTAAACTCTCGCGAACCTTATCCCGCGGCGAATGGTTTTAAATCAAAACCTTTAGCATGAAAGAAATAATTACAGGTTTACGCAGCCTGCTTGGCAATGAGGTGAAAGATATCTATCAACTGGAAGCAGATACCATAAATGTGATGTTGTTTGATCAGAAAGACCTCGATAAGCTTTACCAGAAAACAGAAACCTATATTGTTCAGTTAACCGATGCCAATACGCTGGCTTTAATAAATTTTGTAGATAATGAAGAGGTTGTTTTAAAATCCTTCGCACTTGTTCAATAGCGGCGATCATTTACTCATACAGTAAAAAACGAAGATTACACATCCTCTTGCACCATACAATACTATCAAACAGGGTTTTACCTTAAATGAGTAAATTTATACGGTAAATCATGGAAATGCTTGCCTGTCGTAAAATTAATACATACATTTACGAATGTTCAGGATACCAAACAAGTAAAACCCGGAGTGAATTTTATGAGCCTTACAAAAAGAATATATGTACTCGAAGATGACGAAGGCATCAGGGATATTGTAGAAATGGTGCTCGAATCAGAAGGGTATCAGGTCTTTTCTTTCCCAAGTGTAAGCCGATTTAACGAACAGGGCTTTAATACACCGGCAGATCTTTACCTGCTTGATATTATGCTGCCCGATGGCAATGGACTTCAGGTAAAGGAACAACTGGCCCTGCATCCCCTAACCAATCGTATTCCGGTATTGGTAATGAGTGCGCATACCAATAACCACCAATTAGAAAACTGGCCAGGCGAGCAACATTTCATTGCAAAACCATTTGATATCTACGAACTTACCGGCAAAATTGACTCGCTCTTAAACGCCTGATAAGTTTTATTGATGTTGAAATAAGGGAATCGTAAACCAGAAATTGGCACCTGCACCTTTTTCTGATTGAACACCAATTTCGCCACCATGTTTACGCACAATATCGGCGCTGATAAAAAGCCCTAAACCAAGGCCTGAATAATGTAGCTCCTTATATTCTGAGCGGTAGTAGCGATCAAACAAATGCGGGATTTTCTCTGAAGAAACTCCTTTTCCCTGATCCTGAACGGCAATCCTGGCAAAATCGCCAACTTTAGAAAGGTGTATATCAACAACCTTCGATTCAGGTGCATACTTAATTGCATTGTTTACCAGATTTACCACAACCTGATTAATACGATGTTCATCGGCCTCAACCTGCAAAGTTAAATCACCTGTCGTCCTGATTTCATATGCTCCTTCCAAACCAATATGGTTGCAGCAATCGCTGATCATGTCTGCCAGTTTAAAAACCGTTTTATGCAGTTGCAATTGTCCGGCACTGATGCTGTTCACATCAAGCAGGTTTAGCACCAGTCCATTAAGCTTATCCATGCTTCGGTTAGCCTGATCGATGAGCTTCGAAAACCTTGGCGAAGCAAAATCATCACGTATTTTCTCCATCAGCTGCAGGGAAGCTCGTAGTGTGGTTATGGGGGTTTTAAGTTCGTGACTTGCAATGCTGATGAAGTCGTCCTTTTCGTTCATCAGATTTCTTCTCGTCGTAACGTCGATAAAGGTGCATACCCCACCCGAAAGCTCGTTGAACTCATTAAACAAGGGCGCTGCATTAACTGATATATAAAGTACATCCCTGCCAGGGCGCAGGATACCGATTTCCTGGTCAAAAACCGGCAAGCTGGTGTTCAGCATAATGTACATGGGGTGTGCTTCTATCGGCAGGATGCTCCCGTCGAGGTTTACATTTTGCCAGAGTGCATCATTGTACTTCCGCGATTGCATATCTTCGAGCGTTACCTCAAATATGTGCTGCGCCATCTGGTTGATGTATACCGTTTTGCCTTTGGCATCAACAATACACACCCCATCGGCCATGGTATCCAAAATACCTACAAGGCGCTGTTCACTTTCAAATAATCTGGCATTGGCAGCTTTCAGGGTGGCTGTATTTTCTATGTTTTCCAGCCGCATTTCAAGCTGTTCGGTGACTATGCCTGCCAGACTGATCAGTTGTTCGATTTCAATGGCATTCAAAGTACGTGGCACCTTATCGATGATGCATATCGTTCCGATAACGAAGCCGTCGTTACTGAAAATTGGTACGCCTGCGTAAAAGCGAAGGCTAAAATCACCATATATATAAGGATGGCCAATCAGGCGATCATCTTCAAAAGTATCTGGAATTAAGGTAATGGATTCGTTAAGGACAGTTAAGGCACATAAACTAAGTGAGCGGTCTACCAGAAACAAACGCTCATCAAGACCCACATTTGCCTTAATCAGCTCATTATTTGCATCAAGAAACGAAATGTGTGCAATCCGCACGTTAAACATACTGCAGGCCAGTGCACAGATCTTCTCAAAAAGGGGTTCGGGCTCATTATTAAAAACCTGGTACCTGCCCAACGTGGCTACTCTTGCTGCATCGTTATCAGGTATGTGATTCGCTATTGCATGCTTGTACATATCCACCTCATCATTGATTTTAGGAAAGATATACAAAATCAGCTTTTCTTTCCAAATGCAATTAGACAAAAGTCAAATACATTATTGTAATGAACTGACCTACTGAAATAAATAAAACTTTTCAAAGCTGATATTGTTTTGATAATGAAGATCATTTTTTAACGCTTTTATTCTATTAAAATGTACAACAAACCACTTCAAAAAAACCATTCATTTGCATTCCTTTGGGCAATTGTTATTGTAATGTTGTTAGTTTTTTTATCTGTTGTGCTTGGGCCTGATAATTACCAGAGCTGGCTGGCACAGTAAAAATTGTTAGCTTTTCAAAAAAAAGACAAAACTATTTTCCATTCCTTTTGTTTTTGGGCTATCTAATTAACTCAAACAAATGTTCAGCGATGTAAACACTGACACGAAAATTTTCGTGCACAATAATCAAACCGTGGTGATCAGCCGCGTACTTGGTGTCCCATTAAAATTCAGGATATATATAGATGGCGCCAATAAAGGCTATATTGAAAAAATTGAAGGCCAATGGCAGCTCACTGAGAAATACGGAATCCCCAGCGATTTATTCGAACTCATATCCAATAACATGGGCGTTTAAGCCTTACTCAATAATTTAAAGAAGGATAGAAAAAGGAAATTAACTTATTTCCCTTTTTGCTGCTGCATTTATATTTTTGTTTTAAACCTCTGGTAAGCTATTCGGTCAAACCATCCCAAACCAAACCTATGCAGCGCCTAATTTTATCCTTGATTTTTACCCTTTGCTGTGCACAGCTTTATGCACAGCAACAATACAACCGGGTAGCCCCACAAAAAGCCGATTCGGTAATAGAAAGTATTAAGAGTGTTTTCCCTAAGTTTTACCGCGAATACAAATACCTGCTGGCGCAGGATAGTCTGATTAAGGAAGTCCGCTTTATTGATGAACGTGCCGTTGGCCCTGCCTTTGCCTCACCAAAAGGAATCATTACTTTCAACATCGATTACCTGAAAAGAAGAAGACCTGCTTTTGATGATAACCGCCTCATTGTAGTCCTTTACCACGAAACCGGGCATCTGCATTATTATATGCTCACCCCAAAAGAGAAATGGACACCCGAAGAAAGTGAAAAAGCCGCCTTTGAATACTCACTACTTAAAACCAGCGAAATGGTGGCAAAAAACGATTGTCTTCCCCTGGCGGCAGGACTTAAGTTTATGAAACTGCGCAGTGAAAGCAATGATACCAAAGACCCGCATGTAAGGGCTTTAAAGCGCATGGTTACCGAGCCGCTCTACGCTAGCTACCTCAAGTACCTGAACGACCATTGCAACCAATAAATAGCAAAAGCGGGGTTGTCTTAATGGCAACCCCTCTTTCTGTTTAATGCTAGTTCGACGACTTCTTAGTATCATCATTGCTGATACTCCGTTCGTTCTTTTTAATCGAACCCTGTAGCTTTCCGAATTTCCAGTTGATACCGAAACTGATGCGTCTGAAAGCATTCTCGCGGATGCGCTCCTGGGTAAAATTAGCACCTTCACTATAGCTTCTGAAAGCCCTGAACTGCTGGAAAGGATTGGCAACCATGGCCGAAACCGTAAGTTTATCTTTAATGATATCCTTGCTGCCGCTTAAACCCACAAAATAATAGCTGTTCGATTTGCCCTGTAACATTACATCAGGTGCACCGTAATTAACAGAAATATTTGCTTTCCAGGCCCTTTCAAATTTGTAACCCGTATTCAGGTTGGCATAGCCTGTAACACCGCTGTTTTTGGCAAGTACGCCACTAATCATGCCCTGTAAGCGGATATAGTTCAGGTTAGCGCTTAAATTCAGGTTCCATTTGGGTGTAATCGGGTAGTTAAAATTTGCATTTAAACCCAGTAAGCGTGTTTTACCAATATTAAAGGAAGTTACCCTGGTCAGGTTTTCGGCCGCTATAAACTCATAAACCTGCTGTTGTGTATTGTTGGCAAAATTGTAGCTCAAACTTAAGTTTAACGAACCTTTTTTAAAGTTACTGTAAGTTAACTCGAAGTTATTACTCAATGTGGCTTCCAGGTTCGGATTACCCACAAATTCGAAGCTTGGTCTCGATTTATCAACAAAAGGATTTAAATCCCAGATTCCCGGACGCTGGATACGCTGCGTAAAACCCAGACTTAAACTCTGGCTGTTTTTCAGCGTCCTGTTCATTGAAACCGATGGAATCAGGTTAAAGTATTTGGTTTTAACCGTAGAGCCGGTGCTTTCGAAATTACCGGTAACATAAGTTCCTTCCAGCCTTGCGCCGCCTTTAAAAGTCCAGTCTTTAAGTTTTAAGGTATAAGTATTGTAAACGCCGAAAATATCCTGATCGTTGCTATACACATTGCTTTGCGCAGGGTCTACGATGTAATCCTGCTGTGCAGCATTAAAATTCAGGTACTGGAAATTACTCTCTCCTTCTCTTAAGATGGCTTTAAAACCTGCTTCAACCGTAAGCTTTTTAAAGGGATTAATGTAATCGATCTGCGCCGTTTGCTCTTTTGATTTACTGGTATTATCCTGTTTGTAATTCGTACCCGTAAAATTGCTAGCATTACTGAACGAAACATTATTAAGCTGGGGTTCTGAACTTCCAAAGCGTTTGTAAGAAAAAGTTAAGAGGTGTTCTTTTTTATCCTTAAAACCTTTCTGGTAGTTAAAGGTATAATCGGTTCCACCCCACTCATAGCGGGTACGGCTATCCATGTCGTAACCCGAACGTACCGTTCCATCGCTAAGATCGAAATGCTGGTTAAGGTCTTGCTGGTTATAACCGCCATAAGGGTTTATCTCTACGGTAATCAGGTTTAATGAATCGATTTCGTAACTCAGCTCGCCGCCACCCCAGGCCCACTTGTTATCAGTTTTCTGGAAGCCCAGCGAATAAAGGCTCGAAGGCACTGCTGTTCCCACACTGTTCCTGATATCGGTAACTTTAATACCATCTACCTGCCATATACCGGTACCCCCATAAAGGTTTACCCCGAAATTCCCCTGCTTAACCGTCAGGTTCATGTTACCGCTCGGCCCGCCCGGAAACTGCTGGCGCACATTCAGGTTGCCATTATAACCATTATCCATTTTACGTGAGGTGATGATGTTGATAATCCCGGCAAGCCCTTCGCTTTCGTATTTTGAAGGTGGTGTCGTAATTACTTCTATCTTCTGTACCCCCGCAGCAGGCATGCTTTTCAGGTATTCTTTTGGGTCGCGGGTTAAGATACCCGAGGGTTTACCATTAATCAGGATACGGAAATTGCCGGTACCTTTCAGTTTTACGTTATCATCCGCATCGACTGATAAAAGTGGTACCTTACGCATCATATCCATTACCGAAAGTACTTTGCTTTCTGCATCGGCCTGGATATCGTAAGTAATGCGGTCGGGTTCCTGTTTTATAATCGGCCGGCTACCCATAACCGAAACCTCTTTCAGGTCGTTACCCGAAGCAGCCATTTTTATTTTACCCAAATCGGTATCGCCACTAAGGCTTAACAGAACCTGTTTTGATTTGTAACCAATCGAACCCAGAATAAGGGTGTATTTACCGGCCGCAATGCCTGTAAAGTTAAATTTCCCCAGTTGGTCGGAAACGGCACTTTTAATGACTGCCGAATCTTTACGCAGGGCGATGGTAAAATATTCTCCGGGTTTTTGACTCAGGCTGTCGATGATGGTACCCGAAACCTGGTATTTGTTTTCCTGTGCTTTTACACTGGTTAAAACGAGGCCGCATTGCAGCGCAATGAAAATAGTAAGTAAGTATCTGCTCATAAATTTGTTTTCCGGTAGTTATATCCTGCTGCATCTTCCAACTAACAGATGCAGAACTTTATTAAAAGTTGCACGGCTCGCTTAAAATTTCTGCTAAACACAAAAAGCTCAGCGCTTTATTTTTCGCAGACACTTTACTATTACGGTATAAAAAAGCGCTTTTTTAAGGTAAAATCAAGGAAAATTAAGGCAGAAGAATTGTGCATTTTGCACTTGTTTTTATGTAACAAACGTGTTATATTCACAAACTAAACGAAAGGTTTTACCTTCGTTTTTTTATGATCAGGAACAGGCAAATTAAAATTAACGGCCATGAGAAAAGGCATTGTTGTAGCAATCGATCCGGAGGGCAGAACCGGCAGGATTGAAGATGAGAATAAACAGGAAATATCCTTTATATTCAACCGGGTAGATGAAGTGCCAGTTATCCGAACGGCGGTAAGTTTCGATATCAGCCTGGGGCCCGATGGCTTAACCGCCATTGATGTGAAACCCATCGTTTCATCGGGCCAGGCAGAAATCAGCCTGTAAAAACCAGTTTTATCAGCTATTGGCCATGGCTTGCAGCCAAAGGTTTTCAGTGCCAGGCTTTTCAGGCCTGACGCTTGCTTTTTACATCGAGTTTAAAGCTGAAATCCTGTGTAAAGTTGTAGCTGTAAACTTTCAGGTCCATGCAGATTTCCTGGTTAAATAAGCGGGTAACATGCTTACAGAAGATGGAACGGAACGTACCAAGGTTTACCTGTGGCTTGCACACGATGGTAATTTCCGAGTCTGATTTCTTCTCGGCACTGCCAATGATGCCCGGCCAGCGGTCTTTAATCTGTAAAGGGATGGAATCGTAATAATTTTGCTGAATGAAGGCACCTGCCCCACGGATCAGTTCCTTAGGCAAAGCATCGCCCGAAAGTTGCTTCCAGCCATCCTGTATCCGCGACAAGCGGGCCAGCAGTACATCTTCTTCGCTGATGCACCATAAATCTTCAGGGCTACTTTGTGAGAGCTGTAAGGTACGGAAATGCCCGTAAATATCTTTAAAGCGGTAATTCAGTATAATCATAAATTTTATTGGGTTACGAAAATAGCCAGGCATTCCCGCAGCATCAATATTTTCTATCAACAAAATGTTGGTAAATTTTTAAGCGCCCTTATTCTTCATTTTTCCGTCTTAATGTGTAAACTAAGCATTGTCACTTCATCTTTTTCTGCTATTTTCGCCCCCTTAATAATTTCACCAACATGCCAGTAAGTATTGCCAGCCCAACCGATATTCCTGTTTTAAACATTTTAATTAACTCAGCCTACCGCGGAGCAAGCTCGAAGACTGGCTGGACTACTGAAGCTGATATCCTCGGTGGTATCCGTATTGATGAAGAGGGGCTTGAAAAATACTTTGCGCAAAGCGATACCACCCTGTTAAAATACACCGCCGAAAGTGGCGAACTGGTGGGAACCGTTTGCCTGGAGGTAAAACCCGGCGAACTTTACCTCGGTATGTTTGCTGTATCGCCTGCGTTGCAAGCTGGCGGAATTGGCAAAGCCCTGCTTGCCGCGGCAGAAGTTTTTGCTCTGCAGCACCATTGCCCCAAGATTACCATTTCCGTAATCAGCATCCGCGAAGAGCTCATTGCCTGGTACAAACGGAACGGCTATGTACCCACCGGACAGGCCATTGCTTTCGAAGAAATTGAAGGCCGCTTTGGCGACCCTAAACTGGAAGGCATTACACTGATTACCATGGAAAAAATACTGGTAAAGTAAGCTGCTGGTTTTATGGCTAGCGCTTATACCTGCGCCAAAGCTGAAACCATTTCTTATTGCGGGGATAACTGCGGTGTTGTGTACGGTTATTGAAAAAGATGGCCACCAGCAGCAGGATCATTACGCCCGAAAAAACGGGACTCAGCACGTACCAATAACCCAGTGCCTGTATTTTTGCCGAACCAATATTTGCGATTAAAGCTGTTGCGCCACCCGGCGGATGAAGTGTCTTGGTGATCTGCATCAGTACAATGGATAATGAAACCGACAGGGCCGACGACAGCCACAGCTCTCCGGGAATAAGTTTATGAATGGTAACCCCTACCAGCGCACAAACCACATGCCCGCCAATCAGGTTACGCGGCTGCGCCAGCGGGCTGTTGATAATCCCGTAAATTAATACGGAAGAAGCCCCGAATGAGCCGATGAGGAAAAGGTTATCGTAAGCTGTAAAGTATTCCGAATTAAGGAGGCCAATGAGTGCAATCCCCGAAAAAGAACCGAGAAATGTCCAGAGGTGCTCTTTTACATCAATTAGCGTTTCTTTATAAACGATATACTTTGCCGTACGCAAGTGTTTTCTGATTCTTTTTCTCATCGCCTGTTCCTGTTGCGGGCAAAAGTAAGAAAGTGAGAGTAAATAAGCAGCGGATTTGGGGAAATTAATATGAATGGCTATGGTTGTTGATTTCTTTTTCTCATTTCTTCGTATGTATATTCTGTCTGTAACATTAAATCAAAGGACATGCAGAAAATATCAATGGGTTGTGCCCGATTAAATTCTATCCAGGCAAAATATAACTCATAGTGAAGCAGTTCAACTTTAATAATGAGAAAATCGGCCTTAAATTTTAAGTTATACTCATATGCACTTGGAAATAAATGTTCAGGATTAACACTATTCAGTTTGAAGGATTTTGCAGACTCTGACACTTTAGTTGAAAGATTTTGCCCTTTCACTGAGGCGACTAGTTCGTTCAGATAGTCTGTCGGAAGATCGATTGGTGTTGGCTGATAATTTTGAAACCCCTGACCGGCAAAACTTGCGAAAATCTTTTTCTTCTTATTTTCATCTTCCAAACGAGAGTTCCAGTTATATAAAATATGACAAAACGAACTCCCTAAAGAAGCTATAAAATCAGTTTCAATTGCAGAACCTTCAATTAGTATTCGTTCCCCTTGGTCATCGGATACTTTTCGAAGTGCAAATCTGGTATTATTGACCCGATTGCATACACTAACCGCATATAGTAATGGTTGAAAGAGAATACCATCAAAATAAACCTTAAAATCTAACTTATCTATATGCATAATTATTTTTGTTTTACACCATTGCTGAGTACGTTTATGTGTATTTTCATAATTTTGGACTCAATCATTCTATCTCTATTCTACGCCCTGGCTTTTTGGATTAAAAAATATTTGATAACTAGCTTGCCTAAAATGGATTTCTACCTTGTTGTGTACGTTGAATTCTTTGATTAATCAAATCTGATAAAGACCTAACGGCGATAGGATGAATCCAATCGGGAAAGTCACTATTATTATAATAAGCTCCTTCATAAACCTTGGGATCATCATCCTCATCTAAATAGATAAAAAGAAACTGATCTCCTTGGTTGTAAATATCTACTGCATAAAAAGGTCTAGATATAGTCCTATTCAATTCCGTCATGTTCTCACGTACATAATTTTGGATTTCCTCTTGAGTGTTCCAAATTCCATAGTCCAGTACGTAACAATAATTTCCTGCGAGAAAAAGAAGTTCTCTAAGGGCTTTCGGAAAAGTATTCGAATTATTATAATGCTGTTCTAATAATTGAATTTCTTCCAGCGAAATAGGTTGATTAGTACCTGTGTAGTTTTGACTGCCTGCATTTCTTGAAGGAAAATCTCTCAATTTTTTTTGATATTCTATATTCATTTTAATTTAATTAAAGATCTAACATCTCCCGCTTGCGCTCGTTTGTAACGAGTGCATAACTAGAACAGCGACGGTGTCGCGATGAGCGAGGTTCCTCCAAATCCTCTTTTCAATTGAAGCAAGGCAATTTGGAGCAGCTGTTAACTTTTAAGGTACAAAGATTTCTCGAGTTCGCTCGAAATGACGATGTTGTTTAACCTGTTTGTAACGAGTGCATAAGTAACATAGCGACGGTGTCGCGATGAGCAAAGTTTCCCAAAATCCTCTTTTCAGCTGGAACAAGGCAATTTGGAGCAGCTGTTAACCTTTAAGGTACAAAGATTTCTCGACTTCGCTCGAAATGACGGTGTCTTTTTTGACCACTTACCCCGTTTGTGCTCGTTTGTAACGAGCGCATAACTAAAACAGCGACGGTGTCGCGATGAGCGAGGTTCCTCCAAATCCTCTTTTTAGCTGGAGCAAGGAAAAGTGGAGCCGCTGTTAACCTTTAAGTTACAAAGATTGACCGACTTCGCTCGAAATGATGGTGTTTTTTTAACCCGTTTATGCCCATTTCTTCCGCAACCATTTGCGAACAGGCTCGTCGTACCATTTCAAACTCAGGTAAGCCAAAGCAATGGCACCAATTAAAATGGCTAAAGCATAAGGCCATGCCTCCGCAAGTGTAGTCCCTTTATTATTGCTGATCCATGCCACATAGAAGTACACAAATGGATAATGAACCAGATACAAAGGATAAGAAATATCGCCCAGGAACTTACATACCCGCTTACCCGCATTGGTTTTCACCACACCACTTGCCCCCAGGTACACAATCAGCGGAAAAAGGATAATGATACTTACAGATTCATAAATGCCATTAAGCCATAAATGCGTTGCACCGCCAATACGGGGCATATATAACACCAGGGCAATTAATATGCTGCACCACAAAAAGGCATTTTTAATGTGGCCCGGTTTAGCCATCCGCGACAAGAGCAAGCCGGCAAAAAAAGGAAATAGTGTACGGGTAATACCGATGCGCAGCTGTTCGATATTCCAGGTCCAGCCGCCTGCAACATCGCCATTCGGACTAGTTATTGCCAGGTGTGCTAAAGCAACAGCAGCAAGCAGTACGAAAATACCCAGTGCCTTATTCGAAAACTTACGGATCCCCAGCGCATACAGAATATTGGCAATATATTCGAAAAATAAGGACCAGCCGACACTGTTCAGCGGGTGCATCTCCTCCCATCCCCTGATGTCGAGCGATAAAGGTACAGGAAGAACCGTAAAACCAATAAGGGTAACCAGCAGCATTTTCCAGAGCGGCACGGTATGGATAAGCGGCCAGATGGTAGAATCGGTAAAGTAAAAACCTATGGCACCGAGTGTCATTCCTAAAATAACCATTGGCTGCAAACGGATTAACCGTCGTTTAAAAAAACTGCCAGCAGTCATGCTCCCCCAACGATCGTCATACGCATATCCCATCACAAAACCCGATAAGAGGAAAAAGAAATCGACTGCCAGGTAACCATGGTTAACCAGGTTATCGAGATGACCTGTGGCCAGTGGTTCGGTAAGGTGAAAGGTAACCACAATAATGGCGGCTACACCACGGAGGCCATCAAGTATCGGATAATGTGGTTTCGCGACAAGGTTTTTATCGTGCATGCTGAGGATGTTAAGCCCGCAAATTATTAAAGATTAATAATTTTTAAGGCAACTAACGGCATTGTTGCAATTAGCCTACCTACAATTATCAAAAGCAAAACCGTGTAAATACCTCTTATTAAAATGATTAATTTGTAAATCAATAATAAAAGAAACCTCGAAAGCCTAAATAGATTATTCATCACATTTTTAACCGTTTCCATCACATTTTATATTCTGGTACTTCATTCTCCGCTACATTGCTTTAAAATTATCAAGCAATGAGATTAAACCTGTTTATTATTTTCCTTTCATTAAGTGCCTGCGCATTCGGGCAAAGTAATACCGATATGGCCAGGCAATTACCCTATACCCTGCAAAACATAACATTCGAAAGTGCAGGCACAGCACTGGCGGGCACTATCTTTTTACCGGAACGACCTAAATCGGCCATTGTTCTGATACATGGCTCTGGTCAGGAAAAACGCATGGTTAAACTGGGAGCAGATTTAGCTGCCAGGGGTTTTGCCGTGCTTACCTATGATAAACGTGGGGTTGGCGAATCGGGCGGTGTATATGCCGGCCCTGAAGCAGGCACCAATAATATCGACACCACGAACCTGAACCTACTGGCTGCTGATGCAGCGGCAGCCTGCAAGTTTTTAGCGGCACATTTAACCCGAAAAAGAACAGCCATCGGGTTAATGGGTGCCAGCCAGGCTGGATGGGTTATTCCCCTTGCAGCAACAAAAACCCCGCTGGTGAAATTCATGGTAATTTTTAGCGGCCCTGTTGTAACGACATTAGCACAGCTACGCTTTCAGTTTTATACTAATGGCAATACAGCGTTCTGGGATTCGCACAGCGAAGCTGAGGCGCTCGAGCACATCAAAAACGATCCTGACCGGTACAAGTTCGAAGCATTCGATCCCAACCCTGCTCTTCTAAAGCTTAACATCCCGGCCCTCTGGGTTTTTGGTGGAAAAGATATCCAGGTACCGGTTTCGCTATCGATAAACAACCTTAAGACACTACAGGCAACAGGAAAAAAGTTCGAATATGTGCTGTTTCCTGAACTGGGACACAATACGTTGTTTTCAAAATCAACGGAGCCTTTAAGCACAGCTGAGCACTGGATGAGGGGCCATTTTAAATAGTCTTGGCCGAAACCGTTCTCCTAATTCTTAAATCCGGTTTTCCGGGCTTTTTCTTCAATGGCGGGCAGGTTTTTTTGGTAAGCTGATAAATCCCATTCCATGTTCATGGCTTTGGCATATTCGGCCATCGGAATTAAACCCATTGCAGCTCTTCTCACATCAAGCTGTTCGGGTTTTTCTATCGGATAAAAATACATTGTTCCCGAAGCGGCATCCCTCACCGCCTGACTGCCATACATTTGCCTTAAGCCTTGTCGCATGTTTACACGATCTTCCAGAATGGCCAGGTTACTAGACAGGATTTCCTTATTCTTTTCGGCTGTACGGATAAGCGGAAGGTATTTTAACTGCGTAGTTAAATTGGCATGCTGAATCACCAGAAACAATGCCTGACTGGCCGACATGCCCACTTTTTGCGGACTAAGCCAGCCATGCTTATCAAGTATGCCACATACCAGTACGAGGTTGCTGGAATCTTTACGCTGCATAATTTTCCGCAGACTATCGGTAACCGTTCTTGGCTCTTTATTATTGAGGGCCTTTGTGTAGGCCATCCGACCATCCTGATCCTCATGGTATAAACTATCTAATGTTTTGGTGAGCGGCCTGATAAACTTACTGCTATCGATCACAAATGAGGTTACCTGGGCATGAGCTATAAAACTACCCATCAGCAGAATGAGCATTAAAATATTTCTTTTCATATGTTGATTTAGTATATCGTAAAGTTAAGTAAACCCGCTATTGATAGTTGCAGATGAAAAAGTATATACGCACTGTTTTAACTTTTTTTAACAATATATGCCGGAGTAATTGTTCAATCGGTTAATTGTTTAACTGACAATTGGTCACTGGTCATTCGTTCATTGGTCATTAGTTCATTGGTCATTAGTCATTGGTTCATTGGTTCATTGGTCTCAACAACTCGTCATTGCGAGGTACGAAGCAATCTACTCATTAACATCATTGCGAATTGTTCAATCGGTTAATTGCTTAACTGGCAATTGTAAACTGTTCGTTAGTTCATTGGTTCATTAGTTCATTGGTTTCAACAACTCGTCATTGCGAGGTACGAAGCAATCTCTTTCATTAACTTAGATCAAAAGATTGCTTCAGCCCGCTCATTCCTGGCTTCGCAATGACGGGTTGGTGAGTCCTTCGACTACGCTCAGGATGACAGATTGAGTAGGACGACTCTTTCATACCGAAACGATGCTCCACACCGTCACCCTGAACTTGTTTCAGGGCCTCCTTTTCAATGGATGCTGAAATAAATTCAGCATGACGTTTGGTGTTCTACGCTCAGGATGACAGGTTGAGTAGGACGAATAGTTCATTGGTCATTGGTTCATTGGTCTCAACAACTCGTCATTGCGAGGTACGAAGCAATCTCTTTCATTAACTTAGATCAAAAGATTGCTTCAGCCCGCTCATTCCAGGCTTCGCAATGACGGTGCTAACTGTAAACTGCCAATTGAAAATTGTTCATTAACTATTGCGGAGGCCTCTAACTCTGCTTCTGCCTTTCTTAACCTTAACATTTGGAAAACTTCGGGACTTGTTCGGCTGGTGTTTTGGAAACCGTCAGTACGCCGGGCTTGACAAGACAATGATTTAATTGCTATCCTATTGCTATCCCGGTCTGATCCCTGAATACTTTAGTTCTCTGGAGTGGAAGTGTTACTGAAGCAGAACTGAAGTAGTCTGGGAGATAATGTGAAGTAAGGGTGGATAAAAGGTGGACAAAAGGCGGACTTGAGTCGGACTTGAGGTGGACTTAATGATGAAAATTATTGGTGAAAAGTAGCGGAATCGCGGTATTAATCTTGTCTGTGAACAGCTACACAGGTTATCGATTAAATCTAAACTGGTTAGACATACAAATTTCTAATTTCTTTTTCAGTTATACAAGTTGAAAGTGTACATTAAATGGATTGCTTCGGCTCCCACTAGTCCAGCCTCGCAATAACGGCTGAGTAATCCTTCGACTACACTCAGGAGGACAGCCCCATAACTCGTCATTGCGAGGCACGAAGCAATCTCTTCCAAAAAACTTATTTCCTAAAACTCATCATCCCGATTGGAGGACAACGGAACAGCAATATCTTTGAAACTGAAACAATATCAGATGTGACTAACGGAATAGATTTCTCCAATACGGTCGAAATGACGGTTAGGTTTGTCGTCATGCTGAATTTAGTTCAGCATCTAATGATTAAGACCCTGAAACAAGTTCAGGGTGACGGATAGCGCCCGCCTCATAGCTTCCACACCACAACTCGTCATCCCGATTGAAGCGCAGCGGAACAGCGGGAACTTTTAAACTGAAACAATAACAAATGTAACTAACGGAAAAGATTCCTCCGTTACAGTCGAAATGACGGTTCGACATCATTAAAGCTTCCCATATTAAACTGTAAACTGCTCAGGTAACGGTAAAGACCATGTTCGTTGGTGATCAGGGATTCGTGTGTACCCGATTCGATGATGTGTCCTTTCTCCATCACCAGAATTTTATCCGCTTTCTGGATGGTCGACAGGCGGTGGGCAATGATAATGGAAGTGCGGCCTTTCATGAGTTCTTCAAGGGCTTGTTGCACCTGTCTTTCTGATTCAGCATCAAGGGATGAAGTAGCTTCATCGAGAATTAATATGGATGGGTTTTTCAATAGTGCCCGGGCAATGGCAATGCGCTGACGCTGGCCACCAGATAATTTCACGCCGCGTTCGCCAACCATGGTTTGGTAACCTTCGGGAAAGGCCGTGATGAACCCGTGGGCATTGGCCCTGATAGCTGCTTCCCTGATGGCATCACTCCCGGCTGATAAATCGCCATAGGCGATATTTTCTTCAATTGTACCACCAAAGAGCAATACATCCTGCGGCACAATGGCAATCTGGCGGCGGATATCATTAAGGGAATATTCACTGACTGCTTTGCCATCGAAAAGAATTTCGCCATGCTGCGCCTGGTAAAACCTTAAAATAAGTCCTGCCGTAGTCGATTTACCTGAACCACTAGGCCCAACCAATGCAATTTTCTCTCCGGCATTTGCCTCAAAACTTAAGTGATGTAAAACAGTTGATTCCGGTCGGGACGGATAAGCAAAACTGACTTCTTTGAACGAAAGATTACCCTTGATTAGCTGATTAACGTGTTTATCTTCCTGTGTAATGGAAATGGCTTCACCTTTTTCGCCTAACAGTTCCAGCACCCGCTCACTTGCACCGATGGCCTTTTGCAGGTTGGCAAACAGCTCAGGAAAGCTGCCAAGCGAACTACCAAGAAACATGGCATAAAGTGAAAATTTTAACAGGTCGCCGAAAGTAATTTCATTATGGCTAACCAATATGCAGCCATAACCAACAACAGCAAGTATACCACCAAAAACGCATAACACTATAAAGGAAACAAACATACCCCTGTATTTTGCGCCCTTTATAGCAATATCTGCCACTTCACCGATGGCTTTTTTATAGCGTGAGGCTTCAAAGAATTCGTTAACGAAGGCTTTCACATTGGCAATACCCAACAGGGTTTCTTCAACAATACTGTTCGATTCGGCCATTTTATCCTGTGCCTGGCGGGAGATTTTTTTTATGAAACGGCCGAATAACACGGCCAGTACAATCATTAAAGGAAGGATCAATAACAGCGCAAATACCAGCTTTCTGGAAATAACCGCCATAAAAACGATTCCACCAATGAGCAGCACAAACTGCCTTAACATTTCGGCAATAGTAGTGGTAAGGGTATCCTGTACCTGAGAAAGATCGGCAGAAATGCGGCTGTTAAGCTCCCCTACTTTCCTGCTGGCAAAAAAGTTCATCGGCAAGGTAATGAGTTTGAAATATGTATCTCTACGGATATCGGAAAGCGATCGCTCTGCAACGCTTACAAACCATAATATCCTGAAATAAGATACTACAGCCTGTATGGCCAGCACGAGAAAAGCTAAGGATAAAATTCCGGGAATTGTATCAGGCAGAAAAGCATTACTCCTTTTGCCCTGAGCGGTATCGACGAGGGCACCGATAAATGATGGAAAAGCTAAACCCACCAGGCTTGATAAAAACAGGAAGAATAAGGCTGCAATAAATTTACGCCGGTAAGGCTTAAGGTAGCTAAGTAAGCGGGCTATATGGCCAAGGCTTTCTCTCGTTATTTTTGCTTTTGTTAATTCAATTCCCTGCTGGTTGCCGCTATTCAGTTGTTTTCTTGCCATATTTTTTTAGGGTAAACAGCTAAGATGATACATTACGCTCTCAGGTTACCATTGCCATTAAACTCATTTAACCGAGTTAAATGTTTTGGTATTATTGATAACGGATGAGTTTTAAAAATACTTTAAAAATTTTTCAGCATTATTTCAGCAATAAAGATTTTTAAGAGCCGCTATTCAGTATATTTAACAATGGCATACGGCATACTTTTCAACACCAATAATATTAAATGCAAATTTAGCTAAGTTTGCCCCATGACGATAGCAGAATTGAATGAACTGGAAACATTTTTTGCAAATGCAGAAAAACAGGCAACCCCTATTTATTTAAATGAAGCAACCATAATTACTGATTACGATCATTTCCTGGAAAGTCATCTCGCTCCCTTACGACATGATCTTGAAAGCAAGGTTAACCAACCCTTAATCTGGCGGCTGAAAGCCTTAAAGCTTATTGTAGAAGCCAATGGTTAACCCGTTTAAACTGTTTTAAGTTAATTTCCGGCGCATTAGCTCATATGACTCACGGAGGTAAACGAATAAACCAGGACGAATATCCTCAACAGCAGCTATGCGAATGTGGTTTTCAAATTTCTTTCCTGAGACGACACTTTTAATCACCGGCTTTTCAGCATGTTGCTTTGCAGAATAAAACTTAATATCCAGGCATTTCTGCATGGGCCTGATGATGAGGAAACCTACCCTACGGGTGAAAACTATACAATTAGGTGTAAGTCCAACCAATACCTCTTCCCAATCTGCTACCTCTGCCAGGATCTTATCAAAAGCCAGAACAAGTTCTGGTGAACGGCCTTCAAATAAACTATCAAGGCTTACCCGGGCACAATAATGCCGGTAATCTTTCCATGGTAATTCACGATCGCAGTTGGGACAGGTCCAGCTCATCTTATCATTTTTATATGGTGCTACCAAAAATGTGCCAAGGCAGTATAGGTATTCTTTACCGGCTGTTTGATAAATGAAAAAGGAAAAAGCGCAGGATAAAATTATTTTACCCTGCGGATTGAGCGCAGATCCTTAGATCTGTATTTCTTCCATACTCGAACCGAGCAATGCCAGTGTTTTACTGATATGCGCCAGTTCATGAGCAATGTGCTCTTGTTCGGCGGGTGATTGGTATATGGCCAGGATATTACTGACTTCAGCTTGCTGATCGGTAATTAGTGTGATGATTTTATTGATCTGGTCGCCGTTGGAGAGCGGTTTTAACGGCCCGCTTACGTTACAATTTGCAGCCCAGGCACCTGTTCCTCCTGCTGACCATAGTTCCCTGGAGCAAAACAAGTACAAAAAATTATCGAAAGCATTAAGAAGGGACACATGGCGGATAAAATAAGCATGATGGGCCAGGTGTCTTTTTTCGATCTCATTTCTCCAGAAGCGATCGAAAGCATCTGCCAGAAACCTGGCCTTTAAGGCCAGGCTGAGTAAATTTTCGGCCGGGTTTTCACGTGCATCCATTTCTATCCTTAAGCATCTAGAGATATGCTAAGTTGCTCAAAAGGATAAAAAAATGTTTCACCGTTATATAAAAACCATACTTTTCTATATACCTCCTGCAATTTTGGGGAAAAAGATAGCCAATCCGCTATTCCTAAAAGCGTTATCAGCGCTATTGTGCTATTAAAACTTTAGGTTTCAGGTTGAGTGCTGCGAGCAGTACCGTTATCCTGGCGCAAAATACACCTTCAACCTTTGTAAAAGAACAGGTAGCAGCTTCACCGTAAGCAAAGTTTAACCTTTCTTCTATATTTTTCAACCCTGCCCTTGATGAATTTTGTTTATGGCTGCTGCCGATGGCATTAAGGGTTTCGATAAGCAGCCTGTCTCCTTCAATCGTAACAACAATCTGTATACCAGTTTCGGCCTCAGTGGTATCACCATGTTTAAAGATATTCTCAACAAGTGTCATCAATACAAGGGGTACAAAACGTAGTTTCGCAGCATCGCTGTCAAAATTCAAAATCAGGTTGAGGGTTTCTGATTTCCTGAGTTCATATAAATGAATAAGCTTTTCAACCTGCTCCATTTCTTCACCAAGGATAATAAATTCTTCCTGCTCACTTGAATCTACGGCATAGCGCATCATTTCTGAAAGGGTAAGTACGGCATCTGCAGCCTCAGGAGCATGTACACTAATGTTGTGGTAAACAAAGTTGAGGGTATTAAAAAGAAAATGTGGATTGATCTGTGCTTTAAGGAAGTCGTTATGGGCTTTAGCCAGGGCACGCCGGGTACGCTCTTCTTCAATCATCATTTCGAATTTTTGCTTTTCAAGCGCAATGCTGATATTTTTTTGTTTGATGAAACGATTAACGAAATAGTAAGCCATTACCATACACAGGATATACACAAAACGGAAAGATATTCGGCTGATGTAGCTGCGATCGAGAAAGATTTCCATTTTTTTTCCAATCAAATCGTAATAAAGCAGCAGGGAATCAACGCCAAAGTTAGCTAATGTGAAAAGGATAAATAAAACGGCGAGTACCAGTGGAAGTTTCCAGAACGAAGAAAGAAAGCTTGAAAATGTCCATGGCAGGATAACATTTCCTACCATATAAAACCAAAGAATTACAATAAGATAATGCAGGAAGTAATTGGCAAAAGTACTGAAAGTGCCCTGCAAAGAATATACGAGCCATAATTCATAGCCAATAAAGACCATCCATGCAATAACATGATACCAATAATGCTTAAAAACATGGGAAATACTTTTATTCATGAGCTAAAAATCTTTCAAATAGAAAACATAACGTACTGTATAACAAGTTTTTACAAAATAATCTACGAGGCTAATTTTCATAAAAAATCAAATTATGAAAAAGCCAGCATCAGTAGCAAACAAGAAAACAGTATTCATTTACAAATCGTTAAAAAATCAAATTAAATGGCATTCAACTGATCCGATCACTACATCGGCAACCATGACGGTAAGCAGTACCATTTGCATGGCAAGGCATTAAAGTTCAGGGCCAGGTGTATAATTATTTACGTCTGGCCTTGATCAATTTCGAATCAACAAAATCATTGAAATACTTTTTGTAGTAATCGCCAACGGTAATCCTCGTTCCGTTTTGCATTTTAATGGCATTACCTTCGATATATTCTATGTATTCGGGGGCAATAATAAAACTTCTCTGGAACTGCATAAACCATTCGAACTGTGCCAGTTTTTTAGACATTTCGAGCAAGGACATGTAGGTGGTTACGCTTCTGTCGAGCGTGTGGATCTGAATGTAATTTAATTTACTTTCTACCGCCACGATATCCTTATAACGGATTTTTATCAGCCTGAGGTTATCTTCTTTACTTTTAATGAACATATAATCATCACTATCCTGACTACTGGCCAGTGCCTGATTTTGTGGAAATAGTTTATTGATTGTTTTGAGGAAACTCGCAAGTGAATAAGGTTTAAGCAGGAAATCATCGGCTTCAACCTTGAAAGCTTCGTAAGCATATTTACTATGTGCTGTTGTGAAAACCAGTTTGCGTACTTTTGGCTTGAGCGATTCACCAAGCTCGATACCTGTTATTCCCGGCATATCAACATCTAAAAGCACAAGATCAATAGCTTCACCTGAAGAAATCTCCATCATTGCTTTTATAGGATCTGTGTATGTATTTACGATTTCTATTGCCGGTACCGCCTCAATATACCTCCGTAAACCTTCTATAGCATGTGGCTCATCATCTACAATTATGCAGCTAATCTTCTTTTCCTTTTTCATCAAGGTTAAAGATAGCGGCTTTCTTTTTCACTCTATATCTTTTTTAATGTATTTCCTTAAAAAGCTGCTATTCAAATAGAAAAAAACAGATTTCATCCTGAATTGTGGGGATTATCGGGGAGGCTTAAATGAAAGATTTGTTTTTAAACTATATGGATATCCGGCTATTATCTTTTACATAGTGATAAAAACTTAGTAAAAAACGCTGAAGCTTTGATTAACTTTCATTTTTCTTGGGAAATAAATAGCGCTGGCTCAGGTTTAACAATGCATCATTGTAGTAATCCGGTCTGGCTTCTTTAATAGCGGTGATAAATTCAGTAAAAGTTGTACTTTGCTGGTATATCCGCCTGGCAGCAGCAAGATATCCCAACATTAAATCGTACAATTCTGTTCCACCGGGTTTGCCATGTCCGGGAAAAATATGCACATATTTTTTTTGTGATTTAAAATGCTCCAGATCCTGCATCCAGCTATCAAAGGCCATATCACCAAGATAAGGATGAATACGGTTGTATATCATATCCTGTGTAATGAGGATACCATGATTGGGTAAGGCAATGATCAGTGCATCTACCGTTTCTGCATTTTTGAGGTGAATAAATTCCAACTCAATATCATCGAAAATTTCTGTTCCTGCCTGGATTATTTGCGCTACCCGCGGTGCCTTGGCAGGTACCAGATCTCCTAAACGGGCGTGCATGGATCCTGCAAAAAGATCAGCTGTTGCCTCAATCATTTCAGCTGTTTCGGTTAAAGCAGAAATGCTTGTATTGAAGGCTGTGGCACCAAAAAAATGGTCGGGATGATGATGCGTTACATATAACCTGCTTATGGGTTTTCCTAAAGATGCTGCATAATCAGCAACTTCTTCAGCGTAGGGAATGAGTAGCTGCGCATCAACAACCAGCAACTGTGAAGGTAGCTCAATAATATGCGAATTAACAGACCAGCCGTTTTCAGGAGAAGTGTAGGTATGGATAATCAGATTATCTATGATTGAGGCGTTTATTTTTCCTTCCATAATATCAAAATTTATTAAGGTTTAAAAACTGGATGATATAAGCTGCTGCAATAGCCGGATACTGATGCTGAGGCGCATGTCCTGCCTGAGGGAGAACCACTAGTTGCAAATGACTAAGTTGTTGATTGAGTGCATACCAGTTTTCTACAGCAAAACAAACATCGTGATCACCCATCAGCAAAAAGATTGGTTTTTCGTGCTTAATAATTTTATCTCTGATGTTAAGCACATCTGCCCTGAAACCATTTCCACCTTCAAAATATTTTTGAAAGATTGGTTCAGCTACTGGTATATCAAGGTCAGATTTACGGCTTTCTATTCTTTTCCGTGATTCTGCTCCGAGCCTACGGCTCAGTTCAGAACGCGGTTCAAAAAAGGCGATATAATCGTCGTTGAGATCGTTAAATGGTTTAACCGCCACTTCATAAAATACTTTTTCAACCGGGTGAGGATTATCTCCAGGTGGTGGGGTTCCAATCAAAACTAATTTTGCTGCGTATTCCGGATACAAAGCAAAAAAAGTTTGTGCAACCATTCCACCGTAGGACCAGCCTCCAACCGAATATGGTTTGAGCTGAAGGCCATCCAGTAAATCTTTTAAATCCCTTGCTGCATCCTGAACATTAGCGACGGTAACATCGCCAGTTGAGCGACCAATACCACTGTAATCGAAAATTACAACCTGTAATTCTTTTGCAAGCGCATCTATAAAAGCCGGATCCCATGTATCAAGCATACCTTTGAAGCGGTTACACAAAACCAGAACAGGTCCAGAACCAATTACCCGATAAGCAATCCTTCTCCGGTTTACTTCTATTGTTCTGGTTATTGCGGTATTGAAATCAGCCGCTGCATCATCAAGTATTTTTTTCATTTTTCAAAATTTTAGGTTCATAAATGGTATTCAATGTTACTCAGATCGGCCCATATGGCCAGATTCAGCATACCTGGACTATTGTCTTCATTGCGGTGGTACATCCTCCTGATGGTTGGCATTTTCAAACCTTGTACTTCCCGGTAATCATATACATATTGTGCTACTTTGAAGGTATTTTTCTCTTCAACTGCAACATCAACCACGTAATCCTGGCGACGTAAAAGAAAATTATTATCGAAATAAAATTGCTGTATTCTGCTGTGGCTCATAAGGTTTTCAGGGAAAGTTACTTCCAAAACCCTCCAGGTTTCATTACGCTCGGTATAAGGATCGATTTCCTTTATAGAAAACCCTGGCAAAGTCATAAAAAAAGGCATGTTAAGGTACTGCCAAAGTGCATAGCCATTGAAGGTGGCGAGGCCCAATATACCCCAGAGCCCTGTTTTCATATCCTTATGTAAAGTCTGGGCTGTGCCTTTACGTTCAGCGATCAACTCACCATTTACATTTTCAATCGCTACGCGTGTGGGTGTAAAATCAGAAAAAACTTCTTCGGACGGGCCAAAGGGTTTTAGTCCTGCACGCTGCTGGTGTAACCAGGCTGTAACTGTCCGCTCGCTTCTGTTCTGTGGCATTTCCTGTAAGGTTAGCAGTGTTCCACCACCAATCATGGTTACCGAAACTTTCTGAAATTTTTCCCATTGCGCAATTCCACCATGCGCAGCAATAATTTTTTCTAGTAATTCCATCATGTTTATTTTGTGAATAAATCTGTTAAAAATTGTTGTTAGCAATTATGGTTACCAACCTCAAACCTGTTATTACAAGCAGGAAACCAAAATATTTAAACACTGATTATCAGTTAATTATACATTTAACCTCTTATAAGAAATGCTTCATTTCGAAAAAGATACCTCTTGCTTACTAAATATCGAATCGAACTAATGGGTGATAGAAGAAGAACTTCCCCACTGAAGAAAATCGTCCTGCGATAAACGACAGCAGTGAACTGAAAGATTAAGTGCATCGTGATAGAAACATCAGATTTATTAAAACCAAAGCAAACCTGAACCGCTTAACACAGCCATCAACCTGTATTTAAACGGTTTAAAGTAATATGCCCAGTTAAAATTACCGGATATCGGAAAGCATGTTTCGTAAAAACAAGTTTAAAACCTAATTACCAACGCTTTACATAAAGGCGTATGAATTGAATAAAGAATTGCAGCGGACTGAAATGTTTCAGCCATGCTTAGCTAAATATTTCAAAATACCTTATCTAAAAAAATTATGAAAAGAAACATCAGCATCTATTGTGTGGCAGGCTGCCTGTTATTTGGCGCCTATCTTATTTTTTCCGGCTTCATTAAGGCCAAATCTACAAGTCAGGAAATGGAAGTAAAAGCAAGATTCAAAGGCCTTATAGACGCAGAAAACAAACATGATCTCAATGCCGTCAAAACCTTTATCTGGGACTCTGAAAATGCCTTATTTATTTCAAAGACAAAATCGATGGAAGATGGTGGCTGGGGAGCATATTGGGGGACGGCAAATATTATGACCCACTTCGGGGATTTGTACAAAGGTATCTTTCGGATAGATCCCGTATATAGCCGTCAGAGGGTTGTATTTTTGAATCCTACGGTAGCACAGGTTTATGTACCTGCAAAATTTACGGTGAGTTATGGTGGTAACGTACCCAAACCAGTTCCCTTTTTAATGGTCACCTTGTGGGTTAAGAGTGGAAAAGACTGGAAGATGAGTACTGACATTCCATTACCTGTTCCTCAATCTCCAATAAGCAAATAATACATTCTGGAGTAGATATGAAAAGATACGATCAATTGGCCGGGCAGAATATTTCCCGCTTGGAATTCCTGAGCGATGGGGTATTTGCGATTTCGATTACACTATTGATATTAGATATTAAAGTGCCTTTAAGTAGTTTAATCCACAATGAGGCAGATTTAATTTCATCCTTTTTAACACTTTCTCCCAGACTACTCGCTTATTTCCTGAGTTTTCTCACATTGGGAATTTTCTGGACTGGCCAGTCTTCAGAATTTCAGTATATCAATAAGAGTGACCGAAACCTAATCTGGATTAACCTCTTTCTCTTGTTGTGTGTATCTATTATTCCTTTTACAACTGCATTTTTAAGTGAGTACATGAATTTCAGGTTCGCCGTGATTGTATACTGGTTTAATATTTTTCTTATTGGCTTAATGCTTTACCTCAACTGGACTTATGCCGACAGGAAGGGCTTGCTCAAAATTAACCGACCTGACAAAGCACGGATTGACCGAGCAATAAAAAACAGGATTATTTTCGGGCAGGCTTTTTATTTCATCGGCTCCGCAATGTGTTTTATCAATACGTATCTAAGTATTGGGATTATATTTCTGGTTCAGCTCAATTATGCTTTAGGCCTCTTTACCAGACGAACAAATGCGCCTGAACAAAAGGCTATCCATTAACGACAGTTTACAGCTCTGTTTTCTGGCAGGTTTTACAAAATCCTTATGATTACGAATTATCAGAAACAGAGATGAATTATTACGAAATATGGTAAAGCAATTTGAACAATAAAACAAACAAATAACTCATTATCAATTATTTAAATAAAGGCATTTCAATTGCAATATACTGAGCAATCTTACTTAAACAATGAAATACATCACTAAAAAATTGACAGCTATGCTAGGCATTGCTGCAATAACAATTTGCTTTAGTGCAGCTTACAGCTACGCTGGCTATTTAAAAAAAAACTATAAAAACAAAATTATGACTACCCAAAACGAAAAACCCACAATTGTATTTGTCCATGGCCTGTGGGCTGATGGTTCCTGCTGGAATAAGGTAATTGCCGAACTCCAGGCAAAAGGTTATGAAACAGTTTCGGCCCAAAACCCAACAACATCCTTATCAGATGATGTTACAGCTGTAAAAAGGGCAATGGATCGTGTAAAAGGCCCTATTATCCTTGTCGGGCACTCCTGGGGCGGAATGGTTATTACGCAGTTTGCTGATGACCCGAGGATAAAAGGACTGGTTTACATTGCTGCCCAGGCACCAGACAAAGATGAAACAACAAATACACTACTCAAAAGTGTGCCTGCCAATCACCTTAACGATTACCTGGTAACTATTAATGGTTTCATAACCTTATCAAAAGAAGGTATGGAAAAAGGTTTTGCACAAGATTTATCCAAGGAAGATCAGATGATATTGTTTGCTACACAGGCACCTGCCGGAGCTGTTGCTTTCGACGATAAAAGTGCCTCACCTGCCTGGAAAGTGAAACCTACCTGGTACATACTGACCAAAAGAGATGAAACGGTTCCACCGCAGCTTCAAAAAAACATGGCTACCCGGGCAAAGGCAAAAATTACTGAGCTGGATGCCAATCATGTAGTAATGTTATCAAAGCCAAAGGAAGTAACCAAAGTAATTCTGGAAGCCGCAGGAAGTATATAAAATTTAGAAATAAATCCCTGCCAGTAGCAGGGATTTACAACCAGATTTAAGCCATCAGCGTGATCAGTGTAAGTCTGTCGATACAAGACTTAATCCAGGCGAAATAATAATATGGTTAAAAAGAACTGAAACATGAAAATTGAAGAAATAAGAGCAGCCTTAATCCATACTAAATGGGCAAGTATCTGTACTGAAATCAGGCCAAGCATCCTTAAAGATGAAAAGGGTAATGTTAAACCCATATTTTGTACAAGGGAATTTGATTATATGCCTGAAGATATATTTGAGCTCCGGTTTACCAGTTATGGTGATTCGAATGGCAAACTTGCACTCTCTGAAATGCTCATTCGTGGGCATATTCACTTTGGTGAGGAATTAGCGCTTATCGCTGGTGCTTATGAAATAAATTATATTGCCGACATCTCCTTTGAACTCACGCTGTTACATGATGGTATGGTGGAAACTTTCAATCAGCTACCACAAGATCCTGTATTGGGAAAATGGACAAAAAATACAAGTCAGGCTGTACTCAAAAAAGCATTACCAGCTTTAGGCTTAAAAGCAGATGAATATTTCGAGGAGTATGACCTGATTTATTTGTATGATGATTTACTATTTAACGGCAGCCGACATGTGGATGGAAGACCATTTGATAAGCCAGAAAACAGGCCTACCAATTTGCAGATCCCATTGACCCGTAAAGCAGACCGAAAATAATCACCTAATTACCAAATACATACAATAGAACATCATGAATTAATGCTTGCTTAAGATCGAAATTACAATAAGAAATGTGGCCTCATGCAGGCAACGATATGTTTAATTTAAATTTATACCTATGCATCCATTCAGAAAAGCAGTAATTAACAATACCAGTGACGATGAATTTAAAATGCTTTTTTCAGAGCAGGTTGAATTCTGGGCTCCTATGCTTACCAAACCCTTGTATGGGCGGGATTTTGCTGTTACTTTACTTTCAAATGCAGGCAAAGTGCTTGGCAAACCTCAATATACCCGTGAGATAAAAGATATTTCGCAAACTTTATTATTCTGGCAGGGTCAGGCAGACGGTCATCTGCTACAAGCGGTAACTATACTTAAAGATGATGAAAACACTGGTCTAATTAGCCAGGTAAGGTTTCTGATGCGCCCATGGCCTATCGTTTCACTATTTGTAACCAAGATGCATGAGCGCTTGTTCGACCTTATTCCCGAAGAATACTGGCAGGTTCAGGCGGCAGGCAACCCTAATGAGGATCATAAGTTTTCTCCTGTTAAATTGGTGGACCTTCCCTTTACTGAAGACCTGACACTTCATAGTCCGATTTTTGGTAAAGCCCTTCAAGGCAGGGATTGGGTGATCAAAGGATTATCAACTGTGCATCAGATACAAAGTCCTTCTTCATATACTTCGATCATTGCTTCACCGGAATTAAAAATTGAAGTATTTGATTGTAAAATAGCAGCGCATGCTGCTGAAGGGATATGGGTTTCGAAAATTAATCCGGCAGGCAAGGTATACGATTTAACGGTTTACTTGCGCCCTTATCCAGTAGTTTCACTGCTGCGTGAAAGGGCAAAAGCTACAGCAGAACAAGATCCTGAGCAGCGTGAGTATTTTAAAACCTACTGGGATATTTCTTAAACTTAAAGATCGTGGTTAATTGTTTTTATCATTATGGCATAAAAAGACGGTTTAATCAAAATGAAAAAGGGCTAAATTGACAGCCCTTTTTTTATTTTCAGTCTTATTATTTTCGAATTTAGGGTTGTAGATGGAATTCTAAGTATTTCTGCTGCTCCGCCAGGGCCGGCGACTTTACCATTACATCTTTTAAGTACTTCAATAATATGTTCACGCTCCACTTCGTCAATCGTTTTCACATAATTGGAGCTACGGCCATCCTCATTCTTTATATCGTTAAGGTAAAGATCCTCAATCACTGTTTTTTTATTAATTAAGACACTACGTTCGATAAGGTGCTCAAGTTCGCGTACATTTCCAGGCCAGTTATAGTTTTCCATCTGCGCAACCGCACTGGCAGAAAAGCTCATTACATGTTTCGCATTTTTTGCTGCGAACCTGAGGAGGAAATGGTTAGCAAGTTTACTTATATCATCCCTTCGGGCTCGCAAAGGAGGGATTTCGATGGGAAATACATTTAGCCTGAAATATAAATCACTTCTGAAATTTCCCTGACTTACCTCTTTTAACAAATCGCGGTTAGTAGCTGCAATGATTCGGACATTGGTTTTGATTACCGACCGGCCACCTATTCTTTCAATTTCTTTCTCCTGTATTGCACGCAAGAGTTTGACTTGTAAATCCAAAGGCATTTCACCGATTTCATCGAGGAATAATGTACTGTTATCGGCCAGTTCAAACTTACCTATGCGCCGGTCAATTGCACCCGTAAAACTGCCACGTTCATGTCCGAAGAGCTCACTTTCAATTAAATTTGCAGGAAGGGTTGCACAATTTATTTTAACCATTAATTTGCCCTTTCTAGGCGAATTATTGTGTACTGCCCTGGCAATAAGTTCTTTTCCTGTTCCGGTTTCTCCTAGTATCAATACTGAACTGTCGGATGAGGCTACCTGAGAAACTAATTCAAAAACACGATGCATGGAGGCACTTTCTCCAACAATTTCATTGTAATTATGGGTTGTACCAATTTCTTCCTGAAGGTATTTATTTTCTATTTCCAGTCGCTGTTTAAAATCGGATATTTCATTAAATTGTTTTTCAACTTTCTGGGCAGCAACATAATGGGCAAGTGCAATGGCAATCTGCGAGGCAACGCCTTTCATAAGCCTGTTATTTACCTTTCCAGCATGTGCCCATAAAATCCCGATATCTTGTTCCCCTACCCTAAGCGGAACACCTAATATACTATCTACACCAATAGATTTCCAGAATGATGCAGTAGGAAAATTAATTTTTTTCTCTTTAATCACCTGATCGACTTCAAAAATTACAGGATCAGCTGATTCAAAAACAACTTCAGCCATACCATTTTTTATGGGAAACTTATTATCCCGAATTTTATCAAAGTCGCGGCTAAGTTCGTACCGGGAACCCGCATCAATTAAAAAATAACTATGTGTTGTGTTATCATCATTCTTGAGTGATAAAATATATAATTCTATTTTAAACAGGTTGCTTAATCCCTGTCTGATTACTGCCGACAGGTGATTGCGGTCTCTAACTGCAGCAATATTATTACTAAAGGAAAGCAAGGCCGTCTTTTCTTTCTCTCTTTGCAAAATTTCATCGTTGATAGCAATGCTGGAGATTGCTGCTGATAAGAATGAAGAAACGTTTTTTATAAAATCAAGGTGTTGTTTACTTAACAGGTTTTTCTCATTGAGGCAAAAAACAATTAGTGCCTGTGGTTCAAAACTGTCGGCACTTAACGCATAAACCACCTCACGGGTTCCAAAAGAATGCTTCAACCGAAGAAAAGCCGGAAGGTCATCACGTCCAATCAGTTCGTCCAGGTCAAAAACCAAAGGACCATCGGAGGCGTATAATAAATTTACCAATCCCGAATCTACTTTTGATTTATCAAGTAATGCTTCAGCAAAGTGCAGATCATTTCGCAGGTCGGCCTGAACTTCAAATATATAAGGGGTATACCATGATTTATCTTCACTGATTTTACAGATGATAACCTGATCAATTGGGATTATCTTTTTTAGGTGTTCATTTATTGTACGTGCAGACCCGGCTTTATTCCTGATCACACCAATCGAATTACCCAGCTCCAGCATAATATCCCTTTCCCTCAGTCGTGCCCGAGCCTCATCCCGGGCAATAATATTGATTAAGGCAAGCCCGGTTGTTATCGCTATGGAATTCAGAGCAGTAATGTCATTTGCAGAAAGAAGCAATTCTTCATTACTAGATAAAACAAGTAATCCAATATGTTTTGTATTATTGGTTAAATTCAGGCATACCACTGTTTTTGCATCACCCCATATTTCCGGAGCTAACCATCCGGGCCTAGATTTTATTTTATCCATTTGTGCAGTACTCAATATCAAAGGCTTGTCTGCTATTGATAGTTCAGAAATTAGCTTATCCGTAAAGGGATATACCGCTTTCATTAAACTACTTGATGTAACCTGACTTTTCCTTCCGGATTCATTATCAAAAAGGCCTATATGATAAAATTCCTGATCATTATCAGCTAACAAGCAGATGATACCATTAATAGGAATATTTATATACTGCCTGAGCATTTTGAGCAGTTCTGATCGGTTAGCCGCAAACCCTATAGCCCGGTTGGCCCTAAGCAATTTATCGAAATCCATAGGATACGGGTGATTTTGTTTACCTCTGCTGTTTTTTTTCATTTCCATAATGATTAAATAGGGATTTATTTAATCCGCACAACCAGATCTGTTCCATGATTTAAATCTTGTTTGGTTAGTAATACAAGTTGTTATACGATTCAGTAATTTACCTTATTTCGTAATTTAATAAAATTAATTACGAAATAAGGTTTTTAAAATACCAATTAAAGTTAAGGTGGGTAATATTTCATTTTTAATCAATGAGATTAGCCCTAAAAGTTGAACATATTGGTTAGTTTGGCTAAATAAAAATGCTTTAAAGTAAAAGGCGCAATTTTTGCAATGACAGTTAGATTACTAATATAAAATAGTAATTATTTGGCGAATCTGTTAAACTTATAGCGTGAAACTCAGAATACTAATTGTTGAAGACCAGTTTATCCAGGCAACTCATTTAGGTGATATCCTTACTAAAGAAGGACATCAGGTAATTGGATTTGCGCAATCTGTTGATGAGGCTTTGCTGCTGGTGAGCAAAGAATCGCCTGACATGGTTTTTGTCGATATTTTTTTGGCAGATGCGCTAACAGGTATTGACCTTGCAAAGGTACTTAACCACAAAGACATCCCTTTTCTATTTGTTTCTGCTAATTCAAATGAATCTACCCTGGCGCTGGCAAGGGAAACACAGCCTTTTGGTTTTTTGGTAAAACCCTACCGGGAGAAAGATATTCTTGTTGCCATGGATATTGCTATTTACAGGCACCGGCAGAATATGGATCTCAAAACAAAACAAACGCTTTGGCTTAACCGCGAACTTAAACCTTTCATTGAAAACGCTTCAGGAACAGGTGTTAAAATTTCCGAATTTCTTAAAGCTTTTCATTCTTTCATTCCTTTTGATGGTGTTTTATTGGATTTAAATACAGCTGATACAGATATCAGTAGTATATTCCAGTTAAAGCGGACTTCATACAATGATTATATCGAAGTAAACAGCTGGGATTTTTTCGAAACTGAAAACCTTCCGCTAAAATCATTAAATGTGCTTAGACAAGGATTCGATGAATTTGATGATTTATTTTTTCTTTCAGGCTCACAGGTTAAATCTTTATGTCTTAAAAATAAAATACTGGCGCTGTTTGTAGAACATAATGAAATCGGAAGCATCATTGGTTTACCTGCAAGTTATGGAAAAGGCTTAAGGGCCAACCTTCTTTTCTTTAGTAAAGACTGTGATGCATATCATCCTACACAGGCAGCGGTATTACGTGCTTCAAGATCATTGATAGTGAGTATTCTGAATAATATACATACCACTAAACAGAAAAAAAACGGCACGAGCTTAGTTACAAACAGCACAACTCAACATAGAAACGTAAAAGAAAAACTAAAACATATCATTGGCAACAGTTCAAAATTACTGTTCGTGCTGGACCAGGTAAATCAGGTAGCTTCTTTTGATACCACTGTTATCATTGAAGGAGAAACTGGTGTTGGGAAAGAAGGAATCGCATTGGCTATCCATGAACTTTCATCAAGAAAAGCATTACCGATGATTAAAATAAATTGTGCTGCAATACCTCGAAATTTAATTGAAGCAGAATTATTTGGCTATGAAAAAGGGAGCTTTACAGATGCTACACAACGCAGGCTTGGAAAATTTGAACAGGCAAACGGAAGTACCATTTTTCTTGATGAAATTGGTGAAATCCCACTGGATATTCAAGGAAAACTACTGAGAATTATCCAGGAAAAGGAACTGGAGAGGTTAGGCAGTGCAAATACCGTAAAGCTTGATGTGCGAATTATTGCAGCAACTAACCGAAACCTATATAATGAAGTTACTACCGGAAATTTTCGACTTGATCTTTATTACAGGTTACATGTCTTCCCAATTTCTGTCCCGTCATTGCGTGAGCGCAAAGAGGATATTCCATTGCTGACAAAGCATTTTTTGAACTATTTCGCAAGTAAGGACAAGCTTGAAGAGAAGTCGATTACAGATGAAGCAATGCAAAAATTAATGGATTACCCATGGCCAGGCAATATCAGGGAGCTTCAGCATGTGATTGAGCGCCATGTATTGACAGCTGGCAGCAATCAGATTTCGAGCATTGAACTACCTGAAATAGAATCTCCGTCGGATTCAGATGCAAAAGCAGCCTCTTTCCTCACAATGGACGAATATGACCGTAAACACATCATGGAAGCCCTAAAAATCTGTAATGGTAAAATTTCAGGCAAGGGCGGTGCTGCCGAATTGTTGCAAATGCCCGCCAATACATTAACCGCGAAGATGAAAAAACTTGGGATCAGCTGGAAATTCATCTATGATTAAATGCCTGAATTCAGCCACATAGTATTTTTCTACATGGCTGATATATTTTTGGCAATAAGTATGAATCCTATACCAGCAGCGTACCACCGTCTATAACGATAGCCTGTCCGGTGACGTACTTTTGAGTCATAAGGTAAAGGAACCCCTCAGCAATATCTTCTGGTTCTCCAATACGTTTGATCAGTAATGATTTGCTGACATATTCAAAAAGTGACTGTCGATCTTGATCCGGCATCGAATTCCATAGTGGTGTTTTTATCACTCCAGGAACAACACAATTAACCCTAATTGGCGCTAATTCAACGGCCAGCGCCTTAACCAATCCCTCTACTGCTCCGCAAATACTAGATGCCAGGGTCCATCCTGATCCTGGCCGTACACTGGCCGTTCCACTGGTTAAATTGACAGATCCCCCATCATTCAGAAAAGCTAAACTATATTTTACCGCTGCGATTGCACTCCAAAAGCGTAGCGTAAAAAAATGTCTGGCCTCTTCCAGGTTTGTATCAGCAAGCAACTTTAAGTCAAGGTTATCACCTGCAGAATATACGAGATGATCAAAATTTCCAATTTTTTTAAATAACTCAACGATGTTAATTTCATGGTTTAAATCGGCAATGATTCCAGATGTATTGGTCGGAAGAAGCTCCAGAGCAGCATCAATTCGCTTTTGATTACTTGATAATATGATGACTTCAGCACCGTTCTCTGATGCCAGCTTTGCTGTTGCCAATCCAATACCTGAACTTCCTCCCAGAATTACTATTTTTTTATTAGCTAATTTCATATGTAAATCTTTAAAATGTTAAAGACCTATTTTAAACAAATAAAAAGCTAATAATTAAATAATTAATAATCAATAGATTAAAATTAAAACAAGAATATTGGTAACGATATTTCAAAAACAGAAATATCAATATTTCGAGATATGGCAATTGGAATCAGACAAATAAAGCTATCAAATATCAAACTGGTATCTGTAAATTAATGGTTGTACCACCGTTGCCGGTAATTATCAACTTCCCCTTAACTTCTTTGGCCAGACCGTGAATAAGACGCATCCCGAAATGACTTGATGAATTATCAGCAGGGGTATTATTTATCCCAATACCATTATCCTTTATTTCCAATTCTATTTCGTTAGAAGAAGTTTTACGAAAAATTAGAGAAATTTTTCCGGCCTGATTTCCAGGAAAGGCATGTTTAATGCAATTTGAAAGCGCTTCATTAATTAACAGTCCGATAGGGACAGCGACACTAAAATCCAAAAATATGGGTTCAGCATTGAACTTAATTTCAATTCCGGCACCTGGATTAAAAACTTCACTAAGGTGCTCTACTAGTTCTTCAATGTAAGAAGCCATATCTACCTCATTGTAATTTGAAGTATTGTAAAGTTTTTGATGAATCATAGCCATTGCCTGAACCCTGTGCAAACTATCCTGTAAAGCAGTATTGACTTGTTCATCTGTGCTGGCATAAAGCTGACTTCCCAATAAGCTGGTAATGGTTTGCAGGTTATTTTTTACGCGATGGTGAATCTCTTTTACCAACAACTCTTTCTCACCCACTAATTGTTCTAATGAAGCATTTTTAGCGTTGATTAAATTTTGCTGCTTTTGAAGCTGACGATTTTTCTCGTTTTTAAAACTGTATAATCCGAAAAGAATAGCAGCAAGTAAAATAAGAATAAATACACCCCCTATGGCAAGTATTTTCGTTTGAGTAGTTTGTTGCAATTCTTTTTTACGTAGCGCTGCTTCTTTCTCTAACAGTGCAATGTTTTTCTCTTTCGCCACGGTTTCAAACTGTATCTTCAAAAAGTTTACCTGATTAGCCTGGCGATCGTTACTGATGGAATCTTTTAAACGGTTCGCCCTTCTATAGCTGCTCAAAGCCACCTGAAAATTACCAGTAGCAGAATCAGTCCTATATTTCAGATAACGCAGCTGCATTTCCATAACAGGCGTTACATTTGGAAACGATAGTGCTTTGGTAGCGTAAATATCACCTGAGTCAAACTTATTGAGGCTAACATAGAAATTTGCGACATCGAGATAAGCCTCTGTTCCAACAATATTATAGTCAACTTTAGAGTTACGACCAGTTTCAGACCATACCTGTTTATCAAGCGCCAAAACCTGTAGAAAATATTTTTCGGCTAGTTTTGTCTCTTTTATACCCTGATAACAAAGCGCCATGATATCAGCAGCTATTTCCTTGCTCGTAGTTAGTTTTGCCGGATTTCGTTTCAGGTAATATTGGCTGTAACGGAGTGCCTGCCTTGCCTTTCCCTGCTTAATGTAACCCCTTGCCAGGCTTCTTAAAGTATAAAAATATTTTAAGGCACCAAAACTGGTATCAACAGGTCTTTCCATACACAGAAGATAATAATCGCAGCTTTTTTGGCTTTCACCGAGTTCCCCATAAATATCCCCAAGTGAAGCGTATACATTCGCCAGGTAAATATCCTGATGCAATTTTTCAATATTTCTCAGGGCAAGCAAGGTATAGCTTAATGCATTGTTTAAATTCCCTTTTAATTTATAAATATCTGCAAGCGCCAGATAGGTTGTAAAAAATTTCTCCTGATGCGCAGCCTTTAACAGCGTTATCCTTTTCAGATAATTTTTTTCTGCGAAGTCTAATTCGTTGCAAATAAAGGCATCAAAAGCCATGTCTTCCATTACAGAGGCAGCCTGGTTCAGATTACCTATAGAGAGATTGAGGTCGATGGCGTGTTGAGAGTATGCCAACGTTTGGCGATGATATTTGCCTATTCCTGGCATATAATGTGCCATTTCTGACCAGATAAATGCTTCCTGCCCTTTATCATTCTTAGCCTGGAAATACTTAATCAGTTCGAAGAAAAATTTTTTCCCGCCTTCAATATCCCCTTTAGCGTAATAAAGTTTACCCATAGCCAGTTTACTTTCCATATTCCATTTTTCAGATTGGGCTTGCTGAGCTGTTTCGATGGCTTTTTTCAAGTAGTTTTGTGCTGTATCCAGATTACTTTTGTGGGCTGATACCGGCATCCAGATGTAGTGTTCGGCAAAGGTTATCAGCAGACGTGCACGCTGCTCTCCATGAGTTAAGTTTAAAACCTTGGTAGCAGAAACCAGATCTGATTTTTCCAGATATGCCTTGCACAGTAGTAAAGTTGATTCAGTGAAACCAAAGTTATAGCCAATTTGTTTGCTTAGGGTGAGCGCCTGATGCCCAAGGTAAATGCAGGTATCGAGCTTCATTTTACCGCCGGAAGATCTTCGCCATTCTATACTGAAAAGTTTTATCAGCAAATTAACCTTTGCCGAATCTTCTTTAGCCTTTTTCAGCAGCACATTTACTTCTTCGGGACTACCCGCAAATTTCTTCACTTCGAGTGAACCTTCCGTTTTCTGGGCATACAGTGTTCCTGAATACAAAACCATCAACAAAAAAAAGATTTTTAACCTGGTATACCCCCTCATAAGTAATGCTATTCAAATCGGCCCGAATGTTTAATAAATTTAGCGAAAAGGCCTCATGCTAAATTACTTATTTTCTACCGAAAAGCAGTAATATTTTTCGAGCGTTTGACTTCAAAAAACAGCCTTAAGGCCTTATTAGAACCATATTTCATAAGCAAACTCGCTTTAAAAAAATGCAATAATTACCACTAATCGTAATTAATTGTCATCACATAACGATATATCAAAAGCATAATTTCATAAAAAAAATAAAGCGCTCATTTACAACATCTTACCAAAAGGCATTGCTTTTGAACTTTATGCTATCATAAAATATGATAATGGTGATAGATACTTCAAAAAATTTACCGGAAAATTCAAAAATTGCTACCACATACTTAGGACATCAATGGTTGGATAAAGCCGGCTATAAAAATAATCGACTGATAATTACAGCTATAAAAACAAGCCTACTATTGTTTTCTATAGTATTTCTGCTCTTATTGTTTTCTTCAACAACATATGCATTAAGCCTGAACGCTAAGGCTCCAATATATGAACTTTCCTGGGATGGCAACTCGTCGACAATAAAGGTTGATATAACTTACTATACGGCATCGCCAAAAAATACATTTGCCTTTATTAATGACATCGGAAATCAAAAAAACATTTTCCGTAGTATGCATATTATTAAAGTTAACGATGATGATAAAATTACGATAGATTCAATAAAACGTGAACTTACTATCACTCACAATCCATCAACTGCACTACACTTCAGCTATGAATTTGATGGTCACTTAAACATTAATATCAAAAATGCAATTCCCAATGAGTTATTCAAACCGATAATCGAATCGGGCGTATTAAGGGCCAAAGCCATTAATTTTTTAATGAAAATAAAAGAAATTCAGGCCGAGGATATCATGATAAACTGGAAACAAATCCCTGAAGACCTCCCATATTTTGTTTCTATACTGCCAGATGCAACAACAAAGTCTGTACTAAGGGTAAAAGAAAAGGATTTTAACGATCTGATTTTTTTCATGGGTAAAGATTTAATAATTAAAACTCATGCAATCCGTCATGACAAATATTATGAAATCACCTCTTCAAGAGATACGATAAACAAGATGCAAACTGCCTTGAAACCATTTTTTGATGTTTTTTTCCCTCGAGCATATGATTTTTGGCAAGATGATAAATCAGGACCTTATTTTTTATTCTCTGCCCCATTTTATACACCCGAACAAAAAACGAATAGCGGATATGCCGCTGGCAAACATGGATTTGTTATGATTTACCAAGGAAAATATACCCTTAACAATACCATGATTGTAGCACATGAAACTTCACATAGGTGGATCGGAGGAGAATTGAGAATTACAGAGCATGGTGATAAATACACCTGGTTTTCTGAGGGGGTTAACGACTATATTACTTATTTTTTATTAGCCGGATCAGCCATGATAAACAAAGAGGAATTCGTTTCAGAAGCCAACAAAAACCGATTTGAAGCCCTCTATAAAAACCCTGTAAATGCGCTTCCTGCAGATTCCATATCAAAACATTTCTGGGATGGCTATGATTATATACAACTCTCCTATCAGCGAGGATTCCTATATGGTTTTGTTCTGGATAATCAAATAAGAATCGCCTCGAAAGGAAAAAAGACTATGCGTGATTTTTTGCTCTTATTATTGGAGAAACAACGGTTAAGTAGAAATAAAGAAATTACGTACAATGATTTTATAGAGGTAGGTTCATATTTTATACCGAAAGAAATTTTCAAAAAAGATGTTGAGGAACATATGATTAAAGGGACTTTATATGATTTCTCGAAGATAAAGCTCATCAATGGATATAGGATAAATTACAAAAATGGAATTCCTTCATTGGAAATTTCTCCTGATACAGACATTAAACAAATTTATTCCTAGTAATGATAAAAACTATCGAGTTCAAACTGATCAACATCATATTAAAAAAATGGAAAAACAAAAATTAAAAAACCACGATGCCATGTTTTATATCCAGATGAAATGGAATATTGCAGAAAGAATGTCGTTCGACCGTACCACTCAGGGTCTGTATTCCACCTAAAATAAAGCTTTGCCAGTCATGGAGAATTTTCTATTTTGTGTTCATCTAAAGATTTGGACTAATCATCTACCCTTAATCTGAAATGCAGCCATGAAATATTTTTTTGTTTTGTTCCTTTTGTTCTCCCTCTCCTGTTCTGCTCAAAAACTGGAAGTTTTCCTAATTGGGGTATCCCATGATTATAGCAAATACCCCAAGCAGGACGTTTCTGACATTTACCGCAAAATCGAAGGCTTTAAACCAGATGGTTTTTTTGGGGAGTTTTTGAGTAAAACTGATGAACAGAACCTGATGGATTATTGGTGCAAAAAGGATAATCTTGCACGATTGAAAATGCTCCGAAAAAACAGGGATATTGCAGAATCGCAGCTGATGAAAAAAATCGACAGTTTAAAAAAAATGGTGCTGCAGCAACCTGAAAACTTTCAGCTCAAAACGGATCTGGCCCAAGCACTTTATTTAAACCAGGATGTCAGCAATGCCCATTACCAGTATTGGCAGGTTTTTGATGCCCTTAAAGCAAAACCGGATGCGAAGCTCCAAGCCTATGTGGATGCTGTGCTGAGTCCACGCCTGGATACCACAGGCCGGAGCATGCGCAGGCTTCAGACTTCTGAGTATGCGCTGATCGCTTTTCCGATGATGAGGAAGTTGGGCATCCGGGAGCTTCTGGCGATGGACAACCAGGATTATGATTTAAACTGGGGCGCCTCCTGGGCGGCATTTGATGCTAAATTTCTGAGTTTCAGGAAAGACACCTCGGCGGTATTCCGCAAAGAACTCAAAGAAAAACTGGAAAAAATAAACAACGGCTTTACCGAGTATGACCGGATAGAGAAAACCTCGAATAAAGTTACGGAGTGGCTCAATACGTCTGAAGCTTCTGCGATTTCTGCATCCGGAGATTTTTACCTTCCTGAAATGTATGACATGAAAGGCTTTCCCAAAGAAGAGATGCTCTCAAAAATTCACTGGTGGCTGATGCGCAATGAGGGCATGTGCAAAAATGTAGTGGCAAATGCTAAAGCGAAAGGCCTGAAAAGGGTTGTTGTGATTGCAGGGGCTAACCATAGGAAGTATATGCAGGATATTTTTGAAAAGATGCCTGGCGTAGTGGTCAAAAACCTGAATGAATTCAAATGATGATATGTTGTACTTCTGTTCATTCGTAACAGGCTCGCCACTTCTGATACAGATAAGACCTCCTTATTACTTTCCGATACAAAACTTAGTAAAAATATTCTCCAGCAAATCGTCCGTGGTAACTGTACCTGTTATTTCCCCGAGGTAATGTAAGGCCTGTTTAATATCCATGGCCAGGAAATCAGAAGTTACCGGATTATCTACATTATCCAGTACACGTTGTAAGGCATTTTCAGTACGTTTCAATGCTTCTACATGGCGGATATTGGTTACGAGTGTTTCGCTGGTATTAATGTGCAGCAAATTAACCTGTTCCAGCAGTGTATTTTTTAGGTCTTCGATACCGAGCTTTTCCTTTGCAGAAATAAAGACAACATTTAGCGGGGCAAAGGCTTTACGTTTTTCTTCGGAAATTAAATCGGCTTTGTTTACGAGAATCAGGTAAGGAATTTCGAGTTTTTCCAACCCTCTTAGCTGTTCTTCAAGCTCCGTTATGCTTTGTTCCGCATCGGCCATATAAATGATTAACCGGGCTTGTTTCATTTTAGCCAAGGTACGTTCTACACCTTGCGCTTCAATAATATCAGCGGTATCGCGGATACCTGCTGTATCGATAAAACGAAATACAATACCGCCAATGGTTAACTCATCTTCAATGGTGTCGCGGGTTGTACCGGCAATATCAGAAACAATGGCACGTTCTTCATTCAGCAAAGCATTTAACAAGGTTGATTTGCCTACATTAGGTTTACCTGCAATAACCACGGGAACACCATTTTTTATTACATTTCCCATCTCAAAGGATGAAATCAGGCGGCTGAGCACATGGTTAATTTTCGTAACCAGGTTACGCAGTTGTTCCCTGTTGGCAAATTCCACATCCTCCTCAGCAAAATCGAGTTCAAGCTCAATCATCGATGCGAAATGAATCAGTTGCTCACGCAGGACTTTAAGTTCATTGGCAAAACCACCACGCATTTGCTGCATTGCCACATCGTGTGAAGCTTTGGAATTTGAAGCGATTAAGTCGGCCACTGCCTCTGCCTGACTTAAATCAAAAGCACCATTTAAAAAAGCACGTAAAGTAAATTCGCCAGGTTTTGCAGCCCTCGCTCCTTTGCTAATCAACAGGTTGATGATTTGCTGGATGATATAGTTGGAACCATGGCAGGAAATTTCTACCACATTTTCTTTCGTATACGATTTCGGCGCTATAAACAATCCGGCTACAACTTCATCAATTAGCTGCTCACCATCCTTTACTAATCCAAAGTGCAAAGTATGTGAATCCTGCTTTTCGAGGTCCTTACCTGCAAAAACCGAATTGGTTAAGGAAATGGCATCCGGCCCTGAAAGGCGTATAACCCCAATGGCACCCGAACCCGGTGGCGTAGATAAAGCAATAATCGTATCTTGATTGTTCATGTTAGTTTACCGAAAACGCAAAAGTAAAGTTAATCTGCATTTATATCATTAGCAGGATGTAATTTTTTAACGGAAGTGAACAGTTGGCAGTTTTCAGTTTGGAATACCAATGACGAATGAACCAATGACAAGTGAACTAATGAGCCTACCAATGAGGTACAAAAAGAAACACTCTGCCCTGCGGGCACCCCGTTGAAAAGAGGGAAATGACTAACTGAAAGAGAATAGCACAAAATTATGCTCATCTTAAAACATTTAAGCATAAACCATGTTTAATGTGCAAACCGAAAAACTATGACGAACAATCTACCCCTTACCGTTAAACGATCTATTGAACTGCTTGGGCTAATCGCTCTTGTAGCTGTTATTGTTATCGGAAGAGATATTATTATGCCCATTCTGATGGCTTTTTTCATCAGTATTGTATTGTTACCCGTATATCGCTTCCTTAAAAAGAAGCACTTCCCTGAAACCCTGGCTATCATTTTACCTATTTTACTGGTTGCCTTGTTTGTGGCGCTTATTGTATGGTTTTTATCCAATCAGGTTGGTATCCTGGTAAAAGATTTCCCTCAGATAAAAAGCAATGTAACCCAACATATCAATGCTTTGAGCGATTGGGTAAGCCGTATTACGCATTACGACGATAAACAACAAAAGGCTTTTATTCAGGCGAAAAGTGATGATTTAATGAATATGGGAACCTCACTTGCCGGAGGTGCTGCAGTAACACTGAGCGGCATATTTATATTCATTGGCTTACTTCCAATCTACATTTACCTGATGCTGTTTTATAAAGATATCTTGCTGCGTTTTATCTTCATGTGGTTCAAAACCGACGACCATGCAAAGGTGAAAGAAGCTATTTACGAAACAGAATCTATCATTAAAAGTTACCTGATTGGCTTACTCATTCAAATCACTTACATGACTGTTTTATTAGGCGGGATTTTAATGCTGATTGGTATTAAACATGCCCTGCTGATCGGCGTTATCTTCGCTATATTAAACCTGATCCCTTATGTTGGGGCGCTAATTGGTAATGTGATTGGTGTTTTATTAACGCTAACCTCATCGCAGGAGCTTTGGCCGGTACTAACCGTTTTGGGTGTAATTGCCTTTGTACAGTTTCTTGATAACAACATTTTAATGCCTCGTATTGTGGGTTCAAAAGTGAAGATAAATGCATTATTTGCCATCCTGGGGGTATTTATAGGAGGAAGCGTTGCCGGGATTTCGGGAATGTTCCTGGCTTTACCAATTGTTGCGGTATTAAAAATCATTTTTGACCGTACCGAATCCTTTAAACAATGGGGGGCTTTACTGGGCGATGAGCGTCCGGCAAAAAGTCCAATGAGTTTTCCGGCTTTCAGAAAGAAAAAACCGGTAGCCGTAAAATCGGGAACGGAGAAAGGTTAGGTCTATTTTACATTTAAATCCATGAGAAAACTAGCAATTATCGCATGTACCTGCGCCATTTTAGGTAGTGCATGCCATTCATCTGACAAGGAAGATAAAACTGCGGCAAGAAACGACACTACACTGGTAAGCGAAACTGAATCAGTAAAGGAAACAGATCCGGTTACCGGAAAAATGACACTTACTGGCAGCGCCAAACTTGGTGAGCCAATAAACATAAAGTTCTCCGTTTACAACAACAGCGACAGCACAGTTAAATTCTGCAAATGGCACAGCCCTTTCGAGAAACTGATGAGTAAATACCTCGATGTGGCGATGGATGATTTTACGGATGTAGCCTACCTGGGGCCAATGGCTAAAAGAATTATGCCGCCTCCGGCCGATAGCTATACCACCTTAAAAAAGGGCGACAGCACGAGTACTAGTTTTAATCTTAGTGAAGCATACGATATTAAAAAGGCAGGAACCTATACCATAAAATATAATGCTTCGGCAATTAGCGGAATTGTGGTGAAAGACAGTTTAAAAATTGTGGTTTTACAGTAAATTACTTAAACAGGATATCGTAGGCAAATCTTAAGATGGTTCCGAAAACAACAATAAGAAAAAATATCCGTATAAATTTATTACCCTTTAGCAGGGCTAGTTTTGTTCCGAAATATGCGCCTGTTAAGTTTAAAACAGCCATCGGAATAGCGTACTGAAAAAGGATATGCCCTGTAGAACTGAAGTAAACGATCGCCGCCAGGTTGGTGGCAATGTTTACTATTTTCGCATGTGCACTTGCACCTACAAAATCAAAACCCAGTACCGCAATAAAAACCAGAATTAAAAAGGAACCTGTTCCCGGACCAATTAATCCATCGTAAAAACCGATCAGCAAGCCAAATACCGAAGCCATTAACACTTGCTTTTTTACTGTATGGTTTTTCTCCTGGTGTATCCCGAATTGTTTATTGAAATAAGTATAAAGCGCAACGAGTATTAATACAAGCAGAATTACTGGTTTAATAACACTGTTATCGATGCGGCTAACCAAAAAAGCACCAAGGAGTGCTGTAATAAAGGCCGAACCGGCACAAACCGCTAATATTTTAAAATTAAATTTAACATGTTTGGAGTATTTAAAAGCAGCAAGTGTTGTACCTGAAAGTGATGGGATTTTGGTTGTCCCCAGCAAGGTAGCCACCGGGTAGTGCGGCAAAATGAGTAAGGTTGCGGGTGTTTGCAATAAACCTCCGCCACCTACAATAGCATCGATAAATCCTGCAGCAAAGGCTGCAAGGCATAATAAAGTTAGTTCGTACATCAAACTTTAGTTCATTAGTTCATTGGCTATTGGTTCATTAGTCATTGGTTAATTAGTCATTGGTCATTAGTCACCAGTGACTGCAAATTGCCAATTAAAAACTGTAATCCGGTTAATTGTTTAAACTGTTTAACTGACCTAAAAAGGCATTAGCCATTGGTTCATTAGTCATTGGTCATTAGTCATTAGTGACTGCAAATTGCCAACTGTGAACTGCCAATTGAAAACTGTGATCAGGTTAATTGTTTAAACTGTTTAACTGAATTAAAATGCCATTGGTTCATTAGTCATTTGTCATTAGTGACTGCAAATTGCCAACTGTGAACTGCCAATTGAAAACTGTGATCCGGTTAATTGTTTAACTAAATTAAATGCCATTGGTTCATTGTTTCGCTATTCGCTGGTAACTGCCAACTGCAAATTGATTATTCCTCTTACATCCTTTCAGGTGAAGTAATTCCTAAAATTAACATGCCGCTATTAATGATATCAGCTGTTTTTTTGCAAAGGTTTAAGCGAAATTGCTTATCTGCACCTTCTTCCATTTTAAGGATATGTGGAACTTCGTGATAAAACTTATTGAATAATTTCGCTAATTCGTACAAATAGTTGGCTAAACTTGCCGGACTATAAGCTTTAGCCGCAATTGCGATTTCAGCAGGATATTTAGCCAATAACAAAATCATTTCCAGTTCAACAGGCAAAAGTTCTGACGGTTGAGTTGCAGCTAACTGATAACCTGCCTTTGTAAGTAAGGATTTAATCCTGGCGTGTGTATATTGTATAAATGGCCCGGTATTGCCCTGAAAATCGATACTCTCTGCCGGATTAAACAGCAATCGTTTTTTTGGTTCTACTTTTAAAAGGAAATACTTTAAAGCACCCAAACCAATGTTTTTGTAAAGCTCATCTTTATCTTCCTGCGGAAAATCGTTGGTTTTACCCAATTCTTCTGTTTTCTCACGGGCAGTATTTACCATGCTTTCGATCAACTCATCAGCATCTACTACTGTTCCTTCACGGCTTTTCATTTTGCCGTTCGGTAAATCTACCATCCCGTAAGAAAGGTGATATAAGCCTTTGGCCCAGCTTTTACCCAGTTTTTCGAGGATTAAAAACAACACTTTAAAATGATAATCCTGCTCGTTACCAACTACATAAATCGACTCATCCATATTGAAATCGTCGTGTTTCATTTCTGCAGTGCCTAAATCCTGGGTAATGTAAACCGAAGTCCCATCGGCACGTAAAACCAATTTCTGGTCTAAGCCATCGGCAGTTAAATCAATCCACACCGAGCCATCTTCCTTTTTAAAGAAAACACCCTTTTCCAGACCTTCATCAACCGTATCTTTTCCTAATAAATAAGTGTTGCTTTCGTAGTAAAACTTATCGAAATCTACGCCCAGGTTTTTATAGGTAACATTAAAACCAGCGTACACCCACTCGTTCATTGTTTTCCAAAGCGAAACCACTTCCTCATCGCCCTGCTCCCATTTCAAAAGCATCTGCTGTGCTTCCTTAATTAAAGGTGCATTCTTTTTAGCTTCCTCTTCGGTTTGTCCTTCAGCTTTTAGGGCATCAATTTCTTTTTTATACTCCTTATCGAAAACAACATAATATTTTCCAACCAGATGATCGCCTTTTAAACCAGAACTTTCAGGAGTTTCGCCATTACCCCATTTCTGCCAGGCCAGCATCGATTTACAGATATGGATTCCCCTATCGTTTACGAGGTTTACCTTTACCACATCATAACCATATGCTTTTAACAATTCAGAAACCGAATAGCCCAGGAGGTTATTGCGTACGTGTCCTAAATGCAGCGGCTTATTGGTGTTTGGCGAAGAATATTCAACCATTACCTTTTTCCCGTTTGATGGATACAATCCAAAATCAGGTGCTAAAACCTCTTCATTAAACTGGTTTAAAAAATAATTTTCGGCAATACTGAGGTTTAAGAAACCTTTAACCACATTAAAAGCAGTAACTTCTTCAACATGTTCTACCAAATATTCGCCAATTGCCTGAGCCGTTTGTTCAGGTGATTTTTTAGAAATTTTTGTAATGGGAAAAACAACAATCGTTACCTGACCTTCAAATTCTTTACGGGTTTCCTGTATATTGATTACACTTTCAGCTATTTCTTCGTTATAAAGTTGTTTAACGGCATCAAGTGTTGCAGTAATAATAAAATTCATGGTGTAAAAATAGAGAAAAAAGTCCGGAGTCGGAAAGTCCGCAATCAGAAGACTAGTAGTATATTATTATCAAAATTAAACTTTTTGACAGGTTTTGTTTAGTAGTTGTCAAAACTTCTGACCTGCGACATCAGACTTCCGGACTATAAAAAAAATGATAGCTTTGTACAACTAACTTATTTATGAGCGGACAGAATCAAAATTTCAAAGTGAACGTAAAAACCGAAATCGGACGGTTACGTAAGTTGTTAATCCACAGTCCTGACAGTGGTTTGGGCAAAGTTGTTCCATCAAAAGCACAAGACTGGCTCTTCGAAGATATTGTGCATTTAGATACGATCCGCAAAGGCGAATACGATTACTACATCAAATTGCTGATGTATTTTCTCGACCCTGAAAAAATTAAAGGCAAGCTTGCTGAAATAGATTCGGAAGAGAATAACCGTAATTTTTACAAACCTAATCATCCTGACTTCCATAACTCGACTTCTGTAATTGAGATTCAGAACCTTTTAAGCGAAATGCTTGAAAACGAATCGATCAGAAAAAAACTGGTCGCTGCAGTTTGTGCAATAGAGGGGTGCACATATAAAGTTCAGCTGGAGCTAACCAATACCGATCCTAAAGAATTGGCAGAAATTTTTATTTCGGGTACTCTGGCGAATGATGATATGATTTTTGCGCCAATACCGAACCTGATTTTCACCCGCGACGTTGGTACAACTATTAATAATCATATCCTGCTCAACAAACCTGCAAAAAAAGCACGGGTTCGGGAAACGCTTTTAATGCGGTATATTTTCTTCAACCACCCGCTTTTCGAAGCTTACCGAAATAACATTCTCGAAATTCCAGATGTTACCATGCACTTTCTGCGTCCTGGCGATGAGCCTGCTTTCAGTACCACTTTAGAGGGTGGCGACGTGATGATGGTAAGTCCGAACCATGTACTGATTGGGTGCAGCGAAAGAACTTCGGAACATGGTGCCAACGAAGCCATTAAATTGTTATTTGATAATGATGTGGTGGAAAAAGTTACGGTAGTTAAAATCCCGAGTAAACGTGATTATATGCACCTAGACACCGTATTTACTCAAGTAAAACGGAATACCTGGGTCATATTAAATTCGATTGCACATTCGCCAAAATATAATCCTTACGAGCCGATTAACTTTTTAAAAGAGCCTGAAAAACTGGAAGCAACAACCGCTATTCAGTTTACCAAATCAAATCCGCAGGCACCTAAACATTTTGAACATGTTGAAGCGCTATTGAATGATATCAGTCAGAACGATTTAAAAAGTACGGAGCCAACCAAAATCATTTACAGTGGAAATAACACTTTCCCTTACGACTCGAGAGAACAATGGACTGACTCGTGCAACCTGCTGGCCATAAAAGAAGGAGTAGTTTTAGGTTACGACAGAAACGATAAAACCGTGGATGCCTTTAAAGCTGCCGGATTTAATATCGTTAACGTTAAAGATTTAATCGACGACCTTGAAAGCGGCAAAGCTGATGCAGAAACCATCACCGATACATTAATTTTAATGCCGTCGGCAGAGTTATCACGTGCACGTGGAGGTTTCCATTGCATGAGTTTACCGATATGGAGAGACGAGATATAATGTAAGAGGGAAGATGGGTAATGTGCCGGAATGGTCTTGATACCTGATAATAAATACTTGATACTAAATACCTGATACTATAAATGCAAACAACTAACCACATATTAATGATTCGCCCGGTTGATTTTAAATTCAACGAGCAAACTGCAGAGAACAATAAATTTCAGGTAGCATCTTCTCAAACAGATGTTCAGGCGCATGCATTACAGGAGTTTGATGGTTTTGTTGCCTTGTTAAGGAAAAACGATGTGGATGTAACCGTAGTGGATGATACATTACAACCAGAAACACCCGATTCTATTTTTCCAAACAACTGGGTTTCTTTTCATGAGGATGGTTCAGTTTACCTTTACCCAATGTCGTCAGAAAACAGAAGACTTGAGCGCAGGAGGGAAATTTTAGATGGTCTGGAAGCAAACTTTGAAATCAGCCACATCAGCGATTTAAGTTTCTACGAACATCAGGAAGCTTACCTGGAAGGAACGGGAAGCATGGTTCTGGATAGGGTAAATAAAATTGCCTATGCCTGTTTAAGCATCAGGACAGATGTAGCTGCCTTAAATAACTTTTGCCAGCTGGCTGAATATAAATCAGTAATTTTTAATTCGGTAGATGGCAGTGGTTTTCCTATTTACCATACCAATGTAATGATGTGCATTGGAGATAAATTTGCAGTAATTTGTCTGGATTCTATCCCAAATGTGCATGAAAAAATTTTCGTTTCGCAGGTGCTTCAAAGCACGGGTAAAGAAATTATCGAAATAAGCCTTGAGCAAATGAACCGTTTCGCAGGAAACATGCTTCAGGTGGCAAACAACAAAGGAGAAAGCTTGCTTGTAATGTCAGAACAGGCTTATTTATCCTTAAATCATGAACAAATTGCCCGGCTCGAAAAATATAGCCGTATTATCTACGCTCCAATTTATACTATAGAAAAAAATGGCGGAGGTAGTGCAAGATGTATGCTTGCCGAAATTCATTTGCCTCAAAAAAGTTAATTGGTTATTGTATTATAGTTCATTAGTCATTGGTCATTAGCCATTAGTTCATTAGTCATTAGTCACTAGTTTTCAGAAGTCGTCATTGCGAGAAGGAACGACAGCACGTTCCGAATTATTCGGAAAAGCACTCTTTTCGTTAACCTGATTGAAAATTGATTATTGGTTACTGTTTAGTAGGTTAATTATGTAATTGTAAACAGCCAACTGTTCAACAAATGTTAAGAACCAATCTTTAACTATCGCCCTGCTGAACCAGTACTAATGAGTGTCCTTCGACTCCGCTCAGGAGGACAGGATGAGTAGGTTAACTCCACAAGTCGTCATAGCCAGCTACGAGCAATCTGATAGCTGTTGATCAGAACCTGAAACAAGTTCAGATTGACAGTATTTTAGTCCTTCAAAATCCCATGTAAAAAACAGAAAACAATTTATAAGCGAAGTTTGTCTTAGCCCTGACGTTTCTCTACAGTAAAAATATTTTCAATAAAGATTAATTCTCGATTTAAAATTACATTTTTGCAAAAATTATTTAAAAGTAAATGCAGAGTTACTCAGAATTTCTCGATCTAAGCGTTGGCTTTCCGCAGGAAGGCTTTGATGTTATAGATGATGAATTATATTTTCAGGATTTAAACCTGATGGAAATGATTGAAACTTACGGTACTCCCCTACGTTTCACTTACTTACCTCTGGTGAGCAAGAAAATTCAGCAAGCTAAGATTCTTTTTCAGACTGCCATCCTAAAGAACAACTACCGTGGTGATTATAAATATTGCTATTGTACAAAAAGTTCTCACTTCAGACACATTGTGGAAGAAGCACTGAAAAACAACATTCACCTGGAAACTTCTTCGGCATTTGATATGCCAATGGTTGATGCCCTGGAGAAGAAAGGACATTTAACCAAAGATACCACCATCATCTGCAACGGTTTTAAAACCTACCAGTATAAGCAATACATCATCGATATGTTGCATGATGGTTATAAAAACATCATCCCTGTATTGGATAATAAAGAGGAATTTAACCTTTACGATGATGAGGTAGAAATGGAAGAACCTTGTAATCTGGGTATCCGCATTGCAGCAGAGGAGCAACCAGATTCGCAATTCTATACTTCCCGTTTAGGTGTTCGTATGGAAGATGTAATCGATTTCTATAATAACAAAATCGTTCATAACCCGAATTTCAAGGTAAAGTTATTACACTTTTTCATCAACTCGGGAATCACCGATTCACCATACTACTGGAATGAGCTTGAGAAATATGTAACGCTTTATTGCAAGTTCAAAAAGATTAATCCGGATTTAGATACCCTTGATATAGGTGGTGGAATGCCATTTAAAGATTCACTGGTATTCGATTTCGATTACGAATACATGGTAAATGAAATTGTAAAAAGGATTAAAGAAATCTGTGCCATTCACGATGTTATGGAACCGGATATTATTACTGAATTCGGTAAATATACAGTAGCTGAAGCATCAGGTATTTTATATAAAGTTTTAGGTCGTAAACAGCAAAATGACCGTGAGCGCTGGTTAATGCTTGATGGTTCATTCATTACGAATTTGCCAGATGTTTGGGCATTAAACCAAAAATATATTCTTTTACCCATCAACAATTGGGATGCAGAGTACGAACGTGTAAACTTAGGGGGAATTACCTGCGACGGGCAGGATTACTACAACCAGGAAGCACATATGAACAGCGTTTTTATGCCTAAAACACGTAAAGTTCAGTACCTTGGTTTCTTCCATACAGGAGCATACCAGGAAGTATTAAGCGGTTACGGTGGTATTCACCATTGTTTATTGCCTAGTCCGAAACACGTATTAATCCGCAGAAACCGCGACGAAAGTTTCAATTTTGAGGTTTTTGGTGAAGAGCAGAACAGTAAGCAGGTATTGAAGATATTGGGTTACTAAGCTTAGTTAGCAGTTTTCAATCTAGAAATAATAAATTCTAAAATTAAAATAAGGTGCAAATCCCTCAGTTTTAAAAACTGAGGGATTTTTTTTATATTTGATTATGGCACAAGAACAAATTCAATTATTTGATAGAATCATTGCGACAGATGGTTTGATGGGCGGTAGACCTACAATACGTGGGTTAAGATTCCCTGTTTCTGATGTACTTGAACTATTGGCTAGCGGCATGAGTGAAGAACAAATACTAGAAGAGCATCCAATTCTCGAAAAAGAAGATATTGTAGCTGTTTTACTATATAGTGCTCAAAAAGTTGATGAGGACCTGATGTATGAGTAAATGGGAAATTTGGACCGACACCAACATATCCCCTATTATTGCCAAATGGCTCACAGAATACACAAATTTTAAAACAAAATCTTCTTATAGTTTAAATCTGCATGGAGTAGATGACATGACCATTTTTAAAATGGCTCAAATTAAAAAAAATGTTATCATCATTTCTAAAGACCTCGATTTCAAAGAATTAATTGATTGGTTTGGTGCACCTCCAAAACTGATATTAATTAGGTTTGGGAACTGCTCAAATAAACAGTTTTGGTTAAAATTAAAACCAAAAATTAAACCGGCAATAGAGATTCTTTTGGGTTCAAATGATGAAGTTAATGTAATTAGTATCACATAATAAAATTACCATGAAATTCGGACAAGTAGAAGATCCCTCAATTATAGATTTCACACTTCCGGCAGATGCTCCGGAAACAGCAGCAATATTAGCCGCCAATAAAAAAAATCAGAATTTTCAGGCATCAGTAGGTTGTGCAAAATGGAATAAGGCTGATTTAAAAGGTTTTTATCCAAAAGGAACAAAAGACGAGTTAACTTATTATTCAACTCAATTTAATTCCATTGAGCTTAATGCCACTTTCTACGGAATGCCATCAAGCGAACAAGTGATCACCTGGACGCAAAAAACACCGGCTGATTTTAAATTCTTTCCTAAATTAACAAATACAGTTAGCCACTTTAAAAGATTAATTAACGTTAAGGAGCCTGTAGCGCAATTTTGCGATGCCATCAGTAATTTTGAAGATAAACTGGGTATGGCTTTTCTTCAGTTGCATGATAACTTTAAACCAAAAGATTTCGACCGTTTAAAAACGGTGATAGAGGAGTTTCCAAAAGTTATTCCTTTGGGCGTTGAAGTGAGAAATGAAGAATGGTTTTCGAATCCTGCTGTTGCAAAGGAGTTTGCCAAGTTATTTGAAGATAACGGCATTGCTAATATTATTGTTGATACCGCTGGACGCAGAGACATGCTGCACATGCGCTTGACTACGCCTACAGCCTTTGTTCGTTACGTTGGGGCAAACCATGAAAGCGATTATGCCCGTTTAGAAGAGTGGGTAGAAAGAATTGCAAACTGGAAAGAACAAGGCTTACAGCATCTTTATTTCTTTGTACACCAGAATGTTGAACTGGCTTCGCCCCTTTTGTCGGCTTATTTTATTGAGAAATTAAATAAGGCCATCGGAACGGATTTAAAAATCCCTACAATGGGAAATGGCACCACACCATCACCAACCTTATTCTAAGTTCAAATAAAACCGTATCAGGTTCTAAAAGCCTGATACGGTTATTAAATCCGCTTTAATACCGTCTCAGTCGCTTTTGTTTCTTCCCCTTCAGGCGTTACATTGTAGGCCGTAATCATTATTTCATCAGCACTTAAGACTTCCAATACGGTTCGCCAGCCCCAAAGCTGGTCGCCATACTCCGGATTGCCATAAGTTCCTAAAATTGAAAAACCTTTATCTGTTCTATCGCCGCTCGACAGCATAATCTGCGTTCCCATATGAAAACTATCAATCCAGCTTGAGGTAAATTTCTGGTAAGGGATATCGAAACCAATAATCATTTTACCAGTTAAAGGCTTTTCATTCAGACTACCATTATAGTCATAAGAAATAAACCGGTTTCCCAATATTTCCGAAATCTTCCCAGAAACGGACGATTCATCAGCCAGTACATCCTGCTCAAACCATGTTTTTGTTATGCCATTCCATTCTCCGGCTAATCCGGAAAGCATTTTATGAGCCCCATCTTCAAGTGATTGTTCAAACTTACTTTTTGCCATACTCAAACTTAAAAAATTTTCTAGTTAAACAGCTAATACCTTAAATGACTTATTGTTATTCAGAAAATCGTTATATTGTTATATGCTAAAAACTGTCGACCTCAGCCAGGTAATGGTTATCGATATAGAAACCGTGCCTCAATATGCTTCTTATAATGAAGTTCCACCGCATTTGCAGGATTTATGGGAGCAAAAAACACATTACCAGCGAAAGCCTAAACAAACTCCAGATGACTTTTATGATAGAGCCGGCATAATGGCTGAATTCGGCAAGATTGTTTGCATCAGTATGGGTGTTTTTTACATGTATGAAAAAACACAATATTTACGCATAAAATCAATTTCAGGCAATGACGAAAGACAGCTTTTAACCAGCTTTTCTAACTTATTACAAAAACAGCCTGCTACCTTAATGTTTTGTGCGCACAATGGAAAGGAATTTGATTTACCCTATTTATGCCGGCGTTTTTTGATTAACACATTGGAGATTCCGGTACAGCTTCAGATTTCGGGTAAAAAGCCCTGGGAAGTAAACCACCTCGACACGATGGAACTCTGGAAGTTTGGTGATTACAAGCATTACACCTCCTTGAATTTAATTGCTGCCATTTTAAATGTTCCTACACCCAAAGATGATATTGACGGCAGCATGGTCAGGCAGGTTTATTATGAAGAAAAAAATTTGCCACGCATTGTAACTTATTGCCAGAAAGATGTAATTACAACAGCTCAGGTATTATTAAAATTTAAAGGAATGGATATAATTCCGCCAGAAAACATTACCATTGTAACTTAAATGAAGGTCGAAGTAAAACTGGAAATCCCCAAATATGATAATAACCTAGGATTGCAATCTAGTTGGGTGGATGGATTTATCGTTAAAACCGACATTGTTGATGATCAAATCCAAATTCAGGCTAATAAAGCAGGCCTCATTTCTCTTGCAAAGCAGCTACTATCCTTAGCACATGATGAAACACCAATTGGTTGTCACTACCATTTAGACGACTATAACAGCTTAGAGGCAGGCTCAATTGAGCTTATTATTTCAAAAATCTGATGCTAAACGTTGAAAATTTAAATATCGATTTCTTTAACCAGGAGGAAAAAACCTGGTTTAACGCTGTAAAACAAATTAGTTTTAACGTAAAAAAAGGCACTGTTTTAGGCATTGTCGGCGAATCTGGTTCGGGTAAATCCGTTACTTCGTTCTCTATTATGCGTTTACACGATGAGCGTTCTGCCCGCATTGCCGGTGCAATAGATTTCGACAGCGTTAGTTTGCTTAACCTTAGTAGCAATGAGATCAGAAAGTATCGGGGTAACCAGGTATCAATGATTTTTCAGGAGCCGATGACTTCGCTTAATCCGGTATTTACCTGCGGCGATCAGGTTGCTGAAGCCATTATTCTCCATCAAAAAGTTAACAAAGCAGAAGCAAAAAGACAAACGATAGCACTTTTTAAAGAGGTACAGTTACCGCGTCCGGAAAAGATATTTGAAAGTTACCCACATCAGCTTTCGGGTGGACAAAAGCAACGCGTGATGATTGCCATGGCCTTAAGTTGCAATCCAAAACTATTAATTGCCGATGAACCGACAACTGCACTCGATGTTACGGTTCAGAAAACCATCTTGCAGCTCCTATTAAAACTAAAAGAAGAACGCCACATGGCAATGATATTCATTTCCCATGATTTGGGGGTGGTACATGAAATTGCCGATGATTTAGTGGTCATGTACAAAGGCGAAATTGTTGAACAGGGTAATGCAAAATCAATCTTTCAGAACCCTCAACATCCCTATACCAAAGGCTTGCTTGCTTGCCGGCCATCGCCTGCCCTGCAACTCAAAAAGTTACCTGTGGTAGCTGATTTTCTTACAGGAGCAATTGATGATGCCTCTGCTCATTTAAATCCTTCAAACCAAATAACAGCAGCAGAAATTCAAAGCCGGAGAAATGAATTGTATGCAAAAGCTCCCTTACTGGAAATAAAAAATTTATGCACCTGGTATCCCATTAACAATGGCTTTTTCAATAAAACAAAAGAATATGTTAAAGCGGTAGATGAGATTAATTTTAAAGTTTACCCGGGCGAAACGCTAGGCCTGGTTGGTGAGTCGGGTTGTGGTAAAACTACATTAGGCCGCAGTATCCTACGATTAATTGAGCCTACTGCGGGCAGCATTATTTTTGAAGGAAATGAGATAACCCATATCGGTAAAAGCGAACTGAGAAAGCTGAGAAAAGATATACAGATTATTTTTCAAGACCCCTACGCCTCCTTAAATCCTAAGCTTACTATAGGTCAATCCATCCTGGAGCCTTTACAGGTACATAAACTTTTAAAAAACGACACAGAACGCAAAGCAAAGGTGTTGGAGTTATTGCATAAAGTTGGTTTAAATGAAACGCATTATAACCGGTATCCGCACGAATTTAGCGGCGGTCAGCGCCAGCGTGTGGTGATTGCAAGGGCTTTGGCATTGAAACCAAAATTTATTATTTGTGATGAATCGGTTTCGGCTTTAGATGTTTCTGTACAGGCACAGGTTTTAAACCTGATTAAAGATTTACAGCATGAATTTGGCTTAACATACATCTTCATTTCCCATGATTTAGCGGTAGTAAAGCACATTTCCGACAGGATTTTAGTTATGAATAAGGGCAAAATTGAAGAGGAAGGTTTTCCTGAAGAAATATTTAACAACCCGAAAGCGGCATATACTAAAAAATTAATCGATGCAATTCCAGGCACTTAAGAAATCGGGCAATTTCAGCCATTACTTATGCTTATTACTTCTCTTAATAAGTTTTACAAGTTTAAATGCGCAGGTTAAAATTTTAAAGGAAGAATACATCTTTGAAAAAGCGCCTTTTGCAGCCTGTCATGCTTCAACATTAGCCGAACTGGATAAAAACAGCATAATAAGTGCCTGGTTTGGTGGTAAACATGAGGGAAGCAATGATGTTGTAATCTGGTCGTCCATTAACAAAAATGGTAAATGGTCAGCTCCTGTTGAAATTGCAAATGGCATTCAGCATGATAGTTTACGTTTTCCGTGCTGGAATCCGGTACTTTTCAAGGCAAAGAACGGCATACTTTATTTGCATTATAAAGTTGGTCCAAATCCGCGAGCCTGGTGGGCAGAATATAAAACCTCAAAAGACAGTGGCAAAACATGGTCGGAAGCCCTAAAATTACCCGATGGATTTTTAGGTCCGATAAAAAATAAGCCCATTCAACTTGCAAATGGCAGTATTCTTTATCCTTCAAGTACTGAAAGTACTGATGAGAAAAAATGGCTCATACACATCGAAAAATCGGATAAGAATGCAAAGCATTGGAAAAAAATAGAAATTGACTGTGATACCTTTGGCGTAATACAACCTTCTATACTCAGTTATCCCGATGGGAAATTACAACTCCTTTGCAGAAGCCGGCAAAATGTGATTATACAAAGCTGGTCAGCCGATAATGGCGAAACCTGGTCAAAACTAACAAAAACGACTTTACCAAACCCTAATTCGGGCAGCGATGCCGTGACATTAAAAAACGGCAAACAATTGCTGATTTATAATCCACTTGAGGCAGGTAAAAACTGGTGGGAAGGCAGGTCTGTTTTAAAACTTGCCCTTTCAACCGATGGACAAAACTGGAAAGATATTTATACATTAGAAAATCACCAGGATGGTGAATACAGTTATCCTGCTATCATACAAAGCCGTGATGGTGTTGTTCACCTGAGCTATACTTCATTAAGAAAAAAAATCAGGTACCTGTGCCTGTTACCTGAATAAACACATCTGCAATTAATTGGGTTTACATCATTCTTTTTACCTACTGCATGGTTTCTTTTATCGCTTACACCATACCATTACGGCCTACATTTCGCCTCTTTTCTGTATCTTCGGTAAATTACAATTAACACATGGCAAAGAGAAAATCTGCAAATATAAAATTGGTTCTGAATCAACTGGTTAGTGATGTTTTCGAAAAAAACAGTAATCAACCTTTAAACTATAAACAGGTTTCTGCCAAACTGAGCCTTAGCGACCAGGAATCGAGAGAAACTATCCTCGAAATTTTAAAGGAAGGTAAAGGTGCAGGTATTTTCCTTGAACCCGAAAAAGGTAAGTTCAAATTAAAAGAATTGCAAAACTTCCTTACCGGACGTGTAGATATGACCGCTGATGGTTCTGCGTATATTATCCCGGATGATGAATTTGAAAAAGATGTTTTCGTAGCGCCACGTAAACTCAGAAATGCGTTGCACGGTGATTTGGTAAAAGTATATGTTTTTGCTAAAAAGAACGGGCGTAAAAATGATGGTGAAGTTATTGAAATCATCAAGAGGGCAAAATCTGATTTTACCGGAGTAATCAAAGTATCGGAAAGATTTGCATTTGTAATTGCCGACGATAAAAAAATGATGCATGATATTTTTGTACCCCTTTCTGACACGTTGGGTGCTAAAAATGGCCAGCGGGTTTTGGTGAGCCTTACCGATTGGCCGGAAGGTGCAAAAAACCCAATCGGAACAGTTAAGCATGTTTTAGGCGACCAGGGCGAGAACAATACTGAAATGAATGCCATTTTAGCCCAATACGGTTTCCCTTTAACTTTTCCACCAGCGGTAGAAAAAGAAGCTAATGTAATTCCCGAAGAAATCCCTGACTCGGAAATTGCTAAACGCCGCGATTTCAGAAATATATTAACCTTTACCATCGATCCGGCTGACGCGAAGGATTTCGACGATGCGATTTCTTATCAGCGCTTACCAAATGGCAATCATGAAATCGGGGTTCATATTGCAGATGTTTCTCACTATGTTATCCAGGGTACTGAATTAGATAAAGAAGCTTACAGCAGGGCTACCTCTGTTTATCTTGTAGACAGGGTAATCCCCATGCTTCCGGAGCGTTTAAGTAATGGCGTATGTTCATTACGTCCGCATGAAGATAAATTATGCTTTGCAGCGGTTTTTGAACTGGATGATCAGGCTAATATACAGGCTGAATGGTATGGAAAAACCGTAATTCATTCTGATCGCCGTTTCAGTTATGAAGAAGCGCAGGAAGTTATCGAAAATAAGGCCGGCGATTATGTGACAGAAATACTTAAATTAAACGAACTGGCCTACATCCTTCGCGACCGGAAATTTAAAAACGGAGCCATTAGTTTTGAAAGTACTGAGGTTAAGTTTAAGTTAGATGAAAATGGGAAACCTATAGGTGTTTATGTAAAAGAGCGCAAAGATGCCCATAAACTTATCGAAGACTATATGCTTCTGGCCAACCGTAAAGTAGCTGAATTTATTGCAACAAAGCTAAAGGGTAAAAACAAACTGACATTTGTGTACCGTGTTCACGATTCTCCAAACATGGAAAGCTTGAATACCTTTGCAAATTTCGCATCGCGTTTTGGCTATAAAATCAACACCAAATCAGATAAAGAAATAGCCCGATCACTTAATTATTTAATGGCCGATGTAGAAGGTAAGAAAGAACAAAATGTACTTACCTCACTGGCTATCCGATCGATGGCTAAGGCAATTTATACCACAAAGAAAACCAGTCACTACGGATTGGCATTTGAATACTACACCCACTTTACCTCACCGATCCGCCGTTATCCTGATGTTATGGTACATCGCTTATTGCAGGATTACCTTGCCGGGGGAAAATCAGCTGATGCAGAATTTTACGAAGTAGCCAGCGTACATTCATCTGCAATGGAAAAAAGAGCTGCTGAAGCAGAACGTGCATCAATCAAATACAAACAAGCAGAATACCTGGAAGAGAATGTCGGAAAGATTTATCCGGGCATTATAACCGGCGTTACCGAATGGGGTATGTATGTAGAAATTGAGGAAAACAAATGTGAAGGTATGGTTCGCCTGCGGGAGATTGCTGATGATTTCTACGTACTGGACGAAAAAAACTATTGCATTATCGGTCAGCGTAAAAAGAAAAAGTATCAATTAGGTGATGAAGTGATAATAAAAGTTAAAAAAGTGGATCTCGCTAAGCGACAGATAGATTTTTCATTAGTTTTATAAATGCTAAAAAATATTTGTTTCTTTTTACTTTTTATCTTGAGCTTAAAAAGCTATGCGCAAACTCTTCAGGGTAAAGTTATTGATGAGGTTTCGGGAGCTCCAGTTCCTTTTGTATCGCTTATGATTGTTGGTACGCAAACCACTTCAATAACCAACGAAAACGGAGATTTTGTTATCAAAGCTACTGCCCTTCCGGTAAAACTGAAGTTTAGCCATGTTAGCTATCTGAATGGCGAAGCTGAAGTTAAAAGCATTTCCGAAAACCTGGTTATTAAACTGAAACAGGCCGCCATTAACTTAGCGGAAGTAAAAATAGATCCTTTTCAGGGAAAAAGAATATTAAAAAGTGCTTTTGAAAAGGCAGCAAAATATAAAGATGAAAACCATTATTTAAAGGCTTTTTACCGTCAGCTAACTTCAGTAAACAACAACCCGACAAAAATTCATGAAATATTCTACGATATTAAATGGAATGTTACCCGCACTACGGGCTGGATTGCCAGGCAAACCAGGTTTGCAGAAAGTAAAAACCAATATGCTTTTGATTTGAGTAACCAGTCTTATTTTACTTTTAATTCCAGCGGATATCTTAGTCTGGCAGCTTCCGGTACATTTGTTACCGAGAAAACACTCGACAAATACAACATTGAAATTGAACGTTACATTGAACAGGCCAACCAGGATATTGCAGTAATTAACTGCACAATTAAAAAAGGAGGCAAAAATCAGTTTTATGCCAACGCAACTTTTTACGTAGGCACCAGTGATTTCAAAATCTATCGCCTGGAACAAAATATTATGAACCTGCCAATGGATTTAGATGAAGGTGCAAGTTTTAAATATCCACCTATTGTTAAAACCGTAGCAACCTTTAAAAACAGTTCAGGTGATATAAACCTGCTCGAAAGCATCTCTACAAAAATGTACTTAGCTGTTAGCCAAATGGATAGAATGCGCTCCAATGATTTAAGTGCAATTGTAAGCTCACTGTTAACCGTTTACCAGGAAGATAACTCATTAAAAAACGAAAATTTCCAGCATGTAAAACGTGACACTAAAGACAAAAATGTTGTAGAATCTATAAAATATAATGCCGATTTTTGGCGAAATAATCCAATTGTTAAGCAAACATCACTTGAAGACAAGTTTAGTAAAATGATGGAAGGCCAGAATGCCTTTGGCACGATGATTAACCCTTAAAATTACGAATGTACAGCATCATACAGTTACAAGAAATTCTAGAAACAGCAATTACTAACTTAAAGTTTCCTGAAAACCCCAGGCATCTTTACGAACCAATAACTTATATCATAAATCTTGGCGGTAAAAGAATTCGTCCGTTGTTGGTATTGATGTCTACTGAGCTATTTGGTAAAAACCCAAATGATGCAGTACATGCTGCTATGGCAATCGAAGTGTTTCACAATTTCACGCTTGTACACGATGATATCATGGATAATGCTCCGTTGCGGAGAGGGAAAGCAACCGTTCATGAAAAGTGGAGTACCAACACAGCTATTCTAAGTGGTGATGTAATGATGGTTGAAGCGAATAAAAACCTGGCAAGAGTAAACCCGGTATTTTTAAAAGATGCCCTTGATACATTTAATGCCACTGCGCAGGGCGTTTGTGAAGGCCAGCAGCTGGATATGGAATTCGAAAACCGTGATGATGTAACCATTGATGAGTACATTAACATGATTAGGTTGAAAACGGCTGTTTTGCTAGGGGGTGCCCTAAAACTCGGCGCTATCATTGGCGAAGCATCTGAGCAGGATGCTGATTTAATTTACCGGTTTGGCGAGAACATAGGTATTGCTTTTCAACTTCAGGATGATATTCTTGATGTTTATGCAGATCCTGAAAAGTTTGGCAAACAGGTTGGTGGCGATATTATTGCCAATAAGAAAACTTTCCTCTTATTAAAAGCGTTCGAGCTTGCCGAAAAAGAACAGCTGCAGACATTACAAACCTGGACAAAACACCAGGAATTTGATGTTAAAGAAAAAGTTGCAGCCATAACACAGGTTTACGATGTATTGGACATTCAAAACATTGCAAAACAAACAATGGATAATTATATGAACAAAGCACTCGAATTAATGGCACAGATTAATGTTAGCGATGCTGCGAAAGCAAATATTTTAGATCTTACTGCACAATTGATGGCCAGGCAGTATTAATTACCTGAAAGTTAAAGAAGTCGGCTTAACTAAAAACCGACTTCGCATTTGTATTTAATTGGGGTTATTTTGCCAGTTTGTATTTAATCCAGAAGTCAGACTTCTTATTCTCCTGATTTTCCATTCCTCCTTCATGTGGTCGCTGACCTCTTCCGCCTCCCATACCACCGGGCGAGCCCATGCCGCCACCCATGCCACCTCTTCCACCTGGCCTGCCTCCTCCTTGTGGTCCTTTGCCATCTTTCTTAAAATCAGGTTTATTGGGTTGATTAATTTTAATATTGTATGCAATTGGTTTTTTCAAATCTAAATTAACGCCTAGTTGTTCCAGCGGAATGCTTAGTTCGTAAATTAAATCCCTGTTCGGATGAATATTCATTCCGGCTTCAACACCGTATTCATTCATTGCGGGCAAATTTCCATCTTTAATATTTTTGAAACCCGAAACTTTAATGCTTTTATTCGTCAGAGAAGGCTCAACATGTTTATCGATGTTTTCAGGTGGAGGTGCATCCAACTCCTTGCGCTCAGGTATTTCATGTTCTTGCGGCATTGCAGGTTGTTCTATCAACGGAAAAACTAATTTAATGCCATCCTTCTTCTTTCCCTGTGTATTAATGTTCAGCGTTATTCCTCCTCTCAAGATACTGAATGTAGTCTGAGGATCTAAAGATTCTATGATAATGTAGAAGTTTTTATCATCATTTGCCAAAGCAAAGGCCAGTTTTGTTGCATCATTATATTGATTTAATGGTTCATCCCACTCATTCGATATTCCATCAGCCTTAAATGGCTTTATCATTCTGCTATTTTCTTCAATTTCCTGAGCCCTTAAAGAAAGGCTGGTTAGTATAATTGTTCCGATAAGCAGGCTTGTAATTTTAATACTCATTGCGCTTATATTTTGCGCTAAGTTATACCTGGTACTTGTTAAAATTTGTTATTTAACAGAGTTTAACCATGTTAAATACAAAAAAGCATAAAACACAAAAAGCTCCCTGATGTAAAACCAGGGAGCTTTTTAATATAAGTTTGTTACTAATTATTCTGCAGCTGCAGCTTCTTCAGTAGCTTCGTCTTTTTTAGCAGCTTTTTTTGCTGGTGCTTTTTTAGCAGGTGCTTCAGCAGCAACTTCTTTAGCTACAGCTTCTTTTTTAGCAGCTGGTGCTTTTTTAACCGGCTCAGCTACAACTTCTGTTTCAACGTAAGGAAGAATAGAAACATAAGATTTGTTATCAGCTTTCTTTCTGAAAACAACTGTTCCATCAACCAAAGCGAATAAAGTATGGTCTTTACCAATACCAACCCCTTTATCCGGGTGGTGTTTTGTACCACGTTGACGTACTAAAATGTTTCCTGCGATAGCTAACTGACCACCGAAAACTTTAATACCTAAACGCTTACTATGCGATTCACGTCCGTTTTTCGAACTACCGGCTCCTTTTTTGTGTGCCATGATTTTATATTTTGTAACTCGCTAAAAGCGAATTATTGGGTTAACAATTAATTATAGAGTGATATCAGAAATCTGAATTTTAGTGAAAAACTGGCGGTGACCGTTTTTCTTTTTGTAACCTTTTCTACGTTTTTTGTGAAAAACGATTACTTTATCACCTTTTAAATGAGATACGATAGTCGCTGAAACTTTAGCACCTTTAACTGCAGGAGCACCTACAGTAATTGCACCACCGTTATCAACCAACAATACGTTATCAAATTCAATACTAGCGCCTTCATCTCCTTGTAATCTGTGTACAAAAAGGTGCTGGTCTTTAGCAACCTTAAATTGCTGGCCTGCTATATTTACTATTGCGTACATTGTTTAAATATTAGTTTTTTAATTTTTATTTAACGAGGTGCAAATATAGAACAAATTCAATTAACACACAAACACATATCAAAAATAATTTCACTTAATTAAATCGGCAGGATATTCGGTTCGTTCTAAAATCCAAAATCGAGCTTTGTTCAAAGAGAATACCTGAAAGCATGAGGTTTTATAGCCTGTATTTATCGTTTAGTATTTCAAAGTTCAAGCGATCAGCTGAAACGCAAGCTTGTTATCACCACGTAAAAAACTAAAAGTTAAAAAATGTTAATTCTTTTTATTATTACGATAATTTCGTAGTTTTACGAAAACTAAATAATATGAAAAGAACTATTTTAATTTTTCATTTCGCTTTGGTCTTTGCAACAAAGCTCTATGCACAAAAACCAGACAAAGTACTGGCCCGCGTGAGGTACACATATACCAACCTTCTCGATACACTCCCATCGGGCAAAACACGAACTGAAAATATGCTCTTATTTACAGGAAAAAATGCTTCCCTATACACCAGTTATGATAAATTAAACTATGAAATAGCCAGCGATAATAGTTTCAGGGCGTCGATAAAAAACCGCATAGGAAATGGCCGCCCGCAAGCCGTTATCATTGATACAAAACCATCTGAATGGATGACAACTTCGAGTTGCCTGTATTTCAATAAAGAAGATAAGTTCTTCACAAAAGAAGTAATCGCACTCCAAAGCTATGTTTACGAAGAAAAACCCCCACAAATAAGCTGGCAGATTACTAAAGACACCCTGAGCTTTTCGGGATTAAGTTGTAAGAAAGCAACAGGCAAATACAATGGAAAAAACTGGATTGCCTGGTTCTCTACTGAATACCCTCTACCCTATGGGCCCTGGAAATTAATTGGATTGCCAGGTTTAATTATAGAAGCTTATGATGAAGATCAGCTTATTAAATTCCAGTTTGCCGGGATAGAAAATGCCAGAGCAGGAGAACACGAACGAATTGATGACGTAACGAAAAGACCGAATGCAGCACCAGGCGATTTTAATCCCATCGACCAGTTGATTGGCCGCGATGTTGGTACTGCTTATTTTGAGAATACTATATCATTACCTCAAAATGCGGTTAAAACCGACAAAAAGAGCTTGGATAAACTTAAAGTGGCTTTCAAAAAAGACCCTAAAGGCTTTGTTAAGAGTAGCATAAGCTTTTAATAGCATACCAATAGCGTAAAAAACACCAATTTAATTACGAAAAAATCGTAAATCTACGAACAATAAAAACAAAATTATGAAAACAAACTATCTTATCTTATTTCTTTTAGCTTGTACCATTGTTGCAAATGCGCAAAAAGCCGACAAAGCCCTATTGAGGGTAAGCTATAATTTCATCCACGTTCAGGATACCAACCACAGAGACCAGCCTTACACCGAAAATATGATACTGGTAATCGGTAAAAATGCTTCGGTTTACACCAGTTACGACAAAATTACACAAGCAGCCATTAGAAGAAAGATGATTGAAGAAGCCGTAAAAGCGCAATCAGAATCACCTAACCAAACCTTAAAATTAGATGGAAGAGGTATCAAAAAGACTAATCCGGTTGATTATTTCAGCTTTATAAACGAGCGTAAGTCTTTTACTAAAGAACGACTTATCAACAATTATTTAGTAGAAGAACCTACACCTCAGTTGAATTGGAAAATAAGTAAAGATACCGCTAGTTTTTCTGGCATTAAATGCCAGAAAGCAACGGCAACCTTTAAAGGAAGAAACTGGATTGCCTGGTTTGCGGCAGAACTACCTTTTCAAAGTGGCCCATGGAAATTGAGCGGCTTACCAGGTTTGATTATTGAAGCCTATGATGATAAAAAAGATGTTCAGTTCCTTTTTGCGGGTATTCAAAAAGTAGACCCCTCGGTAGAAATTGAAAAAACTAATGAAAACAAAGAACCAAGGGTGGGACAAACCGGAACGGTAATTAGCGTTGTTAGCGTTTCAGGCGCTGGTTCTTCTTCTGAAAACCCTAACGAGTACATGGGTGCTGAAATCAGCTTACCTGCTGACGCCATCAAAACGACGAGAAAGGAACTGGAAAAATTAAAAGAGGCGTCAAAGAAAGACCCAATGGGTTTTATGAATGCCCAGATGGCTGGCAGGGTTTCAGGCATACAAGTAACCGGCTATTCGATGAAAGCTACTGCAACAGGTTCATCCACTCAACCGAAAACCGAAATAAACAACCCAATCGAATTAGCTGAACAATAATGAGAATAGCCATAATTTTCATATCCATATTTTTAACCGGTCTCGTTTCTGCCTATGGGCAGAAACAGATCAAAGGTGTTTTAAAGGATACAAAGGGCGTAGCCATCCCATCGGCAAATGTTAACCTTAAAGATGCCGAGGGCAATATTCTAAGTTTTACTAGGAGCAATGACAAAGGTGAATTTATAATCAGGCAGCTTACCGATGAGAAGAACATAAGTATCGAAGCAACATCTGTTGGTTTTGAAAAACAAACCATCAAACTGTCGGATATAAATAAGTTTTACCAGATTGTTATGACTGAAAGTGATATAAGCTTAAAAACGGTTGTTGTTAAAAACAGACCAACTTTAACCTTAAAAGGCGATACCCTGGATTATAAAACTTCAGATTTTGCAGACAAGCAAGACCGTTCAATCGGTGACGTAATTAAGAAAATGCCAGGGATAACCGTTGAAGAAAATGGGAAAGTGAATTATAATGGCAAACCAATTTCGGCGCTGTACATTGATGGTGATAATGTTTTAGATGATAAATATGCGATAGGTACCAAAAGTATTCCACAAGGAGCCGTAGAAAAAGTACAGGTGATAGAAAAAGACCAACCCATTAAAATGTTGCAAAAAAACAACATGAGTGAGGATGTGGCGCTAAACCTGGTTATTAAAGATGAAGCGAAACTAAAGGTTATGGGCGATGTTAAAGTTGGCCTTGGTACACCTGATCGGTTTGACGGAAACGCAAACGCCATGTTGTTTAAGAAAAAAATTAAATTCCTAAACAACCTTAAAGGCAATAACATTGGTATCGACCCCGGAATTGACTTAACATCATTTAACCTGGATGATTATTTAAAACGCCTTGATAATGACAAGCCTTCAAGCTTTCTTTCTGCGGGAGCGGCAGGCGTGCCTACCCTGCCCCAATCGCGTACCTTGTTTAACAAAGCTGGATTAATTAACCTGAATAACTTGTATAAATTCAATGACGAGTTACAGGTAAAAGCGAATATTGCCTACCTGTACGATAAACGAGTACAGCAATATAATAAGCTATCGGAAACCTACCTGCAGAATGAAACCATCAGCTATACAGAAGCACAGGAAAACACGTTAAAACCGCAAAAACTGCAAACAAAGCTTCAGCTTACCGGTAACGCCGAAAAATATTACCTGAACAATGTGCTGATGATGAATTATAGTCCTACCAATACAAACTCTTATGTAATAACGAATGGAATTGCCGCAAATCAATCCTTGCAACAGTCTACTTTTGATTTATCGAATGAGCTGAACTACCGGAAAAAGTTAAAATCGGGAAATAATTTTCTTTTGTATTCTTACTTAAACCGGACAACACAGCCCGAAACCCTGAATATTAACCCTGGTTTAAATGAAGATTTGCTGAACAATGGAAATCCATATGCCGGATTAACCCAATATGTTAAGTTACCAACCTGGTATACTAACAATTACACTTCATTTGCCTTTGTAAACAATGCCTTTACGCAAAGTTATAAGGTGGGCTTTAATGTTCAGCAACAGGAATTAAATTCTGAATTATACCTTAGCCAAAACAATGGAAATAGTGCGCTCGTTTCCGAAAACATGACAAACAGTTTGGATTGGCTTAAAATGAAGTTATACACTGATGCAATTTACGATTACAATAGTTCAAAATTTAAAGCAACATTGAGTTTACCGTTGAGTTATAACTACATCAGCTATGACGACGCTGGTAAAAACCTTAACAGGAACATGAATAAATTCTTTGTTAACCCTATGCTGAACCTTAAATACCAAACGGGCATAGAGCATTACATCACGGCCAACTACAGTTTTAAAAATGATCTGGGAGGCATTGACGATGTATATCGGGGAACAATTCTAAAAAATTATCGTACACTGTTTTCTAATGATGCACCAATTTCCGAACGCAAAACGCAATCTGCAAACCTGGGCTTCAGTTATAAAAGAGCCATACAGATGATATTTTTCAATGCCAATATCAGTTATACAAACAGTACGAGAAACACTATTTCATCTTACAACTTAACGAATTCAATTCAGGAACGAATCGTATTACCACTTAGCAATGATGTTAAAAGCCTTAGCTTTAGTGCATCAGCAAGCAAATATCTTTTTTCTTTAAGAACTACGATAAATGCAGGTACAGGCTACAGTCAAACAAAATTCGACCAATTACAAAATAACGAATTGTTACCTTTTAATTCGATAAGTACTAATTATAAGGGAGGTTTCGATGCCAAGGTCACCAATTTCATGAACTGGTCGTACAACGCAACATTTGCGTTAAGCAAAAGCAAATCTGAACTAGCAGCAGCCGTCGAAACGAAGAACAAACAGTTAAGACAGCAATCTTCCATTACTGCTACATTATTCAAAAGCTTATTCATGACGGTTTCTGCAGAGCATATTTTCACCAGGCAAGTTGCACAACCTGATTTAAACTACATTTTTGCGGATTGTAACCTTAGATATAAATTCCTGAAACTTAAAACAGACCTTGAGTTCAGCTTAACCAACATTGCAAACGTTAAAAAATTTGAAGCGAATTTTATTTCTGTTAATTCATTCACATCAGGAACTTACTACATTCCGGGTAGAGTAGCAATGGTAAAAGCAACTTTTAATTTTTAAAGAAAAGGCTCTTAAAAATTATTTAAGAGCCTTTTTATATTTCTATTGCTTAAGCGGTTTACCCACAACTGTAATGGTTTTTATCGAATTAGGGTCAATTGTATTTAACTTTTCCTTATCCATAAATTCTCCATTCACAATAACATAACCTCTTTTTAGGTTCGTATTTACACTGTCGGGGTTAATTGCCCTGAATCTTACTTTTTTATCAGCATCATTAGCTGCTTTACGGGCGTAACCAATAACCACCACTTCTGCAAGTTTTTTATCTTCCTTTTCGGGTGATTTTGTTTCACTCAGCTGAATGCCTTTTACTACTCCTTTTAACTTCAACACCAAATCTTCGCTGCTGTGTTTACTATCTTCAATAAAAACAGGTTTTGCCCGATCTGAAACTGCGGAAACCAAACGTAAAGAATCCGCAGGCATTGAAATTGCCCGGATCATATTTATAACCCGAATAGCACTATCGGAAACCTGACTGGTTTTGACTTTTACTTTTTTTACCGTTGATTTTTTAGGCACACCAGCTATTTCAAGTAAGGGCTTATCATCCTTTTCATCGGCTATTAAAACCTGTTTAATAACGGCAATTTTTTCTTTAACATCTTTTTTGTCAACGGTAAAGGCAAGTGTAAGGCAAAGCAAAACAGGTAATAAAAAAATGTACCTTGTTAAATTCACCTTTGATGAGCGCTTTACATTCATCATCAGAATCCTTTTTTTCAGATCAGAAAGGTTAAAATTATTTACAATAGCTACTGACGATTGTAAAGTTCCAACACCCAATAAGCTGTACTGGTATGCTTTTTTATCTATTCCTCCTTTTAAAATTTTCGCATCGGTAATAAATTCGATGTTTTCCCGAACAGCCTTTTTCATTAACCACACACCGGGATTAAACCAATGAAAAACGAGGCTTAATTCTGAAAGAATGATATCGATTGTATGCCATTCTTCAACATGCACTTTTTCATGTTCTATAATACTGTTCAAATCAGTCTTTGTATGTAGTGCAGGATTAATGTAGATGGTTTGCCAGAACGAAAAAGGGCTCACCTCATCCTTAAGAATCCTAACTTTATTACGATCAATTATCCCCGGATGAGAATTTTTATGTATTCTATGCAAGGAAATAAACTGAAGCACTAACCTTGAGGCCATAAAAACAACACCGGCATAAAACAAAAATGTTAAAACCTGCCACAAGAAAGAAACTGCATCAAACTGAATAAGCGCCTTTACATTCTGGTTCAATCCTGGAACAAATGCAGGCAGCGATTCATTACTGGTAAAAAACTCAGTCAGGTTTATAAAAGGATAAATTGTTGAAAACAGGATCCCAAATAAAAGAAAAACACGGTTTAACACATAAAAAGTAAGCTTTCGCAGAACAAGGTAATATGCGGCAGCAAACAGTATTAAAACAAGGTTTATTTTGAACAAAACAATAAAGAAATGTGGCATAACTTTACTTTTCAGGGTTTTCGATCAGGTTAATTATCTCTTTTAATTCTTCAGCACTAATCTTTTTATCTTTGGCAAAAAATGCCACAAGCTCTTTATAAGAACTTTTGAAATAGTTATTTACAAAACCATTCATAAACCGTTTCTTATAGTCGGCTTCTTTAATTTTTGCACTATAACGGTTGGCATTTGCAAACCTTTCGCTCATTAAATAGCCCTTGCGTTCGAGATTTTTTATGGTAGAAGCAAGTGTTGTATAAGGAGGTTTAGGTTCGGGCAGTGCATCCATAAAATCTTTTATAAAACCTTTTCCGGTTTGCCAAACGGCAAGCATTGCCTCCTCTTCCTGTAATGTTAACTTTTCCATTTATTACGAATATATCGTAAATATACGAAATTTACTAAAAAGAAAAAGGCTTTAATAAAACGCTAATCATTAGCATTTTATTAAAGCCTTAAAAGCTGTACCAGGAAAGAAAAGCTTTATTTACAGCTTCTTTTCTCTGCCTGATTTATAGTTTCTTCTATAATTTTTCTCATTTGCATGGCTGCATCCAAAAGCTTCGGATTTCCATCAAAATCGCCATAAATTACCACGTGCTTATTCTTTTCTTTGTATTTGAAAAACATATCGTAACGCGGTACTGTCATCGATTTAGCGCTTTTTTTACCAATTGTATCTGGAAAATTCCATAACCCAAGTTCATTGGCTTTACTGTGGATATACAAAATATCATCACTTTTCAAACCTACTTTTTTACGGATAACAGAATCGCGGCTGTTTACATAGCGGTATGAGCTATCAGCAGAATTATATTCATTTTCCAACGTATCTTTAACACCCCATTTGTAATCCATAGATACAAAATCGTTTTTACGAAAAGGTGCGTTCTGAATAATCGGTTTATAGTAGATGTAACAATAGATAACCATCGGAACGATGATAGTTAGCGCTAAAAATATCTTTTTCCCTTTACTTGACACTTTACTTATTAATTATTGAATGATTAAATGTTGATTAACTTATGCTTCCTGAATTTCTTTAAGCTCGCCCTCCCATTTACTTACTACAGCGGTTGCAATGCTGTTACCTACAACATTTGTTGCAGAACGGCCCATATCCAATAATGGATCGATACCAATTAACAATGCCAAACCCGCTTCAGGAATGTTAAAACTGGCTATTGTTCCGGCAATTACAACTAGTGATGCTCTTGGTACACCGGCGATTCCTTTACTGGTAAGCATCAGGATTAAAAGCATCGAAATTTGCTGTTCGAACCCCAAGTGAATGCCATAAGCCTGTGCGATAAACAATGAAGCAAAAGTCATGTACATCATAGAACCATCAAGATTGAAGGAATAGCCAAGTGGCAATACAAAACTTACAATTTTGTCCTTACAACCGAAACGCTCTAAAAGCATCATGGTTTTAGGATATGCGGCCTCGCTGCTGGCGGTACTAAATGCCAAAACAGCTGGTTCTTTCATATCATTTACTAAACGAAAAATCCTTTTCTTTAAAATTAAAAAGCCCAGAAAAATAAGTACTGCCCACAGAATGGCTAATCCAAAATAGAATTCGCCGATAAATATAGCGTAGGTATTCAGTACGTTTAAACCCTGTTTTGCCACTATAGCGGTCATGGCACCAAAAACTGCAAGTGGTGCAAAATTCATTACGTAACCTGTCATTTTTAAAATTACGTGTGCAATGGCATCGAAGGCTTTTATTACAATTTGTCCTAAATCACCAATTGCAGCGGTAGCTACGCCAAAAAATAGTGAGAACACAACAATTTGGAGAATTTCATTCGTGGCCATTGATTCGGCTATACTTTTCGGAAACACATGCGCAATAAAATCTTTAACACTCATAGCCGTTTTTTGAATTCCCGTATTTACAAGCTGATCAGGAAGTGTTAGCTTCATGTGTTTACCTGGCTCGAAAAGATTTACAAGAATTAACCCAAGTACCAGCGACATCAGCGACATTGCGATAAACCAGCCTAAAGTTTTCCCGCCAATTCGTCCCACGGCTTTGATATCTCCCACCTTAGCTACACCCACAACAAGTGTTGTAAACACCAAAGGCGCAACGATCATTTTTATCAGGCGAAGAAAAATATCGCTCAGTAGTGTAAAATATTCAAGTTTTTTTTCACGAATTTCTTCGTTCTCTTTTTTAATTTTTGCGTTAGCCTTTTTATCAGCTTTTAGCTGCGCAAAAACGGCAGTAGTTGTATCGGTAGTTTTTGCAATATTTACTTCGATACTTTTAACTTTAGCATCAGCAGTTAGGATATTCTGGTTGTAAACATTAATGGAATTAACATTTAAAATGTAGCCTAAAGCAATACCTGCAACCAGCGCTATAAAAATAAAAAGCGTGAGTTTGTTTTTCTTCATGAATAATTAAGTTTGTGGCGCTAATAATTTGGTAAAACTACGATATTTACCGCTTGTAACAAATTTTGATTTTTCACGAAAAGAAAAATTCGTTTATTTTTGATTTTCGCTGTAACAAAAAACATTACAAACTATCTAAAAAACAATCTTAACCCTTTAAATGGAACAAAAAGACAAGTTATTTAAGCAAATCTTCGATTCGAATTCCAAAAAGATATTCCATTTATGTTATGGTTATACAGGTGATACCGACGCGGCTAACGACCTTTTGCAGGAAACTTTTTTAAAAGTATGGCAAAATCTGGATAAGTTTAGGAACAAATCTTTAATATCAACCTGGATTTACAGAATAGCTGTTAATACCTGCTTAACCTATTTACGCTCTGAAAAACGTCAGGCAAAAGATGAACTGACCGACAATATAATTGAAAATAAAATTGAAGAATTTTCAGAAAAGAACGAACAGGTTGCTTTGTTGTACACCTGTATCTCAAAGCTTGAAGAAAACGACCGCTTAATAATTACTATGGTTTTAGATGAATTACCATACCATGAAATTGCTGATATCTCAGGAATAAGTGAAGGCAATTTAAGGGTAAAAATTCACCGTATTAAACAAAAATTAACAGAACTATATAACCAGTATGCAAGCGTTTGATCAAATACAGGAGTTGTGGCAAAAGCACGAGGTAGAAGTTAAAGTTTCTGCTGATGAAATGCTGCAACAAGCTAAAAAAGAGGTTAATGGTTTAAAATTAAGGTCTGCTTTAAATATTTTAGGCATGCTTGCTTCGTTTGTAGCTATTGCGGCATTATTAATATTTATGCATTTCGAATCATGGACTACCTATGTAGGAATTACAATCGTCATGGTAGCCATTCTTTCCAGTACAATTGTACTTTACCGCGATCATAGACTAATTGCTAAAAACGATTTCACCGTTCATCCAAATGAATACCTGAAAAATTTAAAAACTTATCAGGTAAACCGATATAAAATATATAATTCCCTTTTCTGGGTTTACGCATTTGCTTTATCATTAGGAATTATTTTTTATTTCCTTGAAATCTTCACTTATTTAACAACGATTCAAAGAATATTTGCAATAAGTTTTACTGTACTTTGGATGCTTTTTTGTTCTACAATTTTAAGAAAAGCCGTCATCAAAAGAGAAAAAGAACGAATAGCTTTGCTAATTGAAAAATTTGAACGAATTAGTGGGCAGTTTTCAGGAGTAGAGTAATTTAGGCACGGTTTTTTCAATAGCTTTCAAACTATGAGAAGCCTGCTGATAACCCTTTCGTTTTTAATTGCCTTTCCGCTCCTGTCTTTCAATCCAGCTAGGGATGAACCTGAACAGTTAGACTGGAATATACATTTTAAAGGTAAGCCAGATAACAATTCACCTTATTATGCGCTAACTGCCATGACATGGAGGTACAGTTATGCTTCTACTATTTACAGGAACCGTGTTGAAATAAAATTGCAAAACGAAATCAGCATTGATAAAAACCGCTCATGGGTTAAATTTGATAAAGTTAAAACGGAAGAAGCTAGACAAAACCTTTTGCACCATGAACAAGGACATGTGAACATTCAGTACATTTTATACCTTGAAGCAGACAGGGTATTAAAAAACAGGAATTATTCAGTTAAAAATTACAAGGCACAGATTTCCCAACTAGCCAATGAAATAAGCAATTATTTCGATACCATGCAAAAGAATTATGATGAAGAAACCGAACATGGGAGTAATCACCGGATGCAGGCAAGGTGGGATGAAATTATCAGCGATAAAATGGAAGAATCGAGAGCGGCAAGTAACTCAAAATAGTTTCGGGAGGAAAATAAATCCAGCTACCGCTATGGCTAAAAAAGCCGCCACCAGAACTGCACCAGCTGCTAAATCTTTTATAATTTTTATTTTCGGATGAATTTCAGGAGATACGATATCCGCAAGTTTTTCTATGGATGAATTTAATAGTTCAGCAATAAACACAACTGAGATGACAACCAATATAGCTATCCATTCTAAATATGATAGTTTTAAATAAATTGAAAGTGCGATGGCAAAAACCGCAGCCAGAAGATGTATTCGTGCATTATGCTCACTTTTAAAGAATAAGATTAATCCGTTAAAAGCATATTTAAAGCTTTTAATTCTGGCCCGAACCGAAAATTTCTGATTTTCCTCTTGCATTTAACTGTTTCACCTTAACCTTCAGAAATACAACTTTTCATTTCAGGTTATTATTGTTAAAATTTATTTCACTTCGCTCGCAGAAAAGCTATTTCCACTTAACTTATACTGATATGTTTTCGTTATTGTTTTCGTTGAGTCTGTTTCATCCTTTACCGGAAATGACCGAAAAAGGTCGCCATTTTTTATAAAGAACTTATCATTACCTGTATAACCTTTCTTTTGGTTTGTTGTTAAGGAAGGAAAACTAATTTTATTGAAATTACCACCTGAATATTCAAACACATTTAAATCGAAAATATTTTTCTTACTTAATAACTGAATATAGAGTTCAGGGTTTCCATCATTATCCAAATCCATGTTCCAAGCATCGGTTATAATTCCGTTACGTTCTACAGCAGTTGAACGGTAGTTATGCTTTACCGAATCAGACATCAGAATCTGATAGCCTCCAATGGAATCGGCACCTTTACCCCAACTTACCAATTCAAAATTCAATCCTGGCTTCACTTCGATATCCTTATAAAAACGAAAAGGATTTTTCTCAACTTTAGGCGCTTCAATTTTTACCTCTGCAGGTTTTTCTTCGGTGCATGCAAAACAAAACAGCATCCCTGCAATTAACAAGAGATGCTGTAGTTTATAATTATGGATGTTCATTTATGTTTGGGAGTTTTTTCTAGTCCCAAAATAATGATTTTAGCTTTTTAAACAAAGTATTTTATTTCTTAGCCTCAGTTTTAACATCTGGGGCACCGTTATTTAAAATGGTTTCGGTTGTTACACTCCTTCTGCCACTCGGCGCTATAACAATTGTTCTAAGAACTCTTTTTTCTCCCTGAGGGACAATTACTTTTACAGGTGAAGTGTATAAAAATGCGTTTTCAGAAGGACGTGAGCCATCTAAAGAATAATAAATTTTTCCACCTTTAATTGGCACTTTTAAATCAATGGTAAAATCTCCACCCGAAAGTGGCTTATCGCTCTGTCCAATTGGTGTTGGCACCCAGAGATTAATATTCTTTTTATCCAAACGAGCCAAATGCACTGGTAAACGCTCTTCAGAAAAGTTTTTCAAATCCTTACGGTCAACCGGCGACCATGCAATTTCTGATAAAGCCAATAAACGGGGAAATGCATGATTTTCTGCTTTTTCAGGCGTTTTAATGTATTCTGTCCACAAATTTGCTTGAACACCTTTAATATATTTACGCTGATCTGCGGTTAATACCTTAGGAACCGGATCGTAAGCATAAATTTTCTGATAAGGTGCAAAGCCACCAATTGTTACCGGTTCATCAGGAGAATTGGATTGTTTATGATCGATGTATAAGCCCATAGAACCTGGTGTCATAATTACATCGTGATTTTGCTGAGCAGCTGCAATTCCACCAGCCTCTCCTCTCCAACTCATAACGGTTGCATTTGGTGCTAAACCGCCTTCTAAAATTTCATCCCAACCAATAATCGAACGGCCTTTCCCATTAACGTGTTTTTCGATGGTTTGAATAAAATAACTTTGCAACTCATGCTCATCTTTCAAACCTTTTTCTTTCATTAAAGCCTGGCAAAAAGGCGATTCCTTCCAGTACGTTTTTGGTGCCTCATCGCCACCAATATGAATGTATTTCGAAGGAAAAATAGCGATAACTTCATCAAGGATATTATTGAGAAAAGTGAATGTGTTCTCTGAAGGCACAAAAATATCATCAAAAACGCCCCAGGTTTGTTGTACCTGTTTTCCTTTTTTACTTCCGGCCCACGGTGTTTTATCGCTCACAAAAGTATCTCTGTCAGGAAAGCAACTTAATTCCGGATATGCTGCTATTGCCGCAGAAGCATGTCCTGGCAATTCAATCTCCGGAATAACAGTAATAAATCGCTCTGCAGCATATTTCACAATCTCCTTTGCCTCATCCTGGGTATAAAAGCCTTTTACTTCAGTTAAATAATTTCCGTTTCCTGGATAATTCCCAATAATAGACCCGTTTCTGCTCGAACCTACGGTGGTTAATTTAGGGTATTTTTTAATTTCCAGTCTCCAACCCTGATCATCAGTTAAATGCCAGTGAAAAGTGTTTATTTTGTAGTAAGCAAGCTGATCGATGTACTTTTTGATAAAGGATATAGGAAAAAAATGGCGGCAAACATCAAGCATTGTTCCACGATAAGCAAAACGAGGATAATCATTAATATCTACAGCAGGAATAGTTATTTTTTCGGCACTTTTATCAGACATCATTTGCATGGCCGACTGTACTGCATAAAATAACCCTGCACCTTTACCGTTAATGATTACCTGATTTGGGGTAACCTTAATGGTATAACCTTCGGCGGGCAATTTATCTGCTCCAGCGGATGTTAGCAAAATACTTTTCTGGTTTGGCTGTGCAACTTTGGCTTCACGTAGAGCAAAACCAGCTTTGGTTACAATAAATGCATTCAATAAATCAGCAGATTTTGCGCCATCAATGCTTTGATTTATTAAAACAGTTGTCTTATCTAATATAAAAGTGCCATTTGCCCTGGTAACAGATACAGGTGCCGGAATGATACCTAAATTGATATCACTCTGTGCAAAGACATTGGTGCTGATTAATACGCCAATAAAAATCGATAATGCTTTGTTCATGATTGGGTTGAGATTTGGATAATGTATTTATATAAATTAACCTAAGATAGATATTCTGACAAACCCAAAACCTCACTTTTCTGTTACAATTAGTAACAAACGTTTGTTTTTATAGATTTAACAGCAAAAAAAATCTCCCGGAAATTAATCAGGGAGATTTTAAAATAAGATCTATAATGCTTAAGCTTCTACAGCGTGTTCTTTAGCTGCCAGATACCTTTCAGCATCCAAAGCGGCCATACAACCTGAACCTGCAGCGGTAACCGCCTGGCGGTAGTACATATCCTGTACATCGCCACACGCGAAAACACCTTCTACATTAGTTAATGATGAACCTGGTTTAGTTAACAAATAACCGGTTTCATCCATATTTAACTGACCCTTGAAAATATCGGTATTTGGTTTATGGCCAATTGCAACGAAGAAACCTTCAACAGGTATTTCCGAAGTAATGTTGCTTTTATTATCGATAACCTTTACGGCTGTAACATTTTTACCATTACCCAAAATTTCCTGCGTTTCGGTATTGTAATGAACGATGATATTTGGCGTTGCCAAAACACGGCTTACCATTGCTTTCGATGCTCTGAATTCATCGCGACGAACCAATAAATGAACCGTTTTACAGAGTTTAGCTAAATAGGTAGCCTCTTCAGCCGCAGTGTCGCCAGCGCCAACAATGGCTACGTCCTGGCCTTTGAAAAAGAAACCATCACAAACTGCACAAGCTGAAACACCAAAACCGTTGTATTGTTGCTCACTAGGTAAACCCAACCATTTTGCTGTTGCTCCTGTAGCAATAATAACTGTATCGGCAGTAATGGTTTTAATTTCATCAACCACAACCTTATGGGGAGCTGATGAAAAATCGACAGAACTTACATACCCAAAACGGATATCGGTTCCAAAACGCTCAGCCTGTTTGCGGAAATCTTCCATCATCTCAGGTCCCATGATTCCTTGCGGATAACCTGGGAAATTTTCTACATCAGTAGTTTGCGTTAACTGCCCACCAGCTTGCATACCAGTGTACATAATTGGCTTTAAATCTGCTCTGGCAGCATAAATTGCTGCTGTATAACCCGCCGGACCAGAACCTATAATTAAACACTGTACGTGTTCGTTTTCTTGTGACATTATATTGTGTGTTTGAAATTCATTAATTGAAAAGCAAATTTAATGCTTTAAATATTTGCTGGCAAGTAGGCATTGTCAACATAGTTTACTTATTAACAACTGAAAACAATGCTAATCGGTTATTCATAAAAACTTTTCATCAGGTAGAAGATAGTGTCAACAAAATAAATAATTCCGTTGTTTGTGAGAACATTTTCATCATGCAAGTCTTCAAAAATAATTCCTAATTGAAGATTCACATAATCATTATTTCTATTATTCATAAAGTTATTGAACGAAAGAAATTTTCTTACTGTATTCAAATCAGTAATCTCGTTAGCAATAATAAAATCCTGCTTAACGACTGCAAAAAGTTCATCATTAACTATTTTAAACCCAAGAAATGCATAAGTTGTTGACTGGAAGAAATAATTATGAATCAGTAAACTATTGAAGTAATCTAACCAATATTCATAAAAAACAGCATCATTTAATTTGATTACGCTAAAATCATCATAGCGATAAACCCTTTGTTCCGCTCCCGCACAAATGAATTCCTTTTCAGATATCTCGCCGTGATAGAATAAATTCTCTTTCTTCGCAAAAGAGATTAAACCTATTTCCTCTTCACTTTTGAGGTACTCTTGTTTTTTAAATTTTCGGCTTGCTTTCTCATTTCTTCTAAGGAAATTTTGTGTTTTTTTGAGTTTGCTTGTTTCGCCAGTTGGTCCATTGCCGATAATGATATCTCGTAATTCATTTTTGATAGTTGTCATTAAAATAATGTTTAAATATACGAAATATTTTAGGTGCTTAAAGCAACCACTAACTACCTTTATTTTCCCTAATTAATCGGATAACGTTAGCTCCAAGAATCTTCTTAATATCCATTTCCGAATAACCGTTTTTAATCAATTCCTGGGTAATTTTAGGGTAATCAGCTACGCTGTTTATTCCTTTTGGAAAAGACTCTGCTCCATCAAAATCGGCACCTAATCCAACATGATTTACCCCAATTAATTTAACAATATGATTAATGTGTTTAACCAATAAAGAGACTGATGGACGTGTAGCATCGGCATCTGCCCTATGATTCGAAATAAGCGTATCAATAGCATTACTTCTCCCATATTTTGCTGAAAGCGATTTTAACTCCGCATCGTATTTTGCAAAAAACAATTTCTGTTTGTTATTAAATGTCGAATCTAAAAATCCGCTGTAAAAATTAACACAAACAACGCCTCCGTTTTTTCCAATAGCCTTTAGCTGTTCATCTTTTAAATTTCTGGCTACAGGATTTAAACTGTAAGCACAACTATGAGAAACAATTACGGGCTTTGAGCTTGCCGCGATGGCATCGTAAAAAGTTTTCTCACCAACATGTGATAAATCTACCATAACACCTAACTTATTTAAACGTTGTACCACTTGTTTTCCAAAGCTATTTAAACCAGCATTTTCAGTCCTCACTTTACCCGATGTTTCATCTGCAGCCGAGCTCGACCAGGGTGTGCTGTTGTTCCAGGTTAGCGTGAGGTAAGCCATACCCCGTTTAGCCAGACTATCGATATAATCTAAACGATTTTCAATCATGTGGCCTCCTTCAACACCTATAAGAGCAGCCAATTTATGCTGTTTAACTGTTTTTTCTAAATCGCTAGCATTATTTACCAATTGTATTTTGTCCGGATATCTCTTAATCAGGCTGTAAAGCGAATCTATTTCACGGTTTGCTAAGGCAAATCCACCTGTTTCATCGCACCAGATGGAAAAAAACTGAACATCAAGGCCACCACGTTTTGCCCGGATCAAATCGAAATTACCGACACGTTGCTCTTTTCCAACATCAATCCCAGATTTAATCTGATTGAAAAGGATATCGCCATGCGTATCCACAACTATGGCTTCCCCGTGAAGTTTGTGAACGTTTTGAGCAAAAAGGTTCACTTGTGAAAGTACCAATACAATAATTAGTGAAAGGATTCTCATGGATAAAATGGCTATGTCTGGATAATACCAACATTAAACTTTTTGGTTATGGGCGATTGATTTGCAGCTTCAATACCCATTGAAATTACTTTTCGTGTTTCAAGCGGATCGATAATACCATCAACCCATAATCTTGAAGCAGCATAGTAAGGTGTTGTCTGGCTATCGTATTTACCGGTAATTTCTTTTAAAAGTTCAGCTTGTTTTTCTGGTGTTACCAGCTCTCCCTTTGCTTTTAATGATGCCTCCTGAATTTGCAAGAGCGTTTTAGCAGCTTGTGCCCCACCCATTACTGCAATTTTTGCACTTGGCCAGGCATAAATTAACCTGGGGTCGTAAGCTTTACCACACATGGCGTAATTACCTGCACCATACGAATTACCGATTACGATGGTAAATTTTGGCACAACAGAATTGGCTACCGCATTAACCATTTTTGCACCATCTTTGATAATTCCTCCATGCTCCGAGCGACTTCCAACCATAAAACCGGTAACATCCTGTAAAAAAACCAGTGGAATTTTCTTTTGATTGCAATTCATAATGAATCGGCTGGCCTTATCTGCACTATCAGAATAAATTACACCGCCAAACTGCATTTCGCCTTTCTTTGATTTAACCACTTTACGTTGATTAGCCACAATGCCTACTGCCCAACCATCAATCCGGCCTAAGCCACAAACAATACTTTGGCCGTAACCTTGTTTGTATTCTTCAAATTCAGATTTATCAACCAATCGGTTAATAATAGCCATTATTTCATATTGTTTATCACGATTTTCGGGCAAAATCCCATAAAGTTCCTCTTCTTTTTCTTTTGGTTTTACTGGAGTTATCCTATCAAATCCAGCATTCTGAGGGCTTCCAAGCATGGCCATAATATTTCGGATACTATCAAGACAAGCTTCATCGTTGGGGTGCTTATAATCCGTAACACCCGATATTTCGCAATGTGTTGTAGCACCGCCTAAAGTTTCATTGTCAACTTCTTCACCAATAGCTGATTTCACCAGATAAGAACCTGCTAAAAACACAGAGCCAGTTTTATCAACAATCATTGCCTCATCGCTCATAATCGGAAGGTAAGCGCCTCCCGCAACACAGGCCCCCATAATCGCCGAAATTTGTACAATTCCTTCCGATGACATGATAGCATTATTTCTGAACATCCTTCCAAAATGCTCTTTATCGGGAAAAATCTCATCTTGCATGGGTAGGTAAACACCCGCACTATCAACCAGATAAATTACAGGTAAACGGTTCTCCATTGCAATTTCCTGGGCACGGAGATTCTTTTTGGCGGTCATTGGGAACCATGCACCTGCTTTAACGGTAGCATCGTTAGCTACAATCATACACTGACGGCCGCTTACATAACCAATGCCACAAACTACCCCAGCAGATGGGCAACCGCCTTGTTCTGCATACATTCCGTCTGCTGTAAAAGCACCAATTTCCAAAAAATCGGAGCCTTTATCAGTTAAATAGGCAATTCTTTCCCTGGCCAGCAGCTTTCCTTTTTCTTTTTGTTTGGCTGCATTTTTTTCGCCTCCACCCTGATAGATTTTCTTAAGCTTTGTATTTAATTCATAAACCAACTGCTTATTTATATCCTCGTTTTTATTGAATTCGATATTCATAAAGGCAATTTAAAGTTATTTTTAGAAAAAATATGGAGACTAAATCGGTTTCTGGTCTACTGCACTATTCATCAGCAAAAAAATAAGAAAAAAGGCCCGCTTTGCAGTTAAATAAGCAAATATCAGTTTAAAATAATATTTTTGATTTAAACCTTATCGAATGGAGTTAACGGTAAACATTCCTGCACTACTATTTCCCGCAATCAGCCTGATTATGCTGGCTTACACCAATCGCTTTCTGGCTTTGGCGGCACTGGTTAGAAGTTTAAAAGCAAAGTATGAGGAAGGCGAAAAAAACATTGGGTTACAGAACCAGATCAAAAACCTGCGTTATCGGCTAAAATTAATTAAGAATATGCAAGCCTTTGGTGTTTTAAGCTTTTGCCTTTGCCTGTTCTGTATGTTTTTTATTTACCTGGAATGGAATGTTGTAGCGGAAATTCTTTTTGCTTCAAGCCTGATATTTTTTATGGTTTCACTAGTCATATCATTAATAGAAATTCAAATCAGCACAAAAGCATTGGAGTTAGAACTAAGTACGCTGGAAGACCTGGAGGATGAGTCGCTTGGCGGTTTCATCAAAAAGAAGTTTATAAAAGATTAACAGTACCCTATAAGATAATCAGTATAGGTTGCATACTGATTATCTTATAGGGTATTTTATTTTATGTGGTGATGAAGTGGTATAGAAAAACAACTTCTCCCGTAAATGCAGCTTTTTTTTGCCCCTCTATTTCCATTTCGATGCCCATATTTACTTTAGTAACGCCACGTAAATTAACAATTGAAGCAAGTTTAGCCTTTAACCTGATTTTGCTGTTTACAGTTACCGGTTGGGCAAATCTCAAACTTTCAATTCCATAGTTAATTTCCATTTTCAGGTTTCTGATATCAACAATTTCTTTCCACAGGTATGGAATTAATGAAAGTGTTAAATAGCCATGTGCAATAGTTGAGCCGAATGGACCTTCATTTTTAGCTTTTTCTTCATCGGTGTGAATCCATTGAAAATCGAGTGTTGCATCAGCAAATTTATTGATTTGCTCTTGCGTAATGGTATGCCAGGAAGAAACTCCCAGCTCTTTTCCTAAATGTTGTTCAAATTCTGCGTGAGAAGTAATAATTTGCATTGTTATTTATTTTTATCGTCAATTTCTTTACAAATTAACGGTTTGAAAATTGTTTATCTTTTTTAGTTATTCGATTAAGTTAAATTTCTTTCCCTGAACCAAACTTCATCAGGCATTGCAGAAAAGCTATCCATTTTATCAATCAGCGATGAAGCAACAGCTTCATTATAAACCAAATCGCGGTTAGCCGGTTTTAAAAATTTACTTTGGACCATCATCTCCATTTGTTCAAACAATGGATCGTAAAAACCATTTACATTTAATACGCCGATTGGTTTATTGTGTAGGCCTAATTGCAACCAGGTAAGTACTTCAAAAAACTCTTCAAGCGTACCAAATCCACCGGGAAGAATTACAAAACCATCACTTAAATCGGCCATCTTCTGTTTCCGCTGGTGCATATTTTCAGTTACAATCATTTCGGTAACACCCTTATGACCAACTTCTTTATCCATCAAAAACTGTGGAATTACACCAGTAACCAATCCTCCAGATTCTAAAACATCATTCGCAAGCACTCCCATTACGCCTACACTTCCAACACCATAAACCAGCCTTATTCCTTCACCAACTAGTTTTTCTGCCAGTTCTTTAATTGCCTGTCTTAGTTTTGGATCGCCATTAAAATTGGAACCACAATAAACACAAACTGCTTTAAGCTTATTCATTTATTAAAAATTTACCGAAGTTAAGCTTTTATCGTTGTGCTGTAAACTATAATGTTGCACAAAAATTAATTTTAACTTTAATATTTGGAAAAAACAGCTTTGACCCAATCTTTTTAAGTATATAATAATCATTCTAACAAAGTTCTACACTGCTTTATAAAACAAAAAGTGCCGGATAAATCCGACACCTTTCAACCAAATATAAGAGAGAAAAGATTAAGCGCTTAATTTAAAAACTGTAGCGGAATGTTGCACCGTAAGTCCTTGGGTCGCCAAGTACACCGGCATACAAGCCTGAATTGCCTGCTGCAGCCTGCAATTGCTCATAATAGTTTTTATTTGTAAGGTTTCTGCTCCACACAAAAACCGAAAATTTCTCTGATTTAAACCCTAAACGTGCATTAAATAAGGCATAACCCTGAACATTTAACACCGCTGAGGGTGTAGGATTTGAAGAATAAGTAGAACGGTAGCTCGCATCGCCCGCAATAAAATAGCGGCCAGGTTTTGTGGCTAAACTCCCCGGAGTGCTAAACTCTGAACCACCTGAGATATTCCACTTAGAAATGCCCGGAAGTCTTCCGCCAGATGCATCTTTAAAAGCAACCTGTGTTGCTACTCCATTAATGGTTTCGGTATGACCAGTTTCTTCTAAAGGTAACGGTGCATTGGTAAAGGTTACATATTTTCCATCGAGGTAAGCTAATGCCGCATTCAAGGTCAAGAATCTTTCTAACTGATATGTTCCATCAATTTCCAATCCTTTAACATTTACCTTTTCTGCGTTTGCCAGATAGCCTCTGTTTACACCCAATTGAGGCGATTGCACATTAGTTTGGTAATCTTTAATGTCGGTATTGAAAGCTGTAACGTTTAAAATTGTACCTTTGAATGGCTTAGTTTTAAGGCCTAACTCATAATGTTCAACGTATTCTGGTTTTACCACGGCTACAGATAAATCTGCTGCACCTGTCGAAGTCGTTGGCAAGCCACCTACGTTAACACCAACCGGTTTATAAGCCGTAGAGAAAATTCCGTAAACATTTAACTTAGGTGTCGGGCGATAGGAAAGCGTAATATTTCCTGACAAGTTATTGTTAGTTACACTAGTATTAAATTGCTGATTACTGTAAACCGCAGCTTTAAGTGCCAGAAGCGCCGCATCAGTGGTTTGCAAACCTCCGTAGGTAGTCCTGTTATAATCAACATCTTTTTTATCGTAGGTAAACCTTAAACCTGGTAATACATGCAGATTTTTAACAACTTCCCAATCTACCTGACCAAAAACTGCTGTACTTAACGACTTGATAACAGAGTTAGTTTTAATGCCAAAACCATCCAACAAACCAGGTGTAGAATATAGTGCCTGCGACCCGGTATTACTGGTTTGTACAAATCTCCACTGGTCTTTACCAACTTCTTCCGTTTGATCTAAGCCTTTTAAATTCTGGCTTAAGGCAAAAACACCGATTACGCCACTTAATTTCTCGCTGATATTACCTGCATACCTGATTTCCTGAGAATACTGATCATGACGCGAGTTGCCCTGCGATTTTGTCAAAGCTGCCAGCTCCGAAAAATCCCGGTCGTTTGTAGGGTCCCAGTTCCAGAATCTCCATGCCGTTGTCGATGTTAATGTTCCGTTACCGATTTTATAATCAACATTTACAGAAACACCTCCTATCGATTGATTATGTCTCCACGGTGTATTTGTATTTATTTCCCTTGAGAAAGGATCGATTTTAGGTTGCTGATAGCCTAAATCAGAAACAATTCTGGCGTATTGGCGATAAGCGCTTCTTTCTGTTTGTGTAACGCCTGCAATTACCAAAGGATAACCTGCCGGATGTTGAACACTTACATCGCCACTTAGTAATATTTTCAACTTATCAGATGGTGTAAAATACAGCTGCCCTTTAAAACCCAGGTTATTTTGACCACTGTACCTACGTTCTTCCCTTGTATTCCAGATGGTTCCGTCACGCTGTGTGCCCGAAATGGATATTTTAGCGGCAAGATTTTTAGCAACTCCACCAGATACAGATGTTTTAGCTTGCAGGAAGTTATAATTTCCAACACTCATTTCAACTTTCGCACTTGGTGTTTGGCTTGGCTTGGTTGTGGTAATGTTAAAAGCCCCTGCAGTGGTATTTTTTCCGAACAAGGTTCCTTGAGGACCACGAAGCACTTCTATTTGGTCAATATCAAGAAAATCGGTTGAGGTAGCCGCTGGACGAGCGTGATAAACGCCATCAACATAAAAACCTACTCCAGGATCTATACCGTCATTGGTTAAACCAAATGTAGAACCTAAACCACGGATATTAAGTGTTGTATTCCTGGCGTTTGAAGCATATAATTGTACTGATGGTACTAACTCCTTTAAACGATTAACATTAAAAGCACCTGCATTCTCGGCAGCCTGACCACCAATAACGGTTATTGGGATTGGCACATCCTGTAATACCTCCGAACGCCTTCTCGAAGTTACTACAATTTCATCAAGCTGCGTATCTTCTACTAGAACCAATTCCAAAGGCGCTTCCTGAAGTTTCAAAATCTGAAAATCCTGAGGTTTGTAGCCAACATAGCTCACACGAATATAAAATGGCGGTTCTTGTTTAGCGTCGATAGTAAACGCACCGTTTGCATCAGTAACAGTTGCAATTTTGCTTCCCCTTATTGTAATTGTTGCTCCGGGTATTGTTGTGTTATTTGCACCTTTCACTATACCAGTTACTATACTTTGAGCGAATACTGAGCTGGCAGAAAGGGTTAAAAAAAATATGATTAGTATATTTCGTTTCATGATTAAATTAATGTATTTGGGTTAGATTTTTTAGATTATGGCCGCGTTCGGAATGCTTTATTTTGTGAATAAAGGAAGCAACAACAGCTATTTAAATGGTTATTAATGCAATGTTTCATTTTAAAATATATTAATTCTATGGATTTTGTCGACAAATATATTAAAAAAAGACACTTGCCAAATTTTATTTTGCATAATTATTTTCTGGTATGATTGAAAGCGTGGTTATTTGCTAAACAAATGCGTATTGGCGTAGAAATTTTGTTTCATTATTTTATTTCAAGAGATAAAGTAAAATCTTATCAGACAAGAAATGGCTGAAATTGAAACACCCACCATCGCAATAAAAAACGGAGCTATCAATAATGATGCTCCGTTTAAATTTTTTTGAGGTCTAAATGAGCGTTAAAGCTTACCAGACCATATTAAATGAGATTAATAATCTTTCTTGATTAAATGTTGCAGATTATCTTGTATAATTAGGTGCCTCTTTAGTAATCGTGATATCATGTGGATGACTTTCACGCATACCTGCAGCTGTAATTTGAACAAATTGTGCTTCTTGTAAAGCTTCGATATTTGCAGCGCCACAATAGCCCATACTGGCACGTAAACCACCTATGTATTGGTACATCACTTCGGCCAAAGTACCTTTAAACGGCACACGCCCTACAATACCTTCAGGAACTAATTTTTTAATATCATCTTCAACATCCTGGAAATAACGGTCTTTTGAACCTTGTTCCATTGCTTCGATAGATCCCATTCCGCGATAAGACTTAAATTTACGTCCTTCGTAAATAATGGTTTCACCTGGTGATTCTTCAACTCCTGCAAATAATGATCCCGCCATTACTGTACTCGCTCCGGATGCGATTGCTTTTGCAATATCGCCGGTATGTTTAATACCACCATCGGCAATAACCGGTACGCCAGTTCCTTTTAATGCTTTAGCGCATTCGTAAACAGCATATAATTGCGGTACACCAACACCGGCAATAATTCGGGTAGTACAAATTGAACCCGGTCCAATACCAACTTTAACCGCATCGGCACCAGCTTCTGCTAAAAATTTTGCAGCAGCTCCGGTAGCAATATTTCCAACGATAACCTGTAATTCAGGATATTTTGCTTTAACTTCCTTTAATTTATCAACTACACCTTTAGAATGGCCATGGGCCGTATCAATGGTAATTACATCAACACCAGCAGCTACCAAAGCGTCAACACGTAATAAAGTATCAGCAGTTACGCCAACGGCTGCGCCTACACGTAAACGACCACGTTCATCCTTACACGCTACAGGATAATTTTTAACTTTCGAAATATCTTTAAACGTAATTAGACCACTCAGGTAACCATCTTTAGATACTACTGGTAATTTCTCTATTTTATGATTTTGAAGGATTTCTTCAGCCTGTACAAGGTTAGTACCTTCAGGTGCTGTAATCAGATTTTCCTTAGTCATTACCTCTGCAATAGGTCTTGACATGTTTTTCTGGAAACGTAAATCTCGGTTTGTAATAATACCAACCAATTTATTATCGCTGCTTACAACAGGAATACCACCGATTCTGTGCTCTTTCATAATTTTGAAAGCATCGGCAACTACCGCAGTTTCTAGTAATGTAACCGGGTCTTGAATCATGCCACTTTCTGAACGTTTTACCTTGCGAACTTCGTTGGCTTGTCGCTCAATCGTCATGTTTTTGTGTAACATACCAATACCGCCATTTTGTGCAATGGCAATAGCAAGTTCAGCTTCAGTTACAGTATCCATCGCTGCAGAAATCAATGGAACGTTAAGCTTGATTTTTTTCGTTAGAAAAGTGGCTGTATTTACATCACGAGGTAGAATTTCAGAATATGCGGGTACTAAAAGTACGTCGTCATAAGTTAAACCTGTAGCAATAAATTTTGTGGAGTCGAGTTGCATAGCAAATAAATTACGATTTATTATTTGCCAGGCAAAGATACAAAAAAACCAGGAAAATAAAAGTGTAAGGCTGAAAATGGTTAAATATTAAGCTTTGCTGACAAATGGAAGAGGCATTTAATATTATGTTCAGCCAAGCTCTTTTCTGTAAATTAAATCTTACATTTAATTTTAAATATCAAAGAATGTTTTTATTATTGTTATAACCAAACAACTAAAAAATTCATGCGTAAAAACGTTCTCACATTGTTTTGCCTTGTGCTATGCACATGTGCAACAAACCTTATTGCCCAAACAAAGCAAACTGTAAAAAAAGAATTCAAATTTGGCAAAATTTCTCCTTCAGAATTTGATATCAAGGCAACAGGACAAGATTCTTCAGCCGCAGCTATAAAGCTTTTTGATGTTGGAGATTGTTATTTCGAACTAAGTCCTGCATCGGGCAGTTTTATATATGTTTTTGAAAGACACATACGTTATAAAATTCTGACTAAGAATGGTTATGATCTTGCCAATTTCAAAATTGAGCTTTACAAGAACAGTAATTCTGCTAAAGAAGATTTAAATTACATGGATGCTGCTACCTATAATCTGGTTGATGGAAAAATGGTTGTTAGCAAGCTTAATAAAGATGCAAAATTTACCGAAGAGTTTAATAAAAATTATGTGTTTAAAAAATTTGCTTTGCCAAATGTAAAAGAAGGGTCAATCATAGAATTTAAATATAAAATCAAATCAGATTTTATATTTACGCTACGTGGCTGGCGTTTTCAAAGCGATATACCTACAATGTATTCAGAGTACAATGTAAGTATACCAGAATATTTATCTTATAAAACTGATTTAAGTGGTTATTATAGCGTTAATCATACATTACATAAGAGTGAAAATGCCAGCTATGTTACGGGTGTATCGTCAAATGCAATGCATGACCAGTATACCGCAGAAAACTTACCAGCACTAAAAGATGAAGCATTTATCACTACAATTGACGATTACATCCCAAGAATATCGTTTGAATTACTTGCAACACGATTTCCAAATCAGATGTATCAAGACTATACCGGAACATGGCCCAAAATTATTAACAGCCTTGCCTTAGATGAGAACTTTGGTGGATTTGTAAACAAAAACGGCTATGCAAAAACAGTATTACCTAACATACTAAAGGGCGAAAAAGACACTTTAGCTTGTATTAAACTGATTTATAATTATGTTAAAAACAATATTAAATGGAACAATGATTATTCTAAGTATACCTCAGTAGTTAATCCAAAAATTATATTCGAAAAAAAATCGGGATCATCAGCAGATATCAACCTCACACTTCTTAGTTTATTAAAAGAGGCTAAAATTAACGCATACCCTGTTCTACTTAGTACGCGTGATAATGGTGCTCATCCAGGGTATCCAATCATCTCAAAATTTGATAATGTTATTACATTAGCATCAACAGGCAATCGAGCTTACTTTATGGATGCGACGGACCAGGATTTACCTATTGGCATGATAGATTTTGAAAACCTAAGTCATCAAGGATTTTTAATTGATTTTAAAAATATAAGTGGCAATTGGATTTCTACTGAACCAGAATTTGCTCAAGAAAAGACATTTATTTATAATTTAACCCTCGACAAAGAAAACAAGCTTAAAGGGCAAATAAATCAATATTCAAAAGGTTACGCAGCATTAAACTTAAGAAATAGATACCGAAAAACGAATAATGAAATAGAATTCTTAAAAAGTTTTAAAAAAGATAAAAATGGATTGGAATTATCCAACTATAAAATAGACAATTTGGATCTGCTCGATGAAACCTTAACTGAATCTATGTCTGTAGTCATTGAAGACAATGTGGAAGAGGCTGGCAACCTTGTCTATTTTAATCCTTTACTTTTCGAAAAAACTAAGGAAAACATATTTAAGCATGAGGAAAGAAAATTCCCAGTCGACTTCGCTCATCCAATTAAAGAATCATATCGAATAGCATTGAACTTTCCTGAAGATTATGAGATTGATAAGCTACCAAAAAGTGCTGCATATAAATTACCAGATGACAATGGAACTTTTACGATTTCTTATCTTTCGGAAGGTAAAACTTTAATGGTAAAGAGTGTAATTACTATTAATAAAACAATATATGCTCCGGAAGAATATTTTGATCTAAAAGCCCTTTTTAAAGCAATAGTAGAAAAGCAGGCTGAACAAATTGTATTTAAGAAAAAAGGATAAGATGAGGTATTTATTAATTCTATTGATATCATTAACTACACTTAATTTTTCTTCTGCTCAGATTAATTATGATGTAGCAAAAATTACTGAAGACTTAAAAAAAGATGCTGTTGCCGTAGTTAGAAATGAAGAGCAATTTATAGACATTAAAAGTATTGGATCAGCCCAATATGAATATAAAATTGCGATAACCATTTTAAATAAAGCAGGTGATGATTTAGCAGAAATGGAAGAAGTTTATGATAATTTTTCTAATATTTCTAATATCAAAGCTGCTCTTTATGATGCATCAGGAAAACGAATAAAAGAATATAAATCTTCTGATATTCGTGATCAGCTTGCATCAGATGGTTTCTCTCTTTTTCAGGACAACAGAATAAAGTTGTTAAAATTTGTTAGCAATAATTATCCATATACCATTGAATACAGCTTCACTCAAAACTTTAATGGACTACTCACCTTGCCTTCCTGGAGAGATCTTAAAGGCTTTGGCATTTCCACAGAAAAATCGGTATATACCATTCAAAAAAACAAATCATATCAGTTAAAATATTTAACCAGTAATAACCTTAAAACAGATTCGACAGCAATAGGCGATAAAATTCAATATAACTGGAGGAGCAATAATATCCAGGCAATAACCAGAGAACCAATGTCAGCAGGCATTGATAACATTTCTTCTTGGGTTAAAGCTTCCCCCAATCAGTTCGAGTACGATAATACAACTGGAAATTTTGATAATTGGAAAAATTTTGGTTCGTGGATTTATAAATTAAATGAGGGGGGGAATAAACTGCCCGAATCAACAAAAAGCTTGGTGCAAAATTTAATTAAAGATGCGAAAACAAATAAGGAAAAAATTCAGATTCTTTATAACTATTTGCAGCAAAATACCAGATATGTTAGTGTTCAGCTTGGCGTAGGTGGTTTCCGTCCTATTTTAGCAGAAAAAGTTGCGCAGGTCAATTATGGTGATTGCAAAGCTTTATCAAATTTCATGAAAGCACTTTTAAATGAGGCAGGAATACAATCGAACCTTATCATTATTGGAAATGGAATGCCAAGCTTAAATCCAAATTATTCCAGCATAGGTCAGGCAAATCATATGATTTTGTGCATTCCCTCGGAAAAAGATACTACATTTTTAGAATGTACAAGCCAATACAAACCTATGGGCTTTATTGGTTACAGTAACGCTGACCGAAATGTTTTAATGATTACTGAATCTGGAGGTAAAATGGTACGTACACCTGCATTATCCGCAAAAGAAAACTATCAAATAAGAAAAACAAAAATTATTTTGGCAGATGATGGAACTGGAAACCTTGAAATGAGATCAATTTACGGGAACGCTCAATTTGAAGACAATTTCGAATTTACATTATTAGAACCTGTAGAAACAAGAAAAAAAATATTGGAAAGCAGCATGCTTCCGATTGCCGAACTTCGAAGTTTTAAATACCTCCAACCAAATAAAAATACACCTATACTAACTGAAGAATTAAACTTTAAAACCAATCAATTGTTAAGTAAAGGAGGAGACAAACTATTTTTAGTTTTAAATCAGGTTAATAGAAAAGAAAGTGTGCCGCTTAAAGTTGAGAATAGGAAGACACAATTTTCGGTACCATTCAGTTATAATGATGAAGATGAAATAATTTACAACTTACCAACTGGATTGAAAGTAGAATTTATTCCTAAAGACATTACAATTAATTCAGAGTTTGGTTCATACACGGCCAAATTTGTTACTAAAGAAAATACTATTGTGTATACCCGTACACAAACAATGAATGATAAAAAATATCCTCCTGAGAAATATAACGAATATGTAGAATTCTATAAGAAAATATACCAGGCGGATAAGCAAAAAGCAGTTTTAGCAAAAATACAGTAAAATTAGGTTATGATAACTGAAAACCAATACTTCGATGGAAATGTAAAATCGTTAGGTTACGAAAGTGCAGATGGTAAATCAACGATAGGTATAATAAATCCGGGCGAATACGAATTTGGAACAGCCCAGAAAGAAATTATGCATGTTATTGAAGGCGTTCTTAATGCTTTACTTCCTGAACATGATGAGTGGGAATCTTTCGGAACCGGAAGTAAATTTGAAGTTCCTGCTAATTCATCCTTCAAAGTAAAAACAGATATACAGACAGCTTATTTATGTCAGTACAGATAAAAAAAGGGGCTGAAAATTAATTTTCAGCCCCTTTTTTATTCTTACTATTATCAGGTTACTTCTTCCCTACCACCACTTCGGTAAAGCTTGCAGTAGTCAGGTATTTATTAGCTAAATCCTTTATTTCTTCAGCACTTATCGTCTTCACTTTATGAATATAGTTTTCATAATAGCTGTAATCCAATCCCGAGAAATAAATATTCTTGAATTTATCAGCATGTGAAAAGACATTTTCCAGGCTACCTAACATCGAGCCTAACATATAATTTCTCACCAGTTCAAGCTCTTCTGCTTCAACGAGTTCGTTTTTTAGTAAATCTATCTCTTTATAAATTTCAGTTAATGCTGCAGTACAAACATCGGCACCAACCTCTGTCGCAATAAACAAATATCCGGCATTTTTTAAGGATACAATACCCGAACCAATACCGTAAGTATAGCCTTTATCTTCCCGGATATTATTCATTAAACGGGAGCCAAAATAACCACCTAAAACACAGTTTAAAATCTGTAATCCTGCAAAATCCTCGTGTCTGCGGTTAATTGCCAGCTGACCAATACGAATAGCTGACTGCAAAGATTCGGGTTTTTCTTTATAAACCTCATTTGCTTTTGGCGAATCGAAACTGAAATTGTTTTTTGTTGCATCACTTTTTCCCCAGTCCTTACCGAAATGGGTATTCAATAAAGAAAAACTTTCTTCACTGAATTTCCCTGCAACAACTATTGTACAATTATTTGGGGTATAGGCAGCTTTGAAATACGCCAGTAAATCATCACGTTTTACGGCGTCATAATGTTTCAACTGGATATCAACCCCGTAAGCTGTATCACCAAATAAAGCATGAGAAAATTCTTTACGCGAAAGAATATCATTTTTCTGCAAATTGACCTGTAATTTTTGCTTTTGATTCTGGATATAGATATCAAGTTCTTTTTGTGGAAACTGGCTATCAGAAAGCACATCCTTAACAATAGGTAAAACAGATGCAAGATGTTTATTTAAGGAATAAAGGGTTACTGTAGATTGGTCTTGCCCATATTCTGTTTGAAAAAAAGCACCATAGAAATCGATATTCTCGGCAATTTCTTTTGATGATAATTTCCCGGTTCCATTATTTAACATGGCACTAACAGCAATGGCTTGTAATGGTTTGTCAGGATTCCAGTTTACATTTTCGAAAATGAATTCGATTCTTACCAAATCCTGTTCTCCTGAATACACGGTAAACACCGGAACATCATTATCCAGTGATTTTCTTTCAGGTTGAATAAATTTTATGTTGGATACCTGTTTAAAATCAGGTGCCTGCGTACGGTTAAGCATGTTCTTCGGTTAAATAATACAAGGTAGATGATAAGTCTTTATTGAAAGTTTCCTGAGCTATTCTTTGAACATCATCAGCCTCAACCTTCAAATATTTAGCTGCTTCTTCATTTAAAATAGCTGCATCGCCCAGCAATTCGTAGTATGCCAGATTCATAGCTTTATCAAGCAGGCTCATCTCTGAGAAAACCAAAACCGATTCTACCTTATTTTTCACTTTTGTTAACTCCTTATTGCTAACAGGTTCAGCTTTCATTTTCTCAAGTTCTTCCCATATGGCAGCCTCTGCTCTTTCAATCGAAACGCCTTCAACCAGTTTTCCTTCAACGATAAATAAACCGGGGTCTAAACTACTTGAAATATACGCATTGATATCGCTAAATAACTGCTGCTCTTTTAACAAACTGTTATGTAATCTCGACGATTTTCCGCCAGAAAGTACATCTGATAATAAATCGAAAGCGTAATAATCTTTCCCTAATCTACCCGACATCTTAAAAGCGATATATATAGCATTAAGGGGAACATTCGCTTTTACGGTTTCAAACCTTGCTTCAGTTTGTTTTGCTTCCTGACTAAGGTTTCGGTTATATTTTTCGCCTGCTGGAATAGGCTCGAACCATTTCTCAGCAAGTTTTTTAACATCATCTACCTTCACATTTCCACCAACAACCAAAATTGCATTTGTTGGGTTATAATGTTTTTTAAAGAAGGCTTTTACATCACTCATTTTAGCATCTTCAATGTGCGAAAGCTCTTTACCAATAGTTGCCCAGCGGTAAGGATGGGTTTTGTAGGCCAGCGGACGTAATTTCAACCATACATCGCCATAAGGCTGGTTTAGATAGCGCTGTTTAAACTCCTCGCTCACAACATTAATTTGTGTTTCAAGGCTTTTTTCAGAAAAAGCAAGATTCAGCATCCTGTCGCTTTCCAGCCAAAAAGCTGTTTCTATGTTTTCAGCGGGTAAAGTAATATAGTAATTAGTGATATCGTTACTTGTAAATGCGTTGTTTTCACCACCTACGCGTTGCAAAGGCTCATCATAATTCGGGATGTTAACTGAACCGCCAAACATTAAATGCTCAAATAGGTGGGCAAAACCAGTTTTTTCGGCATCCTCATCGCGGGCACCCACATCATACAAAATATTTAAAACTGCCATTGGCGTTGTGGCATCTTCATGTACCAGAACTTTTAACCCATTGGCTAGTGTGAAGCGTTTAAAATCTACCATTATCTAATTTTAGGATTGTAAAGATAGAATTTTAGAAGAAAAATGAGGATGTAAAATGTAAGCTGTGAGACACATTTTATTTTTGAAAGGTTTAACGCTTTTTAACACTGTATTTACCAAAGGCTGACGACTTAGGGCTTGCGACTGACGACTTTTATTTATCTTTGTACTATGAATACAGCCGATTTACTGCAACGGGCATTACATTTCGATTTCTTAAGCCTTGAAGAAGGTGTACATCTTTACCATAATGCCGATACGGCATCTTTGATGTTTGTGGCTAACGAACTCAGGAAAATTCAGGTACCAAGTGGTAAAGTTACCTGGCAAATCGACAGAAATGTAAATACCACGAATGTTTGTATTGCTAATTGTAAATTCTGCAACTTCTTTCGCCGCCCTGGTCACGACGAAAGCTATATTACTGATATTGAAACCTATAAAGTTAAAATAGAGGAAACTTTTCGTTTAGGAGGTGATCAGTTATTGCTGCAAGGCGGTCATCACCCCGATTTAGGTTTGGCATTTTATGCTGATTTATTCAAAAAATTAAAAGAATTATATCCTGATTTAAAACTTCATGCTTTAGGCCCGCCCGAAATTGCGCACGTAGCTAAACTCGAAGGTTTAAGCCATACTGATGTTTTAAAAACGTTAAAAGAGGCTGGTATGGATTCTTTACCTGGAGCAGGAGCTGAAATTTTAAACGACCGTGTTCGGCGTTTGATTTCGAAAGGTAAATGCGGTGGACAAGAATGGCTGGATGTAATGAGGGCTTGTCATCAGCTGGATATTACAACTTCAGCTACCATGATGTTTGGCCATGTCGAAACCATCGAAGAACGTTTCGAGCACTTGGTTTGGATTCGCCAGGTTCAAAGTGAAAAACCTGCTGATGCAAATGGGTTTTTAGCTTTTATACCGTGGCCTTTTCAGGATGACGGAACGCTGTTAAAAAGACTCAGAGGAATCAGCAACAACGTTACTGCCGATGAATACATCAGAATGATTGCTTTAAGCCGTATTATGTTACCAAACATTAAAAATATTCAGGCAAGCTGGCTAACTGTTGGTAAAACAACTGCTCAATTGTGTTTACACGCAGGAGCAAACGATTTCGGTTCGATTATGATTGAGGAAAATGTTGTTTCGGCAGCAGGTGCACCGCACAGGTTTACGGCAAATGGCATTCAACAATCGATAAAAGCAGCAGGTTTTGAGCCACAGCTTCGTGGGCAAAAATACAATTACCGCGATTTACCTGAACATTTAGAAGAACAGGTGATAACTTATTAGGATTTATCATGTTTCGGAAATATTTTTGCCTTTTCTTTTTCCTCATTTTAAGCATAGCAGTAAATGCACAGCAAAATTGGTTTAATCAAAAGTTAGGCGATAAAATCAGTATATCTTTTCCAAAAAAACCAGTAAAAGCTTCTGAAACATCCTATGGTGTTAAAGATGACGAAGGTGTAATTTTTGCTGCCAGCATGGCTGATATCGCAAAAGCAATTAATTTTGATAAGGCGGCATTTGATAGTGTAGTGGTTGAGCAGGATTTTGCTAATGAATTTCTGGAAGGTTTTAAACCGTCGATGCCAAAATATACATTTGGGCCAGTTTCGATCTCAAACCTTACCGGAAAAACTTCGTATCAGTTTGAAGGCCGTGATGAGGTTAATAAATCACGAGTGTATTTTATTACTATATTCATCGATGGTGTTGCTTACAGTTTCACCTGTATCTTGCCTGACGGTAAAAGCATCCTGAATAAAAACATATTTTTCAAGGGAATAACCATTTCTAAATAGCTACTCAACTCATTTTAAATAACAACATTTCCCGCAGCCCAAAAATCTATCTGCGTTAAAATCCTGCAAAAAAAAGGGAAACAGAACCTAAGTCCTACTTCCCTACCTTAAACTAAACATTACCTATTTTAATCAGGATTGATTATATTCTTTCTATTATAATTTTGAACCCGTTCTTAAGAATAAATTTGCGATTGTAACCACACTTGCGGTATCTAAAGCTTCATCAAAGGATTCTACAGCTGCAGCTTTCGTTACACCAGTATTACCGTTTATACCGGTAATGGTAACACCTGCCTGTACATCCAGATTTTCGCCAGCATAAACAGGATCAACCTGAGGTACACCTGTATCGTTAGAAATGCCGCCAGCGCCAAGGCTAATCCATGGTTTAATTGAAGCACCGGCAGCGGCAAGCATCTGGCGGATGTGCGAAGCATGACGCGCTTCTACAGAATGAATTTGCAATGCGGTAGTTAATACTGAATTACCCTTTAAAACAGTTGCCTGTCCTTTGTATGCCCTTACGCCTGTATCTTCAAAACCTAGCGCAACTTTTAAGAAAGTAGTGTAATCAGAATAAACCGTTGAAAAGGTACCGCCTGCGGTAAAGTCTGTCATTGCGTAAGTAATCTCAGCCCTGGCTGAAGAACCTAATGCACCTTTTAATAAAGCAACGTGAGCAGCTTCATGATCGCGGATAGTGGTGATTGCAGCTTTTGCGGCAGTAGTTGGATACGCAAAGGTAACATCAGTACCTAACAAAGCGTGGTTATAAAAATTGAACTCCAAATACTCTAAAGCCAGTGCAAAATTCAATGTTCCAACTACAGCTGTTGGTAATGTTTGTCCATAGGCTTTGGTAAACATCGAACCTAATGCCAATGGTGCAGCCGCGAAAGCAATTTTTTTACCCATTGAGTAAAAATCTTTCATTGCAGCTCTTCTCGGACTTAATCTTTCATAGATTTCGCCGTCAACTTTTTCAATTTCTTCTAATATATTTACGATATTCATGATTTCAGGAGATTAAGATTAAAGATTAATTACATTAATTTTTGTTTTGATGTATTTACCAGCTACAGCCAATACCTTATCTGGTGTTAATGCGCCATCCAAACCACCTGCATTGTTCGAACCAAGTGCGGTTAAATCGTTTAAATCAGCGAAAGAACCATTAGATATTAAATCGCGGATGTAAGCAGCATGGCGAGCCTCTACAGAAACAATTTTGCCAGCTAACACTAAATAAGCATCAGTTTTAATACGTACACCTGCTCCGTTATAAGCTGCAACACCTAAATCTTCGAAAGCTTTAGCTGCCCCCAAAACACTTGTACGATCGGTAAAATTAATGCTCGAAAAATCAACCTCTAAACTACCAATTGCAGCAGTGCTCAAAGCGTTTTTAAAAAACTCTCTGTGTGCAATTTCATGAAACTGAATATCCTGGAAATAAGCTTTTTCAGCAGCAGAGAAGCTTGTTGGTGGAGCTGAAGCAACTTTAACATAAAATGCAGCTTCCAATTGCTCTAAAGCGTAGGCATAGTTTAATACACCAAAGTCATCTTTAAAATCTAAAGTTGCACCATCCATTGATGCGTAACCACGGTCTTTTTTACAACCGGCAGCTATCAATGCCATTCCCGCAGCACTGGCTCCGGCAAATTGTAGAAAAGACCTGCGGCCTAAACTACCATTAAACAAACTTTCTTGCTGAAGTTCATCTTTAATTTCTAGTTCATTGTTTTTCATATTTTTTACGTTTAGGGATTTTTCAATCTCGGTTTGGTGATATATACGTGACAATTACCAGTCTTGGTTTTTGCATTTACATTTTTTTTTATAAGGCGTTTTTAATACATTCACCAACCTATAACTATGAGTATATTAAAAGCTATTATTGTTGATGATGAGGAATTTGCACGTTCTTCGCTGTTCTTTTTGCTGCAACAAAACTGTCCGCAGGTAGAAATTACCGGCATAGCCCGTTCAGTTGCTGAAGCGAAGGAAATCCTTGCTCATCACCCTATAAACCTAATATTTCTTGATATTGCAATGCCTGGAGGTAATGGTTTTGAGCTTATTCCAGCCGCCCAGCAACACAATGCTGCCGTGATATTTACAACAGCCTACGATCAGTATGCTTTAAAAGCAATAAAGGCCAATGCGCTCGATTATTTATTGAAACCAATAGATATTGATGAATTAAAAATCGCAGTCGAAAAAGTTGTAGAGCACATCCGGCTACACAATACCATTGATAAAAAAGACGAACGGATCACAAATCTGGCATCGAGCCTCACCAGCAGGACAGAAATAAGAAAGCTTACACTTCCTTATGGACAAGGTTTTAAAATGATTGATATTGATGATATTATTTACATTGAGGCCGATAGTAATTATTCGGTATTCCATTTAAGTAATCACGATAAAATAACCGTTTCGAAAGTACTTCGCGAATTTGAAGAACTTTTACCTTCCGAGCAATTTGTTCGTATACATAAATCAAGCATCATCAACCTTAATCATTTAAAAGAATATAATTCTAAAAATGGCTTACAGGCACTTCTTAAAAACGGCGATAGTATAAATGTATCAAGAAGAAGAGCAAGCGATTTTTTTGAAAAAATAAAGCTATTTACAAAATCGAACGGTGAGCATTATTAGAAACACTCAACTCATTTTTTCGGCAATTATCCGATATTTCTACACAAAAACAGTGTTCAGAAACAGCTTCTTATTGCTATCCCTTGCCTTATTAGCTTTTCCTAATTACATTTTAGCACAAACAACTTATTTACCACATTACACCTCTAAAAACGGACTGGCAAGTAATAATTGCTATTATATTTTACAGGATAAAAAAGGTTTCATATGGATTGCCACAGATGCAGGTTTAAGCCGTTTTGACGGAACTAATTTTCAGAATTTTAATATTGAAGATGGCTTACCTGATACACAAATACTTCAGATAAAAGAAGATAGGGCGGGCAGGTTATGGTTTTTAGCGCTAAACGGTCAATTAAGCTTCCTTAAAGATGGTAAATTTTATAACCGTAATAACAACAAGTTACTTAAAGAACTAAATTCAAATACTGTAATTGTTTCTTTCTTAGAAGATAAAAAAGGTAGAATATGGCTGGGAACAAACTCAAACCTTATCATTCTTTGGGATGGAAAATCTGTTAAAAAATTTATTTCACCTGGCGTAAATACCCAGTTTACAAATGCTTTTCTTCATGAAGATGAAAAAGGAAATATTTATGCATACAGCGATTTAAGCAGACAAAAGTACGACGGAAAGAATTTCTCTGTTACCACAAACAAAGTTAATCCCTTATCGTACATGTCGGCTTGTAACCTACCCAACGGATCGTTGTATTATCTGGATGAGCAAGGACTGAAATTATATCAGCATAATACGATAAAAAGCCTCATAACCATTCCCGACAATTTGCTGAAAAATATGTCTGGTTATTTTTATTATGATAATAAGAATGGAGAAGTTTGGCTTGCAAATAACAACGGCGCACTGGTAATGGACCGAAGCGGCAAAACAGTGATGTATTTGCAAGGCATTACCGTTAATCAATCGGTAAAGGATTACAGCAATAACATGTGGTTTGCTACAAACCAGGGCATTTATATGTTGCCGAATGTCAATTCCCGCTTATCAATCATCGATGCAGAATCGGGCTTGAGCAGCAACGTAATTAAAAGTATTACCAAGGATAGTAACAACAGGCTCTGGCTTGGCACTGATGATGCGGTGATTGATATACTAAATATTAAAAACTATGCAATTGATGAGGTTGGTCTGGATGATTACAAAAAGTATAAAGTAATAAAACAAATTGCTTTCGATGAGAAAAAAGATGCCGTTTATTTTTCATCTGATTATGGATTAGGCGTTTTTAAAAATGTATCGAAAACCAAAGATGATGTAAAATACCTCAAGGAGGCGAACAATTCAATGTTTGTTGTAAAGCATTTTAGCCTGAGCGAAAAAAACAACCAATTGGCGCTGGCATTATCTTCGGGAGTAGTTTTCCTTTCCGACAGGATAAACAAACTCGAATTTAACTCATTAAAATACCGAGAGAAAGAAGATTTTTTCAAAGACAGGTCTTACCATGTTTTTTACGATAAAAATGGTGGTTTGTGGTTCTCTAATGTTAATGGTTTATCGCAATTCGCCAATGGCAAATTAATTCAGCATTTTAGAAATAATCCGCTGTTAACCAAAAGGATAAACGATATACAGCAATTACCTGACGGCACTTTAATTTTAGCAACCGACGGTTATGGCATTCTTTTTTATAAAGACAATAAAATCATCAGACAGATTACTCAAAAAAATGGTTTAACGAACGATATCTGCACAAAACTTTTTATAAAAAACAATGAAATTTGGGCGCTTACCAATAAAGGGGTAAATAAAATTTCGGATTATGCAAATAAGGCTGAAGTAATTAATTTCGATTATGGAAAGGATTTGCTTACCGAAGATGTTAACAGTTTATACATTGATGATAGTACTGCTTATTTCGCTACAAATAAGGGATTAATTCTTTTTAAGTACGACAAGAAGAATGTAAGCAAGAGTCATCCAAAAGTTTACATCACATCGATTATAAAAAATGGCGAACGTTTACCGATAAATCAGAATAATTTTACTTTTGAGAGCGGAAACAACACCGTACTTTTCACCTTTGGTGCAGTTGATTTTACCACAAGTGATATAACATACCGCTATCGTTTAAATGAAAATTCGGCATGGCTCGAAACCCGAACCCGGCGATTGGATTTTTCGGCATTGCAAGCAGGCGATTATTTGTTCGAAGTAAGTGCAAAAAGCCAGAATAACGATTGGGGGCCATCTGCAAAAATTGCTTTTACCATTAAAAAGCAATTCTGGCAAAGCCTGTGGTTCTTATCAATCTTAATTCTTTTGGTAGGTTATGTTTTCTATAAACTAGCTGTGTACATTACAAGAAGGCAAAAAGATAAGGAGCAGGAACAGCTTTTGCTTAAAAACAGAATTTTAATGCTCGAGCAACAGGCATTACAGGCGATGATGAATCCGCATTTCGTTTTTAACGTAATGAACTCCATCCAGCATTACATCAATACTCAAAACACAGCATCGGCCAATAAGGTATTAACTGGTTTTGCAAGATTAATTAGAAAAAACCTTGAAATCTGTACGAAAAGCTACATAACCCTGGAAGAAGAGCTGGAGTACTTAAACTTATACCTTAAACTAGAAAAAAACCGTTTTGGTGAAAAACTTCAATATGTAATTAATATTGATGAAGAAATAGACAGAGACGAAACCTTAATTCCGTCGATGCTTTTACAACCTTACGTAGAAAATGCTATCTGGCATGGTATAATGCCGAAAGAAACCGGAGGCGAAATACAAATTAACATACACCTACTTGATGAACAATACCTGAATATCGAAATTATTGATGATGGTGTGGGAATAGAGAATTCGCTCAAAGACAAAAAGGACAAACACATTAGTAAAGGGATGCAACTCACTAAAGAAAGGTTAAATCTTTTAGGACAAATTGAAGCAAAACCTATACAGTTAAATGTACGTCAAAACAACGAAAACGGAACAACTGTATTCATTTCTATACCGTTAAAATAGAATTATTACCGTTTACTCAATTATTAATACCACTCACTAAATAGAAATAACTTCGCATTAAGATTAGCCTTAAACTTGTGTTAGAAATAAACGATAGTGTTTATCAAAAACGTTCTTATAGAATTGATATAGATATTTAATAACCTAACCTAAAACTATATCTTAATTCAGGTTTCATTTGTGTGTTGAAAGCGGTCTTGTTTTTTAAAAAGCGAGACCGCTTTTTTTTGCTCAAAACTTTTACTTTTGTTTATGCCCCAAACTAATATTACACAACACATAGAAGCCCTTATTTTTTCTTCGGTACAAAGCATTAATGTACAGGAAATTATCCTAGCGCTTAATGCTGTTTTTGAAGATGAGATAATTGAAACGCAGGTTTTTGAAAGTTTAGATGAAATTAAATTAAAATATGCTGATCATAACTTTGCAATAGAACTCGTAAATCTTAATAAAGGATATCAGTTTTTGACAAAGAAAGACTATCACGAAACAGTAAACCAGTTACAGCTACATCGTTCAAAGAAAAAACTGAGCCAGGCCGCTATGGAAACACTGGCAATAATTGCCTACCGTCAACCCATCACTAAACTCGAAATAGAACAAATAAGAGGTGTAAATTCCGATTATTCTGTACAAAGGCTTTTAGAGAAAGAACTAATAAGCATAGAGGGAAAAGCAGAGACACCTGGAAGACCAATTTTATATACCACAAGTAACTTATTTATGGATTACTTTGCTTTGAATAACTTATCGCAGTTACCACAGTTAAAAGATATAACCCGTGAAGAAAATACAATAGGCGAAACTACCGAATAAATTAATTTTAATTTGTTTAAAACCAGTTTGTTATTAAAAAAAGTTTTTTCGTATTTTTAAACTATAAAAGCAATTTTTATTTTTGTTGTATGAAAACTCCAAAGAAATCCCCGACAAAACCGACTACTAAAAAAGAAGTAGAAGATAACGACGATTTTGAAGATGATGCAGATTTAAAACCTGCAAAAAAATCCCGTGATGATGATGATGACGACTTTGATGGTCCTTTAGATGACCTGGATAACTTCGACAACTTTGATGACGACGACGACGATTATTAATTTTTAAAAAAACTATATATTTGAAAAGCATCCGCCCGTTTGGTTGGATGCTTTTTAATTTTAAAATCTGCCATGCAAATTATACAGGTAAGTAATTCTACGCTAAAAAACGATTTCTTAGAAACACCAAAAATTCTTTACAAAAACGATAAAAACTGGATTTGTCCGCTTGATTCAGAAGTAGAGAATGTTTTTGATCCGAATAAGAACAATTTCTTCAGCCACGGTAAATGCACACGATGGGTTTTAAAAGATGAAAGCGGAAAGTTAATTGGGAGGATTGCAGCTTTCATCAACGAAAAAAAAGCTTTTCAATACGAACAACCTACCGGTGGGATGGGTTTTTTTGAATGCATAGATGATGAGCAAGCAGCTTTCTTATTATTCGACACGGCAAAAGCCTGGCTTACTGAAAATGGAATGAAAGCCATGGATGGACCAATAAATTTTGGTGAAAATGATAGCTTCTGGGGCTTATTGGTTGATGGGTTTACCCCTCCTTCTTTCGGTATGAATTACAATTTCCCATACTATCAAAAATTTTTCGATGCCTACGGTTTTGAAACACAATATGAACAGTTAACCAACCACATCAATTTAACCATCCCCTTTCCCGAAAGATTTACAAAAATAGCCAATTGGGTTAGAAATAAGCCTGGTTACACGTTTGAATATTTCAGCAAGAAAAATTCGGAAAAGTACATTGCCGACCTGATGGAAATCTATAATGATGGCTGGCAAAATTTCGAAAACTTTGTTCCTGTAAAGAAAGAAACTTTAGAGGAAAGTTTTAAAAGTATGGAGCCGATAATGGATGAGCATTTAATTCAATTTGCTTATTTTGAAGGAGAGCCTGCATCTTTTGTTGTGCTTATTCCCGATGCAAACCAGATGATTAAAGGTTTTGATGGTAAATTAGGCTTATTACAAAAGTTAAAATTTGCATACCGCAGATGGGTTGGCGTTACACGTATGCGAGCAATTGTAATGGGCACCAAACCAAAATTCCAGAAACATGGACTAGAGTCTGTTCTATTCATTCGCCTTGGAGAATATGTACTACCAAAAAATCAGTACAAGGAATTGGAATTAAGCTGGGTTGGCGATTTTAACGAACAGATGATCGCCATTCACAAAGCTACCGGAGCTACTTTCGGTAAAAAGCATTTAACAATGCGGAAAGTTTTTTAGCCTAAAACAAAGTCTTTTTGATTATACCGGCTATTTTTCATTTTTAATGCAATGAAGAAATCTATTTTAGATATTATATAGATTTCTTCATTAAGTATTAATTTGGGAGGGATAAAAGTTTAAGAACAACCTACACCTTTTTATATTTCGGAATATTAATTAGCAGTACACTTCCCAGAATAATTACAAGTCCGATTACCTGTGTAAACCCAATCTTCTCATCGGTAAAAGTTAAACTGAGCAGTACCGCCACAACCGGATTTACATAAGCATAAGTACTCACCTGCGTAGCCGGGCGAACTTTTAACAACCATACATATGCGCTAAATGCGGCGATAGAGCCAAACAAGATCAGATAAATGATAGACAACCAAGCATCAAGTGGAATACTTCGCCAATCGAGCTGTACAAATTCTGATTTTAATAAAGCACCGGGTAAAAAAGCTAAACTTGCCATCAGCATTTGCCAACCTGTATTTACTGAAACCGAACTCTCTGTAGTAGGATGGTATTTTGAATAAAGAGAACCACCTGCCCAGGCAATTGGTCCAAAAACCAGTAAAACCATACCAATAATTTGCAGGTTACTTTGCGGTTTATCGAGCGCCTGTACAATCTGGTCGCCGAATAAAAGTACAACACCTAAAAAACCAATAATTAAGCCTGATACGATATATTTATTACTGAGGTTTTCTTTCCAGTGTGATTTATCAAGAATAACAAACCATATTGCAGCCGAAGCCACCATAATAGCCACTAAACCGCTTGGAATAAACTGCTCAACCCAGATTACGATACCATTTCCTAACCCTAGCATTAAAAGACCACTAACAGTTGCAATTTTAATGGTTTTAAGGTTAAAAATTTGTTCTCCATTAACCCTGCACCAGCTTAGCATTAAAACACCCGCAATGGTGAACCTTACAATCCCTAAAGTAAAAGGCGGAAAACCTGCCAAAGCCTTTTGAATAAAAAAGTAAGTTGAACCCCAAACGATGTATACAATAGCAAAAGCCAGGTAAACCATTACCGGCGATGCATTTTTATTTAAGTTCGTCATGATTTTACTTTTGAGGAATTACCAGTTGTTGCTGCTCTTTTACCGTTTCTAAAACAATCGTTGTTTTCACCGATAAAATATTAGGGATCTTACTAAATTCATCGCGGAGCAAAGCCATAAGTGAGGCTGAATCGGTGGTTCTTACCTTAACCAGAAAGCAATCATCCCCGGCAATAACATGTACTTCCTGCACATCAGGAATCTTCGCGAGTTCGTTTGCGGTATCGTTACAGCTAAAACTCTGGGCCGACTTCATCGAGATAAAAGCCAATAGCTTTAAATCAACAGCCACAGGATTTACTTTGGCGTTGTATCCGGTAATTACATTCTTTTTTTCGAGTTTTTTTACGCGTTCTAGAACAGCTGAAGGGACGAGCTCCAATGCCTTTGCCAAATCAACGTTAGAAATCCGGGCATTTTCCTGCATCAGTTTGAGTATAGCTAAATCGACATGATCGAGGCTAAAAGTATTTTCGACTATCATTCTATAAAACTAAAAAGAATAAGAACAAAATTCAAAATTATTTTAATATATATGAATTTTATTCTATTTAAATTTTAAATTTATGACAATTAATCGAATTAAACTCAACAGAAATGAATTTTCATATACCCAGCTTATCATATAGCTCAATCACTTTTTTACGAAGTTTATTAAGCTCGTCCTCTTTCTCTATTAGCTCTTTTTTAAGGAAAACCAATTCGCTTGAAGCATCTGCCACATCTGCTTTTTCATCAATTAGCTGAGCAACGGAAATTTTAAAAGCTTTTGAAATCTGAAGTAATCGGGAGATATTGAGATCAGTTTGTCCGGTTTCAATTTTACAGAAAGCCGGGGTTGATATTTTAAGCAGCTTAGCAGCATCGGCCTGGCTTAATCCGAGCGATATTCTACTTTGCTTAATATTTTCGCCTATGTTTTTCATACAAAGAGCCAGAAAACTAAGGCGTGAGATCCTGATAGTGATTTAATCTAATTTTCAAAATCTCACACCTAAAATCTATTTGTTTAATGAAGCTGCGAGTTCAGGCAAATCAAAACCTGCATAATTACCAGAACTCATCATTAATAAATTTGTATCCTTATAATTTAAACTTAACAAATACGTCTTTAAAGCTGAGGCATTATTGAAAAATTTAAGGTTTGGATTTGAAAAAGAGTCCTGAACATCCTGCTCAGAAAATGGCTCCATCCTTTTTTGCTCAAATGATTTCAAATCGATAAAAACGATTGCATCATCTGCTTTATCCATCGAACCTGCATATTCCTTTAAAAAATCTTTATTTAGACTGCTGAAAGTATGCAATTCAATACAAGCAACAAGTTTACGATTAGAAAACTGCGATTTCACGGCATCGATAGTCGCCTTTAACTTTGACGGCGAATGAGCAAAATCCTTGTACACATTTGTAGACTCATCAGCAGAAATAACCTCCAGACGTTTCGCTGCACCGGCAAATGACGAAATTGCCTGGTTAAAATCCGTTTCGCTAATATTGAGCTGAGCACAAACTAGTTTTGCAGCATTCATATTCATCAGATTATGATCGCCAAATACCTTTAATGCCGTTTTTTGAGGAAGTAAATAAGTTATGCCCTCTCTTATTTCGTGTTCAGGAATAGCGTAGCCTATTTTGGTTATTTGCGCACTGCTGTTTGCTACAATTTCATTCAGATCGGCATCTGCCTTGCAATAAATCAAAGTGCCGTTAGGCTCAATGGTATTTATAAATTTGTCAAATTGCAAAGTATAGTCAGCGTATGTTGGGAAAACATTGATATGGTCCCAGGCTATGCCACTAATAACTGCCACATTTGCCTTGTAGAGATGAAACTTGGGTCTTCTATCGATTGGTGAAGATAAATATTCATCACCTTCAATAATCATTACCGGAGCTTCCTCTGTTACTTTAACCATGGTTTCGAAACCTGCCAATTGCGCCCCAACAAGATAATCGAAATCGCGGTTGTAGTAATTCAATACATGCAGAATCATACTGGTAATGGTTGTTTTACCATGACTACCGCCAATTACCACACGCAGTTTGTTTTTGCTCTGCTCGAAAATATATTCAGGGTATGAATAAATTTTAACGCCAAGTTCCTGGGCTCTTAGCAATTCCGGATTATCTATCCTTGCATGCATGCCCAAAATTACGGCATCAAGCGCTTTAGAAATGCGGTTTTCATCCCAGCCCATTTCGATTGGCAAAAGCCCATATTTATCTAATCTGGATTTTGCAGGTTCAAAAATAACATCATCAGAACCTGTTATTTGATAACCTTTTTTATGTAAGGCAATTGCTAAATTGTGCATGGCACTTCCGCCAATTGCGATAAAATGTATGCGCATATACTTAATGATTGAATTTTAAATGATTGAATTATTGAATGAATGCTATTCATATCATCCATTTCACATCACACATTTTACTTTTTTTCAAACTGAGCCGCAACCCAATCGCCGTTTTGTTTGTGATCCAGGTATTTGATACCATATTTAGCGCATTCGGCTGTGAGCATACTTAAATCAGGATCTAAATAAAAACCACTAAAGAAAATTTTACCGCCTGTTTTTAAAACTTCAGCATAACGATGAATCTGATCTAAGAGAATATTGCGATTAATATTGGCAAAAATAATCTCATATTCATCATTAGGAATTACTTCCTTACTACCACAAAGTGCATCTAAATTATCAACCTGGTTAAGTGCGGCATTTTCGATGGTACTTTGGTAACAGATATCATCATAATCGATAGCCATTAAATTTTTAGCCCCAAGTTTTGCGGCCAGGATCGCTAAAATACCGGTGCCGCAGCCCATGTCGAGGATATTCTTATCCTTTACATCAGCAGCTAAGATATATTGCATTACCATGGTTGTAGTTTGATGATGACCAGTTCCAAAAGCCATTTTTGGGTCGATCACGATCTCATACGGATATGACGGTTGAGGTGTATGAAATGTAGCCCTCACATAGCAAACATCATCGATAATCAACGGACTAAAATTCTTCTCCCATTCGGCATTCCAATTCTCATCGGCAACGTCTTCCAACAGATAATCTGTTGCAAATTCCTCGCTGTAATTAGCCAAAAGAGCTTTTAATTCCTGCTCATTAAAATTATCCTTGATTACAAATGCAGTAAAACCACCCTCACTATCTTCGAAAGTATCGAAGCCTAAATCGGCAAGATCGCTTATGAGCAGATCTTGCTGATAGTCTTCAATACCTTTGAATGTAAATATTGCCTTAATGTATTGCATCTAGCTATTTAATGCTTTAATAATATCTGTAAAATCACGTGATTTTAACGAAGCTCCACCAATTAAACCACCATCAATGTCTTTCTGTGCGAATAAGCTCGCGGCATTACCTGGGTTACAGCTACCACCATATAATATTGTAGTATCGTCAGCAACATTAAAACCATAGTTTGCTTCTATTTCAGAACGAATAAAGGCATGAATATCTTGTGCTTGTTCAGGTGATGCAGTTAATCCTGTACCAATAGCCCAAACTGGTTCATACGCAATTACAACTTTTTTGAAATCTTCTTCAGTTAAACTAAAAAGACCTTCAACCAATTGTTTCTTCAGCACTTCATAGTAACTTCCATTATTACGTTCATCTAATGTTTCACCAATACAAAAAATCGGCTTTAATCCATTAGCTAAAGCTGTTTTGGTTTTTGCTGCTAATAACTCATCACTTTCAGCCTGGTACTGTCTGCGTTCTGAATGGCCTAAAATAACATACTCCACGCCAACAGATTTAACCATTTTCGCTGAAATTTCTCCTGTGTATGCACCACTCTCTTTATCGTGAATATTTTGAGCACCAATGGCAACATCAGTACCACCAAGCTTTACCAAGCTATTTAAATGAACAAACGGAGCACAAATAATAGCAAGCTGATCGCCCTTGCGTTCATCTTTTACCATATTTACAATTTCGCTGAATAATGAAATGCCTTCATTATAATCTAAGTTCATTTTCCAGTTACCGGCAACAATCTTTTTTCTCATTTTGTATTATTATTTAAGGATTGGTTGACCCCTAAAGATCAAGGTTTTATATTAAAATCGTCTGTACGATTCAGTTAATTCAAATACTTTGGCAATAATATCTCTTTCTGTATTAGTTAAAGACAGGTTTTTTCTGGCGAATACCTTTTCAGTCGTTTCGAGCATTTTATCCAATCTATATACTTCAAAGCTATTTCCACCGCCCCAACTAAAATCGGGTATATAATTTGGCGGAAATCCACCACCAAACACATTTGCACTAACACCAACTACACTGCCGGTATTAAACATCGTATTTATACCACATTTAGCATGATCGGCCATGATTAAACCACAAAACTGCAGGTGTGTGTTACGCATTTTCTCCCTTTCATAATCGTATAGCTTAACTTCGGCGTAGTTATTTTTCAAATTAGAATTGTTGCTATCAGCACCAATATTGCACCATTCGCCCATTACTGAATTACCGAGGTAGCCATCGTGTCCTTTAGCTGAATTACCCCATATTACAGCATTGTTAATTTCACCGCCTGCACGACTATTCGGGCCGATTGTAGTACCTGAATAGATTTTCGCTCCCATTTTTACCGACGAGTTTTCGCAAAGTGCAAAAGATCCTCTGATTAAGGAACCTTCCCAAACTTCGGCATTTTTCCCGATGTAGATTGGCCCATAGCCACTGTTAAGCACACTACATTCAATTTTAGCACCTTCTTCAAGAAAAATATCATCACCAAGCAATTGATTGGTACTGCTTATTTTAGCAGAACTTCGACCATGTGTTAACAGTTTAAAGTCTTTTCTAATCTCTCCCGGGTTATAGCCAAAAATATTTTCCGGATGAACGATCTGTACAAAATCGGCAACGTATTCAATCTGCTTCAAGGATTTAACCAACTCAAGATTGTGTTGCTCAGCCTTATAAGCGATAACAATATCATTTTTATAAAGTGCTTCACCTGCTTTAAGATTGTTTACTGCATTGAGCAAAGCCTCATCAGGACAAACAGATCCGTTTATAAATAACTCAGCATTAGGTTTAGGCGTAAATTTTCCGGAAAGATAATCCTGTGTGTAAAAACCAAAATCGGCATTTAGATATTTGGCCCATTTTTCAGCTATGGTTAAAATACCAACGCGTAAATTGGCCACTGGCCTTGTAAAAGTAAGCGGACGTAAAGACGCCCAGCAAGCATCATCAAATAAATTGATTATCATAAGGCGCAAAAATAAAAAAAGTCCCGATGCTTTTGGCAAAGGGACTTCAAAAAATGCTTTTTACAGCTAAAATTATTTTTTAGCGTAACGGTTTTTAAATTTATCGATACGTCCTGCAGTATCAACCAATTTCATTTTACCAGTATAAAAAGGGTGAGAAGTGTGAGAAATCTCTAATTTATAAAGAGGATACTCATTACCATCTTCCCATTTAATAGTTTCTTTTGTATCTACGCAAGATTTTGTTAAAAAAGCATATTCGTTAGACATGTCTTTGAAAACAACTGGTCTGTAGCTAGTAGGGTGCAAATCTTTTTTCATTTGAATATTATTTTAGTTATCTGTGTGAAACTTTCAAGAACTCTTTTGCAATTTGCTGGCAAAAACGCTTATGTCAATTTCTATTACTCTTTTTTATCTCTATTTTAGAGGTTGCAAATATCTTAATTTTATTTCTGATAAACAAGAGTAGAAAACAAATATTTTAATATTCTTATCCTTATGGAGAAACTAGCCTCGAAGCTCCAAATAGTTCAAGTAATTGCTTTTCTTTTGTAACTGCAAGAAACTCCTGCTGTGTAATCGCAGTTGAAAGTCCATCGCTTTCATAAATTAACCTACCCTGCCCTTCTTTAATAAAGGTATTATCTGTGGCTCCATTTTTATTTGAGATGCAAATTAAGCCATATTTAAAGCCTTTAAAAGTCTTATTTTCTAATTTAGCAGTTAAAATAATTGCGAATTCTGCCACTTTACCCCCTCTATTCGACTTTACTTTACCATAAACAGTGATATCGTTACCTGTACCTGAAATTGCCGTAACAATACTGGTATCTCTTTCAGCTAAAAAATTTTTACCCAACAAAAAAATGTTAAAATCAGCGTCTTGTTTAGAAAGATTAAGACGGGCATCACTAAATCTATAGCCAATTTTAACATCATTAGGAATGTTAGTGGCTTCTAATAATAATGGATTAATAGCGTAGTTCCCTTCAACATTGGCCGGTGTAATACCAGTATTTATGGTGAGTCCAAGTTTTTTCAAAGAATCCAGGTATATATCCGGAATAATTTGTTGGATCTGTTTTTTCTGGATTTCTACTTTGTTAATCTCTTCAACGAGATTATCATCTTTAGAGCAGGAAGTAATAGCAATGGTTAACGTTGCCAGCAAGTAAGTAAATTTTAAAAATTTCATGTGATTTAATTTTAATGTTTGCGATAATTGATTTAAACAAAAATTCATCAAATCAATTCATAAGCAAATACCACAACGGGTGATTTTAAACAGATAACTTAAAGACCTACAATTAATTAAATAACAAAAAAGCACCATAACTATTCTGGTTATGATGCTTTTAATATATATGAGAGCCATACTATAATAAACCCTGCTGCCTTGCTTTAAGAATTGCCTCTGAGCGACAAGCAACATGGAGTTTTTTGTATATATGTTTAATGTGCGTTCGAACGGTTTCGTAACTTATAAAAGCCTTTTCAGCAATTTTCCGGTAGTTATCTCCCTCAATCATTAATGAAAGTATTTCTTTTTCCCGGTTACTTAAATCAAAATCGGCTTCATTTGGCTGCACAAGCATTACGTTTTGACGAACAAAAAACTGCATTACTTTATGGGCGATTGCTGAAGACATCGAAGCCCCTCCGTTATAAACTTCTTCCAATGCCTGTAGTTGTTTCAAGGGGCTGTCGGTTTTTAAAATATATCCCGATGCACCAGCACACAAAGCATTAAATATTTTCTCGTTATCGTTAAAAACAGTCTGGATAAGTACTTTCACTTCAGGAAATTTTGTTCTTATGATTTTAGTCGCCTCAATACCATTACGCCCGGGCATTTCAATATCCATTAATACCACATCCGGCCGACTAAAAGTAACATCTGCCTCAACCTGATTGACATTAACAAAAGTACCCGAACAAACAAAACCTGGCGTTCCGTTAATAATGGTTTTTAACCCTTCACGAATGAGTTTGTTATCTTCGAAAATGGCTACTTTAATTTCCATAATATTTTTACCCTGTAAATTTGCCTGTTTAAAAATCATTAAAAAATCACCCTTTAGGTGATTTTACAAATAAGTTCAATTTTTGTTCCTTCGCTGCCAGAACTCTGGATTAATAACCGGCCACCAATCTCTTTAGCCCTGCTTTCCATATTTATCAATCCATTACCTTTCAAAGTTGCATCATTAATAAAACCCTTTCCGTTGTCGCTTATTAAAATATTAATGTTTCGATTAATCACATTAACATCGATCTTCAGCAAGCTACATTCACTATATTTTACAGCGTTATTTATGGCTTCTTTACAGATTAAGTAAATATTTTTACGCTGTTCCATTGGTAGTTTTGAAGCAGCGAGTATTTCAGGAATATCAAATGAAACATTTATATATTTTACGGCTGCGATTTGTAAAGCAAAATCCTTCAACCGCTCTAAAAGTTCATATAAATTATCCTGCATCGGATTAACAGCCCAAACAATATCATTTAGTTTTGAAGCCATTTCACCGGCATTATCCTTGATTAACTCCAGCGATTTATTTACTTCCTCCCGTTGATTATTTTTTAGCTGTTCCTGGGTGATGTAGCTATACATGGCAATGCCACTTAATGTTGCACCAACTTCATCATGTAAATCCTGGCTGATTTTAGTCCTCAAATTCGCTAAACGTAAACGTTGCAAACTGTAATATCTATAGGCAATAAATGCAGCCATAAAAACCAGTAAAACCAGTAGCAACACATACATCCTGGTTATTGCCAGGCTTTGTTTATTTTGAGATTCAGCTAATTCCAGATTAAAGATGAGCTTTTCATTTTTCAAACCCGTTAACAGAAGTGTTTGTATCTGGGTATTATTTCGCTCGTAAGTAGCAGTTTGAATTTGTGTTTTTAATTCTAATGTTTTTATTAACTCGTTATTATTGGCGTACTCACGATAAATCTTTAATGCCGTCTCTAAAAACATCAGGCTATAAAAATCATTTAATTGAGGATACTTTTTAAGTAAATTAAAGCCGACAGAAAGCTGGTTAAATGCAGTTGTTTTATCTCCTGTTTCAGCAGCACAATCGGCTAAGCCGCTATAACTATTTAATTCTACATCAAAATCCCGACTTTCTATCGAAGTCAGATTCGTTTGTCTGAAATATTTCTTAGCGCTATCAATCTGTTTTTCACGAATAAATGCACTCCCAAGGTTTAAGTTTGCTGTTGCTGTACCACGTCCCGATTTAATTTCTGTGGCTTTTTGTAGAGAAGCCCTACTATAAAAAATGGCGCTATCCGGTTTATTTAACTTTTCAAATGCTTCAGCCAGGTTTCCATAAATATGATGAGGCTTTGAAAGTTCGATATATTTTGAATCGTAAGGAGGTTGTTTACATAAAAGCAATGCTTTTTTAAAATAATCAATTGCCTGCGTTGTTTTATTATTATTCATGTAAAACAAACCAATAAAATTACAGGCATCAGCCATCAACAAGCTATCTTTTAAAACCAACGCAATATTCTCGGCTTTAAAAGCTTCCTGTAATCCTAATTCGTGCAAATTGTTATAATAATAAACTTCAGCCTGCCTTGATGTTAAAAAGTATGAAAATAACGAGGGTTTACGGTAACTAACTTTAGTGTAGATTTTATTGAGCCACAATTGTGCAGAATCGTAATGATCTGAATTCATGTATTCATCAGCATGATTGAAAGCTTTAAGAATAAAAGCCTTATCAGCACCATTTATTTCAGCAGTGGGTTTATCTTGTCCGAAAACAATTAAAGGAATTAACAATAAAAAAAAGAGAAGCTTTTTTTCCATTTGGTTTTAAATATAAAGAAAATGACGATAATACATTTGAAATGAATTAATTACATACAATACCCTCCAAAACGAATACAAATCCAGATAAAAAATTATATTTATAACATCAATTATTCCCCAGATGAACAGAAGAAACTTTTTAAAAAACAGCTCAACCACAGGATTGGGACTAGCGATAGGTATACCTGCATCGGCTGCTGTAATATCCACAGTCTCAAATGATGTTTCCAGTTTTAATGATGATTTCGAATTAAATGAAATTACCATTACCGAATTGCAAAAAAGGATGCAATCAGGAAAAACCTCGTCGGCAACGCTTACAAAAATGTATTTAAAAAGAATAGAAAAAATTGATAAGAAAGGACCTAAACTCAATGCGGTTATTGAAATAAACCCTGATGCAATTAAAATTGCTACTGAACTGGATGAGGAAAGAAAAGCTGGTAAAATAAGGGGAATGATGCATGGAATTCCGGTTTTAATTAAAGATAACATTAACACTGCCGATAAAATGCAGACCACGGCTGGTTCGCTGGCTTTAGCGGGTAATATTGCAACCGAGGATGCCTTCATCGTTAAAAAATTACGCGAAGCAGGTGCCGTTATTTTAGGCAAGACAAATTTAAGCGAATGGGCAAATTTCCGCTCAACACGCTCGTGCAGCGGCTGGAGCAGCCGAGGCGGGCAAACTAAAAATCCCTTTATCTTAGACAGAAGTCCGAGTGGCTCAAGCTCTGGTTCCGGTTCTGCCGCTTCGGCAAACCTTTGTGCAATTGCTATAGGTACCGAAACAAACGGCTCAGTAATTGCGCCATCCACTTATAATGGAATAGTCGGGCTAAAACCAACAGTCGGTTTATTAAGCCGAAGCGGAATAATCCCCATATCGAAAACCCAGGATACCGCAGGACCAATGGGTAGAAGTGTTACCGATGTTGCAATTTTGCTCTCCGCTCTAACCGGCATCGACACAAACGATGAAATAACAAAAACCAGTGAAGGTAAAACTGAAAAAGATTATACCTTATTCCTTAAAACCGATGCCTTAAAAGGACAAAGAATAGGTATAGAAAAATCGTTTCTATCCGGACATGAAGGAGTTGTTTCACTTTATAAAAATGCTATTAATAAACTCAAAGAATTAGGCGCTGAAATTATCGAAATTGAATTACTTAAAGAAATGAGGGTTATAGGTTCTGCAAGTTTTACTGTACTGCAATGCGAGTTTAAGGATGGTGTAAATACCTATCTGTCAAAAGCAAATGCAAAAGTAAAAACTTTAATTGATGTAATTACTTTCAACAAAGCAAATGAAGCTACCGCCATGCCCTATTTTAAACAGGAAACCCTGGAAAGCAGCGATAAAGCACCTGACATAAGTAGCAAGGAATATAAAGATGCGCTTGAAAAAGTACTTTCATCAAGAAAAATTATTACCGATTTGATAACCAAAAATAAACTCGACGCAATTGCAAGCACAAGCTATGGAATCCCTTCGGGAATTGATTTATTTAACGGCGATTACAGCAATGGTTTTTATTTCTGCTCGCCTGCAGCCATGGCCGGTTTCCCTCACATAACTGTTCCAATGGGCAAAATTTATGAATTACCTGTAGGGTTATCGATAATGGCCTCAGCCTACGAAGAAAAAAAGGTTTTGGCTATGGCTTTTGCATATGAGCAGGCAACAAAACACAGAACGGCCCCCAAATTTATCAGATCTTCAAATTTTTCATCGGGTATTTAATAATTGATGCAGAAAAACAATATGATTACCTACTATATTTTTTCCAGGTTTCGAGCTTAGCCATCTGCCGGGCGATATAAGTATCTGCAATAACTTCTGCAGCGCTTCGCCCCTCAGCAGTTTCGAGCAACTCTTTTAATTTATACTGATCAACATCCGCCTTATACAAAATCTGAATAAGTTTAGAAAAATCATTATCTATAAGGTAAGCAAAGGCATTAACCAATGTTTCATGTAATTGGCTTTCTGATAGATTTTCATTGATATCAAAATCTTTACTGATGATTTTTATTACCGACATGGATCAGGATTTTTAGGATTACTGTTGATCATATTAGTAGAAAGCGATGAAACACAAAATTAAGTAAATAAACCTGATAGAAACGGGCATCCTGTATCTCTCGAGATAAAGTGGAAGCAGGACTGAAGAAGCAATGAAAGCCGAACTATTCATTTTCAAAAAAACAAATAATCAGCAACCCCTCCCATTTTCCATCATCCATCCCACATCTTCCATTTTAAATCCACTTAATCTCCTGACAAAGTTCTATTAAAACACCATTAGTTTCTTTCGGATGCACAAAGCACACCATTTTATTATCGGCCCCTTTCTTTGGCGTTTCATTGAGCAATGTAAAACCCTTTGCTTTAAGGCGCTCCATTTCTTCAAGAATATCATCAACAGCAAATGCAATATGATGAATCCCCTCTCCTTTTTTCTGTAAAAATTTAGCAATTGCGCTGTCTTCCGAAGTTGCTTCGAGCAGTTCTATCTTATTTTCGCCGGTTTTAAAAAAGGCCGTATTTACATATTCTGATACTACTAATTCTGTTTTATAACAAGATGTATTCAAAAGCATTTCGTATAACGGAACCGACTTGTTGAGGTTATTTACAGCAATTCCAATATGTTCTATCTTATTCATCGTGTAAAAGGTTGGTTAAATGTAAAAATGCGGCTTTTATCTATAACCTCATAGCTATTAATTATAATTGTTAGAAAACTTTTTTTGTATCTTTGTAATCATAATTAACAGAATAGAGATGAAACAGCCGATATATTTAGATAATAACGCAACCACACCTTTAGACCCTAGAGTGCTGGAAGCGATGCTACCTTACTTTACTGAGAAATTTGGAAATGCCGCAAGCCGTAATCACGCTTTTGGATGGGTGGCCGAAGAAGGAGTGGATTATGCCCGCGAGCAGGTAGCCAAATTAATCGGCTGTACTGAAAAAGAAATCATTTTTACATCAGGTGCAACTGAGGCTGATAACTTAGCCATTAAAGGTGTATTTGAAATGTACAAAGATAAAGGTAACCATATCATTACTGCGGTTACTGAGCATAAAGCTGTATTAGATACTTGTAAACACCTTGAAAAAAATGGTGCCAGAGTAACTTACTTAGGTGTTAAAGAAGATGGTTTAATTGACCTTGCTGAATTAGAAGCAGCAATGACTCCTGAAACCATTTTAGTTTCAATTATGTATGGCAACAATGAAATCGGTGTTATACAACCTGTAAAGGAAATTTCAGCGATAGCACACAAACATGGCGCTTTATTCATGACTGATGCAACGCAAGCAGTTGGAAAAATCCCGGTTGATGTAAATACTGATGGAATAGATTTAATGGCTTTCTCTGCACACAAAATGTACGGTCCGAAAGGCGTTGGTGCGCTTTATGTTCGCAGAAAAAACCCAAGAGTTAAAGTAACATCACAAATGGATGGTGGTGGCCATGAGCGTGGCATGCGTTCAGGTACCTTAAACGTTCCGGGTATTGTTGGTTTAGGTAAAGCTTGCGAACTTTGCCGTTTAGAAATGGAAAGCGAAGCAAAACGTTTATCGGGCTTACGCGACCGTTTAGAATCGACATTAAGTAAAATGGAAGAGAGCTATGTTAATGGTAACGTAGAACACCGTTTACCACACGTAGCGAATATCTCATTCAAATATGTTGAGGGTGAAGGCTTAATGATGGCGATGAGTGATTTAGCCGTATCATCGGGTTCGGCTTGTACTTCAGCTTCACTGGAACCATCATACGTATTGAAAAGCTTAGGTTTATCTGATGATTTAGCACATTCTTCTATCCGTTACGGTTTAGGACGTTTCACAACGGAAGAAGATATTGACCATGCTATTGAAATTACACAAAAAGCGGTTAACCACTTAAGGGAACTTTCTCCACTTTGGGAAATGTTTAAAGAAGGAATTGACTTGAGTAAAATTGAGTGGGCAGAACACTAAGAAGCAAAAAGATTAAAGCAGAAAGATAAAAGCTTTAAGTCTTAGTCTTTCAACTTTAAGCAAAAAATAATAAATCACCTTCGCAGAAGGCAAAAAAATAAAAACATGGCATATTCAGAAAAAGTAATTGACCATTACAATAACCCACGTAACGTAGGTACATTAAATAAAGACAGTAAATTTGTAGGAACAGGCTTAGTTGGGGCACCTGAGTGTGGCGACGTAATGCGCTTACAAATTGAAGTTAGCGAAGATAACGTAATCACTGATGCTAAATTTAAAACATTTGGTTGTGGTTCGGCTATTGCTTCTTCATCTTTAGCTACAGAATGGTTAAAAGGAAAAACAATTGATGAGGCTTTAGCAATCGACAATATGGATATTGTTGAGGAATTAGCTTTACCTCCTGTAAAAATTCACTGCTCGGTGTTAGCAGAAGATGCGATTAAATCAGCTATTAACGATTACCGTGTTAAAAATGGCTTAGAGGCAATTGCGTTAGAGAAATCACACCACTAATATTAGTAGCAAGTATAAAAAGCAAATATCAGGATACTCAAATTTAATCTTGATACTTGATACTCAAATCTTAATACGATGATCACAATAACAGATAAAGCAAAAGAAAAAATCAATCACTTGATGCAGGATTCTGAAATGGGTGCTGATTACTTTTTACGTGTTTCAGTAAAAGGTGGTGGTTGCTCGGGTTTATCTTACAATCTGGACTTCGATAACGAAGAACAAAAAGGTGACCAGTTTTTTGAAGATAAAGGAATCAAAATTGCATTAGATATGAAATCTTTCCTTTACCTGGCTGGAACAGAACTAGATTTCACTGATGGTTTAAATGGAAAAGGTTTCAACTTTGTAAACCCTAATGCCAGTCGCACTTGTGGTTGCGGTGAGAGTTTCTCTGTTTAAAACTCATTACTAATAATATTTAAAAGGCCTCGACTTTTCGAGGCCTTTTTGCATTATGCTGTTTTTTGGTCCCCGCAGATTAACACTGATCTCACAGATTTAAAACGATTTCTTGGCTCAAAAGATTAGACAACTTGCTTACAATTTCTAATGGCCGTAATATCATAGATATAAATCTGCGTAAATCCCTTTCTTCTACGGGAAATAGTATTACAGCTGTTTTTTGGTTCACGCTGATTAACGCTGATCTCGCAGATTTAAAACGATTTCTTGGCTCAAAAGATTAAATAGCTTTCTTATAATTTCTAATGACCGTAACATCATAAATATAAATCTGCGTAAATCTCTTTCTTCTGCGGGAAATAGTATTACAGCTGTTTTTTGGTCCACACAGATTAACGCTGATCTCGCAGATTTAAAACGATTTCTTGGCTCAATAGATTAGACAGCTTTCTTATAATTTCTAATGATCGTAAATATAAATCTGCGTAAATCTCTTTCTTCTGCGGGAAATAGTATTATAGCTTTTTTTTGGTCCACACAGATTAACGCTGATCTCGCAGATTTAAAACGATTTCTTAGCTCAAAAGATTAGATAATTTGCTTATAATTTCTAATGACCGTAATATCATAAATATAAATCTGCGTAAATCTCTTTCTTCTGCGGGAAATATTATTACAATTAAATCGGCTGCAAACATCAAATTATAGTTTTAAACCAAAAAGCACTATAATTGTTAATTATAACGAACACCAAATAAAGAGCAATGCCATTAATTAACGAATTTTCAACTGTCCCTACCCTTTTAAGGAATGTTGTAAAAAATATTCATAAACCCGCTGAAACTTTCTTAATACACAAACAAGGTGCAGAATGGGTTGAAATTTCTTATGAAGATACTTTAAAGCGAGCCGATGCTGTTTCTGCATACTTTTTAGAGAAAGGTATAAAAAAAGGCGATCGCTTAGGCTTAATGATTGAAAATTCGCCGGAATATGTTTACTACGATCAGGGCATCCAGCAAATTGGTGTAATAAATGTTTCTATTTACCCCACACTTTCCGAGCAGGAAGTTGCCTATATAATAAACGATTCAGGTATTAAAGGAATCCTTGTTGGAAATAACTTCCTATACCGTAAAGTGCTTAAAGTAGCTGCAAACTGTGCTGAACTAAAATATATAATTCCTGCATTTAAGGATTTTGAAAAAGTTACCTTACCTGCTGATGTTAATGTCGAAATTATTGCATTTAATGATATTTTAGCGCTTAAACATCAGGTTACTGCTGCTGAGCGGGCGGAAATTGATCAATGCAGAAGCCTCGTTTTACCAGAAGATGTTTCTTCATTAATTTACACTTCAGGAACCACAGGAACGCCGAAAGGTGTAATGCTTACACACCATAACTTTGTTAAAAATGTTGAGGTTTGCCTGCAACAAATCCCTGTAATCGACCAAACAGAAACATTCCTTTCATTCTTACCCTTATCACACGTATTCGAGCGTACCGCAACCTATCATGTATGCTGTGCACAAGGCTGTAAAATCGCCTTTGCGCAAAGCTTAGAACTACTTGCCAAAAACATGGGCGAAGTAAGGCCAACGGTAATGAGTTGCGTACCTAGGTTACTAGAACGCATTCATGACAAGGCCATAAAATCGGGTACTGCAGCCGGAGGAACTAAAGCCAAAATATTTACCTGGGCATTAGAAACTGGTAATAAATACAGGGTTGCCAAAGAAGCGGGAGAAAATCCAGGCTTAGTATTATCAGCAAAAAAGGCTATTGCAGAAAAATTAGTTTTTAGCAAGATAAAGGAAAAAACCGGAGGCCGTTTGAAATTTATGATTTCAGGCGGAGCGGCCTTACCTAAAAATGTTGGTGAGTTTTTTGGCGATTTGGGTATTAAAATCCTTGAAGGATTCGGATTAACTGAAACCTCACCCGTAATGTCGGTTACAGAATACCACCGCCAGGTTTACGGAACGGTTGGTCGTGTAATTCCAGGTATAGAGATTGGTATTCAGGATGTTGAAAGCAAGGAAATTATTAATATCCAGACACATGACACATTTAATGAAGAATTTGAATGTGCAGAAGGTGAAGTAATTGTCCGCGGACACTGTGTTATGAAAGGTTATTTTAATAAACCTGCAGAAACAGCTGAAGCAATTGATAAAGATAAATGGTTTCACACAGGTGATATTGGTCGCTTTTACAAGGGTAACCTCCAGATAACCGATCGATTGAAAAACATGATTGTGAATGCCTACGGCAAAAATGTTTATCCAACACCTGTTGAAAATATTTACCTCAAAAGCCCAAAAATTGACCAGTTATTTCTTATTGGTGATAAACGTGAATTCATCACTGCAATCATTATCCCAAACCGGGAAACTTTAGAAGAAACCTTTAATTTAAAACCTTCATTTTTCGAAGAGGCAGATCCGTTTATACAAAACAAGGAAATTATCGATTGGATTGAGCAAGACATCAGGAAAATTTCAAATGAACTGGCTAAATTCGAACGGATTAAAAACTTTAAAATCAAACGTAATCCTTTCAATATCGATGAAGGAGAAATTACGCCGACCATGAAAGTTAAACGTCGCATTGTTGAAAAGAAATACGCAGATGCAATTAATGAAATGTATGAAGAAGGCATTGAAGCCGAATCTTAAATAATACGGTTATTGCCTGGCACCAGGCAATGGTACAAAAAATAAAATTCAATCGTTTTAAGCTTGCTTCTTACCTCGCAATAACGGAAGAATTCATTACTTTTGCAAAAAATACCCGAAATGAGTATAGGATTATCAGAACAAGAAATATTGCGACGTGAGTCGCTAAAACAATTACGTCAATTAGGCATTGAGCCTTACCCGGCAGAAGCCTACGAAATTAATGTTACCGCTGCCGATATTTTAGCAAATTACGAAAAAGATAAAACTGCCTATAAAACCGTTAGTTTAGCTGGTCGGATTATGGGACGTAATATCATGGGAGCTGCATCTTTCGCAGAATTACAAGATTCAACAGGCCGTATCCAGATTTATTTGAAACGTGATGAACTTTGTCCTGGCGACGATAAAACCCTATATAATACAGTATTTAAAAAACTTTTGGATATTGGCGATTTCATCGGAATTAAAGGATATGTTTTCACAACACAAACCGGAGAAATTTCCATTCACGTAACCGGATTTACAGTTTTATCAAAATCTTTACGCCCTTTACCGATTGTAAAACGCGATGATGAAGGAAATGTATATGATGGTTTTACTAATCCTGAGCTACGCTATCGCATGCGTTATGTGGATTTAACCGTAAACCCTGATTACAAACAAATTTTCATTAATCGTTCTAAAGTAATCAATACCATGCGTAATTACTTCGACAGCCAGGGCTGGATGGAAGTAGAAACGCCAATTTTACAGGCAGTGCATGGTGGTGCGGCGGCCCGTCCGTTTGCAACACACCACAATACTTTAGATATGCCATTGTTTTTGCGTATCGCGAATGAACTTTACCTCAAAAGGTTAATTGTTGCTGGTTTTGACGGCGTTTACGAGTTCGGTAAAATGTTCCGTAACGAAGGGATGGACAGAACACACAACCCTGAGTTTACTTCAATGGAAATCTATGTAGCCTACAAAGACTACGTTTGGATGATGGGAATGGTTGAAGAATGCCTGGAAAAAATTGCAGTGGCGATCCACGGTTCGGCTGTTGTTAAAGTTGGCGAGCATGAAATTGATTTTACCGGTCCGTACGAGAAATTAACAATGTACGAATCTATTCAAAAATATACAGGCATCGATGTTTCTGGGATGAGTGAAGCGCAATTAGCTCAAACCTGCAAAGATTTAGGTATCGAAATCGACGACAGCATGGGGCGTGGTAAATTGGTAGATGAACTTTTCAGTGAAAAAGTTGAAGCTAACTTAATTCAGCCTACTTACATTACCGACTACCCTATCGAAATGACACCTTTGGCGAAGAAACACCGCAGTAAAGAAGGTTTAGTTGAGCGTTTTGAGCTATTCGTAATGGGTAAAGAAATTGGTAATGCTTACTCGGAGTTGAACGACCCGATTGACCAAAAAGAACGTTTCGAAGAACAATTAAAACTGGCAGCCAGAGGCGATGATGAGGCAATGGCGATGGATGATGATTTTGTCCGTGCTTTAGAATATGGCATGCCACCAACCTCAGGCTTAGGTATTGGTATCGATAGATTAGTAATGCTAATGACCGACCAATCGACAATCCAGGAAGTATTATTCTTCCCTCAAATGCGCCCTGAGAAAAAGAAAATAGAACTTACAGCAGAAGAAACTGAATTATTCACTTTGGTAAAGGAAGGCGAACAAGTTCTTTTAGCGGATGTAAAAACTAACCTGACTGATTGGAGCAACAAAAAATGGGATACAACGCTGAAGGCTTTAACCGGAAAAGGGATTTTAAAAGTTACTAAAACTGATGATGGCTTGTTCTTATCGCACAAATAAGCACAAGATATTAACAAAATCATAACATAAACTTAAAAGGCTTGCTAACAATTAATTAGCAAGCCTTTTCTATATTTACAGCAATCGACATTAAAAATCATTGCGTTATGAATACTTCAAGTTTAGAAATTACGGAAAGAGAATACTGTATCAAATTAAGTAAAGAAGCTTTCGATTTATCATTGGTTCACCAGTTAATTAAAAGAATACAAGCGGAAGCCTTCTTCTTCAAAAGAGCTGAAGCCGAAGAAGATGATATCTTAAGCAAAAGAAATCAAAGAGAAGAATTCGAAGGATTTGATTATTTGGGTGATAAATAATACCCCATACGTCACCCTGAATTTATTTCAGGGTCTACTCGAGCTAGATGCTGAAATAAATTCAGCATGACGAAAAGCTAATCAATCGCCAGGTTCCCCTCAACCGAGTCATCCATCGTTTTCCCGGTAATTACCGATGCGGCCATCTTTAAAAAAGCAACAGCTGCTCCATGTTTGGTATCCCAGTAATAACCTTCTGAAGGAATAACTTTTATCAAAGTAATATTTGGATCGTCTTTACCACCCTGAAACCAGGTTTTAATCAAGGGGCTCCAAAGTTCATCTATCTTCGCCTGATTTCTACTAATCTCTGCGATTCCATAAATATTTACAAAACCTGAATGTGCACTTGCCTGAAAAAGCAAATGTGTAAAGGGATCAGTATTTATTTCATCATTTTTATGGCTATCCTTCATACTCATAAACCAGATATTTCCTTCATCATCAACCTGCTGAATGGCCATAGGTCTTATTGATAGTGGTACGCCCGTTTTTATATTGGTACAAAAAAAGCAACTTTCTGCCTTTTCTGCCAGCTCTTTAAGCTTCTCAACTGCTTTTTTGCCACCCAAATCTTTTATATTATTATCTTCCTGAGTATTATTCGTACTCCCGTTTTGTGATGTTCCCATAGGTATAAGTTTATATACACTACATTCAGAAAATGATTTGGTTTTAGGTAAATTGTTTAAAGAGTAAAACTAAAAACACCTGTTATGTTTAAAGCTGCTATATTTAATCTATAAAATGATGAAAACAAAGAAGCCAAAGCCATTTTCAGCCGATATTGAGATAATAGGAATAAATCCATTTGTACTTATTCCTGAAGAAACACTTGCTTATATTTTCCATTCTGCAGGTAAGTGTAAGGGCCAGATTCCTGTGATGATTAAAATTGACGGATATAGTTTCAAACAAACCCTTGTGAAATATGCTGGCAACTGGCGATTATACCTCAACACACCTATGCGAAAGGCTGCAGGCAAGGAAGTTGGCGACAGAGCAATATTCGACATAGCGTTTGACGCCGAGGACCGCGTTATCAAGCTAAACCCTCAGCTTAAAAAGGCATTAGGAGAAAATATAAAAGCTAATGAGGTTTTCGAAAGCCTGGCACCTTATCTCCAAAAAGAAATTATCCGCTACATAAATAACCTTAAAACTGAAACGTCTATTAACAGAAATATCGAAAAAGCAATTGGTTTCCTTCTCGGTAAAGAAAAGTTTATCGGCCGTGAACCCCTTGTAAAGTAATTCCAAAAACCATTACACTTCTATTTACTTAAGCAACAAAAAAGCCATTTCAAATCTGAAACGGCTTATATCTTTATGTTGAATTCTATCTGTAACGAACCTGCTGTTGCTTATCCATCATCCCCATCTGATCTTTCATTTGCTTAATTTGTTCAGCAAGAAGCTTGTTCTTATCTGCTTTTTTAGCTTCCGCTAAATACATTGTAGCCTCACGTTTATTGCGCTTTGCCATTGCAATACCTGCTAAACTTAATTTAGCCAGGGCCACATTGTGTTCCATTTGCATACCTAAACTAAGTGCAGTCTTAAAGTATTTTTCCGACTTCATTGGCGCCGTTCTGCTTTCAATTAAGCCAACAAGTAAATTATAATAACCGTGTTGAAGTTTAATTAATTGCTTTTCATAATTTGTAATCCTGTCCAGATACATTTTAGCTTTAGGCATATTGTCTTTTCGTAAAAACCATTGTGCTAAAAGCATGTTTTCATTGAAGAAATAGGTAACAAGTACAATTATTCCAAGTAGAATGGCAAGAATACCCCAAGGCCAGAAACCGAAAATAAATAAAGCAACAGCGCCACCCAATAATGCAAACCCCGCTATTAATCTGATAATATTTGGCATAAATTTTATTCTAAATTATTTTTTTGCAAATATCGTGTTTAAATAGCAGAAATTAGATTTTAAAACAATAATTTCAATAAAAATTTACAAGCCGATAAAAAACAATTTATTAAAATGAAATATCTATTATCCATAACCCTAATAATCCTTACCATGACCGTTTCTGCACAAGAAGTAAATAAAAAAATCCACGATGCAGCTCACAATAAAGATATACTGATCAATACCTGCACCCGTGAAGGCGTAGTCACATTCCCCGAATTTAAGGAAATGTATGATCCTTTATATGAAGCATATACACCTGATGCAGCAACCATGATTGAACTAAAAAAACTTGTAAAAAAAGAGCATATAAAAATTATTTTCGGTACCTGGTGTGGTGATAGTAAAGTAAATGTTCCAAATTTTTTCAAGGTACTTGATGCATTGCAATTCAAAGAAAAGAATGTGGACATCATCGCGGTAGATGGCCATAAAAAAGCTGAAAATGGCATTATAGATGGATTGGACATTCAAATGGTGCCAACTTTCATTATCTATGACAATAAAGGCAAAGAATTAGGCCGTATTGTAGAACACCCAAAAACTACTTTAGAAGGCGATTTCTTAGCAATCCTGAAAAAGAAACCTTAAACATTCCCTGTTAAAAATAGTTATAATAATTATCAGGATTGAACTAAACATTTATATTAATATGTCTGCTGCATTAGAGCCTGGCTGGTTAGCCGTTTTAGAAGAAGAATTTGAAAAAGATTACATGAAAAGCCTTAAAGCTTTTTTGCTTGAAGAAAAAGAGAAAGGCCATCAGGTATATCCTAAAGGAGCAGATATTTTTAATGCTTTAAATACAACACCATTTGATAAAGTTAAGGTCGTAATTCTTGGCCAAGATCCATATCACGGTGTTAATCAAGCGCATGGATTATCTTTTTCTGTACAAAAAGGTGTCCCGGTACCTCCATCGTTAAAAAACATTTACAAAGAACTTGAAACCGATATAATAGGATTCAAAACACCACAACATGGCAATTTAATGCATTGGGCCGAACAGGGTGTGTTACTCTTAAATGCAACACTTACCGTTCGTGCAGCTGAGGCTGGCTCACATCAAAACCGTGGATGGGAAATCTTTACCGATGAAATTATTAAAGCACTCTCAACAAAGCGGGAGCACCTGGTATTTTTGTTGTGGGGTAAATATGCACAACAAAAAGCAGCATTAATTGACCAAAAAAAACATTATGTTCTAACCGCCGCCCATCCATCGCCCTTCTCTGCCTATAATGGTTTCTTTGGTTCAAAACATTTTTCAAAAGCAAACCAGCTGCTGGTACAAAATAACTTAAGTCCTATTGATTGGAAAATTGATTAGATTAACCACTATATATACTTTCTTATTAAATTTACCACCTCAGACACCTAAGAAATTCTTGGCAAATCATTTGAATCATCCCAAAAGTTTATAAACTGATTGATTTATATATGATTGAGAAAACATTCATTGATACTTTAGAATATAAAGTGACAGGAGCTTGTATAGAAGTTCATAAACTGCTTGGCCCTGGATTATTGGAAAGCATTTACCATAAATGTCTGATTAGGGAGTTACAATTGCAAAATATAAAATTTACTTCAGAGCAACCTATCGCCCTATTTTATAAGGATATTATTATTAATAGTGAATTACGTGCAGACTTATTCATTGAAAACTGCATGGTTTTGGAGTTAAAATCTGTAGATAGTATTTTACCAATAAATGAAGCTCAAATACTTACATACATGAAGTTATTAAAAGCTCCGAAGGGGCTATTAATAAATTTTAATTGCACAAATATCGTCCAAATTGGTAAACGGGCCTTCGTCAGTGAATTCATGCACACAATTAGAAAATAAATATCAATTTATTTAAAATTTCTAAATTGAGTAATGAAACTCAAAAGATAAATCATCTTTATCATTAGAGATTTAGCTCTTTATAATTTACAATATTAGATGCTTAGGCTAATAGTAGTAAATCAGTTTTATAAATATTAACTTATGAGAAAACTAAGTTGCTCTTAGGTGCCTAAGGTGGTAGCAACTAATACTCCAAAGGCACTATCGGTTCTTTTTTTGTTGTCGACATAATCATCATCGTTTGGAATGTTTTAACAACAGATATCTTACTTATTTTATCCATTATTAAACGTTCATAAGATTTTATGTCTTTCACATAAACCTTTAAAAGAAAATCTGCTTGTCCCGTTACGTGATGGCATTCGGTGATTTCTTTGATCTGGTTTACTTCATCTAAAAAGATCTGAATGGTATTGTTCTTATGAAAATCCAGCTGAATCTGAATGAAAGTTTTTATGCCTAAGCCTAGTTTTTCTTCATCAACCAAAGCATGATAGCTCTTAATATAGCCAGCCATTTCGAGCTTTCTTACACGCTCTAAAGTCGGTGCAGGCGAAAGGCCTATCTCCTGAGATAATAAAAGATTGGTAATTCTACCATTCTCCTGCAAGATTCTTAAAATTTTAAAATCAATTTTGTCTAATTCAGATGCCATATAAGTCCAAAGATATTGAGAACACAAACATAACCAAATTATATTCTAAATTTTAACAAAATTTATCATATATATTTTAAAATAAAATTTTTAGATTTACCTAAAAATAAAATTAGATAAACATAAATGCAAAGCTTCACCGAGGAGAACTATCTTAAGATTATTTATCACCTTTCAGAAAAAACAAATAGCGTTCAAACAAATGCCATTGCCGAGCAGATTCAAACAAAACCTGCATCAGTTACGGATATGATTAAGAAATTGGCCGAAAAAGGATTAGTTGATTATATTAAGTACCAGGGCGTTACTTTGACCGAAAAAGGAAAGCAAGCCGCAATCGATATTGTTCGAAAGCACAGGCTCTGGGAGGTATTTTTAGTTGATAAACTTAATTTTAAATGGGATGAAGTTCACGATGTAGCCGAAGAGCTCGAACATATCCGTTCTGTCGATTTAATTGAAAGATTAGATGAATTTCTCGGTTTCCCCAAATCCGACCCGCACGGCGACCCTATCCCTGATAAAAACGGGAGATTTGCTAAAACACAATTCATAAAACTTATTGAGCTTAAAATTGGTGATGGCGGTACCATTACCGGTGTAAGCCAGCACAGTTCCGCATTTTTAAAACACCTTGAAAAACTGGGATTAACCCTTGGCAAACAAGTGCAGGTATCAGATGTTACAGATTTCGATGGTTCAGTAGAGATTGTAGTGTCTGACAAACAAATTAACATTAGCAGAGAAGTAGCAAAACATATTTTAATTAGCAGTAATGGCAAAAACTGAATCGTTAAGTGAGGTTCATCAAAGTGTAAATACCGATAAAAGAAAAGGTTGGCGCAGGGTTTTATCTTTCATCGGCCCGGCGTACCTTATAAGTGTTGGCTACATGGACCCCGGAAACTGGGCTACCGATCTGGCTGGAGGAAGTAAATTTGGCTACCAGCTCATCTGGGTACTATTAATGTCGAACCTCATTGCATTACTTTTGCAATCGCTGAGCGCCCGTTTGGGAATTGTAAGAGGTTTAGATTTGGCGCAGGCATCTAAGCAGGCCTACCCACGCTGGGCAAACATCCCTTTATTCGGATTAGCCCAGCTTGCAATTATTGCCTGCGATTTGGCTGAAATAATTGGAATGGCAATAGGTTTACAGTTACTTTTCGGCCTTCCACTAATCTGGGGCATTTCGATAACCATATTCGATACCATTTTATTGCTTTTCCTTCTTAACAAAGGAATGCGGGCTATGGAAGGCTTTATTGTTTCAATGGTTTTCATCGTAGGCATTTCCTTTCTTGTCGAAATGTTTATTGTAGAGCCATCACTAAAAGAAGTGGCAAGAGGTTTTGAGCCCTCGCTTTTAAGTGGCGATGCACTTTACATTGCCATCGGAATTATTGGTGCTACTGTAATGCCCCACAACTTGTATCTGCATTCTTCATTAGTTCAGACCCGTAAAATCGAGCGCAGCAATAAAGGTATTAAAGAAGCTTTAAAATTTAACCTGGTTGACACAACGATAGCACTGAACCTGGCATTTTTTGTTAATGCCGCCATTTTGATTTTAGCCGCCGCTGCTTTCTTTAAAAATGGCTTACATGAAGTTGCCGAGATTCAGGATGCGCACAAGCTATTATCCAATATTTTCGGAAACATTGCCCCTACGCTATTTGCAATTGCCTTAATTGCCGCCGGACAAAGCTCTACTGTTACAGGAACACTTGCCGGACAGATTATTATGGAAGGTCATATTAATTTGAGGATTCAACCTTGGTTAAGGCGATTAATAACCCGCTTGTTGGCCATTATTCCGGCATTTTTTACGATACTTCATTTTGGGGATGATGCACTGGGCGGTTTACTGGTGCTCAGTCAGGTTGTGCTTAGTTTGCAGCTTGGTTTTGCCGTAATTCCCTTAATTCATTTCACATCAGATAAGAAACTGATGAAAGATTTTGCCATAAAAACATGGGTAAAGGTTTTAGCCTGGGGAAGTGCATTACTAATAATCGCACTAAATGTAAAACTCGTTATCGAAGAAATTTCAGGGTGGGCTAAAGACACAAATACCTGGTGGATTTATGTTTTCGTATTACCAGCCGTGTTTTTAATCGTGCTTCTTTTACTTTACGTATTTTTTCACCCCTTAATTGATAAACGAAACCTGCAACGGCAAATGGTTCCTCATGGTAATGCCTTGGATATCGGTAAAATTGACAAGATAAGCTATCAGCGGATTGGTATCGCAGTAGATTTCTCTAAAAATGACAGAAATACAATCAGGCACGCATTAATTCAGGGCGGAAAAGATGCTCACTATTATTTAATCCATGTGGTTGAAACTGCAGCTGCCCGGTATCATGGCGATATTGTTATGGACCATGAAACACAAAGCGATGCTAAGAATCTGGATAAGTACAAATCAAATCTTGCTGATTTGGGCTATGATTCTACTGGCTTTATTGGTTTTGGCGGTACAGCAAAGGCAATTGCAAACATAAGCAACAATAACAAACTGGAACTGCTTGTTATGGGTGCTCATGGTCACAAAGGATTAAAAGATTTAATTTTCGGAACTACTGTAGATGCTGTTAGGCATAAAGTGAATATCCCGGTATTGATTATCCGATAGATTTCAGAACTTTCTTAATTCCACCATCGCCATTGCTGTAAACCAAAAGCTTTCCGCCTGTAGAATAAAGATACATTGCAGGATATTGCGAAGGTAAAAATGTCGGGATAAAGGTTCTGTTCTTATCCTGAAGTACGGTAACATTTGGTTTTAGGTTTAATCCTGGTGCATAAGAACCAAAAAATTTCTGGATAGATATAGATTCATCAAGGGTAACCATTAAAATGTTCACATCCTTAAATTTACTATAAACACTGTTTAACTCCTTTGCTTCACGCTGGCAATGCTCGCAGGTACAATCAAATAAAATAAATAAGGTTTTCTTTGCCTGGTTAATGTTTACATTCGAATAAGGTTTACCATCTAATTTAAAAAATTTAAACTGAGGTAAAAAAGCAGGTTGCTGCGCATTTGCACTTATCGCAAAAAAAAGGATTACGACAAAAAATAGATTTTTTAGCTTCATAGTAAATAAAATAAATCCAAACTTAATTTTTTAAATGCGAACAAAGTAATTAAAATATAGGTTTTACATAAGATGAACAAATTATCTTTTCATTCAACTATGTTTTAATTTAAAATAATTTTTAAGGCATTTTTTAAGATATTTGCTTTCCCTTAACATTTTTAATCTTTCTGACCTGCATTAAAAATGTTATTTAATAGAACATAATTTTGAAAAACGATATCAACATAAAAAACAAAAGAGCTTATTTCGATTATAATTTAATTGATAAATACATTGCTGGAATAGCACTTTTAGGCACCGAGATTAAAGCAATAAGACAAGGAAAGGCGAACATGACTGATGCCTTTTGCATGTTTGTTGGCGGAAATTTATATGTGCGTAATCTCCATATTTCTGAATATAGCCATAGCTCATTTTATCACCACGATATTAAAAGAGACCGGGCTTTACTGCTTCAGAAAAAAGAAATTAAGAAACTAAAGTCTAAAGGTGAAGAAAAAGGTTTTACAATAGTACCATTAAGGATCTTTGTTAATGAACGCGGCTTTGCGAAGATTGAAATTGCTTTGGCGCAAGGTAAAAAAGAATTCGATAAACGCGATAGCATTAAAGACAGAGATACTAAACGCGAACTAGACAGGGCAATGAAGCGGTAATTTTAATATCGCACCTGCATTCTTGAGTTAGTAGTTGAACAGTCATACTGCCAACTCAGGAATAAACGCTTAACTACCAGGCCTGATCGCCAACCAACGGCACAAATCTAAAGGTATCTAGTACTATTTTTTCGAAGTCAGTTTCGCTGATACGAAGAACGGTAACCATTTTTTGACTGTGCTCATCGCCAACAGGAATAACCAGAATACCACCGATTTTTAGTTGTTTTAGTAAAATCTCCGGTACCAACGGTGCACCAGCAGTTACAATTATTTTATCATATGGTGCATATTCAGCAATACCTTTCGAACCATCGCCGCAATAAAATGTAGGTTTATAGCCCATTCCTGGTAAAACCTGAATGGTTCGGTTGTAGATATTTTCCTGTCTTTCTATAGTAAATACCTTAGCACCAAGTTCCATTAAAATACAGGTTTGATAACCAGAGCCAGTTCCTATTTCCAAAACTTTATCACCTTTTTTAATATGAAGTAATTCGCTTTGATAGGCAACCGTGTAAGGCTGGGATATGGTTTGACCATCACCAATCGGGAAGGCAATATCTTTATAGGCCTGATTCCAGAAAGTTTCATCGAAAAAGAAATGGCGGGGTACTTTGCCTATTGCTTTTAATACACTTTCATCCTCAATACCACGAGATTTTAACAACTCTACAAGCTTTTTTCTCGCTCCTCTTTCCCGGTAATTATCAACAAATTTATAGGCCATGAAGTTTCAAAAATAGCTTATTTAAGTGGTGATACAAGGTAAAAATTTTATTCTGATTGTAAGTAACAGGAAATCAAAACTAAAAAAATATGCCTGAATGATATGCTTAGAATATTATTTGCTCGTTATTAATAATTATTTTTACTTTTGAGGTCTATAAAAATTATAATTAATCTATCTCCCGCTTAAATGAAAAAAATTTTCCTTTGCATATTAATTTTGTGCGCCGTTATTATTAATAAATCATTTGCCCAAACCAGTGCCGATTACAACTATTCGTTTTCAGTTAGAGGTTTTAGCATGATGCAATTACCAAAGATCCTGAATCAAACAAATGCTCAGGATTATACAAAAATGGCTGCAAATGGCGGAGTATTAAAATTTAATGATAACCAGATCAGTTACAGAATAAGCGGCAATTACTTCCGCGACAAGAACGTTCAATTTGTTAACACTTGCGAAACCTGCGAAATTGCTAAAGGGACAGTAACAGACTACTCTTTCAAAATTGGTTTTGAGAAAAACTTCAATTATTCAAGGATTCAGCCATATTTCGCATTTGATATCGGTTATCGCTCAAACAGATTTACCGGTACTTTAAGTCCTGCAAATTCAATGGTTGGTACAACAAGTCAATCTGCTGATGCAACTAAAAACGGCCTTGTAATGTCTCCTGCTATAGGATTCAAAATTAATATCATTCCAAACCTTTCTATCTTTGCTGAAAGCAGCCTGGATTTCAATTACTCTTATGAGAAACAGGATATTACACAACCAAACCAGGGTGCACGTACAATAAACACGTATAACAAATGGGAATTTTTACTAAATCCTGTATTGGCCGGACTTCAGTTCAATTTCAACAGTAAAAACTAATACGGATCAACATCAATCTGTATCAATACACTTTTAAAATCTTTCATCGCATTAAAGTCGGTAAGCGTTTCTCTTAACACATTTTTCACCTTGTGTATTGCGGTATGCTTATCTGCTTTAATGATAATTTGCTTAATATAAAGATTCCTAACCCTGCTAATCAACGGTTGTTCAGGTCCTAAAACCCGTTGTCCAAACTTAGCCTTTAATGTTTGTGCCAAAAATAAAGCTGCCTTATCTAAAACATTTGAATCTTTGTGTTTAACGGCGATAAAAATCATCCTAGAAAAAGGAGGGTAAAGAAATTTTTCGCGTTCGGCAATTTCATCGTTATACATCCCCAGGTAGTCGTTATCTACAACCTGCTTTATAATCCTGTTCTCGGCATCATAAGTCTGGATACAAACATTGCCCTGGTCGGCTCGCCTGCCAGCTCGGCCAGCAACCTGTGCCAATAACTGGTAACTTCTTTCGTAAGCCCTGAAATCAGGATAACCCAATAAGGTATCGGCGTTGATTACACCAATCAGGCTTAGGTTATCAAAATCCAAGCCTTTGGCAACCATCTGTGTGCCAATCAAAATGTCAGTTTTCTTTTCCTGAAAATCGGTTAATATTTGTTGTAAACCATTTTTGGTACGGGTTGTATCCATATCCAGGCGGGCAATGGTAATATCCGGATAAAGTAATTTCAGTTCCTCTTCTATCCTTTCGGTACCAAAACCTTTTTGCTCAACGTGTACAGAACCACAGGCAGGACAAATATTAACACTGCTTTGCTGGTAGCCACAATAATGACAATGCAATTTCCCACTGCTTTTATGGTAAGTTAAACTCACATCGCAATTAACACATTTAGGCGTGTAGCCACATGTGGCGCAAATTAAAATGGTTGCATATCCCCTTCTGTTCTGAAAAAGTACAACTTGCTCCTTTTTACTTAGTGCTAAATCGATATCTTTTATTAAAACGCTTGAAAAATAGGAAACCATGGTTTTTCGCTTCGTCTCCTCCGCTATGCTTACTACCTGCTGATTGGGTAGCTGAACGCCACCAAAACGCTCTTTCATTTCAACGAGCCCATACTTGCCATTTAAGGCATTATAATAACTCTCTAATGATGGCGTGGCAGAACCAAGAATCACCTTAGCCTGATGTAAATGCGCTAAATAGATAGCCGAATCGCGGGCCTGATAACGTGGCGCCGGGTCATATTGTTTATATGAAGGTTCATGCTCCTCATCAACCACAATTAATTTCAAATTTTGAAATGGTAAAAATACCGCCGACCGCGCTCCAAGAATTACCTTAAATGCACCATGTTTAACTTTATTCCAGATTTCAACGCGTTCATTGTTATTAAATTTGGAATGATATACCCCTATCGAATTACCGAAATACTGCTTAATCCGCTCTACAATTTGGGTAGTCAATGCTATTTCCGGCAGCAGAAATAAAACCTGCCCGTCGCTGTTATTAATAACTTCCTCAATGAGTTTTATATAAACCTGTGTCTTGCCAGAAGCGGTAACACCGTGAAGCAACACTACATCTTTATCCTCTAATGCTGCATTAATTTTGTTTAGTGCGGCCTGCTGCACCGTATTTAAGGTAAAGTTGGCATTAAAATCATCATCATGTGCAGCCAGACGGCTAACAGGCCTTTTTAATACCGTAAAAACATCCTTATCGGTTAAAGCCTTTAAAGCCGCAGGCCCGCAGTTGCTTTCTTCTAAAAGTTGTTCTTTAGCAATGGGCAAGCCTGATTTATTTAACTTTAAATAGGCAAGTAAAGCATCGAGTTGTTTAGGTGCACGTTCTAATATGGCAAACAGCTGCTTTAAATTTTCCTCATCATTGTAAAATTCATTCAGGATGATGAAAGATTTTAACAGCGGCTTATATTTTTGAATAACTTCTTCTGCAACCAGGATTAGTGCTTTATCTAACAACTGGTTGATGATGGGATAAATGGTTTTCTGCCCTAATAATTTTGAAACATCGTTAACTGTTAATTTTTGCTGTTTCTTTAAAGCGCTGATAATTATTTCCTCTTTTTCCGAAAGGATTACATCATCATCAAAATCTTCACGAAGTATAAGGATTGTTTCGCTGGCAAGTTTTAAACTCGCAGGTAAAGCTGCAGCCATAACATCACCTTCATTACACATATAATATTCCGTCATCCATGTCCAGAATTTCAACTGTGAAGCAGTTACTGATGGTGCCGAATCGATAATATCGAGAATGTATTTCGCCTCATAAACAGTAGGCGGAACTTTGGTAATCCCTTTAATTAAGGCCGTATAAATTTTATGCTTCCCGAACTGAACAACAACTCTTTTTCCGATTTCCACCTGACTGTTTAAATCAAAAGGCACACGGTATGTGTAGTTTTTTGCCAAAGATAAAGGCAAAATAACTTCAACAAAAAGTGTTTCTCTTTCTGCAAAAATATCAGGTTCAAATGTGTTCATTATTTATCTTTAAAAGCAGCAAAGAATAACATTATCCAGCCAAGGACAAATAGAAGTCCTCCAATCGGCGTAATCGGGCCCAAAACATCAACAAAGCTTAGGTTAAGTACGCTTCTCGTTGCCAGTAAATACAGCGATCCTGAAAAAAGCAGGATTCCGAAAGTGAAACAAAAATAAGCAATGTTAATGAGTTTATTTCTGTAGCGGGCAAATGTAGATAAATAAAGGAGTGCGAAGGTATGGTAGAACTGATAATCGACACCTTTCTGCCATATTTCTAAAGAAGGTGCATCAATTAAAGCCTTTAAGCCATGTGCACCAAAGGCACCTAATAAAACAGCAACAGCACCAAAAAAAGAAGCAGTAAGAATAATACGTTTGTTCATATAGTTTTAGCTTAGAGCAATTGCTAAATTAATAAATTGGGAAAGAATTTCGTACAAATGGATGTAATAATTTAAATTTGTTTCACAAACAGATGAGAAAAATTTTAGCCCTGGTAATTGCATTAACCGTTGGTGTAGCAGCTTTAGCTTACCTTTATTTTTCTAAATTAAATAATGATAATAACGCGAAAGACCTTGCACTTCAATCGGCTACAAATAATGCACCGATAATATTTGCCTTTCAAAACGATAAAGGTTTTTATCAGATTATTGAAGGCCAGGACTTACTTCAGCAAATTTTAGGCAAGGAAAAAACCAATCTTTTAAAAAGCTTTAAAGAAGAAATTACAAACGATAATACCTTAAATAGTTTCTTTTCAAACCAGGAGGTCTATTTAAGTATCCTCCCCGATGAAGAAAAAAAGCTTAATTTTCTGATTACCGTTCAGATTAAGGAGGGTAAAGATCAAAAACAATTATACAATTACCTTCAACAGCAAAAATCAGTTTCGAAAAAAGCTGATAATCTTTATAACATAAAGTTAAATGATAGCCTTAACTTTTTTATTGGTACGCAAAACCAGGTATTAACAATTTCGACATCAAAAAAACTGATTGATGATGCAGCCATAAGGTTAACAGAAAATCCATTTACCGATTACATCAAGCAAAGCAGTGTAATAAACAAAAACGTACTCGCACATCTATATATTAACTTTAATCAGGCTCCTGCTATTTTAAAAAATATTATTGCCGGCAGTTTAAATGGCGAACTTACTGTATTTGATAAACAAAATAGCTTTGCTTCTTTAAATTATAACTTTAGCAAAGAAAGGATATTGTTTAACGGAAATACAGAACTAAAAAGCAGCACTAATTACCTGAAGCTTTTTGAAAACACACCGGTTCAGGCCATCAGCATTACGAACCTGCTTCCATACAATACAGCAAACTATGTTTGGTATGCATACGATGATTACAAAAACTGGTTAAAAAAACTTGCAGCCTGGCAGTCTGAAAACAAAGAATCTGCCAGAATAGCTTCAGTAATTAAATCAGTAAAGAATGAATACCGTGTTGATTTAAGTCCGGTTTTTGAAACCTATGTAAAAAATCAGTTTATCTCTTTCCAGTTAAGTACAGCTGAAAAATTAGGCGCAATAGCTTTATCAAACGGCGAAAAAGTTAAACAACTGCTTTTAGATGTAAGTTCAGACTATAACGATGATATTAAAATATTTAAGTCATCAGACATCCTGTATAATTTCTTCGGCGAGCCCTTTAAAAAGTTTCGAAAACCATATTACACCATTATCGATAACTTCATCGTTTTCGCCAATAATGCGAGTACAGTTCAATCATTCTTAAACAGTTATAAAAACAACAAACTACTAATTGAAACACCGCAGTATCAGGATGCACTAAACCAGCTCTCCGTTACTGCAAATATTGGCTACTATATTAATACTGAAAACAGTAAAGATCTATTCAGAAACAATGTTTTATTACCCTATTACAAACATTTAAGAGCAGATAGCGGTTTAAAAAGTTTCGATACTTTTTACTACCAGATGAGTGCAGACAAAAACAAATTCATTACTAACATGCTTTTAAACAAATATTTAAAACCAGAAATACCAGATTCGCTCACCAACCGTTAATATCAAAACCCGAACTGCCAGCTACATGAAGAAACTTCTACCTATACTCATCCTTTTATTATCGTTTACAAATTCTTTTGCGCAGCAATATGCATTATTTGGTACTAAAACGATGTTTGATGCATTTGAAAATCCATCACAGAAATCATTTACTTTAGATTCGTCCAGAAAATTTTCATCTAACTTTTTCCTGCCCTATTTTGGTGTAAACGGTGCAAATACGGGAGATGCAGAACCGGTGATCAGAAGGATGATTGTTGATGGTGTTAATGATACCAGGACTTTACCTATTGGAAATGGAAACCTGAATCATTTCTATCAGAATAGTAACGTATATGTTTTAACACTTCGGATATTTCAATCTTATAAATACCAAAAAGAGATGGGTTTTGCCTGGCAAATCCGTTCAGATGCGCAGATAGACTACACCAATGAAACCCTGGCAGTTTTCGATTCATACAGAAGGTTTCCTCCACTTACCGAGCTAAATGATATTTTTAATACGAAAGGTTATCAGCAAACCTATCACCAGTTTAGTTTTACTTATCGCGAAAATTACAATAAAAGGCTAGCATTTGGTGTAAAAGCAAGCTTATTGAGTGGAATGGTTTATAACAATTTAAATATCTCCGACTCATACCTTTTTGTTAATCCTGAAGCAAACTCATTAAATATTGGCCTTGCAGGAACTTATTCGAGCAATTTTAACGACCAGAATAAGATAACGAGAAATACCATTGTGCCAACCTTTAAAAATCCGGGGGTATCAGTTGGTTTTAGTACAAACTACACGACTAAGAAAGGCTTGTTTTTAATGGCTAACATTAAAGATCTGGGTTTTATATGGTGGAGAAACAATACGCACAGTACAACAGTAAATACCTTAAAAACCATTAATAACATTGTTAATGATCAAAAAGAAACAAATCAGCAAATCAGAGATATTTTTGAACTTACAGAGCAACCAGCTAAATTTTTAGCTGCTACGAATGCCAAAGCAGATGTTTATGTATCTAAAATATATGGATTTTACAAACCTGCCCTGGCGGTATCCAAAAATTTATTTTACCGTGGTGGCGATATTGCTTTTATAAATACCTTTAATTACAATAATCTATCAGGTAGTGTTACCCCGCTCTATAACCTGAATAATGTGTTCATGGTTGGACTACAAGGAAAATACCAGACACCAAATTTTGAAATATTTATGGGAACTGACAACCTGCTTTCTACGGCAAGCACAGCCTCAGGCATCCTTAATAACGATTATTCCGGCGGCAGCGGACCAAATGGCGCATCCTTTTATATGGGCGTAGGTATTAAGTTCGGAAACATTGTAAACCACCCGCAATTTAGCGACGTGATGCCTGGCATAAACGATAACGAAGGTGGAAGTTTCTTTAAAAACCTGTTTTCTATTTTTAAGAAAAAATAATTAAACTTTCTTCTTAGGCTGTGTTAACACAAAATCCTTAAGGTAAAAAGGTTCAAAATAGGCTACATCCTCGAATTTAGCTGCCTGATAAGCATTTTCTGCAAGTACAGACATATTAGCTGCCGAATTAAAATTGTCGTTTACAAAAACTGCATTTTCTTGTTTTAAGGTTTCGGCACACTTAGCTGCACCATCGCCCAAAAAGGTAACTGTATTTTCAGCTAAAAAATTACTGAAACTAATTTCATCGATAATTTTGGCGGCAGTTGGCTCAAGCAATGCTAAACCAGCGGTATATACAGCAGTATAAACCTCCATCCTTCTCGCATCAATCATCGGGCAAACCAGTCCCTGGTATTCAGGATTTTGGATTAAAAAGCCCGCAGCCATCATTTCCAGCGTTTCGATAGCAATTAAAGGTTTATCAAGCGCATAAGCTAAGCCTTTAGCTGTAGAAACCCCTATCCTAAGACCGGTATAAGAGCCTGGCCCCTTACTGATGGCTATAGCATCTAAATCCTGATACACTAAACCAGCTTTACCAACTACTTCATCAATAAATAAGGTAAGGTTACTTGCGTGCAGATTCTGACCACCTTCTTCTTTAACGGATACTATTTTTCCATCAATTGATAATGCAACCGAACAGAAAGCCGTTGCCGTTTCCAGTAGAAGTATTTTAGCCATAGCGCAAAGATATAATTTTTAGCCCGAACTAGGCAGACCAAAGCAGGAAGTTGATTAACCCAAGTACGCGATTAACCATTTCTAGCCGGGATTTGGGCTTAATTAACCACCAAAATACTAGGGAACCGGATCATGGCCATGTTTACCCCAGGGATGACATCGGCCAATACGTTTTAACGCCATCCAGCCACCTTTAAAAGGCCCATATTTTTTAATTGCTTCTACACCGTACTGGGAGCAGGTGGGCGTGAAACGGCAGTTAGCACCAAGCATGGGCGAAATGGCATATTGATAAACTTTTATCAGGCCTAAAAAAAACCAGCTAAATAATTTATTCAGCAACTTCATCTGGTTGAATTAAACTGTGAAAACGTTTAAAGGTTGCAATCAGTTTTTTCTGAATGAAAGCAAATTCATACTTATCCTTTCCCACAAATTGAATCGAAAATAGAAGCAAACCTTTATCTGCCTGAAGCTGCGTATAAAAACTTTCTTTTTTATTAAGCCTGTAAGCTTCGCGGATGCGACGTTTGAGTAAATTACGGTCAACCGCCCTTTTATATCTTTTTTTAGGAACATTAATTACAACCTGTGCCTGAACTTCGGCAGCTGCATCAATAAAGATATAAGAAATACGAAATGGATATAATAAAAAAGAAGAACCGCTTTTGAACAGCAGATCCAAATGTTTCCTGCTGCATAACCGTTCTTCTTTTCTGAATGTGTACATATATTTTTGATTGATAATTGCAGATTTTGATCTGCCAGTTCCGTTAAACGGAAAAGCAATCAAAAATTATGCTTTATGCTTGCGTTCGTCAGAAACTGTTAATCTTTTTCTTCCTTTAGCACGACGTGATGCTAATACTCGTCTGCCGTTAGCTGTTGCCATTCTTTCGCGGAAGCCGTGTTTGTTTCTTCTCTTTCTTTGCGAAGGTTGGTATGTTCTTTTCATGACTGTATATTATCTTATTATAATTTCAAAATTAAGAGGTGCAAATATAAAGCGATTTCTCTAAAATTGCAAGTCTGTTTAATTTTATTTTTTCTATTTAAAATGCAAATATAATAATTCGTTTTAAAATGTGGCAAATACCATTAATACATCTTACAAACCTAATGCTGCTTTTAATTTTACATAACCTGTTTTACTCACCGGCAACCAGATATCCGATTTAAGCAACACCACATAACTGTCTTTTTCTTTCAATTCGATTTTAGTTACCTGTGCAAGGTTTATAATGTACGAACGGTGAATCCTGATAAACTGCCCGGCATCGAGCGTTTGCTCAAAAAAGGCCATGGTTTTATTTTTATAGAATGCACCTTCATTAGTACTTAGTTTAACATAATCATCATCAGCTTCCAGGTAATTGATGTCGGCAACTGGAATAATTTTTATTACACCGTCTTTCTTCACAACTACCCGGTTATTTTGCGCCGGGCTCATCGATGCTGCATCCAATACAGCTTCTGTATTTTCGGTTTGGCTTAATCTTGCCGGAAGCTTCTGAATAGCTAAATCGAAACGGTTTTTATCTATCGGTTTTAACAGATAATCTACTGCATTTACCTCAAATGCCTTAATTGCGTACTCATCAAATGCCGTTGTAAAAATTACTGCAGGCTTGTCTTCTACCAGTTCGAGCATTTCAAAGCCACTAATTTTAGGCATTTGTATGTCCAGGAAAATTAAATCAGGCTTGTGCTGTGTTATTGCTTTCAAACCCTCAAAACCATCATTACATTCCGCAATTACCTCTATTTCTTTATGTTCTGAAAGGTAAAACTTTACAATATCTCTGGCTAAAGGTTCATCATCAATTAGTATGGTCCTGATCATTTTTCTGAGGAATTTTTAAGGTGGTAATATATAAATTATTTGCCTCAATTTCTGTTTGCAATAAAAGCGGGTTTGCAAACAGCAGATATAATCTGCGTTTTATCGCCGTTAAGCCAAAACCGGTTCCACCTGTAGCCTTCATTTCCGGGTCAAACGGATTTTGTACTTTAAGATGAAGAATGTTTTGTTCAACAGTTACATCTATTTTAATGGTAATGGCTGCCGAAGTATTGTATAAGCCGAACTTTATTGCATTTTCTACAATTGGCTGCAGCAACGTTCCGGGAAGGCATAAATTTAGCGTATCGTTGTCAATGTTTACCTCAATATTTAACCTGTGGCTAAAACGGACCTTTTCAATATCCAGGTAAAGCTGAATATATTCCATCTCTTCCTCAACACTAACCCAAAGTTCATCATCGCGTTTCAGGGTTCCGCGTAAAAAAGAAGCAAGTTTGGTAATCATTACCCCGGCTTCTTTAGGATTTACCATGGTTAGTGCAAATACAGAGTTTAAACTGTTAAACAAAAAATGCGGCTGAAGCTGATGCCTTAGCTTATTCAATTCGGCCTCCTTGGCAAGGTTCTGGGCAGCCAGAAGCCTGTCTTGCATTTCAGATTGTTCTTCAAGCCGGTACCATAAAATATTAGCCAGTGCGCACCATCCCAGGCACATAAAGGAAATCAGCCCCCTGAAAGCAAAAGAAAACTGATAAAAATCCAGATAGTTTTTATAATCGGCAAAAATATACTGTAGCGCATACTTGGCAATAAAAATAATAACAAAGGTTAATGCAACCGTTATAATCAGAACATATAGTATTCGCTCATTTTTTGGCTGATAATACCCAAGCATATTACTGATACTGATACATGCAACTGCCAGCAAAATGTTGTTAACTATACTATCGGTAAAAGAAATCATCCACGAAAAATTGACCACATAATGCAAACCTACAGCGCACAGAACAGTCCATGCAATAGCAATGCCTAAAGCCGTTTTTTGAATTTGCGGGACTGATAAAGGTCTTGTTGTCAAAACTTATTTATTTAGTTCAGTTAATGTTTTAGTTCGGTGTTTTAAATCTTTCAGGTATGCTTCAACCGATTTTGGTTCTAAAATCTTCGAACTTACCTCTATCCCATCTGTCGGTTCATCTACAGCTGTTATTCCGCCAACAGCTATAAATTCCCATCTAACCATTTCCCCCACACAATTCTCAAACGAAGCATTGTACCCAAAGGCCAGCAGCTTTGCTTTTTGTATCGCTTCAAATGATGTTTCTGCAGTTACCAGCCGTACCTGTTCATTAAATTGTGGCGAATGTTTGCCCTCGCCACAAATTACCTGGTAAATACAATTAACCGCAAACCATTTCATTTTAAAAGCTTTTAATCTCTATCCCGCCAAACAATACAGTTCCGTCAATAATTAATGTTTTCTGAATTTCGCCTGTTGGAATCAAATGTCCCCGCTTATCTTCAATACTGCCAAAAATCGGTGTACCGTTTGTTTTAATGATCCAGTTTTGCGGAACAATGAGCTTAACCCCCCCGAAAACCGCTGTAACATCAAATACAGCAGTTTCATTAAAATCTGCCTGTGTTAAATTAATATCTGCCCCGCCAAAAACAACCGTGATATCGCCTCCTTTAAGGTTTTTCGAATACACAATCTGGTTGCTTCCTCCAAAAACAGCTGTTGCTTCCACAATATCGTGGTTGTTGGCTTTTTCACCACCGGCAGGATTTAAATTTTCGCCGGTAGTATTAAAGTTTTCGGTAAAACGTCTTTTGCGTCTTCCCGAAAAATCACCTTTTGGTTTTAACAATAAATAGCCTCCCAAAATAACAAGGCCAACACCTAAAGCATATTTCGAGGCGTCGAAATCCAGACCGGTAATATCATCAATGGTGAAATAAGCACCCACTAAAATCATGATTAACCAGCCTGCACCTTTAAAATTACGTCTTACGCCAACAAAAATACCGATGACAATTAAAAATGTATGCCAGCTAAATACCCAGTTAGGAATATCAAAGCCCATATTATCGAATAGGAATGCCAGTCCTATCATTACGATAACCAACCCACTCAGCATTCTGCCTGAGCGGTTGGTAACTGTATTATTATTATTTAAATTTTCCATTTGTGCAATTATTAATAATCAAAAGTATTTATAAAAGCTTAACCGCAGCATAGCAATTCACCGAAAAAGGGCTAAAAATCGGTAAGTAACCCTATTTCATCGGTGAAAAATATTTTAGTATTTTGAGGGCATGAAATTTCCATTATTTATTATTGCTTTATTTATTTCGGGAATAGTGGCTGCCCAAAGCAACGGCAATAGCTATAAAATTTACGATGTAAAAAAACAAAAGCTTATCGAAGTTGATGATATCATCAGCGATATGAACCGGGCAGATGTTCTGTTTTTTGGCGAAGACCACAATGATTCTATCGGGCACTTTTTAGAAGCAGAAATTTTTAAAAAACTCAGTGAAAAATACCCTAAAAGAACCGCGCTAACACTTGAGATGTTCCATACCGATATACAACCTGTTGTTAATGAATACCTGGCGGGATTAATATCAGAAAAAAACTTTATTAAAGAAGGCCGTGCATGGCCTAACTATAAAGATTACAGACCTTTAGTGGAATACGCCAGAGAAAATAAAATTGAAGTAATTGGCGCCAATGCCGCCACAAGATACAGTAATGCAGTAACAAAAGGTGGATTAGATGCTTTAAAAAGTTTTCCTAAAGGCTCAGCTGCATTTCTTCCTCCCATGCCAATCGATACCGCAACCGGACGATACAATGATAAGTTTGCCGAAACCATGGGCGGGCATAATACAGGACCAATGAAAATTTACCAGACCCAAAACCTTTGGGATGCCACCATGGCATGGTCCATAGCCAGATTCGCCAAAGAACATAAAGGCACTAAGATTTTGCAGCTCAACGGCCGGTTTCATAGCGATGAAAAACTCGGCACTTTTGCCCAGCTTCAGAAATATGCACCGAAATTATCGGTTTTAAATATCTCTTCATTCTCGGATGAAAGTTTCGATAACCCCAACTGGGAAAAATTTAAAAACCTTGGTGATTACATTATCATAACCGATCCCAAAATTAAAAGAAGCTATTAAGCAAAAAGGTTCGCAAATATTGCGAACCTTTTATTTTTATTATGCTTTAGTTTTAAGCAAATCTCTTATTTCCGTTAACAATACTTCTTCTTTTGTTGGCGCTGGCGGAGCTGCAGGCGCTTCAACTTCTTTCTTTTTAAGGTTGTTTGCACCCTTGATAATTAGAAACAGTACAAAGGCTACGATTATAAATGCAATAACCTGCGACAAGAAATTCCCGTACTTAATTGCCGTTCCCGGAATCACAAGCTTGCTTAAATCTTCTAATCCCGCAGCCTTTAAAGCCGGGCCTAAAACTGCTGGCGTAATAATATCCTCAACCAGCGAGCTAACAATTTTCCCAAAAGCAGCTCCGATAATCACACCGACTGCCAGATCAAGTACGTTTCCTTTAACTGCAAAATCCTTGAATTCTTTAACAATTCCCATAATAGTTTAATTAAGTTTTAGTGAATTTGTAACGAATTTAATAAACATTAGATTGCAAACAAACGTTTATCAAATTATTTAAAGTTAAATCTGCAGGGTATTAAGATTAATTCTAAAAAATATCTGATAACAATTCCTTATTTTTGGCGAACACTATAGAATAACATGTTAAAGCAACACCTACAACAAAAATTATTACAAAAGTTATCCCCTCAGCAAATTCAGTTTATCAAGCTGCTGCAGGTGCCAACTGTTGCTTTAGATACCAGGGTTAAAGAAGAACTCGAAGAAAATCCGGCACTTGAAGACCCTAGTTTAATGACAACCGACGAACCAAAAGGTGAATACGACGATTTAAATGACGGTCCTGACGATTATGAACAATCGTCAGAAGATAGTGGTATGGATGAGTTTAATGTAGATGATTATCTGCAAGACGACAGTGCAAACGATTACAGTACAAACTATAATAATGGCGATGATGATGAAGAGAAAAAAGAAACACCAATCGCCATCGAAAGTACCTTTTTCGAAAGCCTTCAGGAACAACTTGATTTAGTACCGCTTTCTGACCAGGATTTTATCATAGGAAAACAAATTATCGGCAGCCTTGACGATGATGGCTACCTGCGCCGCCCCTTAAGTTCGATGATTGACGACCTTGCCTTCTCTCAGAATGTAATGGTTGAAGAAGAAGATGTGCTGGAAATGCTTAAACTCATCCAGAGCTTCGACCCTCCCGGCATTGGTGCCAGAGATTTAAAGGAATGTTTGCTGATCCAGTTAAAAAGAAAAGATACTGGCAATCCGATAATTGTAAAAGCGATGAATGTTGTCGAAAATTACCTCGACGAATTTACCCGCAAACATTACGATAAACTGGAAAAAAGCTTAGGCCTTGACAGCGAGGAACTCAAAGAAGTAGTAAATGAAATTCTTCGTTTAAACCCGAAACCCGGTGATGCAAACCAGGTAACAACCAAACAAATGCAAATCATTCCTGATTTCCATATCAGCAATAATGATGGCGTTCTGGTATTAACCCTGAATTCGAAAAATGCACCGGAATTGAAAGTAAGCCGCTCTTACCAGGAAATGTTCGAGCACTACGATAAAGCTTCTTCAAAAGATAAAAAGCTTAAGGAAGCCGTGCAGTTTGTAAAGCAAAAGCTCGATTCGGCAAAATGGTTTATCGATGCAATAAAGCAAAGGCAGCAAACCCTGCTTAAAACCATGAATGCCATTATGCATTATCAGTACGAATATTTCTTAACTGCCGATGAACGTAAAATGCGACCTATGATACTTAAAGATATCGCCGATAAAATCGACATGGATATCTCTACGGTTTCAAGGGTGGCAAACTCAAAATATGTTCAAACAGAATTCGGGACTTTTCTATTGAAATCTTTCTTTTCAGAAGCAATCCAAACCGAAAACGGTGAAGAGGTTTCTAATAAAGAAGTTAAAAAAATCCTGGAAGACTGCATCGGCAATGAAGATAAGCGTAAACCCCTTGCCGACGAAAAACTTACCGAGATATTAAAGGAACGTGGCTATAATATCGCCCGCCGCACAGTTGCCAAATACCGTGAGCAAATGAATATTCCGGTAGCAAGACTAAGAAAAGAACTTTAAAAGTTTAGCCATTCAGTAAACAGTTTTCTCCTCAAGAATTAAGCTGTTTACTGAATTGTTACCACATCTTAATGTATGATGGTACTTTATAAATATTGTTCAGCAACAGCCCCAGAACAATCTCATGGCTGCCATTACTTACCGTATTCAGATCAGAAGTTGTAAAATCATACGAATAGCTTAAGTTTACCATTTTACCGATGTTAAACCCGGCCATTGCAGCAAAAGAATCATCCTTTCGGTAACTTCCCCCTATCCATATCTTATCCTTAAACGCAATCTTCATATTCAGGTCGAAAGATACCGGAGAGGGTTGTACATATTTAACCATAACCGATGGAATAGCCGCAATCTGGTCATCAAGAAAAAACTTATATCCTGCCGTAGCAAAAAAATGAGGTACTTCCTTACCAATATTATAATTATCAGAATTGGTAAAATTTAACTTCTGCGATAATACCTGCTGGGCTGATATCCCTGCAAAAACACGGGCTCCATACAACCATATACCAACACTCAAATCGGGTTTTACCTGACTAACAATCGCGTTGGAAAGCGCAGGATCACTTTGGCTATCAGGAAAGGTAAGCGAATTAACATCCAACTTAATACTCGAAATACCGGCCGCAGCACCAACTGACAAGTTAAAGGTATTGCTCAGCTGCAAATGGTAAGCATAGGTTAAGTTCGCATCTATTCTTGATAAAGGCCCTGCTTTATCCTGCACTACCGTTACCCCCATACCATGGTGCGCCGGAGATGAAGTATAATTCTGTGTGTAATTTCTGTCCATAGGGTCGCCGGTTTGCTCTGGAAATGACGTTAATGCATTACTCCAAAGATGATTATCCCCTAATGCCCAATGCGCCGAAACAAAGGAGGTTTGCGGCGCATCCGTTATCCCCGACCATTGTTTTCTGAAACCTGCCTTAAAATCAACATAATTCTCAATCCCTGATAACGCAGGATTTAATAAATATTGATTAAAAATATACTGAGTATATTGTGGCCGCTGCTGACCAAAGCCTTTAAAACTCAAAAATAAGGCGAATAGAATGATATATTTCTTCAATTTTATCTGATTATTGTTAGTGGTCCGGTTACTGCTTTTCTCCCGTTTCTTGGGTTGATAAGATAATAATAAACACCGACAGGTAAAGCTTCATTCTGATAATTCCCATCAAAAGGAACCTTATAGCCGTTGCTGAAAAATACCCTTACGCCATTTCTGTTAAAAACTTCGATGGTTGCATTTGGGTAGCTTTCTAAATATTTTATATTCCATACATCATTTACACCATCACCATTGGGTGTAAATGAGTTGGGTGGATTTAATGCCTGTAAAACTTTAACCGTTACGGAAGTCGTCACAGTACACCCTTCATCTGTAGTTGCAATGAGTTGGTAATCGGTATCTTTCTCCGGCGAGGCCACAGGATTTAATACATTGTCATGATCTAATCCAACCGACGGTGTCCATTTATAAGTTAAGCCTGAGCCATCGGCAACAGCAGGAATCGTTACCTGTCCGCCAGAAAGTATATATAATGTTGCACCGGCATCAGCCGTTGGCGATTTATAAACCTTTATGGTTTTCGAAATACTTCCGGCGCAGCCATTGGTTGCTGTAAAAGTATAGGTAATAACATGCTCGCCAGTACTTACATTTTTTGGGTTGAAATTTCCTTCTGCATCAACCCCATCGCCTGAGTAAATACCTGTTCCGGCAATTTCAGAATTTTCCTTAGCCTGGTTTATAACTACTGAACCATCATTCTGGCAAGCCGCCGGAATATCTTCAAATGTCAAAATCGGAGAAGGTTTAAGCGTAATCGTTTTTTGTGCTTCCTGAAAACAGGATTCGCCAGAGTATGCAACCATCCTGATTAAATAATTGCGGCTTCCGGCACCTCCAAAAGCAGCATAAGTTAAAGGTATATCTGCATTTGTCGGATACATTATCGTTTCAACTTCTTCAGGGTGATCTATAAAGTCTTTATAAATATCAATTTTGGTAATCCGGCCAAAAAAGGTCGTTGAGGAGTTATTAATTACAACAGCGCTATTACTGCATAAATTATTTTCATTCTGCACCGTAAATTCAGCTTTCTGAACGGCTCCGTTCACTGTAAACTGTTTTGTTATAGTAGAAACACAACCGTTAATATTGGTTATTTTTAATGTTACAGTATAATTACCAAAATTTGCATATTTATGTTTACCGTCTTTGTCGGTTGAAGTATTGGGATTAGCAGTAGTAGATGCTGCATCACCAAAATCCCATGCGTAAGTAAAAGTGCCTGATCCGCCGGTTACATCAGTCGATTTATTCGTAAACAACGCAATAGCATCTGTTAAACAAATATCAGGTGTACTAAAATCTGCCACAGGCAGGTCAGCTACCGTAACCTTTTGACTATAAACTTCACTAACACAACCTTCGCCGGAAGTAGTAAGTAAAGAAACTGTATAACTACCTGCACTTGTATATTGATGAACAAAAGGCGTTGCGTCAGTCTTATCTATCTTTGTACCATCCCCAAAATCCCAGCTCCACTTGGTAATGGTATTCGGACTTTTTGCAGAACTTATCGAAGATTGATCCGTAACACGATAATCCGTATTAATACAGGTATTTAATGATGCTGCAAATTTTGAAACAGGCAAAGGAAATATTTTTACCGTTTTAATTACAGCGTCCGAATAACACCCTGTTCCGGCTTTGACAGATAAACTTACATTGTAGGTTCCTTCATTTGCATACTGATGTTTTGGATTTTGCTCTGTTGAAGTACTGCCATCACCAAAATCCCAAAACCAGTTGGTTATCGCAAAATCGGCAGAATTAGATGAACTCTTATCCGTAAATGTAATATCCGATTTTGCACAGCTACTTGCAGCTAAATCAAAGTTTGCCGTTGGTAAATTGTAAATGGTGAAAACATAATTGGTTTCAAGATCACCACTCTGGCAACTTGTGGCATTATTCGGCACATGCGCAACAACATTTAAATGATATTCACCCGTAGTGGTATAGGTTTTATTAACCGGGTATTTGTAAATATATACCGTTTGTCCGTTTGTCGTTTTTGTTTCAGGCACCGGATTTAAAGTAACTTCTGGCGTGCTGTTTTCCAATGTCCAGGTAATTTTATCGGGTTGATAAGGTAAACTGACTTTAAAATCAATTACCTGCCCCACACAGCCATTCGGGCTTTCTTCATTCTTTGCTTCATTAACTACCGTTAAATAATTATTTGAAGCCAGATTGGTACCAGCAGAATAGGCATACGATTCTGCCTGCCCAAAGCCATAGGCAATTGCATTAAAGCCATCATCGGCAGTCAAAGTCAGGCTGCTTTCCGTAACTGGTATCTGGGCAAAAGCATAAAGATTATTCCCCAAAAGCGTTGCCCAGGTTACTGCCGGAGCTACACCATTAATTTTAAAAGTACTGGTTTTGTCAGCTTTCATTAAAATATTAATATACCTGACTGAAATATTTTGTAATGTGGAAGAGAAAACCGTAACCGCTTTGATATTAAATTCAATAGGATTCAGCATCACCATATCAGGGTCTCCAATCATGCTCCCCCCCGTGGCTGCAGAACAAGCCTGTGTTAATGAATATTGTGCAACACTTATTAATTTATCTGATGTAATGAAAGCCGATTCCGTTAGCTGACCACTCTCTAAATATTGCCCTTTGTTAATGGTAAAAGTTTGTGCATTATAGGTAACAGTGGTATTATCTTCCTGTGCAAGAATTCTTAAAATATATTTCCTGTCAGTAAAGGCTACAACGCCATAGTTTTTCCCCCAGCTTACTGTTGGATACAGTTGTTGGTATAAGGGGTCTTGAGAGCCTGTACAGGCAATTGTTAACACAGACGATCCGGAAAAAGCAGCAAATCTTTTACAAGACGATGTAGCCGCATCTGTTTCAACATACACACCGGTTAAGTCTGATGTGCCCGAAATATATTCATAAACATCTCCCGCCTTGGCCAATGTAATGGTTTTGGTTGATCCGCTTTTTTCATGGAGCAAAACAGTGGTGTTATCTTCAACAGCCACAATGGTGAAAAAATTATTTCCCCCATTACTTTGTGTATAATTCATCGAATAATAAGTTTGCCCGAGTGTTTCGTAAGGCAAAATTAAAGAAGCTGCAGACCGTGCACCAGCATATATATGCGTATAAGCCGAAACCTTAGGTTTTCCATCAGTTACTTTTATATGAATACCCCGGTTGGTCAAATTCTGATTAGCATCAGCAATATCAACATAAGCGTTTGCTCTCGGAACATCAAATTGAATTGCTGTATTTGCAGGAATTACTTGTTTTTGAGACCATGCCCCGCAACTAACCGTAACTTCTGTTGCAGCTTTTGATGTTACGAAAACAGCTAGACTGGCCAGGTTATTAGTCATGTTAGGCACATGCGTAGGAAAAACTGCCCAAAAATCTGTTCCTTCATTAGAAACAGTTTGTCCGAATACCGCATTTGATAACGTAAAGAAAAGAACGACAAAAACTAATAATGTAGCTTTTCTCATTACAGTTAGATTAATTCAGAAATAGTTTGCATGGTTATATAAATAGTAAAGCAATATACTATTAAAGAATATACAACAAAAGCAACTAATTAAAAATTAACACATTTTAAGGAATAAAAAGCAAAATTTCGTGTAAAATCCTGAGTGGTTGATGTAATTTTTTTTCTCATAAAACTTAAGTTGTTATGAATTACACCTCAAAACTTAAACAAACAACGCACTTAAAGTTCTTGATTTTACTTTCGGTACAGCACCATTCCGCATAAATTCTGAAAAACCTTTTAACTGTTTTATTGATTTTATGGCATCATAACCAAAAGTGTGGCTTCTTATTTTATTTAACAACATCGTGTCGGTTTTAAATAAATCATTTTCCGTGAGCACCCCCTTTTTAATCAGATTTTTGATTAATTCTGCCATTTTACCATTGGCATACAGATATAATGGTAACTTAAAAACCTCTTCATTTAATCTTTTGAATACGTCATTAATCCACAAAACCTCATGCTCGGTATTTACAGCAATTTTTCCATCATTTAAAACTACCGACTGGAGAAATTCCTTAGCCCTTTGCCGGGAAATAATGCCCGCATGAATACTATCCCGCAAGGTGTAATCTAAACGGTCAGCACACAACGAAGGCAATGGTTGTTCTAAAATATTAAACTCACCAAATAAAACCTGATTTACACGATAACCATACCTGAATAAAACTTCAGGGATTTCTGAATTATATAAAACTTCGGCAAAGATTTTTTCGTGGTAATCTTCGTCCGTATTACCAAATACATAATCGCCAACATGTGAAAATGCCGTGTGAGAAACATCGTGCAGCAATCCTGCAATCTGCTCCAGTTCACTCCCGCCAAGTCTCCTGATTAACATCATTACACCAATTGCATGTTCTAGCCTCGAATGACAGAGATCAGGATTTACCAGAAATATAGCACCACTCTGGTGAATTCCGGCTAAACGTTTTAAAGCATCTGTTGCCAGAAGTTCCTTAAACACCAAAGGCAACTCCATATTGCCATATAAAATATCGTTCACCTGAATCATATCATTAAAATTTAAAACCAGTAAACAATATTACTAATAATTTTAGCCAAATAAAAATTTAAAGAAACATTTTAGACTCTTAAAAACTAACTATATTAGCTAACAAACTTGTTTTAATTTCTTTACCGTTGATTATTACAATAACATGATTAATAAAATATGCCTGATAAAAACAAGCTTATCCTATTAACGTTATAAACATATACAAAAATCGATATGGCAACTGCTCAACAAATTCGAAAAACATATCTGGACTATGTTTTAACTAACAATAAAAAGCCAGAATCAGTTTATAGTTTTGTTAAAAAACTAAAAATTACTGAGGCCGAGTTTTATCAGTTTTATGCATCTTTTGAAAGCATTGAGAAAAACATATGGTTTGAGTTAACTTTTGAAACGATTTCAAGAGTTAAAGAACAGGAGGTGTGGCATCAGTACTCGGCCAGGGAAAAAATACTTTCCTTCTTTTATAGTTATGTAGAAAACCTTAAAAATGAACGAAGTTTCATTGTCTATAGTTTGAAAAGCTACAAATTACAGCTTACCACGCCAAATGTTCTGGCAGGTGCTAAAGCAATATTTGAAAATTTTGTAGACGATATTATTACGGAAGGACTCGAAAACGGAGAACTTGCTCAGCGCCGTTTTTTGAGCAAAAGATACAAAGATGCAGTGTGGATTCAGTTTGCTTTTATTCTAAACTTCTGGATTAACGACGACAGTGATGGTTTTGAAAAAACTGATGAAGCCATTGAAAAAGGTATTAATGTCACTTTTGATTTATTTCAGCATTCTCCAATTGACAATTTAATAGATTACGGGAAATTTTTAAGCAGAAACAGAAATTTCAAAGAAAGTATGGGGCTTTAATTTCATGAAAGAACAAAAGAGCATTCCGGTAACCAAGGTAGAACGTTCGGCTAAGTTTGTAAAGACAGGCATTCAGATTGGTGGAAATTATATTAAACATTATGCTAAAAAATTGTTCACGCCAGATATGGATAGAGAACAGCTCAATGAAGATAATGCAACAGATATTTATAAATCATTGAGCGAATTAAAAGGCAGTGCGCTAAAAATTGCGCAAATGCTCAGCATGGATAAAAATATACTTCCAAAATCCTATGTTGATAAATTCACACAATCTCAATACAATGCGCCTCCCTTATCAGGCCCTTTAATCATCAGAACCTTTAGCAAAAACTTTGGTAAAACACCTGATAAACTGTTTGATAGCTTTAATATTAATTCAACCAATGCCGCATCTATAGGTCAGGTTCATCAGGCAACATTAAATGGTAAAAAATTAGCTGTAAAAATTCAATACCCCGGTGTTGGCGATAGTATTTCATCTGATCTCAAACTCGTAAAACCTTTCGCTTTTCGTTTACTCGGCATGTCTGAAAAGGAATTAAATATTTACATAAAAGAAGTTGAAGAACGTTTATTGGAAGAAACTGATTATCAGTTGGAAGTTAAACGCTCCATAGAATTTTCGGAAGCCTGCAAAAACCTCGACAATGTAATTTTCCCAAAATACTATCCTGAAATGTCTGGTAAAAGGATTATTTCAATGGATTGGATTGATGGCCTGCATTTAAAAGAATTTTTGAAAACGAACCCCTCGCAGAAGCTGAAAAACAAAATCGGCCAGGCTTTGTGGGACTTTTATAATTTCCAGCAACATGAGTTGAGAGCCGTACACGCCGATCCGCACCCGGGAAATTTTATGATTACTCCGGACGAAAAACTAGGCGTAATAGATTTTGGATGTATTAAGGAAATGCCCGATGATTTTTACCAGCCATTTTTTTCACTAATTTCTACCGACGTTATTAATGATAAAGAAAAAACGATTGATGCATTTCGAAAACTTGATATGATCCATAAAGATGATACCCCTGCCCAGGTAGAATTCTATTACAAATCGTATAAAGAAATGATTGAGCTTTTTGCTAAACCCTATATAAATCCCTTTTTTGATTTCAGTAATAATGATTTCTTTGAAAAGCTTTATGCTTACGGTGAAAAAATCTCAAAAATGCCCGAATTTAAGCAGGCTCGTGGTGTGAAGCACTTCATCTACGTAAACAGGACAAATTTTGGCCTCTATACAATTTTGCACGATTTAAACGCAACTGTTAGAACAGATACTTTTAAACCTTCCTTTTAAGCATTCTTTTTAACAACTTCCACCATGTGGTCCAAATCAAATGGTTTCTGAATAAAGTCATCTGCTTTGCTTTCTTCAGCTATCTGGGGTAGTTTATCAGAAGTGGAAGTTAAAACAGCAGCAATATCTTCCGTTTCAGGATCAGATTTCAGCTCTTTTATCACCTTCGATCCTTTTTTATTTCCTTTAATATTGTCGTCAATCACCACAACATCCGGCTCAATTTCATTAATCTTATCTATTGGCTCAGTAGATAGTGATGCCGTAACATCAAAACCTTCCTCATCAAGTACGTGATCCATAATATCCAGGATGTCTTTATTATCCTGAACCAGAACAACCTTCTTCTTCATAAAAATTTGCCGGGTTTAATTTTCAATTAAATATAATGAAAAGAATAATTCAATAACACCAGCAGGCAATAATTTATTTTCTGCAGCACTTATGCTGAGTTCGTCTGATTTTTAATGGTGTTCGTCGATTAGTTCCTAAAACTTGTATAAAAGCGCCGCATTTGCTGCAACGTATTTTCGGTATTGGCGTCTTATCTACAAAACAGAAACTTAAAAAATTTATAAATAATTTTAAATAACAGCATTATGAAAACCTCAACCAAAAACTTAATCGCCAGCGCATTAACAGCAATCGTATTAACATCATCAGTTTTCGCAACAACTGCAGTTGCTTCAGAAAGTAAACCCGTAACTGCTGTTGCAGCACCGGCAAATTTCAAAAGAATAATTGTTAAAGGCAATGTAGAAGTTACGCTGGTTCAAAGACAAAACGAAGGTGTTAGCTATACTGAAGACAGTTTCGGAAAAGCTAAAATTACACAGGAAGGCAATATCTTAAAAATTACATCTGCCGATAAAGAAGTTGCTAAAGTAATTATATATGCAAACGACCTTTTCAGAATAGAAGCTTCGGAAAATGCAACCGTAAAAACCAGTGGAAAATTAAAAACTAAATTCTTACAGGTATTTTTAAAAGGAAATGCACATGCAGACATTAACTCAAATACAGAAGGCTTATATACCGTAATTCAGGATAATGCAGACTTAAAACTAAGTGGCGCTACCGATAACCATACTTTAGTGATGGGAAAAACACCAAAATTAACAATCGACAGGTTTGCTGCACTAAAAACAAACATCAGCTCAGCTGAAGCTAAAGCAGTTGAAATGGCCGCATTAGTAAAATAACAAAACACGCAATTTAAGATAAGCGGCAAAGGAATTTGCCGCTTTTTTTGCTTTTATCTTTTCATCCACAAACCTAACTTCAGTATTTCTTCAGAATGAAAATGTATTTTGCATGAAATTCCTAATCAATGACTAACCTATTTAAAGGCAGATATGCTATTCTCATTGCCTTTTTAACTTATTTTGTTTCTTTTTCGCTTATTGTAAGAACAATATTATACATCCTCTCCACACAAAAAACCGACTTTTCATTAGCTGAAACCATTACCGTATTTACGGTAGGATTGTTTTTCGATTTAGGAACCGGATTAATCATCCTTAGCCCCTATGCACTGTTTTTACTTTTTATATCAAACAAATACTACCAGAAAAAATGGATTCAGCTCTTGTCTAAAGCCACGTTTATTTTACTGGTAATCATCACCTTATTTTCATTTTTTGCCGAATTAACTTTCTGGCAGGAATTTGAAAGCCGCTTTAACTTTATCGCGGTTGATTACCTGATTTATACTTACGAGGTTATCCATAACATTAACGAATCTTACCCTTTACCAATATTAATCTCTTTAATACTGCTTATCGCATTAGGGGTAACCATTACATTTACGAAGCTTAAAATTTTCAAAAACAGTTTTACCAGCATTGTTTCATTAAAACAAAGGATTTCAGCTTCGGCATTGCTTATCACAATGGCAATTGTTTTTGGCATATTTGTTAAAAACAGCTGGGCAGAACAGGGGAACGATCGCTACGCAAACGAATTAAGTAAAGCTGGTATTTACTCTTTTTTCGCCGCCTTCAAAAACAATGAATTAAACTACAAAGATTTTTACAGCCTGATTGATGATAAAACGGCCTTTACCCTGATCAGAAATGAACTACAGGAAAGTCATAGTAATTTTATCGGCAGCCAGGCATCAATAAAACGTAAAATCGATAATGTTAAACAGGAATTTAAGCCAAATGTAATAACCATTACAGTTGAAAGTTTAAGTGCCGATTTCATGGAGCACTATGGCAACACACAGCACATAACGCCATTCCTCGATTCAACAGCAAATCATAGCATTTTCTTCAGTAACATGTACGCAACGGGAACAAGAACGGTTCGTGGCATGGAGGCACTAACGCTCCTGATCCCGCCTACACCGGGAAGCAGCATTGTAAGAAGAATGGATAATGAACATCTTTTTTCAGTAGGCCACGTATTTAAGGAAAAAGGATATGTTAATACATTTTTTTACGGTGGTGATGGTTATTTTGATAACATGAACCATTTCTTCGGCAACAATGGTTATAACATTGTCGACAGGGGCCGTAAATTATTAGATGAAACTTACGATGGAAGCCGAACCATTATTAAAGATAAGGATGTAACTTTCGAAAACGCCTGGGGAATTTGTGATGAAGATATTTTTAACCTGGTTATTAAAGATGCCGATGTAAAGTATAAAAACAACCAGCTGTTCAATAACTTCATTATGACAACTTCGAACCACCGCCCCTATACTTTTCCTGCCAATAAAATAAATTTACCGCAGGGCACACGTGAGGCAGCGGTACGCTATACCGATTACGCCATTGAACATTTCATAAATGCAATTAAAACCAAACCATGGTTTAAAAATACGGTGATCATAATCGTTGCCGACCACTGCGCAAGCAGCGCCGGCAAAAATGAAATCGATATCTCGAAATACCAGATTCCCTGCATGATTTTAAACATGAAAGATAGCCCGGCAAGAAATATCAGTAAAATGACTTCTCAAATCGATGTTTTTCCAACATTATGGAGCATGCTGGGCTGGAAGTACACCAGTAATTTCTTCGGAAAAAGTGTTGATGATGAAGATTATAAATCCAGGGTGGTTTTAGGTACCTACCAGAAGCTCGTTTACATGAGGAACGACAGCATGGTTGTTTTAAGCCCGCAACGTAAAGTGGAAAGCTTTATTTACATCAAAGCAAAAAACGAACAGCGAAAGGCTGATTCCGCTAAAGCACTTACCAACCAGGCCATTGCCAACTATCAAACCGCATTCGAACTCTTCAAAAACGGCAGCTTAAAGGAATAAAAAAAGGAACTGTTTTCACAGTTCCTTTAGATTAGCTTTCTTTTAAATTCAGGCTTAAATCGTCGGCCTTTAAATCTTCTGCCTCTTTTCTTTTTGTTTTATTTAAGTATTTAACGCCAACCCTTAGCGCTTTTAACCCGGAAACACCTTGCAGTTCTTCCAGGTCAAGCTGCTCCAGATCATCATTCAAAAAGCCCAGATCCTGCAAATACTTAATATACTCGATATATTCCTTCGCTTCATCAGCATTGAAATAAACCATGGCAATTTTATGCGGCTGCGTTAAACGCTCTGATGTTCCTTTAATTAAAACTTTATCGATACGCTTTTTAACCACTTCGTACCGGATATTATAGGCTCCTTCAACATCAAACCTTCTTTCATCGTTACGGAAACTGATGTCAATCGAATTTGAGTGGATAAAAACCAGTTGTGTTGTTTCCAGTGGCCTTGGCATTTCGCCGATCAGGTTTTTCGATAAACGGGCAATTTCCACCATCGATGTAAGCTGCCACAACCTGATATTTTTTAAATAAAGTAAATCGAAAGGTTTGTTTGGCGCTATATCCTGCCCGATATAGATATCATACTCCACACCATCAGTACGGAATTTAGCAAAATAACAAGGATAGGAAGCCTGAAGGTTTGCCTGTGCTGTTTCCAGGTACTGGCTTACTTCCATATTTATCAGCTGCATCGAAACCTCAAGTTTTCTTCTGTTTTCGAAAGCCAGACCCGTTTCCGGAAGGATCTCCGCAAAATAGTCGTCAACAATTTCCGCTGCCTCCGGATGATTAAGCTTGATAACCGAGAAAAAAGGATATACCTCTGCCGCAAGGAATTCGTTCAGCAACATTTCTTCATTGCTCGAGGCAACATTGCTGATACGCACGATCCAGTCGTTACAGTTAAAAATAAGTTTATCAATAAGTTCCAGGTAAACATATTTCCTTAAACCTTTAAGGGTTTTAATGATGTTCAGTAAATGAACATGCATATCTTCTTTTAAAGCCTGGTTCCGCTCGGTAGTAGAGTTACGGATATCAATAGCACCAAACAGCGGGTACATATTTTTAAAGGTAACCGTATCAATCTGCTTATGCTTTTTATTCGCCCTGTTTTGTTGAATAAAGTGCCATACCGCTTCATTGAACTTCCATTGTACCGAAGGCTGCAAGGCCGTAAATTTATCCATCAGCACCGCATCCATCTTTGCATTGAACTCCTCAATACTGTATTGGAAAAGCTGGCCGATGAGTGGCATCGCCGGACGTAAACGCGAAAGCAGTTTATCATCAACCATTACTTCCTTGTTCGAATAAACCTCCAGTACCCCGGCAAGCTGTGTATTATAGTAAATCGGTAGTACCGAATAAGAGCAAACACCTGCAGCTTTCAAAACCTTTAGGAAAGGATCTTTCGACATCTGGTCCTCATTAATCGAGCTTACAAAAATCGGACGGGGATCTTCCTTATATTTATCTACCAGGGAATAAAAAACCTCTTCTTCCATGTTCGATGCTTTCGCCGAATTGATCAGCATGCTCTGCGAAAAATCCTGGTTATCGAATACCAGTTTATTGTTTACCGTTAAGAAAGGCATTAAACCGAATTCCAGGTCGCCATTACCACTTAAGGTTTTTAAGGCCTGAATAACATGATTATAAGCTTCCGTTTGATAATTATGATCAACAAGGGCACTTCTGATACCTTCAATAGCGTGTTGCAGGGTAACGTCAGTAATCGAAATTACACTAAAGCCTTCGAAAGTAAATTTCTTGAGAGGCAGTTTCTTTACCAGGTATTCAATTTCAGTTCCTTCCTGAAAATGTTGCGCAAGCGCTTCAAAATTCAGTTCCGGAAGTGTGCCCTTATACTTGATATCAATAAACTGTGTATCGTTCTGAATGTTATAGTACTGCGTTAACTTGTTTTCAGGGTTAACATGGGCATAGATAATTTCATTTTTAAGCACTGATGTGAAGTTATAAAACCGATCTAAAATTAAATTATAGATAAATTTTAAATGCTTCATTTCCGAAGGCTCGTTATTATCTTTATTTACCTTGTTTTTAGGATCATGGTCCTTAAAAAACTGGTAAAAAGCATTCGTACTAAAGAAAATTTCGTCAGGTACAGGCGTACTTAAAGCCCAGAACAATTCATTCTCATTGGCCATTAAAGGCGTAAGAATGGTAAAAATCAACTCTAAAGTTTCTTTATACTTCGCTAATTCCTGTGCAGTTATATTGCCGAGTAAAGCATCTTCTTTCTCGATTTTTTCCAATAAAAACCTGTAAAACTCAGATTTAACTGTTTTTTCTGTCTTCAACCGGTTTTTCAGGTAATTTACCAATGGCCTGAAAGACAAGTTCGATTCGACCTGACAATGAATACATTCGTTTTTATGTATTTGTATTACATTGGTATTCATGAGTATATGTTTTGTATAGACGTAAAATTAAATGTTAAAATAATATTTTTTAACAAAGATACGAACAGCTAAAGCCATAAATAGTCTTTAAAACGTAATACTATTTTTACATCTGTTATATATTACCTACGCTGTTTCAGGCCTTTTAGTTTTAAATAGTTAATCTTTCTTACTCCTTCAGGTGATTACAGCGCCTCGCCCCTTAATACCTGAAATTTAAGGAAACATAAGGATACCAGCCATCACTCGAGTGCCCCATTACAAAACGTATAAGGGTTAATGAGGCGGGAGCAAAATAAACTCCTCCACCAACACCATGGTGCCATAAATCCGAATTTTCATTACGGCTCCATACACGCCCTACATCGTAAAAACCTAGTAAACCAACTTGCCCCGGCAAAACATAACTCACCAGGTCGCCAAGCTTCGCCCTTAACTCCAGGTTATTATAAAAGGTGTGGTCGCCGGCAAACCTGAACTGTCGATAGCCCAGTAAATTGCCCTGCCCACCCAAAAACTGCGATTGATAAAATGCCGGCTTACCTACGGTTATACCGCCGCCAAAACGATCGGCCAGTATAAAAGCTTTACGCCCGTCAAGGTTTTTATACAAGGCAATACTGGCTGTAAACTGTCCAAACGAATTGGAATATTTATTTACCCCCTTGTAACCAACCAGTTTAAAATCGACATAACTGCCCAATGTTGGCAATAAATCGTTATCGCGGGTATTGTTGGTAAAGTTTACAATCGCCCCTGCAAACATTTTTTCGTTGCGGAGGGTCAAACTATCCGACGAATGTAAAGCGCCGCTGCTCGTAATAAAACGGCCTTCATTATCTTCCTGGTTTAATTTATAATACTGGAACGACGGACCAACACTAAAGGTCGATTTTGGCCTGCGCCACCTGATCGACGGATCAACCTGGTAAAGATTAAACCTTGCCCGGTAATACCTGATATCATCGCCATGTTCATCAAAATGCGTGTTATTACCTATACCAAAGAAATTCTGCGTATTGTTTGGCGCATAAGCATCAGCCTTGATAATAAAATCGCCCTTACCCAGTGCCTTTAACCATTCGCCCTTATAGCTAAACCGGAAAGCCCTGGTAGAGAAGGAATGCAAGAATGAAATTGTTTGCGAATTCCCGTAAGGTTGCTTCCGGAAACCCGGGTTCGTTTGCCTGAAAATCAAACCTAAAAGCACGCCGTCATCATTATTATAGCCCGCATTTAATAACCACGAATTCCTCCTGTACATATCTTTCGGGATATAACTGAAATTTGAAGTGTCGTTCGAAATGATTTTCCTGATTTTATCAGCAGCTTCTCCATTGTAAGTTGCCTTATCTTCCCGGCCGTATAACTTTACCGAAGCATTGCTGTTCGCAAAATCGTAAACCTTCTTACCTTTCCCGCCGATAATCCTGATTTTAATATCCGATTTTTTATTATCAAGGATTAAACTGTCGTTTCCGTTATGCATGTACACACGGATTTCACGGGTAACTTTCGGATCGAATACACGGTCGAAAAGTTTTTCCTTAATATTTCCTTCTTTCGAAATTTTATTGATTTTGACCTTTAAACCCTTATCTGCGGCATCCGTAATCTGGATTAATTCATTTTTATTCGTTACCTCAATATCAACAATGCGGTTAAAGAAATGGTAATATTCATTCATTAACTTCGGCAGCTGCTGCACCCTTGCACGCATTTGAGCCAAAAGCGCATCATGATGAAGCGAATAACTTGGCTCCGGAAGTTTTTTCAGTGCCTTTTCAAATACTTCATCATTGTAGTGTGAACAAAACTCCTTAACAATTTTATCCCATTCTTCCTCACCAATGTTTGCTGTCCAGCGACTGCTGATCTCTCTTCCCTCCCATAAAAACCAGTTGATGTTCTTGATATTGCGTTCATAGCCCTGCATCATTGGCAACAACGATGATGATTGTGTATATCGCTGCAAAGCACCGTCAGAGCGAAAAAATACCTGGTCACGGTCTCTTGGTACCGGAGTATAATGAGAACCGCCATCCTTTTTGGTTTCCTTCCAGCGCCATTGGTCTTCATGCCTGTCCCAGTCGCCCAGTAAAACATCAAAGGCCCTAGCCCGCAGCCATGCCGGCCCATCTAAAGTATTGTCATTATCATCTGTTAACTTCCTGTCCATTTTAGGCGAGTTATCCGATTCGCCTAAAGGCTCCCTTTCTTCCAGTAAACACAATGTATTTGCAAAGGCCGGTTCATACTCGCCCAGGTTATCATCAGGCGAAACCCAGCCAATAATCGGGTTGGTATGCGGAATGCCCCCGGCTTTGGCCAGTTCAGGAACCACCAGTGCCGAAAAAGGGTGTTGCGCCGACATGTTATCCTTAATAATGTCTTTGGCAAAAGTTTGCCTTAACTGCTCAGGAAGCAATACTTCCGGGTATTTCTCTACACTCCTTAAAACGTATTCCTTACCATTCTTATCTTCAAGCCTTAACGACCTTGACTGGTTTCCGCCACCTCTTTGCGTGGCCTTTAACCCTCCCGCAATTTCCGATATCCGCAATACCGGCACCTTGGTTCGCTGGGCATACTCTTTTCGGTAGTTTTCGCCAAAAACATAACGATGGAAACGACCTACGCTATCATATTCAGGTTTAATCTTAACGGTAATACTGTCTGCTAAAATCGGTTTATCCCGGTTTCTAACCTTCTGACTAATGGTTTCGAATTTCTTGGTATAACTATACACCCTTTGAACGCCCGTATCTGCATAGATATAGTATTCGTAACGCATATCGTTGTTCATTAACTGATCGGCAACAACATAGCCCTGCTGCATTTCGTGAAACAAGGATGTCTTACCCTCCTTATTTGGCGAAACCTTCGATCCGGAACCGCTGATGATCTGTAGCTGTTTCCCTTTAATCAATTGCAAACCATGCTCATGCCCAGCAACATAGGTCACATTGGGGTAATCACCAAAAACACCTGTTATCGATTTGATCATATCCTTATAGGCCGGATGGTTCAAATCCTCAGGACTTAACAAAGTGGAACGTAAAAAAGGATAAACAGAACCTAAAACCGGCATCGGGATGTAAAGGTTCTTATTTAATGAGGTTAATGGAAAAAGGTGATTGCGTAGGTTAAAATACCCCCCATGCGGGCCATAGCTCTGGAAAGGATGGTGCGAAGCAAGCAAAATCACTTTGCCTTTGTTTTTCTCCAGCAAATCTTCCATTTTTACCAATATCTCATCTTTCGTGCGGCATTCGCAGTCACCGTTCGGGTTAGCCTTATTGTAAGGAAACAGCCACCACTCACTATCGTAAGCAATAATGGTTAATTTATCCGTTAAATTAATGGCCACCGGGTCAGGACAACCATTTTCAGGAATCAGCTTTAAAAGCGGGTCGTTCTGTAGTTTTAAATAATCATCCTGCGCCTTGATTTTCGCCAGCCCCTTTGGCCCAGATTTATCCCAGTCGTGGTTACCCGGGATAAAATAAACAGCCGCACCCTTTTCACGCATAGGCACAAACTGCGATTGCAGGATTTTCTTCGTTTCTTCTTCTTCCAGGCTACCGGGTAAGCCCATACCCGTAGGATAAATATTATCGCCCAGGTAAAGCACCGTTGTTTTTTTGGGAATGATCTGCTTGGCTGCATTCTTCAGATCCTGCATTTGGCCAGGGTTCATCTCGCCGGCATCACCAAATAAGATCACCCGGTACTTGACATCGCTTTGCGAAAAAGCGGCAATACTTATCAGGATAAAAAATATTGATAAAGTAAAATTTTTAATCATAGGGTTTGGTTTAGGATGCTTTGCAGCAGATCGTAAATAGAACAGGCAACCATGCATCTGCATCGCTGCCCGCTTATTTTATTTTTTTAGTTTAAACTGTAAAATATTGCCGGCAGCCAGTGTACCGCCCTCGTTTGAGATATAAAGATTTTGATCCCGGTCGAAGGCAATGCCCTCAGGCTGATTAAAGTTACCACCTTTTAACGAATGTACAGCCGTAATTTTAAAATCAGCATTCGCAATCACCAGCATTTTATTCACCGACGATAAAATATACCATTCTCCGGTAGCCGGGTTTTTAGCCAGCGCCGAAGGCTTGAACTTAACCTTTTTCTCGCCTGATAAGCTTTCAATATCGGCAAATGGCAAACTGAACTCCCCTGATGCCTTTAAAGTGCCATTGTCGCTGAAATCGAAAGCGTAAATACTTGTTGCCTTATTTTTATCATCTGCCTTGCTGCCTTTGGTAAGAACATAGACTTTACCGGCTTTTTCATCGGCAGCAAGCCCTTCATATTCTGCTTTCGGAACCAGGTCTTTGGTTTTCACAACATTTTCAGCCTTTGCTTTACTGATCTGCGATAAAGGGAAAATATGCAGCTCGCCATTGCTTTTAAGTACAATTACCTGATTTTTTATAATGGTCAGGTCTTCGTAATCGCCTTTACCGCCAAATTTGGTAAACTTCAATTCCTTATCATTTAAACCTAAATAAAACAAATCGCCGTCTTCATCCTGAATGGCAAAAACCTGTTTCGGATCGCCATTATGAAAGACAATACCTGAAATCTCGAACAGGTTCTGTGGCATGTTGTACTTCATGGGTTTATCCAGATCGTAAGGAAAGGCTGCCGCCTTTGCCTGCGTTTCTTCATTTAGACTGCCTTCTTTTTCACGTTTTCCGTTAACACAGGAGATGCAGAAAAATGCCAGTAAAAATACCGGAATTGATGACAGGAGGTATAGCTTAAATTTTTTCATTTAAATATAATTGATGTTTAGCCTGATGAAAGGACTTTTGTGCTTAGCAAGCTTTTCATCGTCCAATAAAAATCAGCACTTATTTTTTAAGTATTCGTAAATTTCATGTTGTGATGCAATAAGTGTTCCATCATTTTTAACCGGGATATTATCCATGTTTTCATCAATAAGAACAGCCTGCACATTATCCTGTTTCTGGATATTGATGATGTCGATGATTTCGGCTTTGATCTTTTCATCATACACCGGGAAACAGACCTCAATGCGCCGGTAAATGTTCCGGTTCATCCAGTCGGCCGAGCCTAAATAAACAGCCTCCTTGCCGCCATTGTGAAAAATAAACACCCGGCCATGCTCCAGGTAGCGGTCAACAATCCTGATGATTTTAATGTTTTCACTCATCCCTTCCACACCCGGAATTAACCTGCAGATACTCCGCACCAGCAGGGTAATTTTTACACCGGCCTGCGAGGCTTCATACAATTTATTGATTAAAACCTTTTCTTCCAGGTTATTCAGCTTAATGGTAATCGCCGCTGCCTTCCCTGCCTTTGCCTGCGCAATTTCCCGGTCAATTAAATCAAGGAAAGCCTGCTGAAGGTTAAACTGTGCCACCAGGATATGCTCGAATTTAATGAAGTCGCTTGATGCCGGTTTGATCCGCTTGGCCAGGAATATAAACAGCAGTTCTATTTCGCGTAAAATAGCCTTGTTCGCCGTCATTAAAATATGGTCGGTATAAAAGGCTGCCGTACTTTCGTTGAAATTCCCCGTGGCCAGCAGGCCTGTATAAAGCATCCTGTTGCCGCTTTTACGTTTTACCAGTGCAACTTTGGCATGTACCTTTAAAGCCGTAACACTGTAAACAATCTCCACGCCTTTCTCCCGCATCTTTTTTGCCCACTTAATATTGTTTGCCTCATCAAAACGGGCTTTCAGCTCTACCAGCACAAAAACTTTTTTACCATTCTTTGCCGCACTGATCAGCGCATTGATAATTTTCGAGTCACTGGCTACCCGGTAAATCGTCAGGTAAATTTCCTCAACATCAGGATCAATAGCCGCCTCATTAAAGAATCTGAGCACACTATCGTAACTATGGTAAGGCGTATGGATGATGATATCATTTTTAACGATAGCATCGGTTAAGCTGCCATCAACCACATCGGTATTGTATATTTTTGGCCAGGCTTGGTTTGCCAGCTTGGGGTTGCTTACCGGAAAACCCATAAAATCTTTAAGGTTATGGTATTGGCCTCCTTCAACCATACTAGTTTTTTTAAGGTTGAAGATTTTTTTCAGTAAAAGCAGCACCTCTGCCGGTATTCCGGGCTGGTGAAGAAACCTGGTGGCAAGCCCCGCATCTCTTTTTAACAACTGCGCCTCCAGCTGTTCTGATAAGCTCCCCGAATATTCATCCTTAAGGTCTATTTCCGCATCACGGGTAATTTTAAAGCTAAAACAACCTGTTACAACAGCGTTTTTAAAAACAACATCCAGGTGAAAACGGATAATATCATCCAGGAAAACCACGAAAACTTCCTTCCCAACTTCTACCTTATAAAATCGGGGCAGCTCATTCGAAGGGATATTTAAGATCACCGATTGCTCTGCTCCCCCTTCCTGAAGGGTAATCAGGAAATAAAGCTCGTTATTTGAAGGGAAAAAAGTGGTTTTTGGGCTAAGGTAAACAGGCTGCAAAAAGGCCAGCACCTGACTTAAAAAATAGCGGCTCAGTTGCGCCTTAACCTCATCAGGAAATGGCTTGCCGTAAATCAGGTTAATATTGTTTTCTGCCAGACCGGGGATGATCGCCTGTAAAGTCTTTCCATAGCGCTGTTGCTGCGCTGCAATTAAGTTGTTGGCACTGCTCAATAAGTCGGCTTCAATGCTGATATCATTATCATCACGGTTGCTCAATTTCTCCAGCGCCAGCAAAACCGGCATCCTTACCCGGTAAAACTCATCAAGGTTGGATGAAAAAATAGACAGGAACTTAATTCTTTCCAGCAGGGAAACACTTTCCCTTTCGGCTTCCATTAAAATGCGCTCATTAAATTTGAGCCAGCTTAAATCGCGGTTAAAGAGCGATGTTTCCCTTTGTAGTTCCATTAAAGTTTACCGTATGCAGCATAGGCAACAACAAATGCCAGCACCGCTGCAATTAAACCAAACATAAAGATATTATAGGCCAGCCTGATGAGTTTGTATTTTCGGCCCAGCACAACCCCCTGCGAGTAAACATCGGTAATCAAGGTGCCGTACAGAAAATCCTTATCGTCCATTACCCTGAGCATGCCCTCGGTATATGCCGGTAACGACATTTTATAAAAGTTACCGAAAAACAGCAGGTTTACCTTTTTATTGTCCATATCCTCTGGGGTAAAAACGCCCGAAGGAATAGAAGGACGGGTTGATAAAATAGATACAACCACACAGGTTAAACTTACCATCAGCAAAATGAAAGTAGGTATAATTAAGTTGCCATGGTCTTCAAGCCTTCTGAGCAGTAAACTCACAATCAGGGAAAGCATAATGGAATTAACCGTAATTAAGATATGCGCCTTATTATCGGCCATATCACTTAAACGCTGGTTATTGGCCGAGGTAATCCGGAACATGGTTTCAATCCCCTTATCCGGTTTATCATCCTTGTCCTTTTTACCTTTCTTCTTTTTTTCATGGATAACAACCGACGAATTATTAATCGTTACCGGGGCCTCTTCAAAATCGACAGTCCCTTTTTGTTCCGAAAGTTTCATTTTTATCTTGTCGATATTTTTTTGTTTCTGGTCATCGAGCAGTAACCTGGCATAATCGGTATGGTAATGTTGCGATTCGAGAAACTTGATATCCTTAATCCGCCAGTCGCTTTTACTGATGTCTTTTCCGTAAATCAGCTCCACCTCCTTATGCATCAGCTTGCCCTTTTTCCTGAAATCTTCTGTACCTAGATGAAAAAGGTCGGCATCACATAAAATATTTTCAAGCTGGTTATTCGGCTGCTGGGGGATTTTCGTACTTAAAATGGCGCCCGAAACCTTCGCCCTCACTGCCGCATCAACCCCTATTGATTCCAGGTATTTATCGGCAAGTTCCGAACCCTTTAACTCATGTTGCAGGGCATCTTCAAAATAACCCGTATCATGAAACCAGGCCGCAGCCGTAACGATAAAGAAATCTTCATCATTTAACTGGTAATGATTGGCAATCTGATGGGCAGCCTTAACTACATATTGCGTGTGCTGGAGGTTGTGGTAAACCAACCTCGGGTCGTGATGCGTATTAAAGTAATCGGTAACATGTTTTTCTACATCAGTTTGTAGTTGTTTATAATCCATGTGCTGTGATGCTATTGTTTTATTTATTGCCGGATATCTCCTGCAGTATGCTGTGTTTAATTAGCTAAAATTACGCTTATTTTCATAAAAAACGGCCAATGTTTAACAGGTAGCCCGCATCAAAAATATTTTATGACAATGTTATCTATAATGAAATTAGCTTGTTTTTGTTTTAGAAAAAAGCAATTCATTGAAAATGAAGTTGAAATAAGCTTTTTTGAAATTTATGTAAAAAACTTTTTCCAAAATCGAAAGCAAATTTGTAACATTGCACTCGCAAAAAACGAAAGTTTTTTCAGGGCCTATAGCTCAGTTGGTTAGAGTAGAAGACTCATAATCTTTTGGTCGCTGGTTCGAGCCCAGCTGGGCCCACAAACCCTTCAGTATTACTGGAGGGTTTTTTTATGATTTCAAATCATACTTTAAATAGCTTCCATCTGATTAAGTACCTAAACAGCACCTTTCAGCAAACCTCCTTCTGCTCGAATAGCCGCACCATTGGTTGCCGAGGCCAGCGGACTCGCTAAATAAGTAATCATATTGGCTACTTCATTCGTTTGTAAGAATCGTTGTATAATAGAGGTAGGCCGGATAGTTTTGAAGAAATCAGCTTCTACTTCAGCAACGCTCTTGTTTTGATCATTGGCAAGGCTATCGATAAAACCGCCAACGCCTTCTGATAAGGTTGGCCCTGGCAATACCGAATTTACGGTTACCGATGTCCCTTTAGTTAATTCGGCCAAACCTCGGGCTATCGCTAGCTGCGCAGTTTTGGTCATCCCATAATGTATCATTTCTTCAGGAATCTGAATGGCAGATTCGCTTGATATGAATATAATTCTGCCCCAGTTATTTTTTAGCATTTTATCAAAATAAGCACGAGCTAAACGTATGCCGCTCAATACATTAATCTCATAAAAGCGAAACCAGTCTTCATCGGTGATATCGGCAAAGGCCTTAGGTTCAAAAATGGCAACATTGTTTATCAGAATATCTAGCTCCGGAACTTGATTAATGAGCTGTTGAATAGACACGCTATCGGTAAAATCGGCAACTACACCACTAACCTGATCGTTGCCACTTTCAGCTTTAATCTGAGCTACAGCCTTATCAATACGCTCACGTGTACGTCCGTTAACAATCACTTCAGCCCCCTCCTTTGCTAACTGAAGGGCCGTAGCGAAACCTATTCCGGCAGTCGATCCGGTAATTAATGCTTTTTTGTTCTTTAACTTTAAGTCCATAATATCTTATTATTAGTATTTCTTAGTAATGCTCTGTCACGCTCCGACAACTCCAATGCCAAAAGCTTAAATACATACAATTAATATTTTTATAAAAATCTTCGCGCTGTAAACAACTTTATTTCAAAAATAACAGCTTTTTACAACGATATCCGGTAAATATGTTACGGGCAGGTAATTTAAGAAGTGATAAATTGCAGATAACCACTTCCTGCAAAATCATAATTAAAAAACAACGAAATATCGCTGATAAAAACAACGGTATTTCGTGGCTTTAAAATACACATGCATTCATGACTTATTTAAAATTCCGTTAAGCTGTTAAAAATATTTAACTTGCTTCATTAAACCACAAAATGTTTCTTTGGCGCTGCTTTATGGCAGGATTTATGAATAACAGCCAGCAATAACTAATCAGCAAATCCGGCATGCTGTAACCGGTGACAAACTAATTGACATGAACTCACGGAACATGAAAACAAAAAACATCCTCATTGTTGAAGATGAATTTATTATTGCGGATGTACTGGCAGATATCCTGAAAACAGCTGGCCATAGCGTTTCCGGCATTGCCGACAATGTTAATGAAGCCATTGAAATGCTAACCTTGTTCAAGCCTGACATTGTGTTGGTAGATATTTACCTGAAAGGTAAACTTACTGGGATCGACCTGGCAAAGAAGCTAAACGAATTGAATATCCCTTTTATTTACATTTCCGCCAACTCCAATCAGGAAGTGCTTGATGCAGCAAAAACAACCAATCCTTACGGTTTTATTATCAAACCATTTCGCGAAAAAGATGTAATTATAGCACTTGAAATTGCAATTTACCGTTACGATAACTTACTGGAGAATGGCACACACCAAACAGCAGTTCTACAGAAAAAAGCTGCTGAAATATTAGCATCAAAATTAAATTGGGAACTTAAAATATTGGAAATAAGCAAAACCCTGCAGCCCTATTTGCCTTTTGAGTTTATTTCATTTGGAACAATCCCCGCAGACGAGGCTAACTTTTATGAGCTATGTTTTTCCAGAATCGGTTTCGAAGAATATCAACTGATATCTGCAGCAGAACTTATGGTGATTTCAGGCTTAAAAAGGCATGAACTCGCCAGACTTAAATCCAACGATTCTTTTGATAAAATAGCTACCTGGTATGATGAAAACGAATTATCATCCCTGCTCCAGACACCATCTTTGAAAAAATTTCTTACAAATAAATATCGCCTAAAATCTCATCTTTCCTTTCCGCTTTCTTTAAATGATGGAACGGAATGCTATTTTAATTTTTATAGCAGGCGCCCTGATGCTTACCAGCCTGACCATTTGATTTTATGTAATCGCTTTGAGGCTTTGCTCACAAATTTCATGAGCAATTTACTTCGTCAGGCTGACAGCCCGCTGAAACAGGAAGTAAATAATTTTTCAGTCAGCCACCACAAACCTGTTATTGAAGCCAACAATCCTTTCTCAGGCATTATTGGTAACAGTCATCTTTTACTCGCAGTATTCGATAATGTGATACAGGTTGCCGGCTCAGATTCGTCGGTACTGATTCTGGGAGAAAGCGGTACCGGCAAAGAAAAAATTGCCGAACGCATTCATTCATTATCACGACGTAAAGACAGGCCATTCATTAGGATAAACTGTGCAGCATTGCCCACTACACTCATTGATTCTGAACTCTTTGGTCACGAAAAAGGAGCATTTACCGGCGCTCATGAACGAAAAACTGGCCGTTTCGAACATGCACACACCGGCACTATTTTTTTAGATGAAATTGGCGAGCTACCCCTGGAGTCGCAATCGAAATTATTACGCGTACTTCAGGAAAAGGAAATTGAACGGATTGGTGGTAGAAGCACTATAAAAACTGATGTAAGGATTATCGCCGCAACAAACCGTAATCTTGATAAAGAAGTAGCCGAGGGACGTTTCAGACTCGATCTTTTTTACCGCATCAATGTTTTTCCAATCGTAATGCCTCCACTTCGCGAGCGTAAAGAAGATATACCAGGCCTGGCCATGCATTTTTTAAACGTATATTCCCGAAAGACAGGAAAAAATGTAAAAACCATTGTTCCAGAAGTCTTAGCCCAAATGAATCAATACCATTGGCCTGGAAACATCAGGGAACTGGAAAATATGATAGAGCGAAATGTTTTACTAACAAAAGACGATACCATTAGCAATATGGTGCTCCCAAGTCAGCTTGAAACCTACGGTGCATCAAAACCCGTTGAAACCTCAATAACGACCATGAGTGAAGGCGAACGTGCCCACATTCTTTCCGCACTAAGAAAGTGTAATGGAAAAATCTGGGGTGAAGGCGGTGCAGCAAGCTTATTAAATCTGCCACCAACCACATTAAATTCTAAAATGAAAAAACTGGGAATCAGTAAGAATTTTGGTCTTTAAAATCACCCGTCGGAAATTTCATTTACCCTTATCGTTAGAATTTAAAAATAATAGTACTACCGAACATTAAAATATCTTTCCCCGTTCCAGCCTGCTTTAGAAATTCGCCTGCATTAAACCAGGTAATTTCCTGTCTCAGGTACAGGAATTTATTTGGCGAATACCGCAGTTCTGCACCAATCTGGCGACCAATATGTTTAGCACTTACATTTTTACCCGAATAGATAAGTTTACCATTCACCGCATACAAGCCATCATTACGGTTCATTCGCCAGAATAAATCGTAATCTGCAGCAAGCACAAGTTTTTTAGTAAGATTATATTCAACATAAGGATGCGCATCAAGTAAATTATACGGTCCGATTAATGCCGCCAACCCGAAGTATGCGCCTTTAGGAAATAATGGATTAAAAGTATTTAACCGGCCATCACCATAGTTTTTATCGCCACTAATGGCTTCTGCCTTAATCCCCGCCTGTAATTCATGTTTGGTCTTAAGAAATGAATAAGAAAGGTTTGCAGATAATGTCCATGCAGCGATACTTTTTTGGTTTAAATCGCCAAACTGGTACAGTCCTTCCACATCATACTGAAAGCCTCCTGTTGTATTCCAGAATCGCCCACCTACCGAGTGCCTGGTTTCAATCCCCTTGCCATCATCATAAACAGCATTTTTTTTATGGATACCTAAATAATAAAAATCAAGATTTTTAATGACAGGCACATTTGTGAATACACTGTACACCCCCCAGAATTTTGTATCAGCACTAAAGCGATCGTCAAATATTGCAGCTTTCGCCGGTACATAATAAGAATAAAAACCATCTATTTTGATATGCTGTCGCTTAACCATGATTTTAACAGCATCGAACGACTGGCGATTATTAGGTGCTTCGCGAACAGAGACTAACCGCTGAGAACCATATGCTAATTCCTGTCTGCCAACCCTAAAAGTAAGTTTAGTGGCAGCACCAATGCCAGTATTGAAATCAACAAATGCCTGATGCAGGTCGAGTACATTCTGATCCACAGGCGATGGTACCTCCTCTTTTCCCGCAGCCATACTGCTTTGTAATTGTGCAAAAATACGGAAGTACTTCCCTCCATGAAAATCAACATGCCCAAGATAACGGTTCAGTACAAATCCATCATTATCTTTCGGAGATTCACCCCAGTTCTCATTTTTAAAATAAAAATACTGGTACCTCACTTCTCCTCCCAGACTTAAATAAATGGATTGATCATGAGATAACGGCTTGAATTTTAATTGATCATACCAACTCCTGGAACTATCATTTTTAAGTGTTTCATAATTCTCTTCGTAACGCAACTGCTTAAATGAATTTTCCTGTGCAAGGCTAACAGAGGAAGCAAATAATAAAACTAAAATGATGATGTTTTTCATGGGTTTGGTTTTTAAGAATGAATATCCTTTGGCTAAAACTATTTCCTCATGATACCAAACAAAGCACCAACTACATAAACAACTGAATATAAACGCATTAAAAACAATAAACCGCACCAATAACTAAATCTCGTGGTTTCAGCATTTTTTAATAACGATATATGGTTGATTAGGAATTATACCGATGATTTAAAGCAGTACTGATATTGATCGCTGATAACTAAATATCATGATGGAAATTGAAAAATATCGAAATAACGTTATTATCCACACAAACAAAATCAACTAAAAACACTGCAATACAAGCATTTACATAAAAGGAACGCCTATTGTTTATTTCGTCAAAAAAAAATTATGAGGAAAGCAATCAAGAGAAAATTAAACAGTGAAATAACAAACTGGGTGATTATTCTTCACGAACGAGGTTATATTAATGATTTCCATTCTCTTAATCACGAAAAACTACAGTGTGCACAGAATGGAGAATGCTTCCCGATACTGGAGCTGAATATTCACCTGATAGATTGTAGTTATGACATCCTGAACCAAAACTATAAATACATCCATACTATTGAAACACAGGCCGGTTATCGTGGATTATTGATCATAAACGGCTTGCTACCCCTAAATAGTTTTACTGCACTATGAAAAAATCTCAGACTGCTAATTACTTTCTATCTCAGGATATCAGGGTTTTAATGGAACAACATATAGCGCAGATTTTTTTCAGCAGGGAGATCGAAAAGTACCTGTCAATTAACGAGAGTGGTTCTATATATTGCATTTTAAACTACTGCGGCAAAGCTGCTCCAAAACTGTCTTCAATAAGATTAGCTTATCAGATTTGGATAAACATGTCCCTGTCAGACCGCCATGCCATATTATACTTATTTCACACGCTTTTAAAATCATTTTCTGTCGCAGTATCACCAGGTAAAAGAAACTTAATATTCTGTACACTTTTTATTAATGAACTCACAGGGCTTTTGGATGATATGATGATGAGTCGAAGCTGATCCTACCCACTATATGTCGTTGCTCGGAAGCGGCAGATAACGAAATATAGTTAAGCTCAATACCGAAACAAGATACAAAAGACTATATATCAGCACATTAAATAGATTGGCCGATACCTTGTCATTTCATATCAAATACTCACGATATGAATTCACTTCAAAAAAAAACAGCGCTCATTACCGGAGGCAACAGTGGAATAGGTTATTCCACCGCAAAACTTTTCAAAGAAAACGGTGCTACGGTTATCATCAGCGGGCGAAATGAGCAGCGCATTAACAGTGCTGCTGCAACATTGGGCATAACCGCATACACCTCCGATCAGGGAGATCTTACAGCTATAGACAAGCTCGCAGAGATGATAAAAAGAGATTTTGGAAAACTCGATATCCTGTTTCTGAATGCAGGTGTAGCAAGCTTTTCTCCATTCGAAAGTGCTGACGAAAGCCACTTCGAAAATATCATGGATGTCAACTTCAAAGGTGTTTTTTTTACCCTTCAAAAATTACTCCCCTTACTAAATGATCATGCATCGGTAATATTCAACACTTCTGTTAACGCAAATATCGGCATGCCTAATTCAGGGGTATATGCTGCGAGTAAGGCCGCAATAGTTGCATTAAACAGGGTGCTGGCAACTGAACTCGCTCCAAAAAATATCCGGGTCAATTGTATATCACCAGGCCCTGTCAAAACACCTGTATATGGGAAACTTGGATTGGATATCGATGAACTGAATGCATTCGGCAAAATTTTAAGCGAAAAAATATTGCTGAAACGTTTTGCTCAGGCTGAGGAAATTGCACAATTAGCCGCCTTTCTCGCCTCCGATAAATCATCATTTATTACGGGAACCGAAATTGTTATCGACGGTGGCCTTACGGTTAATGCGGTAGTTAATTAAATCTTATTGGTTATGAAAAATATACAGTCGAAAACTATTGTATTTATTACAGGGGCATTCGTAAGCAGTGATTGCTGGAAAGAATGGAAAACCTACTTCGAAAATCAGGGATATACCACACACGCTCCGGCATGGCCACATAAAGATGCGCCAGCCTGCACCCTCAGGCAACGACACCCTGACCCGGAGATCGCTGGCATACGTTTAAGTATGCTTACAAACTATTATACGGCATTTGTAGAAAAGTTACCTGAACGGCCTATTCTAATTGGTCATTCAATGGGCGGCTTAATTACACAGCTGTTAATCCAAAAAGGTTTGGCATCTGCAGGTATTGCCATTCATTCCTTGCAGCCACAAGGGGTTTTTACCTTTAAATTTTCATTCTATAAAGCTGGCTGGCCTGCATTAGGTTTTTTTACTAATCCTGCCAAAACCTATCTGATGTCTTTTCCGGAATGGCAATATGCATTTACAAATGGTATGGAATACGAAGCCCAAAAGGAGGCTTACTATAATTTATTGATCCCGGAATCGAAACTTGTAGTACGCGATGCAACAACAAATGCAGCGAAGATAGATTTTGAAAAACCACATGAACCGCTCCTATTTATCGCCGGGAGTACCGACCGTTTTATACCAGCTTCATTAAATTATTCGAACTACAAAAAATACCGGCACGAAGAATCAATTACGGTTTACAAAGAATTTACCGGCCGCAATCATTTTGTTTTAGGTCAACCCGGTTGGCAGGAAATTGCAAATTATATTTCAACCTGGCTTTCAGCAATTTAACCTTCAATAATAAAAATAATGAAAAATCTATATCAACTCAGCAGCATCTTTTTGTTGCTTATGGCAGTATTGGTTTCACAAAATTTGCTGGCACAGCAAAAGGCCGATTTAATCATTTATAATGGCAAAATTGCCACCATGGCCAAAGCCGGAGAATTTAAACAAGCGATAGCCATTAGGGACGGTTTAATTCTGGAAACAGGTACTACACAGGCCATATTCAAACAATTTAAAAGCAAAGAAACCAGATTGGTTAATGCTGCAGGCAAAACCGTAATACCTGGATTAAACGACAGCCACATGCACGCCATCCGTGAAGGGCTTAATTTTAATATGGAACTTCGCTGGGACGGTGTTAAAACACTTAAACGGGCTATGCAAATGTTAAAGGAACAAGCAGCACGTACACCTCCCGGAGCTTGGGTAAAGGTGGTAGGCGGATGGAACGAATTCCAGTTTGCCGAAAAAAGGCAACCCACAATTGATGAAATTAATGCTGCAGTTCCTGATAAACCCGTATTTATAACTTATCTATATGGCAAGGCTTTCCTCAATAAAAAAGGAATTGAAATGTTGGCTTACGATAAAAACACCAGTTATCCCGGAAGTTTAATAGAGCTGGATCAGACAGGTAAACCTACTGGTTTACTTTATGCGAAGGAAACGCCAATGGCAATATACCGTACGCTCGCCCTTACAGGAAAACTAACACCTGAAGAAAGGATAAACAGCTCACAGCATTTCTACCGCGAAATTAACAGCTTCGGCATTACCAGTGTAATCGATGCAGCCGGAGGTTCGCAAAATTATGATGCCGATTATCAGGCCTCACTCGAGCTTGCACGTCAGGGAAAACTTACCGTACGTACAGCATATTACCTTTTCGCTCAGCAAAAAGGTAAAGAACTGGAGGATTATGAGAAATGGATTAACCTTACTCACCCCAACAAAAACGATCATATCCTGATGGCAAATGGTTATGCTATGGAAGGAGCAGGAGAAAACCTGATTGCCTCAGGAGCAGATTTTGAAAATTTCCTTGAACCTCGCATTGAACTTGGTCCCGAGATGGAAGGTGACCTTGAACCCGTTATACGTCTATTAGTTAAAAACCGTTGGCCTTTCCGCCTGCATGCAACCTATGGCGAGTCCATCGACCGTATGCTGAATGTATTTGAAAAGGTAAATAAAGATATACCCTTTAATGGTTTACGCTGGTTTTTCGATCACGCAGAAACCATAACCGATAGCGAACTGGCAAGAGTAAAAGCATTGGGCGGCGGTGTCGCTGTACAGTTCAGAATGTACTACCAAGGCGAACTGTATAAGAAAATGTATGGCCAACCCAAAACACAATTACCCCCAATAAAAAAAATGCTGGCCATGGGTATTCCTGTTGGTATGGGTACCGACGCCCCCAGAATTTCTACCTATAACCCATGGATGGCCTTACATTGGCTGATCACAGGCAAAACAATTGGCGACATGCAGTTCTGGCCAAAAGATCAGGTACTTGATAAATTCACCGCATTGAATATATACACATCCGGTAGTGCATGGTTTTCAGGAGAACAAGATAAAAAAGGCAAACTGATTAAAGGCATGTATGCAGATATGGCCATCATTACTGATGATTATTTTACCGCCAGCCCTGAAAAGGTAAAGGGTATAACAGCATTGATGACCATTGTTAATGGCAAAATTGTCTACGCTACCGGCAATTATGCAAACCAATGTCCGCCTATAGCAGCTCCCATACCGTCATGGTCGCCCGTAAACTATTTTGGTGGCTATCAGAAGTAAAAATTCCGACTAAACGATAAAATAAAATGATGAAGACATTAAAATTAATAGCAATAGCCTTTTGGCTAATGGCTTGCTGCAATTTAACATTTGGGCAACAGCCACCTCATATTCCGATATGGGATGCCAACAAAGTTACTTTAGCGCTGCATAAAATAACAACCGACGTTTATGCAATTATTCCTTCAACAGCAGAAACAGAAACTACAAAGGGCATTCCCCAGGCTACTACCGGAGGATTCATTATTGGTGAAAAGGGCGTGCTGCTCATTGAAGTGATGCTGAGTAAACAGCTTTACGATCAGCAAATAAAACTGATCCGTTCGGTTACCGATAAGCCTGTTTTTTATGCCGTAAACACCAGCGACCATGGAGATCACTGCTTCAGTAATTATTTGCTGCCACAGTCAGCAACCATTATTCAGAATGAATTTGCCCGCGATAACCTGTCTAAAAATTTTGATGGCATTAAAAGCTTTATGATAGGCCTCTTTGGAAGCGGCAGGGGAATAGAAAATGCAGTATACAGGGCTGCAGATATTGTAATCCCCAAAAACAGTAACATGAAAATCGATATGGGAGCCGGCAAAACCGTAGAACTGCTTAATGTAGGTACTGCGCAATCACCGGCAGATTTATTTGTGTGGATGCCGGCACAGAAGATATGCTGGGCCGGAAATCCATTTATTGCAGAAAGCCCTGCTATACCATGGCTTTTCGACGGCTTTTTTCTCGAACCGGCAGCAAACCTGAAAAAGGTATATGATTTTTTACCCGACGACGCCATTATAATCCCGGGTCATGGACGTATAACCAATAAAGCAGGCATCAAATTCACGATCGACTATGTTTTACAACTCAAAAAAGAGGTCGAATCCGCTGTAGATAAAGGACTAACATTAGAGCAGACTAAAGCGCAGGTTCAAATGAAAGACTATGATAAAGGCTATGAGCTGTTTAACTGGCTGCATTACGGATCTAACTTACCCAATGCCTATAAAGACATCAGTAACAATAGAAAATTAAAATAAACTAAATCACTAATCATGAAAACAAAAATTAAAATGAAGTACCTGGCGGCAACATTATTATTGACCATAATGCTTGGTCATGCCTTTGCTGCAGTTTCACCGGCAAATCCGCCATCCAATTTCAAACATCAGTATGCCACAGTAAACGGCGTTAAAATCCATTATGTTATCGGAGGTAAAGGCGACCCCCTGCTCCTGGTACATGGCTTTGGACAGAACTGGTACATGTGGAACCGTCTGCTCCCTGAACTTTCTAAACACTTCACCATAATCGCCCCTGATTTAAGAGGTGTTGGCGAATCGGGTAAAACAGCCGCAGGCTACAACAAAAAGAATATGGCAGTCGACATGCACCAGTTGATGCAAAAGTTAGGCTACAATAAAGTTAATGTAGCAGGCCATGATATAGGTTTAATGGTTGCCTATGCCTATGCCGCCCAATTCCCTGATGAAGTGAAAAAACTAGCCCTAATGGATGCCTTACTGCCAGGTATAGAGCCTGTATGGAGTCAGGTGAAAGCACAGGCCTGGTGGTTCGGCTTTTTTGCCCAGCCCCATGCAGGTGAGCTCGTTTCTGGTAAGGTTGCTTTGTTTCTAACCGATTTCTGGCCTGTTGTTGGTTTTAAGAAAAATGCCTTCACCAAAGCAGAAACTGCAGAATTTATACGTGCCTATTCAGTTCCCGGCGCTACAACAGGTGCATTTCATTGGTTTGGTTATTTTAATCAGGATGCTAAAGATAATGAAGTGTTTGCCGGCAAAAAATTGAAGATGCCCGTACTTACCGTAGGTTCAGATCATTTCGCAGCCCCATTTCTGGCAACCCACACCAGGTTGGTAGCTGAAAATGTGAAGGAATCAATAATTAAAGATTCAGGTCACTGGGTTGTTCAGGAAAATACACCCCAGGTTCAAAAAGACCTGCTCAGTTTCTTCCTTTCTAAATAATACGCTCAAATTTAAAAGCCAGGACCTCCTCTTCTCGTCGGAATTCCTGGCTTTAACTTAACCTGGCAATCCTGCTCCACATTAACTCATGATATCGTCCGGGATAGCTGTTGCTCCGGTTCAAAAATTATTTCCACACTAACACCCTGATTATTTCGTATCTCAAAGCTACCACCCAGCTGTTTAGCTAATCCACGCATTAAATTCATGCCCATGGAATCTATCTTTTGTAAATCAAAATCTGTAGATAAACCAACCCCGTTATCTTTTATGCTTAGCTTATTGTGTTTCTTATCTATCCTTTTAAGCGAAACACGGATAAAATTCGAGTTATTTTGCGGATAAGCATACTTGATGGCATTTGTAATGGCCTCATTCATAATAAGACTCAACGGAATGGCCTGCGAAACAGATAAATAAATTTCATCAAAATCCTTTTCAAAAATCAGGTGGTCACCTAAATCCAGACTTTCTTTCACGTAACTAATAAATTCATCTATATACTCCGCCATGTTGATGAGATCAAATCCTTCCGACTGATAAAGCTTTTGGTGAATCAATGCAATAGAACGCATCCTGTTCTCACTATTGGAAATAGCATCTTTAGCAATCTTATTATCAACATATTTAGATTGGCGTTGTAGTAAACCGATAACAATCTGTAGGTTATTTTTTACGCGGTGATGAATTTCTTTTAATAACCACTGCTTTTCTTCAAGCAGTTTATCTTTATCTCCTAGCAGGGAATTCAATTCATTGTTTCGCTCCTGAATTATGCGGTTATTTTTCTGTTTTACGCGATAACTGTTGATGAGTACACCAATAAGCAAAAGCAATAATATGATAAACCCAATGATCAGATTTCTGATATAATCGGCTTGTAACACTTTATCTAGCAATAGGCCACGCTCCTTTTGCAATGCACCAATCGCAGCTTCTTTCTGCAGGGTCTTATATTTCACCTGTATTTCGGCAATTTGCCTCGCTGATGCCACATTAAAAGCAGAATCACTTTTTTGCTTAAATCTTCGGTAATGTTCCAGAGCAGATTTAAAATTCTTGTTAGCAGAATCTATTTTATAATAGTAAAGTGCATCTTCAGCACTGTTCAGGTATGCCTGACTATCAGAATGGATATTTTTAAATTCCCGATCCAGGTAAGTACGGGCAAGCGCATATTTTTTTTGTTCCATGTAAAAACCAGCCAGCATCTTATTCCCCCACGATTCGTCCATTAAAGTACAACGATAGTACGCGACCATTTTCAGGTACCAACCTTCTGCAATACTATATTTACGGATAGCATTGTAATACATGCCGTATACTTCCGCCTCACGTCCATGCTGCAGGCTATCTACAGGAGGATATCTTTTAAAAATTTTCCGGGCTTCAATAATTGCAAATTGTACTTTATTTAAGATAAGTGATTCCCTTACCAGCTCAGTAATATTCAGATAAGTGATCTCAGAAGTGCTGTTACCCGGATTATTTTTGACACCGATTTTTATCGAACGATTGAAATTTTCGAACGCATTTAAGTGGTCGCCCATATCCGAATAAACATACGCTAGCTGGTTGTAACGCTTCGCCAGATTTAAGTAATTCAAGGTATCACCCCGCTCAATGGCGTTATCAATGGCTAGCAAGCTGTATTTTAATGCTCTATTGAGGCTGCCCTTATTCCGGTAAATGAGCGACAAGCTATGATAGGTAAATCCCAGGTCGACAGATCCGGTCGATTCATATAGCTTTAAAGCCTTTAGTGAAAAATATTCCGCACTATCTAATTTAACCCGGTCGAAATATTCTGCACCTAAAGAACAGAGCGCTTCTGCTTCCTTATTTACGTCTCCGGTTTGTTGGTATAATGTGATGGCTTTTTTTAATAGCGACCTTATTTCAGGTCGTACTTTGTAAGCACTCTTCATCATATTTGCAAAACGTAACCAGGTTCTGGCTTCCCGCTTTTTATCGCCGCTTTTTTGGTAAGCCTGGATAACTGACATGAAATATCTTTTTCCATCTGTTAGGTTATTCAACCTGAAATAAGCTTCACCAACCCGTAGCATACCTTCATACCTGTTATTAACACGAAGCTTTACAGAATCTGCAAATTTTATGGAGTACAGAAAATAGCGAAGACCACTATCCAGATTCACCTTCTTGTTGCCCGGCTTTAATAACTGAATTTTACCTAACTGCTGAATCAGATTACATTTAATGCTATCATTGCTGGCAGCTTGAAGCATTGCTTTCACCTGAGCAGTCCCCGCCTGATCTCCGGATAGTGCCTGCGCAAAGGCCATACTCCTTTGCAAAATAAGGGCAATCAAAAAGCAATAGAGAATCTTCATATTTCAACCACCTAATTTATTCAAAATTCCCAATATTAATTTTAGTTTTTTGCTGATATAAACCTATCTAAACTCATACCCTAATTACAAATTGATGGTTAACAGTGATTTGTAATTAAATAAAACTAAACACCAACGGTATTTCGCTGCTTTAAAGCTAAGGCAACGATATTTAGTGGTAATGTTGAAATAGATATGAGGAAAAAATGCTGTTAGCAGCTTAAACTTAACTTTCAATTCCCATCACCTTGATATTACATTCGATCAGATAATTTTTAGCTAACATTTTAGGTGTAAGTGACCCACGAAAAAATAATACTTAAACAAGAAGGAGTGGAAGAATGTATATTACTGACAATCAATAAACTATTATGTCAAAAAAATTAAAAGGGTTCAATTTTTTGATGGTGAAGAATTGAAACAAATCAGAAGGTCGTAGATGTAACAAGATCGATCGTGACTCCCAATTCCATTGCGTTTCATCTAGAAATGACGTACCTTATGCAAAGGTTCCTTCTAATTATTGTGTAAAATAAAAATCGACCGGAAATAAATTCTAGGCGTTAATTTAATATCTATGAAAAATCTTTTTAGCATTTTAAGCTTCTTCTTGCTGTGGATCCCAGCTAGTAAAGCGCAAATTCCTTTCGAAATTGAACTTCAATCCAAATCGTTAAAGAACTCTAAATTCATATTCTGTGTATTGGCCAACAATAAGATAGAAGTGCTGAAGAAATATGATATTTCATATAAAAATGGATATGTTAAAATGAGGGGAAGTTTGGACCAGCAGGCAAGATTTGTCAGTTTGAGTACGCAACACAATGGACAGACAGCATTTAAAATATTTTCTATCGACGGTGGAAAGAATTCGGTTACCGTTGAGCTGAAAATGAAAAACAACGCTCCTCAACTTGTTGTGTTGACAAATGCGCAATCCAATCAGATTTCTGAATTAATCGACACCGCCTTCTATGAGAACCTTGCCATGTATCGCCAATCATCCGGGCTTAAAATGGCGCACACGCTCGATACCGCTTTTAATAACAAATTCAAGGATGCGGTCTTAAGGATTATTGCCTCTAATCCACAAAATTATGGATCACTATTAGCGCTTAGTGGCATCAGTAAAATTGAAAATTCCCCACAATGGGCTGAGAGAATACTTACCGCTATGGACACTTTATCACCTAATATAAAATCAACATCACTTTTTAAGCAAATAGCAACAAGCAGAAAAGGACTGATAGCTGGCGTGCGCAATTCGTCAGCAGGGCAAACCGCCAAAATTTTTGAGATTAAAGATGAAAAAAGTCAGGTATTTAGCAACAAAAATTTATTAGGTCAAAATTACCTTCTTGCCTTTTCTGCAACATGGTGCATCCCTTGCCAACATCAATTACCATTGTTAAAAAAAATCTATGCGGCATATAAGCAAGCCGGGTTAAAAGTAGTGTACTTCAATGATGATGACAACATTGAGAAATGGCAGCACCACATTAAAGATAACGAACTAGATTGGATTAATGTTTCAGACAGAAAAAAGCCAGGACAAAGTATTGTACAAAAATCTTTTGGCATAAATGCGGTTCCAACGATACTTATTGTTAATTCTGAAGGTAAGATTGTTTATAATTCAGATCAGACTGATCCAGGATTAAATACCCTTGAATCTAATATAAAGTCTCTTTACAGCAATTTAAAATAGTCATTTTGAGTTATTGCATGATACCAATCTTAATAGCAACATAATAGTGGAACAAATCTTTCCGGGATACGGAAAAGATGTTCGTTGCGCATCACTATAAATATTCAGGCTTAAGTTCAGCTATTGGTGGTAAATCAATGATTTTAAGGAATGAATGCGTTAGAACACGGTGATGAAAACCCAAATTGCAAAGGCGTTCTGCAAAATGACCAAAAGTTAGAACTTTATCACTAAGGCTAAAGCATTATCCCCTTGAGAAAATTCCGTTCGTTGAAATTGTTTCGTTTAATCATAGGCAATAAAAAGGTTGCGAGTTCTCTTCTAGGTATTTCCTTACCGGCTGTAGGGGGTTTAATTACTGAAGGAGCAATGGTTTTCTCTTCGACCTCAGTGGCGAACCATGTGATATTTTCATGAGGCAAAGCCAAACCCAAAATCATGCCTGGTAAACCTCCAAAGCTTTCAGGTCCTGAAGAAGATAATATTTTCTCGGTGTAGAAAGCAACCACGTAAATTGAATCCTGGATGAGGCCGTTAGCCCTTTTACACGGGAAACCCGCTATTTCCCTTGTTTCTTCGGTCAATTTCCAAACCATTTTCCTTGTTGAATCCTTCAGTAAAAAAACTTCGCCAAGAATTTTCTTTTCAACAACATCAATTTTGTTGTCTCTGTCTTTGAAAACAACATTGATCTGTCCTCCCATTAGATCTTCTCCAAAATAACCGACATTATCCCCGGAGGTTTGGTTCAAGGGTTCAAAAAGTGATTGAGCAGCGGAAAAATATAATTTGCTCTCCAAAACCCTAAATTGTGGTTGGGTGAGTTTAAATTGTTCAAAGGCTTGCTGCTTTACCGGATCTTTGACAGATAGTGTCTTCTTGATCCTAGCGTAAAGGTTTATCCTTTTTTCAAAATGTATTACGCCTGAACTTATGAAATGAAAGTTTTGTGCTTTTGCTGGAATGAAAAAGTGTAATGATGAAATAACTAAAATTAAAAATATGAGCTTCATGATTTATGGGTTAGGTTGGGTACCGAATTTGCTAAAATCCCAGGCAAGGGATAACATAAAATATTGTTTTATCGTGCTATAGTTGGTTTGTGTTAGGGTTGTGCCGATCATGGTTCTTCTAAAGCCCTGATTCTGATTTAAAATATCATTTGCCTGTAGGCTGAGCTTGAGATTTTCGGACTTAAAGAACTTTTTAGTTACAGAAGCATTCCAAAGAAACAGTTCATAACTTTGTGGAAATGCGAGTGTTTTTGCCTGATACTGATAGTTTATGGATGAGCGTACTTCAAAAGCTAAAGGAAGGTAGATATTCCCCGTTAGATCCAAAATAAACCCACTTCCATTATTATTTAACTGTTTGAATAATGAAGAGCTACTAAAGGTATAACTGGGGCTTATATTAAGCATGAAGTCATACCGTTTAAGTTTTGATTTTGACAAGTTCAGCCCTGCAGTAAGTACCGAAGCATTACGTTCATTTATTAAACCATTGGATAGTCCATAATTTTTCGTGTTACTCACAGACATATTTAGCCCCAAATAAGTATCAATTGATTTAATCTTCGCTCCTGCGTTTATCCTGCCATAGAGACTGGAATTATTTTTTTGCCTAAGGTTGATGGCCTGATAGGTCGTTTTCCCCGCATTATCAATATTTACCTCGGCCACTATTGGATTCACAATGTTATTATAACTTAAAGCTAGAACGAGATTCTGTCCAGTTACGAGTTTCAATATGTTGTAATCCAAGGAAATATTATTAGAAAAGGAAGGTTTTAGATCTGCATTTCCGATAAGGATATTCAATGGATCAACATTATTCCTCACGGGTTGTAGCTGATCTATTGAGGGTTGGAGCGTGTTACCAAAATAGTTCAATCTAATCAAGTGTTGAGGGCTAAACTGATAACGGTAGCTTACCTGTGGATTGAGATAATTGAAACGACGTTGATACTGAATATCGGTGATTAAATCATTTTGATTAAAGAAAACATGTGAATATTTTAAGCCCGCCTCAACTGATATTTTATTTTTAGAATACAACACGGAGCTGCCGATCTGGTTGGAAATCTGGTTAAAATCATATGAATTTGAGTATTCAGCATCTAACAGGTCAAATTGTCCTGTAGCAGATTTGTTAAAAGATTTTCTGTCTGAAAAGCTGTTATTAATCCCTAGTCCGTAATTTATGATCAGGCTAGTAAATTTCGCCAGCGGCTCAGACCAGCTCGCGGCGGTACTAAAAATTTCAGTCTTACCGGTTTGTAGTTTTAACTGTTCAATCTGCTGAACACTGTCTACGGCGCCCGAGGGTGCAAAAAAGCTGGTCCTGGCGAACAATGAACCTGCGAGGTCATTTTTTATCGATGCCACAGAAACATTCAATGAAAACAGACGATTTTCTTTTTTGAATTTATGACCGAAAAAAATCCCCCCATTAAAGAGGTCCTGATGGCCGTTATCATCTAATAACCGATTCGTACTATTAAGCTGACCTAGGCCAGCCAAAGTGTTTGAAGAAATAAACGCTGTTTTCGAGGCAGTTCTTTTTTGGGTACCATCAAATGAAATCTTGAAGGTATTGTTCGGATTTGGCCTCAATGTAATTGTCGCATCGAGTTTTTGTCGGAAAAGATTATTGTTGAATGATTGTTGGGAATTGCTGATCAATGATGTAGCAGAGAGATCATTTTGCGTGAAATTATCACGAACACCCGAAACGTCCAAAGCTCCTATTTTATAGTTTGCGTTAATCGCTTTTCGATCTCTTGACCATTTTGCATCGTAATGGATTCCTGCAGTTCTAGCCTCCGGCAAACCTTGACCAGAAAACCGACCAGATGATGAACTTAGTTCATCTACTTCACTAGGCGAGGCCATCAAGCTTCCACCTACGAAAACAACATTTTCAGATGAGGATGCATATTTGGAATTTTCAGAACCACTAAGTCCCAAGCGGCCTATATTACCAAGATTTCCATATACAGCGAACTTCTCTTTTTCAAGAAATCTATTGAACATCGTAGCAGCAGTATAGTACTTCTGGGTGGACGCCCCTGCCTCTATTTTCCCAAAAAATCCTTTCTTCTTATCTTCTTTAAGTTTAAGGTTGATCGTCTTTATTTTTTTCCCATCCTGAGACTTTGTAAAAGCAGCCTGTTCAGACTGTTTGTCAAAAAGCTGCACTTTATCTATCATATCTGCACGAAGATTTCTTGTGACTAAGGTTGGATCATCACCAAAAAATTCTTCGCCATCAACCAGTACTTTATCAACCGATTGCCCATAAGCGGTGATTCGTCCATTATTATCAACCTTGATTCCTGGAAGCTGAATAAGCAAATCTTCTACCTTTGCATTCGGCGTGATACTAAAAGCTTTCGCATTATATTCGGTTGTATCACCTTTGAGCCTGATTGAATTCAAAGTACCTTTCACAATTACTTCTTTGAGCAGTTGCGCTTTCAGCGTAAGGGGGGTTGGATTTAGGGCAAGTGAAATATTATCTTTGGCGATAGTAAGGGTATCAACAAAATCAGCGTATTGCGGGTAACTGACTGTTAACGTGAATTTTCCTTTTGGAAGATAGGAAAGTAAAAAACTACCGTCACTTTTACTTCGGCAAAAGGCAACCAGCAGCGTATCACGATGATTTGTGAGCGTTACTGATGCATTCAATAACTTTACTCCAGTTTCTCCATCGTAAATTAGCCCTGAAATATTTGATGACGACTGCGCCCGGGTTTGAGAAGGAATTACAGACAACCAAATAAGTATTGCTGTTGCTGAAAAAAAAAATCTGAATTGTAATCTGCTCATGAAATGTTTTACTTATTGGAAAAGTTACTTATAACCATAGTGATGCTTTAGCAGTAATGATTAAGCCAAATGGTGTTTAGTGCATAATCACTAACACTGTCTGAGATTGCTTTACAACACTTATTGCACTTTGAGATAGTAAAAAAAGCTTGCGTGTTTGTATGCTAGCAATAATTGTCAGTTTTTTATCTGGCATCAAAAGAATTTCTGCTTCCTTTGAAGAACAGATCAAACGGTTTGGTTCTAACTTAATTTATTTGAGCGGCTTTGTATAACTTTGTTTATGATTAGAATATTCTTAATGCATGTTTCGAGCTTTCCCATCGTATTCTGGTCATGGTGCATAGCGATACAAGTTATATACATAAAATTTGGATGTTAAGAGGTTAATATTTGATTTATCAAACATAAGGTTAAATACATAAATTCCTATAACCAATCCTCCATTTCATTTTTTGATTGAACTTTCGTGTTGCTATAGATTGTCATTAAAGTGAGGATTATCCCAAAAGTGGCTACTAATTTCTAAGCAAAGAAGTCACTTATTTCCGTACCAAGATATGCACTGACCACCCCCTTAAAGGTATGTAGTCGACTGGTTTTAAGTCTTTTTAAGCGCCAGATTCCGACATGCGGACTACATCCTATTCTTTTGGTTCTTTAAAGTTCCCTCAAAAGATTAAAATTGCTTTGAAAATAAAATTGCTTCGGTGATTTGACCTTCAAACTTCAACTAGACTTTTTTTAGCAGTTAAGGATTTGAAGTGCCTTTGACAAGGTCCGAAGAGTCGGATCCAAGCTTCGATGAGTTGTAGCATATGCAGCTAAGCCATTTTCTGATGGGAAAACATGAACTGGAGATGAAGCTGATTTGTCAACAACTGGCCTTTGATGCACTCGTTACAAACGAGCGCAAGCTATTGAATTTATTAGTTGTCATTCTAAAATACCGTGATTAACTAGTCCAGAGCTGGTTATCTTGTAGTCCCTGTCCCATTGCATGCCCACTGCCTTCCTATTGCATCCCTAAGGCATGATGGTTGCATTTTATGGCATGTTTAAAATTTAGCTTACAGGAGTTTTTAAGCATAAAAAAAGAATCACTGAATCAAAACCTTCAGGAACACGAATCAGCTTTACAATTCAAACCCAGGAAGGCCATATAAAACAAATAACCATTTAAGGCGCAAGGGTTCAGGCTTTGCTTAACCTGAATATGCTCAAATACCTTAAATGGTTATGCTGTTTTTACCCGAAGCTTACAAACAGCTATTTCATGCCGTTAAGCTTGTTTTTCAAGGCAACAACCTGCTCATCACTACTGTTCTCCGCACTGAATATATCGCCAACGCTTAAATCCTTGCCGTAAAAGGCTTTATTTGCAGCAGCGTCAATAGCAAGCGAAGCACCGTTTAATGAAATCCCTGCAAATAGCCCCCTGCTCCGCGAATATGAATATACTTCTGCATCCAGTTTATAATCGGTATTGGCGGTCGAGCTTCTTCCAACAGGGCCTGCCGCTACCGAAATATCGCCACCTAAAGTAAAACTGCTCTTCTTAATATCCGAAAGGCTGCTCGCATGTTTAAAAACCAAAACCAGGTCAACAGACTGTACACCAATCTGCGGACCAACGCTGCCACCGGTAATCGTAACAAAAACAGGGTTACTCCAGCTGCCATCAGCCTTTTTAACCATTGCCAATCCCCTGCCCCGCTTACCGCCAACTACAAATCCCGCATTAATAAGCTTCGGCACAATGATAATCCCCTGGGTAATATTCAGCAGTTCCGAAGGGATCGATTCCTTCATTTTACTGAATTCCGAAAGGGTAACCGTTGCGGCTTCTATTTTCTTCTGCTCTTTTTCCTGTGCCTGTACGCTTGTTGTAGTTAGTGCGCCTGCGCCAATAAGCGTAATCAGGCAAATGCTTAATGTTTTAGTAAAATTCATGGTTATATTTTTTATCATGCATGGCCGCAATGGCGGCACGATTTACTAAACGCTTAAAGTCCTGAAATGATTTACCCCTGGCTTTATTTGATTTTGGGATGATTTTTCAGGATAGGTTCCTGCCACCTGAAATCAGGCTATAAATGGCTGATGGCTGTTTTTACCCCGGTAAATTCATTATCGCTAAACACATTGTCAAAGGGTGCTACATCCTGAAAAACCCGCGATGGATAGCGTTTGGTATCAAATTTACCAGTCCAGTCGGCATTTTTACTGCCCCCTTCCAATATCCCCGTTGTGGCATGGCTTATTTTATTCCCCTTAACGATACAGCCGCTGGCGGCAATATAAAATCCGGTATCGGTTTTGCCTTTTGCCATGCCGTACATCAACCTGATGGCCGTTTCGATACCGCTTAGGTTATTATTGATTACCTGATGCCCGGTGCCGTTAATCCTGATCCCACCGGTTCCGCCTTTAAAAACATTTCCTTCAATCAGGCAATCATGTCCTCCCCTCAGCACCAGTTCGCCATCATTATCCTGAAAGTAATTATTTAGGTATTTATTTCCACTGCTTTTGTTGCTGATCACCTCATTCTCCCCGTTACAACGGATAAACCGGTTATTTTCAACAGTGCAGAAAGCCGCTTTGGTGCCCAGTAAAATCGGGTCCTGCCCTACCTGAACGCATTCGCCGCCATTGCCATTCGCCCAGCTTACTTTTTGTTTATCGCTGAAAATGTTCTTCCTGATATGCGTATACTGTGGCAAATCCTCATTTGTTATTTTTACCTGAAGATCAATACTGTTGATATTCGAAATGAATGAACAATGGCTCACCACATTATAAAGCCCATCTCTTGTGATGGAAACAAGCGGAAGAAACTGGCTGCTTACCTGGTTAGCAATAAAAGAACAATGCTTAACCTGGCAATATTTAGCGCCTTTCAGTTCAATCAACATGCCCGTTCCTGCCTGTTCCTTTACCAGGTTTGCATTTTTAAAAGTCAGGTTTTCGAGGATGATGTAATCGCCGCTAAGCTGAAAGATACATGCTTTAACCAGCCCTGTAAAAACAGTTTTGCCCTGACCTGCACCCCTGATAATAACCGGATTTTGGGCTGTACCTTTTACATGCAGTTTTACAGACCAGTTTTCGTAGTTCCCGGCCAGGATAAGCACTTCATCGCCCGGCTGAAGTTTGTCTTCCAGTTCTTGAAATCCGGCTTGCGAACTTACGCTGTATTTCTTTGCATAAGCCGGCTGGAGCAGCATAAAACATAATAAAATAGTAAGCAGTTGTTTCATAAAAAAGGGCTATTGACTGCTCAATTTATAGAAAATAAGCCCTGGCAATTAAGGGCATTCAGGAATTTAAGCACCAAAAGGCCATCCCTGCATTTTACAACGATTGAAATAATGGCGAAGCGAAGGATGGCTGCTTGCCGGGAAAAACTTATACCGCCTTTACCGACATGATGATATGGTCGAATTCCTCTGCCGGAACCAGCGCTTTGGCTTTCAGCCGCATCTTGTAAACGTAAACGGTATTGACCGAATATTCTAAAATATTGGCAATCGTCTGCACATCACTGATCCCCAGACGCGTTAAGGCAAATATCCTTAAATCGGTATTCAGCAGTTCAGGAGCCTTTGGCCAGATCTGGTCTTTTTCATCGAACATGGAGTTAAACACCGTGATGAAATTCGGGAATACGCTCATAAACACACTATCGAAAGTATTAAAAAGCTGCTCACGCTCTTTTTTGATATCGATATCGTTTAATGAGGGCAGCACTTCGGCAAAGCGCTTGGCCAGTATTTTCCGCTCAACGTTTTTCTTTAAGCGGTCGAGCTTAAGGATATAGCCCGATATGGTATTAAAAAAGGTGCCGATATACCTTTCATTTAAAGTGGCATATTCCCTTAATTTATCGTTTGTTTCGATGAGCCGCAGGTTAATCCGTTCCAGTTCCAGGTTCTTCTCGTTGATAATCCTTTCTTTCGCTTTAAGTTTCTTAAGCTGGATGTAAATAACAAAGGCCACCAGGAGGATAATAATGGTAACCATGGAAATCGCCAGGAAATACATGAGGAATTTATTTTTCTCACGCTGTGCCACCAGGTTAACCTGTGCGGCAATATCGGGCAATACCGATTCGATCTTTAGTTTCCTGAGCCTGTTACCATAAAAACCTGCATCATCCCTCGATTGCTGAATAAACAGGTAGGCATCGTCAAGGTAACCGTTCCTGAACAGTTCTTCCGATAAAAGTAAGGTGGCGAGCGTTTCCCTGGTCGAAGAACGGATATCGTAAATCGCCGATTCGGCCAGCAGGCAAATGCGTTGCTCGTGTTGCTTTTCACCCCGGTAAAATGCGGCCATGGCCGTGAGCAGCCTTGCCCTTTGGTGTGCCGTAAGCTTAAAGTGCTGCAATAATTTAATAAAGATGGCAGGGGTTTTCCGGGTTTCCCCCGCAACAACTTCTCGGTTTCCCGCAGTAAATAACCGCTCAAACGAATTCGGTTCGCATACCGCGATAGCCGAATCGAGCAAAGCCACCGCTTTTTTATTGTAAGGAACAGTAAAGTTTGGATCGTCGTTATAAATGGCCAGGTTGGAGTAAGCCCCCGATTTTAAGCAATAGTATTCGTACTGGTACTGGCTGTTTAAAAGCTTTACCTTAATCTCACCGAGCAGATCGAACGTTTCCTTAAACATGCCCGCATGCAATAAAAGGGAAGCAATTTTAACCTTGCTTTCACTGATTTTAACCGGATTATGCTTGCTTAAACGAAGGTCGAGCAGTTTTTTTCCATAAAAATAGGCCGAATCGAACTTGTAATACTCATATTCATTAAACAGCTGAAGATAGGCTTCGTCTGCATTCAGGGGCAGCAGCAAAGCGATTCTTTTAATCCGCTGCAGTTTTTGCTGCTCATACACACCCTTTCTCGAAATCTCAGTTTTCAATTGATGGAGTAAACTGTCTTTCCTGTTTGCTGCCCTCACAGCAAGTAAGCTAATAAGGCATAAAAATGTGGCAAAAAACAGTTTCATTGATTAGGGTTAGCGCCTTCAAAATTAACATATCTCCTGAAATCTGAAATTATTTTTTGCAGAGGTGCCACGCAAGTAAAGGCATTGAACATACAAATTTAGAAGCCTTGCCACAGGGGCATGGGGCTTATTTAATCCTAAATCAAGCCTGCCTGGCTTCATATTCCTTTATATTTTTCAGGCACAGACATTTCATAACAAGCTGACAAACAATTTATTACAATTATAAAAACCAATAAATGTTTATACATTTTCCTGATCAGGCTAAATCGTAGCAGTATAATTTTTCATCCGTTCTAAATTAGGTATTCGAAACCTGCTGAATTATGCAGCATCGAAAAATAAAATAACCAGATAGAAATTTTGCCTCCGCACTGCAACACCATAAGGTTACAGTAAATCCTTTTAGTCTACAGTAAAGAGCAGCAGCTAATCCCCGATATGAGAAAAAACATACCACCTTAACAAGCGGTTCCCAGGTTTGCAACACGCTCATGATAGGCCCCAACCTAAAGCAGGTAACGTCTATTGCCTGCTGATGGAGGGCCGCCCAGGCAAACACACCGGCAATTCAATTTAACTAACATAAACTAATTAATTCTAACCATATGTATAGGAACATTCTACTATTAATGGCCTGCTGCGTGATTTTATTTTTATCAGCATCTCCCGCGAGGGCCCAAACCAGGTTAATTACCGGAACCGTAACAGATATGGCCGATGGCGCTGCCCTGTCTGGTGTAAGCGTAACGGATAATAACAAAACATCAGGTACCTCCACTAATACGGCGGGAAAATATTCAATCGCTGTTGCCCCGAATGCTAAACAGCTTATATTTTCTTACGTTGGCTATCAGCCTAAAACCATCACCATAACTGAATCAAACACCATTAATGTAACACTGAATTCAACAACAAATACCTTAAATGAGGTAGTGGTAGTAAGTGTGGGCTACGGAACTTTAGATAAAAGGGAAATATCCAGTGCAATCACGCATGTTTCATCTAAAGATTTACTCACCGTGGCTGCAAACAACCCTTTAATGTCTTTACAGGGCAAGGTACCCGGCTTAAACATCACCAATACGGCATCAGCCGATCCGAACTCCAGCCCGAGCATCCAGTTAAGGGGTGTATCATCCAGAAGTGCCGGCCTTGGCCCCCTATATGTAATTAATGGTGTACCGGGAGGAAATATCGATAACATCAACCAGAATGATATCGAAAGCATCGATGTTTTAAAAGGTGGTGCAGCTTCGGCAATTTATGGTACAAGGGGTAGCAATGGTGTAATTATCATCACCACCAAAAAAGGCAGCTCACAATCACAAATGCTTTATGATGGCTATGCCAGCTTCGATTACCTTACCAATCGCCTGCAAAACCTTTCAGCAGAGGAATTTATTGCCAACCGTGTGGCCAACAAGCAAGGTCAGGATTACAAAGCCCGAACCAATTGGCTCGATGAAGTAACCAACTCCCCTGCCTTCGCACAAAAACATACCCTGCAGTTCTCCGGTGGTTCGGCAAAAACCAATTATTTTGCCTCAGGCGATTACCGCGATGCGGATGGTATCGACTTACGTGCCCATAAAAGGGAATATGGTGCCAGGTTAAACATTAACCATGCCACCGATAATAACATGTTCGTGGCTACCTTAACTGCCGCACCCCGCTACATGAAAACCAGCAATGCCGATCAGGGAAACTTCAATAATGCCTTAACCTTAAACCCTACCTACCCGATTTACAACAGCGCAGGTAAATACAATTACATCAACACAGGTTTTTTCTCTAACAACCCTGTCGAAAATGCCAATGTGATTAAATCTGAAGCAGAAATTAAGGAACTTGATATTAATGGCTCCCTGAAGATGAACATCCTGCCCACTTTGAGCACTACGGTAACCCTTTCGGAAATCAGCCGCTCGGCAAAGAATATGTATTTCACACCATCTACCTTATCCTCTATTGTGCAGGCGAATAAAGTAACGCAAACCAATTTTGCTTCGCAGGAACAACAGGAAAACGACCAGAAAAACATCGAATGGACTGGAAACTATGCGGAAAACTTTGGCAGGAACCACCTGAAGGTACTTGGCGGCTATTCTTATTCCCTGTACAATTACAAACGGATGTATGCGCAAAACTATGATTTCCCTTTCGATACCTATTTATGGAACAACCTGGGTTCGGGATTATATAATGGTGGTGCCGCCGGACAAGGCCAGAGCGCAGTAGCTTCAACACAGAACGGCTCTACACTCATCGCCTTTTTTGGTCGTGTAAATTACGATTTCGATAACAAATATATCTTAACAGCGAGCTTACGCCGTGAAGGCTCTTCGAAATTCGGTGCCAATAACAAATGGGGAAATTTCCCGGCGGTTTCTGCCGCATGGCGTGTTTCGGAAGAAGGCTTCTTTAAATCGGCAGCACCCTGGATGAATGAATTAAAGCTCCGTGCCGATTACGGTATTACAGGTAACCAGGATTTCGGGAATTACCTTTCTTTGCTGCTCTACGGTGGCGCGGGCTACTTCCCCTATAACGGCCAGTATTACCAGGTTTATGGTCCTTCATCAAATGTAAACCCCGACCTCAGCTGGGAAAAATCAGTTAACTTTAACGTAGGTCTCGATTTCTCTTTACTCAACAGCAGGATCAGTGGCTCACTTGATTATTACGTAAGGACCAATAAAGACCTCCTGGGTTCATACACGGTGCCGGTACCGCCCAACACACAATCAACAACATTTACCAATGTGGGTACCATGAAAAATTATGGTATTGAACTTGCCCTGACAGGTGAAGTGGTAAAAAACGAAGGCTTCAGCTACAATGTCAACCTGGCCTTCGCTTACAACCGCAATAAATTTATCTCCTTTTCAAACGACCTTTACAAAGGCGGTACTTTTCAGGATGTTGCCGGGCTTCCTGCTCCGGGTTCGCCGGGAAACATCCAGCGGATTCAGGAAGGACACAGCATAGGCGAGTTTTACACGCTTCGCTCAGCAGGCGTAAATGATTCCGGTGCTTTAATGGTATACAAAGCCGATGGAAGCATCGTACAGGCTAACCAGGCTTCCAATAACGACAAACAGTTTGTGGGTAACGGCTTGCCTAAATTCATTACCTCAATGGGTAATACCTTCCGCTATAAACGCTTCGACCTGGGTATCTTTCTTCGTGGCACTTTCGGCTACAAAATCTTTAATACCTCGGCATTTTACATCGGTACGCCATCAAGCCAGACCGATGCCAATGTGCTGAAATCAGCTTACGATAGCAGCAGCAAATATTCATTGCTGAAAAACAGTGCAACCACTTCTATTGCCTCAGATTATTTCCTTGAGAATGGCTCTTTTGTTAAAATCGATAACGTTTCGCTTGGTTACCGCCAGCCTTTAAATAATAAATACCTGAAATCGGTAAGGCTTTACGCAGCAGGAAGAAACCTGCACACCTTTACCAAATACACTGGCGGCGATCCGGAACTGGTACAGGTTAATGGGCTTACTCCGGGCGTAAACACTTCCCTAAACTATTATCCTTCAACCCTTCAGTTAATCTTTGGCTTACAGGCAACATTTTAAAAAGAAAAAAATGAAACACTATAAAATATTTATCAGCGCTGCATTAGGAGGTCTTCTAACCTTTGCAGGATGTACCAAGTTGGATGAACAGGTATACGACCAGGTTGATGCCGCAAATTTCCTGACCAGAAGAGACGATGTGATCCGCGATTTCCTCAGGCCTTTCGAACATGCTTACTGGAGTATTCAGGGCAATGATGTTTATGCCGTTGGCGAAGACAGCAGCGATGAAATGGGTACCTACAACCGCCAGGGCGACTGGCAGGATGGTGGTTACTACCAAAGGATGCATTACCACACCTGGACACCCCAGGACAATTTCACCAATGGTGCATGGCGCAACTTTTACCAGGGTATAGTACTTTCTACCAACTCCTTACAGGATATGGAAAGCATTACCGACCCTGCAAAATTAAGTTTAACCCCTGATGAACTAAACGATTTCAAAGCCGAACTCAGAACCTTAAGGGCCTGGTTTTACCTGCGGGCATTTGATTTTTACCGCAACATTGAAATCGTTACCGATGTAAAGAACAGCACACAGGGTGGTACGCAGGCTACACCTCAGGAAACCTTTACCTACATCGAATCGGAACTTAAAGCGGCCATTCCTTCCTTACCGATCCGCGAACAACTTGGCGCTAATGGCATTGGCCGCTGGACCAAAGCTGCCGCAGCCAGCTTACTGGCAAGGTTATACCTGAATGCAAAAGTTTACATCGGCACCGACAGGTACGCCGATTGCGAAACCATTTGCCGCGATATCATCAGCGGTAAATATGGTAACTATGCATTGGATACCCGATGGGATGCACCTTTCGATTACACGAATAAAACCCTTAACTCGGAAGTAATTTATGGCTTCCCGGGCACACTGGCAAGAACACACTGGCAATATGATAGCGGTATGTTTTTCTGGGGCATGACTTACGATGCCGCAACCCTTTACTGTGGCTTTACTGACTTTGGTAAATCGAACCCTAAATATGCCTTGCAACCAGGCCGTGATGTTGACAGCGTAGAATATACCCACACTTTAGGCAAGCCATTTGTTAAATTCCAGAAATACCCTGACGATTTACGCCTTAAGAAATATAAAAACCTGGGCGACAGCAAACGTGAAGGCATGTTTTTATATGGATATTTACCTTATACAACTACCGTGAACGGAACGAGCAAGGTTGATACCGTTCGGGGTAATAAAGGACCTTATGCATTATTTATCAGGGATCAGGTTGGTTTCTTTTTAGGGGCAAAACCAGGTACTAAAATTGCGGATAAGGAGTCGAACATGAATCATGCTGATCATAATTCGGGGATTTTCCTGGTTAAATATCCAGTATATCCAACACCAGATCCTAACCGGATCACCTCAGCTTATGCAGAAATCAGGCTATCCGAGATTTATTACACACTTGCCGAATGCCGCTATCGTGCAGGTGATAAGGCGGCCGCAGCAGGCTTCCTTAATCAGGTAAGGCAACGGAATTATCCGCAGGGTTCAGCAAGTTTATATACAGCAAGCGGTAGCCAGTTAACAGATGATGAAATGATGGATGAATGGGGACGTGAGTTTATCGGCGAAAACAGGCGTCGTACCGACCTGATCAGATGGGGTATGTTTACCAAAGGTACCTGGTGGGATAAAAAACCGGACGCAGATAACCATACAGAAATATTTCCTTTAGGAAGGGACATCTTAAATGCCAATCCTAAACTGAAACAAAACCCTGGTTATTAAAATATAACCCTTGAAATATTAAGAAGTTAAATTTGGATTAGTTAGGTGTCTCCTGTAAAAGGGAGGCACTTTTTTTTTAGAATTAAACCCTTAAAAAATAAAACCGGCAGTACACTTTACTACTGCCGGTTAATGTTTTTACTGGATTTTATTAACCACAAGGTCGTCAAAATAGATATAACTGGTTTGGCTCGAACCCCATACCGCTACATCTTTGCCGCCCCTGAAATTATGGAACGACAACCTGTTGATTAGTCGCTGGGCATCGTTCGTGGTCCAGCGGATGGCCTGATCAAGTACGGTAGTACCATTAATCAGCACTTGTACCCATCCGTTTTTGTTCGAACCGGTATTGCTTTTAATATACAAATGCACCGTGTAGGTATTTCCTTTAACCAGGCTCCCGGTTGAAGGGTAAGATTTCCCGAAGGTATCGCCACATGGCCCTGCCATATCCCTGTGGTAAACATAAGGCTGAAAGTAAACCCTGCTGCCACTGTTGTACCACATTAACCTTAAGCTGCCACCATTGCCATCAGTTGCGATATCGCAACCGGTATTGCCCTCACCTATTAAGAAACCAAAGCCTACTTTTCCGCCTTTGCTCCAATCAAACTGACTATGGAAACGCACTTTAAATGTTGCTTCGTAGGCTGAGCCATCAGAAATGTCAGCTCCGGCAATCAATCCGTTTGATACAGCATTTGGTGCCAGCGTTGCCCTCGCCCATCCACCTGAAATGTAGGCCCGGTCCTCGTTCCAGCCCGTTAAGGCCGCCATGCCAAAATCGCTGCTGGCTTCACTATAAGAGTAAGAACCATCGGGATGATTAAAACTGGTGTTAATGTTACTTGGATAGGCCTGTGCCGCGGCAACAGCCATACTTTTGTTTACAGTTAACTTTTCGGCTGCATTTGCTGGTTCATTTAATTCTGCCGAATCTTTGGAACAACCCGCTCCTGCTAAGGAAAAAATAAGCAAAGCGATGCCCGTTAATTTTTGGAAATTAATTTTTTGGCTCATGATAAGAAGTTTAATTTTAAATTTGGTTAGTTTTCTCACGCAGTTTCATGTCCTCGACAATCCCTTGCTGCTTAGTTTAACTTACTGTTTCTTAATTACGGTTGGATTTTATCTGATTTGCTGAAAGCGCAATGGAATCTGGTTTTTAAAAGAAGCAGTCCTTGCTAAAGGGACTGCTCCGAACAACTAAACCAACCCTGTTTATACTAAATACAGGTGAAGTTCTTTGGCCTGCTAAGGCAGTTTATCTAATGCAGGTACATTCTGGTCATAGCCTGCGTAACCTTTATTCTGATTGATCCGGCCTTCGGTATTGAAACGCTGTGCACTTGCCGGAACAGGCCACAGCACATGGTAAGGTGCGATTCTGTAATTTACCCCCTGTAAAGTCGGTACCTGATTCTTATAGAAATCGTTTTTCTCCATAATCCTGTCGTACATAAAATTATTATCCGAGAAAGTGGCCATGCTATAACTTTTACCGTTGTAGGCAGGTTTTCCGGTCTGTGCAAAAATGTATGCAATACGGGTTAATTCCGTTTTACGCGGCTCTTCCCAGTACAATTCCCTTGCACGCTCATCTAATATGGTTCCGATATTAACCTGGGTTGCATCTGTTAACAAAGTTGCATTGGCCCTGCTCCTCACTACGTTGATATCTGCCATCGCTAAAGCCAGGTCACCTTTCCAGTAGTAAGCTTCGGCCCTTAACAAATAGGTTTCTGCTAAACGGAATACATACCAGTCGGTGTTTGTTCCGCGTGGTGGTGTCCAGTACGGGTCGTTGGCCAGGGCATTGGTCGAGTTAATGAAAACTTTATAATGCGGCCAGCCAAACCAATGGCGGATGGTATCAAGTGCACCGTTTGTAAAGCGCTGTTTGATATTGGCGTCAGAATACATTTGCAATGGCTGCCCGTACAAAGCCCTGTCGGCCGCATTGGTTGAGGTTTTTAATGCCGGATTATTATACACTAAATCGGTCATTTCCATCCACATCCCTTTCGCATGGCGATAATCGGTATTATCTGTCCAGATGTATTTTGTGCTGTAGGGTGTTCCGCGGTAGCGGCCAATGCCACGTCCATACATTCTGGTTAAAGGAATTTCGGCGGTAACCGCATCCACTATTGCCGTAGCACCCGAAGGGGTTTTTACATTGGCAAAGTGCCAGGCCGGCACAGTATTCCGCATCAGCTGAGAACCTAGTGCTGTAAAACCGGCAAAAGCTTCCCTGTCGATCACCAGGAACAATGCTTCGCGGTTGGTGGTCAGCGCCTTGTTATCCATACGGTGCAAATCCCAGATTACATTTTTAGTAAGGTCTGATGCCGTACTGCCAAAGCGTGCCGTCATCATCCCGTATTTGCCACCGTTAATTACATTCGATGCGGAAGCAATGGCATCATCAAATTTACCAAGGGCAAGATTAACCTTGGTAAGTAAGTGGCTCACCGCTCCCTTAGTTACATCGCCTTTGTTCCCGCCATCGGTTACCCAGGTCTGGGCAAATTCCAGGTCGGTTTTCATTTTACCTAAAATCACTTCCCGCTTGGTAGAATAAAAATCGGCCTTAGGCGATTCAAGGTCTTTTAAAAGTAAGGGTACATCACCAAACTGATGAACCAGGCGATAATAGAAATAAGCCCTGAAAAAGTATGCTGCACCTAAAATGGCATTCTTCTCAGCCTCTGATGAATAAGCAGGCTTATCGATGTTCGAGATGATGGTATTTGCCTGTCTTACTGCGACAAATTCATTATCCCAGTACCAGCCGATTTTATTAAAATCGTCACTGTTCAGGTTGGCATCAGGCGTAATCCTCGAAACTAAATCCTGAGCAGGCGTATTTTTATCTGTGGTACCTTCTACCGCCACATCCGAAAAGATGGATTCAGTAAGCATAGGCGCCGAGTCACCAAAAAATTCGCGTCGGGTAGCCAGGCCCAGGCCATTTAAAGCGGCTTTCATGGCAGTAAGGTTGTTCAGGTTTTCCGGAGCATAAGCTGAAAGCTGTTCCGAATCCAGAAAGGTTTTCTTGCATCCTGCGCAACCAAGCAGCATAGCGAAGGCCAGCAGAACGATTATATTTTTATTGATCTTTTTCATTTTCATCTACTTATAAAGTAACATTTAAACCTAAAGTGTAATACCTCGGGGTTGGGCCATTGTTCTGTGGATCCCAGAATGTCCATTTTGGTGCGTAATAACCAGCATTGTTTACATTAGCATAAATCTTTGCACTCTTTACGCGAAGCTTTGTCAGTAAATTTGCCGGCACCGTATAAGATACTGCAACGGTGTTTAAACGGATAAAAGAGTTATCCCAATAAACATTGTAACTGGTTCCGCTTGATCCTGAATTTAACCTGGCGTAATCGTTAATCGGGTTTGATGGTGTCCAGTACGGCAAAACATAAGATGTTGCACGGGCAAAACCTACACTTCCCGGCTGGTTTTTAGCCGAATTATATTGTTTTAACTGCCCCCAGTTTGCTAATAGCTGGAAAGAGAAATCGAAGTTCTTAAAGATGTTAAACTCATTACGCATGGCGAAGAAATATCGCGGGGTACGGTAACCCAGGAACTTTTTATCAGCATCTGAATAGGCGTAATCACCATCTACGTCTTCCAGTTTAAAATCTCCCGGTTTAATGGCCGCCTTTGTAAATTTAGCAGCCTCTGCCATTTCACTTTGCTGCCACACACCAAGGATGTTGTAATCCCAGATAACATCTATATCTTTCCCGATAAACCAGCCGTTTCCAGGGTCATCTGTAGGTAGTGCCAGGGCTACAATTTTATTCCGGTTGAAAGAGAAATTGAAATTAGTATTCCACTTGATATTTCCCTCAACAAGGTTTTTTGTATTCAGGTTTAGCTCGCCACCCCGGTTATTGATCCGGGCTAAGTTGGAGTAAACGGTAGAATAACCACTTACGTTAGGGAGGGTTTGCCTAACCAGCAGGTCGCTTGTTTTTTTGTTGTAGGCATCAATCGAACCACTAATACGGTCGTTAAGGATTGAAAAGTCCAGACCAGCATTAAGTGCAGTGGTTTCTTCCCATTTTAGGTTTGAATTGGCCATTTTACTGCCAATTGATACCGTATTTACATCAGATGCACTTCCGCTTGTTGTTACCGTTTGATATTTACCACTGGTAAGCTGGGCAAGGGCTGCATAAGGGTCTACCGTTCCGTTATCCGGATTTCTTAAATCGCGGTTACCGTTTATACCGTAAGAAAGACGAAGTTTACCGTAACCAAGCCATTTCTGGTTTTTCATGAAAGGCTCATCGGTAAATACCCAGGCAAAAGCCGCTGCAGGAAAGGTTGCCCGCTTGAAATTCACCCCGAATACGGAATAACCATCCCGCCTAACGGAAAGGGTTAAAATGTAGCGTTGCAATAAGCTGTAGTTTAACCTGGCCATCAAAGCATCGCCGGTGTACACTTTATCTTCACTGTTGGTTACTGGTTTAATACCACTCGATAAGTTGTGGTAACTTAACACGTCGCCCGGCACAAAGCCTTCATTTGAAGCCTGTGTCCACCAGGTTTGGTATTTTTCGGCATTTGCCAGTAAGGTTACATCGATGTTATGGATCTTTGCGAACGTTTTGTTCCACTTGATCAGGTTATCGATTTGCCAGTTGTAACGGGTTTCATTTGCACGGCTGGCAGAGCCACCCGGGGTTACTACATCAGGGTTTCTTGATGATTTATAATCGAATGTCCGGTAAAAATCAAGCCCCGGACTAAAATTCAACTGGTAAGTAATGCCGAAAGGCAGCTTTACACGGCCATAAATACTCGCAAAAATGGTGTTCTGCTTGTTCATACGCTCGTTATAAGTCATGCTCAGAAATGGATTCCTGGCATTAAGCCCGCTATCATCTGTAGGAATACGCCTTAACTCGCCATTCGGTAAATATTTATCTCCGTAAGGTGATAAATTGATGATCTGTGTCCAGTCGGCTTCAGTAGAACCATCGCCTGTCCTTGCTTCATCCCTGTCGGCAAACTGTACATTCATGCCCAGTGTCAGAAATTTTGCAGCTTCACCTTCCAGGTTGATCCTGCCCCGAATAGCAGTGTAATCCCCGCCTTCGATAATGTTCTGATTCTTCTGATAATTCATCGACATGTAATAGGTAATTTCCTGTTTCTTACCGCTCAGGCTTAAGGTATGGTCCTGGCGGAAACCTGTCCTGAAAATATCATCGTACCAGTTTACAGTTTTTCCGGCGAGGTAATTTGTCTTTTCATTGGCAGTAAGCCCCAGCCTGTTCAGCCACAAGTCAACCGGGTCGCCGGTTTGTCCGTTGAGCCATTGGGTTAAAGTTACACCTGATGGCAAGTTACGCGGGTCGTTATACAGGTAATCTGGTGTTACAGCGCCGCTCCTGAGTACATCACCACGCCAGGCAAGGAAACCTTCCCCATCGTATGGACGCATGTTTTTGCCCACCTGTGCTATACCTACATTTGTATTTACAGTGATGGTTGGCGAATCGCCCCGCCCTTTTTTTGTGGTAACGGCAATTACACCTGTTGCTGCCTTTGCACCGTATACGGCCAGTGAGCTGGCATCTTTCAGTACGTCGATGGCATCGATATCATTTGGGTTGATATCTGCCAGCTGTCCGTTGTAAATTACCCCATCAAGTACAATTAGTGGTGAAGTACCAGCACTTAAGGTCGATTTTCCACGCACCAGTAAATCACCTCCGCCCTTTGCGCTGGAGTTTAATCCTACTGATAAGCCCGGAATATTACCCTTTAAAACATCGGCGATACTTTGAGGGTTTTCATTCTCAAGCTGTGTAGCCTTAACACTTGAAATGGCGCCCGTTGCATCCCTTTTGGTGGTGGTACCATAACCAATAACCACCACATCGGTTAAGTTCTTTGATTCTTCATCTAAGCTTACCGAAAGGTTAGTTTTTTGATTTACGGCAACTTCTTTAGTAGCGAAACCAACCGCCGAAAAGATAAGGGTTCCGTTTGCCGGTACAGTGATGGCAAAAGTACCATCGGCACCGGAAGAAACCGCCGTTCGGGCATTTTTAACTTTAATGGAAATACCGGGCATACCAACACCGGATTTATCAGTAACGGTTCCTTTTACATTTATATCCTGTGCGAAACAGATGCTAAGTGTAAAGCAAACCAAACTGATCAGGAGAGTAATTTTTTTTCTCATTTTTATTTGGTTAAGATTTGATTAGTTAGCACAAACCTATTCCATTTATCACCAAATAACAAATAAAAATAATCGTAACTACTTAATATATAGATAGTTATAAAATTTTGTAATACGTTTCATAAACAAGCTGATTTCAGGAAAAACAGCTTTATTACCTGTACAGCTATTTTATATTTTTCAGGCTAATACGCTTTATAAACATTAATTTTTTTAGAAAAAATTTCACTTCGCAGCTCATTTTTCAGCCTTAAAGCAATAAGTTTAATATGTTTCATCAACTACCAGTCTGCTCCACCCTTCCACACCGGCCTTTTTTATTTCCTCTTTCCGCTCGTGAAAGAGCTTTTGCATTTTGGAGTTATAGGTCCAGCAGGTACTTTGCCTGATATCGAGTATTTGCGAAAGCTTATAGGATGAAATGGTGCCCTTGGAGCTGTATACCAGAAACAGCATGTACAAAGCTTTATTGATTGGAATCCGGCTATTTTGAAATACTGTTCCGGCAATAACCGATTCGTCATAACCGCATTTTGTACACCTTTTACTGTAAAGGGTTTGTCCGGCAAGGTAGTGTGTATTACTGCACTTTTTACAGGTATAACCTTTTTTCCATTTAATATCGGCAATGTAACTGAAACAGCTTTCTTTATCAGGATAAATGCGGCAGAATTCCTCAAAATCAGGAACCTTCGAAGTAAGCCTGGCTTTTGTTGCCCGCTCTATATTAAGGTTAAGTTCGATGTTATCTTTTTTAAGCATCGAATTCATTACCGAAATCTCGATATTTTGCTGCTCAATAATTTCAGCTTTTTTACTGATTTCGGCAGTGCGTTCCTCAACCAATAGAGAAAGCTCGTTATTCAGGGTACGGGTAAGTTTCTCATTAATCCTTAGCTGTTCGATAATGCGTTTCTGTGCCCTGCTTTGTTTCTTTCTCAAAGTCCTGATACTATTACCAATGGCAAAAGAAACCAGTATCATCTCAAAAATAAAACAAATGCTCAGGCTGTAGTAAACCAGTGTTCCATAAGGTATCCATTTCAATAGCAGCAATATTTTCACTACAAAGCCAGTTAAGAGAAAACCATAACCAATCATCAGAAACATGGCTGGCTTAAAACCTTTCCGGTAAACATAAACGCCGGCGGCAAAAACCACAATTAAAGGAAACAGCTCAAGTATTTTGAGGTTAAACAGCCTTGTATCAAAAAGGCAAGCCACAAAAAACAGTGTCCTTAAAACAATCAATGAGGCTATCACTTTGTAAAAACCCGGTGCTTTGGCTTTCAGGTACAGAAAATTCATGGTAAAAAGCATTCCGAAAATACTGCTGATGAAAAGTGCTACGCCAAAACCATAAACATTTGCCTGCGGAAATGATGGCCATAAATACTGAAAAGCGATGCCATCGTTGCACATTTCGTAAAGACCAATTCCGAGATTGTAAAGTACATAAAACAGGTATTGTCTTCTTTTTACGGCGAAAAACATTAAAAGGTTATACAGACAAAAAACGATGATCATGCCGTAAAACAACCCGAAGATGAAGTATTCGCCAATGGCATAACCAACAAACCACCTTAAATCCCTGAGCACAATAATGGCACTTACGGGATTAGGCGATTTTACCCTGATGTAATAAGTGAGCAGCTGGTTTGATTTATTCTCTAAATCGTAGGTAAAGTTTTTATGTGCATAAACCCGCTTGGCAAAGCTGTAATCTGTTCCAAAGTGGTTTACCTGATAGCTGTTAAAACCATCAGGAACATATAATTCCAGATTGGTGATCGACTGGTCGAAGAATTCCAGTAGCCAGCGTTTCGATGAGGCCTCATTATGGCCGATTTTAAAACGGTACCAGTAAACCGATGCAGTATGGTCGTTTTTTGGAATACGGTTCCGGTTAGCTACAAATTTAGCCTGCCAGGGATTTGTTAAAACCTGGCCAATGTTTAACTTACCTGAAGCATCTTCCAGTACATCAATCTGGCCGAATGTTAAAATCTGATGCGGGGTACTGTCATCGATCAATACCGGTAACTGCGCCTTGGCTTTAGTACAAAACAGTACGAACAGTAAAAAAGAAAAGGTTAGCCTGTACCTGATGATAATCCGGGATATCGGAAATTGAAGTTTTGTTTTCACGGAATTAGCTGGTTAGTTAATTCATTATAGCTAAAAATAGCCGCTTAAAATCCTTCTTCATCCATAAATCAATGCTAAATCCCCCCTTCGTCGATTTCAATCGATTGAAATAATAACAACATCTGGCTTCCGCCCGTATACCGCCTCAATTCGCTGTTCTGATTATTTCTACACTTTATTGTGACGATATAAATTGAGGATTATCGGGCTAATGGGTTAATTTTGCAGCTACAAAAATAATCACACATGAAAAACATCTTCTATAGCTGCCTTTTACTGATTTCCCTTCATGCCAACGCACAGGTTTTGCGGAAAAGGACAACAATTTTAATGGGTGGCCGCTTCGATATCAGCATCGTTGCCGATAACCGGGAGATTGCAGAAGATAACATTGATACGGTGATTGCAGAGATTTCGAGAATTGAATACCTTATTTCAGACTGGAAGCCAAACTCTGAAGTATCAGCGGTTAACAATAACGCAGGGATAAAACCGGTTAAAGTTAGCGCAGAGGTACTTGCACTTGCCGAAAGGGCCATAAATTTATCTGAAATTACCAATGGGGCTTTCGATGTAAGTTTCGCCGCGATGGACAAAATATGGAAGTTTGATGGCTCAATGAAAGAGATGCCTTCGCCGGAAGAAATAAAGAAATCGGTAGAGAAAGTGGGTTACCGGAACATCATCATAGACAAGGCACAATCAACCATTTTTCTGAAACTAAAGGGAATGAAAATTGGCTTCGGTGCTTTAGGAGAAGGTTATGCAGCCGACAGGTGCCGCGAGATGATGCTTGCGAGAGGCATTAAAGCAGGTATCGTTAATGCCTCAGGCGACATGAGTACCTGGGGAAAAAATCCTGATGGAAAAAACTGGACAATCGGAATCACAAACCCAATGAAAGAAGATACCATTTTTGCAGTAGTGCCCATGAAGCAAAATGCCATCGTTACTTCCGGCAGTTATAGAAAGTTTGTAGAATTTAACGGCAAACGTTATGCACATATCATTAATCCGGCTACCGGATATCCTTCTACAGGCTTAATCAGTGTCACCATCATGGGACCAAGTGCCGAGGTTGCAAATGGTTTAAGTACATCTACAATGGTGTTAGGCCCGGATGCCGGAAAGAAACTGATTGAGAAATTTCCGGGATACAGTTACCTGATGGTTACGGATCAGGGTGAATTTCTGGTTTCGAAAGATAATTCGGTGTTATCGAAAATTAAACTACCAAAACAGATAAAGTAAGAAGGTGCTATCAGGATAAACACCAGTCTAATTATTTGTTCTGAACTGTTAACTATTTTCTTTTGGCAACAAAAGAAACAAAATTGCCGGCTGAAAATTTTTGTATTAAAGATGCGGCAATGGCCAAACTAATGCATCCCCAAAAATTTGTTAGGCCGGATTTAAGCTAAACGGAGGTTCAATACCGGGGCCTGGCTGGATGAAGGTAAAAGCCTTAAAAAAGGTTTTCCTGAACGATTTAGTTAGATATTAGAGGAAGTCTAAAACTTAAAGAATATAGATTGCTTCGTGGCCTCGCAATGACTTTACTATTTTCGTCATTGCGAGGCACGAAGCAATCTTATCGATTAATAACAATCCGTTAAAATCTGATTTCTCGATTGGTAGAAAGACAAAGGATTTCCGGTTCTTTCGATACAAATCTGCTCAAGCACATTCAGGATATCCTTTTGCATAGAAAGCGATCCGCAGATCATAACTACAGCTGATTCAGTAAGGCTTTTTGCCAGCAGAACGGCATCTGCAGCTACTAAATCGCTCACATATTGTTTTACGCCTTCTCTCGAATAAGCTACGTTAAGCTTGTTTAATTTCGAATCGCCAACTTTAGCCTTAAGAAATTCTTCAAATGGTTTAAAAGATGCAGTGTTTTTGAAACCGCAATAAAGATGGCAGGAAACCTGCTTTCTGTTTTCATCTATCATCCCTAAAAAAGGTGCTATGCCCGTTCCATTGGAAATCATAATTACTGATGATGCCTTTGGCGGAAAATGAAAGTGTTCGTTCTTAACCACTCTCGCCTGCAAGGTTCCATCCTTACCTAAGGCATGTAAAAACCCTGAGCCTAAACCATTTTCATGAAGCTTAACGCTCAGGCTTATATTTTTATCGATAACGCCGATTGAATAGAGCCTTTCACGGTGGTCGTTTGCCGGGTAAATGGCCAATAAATCACCCGATTTAGCCTTCAACTTTCCGCGGCCTTTCATTGCAATCTGAAAAGTTTCACCATGTTTAATATTCGACAGAACAGTAAAATTCCTTAAAGGTTTCTGTTTTTCTTTCGCCGGACTTGAAAATCCCTCAAAAGAAATATCAGCCTTCTGCGACCAGGATTCCTGCCAAAGCAATAAATCCTCAGGCGACCTGTCGTTTACCGTATGAATATCAATTAATGGCCTGGCCCATGCTGTAGCCGAAAGCTTGTTATGCACATCAAAAGCAAACTTACAAAAATCGGGGTACGACTTTGAGCCGAAACCCAATACGGCATAATTAACCGGGTTAGGTTGCTTTATTTCATCAATTAAAGAAAGGAATTTCTGCGCATTGGCAGGTGGTTCTCCAATACCGTATGTTGATGTGAAAATTAAAAAATGTGAGGCCTTTGGATAAACCGTATAGCTATTCATTGGGGCCAAGTATGCTTTTTTACCTTGTTTAATCAGTAATTTAAGCACTGCGGAGGCATAACGGTTTGTACTGCCGTTTTCGGAACCTACCAATAAAATAAAATCACTTTCCTCTTTCGCATATTTGTTTTTGGTTCGGCCTGATAATCTTTTCAGCGTAATTGCAAAACCCGAATAAATAAAGAAGAGGATACTTAAAGAGGAAATACCTAAAACAATTGCCCAGATTGCACTCGCCCTTCCCGTATGGATACTCATGCTCAGGTTGCTAACCAGCACTGAAAACGGATATTTACTTTCGGCAATAACGACACCTGTAATTTGATTTACCGCAACTTCCCTGTCTTTCAGGGTTAATGTAAAGTAATCTTCAACATCTTCGGAAAATGGAAATTCGATGGTTTGCACATCAGCTAAGCTCACCGACTGGAACAGCTCAAAATCTTTAATATCTTTCTGAGGACCTGATTTAATGCTGTCGAAATCAACATCCACATTGGTTTTTACAGGTTTTATAACCCCAAGCGTATTCAGCGAGAGGTAAGTTCCGCTGGTAGCAATTAAAAGAATAAAAATTAACGAAAAACGGCCAACAACGGTATGGTAATACTGGTTTGTTTTATCGTTGGGGATTTTAGCAAGAAAACGTCTTATGCCACGTTGTCTTTTTATGGTAAGCATAATGCCCGAAACTGCAATAAGCATTAACAGGAAAGCCGTTAATCCTATAAAAATACGGCCAAGTTCGTGCAGGAACAACGACCTGTGCAAACTGGTTACCCATTGAAAAAACTCATTCTTTTTACCAGGTTTACCAATAATTTTCCCGGTTGTTGGTTCTACATAAGCCTTAACATCATCGCCGGCCTTATCTGTTCCCTGAACCAGAACATACTGGTTGCTTTCTACTGTAATACTGGTAATCCCCGGATAATTTTCGCGTAAAACAGGAATGGCCTGCGCTAATTTTACACCGTCAAGATTTTTAGCTGCATAGGGTTTTAGCTTACCAATAACGGGCTCGGCCGAAAGAATTGCACCTGTAACCGAAGCCAATAGCAGAAAAAGAAAAGAAGATATAGCCAGTGCTAAATGGCTATATCTCCAAAAATGATTCGTCATTATCCCGTGAAAAAATTAATTAGGGCTAAAACGCACGTATCTGATGTAACCGGTGCCTTCAGTTTTAGCTGCAAGGGCTTCGGTTGTTAATGGTATTTCCAGGTCTTTAACGTTATATTTCTGGTCTTCTACCGCACTTTCAAAACGAAGTTTATATCCGGCATTAATTTTAGATTTATCAATATCGATTATAGAAACACCCCTGTCGCCACCGGTTAGCGATGCTCCGGTAATGGCACTGATATTAGATGGTTTTTTAGCATTAAATTTATGCCACTCTTTTAAGCTGTTGTACCATTTTTTATCGGCACCCAATACATAAAGGGTTTTTTCATACTGGCCTTTTTCATCGATTAATGAAATCGCAATATAAGCACCTTCACCCATGTAATTGGTCATTTGAATCATGCACTTATACTTTGCCGTTTGTGCTTTCGACTGGCTCTGTTTAAAAAATGTAACAGCTAAGAGTAAAAGGGTTATTTTCAGGAAATTATTCATATTTATTTTAAGAAACTAAGTGAAACATTGGCTTTTGAAAGTGATTCATTTTCACTTGCAAGATCGAAGGCACTTTCATCGAAACTGGTTTTTGGATCTTTTTTAGCACCGATAGACAATAAGTATTTAAGCATCGCATCATCTTTCGAAATCATTGCTGCTTTATGCAAAGGGGTAATCCCTTCTTTATTTTTTGCATTTATATCAACTGATAAATCCTGAAAACGTTTAACTAATGCAATATCGCCTTTGGCAACCGCCAGGTGAAACAAAGTATTTCCATTCTTTTGTGGCGTTGCAATATTGAAGCCTTTTGCCTGTAAAAGCGCTAATTTCTGGGTAAATTCCTGCGACCTTGAAGGCATACCTGCAGGTGCCGGGCGACCAGTTTCAGGATAATATGATTGAACCAGGTAATAGGCAAGGTTATTACCATCATGGTCAACAGCATTTAAATCTGCACCTTTAGCAATTAACAAATTTACAATTGCCGGAGCGTTATTGCTAACTGCCATTGCCAGTGCAGTAACACCTTTAGCATTAGCCTGATTGATGTTCTTAACTTTTGGCAATAAAATAGCAAATGCAGCTGTATCGCGGTTAGTTAACGCAGCATTCATTAAAACAGTATTTCCATCTGCATCGGCCTGGTTCACATCAACACCGGCTTTAATAAAATGCTCAATTAGTGCATTTTGTCCAGGTCTGCGAACAATAGCGTGCAATACGTTACGCCCATCTTTACTTAGTGCAGTAGGTTTTATCTTAAGACTTTCCAGGTATTCAAATACTTCAATCGGTGCTGCTCCCCTGCGTGAGCCTTCGGCTGCAAGAAGAATAGCCGTATTGTCTACCGGAACACCTTTGGCAATAAGTGCTTTAAGTACATCAATATTACCAGATCTTGCCGCATAACCGAAAGCATTATGCCCTTCCTTATCTGTACTCTTCAAATCCAAGCCTTTAGAAATAAAATAATCCGTCAGTTTTAAATCCTTATCGCCACTAATAGCAAGCAATAAAAGATTTGCACCTGCACCATTCTTTTCTGCTTTAAGATTAACACCTTTCGCAGCAAATAAATCATAAATTTTGGTATTCTGCTGTCCGGCTCCAGCTGCAAAAGTTAAAGGACTTGCGCCATGGCTGTCGATATAACCGATTGATGAGCCTTTATTAATCAGGTAAGATGTAATTTCCTCGTTTCCACGATATGCAGCCCAGTGTAAATAAATACGACCATCATGAGTGAGTTTTGCAACATCATTTCCAGGTTGTGATAGTAGATATTTAATTGTTTCATTAGGCGCATCAGCATTTATGGCCAAAACTACCGGATCGAAGCTAGACTGATTTAATTGTGATGGATTAGCACCTTTTTCAATTTCAGCTTTTACTGCATCTACAGTTGGCTTGGTTTGCCAAAATGATCCTTCCAAAAGACTATTTTTCTGTGCATACACAGAAACCGACCATAACAATGCGATGGTACATATTATTTTTTTCATTTTCTGTTTATTGTGAGATTGTTTGAACCCATAAATTACGGATGGCTCAAAATTAACAAGAATTAGTCTAAATAAGAACTAAATATTTTTTTATTTTGTAAGATTTATGATGCTAATAGTTTCGCTAAAGCAGCTATCTGCTAAAAAAATCAACATATCATTTATTGTTTTAGTTACCTGAACTGCTAAATAAAAGATAGATATACAATTTATAAAGTATAAAAATTACAAAATTTATCAATAAAGTAATACATACCTATAAAACATTACAATTATTAATATAAAGAAGCATCAACTTACTAAAAGACATAAAATTGTAAATAACTGACAATAAAATTTTGTCAACTAACAGATTTACAGTATATTTACGATATACAAAAAACCAAAAACTCAGAATTATGAAAAATTTTTTATTTTTCTTTCTGACGGTTTTAATTTCCACAGTTATCATACTTATAGGTTCTGACTATTATGAACCTGAACTGATTTACAGCACTGTGATATTGGTCTGGGTATTTTATTTGTGGCAGCTATCTTATGCCGGCAAAAAGAATTACAGCGAATAACGATTAGTTTATCTTTCCTGATTGTATTATCAGTTAACCATTTCGTATTGTTAAGTGTATAAATAACGATTATTTAAATCCTATATTTGGGTTTTTACGTTATTTAGCTTTTATTATGAAACAAGGACTTTTAATTGATATGGACGGGGTTATTTACAGTGGCGAAGAATTAATTTTCGGTGCTGATAAGTTTATCAATAACCTTATTAAGAATGATATTCCCTTTGCTTTCATGACAAATAACAGCCAGCGAACGAGTTTAGAAGTTCGCCGTAAACTAAAAGGCCTGGGCATGAAAGTAGAAGACAAACATGTTTACACCAGTGCAATGGCAACCGGAAAATTCCTGAGCGACCAAAGCCCGAATGGTACAGCATATGTTTTAGGCGAAGGTGGTTTATTAAGCAGCCTGCACGAAAACGGGATTACCTTGGTAAACACCGACCCCGAATTTGTTGTTCTGGGCGAAGGAAGGAATTTTACACTTGAAATGGTGCAACGTGCTGTTGACATGATTTTAGCAGGTGCAAAATTTATTACCACTAACCGCGACCCATCGCCAAAAAAACCTGGATGGAACAATTTAGGCATTGCCGCAACAACGGCCATGATTGAGGAGGCAACAGGCAGAAAAGCTTTTGTTACCGGAAAGCCGAGCCCCGTTATGATGCGTTCGGCACGTAAGTTCTTAGGCCTTGAAACCTCCGAAACTACTGTGATTGGCGATACAATGGAAACCGATATTCAGGGTGGTGTTCAAATGGGCTATAAAACCATCCTCGTACTTTCAGGGATTTCTACAAAAGACCGTTTAAGTCATTATGCCTTTAAACCCGACTTAATAGCAAGCTCTGTAGATGAAATAGAATTCCCGTTAAGCTGGTGGTAAGCAAATAGATACTAACATTTTTAGTAAAAATTAAATATTCCTTGTATTTTTGAAATGGAATTAGCACACATTCTTCCATATCCTTAAAAAATATACATTGGCCCACGAACATCAGCTCATTCTCGATTTTCTTAAATCTACAAATCAATCGATTTTTCTAACCGGAAAAGCAGGAACCGGAAAAACGACCTTGCTGCGCCACATCAGGGAAACTACAGCGAAAAATTATGCTGTGGTAGCCCCTACAGCCGTAGCTGCAATTAATGCCGGGGGCGTTACACTACATTCTTTTTTTCAGATTCCATTCGGACCACTTATCCCGGGTAATCCGGGTGAAGCCATAAAATACTCATCAGAAAAAATTAAGCTTTTAAAATGCCTTGAGCTTTTGATTATCGACGAAATAAGTATGGTAAGGGCTGACATTCTTGATTTTATTGATGCCGCCTTAAGACGTGTAAAATCATCACAACTCCCTTTTGGCGGTATACAGGTTTTAATGATTGGCGACCTTTACCAGTTAGCTCCGGTTGCGCATGATGCCTGGCATATCCTGAAAGCACATTACAGCAGTCCTTATTTTTTCGATAGTCTTGTTATCCGGGCCAATCCCTTAACTACTTTCCAGCTTGATAAAGTTTACCGCCAGTCTGATCCTCAGTTTCTCGATATTTTAAATGGTATAAGGGAAAATACAGTTTCCATCGAACTACTTGCCGAATTAAATAAGCGTCATGAATCGAATTTAGCTTCTTTTAATCCGGAAGAATACATCACTTTAACAACACATAACCACCTGGTAACACAAATTAACCAGCAATACCTGGAAAAGCTTCCCGGGGAAATTCATCAGTTTAGCGCTAAAATTACGGGTGATTTTCCTAAAGATGCTTATCCTGTGGATGAAGTGCTTGAACTGAAAACCGGCGCAAGGGTGATGTTTGTAAAGAATGATTCATCGGGCAAAAAACTGTATTATAATGGAAAAGCGGCAATAATCACCGAAATCAGAGATGATGGTGTAAAAGTGAAATTCAACGATGAAGCTACTGATCTGGAAGTTGAACGTGAAGAATGGCAAAACATTAAATACAACCTGAATCCTGCTGATAATAAAATAACGGAAGTAAACACAGGCTCGTTTTCTCAATATCCATTTAAACTTGCATGGGCCATTACGGTTCATAAGAGCCAGGGATTAACTTTCGATAAAGCGATTGTTGATGTTAGCTCATCTTTTACCCACGGACAGGCATATGTTGCGCTAAGCCGCTGCCGAAGTCTTGAGGGATTGATTTTAAAGTCGCCGATTTCAGCTGAAAATGTAATTACAGATGCAAAGGTTATTCAATTCACGAATGATGCCATTGTTTCAAAACCCAATGCTGAAGCGCTGGAAAATGCATCCAAAAATTACGAATGGACGCTCATTTATGATTTACTAGATTTTGTTGCCATTCAGAAAAACTGGTCAGTATTGAAAAAATCTTCCTTTGGCAACAATCCGGGGAATACTGCATTCCATGAAATTATCGATAAAATAAGTAAAGTTTTAGAGGAAGAACTTATAGGTGTTGCAGGTAAATTCATCAACAAAGAACTTATCAGCTTGGTAAAAAAACAGCAGGTTAAAAATGAAACAGAATTTGTTGGCCGTTTGAGTAAAGCATCGGCCTACTTTATTCCGAAACTGGAGTTTGTATTAAGCGAAGCTGATAAATTTAATGAGCTGAATGTTTATTTAGATGACCGATCGGAAAAGATATTGAACCGAATCAGCGATTTAATTAACGACCTGAGTATAAAATTAGCGCTCTTTAAATTATCATGGGGCGAGTTTAATATCGAAGCCTATAATAAAACCTATCATAATGCCGGCAGCAAGTATGAACCTGTGCAAACCGGGCGTAAACCTAAAGTAGTTGTTGCGCCAAAAGAAATTTCAAATGTTCAGCTTTTCAATGAACTTTTAAAGATTAGAAAAAACATCAGTGAAAAGCGTAACGTACCTGAACATCATGTACTTTCGGAGCAGGCCTTGCTTTTAATTGCAACTAAACTACCTAAAAATACCGATCAGCTTGCTGCAATAAAAGGTGTTGGTATCGGGAATGCGGTTGAAATTGGCAATGAAATTTTAAAATCGGTTAATGGCTATTTAGGAACCAGCGAACTTTTTTAAAAGCGAGAAGCAGCTGCGAACCATGAAATAAGATTATGGATCGCAGCTGCTTCATCAGATTACAGGAAAATTAGAATTGTTTAAAAGGCATCGAACCAGAGTTTTGTCGTTAACAAATCTGCTCCCTGATTAGCAACGGCATGTTTATAGCTCTGTCCGTTTAAAGATTGTTCAGTACCTGGATAGATAAACCTAACCGGAATTTGGCCGTTTAAAACTGTATTTACTGATGCTGTTAATTGCGGATAATCCAAACGGCGTCTTTCTGCCCAGGCTTCCAGACCCTGACCAAAAAGTGCAATCCATTTTTGTTCACCGATTGATTTCTTAAAGTTTGCTGCATCGTACTGTACTGAAGCTTGCGCTGTATAAGTTGTTGCAGCAGCATCAGCAATGCCATATTGTTTTAATGAAGCTTTTATAGCCTGCTGGTATAAATCTGCAGCATTTTCGGTCGTAAAGCCTCTTGCAGCAGCTTCTGCCCTATCAAAAAGTAATTCTGAATAACTGAAAATTACTGCCGGTGCCTGAGGCAATAGGAAATATGCTCCCGGTTTTGAAGTTTTGGCAAAGCCCAATATACTGGCTTCAGAATTCGTTAAACCATTCGGCACACCAATGTACTCTTCAGGTGTTGCAGTTTGTGTTTTACTGGCAAAGACAGCTAACCGTGGGTCGTTAAGTGCAAAAAGCTTATCAACAATGGTTTTGCTAATGCGATAGTCATCTCTGGTTTCGAATAAAGCACTCACCGGATTTTGCTGTGGGGAAGTAAGGTAATTTAATTGTGCATTATCCGAATTATCACTCAGGAACAAATCGCCATCAGCTTTAATCTCATCTAATACTGTTTTTGATTTTGCCGCTTCCTTATCTGCAATCCTTAAAGCAATACGTAACCTTAAAGAATTAGCCAGTTTTTTCCACCTGGCGATGTTTCCATTATAGATCACATCGCCACCAATAGCTTTCCCCGATTCGGTTAAAGTATTTTTTGCAGTTTTTAAATCATCAAGCAAACCGAAGTAAACATCCTTTTGCTTATCGTAAGCTGGCGTAATAAATTCATTAATTTTTCCGGCCTGCGTATAGGGAACATCACCATAGGCATCGGTTAGCAATAAAAATACCCACGAACGCAAAACCAAAGCCACACCTTTATAATTAGGGTTTGCCTGCGCATTTCCTAGTTCAATAATTTTATTAAAAGCGGTTATACTCTGTGCATATCCGGTTGACCAAAGCGAGGTAAAACTACTGTTTGAAAATATGAAGCGGTCTTCTTCGGTATATTGAATCTTAGACCAGTGCTGCACAAAAAGTAGGCTCGAATTCATGGTATTCGCTGTACTCCAATAGGCATCGGCAGTAGTTTTTATTGCGCCGGTAAGTAAATAATCGGGCTGTGCGTTTTCGGTAGCATTCGGATTAATGTTTACCTTATCCAGCTCTTTACTGCACGATGTTAGCACAAGAGCAGTAATCGCCAGTATATATAATCTAGTATTTTTCATGATTTAACTGTTAAAATTTGATATTCAGGTTAATTCCGTAACTGCGTGTAGTTGGATTTGAAAGGCTCTCTAAACCCTGTCCGTTCCCCGTATTAAAAGCAACTTCAGGATCTATATCCTTAACATTTCTATGGATAATCCAAAGGTTTCGCCCAACGAGCGAAACAGAAGCTCCCTGCAAATTCAAATGCTTAATCCAGCCCGACGGCAGGTTATAGCTTAATTTCAATTCGCGAAGCTTAACATAAGAGGCATCAAAAATATTGGCTTCATCAATCGTTCTGAATGATTTATAATATTGCTGAGCAGGTAAAATCTTTTCATTTTTCTTACCATCGGCTGTAACACCATCAAAAATTATCCCGTCGTCGTAAACCGTTAAGCCAGCAGGCGCAGTTCCGTTAACCCTAACTGTTCCATTAGCTTTAACATTGCCAGGATAGTAATAGGAAATACCGCCATATTCGGCAGCACGACCTGGTAAAGTTGAAGCGAGAACGCCTGTGTAAGTTCCGGTAGCATAAGTACCGTTGTATATTGAGCCGCCAAAACTGGCATCAACCAATACACCTAAACTAAAGCCTTTATAGCTGAAAGTATTATAAATCCCTCCTATCCAATCGGGCGTATATTTCCCCAAGACCTTCTTGGTTGGATCAGTTTGGGGGGCTCCAGTTGCGTTGACAACAATATTTCCATTTCCATCTCTAAGAAAGGCATTGCCATAAAGCGTACCGTAAGGCTGGCCAACAGCTGCAATAACCTGTGCTGAATTTGAAGCAATAACATAGTTTTGCAATAAGCCGGCAGCATCAAGCGCAACAACTTTACTGCGGTTTGCCGCATAGTTGATGTCGATATCCCAGGTAAATTGTTTTTTAACAGGTGTTAAGCCTAATTGTACCTCAATACCTTTGTTATTGATTTTACCAGCGTTTAAAAGCTTCGAGCGAAATCCGGTTGAAGGACTTACATCGACACTTAAAATCTGATCGTAGCTATTGGTATTATATAAACTTAAATCCAATCTTAACCTTTTATTTAAGAAAACCGCTTCGGCTCCCAATTCGGAAGAAGTTGTGGTTTCGGGCTTCAGGTTTGGGTTTAAATCAGTGGCTGAAGTGGTAAGTTGCGGACTTGAACCAAATGGTGCACCGAAAACATAGGTATTTACTGAGCGGTATGGATCAGCATCTTTACCTACTTTAGACCAGCCACCACGGATTTTTGCATACTCAAGAAACTGGCCTTTGATATCGAAAGCTTCCGTTAGCACCAAACTTCCATTAAATGAAGGATAAAAATAAGAGCGGTTTTGTGCTGCAAGTGTTGATGACCAATCGTTACGGGCGGTAATGTTTGCAAAGAGATAATTTCTGAAACCAACCTGCGCCGACGCATAAACACTGTAAGATTTTAATTTGCTATAGTTATTTGAAGAAATAAGCGGGTCGCGTGAGTTGCTTAATGAGTATAGACCAGCAACAGCAAGCCTTGGTGCACTCTGGTCGTTTTGCTCTATATAACGCGAACGAATATTGCTACCTAATAGTCCCTCAAGACTAAAATCAGCACTTAATTGTTTATTTAAGTTTAACGTTGCATCGGTATTATTTTCATTTACGGTAAATCCATTCTCCATGTAAGAGCCGTAGGGTGTTCCATTTGTACCGTAAGCAATTTTGATTTTTCTCCTGTCGTTATAATAATCTGTTCCCGAACGGAAATTAAATTCCAGGCCATCGATAATTTTATAATTTAACCCCAGACTTCCTATTAAACGATTTCGGCTCTGGGCAACAGTATTTTCATAAGCCACCCAATATGGATTGCTGTAATAGCTGTTATTCCAGTTAAATGTATTTCCGTTTTCATCAAGATAGTTTTTCAGCTGGTTAATATCAACCTGACGGCCAAACCAGGTAAACTGCAGCATGGTACTTGTAGACCTTGAACCACCGGTTCCAGGTAAATTATCAGAAGAAAGCTTACTGTAATTCGCATTAGCATTAATGCTTAGTTTTGGTGTAAGTCTTAAAGTTGTATTCAGGGCAAAATTGTTCTTACCCTGGCCGGAGTTCGGAATTACCCCAACTTGCTTAAGGTTATTGTACGATAACCGGTAATCGAATTTTTCAGAAGCATCGGCTATTGCAATACCATTATTCAAAGTATAGCCCGTTTCAAAAAAATCGCGGACATTATCCGGATGCGCCACAAATGGAACAGCAACACCTTTAGAGTAAAACTGTGGAATTAACTGGCCATTGAGCTTTGGACCCCAGCTTTCATCAACGCCATCGTTAACACCGCCGCCCTTTCCATCAACATAACTAAATTTCCCTTCAGAACCTTGTCCGAAAGCATTTTGATAAACAGGCAATGTGGCAATCGTTTCAATTACGGCATTTGAATTTAAGGTAATCCCCACTCCTTTTTTTGACTTTCCTGTTTTTGTTTTAATCAGAATAACTCCTGCTGCTGCTCTTGAACCATAAAGTGCTGCCGCATTCGGGCCTTTAAGTACACTTATCGATTCGATATTATCAGCATTTATATCTGAAATGGCATTTGCATAATCTCTTGCGCCACCGGAATTCAACTGGGAGTTATCAACCGGAACACCATCAACTACAAACAGCGGCTGGTTATTACCTGAAATAGAGGTTTCACCACGGATCACCACACGCGAAGAACCCATGTCGCCCTGACTATTTGTTACCCTAACACCAGCAACTTTTCCGGCAAGTGCATTTACCAGATTCGATTCCCTGGCTTCTGTTAAATCCTGCCCCTTCAATTCCTGAACAGCATAACCGAGTGATTTTTTTTGTCGTGAGATGCCTAGTGCCGTAACAACAACTTCATCCAAAGCATTTTCACTGGATTGTAAAGTAATCGTTAGCGCCCCGGCGTTTTTATTTACCAGAATTTCCTGGGTTTGAAAACCGATGTAAGAAAAAACGAGGGTATTTTTATCCGATACATTAATCGAAAAAGCACCCTTTGCATCGGTTGCAACTACCTGCTTACTTTCCTTAACCAAAACCGATACCCCCGGAATGCTTTCACCGGCAGATGTCCGGACGGTTCCGGTTACGATTGAATTTTGAGCCGATAACTTTTGCGCAAGCAGGAGCAAAAGTATGAAAACCGGCAGTTTGATTTTTTTGAACATAATTTTAATAATGATAAGTTAAAGCGAATTATTTGGGCATAGCAGTTCCCCGATGGTTAAAAACCATTATTTTTTTTGAAGGAAACAAATGTTAGATATACCGTTGAGGCCTGTTATTTTTTAATCTTTAACAGGCTTTACACATTCGGAAATAACCGATGTGTGGTAAGAAAATACAATTGTGTAGGTTTTGCTCGTCTGTTTTTTTCATGTTAATGATTTTTAATAAAAACAACTTACCAGAAAAGCGCCAAAAGAAAAGCACCCCCGTAAAATCAGAAGTGCTCCTATATTAATCATAAGGAAATGCATTCTTACTGACTTAACTACCCGGAAATCATTCCGGATGGAATTAGCACCATTTCCGTTTTCACAGACGGTTGCTAAGGCTTCAAAGGGCCATTCCCTCCACCTTTCTTGATAAGTAATTTTAAAATAACTGCCGCAAAGATATAACTAATTCCATTTATCCTATAGTTTTTATAGATTTTTATTTAAAATTTTTTTGTTTGCCCAATACATGCCTATATTTGTCGACTTATTTAGTAGATTACCACACACAATGAATAAAAAAATCACATACATAACAATAGCATTAACTGCATTAAATACAGGCGTGGCTTTCTCGCAAACAAGTCTGGCATCTGCAAATGCTAAAACGGAGCAACTGTCAAAATCAAAAACTTTTATTGCAGATGGTAAATGGCGGGGTGTTTTTAAAATTAAAGAAGGACTGGAAATACCTTTTAATTTTGAAATTGCGGAGCAATCAGGTGTTAAAAAATTGTACTTCCGCAATGCTGAAGAAAGTTTTGAAGGCGGCCCTATTAAACAGGTTGGTGATTCTATTTTTGTTAAACTCGACCAATTTGATAATGAGCTTGCACTTGGAATTAATGGTAACACGCTTAATGGAAGTTTAAGAAAACAGAATGGTACCGGACGGGCAACGCTGGTGTCGGCTGAAAAGAAAAATTACCGTTTTGAAAGTAATGGAAAAGCTGCCGCTGCAGATTTCTCGGGAAGTTATGATGTCATCTTTAAATCTCCTGATGGCAAAGAAGAAAAAACAGTTGGTTTATTTAAGCAAAGCGGGAATAAACTTACCGGAACGTTTCTCCGTATAACTGGTGATTCACGCTATCTGGAAGGTATTGTTGAGGGAAATGAGTTTCAGTTATCGAGCTTTATCGGCTCATCGCCTGCTTACTATAAAGGAACATTTAACAATGACGGAACCTTAAGTGGCGAAATTTTGGGTGCAAGGGGTGCCCAGCCATTTACCGGAACTAAAAATAAAGATGCCGCGCTTCCGGATGCCTATAAACTTACCTACCTGAAAGATGGTTATAAAACCCTCGATTTTTCTTTTCCTGATGTTAACGGCAAAAAGATTTCACTTAAGGATGAAAAGTATAAAAACAAAGTTGTTGTGTTAACGATTACAGGAAGCTGGTGCCCTAATTGTATTGATGAGGCAGGTTTTATTGCACCATGGTATAAAGAGAATAAAAAGCGTGGTGTTGAGGTAATTGCTTTACATTATGAAAGACAAACGGATGCAGATTATGTGAAGAAAGCTTTGACGAATTTCAGAAACCGTTTCGGTATAACATACGATCAGGTAATTGCTGGTAAAGCTGATAAACAAGCCGTATCAGAATCTTTGCCTGCATTGAATTCATTTTTATCTTTCCCTACAACCATAATTATTGATAAAAGTGGAAATGTGGCACAAATTCATACAGGTTACAATGGCCCTGCCACAGGCAAATATTATGATGAATTTGTTAAAGAATTTAATACCGAAATTACTAGTTTACTTGCTAAATAGTGCAGGTTCCCTAACGATTAACTTCGGTTAAAATGTATTAGTTCCAGTGGTCTGTCTATTACACACCACTGGAACTGAAATAAAGATTTAATGCTAACTTAAGAAAGGTGATGATATAAATCTTCTACTCTTTCGCAACCTAACTGGTCCATAACCTGTTTAAGCTGCGTTTTAAGCATGCCAATGGTATGGTTGCCGCCTTCATTGCCTAATGCTCCTACACCATACATAAATGTACGTCCAAGAAAGGTAAAATCGGCTCCCGCAGCTATGCTACGGGCAATATCCGGCCCCGATCGAACGCCACTATCCATCATCACCGTTAATTTATCCTTGTATTTCGGGGCAATCTGTATTAAAGGCTTAATCGATGACTGTCCGGCATCAAGCTGACGGCCGCCATGGTTAGAAACAATAATTCCATCTAAACCGAGTTGAACGGCTAGTTGTGCATCCTCTTCTGTTGCTACCCCTTTCAAAACCAGTTTACCTTTCCACTTATCGCGGATAGCTGCAATTCGCTCTGAATTTAATCTGCCTGAAAAAGTTTTATTCATGTACAAACCCAGTTGTTTCATGTTTAATCCTTTAGGCATATAGGGCTTCATGGTTTCAAAAGCCGGTTGTCCGTGAAAAAGGGTTCTTAACGCCCATTCAGGACGGCCAACAATCTGCAACATATTTTTCAATGTCATTTTTGGAGGCATGGCAAGTCCGTTGCGGATATCACGCGGCCGAAAACCAAAACTTGGCACATCACAAAGAATTACAAGTACCTTACAACCTGCAGCTTCAGCACGGTCGATAATATTGTTTTTTATATCTGCCTCGGCCGGGTGGTAAAGCTGATACCATGCGTTTCCTTCGGTTATGCTCATAATCCTTTCAATTGAAGCAGTGCTAACCGTACTCAGAATGAAAGGCACGTTGTGTTCAAAAGCCGCTTTTGCTAAAATTTCGGGTGCATTGGGCCAGATTAAACCTTGTAAGCCAACTGGCGCAATACCAAAAGGGGCATCATAAGTATGCCCGAAAAGATTTGCTTTTAAAGATGTTTCTTTGAAATCCCTGATGTAAAAGGGCAATAACTCTAAGGCCCTGATATCATCCGTATTCCGGAATAAATTTACGTCTTCGTTACAGCCACCATCCAGGTACTCAAAGGCAAATCCAGGTATTTTTGATTTGGCCTTGTTTCTTAAATCGTCGATTGAGGGATAATTGGAATTGTATTTCCAGCTCATTTTATAAGGTATTTAGAATTGCAGACTGCGTTGTATCGCAGAATAATATTTTAATTGAATAATATCGCTAGGTGGTGGATTCTGGTTCCATGAATCATGAATTGCCAAAGCCGTTCCGATTGAAGTAGCCTGAGAAACTGAAGATGCGTAAACCTCTATATCGGGGATGGATGTAGCCAGTAAATGCATGTAAATTGCATTCTTCCCGAAACCTCCATCTACAAAAACCCTTTTTACACCTTCATTTAAAACCAGTTTCAGGGCATAAACCTGTTGTTTTACCAAATCGAAAATTAACTGATGATAGGCTTCCTCAGCGGTTTGAAATATATTTAAATCCCTATCCCCAAAAGCAGATTTCTCTGAAAACACCGATTGAATATTCTGATTTTCAGGAATTTTATTAGCAAGTCTTAAGATCATTGCGGGGTTAAACTGCAAGTGCTTAAATAAGTAAGCTGCCCTATCAAAATGCTCAGCAATACGTTTAAGCTGTATTTCGTGTTCATAACCGGCAAAAATTCGGGATGCTTTTACTGCCTTTCCTTTAAAATGCATGTAGCACAAACAATCTTGTTTTAATTCTTCTGAAGTTAAAGGTTCCTGATTAAACGGATTCAGACTAATGCACCAGGTTCCGGTTGATAGCAGAACAAAAGGAACTGAAAAATTAGCCAGGTAAGGAATCAATGCTGCAGAACTATCATGTAAACCAACACCGACCTTGAAATTCCGGTCTTCAAATTTTGCTTCATCAACTGAATCGGCTGCAGTATAAGTACCAAATTTATTTACCAAACCTTCATCTACAACCCATTTATGGTATTCATTTTTGTTAAAATCCCAAAGCTGTGTATGGCAGCCAATGCTTGTAATATCTGCTACTGCCTTTCCTGTAATTAAATAACTTAAATACTGGGGTAAATGCAATGCATATTTCACCTTTGCAAATACTTCAGGCTGTTCTTTTTTAAGGCGGTATAATTGCATTCCCGAATTTAAACTACCTAATATAGGTGAAGCAGTTTCTAAAGAAATCTTTGCTTCTCCCCCATACCTGGCATAGAAATCGTTTTTTAAATCTTCGGGATAAGCTTTGAGGTAATTATAAAGCGGTGTTAATGGCGTTCCGTTTTCATCAAGATACACGAAACTTGCACCATATGTTGAAAAATTAATCGCTTTAATATCGTATTCCTCTAACTGCATAACCTGATTCAATGAATCAAAAACAGAGGTACGGAGGCTTTCCAGGTTTTCACAAGGTTCGCCATCTTCGTCTTTTGTTTCTACAAAACGGGCCGAACGCTCATAAACGATGTTATAATTTTCATCAACAAGAAATAACTTTTTATTTGTTTTCCCAACATCAAATATCGCTGCAACAGTTTTTGGCATTTCTTCCTCCTTAAATTATAAACCTGTAGCTACTGTAGCCAACCCACGGTTTTTAACTAAATTCTGACGAACATTTAGCTCACGGTATAAACTAACAGGAGATAATGCTGCATTTGCCCTTAACCTTGCCTCAGCAACCAAGGCCCTTAAATCAGTGCGGAAAGTATTTTGGAGAATTTCCTGTGCACCTGCCACATCATTGTTATCCTGTGCAGCATTTAACGCTTTTCTATCAACCAATAATGCCTGGGCATAAGCAATCATTATTGCTTCAACCGATTGCAGTAAATCTTCAAGCGGATCTTTTACATTATGTGAAGCATCTATCATCCAGCCCAAATCTTTTGAATGGTTCATTCCTTTTGCATCCATCCCCTCAACAAGCTCGTTAAAGATTAAAAATAACTGATAAGGCTTAATGCTTCCGGCAGTTAAATCATCATCGCCATATTTGGAATCGTTAAAGTGGAAACCTCCTAATTTACCCTCCATTAACAACAACGACACAATTTGCTCGATATTTGCATTTGGCAAATGATGGCCTAAATCGACCAATGTATAGGCTTTTTCACCCAATTTCGAGGCATACAGTAATGATTGTCCCCAATCGCCAACGGTTGTAGAATAGAAATTAGGCTCAAATGCCTTGTACTCTACAAACATTTTCCAGTTATCAGGCAAAGCCGAATAAATTTCTTCCAAACTTTCTAAAGTGTTTTCAAATGCTTTACGGAAATTTAACTGACCGGGGAAACAAGAACCATCAGCAAGCCAAACCGTAAGCGCATCTGAACCCAACGCAATACCATGTTTAATTACTTCGATGTTGTGCTCAATGGCTTGTTTGCGGATAGCTTTGTTTACATTTTGCAATGAGCCGAATTTATAACTATGGGTACTGCCTGCCTGGTCTTGAAAGGTATTGGAGTTCATGGCATCGAACTTCAATCCGTAACTGGTGGCAAGCGTTTTTAATGCTTCGGCATTTTGAGGGATATCCCAGGGGATATGTAGTGAAATTGCACCGCTGGCACCATTTAAAGCATGAAGTAAGCCTACATCTTCTATTTTCTCTTCAATTGTTCGTGGTTCTCCACCTGTTATGGCAAAACGACCAAAACGGGTTCCGCCGGTACCTAAAGCCCAGCTCGGTATCGCAATTTGAAAATCTACCAGTTTCTGAATTACATTTTCTAAATCAATTTGTGACCATTCTTCTTTTAAAAAATTTAGCTTACGCTGATGTGAAGTTAAAAGGGCATCGTTATGTTTTTCTATCTGGTTCTGCTCAATATTCATCAGTCTATTCGGTTAATACAGCTAAAAAAGCTGAGGTTAGGTAATATTTCTTTTTTAACGAGCAGTAATTAGACTACCCGGATTTTGGTTGAAAAAGTTATTTCGGCCCGCAATGAGCTACGGGCCTTTTGAAACAACTTACTAAAACTACATTAATTATCTTACAAATGCCATTGCTACGCCACCATCAACATTTAAAACGTTTCCTGTAGATTTTTGCAATAAGCCGCCAACAAAGGCGAAACATGCATTTGCAATATCATCAGGCAAGATAATTTGATTCAACAAGGTACGTTTTGCATAATAGGCAGGCAATTCAGCTACCGTTATACCATAAGCTTTTGCTCTGCCTTCGGCCCAGCCGCCAGCCCATATATTACTATCACTGATTACCGCATCGGGATTTACCACGTTTACACGAATATTATCTGCACCCAGTTCTGCTGCATTTAACCTGCTCAGATGCAACTGAGCCGCTTTTGCACTACCATAGCCTGCATTATTTGGTCCGCTAACCAGTGCATTCTTACTTACGATATTAATGATATCACCACCAATATTTTGCTTTTGCATGGTGCTTGTTGCAGCTTGCGTGATAAAAAACTGACCTTTTACTAAAACATCGTATAGTAAATCCCAATCTTTCTCAGTGTGGTCGCCAATTGTTTTTGAGATTGACAAACCGGCATTATTTACGACAATGTCTATCCCTCCAAAGGCTAATGCTGCTGCATCAAAGGCATTATTAATATCTTCCTGGCTGGTTACATTTAAAATGGTGGTACTGTACGAATCCTTACCAAATTGAGTTTTAAATTCTTCTCCAGCTGCCGCCAAACGTTCGGCATTCATATCATTTAAAATCACTACACCGCCTTCAGAAACAAACTTTTTAGCAATCGCCTTTCCAATGCCGCCCGCACTCCCTGTTATCAGGGCAATTTTTCCTGTTAATGGTTTTGGTTTTGGCATACGCTGAAGCTTCGCTTCTTCCAGTAACCAGTATTCGATATTAAAAGCTTCCTGATGTGGCAGAGAAGTGTATTCTGAAATCGCTTCAGCACCTTTCATTACATTAATGGCATTGATATAAAATTCTGCCGCAACCCTGGCCGTTTGTTTATCTTTAGAGAAAGTAAACATTCCAATTCCAGGATATAAAATTACCACAGGATTAGTATCGCGGATAGCAGGGCTATTGGAGTGTTTACAAGCCTCATAATAATCGGTATACATTGCTCTGTATGCTTCAAAAGCAGGCGTTAAAGTTTCTTTTAGAACTTTAGCATCTGATAGATCGGCATCAGTTGTAAGTGTTAAAACCAGCGGACTGATTTTAGTTCTTAAAAAGTGATCGGGACAACTTGTTCCCATTGGTGCTAAACGAGCCAGATCGTTTGAATTGATGAATTCTAAAACACGGGCATCATCCGTAAAATGACCAATCATGTGTTGTTTAGAAGAACATAATCCACGCAAAACCGGTGCTAAAGCTGCTGCCTGCTTTTTACGTTTATCAGCTTCGGCACTTTCAATTTTCTGTCCGCCAAAAACTGGTCCTTTTTTACCATAGTTCTGTGCCAGATAAGCTGAGCAAATTTCAATTACATCCAAGGTGTTTACATAACTTTCATAAGCTGTATTACCCCAGGTAAACAAACCATGAGAACCTAACATTATGCCTCGAATACCAGGATTTTCATCCAGACATTTTTTAAGTGTTAAACCCAATTCGAAACCTGGCTTTTTCCATTCAACCCATCCAATGGTGCCACCAAATAATTCTTCGGTTATTTTTTTACCATCTTTCGCAGCTGCGATTGCAATGGCAGCATCAGGATGTAAATGATCGATATGCGCAAATGGCAGAAAACCGTGTAATGGTGTATCGATTGAGGGTGCTTTAGAACTTAAGTCGAAAATGCAATGGTTAAATAATTCAACCATTTCATCCTCATGCTCAACACCACGATAAATATTTTTCAGGCTTCTTAACCGATCTACATACAGCGCAGCAAGGCCACTTTTCTTCAAAGTACCTAAATCGCCACCTGAACCTTTAACCCACATCACTTCAGTTTCTGAACCTGTTAAAGGGTCTTTTTCGAGCAGCTTACAAGAGGTATTTCCACCCCCATAATTTGTTAAACGTAAATCGGCACCTAACAAATTAGACCGATAAATTAATAATGCAACTTCATCTCCGGCTAATTTTGAAGCCTCTTCTTCATCCCATAAGTAGCTTACGTACTTATAATTTGTTTCTTTAACAGACATGTATATTAATATTTTACTTTTTTAAAATTTATTTGATTGAATTTCCGTACCCAACAATGAGTACAGATAATATTATGGTTAAAATCCCGGCTAAAACCGTTAATAAGGTTTTCTTTGAAACACCTTTCCATTCTTTCAAAACCAAGCCCCAAACGTTTGCAATTAAGATGATGAAAGCCATATGGAGAATCCACGAGCTTGCGCCGTTACCCATTTTGCTCTCGCCCATTCCGTAAAAGAAAAACTGTAAAAACCAGGTGGTACCCGCCAGTGCCGAGAAAATATAATTTTTTAATAAAGGCGTACTTGCCTTTGTATAATCACCGAAAGTTTTGTTTCTGGCGTTCAAAATCATGCACCAGATAAAGTTTGTGGTTAAGCCACCCCACAAAACCACTACATAGGTTACATTATTCTGAAAAAGAAAATTTCCAGTTTCTGAAGGATTTGCGGCTTTCCAGATTGCATTAGCTGCATCGGCCATTGGTTTTCCTGCTTCAATACCAAAATTAAAACAAGCACTCAACACGCCCGATACAATGCCAACAAATAAACCTAAACCAAATTTATATTCCGTTTTAACTTCTAATCCATGAGGGTCGGTAACAGCAGTTTTAATTTCTTTTTCTTTCATCACACCTGCTTTACCACAGATAATAATTCCCAAAACACAAACTAAAAGTCCTAGTAAAACCATCCTGCCCCAATCGGTTTCCAAAAACATGGCAAAAGTATCTTTACCAGCCTGGGAAAAAAAACCGAAGTATATAGATGGTAAGATTGAACCAAGCACCATGCAAAGTCCCAGAATGATACTACTGCCAAGCGAAACACCTAAATAGCGAACACCAAGTCCGTAAGTTAAGCCTCCGATTCCCCACAGTATACCAAAGAAATAAGTTAGCAGTAAAATACTTCCGCTTGTACTGGCAATAATCGTTGTAAAATTCGGAATGGTTAAAAATGCAGCCAGGGGCGGAACAATTAGCCAGGAGAAAATCCCGCCAACAATCCAATAACTTTCCCAGGCCCAGCCTTTAACTTTTTTGTAGGGTATATAAAAGCTGCCGGAAGCAAAACCTCCGATAAAATGAAAAATAACGCCTAAAATTGCCTGCATACTATTTGGTTTATATTTGGTTTTCGAATGTAGAAATTGAAATGTATTTAACTGTCATGTACTGTCATGTACTGTCATGCTAATAAGAAATGCGTTTTATTATATTTGGAAAAAATAAACCTCTGTTTTGAAATCTGAAGATTTAATAAGCCACATCAATATCGACGAGTATTCGGCCACGCCAAAATACAAGCAATTGGTTAATACAATTTTATACGCCATTGAAACCGGAAAGATTCAAAACGGGAGTATGTTGCCCTCCATCAATGAGCTAAGTTTCGTTTTAGAAATATCGAGAGATACGGCAGAAAAAGGTTACCGCAGGCTGAGAAAATTAGGAGTTATCGAATCCATCCCCGGAAAAGGTTATTTTGTAATCAATACCGATTTTTCGAGAAAACTTAAAATCTGCCTGCTTTTCAATAAACTCAGTACACACAAAAAAATCATCTACGATGCTTTTACCAAAGCCATCGGCGAGCAGGCTGCTATTGATTTATATGTTTACAACAATGACTTTTCACTTTTCAAAAACCTGCTGAACAATAAAAAAGATGGTTACACCCATTATGTAATCATTCCGCATTTTAACGAAGGGGATGAAAAAGCACAGGACATTATCAATGCCATTCCACGCGAGAAGCTGGTGATTCTTGATAAACTTTTACCCGGAATTACCGGTGAATATGCCGCAGTTTATGAGAATTTTGCACAGGATATTTACAACGCCCTTGAGCAGGCTTTAACGCCACTATCCAAATACAATACGCTGAAAATAATCTTCCCGAAGAACACCTACTTCCCTAAAGAGATTTTAGATGGTTTCTATAAATTTTGCCAGCAGTATGCCTTTAACCATAAGGTAGTAGATAACATTCTTATAGAAGAAATTAATAAAGGTGAGGTCTACATTAGCCTTATGGAGGATGATTTGGTAACACTCATAGAAAGATTATTGGCACTCGACATGGAAGTAGGAAAAGATGTTGGTGTTATATCTTATAATGAAACACCACTTAAACGCATTATTCTAAATGGTATCACTACTATTTCTACTGATTTTGCGATGCTAGGTACCGAAACGGCAAACTTTATCTTAAACAATATCAGGGAGAAAATTCATGTTCCCTTCTACTTGAATTTAAGGAAATCGCTTTAGTTTTTTGCCGCTGATTTCTTTCGCGGAAATAAAATATTAATTATCTAATGAATAAAAATCTGCGATTATCTTTTTTAATCTACGGGAGAAAAAGCAAATGCCCCCCGATGATTACACAGATTTTCGCAGAGTTAGAATGCTAATTTTCTAATGAATAAAAATCTGTGATTATCCTTTTTAATCTGCGGGAGAAAAAGCAAATAGAACCACCTGCTGATTACACAGATTTTCGCAGAGTTAGAATGCTAATTTTCTAATGAATAAAAATCTGCGATTATCCTTTTAATCTGCGGGAGAAAAACATAATAAAACCGCCCACTGATTACACAGATTTTCTCAGAGTTAGAATGCTAATATTTCTATTCAATAAAATAAACAATTATCTTTTTTAATCTGCGGGAGAAAAAGATAATAGAATCCCCCGCTGATTACACAGATTTCCGCAGAGTTAGAATGCTAATTTTTCTATTCAAAAAAATCAATAATTATCTTTTTTAATCTGCGAGAGAAAAAGCAAATAGAACCGCCCGCTGACTATACAGATTTTCGCAGAGTTAGAATGCTAATTTTTCTATTCAAAAAAATCAATAATTATCTTTTTTAATCTGCGGGAGAAAAAGCAAATAGAATCGCCCGCTGATTACACAGATTTTCGCAGAGCTAGAATGCTAATTTTTCTATTCAATAAAAATCAACATTATCTTTTTTAATCTGCGGGAGAAAAAGATAATAGAATCGCCCGCTGATTACACAGATTTCCGCAGAGTTAGAATGCTAATTTTCTAATGAATAAAAATCTGCGATTATCCTTTTTAATCTGCGGGAGAAAACCTTTAAAAGCCTCTAGAAATCAATATTGAAATTTATAAACGTTAAAAACACGATAAAAATTTTTAATTGTAAATAAATAAACGTTAATTAGACACTTATTTATTGTTATGAGCACAGCAAACTATGTAATCGGCGTGGATTACGGGACAGATTCTGTCCGTTCCGTTCTGGTCGATACCGCAAATGGAAAGGAAATTGCCTCTTCTGTTTTTCTTTACCCACGATGGCAAAAAGGCCTTTACTGCAAACCATCAATCAATCAATTCAGGCAACATCCATTAGATTATATCGAAGGTTTAACACACACCATAAAAGATTGCATTGCTAAAGCTGGGGGCGCTTCTGCAGCTTCTTTAGTAAGAGGAATTTCCATCGACACAACCGGCTCCAGTCCTGTAGCCGTTGATAGAAGCGGAACACCTTTAGCTTTAAAAGAGGATTTTGCCGAAAACCCAAATGCTATGTTTGTACTCTGGAAAGATCACACAGCGGTGAAAGAAGCTTCGGAAATTAACGAACACGCCAAAAAATTTCCAGTTAACTACCTGAAATATGTGGGTGGAATTTATTCATCAGAATGGTTCTGGTCCAAGTTATTGCATACGTTGAGAGTCGATCCGAAGGTTGGAAAAAGTACTTTTTCCTGGGTTGAGCATTGCGATTGGATTCCATTTTTACTGAGTGGAAAAACAGATATAAAAGAGATGAAACGCAGCCGTTGTGCCGCCGGACATAAAGCACTTTGGGCCGAAGAATTCGACGGTTTACCTCCGGAAGACTTCTTCGAATCGCTTGACCCTTTACTAAAAGGATACCGGGATTCATTATTTAAAGATACTTATACCTCTGATGTTTCGGCAGGAAACCTAAGTGCCGAATGGGCTGAAAAATTAGGACTGGATACAAGCGTTGTAATTGGTGTTGGCGCTTTTGATGCCCACATGGGTGCAGTAGGTGGCCAGATTGAACCCTATTATTTAAGTAAAGTAATGGGAACCAGTACCTGTGATATTCTTGTTGCCCCGAATAAAGACATGGAAGGGAAACTGGTAAACGGAATTTGTGGTCAGGTAGATGGTTCGGTTATCCCCGGAATGGCTGGGTTAGAAGCAGGACAATCAGCCTTTGGTGATGTTTATGCCTGGTTTAAAAACCTCATCAGCTGGCCATTGAATAACTTATTATGCGAATCTACGCTAATTGACACACATACTGCCCAGGCTTTAAAAGAAGAACTGGAGCAAAAAATTATTTCTAATTTGAGCAAACAGGCTTCAGAACTACCGAATGATGATTACCCTGAGCTTGCCCTTGACTGGTTAAACGGCCGGAGAACACCGGATGCAAACCAGGAATTAAAAGGCGCTATTACCGGCCTTAGTTTAGGTACCGATGCACCAAGATTTTTCAGGGCTTTAGCTGCAGCAACGTGTTTTGGCGCTAAAAGCATTGTTGATAGGTTCAGAGAACAAGGCGTTCCGGTGAAAGGGATTATTGGTATTGGTGGTGTTGCGAAAAAATCATCGTATATCATGCAAATGATGGCCGATGTACTTGAAATGCCAATCAGAATTCATCGTTTTGAACATACCTGCGCTTTAGGTGCGGCAATGTTTGCTGCCGTGGCGGCAGGCGTATACCCTGATATCGAATCGGCAATGGCTGCAATGGGTACGGGATTCGAGAAAGAATATCTTCCACAGCTAAAAAACAGAAAAATTTACCGTCAGCATTATCAGCAATACCTGGGCTTGGGTCGGTATATCGAAAAATATAATAAGAAAGATGTAAAACCATACATATCATGAGCAATTATCAAGATATAAAAGAACAGGCTTACGAAGCAAATATGCAATTGCCAAAGCTGGGATTGGTACTTTTCACTTTTGGAAATGTAAGCGCTGCTGATAGAAATAAAGGTGTATTTGCCATAAAACCTAGCGGTGTTCCATACGATGATTTAACTGTCGAAAAAATGGTTATTGTTGATTTCGAAGGAAAAACTGTTGAAGGAAACCTGCGTCCATCATCCGATACGAAAACACATGCTGTACTCTACAAGCACTGGGAAGATATTGGCGGTATTGTGCACACACATTCTATCTATGGAACGGCCTGGGCACAGGCACAAAGGGCTATTCCAATTTTTGGAACCACACATGGCGACCACCTAACGGTTGATATTCCTTGCGCTCCACCCATGGATGATGCTATGATTAAGGGAAACTACGAGTATGAAACCGGTTTTCAGATTATAAATCATTTTAAAAACCTAGGCTTAAGTCATAAAGAAGTGGAGATGATTTTAGTTGGTAATCACGCTCCATTCACCTGGGGCAAAACTGCTGAAAAAGCGGTTTACAATAGTGCCGTTTTAGAGGCCGTTGCCCAAATGGCAATACTTACCGAGCAGATTAATGCCAATGCGCCCCGATTAAAAGAAGCCTTAATTAAAAAGCATTATGAGCGTAAACATGGTACCGACGCTTATTACGGACAGGAATAAATTCGGAGCAATCTCGAATGCAGAAATGATATCAAAAGCGAAGACTGCTTTACAAAAAAATATAAATTATAGTAAATAGCTAACCACAATAAAATGATTGATTTAAAAAAATTACAGGTTTGGTTTATCACCGGAACACAGGATTTATACGGAGAAGAAACCTTAAAACAAGTGGCATTACACGCCGAAGAGGTTGCAAAATCCTTAAATAATAATGATAAAATTTCCGTTTCGGTAGTTTACAAGCCAATTGTAAAAAATACAGATGAAATTTTTGAAACGCTGCAAAGCGCCAATACTGATGAGCATTGTATTGGTGTGGTAACCTGGATGCATACTTTTTCGCCTGCTAAAATGTGGATTAGGGGCTTAAATGTATTACAGAAACCTTTATTGCATTTACACACTCAATTTAACCGCGATATTCCATGGAATTCAATTGATATGGATTTCATGAACCTGAACCAAAGTGCTCACGGCGACCGTGAATTTGGCTTCATGGTTTCAAGAATGCGTAAGGACCGTAAGGTGGTGGTTGGCCACTGGCAGGATGAAGAAGTAGCTAAACAGATTGATACCTGGGCAAGAGCCGCTGCCGGATGGAATGATTGGCAAGGTGCAAAATTTGCACGTTTTGGTGATAATATGCGTTTTGTTGCCGTTACTGATGGTGATAAGGTAGAAGCTGAAATGAAATTCGGATTTTCGGTAAACACCTATGGTATTGGCGATCTTGTGGCAGTGATCAACGCAGTAAGCGAAGACGCCATTCAAAATTTATTAAAAGAATACGAAGCTACTTATGAAATGGCAGCTGATTTAAAAGCAGGTGGAGAACGACATCAATCGGTTTATGATGCCGCTAAAATTGAGCTGGGTTTAAGAAAATTCCTTGAAGATGGCGGATTCAAAGGCTTCTCTGATACTTTCGAAGATTTACATGGTATGATTCAGTTGCCAGGTATTGCTGCACAACGTTTAATGGCGGATGGTTATGGTTTTGCAGGCGAAGGCGACTGGAAAACGGCAGCGTTAGTTCGTGCATGTAAAGTGATGGGCGCAGGCTTACCGGGTGGAAATGCTTTCATGGAAGATTATACCTACCATTTCGATCCATCAAATGCAATGGTTTTGGGCTCACATATGTTAGAAGTTGATGCATCACTGGCAAAAGGAAAAGCCAGCCTGGAAGTTCATCCTTTAGGTATTGGTGGTAAGGCAGATCCTGCCCGTTTGGTATTTAATGTTGCAAGTGGCGATGCATTAAATGCCTCTTTAATTGATATGGGTAACCGTTTCCGTTTGTTGGTAAATGAGGTTAAAGCTGTTGAGGCAGCGCACGATTTACCAAATCTGCCTGTTGCACGTGTACTTTGGAAACCACTTCCAGATATGAAAACAGGTTGTGCGGCATGGATTTATGCCGGAGGTGCGCATCATACGGCATATAGTCAAAATTTAACTACTGAACATTTATCAGATTTTGCAAATATCGCAGGTATCGAGTATATTAACATCGGCGCAGAAACCAAAATAAACCAGTTTAGAAATGAGCTTCAATGGAACGAAGTTTTTTATAAATAATAACCAAATAAACTAAATTATGAACAGATTTTCGACGGTAGATTACGCCGTTTTTATCTTCTACTTTATCCTCATATCGGCCTACGGTTACTGGATATACAGCAGAAAGAAAAATAAAGGTACATCAGGAAGTCACGACTTCTTTCTTGCTGAAGGTTCCTTAACCTGGTGGGCAATCGGTGCTTCACTTATCGCTTCAAACATTTCTGCCGAGCAGTTTATTGGCATGAGTGGAAATGGCTTTGTGGTTGGTGTTGCGGTTGCTGCCTACGAATGGGTTGCCGCTGTTGCGCTGATTATTGTTGCCGTATGGTTTATTCCGGTATACCTGAAAAATAAAATTTTCACAATGCCGCAGTTTCTCCAGACTCGCTATAATGAAACAGTAAGTTTAATCATGGCTATTTTCTGGCTATTCCTTTATATTTTCGTTAACCTGACTTCGATTTTATACCTGGGTGCTTTGGCCATTAGTAACCTTGTTGATGGTTCTAATTTTCATCTGATAATGATTGGCCTTTCAATTTTTGCCCTTATTATTACCCTGGGCGGGATGAAAGTTATCGGTTTTACCGATGTAATTCAAGTTGCAGTATTAATTATTGGTGGTTTGGTTACCACTTATATTGCCTTAACCATGGTAAGCGAGCATTTTGGATTAGGTAAAGATGCGATTGCAGGTTTCAATATGATGATGAAAGATTCGCCCGATCATTTTAAGATGATCCTGCCAAAACCCGGGCCGAATTCTACACAAGCAGATATTAACAAATACCTGATGTTACCAGGTATTGCGATGTATTTTGCCGGTCAGTGGATTGTTAACCTGAACTACTGGGGTTGTAATCAATACATTACACAGAGAGCACTTGGTGCAGATTTAAAAACGGCACGTACTGGTATTTTATTTGCTGGTTTCCTGAAATTAGGCATGCCTGTAATCGTTATGCTTCCGGGTATTGCAGCTTATGTTTTACATAGAAACGGTGGTTTGCAGGCTGAAATGGCTCCCGGAGGTCATTTTAATTCCGACAATGCTTATTCAGCAGTTTTAGGTTTTCTTCCAACCGGTTTAAAAGGGCTTTCTCTTGCAGCACTTACCGCAGCAATCGTAGCCTCTTTAGCTGGGAAAGCAAACAGTATTTCGACAATATTTACCCTAGATATTTATAAGAAATACATCAACAAAACTGCAGATGATAAAAAGCTGGTGATTATTGGACGTGCAACAATTGTATTGGCTATCGTATTTTCTATTGTTTTAACCTGGAAAGATTTACTTGGCATTGGTGGCGAAGGCGGCTTTACTTTCATTCAAAAGTACACCGGTTTTATTAGTCCCGGTGTTTTTGCAATGTTTATTTTGGGTATGTTCTGGAAACGTACCACCGGTACTGCGGCTATTGCAGGTTTATTAACTGGTTTTGGTTTATCAGTTGTCTTCAACAACTATGCACCGGCCTGGTTCGGACATGAAACTTTACTTTATACTGCTTATCCAAATGGTAAAGGTGGTTACGAGATTCCCTTCTTAATCTGTATGGGATTAGCTTTTGCTTTCACCATGCTGGTAATGATTGTGTTGAGTTTGGCTGGTCCGAAAGTAAATCCAAAAGCTTTTGTATTGGATAAAGCAATGTTTAAAGTTGCGCCATCTACAATGGTTTTAATCGTAATTACTTTCTTACTGCTTACCATGCTTTACGTTAAGTTCTGGTAAATATTCTTTGGCTGAAGCACAATTAGCCGAATAATGCATATAGTAAAAGAGGCAGTTTCCCTAATGGAAATTGCCTCTTTTTTTTGTTGATTATCTATTGATTTGGAAAAAGAACAAACCATTGAAAAGCATAACCAATGCTGCATAGTTAAGCCTATAAACTTACCATCGCTTTGATTACGCCATTTTTTGGATCTAACCAGCTTTCAAACTCTTCTTTTACTTCTTCAAATTTAACCTGATGCGTGATGTAGTTGGTTGGGTTTACCAGGCCTGCTTTCATTGATTTAATCACATGTTCAAAATCTTCAATGTCGGCGTTCCGGCTGCTCATTAAAGTAGATTCGCGTTTATGAAACTCAGGGTGGTTGAAAATTAAATCACCTTTTTGCAGACCGATTAAAACAAATCTGGCGCCGTGAGCCATGTAGTTAATGGCATTGTTAATGGCTTTTTGATTTCCGGTAGCATCAATAACGACAGTAGGCATATCGCCGTTGGTAATGTTAAGAAGTTGTTCCGTCACATCAGGAGACATTGCGTTGATGGTGTGTGTTACGCCCAGTTTTTGTTTACAAAAGCTTAGCCGGTCATCATTGATATCTAAAGCAACCACATGAGCTCCGGCAATGCGGGCAAATTCCATAGTCCCTAAGCCAATCGGGCCAGCACCAATCACTAAGACGAATTCGCCAGGTTTTACATCTGCCCTACGAACACCATGTGCGCCAATAGCCAAAGGCTCAACCAAGGCAAGTTCATCATAAGTTAACCCTTCGCCATGCAATAGTGTACGCGATGGAACCTGTAAATATTCACGCATCCCGCCATCAACATGCACGCCACAAACCTGCATTTTTACACAGCAGTTGGGTTTATTCATCCGGCATGCGATACATTCGCCACAATTGAAATATGGAATAAATGTAACCGCTTCTCCGATCTTAAAGTCTGCTGCCCCATCGGCTTCAACCAACTCACCGGAAAGTTCGTGACCAAGAACGCGGGGATAGTTAAAAAAAGGTTGCGTACCTTCAAAAGCGTGTAGATCAGTTCCACAAATGCCAATTCTTTTAATCTTTATAATCGCATGGTCTTTTTGCAATGCAGGTTTGTCTGTTTCTGAATATTCAAATGAACCAGGTGTTGTACAGGTAAGGGTTTTCATTTTTATTTCGATATTGTCAGTTTTAACTTATCGTCATTGCGAGGTACGAAGCAATCCCTTTTAATTAGATTGCTTCGTACCTCGCAATGACGTCTAAAAAATTAAGCATTCGCCAGCGCCCTGTCTAAATGCACATAACCGCCATCCACATGAATAATTTGTCCCGTGGTGTGACTTGATTTATCTGAAATTAAAAAAGCCGTCATATTTGCGATTTCTTCCGCAGTCGTCATTCTGTTCTCCAAAGGGATTTTTGAGGTAATTTCATCCAGTTTGGCTTGAGCGTCAGGTAGTGTCTCAATCCAGGTTTCGTAAGCTGGCGTCCAGCATTCGGCTACCACAACGGCATTTACCCTGATTCCATATTTTAACAGTTCAACGGCCCACTCTCTTGTTAACGCATTTCTACCACCGTTTGCTGCCGCATAAGCGGAAGTATTTCCTTGTCCGGTTTCGGCTGTTTTTGAAGTAATGTTAACGATAGCACCTTTACTTTTAATGAGCTCTGGCAGTGCATGGTGTGCCATCAGGTAATAGTGAACGACGTTTTTATGCAGTGAAGCCATAAAGTCTTCGTAATTGCCATTTTCCAAACCAACCCCATCATTAACACCTGCATTATTTACCAATCCGTCAACGCGGCCGAATTTAGCTGCAATTTCGGCCACAACCCGCTTACAATCTTCAGGTTTTGAAAGTTCAGCTACAAATTGCGCTGCCTTACCACCTTGCGATTCGATTTCTGCTACCACTTTTTGATTGTCTTCAGCTTTTCTACCTACTACAACTGCAACTGCATTTTCTTTAGCAAATACTTCTGCAATGCTACGGCCAATCCCTTTAGCTGCACCTGTTACAATGATTACTTTGTCTTTTAAGTTTAAATCCATGTCTTTTTCTTTTAATTAATGAATGATTGAATTTTGAATGAGTGATTTTTTTGGCGAACAGCAACATATTCTCTCATCCTATGATTCTCTCATCCTATCATTTATTATTACATCTGCCTTTCTTGATTCGGGCATAACTTTTAAATCGGTTAATTTTCCATCTTTCAGCGTTGCCTCTACAGTGGTTTGATAAGGCGCATGAAGTTTGAAATGTACATCCCATCCTTTAGGCCATGCCGGGAAAAGGTAGATTTTCTTACCGTCTACCTGCATCAACATTTCCTGTAAGCCAATCATTCCTGATCCACCCCAATTATGGTCGGGTGTCCAATCGAAACCTGGCCCCCAGAATGCCGGAAATCTTCTTCCCGAATCCTTTAATTTAGCAACGATCAATTTCGCTGCATCTTCGGTTAAACCTAATCGTGCAGCGAATATATTATCCTGTTTCCAACCTACATGACTTCTGAATTTTAAAACATCTGTATCGTATTTAAAAGTATTGATGGCTGTATCCAGGCCTGGCTTACCTATCCCATAAATGCCCCATGGATAGACCGGGTATAATTGCGGACTTTCTGTATTGTTAATTCGCTCCCAGATTTTAGCTGGAGAGATGGTGGGTTTACCGTCAAAATCCCTGAAGCTCATCGGAGGAATTGTTTTGAGCATTTCAGCCCACTCAGCCTTTTTACCTGCTGAAAGGTTTGGATATTCAATCAATCGTTGCAACACGGTTTTCAAAGCCGCAATGGTAGATGTTGAATTATAAGCAATTTTATAGGTTTCGGCACCGGAGCCCGGATATAAAATCAAATGTCCGTTAGCATCTAAACTTTTTGCGCCACGTTGTGTGGCTAAATAAGTATAATGAGCCTTGAAGAATTCGAGTGAGCTTTCGATTAAAGGGATATACTGATCGATGTTTTTAGCACCATATCGTTCGGTTTCCAGAATCATCATGCAAAATTCCAGAACGGTGTCCCATTCATATTCCAGCCAGGCATTATATTCCATGCCCTTATTAAACCCGGCCGGGCGCTTCCATCCATATTCAGCCGGATTTGGTAATCCAAAATTTTCCAGTTGTTCTGTAAAGCTCGCACCATCATGCCCCCATGCTTCTTTTGTTCTGATTTCTGCATTTTTCAACAGATTGAGGTAGAAATCAAATTGTGGCTTCATCATATCAAAATCACCACTTTTGAGCAAAGGCCAATACACCAAACGTTGGTTCTGGGCTGTGTGTGTTCCTCCTCCCCAATTCCGGAAATCCGGTGTGTACTTTAAGGTCGAGTCAGTTAACTGGGGATCAAAAGTGAACAAGCCCCCATTAAATTTAGTTGGATAATTTCCAAATGCATTACAGCCGAGCATATATCTGAATAACTGATAATTCAACGAGACCTGCCTTAACGATGTGTCGGCTGAAAGAATATTGATAAAGCTCCTGTTCCAGAATCCGTTCCACCATTTAACGGAGGCATCCTGTGCTTTTCCGCGGATGGCATATAATCCCTTCTCCCACTCCTCCACGGAGGCTGTCCTCGCTGTATTTAAAGCTAATGAAATTGTTATCTTTTTCGAGGGCTTCTTAGTTTTTAGATTCCAGCCTTTGAATGGTGTACTTAAATAAATTCCATTGTAGTTTCCTGCCGGAATCATGTTATCACCTTTCAGAATCCCTCCGAAAATCAGGTTTTGTAAAGGATTGAACAATTCGGCTTTCCGGTTTTCCAGTCCCTGCTGCTTCACCGTTAAATCAAAGACTGTTTCGGACTTGTTCTGGTGATAAAAGACCACGCTGTTATCTTTAAAATGAACTTCATCTTTAAGCGTCTTTACTGTCCCCTGTGGTGCCCATTTATATGAATTCTGGTTATTTTCCTTGCCTTTAGTAACCCGGTCTTCGAAACGCCAGCTTTCATAACCTGCCTCTGCAGCTATGTTCTGATTGGATTTGATATCAAGATGAACAACCGGATTAAATACATCTACCCAAACATTGATTTCGGTCTGAAGATTTCCGTTTGTACCTGCAATCCGGGCATATCCATCCTGCAAAATAAGGGTTTGCTTAAATGTTTGCCCGGCAAAAGGATTTGGCATTAATTTGAGTTTTATACGACCAAGCTTGAGCAAGGTATTATTTTCATCAAAGGTGCCGCTTCTTGATACATATAAGTAAACTTCCCCTTTCTCTACCCATAAATTAAGGCCGATATCCCCACCCCCAACTGGCATCGATTCTGATGAGTTATTGCTTTGAGAAGTCCAGGTTAGGTTTTCCTGGGCAGCCGCATGTTGTGTTAACCATAAAAGCAGAAAGCCCGCAAAGAAAAATTTTAACCACCTTAGACACTTTAGCGCACTCAAGTTAATATGGGGCATGAATTTTGACCATATCAGGCAGTTAAGAATGTTTAAACGCTCAACCATAATTATCTTTGTTCTTTGTGCCTTTGTGGTAAAAATCATATTACTTCTCCCAATCATCTGTACGGAATGAAGAAACTGGCAGTCCATCATTTCCGAATAAATCACCAATTACAAAATCTTTAAAAGCATAACGTACTGCCACTGGTGTTTTTACCTGCTCTGCCGAAAGCGTAACACTGCTTCCTGTGATAGCAGCCTTTGCAGGATGAAACTTCTGATCGGCTCCTGCCACTTCAAACAAACTTAATTCCTTACCAAATGAAGTTAAGCCATTTGCTGCATTTCTAAACTTTATTACTGCTTTATTTTTATCGATGGTTAATGATTCGTAATCCGGACTAAATGCGCCAAAACCTTTAATACCATAAGTTTGAGCGAGTGCTAAATAAGCCAGTCGCTCACCTCCCTGTTTTTTATTAGCAGGATGGATCGATTTTTCTTCGCCGATATCCATGAGTACGGCCATTCCTGAATTGGGGATTTTAACTTGCGATTTCCGTTGTGCATCCCTCAAAAAAGCAGAATTAAATTTCCCTCCTACATGGTTTGGGGGTAACTGCGCATAATTATACGGTGCTATCTGTGCATAATAAAAAGGGAATTCGCCATTATCCCAGTTCTTACGCCAGCTCGAAACCATTGCCGGAAATAAATCCTGGTAGCGATCAGAACGTTCATAGTTAGATTCTCCCTGATACCAGATAGCACCTTTTACACCATAGCCAATCACAGGATGGAGCATTCCGTTATATAAAGTTGTAGGCGTCCTGCTCACCTCTTTAATCGTATCACCTTTTGAAGGAATTTTTACTTCTGCAAATGCTTTCAGATCTTCGGGCGACATCCAGGCTTCAATTGAAGAACCACCATAACTATCGTTGATAAGGCCAACCGGAACATTCAACATTTCGGATAATAATTTACCAAAATAATAAGCTGTTGCACTGAAATTAGAAACCGTTTCAGGTGCTGCTAACTTCCATGCAGAAGGTTTGCTATTATTCTGACGCTCAATAACGGATGATCTCGGAACAGTATAAAGCCTGATATTACTGTTTGCAGATTTTAGAATAGCTTCATTCGAACCGATAATTGGCTGGCTTTTGAAACCTTTCATAGGCATTTCCATATTTGATTGGCCACCACAAAACCAAACCTCACCAATCAGAATATCGGATAGTGTGAGCTTCTCCCCATCATTAAATTCAATATTGTATGGACCACCTGCTGAGGGTGTTGATACCTTCACTTTCCATTTACCATCCTGGTCTGAATTAACGGTATAATTCTCCTTATTCCAGGAAGTATTAATTTTTACTTTGGATGATGGCTTTGCCCATCCCCAAATGGCTACATTGCTTTGTTGCTGCAAAACCATGTGGTCAGTAAAAATAGATGCAGGTTTTACCGTTGCCAAAGCATTAATACAATAAGCAAAACTTAAAAATATGGTGAGTTTTATTTTCATCTTTCTTTTTTATTTACCACCTCAGGCGTCTGAGAACTACTAATTTTTTTGTTTCAATGCATAGTTAAATCCCCAAAGCAAACACGCATTTCTTTTCAAATTATCTTAGGAGAACTAAGGTGTCTCAGGTGGTTAAAATTATTTACTTACCGGTAACCAAACCGACATCTCCGAGTGTCCTCTGTTTCCCCAGGCAAAATAAGGTACCAGCTTAATTTCTGTTTCTATATTTTTATCATTTACCGGGCGATACAAAACATTTTTCCAGTTGTCAGGCTCAATCATTTTAACATTACCAACCAAACTTATCATATCAGCGCCGTCAATTGTAACTGGTTTAGCCTCAAATTTAGCTGTCGCCGGGATCACTGCATTGAAGATATTTTTGCCCGCAAAATCGGTTGATTCCAGGCAGTAAACCACTGGTCCACGTTTTATGGCAACCTGATTACGGTTTTCTTCAACTAAAGGATTAGCCTCGATCAATGTAGCTTCCATCGGCAGGTTTAACTCCACAACATCCCCTTTCTTCCAACTCCTGTTAACCTCAGCGTATGTTCCGGAAGTTGTTTTGATATTTTCAGGGTTACCATTGATACTAATTGTAGCATTATTTGTCCACGATGGGATTCTTAAAAATAAAGAATATGCCTTATTTCCGGTTTCTTTAACCGTAATCTTAATTCTTCCATCCCATGGATAATTGGTTTCTTCCGCTAGCGAAATTTTCGTTCCATCAGTCAATTTGGTTGTCAGCTCATTGCCGCCGTATAAATTAAACCATAAACCCTTCTCTGAAACACTATAAGCATAATCGCTCACCTCGGCAATGGTGCGCACTACATTTGGCGGACAGCAATTAGATAGCGCAATGTAAGGTACTCTATCTTTCGACCAGCGTTGTTTGAACGGCAAATCATCAGATTGTGCCAGCGGATTGGTGTATAAAAAGTTCTTCCCATCAAGGCTTATACCTGATAATACGCTGTTATGCAAAGCAAGTTCCATTATATCGGCATACTTTGCATCGCCTGTAATCTGCAGCATCCGCCAGTTCCAGAGTACATTACCTATATTGGCACAGGTTTCGTTATGGGCTGTAAAATTGGGCAACTGATAGTCGCGACCAAAAGCCTGGTGAATCTTCTGTACGTCGGCAGGATTATAAGATGTACCATCAGCAGAAGTACCATCATACAGCGATCCACATCCTCCGGTCACATACATTTTATGCTGATTTACATCATCCCACATTAAATTCAAAGTATTAAGCAGCGAATCTTTTCCTGTTTCCGCATATAAATCGGCTACACCAGCATACAGATAGTTTGCCCTCACTGCATGGCCCATTGCTTTTGTTTGCTGCAAAAATGGAATGCGATCCTGATTATCATCGGTGCCGTCATCAATTTTACCTTTAATAGCGATGAGATGCTGCGCCAGCTCTAAATAACGGGGATCTTTGGTGGTGCGGTACATTTCTACAACGCCCATGTAATGCGATGGACAAATAGCATTTCTGGCCAATGTAGGCGAAGCTTTCTTATAGAAATTGTACAAATAGTCTGTTGCTTTTTTCGCGATATTAAGCAAAGTGGTTTTACCCGTAGCCCGGTAGTGAACACAACCCGCAGTCATTAAATGGCCAATGTTATAAGCTTCGAAACTGAGCCTGTCCTGAAACTGATTATTTGAACCTGTTTTGCGCTGTTCAATCATGGCTTTGGTATAGATGTAACCATCTTCACGCTGCGATTTACCAATGACAGCAATGGCCTTATCCATCATTTCATTCAACTTTGGATTTTTCGTTGAAGCATAGAGTACCGCAACGGCCTCTAAGGTTTTATAATAATCTCCATCATGAAAAGATGGCCCTGAATGAGAACCCGTGTCTAAGCCTGCAGCTATTTCGAAATTTTTGAACGCGTGACTGATTTTAGGATCGTTGTAAATGGCCCACATGTTGGGTACCATTGTTTCAGTAGCGACTTTAAAACGGTCAGCCCAGAATCCTTTGGTCCACTTTACATCAGTCATGTTAATGCTGTGTAATTTGGCATAAGGTGAACCAGCGTTGTTAACCAGGGCCTTATCTTGTGCATTAGCAGTTAAGAAGAAAGCTAAAAGGTTAAAGATTAAAGCTGAAAGCCTGAAAGTTACCGAGACTTCGTTTATTGAATTTCTATATGCTTGAATTATCTTCATTTTTCTTCAATTTGGATGACAACCGGTCCTAATAAACCAGCTGGATTTAAAGGCTTCCCTTCCAGCCTGAAAGGAGCAGTAGTTTTCGTTAATCTTTTCCCTTCAGGCAATTTGTTATCGCCAATCAAACGGTTTGCCCAGGTATTGGTTACTTCAATAGTGATATTGTTTTCCCCCTCTTTTAAGGCTGTGCTGATATCTAAACGATGCGGAGGAGTCCACAACGTACCACAGTTTATTCCATTTACCTTTACTTCAGCTATGCTCGAAAAATCACCTAGATCGATCCAAACTTTTCCGGCAGGTTTATCCTTAAATGTGAATGTGCGGGTATAAACAGCGGTGCCTGAATAATATTTCACCAAACTATCCGGATGTTTTGTCCAATCACTTAGTTGGTTAAAAACAATTGGTTTTGAAGGACCGAAGTAAGCGGTATCAAATCTGGCATCCCATGATTTAGAAATATCCTGAACGGCAGTAAAAACTGTCCAATTATTACCGTTATTTGATTGGTTTGTATTTGCCTCTTTTTCGAAAATAACGAATACTGATTCATTGGCTTGTAAAGCTAATTTCAATGTTGTTCTTTCATCCGAAATTCTCCATTGCTTTGCCTCTATTTTCTCCTGATTTACAGCATTATACAACTCAGGGATTTTACCCGATACCCTGAACGATGCTGAAATGACTTTAGCTTTATTCTTCTGGTTTGAAATAAAGTAAATCTCTCGATCGGCACTTGTACGATGAGTATATGCAATATCTTTAGCGTAATTCAATGAATCATCAATAAATATACAATCAGGCGCAAGGCCTATTTCTCTAAAACTATCTCCATAAAATGGTGCTTTATAAATTACTCCCAGTCCCAGCTTTTTGGTATACACCGGATGTCCGTTACTCTTATAAGATTCAAAATTCCCTCCCCAGATTTCCTCAATCACTTTATTAAATTCCACTTGATTGACTTGTTTCAAGCCATTTTGATATAATGGTTTTTCAGCGATGATCACTTTTGCCCCTGCTTTAATCAGTTCGCTAAGCTTTTTTAGGGATTGATAGCTAATGTATTCGTAATTAGGATTTAACTTAAGCTGCCCTGTGAAAACGAGAATCTTATAGGTTGCACCGCTTTCAAACACTATATTTCCATTTTTCACCTGAGCCGTTTGCAATACATCCGGATTAAAACTATCATAAGCATATCCACGTAAAGGATTTACCCAGTTTTCCGGATCGGCCATATTTGCCGAATGGGTAACACCCGCAGGCTTTTGTCTCAAAGGTTCTCCTGTATTTGCAAGCCTGATCTTTTCGGTTTCCACTACATCTGCACCAAATATACCAGGCAAGGTCTCCACTAAACGATCGGGTAAAACCGAACGGCGAGGCAGTTCTTCTCCGGTAAACACGGCAACATCAACTACAGGTTTGCCTTGTTGCAATAAATTTTGTGTTCGCTCTGCATACTCAACCCAGGCCTTTCCGGGTTTCCACCAGGTTTGATCACGTTGAAAGTACAGGCCTACTCCATCCAAAGTAACTCCGGGCTTGTCGTTTCCCGGATTTTGCGTAAATACATGGTACACCAGCTTATTTATACCGAGGGCATAATTCCGGTCCTGTAAGGTTTTAAGGTTTACCGGACTTTCATTCCAGTCCATTCGCACGGTCGTAAATGCTTCCGCCTGAATAATATTTTTACCGTAAATATGTGCGCCCGAAATGGCATCAAGCATATCATTGGGTTTGTCGTGAGTCGGGCTATTCAACCAGAATTCTCCCATGGGAACATCTACAGTTTTATAATGCAACAAGCCATCGCTCATCATCGTTGGAGCGATACTTTCAGCGGTAAACGTAACGCCTTGTTCTTTTGCAAGGTTAGCAAGGGTTTTGTAAAACTGATCGACCACTAGCTCTGAAATGGTTTTACGAACATCGTACAGAAAATTTTCGGATACGTTTGCATTTTCCACTGGCAAGCCCGTCATTACAGGCAAATATGGTGTTAAATCGTATCCCCTGCGTTTTTTAAATTCAGCCTTGAACACAGGCGACCAATTCTGGCTGCCACACTCCCAGCTATCTACATGAAAAACACTTAAAACCTTCTTTGCAATTTCAGGTCCGCCGTGTCTTAGGGCTTCACCATACCAGCTGTTAAACTGTAATTTTACCGCTTCGGGGTTAAACTTGTCGCACTCCAACCCTTTACCTCCGCCCGCTGTAGCATTGGTATGCCCTGTTGAGGTATGTCCAACCCTTAAAATTGTCCAATTGCCTTTGGGTGCTTTCCAGTTTAATGTTCCATCAGGGTTTAATTTATCGGTAAGGTTGATGAATTTATTTAAGGGAACACAAAGGTTTTTAGCAACTTGCTCGTCTGTACTTCTTTTACTTATTCTCCAGACTGAACCGTTTTTACCTTCAAACTGATTAATGCTGGCTTCGCCAGATAACTCAAGATTTACCAGTTTCAAAGATGGTTTCCATTTGGCAGCATCCAAATCTTCTGCACCGGGTTCCGAACCTTTTTTATCATAAATAAACCGGAAATATTTCGCTCTTACGGGTACAATGGTATGCGTTACATCTTCGTCCGTATCCTGCCAGCCGTGGCGTGGTGCTTCCAATCTGCCAGCAGAACGAAAGGTTTTCCCGTCATCGCTCACCTCGATAGCCAACCTTTGCGCCTGATAGTTATTCCCACTGATTTTAATGGTTACTGTCCGGCAGGTAAAGGGTTTTTCGAATTCGTATTGAATGTAGCAAGGTTCATTTGAGCCAAAGCTTTTTTTATTACCCGGCTGTATAAGGCCCGTTGCATCGACACCGTTACTCGAGGTGATTTTAGGAATAATAGTTCGTGTAGATATCCCTGTACCTGTTGGCGACGGGTAGGCATAAACAGCGATATCTTTATAGTAATTTTCCTTAGCTTCCGGCTCAGCTAATCTGATTGGTTGATTGGAATGATTTACTATTGTTTTAGACCATACAACTTTTTGCATAGAAAGTGCTGGTGTAATCCACGGCCCACCTGCAAGGGCAAAACCGTCGCTTACATGCATTCCTAATTTCAGATTCAACCGTTTTGCTTCGTTCATCGCAAATTCAACCAGTTTCCACCATTCTGGCGAAAGCTGAACTGCAGGTGGATTATAAAATGGCTTTTGATCTGGTCCTTGTATCGTCATCAGGTAGGCTCCGACAATTCCATTTGATTTCATCGCCTCCAGATCAGCAGTGATACCACTCTTTGAAACAGCCCCTTTCACCCAATACCAGAACACCCAGGGTTTGGCAGCTTCGTTTTGTCGGGCATTAAGCTTAAAGCAAAAAGCAGAAAATAAAAAGAACAGAAAAAGTTTACTAAGCTTCATTTTGTTGTTTTGTATCGTCATTATGCGAATGATTGTCTGTCGGGATAATCGTTTCGCAATGAAGTATTGTTACGCTTTATGAGCAATCTTATAGCCTTTTAATCCGAAGTAAAGAATAATAACAAAGCATACCAATGGTACACTATAACCGATCTGCACCTGATCATGGTTTGCATCGATCACAGCACCCATGGTCAGTGGAACCAATGATCCTCCGATGATCGACATAATCAACCAGGATGAACCTGGCTTGGTATCATCTCCAATTCCATCAATGCCTAATGCAAAAATTGTTGGAAACATAATCGACATGAAAAAACCTAAACCACCTAATGCATACACTACAATTGCACCTTTTGCTGCAATAGCAATCAGACACAAGATAATGGCTGTAGCGGCATAAACAGATAGTAATTTAGGAGATTTTACAACAGACAATAATGCTGTCCCGGCAAAACGTCCTACAGTAAACAGCACGCCATAAATAGTTAAATAAATTCCGGCGGTTTTTTCGTCAAAGCCTGCACCCTGCTGTGCTGCACGGATAAATGAACTGGTTACACATACCTGTGCACCAACATAAAAAAACTGTGCCACTACTGCCCAACGTAGATGTTTATGTTTCAAAGCACCCAAAAAACTTCCTTTCGCTTCACCGTCAACACTTTTGGTTTTAATCTCAGGAAACTTAATGAAGCAAAAAGAGATAGCAATAAAAACTAAAATAGCGCCAAGGATAATGTAAGGCGTTTTTACTGACGACGCTTCAACCAGGCGAACCGCTTCGGTCATATTGTCGAGTTCATCTTTCGAATAGGTTTTTCCTGATAAAATATAATGAGAGCCTACATAACCCGCCACTGCTGCAGCCAAACCATTAAATGATGCAGCCAGGTTTAGTCTTGTAGCAGCTTTTGCCGGATCGCCCAGAACCGCAGCATATGGATTTGCAGAAGTTTCCAGTGTTGCCAAACCGCATCCGATAATAAACAGCGCAATTAGAAAGGTAATATAGGAAAGGTTATTAGCTGCAGGCACAAACAAGAAGGCCCCGAAAGCAAATACCAGCAAACCTGTAATCATTGTACTCTTATAGCCCCATTTCTTCAAAATAACCCCGGCAGGAATAGCCATGATGAAATAGGCGAAGAAAATGGATGTATCAATCAGCATTGATTCCAGGTTACTCAGGTTAAAGGCCTTCCGCAAATGTGGAATCAAACTCGAATCGAGGTTGTGTGCCATTCCCCAAAGGAAAAACAAACTGATTACAAAAATAAATGGCAATAGATACTTCTTTCCCGAAGACGGATCGCCTTCAGTAACAATTTCTGCTTGTGTGTTGTGGTTCATTATATTTGGTTTTATGTTGGTTCATTAGTATCATTAGTTCACTGGTATCATTTTGGTTAGTTCACTGGTTACTGAATCCTTACCAATAAACTATTGACTAATGAACTAATATTTTTTAACTACCAGCAGGTGATCGCAAACTAATACTACTTCGCCATGCTGGTTGATAATTTCTACGTGTTCGGTAACGGTGCCGTATTCCGGTCTTTTACTCTCAGCTTTCTCAGATATGGTCACTTCCGAATGAATGGTATCGCCTATAAAAACGGGCTTTACGAAACGTAGCTTATCATAGCCTTTAGACATGGCCTCGGGATTAATTTCTGATGCGGTTAAGCCTATCCCAATGCTAAAAATCATTGTTCCGTGGGCAATCCGCTGTTTAAATGGCTGTGTTGCACACCATGCAGCATCCATGTGGTGAGGAAAAAAATCTCCTGTGTGACCCGCATGTACCACAAAATCCGTTTCCGTGATGGTACGTCCTAAGGTTACACGTTTATCTTCTAATTTATAATCTTCAAAAAATGTTGATTTGAAATACATAGTTAGTATGTTATTAAACCTGGAAGGTTTTGAAAACCTTCCAGGTTTGGGTTTATTTTAATTTATCCGTAACCTTAACTCCCCCAATATCACTCGATTGGTAAGCACTTTCAACCACGTTCATGGTTTGGATTACGTCTTCTACGCTGGTATGCAGTAAGCTCGAACTTCCTTCATTATAACGCATAAGACTAGCCATTGTGCCAATAAAAGCCTCAGGGAACCAGGATCCTTCTAACTTAACCGTTTGCCATTCCGGTGCTTTGCCTTCTTCTACCACACAGTATTCAAATACATCAGGCACACCATGCGGATAATCCATTAGCAAACCAATTTTTGCCACGATAGCACCTTTAGTTCCTTCCCATTTGATGTAGCTTTCCTGATGGTCAGGACCAAATTCATGATCATGATTCGTATTAATTACTGCATGCATGGTGTCACCGTAATCCAGCAAAATTGTAGAGCGTGAAGAGGAAAGCTTTTTCGCAGGATGTTTAAGTGTTTTTGCCAGCACACTCTTCGGGTTACCCAAAAATGAGCGGATTAAATCAACATAGTGAATACTATGATATTGTATTTCCAACCTTGGGTGGATGATCACATGCGGAAAAATCTCCCAGGGTGTTTTAATGGTCACCCTAACTTCCATATCGTAAAGTTCTCCTATCAATTCCTGATCGATCAGGAATTTGGCTGCACTCACAAATGGTGCAAAGCGTAGCTGAAAATTGATAGCCGCTTTCAACCTCTTCGTCCTGCACAGTTCAAGGATTTCAGTAGCCTGCGTAATATCGTCGCCCATTGGTTTTTGAATTAATACAGCACTGTCATCAGGCAATTGCCGCAATGTTTCAATATACTGCTCAGGCATAATTGTTAAATCATACACAGCGTTTTCAGGTGCCAGCTTCACAGCTTCGGCTACAGAATCGTATACATTTGGAATACCAAACTTATCGGCTAGTTTCTGCGCTCTTTCTCTGGTCCGGTTTACAATTCCGTGGACTTCAAAACCAGCAATTTTATAGGCCGGAAGATGGGCATCGGCCACAATCCCACCTGCACCGATGATGATGATTGGTTGTTTGGTACGTGGTAATTCTGGCTTATATTTTATTTCAATACTCATTTATCAATTTCGTTAATCTGTTTTTGAGCAATTTGAATCAGGTCTGCTGTTGGTAAGTCCGTTCGAATTGCCTGTAAAACCATTTCATCAATAATGGCCGCTATTGAGGCCCAGTTTTTCTTTTGAGGAAGTGTATTCGCTACCTCATGTAATTGCTCCAACTTGTGATAGTATGGGATAGTCTGATTAATATCCCCATCGTTCCATGTCGATATTCTGCAACCAATACCGCCTTCTAATGTCAGTTGCTTATCCTGCTCCTCTGCCAATGCAAAACGAAGAAAATCATAGGCAACTTCTTTATTTTTGCTACCTCTGGCGATAGTATAGAGCCAATATACATTTAATGATGCAGAACTTTTATCTGCTGCCGATGGCAACAATTCCACATCAATTTTACCTTTGACTTTTGAGTTTTCATCAACCTCGCACATTGCGGCGAAACCGAACCAGTTAATCATCATAGCCGCCTCCCCTTGTGAAAATGCGATACCGGCAGCTACGGATTCAAACTCAGCAGATTTTGGATGAACCGCATTTTGATCATTAACCATGTTACGGTAGAAATCCAGTCCTTCAATCGCTTCAGTGGTATTGATCTGAATCGAGCCGGTTTTATCAATCAGAATGCCGCCCCTCGTCCATAACTGTAAACAAAAATCAAAAACGGTGTTGTGTCCATCAGGATAGCAAGCGAAAATGCTTCCATACAAATGTTCAGATGGACGATTAAAAAACTTCGCGATCTGGTGAAAATCTTCCCAGCTTTTGGGAACTTCTAATGCTTTACCAAATGCGGTCAGGTAGTTTGCTTTCTCAGTTTCGCTTTCAAATAAATCTTTCCTGTATATGAAACACTCGGGACCATCATGAAAAGGGAAGCCAACTACCTCCCAGCCAAAACGTTGCAAACCTAATAATGATTTAGACCAACCTCTTGGAAAACCTTCTGGTTTATTTTTATTGATGTAAGGATTCAGAATTTCAAAATCCTCACTGGTGTAACCCTCCAATACCCAATCGGTACTGATATGAGCAATATCAAAATCACCATTAGCAAGCCCTTTCTGTGTAATGGCACGATCGTAAAGCTCATGTAAATCCATCACCACCATTTCCAACTTTAGCACACAGCCAGTCTTTTCACAATACTGATCCCAGAATTTCTGCATGGCAGTTTCAAAAGGACCAAATTTGCGTACGGCTATGGTAAAGGTTTCTATTTGGTTAGGCATTTGCAGCTGTCTTCTTTGTTATAAATTCGTTGATAATCTTTTCATTATCCTGACCAAGCTTTGGAGATCCTTTAGCAGAAGTGAGCAATTCGCCATCTATGCGAATCGGACATCTGGTCGTCTCATACCTGTAACCATCAGTCATCTCCACTTGCTGAATCATATTCAGCACCTTAAAGCCCTCGTGGGCCATCAGTGCTTTCCAGTTTAGTACGTCAGCACACCAGATATCAGCCGGTTCAAGTACAGAAAGCCATTTTTCTGTAGTAGCCGATAAAAGATGGTCAGCTAAAATAGCTTTAATTTCATCACGTTTATCAAATGATTCAGCCATTTTAGTATATTCTTTTAGCTTTTCGCACTCCAGCAATTCCCCTAATTGAGGAATCGATCCCATCGCTAAAGCTAAATATCCGTTTTCAGTTTGATAAATACCATAAGGTGCACCTAAATATGCATTGGCATTATTTTTTTTCGAGCGTTCGGGCAATGCACCACCGTCGTTCAGGTAGGTGGTAATCGTTTCAAACTGAAAATCATAGGCCGACTCCATCATGCTTACCTGAACAAAACCGCCTTCATTTTTAATTGCTTTGCGATAAAGGCAAGCTAATAAACCCTGAGCCAAATGTGCTCCGGCCAGCATATCTACAATAGATAATCCCATAGCTACAGGGCCGCTATCAGCGTTGCCCGTTAAAGATGTCAATCCGGTAACCGATTGCAATAATAAATCTTGTCCGGGTTTACTTTTCCACTCCGTATCAGTTCCATACCCTGAAATTTCGCCATAAACAATTGATGGATTTAAGGCCGCCACAGATGAATAATCGAAACCCAAACGTTCCATTACACCAGGGCGAAAGTTATGGATCATCACATCGGCTTTTTTTACTAAATCGCGAACCATTTCCACATCTTCCTCACTTTTCAGATCGACTTCGAAACTTTCTTTATTTCTGTTGATGGCATGAAATACCGACGATTCCCCATTCATAATCAGATTGGAAGTGTATAGGGTACGGCAAATATCACCCACTCCCTGCCGTTCAATTTTGATCACGCGGGCACCCATATCCGCTAAGCGCAAGCTTGCCGAGGGGCCAGATAGAAACTGACTGAAATCGATAACTAAATAATCCTCAAGCGGTCTCATAACTTTTATTTTTTAATATTTAATGTTTCTTCAGGCACCAATAGCGCCTGTTTTTCGTCATTGCGAGACACGAAGCAATCTGTATAAGAGATTGCTTCGTGCCTCGCAATGACGCGATATTAAAGAAGTTCAAATTCTTTATTAATCTCTCCCGTATCTGCACCTAACTTTGGCGCCGCTTTCGAAGCAAATAACTTCTTCCGGTCCAGCCGGATAGGACTTACTGTGGTTTTAATTTTTAGCGCTCCTGATAAATCCAGTTCCTGCTCAATTTGCAACTTTTTATAGGTATCGATTTTGGTAGCAGTTTGATAATTAAGCACTTCAGCACACCAGATTCCGTGGCTTTCCAATAGACTAACCCAGGTCACCGTATCTTTCTGCTTGAAAGTTTCGGCTAAACGAACAATTAGTTTATCCCGGTTTTCGAAAGCTGAACCGGCTTCTACATACAAATCGCTGATATTGCATTTTATAATGGCACATATATTTGGCAAATTCCCCATAGCCATAGCGATATAACCGTCTCTTGTTTCATACATGCCATACGGCGCACTTAAGTAGGCATGTGCACTACCTTTAGCTCCACTTCTATCGGGTAGTTTACCACCATCGTTCAGGTAAGTAGTCAATACTTCAAATTGGACATCAAGAATAGATTCAAGCAAACTTACCTCAACCAAAACACTTCTATTGGTCTTCGCCCTTTTGATTAAGGCTGCCATAATACCCTGGGCAAGGTGATTTCCGCACATAATATCAGAAACGGATAATCCAAAAGGTACGGGCCCATCCGTATCTAATCCTGACAGAAAAGTTAAGCCCGAAACTGATTGAACCAGTAGATCCTGACCAGGTTTATTTTTCCACGGGCCTTCATTTCCATAACCTGTAACTACGCCGTAAACGATTTTAGAATTAATGGTCTGAACATTTTCATAATCAAGCCCGATTTTCTCCATCACACCAGGACGAAAATTATGTGTCATGACATCTGCTTTGGCAATGAGCTTTTTGAGCGTTTGAAGATCTTCCGGATTCTTCAAATCAGCTGCATAACTTTCTTTATTTCGGTTAATGGTGTGAAATAATAAACTATCCTCATCAACAAACAGGTTTTTAATGGATAACTGCCTGCAGGCATCACCAGTATTCGGGCGTTCAATTTTTATTACGCGTGCGCCCAAATCAGCCAGCTTTAAGCCTGCTGATGGTCCTGCGAGGAACTGGCAAAACTCCAGCACCAAAAGTCCTTCTAATGGCCTGTCCATGATAATACTAAGCTTTTAGATTTAATATATAATTCATTCATAGTTGATAAAACCTGAATCTCATCACCGCCATTCATCAGGTAATCTCTTACCACATCCCCCGCATGGTCCTGAAAATACATAGAACCGTGGTAACGCGGACGAAGAAAAGCCCGTTGCAAGGCCGGTAAAGTATTTGCAAAATAATTCTCACTCTGGCGGTTTACTTCTTCATTTGTCCATGCCGCCAAATGCCCTGGTTGCCCACCATTTTGAAAAAACAATGTGGATTGACAGCCAGGCGAACCTACAAATTCTACATATCTGGCGGCAATGTCCAGATGTTCACATTTAGAAGAAATCGCCAAACCTGTACCGCCTAGTGTGCTGATCAGATTAGTTCTTCCATCTAAAGAAATCATATCATGAAAATGCAAGGTTTTACGTGCATATCCCTTTCTCGAATAATTTGAATAACCATAGGCAAATGGACAATAGGCAATATTATCACCTTGTGTCATCGCCTCATAAACCTGAATTGGGTTTCGGTTGAAGTTCGCTTTATCCATTTTAGAGGCAAGTTTACGATACATTTGTAAAGCCTTGACACCAGTTTCAGTAGAGATAACCTGTTCATCACCCTGACATGGCGCTTCACCGAGTGAGCAGCAGAGCGTGTAAAAATTCATTAACACATCTATCGGAATACCAGCGAAAGCAACCAAACCCTTGTTGGCAAGTGCCAGTAAATCTTCAAACGACTGAGGTAATCCTAAGCCTTTTTGAGCAAGCAAATCTGGCCGTGATGCGGCAACCGGTGTCGCTGCATCAATAGGTAATGCCCATAAATGATCATCATAAAAATAACTTTCATAGGATTGTCCTACTGAATTTTCTTTCTGATCAGTTAGATATTGATCAGACAAATAAAAGTCTAATGGAACAATCGACTTGGTTTTTGCAGCAAAACCCGCCCAAGGATGATCAATTACCAGTAAATCGAACCGCTCAGCCAATTCCTGAATGGAAAAATCTGCAAACTGCTGCAAGCTTCTTTTCTCCCAGGTAATATTTACATTCGGATACAATTCAGAAAATCGTTGTGCGGTAGCCACCATAGGCAAAAGCCCGCGACTGTGGTTCCATGTAATTCCTTTTAAATTAATTGTCTTCTCCACTTTACTTCTTCTAATTATTTTCTTTTTTAACCTTTAACCGTTGACTGAAGTCAACGGCAATCGAGTGTCTTTGAAGGCTGGTGTCTTCACCTGCCATTCTTATATTTCAAAATTTTATTCCTTTAACCCTATTTATTACTACCTCTTTTTTTCCCTCAAAAGGAAAAAGGAAAAAGCTGTAACTGTAGTTCTTTGATGGAATCTGATATTGCGGCAGTGGAGCCGCTACTTCACTCCAACTGTCATTTCCTCCAACACCCATCTGTACTAAATCTACATTGACCACCATATAACCGGCGTCTTTCAACGTATTAGTGTGTTTGGCCTGCTGTACATTTTCATCGGTATAAGGGCTGGCACTCATGCTCAATAAACTGTCGGCAACAATAACCAAACCTTTGTTTTTTGCAGGATTTGAAAAATACATCCAACGCACATCTGTACGGTTGCCATTCTCTTGAGGAACCGCATAATGCTCCATAAAATCGTTGATAGTTTCACTATAAATAGCGGCATCGGCAGCATAATTCTTATCGATATAATTTTCCATTGGCCCTTTACCGTACCAGGAAACCTGATCGCAGTTGCGAAGAATCCCCATTTGAATACCAACCTTCGGAAGGTTTGGCAAGCCCGGCTTCACATCTAAGGCATAACTAACCTTGATGATACCTTTTGATGAAATCCGATAAGTGATGTTAACCTTTGCACTGTCATTAATTAAGCTATATTGGCTTGTAATCAGGGAAGAAGCATCAGACTTTGAATCAACCGTCGACCGGATGAATTTCAAATCATTCGCATACCATTGTTTTAATTTTTTGTTCGACTTCCAGCCGCGTTTATCGTTGTCTGTTAGCGGACGTGTAAAGTGCGGTAGTAACGGTGCTGAAATTTGTTCCATACCTTTCCATTTATACGAAACTAAAGCACCATTCTTTTTGCTGATTCCAACTTCAAAGTTTTGTCCCGCATAAATATCCAGATCTGCATTTCCTGTGTGTTTTGGCGCCGTACCTAAAGCAATCACCTTAGATTCAGCCAGTCCGGTTAATGCAAACTGGTTTGATGCTACCTCGAAACCCTTTTTTGCCCAAGGTTCATCTTTGCTTAAGGTAAAATGAATATCTGCCAGATATTCTGAACCAGATTCCATTTTGGGGAGGTATCTGGAAATATTGATGAGTGTATCTCTCCCTGCAGGTAGGTTAATCGCAGATAATAATTTCTGGCTAACCACTGCACCATCTTTTCTCACAATCAAAGTAACCGTGTACTCATTTAAATTTTTAACGGCATGGTGGTTGGTAATCTTTATAATGTCTTTTAATTGATTACTCCACACTGTTTCTGCCCCCTGATAAACTCGTTTGCATTCAAACATGGCACCTTTAGGCTTTCCATCTGAATTTACCACACCCTTTATCGTAAAGTTATCGAAGTATTTCTCACCAAAATCGCCACCATAAGCGTAAAACTTTTTGCCTGCACTATCGGTTTGAAGAATTCCCTGATCTTTAAATTCCCAAATGGCACCACCAATCACACGTGGTGTTGCACGAAAAACATCCCAGAAATCTTTCATATTACCAACTGAATTCCCCATGGCATGGGCATATTCGACGAAAAAGATCGGACGATGGTCGCCATTCTTTTGTTCAGCGAGCATTTTCGGTGTATAGATACTGGGATACATCCTACTTACGATATCTACATAGGGTTGGTCCTGAGGATTCTGTAAACGGTGGGAATGATCATTAGGTTTTAAGTAAGCAGGATTGCTTGGATCCATATACCCATCCAAACGTGGATTGCCCATAGCAGGTTCATAATGTACTGGTCTGGTGATGTCGAAATCGTGAATCCATGCCGCCATTGCTGCATGATTCGGACCACTACCCGATTCATTTCCCAAACTCCAGATGATAATGCTTGGATGGTTTTTATCACGCATCACCATTCGGCTGCTTCGCTCCAGATAAGCCGAAGTCCAGGTTGGATCGTTACTTAGTTTACCTCCAAGGCCATGAGTCTCAAGATTGGCTTCATCGATTACTAAAATCCCGAATTCATCACATAAATCATATAAGTACGGATCCATTGGATAATGGCTGGTACGGATACAGTTAAAATTGAAACGCTTAATGGTAAGTACATCTTCTAAAATATCTTCACGACTCAATGCCTTGCCCTTTGTAGGATGATGGTCAGGGCGATTGATACCATACAGATAGGTCTCCTTCCCGTTGATTAATAGTTTTCCATTGGTTTTGGAGAATTCTATACTGCGGAAACCAACTTTGCTGCTTTTCACTTCTAAAATCCTGCCGGTACTATCTTCAAGAGCTAGCGTAAGCGTATAAAGATTTGGAACTTCATCACTCCATTTCAAAGGATTTTTAATGCGGGTTTCGAGCAAGCCAAACTTCACATTATCCAGTCGGGGCCAGATTTCATTAATGATACTTTCCGCACTTCTTTCTAAAGGTTTTTCTAAAACTTCCTTTCCGTTATGATCAAAAAGTGATGCTTTGATTTTATATCCTTTAACCTCTTTTCCTGTTAAATTTTCAATCCTCGGACGAATGCTCAGCGTTGCATCTTTATAATCCTTGTCCAGCTTAGTTTGAACGAAGAAGTCAGCAATTCTTAATTTTGGTTCTGCAAGCAACATCACTTCGCGGTGGATGCCACTTAAACGCCAGTGATCCTGATCTTCCAGGAAACTACCATCTGTCCAGCGCATCACCTGAACCGAAAGGATATTTTCGCCAGACTTTAAGTAAGGTGTGATATTAAACTCTGAAGAAAGGAAACTATCTTCTGCATAACCTAAAAACAAACCATTTACCCAAACTTTATAACCCGAACTTACCCCACCAAAATGAAGGGTAATATTCATGTCTTTCCAGTTTTCGGGGATGGTAAAAGTACGTTGATAACTCCCAACACCATTGTAATCCATTGGTGGATTCGGGGGATTTACCGGACGAAACGGATAAACAGCACTTTTATAAATGGGTTTATCATAGCCTTTCATTTCCCAGTTAGAGGGCACTTCAATTTTCTTCCATCCGCTAACGCGGGATTTGTAAAAGTCTTTAGGCGCATCTGCAGGTTTTACTGCAAAAGAAAAATCCCAGTCCCCGTTTAAAGAAATCATTCTACCTGACTGATTGCGGTCACCTTTTCTGGCAGCTTCAATACTACTAAACGAGTAAGCCGCGGCACGCGATGCATCTCGGTTGATTCCACTTACCAATTGATCTTCCCAGGGCTCTTTACTGTAAATTTGAGATACTTTCTGTACAGCCGTTGGTGTTTTATCAACCAGTTGTGCGGAAGATTTAAAGCCGATTGACACAAAAAACAGCAAAAACACTATTTGTTTCCCGCTGATTAAGAAGATTTCCGCAGATTTTAAAAAATTTATTCTGCGATGATCAGCGAAATCTGCGGGAGACTCCATTTGACAAATATGTTCAATCAATCTTCCTTTCATTTCCCTGTATTAATTGTAATGAATGAAGATGCTAAACCTTTAGATGTAGCCGTTAATTGAATAGTTCCACTCTTTTCTGTAGCCTGTAGAATAGCCAGACATAAACCATGAAAAGCTTTACGGTAATTTGCTTTGAAGGGTTCAACACTAGCTTGAAAGCCGTTATCAACGCCTGCAATAAATCCATCGCCTTCAACCTTAAAATCAACCAGATTATCAGCATCAGGAACCACATTTCCTTCAGCGTCCAGTATGCGAACCGTAATAAACGATAAGTCTTTACCATCGGCTTTAATATTCTTTCGATCAGCAATGAGCTCGATTTTTGCAGCTGCACCGGCAGTATTCACTTCTCTGATCAGCACATCTTTACCATTTTTTCTCGATATCGCCTTCAAAGTTCCAGGCTCAAAATAGACATCCCATTTAACATGCAAGTCTTCGTCCTGCTTCGATTTCTTACCTAAAGATTTTCCGTTAAGAAACAATTCAACTTCATCTGCCTGATTGTAATATGCCCAAACTTCAACAGATTTTCCCTGTTCCCAATTCCAATGCGGTAAAATATGTAAAACAGGTTTATCAGTCCATTCACTCTGATACATGTAGTAGGAATCTTTTGGGAAACCTGCTAAATCCACAATCCCAAAATAAGAACTTCTGGCTGGCCATGGATAAGGCAAAGGTTCACCTAAATAATCAAATCCTGTCCATACGAATAAACCCGAAACATGATCGTATTTTTTAGCGGCGGCCCAGGTTTCTTCGTGAGTAGAACCCCAATATGCCGAAACATTATCATAAGAAGAGGCCGACCATTCCTTATTGCCCTCGGTAAACTTGGTTTTACCATCACGTGGCCAACGCCTGATGGTATCGGCAGTATCATAAAAACCACGGGTTTCTAAAGCAGAAGTAGTTTCTGTAGCCAGAAATTTAACGCCCGGATAGTTTTTCGGAAAATCGTTATAAAGCTTGTGGTTATAGTTTAAGCCATAAATATCTATGGCATTTGCCTGATAGATAAAGTTCTTTTTTGCATCTGTTTCCGTTAGGGCTGAAATCACAGGACGGGTTGTATCCAGATTTTTAACAATCGATACCAGTTCTTTCGTAATTGCTATGCCGGTACTATCAAATTGTTCACGGATTTCATTTCCAATGCTCCACAAAATAATGGAAGGATGATTGCGGTCACGTTTAACCATGTCTTCCAGATCGCGTTTATGCCACTCCGGAAAGTTAAGGTGATAATCGTTTTTAGTTTTCTTTTTAGCCCACATGTCAAACGCCTCATCCATCACCAGGAAACCCATTTGATCACATAAGTCTAAAAATTCCGGTGCAGGTGGATTGTGGGATGTACGGATCGCATTTACGCCCATTTCCTTCATGATTTCAAGCTGACGTTCCATGGCACGAACATTTACTGCCGCCCCCAGTGCACCTAAATCATGATGCAAACATACACCCAAAATCTTCATCGGTTTTCCATTTAATGAAAAACCTTTTTCGGCATCGAAGTTGAAAGAACGGATTCCAAATCTGATTTCGTGAGTATCGATGACTTTGCTATTTTGAAGAATTTGTGTGACCAATTTATATTGATATGGATTTTCAACTGACCAAAGGATTGGATTTTTAACTTCCAAAGTTCCGTTGATCGTTCTTCCCGACGTATCTATACTGGCTGTTTGAGCAGCACTTCTTACTATTAATTTTCCATCTGCTGCATAAACAGCGCTGATAACTGAAATGGTTTGAGTTTTTAGATTTTTGTTCAACACCTGCGTTTGTACCTGAATTTTGCCGGCCTGATTTGCGGTAACAAAAGTACCCCAGTTGGCAACAGCAACTTTTGCCGTAGCAGTTAACCAAACATTACGGTAAATTCCCGAACCTGAATACCAACGGGAATCGGGTTGAGCGGAATTATCTACTTTAACTGCAATGATGTTTTTCCCGGCTCTCAAGTATTTGCTTATTTCATAAGAAAACGAAGAATAGCCATAAGGACGTTTTCCCAGATATTGACCATTTGCCCAAACTTCACTGTTTTTATAAACGCCATCAAATTCAACAGTAATTAACCTGTTCTTGAAATTAGCAGGAGCAGTAAAAGTTTTTCTGTACCAGCCAATGCCAGTTGGTAAACCTCCCCCTTCTGGTTTAGCAGGATTTTTTTCGTCAAACTTACCTTCAATACTCCAGTCGTGTGGTAGAGTCAGCTTTCGCCATTTTGTATCATCGTATGCAGGTGATTTTGCACCAGGTTCATCGCCAGGATAAAATTTCCAGTCCTTATTGAAACTGGTTCTGTTTCTTACCTCGTCATTGCTGTTTTTGGATGAGCCTAAGCCATCTGAATTACTGAATGAGATTGCTTCGTACCTCGCAATGACGGCATTGGTGGATTTGGCCTCACAACAGAGAGAAACCAAAAACGCTAAAACTATTAAACCAAAAATTCTATATTTAAACTGAGGCATCTTCATTCTAATTTCCACTTACAAAATCAACTTTACTTTTACCCAGATCTTTCGATGTGGCTACTGCAATACCACGCTGGTCTTGTTTATTTACTGCACAGTAGAAATGGTAAACCACACCTTTATATTTCAATACAAATGATTTGTGCGCATAAAGTTCATCGTACTTTTCTGATGATTCTATGAGGTTATTACCTGTCCAGTCTGTCCAGTTCACTAAATCTTTGGACACAGCAAAACGGTTAAAGGAACCTTTACGGTCCTGCCAGAAAGCGCCAAAGTAAAACATCACATAGTAATCCCCTATTTGCTGAATGACAGCATCTCCCGTAATGCCTACAGGGTGATGAACAACAGGATTACGCTGAAAACGGGACCAATGGAGCATATCGTCAGAAACGGCCATGCCAATACGTTCATACCATCGGGTTTTCTTATTATTGATCAAAGAATCGCCAACGGCGTTATAATACATCACAAAACGGTGTCCGGTAAGCCTTTTCTGATCTTCAATGACGGTACTCTTAAACAATTTGTTTCTGTTTTCCCACCAGCGCACATCTTTATCAAGCGAACTCAGTACGGGCTGATCCAATCTGCTCCACTCCTGAACTACTGAAGGGTGCTTGCTGGTATAAGCTATCCCAATGGATAAGGGTTCAACCTCATAACCTTTTTCTTTTCCACCAAAATACGACATCCAGTATTTTCCATCGAACGATTTTACCTGATAACTCCCGCCCCATTTCGTATCTAAAAGCGCATTGTATCCTGCTTTCTGGTTATCATCCCACTTTCCTGAATCTCCAAACGAAAGCAATTTCCCCTTATTTTCCCAATGTAAAAGATCCTTACTTTTAGCCAGCCAGGTTTCATATCCGCGGCCGCTAAAAATCAAATAAGTCATGTACCAGAACTTGCCCTTCCTAAACACAGTTGGGCAATCCATTTTATGTTCTTTATCATCAGGAACCATCACCAATCCATATTTATAAGGCGTTTTCACCTCATCATAAATCTTCTCCATGGTTTCAGCGGAAACCGGATTAATATTTTGAGCCTGCAGATTTATTGCACAAATCACCAGAAGTATGATCATTTTAATACTATTCATTTGTGCACCTGAATTTATACCTACCTGAACCAATTGTAATTTTTGCCTTTCCATTTTCGAAATGCAGCGCTTCCATTCCCGGATTTAGCTCATCGGTAATGGTTTCCATTTTTTTGCCAGGGAAATAAACATCAGCTTTGGTGTTTACCGGAATGTTTACTTCCAACACAAATTGTTTATCTGTTTTTTGCCACGAAGTAGCTATTTTCCCATAGGGCGAATCAAAGCTCACATCGGCAGATGTCAAATCACCTACAACCTCTGGTTCAATTTTAATATGCTTAAAAGCAATAACGTTTTCAGCCTGACGGATACCACCAATACCACTGTAAAGCCATTCCATTAAATGACCGAGCATGAAATGATTATTGGATACCGTTGGCAGAGCTGCCCAGCTTTCAGTGAGCGCTGTAGCCCCTTTCGCAATCTGCATTCCATATCCTGGCACATCAGATCGGCTATTCATATCAAAAATTACATCCGATTTGCCTGCGTCCTCTAAAACCCGCAATACATAGCGGTAACCGATATCTCCGGCAGTTAAACTATTTTTTCTATTTCTGATATCTTTTACCAGATTTTCAACCACATCGTTTTTATCTGCATCGTTTACCAGCCCCATGTAAACCGCCATAGCATTTGCAGCTTGCGATCCGGTAGCATATTGTTTTGTTTGAGCGTCGAAAAATTTATTATTAAATGACTTCCTCACCTCAACAGCTAAATCCGAGTAAGTAAGGGCATCGGCTTTTTTGCCTAAAACTGTTGCAATTTTTTCAAGTACTTTTAAATCATAATAGTAAATCGCTGTAGCGGTAACGCCCATTGGTGTAAGTTGCGACACACCCGGAGGCTTTGGTCCCAGGTCGTACCAATCGCCCAGGCCTTGTGATAAAATATGGTGATCGGCTTTGCTCGCCAGATAATTGATATACCGCTGCATCATAGGGTAGTAATCAATAATTGCCTGTTTATCCCCATACCATTGATACAGGTACCAGGGCAATAAAATACCACTACTTCCCCATTCAGGCGAATCGCGAAACATATCTCCACCCCATTCGAACTTCACATATTCCGGTGCAATTTCAGGAATCAATCCGTTGGCTAACTGAGAGTTTTTCATATCCTGCAAAGCCTTTTTAAATAGCGGTGCCGCATTGTAATTATAACCGACAGAATTACCCATCAGATGAAGTTGTTCTAACCATCCTAATTTTTCCCGATGCGGACAATCAGTAAAAACACTCACCATATTGCTTTTAACCGACCAGTCTATCAGCTTAAAAGTTTTATTGAATAATGTATTGGAAACTGAAAACTTGCCTATATTTTCAGCCGCATTTCTGACATGCAATGCCTGTAAGTCTTCAATTACGGCTTTGCCGGATAAATTTTCTTTCCCGGCTGGTGTACCACCCTTTACCTGCAGATAGCGAAATCCTGTGTAAAAAAATCTGGGTTTCCAGATTTCTAAACCATCACCTTTTAAAATATAAGTGAAGTATGAAGGTCCGCCGATATTTTTTTGAGTAACTGACCCATCATCTTTGGTTAACTCTGCGGGTGTAATACGAATGGTATCGCCTTTTTTTCCACGAACGCTTAACTCTATCATCGCAGAAGAATTCTGACCTAAATCATAAACCCAGTCCCCATTGTTAACCAGAGTGATTTTCTGTGCAGAAAAACGCTCGAAAATTTTCACAGGCTCTTCCTGTTGCGCCTTTAATATTGGTCCATCAACTAGCAGAGCAGTTTTCCACCTGCCATCATTGAAACCTGCTATATTCCAATCCTTTTGCTCCAGATTGGCGTTGTAATCTTCACCGCCGTAAATACTCGAAAAAGTAATCGGCGATGGTGCTGTTTTCCAGCTTTGGTTTGTAATGATATTCTCTTTCGATCCATCTGTATATTCAACCAGCACACGGCAGATCATTTTCGGAAAGCCATAGGCAACTTTTAGTTTCCTGTACCTATCCTTAACCGGAGGGATATAGTAAAATCCATTTCCAAGCATCACACCAATAGCATTACCACCAGTTCGAAGATGCTTCGTCACATCATAAGTCACATACAAGGCTTCCTGATCATACTTTGTCCATCCGGGTGCCAACACATCATCTCCAACCCGCATACCATTGATGGAAAGTTCAAAATGCCCCAAACCCGAAATAAATGCTGTTGCTTTTTTGACTTTCTTTCGCAAGTTGAATTCCTTACGAAATAAGGGTAATACATTGTTCGCCTGATATTTATCTTTCTTGCCGTCTGTAGGGAGTATATTGATATTGGAATCAGCCAGTTTTTCAAATGCAATCCACTTTGCGCCTTTCCAATCTGCAGCCGCTAACAAGCCCATTTGAAAAGAAGCAGGTTTGCTCCACGCAGATGAATGACCTTTATTGTCCCACACCTTAACTTTCCAGAAATACTTTTTAGCAGCGATGAGCTTTGAACCATTGTATTTAACCTGGATAGATTGATTCGAAGTTACTTTTTTACTGTCCCAAACCTCGCCTATATTTTTATTGAGATTTTCAATCTCACCTGAAACCAAAACCTGATAGGCGGTTTGCATAACATTTCGTTTTGAGGATGTTAACTTCCAGCTTAGTGCAGGATGAACATCATCGATTCCAATAGGTTTATCCCGATACATGCAGCTTGTTTCCTTAACCTCAATATCCTGCGCCATAAGCGAAAAGCTTATCATAAAAAGGCAAGAAAAGATTAAGATTTTGCTCATGGGATTTTGTTCTGCTTTGCGTTAAAAATTTTACGCGAAGGCAATGGTTTAATTTGGGTTTATAAATGGTTATCGATAACTTAAAGCATTTTAACGGCGAAATTCTTCCGGGCTAAAACATAAAAAAAGCATCAATTCAAATATAAATGTTTTTTTTAAATATGAAAACATATATTCGTATTTAAATTAACAAAATCTTCACATCACAATTTATGGATAGCATTTTGTATGTTTGAAATTGCAAAACATGCCATAGCCAAATTTAAACCTGTATGAACGAAAAAGAATCAAAATACCAGGCGCCTGCGCTCGATAAGGGGCTTGATATATTGGAATACCTCTCTGCACAGTCTATTCCGCTTTCTCAAACGGAAATAGCCATAGGTATTGAGAAAACCCCGAATGAAATTTACAGGATGCTGATGAGTCTGGAAAGCCGCGGATATATTTTAAGGGATGAAGTATCAGGAAAATACAGGTTATCGTTAAAACTGTTTTACCTCTCTCACCGCCACTCACCAATTGATGAATTACGTAAAGCCGCACAATTTCCACTGGAGGAATTAGCGAATACCATACGCCAGTCCTGCCACCTGAGTATTCTTTACATGAACCAGGTGATGGTCATCATACATGCCAAAAGTCCGGGGCCAATTGCTTTATCTATTGAAGAAGGAAACCTTTTCCCATTACCCTTAACAGCTTCGGGTAAGGTTTTACTTGCGTATATGTCTGATCAGGAGCGGAACACCACATTAAAAAACAATGCCATTTTTAAAAAATACCAAAAAACCCAACAGGAGGAGTTTATCAGTTCGCTGACAGAAATACAAGAAACAGGTTCTTACTTTAAGAATAGTGACTCGGTATCTGGCGTAACGGATATTTCTGTTCCGATTGGTATTGCCGGAAACAACGGTATTATCGCCTGTTTAACAATTTCTATGTTAAATGCGTTAAATGCAGATAAAGCGATTGAAAAAGAAGTAATTCTTGCTGAAGCTTACAAATGCGTAAAAAAGATTGAGCAACGGATTGGGGTTTAAGCCCCTAATACCGTCATTTCGAGGCACGAAGCAATCTGTATAGAGATTGCTTCGTGCCTCGCAATGACGAAAAATTATTCTGTATATTTCACCAGATATTCTTTTCCCTTTTCAATCTTCACTTCGTATTCCCCTTTCGCTACTTCTATCACAGTAGTATTCTTAGCCACGGGTTTCGACTTACTTTTAATTTTAAGTGTACCACTTCCAACAGCCGAACTAACCTTGATTTCTTTTTTGTTCATGTAAACAGAAATATCGCCATTTGCAGTAGGCACCTTTCCTTCCATCCATTCTAAACCGCCTAAGTTTGGTTCAATAGTATAAGTTTCATAACCAGCACTCACGGGGCTCACACCTAAATAATATTTTCCCAATAAATAAATCGGACTGGCACCCCAGGCATGGCACAGACTTTTACCAAATGGACGTCCGTACATCTCAAGGTGTTCCGCTCCTTTTTTATCCGGGTTGTATTCTTCCCAAAATGAAGTAGTCCCCAGTTTTAACATGCCACCCCAGTAGTTCTTCATTTCTTTCAGCACGTATGATTGTTCCCCCATGGCGCATAAAGCCTCCAACTCATAAAAACGCATATATGGCGTTGTAATTTTTGCCACGTTGGGATTTAATAGCACATCTTTCTTCACGCCAAGCTTTTGCTCAGGAGTAAAATAATCGAAAAAAATTCCGAACATATTGGCATAACGTGTTACATTCTCAGTTTGTTTATCATCAATACGACTATGTACAAGGGCATGCTTACTTTGATTCCAGTAAAGGTCAAAGATTTTCTTTTTTAATGCTTTTGCCTGTTGATCATATTGCGCTGCACCGTTAGGATCGTTTGCAAGTTTAGCACACAAGGCCATAGTTTCTAAACTCCTGGCATACAATAGTTGCTCAAAGCTTACTTCCCCGTCTTTACTCAGTTTGTCCGCCCAATCGATAAAAATCCAGTCACCAGGCATCCACTCCAACAAACCATTTTTATTTTTTCTGCCATCGATATAAGTCATAAGTGATTGCATTCTTGGATAGATATCCTGCACAAATTTCTGATCGCCGGTAAATTTATAGTAATCGTAAATCCCCAGAAACCAATAGAAAGAATAATCCATGATGGTATTAATGTGTGCCGTTACCGGGTCTTTACCACGTTGCGCCAATAAGGTCCTTTTCACGGTTGGTGCATCGAAAAAAGAGTAATAATTCATCAGGTAACTCTGATAGGCATCTCCGCTCCATACCCATCGGTCGCGTTTGATCCCGTCGATAAAAAACTCTCTGGTATTCAAATGAAAGGTGTATTTGGCAACATCGTAGATCTTATTCAATTCCGCATCAGATGATTTAAAACTGCCACGCTCCGTTACCGGCGCATATTCATAAAGCATACTAACTGAATCAACCGAAACCGTCCCACCTGGCTGATAGTTTACATATCTGAAGGCTTTTGAAAGCGGCAGAATAGAATCTTTTTTCTGAGCGATATCGATGTCCAGATAATCCAGGGTTTCGCATTTTTCTGTCGATAAAGCCTCCTCAGGCGACTCACCGTAGTAAATACTTACCCTGCCTTTGCCTTTAAGCCCATGAAGTTTAATAAAACCGAATGTCTCTTTGCCGAAGTCGTATAGTTTACCCTTATCTGCATTTTTGATAGAGATGGCCCGATGCGCCTCAACCGGCAATTTAAACTGCGAGGGTAAAACATCCGGATCAGTTAAGTTCCACGATCCGGCAGAAACAAAAGTCGTTCCTGATTTATCTGAGGTTTTTCCACTGGCATCAATCCATTCTTTATCTTCAAAAGTAGTGAGCCATGTATCGTCGGACACCATTGTTTTTCCCTGAACAAAAATAGCTGGAACATGCGCCTGATTGTAGACTTTCAAGCTTAATTTATGCTTTCCTGCCGGAATATTAACCGTTTTTGGAAACCCTGAAATCGCCTGCCCGTCGATCTTAACATTGTAGGTACCTTCAACAAAGAGTTTCACTTCTTCAGGCTGGCTCAGCGTAAATTCTTTATGAAAATCGACCAATACGTAATGGCTATCCATTTTCCAGAAAACAGGAAAAAATGCCCCACGTTCAGTCCTACGGTTTTGCATCACATTGCTGGTGTATATATCCAGATCTCCAGGATACCAGATCCAGGAAGCTTTTTGAGCAAAGGCAGGAACGATCAAACTCCCAAAGATCGAAAGGAGAATAATTTTTTTAAGATTCTTCATAGTTATTTATTTGTCGTCATTTAAACTCTTACACGGAGCAATGACGGATTTATATTTTTAATGTCCGTTAAAGAATAAATACAGTACAACCATTACAACAGCAAGTGCAATCCAGGCTACCCAAACTGTCCTGTCCGGCTTTTCAATATTGGCTTCGTGTTCATCATTAGCAATATAAACACTGGGCGATCTGTCGAACAATGAAATAGCAATAGCCAGAAGCAGTAAACCGATAAAAATTAAAAAAGAAAGGATGAGGTAATGTGGCCAGAAGTTGTATTTATCAGGAGGTAATATCCAGAGATAAGTAACGCCGACACCCAGGCTTAGAATTGAACCAGCTGAAAGGGTAAAATTCACAGCTTTGCGGGTAGTTCTTTTCCAGAAAACAGTGAGTAAAAACACCACAGACAATGGCGGTGCAATAAACCCGAGTACCGATTGGAATACATCGAACAGATTTAGTCCTTTAATGTTATCAATAGCCAGAACAACAATAACCGCAAAAATACAGCCCGCAACAACCGCCCATCGGCCAACACCAATAATCTGTTTGTTAGAAGCTTGAGGATTGATTTTCTTCACATAGATATCCATCGTAAATACTGTACTTAACGAATTTAGCGATGAACCAATAGTGCCCACTAAAACAGCTATCAGTACCACAATGACTAATCCGTTCATCCCCGGTGGAAACAGATTGGTAACCATGGTCATATACGCTTCATTAGGATCTTTTAAACCCGGAAAGAGCACATAACATAATATTCCTGTTCCGATAAATAGTGGTAACGATAAGATTTTTAACCAACCGATAAAGTTCACCCCAAGTTGCCCCTGTTTTAAGTTCCTGGCGCCTAAAACGGATTGAACCATAGATTGATCAGTACAGAAGAACGCAACAGCAGCAACGGGATACCCTAACAGGATGGCATACCATGGATATTTCGGGTCGCTGGCAGGTTGGATTAAATTCCAGAAATGAGATGGTGTTTTAGCATATAAAACAGAAATACCGCCCACTTTATTCAAGCCCAGGAGCATCAGCGATAGAGAAACCAGAATCAATAAAATCATTTGAAAAACATTCACCTTAGCAATAGCTTTCAGTCCACCGAAAAAAGTAAATAAACCTGCAAAAGCCACTAAAACCGTAACCGATTGCCACATGGGAATTCCCAGAATCTGACGAACCAGAAAACCTCCTGCAAATAACCCGAGTGATAACCAAGATATTAGAATTTTAACCAAAGCATACCAGGCCAGGATATTCTGTGTCGAATCACCATAACGGTTTCCCATAAACTCGGGCATGGTGCTCACTTTTGCGGCCAGATACTTAGGTGCAAATACTATCGCCAGCAAAAACAGAAAAATAAAGGCATACCAATCGAAATTTACTGCAACTATGCCTGTGCTATAGCCAATACTGGCAAAAGCAAGCAACATGGAAGGGCCAACATTTGTACCCCACATATTAAAGCCGATACTCGACCAGTTTAAAGATTTATTGGCCAGAAATAATGTCTCATCTCCGTTATTTTTTTTAGAAAAACTGGCCCGATATCCTATAAATATCAAAACAGCGATATAGGCGACCACAATGAAGTAATCGAGGTTAGTTAATCGTTCTACAATGTTTCCCATTGATTTATTTGGTTAGTTTGGTTTATTTTTTTTGCCAATGAAACACGAAATTCACAGAATATGCAAGCTTCCGTCATTGCGAAGCCGGGCTTGAGCGAGCTGAAGCAATCTATAAAGGATTGCATCCTATTCCGCAATGACGAAATTTTTATAATCCTATCGATGCTTATATTTTTGCCACTGAAACACGAAATTCACAGAATATGCAAGCTTCCGTCATTGCGAGGCTGGGCTTGAGCGAGCTGAAGCAATCTATTAAGGATTACTCCGTACGCTATTATAAAAATAAATTCCCTTTCCCGTGTCCTCTGTGTTTCCGTGGCGGTTTTTATCGAAAGCTATAATCCTATAGATTCTCGTGTAATATTATTTGCTTTTAAAATATCATCAACCTTCACGGGTAAACCTGTCTCCATTGATTTATCCATAGCTTGTAAAAGCGCTACGGTGCCAATACCTTCTTTCAAATCAGGGTATGCGGTAAATTTGTTATTAATACTATCCGCGAAATAGTCCAGGTAGTTCTGGTATTCACCAGCATGGTGGCTCTGCCCCTCAAAACGGAAATAGTGTTTTAAAGTCGAATCGCCCCAGGTGATAATCTTTTCCTCCCCGGTTTTTGTAGTAACCGAGTAACGCAATTCATGGTAATCGGCCTGGCTGGCGCCTTCTGTTCCACGCAAAATGCAGCTCATTCCACTATCCCGGCTTGCTGGCTGCGTAGGCCCGGTATAAGCGCCACTTACGCGGGCAATTCTGCCATCCTTAGCCTTGAATATGAAGTGCATGGTGTCCTGGTTTTTCAATCCTGCTTTTAAGCCGTTACTGCTCAACATCCCGTAGCCCATCACCTCTTCAATATCGGGCATGTACCAACGTATAAAATCCACAGGATGGCTCAATCCGCCATACAGCCACTTAAAAGATTGTTTTAGCGACCAGCCCTTTTCCAGAAACCATCGGTGATCAGCATGGTAATAACTTTCAATGGTAATTAATTCACCTATCAATCCTTTGTCGAAATCTTTACGCTGGCGCATAGCCGGCTCAAAAAAACGAGAGCTTTGCCCTACAAAAATTTTCTTTCTTGATTTCTTCGCCAGTTCAAGCAGCTCATTCGCCTGACTTAAATCATCAATAAATGGTTTGGTACATACCACATGTTTGCCGTGTAACAAAGCCAGTTTGATGTGCTCAAAATGCAGGTGATCTGGCGTATAAATCGCAATCATATCGATTTTATCACTGGTGAGCATATCCTCATAATTAGTTGTCCAGTTCTGAAAATCAAATTCCAAAGCCCTTTCCTCACAAAGCTTTTTATTGGCATCGCAAATCTGGATGAGCTTAAACTTTCTGCTGGTTAATGAGGCAGAAATTGTACTTCTTCCCTCTCCTAAACCTAAAATTCCTAATCTTAACATATTTATATTTAGCGTTGTATTATTAATAATATTTTCGTCATTGCGAAGCTGGATTCGAGCGAGCTAAAGCAATCTCTTTTATTAACTTCTTATAAAATTAGATTGCTTCGTCGTTCCTCCTCGCAATGACGGGCATTATTCAATAGGCTTAAAAAACACCCACACTTCTCCCGGTTTTGTGCCTTCTATTCCCTCCTGGTATTTTTTCATAATGGCATTCCATTCATCTACCCGCGGATTATTCTCCATAGTTTTTGGATTCAGGTCATCCAGCTTCTTTCCTTTCGGAATACTGATGATCAGCATTAATTGCCTGTCTTTTTTAAAAATCACGAGCCGCTGAAATTCGGCATTGCAAAACCCCCTTGAGATTTCAGGCCACCGCTCAAACTGAGTTTTATGATACTCCAGGTACTCGTGTTGCATCTTTTCATCCTTGACTAAACTGGCAGATAAAATGATATTGTCCCATACTGCTACGGGCTTATCACCGCAGTTTTTTGCCCGTGTAAAATCGTAAAACAGATCATCATACAGCTTAATTTCTTTGGCATTCAGGCGCTTCAAAGTCTGTTGAAGGCTTTCAACCTTTAATGTTGAAGTATAAAATACCAATCGGTTATTCCACTTATAAATGTCACCGGGCAGAAGATTATTTTCTTCCGCAAATTTTTCCAGGACTTTATCACCGGGCAGGTTTTTATCATCAAAAACCAGTTCAAATACTACCGATTTGTCTTCTGCCTGATTAATTCCACGCTGGGAATGCGGCGCTTTCTCCTGCAGTAAATAACGGTAAGCAGGTGTTAAACCGGCTTTCAGCTTTATGCTGTCAGCAACTCCCGGACCGTTATTTTCCCACAAGTTATCCGGCCCGTTGGCATTTTGCAGATATTTTTGAGATGGTGTCCAGTTGTTTTTGATGGTGAAGTAAGATGATCCTTCATCGGTATATAAATAAAACCAATGTTCCGGCAAATGGGCAAAAGGTGCCTTGTAAATGCTATCTACTACATTCTCTGTAATGAATGATGCCGGTTGGGCAGACAAAGTATAAATACCGGCAACATCGTACATGTGTTTTCCATAGTGATGGATTTTGTTACCATTGATGGTATTATTCTTCATCGCATTTTTGCTTTTGGTCCACCCCCAGCCCATGCTGATCCCTGAATAAGCAACATCACTAATCTCGTTATGCAAAATTCTGATCCCCTGAACATAACCTGCACCAATTCCAACCGCACCCCAATCTTCATTGGTTACGTCCGTAATGAAGTTATTTTCGATGCGATCATTGGTACAAATTTCACGTTTATCAGAGGGGTTATAAGGTAAATGTACTTCCGTCGCCTCATCAGAAAAAGTTCCGGTCAATACCGCAGCTCCTCCAATATCCTTAAACAAATTACCTTTAACCACATTATCGGATGTACCCTTTTTCAAATCCAGTCCGGTAGAGGCCAGGTGTAAAAAGCGGCAATTTTCAAACGTTGTTTGGCTTGCATAAGATACTTCTATCGCCGATGCCGGCCGTCCAACCCAGGCCTGGTTCTCCAATGAAGCTTTATCAGGTGTCCCAGCCTTGTCTAATTTATACGCATCAAGCATGTACATTCCTGCCTGGTGCGGAACATGTCCTTGTTTTGATGGTCGCAACCAGGTTGAATGCTCAAATGATATATTCCTGAAAGCGATAAAAGAGATTGGCTGATCTATCGTTCCTTCAATTTTCACCAGATTTTCAATAGCGGGAGCAATAACCTCAGCATGAAGCATATTTTCTGATGCCCTCGGCCAGTAATACAATTTATGGTTGATCAAATCCTCAAACCATTCTCCCGGTTCGTTTAAAAACTGAATGGCATTGGTTAGATAAAAAGCTGAATTACCTGTTTTATCCGAAATCCAGGGTGCTGGCCAGGGATGCTCTGACTGAATTCTGCTTTCAGGCTGCATAAAAGATAACTCGGCACTTTGTCCAACAACTTTCACGGATTTTACACGAAGATTAGCAATGGCCCACCATTGATGGATAAGCATCTCCATGCCTTTGATATGGGCTAAATCGATGTTTTTCTGAAGTGGAATTCTGCAGGTTTGTTTTTGATTATCCCATGATAAAATCCGGCCCATTAAAGCTCCGTTGTAATTTTTCGCACGTGTGGCTTTATTTCCGTTTACCCAAAGCTGACGAAACTGCAAATCACTTCCATCAAAATTGGGCACATCTGTAACCCATACTTTCCCTATGGCTTCTTTTGGTAATCCCTGTATGGCATGGGCCGGCTTTTTCCAGCCTCCAATCTGAACACCTCCACTTAAAACCACTCTATCAGCGCCAATAATTTCGGTCGGGCTATCCTTTGTACCCGAGTCTTCCGGACGAAGTACAAGGGGCTCGTGCAATTGGTAAACACCTTTACCAACATGAATTTTGATGCCGCCTTTGATGGATTCATCTTGCAACCTTCTTAATTCTCTCGCTTTGCGAATGGCTGAATGAAGTGTAGCCAAAGGTTTTTCCTTCGAACCCGGGTTATTATCCGAACCGTTTACTGCAACGTAAATATCAGCTGCACCTGCTTTCAAGCACAACAAACTGCATATGATCAAAATGATTACACGAATCTGTTTCATAAGTTACCGGGCTTGAAAGACTGATTTAAGGTAGCTTGTATTTGCACTGAAATTATACTTAACATTGGTTGGTTGTGCCGCATCCCTACTCCGCTCTACCACTAACCAACCGCTCCAACCCATCTCATCAAGGGTTTGCTTCACTTTTATCAGATCAATTTTCGGATCATGCTGCAACCAAACCCCATCTTCGTTTGTTGCATGGATCTGTATGATGTTTTTTCTACCAAGAATACGCAACTCTTCACTTAAATCCCGTCCGTTCTTTACCGCATTCGAGAAGTTGAAATAGCTCTTCACATTTCTGGAACCTATTTCTTTAAGTAACTGAAGCTCGCCACGGGCATCCAGCGAAGTTTCTATCCCGATAACTACACCCGCCTTTGAAGCCATTTTACCGGCCACCTTTAAACGTTCGACAATCGGAGTTCTCAGTTCCGGATTTTTTACCAAATCACCCTGAACACCTAATGGCAAAAATGCCACTTTAATATTCATCGCTTTTGCAGTATCTAAACAATCCTGAATCATTTTTTGATAGGTAGGCCTTGTAGCAAAAGATTGCGCATAAAAACCAGTCATGGCCAAAGCACAAAATTCCAGGTTCAATTCTTTTGCTTTTTCCAGATATTCCTGCAGGATTTTTGGATCTGCGAGTTTATTATCAAAAGTTTCCCTGTTTCCCAAACCACCCATATCCAGCTCCAGTCCGTCCGCGCCAATTTCCTTCGCTAATGGTAAAGCACTTATCTTTTGCCTTTTCAAAATCATCAAATCAATAACGGCAATCTTATATTTGCTTTTTGGAACTGCCGCCATCAAAATATCCGGCAACGCTAAAGTGCCTGTTAATAATGCCATTTGTGCTAAGAATGTCCTTCTGTTTTGCTCAGTTGGTTTCATACTAGTTATCGCCTTTTATTGGAAACAGTTTTTCCAGGTTCTCAAATCCCATTACCGCATTTTTAGGCAGCTTCTCACCCTTGTCACCAAACACATATAGTGCATTTTCTTTCTCAATCGTTACTTTACCCTCATCGTATTGATCGGTCTTATCTTTCACCGCAGTTGCATTGAGCTTGAAGTTTTTGATTAAGAAATCATAAAGGGCTATTCGTTTATTAATTCCAAAATCATGTTTTTCATCAGGCAAGTGAACATTTTCTACTTTGCCCTGAACGCCATAATAACCGTACATTTTTTGCAGGTATGGAAAATCATGTTGGGGTGTGTGAGCAGTCCAGTCGCCTCCATCAGATACCAACAACATCGGACGGGGTGCAGCCATTGCTGCAAGCTCCACATTATCGGTACCGCCACCGCATTGGTGGATTGGCATTCCGCTTTCGCAAGGGCATCCGCCATAAAAATAGGATGACATGGCTACAACAGATGCGCTAAGCTTAATCCGGTCATCCATGGCCGTCATCAGAATCGAATGACTGCCTGCACCCGACCCCCCGCTAATGCCAATTCTGGTGGTATCTGTTTCTTTCAACGAAGTGAAATAATCCAGAATCCTGATGCCTCCTAAAGTTTGAACCGTTTGAGCCAGGCTACGGCGGTGATCCTCATATTTAAACTGAAGCATCGACTCTCCCCATGCAAACAAATCGTAACTAAAGGCCATCGCACCCATTCTGGCAATCATTGCACAGCGGATCTGGCAATCAGCCCTGTAACGTTGTTTCTCCCAATGGCCGTCAGGACTTAAAACCAGCGGGATTTTACCCTTTGCATTTAATGGTTTGTATAAAGAGCCGTTGATCCAGACACCAGGAAGAATTTCTAAAGCGATGTTTTCAACAGAATAACCATCAAAAATCCGTTTTGCCGTTACGATTGGCTTTGAATTGACCTTCGCAGGCATTGGTGATAACATCAATGCTTCATATAACGCTGGTTTGATTTCTGCTTTACGTTTTTCCCAACTCGCTTTATCGTGGTATTTAGTTGCCAGGCTATCTAAATATGCCCAGCCATCCTGAACTTCCCAGCGGTAATATTCGTACTCTTTAAGCTTATAAACACCTGGTTTTTCTTTATTCACCTTCATATCCAGCGGCATCAGCACATTAGTCAGTGTTTCATCCAGGTTGCTGCGAAAACGCCATTCTGCGTAGTTCACCCATTTATCCTTTACCTGGGCATCAGTGTATTTGATCTGAACCTTAAAACGGGATTGGATTTCTTTTAAAACATCAACCAGAGGCTTTTTATAAAGATTGTCGGTGTTTTGTATTTGGGCATGAAGGTTGTTTTGGGATAAAAAACTGACAAGAAGTGAAATAGCCAGGTAAATCAACACCCTGCCCGTCATTGCGAAGCCTGATGTGTGCGAGCTGAAGCAATCTGACTTACCTAAAAGAGATTGCTTCGTGCCTCGCAATGACGACCATTTTAACGTCATTGCGAGGCCGGGTTTGTGTGAGCCGAAGCAATCTAATACCGATAATTTAGACTCAATTATTTCACGCTTCGACGACGAAAAAGACTTAGTCCAATGTTTCAAATAAATCATTCCAATCAGGATTAAATTCATTAATCAATTTTAATTTCGCTACTCTGCTGCCTCCTTTTATTCTTTTTTCTTCTGCAATTGCTTCTTCAATGCTCCAGAAAAAGTTATGATAAACCAGCTTGTGGCATTTATATTTTGAGGTAAAACTTGTAGGGTAATGATTATTGATGTGCTCATAAATTCTACTTCTTAAGTCGGAGGTCACTCCAACATATAAAACAGTATGATTTTTACTGGTCATGATATAAACATATCCTCCTCGTTCCATATTTTAGTTTCCTTTTAAGAGATTGCTTCGTCGTACCTCCTCGCAATGACGACCTCTACTTATAGTTACTACAGGATTCGGTGAACTGAAGCAATCTGACTTTTCTAGCATAGATTGCTTTCCCGAAAAGTCGGGACAGGGTATTCTTCGAAATGATGAAGTACCGAGGGATAGCCTCGATAAATCCGTCATTGCGAGGCTGGGTTTGTGTGAGCCGAAGCAATCTATATTTAAAATTCTCATGGCTCTTCGTTTTTAGTCTCAGTAATCACCGGAGCAGTATAGCCTTTTAATTTTGGCCATGTCCCGTTCTCTATCTTCTTCAGTTTCAATTTAGATGGATCAACTACAACATGCCTGATTTTCTCCCTCCTCCAGGTATAAATGAAGTGAAGCATACCATCTGCTGTTTGAATCACTGCGGGATAAGAATACTGGCTGATCGGAGAATCCTCCAGAATAAGTGCCGCAGACCATTCTTTTCCATCATTTGAAACCGCAACATTCAATGGTGTTCTGGGTCCTTTAGCAAGATCACCCGGAGGCAAAACATGGTTGTAAACCAACACGTGACGACCATCTTTCATCGTTACCGCGTCCGTTCCTGAATTATTGTTCGGCAAAGATGTTTTGGTCAATGCAGACCAGGTTTCACCATTATCTTCAGACCACGATTCTACGATTGCCCTGTTCGCAGTTCTGGCCAAAATCTGAAGCTTCCCATTACCATGCTGTAAAATACTCGGTTGAATGGCTTTGATTCCATTCTCTTGCAATGGTCCCACAGTACGCCAGGTTTTACCGTTATCTTTAGTTACCTCAAAATGAATCTTCCAGCCATTCCCCTCTTTACTTGATGGCGCAAACAGATTTCCATTGCTTAATAAAACAGGTTTGTTTTTTACTGGTCCGATATAACCGTCGGGTAGTTTCGTTGCATCCGACCAGGTTTTACCACCATCCTTCGAACTCCTCATCATTCCCCACCACTCAGATGGTTTTGGGCCGATTTTGTAAAACAACAACAATTCACCTCCCGGAACCTGGTACAGAACCGGATTCCATGTCGGTAACCGTTTACCATCAGCCTGAATACCGTTAGCTACGGAAACCGGCGCTAACCATTTTCCATCAACAAAACGACTGATATAGATCTCTACGTCGGGATTCCGTTCCTTAGTGCCCCCAAAAAATGAAGCTACCAATCCGGTTGGGGTTTCAGCTATTGTTGCCGAATGGCAGGATGGAAAGGAAGCCTTATCGTACAGAAATTCCTGCTTTACGATTCCTTTTTGCCATTTTTCAACCTGGGCTTTAGCGGTAAGTGCAATTGCAAAAACCATTGCCAATGTGATGTATATTTTTTGTTTTAACATAAATATTTTTGCTTCCTTCATTACTTTAATCCTGCCGTCATTCCCAGCCTGACTGGGAATCTTAATGCGTTCACAACACATTCCCTTTTGCTTTAAGATTCCCGCCTTCGCGGGAATGACGCACCATGAATAGCGGTTTACTACTGTTTCTGTGCCGCTTTCTCTTCTTTTATCTTTTTCGTATAAGCACTGTAAAGTGCTCTCCAGCTGCGTCCGTTGTTATTCAGCATCTGCTCCGATTTAGTCTTATAAATCTCAAAAATTGCTGAAATCTCTTTCATGTTTTTATAATCCACCGCCTGCTCACGCGCTTGCTTCAGAAAAGCCAGGATTTTTGCCTCCTCATCGGAAGTTAAATCCGGAACGATGGCCTTGTAACCTTTCATAGTAAAAGCGACCTTTCCAATTGTATATTGATCTAAAATAGTTTCTACCTGCTCCGGAGACAAATTCTGAGTTAACCCAGCCATTAAGGCCTGATGAACTGAAGATGGCATCGCTGAATCAGCAATAATCTGTTTATCCAGATCATTTAATTTATTGCCCGTAACCGGGTTAATCCCATCCGGAACAGTTGATGAAGGATGGTCGTTATGCCAATCCTTTACCGTAGTTAAATGGATGGCAATAACCTGCTCAACAGCTGTCTTCTTCGAAGCATCAGTTAAATTCAATACCGCAACAAATGCTTTTGCTCTGGTAAGGATTTCTTCAGGCACCACAATATCTTTTGTTTGACTGAATCCGTTTACTGCACTGAGCAGCATGGTCAGTAACATAAATGGTTTTAAAAATTTTTTCATCATTTAGCTTTATTTTCAATATCCGCTCGTCATTTCGACCGCAGTGGAGAAATCTTTTAATGCAGGTAAAAAGATTCCTCGGTTGCGTTGCACTTCACTCGAAATGACGATATATTCTTAATTCCTATTCCTTTTAGTTCGCTGCGTCATTCCCAGCTTGACTGGGAATCTTAATGCATTCGCGATACATTTTTCTTTGCTTTAAGATTCCCGCCTGCGCGGGAATGACGACTACTTTATCATTATTTTTTCCCTACCACAAACTCATAATCGCCCGATCCAATCTCATAAATCACCCGGCCATTCTCCATTTTTACAAATTTTAGTTCCTTAATTGATTTCAACTTTTCCGAAACCTCATTTCTATTCCCTGCCGGAACATAAACCACCGCGCTTGCATTAGCCGGAACCGTAATGTTCCACTTAAATTCTTTCGCTGTTTTAGTATAGCTGCTTTTAATCAATCCATAAACTGAATGATAGCTTGCATTTACACTATTCAAACCATTAATCATTTCAGGCTTCATCATGATCTTCTTAAACGCAGCACTTTCTGATTTAATCCCTGCAAGATTTTCATAGTACCAGATCAGCAAATCACCCAACATCATCACATGGTTCTGTGAATTCATTTTTTGGTCGGCTGTATTTCCGTTCCATAATTCCCAAATGGTGGTGGCACCTTGATCAACCATATAACCCCAACCCGGATATGTCTTTTGCGTGGCAACTGTATAGGCCAGATCAGGTCGTCCATAGTCATTCAGGCACCGCATAAGCCATTGTATACCGACTAAACCATTACTCAAATGTCCCTTATTCGTTACCTCAACGGTGTAAGTAATATTTTTAAAAACAGTTTCTGCTTTATCCTTTGGAACCATACCGAAATACAGCGGAATAATATTATCTGTCAAGGCATTCGAGGCATAATATCCTTTATCGTTATAGAATTTTTTGTTGAATGCTTCTTTAATTTTATCGCCTAAAAGTTCAAAGTCCTTCTTATCTGCGTCGTTTCCACTAACTTTTGCAAAATCGATCATCAAGCGGGTAAAGTGGTAGTAGTAGGCCGTTGAGAGTAATTCAGAAGGATATTTTTTATCAGCACTTTTACCACGACCTTCCTCAATCGTTGCAGGAGGCATACACCAATCGCCATAGCTATCTTTGGTCAGGATATAATCTTTCATATAGCGGTCCTGCATATAAGCCAGCCATTTTTTCATTGCCGGATAATTATCGCGGATGGCATTTACATCATCGGTTTGTTTGTAAAGCATTTCGGCAACAAGTAGCATAGCTCCAGGCCAGGTCATATTATCGCTGTAATAACGCCAGAATGCAGGAGCAACATCCGGAATAGCACCATCTTCTTTCTGTGCATTTCTAATATCCGTTAACCATTTCGCATAAAACCTGCCGTTATCGAACAGGAAACTTTCACCATAAGCCACCGCTCCACGATCGCCAAGCCATGGCATACGCTCATTCCGTTGCGGACAATCAATTGGAATTCCTTTATAATTTCCCGCAATCCCCCACCACGCATTCTTGAAAATCTGGTTCGTTAAAGCATCTGAGGTTTCAAATGTGCCGACAGTTTTAATGTTGTCATAAATCATTTTGCCTGTAAAATCATTTACAGATGGTTGATAGGCATAACCACTGAGTTCAACATACCTAAAGCCACGGTAAGTAAAAGTAGGGTCCCAGGTTTCTGTTTCTCCACCCTTTAAAGTGTATAAATCGGTACATTTAGCATTGCGAAGATTGGCTGTAAACAGCTCCCCGTTATCCTGTAATGATTCTGCAAACCGCAGCTTAATTTGCTTGCCTTTGCTGCCTTTCACTCTTATCTGCAGCCAGCCCACCATATTTTGCCCCATATCGAGGATGTATCGTCCATCAGCTAATCTCTTAACAGAAACAGGTTTTAAGGTATTCATCACCCGCATATTCTCATTCATCTGTGCTTCCATGGTTCCGCCTGGTTCCTGCACAAACTCTGCTTTGGCCCACTTGCTGTCATCAAAACCTGTATTATTCCATCCGGTGACTTCTTTTGTTGCATCATATTCCTCCCCATCATACTCATTACTTGCCCGTATCGGACCATCAGTAGTGCCTTTCCAGCTATCATCGGTATCAATGTTCGCCGAAGTACCGTCAGTATAAACGATATTAATATTCATCAGCATTTTCGGAAAGCCGAAGGTTTTGATCTTATATGGTTTTTCATTCTGGCGCATGGCGAAAAAACGACCACTCCCTAAAACCGTACCCACCGCATTTTTACCTTTCTGCAGATAGGCCTTTACGTCATAAGTATTGTATTTTACATTTTTAGTATAGTCTGTTGCAGAAGGCGATAAAACATCTTCTCCCACTTTTTTACCATTGATGTAAAGCTGATACAAACCTAAACCGATGATTGAAGCCGTTGCTGACTTAATTTCCTTTACACTTTGAAATTCTTTTCTGAAGTATCTTGCAGATAAGCGTGAATCCGTCTTGATATTATCCCATGGAAATGCTCTGTCAAAACCAATCCAGCCTTTAGGCCAGTCTTTATAGTTCAGCAAGCCCATCGAAAAGGAGTTTACCGCCGACCAGTCACTCTCTCCTGCACTCGTCCACACTTTAACTTTCCAAAAAGCTTTGTCCCTGCTGTTAAGCGCTTTTCCATCATAAGTAACATGAATAGAAGCGTTTGAATTTACTTTTTCCGAATCCCATAAATCAGCCTCGCCTGCACGTAGTTTTTCCGCTGATGAAGCCACAATGATCCGATAGGCATTCTGCATTACATTTCTTTCTCTGGCTACAATCTGCCAGGCCAGCCGTGGTTTCCTGACATCAATCCCCAAAGGATTCTCCAGCATCTCGCACGTAGTATGTTGCAGGGAGATTTGCGCCACCAATTTTGTAAGGGGTAGCAAACAAATGCTGATGATTAATATGCAGATTTTAATATTCATTTAATAATTCTATTCTCCCGCTGATTTCACAGATTACCGCAGAAACCATTTCTATCTGCGTGAATCACCTTAAATCTGCGGGCCATTTTTTTCATTGTTTTATAATTCTTTCATTCGTCATTGCGAGGCTGGATTCGTGCGAGCCGAAGCAATCTCTCTTTATGACTCTCCCGCTGATTTCGCAGATTACCGCAGAAACCATTTCTATCTGCGTAAATCATCTTAAATCTGCGGGCCATTCTTCTCTTTATTTTGTAAAAACCTATTTCCCGCTAAAATAAAAATACAACACCATATCCAACGCCCGGCTCTGGTCTTTATCAAAATCGTAAAACACATGCTTCATACCCATTGGGCCTGTTGTTTCCGGTTTCTGGGTTTTCGTCCCGATTGCTGAGATTCCATTCATAAATGAAATATCGCCGTTCGGAAAAGTCGGACTCAAATTATCATACTCTGTATCTTTCGATTTCTTTGGTGTAAACAACCTCAGGAACACATCTTCCCGATCGGTAACAACCTTAAATGATTGCTGCTTACCTATAAATTCCGTCCAGTAAATATTAGAATAATATCCTTTGAACTCCGGATACTGCCATCCTGGTTCTCCTGTTGCCGAATCATTGTAATCCTTATTCCAGATCCCAAACTGCGTTCCCTTCATTCTGTTTTTCCAAACACGGTAAGGACCATTACCTTTATAATTTACCGACTTCATCTCCGACTCCGGATAAGAGAAATTCAATCCGACAAAAGTGGTGAAGTAAGCAGAAGGGAAATACTTCACTTCCATTTTCAACCATCCGGATGGATAGACTGTCCATTGCAGCGTATTAAAACTTTCCTTTTTATTAAATGTGGATGAAATCACCAGGTTATTGCCATCCATTCTGGCGGTGAAATTCTTAAAGTTATTTTCTCCTTCCTGCAATACGGGCCCATTCGAGAAAGGAATAACACCTTTCGAATTTTTAGCCTGAAGCAGTAGTCCTGTAACTTTATCAAAGGAGAGGTCGATACCATTTGCCGAAACCTCATAAGTTTTAGCATTTTCATTTAAAACTACTTTTGATGCTGCTGTTTTCACCACCAGTTTTTCTGCATCGTCTTTTGGCAAAGCAATCGGATAGCTCCAGGTAAACAATTCTTTTCCATCAGGCCCTTTGGCCGTTAAGTACAGGGCATCAAAGCTTCTCCAGTCTGCAGGCAAGTTAATTTTTAGTGTTCCTTTTTCTAAAGGTTTAATATCTGGGGCATCTGCTTTACCGGATTTGAAATCCGCATCCGCTCCGGCTTTAAGCCTTTTAATTTTCCATTCAAAACTGCATTGATTCAGGTTAGTGAAAGCATAACGGTTTTCCAGGATAAAAGTACCGTCGAAGCCAAGGGTCATTTCTCTTTTCTCTATGAAAACAGGACTCCACACCTCTTTAATGGTGAAGAAACTACCCTCTTTTTCATGATAAGGGCCAACAATCCCATCCGGACCATGGTTGCCATCTGTATCCAGTTCACCATTTTTATCCGTGCGTACCACGGCCTGGTCGGCAAAATCCCAAAGAAAGCCTCCCGCAGATTGTGGATTGTGCCACATGGCATTCCAATAATCTTCTATTCCTGCACCATGGCCACCATCCCACATCCCATGTAAAAATTCTGTAGGCATAACAATCTGATGTCCATGGTCATAATTACCGATTCCATAATTAAATTCCCGGTAATGTGTGGTTTCGAAACCGCCAAAAACTTCCCATGGATGTATCAATGGTCGTTTTTGTATATCTTCTTCCGGAAAAAGATGGTCTAGCTCCCGATTGTGTCCGCCTTCATTTCCATTGGCCCAAAAGATGATAGAAGGATGGTTTTCATCATTCTGGAACATCTCTTTCATTAGTTTCGTTCCGGTGACAGTGTTATAAGTTCCGTGCCAGCCAGCCAGTTCATCCATCACAAATAAACCGAGCGAATCGCATACATCCAGAAAGTGGCCATCAGGCGGGTAATGCGACATGCGAACAGCGTTCATATTCATCTCTTTCATCAGCAATACATCCGCTATACTGATTTTTTTACTGGTGGTACGCCCCGATGAAGGGTAGAAAGAATGCCGGTTAACGCCTTTGAATTTCATTTTTACACCATTGATGTAAACACCATCGCGTTCTTTAACTTCTATGGTTCTGAAACCGATTTTTTTAGAAATAGTATGGACGACCTTATTGGCCTGATATAAAGTAAAAGTTGCGGTGTGTAGATTTGGGAACTCTGATGACCATAATTTCGGCTTTGGTAATTTATAGCTGATCCGGTAATTTTTATCTCCACCCATCACGATTAAATCTGGTATAAACCCCAAAGCCTTTCCGTTTTTATCGGTTATTCTGGTTGCAATCCTGTCATAATCACCAGTTGAATTTACAATTGCAATAAATTCGCCATTTGCCTTTGCATCAATCTGAACCCTGTTAATATGATTTTCAGGTAATGCTTCCAGGTACACCGGGCGGAAAATACCACCAAAAATCCAGAAATCTGCTTTTCGCTCAGCATTGTTCACCGATTCATTGGCAGAATGTTTAGACACTTTTACTTCCAGCAAATTATCGTTACCCGGCTTAAGGAGCTTGGTAATATTGTATTTAAATACATAGAATGATCCCTGGTGAATTTCACCAGCCAATTTGCCGTTGATCTTCACTTCAGTATCCGTCATCGAGCCTTCGAAAACGATATTAATTTGCTTGTCTTTCCAACTCTCCGGAACCCTGAACGTATATTTATACAGTCCCTGCTCTTTTCCCTTGTTCTCTTCTTTATTGAAACCGTAATTGTATTTCCCAAAGCCTTGCAACTCCCAATTTGAAGGAACAGGAATGGTAGTCCACACGCCGGATTTTGCACCTGCAGTGCAAAAGAAATCCCAGTTTACGGTATCATCATTCCCGGTACCCGACAAGTACAATGTCTCTGTTTGTTGCGCCTTAACTACGCAAAACATCAGGAATAAACACCAGAAAAAAATTAAACTGCGTCTCATTAATTGGTTTTAAATTGTGTGGTTAAGGGATTATCTGTACGAAAAGGAAGTGCTGGTAAACCATTACTGTAAAAGTTACCTGTTGGATTTTCAGTCCAGTTATACCGAACAGCTACCGGCTGTTTCACTCCATCGGCTGATACCATCACCTTTCCATTCTTCACAACTGCATGCGCCTCTACAAATTTGCCGTCGCTTCCTGCAATCGTAAATCCCGAAAGCTCAGTGTTTACAGGTTTTAAATAATCGAAATCCAATATCACTTCACTATTCCTGAAAGCAACGGATTTGTAAACCGGACCTGAAAAACCAGTGATTTGTTTGTATGTTTTCCCCAATGCCAGCAAGGCCAATCTTCTGCCCACCTCCCATTTATAGGTTGGGTGTAAATCGCCACCATTATCGTTCAAATCTGAGGTGGAAATCATCGCCGTATTGGGCAGCCGCAGTAGCTGTTGTTGCGCCTCCCAAAAATTTGGTTCTGTATCAGCTGTCAAAACAACCTTATCACTTTTTTGCTTACTGTAATCAAATGGAGCAATTTGAACATAATAAAAAGGTAAATCCTGCTCTCCCCAGGTCTTACGCCAAAGATTGATCAGGGTTTTCAGCTTATAACTGTAAGAAATGGTTTCATTCAGGAAGCAGTTGGTTTCCCCCTGATACCATAAAAATCCACGGATTTTAAATTTTGTGAGTGGCTCAATCATCGGCGTATAAAACTTACCAGGATCATTGCCCACTTTTACATTTTTGAAATAAGGTTCTTGCGCAAATGCTTCTGGTGCAACCCAGGGCTCTATGGCACTTCCCGAAACGGATGAAGAAATTACACCTACAGGAATACCCAATTTTGCCTGAACTTCTTTCGCAAAGAAATAACCAACGGCAGAAAATGCCCTTAATGCCGAATCTTCAGCTACGGCCCAGCTTTTATGAATGGAATCGGGTTTACTTAATGTTTTGCGGTTAACCAGGAAAATCCTGATTTGCGTATTCTTTGCTTTCTCCACTTCATCAGACGGAAAGCCTAATTTTTCATTTTTAGGTTTAGGAATTTTAGCCAGCTTACGCATCTGGTACTCCATGTTCGACTGACCTGAACATACCCAGACTTCACCAACCAGAATATTATTTAACTCGATTTTATTTGAGCCGGTAATGGTCATGGTTTGTGGCTTTGCAGAAGTTCTAAGCGGACTTAACTCTACCGACCAGTTTCCATTTTGATTGGCTATCGTCGTTTTCTTTTGTCCCGCAAAACTCACTTCAACTTTTTCATTGGCTGCCGCAAATCCCCAGATATTAATGGGTTTATCCCGCTGCAACACCATGTTGCTGGATAAAATCTGCGGCAAAAGGACTTTAGCGTTGGCGGAAAATAAACATAATAGCAAAAGCGTGGCTACCAAGCTTACTTTGCGGAAACAAAAGCAGCCTAGCCACCATTTCGTCATTTCGAGCGGAGTGCAACGAAGCCGAGAAATCTTTGTAATTGGTGACAAAGATTCCTCCGCTACGGTCGGAATGACGAACAGTGTAGTAAACCATCCCACTAAAACCCTAAACGATAAACGTAAACCATTAAACCTTTCCATCCTAAAACCTCTTCGTTTTTAAATATTTTATCGAATAAACAGCTTCTTTTTTCTCCGCTTCTCCGGCGTTCTTCAAATCATATGTCTGATCGGCAGGCGTATCCACGTCCGGAAAGCGGCGAACATCGCCTGTACGGAAAACAATTCTGAAAACATCAGCTACAGGCTGAAAAGCCAGACTCGTTAAAACATCCTTACCATTCACCGTAATGGTATAAAAGCGTGTGTGCGCATCTAGTTTCAGCTTCATGTCGTACGTTTTTCCAGATTCATACTTCATGAAATTTTTATACCTGGCGCCTGCTTTAGCACTAATTGTTCCGGCAGTGTCGAACGTTAACCGAACCGTAGCCATTCCTTTTGCATCCTGAAGCTCAATTTCCAATAATCCGAAATCGTTTTGTTTTGGTGTAACAGAAAATGAAGTAACAATCTTAGGGGAAGCGGGGAAGATCCGTTCCGCTTTTGCATAATCAAATGGATCTTTGTCTTTTAAAGTTAAGGCACCATTTTCTACTTTCACAGATGCCCAAAGCGGACTATAAATATTCCACCACTCCAGTTCTTTACCTTTGGCCATAGTGCTAAAATCATCATTAACATGCTGAGTGGCCTGATCATTTACCGGAACAGGAACTGACGATACCCAGATGTCTTCTTTATTCATGCTGTAGGTTACCCATAGTTTACCATCTGCAGGTTTACCATTTCCTTCCTCAATTCCACGAACATACTGCGGACCATAAGACTTGTAATTGCCACCATATCGCATGGGTGTAATCTCTCCATTTACCAATAAAAGATTGGTGTATTCCAATCCATTTTTACTGGTCGAAATGGCTAGCGGCCAACGGTATTCTGAAGGATTGTAAACCGTAGCAAAATTCCCATCTGAAGTTTTCTGCCCCCAGATTTTAGCATTACTATTCACAAAACCTGGTGCACGGAATGCACTTTCCGGCCAGCTTTTGCCATTATCGGTACTGATTGCCGTAAGGGCATTTTTCCATAAACCAACCACTCTTCCATCAGGTAAGTGATAATAACTAAAGGCCTTATATTGCTTTTGCAAGGTAATTAACGGATCTTTACGGTCCGCTTCTTCATTCCACTGCTGGGTCATGAGCCTGTTTGCCAATAACTCATTACAAGCGGCTACGAAAGCTTTGTTTTTACTTTTGGTAAAATATGGATAGCGGGTGTTTTTCTCTGAATATCCCGGATTGTAATGAATGAAGTATATAGGGCCATACTTGCCATCGGCTTGAATTTCACGAACCGCACGGCCTATGCCATGGCCGTCATTAGGATCATCCTTTGCATCAAAACTAATGGCGTAAAATCCCAACACCAGGAATACATTTTTAGTAGAAACATAAAAGCCCATTCTTTGGTGCATCACGGCATCCAGATCTTTAGCTACATCGGTTCTACCCTCCTTTGTCGTTCCATCAGGAATCCGGTAAACAGGAAAAATTACCTCAGGTTTGGTCCAGGTATAACCATCTGCAGAAGATTGCAATAAAGTTTGCCCTGGCGGAATACTTTCACCTACCTTATCACTTAAATACTCTACATAAAATTTATTGTTCCAGTAGGCCAGCATTGGTGCATGGTTGTACGTCCAGCCAAAGCCTTCCGCCAGTTCTGGATGCTCCCGATTGGCCCTGAAAGTCTGAATACTATGCACGCCAATTACCGGTGAAAGTTGACCATGGGGATAGTCTGCGTTGACTAAAGTCTTACCGGTATAACGCACTGTATCTTGTGCTTGCAAGGTTTGTATCCCAACCGCAAAGAGCACTGTTAAACAAAGTATTTTAACTATTTTCATTTTCATTATTTACGCTTTGTCATTCTGACGAAGGAAGAATCTCTACGCTATTATTACTGACTTCAGCCGTTGCGTGTCGGTGAGTCAGATTTTCATCGCTTACAGATCCTTCGTACCTCAGGATGACAACAACTTTTTACGGTTTAACATCTTTCTTCAATTACTTTTATAATCGTCCCGTGTTTATGAACTCAGATTGCTTTGTCGTTCATCCTTTCGCTACGCGTAAACCTTACAGGTTTTAAAAACCTGTGAGGTTTGTAATTAATATTTCTTCAACCCCTCAATCACTTTCCTACTCACTTTTATAATCGTTCCGTGTTTATGGCCTTCAGGAATGGAAACCTGCGCCGTTACATCTTTAAAACTTTTAAAATCTGAAGTTTCGTAAGCAGAATAAACTTTCTGGCCATAAGCATCAAAGTAAATCAGCCACTTTTTACCCACTTTCACCACAGTTGGACCTTCGGTTAACTTCGGGCTAAAAGTTTCCGAAACATGTTGATATGGTCCTAAAGCATCCTTAGCAAAAGCTACTTTTAAATTCCGGTTCGGACGGGTATTATCTTTTAAAACCAATACATAATCCTTTGCCGCCCTTTTCACAATCACCGCATCAATTACACTAAAACCAGGGTCTAAAAACAGTTTCGTTTCCGAAAAAGACTTAAAGTCTTTTGTGGTGATGCTATACATCCGGTGATTGTTTTCTTCCTCTTCTACCCCTTTTTCAAAACGGAAAGGGATCGTGGATGCCCATATGATCACAAATTCCTTTTTCTCACTGTCGTAGAAAATCTCAGGGGCCCATACGTTTACCGTTTTAGGTTCCTTTTCCATTACCGGAAGAAACTTTTGATCGCTCCAGTGAATTAAATCTTTAGAACTGGCATAACCGAATCCCTTATCACCTTTCCAGCTACTGGTCCACACCAGATGAAAGGTGCCATCAGGACCTTGCACAATAGAAGGGTCGCGTAGTACCTTTTGCGTTCCAATTTCAGGTTTCAGCAAAACTTTATTCAAATCTGTCCAGTGGTAAGCATCATCGCTGTACAACATCCTTAACCCATCCGTTGCTGGTTCATGGAATGAGGTAAAGATGTAGGCCTGCTTCGAGCATGAAGTTAATCCGCAAAAAGCTAAGCCTATCATGACTAACCGAAAGGATGATATGAACTTTGATTTTAACATTTATCTTTCTTTTTTCCGTCATTCCCACGCAGGCGGGTATCTTAATGCAACCTGCTAATACTTTAGGATTCCCAATTTAATTAGGAATGACGACCTTATTATATCTTCGTACTCTCCTCGTTCAGCCTTCATTCCCGCGCAGGCGGGAAACTTAATGCAACCTGCTAACGCTTTAAGATTCCCAATTAAATTGGGAATGACGGCATTATTATCTCATCGTCCTCTCCTCTTTCTCCCGTCATTCCCGCGCAGGCGGGTATCTTAATGCAACCTGCTAATACTTTAGGATTCCCAATATAATTAGGAAATGACAGCATAATTTATTTTACACTTTATCCAATATCAATACCCAATCATTTCCGTTTGCAGGTTCCCCTGGTGGATTAAATTCTTTAATCCCTTTATTTTCAAACTCACCAATTAAGGTAACCTTCCCCGTACGCGGATCAAACCAGGATGCTTTTACCTCATCGCCATCAATTTTCCCCATCTGCACGCTAAAGTTTTTACCAGTGTAAGTGTAGAGCATGGCAAATTCTTCTCCTCTGGTTGCAATCACCCGTTCATATTTTTCACCGTTCTGACCTGCAACTAGTGTCTGGTCAGGTACACGGTCGAAGTAAGAGCGGGAAAGCATCAGGTCTTTAAGATACTGCATCTGCTTTGCTCCCGGCGCATTGATCGCGGTAATCCATTGCTCATGCGGACCATAAGCAGGTTTCTTATCCGTAAACTTATACATCTGCATCACCGAATTATGACCATAGGTGTAACCAAATGCACCTGCAAAAACCGACCAGTAACCGTAACGCCTTACATCGCTATCTTTCCATCGTGGCTGTGTCGTATCGTGTAAACCTTGCGGAATATCTTCATAAGAAGGCTCTCCATCAATGGTTGGCTTTGTTGGCTTTAGTTTATAATCGGCTTCGATGTATTTCCAGTTGTCTTCTCCATAATGTAATTTCTCTTTGGCTGAAGTATCCTGATCGTAACGGCGGTGACCTGATTGTACCATATCAAAATCACTCCATGCCGAATTATGAAACCATTGCGAAGAGGCTGTTCTTCCCCTCGGGTGAAAGGTAATCAAGTGGTTTGGATCGTTTGCACGTAAGGTTTCGCCAATGGCTTTCCACACATTTCCCTTATCATCACCACGGATATCGCCACCGTTTAACCAGATGATGTTCCATTTTTCTTTATATCTATCAGCAAGAAATTTTGCGTAAACCTTAGCCTGGGCTTCTTTTACCTTTCCTGTTTTTACATTGGTGCCCCAAACAGGTACGAGCGCCATATATAGTCCTTTTTCAGCTGCTTTATCTACGATATAATCTACATGATCCCAATAATCATAAGCCAGTGAATCCTTAGGATTGTTTCCGGCAGTAACCATGGGTTTCGATACATCGGCATGAACTACTGATGAATCCATATAAATATTTCTTGAAGGGACATCGTGCAGCAGCATCACCTGAATCACATTAAAACCCTTCTGTTTACGGTCTTCGAGATAGGTATTAGCCTCTTCTCTGGTTAAACGACCAAACAATAACCAACCTGTATCACCAAGCCAGAAAAAAGGTTTTCCATCACCGGTAGTCAAATATCTGCCGTTATCAGATACCAGCAGGCTTTTATCTCCGAAATGAGGTTTTTGTTTACAACCAAAAGCGGTAATAGCAAATATTGAGAAAAGATATATTTGATTTTTAAGCGTCATATTCTATATTTTATTGATGATAATTACTTCATCGCCCTTTCCAACTTTATTAATTTTTGCTACGGTATTTCCGTTTATTTTTTCTTCCTTAAGGATATTGCCTTTTTTGGAGTCCAATATTTTCACGCTGAATTTGCCAGCGTAATTAGTCAAATCAAGAGCGGCAGCTTCTGTTGAAGAATTGTACAGCAGATATGATTTCCCGACATTTTCCAATCCATAAACATGACCGTTTTTCCCTGCGGGAAGAAATGGTTTCATAGTTGAAATGGCACTCAATGTATTCTTATCAATATTTTGTGCATTGGATAAAGAACCACCTGCCATTAAAATTGCCCATCCGAAACTATCGTAACTATCGCCTGAATAAATCACCGCTTTTTCAGGAAACTTTGTTTTGTATTCCGAAACAGCATGATAAACTTCTTCAAACGATGTTTTTTTAGGTTTTAGCAAACGGGCATGCTGACGGGGAGCCAGGTTTAATCCTCCCTGGGGTGCATAAGCCTTTCCATCAGCCTGATAGTGCCAATATCTGATATCGATCAAGTCGACTACTTTTGCTCTTTTTTCATCAGCTAAAATCGCATCCTGAACGTCTTTGGTTACACTTAAACCTATAACAGGGTGCTTTCCAGTTTCCTTTTCCCATTCATCGATGGTATCAATCCAGAATTGAACGAAATGTAAAGGACCTGTAAATTCAGCTCCGATCAACTGGATTACCCCAGAGTTTCCGTCGAAATTCTCTAAACATTTGCGGATATAGGCTTTATGGATGGCCTTACGGTGTTCATTGGTAATATCGTAAAACTGCTCAGCCATAAAAATACGCTTATCACCTGCGTAAGGTACGGGTTCGGGGAATCCGGTATTGTTGATGTTGTTTGCCGTACGCCATGGAAAATCTGCATAATGTGCCCCCGCCTCGATAATATTGTGCTGAAAATAGTTTTCGTGAATCAATACCAAACCTTTCTGGTCTGCGAGATTGGCAAACTTTTTCAACCTGTCCCAATACCAAAGGTTATACTTCGTAATGTCGTATTTACTCAAACCATCCCATGCTTTATCCTGTCCGCTTCGGGCAAAAGGAAGTTCGTAAAATGGCGCCCACACTTCTCCATCCATACGGCGGATACGTTCGTGATCATCTCTTCTCCTGTCGTACCAGAGACCGTAATTATGATCGAGGATTTTAACCGAACCATTCTTCATCGAATCGGTTATCTCATCTAAGTTATCGGTTAAACCATTGCCCTCACGCCCGGGAACAAAACGCGTAGCATGGAATTTCGTATTTTTTAATCCATAAGGGCGTGCACTGCCGTTCCACCAGGGAACTTCCTGCCGGTTACCCAATTCAACTTCATTTCCGCGAACCAGCCAGCCATTTTTAATGCGCATTGCGGCTGCCAATTCCGGCGTAATAACTTTATCCAGCCCGATTTTATCAATGCTTTTAGCCTGACCATCCCCTAAAGGAATTTTGTTCCTTTCAGCTGCCGAATCGATAAATTCTGCAACTGTTAGTGCTGGTTTATAGGCGAGTTTAGTTAAACTCTGAGCTACATCAACCGGCGGGCTGCTCGATGCTTCCGTTTCTACAGGAAGTACAAAAGCACGTTTATCCGCCTCAGCGCCTATCCTATCCTTTAGCTGCGCATAATATAAACTTCTTGGCTGAATCTGTTCGTTCGACATATCCCAATAACCGTTACCCGTAAATTGTGACCATGTACCGAATGCCCAGTTCTGAGCTGTTGGCGGTTGTGGATTATCCACCCTCGCCGCACTGCACTGCCAGAAAACGCTGTTTGCCGCGCTCCAGCCAGCACCCTGACCATCCTGACCACGGTTTAAATAACTTAAAGCCTGTCCATCCACATTCACAATATCAAACAATACACCCGAGGCCCAGCTGTCGATGGTTCCGCTAAAACTGAAAGGTAAGTAAGATTGACACTGCACAAAAACATTAGGCCCTGGAGCACAAAACCCTACAGCAAAATCATGATAACCATATTCAGCATATAAACGCTGGAAAAGCGTTTGCTGACCGGTAGTAAAAAAGGTATTTCTCCTTTCGCCGCCGATTTCTGAGACCGGTTCAAGCGATTTACAATCCTCAACTGTTACTCTTTTGGCAGTTTCAAGCACATTAACAGCAGAACCTGCAAAGTGCTTAAATACAACCTGACGAACCCATGCATCCTGTACATTTTCTAAACAAATCGCTGTCCAACGATGGTATTCATCTTTAATATTTTCTTGATGATAATCTGATGCCAGGATCAGGTTTTCAACGCCTGTTTTTGCAATTCTTCCATTCCACTGGTATTTTGATATCGTTGCACTACCATATTTGCTATCCAAAGCAGTCGTGATTGGTGCATCAATCGTCAGTGTATTCCCCTTTACAGCAGTAATTTTTCTGTCCCAGCGAATATCCCTCGTTCCGGGTTTCCAGCCTAAAGCACTTTCACCACCGCCAAATTCAACCGTTTTAAGCGTTTCAATCCACTCTTTCGTAGAAGGACGGTTAATGATAATCTCATCGCCAACCTTAAAACCTGAAGCATTGGCTACAGAAATCTGATTTGCATTAACAGGTACGTAACTATCTGTGATAGCTATTGGTGCTTCTTCAATTCTGTTCTTTTTGCCGAGGATTCTGATTACACCAATGCGGTCTAACCCTGTAGCAAAAATCTTTGTTCCGTTATCACCTGTTCCACTGCCACGAAGTACAATACCAGATGCTGATAACTTCAAGGTTCCGCTTACTTCATAAGTTCCTTTTTCCAGTAAAACAGCACCACGCAGGCCATCTTTTCCAACAGGTAATTTTGCAATGTAATTAATGGCCGATTGAATCCTTAAAGTGGCATCACTTTTTGATACCGGTACAATTACTTTAATGGCCGCGTCAGGAATCGCCTGATCACCTGCCATATAACCAGCATAAGAAAAATCCGGAATGCGGTTCCCCAGTTCATCAGGGGTGTAAGCCATTTTACCTTCTTTGGTCCTAAAAATAGGCTTCGGTGGCTCAACAGGTTTTGCCTTCTGGGCAAATGAGAAGTTTGCAGCAAAAAGCAGCAATGCCATAATCGGCAATCCCTTGATTTTATATAGATGGTTAGTCTGTTGCATTTATTTGTTTATCATTACGAATGATTCATCTAGCATTAGTGTTGTCATGCTGAGGCACGAAGCATCTGTTTTTTTTACTTCTAGCCTTGCTAATGCAACGCAATTAATGATTGTGCTATTATTAAAGTTTTCTTTTCATCGCTTGCAGATTCTTCACTATGTTCAGAATGACAATAAACGTTTTGTCATGCTGAGGAACGAAGCATCTGTTTCTTTTTTACTTCTGGTCTTGCTAATGCACCGCCATTAATGACTGTGCTGTTATTAAAATTTCATTCTCATCGCTTACAGATTTACTTCGTAGCTGCTTCGCGGTCTTCGCAACGCTCAGAATGACATTAAGTATCTAATTTTCAACTATTTCATCATTCAAAAATCTCCAATCAGGATTCTCAATTGCGATCAGATCATTTTTCTTTTGTCTCTTCCAGCCTTTTATTTCTTTTTCTCTTTCAATGGCATGTTCAATAAACTGATGTCGCTCAAAGAAGACCAGATAATAACAGTTATACTTATAAGTGAATGCCGTTTTATTGTCTTTATTTTCTATGTGTTGTTTCAGTCTGATCTCCAAATCATTTGTAACTCCAGTGTATAAGACTGTTTTATTCTTATTTGTAAGGATGTAAACAAAGTAATTATGATCCATCTCATTATTTAAGTTTTCTTTTCATCACTTACAGGTTCTTCGCTGCGTTCAGAATGACAGTTAGCAGTTTGTCATGCTGAGGTACGAAGCATCTGTTCCTTTTTACTTCTGGTCTTACTAATGCACCGCCATCAATGACTGTGCTGTTATTAAAATTTCATTCTCCTATCTTACAGATTCTTCACTGCTTTCAGAATGACAAGTTCATTAAGGCTTCACTGTTCCCACATCAACCAGGCTATTTAAATATACCTCAATATTTGCATATCCTGATTTAGAAATTTTTGCAGCATCACTGGCGTCCTTAGGATTCAATCCGTTTTTAGTCTCCCATGCATCCGGAATACCATCATGATCTGTGTCTACATAAGGTTTTCCTTTATATTCCGGATAACCGCCAACCTGAGCAATATCAGAGATAATCCCTTGTTTATAAGAATCGGCAGGAAGTCTGCGCTTTACATAACTTTGTTTTGCAGGTAATTTTCCATCTTCCACATGTTCAATTTTCCCGGTAGACACCTGCTTAATGATCCGTAGATCTACAGCATCGCGAACAGGCAAAGAAGCACCTGCATTGGCTAGCACATAATCATAAGCTTTTTTGGTATCGATAATGGAAATCTTCGCCATTGGCAATGGCTTATCAGTCCTGATTGAATCCAGTAGCTTCTGTTTATCACGTTTGCTTTCCGGCTGAACACCACCCTCCCAGTTATTTTTAGTTACCTTTTCATTACCTTCAATGATGTTTCCTGTTACATACGCACGACCAAACTCATTGCTGAATCTTTTATCTCTTCCAGATTCCGGCTTTAAAATACGATAAGAAATAGGTTCACCTGCAGGTGTGATCGGTCCTGGTTTGTAGTAGTTGTTAATGAAGCTGTAAAAAGAAGCATTATCACCTCCATCGGCACTTCGGTTCCACCAGTTGAAAATTACATTATTTGCAAAACCAAAATCGCCATACATTCCAACAGATGGATTACGGCTGATGTTGGAAGCCCAAAGGTTGCGCATAAACGTAGAGTTTAAGCCACCAATAGTACTGCCAAAAGCATGGTTATAAGTATCTAAAGCCTCCGAAAAAATAGAGTTCTGGATGGTTACATTTACAGTCGGTAACTTTTCAGGTTTCGAACCATCTTTCGGATCATATACATGTCTGTAAATCGACATGTTTTCATCTAATCCCCAGCTCGCCGATACATGATCAATCATGATATTCCCTACAGGATTTCCTCCGATAGCGTCATCTCTTCGGGTTACATCAGTTTCGCCACGGCGGAAACGCATGTAGCGGATCACGACGTCATGCGTATTAATCCATACCGATTCGCCGGCAATACAAACACCATCACCAGGTGCACTCTGTCCGGCAATCGTAATATACGGCGCACGGATAATCAGCGGTGTTTTCAACCTGATGATTCCGGAAACATTGAAAACAATGATCCTCGCCCCACCCTGCTCGCATGCCTCACGCAAAGTACCTTTTCCCTCATCGGCTAAACTGCTCACCACATATACTTTACCTCCACGACCACCAAATGAATAAGCACCACCACCTTCGGCGCCTGGAAAGGCTACCATTTTTGACTGTGGTAAATCGCCTGGTTTCGCTGCCCATGGAATATAAGGCTTTCCGTGTTTCGCCTCCTCGTCAACAATCGGTTTCACTTTCAAAAACTGTAGTTCGGATTTCTCTTCAATACTTTTTAGAAGTGAATCCGCTTTCTTTTCCATTGCTTCCGGAATAACCGGATACTGAGCAAAAACAGGACTTGAAGCCATTATTCCCGAAAACAGGGAGGCCATAATAATAAACCTTTTCATATTAGTTAGGCTTAACAATAGCAACCGGAACCACACTATTCAAATAAACTTCGATGTTCGAATAACCACTTTTAGTGATTTTCATCGCATCAGAAGGATCTTTAGGATTTAAACCATTTTTTAGCTCGTAAGCATCAGGCATACCGTCATCATCCGAATCTTTGTATGGCGTTCCTTTATACTCTGGGTAACCGCCTACCTGTGAAATTTCGGTAATGATTCCCTGTTTGTAAGAATCGCCTGGCAACCTGCGGTGCTCAAATTGAAATGCCGAAGGTTTAGCATCAGGATGAACTTCAATTTTACCAGTTGTGACCTGTTTAATTACGCGTGTATCAACCGGATCCCGCTTAGGTAAGGTTGCACCAACATTCGCCAACACATAATCTTTAGCCTGTAAAGTTGGAATAATAGAAATTTTAGGCATTGGAAAAGGTTTATTTGCCTTCATCGCTGCAAAGTATGGAGATGCTTTTTCAAACGACATCAGACTTCCTTTTTTATCCTCTACCTGAACACCACCGTCCCAGTTGTCTTTGGTTACCTTATCGTTTCCTTCTATAATATTTCCGTTTACATAAGCTCTTCCAAACACCACATAAGGCAATTTACTACGGCCAGATTCTGGTTTTAAAATGCGATAAGAAATCGGATCTTTTAAATCGGTAACCGGACCTGGTTTATAATAGTTATTAATGATGTTGTATTGGGCAGTATAATCTCCGCCATCTGTGGAGCGGTTGTTCCAGTTAAATACCACATTATTGGCGAAATTGAAAATGCCATTCCATCCAATAGATGGGTTACGGGCACCATTATCTGCCCATAAATTTCTTACAAAAGCACAATTCTCGCCGCCTAATGTCGAACCAAAGGCATGGTTCCAGTAATCCAATGCTTCAGAAAAAATAGAGTTCTGGATGGTGATATTAACGGTTCCTAGTTTCTCTTCTACCTTACCTGTACTGTCGTTATACATATGGCGGTACATCGACATATTTTCATCCAGGCCCCAGCTTGCCGAGACGTGATCAATCATGATATTCCCAACCGGATTTCCACCAATGGCATCATCACGACGGCCTACGAAAGTCTCACCTCTTCTGAAACGCATAAAACGGACAATCACATCATGGGTATTTAACCATACCGATTCACCTGCTACGCAAACACCATCACCAGGCGCCGTTTGTCCGGCAATGGTAATATATGGTGCACGGATAATTAATGGCGTTTTTAACCTGATAATACCGGCAACATTAAATACTACTATTCTTGCGCCTCCCTGCTCGCAGGCATCACGCAACGAACCCGGCCCGCTATCGTTTAAATTTTTAACCACAATCACTCTTCCGCCACGGCCACCAAAACTATAGGCTCCCCCACCTTCAGCACCTGGAAAGGCTAACAATTCCGATTGCAGTAAGTCATTTGGTCTAGCCGCCCATGGAATATAAGGTTTCCCTTGCTTAGCCTCTTGTTCAATAATTGGCTTGGCCTTTTCCCATGCAATATTGGAGTGAAGCGTTGCCGCTTTCATCAATGAATCTGATGTCCTCTGAACATCGGCAGGAATTTTTGGATACTGTGCAGAAGCTGAACCGGCGGAGAGCATTAATGCTGCTGAAAACAGCAGATTTAAAAAGTTCTTTTTCATGTGTGTTTTGCTCGTTAAAGAAGCTGAAGAAATAGCTATGCACTTTTTGCAGCAGATTATCTGCAATTTATCATCTGGCTACTTCCGGGTATTCTTTGGTTATTAAATTTGGTTAGGTATGCTATTTTGTTTCAAATTTCTCTGTTTGAAATCTATGATCCAAGGTAAGAATATTTTTCATATATAAATGTAACATTCTTAAATAAAAAAAAGGAAGCAAATAAATTGCTTCCTTTAAACCAAATATACAGATGAGCGTTATTAATTTTCAGATGTTATTATAACTAAAATTTATTGCAATGGATCGAATGGACCACCCCAGGTATTATTCTGCAAGAGATTTATATTATTATTAATTGCAGCGGTTGGTATGCCATAAAAATAGTTACCAGCCTGGAATGCGATATTTTGATTGTCTAAAGCTTTTAGTGATATTGTAAAACTTGATGCATACAAAGCATCAAGCGATGTTGAGGCTGAAGCTTCTCTTGTAGAAGCAATGTAATCAGTTGCTAATGTGCCACTTCTGTTTAACTGAATAACAATTGCATTTCTTTTAGTACCATTCAATGTAGATTCCAATAATTTTCTTCTTCTTAAATCAAAGAATCTTTTGCCTTCGAAAGCAAATTCTATCTGTCTTTCCTTCATTATTGCATTCACCAAATCTGTTTTAGACATACTTGCTGTTAAACCATACAAACCATCACTTCCTGCTTCCAATCCTGCTCTTTTCCTAATGGCGATTAAGTTAACATAGGGTTCATCAGCTATACCTACTTTATTCAGTTCAGCCGCAGCTTCAGCTAAATTCAATAATACTTCTGCATATCTGATTTCTATCCAGTCAGTCCCCATGAAAGTACTTGGCGACGCTTTTGTTTCATCTACACCTTTTCTTAAATAAAAACCAGTATTACTTGCAGCTGTAGCTTCGGTAGTTTTATTGGTTGTTCCTGATGAAGCGCTGTAGTAGTAATAGGTCCATAACCTTGTACCATTCATTACACTACCCCAGGTAGTACCATTATAAGCAATAGTAGCGTTAAATCTTGGGTCTCTGTTTTTATAAAATGTAGCTAACGAATAAGGATATTTTGTTGATGCTCCGGTACCCGTAGCTGGTTTTCCGTCAAGCATAGGGAAAGCCAAACTCATTTCATAACTAGGTGTGTATGAACCACTACCCGAAACCGACCTTGGTCTGGCGCCATTATCAAAAGTATTGTTATTTGCATTATTATCAACAGAAGATGTATTATAGCCTGTTACCAACACGGCTTCTGGATTATTTGGTGCACCGCTAGATGTTCCGCCCTCTGTAGTCCACATCGTATAATCATATTTAGCGTATAAACCATAACCGTTAGCCGACAAAAGCGTTACCGCAGTTTTACTTGCATCGTAGGCAGCTTGCCATCTTGTAGCATCGTTATTAGGATTGAACTGAGGACTAGCATAAGTTAATAATACCCGTCCAAGAAAAGCTGCAGCAGCACCAGAAGTAATCCGACCATAATCAGCTTGCTTTGGCCATTTAGCTGGTAAATACTTTACGCACGAATCCAAATCACTTTTAATTTGAGCAAATACTTCGCTCGTTTTTGCACGCGGTGTTAAGGCCAGTTGTTTAGCTTCATCACCAACAGCATTAAGTGGCACCAGGATTAATGGTACTCCTCCATATAATTTAGCAAGCTCAAAATATCTGTAAGCTCTCCAGAAATAAGCCTGAGCTGCAAATCTGCGCTTAACTGCAATATCTAATGTACCTGCGTTTATGTCCCTTAAAAAGGTATTAATTGTACGGATTTTCCCATAACTGTTACCTGTTGTATTAGCAACACCTAAATCGGTTACACTTTCTATTGTTGCTGTACCTAAAACAAATACGTTACTACCCTGGCTTTCTTCAGTAAGGTTATAAGTACCGGCAGAGTGAATCGAACCTCCTGTTGTACCAAACCAACCTGGCTGATTTTGACTATATAAATAATCAACATTTAATTTAACAGTTGTAGAGTCATTAAATACCTGCTCTGCAGTAAAATTTCCTACATCCGATTTTTCAAGAACTTTTTTGCAATTCGTTAGCGATAAAACAGCTAAACTTAATGCGGTTATGATGAATATCTTTTTCATTTTATATATCAATTAGAAGCCAACATTTAATCCAAACGACCATGTTTTAAGGGTTGGATAACTATATAAAGCTGTTTGTAAATCTCTGTATTTTTCCGGGAATGGATTAATAAACTGAACCGGATTAGTAGCCACAGTAAATAATCTTAAACTAGACATACCAATTTTATTGGCAATTTTAGTTGGCACATTATAGCTTAAATTTAAACTTGTAATGTTAAAGCTAGTAGCCTTTACCAACCAGAAATCAGATGTTACCTCGAAATTGGTTCTAAAATATGGGTTTGGATAAGCAGCATTGGTATTTGTCGGTGTCCAGTGATCAACCCAGTAAACAGCCCTATTATCATATATTGATGCTCCCGTTGCAGCACTTGATTGGTTAGCAGGTTTTAAACCATCCATACTTGTCCAACCACCCCACGACATTCCCATGATTACGTTCAAAACCAATCCTTTATAACCCACACTCCAGTTTAAACCCAACGCATTATGGTTACTTTGTCTGTCTTTAATGAAGTATTGATCTTTTTTATCAGTACTAATTACACCATCACCATTAACATCTTCATAGTTAATCATACCTGGTTGAACAGCTTGTCCAAATATCTTAACATTAGCTGCACCACCAGCTGCTGCTGCTCGCTGTGCTATAATCGCATCTGCATCTGCTTGTGTTCTAATAATACCTAAAGATTTATAACCAAAAACACCTAAATCTGATGAACGACCTGTAACATCTTCTACCGTACCTACGATAGCAGCAGATTGATCAACTTTCAGCATTTTATTATCCATCCAAGTGTAGAAAGGACTAAAGCTATAGGTAAAGTCTTTACCAATTTTATCTCTCCAGGTAACTGAAAATTCCCAACCAAAGGTATTGGCATTTGTATAGTTTTCAGTTGGTGTTGAAGCACCAATAGTTGCCGGAACAGAAGAACTTAATGATGTTAAAATGTCTGTACCGTGGTTCCAGTAATATTCACCTGTAAATGCTAAACGATTTTTCAGGAAAGCCATATCTACTCCATAAGAGGTTTTTAGCTCTTTATTCCAGGTAACATCAGGGTTAGGGATTGCTAAGTTTGGCTTAATGGCAATGGTCCTGTTATCATTACCATTAAAAACAGCTCCACCTGCACTTCCAGTACCAAGATTGTAATTGGCCAGATACTGATATGCTTTGGTATTATCAACACCTGATAAACCAAATGAAGCCCTGAATTTCAACATATCCAACCATTTAAAGTTATCAGCAATAAAAGATTCTCTTGAAGCTACCCAGCCAAAAGATGCTGCTGGAAAATTACCCCAGTTTTTACCAGGCGCAAATCTTGAACTACCGTCTCTTCTAAAGATAGCTTGAAATAAATATTTTTGATCGTAATCGTAGTTCAAGCGTGAGATAATTGATTGAAATCCGAAAAGACTTACTGCCGATGACTGGTTAGAACTTGAAGTCCCCACAGCAAACGATTGATAATCTAAAGCTCCTGCAACAAGACCAGTTGCTTCAGCATTTACGGCCTCGCTGTATTGTTCACGCTGCTCAAACAAGGCCAAAGCAGATATGCTATGTTTGCCGAAAGTACGGTTATATGTCAATCCGCCGTTAATCTGATAACTATCAGCAAAAGTTGGTGTTAAACGAACTTTATCACCATTCAAAACGTTAAAAGTTCCTGTTAATGCGCCGCCAGGAATATGACTATTTGCACCTAAGCCCGCGTATTTATAATATACGAATGTAGTACCAAACTGCTTATTATTCGCAGCATTTAAATTCTTATTAAAAGTAGCAGTAGCAGATAAACCCTTGATTGCAGGAATTTCGTAAGAAACTTTGGCTAAAATATTTGTAGAAGTATTAGTACCTCCCGTATAGTTATTGGAATTTTGTATTTGGAAAAAGTTAATGTTATCGTTACCCCCCGTATTACTACCACCAATTACAACAGGGTTGCCATTGATAAAATACTCTTGCCAAGGCTGAACATTTTGTAAAGAAGCCGCATCATTATCTAAATTCTCTGATGTACTTGTCAATTTATACCAGTAACTTCTTGTGTAGCCAATATTGGTATTCAATGATAATGAAGTTACTAAACCTTTTGCTGGTTTCGCTTCAACACTAGCCCTTAAGCCATATTTATGAGAATTTATTCCTTTAAAGTTACTATTCTGATTTACAAAGTCTCCACCAATAAAGTAGGTTACTTTATCAGTACCACCACTGATATTCGCTGCAGTACGCCAAACATATGCAGGTCCGAAAGCATCATCAAAATAATTATGACTATGAGTAGAAAAATAATCAAGCTCATCTGGGGTGTACCATGCAGCTGTTCTTGAATTAGCCGGCACGCCAGCAGTTACTAAATAACCATCTGCATTGATAAATTTATCAACAGGTACCCCAGGAACAGTCTGCATATAAGCAGATGCATTTGTATAATCATTTGAAAAAGTTGCCAACTGAGTAGAATTCATCATCTTAGGCATAATGGTCGCTGTAGAAACTCCTAATGAATTACTAATATTAAATTTCGGGGCACCAATTTTACCTTTTTTTGTTCTGATCATTACTACCCCATTCGCACCTTGAATACCAAAAATAGCTGCTTCAGCATCTTTTAATAGCGTTACACTTTCTACCTCATTAATATCAAGGTTATCAAAATCCGTCTGTGTTCTGATAATATCATCAATAACAAATAAAGGGTTGGTTCCTTGACCACCATCTTTAGCAAACACAACCGGGTTACGAATCGTAATGGTAGTACCCTGTCCAGGTCGTTGTGCTCCACCAGATACACTTAAACCAGGGGTGGTACCTTTTAAAGCGGCAGTGATATTTAATGCCGGAATATCTTCAACTGTTTTTAAATCTGGCGATGAAACAGAACCGGTTAAAGAGATTTTTTTCTGCGTTCCGTAACCAACAACCACCACATCATCTAAATTTTTATTATCTGATACCAGCTTTACATTAATCGTTGTTTGTGTTCCGACCGAAATTTGCTGCCTTGTATAACCAATGTAAGAAAACACCAATACATCTGTGTTAGATTTAACCTGAATGGTATAAACCCCGTCAGCATTTGTACTCACATTACTTGGAAAACCTTTCAGACTGACATTTACACCGGGAATACCGGTTCCATCAGACTGATCGACTACCTTACCCGTAATCTTCCGATCCTGAGCAAATAGAATTGTACTCGCCAGCAGCATTAGCAGCAAAGACAACGAAAGTTTGCGTAAAAATTTTAAGTTCATATTTATTATTTGGTTAGTATTTATGCTGTTTGTTTACAGCAATTTTTTTCGGTAAAAATTATCTGTTTCCGGTTGCTCTTGTCTAAAAAAATAGATTCAATTTAAACTCCATCTTCAAGTACCCATAATCAACAAAAGAAATTTACTCGGATAAAATCTGGCGAAAAACCACAAAGCAGTTTTGATAAAAATGGCTCATTTCTTCGTTTTTGTTTAAATCTATATTTTGGTTAGAAAGTATAATTATACTTTAATTTTCAATTAAAAAACTAAAATAAACGTTTTACAAGGAGCTATTTTATAGCTTATTATCATCAACAATAATAAACGTTATTTTAACATTTTTAATTTCATTACAATATAGAAATAAATTCATATATAAATGAAATATTCTTGAATAAAAAAATGTTAAAATATTTTTATTGTCAATATATAGCTGGGAGTAGACGACTTAAAGCAGTTCTCTAAAGACACCACAACAACTATTAGTACTGCTAATATTGGTAAACTCGCGACGGTGTTCCTTGCGGGAATCTTAATTTTAATTTCAGAACCTTCCGCTCAGCCTTGATTAAGCATCAGCTTTTATTAAATTATTCGGAGATTATTCATTAATTGTTTTACTCAAGCTTGTATTAACTACTGGAAAAGGTCGGGAAAACTTCGGGTAAGCTTCGGCTGGTGTTTTACTGAAACCCGATCAGCACCCGAATATTTCCCGAACACCTCCGGCACTTTTCTCGCAGTTTTCCCGGAGGATAGCCAAAGCTTTCCCGAAGCATTCCGCATGCTTTCCCGAAGCCCCGCCGAACATTCCCCGAATAAGTGGGGTGTTTTTCCGAATACTTCCCGAACAACTCCCGAACAACGTATAGATTTTTGCTGCTATTTTCTTCAGAAAACCAATTGATCAAAAACCGCTATAAACAAAAAAAGGAGACATTTTAAAATGTCTCCTTTTCGACTTGTAAAAACGATTAATTTTGAATCTTGATGTCAACATTCATGAACAATCCTCTTGTGGAATTTGTGCTTGAAATTGAATTGACATAAAATGCACCGTACTTCCCTTCCGGGGTCAAAAAATAAAACAAGCTACCAGCTACCAGCCCCGTAGTAATCGATTTAACATTAGGTTTTGCGCTTTTTCCTGCGGTAATGATCTGTGCCCCCGTCCGTAATGCGGTAAAGGTTGAAGCTTGTCCAGTTTTAGGTGCCGCAACTAATGTTGCACGCTTATTGGCCCATGTGCTGAAATCGTATGCTGTAAATGGCATAGGATTGGCATCCAAGGCATATACATTATATAAATAGCTGTTCGCACTTGTTGTTCCGGTACCCGGTGTACGGTAAAGACCCAGATCGATTTTGCTTGTATTATCTTTACCGTTGTTATATGAATATAACTGTCCATCGGTTAGCGAAATAAAGGAATTGGAGTTTTTGCCGACGGAATCGGGAATAAAGAATTCCCTTGAAGCCCAATACTTGTAATCAGGTAACACATTTAAAGTGATGGTTTTATATCCATCCCCTAAATATATACCACCCTTATCCAGTGCCCAGATCCGGTAAGAAATCTTACCTACCCTGGTATCCATTTTAAGCTTTACAATTCCTGTTGCCTTTCTTCTTTGAGAAGGTTCCAAAGTAACTTTTGTAGGAATAGCCGACGACGTTTCAAAGATACAGGCCACGTACATATCTGTTTTTGCCGATTCAATGGTATATTCTAAATATACACTATCGCCAACATTTACATCTTTATAATCAGTTACCGCATACTTACTGTTGGCAGTATAGGTAACGGTTACATCAGAGAACATGTTGAAGATATTTTCCGTTTCTTTTTTACATCCGGCAAAAAGAAGCGCAGCCATAAAAAACAGGCCTATGTATTTTAAATTTCTTTTCATTTTGACTTTATTTAATGATTAGTGAGCGCATTACAAAGGATCAAATGTTCCTCCATCCCACCCAATGGTTTGATCGAGTAGTGGACTGGAATTCATAAAGGTTGATGGCAAACCAAAGAAATAATAGGTATCCAAAGCTCCAAATCCTGTTGCGCCCTGATTTACATTCGTAGTTGAAAAATATTTATCAAAGGTTGTCCTATCGTTGATATTAATACTTTCCCTAAACCTTATACCGTTAGTACCCACTGTCTCCAATTCAGTTTTTAAGGCAGTTGTCTTCACCGTCCATTGAATGGTTTGCATATTACCTGATAACAAATGATACTGACGCATTCTTCTTAAATCAAATGATCTTTTCCCTTCAAAACAGAATTCCACCATACGTTCATTCATAATTAATGTCCGCATTTGCTCTTTAGTCGTCGCTAAGTCCAAACCATAGTTTTTTGTCCCAGGTAAAATTCCGGCCCTCACCCTGATTAACTTAACCAAATCTTTTGCCTCTTGCAGGTTTCCGATTTCATTGGCACATTCTGCATAATTCATAATCACTTCAGCAAAGCGAAGTTCAACCCAATCCAGACCATTGCCCCCATAATCATTTGCATAAGCTACTGATCCTTTTGCCAGATCAGGATCACAAAATTTCTTAAGATAAAAGCCCTGAGGTGATGCTTCTGTCACGCCGCCGGTATAGCACCATTGCCGTCTGGTTGCGGCCCCGCTTAGTTTCCAGGTGCTCCCGTTATACGCTATCGTCGCATCCAGACGAGGATCGCGGTTTACCCAGAATAATACAGGATCATAAGTAAAGGAACTCGTTTGCCCAACTGGCACACCATCTTTCATTGTATAGGCGTTTACCAGCTGCAATGTTGGATTGAACGCAGATGCGTTACCACCCTCTTCCGTTGGCCGGCTCTTTTGTTCTACGTTCTGTCCTCTTTTTGCCAGTTTTGCCGAATAAGACCTTACAATAATAGCCTCAGGATTCGCCGTGCCTTCTTTCAGGAAAATATCGCCATAATTTGGCAATAAGGATGCTCCCGCAGCCTTGCAGATATCGTAAGCTTCTTTACTGGCATCATATGCTTTTTGCCATCTCGACTGATCAAAAGGATGTGCAGCTATTGTTGTAGGGTTAAATTGAGGACTTGCCCAGTATAACAGTACCCTGGCTTTTAATGCTGCCGCAGCCTGACGGGTAAACTTCCCACGTTCAGTTGCATCTGCCCAGGTAACACCATTTAATAATTTCATTGCCGAATCCAGATCATTAACTATGGCCTGAAAACATTCACTAGCTTTAGCACGGCCCGACAGCGTAATATTATCTGGATTTTGAGGCGTTAGCACCAATGGCACCCCACCATACAACCTCACTAACTGAAAATAAGTTAATGCCCTCAAAGAGAAAAATTGTCCCCGCAGCTTATCTTTCGAAAGCTGAGAAAGCGTACCTTTTGGAATTTCAGCCAATGCCGTGTTGCAACGTGCAATGTCGAAATAGCGGTTATCTCCCTTATTGCCCTGATATTTCGTGGCAATAAATTTTACATCATTTGATGTAAGTGTTCCATTTACACCAATAGCTTTACGCATAATTGATTCGGATGAGGAATATTTATCTTCATCACTAGCGTATATCACATTGTCGGCAGCTACCTCATATGGATAATCGGGCATCACCACGTCATAGGTATCGTTTAACAAAAATTGAATAGACCCTTCATTATCCCAGATTCTGGAATCCATTCCATTACGGTCTTCCAGCTCGAAAAAATCTTTTTTACAGGAAGAAATTGATATCGTTAGCATAGACATCATGGCGATGACCAATGCTGATTTGTTTTTGAAATTCATTCTCATTTATTTTCTTAAATAAAAGATTACAGGCTTACATTCAATCCAACAGAAATAGTCCTGAGTGTTGGATAATCGTATATTGTTGAGGAATAAGGATCTTTATAATCCAGCGGATTAATAATTGTCCATAAATTATTTCCGGCCAGCACCAACCTCGAATCGCTCAGTCCAAGCTTGCTAAGCAGCATTTTCGGTAATCTGTAAGCAAGCGTCATGTTATTGATTCGAATCATCGTGCCGCTACGTGCCCAGAAGGTTGAGTTCCATCCCGCTGCAATAGAAGGATCATCATACCTTGGAAATTCGGCATTCGTATTTTCAGGTGTCCAGTGGTCTCTCCAGTAAGCAGGCACATTTACTGTAGTACTTGCAGGAGCTTTCGACTTCGCATCAAAGAAAACTTTACCACCAAACCTGGTAACGAAGTTTGTGTTCAGTACAAACGATTTGTATGTTAGCCCTACATTAAATCCAAAGCCAAAACCATTCGTTTTCTTGAACATCAGGGTCTGATCTTTTTCAGTGATCTTACCGTCGCCATTGATATCTTCATAATACAACCAGCCCACCTGTGGAACCTGACCATTGATCGTATAAGTTGGATTTTTATTTAAGAATTCATCAACCTCAGCCTGTGTGCGCAGCATACCTTTCGAAATCAACCCAAAGTTAGATGAGTTGTAAACATTGGGATTAGTGCCAAACTGATATTTCAAGTCAGGATAAGTGATATCCCATAACTGGAACTGATTATAGAACATCCGGTCGATACGGCTATTACCAAAACCAAACATCACATCGGTTGAAATACCCCAATCTTTACCGATTTTAGTTTTGTAACCTAATGAAATTTCATGTCCCCAGGCTGTTCTTTGCTGATAGTTTACAATAGGCGCTTCAAATCCTGCGTACATTGGGAAATTTTCATTATTTCCTTTATCAAACATATCGTATGAATAGCGATGATAAAATTCGTAGGTAATATTTAACCTGTTGTTGAATAATGAAGCATCTAAACCAAGGTTCATCGTCCTGGCTTTTTCCCAGGTAATATCCGGATTAGGTAAAATTGATGGATTCAGGCCTCCATATAGCGTTTCATTATAAGAATAGCCATTAGGATCAACTTTGTAACGCGATTGCCACAACCGTGCATCAACACGGCTTTCACCAACTAATCCGTAATTTGCCCTTACCTTTAAATTACTAACAAATCTGACATTATCTTTAAAGAAATTTTCCTGACTGATTACCCATCCTAAACCAATACTCGGAAACAAGCCCCATCGGTTACCAGGTGCAAAATTCGATGAAGCATCCCAGCGTGCAATGGCTTCTAAAAGATATTTTTTATCATAATCATAGTTAAAACGGCTTATATAGGAACGCTGAACAGATTCGCCAAACGTATTTTCCTGCATGGTAAACGTAGATTGGTCAAAGCCCCAATACTGATCAATGTTGGGAAGTACCTGATTTCTCCAGTAAACGGTTAATGATTCACTATTTCCCTCCGATTGATCGAAAGCTGCCATGGCCGATACAGAATGTTTTCCAAAAGTACGGCTGTAGTTTAAGGAACCAATAGCCTGATAACTCGATTCGGTAGTGGTGCCTTTAAGCAATAAAGTATTCGCCACACCTACCGCTGTAGTAGAATTAAGTAACTCGTTTGTATAAAGTAACCCATTCTGTCCGGTCATTTTAAAATTGTAAACAGTATACGGCGGAACATATTGACCACTATTGCCTCCCCTGTTATTTTTTCCAAAGCGTACACTAGCTGTTAAACCTTTAATAAATGTTGGGCTATAATTGATAGCGGCATTGATATTCAGTCCCTGTGATTTAGTAAAAATATTATTGCCTGAATTGATAACCGCTAGTGGATTGGTGTTGTTGTTATAATTTACAGGCTTACCGTCAATCTGAATAGGTACCCACATAGGTGTAGTAATCAGTTGCTGAAAAAACGCCTGATCATTTTCTCCACCATTTTTATAGGTATCGCTATTTTTTTTGTTGAAATCAAAGTTCAGTGTAACGTCTGCAGTTAATCCAGGCAAAATTTTAGCATTCATTCCCGAACGAAAAGCATATTTATTATAAGTGATACCGCCGTAATTGCCTGTTTCATTGTAATAGTTTCCACCCGCAAAAAATGTTATGGTTTCCGAACCTCCAGATACATTGATATTATGCCGCTGTGTTGTAGCGGCCTTCCATAACTCATCAAACCAGCTTTTATTAGGGTTATTTTTCAACACCTCCAGATCGGCATCTGAAAATAAGGTTGAAGTAGCGGCATTTTTAATTTTGTTAGCATCATTGAGCAGTGTCGCGTGTTCGTAGGCACTAAGCATCTTCACATCGCTGGTATTATCCTGAACACCCAAATAGCCTGTGTAACTGATTTTTGGCTTACCAGTCTTTCCTCTTTTGGTAGTAACCAACACTACACCTTTTGCTCCCGATGCACCATATATGGCAGCAGATGCATCTTTTAGAAAGGAGATATCCTCAACCATAGAAACGTCGATGTTATCGAATTCATCTCTCGACACCGTGATACCATCGATAACATAAAGAGGCTCCGAGGTTACACCGTATAGCTGCGATTGTTCTGATGCGGTAGAATTCCGGATATTTAAGGTGATGGATGAGCCAGGTTTACCCGAAACAGTATTGACGCCAACCCCCTGAATTTTATTCCGCAATGCACCTGCTATGTTTGGAGCAGGAATATCCTGTATCTCTTCTGCCTTTATGTTTGCAACAGACCCTAAAATTTCGGACCTCTTTTTAACACCATACCCTACTACCACAACAGCATCATTATCCAGACTTCGTGAATCTTCTGCAAGGTCTATCTGAATGGTAAGCTTTCCTTGTAGAGCCACCACCTGCCTGACATAACCAACGTATGAAAATACAAGTTCATCGGCATTTGGATCGGCATAAAGGGCAAATTCCCCCTTGTCATTTGTGCTCACATTGTTGGTTTTACCTCTTATACCAACGCTAACCCCTGGGATGGGTTGCCCGTCTTTTTTGTCTACTACTTTACCCCTGATCTGTTTTTGCTGTGCAAAAGCGACTGTTGAGGCAAAGAGTAGCCATAGCAGTGCCCATGAGGCCCTGCTCAAAATTTTAATCTTCATAATAGTTTATTTGGTTAGTTACTGTATTTTCTGATTAGTTATTGGTTTCAGCTTTCGCCTTTCGCCGCTTCTCCCATTCTATCCCTTCCTTCTTCAAATCATAGCCAGCAGCTGACAAATAGTTATTGATACGCCCTTTGTATTTACCGAACCAGGCATGTTTTTTATCTGATGATTCAGCATCAATTGCATGTTCCCTGGCCTCAGTTAGCCACACCAGAATTTGCGCTTTCTGCGCATCGGTAAGTGTTAGTATTTCTTCCTGATAGGCCTTATAAGTTAATGGTAAAACATTATAGGTCATTCCGTTTTTTACCCCTTCAATCTGCTCAGTAGTTAATTGCGCAGAAAGTTTGCCAATGTATTTTTTATGGAGCTTTGCCAAAGCCATTTCCGTATTGCGGTTTTCTTTTGCGATGGCGGTATCCCTAACTGCTTTATCGTCTTTATTCTTTTCTTTAATAGCTTTCAGATTAGCATCGCGAACAGTGTAAATATCATTCAGATTACTGTACTGATCCCTGATTATATTTCTAACCTTTTCGGTTTTAGCCGCATCGGTTAAACCAATCACTGCCACAATTTTATCGGCACGTTCGGTTATAATTTTCACATACTTAGCTTTATCTTCCTCCGAAACTGCATTTTGCTGTGCAAAAACCTCGGAAATACCTGAGAGCATTAAAAACAAAACAAGAACTGGTACTTTCATCATTTATATATTTTAAATTTTATTATTTTACTTAATTAAATGTACATCGCCACAAAAATGAACTTTTAAGCCCAATTCATCTAAAGCAGCTGCTTTTATTCTGCAGGCTTCGTGTGCACTTGCCTCGTAATTAGTGTAAACTACGTGAATGTGATTTGCCTTATGCCTCGCCATCAACTGGTTCCGGCTTACTCCCTTTAAAACTGCATGCATAATTGGCCATTCCGGGGTAGTGCTTTTCCAACGCCTGTTTGTTTCTTCTTCCGGTAAAGCTACAACTTCGCCAACCCCTAAATCGCAATGTAATTCGTTGTCTGCTATATAAACCCGACTCCAGACAATAAAACCGGGTTTACTTATACCTTTTAATGTACCTCCACCGAGGCGAAAATACATCGGTGGCTGCCTGTCGCTACTTGCACCTTCATAGCCCCCTATAAAATGAGCTGCCGGTGCAGCACCTGAAATCAGGAAAAGCCACACAAAATCATCAATTTCGCCTCCTTTATAATGTTCTCCCCAACGGATATCATGTAAAGTATTTTCGCCGGTCATTCCAAGTTCCTTCCATAAATGATAGGTGAGCATAGCGTCTAGTCCGGCGCACTCATCCACTTCGTTAAAATGTGGTAGCGCCTGGTTTGCATATAATTCTTTACCTGTTTTTGAGAAAGCAGGTGGACGATTTTCATTATTTAATAAACCTTCAACCAAATCGCTGGCTACAGTTAAATCTTTTAAGCCTTGCTGGTATTGGATACCAATAGTATCGCAGCTAAAATTATCTGCAATACGCAAAGCAGCGATGTACATTTTACATTGCTGCAAGGTTTGTGCTTTTGTTAATTCTGTAGTTTCATCAGTACCCCAGTTAAAAGTCATTCCCTTATTCAGCAGCCAGCTTAAAACCGCCTCTGCTTCATTATCGGTTACATCGAGCATTTCGGCATATAAAGCCGACTGGCTTAGTCTTTCTTTGAAAAAACCTGTTTGATGCAAGAGTTCATCAGGAATAATTGCATTATACATACCCATGCAACCTTCATCAAAAACACCCATAATCACTTTGCGTTCTTTTAATGTTCTGGCAAAAGTTCTTCCTTTATTTTCATCAGCCAATGGGATTTTAGATAAACTATAGCTATTAACATGGCTTTGACTGTGACTGATTTTTGATGTAGTTAACCATTCCTGAAGTCCGGTGGTAAAAAATTCGTCGGTAAAATCCTCACTCCATAAAGTACTGTATTTTACACCCGCTTTAGTTAAACAGCCATTAAGATTAAGCATACCAACCAGTCCGGGCCATTGTCCGCTCCAGTTCGCTACAGTTAAAATTGGCCCCTGATGTGTTGTTAACCCTGCAAAAACATGATGTGAGTATTGCCATACGCTTTCGGCAACGATTAGGGGTAGTTTTGGATCGATATTGCGAAAGATATCCATTCCCATTCTTTGCGAATCGATAAAACCATGCTTTTTTGTTGAATCATAAGCATGTGCCCGCTTAACTTTACAGCCAAATTTTTCAATTGCAGCTGTTAATTTAACCTCCATTTCAAGCTGTGCAGCCCAGCAATTCTGATTAGCGGAAAGCCTTAAATCTCCGCTTGAAACCAATAAAATTTCGTTCTGTTTTTCAGGCCTCATAATTCATTCATAAACAAATTATTCATATTAAAATAATTTGCCGGGTTATATTTTGGTTATCACCTTGATGGTTATATACAAAACTCTACAATCAGAATTGTTATTTACTAATACTTTTTAGCAAATTTATGTAGGATATTATCACATTATAAGCTAACTTTAATTCTTAAAGCTTATGATGTGCAAAACATTATATTGCTGGATTTAACCAAATATCCCTACAAATTAATGAAACCTCATTTTCACAAAGTTCCTGTTACACTTCAAAGTTCTTTTAGCATACGTCATGATATTAAACCAGATTTTGGCAACATCTGGCATTACCATCCTGAGCTAGAATTACACTATGTGATCAAAGGTGAAGGTGTACGTTTTATTGGTGACAATATCAGTAATTTTGTGCCTGATGAACTGATTCTGCTTGGCGAAAACCTCCCCCACACCTGGCGTTGCAAGGATGAATATTTTCAGGGCAATCCGGATTTGAATACCGAGGCCATGGTTGTTCACTTTTTACCCGACTGCCTGGGTAAATATCTGATTAATTTACCTGAAGCCTACCTGATTCCTAAATTATTTGAGAAGGCTAAAAGCGGTATGATTATAAAGGGCGATGCAAAAGAAAAACTGATTGATTTAATGAGGGAAGCTGTAGATGCCACAAACCTCGATAGGGTAATTATCCTGCTTTCGATTTTAAAAACACTTGCCGAAACAGATGAATACGAAACCATTGTTACGAGCAAAAATACATTTTATCAATCCAACGAATCGGAGACTTTACGCATTAATAAAATTTGCACCTATACATTAAGCAATTACAAAAAAGATATTAAACTTGAAGAAGTTGCTAATCTGAGCAACCTGAGTGTAACTTCATTTTGCCGGTATTTTAAGCTAATGACTAAAAAAACCTATTACGATTTTCTGATTGAAATAAGGGTTAGCCATGCATGCCGGTTCCTGATTGAGAACAAATTGCCTACAGAAGTAATTTGTTTTGATTGCGGTTTTAATAACGTATCGAATTTTTACCGTCATTTTAAAAAAGTAACGGGAATGACACCACTTGATTATAAACGAAAGTATCTGAATTAGTTCTTTTTTCTTTTTTGAATCAATAAACCCAAACCAAGCCGTGTTAATACGCGATTACGCGTATAGGCCTTAAGTTTAAAATTGCCTTCTAAGAAATTTGTAAAGTCATTTTCGCCTAAAATATCCCTAAAAGAAGATGCGTCCATTTGAAAAAGTTCCATCCTATGTTTAATAGATTCAATCAGATTCGCTTCCGGAAAAATTAGCTCGTTACGCTCATAGTGATCGATTTTAAAAATCAATATCATTAATCTGCGATATTCAGGAGATCCGGGCCGGGCGCCGAATAATGAAATAGCTTCATTTAAATAAAATTCATATTCTTCGAACGATTCGAAATCGATTAATTCCGATGGTTTTATATCGAAATTAAAACTTGTTATTTTATCACTTAATTCAGAGCTGTAGGTTGGAGTTGAATTGTCAGGTTTTATTTTTTTTATAACATTTACCTTTCCTGTTAGAACAACCGTTTTAGTTTCCAACTTTTCACCAAGAACATCTCGAAAATATCTTTCCCGCTCCTCATTTTCTTTTCTTCGTTTTTCTTCTTCTTCAAAAATAGTTCCTATCCAGGTTATCAACTGAGTTTTTGCGGGATGATTCGTTTCAAATTCAATACAATATTTGTTATCAGTACTTGCAGACCCTCTACCATTTGGACTGCCAAGGCCTATCGTTCTATCGCCAGAAAACATTAAATCAGGTTTTGATTCAAAATGTTTTAGCCAAAGAGCAAGTGATACCCTCGATTCAGGGTGTTCATTAATATAGTTTAATATTTTATTTTTTGAAATGAGAAACATTGCGTGATAATTTAGACCTTAAGCGTTTCCCAATATATCGATTTATCAGATATAAACCTGAATATTTAAATCATGTCTCAGCGCTGTGTAATCATTAAATAATTTTTCAACGTCTTTAATAACACCAGGTGTAAAATTACCTACGTTTCTCCTCGTAAAAGTAGAGATATCCAATCCTCTCTTCTGAAGGAAGTATTTCGAAACTATTGGATAAACATTATGCATTACATCCATATTATCAATTAAAAACTGTTGCACGATATTTACTTCTTCAGCAGCAAAGGGATCGTTATAATGATCACATAACCAAACGATTAATTCAGGAAAATAATTCCCCTGAATACAGGATAAGCCTGCTGAACCAGCTTTTAAAGATTCTACAGCATGAACAATATAAGCATCATATAATCCAAAATTCTGCCCATTGGTAAGCCTTAACTTTTCCCTGATCTGGGCTAAATTAAGTGAAGTATCTTTATGGTAAATTACCCGGCCGGTTGATACAAACTCACTCAGTTGTTGTGGTTTTAAAACACGTTTATATGGAACCGGACACTCGTAAAAGCCTATGGGAATATCGCCGGTTTGGGTTAACAATTCAAAAACACGATCGTTAAAAACCTCATCAGATTCATTTTCTGCAGCCAGCAAACCTGTTATTGCGATAACTGCTTCTACGCCGGTATCGCTAACTTTTTTCACAAAATCTGCCTGACTGGAAATTGCACCGCCAAATGTTCCGGTGGCCACTACGGGCACTGCGCCATCAACAACTTTTATAACATGTTTAATGGCATCAATACGCTCTTTATCCGTTAATTCGAACATTTCGCTGGATAAACAGTTGGCAAATAAGCCAGAAGAACCCGCCTGAAGGTAAATCTCCGTGAGTTGAGTAAGCGCTGTATAATCGATATTTCCATTGCCTAAAAAAGGCGTGAGCATAACCGGGATGAACCCTTTTTGTGAGTTTTCCATTTTATTAATTCGATATGTTTCCTATTATATTTTTATTCTGAAAGGATTAAAAAAAATCCTAATCTGAAGATTTTAAGCTCCTGTTTTTAATTTTAGTTAGACCAATGCCTGTTAAAAAGATGGTTAGTGTACCAACAACGATAATCATATTTTTATGCAAAGGATTTCTCAGCATTTCAAATTGTGGTGGCAATAATGCTGAAAAAGTCATCCATATAATTACGAGGATTCCGATCATTGTAGCAATGATAGCCTCGTGGTTTTTTGTCTGTCGGCTGGCAAGTCCCAATAGAAAAAGTCCCAACATACCTGCAGCGAAAATCCCTGATAACTCCCACCAAACATCAAGTATGCTCTTAACACCAATCATGGCAATCCCGGCAAGCATTCCAAGTAGCCCAAAAGCTACGGTAGCAATATGCAGAAGCGATAAATTTTCTTTCTCAGTAATGCCTGGTCTGATATAACGTTTATAGATATCGACTGAAAAAACCGTTGCAGAAGCATTCATTCCTGAACTGATGGTACTCATTGCTGCTGAAAGAATTGCTGAAACAATTAATCCCACTAATCCTACGGGAATTTTAGTCACCATAAAATGGGGCATAATTTTATCGCCATAATCTGCAGGTTTTAAGCTATTTTCTACTTTCAGAATTTCAGCTGCTGATGAATGGATTGGCAACCGCTCTATTGCGACCTGGTGTTTTACCGACTGAACCAAATCGGGATTAACATCATAATAGGCATACAGGCAAGATCCTATAATAAAAAACAACAAGGAAGCAGGAATATACAACCAAACACAAAGCCATATTGATTTAGATGCCGCCTTACCAGATGATGCCGTATGATACCGCTGGATATAGTTTTGATCCATCCCGAAATTGTTAAGATTGATAAAAAACCCATACAACAATACCACCCAAAATGAGGAACCCACAAAATCAGGTTTGAAAGTACCCAGACTAAATTTTCCTGCAGATTGGCCTATCGATACAATTTTTGAAATACCTCCCGGCATGTTGGTAAAAATCAGGTACAGAATTAACAAAGCTCCAAAGGTTTTTATAATTGCCTGCACAACCTCCGTCCAGATAACAGCTTCTATACCACCTAAAACGGTGTAGAATATAATGCAGATCCCCATAACAATCATAATTACCTGCATTGAATAACCCGTTAAAGCCTGCAAGCTCAGTGCTATTCCGAAAAAAATAGAGCCCATTCTGGCAAGCTGAGTTAACAAAAAGCAAACAACTGCATAAACTCTGGCCCATGACCCAAAGCGCTTTTCCAGGTGGGTGTATGCCGATATTTCACCCGTACTCCTGTAAAAAGGCACGAAGTATTTCGAGGCAATCCATGCCGCTAAAGGCATCGATATACTGAAAACAAATGCATTCCAGTTACCACCAAAAGCTTTTCCTGGCACACCTAAAAATGTATTGCTGCTTAAAAATGTCGCATAAATTGATAAACCTATTGCCCATCCGGGAATGAGGCCCGAAGCTTTTGTAAATTGCTCGGAATTTTTATTTTTTCGCGAAAAATAAACGCCAACTAATATCATTCCAACAAGATAGATGAAGATTACAGCAAGATCGAATACAGGTAGACCCTTCATTATCAGTTGGCTCGTTTATTAATTTGGTTAAAGCAAATATGCATTACTATGTTTTGTTATTAATATAAGATTTTAACTATATATTGTACCATCTTATCTTATTGAACATCAAGCCCATCAATATATAAACCTTTAGTTTGAATAGTTGTTATTCTGAGTTTATAGCTTCCTGCATTAATCATCGTTCCGGAACTGGTACTGTAATAGTTCCATTTGCCTTCTTTTGTAGGCGCAAATTCTGCTTTTTCAGTTTTCATGAGCGTACCATCGGCAGCTAAAAAATCGATTTTACCAATTAAAGGCTTATCCATTGGGTTATGATATTTCAAAGTAAGTGAATAAGTATCGGCAACACCAACACCAATAGAAAATTCAAGAGCAGCTTCAGAATCGTTTAAAAGTATCCTTTGCTTTCCAATGAAATCCTTTTTAATTGCGTTTCCATTTAACAAACCGTCAGTAGCTTTGTAAGTGGTAACCGTTTTTAAATCGTAAGCTGGCGCTAATTCACTAGGTGGAATTAAGGCTACAAATGAAAAGTTTTCACCTAAATCAACCCGGCTTCCCTTGATAAATCTTTTTCGGTAAACTTTGAATTTGTTAAAGTTGCTGTTTTCAATGAAAGTTTTAGTGTCTTCAAAACCCTTAAGGTTCGTCGAATCGATGTTTTCACTGGCGATAAAAACATCAGCTTCTTCATTAACTGTAAAATTAAACCCGGCATGTTTAGCAGGCATTTGTACCCATTCTGCACCATATAAATTTGGTGGCAAGGAAGTAAATACAATAGCCTTATCTAAAAACTGCTGGTCGCCAATGTCTAACCAGCTCGAAAGACTAAATTCATTTTTAACGGAAAGTTTTGCAATGGTATTGCTTTTTGGATCGACCTTTAGCTTTTTGTCTAAGCTGGCAACTGCAATTGCAGAAATAACCGCCTGACCAACTTTTACATTTGGAAATGAGACAACCATTCTTCCTTTCTTAACAAAAACCCTCACAGTTTTTTTCAGGAGCGAGTTGGTTCCGACTTCCTTCCAGATATCCAAATCTTTTAAAACCAGCTGATTGTTGATGGCAACATCAAATAGCCTCATTTTTTCGGCATTTATTCCTCCACCTATCCCTAACCAGGGTTCGATAAAATATAATTCTACTAAATACTCGCCATCTTCGGGTATAGTAAAATCAAAACTTAACTGATCTCGCCCATACCTGAAAGATTGAAACAATTTCCAATCATTTGTTCCCTTAACAGGCGAAAAAGTTCTTCGCTGGCTGGCAAAAAAAGCAGGCACCCCAGGAAATTGAGAAGTCCAGGAAGAAGAGCCGTAGTTGTATTGATCAATTTCCTGATCCTTTAACCAGACATTCCCATATTCATCTTTGTACTCGGCACCACCACAGTTTAAACGGTATAGGTAATTGTAATTCTTTTCCGGTTTTAAACTAACAGTATTCGTAATCAGCTTGTTTAAATGAGGTGCCTTGGGTAAACTATTCAGAACAACATAATCTTTTGCTACTGCTTGCCCGTTAACATAACCTATTGCATAAAGCACATTGTATTTGATGTCGGGTTTATCCCACTGAAAATGTGTCCCGGTTTTTCCACGTATTTTTTTACCCAGCGATTCGCCGTCAACATCATTAAACAATTCCACTTCATCACAATTAGAATAGACGACTATACTATCTTTTATGCCAGGTTTAGACCAGCGATTTGGCCAGGTGTGCGAAACAATATAGGCCATTGGTTCCGTTTGTTTGGGTGCATAATTTGCCCTGAACATATAATAAACATCAGTAGGTTCTTCCCAGGGCGTAAACATGCCTTTATAATTTACCGGCCCAATGCGGTCCAGGTCCCTTAATCCTTCACCTCCCTGAACACGGCCTGGATTATCATGAGAACTGTATAGCCAGAAAAAGTGTCCGGCAGTTTTATCCTTAACCACATCGGCCAGACGAACTTTCGTTTCCATTAAATCAGTCATTGCGTTCTCTGTGTAGCCTTTTTCTCCAGCATTTAAATGATGTAAATCTAAAGTTCTCCAGGCGCCATACTCTCCAACTAAAACTTGTCGTTCCAGATCGTCTCCATAAGTTAAAGGATTTCCGCCATAAGTACCTGTCCAGTTTTGCGGCACGTCCCAATCAGTTCCCTTACCGCCATTACATGTGGTAACTTTTCTTTGCGAGGACGCTGTAGGATCTAATTTTCTGATTAAGGCTGTACATTCTCTCGCAAAATCTTCGGGTAAAGTACTTTCGTTTTCAAGTCCCCATAAAACAACCGCCGGGCTATTCCTCCGCTCCTTTACCCAATCAGTTAAAAGTGCCTTAAAATTATTTCTAAATTCAGGTGTATCGTACCAGATATGCGCTGCCATTTGTGTCCAGCATAATACGCCTAACTTATCCCAGTAGCTATTATACAAAAGATTATGAGGTTGATGGGCATCGCGAAAAGCATTAAAACCTGCAGCTTTAATTTGTCGTACCCGCGAATAAATCTGTTCATTTGAAAAAGCATGGCTTTGGCCTAGCAGGTGTTCATATTCAGCTATTCCATTTATAAAGACGGGTTTTCCGTTTAGTAAAAATTGTTTCTGATTAACGTTATCGCCTATTGGCCAGCTTACCCATCGGATTCCGTAAGGCGTTTTTACTTCATCAACCACTTTTCCACTTTCAATAATCGTTGTTTTTAAGGTGTAGAGATAGGGATTTTCCAAAGACCACAACCTGGGGTTTCGTAACTCATCTGTTTTTTGTGATTTTGTAACTTCTGCCCCGGCCGTGAGATTGGCCAACTGCCTCAGTTCTTTAACGATTCTATTTGAACTATCTAAAAGTTGTGTAATAACCGTTAATGATTTCGTCTTTTCACCATAATTTTTCAGGGTAGTTTCGATATTTAAAACAGCTGCTCTATCAGAAATCTTGTTATCATTCCAGATGTGTATCCCAAATGGCTGTATTTTTGCCTCGTTCGTTACTATTAAATGTACTGGCCTGAAAATCCCAATGGGTTGAGAACCCTCAGAAAAACCCCTTTCAGTTGAACATCCACCATCAACCCAGGGCAAATCCTGAATATTGGCAGGATGATCGGCCCTTACCGCCAAAATATTATCCTGATTCTTTAGCTTTATCTCTGCGGTAACATCAAGTGTAAAAGTTGTTCTTCCACCAGCATGATAGCCTACCTTTTTGCCATTAAGCCAAACGGTAGCATAAGAACCAACACCTTCGAAATACAGAAAAAATCTTTTGCCTTGTTTTACCTCATTGCTCTTAAAAGTCTTCCGATACCAGGCGTAGCCATGTTTGTTACCGTGAAGTTTTCGCTGATAGCCTTCATACTGATCCCAGTTATGTGGTACATTTACGGTTTTCCATTGAGCAGTTTTATACGCAGCATTTTGAAAACCATTGTAGCCATTAATATCCTTTTCATCAGCAATACTGTGCCAGCCCGAATTTAAGGAGATATCTTTTCTGATCTGGGCCGAAAGCTTACAGGAAATAAAGGAGCTGATGAGTAGAAAGCATAGAACTTTAACTTTCAAACGGGTGAACTTTTCATTTATCATCATAACAACTTCAAGTCACTGTTCAAATTATAAGTTCCGCCAGCTTTTGTATCAAGGTTAATTTTTTGATTTTTATATACAATTCTGCACAAACCGCCTGCTTTCGATTTAACTTTTAAGCCAGTTAACTTTCCGTCATTCCAGTTTACATCCAGCTCATAAGCACCTCTCACACATAAACCTTTAATTTCGCCGAAAGGTAATGCTGTTGGCAATGCAGGTAATATATCCAAATAACCTTCATGACTTTGAACGATCATCTCAGCTATTCCTGCAGCACCACCAAAATTTCCATCAATCTGAAATGGAGGGTGTGCATCAAACAAGTTAACATACGATCCTGAGCCATTTCCGGCAGGTTTTATTAACATTTTAATGAGCTTCATGGCATGATCGCCATCTTTAAATCTCGCCCAGAAATTAATCTTCCAGGCCAGGCTCCAGCCTGTAGCATCATCGCCCCGGTATAACAACGATTGCCTAGCAGCTTCCATTACTTTTTTATTGCTATCCCAGGTGATGTCATCGCCAGGAAAAACACCCCATAAATGCGACACATGCCTATGCTTATTGGTCGTATCATCCTTATCTTCCAGCCATTCCTGTAACTGACCGAACTTCCCGATTTGATTTGGTGCAATTTCCTTTATCTTTTCTTTTAACGATTCAGCAAAAGCATCATCTTTGGCTAAAACTTTTGCAGCTTCAACACAATTTCTAAAGAGTGTTCTGATGATTTGATGATCCATAGTTGGCCCGGCAACTAAACCACCATTTTCTGGCGAATTGGATGGTGTGCTGATCAGCCACCCGGTTTTCGGGTCTTTCACCAGAAAATCCTCAAAAAACAATGCAGCTTCTTTCATTAAGGGATAGGCCTCGGTTTCCAGAAACTTTTTATCCTTTGTGTAGAGGTAATGTTCCCACAAATGCTGACTTAACCAGGCCCCGCCGGTAACCCAGATACCATGATTCGATGCATTAATCGGGGCTGTTCCGTTCCATAAATCAGTATTATGGTGTAAAACCCATCCCCTTGCGTTATAGTAAGCTTTTGCAGTTTCCTTACCGGTAACCGATAAACCTTCAATCTTTTTAAACAGTGGATTATTTAAGGCTGAAAGGTTAAGAATTTCTGCCGGCCAGTAATTCATTTCCAGATTGATATTGGTAGTATATTTACTTCCCCAAGGCGGGGTTAACAAATCGTTCCAAATGCCCTGAAGATTTGCAGGCTGGGTTCCGGGCCTGGAGCTTGAGATTAACAAATACCTGCCATATTGCATATAAAGCCCTGCAAAAGCGGCATCGTTTGCATTTGCAAATTTTTCTAGTCTTTCATCTGTTGGAAGTTTTTCATTTTCTGAATGACCAAAATTTACGTCGAAAGTATTGAAGTAGCTTTGATATTCTTTGATGTGTCTGGCTTTTATTGTTTCATAAGATAATCCCTTTATGGCCAGCTGACGAGCTGAATTTTTAGCTTTTGGATTACCTGAAACATTAGCGGCATTTAAAAAGTTCGTTGCCGCAGTGAGACAAAATGTTACTTCATCAGCTGCATTAACGATAATTTTGTTGTTTACTACCTGAACCGAACCATTTTTAGTTTTTACACTTAACCAGCTCTCTCCTTTTAAAGCACCATCTTTAACCTGAACGTATAAGGCAATGGCGTGAGCACTTAAAGTTTTCACATCAAATTTCTGATGGACACTTGATAATATCGCATCTAAATTTAAACTACCACGCTTAGCAGTTTTTAAATGAATAAAGAGTGCCTGGTTGGGTTCACTGATAAAATATTCTCTTTCAAAGTTTACCCCATTCAGTGTATAGGTAGTTTTTGAAATTGCTGTCCTTAAATCAAGAGAACGTTTATAATTGGTAATTTTCCCCTTTACCGATTTAAAGTTCAACATTAAATCGCCAAATGGCTGATAACTTGCCTGATACTGCGGCACTGCGGGTGGATTATCATCCTGAATTTTATATTTCCATAACTTAACAAGCGAAATACCTTTTGATACATCAGCACCTTGAGGGTAAATACCAATAGGTTTTGAAGTGTCTTTATAACCAGCAAGACCACCTTTATCGTAATAATTTAAAACCTGAATGGCTATACTATTCTGGCCGGCTTTAATTAACCTGGCAGGAATAACATACTTTCTTGGTTCTGCATTATCTGTATTACCTACCAGTGTACCGTTGATATAGGTAAAGTCCTGGTCGCGGATTCGGTTTAAATCCAATATTAAATCTTTGCCTAACCAGTTTTCGGGTACATTAAAAGTTGTTCTTAGCCAAACTGCACCGTCAAAGTTCGCGAGTCCAACGGCTTCCCAGCCTTCGTATGATGGCATTTTTATGGTTTTCCAGGTTTTATCATCGAATTTTTCCAATGCCGGATTTCCTGTGATCCCTTTTCCGGCCTGTATATCTTTCACCCATTTAGCCCTGTCTCCGGTTTCACTTTGTAAACCCATAAACTCAGCCTGCGCAAGGTTTTCGGCTTCTTTTTGTTTACCTTCTGAAAGCAACTTTCTGATTTGTGGCAAATATGCTGATGCACCTTGTTTATTGTAGTTGCGTGGTTTTCCAGTCCATAATGTTTCTTCATTAAACTGAATATGGTCAGACGCAACTCCGCCAAAAACCATTGCACCTAAGCTACCATTTCCCAAAGGCAGTGCATCCGTCCATTTTTCGGCAGGCTTATTATACCAAAGTGTTAAATTGTTCTGAGCAGCAGCACAAAAACTAATGAAAATCAGCACTGCAAAGCAGCCGAACTTTTCATTTAAAAAAGATTTCAAAATTTTATTAGCCATTACATGAATGAGTAAGTTATTGCCCTTTATCTCCAGATATTACATTTATCGAATCTGTAACCTCTTTCTCTTTTACCACTGCATTTTTTACATTCTTAAAGTTATTGTTTCCAATAGAAATACTTTTGGTTTTCGCTCCGCTAAGTTTTAGATATGTTTCCGTTCCACTAACAGGAAAAGCATTGTACAAAAAAACATCGCTAACATTTTTTAAATCGATAACCGCTGATTTATCATTGGGTGTATAGGTTTTAACATTATCAATGGTTAGGCTATTTACATTCGAAGCCGATAAAGCAGAGCCTAATGTTGTATTAACCTGAACATTGTGAAATTCAATTTTATTGGAATTGCCAATACTAAAACCCGTTTTAGCGTCTACATTGATATCATTAAAAGTAATGTTCTCGATAGGCATTTCTTCCAGTCCGTTTAAATATGCAGCCTGATTTACTTCACCAGTTATATTGCTGAAATGAATATTCCGGAATTTCGGGGTTCGTTCAGAAACAGGCTCCGGATTCGTTTTAGCGTATTGCATATCGAGTACAATTGCCTGTTGGCCAATGTTTTTCATGATAATATTACTTACCCTGATTTCCTCAACAACACCGCCACGGCCTCTTGCGGTTTTAATTCTGATTCCTCGGTCGGTTCCATCAAATACACAATTGGATATGGTAATTTTCCTGACATCGCCCGACATTTCACTGCCGATAACCACACCACCATGACCTGATAACATGGTGCAATTTGTTATGGTATAATTTTCAGCAGGTATTCCCATTTTACGGCCAGGTGCATCTTTTCCGGATTTTATGGTTATGCAATCATCGCCAACACTGATATGGCAATCGGAAATATGCACATTTTTGCACGATTCAGGATTAATTCCATCGGTATTTGGCGAATGTGGATTATTTATGGTAACAGCGTGAACTTTCACGTTTTCGCAAAACTCGGGGTTTATTGTCCAGAATGGAGAATTTCTTATGGTAATTCCTTCGATAATGATGTTTTTACAAAACATAGGCTGTATAAATGGCGGGCGCAGAAAGCCACGTTTCATCTGCTTTGCATCATCAGGCAGGATAATATCCTTATTTAACTCATCAAATTTATTTTGCCATTTAGAACGTGCTTGCCCTTCTTTATATCCTTCAACAAAATCCCACCACTTTTTACCATGTCCATCAATCAAGCCTCTTCCTGTTATGGAAATATTTTCAGCTTTATAAGCATAGAAAAGTGGTGAGAACGAAGTAACATCAACACCTTCATACCTCGATTTCACCATGGGTAAATAATCATCAAAATTATCGCTAAAGTGAAGTTCAGCTCCGGCATCAATAAATATGGTAATGTTACTTTTTAAATGAATGGGCCCCGTTAAGTATTTTCCGGCAGGAAAATAAACAGTACCTCCACCTGCTTTTGATGCAGCATCAATCGCATTTTTAATCGCTGTTGTGGCAATTTTACTGCTATCATTTTTTGCGCCATATTTCAAAACGTTGTAAAACGACTGGGCATTTGCAACTGAAAACGCGAAGAACACAAAAGTAAACAGCAATGCTTTTAATAAATGGGTGTAATATTTCATTAAGGTATTTCTTTTAATCGTTGTAGAAGCAGCCATTTAATTAAAGTTTAATTTTTACAGGCTTTAAATCGCTATTTCTATAAATTTCTTTTCCATTAGCATAGATAAAGAAACCTTTACCCTTTTTATATTTTGCTCCGGTTTTATCCCACATTAAAGTTATTGTTTTATTGTGGTAAGAAATGTTATCAAGGGTAAACCAATCCCATTTTCCTTTTGGAATTAGCGGATAAATTTCGAGTATGTTATCTATTCGAGGTTTCAGACCGATTAAATCGCTGATAATTAAATCGCAGAAGGTAGAGTGGTTATAGAAACTGCTTCTGGGATTATCGCCCTTTAGCCATTCGCCATTTTTTTCATCCTGATATTCACCTATATAAGGCTTTCCATTTTTTTGATGGGAAAGTGCATATTTATGTAATTCATCATAGAAAACATCAGCAGTCATTTTGCCGTGCTTTTTATAATTGGTTAATAGATTTGATAGGCCTTTTAATGTTTGTGATGAAGCAAAAGGCCATAAAGCACCATCCCATTCACAGCTATGTCCCGAACCTCTTGTCCTGAAGGTAGGATTTCTCCTTTCAGCCGTAGTTAAACCCCATGGTGCATTAAAACCTGCTGTATCTAAAAGTTGATCCCATGCTTTTGCATAATTATCCTGATCATCAGGCAAATTAAAATCCCAGGGTGTAAAACCGATGGCTTCACGAACATTGGCAAGACCTTTTTTTGCAAGTTTAGTTTCGAAAAACGATGAGGTAGCATTCCACAAACTATCCTGAACCAGTTTTTTTAACGTCAGGGCTTTTTGCTCGTACTTCTGTTTTATTGTTTCTTCTTTAAGTAAACCGGCAATAGTGGCTAAAGCTCTTGCATTGCCAAACATATAACTGTTAATGGTTGGCCGGCTGTTCTCATCCTTTCTTGAACCGCTAATGGATTCTTCCATGCCATCTTTAACATCGTGCTGCCAGAACAAACCACTTTTAAGCTGTCTTTCCTTTTCCCATTTTTCATAATCGGTATTAAGTGCCGGTAATATACTTTTTAAAAAACCAGCATCGGGTTTAACCATATAATTAGCCAGTACGGCATCGTCTACCCAGCTGCTAAACTGATGAAAACGTGGTTTGGTTTGGCCAACATCAGCCTTATATAACCAGAAATTAATGTATTCTTTGAGGTACTCGTTATTTTTAAGCCAACGACCTTCGTATATATGATGCCCGAGCGCACAGCTGATTGAGTTGTACTTGCCAGCATGCTTTACGGGCTCTATAAACTCGGTAAAGATGAAACCTTCAGGTGTTTTAACCAGGTGCTTACGGTACGACCACCAGCGATAGTAATAATTTTTCTCGATTACTTCATCAGGGCAATCCAGCAAAGGGATATTTTCGGACAACCAATTGTAGGATTGCGCATTGGGAACAAAGTTTTTGACTGCTTCGGTATCAATTGAGTTAAAATATTCGACATAATTTTTCAGTTTCGCTTTAAGCGGAACTGTTTTTTGTTGTGCAAAACCTGTTGCAGTAACAAACAGGCAAATTGCCATTATTAAATTTTTCTTATTCCCCATTATTCAAATAACCAATCAATATCTTTTCCATGTCCGTCTAAACCAGCGTTAAAAATCCGTAAGGTTTGTTTATCATCAATAAATCCCAAAAGCAAGCAGGCACCTTTACCTAATGTTAAAGTATGCGTACCGGCAGGAAAGGAATACGCATGAACATTTACAGGTTCATAACCATTTACAACCAGTGCATTTGAAATTTTAATCTCCGATTGCCCGTAATTATTGGCACTCGCATCTATTTCGAGTTGTGGCGGCAACAGTGTTTTACCATCCATCTGTTTAAAATAACCTACCAATAACTTAACCGGGTTTTTAGTGCTGAATTTAATTTCGGTTCCCTTTTTAATCTGATTTTCTTTAGATAACCTGAAGCCGTTAAGACCAGTAAGTTCTGTTGTAATTTCTTTAATCTGATTTGTAGTATCCGTAAAAACCTTTGCATTTTTTTCGAGTGGATAAAGCTCCATATTGCCCGACAGTAGCTTTACATCAGCATTTTTATAAGGAATTATTTTTGCAGATGCAGTACCATTTAACGACTTTAACGAATCGATACTATGCTTAAAATGACTCAATTCGTTAGTAAAAACAGGCAGCATTTCTTTCCAATGAATAAATGTTTTATCTACACCACGCATTGGTATTTTTCTTTGCTTTGTTTGCATGCTGTTGGCATATAGGTATTCATTTTCGGTTAGCATGGTTAGCTTTTGATAGAAATCCAGGCTCTTTTGTAAAAACGGCAATGCTTTATCCAAATCTTCAACGTTATTCGAATATTTATACCTCAACACCCAAAGTGCGGCCTTAACCTTTTCGGCATAAGCATTGGCGAGTGCATCATAACAATACATATCATTTTTTAACCGCCTGAACTCGGCTGTATCCTTTTTAACCGCCGGCGAGGCTTCGTTAATTGATGCCACAGCTTTCTTTCCATGTTCAATTACTTCATTTGCAATCTGAACAGGAGTTTCACCAACGTGCCCCTGCTTTTTCCATTCTTTCTCTGCATAATCAATAATCATTTCGCCTTCAGGCGCTTCCGATTCATACATTAAAGTGAACAAGCCATAGCGGAAAGGATTAATTAGCTGCGTCATTAACATTCCCAACGTTAAGGTCTGCCTGTTACCATCGGTAATACCATATCTTCTCAGCAGTTTCGGTGCAATTTCTCCCGACTCTTCATAGGCATTTAATATGGCTTTACCGGCAGCTAAATCAGTTCCGTACTTATCTGCCAATTCATTACCCCAATAATTTATTTCAGTTTTTCGGTCTCTTTGGCTATTCCACGAGTAACGGGCCCATTCTTTATACCAAATCCAGTCCCTGTCAATCTGCAGTTCGCGGGTTTTAGTTTTGTCAGCTGTGTAAGGCCAATCCCAATAACTAGCCTGTGGGTATAAATGAAGCCCCTTCGCACCATAAATCCTGTTCATTGCCTGCACTGATTTTTGGATGAAATCTGCAGAACCATACCTAAAAGGTTCGAGATTTGCCAGAATGTGAACATTGGAAATATTCATCGTTCCAATTGAAGCAAGCTTTCTATTCAGTTCGGCCCATGCACCCCTTGGCTCATAGGTAGTAAGTGCTTCTCCGTTAAATTTATTCTCGGTATAAAGATTCTTGTAAAGTGGCAATGCTGCTTTCATAACTGCCGGGGCGTCCGTATCATGTGCCCGCAGCACGATAGGCGGTTCATTCTTTATACCCGCAGCTTTCAAACCATCTTTTACGCCAGGGATAATTGTTTTTGTAAACCAATCAATATCATCTTGTCCTACACCTTCCATGGCTTCGCCGAGGGCAACCATCAAACCTACATTCGGATATTTCTCTACAAAAGCCGCAATAGATTTCTGAGTATAATCGGCAATAATCGGAATGATTGGCCGGTTTCTATCCTGCGTTTTCAATCCATGTTTATCCGCAAAAGGCTTAGGAATAATAATGTTGTAAAACATTTGTATCACCCAAATCCCCCTCTTATCGGCTTCAGTGGTCAAAAACCTGAAAATTTGTTCGTTCTTTTTAAAAGTGGCGTCATCAACTTCAATTGCGTATGGGTATTCCTTGAGCTTCACAAGCGATGAAAAAGGATGACCATTCCAGAGGTAAAGCGAGTTATAACGGTTTTCAACCATCATATCCAGGTATTTTATCCACAGTTGTTTATCGTAGAGCCATGGAAATGTTTCGGGTGTATAAGGATATTCGTATACATCATGTCCAGGTAAATAATCAGTTTTCTGTAAGCCAATACAAGTTCCCCTCATAACCATTTCCGGATGGTCAGTCAATTCAATTTTCGACGGAATATCACCAGTTTTTTTAAGTTGTTCAATAAGTTCTAAACAACCATATAATGTACCGGAAGCATCAAATCCAATTACATATAAATTACCGTCAGTTCCGTAAGAAATAACAAAACCCTCCTTACCGGCTCCCTGGACTTTCTTCTTAATTACTCCGGGAAGATTGTGAGAAATAAAGGAGTTATTCAGTTCGCCTATTAAAACGGCATGCTTTTCTTTGAAGGAAGCCTTATTAGTTATTTTTTTTAACGAAGATTGATAACCGGCTTTCTTCAAAGCGTTCAGAAATTTGGCTGTTCCAAAATTAATCCTGGCGTTATCAGTAGAAATAATTATCGTTTTAACCTTTTCAGCTTTTTTAATCGATGCCATTGAAACCAATGGAAAAAGTAACGCACAGGAAACAAAAATTAGAAAATTTCTCATTCAATCAGTTGGTGACATAAACCTCTTTTTAAAAGGTTTAATTTTACATTTGGTTAAAATTTTATTTAAATATAAAGATATTATTCAAATATAAGTAATATCGCATGTTGATTTTGTAAAATTTCTGCAAGGTAGGCAAGGCTAAACGGTCTTGAAGGCATTATGACAATATCAGCCAATATTTTGCTAAAAAGTTAAAGTATTTATTCAACATTAAGTATTTTATTTGTAACCAGCTATAAGATAAAATGTAATTTATCTAATGATTTTAACTCAATACTGGTTTCTGTTTTGTTAAAAAATCGATAATTTAAACCAATAATATAAACGATGTTTTCACTAAAAGATAAACGGGCGGTAGTAACCGGAGGCGGAAGTGGTATTGGAAAAGCCATAGCTACAGTTCTTGCAAAGCAAGGTGCCGAAGTGCATATCATAGAATTAGGAACTGAGCAGGCTCGGGAAACGCTTTCTGAAATTGAAGCACAGGGAGGCACTGCCTTCAGTTATGCCTGCGATGTTGCCGACCATAATGCAGTTAAAGAAGTTTTTGCTAAAATAGGAAAGCTAAATATTCTGATTAACAATGCAGGTATTGCGCATATAGGCAAAGCAGATACTACCGAAGAAGCAGATTTTGACCGTGTGATGCGTGTTAATGTAAAAGGTGTTTATAATTGTTTGTATGCTGCTATTCCGCAACTGCGTCTTTCGGGTGGTGGTGTTATCATCAACATGGCATCTATTGCTTCTTTAATCGGATTGCCGGATCGTTTTGTATATAGCGCTGCTAAAGGTGCCGTTAAGGCGATGACCATGAGTGTGGCCAAAGATTACATTGGCGAAAACATCAGGTGTAATTCAATTTCACCTGCAAGGGTGCATACCCCTTTTGTTGATGGTTTTTTACAGAAAAACTACCCTGATAATATCGAAGAAATGTTCGAAAAACTATCTAAAACACAACCAATAGGCCGTATGGCAAGACCAGAAGAAGTTGGTGCATTGGCCTTATACTTGTGCAGCGACGAAGCTTCATTTATAACGGGCTGCGATTATCCGATTGACGGTGGTTTCACAACATTAAATAACTAAACATTACAACGATAAAAAAATAAAAATGAAATTAATACGATTTGGCGAAGCAGGTGCTGAAAAACCGGGCGTAATTATCGACGATAAATATTATGATGTTTCATCGCTGGTTACGGATTATAACGAAGCCTTTTTTGCCGGTGATGCAATTGAAAAATTAGCAGCCGACATTAAAAATACAACCTTACCCGAGGTAAATAAAAGTGTACGCTTAGGTGCTGCCCTTGCCCGTCCTTCAAAAATAATTTGTGTGGGCTTAAACTATAAAGACCATGCTGCAGAAACCAATGCCCCAATCCCAGCAGAGCCAATTTTGTTTTTTAAGGCAACGTCTGCCATTGTTGGGCCTAATGATGATTTAGTAATCCCTAAAAACAGTAAGAAAACTGATTGGGAAGTAGAACTCGCCATTGTAATTGCTAAAAAAGCAAGCTATGTGACAGAAGAAAATGCGCTTGAACACATTGCCGGCTACGTTTTACACAACGATTATAGCGAACGCGAGTTTCAGCTAGAAAGAAACGGGCAATGGGTTAAAGGTAAAAGCTGCGATACCTTTGCACCAATCGGGCCATTTATTGCAACACCCGATGAAATTAGTGACGTACACAATTTAAGATTATGGCTAACCGTAAACGGCGAGAAATTACAGGATGGAAATACCTCGAATCTGATTTTCAATGTACCTTTCATGGTATCGTACATTAGCCAGTTTATGACACTTTTACCGGGTGATGTAATTACCACCGGAACACCGGCAGGTGTTGGTTTAGGTCAAAAACCAGAACCTTGGTATTTAAAAGCGGGAGATGTAGTAGAGCTGGGCATTGATGGTTTAGGTAGCAGCAAACAAGTTGTAAAAGCTTACAGCGAAAATTAATCATGAAAAGACATTGTTTTACACTCGATTTAATAGATGATGATGAGGTGATTGCTGCTTATAAAAAATACCATCAATCCGTTTGGCCCGAGATTAAAGCAAGCATTAAATCAGCTGGTGTTGAAGCTTTGGAAATTTATCTTCTCGGCACCAGGCTGTTCATGATGATGGAAGTTGATGACTCATTTTCTTTTGAGGCAAAAAACAAAGCCGACCTGGAAAACGAAAAAGTTCAGGAGTGGGAAAAACTAATGTGGAACTACCAGAAGGCACTTCCGGGAAGCAAACCTGGCGAAAAATGGATATTAATGGAAAATATTTTTAAACTCTAAACGAACTGAATATGATTGATACGCATGTGCATTTTTGGAACTTTGACCCGGTAAGAGATTCGTGGATTACAGCAGACATGAATGCCATTCGTAAAGATTTTACGCCTAAAAATCTAATCAGAACTTATAGTGAATTAAAAATTACGGGTTGCATTGCTGTGCAGGCTGTTCAATCAGAAGTAGAGAACGATTTTTTATTAACCTTAGCCGAGCAAAACGAGATAATTAAAGGTATTGTTGGATGGGTTGATTTAAAAAGTAAAAATCTGGAAGAACGCTTACGCTACTGGTCGACATTTAAAAAGATAAAAGGATGGCGACATGTACTTCAGGCCGAAAACACAGATTTTATCCTTTCAGAAGATTTTATCGAAGGTATCAAAACTTTAAAAAAATTCGATTACACTTACGATTTATTATGTTACCACAATCAGCTGCCCGACATCATAAAACTTGTTGATAAGGTTTCTGACCAGCCTTTTGTTTTAGATCATTGTGGCAAACCCGATGTAAAAAGCCAGGATTTAAAAACATGGAGTAAGAACATTAAAACTCTTGCACAAAACAAAAATGTTTACTGTAAGCTTTCGGCGCTATTGGTTGAGGCCGATTGGAAAAACTGGAAAGAAATAGAAATTTTCAACTGTTTCGATGTGATATTCGAACACTTTGGAACCAGCCAGGTAATGTATGGCAGCGACTGGCCGGTTGTATTATTAAGTCGCCCGTACGCTGATTGGTTTAACCTTGTTGCTAAGTACACTTCAAAATGCAGTATTCAGGAAAGAGAAAACCTGTTTCTGAATACTGCATCTTCATTTTATAAGCTGTAACAGCAAACCTTACTTTAAAAACTTATAGGTTGTTGTAGTTTTATAAACTTCGCCTGGCTTAAGCACTGTTGAAGCAAAGTTTGAATGATTCGGTGCATCAGGGAAATGTTGTGTTTCCAGGCAAAAAGCCGAGCGGTGCGGATAAGATTTACCATCTTTGCCATCTTTATCTTTCCCGGTTAAAAAATTTCCGCTATAAAACTGTAAACCTGGTTCAGTGGTATAAACTTCCATTACAATGCCGGTAACTGTACTTTTTACCTTTGCAATGGCTTTATTTTCATCATGCTGGTTTAAAGCAAAGTTATGGTCATATCCTTTTCCAAAACCTAATTGCTCATCCTTATCTTCGATATTTTTACCAATTGTTTTCGTTTTGGTAAAATCAAATGCTGTACCTGCAACAGGTTGTAATTTCCCTGTCGGGATTAAAGTTGAATCAACTGGTGTATAGGCATTTGCATCGATAGATAATTCGTGATCTAAAATCGTTGAATTTCCTTCACCATTTAAATTAAAATAGGCATGATTAGTTAAATTAACGATAGTCGTTTTATCTGTACTTGCAGAATAATCTATTTTCAGTGCATTATCATCTGTCAACGTATAAGTAACTTTAACATCCAATTTTCCCGGATAACCAGCTTCTCCATCCTTTGAAGAATAAGTTAACTCCAATTTTTGGGCGTCAGTTTGCTTTGCATCCCAAACTTTTGAATAAAACCCATCAGTGCCGCCATGCAAAGTATTTACGCCGTCATTCAGTTGTAACTGGTATTCCTTTCCTTCCAGCTTAAATTTCCCTTTGCCAATTCTGTTACCATACCTGCCAATTAAAGCCCCGAAGAATGGCTCGCCCTTTTTACGGTAAGCCCCAATGCTGTCGTAACCCAAAACCACATCTGTTAATTTGTTATTTTTATCAGGTACCAAAAGCGAAACCACTCTCCCACCATAATTTGTAATTGAAACCGACACACCTGCTTTATTTTTCAACGTATAAAGCGATACGGTTTTGCCATCTATTGTTGTGTTGTAAGCTGATGAATCTGTCTTAATTTCCTCAGTTGTTTTATTTTCTGAAGATGGATTACAGGAAAGTAAAAGTGTTGATAAAGACATGGTAGCAATCGCTACTACTGAAAAAATGTTTCTTTTCATAAAGATTTTAATTTGGTTAAGGCTAAAGTAACAAAATAATTAACGTTATTATAACGATTATAATTATAATTGTCTTCCAGAATTTACAGCATTAAAAAAAACTAATTTTGTCCTTAAATATGACCATAAAGGATATTAAACCCCGGGCTTTTATTTTCGATTTGAATGGCACCATGATTGATGACATGGCTTACCATACCATTGCGTGGCATTCTATTATCACAGAGGATTTAGGCGAAAAAATCAGCTATGAAGCGGTTAAGCAAGAAATGTACGGCAAAAACCATGAAGTTGTTGAACGTATTTTTGGCTCCGAAAGGTTTACGACCGAAGAAATAAGCAAGTTATCGCTTGAAAAGGAGAAACGATATCAGGAGGCTTATTTTCCAAATCTTAAATTAATTACCGGCTTAGAAGAATTTTTAATCGCGTCGAAACAAAAGGGAATTTTAATGGCTATAGGTTCAGCGGCGATTATGTTTAACATTGATTTTGTACTAAATGGACTAAAAATTCATGATTTTTTTGATACTATTGTTAGTGCTGATGATGTTGAAATAAGTAAACCCCACCCCGAAACTTTTTTGAAAAGTGCGGAAAAACTTGGTGTAGCACCATCAGCATGTGTAGTTTTCGAAGATGCACCAAAAGGTGTGGAGTCGGCCCTGAATGCTGGCATGAGTTGCATTGTACTTACTACAACACATAAAACTGAAGAATTTAACGGTTACACAAATATTTTGGGATTTATTGATAACTTCAACGACCCAATATTAAAAACGCTTTTTTAAGATGGCAAAATACATAAACCAAAACCCTGTTCTCGTAGCAGTAGATTGCATAATTTTCGGATACGATGGAGAGCACTTAAAACTTTTAATTATAAAACGGGCAATAGAACCCGTTAAAGACCAATGGAGTTTAATGGGTGGTTTCATTGGTACTAATGAAGATTTAGATGGTGCGGCAAAACGTATTTTACTGGAATTAACAGGTTTGCACGATGTTTACCTGGAACAGCTACATGCATACGGGCAACCAGACAGAGATCCTATTGAAAGAACAATTTCTGTTACATATTTTGCCTTAATCGACATTAATAAATACAGCAAACAGATAAATGACCAGTATCATGCCGAGTGGTTTAAATTAAAAGAAGTACCCGAATTAATTTTCGATCACAATGTTATGGTTAAAGCGGCAATGGCCAAAATCAGGTATCAGGCAGCGTTACACCCTATTTTATTCGAATTATTACCAAAAAAATTCACAATCCCCCAGCTTCAGAATTTATACGAACAGGTTTACGATTCGCCCATTGATAACCGCAACTTCATTAGAAAAATTATGGCGAGCGGTTTATTGATTAAGCAGGCGGAGAAAGATAAATCGAGCTCAAGAAGAGGTGCATTTTACTTTAAGTTAGATAAACATAAACATAAAGCGCAGTTTCAATCGTTTTTAAACTTTATCCCGAAACAAAAACCTTAATTCATCCTTCTGAATTCGAGTGCCGATATACCTTTTGTTTTTTTGAAATTACTAACAAATGAATTGGCTTGCTCAAAACCCAGTATTTCAGCAATCATCGACATGGAATAATCGGTGTGGATTAATAATTCTTCTGCTTCGCGGATAAGCCTCGCATATAGTAATTCAGGAAGATTTTTCTTAAATGCCTTTTTCAGGAAAGCATTCAGCTTTCTTGAGTTCATTCCCATGCCTGCGGCATAAAACTCCGTGGCACGTTCGGTTTTAAAGTATTGTTCTAAAATAGCCCTGAACCTTAATACCTGTTGTAGCTCATCAACGGTTAAATCCATAAGCTCGGCATTTAAAACAGCTGAAAAACCAAGAATTAAAGACAGGTATTGTGCCAGATAAGAAGTATCGCGTTTAGCTAGAATTTCTCTTTTAAGCTGTTCAAGCAATGTAAAAGCCTTATGCGCCTGAACGTTTGTTAAATCCTTAAAAGATAATGTCATGAATAAATTTCGCGATTGGGAATCGCGATGCTGCAGTAAAAACTCAGAATATAGGGTACTACTAAAACTCAACCAATAAGCTGAGGTAATTTCGCCTTCTAAACGTATAATTCCCTCTTCGGGTATAAAAAATACTCTTCCAGGCGAAAGTACATAATCGCCGGAATTCATACATAATAGTCCGGTAGCTTCTTTAATAATCAGTACCCTGATCGGGAACTCCGCATGTAGCGCCTTATCTCTTTTAAACCTGCCCCTGACATCTTCAAGTTGTATCATTTTATATCAAAGTATCTTATTTTACTCAGACAACATAACACCTGTTTACAGTTACATCACAAAATAAGCATTTTACATAACAATTCGCAATATTGCCTTCGATTAACCAAAAACAACAGTATTTTAACCTAACCTATTATTTTTTGGGTTATTTTCGCTGCTTAATTCATTACGAATACAGTTTCAATTAAATAATAATCTTATCGATCTAACTACACAGTTAGATTTTTTCGATGCAAACCTACATTTTTTAAGTAAAATTAATACTACAAATAATTTAATTTTTGAAAACAATATAAAACCTGGTATGTCGTTATCTTAAAATCAACTACCATGAAAAGTACTGTAATTATCATTTTGCTATGCTCATTTTGCTGTGCCTGCAAAAAAAATATACCCGAACCCGATGTGATTAAAATGGATGTATATGCTACCAAAATTAATCATACCAATCATAATGAACCAGATATACTGTATTGGTATGTAAGAGTGGCTAATAAAGGTGGTTATTTCTACATTAACTCTACCAGGGACATCAGTAACTTTAAAGATTATAAATTTTCCTATTCAAAAGATATCCCGAAAGATTTATTAAGTAAATCACCGGTAAAACAAATTGTGGTTTGGATTAATCAGCTAAATGGTGATTTATTATTTGATATCACAGGAAAAACCGCTTCTGTTCCTTCAACAGATTAACGGGATTTTTTTCATACTTTCGCAACCCAATTAAATTTCACCACTAATTTTATTTCTGCTGCGATGAGTAAATTTCTATATGGAATAGATTTTGGTACTACCAATTCTGCCCTATCCATTTTTGATGAAGAGAAGAAAGAAATCGTTTCTACAATTTCAATCCCCTCACTTATTTATTTCAAGCACGCCCTAACCTCTGCCGACAAAGGAAATTATGTTGTCGGTGAACAAGCAATTGAAGAATACCTTAATGATGGAATGAAAGGGCGTTTCATAAAATCTATAAAACAAATCCTATCCAGAACTACTTTTACTGAAACCAGAATTCAGAATAAACGCTATAATGCTTCTGATTTGGTTACCTTGATATTAAAGGATTTAAAAGAAACCGCTGATAAAATAACGGGAGTAGATTGTACCAAAGCAATAATTGGGCGTCCTGTTTTTTTTGATGATGATAATACCCAAAAAGATACACTTGCACAATCACGTTTAAAAAAGGCAGCTGAAAATGCTGGTTTTACGAATGTACGTTTCCAGTTTGAGCCTATAGGTGCAGCTTTTGCCTATGAAAAAACCATTACCAAAAAAGAAAAGGTTCTCGTTGCCGATTTAGGTGGGGGTACAACAGATTTCACTTATTTAATTCTGGACCCTGAAAAAGTTGGCAGCAAAGACCGGAAAAATGACATGATTGCTTCAGGAGGCATTTACATTGGTGGAGACAGTCTGGATTCGGCCTTTATGTGGGAAAAAGGAACTCCTTATTTTGGCAAAAACACTAAGTATGAAGCTACGAGAGGCCAAATACTGAATGTACCTAAATCACTTTTTGCCAATATATGCTCTTGGGATAAGATGAACTTTTTCAACGGGCAGAAAATCCAGAAAGATATCGATGATTATTATTATTTCTCTGGAAAAGACAGGAATTTTAAAAACCTTATCACTTTAATTGAAAATAATCTTGGCTATTCTGTTTTTCAATCCATCGAAAAAACAAAAATAGAATTGTCTGATATGGAATCATCGATATTTAAGTATAATAATATGGGGATTGAAATTGATGAAACCATTACGATACCTGAATACGATGAAGTTATTGCCAAAGATGTTCAGAGAATAAATGAATATTTAGACAAATTTCTTGAAACATATCAGATAAATCATTTGGAAATTGATTGTTTGTTTATGACGGGAGGAACATCGATGGTTAAAGCGATCCAAAGCCTATTCAGAAATAAGTTTCCACACATTCCGCTAAATTCAGGAGACAACTTTAAAAGCGTAGCCAAAGGACTGGCATACAGCGGCTATTTATTTGAAGATAACTAGCTAACTTCTTAAGTCAGTAATATCTTGTGTGCTGCCAACAAACGATATGATCACATTTCCATCACGTTCTACGGCACCATCAGCTTTTATCCACCTGATTTCGCCATCGGTTCGGTTAATTCGGTAAATAGCCTGAAAACTGCTTTTTTCTCCAGATAAGGCTAAATCAACTTCATCCTGCATAGCTTCTAAATCTTCAGGCAAAATCTGCGAAAGTAATTGTGCGTAACTAAAAGATGCATCCGGACATATACCGAAATTCTGTTTACACCTGGCTGTACAACGGATTTCACCAGTTTGGGTGTCCATTTCAAAAAAGCCAAGCTTTACGTGGTTCATAGCGACCAGTAAATGAGATTTCGAGATAAACTGAATATCTTCATTTTCATTTAATAATCCGCTCTCAGACATACAAAAATTGTTATAGAATAATACTCAAATGTATTTGTTTTTAAGAAATTAACAAATACCAGGAAACAGTCTACAAAAGCTAAATTATAACGAAACCGGCACTAATATCTGCATGATCTTATCTATTTATCGAATATACAAAAGCAGGCCTACGGCACAAACTCACAGTAAATCAATAATATAAAGTTTTAAATTATCAGCTTTTTTTCCCTCCTCCAAAAATCACACAGAAAACGCTGAAACCTCCGGCTATAAAAACTAAGCCCAATATTAAATTAAGTGTATCGCCCATGTTGTAATATAGACGTAATAAATGACATTAAACAGACTTTTCCATTTTTTTAGCATTCTATTTTGGAATAAACAGGCTTGTGGTATCGCTTTTGCAACCTCCACATTTAAATTAATCATATTATTTTTATGCCGTTAAGATTGACGTACACTACGCCACTTAATATTTTGGATAATATTAAGATTGGTGATTTAATTTCTGATGCCTACCAATTAATGGGAAAAGTTATAAAAATTGAAAAGATTACACTCAAAGGCAACATTCAGTTCATTTTTACCCTCGATAATTACAAAAGCATTTTAATGCTTAGATAGTTACCTATTTCAATTAAAATAAAAACATGTAAATTGCGGTGTAACCAAATACATCCCAATGAAAATCAGTAAGCTAGCTTTTACCGGCATCGTATGCCTTTTTTATTCTTGTAAATCAAATAAAGCGGATCAGACGCAATTAAATATTGCGGGAACCTGGAGATTGGTATCAAGTATGGCGATAACCAAAGGTGATACCCTTAATACTTCACCAGCTAAGGATATTGAAATGATAAAGATTTTGAATGCTACACATTTTGCTTTCTTTAAGCACGATTTAAACAAAGGCAAAGGTTCTTCGGCAGTTTATGATTCAGGTAGTGGCAGCTACACACTTACTGGAAACAATTATGATGAACACCTCCAATATTGCAGTGCCCGCGATTGGGAAGATCATCATTTCAAGTTTACTGTAACACTTAAAAATGATACACTCACGCAACGCGGCATAGAAAAAATTGAAAACCTGAATGTAAACAGGGAAATTGTAGAAATTTATACCAGAAAAAATTAGTGCTTAGCCTACAGGAATTTTAAGCGTAAAACAAGTTTCTTCGTTATCGGATACAACGTTTAATGTACCTCCGTGTGCTTTTGCAATTTCTGATGCGATAAAAAGTCCCAGTCCTAAGCCTTTTTGCGATGGTTTAACTTCCCCCCTTGAAAAAGGTTCAAAGAGTCTCTCCATTGAAGCTTCAGGAATTTGTTCGCCTTTATTTGCAATTGATAAATAAAATTGACCACCACTAACACCCGCTTCTACATTAATACTTTCTTCCGGATGGCCATAAGTTAAGGCATTGCCTAAAAGATTAGAAAATAACTGCGCTATTCTTTTACCATCGCAATTAATTGATTCAGGTAAATTAAATGAAGTATTTATTTCGCGATTCGGATAATTGGCTTTAAGTTCTGCTATAACCTCGTTTAAAACCGGTTCTACTACTTCCTTTTCATTGCGATAAATTTTTATGCCATCGCCAAGCCTTCCGCTGGCAAAATCGAGCATGCTTTCGATTAATCCGTTAATCCTGAAAGATGAATTTTGAATGATATCAGAAATTTTAAGGATACGTTCATCTGTGGTAAGCCTTTTTAATAGCTGCGAACTATTTAAAATGGCATTTAATGGGTTTCTTAAATCGTGCCCAAGTATTGCAATGAAATGTTCTCTCAATTCAGCAACTAGTCGCTCTTCTACCAGGTTTTTCTGCGAAGCTGCAACTTGTTCCAGTGAATCCAGGTGAAAAGAAATTAAATCGGCAAATAGATTAAACATGCCGATTACTTCAGGTGTATTTAACCGATGGGGTTCAGGATCGATGGCGCAAAGCGTACCGAAAAACTCGCCCGATTTAAGCATTATCGGAATGGATATATAACTTTGAAAACCGTATTGCAATGGGGTATGATGCTTTGCAAAGTGCGGATCTTTCGCAACATGATCGATTACTACCGGCTTATGGTGATCGCGGATTTCATTACAGATGGTACTTTCCAACTCAAGCTCCCCACCAGGTTTAAGCCCGAATGCTATATTATCAAGTAAGGCACAGGCTACCCATTTCTTCTCCGTTACGCGTGCAACGGCCGCAAATCCCATCCCCGTGGTACGGCAAATTACCTGAAGTATATTAGGAACTGCAGAAATACTGTTAATGGCATCTATTTCAGCCTGAATATTTTCGGTACCGGGAGTTTGATTTTGTTTCAAAGGATGGTTATTTTTTGATTCAAATATATTAAATGTAATTCCCCAATATATTTGCCGGCGGTAAAGATACTGTTATAATCAATCGAATTAATACTTAATATTTGAAGTTAAAATACGATTTATCCAGCCATTTGAATGGTAAATACGGTATTTGAATTAATCGTTCTCAAGGAGAAATCGAAGCCATGGTTAAGCAATATCTCTCTAACCAAGGTTAAACCAATGCCTTGTCCATCTTTTTTAGTGCTGAAAAAAGGGCTGAAAAGTTGTTCTGCATTTTCTTCAGAAATGCCTTTTCCATTGTCTGAAATATTGAGCTCATGTTTAGAGGAATTCAGTTCTATTTTAATAATACCATTGCGTTCTATGGCCTCAATTGAGTTTTTAATAATGTTAATTAGCGCCTGCTCCATTTGTTCAACATCGGCTGAAATAAAATAGGATGAGGCTGGTAAATCAAGTTCAAACCTGATTTCTTTTTCATTTGCGGCGAAATACATTAGTTCTGATACAGATTTGAGGAGTTCAGCCAAATCTGTTTTCTTTCTGTTTGCCTCAGGGAGTTTAACCAAATCAGCAAAATTCCGCATAAATACATTTAGGTTCTGGTTGCGTTCCACAGCAATTTTCATTGCATTTTTTAATAATTGTTCTTCCTCTTCGAGCCACAAATTATCCTGTGCCAATGCGGTATTGATGATAGAATTTACCGGACCAACGGTATTATTAACTTCGTGCGCCATCATTCTGATTACCTTACTGTAAACACTTTTTTCGGCAGCAAAAATTTCAGCTGTAACCTCCTCCATCATAATAAAAATCCGTTCAAAACCCCTGTCAATAAATCTCGACTTTTGAATTTTGTAGGTATGCAGTCCATCTGTTCGGAGCATTTTTGAAGTTCCGGTTTTCATTCCCTGAATCTGGTTTTCGAGCAAATCGGGGTTTGCTTTTATAATGTCAACCGCTTTGGGGTTAATTTGCTTTACCTGTCCGTCATAATCGAGAATAATTATTCCTGTTGGAGAAGTTTGAATAAGCTTTTCGAGAAAGAAATGCTGTTCTTCCTGCTTTGTCCGCTCCGTTCTCAATTCATCAATCATCCTGTTGTAAACATCAACCAATTCATCAACTTCTTTTTTTCCGGTGAGAATAAATTTAACATTAAAATCACGATCCTTTATAGCTGCAATACCTTGCTTTAAATAAGTAAGCGGGCTGATTAACTGGTTATAAAGACTGATAGAAATAACAACAGAAATAATGATAAATACCTCAGCCAGCATGAATATGAGCTTGTTTTTTTCAAAAATATAGTAGCTCATCACCAGGCAAATCAGATGAAGAATAACGATAAACAGGATATATTTAGTCTTCAGTTTCATTAAATGGAATTTGATGTTTTTCTAAACGGCGATAAAGGGCATTTCTGGTAATCCCCAAAGATGCTGCAGCTTTTGTGATTCTGTTTTTATGAAAATTCATCGCCTGCTTAACCATTTCTGCTTCCATCTGGTCGAGTGTCATAGTGCCTACGCCTGGCAGTTTTATCTTTTCATTTTTTAGTGGTGATAAATTTAACCGCGATTGAAAATCATCAATCCTCAGTTCATTTTTATTGCTAATCAAAACCGTTCGTTCAACGAGGTTTTTAAGCTGGCGGATATTACCAGGCAAAGGCAATTGCTGTAACCAGCGCATGGCATTTGGTGCAATTGATAATTCTTCCCTGCCATAAATTTCCTTCAAATTATTGATAAAGAAATTAACAAGTAAAGGAATATCAGATGACCTTTCTCTTAAAGCTGGAAGATGAATGGTGATGAGATTAATCCGATACAACAAATCTTCCCGAAACAGGCCAGATGCGACCATTTCATTTAAATTTTTATTTGTTGCACAAACTACTCTGGTATCTAAAGTCTTGGTTCGGCTGCTACCTAAAACCTCATAAGTACGATCTTGTAAAACCCTTAATAATTTCACCTGACTAGATGCTTCCAAATCACCTATTTCATCCAGAAAAATAGTTCCTTTATTTGCCATTTCAAACCTTCCGGTTCTATCGAAACGGGCATCGGTAAAAGCTCCGCGAACATGCCCAAACATTTCGCTTTCAAATAAGGAAGATGAAATCCCTCCGAGGTTAACTTTTACAAAAGGCTTTCCCGAACGGTTACTGTTTTCGTGAATAGCCTCTGCAATCAGTTCCTTCCCTGTCCCACTCTCGCCGGTAATTAATATTGATGCATTTGTTGAGGCTACACGGCCAATGGTTTCGAGAATGGCTAGCAAGCTCGGATCTTCGCCTATAATCTGTTTAAAATTATACTTCTTATCAAGTTCTTTCCTGTTCCGCGAGAGTGGTTTTTTACCATTTATTTTCAATAATGTTTCTACCGACTGAAGGACGTGTTCATTATTCCAGGGTTTATTAATAAAATCGTTTGCGCCGAGCTTCATTCCCTGAACAGCAAGTTCGATACTCGCCCATCCGGTGATTAAAATTATAGGAACATTGGTATCAATTGCCCTGATTTTTTTGAGCAAACTCATCCCTTCTTTACCAGAAGTATCAATCGAGAAATTTAAATCCAGTATTATAAGTTCAGGCTTTTGGGTTTTCACAACCTCAAAAGCCTGAACTGCGTTATCTGCAACAAGCACCTCGTTTCCTGCTCCTTTCAAAAGGAGCGAAATTGAAGCCCTAACGGCAATGTCATCATCAACAACTAAAATCATATACGAAGTTAAACTATTTAGTCTTCATGCAATGCGATGGCAGGATGAATTGCAGCTGCTTGCCTGCCCGGATATAATGAGCATGCAAAAACCAACGCATAAATAAACAAAACTGAGATTAAAATGGCGATAAGATAAACGCTTGAAGCAATATCAAAAACATTTAAAAGCGGGAACTGAATGGCAAAGAAACAGCCGATTAAAATTGATATGGTAGCTAAAATTAGTGATTCAAGCACCATTTGATTAGAAACGGAAAAACCACTTGCACCAATTGCCCGCCGCAGGCCTATTTCACCTTTCCGCTTATTAATGTTATACCATAATACACCGAAAAGACCAAGGGCGACATTAATAATCAGAAAACTTGCAACAATGATGAATAACAACATAGGGATAATGGTTTCCTTGTTTCTACCCTCACGCATTTCATCAACATGCTGAATTTCGACTGCACTACGCATCGTTGTAGCCATAAACTTGTACAACTTACTTTCAAAAGTTGCATCAGCGGTTTCCCTTACCTTAATCAAAAGTGTATTTGTCCATTTTAAATAGGCGGTATCTAACTGACTAAACATCACATTATTTCCAGGCACAAAATCGCCATTTGCCTTAAAATCGTTCACGACACCAATTATTTTGAATTTATTTTTATCATCAAAATCCCCGATTAGCTTTCCCGCAGCCTTTGCTGTCCCGAACATTTCTTTGCTAAACGATTCATTAATTATTATTCCTTTATCCTTACTGATTAAATCTTCGGGCGAAAACCATCTTCCATCAACAAGGTTAACATTCCATACTTTTTGATAATCATTCCCTACGTGGAAATCGCTGATATTATTAAATTTCTTGCGGTCATGAGTTAGGCCGGTGCTCATAAAACTGGATGAATACGGATAATTCGGACTCGAAAAACTGACTTCTTCAATTTCAGGCATTGCCTTTAGGGCTTTGTTCAGGTTTGTGTAAAAAATATTCAGAGAATCAGGGCTTTTCGACAATTGGCCACCGCTATAGCCAATTGCCCAAACCCTATTATAATCAAAACCAAGTGGCTTAGTATAATTTTTATAGTAATAGGTTAAGTAAGAAAAAACAGCAAACACAACCAGAAAGGAAATCAGAATTTCGGATAAAAAAAGGAAATTTTGTTTCCTTTTATTCCACATTAATTTAAACAGATGCTTGTACATAATCGTATTTTATTTTAAGGCTAAGCCTTTAATGCTTTAACTATATTTAATTTCGACATTCGCCATGCCGGGTAAACACCAGATATCAACCCAAAGAAAAAACAGGTAATCAGGCTGAAAAACAATACCGTTAAGTTCATGGAGAGGTTGAAATTTGACACATAATCTGATTCATTTATTAAATAAATCACCAACAAAGACAAGAACACACCGATAACCCCACCAATAAAGGTTAGAATTAAGTTTTCGACAATAAACTGGTAAACGAGCGTTTTTGATGAGGCACCAAAAGCTTTACGAACGCCAATTTCAGATGAACGCTCCATAATTCGGGTAATATTAATATTCACTAAATTCATGGTTGGTAGTAACAAGAAAAGCAGGACAAAAATTCCACCTACTGTGATTACTTTAGCAGTTCCGTTACTGGTCGAATTTCCAGCCATTCGGCGGGTAATACTGGTTTTAAATTCATCTGCATTGCAATAAATCTTATCAAAATCTGGCGGAATTGGCAGTTTACTTACCATTTGAGCAAACTCTTTCTTCATTTTAGGAACATCATTTTCGGTACGACCGAGAAGCACCGCATTATATACACCCATTAAACCGGTATCCTTACTATCTTTAGAAAGCGTATATGGCAAATACATATCGCCGGTAAAATTGCGTACAGAGCCCGAAACATTTTCTACAACACCAATTACACGATAATTAATGTTATCTGCAGAGATGTATTGGCCGATTACCGATTTCTCATCCCCGAAATAGGCTTCTTTTGTTTCTTTAGAAATTACAGCAACACGTTCTGCACTTTTAATTTCCTTATCACCATAAGGTTTGCCCTCCAAAAATTTGTACGATAAAACATTCCAGTAATCTGCATTGGTATATTTATATTCTATTACCAGCTTTTTGTTGTTTACATAAGCATTTGAGGATTTTTGCCCTGATGAAATGGCCATTTTATAAACCGTTTTTAACTTAGAAACATAATGTTCAAAGAAATAAAACGAGAGATTACTCATGTTCATCCAACCTTCTTTTGTATTTTTTATTTCTATTCGCTCTACATAAAGCGAACGATGTTGATTGTAATCGGGATACCCCGGATTAAACATCTTATCTGCTAATGCAGTGGCTACCATTAATATGGTTAGCGTAAGGCTGATGCCAAACAAGCTGATGAAGGTGAAAAACTTCCTTCTTTTTAAAACAGCTATGGCAATTTTGAAGTAATTTTTTAACATAACTGAAATTTATTGAACCTGAGAACCATCAAAAAGACGAACCAACCTGTGCGTTTTGTGCGCCATACTTTCATCATGTGTTACCATAACGATTGTTGTACCTTCATTTTTATTAAGGTTGATGAGGATATCCATAATTTCATTTCCCATCGCACTATCCAAATTTCCCGTAGGCTCATCAGCAAGGATAATCTGAGGACGGCCAACAATGGCCCTGGCGATGGCTACACGCTGACGTTGTCCACCCGAAAGCTGTGTAGGAAAATGTTTTAAACGATTGCTCAGGCCAACTTTTTCCAATGCTTCAGTAGCTAATGCCTTTCGTTCTTTCGCAGATGAGTTGCGGTATAATAAAGGTAATTCAACATTATCTAATACCTGTAAATCATTAATAAGGTGATAACTCTGAAAAATAAATCCGAGTTTCTCATTTCTGAAATTGGCCAGTTTCTTATCAGAAAAGCTGCGAATGTCCTGGTCGTCTATTTTAATATTCCCTTTCGATGGTTCATCGAGCAATCCCATGATGTTGAGTAATGTACTTTTACCACAACCCGAGGGACCCATAATGGAAAGAAACTCTCCTTTTGCAATGTCGAGGTTAATACCGTTTATCGCCAGAGTTTCAACGGTATCTGTACGGTAAACTTTTTCAATATTTTGTAAGCGTATCATAATTAGTTATGTAATAATGTAAAATGGTTAATGGATGATGTAATCTGTTGACTTTATATCTCGGAAATTAGTAATTGATTAGTATGATTGGTTATTGCACATTGTCATTGGTTATTGTAACTTGATTATTTTAAATTAATTCAGCGGCGTAAACTAATAGGTTATTTTTATGTTTTTTTCAAAATCGTAAAGTGAAAGATAACGAAGCTGGTAATAAGCGCCCCAAAAATCGCGGAGCGAAGAAACATAGTCGCGTTTTGCGGTATCATTTTCCTGGAATGCGATGCTTAAATCGGTGATGCTCAGATTACCTAAAACATAGCGTTCGCTGGCTATTTTATATTTTTCAGCGGCTATTTTTTCGGCAGTATCCGTTAGCTTTATCTGTTCTTTCATCATGTTAAAAAGCGTTACTTGTGTTACAATTTGTTGTTTAAATGTTTGCTTATCTTGTTCAACTGAATAAGTTACCAGCTGCTCGTTTGCCTGTGCTGTTTTTGTTCTCGATTTAGATCTGCCCCAATCCATAACAGGAATAGACAACTGTAATTCTACTGTTTGCTGATTTTTTGGATTCCGGTAAATATCAAAAGCAGTCAATCCTGCATTGGAAAAACCCAGATTTGCTCTCAAGGTGGCCTTAAGTCCATTTTCTCCCTTTGCCTTGGCAACATCTCTTCTGGCTTCTGCTAACCTTCGAACAAATCCAATAGCATCTGAACGGTTTTCAAAAGCTTCAGCCAAAACTTTTTCAGTCGCCACGGTCATTTGAGCCACTGCCTGTGGCATGTCCAATTTTATCCTGTCATCTCCCTCAATCCCTGTGTAACTACGAAGGTTCAACGTTGCAACCTCAACATCTCTTTTAGCTGTTCCAACAGCTTTTTGAGCGTTAAGTACCTCAAGCTGAAGCTGTAGGATTTCATTTTTTGAAATCTTTCCCAATTCAAATTTTGTATCGGCAATGCTCAGAATTCTTTTGGTGTTTGCATAGTTTAAATCAGCAATATCGAGGTTAACCTGCGCCAATAGCAAATCAAAAAAATATTCGGTAACGGTAATCGATATTTTCTCCTGTGTTTCGATAAAAACCTGTTTACTTTCATTGTATTTTAAGGGTTCGATTTTCTTATCCCACTTTAAGCTATTAAACTGTAACAGTGGCTGTGTATACCCAATTCCATAAGGGATACCATTATAAAGCACGCTGTTTCTGTCAAAATCATCAAAACGCTGCAACTGGGTAGTTCCGTAAATTGTGCCTCCGGTTGCCGCTATACTTTGACTAAAATTTAGTGTCAGTGAAGAATTATCATAATGTACAGGCTGGAAAAGAATACTTCCGTTAGGTTGCTGAACTTGCGTATATGTTTTGGTATAGCCAGGTAAAACACCTTCTAAAGCCAGTTGTGGTTGGTAATTTGATTTGAAAGTACGCCACTCCCAGTATTTAGTTTCCTTAACTGTTGTGGCCTGTTTAGCAGCAATAGAGTTTGACTTAGCCATTTCAACTACCTGAGGTAAACTAAGCTTCAAAGTATCTGTTTTAGCAGCTAATGAACCTGCAAAGCATGATAAAAACACGAATATGGTTACAATTTTCATCATCTTCTTAATTACTTATTGTTACCGTTTTCGAGTTTTTAAAATCACCCATATCCGACGTAATGATTTCATCACCGGCTTTTAACCCACTTAAAATTTCAACGTAATCAAAATTGCTTAAACCGGTTTTCACAGTGCGTCTTTCGGCAATACCATTTTTCAACACAAAGATTTCCTGCAAATTTGAACCGTTAAAAGCTGGCCCGTTTGCCACCCTTAAAACACTATTTCTGGTATCGGTAACCAGAAAGACATCTACTTTCTGATTTGGCCTCAACACTTTACTGTCTTTTTGATTGAGCTGGATATCGAACGATACCGTGGCATTGGTTACCGCAGGTGAGATATTTACAACGGCACCTCTTAGTTGAGTATCACCAATCCTGATAATTGCAGCCATATTATTGCGGATTTTATCGAGTAAATTATCCGATAGGCTGCCGGCAACTTTAAAACCATTTAAATCAGCAATACGCACCAATGCGTCGCCTTCGTGTACACTAGAGCCAATATTTTTATTTACCCAGGTAATTACGCCCGGCCTGGTCGCTGTTACATCAGCCAAATCAAGTTTCCGTTTCAATGCATCCAAATCATTCTTTTGGATAGCGAGGGCAATTTCAGCCTCCCTGATTTCTATTTTCATGGTTTGCTGTTTGCTTTTAATTTCATTTTCAAGTTGCAACTTCTCCAGTTCGGCAACCTTTAAATCAAGCTCAGCACGTTCCACATCTTCTTTGGTCCCACCTCCTGCTTTAAGCAATCTCTTCGCCGATGAAACCGCATCTTTAAGATTACTAATCCGTAACTGTTTAATATTGTTGCTCGATTTAACATCGAAAAAGCTTTTTTCCAAATCGAGTTTCAGCTTGCTAATTTCATTCTGTTTTGATTCCATCTGAAATTGCAGTTTCCCATAGTCGGCCTGGCTTACCGATTTATCAAGCAAGAGAATTGACTGGCCTTTATTAACATTTTTTCCGGCATCCATTAAAACATTTTTTATTGATGCACTTATCGGGCTGGTTAATACTTCTTCGAATTCAGGGAGAACTTCGCCTGTTGCATTAATCGTATTTTCGATTATTCCTGTTTCAACTTTTGCAGTAGTAATGTCAGCACTGGTTAAGGCAGCTTTAAAATAAAACCGCACAAACCAAACACATAATGCGAGTAATGCAACGATGATAAAAATCAGGAGATATTTTTTTTTCTTCCTTTTAGCTAAAACTTCTTCTTCAATGAGTTTGTCCATTTAAATATTTTTTGAACAAGCTTTTACAAGAGAAATGCCAATATTAAAATACTGAAAATCAGATTATTATAATTTTAACAAAATATTTAAATGCCCGATATCGAACGTTTTGTTTGTTATCGAACGAATAAAACATACTTAAAAATGACTTGTAAATTCTTTTTACATAAGATTACCTTTACCCCATGAAAAGATTAAACAGTGAAACGCCAAATGATGAATTACAAGATGTAAAAAAGGGCGACCTGGTGACAGATACTTTTAGTAAAACCGGTTTGGTGGAAAGTATTGAAGTAACTGACGATGGTTTGTACATAACCTATGAATTTACATTGGTTACCGGCAGGATAATTACCGTTAAAAAATAAAAGAGGGGCATTACACCCCTCTTAAATTGTTTTGAAATACATCACTAGTGGTAATGATAAATTTCTCACAATAAAAATAATGTAATGCCATAGTTTAGTATGCACCTGGTTTTCAGTTTAAACTGCAATTGCAGGTACTTTATGAATTACATTGATTACACAAAGACAATTATTAGTCTGGTTTTTGTGTAGAACTTAAATTAATATTTAGCAGTTTCATATTACAACCGGGCAATTTTATTTATCGCAGCGACCATATTACCACCACCGGTTTTAGCAATTATGTGCTTTCTGTGGCTTTTTACCGTTTCTATACACAAGTAAAGCATAGCTGCAATTTCTTTACTGGTGTAACCTTGCCTCGCAAGTTCCAGGACTTCTTTTTCCCTTTTAGATAATGTTTGGTTTAAAGCAGAAAACTCTGTTTCATGGCATAGGACATAGGTTCCTGCGGCAGAAAGCTTATGGATAGTTAAATTAATCGCATTGTTAAACCTAAATCCGGTTATATCTGCACAATTGAAATATTCTAGCGTTGGTTTTCCATCGGCAGTAAAATTTGCAAAATTACTCTGCCTTAAAATGGTAATGTAATTTTCATCCGCCGCTCTAAGCCTGATATTATAGCTAAAACGAAGTTTCGCACGCTGCTCTGCCGGCGTTTTGTAATAATAACTAAAAATAGCCTGATGTATTTCCTTTAGCAATTCTAAATCTGAAGGATGGACGATGCCGAGTGAGAAATTAACACCTCGGCTGAGAAATGAGACGGCTTCATAGCCTAGAATTTTCTTAACAGAAGCACTAATCGTTACATATTGCATGCGTGCCCAATTAAAAACGCCATCGTAGCCAGTTGCGTTCTGCGCCTGCCCATCAACTTCATTAATTAAACCAGGAACATTAAATTCCTCCTTATGCAACTTATTTGAATAACCCGCGATTCGATACAACTCGCCGGTTGAGAGAATATCCAACAGATTCATAACGTAGATTATAGGGTAAACAAACTTAAGAAATTATATCATCACTTAATAACCTGAAAATCACTCTTTTGAGGGATAATTATCCATCTTAATATTTTTGATATTGTAGTATAAATTAATCTCGCAAAAAATGATTAACAACGTACTTTTAGACGGAGTTATCGTATCTGTATTTACAATCAGTAGATCTATACTGATTAAAAAACAAAGCTCAGCCGTCTGTTCTGCTTTAACACAAGATTTACAAAAACATAATTTACCTGGTTTCTTAACCATTGTTATAAACTTGATGAAACAGGTAAAAACTAAACTATCTTACTATGGCATATAAAATCCTTTCTCTTGATGGTGGAGGTTCGTGGGCAGTAATTCAGGCCCGGGTACTTCTAGATATTTATGGCGATTTAAACGGCCATGAATTACTTAGAAAATTCGACCTTGTTATTGCAAACTCAGGTGGAAGCCTGGTATTGGCAACACTCTGTAACGACATGAAGCTGAGTGAAATCATCTCAGTTTTCGAAGATGAATGGAAACGTAAACAAGTTTTTTCGAAACTATCTTTCTGGGAAAAGCTACGCTGGCGAAACATTGCCAGTTTAACAAACGTACTGGGGCCAAAATACAGCATGGAACGCAAGATATCTGGCTTGCAAACGGTTTTAAAGCAATATAACCGTTTAATGGATGAAGGAAAAACCACTCGTCCAACACTCGAAATACAACTTAATGAACTACCTGCAATCATTGGGAAATCAGCATTACAGTTAATTATTGTAGGTTTTGATTATTTCAGGCAACGGGCAACATTTTTCCGTTCAAATGCCAGCAGTAAAACCGATGTTTTTAGCGGGGGAAAATACTATCAGATCAGTTTAGGCCACGCTATTCATTCATCAAGCAATGCTCCTGTAAATTATTTTGATGCGCCTGCTGAGGTGAGCATAAATCAACTAGGTGGTAACGATACACGGAAAACCAAAATGTGGGATGGTGCCGTTTCCGGTTTCAACAATCCTGTTCTGGCTGGTTTAATCGAAGCCATTACAAACAATACCATCCCGATGAGTGATTATAAAATTCTTTCGTTGGGCACAGGGACAGGCGGGCAGGCGATGATTGCGGATTACCATACCTCAACAAATCCCGAAATTAAAGCCATTTACGAAAGAAATGAAGATAACAAACTAGCCTTTACCGATTACAACCTGACCTTCATCTCCGATATTAAGAAAATGTCGACCAGTATTTTAGGAGACCCACCTGATTCTGCAACATTTATCGCTTATTCAATTATCGATCCAGCGTTAACCAACAACGCCTGCCTGGTAAGGATTAACCCTTGTATAAAACCTGTTTTAAATCCAGGCAGCCTGGTTTTCGAAGCACCTGCAGTTTACAAAAGTGAGCCAAACGGCAACGAACTTTTTATTAAATTGATGGATTTAGACATGGATGCTGTAGCTAACGAAGACGTAGCATTAATCACCCAATTATGCACCAAGTTTATAACCGACAACAGCTTATGCTTACCAAATCAACTTATCAGAGGCGATGGAAACGGAATTCATTTAGGAGATGATACTTACCAGAAGGCAAAAGCCCGATGGATGAGCTGTAATCCAATTTAATACCTGTAGGATATGTCGAAATTTTTCAGTTTTAGCCGCAACCAGGGTGTAGTTATGGTTACACTTCTTTTTGTTGTCTTATTGGGAGCGATTTACTTTTTCATGTATATCCCAAACAATCAGCGAAACCTTGAAGAACAAAGGTTCAGGTGCCTTCAGAATATAGAAACCAACATCCATGCTAAAATTGATAATTCAGTAGCCCTATTAAACAATCTGCTAATTACCTGGCAAAAAAACGACAAACAATACAATAGAGAACGGTTAAAGCAATACATTAAAAATTATCCGCAGCAAAATTTCACGCTAATTCCAATAAGTACCGCTAAAAACACACCCGATAAAACAGTTGAAGACAGCACTTGCAATATCGATTTCAACAAGCAGGATTTAATTATTTATCTCAGAAAAAATGGCTATCAGATCGGGTTAAAATACAGTATTAATCAGTTTATTGATCCACTATTGCCTCGCGATATTTATAACGAATACATTTTATTAAAATCAAGCAAGATTGTTTATCAAACCTTTCCCAGTGGGATAACAACCATAACTACCGATTCGTTAAAAACTGATAAAAGTGCTTTTGCAGGAGAACAGGTTAAAAATATAGCGCTCAGCGGAACACAATATAAACTCTTTTCACAACAGCTAAGTTTAAATGCAGATTCTGTTCTAACAATTACCGGCCTTTTAAAAGACCAGAATTATCAGCACGAAAAGAATAAGCTTCAGGAAAATGTAGTTTTGCTCTTACTAATACTCGCAATTGCCACAATATTGGCCTTACCGTGGATTAAACTCTATCAAATGGGTAACCAGGATAGGTTAACCGTTGCAGATGGTTTATTCTCATTTGCCGTTTCCATGTTACTCATGTCACTCTTGTTTTTTGCATTTTTTAAGTATAACGTTTTATTAAGGCCTGGTGAAAATGTTTCGCAGAAGATTGGTAAAAACCTGGCCAGTGAACTGGAGAAATCATTTGTAAATGAAACCAATAGCGCATATAAGCTTTTAACAAGACTGGATCAGGTAAGGGATAATAATAAAACTGCGGCAGCTTTTATAAACTTCAGCGATAAAAGTATCAACTATAAATACCAGGGCAGCGATACAACTAGCCAAACTGGTAAATTTGCCTATAAAATTGATTCTATTGCCCGTGGAATAAATATAAATCAGATTTTCTGGCTAAAAAACAATGGTTCTGAATCAAATAACTGGTCGGCTGCTGCCAACATTGCCCCACCAGGTAACTTCGCAAACCGAAACTATTTTACAAATCTTCAAAACAAAAGTTCCTATTTTCTCCCTCTTCCAAATAAACAACCATACTACCTGGATCAGGTCATATCATGGACTACAGGGCAGTTTACATCAATTATTTCAAAACCATCTGTAAATAAAGGTACCCCGGTGGTGGCCATGTCATTCAATTTTAAATGTTTAAGCAAACCAATTTTACCATCGGGTTTTCTTTTTGCAATCATTAACAATGAAGGCAAGGTTTTATATCATTCAAATGCATCTAAAAACCTAAATGAAAACCTGTTGAATGAATTTTCGGAAAAAGAAAAATTAAAAACGGCTGTACTTACTCACGGAAATGCATTTTTTTACACTCAATATTTAGGAAGAGAATATTATGCAACCGTTAAATCGATAAGCAACCTCCCCTATCAAATCGTTGTTTTTGAAGACAAGGACTATAAAAACATCAGGGATATTAATGTATTCAGTTTTAGCTTTGTAATGCTTTTCAGCTTTTTCTTACTGCTTATCATTCAGATACTGGCCGTTTTTGGATTTTCTCAAAAAACTTCCTTTTTCAAAAAACATTACTTTGATATCTCCTGGATTGGTCCTAATAAAAACTTTGCTCATCAGTACAATCTGGCAATAGTTTATAATGCTATCAACATCCTTTTATTGTTGATTTTCTTCAAGTACTCCAGCTTTTTGCAGTTTTTGTTTATACTTTTTGTTTCTTCAACCTCAGTCACCCTGTTCTTAAACTACAATTATTCAAAAAGTTACTATAATACCTTTACTGAGAAGTTTAAACTTAAAAGAACAGCCAACATTGCGCTAATTGTAGTAATTGTCCTGGTAAACATTGCTGCCTTAATTATCATTGAACCTTATAAATTTTTCGGTTTTGAAATAATTTTAATCCTAACGGTTATAGCGCTTCTAAACATTTCTGAAAGGGCATTTGAGTGGGCAAATCGCTTTAGGTTTTTCCCTAAAAACAACTGGAGTTTTAGCAGCAGTTATTCCTTAATGATTTTTACAAGGTTGATTATTACAAGTGGTTTACCGGTGATGCTGTTTTTTACGGCATCGTATAATTACGAACTAAAAATGACCACCCGGTACCGGCATTTACAGTTTACCAAGGAGTTGCTGGACAAGTATCCAACATTAAAAAAAGACCTTAAATTTAAAGATGTTTATATCGATAGTGTATGGATCAGGGATATTAAAAACACCACAGAAATACCACAGTTAAAAATATCTGATGAAGAAAAAAATACGACTACCTTATTTAAATACTTAACCAATTACACAACAAAACAGCTTCCTGATATCGACCAGTATAATCCCAATCCTACTGAAAGTTTTATGATGTTTTCTCCACTGTTTCAACCGGGAAAAACGGAAAGTTACCATAAACTGGCTAATGGAAAGTATATCCAGCTCACATCCTTAAAAATACAATACATATCGCCTGCAACCTACAATAACGACAAATGGTATTTAGGAATCATTTACTGGGTATTGTTTCTTTCAGCGTTGCTGGTGTTCGGCATGGTACTTCATAATATATTTAAAAAGCTTTTTGCACTGAATTTACCAGCTACAAAAGGTTGGCAGGAAATAGATGAACTCTTATTAACAGACAATGAGTTAAATTCATTACTCTTTGTAATTGGTTCACCAGGATCAGGAAAGTTATCGAGGTTTAAAAAGCTCATCAGCGATAAAAAAATAAAAGGCAAATGCGATGTGGAGTTGATTATGGAGCAAAGCAACACAGCAAGTAACAACGTTTTTATTGCTGATATGATTTTAATCCCGGAAAATGCCGAAGAAGCCAAAACAGATCAAAACTGGCTCGACATGCAGGATGCTGCTTTAAATAAAGACTATGCATTGGTAATCGTAAATCATTTCGAATACGACATTAAAAACCCATCAACAAACGCTGCAAAACTCAATTTTATGGAAGCCTTGTTACAACGTAACAGGAGCAAGATTGTCATTATCTCCACGGTACATCCGGTTAATTTTTTAGATTCATTAAATCAACAGGAATTATACAAGGTCGAAGATAATCGTCAGCCTGAACATGATTTGGAGCGATGGCATGTACTGTTAGGTCATTTCAGAATTATTATAGAAAAACTCCAGACTGCTGCGATTAATATAGACGCTAAAGCACCGTTATGGAAAAAAATATTAATGATGGAAACGCAAAGCGGCCATTTTTTAAAGAAAATGCAACAACCCTTAACTACTTGCATTGATGAGTTACCGGCAGACGAATTGGCGCTCGTTGATGGAGATTCACTGGCCTTTAAAATGCAGATTACCTCCCATTATTTTTACATGTACCTGTGGCAATCGCTAACAAAAGAAGAGAAATTCTTACTTTATGACCTGGCAGAAGACGGACTTGTAAACCCTTATGATGATTATAACCTTACCTTGCTCATTAGCAAAGGTATTATCACCAAAGAAGACGGTATTTTACGCTTATTCAATAAAGGTTTCCGCAATTTTATACTAACTGCCATAGGTAATTCTGAAGCGATGAAGATAAGAAACCAGATTAAAGATAACGGAAACTGGAAAAACCTTAAAACCCCGCTGATGATTTTGGCAGTAGCCATTCTGGCATTTTTATTCACCTCGCAACAGGAAGCTTATGCCACAATAATTAAGTATTTAACCATTTTATCAGTTGGTGTACCTGCCATTCTCAAGTTTTTCTCGATGTTTAGCGGAGATAAAACCGAAAAGAGTTAAAACTCGGCTATATTTATCAAATGATTAAAGTTGATAAAAATACGGCAACATCAACGCTGCTTGAAGTAAAAATTGGTTCAGTCATAACTGATGGCCATGAAATAACCGGAACTGTTACAGAAATTAACATAACTGATACGGATGAATTCTGGTTGTTTATTTTTTATCTTGATGAAAAGAAGCAAATAGAAATCAGAAAGATTAAAAATATTTGCTGATTGCTTTAGCGCTTTTAAGATTAATCTATAAATAAATCATTCAGCTATACCATGAACTATTGTTTATCTACTTCACAAACAGTTAACAGTATAAATAGAGTACTTTTAAAAATCTAATTACAATACGGTTTCCAGCCCTATATCTGCTCTATGCTTTAAGCCAGGTTAAAAAAGCCTGGCTTAAAATTTAAGTACCTTTATTTCAAAAAACCACTTCGAAAAATCATTTTAATAAAGATATTTGCATCAAAATTTCAATAGCATGCAAAATATCAAAAACATCATTTTTGATTACGGAAACGTAATTTTCGATATCGATTTCAGAATAGCGCAGGATTCATTTAAAAAACTGGGCATAAGCGACATCGAAAATTTCTTCGCACATAAAGCACATAATCAGTTATTCGATGATTTTGAAACCGGTGCAATTTCGCCGGCAGAGTTTAGGGCTGGAATAAGAAAAGTTGCAAATCAGCCAGAGCTTACTGACGACCAGATTAATGAGGCCTGGAACAGTTTATTAATCGGAACGATCCAGGAAAACCACGATTTACTCTTAAAAGTTAAAGAAAAATACCGCACATTTCTGTTGAGTAATAACAATGAAATCCATTACGACTGGATTATTAATTACCTGAAAACAACTTTTCAGATTAATAATTATGATGAATATTTTGAGAGAGCTTATTTTTCTCAACAAATGAAATTGCGTAAACCAAATACCAATATTTTTGAGCAGGTTTTAAGAGAGAATAACTTAAATCCAGCCGAAACCTTATTTATTGATGATAGCCCACAACACATTGAAGGTGCTAAAAAGGTAGGATTAAACACCTTATTAATGACAGAGAAACCTGCCCAGCTTGGTGCAGTTTTAAAAGCAAACGGAATTTTGTAAATTTAGTTATGGCAGAAAAAAAGTTTAAATCGCTAAAAGAATTTTATCCGTTTTATTTAAGCGAGCACACCAATACTACATCTCGTATTCTACATTTTATAGGAACCGGCCTGGTGGCACTTGCATTTATTACAGGGTTTTTATTTCACGACTGGCGTTTTTTTCTGGCAATGCCGGTTTTAGGCTATGGCTTTGCCTGGGTTGGTCATTTTTTCTTTGAAAAGAATAAACCTGCAACATTCCAATACCCCGGTTATAGCCTGGCAAGCGATTTTATCCTCTTCTACGATTTATTAACCGGTAAACAAGGTTTTGTAGTTAAGAAATAATATATGATTTCATCATTTTATTTAACTGCTGGTTATTAGCTATCGTTTGTATTCCACTAACTAAACAATTTTTCCACGGAAAGACAGCATAAATACTGGAGATGAATCTTTGGGAAATAAGTTACTGCCCTAAACTCTTAACCCAATTGCAGCGGAAATACTTTTTGTAGCAGATCTTCGATAAGCTCAAGCTGACAATGAAATAAAGATTGAAGCACAATGCTGGGCTGAATTCACTTAAGAATTACTGAACATTCATTTCTAAAAAAGAAGTAGATAATTTTGCTTCAACTACGCTCATTTTGTCATTCTGAGGAACGAAGAATCTGTTTCATTGGTTGCAGATTCTTCGTTCCTCAGAATGACAAAGATTACAGCTTCCTTCTTTTTAACTCTCTTTCAATTAAACCTAACTCCCTGCCTGTTTGCCCGGCAACTGAAGTATTCTCCTGCGCTCTTCTGAACAGATAAGGCATAACGGCTTTAATCGGGCCATATGGAACATATTTTGCCACATTATAATTTGCATCGGCGAGGTTAAAACTCAAGTTATCGCTCATACCCAAAAGTTGTGCAAAGTATACATGCGGGTGGTTGTGCGCCACTTTCTTCTCATCCAAAAGGTAAGTAAGCAAACGGCTGCTATCTTCATTATGCGTACCACAAACAATTGCAATTTCTTCAATATGATCTACGCAATAACGTAACGATTCGTTGTAATCTCTGTCTGATGATGCTTTATCAGGTTGAATTGGCGATGGATATCCTTTCTCTTCAGCACGCTTACGCTCCTTTTCCATATAGGCACCACGAACCATTTTTACACCTAAAATAAAACCAGCCGCCTTTGCAATGAGGTGGTCGGCCTTCATATCAGCAAGTTTATCGCGGCGGTACATTTGGTAAGTGTTATAAACAATGATACGCTCCTGATTAAATTTGCGCATCATATCTAAAGCTAGTTCATCAATAGTATCCTGAATCCAGGTTTCTTCTGCATCAATCATAATCGGCACATCTTTTTCGAATGCTGTGCGACAAATCATTTCACAACGTAATTTAACTTTCTCAAATTCTGCCTGTTCTGCAGCATTTAAGGCTTGTTTAGCATCTAATTTCTCAAGCAATGCAAAACGACCAATCCCTGTGATTTTAAAAACCGTAATCGGAATATGCTTATCGCCATCGGCACGAAGAATTGTACGGATAATTTCCTGGCAGGTTTCATCAAATACAACCTCTTCCTCCTCACCTTCTACCGAATAATCCAGAATCGTTCCAACACCTCCGCTGGCTAGCTTTTCTATAGCCTTATCACATTCGGCAATGGTTTCGCCACCACAAAACTGCTGAAAAATTGTCGCTTTAATAGCGCCCTGAATAGGTAATCCGATATTTAAAAAGAAATTCGTTATTGGAGGTCCAACCTTAGTTAAGAAGTTACTGCCAATCATTTTAAAAAGCCAATAGCCTTTTTTTAATTCAGCATTGGTTTTCTGGCGAAAAGCGACTTCGGTATTATCGAAATTAGGTTGTTTGTTTGATGATAATTCAATCATTTGTTATGTAATAAGTCAGACGGATGCAAAATTATAAAAAGCATTCATTGTAAAAATTAAAAACGGCTAAATAATCGTATTTTTGCAGCAAAATGATACAATTCAAATTAGAGGGCGAATTTATTCCACTAATCCAGCTTTTAAAAGCAACTGGCTTGGTAGGTACCGGTGGAGATGCCCAGGCCGCTGTTATGGATGGCTTAGTAAAATGTAATGGAGAAGTAGAATTTCGTAAGCGCTATAAAGTTAGGCTTGGCGATATCATCACTTTTGAACAAGATAAAATCGAAGTAATTTAATGGAAACCTTAACCAGCGCAGGCCATTCGCTTTATTTCGAAAGCAATTTAGCTGCCTTAAAAACACTTTTAGAAAGCAATAAATACAGCAAGGTTTTTGTACTTGCCGATGATCATACAAGCGAAATCTGTTTACCGGTTTTTCAATCGATGATGGATGACTTTGCAGATTTCGACCTTATTGAAACTTCTGCAGGTGAAGAAAACAAAAACATCGACTTTTGTATTGGTATCTGGAAAACCCTTCTTGATTTTGAAGCCGACCGCAAAAGTTTAATGATCAATTTAGGTGGAGGCGTAATTACTGATATGGGTGGCTTTATCGCATCCACATACAAACGAGGCATCGATTTCGTTAATGTTCCCACCACCCTGCTTTCGCAAGTAGATGCTTCAGTTGGCGGTAAAACCGGAATTGATATCGATAACGTAAAAAATATGGTGGGTACCTTCACCTTGCCTCAAATGGTTTTTATCGAAACTGAATTTCTAAAAACCTTGCCTCAACGTGAACTTTTATCTGGCTTTGCCGAAATGATTAAGCACGGTTTAATTTATGATAATGCTTATTATGAAAAGTTAAAAACAACTGATTATTTAACACCTTCAGCTGAAGATATTTACCGCTCCGTTGAAATTAAAAATGAAGTGGTAACGATCGATCCGCATGAAAAAAATCTCCGTAAGATTTTAAATTTCGGCCATACCATAGGCCATGCAGTAGAAAGCTATTCGCTTGCAAACGACGAAAACCCACTTACGCATGGTGAAGCCATTGCTGTAGGTTTTGTTTGTGAAGCAGCTTTATCAATTAAAAATAGTGGCTTAACAAAAGAAGAATTAAAAGATATCAGCGATTATATTTTATCGTTATATCCTAAATATCACATTAAAAAAGAAAGTTTCGATACGCTTTTAGAACTCATGCAAAGCGATAAGAAGAATGAAGATGGCAATATCCTGTTCTCTTTACTCGAAACTACTGGTAAGTGCACGTTTAACTGCCGTGTAACTACAGCCGATATTTTAAGCAGTTTGGATTACTATAACAGTTTATAAAATGACATTTACCGGAAGCGATATTTCTGTTGGCGGATTATTTGGGTTTGTTATCGTTTTAACCCTGGTTGAAATGTATTTCAGCTATGCCCACGACAAAAAACTATACACCACACGCGATACTTGGACCAATATTTACCTAATGGCAGTTGCCGTTGTGATTAACCTTGGCATGAAAACAGCAACTTTTTTCTTGCTGGCTTACTGCTACCAGTTCCGATTATTCCAAATCTCAAATATGTGGCTTTACTGGCTGGTGTTAATTTTAGCGCAGGATTTTTTATATTGGTTTCTCCACACCGTTGGCCATTATGTCCGCTTTTTCTGGGCCATGCACGTTACGCATCATTCTTCAGAGCACTTTAACTTAACAACCGGGTTCCGTTCTACCGTTTTCGAACCACTTTACCGCGTATTTTTTTACTTGCCTTTGGCATTCATGGGTTTCACTGCGATGGATATCCTTTTTGCCTATCTTGTAACGCAAATTTATGGCAATCTGGTTCACACCCAGTATAAAATTAACTTCCCGAAATGGTATGAATATGTTTTTGTAACCCCATCGCACCATCGTGTGCACCATGCGAGTAACGTACGTTACCTGGATAAAAATATGGGTATGGTTCTAATCCTTTGGGACAGAATGTTCGGAACATTCCAGGCAGAGCTGGAAGAAGACAAGATTAAATATGGTTTAACTACGCAACCAAAAGATACTGGTCCGGTTAACATTATTTTCCACGAGTTTATTGCCTTAACTGCCGACGTAAAAAAAGCGCCTACTTTTATGGATAAGGTAAAATACATTTTTAACCCTCCGGGATGGAGCCACGATGGTAGTACCAAAATTGCAAAAATTATGCAACACGAACTTCACCAGGCCGAAGCACTTGAAAAACAAGCACAGGAAAACAACAAGATAAAGGATTTTAATACGCATCAAAGAGATTTGAGCTCTGCAGGATAAAATGGAACAGTCTGTATTTTACAGGCCGTTTTTATTAATTGTTTTTTTTAAAATGATTGGTACTGTTCCTTTGGCCTAAGCAGCCCTGCTATTCACTCCAATCTTTTAAAAACTTCTCTCCTGCCGAGGTACAGAAGCATCTTTTTCATAGGTTACAGATGCTTCGTTCCTCAGCATGACAGCCTGTTCAAGGTTACTGCTATTTAAAAGTATTTTCGTTTCTATCAGGTTTATAAAACTAAGCCGCTAACGTCCATCAAAAATCCTTTTCAATACGATAATATTATTTTGTATTTTTGAATAAAGTCTACTGTATATGACAACATTAACCATACAAGTAAAGGATAATGACACTCAATTTCTTTTAGAAGTTTTAAAAAGAATTGATGCAAAAATCATCCAATCTTCTAAAAAGCAAGAATTGCTTAATGGAATTAAACAAGGTATCAAAGAAGCCAAGGAAATCAAAAAAGGAAAAATTGCGCCCTTATCTTTAAGTGATATATGATAGATGGAATCAAAATTATTTATTCCCCTATATTTATTAAGAAAGCGAAACAAGTAAAAAAGAAACACCAATCTTTAGTTAACGATTTAGCACAATTAGAAACAATACTTAAATCCAATCCTAAAACGGGCACAAATCTTGGTAATGGCATATTTAAAATCAGGCTTGCAGTTAAAAGCAAAGGAAAAGGCAAAAGCGGCGGTTATAGAGTTATAACTTATTTTCAGAACGAAAGTGAAATCACGATGATTTACATTTACGATAAATCTGAAGAAGTATCAATTTCTAAGAAAGACATTCAAAGTTTAGTTGATAGCCTATAAATATGATTACTCAACCTTTCATACCAAAGCCCAAAACGGTATAAATGAAAAAAAATAAAAATATTTTCATTTTCCTATTGACAAATTAAATTTTGTTACTACATTTGACTCATTCAAAAACGAAAAATGAAATTATTCAACACATATTACTTTGGTTACTTTTACTATTTTAGTGAGAGCCGGGGCTAATATGCAAAAAGATATATAACAATATTAAAATGTATAGAAAAGTCCCGGCCAACAGCCGGGACTTTTTTGTTTTAACGCAAAAATGGAAACGACAAAACGAGTAGCAATTCAGGGTATTAAGGCCTCTTTTCATGAAGAAGCAGCTTACAAATTTTTCGGTAAAGAAATCGAAACTGTAGAGTGCAATTCATTTAAAGAAACTTGCGATAAACTTGAAAAAAACGAAGCTGATTTTGTAGTAATGGCTATTGAAAACTCCATCGCAGGCAGTTTACTACCAAACTATACGCTTATCCGCGATTATGGCTTCTCGGTAGTTGGCGAGGTTTATTTACCAATTCAATTACACTTAATGGCTTTGCCGGGTGTAAAATTCGACGACATCAAAATCGTAACCTCACACCCTATTGCAATCCGCCAGTGTATCGATTTCTTTTATGATTATCCACATATAAAAATCGTCGAAAGCAATGATACTGCCGCTTGTGCCAAACGAATCCAGGAAGAAAAACTAACAGACACAATGGCTATTGCAAACACTTTAGCTGCAGAGCTTTACGGACTAAATATCTTAGAACGTCGCGTAGAATCTAATAAGAAAAACTATACCCGATTTTTAATCCTTAAAAAGGAAAAAACCGATGAAGGTAAAAAGATAAACAAGGCCTCAATTTGTTTTCAGGTTGGCCACAAAGCAGGTTCATTGGCTACAGTGCTAAACATATTTGCTGAACAAGAGGTAAGCTTAACAAAAATACAATCTATGCCGGTGTTAGGTAAGCGAAACGAATATTATTTTTACATCGACTTAGAATGGCCAAGTACCGAAAAGTATGATAAAGCGGTGAGGAAGGCACTAAAATATACATCAAATTTTAACATCCTTGGAGAATATCAGAAAAACGACAAGGTATAACCGAACATAAGATTAAGCATTAAAATTGTACAAATTGGTTAGTTGTACAAGGAGCAATTAAAACAAATAACAGATTAAACAAAAAGTAAAATACTACAACTCAATATCATGAAACTTAATTTAAACATCCAACCTTTAAACACCTGGTTAAACACAAACAACGAACCATTGTTAATTTCTGGCCCATGCAGCGCAGAAACTGAAGAGCAATTATTAACTACAGCACATTTATTAGCAGCAACAGGCAAAGTATCTGTTTTAAGAGCTGGTATCTGGAAACCACGTACCCGTCCGGGAGAGTTTGAAGGCATCGGAAGCATTGGTTTAGAATGGTTAAAGCGTGCAAAAGCTGAAACTGGTTTACCAACAGCTGTAGAAGTTGCCAATGCAAAACATGTTGAAGAAGCCTTAGCAGCAGGTGTTGATATCCTTTGGATTGGCGCACGTTCTACTGTAAATCCTTTCACAGTTCAGGAAATTGCCGATGCATTAAAAGGTCATGATGTTCCGGTATTAATTAAAAACCCGGTAAACCCTGATTTACAATTATGGATTGGTGCTATTGAGCGTATCAACGGCGCAGGAATTACCAAAATTGGTGCAATTCACCGTGGTTTCTCATCATTCGAGAAAAGCTCTTTCCGTAACGAACCAATGTGGGAAATGGCAATTCAGTTGAAAACTTTATGCCCTGAATTACCAATCATTAACGACCCAAGTCACATTTGTGGTAACCGCGAGTTAATTCCTTACATTTCGCAAAAAGCATTGGATTTAGACATGCAAGGTTTAATGATCGAATCGCATGTTGATCCTTCAGTAGCATGGACTGATGCTAAGCAACAAGTTACGCCAGCAGCTTTAGCAGAATTGGTTGACCGTTTAACCGTTCGCGAGCCAGAAGCACCAAATGAAGCTTTCGCTGATAAATTAGCTGATTTACGTAAATCTATCGATAAAATTGATGATATCTTATTGCAGAAATTAGGTGAGCGTATGGCTATTGTTGAAAAAATCGGGGAGTATAAACGCGATAATCAGGTAACTATTTTACAAGTTAATCGCTGGGATGCCATCATTCAGAAAGGGCATGCTTTTGCCAAAGCTTTAAAATTAGATCTAAACTTTACGGAGAAATTCTTAGAATTGGTGCACGGAGAATCAATCCGCAAACAAACTGAGATAATGAATGCCGGTAAAGCTGAAAAAGGAATCGCAGCTGAGCAACATACAGAAGTTTCAAAATAAGGTAGAGGGTTTAAAAGTTTAAGGTAAAGGGTAAAACCAAATGCTTAACAAAAAACCTTACTCCACGTCATTGCGAGGAATAGTTTTTCCCGAAATTTCGGAAAAACAATCTTAATGAAATAGGATTGTAGCATTAGTTAATCTTCGCAATGACGATTAAATAAATATGATGGTGTTGTATTTACATTTGTTATCCTGAGCTTGTCGAATAACTTTATTACGGTGTTCGACAAGCTTATACTGACAAACTGTTAACAGCAATCCATTAAAAATAAAAAGAATACCATGTCAAAAAATGCCTTAGTTTCTTTTAAAGGAACCAGGAATATTAATACGGAAATCCAGTTAACGGGCTCGAAAAGTGAATGTAACCGGGCTTTGATTATTAGTGCCTTAAGCAAAAAGCTGGTTAAAGTAGAAAATTTATCGAATGCTGCCGATACGGTTACACTTAACGGCATTTTAAATAATCTGGAAGAAGAATTAGCAGTAGAAATTCAGGAATCTCAAACGGTAGATGTTGGTCCTGCAGGCACAGCAATGCGTTTCCTTTCAGCCTATTTATCTGCTAAAAACGGAAATTTCTTACTTACCGGAACCGAGCGAATGAAGCAACGCCCAATTGGTATTTTAGCTGAAGCGTTAAAAACCATCGGCGCTGATATTTCTTATGCCGAGTCGGAAGGCTTTCCACCACTGAACATTGCAGGCCCTTTAAATCAAAAAGCTGCTGAAGTTAAAATTAAAGGCGATGTTAGCAGTCAATATATTTCAGCTTTATTGATGATTGCGCCTGTTTTACCTCAAGGCCTGACTTTGGAAATTGAAGGTGAACTCACATCAAGGCCTTATGTTGACATGACTTTGGATATGTTAGCCGAGGTTGGTATTGAGCATTCGTGGAACGGAAATTCCATTTCAATAAAACCACAGGCGTTTAAGCCAGGAACGCTTGTTGTTGAACCTGATTGGAGTGCAGCTTCATACTGGTATAGTATTGCAGCATTGGCTGATGAGGCGGAAATTAGTTTACCTGCTTTAAAAGAGAAAAGCCTGCAAGGTGATAGCCAAATACAGAAAATCATGAAGATTTTTGGTATCGCCACCAGCAAAACAGAAACCGGAATTTCGATCAGCAACCTTGGATTATCTTTAGAAACAAATCAGGTACTAGATTTAAAAACTTGCCCTGATTTAGCACAAACGATCATAGTAATTGCCGCAGCATTAGGCAAAAATATGTCGTTCACTGGGTTAGAAACACTTAAGATTAAAGAAACTGATCGAATTGCCGCTTTGCAAAATGAACTGGCAAAAATTGGCGTTACTTTAACCGAAGATAATTTGATTTACACGCTGAACACAGATAAACTTCATTTCCCTGAGAAAGTAACCATTGCAACTTACGAAGACCACCGCATGGCAATGGCTTTTGCACCACTCGCTTTGTTAATTAACGAAGTTGAAATTGAGGAAATGCAGGTTGTAGAAAAATCATATCCTTATTTTTGGGAAGATTTGAAGAAGGCCGGTTTTGATGTGAGTCTCAATTAGCGATAATCGAGTATCAAGATTAAAAACACAAGCCCAAAAATCGTAAATCCAAAATCATCAATCTAAAATAAATATGGCAGGCAATTCATTCGGACAACTCTTTCGCATAACCACCTTTGGCGAATCTCATGGCGTAGCCATTGGGGTTATTATTGATGGTTGCCCGGCACAATTAGATATCGACATGGACTTCATCCAATCTGAATTGGATAAACGCAGACCAGGTCAATCGAAAATTACCACCCAAAGAAAAGAGAGCGATACCGTTCAGATTTTATCAGGCATTTTCGAGGGAAAAAGTACCGGAACGCCTATTGCGTTACTCATTCCTAACGAAGACCAGCGTTCTAAAGACTATGGGCACAATATAGATGTTTATCGCCCGAGCCATGCAGATTATGTATATGATGCAAAATACGGCATACGCGATCACCGTGGTGGTGGACGCTCATCTGCCCGCGAAACAGCTGCACGGGTTGCCGCAGGAGCAATAGCTAAATTATTTTTAAAGCAACAAGGCATTGAAATTTTTGCGCATGTAACTTCGGTTGGAACTATTGATGCACCGAACCTTGAAAGCAACGATTTATCGGCATTATTAAACATCCGTGAAGAAAATATTGTACGCTGTGCCGACCCTGCAACTGCACATGAAATGGTTGAATTTATTGATTCTGTCAGGAAAGATGGCGATACAGTTGGCGGGAAAATCAGTTGCGTAATCAAAGGCTGCCCGGCAGGCCTTGGCGAACCTGTTTTCGATAAATTACATGCCGATTTGGGTAAGGCAATGCTAAGCATTAATGCTGTTCATGGTTTTGAATATGGTTCTGGTTTCGCCGGAAGTGAGTTAAGAGGTTCTGAACATAATGATATCCCTCAGCCTAAAGCAACCGATTCAAAAGTTTTCAAAACGACAACCAATTTTGCCGGAGGTATTTTAGGTGGCATTTCAAATGGAATGGACATCACCTTTAAAGTCGCGTTTAAACCGGTTGCTACAATTATGCACAACCAGCAAACCATAAATGCTGCAGGTGAAGCTGCAGAAATTAAAGGCAAAGGCCGCCATGATCCTTGTGTCGTTCCCAGAGCAGTTGTAATTGTAGAAGCAATGGCCGCATTAGTTTTGGCTGATCAGTTTTTGAGAAATAAAGCAAGTGTTCTTTAGCAACAAACGCAATATTCATCTTGTTACTTTGAACTTGTAGAAGGATTTTTAAAGATCTCTTCAGCAAGCTCAGACTGACATTAAAGAGCAAAATAAATGATGAAATTTTCACTCCTTATCCTTTTATTAATCAGCTTAAATTCTTTTGCTCAATCCTACTCCGAGCAAATAGCCAAACATCGTGAAGGTTATAAACAAGATTTTGTTAAGGAAAGTAATTCTCCTTTAAAAGCGAATGATTTACAAAATCTTCATTTTTACGATGCTGACAGCAATTATAAAGTTTTAGCTGATGTCGAGCTTTTGAAAAATGAAAAAGTATTTAAAATGCCAACGTATGATGGAACCAGCAAAGAGTTTTATCGCTTTGCGAAGATAAATTTCGAATTAAACGGTAAAGCTACAACAATGACTTTGTATAAAAGTGTAGCGTTAGCCTCCAACCCTGCTTATAAAGATTTGCTTTTTTTGCCTTTTACCGACGAAACTAATAATAAAGAAACTTACGGCGGTGGGCGCTATATAGACCTGAGTTCGAAGGAAATCGTTAACCATAAAATAGAGGTTGATTTTAACAAAGCCTATAATCCTTACTGTGCTTACAGTGATGGTTATAGTTGCCCGGTTCCACCCGAAGAAAATGATTTACCGCTAAAAATTGAAGCTGGAGAAAAGCAATATACTGGAGAGAAAAAGCACAAAAAATAATCTGTTAATTTTGGTGAAGCTAAAAACCTTATCTTTATCAGAACAAACATTTAAAAATATTTGTTTTAAAGTCCTAAGTTAATCACTGCTTATGTACACCTGTTTAATTGTTGATGACAATGAGATAGAACGCGATGCTATTGAATTGCATTTAAAAAAAATACCCTCGCTGGAAATTGTTGCTACATGCAATAGTGGTATTGAAGCTGCTGCTATTTTGGCGACAAAAAAAATAGATATTGTTTTCTCGGATATAGACATGCCCGACCTTTCGGGAATGGATTTGTACAAATCGCTTAAAAAAAAGCCGCTTTTCATATTTATCACATCCCACAGCCATTACGCAGCAGAAAGTTTTGATTTAGACGCACTTGATTTCCTTACAAAACCTGCCACCTTTGAAAGATTATTAAAGGCAACCAATAAAGCGATCGAATACATAGAACTTAGAAAAAATGTTGCCCTTTCTTCAGAAGACTCCATCAGTCATCCAGACAAGGGAGAGGATTATTTTTTCTTCAAGGAAACGAAAGGTATAACCAAGCTCAATTATAAAGATGTTATTTACATCGAAAGTATGGGCGATTTTTCAAAGATTTATACAGCAAATGAAAAGCATATTATACTTGTAGGTTTAAAAAATCTCGAGAAGCAGTTACCTGAACAATTTCTTCGTGTACACAAACAGTATATCATTAACGTAAACCATATTTCGACCGTTACTGCTCACGAAGTTCATTTAACTGAACATTTTATTGTACCAATCAGTGCTGCAAGCAGGCAGGAATTATTGGATAAGGTGATTGATAAAAAAACTTTATCAAGATTTAAGAGATAACTTGTTATGATTTTTTGAGAAATAAGGTAAACTCAGTTCCCTTATTTGTTTCAGACATTACACTAATCCTGCTATCCATTAAGCCAATAAACGTTCGGCATAACAGCAACCCTAAACCAGTCCCTTTCTCCCGGTTTGTACCTGGTGTACTTACTCCGGCTCCCTGATATTCTGATTTATTGAAATGATTTACCAATTCTGCTGACATACCTACTCCGGTATCGGTAACAGTAATTAGCAGTTCGTTATTTTTTATTGCTGATGCAAGTATTACTTTTCCGTTCTCTGGTGTAAATTTAATCGCGTTACTAAGCAGGTTCCTTAAAACAAGCTCCAGCATATTGGTATCAGCCTCACATGTGGCCTGTTCGCAAACATTATTTTCGATTTTAATATGCTTTAAATCAGCTGTACTTCTTAGCGAATTTACCACATCATCACTTAAGCCGTGCACATTTATGGTTTCAAGATAAGGATTAAAGCCCTGCATCTGCCCTGCTGCCCAATTCAATAAATTTTCCATCATTGAAGAGGTATACATTAAATTATTTTTCAGGGATGAAGCATATTTTTTAAGCTTGTCCTGTTCAATATTCCCTCCTTCCAACAGCTGAATGAAAGATATCAGCGAGTTTACCGGTGTACGCATATCATGACTAACAACACTGAAAATCCGGTCTTTAACTTTACTTAACTGTTCAAGTTCGCGTTTTTGCTTGTTTATAATCTTATTGAGCCGGGTTGTTTTCCGTTGATTGAAATAGATTAAGCCTGCAGTACATAACACAAGCGCAATTGCTACCGATAAAAATATTTTTACCTTTTCGTCAAACTTTATCTGCTGGTTTTGCTCCGAAATCTTTTTGTTTCTGACCAGGGCTTCATTTTTCGATTCTAGCTCTGATTTTTCAAAATTATTATGTTGCGCTATTTTTTCATTTTCCAAATCCTTCTGGTTTTGAAGAAACTTTAAACGCTGAAGCATTTTTTCCTTGTCACTTAAATCGAGCTGCTGCTGACGAAGAATTAATTGTTGGTGTTGTTGCTTTGCCAGCAGTACCTGTTGCTGCAGAATTGCATCAGTAAACTGCTGTTTTAACTGATAATCCTTTTCTTTAATCCCAAAGTCAAGCTGCATTTGTCTGCGGGTAATTTCCTTCTCTTTTTCAGCATTAAATATTTCATCTTTTACAATAACATACTGCTTATAAAACGCCAGCGATTCATCATACTTTTTAAGTTTATCATAGGCATCGCTTAACTTTAAATTTGCATCTCTTTCTATATCTAAAAGCTTATTTCGCTGTGCAATATTTAACGATTGGGTAAGTAATTTTACAGCATTTGCATAATCTTTCTGGTTGATATAAAAATTGCCTAATGCCTGTAAATTTTGGGCGGGAATGGCTTTGTTATCTGAATTTTTATTTAACTCGATAGCTTTCAAATATGCTTTCAAAGCCAAATCTTTTTCACCCATTTGCTCATAAACCCGACCAAGATTCATTTTTATTGAGCTGGTTAAATTATTATCATTACCAAATTCTTCCGCAATTTTTAATGCTGTATTCAGGTTATCGAGGGCAACGTTAAGTTTTTGACTAGGAAGTATATCCATGTTAATCAGCTCAGAAGGTGTCGCATTGATATAAGCAATTCCAATTTCTTTGTAAACAAGTGCCACTCCCCAGTTTTTCGCCCCGTTTCGGGTCATGATATTTTGTGCCAGCCTCAGGTATTCCAAAGCTTTTTTGTGCTGGCCCAAATCCTGATAAATCCCCGAAATATTTACATAACAACTAGCAACATTTTCTTCATCATTTAGCTTTCTATATATTTCCAGCGCATGCTGGCTGGCCTCCAGCGATTTAGCATAGTCGGGAATTAAACTATATAAATCACTCATATTTAAATAAGTATCTGCTATTTTAGCTTGATTACTAACCGCGTAATACTCTTTAATTGCTTTATAATAATTTTCTTCAGCTTTTTGATAATTTGTCTGCCCGTGAAAAAAACGAGCCATTATACCATATACATTTCCAGCTTGCTTCTTTAAATCGAGCTTGTAAGCTAACTGAATTGTTTTATTAGCATATTCATCAACTTTTTCAAAATTCTTCATCGTAACATACTGATGAAAAACATCCATCAATAAGTTAACTTTTACAGAGTCTTGTTTTAAATGTCTTTGATTTAAAAGTAAAAGGCTATCGAGGCACTTCTGAGATGTTTGCGCACTACTATTTAATCCAGAAAACGCGAAGAACAAAAGTATTACAACTTTAGGCGATTTAAGATTAATCAGAATAGAGCGCCGGCAACTCATTAGTACAAATCAAAATTTAGAAAAACCTGGTTTTGTTTAATAAGAAACACAGCGGGTAATCAGTACTGCATTAATAACGGGATATTTAGGGCAATTAAAATAAAGGGCTGATTGATTTCTTAATTATTGTGTAATATAATTTTTTTTATTCAATTCAGTAATTATTAGTAGTTTTTAAAATACAAAAAAGCTTATTCAATCACATATTACAACTTGTAGCTATAAATAACTGACTGAATAAACTTTTCGATATAAAGATTTTAAAATAATGCCGGAAACTTTACCGGATTGGCGTCGTGCATAATTTGATAAACTGCTTCAACCACATCATCAACTGATGGTTTGCTAAAGTAATCACCATCAGAACCAAACGGAGGCCGGTGCGCCTTTGCCGATAATGTTTTTGGTTGTCCGTCTAAATGAAAATAACCATTTTGATTTTCAAGAATCTCCTGAAGGATATAAGCCGAAGCTCCACCTGGTACATCTTCATCAACAACTAAAAGCTTGTTTGTTTTATTTAACGATGTAGCACAAACACTTGTTTTATCAAAAGGTAATAGTGTTTGAGGGTCAATTATTTCGACAGAAATACCTAACAATGCCAGTTCTTCTGCGGCCTCCTGTACAATTCTTAGTGTAGAACCATAAGAAACAACAGTAATATCACTTCCTTCTTCTAAAACTTCGGCAACACCCAGTGGAATCGTAAATTCGCCCACGTTAGCTGGTAATTTTTCCTTTAAACGATAACCATTAAGGCATTCGATAACAACAGCTGGTTCATCGGCCCTGAAAAGCGTATTGTACATTCCTGCTGCCTGGGTCATATTTCTTGGAACACATAAATGCAAGCCTCTCAAAGAGCCGAGCATCATGCCAATTGGCGAACCTGAATGCCAGATACCTTCTAAACGATGGCCCCTTGTCCTTACAATTACCGGTGCTTTCTGAATACCCTTTGTGCGGTAAGACAGGGATGCTAAATCATCACTGAGAACATTTAATGCAAATATTAAATAATCGAGATACTGGATTTCAGCTATCGGCTTTAAACCACGCATGGCAAGCCCAATCCCCTGCCCCATAATGGTCATTTCACGTATTCCGGTATCAGTTATCCTTAACTCTCCATATTTAGCCTGTAATCCGGCAAAGCCCTGATTAACATCACCTATATTTCCCAAATCCTCACCAAATGCTACTAAACGAGGATCGCGGGCAAAGTTCTCATCGAAACATGCGTTTAAAACCTCACGGCCATCAACCATTTTAGAAAACTCGTCAAAAACTGCTGCAACAACACTTATCTTTTCAGGGCTTTCATTTCCATCGGTATGCAGTTTTGAGTTATACCTGTCGTAGTTTAATTCTTCCTGGCTTTTGTACCAGTTTACCAGAGCATCTCGTTCTGCAGAAGGTTTGTTTGCAGATAACCTGATAGCTTTACGGGCGGCTACAAAAATTTCTCTTCGCTGGGCATCGGCAATTGACGCAAGTTGCGACGAGATTTTAGCCAGTTCAGGCTGGTTTTGAACCATTGCCGAAATAAAATCTACCACAGCCTTTTGTTCTGGCTTCATGGTATCCAGAAACTCATTCCATGCTTCTTTCTGGGCATCTCTGACAAAAGCTTTCGCGGTTTTTTCGAGTTCGGCTATTTCATCTTCAGATATAATTGCCGATTCGAGCATCCAGGCACGCATTTTTGCAATACAATCATGCTCAGTTTCCCAGCTTAACCTATCTTTAGATTTATATCTTTCGTGCGACCCCGAAGTACTATGCCCTTGAGGTTGCGTAAGTTCTGTAACGTGAATTAAAACAGGAACATGTTCCTCACGACAAACATTAATTGCTTTTTCGTACACTTCGCATAAGGCCGGATAATCCCATCCTTTTACCTTATAAATTTCGTACCCAGCATTTTTTTCATCGCGTTGAAAGCCCTTTAAAATTTCGGAGATATCTTCTTTTGTAGTCTGGTATTTTGCAGGAACTGAAATCCCGTAATCATCATCCCAAATCGAAATTGCCATAGGAATCTGTAATACTCCCGCAGCATTTATCGCCTCAAAAAACACCCCTTCAGATGTGGATGCATTACCAATTGTACCAAAAGCAACTTCATTACCGTTTACAGAAAAATGTTTCAAATAATCGAGTTCCCGGTTCGCCCTGAATAATTTAGAGGCATAAGCTAAACCTACCAAACGGGCCATTTGTCCGCCGGTTGGCGATATATCGGAGGAAACATTTTTGATTTGCGTTAAATCATTCCAGCTGCCATCTTTATTTATTGATTTTGTTGCGAAATGACAGTTCATCTGCCTTCCCCCTGAGAAAGGATCTGCATCTTCTGATGGATTAGCATATAATTGGGCAAAGAATTCCTTAATGGTAGAAATTCCTGCTGCAAATGCAAAAGTCTGGTCTCGGTAATAGCCTGAACGCCAATCGCCATTTTTAAATGCCTTAGCCATGGCTATCTGAGGGACCTCTTTGCCATCGCCAAAAATGCCAAACTTCGCCTTCCCTGTTAATACTTCTCTACGGCCTAAAATACTGGCCTGCCTGCTCTCGTAGGCTATTTTATAGTCGTTTATAACGATAGATTTGAAATCGTTGAAACTTAATTCAGAAGTATCAATAGAGTTGGTAATCAATTTTTCATTCTGCATCGTAATCAAATATTGGTTGTGGCAAATATATACAAAATTAAAAGTTTGCCTTTATCCGTAACTGTAAAATTATATATGGATGAGTAAAATATATTTGGAATAGTTTTTGTTTTAATAGATAAATATTAAATTTGTTATAGTTAATTTTAAAAAACCATTTCAACACATAAACATGAAAAAGATTTTAGTATTATTCGCCTTTGTAATGGGTTTTGGCTTAGTTGCTAATGCACAAACTGCGGCCAAACCGGCTGAATTTAAGTTCGAAGCTGAAACTCATGATTTCGGTAAAATTACGGTTAACAAACCTGTAACTTACGATTTCAAATACACTAATGTTGGTGAAGAACCATTAATTATTACTAAAGCAGAAGCAAGTTGCGGATGTACAGTTCCTAAATACACAACTGTTCCTTTGAAAAAAGGTGAAACAGGAACAATTTCGGTAACTTTCAGTGCTGCCGGTTCGCCACAGCCATTTACTAAAACGGTAACGGTAACTTCAAATGCAAAAACACCTGTAAAAGTGCTTTACATTAAAGGTGAAACTGTTGCAGCAGCTTCAAAGTAATATTTTAAACGATAATATTTAAAAAGTCCCGATTTTCATCGGGACTTTTTTATTTTTGTGGCATGCCAAAAATTTCACAAAAAGGCTTGCAGATGCCTGCTTCGCCAATCAGAAAATTAACCCCATTTGCCGATAAAGCAAAAAAAGACGGTAAAAAAGTTTTCCATTTAAATATCGGTCAGCCGGATATAGAAACCCCTGAAGGAATGTTAAATGCCATCAAAAACATCGATTTCGACGTTTGGGCTTATACACCATCAGAAGGTACCTTAGCTTATCGCCAGAAACTTACAGAATACTACAACAAATTAGGATATAACATTACTCCGGATAATATATTGGTAACGGTTGGTGGCTCAGAAGCCATTACCATTGCCATGCAAACTTGTGTTGATGAAGGTGACGAAATCATTATTCCGGAACCTTTTTACGCAAATTATAATGGTTTTGCCTGCATGAGTAATGTGGTGGTAAAACCTATACTCTCGTTTATAGAAAATGGATTTGCCTTACCTCCTATTGCTGAATTCGAAAAACTGATTACCGAAAAAACCAAGGCAATTATTATCTGTAATCCGAATAATCCTACAGGTTACCTTTATTCCAAAGAAGAACTTGATGCTTTAAAAACGCTTTGTGTTAAATATAATTTATTCTTATTCTCTGACGAAGCTTACCGCGAATTCTGTTATGATGGTCGTGAGTTTATTTCACCGATGCACCTTGATGGTCTCGATGAAAACGTTGTGATTATGGATACCGTTTCTAAGCGTTATAGTGCCTGTGGTGCCCGTTTAGGTTGTCTGATTACCAAAAACAAGGAAGTTATTGCTTCAGGATTAAAATTTGCCCAGGCAAGGCTAAGCCCTGGTATGGTTGAACAGATTGCAGGAGCAGCAGCAGTTGATACACCTGACAGTTATTTCGAAAAAGTAAATACCGAGTATACTTTACGAAGAGATACCCTAGTTAATCGCCTGAATAATATTGATGGTGTCTTCTGTCCTAATCCGGGTGGCGCTTTTTATGTGGTAGCTAAATTCCCGATTGATGATGCAGATAAATTCTGCCAGTGGATATTGGAAGATTTTAGCCACGATAACCAGACGGTTATGATGGCTCCGGCAACGGGATTCTACTCTACTCCCGGCTCGGGCAAGAACGAAGTTCGTATGGCTTATGTTTTAAATACTGATGATTTAAACAAAGCGATGGACTGTTTGGAAATTGCGCTAAAACAATATCCTGGAAGGGTTTAAAAATCCCTTTAAAAACAAAAAAGCCGATGTTTACGTCGGCTTTTTTTGTTGGTTACTATTGCTAAAAAACAATATTTCCTTCATGAATCAGCGATTTAACAGGCGAAACCCTTGAAACTGTCTCTGCTGAGCAACTGGCATCAACTAAAACCATATTCGCTTTATCTCCTGCCAAAGGCCATTGTCTTTTACCATGGTCATCCAACGGAAGAATATTTCCAGTTGCCAGTTTTAAAATTCTTGATAAGTCGAACTCTGTACGATAGCCGTAAATTTGTGCAGCAATATTCGCCTTCTGCAATATACTACCTGAGCCAAAAGTACTCCAATGGTCAACAATACAATCGTTTCCTGCAACAACATCCACTCCATATTTATACAATGTTGGGATGGGCATAGGGTTACCTGACAAAGGAATTGTAGATGCAATACCCATTTTAGCTGCACCTAATTTTTCGGCAATTTCTTCTGTTTTATTTTTATCGAGATACCTTAATGCGAAAGCATGGCTAACAAAAGTTTTTCCTTTTAAAACCGGATTTTCCATCACTTTTGCGATCAGGTATTCGATTGTTTTAACACCCGATTCACCAGATTCGTGCAGGTGAATATCAATGCCTTTACCATTGTCAAGCGCCAGCTGAATAACAAAATCCATGTGTTTCTCGATGCCGCCATCAATTGAGGTCGGATCTAGTCCGCCTATAAAATCGATATTCATTTTAGCGGCTTCTTTCATCAAATCAGCAGATTTTGTATAATATATCCCATGTTGTGGGAAAGCCACTGTTTCAGCATGAAATGACGATTTTTTATTTTCAAGCGCCGTCTCGAGGTGTTTCAAAGAATTTAACCCCGAGGTTGGCTCGATATTAACATGCGACCTTGCATAACCTGTACCGTACGACTGCAAAAGTTCAATTAGTTTTTCTGTTCTGGTAACAGAGGTTTTCAGAAGTTCAGGAATAATTTGCTGCTCAAAAGCAATCATATCTTTAACACTCCTATTTTTCTTTAGGTGCGCCTGCCATGGAAGTCCATAATAAGTTTTATCCAGATGGATGTGCATATCTTTAAAAGATGGAAGCATTAGCAAGCCCTTTGCATCAATTCCTTTTCCTTTGGCATCGTTTGGCAAAATATTTTTTATTTTCCCATTTTCTATCTCAACCGTAAAAAGCTCAGTTTTAGTTTTAATTACCTCATCCTGGTCATAATCAAAACCTGTTTCTAACCTTACGTTTTTAAGAGTAAAATTCTTTCCCACATTTTTGCCTAATGCAGCTTGGTTCGCCAGCACACTATCCGAACTCAGTATGCAGGAGCTTGCCAGTAAAACTGATGAACTTTTTATAAAATCTTTTCTTGAGATAGAATTGCTTGTCATAATCTGGATTTATACAGACAAAAATAAATTATCGCAACATTTGTTAGTCAGTAAATATTATTCCAAAAATTGTATAATTTATAACCAAAACGATTATTATCGAATAATAATAGTCAAAACGTTGGCTCAATTATTATTTCTCAGGCTTCAGCCCTGAAGTTATTTGGTGTTATTCCTGTTTTGCTTCTGAAAAATTTTGAAAAGTAGGCTACATCATAAAAACCCAGATCAAATGCAATTGCTTTAATTGGTTTTGTAGTAGTAAGTAGCATGCGTTTACTTTCCAGAATAAGCCGTTCGTGGATTAATGTAGTTGCCGGAGTGTTGAAATATTTTCTGCATAAAATATTAAGGTAATTAGCTGAAATATTTAATTCACTGGCATAAAAACTAACTAGTTTCTGTTTATTGTAATGCTGTTCAATAAGCGATAAAAACCTTAGGAGAATCGGTTTCGTTTTATACACGGTTTGATTATTGAATAAAATCTCAGCCTCCCGGCTGATGATTAAGGCGATAATTTTAATGCGCTCATGAATGATATCCCATAAAATTACCGGCTTGGCACGTTCAGACTTAATCTGCTTAAATTCATATAAAACCTTATCAAAAGCATCGTCCCTTAAATTTAAAACAGGGTTACTTTTATAAAGAATCTGCGAAAACCTCATGAAATTTGCCAATCCCTCAAAAAGGTTTTTATTCATCATGATTTGATGGGCATGCGTATTTTCTTCCAGCTCCCACCTATGTACCTGTTCAGGAAAAAGCATGTGCAGTTGCCGGTTTTCAATCTTATGCCCGATAAAATCGATATCGTGATTACCTGAGCCAACTTCGAAAAGCATGAAAAGAAAAAAATCGTGCTTATGCGGTTTATCAATAATCCGTTTTCCTATTAATTCATGGTAAAGCAATACATTTCCCGTATCATTACCGGCATTAAATTCATCGATATTTAGGACAGGAAATTGCGCCATAAGCGATTATAAGAAAAAAATCCTGCATACAATTAAGTAAGCAGGATTTTAATTAGAATTTGTGGAAGCAATATTAATTTAAAACCATTTACGAAAAAGGAATATTTATTTTACATAAAAATTCCATCGCTTAATTGTTATTACACCTAAACCTCCCATAACAACAAGAAGACAAGGCATATAATTATCAATAGGACAAGGAACAAAATCATAGGTAACTAAAAATCCATTGTATCTATAATTTCCCGCATTATTAGGATTTGTTCCAGGGCCAATAAAATCAGTCCAACAAACCGTACCTGGTATTGTAGTATTAGAAATATTTCCAGGATGAGTAGTTGAATAACCTGCATTAGCCGGACAATTTTCATTATAATAATCCGACCCCGTAAAATATCTTACAGGATTATTTTGTGAACCTGGGTACTGTTGATAGTAAATTCTGGTTTCAGGAACACTTAAAGTTACGCGACAACCCTGAAGGGCAAAACAGTTCATAGTAATACTCAGCAATATCAATATTGTTGCGATTAATTTAGAGGGATGAAACATAATTTGTAAAGATGCACCTAATATTGTCCTATTATGTTATTTGAAAGTTAAAAAAACGCAACTTAATTGTTTGAATGAAAATCAAATTAAAAATATCATTTGAACATTAAGTTAATAGGAATAAATTTACTTAGCTTTTCATAGACAAATTAGTCCCATAATACAAAACAGCCTCCATATTTAAATACAGAGGCTGTTTTTCGGTGGAGCCGAAGGGAGTCGAACCCTTGTCCAGTTGTGAGATAAATTATACCTTCTACATGCTTATTTTTCAATTAATTTTCGGGAAATAAACGGGCTGAAAACCGACCTAATTTAAATCCTTAGATACTTTATCTCACCTTAAGTCGTACCTCCTCAAGGCCAGCTTTGTTGTTTCGATGCCCCGGTTTCTAACCCAACAATGCAGCAGTTAGAGGGACAAAAGCTAAGCTAGTTCTAAACTAGGCAGCTAAGGCGTAAGTATTTTCGCCAACTAAAATGTGAACGTTCACTTTAAGTGCTCTCCGTACAACGCACTGCATGCTAACATAACCTTCGCCACCCTGTCAAATCCAAGAACGGCCCCGGTTCATGTCTGAGATTAGCCGATTTTAATTGGCTTTCTCAAACAGGTAACAAATATACGAAAATACCAGCAAAATTTAAACCTATAGACAATTACAAATCCGAATAATCCGTAGGATAAACAAATAGCGTAACATTTTTAGAAACATTATGCTGGTACTGAGGCAGTCCACTTATCTTTTTATAATCTTCGCCAAAGGCAACCCAATGTTTATCCCGATCGGCTTTATTATTAAAAGTGGTTAAATACATCAGGTTCGGCATTCTGCTACCCGATATTACCTGACCATAGAAAACTGCATTAAAGTTTAATTTAGAAAAAATCGCTACTTCATGGTCATTAAACATCCCGATTTTGTTTAAGGAAAGGTTTTCTGTTGCCGCCTCATAGCTTCTCAGCTCGTAAACCCTTTCACTTTTGGGTGTACTTAGCTGAGGAATTGCGAATTCAGGCATTGCCGAAAAAGCTTTTAAAATAATCGATTCAATTCTGGTATAAGGAGCTGCATTATATTCTGATTTCAAATAACCTGCCCCTGCTTCAAGGTATTGCTGGTCTTTAGCTAAGGTTTCATTCAGTTTTAAAAAATCATCCATTTTTTTAAATGGGATAAAAACGTAAACGAGTTGCTCTAAAGTATCTTTTGCAATGGGCTTAAAAACACCAATACTTTTAATCCCGGCGCGATGCACAGCAGGCAAAAAAGCATCCTTTAAATAGGCATCTAACAATGTTTCTTGTGCCTGGGTTTTTAGATGGTAAACTTTAAGCTGATAGTAAGACTGATTTTTGGCTGCAAAGGCAATGGAGCTGGTAGCCATTAAAACTATTGCTAAAAATAGTAGTTTGCTTAGGGTAGATTTCACGTTAGTAGGTTTTTGGTTTAACTGTTTACGCCCATGGCGTATAAAATAATATTCACCCCAAATTTAGTATTATCTTCGGCCAAAAAGCGTTTATTTCTAAAATCATAATCCCACTCGCAGCCATAATCTTTATTACTATATAAAACGCCAATCCGGTTATTAATTGTAATTGCTTTGAGGTAATCGTGTACCAAATCATCCCCCCAGCCATTCAATTCGAAAGAAGTAGTTGGCGGGCCTTTCTCAAATTTGAAAAATGAACTGTAGATACCGTGGTTATTCGGTATTTTTTTTAGTGCTGTTGGGCCAAACAAATTACTCATTTGCGTTTCGAAAGAACGGGCAAATAAACCATCGATATCGTGGTTACAGTCATCAACAAAAACGAAACCACCATTATGCACATAGGTTTTAAAATTTACGGCTTCCTGTTGGGTAAATTGCACCAGTTTATGTCCACTTAAATAACAAAAAGGGTATTTAAATAAATCAGGGCTGCTTAACTCAACAATTTTTTCCTCTTCATCTAAAGGGATAGTAGTATATTCTAAAAGCGAATTTAATAGGTTCGATGGCATACGCTGGTCGGTATCCCAATCACCAGAATTATATTTTAGCCTCGCAAATGTGAATTTAGCTCTTTGCATCGCTCTAAATTACTTTCAATTTTTATCAATTAAGGTTTTTCAAAAGATAATCTTGTAAATTTTTTGATATTTTATTACAGCGCTTAAAAAACATGTGCCTTTAAGCGCTATCTTGAGACACAATATCTCACATACTAAAAAATAAAACTGTTTTGGAGCGTTCAGAAAGCAACTTAAAAGCACTTATCAACAAAATATCTTCTTTAAAAAGCGAAATACAAAAAGTTATTGTAGGACAAGATGTAATTATTGAAGAAATGTTAATTGCCTTAATGGCGGGCGGGCACTGTTTATTGGAAGGTGTACCGGGTTTAGCTAAAACTTTAATGGTACGCACCATGTCGCAAGCTTTAGATCTTTCTTTCAGAAGGATTCAGTTTACACCCGATTTAATGCCAACTGATATTGTAGGCACAGAGATTCTTGAGGAAGACCATGTAACAGGTAAACGATTTTTCAAGTTTAATAAAGGGCCATTGTTTGCAAATATTGTGCTTGCCGACGAAGTGAACAGAACCCCTCCGAAAACGCAATCGGCACTTTTAGAGGCCATGCAGGAATTTGAGGTTACTTATGGTGGCCAAACTTATCCTTTAGACAGGCCTTTTTTCATTCTAGCAACGCAAAATCCTATTGAACAAGCCGGAACCTATCCCCTTCCTGAAGCACAGTTAGACCGTTTTCTCCTGTATATAAAAATTGGTTATCCAACAGCTGCCGAAGAAGCACAGATTTTAAGCAGCACTACGGGAAGTAAAAAAGCAGTAATTAACCCGGTTATTGGTGCCGAAGAAATTAAAGAGTTGCAGGCAATCACCCGTGAAGTAAGCATTAGTGATGATTTGGTAACTTATGTAGGTGAACTAATCAGGGCCACCCGACCAGATACAACTGCTGTACCTTTTGTTAAGGAATGGGTGAGATGGGGCGCTGGCCCGCGTGCAGGTCAGGCTTTAATTTTAACAGCAAAAGCCCGTGCCTTATTTAAGGGTCGTTATGCCGTAATTTTAGAAGATTTACAAACAATGGCTTATCCGGTATTGCGCCACAGGGTTTTAATGAATTTTAAAGCAGAAGCAGAAAATGTTTCAGCAGATAAAGTAACCGATGAATTGATTAAAGCAATTTCAAAACCTAAAGCAAATATTTAATGAGTAAACTACTCGATCCGAAGGTATTAATGGCGATTAAAGAACTGAGTTTGTCAGCAAAAATGACAATCGATGGTTTTATGAGCGGCATTAACAAAAGTACCATTAAAGGTGCAGGATTAGAGTTTAGTCAGTACCGGAGCTATCAGCCTGGGGATGATTTACGTTCTCTAGACTGGAAAATGTTCGCACGCTCCGATCGGTATTATATCCGCGAATCGGAGGTTGAAACCAATATTGCTGTGAGGATTTTAATTGATGCCAGTGCATCGATGAATCATAGCGATGGTGATTTTACCAAAATAGCTTATGCAAGATATCTTGGGGCATCACTGGCGTACCTCGCAAATTTGCAGGGAGATGCCATAGGATTATATGTTTTTAAGAATTCGGGGATTTATTCGATGACACCAAAACAGGATTTCCAGCATCTGGCCAGATTGTTTTACCAGCTTGAAAGCATAAACCCTGAAGGAACCTTTACCAAACCAATACATTACAAAGAGCTCTTTGCAGGCTCACAAAAAAGGGAACTGCTCATTTTTGTTACGGATTTATATCAAACAGATGAAGAAATTATAAACCTGTTAGATACCTTAAATACACTACGGCATGAAATTTTAGTTTTTCATGTTGTGTCGAGGAACGAACTTGAACTGGATTTTAAAGGTTATTCTACTTTTGAAGATTTGGAAACCGGCGAAACTATACAAATAGATCAGGCAAAGGCCAGAACAGCATATAAAACTAAACTGGCGAGTTACCTGGAAGAAACCAGAATTAAAATGCTCGACAGAAGGATTTTTTACAGGACAATTTGTACAGATGAACCTCTGGAACAAGCCTTGAGAGATTTTTTAAAACAAAGAAGTAAACTTAGAATTTAACTGTGCATTTTTTATACCCGATTGGTTTTCTGGCGTTTGCAGGCTTAATAATTCCGCTTATTATACATTTATGGAATGTTAAACAGGGAAAAACATTAAAAATTGGGAGCATCGTATTATTAGGGGAAAGTTCAAGAGCGAGTTCGAAAAGTTTCAGGATTAACGACTGGCTTTTACTCCTTTTAAGAGCATTGCTTTTAATCCTGATCGCTTTTCTCATTACTCAGCCTTTTTTACGAAAAACCATTTCAAATAAAGGCAGCGGGTGGATTTTAGTAGAAAAATCAATGTTTCCACAAGTATTTAAAGATAACCGTAAAACGATAGATTCTTTACTAAAGTTAAACTATAAAATCCATGATTTTAATACGGGTTTTGCTAACATTGAATTAAAAGATACCATAAATACCGACACGAGCAAAGCAGGTTCGATAAGCTATACTTCGCTACTAAATCAGTTGAACGGAACATTATCTTCAGGAAATACCGTTTATCTGTTTGCCGACCGTCGGTTAGCGAAATTCGGGAACCAGCTTCCGCAAACTGGCTATAAGCTGCAATGGAAAGCTTTGAATCAAACCGATACACTTTCGAGCTGGATTACTGATTATGCCGGAAAGAAATATGAGGCTAAATCTACCCCTTCAAACACCACATATACAGCAATTAAGGATAACAATATTATTCCGGTTAAAATTGCCATTTATGAGACAGCAGGAAATAATGATAAAAAATATTTGATTGCCGCTTTAAAAGCCATTGAAAGCTTTACCGGAAGACGAATAGAAATCAATCCAACTGGAAAAGCTGATATTGCTTTCTGGTTGTCTGCTAAACCGGTAGCTTCAGATTTTAAGTCGGCTATAAATACTAATGGGACCTTGTTTCAATACGAAAGCGGAAAAATTATTGATGAGCATTCATTTATAATTATTGAAGGAAATAAGGTTACCTTAAACAAACGTATCGAAGCACCAAAATCTTTATCAAATAGTTGGGAAGACGGTTTTGGCAACACTGTTTTAGCTAAAGAGAAAGCAAACAATATAAATATTTTTCATTTCTATAACCGGCTTAACCCCCAATGGAACCAGTTGGTTTGGGATGAAACTTTCATAAAAGCCCTGCTACCGATTATATTCCCGGATCAGGGTACTGAAGATTTTGGTTTTGAGCAAAATCCTGCCGACCAAAGACAATTAAGCGAAAAACAGGAAAAAAATATTCAGGTAAGTACACCTTCTTTAGCGGCTAACACGATTCAAAGCCCAGCCTTAAGTAACTTTTTTTGGATAGCCGCACTGCTGCTCTTTATTATCGAACGCATTTTATCTTTCGGAAAAAAAACGACTGTTTATGTTAAAAACTGAAGGACGAAATTGGATTCATAAGTTAAGGGCAAAGTGGATAACGCTTTCGTTGATTCGGTTATTGGCAATTAGTTTGGCAATTTCGCTCATCTTAACAGCCGTTTTCGTTTATATATTCCATTTAAGTCTCTGGTGGTTTACGCTTATTTTTATAGCTATAATAGTTGTTTCACTGTTTTTCAATCCCATCTGGAAAACTACCGATAAAGATTTTACCAGATTTGTGAACAACCATTATCCCGAGCTTGAGGAAAGTGCCGATTTACTGCTCCAGAACCCTGAAGAATTATCGATGCTACAGCGTTTACAGCTCGCTAAAATTGAAAGTATAATTCCGCAGATTCCTGTTCCAAAAGAACCTCAAAAGAAATTATATAGCGGTTTTATGATTCTCCTGGCCGGTATTTTAGCTGCGCTCGCGATAACTAAAATACCGCAGCTTAAAAAAGCATACCAATCTGACACAGTAGAAAAGATTGCAGCACCGGCAATTAAGGAAAAAATTCCGGCAGAAATTTCTGATTTCAGCGCAACAATAATCCCACCAGCTTATACCGGAAAACCTGAACGCCACCAAAAACAATTTTCGATAAAAGTTGAAACAGGTGCAAAAATTAACTGGAAATTTGAAACAAATATTAGTTTAAAGACACTTAAAATCATTTTTAATGATAAGGAAACTGTTACATTAAAGCCAAATAATCAGGCTGCAACTGATTGGTCTTTTTCCAGAAAAATTGAAAAATCAGGTTTCTATCAGCTGGAAATTAATGGTAAAAAATCAGATTTATATCAACTCGAAGTTATTCCTGATTTACCTGTTTCCATCAAAATTACACAACCAAAACAACACACTACAATTGATATTGGCCAGCCGCAAAAAATCAACCTTAATGTTGCGCTAAACGATGATTACGGCATTAATGATGCTTATATCTCGGCAACAATGGCCAGTGGAAAAGGCGAAGGTGTTAGTTTTACAGAGAAAAAATTAACATTTAACGCGAGTTTTAACAGCCAGAAGAGCATTTCGTTAAGTAAACAAATTGATTTAAAAAGCCTTGGGATGAAACCCGGAGATGAGCTTTATTTTTTCATTAAGGCTTTAGATAATCATGGGCAATCGAGCAGGTCGGATGTTTATTTTGTTTCGATAGTGGATACAACAGAGTTGATGAGCATGGCTGGCATGACCAATGGTGTTAACCTTGTTCCTGAATATTTCAGGAGCCAGCGACAAATTATTATCGATACGGAGAAATTACTGAAAGAACAATCGGGTTTAGCGACCGATGCTTTCAAAACACGGAGCAATGAACTGGGAATTGACCAAAAACTTTTAAGATTACGTTACGGACAGTTTCTGGGCGAGGAAAATGAAACCGAGATTGGTGGCGACCATGATGAACATGCGGAACATAAGGGCGGAGAAGAAAAATTTGGCGATGTAACCGCCATTATGGACAAATATGCACACAAGCATGATATTGCTGAAGATGCAACTTTCTTCGAACCTGAAATGAAAGCCCAGTTAAAGGCTGTTTTAACCGAAATGTGGAATTCGGAACTCCGTTTAAGAACTTATAAACCTCAGGAAGCTTTACCTTTTGAATATAAAGCCTTAAGGTTATTAAAAGATTTGCAACAAAAATCGAGGGCTTACGTGGCGAAAACAACGGTGAAAACAGCGTCATTAAAACCTGAAAAACGATTGAGTGGCGAACTGGACAAAATTACACAACCCGTTCAGAAAATGTCGGCAGAACAAAAAGAACAGCGGGTAAAACACTTAAAAGCATCGCTGGCACTGCTAGAAAACAGGAAATTGGGTAAGCCGTTTACCGAAGGCGACAAATTCTTGTTAAATGAAACCGAAAAATACATTATTGGTGCAGCAGCCGATAACCCGGCTACTTACCTTAACGCTTTAACAAGTTTAAGAAGATTATCATCTGCCGGAAAACTATTAAATAAGGATATCGATATCGTTCAGCAAGCGATACAGAAGATGATTAAAGGTGAAACGGCAATACCACAAGCGCAAAGTACGCTTCCGGCCTCGGCATTGTACCAGAATTATTTTAACAACTTAAATAAAGCCAGCAGGTAAACATGGAATTCAACAATATCGCTATCGTTTTGTGCTCGCTTTTACTTATTTTTTTATTGTTTAAAGAAATAAGTAGAAATAATAAATCAAGGTTAATCTGGAGGATTTTGGCCAGTATTATTGCCGTAACTTGTTTTGCATTACTGGTTATCCCGGTTAAATATCAAACAAAAATACAGCAAAATACAGGTGAAATAATTTTGCTTACCGAGGGAACAAATCCCGATTCAGTTGCAAAAATAAAAGGGACAAAATATTCGCTACCATCAGCAGACTTAAAAAATATAAAAACAACTGTACTGCCCGATCTCTCCTATTTTTTAAATACACATAAAGCAATAAGGAAAATAACTATTTACGGTTACGGATTAACCGATGAGGAACTAAAAGGTTTAAATGGTTACGAAATAAGCTTTCACCCATCCCTTAATCCAACAGGTGTGAGTGCGGCGAACTGGCCACAAAAACTAAAACACTCCGGTGGGTTAAGCATTCAGGGAAATTATCAAAACAACAGTGATAAAACCGTAAAACTTTTGCTTAAAGGTTTAGGAAACGTTGTCGATTCAACATTCATTGAAGCACAATCAAATAAAAAATTTTCCTTTAAAAGTAAACCAAAGCAAAGCGGAAGAGCCGTTTATGAGTTAATATCCTTTAATGGAAATGACACCTTAGCCAAAGAACCTGTGCCATTCATTGTTGAAGAACAGGCACCAATGAAAGTTTTAATATTGGCATCCTTTCCTGATTTTGAATACAAATTTCTCAAAAAGTGGCTATTCGATAACCAATACGCTTTAGCTTTCAGAAGTCAGATTAGTAAGAATAAATATAGCACCGATTTTCTTAACATGGATAGCATAAGCATTAACAGGATAAGTACTTCCTCGCTTAGAAAATTCGATGTGCTTATTATTGATGAAGAAGAGCTGGCTGCACTTGGACAGGATGAAAAGACAGCAATTAATAACGCTGTAAACAACGGCATGGGGCTATTCATAAGAATTTCAAACCCAAAACCGCTTGCTGTGCCAGGTGGAAATTTTGCCCGGTTTGAAAATCCTGCAACGAAAGACAAACACTTATCGCTTTTTTCAAAAGATGGTGGGTATAAATTTAGTCAGCTACCTGCGGAGCAAACCTTATACTTAAAACCATCGAAAAATGAGTTACCTGTAATTATTGATGGCAACGGAAAAACTTTAGTAAACAGCAACTTAAAAGGCTCCGGAAAGGTTTTAATCTCTTCTATCGCCTCAACTTTTAACTGGCAACTTTCCGGAAAAACGGCAGATTACACCAATTACTGGTCAGAAATTTTATCAAAAGCAGCAAGAAAAAAAATCGAAACGCAGTTTGTAAAAACCTCACCACAGTTCCCTTTAATAAATCAACAAATTCACTTTGTGACAGACCTAGCATCGGCAGGAAAAATACCTTCCTTAAAGGCTGAAGGGGTTAAACTCGCTCCAAAGCAAAACCTCGAGTTGCCTTTCGAATGGGATGCTGTATTCTGGCCGGTAAACAGTGGCTGGAACAACTTATCCGTGAATCAGTCGGATGTATCCTTTTTCGTATATAAAAATAACGATTGGCTTACATTAAAAAATCAGCAAAAAATAAATTCCACACGCCAATATTCCATTATTTCAAAAAATCAGGAAGCAAAAAGTTCATCAAACAATATTTTTATACAAGAAGAAGTATCGATCTGGTGGTTTTTTACCGGATTCTTATTCGCAATTGCATTTTTATGGTACGAATCAAGAATTCTGGACACCAAATAGTGTTTGAAACTAAAATGTTATAAACAATATTACCTTTTAAAACTACAATTTGGCTATATTGGAATCGTATATCACCTAAACTGAACCAATTGAAAAGAAAAGATTTCCTCTATTTATCCGGAATGGGTATGGGTGCCTTGTTGCTTCCCGACCTCTCCGCATTCGGAACCCCCATCGACCCTTTGCAGGCGCTTGATGGAGTTGATGTAAAAATTAAGAAAGAGCTGGCTGATGTTGCATTGAATGCAGCAAAATCTAAAGGTGCAACATATGCCGATATTCGCATTGGCCGCTACCTTAACCAGTTTGTAGCAACCCGCGAAAAACGGGTGCAGGGCGTAGCCAATACCGAATCTTACGGTGTTGGAATCCGCGTTCTTGCTAATGGCTGCTGGGGTTTTGCCGCTACAAACAATGTTACTAAAGATGCAATTGCCAAGGCCGCAGAACAAGCAGTAACCGTTGCAAAAGCCAATGCAAAAATTCAGGGCGAACCTGTTCAGCTGGCTCCTCAAAAAGGCTATGGTGAGGTAAGCTGGAAAACCCCTATCGAAATCAATGCCTTCGAAGTTCCAGTTAAGGAAAAAGTAGATTTACTGCTTAATGTTAATGATGTTGCCATGCAAAACGGCGCAAATTTCGTTAACTCCGTGATTTTTGCCGTAAACGAACAAAAATATTTTGCCTCAACTGATGGTTCTTATATAGACCAGGATGTTCATCGCATTTATCCAAACTTTAACGTTACCCGAATCGACAGGGCATCGGGACAGTTTAAAACCCGTAATTCCTTAAGCTCGCCAATGGGCAAGGGTTACGAATACATGCATGCACGACCAGAAGATAAGGTAAGCGGAATTGTTACCCGTTATAAAGGTCGTTACGATATGCTTGAAGATGTTAAAGAGGCTGCACGAGTAGCTACTGAAAAGATAAAAGCAAAATCTGTTGAACCTGGTAAATATGATTTAGTTCTAGACCCCTCTCACCTTTGGTTAACCATTCACGAATCTGTTGGACACCCGACTGAATTAGACCGTGTATTGGGTTACGAAGCAAACTATGCTGGTACGAGCTTCCTGACACTCGATAAATGGGAATCGAAAAAATTCAAATTTGGCAGTGATAAGGTAAACATTGTTGCCGATAAAACCCAGGTTGGCTCATTAGGTGCTGTTGGTTATGATGATGAAGGCGTAAAATGCAAGAAATGGGATTTGATTAAAGATGGCGTTCTGGTAAGCTATCAGGCAATCCGTGATCAGGCGCACATTATCGGTTTAACTGAATCGAATGGTTGCTGCTACTCTCAGGGCTGGGACGATGTTCAGTTTCAGCGTATGCCAAATGTATCCCTGCAACCTGGAAAAGAAAAACTAAGTGTTGATGATATGATTAAAAACGTCGAAAAGGGTATTTACATCATTGGTGATGGGAGTTTCTCTATCGACCAGCAACGTTATAATTTCCAGTTTGGCGGTCAGATTTTCTACGAAATTAAAGAAGGTAAAATTGTTGGCATGTTAAACGATGTGGCATACCAGGCGAATACGCAGGAATTCTGGAATTCTTGTAATGCCATTTGCGATGAAAGTGACTATCGTTTAGGCGGTTCATTCAATGATGGAAAAGGTCAGCCTTCACAAAGCAGTGCAGTTTCTCACGGTAGTTCTACCGCGAGATTTAATGGAGTTAATGTTATCAATACAGCAAGAAAAATATAATTATGGCTATATTAAGTAAAGAAGAAGCCCAGGCAATATTAAAAAAGGTAGTAGGTTTTTCAAAAGCCGACTTCTGCGAAGTGAGTTTAAGAGGTTCTGATGGTGGAAATATTCGTTACGCCCGTAATGCAGTATCAACCGCCGGACAAATCAGCACCATGAGTTTAGGTGTGAGTTCTACTTATGGTAAAAAAACAGGCTCGGCAACCATTAACGAATTTGATGACGCATCATTAGAAAAAGTAGTAAGGAGAGCCGAAGAACTGGCCATGCTTGCACCTGAAAACCCAGAGTTTATGCCGCTTTTAGGCCCTCAGACTTTTGCTGAATCAAAAACATTTAATGCGAATACAGCAGCTATGACTCCTGATACAAGGGCTGAAATGGTTGGAAAGAGTTTAAGTGTATCTAAAGCCGCAGGTTTAGATGCCGCAGGTTTCCTGGAAAACTCAACCAGCTTTAATGCGGTAATGAATTCAAAAGGCCTGTTTGCATATAACAAAGGGACAAACGTCTCTTTTTCGGTAACCGTAAGAAATAAACAAGGTACCGGTTCTGGTTATGTTGAGCAGGATTTTAACGACCTTTCTAAAATGGATACGCTTGCGCTGAGTAAAATTGCAGCAAGTAAAGCCAATGGTTCTGCCGGAGCAAAAGCCATCGAACCTGGAAAATATACCGTTATTCTGGAACCACTTGCAGCAAGTGATATGCTTGGAAATATGTTCAGGGGTTTTGATGCCCGCAGTGCTGATGAAGGCAGAAGCTTCATGAGTAAAAAGGGTGGCGGTACACGACTGGGAGAACAATTATTTTCAGAAAATGTAAATATTTATTCAGACCCTTTAAATCCTGAAGTTCCATCATCTACGTGGAGTGGCGATGGTTTACCAGTTAAAAGAACACAATGGGTAGAAAAAGGTATAGTTAAAAATCTTTCCTATTCAAGATACTGGGCAGCTCAAAAAAATGTTCAGCCAGTACCATTCAGTCGTAGTATTGTTATGGAAGGCGGAACCCAGTCGCTTGAAGATTTAATAAAAAGTACTGAAAAAGGGATTTTAGTAACACGTTTCTGGTACATCCGTTCGGTAGACCCACAAACATTACTACTAACAGGTTTAACGCGTGACGGTACTTTTTACATTGAAAATGGCGAAATTAAATTCCCGATTAAAAACTTCAGGTTTAATGAAAGTCCGGTGATTATGCTAAACAATGTTGAAGCATTGGGTAAACCGGTTAGAACAGGAAGTGGTTTAATTCCACCGATGAAAATCCGTGATTTTACATTTACATCATTATCAGACGCAATTTAACAAATTATCCCGTCATTGCGGAGGAACGAAGCAATTTTAGCCATCAGACCATTCGATGATTAAGATTGCTTCGTTTTCATCATCATAAATTAAATACTACCCTAAAGTTGAGAAGAAGAGATTTTTTATACATGACAGGCGTTGGTCTGGGCACCACAATGCTTCCAAACATTCCTGCTTTTGGCAAAATTATTTCCGTTGAGGAAGCATTAACACCAGTTGATGTTGCATTAAAGAAAAAAATGGCTGATGTAGCCCTCAATGCGGCAAAAAGTAAAGGCGCTACCTATGCTGATGTTCGTATTGGCCGCTATTTAAATCAGGTTATTGCCACACGGGAAACGAGAGTTGAAAATATTTCAAATGCCGAGTCTTATGGATTAGGTGTGCGGGTTATTGCTAATGGAAGCTGGGGTTTTGCCGCCACCAACAACCTCGACAATACAAGCATTGCCAAAGCGGCCGAAGCAGCAGTAGCCATCGCAAAAGGAAATGCTAAATTAATGGAAGAACCGGTTCAGCTGGCACCGCAACAAGGATTTGGCGAAGTAAGCTGGAAAACACCCATTGAAATTAATGCTTTTGAAGTACCGATAAAAGATAAGGTTGATTTGCTTTTAAAAGTAAATAGTGAGGCTTTAAAAGGTGGCACCAAGTACATTAATTCTAATCTTTTCATGATTAATGAGCAGAAATATTTTGCATCAACAGATGGCTCATATATCGATCAGGATATTCACAGGATCTGGCCAACTTTCACCTTAACGAAAACAGATGCTGCCAATGGCAAGTTCGAAACGAGAAACGCCTTAAGCGCACCAATGGGCATGGGCTTTGAATATCTTACACCGAAAGACACTGAAAAAATTAAGGGTGGTCCGGTAACGATGTACAAAAAACGTTACGATATCCTTGAAGATGTTCGGGAGGCTGCAGTTCATGTTGATGAAAAACTAAAAGCAAAACCGATAGCTCCGGGCAAATACGACCTAGTTTTAGACCCCTCTCACCTATTTTTAACCATTCACGAATCGGTTGGTCATCCAACAGAATTAGACCGGGTTTTAGGCTATGAGGCAAACTATGCCGGTACAAGCTTCTTAACTTTGGATAAATGGGAATCTAAAAAGTTTAATTTCGGGAGCAAAGAGGTAAACATCCTTGCCGACAAAACGGAAACCGGTTCACTAGGTGCTGTTGGCTATGATGATGAAGGCGTTAAATGCGGTAACTGGGACATCATTAAAGATGGGATCCTGGTAAACTACCAAACCATCCGCGATCAGGCACACATTCTGGGACTTAAAGCATCACAAGGTTGTTGTTACGCCGATAGCTGGGACAGCATTCAGTTCCAGAGAATGCCAAATGTTTCTTTAGCACCGGGAAATACGCCATTAAGTGCTGCAGAAATGGTTAAAAATGTTGAAAAAGGTATCTATATGTTTGGCCGTAACTCCTATTCTATCGACCAGCAGCGTTACAACTTTCAGTTTAGCGCACAACTGGCTTATGAAATTAAGGAAGGGAAAATTGTCAGCATGTTTAAAGATGCCGCTTACCAGGCAAATACACAGGAATTCTGGAACTCATGCGTGCAGCGCTGCGATAAAAATGACTATCGCTTAGGCGGAACCTTTTCGGATGGAAAAGGTCAGCCCGGACAGGCAAGTGCCGTTTCTCATGGAAGCGCAACTACTCGCTTTAATGGTGTAAATGTGATTAATACCGGCAGAAGATTGGGATAATTTCTAGTAATCAACCGCTCCTTAAACAGCGGTTGATTATTTAAACCATTTCTTTTTTAAAAATCTCCTGAATGGTTTTTAGTTGTTCTTCATAAATGGTCTTCTTCCTTGTACCGAAATACAAGGTATTTTCAATCTGGTTATAACCATCCCAAAGTATTTTAACCTTACCCGATTCCAGGTCTTTTTTTGAGAGAAAATCAGGAACTACGGCGATTCCATTACCCGAACTTAAACACCTTAGAATAGAACATATATTGGGCACTATATAATTTGGCTTAAAATCCGGTCGGGTACCAAAATTGGTATGCCAGAACCTTCTTAAATGTTCCATATCCCCCGCGGTACCATACCAAATCTGTTTCTTTAACCAGCTTTGTATTTCCGGAAGTTTATTCTTTTTAAAAAAGGCATCTGCTTCTTGTGTTTCGGTTTCAGCACCCGCAACAACAACTAGTTTTTCTTTAAAAAAAGGTTTGTACATAAGGTTTTTATAATCGCCCTTTTGCGGTGTTATAATCATATCAAGGATACCATTATCCAAATCGGCAAGCATTTGCGGGTACTCTCCAAATTTGATAATTACATTAAAAGGTAAAGTTGGCAGATATGATTCAAGGGTAAACTGAAAAGTTTCGAAACACATGCCAATACTTATGGTCGGTATATCTTTTTCTGTCGATTTATGAAAATGTTTTTCCGCTTCTTCCAGTTTGCAAATCGCCTCCTGAACATAGTTGTAAAGTATTTTACCACGCTCTGTCGATACCATTTTTCTGGAAGCACGATCAAATAATTTATAACCAACATAGCTTTCCAGTGAACTTAAATGCAAGCTGACACCCGGCTGCGAAATAAACAAATGCTCGGCCGCAGCCGTTAAAGAACCCGTTTCATAAATAGCTTTAAAAGTTCTGAACCATTCTAAATTTACCATCATTCAAATCATCATAATTATAATACAAATATATAATTTATATTATTTTATTAATAGAACATACTGTTATAGTTTTGCTTCATCAAAAGAAAATAAGCAAATGAAAAATATATTTGTAATAAACGGAGGCCAGGTTTTTGGCCATTCTGGTGGAAAATTTAATAAATCATTATTAGAAGCTACGGTTTCATTTTTTGAAAACCATCCAGGTTTTGAAGTAAAGTTTACCGACATCAACAAACCTTACAACTTAAAAGAAGAAGTTAAAAAATATAAATGGGCCGATATTGTAATTTACCATACCCCGGTTTGGTGGTTTCAAATCCCCTTTGGTTTTAAACAATACATCGATACGGTTTTTACCGAGGGGCATAAAACAGGTATTTACCATAGCGATGGTCGTTCTGCGGCAAATCCTGCAATAAATTATGGTACAGGTGGAATGTTACAGGGCAAACACTATATGCTTACTACATCGTGGAATGCACCAAAAGAGGCCTTTACCTTGCCAGGAGAATTTTTCAACGAACATAGTGTTGACGAGGGACCGATGTTTGGCTTTCATAGAATGAATGCTTTTATTGGAATGAAACCACTGGAAAGTATTCATTTCCATGATGTAATGAAGAATGATTTTATCCTTCAGGATCTGGAAAATTATAACCAACATTTAACTAAAATATTTACAGCTAATAAAATAGAAAATGAAAGTTTACTTAACAGCGCTATTGAAAGCTAAAAAAGAAAATGCTCCGGTTTTAAAGGCAGTTTTGGAGAACATGGTTTTAAACTCGAGAAAAGAAAAGGCCTGTTTGCAATATGATTTATTTGAGACGGATGATGCTCAAACATTCATCTTCCACGAAATATGGGAAACACAGAAAGGGCTTGATTTGCATAACAATATGCCTTACATCACCGAATTCCGCAATAAACATTCGGAACTGGCAAATGAAATTATCATCTATAAAACCAATAAAATAGCTTAAAATTAATCAGGCTGGCCGGGAATACACATTATTCCCGGTTGGCTTATTTACTCCACACCCTTAGCCGTTGTTGGCAATGTATAAAGTGATTTGGAAGCCGTAATAAACAATATATTTCTGTTCTTGCCACCAAAACAGATGTTGCCGCACCAATTTTCAGGCACTTCGATATGCCCGATTTGTTCTCCATTTGGTTTATAGATATTTACACCTTTCCCCGTAACATAGATATTTCCATTGTTATCTAAAGTCATCCCGTCAGAATTCTGATTTAAAACAAGTGTTCTATTGCTTAATGAAGCATCTTTATTAATTTGATAACGATAAGTTTTATTAGCAGCCATATCTGCAACATATAGCGATTTACCATCAGGCGTTCCAACTATTCCATTTGGCTTAATTAAATCATCCGCTACAACAATAGCTTCTTTTTTTCCTTTTGGGAGGTAATAAACACGTTGCTTTTCAATCTCTGGCTTTTGTCTTGTCCAGTAATCGCGTTGGTAATAAGGGTCGGTAAAGTAGATACCACCTTTGGCATCGAGCCAGATATCATTCGGGCCGTTAACTTTCTTCCCTTCAAAATCGGAAAATAATACCGTTATTTTTTTGTTCTTATCAATAGACCAGATTTGATTATTTTCATCGGCGCAAACAATCAGGTTTCCTTTTTTATCGAAATAAGTTCCATTTGCACGGCCCGATTTATCCATATATAAGCTTAGTTCGCCTTTAGTGTCGTATTTCCAGATTTTATCGTTTGGCTGATCGGTGAAAAACACATTGCCTTCTTTATCTACCGATGCCCCCTCAGTAAATTTAAATTGCGAGGAAATCAACTTTAAACTATCCTGAACAAAAATCGGGCTTTGCGATTGTCCATAAGATAAAGCCGGGCAAATTAATGTGATAACAGAAAGAAGCAGGTATTTTTTCATAGGATGATATTTGGTGAAGCAAAGTGCCTAATAATATCCTGTATTGCAAGTAAAAATGTTGTGCGAAACATCAAACCACACGTCATTTCAAGCGTAGAGGAGAAATCTTTGATTATACAAGACTTCAGTTTAAGCAATTATTTTTTCCCCTATCGCATCATCCATTCGCCATATCACATCATCCATATTACATATTGCATCATCGATTATTTACCTTTTACTCAAGTAAACTGATTATCAAAACGCTTTCTAACTCACCCGTTTTCCTTTCAACAACAGATCTAAAGCATCATTGAGTGTACCCGCTTGCTGAACTTCACCTTCGTTTACAAAGTAAATTTCATCTGCATTTTCGATGGTATTCAAGCGGTGCGCAATAATAACCAATGTGGTTTCTTTAGATAATTTATTCAGGATATTGCCAAGCAATTGCTCTGTAATGGTATCAATATTAGCAGTTGCCTCATCTAAAATTAACAACTCAGGGTTACGTAGCACGGCACGCATGAAGGCAATTAATTGTTTCTGCCCTAAACTAATACTATCCGAACCTGATGTAATCTGGGTATTTAATCCCTCGTCAAAAATGGCAAGCAGTTCATTTAGGTTTGCATCCTGGATAATCTTTTTTAACTCCTCATCACTTACATCCTTATATGCACTGTTGCCGTAAAGAATATTATCTTTCACAGTACCCGTAAACAAAAATGGTTCCTGTAAAATAAAGCCTATTTTCTGTGTGCGTTCTTCGGCACTAAAAGAGCGTATATCTCTTCCGTTAAGCAAAACAGTGCCTTTGGTTGCATCATATAAACGCGAAATTAATGAAGCAGTTGTTGTTTTTCCACCGCCAGTAGGGCCAATTAAAGCGTAAGTTTTGCCTTTTTCAAACCTCAGGTTAATGTTATGGAGAATTTCTTTCGAGTCATCATACGAGAAGTGAACATTTTTAAATTCCAGTAAGGCATCTGAAGTGATCGTTTCTGTATTTGGTATTTGAGTTAGATTAGTATCGAGTAAAAGGATTTGAGAAATCCTGTCCCAACCTGCCATGGCAACCTGAAAACTGGTCCAAAGGGCTGCCAGCTGCCTTAAAGGATTGTAAAAATTGGTACAATAAGAAATATAACTTACCAATAAACCCAAAGAAAAGTTACCGGTTGAAATCAGGTAAATACCAAAAAGTAATACGATTAATTGTGCAGCACTGGAAAGTAAACCGTAAACAGGGACAAAAATATTATTGGCCAAACCTGCGCCAATGGCGGTTTTGTAATTCTCAGCATTGGCTTCATCGAAACGTTTTCTAAAGTAATCGCGACGGTTAAAAGCAATGATCACCTTAAAATTATTAAGGCTTTCCTGTATTTCGGCACTCATACCGCCAACACTTTTTAAGTTTTTGGCATTTTTTCTTTTAACCCAGGGGGATAAAACCATGGTGAAGAGCACAATTACAACTGCCGGTGCCAACGCTGCAGCACCTAGCTCGAAATTGATCGTTAGCAGAAAGAACCCCGCACCAATCATGGTTACAATACTGCCGATAAACTGCATCAACGATTGCGAGAAAAACTGGTTTAACTTATCGGTATCATTGTTTACCCTGGAAATTAAATCTCCGGCTTTATTTTGATTAAAAAAGGAAACAGGTAACTCTTGTAACTTATTAAATATAGCATTTCTCAGCGTATAGAGCATCCTTTGCCCTATCCCTCCCATTAATTTGGTTTGCGTGTAGCCTGTAACCATAGCAACCATGTACATCACCAAAAGAATTCCGCCAAAAATCAGAACACCATGAAATTGTTTTGTACGAATGTAGGCATCGATGGTATGTCCAACTAAAAGCGGACCAAGCAACAACAGCCCTGAATTTATCAGGATGGCAATTAAGGCCAGCCAAAGATTTTTCCGCTCAGCAGATATGAGTTTGAGCAATCTTTTAAGCGCTTTATAGGTAGATTGCTTTTCCTGCCCCGAACTGAGCTGGTTAAGATTGTAGTTCATAATTGCTTGTGCTCTGTTGTGAATTGTAAATTTGAACATATTCAGGACTGCTTTTCAAAAGCGCCTGATGCGTTCCTGCAGCGATAATTTCGCCTTGCATCAATAAGATTACATTATCGTAACCTGTAACGGAAGCAATTTTTTGCGTTACAGACAATAATGTTAAACCTGGATAATATTGCTGAATATTTTCGAGGATTCTTTTTTCCGTATTCGTATCTACGCGTGCGGTAAAGTCATCAAGCAATAATATTTTAGGGTTAACGGCCAAAGCCCTTGCCAGCATAATGCGCTGCTTCTGCCCGCCCGACAGGCTATTTCCCCGCTCAGAAATAATCGTATCTAATTTATCGGGTAAGGCCTCAATAAAGTCTTTCAACTCCGCTGTTTTAATGGCTTTTTCTAACGACTCATCCGTCACCGTATCGCTAAAAGCAATATTTTCCCTGATACTCATGTTAAACATAATGCTATCCTGAAAAACGAAACCAACCTGTTTATGAAAGTTTTCCTGGTTGTAACTTTGAAGCGCCTTTCCGTCGAAAAGCGTTTCCCCTTCATTAGGGTTGATTAGTCCGGTAAGAATATAAAGTAACTGGGTTTTCCCTGCTGCTGTAGGACCAATAATTGCCGTTTTTGAACCTGCTTTGGCTCTGAAAGAAATATCCTTTAAGATGGGTTTCTGTCCGATAGTTAGTGAAATCGCTTTAGCTTCTACCTCACCTGTTAATTCGTCGGTTAAAGTTCCCGGATGTTTAATTTCCGGCGCATTTAATACACTTTCAATTCGCTGATAAGAAGCTGTTGCCTGTGCAATAACATTACTCATAAAACCAATAACCAATATCGGGAAGATAATCAACGCCAGGTAACTACTAAAAGCGGCAAACTCTCCCAAACTCATGGAGTTAGAAATAACAAAATGTCCCCCAAGAACCAGAATGGTTAATCCGGATAAATTGGCCACGAAAACAATAATCGGTATTAGGCCGGCAAATAAGCGAAGAATCCCTAAACCCAAATCCCGGGCTTTAGCATTGGCATCAAGAAATTTGTTATATTCTAACTGTTGCGAATTAATGACACGGATTAATGCCGAGCCCAAAATACTTTCACTAATTACCTTATTTAACCAGTCGATTACCTCCCGGCTCTTAATAAAAAGTACCCTAACCTTTTTTAATACAAAGAAAAATGCACCACCTATAATGGGAACAATAGCAATAACACAAAGTGCCAGTTTCCAGTTAATAGCAAGTAATAAAATACTCGCACCAACAATTAAAAAGATTGATGAGGCCAGCGAAACAATCGCTTGCGATACAAACATTTTTATCGAATCCGCATCTGAAGTAAGATTGGTAAGCAGCTTGGAAGGATTAGCCTGAATAATGTAAGCATGGCTTTGACGCGAAATCTGGTTGGATAACCTCGTCCTTAAATCTCTCGCAACACGCTCAGAAGCATAGGTTTGAACAATACTTTGTAAATATGTAAACATAAATACAAGTACAATAGCCAATGCGAACTGAAATAAAATGGAATTTACATGAAAGGTTTTATTGGTGTAAGAATCGATTCCGTGAGCAATAATTTTCGGCAGCAGCAAGTTGATACCGTTACTTAATAAAGCGAATAAAATCAGCAGAAAAATTAAGCCTTTATATGATGCAAGTAAACTAAAAACACTCGGTTTTTTAGCTTCTTTAGGTTTTGCCATGTTGGATACGAACTTTGTAAACTCAAATTTAACCCATTTATCTGAATAGTCTGCTGTTTAATTTATTTTTTGAACCGCTCTTTTGATTTGTTAACCTCATCATCAGCAAAGAAGCTCATTTCCCAACTGCTGTTGATTTCAAACTTTAATTTTTTTTACCCTTGGTTTCAACCTTTCCCTATTCTTTACCGTTGGTTTCAACCAACGGATTACTACCTTTGCATAACCATTGAAGAAAATGGTTTACCCATATTATGATTGAAATAGGAAAATACAACGAATTAAGAGTTTTAAGCAAATCAGAAGCCGGCTTAAACTTAACCGATGGCGATAAAATGGTTATCCTGCCTTACCAATACGTACCGAACGGATTGGAAATTGGCGATAATGTCAGCGTCTTCGTGTACATACAGAAAGATGGCCGCTTAACTGGGACTACCCAGAAAGCTTATGCCGAGGTTGGTGATTTTGCTTTCTTAAAAGTTGTTTCAGATGGCGAAAATGGTGTTTTCATGGATTTAGGCATCGATAAGGATGTTTATGTACCGGCAAGAGAACAAAAAAGGCCAATGCAAAAAGGCTACAAATATGTAGTTTATATTTATCTAGACGAAAACAACGACCGCTTATTGGCTTCATCAAAATTATATGATTTTGTAGAAGAAGAAGACTTTGATTTTGAAGAAGGCGATGAGGTGAGTTTATTAATTACCGAAGAAACTGATTTAGGTTTTAACGCCATCATTAATAACACCTACATCGGTTTACTTTACCACAACGAAGTTTTCGATAACATTCAAGTCGGCGACCAACGCAAAGGATGGATTAAGAAAATTCGTGTAGAAGGCAAGATCGACTTAACCTTACAACCAAGTGGTTATGGGCACATTCTCGATTCAAAAGAGATGGTTTTAGCAGCACTAAAAAAGAATGGCGGCATAATTGAACTGGGCGATAAAAGTTCTCCGGAAGAAATTTACCACCGTTTTCAAATCAGCAAAAGTGCTTTCAAAAAAACAATCGGCTCACTTTACAAGGAGCGTTTAATCATGCTTTCTGATGATTCCATCAGACTGCTGGGAAATGATGAAGAATAAAAAAGGCCTGAATTTTAAAAATTCAGGCCTTTTTTATGATAAACAAATAACTAGTTCAAATTAAACTTATCATTCTGAATCTTAACCACATTTGATGCAGAAACAATGTTGACCACCAATGCACCAATTGCAATGGCTAATAGAACCTGAAAAAAAGAGTAAACTTTAGTTCCTGAAACAAAAATCTTAGAGTCTTTAATCAGTTCATCACCAACTTTAGTTTGGATTTTTATTAAAGCCGAAAGTTTATTTAAGGTTTGCGTAAAAGTTTTTCGGCCAATCGATTCATAAATTTCATCCGCTTCTTCCCTTGCTGCATTGAGCAGTTTTAATTTCAGTTGCTGTTGAATTTTTAAGGCATTTTTTAAGTCGTTAAGAAATGTTTGCTCCTGCTTCACCAATAATGTAAGTTCATATTTATTGATAACAGAATCTATTTTGCGGTTATGCTTACTTATTTTGGAAATACTAACCGATGGGTGAATGTCATCATCTGTTAAAGCATCCTGTAAAATGGCATTTTTGTGGTATAAATTTTCAGCAATAAAATACAAATCTGTTGCCGGAACAAGCCTGTCATTATACATTGAAATAAAAGACTCGTTAATCTTGCTTACACTTTTATCTTCCAGAAAACGGATAAGTAGCGTACAACACATGATGCAAAACAGCAAAAATGCCATTTTTAGTTTATTTTTGAGGGTAAAAGCAAATTTCATCGTATTATTCAGTTAGCATTTCAAGTTAAGGAATTAAGGTCGTTTTGCAGCAACTTGTAAATGAATTTTCATCTTTATATTAATTGATATTTGATAAAACGAAAACATAATTTGGTCGGTGGGCAAACCAACTAAAAGTATTCTTCCTGCCCCGTCTTTGAGAAAAGCTGTGGGGCAAAATTAACCAGATAAAGCTCTTTTTTAGCCCTTGTAACCGCTGTATACAACCATCTCAAAAAATTCAAATCTATCATTTCTTCAGTTAAGTAGCCTTGATCAGCAAAAACTGCTTCCCATTGCCCCCCTTGCGCTTTATGGCAGGTAACCGCATAAGCGAACTTAATTTGCAAGGCATTATAAAAAGGATCTTGCTTAATGGCCAGCATTCGCTGTCGTTTATTGGCAATATGCTCGTAATCCTCGTTCAAACCATCAAAAAGCTTTTTATTTTGCTCATACGGCAGGTTAGCCGATTCTAAGTTTAAAGTATCGAGCATTACTTTACAGCTAATTTGCCCAGCCGCCGGGAAGTCCATAAACTCCAAAGTTGCCTCCGCAAAACGAAATCCATAACGTTCTTCTTCGCCACGCACCCTGATCACTTTCGCCATATCACCATTGGCAATAAAAGATGTTTCATCATTTTCGGGTAACCAGAAATAATTATTCCGAACCACCATAATCTGGTCCCCTCCGGTTAATTCCTCCTCGCGGTAAAGCAACCTCGCCCTGATTTGCTGGTTATAAATATTTGCCGATTTATTGGATCGGCAAACCACCAGCGTATTTTCTATGCCAAACTTCCGGTAAGCATACTCAAGCCCTTCAACCAATCGGGCGCCGGCCATATTGTAAATATCCGTGTAATTCTTGGTCAGGAATTTAGGCATCGGATGCTCAGGATTTTTTGCTATCTGGTTTCTCAACATCGTCGCATTCGCCAAAATACCCGATTTTTTGCCCTGCCGTACAACTTCTTTCAATTCAACCGACGTTACCGTTAAAGCAAACTTATCTTTCATGTAGGCTTCATTCAATGCAGGGCTATCCAAACTCCCAACCGGTGGTAATTGTGCCGTATCGCCCACAAAAAGCAAAAAACAGTTCTTTGTATTGTACACAAACTCCAGCAAATCGCGTAAAATAGAGGAACCTGTTTCATTAAACTCATCGGCAATCATCGATGCTTCATCAACAATAAAGAGTGTATTTTCTGATAGGTTCGGTGCAATTTGAAACTGCATTTCGGGAGATGCCGCCGAGCGTTTCCTATAAATCCTTTTATGTATGGTTAATGCTTTGCGATAAGAATATTGGCTCATTACTTTCGCCGCACGTCCGGTTGGCGCCAGTAATTCGCTTCTTAAATTAAATTGCGCAAGTACCTTTACCAAAGCCGCTACCGATGTTGTTTTACCAGTACCCGCATAACCTTTCAAAACAAAACACTTGTATTCATCGTCATCCTGCAAAAACTTCGACATACGCTCGCAAAAGAGCAACTGCTCTTTCGTTGGTGCATGTGCGTAGGCCTGGGCAATTAGCTGACTTTTATCAAGATACATAGATATTTTTTAATAGTTATAATTGGGTAATTGTTCCCGATTTAATAAATAATTTGAAAAGCAATTGCATTACCAATCGGCCGCTGTCATTCTGAGGAACGAAGAATCTGTTTCATCGCTTGTAGATTCTTCAGAATGACAATAAACGAAGTTACTACATATTAAAAAGGGTTCGGTCAGGATTAGAATAAATTTGAAGAGCGCTACTAAAATGTTATTCTTATGAATACTTAGTATGTACCATTCTTCGCAACGATAAATTAATAATTACAACAACAAGGTTTCAATTCGGTGTGCCATTACCATATTTTGTACTTTACTCCAGCTAAAAATAGTAAAATGCCCGTCTTGCGAAGCCACTAAACCTATGGCCTGAGGTTGGTCGTTAACAAATTGTGCCACCGAAAAGTGCCTTGTTCCACCTAATTGTCCAGGATATAAAATTTTATCTTCACCGCCAACAATCGGCTCAGAAAACGCTATTTGCTCTACAGTTGGCTTACCCTTAGCACGGCCAATTTTAGCACCAAAGGCTATTAAATCGAACTCTTCGTTTATAATTGTAGCGCCATCAACAGCGGTTAGTCCGGCAAGGTGCTCCACCTCGCGACGTAAAGCGCCCTGAGAAAATATTTCAGTCTGGTTACCACTTTGTTTTGCCAGATTAGACAATCCGCAAAACGGCGGTTCCACAAGGTATTGTATCGGGTGAATAATTGATTCTTCCCACTTAACATCGTTTTTAGGAACAATCAGCAAAGCCCCACCCCTTCCATGGCTACGCATAGAAACCGCAAACTGAATCAGAATATTTATAGGATCGTTCCAACTGGCAAGAACAGTTAAATCGAGCAGCGCTTTCAAAATCGGCGGACAATCGCGGTTAGCACACGAAGTGTCATCAACAATTCTGATTTGCTCTCCTTTCAAAACCGCTACATTAGTAAATTTACCAATCCCGTAAATCCTGCGGTGCTTGATTACGATAAGTCCCGGTTCCGAAACATCAACTACGAAACAAAAATTTGGAATATTTAAAGTTGTTCCCCAGATATAAAGTTCACCATCCTCTTCCCAAACCCCTAAATGAATACCCGAACGTTCGATGCCAGGGGCAATTTTAGTAAGTGTATTGGCATTTAATGGTAAAGGTTTTGCAAATTTTAAAGGCTTTGAGGTTTGCGATGGCGGCAGAAAAGCGATCGAAATACGAGGTGAATGCCCTTCTTCTTTCCTTAAGCTGCTCCAGAAAGCCACATCAATCAAAGCCTCGATGATTCGTTTATCTGGTTGTGTTGCTAAATCAACCTCACCTTGTGCCACAGCATTTGCATGCAGTTTAATAAAATGTTGCTCAATTTTAGCTGCAACGGTGTTTGCCGCTTTATAGGTAGGCTTGTAACTCATGTTCCGAATTTAAACCGAATATTTTAAATTCCAATTAAGTAAAACGTTTGAATTTAGTCAAAAAATTTAAAGCTCAAGCTGACACAACAGCAGGCAAATCGCTTAAAAAAGGAACTAAAATTCTGTATTTTGTTCTAAAAGATGTGTCGCTGATTTCATTTATCAGCTTTAGTTACGGTTAATCTCTAAAAAAAGCTATTTTTGTTTCAATGAGTAATAACAGTCTTCTATTAGTCGATCCGAATTTTAAAACTGCTTCCTCGGCGAGCTGCCATTTATTATTAAAAATAACGAATGATAGTTTTTCTTATGCCGTTATTGATAAAGATTCTGGAGATATCCGCATAATTTTCGATAAGCAAGGCTGCGAAGATATCGGACAGGAAATAAAAACGGCTTTTGAAACAGATAAACATTTAGCTCAAAAATACGGAGCGATTAAGGCTGCTGTACATACCTCAAACTTCATTTTCATACCTGATGAATGGTTTGATGCTGAAAACCTTACTGTGTATTCAAAATTTCTTGCATCCGACTCAAAGATTTATGCAAAACACCACGAGAAATTAGGTTTCAATACGCTTTTTTCATTGGATGAACAGCTGGAAAGTAAACTTCCCGAGAATACGGATTTACATCCGCAATCTTCACCACTACTAGCCTTGCTTAATCATTTATCGGGCGATTGCCTGTTAATCGATTTCACTGCAGCATCATTTAATGTATTGCTAGCAAAAGATAAAAAAGTTCAGTTTCAGAATCATTACGAGGCCGAAACCGCAGAAGAATTCAATTACTTTTTATTGTTAATCATCGAACAGTTAGGTTTGAATGAAACTGTTCCTGTTTATTTACAGGGTATTATCAATGAAGATGATGATTACTACAATACCCTTTTAAAATACTTCAATAATATTTATTTCTTTCTACCCGCTGGAAAACAAGACAGTGAATTACTGGCCGATATGCCTAAACACTATTTCAGCGGATTACTTGCTTTAGATTTATGCGAATAATTGGTGGCAGGTTAAAAGGCATTCGTTTACAGCCACCTGCAAACTTACCTGTGCGCCCGACAACGGATATGGCTAAAGAAGCCCTGTTCAACATATTAAATAATCAATTTGATTTTGAGGCTTGTACTGTTTTAGATCTGTTTTGCGGTACGGGCAACCTCACTTTTGAATTTGCTTCCCGCAATGCCGAACGCATTCTGGCTGTCGACATGGACTATGGTTGTGTAAACTGGGTAAAAACCACTGCTAAAAAATATGAGTTCGACCAGATAGAAGTGCGTAAGGGTGATGTTTTTAAATTATTGAAACAGATGACTGGCGCTTACGATTTAATTTTCGCCGACCCTCCTTATAACTTACCAAACATCCCGCAGATCCCGGTTTTAGTTGCAGCACAACAATTATTGAAACCTGGTGGGTTACTGGTAGTAGAACATCAGAGTAATATGCGTTTAAGCAGTCAGCCGGGTTACACTGAAACCCGCAAATACGGAAATTCTTCATTTAGTTTTTTTGATTTCAGTTAGCCGCAAAGCGCTTAAAGTTTTTCGCAAAGGATACAAAGATTTAACTATTTACTCAAAAGGCCCTCATTGAGAGGCACGAATTGGGAAATGCTTTCAGCTTTAATCTTTCACCTTTCTGCTTAAAAAGCTATATTTGAATTATGAAAATTGCGCTATTTCCAGGTTCTTTTGATCCCATAACAATTGCCCATGTAAACATTTTACAGCGTGCTACCCCACTTTTTGATAAGATTGTTATCGGTATCGGATTAAATAGCTCCAAACAAAATTTCTTAACGGCCGAACAGCGTCTTCAGATTTTAGAAACAGTCTTCAAGGGTTATCAGAATATTGAGGTACAAACCTATGAGGGTTTGACCGTAGATTTTTGCAGAAAAATAAATGCAACTTACATGGTGCGTGGTATTCGCTCAGCTGCCGATTTTGAATATGAGCGGGCCATTGCGCAAATTAACCAAACCATGATGCCTGAAGTAGAAACTATCTTACTTTTAAGTAAACCCGAATATTCAGCAATCAGCTCTACCATAGTTCGCGATATTTTAAGGAACCACGGTGATGTAAGTCCTTTTGTACCAAAAGAAGCCCTTAAGTTCCTATAGAAATTAATCTCTCCATTTTTTTATAAATGATGTAACGTTTCTTCAAAAACGATTACCAATACTGTAGATAAATAAATTATGTACAACAAATTGGTTTGTATTTTCATGCCATCATTATTAATTCTTTTCAGTTAAATGAAAGAAAAAGAAACGCTATTTCTTCAACTGATTAATCAGCACAAAGCGATTATACATAAAGTTTCCAAAATGTATATGGATGATGTGGAGGAACAGCGAGACCTTTTTCAGGAAATCGTAATGCAGCTTTGGAAAGCTTATCCAACTTTTAAGGGTAACAGTAAATTCTCTACCTGGATGTACCGTGTGGCTTTAAATACCGCTTTGCTTTATTTCAAAAAGGAAAAGCGCAAAGTAGAACAAACACCACTTGATGAACATTTCGATGTTATCGATAACAATGAAAATAATTTAAAGGAAGAAAAACTAGCCTATTTATATAAAGCGGTACAGGAGTTAAATGCTGTTGAAAAAGCCCTCATATTTCTTTTTCTGGAAAATCAATCGCACAGGGAAATTGCCGAAAACTTAGGGATTAGCGAGGTTAATGCAAGGGTAAAGCTGAACAGGACAAAAGAAAAATTACAATTCATCATAAAGAAAAACGGTTATGAATTTTGACGATTTAAAAAACGAATGGAATGCTGAAAATCTGCAAGAAAGCCAGGTTTCAGAAAATATGCTGAGCATTAAAGCCGCACAAACGCCAATAGATATAATCAGGAAAAAGATGAAGCACGAGTTCACCTATCAGCTTGTTGCATTAGCACTTATGGGCTTATTCCCTTATTTATTTGGTTTTTCGGCCGATATGAAACTTGTATTTTTTGTTTTTTATGCCATAACCTGTGGATTTATAGTCCATTATTTTTTCAAGTTTTACAAATTCTATAAAAACTCATACGACATGAGCCTGGACAGCAGAAAAAATATCCTATGGTTTTTTTACGAAATGAAATTGAATATCGAACTCTACAAAGCACTCACTTACATTATTGCATTTATTTGGGTCGGGTTTATTGCAGTTTATCTGCTCATTGAAAAAACATCTCTTACCAATAAAATTTTGGCAAAGCTATCTCCGGTCTATATCCTTCTGAACTGTTTTATCACCATTGTAATAATCGGAATAATTACAGAGCTGTGGGCTTGGCATTATTACGGAAAACACCTCAAAAGAGTTGGAAATGTTGTTGATCAGCTGGATTTTGAAAACTAATTAACTCGCCACTTTGGCTGGAGCAAAACGAAATGGAGAAAGCTCAATCCGTTTACTAAATTACTCAAAACATCATAGCACGACTTATTTTAACAACTCGTCATGCTGAATTCATTTCAGCATCTCTAAAAATTATAGACCCTGAAATAAATTCAGGGTGACGATCGAATTGAATTAGTTAAGTGCAAAGCTTATAAAATCCCTCCAGCCCTTAAAACATCCATAATAGATGGAAAAGTATTTTTTACCACAGGATTAATATGGTTTTTGTCTAACCAAACAGCTTCATCAATGCCTTCTTCCTTTTGCGGAACGAGTTTTGGCTCGCCTTTTACCTTCATCTTGTACCAATTGGTTTTCTTAATTACCATTTTCGAGCCCATTGGGTAAACGTGGTAAGTTTTGCAAAGCTTTTCTTCTCGTTTGGCAACCTTGATTCCACATTCCTCTTCAACTTCCCTAACGGCGGTTTCCTTCATATTTTCACCATCTTCGAGCTTTCCCTTAGGCAAATCCCATTTTTTATTCCTGAAAATAAACAGGTAATTGCCGTTAACACTCTCCACCAAACCACCGGCAGCCTTAATTACTTCGCAACCCTTTTTAAGCTTTTTAAAGGTTTCCTGTGGGTTTTTAGTTAGGAAAATGTAGCTTTTTTTAGACCCATTTTTTAATTTTTTGTAAAATGTTTGTAAATCAAAATCCTGAAATTCAAGTTGTTGTATTTTTTCTTTTTGTTCAGGCAAAACATCTGAGATAAACAAAGTGTTATCGTTAATATAAATTCTGTAATTTTGGGCCATGTATAATAAAAGTGATATTGAATTAAAGGTAGCGGAATTTTTATTACAAATAAAGGCAATTAAATTACAACCTAATAATCCTTTTACCTGGGCTTCTGGTTGGAAATCGCCGATTTATTGCGATAACAGAATTACCCTTTCCCACCCTCAGGTTAGAACTTACATCCGTCAGAAACTTGCACAGGCCATCCAGGAAGAATTTGGAGCGGTTGATGTTATTGCCGGAGTTGCAACTGCCGGAATTCCTCAGGGAGTTTTAGTAGCGCAAGAATTAGGTTTACCTTTTATCTACGTTAGGGCAAAAGCCAAAGAACACGGAACCGGAAGCCTTATTGAAGGTGAGGTTGTTGAAGGACAACGTGTAATGGTAATTGAAGACTTAATTTCGACAGGCAAAAGCAGCTTACAAGCTGTTGAAGCTTTAAGAAGTGCAGGATTATCAGTTGCCGGATTAGCTGCAATTTTTACCTATGGATTTGAAAAAGCTGATGAAAACTTTGCCGCAGCAAAATGTCGTTACATAACATTGTCTAATTATGGTGCATTAATCGATTATGCTGCTGAGCATAGCATTATTGCAAAAAGTGATATGGAATTGTTAGGAAAATGGCGTCTGAATCCAGCTGAGTGGGGTCAAAATCAAGTTTTAAATTCAGAATCTTAGTAACCCACTAACCTAAATATTTACCTAAATGACAATCATTGAAAGTGCTGTAGAGCTGAATAAACCTGTAAATGAAGTTTATTCTTTTCTTGCAAACATGAATAATCATCAGCAATTGATGCCCGAAAACATTTACAACTGGGAATCGACTGAAGATGATGCCCGTTTTACCATCCAGAACATGGCTAAACTGGCCATTAAAATTTCAAATCGTGTAGAAAACCAGGAGCTTGTTGCAATTCCGACAGAAAAAGCGCCTTTCGATTTAGAATTAAAATGGACAGTTACCGATAATGGAAATGGTACAACTACAGCCAGGCATATCATTTCAGCCGATTTAAATATGATGATGAAAATGCTTGCTTCAGGTCCGCTTCAAAAACTCGCCGATCACCAAACAGAAAAACTTAAAGAGATTTTGGGATAAGGTTAATTGTTTGAATTGATTAATTGTTTGAATTGGTTACATCAAACAGGCAACTTAAAACAGGTAACTTAAAAAAAGCATCTGCAAAATAAAACGCAGATGCTTTTTTTATGATCTGGGGTTTTCTTAAATAGTTGCATAAACCAGGCCTATTAAACCCGATTGAAGCGGTATCTTTTTGTTGTCATCCTGAGCGTAGTCGAAGGCCAACAAAAAATATTAGCGGAAAGCGGGACTGCAGTGCAAAAAAGGCGATCATAATTGCTTTTCAGATAAAAAATACGACAAATTTTCAACACAACAAACTAATTATCAGCAATTTAGTCGTAACAAAACAAGTCTTACCGACAAAATTTCCGATTCTAAAATCAAAACCACCATGGCATTTGTTTTGATTAAAACGGTTATATGAACTTCAACAATTTTACCATAAAAGCCCAGGAAGCAATTCAACAGGCTTCCGAAATAGCACAAGGCAATCAGCAACAGGCTATTGAGACAGCTCACCTGCTTAAAGGTTTGCTTACTGTTGATGAAAATGTAGTTTCTTATGTTTTAAAGAAGCTAAACGTTAACCTTAATGTTTTAAATCAGAATTTAGACAATGAGATTGCAAGGTTCCCGAAAGTGAGCGGAAGCAATGTTTATTTGTCGACCAATACCAATAGTGTTTTACAAAAGGCGCAGTCTTATTTAAAAGAATTTAAAGATGAGTTTGTGTCTGTTGAGCACCTGCTGCTTGGCATTTTGGCCGTTAATGATAGTACTTCAAAACTATTGAAAGAGCAGGGTGTTAACGAAAAAGACCTTAAAAAAGCAATCATAGAGCTTCGTGGCGATAACCGGGTAACCGACCAGAATGCTGAAGCAACCTATCAGGCTTTAGGTAAATATGCACGAAACCTTAATGAATATGCCGAAAGCGGCAAATTAGATCCGGTTATTGGCCGTGATGAAGAAATACGTCGCGTCATTCAGATTTTATCACGCAGAACCAAAAACAACCCTATTTTAATCGGCGAACCAGGTGTGGGTAAAACTGCCATTGCCGAGGGAATCGCCTTCAGGATTATTAAAGGCGATGTGCCTGAAAACCTGAAAAGTAAAATCGTATATTCCCTTGACATGGGCGCACTGATTGCAGGTGCTAAATATAAGGGTGAGTTCGAAGAGCGTTTAAAAGCGGTAGTTAAAGAAGTAACACAAAGTGATGGTGATATCATTCTTTTTATTGATGAAATACACACTTTGGTTGGTGCTGGTGGTGGTGAAGGCGCAATGGATGCCGCTAACATCTTAAAACCAGCGCTGGCCCGCGGAGAATTAAGGGCAATTGGCGCTACCACTTTAGATGAATACCAGAAATACCTGGAGAAAGATAAAGCACTGGAACGCCGTTTCCAAAAGGTAATGGTAGAGGAACCTGACACACAGGATGCAATTTCCATCCTTCGCGGTTTAAAAGAACGTTACGAGACGCATCATAAGGTAAGGATTAAAGACGAAGCTATTATTGCAGCCGTAGAGATGAGCCAGCGTTATATTTCTGATCGTTTCTTACCCGATAAAGCCATCGATTTAATGGACGAAGCGGCATCGAAATTGCGCATGGAGATGGATAGTGTTCCTGAAAACGTTGATGCCCTGGGCAGAGAAATTATGCGACTGGAAATCGAACGTGAAGCCATTAAACGCGAAAAAGACGATAAAAAGGTTAAAGAGCTTTCAGAAGAGATTGCAAACCTTTCTGCCGAACGCGATGAGTTAAAGGCAAAATGGCAGGGCGAAAAAGATCTTGTTGATAACCTGAATAAGCAAATGGAGCTTATTGAGCAATATAAACACGAAGCCGAACAAGCTGAACGTGCCGGAGATTATGGTAAAGTTGCCGAAATCCGTTACGGAAAAATTAAAGAAGCACAAGATACTTTTGATAAGTTAAAAGCAGACTTAGAGAACCAGCAGAGCGAAAGCCGTATGCTTAAGGAAGAAGTTACTGCTGATGATATTGCAGGTGTTGTTGGTCGTTGGACGGGTATTCCGGTTACCAAACTTATAGCAAGTGAAAGGGAAAAACTGCTCAATCTCGAAACAGAATTGCACCAGCGTGTTGCAGGGCAGGATGAAGCCATAGAGGCGATATCTGATGCCATCCGCCGCTCGCGTGCAGGTTTACAGGATAAACGCAAGCCAATTGGTTCATTCATATTCCTGGGTACAACAGGTGTTGGTAAAACCGAATTAGCCAAAGCACTCGCCGAATTTTTGTTTAATGATGAAAATGCATTAACAAGAATTGACATGAGCGAATACCAGGAACGACATGCTGTTTCAAGACTAATTGGTGCGCCTCCGGGATATGTGGGTTATGATGAAGGCGGCCAGTTAACCGAAGCGGTTAGGCGTAAACCTTATTCAGTAGTATTGCTTGATGAGATTGAAAAAGCCCACCCTGATGTGTTTAACATCTTGTTGCAGGTTTTGGATGATGGCCGATTAACGGACAATAAAGGCAGGGTGGTGAATTTTAAAAACACAATCATCATCATGACTTCGAATATTGGCGCACATTTGATTCAGGATAATTTTAAAGATTTAAATGATGACAACAGGGATGAAGTGATTGCGAAAACTAAAAATGAATTATTTGAAGTATTGAAACAAACCATTCGTCCGGAGTTTTTAAACCGTATCGATGAACTGATTATGTTTACACCTTTAAACCGTAACGAAATCAGGGATATTGTATCACTTCAATTTAAGCATGTACAACAAACTTTAGCCGAAATGGGTATCGAAATGGATGCATCAACAGAAGCTTTAGACTGGCTGGCACAATTGGGTTACGACCCGCAATTTGGTGCAAGGCCATTAAAAAGAGTTATACAGAAACGTATCCTGAATGAATTATCGAAAGAAATACTGGCAGGAAAAGTTGATAAAGACAGTAAAATAAAACTCGATATGTTCGACAACAACTTTGTGTTTCTTAACCAGAACGCATAACTCAAAATAATTGATTTGTAAAGAGGCTGTTATCTAACAGCCTCTTTTATTTTAAGCTAAAAAATATTTGTATTTTGAATCAGCATCTCCACTATGACTGATTTACGCTCAAATACCATCAAGCTTACGCTGCTCCTGCTTTTGGCCAGCAGTTCCCTCTGTGCTCAAGAAAATAATACTTTCAGCTCAAAAATAATAAAGCAGTATGATAGCATAAGAACACTTTCGCCCCGGGAAAAAGTTTATGTTCATGTAGACCGCGATTTATTTGCAGTACAGGATACCCTCTGGTTCAAGGCCTATCTGGTAGATGCAGGGATTAATTCGTTTTCAAAAATTAGCGGATTGATTTACTTCGAAATGATTGATGCCAATGGAACCGTTGTACAAACCATGAGCATGCCCACAACCATGGGTATTACCTGGGGTGCATTTGCATTAAAACAAGAGGTTTACAAAAAAGGCGATTACACTTTCAGGGCCTATACAAACTGGATGCAAAACTTTAAAGATGTTTACATTTTCAAAAAGCCAATTAAAATTATCGATTTCCTGAGCGAAGAATCAACAACTGGAAATAGCAAAAAAACCAGCGCACCACCACAAAACAGCCCGGCAGCAACAGGAAAGCCGGCCACTGAAATTGATATTCAGTTTTTACCTGAGTCGGGTGCCTTGCTGAGTGATAAATGGCAGAAAATCGCATTTAAAGCGATGAATGATGCAGGCAAAGGCATTAAAGTAAAAGGTACTGTTACCGATTCAAAACAACAGAATGTTGTAAATTTCGAATCAAATGACAAGGGAATGGGCATCCTGGAAATGCTCCCACTGGCAGCTGAAAGCTACACTGTAAACCTGGATGGCTATGATATGGCTAAAAAAATAGCTTTCCCAAAAGTGAACGTTACCGGCACTTATCTAAATGTAACCAATAGCTATAAAGCAGATTCAATAAAGATTTTAATTTATTCAGATTTACCCGACCAGGAGCTTACCTTGATTGGCCAATCGAGAGGTATTGTTTGTTTTAGCGCTAAGCTTAAATCCCAAAAGCAATATAAGCCCATATGGATTCCGAAATCACTCTTTCCCACTGGTGTTTGCCAGGTTATATTACAAAATACCAAAGAGCAAAATATTAATCAGCGAAATTTCTTTATCAACCATCAGGACGAGCTAAAGCTGACCGTAAACTCTGCTAAAAGCACCTACAATATCCGCGACAGCATTGCCATATCAATGCTTGCAAAAAACGCTGAAAAGCAATTTATAACAGGTTCTTTTTCGGTTGCAGTAACCGACGACAATCAAAGCAGTAAAGACAGTTTAAATGATGCAAATATCCGCTCGTACTTGCTGTTAACAGCCGATTTGAAAGGAGAAATTGAAACACCTGGTTATTACCTCAACAACTTCAACGAACAAAAGCATCAGGATTTAGAGGCCTTAATGCTTACACAAGGTTGGGTCAGCTATAACTGGGAATCTACAAAAGCCCCATCATACAAGGCAGAAAAGGATTTCGAAATCAGTGGCAGGGTAAGCAACATGATGAATAAACCTGGTGTTAATGCAAAAATCATTTTACTGGGAAACAAAAAATTCTCAACCGTGAGAGACACCGTTACCAACGAGAACGGCCTGTTTAAGTTTACTGATTTTCCGGCAATGGATAGCACAGCCTTTGTTATTCAGGCGAAGAACTCAAAAGGAAAAACAGGCACCTTAGGCATCGAATTAAATGAGTTTCACCGTGCCCCATTTTTAATTCCCAGCAAAAGAAAAACCTTAAATATCGATTATACAACCGATAGTATAGCCAAACAGTTCGAAAAGATTAAAAATGATGAATATGAAAAAGGAATCCGATCGGGAATTGCGCTCAGGGAAGTAAAAATTACCGGTAAAAGGATTATTAAAGGTTCTAAAAATTTAAATGGCGATGGCAATGCCGACCAGACAATAACTGAGGGAGATTTAGATAAAGTAGCAAAAAAAACACTTTTAAATGTATTGGAAGCAGATGTTAAAGGCTTTAGAAGAGGTACTCACCGAAGATCTGTTGTACCGGATTACTTTATAAATAGCGATATTTTCAAACTGATTATTGATGGAGTTGATGTAGATTTCTTTTATGCTCCATTTACCGAAACCATTTATGAACATTTCGAATACATAAAAGGCTACCTGGATTTTTATAAAGCCGAAGACATTAAGGGTATTGAAGTAATGGCAAGTAAAAGATACAGCAACACTTATTTCTCAGAATTTCAAAAACCGTTAGACCAAGGAGAATATGCATACATTGAAGTAACCACACGCACTGGTGAAGGACCGTTTGTGCGCCATGCGGCCAATATGTATAATTACAAACCACAGTTCAGTTACGGCGACAATAAAATATTTTACAGCCCGAAGTATACTGCTACCAACAAAAACGATAGCAAACCCGATTACCGCTCAACCATTTACTGGAATCCTCACCTGTTAACCAACGAGAATGGAGAAGCTTCTTTTTCATTCTTTTCGGCAGATAAAAGAGGAAGTTATACTGTTTGGATTGAAGGCTCGGATATGAACGGAAATTTTGGTTTTAAAACAATGAAACTCGAAATAAAGTAAGCTAAGCAGATGAATTTGAAATAGTCGCCAAAAACCTAATAAAATACATATGAGCCGTTTTTTCTTATACACTTTCCGGGTTTTATTTGCTATTATGTTTTTTTGTACCGCTGCCCTTGCTCAGCAAAACTTTCCCGACGCAAAATACATTACACGTTTTGACAGTATCAGAAAAAATTTCCCTAGGGAAAAGCTGCATATTCATTTAGATAAAGCTATTTACGCCCCTCAGGATACACTTTGGTTCAAGGCCTATCTGGTTGATGCGAGTTCGCTGCAGGCATCAAAAGTTAGCGGCTTAATTTATTTTGAAATGTTCGATGCCAGCGGAAACAATATCCAAAGAATCTGCCTGCCCACAGCTGTAGGGCTAACCTGGGGTGGTTTTGCGCTCAAAAGCGACAACTACAAAGCAGGCACTTATACCCTCAGGGCTTACACCAACTGGATGCTGAATTTTGGGAGTGAGTATATTTTTAAAAAGGAAATTAAAATTGTCGATTTTTTAACCGCTGAGGATACTTATCAGGAAGATAAAAAAATTCCAAAATCAGCTGTCAAAAACTATAGTACTTCCAAAGAAAAGGCCAGTGATTTCGACATTCAGTTTTTACCCGAAGGCGGAAACTGGATAGCCGGAAGAAATCAAAAAGTGGCATTCAAAGCAATAAATAACATTGGTAAAGGCATAAAAGTTAGCGGAGAAATTATTGATTCCAGACAGAATAGCGTACTTGCATTTCAATCGAACGATAAGGGAATGGGTTATTTTACGATAATGGCCAACGATGACGAAAACTATTCTGCAATAATTAAAACCGGGGAGACGACAAAAAAACAAAGCTTGCCCGGCATTTCAAAATCGGGGACTTTTCTACAGGTAAACAACAATTATGGAGCCGATTCTCTTTTGGTGAACATGTTTTCGGATTTACCCGATCAGGAAATTACCATGATAGCCCAATCAAGAGGCGTGCTGTGTTTTCTTGCCAGGTTCCGTTCAGGCAAGAAATACAATACACTTAAAATAGCCAAAAACCTCTTCCCTACCGGTGTTTGCCAAATCTATCTTGCCGACGAAAAAAATAAAACACTTAGTCAGCGGAATTTTTACATCAATCATAAAGACGCGCTACAAGTTGAAGGCTTGCCAAATAAGAGCGTATATGGAAACCGCGACAGTATTTGTATTGATATTAAGGCTATAGATTTTCTAAACAACCCAATATCAGGAAGTTTTTCCATCGCCATAACAGATGATAACCAGGTTGAAAAGGATAGTATAAATAATGATAATATTTTAAGCCGGTTTTTATTAACCGCTGATTTAAAAGGAACGATCGAAAATCCGGGTTACTATTTCAATAACTTTAAGGAAGAAAAGCACAATGATTTAGAAGCCCTGATGCTGACACAGGGCTGGGTTAACTATAACTGGGAATCAAATAAAAAGCCAGTAAGTAAAGCCGAAAAAGACTTTAGCATAAGTGGCAGGGTTACCAATATGGTGAATAAACCTGGAGTTAATGCCCAGGTTCTGCTATTGGGAACGAAAAAACCCATATCTATTACCGAAACAACTACTAATGAGAACGGGGAATTTATCTTTAAGAATTTCCCGGCATTAGATAGTGCTGCATATGTTATACAGGTTAAAAATTCAAAAGGACGGGCAGGTACCTTGGGTTTTGAGATCAACAACCCTCAAATGCCGCCTTTTATCCCTGAAGTAATCAAAAAACAATTTATAGCTGAAGCGCCGGATAGCATCGCCAACAATTTTATCGCCACAAAAAACAAAGAATATCAGGCTGCCTATAAAAATGGCATTATACTTCGTGAAGTTAAAATTACAGGCAAACACATTATTAAAGGCTCAAAAAACTTAAATGGTGAAGGAAATGCCGATATCACCATGACTCAGGATGAGTTGAATAAAGTTGCAAAGAAGACATTATTACAAATTTTTGAAGAAAAGCTTAAAGGATTCCACAGAGCAGTTATACCAAAAACATCTTTTCAACTATACAAGGTTAACAGTTCTTTTTTTAAACTTATAATCGATGGAATGGAGGTTGATTATTTCTTTAATCCCACTATTCCAAATTCAACAACAGAGTACTATGAATATATTAAAAGCTACCTCGATTATTACAATGCCGAAGACATTAAAGGCATCGAAATAATGACGAGCAATAAAAATGTAAACAAATATCTTGTTGAATACGACAGCCCGTTTACAATGAATACATACGTTTATGCTGAGGTAACAACACGAAGCGGAAGCGGGCCTTTCCTTAGAAAAAGCTCAAACATGTACCGCTTCCTGCCCCCAGCTTATGGTGACAATAAAGTTTTTTATAGTCCGAAATATACACTGGCTAATAAAGAGGATAAAGCACCCGATTACCGCTCAACCATTTACTGGAATCCTCACCTATTAACCAACGAGAAAGGAGAAGCTTCTTTTTCATTCTTTTCGGCAGATAAAAAAGGAAGTTACACCGTTTGGATTGAAGGCTCGGATATGAATGGAAATTTTGGTTTTAAAACAATGAAACTCGAAATAAAGTAACATCTAGTTTGCAAAAGCATTATTTAAAACTGATAAACAATAAGTTACGCATACACCAGCCAGATCAGTAGTTCTTTTGTGTTTTTTTAATTATTATTGAATACACACACAAACACACACACAAATGAAAAAGCAATTTTTAATTATGGCAGCGCTATGCGCCTTCCTGTCTCCGCTGCTGGCAAATGCCCAGCTAGGCAGAAACATCGAATATTACAACAGCGTATTTCCAAGTGAGGATGGAAAAATCAAATCAATTGATGGCGTCGATATCAGGTACTACAATTCTGTTTTTCCTTCAGAAGACGGTAAAGTGAAATCAATTGGCGATATCAGTGTACAATATTACAATAGCGTTTTTCCTTCAGAAAATGGAAAGGTTAAAACAATTGGCAATGTGAAAATTGAGTACTATAACTCTGTATTTCCCGGAGAAGACGGAAAAATCAAGTCAATTGGCAATATTAAATTTGAGTACAACATCCTTGGCTCATCAAAAAGCACGGGAAAAGTAAAATCTATCCAAAATAACGGAAATGACCAGGCATCAGAGGAAGCCCTGGATAACTACTATCTTATAAAAAGGCTTAACGAGCAGTAAATAAAAAACTCCCTCCGGTTTAACACCAACGGGAGTTTTTTCTATTTCTTCCTGGTTTCGATATTAGGCAGAAACCCGGTAAGCAAACCAATCAAGGGTAAAAACGCACATATCGAAAACACATATTCAATGCCTTTCGAATCGGCCAGCTTACCCAGCAAAGCCGAACCTATTCCACCCATACCGAAAGCAAAGCCAAAAAACAAACCGGCAACCAGCCCGACTTTTCCGGGAATAAGTTCCTGTGCATAAACCAGGATTGCCGAAAATGCCGAAGCTAAAATCATCCCGATAGGAACAATTAAAACACCAATCCAGAATAAGCTGGCATGAGGTAATAACAGGGCGAAGGGTGCTGTTCCTAAAATAGAAACCCAGATTACATATTTTCGCCCGATTTTATCGCCTATCGGGCCGCCAAGTAAAGTTCCGGCAGCAACTGAAAACAGAAATACAAATAAATACAATTGCGAAGTTTGTACGGAAACGTGGAATTTATTGATCAGGTAAAACGTAAAATAGTTGGTTAAACTCGCCATGTAAAAATATTTTGAGAAAATCAGCAACAACAAGATCACAATAGAAAATATAACCTTACTGCGTGAAAAATGATTTACCACCGTTTGAATAGCTGGTTTTTTACTCCTGGCAATCATAAAACCTTTGTACCAGTTTCCAACATAAGTTAGCACCATAATGGCCAGAAGCGCAATTGCCGAAAACCAGATAACACTGAACTGTCCGTAAGGAACAATAATCCATGCAGCCAGTAAGGGACCTAACGAGCTGCCAGCATTACCGCCCAACTGAAAAACTGATTGTGCCAGCCCTCGCTTACCACCCGATGCAGCATGAGCCATTCTGGAAGCTTCGGGATGAAATATAGATGAACCCACGCCAATCATACCAACCGAAAGCAGCATCATATAAAAATGCGCTGACATGGAAAGCATAATCAAACCTGCTAAAGTAAATCCCATTCCTATGGCCAGCGAATAAGGCTGAGGTTTTTTATCGGTATAAATACCAACAAAGGGTTGTAGCAGCGATGCGGCAAGCTGAAATGTTAAAGTAATAAGGCCAATCTGCGAAAAACTTAAATGGTAATTAGTTTTAATGATCGGATAAATAGCCGGAATAAGCGACTGAATGGTATCGTTAAGCAAATGCGAAAAGCTTAAAGCAAATAAAATTGGGAAAACCGTTTTTTCGATAATGTTTTGGGTAGATGCCTGCTCGTTCATAGTTCTTCTTAAAACTCAAAAATAGGCATTATAATTTTTAACACAGCTCTTGATGTCCTTGTAAAAATCAAACTTTTTTACGATGTACTGGTTTATCATACATGGAAAAGAACAGAAAAATTGTTGGTTTATGCGGAAGCCTGAGAAAAGGCTCTTATAATGCAATGTTGTTAACAGCAGTTGGCAACATGCTTCCTGATGATATCGATTTTGACATCGTTCCTTTCGATGATATTCCTATTTATAATGCAGACAATGATACTCCCGAAGCAGCTGAACGCCCTGCAAGTGTTGTAAAATTCAGGGACGCACTTGCACAAGCCAGTGCCTTTATTATTGTTTCGCCTGAGTATAATTATTCTATTCCCGGTGGCTTAAAAAATGCTATCGACTGGGCAAGCCGTGGAAAAGATTCGCCGTTAATGCATAAACCTGTAGCCGTAATGGGTGCAACACAAGGTATGTGGGGAACCGTAAGAATGCAAACCGCCTTTCTACCCGTATTTACCTTTTTAAATATGAACCCCGTTCTGCAACCTGAAGTGCTGGTTGCCCAGGCACAAAATAAATTTGATGCAGCAGGAAACTTAACCGACGAGGCCGCAAAAGGAATTATTAAAAAGAAAATTGAAAACCTGCTCAAAGCCTGCAAAGTTTAAAGCACCTTCCTGACAAATGAACTAAAAACCTGACAATATTGTCTGCAAAATTCCTGACATTTATTCTAAAAAAGTCAGATTGTCAATCCATATGCAGCTAAAAAATTAATCAAACGATTAACTTTTAGTCACAGCAAAATAATATTGAATTAACACTAATTTTATATCTGTTTACTAATAAGTGAGTTAGCCAAAAACTGATTTTTTAATGACTTAAATAAACTTTTTTGGCACAAGTGTTGACTTTTAGGCGAATATAGTCAGAAATTAAAAAGGTAAAAATTGACTATATTTTTAAACAAATAAATAGTAAAAAGATGAAAAAATTATTATTATCATTAGTTGCAGTTGCAGGTTTAGTTTATGGTGCAAATGCACAAACAGAAAAAGGAAAAGTAATTTTAGGTGGTAGCGTTGGCTTCAACTCTACTAAAGTTGAAGGCGCAGCAAAATCAGATGTTAGCTTTAATATTATCCCAAGTGTTGGTTATTTTGTAGGCAACAACTTTGCTATCGGTACAGGTGTTGGTTATACATATAATAAAGAAGTAAGTGCTTTAACACAAAATGAAGCATTTGTAGTTGCACCATTTGGCCGTTACTATGTTGGTTTATCTGACCAGTTTAAATTCTTCGGACAGTTATCAGTTCCAATGGCATTTGGCTCAAATAAAGTTGTTGCAGCTAACGGCGATACAGGTGCTAAAGTTGGTTCTACTACATCAATCGGTGTAAACGTAGCACCAGGTTTTGCATTCTTCCCTACTAAAAGAATCGGTATCGAAGTTTCAGTTAACGGTTTAGGTTACCAGAACTTCCAGGTTAAAAACGAAGCTACAGGCAATAAAGTTACCACTAACTCATTTGGTTTAGAAGCTGATACATTTGCACCAAAATTAGGTGTGATGTTCCACTTCTAGTCTGATAGAAACTCTATTACAAAACCACAGGTTTGCAGATTTATTCAATCTGCGAATCTGTGGTTTTTTCATTTTACTGGAAAGCCATTGTTTATATCCTCAAGAACCATAACTGTGCTTTCGATTTGTTGGGCCAGGAACCGAGATGTTAGATTATAAAAATTTGAAATAAAATAATATTTAACTTACAAAATCAAAATTAAATACTGATTTACAACAAGTTACCTATAACACAACTAAACAAATAGTTTTAAGTGTTTTTTTTATTTATTATTACATACACATAAAAAACACACAAATGAAAAAACAATTATTAATTACTGCCGTAGCAGTACTTTGCCTTGGCATGACCGGATTTGCGCAAACCAAAGGAACTAATGCCCTAAGCTTTGGTATTAATGCAACAACCAACAAAAGCAGTTATAAAAACGTAAATCAAACCGAACAAACTTCTGAGCAAAAAAGTAACTTGTTTTCTGTAGGTTATGGTTATTTTATTAAGGACAATAGCAAAATTGGCGTTGAGGCAATTTATGGTCAAAATACCATTAATTCCACTGGTACTACTGAGCAAATCATTAAATCTTATGGTGGAAATATATCTTATCAAAAGTATTTTCCAATAGTAAAAACTTTATTTGCCTACGCTGGTGGTAAAGCAGGTTACACCTATGGAACTCAGAATCAGTCTCAACCTTCTAATTCAAGTAATGTATCACAAGATTATACAAGCAATAGTTATTCTTTGGGTGCCTACGGTGGTGTTACCTGGTTTTTAGGAAAAAGTTTGCATTGGAAACGAGTTTACTATCGGCAGATATTGCATATAATTCTACTGAACAAACACAGGGTACAAACTTAACGACTTATAAAACTAAAAATACCTCATTCAACTTCAATAGCCAGGGTTTTATAAATAATTTAGGCTTTAAAATTTATATACTGTTTTAAAGAGATAGCGTATAAGTCATTCTAATTTTATATTAATAGTCGCAGATTCATAGGTTATAATTTAACCTGCGTATCTGCGACTGTTTTATTTCAATTCTTTTCCCTAATCGCCTTAAACTCCGAGCCTTCTTTCCATTTCGGATAAGTACTTTCACTACTCAGGCGATAGCCCATATCAAACAACATTCGTACATCCTCTACAATACCAGATAAATCCCAGGTTTTGGCATCAAAGTTATCCTGCGGCGAATGATAGCGGTTTTTAGTAAAATCGGCTACCTGCTTTAAACCCCATTCCCTGCCATTTTTCACATTATCAACCCCCGAACCTGTAAATAAAGAAGGTACGCCAACTTTAGCCAGGTTAAAATGATCAGAACGGTAATATAAACCCGATGAAGGTACCGGGTCAGGAACCAATACACGACCTTGCTTTTTAGCCGAGACCGCAGCATAATCTTCCAGCTCAGATTGTCCGAAACCATACACCACAATATCCTTTGTTTTCCCCGCAAGTCCCATCATATCCATGTTAATATTTGCCACCGTTTTATCCAGCGGATATGTCGGGTGCTTTGCATAATATTCCGATCCGAGTAACCCCTGCTCCTCGGCCGTGTACGAAATAAACAAAATCGTTCTATCGGGATTTTTAGGTAATTTTTTAAATGCCGAAGCAATTTCGAATAAGGAAGCCACTCCTGTTGCGTTATCAACAGCGCCGTTGTAAATCGAATCGCCCATTACCTTTTCGCCGACGCCCAGATGATCCCAGTGTGCTGAATAAATAATGGTTTCATCCTTACGTTTATCGCCGGGTATTGCCGCAAGCACATTGTAAGTAACCGATTTTTTAATTTTGTTTTTAACCGTTAACGAAGTACTCAGGTTTAAATCAACAGCCTTAAAATCTTTTTTACGGGCTTTCACAGCAAGCGCATCAAAGGACTGGCCGCCCAATGTAAACAGCTTTTTAGCCACATCTAAACCAATCCAGCCCTCAATCACGGTCCTGTTCATGCCGTTATCTTCCGATTGCAACTGCAGTTTCGATTTCGACCAGCCACTTCGTACTACCGACCATGGATAGGCTGCCGGTTCCGTATCATGAACAATGAGAATTCCCGCTGCCCCTTGCCTCGAAGCCTCTTCAAACTTGTAAGTCCAGCGGCCGTAGTAAGTCATATTTTTGCCTTTAAACAAAGTAGAATCAGCAAAACCAGGGTCGTTAATTAACACCACAACTGTTTTGCCCTTTACATCGAGGTCTTTATAATCATTCCAGCCATATTCAGGCGCTACAATACCATAGCCCGCAAACACCAGTGGCGAATTTTTAATGCTTACGGCTTCCTGCACACGGCGGGAGCCGGCAACAAATTCGGTAAGGTAATTTAAAGAAAGTTCTTTGGTGCCCGATTTAACCACCATTTTATCATCAGGCGTAGATTTAATCTCAACCATTGGCACCTCCTGAAAGTAACTATCGCCATTTCCAGGTTTTAAACCCAGTTTTTCGAATTCACGCTTCAAATAATTTATCGTTTTGGTTTCGCCGCTGGTAAAGGGTTTCCTGCCTTCCAGACTGTCGGCTGCGATAACTGATAAATATTGGGTTAAACTCGAATCGTTTATGGCTTTAATGGCTAATGAATCGGGGCCATTGGCGTTGCTTTCGGCTGATTGCTTGCATGCCGAAACACAAATTGCCAGCGCCGACAAATAAAACAGGGATTTCTTCATAACATTTAATTTGATGGTAATTTAATAATTTCTGCCGATTTAAGCAGTTAAAGATTCGAAGCGCTGCACCAGCAACTGTTTTTACCTTAATTACCCTTACCCATTACATTTCCAGCAACACTATGATTTCAGTTCTGGCAGGACGCAAAAGCATTATGGGTTTTCCTTGTTGCATACCATTTTTTAATTACTATTTTAGTAAAACTAAATTACCTGATACGCTCCCCCCTCTGAAGAACACTCTTTAACCGGGTGTAATCGACAGTAAGCACGAGCAAATCTAAAGAGCATAACAAAAAATGCCTGAAATCGAACTCATTACCGAAATAAATGCTTCAATTGAAGTCTGCTTCGACCTCGCACGAAGTATCGATTTACATAAAATTTCCACTGCCCATACAAATGAAGAAGCAATAGCTGGAAGAACAAAAGGTTTAATAAACTTAAATGAAACCGTAACCTGGCAAGCAACTCATTTTGGCATTAAACAAAAACTAACGTCGAAAATTACGGCATTTAACAAGCCTTACTCTTTCGTGGATGAACAAACTGAAGGCATATTCAAATCCATAAACCATAAACATAGTTTTGAACAGGTTGAAGGTATAACTGTAATGAAAGATATTTTTACGTTTAGCTCGCCATTTGGCATTTTTGGAAAGGTTTTCAACAAACTCGTATTAACAAATTACCTAAAAAAATTGCTCGTGAACAGAAACCAGGTAATTAAATCATTTGCAGAAACTGAAAAATGGAAGGAAGTTTTGAATGGAAAATAATGTTATAGACACCTACAATGGAAACAAAGACTTTGTAGGGAAATAAAGTACTTAAAGTAATCAAAAAAAGAATAATGGTAACAAAACACTAATTTGGAGACTTCAGTATTTCTCTTCTCATTACTTTCTCCGCTGTAACCTGGATTGATATTTTTAGTAGCGAATTATAATAATGAAATAATATGAGATAGATTTAAGCAACTTAAAGGAATATTTAAAATCAATTCAACAAAATAAAAATGTCAGCAATAGATAAATACAACCATAGACATTTAGGCTTCATTGAATGTCCCTCTACTTTTAATTTTATATATAATAACGATACAAGAAAAGTTGCCATTTATGAGTTGCAGGAAGATATGACAGCAGATGAATTAGATTTTGACGGTAAAATTGGTGATATAATTTTAGGAGGAGGTAGTGGAGAAGCACCAGCATTTAGGATTTCAATACCTGAGGCGATAAAGTTTTTCAGAGAGGACGAATGGAATGATTTTGAAGATTATACTGATTTATACAAAGCCTTTTGGACGCCAACCCAATCGTATAATTATTGCGAGGGGTTTTCAAAAACAGGATGGACACCAGAATCAACAATCGAATTTTGGTTAGCAAAAAATATATGCTCATTACTTATCGATAATTTCGAAAATTATTCAGCTTACAGCACTCCATTATTATCAAAAAGCACTTTAAAATTCATTAAATCACATTAATACCCGTCAGCGAACGCGTGTCGCGTGTGATCGATAAACCAAATGATTAACCTTAAGGAAATTGTTTTGCATACACTTTACGCGATCGTCAGCATTTGTCCAGCTTTTTAATAAACGGTCATAAAACATCAAAGGCCTGCATTTATGCAGGCCTTTGATTAGATAAATAGGAATAAATCTTTACTTCCCATTCTGCTCAATATCCCTGTCCATTTCCACCAAATCTACATCTTCAGGGCTCGAGAAATCGCCAATGAGGTATTTGTTAAAGTGGTCGGCAAGTTTCCAGAAAGCATATTCCGTCATATCTCCAAAACCATGGCGCTGTCCCGGTATTAAAAGGAAATCGAAACGTTTTCCTGCTTTCATTAAAGCATTTGCCACTCGGATAGAGTTAGCCGGATGTACGTTATTATCAACATCACCATGCATCAGCAATAAATGGCCTTTAAGATTTTTCGCCAGGTCAGGATTTTTATCAATGCTGTATTTAAATGAGGTATCACCCTTTAACGAAACAATTTCCTTTACCCCGTGGTGTTTCTCGCTCCACCAGCGGTTATAAATACTGTTATCGTGGTTTCCGGCGTTTGATACCGCAACTTTAAAGAAATCAGGATAAACCAGCATGGCAGCTGTCGACATGAAACCACCACCCGAGTGCCCGGTAATACCTACTTTGGTATCATCAATCCAGGAGTATTTTGCAGCCAGTTGCTCAATTGTTGTTTTCTTATCAGCCAATCCATAATCGCGAAGGTTACCATAACCATATGTATGGTACCATTTAGAACGCGAAGGATTACCACCACGGTTCCCTACCGTAATTACGATGTAGCCAAATTGTGCCAAACGCTCCGTACGGTCCATGCTCTTACTGAAAGCTTTGTTAACCGCTTCCGTTTGCGGACCCGGATACACATACTCGATAACCGGATACTTCTTGTTCGGGTCGAAATCGAATGGTTTGTACATCACGCCATATAAATCAGTAATACCGTCATCAGCCTTCACCTTGAAAGTTTCAGGAAATTTATATCCCGCAGCCATCAATAAGGACAAATCAGTAGTTTCCAGATCCATCACCTTTTTACCATTTCTATCGTAAACGGTAGATTTTGGCGCTGTATTTACCCTCGAGTAATTATCAACAAAAAAGGTATTGTTATCATTCATGCTCGATGCATGATCAAAATCGCCAGCATTAAGCAATTTTAAATTCGAACCATCAAAATTGATGCTGTAAAGGTGCAGGTAATAAGAATCTTCCTTAGCTTCACGTCCGTTAGCAGTAAAATACAAAACACGGTTTTTCTCATCGATGTTTACAATACTTTCGCAGTGGAAAGCACCTTTGGTAATCTGGTTTTTTAGTTTACCATTTTCATCAAAAAGATAGAAATGTGCCCAGCCATCGCGTTCGCTCCAGTGGATGAGCTCTTTTCCATCGTTAACTACGCCAGGTCTGTTTACTTCAACATAAGTATTAAAACGTTCGTCGATTAAAGGCGTAACTTTTCCGGTAGCAATATCAACTGTACCAATATCAATGCGTTTTAAATCGCGGCTGGTACGTGAGAAATAAAACCTGCTGTCGTTACCCAACCAAACCGAAGGGCGGAATTGGTTGTCGCGGTCTTTAGCTAAAGATGGCTTGCCCCATACACCAACGCTTTGGTCTTTAAAGGCAGCAATATTTAGTTTTTTGTAAGATTTAGCAGGAAAGTCGAAAAGTAAAACTTCATCCTGAGGGGCTTCAGCCTCACCAGGCATCTGGTATTTATAGGTTTCCAATGTCGGGCGACCAGGGGTAACACTATTAATTACCCATAAATCTTTCACCTTACGCGAATCGGTACGGTCTAAAACAAAGTACTTCGAATTCGGCGACCACAATACATAAGCACCTCTCCTCTTTTTATTGTTCTTTTCGTTTTCAACGTTGTTTTCACCATCGCCATCGCTACCGTACGAGTAAAACTTAACACCATCCTTAGTTAACTGGTGTTCTACAATTGTACTGTCATCTTCGTTTTTAATGGCCTTTTTATAGTTTTCTTTATCCATCCAGTACAAGTTATAATTGCGTGAAAAGATAATCGCCGAAGAATCGGGCGCTACGGAACCCCACATTGGTTTAGGCTTCGGTTTACTGTAATTTGGTATTTCGGTAAGCTTGGTGGTTGCTAAGTCGTATTTAAAAGAATAGATTTTCTTCTGCATAGAATCGGCAGCTTTCTTGTCCTTTCTGTCTTTTTTAAGCTCTTCAACTGTGCTTTTAATTTCGAAAGTGATGCTTTTTTCGTCAGAAGCAAACTTCAGGTTTTCCAATGGAAGGTGTTCAGCATCAAAAGGATCGCGAACAACAAGTGTAATGCCTGCAGCAAGCTGTGCATTATCGAACATAACTTTTTTCGACTTAGTAGCCGGGTCAACCAGGTACCAGAATTTTCCTTTCGGACTTTCAAAAGTGTACCAGAAACGGTTACTTAACTTAAGCCAATGCGGATCAACAGCCGTTGAATAAACCATCTTTTTAAGTTTATTAGGCGAAAACCTCGATGCCAGCTGGTAATTTGCTTTGGGTTGTGCCTGTACGTTTTCGGTTATGGTAAATGTTTTGGTTTGTGCGGCAACTGCAAACGATAAAAGTTGTGCGCACAAAACGAGTTTGTAAAATTTATTCATTAATGCCTGGTTTTTGAACTGCCTAAATTATTCAATTAACTGCAATTAAGCTGCATTAGCCATGTAATAAATGCGATAGCTAAATGAAGTGCATTTACCGAATAGTTATCAACACAAAAGCATTTGTTAATGATTTTTTAATAGAATTTATAGTTTTGCATGAAATACTTATTTATGAAATTCAACTTTTTAACCCTTTTAACCGCAGGAGTAATCCTGTTTGCCGGCTGCCAGTCTAAATCGCAGGCAGAAGGTGGCAAATCTGCCGATTCTACCACTACAACAGCAGATAGCCAGTCTCCAACGGAAAAAATTGATGTATCGAAAATTAAAGTTGCCGATGCTAAAACCATATTGGCCCGTAAACAGGTGCCTATTTTATGTTATCACCAGGTAAGAAACTGGAAACCTACAGATGGTAAAGTGGGCAAAGATTATATTGTAGAGATACAGAATTTTAAAGACCAGATGAAAATGCTGGCTGATAGCGGTTACCACACCATTTTGCCCGACCAGCTTTACGCCTATTTAAATACAGGTGCGGCTTTACCGAGCAAACCGATTATGCTGACTTTTGATGATACCGACGAAGACCAGTTTACAGTAGTTCGTCCAACGTTGGAAAAACTGGGTTATAAGGCCGTTTATTTTATCATGACCGTTTCCATCGGCCGCAAAGGTAAGTTTGTTAACTATATGAGCAAGGAGCAGATTAAACAACTGTCGGATGAAGGCAATGTTATCGGCTCGCACACTTACGACCATAAAAACTTCAAGAAATACGCGGGTAAAGACTGGGAAGAACAACTGGATAAACCAACCAAAAAACTGGAGGAAATTACAGGCAAGAAAATGACTGAATTTGCTTATCCATTTGGCTTGTGGAATGCAGAAGGAATTCCGGAGTTAAAGAAACGTGGTTTCCGGATGGCTTACCAGTTATCTACAAAACGCGATGAAAAAGACCCTTTGTTTACCATCCGAAGAATTATTGCAAGTGGCTACTGGTCGCCAAAGACTTTAAGTAATAGCATTAAAAACAGCTTTTAAGAATAAAACCCCGGTACTTTGTATTGGGGTTTTATGTTTATTAACCCACGCTAACCAACTAACATGAAGAAAACATTATTATTTCTTATAACTGCATTAGCATACCTTAATGTAAGCGCCCAGACCCCGCATTTAAGCGGCAAAGTGGAGATTGTTATGGCAACCGGACAGATAAACTGCGACTTTGTTTTAAGCAATATTCCTAACCTGGGGAAAGATTACCAGATTCTGCTAAATAAAGGTTTCAACATTAAGGCAATTAAAGATTCTTCAAACAATACCATCCCTTATATTGGCTTTTACAATGGTAAAATGCGTGGCGAAGGTTTAACATACATTCCGCAAAAGGGTGATGATGTTTTCGTAAACCCAAGACAACTTCACATTACCTATACAGGTGCTTTCCCGATTTATACCGACACTTTAAATTTCATCGATTTTAAGGGATTAATTGCTTTTAATGGTAAAACTGTCAGGGCTACCGACCAGTCGAAATGGTACCCGGTTATTTACGATGTTAAAAACGACAGGCAGATCGAGCAAATGACCTACAACATTGGGGTAAGCAGCAAAGATTCGAAAACGATATTTGTAAACGGCGATCTGCCAAAATCAGGCCCTGTTGCACAATTCAAATCAGATATTGCCATTGCTCCCATGCTTTTTGCCGGCGATTATGCAGTACAAAAAACCAATGGCGCCCTCTTTCTGAATACCGATATGAATGCTAAGCAACTTGCCGTATTTGAACAGAACATTGCCGAAATGAAGGCTTATTATTTTAAAAAATTAAAAATCCCTTACGATACGAAGAATGTTTTTATTGAACATGCCCCGGTAGAAAAATTTAATAAAGGCCGCAGCTGGGGATTTGTATCTTTCCCTGTAATCGCTTTCGCAGGCATAAAACTAGGCGATATGGTTGACGAACCAAATTCCAGACTTAAAGATTCTACTGATTACCCATTCATTGCGCACGAAATTGGCCATTATTATTTTGGCAATGTATTACAACCAAACTCCACCCTATTCTGGTTTTTCCTCGAATCCACAGCCGAGTACCTTTCAGTTAAAGCTGCCGAGGCTAAGTTTGGAAAAACCTTCGCCACAGCCTATTTCCAGGACAGAGGAAAACAGCTGAAAAACTTTAAGGCCGTGCCTTTAAACAGTATTAAAGATATGAACAGTATTTCAGGCACTTACCGCTATACCTATGGTCCTTTTTTATTGAGAGGGCTGGAACAAATGATTGGTGAGCAAAGGATGTTCAAGTTTTTAACAACCTGTTTAACTACTAAAAATGAACTAACGGATTACGATTTCTTTAAACGCAATGCATTGAAATCAGGTATCAGCCAGAAAGAATGGGATGCTTATGAAAAGGACTTTATTTTAGCTGAAAACGCAGTATATTTGGTCAAATAAAATACCAGATAAATTGATCAGACATCTTAAAAAAAGCGCTAATTATTTCTTTTTAATGGCACTTACCGGCTTGGCTTTTACTTCATGCTCAAATAATCAGGCTAAAGAAAAGAATACAAAAACAAGCATAGTCGAAGCTAATAAAAGCGATTCGGTTAAACCCGACGCCAAACCTGCCGACAACAAAACCATTTTAGCCCGTAAAGAGGTACCAGTTTTGTGCTACCACCAGATTAGGAATAACCTGTCCAGCGATAGCAAATGGGCTCATGATGACATCATTGCACCTGACAAGTTCAGGGAGCACATTAAAATGCTGGCCGATAGTGGTTACCATACCATCTTACCCGACCAGCTTTACAATTACCTGGTATATGGAGCCGCTTTGCCTGAAAAACCAATTATGATCACTTTTGATGATACCGATGAAGACCAGTTTACCGTTGGTGCCTCAACACTGAAAAAACATGGTTTCAAAGGTGTATACTTCATCATGACTGTATCTATTGGCCGAAAAGGAAGAATCAGTTACATGACTAAAGAACAGATTAAGCAACTATCGGATGAAGGAAATACCATTGCCAGCCACACTTACGACCATAAGAATTTTGCACAGTTTACAGATGAAGACTGGACAAAGCAAATAGATGAACCAACTAAAAAGCTCGAAGAAATCACAGGCAAAAAGGTAGAATATTTCGCCTATCCTTACGGGGTTTACAAAGCTGCAAACCTGCATAAATTAAAAGAACATGGTTTTAAGGCAGCTTTTATACTCTCCACTGCAAGGGATGAAAACTATCCGCTTTACACCATACGCCGCATTATCGACCCGGGAAGATATACAGCAAAAAACCTTTACTACAGCATTAATAAGAGTTTTAATAAAACAAAACCGTAGTTTCAGGTGTAAACTAATAAGCATTACCTAATTCTTACTATGAGAAACTACCTTCTTTTAAGCCTTTTTGCAGTATTAGTATGCTCGGCTTGTAACCAGCAAAAAACCGATAGCAGCAGTAATGAAACTGCCGATTCTTCGACGCAGGTAAATACCTCATTACCCGAAAACTTCTATAAAAGATTGGAAGGAACCATTGCAGGTAACTCTATTGTAATGCATTTGCAAAAAGTAAACGGCGATTATGATGGCGATTATTATTATGATGGTTCATGGCTAAACCTCACCACGGATACTTTAATCGGAACCGATAGCCTGGTGTTGACCGAAAACAGCTTTAACGATTATTATTTCGATAAAGATGGTAAACAGGCACACTTAAATTTAAAATGGACCGGCAACGGCTTTAAAGGAAACTGGACAAGTGGTGATAAAACCAAAAGCTATCCGATAATACTAAAAGAAAGTTATCCTGAAGGAAGTTATGCACTGGCAGCAGGGATTTATCAGGATTCAGTTAAAGCAATGAAAGATAAACCAAAATCGCCGGTGGCCGAAATTAGTTTCGAATACCTGAAACCTGTAGCAAAAGATGATGCCGCGAACTGGCTTGACAATCAGCTGAAACGTATCTCGGGTATCAGACTAGGTGCTGTTGACCGGGAAATTGGTTTCAAAAAAATTGCCGATGCCTATTTTACGGATTACAAAAAAGATATAACCGAGCAACAAAAAAATGGCCCTGACAGGGGTTTTATGGAATGGATGAACTACACCAATAATAGTCAGCAGTCGGTTGTTTACAATGATAATGGCTTTGTGGTCATCGATTTTCTGGCCGATACCTATACGGGTGGTGCTCACGGCAATTATGCCAGTACGATGTATTGTCTTGATGTGCAAAATAAACGCCAGTTAATGCTTGGCGATGTTGTAAAGGCAGATTCAACGGTACTACAGCAATTGCTGGAAAAAAACCTGAGAAAACAATACAACATTAAAGCACAGGATAAAATCAGCACCGTACTTTTTGATGATTTCCTGAAACCAAATAAAAATTTCTACTTTAATAAGAATGGCCTGGCATTTATGTACAACCCATATGAGGTGGCCAGTTACGCACAAGGGCAAATAGTGGTATTTATCCCTTTCGCTGAGTTGAAACCTTACCTGGTGCCTGCCTTTTCAACTAGAATGGGTATAAAATAATCAGATCGTTATTGCGAGGTGCAACGCGTTCCGAGTTATTCGGAAAAGCAATCGCTTAGCCAACGATACAAACCAGCAAAGTTTTAGCACTTCGCTGGTTTAAAGCTTATAAAATCGCTTCAATCAAATATTTTTTACCATTGAAGACCAGCTCATCATCAACCTTTTTCCCGATAAAAACCTTACCAATCGGCGATGCCTGAGAAACGGCAAAAAAAGTTTGGCCATCATGCTTGAGTTCCCCGGCGCTAATACTAATGTAAAAGTTACCTGAAGGCGTTAAAACCAGACTTCCGTTTTTAACTTCGGGAGAAACATCAACGTTTTCAATTTGCTGCAAAGCAATTTTCTGCTGCCCGGCCTCATAAAGCAATTTACTGTTCCGGTCCATCTCCTGCTGCATCATTTCACGCGTTGTTTCATACTTATCGCCGGCGCTGCTTTTGGTATCATCGTTCGAGGCCTGCCTTGCCTGCTGCAATGAATATTCGATATTTTCTATCCGCTTTTGAATAAAATTTAAGCAAAGCTGGTATAATTTAGATTTTAAGGTAGACATGGTTTTGATGGAAAATGTAAGATGGATAATAGAAGATGGATGATGTAAGATGTAAGATGGCAAATGTACTCGAATTACTTATTACGATGGTTAATGGCTTGTTGCAGGATAGATTTTATCTTTTCTTTGGGTATATCTTCAAAATCGTTGATTAATAAAATCTTCATTCTTGCTCTTTTTTCCTGTAGCAGGTCTTCGTGCTCAATTTTATTTCCATCAACAAAACCAATATAAGGCTGATGGAACTTTTTATGATTCCAGAGGTAGCATAACATCTTTCCTTTATAATAATAAAAAGGCATTCCGTATTTCAAATGCTCCGTTACATCGGTATTGTTCAGCAAAATCGACCTTAAATAGAGCAGACAGCTTTTTAGCGGTTCAGCCTGCTGCTCGAAATAATGATCTAATGGATTAAGCATATAAAGCCCGATTTTATTCTTTTATTGCTAAATTGTCTGTCATTTTCACCAACTAACCAACTAACCAACTAACCAACTAACCAACTAACCAACTAACCAACTAACCAACTAACCAACTAACCCTCAATCCAGGTAACCTTTCCTTCAATAGAAGTACGGTTTGGTTCCCATGGTTTTTCATTGTGATAGCCCATATAAAATAGTCCGATACACTTCTCATTTTCCTTCAGCCCTAAGAAAGCACCCAAATCATGAATAAGAGGTGGAGAACTCCAGTAAGCACCAACTTTCAAGCTTTCGGCCGTTAAGGCCATGTTTTGAACGGCACATGAAACCGCGGCCAATTCTTCCCACTCGGGTATTTTGCCACTAACTGCCATGTTTATTGCAATGATACAATCAGCCTGGCTGGTTTTTTCAGCAAAACTATCATATTTCTTCTGCAGGAAATTTTGTGGTGAAACCAGTTCCTTATACAAACGGCCTAACTCCGCCCCCAGTTTCGCTAATCCAGCCTTTCTGATTACTGTAAAGCGCCAGGGTTGTGTAAGCTTGTGTGTAGGTGCGTAATTTGCCGTTTCTAAAATCTGGTTAATTACCTCAACAGGAATTTCTTTTTTTATATAACTCGCCGGAAAAATACTACGGCGTTCTTTTATCACTTGCGATACGATATCGTAATTTGTACTCATCTGGTAAAAATAGCTAAAAGACCAAAGAATAAAGTGTAAAGATTAAGATTTGACGATTAGATAGCGGAAAGCTTAATGTGGAAAGCACAAAGGCTTCATTAACTATTTTTCTTAACACTCCCCACCTGATACTTGATACCTGATACTAACTACTTAATACCCCTCAACTGCTTCCTGATTTGTTTTACCTTCGCAAAAAAGGCTATACTCTCTTTATCAACCAGAAACTCCATGGTCTCACTCAGTTCGTTTTTAATCCACTCATGTTTGGGAATTAAATTTGCCAGGATATTTAAACAATGCGATTTTACAGCAACAGGAATTTTCTCATCAATTAACCAGGCAAAAACTACTTCCACAATCGTATCCATTTCATAAGCTTCAATTACCTTCTTTATTTCTGCTGAGGCCTTTTTATCAGTCATAAAAGCAAGGATTTTAACATAATGCCTTAAGGCAGATAAGTTGTGCTGAAGGGGAAGTTGAGCTAAAAAATAACGGGCAAAGGGTAAAAACCTTTCTTCATACTGTGAATAAACACGTTCTAAAATCCATGCAGCCCTGAAACCGATTTGTTCGTCATGATGAAAACTAACATCAATTAAAGTTTGAGCGGAAAGGGTCTCAACAGATGCCAGTTCTTCTGCTTTAATTTTTCCGATAGGATGCTGTATGATACTTTCAAGGGCTTGCATAAAACATAATTAAATATGCCATCTGCCAAGGGCAGATGGCAATAAAGCTAATGGCTAAAAAGATTAATTCTCCGGAACGAATACTTTGTTCCCAAAAATATCTGTTTTATAAGTACCAATTTTCTTTCCGTTTTTATCCTCCACTATCGTATTTCCAAAAATATCCGTCTTTTGTTTTGATATTACATTCCCCCGCTCATCTTCAATAATGGTATTGCCAAAAGAATCGGTCTTTTGTTTGCCAATAGTACGGCCTTTACCATCTTCGATCACCGTATTTCCGAAAATGTCTTTTTTAAAAACACCCGTAACATTCCCCCGATCATCTTCCAGAATTGTATTCCCAAAAACATCGGTTTTTTGCTTGGTCACCGTTTCCTTTTTCCCGTTACCAGGCACTATACCTCCGAAATGGTCATCTCGATCTTTCTCTAAGCTTCTTCCGTTCTCCGTATTTATTACCGTATTGCCCGAGAAATCTTTTGCTTGTTTACCAATTACTTTGCCATCCGCATTTTCCAGTACCGTGTTGTTAAAGAAATCAGTTTTTTGGGTCGCAATGGTTTTACCCTGATTGTCTACAATAATGGTTTTACCAAAGAAATCTTTCTTCTGCTTTCCGATGGTTTGATCCTTTTCATCAACGATAATGGTATCACCAGAAAAGTCGACTTTATACTTATAATTTGTGGTTTGACCATGAGCCAATGGCCCGATAATAGACATGAAAATGCCCAGTGTTAATTTTTTCATAATGTTTCATTTTGCGTGTGTGAAAACAAAATACGAAAATGAAATCAATAAAAAACAATTTCATAAAATTTCTGATTGCCCCTGTGCGAAAGCATTGTAATAAAACACAATAAGATTAATTACTGTTGGTTTCAACTTAATATTGATTCGTTACCGTTGGTTTCAACCAACGGCCAAACCCATTTACCACCAGTCTTTCAACCAACGGCCTAACCACAAGCGGACAAACCTGTATTAATCGTACACCTTTTGCCACCAAGCTTTTTACCCTCAACCTTTTTCCCTATCTTTGCGGCTTATTTTACTTACAACATGATTTCAGTTTCTAATTTATCGTTAAGATACGGCAAACGCACATTATTTGAGGATGTTAACCTAAAGTTTACCCAGGGCAATTGCTATGGTGTAATCGGCGCCAATGGTGCTGGTAAATCTACATTCCTGAAAATTTTATCGGGCGAAGTTAACCAGACTTCGGGTAATGTAGCCTTTACCCCTGGTGAAAGGATGGCCGTTTTAAAACAAAATCATTATGAGTTTGATGAGTTTACGGTATTGGAAACTGTAATGATGGGCCACAAGGAACTTTATTCCATCATGAAGGAAAAAGACGCCATTTACATGAAAGAAGATTTCACAGAAAAAGATGGCGAGCGTGCCGGAGAGCTGGAAAATCTTTTTGCTGAAATGGATGGCTGGAACATGGAAAGCAACGCAGCAACTTTATTGAGCAACCTTGGTATCACTGAAGATAATCACTACAAATTATTAAAGGAGCTCGATAACACGCAAAAAGTAAGAGTGTTATTGGCACAGGCATTATTCGGTAATCCTGATATCTTATTACTCGATGAGCCTACCAACGATTTGGATATTGAAACCATTGCCTGGTTAGAGAACTTTTTAGCCGATTACCAGAATATTGTATTGGTAGTATCACACGACAGGCACTTTTTAGATGCCGTTTGTACACATATCGTTGATATCGACTTTGCGAAGATGAGCATCTACACCGGGAACTACACTTTCTGGTACGAATCTAGTCAATTAGCACTAAAACAACGTAGCGACCAGAACAAGAAAATGGAAGAAAAAGTGAAAGAGTTGCAGGAGTTTATCCGCAGGTTTAGCGCTAACGCTTCAAAATCCAAACAAGCTACTTCACGTAAAAAAGCATTGGATAAAATCGATATTACTGAGATTAAGGCATCGAGTCGTAAGTATCCGGCAATTATATTTAATAACACTGGTCGCGAGGCTGGAGACCAGATTTTACAGGTAGAGAATTTAGGTAAATCTGGTAACGACGGTGTTTTATTTGATAAAGTAACCTTCATGGTTAACAAGGGCGACAAAATCGCAGTTTTATCACAAAACAGTTTGGCCACTGCAGCATTTTACGATGTATTAACAGGCAGAACTCCGGCTGATAAAGGAGAATTCAAATGGGGCGTAACCATCAGCACAGCTGATATTCCTAATGATAATTCAGAATATTTCGCCGGAAAAGATGAAAACCTTGTTGATTGGTTACGTGAATATTCTGGTACTGATGCTGATGAGCAATTTGTACGCAGCTTTTTAGGCCGTATGTTATTTTCAGGGGAAGAGGTATTGAAAAACGTGAAAGTACTTTCAGGAGGAGAAAAAATGCGTTGTATGTTCTCGAGAATGATGTTGCAACAGGCAAACCTTTTAATGTTTGACGAGCCTACCAACCACCTCGACTTAGAATCAATCGAAGCATTGAACAATGGTATGAAAGATTTTAAAGGCACTATTTTATTCACTTCGCGAGATCACCAGTTAACAGAAACGGTTGCAAACCGAATTATCGAAATTACACCAAAAGGTACTATTGATAAGTTAATGACTTACGATGAATACATTAACAACGATGAAGTTGCAAAACTTCGCGAAGAAATGTACGCCTAGTATATTTAATAAAAATTTAACCGAAAGAGTTTTGATATCTGATCAAAACTCTTTTTTTTTATGGTATCTATGAAAAGTATATTAACGTTATTACTAGCCACCTTAGCTTCATTCGGTTTTGCTCAGCAAAGCGATTCAACAAGTATGCGTTCAAGAAATATCAGGGACGGATTTATTGAAAATTATACCGCTTTAAAAGCTGACAAAAATGTAAAGAATGGTTTTGCAGAGATTTTATTTCTTGAACGAAAAATTGCCTCAGGACAATATAAAAATAACACACGCACGGGGCAATGGAAATTTTATCTTCTGAATGGTGAAATCGATCAGATTTACAATTACACAACCAAACGAGTGGAGTTTGAAACAAAAAATAATTCATCTTCCTTTAAAATAGACAATTCCAACCCTGGCGATGAGGTTATTCCTCCCGTTAAAATTGGGGGTACTTATGCAGGCATTTTAGTGATGAGTAAAATCACCGCTCGTATGCTCGATTTTAGATCTAAAAAAGGCAGTTATGAGGTAAACTATATATATCAGTTGGATAAGCAAGGGGTTGTAAAGCAAATTGAGTTAAAAGTTTCCGGACCAGATTATAACCAATCTCAATATATCGACCTGCAATTATTCAAACCTCAGGAGTTAGATTTCCTTCCAGCTATGGTAAATAAAACACCTATAAGCAGTACTTTTACAATTAATACTAAAATAATTTCAAATTAAATTGCTTAAGCTGTAGCGTTTCCACATCCCTCCCCGTTTTATCAGAAAAAGTGTTAATGGCCATTAACCAATTTGTTAAAAATTGATTTAAAACATTAAAATGAAGACTACGCTGAGAAACTTTAAAACAACTACAAAAATTATATTTGCGCTCCTTGGTATTACCTTATTTCTTTCTGCCTGTAAAAAGGACTGGGAAAATTCAGACTCATTTACAGTTGCCGGAATAGGCTTTGTACATGCATCACCTGGAACCGGAGCTTTGGATTTTATAGTTGATAACCAGAAGGCGAACAATAAGGAATTTACATATACTAATGATTTGGGCTATTTTGGTGCCTATCCTGGTTCCAGGCTGTTTGGTGTGACGAAAAAAGATTCGTTAAAATACCTTACAACGGCAAATGTTAACTTACAATCGGGTTTATTTTATTCAGCTTTTGTGATCGATGTATTGCCGGCACCAAAAATATTACTCGTACAGGATGATTTAACAGCACCGGCAACAGGTAAAGCCAAAATCCGTTTCATCAATTTAAGTCCTGATGCACCTGCTTTAGATTTAGCTGTTGAAGGAACAAGCGCTTCACTGGTAACAGCAAAAGCTTACAAAGAAGCCTCGGCATTTATTTCGATTGATCCGGGTGCAAGCTTAAACTTCCAGATTAAAGAAAACAACACCGTTACCGCTACCCTGCCTGCAACGAAAATCGAATCGGGAAAGATTTATACTTTATGGGCTAAGGGGTTGAAAAGCAAAACAGATAGTACAAAATTTGGATTATCGATACTTACGAACAAATAACACCTACATATGAAATGAATCTGGCACCATCCTGCTTTGGATGGTGTCATTTTCTTAAATTTACATTGCATAACTAATCTTTATTAAGTTCGGAAGGGTTGATCAAAAAAATACTCAGCATTGAGGAAATTATAAAAGGCTGCAAAAAGAACGACAACAGCTGTAAAGAAATGATGTATAAATCATTTTACGGCTATTTAATGGGCATTATTTTACGTTATGTAAACAACAGTTATGATGGCGAAGAGCTTGTAAACGACTGTTTTATAAAGATTTTCAAAAACATTCAGGGTTTTCAACCTCCACATAATCCGGCCGACTTACAAAAGACGTTTAAAGGCTGGATTGCCCGAATTGCTTCCCGAACGGCAATAGATAAATTGCGTACACTCAAAAACCAGTCGTATGTAGATGATTTAGCTGAAAATGAACACCCTGTAAGTAACGTATCAGTAGCTTCCGATTTACACGTACAGGATATTTTAAAATTACTGAATAACCTGCCTGATACCCACAGGTTAGTTTTTAACCTCTACGAAATTGAAGGATTTGCCCATGATGAGATTTCGAAAATGATGAATATACCTGAGAGTTCGAGCAGGGTATATTTAACAAGGGCAAAGAATAAGCTACGGACATTGTATTTAAAGACATTGGTTAATTCGTATGAGAAAAATGGATAAAGAATTAATTGACCATATAAAAGATAATCTTGTTTCGCACGAAGAAGCATATACTCCCGGAGCCTGGGAGCGCTTTTCTGCGCAGGAAGAAAAAAAACAAAGGGGTTTTGTGCTTTGGCCGCTATGGTCGGCTGCTGCAATTATTTTAGTTATTGGCAGTATATTTTTCTTACAAAATAATAATCCTGCAGAAAAGGTGCAGGTGGTTAAAACAGTTAAACAAAAAAACAACGAGGTAAAACCTGCTACTCCAGAAATAACCCCAAAAACTGAAAATACACAAAGTAATACAAGCGTTGCAAGGTCAAAAACGCTGAAAACAGGCCATTCTTCAAATCCGGTAAAGCAGCCTGCGGCGCAAAAAGAAGAAAATAGTACCACTAACCTTAGCATCCCGGTGCAGAAGGAAGAGGTACTGGCGAACAATACAACAATTGTTACGCCAATAACATCAGCTGCTGTGCCTGCAAAAGTATATGAGGAAACCGTTTCTGAAAGTGAGGCAAAATTGCTTGGTGGTATGCATCAGGAAAGGATTGCCTCAAACCTGACTGTTAAAAAAGCGGAGTTTGTACCGGAAAAGAAAAAAGCAGCATCAACTAAAGAAGAAATGCTGGCGGGCAATACAACAACTGTTACGCCAATAACATCAACTGCTGTGCCTGCAAAAGTATATGAGGAAATCGTTTCTGAAAGTGAGGCAAAATTGCTTGGTGGTATGCATCAGGAAAGGATTGCCACAAACCTGCCTGTTAAAAAAGCGGAGTTTGTACCCGAAAAGAAAAAAACATCATCAACTAAAATTACATTTGAACAGCTTTTAGAGCAAGATAGTTACAACAATAAACTTGCAAAAAACGAAAAAACTAAACACGCTACAAAATGGGAACCTGGTGTTTTTGTTGCTCCATCAATGGGTAACGACAATAAGGTAAACATGAATTATGGTTTTTCACTTTCCTATAATGTAGCTGATAAGCTATCAATCAGTTCAGGTATTACCTATGCTGCCCTAAGCACAACGAGCAATCCATCAGCGCTAAATGCAAGCCATAACGATGCCGTTGCCAGCGCTCCGGTTACCTCAACAGGTTTTGCTTATTCAAGTGCATCAAGAAGCCTGGAGTCAATAAATGCGAGTGTTAGGGGCATAAATATTCCTTTAGAACTAAAATATAACCTCAGTAAGAAGTTTTATGCCGGCGCCGGTGTATCTGCACTTGCGGTATTAAATAATAAACAGGATAATAATTACCTGGTAAGCAGTGCCCAGAATACTGCTGTGGCCAATAGTGCAGGCATTACCGAACAACGTATGCTTATCGTAACCGACAGGGTTTCAGAGCCGCAGAGTCAGGCAGCAACGGCTTCAGACAAGTATATTGGCTTTTACAACTTCTCTTTAGGCTACAAACAAAAGATTTCGAAGAAAAATGATTTTGCCATTGAGCCGTTTTTAAGACTTCCGATGAAAACCTTTTCTAACGATAACCTTAATCTGACTAATGGTGGCGTAAGGTTAAAGTTTGATTTTTAAAGATTTAGAAAGCAATTCTACTGCATTTTTATACGGCAGCCCGCTAATTACTTCAACCTCATTATTGGCTTCTGTCATGCTGAGGAACGAAGTATCTGTTGCATCGGTTGCGGATGCTTCGTTCCTCAGCATGACAGTTTATTCAGGGTTGCTGAAAATAAACAAAAAAGCTCCAGGGAAACCCTGAAGCTTATATTTAGTTTTGTTGTTATTGTAATTTTAGTGACCTGAGTGACCGTCTACGCCATGAGCATGACCATGAGCCAACTCATCTTGTGTTGCTTCACGAACGTTTAAGATTGTTCCCGCAAACATTAAGTTTTTACCAGCCATTGGGTGGTTTAAATCTACCGCAACAGTTTCATCATGAACAGCGGTAACACCTGCCCTGAACTGGTTACCTTGATTATCCTGTAAAGGAATAACATCACCAACATTCGGAACTTCACCACCAGCATCAGTAAACATCGATTTTGGTAAATCTGCGAAAGCACCCGGATCAATCTCTCCATAACCATCTGCAGCCGACAATTCGAAGCTATATTCATCGCCGGTTTTAAGGCCAGCTAAATGCTCTTCAAATTTTGGCAACATCATGCCAACGCCATATAAAAATACTAAAGGATTCTGCTCATCAGCTTTTTCTACAAAAACTTGTTGTCCTTCTTCGTTCGTAGTGTGCAATTCGTAAGTTAATGCCACTACAGAGTTTGGTGAAATATTCATCTAATTTTTTTTATTGTACATACGCTAATGCTTCCTCAACAGTATTAACTGGCAACTGGCATACTTTATTTCGGCAAATATAAACTTTTGTTTCATTGCTTTGCTTACCTTTTAACAGCGGTAAGTTACTTTTTGTTCCACCCAATGTAATTTTGTTCGGAATATAATGATTGCTTAACGCTATTTTAACCACATCGGCTTCCAAACCTGTAATGGCAATTTCGTTTATACCGTAAACTTCATTAAGTAGCTGTATTGCCCAGTTTGAATAGGCCGAACCATAGGTTTTTATTTTGTCTTGTACCGCAGCGAGCATTGCTGCTGCCTTTTCGGTATAGGTTTCAAGGTCGAACAACAGACCTAATTTCTGAAGGTTTTGGGCCATTACTGAGTTGGCTGCAGGAATAACATTATCCATCACCTCGTGTTTACGGGCAATTAAACTTTCGCTTTCGGAAGAAGTATAAAAAAACATTGGCGATGCCGGATCGGTAAAATTCTCAAGCACATGCGCAGTTAATGCCCTGGCTTCGCTTAACCATTTTTCATCAAAATCATATTCGTACAAAGCAATCAGTGCATCAATCAAAAAGGCATAATCATCTAAAAATCCGGTTATCGAAGCCTTCCCGTTCTTATAATTCCGGAACAAGCCACCATTTTCAGCCTTAAGGTTTTTCAGGATAAAGTTAGCTGCCAGGGATGCTTTCTCATAATAACCATGATGGCTTAAAACGCTTGCAGCATCAGTCAACCCTTTAATCATCATCGCATTCCATGCTGTCAGGCATTTATCATCCAGCCCCGGCCTTACTCTTGTACTGCGTACTTCAAGCAGTTTTTCCTTTGCTGATTTTACCTTATCGTATAGTGTTGCCGCATCAATATGGTATTTGGCAATTAGATCATCATCTGATAAAGTTTTACGCAAAATATTGGTTTGCTCCTCTTCCCAGTTCCCATTTTCAGTAACATTGTAATATTCACCGATCAATGCAGCATCTTCGCCTAAAAGTTCATCAAATTGCGCTTTTTCCCAAACATAAAACTTGCCTTCAACCCCCTCGCTATCGGCATCCAGTGCCGAATAAAATAAGCCTTCCGCAGAAGTCATTTCATGATACACCCAGTCTATCGTTTCAGTTATGGTTTGCTTAAAAGAATCGAATTTTGTGCATTGGTAAGCTTCAGCATACAAACTGATGAGCTGCCCATTATCGTAAAGCATTTTTTCAAAATGCGGCACATGCCATTTATCATCAACCGAATAGCGGGCAAAACCACCACCAATCTGGTCGTAGATTCCACCCCGGCTCATTTCTTCCAGCGTATGGCAAACGGCAGTAAAAACAGCTTCATCATCTTTCAGAAAACCATACCTCAGCAGAAATACCCAGTTGTTGGGTAAGGGAAATTTCGGCGCACGGTTATATCCACCGAAACCAATATCGAAATGCCGTTTCCATGGCTCAACAATCTCCTTAAGGTGTTCCTGCGTGTAAGTTTCCAGGTTATCAACGGCAATTATTTTTTCACTGTCACGAATGCCTGAGGTTAGTCGTTCGGCATACTGAATGGCTTTATCCGGCTCATTTGCCCATAAACCGGCAACGTTTTCGAGTATATTAATCCAGTCGTTTTTTCTAAAGTAAGTACCTCCATAAATCGGACGCTGATCCGGCAGGCAGATGCAATTTAAAGGCCAGCCACCACTCCCCGTCATTAGCTGTATGGCGTACATGTAAATCTGGTCGATATCCGGACGTTCTTCGCGGTCAACCTTAATACATACAAAATGCCGGTTCATTACTTCAGCAACCTCATGATTTTCAAAACTTTCGCGCTCCATTACATGACACCAATGGCAGGCAGAATAGCCAATACTTACCAGAATCAGTTTATTTTCAGCCTTAGCTTTTTCTAATGCTTCTGGACCCCACTCATACCAGTCAACAGGGTTATGGGCATGTTGCAACAAATATGGCGATGAGGCGTGAATGAGGTTATTGGTTTCAGACATATGGCTAATGGATGATGTAAAACGAATGATATAACAGGAAACTTTAGATTTGTAAATCTATTAATAATCTACAAAAGCTATCTCCATTTAGTTTTTGTTTTTATATTTTAGGTGTCATTATAAGTTTCTCTAAATTATTCTTGGTTCCAGGTGCAATGCATCGAGAGCAAAATTTAAAAAAATGAAAAATTTTAGCACTATAGCCCCTAAACCTTTATCCTTCTACCTTCACCCTTAAAAACCATGAAAATCACTCATACCGAAATATACCGCTTTAGTATTCCCATGGAGCCTTTTGTTATTGCAACCGGCACCATGCATTTTGCACAAAATGTACTGGTGCGCATTTACACTGATACGGGCATTCATGGTATCGGAGAGTGCTCTGCATTTCCGATGATTGTTGGCGAAACACAGGAAACCTGTATTGCCATGGCTAAAGATTTTGCAGCTATTTTAAAAGATAAAGATCCATTAGACATTCCGGAGCGGATGAACGATCTGCTGGGATATGCCGACCATAACAGCACCATTAAAAGCGCTTTTGACATGGCCTTGTTTGATATTGCAGCCAAAAATGCGGGTTTACCGCTCTACAAGTATCTCGGTGGGCAAAAACGGACTATTGAAACCGACATGACCATAGGTATCGATACACCGGAAGGGATGGCCGAAACAGCTTTGAAATACAAAAGCAAAGGTTGTAAAATATTAAAAATCAAGCTGGGTAAAAAAGTAAATGAAGATATTGAACGGGTAAAACACATTCGTGAAGCTGTTGGTTATGAAATCACTTTGCGATTGGATGCCAACCAGGGCTGGAGTTTTGATGATGCCTTATTTGCATTGGGCGAGCTGGAAAAGTACAACATCGAATTCTGCGAACAACCCATGCGCACCTGGTTTGATGATAAACTGCCGGAACTCAACCTGAACTCACCCATAAAATTAATGGCCGATGAGAGTTGTTATAACCACCATGATGCCAGAAAACTGATTAACAGCCAATCGACAACCTATTTAAACATTAAGTTTTCGAAATCAGGGGGGATTTTAGAGGCACAGAAAATACACGAAGAAGCTTTACAAACCGGCGTGAAATGTATGATTGGCAGCATGCTCGAAAGCCGTATTGCATTAAGCGCCAACCTCCATTTTGCTTATGCGAGTCCGAACGTAGAGTTTTTTGATTTGGATACTGCCTTATTGGGGCATTTGGTAGATCCGGTTGTTGGAGGCTTAACTTATAATGGCTACTTTTTGGATGTACCGGATGAAATTGGCATCGGTGCTGAAGCCGACGAGTTCTTCCTCGAAAAATGTGAAAGCTGGGTTGTGTAGTATATTGGTTCAGTAGTCATTAGTTTATAAGGGTATTTCTAAAGTACAACAAAGTATATACAATTATCAAGTACCAATAATTAAACACCAATTATCAAATGAATCATTGAACAATTTTCAGCTGACAGTTTTCAGTTACCAATGAACTAATGACCAATGAACCATTGAACTATTGAACAAGCATCTTCGCCAGCGCAGTACTATCACCATTAAAAGCATTAAAATCTACAACATGGCCAACACCATTAATTTTTGCTTTATCAGAGTGCTGCCAGAATTTCCAGCGACTGTTATCCAATCGTAATTTAGGCTGATAATAATGTGCAATCCACAAGGGATATTCATCAAAATTATCCTGAAGATAATCCTCATAAAATTTTAACCCCGTGTAAATAATCGGTCTTACTTTAGTCTTCATTTCAACATAGTTGAGGAAATCAGAAAGCTCAAGGCGCATCCTTAAAGGAGAAACACCATCCAAAGTTTCAATGTCAACTACAGGAGGCAAATCGCCTTTTTCGATGTTTACAACCTGCAGGAAGAACTTAGCTTGCGCTTTGCCGCTTTTCTTTGGCCGGAGAAAATGATAGGCACCACAAATAATCCCGGCCTTAGGAGCTTCACGCCAGTTGCGCTGAAAATAAGGATCGACAAGTAAAATCCCTTCAGTAGCCTTGATAAAAGCAAAACTAACCTTTACCCCATCTTCCTTCATTTCCTTTACCTTAAGCCAGTCTATCTTACCCTGGTAGTATGACACATCGATGCCATGAACGGTATATTTTTTCGGTATCTTAATGTTGAAGCTTTCGTAACTGCGGTAATTAGGATCCTCCCCAAAATCTTTTACCCAGCGCCACGCAGAAACAAAACCACTTAAAATATAACCATAATAAAAAGGTGATAGCAGGATTAGTAACAAACCAGCTATAGCCACTTTCCATGCTGTAGGAAATGGTTTAGCTTTCTTTTTACGATTTACAGGTTTTCGGCTTGAAGGTTTTCTAACAACCGGTTTTCTTTTCTCTGGAGGCATAAACTGCTGCTAAGTTGAGGAAATTTAGGAAATAAAAAAAGGATACAAATTCATTAAAATCATAATAATACCAGCATTATTGGTTAAATTTACCTGTACTACAGGATGTTCTGTCCACTCTCCAAAATACAAAGAAACCTGATCTTTAAAGTCCACCTTCAGTCCGTATCAAGTCCGTATCAAGTCCACATCATATCCACCCCTGCGCCTGTTGTATCCCGGCCATACCTCAATCTTAATCCCATAATACTTGCATTTAAAAGAAAGCCATGCCTGAAAAAGTATCAAAGAGTAGCGCTGCGGTATAAATATTATACGAATCAGAGGGCAATTGTCTGCCAGATGGGTATCTGAAAGCTGGCCAACAAAAAGAAGTAATAAGGAATACGCCTCGTTGCAATAAGGCTAAAAAACTAAGCAGAAAGCAGCTAATTGCTACTGTTAATCACCTGCTGATTTACTACTTTTGCAACTGAAAATATAGCCATGTTCAAACTCATATTAAATACCTATAAAGCTGCTTTCAGTGGTCTGGGCCGCGAAACCTGGTTGTTAAGCATCGTAATGATGTTTAACCGTTGTGGCAGTATGGCTGTACCTTTTATGGGCTTGTATGTTACACAAAGCTTACATCATTCTGAAACCGATGCCGGCCTGATTATTACCTTATTTGGTGTTGGTTCTATTTTGGGTTCCTTAACTGGCGGTAAATTAACTGATATCATTGGTTTCAGACCTGTTCAGGTGCTTTCATCTATCATTGGGGGATTACTTTTCATCCTCTTTTCTACTATCGGGCATTTCTCTACATTATGTATTTTAGCAGTGGTCATCAGTTTCTTTTCAGAAGCCTTCAGGCCGGCAAATTTCACCGCCGTTGCCCATTACGCTAAAGCCGGAACAACAACCCGCTCTTATTCGCTAAACAGGCTGGCAACCAACATCGGCTGGTCGGTTGGCATTAGTATGGCCGGTATTGTAGCCTCGATTAATTATAAATTACTTTTTATTGTAGAGGGTAGCGTAAGTATCCTGGTAGGGCTTTCCATATTGTTTTTACTGCCACAGGTTAAAGATTTCATCAAGAAAGCAAAGGTACACCGGAACACCATGATTATTAAAAAACCATGGCAAGATCACTTTTACATTAAATTTATTCTTGTTACTACGGTTTTTATCACATCGGCATTTCTAATGTTCAGGGTTGTTCCTGTATTTTTTAAAGATCATTGGCACATTAATGAAGCGGCCATTGGTATAATAATGGGGCTTAACGGCGCTATAATTGCCTTGTTCGAAATGGTGATGATTAATAAAATAGAAAATAAGCGACCGCCGATTTTCTTCATTGTTATCGGTGCAGTTTTATTTGCGGCTTCATACCTGATCTTAAGCGTTCCTTTTGCATTGCATATAGCCTTGGCCGTTCTTACGGTTGTAATTTTTACCCTTGGCGAAATGTTTGTTTTACCTTTTATTAATACAGTAGTAATTAGCAGGAGTAACGAGCATAACCGCGGATTGTACGCTGCCGGATATACTTTAAGCTGGTCGGTGGCGCAGGTATCAGGACCTGTAACAGGTTTCTTTATCGCCAAACATTTAGGCTACAACTGGCTTTGGGCTAGTATTGCAGGCATTTTATTATTGTGCGCCTTTGGTTTTAAGCTTTTAGCTAAAGGCGAGAGCCAAAATCCGCCAGTTACAATAAAGGGATAAACACTTTGTTTATCCCTTTATTAATCGTTTGAAAAATTACTTTACTTTTTGCGCCTTTACGCCTTCTTTGGTAATTTTTACCGGTAAAATATTACCCTGATCATCGAAATTCATTTCATCGATACAAGTTTCACGATGGTTTCCGTCAGTTTCTGTTAGTGGCCTGCGATGGTAAACAATGTAATATTTATTCTTTTTCTCATTGATGATCAAAGAATGGTGCCCCGCTCCCCTTGCTATTGTTGCATCTTGCTGTAAAATTTTACCTGCCCTTTTAAACGGGCCAAACGGCGAATCGCTTACCGCGTAAGCCACCGAATAATCGGGACCGGTCCACCCGCCTTCGCTCCACATAAAATAGTATTTTCCATTTCTGATGAACATATAAGGACCTTCCACATATTTATCGGGTGTAATTTCCTTAAAAGTTGTTCCGTCTTCAAATGGTAAAAACCCCGTGAAATCTTTATTCAGTTTTGCGATGTTGCAATGGCGCCATCCACCATAGATTAAGTAATACTGGCCATCTTTATCTTTGAAAACAAACTGATCAATAGGCTGTGCACCATTATAAAATTTATCAACCAATGGTTTTCCCAAATGATCTTTGAACGGTCCTTCCGGTTTATCGGCAACCGCTACACCAATACCGCCCACCTCTTTATCACTCTGGATATCATTCGCCCCAAAGAAAAGATAATATTTCTTGTCTTTTTGTACAATTGCAGGTGCCCACATGGCCTTATTAGCCCATTTAACTGCAGCTGTATCCAAAACATGAGGATGTTTTTTCCAGTTTACCAGATCATCCGAAGAAAAAGCATCAAGAAAAACCTGTTCTTTATATTTGGCAGAGTATGTTGGATAAACCCAGTACTTATTATTAAAAACGGCAGCCTCAGGATCGGCATACCACCCTGGAAATATTGGGTTTCCCGATTGCTTAATCGTTTTAGTACTTTGAGCAAAGGAAGTAACCCCTGCAAAAAGTAAAAGAGATGTGATCATGTATTTCATGCCTGTAATTTAGAGAAAAAAAATAAGTTTCAAAACTTAAGCATGGCTTTTGGAAAGCGATGGCAGGACTACAGTACCAGTGGAATACTCTTGCTGGTTTCAAAAAAAATCCCTGTTCAGTTGAACCAAACAGGGATTACATATACAGAAGGAAGCTTATTTACTTAATTCTGCGAAATATTTATGAAACAAAGGAAGGGTTTCAATTCCTTTATAGTAGTTATAAATATCATACTTCTCATTTGGCGAGTGAAGCGCATCGCTATCTAAACCGAAGCCAAAAAGAACCGATTTTATACCCAAAACATCTTCAAAAAGTGCTACAATAGGAATGCTACCACCACCTCGCGTTGGAATTGCAGTTTTACCGAAACTATCTTCAATGGCTTTTTCTGCCGCACGGTAAGCAATGCTATCTGTAGGTGTTACCACGGGCTCACCACCATGGTGTGGGGTTACTTTAACTTTAACGTTTTTAGGCGCAATACTTTCAAAGTGCTTCGTAAAGATTTCAGCAATTTCTTCCGAGCTTTGGTTAGGTACCAGGCGCATGGAAATTTTCGCATTTGCTTTACTTGGCAATACCGTTTTAGCACCTTCGCCAATATAACCACTCCAGATTCCGTTTACTTCCAGAGTTGGACGTGTGCCCGTACGCTCCAAAGTAGAGTAACCTTTTTCTCCCCAAACCTCATCTATAGCAAGATCCTTTTTATATTCCGCTTCATCATAAGGTGCTGAATTTAAAGCTTTTTTCTCCTCATCTGTCAGCTCAACCACTTTATCATAAAAAGCCGGAATGGTGATATGATTGTTTTCATCATGTAATGAAGCAATCATTTTACAAAGAATTGTTGCCGGATTAGCCACTGCACCGCCGTATACGCCAGAATGTAAATCGCGGTTTGGCCCAACAACCTCAACCTCCATATAAGCCAGGCCACGCAAACCAGTCTCAATTGATGGATGCTCCATACTGATCATTGAAGTGTCTGAAATCAGAACTACATCTGCTTTTAAGCGATCGGCATTTTCTTTAACAAAAATACCAAGGTTGGCCGAACCTACTTCCTCCTCACCCTCAATCATAAATTTAACATTGCAGGCTAAGGTTTTGGTTTCCATCATTAATTCAAATGCCTTAACGTGCATATAAAACTGGCCTTTATCATCGCAGGCGCCACGGGCGTAAATTTTACCATCACGAACGGTAGGCTCGAAAGGTGGTGTATGCCAAAGTTCTAATGGGTCGGCAGGCTGAACATCATAATGACCATAAATTAATACAGTTGGCAAAGCAGCATCAATAAGCTTTTCGCCATAAACAATCGGGTAACCAGCTGTAGGGCAAATCTCTACATTATCAGCACCGGCATCCTTAAGCTTTTGAGCAACATAGTCTGCAGTTTTTAAAACATCGCCTTTGTATTTTGGATCGGCACTAACCGAAGGGAAACGCAATAATTCAAACAACTCATCTAAAAACCGTTGTTTGTGTGTTTCCACATAATTTTTAATCTCTTGCATAACAAAATGAATTTGGGCAAATATAGGGTTTTAGGATAAAACAGGTTTAATATTTGACCGGAATTGACAAGATTGACATATTATACATAATGGAGGTTTTATAGCTTAAATAGTACTACAAGTTTTAAAATTCCTGTTTATGTAATTTAACTGTTGAATGTTTAAAAAAAAATATACCAGCAACGTTATTTTTTCGTTTTTTTACTAAATTGCGCCCTTAAAATTCAACATACAAATCTCAAAACAAGAAAGTTATCAATGAAATTAAGCGCAATTGTTTCGCATGTTCTGCTGCTATTTTCATTTTTGTTTCCGACGATAGCTTTTTCACAAAATAACACAAAGGTTAGTTGCCCTGAAGCGGCCCAGTATTATGCTAAAGACAGTATTAATATTGTAACATTCGGAGCCAGTACGGTAGAAGGTGTTAGGGGACTTGGTTTTCAAACCATGCTCGAAAGTAATTTCGCAAACTGTTATACAGGAAAGGTTATAGATATTACCAACCAGGGCATTGGTGGGCAAACAACGTTACAAGGCTTGCTTCGTATAGATAATGCAGTACAAAACCGTACGGGTTTTATTGTAATTGATATGGGGATTAACGATGCATTATCAATTGCAACCGGAAAAGGAAGTGTTGCTGAAACCGAATCGAACATGAGGTTACTCATAACCACGAGCCTGAAGCAGAAACTGGTACCAATAATTTGCACCTTGCAGAATGTAGATGATCGTGCCAACACCAATCTTGTGGCGGTTAATACAACGATTCGGCAAATCAATGCTGTTTACCGAAAATTAGTTACAGAATATAAGTTATACCTTGCTGATGTAAATGCAGCCATGCGTCGCGATTTTTCGCTCTACCAGGACCCCTACCACCCTAACGCAAGAGGTTACAGATTGATTAGTTATGTAATTTTTGATGCAGTAAACAAAGCTATTTTCGACAAGTTTTTGATGTTTGTAGTTACACAGAACTACCCAAATCCAGCATCTACGCAAACCTATATTGATATTGTACTTCCTGAGTCGGACAAAATAAACGTTCAGATTTATGATATGATGGGGCGTTTAGCCAAAACTGTAATTAATGAGTACCTGAACACAGGAAAACACACCCTTGAAATAAACACCACTACATTTGTGCCTGGGATATATTTCTTCAAAATATCATCCGATTCCGGGCAATACAATGCGGTTAAAAAGTTTATTGTAGCGCGGTAAATCCACCCGGTAAAAAAGAAGCTGCTTAACATATTATATAAACATATTAAGCAGCAATAATAATTAAAGCACCATAATACCACTTATCGTGGCTACCTGCTTATAAATAGCAATTACCTCATCGGCATTTTGCATTTGTTTTTTCACCGTGATGGATACATATTTACCGGTTTTAGAGGCTTGTTCTATAAACTCATCGTTAGGTAAAACGGCCCGCAGCTCTTGTATTTTTTCCAGTCCACCGGTGATGATAAACTTAAAATGATAAATACCCGGAAACTTTTCTACACTTTCTAATTTCTCTTTCAGATTGGTGTAAATATCAGTGCTTGCTCCTTCAGGTATATCGGTGAATGTTATTTCTTTATTTATTTTTTTATCTTCCATGCCAACTGTATATCAAATTCTATTCCCAAACAATTAAGATGTAATTTTGGCATAAAGTATATAGTTTTCGACCAATAACGGCATGAAAATAACTGGTTTTACCATATAAGAAAGCTTAATTACTGTATAATGCTATTTCCCTAATGTCCCTGTGGTTAATGTTTATGAAGTTTGGCTTTTAAATCTTAAAGAATAGCACAAAACTAATTTCTTTAAACCTTGGCGAAGCGGATACCGGCCCCCTGCCTAAGGCCTGAAGGCGTATGAGTGAAGCAAAGGACTAGCAATAATGGATACACAGTATTTGCTTTTCAAAAAAATTAGCCTGCTATTTCTCCACAAATTCAATAAAAAACTTTTGAATTATTATTTTTGAGCCTCAAAAAAACAGGAGCCGATTTGGATTATTTAGAAGGATTAAACCCACAACAAAGAGCAGCAGTAGAGAACACTAAAGGACCGGTAATGATTGTTGCAGGTGCCGGCTCGGGGAAAACACGTGTAATAACATTTCGTGTAGCACACCTTATTCAAACCGGAACCGACCCTTTTAACATTCTGGTTTTAACCTTTACCAACAAAGCCAGTAAGGATATGCGTGAGCGTATTAGTAAAGTTGTTGGTGCCGAGGCTAAAAATATCTGGATGGGTACTTTCCACTCAGTTTTTGCAAAAATATTACGCGTGGAGGCGGAGAAAATCGGTTATCCGAATAACTTTACCATTTACGATACCGACGACAGCAAAAGTGTTATCCGTGCAATTTTGAAAGAAATGCAGCTTGATGATAAATTGTATGCACCAAACTTTGTGTATGGCCGGATCTCATCGGCAAAAAACAATTTAATTTCATGGGGCGAATACCAGGCAAACGACCAGATTCAGGCTGAAGACATACAGAATAAACGCCCATTGTTAGGGCAAATTTATGAGCAATATGCAAAACGCTGCTTCAGGGCCGGTGCAATGGATTTCGACGACTTACTCTTTAAAACCAATATCCTGCTGAAAGAGCATCCTGATGTTTTAAACAAGTATCAGCAAAAATTCAGGTATTTAATGGTGGATGAGTACCAGGATACCAACTTTTCGCAATATACAATTGTAAGAAAACTCGCAGCCGCCTACCAGAACATTTGTGTTGTGGGTGATGACGCACAGAGTATCTATGCTTTCCGCGGAGCGAACATTCAGAATATTCTGAATTTCGAGCGTGATTACCCGGATTTAAAAGTTTATAAATTAGAGCAGAATTACCGCTCTACACAAAATATTGTTGATGCTGCCAGCAGCATTATTGCCAACAACAAAAACCAGCTGGAAAAAAATGTTTTCTCAGAAAACGTAGAAGGCGACAGGATTAAGGTTTCAAGGGCATTTACCGATAACGAAGAAGGCAAGCTGGTTGCCGAGGCTATCCTTCAGGAACGTGGCTTAAAGGGCTATCCGTACCACGATTTTGCAATTTTGTACCGGACTAATGCACAGAGCCGTGCAATGGAGGAAGGTTTAAGAAAACTCAATATCCCCTATCGCATCTTTGGAGGTACTTCTTTCTACCAACGTAAAGAAATTAAAGATTTAATTGCCTATTTCCGCTTAACTTTTAATCCGAAGGATGAAGAGGCAATAAAAAGGGTAATTAATTATCCAAAGCGGGGAATTGGTGATACCTCAATTGATAAGATTATAGTTGCTGCCGACCAAAATAACATTACCATGTGGGATGTGATTTCGAATGCGCAGATGTATGTTGATGGCCGTTTAGCCAACCAGCTAAATGATTTTGCTATGATGGTGCAAAGCTTTCAGGCCGAAGCTAAAAAGCTCGACGCATATGATTCGGCTTTATTTATTGCCCAGCATGCTGGTATTTTAAAGGAATTATATACTGATGATAGCGTTGAAGGCCGTGCAAGGTATGAAAACATTCAGGAATTATTAAATGGTATAAAAGAGTTTGCCGAGCGTGAAGATATTGAAGAGAAAGGTCTTGATATTTTTATGCAGGATGTGGCGCTTTTAACCAATGATGACAAAGATGGCGATAAGAACAAGGATACGGTTTCGTTAATGACGATCCACTCAGCCAAAGGTTTGGAGTTTAAAAACGTATTTATTGTAGGTTTGGAAGAAAACCTTTTCCCATCGCAGATGTCGGTTAATTCACGCTCTGATTTGGAAGAAGAGCGCAGGTTATTTTATGTGGCCATTACCCGTGCTGAAGTTAAATTAACAATTACCTATGCAACATCACGTTATCGCTGGGGAACGCTAACCAACTGCGAACCAAGCCGTTTCATAAACGAAATCAATCCTCGCTACCTGGAACTGGATGTTAAACCTGCAAAAAGTAATGTTTTTGAAGGTAATTTTGACGACGAAAGAAAAACCTGGACCTCACAGCCACGTGATTTCTTCAGTAAACCCAAACCGGCAAGCACCTCTTCTGCTCCGCCCCCACGCCCGAAAACAACTTCGCTCCTGGCTAAGGCACATGTTCCGAGCCCGGGTTTTACACCATCGCAACCACATGAATTTCAAAATGGTATGGAAGTAGAACACGAAAAATTTGGTTTTGGAAAAATTGTCAGCCTCGAAGGCACCTTGCCTGATGTTAAGGCAACTGTATTTTTTCAGGGATTGGGCAATAAACAACTATTACTGAAGTTCGCCAAACTGATGATTGTAAAATAACTACATTTTCTCAATGGAAACATGGTTCTATTAGGAATAAATTCAATATTTTTCCGTGTTTTCAGCGTTTCCATGGCAATTATTTTTACTTTCCCGCAGATTTCACTAATAAACGCAGAAAATGGCTTTTAGGCAAATTGAGTTGCAATAATTCCATCGAGTTCCGTGTTTTCAGCATTTCCGTGGCAATTATTTTTACATTCCCGCAGATTTCACTAATAAACGCAGAAAATGGCTTTTAGGCAAATTGAGTTGCAATAATTCCATCGAGTTCCGTGTATTTCATGTTTCCGTGACAATCCTCTTTTTTACCGTTAAATCCAATATCCGTGTTTGAAAAACAACAAAATTATCCTTAATATTGGGGTCGGTTCTCCCGAATACAAACCATGCAACTTACTCGTTTAGAAATTAAAGGATTTAAAAGCTTTGGCGACAAAGTCACCATCAATTTTAATGAGGGCGTTACAGCTATTGTTGGGCCAAATGGTTGCGGAAAATCGAATGTAATTGACGCTATGCGTTGGGTTTTAGGCGAACAAAGCACCAAAGCGCTTCGCTCTGAAAAGATGGAAAACATTATTTTCAATGGTACCAAAAACCGTAAACAGGCGCAGCTTGCAGAAGTTTCATTGAGCTTTGACAACACTAAAAACATCCTTCCAACCGCCTATTCTCAGGTTACAGTTACACGTAAATTATACCGTAATGGAGATAGTGAATATCGGTTAAATGATGTTCAGTGCCGTTTAAAAGACATAACCGATTTATTTCTAGATACCGGCATTGGCTCAGACAGCTATTCTATCATTGAGCTGAAAATGGTTGATGAAATCATTACCAATAAAGAGCATAGCCGACGCTCATTATTTGAAGAAGCCTCGGGTATTTCGAAATACAAGCTTCGTAAAAAACAGACTTTTAATAAACTAAAGGATACAGAAACCGATTTAGAGCGTGTTGAGGATCTACTTTTCGAAATAGAAAAAAACCTTAAAACCCTCGAAAGCCAGGCCCGTAAAGCCGAACGCTATTATAAGTTAAAGGAACAATACCGGGAATTGAGTGTTCAGCTGGCTACCCATCGCATTGCCTTTTTCCGTACCGATTTAAATGCACTCGAAACCCAGGAACAGCAGCAGCAGGTTTTGAGAACGGAGTTAAGCACCCAGATTGACACACAGGAAGCTGACTTACAAAAACTTAAACTGGGAAGCATCAATCAGGAAAAGAACCTTTCTATACAGCAAAAAGCAACTAATGAACTGATTTCGAAAATCAGGGCTTATGAAAGCGAAAAGAAAGTAAAAAATGAGCAGATGCGTTTCTTACAGGAGAAAGAAACACGCTTATCTGGCGAACTTGAAAAGGACAAAAACCAGGTTAATCATATAAAATACAATATTAAGCGCCTCAATGAAGAAGTTTTAACCGAAACAGAGGTCTTTAATAAATTAGAATCAGATTTAAAGCTATTAAAATCTTCACTGGATACCCTTCGTGAACAACAGCAAACGGAGAAAAACCGAATTGACAACCTTGTAAAATCAGTTAATGATATCCAGAACCAGGTTTACCAGTCGCAAAAGGAAATTGATATTTTAAATATCCAAAAAGATGCCCTGGTACAGGAGACCAACAGAAATGTTGATGATACGGAAACCAAAACACTCGAACTAAAGGCATTTGACCATGCATTAGCCGAGCTGGACATACAGGTTTCAGAAAAGCAAAACACCATAAAGCAACTAAAGGAAGCCGAAGAAATACTCAAGGAAAAGCTGGAAATATCAGAGGTTAACCTTAGTACAAACAAGGAAAAACTAACGGCCGAGAACCGTAAAAAAGACGCCAAACAAAACGAATATAACCTTACCAAATCGCTGGTAGATAGCTTGGAAGGCTTTCCTGAGTCGATCCGATTCCTGAAAAAGAATAATGCCTTTGCAAAGAGTGCCTTACTCCTTTCGGATATTCTGTTTTGTAACGAAGATTACCGCATAGCAATAGAAAATTACCTGGAACCGGTAATGAATCACTATGTGGTTGATAAATACTCGGATGCCGTACAGGCCATCAACCTTTTAACTGATGCCAGCCGCGGAAGGGCTAACTTTTTTATCCTCGAAAATATTCCGGATAAAAATGCATCACCACTCAACCACGATGGACTGGTTTCTGCCTTATCGGTAACTGAAGTAGACAAAAAGTACCAGCATCTTTGCAACCTGCTGTTACAAAATGTATATATCGCTGTGGCTGAGCAGGAAAATCTTTTTAAGGAAACACCAACTGAAAGCTTAACTATACTAGCCAAGAACGGAAAATATGCCCAAACTAAATTCACTTTAGCTGGCGGTTCTGTAGGGTTATTTGAAGGGAAACGAATAGGCCGGGCTAAAAACCTCGAAAATTTAGCTAAAGAAATAAAAGCATCAGAAACGCTGATCAATCAATACAACACGGCAATAAAAGCAGAAACGGAGAATATTTTTAACCTGAAAGAAGCCTCGAAAGTTAATCAGATTAATACCTTACAACAGGAGCTTAACCGGTTAATTAATGAAAATATTTCCGTTCAAACCCGTCGCGACCAGTACCAGGAGTTTATTACAACCAGCGAAAACCGTAAGACGGACATTGCACAGAAGATCGTATCGATAGAAAAATCTTTAGCTGAAAAACTACCCGCTTTGGTTGAATTGCAGAAAAAACAGCAGCAAGATCATGTTGATTTACAAGAGCAGCAGCTAAACTACCAGGAACTTGCTGATCAGGTTAATGAATCGGCGGGAAAATATAACCAGGATAATATCCGTTTCCACCAGCAGCAGAATAAACTATCAGGTTTAGAGAAGGATTTAGATTATCGTTTCGTGCAGGAAGAAGCACTTAACAAACGTATTGCACAGAATGAAAAAGAGTTTCAGGAAACACTTGCACAAATAACGGAAACACTGCAACATACCGATTTAAGCGACGATACACTCTTAGAAATGTATCAGCAACGCGAAGACATGGAAAAAGGGCTTGCAGAGGTAGAAAAGACATATTTTGAAAGTAAAGGAAATATTAACGAGGTTGAAAACAACCTGACCACTATTCGTAAAAACCGGGAAGAAACCGATTTTCTGTTAACAGAAATAAAGGATAAGAAAAACACCTTAAAGATTGACCTAAACTCGTTGAAAGAACGTTTAGCCGTTGAGTTCAATATCGATATAAACGACCTTTTAGAAACCGACACTGAAGTTGAAGCCCTGGAAAGTGAATTCGAAATCCGCCAGAAGGTAGAAAAGATGAAACGCCAGCTGGATGAATTTGGCGCTATTAACTCGATGGCTATGGAAGCATTCAAGGAAATGGAAGAGCGTTATGTTTTTATACAGAACCAGAAAAAAGACCTTAATGCCGCTAAAACCGACCTGCTGCAAACCATCAAAGAAATAGATGATACGGCAAAAGATAAATTTATGCAGGCATTTACACAGGCCCGCGAACATTTTATTGTCGTTTTCCGCTCCCTGTTTAATGAAGAAGACAGCTGCGATTTGATTCTATCAGATGCAAACAATCCACTGGAAGCCGACATTGACATTGTTGCACGCCCTAAAGGTAAAAGACCACTATCAATCAATCAGTTATCAGGTGGAGAAAAAACGCTAACTGCTACTGCCCTTTTATTCTCACTTTACCTTTTAAAGCCTGCGCCTTTCTGTATTTTCGATGAGGTTGACGCCCCTTTAGATGATACCAACATTGATAAATTCAATAACATTATCCGCAAGTTTTCAAACCAGTCACAATTCATCATTGTATCGCACAATAAGCGTACAATTGCAAGTACCGACATCATTTATGGAGTAACCATGGTAGAACAAGGTGTTTCGAGAGTTGTTGCAGTAGATTTAAGAGAAGTGGCCGCTTAAGGAACTTAAAGATAAAGGTATTTAGTTTAGCGTCTTTGTAAATCATCCTATTATTTTAACGTATAAGTATTGGACAATAAACTAAATAAGCTTTTGCTTTCAATACCTCAATATTTAATATCTTTAGGAAAATTTATAAACCAACGCATTAAGATTGCTTCGTGCATCGCAATGACGAAAAGAAATATAAAATGAAATTACTATATATTATTCCTCTAGCACTTACCATTAGCTGCTGTTCTTCCGTAAAAAACCAGTCTTCAACCGGGTCTGGTAAATTAGATACACAACTTTTAAAAGATGTTGAAGTGTTGTCTTCTGATGCTTATCAGGGCAGAAAAACAGGGACTAAAGGTGCTGAAATGGCAAGAGCTTACATTATTGAACGTTTTCAGAAACTTGGCTTGAAATCGTATCCGCAAAATGTAAACTATGCGCAGGAGTTCACCTTTAATGCAAGAGGTGGGGCAAAAACAAATGGAACAAATATTATTGGATACATACCTGGCAAAAGCACCAATGTTATTGTTGTATCAGCACATTACGATCATTTAGGGGTTATAAAGGATGAAGTATTTAATGGTGCTGATGACAATGCATCGGGTACTGCCGGTTTATTAAAAATTGCTGCGTACTTTGCTAAAAACAAACCGAACAATACCATCATTTTTGCCGCTTTTGATGCAGAAGAAATGGGTTTACAGGGCGCTAAAGCATTTGTGGCCAATCCGCCTGTACCAATCAATACCATTGCTGTTGATTTAAACATGGACATGATCAGCCATAGCGAAAAGGGAGAGCTTTATGTTTGTGGAACCTTCAGATACCCTAACCTTAAAAAGTATGTAGATACAAGCAGAAAGGATATAAAGTTAATTTTAGGTCATGACGACCCTAAGCTTGGCCGCGACGACTGGACCAACCAAAGCGACCAGGGTGCTTTCAATGCTAAAAATATCCCTTTCCTGTATTTTGGTGTTGAAGACCATAAAGATTACCATAAGGCAACAGACGAATATGCAACCATTACAAAACAGTTTTTCAGCGATGCAGCTAATGCTGTTTTAGATGTGGTAAAAAGTATAGATAAACAGTCGGCTTTGCAGCAATCATTAAAAGATAAGATGATTATGAGGTAATCCCGTCAGATTACAGAAATTTTAAAGAACCATTAACCATCAGGAACCTGCCCTACAAGGCAGGTTTTCTTGTGTATAAAGCTTTTCAATTAAAAATTATAAGACTGATTATAAGACAGTTAAAAACAAAACTACAAAAATAGTTTGAAAACTATTTTTATAGTAGTAACTTCATATAACCGAACTATAAATATAGTTACTATGATGAAAGAACTTACAAAAGCAGAAGAACAGGTGATGCTTATCCTTTGGGAAATGGGAGAAGCACTGGTAAAAGAAGTAATTGAAAAGATGAATGAACCCAAGCCTGCATACAATACCGTATCGACAGTAATCAGGGTACTTGAAGGAAAAGGTTTTGTTGATCACAAAGCTGTTGGAAATACCTACATCTACTTCCCGATCATTCAGGAAGCTGACTATAAACACTTTGCTTTAGATAAAGTAATGAACAATTACTTTGAGAATTCTTACGAAAGCCTGGTTTCTTTTCTGGTAAAAGAAAAAAGCATGAGTAAGCAGGAACTAGACGAAATCATCCAACTGGCAGAAAAACTTAAACAAGATAAATAATGAGCTGGCTATATTATTTACTCGAGGCAAACCTGTATCTGGTATTATTTTATGGGTTTTACAGATTGTTTTTATACAAAGAAACCTTCTATGTTTTAAATCGGTATTACCTGATATTAAGCACATTAACAGCATTTACAATACCTTTCATGCAATTGGGTTTCTTAACCAAGGAAATCATTTACGATAATTTGCCGATATACCAGCAAATACAGGAGGAAAAGCCATTGTTAAGCACAGAAAACATTTTAATATTTCTTTATTTATTAATCACCATCATCTTTCTTTCAAAAATATGTTGGGGGTTCAGGCACATCTTCAAGCTTTTAGGACGGCCGAACAAGATTGTTGAAAACGGTATAACAATAGTTGAATTACGGCATTCAAAAATTGCGTTTTCCTTCTTCAATCTACTTTTTATCGACCCGGAATTGCCCCAGAGGAATACCATTTTAAATCATGAAATGGCCCATATCAGGCAAAAACACAGTTTTGATGTATTGTTTTTTGAGTTATTGCGCAGCTTTTGCTGGTTCAACCCAATTGCACATTTGCTAAAAAACGACATAAAACTACTGCATGAATACCTGGCCGATGAGGAAACAACTAATAAAGGAATAGCAAAATACGAATATGCACTCTTCCTGATTCAAAATTCTTGCGGAGGGCATGAAACAGCATTAACTAACCAAATTTTTAATTCATCCATTTTAAAAAGAAGAATAAGCATGTTAAATCAAAAGAAAACTGCAAAATGGGCAAGGCTCAGATTGTTACTCGTACTTCCTGTAGTTGGCGGAATGTTATGTACTTCTACCATGGCATTTACAAAAGATTACGGGATTGTAGACTTATATCCTAAACAAGAGAAAGTAAAAGAAATTGTAATTCAGGAGCCTGTAGTGAAGAATAAAGCGGCTAAAAAAGCACTACCCGCCCCTCCTCCTCCGCCAGCTGCACCTCCGAAACTTAAATTACAGAAAGTAGCCCCACCGCCGCCACCGATAGAGCCGGCACCGGCGAAAAAAGCAAAGAAAAAGATTGCCCCACCTCCGCCACCAATTGAGCCTAAGCCCGCTAAGGCCAAAGAAATTGTGATTGAAGAACCACTGGCCAATCCAGTTCCGAATAGGAAAAAGTATGATAAAGACGATGTAATTTATGGCGATCCGACACCAGAAAATAAGAAAACATCAACTAACGGAAGGATTCTCGGAGAATTGGTAAAAGACGGTGTTATTAACGGCGTAATTTTAAAAGGTACTAAATAGCACCGCCTAAAAGTTATTGTGGTACGTAAACCACGTATTTCGTTTCAAAAAAATCTTCCTCAAAATAAGCTGAAAGCGGATAAAGTTCTGCTTTCAGTTTTGATTCTTTAATCTCCTCAGCAAGATCACCACCTTTTAAATACAGAATTCCATTTGGAATGGCATTTAAAGATTCTTTTTTGAATTTACCCTGAATCCATGGATAGAATTCGCCGAGCCTGGTTACGGCCCTCGAAACAATAAAATTAAACTTATCTTTAATCTGTTCAGCCCTAAGATGATCGGCTTTTAGATTATCTAAACCTAATGCAGATGCAACCTCTTTAACCACTTTTATCTTCTTACCGATAGAATCTACAAGATAGAATTGTGTTTCCGGGAACAAAATTGCCAATGGAATACCCGGAAAACCACCTCCCGTTCCAACATCCAGCACACTTTCACCAGGTTTAAAAGAACAAACCTTAGCTATGCCTAAAGAGTGTAAAACATGTCGCTCATATAGTTCTTCGATATCTTTTCTTGAGATTACATTGATTTGTGCATTCCAAAAGCTATACAAATCAAACAATTGCTCAAATTGAGCGATCTGCTTTTCTGTTAATTCGGGAAAATATTTTAAAACGATATCGGGTTTTACTTCAGACATGGTATTGATAAAATTAATAGCTATTAAGAAAGTTCAGGTTTATTTCCATTGAACTTTTTTTACAAAGATAGACAGAAAGCCGTTAAACACTAAAAATACGAATAAAATCATATCAAGTATTGGGAACCACCACCTCAAATCGCCATAATTTAGCCTTTTGAGTAACCTTGAATAAATAAAACTCCTGATAATTACACTAAAGGCTAAAATGCCCAATGCTATATATCTGGTATCCGGTAAACAGATTAAACTTATTAATAATATGTAAAACAGAAACTGGATGATAATTTGCGTAGACAGGATGAATTTATGTTTAGGCTTATAAAATTTCCCTGCACCAAAATGTCTTTTCTTTTGGCGTAAATATCCGCCCCATGTTTTATTTGGCTCACTCCAAACCTGGCTATCCGGATTGATTCTGATTGCCGTGTTTGAAGCGTTGGCATGTGCATTAACGAATAAATCATCGTCGCCCGATGGAATATGCATGTGCGCTGCAAACCCCTTATTCTTAAAGAAAAGCGATTTTTTATAGGCCATATTTCGGCCTACGCCCATATACGGCATTCCCTTCAGCGCAAAGCTCAGGTAGTTCACAGCAGTAAAAAAGGTTTCAAAACGAATTAGCGCATTTAATAAACTACGTTTTTTCATGTATGGCGAATACCCCAAAACAATTTCTACATTTTCATCAGCCGGTTGCTGCATACACATTAACCAATTGTCGCTTTCGGGTTCACAATCAGCATCAGTAAAAACGAGCCACTCATATTTCGCAGCCTTTATCCCCATGGTGACTGCAAATTTTTTCCCGGCTATAAACTTATCATTATCTAGTATTTTAACCACCTTAAGCTTTGGAAATTGTTTCTCAAGCTCTTCAAGGTATTCTTCAGTACCATCCCATGAGCGGTCGTTTACAACAACTACTTCAAATTCGGGATAATTCTGATTGAGCACTGCGGGTAAATATTGCTGAAGATTAGCAATTTCATTTCTTGCACATATAATTACGCTAACAGGCGACTTTGAAAGCTGAGGAACATCATCAATTACTGTAGCAGCAAGTTTTAGATGAACAAAAAGGCTAAAATATAATTGCACCAGGAGGCAAAAACCTAATGCGGAAAGTAAATAAATTTCGGGTATGGTTAATATCACAACGTTAAAATAAACAGGCGCAAATTTCTCATTTTTAATCTGTAATACAGTTTTATGTTGATAAAAAATTAAACAAAAATATACCCTCATATTTTCTTATTTTTGGCTGATTTTTGTGATAAGAAAAACACCATAAAAACTAGCCTGATCAAAATTCAGGATGATAGTTTTAGCTGAATTAATCAGGGGGTGAAATCCATCTTTAGGGTGGAAAAATTAAGAGGAAACAGATGAAATTTACTTTACAGGCCAACGACCCGCTATCTAAAGCCAGGGCAGGAACAGTTACTACTGCACACGGCGAAATACAAACACCTATTTTTATGCCTGTAGGCACCGCAGGTACGGTAAAAGCGGTTCACCAGCGTGAGCTTGAGCAGGATATTAATGCGCAGATCATATTAGGGAACACCTATCACCTTTATCTGCGCCCCGGACTGGACATACTTGAAAAGGCGGGTGGTTTGCATAAATTTATCGGGTGGGATCGCCCTATTTTAACAGATAGTGGTGGTTATCAGGTTTATTCTCTAAGTAAAGTAAGAAAAATCAAGGAAGAAGGCGTTACTTTCAATTCACACATTGATGGGTCAAAACATTTGTTTACACCTGAATATGCCATGGATATACAGCGCACTATTGGTGCTGATATTATTATGGCCTTCGATGAATGTACACCCTATCCATGCGACTACAACTATGCTGCGCAGTCGATTAAAATGACTCACCGCTGGTTAAAACGTTGCTGCACTCATTTTGATAATACCGAACCTAAATATGGCTTCGACCAAACACTTTTTCCGATTGTACAGGGTTCTGTTTATAAAGATTTAAGGATAAAATCCGCAGAGTTTATCGCCACCATGGGCCGTGAAGGAAATGCAATCGGGGGTTTATCAGTAGGAGAACCAGCTGAAGAGATGTATGCAATGACAGAAATTGTATGCGATATATTACCTTACGAAAAACCACGTTACTTAATGGGCGTTGGTACACCAATTAATATCCTCGAAAATATAGCACTTGGTGTTGATATGTTTGATTGTGTAATGCCAACAAGAAATGCCCGTAATGGTATGTTATTTACCAAGAATGGCATCATCAATATCAGGAATAAGAAGTGGGAAAATGATTTCTCGCCTATTGAAGCCGATAGTGATTTACATGTGGATTTAGTAACAACAAAAGCATATTTACGTCACTTAGTACATAGTAATGAGATGCTTGGCGCACAAATTGCTACCTTGCACAACCTGCATTTTTATCTTTGGCTGGTAAAAGAAGCCAGGGAAAAGATTATCGCCGGCGAATTTTACGAATGGAAAAACCAAATGGTTAAAGTATTGGGCAACAAGCTATAAAATGAATCTGATTAAGGGCAATATCAAAATCATCGATCGTTATATTATCGGAAAATACCTCGGTACGTTTATTTACACCCTGGCAATATTCGTCATCATTATAATTGTATTCGATTTATCGGAAAAACTCGATGATTTTTTAAAAAGCGGATTAAGCCTTTGGGGGGTAATTACCAAATACTATGCAGGTTCTATCCCCTTTTACATCAATATGCTTTCGCCCCTGATTAATTTCATTGCCGTAATCTTTTTTACCGCAAAGATGGCCGATCAGACTGAAATTGTACCAATTTTAAGTGGTGGAGTAAGTTTCAACCGTTTTTTATGGCCTTATTTTGTTTCAGCGAGTATTATATTTTCTGCTAATTTAATATCGAATCTCTACATACTGCCGTATACCAATACTTTAAAAAACAGCTTCGAAAACACTTATGTAAAGCGAAACGACCCTTCTACGAAGTCGAATATCCACATGAAACTGGATGACAAAACATACATCTATATCCAGAGTTTCGACAATAAAACCAATTATGGCTACCGCTTTTCGCTCGATAATTTTAATGGAGATATATTAACCAAGAAGATTATTGCCGATAATATTAAATGGGATTCTACGAAAAGAAAATGGCAACTGAGCAACTATTCCATCAGGAAAATAGATGGCTTGAAGGAAACCATGATTTACGGTAGCGGTAAGCTAAAAGACACCATTTTAGATATGCGTCCGGATGATTTTTCAGCTTATGATAATGTTGTACAGAATCTATCAACAAACGAGCTGGCAGAAAAAATACGTAAAGAAAAAACCAGGGGAACCGGCATCATGAACGATCTTCAGTTTGAACGCTATAAACGTTATTTGCATCCCTTATCAGCCTTTGTATTAACGCTTATTGGCGTAGCACTTTCTTCGCGTAAAGTACGCGGGGGCGTTGGCGTATCCTTAGGAATTGGCATATTCATCAGCTTCGCCTATATTGTGTTTAACCAGTTTACACAAATGTTTTCTACCAAGGGAGGATTACCACCCTTTATCGCCGTTTTACTACCAACAATTGTGTTTGGCTTACTGGGTTTCTACCTGTTAAAACGTGCCCCAAAATAAAAATGAACGCAACTAAAAAAAACCTCCTTATTCTTCATCTTACTGTTTTTGTTTGGGGCTTTACAGGAGTACTGGGAAAGGTAATTTCCATTGATGCGGTGCCCATGGTTTGGTACCGGGTTTTGATTGCAAGCATCACGCTTTTCGCATGGTTTTCGGTTACAAAAAAGGATATTAAGATTTCGAAAAAACAATTTATTCAATTCTTTTTAACCGGAGGAATTGTAGCTATTCACTGGATTTTTTTCTTTCATGCCATTAAAGTTTCGACCGTTTCCGTTACACTTGTATGCCTTTCATCCTTCACTTTATTTACGGCAATACTAGAGCCATTAATAAAAAAGCAACAGATTTATATTGGCGATATATTAGTCGGTATTTTAATTATTATTGGGATTTACACGATTTTTAAATTCGAAAGTCAGTATACTTCAGGCATTATATTCGGTCTTTTAGCAGCCTTTGCAGCCAGTCTTTTTTCAACGATCAATTCTACTTTTGTTCAAAAAAGTGAGCCATCAATTATTGGATTTTACGAACTGGTTGGCGGATTATTCTGGATAACTTTATATCGTATTTACGATGGTTCTTTTTTGAATATGCCATTTAATTTAAGTACAAAAGACTGGTTTTATATTTCAATATTAGGCACCTTTTGCACTTCGGTTGCTTACGTTGCAGGCGTTTCTGTAATGCGAACTTTATCTGCTTTCAGAACGGCTTTAGTTACTAATTTAGAACCTGTATACGGCATTCTATTAGCCTTTATTTTCTTTAAAGATAAAGAGCAAATGACAGGCGGATTTTACATCGGTGCAGTGATAATTCTCGCTTCTGTTTTCCTTTATCCAATCTACAAGAACAGAAAGAATCACCGCTAGTAGCTGAACCTTTTTAGTCGTTATTTATTACGATTTATCTTCGCAACATCAACTTTAAAAAAGCGATAGACCACTTAAACTGCAGTAGGTTCTTACTCATCAATATTCGCAATTTAAGCAGCCAATTTAACCTGAAAATTCAAGCAACAAACATCAGAAAACCCAAGCTTCCAAGCACTATTTCAAATTGAAAAGAGGGTCTAAAACAGCTAAATAATCATTATTTTTTTAATGAAGATGCAGCGCTCATCTATTTTATTCAAAGTTGCACAAAAAACACAAAAAAGCCGATTAAAACAACGTTAGAGCCACTTTTATATCAAATATTTAGTTTTTTTTAAAAATCTGCGAATTAAAGACTTCAAACATTGAATATTCGATTCTCAGCCTATTACAAAGGCAAATTCGGCGCAAAAAAGGGATAAAAAACGATGCTTTGTATACAAAAAACAATCAGATCAGGCATCAGGAACGCTAAAAAAATACAGCAAAAATCCACTATCACTAAATTTTAAGCATCGAAAACAGCAATAAAATTTATTCGATTAGCTTGCAAAAACATAGTATTGAAACCCTAAAATTTTCAAATATAAGCAACAATCCAACCGAGTAATAAATGGATAAGACCAAAAAACAAACTGACATTATGTCTTTATAAATTTAAAAAACCCTAAACTAACATAATATATTATACTGATTTTTTTGGTTCAATTTCATTGGAGTATCCATACAAAACCAAATTGATTTTTCCTTTCTGAATCCAATAAACAAACCCTTAATCCACACCACCAAATTTGAACTTGTATTAACACTTGCAACATCAAAATTGCCGTATAAGCTATTGATTTCTTTCCGTTAAAAATGAAGAAATAAGAAACCCACAAGCAAGTTAATCAGTATACAAAATAATTTTATTTAACAAGATTTGGCAAAGAATATCGATTAATAAGTGTAAATTAAAAGCTTTGTTCAACTGATTAAACTTAATGATGAATAGCAGGACTTAAGCTATAGATTCGTTAGTTTAAACCATATAAAACAAAGAAAAACACAATTTAAATAAATAACATATAATTTTAAAAATCAATTATTTAAATAATTTTAATTAAATTAAAAGTACACAGATTATAATTTCTAAAACTTTAGAAAAACTAAATATTTTAGCAAACATTTTGAATGACCACTATAAACAACAATAAAACATTATTTATCAAATACTTAATAACTTTTATATTAAGTATTATTTCATTATCAGTTTTTGGACAGATTTTCAGTACTGCGCAGAACCCACTTAGTGTAAAATGGAGCTACATTAATACAAATGGCTTTAAAATCATATTCCCTGAGGAACTCGAAAAAGAGGCACAAAGAATGGCTAATACACTACCCCTCATTTACCCTAAAGTTGGGTTCGGACTAAAGCAGCAAAACACCTCCATCCCACTCATATTACAGAACCGAGGAACCATAGCAAATGGCTTCGTACAACTGGGCCCGAAGAAGTCAGAATTCTACGCAACACCACCACAGTATTTCGATAGTCAGGACTGGTTAAACAACCTTGCCGTTCACGAACTCAGGCACGTTGCACAGTTTGACAAATTGACAGGAACACAGGCACACCCTTTCCCTGAGCTGGTTTACTTCGCCTACTTTGGGGCAGGTATACCAACCTGGTTTTTTGAAGGCGATGCCGTTGTTAACGAAACAGCATTAACTGATGCCGGAAGAGGAAGACAACCAAAATGGCTAATGCCTTTTCGGGCTTCACTTTTAGCAGGCAAAAAATTCTCTTACAGTAAAGCCTACTTTGGCTCGAACAAAGATGTAACTCCAGGTTACTATCAAACCGGTTATTTGATGGTTGCAAACATGAGGGAAAAATACGGTCAGTTTATCTCCGACAGTTTACTGAATGACATCAAAAAAAGACCCATAAGATTATATCCATTTTCACAGAGCTTAAAAAAAATAACAGGTGAAAATTCTAAAAAATATTTTCTCTCGACACAGGAAAAACTTATTCAGGAATGGAAAGTACAGGGTAAAAAAATCACCTTCGATAATTATGAATCCCTGAATGAAAAAACCGATCTGGCAACCAACTATTTTATTCCCGTTAGGCTGAATAAAAATCAGATTCTAGCGCTTAAAGAAAGCAAGCAAGATGCCCGGCATTTCGTTATCATAAACCAGGATAAATCGGAACAGAAATTATTCAGTATCGGGTACCAGGAACAACCCTCGTACAGCTACAAAAATGGCACATTGGTTTGGGATGAAATTCGTTATGATCCTCGTTACAAACAAAGAAGCTATAGCGTAATCTGTGCTTATAATTTAACAAGTAAAAAATTTCAAAAACTAAGCAGTAAAAGCAGGCTCTTCTCTCCGGCTCTATCGGAAGACGGAAAGAAAATTATAGCCGCGAAAGTTGAGCTTAATAATCAATTTAATCTTGTAGAAATTGATGCTTCAACCGGCAAGGTTTTGAAAACGTATCCAAACCCTGAAAACCAGATTTTGCAAACACCGGCTTTTGATAAAACCGGAAACCGGATTACTTACATCAGCGTTACTGAAAGCGGAAAAAATTTATGCTTACTCGAAGGCAGTAAAAAAACTTTACTTATCCGGAACAGCAGACAACAACTCAGCCGGCCAGTCTTTATCGACAACAAAATTGTTTTCAATGCACATTTTAATGGCATTGATAATATTTACAGTATTGATATCGCAACAAAAAAAATCAGTGCCCTGAGTACTTCAAAATACGGTGCTTTTAATGCTACGGAAAGCGGCGATGGAAAAATCATTTTTAACGATTACAAAATTAACGGCTACGAAATTGCCGAGCAGGAAATTTCAGCTAAAGCTGTAGGCAAAAATGTTTTCATCGACTTTACCGCCGCAGCCGAAAAGCAGGAAAATACCGGCAATGTTTTTACGAAGATTCCGGACAGTACATTCCAAACGAAAAGGTTTCATCAGGGTTTAAATCTTTTCAGTTTCCACAGTGTAATTCCGGTGATCGACAACGAGTATATTTTCGGGCTTGAGCTTCAATCCAACAATCTGTTAAACACCATGGACTTTTATACGGGTGCAAAATACCATCGCGACCTTAGGCGTTTTGAATACACAGCAGATATTAGCTACAAGGCACTTTACCCTGTTTTTAGCGTTCTGTATCGCAACCGACCTAAAAGAACGTTCTACAGAGCTAAAAACATTACTCAGCAAGGCGATTGGAGGGAGAACTATATTAAACTTAACGCTTCACTCCCATTATCATTCAACGCAAGGAATAACACCTACGGTTTTACCCTTAATGCGGCAACAAGTTTTACACAGCGGTACATGACAGAAAATATGCCAACGAGTTTTATTCGCGAACTGAAATTTCCGATGGAGTATAGTTTTACCTTCAACCACAGCGTAAGAACAACTGAAAGAGACATCGCTCCACCATGGGCGCAGATTTTTAGGGCAACCTACAACAATCAACCTTTTGATAAAAACCTGGGCGGCGAAATTATGGCATTGGAAAGCTTTTTATATTTCCCTGGTTTAGCAAAAAATCATTCTTTCTTAACCAGTTTTAACTACCAAAAGGCTAGTGGTGTTAATCAGTATGCTACCGAAATACCTACTGTTTATGGTTACAACAATATTCTTGCAAGAAGCAAACTGCAAAATAGCTTACTGTTTAATTATCGTTTTCCATTCGCCTTTCCTGATTGGGAATTAGGTCCGCTGGCTTATGTGAGAAACATCAGGGCCGGGATTTTCAGCCATTATGAAAATATCGGAATTGAAACAAATATTGGTCAGCCAAAAACTTACGGAGTAGAATTGAACAGTAGTTTAAACATTTTGCGCTACCAACCTGTTGTTGATGTAGGCGCAAGATTGGTTTTCGTTAATAAGATTTACAATCAAAATCCGATATTAGAGTTTTCTTTTAATTATAGCTTTTAATCCATGAGTGGAAAAACCATTTTTATCATTGTCCTTACCGCATTACTAACCATATTTTTAATGGTAAATACCGAACCAGTTGATTTCGACTTCCTGGTTACAACCGGTGCTGTTTCTAAACTACTTGTTATTGGTATCTGCATTGTAATTGGCTTCATAATCGGTTTCATTGTAGGCCGCCCAAAGAAAACCGTAAGTAGTTACGATGATGAAATTGAAAGAAATCAGACAAACTCCGGCAAGAAAGAGTTGAGCGACGAGGACAGGGATTATATCAGTTAACAGCAAAAAGATATACCAAGATTTTAAGGATTGAATGATTTTAGGATTATGGTACTCTACCGATTTGAATTCAATAATTCTGGGATTTGTTATGCTTAAGTGTATTTTGAAAATAATTTCAAAGGATTAAAAATTTAATAAATATTAGATTATCCCTATTTCTAAAAAGTAAAATTTTATTCTGCTAAAATGAAATATGGCGATTTAACTGGAAAAATTATTGGTTGTGCTATGAAAGTGCATGGAACCCTGGGTTCAGGCTTTCAAGAAGTAATTTATCAAAGGGCACTTGCTATAGAAATGCAAAAACAACATTTGAGTTTTTGCAGAGAAATGGAAATGACCATCTTTTACGATAACATTCAAATCGGCATAAGAAGAGTAGATTTCTTTGTAGAAGATATTATTATGCTTGAACTTAAAGCAGTATCCGAATTGAATGATACACATTTAAATCAAGCCATAAATTACTTAGAAGCTTACAATCTCCCAATTGGTTTACTCATAAATTTCGGAAGCAAAAGCTTAACTTTTAAAAGAGTTTACAACACTAGCCATCCAGATAATAAAACCTAAATACTAAAAAGTGATCTTAGAATCCTTTAATCTTAACAATCCTAGTAAAGACAATTTTAGCTCAATGCAGTCATAATTTCGCCATAGAGCAAACCACTTCCTCCACCATAATGCTGGATAATTTTTACTTCAGGATTTAAGGTATTTACAGCCTCTCTAAGCGCTTTTTCGCACACATCACTAATACCATTCCCCAAAAGAACCAAATCAACGCCCTGAGCCTTTAAAATCGACACCCCCTCTTCATCTGTGCAGACACAAATACCTTTCCATTCAGGCCGGGCATTAAGTAAGCGGTTCATTACAACTGTTATTTCAGGATCACGGCCAATGTAAAGTATTGTTGTTTGCATAATAAAATTCAAAAAGTAATTAAACTAAATCCATCGTCATTTCAACTGGAACACAGCGAAATGACGACAAATTTATTTTATTGGTAAAAAGATTAATTCAATTCCATCGGAACATCCATTAACAAAACTTCAGCTCCTGCTGTATTCGCTTTAAAGCTAATACTATCGGTATCCCAAATTCCTAAACCATCTCTTTTAACTAAAGTCTGTCCGTTGATAGTAACATCGCCGTCTATCACAAAAGCATACACCCCATTACCAGCTTTTTTAATTTTGTATTCCGTTTCGAAGCCTTCATCAAATTTACCTAACGAAAACCAGGCATCCTGATGGATCCACACACCGGCATCATCCTGATTTGGAGATAAAATCTGCTGGAAATTGTTGCGACGGGCATCAACATCCAAAGCCATTTGGTCGTAACGTGGTGTAACGTTTTTCTGGTTAGGAAATAACCAAATCTGCAATAAACTGAGTTTTTCATCAGCTAAAGCATTAAATTCGCTATGACTAACACCAGTACCGGCGCTCATCACCTGAATTTCCCCGCTTTTTATCACAGCCGAATTTCCCATGCTATCTTTGTGTGCAATGGCTCCGGCCAATGGAATCGTGATGATTTCCATGTTATCATGCGGATGCGTTCCAAAACCCATTCCACCATCAATTAAGTCATCATTTAAAACCCTTAAAACTCCAAAGTGCATTCTTTCAGGATTGTAATAATTCGCAAAACTGAATGAGTGGTGAGCATTTAACCAACCATGATTTGCATGGCCCCTTGTGTTTTCTTTGTGCAAAATAAACTGTGACATAAATTTCCTTTCTTGTTTATGATACAAATTTACTTCAGATTTTAAGCCTGTGCATTGATGTAGGGTAAGAAAGAGCAGGACTGTGGTTACCTTGAAAGATTTTAAAGATGAATTACTAAAGTTATTTCAGGTTATGCTTGCTCAAAACAGCATCACTGTTCAGTTCCCTGAGCGCATCTAAGGCAATCCAGTTCGCTTTTTTACTTTGTTGCGCAAGAATATTATTTGCCGTTTCAATGGCATGTTGATGTAAAAAGCTATTTCTTTTACCAATTTGCCTCAGCGCCCAGTTGGCAGCCTTTTTTACGAAATTACGGTTATCGTAAGCTTCTCTTTCGATAATAGGCAAAAAGCTTAAAAAAGTTTCATCGGGTTCTTTTTTAAGGTGAACAGCGGCTTCAGCCATTAAAACAAAACCAGTTCGTTTTACAAATACCTCTTCCGCCTTGGTATATTCAAGAATCCTCGATTTGAAATAAGGCGTTTTAACGAACAGGTTCCCGCAAGCCTGGTCGCATACATCCCAGGATGAGAAGTCCTTCGTCCAGGTATCTATCTGCGCTACAGAAACAAGTTTATAATCACCAATAAAGGTTGCCAGCAGCTTTGCTTCGTGAAAACCAGTCTCCCATAGCAATAATGAAAGTTCCTGATTTTTACCAATCTGTTTTGCCAGTTTACGGATATTAGGCACCCGAATACCAAAAGCTTTAGTGATATCAATACCAAAATGAGCCATCTTTTTTAAATATTCTGGCTCACTGATGGCTTTGAGTTCGGAAAGAATAAATTCAATATCGTTCATCTTCGTTTTTTAATAGCCAGATAATCTGGAGAACATAATTTCTTAAAATTTCCATTACTCTACGGCGAAATCAGATGCGGCAACTGCTTTACGTTTCGATTTACCGACACTGTATTCCAATTGCAGGGTATAGCCACCACCGCCTTCCAGAAACAATAACTCAAAAGGATGATAACCTTTTTTTAATGCTACCTGAGCAGATTTTTCAATTGCAAAATGCATCCCATCATTATCAACCAGCGTTTTATTTTGTATTTTCAAAAGACTACCATCATCCGATCGAAGAAAGAATGTATAAATACCATCTTCTGAAGCATAAAAATATCCTTTGTGTCGGGTAGCAAAGCTTCCTGCTTTATTCTCCACAGGAATTTCGATGGCAGAAGTAACTCCTGATTCTGTTTTATCGGCTTCTGCAATCAGGTTCACAGATTTATAAAACATAGGATAATAACTAAATGCCAGGCCAGGTTTAGGGTTCTTAAGAGAAATGGCTTCATTATAATTGGTCTTTACATAATTAGCTGTAAAAACATCACCCATCCTGCCATTAAGTCCAAATATAGCCACCTTTACTGTTTGCGTTTTGTCGATATAAACTGGTTCTGTATACTTTGCAGCGTTAATTGTTGGCGTACTCCCATCAATAGTGTAATGAACAACGGTATTTTTAGGTGCTTCAATGTTCAAGTATGCCGACTTCAGGAAAACATTATCTCCGGCAAAACCTTTAAGATCGGTATAGCGGTAATTGATATGCATGGCATCTAAAACCCCAAACTGCTGGTCCATTTTACGGCTAAATACTTCAAAATTTTGTTGGTGCCCCCATAAAACATCAGACATAGCCAGCAAACGTGGAAAAAGCATGTATTCTAACCGTTGTTCACTTGGAATAGATTCAGTCCACAGATTGGCCTGCCCGCCAAGCACATATTTTTGCTCATGCTCATTAAGTCCGAACCCAACCGGGTTAAAGCTATATACTTTTTCGAGCGAATGGGCATCCTGTTGTGCATCAAAATAACAATATTCTCCAGGGGTCATAATTATATCATTACCCTTTTCTGCGGCATGCTTAGGTGCCGTTGGCACCCAGGTTCGCCAATACATCAGCGTTGCAGTGGGCGAAACGCCACCATCCAGAATTTCATCCCATCCAATTAATTTTTTCCCCAGGCTGTTAAAATATTTTTCCATTCGTTTAACAAAGTAGCTCTGCACCTCATCAATACTTTTAAGGTTTTCTCGTTTCATTAATTCCTCACATTCCGGAATGTTTTTCCAGCTGCTTTTTTCAACCTCGTCTGCACCTAAATGGATGTATTTTGAAGGAAAGAGCTGTGCAATTTCTTTAAAAACATTTTCTGCAAACTCAAATGTCGTTTCTTTGCATGGGCAAATGGGATCGGTAAAGTTTTTTTCTTTTTGCACCGAACCGGTTGAGGTTAGCCATGGAAAAAGCCTGGTAGCCGCTTGCATGTGCCCGGGCATATCAATTTCAGGAATAATTTCTATTCCCTTCGCTGCCGCATAGTCAACCAATTCCCTGATTTCCTGCTGCGTATAAAAACCACCATAAAGTTTTTCGCCATTAATTACTTTAAAATGCTTTTCAGGAAGGCGAAAATCGGGATTGGTTTCAGCTCGTTTTAAGCATACGGAATCCTGGTTGTTTAGCTTTCTCCAGGCGCCGACTGCAGTTAGTTCCGGATATTTCTTAATTTCAATTCGCCAGCCCTGATCATCAGTTAAGTGCCAATGGAATTTATTAAATTTATAAAAGGCAAGCCTATCGATAAAACGGTGGAGATAACTGATGTCAAAAAAATGGCGTGAAACATCCAGGTGGACACCACGCCATGAAAATTTGGGCTGGTCACTTATTTCAACCCCAGGCAATATCCAGGTATTTTTAGTCTTAAATGCATTTGCTCCGGCAAGTTGTTTCAGCGTTTGGACCGCCCAAAAAGCACCTGCTTTATCTTTTGCCGTAATGGTTATTTGTTTAGCGGCAATTTGAAGTCGGTAAGCTTCCGGCCTTAAACTGGCATCTGTTAATAATATAATTTTGTTGCTCAGCCCACCAATCCTGTCCTTCTTTAAAAGTTTAATTTCCTTAAGGGCAATTGCAAAAATACTGTCGTTATGATCAACAATAGCGGTATTTGCAGAAAAAACGAATTTGCTTTGCAGCATTTTAACAGATTCGGGTTGAGGAAGGACCTGAAAATCTTGTGCCTGAATAGATCCAACACTAAGGATTAAGGCAATGCCCAGCAATGCCCTGATTGTTTTAATCTTCATAAATTTATTTGGTTAAGTAATCAGGGATGATTTCTTTTTCGGTTGCCTGGTGAAGGTAAGAAATAAATGCAAAAAAATAGCGAGGTGTTAGCAACAACCTCGCTTTTAAATTCAAAAAAAAGTCTTTTTACGCCAATGCCTGTTCAATATCGGCTAAAATATCATTAATATGTTCCAAGCCAATCGATAAACGAATAGAACCTTGTTCAATACCAACAATATTGCGCTCTGCTTCACTTAATTTACTATGTGTACTCGTTGCCGGATGCGTAGCAATTGATCGCGTGTCAGCCAGATTAGCTGAAATAGAGAACATTTTTAAACCATCCATAAACTTACGGGCACCTTCTATTCCACCCTCAACAACAATAGTAACAATGCCACCACCCTGTTTCATTTGCTTTTTGGCAATTTCATATTGCGGGTGCGATGGTAAAAACGGATATTTCACCAGTTTAATTTTAGGATGCTTTTCTAAATATTCAGCAACCTTTAAAGCACTTTCGCAATGACGATCCATGCGTACAGCCAAAGTTTCTAAACTTTTTGATAGAATCCAGGCATTGAATGGCGACAATGATGGTCCACTGTGACGGGCAAAACCTATCACTTCTGCAATAAGTGCTTTACTTCCTAAAATAATTCCACCCAAAACACGCCCCTGCCCATCGATGTATTTGGTAGCCGAGTGAATAGAGATATGTGCACCTAATTTGATTGGTTGCTGTAGATAAGGCGTAGCAAAACAATTATCAACCACCAAAAGCTGGTTATATTTTTTTGCTAAAGCCACTAAAAATGCTAAATCGATAATATCAATTCCCGGATTTGATGGAGTTTCAACAAAAATCATTTTGGTGTTTGGTTTAATCAAACCTTCCCAGTCTTCGGGTTTATCTAAATCGGCATAATCGAAAGTAACGCCCCATTTAGAAAAAACATTAGTTAATAACTGGTGAGTAGAACCAAAAACCGAACGGCTGGAAACAATGTGATCGCCAGCTTTTAAAAATGCGCCAAAGGTCGTGAAAATAGCTGCCATACCTGTTGCAGTTGCAAAACCATCTTCCGCTCCCTCTAAAAGGCACATTTTTTCGATAAATTCAGATGTATTGGGATTTGAATAACGGCTGTATACATTACCTTCCTTTTCATTTGCGAAAAGTGCCCGCATTTCTTCAGCATCATCAAACTTGTAGCTCGATGTTAAGTAAATTGGTGCTGAATGTTCTTTATGTGAACTGCGTTCAGTTTGAGTGCGTATAGCTATTGTTTCAAAATTTTCAGATTTCATTTTTAGTATTAAGATTTAAGTATCAAGATTTCAGTATCAGGTATCAAGACATCATAATAAATGTGAATCTTAACCTGTTACTTGTTACTTTATACCATTTATTTTATATGTAAAGTTAATTTTTGCTGAGCGGCCTAAAATGTTAGCTACCGAGCAGTATTTATCGAAAGTCATTGATAATGCACGTTCTACCTTTGCCTGGCTTAATTCGCCAAATAAATCGAAGTGAATATCAATAACGTCGAAAATCGGAGGTATTTCTTCGTCTTTCCGGGTTGCATTGATGGAAATTTTAATATCATCAAGCGGCTCCTTTTGTTTGGTTAGTACATTCACCATGTCGATTCCACTGCAGCCACCTAAGCCAACCAAAAGCATTTCCATTGGCCTGAACCCTTTGCCCTCGCCGCCAATAGCAGCCTTTGCATCTAATTCAACAGTAAAACCGCTCTCGTTTTCTGCTTCAAAATTAAACTTTCCGCTTTTGCGGATCAGATTGATATTCATGTTGTTAGTAATCAGTATCGAGTAGTTGGTATCAAGTATCAAGACAAATTTGCTTTAATCTTTCTGCTTTTACCTTTCAGCTCTTTTAAATATTATAATAAACTAAATTGTCTTTTTCCAGTCCGGGCAGTTTAACGGGTTCGTTAAAAATTGCAAAAACCGATGAACCGCTACCACTCATTAAAGCGAATGTTGCGCCTGCATCGTATAAACTGGTTTTTATTTGATGAATTTGGGGATACTTCGTGAATACCGATTGCTCGAAATCATTTGTAACCTTATATTTCCATGTTGTTGCTGGCAAATGTATGATTTCTTTTAACGATTGCAAAGGTTTTTGGGGTTTTACCAGCGCATAAGCGTCAGCTGTGCTTACATGCACGGGTGGTTTTACCAAAACTTTAAAGTAGCCTGACAAATCTACCTCACATTTTTCAAATTCATCCCCCTTATTAAAGGCATAAACAGGTTTATTTTCAATAAAGAATGCGCAATCTGCTCCAAGCTGCCTGGCGTAATCTTCCATTTGATTTACACCTAAGCCAAGGCCGAACTTATCATTCAGCAATTTAATTATAAAGGCACAATCGGCAGAACCACCACCCAAACCTGCACCCACAGGGATATTTTTTAGCAGGTTAATCTGCTGTGCCGGGATATCAAAATCATTCCTGACCAGGTTATAAGCTTTCACACACAAATTATCGTTTGTATTCCCTGGAATATCAATACCATGAATTTTACACGATGTAAATGCTGCATCCGTAATTTCTACAGCATCTTTTATATTAACCGGATAAAAAACAGTTTCGAGATTGTGGTAACCATCGCTCCTCTTTTCGGTAATATTTAAACCCAGGTTAATTTTTGCGTTTGGAAAAGATAACATTGTCGTAAGTATCGAGTAGTAAGTATCGCGTATCAAGATTTTCTCTCAATTGACACATCACATCGCAAACATACAAAAGTCAGGCTTGTTTAAAAATGCATTAATGTAGAAAACTAAAAGATTTTGAGATTAGTATTTTTTACATATTTGTAGTTGATTATTTATTTAAGATTTGGAATTTCCGATTATTTGGGATTAAGGGGCATATGAAACAATATTTAGATTTAATGCAGCACGTGCTGGATAACGGCGCACAGAAACACGACCGCACAGGAACCGGAACCATTAGCGTTTTTGGCTATCAGATGCGGTTTAACCTTCAGGAAGGTTTCCCTATGGTTACAACCAAGAAACTGCATTTAAAATCTATTATTCATGAGTTAATCTGGTTTTTAACCGGCGACACCAACATCAAATACCTGAAAGACAATGGTGTTCGTATCTGGGATGAATGGGCCGATGAAGACGGTAACCTGGGTCCTGTTTATGGTTCACAGTGGAGAAGCTGGCCAACACCCGACGGACAACACATCGACCAGATCACCAACATCATCAATACGATTAAAAATAATCCCGATTCGCGTAGAATAATTGTTTCTGCCTGGAATGTTGCGGAGATTGAAAATATGGCTTTGCCACCATGCCATGCATTCTTTCAGTTTTATGTAGCTGATGGAAAGTTAAGCTGCCAGTTGTACCAACGCAGTGCCGATATTTTTCTTGGTGTACCTTTTAACATTGCATCCTATGCTTTACTGACCATGATGGTTGCACAGGTTTGCGGTCTGGAGGCCGGAGATTTTATCCATACTTTAGGCGATGCACACTTATATAATAACCATATCGAGCAGGCGAACCTTCAGTTAAGCCGCGAACCAAAACCACTGCCAACCATGAAAATAAATCCTGAGGTGAAAAGTATTTTCGATTTTAAGTTCGAAGATTTTACCTTAGAAAACTACGAAGCCCATCCGCATATTAAAGGAGTGGTGGCTGTGTAGTATGATTGTTCATTAGGCATTGGTTCATTAGGCTAAGTGTTTATTCAAAAAATCTCTATTCAATTTCATCCTTATAATTAATGTGTAAACAAAGTAATTATGAGTTATAATCGAATTGAAGATTTGGAAGTCTATATACTTGCTGAAGATTTATCAAATGAAATTTGGGATATTACAAATAAATGGGACTTTTTTGCTAAAGACACTGTAGGGAAGCAGGTTTGCAGAGCTGCAGATTCAATTAGTGCAAACATAGCTGAGGGTTACGGTCGTTTTCATTTCAAGGAAAATAAAAACTTTTGCTATTATAGCAGAGGTTCTATTCTGGAAACCAAATCTTTTTTGAGAAAAATGCGACATAGGGGTTTAGTTAGCGAGGAAATTTATGACCAACTTTTCGACAAGCTTGAAATAATACACATTAAGCTCAATGCTTATTTAAAATATATTGGAAAGGGCTCGCCTAGCACAAAATCATGAACGGATGGCCCCAATGAACTAATGAAACTAATGACCAATAAACCAAACTACCTTTCTATCGCCGTAGCAACAGGCGAAAACTTTGAAATTGGCAAAAATAACCAGCTCCTGTGGCACATGCCTGCCGATTTAAAGTTTTTTAAGCAAACTACATCAGGGCATACCGTTATTATGGGGCGCAAGACATTTGATTCTGTCGGACGACCATTGCCTAACCGCCGCAACATTGTAATTACACGTGATACAAAACTAAAGATTGATGGCGTGGAAGTGGTAAACAGTTTGGCTGAAGCCTTAAAAATCACGGCCAATGAAGATAAACCTGTTTTCATTGTTGGGGGAGCTGAAATCTACCGTCAGGCGCTACCTGAAACCGACACCTTATATTTAACCACCATTCACCATACTTTCGATGCTGATACTTTCTTCCCTGAAATTGATAAAAATGAATGGAAAATTATTAGTTCAGAACCGCACAAAGCTGATGAAAAAAATATTTACGATTATACCTTTGAGGTTTTAGAACGCAAGAAATAATCTATAATTCGTCATTGCGAGGCAGGAAGTAATTTCTTTCATAGGACTACTTCGTTCTTCTTAGTGATCAAGCCCCAAAAAGTCGAACCCGGCGCTTAACCGAAAACAGCTATTCTATCGATGCCACTTAAACCCGATAAAGTGGAAATACTTTTTGTTAGCAGCACCTTAAATATGATGTCATGCTGAGGCACGAAGCATCTGCAACCTATGAAACAGATGCTTCGTGCCTCAGCATGAAAGTAATAAAAAAAAGATTGGAACGATAGCGGGGCCGAACCAAAGCCAAAAGTTACTGCAAATGCTTTCCAAATAAAAATGTTACCAAACTTGTATAAATGAGGGTGTGCTGAGTAACGATTCAGCAGGGATAATTCAAGAATAGAAATTATTGTTAATAAATTATCAATTAAGGGGTTCTATAATTTAAAAATTTAATTAGATTTGCCGACTTGTTAAAAAACAGCGAAAGACAAATTATTTTAAACAAACAATGCAAGGAAAAGGTTTTATTAAGTTTATAGCGATAGTTTTAGCTATCGTTTGTGCGTATGCACTCTCTTTTACTTTGGTAGCAAACAAAGTAGAAAAAGACGCACAGAACTATGCGAAAGGTGATGTAGCCAAAGAGAAGGCTTATTTAGATTCGATGAGTACCGAGAAAGTTTACCCGCTTTTGGGCTTTACTTATCAATCGGTTAAATCGAAAGAAATCAATTTAGGTCTTGACTTAAAAGGCGGTATTAACGTAACGATGGAGATATCGTTATCGGAATTAGTAAAATCGTTGGCTGATAACACCAATGATGCTAATTTTAACAAAGCATTACAAAATGCACAGGCACAATTAAACGCCGGCGGTAAAGATTACATCAAATTATTTGTTAATGAATTTGAGAAATTAAGTCCGGGTGTGAAACTTGCAGATTATTTCTCAAATCAGGATAATGCTTCGCAGTTAAAACCAAACGCAACGAACAGCGAGGTTCAGTCTTTCTTATCAAAAGAAGCAGAAAGCGCAATTGACCGTTCATTTACAATTTTACGTTCACGTATTGATGGTTTTGGCGTAGTTAGCCCTAACATGCAAAAACAACCTGGAAGTAACCGTATCTTAATCGAGATGCCGGGTATTCAGGATAAAGAACGTGTTTATAAATTATTACAAGGTTCTGCCGAATTACAGTTCTGGCAAGTTTATCAGATTCAGGATGTAGTTTCTTTGCTTGAAAACATTAACAAAACCTTAGCATCTACTTTAAAAGATACTGCTCCGGCTGTTAAAGATACAACTGCTGCTCCGGCTGCTGGTGGTAAATTAGCTGGCCTTGAAAAAGCAGCTACTGATACAACTAAAGGTGGAAAACTTGCAGGTTTAGCTAAAAAAGATTCAACAGCTGCTAAAGCTGAAGCAACAAAATCAAATCCATTGTTTTCTGTTTTAAGTATCCCTACTTATCAGGCAGAAAATGGTCAGCCAGCTTTACGCCCCGGACCGATTGTTGGTTGGGTAGCCCAAAAAGATACTGCTAAAGTAAACTCATATTTCAAATTACCTGAAATTGCTGCTGCTATTCCTTCTACAATGAAGTTTATGTGGAGCGTTAAGCCAATGGAAGGAACTAAAGTTTTCGAACTTTATGCAATTAAAGTGGTAAGTGCTGATGGTAAACCAGATTTAGGTGGTGATGCGGTAAGCGACTCACGTAACGACTTTGACCAAAAAGGCAAACCTGAGGTAACCATGTACATGACCAGCGAAGGTGCTGCGAAATGGAAAAAAATTACTGCTGAGGCTTCTGCTGATATAAACAATAAAAAAGCAATTGCAATTGTATTAGATAACCAGGTTTATTCTGCCCCTACCGTTCAGAATGAAATCCCTAACGGCGTTTCATCAATCTCAGGTAACTTTACACAAGAAGACACCAAAGATTTATCAAACATCTTAAAAGCTGGTAAATTACCTGCGCCTGCACGTATTGCCGGTAGTTTCGTAGTTGGTCCAACTTTAGGTGCACAAGCAATTCACGATGGTTTAATCTCTTTCATCATTGCATTTATTGTAATCTTAATCTTCATGGCGTTATATTATCACCGTGCAGGTTGGGTTGCTAACTTCGCTTTATTATTAAACTTATTCTTCATCATTGGTATCCTAGTATCACTTGGTGCGGTATTAACGCTTCCTGGTATCGCTGGTATCGTTTTAACCATCGGTTTATCAGTTGATGCGAACATCCTTATTTTCGAACGTGTACGTGAAGAACTTGCCTTAGGTAAGAATATCCCAACGGCAATTAAAGAAGGTTTTAAACACGCTATGCCATCTATTCTTGATGCCAACATCACTGTGTTTATCTTAGGTGCTATCCTTTACTTATTCGGTAGCGGTCCGGTACAAGGTTTCGCAACTACTTTATGTATTGGTATTCTTTCATCTTTATTCGCTGCTGTAGCAATTTCGAGAGTTGTATTTGAATCGATGTTAAGCCGTAAAATGGAAATCAGCTTCGATAACAACTTTACACGCAACGCATTTAAAAACCTTGCTTTCAACTTCGTTGGTCGCCGTAAAATTTACTATATCATTTCATCTGTAATTATTATAGCAGGTATTGGTATGTACTTCAAAAATGGCGGTTTAAACTTAGGTGTAGACTTTAAAGGAGGTAGAACTTACCTTGTTCATTTCGACAAATCTGTAAATACAGAAGATCTAAAAACAAAATTAAACCCTGTTTTTGGTAACGAAACACCAGAGGTTAAAACTGCAGGAGAAGATAGTCAAGTAAAAATTACCACTACTTTCCATATTGAAGACCAAGATCCTAAAACGGATAAAGTTGTAGAGGATGCTTTAAACAAAGGTTTAGCAGGTTCAAAATATGAAATCGTAAGCTCGCAAAAAGTTACGCCGATTATCGCAAGCGATATTGTAAACGGTGCATTCTACGCAGTATTAATTTCATGTATCTTCATGTTTATCTATATTGTTGTACGATTCAAAAAATGGCAATATGGTTTAGGTGCGGTACTTGCATTATTCCACGACGTTTTAATGGTATTATCTTTCTATACTATTTTAGATGGTGTTATGCCATTCTCATTAGAAATCGGTCAGGATTTCATTGCAGCGATTTTAACAGTAATGGGTTACACCATGACAGAAACCGTTGTTGTATTCGATCGTATCCGTGAGCGTTTAAAAGAAGCTGGTAAAGATGATTTACATGGTGAAGAACGTAACAACCTAATCAACTTCGCATTAAACAGTACATTAAGCCGTACCATTTTAACATCATTAACCGTATTCTTCGTGTTATTGGTAATCTTCATTTTCGGTGGCGATAGCATCCGCGGATTCATCTTCGCACTATTAATAGGCCGTATTATCGGTACTTATTCATCGTTATGCATCTCTACACCTATCGTAATCGATTTGGGTAGCTCTGCAGAGAAGAAAAAATAAGACATCAAATCTTAATATATAAACGCTCCGATTTTATCGGGGCGTTTTTTTTTGCTACAGAAAACTGAATTATTATTTTGTTAAAATTTTTGAAAAACAGTTTCAGTATTTCATAGGCAACTCCAGTCCTGTTGTTCATTCCAATCTTTTTAATTAGGCACTATCATGCGGAGGCACGAAGCATCTATTTCATCGGTTGCAGATGCTTCGTGCCTCAGCATAACAAGAAATACAGGTTGTTGCAAATTAAAAAGTATTTCCACTTCCATCAGGTTTATTTAACTCAAGCTTCTGCTGAAAACCGCCAAAAATCCAAGCGTCATATTAAAGTTATATTATTTTCAATAACTGCTGAAACTTCAAACCCTAAACCTTTTGGCTATCTTTTTGTTACATTAGCAACAGATAAAACCGATAAAAAATGGATTTACAACTTCCTGAAAGCGAATACCCGAGAGTAGTTATAGTTGGCGGCGGATTTGGAGGAATTGAATTAGCGAAAAGATTAAAAAACAAACCTTTCCAGGTTGTAATGCTCGATAAACATAACTACCATACCTTCCAGCCATTGCTTTACCAGGTAGCTACAGGCGGTCTTGAAGCCGATTCCATCGCCTTTCCGCTACGTAAAATATTCAAAGGACAAAAAAATCTCATTTTCAGGGTAACGAAAGTTACAGAAGTGAATGCAGCTGAAAATTGCCTGCAAACCGATATTGGTAAGGTACACTACGATTACCTGGTTATTGCTACTGGTTCTACAAGTAACTTTTTTGGCAATAAAGAAATAGAAGCCAACTCTATGCCGATGAAATCCATTCCTGAGGCATTGGATTTGAGAAGTTTGATTTTACAGAATTTTGAAAAATCGCTTATCGAAAAAGATGCGGATAAAAAAAGTGCACTCTTAAACTTTGTTGTTGTTGGTGGTGGCCCTACAGGTGTAGAAACTTCCGGTGCCATTGCGGAACTTAAAAAGCATGTTATTCCCAACGATTACCCGGAAATGGATCTAAGTAAGGTAAATATCTATCTGGTAGAGAATTCGCCCGAGTTATTAGGCCCAATGTCGCCGCAGGCACAACAAAAATCGAAAGAATTCCTCATTAAAATGGGCGTTCAGGTAATGAACGAAACAAGGGTATTAGGATACGATGGGCATACCTTAACCCTTCAGGATAAAGCACCAATTTTAAGTTCTACTGTAATCTGGAGTGCAGGTGTTAAAGGAGAAGTATTGGCGGGTTTAGACAAAGCGGAGGTTGTGCGTGGAGGAAGGTTAAAAACGGACACTCAAAATCTGGTAACAGGCTATCCGAATATATATGCCATAGGCGATGTTGCAGCAATTATAACCGAAGAAACACCAAACGGGCATCCCGGAGTTGCCCCTGCTGCCATTCAACAAGGCCATCATTTGGCTAAAAACCTGATCAATATCATCGAAAATAAGCCCCTTGAGAAATTTAAGTATTTTGACAAAGGCTCAATGGCTACCGTTGGAAGAAACAAAGCCGTGGTAGATATCGGTAAAATTCGTTTCCAGGGTGTATTTGCGTGGTTCACCTGGATGTTTGTCCACTTGATGACTTTAGTTGGCTTTAGAAACAAGATTATTGTGTTTATTAACTGGTTATGGAGCTATTTCAGTTATGATAGAGGAACAAGGTTAATTATCAGAACTTTTGCGAAAGACAGAAGTATCGATTACCGGGAAGAAGTTAAAGAGGTTCATTAGTTCATTCGTCATTAGTTCATTGGTAACTGAAAACTGCCAACAGAAAACTGTTAATTGGTGTTTGATTATTGGTTTATTGATTATTAATCGATTTCTCTTTAAACTTCTTTTCTTTGCGAAAAACTTTGTGCAATTTCGGTTAACCAGAAGATATGAGCCAAAACAAGTTTAAATTAGTAGAGTGCCCTCGTGATGCCATGCAGGGATTACACGATTTCATTCCTACAGCACTTAAAGTCGAGTATCTTAACTTGCTTCTTCAAGTCGGTTTTGACACACTTGATTTTGGAAGTTTTGTTTCGCCAAGGGCTATTCCGCAGATGGCCGATACGGCAGAAGTGCTTGCCAATTTAGATTTAAGGAATACTACGACTAAACTTCTCGCAATTGTGGCTAATTTAAGAGGTGTTGAGGAAGCCGTAACACACGAGGAGATTAGTTATTTAGGTTTTCCCTTCTCGATATCCGAAACCTTTCAGCAACGCAATACGAACTCGAGCATCGAACAATCTTTATCAACTGTTGAACAAATGTTATCCCTGTGCGAAAAAAACAGAAAACAAGCTGTAGTATATCTTTCTATGGGATTCGGAAACCCTTATGGAGATGAATGGAACTACGAAATTGTAGAAAAATGGGCAACTGTTTTGGTTAATAAAGGAGTAGAAATTCTTTCACTTGCAGATACCGTGGGTGTTTCTACTGCAGAGAAGATTAAAACAATATTACCCAGACTTATTTCCAGATTTCCAGATACGGAAATAGGCATACACCTGCATTCAACTCCGGGAGAGTGTTATGAAAAAATTGAAGCAGCTTATTATGCAGGTGTAAAACGGATTGACTCAGCCCTGAAAGGCTTTGGTGGTTGCCCAATGGCTGCTGATGATTTAACTGGTAATATCGCAACTGAAGAAGTAATTGGTTTCCTCAACACAAAAGGAGAAAACCTAAACCTTGATATGGAAAAATGGAACGAGGTAATGGCTTTATCAGCAAAGATATTTGGTTAATTTTTCACAGTCGTCATTCCGATTTACGAAGCAATCCTACAACTTCAGCTGGGATTTATACACTAAAAAAACAGGCTCTACCTTAGCGAGCGCTTTAATATTGCTTCGTTACCTCGCAATGACGAAGTGCTAATCCAAGTTGTCATATAAATATTACTACAGAAGATATAATAGATTTTTAAATTCAAAATGGGGATAATCTAAACCTCAACATGTAAAAATGGGATGAAGAAATGCAATTATCAGGGAAGATACTTGGGTAAATTTTCACTTATTCATCTTGTCGTCATTGCGAGGTACGAAGCAATCTTACAACTTGGGGTGGGATTTATACACTAAAAAATAGGTTCTACCATAGCGAGCGCTTTAAGATTGCTTCGTACCTCGCAATGACGAAGCGTTAATCCAAGTTATCGTATAAATCTTTCCAACTCGGATTTAGCCTCTCAATTAAATTAATCTTTTGCTGACGGCTCCCTCCTTTTAATCTTTTTTCCTCCGAAATTGCATCATCAATTGTAGGAAAAAACATAAAGTATACCAGCTTATAGCATTTATACTTCGACGTAAAGCTTTTTAAAAAATCGTTATTTTTATGTTGCCAAATTCTGTTTTGTAAATATGAAGTTACTCCAACATATAAAACGTTATTAAAAGAGTTTGTCATGATGTAAACACAGCCTCCTCTCTCCATTTTAATGTATTTTAAATAGCAAACGTACTAAGATCGTTTCTTACATCGCAATGACGACAACTTTACTTAAACTTTCTTAACCATTTTAAAGTGCTGTATACCAGCCTCCTCAAACTGCTCTCCTTCTGCTGCAAAACCAAATTTGGCGTATAAACTCACTGCATCCAATTGCGAATTGAGGTAAATATAATGGGCATCTTCCGGTAAATCCGATAGTGCTTCAGCAATTAAAGCACGGCCAACCCCCTGCCCTCTGAACTCTTTCAAAACAGCAAAACGTTCCAGTTTATAACCTAAGTCTGTTTTGCGCCAGCGGCAAGCACCACATGGCTGTCCGTTTTGGGTAGCTAAAAAGTGTATCGAAACATCTTCATTTTCCCATTCTAACTCTGGCGGACAATTTTGCTCATCTACAAATACCTTTTTACGTATAGCGAATACCTTATCTAAATCTTCGGGGTGTATAACTTTCTGAACGAGTAGGCTCATGGTTTTGGATGTTTAAAGTGTTTATTCGTTTTTAATTTCAGCTCATTTAATTCTTTTGCGACATCAATGGAGTGCGAGCAATGAATATCAGCTTCTTTTTTGGCAAGTGCAGCAATAGTAACGTAAAACTTATGTAACTGATCCAATTCCCTTTCACTTAAGTCCTCAATATCAACCATACGGTTACTTGCGCCTTGCTGCGCGGCAATAAGTTCATTCAGTTTTAATTGTATTGCTTTCCCATCTTTATTTTGTGCTTTCTGAATCAGAAAAACCATCAGAAAAGTAATAATTGTTGTTCCGGTATTAATTACCAACTGCCACGTTTCTGAATAGTTAAACAGTGGTCCGCTAACCGCCCAGATTACTACAATTGCCGTAGCAGCAATAAATGCCGCAGAACTACCAGTAAATTTGGTTGCAGCATTAGCAAACCTTTCAAAAAAGTTGTTTTTTTTGTTATGCGCCTTAGATTTTGTCATCACATTTTCGTTTGCTTAAATATAGCTAATAACAAATAAAAGCGCCATAAGTTTTTAAACCTATGGCGCTTTGTTTATTCTTTGAAGATTAAAAATTTTGCAACGTTTCAACGTTACAACTTTCAATACCTACTATAATTTATCGTTGGCGTTTACACAATTTAAATCTTCAAAAGCAACAGTTAAACGTTTAACAAATGCTTCTTCAGCCTTACGTAACCAAACACGTGGGTCATAGTATTTTTTATTTGGTTTGTCATCACCTTCAGGGTTACCGATTTGTCCTTGAAGATAAGCCTCATTCTTTTTGTAGTATTCTAAAATACCTTCCCAGAAAGCCCACTGCATATCGGTATCGATATTCATTTTAATCGCACCGTAAGAAATTGCTTCTCTGATTTCTTCCTGAGAAGAACCTGAACCACCATGGAATACGAAATTGATTGGTTTCTCAGCTGTTAAATTGAATTTCTCTTTGATGAAATCCTGAGAGTTTTTCAAAATTACCGGTTGCAATTTCACGTTACCCGGTTTATAAACACCATGAACATTACCAAACGCAGCTGCAACTGTAAAACGAGGAGAAACTTTGCTCAATTCTTCGTAAGCATAAGCTACTTCACTCGGTTGTGTATATAATTTAGAGCTATCTACATCGCTGTTATCTACACCATCTTCCTCACCACCGGTTACACCAAGTTCAATTTCGATAGTCATGTTCATTTTCGACATGCGAGCTAAATATTTAGCTGAAATTTCCATGTTTTCTTCGATAGACTCTTCAGATAAATCTAACATATGTGAAGAAAATAATGGTTTTCCGGTTTCAGCGAAGAATTTCTCGCCATGGTCTAAAAGGCCGTCAATCCAAGGCAACAATTTTTTAGCGGCGTGGTCGGTATGTAAAACCACAGCAACACCATAATGTTCTGCCAATAAATGTACATGTTTAGCTGCCGATACAGCACCTAAAATACATGCCTGCAATTTCTCATTATCTAAAGATTTACCAGCATAAAACTGGGCACCACCATTCGATAATTGAATCATAACAGGCGAATTTACTGCCTTAGCAGTTTCCATTACCGCATTAACCGTGTTTGTACCGGTTACGTTTACTGCTGGTAAAGCAAACTGATGTTTTTTAGCCTGTTCAAATAATTCCTGAACGGCATCTCCGTAAATTACGCCTTTGTAGCCTTTTAAACTCATCTCTTGTTAATTTTTATTTGTCCGAAGTTATAAAAAAAAATAACAATCCAAGCTTTTGTAACAACAGAATTATTTGCCTTACAACCAAATAGAGGGCGTTTAGTGTAAAAAACACATTATCCTTAGTGTAAAAAGAACACACCTACTGTAATATTCAATTTTCAATAATCAATTTTCAAACAATTTAAAACACCACATAAGTTTTGATTTATGAATTTGTTATCGAAAATTTTATCTATTCAGTATTGATAATTGTAATTTGGTTATTGGTTATTTATAAACTTGATTATATTTTTCGTTTCTTTGCAATCCAATTCTTTAAAAAATTATATGGCTTGGTTTAAAAGAGAAAATAAAGGTATCATTACCACAACCGAAGAGAAGAAAGAGGCACCTGATGGCGTGTGGAATAAATGTCCGAATTGTAAAAAACCCTTGCATCAGGCAGAGCTTCAGGAAAACAAATATGTTTGCCATTACTGCGATTATCACCTGAGAGTAGGTTCTAAAGAATACTTCGAAGTTCTTTTCGATAATAATGAGTTTAAAGAGCTTTTCGCCAATTTAACCTCTGGCGACCCACTTAACTTTAACGATAACAAACCTTATACCGATAGAATTAAAGAAAGTCAGGCAAAAACCGGCTTAAAAGATGCTATCCGTGCAGGTGTAGGTAAAATTGAAGGTCAGGATATTGTAATTGCCTGTATGGACTTCGCTTTTATTGGTGGTTCAATGGGTTCTGTAGTAGGTGAAAAAATAGGTCGTTCTATCGATTATAGCATCAAGCACAAAATTCCTTTCCTGATGATCTCAAAATCGGGTGGCGCACGTATGATGGAAGCTGCATTTTCTTTAATGCAAATGGCTAAAACATCGGCAAAGCTTGCGTTATTAAGTCAGGCTAAAGTTCCATACATCTCTTTACTTACCGACCCTACAACCGGTGGTGTAACGGCTTCATATGCGATGCTGGGTGATATTAACATCGCTGAACCGGGTGCGTTAATCGGTTTCGCTGGCCCTCGTGTAATTAAAGAAACCATTAAAAAAGACTTACCTAAAGGTTTCCAGACTTCTGAATTCGTTTTAGAACATGGATTCCTTGATTTTATTGTCGATAGAAGAGCCATGAAAGCTAAGCTGGGTGCTTTTATCAAAATGATGAATAACTAATTTTTAGTTTAATTGGTCAATCGTCTTAATTGATTAATTGAAATTTCGAAAAGCAGGGTTTGAATACCTTCGGGTAATTCAGCCCTGCTTTTTGCTTTATCCCAAAGGAGAATCGGGATGCCCGCTACAATCAGGTTTAGTTTACTAAGTTTGATCATTCTTGGGTAGCGGCAGCTTCTTTTCTATCGCCCTATTTTTCCATCTACTGAAGCTAGCCGGCAATTAAGCTTAACACTAAGATTCCCACTAATGGGCACCCAATTCATTGCCGTTGACTTCAGACAACGGCGGCAGCAATTAACACACACTGCAACATTTCCATTAACATCACTCATCACCTTTCTAATTGCTTAAATTAGCCTCATCAGTTAACTAAAAACGATTATGAATAAAAAACTACTATTACCTTCTCTCCTCCTCCTCACATCATCTTTTGCTTTTGCACAAGACAAAAAAGTAATCGACAACATTGTTAAAGAGGTTAATGAGAACTCTCAGTTAGAGAAACTGGCACATGAACTTTTAGATGTTGTCGGACCACGTTTGGTAGGTTCACCGCAAATGAAACAGGCAAACGACTGGGCAGTAAAAAAATACAGTGACTGGGGTATTTCTGCAAAGAATGAAAAATGGGGTGAATGGCGTGGCTGGGAAAGAGGTGTTACCCACATCGATTTGGTAAGCCCGCGTTTAAGAACCTTAGAGGGTACGCAATTAGCCTGGAGTCCATCAACCAATGGAAAACCAATTAATGCTGAAGCAATTGTGCTACCTGCCATTACCGACTCTGTTTCCTTCCAGCAATGGCTGCCAAATGTGAAAGGTAAATTGGTTTTGATATCAATGAACCAGATTTCGGGCCGTTCGGAAAAGAACTGGGAAGAATTTGCGACCAAAGACTTATTCGAAAAATATAAAAAAGAAAAAGCTGACGCAGCGAAAGCATGGACTGCAAGTATGGCTAAAACTGGTCTAACAGCTAAAAATCTGGCTTTGGCTATCGAAAATGCAGGTGCAGCAGGAATTATCATTAATAACTGGTCGCAGGGCTTTGGTGTCGACAAAATTTTCGGCGCAAATACTACAAAAATCCCAACATTGGATTTATCTGTGGAAGATTATGGCCTGGTATACCGTTTGGCTGTGGGTGGCAACAAACCCGTATTAAAAATTGAATCAGAATCGAAAGAATTAGGTGTTGTTCCAACTTTTAATACAATAGCAGAAATAAAAGGTAAGCAAAAGCCTAAAGAATATGTAATGTTATCCGCACACTTCGATTCGTGGGATGGTGCAAGCGGTGCAACGGATAATGGTTCTGGCACTATCCTAATGATGGAAGCTATGCGCATTTTAAAGAAATTCTATCCAAACCCTAAACGTACCATCTTAGTTGGCCACTGGGGAAGTGAAGAACAAGGTTTAAATGGTTCAAGGGCATTTGTTGAAGACCACCCGGAAATCGTTAGCAATTTACAGGCTTTATTTAATCAGGATAACGGAACAGGCCGTGTGGTAAACATTGGCGGACAAGGCTTTGCAAAATCAAAGGATTATATTACCCGTTGGTTAAATGCCGTTCCTGATACCATTAAAAACCAGATTAAAACCAACTTCCCAGGGATGCCTGGTGCTGGCGGCTCTGATTTTGCATCTTTTGTTGCTGCCGGTGCATTAGGCTACTCTTTAAGCTCAACAAGTTGGGATTACGGCACTTATACCTGGCATACTAACCGCGACACCTATGATAAATTAGTGTTCGACGAAATCCGCAGCAATGTAATTTTAGCAGCAATAATGGTTTATATGGCTTGTGAAGACCCGGAGAAAACATCAACTGAGAAAGCTACAGATTTACCGGCAAATCCGAGAACAGGTAAACCAGCAGAATGGCCTACCCAAACAAAATCGAATAGAAAAGGTGGTTTGTAAATAAAACTGAAATGTAATTGAAAAGAGCATCCGAAAACGGATGCTCTTTTTTATTCTAGTAAAAGCAGGCTTACTGTCATGCTTAGGCAGCACGTATCAGCAATCGTTAAATAGATTCTTCGTTCCTCAGCATGACAGAGCTGACGAGGAAACAGTCTACTCCTCTTTCTTCTGAAACTTATAAAACAAATAGCCTAAAAAAGGTAAAATAAGAACACTTCCTAATAAAAGCGCAAGGCCCAGACTGTAAATTGTTTTTTCAGGACCTACAGTTTCTAAAAGTGAAATTGCGCCACCATTTTTTAACCGGATAAAGTTTGGAAAGTGGGCATAGCTAATAGCCACTAAAATCATGGTCACCTGGAAACCAGCCAGGATTCTTAATACCTTTGTTTTTCCTTTCAAAAGCAGGTACCATAACAACACCAATGATAAACTGGCCAGTATAATTGCCGTTAGCCCAACTGGATTTTTAAATACCCAATCTATCAATGGGATCGCATCAAACTGGGCGGCAATAAATACCATTGCTCCAAATACAACGGCCGCTACATTCATATACTCGGCCTTTTTGATGAACCTTCGTTTATCATGTTCATTATCAGTTTCGCCGATTAAGTAAACCGCCGCCAGGAACCCACAAAGCGATACGGTAAAGAAACCAACAGCAAAAGAAAACCAGTTAAACCAGCTGTAAACGTAAGCCGATAAAAAATCATTTGCTTCCGTATTGATGTGACCGGAAATAACGCTTCCGGCAATAATACCCAGGAAAAGTGCAGTAATAAAGCTAGAGTACCTGAAAATCCGATTGTAAAGCCATTGCATATCATCTTTCACAGCATCATAATGGCGAAACACAAAGGCTGTTCCCCTTGCTATAATTCCGATAAGCATAATCAATAGCGGAATATGCAGATAAACCGACATGGTGGTATAAATATGCGGAAAACCGACAAAGAGGATTACAATGGCGATAATCAGCCACATGTGGTTGGCTTCCCAAACCGGGCCAATGGCCTGGTACATGGTTTTACGGGTTCGGCTCCGGTTTTTTGTCGAGGTAAAAAGTTCTATAATCCCCGCACCAAAATCTGCTCCACCCAGAAGGAAATAAAGCAAAATACCTAAACATAAAAATGTAATAACAACGTATTCCATAGCTTACTATTTTTGGATTTCGGGTTTATCATAAACAAATGGCACCATTTTTATTTGCCTGTATAGTAAAAAAGTAACGATAAAACTTAATGATAAATAAATGGCCGAAAAGATATAAAATGAATAGGCTATGCCGGGCATTGGCGTAACAGCATCCTTTGTACGCATAATGCCGTAAATAATCCATGGCTGGCGCCCTACCTCTGTAACAACCCATCCGGCTTCTAAAGCAATGTATCCTAAAGGAATGGCAAACACAAATAACTTTAGCAGCCAGGGTTTATCGGTAAAAGGTTTCTTTTTAAATAAAGTGATAAAATAGATGATAGCAATTAACATCATAAAGGTTCCGAGGCCAACCATTACCTGAAAAGCATAATGTGTAACCGCTACCGGAGGATGGTCGCTTTCAGGAATTTTATCCAGCCCTTTTACTTCAGCCTTAAAATCGCCATGGGCAAGGAAACTTAATGCACCAGGAATTTTAATGGCACCACTTACCGTCTTATCTTTTTCATTCACTATCCCTCCGATAAGTAATGGAGCGGGCTTTTCTGTATTGTAAAGTGCCTCCATTGCGGCAAGCTTTGCAGGTTGCCGTTTAGCTACATCTTTTGCTGAAATATCGCCGCTTAAAGGCTGCAATAAGGCACCGATACATGCAAAAGTTGCCGCAATTTTAAAGGCTTTTAAATGAAAAACCTTATTTCTGTTTCGCAAGATCATTAGGGCATGTACGCCTGCTACAGCAAAACCAGTTGCCGTAAACGCTGCCAGGCACATGTGTAATGATTGCGAAAACCAGGCTTTATTAAACATTGCCTGCATGGGGTCGATGTTCAGGTATTTTCCATTAACGAAATCGAATCCTGCAGGACTGTTCATCCAGGCATTAGCCGCAACAACCAGAATACCCGATGCGAGACCACTTACCCCTACAACCATCCCTGTAAACCAATGAAACCATTTATTTAACTTGTTCCAGCCGTATAAAAAGAAACCTAAGGCAATTGCTTCGATAAAAAATGCTGTTCCTTCTAATGAAAAAGGCATTCCAAAAATTGGTCCTGCATGCTCCATGAACTTTGGCCAAAGCAAACCCAATTCAAAAGACAACATGGTTCCTGATACTGCTCCTGTGGCAAAGAAAATAGCTACCCCTTTACTCCAGGCTTTAGTAAGGTTCTTATAAATTTCATCGTTTGTTTTTAACCATTTATAGTGCGACACAGCCATGAAAAAGGGCATCACCATACCTATGCAGGAAAAAACAATGTGAAAGCCTAACGACAAGGCCATTTGTGAGCGGGCGGCTAAAAAATCATCCATATCTGAATTGGATTTTGTGTAACACAAATATAGCAGATAAGGCTTTACCAATAATGATTTATAAGCCCTTGTTTAGAATTATTTTAAATATAGAACGTTTATAAATTGAAAATAGATTTGGATTAAGTTTCTTCAACACTTTGATTTTCACCGAATACCATTTAAAAAGCGAAATGGCTCTCATTTCAGGAAAGCCATTTTATTTAACCTTGTTTATGTTCAGTATTTCATAACCTCAATTACGCACCCTTTAATTCATCATAGGCAGCTGTTAAACTACGCTGAATACCATCTCCCTGCCATTCTGGTGAATTTGGAATACTGGTAGCCTTTAAGATGTCTTCCTTACTTTTTCCAGCCTTGATTTCAGCGCTTACAAAAGCCATCAGGTTTTTTAAATATTCCTGGTAAGCTTTTACATCTGCCTTTGTTCCGGTAACCTTTTCCGGGTCGAGACTATGCCCCCAGATAAATAAAGTATCATTATCAAACTGGTTCTGGATTTTATCCAAAGCTGTAATCCAATTGCCAATATGCGCACCATTTTCCCTATCTATATAAGGATAACGGCGGTTGAAAACCAAATCACCAACATGAACGATGTTCGCATTTTCAAAATGGTATACGGCATCACCATTGGTATGGCCAGATCCATAATAATATGCACTGATTTTTTCGCCGCCAACAGGCGCCTTCCACCCGGTGCCAAAGGTCGTATCAGGCAGGAGCTGCTTATCTAAATTATTTCCCTTTTCAGCGGCCTTCTTTTGGTTTACCAAAGAATTTTGATGTGCAACCACTTTTTCAGCCAGGCCTTTGAAAGCAATATTTCCGGCGGTATGGTCGCCATGATGGTGGGTATTAATCAGGTACTTAAATGGTTTTTCGCCAAGTTTTTTAAGCTCCTCTATTACATGGGGAGCAGATGTTGGAAATTGTGCATCAACCACAACAAAACCATTTGGTGAGTTTAACCAGCCAATTGTTCCACCCTGCTCGGTAAAAATACCCACATTATTTCTTAAAGGCTTAAAATTGTAAGCCCGGAATAATTCTTTTTGAGCAAAAACATCCGTTTTGTACATTGAGAGCAAGGCCAAAGCCAATGCCGAATTTTTAATAAAATTTCTTCTTTCCATTTTGGGATAAATTTAAAAAGCCACAACTAATGCTGTGGCTTAAATTTAATAATTTTCACTCGTAAATTATTTAATACTCCATTATATTCCTGATCCCGGTACCGTTCCTGGCTCGTGCCCAGGACCAAATGCATTATTTTTTCGATTACTATCTTTATTGAACAGGTTAGTTGATTGTTTTGACGATTTATTATTATCTAAGGAATCGTGTTCTCTTACATCTTCAACTTTTTTATCAAGCAAGTCATTCTCAATAACTTTCCCTTTTTCTTTATTATTTTCCATGATATTTCAAATTGATGTATTATTGGAACATTGGAAAAATAATATTGTTTTCATTAGCGCTTTCAGGAATGAGTTTTATCCATAACAAATCCATTCCCTAAAATAAGAGTTAAACAGCGTAGAAGAAACAATAAACTAGAGCATTGAACCTGCCAGTTTTCTCAAGTCATGGATACAGCCAAATGAGTTGAATTTCCGCTTATGAATCTTGTTAAAATGATGTGAAGATTCAAACGAAAAAGGCAATAAAATAAACTTGTAAATGTGTTTCCGTTCTTCAGGTAGCTTTCCACTATCAGGATTTGTTAACTGTGGATTGGTTTCATAATTTTCCATAACGATAAGATTTATAGAAAGCACAGGTTGCTTTCGTGGGTTGATAAATTTTAAACAGATATAGATATAAAATTTGCCTGGCCTTATACCAAAGGATTTCTGATAAGGTCTCGTTTAGGAGCTAATTGTTATCGGCAATGCAGATTGCCTTTATCTTACCTAAATTTAATATTTTGTTTTGAAATTTGCAAGGGCTTTGTTTTTTATAAAAATCGTTGACTAAAGTCAACGGGAACAGAAAATGAAATGGGTTAAATAAAAAAAGTCCCGAATTGCTCCGAGACTGTTCCTATTTGGTTAATGATATTTTTAAGCTAAGGCATTTTGCTTAACCACCATTTTAACTTTTTCAATTACGTAATCTAATTCTTCTTTAGTGGTGTACTTACTGAAAGAAAAACGAACTGAAGGACGGTTTGGATCGGCATTAATTCCGTTTAAAACATGCGAACCTATGTTGGAACCTGATGAACACGCACTTCCACCAGAAGCACAGATGCCGTTAATATCTAAATTAAACAATAACATATCAGCCATATCCATTTCCGGGAACGATACGTTTAACACGGTATAAAGGCTTTTGTCAGCAGCTGTTTCGCCATTAAAGGCAATTCCAGGAATTTCGGCAATTAATTGTTCTTTTAAATAATCTTTCAGGCCCTGAATATGCTGCTGGTGCTCACTCATTTCGGCATAAGCAATTTCCAAAGCTTTAGCTAAACCAACGATACCATAAACATTTTCTGTGCCACCACGCATGTTGCGTTCCTGCGCACCACCATAAATCATTGGTGGGATTTTGATATTGCTGTTAACATACAAAAAGCCTACGCCTTTAGGTCCGTGTAACTTATGCGCTGCGCAAACAATAAAATGAGCCTTCAGTTCACGCACATTGTGTACGTAATGCCCCATGGTTTGAACTGTATCTGCATGATAAATTGCATTGTATTTTTCACAAATATCACCAACTTTAACCATATCAGTTAAGGTACCTAATTCGTTGTTTGCATGCATTAAAGAGACAAAAGTGCGTTCATTGTTTTGCAACAGTTCTTCTAAATGCGCATAATCAACATTACCCTTTTCATCTATATTAACGAAACTTAACTTATCAATTTCGCCATTTTTAAGCATCATACCCAATGTATGCTCAACGGCATGGTGTTCAATTTTTGAAGTAATGGCATGTTTAATACCATAAGCCGAAATACCGCAACGTATGGCTGTATTATCTGCCTCCGTTCCGCCCGAAGTAAAAAATATTTCAGAAGGTGAAGCACCCAAAAGGCTGGCAACAGTTTTTCTGGCTTTTTCAACCAAAGTCCTCACCTCTCTCCCTAATGCATGAATAGCCGATGGATTACCAAAATAGTTCTCCATTACATTCGCCATTTCTGCAATTACTTCTTTATCTAATGGCGTTGTTGCTGCATTATCTAAATAAACTCTCTTCATCGGTTAGTTTAATTTTAGAATTTCTTTAATATCTGAAATGATTTTGTTTGCCAGATTTTCTGCTACAGTTTCATTTTCAGCTTCGCTATAAATACGGATAATCGGTTCAGTGTTAGAGCGACGTAAATGCACCCAGGTTTTATCAAACTCGATTTTCAGTCCATCAATAGTACTATAAGGTTGGTTTTTATACTTTTCTTCCACCTGTTTCAATAAGAAATCGATATCCATTTCAGGTGTAAGCGTAATCTTGTTTTTTGAAATATGATATTGCGGATAGCTGCTTCTTAGCAATGAGATTGATTTACCAAACTTAGCTAGATGTGTTAAAAACAATGCAATACCAACCAAAGCATCTCTGCCATAGTGCGATTCAGGATAAATAATTCCACCATTTCCTTCACCACCTATAACTGCATTGGTTTCTTTCATTTTATTAACCACGTTAACCTCTCCAACCGCAGCTGCATTATACTCAGATCCGGCTTTTTCCGTAACATCACGTAATGCACGTGTTGAAGAAAGATTAGAAACCGTATTTCCAGGTGTATTCTGCAGTACGTAATCGGCAACTGCAACGAGGGTATACTCTTCGCCAAACATGCTGCCATCTTCGTTTACAAAGCATAAACGATCAACATCAGGATCTACAACTATACCTAAATCTGCATTTTGTTTAATGACTTCTTTTGAAATTTCCGTTAAGTTTTCCGGAAGCGGTTCAGGATTGTGAGGGAAATGACCATCAGGCGTACAATATAGTTCTGTAACTTTACTTACACCTAAAGCCTCTAGCAGCGCCGGAATAAAAATTCCGCCTGTTGAGTTCACACAGTCGATAACGACTTTGAAATCGGCTCTCTTTATGGCCTCAACATCAACCAAAGGTAATGCTAAAACTTTATCAATATGTTTTTGAAGGTAAGTATCGTTTTTGATTACTTTACCCAATTTATCTACATCTGCAAACTCGAAACTAGCCGATTCTGCCAGGTCTAAAACTTCTTTACCATCTAAATCGCTGATAAATTCGCCCGACGCATTTAATAGTTTTAAAGCATTCCATTGCTTAGGATTATGGCTTGCTGTTAAAATAATACCTCCACCCGCCTGCTCATCAGGAACGGCAACCTCTACCGTAGGCGTTGTAGATAAACCTAAATCTATTACTTCAATGCCTAAACCTTGTAAAGTACCAATAACCAGGTTATTAACCATCTCACCAGAAATGCGGGCATCTCTACCCAAAACAATTCTCTTATTCCCTGTTTTTTGTACTACCCAGCTACCAAATGCAGCCGTAAATTTTACTATGTCAATTGGTGTAAGGCCGTTTCCGGCTTGCCCGCCTATAGTTCCGCGTATTCCTGAAATCGATTTTATTAAACTCACTTATTCTATATTGTATGATTTTCAAAAATAAGAAAAAAAAGCAGATTGGCAGGCAATTAAGCCTGATTACCCTTTTAATTTACATTGTTTTTATATCTATTTATACGATGTATTTAATAGAAATTGACTTATTCGGATTGAGCAAACGTATGTTTGAGTTCAGTACGAAGCAGCTTTATAATAATTGATACTGCTATACGAAAAACACGAAAACCAATTTTATGCAATAATGTTGCAAAATGATGTACGCAAACTTCGCTAACAACAGTAAAAGCTTATATTTGCACTTTAATATTGAATTTAAGTGGCTGCCCAGGGCTTGATAATTGGTATCGGTATTTAGATTGATACTTCACCTTTAGTGCAATTTATCTAAGTTTGCAGCTTTTTAAAACAAAAAAGCTTTTTTCTATGCAGCGCAAGTGGTTTCAGTATTGGTTTAACTCCCCTTATTATCACATTCTTTACCAGCAAAGAAATGATGCCGAAGCCGAGTTTTTTATCGATAACATTACGAAACACCTCAATCCTGCTACCGATTCAAAAATGCTTGATATTGCCTGTGGAAAAGGCCGTCACTCCATTTATCTGAATAAAAAAGGCTTCGATGTAACCGGGATTGATCTATCAGAACAAAGCATAAAATACGCCCGGCAATTCGAGAACAACAAATTACATTTTCTGGTGCACGACATGAGAAGGCTGTTTTACATCAACTACTTCGACGTTGCTTTAAACCTGTTTACCAGCTTCGGCTATTTTGATACGGAAAAAGAGCATGTGAATGCCCTAAAAACCTTTAGAAAATGTTTAAAAGCTGAAGGAACACTTGTGCTCGATTATTTTAATACTGAAAAAATTATCCGCAATTTAAATCATTGCGAAGCCAAGTCATTCGATGGCATTACTTTCAACATCTCTAAAAATGTTGTTGATGGAAAAATCATTAAAAAAATTCAGTTCGAAGACCAGGGCAAAACATATCATTTCGAAGAAAGGGTTCAGGCTTTTAGTTTTGAAGATTTCAAGCGAATGCTTACCAAAGCAGGCATTTTGATCGAGAAAACCTTCGGGAGTTACGCACTTGATGATTTTGATGAATTAAATTCTGACCGGTTAATCTTAATCTGCAAAAAGGCATGATAGAAAGCTTACAGCAATTTGATGTTGAATTGTTTCTGAAAATCCACCGCGGACTTTCGAATGGCTTTTTAGATTGGCTCATGCCTTTGGTGCGCAATCGTTTTTTCTGGTCGCCTTTATACCTTTTTATTGTTGTTTTTTGCATTAAACAATACAAAAAACAAGGCTACTACATTATTGGAATGGTGTTATTTACCTTTGCCATGGGCGATCTAATTGCATCCAGATTAATTAAACCTTTTGTTCAACGGGTTAGGCCTTGTAATGATTTTAATCTCGCAAATGATATTATTCATCGTGTTCCTTGTGGAAGCGGATTAAGCTTTCCTTCGGCACATGCAACCAATCACTTTGCTATTGCAGTATTTTTAATCTGTGTTTTTTACAGCCGCTGGAAGCCAATTTTACCATTAGGTATATTCTGGGCGGCAATGATTAGCTTTGCTCAAGTATATGTTGGGGTACATTATCCTATTGATGTAAGCACAGGCGCAATTTTAGGAACGGTAATCGGTTTTACCTGTTCGCAAATTTTTAAGAAACTACAACCCGAATTTTAATGGAAATCTGGAAATTTGCCGTATTGTTTTGCTGTGCTTTTTTTGGAGGCTCTGCTATTTTTTTAGTCAAAAGCGACAAATCCAAGCTGCTGAAATTAATCCTGTCTTTTAGCGGTGCATACCTGTTCGCCATTACCGTTCTTCATCTTATTCCGGATGCATACAGCGGCCCGGATAAATGGCAGATTGGAATATTTATCCTGATTGGTTTTCTATTGCAGGTGTTTCTCGAACAATTTTCTGAAGGTGTAGAACATGGGCACATACACAAACACCACGATGGCCACGTTTTTCCATTCGGAATTATGATAAGCCTTTGCTTACATGCATTTCTAGAAGGGATGCCATTGGCAAAGGATCAGCACAATGAATTGATCTTTGGTATCTCCTTACACCACATACCAGCCGCATTTGCGCTGGCCAGCATACTCATGCAAAATCACTTTAAAAAAGGAAGTATTATGGTGTACCTGCTGATTTTTGCTGTAATGGCTCCTTTAGGCTTTTATGTTAGTGTGGGCTTAAGCAATGGAACTATTGGAGGTATCGACGCTTACTTCAACAAAATTATGGGTATCGTTATTGGTATCTTCCTGCATATTTCGACAACTATCCTTTTCGAATCGAGTGCCGACCATAAAATTAATACCCGAAAAATGATTGCGGTATTGCTTGGCATCGGGGTAGCGCTGATCGGTTTCTTTGCTGGCCATTAGCATATTCCAGGTTCACCTAAAATCTTAAACTGAAAAATATTCAGTATATTAGAATATGGAAGAAATTGTAAATGAGCCGGATGTAGAATATAAAAAAAGGCATTTCACTATTGCAGAATACCTGGAAATGGAAAAAGCATCGCAGGAAAAGCATGAGTATTTTCAGGGTGAAATATTTTCAATGGCCGGAGCAAGCACAAACCATAATGAGATTTTCACCAATCTCTTTTTAGCAATCGGAGATAAGCTGAAAGGTAAACCTTGCCGTCCTTATGGCAGTGATCTTCGTACTCAGATAACAGCAAACGGCTTATTTACCTATCCTGATATTTCAATTTACTGTAATGGCTTGAACCAAAGTGATATCGATGATAAAAGTTTTATTGACCCAACAGTAATTATCGAAATACTATCTCCATCTACAAAGGATTATGACAGAGGACATAAATTCGACCTCTATAAAGATATTCCAACTTTAAAAGAATATATTTTAGTTGATTCAGAAGCTGTATTAATAGAAGCTTTTTACTTAAATGAAAAACAAAATTGGGAACTTATCGAATACAGAGAAATTGGAGATGCTGTTAAGTTTATTTCAATGGATTTTGAGGTAGCATTGAGTGATATTTATAACCGGGTTCGTTTTTAAAAGCCGACGATTCACTTTTTTTCTTTCTTCTTCCCATAGCCCCAAGGACAATGCTTGCATTTATTTTTACAGCAATACCCACGTTTTAAATGGTAGGCTTCAGTAAAAACCATCAAACCCGCTTCATTAAAATAAAAATCCTCGCCTTCTTTCATTTTGGTTGTTTTTGTTAAGTGCTCAAAATACTATCCCCATCATTTTTAATTAAGTATTTTCACCTCCAGTTTACCCGCAAAATAATCGCGAAGCTGTTTACCATCGCCGTGTAAAGTCCATACCTGTTTAGGTTTTACCCTCTCAATAGTTTCTAAAATAGCGTTCCAGTCGGCATGGTCGGAAATGTAAAGGGAAATACCATTTTGCTGTTGCAGGTTCTTCCATCCCGAAGCAAAAGCCTTCACCACATTTATGGCTTTATGGTAACTGTGAAAAACCATAGGAGGTACAATATAAACCTGATTTTCATGATTATTTTTCATCACTTTCCGGTCGTACGCCTTATATTTTCCAATCTTCATGCCGTAATCTTCGTATATTTTTACAAAGGGCATAATGCTATGGTGAACCATTATATTCTTTGCAGGGCAGTATTCATTTAGCAGCTGAATAATTCGCTGGCTTTTACCCAGCGCATAAGCCCCCAGCATAATGTTGGCTTTAGTTTCATTAAGCTTTTTTATTTCATCAACCGGCGAAGGGTGTTTTGTTTCAGGGTTTGCAAAGGTACTTTCTGTAATCAAAACATCCGCCTCGACAAACACAAAAGGTTCGCAGGTAGCATCTGGTTCTATCTTGTAATCGCCGGTGTAAAGGTATTTCACGCCTTTATATTCCATTAACACTTGTGCTGAGCCTAAAATATGCCCTGCTGAATAAAAAGTAATGGCTACTTCTTTTAGCTTAAAGGTTTCCTGGTACGTTTTAACATGAAAATCTACTGCAGCAAATTTACGGTAGCGGTGGAGCATAAAACTTTCAGTTGCCGCGGTGCAATAAACATTCTGGCTACCACCTACAGCATGATCACCATGAGCATGAGAAACTACAGCATTGGTTACCGGCTGTTGCGGATCAAGGTAAAAATCGCCGTAAACACAGTATAAACCTGTTGGTGTGATGGTTATAAAATCAGCTAAAATCATTAATAAGATTTGTGAAATTTAAGGATAATGCAGGATTTAGTAAATTACTCAGCTGGTAAAAAGCTGCTTAAGAATTAGTTTGAACTGAAGCTGCTGCTAAAAACTTTTCATGTAAGGCTAAAACCTGTTCGATAACAGAAAGTTTTTCATCGTTCCGGATAAAATAATTCGCCATTGCAGATTTCTCCTCATCACTTAACTGCTTATCTATTCGTGCTTTCACCTGTTCTGCCGTTACCTGGTCACGGTGCATAACCCTTTTCAACTTCATATCTAAAGTCGCTGTAACCAGAATTGTTGTATCGCACATTTTATAAGAACCGCTTTCAAAGAGTAAGGCAGCCTCTTTTAAAGTATAGGGAACACTTTGATTAATTTGTTGTTCCCAGGCCTCAAAGGCCCTGAAAACAGCAGGATGCACCAATGCATTTAACTTATTCAGTTCTGCTTCATTATTGAACACAATACCGGCAATGTGTTTATTATTTAATGTTCCGTTTTCAAAATAACTTTCTTCACCAAAAGTTGATTTTATTCCTTCGATAAGCAATTCATCCTGAACCATAATATTTTTTGCTTCGGTATCTGCATAAAAAACCGGAATCCCTAAAACTTCAAAAACTTTGCAAACAGTCGTTTTTCCACTGCCTATGCCACCTGTTATACCTACTTTATACATTATTTTTCTACAACAAAATCTACTTTCGACGGTACAATTTTAACCAGCTTACAATAATCAGGAAATTCGGTAAGCTTAACGGTAAACTTATTATGATGGAGAACCGACCATTCATCAACATCTACGGTAGCGGTGATGAATGTTTCATCTACCTGATCAAAATAACTCAAAGCCACCATAAACGTTACCTTCACCTTTCTCGGATAAAGCTTAATGCTGTTGAAATTCCTGTTATTGGTTAGCTTTAAAGGCACTTCAAGTGTTTTTTCGGTAAACTCATCAACCGGAAGTTTTACCTCCACCGATGGCGGAAAAATATTTACATTCTTATGCGTACTGTGCTGCATGTTAATGCGCACCGTTGTACTGTTCTGCACCTGATTTAGCTTTAACGTGTCAGTTGACCACTCGTGAATCTTATTTAACTCTTCTATCGGCCCAGTTACCGTAATTTGCTTGGGATTTAACTTAATTTCACTAGCTATACCATACTGCTTAACAAAATCCAGCTGCTGAACAAGTTTAACAGGCACCCTTTTTACCGTTCTTTTGGTAAAATCGAAATAGAGCGTATCAGGTTTTATGGAGATAACTTTCTGCGAGGTTTCCAGTTGTTTGTTAACGTTGTATAACTGATCGGAAAAAACAACAAAATCCCTGGTATTAAGCTTATTGAGGCTTACGGAGATGGATTGTGGATTAATTCTTAATCGGGCAAAAAGCAATTGCCATCCCGTACCTTCCACCTGTAAATCAACCGTATCGGATTGTAGAGGATGAAAAGCCCTGTTCTGAGGAAAGTTTTTGTAAATCAGAACCGTTTTAGCCGTGTAAACATATTTATTATTTAATGCCATGAAAAACCATGCAGCAATTGCAAGCAACAAACAGGCTAACAAACTAAATACACGTCTTCGCTCTATTTTGGTTAATTTAATAAAGGGCATAATAAATTAAAATGTCATTCAATCAAATGTAGTAAAACAAAAACAGTCCCGAAAACATTCGGGACTGCTCTTTTAATCATTATTAAATAAGCTTATGCTTTTGGCGCCGTTGTTGATGCCTTTGTTGCATCTAAAGAAATCGCAGATTTATCAAATCTGATTTTACCGCCACCTTCAGTTTCAATTAAAAAAGTTGTGTCGTTAGCGCCAACAATTTTACCGTGAATACCTGCTGTAGTGATTACTTTATCGCCAATACCTAACTCGGCTACTAATTTTTTATGGTCTTTTGCTTTTTTAACCTGCGGGCGAATCATAAAGAAGTAGAAAACTACCATGATTAAAACCATTGGTACAATTGTACCTAACATACCTCCACCAGCTGCTGCTTGTAAAATTACTGTTGATATCATTTTTTATTTATTTGTTATTGAAATTAATGATTAGTTATTGAAAATTAATCAACCGATTATTTTTTCTCGAGCACTTCGCCCACAAGGTGAACGGTGCTTATATTAGGATTAGCATTTGACGTTATCGTCACCACTTTATCCTGCATTCCCATTTTACCTTCACTATTGAAAACAACCTTAATTGTACCTTCTTTCCCTGGTAAAATTGGTTCTTTTGGTGTTTCAGGTATTGTACAGCCACAGGTAGCCGTTGCGTTTGAAATGATTAAAGGGCTTTTACCTGTATTTTTAAATTTAAATTCGTGCTGTACCTTTTCGCCTTGTTTAATTTTCTCAAAATCGTAGATATCACGCTCGAAAGTGATTACCGGAGCATCAGGCGATGCTATTTTCGATGCGCCATTTTCAACCGCTGCACCCGAAGTTTCGGCAGTGCTGTTATTTGCGTTACGGCAAGCGCTAAAAGCTATCGCTACAATAGCAATTATAAATATTCTTTTCATTTTAATCTTCAATTAATCCGCGACCGATTTTTTTAATCGTATTTGATTTTTTAAGGTCGCCCAAAATTTTATCTAAAATACCGTTTATAAACGAATTACTCTTCGGTGTACTGTAATCTTTTGATAATTCAAGGTATTCGTTAATGGTAACTTTAACCGGAATCGACGGAAAGTTTAACAGTTCGCAAATCGCCATTTTCATCAGAATCGTATCCATTAAAGCAATACGCTCCGATTCCCAGTTTTTAGTCCTGTCGGCAATCATATCCTGGTATTTTGCATCGTTTTGAAGGGTATAAACGAACAAGTCCTGAACAAATTTACTGTCCTCAACCCAATCTGCACTAATCTCAGTAAGTTTATTTTTGAAAGGATCGTCTGAAGTAAAATTCTTAAGTGTTTTGGCCACCATACCTTTCATTACTTCGTGGTCTACCTGCCAGTTAATAAATTTCTCTTCAAAAACCTGAATAATAGCCTGGTTTTTAAGGATAATTTTTCTGAAAATATATTTGATGATATCTTTAGATGATTCTAAGCTCTCATTTGGCTCAGCAAGATACTCGGCATATTCTTTTGATGCTTTTAGTGCATTATAAACTGTTTTCCTGATTTCAGGATCAAAACCCCAGTCTACCTTATATTTTTTAATTGCTGAAACATATTCAGGGTTTTGCTGTAGCAGCACGCTAAATTTATTATGCAGCAATTTCATGTTAGGATTCATATCCTCGGCAGTTTTGATGTGCTTATTTGCACGCTCAGCTGCATCATTAGCAGTAAATTCGGTAACCTCTACCAGTAAAGAAAGCATCCAGATGTACATTTCGTACACGCTATCAATGCTTTGCATTAAAGTTTTAAGGTCGCCCTTAATGTCTTTTTTGTCTGCCATGTGCCATGCAAAAATATTTTGCAAAGCTTTAATTCTTAAGTGCCTTCTGTTTAACATGAATGTAAGAACGAGTGTGGTTTTTTAAAACCGGTTAATAAATATTTAATATGTTGATTTAATTTTTTTAATATCTGCAATACGTTTTTCTGCAATACGGTTTGCGGCTGTGTTTGTTGGTATTTTTTCGGCCTTGCTTAGCTTAATTACATTTCTGGTGGCTTCATAAATATTTTCTGTAAGCTGAACCGTACGTTTCTTACCAAAACCTGTCAGTTCCGAATAACAGGAAATTAATCCGCCTGCATTGATTAAGTAATCAGGTGCGAACAGAATTCCTTTCTTTAAAAGCAGTTCACTGTCTAAAACTTCATCCTGTAACTGATTGTTTGCTGAACCTGCAATAATTGCAAACTTCATGCGCTCGATGGTTTTGTGGTTCACCGTTGCACCCATTGCGCAAGGCGCATACACATCTGCATCTATTCCAAAAATTTTATCGGCCTCAATCGGTTTTGCCTTATATTTTCGGGCTACATAAGTTAATTGCTCCTGGTTAATATCACTGATTAATACCTCAGCATTTTCTTTTCTGAGTAAAGCAACCAAATGCTCCCCTACATTGCCGATTCCCTGTACCACAACGGTTCTGCCAGCAAGCATATCGGTACCGAAAACCTCCTTAACACTGGCTTTAATGCCTAAATAAACGCCTTGTGCAGTAAAAGGGGCCGGATTACCAGCACCACCAATTGATTCGGGAACACCGGTAACATGATTGGTTTCCATACGGATATACTCCATATCACGGGTATTGGTACCCATCTCCTCTGCGGTAATAAATTCGCCGTTCAGGTTTTTAATAAACCTGCCATAACTGCGCATTAAGGGTTCAGTTTTGTCTTTTCTCGAATCGCCGATGATAACGCCTTTTCCGCCTCCAAGGTTTAAACCGGTAATAGCCGATTTATAAGTCATTCCTCTTGATAAACGAAGGGCATCTTCGAGGGCTTCAGCCTCGGTTGTATAACTCCACATACGGGTGCCGCCTAAAGCTGGCCCCAGTGTAGTGTCGTGAATCGCAATTATCGCTTTTAAACCTGAGTCGGCATCATTACAGAAAACCAACTTTTTATGCCCATAGGCACTTAATTGCTCTAAAATGGATGAATCTGACGAAGAATTTGCTGGCATAATGAACGTTAGGCTTACCTGCTGCAAAATTAAAATAAAAAACCATTATTACACGATTTTAACTAAACTATAACAAAATTTGTTTCGCTTTGGCTAAGTTTGTGCAGTATGAAACACCTGAGTCGCTTAAATAAATACTTCCTTAAATATAAATGGTGGATTATTCCGGGAAGTATTTTCGTTGTCATATCAAACATTTTTGGTGTTGTACCTGCACAGGTTATCGGCTATGCTTTTGATTTAATAACTGAAAACATACAAACCTACGGGCTATTTAACGGCTTCAACCGGCAGCAAATCGTTTACGATATGTTCAGCAACAGCCTGCTGTATTTCGGCTTAATGGTTGTTGGCTTATATATTTTAAGAGGGCTCTTCCTATTCTTCATGCGGCAAACCATTATCCTGATGTCGCGGCATATCGAATTTGACATGAAGAATGAGATTTACCAGCACTATCAACGTTTAAGCCTTGGTTTTTACCGCAGGAATAACACCGGCGATTTGATGAACCGGGCAACGGAAGATGTAAACCGGGTTAGGATGTATGTTGGCCCGGCAATTATGTACACAATAAATACATTCGTATTGTCGGTACTGATCATCTGGTCGATGTTTGATGTTAATTCAAAACTGGCCATTTACTGCCTTTTGCCGCTTCCCTTCCTGGTTGTGATCATCTACTATGTAAACACTTTAATCTTCAAGAAAAGCGGAAAAATCCAGGAACGTCTTTCTGAACTGTCAAGCTTTGTTCAGGAACGTTTCTCCGGCATAAGGATTATTAAATCTTACGTTCGCGAAGACTACACCAGAAATATGTTCGAAATCCAGAGCAATGAATACAAAAAAGATTCGATGAGCCTGGTAAAAGTTTCTGCCCTGTTCTATCCTACAATGCTGCTTTTAATCGGACTTAGTACCATATTAACCATTTATATCGGCGGTATCCAGGTAATGAACGGCAGCATTACCGCCGGCAATATTGCCGAGTTTATTATTTACATCAATCAGCTAACCTTCCCGGTTACCATGCTGGGCTGGGTTACTTCGCTGATTCAAAGGGCTGCAGCATCGCAAAAAAGGATAAATGAATTTTTAGATATTCCCTCAGATATTCAGTCGGTTAACAAGGAAGAAAAAATAATAGCCGGTAATATCAGCTTTAATAACGTAAACTTCACCTATCCTGATACCGGAATCCAGGCTTTAAAAAATGTGAGTTTCGAAATTAATCAAGGGGAATTTGTGGCCATTATCGGCAAAACAGGTTCGGGGAAATCTACTTTAGCCAACCTGATTATGCGCATGTACGATGTAGAAAATGGTGCAATAAAGATAGATGGGCAGGATATTAAATCGCTTAACCTTAAAAACTATCGTAATCAGATTGGTTTTGTACCGCAGGAAGTTTTCCTTTTTTCGGATACCATTAAAAACAACATTGCCTTTGGTTTGGATACGGTAACCGACGAGGAGGTTTATGATGCGGCAAAAAATGCTTCGGTTTACCATAACATCATCGATTTCGAAGAGAAGTTTGAAACCATGCTGGGCGAACGCGGTATTACCCTTTCAGGAGGGCAAAAACAAAGGGTTTCCATCGCCAGGGCATTGATTAAATCGCCAGGAATTTTAATCTTCGATGATTGTTTATCAGCTGTTGATACCAAAACGGAAGAAGAAATTCTTCAAAATCTCGGAAAAATAATGAGTGGAAAAACAAGTATTCTCATTGCACACAGGATATCAACAATAAAAAACGCTGATAAGATCATTGTTCTTGATGACGGAAAAATAATTGAACAAGGCACACATAATGAATTACTTAGTTTAAATGGCAGCTATACCGAACTCTATAACAACCAGCTTTTAGAAGAACAAAGCCGAAGTATTTAAATTGTGTTAATTTCTATTTTGAACTTTAAATATTTGCTTTATATTTACCGAAACCAAAAACCAACATCAATACCAACCATGGGAGAATTCGACAATAAAGAGAGAGAAGAAGTTTTTTCAAAGAAAGTAAGAGCAGGTAAGAGAACTTATTTTTTCGATGTGAAGGCTACTCGTTCGGGTGATTATTACTTAACAGTTACCGAGAGCAAGAAAAGATTAGAAGACGGTGTATTTGTAAAACATAAAATCTTTTTATACAAAGAGGATTTCGAAAAATTTACAGAAGGCCTTACAGAGACTGTTGATTACATTAAAACTCATCAGGATGTTGTTGAAAAACGCTACGAATACTCTGAAAATGGCGAACACAGCACAAAAACAAGTGACGATTTTTCTTTTTAAGTAAATACAATTTCAATAAGAGAGTCCCGGTTAATCCGGGACTTTTTTTATGCTTACATTTAGCCTACAAAATTGTTTCCCCATGAAAAAAACACTTCTGTTGCTGGCATTTTTAATCACGGCTTCTTTCGTTTACGCACAGAAACGAAGCGATAAAAAGCTTCAGCAAAAATTAAATGAACTGGTTAAAGGTTTCAACGGCGATGTTGGCATTTATGTAAAGCATTTAAAAACCGGCAAAACAGCCTCTATCAATGCCGACACCATATTCCCTACGGCGAGCATGATTAAGGTACCCATAACCTGCGGCATTTTTAATAAAATAGAAAAAGGTGAACTTGATTACCATGCAAACCTGATGTATTGCGACAGTTTATTGTATGCCGGAGAAGATATTTTAGGTTCTTTTAAGGATAGCGAAAAAATAGCCTTAAGTAAGGTTTTAATGCTGATGATTACCACCAGCGATAATACTGCAAGCTTATGGGCACAGTTACTGGCCGGAACTGGAACAGCCATAAACGAAGTAATGGCAAATAATGGATTAACGAATACGAGGGTTAATTCACGTACACCGGGCCGCAGGAAAAACCAGCAAAAATATGGATGGGGACAAACCACACCCAGGGAAATGGCAACCCTATTAACACTCATCAGGGATGGAAAAATGATAAACGCTGCTGCATCAGAAAGGATTTACAGAAACCTGATCCGAATTTACTGGGATACAGAGGCGCTTTCTCAAATTCCGCCTACCGTACAGGTAGCCTCAAAATCGGGCGCTGTAGATGCTGCCCGCTCTGAAGTGTTATTAGTTAATGCACCGCATGGCGATTACGTTTTTTGCATCACCACCAAAAACCAGAAAGACACCTCATGGAATTACAGCAACGAGGGCTGGACGATGATCCGCAAATTAAGCAATCTATTATGGAATTATTATGAGCCTGATTTCGGCTGGAAACAACCCGATGGTATTCAGAAATATTTCAAGTAGTTAAACCCTGGCCATGCTCGCGGCAAACAATAAAACGAACAGGAAATAACAAATCATAATAACGATTGTAAAAATCCCCCAGAATTTAAACAGTGATTTCATGTTCATTAGGGCATCGTTAAGGCTTTCCTGGTCGCCATACAAAACGCCTTGTTTACCCTTGTTAGAGAACCTGAAAAGTAATAAGCTCGGATAGAAATACATTAAGGCAAGTACCAGGTAAACCACCGTTACCCCAATGGCGCCTGCACCTGCTAAAGGGCCTAATTGTGCCAGCATCGCAGGGTTTGAAGTAATGGCAGCACCAATACCAAAAGAACCGATAATTAGGAAAGCAGATAATATAAATCCTATTATTGATAAAAACCTCGCCCATTTAGCTGTTTCGTAAATGTAACTTCTCATTTCTTCCGTAACAATTAAGTTTACTTCCTGAGGTTCTTGTTGTACTGAATCTTCCATGCCTGAAAATATAATTTTCGTTAAACTTAGATAAAATATCCAACCACAGCAAATTCTGACCTTTAAATAAAGATTTTAAAAGCTTATCTTTGCCGCCTGAAAAAGGTGAAAGGTGAAAGGTGAAAGGTGAAAGGTGAAAGGTGAAAGGTGAAAGGTGAAAGGTGAAAGGTGAAAGGTGAAAGGTGAAAGGTGAAATCGTAAAATCGTAAAATCAAGATAATATAAATGGCATTACAATGTGGTATAGTAGGTTTACCAAACGTAGGTAAATCAACTCTTTTTAACTGTTTATCAAATGCAAAAGCGCAGGCGGCAAACTTTCCTTTTTGTACAATTGAGCCCAATGTTGGTGTAATTACCGTACCTGATGACAGATTAACAAAGCTTACTGAGTTGGTTAAACCAAACAAGGTTGTTCCGAATACAATTGAAATTGTAGACATTGCCGGCTTGGTAAAGGGCGCATCAAAAGGTGAAGGTTTAGGTAATCAGTTTTTAGGAAATATCCGTGCTACAAACGCAATTATTCATGTATTACGTTGTTTTGATGATGGAAACGTTATTCACGTAGATGGTTCTGTAGATCCTATCCGCGACAAGGAAATTATCGATACCGAGTTACAGCTTAAAGATTTAGATACCGTGGATAAACGTATCCAGAAGGTTGAAAAAATGGCTAAAACCGGTGGCGATAAGGATGCAAAACGCACTTACGAAATTTTAACAGTGGTTAAAGCCCACCTGGAAAGCGGCAAATCCATCCGCACAGCACCTTTAGCACAGGATGATTTCGATTTCATTGAGGATTTAGGTTTACTTACCCAGAAACCGGTAATGTATGTTTGTAATGTTGATGAAGCATCGGTAATTACGGGAAACAAATATGTTGACTTAGTTAAAGCGAATGTTGCTGACGAAAAAGCTGAAGTTTTGGTTATTTCAGCAAAAATTGAATCAGAAATTGCTGAATTGGAAAGCTATGAAGAACGTCAGGAGTTTTTAGCTGATTTAGGTCTAACCGAATCAGGGGTAAATAAGTTAATCCGTGCCGCTTATAAATTGTTAAATCTTTATACTTATTTCACTGCAGGTGTACAGGAAGTAAGGGCCTGGACCATCACTAAAGGCTTTACTGCTCCCCAGGCAGCTGGTGTAATCCATACTGATTTCGAAAAGGGCTTTATCCGTGCTGAAGTAATTAAATACAACGACTTTGTAACCCTGGGTTCTGAAAATGCTTGTAAAGAGGCCGGAAAACTAGGTGTAGAAGGAAAAACGTATGTTGTTGAAGATGGTGACATCATGCACTTCAGGTTTAATGTTTAATGTTTAATGCATGACAGCTGTATATAACGAGAAAGCCACTTTAAGAGTGGCTTTTTTATTTATGTTTTTTTACAATTCTTTTGGTTACTACGAATTGATAAGCTGCGCTGATCAGCAAAATCTGCGGGAGAATTAAAACAATTGCCACGGAAACACGGAATACACGGAATTAGCTTGAATTATTGCAACTCAATTTGCTTAAAAAATTTATTCTGCGCTTATCAGCGAAATCTGCGGGAAACTAAAAAATAATTACCAGAGCAGAACAATCTTTAATCTTATTCCCTAAACCTCCAGCCCATAAGCCGCAAGCTGTGCCTTTGTATCTTCGTATGTAGTATGGTGAATCCCTTTTAAGCCTAACCCTTCAGCAACCTGAACAAACAGCATCCTGTCGTCGATGTATAAACTGGTTTCAACATCGCTCTGTGAAATATCAATTGCTACTTTAAAGATATCAGCGTCGGGTTTACGAAAGTGAACAAAACTTGAGGAAACAAAAAAATCGACAAACTCATTTAGCTTGAATGTTGCAATCCGGTATTGGTTAAGTTCCCTGCCCTCATTACTGATTACGGCTACTTTTAAATTGTATTTACGTTTTAAATCACAAACCAAAGCAATCATGTTATCATAAGGAAGTGATTTCCTGAACATGAAAGCCTTAAAATCATCATAAGAAAAATTACGTTCTTCGAAGAAAACAATACGTTCCAGGTATTCATCAAGTGTAAGCTTTCCCACTTCGTAGGTATCGAAAGTAAGGTGGTGACGTTCTTCCAGATCAACAGAATCGAGGTTAAACAAAACCGAAGCTTCGCCCCTGGCCTGCCTGTCCCAGCCATTGGTTAGTAACACGCCGCCGATATCGGTAAAAAGTGTGGTAATTTTATTTTTCATCCTATAATTTAGAGTAATACGCCTTTTAAAAACAGTACTGCACAGCTAAAATAAATAATTAAACCCGTTACATCAACGAGGGTTGCTACAAATGGCGCAGAAGAAGTTGCCGGGTCGGCGCCTAATTTTTTAAGCAAAACAGGTAACATTGAACCACTTAATGAGCCCCATAAAACCACAAACACCAGGGAAACACTAATGGTGGCCGCAATTAAAATCCAGTGTTCACCATAAACGTTCGGCGCTGCAAGATGCCATAACAGGATACGTAAGAAACCAATGAGACCTAGACATACACCAAGTAAAAACCCTGACGTAATTTCCCTCCTCATTACCAGCCACCAATCTTTAATGGTCACCTCGCCTAAAGCCATCGCCTGAATAATCAGCGTAGAAGCTTGAGAACCGCTATTACCACCGCAAGATATAATCAGCGGAATAAAAAGCGCCAGAACAGTAGCCTTGTGTATTTGTCCCTCAAAAAACCCCATTGCCGTGGCCGTAAGCATTTCCCCAATCATTAGAATAGCCAGCCAGCCCACACGTTTTTTTACCAGGTTAAAAATCGAGGTATCAAGATAAGGTTCATCCAATGCTTCAGTACCCCCGATTTTGTGCATATCTTCCGTATATTCTTCGTTTGCAATCCAAAGAATATCATCTACGGTTACAATGCCCAAAAGAATGTTATTCTCGTCAACAACGGGTAAGGCTACTCGGTTGTTCATCCTGAAAATATTAATGGCATCTTCCTGAGGGTCGTTCGCCTTTAAAGCAATGAAACGCTTATCTGTTAATTCACCAATAATGGCTTCAGGATCGGCAAGTAAAACCTCCCTGATCCGGATATCATCAAGTAATACACCGTCCTTATCAATTACATAGACAACGTCCGTAGTTTCTGAGTTTTTTCCATAGCGCCTGATGTGCGCCAAAACACGGGTAATCGACCATTCAGGTTTAACGGCTATATAATCGGGGGTCATTAAACGTCCGATACTATATTCATTATAACCCAAAAGTGCCAGCGATTCTTTCCGTTCTTCAGGCGGCAAAAGTGTAATCATTTTCTTTACCACATCGCCTTTTAGCTCACTGAAAAGTGCTGTACGGTCGTCGGGTGGTAAATCTTTTATAATCTGATTAAGTTTATTACCCGAAAGTTTTTTTATTATGCGCTCCTGTGTAGGGAAATCAAGAATCCGGAATACATTTACGGCCCTGTTTAACGAAATGGTTTCTATAAATTTGGCTGCATATTGCGGAAGTTCATCTATCAATTCTTCTACATCAGAGATATTCAGCCCATCCAGATATTGCTTCAACGCCTTATCTTTTTCTTTATCAAGCAGTTCCTGAACCTCTTCTACAACCATTTCTTCCATAAATAACCAGTTAATTTTTTACATGCCTAAACCTTTAATCGCGGTTCGCAAAGGTGCACTTTTATTTTCTAAAATGCCAATTTTGACATTAAGAGCGCATTAATTTTCAGTAAAGCCAGCGCCATAATTATTTTACACTTCCGCGTTTAAAACAATTCATCGGTTTTGTGTTCATGGCTAACGCTAACTATTGGTCATCATTGATCCCAATCAAAAGGAAACTACACTCAGATATCAAGATATTAACCAGAAATTAGTTATTAAGTCGCAGTTTAGTCGGGGTTTGGTCGGACTTCAGACGGAGTTATGACAATTCTCCCCGAATAAAGTCCAGCTTATCTACGAATAAAGCCTATGTTAAAGTTTAAGTTAAATCAGTACAAAAGACCACATGGGTTTATTAGCTTCTGCTTTAGAAATTATGATAAAGTCAGTAATGCAAGTGGTATGGATAGCCTTGCATGTTCAGTTTGAGTGCAAACGTTAAGATTTTAATAAAAATATATTGATTTTAGCCTAACTATTAGCGTGAACTAACATTTCGTTTTTCTATATTTGCAGCCCTGCTCCCGTAGTTCAATGGATAGAATTATGGTTTCCGGTACCATCGATATGAGTTCGAATCTCGTCGGGAGCACAAAAACAGATTTAATAAAGTTGATTAATAAACAATAATCAACTTTTTTTATGCTTAAGTAGTATTTACTAATATTTTTAGTGTTTTTATAGCCTTATTTAAACCGCTTTTCGCTTACGCATTATTTACACATGGTTGATATTCTCGCGAAAGTGGTTCATCGTCACTTTCAATTGCAAAGCCTCCCTGGCGCAAACCACTCGCCACCACATATCAGTAATCCCCACTTTATCTTTAGCTAACAAAATATAGTAATAATTAGAAAATTTCTGACTGCAAAATAGCAGACGAGAACTTTATACTGAATTAAAAATCCTTAGTTACCTTTGATAAGTTTAGAATAGAATTATGAAAGTTGTATCGGTATTCCTAATATTTTGCTTTTTCGTGTGTACAAAATTCGCTTTGGCACAAAGCAAGAATACCGTAATCAAGCTAATGCCTGCGGGAACAGTATTGTATGAGAATCTCAATTACAATAGTGATAAACAAATCAGGCATCAATTAGACATCTATGTTCCTTCAACAGGAAAGCATAGTTACCCGGTTGTTGTATTGTTCCATGGAGGAGGCTGGCGAAAAGGCGATAAGTTTTCTGCCATGGATTTCCTTGATCAAACCATTCAGGAAATGATTCAACAGGATTTTGCCATTGTTTCGATAAATTACCGCTATAGCAGCACCGATAAATTTCCGGCACAGGTTCAGGACTGCAATGATGCCTTAAAGTATATTAGTGAAAATAGCATGAGGTACCATCTCGACAGGAATAATATTGCCGTTATGGGATTTTCAGCAGGCGGGCATCTGGCAGCATTAACAGGTCTTTCTAACAACGATAATGTCAGCAAATTTTTCTCAAATGGGCAACCTGAGCGGTTCAAAATTAAACTGATCATTGATTACTACGGGATAAGTAACCTGGAAACTCTTAGCGGCCCGGGAACTATTGATCCTAATTCGGGTGTTCAGCTTTTGATTGGAGGTAAGGCAAGTGAACTTCCTGATAAAGCGAAAGAAGCAAGTCCTGTTTCGTATATTGACAGTAATGACCCGCCTTTTTTTATTGTTCATGGGGATAGTGATGAGGCAGTTGATGTGAGCCAATCGAAAGAATTGAGTGCCTTGCTGAACAAGAAAGGTGTAAGAAATGAACTCATCATAATACCTGGTGCTCCGCATGGAGGTAATATGTTCGACATGCCATTGATAAGAGCACGACTATTTGCCTTGCTGAAAAAACATTTAAAATAACAGAAATGTCTTGCCGGAGTTCCAAAGATATTAGCATTTTCCACAGCTTTTTCGAAAACGCCCTACAAATGTTTAGTACTCACATAAGATAGATTTCTCGCTGATTACCTATACCAAAACCGCAAAAGGTATAATTCAGATCTGGTTCTGACATGCTTTTTTCGTTTTTGAAGATAAACTAGTGATGATTTTTCAATCCCGTTTCGCTGTTTGATGCCAACAATACCTCTGCTTTCTGAAAAAGATGACGAGCTCAGAGAAGAGGTTCCTGAATTTATCCAGAATCTCTCCAATAGTCAGGTACTTTTCCTGAAGTGTATTGCAGATAATGACACCCTTTAAGCCAAATTGTTTAGTGGTGACGGCAAATACAGTCAATTCCAATTTTTCCGTCTCATTAAGGCAGTAACAATCTATGGTTTCATCAATATCATAGTCTATTTCTGCTGGCCAGGCAGCCATTACTCCCCAGGCAGCTCCGTTCGTTTTTTCAGGGTTAAAATCGAGAGTATACCCTTTTAACCGCAGCATTTCCAGTACCAGGTCAAGCTCCTCTTTCTCTTTCATAAACAGCGGGAATTTATATTAACTAATTCACCCTGTAACTTTTTTGCTCCCATGTGGCAACATTAAAAATCAGGCCTAGTGCGATCAAAAGTCCACCTGTAAACTGCACCCAGGGAAATGACCTTAAGCCATTGATATTGATCGTCCATGGATGTGAATCTACAGGATTAACGGCTTTTAGATGTGTAAAGGTTGCAAAACCTAATATACTAATGATAACTCCGAGTATCATTAGCAGATAACTTGCTTTTTTCATGATATTAATTCAATTTATTTTTTTCTGAGCGCATTCTATTTTTTAAGATGATTTTCTTTCTGGCTCTACCCAAATCCAGACTTCTCCCTCTTCTTCCATCGGCTTCACGTAAGCTATGATAACATGATAAAACATCATTGTAAGTGAGCAGTCCCAAAAATGCACCATCCACCGACCGTTTAATCGCTAGTGAACTTCGGTTATTGGCTGACATGAGTTCCATCGCTTTTCTCAAACTATCTTCAGGTTGTGCCGTCATTTCTTCATTTTTCAAAAAAGTTGAAACCGTAAGTTGTGAATCGAGTGCCGGATCGAGGATTTCCATAACATTAAGCGTCCCTTTATAATTACCCTGAACGTCAGTAACAGCAAAAAGCGGGTTCTCCCTGTTTATCCTTCCAATAATCGTCCGCACCTGATCAATTGTATCAGTGGTGAGTAACTTTGGCGAACTTTTTTTCAAAACCTGGCTAATTGTTGTCTTCATCATAGGATCCGGTTCGTAAGCATCAGGAGTGTATACACCACGACGGGCGATCTTCTCTGTCATAATGGTATTTTCCATTAAAAAGAAAGAAACCAGGTAAGCACCCGAACAGGCACAAAGCAGCGGTAATAGTCCATTAATCTGGTGCGTGGCTTCCAGGGCAAATAAAATGCTGGTTAAATAGGCACGCGAAGCACCAGCAAACATAGCCGACATACCTACTAGTGCACAAGCAGAAATACTGATTCCCGATTGGGGATACGAAGATAAAATGGCGTATCCGATGATGGCACCAGTTGCACCTCCTATCGTCATGAGTGGTGCTAAAGTGCCTCCAGAAGTTCCACTACCAAGTGCTAAAGACCAGGAGAGGAATTTGAGCAAGCATAAGGAAAGCATCATTGCCAATGGCACTTTGCCCGAAAGCAGGTTGGTGATATTTTCATAACCCACGCCAAGTGTATGCGGCGCAAAATAACCAATCAAGCCTACTGCAAGCCCACCAATTGCCGGCCACCACATCCAGTGAATGGGTAGCTTTTCAAAGAGATCCTCGATGAAATAGACCACGCGGGTTAAACCAACAGATAGCAGTCCTATTACCACACCTACCACACTATAAATAAATAAGACCTGGTTCGAAGGTGGGGCCAGAGCAGGCATGGGGAAGACAGGACCGGATTCAAAAAAAAGATGATGCCCGGCAGCTCCGGTAATACAAGCTAGCGCAACAGGAATAATTGCCCTGGGTGAAAACTCGAATAGTAAAAGTTCAATAGCCAGAAATACCGCCGCTATAGGTGTACCAAAAATAGCCGACATGCCTGCCGTTGCGCCGGCTGCCAGAATTACTTTACGTTCGTTTGGTGTAACCCGGATAAGTTGTCCCAGTGTTGATCCTAATGCTCCACCAGTAGCAATAATAGGTCCTTCTGCTCCAAAAGGACCACCAGTTCCAATAGCAATTGCTGATGAAACTGGTTTCAATATTGCAATCATGGGTTTTATTTTACTCTGATTGGTCAATACCTGCTCCATAGCTTCAGGAATTCCGTGTCCCCTGATTGCTTTCGATCCGTAGAGTGCCATCAGGCCAACGACGCCCCCTCCGATCACTGGAATTATAATTACCCAGTATCCTAGCTGGTTTTCTGCCGGACTATGAAAGTCCCAATCAAAGTGACCAAAGAAAGAAATATTAGTAACAAGGTTGATTAAGGATACCAGTACTTTGGCCACCATACTGATAAGTAGCGCTACTCCAATTGAGAGTAGTGAAATGTAAAATAAACGCTTTTTAGCGAGCTTCTCCTTTGCTCCGCTAAAACGCCACCTTTTGAAAAGATCCAGTGCAGGTGAAATCGGGATCCTGTTATGATTGTTATCAGACATTGTGTATTGTTTATGCAACAAAGATAATGCACAAATAAATTAAAAACCAAATAAAATATATTTTAAACAATAAAAATAAAGCTAAAAACACAATATAAACACTAATAAACATTGCTAATGCAATATAAAAACTAACACCATTTCCTTTATAACCATAAAAAACACTATTTTTGGGTATTAAATGATGATGAGCCAATGAAAGAAATTAAAAGCGGATGCGATATTATGAACTGCTATTTATGCAGCCGCTGCATTGCAGAATGGCAAGCCGCCCTTGATCAGCATAAAAAACTTTTCAGTTATAAGAAAGGCGAATCTATATTTAGTGAGGGTGAGGCAGTAAACGGGATTTACTTTGTCAATTCAGGTGCTGTCAAAGTACATAAACGCTGGGATAAGGAAAAAGAAATTATTACACGCTTTGCATCGCAAGGCGATATCATTGGACACCTGGGGCTTGGCAAAAAACCGGTTTACCCCGTATCTGCCACGGCATTATTGCCAACAACGGTATGTTATGTAGATCGAAGCTTTTTCGATGCTACTTTAAAAGTGAATCCTTCACTTACACTAGACCTGATGCAGTTTTTTGCCAATGAATTGCAGGAATCGCAAAACATGATGCGTAACCTGGTACACATGACAGTAAAAGCAAGGATTGCCAATACCTTTATTCACCTGGAGAAACAGTTCGGAATCGATGAAGACAAAGCAATCAATATCGATTTGTCCAGACAAGACATGGCTTCTTTTTCAGGTACGACCTACGAAACGCTTTTCAAAGTAATTAACGACCTTTCTGGCCAAGGATTAATTACCCAAGTAGGAAAACGGATTTCAATCTCTAATCCTATGGAATTAAAGAAACTGGTTGATAGTGATAATCATTAGTAAAGTTTTTCATATAAATACAATTCGAATCTGTTCTTCATTCCATGGACTAATGTTTTGAAATATCTCTTTTATTTTAGCTTCGAAATGAAAAATCCGGCAAAGATCTGCTATGAGATTGGCTTCGCCGGATAATCCGTTGTTTATCTTGCTAAAGGATAAAACAACTACCTAATCAATCTAATCCTTACCGGTCCGAATACGGGATTCGGATTTCTGCTAAAAATTAGCAGGAACCAGTTAACAAAAATTATTACTTATAAAGTTAAATTACATAACAGGTGAAAAATTGTTTCCTTTTATCCAATCGTTAAATCTTTTTGTATAAAACTCAATAAATAAAGTAGTTTTCATTTATTTCAATGTTCAAATCCAACTGAATAAAGCTGTTTTTTGTACTCGCCGGGCGTAAGCCCAGTCATTTTCTTAAAGGTTTTTGAAAAATGTGAACGATCTTCAAAACCAAGCGCCGTCCCAATTTCAGTATAATTCATACTGCTTGTTGCCATCAGGTATTGTGCCCTTTCAATTCTTTTTTCGATGATGAAATTTAGTGGTCTGCTGCCTGTAAGGAGCTTGAATTGTCTTGAGAAATAATCGGGATGCTGGTTCGCCATGGAGGCCAGTTCTGAAACCAGTAATGGCTGATGTAGGTTAGTCAGAATATAGCTTACTATTTCGGAAATTTTATCAGGAATATGTTTCAGCCCATTAACCTTATCAGGAACGAGGCTTAAAAACCTTGAGCTAAGCTGCTGTATTATCCCTTGTGTTTCAAGATATACAGATTGGTTTTGCTGGGCATTAAGCTGCTGGCATTCTTTATAAAATTCGTCCTTTTCGTAGATGAGGGGATTAAAAGAACGGTTAATCCCCCGATGCGGGTTGATATGAAGAAGGCGAAGAAAAAGTTCTACATCCAGCGAAGAGGCATCTGTTTTCAGGATCGAACGTATATTCGAAAAGATAGATACCCCATTAATAGAATCTTCAAAAAATTGCACAAAAAACTGTTCCATATGCTCATCGCAAGCCATACTACACATGGTAAAACTCGGTATAAGGTATAGATAACCTTTTTCAAGAACGATGCGGCCCGAGGAATCTGACAATTCGCCCCTACCCGAGTTAATATAGTAAATCCGGTTATAAGGGCTAATTATGTTTGCATAGTTCCATTGCGAACTCAGTTGTACCCGGTCTACATTAAGCAGTGCAAAAGTATGTCGTGAGTTTCTTTTAATCATCAGCTTCAAGGTAAAACAAAAGTCGGATTTATACAATAAAAAGTCCTTTTTGCACAAAAATAGCATTAGCAGCTTGAATAATTTTGAAACAACCAAATTATATTGCATTTAACAGCAATTCATTAAGCATAAATACTGCAATATATTGGCACTAACCAAATTAATACCATTACAAAATGAAACCTTTTGTACTTAATAACGCCACGGATTCATTTCATTCTTTCGGTGCACGACTTGATATTAAACCGGATATCAACAATCGCTGGCACTGTCATTCGGCAATCGAGATAGTCTACTTCAAAAAAGGCCATGGCAGGCAATTCATTGGTGATAATATTAGCGATTTTAATGCCGGCGATCTGGTTATTGTTGGTAGTAATATCCCTCATTTCTGGCGTTTCGATGATAAGTATTTCGATAAAACAGGCAAAAACAATGTAGAAGTATACGTTGTACATTTCAAAGAAGATTTCTGGGGAGAAACATTCCTCAATCTCCATGAAAACCTCGAACTAAAAAAAGTAATAGCATGTACAAAGCAGGCCATACAGGTTAAGGGTAAAAGCAGAAAAATGGCAGCTGAAATAATTATCAGGCTGGTAAACAGTAAGGGCTTTAAAAGAATTACTTTGCTAATGGATTTCCTGAATGAAGTAGCGCAATGTAAAAACACAAAAAACATCGTTTCGGTTGGTTTTCAGCCTAATTTACCTGAAGGAATTGGCGACAGAATACAAACAGTTTACAACTACACACTGAGTAATTTTAAAAAGAAAATAGAGCTTAAAGAAATTGCCGATGTTGCCAGGATGAGCCCACATTCCTTTTGTAAATTTTTCAAATCGAGCAGTCAAAAAACCTATACCCAGTTTGTAAATGAAGTTAGAATAGGACAAGCCTGTAAACTACTCATCAACAGCAAATTAAGCGTTAAGGAAATCTGTTTCGAAAGCGGCTTCCTCAATTTCACAAGCTTTCACAAGTCGTTCAGGAGTATTACAGGCAAAACACCCTTAATTTATCAGAAGCTTCATGAATAAGCATTCGCGCCAGGATTAAAGGCATTAAGACACATTGAACTTTAATTGGAAGATTAATGGCAATGAGGCTTAATAAACTGATGATAGCTTTACAGCAGAGCTATCCGATCCGGATGCATGTTCAAAAGCTGTTAATGAAATACTTAAACGCTATGGTGAAATTAACGAATTGATTAATAATGCCGGCGTGAATGATGGTGTAGGGCTTGAATACGGAAACTATGAGGGTTTTATAAATTCGCTGCATAAAAACGTAATACAATATTATTTGCTGGCGCAGCAATTATTGCCTGCCCTAATTAATCATGGCATTTTATTTCTTTAAGTCATAAAACCACATTGTAATTTAAGGCTTAAAAATAATTGCTAATTTTAACCGGTAGATGAGACGTAGTTTAGCAAAACAAATTGAGCAGGAAGATATTGAATTTATAGCGGCAGTTTTAACCGCTAAAGAGAGAAGTGCATCAGAAAAAGTCGGTTTACTGGAGGAATTTCACCAAAGATTTGAGCACAATCGACTTGCGCTATTAAATTTCAGGCAAAAGGCTGCCGGCATCAGGCTTCAACTTGATTACGAGCAGGACAAAGCAAGAACTAATGAAACACTGCAGTACCTTCAAAAACAGGTTAATCAGCTCGATAACCGGATTATTGCTGTTGAGCAGAAACTGGCCCGTGGTATTCCTGAAGATTTGCTGGTTATGGAAAAACTGATTACAGAACAAGAAGCGATTGTTGCAGATCAGGAAAGACTTAATGAGGCCGAGCTTGCATTGTTAGCTGAAATAAGTAAAATTGATATCGAATTTAGCAACCAGCAGAAAATACTTAACCGTTCATCATCGGTTAATTCAACAGATCCGGTAAAGATGTATGATGCAAAGCAATTTCAAGCTAAACAAAGCAAACTCATTTTGTTTGCCAGATTTACATCATTAATGATTTTACTGCTAATCCCGATATTTCTCGATAACCTTATCGGTCACAATTGGTTAAATACAAAAGCTAAGGTTCCGTCATTACTTATGGATCATTATATATTTTTCATCAGTTTAATAGCAATGGAACTTTTCGCCGGTGAAAGAATAAGATTAATAACCGCTCATTTGTTTACCGCAGCTTACTTTAAACAACATTTTTTCGTCCTTCGGCAAGCGTTCGAACAAAATGAAGCTGAAATATCTTCTCTCGAAAAAACGTATCGCGTTGATTATAAAACAGACATAAATATTTAATTCGCCTGTAATTATTCTTTCCGAAAAAATGATTAATATTTTTTTAAAACCAAATTTAAATTAGATCGTTTATTACTAAAATCCTCAGGTAATTTCCTGTCAGCATATATTTGGTTAAAGCTATTGACACAATCAATGGCTTTTTTTTATTGGATAGGATCAGGTGTTGTTGGGTGCTTAGGGTCATAAACAGCAACACCTACCCTCGAATCGGCACAACCATAATATAAATACCATTTATTTTTAAACCAGCACATACCTTCGATAAATACCGTACCATTTACATATTGGCCGCTTTTTTCAAAAGGCTCCATAGGCCTTAAAAATGGGACATCAAGACGTGTTATAAGCTTAGTCGGATCAGTTTTACTAAAAAGCATCTGCCCTGCCGAATAGGAGTTTCCATGAAATCGCTTGTCGCCTTTTTCGCCAGGATTGTTTTTACCATTATACAATAAGATAATGCCCTTATGGGTTAAAATTGCAGGAGGACCACATTCAGTGAGGTCGCTATCGAAGTAGCCTGGTCTTGTTGATGCCAGTATTTTCAATTCGCCTTTTCCATCAATCAGTGGTTTCCAGTCGACAAGATTTTCTGAACTTGCACCGTAAACATGGCTTTCGCCCCAGTACATAAAGTATTTACCATTCACTTTTGTGATAACCTGTTTGTTGGCTTTTATTGTGGTAAGTATGGATGCAGATTTGTGCGGAATATCTAAAAACTTTCCACCAAAAGCATCCTGAAATATAGGGCCATGTTTTTTCCAGTGAATCAAATCTTTGGATGTAGCCACACCTAAGCGTGGCGTTTTACGGTTCCACTGTGTGTAGAAAACAACATAGGTTCCATTTTCAGTAACGGCAACCCTGGGGTCTTCACACCCGCCAGGCCACTCAAATTCATGCTGCGAATCGTTTCCGGGAAAAAGAACCGGTACACTTTTTCTGTTAAAATGTAATCCATCGCTACTTTCAGCATAACCAACGCGTGATGTCCGCATACCAATTTGTATACCCGTTTTATCTTCTGAACGGTAAAGCACTACAATTTTACCATTTTTAACTGCTGCCGCAGGATTAAATGTATCGTTCGATTCCCAATGCACCATTGTTTTTAACACCGGATCGAAGAACTTTGATGAATCTCTCGGAGCAATAATTGGATTTACACCAGCTGGTCTTTGAAATCCGCCTAAGGCCCAGTCGGGCAAAACGTTTTTATCCTGGGCATAAATGGCCTGACTGAAAGAAACCAGCAGGCTAATGAGTAGTATTTTGTAAATGTTTTTCATTTGTTCAGGGAATGTATTCTCAAGATAATACAAAATAGCCTGAATTAAAATACCAACTACTGAGGTTACATGATTGATGTGGGCCGGGTAATCAAATTTCTCCGGCCCAATCCAGTTACTCGTCTTCCTTGCGGTTAGGCCGACAAAGGGTAAACAATATCCCTAAGCTGCTAAGGATAGTGAATACGCCGATAAATAAGTTAACTTTTTCACTCATGTGGTTATCGTTTAGTTTCTACAAAGTATAACATAATTGTGACAAAGGCAATAGCTACACAAAAATGGAGTAAGAATTATAATTTGTACCACGGTAAGCATGCTCATTTTGGCTACTTAATTCCTCAATAAGACTACAAATCCCGAATTGGTATTTTCAACCTTTGTTATGTTCTAATACAACATATAATTATGGAAAATAAAAATGAAAATACAGCTGAAAGAAAGCAGGCTGGTAATAAAGTATGGTTTATAACAGGTGCTTCAAGAGGCTTTGGGCGTATCTGGGCTAAAGCAGCCCTCGAGCGTGGTGATAAGGTGGCTGTTACAGCAAGAAATTTATCCAGCATTGATGAGTTTAATGATCAGTATGGCGAAAGCGTGCTCACACTTGAACTTGATGTAACTGATGCTGCACAGGTAAAAGCAGCCGTTAATAAGGCGCATGATCATTTCGGTAAATTGGACATCGTGTTGAATAATGCGGGTTATTCGCTTGTAGGTACCATTGAAGAAGCAACACCCGAGCAGATTAAAGCCATGTACGAAACGAATATTTTTGGTGCAATCAGTGTTATTCAGGCAGCTTTACCACTATTACGCAAACAAGGTAGTGGCCATATTTTAGGTACATCCAGTAATTTAGGCCATGTAACTTTACCGGTTATTGGTTACTATTGTTCGTCGAAATGGGCTTTCGAGGCTATCCATGAAAGCTTAGCACAGGAAATTAAAGCATTTGGTATTAAGGTAACGATTATTGAGCCCGGTGCTTATGCAACAGAATTTGGCAGCCAGGAATCATTAAAATTTGCTGATGGCCTTGAAGTTTACCAGGATTTCAAAGCAGAATTTTTCCAAAGCCTTGGCGGATTGGAAAGAGGCGACCCTAATGCAACGCCAGAAGCTATCTTTAAAGTTGTTGATGCAGAAACCCCTCCTCTTCGTATAAACCTGGGTAGTAATAATCTTCCATGGGTAAAAAAGGCTTATGCAGAAAGATTAGCCAGCTGGGAAGAATGGGATGGAGTTGCTTCGGCAGCGCAAAACTTAGCTAAGTAATTTTTAGGTAAACAATTAATTATAGCTGGCAATACCTGCAATTGTCGGCTATAATTGCATTAAATTTAATTTATGAAAAAGGAAGATTTGAATCTTATCAATATGGATTCGCTGGCAGATATACACCGGGCTTTTGGTTTACCTGCTCCTGTACATCCTTTAATAAGTATGATTGATGGCTCAACCAACCGGGTTATTATCGAAAACATGCCTCAATCTCATGTTTTAAAATTCTATAAAATTTCATATAAACCGAGTTTAGGTGGTAAATTAAAATACGGACAGGATTACTACGATTTTGATGAGGGTGGTTTACTTTTTGCTGCGCCAAACCAGGTAATTGGAAATCATGGAAGTAATGATCCGGAAGCTTGTTCTCAGTACACCTTATTAATCCATCCCGATTTTTTATGGAATTACCCATTGGCAAAGAAAATCAGGCAGTACGGATTTTTCTCTTACTCAACCAATGAAACGTTACACCTATCAGATGAAGAGAAAGCAACAGTCATGTCGATTTTTGCCTTGATTGACAAAGAATTGAAAAGCCGTATAGATGATTTTAGCCAGGATGTGGTTATTGCGCAAATTGAACTGTTATTAAATTACGCCAACCGCTTTTACAAAAGGCAATTTATTACCCGCAAATTAGCTAACAATAATTTACTGCAGCAGCTTGAAGAAATTCTGGATGGCTATTTCAACGCTGAGCAACCGGTGCTAAATGGATTGCCTACCGTTCAGTACCTGGCAGAAAAGCTGAATGTTTCGCCAAGTTATTTAAGCGATATGCTTCGTTCGCTTACCGGCCAAAATGCACAGCAACATATTCATAATAAATTAATTGAGCAGGCAAAAGAGAAGCTTTCAACAACGAGCCTATCAGTTAGTGAGGTGGCTTACCACCTGGGTTTTGAGCATCCACAGTCTTTCAACAAGCTTTTCAAAACGAAAACAAAACTTTCTCCGCTCGAATTCAGGCGTACCTTTAATTAAGTATTTTATTTACTATGGCAGGTAAAATACTTCTTCAAGCGGGAAAGAAACAGGTGAATTATCGGCATTGCTTTCCATGATATCGCCCATATAAGCCCACCACTTTTGCATAACAGGTTGTTCCGGCAATGTATCCATAAGTTTTGGATCGGCCACTTTCAGCACACCAAATAAATCATTTGTATTTTTATCAAGAAAAATTGAATACTCGGCTATTCCGGTATCATTGAGTAACTTCACGAGTTCTGGCCAGATTTCATCATGCCTTTTTTTATACTCCGATTCGTATCCCGGAAACAACTTCATTTTAAACGCGATTCTAACCATTTCTTTTAAATTGATTGTTATTTCTTATCAAGTACAATAACACTAAAACTATATTTAGGAATTTTTAAACTAATCTTATTCCGGTTGTTTGTTACAGCTGATTCCCTGGGCTTGATTTGATCAGGATTTTGTATGCTGTTCATTTCAGAAAGGACATCGCTTTGTAAGGAGAAGATTTTAGCACTTTTAGCGAAAGGTTTTCCGGCATCGATTAATAAATCATAATTTTTTACCGATGCACCTGCATTTACAAGTTTAATAATCAGCTGCCCCTTTGTTTTATCTTCAACGGCACTGGCATACAAACTATCCTGGCCAGTTAAATTTTTGCCATTCGATAATACACTTAATACATCAGTTCCTTTATAATTCGCGTACATTTTTTGCACCCAGTAATTTGGCGTGGCTATTGAATTTAAATTATCGAACCATATTAAATCGGGACGCCATTGCCATGCTTCAACATGGGCCAATAAAGGTGCATAAGACGACATCTGCACAATATCAGCATTGCGTTCAAGTCCTGTCATGAATGCCGCTTCCGTTAAGGCACTTAACCAGGTATTACGGGATTCGGCAGCTTTGTCTTCTTTATCATGCGCAGCAAATTCACCAGCAAAAATTTTAGGCCCTTTCCTGTCGTAATGATCATATCGGCTGGCATTTTTTAAAAACCACTCAGGCGACATGTAATAGTGCTCGTCCATAAAATCGACACCTGTTGATTTAAATTTTTCCCAGGCATAATCGAAGTTGGCACCACTCGGACCAGGTCCTGCGGCCCCTACCAATTGAACATTTGGGCATTTAACTTTTAAAACGGCTTCGAAAAGCTTATACTTCTCGATATACTGCGGACCCCATTGCTCATTTCCAATACCAATTCGGTCAAGATTAAAAGGTTTAGGGTGTCCCATTTTGGCCCTTAAATTCCCCCATTTGGTCGTGGTATCGCCATTGGCAAATTCTACCAGGTCAACAGCATCCTGAATATATGGGTCGAGTTCAGTATTGGCAACAACTTCAGCTGTATTAAACTGGCAAGCCATTCCGCAGTTGAGAATGGGTAAGGCTTTTGCACCAATATCTTCAGAAAGAAGGAAATACTCATAGAAACCTAAACCAAAAGTTTGAAAATAATCTGGTGCAGAACGGTAATCGAATTCCGTATTCCATCGGTTTATCATAACTTTCCTATCAAAGGGTGCCCCAACGGTTTCTTTCCACTGATAGCGATTGGCTAAATCACGGCCTTCAACAATACATCCTCCGGGAAAGCGTACAAAGCCAGGTTTTAGGTCTGCAAGCTTTTGTACCAGGTCTTTACGCAACCCATTTGGCCTGCCTTTCCAGGTATCGGTTGGGAAAAGTGATATCAAATCGAGATTGACAGTACCTTCGCCCGAAAACAATAAGCGTATTTTTCCTTTCAGAACCGTTTTAGCAGCTTTGATTTCAACAGAAATCCTATCCCAACTCTTCTTAATACCCGTTAGGTTTTGTTCTGAAATCACCTGGTTATCAGCATCGAGCAACTGCACTGTAATTTTTGGTTGTGCTGCCGAAACCAGTTTTCCATTAAGTGAAAACCGATAGGTTTCATTTGCCTTGTAGCCAATTCCACGGAAACCCTCATTAGTTAATGAAAATTTATCTGCACCTGATTCTATCGTAATATACCTCGCATTATTCGGGCTTTCGGCAGTTTGATTTACAACCAGCAATTTACCTTTCCCTTCTGTTTTCCATCCCATTAAAGGATTAGCAAATTCAAAAGAACGATTTTTAATCAGCTCGGCGTAAAGCCCGCCATCGGCAGCAAAATTAATGTCTTCAAAAAATATCCCCCACATGGATGGCGAAACTTTAGCTATTGACTTATCAGCAGAAACAACAATTACATTTTTCTGCTGTGCGAAAGCACAAAAGGAGACAAACAAAAACAGGAAAGTTATTCTTTTATACATCTTTTTAGTTTTTTAACTGCTAGTCCTAATTAAGGTTAATATTATGATTAATTAGAAATGCTGCTTAGTATTGGCTTATCAATAGCATTTAAAACATCGTGCTGAGGTTTTAATAATTCCAAAACAACGATATCATTTTTACCAGCTTTTAGCCATTCTTTTGGCACGTAAAGTGTCTGCTGCGGACCAATTGCCCAGTATTTACCCAGGTTGTGCCCGTTAAGCCAAACCACGCCTTTACCCCAATCTGTCATGTCTAAATAAGTATCGCCAACTTTAGCAATGTTAAATGTACCTTTTTGAATTGAAGGGCCTTCATTAATTTTCTCACTTGTGGTTTTTTTAACTACATCAGCAATATTATTGAAAGGCAGGCTAAACATTTGCCAGTTTTTTACTTCCTCACCAGCAAATAATACCTGTTCGGTTATACCCTTTTTATTTTCGAGCAAGTACTTTCCAAAATTGACACGCCCCATGTTTTCAACAAAAATATCCAGCTGCACTTCACCATCCGGAAGTTGCAATTCAAGGCTATCTAAAAGTGTTCTCCGATCTAAAACACCTACCCTTTTCTGGTTTACAAAAACCAGGGCGTAATCTCTAAGTTGCTTCACCTGAAGCAAACCTTTTCTGCCACCCTTAATTTTTGTACGGTACAACATATAACCATAATCCTGTTTTAAATCTTCGAAAGTTAAAGGTTTATCGTTATTTACAGGCTTAGGTAAAGCATTAAAGAGAATAATTTTATCAGTAAGTTTAAAAGATTTTACGGTTATAGCAGGTTTTATAGCAGGAATAGCTGGTAGTTTTTCTCCTTTTGGTAAGTGTTTTTCGATCACTGCCCTGAATTGTCTGAATTTTTCGGTTGCATTACCTGCTTCATTCAGGGGTGCATCATAATCGTAACTACTAATCTGAGGTTCGTATGGCGAAATATCTTTATAATTTGCACCATTCATAAATCCTCTTGTTGTTCCGCCGTGAAACATATACATATTTATGGAGACGCCTGCTGCCAGAACAGAATCGAGTTTACCAGTATATTTTTCTGCAGGTACCGTGTGATGAGGTGCACCCCACCAATCGAACCATGCCGGATACCATTCGGCAATAAAGTAAGGCCCCTTTCCATCATGGTATTTATTAATCATCGTTTTTACACGTTCAGGATTATCCTGGCCGTTAATTGCAGGCAACAAGCCGGTGAGATAACCACCCTTGATATCAGGTTCCGGATCGCAGGTATAAAGCAAGCCATCAAAACCTGCATCGATAAACATTTTCCTGTTGATAGCCAGGTATTCCTTATCAGCTGCATATGAGCCATATTCGTTTTCTACCTGAACCATTAAAACATTGCCTCCATGGTTAACCTGCAGTGGCGCTAACTGCTTACCAACTTCATCAATGTATTTCCTGTATTCTTCAAGATATTGTGATTCTTTACTTCTAACTACAAGTCCTTTTTCAGTTTGTAACCAATAAGGATAACCGCCAAATTCCCATTCGGCACAAACGTATGGGCTTGGCCTTAAAATTACCCAAAGCCCCTCTTCTTTTGCTATTTTAACAAATTCAGCGATGTTATTATTGCCCGAAAAATCGAACTTTCCTTTTTGTGGTTCGTGAAGATTCCAGAAAACGTAAGTTCCAATGGTGTTTAATCCCATGGCTTTGGCCATCTTCATCCTGTCTCTCCAGGCTTCCTTCGGAACCCGAGGATAATGAATTTCGCCAGAGATAATCTGAAAGGGTTTTCCATCAAGTAAAAACGCCTCTTTACCCAGTTCGAAAGTATGCTTAATTTGCTGACTAAAACCATTTAATGAAAAGCAAAGGCAGATTATTAGTAACAGATTCTTTTTCATTTTGAAATTTTTGGTAGATTTTTAAAAGCTTTTTTTGTGCAAAGAATACCTGATTAAGCGCATTTATTACGCAGATTCACTGTACTCTTTTAATAAAATTCAGATGTTCTATTTTCTTATTTAAAGAAACTCAGGTCCCACTTATCCGACCATTCGATTTTTAGTTTATCATCTTCAAACTGGATTGGCAACCACAGATAACGACCATCGATAGCATTTTTAGGTTCCCATTTATCGGCCATAAAAATAAAGGCATTCTTTTTTCCAGGAGCTGGAAGCACATGAGTACTTTGTCCGCCAAATGTTTTATCTGCGCCGGGGCCTACACAGGGATTGCCCATATATTCCCATGGCCCGAAAATAGATTTGGCCTTAAACCACCTTGCCGGATTTGGTGCCCAGCCTGTACAGCCAGAACCAACCATATAGTAAATACCATCTTTTTTAAATAAAGCCGGAGCTTCAGTTTGCTGACCAACGTAAATCCTGATAAATTTTCCGGTGTGACTTAAGTAATCGGGTGTAAGTTCAGCTAAATGTAAGGTGAAATTTTCTTCTGAAGAAAAAACATGGTAAGCTTTTCCATCATCATCAACAAAAACGGTCATATCTCTTGCCATCTGACCACCTGCAAAATCGCGGCAGAAAAAGCCATCGCTTTTGTTTGCAGGTTTGTCGCAGTTTACTTTATCGGCTTCGGGTGTTGCTGCATCATAGAAAGGCATTTTACCAGCATTCGGGCGGTAACTTTTAATAAAAGTATAAGGCCCAGTTACTTTATCCGCTACTGCTACACCGGCACGGGCAGCCTCATAACCTTTGCCTAATAGCTCCAGATGGAACCACATCACAAACTTCTTCGTTTTTTTATTGTATACAACCTTTGGGCGTTCTAAAATACTGCCTTTAGCAATATCAATTTTCAAATCCTCAGAAACTGAAAGCGCAATACCTTCATCTTTCCAGTTATATAAATCTTTTGAAGAATAACAATGAACACCTACCTGCGCTGTATTTCCTTTTTCGCCTTCAATTTTATGTTCACCGAACCAATAATATAACCCTTTGCTGTATACAATTCCTCCGCCATGCGCATTGATATGTACACCGTTATTATCTTTCCAAATTTTACCAGGGTTGAAATCCTGATATTTCTCCTGAGAAAAAACCGGATGATTTACTAAACAACTACTAAAAATTAAAGCAAAGAGAAGGGATAAACGACTGTACATAAACCTGGATTATAATATATTGTGAAATAAAAATGTAATATAGCGATTGTGTTTAATTAATAATCGGGTCATCCGAAGACGACCCGAAAAACTAACCAAAATATTATTAATAACCAGGGTTTTGGGTTAAAACAGCATCTTTATTCAGCTGAATTTCGCTCAATGGGATTGGCAATAACAAGGCTTTTGAAGTTAAACCGGTAATAGGTTTAGAAGCATCGTTTGAGTTTAAACGCAGTGCCCTTTCTACCAGTGTTCCGGTTCTCATCAATGTCATTCTTCTATTTTCCTCACCGATTAACTCTCTGGCTCTTTCATCTAAAATAAAGTCTTTTGTCATTTCTGCCGCAGTAACCTGCGCTGCATTAGCCCTTGTTCTTAATACATTGATTGATGTTGCAGCCTCGGTAAGCTTGCCTTGGGCAACCTGTGCTTCAGCAAGCAAAAGGTAGGTTTCACCTAAACGCATCAGGATAAAATCTTTAATCATCGCATAGCCAAAAGTATCATTAGGATCAAAAGCACCCCATTTGGTTGTACTTGGACAGATGTTAATTAGCGTATCAGGACCAGTAAACGGAACTTGTTTACCATATCTTGCGGCATAAGCAGGACTCGGATCGTTATAGTAATACCTTCTGCGGATATTGTATTGTGAGTTACGAATATCGTTTCCTTTGTACAAACCATAAAGTACCCAGTTACTTAAACGTAAACGGCCAATTGAACGACCGCCCAATGAATCGGCGATAGCCATACCTGCAATGTTATAATATGCTGCTCCCCAAACCCTTCTTTGTTGTGGATTATCAGTAATACCACCTACCACACTCGTTGGGTTTTCCTGTTCCAATACCCAGATGGCTTCAGTATTACCTTGCGATCTTCTTTCATTACCATATTGGAACATATCAGAATAATAATCACCCGGAAGACTTGACTTTACACCGTAGCGACTTTTAATCAAACTAAATTTACCGCTGCTAATAATTGCCTGTGCTTGTTGTTCGGCCAAATCTGGCTTACCCATACGAAGATAAACTTCAGCCAATAACTGCATGGCCATGAACTTATTCGCTCGACCATACATTTTACCTTTTGTATTTGTTTTTACCGATTCGATATCGGGAAGATTTGCCGCTGCATACACTAAATCTGATACGATAAAATTATTTACATCTGCTATTGGTGCCCTTACGAAATCTGTTTTAGGACCAGTTAAAGCATGCGTAATTAATGGAACGCCGCCAAACAATGTTGCTAAATTGTTATAGGCATAAGCCCTGAAAAATTTAGCTTCGGCACTTACCAAACTTTTTCCTTTCGCACTTAAACTGGTTGTACTAGGATTTTCAATACCATCAACAATGATATTGGTTAAATTAACCATAATGTAGTTCCTGTTCCACGTACGTGCTGCTCCGTTATCTGTTGAAGTTAGCGTAGCATAGTTGTAATAAGGAATTTCTACACCCTGCTGATTATTTGTAGCGTTGGCTACGTCAGTTCCAACCTGCCAAACACTTGGCCAGCCTTGCTGATCAGACCATGAAAATATGGTACTGGTATGGTTATACAAACCAATTAATGATGCTTCAAATCCAAGTGAATCTGTTAGTGTTAATGGTGTATATGATGAAAAAGGTTTCTCATCCAGAAATGTTTTTTTGCATGATGAAAACGCAACAAAAAGAATTGATAATGATGCGAGTATGGTTATATATTTTTTCATGATGATTCTAATTAACGTAATGAAACATTTAAGCCCAATACAAAAGTGCGTGTAAGTGGGTAATTGTTTGTCCAGTCGCCCGAGCCCCTTGTTGAGTAATTATTCTCAGGGTCCCAACCTACCCATTTTGTGAAGGTATAAAGGTTACGGCCACTCGCGTAAACAGTTAAACCGCCCAGGTGAAGTTTATCCAATAAAGACTGACCGAAAACATAACTCAAGGTAACATCTTTAATCCTGGTGTAACTTGCATCAGATGCATAACCATAACCCAATGTATTGTTATACGATAATGCCGGTCTTGTCTGGCTCTGGTTTTCAGGTGTCCAGTAACCAATTTCAGCAGGTGTATTTCTTCTTCCGGTTTCATCACCATATTGTAAATCCGGGTTATTTTTCGTCATACCCTGAGCAGTCTGGATGAAGATACTCAAATTAACATTTTTGTAGTGGAAGGTGTTGGTTAAACCGCCGGTCCATTTTGGAGCTGTCTGACCTAAAATCATTCTATCGCCATCGCCGGTTATTTTACCGTCGCCGTTTAAATCGGCAAATTTTAAACTACCAGGTTTAGCTGTAGGGTCTTGTTTTGAAGCATCTTCACCAGTTTGCCAAACACCCGTCATTTTGTAATCATAAATTACGCCGATCGGTTTACCCAAAAACCATCTGTTACCTAAATCATCTTTGCCATCACCATATAAATCGGTTATTTTATTTCTGTTTGCTGCAAAAACAATCATGGTTTCCCAACGGAAATCTTTACCTACAAAGTTTTGGGTATTTAAGGTAAGTTCTAAACCTTTATTTGTCGTTTTTCCAATATTATCTAAAACACTGGTGTAACCGGTAATAATTGGTAAACTTCTGCTTAGTAATAAACCACTTGTTTTATTTTGATAAGCTTCGATACTACCGCTGATCCTGTTGTTAAAAATACCAAAGTCTAAACCGATGTTGGCTGTTTTAGTTGTTTCCCACTGTAAATTAGAGTTACCCAAATTACCTGCAAGCACACCAATTGTACTGATACCGTTAAATGGTGAGCGGGCTGTTCCGTCAGTAGTAATTGTTCTGTAAACACTTACCGCTTCGTTACCCGTTTTACCGTATGATAATCTAAGTTTCAGGTTATTGAAAACTTTAACATTTTTCATAAAGTCTTCATTAATAATATTCCATCCAAGCGCTGCAGAAGGGAAAACACCATATTTGGTTGTATTGGCACCAAAAACTGATGAACCATCTCTACGAGCTGTTAGGGTTAACAGGTAACGGCTGTCGTAAGAGTAGAATAAACGCCCCATTTGTGAGTTAATTCCGTACCTGTCGCGATATGAAGCACTTGTTTGTGTAGCGCCAGCGCCAATATTATCTAAACCAACCTCATCATTGATAAAACCAACTGCTCCGGCTGTTGTAGAGTTATATTTACGTTCCTGCGCACTGTATAATGCCGTGAAGTCGAAATGATGCTTTTTAATATCTTTTGAATAGGTTAAGATATTCTCAACAGTGTAACTGTTTGTAGAGGCATTAAAGCTACTTGCCGTACCATTTAAATCATTTGCCAAACGGCCTGTGTAACTTCCTCTTCTTTCAGGGAAATAGGTATAACCTGCATTTAAACGAAACTTTAAGCCGGTTAATGCTCCAGGAAACTTAATCTCCGCATAACCATTTCCATTAATGTTTGTGGTTCTGCTGATTTGCGTTGTTGTTAAACCCAACAATGGATTAACATAAAGCTGCTCCGGATTCATTGGGTAAATTGTATAAGTGCCGTTAGCGTTATATTCCTGCCCGTAAGGACTCATTGCAGTAGCTAAAAGTAAATTTGCACGGCCGCCATCATAGTTATTACTTGTCAGGAATAAAGATGTTCCAACAGTTAAGAAACTGGTTACGTTAACATCTAAATTAGAGCGCAAACCAATACGTTTAAAATCATAACCTTTAATTACCCCTTTTTGGTTCAGGTAATCGCCTGAGATAAAATATTTAACATCCTGAGAACCACCAGAAATTCCAACGTTATGGTCCTGAATAACACCTTGCTGTGTTGCTTCTTTAACCCAATCCGTTGTAGTGCCTGCGTTATAAGCAGGTAGTTCACCAATATTCGGCACTGGTCTCGTTTGTACCTGTCCGGTTTGTTTCAAATAATCAGCATATTTTTGTACGTATTCGGCACCGCTTCTTGGTTCCAGGATATGTGCAAGGTTATCAAAACCAGCGTAACCACTGTAACGAATCACTGGTTTGCCTGTTGTACCTCTTTTGGTTGTAATCAAAATTACACCATTAGAACCGTTTGTACCGTAAATTGCTGTAGCACTCGCATCTTTCAAAATCTCAACAGAAGCAATATCGTTAGGATTAATATCATTCAACGAACCGCCTGTTTTACTCAAGGGCACCCCATCAACCACAACATAAGGACCAGTACCTGCAGTAATAGAGTTTTGCCCCCTGATTAAAGCATTTGGCTGGCTACCTGGTACCGATGATGTTGTTGTAACGTTTACACCTGCAACAGCACCTTCAATAGATTGTAAAACGTTGGTAACAGGCAACTGAGATAATCTTGCTTTAGGTACAGAAACCACCGAACCTGTAACATCAGATCGTTTTTGCGTACCATAACCGATAACGACAACATCGTTAAGTGTTTTATCAGCAGCCTCTGCTAGTGAAACATTTAATTGTATTTCGTTGCCAACAACAATCGATTTTGTGGTATAACCGATAAAAGTATATACCAATGTTTCTCCTTTTGCCGCTGCAATTTTATAACGGCCATTTCCATCAGAGATGGCAACTTTTGAAGTGTTTTGATTTTTTATGGTTGCCCCAGGAATTGGTGAACCTTTTGCATCGACAACTGTACCGGAAACATCTGCGTTTCCTGTTTGGGCAAAAGCACTTATCGGATTTATTTCTGCCATCAGAAATATTGCGAGGAATGCCAGCACACACCTAAGTGGTGAAAGTAAATTTTTTAGCATAATGACTATTTGGTTAGTTTGTTCTTATTTGTGTTTGATTTCTTTAATCAGTTGATTTTTGTGAAGAGTTAATTTTCAAAAAATCTTTCCGCTCAAGGGAGCGTATCAGTTTAAGTCTTTCTGTCTGTTTTCATTAGTTTTTTTATATTTGGTTTAAACAAATTAACTACAAAATTGAGCTGCAGCGTGAGGGGTAATACGGTAATTAATAGGGGATAAATTCTCACTTTTATGTTAAAAAATGGCTTTTCAGGCACTTTTTAACATAACTCCACTTTTTTTAAACGTAAATAGAACGTTTATTTTTTTCAGCACAAAAACATTATGAAGCTTTTGTGCTGAATGTTCCTATGAATTACCTTAAGTCTGCGCTGTGATCGTTCGGAAAATCTTCACCCGACCATATTTTCTGCGCACTCCATTTTGCAGGTGGATTTGCCCAGAAAGCATCGGTGGCAGGGAGGCCCAAGGGAAGAAATATATTGCTGGAGATGTAGGGACTACCCTGGTTGTTGTAGAAATCGCCTAAATCGGGTTGTGCGCCATATAAGCCAATTGTTAACCAACCGTTTTTATAGGTTGTCGGGCTCTCTAAAGTTTTTCGTATTACAGCTGTTAATGCGCAACGCACCTGCTCTGGGCTTAATTGTTTTGGCAGTGCTTTTCTAAATGCCATATCGGCTAAATGATGAAATGCGCCACCACGATAGATAATTGAACGTCCGGTAGCAGGGTAAGTTCCATCAGTGTTAATTAACCTTTCCTGAATAATAGCATAACGCTCGTTGCGTTTCTTAATCTTTTCGAACATGGTATTATAGTCTTTCACTTTGCTGCCGATAATGGTTGATATCGTTGCCAGATAAGGATGAATAACGTAACTGTTGTAATAATCAAATGCGTAGGTACTGCCATCTGTATACATACCATCGCCAACATACCATTGTTCCATTTGTTGCAATGCATAGTCTACCCGCATTGGATCCCAGCTATATCCAAATTTCGCCAAAAAGGCTTCATTCATTGCAGAAAACAACAACCAGTTCGAGAAAACAGGTTTAAATCTTCTTGTGGTTACAATCGATTTCATCATTAATTCCTGATGTTTTTTATCGAGGTTTTCCCATAACCATGGCGCACGTACAAAAGCCAATGCTACATAGGAGGCATCTACAAGCTGTTGCCCGCCGATATCGTAATTCATGAAATCCTTAGCATTGGAATCGAGTGAATTTTTAAGGCCCTGAATCGCCCAATCTCTATACTGCTTCCTTAGTGCAACTTCGGCAGCATCACCACCTTCTAATTGTAACCATGGCGCAATACCACTTAAAACCCTCCCCAGCACCTCAACATATTGCACCTTAATACGATGTTCCTTATTGTCAATGTGAATAGATGTCACCTGCGGCATATTGATACGCAAGCTATCTTTCGCCAGATTATACAGAACTGGCTTAACCATCTTATCCATCTGCTGAAGCCAGAATTGTCTATCGGTTAAAATTTCGGCCTTTTTACTCGTTTTTTTCTTCTGCCCGAAAGCGCTATTCGTTAATATTGCCAGAAAGCATAAACCTATCAGCAACTTTTTAGTAAACATATTCATTGTAATTTTGTATGATTATTTTTTTAAATACCTGTACATTTCGCAATTGGCCAGCAAAAAGGCACCTACACCAAAATTAGCCGTTGAGTTAGCATCTACTACCTGCCCAGGGATTGCCTTTTCGCCGATTGGCTGTACATATCCTATTTTACCGTTTTCCTGCAAAGCAGTTTTAGTTAAATAATTCCAGGCTTTTAGTGCCGGCGGGAAGTAAGTTTTTTTATCGAGATAGCCATTGTTTATACCCCATAAGAGACCATAAGTAAAAAAGGCTGTGCCACTTGTCTCCGGTCCTGGTGCATGTTCAGCATCGAGCATACTGCGTGTCCAGTAACCTTGTTCCTGCTGGCTTTTCAAAATGGCATCAGCCATATTTTTGTATTTGGTAAGGTACTCTGCCCGATGTTTATCATTTTTAGGCAAATCTTTAAGCACTTTGGCTAAGCCGGCAAATACCCATCCATCGCCTCTTGCCCAAAAATCTTTTTTACCATTAGCGCTTTTATGCTGCGGATAAACATACTTCGCGTCACGGTAGTATAATTTGGCTTCGCTATCGTACATAATGCTGTTGGCATACATAAAATACGCATAAAGCTTATCAAGATATTGTTCGTTACCTGTTGTTTTATACAGCTTTGTCATCACAGGCATAACCATATATAAGCCATCTGCCCACCACCAGTAATCGTTTTGCGAAGTACTCATTTCATATTCCATTACTTCTTTAGCCCTGGCAATTTTATGCTCTTCAGGTTTTAAATGATACAAATCGATATAGGTTTGAAAGCAGATTTGCCAATCGCCAAAAAGCACAAAATCATCTGTTTCTCCATACTTATATTTCCACTGACTTTTATCAGTAGATTTTGCACCCATCCATTTATTATAAATTGCCCAGTCTTCTGAGTATTTCCGGTAGGTTTCATTTTTAGTAAGGGCTACAACTTCCATGTTTCCGGTGTGGTAAGCTGCATTATCCCAAAATGAACGTACTTCAGGTTTATTGTTATTTTGCCAATAGGTATTTGCTTTATCGATAATAGCAAGCACCTCTTTCTTGCCAGGCAGTTTCTGGGCATTTAAGTTCATTGCTACAAACAGCAGCATTATAAAACTGATATAGGTTTTGTTTCTCATTAGTTAACAGGTTTAATTCCGGTTAGGGTTGGGATTATTTTCTTTATTGTTCCGTCAGGATTGAATTCCATTTTATCGATACAAACTTCGCGGTTATAACCCGCAGCATTTCCCATGGTAATCCCTTTTGGCCTTGTAAAACGATGGTACACAATATACCACTCATCTTTACCAGGAACCTGGATTACACTATTGTGCCCGGTTCCATAAATACCGTTTGGCACATCTTTGGCTAAAATCAAATTATCTGCCGGGATGGTTATATTGCCAGTTGGCGAATCGGCAAAGCCATAACGAACGCGATAGTTTTCACTTCTTGTATCATCTTCCGACCAAAGAAAATAGTATTTACCGTTTCGAAAAAATACTTCGGTGCCCTCACGAAAATCTTTATTTGGGGTAATTACTTTAATCGAGTTGGTATCGATAGAAACCATATCCGGATTAAGGGCAGCGCAAGCCATGTAACCATTTCCCCAATACAAATAGCTTTTACCGGTTTTAGGATCGGTAAAAACATCAGGGTCTATTTCCTGGCCGCCATTAATACCGGTCGGTTTTTGGGCAATCAATGCTTTACCGCTATCGGTAAACGGTCCTTCGGGACGATCAGCTACGGCAACACCTATTTTTTGAGCAGCAGTAAAATAGTAGAAGTATTTGAAATCCCCGTTTACTTTCTTCTCGGTTATTGTTGGCGCCCAGGCGTTTCTTTTTCCCCAGCTTACATCTTTCACCAAATCGAGTATTACCCCTTCATCTTTCCAATCGACTAAATTGACAGAGGAGAAGGTTTTAAAGTAATTCCCACTCCAGCCGGTAAAACCATCGCTCGTGGGATATAAATAGTATTTACCTGTTTTGTTTGAATATAATATTTCAGGATCGGCATAGTAACCTTTTAGTACCGGATTGTTATTAACCTGAACATCTACGAGATAAGTAACAGCAGCTTTTCCCAAGACACGAACTGTAATTTTTTGCGGCCCTTTTGAAAAATCCAGTTTTCCTTTCGGAGAAATTTCAACACCAGGAAAAGCAGTAAATTCAGGGTCGAAACTTTTAAGGTTTGTACCATAATCAACCGGAAGGAAAAGTCTTTTATTTATACTATCTAAAACAACGTTATTTTTCTTAATCAATTTCGATTGTGGGGATTTCAAAACTGATGCTGCGCTATACCATTTTGAGACTAAACGTTCCATTTCAACCTGATTAATCGGCAGCACGGTTCCGTGCCTTGGATGAAAATCCATAGAAACATCTTCATCAATTACTTTAAAGTTTTCCAGGTCTTTACTTCTGGTAAACTGATATTTACCTTTCATGTAAACATCGTACATTAAAATGTATTCGTCGCTATTGTTAAGTTTAAATACACCTGCTCCTTCAACGGCTTCAGTAGTTTGTTGCAGGTATTTATCTTCTAAAACATAGCCTTCCGTAAGTTTATTGGAAATTGCCTTTTTTATACCGTTACCGTTGCCTTCAGTCTTAAAAAACAAATTGTATTTACCCTTGTGATAAATTATATCGCCATCAATACAAGAACCATTCGTTGGGCTAAAAAATAATTGTTTTGGTTCGGTCTCAAGGTCGGTAAAATCGGCATTGGCGTAAGCATAATAAATTTTATCGGGGTCTTTTCCATGTTTCATAGACCAGTAAACCACGTATTTCTTTTTTTCACTATCATAAATAGTTTGTGGTGCCCATACCCGAAGCAGGTTTTCATTTCCGGGAAATCTTTTCTGGATATTGATTATTGATGAAGTCCAGTTAACCAAATCTGTTGATTTGAGCAATACCATTGCCCTGTTACTATCCCAGCCTTTGGCCGAAACCATATCGGTTACAACCATGTAAAATGTCTTTCCATCAGCACCACGTAATATGTGTGGATCGCGTACTCCCCCTGTCGAACTTATTTTTTCGGTGGCAATTATTGGCTCATCATTATTCAGGGCATTAAAAGCGTAGCCATTTTTACTTATTGCATAATGAATGGCTTCTTCCTTTTTATCATTTCCAGTGAAGTAAACAAAAAGATAGCCTACATTTTTGGTATCGGATGAAACACTTTTTTGCGCAAATAACTGAAATGGGAAAAGTGCTGAAAGCAGCCATGTGCAGCAGATGAGTTTAATCTGCCTTATTGTTGATAAAGTTTTCATTCTAAATTTTCGATTTCGGTTTCCATTCTAAAACTTTAACCGCGGTTGGTTTTGCATCAGCTTTACCTTCGCCATCTACCTGGGTAACGTTTTGCAGGTATAGATTGAGGATCGTTTTATCTTTCCATAATTCGGTATCGTAACTGGGCTCCCAATCGCCCACACTTTCTGAAGTTAAATCCTCAATCTGCCAGTTATTGGTATAAATATCCTTGTTCAAGGCAATAGAAGCTTTGCTTCCCCGTTCGGCATCCCTGAATAAAATTCCCGCAGCATAGCTTTTATTTACCGGCCAAACGATGATCTGCGGCCGTGAAACCGGTATTTTCTTGGTTCCTCCCCCGCTCAAACTAAAGGGTGTTTTCCTGAATGATAAAGCATTTACTTTCCAGCTTTTTCCATCGTTAAAAACGATATGGTATTGCGGAATATCATTAGGAAGATCACGCCAGTAACCAGCAATAAAAACCCTCCCCTTTGCATCAGCATACATGGAGGTCTGGTTAATTAACTCGCTTTTCTGAGGGATTTTTAAAGCATATTCAGCATTCGACTCGATTATCGGCAGCTGGTACTTTTCTCCGTTTGATTTTTGCCAGCTTAAGCCGCCATCAAATGATTTTGCATAACAAAGATCGTGATTACTGGCTACGTCAGGGCTTTCACGCCATACCCACGATAAGTGTATCGTCCCGGCTTTGTCTATTGCAACCTGCCAATAGGCATTACGTTTTCCTTCGCCATCAATCATTCCATCCTGAACGCGGCTCCAGGTTTTACTTTTTACGGCATAACGGTTTATCATCAGGTTTCCATTGCCCGAACCACCATCACGATAAAAGAAAAGTAAATCACCAGACGGCAGCTTGTAAAATTCCGGGTAACTTACTTTATTTTCCTTTTTGGCAAGCATTGACTGCTTCTCTCCTAGCGTTAAAGCACCTGCCGATGTACCTTTTGCATAATTTAAGTTATTATTATGCTGGCCCCAGGCCACATGTAAAATTCCCGAACCATCTACAATGATGCTTATCGATTTATGTGCATCGGTTGCATCGCCTTTATATTGAGTTTTCTCAATTGTCCAGTGTTTATCACCTGTTTTTCGCTTAGCCAAAACAACTGATTGCTCATTATCGTAATAGGCGGCGTACTGGTAATTCCTAAAAGTTACCAGCGAGTTTTTCCTAAAAATTACCGCATTAACCGAATTATTAGCCCAGCCATTTTCAGCGATTACATTAATTTCCTTTTCCTGTGAAAAAGCCAAGCCTCCTGATAATATGAAACATGATAAAAATAAAACCAGTGCTGCTAAAAACTTCGATTTGATGTTATGGTTAGTCAATTTGATATATTTGGTTAACCGAAGTACCGAATTTCTACAGGCTTGTTTAGGGGGGTAAATCATATTTAAAAGGGGGTGATTTAATACTGCAAATTAATCTTTTTTGTCAATTAACGTTACAACAACGTTTTTAAAAAATTTCAGGGCTTTTACAAATCACTTTAGTAACCTTATTTCGTAAATATTTCCAATAGAAGAATTGCTATCAGCCACAAACTTTATTTCCATATCGGCTGAAAGTAACTGGCCAGGAATTGTTATTTCTTCGTTATAAAAATCTTTGCCTTTTGTGCCATCAAGTGTTAGGTGTTTTATCAGCTCATTATTTATAAGAATTGAAAATGCTTTATTTTTCTCTTCGCCAGATAAAGTAATTGTCAGTTTTTTAGCTTGTAAAGCATTATTTTTTAAACGATAACTAAACCATGCTTTTCCATTTCTGAAATGCCTCTCCCCGAACGTGCCATTGTCCGTTTGTTCGCCTTTAAAACCATGATCTGTTTCAGGTTGTTGTTCACCTGTATTAATTAAATCTACCGTTGATGCCTCTATTTTATTTTTTTCGACCTCATAAGTTTTAATGCTGCTTATTCTTTCAGCCAAATGCTCTTTGCTGCTATATGGCCAGTAAATTACGTAGCGCTTTTCACTTAAATTATAAAAAGGAGTAAGCTGGAGCCTTTTATACCTCGGCTGATAAATGATTTGAGCAGCATTAAAAACGGTATTACTTTGGTTTACTTGTTTTATTCCCGTTGCAATTTGTTCTTTCTCTCCAACAATAAGGGGTGCATCGTTAAGCGGTAATAATGCACCATTGGCAATGTGGCCCATTCTGCTGCCATCGGCGATAAGATTTGGCTGGCTCAACGTATCTAATTCGGCCGCCAGAACGATTGGTCCGCGTTTAAAGGCAACCCAATCAGAGCCATCGGGCAAAAAGCTAGCCTTAATCCGCATCGGAAGCTTTAATTCAATCACGTCGCTATTTTGCCAGTTTCGGTTTAGGCTTATGTAGCCGTTTGTATTAAAGAGTATTTTCTGCCTTTTACCGTTAACGAAAACCTGTAATTTACCTTTTTCTACCCACGATGGATACCTTAAACTGATATTGAAACGACTGCTTCTTTTTAATTTTAAAGTTAATTTAGACGTTTCTGATTCAGGAAATGAAGTATGCTGCGTAAGTTGAAGTCCTTTTTCTTTCCAGTTTAAAACTGAAGGTATGTAAAGGTTTACAAATACCGAATTGCTGTTGTGGCTGTAAATCATTTCACCGTATTTTGCATGATTTTCCAATCCTGAGCCCACGCAGCACCAGAAACTTTCCTGTGGATTAGAGTATGTTCTGTAATGACCCGGCCGTATCGGTGTAAAATAAACGAAACCGCCTTTAGTATTTTGCGATGTTAGAATGTGGTTGTATAGTGTTTCTTCGTAATAATCGATGTATTTGGCAGATGGCGACGAAAGGAAAAGCTGTTTGGTCAGCTTCAGCAAGTTATAAGAGTTGCAGGTTTCGGGTCCTTCTCTCGATTCTATCATCGAGGAAAAATCATTCTCCGGATTGAAATGCTCGCGAACACTATTGCCGCCAATAGCAACTGTACGGTTATTCACAACTGTGTTCCAGAAAAATTTGGAGGCATTTTCCCATGTGGTATCTTTATCAGCTATTGCTATTTGTTCATAACCGATAACTTTAGGAATTTGTGTATTGGCATGAAGCCCATTTAAGGCATCAGTATTTTCAAGTAATGGATTGAGGATACGTTTATCGGAAAACTTGCGGGCGAGTTGCAGGTATTTTTTATCGCCAGTTATGGAATATACATTGGCAAAAACCTCATTTAATCCACCGTGCTCACTTTTCAGCATTTCCTGAATTTGCAAGTCAGTCAAATCAGAAACCAGATCTACGCACCAATCTGTTAACTTAATGAGCATTTCTTTTGCCTGTAGATTACCTGCAGCCGTATAAGCATCGTACAAACCCGCATAAATTTTATGGATATTGTATAGCGGAACCCATTTATCATTCAAAGAGAAAGATGAAGCCCTGATGTTTCCACCTCTGATTTCCGTCCACATTTTTTTACCGCCTGGAATTCCGGAAACATAGCCGTTGCCATTCGCATCCTGGCACTTTTTCAATTCGGAAAGCATGTAATTTATGCGGTTTTTCAACACCTCACTTCCTGTAGCGGCATACATTAAAGAAAGAGCGGACAGATAATGGCCAGCCATGTGCCCGTCTAGTCCGGTATTCTCCCAGTTCCCATAAGATTCGGCTTTGGGTTTTAAGCCAGCTTCACGCAAATATGGTGCTAATAACCGGTCAGGATTAAGCTCAATAATGTATTTTAAATCGGTTTGTTGTGCATCTTTAAATCTTCCATCAAGCAAAATCACTTCGTTTAATTTAAAAGCTTTTAATTTTTGCTGACCGAAAACCGGCACGGAAAAGAGAAGGAGCAGAAAAAGTTTAATTGCAATTTTCATATCATTTCACTGCCGGAACAGTTATAATTTTTATTGGTTAACAGCGAATTAAGTTAAGTTTATGCTGCGTATAAACAGCTAAAGTTAATTCTCCAAACTTTGTTGTAAAACCAAGCATCTGGTTAGTTATTTCGCGAAGTACTAAAATTTTGCTTTCCAAAACACGGGGCTAAATCATAAATATAAGGGGGTATTTTAGCAAAAGAGCCTTTAGTTAAAGCTACTTCAATACACTATTTAGATTATAATATTTGTGAAAGGTTTTTCTGTGCTTTTTTACAAACTCAGAGGGTGTTAGTTTAAAAAGCTTCTGAAACTGTTCCCTAAAATATTTTATATCGTTAATACCCACCCTGAAAGCGGCTTCATTTATATTCAGGTTTGTATTAATCAGCAATTCAGCGGCTTTTCTTAATCTTATAAACCTTACAAAGCCATTTACCGATTGTCCGGAGGTGGTTTTAATCTTTTTGTAAAGATTGGAATGGCTCATGCCCAAATCAGAAGCCAGCGTTTTAACGTTAAAACCATCTTCCGTTAGGTTATCTTCTATGATGGAAATACATTTCAATAGAAATCCTTTATCCTCCTGGGATACTTTATGGGTATCGGATTTAAGTGTTATCTCGTTGTAGAAATACGACTGCAGATTTGTTCGGTTCTTAATAATTCCATTTATTTTCGCAGTAAACAAATCTTTATCAAAGGGTTTGCTAATAAAATCATAAGCACCAACTTCAATCCCTTTTAGCCGAACTTCGGCGGTTGGGTCGGCAGTTAGCAGGATTACGGGAATATGGTTCAGTGCTGAATCATCTTTTATTGCCTTGCATAGCTCTATACCATTCAGGCCATCCATGTTTACATCAGAAATAACAATATCAGGTAAGAATTCTCTACAGCTGTTCAGTCCGTCGATACCGTTAGTTGCCTGGTAAATTTTAAAATTATCCTGAAAAATCTGCCGGATGTAATCAATAATTTCAGTATTATCATCAACCACCAGAATGGAGTTGAGATCCGATATCAGTAATTCGAGATTACCTGTATTATTTTTATCAGATGGCTCATCTTCCGAATCTTCCTGAGCAATTAACTCATTCACATAAGTCAGTTCGTTTTCATTGATGTTATTTTCATATAAATCGATTGGCTCACCTACAGGCATTTCAATAAAAAAGCTCGTTCCTAAACCCTTTTTAGAGTGGAAATAGATTTTTCCCTTATGTAATTCAACAAAACTTTTAACGAGGTATAAGCCGATTCCAAATCCCATTTTAAGCGATTCTTTACTCATCACCTTGTAAAACTTATCGAAAAGCTTCTCACCAATATCATCCGGAATTCCAGGGCCATTATCGCTGACTTCTATTTTTATCCCATTAGGATGATGTTCTATTTTAAATTTAACGAAGCCCCCCTTAGGCGTAAATTTTAATGCATTTGAGAGTAAATTAAAGAACACGATTTCCAGTTTATCCTTATCGCCATAAACTACTGTTTCTTCATCATCGCATTCAAAAGTATAATCGATGTTATTGTTTTTTGCCAGGTAACCGAAGCACAGAAAAATTTCGCGTGCAAATTTGAAGAGGTTAATCTTTACAATATTTAGTGTATCATTTTCACTTTCTGTTTTTCTAAATAAAAGCAATTGATCTACCAGACTTAGTAATCTGCGGGAATTACGATAAACAACATTTAAGTCATTCTTCTCCTGCCCCGATTCTTTGTTGTTTAAAATATCTTTAATCGGGTTAACGATAAGTGTTAATGGCGTACGCAGTTCGTGCGAAATATTGGTAAAGAAATTTAGTTTTTTCTCGTTTAAATCTTTCTCACGTTCCATTTTCAGGTTCGTAATTTCTATTTCGTGTTTCAAGTTCCGCTGCCTGTTTCGGTAAGTCTGAAACAAATAAGATACACCTGAAAACAGGATTAAATAAATGCCATAGGCCCACCATGTTCTATACCAGGGCGGTAAAATTTTAATGATTATTATTTTTTCGTTATTGCTCCAGGCGCCTTCAGTATCGGTACTTTTAATATGCAGTTTGTACTCGCCTTCATTTAACCTTGAGTAATAAGCAGTATTGAGTTTATTTACATAATTCCAGTTTCTGTCCCATCCTTCAAGGTAATACGCATAAGAAATCTGTTCCTGAAATGAAAATTCTATAGCAGCGTAATCAACGGAAATTACTGCAGCGTTATATGGAATTTCAATCTTTTTAAGGTTTACAATAGATGTGTTTTTATAACTGGAATCTTCATCTAGCGGAACATTGTTTATCCTGAAATCGGTAAGTACAATTTTTGGAACCCTGTTATTTTCTTTTATACTATCAGGATAAAATAAGTTGAAACCATTAATTCCCCCAAATAAAAATGCACCGTCTTTTAATTTTAAGGCAGCGTTGTAGTTAAACTGATTACTTTGCAAACCATCTGAGGTATAGTAGTTTTTAAACTTTTGCTCCTTAATGTCAAACTTCGAAAGGCCATTATAAGTACTGCACCAAAGGTTATCTTTCGAATCGATTAGTATATTCAAAACGGAGTTGCTAGGCAAGCCATCACTTTGAACATAGCGTTTTATTGCTTTGGTTTTGGCATTAAGCCGGATTAAACCACCACCCTCTGTGCCTATCCACAACTGACCTTTCGAATCTTCGTTTATCGCCCGTATCGCCAGGTTAATTTTAATGTACTCATGTTTCTTATTAAGAAGGTCAACTTTTATCAAATCGGTATAATTCCCAACCCATAAATTACCTTCAGCATCCTGAAAAATGGAATGAATATCTTTCAAACTATTATCAAAAAGTTCAAATTTATCGGCTAATTTATTATAACGGTAAAGTGCCCCACCACGTGTAGTACCTGCCCAAATGTTATTATTTCTATCCTGGTAAAGCTTCCAGATATTTACCTCATCAACTCCTTTAACCGGATTGTGGCAGGTATAATGAATAAACTTTTGGCTTTGCTTATCAAAACGGTCTATACCTCCGCTAAAGCTAGAAACCCAGGTGTTATTTTCATTATCATTTAAAATACTGGTGATAAAATTACTCTTCAGTGCACCCGGATTGCTGGTTTTAACATAATTTGTAAAACTGTTCTTTTTCCTGTTCCATAAACTCAAGCCGCCACCATCTGTTCCAATCCAGATGTTTTGGAATTCATCTTCGCTAAATGAAAGCACAAAATTGTTCACCAATGAGTTACTTTTCAAGGCATCTTTTCTTATGCTTTGAAATTGTGTGCTCTGCTGGTCGATAATGTTTATACCGCCACGCAAGGTCGCAATCCATTTTCTTGATTCCTTGTCTTCATAAACCTGCGCCACCGAATTGCTGCTGAGTAAACCTTTATCCTTTCCTGCAGATAACCGATTTATTTTGCCTGCCCTGGTATCAAACAACACGATGCCACTGCCATCGGTCGATATCCAAAGTTTTTGCTGTTTATCCAGCATCAAACTCATAATATTATCCTTATCGGGATATTGAGCGGGTTTTGTTAACGAATTATTGTTTTTCCCGAATAGATAAAGTCCTTGTTCGGTTCCGATCCAGAGCTGGTTATTTATACCGCTTATGATACTGGTTACATTCTTGATATCTTGCTTAACCAGTTTTATCTCTTTGTGCCCGATATCGTATTTACATAAACCAAAATCTTTGATAAAAAGCCACAAAACATCTTTATCATCAATACAAAGTGCTTTAACAGTATAGTTTTTGTTCTTTTTGAACTGGATTTTTTCAGCAATCTCTTTGTTGTTTTCCAATTCGTAGATACCACCATCATCAGTAGCAATAAACACCGACGATTGCCGGCTTACAGCGATTGCATTTACCGGCGCAGAAACGGCTAATTGTTTGCCGTTATCATTATAAAACAATTTATGAAGTTTAGTATCAGCGTAATTGTAATACGAAATACCTTTTTGCGTACCAACCCAGATTCTATTAAGGTTGTCGCCATTTAAAGCCGTGATATGGTTATTTATGAGGGAATTATCTACCCCCCAGTTATTCCTGAAAACCTTAAAATTATAGCCATCATACCGGTTTAGGCCATCGTAGGTACCCATCCACATAAAGCCAAAATGATCTAAATACAGTGAATTAACGACATTGTTTGATAAACCATTTTCTACCCCAAGGTATTTTACTGGTGATGGTGGTATTTGCGCAAGTGTAGAATTAAAACTCAAAACCAAACAGGCTATTATACAGGCAAAAACCTTGCGAATTGAGTTCATAGAGTGATAAAGAGGGAAATATTTGGTATTAACGAAGATACAATTTTTCATGATTGGCGGTATTAAAAATTGCTTTTCGTTTTGGCTTTAACTATTCAGTGATTACATAGCACTTGTATAACTAACCTTGCTTACATTGTTATAAGTATCGATGTAGGCTCTTGGCGACTGCCCAATAATACTTTTAAAAACACGGTTAAAATTAGTTATGCTATTGAAACCCGCTTTATAAGCAACTCCCGAAATACAATCAGCTTTTTCTCCGGAAATAAGACTTTTACAAGCATCATTAATTCTTACCTCATTTAAAAACGAAACAAAAGTATGGCCTGTATGCTTTTTAAAATACCTGCAAAATGCCTGTGGTGTCATAAAAGCAGCGTTAGCTACGTCTTCTAATGAAATCTGGCTGTTATAATTTTCGGTAATAAAACTGATAATTTTACTCAGGCGCATTCCTTCATTCTCCGTTACATTAGCAGAATACATTTCCGAACAAAGCGGTAAAATGTTTTCATTTAACTCTTGTAAACCGTTGATAAGTTTTAAAAAATTAAAAAGTACATCCGAACCGGAAGCCTTGTGCACATCGAACATTTTTTGAATGATGGTAGCTGTGTAAGGCTCAGGGATTTTGAAACCGTGTTTGTTTTTCTGTAGGAAAGCACTCGCCAGTTTCATCTCGGGCAGGTTAAAAAGAGCGCTTAAAATACCGTTTGAATTGAAATAAACAGAGCAGGCTTTTACCGTTTTATCTTTATCATTTGAGAAATATTCAGGGTTGCTTTTAAATAAATGCGGTAGCTTCGCACCGATTAAAAAAACATCTCCCGAACGAAAAGGATGCATGTCATTTCCTGCGATTAGCGTCCCCTCGCCCCTTTCCACGAAAGTTATTTGCCACTCATCATGTCTGTGTAAGTACTGATAAAAAAATGGAAGTTCGATGTGTTCCGATATTACACTTTTATCATCAGGAACGAGCATTGTAAATGGCAGTACCTTCATTGTTTTAAAGAATTAGTTTGTTGATTTACTAAAACAATGTAAGAATATTAACCCAATAAGCACAATAATATTCAAATCGGGTTAAAATACGGTTAATACAAGCTAATATTTGCCGGATTGCCTGGCTTTTCTCAATCCTTAATTTATCTTAAGGCAAAAGGTGCTATTTCCATCTCTGTTACCTGTTCGGCAACGAGTTGGCTAACAAGCAATCCGCTAGCAGGCCCTAAGCTTAGGCCCATCATTCCATGTCCGGTAGCTACAATTAAGTTTTTCATTTTTTCACTTCGGCCGATGTAAGGTAAACCATCCGGAGAAGATGGACGGAAACCGTACCAGATTTTATTTTCGGCTGGTAATGCTGGTTGTAAATCAGGGAAATATTTAGGAACGGATTCTACAATGCCTTTTACCCTTTCCATATTTACGTTTGTATTGATTTTGTCGAGTTCCATTGTGCCGCCATACCTTATCTGACCGTTCATCGGGGTAATGGCGACCCTTGCCTCGCAAAGTAAAGCGGGAATAGTAAGCCTTTTGAGGGGCTCAGGTTCCATAAAAGAATAACCTTTACCCGGCATTAAAGAAACTTTGACACCTGCCATTTTAGCAATTGCAGGCGACCAGGAACCTGAGGCCAGCAAATAATTATCTGCTTCCCACACCTCATTGCCTGTAAAAACCTTTGTAATGCGATTTCCATTACATTCGATTTTATCAACTTCTTTATTGCGTATAATTTTTACTCCATTTTGCTCGAGGAACTGCAATAAATTATTCATTAATTTCCCCGGATATAAATGCGCATCACAACGATAATGAACAGCTCCCAGCACATCCAAAGTTAGTTCGGGTTGTAAGGTTTTACATTCAGCTGCATTTAAAATCGCCATATCCAAACCAAGTTCAATGGCTTTTTCAGCCAGATGTGCCTCTTCTTCTGCAGCTTGCTCGGTTTTATAAAAGGCCAGTATGCCTTTTCCCGTAAGCTCAAAGTCAAAGCCTGGCTCTTTTGCTAAATCTTCATAAAGCTTTTTACTCAGTAAAGATAAATCGCGAAGTGGCTGAGCGGCCGCAGCTACATGTTTTGCTGTTGCATTTTTAATAAATTTTAAACCCCAGTTTATGAGGTTTAGGTTTAAGGCAGGACGAACATAAAAAGGGCTTTTGCTGTCAAACATCCATCTTATGCCCTGTTTTATCATTCCAGGGGCAGCCAAAGGCACAAAATGACTGGGCACAATCATTCCGGCATTTCCAAAAGAACAGTTATCTGTAATATCTCCTTTATCTAAAACCGTAATTTCATAACCTTTTTTATGCAGATAATATGCTGAACTTAGCCCTACAATTCCGCCACCAATAATTAATACCTTCGACATGCTTTTAAATTGAAAATTATTCAGTTCCTACTGAAAACTTAACTAATATTATAATCAAATAACCTGAAAACCATAGGCATAAGGATCATCTTCGGCATCTATTTTAATAGTGTTGTAACCATAAATTTTTGCCCAGCCTTCAACGCTCGGAATAATTGCTTTCAAACCATTTAAGTCAACTTCTTCTTCAACCCTGCCTGTAAACTTACTCCCGATAAAGCTTTCATGTATAAAGTCTTCCCCTTTTTTAAGTTTTCCTTTTGCATGCCATTGTGCCATCCGGGCTGAGGTACCTGTTCCGCAAGGCGACCTGTCGATTGCCTTATCACCATAAAAAACAGCGTTTCTGGCGGTCGAAGTTTCGTCGAGTGTTTTCCCTGTCCAAAGCACATGGCTGCAGCCGTTTATGGTTTCATCAAGCGGATGGACGAATTTATACTGTTCGTTTATACGCTTTCTGATGGTTTGACTCCAGGTAATCAGCTGTGCTGCAGTATAATTTTCCAGTCCGGCAAAGTTTTCCTGCGGATCTACAATCGCATAAAAATTACCACCATAAGCAACGTCGAAAGTTAATAATCCCAAATCGGGACATTCTACTTGTAGATTTTCTGCCGCAAGATAGGAAGCAACATTTTTTAGTTTTACTGATTTAACTTTTTTGCCTTCCTGCTTATATTCAATCAGTACTAAGCCTGCCGGAGCCTCCATTCTGATCATACCAGGTACTTTTGGCTGAATTAATCCTTCTTCAATAGCGATTGTAATGGTACCAATTGTACCATGGCCACACATGGGTAGGCAGCCACTGGTTTCAATAAACAGAACTGCCACATCATTATCAGGATTATGTGGCGGATAGAGAATACTTCCCGACATCATATCATGCCCCCTCGGTTCGAACATTAAACCAGTTCTAATCCAGTCGAACTCCTTTAAAAAATGTTGCCGTTTTTCACTCATATTTGCCCCGATTAACTCAGGGCCACCGCCTGCAACCAGCCTCACGGGATTACCGCAGGTATGTGCGTCTACACAGAAAAAAGTTTTACTCATCTGCTTTGGTTAATTTTTGGTTAACAGTTCTGAAAATATTCAATGGATTGCCATCTCTAAGCGCATCCGGTAGTAACTCCTGCTGCCAGTCTTGATAGGCAAGCGGGCGTACAAAACGATAAATTGCGGTAGAACCAACTGAAGTAAAACGGCTGTCGCTGCTTGCCGGAAATGGTCCGCCATGTTGCATTGCAGCGCAAACTTCTACGCCTGTTGGTACACCATTCAGTATTATCCGGCCGGTTATATCCGTCAACCTGTCTATTAACGACTGATAATTTTTTAATTCATCAGTTTCGGCCATTATAGTTGTGGTAAGCTGTCCTTTAAGATTACCAATTACTGTTTCCAATTCATCTAAATCTTTGGCAATAACTAAAAGTGAATAAGGGCCAAATATTTCCTCGCTAAATACCGGATTTTCTATAAATGCAGAGGCACTGATTTCACAAACCATTGCCTGAGATTGGTTTTCTAAATTTTTATCCTTTAGATTTGAAATACCTAAAACGGTAGCTTCTTTGCTGTTAATAATATTTGCCGTAAGGCTATTATAGTTATAGGCAATTCCCTCAGTTAGCATTGTTGCTGATGGAATAAGCGAAATTGTGGCGGCCAGTGCTTCTTTAAATTTTCCGAGTGCAGGAGACTCAATCGCAAGCATTAAACCCGGATTTGTACAGAACTGCCCGGCACCCAACGTAATCGATGCTGCGTATTTTTTAGCAAGTTCTTCAGGCTGATTTTCGAGTGCTTTTGGCAGCAAGATTACCGGATTAATACTACCCATCTCTGCAAAAACCGGAATAGGAACAGCCCTATCCTCTGCAATTTTCATTAAGGCCTTTCCTCCTTTTAATGAACCGGTAAAGGTTACAGCTTTGGTTAAAGGATGTTTTACCAACGCTGTGCCAATGCTATAGCCATCATCATAAAGCATGGAGAAAATACCTGCAGGTAAACCTGATTTTTCAATAGCCCTAATGATAGCACCACCAACAAGGGCACTTGTTCCGTAATGTGCCGGATGTGCTTTTACAATTACCGGACAACCTGATGCCAGGGCTGAAGCTGTATCGCCACCGGCAACCGAAAATGCAAGCGGAAAGTTACTTGCACCGAAAACCACTACCGGCCCAATAGGCACCATCATTCTCCTGATATCCGGTTTTGGAAGCGGCATCCGATCGGGTTGTGCCGTGTCGATTATGGCATTAACCCAAGAACCTTCAGCTAAAAGATTGGCAAATAAACGGATTTGACCTGTTGTTCTGCCTACTTCTCCTTGCAAGCGGGCAACTGGTAAGCCACTTTCCAAAACTGCCCTGCTTACTAATTCATCGGTTATAGCTGTAATTTCATCGGCAATGGCATTTAAAAACGCCGCTTTTAAATCTTTGTGCAGGTTTCGGTAGGTTTGAAATGCCTCAGTTGCTGCTATTAATGCTTTATTTACAAGTGCTTCATTTGCTTTAAAGAAATTTCCTTCAATAGCTAATCCGGTAGAAGGATTTATTGCACTGAGCGTTTTTTCACTTGTATCGGCATATGCAGATGCAATGATATTTTTTCCATTCATTATTATAAAGGTTTAGTTACCCCAGCTGCCAGCTGGTAATTCTGGGCGATTTTCCAGGGCATCATTTATAATTTTTAATACCTTTTCACGCTCGGAACCTTGAATTGGCAATCTTGGCGCTCTTACAGTTTCCGTACCTAAACCCGTTGCTACTTCTGCAAGCTTAATATACTGTACCAGTTTTGGATGAATATCCAGTTCGAGTACTGGTAAAAACCAACGATAAATTTTTAAGGCCTCTGCTATCCTGTTTTCTTTTATTAACCTAAAAATAGCAACGGTTTCTTTCGGGAATGCATCAACCAGACCTGCAACCCAGCCATCAGCGCCCATCACAATACTTTCCATAGCCAAAGGATCTACACCAGTAAAGATTTTAAACCTGTCACCAAAGCGATTGATTAATCTGGTAACATTTGAAACATCCCTGGTCGATTCTTTTATTGCCTGGATATTGCTATATTTTGTTAATACCTCAAACATATCAAGCGTTACCTCAATTTTATAATCAACGGGATTGTTATAAATCATAATGGGTAAATCGGTACTTTCAGCAACAGCACCAAAGAAAGCCAGCGTTTCATCAGCGGCAGCATTATAACGCATTGGCGGGAGCAACATCAAACCATTAGCACCCAAAGCTTTAGCTTTTGCTGCAACTTCAATAGCTTTTTTAGTTGTAGATTCGGCAATATTTAAAAGTACCGGCACTCTACCGTTAACGAGTGTTAACGTGTGATCTAACAAACTGAATTTCTCTTCATCAGTAAGTACGCTTGCTTCGCCAAGCGAACCTCCCAAAATAATCCCTTCGGCTCCGGCTTCAAGTTGTGCCTCGATATTGTGATCGAAAGCTTCAAAATCCAATTCATCGTTTGCTGTAAACTTTGTGGTTACAGCCGGAAAAATCCCGGTCCATTTTATACTCATTATTGTGTTTTTAATTGATTAATCTTCGATTTATTATTTCAAAGTTAATTGATATAAACACCTAAGTATTGTTAGATTTTAACCGATATCAGCTAGAAATACACCGGTTTAGCAGTTTAAAAACAATTGGAATTATTTTGCATTTTTTACCTGCAGATAATACATAAATTCTATCGCCTGTGGGGTAAACAAAAATTCTTGTCCATTTGCCAAAACAAGTTCCTGCCAGCTTTCTGATGGAATAATTTTAACGGTTTTTACTCCATTGGCTTTAAGGGTTAACGGCAGGTTGAACCCCTTAACACAGTTGGTATACCTATAAAATGCTTTACCGTTTTTCAGGTAATATTCTAAAATGGGGATTTCTATCGTACGTAAATATTGGTCGAAAACCTTACTATAATTAAAGCCCGCTTGCTTGGAAACATAATTTTCAATTTGTTTTGTGGTTACCGTTTGGTGATAAAAAGTCTTATTTAAACCTCTTAATATCGACCTGAAAAGCACATCATTATTAAGCCCATGACGGATAGCATGCAGCATATTGCCTGCCTTAGGGTACATATCGCCACTTCCCTGGGCATTCACGCCATAAGGAGGAATGATCGGACTGTCATTTCTGATACCTTTTCTGATACCATAATTATATTCGTTACCCGCGCTATTACCAAAAATATAATCGACAAAAAGTGTTTCGCTATAATTAGTAAAACCTTCATGTACCCACATATCCGCCAAATCGTTACTGGTAATATTATTTCCAAACCATTCGTGGCCACTTTCGTGGATGATGATGAAATCCCACTTCAGTCCCCAGCCATCGCCCGACATATCTCTACCCCGGTAGCCAAACTTGTACCAGTTCCCGTACGATACCGCCGACTGGTGCTCCATGCCCGTATGCGATGCATCAATTAGCTGATAGCCATCTTCATAAAAAGGATATGGCCCAAACCAGTATTCAAAGCTTTTCATCATTTTATGTACCTGATCGGGCATATATGTTTTTGCCTTTGGATAGTTATAATCGAGCACCCAATAATTAACATCAAGCAGACCCTTTTCGCCTGCATACTTCTCTTTAAAGTTTACATATTTCCCAACATAAGGGATGATGCAGTAGTTACTGATTGGGTTAACCACATTATATTTATAAGTGGTAGTACCATCATTATTATTTTTCTTAAAAACGAGCCTCCCATTGCCTACTGCTACTAAGGTATCGGGAACGGTCATGGTTAAAGATGCTCCAAGATTTGGTTCATCGCTCTGATGGTCTTTATTTGGATACCAGATAGATGCGCCCAAGCCCTGGCAGGCAACAGTCATCCACGGGCGACCGAGTGAATCTGCAGTAAAAATAAAGCCGCCATCCCAAGGTGCACGCTTTGCCTGGTGAACTTTTCCATGATAAAAGATATTTACCTTGTTTAAAGCTGCAAGTTTTTGTGCCGGAACCTGAGCGTACCACACACTACCTTCATGATCGAATTTCAACCTTAATTTTCCATTATAAATGATGCTATCGATAATTAATGGTTCCTGCAAATCAATTTGCATGCGTGTTTTGCCATTATTTGTTCGAACAACCTTGTATGCAATCTGGTTCGAACCGGATATACTTTTATCATTGTAATCGGGTTTTACTGCAAGTTCGTAACGTTGAACATCCCACCAGGTCCGTTCAGGTGTTAAACTGCCGCGTAAGGTATCGGCTAAAGTGTAAACCTTTTTATGCTGGGCTGCAACACTGCCACTAAAAAGTGTAAAAACCAATACAGCAATTACAAGATTAAAAATTTTCATTTTATGGTAATTAATAGGCCTGACTTCTTATAGCCTCAATTTCTTCTACAGTATTTGCAAGATGCTTTCCTAACATCCTGCTTCCATTTTCAGTGATTAAAAAATCATCTTCAACCCTGATTCCGGTAAAATCTCTGTACTGTTCAAGTTTATCATAATTAATGAATTCAGTAAACTGACCTGCGGCTTTCCACCTATCGATAAGTTCAGGAATTATATAAACGCCGGGTTCAACAGTTAAAACATAACCTGTTTCTAGTGCCTTGCCCAGGCGTAAGGATTTTAAACCAAACTGACTTGTGTTTTTCTTGAGTTCATCAGTATAGCCTACAAACTGCTCGCCCAAATCTTCCATATCATGTACATCAAGCCCCATCATGTGCCCCGTTCCGCATTGAAAGAACATGGCATGTGCTCCACTTTCAACGGCATCGTCAATATTTCCACGCATCAATCCGATATCTTTTAAACCCTGCGCCAGGCGCTTACAAGAAGTTAAGTGAACATCCAAATACCTCACTCCCGGAGCCAAAGTATTTTTCGCATCGGTATAAGCATTGAGCACAATGTTGTAGATATCTTTCTGCAACGGGCTAAATTGCTTGCTCACGGGAAAAGTCCTGGTCAAATCGCCTGCATAGCCTAAGGCAGTTTCTACACCCGAATCGTTAAGTACCATTTGCCCCTCTTTAAGGATATTACCATGATAGTGGTTGTGTAGTATTTCGCCTCGAACGGTTAAAATTGCAGGATAAGAAAGGTTTCCACCCGATGCCAGTGCAGCTTCCTGAATTTTAGCGGCGAGTTCCCGTTCATACATTCCCGGTTTGGCCTGCTGCATTATCATTAAATGGATATCGGCTGAGATAGCCGCAGCTTGATCAAGTTCAGCTATTTCTTCTGTGGCTTTTACAGAACGTTGTTCAATAACTGCTTTAATAAAAGTTAATGAAGCAGCGTTCTTAAGTCCGTCAACTGGTAAATTAAACCACTTTGATAATTTAATTTTATTTTCCGGGCGATAAGGTGGTAAGAAATGTACTGCCCTGTTCTGTTGTTTATATCGGTTAAGATAAATTTCCAGCTGCTCTAAAGGCTGAACATGGCTTAAGCCTGAATCTTCTGATTTTTCTTTCAACGTTTTCTGCCTGCCCATCCAAACAATATCATCAATGCTCATTTCGTTGCCAAACAGTATTACCTTATCCTCATCAATATCAATAATGGCTGCAAGAGCTGGCTCGCTGATACCAAAATAGTACAAAAAGCTACTATCCTGCCTAAAGTGGTAAGTATTATCGGCATAGTTCATAGGGCTTTCTTCATTCCCTAAAAAAAGTAATACGCCCGAATCAACTGAAGATTTTAACGTTTTTCTTCTTTCGATGTAAATTGTTTTATCAAACATATTTTCTGGAGTTAAAACAAATATCCCAAAAGCATTTTTCATCCGGCAAGTTTTAAATTGAATGGATAAAATATGAGATGTATTTGCAAATTATAAGCTAATGTTGTGGTATAAAAATCGCAAATAATATGCTTTTTTAAGAAAATAAAGGTAAAATCCGCACAATAACTGCAAAATAAGGGGCGATTTTTACATTCACATTTGAATAATTTTATTTTTCAAGAATTCGTTTTAACATGCATAAAATTATTGCCAGAAGTTTATTAACCTGCTCAGTTATATTTTCGCTAAATGCCAAAGCGCAAAACTACCTGCCACAGTTTAAGGATAGCAGGATAAAGGTTAAAAATGTTGCGTCAATCAATGCTTATGCTTTTGATTTATCGCAGGTAACATTGCTTGAAAGCACTTTTAAAACCGCCATGAAAGCCGATGAAGCTTACCTGATCATTATCGACCCCGATCGTTTATTAGCTGGTTTCAGAAAAAATGCCGGATTAACACCTAAAGCAGAAATTTACGGCGGATGGGAAGCCGATGGCCTTGCCGGACACACTTTAGGTCATTACCTTTCAGCGATATCAATGCAGTATGCGGCAAGCAAAAACCCTGTCTTTCTTCAAAAAGTAAATTACATTGTTGATGAACTGGAAGCATGCCAGCAAGCGAGAAAAACTGGTTATATCGGTGCAATTCCCAAAGAAGATATCATCTGGAGTGAAGTAGCAAAAGGAAACATTAAATCTGGTGGTTTTGACTTAAATGGCGGCTGGTCGCCATGGTACACCGTTCATAAAATAATGGCTGGTTTACTTGATGCCTACCTCTATACCGGCAATAAAAAAGCACTTAATGAGTGCATCGGAATGGCCAACTGGACGCAAAAAACCATTAGTGGATTAAATGATGAATTGCTTCAAAAGATGCTTTTTTGTGAGTACGGTGGCATGGCCGATGCGCTGGTAAATCTATATGCAATAACGGGCGAAAAGAAATTTCTCGATTTATCCTATAAGTTTTATGATAAACGTATTCTGGATCCGCTGGCGAAACAACAGGATATTTTGCCCGGAAAGCATTCTAACACACAAATCCCCAAGATTATTGCAAGCGCAAGACGACATGAACTTACAGGCGACAAAAATGATGAGGCAATTGCCCGCTTTTTCTGGAAGACCATTGTTTACAACCACTCCTATGTAACCGGTGGCAACAGCAATTATGAATATTTGAGCGAGCCTAATAAATTAAACGACAAGCTTACAGAGAACACTACCGAAACCTGTAATACCTATAACATGCTTAAGCTTACCGGTCATTTGTTTACCGAAACACCTACTGCAGAACTATTCGACTATTATGAAAGGGCACTATATAATCACATTTTAGCTTCACAAAATCACGATGATGGTATGACTTGTTATTTCGTACCACTCCGGATGGGCGGTAAAAAGGAATATAGCGATAAGTTTAACACCTTTACCTGTTGCGTAGGCACAGGAATGGAAAACCATGTTAAATACAATGAAAGTATTTATTTCAGAGGAAGTGATGGCAGCTTATATGTTAACCTTTTTATTCCTTCCGCTTTAAACTGGAAAGAAAAAGGAATAAAAATAAGACAGCAAAGTTCCCTGCCTCAAGGCGATAAAACAGAATTAACCATAAATACCCTGAAGCCACAAACTTTTTCTATCCGGTTAAGAAAACCAAAATGGTCGGAAGGAACAGTAATTAAAGTAAATGGCATACAGCAAACTATAAAAGCTGATGATGCCGGTTACCTGGTGATAAACCGAAACTGGAAAAACAACGATAAAATTAGCTATACAACACCAGAAAAACTACACACCGAGGCTATGCCTGATAACCCTGATCGAAGGGCTGTATTTTACGGACCGGTTTTATTGGCCGGCATTTTAGGTACAACCGAGCCCGACCCAATAAAGGGTGTTCCTGTGTTCGTAAGTGCAACCAACGACCCGGAAAACTGGTTAAAAGTTACAAATAAACAGGAATTAAAATTCCAAACCGTTAAAACAGCACAGCCTGCAGAGGTTACCATGATTCCCTTTTATCAAACTAAAAACCAATATTATAGTGTTTATTGGGATGTTTTCACACCTGATAAATGGCAGGTTCAGCAGAAGATTTACGATGAACAAAAACGTAAACAAAAAGAACTGGAAGATAAAACCACTGATATTTTCCGCTTTGGAGAAATGCAACCCGAAAGAGACCATAATTTTACGGCTGCCAAAGAATCAATGGGTGAAGAACATGGCCGGAAATGGCGGCTCGCCGGTGAGAAAGGTTTTCTCCAATTCGATATTAAAGTTGATCCGAACAACCAGAATATAATGATCGCTTCCTATTGGGGAATGGATAACAGAGGCCGCGTTTTTGATGTTTTAGTTGATGGTGTAAACATTGCAACCGAAGACTTAAACAAATATAAGGAGAGCCGATTTTATGATATTTCTTATAAAATCCCTCATGAAATAACCAAAGGAAAACAGAAAGTAACCATTAAATTCTTTCCTAAAGCTAAGAATAATGCAGGCCCGGTTTATCAGCTAAGGGTTATTAAAGAAAATCCTTAAAATTCAAAATCATCAGTAGAATTACAACGTTTATCCAATATCAGATTGCTTCGGACCTCGTAATGAGGTGTCGACTATTGTCCTCCTGAGCTTTGTCGAAGGACTTGCCAGTCGTCATACTTACGACTTATTTTTATCAGGCTTACGAAGTTTATTGGCAAAACACAATTCAAACTTCGTAAACCTGAGAAGTATATTATTTTGATAATATCACTTCAGTTGTATTCCCTTCAGACAGCTGAATTTCATAAGCGCCACGTTTACCAATGGTTTTATCTTTAAGAGAATATTTCAGAACACCAGCTATTTTTGCAGGTTGGCTGATTCTCAGTATTGCCCTTGGTGTATGTTCATCAGCTTTGCTTAATTTTAATCGGATTGAACCAGTTGAAGGATCATAATCGAGTTCATCAATGCTTCCGGCTTCTAAAGTAATCCAAACACCAACCGGGGCAACAAAAACTGAAGATTTTGCTGCAGTAGTTGGCTTTAAAATGATGTTATTTCCGTTTTGATTCAGGTTTCCGCCAAAAGCAAGCCAGCCGAATTCCTTATGCTTTAACAAGTATGATGAAGTATTTACCGCGTAACCAAAAAAACCAGAACCATAATCGCCTGTTATCCCATCATTTTTTAATGTTGATGGATAGGCATGAAATGCTGCTGGCGCAAAACCATCTTTTGTAATGTTAGCAATCGAGCCCATCAAACCACCATAACCGGTACGTAAAAGGTAAAAATTATCCGGGTTTTTGCGGTAATCCATCAACACGGGAATTGCATTTAAGGCCGAACCGTAATGGTGAATCATTCGTTCAATACGCATGAGCTTTCCTCCATATAAAAAATCCCAGTACCGGCGGGCATTACCATTATAGGCCCAATGCGGTATAACAGGCATATAGGCCAGAATTGCATTGAGGGTTACTTGCGCTTTATCCTGGTAGCCAAAATAATCAGACCAAACATAAACTTCTTCCTGTCCTGTTGAATCCCAGGGCATTTCACTTCCAAAAGGATAGTCGAGTGTACGCCAGTGATTGGCACGCTTTTTCATCTCATTTTCCAGCCGGGTATATTCTTCATTCAAACCTTCATTTTTAAGATCGTTTAAAATGAGGTAAAAAATTGTTCCCTCCATTTGCCCGAATTGTGCGTAATATGGCGCAATGTTTACCATTGCCATTCCGGTTTCAGCAGCATCTATAAGGTGCTGTTTCCAACTTGTTTCGTCGATATAACCTTTATAATTACGTGCCAGGCGGTACATTACCCAATGTGCAGCAGCTACGTGTGGGTAATTATATGAACGCCCTAAATCATCGGCTTCTTTTTTAGGCCAGGCCGACCATGTTTTAAAATTAATATCCTTTGAGTAAGTATCTTTTGGCAACGAGTCAGGTGCGTAATAAAACAAACTTTTTCTAACACCGTATTTTTTCGGCCCATCTTTAAGCTGAATCCTTCCAAACATTACTGAGTCGACAAATTGCTTCAGTTTAGTTATCTCCGTTTGATCTGGATGAACCAACTGTTTCATCATTGCCCCCAACCATGAACCTGCTCCACCTTCATCACTTAAACCCGCAATCCATGCCCTGCTATCCTGTACCACCTGCTGTTGTTTTTCATAATCGTAGGTGATTACCGATGGACTGCGTTTAAAAACCTGATCTGGTTGATTGAACCATTGCTTAGTGGTTAAAAAATTACCGTAACTCGCTATTACTTCGCTTTCAGGTTCAATTACTTTATAATTTATGGTTTGCTCAAGCCCATCGGCATAAGTAATTGTTAGTCTTGCCCTGCCAGAAATAACTCCTTTAATAAAATAGCTGTTCCAGCCTTTTTTAGTTGTTTCTGCTACTTTTACAGTTAATGTACCAAACGGATACACTTCAATCGATTTTATCTTTTTTTCGTATTTGGTAAACAATTTTGCGTCAACATCTTTTGGAAGTACATACCCGGGCACAGCGACTGCCACTGGCCTTTTGTTCTCTATTAATTTACTTTCTATATCTTTTGCGGCTCCTGCTAAAATAAACTGTAATGCGTAATTTCTGGTTTCACCAGGTTTAAGGATTATTGACGTCGGCGTATTCCATTGCTCAGCATTCTTCCATTCTTTTTCGGCGTAAGCCTTGCTATAAACCATCCATTCATAAAAGCCTTCAAAAGCGATTCCCCGTGGGGTTTTATCATCGTTTAAAGGATTATAGGCCTCGAACGGCGTTTTACCTATTGGTGCTACAATTAATGATGGCGCATGACCGCTTAACCTGGTAACCTGCAAATAACCTGCATCTTTACCAATATAAGGGTCGTAAAATACATTTTTTGCATGTGCCTGCTCAAGCGTTCTTCCATCTAGGATATTATCGAATATCATGGGTATCCCAAGTGCACCAATTTCTACAGCTTTACTGGTTTTATTGCTGAGCTGAAAACGAAGTACCAGTTTTCCATCTTTCAACTCCCATATCCTTTTTATTGTTAAGGGGATATCAGCTGCTAAAGTTTCGCTTAAATCGGCTGCAGCAAGCGTATTTTTCATTGCAATAGCTTTAACGGGTTTTCGTTTTGCAGCCGTGCTGTAACTTTTCCAGGCGGTATCAGTTATTGTACGCAACCTTAAGTTAATATCACCAAGATGATAAAGTCCGTCTGCACTTCTCACTTTCAGGCTATCGCCAGGTACAAAATCAAATCCTTTAACAGATTTGGGTAGCAAGCCAGCTACGGTTTGCGATGACTTTACCAACTTTAAGGTAAACCCTCCTGCATCAAAAGATGAAAATCCCTTTTCGAGCTGTAAAGAAGAGGTTTTTTTGCCAAGTGCTATCCATGGCGATTGCGCAAATAACAAATGGCTATTTAAGAGCAATACGATACTGGCAATACCTATTTTAACTAAATTCCGTTTAGAAAATTTAAAAATTATTCTTTTAAAAAAAATCTTCATCAATTTGATCTGTTAAGATGTAAACCAAAAATATACTTTAAAATTTAAAGCATACAGCATCGGCAAAAACAGGGCAAAACAGGTCAATATCCGGCATATCTGTTAAAAACCTATTTTTAATTTTGTTAATGTGAGGCTATTAAAACCAAGTCGAATTTTCAATCTAAAAATAAACGTTTAAATAACATTTATTAGCTTATTTTTTTACATTTACAACTAAATCTTCCAAATATAAACTCCTTTACAAATGAATCTTTCGGGGTAAATATATCTTAGGTTTTATATGAGAAGATAAGTTAAATGCAGGCAAACACCTTATAAAAAAACCATTTTTTCTATCCGCAATGCTTTTAGGATTAGAAAATTTAAAAAGAGTCGTTTTAAGAATTTAAAAATATCATCACATGATTACTAAAAAATCAAACATCCTGATCATCGCAGCTTGCTGTTTATCTTTAAAAGGCTTCACGCAGGAAAAGCTGATCAATTCAAAGGGAAATCCCATTATAACCGATAAATACACGGCCGATCCTGCCGCATTTGTTTATAAAGACTCGGTTTATTTGTATACTGGACACGATGTAGCGCCAAAATCTAAAAACAATTATGAGATGCACGAATGGCTTTGTTATTCATCTGCCGACATGGTTAACTGGAAAGAGCACAAATCTCCACTAAATGTTAAGGATTTTGCCTGGGCTAAAGACGATGCCTGGGCATCGCAGGTTATTGAAAGAAACGGAAAGTTTTACTGGTATGTAGCTACAGAGCATGGATCAATCGGTGGAAAATCGATTGGTGTAGCCGTGGCCGATAATCCGAGAGGGCCTTTTAAAGATGCACTCGGAAAAGCTTTGATTACAAATAATATGACTACTGCAGTTGGTATTACCTGGGATGATATTGACCCAACCGTTATCATCGACAATGATAGGCAGGCATATCTTTTCTGGGGGAACCAACGGTGTTATTACGCTAAATTAAAGACAAACATGATTGAACTGGATGGGCCTATTAAAACTGTTGATGTTCCCGATTTTACGGAAGCGCCATGGATTCATAAACGCAAAGACTGGTATTACTTATCCTATGCATCTGGTTTTCCTGAAAAAATAGTATACGCAATGAGCAAAAACATTAATGGCCCGTGGATTTACAAAGGAATTTTAAACGAAATTGCCGGTAATTCCAATACTAATCATCAGTCGATTATCGATTTTAAAGGAAAATCTTACTTCATTTACCACAACGGGGCTATTAATAATGATGGCGGAAGTTATAGAAGATCGGTTTGTATTGATTACCTGTATTACAACAATGATGGTACAATAAAACGCATCGTTATGACATCGGAAGGCATAAAAAAAGCTCAATAAACATTGAGCTTTTTTTATTAATCAATCGGAATTATCTGACTGAATTTTGTTTCTGTATCTACTGGCGCATCTGCCGGATAAGTTTTATAATTTACGGTTAGTACCGAATTTTTAATGGTAAATTTTCCCTGATCAAACCATTTGTAATTTACCGCAGTTGTTGTTACCGGCCCCGAACCATTTCTTTCTGATTGTTCTGTAACTGTAGCTTCCAGGTTATTTCCGTTAATTACATACTTTCCGGTCAGTTTTATGTTCCAATCGGCAAATTGGCTTGCTTTTATTAAAATCGTAATCTTTCCACCAGCTTCGAAAATGAGTACGCGATTATAGCCTGTTGTCATCTCCTGCCACGAAGTATTAGTTAAAGCATCTTTGGATAAATTCCCGATACCATCCTTTTTGCAGGAAAGCATAAGCATTGAAAGCAAAATCAGCAGACCGCAGGCATTAAAGGTTTTCTTAATCATAATTAGTTTTTTAGTTCGTTTGTAAAACGATAAGAAATCGTAAAACGCTACAAAGCAAACAATAAAATCCCGCTAAATATCTTCGTTTTCCATTCCGGCTTCAAGCCTTCTTAATTCTTCATCCATATCCAGCATCGCCATTTCCTGTTTTGCAATAATTTCACGGCAGGCAGCGAGTTGATTTCTTAAATCCAGAATCTCTTTTTGCAGTTCGAGCATACTTTTTCCGGTTTCCTCCTGCATCTTTCTAAGCTCAAGACGTTTCATGAAACCGCCCTCACTCATAAAAATTTCAAGTCCCGATTGTTTACCGATTAGTGCGGGCAATGGATGCCCATGTACCTCACCGATAAGCATGATTAAATTTAACTGATTAAGTAATTGTAAATACTCGGCCGCCAGAATAGCATTACCCCTGAATATATGCAACACACGGTCGGTCTTGATATATTCTTCATACTTAAATTCTTCAAGTATTCGGTCTAATAATTCGCATTTAGCTGAAGTTAGATTAACGGGAAACCTATCCATTTACGACAATTTAGGGCGCTGAGTTTAAAGTTCCAATTAACTTTACACGAAATAAATATAGAAATTATTTATTTACAGCCTAAATTTTTTAGCATATCATTATAAAATGAACTGATTAATCGTTTATCCTAAGTTTTTTTACCAACCAGGGAAGACTTAAGCCTTGTCCGATCAAAGTAAAAAGCACGACGGCTACTGAAATGAAAATAATTACATTCCTCTGTGGAAAAGGAGTTCCGTCAGCGAGCTTTTCAGGTAAACCTATCGCGATAGCCAAAGAAACAATTCCCCTCATTCCCGACCAGCTAATAATTAAGCTGTTTTTAAAATCAAGCAAGGCAAATTCGGTAATCCTGTTTTTTCCCTTTTTAAAAGCATTCTGAAGGTTTATTTTCTGAAGAAAAACACGCCCCATTCTTAATATCAGCGCAATAATAGTGATAATAAAAGCATAGCCGATATATGTCCAAACCATGCTTTTACTAATGCTTTTTATAACGTAAGGAAACTGGAGCCCAATAAGGATAAAGATTAAGCCGTTAAGCAGGAAGATTATGATATCCCAAATATTTCTGGATTGCCGTTTTAATTCGGCAGGAAATACCTTATTGCTGAACCTGGCGATACTCAACCCTAAGATAACTACTGCAATTACCCCCGAAACTTCGAAGTGTTCGGCTATAAGGTAAGTAACAAAAGGCATTAGCAACATAAAGCTAACCGTTACAAGCTGATTATGATGTACGCGTGCAATAATGAGGGAAAGTATTTTCCCCATGATAACACCAACTAAAATTCCTCCAGTCATCAGAATTACGAAGGTTAATCCTGCCCGCCAGAATATAAAAGCCGAACCCGTAACCGCAGCCACAGCAAAACGATAGGCAACCAAAGCCGATGCATCGTTTATTAAGCTTTCGCCTTCTAAAATAGTGTTCGTTTTATGCGAAAGGCCTAACCCTTTTGTAATACTCATAGCCGCTACAGCATCTGTTGCCGATAAAATTGCACCGAGAACAAAAGAAAGCGGCCAGGTCATCCCCGGAATTAAATAACGTGAAACTACAGCAATACCAAGTGCTGTTATAAAAACGAGCGATATGGATAAAGTTCCGATGGTGTTGATATTGGTTTTAAATTCCTTAAACGAAATATTGAATGCAGCATCGTAAAGCAATGGGGGTAAAAATATCAGAAATATAATTTCCGGGTTTAATGAAACTGGTGGAATTGAAGGAATAAAACCGATGGCAATTCCCGCAATAATTAACAGCACAGGGTATGGCAGTTTTATTTTGTCAGCTATTGCCGATAAGCCAATCATTACAGCCATAATCAGCATTACTACACTATAGTTTTCCATGTTTTTTCCTGAGGATGATAAACGGCGATCTAAAATATAACAATTGCGAGAACACTCAATTATAGCAAATTTATGTTCAAATTGTTACAGGTTTTTGCATTCATCTTAAAAAAACAGTTCGCTTTAATCAATAAATTAGCAATCTTAATTATTCCTTAATGAAAAAAATTTTTACAATAATCTTTTTTAGTGGTCTTACCCTTTCTTTAAGTGCTCAAACCATTGTTAACCGCAATGCTGATATCGATAAAATGGTAAAGGCCGTAAATCCCGATTCTTTAAAATCATATATCACAAAAATGGTTGCCTTTGGTACCAGAAGCACCATTAGCGATACAAAAAGCAAAACCAAAGGAATTGGCGCAGCAAGAAACTGGGTAGTAAGTAAATTTAATCAGTTTGCAAAACAGGGCGATGGAAGATTAACTGCTTTTTTAGATACTGTTACGATAAAACCAGATGGCAGACGCGTTGACCAGCCAATTGTTTTAGGCAATGCCGTTGCCGTTTTAAAGGGTACCGATGCTAATGACAAACGGGTTTTTGTTGTAAGTGGCCATTTAGATAGCCGTGTTACCGATGTAATGAATCGTGTTAGTGATGCACCCGGTGCAAATGATGATGGTAGTGGTGTAGCAGGTGTTATTGAAGCCGCCAGGATAATGAGTCAGTATAAATTTGGTGCAACCGTAATATTTGTTGCCGTTAGCGGCGAAGAACAATCCTTACTGGGCTCGGGTTTTATGGCTGCAAAAGCAAAAAAAGAAGGCTGGAATATCGAAGCAATGCTAAATAATGATATGATTGGCAGTAATAATGCCAGTGAAACCCAAATTATCGACAACACAAAACTCAGGGTTTTTAGCGAAGGCTTGCCAGCTTATGAGCTTGATAAATATGCAAAAAGTATTCGCCAGTATGGATTGGAAAACGACGGTAAAAGCCGGCAATTAGCCCGTTATGTAAAAGAAACAGGCGAACGCTATGTAGACCAGCTGGAAATAAAATTAATTTACCGTAATGATAGGTTCCTTCGTGGTGGCGACCATTCTCCCTTTGCCGAAAATGGCTTCGCAGCAGTTCGAATTACCGAAATGAACGAAAATTTTGATCACCAGCATCAGGATTTAAGAACTGACAAAGGGGTTAAATATGGCGACTTAATCGAGTTTATGGATTTCGAATATTTAAGAAAAAATACCGCTGTCAATATCGCCACACTTGCCAACCTGGCAAAAGCACCATCAATGCCAACAGAAGTCAAGGTTGATGTTAAAAACCTTAGTAATTCGACATATCTATACTGGAAAGCCCCGGTAAATGGCGTGGTAAAAGGATATTATGTGCTCATGCGTGAAACCAGTAATGCAGCATGGCAAAAGAAGTTTTTTACTACTTCAACAGAAATGCAATTGCCATACAGTAAGGATAATTATTTATTTGCTGTTCAAAGTGTTGGCAATGAAGATAATGAAAGCCTTCCAGTAGTGCCTGCAGTTGGCCGATAACAAACTTTTAAGTTTAATTCTTGTTTAAAATCAAATTAATAACATGAAATTTAAACCCGTAGCGTTTATTATCAACATTGCTATAACACTAAGTATTGGGGCTTTGGGTGGATGGGCAACCGCACAATCTGTAAGAAGCTGGTATCCGACACTAAATAAACCATCATTCAATCCGCCAAACCAGTTATTTGCACCAGTTTGGACTTCACTATATGTTCTAATCGGCATTGCAGCATATCTTGTTTGGACTAAACGTGCAGAAATTGTTCACTTCCCGAGAACAGTAGCTATTTATTTTATCCAGTTAATTTTAAACCTTTGCTGGTCGTTTATCTTTTTTTACCTGCATGAAATTGGTTTTGCACTCGCCGAAATTATAGTTTTGCTTGTCATCATTATTATCAATGCAATAATGTTTTATAAAATAAACAAGTTGGCCGGATTGTTATTCATCCCTTACATCCTTTGGGTAAGTTTTGCATCATTTTTAACATATAACATCTTCATCCTGAATTAAATTCTAAAAGAAAACCTTATTTTTAGGGGTGGTAACTTTTAAAAGATATTTGCTGATACTTCTCGTTCTGTGCTGTACACAACTGCATGCGCAAAAGGTGGGGCTTGTATTTAGCGGAGGTGGCGCAAAAGGATTGGCACATATCGGCACCTTAAAGGCACTCGAAGAAAACCACATTCCCATCGATTACATTACCGGCACCTCGATGGGTGGAATTGTCGGCGCCATGTACGCTGCAGGATATTCGCCGGCACAGATTGAGAAAATTGCCTTGAGCGATGATTTTCAAAACTGGGTAAACGGTCGTTACACAAGTGACTTTACTTATTTTTTTGAGAAGAATGCGCCAAATGCCTCAATGCTTACCGCAAAAGTTGCTGTTGATACTGGTTTCCATTTCAGCTTTCGATCTAACCTCATCAATGATATCCCATTAAACTTTGCCTTTCTAGAGCTTTTCTCCCAGGCATCGGCAGCATCAAAAGATAATTTCGATAATCTTTTTGTTCCATACCGTTGTATGGTGGCCGATGTGCTTTCACAAAAAAGTATAACGGTTAATAAAGGTAGTTTAGCCGAGGCGGTAAGGGCAACGATGACCGTTCCGATTATCTATCGCCCGATTAAACTGGATGGAAAGTATGTTTTTGATGGCGGACTATATAATAATTTTCCCGCCGATGTAATGGAGCGGGAATTTAAACCCGACTACATTATTGGTGCAAATGTTTCATCGAAAACCTACAATGAATACCCAAAAAACAACGACGACCGGCTGATGAACAGGTTTCTGGTTTTTATGTTTTTATCAAAATCAGACTCTACCATGGTTGGAAAAAATGGTATATATATCCAGCCCGATTTAACAGATTACAGCGTAACTAATTTCTCGCCGGTTGAAGACCTTATTAAGAAAGGTTATGATGCTACAATGGCTGATATGGAGCGCATAAAAGCGCTTATTAGCCGTCGTGTAAGTGATGAGGAACTGACAAAGCGCAGGGAAAAATTCAACAGGAAAAAACCCGAATTTGTATTCAGCAACATCACGGTTAGTGGTGTAAATGAGCAACAAAAACGTTATGTAGAAAGGCTTTTTAAGAGCGATAAGAAGACTTTTAACCTTCAGGATATAAAACGTGGCTACTATAAACTTGTTGCCGACCAGACTTTCGAAACTATTTATCCAAAGATTGTTTATGAGCCTACTACCGATAGTTATACCTTCGAAGTGGTGGCACAACCAAAAAAAAGCTTTAAACTCGATTTAGGCGGTAATATATCTACGCGGCCTATCAGCAATGTTTTCCTTGGTGTACAATATAATTACCTCAATCGTAAGGCTTACACATTTGGAACAAGCTTTTATTCGGGTCGTTTTTACGAGTCGGTTCAGGTAAGCGGCCGCATTGATTATCCAACCAAACTTCCCTTATTTGTAGGTGCAGAATTAACTTACAACCACTGGAATTTTTATAACACCAGTCAGATTTTCATCGAAAACCCACACCCGATTTATATTGAACAGGCCGACCGTAAAATTGATTTGATGATGGGAGTACCGCTGAATTATAATACTAAGATTATCCTGCACTCAGCTTTCATTAATAATCAGGATGAATATAGCCCTAACAATACATTTGCCGTGGGCGATGTACTTGACCAAACTGTTTTTAATGGATTTAAGGGCTCGCTAAACCTTGAGAAAAACTCGCTGAACCGTAAGCAATATGCAACCCGCGGGCAAAGTTTCCTACTGAGTTTTAATTTTACAACTGGGAGGGAAAATTACAATCCGGGAAATATTTTCAGGAATACCGTAGCACCAAATACAATTACACCATCTAACCATTTAAGGCAATGGATTGGCGTTAAACTTACCCAGGAAAATTATTTTCTTCATTTAAATAAATATACATTGGGTTACCTTGTTGAAGGTGTTATCTCAAACCAGCCTTTGTTTAACAATTATTATTCAACACTGCTGGTTTCGCCGGCTTTTTACCCATTACAAGATAGCCGCTCTTTATTTCTTGATAAATTCAGGGCATCGACCTATGCCGCTGGCGGAATAAAAAATATCTTTAGTGTGAGAAAAAACCTCGATTTAAGATTGGAAGGTTATTTATTTTTACCGCACAAAGAATATGAACTGAATAATTTGCAGGATGTTTCTTATGCTAAGGCGATAACAAAATTGAGATACGCTGCAACTGCCGGATTAGTTTACCAAACGCCCGTTGGCCCTGTAAGCTTAAGTTATAATTTATATAACGATGCGATTAAAAGAAATGGTGTATTATTGCATATTGGCTATTTAATTTACAATAAACGTTCTATCGAATGAAACGAGGATTTATCTTAATTTTTCTTTGCCTTTTAGGTTTTTCAGGCTTTGCGCAAACTGCGGCAATTAATAATTTTCTTGTAAAGGAAAACCTGTTGAAAAACAACAAACTTGCCATTATCGCTGCCGATTCGCTCGATGTTCCGAATGAAAACATTAACGGCATTTATACTTTTAGCGTGAGTGGCTTTACACAAAGCCTTAAATTTAATGATGGAATTGCCGTTCTGCCTTTGCCTATCGAACGTTCTACCTTTGTTTACTTAAAACACCAGAACGATTCAGGCACGCACAGTAAACTGGTTTACGTTTATAAAAAAGATAATGATTTAACCCCTTATCCCATCAACAGCTTGTGGCTTTTCATTATCCCGATTGTATTGGTAATACTGGCATTTGCTTTCCGAAAACTCATCATTTTTGCAGTAATTATATTTCTGGCCTTCGTATATTTTAACCATAGTAATGGTTTAAACCTGGGTACTTTTTTCGAGAGTATCTTTGATGGTTTAAAAAACTTATTTTAATAAACAGGTCAATTTACTAATATTTTTAGTAAATTAGCCTTATGGAAAATCTATTTTTAGTTTGTCTTATTCCTCCCTTATCGATTGCTGAAGATATCGATGAGATAAGAAACAACATTTCAGAAAAGTACAATGTGTTCGAATCGCTCAAACGCCCTGCACACATTACCCTTTATAATCCTGTAAAGATTTCCTCGCTGGCAAACGAAGCTAAATTTTTCAAGGCACTTGAAGATGCTTCCTATTCAGATGCATTTCATCAGGTTTTGAAGAATTTCAATGCTTTTGAGCCGCATACAGTTTATATTGATGTTGAGCAGAATGATGGCATAATGAAGTTACAGTCGCAGATTAAATCGGCACTAAAGCCTTTAAATCTAATTCCTGCCAAAGATATAATGAAGTTTACGCCGCACTTAACCATTGCCTTTAAAGATGTAAAACTCCCCGTTTATCAATCAATAATGAAAGAATATGGAGCGAAAAATTTCAAGCGTACTTTTAACGTAAATAGCTTTTCGGTTTATAAACACACAGATAAGAGATGGCGACCATACAGGGATTTTGCATTTAAAAACCCTGCAGATAAACCTAAGCCTTTAAGTCTTTTTGATTAAGTTAGAACGGCATTCCAATACCAAAGTTATACTGTAGGAAACGATAAGTATCTGGGCCATGTGTTGCGTTGTAGGTATTTCGAAAATCTTTTCCACCAGATAAGAATTTGCCTATAACCCATTGCTCATCGCTCGAAAATTGTGGATCTTTTATTTTCAAACCTACATCAAATCTGAAAACGAAATACTGTACATCGTACCTTAAACCAACACCAGCGCCAATAGCCAGCTGCTGTACAAGTTTACTTAGTTTAAACATTTTCTCTTCACCTTCATCGGCATTCAGGTTCCATATATTACCGGCATCAACAAATGCAGCTCCTTTTAAAACGCCACCAAAGAATTTGCGGAGCAGGATATTTCTGTATTCAAAATTTGTTTCAATTCTTAAATCGCCCAACTGATCGAGGCCAAAAACAGCCCTTCTAACAGTATCAGAAGCTAAAGATGCCCTGTTGTAATTCCCCGGCCCAAGGGTTCTGGCCTGCCATGCCCTGATACTATTTGAACCTCCCGCAAAAAATCTTTTTTCGAAGGGCATAAAAACCGAGTTACCATATGCATAGGCAACACCGGCATTCATACGTGCAACAAATTGCCTGTCGCCACCTAAATGCTTATACCACCTAATATCAACCTCGGGTTTAAGATATTCGTTGTACGGTAATCCTAAAATCTTTGCGTAATCTCTATCTATGGTGCTGCCCGGCAGAAAATTATTCGGATTGTGTTTATTGTTGTTGAAATTAGAAATCGCCTGAAGCAGATTTCCTGCAATATCAATCCCGCCTCTTAAATACACAAAGGTTCTTAACTGATTAAGTTTATCAGCATTTAAAGTGTATGTGTACTTCATCCCCAGGGTTAAATCTTTTCTGGCCAGTAATGAAGAATAATAAAGATTATTTGCAACCGATGCAGAATCAATCAGCGGGTCCAGATTACCAAAGCGGTATTCGAAATTTAAAGGGGTAAATGAGTGTAATTTAGATTTCGTTTCTACCCAGTCATAAGTAATCGAATTGATGAATATCCTCCTCACCGAAACATCTTTCTGTAAAGCATAAATATAACTCGATGAAAAAGTAGTGTGTGGCATACCGTTCGATCCTAATACCGGATTATAAAAAGGAATCATCAAACGCGGAACGGTGATGCTCGAACTTATGGAAAAATCCCGCTGGTAAATATCGCTGAAAGGTGAAGCCCCGTTTCCTATACGCGATTGCAAACCTCCTTTTATCTGCAGTTCAAAGCGTTCTGCACCCCTGAAAAAATTATTATTGGTATAAGTATTACTCAGGGTAAAACCAACGGTACCACCATTAAAAGGAACCTCCCCCTCAACCCGGTTACTCATTACTTTTTGTGGTATTAATAAAACTATCGGGTTTATTTTATTTGATGTACTATCCTGATTAATGTAATCGATTTTTACATTTTTAAAAATATTGAGTTCGTAAAGCCTGTCGTAGGTAAGGTTTTCATTTCTCAGGTCGTACATTTCATTCTTCTTCAGAAAATCGTATCGGAGGATAGGGTTGCGCCTGTATCGCTTCGATAAATCGGTAAATGAAATACCATTCGTGGTATCGCGATTTACATAATTTCTTAGCGAATCTGGAAAACCATCAGGACTTGGCGCTATAATCATATAAGTTGTTCCAATGTTGTACTGCTTGTGGTTTCCCTTGGGCGGATTGGTAACATTTAACCTTAAATCAACTTTTTTAACGTCAGTAGTTTCAATAACATCGAAATTTATATATGGACGGAGAAAATAAAAATAACCGTTCTCTTTCATCACCCTGTAAATCTGATCTCTTTCGTATGATAAAGAATCAGAATCGTATTGCATCCCCGCATGGAGGTGTGTAAATTTTGGGCGTTCGGCGTGGTAAATTCCCTTAATATTAGGTGTATAAATAGAATCAGTAAGCTTATTGATAAAAGAAGCAGGCCCTGGATCGGCTTTAAAATTGATTTCTGCTTTTTTATCTTTTACTTTAATATCAGAAGTAACTTTTGCCTGGAAGTACCCTTTCCCTTTTAAAAATTTCTCTATCTGGGTTCTCGATATTTCTACTAACGTACTATCCAAAATTGCCGGCGGCGTACCAAATGGCTTTATGTTAGTGGTTTTATAGCGTCCATCCTTGGTATTAAACAAATTATATAATGGAACATTAATACTAAATGATGATGAAGGACGAATATCTTTCTGTACATAGTTGTACGCCTGTTCTTCAAATTTAGCGTCAACACTATCTATGGTAACTTTTTTAACGATAGCCTGGTAATCCGGAATGTATTTAGTTGATGAACAGGCCTGCATTAAAACAATAATTAATAGTAATATTGCAGGGCTTTTCAATTTAGAATATTTAAAGGATTTGTATGCTTTCAAAATCTCAGATTAGTTTTATTAAATCGTTACATCAAAAAAAATACCGTAAAGAAAATGGATTATTCTTAGTTGAAGGTATAAAATCTATTAAAGAATTTATACAATCTGCTTACCAAATTCATACCATATTTTACGTTAGCGAACAATATAATTTGTTACCCAAATTACCCGCAAATATAAACTTATTTGAAGTAAACAACGCTGAATTGAGTAAGATTAGTACTTTACAGACGCCACAAGGTTTTTTGGCTGTAGTAGTGTTACCAGAAAGCCAGCCTGTAGACTTAAATAACCTGAAAAATCAGTTTACCATTGTGCTCGATGGCGTGCAAGATCCAGGTAATATGGGCACCATTATCAGAACTGCAGATTGGTTTGGATTTAAAAACATTATTTGTTCTGAAGATTGCGTAGAAGCTTTTAACCCTAAAACGGTACAGGCTACGATGGGCTCGCTGGCACGTATTAATATTTATTATGAAAATTTGCCGGTGCTTTTAAATAAGAATTCGCTCCCGGTTTTTGGCGCTTTGCTCGATGGAAACGCTATTTACAAAACCGACTGGGGAAAAGAAGGCTTAATTATTTTAGGAAACGAAGGAAAAGGAATTACGGCCGAAGTAATAAAAAAAATAACGCAACCCATTACTATACCGAGAGTTGGCGCTGCCGAATCGTTAAATGTTGCGGTTAGTGCGGCAATATTTTGCTCGGAAATTGCAAGAATTCAAAATTAAATATTCATTTATATTTGCGGGCTAACTAATAATTGCTATTTTTGCAGCCTTGAATTTAAGGGTCGAGTGGCCGAGTGGCTAGGCAGAGGTCTGCAAAACCTTCTACAGCGGTTCGAATCCGCTCTCGACCTCCATTTGTACAAATAAAATAATAAAAGGTTATTACCATGGCAGTTACCAGATTAAAAAGAAAAGACAGAAGAAATAAAAATACAGCTCACCAAGAGGTAGATTTTTTAAAAAGAGCAACTAACATCGAGTTAGGAAGCCGCTCTACACAACCTAAAAACGATCAATTAGCTAAAAACAATGCTGTTTTAGCTGCTTTGGCAAAATAGTTTTTAGAGATCTTCTAAAAAATTTAAAGCATCCTTCTGATCAAAGGATGCTTTTTTTATGCCCGGAATTTAGATAAATTTGAATTAACCAAAACTTTAAAGTCATGAATCTCCAGCAAACGTTAGCTACTCTAGAATCATTAGCCGATGAAAAAGTGCGTAAACAACATTTAAAAAACGGCGCCAGAGAGAATCTTTTTGGCGTTAAAATGGGGGATATCCGAACACTTGCTAAAAAAATTAAAACCAACCATCCTTTAGCGATGGAGCTTTGGGCTACTGAAAATATTGATGCCCGCATGCTGGCTATTTTAATCCTTGATCCGAAAAAACTATCAACAGCTGAAATTGAAACCATGGTTTCGTCGGAACAGTTTACCTGGGCTGCCGATTGGTTTTATAGTTATGTGATAAAAGAATATGATAACAAGGAGCAATTCCGTGAAAAATGGATGAATTCAAACGACAAAATGTTAGCCCGGGCTGGCTGGAGTTTAATGAGCAGAAGAGTTACCAGAGCACCTGAAGGCATAGACCTTGATGTGACTTTAGACAGGATTGAAGCAGAAATGGCAAGTGCAGTACCCGAAGTGCAATGGACAATGAATTCAACACTAGCACAGATTGGCATTAATCATCCGGCTTTAAGAGAAAGGGCTTTAGCAATTGGCGAGCAATTAGGTGTTCTTCGCGATTATCCGGTTTCAAAAGGCTGTACCTCTCCTTTTGCACCTATATGGATTAATGCGATGGTGAGCCGGCAGAAGTAGATTTACGTAATGCATGAGTATTAGTTGCCGTGTGCAAACAAACTTCTGTTTATGCTAAATCAGATCAATAATTAAAAATGAATAATCAATGAAAAATGAAAACAGATTTCCCCGTATTTTCTTCTTAATTACTTTATTCGGGATCATGAATTTTTTAGCTATGCTTAGTGGCCCAGCCTGGAAAGCCTTGAGAGGAGTGGATATTTTACGTTTTATTGGTACAGGAATGTGCTTTGGTGCTGCACTTGTTATTATTGCTACATACCTTTCAAACCGTCGCTCATAATGAAAACCAGGGATTCTTTGCAGCTGGAGATTCCAAAAACTTCATTTAGTCGTTACTAACCTAATATGTTGGTCAACAATATATACGGCAAAACCAAACAGATTAGGTATGATGATGCTAAATTTATATACTACTTTACCAAAGCTTTGCAAATCGACTTAATCAAGCCTGGACCTTCATAAATAAAACCGGTATATAACTGAACTAAACTTGCGCCGGCAGCTAATTTTTCCTGCGCATCTTCGGCCGAGTGTACCCCTCCAACACCAATGATCGGGAAAGCTTTATTTGATTTTTCGGACAGATATTTAATTACTTCAGTAGAACGCTCTTTAACAGGTTTACCACTTAATCCACCTGTTTCATCTGTTAATGTTTTTTCGGTAGCTAAATTTTCGCGACTAATAGTCGTATTGGTTGCAATGATGCCAGCGATATTTGTTTCTGCTACAATTTCGATAATATCATCCAACTGCGCATTTGTTAAATCAGGTGCAATTTTCAATAAAATCGGTCTCGAAATATCGTTTTTACGGTTTCGCTGCTGAAGTGTGTTTAAGATTTTCTTAAGCGGTTCTTTCTCCTGCAGCTCCCGCAAACCTGGGGTATTTGGCGAACTCACGTTAACCACAAAATAATCAACTACATCAAACAAACGATCAAAACATTTTATATAGTCGCTTACTGCATCCTCATTAGGCGTAGCCTTGTTTTTGCCAATGTTACCTCCTACAACAATTTCAGGATGTTTATCTTTTAGCAAACGTAAACGTTCTGCCATCACATCAACACCTTTATTGTTAAAACCCATCCTGTTGATTAAAGCCTCATCATTAGGCAACCTGAACATACGGGGCTTATCATTTCCGGGTTGAGGCATCGGTGTTACCGTTCCAACCTCAATAAAACCAAAGCCAAGGTTACTTAAAGCTTCAACATATTCACCGTTTTTATCAAAACCAGCGGCTAAACCAACCGGATTTCTGAATTTAATTCCAAAAACTTCCTTTTCTAAACCTTTAATATGAACATCAAAACTACTGCGGATAATCGTTTTGCCTAGAGGAAACTTGTCATTAAACCATTTTAACCGTTTAACAACGAAATAATGCACGTTTTCAGGGTCAAATCTGAAGAATATTGGTTTAATGATGCGATACATGCAACGAAGATAGATAAAATATGGAAAATGTAAAAAATGGAAAACGGATAAGGGTATTTACCGCAATAACCCTTTCCATTTTCCATCAAACATCTTACATCAACTAGTATGCTGCTGTAAACTGCTCCTGATGATGTGCATTATTTTCCAGTTCATCAGCAAGAACGATAGACAAGTCCTCTACCGATAAAATTGAACGGCCTTCTTCGTTAAAAACAGGAGACGTTTTACCTAAACGATATTTTCCTGTACGGCCTGTGCTGATACCTTGATGCATTTCAATTGCAGGACTAAAAAACAACCAATCCAATTCTTTTTCTTGTTTTAGGATGTTGAAGTAATCTCTTACTGCAGATGCACCGGCATAATATTCTTTAGGAAAATTAGGTCCGTCTACCAATTGGTTTCCATCGATTTGTAAAGTACCAGCACCACCAATAAAGATATAACGTTTTACACCTGATGCTTTAACTGCTTTCTGAATGGCTTCAGCACCTGTAATGGTATCGTTATAAAGGTTTGGATTTGCCCATCCGGCGTTGAAAGCACTGATTACAGCGTCAGTTCCTTTCAATGCTTCTGCTAATTTTTCAGTTTCCAAAACATCGGCAGCAACTTTAGTTACTTTTTCGTCGTTGTTTTCAATTTTATTGGTATCGCGGGCAATGGCGATTACTTCGTTTCCACGACTTACCAACTCGTTCAAAAGGGCTTTACCTACAAATCCTGAGGCGCCTATTAATGCTACTTTCATGTTATTTATGTTTAATTATTTATTTATAGTTCATTAGTCACTGGTCCATTGATCATTTGTAATTGTTTGTTAACTACATATATTGTAACAAATTTTATTACAGTTAAATCCAAATTTTTTTACTCAAATTTTGCTGCAAAATCTTCCAATGTCTGTTTCGAAAGGTTTTCAATCAAGGCATTTTCTGCATCACTGTAAAGTGTATCTAAATGCTGGTTAATTTGCCTCCCAATAGGGCATTTAGGGTTTGGTTCATTTTTGCTCTGACCTAAAATATTGTTATTTCTAACAGCACGATATACTTCTCCAAGGTTAATTTCTGATGCTTTTTTCGCCAGAAAAGAACCTCCACCCTTACCTTCTTTACTATCTACAAAACCATGTTTGCGGAGATTCATAATTTCCTTACGAACCAAAACAGGGTTGATATTGATGCTTCCCGCCAGAAAATCTGAGCTCACCAATCCACCTTTCGCATCATGAAGCAAAGTGAGGATATGTAATGAAATCGGGAAACGGCTGCTGTTCATTCTGTAATTATTTTTATTACAGTACAAAGGTATGCAAATATTTTATATTTCAAAAAATGTTAAATATTTATTCCTAATTCATCTAAAGCTTATCTTTGCTTAAATTTTCCACCAAACAAATCGTATTGAAAAAGCTCTTTAAAATATTGGGAATCAGTCTGGCTTCTGTTATAGCCTTACTTGTTATTATCCCCTATTTGATTCCGCAAACCATCACTAAAGAAATTACCCAGGTAATTAATAAAAATATAAAAGGCGAAGTAAAATTTGAAAGCACCAGCATTTCGTTTTTCAATCATTTCCCATCGTTAACACTTAACCTGAATCAGTTTTTGCTTAAAGGTTCTGCCCCATTTGAGAAAGACACACTTATTTACACCAAAAAACTTGCGCTGGGCATTAATTTGCTCTCCTTATTTTCTAACCAAATCAAGGTTGATGAATTTTACCTTGATGATGCACATATAAACATACTGACTGATGAGAAAGGCCACGCGAATTACAATGTTTATGAAAGCAAAGCGGAAAACAAAACTCCAAAAAGTGAGGGAGGTACTGCCATTAAAATTGAGGGGATTTTCATTAATCACAGTAATTTAACTTATAGTGATAAATCGATACCGATGCTGATTCGTACAAATGATTTAAATTACACTGGAAAAGGTGATTTAAGCAATGCGATTTTCGATTTAAAAAGTACACTTTCTATCAAGGAAATGGATGTGCTTTATGCAAATACACCTTATCTGCTAAAAAAGAAAATCAATGCTAAACTAATAACCAAGGTAAATACCAACTCTTTAAACCTGATTTTCGACGAAAATAATCTTAAAATTAATTCACTACCCATTGAGTTTGTCGGCCATTTTACGTTTTTAAAAGACGGATATGATATTGATTTCAGAACCAGAGCGAAAGAAACTGATTTGCACAATATTTTCACTGCACTACCACCAGCAATTGCCGAGCGCCTTGAGCGCACCAATATTAAGGGCTATGCAGAAATAGATGCCTCTTTAATAGGTAAATATATTGCCGCGACACACGAGATGCCTACTGCTTCTTTTAACATGAAAATCCGCGATGGCTATATTTCTAATCCAAATGCACCAGAACCAATTAGCAACCTGTTCCTAAACCTGAAAACCAAAGTTCCGGGATTAAATACAGACAGCTTGAATGTTAACATGGATAGTCTTTATTTTAATATTGGCAAAGATTACGTAGCGTCGGTAACTAAAATTAAGGGTTTTACAACACCTGAAATTTATAGCGACACACGCTCAAACATAGATTTAGAAAAATGGGCGAAGGTGATTAACCTCGACAGCCTGGCTTTAAAAGGCCGGTTAAACATCAATTTCAAGGCAGATGGAAAATACACAAAGAAAATTGTTCGCTCAGGTATAAGGCAAGTAGATACAGTAATTGCGACAGTGCCTAAGTTTAGTTTGAAAGCTTCGCTAAATAATGGCTATTTTAAATACCTGGCCATGCCCGCAGCCATCGATAAAATTAACTTTGAAGTAAATGGTTCGAATACTGATGGCGATTATAAAAGCACAAAAATCTCGATTGATAATATTGATATTAAGTCGCTGAACAATTTCATCAAAGGTTATGCAAAACTGCAAACAGCTGAAAACATGCCTTTCGAAGCGCAATTAAAATCGGTTATTAACTTCGGTGATTTAAAAAACATTTATCCGATTAACAGCTACGAGTTAAGCGGCCTGTTAAACCTCGATTTACAAAGCAAAGGGCCCTTTAATAAAGCAAAAAAACTTTTTCCGGTTACCACTGCTGCAATAAAACTCAACAACGGCCGGATTAAAACAGCCAGTTTTGACCAGCCTTTGGAAAAAATTCAAATCGATGCTGATTTGGTTAATACAGATGGAACACTTAGAAGCACCAAATTAAACATCAGGCCTATTGCTTTCGAAATGGCCGGACAACCTTTTACACTTAAAGCGGAAGTAAATAATTTTGATAATATTACCTACAACGTCTCTACAAAAGGCCTCGTCGACATTGGTAAAATCTATCAATTATTTGCAGTAAAAGGATATCAGGTAAAAGGTATTATTGCTACAAATGCATCATTTAAAGGGTCGCAAAGCGATGCTATGAATGGACGCTATGGAAGGTTACAAAATAACGGAACCTTAACCATAAAACAGTTAAACCTGCAATCAGATTTATTCCCGAAAACTTTTTTCATCCACAATGGGATATTCTCTTTTCACCAGGACAAGATGAGGTTTGATGAATTTAATGCCAGCTATGGAGCATCCGATTTTAAATTAAATGGCAATTTGAGTAACGTAATTAATTATATTTTAAATGATAAGGCTAAATTAACAGGAACCTTTACGCTCAAAAGCAATAAGATTTATGCCGATGAATTTATGGTTAATGCAGATCATGCGCTGCCAAGTAGTTCATCATCAAAAGGTGTCATCCTAATCCCTGATAATTTAAACGTTACCTTTTCTGCCAATGCAAATGATGTTTTTTACAATGGCTTAAACATAAAAAATGCGAAAGGCACACTGCTAATGAGCAATGCTACACTTGCTTTGAAACAAACAGGTTTTACTATCGCTGGCGCAGAAGTTGGCATGGACGCAAACTATAAAAGCCTGAATACACAAAGCGGATTATTCGATTTCCACTTAACGGCGAAGGAATTTGACATTGCAAGAGCTTACAAAGAAATCAAACTTTTCAGGGAAATGGCGAGTTCTGCCTCGAAAGTTAAGGGAGTTGTGGGATTAGACTATCAACTTTCAGGAAAACTGAATGATGAAATGTTCCCTGTTTTCCCATCCTTAAAAGGTGGCGGTGTATTAAGCCTGAAAAAAGTAAGCCTGATGGGTTTCAAAATGATGAACGCTGTAAGTAAAGAAACCAAACGCGATAGCCTCACCAACCCCAACTTATCTGATGTCCAGGTAAAATCTACCATCAAAAACAATATCATCACCATCGAGCAAACCAAAATGAAAGTTGCAGGATTTCGTCCGCGTTTTGAAGGACAGGTAAGTTTTGATGGCCGTTTAAATATGAGTGGTCGTTTGGGACTTCCTCCCTTTGGATTATTTGGCATTCCGCTGAGCATTACCGGCACTCAGGAAAAACCAATTGTAAAATTAAAGAGAAATAAAGAGGGAAAGTTAGAAGAAACAACAGATGGTAAATAATTGGCCTGAATAATCCAGGCAATTATTTACTACCAACAACAGCAATTGCTAATTAAACTAAACGGTTTATCTGTGCATATTGTAAAAGCATTATTGTTTTTCCATCTTTAATTTCGCCCGATTGTATCATTTCTAGGGCTTTTGAAAAAGGTATCTCCAACACTTCAATATTTTCCTGCTCTTCATGATGGCCGCCTCCATCGCTCACTTTCATATCTTTTGAATATTCAGCAACAAAAAAATAAAGAATTTCTGTTACTGAGCCAGGAGACATATAAGCTTCGAAAACTTTTTTAACATACTTAATTTTGTAGCCTGTCTCTTCTTCGGTTTCCCTTTTAATCGCTGTTTCCGGATTATCTTTATCCAATAAACCCACACAAGTTTCTATTAACATACCACTTTCATTACCATTGATGTATGTTGGCAAGCGAAATTGTCTTGTTAAAATAATATGCTGCTGATCCTTATTATAAAGTAAAATTGTGGCTCCATTACCTCTATCGTAAGCTTCACGCTGCTGAATTTCGCAGGTTCCATCTTTTTTACGATACTCGAAAGTAATCTTGTTTAAAGTGTACCAATTATCTGAAAGAATTTCTTTACTAATGATCTTGACGTTGTCGTTACTCATGTTTTTATAAACTATTGAATTCAAAGATATCGAATTCTCTCATGGTGCTAATCATGTAACACGAATCAATTGAGTTGGCAAGCGATGGTAAATAAATTGCTTTTCACAATTCATTCTGTTTGAATATGACCTTAAAAAGGCTTTAAAAATTCGTACTTTTGCAGCCGCAATGATTTCAATAAATAATTTAACATTCCTGATTGGCTCAAGAGCCTTGTACGATGAAGCGAACTGGCACATTAAACCTGGCGATAGAGCTGGCTTAATTGGCGCCAACGGGACAGGAAAATCTACTCTTTTAAAGCTGATTGTAGGCGAATACGCACCAAGTTCGGGAACAATCTCAATGTCGAAAGACCTGAAAATTGGCTACCTGAACCAGGATTTACTTTCTTACGATTCGCATCACAGCATTCTGCATGTTGCCATGGAAGCTTTCGAGCGCCAGAATCAGTTGCATGATGAAATTGAAGAGCTGTTAAAAAAAATTGAAACCGATTACAGTGAAGAAGTACTGAACAAACTGAGCGATAAGCAGCAGGAGTTTGAAGCTTTGGATGGCTATAACATCGAGTACCGTGCAAATGAAATTTTAGCTGGTCTGGGTTTCAGTACTGCCGACCAGCAACGCCCATTAAATACCTTTTCCGGAGGTTGGCGTATGCGGGTTATGCTAGCTAAAATCTTACTTCAGGACCCTGATATTTTACTACTGGATGAGCCGACCAACCACATGGATTTACCATCAATTAAATGGCTGGAAAACTATTTGGGAAGTTTTGAAGGCGCAATTGTTATTGTTTCTCACGACAGGTATTTCCTTGATAAAATCGTAAACCGTACAGTAGAATCGCGTAAAGGAAAACTAACCGTGTATGCCGGTAATTACAGCTTTTACGTAGAAGAAAAAGCTTTACGAGGCGAAATACAGAAAGGCGAATTTAAGAACCAGCAGGCCAAAATTAAGCAGGAAGAACGTTTAATCGAGCGTTTTAAAGCAAAGGCATCAAAAGCTAAAATGGCGCAATCACGTATGAAAGCGCTTGAAAAAATGGAGCGTGTAGAGGATGTTGATGATGATAACCCAACGGTTAACTTCAGTTTTAAATTCACAAAACCTTCAGGCCGACATGTAGTACGCATTGAACATGCCACCAAGCATTATCCAAATGTACATATCCTGGAAGATGCTGAAGCAGTAATTGAAAAAGGCGATAAAATTGCCTTGATCGGTGCTAACGGTAAGGGAAAATCTACACTTCTTAGAATTGTTGCCGGAACGGAGAAATTTGAGGGAATGTGCGAAACCGGGCATAACGTAACCACTACGTTCTTTGCGCAGCACCAGCTGGAATCATTACACTTAGAAAACTCTATTTTAGAAGAACTACAAGCATTTGCACCTAAACATAGCGACACTGAATTACGTAGTATTTTGGGTTGTTTCCTCTTTACCGGAGATGATGTTTTCAAGAAAATCAAAGTATTATCCGGTGGAGAAAAATCGCGAGTAGCTCTGGCAAAATCATTAACAACAGATTCGAACTTCCTGATCCTGGATGAGCCGACCAACCACCTGGACATACAATCGGTTAACATTTTAATCCAGGCTTTAGATCAGTTTGAAGGAACTTTCATTGCTGTATCTCACGATAGGTATTTTCTTGATAATGTAGCCAACAAAATCTGGTTTATCGAAAACGAGAAAATCAAACAATATCCCGGAACTTATGCCGAGTACGAAGAATGGAATAGCAAGAGGGTAATTCCGGCATCAAAACCAATTCCGGTTAAAATGCCAGAAAAGCAAAAGGAAGCACCAAAACCAGTAGTGCCAAACGCGGCTAATCAGTTGAAAAAACTTAACGATGAGCTAAAGAAAGTCGAAAACGTAATCGCCGATCTTGAAACATCGGTTAAAAATATAGAAACAGAACTGGCAGACGAAAATGTATATGGTAATGCGGAGAAATTAGCAGAAGCCAATAAACGTTACCAGGATACCAAACAGGAGCTGGATGTTAACCAGAACAAATGGGAAACACTGGCTGCAGAAATAATGGAACTAGAGGGCTAAGTCCATCAGTTAAAATCGAGCCGCAGAAATTCTGCGGCTTTTTTTATGATCCATACCTCGGAAAATTAATCTCACCCCCTTGTAAATCCATGATTCAGTGGCAAAATAAAAAGCATTCCCTTCCTTGCCTCCATAGCTAATAAAAAAATATAGGTGCTCTTTCTTTTTATCTGTGGTTAATATCCTGTACTTTTAACCATGCAAAAACTAATCTTTACACTTTTACTTATTCTACCTTCCCTGTGTTTTGCACAAAACGAAAAAGCTTTTACAAACGATAACAAAACTTATTTACCTAACATCAAAACAGTACTTTGTTACAACAGCAACAAAGAACAAAGTATCCCGGTAATTACACTAAACACTACCGAAACACTGTCTTTTTCATTCGATGACTTACTCGGCGGCACAAAAAACTATTGGTACACTGTTGAACACTGCACCTCAGACTGGCAGACATCAAGAATTTCTACCATGGATTACCTGCAAGGCTTTGATAGCGACAGGATCATTACTTATCACTATTCATCAAATACAACGAGAAAATATACACATTACGAACTAACCTTACCCAACACGCAGGTACAACCAAAAATAGGCGGTAATTATGTATTAAAGGTTTATCTTGATGGCGATAAGAACAAGCCTGTAATATCGCAGCGCTTTTATATCCTCGATAGTCAGGTAGCGGTTGCAGCCGAGATTACAAATTCCATGCAGGTTGCCGATCGGAATTCAAAACAAAAGATAAATTTTATCATTAACCATTCAATTGCTATTCCTAATCCTTATCAGGATTTAAAGGCCATTGTAATGCAGAATTTTAATTCGAACACTGCCATCATCAACACCAGACCAGCATTTATTAAGCCAAATCAATTGGTTTATAATGATTTAAACACAAATGATTTCTGGGGCGATAATGAATTCAGAAAATTCGACACCAGAAGTTTACGCTTTAAGGGCGATAACGTAAGGGATATTTACCGCGATAACGAATCGGTTAGTGTTATGCTTTTTCAGGATGCGCCAAGAAATAACGGGGCATTTGCCAACCAGTATGATGAAAACGGAAATTTCTTTATACGCAATACCGATGGTCGCGACGACAAAACCGAGTCGGAATACATGGGTGTACTTTTTACGTTAAACGCTGCGGCTCCCGGCGCCAATGGTGATGCCTACGTTGTTGGCCGTTTTAACAACTATACACTGAACAAAGAAAATAAATTGCTGTACGACGCCAGCCGGAAACAATTTTATGCCAACATCATGCTAAAACAAGGCCTATATGATTATGAATACGCCTGGTTTAACAACGACACTAAAAAACTGGAAACCCAGCCTTTTGAAGGTTCATTTTTCCAGACAGAAAACAGCTACCAGATTTTTGTTTATTACCGCAAACCTGGTGCCCGCTGGGATACACTGGTAGGCTATGCCAACCTGAGCAATAAAGTTACCGACCGTTAAATTGTTAGCCTATCTTTAATATCCAAACGGAAACACTTCCGGCATTACAATGGAATTCGGCCCAGCCATTTTCATCAATTACAACCTCCTGCTCACGGTGGCCTAAAGCGTCGATAAAAGTTTTACCGGCAAATTTTTTTCCTATTTCCATTTCCTTAAAACCTTCCTCACCGGTACTCATCAAAACGGCTAAACCACTATTTTCATGCTCATCATCACCTTCGCGGGTCCAGCCTACGCAATTGCCGTGGTCAAAATGTTCCCGTTGAAAGCCATAGGCAAGTGCTGTCCTTATCTTACTCATGGTCTCCACTTCAGGTAACGCCACCAGTTCAACATGTACTTCTTCGCCTTCAGCATCTTTATCATCGTAAATACCGCCATATAAATCAGGAAAAAAAAGACAAGGTATTCCCTGTTCGCGTAAAAGGATAATGGCATAAGCCAGGGGCCTGAACCAGAACTCAACATAAGACTCTAAAGCCTGCAAAGGCTGCGAGTCGTGATTATCAACAAAAGTTACCGCAAGTTCGGGCTTAATCTGCACCAACGTTTTATCGAAAATTGTTCGCATATCAAACTGGTTGTCTTCATGGCTTGCCAGGTAAAAATTATGGTGAAGCAGCGAGTCAAAAATCTGCGTCCGCCCACCGGTAATATCAATATATTCCAACTGACCTTCAATATCTACCACATTCCAATCTTCGGCAACCACAAAAAACTCACGGCTATATTTTGTGTTCAAATGGTCTAACCATTCAATGATAAAATCAGGGTTTATGTGTTTTACCGCATCCAACCTAAAACCATCAATTTTTGTCGTTTCAACCAGCCATTCACCCCAGTATTTCAATTCATCAATAACCGCCTGGTTTCGGTAATCAATATCATTAAACATCAGGTAATCGTAATTACCAAGCTCGGTTGAAGGCACTTTTTCAAAACCTTCGCCCAGGTAATTCTGAATTGAATAAATAGCGCTTTGCTTTAAATCTTCCGCCCAGTCTACACCGCTGAAACATAAATGATCCCAAATAAACGCTGAATATTTCCCTTGCCTGCCCGGGAATGTAAATTTCGTCCAGGCTTCAATTTCAAAAACATCGCTCGTAAACTCATTCCGATTTTCGGGGTTTACCGTTCGCACCTTAATTTTTTCCAGTTCATCGCCACCCGCCTTATGGTTAAAAACAATATCGGCAAGCGCAGCAATTCCCTGTTCATGCAAGGCATCAATTGCTTTTATATACTCATCTTTAGTACCATATTTCGTGTGCACGGCGCCTTTCTGGTCAAATTCGCCCAAATCAAACAAATCGTAAACAGCATAACCAACATCAAAAGCTGCATTATTCGATTTATAGGCTGGCGGCAACCAAACCGATGTTACCCCAACTTCTTTTAAATGGGCAGCTTCTGCCGCTACCTTTGTCCATAAATTTTGCTCTTCGTTATAATACCAGTGAAAAAACTGGATAATGGTTTGGTTCTGCATTAATTTCGATTTTTTATGCTAACACAACATCCTTATACCCCAATTGTTTTTCAAATTATTATCATAAAACGCTTTTTTTTTGAAAATTTAAGCCTTTCTGCTTTGGCTAGTGCAGCCCCGCTTTTCATTTCAATCTTTTGAACCACTACTGTCGTGCTGAGGAACGAAGCATGTATTTTATCGCTTCAGATGCTTCGTGCCTCAGCATGACAAAATATTAAAGGTTATTGCAAATCAAAAGTATTTTCATTTCAATCGGGTTTAGTTAACAAACGTTCGGGATAAATGGCTAAAATACATGGCCGAAAATTTGCATAGCAATACGGTTTTATGGCAATTTTGCTTATTTTTGCGCAATATTATGAGTTTGAAGAAGAAATTTGCAAAAGAGAGTTTTACAATAATGAATGAGCTGGTACTCCCTAACGATACCAACACATTAAACAACCTTATGGGTGGTCGTTTGCTGCATTGGATGGATATTGCCGCAGCAATTTCTGCTCAAAAGCACTGTAATCGAATTGTTGTAACCGCTTCGGTTGATAATGTTTCTTTTAAACAACCCATAAAACTTGGCGATGTTATTACCATCGAAGCTAAAGTTACCCGTGCTTTCAATACTTCGGTTGAAGTTCGGCTGGATGTATGGGCAGAAAACATTCCCAGTGGTGCTCGCCAGAAAAGTAACGAAGCTTATTATACTTTCGTTGCAGTAGACCAAAGTGCCCGTACCATTCCTGTGCCCGAAGTAATCCCTGAAACAGAAGATGAAATTGCCCTTTTTGATGGTGCCTTACGCCGCAGACAGTTACGCCTGGTTTTGGGTGGCAAAATGAATCCTGACGACGCCAGCGAGCTTAAAGCCTTATTTTTTAAAGCATAATTTTTACATAAACCTTCTTGCCGGTTAATATGTTTGTTCTATTTTAGCGAATTACCAACGCCGGAAATATGACAACTTATACCATTCTTATTATCTTAAGCGGGTTAGTAATTTTCTCTTATCTGTTTGATTTAGTCGCCAGCAAAACAAAAATACCTTCGGTATTACTATTGCTTTTACTGGGTATTGGCCTTCGGTTTCTGGTAAGCTATTTAAAAATACAAACATTTAACTTCCTGTCCATTTTACCTACACTTGGTACTGTGGGGCTTATTTTAATCGTTTTTGAAGGCTCGCTGGAACTTAAATACGACCGAGAAAAAAATAAAATAATAAAGAGTGCCTTTCTTTCTGCCTTAAGCATTTTACTGGGTACCACAACCATTATTACCCTGATTATTTACCAGATTTCGCACCGCGATTTATATTCCTGTATCTCAAATGCAATTCCATTTAGTGTAATCAGTTCGGCAATTGCCATTCCATCAGCAGCAGCATTGGGCAAACACGACCGGGAATTTGTTATTTATGAATCTTCTTTTTCTGATATTCTTGGCATTATCCTATTCAATTTTGCCATTTCAAACCATTCCATTACCACCTCGGCTTTTATTGGCCTCGGGCTTAGCACTTTCCTAATCATCTTCCTTTCAGCAGTTGCCTGTATTGTGCTTTTGTATATTATGGGTAAACTGGTGCATCACATTAAGTTTTTCTTAATTATTTCCATCTTAATTTTAGTTTACGCCATAGGCCAGTCTTACCACCTGTCATCACTGGTTTTAATTTTAAGTACGGGTTTATTTCTTAACAATGCCGATACTATCCAAAACCTCTGGTTTAGGTCTACGTTTCTATATAAAAATTTAACAGCCGATTTAGCCCAGCTTTACCAATTATCAGCCGAAAGCGCCTTTATTTTACGAACATTTTTCTTCGTAATATTTGGCTTTACCATGAATGTTTATGAATTAAATAATCTCCCTGTCCTGGCGAACGGTTTGTTTATATTGCTGGCCATTTACGGCATCAGGTTTATCTTTCTGAAAGCTTTTAAAAAGGGGAATGCGGCACCAATTATGTATGTAGCGCCACGTGGACTGATTAGTATTTTGTTGTACTTTAATTTGCCGGCATCGCTAAAAATGCCCGAAGTGGGTACTTCATTCCTGTTTCTGGTGGTTTTGGGAACCAGTGTTTTTATGACATTCGGTTTAATGCTGAGTAAGCGAAAAATTGAAGAAAGGGTAGTTTAATTAACTACCCATTTCTAAAATCTTATCAAATTCTTCAGCTTTTAAAGGCATTACCGATAACCGCCCCTGGCGAACCAAAGAAATATCTTTCAGGCTTTCTTCAGCTTTAATCTGCTCCAGTGAAACCGGATTTTTTAACGATTCTACAGGAGCCAAATCTACCACCACCCAGTTTGCATCATCAGTAGTTGGGTCCTGGTAAAATTCTTTTACCACTTTGGCAATACCAACTACATTTTTACCCTCGTTACTGTGGTAAAAAAGCACTAAATCGCCTTCTTTCATTTCTTTCAGGTTGTTTCGTGCCTGGTAATTACGCACACCATCCCAAAAGGTACGTCCATCTTTATTAAATTTTTCCCAGCTGTATTTAAAAGGTTCTGACTTTACTAACCAATGTTTCATTTATTCCGTGTTTAGAATTGTTTTTATGCTTAAAGTCCAAAACTAAGAAATCTGAAAGAAATTAGTATACATAAAGATAATGTTATCAGGAAGCGAATTACAGATTTGCATTGAAATCGATATCTACTAAAAAAGTTTATTTCTACCACCGATTTTTTCACCAAAATTTCTGATGTTGTAGGTAAAAGTTACCAGACCATACCTTCTGATGGTACTGCCTTGTAAATCTTCCACCAGGTTTTCACGTATTGAGCGTGAAGCAATGATATTCTGGTCTAGCAAATCGTTCACGGCGAACTTCAATTGCCCGCGGTTCCCCTTTAAAAACAGGTAGGTAATTGCCGCATTCCACTTATAATAACTTTTCAGTAAGCCTGGCACCTGGTTTCCGTTATAGCGGTAATCGAGCGTGGTTTCCATTACAATTTTGCCAAAACGATAAATCAGTTCGCTTTTGGCATCGTGGGTATTAATTAACTGGTTAGTAAACTCAGGGCTTTGATAAATACTGCGGTAATTGGAAAAAGTGTACGATTGGTTGTATTCAAACTTATCATTCAGGTTAATGCGGATTTCTGTAGAAGGCCTTAAACTGATAATCCGTGCATCACTACGTTCGTTATTTACCAATACCAGGGTTTCATTCATTGAAGCGCCACCCGATACCAGGAGCGAAATCTGTTTATTATCGGGTAGCTTCCAGTCTTTTTGAAGCATAAAACTACCAGAAAGATTCCAGGTTCCATTAACATTCACAGGTTTCGAACTTTGCAAGCCAGTGGCGCTCACTGTTCTCGAAACTACAGTAGCATTATCTACAAAAGTGCCACTGGCGCTGGCATTATAGGTAAAGTTCCTCTTCGTATCGTATTTTCTGGCACTAAGCGCTATCGAGTTACTAAATGAGGGCTTAAGATCGGGATTACCATAACGGATATACAAGGGATTCGTATTATTGGCTACTGGCTGCAGGTTGAGCATATTGGGCTCGCGGAAACTTGTCTGGTAATTTAAGCTGAAAGCACCCTGACTTAGCTCTAAATTAGGTAGGAAAAAGCTAAAATGCTGTACAACGGCCGGAGCGCTGCTGAAAATATTCTTCGCATCGAAAAGCCCAATCCCAAGTCCTGGCGTTATGCTTAATTTCTTATGTTTCCATCTGATGGCTGTATTAAGCTCATTTCTTAACCCTTCACGCGAGAAATCTTCACTTGCAGAAGGAATTATAATAGTATAATCATTCAGCATATCGGACAGAAAACTGGCGATATCATTCTTATTGTTAAAATAGGTGGCATTGATACCGGCAGTGAAAATCAGGTTTTCCTTTAGCATATCTGAGTACCTGCCCAACACCATGTTCGAGGCATTCCTAGCATCATTTCTACGTAGCTGATCCAAATTACTTACCGATGGCGGCATAAAGAATATGCTGTTCACATTGTTAAACAGGTTCCCTTTGATATCTTCTATACTGGTATAATTGGTCAGAAACAGGCTTCTACCTTTCTTTTTAAAGGTGGGCGTAATGTTTAACCATGATAGATAAGTTAAACCGCTGTTATTAGTCAACTGGTTATTTTTACTGGTATTTAACTGCCCCAGCTGGTTTGATGAAGAATTGATATCTATTAGGTCGTTAATATGGTCTTTTGTGAAAACTACTGTCGGTTTAAAACTGATTACTAAATTTTCTGAGGCTTTAAACTGAACCTTCGAACTGATCATGTGGGCAAAATTGCCCGATGTTTGTTTAAGGTTTTGCCTGGCGGTGAGTACCGTATCGTTATAGGTTTGTCTTGTATTTTTAAGTTCGTCGTAATCCGAATTAACCTGTCCATAGAAATAGCTGAGGTTAAACTGGATTTTCTTCTTGATAACTGTATTAAAATTACCTCCACCCCCTGCAGAATTCATTAAACCCGAACCAAAACCACCAAAAGAAACCTTATCAATAGAAAGACCTCCATTTCCGTTTCCATTCGCATTTCCCCAGCCCCCACGGCCAAAGCCACCCACCGAACGGATATCGGTAAATGCAAAAGCGGCTTTATTCAGGTTATTGCCATATCCTAGCAAGCTGATTTGCGTGGTATCACGAAATAAGTTTACCAGGCCACCAAGTTCGTATTTATCTTTTACGCCGCCGCCGGCGTATAACTTCCCAAAAATGCCTTTCTTAATACCTGGTTTTAGTTTCAGGTTAATTACCTGCGGGATATCCGCTTCGGCCATAAGCGGATTGGCTTTTACCACTTCAGGATCGTTACTCACCTGAACCCGATCGATAGTATTGGCAGGCAGGTTTTTCGATGCAATGCGTACATCACCCCCAAAAAAGTCTTTTCCGTCTACATAAATCGTTGAAACACGTTTCCCGTTAACCATAATATTACCGTCTTTATCTACACTTACCCCTGGAAGCTTACGCAATAAATCTTCAACGAGGGCATCGGGTAAAGTTTTAAAGGCCGCAGCATTAAACTCAATGGTATCTTTTCTAACCATTACGGGAGGCCGCTCAGCCCTGATCATTACCTCATCTAAATTTACCGAAGAGGCTGCCAGCGATAACTTACCCAAAGCTGTAGCTGGCTTTTCGGCAGTTAGCAATACTGCTTTTCTAAAAATTGAATAACCTGTTGAAGTGATAACAAGCCTTATCGACTGCCCTAATGGTAAGCCTGTAAGCTTAAAAAAACCTTTTTCATCGCTAAGTTTATAACCCAGCAAACTGGTATCGCCGCTTGTGTAAACACTCACGGTTGCATAAACCAATGGTGCATGTGTAGCAGAATCGGTAAGCGTCCCGGTTAACTCTCCTTTTTGTTGAGAAAATGCAAAGAAAAATAGGTGAATAAAAATAATACTTAGTAAATAGCGCTTCATAAAGAGTGATTTTGATGGTCAGTTCTGTTATGAAGACACCTAAATACTTAGGTTGTTGCATCGGACGGTGGTGCTTTATGAAATAAAACTTAAAAGTGCTAAAAGCATAATGATGCTTAATCTCATATAATGATGATAAGCTGCTTATTTTAACATCATCCAAACTAGCACAAGGAAAAATACGCTGCAGCAGATTAAAAGTTTGTTAGCCTGTTTCATTGTTTTATGATTAAGATTTGCTCCTACTCATTTCTAAAAATTGAAAATGAATAAGTTGAACAGGCTAAAAATCAACACAAAAATTTTCAGAATTTAACGTCTGTCGATAGAAGCACTTTTTGTATCGTTAAAAAAACTTTTGTTTCAAAGTAGTGTTAAATAGGTTGTACCGAAATATTTTATACTTAAATATGAAAAAGTTAAGCCAAAAGCGGGTCAAGGTTAGTGAGTAACAACGGTATTTTAAATACTACAGACAATTGTGTCTTTTATTTATTTCAAAATGCGTAATCAAATAAAGAATATTAGAAAATTTGTATTTTTAGAAATGTTTAGAATCGCCCCATTCATCCTGTTAATAAGCTGCTTAACAGCAAGTAATGCATTTGCTCAAAACAGTAATCCCGATTCGTTAAGGAGAATTGCGGTTGAAGATGCGAAAAACTTTAAATTGAGTGAGGAAAATTTAAAACGGTTCAAAATAAACAGAAGCAGTTCATCATCTGATCTTTTTAAACCTACCAGCCTGAATACCAGCAATGCGTCTTTATTAAGCGATTCGGTTTATGTTAATGCATTCCGTAAATCTGCTCACAAAAACATTAGAAAAGCTAACGCAGTTGGCCACCATAAGAAAATAGGCGTACTGGGTTATGCTGCTGCCATTGTATTTGTAGGCCTGGTTTTTTTAGGTTTTAACCAAATCTAGTTAAGCATTGCCAATCTCCTTCTAGCGTATCGTTATGAACCAAGTATTTGCAGTGAATTAGTGTTCCACCTGTCAATAAGTGTAGACATAAAAAAAGCTTCCTGAATTTAGTTCAGAAAGCTTTTTTTAACGCCAGTAATTAATTATTTACTTTTTGCGTCTAAAGCATCATCAATTCTTCCTGATAAATCTTCCAGGTGATACTTGCTTAAACCTGTAGCGGTATTTGCACTGGTTTTAATCAATGTATTTAAAGATTTCAACTCGCCTTTAACAACGGAGAGTACATCACTTTGTGAAGCAGATAAACCACCTTGTACGACGCCACCTCTGCCACCACCTGCTAAAATTGCATTCACAGCAGTTGGTACAGGCGCTGGTTTAACGATAGCAATTAATTTATCAACATAAAGTTTCTGCAGGTTTCTTCTGTAAACATCAATAGGTTGATTCGCTTTTAATTCAGTAAAAATCGAAGCATCTAAATCAGTAAATAAATCAGTGATTTTATAAGCACTTGCACCATCAGCTGCTTCAGCCGAAATTAATTTTGTTAAAGTACTTGTTCCTAATAACCTGCTAAGCGTGGTATTCTGTAACCTGCCCACAACTTCTAACCCATTCTGGTCGATATTATCAAGAATAGGTTTATCGATCATCCAGGTTGGTGTTTTAAACAGCTGAACATCCAAGAAGTTCATTGCTTCTTTTTGTGTAGCTGCAGGCGTACGTTCGTAAACCGGACCAGCTTGCTCCACTGTTTTAGGATTTTCGTAAATACCTCCGATATTTTTTGCTACGTGTCCCATATAACGACCAAACTGAGTAGTTAACTGGCTGTACATATTTGCAAGGTTATCATAGCCATCAGCTGGCTCTTTAGTCCAGGTTGGTAAGTTGCTCAAAATAACTTTTAAGTTCTTGATTCCATAAGTACTGGCTTTCATCGCATTGTCTGATAGATCTTCATTCTGTGAATGCGGATCATCAGGATTAGTTTCAGTACCGAACCATAACCTACGGTTTTTAGCCGATTCGATGGTCATTTTATTTAAGATAGGCACTTCCTGTTGCGCATTTTTAGTTTCAGGGAAATATTTGTAACCCCACTCAATTGCCCATTTATCATAATCGCCAATGCGGGGATATAATCCTTTTGATGAAATATTATCTTCAGGTTGCGCCACATAGTTGAAGCGGGCATAATCCATGATAGATGGCGTATGACCGTTAGCTTCTACCCATTTTTTATCCCTTAATAATTCTGTTGGAACAGTTGAACTCGAGCCATAATTATGACGTAAGCCTAAGGTATGACCAACTTCGTGCGAAGAAACAAAACGTATTAAATCGCCCATTAATTCGTCACTGAAAGTCATTTTGCGAGCTCTTGGATCAACTGCTGCCGTTTGAATCATGTACCAGTCGTGAACAAGTTTTTGTACGTTATGGAACCAGTTGATGTGGCTTTCCATAATTTCTCCACTACGTGGATCAGAAATACTTGGTCCGCTTGCATTTGCAATTTCAGATGGTTTGTAAACAATGGCCGAGTGACGGGCATCATCGATGCTCCAGGTTGAATCTTGTTTATAAGTTGGTGCTTCTTTTGCCATAATTGCATTTTTGAAGCCAGCTTTTTCGAATGCTTTAGCCCAATCATCAACACCTGCTTTTAAATATGGAATCCATTTTTTCGGTGTTGCCGGGTCGATATAGAAAATAATCGGTTTAATTGGCTCAACCAATTCACCGCGTTTATATTTAGCCATATCCTGTGGTTTTGGTTCTAAACGCCATCTTTTAATCAGCTCAATTTCTTTAACACCCTGAGGATTTAAATCAAAATCGGTATAACCAACAGCAAAATAACCTACACGAGGATCAAAATAACGTGCTTTCATTGGTACTTTAGGAAGGATGACCAATGATGTATTTAACTCGATGGTTGATGAACCAGCTGAAGCACCACCAGCCATTGCAGCTGGCGCAGCACCACCGAAAGGATTTGGTGCCGCTGTTAAACCATAAGTTTTAACAGTACTTATTTCAACGTTGGTTGGAAAACTTCTTAGATTCTGAATGTAGCTTCTGTCGGCTAACTGCGCACCTAACCTGAAACGGGTTTTTGCTAATGGCGAACTGAAGTAAAAGATATCGTTATCGCTGTTCAGGTAATCGGTTACATCGATTACACTACCCGTTTTATCAGGTGTGTAGGCCGCGATGTTAAATGAAGCTGCAATAGCCTGGATATTTGAGTTTTTTAGTGATTGGTACATTGAAGTTGTACTATCCGGGCCATAAGTTCTATAACTTATTTTACGCATAAAAATGCGGTTATTTGGTCCTTTCTCGAAACGGATAACCGAACTTCCGATTTGATCGCCGGCATAACCTTGTGCGGCCCTTACTTCACTACCCGATTTTGATATCCGGCTTACCACTAAAATATCTCTTCCTAAGGTAGAATCAGCAATTTCAAAGAAGAATTTATCTTCTAATCTATGCGTGGTTATCATTCCTTTTCGGGTAGTTGTTTTACTGGTAATAACCTGATCGTAAGGTTTTGGCTGCGCCCTAACACCTGAACCAAGAGCAGCTCCTGGTGCTCTTCTGGTAGAATCAGTTGGTGCTCCAGCGCCCTGCCTTACCTGTGCCTGAGCAAAAGTAACGGCAGAAACAGCAAATAAAATGCTGAGTAAATTTTTCTTCATAACAAATTAGTTGATTTCTGGCGTAAATATACTCTGCACGCAGATTCAGATACTGTATTTGAAATAACTTTTAAGTTACAAAGACTTTATTTCTCGCTTTTTATAAAAAAAATGATGCTATAAAGAAAATTCAGGGTTTTCTATTATACCAATTACATTTCCGAAAGGATCGAAAATACTGCCAACCCAGATTTCATCACCTACATTATTAGGTTTTTCGTGGATTTCGACTTCAAGGGCCTCAAAACGTTCAAAAGTTTCCTTAATATTTTGAACACCCCAATAAGTTATGGAGTGATTACCATTGCTAAAACCAGTATCATCGGGGTTTAAGCCTAGTTCAAATCCGCCAACATTATATCCAACGTAAAAAGGTTCGTCGAAATATGGTTCGATTTCAAATATCTTTTTATACCATTCTTTGGCGGCTTCTAAATCGCCAACATAATAAACGATGGTTCTTAATCCTTGCAGCATATTTTGATTAATTGTTGAATTGAATAGGTTGTTTAAATGGTTACCCGATTAAATAATTTAAACCTATCGGCTATTATTTTTTAGTGTATTATCTTAAAAATAAGTTCTTTATACAATGAGCCGTCGTCCACATTCCCGCTGCTATCCAATCCTTTACTTTTTAAATCGTATTCGCGAAGCAGGCTGATAATTTGAAAAACTTTACCGGTATTGTAATTTCTGGCTGCCACTTCGTAATCCTTAACAAAAAAAGGTGGCACCCCCAAAGCTGAAGCAGCATCGGCCTTATTGGGTATATAATGGTATTTCAACAGTTTGGTAAAATAACCACCCAAATTGGCTAAAACCATTACCGTTGGGTTGGCTTTAGGGTTGCTTGCAAAATAATCGATAATCTGGTTGCACTTGAGCACATTACGAACAGCCAGGGCTTTCTGCAATTCGAAAACATTATATTCCTTACTAATGCCAATATTTTTCTGAACTAAATCGGTGTTAATGGTTACTTCCTTACCAACATTAAGCATCAGTTTTTCAATTTCATTGGCAATTTTAGAAAGGTCAGTACCCAAATATTCAGCCATTAATGCAGATGCCTGCTGATCTATTTTATAACCTTTTTCCTTTACAAAGTCTTCAATCCAGGGTACCAGCTTATAATCCCTAACCGGGTCTGACTGAAAAATTAAACCACTTTTGCTTATGGCCTTGTAAATTTTCTTCCGCTTATCAAAATTAGCATATTTAAAGGCCAGTACCAGGATGGTACTAGGTAAGGGTTTTTCAAAATAACTAAGCACAAATTCGGCTTCCTTAGTATTCCCTTCCTCTTTTGCCCATTTTAAATCCTGTGCTTCTTTAACGATAACCACCTGATAATCCGACATCATCGGGTACCTTTTTGCAGCGCCTAAAACAGTCGCCATATCGGTGTCTTTTCCATATAAAACCGTTTGATTGAAACCTTTTTCGGCATCGTTCAACAATTTATCTTCGATATATTCGGTTACCTGGTCGATGTAAAAGGCTTCTTCCCCGTGCAGCAAATACACGGGTTTAAACTTTCGGGCTTTAATATCTTTAATAATTTCGGCAGCAGTCATTGCCTGTAAAATTACAATTTAGCTTTTAGGATTTCTTAAATGTTTATAAACAATATTAACTTTGACACTATTAATTGGCCCGACAGTTTCCTGTTGGATATTGCCAGAAAATTAGTCTTTTAAAAATGTTTAATCCCACCCCACTTAATCTTCCGGCTTATCCCTTCAGAATTACTGAAAAGGATGAGGTTGTTTTTATTTTCGATGAATTACGCAAAAAACACCTGGTATTAACGCCTGAAGAGTGGGTTCGGCAACATTTTATTCAGCATTTGATTCTGAGCAGGAAGTTCCCTAAAACGCTTATTCAAATTGAAGGTGGCCTGGTTTTAAATCAGCTGCAAAAACGAAGCGATATTTTAATTTACAATACCGCGGGCGAAAAATTAATGCTGATTGAATGCAAAGCCCCAAAAGTTAAGATTACGCCTGCAGTTTTTGAACAGGCTTCGCGTTATAATTCCATCCATCAGGCTAAATGGATTGTCCTGACCAATGGTTTACAGCATGTATATGCAAAAATGGATTTAGATAAAGGGAGTTTTGTGTTTACACCAGAAATGCCAGATTATCAGGATTTGTAATTAGATGTCCATAGTAGATTGTTTAAAGCCAGTGCTCTCATCCTGAGGCACGAAGGATCTGCATGCAACGAAACAGATCCTTCCTACCTCAGGATGACAGCGCCTTACAAATTATACGCTGTTTTCCAGACTTGTTTATTGCCAGAATAGATGGCTTCATTACACATGGCAACACAAATGGCTGCCTGGGTTCCGGTTTTCACATTCGAGGCTGGGAATTTCCCTGAAATGATGGATTCGTAAAACTCTTCAAGGGCATAATTCGTACCATCAATTGTTGGTTTCTCCAGAATAGGGATACCGCCATCTATATTCACTACAATTTTACTTGCACCGGTTACACCATCTACAATACCTAACTCTTTTTTCGTTTCTTGTTCAGGATAGAAAATCCCGGTATTGGTAAGTAAAGATACTGAACCTTTTGTTCCTTTAATTTTAAACAGATAACCATCGTGTGCATTACCGCAGGTGGCGCCGAAATTACCAATCATTCCTGCTTTTTCATAGCGTAAAATAGCCTGAATGTTATCATAGGTTTCCCTGCCATCTTTAAAAACATCTATTCCACCTGTTCCGGCAATGGTATCGGGTTGGGTTTCAAAAGCCCAGTTAATAAAGTCAATCTGGTGCGAAAGTAACTCAGCAGCTAAACCGCCCGAGTAAGCTTTATACATTCGCCAGTTAATCTGCCTTTCAAGTTTTGGGTCATTTACTTTTCTACGCCAGTTTCCGTTTCTGTCCCAGCGGCAATCTACCTGCGAAACCTCGCCAAGATAACCACTTTTAATCATGTCTTTAACCTTAAAATAAAGCGGCGAATAACGATATTGATAACCAACCTGATAAACTTGTTTAGGATATTTTAAAACCAGGCTTCTTAGCTCGAGTGCCTGAGCAATGTTGTAAGTCATTGTTTTTTCTACATACACATGTTTACCTGCAAGCACGGCATCTTTAGCGATTTTAAAATGCTCGCTCAATGGTGTTGCTATAAAAACAGCATCTATACTTTTATTATCAAGAACCTGCTTATAATCCTTTACTGGCTTTGCTGTATCCGGAACGTATTTTTTTGTTTCCTCTAAACGAAAATCCAACACATCGCAGTAGGAAACAATGTTAAATTTTGCTGGTATGGATTTGATTACGGAAAGTACACCTTTACCCCGGTCGCCACAACCAATCATGGCTACGTTGATTATTTTTTCGCGATTTAAGGATAAACTGGCCAGTGCAGAATCTGCTGCTAAAATACCGGTACTAAATAATGCTGATTTTTTAATGAAGGAACGACGATGCATAGTGTATGATTGATATTTCGGGGAGCGAAAATCCTGAATTGCTTTTATTGGTTTCTGCCAACATTCTAATTTCCGATGAAATATCGGAATATTTTTATGCAAGTACCGAACTATTTTATTCTTTCAGTCCTTTTGGCTGTTTAATGCACAATCCGGAAAACAATAAACCCGATTGTAGTAGAAATACTTTTATTTGCAGTAACCTTGAATAAGCTGTCATGCTGAAGAAAGAAGCATCTGCAACCTATGAAACAGATTCTTCGTTCTTCAGCATGACAGCGGTTTATAAAAGATTGAAACGAAAAGCGGGGCTGGTGGCCGCCATATTGACGAACCACTCCTTTTCAAATAATTAATCTATTACAGCTGCTTAATTTTTATGGTTCTAAAATCTACTTTATTACCATGATCCTGAAGCAGGATATGACCTTTAGGCGCCTCACCGAAGTTTTTCCAGTCTTTGTATTTGCTAATGGCAACCAGTTTTTTGAACTCTTCCGAGCCTCGAACATACTCCAATACTTTAACACCGTTCAGGTAGTGCTCAACTCTGTTATCGGGATAGACCACAACCCTGCCATTGTTCCAGCTGCCGATTGGGCGAAGGTACCTGGCTTCTTTTTTAGCAGTCATTAAATCGTATAACGATGCCAAGGTGCGATTACCATCTCTGCCTAATTTTGCATCAGGATGCAATACATCATCCAGAACCTGATATTCCAGGCCGATGGCAGATCCTTTATTATTTTCGCTTAGCGTTACAAAGTATTTCACACCACTGTTTGCGCCTGGAGTAAGTTTAAACTCGAAAGATAAATCGAAAGCTGCATATTCATCTTTAGTAACTATATCGCCACCATTTGTTGATTCAGCACCTCCTGAAGGCTCAACACTGATTACGCCATCGGCAATTTTCCAGCCTTTTTCAGGGAAAGCAGTTTTGTAAGCACCTATCCAGCCAGCATTGCTTTTACCATCGAAAAGAAGTTTATAACCATTCGATTTTTCGTAAGCGGATAAGGTATTTGGCGTTAAATTAACGGTATAAATTCCTTTAGGAAAGGCTTTGGCCTTTAAACCTTCCGTTTGAATATTAATATTTTTGAAATAAACTTTTTTGCCATCATTTCCTAACTCATTACCAATACCATGCACCTGTAAACCGATAAATCCTGATTTATCAAGTGTATCGATAACATAGGCCACAGGTGTTCCGTTAACCCAGGTTTTAAGTTCATTGCCGATATTTTCGATACGGTAGTGGTTAAATTCGTTCTTTTTGTAAAGCGGCTTGGCCGATGTATTTAACTCCAATGGATAAAGCCATAAGCGTCGGGCTTCATCGTAAATTCCGCCCGTCCACGCACGTGATGTAGGGTCGATTTCCACTTGTCTTCCATAAACCAATCCCCTGCCGTTATTGCCTTCCGGTTTAATATGGCTACGGGTTTGAATTCCGGAATTGGTGGTTTCACCTTCCAGTTTGATGTCCAGTTCAAGAATAAAGTCGCCGTATTCTTTTTCAGTAATTAAAAAGGAATTTGGGGTGCCTTTTGTCATTGTGCCTACAATCATTCCATCTTCTACTTTATAGGGCGCAACGCCTGCAACGGCTTTCCATCCGGTTAGGGTTTTGCCATCGAAAAGGGGCTTAGATTTTTGTGCAGCGGCAGTTAAACTGATTAGTGAAAGTGCTAAAATGCTATATTTTCTGAGTTTTAACATGATTTTGAACTTGTCGTCATTACGAGGCTATGAACAATCTTTTTTAACCAGATTGCTTAATACCTCGCAATGGCATTTTTATTAATTTTAATATTTAAAAACTTTTCCGTTTGCCATTACTTCTTGTTTGCCTTCATCGAATGTTGATTTCGCTCCGGTGCGTACTGCAGCGTTAGTCATGATGTTTGCAATTGAATGTGAATAACCAGCTTCAACCGGTGCATTTGGCGTTTTACGGCTACGCACACATTCCATCCAGTTGCGCATGTGGCCAGAGGTTAATGCATCGCCACCCATGTTTGCACCTGTGGCCGCCTTTATTTCGCTTTTACTTAAATCAAACTCAGGCAGAAGGTTAGCTTTTAAGCCCATTGCAGCGGCTTCGCGTTCTCTTAATCCGCCCTTTGGCGAAACTTTATTCGTGATTAAATTAAGCTCGCCACCATTTGAGTAGTAAACCTCGCCAACATCGCCTACACTGTTTTGCATTCTCGATGTAAAAGTAACCTGAAAACCATCCTGACTATTTGGCTGGCCATAATCAAAAACAGCAACCATCGAATCCCAGTTCCTGCGGCCATCTTTCCAGGTGTAAATACCACCATTGGCTACAACACTGCGAGGGTGTTTCAAATTGGTAAACCAGTGAACAGTATCAATCTGGTGCGACATCCACTGACCAGGCATCCCTGATGAATAAGGCCAGAATAAACGATATTCCAGGTATTTTCTTGGGTCGAACGCTTCTGTTGGGCGGTTTAATAAAAACCTTTTCCAGTCGATATCTTCATCTTTAAGCTTCGCTACCAAATCAGGGCGGCGCCAGCGTCCGGGCTGGTTTACATTCCAAACCAAATCTACTGCAGTAATTGGTCCGAATTTACCTTCCTGAATAAATTTAGCGGCATTGGCGTAATTTTCTCCGCTTCTGCGTTGTGAACCTATCTGTACAATTCGATCAGTCGCTTTAACAGCTTTTAATGCCGCCTTAGCGTCGTCCATTGTTTCGGCAAAGGGTTTTTCTACATAAGCATCGCAATTGGCTTTAACCGCTTCGATGGTATGCAAAGCATGTTGAAAATCGGCCGTACTAATAATCACCGCATCCAAATCTTTTGTTGCATAAAGCTCATCGTTATTTCGGCAAGCTTTAATATCGTGGCCGAATTTTTCTTTCAAATGGGCAATACCTAAATCCCTGCGGTAGTTCCACAAATCGGAAAGACCAACAATATCGAAGTTTAATTCTTTATTGTGGTTTAAGAAACAAGGCAACAAGGTATCTTTAAAGCGGTCAGAAAATCCAACAACGCCTACACGCACCCTGTCGTTAGCGCCAATTATACGGCCATAACTCTTAGCACTCATACCCATTGTACCGGCATAGGTTGCCGCAGCAAATATTGCAGATTGTTTAATGAATTTTCTTCTGGAATTTTCCATAGCAAATATTAGGTTAGATTAAATAGCAAACGGCTAACACATAAACCGTTTTATAATCCTAAAATATGGTTTAAAAAAATAAACCATTAATCATAGCAGGTAATATTTTTGAAACCTTTAAAACCTAATTTCGGCCTCGTTTTCAATATCATTAATAAAACCATTGAGAACGGCATTTTTTACCCTAAATATGGGACTTCGGAAAACTAGGAAAACGTTTGAAATAATTTTTTGGGTAAAATAGTGAGTAAACAAAAAACCCTCTTAGCTGCTGATTTCTAAAAGGGTTTTTGTTAATTATATAAATAACCTATCCTAATACAGCCAGGCTCTCCTCAATGATTTTGATTTTAGCTTCAGCATCGGCTTTTTTATTGCGTTCGTTAGCAATAATCTCAGGTTTTGCATTCTGCACGAAACGCTCATTGCTCAATTTCGCATCAACCGATTTTAAGAATCCTTGCAGATAAACCAGATCGGCATTTAAGCGGCTGCGCTCGGCATCAACATCGATATTCTCTGTTAAGGGAATAAAGAATTCATCTTTACCAGCCATAAAAGCAGTAGCGCCAACAATTTTATCGTTTACGATTTCGGCTTCGGATACATTTGCCAGTTTGAAAACAATATTTAACCATTTTTCGTAATCGATATCTGAGTTTACTTTCAGACTTAAAGGTAATGCTTCTTTTGGAGAAATTTGTTTCTGGTTACGGACATTCCTGATTTCGGCAACTACTGTTTTAATCACTTCAGCATCTTTTAACAGTTGTTCGTCAATTGTGGCTGCCTTAGGATATTCAGCAACAATACAGCAATCCATCTCATCCCGTGTACCAAACAAATCGTCGTGCCATAATTCTTCTGTTAAGAAAGGCATATTCGGGTGCAATAACTTAATAATCTGTTCGAAGAAACCAACCGTTGCCTTGTAGCTTTCTGCATCAATTGGTTGCTGATAAGCAGGTTTAACCATCTCCAGGTACCAGGCACAGAAGTCGTCCCAAACCAATTTATAAGTGGTCATTAAAGCTTCCGATAAACGGTATTGCTTAAAGTTATCTTCAATTTCTACCAATGCAGCACTGAAACGGTTTTCAAACCATGAAATTGCCTGAGTATTTGGATTTTCTAGGTTTTCATCAACTTCCCAACCTTTAACCAAACGGAAAGCATTCCAAATTTTCGACGCGAAATTACGGCCTTGTTCGCAGTAACTTTCATCAAACATTAAATCGTTTCCTGCTGGTGATGACATTAACATACCAACACGAACTGCATCGGCACCGTACTTTTCGATCAAGCCAATCGGATCAGGCGAATTACCTAACGATTTAGACATTTTACGTCCTAGTTTATCGCGAACGATACCTGTTAAGTAAACATTTGTAAATGGTTTTTTCCCCATAAACTCGTGTCCGGCCATGATCATACGCGCCACCCAGAAAAACATAATTTCTGGTGCAGTAACCAAATCGTTGGTTGGGTAATAATAATTTATATCTTTATTATCAGGATTTTTAAAGCCATCGAAAACCGAAATCGGCCATAACCATGATGAAAACCAGGTGTCCATTACATCTTCATCCTGTTTTAAAAATGGCACTAACTGGTGTTTAAAACCTGCTTTTTCTGTGTCTGAACAGCTTTCATCAAGGTGCTTTTTCTTCCAGAATTCTTCTAAAGCTTCGTCTTTAGTTTTGGCAACCACCCAATTTCCTTTATCATCGTACCAGGCAGGAATGCGTTGGCCCCACCACAGCTGACGGGAAATGTTCCAATCGCGAACATTCTCCATCCAGTGGCGATACGTGTTTTCAAATTTATTTGGAATCAGGTTTACTTCACCATTTAAAACATCGTCTAAAGCTGGTTGCGCCAATTCTTTCATTTTCACAAACCACTGCATCGAAAGTTTTGGTTCAATAGCTGCGTCGGTACGTTCTGAAAAACCTACCTGCGATTTATAATCTTCAACCTTTTCTAAATGACCAGCTTCATCCAATAGTTTAGCAATTTTTTTACGGGCAACAAATCGGTCCTCCCCTACCAAAATTACGGCTAGCTCATTTAAAGTTCCGTCATCATTTAAAATATCTGTAACGGGCAAATTATGTTTAACTCCCAGTTCATAATCGTTCAAATCGTGTGCGGGTGTAACTTTTAAGCAACCTGTACCAAACTCAATATCAACATATTCATCTTCAATTACCGGAATTTCGTGGTTAACCAAGGGCACGAAAACCTTTTTGCCTTTTAAATGTGCAAAACGTTCATCGTTAGGATTAATACAAATCGCCGCATCGGCCATAATCGTTTCCGGACGCGTAGTTGCAACAACTAAGTAGTCTGGAGTCTGAAGTCCGGAGTCAGAAGATTTGGCATCAATATCATCCGACTTTCCGACTTTCGGACTAACAATATTATATCTTATGTAATACAACTTCTGGTTTACTTCCTTACGGATTACTTCTTCATCAGAAACGGCCGTTTTACCTGCCGGGTCCCAGTTTACCATACGGATTCCGCGATAAATCCAGCCTTTTTTGTACAGGTGAATGAACGAATCGACAACAGCTTCAGAAAGGTCGTCCTCCATTGTAAAACGAGTACGGTCCCAATCGCAGCTGGCGCCCAATTTTTTTAGCTGCTCTAAAATAATACCACCATATTTTTCTTTCCATTCCCATGCATATTTCAAAAACTCATCGCGTGAAAGGTCTTTTTTATTAATGCCTTGTTCTTTTAACATGGCCACAACCTTTGCTTCTGTAGCAATCGAAGCATGATCAGTTCCGGGAACCCAGCAGGCATTTTTGCCTTGCATACGGGCTTTACGAATTAGAACATCCTGAATAGTGTTGTTTAGCATGTGCCCCATGTGCAGCACTCCGGTAACATTTGGCGGCGGAATTACGATAGTGTAAGGCTCACGCTCATCAGGTTCTGAGTGAAAAAACTTTTTCGATAGCCAGTAGCTATACCATTTATCTTCTGTTTCTGCAGGGTTGTACTTGGTGGAAATGCTCATGAATTATATTAAAAGCCCAAAAATAGCTAATTAAGCTCAAAGCTGAAATACTAAAGCGGCAAGCAGGGGTTTTATTTTTCCGAAAAGCTAATTCAGCATTTCATTTTAAGGTTAGTCCCGCTTTTCGTTTCAATCTTTTTAATGGGACTGTCATGCTGAATATTCGAGTATTGCGATTTAAAAAGTATTTCCACTACAATCGGGTTTAGAAAATTCTGTTTATGCACAAAATAAAAAACTACCAAATTCAAAATTAATTTCTCAAATTGGTTTATGAGTAAATTCGATTGGCATTCGGCACCACTAACAGATGAAACATTGATTACCAATAATTATAAAAACACACAGAATGTGCGCCGATATTTTTACACTCATTTTGGCAGCGGCTGGAAAAACAACCGCTTTTTTATGGCTTGGTTCAAAGAAAATGAAGGTAAAACTTTAAAAGATGCTGTTGAGGAGTTTAGAATACATCATTTATAAAAAAAGTCCTTTAGTCCAAATCTTCAAATACATCATCTAGCTTTAATTCAAAGCCTGGCAAGACAGTTGAAGTAATTTTTTCACTCAGTGTAAATATTTTCGATGGTTGGAACTTTCCAAGTTCATTTAATGTGTAAATCAAAATACTTTGATCGCTTTGGCTTACCACCCAATACTCCTTAACACCAAACTCTTCGTAAACCTTATATTTATGCAGCAACTCCATTTTTGTATTGCCGGGCGAAAGGATTTCAACAACCAGATCAGGTGCGCCAATACAACCGCGGGCATCTAGTTTACTCCTATCGCAAACTACACAGATATCTGGCTGGAGAACAGTATATACGTCTTTATCTGCCTTACTTTCCTTTGGGAAACGTACATCGAAAGGTGCTGAATAAACTTTACATGATTTTTTATCAAGAAAATTAATAAAAGCTTTTAGCAAGTTTCTGGAAACTTCTTGATGAACTCTCGAAGGTGCAGGACTCATTTCAAAAACTTTCCCGTTAATTAACTCCACGCGTTCAGGAAACAGCCAGTTTAAATAGTTAGAATAGCTGTAAGTTAAGGATGCATCAATTTCATTGAATTGCCTTATCGGCTCATCATTTAAAACAGGATATGGTTTGTGCTCGCTCACAATCAAATATACTAAAAATTATAGTAAAAAAAATAAACGTTAAAAAACCAGATTATGTCGAAACCTTTATCTTTCAGCTCCTAATAAAATTTCATTTTCTGAATTCTAACCGCGTTTAAAATAGCTAATAAAGCAACGCCCACGTCAGCAAAAACAGCTTCCCACATGGTGGCCAGTCCACCAGCTCCTAAAACCAAAACTAAAGCCTTAACCGCAAAGGCAAGGACAATATTTTGTATGACCACACTTTTTGTTGCTTTCGCAATCTTAATGGCTGTAACTATTTTCGAAGGTTGGTCGGTTTGAATCACCACATCGGCTGTTTCTATGGCTGCATCACTACCCATTGCCCCCATAGCGATACCAATATCGCTTATTGCCAAAACTGGTGTATCGTTAATGCCATCACCAACAAAAGCAACCACATTCGCTTTATCTTTCTTAAATTCTTCGAGCCGGGCAACTTTATCTTCCGGCAATAAATCTCCATAACTAGCATCAATACCTAAGGTATTAGCGACCTTTTTTACAATGGCCGTTTTATCGCCACTAAGCATTATTACCTGTTTTATACCATTAGCGTGTAATTGTTTAACAGCTTCCACTGCATCTTCTTTAACCTCATCGGCAATTAGAACGTAGCCGGCATATTTGCCGTCTATGGCAAGGACTACAATACTTTCGTCAATAGCTTTAATTTCTGAATCAAAACTAATATTGAATTTTTCTAAAAGCTTAACATTACCGGCCAGCACTTCTTTGCCATTAACCATCCCCTTCAATCCCATACCTGCTATTTCTTCAATATTTTCTGCAGGATGAATTTCTATTTCACCAACATAGGATACAATTGCCTTTGCTATTGGATGCGTAGATTTGGACTCTATGCAGGCAAGAAAACTTAAAAACTCTTTTTGATCAATATTACTTTCTACTTTTTGGACCTCGAAAACACCTTTGGTAAGCGTCCCGGTCTTATCCACAACTACAGTATTAAGCTTTGTAATCAAGTCAAGAAAATTAGAACCTTTAAACAAAATACCATTTGCAGATGCGGCGCCGATTCCACCGAAATAGCCTAAAGGAATGGAAATTACCAAGGCACAAGGACATGAGATAACCAGAAATACCAGCGAACGGTACAACCAGGTTTGAAAATGATATTCATTTCCTAATACTAAAACCGGCAACGTAACTAAAGCTAAGGCCAGAAAGAATACAATTGGCGTATACACCTTGGCAAACTTGCGAATAAACAGTTCAGTTTTAGCTTTTCGCGTGGTAGCATTCTGTACCATCTCGAGGATACGCGACAATGCACTATCGGCAAAAGCTTTTGTTACTTTCAGTTCGATTACCTTATCCAAATTCAGCATTCCTGCTAAAACATTTTCACCTTTATTAATGGTTCGGGGTTTGCTTTCGCCGGTAAGGGCAGCCGTATTAAAACTACCTTTCTCCGTGAGCATTTCGCCATCTAAAGGAATTTTTTCACCAACCTTAACCTGAATAATTTCTCCGGGTTCAACTTTTTCAGGATCAACTTGCTCATATTTTCCATTTCTGAAAACATGAGCTATAGCTGCACGGACATCAAGCAAGGCAGAGATATTTCTTTTGGCTTTGTTTACAGCCGCCATTTGAAAAAGCTCGCCAATGGTGTAGAAAAGCATTACCGTTACCCCCTCAGGATATTCGCCAATGGCAAAAGCGCCAATGGTAGCAATCGACATTAAAGAAAATTCAGTAAAAAAATCTTTTGCCTTAAAGGTTTCCCAAACTTCTTTTAGTACCGGAATTCCAACAGGTAGGTAAGCAAGTATATACCAATAAGGCCTGATAAGTTTAAAAGCATTTACGTGAAAAAGATTATCGAAAGTGATACCAATGAGTAGCATCACCAGCGTTACTATTGCGGGTAAATAAGTTTTAAATGCTGATGGGTCGCCACCATGGTCGTGGTCGTGCTCATCGCCTTCATGCGTATCGTGTTCGTGCTTATGATCGTGCTGGTGCACTTTACTACTGCAACAACTATCTTCGGAATGGTGATTATGACTCATTTTATTTCAATATAACATTGGCCGTGGTGCTTTGGGCATTTAGGTTTGGTACCGAAAAGCACTACATTTTATTAACTAAACCCGACAGTAGCGAAAATACTTTTTTATTGCAGCAAACAGCAATTTACCTATACAATAACTGCAATAAAAAAGATTGAAGCGGATGGCGGGACTACAAAACCAATGAAACACCGAACATTCCTTTTCAAATACTGTAAAGCTAATCAGGCAATTTATTCAAATTTAGCGCTTTATTACGAATCATTCTTAATAACGATTTTTTTCACACTCATACAATAAAATATGTTAAAAAATGTTAATAGTGTATAAAAGATTTAAAAACCATGAAATCCTTAAAATTCCACTTCTCGCCATCCGAATTCCTCAGACGGTTGGGCCTTACAAAAATCTACTACTGGTTTAACAAGTAATATTTCTAATATATTGTTTCAGTATTAATTAGTATTTCATAAATTTCGCTGTTATAACTAACTTATTTAAGCGAATGAAATACCAAAATTTGAAAAGATATTTTGCAGCACTGGGAATAGTTGCTGCAGGCTTTTCTGCAAATGCACAAACCGTTAAAAAATTTATCGATCCTGCAAACATGGATTTATCTGTGAAGCCAGGAGACGATTTCTATACCTACGCAAGCGGTACCTGGATAAAAAACAACCCCGTGCCGGCCAAAGAAACCCGCTGGGGATCGTTTAACGAACTACGCGACTTTAATATCAATGCCGTAAAATCACTTGTTGAAGAGGCCGCAGCTGATAAATCTGCACCTGCCGGTTCTGTAAAACGCAGGGTTGGCGATTTTTACACCGCAGCAATGGATAGTGCAACCATTGAGAAATTAGGCTATACTCCTATTAAAGCTGACTTAGCTAAAATACAGCAAATTAAAGATATCCAAGGCGTTTTAGACCAGGTTGCCTATATGCGCACCAATGGTTTAGGTGGTGGAGTGTTTGGTGTTGGCGTTGGGCAGGACCGAAAAAATGTTAACAAATACATGGTTAACATTGGTCAGGGTGGAACAACTTTACCTGACCGTGATTATTACCTTAAAGATGATGCACGTAGCGTAAAAATCCGTGAGGCATACAACACTTACATGACCACGCTTTTTACCCTTACGGGAAGTACACCGGAAGTGGCAAAACAAAAAGCTGAAACAGTTTTCAAAATTGAAAAGCAATTTGCTGAGGCGCAAATGAGTCGCCTTGAAATGCGTGATCCTTATGCCACTTACAATAAGCTAACGGTTGCCGAATTGAATAAAAAAACACCAGACATTAACTGGAGCACTTATTTACCGAAATTCAAAATTAAAGGCCAGGATACCGTTTTAGTTTCTTCGCCTAAGTTTATGGCAAGCCTTGATGGCATGTTAAAATCTGTTTCGGTTGCCGATTGGAAAACTTACTTAGAATGGAATTTGATTAAAAGTTCTGCTTCGAGCTTAAGTTCTCCTTTTGTAAAGGCCAGCTTCGCATTCACACAGGCGCAAACTGGTCAGAAAGTGCAAACCCCACGCTGGCAACGCATGTCATCGTTAACAGATGGCACTATCGGTGAGTTATTAGGTCAGCTTTATGTGGCTAAATATTTCAAGCCAGAAGCTAAGGCCCGCATGAACCAGATGATTGTAAACCTGCGCAAAGCTTTCGAAATCAGAATTAATGGTTTAGAATGGATGAGCGCTGAAACCAAGCAAAAAGCCCTTGCAAAATTACATGCATTTACGCCTAAAGTTGGTTATCCTGATAAATGGAAAAACTATGATGGTTTGGTAATCAATAAAGATACCTATTTCCAAAATCTTCGTAATGCCAGTATCTGGGGCTATAACGAATCAATCGGCCAGTTAGGCAAACCAGTTGATCGTACGCGTTTTGGAATGACACCTCCAACGGTTAATGCATACTATTCGCCAACATTGAATGAAATTGTTTTCCCTGCCGGAATTTTACAATTTCCATTCTTCGATCCAAATGCCGATGATGCTGTAAACTATGGTGGTATTGGTGCTGTTATCGGACATGAGATGAGCCACGGTTTTGATGATAGCGGTAGTCAGTATGACGCTGCCGGTAACTTAAAAAACTGGTGGACAGCTGAGGATAAAGCTAAGTTTGATGCTAAAACAAAAGCATTGGGAGAACAATTTGACAGTTATACTGTTTTAGATACCATCCACGTAATTGGTAAATTAACCATGGGCGAAAACATTGGCGATTTAGGTGGTTTAAATGCAGCTTATACAGCTTTCAAAATGACAAAGCAAGGCCAAAGCAACGAGAAAATAGATGGCTTTACGCCGGATCAACGTTTCTTCTTAGCATGGGCACAGGTTTGGAGAGGTAATATTTTACCTGAAAGTGCAGCACAGCTGATTAAAACAGATCCACACTCACCTGGTCCGTACCGTACAATTGGTGCACCAGTAAATATGGATGCATGGTATAATGCTTTTGATGTTAAACCTGGTGATAAATTATATAAAAAACCAGAAGACAGAATCAGAATGTGGTAATTTTCCATCTGCTGAATTCTTAAAATATCATCCTTTAGAGGAAATATCAAACCTAAAACGTCCCGATTGATTCGGGACGTTTTTTTTAAGTCCAAAATAACCCCTTGCATTTAAAAAAATCGTAATTATCATTCTATATTTGAAAACGATAAAACTCCTTCATGAAAAGCATTTCAAAAATAACCCTAATAGTAACTCTATTTTTCCTTTCGTTAACAGCATCAGCACAGAACAAATTAATAAGCCTGGATAAACTCATTAATAAAACCGATCCGGCATGGCCGCTTGTTCAAAAATGGATTGCCTCGGCAAAAAATAAAGTAGAGGTTTTGCCTGTTGATAGTACTAAGGCTAAAGAGGTTTTATATAATTCGCAAATGACAACATATGCAACGCTTGGCTCAGTTATTTACAATACTGGTGGCATTATGGTTGATAATGGCTGGATCAGGATTTTGGGCTCGGGCAGCGAGCGCCTAGACCGCAATATTGCCGATTGGAACAAAGGAAAAACCATAAAAGAATATGGTGATAACGTTCCATATCTTTTAGTTGCAGACGATGCCATTGGTGGTTTTTTTGCAATAAATTATGGGGGATTAGGGAAAGATATTAAAAACATGTACTATTTGGAGCCAAACAGCTTAACCTGGCAACCACTGGGAGCAGGCTATGGAGAGTTTTTGGTTTTCTGTTTCGATAGTAATCTTGATAAATTTTACAAAGGATTGCGATGGACAAGCTGGAATCAGTTTATCGGAAATTTAGAAGGAACAAAGACTTACAGTTTTCGCCCATATTTGTGGCAGGAAGGAACTGATATAGAAAAGTGTACCAGAAAACTTGTTGGAATTGAAGAAATGTATCGTTTTAACATCATGAAATCGAAAGAAATAAATGCTGATAAAGGGATTAAGAAAGATGACACTAAACAATAAAGGATTTAAATATATTTCGCCTGTGTTTTCTTTGGTAGTTTAGCTAAAACCATAGCTCTTGAATCAGCAACCCTGCTTTTCAGCTCATTATCGTTTAACACATCGAGGTTTTCAACCTGAATCCACTGGCGTTTTGCCAAATGATAAGCCTGAGCAATGCCATCCCTTGCTGTTAAAGCATCAAAATCATCGGGGTTACATTTTATCGAAAAACGACTGCCTTCATCAATGGCAATAATAACATAGATTTTTTCTTCAATCATAAAGCATAGGTGTTCCCATTTCATGCCTTCAGTAGTTCCGGGCAGGCTTAAACAATATTCTCTGAAAGATTCGATATCCATATTTGGGTTTAGGTTTAGGGTAAACAGTTAATAGGTTTCCAACTAATCCTATAACTATTTTGCTAAATTAATAATTTCGCTTATTAAAATATTTAATCCTGTTTTATCTTTGTGCCTTTACCCTCAAATCCTATACGCCTGCTATATGAACATAATTACGCCTACCGCCGATGGTTCTAACACACTTTACAACGAAACCATAGGTGAGCATTATCACAGTAAGCATGGGGCCTTGCAGGAAAGCAAACACGTTTTTATTGAGGCAGGATTAAAATTTGCATCAGAGGGAAAATCTGAAATTAATGTTCTTGAAGTTGGTTTCGGAACCGGATTGAATTTTATTTTAAGTTTTGAATGGTGCACTGAACGTCAGATTAACTTAGATTACACCAGCATTGAAGCTTTTCCCCTAACAACTGATGTAATCAATGAAACAGGCTATTCGGCTTATGTTTCGCCACAAACCTGGAGTTGCTTTATCTCCGGTTACAATGAAAGCCTCAGAAGTAAGCAAGCACTAAGCCCTCTTTGCAACCTTGAAATTCCGCACACAACATTAGCCGAATTTAATACCGATAAAAAGTTCGATGTAATTTACTACGACGCCTTCTCGGTTCAGCACCAACCAGAAATGTGGAGCGATGAAATTATTGCCCATGCCTGTAGCTTCTTAAAATCCGGTGGGACTTTCGTAACCTATGCCATTACAGGCAAATTAAAACGTGCTGTTAAAGCCTGCGGATTTAGCATTCAAAAACTCCCGGGTGCGCCAGGTAAAAGAGAAATGTTAAGAGCGGTTAAAGCTTAGAACAAAGCGCTATCCTGCCGAAAAGCCTGACAATTATACGACTTTAAGTAAAAACCTGTGTCGTTTAAGTTTGTTATTCCATTATTAAATTTAGTATCATGGAAAAAAGAATTTTAGGAAAAACAGATTTAAATATTGCGCCCATTGTTTTTGGAGGAAACGTTTTCGGTTGGACAGTTGACGAGCAGAAATCGTTTAACATACTTGATCATTTTGTAGAAAACGGTTTTAATTTTATTGATACTGCCGATGTTTATTCGCGATGGGTGCCCGGAAATAAAGGAGGAGAATCGGAAACGATTATCGGTAACTGGCTGAAAAAACACAACAAGCGCCACGATGTAATTATTGCTACCAAGGTAGGTTCGGATATTGGCCAGGGCAAATCGTTAAAGAAAGATTACATCATAAACGAAGTTGAACATTCGCTTTCGCGTTTGCAAACCGATTATATAGATTTATATTTTTCTCATTTTGATGATGAAACCACGCCAGTTGAAGAAACACTAAGCGCTTATGAATCATTAATTAAAGATGGAAAAGTGCGCTGGATTGGCGCTTCAAACTTCTCGGCTGCAAGACTGAAAGAATCTTTATTATTTTCTACCGAACATGATTTACCACGCTATGAAGTCTACCAGCCTGGATATAATCTATTTGACAGAGAAGAGTTTGAGCAAGAACACGAAAAAATTTGTTTGGACAACAACCTTGGCGTGGTAACTTATTACTCGCTAGCCAGTGGTTTTTTAACGGGTAAATACCAAAGTGAAGATGATTTAAACAAAAGCCAGCGAGGTGGCGGCGTTAAAAAATACCTAAACGAAAGAGGTTTCAACATTTTAAAAGCATTAGATGAGGTAGCCGAAAAACACAATGTTGAGCAGGCATCAGTTGCGCTAGCCTGGTTAATTTATCATCCATCGGTAACTGCTCCTATTGCCAGTGTAACCGATTTAAATCAACTAAAATCGTTTACAGAAGCTGCAAATCTTAAATTATCTCCAGATGATTTATCACTTTTAGATAAGGCAAGCAGCTATTAACAAATAATCTATTATATTTAAATGCCCGATTAATAAAACAATTAACCGGGCATTTTGTATTTAACAGGATTTAAATTAATATGAAAGACAAACTATCTTTTTTACCCAAACTCGCCCTGGTTTTATTCTGTTTAATTAGCTTAACCTATATTGCAATTTTAGGGCAATCGCTACTGGCACCGCTCCTCTTTTCATTTCTGATGGCAATTTTATTGCTTCCTGTTGGAAATTTCCTAGAGCAGCGTTTAAAGTTTAAAAGAAGTTTATCAACATTGGTTGCTGTAATTTTAATGATCGCCGTTATCGGCGGAATCGTTTATTTCTTTGGTAATCAACTGAGCGATTTGTGGGCCGACTGGCCGTTATTAAAAGAAAAGGCAAATGTTTCCTATCATGAATTGCAGCATTGGATTTCGAAAACATTCCATGTAAACTCCGAAAAACAACTTGCTTATTTAAATGATAGCACAGAAAAGGCACTCGCCACAAGTGCAGCAATAGTGGCTACTACTTTAGCTACGCTTTCATCAACACTTTTATTTTTGGGCTTTACATTACTATTTACTTTTTTCATTTTAAACTACCGCAGGGTATTATTTACGTTTTTAACAGCTGTTTTTAAAGAAGAACACAAAGAAAAGGTATCAGAAATTGTAAATCAGATTCAATATATTATTAAGAAATACATTATAGGCTTATTTCTCCAAATGCTTATCGTTACCATTTTAATGATAGCTGTTTTAAGCTTATTGGGTGTTAAATATGCTGTTCTTTTAGGTTTAGTTGCGGGCATTTTTAATGTAGTGCCTTATCTTGGTATATTTTTCGCTCTTGTGGTAAGTGCTCTTATTACTTTCGCCACCGCCGGGGCAGGTAAAGTTCTATTGGTTTTAATATCATTTGTTGGTGTACACGCTGTTGATGGAAATGTGTTAATGCCTCTCGTTGTTGGTTCAAAAGTAAAAATAAATGCACTGTTTGCTTTTATTGGAATTGTTGTGGGCGAAATGATCTGGGGCATTTCCGGTATGTTTTTATGCATTCCTTACCTGGCCATATTAAAAATAATTTTCGATCGTGTAGACCCGCTTAAGCCCTGGGGTATCTTAATGGGCGAAGAGCACAAGCCAGAAAAAAAGAAACGGGTTTATCGCATCACCAAAAAAATTAAATTAGAGGAAAAGGATTAATATGCCCGAAAACAGATCCCCTCACATTTTAAGTACATCTGCTAACCTGCTGGGCATTTGTTTCATTGTGCTTACCTCGCTTAAAAAATTAAATCTTACCGATGGATCTTTAATCGATGAGTTCGCGGTAGCGGCTGTAATGTTTTTTATGACGAGCTGCATCTTATCATTTATTTCGATGCGAAGGAACAGAAACGAAAGCCAGAAGCTTGAAAAGTTTGCAGATTTTGTATTCCTATCTGGCCTGGTAATTCTGTTTGTTGCAACGATTTTGATTGCGTTTAATTTAATCAAATAAAGAAATACTTTCATCAATTATGAAACCCTTATTTGTTCTAATAATCGTTTATGTTGCTTTATTAGCATTTGGCAGCCATACTACATTTGATAAAGGAAATATTTTTGCAGGTAATATTGCTATGGCTGTAATGCTGCTTTTTACAGCCATTGGTCATTTTAAATTTAAAACAGCCATGGCAGCGATGATCCCGCTTTTTATTCCAAAAAAAGTAGAACTCATAATCTTTACCGGAATTTTAGAAATCATATTTGCCATCGGTTTATGCATTGAAAGCACGCGTTGCTATACCGGAATTGCTTTAATTATTTTCTTTATCCTGATTCTGCCTGCAAATATTTACGCAGCGAAACATCAAATCAATTATGAAAATCTATATAAACCTGGTCCGGGAATTAAATATTTATGGTTCAGAATTCCTTTTCAGTTTTTCTTAATCGGATGGGTTTGGTACTTTAGCATCCGATAAATAAAACAACATGCCCAACAATCCAATTCCAGCTATCGCTCACAATCCTGCTGATGCTTTTAACCGCTTACTAACGGTTCTAGATACCTTACGCACACAATGTCCGTGGGATAAAAAGCAAACAATGGAAACTTTACGCCACCTAACCATTGAAGAGACTTACGAATTAAGTGATGCAATTTTAGAAGGTGATTTAGATGAAATTAAAAAAGAGTTGGGCGATGTAATGATGCACCTTGTTTTTTATTCGAGAATTGCTTCAGAAACCAATGATTTTAATATTGTGGATGTTTTAAACGGAGTTTGCGACAAGCTTGTGAATAGACATCCGCATATTTACGGCGACGTTGAAGTTCAGAATGAGGAAGATGTAAAAAGAAACTGGGAACAAATTAAGCTCAAGGAAGGAAATAAATCAGTTCTAGCAGGCGTTCCCGCATCTTTGCCTGCACTGGTAAAAGCATCACGCATTCAGGAAAAAGCCCGTGGTGTAGGTTTCGACTGGGAAGATAAAAATCAGGTGTGGGAAAAAGTTGAGGAAGAATTACAGGAGTTTAAAGCCGAGTTTAACATAGCTGATCATACGGCTATCGATATTGAAAAGGCAGAATCGGAATTTGGCGATGTACTTTTCTCCTTAATTAATTATGCCCGGTTCATTAATATCAATCCGGAAAATGCACTCGAAAAAACAAACAAGAAGTTTATCAAGCGTTTCCAATACCTGGAAAACAAGGCAAAAGAAAACGGCAAACAACTGGCTGATATGACATTGGCCGAAATGGATATTTACTGGAATGAAGCCAAGAAATTATAAAAAATGATCGAAAACGATTTTCAACAAAGCCCTAAAAACCTTGTTAACATCATTACTTTTAATGTAAATGCAACAGGTACAATAGATAGCGGCGTTATCCCCTGGATTAATATTGGCAAGGCAAACGAAGAAATTTTAAACCTGATTGATGCAGAAGAAATTGTTATCCCTGAAAACGATATAACTATTGCTATCGATTATCCTTTGTCAATACCTGAATCGTTCGACTTGTTTTCATCAGTTGGTTTCTCCAGAAAATTATTGTTAATCGAAATTCGGGAAAGGCTATTAACTTATTCCAAGGCTGAATCTTTCGATATTTCTACTTTAGATTTGGTAGCACTTGATGTTTATAGAACTAATGCCGGTAAAATAGAGATTACTTTGGATATTGATTTATAAGCAACCCGTACACTGATACACTAAACTATCCGTAAAACAAACCATCTACATAATACCATTTCCCACTTTCCAGTTTGAAGTTCGATTTCTCATGGAGTATCTCGGTCTGAAATTTAGTATTCATATAAAATGCTTTAAACTCTACAGTATCGAAGCCAGATGAAATAATTTCCAGCTTTAACCACCTGGTATTCCTGGCGCTTTTTAAGTAAGCTTCCTTCGAATTTCCTTTACGCTTACTAACATGTGTGGTTTCCGCCAGGTAATCTCAATTGGCCACAACAAATGCCGAGTACCTCGAACGCATCAGTGCTTCGGCGGTTGGTGCATCTTTAAGTTTTAAGAGGTAGGGTTCGCAGCAATTTCCATAAAGCAAACCTGATCCGCAAGGACAATTCATACTAATTTTGATTAACTTCTTTCAGGTAATAAGAACTATTCATTTTTTTATTCGGTTCAAAATTATCGTAAATCATTTTAACCCCATCAATAAATCTGTATTTATGTTCGAGTGTTGCTTTTAATCCGTTAATGGTGGAACATTCTTCTTCATTAAAATAAAAGCTGTGTTGGTTAAAAAACTCCATTATGATATTAAATCGTCTCCTATCGCCATGATTGGTGTTTACCAAGGCCTTTAATTCTTCAATTTTCTTTAAAATATTCGAATGCATCACCTGGGGTTTAAGCTCGGGAATAAGGTTAATCATGCCATCCTCAGAAATTACAACGATAACAATACCAGTTTTCTGCTGCATAAATTCATAATAACGCACTGCCGAGTTAAACCTTGCCCCTCTTGATGAATCGCCATAATTACTAGCAATACCATCCAATATAACACCTATACCATAGCAAAAACATTGTGTATCAAGCAGTATAGCGCCATCAATTGATGTAACTTGTTGCACAGCATTTTTTGTTAAACCAACAGGTTTTATTTTAAAAGATTGTTCGATTAACCTTTCTGCCTCATCTTTAGCCGAATCAGAAATAACTAAAATTGTTCCATGTTTCTGCTTGGTAGCGGCGATGGTAATATCCCACAATTTATGGATTTTTTCTTTCTGGATAACCTTAAAAACCCTGTTTAAAGTTGAATAGAATTTTTCTTTATTAATTTGTTCACTGTAAAATCCTGGCATTCGGAAAGCGACTGAGAGCATAATTTTATCGTGATGCAAAACTTCCCAATGAAAATGCTTGGTAAAATGAATAATGAACAGCGATTCGTCATGATAATTGTACTTACCAGTAATTTTACCCAAACCATAAATGAAAACCGAATCGGAAACGAGCAGGTTTTTATGATCAGCAAGTTCTAAAAACTTTCGCACCTTTCTAAAATCCTTAATATGAATTGGCTCTTCAAGTGCAATGGTTAGTTCTACATTCTTATGGTTTTTACAAGCAATAATCATTTTCCCTAAGCCTTCTTCACCCTCATATTTTAATGATGAAATTGTATTACAGGCATCATAAAGGATGTGGAGTGGTCTAGGGCAATGCCCCGCAGCTGAAACCGTAACCATAAAATCGTGTGCAGCCGAACTTACCAGTTCATCTCTGCTTTTTGACAGAATTTTAAATTCTGATTGTGATTTTGCCTTTAAAGCATTTGTGCTTGCTTTTAGATACGCTTTAATAATACTTTCTATAAAAGAACGACTTATTTTAAAATCAAGATCTGCTGATGAAAAATCTTTAGTTAATGTATAATAAGTGTTCATTGCAGCTTTATTTAATTCAGTAACTACAAAAACAAGGTAACCGTTAATGTAAGCCGGATTCGAAATAAAGCTCTCCACAGTTGCACTCTTTGGATGTTTTCTTAAAATGCGTTGAATCTCTGACAAATAAGCATTTGTAAGGTATGCTGAAACAATTTCGGTATCCTTTGGTACCGGAACAATAATATCCGGTATAGCCTGTAAGTTTAAAAAATCAGCTATGCAATAATCACAATCTTTACACTCGAGATTTATAAATGGCCTATAGGTATTATGATTAATCCTTATGCCGATCATAAATACCTTTGGATAAAGGTGCTCATCCAGCGAGTCGAAAAGTTCTTCTGCAGCCAGTTGAAGTGAAATTTGACAATGCAACTGCTCATCCCAAATTAAATTATTGCAACTATTCATGTTGTTTTCGAATTTATTCAGGTATAAGTGTCTACATCTTCAGGTGCTATTTTGGGGTAAATTCAAAGATAATTTTCTTCCTGATAGCTTATTGTTAAAGAAAGTTAAGGTGTTGTAACATTAATACGGCTGCTACTCCAATATTTTCCGTAAAATTGCAGCCGAATAATGAGGTACTTTTTTCACATCGCTTATCAGGGGCAATATTTTAGTGGATGGCAGAAACAACCTGGTGTTAAAAGCGTGCAGGATGTTATTGAGCAAACGCTTTTCAAAATATTAAAAACACCTGTACCAATTATTGGTTGCGGCCGTACCGATGCACATGTTCATGCAAGTCAGTTTTTTTTTCACGCTGATATTGAGCAAACTATTGATTTCGATTTGCTTTATATTTTAAATAAAGCCTTGCCATACAACATTTCTATTTTTGATATTATAGCGGTAGAGCCGAAAAAACATGCCCGCTTTGATGCCGTACAACGTAAGTACGACTATTTTATCCATACTTACAAAGACCCTTTTTTGAGTAATCAAAGCTCTTTCTATCAGATAAAAGCGCTCGATTTTGATAAAATGAATGCCGTTGTAAAGTTGCTGCCAAAGTACAAAGATTACAGGGCTTTTTGCACGCATCCTGATAAATACGAGCATACCATCTGCAATGTTATGGAAGCTGGTTTATTTGTTAATCCGAAGGGAAACAGATTTAGGTTCAATATTGCAAGTAATCGTTTTCTAGGTAAGATGATTCGTATAACCATGGGAAAAATATTAATGGTAGGCAAAGGCGAGCTCAGCTTCGATGAATTTGAAAGCGAGCTGATTAGCCTAAAGGCCTCTAAACTTTCCTTACCGGCACATCCCACGGGATTATATTTATCAAAAGTTACTTACCCTTATCTAAATATCGATCCAGCAACTGATATTATCTCATCCATTCAGGGTGAAGAATGGAAACCAGTTTAATTGTAGCATTTTTAATAAGTTTATCGTATTCGTAAAAACAAATAATCAATGAAATCACTCTACCTTGCTCTTATTGTTACATTATTTTTCAACTCGGGTTGCGAAAAAAAGGTTAATCCCATCAACCAGACTGTTGATTTTATCGGAGAACGATCGAAAATTGTTGGCGAGTCTACATTTACGATTACTAATATTGTTGATAATCGTTGTGCGCCACATGAACTTTGCGAGGTAGCCGGAAAAGCCAATGTTTCGGTAAAAGTACAAACGGGCTTTGATATCAGAATCTTTAGCCTTTGCGCAGGTAATTGTGATGATATTGGTGCTACAGATAATGTAACTTTCACTATTGACAACGCCAAATACTGGATTAAACTGAAAAGCGTATCGCCTTCAAACAGCACAGAACTAACCTTACCACAAACCGTTACCCTCGAAATTACTAAAGGTTAATTATTTAAACCTGATTGCCTTTAATGGAGAAACCTTGCTAATGAGCAATGATGGAATGATTAATACAGTTAAACAAACTACGATGGTCATTACGTTTAATGCCAGCACATCTATAAAATGAATTTCTATCGGTGCGTATGCAAGGAAATAAGATGATTGATCGAGCTTAAAAATATGTGTTGACTGTTGAATCAACCCTAAACCAACACCCAGTATATTTCCTAATATTAAACCTATACCAATTAAGTAAGCCGCATTGTAGAGGAAAATTTTCATGATACTCAAGTTACTTGCACCAAAAGACTTCAGCATTCCTATCATATTTGTACGTTCCAATATCATAATTAAAAGCGCTGTAATCATGTTTATCACGGCAACAATAAGCATTAAAATTAGCAGAACATTTGTATTCACATCAAGCAATCCAAGCCAGGTAAATATATTTGGAAAGTTTTCCTTAATAGAATAAGAACGAAGGCTTTGTGGTAGCTCTTCAAAAATACTGTCGGCCACAGGTTTTAACTTGTTAAAATCTTTAATCCTGATTTCAACACCGCCAATTTCTTCGGGTTTCCAGTTATTTAATCGCTTGATGATGTTGAGATTTCCCAATACAAAACCTTTATCAATATCTTCAACACCAATATCATAAATACCAACAATTTTAAACTTTCGTGGGCGCAGTTGGTTTTGAACGAAATACATGATAAAATCATCACCGGTTTTAAGTTTTAACCTCTTCGCAGTATAATTAGAAATTAAGAGTTCCTGCATTGCGGCCGTACTATCGGCAAAATCGATAATTGTTCCGCTAATAATATGTTGTTTAATGTAATTCCAGTTGTAGGTTTTATCAACTCCTTTAAAGTTAATCCCTTCAATTTCTTCATTGGCAGAAATAATTGCAGGTTTAGTAGCAAAAGGGTAAAAATATTCTATTTCAGCGTTATTCTTAAGTTTATCACGCGTATCAGTATCAAGGGTAAAAGGCGAATGTTCAAAGGAATTATTTAGATCATATCTGGTGATCTGGACATCGCCTAAATATCCCCTTACTTTATCCTGAATTTCAGTTTTAAATCCCTTTATCGTGGCAATAGAAAGAATCATCACAGCCAGACTCAGCATTACACCAGTAATAGCAATGCGCACAATGAGCTTTGAAAAAGTTCGTTCTGATTTTATGGCGATCCGCCCGGCTATGAAATACTCGAAATTCAACTTGATAAATTTGTTAAGGCAAAAATGCTTAAATCCTTTTTAAAAATGGCACTTTTGAAAATAAATAACCAATGGTAAAATAATCAATACGCAAATAACAATAATTAAAAAAGTACTAAATTGTTTTGTTTTATATAACTGATTTAAAACTATCCGAACATGAAAACATACATCAGCTTTGCTTTAATAAGTTTAATAGCAGTATTAGCATGTGGGCAAAACCCTCATGCCACAACTTCTGGAACGAAAGTAGAATTGCATCCAATTAAGGCTAAACAAACAATTTTAACCGGTGCCGAACAAACAGAAAAATATCTGCCTTTATTAAAAGGCAAACGTGTTGGCATGGTTGTTAACCCAACTTCGATCATAGGTAATGAAACTTCGGTTGATAGTTTATTAAAGCTTGGTGTCAAAATACAGAAAATATTTGGTCCGGAACATGGTTTTAGAGGCAATGCGAGTGCGGGTGTACATGTTAGCGATGATGTAGATACAAAGACTGGTATTAAGGCTGTTTCATTATATGGAAGCCACAGCACCCCAACGGCTCAGGATTTAGCAGATGTTGATATTATGGTATTTGACATACAGGATGTTGGTGTACGTTTTTACACTTACATTAACACCTTGCAACATGTTATGGAAGCCTGTGCTGTAAATAATAAAGAACTTTTAATTTTAGATCGTCCAAATCCGAATGGTTATTTAATTGACGGGCCAATTTTAGAACCACAGTTTAAATCAGGCATTGGTATTCAGCCAATTCCAATGGCACATGGTTTAACTATTGGTGAGTATGCACAAATGCTTAACGGCGAAGGGTGGCTTAAAGATAAAGTGAAATGTAAAATCACGATTATTAAGAATGCCAACTACAACCATGATATGGAATATACCCTACCGGTAAAGCCCTCTCCGAATTTAAATACCCAGCAATCGATATTACTTTACCCAAGTACCTGTCTGTTCGAAGGGATTTATTTAAACCATGGCCGTGGCACTCAATTTCCATTTACGGTAATAGGTGCTCCATATCTAAAAGGGATTTACAAATTTTCGTACACGCCTACCGGAATTAAGGGAATGGCTGAAACACCGATTTTTAAAGACCAGGTTTGCTATGGTATTGATTTAAGGAACTATGATACCAATATCTTAAGAAAAGAAAAAAAAATCAACATCAGCTGGGTAATCGATTTGTATAAAGCATCACCTAAAAAAGAAGATTTCTTTAACTCCACATTGAGCAATCAAACCATGCCGATTGAGCGCCTGGTTGGCGTTGCCGATTTCAGAAAACAAGTTATTGCGGGCAAAAGCGAAAAAGAAATCAGAGCAAGCTGGGAACCGGGTTTATCGGCCTATAAAGCCATGCGTAAAAAATACCTGCTCTATAATTAATTATTGAATTTTGTAGGATTCAACACGTTGATCAGAGTCTTAGTTTATGATTACATTTTAAATTGAATGATTGGATTGAAGTTTTAACAAACAATACTTCTCCTGAAACTGTTTTTAAACTGAGGTAAACATTTCAATCATTCAAAATTCAATCATTAGCACCATGGGCGGACCCAAAATTAAAAGTGATCAACCTGGCAGTAATTATCAGGAGGAAGTACCAAAAGGCAGAGAACCTTTAGACCATAAAACAGTTAGAAAAGCAAATGACAGCAGTCCAAACAAGCCGGTAAAAACGGCTAATCCGGCAAAGCAGCGAGAAAACGAAGAGCAACCAGTTCACCCGATAAAAAAGGCACCAAAAGAGTAACAAACACTTAATTACCTGATAGATATAGCTAAATTTGCAATGCAAAATAGAAAGTAGAACCTTCTCCTTCTATACTGTCTACCCAAATTCTGCCACCTTCGTTCTTAATAATTTCGGCCGAAATGTAAAGGCCTAAGCCTAAACCTGGATAAGTATGCTGGAGGTTTCCGCTAACGCGATAAAACTGGTCAAATACCAGGTGCAATAAATCTTTTGAAATTCCAATCCCAAAATCCTGAACGCCTAAAACAACTTCTCCATTTTCGATAAAAGATTTAACCTTTATCTGTTCATTATCGGTTGAATATTTAATTGCATTTGATAAAAAATTAATCATCACCTGCCCTATTCTTTCCTTATCGGCGATAACTGTTATATCACTACTCAAATCGGATATAATTTTGTATTTGGCTGTGGTGTGTTGTACTTCATCAATAATTTCCTGTACCAGTAAATCAAAATTAAAGCGAACTGGATTGAAAGTCATCTTTCCCGACTGAATTTTAGTAACATCAAGCAAGTCACCAATCAATCCGGTTAAGCGGTTTAATTGTAAATCCATCTTCTTCACCATATCCGCTTTTTTGGTATCGCCTTCGTTTCGAATCATCCTTTCCAAAACCTGCGCATAGGCCTTTATACTTGTTACCGGAGTTTTTAACTCGTGGCTGGCAATGCCTAAAAATTCATCTTTTTGTTTTTGCAGCTGAACCTGTTTTGTTATATCTATCGCTGCATGCAAAATCGCATACACGTTACCGTCCCGGTCTTTTAAAGGTTTATAGGTAAAATTAAACCACATCTTCTGCAGCTTTCCATCAACCATTAATGAAGCCTCCTGCTGGTCGGAATGATAAGCAATGCCGGTTCGATATACTTCCTGTAGCAAAGGAATAAAGGGCTGCCCAACAAGCTCCGGAATACCCTCTGCCATAGTTTTACCAATAATACGCTGGTCCTTATCCCACAACTTCAGCATTTCATTGTTGGCTATTTTGATAACAATATTTTCAGTTTCATAAAGTGCCGTTGGCATCGGATTCTCCAAAACCAGATTCCTAAACCTCGATTCACTGTCTTTAAAAGCGTTTCTCGACCTAACCTGGCCTGTAATTTCATTGGCAACAACCATAATGCGGTTAACCACACCGTTTTTATCACGTACTGGGTCGTAAACAAAATTGAAATAATAATCGCCCAGCACCCCATTTCTAACCAGTTTAGCCAAGGTTTCGTAACCATAGTGCGCTATTCCGCTATCATAAACATCAATCAGTAACTGTGGAAATGGCTGGTCTATAATTTCAGGTAAACCTTCTATCAGCTTTAAGCCAATAATACTTTTATCTTTTCCCCATATTTTAAGCAAATCATCGTTGGCGTCTTCTATAATTAAATCCCTTCCGCGTAAGATACCAATTGCAACAGGTGCGTCGTAAATCATCTGGCGAAAAAGCATTTCATTTTCTCTGCCTTTTAGTTTTGCATTTACCAATTCGGTAACATCTGTAGCATTATTTAAAATTGCCCAAACTTTACCATCCTTATTTTTTAATGGTTTATAAATAAAATCGAAATAAAAGGTTTGCAATACACCATCGTTCATTAACTGAACCTTATCTTCCTTTGCCTCGTAAGCAATGCCGGTTTCGAAAACATTTTTCAATAGCTCAATAAATGGCTGTCCGCGAAGCTCGGGTAAAGCTTTCTCGAGTTCCATTCCAATCACTGACTCATCTCTATCCCAAGCCTTTAATATTGCTTTATTGGCCACTTCGATAACCAGATCCTTGCCAACATAAAGGCCTATTGGCATTTTCGACTCTTCAATTAGAATATTAAAAAGCTCTGACTTATGTTGTAGATTTATTTCCATGTGTGGATAACAAATATATTTCTTTTTTACTTGCTTCCTGTAGATTTAAGAAAGGAAAGTAACACCTTTTCATCATGGGCTAAGTTTAAGTTATCTCTTGTCTTACCACAGTTCATTTTCTTTGTATACTTCCCCAATTCATCATTTTCGTAAGCCGTAATTAACAAAGGGTATACATAAGAACTTTTACACACCGCTCTGGTATTGCCAAGCTTTTTTGCTACGCAATCTAAAACGTTAACAATTGTTTTTTTAATGTTAAGATTCTCATCGCCGCTACAGTTCGAAAATTGCCTCAAGGCTTCTAACGTTCCGCCCCAGGTGCGGAAATCCTTCGCCGTAAAATCGCTACCGGTTATTTCCTTTATATAATTATTTATTTTGCCCGAATCGATACCTTTATGTTCTTTCCCAGCTGTGTAAAACTGAAACAATTCCTGCCCCGGAATGTCACGACACTTCTTAACCAGTTTTGCTAAATTACGGTCGTTTAATTCAACATTTTGTTTAACACCTTTTTTTCCGATAAAATCGATATTTATCCTATCGCCATTTATTTTAACATGCTTATCCCTTAAAGTTGTTAAACCGAAAGAGCCATAAAGTTGCTTGTAGCTTTCGTTCCCTACACGGATGAGTGTTTTCTGCAATAAATCTACAGATATGGCCAAGACTTTCCGCTCGTCGAGTTCTTTCCGCCTTAAATCTTTTGCTATTTTCTTCCTGGCTTCAGGTAATGCCTTACCAAATTCATAAAGTCTGAAATATTTATCATCAGAACGGCGGCTAGTCCACTTCGCATGGTATTTATATTGTTTCCTTCCCGCGGCATCAATTCCGGTAACCTGCAGATAGGCATTAGGTTTATCTGCAATCCAGACATTTTGCCAGGCCGGCGGAATTACGAGTGCTTTTATTCTATTGAGATGCTTTTCATCCGTAATTTTGTGGCCACCTTTATCTTCGTAAAAAAAACTACCGGGCTTACCCTTTCGATAAAAACCAGGCATTGAGTCGGTTAAATAAACCAATCCATTTGCCTTTACAACATCTTTGCCTTGTACCATTTTAACCTGCGGGGATGATTTTATTTTTAGTTATTTTGCAAAACTTAATGTAACGATTCACGTTATTTTAGAAACACAACACTTTCTTATGAAAATAGTTTTTATGGGTACGCCCGATTTCGCAGTGGCTTCTTTAGATGCTTTGGTAAAAGCAGATTTTGATATTGTAGCGGTGATTACAGCACCTGATAAACCTGCAGGGCGTGGACAAAAACTTAATGAAAGTGCTGTAAAAAAATATGCTGTAGAAAAAGGAATCCCTGTGTTACAGCCCGAAAAGCTAAAAAACACTGAATTTCTGGAAGAACTGAAATCTTACCAGGCAGATCTACAGGTTGTGGTTGCCTTCAGAATGCTCCCTGAAGTTGTATGGAATATGCCACCTAAAGGAACCATAAACTTACATGGCTCACTATTGCCACAATATCGTGGGGCGGCGCCTATAAATCACGCGATTATAAACGGAGAAAAAGAAAGCGGCGTAACCACATTCTTTTTAACCCACGAAATTGATACCGGCGATATTATTTTAAGCGATAGCACACCAATTGCTGATGATGAAACGGCCGGAGAACTACATGATAAACTTATGTTTATAGGAGCTGAATTACTGGTTAAAACCGTTACTGCAATTGCAGATGATAATTTCACAGAACAACCTCAGCCACAGCGTGATGTTTTAAAACACGCCCCAAAAATATTCAAGGAAGATTGTAAAATAAACTGGAATAACCCTACTGCACAGGTATTTAACTTAATAAGGGGCTTAAGCCCATACCCTACGGCTTTTACTTTATTAAATGATAAAACCCTTAAAGTTTTTAAAGCAGAAATAGAAGATAAAGAGCCTGGTATTACTGCCGGAGGTTTTTTAACTGATGGAAAAACCTACCTTAAATTTGCGACCAGAGATGGCTTTATAAAACTTTTGGATATTCAATATGAGGGCAAGAAAAGAATGTTGATTGAAGATTTTTTAAGGGGTATGAGACTTTAAGGTTCGAGCCCCTTAAATGTGTTTGGTAAGCTAAAGGTTATTCAGTTTTTCAATTAAAAATTTAGATACTTCATTAAAGTAGCGTTTGCGGCCATAGCCCATTACCCACTGTATGCCCTGAGTTGCATTCGTAATAAAAACTTCTTCAGCCTCTTTTAAAATTTCAGGGTTGATCTGTGCCTCTATGAGTTCCATATCATTCATTTTTGCCAGCTGCATTACCGCCGTTCTCATTACACCACCAACACAGCCCTCAGTTAATGCTGGAGTATAAATTGTATTATCGTAAACCACAAAAACATTGGCACTGATACTCTCGCACAAAAAACCATGTTGATTTAAAATCATCGCTTCATCCAAACGGTTTTGGCTTTTAAAAATCCCTGCCATAACATACAGCAAAGCATTGGCTGTTTTATAGTTTGATAACTTATTTATCGGTTTCGTTAACTCATCAAAAACATCGATTATTAAACCCTTACTATTAAGCTCATATTCACTGGCTTTTAAAGGAATGCCTTCTAAAACATACCCGGCTTTGTTAATTTCGGGTGTATAAACGCCAGCACCCTGGCGATACACGGAGAGTCGGAAACGAACATTTCCGTTCCACCTGTTTTTCTTAACCAAATCGGCCGTTTTCTGCCTGATAAAATAATCATCCATTAAAGCATGTCCATCCATCTTTAAGGCTTTCATTCCGGCAACCAGTCTATCCGCATGCAATTCAGCAAACTGAAGTTTACCATTTAGCATACGCATGCTTTCAAAAAGGCCATCGCCAAATTTGAAGCTTCGGTTGCTCGCTGCTAAAACCGGGGTATCAGCTAAATGAAATTCATCATTAATTAAAAGGTATTGTTGAGACATAAATTAAGAAGCAGCGATATAATTTTCCCATTTATTTAATCCGGCTTTGAAATCTTCAGGCAAAGCCGATTCAAAATACATATATTCTTTAGTGGTTGGATGAATAAAACCTAAACTTTGTGCATGTAAAGCCTGTCGTGGCAATAGTTCAAAGCAATTATCAACAAATTGTTTGTACTTGTTAAACGTAGTTCCCTTTAAAATCTTATCGCCACCATACATGGCATCATTAAATAACGGATGGCCAATGTGTTGCATATGCGCTCTGATTTGATGCGTCCGCCCCGTTTCAAGTTCACAGCTAATCAAGGTTACATAACCAAGTCGTTTTAGTACTTTATAATGCGTTACCGACCATTTACCTTTTTCTTCAGTATCATAAATATCCATTACCCTACGGTCTTTCAAACTTCTTCCAATATAGCCTGTTACCGTACCATCATTTTCAATATCACCCCAAACCAATGCAATATATTTTCTGGTTATACTGTGATCGAAAAACTGTTTTGCCAGATGTGTTATCGATTTTTCATTCTTACTGATGAGTAATAAACCTGATGTATCTTTATCAATCCGGTGAACAAGGCCCGGTCTTCCGTCGTTGCCCGGCAATTGGGGCAACTGTTCGAAATGGTAAGCGAGCGCATTAACCAAGGTTCCTGTATAATTGTTAAAACCCGGGTGTACAACCATTCCTGCAGCTTTGTTTACAACTAATAAATCATTGTCCTCGTAAATAATATCCAAAGGCAAATCTTCAGGGTAAACTTCTGTGTCGCGGGGCGGATGAGGTAAAACAATAGAAATTTCATCAAAAGGTTTTACCTTATAACTCGATTTTACCTGCTTCTGATTTACCAGCACATTTCCGGCATCAATTGCATTCTGAATCCTGTTTCGCGAAGCATTTTCTACACGAACCATTAAAAACTTATCAATACGAAGCAACGATTGCCCCTTATCAACAATTATTTTTAAATGCTCATATAATTCCTGCTCTTCTGACTCCTGCAATTCGGCCACATTTTCCATCCTGCAAAAATAAACTTTTAAATGCAAGAATTTTGGAATGATTTTAGATTAGGTAAATTGTCTGTCCTCCAGGCAAATAACAATATCCCTAAAACATTAACTATGAAAAAGACTCATCTCTTCAAACTCGTATTGGGTTTATTATCAGTTACAGCTATTCAAAAAGCCAATGCGCAACAGAACGTCGGTGATTTGTTCAAATCGGGTCCTGCAGATGCAACAAAACTTGTAAATGCCTATTTCGACCCGCTATACAAAGGTTTAGGTGTAGGATTATCTGACGGATGGACAAATACAGCAAAATCAAAAGGGTTCCTGAAATTTGAAGTTAGAGTTTCGGCATCTGCAGCCTTGGTACCGCAATCGGCACGTACTTATGATGTGAACACATTAGGATTAAGCAATATTAAGCCTGCTGTTGGTGCCTCCTCGATTGGTCCAACAGCTTTTGGTAACGACCAACCTGGCGGAAGGATGCAGATATATACCAGCAATGGTTTGCCAACAACAACTTTTTTTAATCTTCCGCAAGGTGTTGGTTTTCATGTTGTACCTTCAGCACAAATCCAGGCCACCTTAGGTTTACCAAAAAACATAGATATTTCGTTAAGAGCAATGCCTAAAATTAAATTAAGCAATGATTTAGGAAGCTTATCGATGATTGGTGTTGGTGCTAAAATAGAGTTATTCCCCCTCTTCATGGGAAAATCAGATAACCTTATGCCTCTTGATATTGCATTAGCAGGTGGTTTTACACAATACAAATACACGTTGCCGCTAAATATCAATAATAATAACGGCAATTCCGACCAGCACATTGATGCAAGATTTAACGGCGTAAATATCGATGCGATCATATCAAAAAAACTATTGTTTTTTACACCATTTGCCAGTGTAGGTTATCAAACATCAACAACAAACTTAAAAGCTTTGGGAACATATTTCTTTGATACTGGAAACGGGACTTCGGCATCATATACAGATCCGATTTCTGTAAAACAAAGGGATATTGATGGTTTAAGAGCAAGCTTAGGGTTTCAGCTAAAATTTGGATTTTTCAAACTTTATGGCTCTTATACAGCAGCGAAATACAATTTATTTAATGCCGGTATTGGTTTGGGTATCGGGCAATAATGTCTTTTCTTTGCAGAAATATGCCATATATCTGCAAAGAAAGAACTCCTAGTTCCCCTATAAATTTTAATTTAAAACAAACAATAGTATATTTGTCGTATAATTTATACTAAATAACCTCTCAAATGAAAACATCTTTCTCTAAAATAAAAATACAGATCATCCCCCTGTACTAAGGCTGCAAATTCGCAATCATCCCGAATTATTTAAACGACATAAAGTTTATTGCTTACTGCTTGCTTTATCAATATTAATTTTATGTTAAAATTTATAAAACACTTATCATCAGTAAACATTGGCTTGCTATTTGCTCATCAAAACTATCTAATCTTTAATCTATGAAAAATTTTACTCAAAATGTAAAAATTGTACTTAACTTCTTCCCATATTTGGTTAGGAAGATATATTTTAAGTAACCTTCTAAAAAAAACACTTGCTAATGGCAGGTGTTTTTTATTTTTACATGTGTTCAAAAAAATATACAGCCCAGTAGAAAAAATAGAATTATTGCCTTTTAACAATTTATTTGTTAAACGTGACGATTTAATAGATCCATACATTTCCGGAAATAAATGGCGGAAGCTTAAGTATATTTTAATAAAAGCCAAAGCTGAAAATAAAAACCATCTTATAACTTTTGGAGGTGCATTTTCAAATCATTTGGTAGCAACTGCTGCAGCCACAGCCAGATGCGGGTTAAAATCAACTGCTTTCGTTCGCGGAGAAGAAGTAGAAAATGAAATGCTTTTGCTCTGTAGGCTTTTCGGAATGAAATTAATTTTCGTAAGCAGAGCGCTTTATAAAAACAAAGCTGCATTATTTCAAGAATATTTTAAGAATGATGACAACGCTTTTTTTATTGATGAAGGCGGCGCTTCGGAAGAAGCAGTTATTGGCTGTGCTGAAGTAATTGATGAATTAACAGAAAACTATGACCATCTTTTTTGCGCAGCCGGTACCGGAACAACTGCAGCGGGCTTACTACAGGGCATAAAAAAAAGTAAGTTGGCAACAAAGCTTCATGTTATACCTGTCTTAAAAAATGGTTTATTCATTAAGGATGAAATTTTAAAATACACTGACGATTGCAATAATCTGGTGCTACACACTAATTACCATTTTGGAGGCTATGCTAAAACAAACCAGGAATTAATTCATTTCATTAAAACTTTTACTGCTAACACTGGGTTACTTATAGATCCGGTTTATACGGCAAAAATGTTTTATGCTATATCCGATTTGCAGCAGCAAGGTGTCATTGGCCATAATGAAAGTATTTTAGCATTACACACAGGTGGATTACTTGGCATTTTTGGCATGAAAGATAAGTTTTGATTACATGATGTAACGTACATTTTTTATTAATAAAATGTATATTTAAAAATAAAAGCGCATGAAAGTTAAGGGCACACTTATAATTACGCTTAAATCAGGCGAAAAGGCATTAATCTTATTAGCCGAGAACCAAACAGAACAGCAAAAACTATATCATCATTTATCGGTTGATGCTTATAGATTTAAAAGCGAAATTTCTGAAGAAATCCCCAAAATAGATTACATTTCAGCAGGTTATCGAGATCACAACAGTCAGATTGTTTGGGAAGACAACTATATTCCGGTACCAAAATGGTATGACAAAAATTAAATATTCTTTCATTTTCTAGCTCTACATTTAAAGTTTAGGGCAAAAAAGTTTTCCACATTAGTAAAGTCCAATAGAGGTTTTTGTCTATAAACCAACTTTAAACTGTTTAAACCTATTTTTTAGACTGCGAGTCTAAAAACCGCCTAAAATTGCTATTCAGGCACATTTTCGTAAATTTGAGATACACCAATACTTCAATATATGTATCAGTTAACAGTTGCAGCTAACCAGGTAAACGAATCTTTAAACAAACATATTTTAGCTGATGGTTTTGACCTCACTTATGATATGGAGAAAAGCCATGGCGCTTATATCTATGACTCCAAATACAACAGAACATTATTAGATTTCTTCACATGCTTTGCTTCCGTTCCATTGGGTTACAATCACCCAAAAATGACTAACGATGAAGCTTTCAAGAAAAATCTGTTATTGGCTGCAATGGCCAACCCCTCAAATTCTGATGTTTACACACAGCAATATGCCCAGTTTGTAGAAACATTTTCTCGTGTTGGTATTCCCGGTTATTTACCACATGCTTTTTTTATCGCTGGTGGTGCACTCGCTGTAGAAAATGCAATAAAAGTTGCAATGGATTGGAAAGTACAAAAAAATTTTGCTAAAGGATATAAAGAAGAAAAAGGATTCAAGGTTTTGCACTTTGAAAAAGCTTTTCATGGCCGTTCGGGTTATACGCTAAGCTTAACGAATACATTGCCTGACAAAACTAAATGGTATGCAAAATTTGATTGGCCAAGAGTAAGTATTCCAGAAGTTAAATTCCCGCTACAAGGAGAAACTTTAGATAACGCCATCCGAACAGAAGAAATGTCTTTAGCACAGATTAAACAGGCTTTTATTGATAATAAGGATGAAATTTGCGCAATTATTATAGAACCAATACAATCTGAAGGTGGCGACAATCATTTAAGGGAAGAATTTCTTATCCGTTTAAAAGAAATAGCAGATGAAAATGATGCCTTTTTAATTTATGATGAAGTACAAACTGGTGTAGGTTTAACAGGAAAATTCTGGTGCCATCAGCATTTTAGTGAAAAAGCAAGGCCAGATATTATCGCTTTTGGAAAAAAAATGCAGGTATGTGGTATTTTGGCTGGAAAAAAGGTAGATGAAATAGAAACTAACGTATTTAAAGTTCCAAGCAGGATAAATTCTACCTGGGGTGGAAATCTGGTAGATATGGTTCGTTCTACGCAGATATTACAAATTGTAGAAGAAGATAACCTTTGTGAAAATGCAACAAACATCGGGAACTACCTGAAAGATAACTTAGGGCATCTTGCGCAAAAATTTGATAAAATGAGTAATGTTAGAGGTCGTGGGCTATTATGCTCTTTCGATTTCCCGAACAAGGAAATGCGCAATACTTTTATTGCTAAGGGACTGGAAAACAACGTAATGTTTCTGGGATGTGGCGATAAAACTATTCGTTTCCGCCCGGCACTATGTATTGAACAGAAACATATTGACCAAGGCTTGACTGTTATGGAAAAAATATTGCCTTTATTGTAGGCATGAACAAAAAAATCTTCTCTTACACACTTACTATTGGCATTTTAGTTTTGGTAGGTTTTATCGTTAAAGGAACTTTTAACCAGCCAGGAATTGATGAGATGAAGGCTGGTTTTAAAGAAATTGCAAAATTCCGGAATGCGAATAATACTGGCCCAGTACAACGAATTTATATTGTTACCGTTAAAGATTCTGTTTGGAAAGAAATGGAAGATTATGGCAATTTGATGCCGCACACAAAATATGGCAATACAAAAGTTTATTACTTTATGGCAAATTCAAATGTACCGACTGCGATACAGCCCGGTGAGGTAAATTTTGATCCATCTTTTAATAAATTTTGTATTGCACTGTACGAAAAGAGCGCAATGAGCCAGGTAGCTTTTAATAAAAATCCATTATATTAAACATCAACCAAAGAATAATCGAAAATCAAATATTTAAAAACCAACAAATACTTAAGATTAAACAAATGCAGAAAATCCGGTAATGGCTCTTCCTACTATCAATGTGTTAATTTCTTTTGTACCCTCGTAAGAATAAATGGCTTCTGCATCAGCCACAAATCGAGCAACATTATATTCCAGCAAAATACCATTTCCTCCCATAACTTCTCGGGCTTTACTAACAACATCCCTGGTACGTAATGAGCAAAAAACTTTTGCTAATGAAGCATGTTCATCTTTTAATAGCCCCTGATCCTGTAGCTGCGACAACCTGAAACACAAAGTTTGCATAGCTGTGAGGTTCGAAAGCATTTCTACCAGATGATTCTGGATTAATTGAAATGAAGCAATAGGTTTCCCAAACTGCTTTCTGGTTCTGGTATATTCAAGTGCATTTTCATATGCCCCGCGGGCGCAACCAACTGCCTGCCAGGCTACCCCTGCCCTTGTCATTTGCAAAACCTTTGCTGTATCTTTAAATGAATTGGCATTTTGTAACCTGTCTGTCTCTTCAACTACGCAGTTTGTTAAAGTTATGAGGCCATTCTGCACAATACGGAGTGCCATTTTATCTTTCATTTTCTCTACGGCAAAGCCCGGATTATCTTTTTTAACGATAAATCCCTTCACTTCACTATCATCTTCATCCCTTGCCCAGATCACCAATATATCTGCAAAAGTTGCGTTACCTATCCATTTTTTTTGTCCGTTTAACACCCATTTGTCGCCAAGCTTTTTACAGGTCGTTGTTAAGCCACCAGCTGCAGCCGAACCAACTTCAGGTTCTGTTAAACCAAAAGCACCTATAATTTTAAATTGCTGCATTAACGGTAACCATTGCTGTTTCTGCTCTTCCGAACCACAAAGATAAATCGACCCCATAGCCAGCCCACTTTGTACGCCAAAAAAAGTAGAAATAGAAGTATCAATTCTTGCCATCTCCATAGCTAAAATACCTTCCATTAAATTAGATTTTCCAGGGCAACCATAACCTTTGTAGGTTAATCCGCAGATATTTAGTTCAGCAAGTTTTGGTATAATTTCGAAAGGAAACTCGGCCCGATTCCAATATTCGTTAACGATTGGTTTTACTTCTTTTTCGAGAAAAGCCCTTACTTTTAACTGCAATTCCCGGTCTTCGTCTTTTAGTGCTTCGTCGCCTAAATGGTAAAAATCACCTTCAATTGCCGGAAGCTCTTTTTTCTTACCCGAACCACCCATCATTTTCATCATACCCGATAGTTGCTTCTCATCGAGATTAGAAATGGTTTCAACCATTTTAGGAAGATCAACTTTCTTTGATAAAGCTTCTAGCCTATTAAAATCTATGTGCTTAAAAAGATTGTATGCGTTTTTTAAAGAAGAGAATATATTCGCCATTATTATTCGTTTTCAGAATAACAAACGAATGTGGATTTTGTTGGATGTAAGATTTTAACCGCAAAGAACCAAAGCCTTTTTGTCAAAAAGGACACATATCCCTAATGCTCTTGTTAAGCGCTTATTTTCTTTGCGGTTGAGAACGGGATTTATTTCAGATCAAATAAATTATCTACACCAAGCAGCTTTCTGGAAGTAAAACCCTCTCCAAAAGTAGCACCAATACTTTTGCCGAATTCTCTGGAACGACCATATATACTTTCAAAGAATTCTGGCGAAGAAATGTAAGTTTGTAGCCCCTCTACATCTGGGTTATAAAACTGTGTTTTGAAAGCCTTAACCGACTCAATTTTTTTATCCATGTACTCAGAAATATCCACAATAATATCGGGTTTTAGGTATCGGTCCTGAATATATTGCAGCAACAATCTGGGGCGGTGTGCCTGTTGTTTTTGGCCATCAATTTCGGTTTCTATTTTGGGTAATCCCGAAAGGAAAACAGCATCATAAACCAAATCTCCCGCCCTCCCATGATCTGGATGACGATCCTCCAAGGCATTACTTAAAATAAGCTCAGGCTGATACTTTCTAATGACTTTAATTACTTCTAATCGATGCTGTTCATCATTTTGAAAAAAACCATCCCTGAAACGAAGGTTCTCCCGCACATGCAGACCTAAAATTTTTGCCGAATCAGCAGCTTCTTCATCACGGGTTTCGGCCGTACCACGTGTACCTAATTCACCACGGGTTAAATCTACAATACCAACTTTTTTTCCAAGGGCAATATGCTTCAAAATGGTTCCTGAGCAGCAAAGTTCTGCATCATCAGGATGAACGGCAATAACTAAAATATCTAATTTCATTGATTTTACTTCGTATTGTTTTCCAGCAAACGCTGGATTTTTTTCTTTATTTTAGAACTTAAAGGCTTTGTAAATGGAAAAAAATAATCTTCAACTTCACCTTTTTTATTAATGAGGTATTTATGAAAATTCCAGCGGGGAACAGAGCTTAACTTTGTATTTTGCTTTTTATCGCTTAAAAATTGATATAAGGGATGAGCATGCGCTCCGCGAACCATAATTTTATCAAAAACGGGGAATTTTACACCATGGTTTATTTCGCAAAAAGCACTGATATCTTTTCCATTTAATGGCTCCTGCTTACCAAAATCATTTGTAGGAAAACCCAGTATTTCAAAGTCAGGATTATTAATTTCATCCTTCAATTGCTGCAACTCGCCCAATTGCGGTGTAAAACCACATTCTGAAGCTGTATTTACAATTAAAATAACTTTATTTCTATAGGCAGATAAAAGCTGATCTTCGCCTGTTATCTTTTTCACCTTAAATGAATAGATATTCGGAATAGTTTCCTTCATTTTAAATGGTTATTGATAGAATCCGGAAGAACGGATAATCGATTCAATATCCCTATCCTCATTCCTGTCGTAAGTACTTTTTAAATTATGACCAACCACGCGGGCAATAATCTGATATGAAAACGCTGCAAAGCCACCTTTTGTTTCCTTTACAATATCATAAGTAGTACGTCCAACTTCCCTATCAATTAGTTTTGTCAAAATCTGACCTTGAGTGATGGTTAAATCTTTAATCTCCCGGTTAAACATATCTTTAATTTCCTTATCGCATTGTTTAACCAATATTCTTTGATCTTTCTTTTCGTGAGCAGTTAGTAAATCGCGTTCTAACTGTTCATATCTCCTTTTTGCAAACAGCGCATATGGCATAACCTTTAAAACATTGTAGCGCAACCTGTTAAAAGCGGCCTGCTCCTGTGGCGACTTCCATATTCTGGGTGCATAAATTGAAACATCGTTGAGTTGCATCCAGGGAATCATAATACCATTGTCGTTTGTCGAGGCTACACGAATAGTATCAGTTTTACCCATTTTAGGAAAAACGGGCGCACTATTTTCCTGAGCTTTTAGCGAAACACTAAAAATCATGACAATAAACAGAATGATTAGCCCTTTAAATTTCATAAATTTATACCTCAACAAAGTTAGGTGTTATTTCATATATTAGGAGTTTAACAAAACTAATATAAGTTTTATTCAATAATAAGACGCAATTTTTTACGCAAAAAATACAAATGAAAACAGAGTTAGTGATTGATTTAGAGGCTGAGAAACAGGAGATATTAAAACGATATAGGGCACTGCTTCGTGCCAGCAAATCTACTTTGCAAAAAGGAGACAAAAAAGAAATAAGAAAAGCTTTCGATATGGCACTCGAAAGCCATAAAGATATGCGCCGTAAATCTGGCGAGCCCTACATTTACCACCCTATAGCAGTGGCCCAAATTGCCGCAGAAGAGATTGGATTAGGTACAACCTCAATTGTTTGTGCCCTTTTACATGATGTTGTAGAAGACACAGATATTACCCTTGAAGACATTGAACGTGAATTTGGCAAAAAAACGGCCAAGATTATCGATGGCTTAACCAAAATTTCGGGTGTTTTCGACACAAACAGTTCATTGCAGGCCGAAAATTTCAGAAAAATGCTCCTTACACTGGCGGATGACGTTAGGGTGATTTTGATAAAGCTAGCCGACAGGCTTCACAATATGCGCACAATGGATTTTATGCCAAGGCATAAGCAACTCAAAATCGCATCAGAAACCATTTACCTTTATGCACCGTTAGCCCATAGGTTAGGCTTATATGCCATTAAATCGGAACTTGAGGATTTATCGATGAAATACCTTGAGCCCGAAACCTATAAGTTTATCGCTAAGAAACTTAATGAGAAAAAGGCTGAAAGAAACCTGTTTATAAAAAAATTCGTAGAACCGATTGACGAGATTATCCATGAGCAGGATTTAGTGGCAGATGTTTATGGCAGACCAAAATCTATTCATTCCATCTGGAATAAGATGAAAAAGAAAAACATCCCTTTTGAGGAAGTTTACGACCTTTTTGCCATCAGAATTATTTTAGATAGCCCTTATGAAAATGAAAAAGCCGATTGCTGGAAAGCTTATTCGATTGTGACCGATTTATACCGGCCAAATCCCGACCGTTTAAGAGACTGGGTTTCATCTCCGAAAGGAAACGGCTATGAATCGCTTCACACCACGGTAATGGGCCCGAGGGGGCAATGGGTTGAAGTGCAGATAAGAACCCAAAGAATGAATGAAATTGCTGAAAAGGGTTTTGCTGCACATTGGAAATATAAAGAATCGAGCAATGATAACGGTTTGGATCAATGGATTCAGAAAGTACGCGAAATGTTAAGCAATCCTGAAGCAAATGCCTTGGATTTCCTCGATGATTTCAAAATGAACCTGTTTTCTGATGAGATTTTCATTTTCACTCCAAAAGGTTCTTTGATTCAACTTCCCCTGGGTGCAACAGCGCTTGATTTTGCTTTTGAAATCCATACTGATGTAGGCGCAACCTGTATTGGTGCTAAAGTAAACCACAAGCTGGTACCGATTTCTTACAAGCTGCAAAATGGCGATCAGGTAGAAATCATCACCTCAAGCAAACAAACACCTAAAGAAGATTGGCTGAATATCGTGGTAACGGCGAAAGCTAAATCAAAAATAAAATCTTCACTTAAAGAGGAAAAAAGAAAAATTGCTGAAACCGGTAAGGAAATTCTTGAGCGTAAGCTAAAATCGCTTAAAATAACCTACAATACCGATAATTTACAAAAAATCAGTTATTTCTTCAAGCTACCATCAACACAGGAATTATTTGTTAATGTTGCGCTGGGTAAAATCGAGCTTAAAGATATTAAGGAATACCTGTCAAGCGAAAAAGAAGTAGAAAACCGTGGCCCTGAACGCCCTGAAAACCTAACGGTTGACATGGTAAAAACCAAAATGAAGGGTACGGAGAACGATATTTTATTAATCGGCGAAGACTTACAGAAAATAGACTACACCCTCGCGGCTTGCTGCAATCCTATTCCTGGCGATGATGTTTTTGGTTTTGTTACGGTGAGTGAGGGCATTAAAATACATCGTACTAACTGCCCTAATGCGGCGCAGTTAATGTCGAACTATGGTTACCGTATTGTTAAAGCCAAATGGAATAAACAAAAAGAGTTAACTTTCCTGACAGGCTTACGTATTGTAGGTATTGATGATGTTGGTTTAATTAATAACATTACAAAAGTTATTTCGAACGACTTTAAGGTTAACATGCGTTCGATTACGGTTGACACGAATGAAGGAATTTTTGACGGTTCGATAATGATTTTTGTTAATGATACAGAACACCTTGAAAACCTGATCAAAAATTTATTGGAAGTTAAGGGCGTGACGGGCGTAACCAGGTTTGATGCATAGAAAAGCAGTAACCCAGAAAACCAAAGCAAAAAGTTTGATAGCAAAAACATGGTTTGAGGCCGTTTTAAATAAATTAATTGTTATTTAAAATTTGGCCTTATAATTCTGGTTACTTAGGTTTTTGCTTTCAAACCTTATTACAACATTTCAACAAACTAAGAGTTGAACAATCAAACAATTTATATACCTTTGAACGGAGTTAAAAAACTATGTCTGAACAAAAAACAAATGAGCTGGTTCGCAAAATTTTTGAAGCTTATTTAGAGAACAAAAATTTGCGTAAAACACCGGAGCGCTTCGCGATTTTAGAAGAAATCTATTCGCGAAACGACCATTTTGATGTCGAAACCCTTTACATCCACATGAAAAATCAAAAGTATCGTGTAAGCCGTGCTACGGTTTATAACACTTTAGAGCTTTTGGTTTCATGCGATTTGGTTACTAAACATCAGTTTGGTAAAAACATGGCTCAATTCGAAAAATCTTACGGTTACCGCCAGCACGACCACGTAATTTGCATTGAATGCGGTAAGGTTGTAGAGTTCTGCGATCCTCGTATTCACCAAATCCAGACAATGGTTGGTGATCTTTTAAAATTCGATGTAAAACACCATTCACTAAATCTTTACGGCTTCTGTTCTGATTGCAGCATGGCCAGAAAAGTAAATGAAAGTGCTGCTTCAGCAGTAGAAACTAAAGAAAATTAAATCAATAGTAAAAAATAAAACCAGCTTAATTTTTAAATAATGACGCAAGTAGATGTACTTCTCGGCCTGCAATGGGGCGATGAAGGAAAGGGAAAAATCGTTGATGTTCTTAGTCCTAAATATGACCTTATAGCCCGTTTTCAGGGTGGTCCTAATGCCGGACATACTTTGGAGTTCGATGGCAAAAAATTCGTTTTAAACACTATTCCATCTGGAATTTTTAACGAAAAAACCATGAACCTTATTGGTAATGGTGTTGTTATCGACCCGATTATTTTAAAAAGAGAGTTAGATAATTTAAAAAAAGCTGGCCATGATCCAGTAGCTGAAGGTAAGTTAGTGATAGCCCGCAAAGCACACTTAATTTTGCCAACGCATCAGTTATTGGATGCCGCTAACGAAGCCCGCATGGGTAAGAATAAAATCGGTTCAACCTTAAAAGGTATTGGCCCGACTTATATGGATAAAACAGGTCGTAATGGTTTACGCGTTGGCGATACCACACTACCTGATTTCAAAGAACGTTACGCAAAACTTGTAGAAAAGCATACAGAAATTCTATCTCACTATGAATTTGAATATGATTTAACAGAAAAAGAAGCTGCATTTTTCGAGGCGATTGAATTCTTGAAATCTATTCCGCATGTAGATAGCGAACATTTTGTTAATGGTTATTTAAAAGAAGGTAAAGCTGTTTTAGCAGAAGGTGCACAAGGAACTTTATTAGATGTTGATTTCGGTTCTTACCCGTTTGTAACCTCGAGTAATACTACAACTGCTGGCGCATGTACCGGTTTAGGTATAGCACCTAATAAAGTTGGTGCTGTATATGGTATTTTTAAAGCTTACTGTACACGTGTTGGTGGAGGCCCATTCCCAACGGAATTAGACAATGAAGTTGGTGAAAACCTTCGTGCTTTAGGACATGAATTTGGTGCAACAACTGGTCGTGCACGCCGTTGCGGATGGATTGACTTACCCGCATTAAAATATGCAATCATGCTAAACGGTGTTACCGAATTAATCATGATGAAAGCAGATGTTTTAGATACTTTCGATACCATTTACGCTTGTACACACTACGAATACAATAGTGAAACAATTGATTATATGCCTTATGACATTATTTCAATCGAGCCAAAACCGGTTTTGAAAGCAATTGATGGCTGGGCAACTGATGTAACCAAAATTACTTCTGTTGATGAAATTCCAGCTAAGCTTACGGACTATATCGCATTCTTAGAAAAAGAGCTAGAAGTGCCGATTAAATTTCTTTCAGTAGGGCCAGATAGAGCACAAACTTTAGAATTACATTAATTAATACCATCATACTAACAGATTTTTCCACTTCAGTTAAAATGATGAAAATAAAGAAAAGCAATCCTTTAAGGATTGCTTTTCTTGGTTGAGGTTAATATTAAATTTACCTTTGTTTCCTCTTGAAAAACCTGTCAGACTCAACCGATTTTAAGCAAAAAGCACTACATTGGGCAAACCAATTTGAGGTGTGCTGCTTTCTGGACTCAAATAATTATAAAGATTCTTTTTCTGAATATGATTTTGTCCTGGCTGCGGGTTGTAAAGCAGAATTAAAATCATCAACCGGTGAAGCATTCGGCAAGTTAAAATCCTTTTTCGAACAGCATAAGCAATGGCTTTTCGGCTTTTTCAGCTATGATTTAAAAAACGAAACTGAAGAGTTAAAATCTGAAAACCTGGATTACCTTAATTTTCCAGAACTATATTTTTTCGTTCCCGAATACCTTATTTTAGGTAAAAATGGAGAAACTGAGGTTATTCTGGGCGAAAAATCAGTTTTGAATTTAATTAACGGCTATAAAGTCTCAACTGAAAATGAAAAGCTGAAAGTAAATATTGGCTCAAGAATCTCAAAAAGTGAGTATATCCATAAAGTAAATGCATTAAAGAAACATATCTCAAGAGGAGATATTTATGAGGTAAATTTTTGCCAGGAGTTCTTTGCAGAAAATGCAGTAATAAATCCTGTTCAAACTTTTGAATTGCTAAATCAGGTTTCTCCCACTCCTTTTGCAGGCTATTTTAAACTCTATAATAATTATATCTTATCGGCCACACCCGAACGTTTTTTATGTAAGCGAGGTGCTAAACTAATTTCGCAGCCCATAAAAGGCACAGCGAGAAGAAGTATAAACCCCGCAGAAGACGAACAAATCAAAATTCAGTTAAAGAATGATTTAAAGGAACAAACCGAAAATGTTATGATTGTCGATTTGGTACGTCACGACCTTACAAAATCGGCCATTAAAGGCTCGGTTAAAGTAGACGAATTGTTTGGCATTTATAGTTTTCCGCAAGTACACCAGATGATTTCTACCATTAGCTGCGAATTGAATCCTGAAATTCACTTTGTAGATGCAATAAAAAATGCTTTCCCTATGGGTTCAATGACAGGTGCTCCAAAGGTTAAAGCCATGAGGTTGATAGAAGAATATGAAGAAACAAAAAGAGGGGTTTATTCAGGTTCATTTGGATGTATTTCTCCTAATGGGGATTTCGATTTCAACGTTGTCATCCGCAGCATTCTTTACAATGCCAAAGAAAAATATTTATCCTTTCAGGTTGGAGGAGCAATAACATATCAATCGGAAACCGAAAAGGAATATGATGAGTGTATGCTTAAGGCAAGTGCCATTTTAAAGGTTTTGGCAAGGTAAAACAATATACATGCAAAAAAAGGTGGAAAGTTTATGCTCAATGCTAAACCTTCCACCTTTTATCTTCTACGTTACGGCCTTATTTCTTATAATATTGCTGTGCTTCAGGTAAATACTTTTGAATTTGAGCAATACGGGTTGCATCACTAGGGTGCGTACTTAAAAACTCAGGTGGTTTCTGTCCGCTTTGCGAAGCTGAAGCCATTCTATTCCAGAAACTTGTTGCACTTTGAGGATTATATCCGGCCATTGCCATAAAGATTAAACCTAACCGATCTGCTTCCAGCTCCTGATTACGGCTAAATTTAAGCATTGCAACCTGACCGCCAATACCATATCCTGCATTGAAAATTGATTGTGCTTTAGGATTCTTAGATAAGGCCAAACCCGCAGCAGTTCCTAAGCCTTGTGCTGCAAGCTCCTGCGACATTCTTTCTGCAGAATGACCCGCAATTGCATGGGCAATTTCATGCCCCATAACGGTTGCCAATCCGGCATCGTCTTGCGTAACCGGTAAAATCCCTGTATAAACAACAATTTTCCCCCCAGGCATACACCAGGCATTTTTTTCATTGTTTTGCACAACATTAACTTCCCATTTGTAATCCTTTATCAAATTACCGTAGTTATTATTGTTCATGTAGGTTTGAACGGCTGTTATTAACCGGCTTCCGATAGTTTTAACTTTAAGTGCTTCGGCATTTGAAGCAGGTAAAACTGTAGCCTTATTTTCAGTTAAGAATTCTCCATAAGCCTGAAAAGCCATTGGCAAAACCTGATCGTTACTCACCAAATCTAATCGGCTCCTGCCAGTTAAAGGCACAGTTGAGCAAGAATTAAATAGAAGTGTAGCGGCAACAATAGCCGTTAAGAATATTTTTTTCATAAGTTAATGATAAGTCGTAGCGATAAAAAAATTTAAGTTTCATCCTTATAACAGGCAAGCTTAAAATAAGTTTCGCAATTGTGTTTTGTAAATTCTAATTAGCCTTTTTCTTAAACAAATACACTTTTGATTCTTTGCCTTTCAGCAACCTTTCGAGGTTTTTTTGATGGGTTACCAGGATTAAAACGCAAACAACCATACCATATAATACTTCAGATTTTATAGATACCTGAAACAAAAACACGATACTTAACGGAAACGTAAATCCTGCACATATCGAACTTAAAGAAACATATTTGGTTAAGAGTAACACCACCACGAAAACCAGAACGCAAAGCATAGATGCTTCGAAATGAACTGCTAAAATCATTCCAAAAAGTGTTGCTACGCCTTTCCCTCCCCTAAATCCTGCGAAAATAGGGAATAAATGCCCTAAAACGGCTGTTACACCCAAAGCAAGTTGATAGTTAACAAATTGTGCTGAATTTTGAGGACCGGTAACCGACATACCTATAAGGTAAGCAAGATTGGTGGCAGTATAACCTTTTGCAATATCGATTACCATAACTGCAATACCTGCCTTTTTGCCCAAAACACGAAAAGTGTTTGTAGCGCCGGCATTACCACTTCCATATTCTCTTACATCGACACCATAAAAAGCTTGTCCCAGCCATACTGCTGTTGGAATAGATCCAAAGAGGTAGGCAACTAACAGGGCCGTGAGCGAATAAACCGTAACCATAGCCTACAATGATACAAAAAATAAGCTTTTCTTTATATATGAATTCACAGATTAATATGCTTTTAAACTCATATCAAGGCTCTTAACAGAATGTGTTAGTGCGCCCATTGAAATAAAATCTACACCACAAGCCGCATATTCTGCTACATTTTCTTCGGTAATACCACCTGATGCTTCAGTAATAAAACGACCATCTATAAGTTGAACTGCTTTTCTCAAATCTGAAAAACTAAAATTATCAAGCATAATGCGGTCTGCCCCACCAGCTTCAATTACCTGGTTTAACTCTTCAATATTTCGCACTTCAATCTCAACCTGTAATGATTTGTTTTTAGCTGTTAAATATTTTTTTGCAGCACTAATAGCATTAGCGATTCCACCTGCATAATCTACATGATTATCCTTAATCAAAATCATATCGTATAAACCAATTCGATGGTTTACGCCTCCACCTATTCTGACTGCCCATTTTTCCAGATAACGTAAACCTGGCGTTGTTTTGCGGGTATCGAGTAATTTCGTATTGGTATGGCTTAATAAGGCAACAATTCTATTGGTTTTAGTCGCAATGCCACTCATGCGCTGCATGCAGTTTAACACCAATCGCTCAGCAATTAAAATGGAATGTGTACTGCCTGAAACAGTTAGAGCAATATCACCAACTTTAACTTCAGCACCATCTTTAATCAAAACATCGACCTTTAAAGAGGCATCAACCTCGGTAAATATTTCGAGTGCAAGCTCAATACCTGCTAGTATACCATTTTCTTTAATGATAAGTTTTGCTTTGCCTTGTGTGCCTGCAGGAATAGTTGAAAGTGAAGTATGATCGCCATCGCCAACATCTTCAGCAAGTGCGTTTTTTATGAATCGAGATATAAGTTGCTTATCCAAAATTTGATAATTAAGTCTCAAAAGTAAGAATTATTTATCAGATGGTAATTCAGGAAAGAAGTTTAGGATGGTGTAAAATAACAAAAGGATATTCGCTAATCTTTCGATGGCTCAATTCGCAACTCCGTAATCAAGAACGAAGCATTAAATTTTTTCATCGTGATCGACACTCTGTAAGTTTCTTTAGCAGTGCCCATCAGAATTACACCAAAGCGGTAATTCTGACTATTATTTATTCTATGAAAAATACTTGTTCTAACAGGTACATGTTTATTAAAAAAATCTTTTAAAATCTGTTCACCCTGTGCTTTAGAGTATACATCTTCTTCATCAATAATAATCAGTTCGATGGTTGGAGCAAAGTTTTTAGCTATTTCTTTTGAATTTCCGGTCTTAAAATAAGACGATAAATCATCAATAATATCTGCCTGTGGCGCAATAGAACGATATATTGGCGTAATTGCTATGAAAAATAAAAATAAGCTCCGGATCATTTCTGTATTTTATAATGAACCCTGTAGCTAAAATTATGCCATTAGCTTATCAAAAAAAGGATTTCTTAATTTGTATAAGCTTCAATAAACCTATATTTGCCATGTAAAGAATTCTTAAAACATAGCCTTAAGCAAAATGTTTTAAAATTGTTTGATATTTTTTAAAACTGATAATAAAAATATACTTATAAAATCCCTTTAGATTAAACTATAATTCTAATGAAAAATAAAAAACTTGCACTTATTATTCTTGATGGCTGGGGCTATGGAAAGCATGATAATTCTGACGCTGCCTTTGCTGCAAATACACCTTTTTTCGACTCACTCCTGGCGAAATATCCTAATTCAAAATTAGAAGCCTCTGGTGAAGCTGTTGGCCTGCCCGCCGGACAAATGGGTAACTCGGAAGTTGGTCATATGAATTTGGGTGCAGGGCGTGTAGTTTATCAGGAATTAGGCAGAATTAATAAATCTATCCAGGATAGGGAATTACATAAAAACCCTGTTTTACTAAATGCTTTTGATTACGCAAAGAAAAATAATAAAGCAGTTCATTTTATCGGGCTGGTATCAAACGGTGGTGTTCATGCACACATTGAACACCTTAAAGCATTATGTGATGCCGCAACTGAGGCAAATTTAACACGCACTTATGTACATGCATTTTTAGATGGACGCGATACCGATCCAAATTCTGGCTTAGGTTTCATAACCGATTTGCAGAACCATATCCAGAAATCTGAAGTAAAACTTGCCTCAATGGTAGGCCGTTACTATGCAATGGACAGAGACAATCGCTGGGAGCGTGTTAAACAGGCTTACGATGTTATGGTAAATGGTGTTGGTGAGAAAACCCGGGACGCTTTGGGAGCAATTAAAAAATCTTATGACGAAGGTGTAACTGATGAGTTTATCAAACCAATCGTTTTAACGCAAAATAATGGCGAACCAGTTGCAACCATCCAGCATGATGATGTTGTAATCTGTTTCAATTTCCGTACGGACAGGGGCCGCGAAATTACAACTGCTTTAACGCAAAAAGATTTTCCTGATCAGGGAATGTATAAACTACCATTGTATTATGTTACAATGACGACTTACGACGAAAGCTTTGAAAAAGTAAATGTTGTTTTCACTAAAGATGATTTGACCAAAACTATTGGTGAAGTTTTAGCAGACAACAATAAAAATCAAATCAGAATTGCCGAAACAGAAAAATACCCGCACGTTACATTCTTCTTTTCGGGCGGTAGAGAAGCTGAGTTCGCAAATGAAAAGCGTATTCTGATCCCTTCGCCTAAGGTTGCAACATACGATTTACAGCCAGAAATGAGTGCTGCTGGTATTACCGAGGCAATAGCAAAAGAACTAGAAACTGGTTGGGCCGATTTTATTTGCTTAAACTTCGCAAATCCGGATATGGTTGGACACACTGGTGTTTTCCCTGCTGTAGTTAAAGCCGTAGAAACAGCTGATAAATGTGCTGAAGAAGTTGTTAAAAAAGGGCTTGAAAACGGTTATTCATTTATCCTTCTGGCCGACCATGGCAATTCAGAATTCATGGTAAACAGCGATGGTTCTCCGAACACGGCGCATACCACCAACCTTGTTCCTTGCATTTTAATTGACGATGAATACAAACATATAGCAGATGGAAAACTTGGAGATATTGCTCCAACAGTATTAAAAATTCTTGGCGTACAAATTCCTGAAGAAATGACAGGAAATGTTTTGGTATAATGAATAAGAAATTAATTTCACTGGTATTTGTTTTAGGTTTCATGGCATGTAAACGGCAGGAAGAAAAAACAAATACCGGTTTATTATATTTTGATGTTAATGGCTACTTTAAAGAGGAAGCCAACAGGTTAAGCAAAACTAAGCCAATCATCACCAAAGAAGTTGCAATTAACGGCGTACCAGAGCAAAAAAGACTTCAGATAAATGATTGGACAAAGGAGCTGGCAATCTTTTCGAATGCAGATATTAATAAAGCTTCGTGGAAAGGAAGCTTCAAAGTTGAAAAAGATGGCAATTTAGAAAGCTATATTTCTGACAATAAAAAGATTCCGGTTAAAAAAGTTTTAATCTCAAAAGAAAACCAGAAGGTGAAAAGCATTGAGATAATTATCACCAGTAAAAATATTTTATATACTTCCGGCGATACTTTAAGTTATTATCCTGACAGTTTATACCGGATCAGCAAGCATCAGAAAATTAGGTTATTGAAATTAAAAAACTACCAGGTTACCGGTAAATTTAAATAAAAAAGGGTCGAAATTAATTTCGACCCTTTTTCTTAACCACTGGTTTTATTCACTTCAAACTCGTAATCTGAGCTTTATCATAGGTAATCCAGTCTAAAATATCTTTTCTTGATGGCTGTAAGGTTAATACCTTTTGAAAATCGGCAATAGAATTATTAAACAAGGCAACACATACAGTTTTCTCTGCTGCCTTTTTTGCTTTATAAGATTTGAAGATAGCATAATCTTTATACGCCAACCCTCTGTTCTGCAACATTTGGGTATCCTCTTCTCCGCTTAGTTCACTAGCTTTTGTAAAATCTTTAATTGCAGCCAAATAAAAGCTTTCCCTCATTGTATTTAACGATTCTTTCGGGTCGTTTGCAATATTCAATCGGGCTTTACCTCTGTAGTAATATGCTGAAACCTCAGTAGGTTTTAACAACACGAGACGGCTATAGGTGTTAATTGAATTATCATAATCTCCGTTTTGAAAATATGAATAACCAAGCATTTTTAAAGTGTTAACATTATTTGGGTCTTTGGCATCGGCTTTCTCTAACTGTGTAACGGCTGTTTTGTAATCCCCTTTTAGCATTGCATCCATAACTTTTTTATCGCTACCGTTTTGAGCAAAACTACTGGTTGAGGAAAAAATGATTAAACCTAAAATGGTTTGTTTAATATAGTTCATGTATTGGTAATAAGTTAACAAATCTAAAATTTCATAGCAAATAATTGCATAAAATATTCATGCAATATAATTCAATTCTTAGAAAATAAAGCGGTTTAATTTTTTTACATTCACTAAATCAATTAAACAATAGCTTTAACGTTCAAAGTGTCAATATATGATAAACGGTGAATAATTTATATTTCTCTGCCTTTTTATCATAACATTATATCAATTTTAAGGTAACATTAGCTTAAAATAACTTTGGCACAAGAGTTGAATTTAATACCTGTAATATAAAAACACACACATTACCTGCGATAAAACTGCCAGTTTGTCGTTACATTATATAAGAATGAGTAAGCAAGATATATTTGATTTTAATAACGCAATGCCAATTATAAACGAGGATACCGAATTTTTTCCGTTAATGTCTCAGCAGGATGAAGAAGACATGAATAACGAAGAAACGCCTGAGGTTTTAGCAATTCTGCCTTTGCGTAATACTGTTTTGTTCCCGGGTGTAGTTATTCCGATTACCGTAGGAAGAGATAAATCAATAAAACTGATTAAAGAAGCCTATAAAGGAAATAAGATTATAGGTGTAGTTTCACAAAAAGATGTTTCTATAGAAGACCCAACCTTCGAACAGTTAAATACTGTTGGTACAGTGGCTAATATCATCAAATTGTTGCAAATGCCCGATGGTAATACAACTGTTATCATTCAGGGTAAACAGCGTTTCAGTCTTTTAGCCGAAATCCAGAATGAGCCTTATATCAAGGCATCAGTTAAGAAATTCGAGGAGCAGAAAACCAAAACCGATAAAGAGTTTAAAGCGCTTATCGCTTCAATCAGGGAAATGTCGGCCCAGATTATTCAGCTTTCACCAAATATTCCGAGCGAAGCCAGCATTGCCTTAAAAAACATAGAAAGCAATTCATTTTTGATAAATTTCATCTCCTCAAATATGAATGCCGAAATGGCTGATAAGCAAAAAATCCTGGAAATGGATAGCTTGTTAGACAGGGCACAGAAAGTAATGGAGCTGTTAATGGTGGAGCTACAAATGCTGGAATTAAGAAACCAGATTCAGTCGAAAGTTCGTACCGATTTAGATAAACAACAACGCGATTATTTTCTGAACCAACAGTTAAAAACCATTCAGGAGGAACTTGGAGGAAATTCGGCAGATTTAGAATTCGACGCATTACAGGAAAGGGCGAAAAAGAAAAAATGGTCTAAAGAGGTTTATGCACATTTCGATAAAGAACTCGATAAATTAGGTCGTATGAATCCTGCTGCTCCTGATTATTCGGTTCAGCTTAATTACCTGGAATTGCTCTTAGATTTACCTTGGAGTGAGTTTACTAAAGATAATTTCGACCTCAAAAGAGCTCAACGTATTTTAGATAAGGACCATTTCGGACTAGAAAAAGTTAAGCAGCGCATTATTGAATATTTAGCTGTACTTAAACTGAAGCGAGATATGAAGGCACCTATTTTATGTTTAGTTGGCCCTCCGGGAGTTGGAAAAACATCTTTAGGTAAGTCGATTGCAAAAGCCTTAGGCCGTAAATATGTACGTATGGCATTAGGCGGTATCCGCGATGAGGCAGAAATCCGTGGTCACCGTAAAACTTATATTGGTGCAATGCCAGGCCGTATTATCTCATCGATTAAAAAAGCTGGAGCTGATAATCCTGTTTTCGTTCTGGATGAAATTGATAAGGTTGGTACCGATCACCGTGGCGATCCTTCATCTGCTTTGCTTGAAGTATTAGACCCGGAGCAAAACAACGCCTTCTACGATCATTATGTGGAAATGGATTACGACTTATCGAATATTTTATTCATCGCAACGGCAAATTCTTTAAGCACCATACAACCGGCTTTGTTAGATCGTATGGAGATTATTGAAGTTAACGGCTACACCATTGAAGAAAAGATAGAAATCGCGAAAAAATTCCTATTACCAAAGCAAAAAGAAAATCATGGTTTAAAGCTAAAAGATATTAACCTCAAGCCATCGCTCATTGAAAAGGTTATTGAAGATTATACACGCGAAAGTGGCGTACGTGGTTTAGAGAAAAAAGTTGGTTCTTTGGTTCGTGGCGTTGCTACTAAAATCGCCATGGAAGAAGAATACAACACCACTTTAACCGAAGAGGATGTAGAACGTATACTCGGGGCACCAATTTATGATAAGGATTTGTATGAAGGTAATGAGGTAGCTGGTGTAGTTACTGGCTTAGCCTGGACAAGTGTTGGTGGCGATATTTTATTTATTGAATCGAGCCTTAGCCCCGGCAAGGGAAAGTTAACCTTAACAGGTAACCTTGGCGATGTAATGAAAGAATCGGCAGTAATTGCCCTTGCTTATTTACGTGCGCATGCCAATGAATTTGGTATCGATTACACTTTATTTGATAACTGGGATGTTCATGTGCATGTACCAGCTGGCGCTACCCCTAAAGACGGACCTTCAGCAGGTATAACTATGCTAACTGCATTAACATCTGCATTTACGCAACGTAGGGTAAAACAACACCTGGCAATGACTGGTGAGATTACTTTACGCGGTAAAGTACTGCCAGTTGGTGGAATTAAAGAAAAAATTCTGGCTGCAAAACGAGCCAACATCAAAGAAATTATTCTTTGCAAAAGCAACAGAAAAGATATTTTAGAAATCAAGGAAAGCTACATCAAAGATCTTAAATTCCATTACGTATCTGAGATGAGCGAAGTAATTGAACTGGCCTTACTTAAAAACAAGGTTAAAAAACCGCTTGATTTAAGCATCAAAATAGCACCCATTGTTAACTAATTTGTAATTTTCTGATTTTAATTTAAGCAGCAGATTAAGAATCTCATTAACATTAAATACTTTTATAGTCCCGATGAATTATCGGGACTTTTTTATGAAATCGATTATAGCATCCCTCTTATTAATATCTATTGCTTACATTGCTAAAGCCCAGAATTTTAAAAATGAGTTTGGCTTTAAAACGGAAAACGATGCCTATCTGGCTACTTTAAACGACAGATACTACACAAATGGCTTGTTTATTTATTATCGCAGGGCGATAAGCCCTGACCATCTTGGAGAAAACATAGAGAAAAAAACATACGAAATTTCTGCCGGCCAAAAAATGTACACGCCTTATTGGGGTCAGGTTGCTAAAAAAGAAGACCAAGACAGGCCATTTGCAGGTTATCTATATGCTGGAGCCGCGTATTCTGTGTTTTATAAGAAAGAAAGTGTGTTAAAAACAAGTGTAGAAATTGGTACAGTCGGGCCGAATTCACTGGCCGAGGATGCTCAGAAATTCTTGCATAAAACGGTTGGTTTTTATACACCAGCAGGATGGGAATATCAGATCAAAAATGAAATTGCCGTTAATCTTTCCGGAAATTACAGCAAGCTGATTCATCGTTCAACCGATAATGCCGTAGATTTTAGCGGACAAGGATATGTAAATTTAGGAACAACATTCAGCGGATTAGGAACATCTTTACTATTCAGGGCTGGTAAATTAAATCAACTTTTTAATAGTGCATATCATAATGCGGTTATTGGTGATGCCAAAACAAAAAGCCTTAACAATTCAGAATTTTTCTTTTACGTAAAGCCACAACTTAATGTAGTTGCTTACGATGCAACTATTCAGGGAAGCCTCTTTAACAATGATAGTCCTGTAACTTTTGGTGTGAAGCCAATAGTATTTGAGCAGCAATTTGGATTAAATTATAGTTCAAAAAGATTCACGGCTGATTTTAATGTAATTTTTAAAACGAAAGAAGTAAAGAGTGTGGCAAAACCGCAAAATTATGGTGGTTTAAGCTTGTACTACAGATTTGGAAAATAAGCTAATCCAGTTTAGGCTTCTTCCTGCTTTCCTTTTTCATAGAATTAACTGTTTTATTTTTCAACCGGTTCTCAGTAACAGATTTAGGGGTTTTTGTTGCTTTTCTTTTTTTAGCAACATGTAGCGATTTTTTAATCAGTTCTACTAGCTTTACAATTGTTTTTTCTTTATTTAAAAGCTGGCTTCTGTCTTCCTGAGAAACAATATGAATAAGCCCCTCAGCATCTATCCTGTTTTCAAGCTTGGATTTTAATAATATTTTTTCATCCTCGGTTAGAAAGTCCGCAATACTCAAGTCAAAAATTAATTCAACTTTACTTGATACCTTATTAACGTTTTGACCTCCCTTGCCCCCACTTCTCGAAGTTTTAAAAACAGCAACTTTCAAAACCTCGTCTCTATTTGGTATCATCTTTAAAATAATTTTAATTTCATTCAAATATATACCAAAACAGAATAGTGCCAAGTGTTAAAAAGATGTTTTATCAATAATGCCATTTTGTTTATTCATTCAGAAATTTTAACTTCAAAGATTCATTCCATATTAGCGCTTAGTTAAACACATGACATTAAAATCTTTTGGCCAAAAGTTCGGTTATTTTTTAAGAACCATGGCATTCGTAATCATCTGCTTTATTTTTACTTTTCTTCTGCTATGGACATTTTGTTATTCGCTCCATGCTTTTTATTTGTTTGTAGCTATACTCATTTTTGCTGTTGTGGCATTTTTCCGAAAAAAAAACCGGAGATTTATAACAATAACTTTGCTAGCAGGTTTAGCTTTGTTCGTACTATCAACACCCTATAACTTAAGACAATACAATCGCAATGCCGCTGCTTTTCAAGCACAAATTAATAGCGGATACCATTTAAACTTCAAAGAAAAATGTGCTATATATGGAACTTTACTCATTATTACTGCGGGAGATATCATTCCATTTCCTGAAGCCAGCATCCAAAACTTCTACCTATTGTTTCCAAAGAAAAGTAAAACCAGGGTATTTTATGATGATGCCTACCTTCGTGCACCTGATATTCAGGCCCTGTTAAATAAAAAAGGCAAAAATGCTGTTGCCTGGAACAAGTGGGGAGAACGTTTTAATGGCAATTTCAGGTTTGCTGCAGCATTCGACCCATGTACTCTAGAAGTAACCAATGAAGGCAGTAAAAAGAAAGCTACTTTAGTTACTTACTTTAATTATCGTAAAAACTACACTACCTATAACGCCAATCATTATCTTTATGGTCTTTTTGCTTTTAGAATTGATGAAGGTTTATTTTGGTATTTACAACATGAAGGTTGGCTCCATCCTTACAATGCCGTATGGATAGCTAAATTTGATAAATAGTATAATAGTTGCTTTAAATAATTGAGCATTCTACTTCTATTTTTTACCTTTGCTGCACGATGAAAAAAAACCTGGTAATAGCAATTGACGGCTATTCATCTTGCGGAAAAAGTACACTTGCAAAAGCATTGGCTAAAAGATTGGGATTTATTTATGTAGATAGCGGAGCGATGTACAGAGCCGTAACCCTATACTTTTTAAGGAACAATATAAATATTACTAACGATAACCAGGTGAGTGATGCACTTCAGCACATCGAATTAAATTTTCATTCCCGCGATTATGAATCGCATATTACTTTAAACGGTGAAGAAGTTTCAGATGAAATTCGTTTAATGCCAGTTTCTGAGAACGTTAGTGAAGTTTCTGCCCATAAGCTCGTTCGCCATGAGATGGTTAAACAGCAGCAACGAATGGGAAAATCAAAAAACATTGTAATGGATGGACGTGATATAGGCACCACAGTTTTCCCTAATGCGCCTTTGAAACTTTTCATGACAGCCGATCCTAAAATAAGGGCAGAAAGAAGATTTAAAGAACTTGAAAGCAAAGGCAATAATCAAACCTCATTGGAAGAAGTTTTTGAAAATCTTGCTCACCGCGACTACGCGGATACAACACGTAAAGAAAGTCCTCTTGTGAGAGCCGAAGATGCTATTATTCTCGATAACACTGATTTAACTCAGGATGAACAACTGGCTTTTGCAATGGAAAAAGTTGAGGGCTTATTAAGCAATTAATTTACAGGGTTTAATTTTATTTCATAATTTTAGCACTTAACCCATTTGCTATTATGAAATTAAAACAAACTGCTATCCTGTTTTTTCTTTTTGCTTTCACTTCTATTAATGTTAATGCCCAAAAGGGTTGGATAAATCTTTTTAATGGAAAAGATTTAAAAGACTGGACGGTAAAAATTTCCAAACACGAACTTAACGACAATTATGCAAATACCTTTCGTGTAGAAGATGGGGTGATGAAAGTTAGTTATGATGGCTATACCACTTTTGATCAGCAATATGGGCACATCTTTTACAAAAAAACATTCTCTTCCTATTTACTAAAAGTTACTTATCGTTTTGTCGGCGAACAGGCTAAAGGAGGCGAAGGCTGGGCGTTAAGAAACAGTGGTGCAATGTTGCACTGCCAGGCGCCTGAAACAATGCTAAAAGATCAGGATTTCCCAATATCGATTGAAGGACAAATTTTAGGCGGAGATGGAACGCATGACAGACATACCAGCAATGTTTGTACACCAGGAACCAATATTTTCTTCAATGGCGAATTATTTACACAACATTGTTTAGATTCTAAATCAAAAACATATTCTGGCGACCAATGGGTAACTGCCGAGTTTTTGGTTTTAGGCGATTCGGTTGTTAAACACATTATTGAAGGTGAAGTTGTTCTGGAATATACTAAACCACAAATCGGTGGCGGAAACGTTTCTAACTATGACCCAAAAGTAAAAATTGATGGAACGCCTTTGAAGTCGGGTTATATTTCTTTACAAAGTGAAAGCCACCCGATTGAATTTAAAACGGTTCAATTATTTGATCTTGAGTCTTATGCTAAAGACAAAAACAAATTAGACAAAGTTTTAACCCGGATTTTAAAAGAATAAATTAATTCTGATTGTTATTGGTGTGATGTATATGCAATTCTAAATTTAATTACAATGCTCAAAAGCCATTCACTAAAAACCCTTGCATTTTTCCTTTTTATTCTATGCTCAAATCTTGCCCTTGCGCAAAAAGCTTATCAGGTAACTGAGATTCCAGACCCTAAACAGAACGGCGGCGGTTGGGTAAGCAATCCGGATGGAATATTAAGTGATCATGATGTATCAGAAATTAATGCTAACATCTCTTCGTTTGAAAGCAAAACCAATGTTCAGGTTGCAGTTGTAATTGTAAACGATTTCGACCACAATCAGGAAGATTTCGATTTCGCTTATACCCTTTTCAGTAATTGGGGAATAGGGCAAAAAACCAGCAACAATGGTGTTTTGCTATTCATCGCCAAAGAGCGCCGGAAGTACCGTTTTATAACAGGTACGGGTGCCGAAGGTGTTTTACCCGATGTGAAATTAAAACATATTGCAGAACAAAATTTAATACCCGCATTTAGGGAAAATGATTATGGAACAGGAATCATAAACACTGTAAATGCAATGGGTGAAATTATTTTAAACCCTGAAAACAAATCAGAATTAAACCAGTTTTTTACACAACAAAAAAGCAGCGATGACCTTGAGAATTTCTGGCTGCCAACATTCGGAATTTGCCTGGCTTTCTTTGGTATTTTTAAATTATTAAAAAATCATGCTGCTAAAAACATATCCCTAAGTAAATCAAACAAAAACCAGCCAGGTGCTGTAACCACTACCGGCTGCGTAGTGGCATTCTTTGGTTTTCTTTTTATTGTTATTGCGTTTTTTATAACCGGTAGTCTTGGTTTTTTAAAAGATTTTAAACTTAGTTATATCCCTTTTATATTATTTGGAATACTAAGCCTGGCATTATTTTTTAAATACCTTTTTCAAATTGATGAATTAAGAAGAAAGCATAATGATGATAAGAATTTTTCGGATGCAGTAAGTTCTTTTCATAAAAAATATTGGTGGCTCATTGCTTTTTCTCCACTGATAATATTTGCGATTATTAGACAGTTTTTTCGTCGAACCGAACAAAATAAACGCTTCAATCCTATTCTTGACAGTAAAAAACAACCAATGGTTCGCATAGACAGGGATGTTAACATTGAAGGAAAACCTTTCCTAACTGCAGGGCAACGTAAAGAAGAAGTGGTTAAAGCTTATGATTATGACATCTGGGAAAGTGCTGATCATAAAGAGCATATTATTAAAAGTTGGCCCGCAGAAAAATTCGACAGCTACGCTGAATGCCCTTCATGTAAGTTCAGAACTTATCAGCTTAATAAAAAAATAACGGTTAAGGCCGCAACTTACAGCCACGATGGACAAGCAAAACTTGTTAATGAATGTAGTTTTTGCAAAAATGTAGAATTCATACGCTGGATTACACTGGCCATGCTGGTTAGAGAAAGCTCGGGAAGTTCTTCGAGTCCGTCTTCTTCCGGCAGCTCATCTTCATCGTCATCGTCCAGTAGTTGGGGTGGCGGGAGCAGCAGTGGTGGTGGCACTGGCGGTAGCTGGTAATTTTACGATTCTGTGTATTTTATCATATGATTTAAAACTATTTTCTAATTTTGACACGCTTAGCACGATGTTTGCGCTGTACGACATTGCTATATTTTTTTAAACAGCTTTGCTGAAACACTAAACCTATGATCCGACTTTACTCCTTTCTAATCACGCTTTTAATTTTTTCATCCCAGGTTAACGCACAGGATATATATCGGGTTAATGCCGATGATGTAAATGTTAGGGCAAGCAACAATTCAAATAGCAAGGTGGTTGCTAAAGTAAATCGGAATGAAAACCTAACCATTTTAGATGCTGCCGATGCCAAGTTTTACAAAGTAAAATTAAAAAGTGGCGAAGGCTGGATAAGTAAGGATTTTCTGGAAAAAACAGCAGCTCCTACTAATCAGACAACATCTGCAGCTCCGGGAACAAATACGCCAACACCAACTGCTGTTCCTCAGTCAACTGCTTCAGGCAACGAAGATATTTACCGTGTTACAGCTGATGATTTAAGGGTTAGGGAGCAGGCCGACCCGAAAAGTAAAATTGTAGGCTACTTACCTAAAAATGAAAACGTTGCTGTAATAGATTCTTCGGATGTTAGCTTCTTTAAAATTAAGGTTACCAACGGTGAAGGATGGGTTAGTAAAGAATTTCTGGTTAGAGTTTCTCCTGTAAAGCAGTCTACACAAAAAAAAGCCGTTTCTGTTGAAATACCTAAAATAGATAAAGGCTATTCAAATCTGATTTTCTTTGCTATTGTAGCCCTCATTATGGGTACAATTCTCTACTTCGTTTTTAAATATTCTAATCAAAACAAAATACTGATTGGTTTTTCGGCAATTGTTGTTTTGGTTGTTATTTACTTTTGCTTTATAACATTTATCCAGGAGAAAAAAGTTTCAGGAACATATATTAGTGATAGTGAAACGCAATACCAGACTTTTGATTTTGGACCGAATGATTCGGTTACAGTTAAAGATATCTATACCGGCACAACCTTTACATCGAAATATGTAATTGATGGCGATATGATTAAATTGTACGACCAGCAAAACATGATTCTATTGTTGATTAGAGATGAAAATACCTTAATTGGTGAGGGTTTTACAAGAGGAACTTTTACAAGGAAATAGTTTATGATATTATGGGCAAATGTTAACGTCCGCACGATGCAAAACTATTACATTGAATATGTTTGGGTTATTTTTTGCTGATTTTTGGAATTATTTACATCATTAAATCATTTCCAGAAAGGATTTAAATTTGTGCAATAAACTTTGTTCCTAAACCCGGTAGAAGTGAAAATACTTTTTTTTTGCAGCAACCGAAATATACTGTCATGCTGAGGAACGAAGCATCTGCAACCGATGAAAAAGATTCTTCGTTCCTCAGCATGACAGTGCCTGAAAAAAGATTGTAACGAATAACGGGACTGCTATAACCCAGGAACTACTAACCGTTCATTTTCAAATAATTAGAAGAAAGCGATTGAATTTTAAGATTTAGATACTTAAATAAATTGAGTACCATGAATGTAAAAATCTTAATAAGCTTAAAATCAGCAACATTTATTAAAAAAATCTTTTCTATTAATTAAAAAAGTTTTACCTTTGCAGTCCCTAAATAGGGAAAAAAGGAGATAATTAATTAATGGCTAAAAAACAAGTAGCAGAAAAAGAATTAGCAGCAAAAACAGCTGAACTTCAGGGAGAAGGCGGACGCCTGACTGAAAAAGAAACTATTGAATCAGAAGCTGATTCAGTATCGATCGAATCGATCAAATCATCATTAGCAACACCAAGCGAAGATTTCGACTGGGATGCTGATGAAAAAGTTTTCGGTAATTACAATGACGCAGACCGTAAAAAGTTTGAAGATATGTACGCTGGAACATTCAATCAAATCACTAAAGGTGAAATTATTAGCGGTACTGTTGTTTCAATTAACAACAAAGATGTAGTATTAAACGTAGGTTTCAAATCAGACGGTTTAGTTTCTACTTCAGAATTCCGTGATACACCAGATTTAAAAGTTGGCGATTCAGTTGACGTTTTCGTTGAAGCACCAGAAGATGCTAACGGTCAGTTGATTCTTTCTCGCAAAAGAGCTAAAACCCAAAGATCATGGGAAGCAATTAACGAGGCACTTGAAAATGATAGAATCATCAATGGTTTCGTTAAGAGCCGTACTAAAGGTGGTTTAATCGTTGATATCATGGGCGTTGAGGCTTTCTTACCAGGATCTCAAATTGATATTAAACCTATCCGCGATTACGATGTATACGTGGGTAAAACAATGGAATTCAAAGTTGTTAAAATTAACCACGAGTTTAAAAACGTAGTAGTTTCTCACAAAGTGTTAATTGAAGACGATTTAGAATCACAAAAAGTAGAAATCGTTTCTAAATTAGAAAAAGGTCAGGTACTTGAAGGTACTGTTAAAAACATTACTGATTTCGGTGTGTTCATCGATTTAGGTGGTGTTGATGGTTTACTTCACATTACTGACATTTCTTGGGGCCGCATAGAGCATCCGAAAGAAGTATTATCATTAGATGAAAAAATCAACGTTGTTGTTTTAGATTTCGATGATGAGAAAAAACGTATCGCTTTAGGCTTAAAACAATTAACTCCACACCCTTGGGAGAATTTAGATGCTGACATTCAAGTTGGTTCTAAAGTAAAAGGAAAAATCGTAACTGTTGCAGATTACGGAGCTTTCTTAGAAATCATCCCAGGTGTTGAAGGTTTAATCCACGTTTCAGAAATGAGCTGGTCACAAAACTTAAGAAACCCACAAGAGTTCTTAAAAGTTGGTGATGAAATCGAAGCTGAAGTTTTAACTTTAGACAGAGACGAGCGCAAAATGAGCTTAGGTATTAAACAATTATCTAACGATCCTTGGCAAGAAGTTGCTGCTAAATTCCCAGTTGGAAGCAAGCACAAAGCAACGGTTAAAAACATGACTAACTTCGGCGTTTTCGTTGAAATCGAAGAAGGTATCGATGGTTTAATCCACATTTCTGACTTATCATGGTCTAAAAAAATCAACCACCCTAACGAATTCACTAAAGTTGGTGATGTATTAGACGTTGTTGTTTTAGAATTAGACGTTGATAACCGTAAATTAAGCTTAGGTCACAAACAATTAGAAGAAAACCCTTGGGATACTTTTGAAACGATCTTTACTTTAGATTCAGTTCACCAGGGAACAGTTGTTAAAGTAACTGATAAAGGTGCTGTTATTGCTTTACCTTACGGTGTAGAAGGTTTCGTACCAACTAAACACATGGTTAAAGAAGACGGTACTTCAGTTAAAGCTGAAGAAACTAACGACTTCAAAATCATCGAGTTTAACAAAGAAGCTAAACGCATCGTTGTATCTCACGCTCGTATTTGGGAAGAAGTTAAAGCTGAAGCTGTAGCAGAAGAAAGAGCAACTAAGAAAAAAGAAGCTAAAGCTGCTGTAACTGCTGTTAAGAAAGTTAAAGATTCTGTAGAGAAATCTACTTTAGGAGACTTAGACGTATTAGCACAGTTGAAATCGCAATTAGAAGGCGAAGAAAGCAAAGCTAAAAAAGGCTAGTTCTTTTTAACTCATAAATTTAATCCCGATAGCGAAAGTTATCGGGATTTTTTTTGCTCAATCCTTTAAGGTTTTTGAAACCTTAAAGGATTATTTTGCTGCCTACTACTTATTACTAAGCAGCCACAGAAACACGGAGCGCACCGGTCTCCAAACTTGCTCAAAATCCTCATTGCGAGGTTGGAAATTAGCAAGCTGAAACAATCTTTTTATTACCAAATAAGGAATTAAGAACATTTAAGTTTTGAGCTTATACTTTCTTATATGTCTTATATGGTTAAAATAATTTGAAAACGAAAGCAACTACTCATCGGTTACTCCTGTCCCGCTGTTCGTTCAATCTTTTTGGTAAACCTCTGTCATGCTGAGGCACGAAGTATCTGTTTCATATGTTGCAGATGCTTCGTGCCTCAGCATAACAGTTTATTCAGGGTTGCTGCAAACCAAAAAAGATTTTCCTTCCATCGGGTTTATGTAACATATGTAATTCGTTCTTCCAAACCTTTTCCCTTCATCCGTATAGAATGACTACTTTTGAAACGAAATCGACTAACCATGAAAAAACTTGCTTTCCTTATCTTAACATTCGCCGCCATTTTTAGCACTCAAGCGCAAATCAAAGTAATTACTAAATCTACAGCTAACATAATTCCAAAGCCTGTGATTTCGCAAACCTTAGATGCGATAAAAGCTTTCACACTTAACGAGCATACTAAAATTTACGTTGAAAATGATTCGTTACTTAGTTCCGCAGAGTTTTTAATAGCCTATCTTCAAAATAACTATAACCTTAAATTAGAAACCACAACCCAAAAACCTAACAAAAATTCAATTGACCTAATTTCTGCTACTTCATTTCAAGTTTATAAAGATTCATATAACCTTAAAGTTCTAGAAAATGAGATAGTTATTAACGGTAATACTAGCGCTGGGGTATTTTATGGTATACAATCATTGATTCAACTTTTACCAACAACAAAAGCTACAAACTATAAGATACCAGCAATTACCATTTTAGATTATCCCCGCTTCGATTACCGTGGAATGCACTTAGATGTAAGCCGTCATTTTTTTGATGTGGCTTTTATAAAACAATACATCGATTATCTGGCCTTACATAAAATGAACTACTTCCATTGGCATTTAACCGATGACCATGGTTGGAGAATTGAAATCAGAAAATATCCAAAACTTACCGAAATTGGTTCCTGGCGAAACGGAAGTATCATTGGTTTATGGCCTGGAAAAGGCAACGAAAACATAAAATACCAGGTTTTACCCAATGAGGTTAAAATTACGCCCAAAGATGCCATAATTAAGACAGATGGTGTTAAACATGGCGGTTATTATACACAGGAACAGATTAAAGAAGTAGTTGATTACGCAGCTAAACGCTACATCACCATCATCCCTGAAATTGAAATGCCTGCACATAGTATGGCTTTACTTGCAGCCTATCCTGAACTCGGAACAGAACCCAATAAAAAGTATACAGTAGCCGAAACCTGGGGAATGATGAACAAATACAATAATGTACTTCAGGCCTCCGACAGTACTTTTAAATTTTTGGAAAATGTATTAAGCGAAGTAATGGATTTATTTCCATCGCAATACATACATATAGGGGGTGATGAAGCTTCGAAAGTGTGGTGGAAGCAATCTGCCGTTTCTCAGCAGATAATGAAAGCAAACGGGCTTAAAAACGAAAGTGAACTACAGAGTTACTTCATCCAAAGGATAGAAAAATTTGTAAACAGCAAAGGTAAAACCATTATCGGGTGGAATGAGATTCTGCAAGGCGGCCTGGCCCCAAATGCGGTTGTAATGAGCTGGCAAGGTGAAAAAGGAGGCATTGAGGCCGCGAAACAAAACCATAAAGCCATAATGACACCTGAAAACAAAATGTACTTTAACCATGCGCAGTTTGTAAAGGAAGATAGCCTTGTGGCTAACAAATTTTCACCTTTGATCGATGTTTACAACTACGAGCCCGTGCCCGCAGAGTTAAATACTGAACAGGCAAAATACATTTGGGGTGGACAAGGCTGTTTGTGGAGCGAGTACATTACCAATCCTGCAAAAGTACAGTACCAGTTGTTTCCACGACTTGATGCCCTGAGTGAAATTTTGTGGAGTCCTAAAGAAAAACGTAATTATCCCGATTTCCAGAAACGCTTACAAGCACAATTTAAACGATACGACATGATGGGAATTACCTATTCTAAAAAGTATCTCGAAAATTAAAACTAATTTCGCATACTAAAACTAAGCCATGAGAAAAGTACTTGCAATATTATGCACCATTATTACCTTGGGTGCTTTACGAGAAACCTTTAGAATTTTCACTTCGAACGAAGCGGATATTGTGGCGGCAAGGCAACAGCTTATACCTCTAGCGGTAAGCATTACGGTACCATTGATAATATTATCGTTGTGGTTGTGGGTATCAAAGCCACGGAAGGAAGAAAATAATTAATTGTAAAACTTACTTTTCAATGCCGGAGTAGGTACCCAGCAGCTTTCCTGCTTTCCCCACCATTTATACCTGTTTTTTGCAATTATATCGTAAAACCAATCTCTAATAAATTTCGGAACAACGATAAATACATAAAGGACAGGCAGCAAGCCATTCAGTTTTCTGGCAATCCTTAAAGCTGCTGAAGATTTAGTATATAACTTATGATCCTCCAAAAGCATTATTGAGTTAATTTTTTGGGTATCTACATTAAATTCAGGTAAAACTACCTTTGCATATTCACCTTGCAAGGCGGTAAATTTAAATACGTTACGCTTGTCGTGCTCAATTGCAAACTGAACCGAAGCATTACAGAGGTTGCAAATCCCATCGAAAAATATAACCGGTTGTTCTGCCATTTTGAAGTGTAAATTTAACTTTTTTAAATTGCTTCAAGGCTTGCTAATGTTAATCCTTTATCACAATAATCAGGTATTTTCAAATACACATAATTCGAAAAATCTCCTATCTTCATTTCAAATAACATTAAGTTCATGGTAATTAATTTATTTGTTGAAAAAGAACCATTTAACGTAACAAGCGCAAAACATAATGGTTTCAACTTTACAAGCTTAAAACATTTTTATATATTTGCCCAATCCTTCTTCAATGCAAAAGAAAACAATCTTTGACGGACAAAAAATTCAGATTACAATTAAAAGGCTTTGCCGTCAGTTAATTGAAAACCACGATGATTTCGCGAATACCGTTTTAATTGGCATACAGCCTAGGGGTATTTTTCTTGCCGATCGCATCCATTCTGAACTTCAGAGCATTTTAAAGAACAAAAAAATCCTAAAAGGAAACCTTGATATTACTTTCTTCAGGGATGATTTTCGCCGTAAAGACGGAATAGTTACCGCAAGCAGCAACTCAATCGATTTTATTATTGAAGGTAAAAAAGTAATCCTGATTGATGATGTACTTTGGACCGGAAGAACGATAAGAGCTGCTATGGATGCTCTATTGGCTTACGGCCGTCCGGAAAAAGTAGAGCTTTTAGTATTAATAGACAGGAGATTTAGCAGGCATTTACCTATTGAACCAAATTACATTGGCCTTCAGGTTGATAGCCTTAACTCGCAACACGTAAAAGTAAGCTGGGCCGATGAAGGCGCAGAAGACAAAGTGATTTTATTATCCGAAAAACAATAATATAAAATGGCAGCAGACAAACTATCAACCCGACATCTTTTAGGCATTAAAGATATTAACCGGAATGATATCGAATTAATTTTCGAAACTGCAGATAATTTTAAAGAAGTGATTAACAGGCCTATTAAAAAGGTGCCTTCACTTCGTGATATTACGATTGCCAATATTTTCTTCGAAAACTCTACCCGAACAAAACTTTCTTTTGAACTGGCTGAGAAAAGGCTTTCGGCTGATGTGGTAAACTTCGCGGCTTCTTCTTCTTCAGTAAGTAAAGGTGAAACTTTAATAGATACCGTAAATAACATCCTTTCGATGAAAGTTGATATGGTTGTGATGCGCCACCCTTACGCTGGTGCCGGGCAATTTCTCAGCAGACATGTTAAGGCACAAATTGTAAATGCTGGTGATGGTGCTCATGAACATCCTACACAAGCCTTGTTGGATGCATTTTCCATCCGTCAGAAACTTGGCGATGTTGCCGGAAAAAAAGTTGTTATTGTTGGCGACATTCTTCACTCACGTGTTGCGATATCAAACATACTTTGCTTGCAACGCTTAGGCGCTGAAGTAATGGTTTGTGGTCCGACTACGTTAATTCCAAAACACATTCATCAGTTAGGCGTAAAGGTTGAGCATAACTTAATTAAGGCATTAAACTGGTGCGATGTGGCTAACATGCTTCGCATTCAGTTAGAACGTCAGGATATCAAATATTTCCCATCACTGAGAGAATACGCAATGATGTACGGATTAAACAAGCAAATTCTCGATAACCTTGATAAAGAAATCGTGGTAATGCACCCTGGCCCGATAAACCGTGGCGTTGAGATTACCAGCGATGTTGCCGACAGCAAACAATCTATTATTTTAGAGCAAGTTGAAAATGGCGTAGCCATCAGAATGGCAGTACTTTATTTACTTGCAAGTCAGGGCTAGGTTATCCGTCCCTATCAGTCCTAAGACTAGCCTTTTTGATATAAATAGTTAACCAATTCACACGGTTAAGCCGTTAAGAAATAAGTTCATGCAACAAACTCAATAATAGCTAATGAGGCACTCATTTAGCCTAATTTTCCACAATCGTCCTGTCGCTGATACCAAATAAAAATTCCCGTCGTTAATTTGTGTTATTAACAGATGTTAATTACTTCTGTTGATAAGCTTTGATACTATTTCTAATTTAGTACCAACCATATTTGAAACCGATGCAGAAAAAATACTTACTAATTCCGCTACTTTTAGCAGGAAGTTTTAGCACTTATGCGCAGGTGAGCGCAGTGCAGAACCTCAATAAAAACTATCAAACGGGCTTAGAGTTATTAGATAAAGAAAAATACGTAGCTGCTTCACAGCAGTTTAAACTTGTTGAACAACAACGTTTTAAACCTGCCTCCCAAACCGAGAGTAATGCAGAGCTATCCCTGTTAAAAGAAAATGCCAAATTCTATGCTGCAGTTTGTGCCTTAGAACTTACCAATACTGATGCCGAGAGTTTATTTCAGGCGTTTATCCGCGATTACCCTTTAAATCCTAATACAAAACTTGCCTATTTCTACGTTGGTAAAACTTACTTCAACCAGAAAAACTACGAAAAGGCTTTAGAATGGTTCGAAAAAACCGATCCTTCTACCCTTTCGGGTAAACAGCGCAATGAGTACCAGTTTAAACAAGGCTACGCTTATTTTCAGTTAAAAAATTACGATAAAGCCGAACCGCTTTTCGAAAAGGTAAAAAAAGAAGACGGCCAGTTTCAGGAAAGCGCAACCTATTACTTCGCTTATATAAATTACTTAAACAAAGAATATAAAACTGCTTTAGCCAACTTCGAAAAACTAAAAGGCTCGCCAACTTACGAGGCAAGCTATCCATATTACATCACTTCGATGTACTATCTGGATGAACGCTATGACGATGTAATCAGCTATGCTTTACCAATAATGGCTAAAACAAAGCAGCAGTTTGAACCGGAAATGCTAAGTCTTGTTGCAGCCTCTTATTTCGCAAAATCTGATTTTAAAAATGCTGAAAAGTATTTCGCAGACTTTTATGCTAAAGATAAAAGCGACGTAAAAAACAACTTATTTATTTACCAGTACGGGTATTCTTTATTTCAGAATAAAAAATACGCACAATCGGTTACTGTTTTAGAAAAACTAAATAACGATGATGTTTACCTGCAAAATGGTATGCACACTTTAGGAAAAGCTTTCATTCAGTTAGGAAATAAAGAAAAAGCCCAGAGTGCATTTTTCCGTGCCTCACGTTTAGATTTTGACAAGGTAATTCAGGAAGAAGCCTGGCTAAACTATGCCAAGTTAAGTTACGAATTAAACTTTCACCAACAGGCTTTAGATGCCACACAGAGTTTCCTGAAAACATTTCCTAAATCAAGAAAAATTAATGAAGCTAAAATCCTGTTGGGTGAGGTTTTATTAACGACAAAAAACTACCAGGCAGCAGTTGATATTTTAGAACCAATTCCTGATAAAAACTTAGAAGCAAAAGAAGCTTATCAGAAGGTTACTTATTTCCGAGGATTGGAATTTTATAACGAAAGGGCATTCCCGAATGCTTTATCAATGTTTTTGCGTTCAGAAAAATTCCCTGAAGACAATGAAATCCACGCATTAAGCACTTATTGGAAAGGCGAATCGATGTATGAGCTTCGTAAATATGGCGAAGCAGTATCAACATTCGAAAAGTTCCTGAAAATGCCTGATGCGAATAAAACAGGTGTTTATAATTTCGCAAACTATGCTTTGGCCTATGCTGCTTTTGAAGATGAGAAATACGGTAAAGCCGCAACCTATTTTGAACGCTTTTTAGCAGGAAATGATAAAGACCAAAAGACGGTTGATGATGCAACCATCCGCTTGGCCGATTCCTATTTCGTGAATAAGAGTTACGGCGATGCGATGAATAATTATAACAAAATCATCAGCCGTAAAACCAGTGCAGAAGACTATGCCGTTTTCCAGAAGGGTATGATCCAGGGACTGGAAAACCAATACGATGCAAAAATTGCAACCATGCAAAATTTACTTCAGCGTTTTCCTAATTCCAACTATGCCGATGATGCAGGTTTCGAAACAGCCTACACTTATTTCAATAAAGGTGATTTAGAAAAATCGAAAACTGATTTAGTGGGTTTAGTGGCGAAATACCCACATAGCAGCTATGTACCGAAAGCCCTGGTAACCATCGGCCTGGTTCAGTATAACCAGGATCAGGACGACGCTGCCTTAGAATCATTCAAAAAGGTAATCCGCGATTATCCAAGTGCCGACGAAGCTAAACAGGCAATGGAATCAATCAAAAATATTTATGTTGACAAAGGCGACGCCAATGGTTTTATCAGCTATGCGGGCACAACCCCACTTGGGAATTATTCAAATGCCGAGCAGGATAATATTGTTTTTGCAGCTGCAAATAACTTATACCTGAAAGGTGATGCCAATGGTGCTTTTCAGGCTATAAATGCTTACTTCGATAAATTCCCGAAAGCCATTCATGATAAGGAAGGTAAATTTATCAGAGCCGAATCATTGGTTAAATTGGGTCGCCCGGATGAGGCAATTGCTGATTATGAATACATTTTAAACGATTGGACAAGTGATTATACAGAACGATCGTTGTTAAGTATCTCAAAACTATTCCTTGACCAGAAAAAATATAATGAGGCAATCGTTTACCTGAAACGTTTAGAAACCACAACTGATTACAAGGCACATTATGGTTATGCCATCAATAACTTGTTAAAAGCTTATACTGCGCTGAATTCTGCTGATGATATGATCAAGTACGCACAACTGACTAAAGAATCAGAAAAAGCATCAGAAGAAGAAAAAAACAGCTCAGGTTTATATGCAGGTAAAGCGTATCTGTTAAAAGGCGATACTACAACTGCTATTAAGGAATTTAAAAATGTGGTAGCAAAAACGAAAACCGTTGCCGCTGCAGAAGCCAAATATAATCTTGCTTTTCTCGAGTATAGCAAAGGTGATTATAAAACTTCATCGAAAACATGTTTCGATTTAATTAACAACATGGCATCTTATGATTATTGGGTTGCCAAATCTTTCATTCTGTTATCAGATAACTATGTGGCATTGAAAGATAATTTGCAGGCTAAAAGTACATTGCTAAGTATTATCGATAATTACGATAATAAAACGGACGATATCATCCCAACGGCAAAGCAAAAATTAGAAAAATTAAACCCGAAGAAGTAGAACAATGAAGTCGATTAAATATATATACAGTACCATCTTTTTTCTCGCTGCAGGTTTAGTTACCGTTCAGGCGCAGGAAAAAAAACAGGAAGAAAAAGCCGCAGTTAGCGAGGAAATAGAAGTCGTTCGTCCGTACAAACCTATTCTTGCAGAGGCCGTAAAATTAAGAAGAAGTCCTAACCTTGATGATGTTAAGACTTACAAAGCAAAACTGAATTATAGCGTAACCGATCGAAAACTCGAAATCAACAGCGATATACAGAAGCTTCAGGCGCAGGCATTGGTTGATGAAAAACAATCAGAACTGATAAATAATTATGTAAAAGGTGGTGTTGGCTCACTGGCAACCATTTTAGGAGAAGTTTATGTAAATATTAGCCGTGATCCTGCTTTACAGCTTGGTGGTTATTTTAAGCATTTCAGTCAGGAAGGCAAGCTTAATAAACAAAATAGCAGCAACCAGCAGTTCAGCGTTTTTGGCCGCAGTATTATGGCTGAAAATACAGTTAGCGGGCGCATTAATTTTGAGCGCAATGGCTTGTATTTTTATGGAATTGACAATGATCGTCCAACGTTGAATCCAAATCCTGAAAAACAGGCGCTAACTTTTTTAGAAGCTGAAGGCGAATTAGTTAAAAATTACAAAGAAGATGATGATGCCTTCAGTTATGCTTTAAAGGCTAACGGATACCTTTGGAACGACAGATTCAGTGCTAAAGAAAGCTATTTAACCTTGAATGGTTACTTGAATAAAAGAATCAGCTCCTTAAATTTAGGTTTGGCAGCATCAACAGAGTTTGGCAACACAAAAGATTTAACAACAAGTATCGGTAATAATTTATTGCGCTTAAATCCTTACATCCGTTTACAGGTTAATGGTGCTAAAGTTACTGCCGGAATTAATTTCGTTCAGGAGTTTGGTGCTTATAGCAGCTCGAGGATATTCCCTGCAGTTACTGCCGATTTCACTTTAATTCCCGATTATCTGCAGGTTTTTGGAGAGGTTAAAGGTGATGTAAACCGTAACTCGATGAAAAGCTTTACCGATGAAAACCCATGGTTAAACAGCAACATCTTAATTAAAAATACGGTTGAAAAATTAAGCATTAGTGCGGGTGTTAAAGGAACCGGTGGACCAGGATTTGGCTACAAGGCCCGTTTCTACATGAAACAAATCGATGATATGCCATTATTCATTAATAACTATACCGACTTTAATAAATTCGATGTGATTTACGATTTTGGTAAAGCCAAGATTACAGGCTTAGAAGGTGAAATTTCTGTCCAGGTTAGCGATGCATTAAAATGGACAGGTAAATTAAATATTGATGATTACAAACCTGCATCTGAAACCTATAGCTGGTTTAAACCAGGCTTAAAAGTAAGCTCAAACTTTGTTTACACTTATAATAAAAAATTAAGCTTTAATGCAGGCGTAGTTATTCAGGACGATGTAAAAGCCAAATTGAATGTTCAGCAGCCTGTACCGGCATTATCTTATGTAATTCCGAATCCTGCAATCGAATCAATTGTAACAGTTAAAGGTTTTGTAGATTTAGGCGTAGGTGCAGAGTACCGTATTAACAATAAGTTTTCGGTTTTTGCAAAAGCAAATAACATCCTGAATACCAATTACAGCAGGTATTTATTTTATCAGGTAAACGGCTTTAATATGTTTGGCGGATTAACTTATTCGTTTTAAGCACATTAATTTATTATTGTGTCGATTTAGAATAAAACGCTAATTTTACCGGAATGGATATCTTATTATACCTTTCAGAACTCTTGCAGCAACGTACTTCAGTTGGCCTTACTGGCCTGGGTACATTTTTCAAAAAGAAATTTGCTGGCAGATACGATAAGGAAAAACAATCGTTTTTCCCTCCGGGATATACTTTGCAATTTACTACTGAAATTAAGGACGAAGAATTACTTCCGAACTTTATTTCAGAGAAAAGAAATATTTCTGCTGAAAGTGCAGCCTATTACATTGCGCAGTTTGTAGAAGATATAAACAAAAAACTCGAAATTGAACATGAGGCAGAACTTGAAAACCTTGGTCGCTTATTTTTCACAGAACATGAAGGTTTAAGTTTCGAGCCAGCAAAAAATATCAATTATGGCTCTGAATTTTATGGTTTGCCATCAGTTGCAGAAACTGAAATAAATTCAGAAGCTGAGACAAAAGATACCATTTCATCACCACAGGAAACGGAGGAGGAAGTTTATGAAGAGATTGCCGAAGCACCGGTAAATTCAACACCTATATCTAACGAAGTTAAGAATGCGGAAGAAGTTTTACCTGTAATTGAAAATATAGAATTAGATGAAGTTAAAGATGATTTAAAAAATACTTTATCAAATACTACAGAAGCAATTGATGTTGAGCATGAAGAAATCAGTGTGCCTGATGCCGTAATAGAACAACATGAGGAACAACCAAACCGCTTTGGCCATCAACCCGAATCAGAAATTCAGAAAACATATGTTAACTTAAACGAGGATGTTCAAGACGAAGAAAACGTTATTGAAGCCCCTGAATTTATAAAAGAACAGCATGCTGAGCATCCAAACCGTTTTGGCCACGATCCGATAACAGCAGAAGTATTGGAAGAAGATGAGGAAGCTAACAAATCTGGCTGGTCAAAAATCTGGATTGCAGTTTTCGTGTTAATTTTGATTGCAGTCATTATCTATTTTATTAAACCTGAATGGTTCGGTAACCAGGCAAAGGTAGAAGCCCCAGCAGCATCGGTAACGACTGTCGATTCTTCAAAAATTGAAAAACCGGATACAGCTAAAATCAAACAGGATTCTATTGCAAAAACCGATAGCATATTAAAAGCTAATCAGGTACAAAGCAAGGCTGATACACAAAAAACCAAAGTTGTTGCACAGGTTAAAACAGCGGTAACAAAAGAAGAAAAAGGAGTAACCACTTACGAAGTAATCGGTGCTTCTTTCAAAACTGAAAAGAAAGCAGAGCAATTTATCCAGCAGATGAAAGGATATGGCATAACAGCCAGAATTGTTCCTATCGAAGGTCCATATAAAAAAGTAAGTATAGCATCTTATAAAACAGAAAAAGAGGCTGTTGAAGCCAGACCTGCTCTAAGTAAAAAAGTAAGAATAAAAGAATTAGACATTAAACAGATAAACACACCATAATGATTGCACTATTAATTCAAGATACTACACAAAAAGTAGTACAGGATACAGCAAATGCCTTAAATCCGACATTATCACAACCTGCACCAGAATTACATTTTATAGATTTGTTATTTAAAGGTGGTTGGGTAATGATTCCACTGGCTTTTTTAGCTTTTCTTGCACTGGTTATTTTTGTTGAGCGTTATTTAACAATCAAAAAATCTACAAAAGATGAATCAAATTTAATGGTTCAGATCAGGTCGTATATACAGTCAGGAAATCTTGAAGGCGCATCTGCCCTTCTTCGTAACAACAACTCGCCATTATCGCGTATGTTGCAAAAAGGATTAAAAAGGATTGGTCGCCCGATTAAAGATATTGAAGGTGCAATAGAAAATGTTGGTAAACTTGAGGTTTCTAAACTCGAAAAAAACATTAGCATTTTAGGTATCGTGGCAGGTATTGCACCAATGCTTGGTTTCGTGGGTACAATTGTTGGGGTAATTACAATTTTCCACCAGGTATCAATTAAAGGAGCTATCGAAATCGGTACCATTTCTGGTGGTTTATACACTAAAATGATTACATCAGCAACGGGACTGATCATTGGTATTATTGCCTATGTATTGTACCACATTTTAAACATTATGGTTGAAAAAATCATCCTTAAAATGGAAACCGATGCAATTGATTTTATTGATTTATTAGAAGAACCAGGTAAATAATGAATTTACGCAAAAGAACAAAAGGAGGTGTAGAAGTACATACATCAGCACTGAACGATATTATGTTCTTCCTGATGTTGTTCTTTCTATTGGCATCTGCAGTAGTAAATCCCCAGGTAGTTAAATTGTTGTTGCCTCAATCATCCAGCGGACAACAATCTACTGCTAAAAAAGCTGTTACCGTAAGTATAGACGAAAATTTAAATTATTTCGTTGATAAAAAACCTGCAACAGCTGAAAGCCTGCAACCAGCAATAGAGGCCTATCAAAAAGTAGCTCCAGATATGACCATTATTTTGTACGTGGCTAAAAATGTTCCGGCAGAAAATATTATGGTTGCTTACGATGTAGCGAACAAATTGAAATTAAAACTTGTTTTAGCTGTAGAGCCTAAGAAGTAATGAATTACAAAGAAGAAAATAATTATCCGAAAGCAGTTGCAATATCTACCGGTATAATGGGGCTTTTGCTTGCAATCAGCTTTTTAATTGTGATTAATTCTTTCGAGCCACCCGAAGATCTGGGTATGGGCGGTATGGTGGTGAATTATGGAACTGCAGAAACTGGTATGGGCGATGATTATACAAGTATCGAAGAGCCTTCTGCCGATCCTAATGCAAATCAAAAAGCACCCGATAAAGTTGTACCACAGGAAAAAGTAACTGAAAATACAACTGTCGAAACCGGAGATAAAGAGATCCAAACGCAGAATACCGAAGAAGCAATTAGCGTTAATACAAAACCAACTAAAACGGCTACTAAAACGCCAACAACGGCAACCGAAGATAAACCGACACAACCGGTAATCAATCAGAATGCTTTGTATAAAGGCAAGAAAAATACCGGGCAAGGTGGCGGTGATGGAACCGGAGATACACCTGGGAACCAGGGTTCAAAAAATGGCGATCCATTAGCGAATAATTATGGTGAAGGTGGTTCTGGTTTTGGGAACAAACCCATTGAACTTCGTCGTTTTTCTAACCTCGTTATTCCGAAAGATGATGGGCAAAAAACTGGTAAAATCGCCATCAGAATTTATTTCAATAAAAATGGTGACATTACCAGAGCTAATCAGGAGTTAAAAGGTTCAACAATTACTGATACAGATCTGGTAAATAAATGTATCCAGGCTGTATTAAATTCATCTTTGAGCAAGTCTGATGTCGGTGCTGATAATCAAACCGGAGTTGTCGTATTCAACTTTAAGGTAAAATAAGTTATCTTATCCATGGTCCTATGGTCTGTGTCTCACAGACCATTTTCTATTTACAGGCTATTCCATGCTTTATATCACTCAGGCGATATTATTCATCACAATCTTCCCTTTTCGTTTCATAATAAAAATAAGTCAGCATATATTTGACAGTAATTATGAACTACCAGCAAACGCTCGATTTTTTATACAGCAAGTTGCCCATGTTTACCAGGGTCGGTGCTTCCGCATTTAAAAAAGATTTAACGAATACCATTATTTTATGCGAAGCACTGGATAACCCCCAAAACAAGTTCAAAAGCATTCATGTTGCAGGCACAAATGGTAAAGGCTCAACCTCGCACATGCTCTCCGCAGTTTTGCAGGCACAAGGTTTCAAAACCGGGCTATACACCTCCCCGCACCTGAAAGATTTCCGCGAACGGATTCGTATAAACGGAAAAATGATTAGTAAGGCAGAAGTCACCGCTTTTGTTCAGACCAACCGAAAGCTGATTAACAAAACAGAGCCATCCTTTTTCGAAGCTACGGTTGCTATGGCCTTTGATCACTTTGCAAAGCATCAGGTTGATATCGCAGTAATCGAAGTTGGTTTAGGTGGCCGCCTCGATTCCACAAACATCATCACGCCTGAAATTTCTGTCATTACCAATATCAGCCTCGATCATACCAATATGTTAGGCAATACTTTACATGAAATTGCAGGAGAAAAAGCTGGAATTATAAAAAAAGGTATTCCCGCAATTATTGGTGAAACACAAGTAGAATCCCAGCCTGTTTTTTTGGAAAAAGCCAAAACTGTAAACACATCCATATTTTTTGCCGATCAATCCCTCTCGGCCTCAGCCCTTTCAGTTAAAAACAATTTACTTAAACTTTCCATAAGCGAGAATGGGACAATTAAATATGCTGATTTAAAAAGTGACTTAACCGGATTATATCAGCCAAAAAATATTGTAACAGTATTAAAAGCACTTGAAATTTTAAGCCAGAAAACGGAAACAAAAATTGTAAAACATGCAGTTTACGAAGGTTTAAAAAAAGTTAAAAAACTTACCGGACTACAGGGGCGCTGGCAAACGTTAAGCAAGAATCCGCTGGTAATCTGCGATACCGGCCACAACGAGGCTGGCATAACCGAGGTAATCAAAAATATCGGGCAAACACCTTTTGATAAACTTCACATGGTTTTCGGAATGGTAAAAGATAAGGACATTACCAGGGTATTATCCCTTTTACCAAAAAATGCTGTTTATTATTTTTGTAAACCCGATTTAGAACGTGGTTTAGAAGCGATAGAACTGCAGCAACAGGCAGCTACCTTTAATTTAAAGGGTGAAACCTTTAATTCAGTTGCCGAAGCAAAAGCCGCGGCGTTGAAAAATGCGGCTGCTAACGACCTTATTTTTATAGGTGGAAGTACCTTCGTTGTTGCCGAAGCACTATAAAAACTTTACAGAAAGTTCAAAAATTCTTCATCTAAAAATTATTACTTTTAGCCTTTAAAATAAAATAGAATGAAGAAAATTTCGTACTTAATTGTTTCCTTATCAATTTTATCACTCTCAACAGTTTCGGCGCAAACTAAAAAAACTACAACAGCAAAAGCTTATCCTGCTGAAGTTGCCCGTCCAAAGTTAGTTGTTGGCTTAGTTGTCGATCAAATGCGTTGGGATTACCTGTATCGCTACTATAACCGCTATTCAAGTGGTGGTTTTAAAAGATTGATTAATGAAGGTTTTTCGGTAGAAAATACGTTAATACCATACACACCAACATATACAGCAGTTGGCCACACCACCATCTATACAGGTTCTGTTCCGGCAGTACATGGTATAATTGGCAACGACTGGTATAATTCTGAAACCAAAAAGAATGTTTATTGCACTGAAGATTCTACAGTGGTTACGGTAGGAAGTACACCATCTTCAGAAGGAAATATGTCGCCTAAAAACCTTTTGGCAACTACAATTACGGATGAATTACGTTTAGCTACCAATTTCCGCGGAAAAGTTATCGGTATTTCATTAAAAGACAGAGGTTCAATTTTACCTGCTGGCCATGCAGCAAATGCCGCTTACTGGTATCAGGGCAGTACCGGAAACTGGATCACAAGTTCTTACTACATGAAAGAAGTACCAACATGGATTGCAGATTACAATAAATTAAAACTGGCTAACAAGTTTTATGCTAAAAATTGGGAAACCCTTTACCCTATCAATACTTATGTGAACAGCACAAGTGATGAAAAAGCATATGAAGGTAAAACAAGCACTTTCCCTCACCAGCTTACCCAAAACATCGATAAAAACTTCGATGCCATCAGAAGTACGCCTTATGGCAATACAATCACTTTAGATTTAGCTAAACTTGCCATTCTTTCTGAAGATTTAGGACAAGATAACATTACCGACTTTTTAGCAGTTAGCTGCTCAGCAACTGATTATGTTGGCCATGGTTACGGACCAAACTCAATCGAAGCTGAAGATACTTATTTACGTTTAGACAAAGATTTTGAAGAGTTTTTCAATTACCTTGATAAAAAAGTTGGAAAAGGAAACTATACCTTGTTCTTAAGTGCCGATCATGGTGTTGCACACGTTCCAGGATTTATGCAGGAAAATAAACTTCCTGCCGGAACGGTGAGCGACAGAGATATCGTTTTCAAACTTAACAGTTTCCTTAACGAAAAATTTAAGGTTAATAATGTGGTTTTAAAATCGATGAATAACCAGATTATTTTCGACCACGATAAAACCGATAACGGAACAGTAAGTTTCGACGTGATTAAAGCCGCATCTATCGAATTCCTTAAAAGATTAGATGGCTTCGCAAACGTGGTTGATATTTCGAGAATTTCGATGGCAACACTCCCTGAAGTTCAGAAAAAGATGGTCACAAATGGTTATAATGCCAGAAGAAGTGGTGATTTATATTACATATTAGATCCAAACTGGTTTAACGGTGGCAGTACAGGAACCACACACGGAAACTGGAACCCTTACGATGCACATATTCCTTTGGTATTCATGGGATGGGGAATAAAACCAGGTGCATCGAACAAAACGCACTATATGACAGATATAGCACCAACCATTGCAGCTTTGCTTCATATTCAAATGCCTAGTGGCTGTGTTGGAGAACCAATAACTGAAATAACAAACAAATAATTTTTAAAGCCACCCTTCAAGGTGGCTTTTTTATTTATAATAAGTATCAATTCTATTAAAAAACCTTCGGTTAATCGGTATTTCTTACATTTGCAGAACCAGATATAATTTGAAATAAGATTTTTCTTTTTTCTTAAATCATGCAATATGCAACAAGTAGAAATATATAAACCCAAAAATAAAATTCGTTTTGTAACTGCTGCTTCTCTTTTCGATGGGCACGATGCAACCATTAACATTATGCGTAGAATCCTGCAATCATCGGGAGCAGAAGTTATTCATCTCGGTCACAATCGTTCGGTAGATGAAGTTGTAAATTGTGCCATTCAGGAGGATGTCCAGGGAATTGCAATGACTTCTTACCAGGGAGGCCACATCGAATATTTTAAATACATGTTCGATTTACTTCAGGAAAGGGGCTCAGGTCATATTAAAATATTTGCCGGAGGCGGTGGCGTTATATTGCCTTCAGAAATTGAAGAACTGGAAGCTTACGGAATATCAAAAATCTATTCGCCGGATGATGGCAGAAGAATGGGCTTGCAGGGCATGATTAATGATATGCTGCAAAAAACAGACTTCATTACTAAAGATGAAATCACTGATGAGCTGAAAACCATACCCGGAAAAGATGTGAAGGCCATTGCTGGGGCAATTACAGTGGCAGAAAACGACCCTGAAGCCGCACAATCTTTTGTTGATGAACTTAAAAAATTATCTCAAAACAACACTGCACCCATCCTGGGTATTACCGGTACGGGTGGTGCGGGAAAATCATCATTAGTTGATGAATTGGTACGGAGGTTTTTGATCGAAGTGAAAGATAAAACAATGGCTATCATTTCTGTAGATCCTTCTAAAAGAAAAACCGGTGGAGCATTGCTTGGCGACCGTATCAGGATGAATGCCATTAACAATCCCAGGGTTTACATGCGCTCTCTGGCAACAAGACAGGCCAATCTGGCGCTTTCCAAAAATGTCCAGGAAAGTATCGATATATGCAAGGCTGCTGGCTATGATCTGATTATTGTAGAAACTTCAGGAATTGGACAATCCGATACCGAAATTACGGAGCATTGCGATGTTTCCTTATATGTAATGACACCTGAATTTGGCGCTGCTACCCAGTTAGAAAAAATCGACATGCTCGATTTTGCTGATCTGGTTGCCATCAATAAATTCGATAAGCGGGGCGCTTTAGATGCATTACGCGACGTACGTAAACAATACAAACGCAATCATAATCTCTTTGATGCTAAGGATAACGAAATCCCTGTTTTTGGAACCATGGCATCTCAGTTTAACGATCCGGGAATGAACAATTTGTTTGCAGCATTAATGGAACAAATTAGTATTAAAACTGGTGTTCAGTTTAAAACCAAAATGGAACTAACAGCCGAACAGTCAGAAAAAATCTATATTATTCCACCCGATAGGATTCGCTACCTGGCAGAAATCGCCGAATCAAGTCAGGCTTACAACGAATGGGTAGATAAACAATCATCAATTGCCCGTAAAATGTATCAGCTTAAAGGCGTTATTAACTTAGCAGCTGAAAATAAATCTTTATCAATAGGCACAGGATTGGAAGAAGCCTATACTTTTTTCGAAGAACAATTGGATGGCGAATGCAAAAGATTACTTCGCCAATGGCCGCAAACCAGAAAAAGTTATAAAGAGGAATTCTTCATCTACAAAGTACGCGATAAGGAAATTAAACAACCTTTGTTTTATGAATCTTTATCAAAACTGAATATCCCTAAAGTATCATTACCACGTTACGAAGATTGGGGTGATATTTTAAGATGGTTGTTAACTGAAAATTTACCAGGCGAATTTCCATATGCAGCAGGTGTATTTCCACTAAAACGTGATGGAGAAGATCCAACCCGGATGTTTGCAGGAGAAGGTGGCCCGGAGCGTACAAACAAGCGCTTTCATTATGTTTCTTTAGGTCAGCCCGCACATCGTTTATCTACCGCATTCGATTCGGTAACCCTGTACGGTGAAGACCCGCATATACGCCCCGATATTTACGGTAAAATTGGTAATTCCGGAGTAAGTATAGCAACCCTCGATGATGCGAAAAAACTATACTCAGGTTTCGATTTATGTGCAGCCTCTACTTCGGTTTCAATGACAATCAATGGCCCCGCTCCGATGTTGTTAGGCTTTTTCATGAACGCCGCTATTGATCAGCAATGTGAAAAATACATCATCGAAAACGGACTTGAAACTGAAGTTAGTAAGAAAATTGAGGCGATTTACAATGCGAAAAACAGTTCCAGGCCAACCTATAATGGAAAACTGCCTGAAGGCAATAATGGACTGGGTTTAATGCTCCTGGGGGTAACAGGTGATCAGGTATTACCTGCCGACGTGTATTTAAAAATCAAAACTTATGCCATAAGTGCCGTTCGTGGAACCGTTCAGGCCGATATCCTGAAAGAAGATCAGGCACAAAATACCTGTATATTCTCAACAGAGTTTGCCCTAAGAATGATGGGCGATATCCAGAAGTATTTTATTGATGAGAAAGTACGCAATTTCTATTCAGTTTCTATCTCTGGCTACCATATTGCAGAAGCAGGTGCAAACCCGATATCCCAGCTGGCATTTACCTTGAGTAATGGTTTTACATTTGTAGAATATTATTTAAGTCGTGGCATGCATATCGATGATTTTGCACCAAATTTATCATTCTTTTTCTCAAATGGAATCGATCCTGAATATGCTGTTATCGGACGTGTAGCCCGCCGAATCTGGGCCAAGGCAATTAAAAATAAATATAAAGGGAATGACCGCTCCCAAAAACTAAAATACCATATTCAAACTTCTGGTCGCTCATTACATGCCCAGGAAATTGATTTCAACGATATTCGTACCACATTACAGGCCTTATACGCAATTTACGATAACTGTAATTCCTTACACACAAATGCTTACGATGAGGCTATTACCACTCCTACAGAGGAATCTGTACGTAGAGCTATGGCCATTCAGCTAATCATAAACAGGGAGTTAGGCCTGGCCAAAAACGAAAACCCTTTACAAGGTGCTTTTATTATCGAAGAACTAACCGATCTGGTAGAAGAGGCTGTATTGGCAGAATTTAAAAGAATTAATGACCGTGGAGGTGTTTTAGGCGCTATGGAAACCATGTACCAGCGAGGTAAAATCCAGGAAGAGAGTTTATATTATGAAACACTTAAACATACCGGAGAATACCCTATTGTTGGCGTAAATACTTTCTTAAATAAAAACGGTTCGCCCACAATCGTTCCCGGAGAAGTTATTCGTGCTACCGAAGAAGAAAAACAATACCAGATAAAAACCCTCGAAGCTTTTCAGCAAAGAAATAATGATAAGGCAGAACAGCTATTGAAACAGCTTCAGAAGGCTGCTATTGACGGTTTGAACATCTTCGAACAACTCATGGAAGTTTGTAAAATATGTTCATTAGGCCAAATTAGCAATGCCCTTTATGAGGTTGGCGGTCAGTATAGAAGAAACATGTAAAACAAAAAGCGCCATGATTATGATAATCATGGCGCTTTCCAAAGTATTTTTAATTAACCCGCTATCCAGCTAAATTTATAATCAATTGTTGGGTTCTTCATTCTTTCAGCTACCCTTAAAAGTCTCGAAGGCAAATTCATAATGTAATCCCTCGCCTTTTCGCCAGCTTCATCTAAATCACGCATACCTTCAATCTTCCAATCCTCTATTAGTTGCTGCATAATTTCTACATAATCAACAGCAGTATAAACACCTAATCGTTGCGCAGCATCCGTGAAATGTCCAAAGGTCTGGCCAATTTTTAAACCCACTTCACGTAAGAAATGTGCAGGCATCACAATTTTCTTACGCATCATATCTTCAAAAGCCACCATAGCTTCGTTTGGGTCTACCTCAAAAATTTTATTCATAAAATCCTTGTAAGCTTTTGCATGGCGGGCCTCGTCAGATGCAATTGTGCCACACATCTTCGATAAAAGCGTGTCACCATCTCTCTTCGCTAAAGAAGCAACCCTTCTGTGCGAAATATTTGTTGCCATTTCCTGAAAAGAAGTATAAATAAAATTACGGTAAGGGTCGTGACCTGTACCAATATCAAAACCATCAGCGATTAAATACTGCGTAGAAATCTCCATCTGGCGCATATCAACACGACCGGAAAGGTATAAATACTTGTTTAATAAATCTCCATGACGGTTTTCCTCAGCAGTCCAATGTCTGTTCCATTTCATCCAGCCACCATCTTCCTTCATGCTCGGTCCTTCAACCATCGCAAGCCACGACTCGTATGTTGGTAAAGCTTCCTCAGTAATTGTATCACCGATAAGCACTGCTACTAAATCATAAGAAAGATCTTTAGCTTTCTCCCTTAAATTTCTAATATCTTGATAAAATGTTTCACTTGTAGAATCAGGTAAGAAATCAGATGGCTGCCAGTTCGTATCAATCGGTTTAAGATAGGTATCCATCATCTCAAGCATATATTTCTCAATATGCACCATTACTTCCCTTCTTTTATCTGCAAAAAAACTCATTACGCGTATTTATATATTTGTTTAACACAAAGATAACCAAATATTATGGCAAACCTTACAATATTAACACAATTGGCTATAATCAGGTTTAAATGTGATAGATGTTACAATATCACTGCCTTAAATATTAGTAAACGGTTGTAAGGCTTCCATGGGTAGTTTCAGCCCTGCTCTTTGCTTCAATCTCTTTGGCGCCTTATTTGGGAGCTTTTCAAGCCACCATCAAACACTTAGATGCCTTATATGGTA
>NZ_JAVTSJ010000002.1:0-862971 GCF_032678405.1 Pedobacter aquatilis
AGCAAATATAACCCTGGATCTGGAAAACAGATTAAAGTAATATCAACCCGAACATAATGGACAAACCCCAGCAAAGTGAGAATTTTGAAAGAAGGTAGGAAGATAAAGCTATTACATAATATCAGCCCCTGATTTGAGGATTATTTAAACGGGCTGATGTTTAATGAAATCAAAGCACAGGCTTTACACAGTTTATTATACTGAAATTTACGAGAATCATTTCTGTTTTGATTTCATCGCATAAAATTAGGTTAATTGGCGATTGGTATTGGTTTGATCTTCTCAGACAGGATTCGATGTCTTAAGAAAGCAATCGGAAAGGCTTGCCAGCAGGCAAAGAAACCTAGCTAGCCGCTGTAAAGCAAAAAAGCCTCAACTTTTGCAAGTTAAGGCTTTTGTTGCGGAATGGACGGGACTCGAACCCGCGACCTCCTGCGTGACAGGCAGGCATTCTAACCAGCTGAACTACCACTCCGTTTTGTTTGCTTTTTAAAAGTTTAAACCTCTTTCCCCTTTCGAGGTTGCAAATATAGAGACAAAATCGTTATTCGCAAACTTTTTTTTAAAATAATTATAAGTCGTTAACTCACAGCACCTTCTTGCATCTTCTCTGCATTCTCGGCAAACTGAAGTGCATCGATAATCTCCTGAATCTCTCCATCCATGATGGTTGGAAGGTTATACATCGTCAATCCGATGCGGTGTTCGGTTACCCTACCCTGCGGATAATTGTATGTCCTGATCTTCGCCGAACGATCTCCGGTTGATACCATAGTTTTACGTTTTGCAGCTATATCGCCGTTCTTTTTCTGCAATTCAATATCGTAAAGCTTACTGCGCAGCATTTCCATCGCAATAATACGGTTACCCAGTTGCGAGCGCTCCTGCTGGCAAACCACAACAATTCCCGAAGGCTTATGGGTTAACTGCACTTTAGTTTCAACCTTGTTCACGTTCTGACCACCGGCACCGCCTGAACGCGAGGTCTGCAGTTCAATATCGGCAGGATTAATATACAAATCAATTTCTTCAGCTTCTGGCAAAACGGCTACCGAAGCGGCTGATGTATGCACACGTCCTTGTGTTTCTGTGTCAGGCACACGCTGTACACGATGTACACCACTCTCATATTTCAGCTGACCATAAACATCATCGCCGCTAACCTTTAAAATAACCTCTTTGTAACCGCCTGCAGTACCCTCGGTAACATCAACAGTTTCTACACGCCAGCCTTTGGTTTCAAAATAACGGGTATACATCCGGTATAAATCACCTGCAAACAATGCAGCTTCATCCCCACCGGTGCCACCACGAATTTCGAACAATGCATTTTTCGCATCCTCAGGATCTTTAGGAATCAGCATTAAACGAATACTACTCTCCATTTCTTCCTGCTGTTTCAAAAGCAAATCGAGCTCTTCTTTCGCCATATCACGCATTTCAGGATCTTTCTCAACGGTTAAAATCTCCCTGTTCGCCTCGATATTGCTCATCACATTTTTGTAGATTTTATACTCATCTACAATTTTGCCCAAATCTTTATATTCTTTATTTAAAGCCGCAAAACGTTTCATATCCTGAATTACATCAGGGTTACTTAACTGCTCCTCTACATCTTCCCAACGCAGCTTTATCGCTTCTAATTTATCTAACATATGTTTACTAAAATTGAATTCCCAGGTTTTTGTTTCAACAAAAATTTAAGGAAATGCAAAAATAAGGAAAAAAGCTGAATTTGTTTTAGCTAACAAGCGGAAGTAGAAACACAACCTACTTTAATGATTTGGAAATGGAGGCTTCGTATAAAATGGCTGCCGAAAGTCCCGCTATCGCTGCAAGTCCTCGCCCGAAGAAATATCGGGCTCCGGGCTTTTCGCTTTATCGGGTTTATAAAGTAAAGGCAGATTTTCTGATTAACCTTTAAAATATTCGAGCTTCAAATCTGTTCCATCAAATACAGCATACGAATTGTATTTTAACCACTCACCTGTATTTACATAACGGCTACCACTACCTAAATCCAAATCCAACGGCAAATGGCGGTGGCCATAAATAAAATAATCGAAATGCTCCTTTTGTAAAATTTCACGGGAGTAAACTGCGAGCCACTCATACTTTTCGCCAAAGAAGGCTTCGTCTGCGCCTGCCCTTTTTTTGCTGTTTCCACTCCATGCATTGGCAATACCCATACCAAAGTTGGGGTGCAAACGGGCAAAAAGCCATTGACAAAGCGGACTTCTGAAAATTTTACGGAGCAGCTTATATTTTCTGTCGCCAGGCCCAAGCCCATCGCCATGGTGCAGGTAAAACTTTTTACCGTTTCTTTCCATAATCAGCTCATCGCTGATGATTTCCATACCTATTTCTTCGGTAAAGTAATTTCTAACCCACATATCGTGGTTTCCTTTAAAGAAATAGATTTTAATTCTCGAATCGGCCATAGCAGCCAGCTTTCCTTGTAACCTGATAAAGCCTTTGGGAATAACCTTTTCGTACTCAAACCAAAAATCAAACACATCGCCCATGAGGAATAATTCAGCGCAATCTGGTGTTATGAAATTAAGCCAGTTCACAATACGTTCTTCCCGGGCACGGCTTTCCTTATAATTTGGTATACCTAAATGAAAATCAGAAGCGAAATAAATATTTTTACTCATGGGTAAGCCAAAGGTAATTCAAAAAAGCCAAAAGGCGGAAATGCATTTTATTATATTAATTTTCACAAAAACAAAAGGGCAACTTCCGAGAAATTGCCCTTTTGTTTTAAACTGTAATTATATTACTATGGATTTAATCCATTGTTATAATCAGACTCCCTGTTAGGAATTACAATCTTCCAGTTATTAACTTCATTTGGTTCAATTGTAACAGCTAAAAGATTTACAAAGTTACCTCCGTTTGCAAAGCTTTTCCGCTGAATTTTATCTCCCCATCTTTTCAAATCAAAGAAATCGAAACCTTCGCCCCATAACTCAATTGCCCTGTAAGTTTTAATCTCATCCAAAAGCGCAGTTCCGTTTGCAGTACTGTTGTAGTTTGGATCTCTTAAACTCGTTCTGGTTAAAGTATTTAACAATCCCTGAATCTCAGAAGCAGGTTTATTCTGATAATATTTTGCTTCGGCCTCAATTAAAAGCATTTCCGAACTTCTGAAATGGTTCAGATTTCCAACACCAGGCATATCAGTTGCAGAAAACTTAAACTGCATATACGGATAAGACCTTGCCGCAGCGGCCATTGATGGATACTGCGCACGTGCTGATGCGGTTAAAGCTGCACTTCCTTCTCCTGTAGTTGCGTTATACGCATTATTCTTCGGATCTAAAAACAAGGCTTTTCTGATATCTGAAGCAGGAATTTTATTGTACAAATCTTTGCTCATGTACCTTGGGGTTGATGTAACCGTAGAAGCAGTAGAATTATAGGCAATATAAGCCTGGAACGAATAAAAATAAAGTGTTTCATCAGTAGCACCATAAGAACCCCAAATCCACTCGCTGTTTGACGTATTAAAGCCCGTTTTATATTGTGCCACCGTCATCAAAGGAAAATTCTGTCTTGCTTTATTCGCATAGTTTTCAGCAGTAGCATAATCCTGTTTATTTAATGCCGCCCTTGCATAAGTCGCATAAGCTACATTAATATCCGTTAGGTAAAACTGATTTGCCGCACGGGTTTTGCCTGATGAAGTGAACAAACCAATTGCAGTGTTTAAATCGCTATAAATTAAAGCATAAGTTTGCGCCAATGTTGATAATGGAATATCACCGGTTGACTCGTCTATCCTTAATACAACGGCTTTTGTTGCTCCATTATTTGAGCTAGACCATCTGTCGCCATATATCTGAGCCAGCATGGTATAAGCATATGCCCTAAAAGTTAATGCTTGTGCTTTAATATATTGTCTTTCACTTTCTGAACCAGAAGCAGCATCAATCCTGTTAATGATGGTATTTGCATTTCCAATAATAGCATAGTAATGGTACCATGGATAATAGGTATATGTACTTGTAGGGTTAGCGTAGAATTCCATATTTATTACGCTTGACCATCCAGGTAAATTCACACCGAAGTGATTACCGGCATAGTTACCATAAAACATTTTTATAGTGCCTTCTCCGTTAAAACCCTGGCTACCAATTTTCTGCTGGGTCATAAGTTTTGCCAAACCATTTACCGCAAGCGCTGCACTTGCTGTAGTTTCAAACACCACATTTGGCGCTGTGGCATTTGTTGGAGCAGTGTCCAGATAATCTTTTTTACACGATGCAAGTATCGAAATGATGATAAGTGCACTTATATATTTATTTAAATTTTTCATACTATCGTTTTTTAAATACTACAAGCCAATGTTAATTCCTAAAGAGAATGTACGTGCAGGCACAAATTCGTTCTCGCTATAACCGCCATAAGTTTGTTGCGGACTTAAGCCTTTCATTCTTGTAAACGTAGCAAGGTTATCAACTAAGAAATTGATTGATATTTTGCTTACATCAAGTTTTTTGGTGAAAGATTTTGGAACGCTGTAACCTAAAGCTACGTTTTTAATTACGAAATAAGAGTTATCGTATAAGAAGCGGTTACTGATACTGTTGTTATTGTACTGGCTGTTTGTGTAGTTAATCTGAGGTGTTGCTCCTGGATTAATACGATCAGGAGATGTTAATGTCATTCCAGCCGGGATACCATTCCATGAATTCAATACATCTTTATGAGCCGAACTTGGCGTAGACGTTACACTCATTAAGCCGATATAAGAATAATCAAATCCTTTTCCACCAATTGAGTAGTTAAACAAAGTTGATAGCGTGAAATCTTTATATTTGAAACTTGTATTAAATGCACCAAATACATCAGGAATACCTGTACCACTCCAGTCACGTTTTGCATAAACAGCATTACGTGTGTAGTTAACACCATTTATGTTTACAAGAAACGGGTAATGCGCTCCTGTTGTGTTTGATGGGTTGTAGGCAGCATCATCAGCATAATATAAAGCCTGTCCGGTCATCATATCAACACCTGCATACTGGTATAAGAAATAATCATAAACAGAATGTCCTTCCATATATTTAAATGGATTGCTTATGATACCATTAGCTCTGTTTTCATCTGGAAGAGAAACGATTTTATTGCGCAGTATGGTTGCATTTACACCGAAGTTCCAGGTGAAGTTAGTGTTTTTGATGATGTCTACATCTGCAGCAAACTCAAATCCATTGTTTCTAACTTTACCGATGTTTTTTGTAATGGTTGATACACCGCTAGATGTACTTGTTGCACCAGCAGAAAGCGGTAAGTTTACGTTAAAGATTAATCCGTCAGAACCTTTATCAAAATATTCTGCAGATACGTTTAACCTTTTAAAGAAACGACCTTCCAAGGCAACTGATGTTGCACGCTGACCTTCCCACTGTAATTCTCTGGCTTCGTTCTGAGATTTGTATAAAGCTGCCTGGTTCGCATTCTGACCAATTGTGTATAATGGCAAGTATCCGTATAAACCTACACTGGCAATGTTACCCACTTTACCGTATGAACCTCTAAGTTTTAAATCATTAACATAAGTAGATGATGAAAGGAAATCTTCTTTCGAGATTAACCACGTTCCACCCACTGACCAGAAATTACCCCATCTGTTTTCAGGATGTAATCTTGATGTTCCATCTCTTCTGAATGAACCTTCAAGGAAGTATTTCTCTTTGTAGTTATAACGTAATCTGCTTAAAAGACTTTCTGTTCTGTCGTTGTGTTCATAATCGGTAAGGTTGGTAATCTGGTTAAAGTTTACCAAATCAACTTGTCCGGCAAAGGTTTCAGTTGTTTTGTAACCATACAAATAGTTATAACGATACAGGTAGCTCTCATGTCCTACCAAGAAATCGAAATTATGCTCGCCAATGCTTTTTTTGTAAGTTAACTGTTGTTGTAAAGTTAACTCATTTCTTCTGTAAATCGTTCTCGAACCCCTTCCCATGTTACCAGCACCATCACCGATTGTAGCATTGTTGTAAGTTCTTTGCTCTGAATTTCTTAATGAGTTCGTAGCAATTGTAGAGAATTTGAAATCTTTCAGAAAGTTGATATCAACATAACCCTGGGTGATTAAAGAGTTTTGATAAGTCCTGTCCAGGTTTAACTCATTTTCCCAGATTACATGACGATTTAAATACTGCAGCCTTGAATCTACACCATTATCATACAATTTATTACCTGATGCATCCAGAACATACTCACCCGTAGTTAAGTTATGTAAGTGAACCGGATAGATCGGCGCCACGTTTCTTGCGTAATTCCATGGTGTGGTAAATCCACTTCCACTTCCTGTTGTATTGTTCGAAACCTGGTAGTTACCATTTAAGCTTAAACCAGCTTTAATCCACGATCTTGGGCTGATACTACCGCTCACACGTCCGGTAAAACGTTCGAAATCCGAAGTTTTAATGTAACCTTGCTCATCTAAATAACCCAAAGAGTAAAATAAGTTAGATTTTTCGCTTCCTGCCTGTCCGCTTAAGTTATAATCCTTACGTTGTCCGTTTCTCGTCATTGGTGCAAACCAATCCAAATCTTCGGCGTAAGTACCTTTAATCTGAGCATTTGGCAATAAATCGCCATTAGCATCAAATAACTGGTTGTCTGGCAGGTTAAAAATATTGCTTTTTAAAATGGTTGATATTAAGTTGGCATTTACCTGTGCATTAGCCTGCGCTACTGTTAAATTCGGGTTAGCCGTTAATAATTGATTTCGGTATCCTTTAAATGCAACCCCCATGTACTCTTGAGGAGTTACTTTATCATATTCAGGAATACCTCTTGTATATAAACCATGGTTTACATTAAGGTTTAGACTTGATGTACCGTTTTTACCTTTTTTTGTCGTAATTAAGATTGCTCCGTTTGAACCTTTACTTCCGTATAAACTTGATGAAGTTGCATCTTTCAGAACAGAGATCGATTCAATATCATTTGGGTTGATATCATTAATACTTCCAGTATACACAACGTTATCAAGAATGATCAATGGAGATGCTGTTCCGTTAATTGTACCAAATCCACGGATTCGGATACTTGGTGAAGAACCAGGCTCGCCGTACGAGTTGTTAATCTGTAAACCGGGAGCAGAACCCTCTAATGCAACAAGCGCATTTGCAACAGGTCTTTTTTCAATATCCGCAGAAGTGATCGATGATACAGAACCTGTAATTGCTTCCTTTTTTAAAGAACCATATCCTACTACAACAACCTCATCAAGGTTACGTACCGCATCCTGAAGTTTAACAGTGTAGTTTAGGGCATCGCCAATTACTACGCTTTTATCTTGAAACCCTAATGATTTAAATACGACAGTTGCCCCTTTATTAACAGTCAGGCTGAAATTACCGTATAAATCGGTCTGACTTGAAACAGTTGTTCCTTGTACTAAAATACTAACACTTGGAATTCCGGTGTTATCACTGTCAAGAACTTTTCCGATAATTTTTTTGCTCTGCGCATAGCCATCGAAAGCTATTAAAGAACAAATAAATACAATAAAAATAAGTAACTTTTTTTTCATGCTTATTGGTTTAGGTTAAAAATTAGTTGAAAAATTGGCATAGTCATCCCTGTTAAACGAAATTGACCAAACTAAAAGTTGATTAAGAAAGGCACAAAACAGAATTGTTTTATACCGTTGGGTTTTTATCACATTATAGTTTTAAATAATGCATTAAAATCATCCGGGGAGTGAAATCATTACAAAATTTCGGTAAATAAGTTAGTTGGTTTGAATAGTTGTTGCAAAAATAGATTTTTTTGCGTCGATACAAAATAAAAATGAAGTTTTAATGAAGTTTTAATCCCGTTTTAATTTATGATACTAAATAGGTTCTTAGCCACTTAAATTAAAAGACTTACCAAATTGCCAATAATCTATTAATTCCATAGACCAATTATAATTTGATTTATAACATAAAAAACCTCATATTTTTGCTTTCACAACATTTAGAGCAAACAAAATACTGTAAACAAAGACTTTACCTAATTATCTGGAATATTTCTAAATAAGCACATTCGTAATAGTTTATTTTGTAACTTTGCATCAAATTTTTTCTGAATGATTTCTACTGATATAGCCGTAATAGGCGCTGGTCCGGTTGGTTTATTTGCCATTTTTGAAGCCGGTTTATTAAAAATGCGTTGTCATTTAATCGACTACCTTCCGCAGGTTGGTGGTCAGCTGTCTGAAATTTATCCTAAAAAGCCGATATACGATATCCCGGGTTATCCATCTGTTTTAGCTCAGGAACTTATCGATAATTTAATGGAGCAGGCAAAACCTTTCCATCCAACTTTTACTTTGGGTGAGCGTATTGAAGGTTTAGAAAAACGTGGTGAAGCTGATTTCGTTTTAACAACAAACATGGGTACCATTATCGAAGCAAAAGTTGTGGTAATTGCCGGTGGATTAGGTTGTTTTGAACCACGTAAACCTGCTGTCGAAAATTTAGAGCATTTCGAGAATGGTAAAGGTGTTAACTACATGATCCTTGATCCGGAGAAATACCGTGACCAGAAAATGGTAATTGCTGGTGGTGGTGACTCTGCCTTAGACTGGACAATCTACTTATCAGAAGTATGCTCTGAATTAACCTTGGTACACAGAAGTGAGAGCTTCCGTGGTGCACCTGATTCTGTAGCAAAAGTGATGGCTTTAGCCGAAAGTGGTAAAATCAACCTGATTTTAAATAGTAACCTTCAAGCCGTACATGGTACCGATAAATTGGAAAAGGTTGAAATTGTACAGAACCGCACAATGGAAAAAACCGTTGTTGAAGCTGACCATTTAATTCCGCTTTTTGGTTTAAGCCCTAAATTGGGTCCGATTGAAGACTGGAACTTAAACATCAGCAAAAGTGCAATCGAAGTTAATGTTGATGATTATTCGACAAACATTCCTGGTATTTATGCTATCGGCGATATTAACACTTACACAAACAAGTTAAAGTTAATCCTTTGTGGTTTCCATGAAGCTGCTTTAATGAGCCACAGTGCTTATTCGTATATGAACCCAGGTGTTAAATACACTATGAAATATACAACCGTTAACGGAGTTTCAGAATTTTAAGCAGTTTATTTTATATTTGCATCCGATATTAAACGAGCAAATGGAAAACAACATTACAATATACATGCAGGAGCCGGATGGCTCTGTTACGCCTCACGAAGCACCAACCGATATGGGCTTGAGTTTGATGGAGTTTTTAAAAGCATCTGAGTACGACATTTTAGCCACTTGTGGCGGAATGGCATTATGCGCAACATGTTGTGTAGATGTACTTGAAGGCGAAGAGAAGCTTAACGAAATGACAGATGATGAATATGCAATGTTAGATACACTGCCTGATTTATTACCGAATTCGCGTTTAGCTTGCCAGTTGCAACTTAATAATAACATGGATGGCTTAAAAGTAAAACTCCATGGCGTGAGTTAAGATAAAATAACGTAAACAATAAAGGCGATGCAAATGCATCGCCTTTATTGTTTACGGATTATTCTAAATCCCTTAATTTACTGCTACTCTAGTCCTTTCAACGTTCCATCCATATACTTCTACAGCTGTTTTTTGATTTCCATTGTATTCAACAATTACCGTTTTACTTTCACCCGGTAAAATACTGATGTAATTATCATCGTAAAAGGCAGGAAGAATCCGCTTGCCTGAAACCGCATCGACTAATGCAATACGATTAAAAAATGCTACAGGATTATTTTTATCATTACTCATCGTTACCTGAACCTTTCCCTTTCCACTAGCTACCGCTTCAATTTTTGGCGAAATAGCCTTCATCTTTTGCAAGCCTTTGTATTCACCGTCTTTTGAGGGTAACCAATATAAATTCTCACTAAGTATCTTCTGATGTTCATTTAAAATACGTAATGAAACAAACACACCTTCTTTTTTATCCAGTTTATTAATAAAACTTCCCAGCGGGAAAAATTTCCGTACAGATGAAGCACCGATTGAGTTGAAAACCTGCGAGTAGAAATATTCTTTCCCATCCATATCATAAACTTTAGCCTGCACCATTAAATTATCCAGGTTTTTAAAACCATTATTCACAACGGTAACCATACTGTCAATTGGGTTCATCATTACATGCAGTGCTTCGCTACCTTTCCGCAAACCATATAAACAGGCATTTGGGTCGAGGTAATAATCGTACATCTGTCCACGTAAAGCCGTCCATGGGTTTTGTGTTTTCCAGATAATCGAACCTGTATACCAATCCCACATGTGGGCAGAAAAACCTTCCATTAAAGCCCTGTACTGCTCGTAGTTAACCAGCTGTGCTTTCATGGCAAAATCTTTAGCATCTTTTGCTTTTCCATAAGGATCTATATGTTCATCGTAACCTATGTATTTGTGATAATCCCATACCGAATCGGTCTTCTCTTTAAACTGCGGAGCAATCATATTTTCTTTGGGAATAAACCTCTCGATCGACTCATAATCACCAACACCTACTGATCCCACTTCCGAATTATAAGGAAATGTTCTGTTAGCCCAGAAGCTTACTGGATTTTGAATACCGTATGGTCCATCGCCATTTCCACCTAAAGCATTAAAAGACATCTCATCACTATTCGAAAAATCGAAAAGTATACGTGTGCCATCCAAACGGGGAAGAATATCATTTTTTAGAGGTTGTAAGATATCCTCAGGTGGTGTAATTTCATTACCGCCACACCAAAAAGCCAATGAAGCATGGTTTCTGATCATTTTCACCTGATCTTCGATAGCTGTTAAAACGAGATTATGGTTATCCGGATATTTCCTTCTTGTCCATTGGTCTTCCTTTTTCATCGGGTCAACCCAACGACCATTACAATCGCCGCTGAACCAAAAATCCTGAAATACAAGCAATCCGTATTTATCGCAGGCATTGTAAAACTCCGGGCGCTCCAGAATCGCTCCTCCCCAAATCCGGATTAAATTCAGGTTCATATCTTTATGGTAGCGCACCTCGGCATCGTAACGGGCATCGCTAAAACGAAGCATCGCATCAGAAATAATCCAGTTTCCACCTTTGATGAATATTTTCTGCCCGTTTACATAAGCTCCCATACTTTTAGTATGCTCATTCCAGATATTATCAATCTGACGGACACCAACTTGTAAATTTTCCTGATCGAGAACTTTTGAATTACTAATAAATTTAATCTGAGCATCGTATAGGTACTGCTCTCCGTAGCCGTTTGGCCACCATAACCTCGGGTTTTGAAGCAGTAGATCTGGAAAATTAATTTCCTTAAGTTGATTCGCTTTAACAGTAACCTGTTTTTGAATGGTTTGACCACCAATCTGGTATTGTAAGGTACCTGCAACTGGTTTATTTGTCGGGTTCTCTACTTCTACCGAAACCTTAATTGTTGCCGGCTTTTGTTTTCCTTCGGCCATGCGCTTGCCCGGAACCAATGTAACCACATGAGGATTTTGCAAGTTTATACTTTGTGTTTTCTCTATAATTACTTTATCCCAGATACCGGTATTTCTGTCACGAATCGGTTGAATCCAGTCCCAACCTGCGGTATATTGGGTAGTTAAACCTTTAGCTATGGTACCATCGCCGCCCTGGCCACCATTCGGATTACCCACAACATCGGGTGGATGAACGATAACGGCAAGCCTGTTTTTCCCATCTGCTGAGAGTAGTTTTGTAATATTGAACTGTGAACGCAGGTGCATTCCTTCTATAACATTCGGATTTACCTTTTTTCCATTCAGGTAAATATCTGCTTTATAGTTTATTCCCCTAAATTGTAGCCATACCTGCTCGTTGGCGGTTGCCTTTTCATTAAAATCTTTTACAAACCAATAGGTATAATAGTCGTTTCCGGTTTTGTAAACATCGGCTATTTTTTCATTGTTCATGCCGTAAAAAGGATCCGGCACTTTTTTGTTGTTTAATAAAGTAGTTAAAACGGTACCCGGAACTGTGGCGTTCATCCAGCTATTTACAGAAAAACCAGGATCAGAAATCTGATTGCCGTTTGCACTTACTTCTTTAATATTGGCGCTGCGCCAACCCGAATTTAATTCATAACGTTGCTGTGCAGCAGCTAAAAAACAAAGAAATACTAATAAGATGGTAAAGGTTTTTCTCATTTCGGGTTTAGTTAAGGGAAAGGCAAAGAAACGCTTTAATAAGTTTATTTACTTACTTCGAGTACAATTACATTATCGATTTCGTTATTTGTAAAACCAGTTGTAATATCTGCAGATCCATTTTTTAAACTATACTTAACCGGAGTTTTATCTTTTAGCAGGTATGCTTTGGATATTTTTTTAAAGGGTACCTGATCGAATAAAACTGATGCATTTTTGCTATCAAGAATGTGAATGTATATTTTATTGTCTTTTTGGCTAACGCTTCCCCATGCTTGTGGCTTAATGAAACCCGCTTTTGTACCGTAAATACTTTCACCGTAAACTTTTAACCAAGCACCCACCCCGGCAAGTCTGTTTTGAAATTCGGGCTGGATTTTGCCGCTTGGCATCGGGCCAATATTAAGCAATAAATTTGCACCAAGGCTGGCTGCCTTTACAAGCATACCTACAAGTTTTTTATCGCTTTTATAGCTGGTATCGCTAAGGTTATAGCCCCAGGAGTTTGATATAGTTTCGCAGGTTTCGAGCGGCAATTTATCTGAAGCTTTTTGAAAACTCAATCCTGAGCTGTTCTCTCCTGGCAAATCACGCTCAAACATCTGAAAATCTTCTCCAGGAAAAGGTGTTAAATGATGGTTATTACCAATCATGCACTGTGGTTGTAATTTATGAATTAAGCTATAAATTTCATCATATTTCCAGTCGAGCCTCGAAGTACGGTTTGTTGCTCCTTCTGGTGGTGTTTGGTCCCAATGCCCATCAAACCAGATACCACCAATTTCGCCGTAATTTGTCAGCAGCTCTGTAAGCTGGTTTTTCATAAACTGCAGGTAACTGGCATAATCGCTTTTACCGGTTCTTCCCGAAAATTGCCCTGTTCTGCCGGTTTCCCTCGGATAATCATCCCTACGCCAATCGAGTAATGAGTAATATAAATAAAGCTGTATCCCCTGTTTATGGCATTCATCGGCAAATAGCTTAACAATATCCTTTTTATAAGGCGAATTCATGATGTTAAAATCCGAATACTTTGTATCCCACATGCTAAAACCATCGTGGTGACGGGTAATCAGCGTTATGTACTTCATCCCTGCATTTTTTGCCATACTTACATAAGCGGCAGCATCAAAATCAACCGGGTTAAAAAAGTCTTTCAAATTGGTGTAGTTATGAACAGTAAGTTTACGGTCGTTCATCACCCATTCGCCACTGCCGGGGATACTGAATGGCCCCCAATGAATAAACAAGCCAAAACCGGCATCGCTAAACCATGCTCTTTGTTTCAAATTTGGTGCTGATGGCGTATATTCCTGTGCATTTACATGAATAAAGCCTATTAATATGATAACAATAAGCAAAAGTCTTTTCATCGGTTTATATTAAAAGATTAATCGATACTTGCAGTTTCCTTTATTGGCTTGCCAATTACCTTATAATTTCCATCGCCTTTTAAAATAGCTAGCATCTGGTTCTGATTGCTAAAAACTGATTTTGCAGCAGCCAGTTCTTTGTCGTACTGAAAACTTTGTTCTATCCGGCCTTTTTCATAAAAATACCGGCTAATAATCTGTGTTTCGAGCACTCTTTTTATTTCTGCTTTATGATTCGCCAGATCGGCCTTTTTCGCCGAGATCAGTTTGTTTTTCAGGTTCTCCAGATCAGCTTTTACTTCAGCTGTCTTGTTTTCCTTATCCGCTTCGTAACGTAACTCAGTTAGTAATCTTTCTGTCCGGCTTTGATAGCTTAAATCTTTATCAGCAAGTGAATTTGCGAAAGCTGTATAATCGGCGTCGGTAAGTTGAAAACTTTTCGCCGATGACAGTGTTGGTTTTTCTTTTTTATACAGATTAGCATAGTTAAAAAACATGCTTTTATTAATCATGGCGATGGTTATCGGGCTTAGTTTTACGGCATCAACCACAATATCCGGATATACCCCGTTTCCACTATATACATTTCTGCCTGCTTTGGTTTGGTACATGGTTACCGTCGAATCGGCAAAGCGTTCGGCAATACCATCGGCATTTTTATGAGCATAATCCAGTTTCTGAATACACCTTCCGGATGGCGTGTAATATTTAGCCACAGTAACTTTTACCAAACTGTTGTACGGAAGGTTAAAAGTTTGCTGCACTAAGCCTTTTCCATAACTGCGCTGACCAATTACAATCGCCCGGTCTAAATCCTGTAACGAACCGGCAACGATTTCTGAAGCAGAAGCCGAGTTGCTGTTAACCAAAACAACCAGTGGTACTGATGGCGAGATAGGCTGAAACTGCGTTTTATAAGTGATGGTTTTCTCTACATTTTTGCCTTTCTGCGTAACCACCAGCTGATCGCGATCTACAAAAAGGTTTACGATTTTAACGGCTTCCTGCAAAATACCACCGCCGTTATTCCGTAAATCAAGCACAATGCCTTTAGGGTTTTCCTTATTTAAACTCACTAAGGCATCCTTAACTTCCTGACCAGAATTTTCTAAAAACTTATCTAATCGGATATAGCCAATACCATCACCAACCATACCATAATAAGAAACATTTGGTTGTTTTATTTCCTCGCGGGTAATTTTTTTAACAATTTCTTTTCCATCGCGGATGATGGTTAAATCGACAGGGGTTCCTTTAGGGCCACGAAGCAGCTGGCTAATCTGTGCACGGTCTTTCCCTTTAATTTCGATATTATTTATTTTTGTGACTTGATCACCAGCCTTTACATCCGATTTATTTGCGGCATAACCTTCACTTACCTCATTAACGAAAAGTTTACCATCAATAATAACGGTTCCTGCACCAATACCACCATATTGTGTGCTTACGTATTTTAGTTTATAATCTTCGATTTCCGACTCGGGCACATACTCGGTATAAGGATCAAGGCTCTCGAGCATGGCATCGATACCTGTTTTCATTAAATCAGGCGCACTGGTTTCATCAACATAATTAATGTTAATCTCTTTATATAAGGAAGCGAAAATATCTAGGTTTTTGGAAACCAGAAATAAATCTTCTTTGAAAGAAAAGGATAAAACTGCAATGCCTGAAACAGCCGCGAAGATTAGGTATTTAAATTTTTTCATCCCTTTTAATTTTTTATAGCTGCTGATAAGAAATTGATCTTTTCAGCCTAATTAATAAATTATACACCGTAAATGTACAAAAAGGGATAAAGATTATGAACAGGCTAAATGGCCTGATGCGTAATTTAATCGTTAGTAATTAAAGACGGTTGCCTTTAGTATCGGCAAGTGCTTTTTGAAGGGTAAACTCTACATAAGTACGATCGCGTTTTACCAATCGCATAATATCATCAACCAGTTTATCTTCATTTCCAGGCGTAAAATCCAAAGGTTCGGCAACAAGATCACGGTATTTTCTTAAAAACTTAATTTTAACCTTTTCTGCGTTATCTTTTGTTAATTGGAAGTTTGCCATCTTTAAAATTGATTTGCTACAAAAGTAAAAATATTTATGTTTGATTAACACGTTTTTAAATCAAAAACAGAAAAAAAATCAACCCGTATTTACTTTAGCATGATAATTGTGTTAAAAGTGCGTTATAACAAAAAATATAACCCACAAAAACTTAGACACAATGAAAAAACTTATCTTCTCTATTGTTTTCCTAACCATAGGTTGGGCAACAACTCAGGCTCAAACTTTTAACCTTGGCGTTAAGGCGGGGGTTAACCTTGCAAAAATAAATGCCGACTTCGCGAGCGAAGAAAATCGTTTAGGCTATCAGATCGGTGCCTGGGCCCGTATTGGTGGTGCCAGTTTCTATGTACAACCCGAAGCCTATATTGGCAGTAAAGGCAATAAATTCATCAGTTTTACTAACAACAGCAACACTGAAATTGCTGCTGAAGGAAAAGTAAAATTTACCACTTTAGATATTCCTGTTTTATTGGGTACAAAATTTGGAAGTAAAAACCTGAATTTCCGTGTTATGGCCGGACCTGTGCTATCGTTGGTGCTTGATGACAGCTCAACGTTTAATTCGGCGTACCAGCAAGCTACCGATTTTAGCAATTACAAAAACCAGGCGTTCGGCCTTCAGGCAGGTGCTGGTGTAGATGTTGGCGCTATCTCTGTTGATTTACGTTACGAGGCTGGCTTAACCAACATTAGCAAAAGTGAAAAATATAAGCAAACACCAAACTTGTTCCAATTAAGTTTAGGTTTCAAAATTTTGTAAGCATGTACATTTTTTAAAAAAAGGCGGCCAATGGCCGCCTTTTTTTGTTTAAGCAACTATTTCAGTATCGTTAAGCTACCTGTCAGCTTACCGCAGGTTGTTTTTAAATCTATTAAATAATAATAAACGCCAACCGATAATGGTTTGCCGTTATGTGTGCCATCGAATTCTTTACCGTAGCCTTTGGAATAAAAAACTTTATCACCATTCCGGTTAAAAACGTAAAATTCTGCATCAGGATAATTTGCTGCTCCTGCTATTTTCCAGGTATCATTTGTTCCATCACCATTTGGAGTAATACTGTTTGGCACCAGCAAAACTTTGTTCTCAAGCTGTGTAAAATCAATACTTTCTGTGCTAACTGTACAACCGAATTTATCGGTAACCGTTAATGTATATTTGTCGGGTTTAATGTTTTCAATATTCAAGCCTTCAAAAACAGTGTTCCCATCGGCATTAATCCAATTATAAGCATATGGAGCTGTGTTACCAACAATTTCTATTCCGCTTGTACTGATTGTTTTTCCGTCGCAGCTAATAAATTGCTGCATTTTGGAAAGGTTAATTATTGGTGGCGAAGTGATTCCTACACTGAAAACACCTGCCACATTGGTACAACTGCTCCCATTTGATGCCGTTAAGGTATAATTGCCGGCGAAAACATTTTCGAGCATTTCGGTATTTCCTACTACATTACCCTTTTCGTCGCTCCAGGTAAAAACAGTAGGGCTTTCCGTTTCATAGCCCAGAACAGTGATGCTTCCATTCTTTTCATTGCAGCTTGCAGGGATAATTGTACTTGCTTTTACTTTATAATTTACGGCAATATTTTTAATGGTATAGCTTGCTGAAAGCACATCGCAACCACCGGGCTGACCAGCCTTTAAATAGTAAGTACCTGCAGGGACATTTGTTAAATCTTTTGTGTTACCAACCTGTTCGTTAGCCGCATTGAGCCAGGTAAAAACGCTCGCATCGCTAATGGTTAAACCAGTGATGCTCCCATTTGCAGCACCACAATAGGCATCGGCTATTTTTTTCGATACATCGGAAATTAATGGTTTCGAAAATCCTGATGTTGCCCCATCAGGATTTGTTCCTGTACTGGTTAAACCGCCGGTTAAGGGTCCATTATATTGCCAGTTGCCGCTTGCATCAGTTTGCAGAGTGGCAATCCAGTACTTTCCCTGGCAATCCGGACATTCATCATCATAAAAAAGTTCTACGGTAGCATTTGGAAGGTAGATACCTGAAGCAGAATTTGCAGTTATTGTATTGATTCTTGATGGTGTAATTGTTTTGCCATCGGGTAAATCTTTAAATTCTATAGCCGATTTACGATTACAAAATATACTGTTTTTCAAAATCGATACCGGGTAAGAAAAATCAACCTGTATTGCCTGCTCATTGTAAGCAATAACATTTTGCGCTGTTATTGAAGCTCCGCCAATTACACCAGCGCCACAGTTATAGAGTTCGATACCATATTTGGTATTGCCAAAATCCTGATTCGCCAGTGCAGTACCGATGGTATTCCTTGTAACACGATACCCACCTTTGATGTTATCAATCATGATGCCCTTCTGCTGAGAGACAATCATGTTATCTGTAATAACAACATTTGCATTTTGGCCATTTGCAAAAATCCCTGTTGCCAGTTCAGAAGGGAAATTTTTAGTTTTAGTTATATCCAGTCCAATTACATTAAATGATACATTGATAGTACCACTCAAGCCGCCCAGTGAAACTGCATTTGAATTGGCACTGATTAAGTTTCCGAAACTTGCATCCAGACCACCGATAGTTGAATTTTTTAAATAACTTAAATCAATACCAACAACATTTGCCGCTACGATTAATCCTGTTGGGTCTAAACCAATTATATTGGCTGATACAGTAATATCATCTAAATTGCTAGGCGTTGCTGGCGAAATAACTGAGGTGTAATTACCCCCAAAACAATTTTGTTTGTTTGGCGATCCAATAGTGATGTGCGAGGCATTTTTCAGAAAAACACCAGCTTTTCGCTCATCTGCCGGAACACCGGTTTGAGAAAGAAAATTACTGAAATAAATGCCATAAATCTGAATATTTTCTACCCCATCAATTACTAAACCATGATAAAAAATGCCGGAAGCCCTCACCAGTTTAATTTTTATACTCGTACTCCCAAATAATGCCGAAGGCTGTGTTGTGGCATCAATGATTAAATTAGCACTCAATGGTGGTAATTCTGTTGTTAAGCTGATTGTTGCATCGTCTATTGTTAGTGCAGGTATATTAAAAATAATGTTATCAAGTGTTGCTATGCCGTTTGCATTGGCATCTGATATGGCCTGCCTAAGGGAGCCCGCACCTGCATTTGAGTTATTTAAAACTGTAAATGTTGCAGCTTTTATTTGAATCCCGAAAGAAATCAAAACAAATAAAATACAAACAAATTTCATAGTAAAACAAGATACGATATTTTGAAATCAGGTAAAAAAAAAGTCCTGATTTACATCAGGACTTAAAAATGCTAATTCAACCAGTTTACTGATTAGCAGTATTATCAAGCAGAGGTCTGTTTGTTGCGGTTGCCGAAGTTACAGTCATATCGCCTCTTGCCCCTACAGTATAAGTTCTTCCGCCAAGAAAAGCAACGACACCATTTGTAGTACCATTTCTTGAAATGATATTCGTTGATGAGGAAGGATATCTTACGTACAGTTCATAACTTCCGATAGGAACGGCAATAAATGCTGAACCAGCTTTATAGCCAATATTTGTTGCAACAACAGTTTCAACCGCCGTAACTGAATTTTTAATCACAAGGTTCATTGCTGCTGTTCCATTTGGGATCGCATTTACAAAACGTACATAAGAAACCGTATTGCTAGCAGAAGCAGCAGGTAAAACATCTTCTAAAACAAATGATTCGGCTATTTTAGTTGTGCTGTTGTAAATTCCACTGGTATAAAATGAATAATATTTACCGTTTGTTAATGTTGGGCTCACTTCAGAAATGGAAACATTTGCATTTGCTGCAGCGGTAGAAGGAATAATGCCATTAATTTTATATGTTCCTCCTGCGATAGCACTATAATTTGAAGCCGGATAAACAGCTCCATAAGCAGTACCTGCTGTGCTTTCAGAACCCGTTGCGCTCAAAATGCCTGATACTTTTACACCATTGGCATAAAAATTTACTGATGGTGCGCCTGCGGCAAAATTGAAATATTTAATCCTTGCATTGTTTGCAACATCCAGAGGTAAATCAATCACTTGTATGGAGTTGTCTTTCTTACATGAAAAACTAAAAACTGAGGCCAGTGTTACCGCCAGTATACCTATATATTTTATTTTCATAACTAGCTAATTAAGGTTGAATAATCCAGGTTTGTTTAGTGTGATAATCTGTTGCCAAACCTCCAATAACATTTAACGCGGCACGGTTCCAAACATATTCTGAATTATAACGTGGGCGAATTCTGTAAGCTGGTTTACCTGCATTATCTGAATATAATGTTGTTGGGAAAACATAGCCAAGATATACCTGTTTACCGGTAGCAGGATCTGCATCAGTATAGTGAAATCTTCTCAAGTCCATCCATGTTTCTAAATGACCCCAGCCCCATTGCGCAATGTACTTCTGACACATAATTTGTGTTAAAGTTAAATCGGCAGCATTAGCTGGCACAATTAAAGGAGAGCTTAAATAAGCCGTTTTTTCAGCACTTGTAATTTGTGTTGGTGATTGGTTATCCTCAATGTTTCTTGCATTAACGAAATCAATATGCGACGAAACACCATTTGTGTATGCAATTAAAGCGGTTGCTTTATCTCCTTTTCTAAATGCAGCCTCAGCTTTAATGAATTGTAATTGAGAATAAGTCATTACCGGTAGCTTACACTTATCAGAAAAGATATATCTTCCTTGTGTGTTGGCTGCCGGCGCAGAAATTGAAGCTAGATTCCAAAAGTTATTTGGCAATTGGCTTGCTGTAAAAGCCCCTGTTCCTGCAGCAGTAACAATACCTCTATAAACGCCATCCGGTGCGGGCGCAAGCATTCTGCTCATACGTGGATCTGTAACGCCTGTAAACTGAGTTCCATTCATTAAGTTAACAATGAAAGATGTTTGTCTATAAGTTTGCATGTTACCCCTTGTTGGACCTAAAAAGTTTCGATCATCATTACCGGTAACACCTGGATAAGCCATCAGCGCATCATCAGCATTACTGGTGAAAGATTTATCAACCGCAGCTATTACATCATCTGGTTTATATGTCGATTTATTGCTATAGTGATTTAGGTTTAAAGCTAGCATTGCATAAGCAAGTTTTAACCATTTTGTACGGTCGCCTTTATAAATCAAATCGGTTTTACCTAAAAAGGCAGCATCAACGGCACCGTCTGTTCGTTGTAAGTTAGTAATGGCTGCATTTAGCAAACGCTGCACTTCTTGATAAGCATATTCCTGAGTATCGTAATCGAATACGTATTTAGTTGGATCAATAGCTTGTTTAACAATAATTTCACCATGAACATCAGTAATAGATTGCCAACCCCATGCTTTCAAAATCTGGCCAACACCCAATAAATCCCAACGTTGCTCTGCTTCAGCCTTAGTGTTCATATCGACTAGGTTTTGGCCTAAGCTCCAATAAACATCTCTCCAAAGTTCCGCACCATTATCAGAAGAAGGGTCATAGCCTTGCAAGTCCCAGGTTGTACCCGCTGTAGTCGAGGTCCAGTTTTGTGTATATCTACCAATAAATCTTCCATCGTATTGTGGTGCGGTTACCATCCAGTGTATCATCGGCGACAGGTATAAATTGGCTGTTACCGTTTGAGGGGCATTTGGATTGGTATTTACATCCAGATATTTTTTACAACTGCTAACGGAGAATAAAAGTCCGGTTAACAATATTAAATATATTTTTTTCATAATCTTTTCTATTATAATCCAATCTTAATTCCAAAGTTTAAACCAATTGGCATTGGGAAGTTTCCGTAGTCAATACCTGATGCTCCTGAACCACCTACTGCGGCCGTATTTCCATTTACAACCGGATCTAATCCGGTATAATTTGTAATCAGGAATAAATCGGTACCAGTTACAAAAATGCTTGCACTCTTAATAAATTTTTGTTTACTAAGCATGGTTTGTGGTAATCTGTAATTGAATGTAACATCGCGTAATCTAATCCAGTTGATATCTTTTTCAATAAATAATTCTTCGCTGGCCGTAGAGTAGAAACCATTTTGATAGTAAGGAACAAATGAAATATTATTTACCGTTGGATTAGCGGTATTTTCTCTTCCATCCTGCAACACCCCAGGGATTATTCTAGGTGTCATCCTATCCAAAGTGTTCGTACTTAAGCCTAAAGTTGTTAAAAAGTGCTGCGTGGCATTTAACACATCCCCGCCTTTTCTGATATCAAGCAAGAATGACAACGACATGTTTTTGTATGTAAACGTGTTCGTTAAACCAATTGAAAAATCAGGCTGTCTGTCATAACCGCCTTCAATAAAGGTTGTTGAACGAACCGGTACTCCAGTACTTGGATTAATTAATAATTGACCTTGATTATTACGTAAATAGAATAGCCCTGTTAAAGATCTGGTAGAAAATCCAGGGGTGTTACCATTACGCACGTTTGCATATAACCAGGTATCAGAAACGTAAGATTCAGGCAGGTCGTTAGGTAACGAAAGCACTTTTCCTCTTGCCGATTCAAAGTTCGCTAACACATCCCAGTTGAAATTCTTTGTTTTAACAGGTGTACCGCGTAAAGTAATTTCGACACCTTGATTTCTTGTAGAGCCACCATTTAGGTTTAATAAAATAAAACCTGTAGCATAACTGCTTCTGATATCATTTACAATCTGATCGGTTGTTTCTTTACGGTATGCAGTTACATCCAAACCTAAACGGTTATTAAGAAATGCAAATTCAGCTCCGAATTCATAAGATTTTGCAAATTCAGGTTTTAAACCAGGGTTTGGCCCTGTAAAACCATATCCATAGCCTCCGCCAGATGTTGTTTTGTTTTCTAGCGTTGGTACATAAGCATATGGCCTTGCATCTTTACCTACGTTAGCATAAGCTGCTCTTAATTTACCATAAGAGAATATATTTTTTAAACCTTTAAATGCAGGAACATCAGTAAATACAAAACTTCCCTGAACCGAAGGATACCAGAATGAATAACGATCGATTGGAATAGTAGACGTACGGTCGTTACGGATCGTTCCCGTTAAGAATAAATAATTTTTGTAGTCAAACGTTGCTCTTGCAAAGAAACTTACCAAACGACGTTGACTAATTGATGTTCTAACCAGTTTCGTAGCAACGTTATTCAATGAATTGAAATTTGGATCAAGAAATCCTTCACCATAACCTGCATCAACATTCGACTTTAAATTTTGTAATGAATTACCAATAGTAGCATCGAAAGAGATATCGCTGGTTAACTTTTGTTTTTCAATATTAATTAAATTCTGAAGATTAATGTTTCTTGTAATGTCATTCGCAACATCAATTGTACCGCCTCGGCTAAAAGCTGAAGCACTTTCTGGGTGACGAACAATTAAGTTTTGATTGGTGTATGAATCGACACCTACATTAGATTTAACGTTAACTCCTTTAAATGGTGTAATTGTTAAACCTAAATTAGAGATAATACGATTCGTTTTAGAGTTGATGATGTTTTTATTGACATTAAAATAAGGGTTATCAATCTCTGCATTACCTGCTGAACCAAAAGCTAACAACCTTCTGGTTCCGGCGGCATTTAAATAATTTGTAGCATCATCTGTTTGTGGCCAAACCAATAAACCAAGCAAAGGACCAATACTACCTTTAAGCGGTTGATCATTCACCGAATAACTGTAGTTCATCGATAAATCTGTTTTTAACCAGCTGTTAACAATACCTTGCGAAGCTCCTGTTAAGTTAATTCTCTGATAAGCTGAATTAGGAACCACACCTCCCTGGTCTGTATATGATGTTGAAATACGGTAATTTACTTTGTCAGAACCACCCTCAAATGATAAATTGTGTTTTTGCGTAAAGCCCGTCTGGAAGAAGTCTTTAACGTTATCGTAAAACTGTGTTCCAGCAGGATAAGCCGGGCCAAAATATTGATAGATATTATTAAGTGTTGACACAGAATTTGGAACACCTGCACCTCCCAAACCATATTCCTTTTGAAGCTCAGGATACTTTCTGGTTGTTTCTACTCTGAAACTGTTACTGTAATTTACAGCGCCAGCACCAGCTTTAGCTCTTTTCGTTGTAATTACGATTGCACCGTTCGCTGCATCAATACCATAAAGTGCAGCAGCCTCAGGCCCTTTCAAAACCACTAATGATTCGATATCCTCAGGGTTAATATCTGCTGAACGGTTAGTGAAATCGACACCACGGTTACTAAAAGCAGTGTTAGAACTTGCATCAGATACAAATGCCGAAGTGTTTAATGTTTTATTGTCAATTGGTAAACCATCCACAATCATTAATGGCTGGTTGCTTCCGCTGATTGAACTTACACCACGAATGGTAATTGATGATGATGCACCTGGAACACCCGATGAACTTGTAACCTCCACACCGGCAACACGCCCCTGTAATGCATTAATAAAGTTTTCACGTTGTGTTTCCGCAATTGCAGCACCGGAAACTGTTTGCTGTGATGTACCCAGCTCACGTTTTTTAACGGTATTACCTAATGCGGTAATTACCACTTCATCCAGGCCTTTAGCATCTGATTGAAGCGTAACGTTAATAACTGTATTGGAACCAACTGCTCTTTCGGTAGTGGCATAGCCAATATAAGAGAAAGTTAAAACATCTGTTCTGGATGCTTTAATCGAGTAAGTACCATCTCCATTGGTTTGAGAAACCACTGCGGTTCCTTTAACTTTAACGGAAACGCCTGGCATTGGTCCGTCAGATGACGAAACCTTACCGGTAACGGTTATTTGCTGCGCAATGGCATGAGCCAGCAACAAAAACGTACCAATAAAAATTAGGAGTAGCTTTTTTTTCATAAACTGCCAATTAGGTTAGTAAAATGTTTAGTTGTTTGTAGTTAGTTTGTTTTGCCAAAAAACACGCACAATACCGCACGTTTTTCAATATTAAGCTAATATCATAAATGTTTTTAATTAAAAAAACAATTTAACAAACTATTTTAAGCCGTCATGCAAAATATAGCTGCACAAAACCGCACAAAAACGCAAATAATTGTTTTTTTTCATATATTAGTAATGACCAATCATTAATTATGTTAAAGAAAGAACGCCATGATTTCATCATGCGCCAGATTAACCTGCACAACAGGGTGTTAACATCCGATTTAGTGCAATTACTAAACGTATCGGAAGATACCATCAGAAGAGACTTACAGGAACTTGTGGATTTGGGGCTTCTTTTTAAAGTGCATGGAGGTGCATTATCTAAATCTTATCATTCTTCATTTGATGATAGCACAGTTTATGCCAGGGACAGCAAGATCATTATTGCAAAAAAAGCTACTACTTTAATAAAGGATGGAATGGTTGTTTTAACCGGTGGGGGCACCACAATTCTTGAGTTTGTAAAGCAACTACCAGAAACACTTGCAGCAACATTTTTTACCATAAGCCCTTTAGTAGCCGTAGAACTGGCCAAATACAGCAATATTGAAGTAATCCTGATTGGTGGCTTGTTTTCAAAAAATTCGCAGATAACCTATGGCGGTCATGTAATTAATCAACTTGCAGAAATTAAAGTCGATTTATGCCTCATGGGGACCAGTGCCATTCATCATGAAGAAGGATTAACTGATACCGACTGGGAAATTAACCAGTTAAAAAAAGCGATGCTGGCGGCTTCAAAAAAATCGGCGGTACTTTGCATATCAGAAAAAATCGGCATTTCGCTGCGTTTAAAGGTTTGCCCCATTGAAAGCATCAGTTATCTGGTAACCGAACTCAATAAGGATGATGAGGCACTAGAAAGCTATCGAGTAAAGCACACGCATATCCTTTAAAAAATTCGTTTTTTAAATCTTCGAATGATAAAGAAAGAATTACTATAAACTGTTTCTTAAAATAACAAAAGGCGCCCTAAATTAGAGCGCCTTTTATTTCATTAGAATGTTGGATCTGCAGGAGTATTAGGATTATTATCCCGCTCCTGGAATGGATAAGGGAAGAAATTTCTTTTCCTATCTGCCGTGGGCTGATTAAATCGCCTCATATCTTCGAGCTTTAAGCCCGACATATAAAGCTCGATACAACGATGTTTGTAAATTAAATCGAGTAATTGCTGCTGCGTATATGGCCCGGTTAAAACCGGAAGCGCGGCACCCACCCCGAAAGGATCAGAAGCTGCAGTTTTAGTAACTACTTTATTCAATTCGGTTAAAGCATTGGTTAAATCAGGTTGTCTAGCATAAACTTCTGCTTTAATTAATGTCATTTCGCCAGGCAGGTAAATTGGAAATGCACTTGCTGCTGCTGCCCCAAAGCCACTAATGCGAACTGTTGGCGCAATCGTATTTGTTGTGGTATAAAACGTAACGCGTTTATCGGCCGCATCAGGGATATTTGCCCCTGTTAAACCTAAGTTTGCATTTGTTGGCTGGAAAACATTATTTGTTGATGTAGCTACCTCGAAAATCGGATTTAGAGTAATTGCATCAAAATTAAATGATGATCTTTTGGTTAAGTCCACGAGGTTTGCCGTTGTTAAAGCCAGTGAATAATTTCCTGCGAATAATGCATAGCGAGCTTTCAAGGCATATAAAGTGTTGGTGATGTCAATCCCTGCCGGAATTTGCGCCAGAAAAGTAGCACTTACCGGATTGGCACCAATTACTGAAATCGCATTATCGATTACTGAAATTGCACGATTAAAGCCTTCAACCCTGGTAATAAAATTAACATTCGTTCCAACCGAGGCCGGAACCTTCTCCCAATACTGAGACATATTTCCAATTGCAAGTGCCTTAAAAATACTTGAATAAGCTATTAAACCTGCAGCATAATTTTTGTCGGCAAGTGTTCCGGCATTTGTAATTACATTATCAGCATCGTAAATAATTTTATTTGCATTGGCCCACATGTTTAGCAGGATAGAGTTGGTTCCATCTACTGCGTTCCCTCCGGTACTTAATTGTAATTCGGGTATATTACCAGAGTTCAGCAGAAAAATTTCATTAGTTACAAAACCATTGGCAGTAACTGAATTAAAAAGCAAACCTGGCCTGCTAACTGTATAAACCCTTTGTAAGCCAACAGAAACGCCCGTTAAACCTTTTGATGATGCCAGCACGTCGGTAGCCATTGCCCCATTAGGGTCTTTGTATTCTTTTTTGCACGAAAACAACATGAATGAAGCTGTAATCATTATCAAAAAAGACGAATATTTTATGTTGATTCTTTTCATAATAATTAATTTTTAGGAATTAAAATTTAGCCTGTAAACCCAAAGAAAATGTACGCGGAATTGGCACGGAGCCAAAATCAATATTTCTCAAAATTGTCGATTGGCCTCCTGAGTTTAACTCAGGATCATATCCTTTGTAATTATCCCAGCTAAATAAGTTCCGTCCGCTCACATTAATTGTTAAATCTCTTACAAAAGAAACTTTACCTAAATTATAGCTTAATGAAATCTCTCTTAATTTAACAAAAGAGCCATCATCAATACGCCATTCTTCTGTTGCATAAACGCCTGCGATATATCCCCTTGGCAATTGCCCCAGATCTTCCTGCTCAGCAACTTTACCATTTCCAACCCCTTGTCTGGTACGCCAGTCGGCATTCCAAACTTCACCACCCTGAACAGCATCAAGCTGAATATGTAAGCTTAATCTTTTATAAGTAAAATCGTTAACAAATGATGCGGTATAATCCGGATTTGGATCCCCTAAAACTTTACGAAGTGTTGTACCTGTTGGTAAACCATTGGCATCTCTTTGAACGGTATAGGTTGTAGCGGAAGTTTGCACGCCTCTTTCCAGCTGTGGTATTCCGGCAGCATTGGTTAGCAAGCTTCCATCGGCTTTGCGGGCGAAAAATGTTCCATAGAAAACGCCTATTGGCTGTCCATCAATGATCGCAACCGGAGCACCTGGGTTTGTAGATAATAAACGTAAACCACCAGTACCCACGGCTTTATTTCTGTTTCGGTTAAAAATTACTGTAGAATTCCAGCTAAAATCCTTCGTTTTTAAAGGAACACCACTTACCATTAACTCAAAACCCCTGTTTCTAATCGAGCCTGCATTATCAAGTAAGCTTGAGAAACCTGTTGTTGGTGCAACAACTACCGGAATAAGTAAATCCTTTACGTTTTTATTATACCAGCTAAAAGTTAAGCTTAAGCGGTTATTGAAAAAGGCCATGTCTGTACCGATTTCCAGCTCTTTCTGGCGCTCTGGTTTAACACTTGTATTTGCCAGCTGCCCGCTTGAAACCAATGATATTTTACCAACATAAGAACTCGAAGTATACTCGTTAAAACGATCGTAAGGACCAATTCCGGTTAAATTACCCGACTCGCCATAAGCGGCACGGAGCTTAAAGGCATTCCACCATGAACTTACACCAAAATCTTTCCAGTAATCGGCTGACGAAGGAACATAACTAATATTACCTTTTAAATAATACTGTGTACGGTTATCCTCTCCGAAAACTGTCGATTGATCCACACGAACAGCACCCGTAACAAATAAATGATCTTTGTATTTAAAGTTTTGCTGTAAATACGCTCCAGAAATAGAGAATTCAGATCTTCTGTCGACATTCGGTAAGATAGAACTAGCACCATTTACTGTTTGTACAAAAGGAGCCAAACCTCTTCCATTTAACAAACTATATAAGTCTTTTTGATACTGATAGGAACCACCCAACTGTGTTGTTGAACCTAAAAGAGATGATAACTTCGCATCGTAGGTGAAGTTTAATTCGTTATTAAACAATGTTGTAGTTGCATTGGCAGCACTAGCATAACCATTTAAAGATGGATCTAAAGTTGGGCCGCCGCCATAAAAGCCCGTGCTTACATTATAAGCAAAAGGAGGAATATAGGTTGTTCCATTCTGGATGGTGTTATCAACGCCCATTGTGTAATCAACTGTTAAATTTTTAACCGGATTTAATTTCAATCCGGTATTTGCAATGATCCTGTTAGAAAACTGTCGCTGCTTAATGTCTTCAATAACCGAAACCGGATTAACCCTTCCACGCTCACCAACAGCAAGTAGATTGCCCAGGGCATCACGGGCAAAAATATCATGGAAGTTGCCAATGATGGTTACAGAGTTCATCGGTGAGAAGAAAGAGTTGCCATCAGGTTTTTCATTTGCATCACTATGAACATAATTAAAACCAGCTGTCATTCTTGCCCAGTTGTTAATTTTCTGATCGAGATTGGCTTTGAAATTATAACGGGTAAAATCAGTATTCTTTATGATCCCCTGATTTTTAAAATATCCTGCAGAGGTGTAAAATTTAGTATTATCGTTTCCTCCTGAAACCGATACGGAGTTATCGGTTCCAACACCAGTACGAAAAATGTAATCCTGGTAATTATAACGTGTTACCGGAGTTGTATTGGTTAATGATGGGGTTAAAATATCCTGCGTTTCTGTATTAACAGAGCCACCGAATTTAATTGGTGCCTGATTTACCTCAACTTGTTTACGCAATTCACTAATGGTTAGCGCCGTATTAAAACTAACTTGTGTTGCACCAGATTTACCTCTTTTGGTAAAAATCTGAATAACACCCGCGTTAGCCCTGGAACCATAAATTGCGGCGGCAGCGGCACCATTTAAAACCTCAATGTGATCAATATCAGCTGGGCTGATATCAACCATCCTGTTCTGCCCTATTGAACCAACAAAATTTCCCCCGTCGTAATTGGCAGAGGTATTGGTTACACGTGTAGTTGAGTTGTTCGCGATAACACCATCAATTATATAAAGCGGCTCAGAAGAAGAATAAACGGAACTGATACCCCTTAATCTTACCGACATACCACCCGCCGGATCTCCATTGTTCTGGCTGATTTGTGCTCCAGGTGTTTTTCCCTGCAAAGCAGATAAGACATTTCCACTAGGTGCCTTATTTAAATCATCGCCTTTAACCGTACTTACATAACTTCCCAATTGCTTACGCGTTGTTCCCTGCGATGTACCGGTAACGATAACTTCATCTAAACCTACGGCATCGGTAGCAAGTGCTCCATTGAGCTGAACCTGCTCACTACTACCCAGGTCTACGGCCTGGGTCAAGGTTTTAAACCCTACATAGGATAATTGAATCTGATATTTTCCAGGAGCTAAATCAACAGCAAAAGTATAAGTTCCGTTTGCCGCCGTACTGGTAGCCAGCGTTGTATTTAAGATTTTCACAACCGCTCCAGGTATAGGGTCTTTAGTTGCTGCCTCAGTTACTTTTCCGGTAATGGTATAACGCTTATTCTGAGCGCTTGCCGTATCGGTACACATAACCAGCAAAAATGGGATCATCAAAACTGCAAAAAATCTTGATGACCATTTAAGGTAAATTTTTTCCATAAAATTAGGATTTAGTAAAGATTAGGATTAAAACAAATTTAATAAAATCCCTTACAAACCAAATATTTTATTCAGGAAGACTAATTTTCCCCATACAAACCGATGGTACACCTTGCCTGTTACCAAAGTTTATTGGGCTTCCACAAAGGGTTTCATTGGCAAGTACGGCAAATAAAACAGCTTCCTTTGCATCAGGATTTATATTTAAATCATCAGTAGTAAGAAAAATGGAGTTTGGAAGTTTCGCTTTCAAAAGGCTAACCAATAGCGGATTGTGCATCCCACCACCACTCATAAAAACATGTGCTTCAGCATGGTTACCGAAACATTTTTTTATGGCATTGCATATGGTTTCGGCCGATAAATGGCAAAGTGTGGCCATTACATCTTCTTTATTGATATTTTCTGTTGATGATTTTTTTTGAGCATTTTCCAAGTATTCTATGTTAAACAACTCCGGGCCTGTTGTTTTAGGGAAACCGTCTTCAAAGAAACCAAAATCAAGCAATGCATTTAACAGATTTTGATTTAAGTTTCCCTTTAATGCAATTCCGGCATTTTTATCATAAAACAGATTGAAATGTTTTTGCACATACTGATCCATCAATGTATTTCCCGGTCCAACATCTGTAGAAAAAATTTCTGCAGCATTCAGGTTTCCTGGCAGGTAGGTAAAGTTTGCAATACCTCCGATATTAAGCATTATACGGTCTTCATCTTTCTTCGAAAATATAAGATAATCGCCATAAACAGCTAATGGGGCGCCTTCTCCTCCTGCGGCTAAATGCTTTTGCCTGAAATCAGAAAGTGTTATGATACCTGTTTTAACGGCAATATGATCGCCATCCCCAATTTGCAATGTACCGTTTGGGTAATCGGGCAATTTATGTAATGATTTAGGGGCATGAAAAATCGTTTGCCCATGGCTTGCGATAAAATCAATAGCTTCAGCTTTGTATCCCCACTCTTTTAAGGCTTCGTTAATTAAAATGGCATGAGTTGTTGCAATGTATTCGTTCATCAGGCAAACCAGTTGCAAGTTTACCTCCGTTTTAGAAAAAACTGCCTTTATCCTTGCCCTGAAATCGTTGGTGAAACCGGCTGTCTTAAATTCAAGTATTTCGATAACTGTTTCAGCGCCACTTCCCTGTACTTTACACAGTGCAATGTCAAGACCATCCATAGATGTACCGCTCATTAAGCCAATTATTAATCTTTCTTTCTTGTTCGTTTTTGAATAAAGTTTTTCTATCTGCTGATTCATAATTAGTTAATTTGTTGAAAGGAATCAAACGTTTGTTTGTATTCTTAGGCCAATTTTGCCAAAATAGTTTAAATAAAAGTAAATAACCTTTATTAAAAACCGGGCATATGTTTCTATATTTACTGCTCCGTACATTAAAATCCATATAAAAAAAATGGCAAGATTAAATCTACTGGAGGAGACGCGTTTCGAGAAATTACCCGTTAGCGTGTTCGAAAATCCTAAAATTGCTTCTGTAAATGTTGCGCAACGCATTGCAGGTCTTATCAAGACAAAACAAGCAAACAACACACCTGCCGTACTGGGCTTAGCAACAGGTGTTACCCCAATCGCAGTTTATGCCGAACTGGTTCGACTGCATAAAGAAGAGGGCTTAAGTTTTAAAAACGTGATTACTTTCAATCTGGATGAGTATTATCCGATGCAGCCCAATGCGGCACAGAGTTACGTTACTTTTATGAACGAAAACCTGTTCGATCATATCGATATCGATAAGAACAATGTACATATTCCGGATGGCACACTGGCACTGGAAGATATTCCTGCATTCTGTTTAGATTATGAAAAGAAGATTGGTGATTTAGGAGGATTGGACATTCAGATTTTGGGTATCGGTCGTACCGGACACATTGGTTTTAATGAGCCGGGTTCAGCACCCAACTCAGGAACACGTTTAGTAACCTTAGATGACTTAACACGTCGTGATGCTGCCCGTGATTTTGGGGGAAAATCTTTTGTACCAACAAAAGCCATCACCATGGGCATTGGCACAATCTTTAAGGCTCGTGAAATTATACTTATGGCCTGGAGCCGTAAAAAGGCATCGATTATTAAAAAAGCGGTTGAAGGCGAAATTTCTGGCGAAGTGCCAGCCACTTACCTGCAGTTATCAGATAATGTTGAGTTTATTTTAGATGCTCCGGGAGCTTCAGATTTAACAAGATTTGATACACCATGGCTGGTTAAAGATTGCATCTGGACAGATGAGCTTATTCGTAAAGCAGTAATCTGGTTAGCAAACACACTTAAAAAACCTATCCTTAAATTAACTGAGGATGATTATAACAATAATGGTATGGCACAACTGGCCACTGAAAAAGGGCCGGTTTATAATATCAATATTCATATTTTCAACAAACTTCAGCATACCATTACAGGATGGCCCGGAGGCAAACCGAATGCCGATGATTCGCAGCGCCCGGAAAGAGCGGAACCTGCTAAAAAAAGGGTTATCATTTTTTCTCCGCATCCTGATGACGATGTAATTTCGATGGGTGGGACATTTATCAGGTTGGTAGATCAGAAACATGATGTGCATGTGGCTTATCAGACTTCAGGTAATACCGCAGTTTGGGACGATGATGCTTTACGTTTTGTGGAATTCAACGTAGATTTCACTGAAAAAATGGGCATGGATAATTCGCATTTAAAAGATCTTTACCACAAAATGAGGGCTTTTATTGAGCAGAAGAGACCAAACCAGGTAGATACACCAGAGATTCAGACGGTAAAAGGCTTAATCAGAAAAGGAGAAGCAATCGCGGGTGCCCGTTATTGCGGACTCGAAGATGATCATATCCATTTCCAGGCCCTTCCATTTTATGAAAGCGGTAAAAACCAGAAAAACCCTGTAACCCATGCTGATGTGGAGTTAACTATTGAGCTTTTGCAAAAGGTTAAACCACAGCAGGTATTTGCCGCAGGCGATTTTGAAGACCCACATGGTACACACCTCGTTTGCTTCAATATCATTCTTGCTGCTTTAACTGAACTCCGTAAAACCGAAGACTGGGCGAAAGATTGCTGGTTATGGATGTATCGGGGCGCATGGCATGAATTTGAAACCCATGAAATTGAAATGGCTGTGCCAATTAGTCCACAGGAACTGGAACGCAAAAAATATGCAATTTTTAAACACCAAAGTCAGAAAGACCGTGCTGTTTTCCCGGGTGATGATGCAAGGGAATTCTGGCAAAGAGCGGAAGACCGCAATCGTGATACCGCTAAAGCTTACGACGCATTAGGTTTGGCTGAATATGAGGCTATGGAAGCTTTCGTTCGCTGGAAATTCTAAAATTTTAAACTTGAAATATTTAGAAAAAGCTGCTTGGTTAATTCTAAGCAGCTTTTTGATTTAAAAACACTTTATATATACATACGAATTCAATAAAGACCAATCAACTTTATTGGTAAAATTAAAAACAATACTCTAAATTAGTTTCTCAATCTAACCTTTCCTGATAATGACTCAGCCAAAACAACGTTTGCTATCTCTTGATTTTTTAAGGGGGCTAACCGTAGCCGCCATGATTTTAGTAAACAATCCCGGTAGCTGGGGGCACATTTATGCTCCTTTAGAGCATGCTGAGTGGAATGGTTGCACACCAACGGATTTAGTTTTCCCTTTTTTCCTTTGGATTGTTGGCGTTTCTATTGCTTTTGCAATGAGCAGCAGCAAAGCTGATCCTGCTACGCATAGAAAAACAATTATTAAAGCGGTTAAGCGTGGATTAATTCTTTACTTCCTTGGTTTTTTCCTCGCAATTTTTGGCAAGTTATTAAACGATCCTGCACATGCATTACAAACAGTAAGGTTATTAGGCGTACTGCAGCGCATTGGAATTGTCTTCATCATTAGCAGTGTAATATTTCTAAAAGCATCGCCAAAAACAATATTTAAAACATTTATTGTAATCCTTGCTGTTTATTGGGCCTTAATGACTTTTGTTCCCGTGCCTGGGATTGGCTACGCGAATATGGAAAAGGAAACGAACCTTGCCGCCTGGATTGACAGGGGCATCCTGACAGAAGCACACACCTGGGCATCATCTAAAACCTGGGATCCGGAAGGTGTATTAAGCACATTACCAGCCATCGGGACTTGTTTGTTCGGTATTTTGACTGGTATCTGGATGCGCAGAAAAGATGTAGATAACCCAACAAAAGTGGCTTGGTTATTTACTACCGGAATTACTGCAATCATTTTAGGTTTGTTATGGGATTTACAATTCCCTATAAACAAAGCACTGTGGACAAGCTCTTACGTACTGTATGCCGGAGGTTTAGCTACCGTTGCATTGGCACTTTGTTATTGGGTGATTGATGTACAGGGTTACAAAAAATTCACTACACCTTTTGTTGTTTATGGCGTAAATGCAATAACAGTTTTTTTCCTCGCAGGTTTAATGCCGCGGGTACTTAACCTGATTCAGGTTACTAAACCCGATGGTACCAAAACCGGAATTCTTGTCCGTTTTTACGAAACATGCTACACGCCATTCTTTTCACCCATAAATGCTTCACTGGTATGGGCTATAAGTTATGTTTTGGGGTTTTATGTACTTCTTTATGTTATGTATAAAAAGAATATTATTATAAAAGTATAACTACTCTTTAGCTAAAGGAATTTCGACTCCAACTGGGCCACTAGGCTCACTTTCGTTTTTCAACCTGTCGAGTGCGGTTACAAGATAACTGTAACGTTTACCACTCTCAACGCTGGTATCAATAAAAGTAAGATAATCTTCAAAACTTATTCTTAAAATATTTTTTGCATCGAGGGTTGATATCTTTTCGCCTTCGGCAAATCTGTAAATAACAAAACCTGAAGCGGTTTCACCATCCTTGGCCTTCATTGGCATCTGCCACTTCAGATGTACACCATCCTTTAATGCATCAGCTGTTAATACTTGCGGTTGGTTAGGCGGGGTTTCGTCAAGCCAGGGCATTTGAGGAGGTAAAGCAGGATATTTGTATAAATCGGTTTTCAAAGAATCGCCAAAAGCCCTCGCAACAGTACTTAACGATTTTGAGGAGAAGAAAACACTACCCTGAATCCGGTTATTTTCCCTCAAAGAACGGATTTGGTTAGGTAATTCAACAGGGTTTCTCCAGGCCATTTCTGCTCTCGAGTTCACCAGATAGGCTGCCTGACCCACATAAACATGCCTTCCGTAAGCATTATTACTCCACCAATCTAATAAAACTCCGAATGGAGCCACCTTCTTACTGAAACTGAAATATATTTGTGGATTGATATAATCTACCCATCCTTCCTTAACCCATTTCCGGCTATCTGCATAAAGTTCGGCATAGTTTGAAAGGCCGCTGCTCGCTGAACCTTCTGGGGTTTCATACTTGTTTCTCCAGATACCAAACGGACTGATACCAAATTTCACATATTTTTTATAGTGATGAACACTATCATCAACCATTTTAATCAGCATATCAACATTGTTCCTGCGCCAGTCTTTAATATCTGAAAAGTTGTTAGGGTATTTATAAAAAGTATTCCCATCATCAATTCTTTGCCCTGCAATTGGATAAGGATAAAAATAATCGTCGAAGTGTATACCGTCTATATCATAGTTTTTCACAACATCCAGAATCACTTGCGTAATATATTCTCTTACTTCAGGGATTCCAGGGTCGAATTGCTTCTTCCCACCATAATTAAAAAACCACTCCGGATGCGTTTTTGTAATGTGATCACTGCTCAATGCCGAGGTCATACTCATACTGGCCCGATAAGGGTTAAACCAGGCATGTAACTCCATTCCCCTTAAATGGGCTTCTTTTATCGCAAACTCCAACGGGTCGTAACCCGGCGAAGGCGCCAGGCCTTGCCTTCCCATCAGCCATTGGCTCCATGGTTCGCGGCCTTTCGCGTAGAAAGCATCAGCAGCAGGGCGTACTTGTAACAATATTGCGTTAATTCCCTGCTCCTTGTGCCGCTCTAAAATGCCAATAAGCTCCTGTTTCTGCTGATCAACAGTTAATCCGGGCCTAGATGGCCAGTCGATATTAGTCACTGTAGCTATCCAAACGCCTCTAAACTCTCTTTTTGGTGCAATTTTTGATGTTGGTTGTGCATTTAATATATAAGGTAGTATAGTTAAAGATAAAATTGCGTATAGAAAGTTTTTAAGCATTATTCTGTCTGTTTTTTTATTCGAAATGTGTGTTTGTTCTTATTATAATACAATTTGAACATTAGCAAGTAAACGATTTTTTTTAAAAACTCATATAATTTTATTAAAAATTATAATTTGCGCCCCGTTTCTACTGAAACCTGATTGTGTTACCATTTACCTATGAAGACATAAATTATATTAACTGAAACGAACTGAGCATTATTTAAAATGGAACCACAAAACGTTAATAAAGGCGATAGAAACAAAATTTACTTCCTTATTATTGTAATTGCAGCCCTAATTGGAACAAACGGATACTTATTTTTTAAAGACCGACAGCAAGGCGAGCGCCTGGTTACGGTGAGCACCGAAAAGGATAAACTTAGATTAGAAGTAGAAAAAATAGAGGTTGAATTAGATAAGGTTAATGCACTTAACCTCGATTTAAATGAAAAACTTGTAGGCGAGCAAAAACTTGCACGGGAAAAGATAGCAGAACTAAAACTTGCCCTTGAAAAAGGTAAGATTACACAATCAGAGCTTGATAAGGCCCAGACACAGATTGAAGAACTAAAGGTTTTTATTAAAAATTATAATGACCAGGTAATTCAGCTGCAAAAAGAAAATATATTTTTAAAATCTACAAAAGATAGCCTTGAAAACTCGGTAAAAAGTGCCAACGATAAGGTAAATAGCCTGGCTAACGAAAACTCAAACTTAAATGCCAAAGTTAAAATAGCCGCAGCGCTAAAGGTTCAGAAAGCTGAGATCGTTGCTTACCGAACAAAATCAAGCGGAAAAAAAATAGAAGTTACCAAATCCTCAACCGCTGAAAAATTAAGCATCCGTTTTAATGTTACGCCAAACGAACTAGCCGAAAAAGGCCATCACAACGTATTTTTAAGGGTATTCGATCCGGCAGGAAACCTGCTTGCCGAAGAAAGTAACCGTTTTGAAGCCGACGGACAGGAAATGCAATATACCCACTCCGTTTATATCGACTACAATAACGACGGAAGTGTTTACACAATTGACTGGGCAAATCCAAAGCCCTATATAAAAGGCATCTATACTGTTATCCTATACACAGATGGTGCCACCATGGGTAAAGCGCAAATAGAATTAAGGTAGCTAAATTAAAGGGAAATTCAGGTAAAAAGTTGTTCCCTTTCCAATTATCGAAGTAAAACTGATATTTCCACCTGCATTTTCGATTGCCTGTTTTACGAAGGCTAAACCTAATCCTGTACCTGATGTCTTTGTTGTAAAGTTGGGCACAAATATTTTATCGTGTAATACTGCAGGAATACCTTTCCCATTATCTTTAATTTCGATGTAGGCATTTCGATTGTCGTTATAAACAGTTACGTTTATTTCACAGGCGCCTTCGTCGTCGTTAGCTTCAATTGCATTTTTAAACAGGTTATTGAAAGAACGCAAAAGCTGATCCCTATCGGCCTGAATGTAAATGTTTATTACAGATTTGTTAATCACATTAATATCTACATTTTCTGCACTCTTAAATACTTCTCTTGCCTGTTCAATAACAGAAAGAACAGCAGTTTGCTCAAGCTGCGTATCCGGCATCTTTGCAAAATTCGAGAATTCGGAGGCGATTTTAGAAAGGCTATCAATCTGTTCAATAAATGACTTACTGAACTTATTGAACTTCAGTTCAAAGTTAGGATCTTTTTCTTTCCATGATTTCTCCAGTAACTGTACACCTAGCTTAAGCGGCGTTAAAGGGTTTTTAATTTCATGGGCAACCTGCTTTGCCATTTCCCTCCAGGCACTCTCTCTTTCAGAACGAGCTAACCTGGCAGCACTATCTTCGAGCGCAGCAATCATACTGTTGTATTCTTTAATTAACGAGCCGATCTCATCATGCCTGCGCCAAACAATCGGTTCGTTTTTCTGCCCGATTTTGGTACGACTGAAACTTTCCTGCAAAAATGTTAACGGGTTGGTAATCTGGTTAGCCAAAAACACGGCGAGTACACCAATGGCAACGAAAACCAATGCATATAAGTTAATCAGGTTACTTACAAAAAGTGCAATCTTATCTTTATACTCATCCTCGTTTGAGTAATTTGGCAATCCGATATAAGCTATGGTTTTATTCTGCGCATTTCTTATTGGTGCATAAGCAGCAGCATAAGTTAAATTACCTATCTTTTCTTCCTGATTGATGAATTCTGATCTTTGCAGTCCACTTAAATTAAGGAATGCTTTCGTACCCATTTTCCGGCCAATTATCCGGTAGTTGTATAACTTAGGGTAGGTAGTCATAATCACATCACCATTGGTATCAAAAAGCGTTAAATCAGCATTATTGATATCAGCAAAGTTGTTAAAATCAGCAACTGCATTTTCATCAGTACTTATTTTACCTTCATTAAAAACCTGCTTTTCGAAGTTTTGCTGAACTTTTCTGATTTTATCTTTTATTAAAACATCCTGCTGGCCGCGATACTCGGTATTCATATACCAGTAGGTTGACCAGCCAACGATTAGTAAGGTAGCCACAACAGTTAAAACAATTGTTACCTGTATGCGGGTTTTATAAAGAATTTTATTGGCATTAATCATTAAATGCCGGTTAATACTAAACCAGCCCACCCTATCATCGTCAAGGTTCTTTATCAGCCACACCAAACCATAAAGAATAATACAGAAAATAATGAATACCAGAAAGAAAAATGAAAGTGCTGCCAAACGTTCAACATAACCAACTTTCTCCTTACTGATTACCACCATTTTACTATTGCTGGGTTTAAATATCAGGTTGCTGTAACGGAGTGCATCATCATTGTTGATAACAAAATCATCGAGCTTACCTTTGTAAATACTGCCGTCAAGAGGGTAAGTATAAGCTCCGGATTGATTTAAAAGCTTATTATTGCTATACAGCGCAATTGAGTAGTTTTTAAATTCTTCGTCCTTGCTATACTTTTGGTCGGCAAGTAAATCAGGTAAACGGTTACTATAATTATAAGGTTTAGATCGCAATTCGATAATTAATGTGCCCAGCAGATTATTTTGTTTAACTACTGGAATGATTCCAAAGTAATCCTGATAACCAAAAGTATTATTAACCTGATAAAAAAAGTTTGAAGCTTCTGTTTTTACCGACCCAGATTCTACCAAGCGTTTATACTTCTCAATCGGTTGCGCCTCAACATTATTTATAGCCGTTTCAAACTTATTATAATCGTAGATATTGTAATCATATCGTCCTAAATAACCATCCAGATAACCCCTGATATGATTTTTTAAAACAGCAAAGTTAGCCGTTTGATAATTCGTAAAGTACTTAACCAAAAACTCGTCTTCAAGTAATTGCCTCTCGAGTTTGCTCAATGCGATAATTGCATTCGGATCTTCAGATGATTGCACTTTCCTCGCCAGTAATTCCCGCTCACTGCGTTCTTTAATATCTTTATATTTGATATATTTTATGGAGGTGTTAAATGCCAGGCAAAAAAACATGATGGATAGCATGCCTACAGAAAAATACTTCTCCTTTATATATGAAATTCTTCCAACGATAAGCAGAACCAAGGCATAAACAATAAAGAAGGCGGTAAAATCGGTGAGCAACTTGTAAATGAACACTCCTGCAAAGCCTGTAAGAAACAATATTAATCTTTCTTTATTCGAAACATTAAGCTGTTTACTTACTTCAATGGAAATAACGGTAATCAGGTAAATCTGAAACCATACCAGACACAAAATAACGATACTTACCCAACTGTTACCGCTCAGTTTCAGGATATTAATAATATCGAAGTTTATTTTTGAATTATTGATAAGCCCAAAAAACAACCCATCAACAAAAAAAGCCATCATCGAAATATTAATCAGTAATAAACTTTGTATAAATAGTCCCAGTATTTTGCTTTTTGTTATCCAGTTAGGAAATTTATATTGCTCTTTGTGATTATAAACGAACAAAAGCCACCATGTTCCAGCCAAAACATTCAATAAAAAATCGCCTAATGAAGGCATGAAATCGTTGGCCGCATATATTTTTGGGTCGAATAATTCCAAAGGGAAATGATGGTTAAACCAGCCGTAATTTATATCAGTTAAACGGGCGGTAACAAAAAAAGCAAGGAACAAAAGACTTCCGGAAATTAAATAGCCTTTCCTGGCAATTAATGAGCTTAATGAATTAAAAAACATGCAAATGCACAGAATCCCTGCAATAAAAAGCCATAACTGTGTATCAGAATAATAATTATCAGTATAGCCAGGTTTTATTTTTAGGCCGAAGAGAAAGGTGTTGTCTTTACTCTTTATTGAATAGACTTCCTTATCATTATATTCTGACAGGGTGATTATTTTTGAATCCGACAACTGTGGATCCATATCATTTTTAAAATACCTGTTCTCGGGAACGGAATACCGCGACTGAATAGATATAAAAAAAATGAGGACAAAATCCCCGTCGGTTTTTTTTATAACCTCGTAGAAACCGTTAGAAAAATATAAAACAGATTTTCCTTCCTTTATATTTCTAGGGTTTATATCTGAAACTTTAATTGTACTCCAGTATTTCAGTTTATTGTGCTGAAAAGTTTGAAGGTTTATCCCGTTTTTGCGATAAAAATCGAGGAAATTTAAAGCGCTGTTGGCATCTAAATGAAATCGCTTGGCTTGGGTTACTTCTTTTTTATTGGAAAGAAAATCATCTACAATATTTTCCTTCACGATGAGGTTTTCCTGTACCTTTTTTGCATCGCGCTCCAGAAGCTCTTCTTTGGTTGTAAAGCGACTTAATGAAATTGAGGTTGCAATGAGGCAGCAGCCTAAAACAAGCAATAGAAACCTTATTTTTACCCCGAAGCTCAATTTCATCTATTGATAAAGATATTAAATATTATAAAAAACAACGCCATAAACTGCTGGTTTATGGCGTCGAATTAATTATTTCAAATGTTTTTGATTAAGCAATTGTTGCGCTACTTGTACTTACCTCACGGCTAACTTTCTTAACCAAGCCTTGTAAAACATTACCTGGTCCTACCTCAACAAATTCAGTTGCACCATCTGCAAGCATACGCTCTACTGTCTGGGTCCAACGCACAGCACCTGTTAATTGTTTTATTAAGTTTTCTTTAATCTGTGCCGGGTCAGTATACGGTTTTGCATCAACGTTCTGATAAACCGGGCAAATAGGTGTTGAAATATGGGTAGCCTCAATTGCAGCCTGCAGCTCAATTTTTGCCGGCTCCATTAAAGGAGAGTGGAAAGCGCCACCAACATTAAGCTTCAAGGCTCTTTTAGCTCCTGCTTCAGTTAACTTAGCACAAGCCAGGTCAATTCCTTCTATACTACCCGAAATTACCAATTGGCCCGGGCAGTTATAATTAGCCGGAACAACAACAGCATCTATTTCTGCACAAATTTTTTCTACAACATCGTCAGCCAGCCCTAAAATAGCAGCCATTGTTGACGGTTGTGCTTCGCAGGCTTTCTGCATAGCGTTTGCCCTTGCAATAACCAATTTTAATCCATCTTCGAAACTTAAAGCATTTGCAGCAACTAACGAAGAAAACTCACCCAAAGAATGCCCTGCAACCATATCTGGTTTAAAATCATCGCCCAAAATTTTTGCCAGAATTACCGAGTGTAGAAAAATTGCCGGTTGTGTAACATTAGTTTGTTTTAGTTCCTCATCAGTACCACCAAACATAATATCACTGATTCTGAATCCAATGATTTCGTTAGCTTTTTCAAATAACTCAGCAGCTTTTGGGTTTTCGTAAAGATCTTTACCCATTCCTACAAATTGTGCGCCCTGACCGGGAAAAACGTATGCCTTCATATTCTTTAATCCCCTATGGGGAAATATTTAGTTAAATTTATTATTAATATTAGCTTAGTAGTTAGTCTAAACTTGCTGTAATTAACCTTAAAAACTCAGCTCTTGTTTTATCGTTACTTAAAAAAGTTCCGGTAAAGGCCGATGTTGTGGTAACCGAATTTTGTTTTTGAACACCCCGCATGGCCATACACAAATGTTTACACTCCATTACTACAGCAACACCCATTGGACTTAATGTATTTTGTATACAGTCTCTTATTTCGTTGGTTAAGCGTTCCTGTACCTGCAAACGACGTGCAAAGGCATCAACAATGCGGGGGATTTTACTTAACCCAACGATGTGCCCATTGGGAATATAGGCAATATGTGCCTTGCCGAAAAATGGTAACATATGGTGCTCACACATTGAATAAACTTCAATATCTTTAACTACAACCATCTGGCTGTATTCTTCTTCAAACATTGCCGATTTTAAAATCTCATCTGGCTTTAAATCGTAACCGTGCGTAAGGTATTGTAAAGCTTTAGCAACGCGTTCTGGTGTTTTAACCAGGCCTTCGCGTTCAGGGTTTTCACCTAACTGACTTAAAATATCTTTGTAATGAGTAGCAACGGCTTCAATTTTTGATTCATCGTAGCGATCGATTTTTACATAACCATCCCTAGATTCTCCTTTTAAAATATCTTTCTTTTCCATTAAGGCTTAACCAAAGTATTCAACGTAATTATTTTCAGTTTCGTAAATTTTAACGGCATGCAAAATAGCTCCGGCTTCTGAAATAGGCGCTATTAGTTGCTCCCATATTGCAATGGCAAGGTTTTCTGTCGAAGCCAGTTTACCTTTCATAAAATCCACATCAAGGTTTAAATTCTTATGGTCAACCTTATCAACAACATATTCGTTCATCACATCCTTTAACCATTTAAGGTCTACAAGAAATCCTGTTTCGGGATTAACCTCGCCTTTTACTGTAACGTAGAGCCAGTAATTATGGCCATGCCAGTTTGGATTGGCACATTTACCGTAAACTTCAGTGTTTTTATCGTCATCCCAATCGGTTCGGGCCAGCTTATGCGCTGCATTAAATGACGCTTTTCTCGTTATATAAATCATTATTACAATTAAACCGCAAATATACTCATAAAGCATTAAGCCTAAAGGGCAAAGCTTAAAGAAAGATATTTTAATGATAAGAATGCATTAAATTTACGATATGAAAACATTAGTTGTTGCAGCTACAAAAGCCGAGCTTACCTTTTTCTACCAGCATTTCAGCCTGCCCGAAGGCGATTTTATCGAAGACAAAAACTTCGATGTATTAATTACCGGAGTTGGAATGGTTGCCACAGCTTTTGCTTTAGGAAAATACTTATCGCACAAATATAACCTGGTTTTAAACCTGGGAATTGCAGGAGGATTCGATAGAACAGTTGCCCTGGGCAGCCTGGTAAATATTACTGAAGATACTTTTGCAGAACTCGGAGCAGATGATGGCGAGAACTTCCTCACTATAACTGACCTTGGTTTTGGGGAGAACAGTTATAAATCAAAAAGCAGTAAAAAAGTTAATTTACCACAAGTATCGGGCGTTACGGTAAACCGCGTTAGCGGCAACGAAAAAAACATACGACATTTAACTGAACGCTTAAACCCTAAAACAGAAAGTATGGAGGGTGCTGCCGTGCTTTTTGCCTGCGAAAAGGAAAGGATAGATTGTTTACAAATCCGCAGCATATCAAATTATGTTGAACCTCGTAATAAGGATAAATGGAAAATTGGTTTAGCCATAAAGAATTTAAATGAATGGGCTATCGAGTTTCTGTCAGATATGAATTGATTATGACGAACTAATTTAATGCAACACTTAATTTTGGCTTATGAAGCTAACACTTGGTTTTTCGCCCTGCCCTAACGATACATTTATATTTGATGCACTCATTCACCATAAAATTGATACAGAAGGTTTAGAGTTTGAGGTTTATTTTGATGATGTTGAAACCCTGAATAAAAAGGCGCTGCAAGGCGAATTAGACATTACAAAATTAAGTTTTCACGCTTTTGCTTATGTTGCCAATCAATATGCTTTACTTGATGCAGGCAGTGCTTTAGGTTTTGGTGTTGGCCCTTTGCTAATCAGCAAAAGAAAATTTGAAGGTGAATTACATCCCGCTTTAAAAGTGGGTATTCCTGGAAAATATACTACAGCAAATTTTTTATTGGGCATTGCTTATCCACACCTGCAGGATAAGCAACTGATGGTTTTCTCAGAAATTGAATCAGCCTTGTTGGATGAAAAGATAGATTTAGGCTTAATTATTCATGAAAATCGCTTTACTTACCAGGATAAGGGCTTAAATAAAATTGTTGATTTGGGCGATTATTGGGAAAAACTAACGGGCTGTGCTATTCCTTTAGGCGGAATTGTAATCAACCGAAAACTGGATAAGGAAATTCAGCTAAAAGTTAACCGACTCATCCGTCAATCTGTTGAATATGCTTTTGCCAATCCAAAATCGGGTATCGATTTTATTAAAGCACATGCACAGGAAATGGACGAAACTGTGATGTACAAGCACATTGAACTATATGTAAATAAATACAGTATAGACCTGGGTGAAGAAGGCAAAAAAGCGATAGATACGTTATTTAAACTGGCGCAGGAAAAGGATTTAATTCCTGTTCTTGAGCATAATCTATATGCCTCAGTTTAACTTACCAGAAGTTTGTAGCCTTTTCCGTGAACATTGATGATTTCTACAGCAGGGTCTTCACGCAAGTATTTGCGAAGCTTACTTAAAAATACATCCATGCTTCTGCCATTGAAATAGTTATCATCATGCCAGATGGTTAACAGTGCTTCTTCTCTAGTTAAGACTGTATTTTTCTTCAGGCATAATAAACGTAATAATTCAGCTTCTTTGGTTGATAATTTTTGAATCTGATCTTCGCGGGTGATAATCTGTGTAGTATAATCGAAATTATATTTGCCTATAGAGAACTGGCTTTCGGCTGCGTCTTCATTACCACCGGCCTTATTTGCTACACGTTTAAACATTGCATTTATACGAAGCAGAAGTTCTTCAATACGGAAAGGTTTGGTAATATAATCATCACCGCCTAGGTCATAAGCAGCCGATTTATCTTCCAGCATGGTTTTAGCTGTCGCAAAAATCATCGGCACATGTGCATTTATTTTCCTGATATCCTTTCCAAGTGTAAAGCCATCTTTTTTAGGCATCATCACATCCAGGATACATAAGTCAAAATTTTGCTTATTAAAAGCTTTCAACCCTTCTTCGCCGTCAGTACATAATACAACATCAAACTTACCCTTTAACTGCAGATAATCTTGCAATAGCAAGCCCAAATTCGGATCGTCTTCTACCAAAAGTATTCTTTTCATTTTTTTTTGTTTAGTGGTGTAAACACTACGGCCCACGCTAAAGGTTTGATTCTGATTTTGCATTACGGTTTAATTTAAGTTTGATATAGTTAAATTAATTATTCAGCTATATTACTTAAATTATATCCGCAGCGATGTAATGTATCGACAAAGAAGCTGTTTGTACCGACAGTTAATTTGCTCGTTTATAAAGGTAAAGATATTTCGAAAGTTGTTCCTCTATCTTTTTCGCTACTTACCTTAATTGTTCCGTTTAATTTTTTAATAATATCCTGAACATAATTTAATCCAAGTCCAAAGCCCTTAACATCGTGCAAATTGCCTGTTGGGACCCTATAAAACTGGTCAAATATCCGTTTAGTATGTTCCTTACTCATTCCGATTCCGTTATCGGTAATTTCGATAATTAAATTTTTACCTGAATTTTTTGTGTTGATGGTTATTTCAGGAACATCTCTGCTGTATTTATTAGCATTGTCTATCAGGTTGTAAAGCACATTTGAAAGGTGAAGTTCATCGCCCATAATTACTGAATTTTCGGCATCAGTATTTATATTCAGGATAGCATTTTTCTTTTGCAACTGAAGGCTCATGCTATCAAGAACAATCATAATCAAATCGTTCATATCAACCTCAGTATTTTCCATCTTCAATTCACCTTTTTCTAACCGGGCGATGCTTAAAACACGTTCTATATGGCTTCCTAACCTAACATTTTCATCGTAAATAATTCCAGCCAGTCTTTTCAGCCTTGCTTTATCTTCAGTTACTTCGGGGTCTTTAAGCGCTTCACTTGCAATCATAATCGTGGCCACAGGTGTTTTAAACTCATGGGTCATGTTATTGATGAAATCTGTTTTCATTTCCGATATTTTTTTCTGCTTTAGAATAGCATAAAGCGTATAGCTGAAAATAAAAACCAAAACCAGTAAAAGGCCAACAGAAGAAGCAAGTGTTGCACTTAAATTGCCAACAATAGCCGAATTTTTATTTGGGAAATTTACCTCCAATATTCCAGGGTCTCTGAATAAGTCATTCCCGAAAAGTGTAGTTCTATATGTATTTTTAGGCAAGAACTTTTGTTCAGGGTAAGATGCCTGGAGGTACAAAACAGAATCTTTTTGCGCAAGTTTAACCCTGAAATTGTATCTTAACGTAATGTTGTGATCCAGGAAAGATTTCTGAAGGGTTTCTTCTAACGACGAAAAATTAATCCTGTTGGCAAGCGGAACATTTCTTTCGTTCATTTCCTTGGCTACGTCTTCCAATAAGTTATAACCGGTTTTATAAGGCAAAGTATCTTTCCCTAAAGCGGCTATTTTAATTGCCAGCTGCTTCTTTGCGATATCATCTTCGCGTTTAAACTTCTTTACCAGATCGTCTGAAATTTTTGGCAAGCTTACAAAACGCGGGTATCCCGCCATATCGAAAACCTGATACCTAATTGTATCCGGTAGGTTTTGCTGTGTTCTGAAATTAAAGGTTTTATTCTCCGACGGAAATAACTTAGAGCGTAAGCTATAACCTTTAACCATATTGCTTCTTACATCAACAGCAATATCCATTTGGAGATCTAATTTAGCACCACCATACAGCGAAACATATTCTTTCTCGCTAATTACTTTTGGCGCAATATAGCGGCCACGGATCAGACTATCTTGCTGATTGAGGTAGTTTTCTATCTGGTTTTCGTGTTCTGCCTGGCGTAGATCGGCAGCTTCCACAAACTGCTGCCTAAGGTCTTTAATATCGAGCTGGCGCTGTCTTAAATCCTGGCTTCTCTTTATTTTATTTTCCAGGTCTTTTCTGCTAATTCTATCAGCAGCATTTATACGCTGAATTTTATTTACTACTGATGTAAGTGTTTGATTTACCTGCTCATCAAAAAGCTGCGATTTGAGGTTATAAGCTTCCCTTATGTAATACAACTGCATTACAAAAACACCGAGTAAAGCTACCGTCATTAATACGGTAATTAACCAAAAACTTCTTTTCTTCATTAAATCCCTTTGGCAGAGATAGCCGTATGATTAGTAAAATACACTTATCCCTGAAAAACTAATTAGTATGTAAAATTAATTAATAACGTACTGAAGTGTATCTATTTAACATAATTTAACAAGACTACCGGGTCAGTAACAAAATACCGGGCACAAAAAAATGCCGGAAAATAATTCCGGCATCCGTTAAAAATTGTTTGCTTAAAAAAGAATCTTTATTTAGAAAGGTAAATCATCATCTTCTCCAGGTGCGTTGCTTACATCAGCTGGTGCTGCATATGCCGGAGCCGCTGCTGCAGGTGCGCCAGCTGCAATTGCATTAATTCTCCAGATAACAAGACTGTTGAAGTATGATGTTTTTCCTGTTTTATCTGTCCATGGACGACCACGTAAATTAAAGAAAACCTCAACCTCATCGCCTGCTTTAAAACTATCTAATAATGCCGCTTTATCTTGCAAAGCCTCAAAACGGATATACTCCGGATATGTTGGGTTTTCTGCGTACTCTACTATTAAATCGCGTTTTTTAAACGTTTCACTTACTTGTTGTGTGGCACCTACCTCGTGTACTTTTCCTTTAATTTCCATATCAAATACTACTTAATTGTACTATAAAAATCAAATCTCTATAATTTTATTGATAACTTCGCATATTATATGATGCAAGTTTTCCACAATAAAAGCAAGGTAATTATTACCTGCAACAAACGCCTTTCGCCGTATTTACAAGAGGAAGTTTCTGCTCTGGGCTATACCATCGTTAGGGCTTTTGCTACTGGTGTAGAGTTGAATATAACCCTTACCGAGTGTATTAAGTTAAATTTAAACCTTCGCTGTGCAAGCCAGGTTTTATATGCGATAAAAAGTTTCAAGGCGGCTACGCCGGATGATTTATACAAGGAAATTTCAACCATTGAATGGGAAGAACTGATTGATTTTACGGGTTATTTTTCGGTAACATCAAATGTTGATAATCCAAATATAACAACACCTCTTTTTGCAAATTTAAAGGTTAAAGATGCTATTGTAGACCGATTGAAGGAGAAAAAAGGCATCCGCCCTAATTCAGGTTCCGATGCCAATAAAACCGTAGTACATCTGTATTGGAAAGATGCTGAAGCGGATGTTTTTATGGATACTTCTGGCGAAACGCTTGCAAAACACGGGTATCGAAAAATCCCAGGTAAAGCACCTATGCTAGAAGCGCTTGCTTCGGGGGCAATTTTTGCTACCCAATGGGATAAAAAATCGCCATTCATTAACCCGATGTGTGGTTCGGGAACTTTAGCTATAGAAGCTGCCTTAATTGCTACTAACCGTGCTCCAGGACTTTACCGCATGAATTATGGTTTTATGCATATTATGGGCTATAATGAAGAAGTTTTTTTCGCAGAAAGAAGGATTTTAAAGGAACAAGTTATCAAAAATATCGATTTGAAGATCGTAGCTTCCGATATCTCTGAGGATGCGGTTGATGTAACACGCAAAAATGCAAAAACTGCGGGTGTTGATACTTTGATTGATTTTCAGGTTTGCGATTTTGAATTAACCCCGGTTCCTGAAGACGGAAAAGGTGTTGTGGTTTTTAACCCTGAATATGGCGAACGCCTGGGTGTGCACAGCAAACTCGAACTTACTTACAAACGCATGGGCGATTACATGAAAAAAGAATGTAAAGGTTATTCGGGTTATATTTTTACCGGTAATCCTGATCTGGCTAAGAAAATCGGGTTAAAAGCTTCTAAAAAAATAGAATTTTATAATGGCAAGCTCGATTGCAGGTTGCTGGAATATGAACTGTATGACGGTAGCCGAAGAGCACCTTTAACACCATCAAACGAACAAGCATAATTACGTTTAACGCCTCTCTACGTTACCATAACGTAATCAATTTATTTGAAAATATGGAATTTGATAACATGGATCATATGCCTGAATGGGAGCATTTCAGTCATTTTGAGCAAAAGGAAAGTGAATTTCCTGAAACCTTACCGAAGAAAGTTTCATTGGCCAAAAACTTGTACAACCAGGCAAGAATTGTTTATAAATATTCGGCCTTGTTTTGCGAAACACTAGAAGGTGAAATGGCACAAATTACAGCAAACCTCATTATGCAGAATGTTATGATGTTGTGCCCAAAAATTGTTGGCGCAGAAGGTGCCAACATCTACATTGTTCGCATGGAAAATGCTTCCATAATCCGTACAAACTGTAAAGAGCTGGAAACACAGGTTAAAGCTGCTGAAATGTTCGAGATCTGCAAGCCCGATTACCTCGAAATTGTATTAGATGAATTAGACAAATTCAAACTGTTATTTATCAAGTGGGTAAAATCATTCGAGAAAGACGAATTTGAAGACGATTGGGGCTTATATTAAAGCTGAACGTCATATTGAATTCGTTTGTTTAATCCTTTCATAACATTTTTTTTACTTCATTTTAAGTGTCTAATTATACGCTAAATGCAACTTTATTACAAAAAGTTGCACTTTTACAAATCCCTGTCCGAACAATTTTCGTACTTAATCGTATTAGTAATTAAAAAAATCCTCATTTTATGGAAGATCTATTGGCTTTAAAGACGAAGAATGTAGCCGGGAACATTAGAAAAATTAGAGAATATAGAGATTACACTCAAGATTATCTGGCAGCGAAATTGAAAATATCGCAGAATGCTTATAGCAAAATCGAACTTGGTTACAGCAAGCTTACAATAGAAAGATTGTTTCAGATTTCTTCAATTTTAGAAGTCGATGTTACACATTTGCTTACCCTTGATCACCGTGAACTAATTAAAAATCTTTCAGAGAACGAGCAACCTTCAATTACTGCTAAATAAAGTCTGGGGATAAAATCATTTTAACTTCCTGCATTTATTCCAATATCTTTGGTTAAATTTTTCATCAAATGCAGGAAGTTATACAGCAAACCATAGATTTTGTAAAAAAAACACTCGAAAACGCTGAGGCTGGGCACGATTGGTTTCATATAGAGCGGGTTTATAAAACAGCCATCAATATTAATGAAACCGAAAAAGCCGATAACCTGGTTGTTGCTTTTGCTGCGTTATTACATGATATTGCTGATCCTAAGTTTAATAACGGCGACGAAGAGCTGGGGCCAAATGTTGCCGAAGCATTTTTGTTATCGCTTTCAATTGACCGGGATATTGTTGCTCACGTAAAACTGATTATCCAAAACATGTCGTTCAAAAACAGTTTTGATAAAAAAGTTTTTACTTCAAAAGAGCTACAGGTAGTGCAGGATGCCGACAGGCTCGATGCTATTGGAGCTATTGGCATTGCCCGGGCATTTACTTATGGTGGTTTTAAAAACAGGGTTTTATATGATCCTGAAATAAAACCAGACCAGCATTTAACTAAAGAAAGCTATAAAAATACAACTGCCCCTACCATCAATCATTTTTATGAGAAATTGCTTTTGTTAAAAGATATGATGAATACCAAGAGTGGCAAGAAAATCGCTTTGAAACGCCACAATTTCATGCTTCAGTATCTTGATCAGTTTTATAAGGAGTGGGAAGGAAATTAACAAAAAGCGGGTAAAGGGATCTTATTAAAAATACCTCTTTTTGGGTATTTTCGTTTAAAGAAGGTTAGCTTACTTTTGGTTAACCTTAACTAATGAGAAACTTTACCCTAAATTATCATAAAAATCTGCTTCTTTTAGCAGTTATGATTACCATTCCGTTGGTTGGCGCAATGCTGCTGCTAGCGATATTGCTTTTTTTGCCCAAAGCATCTTTTGGAATCATCAACATTTCGGCAATTGCCTTATCAATAATTTTAGTGGCTACAGCCTTATATTGGATGATAGACAAACAGATTTTTGTTCCTTGTGAAGTTCTGCTTTCCAAAAATGGGATAAACTTTAAACTCGGGAAGAAAAGTATTTTTTATAACCAATATGATTTTTTCTTTGAATGGGAAAACGTTCGCGGGATATCAGAGGTTTTCTGCTCTGCTACCGGGAAATACTTTTACCGTATAAAATTTACCAATCCAAATATAACTGCTGATTTTAGCCCCCAAAATAACAAGGAAACCGAGGCCGATGCATTTTTTTCTGAACTCGATTCATTTAAAGAGGCGCTCATGATTAGTGAATCTAAAAAACTAAAGCCTCATTTTAAGTTTTAAACTTCTTTCAATCATTCTTAAAGCGAGTACCTTTTTACAACAAATTACTAATATTTTTAGCCAAAACAACTATATTTGTTAGTAAATCTTGCTTTATGTCATTTGATCGAATTCGTGAAAAATTAAACATTCTCGCCGATGCTGCTAAATATGATGTTTCCTGTTCATCAAGTGGAGGAACCCGGAAAAACGATAGCAAAGGATTGGGAAACAGTCATACATCTGGCATTTGCCATACTTATACAGAAGATGGCCGATGCGTTTCGCTGTTAAAAATTCTTTTAACCAACCATTGTATTTACGATTGTCTTTTTTGTGTTTCGCGTAAAAGCAATGATGTAAAACGTGCTGCCTTTACTGTTGATGAAGTTGTAGAATTAACGATGAATTTTTATCGTAGAAACTATATCGAAGGTTTATTTTTAAGTTCAGGAATTTTCAAAAATGCCGATTTCACAATGGAACGCCTACTTCTGGTGTGCAAAAAACTTAGGTTGGAGCAAAATTATAATGGCTATATCCATCTGAAAACAATCCCCGGGGCCAGCGACGAGCTGATTAAAGAAGCAGGATTATATGCAGACCGGATGAGCATTAACCTGGAGATGCCTACCGAAGCAGGCTTAAAATTATTGGCCCCTGAAAAAAACCATGAGGATGTAATTAAACCTTTGGGCTTTGTACAGCAAAACATAAAGCAGTTTGCCGAAGATAAAAAGCTCATAAAGCACATCCCGAAATTTGTTCCCGCGGGTCAAAGCACACAAATGGTTATCGGCGCTACGCCAGAAAGCGATAAAGACATTATGTATACTGCTAATGCTTTTTATAAAAACTTTGCTTTAAAAAGGGTTTACTATTCGGGTTATGTGCCCATTAGTAACGACACGAGGATGCCTGTTTTAGGTACACAACCGCCTTTACTACGTGAAAACAGACTTTACCAAACCGATTGGTTGATGCGTTTTTATGGCTTTAAGGTTCAGGAAATTTTAAACGATGCCAATCCAAATCTTGATGTTGATATCGATCCAAAACTTAGCTGGGCCATACGAAACATGCAGCATTTTCCGGTTGATATTAATAAGGCCGATTATAAAATGATTCTACGTATTCCGGGCATAGGTGTAATGTCGGCACAAAAAATTGTACAGGCCAGAAAATTCGGAAAACTCCGAATAGATCAGTTAAAGAAAATCGGGGTGGCTTATAATAGGGCTAAACATTTTATCACGTGTGCAGATAGTCCGTATCAGTTAAGAGATTACCAGGGAACACAGATTAAAGCTTTTATTCTGGCCGAAAGCCAAAGTAAATATTTAAAAACTGATAATCAGCAATTGATTCTATTTTAAAACCATACCAAGGAAACACAAAGTAAATGACTTACATTTTTGATGGTTCACTACTAGGTATTTTATCGGCAGTTTTCGAATGGTTTGAACGAAAACCTGGAAAAACTGTCCTTAAATCTGTTGAAATTTTCCAGCCTGAAGCCTTTGCAGAAAGTTTAACGATAACCACAAATAACGAAAAAGCCGACAGGGTTTGGAACGCTTTACAGAAAAAATTAAAGAAAGAGTGGTTAAGAAAGTTTTATTGTACTTATTTATCTGAAATTCCGGAAGCATACAACCATCTTTTTCAGTTTACGATATATATATTCAAAAATGAAAGGGGAGCTGAAGCAAATTATGGCAACGAACATGTTATTGCTTTATCAAAATATGCCAAAAGTGTAGAGCGGGAAAAACACAGAATGGAAGCCTTTATTCGTTTTCAACATACGGCTGATGGTATTTTCTACACCGGAATAGACCCTGATTTTAATGTACTTCCGTTAATTTCAAATCATTTCAGAAACCGATACGCCGACCAGCAATGGATTATTTACGATTTGAAACGCAAATATGGTCTGCATTATAATTTAAATAATGTTGAGGAGATTACCATCGATTTCACCAATGGCGTGAACAATAAAAGCCCACAAGCCATTTTACTGGATGAAAAAGAAGAACTGTATTCAGTTTTATGGAAAGATTATTTTAAAAGCGCCAATATTGTTGCCCGTAAAAACACAAAGCTTCACATTAAACATGTACCAAAAAGGTATTGGAAATATTTAACTGAAAAGCAGCTGAGTTAACATAGCATTAACATAAAAACCACTAAATTGCACCATGAAATTAAGTGTGCTGGTTCTTTTTACTGCCCTTGCCGTATCCTTATCAATAGGTATGGTAAACTTTTATTTTCAGCACAGCTGGTATTACCTGGCCATTTCTTTTGGTGTTTCTTTCTTAAGCAGTTTCCTTGTATTCTATTACCTGCTTGAAAAGTACATTTACACCAAAATCAAACTGATTTATAAGCTGATTCACAACCTCAAGCTGGGTAAAGATTTAAAGGATGCACTTGGTGAATACGTGAGTTCTGACCCGATAAATGATGTTGAACAAGAAGTTAAAGAGTGGGCAGGTGCGAAGAAGAAGGAAATAGACATGCTCAAAAAGCAGGAACAGTTTAGACGGGAGTTTCTTTCAAACGTATCGCACGAATTTAAAACACCGCTTTTTGCTATTCAGGGCTATATAGAAACACTTCAGGATTGTATTGAGGATGACCCTGAAATGGCGATGAAATTCTTAAAGAAAGCCGAAAACAATGTTGAAAGGCTAAGTTATTTAATTAATGATTTAGATGTGATTTCGAAGCTGGAAACAGGAGAATCGCCAATTAATTACCAGAAATTCGATTTCGTTCAGCTCGCTAAAGAGGTAATGGAAAACCTTGAAGACCGGGCTAAGGCAAAACACATCAAGCTTTTCTTTAAAGATAAATATACGGCCCTTACCATGGTAAATGCCGACCGGGAAAAGATTCGCCAGGTTTTAATTAACCTGATGGTTAACAGCATTAAGTATGGTGTTGAAAACGGTGAAACGGCTATTAAAATTTTTGAGCTTCACGATCAGTTTTTAGTTGAGGTTACGGATAACGGCATCGGTATTGAGGAAAAACACTTATTACGATTGTTTGAACGCTTTTATCGTATTGATACACACAGGGCGAGAGAAGTTGGCGGAACAGGTTTAGGCCTTGCTATCGTTAAACACATTTTAGAAGCGCACCAACAAACCATTTCGGTTCGGAGCACGCCCGGAATTGGCACTACTTTCGCTTTCACCTTACAAAAAGTTGGTTAGCCCTGCTACCCTCCTGGCAATCGCTTTTTCCCAGGCACAATATACCCCCGTACCTAAACCCGATATAAGCGGCAGCCCCGAATTTTTTCAATGAGGGCTAAAGCGTTTAGCGGGACTGCAGTACAGCAGAACTACTTGCGTTCATTTTCTTAGCTTAATAGTTCATTATCAAATAGCTAAAATTCCAGAAAACGGCCAAATCTCATTGGAAATTCCTTAATATAATTAAGAACTTAACATTAACTTAACATTGAGCTTGTAGCTTTGCAGCATATTAAAAATTAACATGAACAATATTTTTAAGTTCTTTACGCCGCAGGACAGAAAGTTTCATCCACTTTTTGAGCAGGCAGGCAGCAACGCATTGAAAATTGCCGAAACGTTATTAGAAATGGTTAGCACAGGCGATGCCGAAGCAAGAAAGACTATTTTTAAAGAAATTGAGCGCTTAGAGCATGTTGGTGACGACATTACCCATTCTATCTTTTTAGAGCTAAGCCGCAACTTTATTACGCCTTTTGACAGAGAAGATATTCACCAGTTAGCTACAGCGGTTGATGATGTTGCCGATTACATTTACGGCACAGCAAACCGCATGCAGATGTACAACATGAACAGCATTAGCGAGCCGATTGTAAAAATTGCCGAGCTTTTGGTTGAAATGTGTACTGATATCGATAAAGCGATTAAAGAATTACGCAGTTTTAAAAATATCCGTGTAATTGCTGATGCATGTATCCGCATTAACAGCGGCGAAAATCAGGCTGATTATGTATTTACTTTAGCGGTTGCCCGCCTTTTTGAATACGAAACTGATGCAATTGAATTAATTAAACAAAAAGAGGTTTTACAAACGATAGAAAAAGCAACAGATAAGTGCGAAGATGTAGCGAATGTGCTTGAAACTATTTTGGTTAAAAACGCTTAATAAAACACAAACATGGTAACTACCTTATTGGTTGTTGTTGTAATTCTGGCTATTGCTTTCGATTACATAAACGGTTTTCATGATGCCGCTAACTCGATTGCAACCATTGTTTCTACAAAAGTACTTACGCCTTTTCAGGCGGTTTTATGGGCTGCATTGTTCAACTTTGCTGCCTATTTCTATTTCACAGATCACAAAGTGGCCAATACAGTTGCAAAAACTGTTATTGAGAACTACATTACCCTTCATGTTATTTTTGCAGGCTTGCTTGCGGCAATTATATGGAACCTGCTAACCTGGTGGTATGGAATTCCTTCAAGTTCATCGCACACCTTAATTGGTGGTTTTGCCGGAGCGGGTATGACCCATGCTTTACTTACCGGAGCGAGCCCGCTTGATGCCGTAAACATGCAGTATGTAATTAAAATCGTTTCCTTTATCGTGCTGGCACCTGTTATTGGTATGGTGATATCAGTAGTTTTAACTTTAATTATCATCAACATTTGCCGCTATGCTAAACCAGCAACTGCAGAAAAATGGTTTAAAAGGCTACAGTTATTATCATCGGCGGCATTAAGTTTCTTCCACGGAGGTAATGATGCACAGAAAGTAATGGGTATTATTGCTACAGCCCTTATCGCCTCTAAAGTTATTCCTGATTTCGAAGCTATGCCAGGATGGGTTCCAGTTGCATGTTATTCTGCAATATCTCTTGGAACTATGAGTGGTGGCTGGAAAATTGTAAAAACAATGGGTTCTAAGATAACAAAAGTTACGGCGCTCGAAGGTGTAGCTGCTGAAGCAGCCGGTGCAGTTACGTTGGGTATAACTGAACACTTTGCAATTCCGGTTTCAACAACGCATACAATTACCGGTTCAATTGTGGGTGTAGGTGTGGTTAAGAGTGTTTCGGCTGTACGTTGGGGCGTTACAATTAACCTGATCTGGGCATGGATTTTAACAATCCCGGTTTCCGCAACACTTGCAGCAGCCATATATGGCATAATTTATTATTTCAGGTAAAAACAAAATCCTTTAAATATGCAAAAGGCCAGCACTGAAAAGCGCTGGCCTTTTTGCTATTCCGTTCTGATTACAGATTTTTTTTCATTTCATTTGCTACTTCATGGGCGAGATTATCATCAGATTTTTCTAAATAAGCCACAATGCTTTCTTTATTCTGGTGAGAATGATTCTGGCTCATTTTAAAAACATGGTCGATATTTGTTACTGCAATTTCAAAACCTGTTATCGCTTTTAGATGCTTTTGAATATAAGTTTCATCCATTTTATTAAAAGCTGCAGCACTGGTATGGGGATTTTCATATTTATCGGTTAAATCTTTAATTACCGGATAAGTTTCTTCATTGCTTAATAGCTTTATCATTCCTTTAGCCTGAACCGTTTTATAATTCCAGGTTGACGCCGATTGTGGTGTTTCATAAACAGATGCACTGATATAAGCGTGAGCTCCGGTAAAAATGGCCAACACATTAGGGTTTTTAGCAAAAGCACTGCAATGGTCGGTTTTGGTCATAACATGACCAATTAGCTTAATTATGCTTTCACTTACAACAGTTTTAACCGGAACCTGAGTGGCTACGGGGAATTCACCATCGAAACCAACTAAGGTTACAAATGTATTTTGATGCATAAATTCAAGAACTTCATCCTGATTGCCTGCTGTGAAATATGGTAACTTATACATAATATGGATTATTAATCATTGCAGAAGCATAAGGCAACCAACAATGACAGATTATAATAACTGGAAAATATTTGAGTGTAGGATTGTTAAAACTTAACGCTTAATTCAACTAAATCGGTTCCTTTTTTTGGCAAAACCCAATCAGGACCATTTTGAATGAGCCGTTTCGCTTCGGCATCAGCTTTTTTGTTAAGCGATTTAATCACGGTGATATTTCCCGGCCGCCCGTTCTTTTTAACTTTGAAACTTAAGATAACATATTGTTCAGGCCCCTTGGGGTTATACAGTTTATTGTTGTTTTCGAGGTACTGCTCATAATTAATGGTCGAAACCGGAACAGGTTTAGTAATCTCGCCCTTGGCTTTATCCAGATCCTCAACAGCATTTAGTACAATTTTCTTTGGCGTAATTGCTTCTTTTTTCCTGCCGTTGGAGCCAGTAATAACGGCAATCTCGTTTAAAGATTTATCACCACTTAGGGCCATCCTAATCGCATCTGGACTTGTTGCCACAATCTTATCATTATAGCCTTGAGCCTTTATTAAAATTTCCTTATCCTTATCTACGCTATCAACCGGTAGTGCAAAATAACCATTCGCATTTGTCGCCGTTACTGATTTTGAATTCTCTAATTTAACTACAGCACCTTGCACCGGGTGCCCGTTTTGAGCAACTACATTTCCCGAATAAACCAAACTATTTCCAGAAACAGCTGGTGCCGCAGCAACAGTAGCATCCTTTAAATCAGCGCCATTATCCGTCTTTTTCAACAGAAAAACACTACGCTTACTTTCTTTTATTTCTTCTGCCGATGATCTTCCATCTGCATTTTTGATAATCGCGTTTTGCTTTAAGTTTTTTGCCAAATCGCCGCTTTTTGCTTCTGAAATTGCTTTATCAATCAATGCTGTTTTCGAATCTTTATTTGTTTCAGCAACCAGATTATCAGCCTTTGCATTACGCTGAGCTATTGCAGTATTCGTACCTAAATGAACAATAACACCGTTCGACTTTCTTGCTGCGATTTCTGCATTTTTGCGGCTTGTTTCACGCATAAAAAACAAGATACTTACTGCAATAAAAGCAACCGTAGCCGTAGCCGCAATACTTAAACGCTGAGTAGTGATGCCCCACATTTTACGTTTAATAGGTTGCTCGGAAACCCTGTCGTAAAGTTGTTTTTGCAGAATAGAAAGGGTTTGTTTACGTTTCGGCGATTGGCGCAGCCCCTCGAGTGCTTCGGCAACAAACGGATCGTCTAAAGCCTGGCGCTCAACAAAGTGCATACCTTTAGCATCAAGCTTACCATCGAGGTAATCTTCAAGCACATCAATATCTAACCAGTCGTTATTCACTATTCTTCTCTATACAAATCTTTAAATTCCTTTTACCGTTTTGGATATAGCTTTTCACTTTAAGTATATCATAACCCGTAATATCGGACACTTCTTTATAGCATTTTTCCTGCAGATAAAATAAATCTACACTTTTTCGCTGTTCTTCTGATAAAGTTTCCATGCACTTTTCCATAATGGTAAGTTGCGTTTCCTTTGTATTGTCAATATCAAGATGCACAAGCTCACTGTTTTCCACAAAAGTATCATCCATTGAAACGTTATTTTGTCTGGAAGATTTACGCAGTGCCATTAAACAATTGTTCCGCGTTAAAACATGCAACCAACTTTTGAAGTTTTGCACTTCATATACTTTAAGCTTGGTAACCAGTTCCTCAAAAATCTGCATTACGGCATCTTTGCTTTGCTCCTCATCTTTTAAATAGTTAAGGCAAACCCCAAAAACCAAATGCATGTACTTATTATAAAGCGTACCCAAAGCATCTAAATTGCCGATATTTTTATAATCGGCAATTAGTTCTGCATCTTCTTTCTGGTTATTTCCAGCTGTATTCTTTATAAACTTCAAAAAATGGGTAGATAGGACAAATTATGTTTCAAGTATAAAAAATATTTTTCAGTATCGATATGGAAAAGCACTAAGAACTACATCATCCTTAAAACTTAAGACTTTTCACTATTAAAAATATCACGATGAAAAAGCTAACATTATTTCTTATTGCTGTTATTGCATTACTTGGTTTCAGACCAGGTGATAGCAGAAAAATTACCGGAATAATTACTGATGGTACTGCTCCGGTTCAGGGTGCCTACATAAGTACCAATTTCAGTAAGCAACTGACTACTTCAGATGCGACCGGAAAGTTCAGTATTGCAGTGACCGAAAAAGATACCGAGCTTCAGATTTCCTATTTGGGTTATGTTTCGCAAACGGTAAAAATTGGCAAACAAAACAATTTAACTATTAAATTAATTCCTGATATAAAATCTTTGAATGAAGTTGTTGTTACAGGTTACAGCGCACAAATGAAGACATCGGTGAGTGCATCTATGGCCAATGTTTACGCTCCAGTTCCGTTACAAGGACGTGTTTCCGGACTATCAATTGATAAAGCAAAACGTTATAGAAAAATCCAGGCAGATAACAATGAAAGCTATGCTTCAATTAGTGAAAATGGATTTCATAAGGCTAAAAGCGATCCGCTTTCTACTTTTTCTATTGATGTAGACGCAGCTTCGTACAGTAACTTGCGCAGGTTCATTAACAATGGGAATTTAACGCCTGCTGATGCCGTTCGTATCGAAGAAATGATTAATTATTTTGATTACGATTACCAGCAACCAACAGGTAATGATCCTGTAAATATTGTAACTGAAATCGCAGCTGCTCCCTGGAATGCCAAACATAAACTTGTGCAAATTGGCCTGCAGGCTAAAACAATTTCCTCACAGAACCTTCCGGCTTCAAACCTGGTCTTTTTAATTGATGTTTCCGGCTCAATGGAAGCGCCGAACAAACTTCCCTTACTTGTCTCATCTTTTAAGCTTTTAACAGATCAGTTAAGAGAAAAAGATAAAGTTGCCATTGTTGTTTACGCAGGTAATTCAGGCGTTGTTTTACCGGCAACCAATGGCGATGAGAAAACAAAAATTAAAGACGCACTTGATAAGTTAAGTGCCGGAGGCTCTACAGCTGGAGGAGAAGGAATAGAGCTCGCCTATAAGATAGCCGCCGAAAACTTTGTTAAAGGTGGTAATAACCGTGTAATTCTTGCTACTGATGGGGATTTTAATGTTGGCGCAAGCAGCGATGGTGATATGGAAAAGCTTATTGAGAATAAAAGAAAGAGTGGTATATTTTTAACTGTGCTGGGTTATGGAATGGGCAATTATAAAGACAGCAAAATGGAAATCCTTGCCGATAAAGGAAATGGAAATTACGCCTACATTGATAATTTAAACGAAGCGAGAAAAGTGCTGGTAAACGAATTCGGTGGCACATTATTTACAGTTGCCAAGGATGTTAAACTTCAAATTGAATTTAATCCATCCAAAGTACAATCGTACCGTTTAATTGGTTACGAAAACCGTTTGCTTAACAAAGAAGATTTTAATGATGACAAGAAAGATGCAGGCGAAATTGGTTCGGGCCATACAGTTACTGCACTTTATGAAATTATTCCTGTTGGTGTAAAAGATGAATTTACCGCAAATGTGGATGACTTAAAATATCAGCAACCAGATAAAAACAATTTAATTGAATCGAATGAAATGCTTACCGTAAAGCTTCGTTATAAAGACCCTAACGGAAGTAAAAGCAAATTGCTGACCAAAGGTATATCCGACAATAGTTTTAACCTTAGTGCAACAAGTGATAACTTCAGGTTTGCCGCAGCAGTTGCTGAATTTGGTATGCTTTTAAAGAAATCTGCTTTCAAACAAAATGCTACCTTTGAGCAGGTAATTACACTCGCCGAAAATGCAAAAGGCAAGGATAAAGAAGGTTACCGCTCAGAATTTTTAAGTCTGGTAAAATCGACCAAATTAATGGCCAAAGATTTGCTAAGCATAAAAGATAAACTCATAATGAATGAAAAAAATTAATATTCTATCTGCATCCCTGGCATTAATATTATTTACACACATGAACGTAAATGCCCAGATAAAACTGGGTGATATTTTCAAGAAAGTAACAGAAAAAACCACAACTACTGGCACAACCGGCACCCCTTCAACCCTCGAAATCGGTCAGGGTATTAAAGAAGCTTTACAGATTGGCGTTTCGGCTGGTGCCGACAGGCTTTCGGTTAAAGATGGTTTTCTGGGTAACTTAGCAGTAAAAATATTAATGCCACCTGAAGCACAAAAGGTCGAAAAAACCCTACGTGGTATTGGTTTAAATTCACTATGTGATAATGTAATAACTAGCTTAAACCGGGCTGCTGAAGATGCTGCGAAAGAAGCAAAACCAATTTTTATTTCAGCAATAAAGCAAATGACATTAACTGATGCAACCAATATCCTTTTAGGTAATAAGGATGCCGCTACAGAATATTTTAAACGGGTAACAACAGCAGAGCTAACCCAGAAATTTAGCCCGATAGTAACAACGAGCTTAAATAAAGTAAATGCCACTAAATATTATAGTGATTTAACCACACAATATAACCGTTTACCCTTAGTAAAACCGGTAAATACAAACCTGACGGAATATGTAACCCAAAAGGCGATTGATGGTTTATTTATTGAGGTAGCGAAAGAGGAACTAAAAATAAGAGATAACTTAAGCTCAAGAAGCACTACCTTACTGCAAAAAGTGTTTGGCTACGCCGATAAGAAAAAGAGTTAAGTCTTTGTAAAATCATAAAAATGAAAGATTCAAGTTTCGAAAGTACCTGAATCTTTTTTGTTTAAAAACTATTTGTAAAATTGTACATGACTAAAATCAGCAATAAATTAATTTCTGTTTTATTTCCTTGCGTAGCGATAATTGTAGCTTGCAATAACAATAAAACAACTGAAGAAAATACTAAAGCCATTTTAGATACTGTTTCGCTCAGCAATAAAAACTTCGCTCTTGCTTATCAGGATGGAAGTAAAATTGTAGCTACCAGTATCGATACCATGAAGCAGATATCTTTCGGAGGGGCAACTGATCCTGCAATTTCTCCAGACGGAAACAAACTGGCTTACACGGTTACTGATTCTGCTGGTCATCGTGGTATCTGGATTGCCGACATGGAAAGTAAAAGCCAGTTACAGTTGCAGGTTAACAGCGGAAATTATTATCAGGCGATGTGGTCACCAGGTGGGAAATCAGTTGCTTTTAATCAGTTTAACAGTAAAAATCTCTGGAAAATCGGTATTATCAAAACTGACAATACCGACTATGTGATGCTGGATAGTGCATCAAAAATTAACGTTTATGCTCCAACCTGGAAAAATGAAAACGAACTTATCGGTCATGATTTAACCAATCTTTACACCTTTAATCGTTCAGGCAAATTAACTGATACAAAAAACATTGCAACTCTGATTGGTAAAGCATTCAGCATAGCAAGCAATAATCACTTTTTCTATTCAAAAGATGGCCAAAAACTTATTTTTAATGCAGGCAATAGTGATGTTTTGGAAGGATTAACCGGACCGGCAGAGGCTGTATATATTTTAGATCTGACAAGTAAAAAAATCAACAGGATTTCGCCTGAAGGCATGAATGTCCCTTATGTATTCGTAACAGCAGATGACAGGATTTTCTACAGTGGTGCCGAAAAACCCTTTACCGACAGTAAAATTTATGTTGCTGATTTAAATGGCAGTATTAAAACCATCGTTGACAGGGGCACCAACCCTACCGGTGCTTTGAAATAAGCTAAATCTTTAATGTATTTTGAATAAATTTTTAACCCTTCAAGACATTGCAAGTTGGAGATCAATTAAAAGTTGTTCGTATCGGTGTATGGAAGGTTTTTACTTTTGTTTAAAAAAATGAAGAAAATTTAAAGTAATATTGATTTTCGCACGTTTACTGGTTTATAAACAAAATTTAGTGCCAACAAACGAATCTCAAAATATCATTTCAACAGTTGCCGATTATGGCAAACGCTTATTCAGTTTCATCCGGGGAAGGGTGAATACGGATGAGGATGCGGAAGATATTTTACAGGATGTTTGGTACCAGTTAAGCAACCAGCCCGAAGCCGGAGCAATTGAGCAAATAGGCGGCTGGCTTTACCGTGTAGCCAGAAACAAAATCACCGACCGTTACCGTAAGCAAAAAGATGTACTCATAGAAGATTTAAGCTATGAAGATGAGGAGGGAGAACTCAATTTCAGGGAGATTTTACTCGCCGAATCCTACTCGCCTGAACAGGAAAGTTTAAAAAAACTATTTTGGGACCAGTTATTTTTAGCTCTTGAAGAGTTACCCGAAAACCAGCGTTATGTTTTTGTACAAAACGAATTAGAAGACCGAACTTTTCAGGAACTGGCCGATGAAACTGGCGAAAACATTAAAACTTTAATATCAAGAAAGGGTTACGCAGTTAAACATTTGCGTAGCCGTTTACAAAATTTATATCAGGAATTTATAAACTATTAATTTTGCAGGAAATGAGAAACAGAAAGTTCAGTAAAGGCAAAAAGTTCATTTTCTTTTTACCCGTTGTGGCGCTTATTGCTACGGCATTGGGATACGTAGTAATGTATTTATGGAACTGGATTTTACCGGAAGTTGCACATACAGGCCGGTTAAATTTCTGGCAGGCTTTAGGGCTGCTTGTTTTATGCCGTTTGCTTTTTGGTAACTTTAATAAAGGTGGCGGAGGGAACAACCGTTTCCGTGAAAAAGCGAGGGCAATGCGGTCTAAATGGGATAGCATGAACGATGAAGAACGTGCAAAGTTTAAGGAAGAATACCGACGCAGATGCGGTGGCTGGGGCCATCGTAAAGAATAATTTAGAGCCAGTTTTTAACTGGCTTTTTTTATTTTAACGGATAACGCTATATGCTTCAAGTACTAATTCACTAAGCTAAAATCACGTTTAATGCTTAGTCCTTATACTCCTATAAATACATTACTTGTTAAGGTTATCCAGGTAATATCCTATTAGATTTCTAAGGTTCTGAGGTGGTTAAAATATTTTTTCAAATTATTTAAAGTAAAAATAAATCTTCTCCGTCTACCCTATTAACCAATAAGAAATTACAAAATGAAACAACTCATAAAAACAATAGGATTCGGGATCGCACTTGGTGCAGCCGCCTTCTTTATACCATTTATATTCAAATTTATTTTTGCCATTGTAATGATTGGCTTAATATTCAGGGTTCTTTTCAGAGGTAGAAGACACCGTCGCTTTGCACATCGGTTTCAGGAGTTTAGCCAACAATATTCGCCAATAGTTCCAATCGACAATCAATGGTATAAACCCAATGTTCAAGGAAATGGCCCGGTTCAAAACATTAACGTAAATTATTAAAGCCATGAAAGCATTTAGAATATTATTAGCACTTGCAGTGGCGGTTGCTACTTTTTACAGCCTTAATGTACTGGCGGTTCAAAATGGTTATCCCGACAGGCTGGATTTCAAAAACAGGCATTACCATGAGCAAGATTGTAACCGTGAAAAGGAAAGAAACCACAGTTTTAGTCATCATGGCAGAAAAGTAGCCGATACTTCAACATCACCTATCGACAGCACAAATATTAAGTAATCTTATGTCACAGGTTTTATTTTTAAGCACTCCGTCGCAAAACGAGGTTAGCCCTATTTTAAACTTAGCCGGCGAATTAATTACACGTGGAGAGAAGGTAACTTTTTTCAGCTCTGATGAGTTTAAGCAACCCATCGAAACGATTGGTGCCGACTTTAAAGCCTATAATACAGATTTGGATGTGTTTAACAGAAAAGTAAGCGACAAACCAAAATCGGGCCTAATTACCGCTTTGCTGGAACCAATAAAGTTTATTGATGATATCGTAGAACAGATAAAAGGTTTAAAATTCGATTATGCCGTTTTTTCGCCTGCTTATCCCTACGCTAATATCATTACCCAAATGCTTGGGATTCCGAAAAAAGAATATGGAATTTCAAGCTAAATAAAATTGGCTAGAGCCAATAGAAAACAAATTTAATAACAATTAAAATTAAGAAAATGTACAACGAAAATAGATGTCATTCAGGCAAAATGCACCACGCATGGAGAGAAAGAGGTAGAGGATTTGGTTATCAACATGGAAAATTTGCACGCCATGCTGAAGAACTATTCGGTCGCGGTTTTAGACGCGTACCTGCGAACATTGAAGAAACAGATGAAAATTACATCATCCACTTATTTGCTCCGGCATTGATTAAAGAGCACTTAAAAGTAGTAACCAAAGATGATGTTTTAACGATTTCTTACAGCCCGAAAGAAGAAACGGAAACCGCTGAAAAATTTAGCAGAAGAGAATATAGCAATGGTGCTTTTGAAAGAGCCTTTGCCTTAAATGGAAAAGTGTTAAGTGAAAACATTTCAGCTAAATATGCTGATGGGATTCTGAAAATTACTTTACCAAAAAATCCCGAAACGAATATACCTGCAAAAGATATTGCAGTAAACTAAGTTTTGTATATTATAATTTCAGCTGCCCCTAATTGCTTGCAATTAGGGGCTTTTTTGTTTTTACTATTACCATATTCAAATTCCTGTTTGCTATTCGTTGTATTTTGAGGTACTTTTGCTAAAAGACATAAACATAACAGATTGAATTTTAACGACTTTAATTTTAACCCCGACTTACACGAAGGCTTAATGGCCATGGGGTATAAAAGCGCTACTCCGATACAACAACAAGCTATTCCTGTAATTTTAGATAACCACGACCTTATTGCCTGCGCTCAAACCGGAACCGGAAAAACAGCAAGTTATCTTTTACCAGTAATGGAAAAGATTAGCAAGGCAACCGACAGGCATAATAATACCTTAATTTTAGCTCCCACAAGAGAGCTTGCCCAACAAATTGATTTACAAGTTGAAGCACTCGCTTATTTCACAAACATAAGTTCGCTGGCAGTTTATGGTGGCGGCGATGGTATTGCCTACGAACAACAAAAACGATCGATGCGTGAAGGCGTTGATATTATAATTGCAACGCCAGGCCGTTTAATGGCCCATTTATCATCAGGTGTGTTAAAACTTGAACATCTGCAGCACCTTATTTTAGATGAAGCCGACAGAATGCTGGATATGGGTTTTTATGATGACATTATGCGCATTGTAAGTTATTTGCCAAAGAAAAGACAGACCCTCCTGTTTTCGGCAACAATGGCCCCCAAGATTAGAAAAATGGCGGGCGCTATTTTGAATCATCCGCAGCAAATTACCATAGCTATTGCTAAACCAGCCGAAGGCATTGACCAACAAGCCTATAATATTCACGATCAGCAAAAACAGGCGCTATTAAGTGATATTTTTAAAGCAGGGACTTACAAAAGTGCAATCATTTTTGCTTCGACAAAAGAGAAAGTTAAGGCCTTGTACAAAACATTCAGAAGCCTGGGTATTAAATCTGAAGCTTTTCATTCGGATTTAGGACAGAAGGAACGGGAAGATATTTTACTTGCATTTAAAAACAAAAGGCTGCCCATCATAATTGGAACTGATGTTTTATCGCGGGGAATTGATGTTGAAGGCGTTGATTTGGTTATTAACTACGATGTTCCGGGCGACCCGGCTGATTATGTACACCGCATTGGCAGGACCGCAAGAGCAGCAACTAAAGGAACAGCCATAACATTGGTTAACGGGCGAGACAAAAGGAAATTCGAGAATATCGAGAAACTTATTGAAAAAGAAGTACCCCGGATAGCTTTGCCTGAACATATTGCCACAATGGAAATTACAGCTATTGAAGAAAAGAGGCCTCACCATAATGGCAACAACCGCAAGAAAAAGGTTTGGCATAAGAAAAAACCGAAACCCACAAATCCAGGTTAAAAGATATCAAACGCCAATAATATCCTTCATTGGCGTTTTTCTTTTATCATTATCTTTGTAAATCTCCATGGCAAATTTCATTTTAATCGGTTTATGTATCCTTGCAGGAATCCTGTTTAGAAAAAGTAAAACCTTACCTAAAGATGCTCATAAAGGAATCAATGCCTGGATTATCTACATTGCTTTGCCGGCAGTATCGTTTAAATACCTCCCTCACATTACCTGGACAAAAGACTTACTTTTTCCTGCTGTTGCCCCGGTTGCTGTGTGGTTGCTCGGTTGGCTTTTTGTTACCGCTTATTCAAAATTTAACAAAATTAGCCGGGCGACTTCGGGCGGTTTAAAGCTGGTAAGCTCGCTCAGCAATACATCATTTATAGGCTTTCCTTTAATCATCGCTTATTTCAGCGAAAAGGAACTTGGTATTGCAATAATATGCGATCAGATAACATTCACATTATTATCCACCATTGGAATAATTGTGGCCATTCGTTCATCGCAACAGCAAAAACTGAGTGCAAAGCTGGTTTTTAAAAAGGTGCTTACCTTCCCGCCACTGATAGGTTGTGTTTTAGCACTTGTTCTGCCTAAATACCTCAACTTATCTCCACTGGCTAACTTATTTGATAAACTTGCCGGGACTGTTGGGCCTTTGGCCTTATTTTCAATTGGCTTACAATTAAGGTTTGGCGGATGGTTTAACGAAATAAAGCACATCAGTTTTGCATTACTTTATAAATTGATTTTAGCACCCGCAGCCATTCTGCTGATTGCGCTGCTTTTGGGCCTAAGCGGTACAATTACGCAAATAACGATTTTCGAAATGGCAATGCCAACCTTACTTACGGCGGGAGTTGTTGCCGACCAGTATAATTTAAATCCTAAAGTCTCAAATCTCGTGGTTGGAATCGGGATTTTACTTTCTTTTATTACAACGGGCTTTTGGTGGTTCATATTGAACTATTCAGGGTTGGTTTAGTTGTAACCGCAAAGGCGCAAAGTTTTCTGCAAAGAACACAAAGGCTTCCCAATTAGATAAAAAAACCTATCATAAAATACCCAAATTATCAGCTTTAATAGATAAAGTTTTCTTGGATGAGCTAAGGTTTCTTAGGTAGTGAAAACCAAACTAACACTCAGGCAGACTTATCGGAATATTTGTAGCCAAACCACCATCCGATGTTTCCTTGTATTTAGCATTCATATCCAAAGCGGTTTCCCACATGGTGTTAACAACTGCGTCTAAACTTACTTTGGCTTTATCCGGGTTGCTTTGCAATGCTAGCTGACTTGCTGTAATTGCTTTGATGGCGCCCATGGTATTTCTTTCAATACATGGAATTTGCACAAGTCCACCGATTGGATCGCAGGTTAAACCCAGGTGATGCTCCATTGCAATTTCTGCAGCCATTAATACCTGCCGCTGAGAGCCGCCAAGGCACTCGGTTAAAGCTGCCGCAGCCATTGCTGAAGAAACGCCGATTTCTGCCTGGCAACCACCCATGGCTGCCGAAATTGTTGCTCCTTTTTTAAAAATACTTCCTATTTCTGATGCACAGGCAATAAACTGGGTAATTTTATCTTCATGGTAACCGTCGCAAAACGTAATAAAATATTGCAGCACCGCTGGGATTACACCTGCAGCGCCATTGGTAGGGGCAGTAACCACACGGCCAAAAGAAGCATTTTCTTCATTTACAGCCAGGGCAAAGCAACTCACCCAATCCAGAATATAATTAAATCCGTTTCCACCTCTTCTAATGGCCTCAACCCACGATGAATAATCATTGTATTCGCTCTTACCTATTAATCTTTTATTTAACGGGAAAGCTCTTCGGGCAACATCTAATCCGCCCGGTAAAAAACCAGTAGTATGGCAGCCCCTGTAAATACAATCTCTCATTACGGCAAAATGTTGCAGAATACCGGCTTTGGTTCCTGCTTCCGGTCGCCAGGCCAGTTCATTCTCCATTACAATTTCGCTCACTTTTAAACCTGTTGATAAGCACCAGTGCAGTAGCTCTTTCGCCTTATCAATTGGAAAAGGTAAATCTACCTGAGGCTTTAGACTATTATCTTCCCCTTCTTTTACAACAAACCCACCACCTATTGAATAGTAAGTCTCAGAAAAGGCTTTACCATTTGACAAAAGCGCCTGAAAAGTAACCGCATTGGGGTGGAAAGGCAAACTTTCAGCAAAAAGAAAAAGTAAATCACTGTTGTAATCGAAATCGATAACTAAACTTCCAGCCAGATTAAGTTTTTTATCCTGCTGAATGGCCTCGAAAGTTGGCGTTACCGCATCAACATCAAAGGTTACCGGATCGGCACCCGTTAAACCCAATAAAATAGCCACATCAGTTCCGTGGCCTTTACCTGTTTTAGCAAGCGAGCCATAAAGTAATATTTTTACCATCTCCACATCACTTAAAAGGTTATTCTCTCCTAAGGAAGCCGTAAATTGCTGCGCAGCACGCCACGGCCCAAGTGTATGTGAACTTGAAGGACCAATACCAATTTTAAAAATATCGAAAACTGAAATTTGTTCTTTAATCATGAAGAAAGTTAGTTATACAAAGCTATGATTTGTTTTCAGGATTTCAGCTAAATTAATTTCTGGAAACTGATGAAATATTTTATCTTACAACAAATATAATAACGCTCAAAAATGGATTTTAACACTAACTATGAAGAACAAGATCTTGAATATTGCCGTGCTGGCACTAGTTTAAGATTTATTAACTATATCATCGATATTATTTTCTTTTACTTCCTGATGTTTTGCCTTGGAATAGTGATTGGACTGCTTAAACCGGATCTACTCCAACTCTTTGATAATGGAATTTCTGGCCGTTTACTCAGTTTACTTTTTTACGGTATCGTAATGTCATTTACTGAAGGGATGTCTAATGGTAAATCTATCGGTAAACTCATTACGAAAACAAAAGCCGTAAACCTGGACGGTAGTGACCTTAATTTTGCACAAGCATTTAGGAGAAACATTATCCGGTCGATTCCTTTCAATGCACTCAGCGCATTTGGAACGCCATGTAATCCGTGGCACGACAGGTTATCTGACTCTATGGTAATAGAGGAAAAGAAACTGGCATTGCAAGCAAAGAAAGCTGACTTATTTAATTCGGTTAGGAACAATACGGATTATTAAAAATCGAACTCAATAATATCATCATCTTTTAGCATTTGTTCTACAAATTTTTTGTGGTTTTTAGGTGTACCAGTTGCAATCCAGTTACCTGTAATAATGTTATTAACTAGTTGGTGCTTTCCCCGCTGTGGTTTAAGTTTATTCTCTCTGAAAACCTCTTCGTAGCTTTCTAAATCACCATGAGCATGTTGTTTTTTAACTATCCGGTAAACCCGTTTTGTAAATCTACGATCGCCAATTTCTTCTACAAAAGGGAAAATAATTAATGCTAACAACACTACGCCGGTTACACCAATGGCCTGTTCATAAAAACCCGATCCAACAGCCATTCCAATTGCTGCCACAATCCAGATAATGCAGGCGGTAGTAAGGCCCTTAACGCGGTTTTCTTCTTTAAAAATTACGCCTGCACCTAAAAAGCCGATTCCGGTAACAATATTCGATGCAATTCTATCCTGACTGGTTGCGCCGATTTTAATTGATAGTATGGTAAAAAGAGTTGCCCCCAAACCAATCATCATCATGGTTTTTAAACCCGCAGATTTACTCCTGTATTCGCGTTCGGCACCGATTAAACCACAAAGTAAGGTGGCCAGTAGAAATTTATTTACCTCACTCTGTGTTATAAAATGACTATTATCTAAAAGCTCGTTCATGGCCACTGGGTTTAACCAAGGCAAATTAATAAAAATCGTAACATCTTAGACCATTGGCACGGCCATAATTTGTACTGTTTGGCCAGTATTTTTCATAACCCAAGCCAATTTCTGACGTTCCGCCAGTGTTGGTATAATTTATTTTTGAAGTGGTAGCATCGTGGCTAATTCCAATCCTGAACTTTTCGCCATTTGTCCTCCTGTTGAAAATATCAAAAATCACAGAGAAAACTATCGCATCGTTTCCATTGGAATTTCCATCATTACGGTACCAGATTCCGGCATTTATACCTGCATATTTAAACTGCGTTCCAAAGCTGAACGACATAACATTTTGTTGTTTATAGGCTACGATTGATGGGATTAAATAAGTTCCGTCTCTATCGTACTGGTCGGGAATTAAGGCAAGTTTATAACTCAAATTACCAGAAATCCTCATTGGAAGTTTGGCCTGAAAGCCAGCCAGTGATTCATCAGGTCGGTTTAAATGATGTAAACCTAAACCAATCATAAAGTTTTTGTAAACAAGGTTACTTCCGGCGGCAGCATCAAAATAAAAACGACTATCTACATTCGGCCTTTCGGCTCCCGATATTATCCCCGGAATAATACCTGCTGTTACATCGATCTGATCGCCAAAAACCAGCTTATCCCAGTTTAATTTCTGATTGGTTATCCCCCCCTGCAAACCAAAAGAAAGTGTAAAATCATCTCCGCTGATAATGTAAGAATAGCTTAATGCCAGGTTATTTTTTTGCAGGTAAGCTGTTCCTTCGCTACTTCTGTTAAAAATTAATCCAACCCCGCTATTTAGCTTTTGTAAATTTAAATCAGCAGAAGCACTCATGTAAGAAAAATCGCCTGACAGTCCAGTCCATTGATTTCTGTATAAAGCATTTAACCTGATATCACCTTCAAACTGCCCTGTTAGCGCCGGGTTCAGGTAAATGGGTGCATTGTAAAACTGCGAATAAATATGGTCCTGGCCTAATGACAACAAAGGCAGTATCACCATCAACATAAATAAATTAATCCATCTGCCCATCATCATCTTATTAAATATATGTTACCGGTCTTTTTTGGAGGAGATGAATCATAAGTCATCCCTTTCCATTCGCCACCATTGATAAATTTCACTTCAATTTTCCAAAAATATACGCCTTGAGGCTGCTCCTGTCCATTATACCTTCCATCCCAACCTTCTAAAGGTGCTCCATCGTTTAGTTTAGTTGTTTCCCACAATACCTGTCCCCATTTATTAAAAACAGTCATTGTCCAGTTATCAATTCCACGACCTTTGGCTTTAAATGTTTGAAGTTCGCTTTTTTGACTGCCAGGCATAAAAGAATTCGGAACGTATAAAAATCCTGGAACGTCAAGTATGCGAACCGTTTGAACAGTTGTTGCCGAACAGCCTTCTTTATTAAAAATCTTAAGGGTTACCAGGTAATCGCCAACATTGGCATACGTATGTGTCGGATTTTGCAATCTCGATGTTGTTCCATCTCCAAAACTCCATTCCCAGCTTCCTGCTCCATTTAAGCTTGCATCCCTAAAGCTAAATGTGAAATTCGGAATGGATAGCTCATTGCCTGGTAGCACCGTAAAAATAGGTTGCGGTGGTGTTACCAGGTTAATATAGTTTGGAATAACTGATGTATTGCTGCAGCCCTGAAGGTTTCTTGCAGTAAGGCTCACGGTATAATTCATGGCCGCACCGGTATAGGTATGCTGAGGTTCAAATTCAGTAGAGGTTGTTCCATCACCAAAATCCCACAGGTAGCTTACAGCATTTTTGCTATTATTCTTAAACTTAATTACGGTACCAGTACAGCCAGTAGTTATATCAGAAGTGAAAGCCACGGTTGGCTGATCAAGGACAACAATTGTTTCGGTAGTGTAGGCGTTGGAACAATCATTGGAAGCATATAAAGTAACAAGGTACGAGCCAGGCTTTGTAAAGGTATGCTCAATCATTTCAGGTGCTGTGCTGGTAAGCGCCGAGCTTCCATCACCAAAATCGTAATAAAAAGTGCTTGCCCCCTTGCTGTTATTAAAAAAGCTAACCTTTAATGGTGCACATCCTCTTAGTTCATTAGCATTAACAACAAGTTCAGGAGTAATATTATTTGGCGACACCCTGATGGTATATTGCGATTGATTAACACCACAATCATTTATGGCAGTCATTTTAACAATGTAATCCTTAACGGCAATAGTTGTATAAGTGTGCGTTACGCTATTTTTATCTGTTGTTGTTAATGTTGTTCCATCTCCAAAATCGTAGATAAAGCTTGTATAGTTTCCTGGTGAGGTATTGCTGAAAGTTGCCGTAAAAGGTGAGCAACCTGCTGTTTTATCCGGAGAGAAAACTGAAATTGGCGCTGCCTTAACCAGTACTGTTGATGTTTTTGAAACTGTTCCGCATGCAGTAGTAACATCCAGCTTTATGGTGTAGGTGATGTCTCTTCCCAATGGATCAGGCTGGTATATAACTGTTGGAGGTGTGGCCAGGTTTGAGGTTGTCCCGTTGCCAAAATCCCACCTAAATGTTCCTGCCGTTTGCGAACTTGATGTATTAACAACGGTAAGGCTAAGCGGCCCACAGCCCTCAGTTACATTTTGTGTAAAGTTTGGCGTTACGGTTTGATAAGTAGAAAAAGTATGACTTATTTCGTCCGAACCGCAATTTGCTCCACTTGTAACCACTAATTTTATAACCACACTCGAGTTGTCAGAGGCGATGGTATAACCCGGAAAAGTTGCACCTGTACCGATCTGAACGTTGTCAGCAAACCAGGTAAACGTACTGTTTCTTCCCGGATAAAGACCTGCCGTAACATTTGATGCGGTTAGTGCAAATGGCGCACAGCCTTTGTCGTTTACGAAATTAATTTCGGCTTTCGCCGCCTGGTTAACGGTTATCGTTACGGTGTTACTCACGTTTTGAGGAGCTCCTGCACAAGCTCCGCTCGTTACCAGTCTACGATATAGAATTGTTGCCGTTGGTTGAGGCGGCGTATAATCTATTGCCGTTGCGCCACTAACATCTGTCCAGGTAGTTCCATTTAAACTCGATTGCCACTGGTAAGTAAATGTTGTACCATCACCTCCCGTTGGCACCGTCCCTGTTAATGGAGCAACAGTGTTTCCGCTACAAATTGATTGGTTTGCTGAAATGGTATTGTTTGCTATTGGAGGTAAAACATTTATTTGTAAAGGATTGCTATTAGAAACACAACCACTGGTTACCTGGCGTCGATAATAAATTGTGCCGCCCGGTGTTACAGTTAAATCTTTTGACGTTGCACCTGTTAAATTTACCCAGGTATTTCCGTCAGTACTGCTTTGCCATTGAAATGCGAATATCCCGTTTCCACCTGTAGGCACATCGCCGGTAATGGTTATGGTTTGACCTGAGCATATCGTTAGGTTTGAGGTACTGATATTATTTGTAATTGCTGCCGGATAACTGACAATAACATCATCCCAACTTCCCGGACAAGTTCCGCCGGTTATTGTCCATCTGAAAGTATATGAATTACCTGCAGAAATCCCTGTTACGGTAGTGTTATATTGTGAAGGGGCATCAATGGTTACCGCTGGCCCCGAAACCTGTGACCATATGCCTGAAAGATTGTTGTTTCCGGCGAGTGTAGTTTGATTACCGCTACAAATACCCAACTGATCCTGACCTGCATCTGCTCCCTGTACGGTAACCGTTTGAGGTGCAGAAAGAACGGGACCGCAGGTTCCCGAGGTAACACTTAATGTTACGCTATAAGTGCCTGCTGTTGTAAAATTAAATATCGGGTCTTTACTGGTTGCCGATGTACCACCAACAAATGGTACCGCAGGTGTTATTGTCCACAAATAAGTTGCCGTAGCGTTACAAGTATTATCGATTTCCGAGATATTTACAGGAGCCAGGGTATTTGGCGCACAAACTGTAGTTGCTGGCAGTGTAAAAATTGGCTTTGGTGGATCTTGAATACAGATTTCCTGCTCAACCGGGTCAGCATCGCAAGAACCGGAGCTTACCGATGTTAACCGAATTACATGACGACCCTTCGTTAAAAACTTATATACAAAATTGAATGACCGGGGTTTGTTTGCCTCAATTAAAACACCATCCACATACCAGTTATAAGTTACGGTATTCGGCGTACAACTTGCTGATGTTGTATTTGGATTTTCGCCCAGCAATGATGTATTTACAAAAGTAATATCGGTATTAATACAGGCTGGCGTACTAAAAGTAAACCGGTTTTCAGGTTTTACCACAACCTTAGCGTAAGCCAGTAAGGGCGAACCTAAATTGCCACAAAAATCATTGGCAACCCTAATGGTAACATCAAAAGCATTAAATACCGTACCGCTGCTTGTAGTTGACGAACGACCGCAAGAAGATCTTGTATAATCATGGCTAACCCTACCTCCGGCTTGCTGGATTTCGCAAAAGGTATAAGTCGTTGTTGTTCCATCACCCCAGTTAATCACATACCTGTCGCCAGGAAAATTATTCAAAATACCACTTTGAGTTAAATCAACAGCAAACTGATAATTGGCCAGTGGTAAGCAAACAGGATTGTTGTTAAGTGTTGCAAAAGCCGTTACAGCCTGATTATTTATAATCAGATATGCCTTTGTACCAACTGTTCCATCTGGCATAGTTGCCTTTGCAAAAATGGTATAATGCGCCAGCTGGGCAGTAAATGTTTTAGGCGCATCAAGGTTTAGGTTAGTTGTGGCTTTTGTTAGCTCGTTTGTGATATTTGCCGAAACAGTAGCTGTTGCGGTAGAACTGTTAGATAAGGCAAGTTCAAAATTATCGCGTGTTGTACAGGTACCAAATGTTTCCCTATTTGTAGTGTTAAGGTAGGTAGAAACAACACCTGCGGTTACTGCTGCACCAGCTTTAATTTCAAAAGGTGCTGAAACGGTACTGATAAAAGCCGGTGTCGTCGATTTTACCCGCACCATGTAATTGGTTCCTGCCGGTGTACCTGCCGGTATAATTCCGTTAACGTAGGTACTGTAGAAACCTGTATATGTTCCAATCAACCGTTCGGTGGCGAAACTTCCGCTTGCATCAGAAAGATAAAGCTGAAAAACATTTCCCTGGGTTATACAAGAGTTAGGCGCAATGGTAAAAGGTGCTGCAATTGTACTCCCGGGTGTATATGGACCAGGATCAACAGGGCCAATCGTTAAGGCCTGCGAATACGCGTAACTACCCATTAAAAAAAAGGCAGAAAAAACAATAACGATACGCGAAATCAGCCTACACCAGGTTTTCATAAATCTTCAACAATAGGGAATTGTTTTATAGAAGAAATTCAGCAAAGAAATACAACCTGCCTGCCATGACAAAGTCGGGAAGGGACAATAAAAACGTTAATTGTTAGGTAAATATTTAATCGATAGAGGTTTCTTCAAAATTGTTCAGTTGCGAATGTATGAAAACGATATAACGCTGTTAAAAATTTTACACGAACACCCAGGGGCTTTGTATCTTGTTTTTTACATAAATGCCTATTTCTAAAGCTTCTGACAACAAAAACCCCCCCAAAACCTTAGTTTTGAGGGATTTAATTTTACACGTAAGTTTATACGGGCGATTGATTACATCATGCCACCCATACCACCGCCACCCATTGGTGGGTGTGCAGAAGCACCAGCCTCTTCAGGCTCATCTGCTAATACAACTTCGGTAGTTAATAACATCGCTGCGATTGAAGCCGCGTTTTCAAGTGCTACACGAGAAACTTTAGTTGGGTCGATAACACCAGCGCCAATTAGGTTTTCATATACACCAGTACGGGCATTGTAACCGTAATCTGCTGTTCCTTCTTTTACTTTCTGAACCACGATAGAACCTTCAATACCTGCGTTTTCGCAAATCTGACGTAAAGGCTCTTCAATTGCACGACGGATGATCTGGATACCAGTATTTTCATCTTCGTTAGTACCTTTTAAATCAGCTAAAGATGCAACCGCACGGATGAAAGCAACACCACCACCAGCAACAATACCTTCTTCTACAGCTGCACGTGTAGCGTGTAAAGCATCATCAACACGGTCTTTTTTCTCTTTCATCTCAACTTCAGATGCAGCGCCAACGTAAAGAACAGCAACACCACCAGCTAATTTAGCTAAACGCTCCTGTAATTTTTCCTTATCGTAATCAGATGTAGTTGTTTCAATTTGAGCTTTAATCTGGTTAACACGTGCTTTAATATCTTCAGCATTACCAGCACCGTTAATTACAGTTGTATTGTCTTTATCAACAACAACTTTCTCTGCCGAACCTAAATAAGATAAATCAGCATTCTCTAATTTATAACCTCTTTCTTCTGAAATTACTGTACCGCCAGTTAAAATAGCGATGTCTTCTAACATTGCTTTTCTTCTGTCGCCAAAACCTGGTGCTTTAACAGCAGCAACTTTTAACGACCCACGGATTTTGTTCACTACCAAAGTAGCTAAAGCTTCGCCATCTAAATCCTCAGAAATGATTACCAATGGTTTACCTGTTTGAACAGTTTTCTCTAAAACCGGCAACAATTCTTTCATGTTGCTGATTTTTTTATCGTAGATTAAAATGAAAGGATTATCTAATTCAGCTTCCATTTTATCAGCATTGGTTACAAAGTATGGAGATAAATAACCTCTGTCGAACTGCATACCTTCAACTGTTTTAACTTCAGTTTCAGTACCTTTTGCCTCTTCAACAGTAATAACACCATCTTTACCAACTTTACCCATTGCCTCAGCAATAAGCGATCCGATTACTTCATCGTTATTTGCCGAGATTGAAGCAACTTGTTTAATTTTATTGTTGTCTTCACCAACCGTTTGCGATTGTGTTTTTAAGTTTTCAACAACTGCAGCAACCGCTTTGTCGATACCACGTTTCAAATCCATTGGATTTGCACCCGCAGCAACGTTTTTAATACCTGCTGTAACAATTGCCTGCGCTAAAACAGTAGCAGTAGTAGTACCATCACCAGCAATATCTGCTGTTTTTGAAGCCACTTCTTTAACCATCTGCGCACCCATGTTCTCAACAGCATCTTTTAATTCGATTTCTTTAGCAACCGAAACACCATCTTTAGTGATCGCCGGAGAACCAAATTTTTTATCGATAATTACGTTACGTCCTTTCGGGCCTAAAGTTACTTTTACTGCATTCGCTAAGATATCAACACCTCTTTTCAGGGCGTCACGTGCTTCCACGTTATATTTTACTTGTTTTGACATTTTAAAGGTTGTTTTAAAGTTTTAATGTTGGAAAGCTGAAACATTTCAACCATCCGCTTTATATAACATTGCAACATTTAGTGTTACAACGTTTCAATATTTATCCTACAACAGCGTAAATATCAGTTTCACGCATAATCAGGTAGTCTTTACCTTCGTAAGGGAATTCGGTACCACCGTATTTACCATAAATTACAACATCGCCAACTTTTACACTAGCTTTTTTACCTTCAGAATCTTCTTCAGAAACAGAAACAACAGTTCCTTTAGATGGTTTTTCTTTAGCAGTATCAGGGATATACAAACCCGATGCAGTTTTTTCTTCTGCCGCAGCCGGTTCAACAATAACTCTGTTCGAACTGCCAGCAATTGGTTTTAGGTTTAACGCCATAACTTTTATTATTTTTTATTTTATTTTGATTTAAGTTTTTTAACTAAGCATACAATTAACACTTTTTATGCCAATAGTTTTTCAGGGACAAATTTACACCTGTACTGTCAAATTCCTAAACAATTAGAGAATATCGTCAAAAATTGGATGTCAGCTTGGCAGGATGTCTAAAATTATCACGCCATTTATTATTAGAAAAAGTACGTAAGTGGTTAATCGCTTAGGGTTGGCCCCGCTTTTCACTTCAATTCCTCCCCCGATGAAAAATCGGGTTCCGGGCTTTACGTTACAATCGGGTTTAGGTGGGTAAAGTTTTGAGTTATACTATTAGGATTTATCATTTTAAAAGAATATTCAGCTAATTGTTCGCAATTGCCAAAGCCTTTTCTAAAACTTCATCCTTTCCAGCTTTTATTCCTTCAATTGTTGGTTTTATCATAACATCTGGAACAATTCCAATTCGCTGAGTTTCTGTTTTATCAGGATAATATGTCCCTAAACTGGTAAACATAGTTTTTAAACCTCCAGGTAAAACAATATAAGAAGCATTACCATCTGCTCCAGATGTTTGGCTTCCAACCACAATAGCGTTAGGTGCAGTTTTAAGTGCCATCAATGTATATTCAGCATGACTTTGCGTTTTCTCATTACAAAGCAAAATCACTTTTCCTTTATAATAATTGGGATTCACTTTTCCACAATAAGAAGGCTCTTTATAATTGTAAATACTTGGATTATTCACATCGGGAATAGTAAACAAAACGAAAGGTTTTGGTTTATCATTTAAAAAATCTGCTATTTTTCTCATAGTGCCTTTCGGGTAATTTCTTATATCAAAAATAATTGCTTTAGTGTTTTTTAAATTATTTAACACTACATCAACCTGTTTTTGTTCCAGGTTTCCCATGTTTATATAGCCAATATTGCCGTTCAAAATTTTACTGGTATCAGTAACATTAGTTGCATTATACTTATAATTTATCTCATTGAAGCTATATCGCCTCAGCGTTTTCTTCTCTATAATGCCAGTCCTTTGAAATTCGGTTTCCACTTTACTGGTTTGACCATTAAACAAAATATTGTAGGTATCTCTTAACTTCACTACTTCATTTGATGCACCTATAAATTTCGAATTTCGTTTAACAATCTCTTCTATAGTCGATCCGCCAATTTTAACGAAAACATCTCCAACCCTTATATCATCATTTTTACACAGTTCTTCATTATAAAATCCAATTACAACCGCTTTATTATCAATTATCTTAAAACTGAAAGGAACCCATTTTAAACCAAAATATTTATTTGTAAAGATTGTTGAAAATTTTCCATGACTGTCGTCAATTTTGGCTGTTAATTCGAGTATTGCTAAATGATAAGTGGTTGTATCTCCCGCATCCTTAAATTTTGGAATCATTTCTCCCAGAACATTATTCCAAGGCTGGTCAGTTTTATATTTGTAGGGAAAAAAATAGTTAATAATATTCCAGTATCGAGATAATGTTAAAAGCCTCATCTCCGAAGAAGGATAAATAGAGTCCGGATATTCTTTTTCGTTATCAAAATTTGCATTTCCAATGCCATTAACTTGGCTTATGTAGTAGTTCGATTGCTGATTTCTATTTTTCTTTATATTGTCTAATTCTGCAATTACGGTTTTATCTAAAATTGTAGAATCTGTAAGCAATTTAAAATCGTCGTTTACTTTTAAAGTTACCGCCTGATCTATTAAACATTTTTTGCACTCAACAGGTTTCCCGATTCCCTTAATCCAATTTAAATAATATTGATTAATTGCCTGCTTGGAATTGAGCTTATTCAAATCTTTAATTCGTGTTGTAAATTCTCTATCCCAATCTATTTTACCTTTCGCAATAATAGAATGATGGTACTTTAAAAATCCCCAGATTTTAATAAATGTTTCAATTTTTTTAGTTTCAGGAATCTCTTGTTTTGCAAAAGAAGAATATGAAAAGGTTAAAAGTATGATGATTGGGAGGATTGTTTTCATTTTTAGACGCCTGATAATTAGCTTCCTAAATATAGAAACTTGTTAAATAATATTTTCTTTGTGAGCCGTGGAATGCAGTTCTTTTAACAAAGTTTAACAATGGTAACTAACTATTATAAACGCAAAAAAGCTTTCCCTTTTGAGGAAAGCTTTTTTAAAATGTTTTGTTAATACTAATTATTTCTTCGTTGTATCTGCTGTTGCAGGTTTTGCAGGAGCAGTGTTATTTGTTGCACCGCCACCAAGTGGAGAAGGTGAAGGCAATTTGTTTAAACGGTCCTGAATTTCAGTATTACCCGATGCAGCAGCACCACCGTTTGTTTTAGCAATTGTAGTAATTGATAAAGTTAAAACAACAATAACAGCCAATAATACCCACGATCCTTTTTCTAAAACATCGCCTGTACGTTGTACACCAAACATATTGCTGGTGCCGCCACCAGTTGCCAAACCACCACCTTTAGGGTTTTGTACTAAAACAAATAAGCCTAAAGCAACACAGGCAATAATTAATAAAATGATTAAAAGGGTTACCATGATAATATATATTTTTAAAATTTCTTTTCTATAGATTGGATAAGGTCGGCAAAGTAACCACTTTTTTCTGGATATTTCAAACTTAATTTTTTATAAGTATCTATGGCTTTGTGGTAAAGCATTTGCTCGATGTAAATTTTAGCTAAAGTTTCCGAAACAAGGTCGTAATGGTCTTCTGCGCTTTTCTTCGCCTTGTTCTCATTATCAATTTGTTCGGGCTTTGGTGGCTTTATAGTAGGGTCTTCTTTTAAAAACCGCTCTATAATCTCGGCACTTTTAGCATCTTTAACTTCCGTTGCCGGGTATTCTGCCAAATGATCGGCCACCTCAAAAGGCGTTTGAATATGAAAAATATGCTCTACATACTGCTGCTGAAATTCTGCCTGCGGCTGGTTTGCCGTTTGCGGCTGCCGGGTAACTTCTGGTCTGGGCTGCGCATAAGGCTGGAAAATCTGCTCATGCTCTTTGCGTGTTTTTGCCAGCCACCATAAAAATGTATAAGGCAGCTTATCATCATCATACCTCGATACAAAGCTGTGCTCAGGTTCGTCGGGAACTACCGTTTCAATTTCAGGTGCTGCAGCTACAAGCGTATTCGATTCTTTTTGTTCGAAAGCAAAAAAATCTGAAGATACCACACTCTCTATATAACGCTCTTCAGTAATGGTGTTATCCGTTAAATCATTGTCTATACCTGGCAGGTTATCTGCTGTTTCTATGGCAGGTGCTTGTGCTGTAAGTGGATTTAGCTGTTCTGTTATCTCATCAAAAACCTCCGGTTCAACGGCTGTGCTTTCTAAAATAGTATCTACAGGTTCAGCTTGCGAAATTTCAGGTACTTCTATTATGTCTTCTTCCTCAATCGTTTCCAGTTGCAATAAATTGTATAACACCTTTCCGTTACTATACAAAGATGCTCCCGGAACATAAGCGGCATCAGCTCTGGCCAAAAGCAAACGTACTGGCTGTGCGTAAGGATATTGCTCCAACATTTCTTTCAGCATAGGGATATGCTCTTGCCCAACTTTTCCGGGTTGTGCCAATAAATTTGCAAGTAGCTGTTTGTTATCCATTACTGAGGTTTGTTGCTAAGATAAATAATGCAGGCGGTTTTTAAAACTTTAAACTACCATTGGGCAAAAGCCCTGTTAAAAATATCTTCGGTAAGTTGTTTGTTTATCTGCTCAATGGCTTGCGCCTGAAGGCTTTGAATTGAACCACCTACCGGAAAATCGAAATAGCGGCTAAAACTCTCTTCAAAACTTTCCTTTTCGTGGTCTTTAATATTATTGATGTACTTTACCTTAACCGTAATGGTTAACCTGTTGTTCGAAGCTGTTGGCGTAGCACTTGATGTTAAAGCCACAGGCTTAATTTCGTATCCCGTAATATTACCCTCAAAAATAGCATCGCCTTCGTTTGGCGTAATACTTAATTTAGTTTGACTACGGATACGCGATTTCAGCGCCTCTGTAAATTGCTGGCTTAAGGTAGGTACTACCAGTTGCGCATTGTTCTCAAAAAAACGTACAGTTACCGTTTTTAAACCTTCGGTTGATGCACCACTAAAAGTGTAAGCGCAGGCGCTTAAGGTTGCAATAAAAAGGAGCGCAAGGATCTTAATCTTCATAAACTGATTTATAGACTTAATTCTTTAATCTTTCTGTAGAGCGTACGTTCGGATATGCCTAGTTCCTGAGCAGCGAACTTACGCTTGCCCTTGTGTTTTTTAAGCGCTTTTTTTATTAAATCAGATTCTTTATCTATCAATGATAACGATTCTTCTACCTCTTCAGCATCGTGGGCATAGTTGTAATCGGCGTTGCTGTTATTATTGTTGTTCGAGGCTGGTTGTTGTATGGTAAAGCCGTGTTCCTGACCTGCTGGCAATTCCACATCGCGGTATAACTGATTAATATATTGTGGATTATCGGCAAGAACCGTAGCGGTGTTACCTCCATGCTGAATAATCTCCGCAACAAGTTTTTTCAACTCCACCATATCCTTTTTCATATCAAAAAGCACCTTGTACAAAATATCTCTTTCCGTAAAGTCCTCTTTCGATTGTGGATTAATCGCCATTGGCAAATTACTGCCAGCTTCGTTCGGGATATAGTTTAATATGGCCTGGCCAGTAACATTCCGGTCTTTCTCTAAAACGCAAATCTGCTCGGCAATATTTTTAAGCTGACGAACATTGCCCGGCCAGCTGTAGTTGGTTAAAATCTGGATGGCATCAGGCTCAAGCTGTAATCCCGGGCTACGGTACTTGTCGCTGAAATCGGCTGCAAACTTTCTGAACAATAAATAAATATCTTCTTTACGCTCTTGCAAGGCAGGAATACGTAACGGAACAGTGTTTAATCTGTAATATAAATCTTCGCGGAATTTTCCGTTTTTAACCCGGTTGTAAACATCTACGTTTGTTGCGGCAATAATGCGAACATCCGTTTTCTGAACTTTAGATGAACCTACGCGTAAATATTCGCCGCTTTCTAAAATCCTTAATAAACGGGCTTGTGTTCCCAATGGGAGTTCGGCCACTTCATCTAAAAAAATAGTACCGCCATTGGCCACTTCAAAATAACCTTTACGGGCCTCGTGTGCGCCAGTGAAAGAGCCTTTTTCGTGACCGAATAATTCAGAATCAATAGTTCCTTCGGGTATAGCGCCACAGTTTACGGCAATGAAAGCACCATGTTTCCGGGCACTCATTTGATGGATAATTTGCGAGAAAACTTCTTTACCACTTCCACTTTCGCCAGTAATTAATACCGACATGTCTGTTGGTGCAACCTGGCTCGCAATATCGATGGCACGATTAAGCAGCGGAGAGTTTCCAATAATACCGAATCGTTGTTTAATATTTTGTGTATCCATTCTTTAGTATCAAGTATTAAAATTGGGCTTTAGTTAGTCAGACTTTCCGCTTTAAGCATTCAGCTTTAAACTATCTTTCCAATCAGCGTAGCTGAAGTACACCTTTCGATGTATACATTAGCATAATCGCCTGGTTTAACGCCATCAACAGCCGGAAAAATTGCCATTGCGCCGCTATCACCTCTTCCACAATAATCTTTATCCGATTTTTTTGATGTTCCTTCAATCAACACGCGAACGGTTTTGCCAACCCACTCTTGCAAACGCATTAAAGAGTGTGCCTGCTGTTTAGCCAAAATCTCCGCTAAACGGCGCTTTTTAACCTCTTCCGGGATATCATCTTCCAGTTTACGGGCAGCTAAAGTTCCTGGTCTTTCTGAATAAGTGAAGTTATAGGCAAAATCATATTGCACATAATCCATCATACTCAAAGTTTCCTGGTGCTCTTCTTCGGTTTCGGTACAGAAACCCGCAATAATATCAGTAGAAATTGCACAGCCGGGAATAATATTTCTGATGGCATCAATACGGTTAATATACCATTCACGGGTATAAGTGCGGTTCATTAACTCCAACACTCGTGTATTTCCCGATTGTACCGGCAAGTGTATGTAGTTACAAATGTTGTCGTATTTAGCAATGGTATGTAAAACCTCGTCGGTAATATCTTTAGGGTGCGAAGTAGAAAAACGAACCCTCAAATCAGGGCTTACCAAAGCCGTTTTTTCCAAAAGCTGGGCAAAGTTTACACTTTCCGAGCCATCTTCCGAGGTCCAGGTGTAAGAGTCTACATTCTGTCCTAAAAGAGTAACCTCTTTATAGCCGGCATCAAATAATGCTTTAGCTTCTTCGATAATTGAATGTGCATCACGGCTCCGTTCGCGGCCACGTGTAAATGGTACAACACAGAACGAGCACATGTTATTACAGCCGCGGGTAATCGAAATAAACGCTGTAATACCATTGCTGTTTAAACGAACAGGGCTGATATCGGCATAAGTCTCTTCGCGGGATAATAATACGTTTACCGCTTTATGTCCGCTCTCTACCTGCTCAATTAAATTCGGTAAATCACGGTATGCATCAGGGCCAACCACTACATCAACCAGGCGTTCTTCTTCTAAAAACTTAGATTTTAAACGCTCGGCCATACAGCCTAAAACCCCAACGATTAACTTCGGATTGCGGCGTTTTTCTACCCCAAATTGCGAAAGGCGATTTCTAACCCTTGTTTCTGCATTTTCGCGGATTGAACAAGTATTAATGAAAATCACATCAGCCTGATGATAATCGCCGGTAGTTTCAAATCCAGTTTCCGAAAGTATAGAAGCAACGATTTCACTATCAGCAAAATTCATAGCACAACCATAACTCTCGATGTATAATTTACGGGCATCGGCTTTAACCGGCGTATCTAAAATTAAAGCTTCGCCTTGCCTTGCTTCATCATGCGTCTTATCCTGTACTTGTAAATCAATCATTCTTTAAAAACTTTTGGGGATTGCAAAAATACATAAATAAAATTAAAAGTGACAAATTGACATATTTAGTTTAAATGTTTACAAAGGGATTATTTAAATCGCCAACATATCCATTGCCGTCGACATCAGTCAACGGATTTTATAGCAGCAAACCTTTCTCCTGTCTATCTGTTAAATATCCATAAACCTCGAAAATGATAGCTCAAAACAGAAATAAGTTATGGATATGGATTGCCAGTATTTTAGGCGGATTAATTTTAATTCTTGCCTTTGGTGCGATGTTTATCAGCGCCCGCTGGAAACCTATCCTTACCGAAAAAATCAAATCTGGCGTTTATAATGGCTCTCATCACTTATATAAAATTGATTTTAAAAGCATCAATTTAAATGTAATTACCGGAAGCCTTGCACTTCGCGATGTTACCCTCACGCCTGATACGAGCGTATTTGACAGCTTAAAGGCATTAAAACTTGCACCTGCCCATACTTTCGAGTTGAAGTTAAAAAAACTCCAGATCACGCGGGTTGGAATCTTAACCGCTTACTTCAAAAAACGTGTCGATGTAAATGAAATCAGATTGGATAAACCATCCATTAATATGATTTTTAATAAAGTGCCTAAAAAAGCCGACACGGCAAAAACAGAAAAATCGCTTTACGAACAAATTTCGAAAACCTTTAAATCGATTCGGGTTCATTCGGTAAAAATCGTTGATGCAGACTTTGATTACATCAACAAAAGTGGTTCTAAAAAAACGAAAAATTCCATTAAGCATCTCGATATTACCGTTAAAGATTTTCTACTGGATTCGTTATCTGGCAGTGACACCTCACGATTTTACTACACTAAAGATATTTCGTTCCAGCTGGCGGGTTATAAATCAATTACGAAAGACAAAATGTATTCGATGAAAGTTGACACCATTACGGGTTCGGCAGCATCAAAAAAAATTACCGTTAAAGGCTTTAAGCTTACCCCGCTTTACCCTGAATTAACCTTTGCAAGAAAGTACAAAGTTCAGAAAGACCGTTATAATTTTACTTTCAATAAAATAGAATTTAATGGGGTAGATTTTATTGGCTTAAATACCGAGCAGAAACTTTACGCAAAATCGTTGAAGATTGGCCCTGCAAACGTAGAAGTTTTTATGAGCAGGGAATCTCCTCCGCCGCCGGGATTTGATAAAGGCCGAAACTATCCGCACATGGCGCTAAAACGATTGAATATACCTGCCATTATTGATACCGTTCAGTTAAAAAATGTTGATTTAAAATATTCAGAATATAATCCGGCTAGCAAGAAAATTGGCGCCGTTGAGTTTAAATCCTTACATGGAAATATCCTGAATGTAACCAACGATAGCCTGCAACTGGCAAAAAACAATCACGCTGTAGCCGATTTATATACATTGCTAATGGGCTCAGGAAAGCTTAATGTTAAAATTGATTTCAACCTGACTGATAAAAATGGTGCTTTTGCTTACAGTGGAAGCCTGGGCAAGTTTGATTTTAAAAACCTGAATGCGCTTTCTAAAAATCTCGGCTTAATTGAGATTGAAAGCGGGAATGTACAACACATCGATTTTAAAGCAAATGGAAATTTACGCTCCGCTTCGGGCTCAATGAATATGCTTTACAACAACCTGAAAGTGAAATTGCTTTCTGATAATATCGACGGTGAAGGCACCAGGAAAAAGGGATTTCTCTCCTTTTTGGCAAACACAATACTGGTTAAGGATGAAAACCCTAAAAAGGGCGAAGCGCCCAGAACTGCCACCATGAATAACAGCAGGATTAATTCCGCTTCATTTTTTAACCTGATGTGGAAAACCGTTTTCGTGGGCATAAAAGATATTGTTGGTGTAGGTATTGTTCCGGAGAAGAACCCAGTAAAACAGCAAAAAGTCATCACCAAAAAGATAAGGGAACAAAAACGGGCCGACCGCCGTGAGGCCAGGAAAGCAAAAAAGGAGAAAAACTGACTGAGGCTTTCAACAAATCTCTTTTAAATGTATATTGCTGATAAAACCAGCCCTGTCTGTTAAATGCCAGAAACGAAAAAACGACGATACAAAATTTTTAAATGGATTACGGGTGTTTTACTCCTTCCCTTTTTCTTGCTTTCTGGTATTGCATGGTTTTTAAATGTTAAGTCTCGTCCGTTGTTAACCGAGCAAATAAAAACATTGCTCTACAAATCAACCGATAGCCTCTATACCATCAGTTTCAGCAAAGTAAGCACAAACATTTTTACGGGAAGCGCTGCATTACAAAATGTAAAAATCTCGCCCGATACCAACCGTTATAAGGAATTGGTGGCATTGAAAAGAGCGCCTAACAACCTTTATACTATTACTTTAAAGAAGCTTGCTGTTCAGCATTTTCACCCACTAACACTTTATCGCGAAAAAAAGCTTCAGATTGAGGAAGTTTTATTTGATAAACCGGAGGTTTTTATGGTTAATCGTCAGCTAAGCTTTAATGAAAACCGGGCACCAAAACCTATCAAATCACCTTACGCATTTATCGCTAAAAGTTTAAAAGAGTTTAGTATTGAAAAGATTTTTTTTAGAGACGCCACTTTTAACTACGTAAATAAAAATGTAAACCAGTTCGATGTATTTTCTATCGATGATTTGAACATTACTTTAGTGGATTTACTCGTTGATTCGACCTCTTTTGAAGATTCAACCCGCTTATATTTATTAAAGGATGTTTTATTAAACCTGAAAAACTATGAATATAAAACGCCCGACAGCATGTACAAAATTAAGCTCGATCAGCTCGATTTTAAGGCATCAACGGGATTATTAAATATAAACAAGTTTGGTTTAGAGCCACGTTATGACGAAATGAAATTCGGTCAGGTTGCCGGTTATGCTAAAGACCGTTTTAACATCTCGATGAATGATATTTCACTAAGTGGGATTAACCTGCCGTTATATATTTCCAAACAGGAATTACGGGCAAAAGAAATGGCAATTGCCAACGGTTTTGTTGCCGTATTTAACAACAATAACTTACCAAAACAGCAAAGCGAGAGTAGAATCGGCAAGTATCCACATCAGCTTTTGCAGAAAATAGGTGCACCTGTTCGGGTTGATAAAATACAGTTGAAAGATGTTGATATCAGCTATGCTGTTTACAACAAGGAAAGTGAACAAAGAGGGAGGATTTCTTTTGAGCATACTTCCGGAACAATCAGTAATGTAACAAATATCGACAAGGTGAAGGCCGTAAAGCCCATAATGCAGGCGAGTTTAAACTCTTATTTAATGGGACAAGGCAAATTAGATGTCGACTTTAAATTTAACCTTGCTGCAAATACCGGCGATTTTTCTTACAATGGGGTTTTACAGAATTTTAATGCCAGGGTTTTAAACCAGATTACCAAACCACTCGGGCTGGTTAGAATTAACCGCGGAAACGTAGATAAGCTGAGATTCGATTTTAAGGCTGATGACTTTGGCTCAAAAGGAACTGTTGGTTTTTCTTACTTCGATTTATCGGTCGCCTTAATGAAAAACGACCCTACTAAAGACCATTTAGTAAAGCGAGGCCTGATTTCATTCCTCGCCAATGCCTTAATCATAAAATCTGAAAATCCCGGCCCTGATGGCAAGCTAATTCCCGTAAAAGTAAATTACGTTAGGCCAGAGAACACATCATTTTTTAATATGATTTGGAAAACGCTTTTCATTGGTGTTAAATATAGCGTTGGTATTACCGAAGAAAAGCAAAATGAAATAAAAGAACATATTGCCAAATTCAAAGCCATGCGTGAAAGCCATAATTTACGGAAACAAAAAAGATTAGAGCGGCGCAGGCAAAGAGAGCTTGAACTGAAAAACGAAGGCCGTTAACCCAAACCTTGTAACCTTTTAATATATTTATGCTCTAAATTAAAAATCTAAAATTATGATAGCACTTATTATCGTTGGCGTACTGCTCTTAATCGGAATTTTCTTTTACAACTCACTTATTGGCAAAAAAAACCAGGTTACAAATGCTTTTTCTGCCATTGATGTAATGCTTAAAAAACGTTTCGATTTAATTCCAAACCTCGTAGAAGTTGTAAAACAATATACAAATTACGAACAGGGAACGCTTACAAAAATTGTTGAACTTCGTTCGAAAGCCGTTTCCGGAAACATCAGCGATGCCGAAAAAGCCTCAATAGATGCGCAACTAAGCAGCAGTGTTAAAGGCCTGATGGTTAATATCGAAAACTATCCGGATTTAAAGGCGAATTCGAACTTTAACAACCTGCAAAATACCTGGACTGAAAGCGAAGAGCAAATTGCCGCAGCAAGAAGAACCTACAACGCAGCAGTTACAGATTACAATAATGCGATTATGATGTTTCCGGGAAGTATGTTGGCCGGCATCTTAAACTTTCAACCGATGGCTGTTTTAGCCACGGCAGAAGAAGAACGCAAAAACATCAGCGCTAAAGAACTTTTCAATAGTTAATGATTAACGTTGATGGAAATGTGGCCTTACAAAATGTACTTGCCACATTGGAAATTGAGCGGCAAAAAATAGCCTCAACGCAAAAGAAAGGCTATTTTTTTATTGCCTTGGGTATTATTTTAGCCATAGCCGGATTTACGCTCGGGCTCCCTGTGCCGGGGGCTATAGCCGGACTCGCCTCGTTAATATATGGCGGTGTTATCTTGTATAAAATTTCTGATGAATTAAAGGCTTATAAAGAAGCATTTAAAATCGATGTAATTGGTACGGCGTTAAAATCGCTCGACCAAAGTCTTGTAATTGAGCCTTACAAAGGCATTATGGCCTATGAGTTTGAGGGGACACAGATTTTCTCAGAAAGACCCGATCGTTATAAAACCGAAGATTTGGTAATTGGAAATGCAGGCAAAACAGGTTTTTATTTTGCTGAAGTACATGCCGAATATAAAACACAGGTTCAAACCAAAAACGGAACCCGCACAGAATGGCATGATATCTTTAAAGGGATAATTTTTGCAGCAGATTTTAACAAAAACTTTAATGGTGTAACCATATTAAAACCCAAAAATTTATTCAGTACGATGACGGCATGGTTTTCGAAAAATGTATTTTCTTTTGGCAATAAAGATGTTGTAACGTTGGAAAACAGCGAATTTAGCAAAACCTTTATCACCCATTCTACCGACCAGGTTGAGGCAAGGTATATTCTTACTCCGGCGATGATGGAGCGGATTTTAACCCTAAACAGGAACACGAGCAGCACAGTTTCCTTATCCTTTATAAGCAGTAAAATGTATATCGCTTTTCCGCTAAGCAGAAATTATTTTGAGGCACCGGTTTTCAAAACACTGCTTAATCCTGATTTACTTAACCAGGATATTGCTGTTATCAATTTCATGTATGATATTGTGCGGGAGCTGGATTTAAATACCAGAATCTGGGGAAAAAATTAACTTAAATGTTTTCTCACAATTTCTTCAAGTGCAGCAATATCAAATGGTTTTGATAAGTAGCTATCGGCCCCGGCTTCGTCAGCCAGCGCAGAAATATCGTTGTTTGCTGAAAAATAAATCACCGGAATATGTTTTAAATCGGGGTGGCTTTTAATGGCTCTTGTAGCTTGTATTCCTCCCAGATCAGGCAACCAGTTATCCATAAAAATAATATCGGGCATATAAGCGGCCACCTGGGTTTGAATATCATTCGCCGTTTCGGAGGTTTTTATTTCATAACCGGCATCTTCTAAAATGAAGGTACATAAATCTAAAATATCTCTGTTATCATCAAAAACAAAAATTTTCTTTGTATCTGCCATAAATTTTATCTTTCGAGGGTAACTTAATATTAGTTAATTAATTCATTAATAAATCCTGCCATATCTCCTGCATCCAGAATAATGCTTTTCTTAAGCTCATTTACCGCTTGTTGAGGCATATATGGCATTATTGCTGTATTTGGATTCTGTATAACCACCAAACCGCCATAATTGTTTACGGTTTTTAATCCTTCCACCCCATCGGCATTAGAGCCTGAAAGTAAAATACAAACCAGTTTATCTTTAAAAACATCCGATGCAGATTGAAAGGTTACATCAATAGAAGGCCTTGAATAGTTTACCTTCTCTGAATAATCTAAGGATAAAGTTTCATCTTCTTCAATCAGTAAATGGTAATCGGCCGGAGCGATATAAACATTACCTGGCATTATCTTTTCCTTCTCTTCAGCTTCCTGTACCATAAGGTTAGTACGGCTTTTGAGCAAATCACTCAGCAGGGCATCATTTCCCGATTTACGGTGCGTAACCAGAATTATAGGAAAGTTAATGGCATCACTTAATAATGGAAATATTTCGAGTAAAACATCCAGGCTTCCCGCCGAACCTCCAATAATCAGCGCTTTGCATTTCGCTGAGCTTAAAGCTTCCGCCATATTTTTTCAGTTCTAATGCGTTTATACTCTCTCGCTCTTGTCCAGAAATCAAGGCTTTCTTTGCTTCCCAATGCCAGATAACCCAATTTTTCAAGACTATTATCAAACAACTGAAAAACTTTATGTTGTAAATCCTTATCGAAATAAATCAATACATTTCTACATAAAATAAGCTGAAATTCATTGAAAGAATGGTCGGAAACCAGGTTATGAGTAGAAAAGATCATTTTACTGCTTAAGGTATCATCGAACTTGGCCAGCGAATAATTTGCCGTGTAGTATGATGAAAAATCCTTTACCCCACCCGACTGGACATAATTTTCTGAATAGCTTTTCAAATAATTTAACGGGAACATGCCTTTTTTGGCCTTATCCAAAACCGAAGGATTAATATCGGTGGCATAAATGAGCGATTTATGAAGCAAATTCAATTCCTTTAATACAATAGCCAATGAGTAAGCCTCTTCACCGGTTGAACAACCAGCCACCCAAATCCGGATAAAAGGATAAGTACCCAGATTGGGTAAAACATCATTTCGCAAGGCTTTATAAAAGCCCGGATCGCGGAACATTTCCGTAACATTTACGGTAATTTCTTCAAGAAATCTTTTAAAATATTGTTTATCAGTTTTTACCGTATACCTGAACTCGGCAAAGCTCACAAAATTATCGAGCGCATATAAACGAATAATTCTCCTTTTAATTGATGCATGAGAATACTCCAGAAAATCGTAGCCGTGAGTTTCCAAAACATCATTAAGCAACATTTCTATTTGCTCATTATCTATCGCTTCGCTAATCACCCTTTATTTTGTAACTTCCTGTATTTGTATAATCAATTCATCAACATTTATTGGCTTAGAAACATAACCCGAAGCACCGGCCCTTAAGCAACGCTCCCTATCGCCCACCATGGCTTGCGCCGTTACTGCCAGCACAGGAATATCACGCATTCTTTCCGATTTTTTCATTGCTGCAATTGCTTGATAACCGTCCATATCCGGCATCATCATGTCCATTAAAACAACAGCTATTTTATCGTTTTCAGCAATAATATCAAATCCTTCCTGAGCGCTTGGTGCTGATAGTGTTCCATATCCTTTGGCTCTTAGAACAGCTTTAAGGGCAAAAATGTTTCGATTATCATCGTCAATAATGAGTATTAATTTTTGAGACATATTCGTTAATAAAAATTAAGATTTATGATGATTTTCGTATAACCAAACCCTTAACAGCGAAACCAGCTGATCCATATCTACAGGCTTACTGATGTAATCGGATGCACCTGCAGAAATACACTTTTCACGGTCACCCATCATGGCTTTTGCCGTAACAGCCAGAATCGGCAGGTTCCGGTATTTAATATCCTGCCTGATTGCCGTTGTGGTTTCATACCCATCAAGCTCAGGCATCATCATATCCATTAAAACCACATCAACCGAAGGGTTTTCATTCAATAGTTTTAAAGCTTCTTTACCATCAGTTGCCGCAAGCACTTTCATTTGATGCTGCTCCAGCATTTTAGTTAATGAGAAGATATTTCGAACATCATCATCAGCAACCAGAACGGTTTTACCTTTTAAAACATCCTGTAACTCTGAAAACTTTTGAGCCGACTTGTTCTTTCCTTTATTTTTTTCTTCAACCAAATGAAGGAATAACCCCGCCTCATCCAAAATACGCTGGTAAGAATGTGCCGTTTTCACAACGATAGAATCAGCATATTGCTTAATCCTGTTCTCCTCACCCTTCGACAGGTTTTTTCCTGTAAAAATAATAATCGGAAGGTTTTCCAGTCCTGGTGTTTTCTTCACTACTTCAAGGGTTTCGTAAGCATGTTTATCCGGAATTCCCATATCCAGGATTACGCAATTTATTTCCGGTTTGTGTAAAGCAGAAACACTTTGCCCAACCTGGTTTACAATTTCGGTCTGGATATTGAAGTTGCTTAAAAAATAACTTAACGCTTTGGCGTGCTGCTCATTCTCCTCTACAATTAATACTTTTTTAGGGTGACGACTTAAGGCATGTTCCAACTTTTGGAAAATTTCCTGCATGTGCTCAAAAGCAAAAGGTTTATTGATAAAGTCAACCGCTCCTTTTAATAAACTTTCCTTTTTAACCTGCAACGAAGACATGATGTGAACCGGAATCGGACGTGTACCTGGATCAGATTTCAATTCCTCCATAACTTGCCAACCATCTTTAACCGGTAGCTGAATATCCAAGAGAATGGCCAACGGCTTGTAAGCTTTAGCCATTTCAATTCCGACATCACCACGAACGGCAACCAATCCTTTGTAATCTCTTTTACGGGTAAAATCGAGTAATGTTTTCGCAAAAGGCGTATCATCTTCAACGATAAGAATTACCTTATCATCCGGCTGAATATTATCGCGGTCATCTTCTATTTCCTGCGGAATATTGTCAACGGTTAAATGGCTTATTTTCGCCGCAGGCTCTGAAATGACAACAGGTTTTTCAAAAGATTCTTTAACATCTTCAAGGCCTTTGTTTTTGTCGACAGGCAAGGTTAATGTAAAGATACTTCCTTCATTTTCCTTACTTTTTAAATCGATATAACCACCTAAAAGTTTTGCCAGTTCGCGACTGATTGAGAGGCCCAATCCAGTTCCTCCGAATTTACGTCTTGTAGAACCATCAGCCTGCTGGAAAGCTTCGAACACCATCCCTTGTTTCTCAGGAGCAATACCAACACCGGTATCTGTAACTTTAAAAACCAGGGCGTTTTGTTTTTCGTCCTTTTTGATATCCAGCGTAACAGAACCTTCTGTGGTAAATTTAATCGCGTTGGATAAAAGATTTTTTAAAATCTGCTCCAGTCGCATTTTATCGGTATGAAAAAACTCTGGCACATCGGCCGATTTATTAACGGCCAGTTTTAAATCTTTCTCGTTAGCTAAAGGATTAAACAGCGAACGCATGTTCAGCACAATATCATCAATTTTGATATTTGCCCTATCCAACTCCATCTTACCTGCTTCAATTTTTGATAAGTCGAGAATCTCATCGATCAAACTCAAAAGACCTTGTCCGGAGCTCTGAATAACCTCTGCATATTCCTGATGCTCGCGGTCCATCTCCTCGTTTTCGGCCATCAATCTCGATAACAATAAAATAGAGTTTAATGGCGTACGCAACTCATGCGACATGTTTGCCAGGAATTCCGACTTATATCTTGTACTCAACTCTAAAGCCTCAGCCTTTTGTTGAATTTCGATATTCCGTTCTTCAATGAGCTCATTTTTCTCTTCAAGGAGGCTGCTTCGTTCTTCCAGCTCCTGGTTACTTTGTAATAATTCTTCCTGCTGTACGCGAAGTTCCTCTTCAGAAGCCTGAAGTTTTTGTGCCTGTGCTTCCAACTCAGCATTCATGCCTTCGAGTTCATTATGCTGAACCTGTAATTCTTCAGATTGCGCCTGTGTTTCTTCCAAAAGCAACTGCAGTTTCTGGCGGTTTTGGGCACCCAGAAGCGCCGTACCAACATCAGAAAGCACAAGATTAAGGAAGTGTAATTCTAAATCGCTAAAAGCATTTATTGTACCAAGCTCTAAACCGCCGGTTGTAATTCCATTCCTGATAATTGGTAAAACCAATAATTGTGCTGGTTTAATATTGCCGGTTGCGTAAGAAACGGTTAGTTCTCCTTGAGGAACTTCATCCAATAAAATTGATTTTCCGGATTTTACGGCCTGACCGATTAACCCTTGCCCGATTTCGAGTATTGGTGCTAAATCGTGTCCCTTTAAAGCAAACTGTCCCTTTAAATGTAAATAACCGTCATCCTTAAAAAGATAAATTGCTCCAACCTGGCTTTTTGTATATGTGGCCAAAAATTCTATAATATCATCAGCTAAATGGAAAACGTCTTTCTCGCCAACCATTTTCACATTTAAATTTGCAACACCAGTTTGCAACCACTCGTTTTCGGCTAATGTATCAAAAGATTTTTTTAACGAGCCGGACATGGTATTTAATGAATCAGATAGTTCGCCGATATCATCCTGGGTTTGGCTATCGAGCTTAACGCCATAGTTACCGATAGAAATCTGATGGGCGATTTCTTTAATGGCAGCAATGCGTTTTTCCATCTCATATTTTTTATCCTCAATTTCCTTCTGCAGTTTAACACGTTCATCAAAATCAATGGATACTTTTCGGTAAAAGAACAATGTTATTAAAACAGCCAGTAATGCCGCAATCAAAATCAGTATTGGTGTGTAAGAAGTAAGCTTATTAAGATCAGCAGTTCTATTTTCGAGCAAACGCTTTTCTTCTTTTATCATTTTACCAACCGTTGCCCGGGCCTGATCCATGTAAACTTTACCTTGAAATAAAACTGTTGGATCTACTTTTCCACCCAATGATTTTATTTCGATAGTAGATTTGATGATATCTAACCTGCGAAGCAAAATATCTTTTAATTCAGCTACACTTTTTTGCTGTGCGGGATTATCTTTTGTGTTCGCCGCAATTTTATTCAGTGTGGCCAGTGCAGTGTCGGCAGCGCCGTTATAAGGATCTAAAAAAACTTTATTTCCGGTTAGAAGATAACCTCTCTGGCCTGTTTCGGCATCTTTTAAAGTTGAAATAACGCCTTCAACATTTAAAATTACTTCGTCGCTATGTTTAACTAGTTCGGCACTTTTAATCAGGTTGCTAATACTTACGTACGAAGCAAGTGAACTGATAAAAAGAATAATAAGCGATAAGCCGAGGCCTAACCGTAAATTATTTTTAAGAGTTGTTTTCATTAAAATATTATAGTTGTTTGTTGGTTTTATGTGTTGTATTCTGGCTTAGTTAATGGTTTCGGGTATTTCATCCTGCGATTTCAACACCACGTCTTCATCAATCGGAATGATAAAGTAAAATTCCGATCCTTCCTCAGGAACACTATTTACCCCAACCGTGCCGCCATGTCGTTTAATAATTTCCGAGCAAATGTACAAACCAATACCCAAACCATTAAAACGGTTGCTGTTTTCTTCTACGCGATAGAATTTATCGAATATCTTATGTTGCTGATCTGCAGGTATTCCAATGCCAAAATCTTTCACCGCCAGATAAAGCTTTCCATCTTTAATATTAATGGTAACATTAACCTGATTTGTACCGGGAGCATATTTAATAGCGTTGCTCATAAAATTGATGAGCACCTGCTCTAAACGCATTTCATCGCCAAAAATCATTTCGTTGGTTTGCCCGAGTTTAGTGATCTTAAAATCAGGATTAGATTGCTGCATCATTTCTATGGCATTATTAACCATGTTATCTGCACAGAAAGACTTCATGTTAAACTTAAGCTTTCCGCTTTCAATTTTTGAAATATCCAGCAAATCAACAATTAACTCATTGAGCTTTTCGAGCTGAACACTAGCCTTTTCCAGGTGATTTTGAGCCATTGCCTTATCTTCCTTGTTAAGGCTCCGCTGCAACAACTGCATATAACCTTTAACACTCGTTAACGGTGTTTTTAGCTCGTGGCTCGCAATACTGATAAACTCATCTTTTTTGTGTTCGGCCTGTTTCCTGAATTCAATTTCTTCCAAAAGCTTTTCCTGCATTTCGGTAAGCTTACGGTTTTGCTCATAAATGCGATAAAAAGTTTTTATTTTAAGCAACAGAATATTAATATCAACCGGTTTGGTTATATAATCTAAACCGCCGCTTTCGTAACCTTTGGTTATAAAACGTAATTCGGTATTTACAGCCGATAGAAAAATAATTGCTGTATCTTTTGCCTTACTAAACCCGGAAATAGCCTCAGCAACTTCAAAGCCGTCCATTTCGGGCATTTGAACGTCGAGAATAATCAGGACGTAGTTATTTTTTAAAACCTTTTTTAACGCTTCCTCTCCTGAAGGTGCAGTATCAACCTCAAAATTGTGCGCCTGCAATACTTTCTGTAAAGATACTAGGTTTTCAGGCCTGTCGTCAACAATAAGGATCATCTTTTATAAAACATTAGGGATGCCTGATTCAAGTGTTTGGTTTATTTTAGGTGAAAAATTCCTGTAACTGTAAACAAACAGCGTTGTTTTAAAAATGTTTTAAAAACTTTTATTTTTTATAATTCGGTCGAATTAAAGGTATCACCTTTTTTAATATCCCCAGTTTCGAATCCTTTTTTAAACCAATACATCCGTTGCTGCGAAGTACCATGAGTAAAAGAATCGGGAGTTACCTCACCGGTTGCCTTTTTTTGCAGCTTATCGTCGCCAATGGCATTTGCCGCAGTTAAAGCTTCCTCAATATCACCCTCATCAAGCTTAAAATCTTTTAGGTTTTGTGCGTTGTGCGCCCATAAACCAGCAAAAAAGTCGGCCTGAAGTTCCAGCTTAACTGATAAGCGATTGTATTCCTTTTCGCTAACACGACCACGGGCTTCCTGTAATTTATCGGAAATACCTAAAAGGTTTTGGACATGGTGTCCAACCTCGTGAGCTATAACGTAAGCCTGGGCAAAATCGCCGGCAGCACCGAAACGGTTTTTAAGCTCATCATAAAACGTTAAATCGATATATACTTTGTGATCACCTGGGCAATAAAAAGGGCCAACAGCCGAACTTGCACTTCCACAAGCGGTTTGAACACCATTACTAAAAAGAACCATCTTAGGATGCTCATAAGTTCTACCCATAGCCTCAAACTCCTTATCCCAAACCTGCTCAGTCGATTCTAAAACACCGGAAACAAACTTCCCCTGTGCATCATTCGCAGGTACACCTTCCTTAACTTCGGTTGGCGCTCCTTGAGGCAGCTGGTTTACCAGGCCGGTTAAATCCTTACCGAAAATTAAACCTAAAACAACAATTATAATACCGATACCGCCTCCAAGAGCAGTTCTTCCTCCGCCACCACTACCCCTTTGATCTTCAATGTTATCGCTTCCTTTACCAAACCATTGCATAGCTTTAATTTTTCTTTATTGTTTTAACCGCCGTTAATTAAAATAGTTGTACTAAAGTATAAATTTTTTTGCTGATTAATTTATGCTCTAATGGTTTTAATTTTTAACCAAAAAAGCCCGAAATAATGGATTTCAGGCTTTTTAGCTATACTTTTTCGGATTATTTAATTATTGAAAATGGTTATCGCTTTTAAAACCCTCGATTTTGTTTCCTCTGCCCCTAGTAAAATAGCGATATCGAAAACGCCTGGGCCAAACTTTCCGCCAACTAACATAATTCTGAATGGCAACATTAATTCTCCCGGCTTAAATCCTTTATCTTCTGCCAATGCTTTAAAAGCCGCTTCGGCTGAAATAGCATCTTTTAATTCTAAACTTTCTGCAAAAGTGTTAAAAAATGCAGCCTTTTCTGCCGTCCATTTTGGTTTAACTGAGGCAACATCATATTCTTTTGGAGTTGCAAAGAAGTAACTGCTTTGTGTAGCAAAATCAGGTAATAATGTACACCTATCTTTTATCAAATCAATTACCGTATTTAAAAACACATCATCATTAACTTCTATTCCTGCTTTTTGCAATTCCGCTTTAACAGCCAACTGTAAACTGGCAACCGGAAACTGCTTAATCCATTCGTGGTTATACCATTTAGCTTTCTCAAAATCGAATTTTGCTCCCGCCTTGCTTATTCTTTCAACCACGAATTTTTCTTCCAATTCGGCAAGCGAAAAAACTTCCTGTTCCGTTCCGTCGTTCCAGCCCAAAAGTGCAAGCATATTAATGAAAGCTTCAGGAACGAAGCCCATTTCTTTAAATCCTTTTGTAATATCGCCTGTTTTTGGATCGGTCCAGTTCATGGCATACACCGGAAAACCTAAACGATCGCCATCGCGTTTGCTGAGTTTTCCGTGTCCATCAGGCTTTAAAATTAAAGGCAAGTGCGCCCACTGCGGCATATCGGCTTCCCAGCCTAAGTATTTCCAAAGTAAGATATGGATGGGTGCAGACGGTAGCCACTCTTCTCCACGGAAAGCGTGTGAAATTTCCATAGCCTTGTCATCCACAACAACCGCCAAATGATAAGTTGGCATGCCATCAGCTTTTAATAACACCTTATCATCAACAATCGAAGTATCGAAACTAACATCGCCCCTTATTAAATCATTAAAATGTACAACTTCGTTTTCAGGAACTTTAATCCGGACAACATATGGCGATTTTGAAGCTAATAATTCTTCAACTTCGCTAACGGTTAAGGTTAAAGAGTTACGCATTTGCATACGTGTTGCCTGCCCGTATTGAAAGTTCGGGATTTCCTTTCTTTTTGCGTCTAATTCCTCGGGGGTATCAAAAGCATAATAAGCATAACCATCGCTAATTAATTGCTCAGCAAATTTTCCATAACTCGGTTTGCGCTCACTCTGGCGATACGGCCCGTAAGCACCAGGCTTGCTTGGGCTTTCATCAGGTGTAATGCCGCACCAGTCTAAACAGTTAACAATGTATTCCTCAGCACCTTCAACAAAGCGGTTTTGATCGGTATCTTCTACACGTAAAACAAAAGTTCCATTGTGTTTTTTTGCAAATAAATAATTAAACAAGGCTGTGCGGACACCTCCTAAATGCAAGCCTCCGGTTGGACTTGGCGCAAATCGTACTCTAACTTTTTTATCCATGATTAAGCAAAGAGCAGAGAGTTATTGGCTTAGTGCCATGGTGCAATCCATGCTCACTTTACCTTGTACTATGCTCGATGCAAAGATATGTTTTTCATCCGTTATGCCATTAATGAAGCAATAATGCTTTTATATTGATGTTTTGTCCTTTTTGAAAAAGGATAATGGTTTTATGTTTTTTTCGTTTTGTTATTGTAATTTGGCTATCCAAAGCATGAATCCATACGAAAAGAAACGCCGCTGGAAATTTTTCCTTCTCATTTTTGCAATCCTAATTGGCATTGCTTCAGTATTTTACACCGACTCTTTCGTTAAGAAAATGGAGCGTGAAGAAGCGAACCAGTTTCAGCTTTGGGTAAAAGTGCAAGAACGTTCCATGCTTTTAATGGATAACGACCTGCTTGTTGGTTTGGTAGAAACCGTTCGGCAGAACACCAAAATGCCCGTTATCCTTACCAATAAGGAAGGATTGATTATTTCATCAACCGGTCTTGACAGCACCAAGACATGGTATCCTGATAACGAGAAGCTTGTGTACGATAGCTTGTATTTCGTAAACCAACTAGCCACCATGAAAATGCAGCACAAACCTGCAACCATGAATGTTTTTGGTGATGAGTTTAAGGCTTATTACCGGGATTCATTTATTCTAACCCAGCTCCGATATTTTCCTTATATCCAGATGGGGGTTATCTTTCTTTTTCTTTTAACAGCTTATGCCGCATTTAGTTCGGCAAGACGAGATGAACAGGATCATGTTTGGGTGGGTTTAGCTAAGGAAACGGCTCACCAGCTGGGAACGCCAATTTCATCATTAATGGCTTGGGTCGAGCTCATGAAATCGAAGTTTGATGCCGAGGAAGACCCGCTTATTGCTGAAATGGAAAATGATATCAGGCGGCTCGAAATTATTACCGACCGGTTTTCTAAAATTGGTTCGAAACCTATTCTTGAAGATCACGTGGTTTATCTGGTGATTAATAATTTTATCGATTATTTTAAGGTACGAACATCTGACAAGGTTAAGTTTACCCTTACCGGCGATGAGCAGGTTAGGGCAATGCTAAATGTTCCTTTATTCGACTGGGTAATCGAAAACCTACTTAAAAACGCAGCCAATGCCATTGAAAATGAAGGCTCGATTTCCGTTAATATTATTGAAAATTTAGCAAAGGAGCAGGTTTTTATTGATATAACCGACACTGGTAAAGGCATTCCGAGATCAAAATTCGATGCTGTTTTTCAACCTGGTTACACCACAAGAAAACGTGGCTGGGGATTGGGCTTATCGTTAACCAAGCGTATTGTTGAAAACTACCATAGCGGAGAAATTTTTGTTAAAGACTCTGAAATTGGCAAAGGAACAACTTTTAGAATAATATTAAAAAGCAGCTTAAAATATGAACCGACCACAGCCTAACGAATATCCTGCTTGGGGCGAAACCTACATCAGCAAGGTTAGCGGAGATATTATTGAAACCCTCGAAGAACAGGTTTTCAGTATTCCTGCTCTATTCGAATCGAACAAGGAAAAAGAAAACTATGCTTATGCGGAAGGAAAATGGACGCTTAAGGAAATGCTTGGGCATATAATAGATTGCGAACGTATTTTTGTTTACCGTATGACTTGTTTTGCCAGAAATGAGCAACAACATTTACCAGGCTTTGAAGAAGATGATTATGTAGCCAATGCCCGTTTTTACGAGCGTAATTATGAAGACATGATCGAGGAATTTGCTGCCTTGAGAAAAGCGAATCTTTATTTCTTTAAAAGCCTTAATGAAGAAGAATTAGACCGGAAAGGTGTCGCTTCGACCAGAGAAATAAGTGTAAAATCTATTTTGTTTATCGCCGCCGGACACATTATTCATCATGTTGGCGTGTTAAAAGAACGTTACCATGTGGTTTAAAGATTTTACAATCGATGATTTAAATAATCGTCCAAAAAATCATTTGGGCGCATTACTGGATATTAAATTCACTGAAATTGGTGATGATTTTCTTATCGGCACCATGCCTGTAGATGAGCGTACGCACCAGCCCGCAGGTATATTGCACGGTGGCGCATCGGTAGTTTTAGCCGAAACTTTGGGCAGCATAGCCTCTTACATGTGCATCGACCCTGAAAAGTACGTTGCTGTTGGTTTGGAAGTAAATGCCAATCACCTCAGGCCGGTAAAAATGGGTTTGGTTAAAGGGATTTGCAAACCACTTCATATTGGAGCTAAAACCCAGGTTTGGGAAATAAAAATTTACGATGAGCGTGGTAAAATGAATTGCATTAGCCGCCTAACGGTTGCCATCATAAATAAACCGCAATAAAAAAGCAACCGGTTTTGCCAACATACAAAACTGGTTGCTCAAAGTTTTTACTGATCAATTGCTTTCTTTTCAATTAAGAATGAGGTAATTAAACCTAAACCTCCGAAAATGCCCAGGCAACCGAAGTAAATTGCTACCGACTGGCCTTCTTCCGAGTGTGTCATATCCGGGCCGAAAACCCCTCTAACCGTAAATAAGGCCACCAATAAGCCAACACCTAAACCAACTAATAGCAAGCCAAATTTTAAGCTCAGGTACGGACGAGGCATTGATTTACCGATACCCGGATCAATACCGCGTTCGATCATTGCCATTTTTTCTTTATTCGATAAATAGCGTATTCCAAATACCATTGCGAATGCGCCTAAAAAAAGTGAAATTGGAACTAAAATACCTTCCATGACTGTAATTTTTATTGTGTATAAATATTTTGTTTTCTAATATTTGAACCGTGTTCTGTGTTTTATGACAACATGGTTTTAAATCAGGTTACACCTTCCAACTAAAAAATTTATAGTTTTATAATTACTTGAACAGCTCGCTAAAACATATCAGCATTTTATCTTCACTAAGCAATGAGGCTTTAAAGCTCCTGGAAGAAAGATTTACCGCACAAAATTATTTAAAAGGAACTGTTTTAATCGAAGCGGAAAAAACAGAACCTTTTTTTTATATTATTGAAAAAGGCATTGCCAGAGCTTATTCGGAAGGGCTAAACCAGCAAATTACTTTTTGGTTCGGCCAAACTGGCGACATTTTGTTCTCTTACAATAGCTACATCAATAACAAGCCTGGATACGAAAGCATCGAACTACTTGAGGATGCCTTGCTCTACAGAATAAAAATAGCCGACCTGCATAATTTATATTCGAATAATACCGAGCTGGCCAATTGGGGAAGGAAAATTGCAGAAGCTGAATTAATAAAAACTGAAAAAAGATTAATCGACAGGCTCTTTAGAACAGCCGCTGAACGCTATCAGGACTTCGCGACACAATCGCCCGATATTTTAAAGAAAGTGGCTTTAAAACACATTGCGTCTTACCTTGGTGTAACTCAGGTTACGTTAAGCAGAATAAGGGCAGCTAACAAGTAATTTTTTAACATTTGTAAAAGGTGGCATAAAATTACAAACCTAACTTTGCCGCATGAACTGGATTATTTTAATTATCGCCGGCCTGTTCGAAGTCGGCTTTACCACCTGCCTAAAACTATCGAACAATTTCAGCAATATAAAATGGAGCATTGGTTTCTTTATTTGTATAGCGCTAAGCTTTCTGCTGCTTAATAAAGCCTCGCAAACTTTACCAATGGGCACCGCATATGCTGTTTGGACCGGCATTGGTGCCGTAGGAACAGTAATTATAGGTATTGTATATTTTAATGAGCCGGCAACCTTCTGGCGGATATTTTTTATATGCACCTTAATCGGGTCGATTGCCGGATTAAAATTCTTTGCTGCACATTAGGCTAAAATGCAATATTCGCCATTCAATTTACGCGATTTACAGGGTGCAGAACCAATTGTTAATAAACCTGATTGTAATGGAAAGCCCGCAATCCCGGTTTTTCTCCGGGAGCGGACTTGAAATGAAAAGCAGGACTGCAGGCCGCCAATAAAACCAGCCGGTAATTTTCAAATATTAAATAACAAATTAAGTTAGCTGTAACCTAAAGCTATTTCATGTAGTCATACCAGCAAGTATGAAGCAAGAGGTTACAGATTTAACGCTGATTCAGGAAATATTGGCTGGCGAAACCGGACAATATGCCTTGTTGGTAAAACGTCACCAGCGATTTGTTTTTACACTTGCTTTAAGGTTTGCAAAAAACCGGGAAGATGCCGAAGAAATAGCCCAAGACTGTTTTATTAAAGCGTACAAAGCACTGGGTTCCTTTAAACATTCTGCTAAATTCAGTACGTGGCTGTACACCATAACCTATACTACCGCAATGACGTTTTTGCGCAAAAAACGTTTAGATATGGCTTCGATAAATGACGAAGAAACATTTTTACAACTCGAAAATCATACCTCAGCTTTTAGTGCAAATACTTACGAAAAACAAAACAGTTATGCTTTTTTAAATGAGGCCATTGGTGAATTGCTACCTGATGATGCAGCAATAATTACGCTATTTTACAAAGGCGAGCAAAGTTTGGAAGAAATTGGCGAAACATTGAATATGGAGCCGAATACCATAAAAGTTAAGCTACACCGAGCCAGGCAAAGGCTTAAAGAGAAATTACAACATTTGTTAAAGGACGAAGTAAAGGAGTTATTATGAACACAATAGAACAACAACTTTGGGATTATATTGATGGGAACCTGGATGAAACCCAGAGAAAAAGCATCGAAGAAAAAATTGAAAACGATGTTTCGGTAAAGCTACAGTACGAGGAACTACTAAGCGTTAACCTGGTTTTCTCCGAAATGGGTTTAGATGAACCTTCTATGTCGTTCACCCGAAAAGTTATGGATAATATTGCGCTTCAACCTGTTCCTGTTTCATTGAAAATAAAGGTTGATAACCGCATTGTATTTAGTATTACTGCTTTTTTTGTGCTCTCTATCACCGCAATATTGGGTTATATTCTATACAAAACTACTTTCAGTATGCCCGATTTTGGCAAATATTTTTCGGTTAAATTAAATATCAACGAGTTGTTAACACCTACATCATTGTATATATTTTTAGGTGCAGATTTAGTTTTAGGCCTAATATTTATCGACTATATTTTAAGAAAAAAGTTAGCGCATAAAGATTAATTTTTTTAACGAACCGGTAGCAATTTTTACCCAAAACGCTCTAAAATCTCCAAACCTTCTTTCCATTCTCCATAGCCCGAAGCAGCATTAATGTGACCTGCTTCGCCAATATTTATAAATTCGCTACCCCAGCTATCGGCAAAAAACCTCGCCCGGTTTATGCTGATCCATTCATCATTTGTACTGGCAACAATAATCGTTTTAAAGTTAATCTTATCTAATGGAACACTTTCAAATCCAAGTGTTTCGAAATTATATTTCGGGGCTTCGACATCACTCGGGGCAACCATTAAAGCGCCTTTTATTGTAATTTTAGCACTTTTTGCCCAGTTAGCAATGGCCATGCAGCCTAAACTATGACCAATTAATACAATGTTTCCAGGCTCATGGTTGATAATGGCCTTGCTAATGTTTTCAACCCAGTCTGCACAGGTGGGCGTATCCCAGTCATTCTGTCCTATCCGCGTAAAGTTTGTGCCCGATTTTTCGAAATAAGTTTGCCAATGTTCTGCCCCTGAATTTCCAAGGCCTGGCACGATGAAATAATTAGTCATATAGCGGAGGTTTAATTTAGTATTGCAGGTTTTAGAATAAAAAAAGCCCCGACAAAATCGAGGCTCCTTTGTAAATATGATAGTTAATTAAATTACTTTCACATTAACGGCATTTAAGCCTTTTTTACCGTTAGCAACTTCGTACTGAACTTTGTCGTTTTCACGGATTTCGTCGATAAGACCTGTTGAATGAACAAAAATTTCGCTATCGCCATTTGCAGGGATAATAAAGCCAAAACCTTTAGTTACATTGAAGAATTTTACTGTGCCTTCTTGCATTGTATTAAATATTAAAATTAAGAATGCAAGGTAAGTTTTAATTTTTAAAATCAAAATAAAATTTTAACATTTTTTTAACGTTAAAATTCTGTAAACATCAGATTATTAAGGCTTTTTAATTGCCTTACCTACCACCATGATTGTAATCCGGCTGTTATGCGGAATCCCTAATGTTGTGCCTGGAAGTACGTTAAAAAGGTTCCGTAAATAGATGTCGGAAACCGCCTGCATGTTTTTTTTCTTAGCCTCTACAGTTCCTGGCAGTACACCGTAAACATCCTTAACATGTATGCCTCCCTGAAAATCAACAACGGCAGAAATCTGGTAAGCAAAATCTTTATAAGCCCTGTCAATAATAATTTTGTATTGAGGAAACATGTAGTCGTAAGATACCGTACGACCTTCGAGTTTATTTGCCGTAACCAGCTTTTCTACACTCACGATTTTACTTTTAGGGATAAATTGAACCGGTTCGGTTGCGGCGAACGCGCTATCGGTATTTGAGTTAACCTGTGCAGCTCTTTTATTGATAAAAGCGGTATCCAAACGGGTCGGTCTTTGCAGCTTTTCTGCTGTTGTTTTCAGCTTATTTTTAATGTAACGCTGTGCATAAAAGGTCATATTCACATCCGAACGGAAATCAGCTATTACAAGTTTTCCGTTAACCTGCACACGTTGCAAAACAAGGCTATCTGCAGTCATGCTTTTAACCTTAAACCATTCTTCAGCAAAATTATACATATTTCCATGGTCATACTGGAGAAAGAATTTTTGCATAATCTTTTTCTGAGGACTCCAGGCCATCATTGTATCTTCTGCTGCAACTTCAATAATCCACGATGGTTTCTGCATAAAGCCTTCCTGGTTAAAAGATAACCCGTCTTTAAATCTTCTGCGAACTTCCTGATAGCGTATGCCTTTAACCGATTCCCATGAATAATCTCTTAATCGCGGATTAGTTTGATCAGAAGCAAAATCGCACGATGAGCACAAAACGATAATATAAAACAGGAAGCACAAATTTCTAATCATAACTTATTATAACGCAGCTGGCAAAAATTTCGACTAAAATAATTTATTTTTTCTTAACCAGAATTACGTTAGCCACTTTTCGCTGCCCTTCATGATCCCATTTCTTATTATCAGTTGGATAGTTAACAACTCCATTGCCAGGGTAATCTTTCAACCAAAGTGTTGTAGAACCACCTCCATCGAAATTAATAGCTGTTGTACAGCCCAGCCACCGCATAATTTTAGTAAGTTCAAACAAACTCATTCCGGCTGAGTTATCGTTTCTACCATCAACTGTTAACAGGATTACACGCCCATTTGGTTTTATTCCTAAACAGGTTCTTGGGTGTCTCAAACGATTAAAGGCAACAGTATCCAATTTTTCATTTACACCATCAATTGCCAAAAGTGGTCCGTTGAGCAATATATTTTTCGTTGTCAGATTTTTTTCCCAATCAGTACTTCCATCCCATTTTTTAACCGATACTTTTCCATTATCTATTAACACTGCTGCCCTTTGATGAAAAGCCCGTTCATTGTTTTTTTCTAACCGGTTTTGGTTAATTACTTTTCCATCAACCTTTACAAAATCAACTGATCCGCCGTTTTTTACATCAAAAAAATTACCATTTACAGCGGCTATGGCAGTATCCCTGCTTCCAAAACTACTTGCAGTAATCAGTTCCTTTTCTTCCGCAGCAAATTTAAAAACAGCCTTATTACCTGTGTTTTTTATTTCAAGGAAGGATATGTTCTCGTTTGCAGCAAAGAGGTTTTTCTGATCGAAGTGGTAATTAAAAAGTCTGACTTGTTTTGCTATCCGGGTTTTTTGCCAACGGGTTTTAACAAAAGTTAAAGAGTCTTTTTGTTGTGCAAATCCAAGAAATGGAATTGATAAAAACAGAAATAATGTAATGGTTTTCTTAAACATTGGAATAAGCCTTAGTGCACACGAATTTAAAGTTCTATCAAATTGTTTATCAACTTGTAACCCAAAAATTACCTGTAGCGATACGGTTTAAATTCTCCGTTCCAGATGGATAACCTTAAAAAAGGTTTTTTTATCTCGATAAATTTCGAGGATAACACTTTTATTTGCTCCGGATTTAAAAAGCTCAGTAAGATCATTGAGGGAATATACCTCCATAGGCCTGAAATTTACACCAATTATTTCATCGTCAGGGCAAAGCCCCGATTTCTCTGCCGGAGAGTTTTCATCCACATCTCCTATTAAAAACCGTTTATATTCTTTTTGATCGAGATAAACAACCATACCTATCATATCGTGTTCAAATGGCGTTTTAAAATTACTGTTTGGCTTAACATACATAAAACCATCTCGATAATTAAATTGTAGGTTAAACTTCCTTAGTAAGTCGGCACCAATATTTCCATTACGTGTTTTCAGGTCTATTTTCTGCGAAATCGCTTCGTAATCCGGGAAACCGGAGATTACATCCTTAAAATCAAAATTACCGATAGATATTTCTTTAATCCGCCCCACGTAGCCTTTAATCTGCCCGCTTATGCTCATGCCTAAATTGGCCTTTATTTTTGAATATGGTAAAGGGAACATCGCTCCATTAAACATTTCCATCGATAGAGCATGGCTGGCTCCAGTGTCCATCAATAACTTGGCTTTTATTTTGCCACTATCGGGTGCGTCCAAATCGGCATAGATATACGGCTTAAGATTTTCGATTACGATAGGAATTTTGCTGCCTTTATATTTTATTTTCTCATCAGGATCAGTAAAAATAATCCGGCTTTCTACATACCTGATATCAACAACCAAGCTGTTGAAAAAGTTAAAACCAATCAATCCATAAATCTTTATGCCTAAATGCCCGGAGAGGTTAAATAAATCTTCTTTCAAAATAGCCGTCGGAACATGATTTGCTTCAGCCTTTCCTATTGTAGCGGTAATATTTTGGGAAACGAAAGCCTCAACAGGCTCCAGGCCTAAACCCGAAACCTTTATTTTACGCATTTTAGCAAAATTTAACGAATCAATTATTGAGGGTTCGGTAATAATTAATGGGCCTACGCCGGTATCTAAAACAAAATCGAAAGGACCTTTTCCGTTAATGTAAACCGGGATAATAATCAGATTTTTTATCTGATTAAAATGTAATGATTGTCTTGTCTGTTTATCAGTAAAATGAAAATCCTGTGCAACCACAGCATTAGAAAAATGCAAAAAAATGCCCACGCAAATAAGCAATTTGCGAAACATAGCAAACATTGCAAACTTATATTTGGTTAACATTTAATTAAATTTAATAATTTAGTTTGTAATATTTCCTATAACTTTAAAAGATGATTTCCCGACATTTAGCAAAACTACTTTCCTCATTCGCTTTTACATCAATTTACTTATTATCAGGCTGTTCTTCAGAAAAAATAATGACTAAGAAAGTTTCAAGGGAATTTAAAAGCGCTACTATCATAAAGCAGTATATGGTTGGTTTTGCCTTATATAATCCGGAAGCAGAAAAAATGGTTTTCGAGAAAGATGCAAACAAACAGTTTACGCCGGCATCAAATACCAAACTTTACACTTTTTACACGGCTTTAAAAATGATTCCGGAGAAAATGCCTGCCTTAAGGTATATCGAAAGAAATGATTCGTTAATTTTTTGGGGAACAGGCGATCCTTCTTTTCTTCAATCGCAGTTGAAAGACAAATCAGCTTATAATTTTCTATCATCAAGCAATAAAAAGCTATTCTTTGCTCCGGGTAGATATACGGGAAATTTCTTCGGCTCAGGCTGGGCATGGGATGATTACAACGACTACTACCAGGCAGAAATTAATGATTTGCCTTTGCTTGATAATACGGTTTGGGTTAGCGGCAATCAGAATGGCAGCTTTTCGATAACACCTAAAAGTTTTACAGCCTGCTTTGTAAAAGACAATACTAAAACCACAGGCGATTTTTTTGTAAAAAGGAAATTCAACGCCAATGAGTTTGACTATAATGCAGTTACGCCTAAAGCAAATTACACACAACAAATTCCTTTCAAATTAAGTGCAGCGACAACCTTGGAATTGCTCGCCGACACATTGCATAAACCGGTTGAATTAATAAACCTGAAAATGCCTGCTGATGCAAAAACCTTATATGGCTCCAATCGCGATTCGGTATTAAAAGCCATGATGTTACCAAGCGATAATTTTATTGCAGAGCAACTATTACTCGTTAGCGGAGATAAACTGAGTGATACTTTAAGTACAGAAAAAACAATCCAGTATGTTTTGAAAAATTATTTAGCCCAGTTACCTCAAAAGCCCCGATGGGTTGATGGATCAGGGCTTTCTCGCATGAATTTATTTTCTCCAAACGACATGGTAACCGTTTTAAATCTGATTTATAAAGAGGTGAATAATCCCTCAAAATTATTTGATATGCTGCCCGCCGGAGGCAAAACGGGAACATTAAAAAATGCCTATCCAAAAACCGATTCGCCTTTTGTGTTCGGGAAAACAGGCTCATTAACCGGTGTTCATAACCAGAGTGGCTATATTTTAACCAAAAAAGGTAAAACATTTATTTATTCTTTTATGAACAACAACTTTGTTAATCCAACCGCAGCAGTGAGAAATGAAATGGTTAGGGTTGTAACTTATATACATGATAATTTTTAACTTTTATTATGACCCGTATTAAAATTATTTTAGCAACACTTTTTACATTAACATTTTTTATTTCCTCGGCTCAGGAGCAATTGGTTTTTAAATCAAAAAATCTGCCCTTACCCGATACCACATGGATTTTTACACCTAAAAAAATCGCCAAAACAGATAGAGTTCCTGCGATAATTCTACTCCATGGTTTTGGCGGAAACTACAAGCAATGGAATAACATTATGGATGCGCAGAAATATGCTGATGAATATGGTTACATTATTATTTGTCCTGATGGTTTGGTTAAATCCTGGTATTTAAACAGCCCGGCGAAAACCGATTGGCAATTTGAAAGTTTCTTCTTTGATGAATTTCTCCCAAAAATCAAGAAAGACTACCCTATCGATACTTCAAATCTTTTCATCACAGGCTTAAGCATGGGGGGTCACGGTGCGTTATGGCTATTTTTGAAACATCCTGAAGAATTTAAAAGTGCAGGAAGTACCAGTGGAGGCATAAACCTTCGCGATGCGATAGGAAAATTTGGTGTTCCGGAGCTTTTAGGAAACCCAGACAAAGACAGCGATATCTGGCTCAAATACGCAGTAATTCAAAATATAGATAAGCTTGCAGGCAGCAAAAAGGAAATTATTTTTGACTGTGGTGCCGATGACTTTTTCTACGACTCGAACAATGCGATGAAAAAGAAATGCGATAGCCTTAAAATAAATGCAACTTATATTTCGCAGCCTGGTACGCACAATTCCGCTTATTGGAAAAAGTCTATAAGGCAACAGTTTGAATTTTTTAGCAAGCAAGTTTCCAAATAGATAGCATGCATCTTGATTTTAAATCGATATCGCAACCCTTTTCAAATACCATAAACATTAATGGCAACGATTACCTGTATTTTGGAGGAACAGCTTATCTGGGTATTCCGCAAAATGAGGAATTTATAAATTTATATACCGAAGGCATTAAAAGGTTTGGTTTAAATAATGGAACAAGCCGTACAAACAATATTCAGCTTGGTATTTATAACGAAGCAGAAATAATTGCCGCAAAAAGGTTTAAAGCTGAAGATGCGCTGATTACATCGAGCGGCTATTTAGCAGCCCAGCTTACTGTAAAAGCATTTTCAGATTTCGGCGAGCTACGCTATGCCCCTTCAACGCATCCGGCACTTTGGCTCGAAAATCAAAAGATGAATCCAGACTCATTCGAAAGCTGGCAAGAAGAAACAGTTGAAATCATTAACAATTCTGCCAAACAAAACTGGGTTTTGATAAGTAACTCGATGAATAATCTTTTCCCTGAAATTTACGACTTCAACTTTCTTGATCAGATAAAACCGGAGAAAAAAATTATTCTTATCGTTGATGATTCTCATGGAATTGGTGTGAATAACCAGGGTTTAGGCAGTTTTGACCGATTGCCAAAGAAAGAAAACATAAGGCCTATAGTTGTCGCATCAATGGCTAAAGCACTGGGTACAGATGCTGGAATCGTGCTTGGCTCAAAGACAATTATTCAGCAACTAAAAGCATCAAATATTTTTATTGGCGCCTCACCACCAGCGGCGGCAGGCTTATTTGCATTTATGCATAGCGAAAACCTCTATAAACAAGGCTGGCAAAAATTGCAGGAAAATATTAACCTGTTTTCTTCGAAATTTAGTTTTTCCGGATTATTTGAACCCGGATTTCCTGTATTTCAAATTAATGACCCAACACTTGCTGAAAAATTATTAAAACATAAAATCTTAATTTCCTCCTTTCCATATCCGGGTACTACCGACAGACCAGTTAACCGAATAGTTTTAAGTAGCTGGCATACCAAAAAAGATATTGAACAACTGGTTTCAGCTATTGGATATGATGATTAGAAAACCTGATTTCCCGTTTTTAAACCGATTTCTTCTTGCCAATAATTTTTTCAATATTTATACCTTAAAACGATTCCGGATGAAAAAACTGCTCATTATCTTTTGTACTATATTCTTACTTCTTCAAACTGCAAAAGCACAAACAACCGAAATCTGGGTAGTTCGTCATGCTGAAAAAGAAAAAACAGATCCTCAGGATAAAAACCCAGATTTATCAGATGAAGGAAGAAACAGAGCTGGAGATTTGGCAAAGTACCTGAGAAAGGAAAATATCGATGTTGCTTTTAGTACACCCTACAAAAGAACACACCAGACATTAGATTCGCTGGTGATTTCGAAAGTTATCAACTATACTGACATTAAGGCTTTGGTTGATAGTGTTAAAACAAATTACCCTGGGAAAAAAGTTATTATCGCCGGGCACTCAAATACCGTTTTAGAAATTATTGAAGCTTTTGGCGCAAAACGCCCGAGAGAAGAATTAACTGACGACGACTACGATTTTATTTTCCGTTTAACGGTTAAAGGTGATAAGGCAAAAGTAAAAATGGATCAATATGGTGTTCCGCATCACCTTTAATTTTATTAGCATTAAAACCTAAGCAATTAAAGTTTTTCAAAAGGGATATCCATTAGCGCATAGCTTTCCCAGCCTTGAAAATCGTAATGCCACCATTCGTTTTCGAGCACCTTAAGTTTATACTTTTTCATTATACCGATGAAAAAATCACGGTTCTTCTTAACTTCTGGAGAAACTTTCGGATAATTTGCAGCGGCAGCAGCTGAGAAGCTATCATAAGGTGTTGGCATGGCAAGTTCTTTTCCCGATTTTAAATTAATAATCGTTAAATCAACTGCACAACCACGATTGTGTTTCGAACCTTTTGCCGGATTTGCAACAAAGTTTTTATCGCTTGCTTTCTTATAAAATGCCACAGTTATTGCATAAGGTCTGTAGCCATCAAAAATTTTTAATCCCAAAACCTGTTTATTCAGTTCAGCCTGAACTTTTTTCAACGCCTCCACAACAGGCTTGCGGGCAAATGCTCTCGCCTGTCCATACATAACCTGTTTCATGAAGTTATTTTTGGTCGCGTACCTGATATCTAAACTAATATTCGGGATAGCCTTTTTTATCTCAACCAGCTGATTATTCGGATTTACCTTTACTGAAGCCAGATATTGCTGGTAGGAATTTATAATAAACAGTTTTTTAGGTGCTTCGGGTTTCGTTTGCGCAAATACTGAAAAGGAAATCAGGAAAAATAGAAAGATTAATTTCATAGAATTTTTGCTAAAAGCCATCTGATTATTGGTTAGAAACCACCAGTAATTCCAAATTTTTAAAAGGCAGGTTAAACATATCTGCCAAATCCTTATTGGTTACATTTCCCTGGTAAATATATAATGCTTCACGGATTCCGGGGTTATTCCAAACCATGTTCATTAGCCCACCAAATTCGCCAATATCAAGCAATATTGGGGCAAAAATATTAGTGAGTGCATATGATGCCGTTCTCGGCACTCTTGAAGCAATATTCGGCACACAATAATGGATTACATCATATTTTCTAAATACCGGATTGGCATGATTGGTAACTTCCGAAGTTTCGAAACAGCCCCCTTGATCGATACTTACATCAATAACAACAGAATGGGGTTTCATACGGGCAACGGTTTCTTCCATAACAATGCAAGGACTTCGGCCATGGCTGGCCCTGATTGCACCAATAACCACATCGCAGGTTACAATGGCCTTATTTAAAACGATAGGTTGCATAACCGAAGTAAAAACACGGCTGTTACCTAAATTATTCTGAAGCCGGCGTAAACGGTAAATTGAACTGTCAAAAACCTTTACTTCTGCGCCTAAAGCCAATGCCGTTCTTGCCGCGTACTCACCTACGGTTCCTGCACCTAAAATTACAATTTCTGTTGGTGGAACCCCCGTAAAACCGCCAAGCATTAAGCCTTTTCCTCCGGTTACGTTACTTAGGTATTCTGCAGCAATTAAAATCGATGTAGAACCTACGATTTCGCTCATCGCCCTCACTACGCTTAGTACATTTCCTTCATCGCGTAAATGTTCAAAGCATAAAGCATTAATCTTTTTATGCATTAAGGCTTTTAAATATTCCTGTTTTAGTGTTCCGGTTTGTAACGATGAAATGAGCGTTTGTCCTTTGTGCATCATCGCAATTTCCTCGAGCATTGGCGGGGCAATTTTCACCAGAATATCAGAGTCGAAAACTTCCTTCTTATCGTAGGCGATTTTAGCGCCCTGTTCGGCATATTCTGCATCCGAAAAATTTGCCGCAGTACCGGCTCCGCTTTCTAAAATAACCCTGTGACCATTGTTTACAAGTAATGCAACAGATAGTGGCGTTAGTGCAATTCTATTTTCCTGAAAAGAGATTTCTTTGGGTATGCCTATGTTGAGGTTATTCTTTCTGTTTCTGGTTTCGAGCGTCGCCTCCTGAGTTTGCAATAAACCTTGACGAGCTATATCGGCCATTCCTTCGCGTAATCCTGTAGCCATGATGTATAAAAAATATTTTGGTTTTAAGGTTGTTCAAGATACAGAAAATCTCTTAAAATACTGATATCAAATCACATCTGAAATTCAGATTTTCGAAAAACTGAAAACCCTGTCGTTATCACCTGAGATGGAAATTTCTACTTTAACATAATGTTCAGGTAAGAGTTCCTCTACCCGCTCAGGCCACTCAATAAGGCAAATACTATCACTATAAAAATATTCTTCGTAACCTAAATCGTAAGCCTCCCGGATATTTTTTATACGATAAAAGTCGAAATGATAAACCGTTTTTTTCGCCCCTAAGTATTCATTTACAATGGAATAAGTTGGACTTGAAACGACATCTTCCACCCCTAAAATCTTACAAAAAGTTTTTATGAAGGTTGTTTTACCTGCACCCATTTCTCCATCGAAAATAAAAATCTGCTCATCGCCAGCGAAGGCTATAAGTTTATCAGCAACTTCGGGTAAATCGGCTAAACTATTAATCTGAATCTTCATTGCTACAAAAAGATAAAAGGCAAAAGTAATACATATTTGCATTGCTTTTGCCTTGTTATTATCGTTATATCGCTCGTTTCAATCGGAACGACGGGAATGAGCTATTTTGGTGAGTAAGTAATTACCGGAATAACCATTTCCTCCAAAGAAATACCACCATGCTGAAAAGTTTCATTATAGTAGTTTACAAACTGGTTGTAATTATTCGGATAAACGAAATAGCTGTCTTCCCTTGCAAAAATATAACTGCTACTAATGTTAATTTTGGGTAATAAAGCATCGTGAGGGTTTTTAATTGCAAAAACCTCTTTTGCATTAAAGTTTAAGTTTCTTCCCTGTTTATATCTTAAATTGGTGTTCGTACTTCTATCGCCAATTACCTTAACTGGTTTTTTAACACGAATTGTTCCATGGTCGGTAGTAATAATTACTTTAACCTGTTTCTGTGCTATTTTTTTCAATAAATCGAACAAAGGAGAATGTTCAAACCACGATAAGGTTAACGAACGGTAAGCCGCGTCATCATTCGCGAGTTCACGAATCATCTGCATATCCGTACGTGCGTGGCTCAACATATCAACAAAGTTGAAAACAATTGCATTAAAATCGTTTTTCAACAGGTTATTTGTTTGCTCAACCAGCTCCTTACCCTGCTCAAAAGTTAAAATTTTATTGTAGCTGAATTTACAGTCTTTGCGTAAACTACGCTTAATATTATCGGCAAGAAAAGCTTCCTCGTGCATATTTTTTCCGCCTTCATCATCGTCATTTTGCCACAATCCAGGGAAACGTCTTTCCATATCTAACGGCATCAATCCCGAAAAGATTGCATTACGGGCATATTGTGTTGCCGTAGGCAAAATACTCGAATACATGTCTTCTTCATCGATCCTAAAATATTCAGAAATCAGTGGATTAATAATTTTCCATTGATCGTAACGAAGGTTATCAATCAAAATAAAAAACACCGGCGTAGTATCATTTATATGCGGAAAGGCCTTTTTCTTTAATAACTCGTTAGAAAATAGCGGCGCTTTGTCTTTATTTTTTATCCAATCCAGATAGTGTTCTTCTATAAATTTAGAGAACTGTGCATTGGCTTCCTGTTTTTGCATGGTGAGAATTTCATGCATTTGCGGATCGTCAAGCTTTTCCAGTTCAAGCTCCCAGAAAACAATCTTTTTGTAAACATCCACCCATTCATCATAATTCAACCGGTCGCCCAATGTCATACCCAGCTTCCTGAAATCCTGCTGATAAGCCATCGATGTTTTTTCGCTAACCAGCAGTTTCTTATCGATAAGTTTTTTAATTGTTAAAAGAACCTGCTTCGGGTTAACAGGTTTAATCAGGTAGTCATCAATCTTACTGCCGATGGCGTCTTCCATCAAATTTTCCTCTTCGCTTTTTGTAATTAATACAACCGGCACATCAGGATTTAGGTTTTTAATGGCCGAAAGCGTTTCAATCCCACTCATTCCCGGCATATTTTCATCTAGAAACACCAGATCGAAATGTGTTTTTCCAAAAGCTTCGAGAGCGTCGTTTCCGTTGGTGAAAGTAGTTACATTATAACCCTTATCGTTTAATAAAAGAATATGTGGTTTAAGCAGGTCAATTTCATCGTCGGCCCACAATATTTTAGTTTCTTGCATGTTTTTTTGTAAAAATAGGTATGTATTTCCCCTTATCTTCTAACGGGTAATTAAACTATAAATAAAAATAGCAATTTTTGTACCGTATCTGTCTATTTAACTATTTTTAACGATTGAATAAGAAGAAAATAATAAATGATCCGGTTTACGGATTCATCAGCATCCATTCGGCATTGGTTTACGATGTCATCGCACATCCGTACTTTCAACGTTTACGGTACATTAAACAGCTGGGGATGACACATTTGGTATATCCTGGCGCTTTACATACGCGTTTCCACCATGCTTTGGGTGCAATGCATTTGATGAGCCTGGCAATAGGATTGTTAAGAAGTAAAGGCCATGAAATTACCGAAGGTGAAGAAGAATCGGCTATACTGGCTATTTTACTGCACGATATTGGCCATGGCCCTTTTTCACACGCTTTAGAACATTCGCTGGTAACTGGCATCAGGCATGAAGATATTTCAGCAAAGCTGATGCAGGATTTAAATCAGCATTTTGAAGGAAGACTAACACATGCCATCGAAATTTTCAATGGCACTTATCCAAAAAGGTTCCTGAACCAATTAATATCAGGTCAGCTTGACCTTGATAGAATGGATTATTTAAACCGCGATAGCTTTTTCACTGGTGTTAGTGAAGGCGTGATCAGTTTCGACAGGATTATTAAAATGTTTAACGTTTTCGACGATGATCTGGTAATTGAAGAAAAAGGCATTTATTCTATTGAGAAATTCCTCATTGCCCGCAGGTTAATGTACTGGCAGGTTTATTTGCATAAAACGGTTATTTCTGGTGAGATGATTCTGGTTAAACTTCTTGAGCGTGCCAAAGAATTATCGGCGGCTGGTGAAGCGCTGTTTGCCGCTCCATCGCTTAGTCACTTCCTCAAAAATGACATTAATGAAAGTAATTTCTTTTCAGAGCATCAAAACCTCGAGCATTTTACAAATCTCGATGATCAGGATATTTATGCTGCCGTGAAAGTTTGGGTTAAACATCCTGATAAAATTTTATCAACTCTTTGCCAGATGCTCACTTCCCGAAACTTGTATAAAGTGGAAATGAATAATCAAAAAGCAAACAAAGAGCGTATAGATTTTCTACAAAGTGCTGCAGTTAATTTGCTCGGGATTAAGCCTGAAGAAGCCCGCTATTTTGTTTTCACTGATTCGATACAAAACAGGGCTTACAATGCAGGCGTAGGAAACATTAAGATTTTAATGAAAAATAACGATATTGTTGATATTGCAAAGGCATCAGATTTATCAAATTTGGAGTCGTTACAAAAAACTGTAGAAAAATATATCCTTTGTTACCCTAGGGGAATTTAAGTTTATTTAACAAAATATTTAATTTTTAGAGCCGTTTTAAGTCTTATTATTGTGTAAAATTTACACAATTTAACCACGACAGGTTTTTTTGTTCATATCAATTTAACATTTACCTTTGTACGATGCAATTTACTGCCAAGCAGATAAGCGAGTTTTTAAATGGTTCCATTGATGGGAACCCCGATGCAACTGTTTCTGAACTCTCCAAGATAGAAGATGGTAAAGAAGGCTCGTTGTCTTTTCTTTCAAATCCTAAGTATGAGAACTTTTTATACTCTACTAAGGCATCTGTTGTTATCGTTTCAAAAGATTTTAACCCTACTCAGGATTACACCAGCACATTAATCCGTGTCGAAAACCCTTACAGTTCTTTTACTATTTTACTGGATAAGTATAACGAAGCAGTAAATGCACAAACAGAACAATCGGGTATTGATAAATTAGCATTTGTTCATCCTACGGCTAAAATTGGCAACGGCGTTTTTATCGGCGCTTTCGCTTATGTAGCCGAACACGTTGAAATTGCTTCAGGAACAAAAGTTAATCCTCAGGTATATATCGGGGCCCACTCTAAAATTGGTGAAAGTTGTAATTTTTATCCTGGTGTTAAAATTTACCACAATTCTGCCATTGGCGATAGGGTAACCATCCACTCGAATACTGTTATTGGTAGTGATGGTTTTGGTTTTGCACCACAAAAAGACGGCACTTACAATAAAATACCGCAGATCGGTAATGTAATTATTGAAAGTGATGTTGAAATCGGAGCCAATACAACGATCGATAGGGCAACAATGGGTTCTACTATAGTTAAAAAAGGTGCCAAAATTGATAACCTAATTCAGGTTGCACATAATGCAGAAATTGGTGAGAATACCGTTCTTGCAGCGCAATCAGGTGTATCTGGAAGCACTAAAATTGGTCCAAACAGCGTTATCGGAGGGCAAGTAGGCATTGCCGGCCACCTAACTTTGGCCAAAGGAACCCAGATTGGTGCCCAGGCCGGAATTAATTTTAATATTACAGAAGAAAATAAACAATGGCACGGCAGTCCTGCACAGCCACTAAGAAACTGGATGCGGGCCTCGGTAATATTCAAACATCTGCCTGATGTTGAAAAACGAATTAACGTACTCGAAGAAGCGCTCAAAAAACTAACAGCAGAACTGGAAAAGAATACAATAAACAATGAACGTTAGACAAAAAACGATTAAAAGAGAAATATCTGCCTCGGGTGTTGGTTTACACACCGGAGCCAATGTTACCTTAACTTTTTGCCCTGCACCTGAAAATCACGGCTTTAAATTTCAAAGGGTTGATTTAGACGGCCATCCGATTATCGATGCAGATGCAGATAATGTTACGGATACTTCTCGTGGTACCACCATTACCCAAAATGGCGCTAGTGTTAGCACTGTTGAACATGTAATGGCATCACTTGTAGGTATGGACCTGGATAATGTTTTAATAAAACTTGATGGACCCGAGACACCAATTATGGATGGTAGCTCTATTCAGTTTATTGATTTATTGGAAGAGGTAGGATCGATTGAGCAAAATGCTGACCGTGAATACTTTACCATTCCGCACAACATTACCTATACAGAAGCAGACAGAAAAGTAGAAATCGTGGCAATGCCATTAGATGACTATCGTTTTACCTGCATGATTGATTATAATTCACCTGTTTTAGGTAGTCAGCACGCCGGTATAAACACCATTTCAGAATTTAAAAAAGAAATTGCCTCTTGCCGCACTTTTTGCTTTTTACATGAACTGGAGTACCAGCTTTCCCATAATTTAATTAAAGGTGGCGATTTAAATAATGCCATCGTAATTGTTGATAAAGAGGTGACTAAAGATGAGTTGAGTCATCTGGCCAAGCTTTTCAACCGTAAAGATATTGACGTGGCTCCTCAGGGAATCTTGAACAATATGGAATTACGTTACCAGAATGAACCTGCCCGTCATAAATTACTTGATATGATTGGCGATTTGGCTTTGGTTGGTATGCATCTTAAAGGTCATATTATGGCTGCCCGCCCCGGCCACGCAGCAAACGTTGCCTTTGCTAAAAAAATTAAGGCTGCAATTAAAAAAGAAAAAAACAAGAAAATCCAGAAGGTGTACGATCCAAGTGCCAAACCATTATTTGATGTGGTAAAGATTATGGAAATACTGCCGCACCGTCAACCCTTTTTGTTTGTAGATAAAATTCTCGAGCTCTCTAAAAACCATGTTGTAGGCGTTAAAAACGTTACCATGAACGAAGAGTTTTTCAAAGGTCATTTCCCAGGTGCCCCGGTTTTTCCTGGCGTACTACAAATCGAGTCGATGGCTCAGGTTGGCGGGATACTGGTTTTATGTACCGTCCCTGACCCTGAAAACTACCTGACATATTTCTTGAAAATAGATAATGTTCGTTTTAGAGCTCAGGTTCTTCCTGGCGATACTATCGTTTTCCGCTGCGACTTGCTCGAACCAATCAGAAGAGGTATTGCTCAGATGAAAGGTGTTGGTATGGTTGGCGAGAAAATTGTAGTAGAAGCTGAAATGATGGCACAAATCTCTAAAGTTAAACAAACAGAACCTGCTCAATAATGATACAACCTTTAGCATACATACACCCTCAGGCAAAAATTGCCGAAAATGTGGTAATCGAACCATTTGTAGTAATACATAAAGATGTTGTGATTGGAGAAGGAACATGGATTGGCTCGAACGTAACCATTATGGATGGTGCACGTATCGGAAAAAACTGTCGCATTTTTCCAGGAGCAGTTATTTCTGGTGAACCTCAGGATTTGAAATTTGCTGGCGAGATAACCACCGCAGAAATTGGCGACAATACAACCATCCGAGAATGTGTAACCATCAACCGTGGCACAAAAGATAAATGGAAAACCGTAATTGGAAGCAATTGTTTAATCCAGGCTTATTCGCACATTGCACATGATTGTGAAGTAGGAAATAACTGTATATTCTCAAACAGCACAACCCTTGCAGGCCACATTACCATTGGCAATAACGTTGTATTGGCCGGTTTAGTAGCCATTCATCAGTTTGTTAAAGTTGGTTCTCATGCTTTCGTAACGGGCGGTTCCTTAGTCCGTAAAGATGTTCCTCCATATGTTAAAGCTGCCCGTGAACCCCTTTCTTATGCCGGCATTAACTCCGTAGGCTTGCGTAGAAGAGGTTATACAAATGAACAAATTGATGAGATCCAAGAAATTTATAGGGTGCTTTTTGTGAAACATAATAACGTAACCAAAGCCCTGGATATGATAGAAGCCGAATTCAAACCAACTGAAATCCGTGATGAAATTGTAGATTTTATCCGCAACTCTAACCGTGGTGTGATGAAAGGCTTCGGCATGGGAAGTTAAGCATGCCGATCAAAGCCTAGAACAAAATTAATGAGTGAACTATCGCTAATCAGAACCAATTCAGATAATGTTGATTTCAGGGCATTAGTTGCACTCCTTGATAAGGATCTGGCAATAAGAGATGGCGAAGAAAGTGTTTTTTATGCCCAGTTTAATAAGGTTGACGCTATTAAAGAAGTTGTGGTTGCTTATTATGGTGAAACACCGGTAGCTTGTGGCGCAATAAAGCCATTTGCTGAGCACACAGCCGAAGTTAAACGTATGTTTGTTTGCCCTGATTACCGAAATCGGGGCATCGCAGCTAAAGTTTTAAACCAGCTAGAGCAATGGGCTTCAGCAATAGGTTATACCAAATGTGTTTTAGAAACAGGCAAAAAACAACCCGAAGCTATTAATTTATATCAAAAAGCAGGTTTCCTGATCACACCAAATTATGGGCAATACATCGGTGTTGAAAATAGCGTCTGCATGGAAAAACGGCTTAGTAATAACGCTTCATGAAAGTAACCCTAAATAATGTTGGCCGAAGGTTTAACAAGGAATGGATATTTAAAAATTTAAGTACAGAATTTGTATCCGGAAACAGCTATGCCATTTTGGGGTCTAATGGCTCTGGAAAATCGACCTTATTAAGCGTTTTAACAGGGAGCTTAACACCATCAGAAGGACAAATATCGTTTTCTAACCCTAAAGATATCCCTGTAGAAGACATTTATAAACATATCAGTCTGGCTGCTCCTTACCTGGAATTACTAGAAACTTTTACCCTTAAAGAAATCATTAATTTTCATTTTAAGTTTAAAAATTTTGCACCAGGCGTTGATGCGCAATCACTGGTTTCTATCCTTGGGCTCGAAAAATCAGCTAACAAAGAAATAAAATATTTTTCATCGGGAATGAAGCAAAGAACCAAACTTGCATTGGCTTGTTGTTCAGATTCACCAATTTTATTTTTAGATGAACCCACAAGCAATTTAGACGTTCAGGGAATAAACTGGTACTTAGAATTAATCGAGAATTTTACTAAAGATAGGTTAACCATCATCGGATCTAATCAGATTTCAGAATACGATTTCTGCAACAAACGAATTCAAATCGCTGATTATAAGTAAATTATTAGCCATTGTAACATTGTACTAAGTAGCCCTTTTGTCATTATTTTGTATTATAAATATTTTTTTAAAAAAATATTTTGTAATTGATAAATAGTTCTTACCTTTGCACCACCAAAACGATAGAGAAATATTATATTTCAATCGAGAAGAGAGGATAAAATATCTGCATTGCAGAATCAAAAATATAAAAGCCGCAAGGCGAAAAATTTTTTCATAGTTTAGTTTGAGGTTTAGGTTGATTATGCCTTTGGAGTGGTTCCCAAAGGCATTTCTTTTATACAAAGATTTTCCGGGATAGCCTTAGCGATTCTTCGTTCCAATAATATAGTAAAAATTCAAACATCGCTGGCGCAACTGATTTTATACAAGCATTGCTTTTCAAATAAAAATTGATTTTTTTAACTTTGATGTTCAAAAAACAGCAAAACAAGATTTCAATTTAAAATGGCAAAGGCATCAGAAGTAAAAAGTGGTAATGTTCTTCGTTTCAACGGGGAATTAGTAAGCGTAGAAGAATACATTCACCGTACTCCAGGCAACTTAAGGGCTTTCTATCAAGCTCGCATGCGCAATGTAAAAACCGGCAAGATTGTCGAATACCGCTTCCGTACCGATGAGGAGGTTACAATTTGTCGCGTAGAAACCAATGATTACCAGTATTTATATGAGGATGGCGATTATCTTGTTGTAATGGACAATACTTCATTCGAACAATACAATATCCCAAAACTACTTTTTGGAAATAGCATTAAATTTTTGAAAGAGGGCATGAATGTAACAATTGCCTTCGAAAGTGAAGAACCGATTGTAGCCCAATTACCAAATAGCGTTGAACTGGAAATTACTTATACAGAACCTGCCGTAAAAGGCGATACTTCTACGAGCGCACAAAAATATGCAACTGTTGAAACTGGCGCCGAAATAAGGGTTCCTTTATTCATTAACCAGGGCGATAAGGTAAAAGTTGACACAAAAACTGGCGACTATATGGAAAGGGTAAAATAGTTCTTTAAAGAACAAAGCATAAACCTTATCAGTTAAACCTTTATAGGTTTTTACTAAAATAATTTTACCTTTGCCGTCACTAAAAAACTGAAAATATAAATCCAAACAGGATAAAATAATATGGCTAAAGCATCAGAAATTAAAACAGGAAACATTCTGCGTGTAAACAATGAGTTGGTTACTGTTGATGAATGGAATCACCGTACACCAGGTAAAGGCGGTGCTTTTTACACAGGTAAGTTTCGTAACATTAAAACAGGTAGAATTGTAGAAGCTCGTATGAATACTGACGAAGCTGTTGAAATTTGCCGTGTTGAAACCAACGATTATCAATATCTTTATGAAGATGGTGATTATCTGGTAGTGATGGATAACAATACCTACGAGCAATTTAATGTTGAAAAAACTTTGTTTGGCTCTGCCATCAAGTTCTTGAAAGAAGGCATGAGCATCATTGTTTCTATGGAAAGTGAAGAAGCAATTATGGGCCAGTTGCCAAATTTTGCTGAATTTGAAATTACTTACTCTGAGCCTGCTGTGAAAGGTGATACTTCTACAAATGCATTAAAAGCGGCAACACTTGAAAACGGTGTTGAGGTTAAAGTGCCAATGTTTGTAAACCAGGGCGATAAAATTAAAGTTGATACACGTACAGGCGAATATGTTGAGCGTGTAAAATAATATTTTTCATTGTCAGAAAAGCCCTTAAATTCATTTTTAAGGGCTTTTCTGTTTTAAAAACCTGCCCCTGAAAAAAGGATTTACAGGGAAAATATTTTAATTATTTCGTTAAATTGGGTGCTATGTTCAAATCAGAAATCAGAAAGAACGCTTTAAAAGACCGGCTGGCCAGTAGCGAAATCAAAATAGAATCGCTAAATAAAGGACTGTTGCAACAGTTTGTTAATTTCGATTTCAAAAATATAAAAACGATTCACATCTTTTTGCCAATTTTAGAGAAAAGGGAGCCAGATACCTTCCGGTTCATTGATTGGTTAACAGAAAATCACCCTGAAATTAAAATTATTGTTCCAAAAGCTGATTTTGAAACTGCATTAATGACTAATCATGAATACCTTGGTAAAGCTGACCTCGCGAAAAACCTTTATAACATCCTCGAACCACAAAAAGGAGCATTGCATACCGGAGATGTAGATATGGTTATTATCCCATTGCTCGCTTTCGATAAAAATGGGTTCAGGGTTGGTTATGGAAAAGGCTTTTACGATCGTTTTCTTAAGAATTTAAATGCTAAAAAAATAGGCTTATCTTTGTCGCCTGCAATTGATAGCATTGATGATGTAAATGAGCATGACATCAGGCTGGATTTTTGTATTACACCAACAGAAACAATCAAATTTTAAGCCTGTCCATCATGCCAAAAGAAATCGTTATCAAAACGGAAAAACAATACGAAGACAATATGATTGCCGTATTTGAGTTACAGGAAAAAGAGGAGCTTACCGCCGATGATTTAAAACAAATCGAGTTAATGCTGAAGGCTGGAGAAAAATACGAATCAGAGCATTTGTAATTAACATTTTGCTAAAACTTATTGAGCTGCGCTTTAACAAAATCACTTATCAGATAAGCAATCAGTTTTGACGTTAATTTGCTAAATCTTCCATCAAGCAACCTAGTAGCGCCCTCACTAATATGGAGATAAGAAAAAGCCTTTTCACTTGTTAAAATTAGCTTACGGATATCATTAACCGCAAAGCCTGATGGTGTTTCCGCACTCGAAAGCACATTCTGAATGCAATCTAAATCTATTTCCAAACCCGAAGAAATCATCTTTTTGGGAAAAGAAGAGTCGAGACCTTTTAAAATATCATCAAAAAATACCGCTTTAAGTTTTGGATTGGTTGCTATCTGGTTTAAAATTACCTCATTGTTATAATTCTGATGCAAACCATACATAAAATAATTATCCAGATAGTTTTCGCTTAAAGCATAGGTAAATCCATTTCCACTATGTCTGCCTTCTTTATCACGTAAATCAGCATGAGCATCTACGTTTAGCACATCTATGGAATGTCCTTTTGCCTTGGATACTCCTTTTATAATCGGATAGGCGTTGTTATGTCCGCCTCCAATAACAACTGGTATTTTACCTGCTTTTACGATTTTTTCGACAATCGGATAAACCAGGGCATCTATTTCCGAAACCTTCTTTCTTAAGCCTGCTACAGATGAATCTGCGGGTTCTTCGATTTCAAAATGGCCAAGAACCATAATTTCGGCACCTGAAAGGTATTGGTTACTCTGAATATTTAAAAAGGCCATAAGTGCCGGCCGCCAGGTGGTAGATGCCCCCGAAATACCTGAATTTGCCCTAACGCCGATATCTTCAGGGATACCTAGCAGAACAAACTTAGCTTTACTACTTGCCAGATTTTCTATTGATATCGAATCTCCTGATGAAAAATTCGCTTCGGTATCAGCGTATATTTCAACCTTTTCTCCAAGTTTAGTTTCGCCCCCGCGGTAAATAATTAAATTATCAACATCACTTCGCGAATATATATTAAGCCTATCCATTATAAATTTCCCCGTTTAAAATAACTGTCTCTATTTGTGTTTCGCCAAAACTGTAGGGCAAATAGGCAACGGAAGACATTGGTTTTGTGATAAATAAATTAGCCTTTTTTCCAACGGTTATACTTCCGTAATTTTCACTAAGTTCCATCGCTGCAGCGCCATTTAAAGTAGCGCCATTTATCGCTTCTTCAGGCTGCATTTTCAGTTTTATACAAGCCAGCGAAACCACAAAATTCATATTTCCTGAAGGTGTAGATCCTGGATTAAAATCAGTAGCAAGTGCAACAGGAACATTTTGCGCAATCAAGCCTTTAGCATTAGCAAACGGGATGCCTAAATAAAATGAGCATGAAGGTAATAGGGTGGCAATTGTTTGAGTTGTTTTTAGATTATTTAAGGTTTCATCATTGGTTTCCTCAAGATGGTCGACTGAAATTGCATTATTTCTTAAAGCGACTTCTACAGCCCCTGAAACAGAAAGCTGATTTGCGTGGATCTTCGGCTTCAGCCCGTATTTTGCGCCGGCTTTAAGTAGCTGATCGGTTTCATCAACAGAGAAGAATCCTTTTTCGCAAAAAACATCAATATAATCAGCCAGGTTTTCTGCTGCTATTGCCGGAAGCATTTCATTAATGATCAAATCGATATAGCCCTGATGATTGGTTTTAAACTCAAGTGGGTAAGCATGCGCCGCCAGAAATGTGGCCTTAACAGGTATAGGGAAAGCTTGTTTCAGTTTTTTGATCACACGGAGCATTTTCAGCTCGCTAGCCACCGTTAAACCATAGCCACTTTTAATTTCCACAGCACCAGTGCCTTGCTTAATCATTTGCGTTAAACGCACCGATGCACTTTTAAACAGCTCATCTTCAGTTGCTTTTTGAAGCTTACTTGCCGAATTTAAAATACCACCCCCAGCCGCAGCAATTTCTTCATAGGTTTTACCCTGGATTTTAAGTGCAAACTCTTCCTCGCGAGAAGCCGCAAAAACAATGTGCGTATGGCTATCGCACCAAGACGGAAAAACATAACGCCCCTTCGCATTAATCACCTGATAATTAGAAAAGGATGCCGGGATTTCGACCATCTTTCCAAAATCTTTAATCAGGTTCTCTTCTATTAAAAGCCATGCTTCATCCAAAACCGGCAAATAATCCATCTCGTTTCCGCGAAGAACTAATTTATCTTTTGGATGTAACCCTACCAGGCCCTTAATATTTGTGATTAGCATTTGATTAGTTTTGATTATCTGTCAGATTATAACCCATCATTCCATTTCCAGCAGAACCGGACAATGGTCTGAATGAATGGCGTCAGGTAAAATTCTTACGTTTCTCAACCGGTTTTCCATGGGTTTTGTTGCCAAGTGGTAATCTATCCGCCAACCTAAATTTTTACCCCTCGATCCGGCCCTATAACTCCACCAGGTATAATGATGTGGATCTTTATTAAAATATCTAAAAGTATCAATAAAGCCATTATCTAAAAATAGCTGCATCCACTCCCGTTCTTCAGGTAAAAATCCAGACGAGTTGGCGTTCGATTTTGGGTTATGGATATCGATTGAAGTATGACAGATATTATAATCGCCGCTAACAATCAAATGAGGTATTTCCTTACGTAGTTCGCCTATATACGCATCAAAAAAGCGCATAAATTCATATTTTTTTACCTGTCGTTCATCACCGCTTGAGCCAGATGGCATATAAAGACTCATCAGCGAGAAATCATCAAAATCTGCTCTCAGAATTCTTCCTTCTTTATCGATCCATTCTTCGCCGCAGCCGTATTCAATATGATTTGGTTTTACCTTGGCAAGTATTGCCACACCACTGTAGCCTTTCTTTTCGGCAGGAAACCAATAATGGTGATAACCTAATTGTTCAATCAATGCAATAATTTCCGGTATTTGAGAAGGCATGGCTTTCACTTCCTGCAAACAAACCATATCTGCATTAGTAGCCTGCAACCAGCCAAAGAAGTTTTTTGTGCTTGCTGCACGAATACCGTTTACGTTGTAGGAGATAATTTTCATTTGGATTACATAACCATTTTATCTTTCAATAAACCTTGGGCAAGCTGTTTTTCCAGCTTCTTTGCCTCTCTTTTCTTCAAAATGGATACATCCATCTTTACATCTTCTTTTGGTCGATTATTTTTATCCGTTTGCATTGCAGCAATTTTATCTACCATATCCAGGCCAATAACAATTTCTCCATAAACGGTGTAGTTTCTATCTAAATGTGGCGTACCGCCCAATGTTTTATAAACCTGGCGTTGCCACTCAGGAATCTTAAATTTCAATCTTTTTTCTTCAACACTGTTCAATTGCTCATCTGTAAAAACTTTTCCCTGCACGAGGTAAAACTGGCTCCCGCTTGATGCTTTTTGCGGATTAACCATATCTCCTTCTCTAGCCGCAGCAAGCACACCTTTTTTATGAAACAAGCTATCATTAAACTCAGCCGGTATAGTATATTTGGGGCCTCCGTTGCCTAATAAGGAATCAGGCTTCGCATTTCTCGAATCTGGGTCTCCTCCCTGAATCATAAAGTCTTTAATCACCCTGTGAAACAAAGTACCGTTGTAATAACCCTCCCTGGTCAGTTTTAAAAAATTATCCCGATGTAATGGTGTTTCATTATATAACTTAATGATGCATTCGCCATAAGCAGTTTTTATGCGTATATACTGGTTTTTTGGTTTCGCAGCAAAGGCCGAAAGCATGGAAAAAGTGCATATAAATAGCAATAATTTCTTCATTAGAATGGTGTTTGAGGCTAAATTAAGCTAAAAAATGAAATTCAATAAATAAAAGGCAATGTTATTAGGCTTTTTTTGCTTTACCTTTGTGATAATGAAGTTAAAACAAAAAATAGCACTTTCTTTAGCCGTATTTTATATGGTTAGTGTTATGGGTTTGGCTTTAAGTTTGCATTTTTGCGGAGGTAAGCTGGAAAACGTAAAGCTGTTTAGCAATGCGGTTTCCTGTAAATTTTGCAAAGATATTCCTGCTGAAAAGATAAAAGATGATGGCTGTTGCAAAAACACCCAGGTTACGGTTAAGGTAAAAGATAGTCATCAAACCGAGGCACAGATACAAATGCCAAAGTTGTTTTCCATTCAACTTTTCTTACATCCACCGGTTTTAGCATTTCTTGCTAACGTGCGGCCGGCTTTTTTAAACAAAATTACAAACAAAGCGCCTCCACTATCCACACGAGTGGCTTTGCACGTTTTCAATTGTATTTTTAGGAATTAGGATTGTTATTTCCCGTCATTTCGAAAGAAGTGTAACGGAATGAGAAAGTGCTATCAATTTAGATTTTTCTCTATCAAGAAAAACTCCGTCGAAATGACGAGTATTCAAAAATTCCAATTCAAGAAAATCATGAAAACAATAAAATTATTCAGCATTATCATGCTATTTTTTGCCGTACAGGCTTCGGCACAAGAAATATCCTCGGCTAATTTACAGGTAACAGGTTTAACTTGTTCAATGTGTTCTAACGCGACACAAAAATCTTTAGAAACATTAGGTTTCATCAATTCTGTAAAGCCAGATTTAAACAAAAACGTTTTCGTTTTAACCTTTAAAAAAGGTGCCGACATCAACTTGGATTTGGTACGTAAAAAGGTACAGGATGCTGGCTTCTCTGTTGGTGGCTTAACTGCAGATTTTACCTTTAATCAGATTAAAGTTGATGATAAAGGCCAGGCAATTGTTGACGGAAACGTTTATCGCTTTGTTAATGCGAAAAACAAAACCCTTAATGGTACTGTAAAAGCATCGGTGGTTGACAAAAACTTCATTTCTGGTGCCGCATTTAAAAAACAAGCCGGTTCGATAAATTCAGATGCTTATGCAAGCGGAACTGCCGTTGTTAACGGAAAGAAAACACGTGTGTACCACTTAGTGCTTTCTTAAAACATGAAAAGAGTTATAACGATAGCCCTGATTTTTATCGGGGCTTATACTACTGCGTTTTCACAGGAGCTTTATGTTTTTACTGAACCTGCCAGTAACATGCCAACGAAATCAATCGGTGTTCGATTAACAAATGAGGGCATGTTTAACAATCCTGGTTTTGTAAGCAGAACCATTCCAGAAGTGATGTTTGGTTTTAATAAAAACCTGATGATGCATGCTCAAGGCTTTTTATCTGACATGGATGGTCGTTTTCGGCTGGAGGGCGGAAGCTTGTATGCAAAATATCGTTTTCTTTCAATTGATGAAGCGCAAAGTCATTTCCGGGCGGCAGCTTTCGGAAGAATAAGCACCAGTAAACGACCTGGATTTTCCAGGGATATCAACTTTGAAGGCGATAACAGTGGCTGGCAAACCGGGTTAATATTTACACAGCTTTTGCATAAACTGGCCCTATCAGCTACTCTTGGTTATTCGGATGCTTTTGATAAAACAGACAAAGTTTTACGGCTAAATACACCACAGCCCGATAAAATGCTATCTTACAGTTTATCCTCCGGTTATTTACTTTTACCCGTAGTTTATAAAGACTACAAAGAGCCTAATTTTAATCTTTACTTCGAAATTTTGGGTAAAACCGACCCGGGAACCGGCCAGTCGTACCTGGATTTAGCTCCTGCCGTTCAGGTAATTTTAAACAGCCGGACAAGAATTGATTTAGGTTATCGTTTTCAGGCAACTGGAAATATGGTAAACAGATATACTAAAAACATGTACCTTTTAAGGGCAGAATTTAATTTTTTTAATGCTTTAAAATAAGAACACAATGAAAAAAATAATGATAATGATGGCCTTGATTGCCATCGCAACGACAAAACTAACTTTTGCACAAAGTAAAACAGATGCCGCTTTTAACCAATTGTTAACAGCATATTATGATGTAAAAAATGCTTTAGCTGCCGACAAACAAGATTTGGCAGTTGAAAAAGTGAAAACATTATCAACCAAGGTTGATGCTATTCCGCATAAAGATTTACCATCTGCACAACACAACTTATGGATGGAGCAATCAAAAATTATTAAAGCAAAGGCAACAGAATTAGCTGCCGGAAAAGATATCAAATCGCAAAGAAAATCTTTCGAAGGAATTTCCTACGCTATGATTAAAACCCTAAGAAACATTAAGTTTAATACCGCAACTGTTTACGTTCAACATTGCCCAATGGCAAAAGCGAGTTGGCTAAATGAAAAAGAAGCCATTGAAAACCCATATTACGGAAGTATGATGTTCGATTGTGGCGATGTTACTGAAACGATAAAATCGAAATAGTGAACCTCTATATCAAAAATATGGTTTGCAACCGTTGCAAAATGGTAGTTAAAGCCGAGCTAGAAAAGCTTGGCTTTAACCCCATTTCGGTTGAATTAGGTGCAGTTTCATTGGCCGAAAACATCTCTGCGGAGGATAAATCAAGAATTTCTGAAGGGCTCAGTCATTTTGGTTTTGAGTTATTGGAAGATAAAAAAACACAACTTGCAGAACAGATTAAAACCTTAATTATAAATCTGATTCACTACAATAAAGAGCCACTGAAGATCAATTTATCTGCTTATTTAAGTGATCAGCTCAACCTTGAATATGCACAACTCAGCGCTGTATTTTCTGAAGTGGAAAATCAAACAATCGAGAAATACCTCATTGCCCAAAAAGTTGAAAAAGCAAAAGAAATACTTACTTATGGCGAACTTACTTTAAGTGAAATTGCCTATCAGCTTAATTACAGCAGTGTTGCCCACCTTTCAGCACAATTTAAAAAAGTAACCGGATTAACCCCCTCGGCTTACAAAGCCCAGTCATCAGAAAAAAGAAAAACTTTGGATGAAATTTGATTGTTAACCTGCCGTCGACTAAAGTCGACGGTAAAGAATAATCCAACCCAATGGGGAGTGTCTATCAATGGTTGCACCCAGCAAGCATTTTTCTTAACATACATCAATTCCCAAACCTATAGCTCGGTGTAATTTTGTTAAATAAAAAAACTCGCAAGACATGAATCCTGTGGAAGCTAGACTTACACAAGTTTCATAGCAATTAAAAAAATTAAAAGTTATGAAAAAATTATTCCTTTTCTTAGTTGCTACCACAATCAGTGTAGCATCTTTCGCACAAACCACCTGGAAAATCGACCCGATGCACTCATTTGTTAACTTTTCAGTTAAGCACATGGGTATTTCTTTCGTTGATGGCTCTTTCAAAAAATTCGATGGTACCGTTACCGCCGCAAAACCAGATTTAACTGATGCTAAAATTAACTTCACTGTAGATGTTAACAGCATTACTACTGGTGTTGATATGAGAGATGGTCATTTAAAAACCGACGATTTTTTCAATGCAGAGAAATTTCCGGCAATGAAATTTGAAAGCACTTCGTTCAAAAAATTAAATGGAAACAATTATGAGCTAAGTGGAAAATTAACGATCCGCGACGTAACAAAGGATGTAAAATTTGAAGTTGTTTATGGCGGAACAGCGAAAGACCAGCAGGGTAATACTAAAGCCGGTTTTGGCGCTACTACTACCATTAATCGCTTAGATTATAACATTAAATACGACCCAACTGGTGCTGGCGTTGCTAAAGATGTTACCATCAAATTAAATTTAGAATTTGCTCAGGCAAAATAGAACAACTGTCGTATAGAGCCCATCGAAGCCATCTCTGGTTTTTCGACGGGCTCTGAATGACGAAAAAACACTATCATGTCAACATTATCACAATTCAGAAATTTTACTCAACGTTTGCCACAAACGGATTTAATGCCAACGCTTTTTATTGGCCATGGTTCGCCAATGAATGGTATCGAAAACAATGAGTTTAGCCAGAGTTGGGCAGATTTGGCAAAGAATATTCCTGTACCAAAAGCAGTGCTTGTGGTTTCTGCGCACTGGTATACCCGCGGAACTTTTGTTACAGCAATGGATTTTCCTACAACCATTCACGACTTTGGCGGATTTCCTCAAGCACTTTTTGATGTACAATATCCTGCACCTGGAGATGCTAAACTAGCAGCTGAAATTCCTGGTTTAATTCATTCCGCAAATGTAGGCTTAGACCATGACTGGGGCCTGGATCACGGCGCATGGACCATCATCAGGCACATGTACCCCGAAGCGGACATCCCTGTTTTGCAATTAAGTATCGATTATACAAAACCACCGGAACAACATTACGAAATTGCCCGTGAAATTTATGCCCTACGTAAAAAGGGAATATTGGTTATTGGTAGCGGAAATATGGTGCATAACCTACGTATGCTCAGCTGGGAAATGATTAATGGTGGTGGTTACGACTGGGCTAATGAAATGAATGATAAATTCAAAAACCTTATTGCTAACGGCGACCATAAACCCTTGATTGACTACCGTAGTTTGGGTTCAGAAGCAATGCTGGCAATACCCACGCCCGAACACTACTTACCTTTGATTTACACTTTAGGACTGAAAAACGATAAAGAAGACCTTTTGTTTTTTAATGATAAAGCTGTTGGTGGCTCACTTACTATGACTTCGGTGTTGGTTGGATAATCATCTTGAAAATTCTATAAAATTTTATGATTATTCTGTAACGATTATCGGTAAGTCAATAGGTAAATTTGCTTAAAATATTTATCATGACACACACTTATCAACTTACGGGTATGACCTGTAGCAGTTGCGAAAATAAAGTAAAAAATAATCTTTTAATTTTGCCTGATGTAACCGCTGTAGAGCTTTCAAAAGATACTAACAGCGCAACCATCAGCATGGATAATCACATCGCTTTAAATACGCTTCAGGATGCTTTGGGTGGTAAAGACAGCAAATACCAGATTACAGCCAATACACATAGCGAAACAATTGAGGAAGCAAAGTCCTGGGCTGCAACTTACAAGCCTATTCTCTTAATATTCGGTTATGTAACCGCTATTTCCTTAATTATATCTTTTGAAAACAGCAGCATAAACTTTATGGTTTTCATGCGGATTTTCATGGCTGGTTTCTTCTTAACTTTTTCGTTTTTTAAAATGCTTAATTTAAAAGCCTTTGCCGAAAGTTATGCGATGTATGATATCGTAGCCAAAAAAATCAGTGTGTGGGGGTATATCTATGCTTTCATTGAACTTGGGTTAGGATTAAGTTTTGCACTTAATTTATCTCCTGTTATCCTAAACTGGATAACCTTAATTGTAATGACCATTAGTATTCTGGGAGTTTTGGAAAGCGTGCTGAACAAGAAGAAAATCCAATGCGCTTGCCTTGGTGCAGTATTCAATTTACCAATGAGTACAGTAACCATTGTTGAAGACGCAATTATGATTGCAATGAGTGCTGCAATGCTGGTACTGATGTAGATTAAGATACATTCCTTATATAGTCGATTTTACCATATAAGGAATGTTATAAATTAGAGCTTATAGCTTAACCGTATTGGTGATGTGTGCCAGATGATGTTTACCGTGCCATGCATACATGCCCAACATATTGGCTAGCGTTAATTCTTTCCCAACTGCCGGATGAATGTATTTTCGCTCGTAATCTTCAAAATTTAAGGTTTTAAGAAAGGCAACCCATCTTTGATGCAGGTGCTGTAGAAGAAGAACAGACATTTCAATATTGCCATTTTTTGCTTCTTCAGTTTCTGCCCAGCGTTCTTCATAATATGGCCTGATGATAGGAATATCCTCAGTAATTGCCTGTTTAAAACGGATGTAAGCATTCATATGGCTATCGGGAATATGGTGAATAACCTGTCGTAACGTCCAGCCTTCCGGCCGATAAGTTTGGTTCAGTTCTTCGTCACTAAGTTTTGCAGTTGCTTTAATAATTTGAGCAGGCAAAGCCTCAATTTCCGAAATCCAGACGGCTGCCTGTTGTTTATCAAAAATTGCTGGCATTGAAAATTGTCCGATAGGGTATTTAAGTTGTTCCAAATCCATGATGGAAAAATAGTAAATTTTGAACCGTTAAGGTGATTATTTTTCACCCCCAGAAACCCACATTTTCATCGAATGAAAATTCTGAATCGATCTAATTATTTATAATTAACTACATAAGTTTCTTTAACCATTTCAATAATCCCATTTTATATGGAGGATAAATCAGCTTTGTGAGCCCAAGCTTCGATTGAAAAACCACGGCTCTTTCGTGAGAAAAATTTTTAAAACCGAAAACACCATGACAACTGCCAATTCCACTGCTGTTTACACCACCAAAAGGCAGGTTTGGATTGCTGATGTGTACCAATACATCATTAATGCAGGTTCCGCCGGCACTGGTTTCTAAGATGATTTTTTCCTGATTTTTAGTGTTGTTTGAAAAAATATAAAGCGCAAGTGGCTTATCTTTAGCGTTTACAAAATCAATAGCCTCTTGCAGGTTTTTATATTTTACAATGGGTAAAACCGGGCCAAAAATCTCTTCCTGCATAATTGGATTATCAGCACTTACTGAATTTAATATTGCTGGGAAAATAGTCAAATCCTTTTCATCAATCTCACCTCCCCATGCTAGCTTAGCACCCTTGTTCACCGCCTTTTTAATCAGACCGTTTAATCGATCAAAGTGGTTTTTATTGATAATTTTTCCATAAACGGACTTATTTATGGTTGCTCCATCAAAGAACATTTTTTCGGTTGCAGTTTTATAATGCGTTATAAATTCTGTTTCAATTTTTTCATCAATCAAAGCATAATCGGGCGCTATACAGGTTTGTCCGGCATTAACCAGTTTGCCCCAGGCAATTTTTTCGGCAGCTTTTTTTAAATCTGTTGTGTCATCAATAATTACGGGCGACTTCCCTCCTAACTCCAGGGTTACTGAAGTGAGGTTTTTAGCCGCGGCCTCCATAACCAGCTTTCCGATGGTTGTACTTCCTGTAAAAAAGATATGATCGAAAGGTAGCTTAAGTAAGATTGCAGAAATTTCAGCGTCGCCTTCAAAACAGGCAATTTCTTTTTCGTTAAAAGTTTCAGAAATTATTTTTCCAATAACCGAAGCCGTATACGCACTCAACTCCGAAGGTTTTAAAATCGCACAATTTCCGGCAGCAATGGCTGATATAAGTGGACTCATGATCAGCTGTAGTGGATAATTCCAGGGTGCAATAATTAAACAAACGCCTTTTGGTTCGTAGTATAACTTATTGCTTGCAAAAAAATTGCTTATTGTCTTTGCTGCAGATTTGGGCTTCATCCAACCCGACAGTTTTTTTATCGCATGATCGATTTCGGCATAAGTAAAATACAACTCCGTTACAGCCGTTTCGAAACGGTTTTTTCTCAAATCCAATTCCAAAGCGGTAAAAATCTCCTCTTCCGAATTTTCTAAAGCCTGTTTAAGCATTTTAAGTTGTTGAACACGGGTCTTGGCGTCCGTTTTTCTTAACTCGAATTTATGTTGTTGCTGTAAATCGAAAACTGATTTTATTTTTTCTTCCATATTATTTCCACCCATCATGAGCTTATTGTACAACACATAAACCTTTTGCAAATTCAGGTTAATGTTGATGAGCTGTCAGTTAAATTTAGTTAAAATCAATTCATTTCATTAAAAATTCATTCATTTAAAGCATATTGCGGCGATTTTAAATCTCACCAATGAAGAAGTTGATTTTGGTTTTCACCTTGTTAATCCCTGTACTAATCCATGCCCAAACCATTAAAACGGATGTACTTGTGTTAGGCAATTCTGATGCCGCTTTAGCTGCAGGTGTTCAAGCTTCAGAATCAGGTGTAAATGCTATTGTTTTAACACAAAATGATGGTTTTAAGCTAAGTGATTTTAAAGGCTGGCCACAAAGTGGCGTTACGAAAGCTTTTGAAAAAAGAGCAAGAAAATCGTTGAAACTTGCTGATAGTGTTGCTCTACCCGAAATGACCAATCAGGTTATAAATGCAGTTATCAAAAACTGGTCAGATAGTTCTAAACTTTTTGATGTAATTAACAATGCACCTTACTACCAGATAAAACGTTCAGGGAGTGGCTGGGAGTTAAAATTAACCAAAGAAAAAAGCATCAAAGCCAAAATTCTGATTGTAACCGACCATATCGAAAAGGTTCTTCCTGAGTTAAAAATATCGAGCTTAAAACCTGCGGAAAATAATACACTTAATTATTCAGAAAACTTATACCGAACTACCGTTGGAGGCATAGATCGAACATTAAACTTCCTTTCTCTATATAGCTTACTCATTCCAAACCAGGAAAACATATTGTATATCAATCCTGGTTTTTCAGAAGTTGGCCAGGCCGCCGGTGCGACAGCAGCCTACGCAGCATTTTTTCGGACTAAAACAAGCCTATCAAATTTAAAGCGCATTCAGGGCGAGCTCTTGAGTTATAAACTTTCATTAATCCCTTTTGATGATGTTAGAATTGCCGATTCAAATTGGCTGGCAATACAAAAAATAGGAATTACCGGAATTTTAAAAGCTGAGTTAAAGAACGATAAGCTTTTTTTCAATCCGGAAAAGGAAGTTACTTATGATGAAATAAAGCAGCCGATTAAAGACTATTATTACAAGGCACAAATCTGGTTTGATGACCATCAGCATATTCCTGTTAATTTAGAAAATACCATTTCAATGGTTTGCTATGTTGGTAATAAGGCCGTTGATGCAACTAAAGCAGAAATAGAAAAGAAATGGAAAAAGAACTATAAATTATCTTCGAAATATGATTTAAAAAAGGTGTTGACACGTAGAGAATTTTCCCTTATTGTTAACGAATACTTAAAGCCCTTTGATGATGTTAACGTAGATAGAACCGGAAGGGTAATTCGATAAGCCAAGCCATAAACATTATTTTTTACTGTTTTCACTTTCTTAATTAGGCAAAAAGCTATGGTAAACATTAATTTGAATAGATTGTAGCGTTGTAACATTTCCATTTCCTTGTCAATTTAGTTTCCGCATTATCTAAATTGCAGTATCCAAACTCAAATTCATGAAGAAATATTTACTTTTCCTTTTGCTGTGCTCAGGCGAATACGCTTTTGCGCAACAAATAGCGCCCCTTACTGTCGAAAAAATTATGCGTGACCCAAAATGGATGGGAACATCACCGTCTAATTTCAGATGGACAGCCGATAGCAAAACTTTATACTTCAACTGGAATCCAGATAATAAGCCAAAAGAAGAGCTGTTTAAAATAGCCACATCTTCAACTAAACCATTGAAAGCAGCGGACAAGGAGGATGAAAAGTTATTGGGAGCGAACTATGTTTATAACAAGGATAAATCGTTAGGCCTGGTTGAGAAAAGTGGCGACATTTACCTTCAGAATTTCAAAACTAAAAAAGAAACCCGGTTAACAAACACAATGGAGAGAGAAAGCAATCCGGTTTTCTTAACCAATGGAGATATAGTTTATCAACTCGGTGATAATCTCTTTCAACTGGATTTAAAAACCGCAGAAACTAAACAAATAACAAACTTTGTTAAGGGAAAAGCAGCAGGAAGAACCGCAGCAAAGCCGGTTACTGAGCAAGATAATTGGTTAAAAGCGCAACAAACAGAGCTTTTCGACATCATAAAAAAAAGAAATGCAGAAACACGTGGTGGCGGTATGCGTGGCGGCAGAGGTCGTTTTGGCATGCAATCAGCTGATAATAAATCCTTAAAATCACTCTATACTGATGAACGGTTTTTAAACGGTGTCATAATTAGTCCTGATGGCCGTTATGTGACTTACAAACTCACTGCCCCTGCGCAAAACAACCATAATACAATTGTTCCCAATTATGTTACTTCATCTGGTTATACTGAAGATATTCCTGGCAGAACAAAAGTTGGCGAAAACGAAAGTGTATCGCAAGGTTTCATTTATGATACGCAGAAAGACTCTGTTTATACGATTCAAACTGCAACAATTCCAGGCATAAAAGATATTCCTGATTTTTATAAAGACTACCCAAAAGCGCTTGATACTTTAAAAAAGAAAAATGCCGACAGGCTAGTTAATTTTTTTGGCCCCCTTTGGAACGAGAACGGCAGCACAGGAATTATGGTTGCAACATCTGCTGACAACAAAGACCGTTGGATTCTAAAATTAGATGCGACAACAGGTAAGTTTGATTTAATTGACCGTCAGCATGATGAAGCATGGATTGGCGGACCTGGCATCAGTGGTTTCTTCCAGGGAAGTACTGGCTGGATTGATAACAGTCGCTTTTACTACCAAAGCGAGGCTACAGGGTATTCGCACTTATATGTTGTAAATACTACAACCGGCGATAAAAAACAACTTACTTCGGGCAAATGGGAAGTTCAGTCTGTTCAGCTTTCGAAAGATAAAAGCACCTTTTATTTAGAAACGAATAAAGAACATCCGGGAATTACCAATTTTTTTAAAATTTCAGTTAACGGAGGCGAGCTTGTTCAATTAACCAAGATGAAGGGTTTAAATGACATCACCCTTTCTCCTGACGAAAAATACCTTGCCATTAGCTATTCTTACATGAATAAACCGGGTGAGTTATACATTCAGGACAATAAGGCTAGCGCAAAACCGATTAAAATTACCACCTCAACTTCCGCTGAATTTAATTCGTACAAATGGCGAGAGCCAGATATGGTAACTTTTAAAAACCGTTATGGTGCTGATGTTTATGCCAGGGTTTATAAGTCAGATAATCCGCACCCAAATCATCCTGCGGTTGTTTTTGTTCACGGCGCCGGCTACCTGCAAAATGTCCATTTCGGATGGAGTACTTACTTCCGTGAGTATATGTTTAATAATATGCTGGCCGATAACGGTTACACTGTTATTGATATCGATTATACAGGAAGTTCGGGTTATGGCCGCGACCACAGAACGGGTATTTATCGCCACATGGGTGGTAAAGATTTAACAGACCAGGCAGATGGTGTAAAGTTTTTAGTTGAAAAGTACGGTGTTAACCCAAAACATGTTGGCTTATACGGCGGTTCTTATGGCGGTTTTATAACCTTAATGGCTATGTTTAATGAATCAGATGTTTTTGCCAGTGGCGCCGCATTACGCTCTGTTACCGATTGGGCGCATTACAACCACGGCTATACTTCGAATATTTTAAACGAACCATTTAACGATCCGATAGCTTACAAACAAAGTTCACCGATTTACTTTGCCGATAAACTAAAGGGAAACCTTTTAATGGCACATGGAATGGTTGATGTGAATGTACACTTTCAGGATATTGTTCGTTTATCGCAACGCTTTATCGAACTCGGAAAAAACAACTGGGAACTCGCCGTTTATCCGGTAGAAGACCATGGCTTTATTGAACCGAGCAGCTGGACGGATGAGTATAAAAGGATCTTTAAATTGTATGAGAATACACTGAAGAAATAGAACTTTTCTCGATAGGCTGAAGCACGACCGTCAAGGAAATGCTTTTAATAGCAGAATCTTTTAATAAAACTGTCATGCTGAGGAACGAAGCATCTGCAATCAATGAAACAGATGCTTCGTTCCTCAGCATGACAGTCCAAATAACTAAAATAGCAAAACACTATACACTTATCAAGAATTATAGTTTTTGACTATATCACTATCAATAAATACGATTAACTATTACCAAATCCGGGTTGATTGAGAATTGATTTAGCCTTACCTTTGTGGCACAAAATTAAAGACAAAAAATTATGGCAATAGTAGGTAAAAAATTTCCGAGTGTTAGTATTGATGCAATGTCAGACATGGGTGATGACTTGAAAATCAACGTATTTGAAGAGGCTGTAAATAAAAATAGCAAAGTATTATTATTCTGGTATCCGAAAGATTTTACTTTCGTTTGCCCAACAGAATTACATGCTTTCCAGGCTGCATTACCTGAATTCGAAAAAAGAAATACAATTGTAATTGGTGCATCATGCGATACTAATGAAGTTCACTTTGCATGGTTAAATACACCAAAAGATAACGGTGGTATTGAAGGTGTTACTTATCCAATCTTAGCTGATACACACAGACAATTATCTGGTATCCTTGATATTTTAGATCAGGAAGTTAATTATGATGAAGAAGGAAATGAATCTTTCTCTGGTTCAAACGTAACTTTCAGAGCGACTTATTTAATCGACGAAACTGGTAAAGTATTCCACGAAAGTGTTAACGATATGCCACTAGGTAGAAACGTTAAAGAATATTTACGTTTAATTGATGCTTATGCTCACGTTCAGAAACACGGTGAAGTTTGTCCTGCAAACTGGGAAGAAGGAAAAGAAGCAATGAACGCGAACAGAACTGGTGTTGCTGAATATTTAGCCGCTAACTAATTAAATAAAACGTTATGTTTTTAGAATTAACAGAAGACAATCTTCAACAGTACTTAGCAGATAACTCAAAAGTTATGGTTCAGTATGCTGCATCATGGTGCGGTAACTGCAGAATCATGAAACCAAAGTTTAAAAAGCTTGCTGCCGAAAATGAAGATGTTGCTTTCTTAATTGTTGATGCTGAAAAACTTCCAAACTCACGCAAATTTGCAAACGTTGATAATTTACCAACCTTTGCAGCATTTGAAGGCGGTAATTTGGTAGATCAGGTACAAACCAACAAAGCGGAAGGCTTAATTGAACTATTTAATAAGATTAAATAATGAAAATTCCGGTTATCAGACAATTATTTCAAAACACCACTCCAGCTCAATTGGAAACTACTTTAGAAGTTTTAGAAGCTTTCTGCGAATTCAGAGGCGTAAGCGAACATGAAGTAGATGTGGCCGGAGAAATGATTACCAATATTTGCGGTGCGCTTGAAGTTCACCAAATGGTAAGCGAGGGTGCTGCTGAAAAAGATGCACTAAACGCTTTTGGTCAAAAAGTAATGGGCTCGATTGATAGATAATTTCTTTAATCAAGCTTAAAAAAATAAACCCCTCGCAGATTAAAATTTGCGAGGGGTTTTTATGTTTTAGCAGCGCGATGAGGTTAGGCCAAATTCCTTCCGGCATTTACAATACCGAATACAGTTCTTACAGCTAATTTCTCAAGTGCATGCTGAACATTTTCATCATGATCATGCTGTAATTTTTCTAAGGCGAAATGCTGAATCAATACCAGTGGTAAAATAATCTTTTCTCGGGTAGCAATCGATTTCTTATCGATAGGGTAATTAGCCATCAAAACTTCTTGTCCCGATAGTTTTAAAAGCATCTGCTTCGTTAATTTAAACTCATCGTGTAGTTGAGTCCAAAACGCACCAAATTCCTTATCGTTGGCTAAATGAGCTGTAATCACAAAGTCCGACTTACTCATACTCATCATACAATTATCAACGATGGTTTTTAAATAATCGGAATCTTCATAAGCTTTCACAACTTTATCCCAGTTTCCGGCATTTTCCTGGTTTTTAAGTGCCGTGCCCATTCCGTAGAAACCTGGAACGTTTTGTTTTAGCATACTCCATGCCGTTACAAAACTAATCGCCCTCAAATCTTCTAATTTCATTTCCCCTCCGCCATTACGCTTCACCGGGCGACTACTGATGTTCGCCTGAGATAATAATTTCAATGGAGAAAGTTTTTCAAGATAACTTACAAAAAGCGGGTGCTCACGTAAATCAACAAAAGCTTTATAGCCATCTTCAGCCATTTCATCTAGCAAAGCCTTATTCTCCGGATCTAAAAGTACGTTGTGCTTCTCTTTTAAGCCTGATGAAATACCTGCATTAATGAGTTGTTCGATATTAAATTCTGCACTTTCAACAGAGCCGTATTGCGAACTGATGGTTTGCCCCTGAACAGTGAGCTGAATATTTTTGTTAGCGATTTCTTTGCCCATAGAGGCATAGAAACGGTGAGTTTTACCTCCACCTCGAGCTGGTGGGCCTCCCCGACCATCAAAAAATGCCAGCTGAATATTGTGTTTTTTTGAGACTTCTGATAAGGTTGTTTTACCATTAAAAATAGACCAGTTGGCCATTAAATAACCACCATCTTTTGTACTGTCTGAATAGCCAAGCATAATATCCTGCTTATTTCCACGACTGGCTAAATGTGCTTTATAAAATGGGTTGCTATACAAGGTATCCATAATTGCGGCAGCGCCTTTTAAGTCATTTACCGTTTCAAATAAAGGAACAAAATCAATGGTCAGTTCATCTTTGCTCCAGCCATTCCAAAGGAAAAGTTCCATTAGTTGTAAAATATCACTGGCCTGCTGGCAGTTACTGATAATAAAACGGTGACAGGCTTTTTCGCCGTTACGTTTCTGAATTCCTTTTATTTCTTTAATCGTCTGTATCGTATCTTCGATAAGCGCATCAGCTTCAGTAGTGAAAACAGGATTCGCTTCCTTAAAAGAAATCAATTTCAGTTTTTCTTCTTCAGAAAGCTTATCGTAATCGGCCGGATAAAGCGAAGAAATAGGCTTATTTTGACGCAGATAAGCATGAACTTTTCTTAATACACGGCTATCCTGGCGTATATCTAGCGAAGCAAAATAATTACCATATAAATCAATTTTACGTATCAGATCGTTCACCAAATCAACAAACAGGCCATCGTGCTCTTTTAAAAGTACATCCTTGATTTTATTCAAATGTTCTCTTAATTCATCCGAAATATCATGTAATTCACAGGTTTGGTCGAAGGCATTTTTGTAGAGTACATCATGTAAATAATTGAGATTATCCTCAACCCCTCTAAAGGTAATCCTACGTTTGATCATCCTGAAATCGCGATAGTAGCAACGGAAAAGGATTTGGCGCAACATTTTTGAAACCTCCAAGGTTGTATCAGCATGGATATTCGGATTTCCATCGCGGTCGCCACCCGGCCAGAAACCAAGTTCTAAAATCTTCTTTGTTTCCAGGTTGTATTCATCAAGGTTCTGATCAATCTCCTCCTGGATATTTGCCGCAGCGAAATAAAAAGTATTTTCTAAGAACCAGGCTAGGTTTAATGCTTCATCAACAGGTGTCGGCGATTTCTTATTAAAAAAGGGCGTTTTACCCAATTGTTGCAATAATGAATTCATCGAAACGATATCATTATCACGGATAGCTTTGGTCAAATCAGTAATAATGGCCAAAACGCTTCCAGGGTAAAACTGTGTTGGGTGCGCAGTCAAAACCAAGCGTAGTGATAGCTCGTCTATTAACTTTTCGATTTTTGCCAGCATTGGCTTGTTATCAGAATTTTTTTTCAGGATAAAAGCAAGCGTACTCTGCTCATCTGTAGTGTTTAGCTTGTTAAATGAAGCATCTTCAACCGCATCAAAAAGCACAACCTGACGCTCTATATACTGGATAAAACGGAACAGTAAATCAATGATGTCTTTACGCTCCGTGTAACTAGTATATTTGGCAAAAAATTCTTCAATAATTTGTGCCGGCGTTTGGCCATTTGCAATACCTTCTTCGCAGCTCTTAAAGAATAATGGCAATAATGTTCCTGTATCCTTAATTTTATAAAATGGCAGCGTTAAAAACAGGCTATTATAAAGCTCAAATTTAGAGATAACCTCGTTGTTAAAAATAGATTCTCGTTGAGTTGTCAAACGGAGTTTAGGCATAGCTTAAGCAGTAGTTTTGTATATTGTAATACTACAAAAAATGCGTAAGGTATTAAAATTCTAAGGCTTACAATTTGGAAAATTGTAGAATAAATTTTAATTTTAAAATCTTATTTGGCTACCTGGTAGCTGACTAAGAACATTTGCAATGTTTAAGGGCATTGCATTGATTGTTAATTTTTTGGGTTAAAACAGCCGATGTATAAAAATACACCGGCTGTTTTTGTTTTTTGGCATTTATTTAGCCAATTCTTTGCAAATTTTAGTGAGCATCGGTCACAACGTTTGCATTTTTCTTAAATTTCTGAAGGTATAATAACGGAATTGAACATAACATAATCAGTCCTGCAACCCAGTATGCATCATTGTAAGTTAACAGCATGGTTTGCTTAATTACCGAGCCTTCAATTGCTTTCATCGCCATTAATTTTGCATCTAAATAAGATGATCCTTTGGCCATAAAATTATGAATCAGTCCGTTTAGCTTTTGAACAAACGCCGGATTGTATTCGTTGATATTAGATAATAAATTGCTTCTGTGAAAACCTGCACGAATGTGGATTAATGTTGTTAAAGCCGCAATACCAAATGAACCTCCTAATTGTCTGCTCATATTATTCAATCCAGACCCTTGTCCTATTTCCGGACCCGATAAATCCTGCATGGCTAAGGTTGTTAAAGGAACGAATAACAAGGCCATTCCAAATCCTCTAATTACCAGCGGCCAGAAGAAATCTCCCGTACCCGAAGCCAAGGTCGATTTGCTCAGCATCCAACAGAAAACGAAGAATAAAAACATCCCTCCTGTTGCCATAAACTGTGCAGGTATACCTTTTTTAAGCATAATACCAATAAAAGGCATCATTGCAATTGTACAAATACCTCCAGCAATAAACAATTTACCGGTTTGTAGTGGCGTAAAAGCCAAAAGGTTTTGTGCGAATACCGGGAACACAAACACCGAACCATACAAGCCGAATCCCAGCACAAACGAAGTGAACATCCCAATAGAGAAACTTCGTTTCTTCATAATACGAAGATTTACAATCGGGTGGTCGGTACTTGTTTCTCTCCAGATAAATAGTAGCAACCCAAAAATTGAAGCTATTGTTAACGCAATGATATAAGGTGCTGCAAACCAGTCTTCGCTTTCTCCTTTTTCCAAAACGGTTTGTAAACTACCTACAGCAATCGCCAGTAATGCAATTCCCCACCAATCAACAGGTTTTCCCTGTCCATCCTTGGGCGTTTCGCGGATAAACGTATAGGTACAATAGGCGGCGAGTATTCCGACGGGTATGTTTACGTAAAAAATCCACGGCCAGTCTGATATCTCCAAAATATATCCACCTATTGTTGGACCAACTGTTGGACCAACAACGGCGCCTAAACCGAATAAAGCAGTAGCTATACCCACATCTTCGCGTGGCCATGTTTCAATTAAAATAGCTTGTGCTGTAGAAATTAAACCTCCACCGGCTAAACCCTGAATAACCCTGAATAAGATTAACTCGTTTAGTGAAGTGGCGTTACCGCACAAAAAGGAAACAAGTGTAAAAACAATAATGGATGTTAAGAAATAATTTTTACGGCCAAAGCGACTGCCAAGCCATCCCGACATTGGGAGGATGATAACATTCGCAACGGCGTAACCAGTAGATAACCAGGCCACATCTTCGAGTGTTGCGCCCAGGTTTCCCTGTATTTGAGGGATTGCCACATTTACGATTGTTGTATCAATCAGCTCCAGTAATGAAGCTGTGATAACCGTAAAGGTGATAATCCACTTTTTTAAACCAACTTCGGCCATTTTATATTTTAATTAGTAGACACTGAAGCCTTAACGCTCATTCCCGGACGTAATTTGGCTAACAATTCTTTTGATGGATGAATTTTAATTTTCACAGGTACGCGTTGTACAACCTTAACAAAGTTACCTGTAGCATTATCAGGAGGCAATAATGATCCTTTAGCACCTGTAATTGGAGAAAAGTTGTATACCTCGCCCTCGATTTTTTCTTCAGGATAAGCATCAACCTCGATTTCTACCTTAGAACCCGACTTGATTTTCTCCAGCTGTGTCTCTTTAAAGTTTGCCGTAACATATAAACTTCCGTCGTTAACTACAGAAAACAGCGATTGTCCGGCCTGAACCAATTGTCCTTTCTGAACGTTCTTTTTAGAAACAATACCTGTAGCCGGAGATTTAATATCAGTATAAGATAACTGAAGTTTTGCAAAATCGATATCACTCTGACGCTGACTGATTACATTACTGCTTACGGCTAATTGCGATTGAGTTGTACCTACTTGCTTAACAGCAGCATTATATTGGTCAACCGCCGCCTGATAAGCTGCCTGTGCAGACTCTTGTGTTGCTTTAGCCTGATCGAAAGCCTGTTGTGTTATCGAACCATCTTTAACAAGGTTTGCATAACGGGCATAATCCTTATTTGCAAGGTTTAATTTAACTTTTGCTGCCTCAACATTAGCTTTAGCCGTACTTGTATTTGCCTGTGTAGCAATAATTTGAGATTGAGCCACACCAACACCCGCACTTGCGCCTTTTTGGCCTGATTCAGCTTGTTCTAATTTCACTTTGTAATCATTGTCATCAAGTTTAACCAAAACCTGGCCTTCCGTTACGTGTGTATTTTCTTCGAAGTTGATATCTTTTACATAACCGCCAACACGTGCAACAACAGGGCTGATATCGCCATCTATCTGGGCATCATCTGTATCAACGTGTTTGCTGTAATAATTCCACTCTGTGATACCAAAAATGATACCTATAACTAGTAAAACACCTAAAATAATTGGTACTACTATATTCTTTTTTTTCTTTTCAGTTGTCATTGCTGTATTTATTGCGTTATTTTTCCTGTTGATTTTAGTAATGTATAGTAAGCTAATCCTGCATCGGCCTTAGCTATTTCTAAGTTTATTTTTGCCTGGTATAATAATGTTTCGGCGTCAATCCTATCGGTAACCGAAGCCACATTATTTTTATATTTTGATGCCAATAATTTGTCGTTTTCTGTAGCCTGTGCTATAGAGGTTTCAAGTACCTGAATCTTATTCATGGCTACCTGATAACTTTGAAAGTTTTTATTGATATCTGTTTTCACATTATCTGATAATATATCTTTCTGAAGTGTGATTTCGCTTTGCTGAATTTTAGCTTCGCTTACTTTGTTTTTATTGGTCCAAAGGTTTCCGATATTCCACGATACGGTTGCACCCACTGTTACAGGCAACAAGTACTGATTTACTGGCGGAATAAAACTGCCACTTGGATTGATATAGTATAAATTTGCGCCAACACCAACCGTAGGTAATGTATTTGCTTTTATGGTTTTGATGTTGTAATCGGCTACTTTATTCTGTACATCAAGTTGTTTTAGCTCCTGGCGGTTTGCCATTGCCAAAGAGATGTAATCGCCTAAAGAACCTGCTGATTTTAAACCTGCGTTCGGATCGGTAATTTTAACCTTTGTATCCTCAGGTAAGCCTAATAAAATATCAAGGTTATAATTAATCACTTTCCGGTTGCTCTCAATATCAAGCTGTGTTAACGTAACATTTGCCTGCTGTAACTGGAAACGTAAAACATCATTTTTAGTAACAATGCCTTGTTCGAAGAAACGTTGTGCCTGTTTAATCTGTGCTGCAATCGATTCCAGGTTTTGATCAACTACTTTTCTGCTTTGTTCTACTTTATACAGACTGTAATAAGTGCTGATTACGGCATAGGTAATTTCCTCTTTGCTTTTTTCGGCATCTAAATGAGCAACATCGGCCAATAACTTAGTCGATTCTTTTGCATATTTTAATTTACCGCCACCATAAACCAATTCCTGTACTGCTGCCGTTCCAACAAAAGCATCGGCTCTTTTTGGTAAGTTGAACGACGAGCCTCCGCCTAAAGAAAAAGTATTAGTAGGAATTTCCGCGTGGTTATAAATGAAATTAGCGTTAGCCGTAGGAAGCGCGTTATCTTTAACAACTTCCAGCTTTGCCACAGCTTGATCTATTTTGTTTTGAGAGAGTTTTAAGTTTTTACTATTGGCTATGCCAAGTTCAATTGCCTGGTTAATATTTAATTCCTTCGTCGTTTGCGCAAACAAAGCCGCCGGAATTAATGATGCCACAAGCACTAATCTAATTGATTTGGGTATCATCTTTTTGTTGTTAAATATACTGTTACAAGGTTTTGTAAATGAGCAATAGCTCGCTCTTTAATAAGTTTGTTTTCTTTGGCATTGCTTAAATCGATGGTTGTACCCTGAGCAATTTTGTGGGGAGCAATAACGACATTTGTTAAAGTGCCCATAATGGTCGAAATAACCATTCTTACATCCACATTGTTAAAGCTACCATCTTCAATTCCGTTAATGATTATCCGATCGAGAAGCAACATGTTCTGATTCATTGCGTTCTTAATCTTATCGTACATTTCCGGCCGTTGGGTAAGCGAAAGTTCCCTGTGCATCATTTTATGAAAAGCGATGTTTGAGAAAATTCTGTTGGCATAACCTTCTATCACTTTGTGCAATTTTTCAAGTGATGAAATTTTATCTTCATTGATAATTTTTAATTGAGATGCGAATCCGGCTATCCGGTTATTCATAATCTCAATAAAAACGCCTTCCTTCGAACCGAAATAATAATTAATCATTGCCATGTTTGCCCCCGATTCTTTTGCAATCTGACGGGTAGAAGTACCTTCATAGCCTGTTTCGCAAAACAGCTTTTCGGCAGCATCCAGTATGGCTTGTTTTTTATCTATCTTTTCTGTCTTCATTTCCTTTTGATGACACAAAATTAATCAAACGATTGATTAAATTCCAAATGTTACCTGCTATCTTTTACATTTCCTTGATAAAACACTAATTTTAGGTAGATAATAGTAGCTGAAAATGAAAAACAGACCTTTCCTAATTTTAACTTCGATTATATTTTTGTTTGTTACAACTGCTCTTAAAAGCAATAAAAAAGAAGTTCAGCAAAGCTGGATCAGGATCAATTTATTAGGCTATGCGCCCGAACTAAGCAAAGTTGCGATTTGGGCCACTAAAACAAACGAACTTCCTGCCTACTTTGAGCTTATTGATGAGGAGAGTGGAAAGGTTGTATTTAAGTCATCAAACATAAAGCCCTTTGGTGCATATGGTGCTTTTAATAAAACAGCAAGGCTTAACTTTTCCGATTTTAAACAAAGTGGTAAATTCATTATAAAGGCAAATAACATCAGCTCTCCACCGGTTAAAATCAGTAACACCGTTTATAAAGGTGCGGCAGATTTCTGCCTCAGGTACATGCGCCAGCAACGAAGTGGCTTTAATCCATATTTGAAAGATAGTTGCCACACGCACGATGGATATGTTTTGTACGGCGCAAAGGCGGGCATAAAAGACAGTACTCATTTTGATGCTTCGGGCGGCTGGCACGATGCCAGCGACTACCTTCAATATTCAACAACTTCGGCTAATGCCACTTATCATCTTTTAATGGCCTATCGTGATTTTCCTCAGGTTTTTAGCGACGAAAAACAGGCTAACGGACTGGATGGAAAAAATGGAATGGCCGATGTTTTGGATGAAGCCAAATGGGGATTGGACTGGTTGATAAAAATGCATCCGAGCAAAGACATTATGTTTAATCAGCTTGCCGACGACCGCGACCATCTTACCATGCGGATTCCGAAAGAAGACAATCAGTACGGTAAAGGATTTGAACGACCCCTGTATTACATAACCGGAGAACCGCAGCAAAGAGGTAAATTTTTAAATGCGACAACCGGAACAAGTTCTACTGCGGCCAAATTTAGCAGCGCTTTCAATTTAGGAGCTTTACTGTTTAAAGGTAGAAATAATGATTATGCAAAGCTATTAACCCAGAAAGCAGAATCCTCTTTTAAATATGCCTTAAAAAAACCTGGAGTTACACAAACCGCCTCAGTAAGATCGCCATACATTTATGCAGAAGATAACTGGGTTGATGATATGGAACTCGCTGTTGCCTCATTTGGATTTGGTAAAAACAAATTAAATCAGAAAAATAGGGCTGATGCGATCGCTTATGCCGAAATGGAAAAAGTAACACCCTGGATGCAGAAAGATACAGCCGCTCATTATCAATATTATCCATTCATAAATATCGGACATAATGAGTTGGCCAAACAATTAACCGGTTCAGCTAAAAACAAAATAGCAGCTTATTACAAAACAGGTATTGAGCAGGTTTGGAACAGGGCTAAGGAAAATGCATTTTACCGCGGTATACCTTTCATCTGGTGCAGCAACAATCTAACGGTGTCTTTCGCCATTCAATGCATATGGTATGCAAATTTAACCGGAGATAAGGCTTTTACCGAACTGGAACAGGACAATTTCGACTGGCTTTTGGGTTGCAATCCATGGGGTACAAGTATGATTTATGGGTTACCCGAATGGGGAGATACACCTACCGACCCACACTCTGCTTTCACGCATTTAAAAAATTATCCAATTGATGGTGGTTTGGTTGATGGACCTGTATATACCAATATTTACAAAAATCTTATTGGAATTACCCTCGCTAACCCCGATGAGTATGCTGATTTTCAAAGCGATCTGGCTGTTTACCACGACGACTATGGCGACTATAGCACCAATGAACCCACAATGGATGGAACTGCCTCGTTAATTTATCTACTTGCCGCGAAGGAGGCGCAGTTAATGCCAAAAAAGCCTTAGCCTCCATTTCTGGAGGCGAGACACATTTTTTAGGTGCGGTTATCCGTGGCGATTCGACTAAAAAGAAACTTGCGCTTGTTTTTACGGGTGATGAATTTGCTGATGGTGGAGAAATGATTGAGAAAACACTTAAGCGTGAAAATGTAAAAGCTTCCTTCTTCTTTACAGGAAATTTTTACCGGAACAACAATTTTAACACTTTAATAAAAACATTGAAAGCTGATAATCATTACTTAGGCCCCCACTCTGATAAACACCTCCTCTATTGCGACTGGAATAAAAGAGACAGCATTTTAGTCAGCAAAAATGTATTTATTAACGATTTAAATGCTAATTATCAGGAATTAGCCCGATTCGGGATTTCAAAAACAACGGCTAATTTTTTCCTTCCACCTTATGAATGGTATAATCAAACCATTTCTAACTGGACAGCTGAACAGGAATTGAACCTAATTAATTTTACGCCAGGAACCCGCTCAAACGCCGATTATACTTACCCGGAACTTGGTAAAAGCTACAGAACTTCTGAAGAAATTTTCAAGTCAATTGTGGATTATAACGAATCGAAACCTAACGGTTTAAACGGGTTTATTCTTTTACTCCATATTGGAACCGATGGACGAAGAAAGGAAAAGTTTTATACCTATTTGCCAAAATTAATCACTTATTTAAAGCAGAATGGCTATGAATTGGTGAAAATTAATAATTTATTAAAGCATTAAGTTGTCTATCACAAAACAAAATTTAAAATAAATATTAACTTTGCCTCAAATATTAAAAAAATGAGTGTACAAGAAAATAGCAACAATAACTTCAACTGGCTTTACTATGCTTTAGGTTTATTTTTCGGCATCGTTACTGGCGCTGTTGTTACGCAAAATTATGTTTTTGCCCTTTTAGGCGGAGTTCTAGGTTTGCTTAGCGCTGGTTTATTTTTAAATGCAATTGTTAAAGGCAGAAAATACTAGGCTTTAAACTGGTACGATTATCCCTTTAATTTAGCATCCTTAAAAATCAAAAAATAATTTTCAAAGCAAATGAGAAATATATTTATTCTTGTTTTTGCCCTATTGTGTTTTGAAACCAAAGCTCAGGAAGCACCAAACACGGAGATTAAATTTGCCACTGCAGATCCAAGTCCCGCAGATATTGTTTATTTTCCTTTAAATGCCGCTAAAGTAAAGGCGGATGATGCAACAAAACCGATTGTTAAAGTTGTTTATTCACGCCCACAGAAAAAAGGCCGCGATATTTTCGGCGTTTTAGAGCAGTTTGGAAATGTTTGGCGTTTCGGCGCAAATGAAAGTACCGAAATCCGCTTCTTTAAAAAAGTAAATATTGGTGGTAAAAAAATTAAGGCTGGCACTTATAGTTTATTTGCTATCCCGAATAAAGATACCTGGACCATCATTATAAATTCGCAAACAGATAGATGGGGTGCTTTTACTTACGATCAATCGAAAGATCTTGTGAGGGTTAATGTTCCGGTTAAAAATTTAAGCAAACCGATCGAATATTTTTCGATAACCTTTAGTCCGCTTACAACAGGTGCTTCACTAATCGCCGCCTGGGATAAAACGCAGGTTGAATTACCAATTGCATTTTAACTAAATAAAATTTTATAGAAAAGGCTTCTGAAATTCAGAAGCCTTTTCTATTTGTCATGAAACTATAGCGCATTCCCCATAAAAGGATCGGTTGTTGTAATTTCACCGGTTTCTATTTTGCCTGCAAAACGGTGTTTAAATACTGCATTACCAGGTTTAATAATACTGAAATCATACCAGTTTGCATTTTTCGACAGATTTAAAAGCACTTTTGTTGCCGATTTAGGCTTTATGCTTACATTTTGCATCGCTCCTTTATATTTATTATCAATGATTTGAACTGTAACAGGTGTTGTTCCATTGTTTTCAATCGAAAAAATCAGATTGCCCGATTGTTTTTTTGTAAGCAGTCCACTTAGCTCTGCCCTGGCCTTGATTGTAATCTGAGGATTTTTATTGTTTCCCGCAAAATGTCTGTAAAAACCATTCGGACCGGTTATTCTAAAATCGTAAGCATTATTGTCGAAATCCTCCATGCTGATTTTATCAGTTATCGTATCCCCTGCTTTAACGGCATAAGCCCAGGTTTTACCCACAACGCCTTTAAAACTTGATACTGTATTCATTGTGAAAGGTGCCCCAACCGTTTCGGTTTCATTTCCAAACAATGTTTTCCCAGATTGAAAAACAAGTTCAATAGCATTGTTAATCAGGTTTGCATCAGCCGTAAGCTGATAGGGCAAAGCACATGCAGGTTTAGCACCTTGCTCTTGTTTTGGTGCATGAACAGATGTTTGGCTCGAGAAAGATTCAAACTTATTAATTTTGGCAACTTCTGTTTTATTTAATGCAGTTGGACCAGCCTGTGCAGGTTTGTTTCTTGCATTACCTATTTCTGCAACAACAGTTTCTCTTTTTAAGGGATCGGGAGATTTTATTGTCTCACCATTATACGGTCTGAATGCCGATGTTAAATCGCCACAAATGCTTCGTCTCCAATCGCTTATATTATTGCTTTTTATATTTTTACCAGTTTTTTTACTCAACCATTTCTCCATAAACATCAATGAGGATGTGTGATCAAAAACCTGTGAGTTTACAAAACCACCTTTACTCCAGGGTGAAGCGATAACCATTGGTACACGATACCCTAATCCGATAGGGCTTCCTTTTCTTGACTCAAAATCCGTAGCATAATTTATTCCGGGAGAAACCTTACCGCTCGAAGCATCATCTGGATTTGGCACTACAAATGGCGGATGGTGATCGAAATAACCATCATTTTCATCGTAGGTTAAAACAAAAATTGTTTTCTTCCAAACCTCGGGGTTTTTGGTTAGAATATTCAATGCTTCACTCACATACCAGGTGCCGTAAAGTGGCGAACTGGTGTGGTCTGAAAATCGCTGAGGAGCCACAAGCCACGATACTGTAGGTAACTTTCCACTATCAACATCTTTCCTGAATTCATGAAAAATGTCGCCTTTAGGAAGATTTATTGTTTCTTGTTTTCCTTCATCGTTGGTGAACGTAAAAGGAGCCAGTTCCAGATAATCTTTTTGACTGCTATTTGTTTGAAAAGCTTTATCTATAAGATTTTTTTCCCTTTGAGAAAGCTTATCATATTTCGCCTGAACTTCTTTTGCCGACAAGGCGGGCTTAACCGTATTATCACCATTCTTACGGAAATATGCTGAAAGTTTAACGTTATGCCTTGATATATATTCAACTGGATTATCGCCATAATTTCCTAACCAATCATCAATTTCACCTTCAGGAAGTTTTGAGGTCCATAATTCATTTTGATAAATACGCCAATCTACACCATTATCTTCTAAAGTTTCCTGAAATGTAGGCCAATCCACAAAAACATTATTCTGCGATTCGGCCTGATCGTTATTTACCACAGCAACTTTATTTTCGCTTCGTTCCCCTCTTATTGTTCCGGTAAAAAAGAACAACCTGTTAGGTGTTGTTCCGGTTAATGATGAACAAAAATGTTGATCACAAACGGTAAAAGCATCACCCAGGGCATAATAAAATGGTACATCATTCCTGTCGTAGTATGATAATGTCATTGCCGACTTTACCGGAAACCATTTATCATAGCGGCCGCCATTTCTTGCAGCCACCTGATCGTTCCATGAATGAGGCAAGCCTCCCTGCCAGGTAATTTTTGTTTTATTAATATCCACATGAAACGGAGCATAGGTATAACCCTGTCCATCTTTTTGCAGCCAAACCTTGTTTCCATCTGGTTGAATATGTGGATGAGGATCGTTAAATCCCCTTACGCCTTTCATTGTTCCGAAAATATGATCGAAAGAACGATTCTCCTGCATTAAGAAAACAATATGTTCAGCATCCTGAAAGGTTGTACCCGGATCGGCGTTAATAGACATTGCTTTTAATACAGCACTTGGCAAAGCTGTTGCCGCACCGGTTGAACCCGCTAATAATGCCGCCTTTTTTAAAAATTCTCTGCGTGAATCCATTAATATAACATCAAGTTGTTGTTCGTTTCTACTTACTTCTGATAAACCCGAACATAATCCACTTTCATAGTTGCAGGAAATATAGATTCATCTACCCCCATTTTTCCTCCCCAGCCACCGCCAACTGCAACATTTAAAATGATGTGGAAATTCTGATCGAATGGCCACTCCGGAGCGCCCTTTCCGGTGTTTTTAAAACTCAGGTATTTCAGGTCGTCAACAAAAAAGTCCATGCGGTCCTCATACCATTCAATTGTATAAATATGGTAAGCATTATAAGGGTTAATCTTAGCACCTTTACCAACCTGAGTATGTATTTTATGGTTAAATTTTTCGGTATGCACAGTGCCATAAACACTATCAGGCTCGTAACCCACATGTTCCATAATGTCTATCTCACCACTCTTTGGCCAACCACCGTATTTTTGTATAGTTGGTAAAGCCCAAATGGCAGGCCATAAACCTCTTCCTTTTGGTAAAATGGCCCTCACCTCAACCCTGCCGTATTTAAAATCGAATTTATTTTTGCTCACGAGCCTGGCTGAAGTGTAATGACTATTTTCCTTATCCTCCTTAATTACATTGATGTTAAGGTTTCCTTTTTTAATAACCGCGTTGGCAGAATCTGCATCAGTATAGTACTGTAACTCGTTATTCCCCCAGCCTCTTCCGCCAACATCGTAACTCCAGTTTTTGCTTTGAGGTAATCCTGCATCATCAAATTCATCTGCCCATTTTAATTTCCATCCAGCGGAAACGGGTGTTTTCTTAATTTCTTCGAAAGTTAATTCCGGTTCATTGGTCGTAATATAGTCAACATTATGAGCCAGCAACCATTGGATTTCCGGAACGGTATTAACAGTCCATGCATTAACTGTTAAACCCAATTTATGTGCATTTTCAATCCAGCCATCTTTTTGATAAACACTAAAATGATAATCTACACCGGTTAACTTATCAGCTTTCATTTGCTCTGCGCTAACATCACCTTTCAGGTATGCAACCTTAGCCTTTGGCAAAACCGCTAAAATACGCTTGCAATAATCGTAATCAAAGCTGATGTATTCTGTCCAATCTAAAACACCAACTTTCTTAACCATATCAATACATTTGTTGGTTACATCTATTCCGCGTTCCTTACTGATTAACGATGGTTTAACTTCTAAAATAAGCTTGGTGGTTCTTTGTTTTTTACCTGCTTTTAAATAAGCTTCGAGGGTAGGAATTTTTTCACCATTACTCATTGTTTTGGTTAAAAGCTCCTCGTACTTTACCTTTTCTATTGTTAAACCCTGAAATTCAGGATCGTGATTAACCACCAAAACATTGTCAGCGGTCATCCATACATCAAACTCAGAACCATAACATCCTAATTTAACAGCTTCATTTAGAGAAGCGATAGAATTTTGAGGAAGATTATTCTTTTTCCAGGCGCCCCGATGCGCAATCACCTGGTTATTATTCCAGTTAAATTTCTGTGCAAAAGAAGTTGTAAAAATGAATAACATTAATGTCGAAATAAGTGCTTGTTTCATATTTGGTAATGATTATACAAAAAATCAAAAGTAGATTTTTATTGGAATACTCACTTAAAATCTATGTAACCTTTGTATTAACTAAAACTAGATAAAAAATTTTAAATTAACTTTTGTCGTATTGAAAGACATAAAATCTTTTGTTAGGACGAAATTATCTGGCTTAAATAAACTATTTGAAATAAACGCGTTACCTTATCGGGGTTTCTTTTAATTGACTGGAACAATTTTTACATTTACAGTGATATGGTGAGTAATAACTACAGCGATCTACTGAAAAAAATAGATGAGTTCATCCGTAAATTTTATCTGAATAAGATTTTGCGGGGAAGCATTTATGTTGCTGCAATATTGCTTGCTTTGTACCTTATTGTTTTTTTAGGTCTTTACTTCCTTAATCCTACTGCCGGATTAAAAACGTTTATCTTTTTTACTTATTTGTTAACCTGTCTTTTACTGGTTGGTTTTTTAATTATTAAACCTTTGCTTTCCATGCTGAAATTAGGAAAGCATTTATCGTTTGATGAGGCTTCGGTAATCATTGGTAATCATTTCACAGACATTAAAGATAAGCTTCTAAATACGTTACAGCTTCAGCGTTTGTCAGAAGAAAAGTCGGAGAATAATTATTTAATTCTGGCAAGTATCGACCAGAAAATTATGGAACTAAAACCTGTTCCTTTTTACACAGCTGTTCGGATAAATGATAACCGGAAATATTTAAAATATCTTTTCGTACCGCTCTTGATAATCATATTAATTGGAATTATCGCTCCTGCCATTTTACGGGATGGAACAAATAGTTTCTTTAAATATGATGAATACATTGCCCCAAAAGCCCCTTTCAGTTTTAGCGTACTCAATAAAAATTTAACAGTTACACAAGGTGAAGACATTACCATAAACCTGAAATTAACCGGTGATGAAATACCTGCAGATGTATATGTTGAGGATGGAAAAAATACTTATAAACTTGAAAAAGAAAATATAAGCAAGTTTAAATACAGCATTAAAAACATACAAAGCGATAAGAAACTGATTTTTAAATGTGGAGGATTTAACTCTGCCGTATTTACTGTAAATGTAAAGCCTCGTCCGGAGTTATTAAGTGCTACTGCTACCTTAAATTATCCTGCCTACCTTGGCAAAAAAGCAGAAGTAATTTCGAACGTTGGTGATATGCTCTTGCCCGAAGGAACTAAAGTGGCATGGAATTTTAAAACCGGACAAAGTAATTCACTATTGTTCATTTTAAATGGTATCGAAAATATTTTAACCGTTTCAGATAATGCGTCGATTTTTAGTGCAACAATTAAAAATAATTCAAAATACAGCATTACACCAAAAAATGACTTTGTTGCTTTGACAGATTCTTTATCTCATCAGATTACGGTAATTAAAGATCAATCTCCGGCAATTCAGGTAGAAGAAAAACCCGATTCGATAAGTAATAAAGCACTTTATTTCAACGGACAGATTACTGACGATTATGGTTTTAGTCGCTTGACTTTCAAATACAATATCAAAGAAAATAACCAGGTAATTCGTACGGTTTCAAAAAATATCCCCATAAAATCAAATACCACCGAAAATACATTTTTCTATTTCTGGGATTTAAAAACGGCAGCAGCAAAACCTGGACAGGAAATCGAGTATTATTTTGAAGTGGCCGATAATGATGGTGTTAACGGTGCAAAAGTTACCCGATCGGAAATTAAAACTTTTAAGCAACCTACTAAAAAAGAAGCTGCTGAGCAGGTAAATGCAAACAGCCAGGCACTTAAGCAAAAAGTACAATCAGCCATTCGTTTGGCTAATACCATCGAAAAGGAAAGCAAGAAAGTTGCCGAAAGCCTTATCGATAAAAAGCAGATTTCTTTTGAGGATAAAAAACAAATAGAAGCCCTTTTGGATAAACAAAAGCAGCTGGATGAAGCTGTAAAAGAAATTAAAGCCCAGAACGATAAGAATATACAGCATCAGGAAGATCAGAAACAAACTGAAGAACTTTTAGAAAAGCAAAAACAGATTAAAGATTTATTCGATAATGTCCTCGATGATAAAACCAAAGAGCTTTTGCAGAAGTTGCAAAACCTGATGAATGAACGTAATAAAGACCAGACAAAGAACGAACTTTCGAAAATGCAGCTGGATAATAAAACGCTTAAAAATGAATTGGACAGGATTTTAGAACTCTATAAACAACTCGAGTTTGAGCAAAACCTTCAGAATGATATTGACCGTTTAAATGAATTAGCGAAGGAACAAAAGGAACTTAGCAAAGAAACCGCTGCAAAAAAACAGGATAATGAGTCGTTAAAACAAAAGCAAGATGCTTTGAACAAAGAGATGAACGATCTCAAGGATGATTTAAAGAAACTTGAAGAAAAAAATCAGGCTTTGGAGAAACCCAATCCTTTTGAAAACCCAGAAAAGGATGTACAGGATATTCAGAATGAGCAACAAGAAAGCAAAGAGGCCTTAGATAAGAAAGATTCGAAAGGCGCCAGCCAGAAACAGCAAAAAGCAGGCGAACAGATGGAAAAACTTTCGAAAAAGCTAAATGATATGCAACAACAAGGCGAAGAAATGGAGAATAACCTGAATGTCAGAGAGTTGCGAAAATTATTAGAGAACTTGCTAAATACTTCTTTCGAACAAGAGAAAATTATGTTGGCATTAAAAAAAATGAACCAGGCCGACCCTTCATACATAAGTAATGTTCAGAAACAACGCAGCATTAAGGATAACCTTAAAACCATTGCCGATAGTTTATATTCGTTAAGCAAACGTGTTCCTCAAATCGAATCGACGGTTAATGAGGAGATGAATAAGATTAATTTCAACCTAGATAAAAGCCTTGAAAGCCTAGGCGAAAGAAGGACTCCTGAAGCCAATCGTTACCAGCAGTTTACCATGACTTCGATAAACAATTTAAGTTTGATGTTGAGTGAAGCACTTAATCAATTGCAGAATATGCAAAAAAATTCGAAAGCTGGCGGTGGTAAAGGGAAAAAGCAAGGGATGAAACAGCTTTCGCAAATGCAGCAACAGCTGAATAAAAATATGCAGCAAGCTCGCGAACAGATGCAAAAATCTGGTAATCAGGGTACTGTAGGCAAAGGACAGATGAGTGAAGATTTCGGTAAGATGGCCCAGCAGCAACAAATGATTCGGCAGGCTTTGGAAAAAATTAACCGTGAAGAAAATAAAGATGGTTCGGGTAAAATGGGAAACCTTAACGAAGCCATAAAGGAAATGAAACAAACGGAAAGCGACCTGGTTAATAAACGTTTACAACAAGAAACCTTAAACAGGCAAAAAGAGCTGTTAACCAAGTTATTAGAAGCAGAAAAAGCAGAACGCGACCGGGAAGAAGATACTAAGCGTGAAAGTAAAGCAGCTAAAGAATTTCCTCCTTCATACCAGAAAATGGTCGAAGAATTTAAAAAACAGCAGCAAAATGGAACGGATATGCTGCAAAAATTACCGCCAAGTTTAAACTATTACTATAAAAATAAAATTGCGGAGTATTTGAAATCATTGAATATGGTTAGATAGTTTCACAGCAGACTATACACTTACATTAGTGCTTAGGCTATTTGTTAATACATTCAATACTGCTAAATTATATTTATTAAGTTTGTGGTGCTAAACATTTCAATACAATATGGCTGCAATTTCTTTTTTTACCGAATCTGTTACTTACAACTTACCTCAAAAGCTTAAGGTAAAAAAATGGATTAAGGCAAGTATCGAAAAAGAAGGCTTCACTTTAGGAGAACTCAATTTTATCTTCTGCAGCGATGAGTATCTGCTTGCCATCAATCAGCAATATTTAAATCACGATACTTACACCGATATCATTACTTTCGATAACTCAGACATAGAAAAGCAGATTGTTAGCGATATTTTCATCAGCATTGAACGTGTAAAAGAAAATGCAAAAACCTACAAAACAAACGATTTTGATGAGGTATGCCGCATTATGATTCACGGTACTTTACACTTACTTGGTTATAAGGACAAGGGTAAAGCTGCGAAAACCTTAATGACTCAAAAAGAAGACGAATACCTGGGCTATAGAAGTGAAGTAGGTTTAGTTTAAGTATAACTATTCTACTTTTTTAAATTATTAGCTACCTGCAAAGTAAACTGCCATTCCGATAAATCACTTTACTACTGTTAAATAAACCCGATTGAATGAATGCCGGTTTTTCTCCGGCAGTAAGGAAAGCGGGACTAATTGTTCCTATTTTAACAGAAACCTGATTTTCAAATCATTTTTTTTATTCCTGTTCGTCTAATAGTTACGGGCGTTCGTCGATAATTAGTATCTGATGGTATATTAACGCAAATCTGCGTGCAACCTTTTCTATCTCTTGCAGTCTTATATTCGAAAAAACGATAAAAGATTTTAAAAAATTAAGATAAAAAAGTGATGAAAAACGCTATTAAAACATTATTCGCAGCAGCATTAACAACAATAATTTTAGGTACTGCAAGTGTTGCTGCAAATGCAACTGAAAATAATAGTAACTACACCAATTTAACTTCGGTTAAAAACATAAGCAAAATTAAAATCAGTGGTAATGTAAAACTGATTTTGGTTCAGGATGCTAAAGAAAGTGTTGAGGTTTACGACAACTATTTCTCAAAAAATGCTTTGGTACAGCAACAAGATGGCGAACTGAGGGTTAGTTCTTTTGCTGCTAAACCGCTTACAATTATAGCTCACGTAAATAATTTATCGGCAATTGAAGCATCAAATAATTCTAGTGTAAAAACCTCGGGAAACTTTAACTTATTAAACTTAAATGTGGTTTTAAATGATAATGCAACTGCAGATATTAAAGCAAACACATTGAATTTAAATACAAGTATAAATGGACAATCTAACCTGACATTAAGTGGTTCTACAGAAAATTATAACGCAATTTTAGGCAATGTGGCCAAAGTTACCATGAATGATTTTACTGCAACTGATACTAATGTTAGTGCTGCACCTATGGTAAGCTATGCCGGCAAAAATGAAGATATAAAAACAGATGTTTTGGAAGCTATTTTCTAATCATCCAATAAAGATAAAGTTTAGTTTTAGTTAATGATAGAAGCAGCGGCGGAGCGAGTCCAGCCGCTGTCTTTGTTTTTAATGATATTGTAAGAACTTTAAATAACAGAATATCAAAAGACAGGTATCTGTTCTAGGAGTAACCAGCTGCCCTTAACATCAATATTTTGCCATTTTTACCTGATACATAATGGCTTTGAAACATCTATTTCTGCTACCAAATATTTTATACTTACTTTTGTAGCAATTTTCCTTTATAAATCCGAAATACAAAAAAATTGAGCACATTAATTGCGGCAGAAGGCTTAGGTCATGGTTATCATGATGAATGGTTATTTAAAAATTTAACCCTGGGTATTAACTCTGGTCAACGGGTAGCGTTGGTTGGAATTAATGGCGCTGGTAAGAGTACACTTTTAAAATTATTAGCAGAAAGATTTGCTCCATTGGAGGGTAAGATTGTAAAAAATAAATCGGTAAAACTTGGTTTCTTAGATCAAGAACCACAATTTACAGAAGGCTTTTCAATTAGCGATCACATTTTTTCTTTGGAGAACAAACAGCAACAGCTTATAAAGGAATATGAGGAACTCATCGAAAATCCGAATCCAGACGAAAAAATACTCAACAGACTTTACGAAGAACTAAGCGAGCATAATGCATGGGAATATGAGCATGAGATAAAAACCATTTTAAACAGAATGGGAATTACTCACCTGCAGCAAAAAATTGCAACCTTATCTGGCGGACAAAAGAAACGTTTGGCATTAGCAAAGTTATTGATAGAAGATCCTGAAATTTTAGTTTTAGATGAACCAACCAACCATTTGGATATTGACACCATTGAGTGGTTGGAAAAATTACTCACAACCGGACAAAAAACTATCCTTTTGGTAACGCATGACAGATACTTTTTAGATAATGTTTGCAATACAATAGTAGAATTAGATGGCGGAAAAATTTTCAACTATAATGGAAACTATGCCTATTTCCTGGAAAAGAAAGCTGAAAGGGAAGCGCTAGATGCAACGGTTTTACACAAGAACCAACAACTATTAAAGAAAGAATTAGAGTGGATGAGGCGCATGCCACAGGCCCGTGCAACGAAATCACAGGCCAGGATTGATGCTTTTTATGATTTAGAAGAAAAAACCAAGAAAAAGACTGACAATCAAAGTGTTACATTAAAAATGAAGATGTCTCGTCAGGGAGGCAAAATTATTGAACTGGAACACATTAAACAAAGCTTTGATGGTCGCCCGATTATAAACGATTTTAGCTATACCTTTAAAAAGGGAGATAGAATTGGTTTAGCCGGAAAAAATGGAACTGGTAAATCAACGCTACTAAATATTATCACCAGCAATTTAAAACCAGAAAGTGGTAAAGTAGATACTGGGGAAACTACAGTCTTTGGATACTATAAGCAAGGCGGCTTAACATTCGATCCAAAAGAACGTGTGATTGACATTGTAAAATCGGATGCTGAATATATTAAGATGGCTGATGGTTCTGTTATTACTGCTTCTGCCCTACTCACCCTTTTCCTTTTCCCACCAAAGAAACAGCATGGCATGGTAGAGAAATTAAGTGGAGGAGAAAAGAAGCGTTTAAACCTGATGAAGGTTTTAATGCAGAACCCTAACTTTTTGATATTGGATGAGCCGACTAATGATTTGGATATTGACACCTTAAATGTATTGGAAGAATTTCTAGAAAACTTCCCAGGCATTTTAATGTTGGTTTCACACGATCGTTACCTACTCGACAAAATGAGTGATCAGCTTTTCATTATGGAAGGTGAAGGTGTAGTTAAAATTTACAATGGCAATTATTCCGAGTACCGCTTAAGTTTAGAGCAACCGAAAGTTAAAGCAGAAGTAAAGAAAAATACGCCTGCTCCTGCTGAACAAACCGCACTTAAAACAGCAAAAAAATTAAGTTTTAAGGAACAAAAAGAACTTGATGAAAGTGAGAGAGGAATGGCTGAAACAGAAAATAAAATAGCAGAACTAACATCATCATTATTAAAAATAGATTCGTCAGATTATTTAAAAATTCAGAAAATCTCTAACGAGATTGATAATTTAAAAATAAAACTGGATGATTTTACCTTACGTTGGCTAGAGCTTTCGGAATAGCTTTAACTAACAATTTCATTAATGTTATCGCGTTATGTTTCACGTGGAACATTAATAAAATACAATATTTAAATTCATCTATAATATTGTACTTACTAATTTTTAAACAATGTTCCACGTGGAACAATAAGAATATAATACTAAAATGTTTTCAAAATACGACTTGATTGTTGTTGGTGCTGGTCATGCTGGGTGTGAAGCTGCTGCTGCTGCTGCTAACTTAGGATCCGCTGTTTTACTCATTACCATGAACATGGGTACCATTGCCCAGATGAGTTGTAATCCTGCTATGGGTGGCGTTGCTAAAGGTCAAATTGTTCGCGAAGTAGATGCTATGGGTGGTTATTCGGGTATAATATCTGATAAATCAACTATTCAATTCAGAATGCTCAATAAATCAAAAGGGCCAGCAATGTGGAGTCCAAGAGCACAGATTGACAGAATGCGCTTTGCCGAAGAGTGGCGTCTAGCTTTGGAGCGCACTCCAAATCTGGATATTTGGCAAGATAGTGTTTTAAGCTTACTGGTTAAAGATAACTCTGTTTATGGTGTAAAAACCTCTTTAGGAATAGAAATAGAAAGTAAAGCTGTCGTACTCACAAACGGTACGTTTTTAAATGGTGTGATGCATATTGGCGAAAAGAAATTTGGAGGAGGTAGAACAGCTGAAAGGGCATCAACAGGTATTACAGAACAACTGGTTGAATTGGGTATGGAAGCAGGACGCATGAAAACTGGTACCCCACCCCGTGTTGATGGAAGAAGTTTAGATTATAGTAAAATGGAAGAACAGTGGGGTGATGAAAATCCCGGTAAGTTTTCATTTACTGATACTGAAATTTCAACTGATCAACGTTGTTGCTGGATTACTTATACGAATGGTGATGTTCACGAAACTTTAAAAGAAGGTTTCGAAAAATCACCAATGTTTACAGGCCGAATTAAAGGATTAGGCCCAAGGTATTGTCCTTCTATTGAGGATAAAATTAATCGATTTGCTGAAAGGGATAGACATCAGATTTTTGTAGAACCTGAAGGATGGAACACCTGCGAAATCTATGTAAATGGTTTTTCAACTTCTCTTCCTGAAGATGTACAGTTTAAAGCATTAAGGTTAATTCCAGGTTTTGAAAATGCAAAAATGTTCAGACCAGGTTATGCAATTGAATACGACTTCTTCCCTCCTACACAATTATCATTGACGTTGGAAACTAAACTGATCAGCAATTTATTTTTAGCCGGACAAATTAATGGCACAACTGGTTATGAAGAAGCGGCATGCCAGGGGTTCATGGCTGGTATAAATGCACATCAGAAAATAAATGATAAACATGAGCTGATCATGAAAAGATCGGATAGTTATATAGGTGTTTTAATTGATGATTTAGTGACTAAAGGAACAGAAGAGCCTTATCGCATGTTTACTTCAAGAGCTGAACACCGATTACTTTTAAGACAAGATAATGCTGATATTCGCTTATCACCTATCGGACATGAACTGGGTCTAATTTCTGATGAGCGCTTAGAAAAGGTAAATAAAAAAGTAGCAGCAGCTGATGCTTTGGTTAAATTTACAAGAGCACAAGGTATCGAGATGGTCGATGCAAATCCAATGCTAGAAAGCTTAGGTTCAAGCCCACTAAATCAGAATGTAAAAATCCATAGCTTAGTCGGACGCCCACATGTAGGTTTGCAAGATATTATTAAAGTAAGTAAACCATTAGCAGCAGCGACACTAGACTTGGATAATGAAACTATAGAACAGGCTGAAATTAAAATTAAGTATGAAAGTTATTTCGAAAAGGAAAATGAAATTGTAGCCAAAATGCTAAAAATGGAAGACAAAGAAATTCAGCCTGATTTTGATTACAACAAAATTGTTTCAATATCGAAAGAAGCACGCGAAAAGTTATTTAAGATTAAACCGCGTACTTTAGGACAAGCTTCCAGAATTTCGGGTGTTTCACCATCAGATATTTCAGTTTTAATGGTTTATATTAATAAGTAATTGATAATCAACTACTTAAATTAAAAATAATAGACTTTAAATAAAGCGATATAAGAAAGAAAAAACATTTTTTAATGTTACTTATCCAAAAACTATAAAAATTCGTCAGAACGCTTAAAATATGCCAAATTTAAAACCTCAGTATTTTAATCTTCAAAATTTTGTGGTAGTGCTCACTTCCCTTCTCTTTTTTGGATGTGCAAGTATTCAAACGCCACAAGGTGGGCCAAAAGATACAAAACCACCAAAGGTTTTGAGTATGCTTCCAAAAGACCAGACCCGAAATTTTACGGCCAAGAAAATATTAATTCAGTTTGATGAATATTTTAAAATTCAAAATGAGAGTAAAGAATTTTCGATTTCACCAGAGTTGGAAAAGGCACCCATTTTAAAAGTCAAAAAAAGAACGCTCGAAATTACGCTTCCTGATACACTTGAAAAAAATACTACCTACACTTTAAATTTTGGTAAAGCCATTGCCGACATTAATGAAAGTAATGTTATCAAAAATTTATCGTACGTATTTTCAACAGGTAACGAAATAGATTCACTGCGTTTAAGTGGAAAAGTAACCAATGCCTTAACGGGGGAATTTGAAAAGGAAGCTACAGTATTTATCCTACCAGTTGAACGCGACTCTTTATTTGGCAAAAAACGTCCATCTATTTATACCTTAACAGATAGTTCAGGAAATTATACACTTAAAAACTTAAGAAAAGGTACTTACAAAGTCTATGCTTTAAAAGAATCGACCGGTGGTGGAGATAAGATTTATCAGCAGAGTTCTGATGAAGTTGGTTATATTAAAGCGCCACTATTAATAGATAAAAATATCGAAAATATTGATTTGAAAGTTTTTAAAGAAACGGCTCCCTTATTTAGGGTTTTAGATAGAAAAATCAATGCAGATGGAAGTATTTTATTGGCATTTTCACAGCAACTTAAAAAGCCACAATTAACTATTACGGAACCTTCAGCACTCGATGCATCAAAAAAAGTAATGTTTAACAAAACCAATGATACGGCCAAAGTCTGGTTAAGCAATATGTCTTTTGATTCTGTTAAAGTGGCCGTTAATGATCAGGGTAAACTACTTCAAACAATTAACTTAACAAGGGGAAAAAAAGATAATTATTCCAGAGATTTAACACCCACAGACAATGCAGGAAACGGAAAGCTAAGCCCTTTTCAACGATATACACTTAATTTTCCGTCACCAATTATTAATTCGGATGCATCTAAAATAATAATGCTCGACGATTCTATCAAAAGAACTAATTTTCAACTTGTAAAAGATAGTGTAGACTTTCTTAAATATTACATCGTCTTTCCATGGAAAAACAAAAGAAAATATGATATAAAATTTACTGCAGGAGCATTTACAGGGATGTTCGACACTAAAAACAAAGAGTTTACAAAAAGATTTACGCTTGATGGAGTTGACAACTATGGCAGCCAGTTTCTTCTTAACGTTACTATTCCGGATACAACAATCAATTACATTGTAGAAATATTAAACGAAAAGAAAAGTGTTATAAGATCTTATCCTATAAAATCAAATGCAAAACTCCATTTCAATAATTATCCGGTAGCTAAATACCTTATACGAGTAATTTATGATGAAAATAAAAATGGAGAATGGGATACCGGGAATGTAAAAGCCGGTTCACAACCAGAAAAAATATGGTATTCGAAAGATGAAATTTCTCTAAGACCAAACTGGGATATAGAAAATAACTTAATTATTCCGCCCCCACCCAAAGAGTAACTAAGTATTAGTAAACCAACCAGAATACATGATATAATTATCAGGCAATTTATTCAATAAAGCCCTTTGCTCATCAGTAATGGGCTTTATTTTTTTTGCTGGTGTGCCTGCATAAAGGTATCCTGTTTCGCAAATTGTATTCTCCAAAACTACAGAACCAGCAGCAATAATACAGTACTGCTCAACAACGGCGTGATCCATAACAATTGCACCCATACCAATTAAAACATTATCTTCTACTATACATCCATGTACAATAGCATTATGTCCAACAGAAACGCGATTACCAATCTGTGTAGCAGCTTTTAAATACGTAGCATGAATTACAGCACCATCCTGTATATTCGATTCATTCCCAATTGTAATACTGTTTACATCGCCTCTAATTACAGCATTAAACCAAACAGAACAGTTATCTCCAATGATCACATCACCTACAATGGTTGCATTTTCTGCAATGAAATTTTCTGTTCCTATCTGAGGATGTTTATCTTTTACCGGGCGTATTAGTGGCATAATTACAAATTAGTTCACTCCGAATTCATTTCAGAGTCTTATATTATTAATTTATTCTTTCATTAATAGATGCTGAAAATAATGCAGCACAATGATTAATTAACTAAAAAACGGTATCAATTAATTCTTTCGCATGTGCAGGATAATCGGTTGTGAAATGTAAACCTCTGCTTTCTTTTCGCTGCATTGCCGATTTTATAACCAGGTAAGCAGTTTGAATTACATTTCTTAATTCACACAATTTAACCGATACCTTATTCTTTTTGTAAAATTCTTCTGTTTCCTGATGAATTAAAAATAATCTTCTGTGCGCCCTTTCCAAGCGAAAATCAGAACGGACAATTCCAACATAATCGCCCATTACTTTCTGCAATTCGCGAAGATTATGAGTCACTAATATATCCTCATTACTCTGTGTAACACCTTTCGAATCCCATTCCGGAATATGATCAGGAATGATGTTCTTTTTAAAATTTTCTATTGCATCCTGATAAATTCGATGTGCAAAAACTGTAGCCTCAAGTAATGAATTAGATGCCAATCGGTTAGCTCCATGTAACCCAGTTGACGAACATTCTCCACATGCATAAAGGTTCTTAATTGAAGAACGTCCATATTCATCAACCAAAATACCACCACACATATAATGAGAAGCAGGCGTAACAGGAATATAATCCTTTGTCATATCAATACCAATTGATAAACATTTAGCATAAATATTCGGGAAATGCTTCAGAATATCTGCTTTCTTACGCATGGTAATATCCAGGTAAACGAAATCATCTCCTGATTTTTTCATCTCATTATCAACAGCCCTAGCAACAATATCACGAGGTGCTAAAGATTTACGCTCATCATATTCATGCATAAATTCTTCGCCATTCTTGCGTCTTAAAACACCGCCGAAACCACGCACAGCCTCAGAAATTAAGAAAGACGGGTACTCTCCTGGATGGTACAAAGCCGTTGGATGGAACTGAATAAATTCCATGTTTCTTACTTTCCCTTTAGCACGATAAACCATAGCCATACCATCTCCTGTTGCAATAACAGGATTAGTAGTTGCAGAATAAACATGCCCGGCACCACCTGAAGCCATAACAGTAACATTTGCCACAATCTTTTCCACATCGTTAAGCTCTGTGTTAAAGGCATATATACCATAACAGTTAATATCTTCAGTACGTTTATCAACAAATTCACCAAGGTGATGCTGGGTAATTAACTCCAGTGCAAAGTAATGTGTTAATATCTCAATGTTAGGATTAGTGTGAATTTCCTTTAAAAGTACACGCTCAATTTCATACCCTGTGATGTCTTTATAGTGCAGAACACGGTGCTCAGAGTGCCCACCTTCTTTAGCCAAATCATAAAAACCTGCATTGTCTTTATCGAAGTTTATACCATAATCTATGATTTCCTGAATACGCTGAGGTCCCTCTTTTACAACTATTTCCACTATTTTTTTATCACACAAACCATCGCCGGCAATTAGTGTATCTTCAATATGCTTTTCAAAAGAATCGTCTTTATCAACAACAACGGCAACGCCACCCTGAGCGTATTTTGTATTGGATTCATCTTCATTTGATTTCGTTACTATTAAAACCTTACCATATTTAGCAGCTTTAAGTGCGAAACTCAAACCCGCTATACCTGAACCTATTACCAGAAAATCTACTTTTCTCATCTAAAAAACATTTACTTTATCAACGGTGTTAACAACTATGTGAGAAATGTTAACTCTGTGTATAAATTCTACTAACAAATAAATTTGAATGTTTAAAGCTACTCTAAAAAGACAATTTGCCACAATCTTTTAAGCAATTTTTAAGCACCTTTGTACAAGTAATTAACTTTTCACACAGTTACAAACAATTAACATTCCAATATTGATAAAAATTAATCCATTTTTCGATAGTGCTGAAAATCAATCTTATCATATTATAAAAATGTAATCCAAATGTTAGTAAACGATTAACAACTTATCTTAAAGAATATTTTTTTGAAACTTGCCAACAATATTAACACACTAATAAACAAATAAGATTTATTTAAATTAAAATACTTATTAATTATTGAGACGTGGAAAGCTTTATCTTTGACCAACGTCTAAATTCAAAAAAGGAAAATTAATAATGAACATTGATGTCTTAGAAGAAATTAATAAAAAGGGATTTGTTGAGGAGGATATCGATCCGACACTTGATCTTTTTGTTGAAATAGAGAAATTAAAAAAAGAGAAGAATGCAATTATACTTGCGCATTACTATCAAGAACCTGATATTCAGGATATAGCAGATTATATTGGCGATAGTTTAGGTTTATCACAAGAAGCTGCCAAAACAGATGCAGATGTAATTGTTTTTGCAGGTGTACACTTTATGGCTGAAACTGCAAAGATTTTATCGCCAAATAAAAAGGTTTTATTACCTGATGTAAAAGCCGGATGTTCACTTGCCGACAGCTGTCCGCCACATTTGTTCAAAAAGTTTAAAGAAAAATATCCTGATCACCTGGTAATTACTTATGTAAACTGTACTGCAGAGTTAAAGGCGCTAAGCGATATTGTTTGTACTTCAACCAACGCTGTTCAGATTGTTGAAAGTTTACCTAAAGACCAGAAGATTATTTTTGGACCTGATAGAAACCTTGGTGCATACGTAGCAAAGAAAACTGGCAGAGATTTGGTTTTATGGAATGGTGCCTGTATGGTTCATGAAATTTTTTCGCAGGAGAAAATTACAAAACTTAAAGAACGCCATCCTAACGCTAAATTTATTGCACATCCTGAATGTGAAGAAGTAGTTCTAAATATGGCCGATTACATTGGTTCTACTACAGGACTTTTGAAATACGCAATAAGTAATCCTGCAACTGAATTCATTGTAGCTACAGAAAGCGGAATTATTCATCAAATGGAAAAAGCTTGTCCGGATAAAACATTCATTCCGGCGCCACCGAATAATAGTTGTGCTTGTAACGATTGCCCGTATATGAAAAGAAATACTTTTGAAAAACTATATTTATGTCTTAAAAATAGTTCTCCGGAAGTAACTGTACCTGAAAATATTATAGAAAAAGCCCGTAAACCGATTCAAAGAATGTTGGATATTTCAGCAGAATTAGGATTATAAAAGTTTGCCACGCGAGCACTGTTTAAGCGGAATAAAATTAGTTTCCGTACATTCCTTGTTTCCGTGACTAAAAAAATAATAGATGAAAATAAACAACATCCTTAAAAATTATTCAGGCTTATTATGGCTTTTAGCAGGTATTACTTTTGGAAGCATAGTTGGTTTAGTTTTTGGGAAAAGTGTAGAAAGTATTAAACCTTTAGGTGATATATTTTTAAACCTGTTGTTTACCGCTGTAATACCACTGGTATTTTTTGCTGTTTCATCGGCCATTGCTAACATCGATCGGACAAAGAAATTAGGAAAACTCTTAACCATTATGGTTCTGGTTTTTTTGTCAACGATTTTAATTTCGGCGATTTTAACATTGGTTGCAACATGGGTTTTTCCTATACACCAGCAATTGGGTAGTAGTACTTTACCAATTGAAAATGAGAAAATTCAATCTTTCGGCGAACAAATGACTCAGCTGTTAACTGTGGGCGAATTTTTTGAAATAGGTAGCCGGAAAAATATGTTGGCACTAATTATTTTTTCTGTGTTGGTAGGCTTTTCTACATTATATGCAGAGAAAGAAGGCGAAGGTTTTAAAAACTTCCTCGTTTCAGGAAATGAGGTAATGAAAAAACTTATCATCCTGATTATGAAACTCGGACCAATAGGTTTAGGTGCTTATTTTGCCTATCAGGTTGGTGTTTTTGGTCCACAACTATTTGGCACTTATGCCAAAGCTTTGGGTTTGTATTATGGTGTCGGTGCTTTTTATTTTATTGTTTTTTTTACGCTTTATGCTTTTGTAGCCGGTGGTTTTAAGGCTATAAAAATTTTCTGGAAAAATAACATTGTTCCATCTTTAACATCAATAGGAACCTGTAGCAGTATTGCAACCATACCTGCCAACTTAGAAGGAACTTTAAAAATGGGCGTTCCGGCCTATATTACTAATGTTACCATCCCATTGGGTTCTACATTGCATAAAGACGGATCGAGTATTAGTTCGATTATAAAAATAGCTGTTGTTTTCGCCATTTTTGGAAAAGATTTGGCTCATGTTGATACTATAATTTTAGCATTAGGAATAACAGTTTTAGTAAGTATTGTAGAGGGCGGAATACCAAATGGTGGTTATATAGGAGAATTACTAATGATTTCTGCATATCAGTTACCACCCGAAGCATTGCCCCCGGCAATGATTATCGGAACATTGGTTGATCCGATGGCAACTTTACTTAATGCTACCGGAGATAATGTTGCAGCAATGTTGATTGCCAGGTTTACAGAAGGAAAAAAGTGGATGGAAAGTAAATTATCTTAATAAAAATGTCATCCTGAGCTTGTCGAAGGACTTGCTTATAATTTAAAATAAAATCGGGGGCTTCGCCCCTACTAATCAATATGTTTGAAAATAAAGAACGTACCAATATTAATGAATTAGGCGAATTTGGTTTAATAAAACACTTAACGTCTAACTTTAAAATCAGAAATGATTATTCGGTAAAAGGCGTTGGTGATGATGCTGCTGTTTTAGATGCCAAAGGAAAACAAACTTTAATATCTACCGATTTATTGCTCGAAGGAATTCACTTCGATTTAGCTTATGTACCCTTAGCTCATTTGGGGTATAAAGCTGTACAGGTTAATTTGAGTGATATTTATGCGATGAACGGTAAAGCAAGTCAGATAACCGTTTCGCTGGGTATTTCTAGTAAATTTCCGCTTGAAGCCGTAGAAGAGCTTTACAAAGGAATTGAACTGGCATGCAATAAATATAATATCGATTTAATTGGTGGCGATACTTCGTCCAGTAAGCAAGGCTTAGTTATCAGTATTACCAGTATTGGTTATGCTGATGCAGATAAGGTTACTTACCGTAATGGTGCCCAGGAACATGACTTACTTTGTGTTTCTGGCGATTTAGGCGGCGCATATCTCGGTCTTCAGATTTTAGAAAGAGAGAAATTAATTTACCTCGAAAATCCGCAGATACAACCTGATCTAGAAGGAAAGGATTATATTATCGAAAGACAATTGAAACCAGAAGCCCGTATGGATATTGTGGCACTTTTGGAAGAAATGAATATCAAACCAACATCAATGATCGATGTTTCTGATGGTTTGGCTTCGGAAATTTTGCACCTTGCCGAGCAATCTGATAAAGGAATTACCATTTACGAAGAGAAAATACCTTTAGATCCAATGACTTACGAGACGGCCCGTGAACTTGGAATAGATCCTACCGTTTGTGCTTTAAGTGGAGGTGAAGATTATGAATTGTTATTTACTATTAGCCAGGATGATTATAAAAAACTGAAACATGATGTAGATATCACTGTAATTGGCCATGTTACCGATAAAAATTCGGGCTGTAAAATGGTTTCAAAATCCAATAACGTTCATGAATTGAAAGCCCAAGGATGGAACGCTTTTAAATAATAAGGTTTTTAAAAAGCACGAAACGTCGTCATTTCGACCGGAACGCAGTGGAACGGATAGATCTATCTTCAGATAGATTTCTTGACTTCATTGCATTTCGTTCGAAATGACGACGTTTTTATTGGTTTTTTCTACTTCTTTATCTGATTAGATATTAATCGCAATAGAGCGATGACTGAAATAGCAGCTATACATTCCGAAAATAAAATTTAAAAAAAATCGTCTGTAGGGCTTTAAATAAAAATCACTAACTTGCTAAATTTTTAGCTTCTGTTTTTATCAAAAATCGTCCAAAAAAAAATCGAGGGGCTTCGCCCCCTTTTTTCCGGATCGACTTAATTTAGTCGGTAATATCTAAATATTTCGAGTCGATTTGTTTTGTTGCTTTTGCACCCAGTTTTTTAATTTTTTCAGAAGCATTGACCAGGTTGCCAGATCCGTCTGATAATTTATTTAGCGCTTTATCATAAGCGTCCTGGCTCTGTTTAACGTAGCGGCCGATATTTTCCATATCCGCTATAAAACCAACAAATTTGTCGTACATACTACCACTTAAACGGGCTATTTCCATTACATTTCTATTCTGCCTTTCCTGCTTCCATATACTGGCAATGGTTCTTAAAGTAGCCAATAAAGTTGATGGACTAACAATAACAACCCGTCTATCCCAGGCGAAGTTAAACAGTTCGGCATCTTTCTGTATCGCAATGCTGAATGATGATTCAATTGGTACAAAAAGCAAAACAAAATCAGGAGAATTGATTTTGTATAAATCCTGGTAGTTTTTTGAAGATAATTCCTGTATATGGTTTTTTATTGATGCCAGGTGCTGTTTTATATAACCTTCACGCTCTTCATCCGTATCGGCTGATACAGAACGCTCATAGGCAACCAAACTAACTTTAGCGTCAATAATAAGATGTTTATCGTCTGGTAAATCAATTACAACATCTGGTTGGTATCGACCACCCTCGGCAGATACATGCGAAGCCTGTATACGGTACTCCTGATCGCGTACCAAACCCGAACGTTCGAGCACTTTTTCTAAAATAACTTCGCCCCAATTACCCTGCTTTTTGCTGTCGCCTTTTAGGGCCTTTGTAAGGTTATTGGCATCTTCCTGAATAAGTTTACTTTGCACCTGTAATTCAGAAATAACACCTTTAAGTATATTCCTTTCATCCGATTCGGCCTTATAAACTTTCTCAACCTTTTCTTCGAAAGCTTTAATATTTTCTTTCAGAGGATTTAAAATCAAATCCAGGTTAGTTCGGTTCTGCTCAACAAAACGAGTTGATTTTTCTTCCAGAATCTTATTCGCAATCAGTTCGAAGTCTTTATTCAACTTTTCCTGCGATTGTTCAAATGCAATTTTTTGCTCCGCGAGTTTATCTTTTTCCGCCTGATAGAAGGACTTAGTCCCTTCAAGCTCGCGGTTAGCATCGGCAAGGCGGTCTCTTTCCGTTTGCAATTCATCAACCAAACGCTGCTGTTCTTGCTTTAGTAAAATGATAATATTTTCTTTTTCGGCAGATAAGTTAAAAACACGTTCATCTGCTTTTGCAAGACTTATTTTCAAAGATTCATTCTCTGCCTTCGCTTTTTCAAACTCTTCAATAGCAACTAAACCCACAGAAGAATGAGGTTTTTTGAAGAAAAGCAGTACTAAAACAATTAAAATAATGATTAATAATGCAATTGCAGCAATTTCCATAATGATAATTTTTTTAGTAAAAATCTATATTTTAAATAGATTTACCAAAAAAATTCGCTTATGAAATTGGTATAGGGTACTTTGCTCGTATTATTCCTGCTTAGCTAGAAGCCCTGGGTAAGTTAACTGCGGTTTGTTTAATATAGCATCGTTTATGTTTGGTTTACGCAAATTAGCGATGTCCGACTCAAAAGCATCACGCTGATTTGATTTGGCAAGAAGCGCAATCTTTTTTACTGTGGTGTTTAATATTTTTAATGTAGCATAAAACTGCCTGTCTGCTTTATTAATTTCTGCAAGATTCCGCTCATATTTGGCATATTCCAGATTCGAATTCTGATTATAGGCGAATTGTAAGCGATCTAAAGTAATCAACCTTTCGGTTATTATTTCTAAACTTTTATCAGATGGAATAAGCCCGTTTATACTTTTAATTTTGTTGTTAATAAAAGCAAACGCTACGCCGTCGAAAGTAACAGTATAATTTCCTGGTTTATTAAAAAGATATTCCGGTTTTGGCGGATTATCAAATTTTGATTTCTTGTTTTTGATTAACTGCTTATTAAAACTATATCTCGCATTTCTCAAGTCTGCTATAACTTCATCACCATTAAATTGATAGGTGTTTGATGCAAAGCTTATATACTTTACATCCTGAGCTTTTGTACTATAGCCCGAAACAGCTAAAATTAGAATTACAAAAATGAATGCCTTTTTCATAATGTAAAACTAAACCTATCAATACATAAATAAAATATTATGTATGTTAAATAATACTAAAAATAAGAGGTTTTGTTAGTTTTAACTTGATAAAAGTCAATCTTTTGAAAGAATAGATAAAAACCTACAGGAATAAAATGATTTACGTTTTATTTATTAAGCTGTAAAAATTTTATATCATTGACTTTCTTTTATGATAATGAGTGAATTAACCATTTTAATTTCCTGTTCTGATCAGGTTGGCCTGGTAACCAATATAACCCGTCTTTTAGCGGCTCAGCAATTAAATATTGTGGCCATGCGTGAATTTGTTGATGAGGCAAACAAGGCTTTTTTTACACGCATTGCCTGTACAGGCGATTTATTTGAACCTGAAGAATTAAAATTAAGTTTGCAGGCAAATTTACCGCCAAAGGCTGAAGTAAATTTAATTACTCAATCTGAAAAACAGATAGCTGTTCTCGTTACTAAAGAATATCATTGTCTTGCCGAAATTCTCATAAAGAACCAGTTTAATACACTCGGCGCAAAAGTTAGATGTGTGATTGGTAACTATGAAGAATTAAGAGATTTAACAGAAAAAATGGGGATTCCTTATTTTTATGTTAGCCATGCTGATAAAAATAAAAGCCAGTTTGAAGCAGAGTTGAAAGCAATTATCAATCGTTTTGATATTGATTACCTCGTTCTGGCTAAATTTATGCGGGTTCTATCTCCCGATTTTGTAAGAGACTATGCAGGGAAAATAGTTAACATTCACCATTCATTTTTACCAGCATTTATAGGTGCAAACCCTTACAGGCAGGCTTTTGAACGCGGTGTAAAAATTATTGGTGCTACCGCTCATTTTGTAACAGATAATCTCGATGAAGGACCAATTATAACACAACATACAACGCATGTCGATCATAACTTTGGCGTTAAGGAAATGGTACGGGCAGGAAAAGAAGTTGAAAAAAAGGTATTACTGGAAGCTTTGGCGCTGATTTTTGAAGACCGGGTTTTTGTAAGCGGAAATAAAACAATTGTTTTTAAGCAATAACTATAAGGTTTTCAAAACTGCTTTAGCAACATCTTCCCCTGTTTGACTGCCTAAAGCTACCCCCATGCCGTTGCATCGCACAGCGCAAAAAACGTTAGGTTTAACTTCTGTAATAATCGGTTCCAGTCGATTTCCGAAAGCCATTATTCCGCTCCATCGATAATCAATTTCAAAAGTAGTATCGGGTAAAATAACTTCTTTTAAAAGATCTTCAAGTTTGTGCTGAACTTTTGGTGTTAAACCAAAATCGGTTGTTTCTTCAGCTTTAAAATCGAGGTTTCTGCCGCCACCTAATAATACCCTTCCGTCTATATTTCTGAAATAATAGTAACCTTTGTCATAATGAAATGTTCCTTTTATTTTTAGGTTTTGGATGGGTTTTGTTACCAGAACCTGTCCTCTCCCAGGTTTAACGTCCAAACCTGGAATCAGTTTATTTACAAAGGCATTGGTTGTAACAATAACTTTCTTGGCACTGAAATTACCGTATTTGGTCTTCGCTACTATTTTATCGTCACTTAGGATATCTTCTACCATGCAGTTATTAAAAATGCTTACACCTAGTTCCTGAGCATATTTAATTAAAGCAAACATCATTTTACCGGTGTCAATTTGTGCTTCATATCGATTAGCGATTAAAGTTTCTACACCTTTAAACCCGAACTTATCAATCTGGTAGTTGGCTACAGTAAATGTTTCTGATCCAATAATTGGATTAATGATGCTATTAAAATGTTCAATTTTCGCTACACAAGATTCAAAGAGCAAATTGTCATCTTTTTTAAATAATTCGTAACCACCTAATTGTTGGTAATCAATTGTGTTGTCGCCTAAGATGGCTATTAGCTTAAGTAAACCTTTCCATCGCTTCTCTATTAGCTGGGCAAGCCCATCCTGACCCGCAATACTTTCTTGTTCTATCAGTTCAGAAATGCTTCCAAAGCACGCAAAACCCGCATTTTTTGTACTCGCACCAGCAGGTAAAAACCCGCTTTCTAGTAAGATAATTTTTAAAGTAGGTTCGGAAATCTTCAGCTGAATCGCCGCGTTTAAACCAACAATTCCACTACCAATTAAAATAATATCGTAATCAAAAAACGATGTTTTCTCCCAGTAAGAAAGTAGATTAACCATATTTAAAATTAAAACAAATAAGTCGTTTTTTAATATGGGAACGCTTTTTGATATAATGCCAATTGAAAAACATACACAAAAGAAAAATGGGAGTTTATTTAATATTAATCGTCCCGGTATTATTGCTGAGCATGTTTGTACAATGGCGGTTTAGGAATAAATTTTCTAAGTACGCAGAAATGCAATTAAGCTCAGGCTTATCGGGTAAAGAAGTGGCAGAGCGAATGCTGCACGATAACGGCATATACGATGTGAAAGTGATGAGTACCGAAGGGCAACTTACAGATCATTATAACCCAACAGATAGAACTGTTAATTTAAGTACCGATGTTTATTATAGCCGGAGCGTAGCGGCGGCGGCAGTGGCGGCACACGAATGTGGTCACGCGGTTCAGCACGCTAAATCATACAGCTGGCTTAATTTAAGAAGTACCATGGTTCCTGTGGTAAGCATTTCATCAAACCTGCTGCAATGGGTGTTATTAATTGGCGTTATGTTGCTGGTTGTTAATGTAACCCCAGTTGTTTTAGCAATTGGTGTGGTAGGCTTAGCGCTTATAACAGTCTTTAGTATCATAACACTTCCTGTTGAGTTTGATGCCAGTAACAGGGCTTTGCTTTGGTTAAAAAATAACCAGGGTGTAATGCAAACCCAGGAAGAAAATACACAAGCTAAAGATGCCCTTTGGTGGGCAGCCATGACTTATGTTGTTGCAGCAATTGGTGCTTTGGCGAACTTACTTTATTATGCTTCTATGCTTTTTGGACGAAGCAGAGACTAAAAAATTTTCATCTACCTGTGAAAATCAAAAGCGGCTCGAAATTAAGTTTTCGGCCGTTTTTTCATTTATTCTTAAGAGAACTTTAAAAGAATGCTAAACCTTAGACTAGGAAGCGCAATGCCAGTAACAATAGGTCAGTTCAGTCCCGCCAATGCTACAATCTTTTGGTTAACGTAAATTGAAACTATTGAAGTTTGGCTAACCAAAAGTATTTTCGCGTATGTCGGGGCTATTTAGCAAGGCATTTGGTTTTTCGGCCGGTTTAAAGTCTGTGGAGACTTCTATAGCGCCTGCCTAATTAAGCTTATAAGGAGCGATTAGCTGAAACTCGGGAATATCAACTTCAAATTCAGCATCATCAACAAGGCGGTTCATTAAGTATTTGCCCTGCATACTGCCGATATCGGTTTTTAAGTTACAACCAGAAACATAAACATGGCTCTCCCCAGGATTTATAATGGGTTGCAAACCAACCACACCTTCTCCCTCTACTTCTCTACGGCTACTGTTCGAATCGAAAATGAACCATTGTCGGCGCATTAATTGTACAGGATAATCAGAAAGGTTAGAAATTTCTATGCGATAAGCGAACATAAAATGTTCATTGGCCGGATTGGAATATTCCGGTTGATAAACGGTTTCTACTGAAACCTGAACGCCATCTGTTATTGCTGTAACCATGTTAATTTAACGAATTTACAAAAAGCATTTCAAAAATCAAGCCATTTGGGTGGCCGTGTCGTAGTTTGCAAATTTTTCTGCCACTTCGTCTAAAATGCTGTAAATGTTGCTAATATCACCTTCCGATACCAGTCGCATACGGTAGGGTTTAAAATCGGGCAAACCTTTAAAATAGTTTGCATAGTGCCTGCGCATTTCAAAAATACCTGTTTTAGGGCCTTTCCATTCTATAGATTTTTCCAAATGGGTTCGGCAAACGTTAATTCGTTCGTCGATTGTTGGGCCTGCTAAATGTTCACCGGTTTTAAAAAAGTGCTTTACCTCGCGAAAAATCCAGGGGTAACCAATGGCAGCACGACCAATCATAATGCCATCAACCTCATATTCCATACGCCAGTTAGCGGCCTTTTCGGGGCTGTCAACATCGCCATTTCCGAAAATAGGAATTTTAATACGCGGATTACGCTTGATCTCACGAATCAATGTCCAGTCGGCCTCGCCTTTATATAGCTGTGCCCTGGTGCGCCCGTGTATGGTAAGTGCCTGTATGCCTACATCCTGAAGCCGCTCAGCTACTTCATAAACATTTTTACTGTCATCATCCCAGCCGAGACGGGTTTTAACTGTTACGGGCAAATGCGAAGCTTTAACTACTGCTTCTGTCATTTTAACCATTTTATCAATATCGCGAAGTAAACTAGAACCCGCACCTTTGCAAACCACATTTTTAACCGGGCAGCCATAGTTAATATCAACTAAATCAGGCCCGGCTGCCGAAGCAATTTCTGATGCCTCACGCATGTGCTCGATATCGCCACCAAAAATCTGAATACCAATAGGACGTTCATATTCAAAAATATCCAATTTTTGGACACTTTTTGCCGCATCGCGGATCAATCCTTCAGAGGAAATAAACTCGGTGTACATCAAATCTGCACCGTTCTGTTTGCAAACAAAACGAAACGGCGGGTCGCTTACATCCTCCATCGGGGCAAGCAATAATGGGAACTCACCTAAATCTATATTTCCTATCTTAACAGACATTTTCTATCTTCAACGATTAATAAAACATACAAAGGTACAAATAATGAATGTTGTAACACCTAACAAGGAAGAAATCAACCCTTTCCTGCAATTACTTTTACTTTTATTTTACGCACTTGTAGGCGGAGTTGTTTTCGGAATCATCGCGGTTGTTATCGTTTTAATGATTTACGGCCTCGGTATGGTGAGCAATATGAACTTGCTTTTATCGGGCGATCCTAAATTTATCGATGGTTTTAAAATTATTCAGATATTAAGTTCTATAGGTACCTTTATTCTGCCTCCTTTAGCGTTAGCTTTAACCTCCCAAAAAAAAATAACGGCATTTTACAGTTTCAAAAAACCAAAAATTAATTTATTGTTGCTGGTGCTGGCAATTATGATTCTAAGTATGCCTTTTATGGAATGGACGGCCATCTGGAATCAAAAAATGATCTTGCCTGGTTTCCTTCAAAAAATAGAAGCCTGGATGAAAGAGAAAGAAGAGCTGGCCATGAAATTAACCATTCAGCTTTTAACCGTTCGGAATAACTGGGATTTTATTGTAAACCTAATCATGATTGCAGTTTTACCTGCAATTGGTGAAGAGTTAATGTTCAGGGGCGGCGTACAAAGGTCGTTAGATAGGGCTTTTAACAATCCTCATGCGGCAATTTGGATTTCTGCAGCAATTTTCAGCGCTATACACATGCAGTTTTATGGTTTTTTGCCAAGATTACTTTTAGGCGCTGGCTTTGGCTACCTTTATTATTTTGGAGGAAGCATATGGTATGCTATGTTGGGCCATTTCATAAACAACGCGTATGCTGTTTGTGTGGCATTCTACATGCAGAAACATAACATGCCATTAGATAAAGCCGAAGATCCGATAGGTTTTCCGTGGTATGGCTATTTAATTAGTGCAATATTAACCATAGCTTTGTTTAAATTTTTTAAAGATACAGCACAACGTGAGCGAAAATTGGGTTAAAGTATACACAACAGGCGATGCATTTGCCGCCGAAGTATTAAAGCAAGGATTAATTGAAGAAGATATTCCGGCTGTTGTAATCAACAAACAACTGTCGGCCTATAATATTGGCGAAATTAATGTTTTGGTAAACAAGGCCGATTTTAATAAGGCCATTGAATACATTGTTAAGAATGAAATCGAGTAAGAGTTCACACGTCATTCACTATCCATCTATCGTTTTCCATCCTAAATCATGAAAACCAGGGCAATAACCGCTTTCTTTTTTACCATTGTAATGCTTGGCTCTGTATTTCTGGGCAGCTACACCTTTAGTGCATTTTACCTGATTTTAAGCGTGCTTTCGCTCTTTGAGTTTTACAAACTGATTAAAAATTCTGGCATCAGACCACACCGAAACATTGGTTTGGCGGCTGGAGCAGTGATTTTTTTAATGGCCGCCGGATTACACTATTTAAAGTATGATGTTAAATATCTTTTACTGTGTATACCTTTAATTTTTTCAGTTTTTATCACCGAGCTTTATAAGAAAAACAAAATCCCTTTTGCTAACATTTCGTACACTTTTGTTGGCTTTGTTTATGTAACCATCCCCTTCTGTTTTTTCCATGCAATGGGTTTTTTAAGCGACTGGAATGAATTTAATTTCCACATACCACTGGCTTTTTTACTGATGCTATGGGCTAATGACACAGGGGCTTATATGTTTGGCGTAAAATATGGAAAGCGTAAGTTATTCGAGCGACATTCGCCTAAAAAAAGTTGGGAGGGGTTTTTCGGAGGTATGTTTACAAGTGCGCTTGTTGCTTACGGTTTATCTTTCCTTTTTAAAGAAACAACACCAACCGTTTGGGTCGGAATGGCTATTTTAATTGCCAGCTTTGGTACCCTTGGTGATTTGGTTGAATCAATGCTAAAACGTAGCCTGGATACTAAAGATAGTGGCGGACTTTTGCCTGGACATGGTGGTTTGCTCGATCGGTTTGACGGGTTATTGCTTGCGGCACCAGTTGTTTATGCTTACCTGTACCTGATTTTATACTAATGCGATGCCGTAATGGTAAAATAATCTCTTGTTACAAAATTTCCTGCGTTGCTTTGAACTTTTTCGGTTTTAATAATCGATTTTATAATCTTAAAACCAGCTCCATCTAATAAAGCAATAGCTTTTTTCTCTTCGTACAATTCAAAACCAAATTTTGTAAAAGGAAGGCTTTCCATAAATTTTTTGTCTGCAAAAGCAATTACGAATAAACCTGTTGGTTTCAAAACCCGTTTTATCTCATTAAGATATTGAATTGGATTTCCCCAGAAATAAAGCGTATTAACCGTAAATATTTTGTCGAAGCTTTCATTTCCGAAAGGCAAATTTTTGCCATTTGTTAAATGGAATGAAGCTTGATTTTCTGCAATATACCTGGCATTTATTTCCTCTGCTGCGGAAATAATTGTTTCGGATATATCTGCTCCGAAATAAGTTACATTATCTGCGCTGGTTAAAATATCCGCCAGGTGTGCAGCATTTCCATGCCCAATCTCTAAAATAATATCATTTTTTGCAATTGATAAAGCTTCAATCGCACTGGTTGTCATGCCGATATTGTTTATGTTCATTACCTCTCCGGTTTTTAAACCCATTGCTCCCTCGGGACAGCTTAACTGCCTGGCAATTTCTTTTAAATGTTCTTCAGAAAATTCAGTTTCCATACAATGCAAATTACAACTTATGCGCTTTTAAAACTTATATCTTTTCCAATAAGAATTATAAAATTTTGATTTAAAAACTGGCTCAGCGAATAAAAAACAATAAATCGCTGATATGCTGCAAATCTAAACTGTAACAAATTTGCCGCAGGAATGTTATCATCGGCTTTCTGTTATATATTTGGTATTAACCAACCAAACTTTTCCCGGATATGATTAAAAACTACTTTAAGAGGTTATTTTTTACCTTTTTAATGTTGAGTAGCGTAATTGTTTTTGCGCAGGAAGTGCCGACACCTAAGTCGCATTTCGGATTCAACATCGGCGATGATTACCAGCTGGCAAATTATACGCAAACCGAAGCTTATTTTAAAAAACTGGCAGAAACCTCGAAACGGGTTAAACTCGTTGATATCGGTAAAACAGAAGAAGGCAGAAGCCAGTATATGCTTATTGTTTCTTCGCCTGAAAATCTAAAAAAACTAGATCGTTACAAGGAAATTTCACAACAATTGGCACATGCCGAAATCGCTCCTGAACAAGCAAAAGCTTTGGCGCAGGAAGGGAAGGCAGTGGTTTGGATTGATGGTGGCTTGCACGCAAACGAAGTTGTAGGCGCACATCAGCTTATCCAAACAGTTTACGAGTTTGCCTCCAAAACAGACCCTGAAACCCTAAAAATCCTGGATAACGTGATTATCCTTTTTACCCATGCCAACCCTGATGGGCAGGAACTGGTGAGCAACTGGTATATGAGGGATAAAGATCCTAAAAAAAGAACATTATCTGGTTTACCAAGGCTTTACGAAAAATATGCAGGTCACGACAACAACCGCGATTTCTTTATGTTGAATCTTAAAGAAACACAAAACATGGGTCGCCAGCTTTTTGTAGAGTGGTTACCACAAATTATGTATAATCACCATCAGGCTGGCCCTGCAGGAACGGTTGTTGCAGGCCCGCCCTATCGCGATCCGTTTAATTATGTTTTCGACCCTACCATTTTAACCAGCTTAGATGCCGTTGGTGCAGCAATGCACAACCGAATGAATATTGAAAACAAACCAGGTTATACACAAAGAGGGGGATCTGTTTATTCTACCTGGTACAATGGTGGTTTAAGAACAACAACCTATTTCCACAATATGGTGGGCTTGTTGACTGAAATTATCGGCACCCCAACCCCTTCTGATATCCCATTGGTTCCGTCCAGATTATTGCCTAGCGGCGATTCGCCAAACCCGATTACCCCTAGAAAGTGGTATTTTAAAAACTCAATCGACTATTCAGTTTCTTTAAATTATGCCGTTTTGGGTTATGCACAACGTTATCACGATGAATTGTTGTATAACATTTACCAGATGGGAAAAAACTCTATTGACAGAGGGAAAAAAGATACCTGGTCGTTTTCACCTAAAAAAATAGATGCAATAAATGCTGCGGCAAAAACAACCCCAGCTTCAGGTGCTGGAGGTGAATTTGCGAGAGGTCGTGGAGCCATCAGTATGAAAGCTTACGATACGGTAATGAAAGCACCATTGAACCGTGATCCGAGAGGTTATATTTTATCTGCTGATCAAGCTGATTTTAACTCGGCGATTAAGTTTCTAAATGCTTTGATCAGAACAGGTATTTTGGTTCAAAAAGCAACAGCGCCTTTCAGCGTTGCGGGCAAGAGCTATCCGGCAGGAAGCTATGTTGTTAAAACCGACCAGGCTTTCAGACCGCATGTTCTTGATATGTTTGAACCACAAGATCACCCTAACGATTTTAAATATGAAGGAAGCGCACCGACACCACCATACGACGCCGCTGGATGGACGCTTGCCTATATGATGGATGTTAAGTTCGATCGTTTGCTCGATGATTTTTCAGGTCCCTTTGAAAGAGTTCCGTTCGGACAGTTATTAAAGCCAGAAAACAAACTTACCTCGGGTTCGGCATATGTTTTAAGTGCAGCACAAAACGATTCTTACACCGCTGTAAACGACTTGTTGAAAGCTAAAGTTGATGTTTATCGTGGTACAGAAAATGGCGATTTTTATGTTTCGGCGGGTGGTAGTGCCAAAAGCATTTTAGAAAAAGCAAACGTTAAACTAAAATCGGCGGCTGCTCCCAAAAATAAAACTAAGATTACTGCAGGCAGAATAGCACTTTGGGATACTTACGGCGGTTCAATGGCTTCGGGTTGGGTACGTTGGATGATGGAGCAATACCATTACAACGCTACTGTAATTTATCCGCAGGATATTGATGCCGGAGACCTGAAATCGAAATACGATGTAATTGTTTTTGTAGGAGGAGCGATCCCTGCTTTACCAACTTCAGGCGCCGTTGGAAGAGGCGGTGGTGGTTTTGGTGCGCCAAATGCACAAGATGTGCCAGATGAATTTAAAAAACAGACAGGTAGAATCACTGCCGATAAATCGGTGCCTCAGTTGAAAAAATTTCTTGAAGAGGGCGGTAAAATCGTAACTATTGGTTCGAGTACCAATCTTGCTTATCACTTACAACTACCCGTTCGCAATGCGATGACTGAAATTGTAAATGGAACGGAAAAAAGATTACCCGATGAAAAGTATTATGTGCCAGGGAGTGTTCTTAATGTAGAGTTAGATAATAAACAACAGGCAAACTGGGGAATGGAACATGAAGCAGATGTTTATTTCGATAACAGCCCGGTTTTTAAACTTACCGGCGATGCGATTGCTTCAGGAAAAATAAAGCCTTTGATGTGGTTTAATTCTGCAACGCCTCTACGCAGCGGATGGGCATGGGGGCAGGCATACTTGCAAGATGGTGTAACAGCTTTTGAAGCAAATGTTGGAAAAGGAAAACTTTATGCTTTCGGGCCTGAAATTGCCTTTAGGGCACAAACACACGGCACGTTTAAGTTGATATTTAACCAATTATATAAATAAAAAAAGCTCCGGTTTAACCGGAGCTTTTTTTATTATTTATCCTTTAGCATAAGGAAAATTTCTGGAAACCTTTCTCATCATGTGTTCTACCAGATCATCAGAAGAGGTTGTAATGTTATCGTTCATTGTTTTGAAAAAACGCCAAAGTAGGTCGCCAGATTGACCGCTATTTAAAGTCAAAGTTAAGGTACCGGTTCCTGTTTTACCACCTAAACCGCCAAATAAAACAGCTGAGGCAATTGCGCCCGCCTCACTTTTAGTTTGTTCAGTTTCAAATGACCCGCCTAATACCGCATCAACGCCTAGAATTTTAGCTAGCTCATCTTTTGTCATTTCGTCCAACTTGTCTGCAACACCTGCCTTTTTTAATAAGATATTTGTTTTGTCAGGATCTTGAAATTCCACAGTATAATCACCTGCTTTTCTCAATAAGAATGTATACATACTTGATTGAATTGATTTTGACATGGTTTTCTCCTGATCTCTGTTCGCTTCTGCATTAAAGTTTTTTGGCATTTTTTTGTAAGAAATCTTCGTCGCGAAAGGAAGGATTGCAATAATCTTGTGTCCGGCTTTTTCTGTCTTAAGTTTTGGGCTTTCAAAAACTTGCTTAGAGCCTTCAAACTGCGCATTTGCGGCATACGAAACGGTTACCACTAAGAGTGTTAATAAAAATTTTTTCATCATTAAAATTTGTTTGTTTTCTCAAACATATAAAAAATTTAACATTTGGTACGTTAGCTTTTTACTTTTTTCTATCGGTTAGCGAAAGTGCCAAAGCCAACTTAAGCCACTATCCTTAAAGAAAGTGGCTTTTTACTTTGTGCTTACTGATACAGAAAATATTGCGCTTAATTTTACAGTATGAAAGTAGAAATTTGGTCGGATGTAATGTGTCCGTTTTGTTATATCGGTAAGCGCCATTTTGAAAAGGCGATCGAAGCATTACCCTTTAAAAATGAAATTGATGTTGAATGGAAGAGCTACCAGCTTAATCCTGAATATCATAACACCAACGGCGAAACGGTTTACGAGTACCTTTCGAGAAGCAAGGGCATGCCTGTTGAACAGGCTAAGCAAATGACGAAACAAGTTGCCGACATGGCCGCAAATGCCGGATTAACGATTGATTTCGATAAAAGCATTCCGGCAAATTCCTTTAATGCGCACCGTATTATACATTTAGCCGCTGCACATAACCTGCAGGATAAAGCAGAAGAAAAATTTTTTGAAGCACATTTTGTTGATGGCTTAAACATTGAAGAAGAAGATGCCTTATTAAAAATTGCAATAGAAATTGGTCTGGATGAAGATGAAGCAAGGGCTGTTTTAGATGGCGATAAATTTGCAGAAGCGGTTAGGTACGATGTTTATGAAAGTCAGAACCTGGGCATTCGTGGTGTGCCATATTTTGTAATGGACCGAAAATATGGTGTTTCAGGCGCACAGCCGGTTCAGGCTTTTACCGATGCTCTAACACAAAGTTTTACCGAATGGAAATCGGCGCAGCCCAAAACAAATCTTACCTCATTAAATAAAAACGATGATGCCATTTGCGATGAAAATGGCTGTGAAATTTAGCTTCAAACTTCACTAAGATTATAGATAAAAAATTATCGGTTGGTGAAAACACCAACCGATAATTAAATTATTTTGTTAGTTGTAAGGATAACTTATCGAAAATAATTACCTGTGCTGGTTTTTCAGCGGCGTTAATAAATACTCCAGGCCATTAACCTTTATTTCGAACATGGTTGCCATTAAATCGCCAAGCCTTCCCTTTGGGAAACCTTTATCCTTATACCAAAGCAAATAACTTTCCGGAATATTGCAAATCAGGTAACCCTTGTATTTCCCATAAGGCATTTGCATTTTCACTAAATCGGGTAATATACCTGGATCAAACATTAATCTATCATTTCTAAAGTTTGAATAGCTTCTTCAACCGTGCTTACGTTATCAAATGCGATGCGCAATGTATTTTTAACCTCTTTTAAATTGCACATTCGAGGGTGATGTTGTGCAAAGGTTAAAATTTTAGTAAAGGTTTCTGAATCGAAATATTTCGATTGTTTATCGCTTAGGAAATAGCCCCGCAAGCTATTCTTTTTGAAACTTATTTTCTCAAAACCTAACTTTTTCCCCAGCCACTGTAACTTTACCACACTAAGCATGGTTTTTACCTGCGGCGGAACAGGCCCAAACCTATCGGCCAAATGCTGCTCGAATTTCTTTAGTTCATTCTCATTTTCGAGCTTTGATAATTCCGTGTAAAGATTGTAACGCTCTGTAATGTTGGTAATATAGGCATCAGGAATGTAAAGTTCCAGGTCCGTATCAACTTGAGTAAAACCTACAAAAGGCCGTGATGGCTCATTTTCGAACAAGCCTTTGAATTCGGCTTCTTTAAGTTCCTGAATCGCCTCGTCTAAAATTTTATGGTACATTTCAAAGCCGATTTCAGCAATGAAACCACTTTGTTCGGCCCCGAGCAGGTTTCCGCTTCCTCTGATATCCAGATCCCGCATGGCAACATTAAACCCGCTGCCTAAATCAGAAAACTCTTCAATGGCACTTAATCTTTTCCTTGCTTCTGATGTTAGGGTAGATAATGGAGGAGAAAGGAGATAACAGAAAGCCTTTTTATTGCTTCGCCCAACCCGGCCCCGCATTTGATGTAAGTCGCTTAAACCAAACATATGTGCATGGTTGATAATGATGGTGTTGGCGTTAGGGATATCTAGTCCGGCTTCGATAATTGTTGTAGCCACCAAAACATCTTTTTCCCCATTTATAAAATCGAGCATTACATCTTCCAGGGCATCACCATCAAGCTGGCCGTGTGCTATGCCGATTCGTGCTTTTGGTACAAGCTTTTGTATCAAACCGCCAAGTTGCATTAAATCGTTTACGCGGTTATGAATAAAGAAAACCTGCCCACCTCTGTCTAGCTCAAACTGAACGGCTTCCTGAATTAACTTGTCGTTAAAAACATGTAATTCAGTATTTACCGGCTGGCGGTTTGGCGGTGGGGTGCTGATGATTGATAAATCCCTTGCGCCCATCAGTGAAAAGTGCAGTGTACGCGGAATTGGTGTTGCGGTTAGTGTTAACGTATCTACATTTACACGGATAGCTTTTAACCTTTCCTTTGCGGTAACACCAAACTTTTGCTCTTCATCAATAATCATGATTCCAAGGTCCTTAAACTTCACATCTTTACTCAGTAAGCGGTGCGTACCAATCAGAATATCTACTTTACCTTCAGCGGCCTCGGCCAGTGTGTCTTTTATCTGTTTGCTGGTTTTAAACCGGTTGATATAATCTACCGTAACCGGAAAATCTTTTAAGCGTGAAGAAAATGTTTTGAAATGTTGAAGTGCAAGAATCGTTGTTGGAACTAATATCGCAGCTTGTTTTCCTTCAGCTACAGCTTTGAATGCTGCCCTAACGGCAATTTCGGTTTTGCCAAAGCCAACATCTCCGCAAACCAACCTGTCCATCGGATGCGGTGATTCCATGTCTTTCTTAACATCCTGAGTAGCTTTTAACTGATCGGGTGTATCCTCGTACAGGAAAGAGGCTTCGAGTTCGGTTTGTAAATAACCATCGGGCGAAAAAGCAGTTCCTGCCTGCGTTTTGCGTAAAGCATAAAGCTTTATTAAATCGCGGGCAATGTCTTTAACTTTTTTTTTTGTGGTTTTCTTCAGTTTATCCCAGGCATCAGTCCCAAGCTTGTTCATCTTCGGTACACCACTTTCCTTGCCGCTATATTTTGCTATCCGGTTTAATGAGTTTATATTTACATAAAGCAAATCGTTATCAGCATAAACCAGGCGAATCATTTCCTGCATTTTGCCATTAACCTCAACCTTTTCCAGACCGGCATATTTGCCAATACCATGGTCGATATGCGTAACATAATCACCAGATTTTAACTCACGGAGGTCTTTAAGTGTAATGGCCTGGCTTTTCTGGTAGCCTTTTTTAAGCTTGTACTTGTAATAACGATCGAAAATCTGGTGATCGGTATAGAAGGCGGTTTGAATTTGCGCATCAACAAAACCCTCTCGCAACATGCTGTTTATCGGGGTAAACTTTGCCGTTTTATCAATATCTTCTAAAATGGCATAAAGTCGCTCAACCTGTTTTGGCGAATCCGTAAAAATAAAATTTACAATCCCTGCTTTTTCATTCTCCTTTAAATTATGGATAAGCAGGTTGAAATCTTTATTGAATGAAGGCTGTGGCCGGGTTTCAAACTCAACACGGTTTTCTGTTTGATAGAAGAACTGTTTACCAAACTCTATAAGCGGAAAGTCGTGAAAATGATCGCCGAGTAATTTCTCATCACTAAAGGCAAATTTTGGGTCAATCCATTCCGGATTTTGAGTTTTATCTGCCGCCGGCAAAGCTTTCCAGAGCTCAGCGGCTTTCTTAAATCCAGCTTTGACGATATCGAGCGTAAAGGCAACATCTTTAAACCAAAGCTGGGTATCGCTGTCAATATAATCGAGAATACTGATGTTGCTTTCCGTTAAAAATTTGGCTTGTACATTTGGAACAATGGTAAGCGATTTAACATCGGCAACGGATAGCTGGCTTTCAATTTCAAAGCTTCTGATGCTTTCTACCTCATCTCCGAAAAATTCAATCCGGTAAGGTAATTCAGATGAAAAAGAAAAAATATCTACAATACCCCCGCGGATAGAAAACTGCCCCGGCTCGTAAACAAAATCCCTTCTGTCGAAATCATAATCAATTAAAAACTCATTTATAAAATCGATACCGAGCTTTGCACCTATACTTATTTCAAGGGTGTTTTTCTCTAGTGCCGAGCGGTCGATAACTTTTTCGGCAATGGCTTCAGGATAAGAAACAACCAACTTTCCGTATTCTGAGTTGTGGTTAAGCTCATTTAAAACCTCAGCACGGGCTAAAACATTTGCTGTATCTACCTGTGTAAAATCGAACGATTTCCGGTACGAAGAAGGAAATAATAAAACCTGCTTATCCAGTACACTTTCTAAATCTGACTGAAAGTAGGCCGCCTCTTCCCTGTCGGGCAAAACAAAAAGTATAGGTTTATGCAGTATAAAATAAGATGACAGGGCAACAATTGCATCTGCCGAACCTACTAATCCCTTCAACTGGACTTTAGGGTTTTTAGCAACATTCAACGCCTTGGTAAATTGAGTTACCCTATCGTCGGTTTTGTATCTGTTTATTAAATCGCGAATATTCAAGGCACAAAAATAAGCTTATCTTTTATATTTAACCGCAAACTTCTGTAAAGGTTTTTTTAAGTTTGCAGCTATATTTTGGATGGTTTCAAAATTTTTGTTCGAACCCAAAAAGCACTTGGTCGTTTATTTTTTAGGGTTGGTCGAATTAATGTATCTTTCTGTAACAAAACTTTTTCCTTTACTTCTAAATTATATAAAAAGCGAAACATGAAACACTTAAGAAGCTTTCCTTTAGAACTTTTTTTCTGGATAACGGCTTTAGTGTTATTGGCAAGCTCAAACGCTAACGAGCATCATTTTACACTTTGTCCGCTGGCGAATTTAGGTTTTGCCGATTGGTGCCCGGGCTGCGGTTTAGGAAGGTCGATAAGTCATATTTTACATGGCGAATTTGCCAGGAGTTTTTCCGAGCATTGGTTAGGTTTTCCAGCTTTAATAATTATAGCGTATAGAGTTACAACATTAATAAAGAATAAAACGAGTAAAAAATATTTAACAACAAACACGTAGAAATCATGGATATATATCAATCACCTCTAATGTCGTTACCAGGTATAACACCAGAGGAATACTCATATTTACAACAAGCAACTACCGGTTTAACCGAACAGCAATTGCGCAACTTCCTTATGGTTTACAGTAGCAAAAGGAAAAACCCGTCAGATATGTTGATTTTTTGTTTAATCGGCCTTTTCGTAGTGCCAGGTTTGCAAAGATTCATTATCGGCCAGATAGGAATGGGCATTCTGTATCTTTTAACGGTTGGTTTATGTTTCATTGGCTCAATTGTCGATATCATCAATCACAAAACACTGGCTTTCGAGCATAATCAGAAAATGGCATTCGAAAGTTTGCAAATGGTTAGAATGGGTGGTTTTCAGTAATTCCGTTTTTTTGAAAAGCAAAGGCAGCACAATCTTTAACGTTGCCTCCCGCCATACACTACAAGTCCGCACCCGGTGAAGAACCGGGTTTGCGGGCTTTTTGTTGCTGTCGGGTTTATTAACCAAAGCCCATGCTCTTTAACGCTAACGAGAAACCCGACAGTTAATTCATCTTGCAAGAACAAAATCCTCAATTTTTCTATCTTTATACCATGAGATTATCAGAAATAACGAACTACCTCGAAAGCATAGCGCCCTTAAACTACCAGGAAGATTATGACAACTCAGGCTTGATTGTTGGCGATCCGGCCATGGAAATCCGGGCAGCCTTGGTAGCGCTTGATTGTGTAGAGAAAATTGTTGATGAGGCGATTTCAACAGGTTGTAATCTGATTATAACACATCACCCCATTGTTTTCAAAGGGCTAAAAAAATTAAATGGAAAAAACTATGTAGAGCGTGTTGTTTTAAAGGCAATTAAAAATAACATTGCGCTTTATGCTATCCATACCAACCTCGATGCTGTTCATACAGGTGTTAACTCCAGGATTTGCGAAAAACTGGGGTTAAGTGGAATAAAGGTGCTTTCTCCAAAATCAGGACTGCTTAAAAAACTGGTAACTTTTTGTCCGCAGGCGCAAGCGGAACAGCTTCGTTCGGCTCTTTTTTATGCCGGAGCCGGAAATATCGGCAATTACAGTGAAGCAAGTTTTAATGCCAATGGCATCGGGACATTTAAAGGCAATGAGCATGCCGATCCTTTTGTAGGTGAAAAAGGTGTTCGCCACCACGAACAGGAAGTGCGGATTGAGGTAATTTATCCGGTTCAATCAGAAAGAAAAATATTGGTTGCGCTTTTTGAAAACCATCCATACGAAGAAGTTGCTTACGATTTATATAACCTTGAAAATAAACATAACCTTGTTGGCTCCGGAATGGTTGGCTGGCTTGAATATGATATGGAAGCTTACGATTTCCTGCATATGGTTAAAGACAGAATGCAAGCAAAAGTGGTTAGGCACACCAGTGTATTACCAAAAAGGATAAAAAAAGTAGCTGTTTGCGGTGGTTCCGGAAGCTTTCTTTTAAAAGAAGCCATTGCAGCCGGGGCCGATGCTTTTATTACGGCCGATTTCAAATATCACGAGTTTTTTGATGCAGAGGAAAAACTTATCATTGCCGACATCGGACACTTTGAAACTGAACAATTTACCTCAAATTTATTGGTTGAAATTATTCAGAAAAAATTTACTAACTTTGCAATCCGTTTAACGGAGCAAAATACAAACCCCATAAATTACTTGTTTTAATGGAACAAACCGTAGAACAAAAGCTAAAAGCTTTATACGAATTACAGAATATCCACACAAAAATCGATAAAATCCGTCAGGTTAGAGGCGAATTACCAATGGAAGTTGCCGACCTTGAGGACGATGTGTTAGGATTGGAGACCAGAATTCAGAAAATTAAGGCCGACCTTGATGATTTGGAAGATGCTATCGTAACCCGTAAAAATACAATTAAAGATGCTCAGGCAGCTATAAAAAGATATGACACTCAATTAAAAGAAGTTAAAAACAATCGTGAATACGATGCATTAACTAAAGAAATTGAGATCCAGGGTTTAGACATCCAGGTTTCTGAAAAGAAAATTAAAGAACATGGTTTTGAAATCACTTCGAAAACAGAAATCTATGAAGCAGCAAAAGCTGATTTAGATGGCAGAAAGAAAGATTTAGAAACTAAAAAATCTGAATTAGAAGTAATTACTGCAGAAACTGAAAAAGAAGAAGAAGATTTACTTAAGAAAGCTGATAAAGCAGAGCCAACAATTGATGAACGCTTGCTGGTTGCTTATAAACGTTTACGTAAAAATGCGGTTAACGGTTTAGCTGTAGTAACAATCGACCGTGATTCTTGCTCTGGTTGTTTCAATCAGATTCCGCCACAACGCCAGTTAGACATCCGTCAGCGCAAAAAAATTATTGTTTGCGAGCATTGCGGACGTATCCTGGTTGATGAGGCATTAACTCATGAAGTTGCTGAAGCTTAATCTTCAAAATAGCATAAAAAAGTCCCGAGCAATCGGGACTTTTTTTGTTTACAGGCTTTTCACATTTAATTGCAGCCAGATGCTAATTGAGGTACAGTATTTGTGTGCTAATTTCAACACCCGAATTCGACTTCAACAATGACTAAAAACTTACGATTCCTACCTGTTTTTTTTCTGTTAACGCTTCTCCATCCTCAACAACTATTCGCAAATTTTGATTTTAACGCTAACTGTTTAAACGCCTATAAAAGTATTTTCGAGCTTAAACTTGGAAATGCCAGGGCATATATTTCTACAGAGAAAAAACAGAGACCAAATAATTCCATTATTCCACTATTAGAGAATTATGTAGATTACTTTACATTAATAACCTCAGGCAGTAAAGCCGATTTTGATAGGTTAAAGTCAAATAAATCGCCGAGATTAAATAAAATAAGCGACGATGATAAAAATTCGCCATACTACTTATATGCACAAGCTGAAATAAACCTACAGTGGGCTTTAATAAGGAGCCGTTTCGGTGAATATTTCAATGCGGCAATGGAAATCAGGCGTGCGAATGCTATGTTGCAGGATAATGCTAAAAAATTTCCCGAGTTCCTCTTAAATAATAAAGGTATTGGTTTGGTAAATACCGTTTTAGGAAATCTTCCAGATGGCGCTTTAAAAACAGCGCTGGCAACTTTTGGTATAAAAGGAAATATGCAGACGGGTTTGGCAATGCTTGATAAACTAACGGAAAACCTACAGACCTCTTCTTATGAGCCATTTTATGAGGAGGTGGTTTTCTACTATACTTATGTGCTGGCCGATGTTGCTCATAGCCCATCTGCTTATGCTAAAACAATGAAATATACCGATCGAATAGCGGACACAAGTCTGCTAAAATCTTATTTGCAAAGTTATGTATGCATTAAAACGGCTCATAATGATGAAGCAATTACTATTTTGGCTAAAAGACCTGAAGGAGGAGTTTATCAACCTTTTCCATACCTTGATTATTTAGAGGGGGTGGCTCATCTCAATAAACTAGACCTATCGGCTGCAAACTATTTCAATAAATTTTTACAAAATAATAAAGGAGCTAATTACATTAAAGATGCAAACCTTCACCTGGCGTGGATTGCTTTATTAAAAGGAGATAAAAACGGCTATTCAAGCCTTGTATCAAAAGCAACAAGCACGGGTTATACCTACAATGAAAAGGATAAGCAGGCTCAAAATGAAGCTGGCGCTCCTGCCCCTACCCTTGATTTGTTAAAGGCAAGATTGTTATTTGATGGCGGATATTTATCAAAAGCGGCGCAGTTATTAGGCGATAAGAAAACAACGGATTACAATTCGGATAAAGATAAAACGGAATTTAATTATCGCTTGGGCCGTATCTACGATGATTTGGGTAAAGATGATGAGGCGCTGGTTTATTATCAGGCAGCCATAAATCAGGGTAGAAACCTGAAGTATTACTTCGCAGCAAACGCAGCTTTACAAATGGGTAAAGTTTACGAAAAGAAAAATAATAAAGCCAAAGCTAAAGAAGCTTTCAATACTGCGATTTCTATGAAAAATCATGAGTACGAAAATAGTATCGAAAGCCAGGCTAAAACAGGTTTAAAACGAATCGGCTCTTAAAATCGGTAAACAAAAGCATTAATGTGCATACCTGCCCCTACGGAAGCAAACACGGCGATGTCGCCCTTTTTTACTTTGTAGCCTTTAACCTGCTCTTTTAAAACTAAATCAAGTAAAGTTGGTACGGTTGCCACCGAACTGTTTCCAAGCCAGCTGATTGTCATTGGAACAAGGTTTTCGGGAACAGTATCAGCACCGTAAAGTTTAAATAAACGCTTCATTATAGCTGTATCCATTTTGCCATTTGCCTGATGAACAAATACAATATTGATATCGCTTACTGTTAATCCGGCTTTATCGATGGCTTTTTTGATTACCTGTGGAACCTGCACAACAGCAAACTCATAAAGCTTGCGGCCATTCATTTTCAGGTAATAGTTTCCTGTTGCATCTTCAGGATGAGAGCCTTTGCCCATAGTTAAAAGGCTGCTGTAGTTCACCGCATGTGTTTCCGTTTTGTGCGAAAGAATACCTTTTTTTTGTTCATCAGAAACACCTTCAAAAATTACAGCGCCTGCCCCGTCCGAGAATATCATGCTGTCCCTGTCGTGAGGGTCGATGATACGAGAAAGGGTTTCGGCTCCGATTACAAGAACTCTTTTGGCATCGCCACTTTTAATATAATAATCGGCCTGAATGCTTCCCTGAACCCAACCAGGGCAACCAAAAATAATGTCGTAGGCCACACAATCCGGATTCAATATGCCCAGCCTTTGCTTTACTTTTGATGCAAGTGATGGTAAAACATCGGTGCGGTTACTGTTTAGCGGAATATCACCAAAATTATGGCAGAAGATAATGTAATCTAAGGTTTCTTTATCGATACCTGCATTTTCGATTGCCTTTTCTGCAGCCTTTGTTCCAATGTGGTTGCTTAACAATTCCGGACATGCATACCGACGTTCAACGATTTCAGTAATTTCGGAGAATTTATGTATAATCTCTGCATTCTCTTTATCTAAACGATTCCCGTTCTCAAAAAAAGTCGAATTTAAAAATTCGCTACCGGAAATAATATTCTCAGGAATATAGCTTCCAGTTCCGATAATTACCGTATTTATTGTTGCGCTCATAATTATAATACCATATACTAAAATGGTATGTAGTATAAAACTATGGTTTATAAATTATAAAAGAAAATAAATTAAGAAAAATCGTCAATTAAAAACACAAATAATTCTTTAGGGCCATGGGCACCTAAAACTAATGTTTTTTCAATATCAGCAGTACGGCTTGGCCCGGTGATATTACTGATCATCGACGGAATCTGATGGCCATATTTATTTTTCAATAGCTGAAAGGCATCTTTTAAGTCTAAAACCAATTGACTTGTTCTGGCAATAACAATGTGATGATGTGGAAAAATGCTTAATCTTCTACCCGCTGCACCTTCATTGGAAACCATAACACTACCATTTCTGGCAATTAGTGCTTCACACATGGTGATGCCAACTTCTGCCTGCTCAAAATCTTTATCCGTTTGATAAAAAGGAAATTCATATTTTGCAAGAAACGCTTGAAGTTCCGGTTCCCAGCAGTAAATTTTGCGCCATTTAAACTTATCGGCCAGATGTAGCATGTTTTCGATAAAATCGATACCATCTTCGCAGAAAATAAAATTACCCGAAACAGCGGTTAGTTGTTCTGCAAATAATACTTCAAGCTCATCAATGTTTTTAATATATAAGGGGCTTTCTTCCAAATTAGGATAAGGGTTTTCACGCTTTTCTAAAAGCGCTTTCCTTATCTTTTTCAGCATCTGTTCTTTCGCAGTTGTATTCTCGGCCATCCTTTAAAAATAAAAACCTCGGATTTAATAAATCCGAGGTTTCAAACATATGCATAAATGTTTTGTTTTAAAAGCTCTTTAAGCTTTAAATTTAAGCTTCTACTGGAGGAACATTATTTGTGCCACCTTTTGCCAGCTCTTCGGTTATTTCAGTACCGAAAGGACGTTTTCCGAAAATGTTTTCTAAATCATCTTTAAACAACACTTCTTTCTCAATTAAAATATCGGCCAGCTGAATCAATTTGTCTTTATTTTCTTCAAGTAAATTAATTGCTCTTTGATACTGGCTCTCAATTAATGCTGAGATTTCTTTATCAATAAGCAATGCCGTTTCTTCTGAATACGGTTTATTAAAGTTGTATTCATTCTGGCCCGAAGAATCGTAATAAGTAATGTTTCCAAGCTTATCGTTTAAGCCATAAATGGTAATCATTGCACGGGCTTGCTTGTTCACTTTTTCCAAATCGCTTAATGCGCCGGTAGAAATTGTATCAAAGATTACCTTTTCTGCAGCACGACCACCCATTGTAGCACACATTTCATCAAGCATTTGGTGAGGGCGAACAATCAGCCTTTCTTCAGGTAAATACCATGCAGCTCCAAGGCTCTGTCCACGTGGAACAATCGTAACTTTAATTAGCGGTGCAGCATGTTCTAGCATCCAGCTTACTGTTGCGTGGCCAGCTTCGTGAATTGCAATAGCCCTTTTCTCTGATGGTGTTACTATTTTATTTTTCTTTTCTAAACCGCCAACAATTCGATCAACGGCATCTAAAAAGTCTTGTTTATCAACTGCTGATTTATTTTTTCTGGCGGCTATTAAAGCGGCTTCATTACAAACATTAGCGATATCCGCTCCCGAAAATCCTGGTGTTTGTTTGGCAAGAAACTCTGTATCTAAACCTTCGGCCATTTTAATTGGCTTTAGGTGAACTTCAAAAATTTCTTTACGCTCACGAACATCTGGTAAGTCAACATAAATTTGTCTGTCGAAACGGCCAGCTCTTAACAATGCTTTGTCTAAAACATCAGCTCTGTTTGTTGCAGCCAGGATAATTACGTGTGTGTTAGTGCCGAATCCATCCATTTCAACCAATAACTGGTTTAATGTATTTTCACGTTCATCATTTCCGCCCATAACACCGTTTTTACCGCGGGCACGTCCAATGGCATCAATCTCATCGATAAAAATAATACAAGGAGATTTATCTTTTGCTTGTTTAAACAAATCGCGAACCCGGGAAGCACCAACACCTACGAACATTTCAACAAAATCAGAACCTGATAAAGAGAAGAAAGGAACCTGTGCCTCGCCAGCAACCGCTTTTGCCAGCAAAGTTTTACCGGTACCCGGAGAACCTACCAACAAAGCGCCTTTAGGTATTTTACCCCCTAAAACTGTATATTTCTGCGGGTTTTTAAGGAATTCTACAATTTCCTGAATCTCTTCTTTTGCCCCCTCAAGTCCGGCAACATCTTTAAATGTAGTTTTAACATCGTTTTTTTCATCAAAAAGTGTTGCCTTTGATTTGCCAATGTTGAAAATCTGGCCACCACCACCAGCACCACCGCCCATGCGGCGCATCATGAAAATCCAGAAAGCAATTAAAAGTAAAACCGGAACAATAATGGTTAAGAACCAGCTTGCCAAGGGATTGTTTTTAGTTGTTGGTTGTGCTAAAATTCTTTGATTACTCGGAATATCTTTTTGAGAATCGGCTAATAATTTGTCTAATGCATCAGGAGAGCCGGCAATGAAATAGACTGTTGGCCCTGTATTGGTATTAAAACTGCTTGTACTTTTGTATTGTTTATATTCTGGCTTGTTTAAACTATCTTTTTTGATGTAAACTTCAGCCTTTACAATATCATCAGATTTATAAGAAATAATTTTATCTACATCGCCTTTAAGCAACATATTGGTTTCAAAAGTTCTGTAAGATACTTCTTTGCCACCTTCCGTTGTAAATAAAAATTGTGCAGCAACAATTGCGATTATAATGGCTGCATAAACCCAAAAGATATTAAACTTTGAGCCTTTTTGTGGCTTTTTAGGGATGTTTGGTAGTTTTTTCCCGGGTTTATTGTTTTCGTTTGTATTTTGATTATCGTTCATTGTCTTGTTCAAAAGGTATGATTATGGTTAGGCGCTCTGGTAATTTGTGCTCTCGGCATCTCCCCATAGTTCTTCAATGCCATAAAAGTGGCGCTTTTCAGTTTTAAAAATGTGCACAACCACATCAAAATAATCTAGAATGATCCAATCGGCCGATTCGAAACCTTCTTTATGTCTCGGGTCAGTTTGAGTGGCTTTATATATTTCTTTTTCTACGCTGTCAGCAATAGCTTTTACCTGCGTGGCCGAATTCGCACTTGCAATAATAAAATAATCCGCTACTGATGTATGAATGTTTTTTAGGTCCAACCGCACAATATCTTCTCCTTTTTTCTCTTGTATGCCGTGTACAGCTAACTCAGAAAGGTATGTAGAAAGGGCTACTATTTTCTTTTTTACCATTAAAATGCTTTAATTTTGGAATTACAATCAATATAAATTCAACACTTGCAAAATAACACTTTTTCGACACTATTTGTTGGTCAAAATTTAATCAAATTAAAAGAGGTTGATTCTACTAATAATTACTTGAAAAAACTGGCTTCAAATTCCGAGCCATTACCTGAAGGAACTGTAATTATGGCAGACCATCAGTTTGCCGGAAGGGGACAACAAGAGAGTGTTTGGAAGACAGAACCTGGAAAAAATATAAGTACCAGCATTTTTCTCAAACCAGCCTTTTTGCCCTTGCATAAGCAGTTTTACCTCAATATGGCGGTTAGTCTGGCTGTTTCAGATGCGCTTTCCACATTCCTGCCTTCACAGGTTGTGATTAAATGGCCAAATGATATTTATTACAATAAAAAGAAAATGGGTGGCATACTAATCGAAAATACACTGACAGGTGCTACCATTAAATCGACGGTTGTTGGAGTGGGTTTGAATATTAACCAGTCTTATTTTAATGATGAGCTGAGCAAAAAAGCAACATCTGTATTTCAAATTTTACATAAAGAGATAGATTTAGAGCGAGTTATGGAAAAAATATTCGTTTATATGGAGAAATACTATCTACATTTGAAAACGGGTAAATACGGGGCCTTGAAAAATGAATACCTCAAGCGATTGCTTAATTATAACCAAAAGGCTAACTACAGTAAGAATGGTCGGGTTTTTGAAGGTTATATAAGAGATGTTGAAGACAATGGCTTGCTTAAAATGGAAATTGACGGAGTAATGCAGACCTTCAATTTTAAAGAAATAGAATACATACACACAAATTAAACACATAATGAAAAAAATCACTTTAGTACTATCGATGGTACTTTTTACCATTGCTGGGGCATTTGCTCAAATTGAAAAACCGGTAACCTGGGCCTACGTCGCTAAAAAGACCAGTAAAACGGAAGCAACGCTTTATATAAAGGCTTCTATTGAAGACAGATGGCATATTTATTCGCAAAATGTTAAAAGCGGTGGGCCAGTAAAAACTACATTCACTTTTTCGCCATCAAAGGATTTTAGTTTAGTTGGAAAAACAACAGAACCTAAAGCAATTGTAAAATACGAAGATACCTTTAAAATGAATGTTAGTTATTTCGAGGATCAGGTAATTTTTCAGCAAAAGATAAAGTTAAACAAGGGTGTTACCGCGGTTAAGGGTAAGGTTGAGTTTATGGTTTGTAACGATAAGCAGTGCCTGCCACCGGAAGAAGTGGAATTTAGTATCCCGGTTAAATAGAAAAGATTATAAAACAGAAAGAGTTCCGAAATTGCGGAACTCTTTCTGTTTAAAGTAAAATCTATGCTGAGCTTGCTTTTAGATTAATGTGTTTTACGTACTTTAGCCAGCTTAAACACACACAAAATGAAAAAGGTTTTATTTTTGCTAATGCTTGCGGCAATGTTCATTGCGCTGCCGGCATCACATAGCTTCGCCAATATTGCGCAAGATACTACAGCAACAGTACCAGACGATCTTCAGTTTACGGATGTAGGCTCCGCTCAGGACAGTGCAGCAAATAGTGTAGTAAAAGATTCGGTATCCAAAGATACGGTAACTAAAAGCGAAACAACTTCGGTAAAAGCTGCCAGCACAGAAAAATTAACACTTTGGGGAACTTTTATCCAAGGTTTAATTTTTGGTTTTGCAGCAATTTTAATGCCTTGTATTTTTCCAATGCTACCATTAACAGTTAGTTTTTTCACAAAAAAAGCAGGCACAAAAAGTAGGGCTGTTGGCCAGGCTGTAATTTATGGCTTATCCATTATCGTTATTTATGTTGCTTTAGGGATGTTGGTAACCATTGTTTTCGGATCAGACGCCTTAAACGCACTTTCTACTAACGGTATATTTAATGCCTTTTTCTTCTTAATGTTAGTGGCTTTTGGGGCATCATTTCTGGGGGCTTTCGAAATTACCTTACCAAGTACATTTGTAAACAAAATCGACGCAAAATCAGATAAAGGAGGCTTAATGGGCATCTTTTTTATGGCTTTTAGCTTAGCTTTGGTATCATTTTCTTGTACAGGCCCGCTAATTGGAACTTTATTAGTTGACGCTGCATCTAAGGGCGACAGGTTAGGGCCGGCAATAGGGATGTTAGGTTTTTCTTTTGCATTAGCAATTCCTTTCGCATTATTTGCATTGTTTCCGTCATTGTTAAAATCATTACCGAAATCTGGCGGCTGGCTAAATAGCGTTAAAGTTGTATTAGGCTTCGTCGAACTGGCATTTGCATTTAAATTTTTATCAAACGTAGATTTAGCTTACCATTGGAATTTACTTGATAGAGAAGTTTTCTTAGCCATTTGGATCGCTATATTTATTTTGATGGGTATTTACTTATTGGGTAAGATTAAATTCTCTCATGATAGTGATTTACCTTACTTGTCAGTACCCCGTACATTTTTAGCTATTTTAGTTTTTGCCTGGGTAATTTATTTGATTCCAGGAATGTGGGGAGCGCCGCTAAAATCAATTAGCGCATTTTTGCCTCCAACTGCAACTCAAGATTTTGATTTGAATAATTTGAAGGCCTCGCAGCCATCTGGTAATTCAAAAGGATCAATAAATGAGAAAAAATATGCAGAACTTTTTCATCGTCTTACACCAAAAGGTTTTGATCCATATTATGATTTCGATCAGGCTAAACAAGCATCGAAAGAATTAGGCAAGCCAGTTTTAATTGATTTTACCGGATGGAATTGTGTAAATTGCAGGAAAATGGAGAACAATGTCTGGTCAAATTCAGAAGTAGCAAGAAGGTTAAAAAACGATTTTGTTATGGCAGAATTGGTTGTCGACGATAAAACAGAACTGCCTGTTGAAGAACATTATACCTCTACTTTTAGCAAGAAAAAAATAACTACTATTGGGAAAAAATGGAGCGATTTCCAGGCTTCGACTTTTAACAGCAACTCTCAACCACAATATGTAATTGTAGATGGCGATGGAAATGTTTTGGTGCCACCTCAGGGAGCAGATTATAATGCCGAAAACTATATAAAATTTTTAGACAGCGGAATAGCTGCCTTCAAGAAACAAACAAATGAGTAAGATAAAAAACATTGGTATTTTAACCTCCGGAGGAGATTCTCCGGGCATGAATGCCGCAATCAGAGCTGTTGTCAGGGCTTCCATTTATTACGACATCGAAGTAACAGGTTTCCTTCGCGGGTATGAAGGTCTTATTAATGATGACTGCATGCCGATGGATCGTAAATCTGTTGCGAACATTATTCAACGCGGCGGAACAATTTTAAAAACGGCAAGAAGTGATGCTTTCAGGACACCAGAAGGAAGGAAAACGGCTTTCGAAAACCTGAAAAAAAGAGGTATAGATGCTTTGGTTGTTATTGGTGGTGATGGAACATTTACGGGAGCAAATATCTTTGCTAACGAACATGATTTTCCTGTAATCGGTTTGCCTGGTACAATTGATAACGATTTGGCCGGAACCGATTTTACCATAGGTTATGATTCGGCGATTAATACTGTAATTGATGCGGTTGACAGAATCAGGGATACAGCAGAATCTCACGATAGGCTTTTTATCGTAGAAGTTATGGGGCGGGATTCTGGTTTAATTGCTTTACGAAGTGGTATCGGTGTGGGTGCTGAAGCAATTCTTATTCCTGAAGCCAATATGGGTGTTGAAGATGTGCTCCACAAGCTTGAGCACAGCCGGAAAGATAAAGCCTCAAAAATTATTATTGTTGCTGAAGGCGATGATGCGGGTGGTGCTTTTAAAGTTGGTGAAATTTTACAATCGAAATATCCTCATTACGATACTAAGGTTTCGGTTTTAGGTCACATTCAGCGTGGTGGAAAACCAACCTGTATGGATCGTGTTCTGGCTAGTCGACTTGGGGTTTCTGCTGTAGAAGGTTTAATAAACGGCCAGCGGAGTGTTATGGCAGGTCAGGTTAATAAAGAAATGGTTTTTACGCCATTCGATCACGCCATAAAGCATATTGACGCAGAAAAAGTAAGTACAACCTGGTTAAAACTAATTGATATACTTTCTTTTTAAACTGTTTTTCTGGTGAGCAGTAATTCTACTCCTCACCAGAAAATTATTTATAAGTTTTCAAGGATTACAGCAGTACCGCTTGCAGTTACCATCAGCATACTCCCTCCGGCCCCTACAGTTTCATAATCTAAATCTACACCAACAATTGCATTTGCGCCTAAAGCGGCAGCATATTGCTGCATTTCGTTTACGGCAGTATCTTTAGCTTCACGTAACACTTGTTCGTAAGCACTAGAGCGGCCACCAACAATGTCTCTTATCCCGGCAAATAAATCTTTAAAAATATTTGCTCCTATAATTGTTTCGCCGGTTACAAGACCGATATATTTTACAATTTTTGTGCCCTCAACAGAAGGCGTTGTTGTTACTAACATAGCTTAGGTTTTTTCTGATTAGAACGAAACTTTTTTAAAATGTTACATTTTTAAAGCAAGCCTTTCTTAAATAAGCTTTCCTTTCGAACCTTAGAGTAACAATCCTGCAACCTCTTCCCAGGTATTTACACGTTCATATTCTGTAATTAATAAATTGTGTGGAGAAGTAAATAATAAGCTGCGGCCTTTAAAATTCACGAAGTTTTTTGTTCGGTCGTCGATAATAATGTCAGCCTCAACAATTTTATTTCCACAGAACATAATGTGCTGCCAATCTATAAAGGGAAAATGTTCAGCAAGCCAATCATACTTATCAACGAGCGAATTTCGAAACTCCATCGCAGCCGAAACAATGTAAACATCATATTTCTCCTGCAAGGCTTTAATTACACGCTGGCTGTCGGAAATAACATCAAGGTCTCGAAAAAAGCCGGGCTCGTTAATGTATTCAAACCATTTTTGGTTTACATCCTGGGGAACATGATGGTAAATTTCATTTCCGGCATCGATTTTCAAATCTAACGGTACATTGTAATCGCGGTTATAAAGTTTAATAAATTTTCCAACGGCATCGGCAATTACCTCATCCATATCAATGGCAATTCTTTCCATATTGTATCTGCAAATATTTTTGGCCAAATATCCAGAAAACAAAGAAATTAAACTATGTTTTTAATTTACAGTATTTTAGTTATCTTTGCAGCCCGCAACACGAAGTTCCGGGAAATATGTTGAATACATAAACAAAAGAGAAAATGGCAACTAAAATCAGATTGCAAAGATTCGGTAAAAAAGGAAAACCTTTTTTCCACGTAGTAGTAGCAGATTCACGTGCTCCACGTGATGGTAAATTCATTGAGCGTTTAGGTTCTTATAACCCAAACACCAATCCTGCAACTATCGAAATTAACTTCGAAAAAACTTTAGCCTGGGTTAACAAAGGTGCTGAGCCAACTGATACAGCTCGTGCTATCCTATCTTACAAAGGTGTTTTATACAAAAAACACTTAGAAGGTGGTGTTAAAAAAGGTGCTTTAACTCAAGAGCAAGCTGATGCGAAATTCACAGCTTGGTTAGAAGCTAAAGCGAACAAAATTTCTGGTAAAACAGAAGGTTTAGCAACTTCTAAAGCTGATGCACGTAAAGTGGCTTTAGCAGCAGAAGCTAAGAAAAAAGAAGATAGAGCAGCAGCAATCGCAGCTAAAAATGCACCAGTTGCAGAAGAGGTTGTTGAAGAAGCTACTGAAGAAGCGCCAGCTGTTGAGGCTGAAGCAACTGAGGAAGCTCCTGCAGCTGAAGCTACAAAAGAAGAAGGAGCAGAATAATTTAATTATTTTGTTTCAGGAAATAGCGTTTCGGTTTCGGAACGCTATTTTTTTTACTAAAATTGTCATCCTTAGGTACGAAGAATCTGGATATGCCAACAGGTTTTTCGCACTCAGAATGACAAAATCAATATCGTTATGAAACACGAAGAAGCATTTTATATAGGTTACGTTACAAAAAGCAGAGGGCTAAAAGGTGAAGTTCAGGTGTTTTTCGAATTCGATGAATATGAGCAACTTAATTTTGATGTTGTGTTTGCTGATATGAATGGCAAACTGGTTCCTTATTTTGTTGAATCAGCTAAATTACAGGCCAATAAAACAGGTTATTTCAATTTTGATGATGTTGATCATGTAGATAAGGCGCAAACACTTTTGAAAAAAAAGCTTTATTTACCAATTGCCCAAATGCCTGAACGTGATGAAGATGAATTCTTCTATACCGATCTTAAGGGCTTTACTGCTATTGATGAAAACTTAGGTGAGCTTGGTGAAATTTTAGCGGTTAATGAATACCCGCAACAGTTTGTTGCCACTGTTTTATATAAAGAAACTGAAGTGCTTTTCCCGCTTAATGAAGATTTCATTATAGAAATAGATGATGAGGAAAAAATAGTAACTGTTGACTTGCCCGAAGGCTTACTCGATGTTTATCTGGATAATTAAAAATAAATTTGCAGCATGCGTTTCGATATTATAACTGTTTTACCCGGATTGCTTGAAAGTCCTTTTGCCCACTCCATTTTACAAAGAGCGCAGAAAAAAGGAATTGCAGAAATTATTGTTCATAATTTAAGGGATTATGCCACAAACAAACAAAAAAGCGTAGATGATTATCAATACGGTGGTGGTAGTGGCATGGTAATGAGTATTGAGCCATTTGCGGCATGCATAGAGAAACTCCAATCGGAGCGGGAGTATGATGAAATTATTTTCATGAGCCCGGATGGTGTTACCTTAAATCAGAGCACAGCAAATGAACTTTCGATCAAGAAAAACATCATCATTTTATGCGGGCATTATAAAGGTATCGACCAACGCATAAGGGATATCTTTGTAACCAGAGAAATTTCTGTTGGCGATTATGTTTTAAGTGGCGGAGAATTGCCCGCGGCAATAGTAGTTGATGCTGTGGTTCGTTTAATTCCTGGAGTTTTAAATGATGAAACTTCTGCGCTTTCAGATAGTTTTCAGGGTGAGCTTTTAGATGCCCCAGTTTATACCCGGCCGGCCGATTGGCGTGGACACAAAGTACCTGATGTTTTGCTTAGCGGGCATGAGGCAAAAGTAAACGAATGGCGCCATGAACAGGCCTTAAAACGCACTCAGCAGCGCCGTCCTGATCTTTTGGAATAGAAGCATTTAGCTTAATCGAATGTGGAATTCTAAAAGATTGTGGAAAAAATTAAAATAGACTTTTTTTTATCAAAAAAATTCCCTAATATTGCAATCCGATTTTCAAGGTAAAGAAAGTTGGTTTAATAGCTTAAAATCATGGATTTAGTAAAATTTGTTGAAGAGCAGGCCATCGCGAAAAAAGATTTTCCTGCGTTCAAGTCTGGCGATACAGTGAGCGTACACTATAAAATTCGCGAAGGTAATAAAGAACGTGTTCAAATTTACCAAGGTGTTGTTATACAACGTAACAGCGCAGGTGCAAACGAAACTTTCACTGTTCGTAAAATGAGCAACGGTGTTGGTGTAGAGCGTATCTTTCCTGTAAATTCTCCAAACATCGAGAAAGTGGAAGTAAATGGCTATGGTAAAGTTCGTAGAGCTAAATTATTCTATTTACGTTCATTAACTGGTAAAGCTGCCCGTATTAAATCTTTAAGAAAATAATATTCTTTATTACAAGATATAAGCCTTCACGATTCAAAATCGTGGAGGTTTTTTTGTTTACGCTATCTTTGTGAGATAATTTTAAATCCACTATGTTAAATTCATCTTTTTTTGAGCAGGTTTTCTGGGGTAATTCGGTAAAAGCTTATTGTTTATTTGGTGGGATTCTGTTGGTGGGATTAATTTTCAGAACCATCGTTTCAAGGCTGTTGAGTAAGTTACTCTTCAAATTGTTTAAAAGCTTTTCGAAACAAGCTCATGATGATACGTTTGTTGCGCTCTTATTAAAACCTATTGAGGTTTTTATCTTGTTTTCTACGCTTTATCTATCTATAAATCAGTTAAAACATCCGCTGGAAGTAACCGTTTTTCATTTTAGCCGATTAGTTGGAAAAACAAAGGAGCATATTCCTGTAACCATTGGTGAGTGTATCGATAGGATATTTTTGTTCCTGATCATTCTTTCTATCTTCTGGATTTTTCTCCGCATTATCGACTTCATTTCGCATGTTTTAATGTATCGTGCATCGCTTACCGAAAGCAAAGCGGATGACCAACTTGTACCCTTTTTAAAAGAACTCTTTAAAACGATTATTGTATTTATCGGTTTTTTTACCCTGCTGGGCTTTGTATTTGAGGTAAATGTTTTAACGTTAATAACTGGTTTGGGGATTGGTGGTATAGCAATAGCTTTGGCCGCAAAAGAAAGCCTCGAAAACCTTTTGGGTTCATTTACCATTTTCCTTGATAAGCCTTTTACAGTAGGCGATTTAGTAAAAGTTGATGGTGTTGAAGGAACGGTAGAAAAAGTGGGCTTTAGAAGTACTTTGATCCGTACTTCAGAAAAAACAATGGCAACAATACCTAATAAGGGAATGATTGATGGTGTTTTGGAAAATATGAGCTTAAGAAATTTCAGGCGGGTAAAATTTTCCTTCGGAATAACTTACGAAACCAATGCGGAAACCATTAAAAATATTGTTGATGAAATAAAGACATATATTCGTGAGCATGAAGATACCAGTAATGACGGAAATGCTTACTTTGAGGGTTTTGGCGATTCTGCCTTAAACATTGAAGTGATTTATTTTGTTTCCATTACCGCTTATAACGATTACTTGGCCATAAAACAGGAAATTAACTTTAAGATTATGGAAATTGTAATGCGGAATAAATCTGATTTTGCTTACCCAACGCAGCGATTAATCAGTGACAAGTCTACAGGTTCGGCTGGAGAAAAGGCTGTGGGGAATGATAGCACCGACTAAGACGGGAATTGAATGAAGAGAGAAGACTTACAAAGTTTAAAATGAACTGCTTGATAAACTTTGTAAGTCTTCTTTAGTATGATTAACTTAATGTTGCTAAAGTGGTAATACCACCTTTAACTACGTCATTAAGCTGAACATTAACTTTTGTGCCCACAGGAAGAAAAACATCAACCCTTGAACCGAATTTAATAAATCCAAACTGCTCGGTTTGCACAACCTGATCGCCTTCTTTTACATACCAAACAATTCTTCGTGCCAAGGCGCCGGCAATCTGGCGGAACAATACAGGCGTACCATTTTTATGCTCCACAACAGTTGTTGTACGTTCGTTTTCGGTAGATGATTTAGGGTTCCATGCAGCAAGGTATTTACCCGGATGGTATTTAAAGAATTTTACAACACCCGAAATTGGATTACGGTTAATGTGAACGTTAACAGGCGACATAAAAATTGATACCTGTAGTCTTTTATCTTTAAAATATTCACCTTCTTCTGTTTCTTCAATAACAACAACCTTACCATCTGCAGGGCAAATTACAAGGTTTTCACCAGATGAAAAACTGCGGCTGGGATTACGGAAAAATTGTAAAACAATAATAAACAATGCTGCTGAAAAGATATAAACAAACCAGCGTAGCCAGGTTACATCGTAATATTTGTAATCAACAAATGCATTAATGATGAAAATAAATAATATGCTTAAAGCTATAGTTGTGTAGCCTTCTTTGTGTATGGTCATTGTGTTAGGAATTATTGAGCAAAGGTGCGAAAAATAAATTAATACAATCTAAAAATTATGCTTCGGTTGCTCTGTAAATATCAGTCAGGTTACGACCAAGGCCATTGTAATCTAATCCGTAGCCGACCACAAATTCGTTAGGGATTTCAAAACCAATGTAATCAAGCTCTTCTATTTCGTGCTTAAGGGCAGTTGGCTTAAGCAAAAGGGAGCTTACTTTCAATGAGGCTGGATTCTTCTCCTTTATCGTTTTTACAATATGGGTTAATGTTAAACCGGTATCAACAATATCTTCAACAATGATTATATCACGACCCTCAATATCATCAGGTAAACCAATTAATTCTTTTACTTTTCCCGAACTTGAAGTTCCATCATATGATGCAACACGCATAAAGGCAACTTCGCAGGGCACGGTAATTTCTTTAATTAAATCGGCCATAAATAAAAAACTGCCATTAAGAATGCCAATAAATAAAGGGCATTTGCCTTCATAATCTACGTTAATCTGAATGCCTAGTAAGCGGATTCTTTTGCTAATGGTGTCGTTTTCTAAGAAGATTTCAAATTCTTTATCTTCTACTTTTATTTTATGCATTTATTTAATTGTATGGTTGTGGCTATTAATTTTAGCCCCGTTATTGAATTTTCTCCAGCTCTTTTTCTCTTCTTCGTTGTTCCCTCCGCTCCTGTCTTAACTGTTTTCTGGTTTTGGTGGTATCGCCTGGTTTAATAGCCGAACGGTTTGAGGTGTCTTTTTTGCCACCACCAAAAATCCTGTCGAAAAGGTTTTTGCTTTTATCCTGCATTACCACAGGTGCAACATCCATATCATCATCACCGTCAAAAGCCGTGGTATCTACTACTGCGGTATCTGGCGCAAGGTATTGGCGTAAGCCTTCCCTTAAACGAACATTATAGAAACCATAACCGGAGGTGTCTGCTGGCGTTAAACCTCTTCGTGCCATGATATTTCCCATAAACCTGAAATAGTTGAACATGTAAGGTTTTAGACTTCCATCCGCCATAAATTTGTACATCGATGCTTTTGGCTTTGGTACAATGCTGGCCAGGAAAAGCCCATCACCTATTGTTAAATCGGCAGGTTGTTTTCCGAAATAATACCTTGATGCCTCACCAATACCATAAATATTCTGGCCCAACTCCATAATGTTAAAGTAAACCTCAAGCATACGCTGCTTACTTACCAGATGGTTGTGTTCGATGAGCCATACAATTAAAATTTCCTCCGCTTTGCGGGCGAGGGTTTTCTGGCGACTGAGGTAAACATTTTTAACCAGCTGCATACTAATTGTACTACCGCCACGCTTGAACTTTTTCTCCTTAAAGTTTACTGCTATTGATTTACGGATAGACTCTTCAACAAAACCATTATGGGTAAAGAAAGAGGGATCTTCAGCCGTTAAAACGGCATTAATGAAGTTTTTAGATATGGCGTTAAGCGGTGTGAAATTAGGATTAGACGGGCCGATAGTAATATCGCGCATCGGCTTGCCGTATTCGTAAGGGGTGTAAACAAAAGGACTGTTTATCTTTTGCAGGTTGGTTTTCCCCCATTGTAATATTTTAAAATCAACCGGAGTTAAGGTCGAACTGAACTTCACACTGTCAGGAATCGCCGTATCAAGATAAAAATTCAGGTTGTACTTTACTTTACCCTGCACTTTTAAGCCATCAAGCGATTCAAATAAGCCCTGAGGGAAAGCCTGAAAAATGGCCTGTGCATCCTGCTCTTCGGCATTTAACTTTAACTCATATATCTTGTTCTTTCCTAAAGTGTATTTCACATAAGGATGAATAGAAGCATTTTTTAAATAAGCTGTAGAGCTGCTATCCAAAGCGATATAATTTGGACCTACCAGAACATCTGCGTCGAGCTTGGCACTTTGAACAATTATATCATTGCTTGCAATACGTGGCTGGTTAATCAACATGTTTTTAACCGACCATGAGCCCGATATTTTATAATCGTCGCCACTAAATTTAGCATTTTTAAGCTCAGTTTGTAAGGTATCGAAGCTCAGTTTTGCATGAAGCTTATTGTTCAGGTAGGGTAATTCCAGTTTTTTTCCGTCAGCATAAGCACTAATGCTTAACTGCTTATTTCCAGGGTCAACTTCTCCATCTACATGCCAGGTAGCTTCTCCATTATTCACATCAATAGTCGATTTTAAGTCTCCCCCATCAATTGTTGCTACAGTTGCAAAATTTAATTTAGCCGTATCATTATCGTTAAACTTAAAAACCATGTTTTTAACATCCATGTCATCAGGAATTTTATATAATACCTCGTTAAGGATGTTGCTGGCAATATCAGCAAGGTTCACCTTGCTTTTAGTGGTCGTGCTGTCTTTTTTCTTTCTCTTTAAAATGAAATCGATATTTGTTGTTGAATCTTTAAGTACCACACTTACAAAACCGTTGTTAAGTTTAAGTTCGGCGAGTTTTACGTTGCCAAATAGTAAAGGCCATAATTTTACACCCACACTAAGCTCAGAAATATTGGTAAGGGTATCCCGGTCTTTAGGAACAACAGAAATCGCAGTCATTTTAACAGTGCTTAGGCCGGTAAAGCCAGCAGAACCAATTTTAACATTTAGGTTGTAATCCTTATCGGCTTTCGTGATTGCTTTGGCAACCATTTTTTTGAGTAAGGCTTCCCTTTTACTGTATGCAATAGCGCCCAGAGCAATGCAAACAATTAAAAAAACACTTAAAACCCAGGCACCAATTTTTAAATATTTTTTAGGGATGTTAATTTTAGGTATGCGCATACAGTCGTTAAAATGGTTAATTGCTTAAACGTAACAATTAAATGTTTATTTCGTGTTAAAATTACAGTTTAAAACCCTAAATAAAAGTATTTATGGCTATGTTTTGTTAATTTTGAATTTAAATTAATACGATGCAGATTAGTCCCCAGCAAGTTTTAGATGCTTTAAAAAATGTAGAAGATCCGGATCTTAAAAAAGACCTGGTAACCTTAAACATGATTAAGGATTTACAAATAGTTGATACACAAATAAACTTTACACTCGAACTTACTACCCCGGCATGCCCTATGAAGGACATGTTAAAAAATGCCTGTACCAATGCAATTAAGCATTTTGTATATGCTGAAGCTGAAATTAATATCAATGTAACTTCAAGGGTAACCCAGCCAACCAATTCATCATCACTTGATAACATAAAAAACATCATTTTGGTTTCATCAGGAAAAGGTGGTGTTGGAAAATCTACAGTTTCGAGTAATCTGGCGGTTACTTTAGCTAAAGATGGAGCTAAAGTTGGTTTAATCGATGCCGATATTTATGGACCATCGGTACCAACCATGTTTGATTTGGTTGATGCAAAACCGGGCGCTGTTGAAACCGCCGACGGTAAAACCAAAATTATTCCGATAGAAAAATACGGTATAAAGTTATTGTCGCTAGGTTTTTTTGCCGATCCTGATCAGCCTGTGCCTTGGCGTGGGCCAATGGCATCCAACGCTGTTAAACAATTATTTAACGATACTAACTGGGGCGAGCTGGATTATTTAATTGTCGATCTTCCTCCTGGAACTGGCGATATCCATATTACTATTACCCAAAGCTTTCCTATTTCCGGAGCGGTGGTTGTTACCACACCTCAGCAGGTTGCGCTTGCAGATACACACAAAGGCTTAGCAATGTTCCGCATGCCGGGAATAAACATTCCGGTATTGGGTGTTGTCGAAAACATGTCTTACTTTACACCGGCAGAATTGCCTGAAAATAAGTATTACATCTTTGGTAATGGCGGAGGCAAAAAGCTCGCTGAAAGATTTGATGTGCCGTTTTTAGGTGAAATTCCAATTATTCAAAGTATTGCCGAAGCCGGAGACAGTGGGAAACCGGCAACATTAAATCAAAATCCGGTATTGGATACTATATTTGGAGATATTGCGAGTAAAATTGCACAACAAATTTCCATAAGTAACGCACAGGTAGCTAATTGCTAAAAAATTACTATTTTTATATTTTAAAAAGCACATAATGAATTTAACAGAACAAGTAGAACAGGCATTAGAAACCATCAGACCATATTTAATTGCTGACGGAGGTGATGTTTCTGTTGAAGAAATTACATCAGATGGCGTGGTTAAACTAAAGCTTTTAGGTAACTGCGGTTCGTGCCCTATGAGTTTTATGACCATGAAATCAGGCATTGAGCAAGCAATAATGAAAGCTGTTCCTGAAATTACCTCGGTAGTTGCCGTTAATATGGCAGAACAAGATTAACAATATTTAACAAGCGGTTTTAAGTATTAAAATTACTTTTGTCTTAATGAGATATTGTATTGTCCTTATTTGCCTTATTTTTTCCATAACCACTTTTGCTCAACAAAAAGCGGACAAGGATAAACTTATACAGTTTTCCGGGATTATAACAGATATTGACAGTACCAATGTTATTCCATATGTTACTATAACAAATCTTTCTGCAAACAGTAAAAGAGTTGCAGCAGATTATAGAGGTTATTTTACGTTTATTGTGAATCCGGGCGATACCATTTTATTTACGGCAATAGGTTACAAGAAATTTTCGACGATTATTCCTGAAAGTACACCCGATAGCAAGTATACCATAATGGTTAAATTAAAGGCAGATGTAATTAACTTACCAACTGTTCGTGTTTTTCCGTGGGCTACTACAGAAGAATTTACCCGTGAATTCTTATCGATGAAACTAGCCGATGATGATTTGGCAATTGCTAAAAGAAATCTTTCCAAATCATCGATTAATGGCTTAATCCAAACATTACCGAGAGATGGCGGTGAAATTGGCAGTCAGAATTACCGATATAATTTCGACAGGATGGTTAACAAAAATATGGTTCAAACCAATCCTTTGCTCAATCCTTTTGCCTGGGGTAAGCTTATGCAGCAAATATTTGACGGGGATAGAAAGCGAAGCGAAAACGAATAAAAAAAGGGAGAACGTTTTCGTTTTCCCTTTAATTTCTTCCCTCAAGTCTTATCTTTTCTTACTCTTATTCGGAAATTTCATTTTATAATCTGTTTTGATATTTCCTTTTGATATTGCGTCGAGTTTACTTTTAAGCATGGTTTTGCGTAGTATACTTACCCGATCAGTAAATAACTTCCCTTCAATGTGGTCATACTCATGTTGAATAACACGTGCCGGCATACCATCAACATCATCTGTGTGTTCCACCCAGTTCTCATCAAAGTACTTTACCTTAACATTTGGTTTGCGTAAAACATTTTCGCGGATATCAGGAATACTCAGGCAACCTTCATTAAAGTTCCATGGTTCGCCGGTTTCTTCTAAAATTTGTGCGTTGATAAAAACCTTTTTGTAGCCTGGTGTTCCGTCTTCATCGGTTCCGGTATCAACAATAAACAAGCGGATTGGCAAGCCAATTTGTGGCGCAGCAAGCCCAACACCATTGGCGTAATACATGGTGTCGAACATGTTTGCAATAAGCTCTTTTAATTCATGATAATCTTTGTCTATATCAGTCCCAACTTTTTTTAAAACCGGGTCTCCGTATGCAACTATAGGTAATTTCATTATGTGTTATGTTTTTTATTTCCCTCGCAATGATGGAAATCGATACAAAAATAGCAATTATTCCAGTAATGGACTGAAAGTAAAAATATTCAGCTGTTCGGGCGCTAAAACTTCATCAACAATCTGTGCAACTTCCTGAGCGGTTACGCGGTTGATTTTCTCAAAAACCTGCTCCAGCGAATCAATTTTGTCATGGTCGATCAGGCTTTTCGCCATTGAGATAATCAAACCAATTCTGTTTTCCTCACTTAAAGCAATTTGCCCGATAAATTTGTTTTTTGCCTTTTGCAACTGTAAATCATTCAGCGGGTTATCACGTAATTTTTTCATCTCTTTGAAAATCAAAGACAATGCTTTTTGATGCTTTTCCTTATCGGTTCCAAAATAGATGGAGAATATTCCAGTATCGCTGAGGGGCGAAAAATTAGACTCTATCGTATAAGCAATACCATACTTTTCCCTGATTTGAAGATTTAAAGTCGAACTCATCCCGTTTCCTCCGAAATAATTATTGAGCAACATTAATCCAGCCTTATTTTTATGGTGTGTGGAATAAGTTTGCGTACCTAAAATACAGTGCGACTGCATAATCGGCTTATAGATATCAGTGGTAACCGACTTTAAAATAGCTGGTTTGACTCTGGCTAAATTTGGAGTATTTTCTTCAACATCTGCAAAGTACTTCGATCCCTTTTTGATGATGCTGTTAAAGCTATAGTTCCCTAAAACAGCAATTACAATTTCGTTTGTCCGGTAATTTGCTTTCCTGAAGTTGATTACGTCTTCCCGGGTAAAATTGTTTACACTTTCAGTTGTGCCAAGGATATTGTTACCTAAGGCGTTTCCAGCAAAAAGCATGTCTTCGAAATCATCATTTATAGCCTCTTCCGGTTGGTCTAAATAGGAAGCAATTTCATCAAGAATAACACTTTTTTCCTTGTCCATCTCCTCTTCAGGAAAAGTGGAGTGGAAAATAATGTCATTGAAAAGATCTAAGGTCCGTTCTAAATAAGGATTAAGAAAGGAAGCATGAACGCAGGTATATTCTTTGGTTGTGTAAGCATTCAAATCTGCACCCACACTTTCCAGACGGTTTAAAATCTGGTTGGTACTTCGTTTTTCCGTACGCTTAAAAATAAGGTGTTCAATAAAATGTGCCAGCCCTGCTTTTTGTTCAGGCTCATCACGGGAACCGGTATTGATGATGATACAGGCATGAGATATGGTCGAAGCCGTTGGCACATGTAACAAACGAATGCCGTTGGGTAAAGTATGAACGTTGTATTCCATTGGAGGGCAAAGATACATAACTATTCTTAGCTGATTTTCGCTTTGGTGTAATATTGGTATTGCCTGATTTACTTATCGATACATATTCTCCATTCGTCGTCTGACTTATAGTAGGCGTCTATCTTTCAGAGATATTTATAAATCAATTCCGATTATGTACACCTTAAAACGGCTCTTTATCCTTTCTGTATTTTCTACATTTTTTTCGATTGATGTTTGGGCACAATCGCTTGGTGATCCGATTGTGAACATCGATTTTGGGACAGGAACTGCAACTTATGCCGGTGCTTTGCCGGCAGGAACCACAAGTTATACCTACGTGGCACAAGCCTTCCCCAACGATGGCTCTTACACGGTTATGAAAAGTACGGCTGCATCTGGAAATGTCTGGTGGTCTACTCAAGATCATACAGGTAGTGTTACCGGAACTTATGGCTACATGATGGTAGTTAATGCAAGTGTATCAACAACTGATTATTTCTATAAAACCACGGTTTCTAATCTTTGTCCCAATACAGCTTACGAATTCGGTGCCTGGGTTGTTAATTTGCTCCGATCGAGCGATAACAGCCCGCCTAATATTACCTTTACGATTGAAAAAACAGATGGAACCATCATCCAGAGTTATACCACAGGCCAAATTCCTTTAACGCCGTCAGGGCCAACATGGGTTAAGAAAAGTTTTAATTTTTCTACTCCAGCCGGGGTAACTGATGTGGTTTTAAGAATGCGGAACAACAGTGCTGGCGGTGCACCCGCAAACGATTTGGCATTGGATGATATTACTTTTAGTCCGTATGGGCCGAGCATTACGGCCGGATTAAACTCGGGCGCTTCATCAAGCCTTACTTTTTGTGAAGGAAGTACAGGAGTGGTTAACCTACAGGCGTCGGTATCATCGGCAGGCGGTTATACTACACCGGCTTATCAATGGCAGCGCAATATTAATGGTGCTGGCTGGACAGATATCCCTGGGGCAACCAATACCACAGCAAGTGTCGATTTAACAGGTGCTGCTTCAGGAACTTATTTATACCGACTTGCTGTTGGCGAATCTGCTAATTTTGTCAATACACAATGTCGGATTGTCTCTTCTGTTTTAACCGTGAACATTAATCCCTTGCCCGCACCAGCACCAAGCAGCAATAGCCCGTTATGTGTAGGTGAAACCCTAAACCTTGTTGCTCAGGGTGCTGCTACATCAACCTACAGCTGGACAGGGCCAAATAATTTTACATCTGCGCTGCAGAACCCATCATTAACTGGCGTTACAGACAATAACGCTGGTACCTACACAGTTAAAGTTAAAACTACTGATGGATGTGAAACTTCAGCAAATGTTAATGTAGCCATAGGAACACGGCCTGCAAGCGCAATAAGTGAAAATGTTACTATTTGTGAAGGGAGTGCAACAACATTAACTGCTTCCGGTGGCGTTCGCTATGCCTGGACACCGGCAACAGGTTTAAGTGATGCTAACGTAGCCAATCCTGTGGCTACTCCATCAGTAACCACCACTTATACCGTGAGTGTTTATGATGCCAGTAGTGCCTGCCCCGCCACCGGAACGGTTACTGTAACTGTAAATAAACTTCCTGTCGCCAATGCAGGCCCTGATAAAAGCCTGGTAGTGGGGAATTCAATTTCTTTGGATGCGACAACAAATGAAAAAGCAGTAACTTATAACTGGAGTCCAGTTGATTTCCTGGACGACCCTACAGTACTTAATCCGGTTTGTTCAGCTACAAAAAATATGACTTACACCCTAACCATTACCTCATTAAATGGCTGTGGCATTAGTAGTGATGATATGAACGTAAAAGTATATGAAAAGCTTTCCATTCCGAATGGGATAACGCCCAATGGTGATGGTGTAAATGACCAATGGAATATTCCGGGCTTAGATTCATATAGTAAAGTTTATGTAAAGGTATTCAATCGATATGGTGCAATCGTTTACCAGTCAACAGTAAAAACCGTTAGCTGGGATGGTACCTACAAAGGGAAGCTACTGCCTGAGGGAGTTTATTATTATAGCATTCTTCTCGACAATGAAAAGCCTTTATCGGGCTGGATTTTGCTGAAATTATAGATCGATCCTTGTTCTTGGGGCGATTAACATTTTATTTAATAAAGCATTGCAATCATCGACCCTTGAGTTCGATGATTGCAATGCAATTCGTTATAAAAGAAATAACTTAATAATCCTACTTTTCAATTCCCTCTAGGGCAAATAAAAATGCCCATCTCAATGATACATCTTTCAGATAATCGAAGCGGCCTGATGCACCACCATGTCCGAAATCCATGTTGGTTTTAAGCAATAAAACATTTTTATCCGTTTTCGTTGCCCTAAGTTTTGCAACCCATTTTGCCGGTTCGAAATATTGTACCTGGCTATCGTGTAAACCTGTAGTTACCAGCATATTCGGATAAGCCTTTTTCTCTACGTTTTCATATGGAGAATAACTCTTCATATAATCGTATGCATCTTTTTTCTTCGGATTGCCCCACTCATCAAATTCATTTGTTGTTAATGGAATGCTCTCATCCAACATGGTATTTATTACATCAACAAAAGGAACATCGGCAATTATACCATTCCATAAATCGGGAGCCATATTTGCTACAGCACCCATTAACAAACCACCTGCACTACCTCCATGGGCATACAAGTGACCTTTAGAAGTATATTTCTGTTCAACTAAATATTCGCCTGCGGCAATAAAATCGGTAAATGTGTTTTTCTTTTTCATCAGTTTACCATCTTCATACCATTGCCTGCCCATCTCTTGCCCTCCACGAATGTTTGCGATAGCGAAAACAAATCCACGGTTAAGCAAACTGAGCCTTGGTGAAGAAAATGTAGCATCGGTGCTTGAGCCATAAGAGCCGTAGGCGTAAAGTAATAATGGTGCTTTTCCATTTTTCTCGAAACCCTTTTTGTAAACAATGGCAACTGGAATTTTTGTGCCGTCTTTTGCAGTCGCAAAAACACGTTCTGTTGCATAGTCATCGCGATTGTATCCACCAACAACTTCCTGCTGTTTCATTAACTTTTTATCCTTTTTCTCTAAATCGTAATCGTAGGTAGAGTTAGGTGTGGTAAGCGAAGTATATGAATACCGAAGCGTTTTACCGTTGTACTCAGGGTTTGAACCTATTCCCGCAGCATATACTGGTTCATCAAACTTGATGTAATAATCGCTTCCATCGTTTTTCATCACGCGAAGTGCCGTTAATCCGTTTTTACGCTCTGATAAAACCAGGTAGTCTTTAAACTCTTCACCATATTCCAACAATACGTCTTTTCGGTTTGGAATTACTTCTTTCCAGTTTTCTTTTTCTGTTTTATCCAGAGGACATTCCATTAAGCGGAAATTTTTTGCATTCCAGTTGGTTACGATATAAAATTTATTGTCAACAGGTAAAACATCATACAAAACATCTTTGGACCTGGCCGAGAAAACTTTAAACGGAGCCTCAGGGTGGTCAGCATCAATCATCCTGTACTCAGAGGTTAGCGTCCCCTGCGAACCAATAAAAATGTGTTTGCCGTTTTTCGATTTCATCACCCCGATGTAATTCGAATTGTCTTTTTCATCGTAAACCACAACATCAGCTTTGGCATCTGTACCCAGAACATGCTTTTTAATCTTTTCACTTAGAAGCGTTACAGGATTTTTCGAGGTGTAGAAAAAGGTTTTATTATCGTTGGCCCAAGCCACCGCACCTTCGGTATTCGCAATGGCATCCTTATAAATTTCGCCTGTTTCGAGGTTTTTTACCTGTATGGTATACTGCCTTCGTGAAACTTGATCGACACCAAAAGCGAGCAGTTTATTATCAGGGCTAACGCTAAAACCTGTTGCACTATAATAAGCGTGCCCTTTTGCAAGCGCATCAACATCTAGTAAAATTTCTTCTTTAGCCGTCAAACTGCCTTTTTTGCGGCAGTATTTATAATATTGTTGTCCGTCCTCCGTACGAGTGTAGTAGAAATAACCATTCTTAAAAACCGGAACCGACTCGTCTTTTTCCTTAATACGGCCCTTCATTTCCTTAAACAAATCAGCCTGAAACTTTTCAGTTCCTTTCATCATGGTATCAAGGTATTTATTTTCCGCTTTTAGGTAATCGACCACCTTTGTGCTATCGGGCCCTTTTTTGAAATAGTCAATCATCCAGTAATAGTTGTCAATTACAGTATCGCCATGAATAATTCTTTTATGCGGATTAATTGCTGCAATAGGAGGTTTGGCATCGGGCCATTTTATTGGTTTCATTTCTTCTTTTTGTGGATGGTTACAAGCTGAAATTGTACCCAGCAAAATCAGCGAGGGAAAGATACGTTTCATCATGGTGGTTTGGTTAAGGTTTAATGCAATTTAATGATTTTTTCTTGTAGATTTTATTCATTACGGTTGCTTGAAGCCGACATCAGCATATTAATTTGCCATTTTCGTAAAAATCAGTTGTCAGATTAATATTCATTTCAATTGAAAAAAATAGATGCTAAATTGCTCCGACAAATGTTTTCGGCATAAAATGAAATTAGGGTATAAAAAAATAGTTATTAAAGTTGGGTCGAATGTAATAACTCAGGCAAACGGACTGCCCGACGAATCAAGAATTCAGCACCTGGTTAATCAGCTTGCTGAAATAAAGAAACAAGGTATTGAAGTAATTCTGGTGTCTTCGGGTGCAGTGGCATCCGGAAGAAGTTTAATAAAAGTTTCTGAAAAGCAAGATGCAGTAACTACCCGGCAACTTTTGGCGGCTATAGGTCAGGTTAAACTGATTAATACCTATGCTAATTTTTTTGAACCGCATAAAATTAAGTGTGCCCAGGTTTTGGTAACCAAAGAGGATTTTCGCGACAGGGCGCATTACCTGAACATGAAAAACTGTATGCAGATTTTGCTACAGAACGATGTTATCCCTGTGGTAAATGAAAATGATGTGGTTTCAGTAACCGAATTAATGTTTACCGATAATGATGAACTGGCCGGATTGATTGCCTCAATGCTAAATGCAGACGCATTGATTATTCTTTCTAATGTTAACGGTATTTATAATGGTGATCCTAAGCTGAAAGATTCGGCAGTTATAGAAGAGATTACAGGTTCGGTTTCTAATCTGGCTTCATTTATACAAACCGGTAAGTCGTCATTTGGCCGCGGTGGAATGATAACAAAGTCAACCATGGCGCAAAAAGTAGCTAAACTGGGCATTAATGTTCATATCGCTAATGGAACTACCGATAATGTACTTACCTCTTTGCTGAATAAGGAAATTGTACATACCCGTTTTGTGCCCGAAAAAATAAAATCGGGAAAGAAAAAGTGGATTGCCCATTCAGAAACTTCAGCAACAGGAATTGTAAAACTTAATGATGGTGCGAAAACGGTTTTAACATCAGGTAAGGCCACAAGTTTATTGCCGGTGGGAATTATCGAAATACAAACGGATTTTTTAAAAGGAGATATTATTAAAATAGTTGATGAAAGTAACCAGCTTATTGGTTTGGGTATAGCAGAGTATGGCTCGGATAAGGCAAAAGAGCGGATAGGCCTGAAAAAACAAAAGGCCCTGGTGCATTACGATTATTTTTATTCGGCGATATAAAAATTTCACCACAAGGAAATGCAACGCATGCAGCAAAGAGCACGTTTCCTATCTTAATTTCCTTTGTAAAAATTTAGCGCACATTGCGGTTAATAATTAACAAAATGAACTACGAACAATACTTCGAAAAGGCACAAAAGGCAAGCCGTACAATGGCTACACTAAGCAAACACAAAATAAATGAGGTGTTAGCTGATTTGGCAGATGCATTGGTTTTACGAACGGCTGAGATTTTAACGGAAAACGAAAAGGACTTAACTAAAATGCCCCGTGAAGATCCTAAATACGACAGACTTAAGCTGACAGCACAACGAATGGCAGATATTGCAGGTGATGTGAAAAATGTGGTGAGTTTAAATAGCCCGCTTGGCGAGGTTCTTTCGGATAAAACCTTAGAAAACAAACTGCATATTCAAAAAGTTCGTGTGCCATTAGGCGTTGTGGGCGTAATTTATGAGGCCCGGCCAAATGTTACTGCTGATGTATTTGCTTTATGTTTTAAAACAGGAAATGTAGCGGTTTTAAAAGGTGGAAGTGACGCTGCTTTTTCCAATCAGGCCATTGCAAAGGTGATTCAAGATGCGCTGCAAAAGCATCAAATCTGTCCTGATGTTTTAACTTTATTGCCGCCTGACAGATCGGCTACTGAGGCTTTGTTAGCTGCAAGGGGTTATGTTGACGTACTAATTCCCCGCGGAAGCCAGTCGCTGATTAACTATGTTAGGGAAAACAGCAAAATACCGGTAATTGAAACCGGAGCAGGCATAGTGCACACCTATTTTGATGAGTCTGGAGATTTGGAAAAGGGAAAAGCTATTATTTTTAATGCTAAAACCCGAAGAGTAAGTGTTTGTAACTCGCTTGATTGTGTGCTGATTAATCGAAATAGATTAAATGATTTAGGACAATTGCTTTCGCCTTTGGCGGATGGGAATGTGGAGCTATTTGCTGATGAAAGAAGTTATGAAGCTTTGGCCGCCTCTTATCCGCAAGAATTATTACACCACGCAACTGAAGAACATTTTGGTACAGAGTTTTTATCGTTAAAACTTGCGGTAAAAGTGGTTGATGGCTTTGAAGAAGCCTTGAATCATATTGCTGATTATAGTTCAAAACATAGTGAAGCCATTATTACAGAAAATGCTGAACATATTACGAGGTTTCTAAATGAAGTAGATGCTGCTGCGGTTTATGCAAATGCATCAACAGGATTTACCGATGGCGCACAGTTTGGCTTAGGTGCAGAAATTGGCATAAGTACACAGAAGCTTCATGCCCGCGGCCCCATGGGGTTGGAAGAGCTTACCAGTTATAAATGGGTGGTAAGAGGTGATGGCCAGGTAAGGAAATGAGGTAAAATGTAATAGGGAGAATGGAAGATCTGCGCTCGTCTCTTGCTTAGCTGAGCTAGATGGGAGCAAATAGTCTATTTTATTGTCATTCTAAATGCAATGAAGAATCCGCAAGCGATAGAAAGTTGGCTTTAATTTATCCCGGTCCCTTACCGTTTTTGGACAACTGTGTTATAGATTTTTGCTATGCTCAAAAAGGACAAGGTACATTAAATCTCAAACATCTCCCCTCTTTCGGGTGCTACAACATTAAAACCATCTTCTTGTAGCGCTGCTGCTAAACTTTGCAAGTTTTTATCCTCTCCATGAACCAGAAAAACCTTTTTCGGTTGGCCTGTTTGTTTAACCGTTTTAACTAAATCGTCATGGTCGCCGTGGCCACTTAACAAATCCGTCTGGCGGATTGTTGCATAAACCATCATTTCGCGGTCTTTTATCCGAACAATTGGTGCACCGCTTAGCAGTTTATAGCCTAAAGTTCCTTTAGCACAGTAACCAATGAAAAGAATTGTACAATAATAATTTTGAATGTTGTAATAAAGGTGATCCTGAATACGTCCGCCTTCGAGCATCCCGGCAGAAGAGATAATAATACACGGGTCGAAATAATTGGAAACATCTTTACTTTCTTTCATGGTTTGAACGTAGGCCAGATGCTCAAATTCAAACTCATCGCCCATTGTTTTGTAGAAATCCTTTGCTTCCTGGTTAACAAGGCTATGGTGTTTACGGTAAACATCGGTCGCTTGAATGGCCATTGGGCTATCTACAAAAATCTGAACTGGCGGTAATAGGTTTTTTGTGAAAATCTGGTTCAATGCAAAAACCAGCGATTGCGTTCTGCCGATGCTAAAAGCAGGGATGATTAATCGTCCTGGTGTCTTGATACAAGCCTCTTCAATTTCTTTTACCAGTCTTTCTTCCAGTGTCTGGTCTTTTGTATGGTAACGCCCACCGTAAGTAGATTCGCAAACAAAATAATCGACTTCAGGAAGAACTTCAGGTTTAACTAAAACCGGATAGTTTTCCCGTCCAATATCGCCTGAGAAAGCGATTTTCTTTTCTTCGCCATTCTCATTTATGGTTAAAACCACTGCTGCAGCACCTAATAAGTGTCCAACCGGAATAAATGTTAGGCTGATATCGCCATTAATGCTGAAGGGTTTGTTAAAAGCAATGGTTACGAACCTATCAATGGTATCCATTACGTGCTTGTGCAGGTATAAGGGTTTTGGCCCGCTGAAATTACCCCGTTTAGTACGCGGTTTTCGGCTTTGTTTTCTTAAGAACAGCTCAACAGAATCGAAAAGTAATATGGCTGTTAAATCGGCAGTTGGTGGTGTACAAAGCACTTGCCCATCGAAACCGAGGCGTACAAGTGTAGGTAAATTGCCCGAATGATCGATGTGTGCATGGGTTAAAATAACGAGGTTAATGCTGGCCGGATCGAAAGGGAATTGCTGATTTTCTTCCTGGTAGGTCTCTTTCTCATAATCTAAGCCGCAATCTATCAGTATTTTATAATGTCCAACTTCGAGCAGGTGCATACTTCCTGTTACTTGTTGCGCAGCGCCCCAAAACGTTAACTTCATCTTTCTTTCTGTAGGGTAAATGTTAGGCGTAAAGTAATACAATTGAAGCAGATTTTAAGCAAAGGCAGGTAATTTTTTAGTTAGTACATTTTGCTGGAGCGAACCGCTCGTTATAAACCCGACAGCAGCGGAAATACTTTTTGCCGGATATCCTTTCAACGCCCGCAGGTTTTTAAAACCTGCGGGGGTTATTTACTACAGCTAACAAAAAGATTGAAGTGAATGGCGGGACTGTAAAGCCGATGAAATACTGTACCGTTGCTTTTCAAATTAAGAGCGCTTAAATAATACGCTTTTAAGCATTATCTTCGTAGAAAAATATTAGCGATGCAAGAACCATTTGATATAGCGTTAGACCAAATAAATTATTCGGTTTTTCCGGAAGGAAATGATACTTATACCATCTTTAAGGATGGCAAAGAATATATTCAGATTATTAAGGATACTTCGGCAATCTGGCTGAAGATGGATTATAAAACGGAACTGCCAATTTTTGAGGAAGACGAAGAAGTAAATGCTATTGGACAGGCAATTGAAAGTTACGTGCCTGAAGAAGAGGACGAAGAAGATGAGTTATAATGAAAAGTCACGGTAAAATGCCGTGACTTTTTTGTTTTTTTACTATCTGGTACAGTTGGCTGTCCAGGTTTGGCCGTCTTTAGAAACGAGCATTTTTAAGGTGCTGGCATCAATGCTAATACCGGTTAAACCAGAACCAATACTTACATAACTGTTATCGCCGGTTTTTTCAAACTTCACTCCGGTTATATCAGGAATGCCACTGCCGAAATAAAAGTTATAAGTTTCGCCAACCTTACTTACAGTTACCTTCCCGTCAGAACTATTAATTGTGGTTTCGCTGTTTCGGTAAGAAACCGTTCCATTGTAAGTACCAATAAAGAAATCCCGGTCTGCAGGGTCTGTATCTTTCTTACAAGATACCATCACGGTTAATGCTATTAAAAGCATGCTAAAAATTTGAACTGTCTTTTTCATGTTTTGTTTTTCATAGTGAACCTGCCAGGTAGTTGCCAGATTCGGTTAGTTAAATGTAACAGGCACATTACAATCACTGTGCCAAGCAAATTATGAAGCGCGTATTTTAGCTTCAAGAACATCGGGTATTTCTACTGGGATACGTTTTTAATATATTGATTATTAGTTGTTTGATTTCTTTATGATAGGGTTGTTAATTGAGCTTATGGTCAATGTGATAAAAGATATAAACTGTTCGGATTAATGGATAGCGAATCAGGCTTAGGTAAATGCTTGAGATAATTTTTTATTTTGCGGGCAAATACGAATTGATTAAGGTATCCTTAACAATTTTATCTAAACGCTATCAAGATGAAATTCTCAGAAAACCTACAAAAACTACTTCCCTTTGGCTACCTTTTCCTTGTGGTATTGGGTATACTTAAAGAGAGCATTTTTTATTACCAGATTGACATTAATATTTTAAAATATTCTAGCCTGATGGATATTTTAATTAGCCCTATTGCAACCTTAACATCTAATCTGGTTGCGTTTGTTGGGGTCGTGCTTTTCGCAATCGTTTTGTACGCCTATCCTGCATTTTTAGCTAAAAAACGTGATAAAAAATGGGCGCAAAAATTATCGAGTTTAAAAAATGCTGAATCGCTTAGTGAAGAGCAGATTGCAAATCATTTCACAAGTTTTTTTGCTGTTCTTTTTGCCTGCGGCCTGTTTTCTTTCTTTATTGGTATTGGCCTTGGACAAGGGAAAAAATTGGCAAAACGGATTAATAACAATACCCTTAAGTATGATCATGTTTTAAATTACAGCGGTGGCGAATCTGAAGTAGTTTACCTGATTGATGTTAACAGTGTATATTATTTTTATCTGACCAAGGGGAGTAAAAGGATTAAAATTGCTCCCTTAGGTTCGGTAAAAAACATGGAATTAATTCTTAATAAAAAAATACAATGAAAGAGAAGAATTTAGCTGAAATGAGTAATGAAGATTTACTTAAAACGGAGAAATCAATAAAAGTGATGACCTCGATACTTGCGGTTGCTTTAGCATTATTATTTGTTATCAACTTAATCACAGCTTTTAAAAAAGGCTTTAGCGCCTTAACTGTAATACCTATAGCACTGCTGCCAATTGTAATTGTGAACATTAACAATATAAAAAAGATTCGGGCGGAGCTTATGTCAAGAGGATTATAGTATTTCGGGGTTTCATCCTGCCCAACCATCCCTATCTAAGCTTCTGTAGTTGATGGCTTCTGCAAGGTGTTCCAGTTCAACGGTATCACTTCCATCTAAATCGGCAATGGTGCGGGCAACTTTTAAAATCCTGTCGTAAGCTCGTGCAGATAAACCTAGTCTTTCCATCGCCGACTTAAGCAATAATGTTCCAGCGTCACTGATTTGGCAAACTTTCCTCACAATTTTCGGACTCATTTGTGCGTTATAGTGCAAATCGTCTTTATCGGCAAAGCGATGGTCCTGAATTTCTCGTGCCCTAATTACCCTTGCCCTGATCTGTTCGCTTTTTTCCGCTTCGCGGGATGAAGCCAGCTCAGAGAAATTTACCGGTGTTACCTCCACATGTAAATCGATACGGTCTAGTAAAGGCCCTGAAATTTTACTCAGGTATTTCTGCACTACGCCCGGCGCACAAACACACTCTTTTTCCGGATGATTGTAAAAACCACAGGGACAAGGATTCATAGACGCTACTAGCATAAAACTTGCGGGGTATTCTACTGAAAAACGAGCCCTCGAAATGGCTACTTTTCTGTCTTCCAATGGTTGCCGCATCACCTCTAAAACTGTTCTTTTAAACTCCGGAAGTTCGTCGAGGAATAACACCCCATTGTGTGCCAAAGAAATCTCTCCCGGAGCCGGATTCATTCCACCACCAACTAAAGCCACGTCCGAAATTGTGTGATGTGGCGATCGATATGGCCTGATGGTCATTAAGGCATCTGCAGCGGATAGCTTGCCTGCAACAGAATGTATTTTGGTCGTTTCTAAGGCTTCATATAAATTCAAGGGAGGTAAAATAGTTGGTAAGCGCTTCGCCAGCATGGTTTTTCCAGCCCCAGGTGGGCCAATTAAAATTACGTTATGCCCTCCTGCGGCGGCAATTTCTAAAGCACGCTTAATGTTTTCCTGCCCTTTAACATCGGCAAAATCGTGTTCATAATTGTCTATGTTTTTTAGAAACTCCTCTTTGGTATTTATTTTAACCTGCTCTAAGGGTTCATTTTTTTTAAAAAATGCGATTACCTGCGCCAGGCTTTCTACGCCATAAGCAATTAAACCATCAACTATGGCAGCTTCCCGAACATTTTGCTTCGGCAGTATAAAACCTTTAAAACCTTCTTGCTGTGCCTGTATGGCAATTGGTAAAGCCCCTTTTATAGGTTGGATTACACCATCTAAAGAAAGCTCACCCATAATAAAGTAGTTTTCCAGTTCTTCGGCAGGGATTTGACCTGAAGCCGCTAAAATCCCAATTGCTATAGGCAAATCATACGCAGAACCTTCTTTTCTGATGTCGGCAGGCGCAAGGTTAACAACAATTTTTTGCCTGGGCATTCGGAAACCTGCTACATGAATGGCGCTTTCTACGCGTTGCAAACTTTCCTTAACTGCGTTATCAGGCAGCCCAACCATAAAATATTTGTTGCCACCACTGATGCTTACCTCGATGGTTATGGTTAATGCATTTACACCATAAACAGCACTCCCGTATGTTTTTACAAGCATTAATTTTTAATAAAATTTATCGGGATGTTATGTTTATTCGGGGAATGAATGATGAGTTTTACTAATATAGAAAGAATTATTTAAATACCGTTGGTTGGAAACCAACGGTAAGGAAAGCTAACATTATTTGGCCTATTTCTTTAAACGGTTGAAACTTCAACCAAAATGTTGTTTCCAAAAAAAATCCCAACCATTTCTGATTGGGATTTTAATTTATAAATATGCTGTTTTTGCTTTCCGCTCAAAACTTATCGCTTTCCGAAAGGCATTTTAGGCATACCTTTCATCATAGCTGCAGCGGCTGCCGGGTTCGAAAACTGCTTCATCATTTTACGCATATCTTCGAATTGCTTAATCAGTTTGGTAACTTCTTCAACTTTACTACCCGAGCCTTTTGCAATACGTAAGCGACGGCTTTGCTGAATAGCATCAGGATTTTCTTTTTCAAATGGTGTCATCGAGTTTATAATCGCCTCTATCGATTTGAATGCATCATCCTGAATATCAACATTCTTCATCATTTTACCCACACCCGGAATCATACCCATCAAATCTTTCATATTACCCATTTTCTTAATTTGCTGAATCTGGTTATAGAAATCGTTGAAATCGAATTTATTCTTGCGGATTTTCTTTTGTAACTCTGCAGCCTGCTTTTCATCAAATTGCATCTGTGCACGCTCAACAAGGGAAACTACGTCGCCCATGCCTAAAATACGCGATGCCATACGGTCCGGATAGAAAACATCAAGTGCTTCCATTTTCTCGCCCGTACCAATAAATTTAATTGGCTTGTTCACTACCGATTTTATCGAAAGCGCAGCACCACCACGGGTATCACCATCTAGCTTGGTTAATACAACTCCAGTAAAGTCGAGCCTGTCGTTAAATACTTTTGCTGTATTTACAGCATCCTGACCGGTCATCGAATCCACAACGAATAAAATTTCGTGTGGTTGCGTTTTAGCCTTAACTTCCGATATCTCGTTCATCAACGATTCATCAATTGCTAAACGACCTGCCGTATCGATAATGATTACATTATTGCCATTTTGTTTACCATGCGCAATACCTTCTAAGGCTATTCCAACCGGATCTTTCGATTCGCGGTTTGCATAAACAGACACCCCAACCGAAGTTCCTAAAACCTCCAGCTGGTCTACCGCCGCCGGGCGGTACATATCGCCTGCAACTAATAATGGTTTTTTGCCTTTGCCTTTTAAGTGTAAAGCCAGTTTACCAGCGAAAGTGGTTTTACCGGCACCATTTAAACCTGCAATTAATATGATGGTTGGATTTGCTTTGGTTTCAAGCTCGGTAACCTCACCACCCATTAGGGCAGCAAGTTCATCGTTCATGATTTTAGTAAGTAACTGTCCTGGCGAAACCGACGTTAATACATTTTCACCTAATGCTTTTTGCCTAACATCATCGGTAAATGATTTGGCTGTTTTATAGTTAACATCGGCATCTAATAATGCTTTACGAATTTCTTTCATGGTTTCGGCCACGTTGATTTCCGTAATGCTACCCTGTCCTTTTAGTACTTTAAACGCTCTGTCTAGCTTGTCCTGTAAATTATCAAACATCTTTTTATAAGCTAAAAGCTTGTTGCCCTTAAGCAAAAGCCACTTGTTTTTTAATAAAAGGCAAATGTATCAAATTTTGATTGTAAATCGCTGCACCACAAAGTCAAAAATATTTGGTTAAAATAAATGCAGATGATTAATTTTTGGAAATGAACGGTCGTTAGCATTTGGCAGCCTTCGGTCCCGCCATTTGCTTCAATCTTTTTATTGGCTGCCGTCATAATCAGGCACGAAGCATCTGTTTCATCGGTTGCAGATGCTTCGTGCCTCAGCATGATAACACATTCAGGGTAACTGCAAATAAAAAGTATTTACGCTCCTGTCGGGTTTAAGCACAAGGGCTTGCTATCTCAATGTTAAAAAACAGCACAAATTAGCGAACCAGCCCTACAGTGAAGCCGTACTTTGCAGCAAGGAAGTATCGACCAAGTAAAGCTTACAAGCAGAACACAGAAAGCAGCTGAGTTTAATGCAGCTACACTGTACTCCAAAAACCTAAAATAATTTTCAAATTGTGCAACATTTAAAATAATTGGTAGTCTTATGCTTATCAAACCAAACCTATGAAATCCTATCTAACCTTTTTGTTTGTGTTATCAATGAGCCTTGTCTTTGCTCAAGATCCAGCTAAACAAAAGGAATTAAAAGCAGTACGTACTGCTGAAACGCCCAAAATAGATGGTGTATTAGATGATGCCTGCTGGGTAAATGTTCCCATTGCTACCGATTTCTTTGAAATAAGACCTGTTCCAGGACGGGTTGAGAAGCAAGATAGAAGGACAGAGATGAAAGTGCTTTATGATGATGTAGCCATTTATGTTTATGCCCGTATGTACGACGATAAGGACAGCGTTTCGCATGAGCTGGTTTCGCGTGATAATATTGGTAATGCCGATTTTATTTCCATAATTGTTGATCCGTTTTACGATAAAATGAATGGAAATGGATTTTTTGTTACGGCAGCAGGCGTACAATTCGATGCAAAATATTCGCAGGTTGGCGATGAAGACCCTAACTGGAATGCAGTTTGGGAAAGTGCAGTTAAAATTGACGATAAAGGCTGGACCTGTGAAATGAAAATCCCTTACTCTGCCCTGCGTTTTTCGGGTAAAGATGTTCAGAACTGGGGACTAAATTTTAGCCGGAGAATACAGCGCTCAAATACACAAACATTCTGGAATTTTGTTAACCCAACGGTAAATGGCTTTATTAATCAGGAAGGACTTTTTACAGGAATTAAAGATATTAAGCCACCACTTCGACTTTCTTTTTCGCCATACCTTTCTGCTTACTTAAATCATTACCCGGTAAACCTCCCTGGTGTAAAAAATACGACTACCCGGTTTAATGGTGGTATGGATGTTAAATACGGGATAAATAATAGTTTTACGCTGGATATGACGTTGGTACCCGATTTTGGCCAGGTACAATCCGACAACCGTATTTTAAACCTAACGCCCTTCGAAGTAAAATTCAATGAAAACAGGCAGTTTTTTACCGAGGGAACCGAGCTATTTAACAGGGGCGATTTATTCTACTCTAAACGTATTGGTTCTATTCCATCCTATTACAATTACAGCGGCATCAGCAGTACCGATAAAATACTTAAAGACCAAACCGAAGCAAAGGTTTTAAATGCAACTAAAATTTCGGGGCGCACCGCTAAAGGATTAGGTATAGGTATTTTTAATGCCGTTACAAGCAGCATGAAAACCGAGGTTGAAGATGCAAACGGAAATATTCGTGAGGTTGAAACGCAACCATTAACCAATTATAATATCCTGGTTTTCGATCAGTCTTTAAAGAATAATAGCTCGGCAACTTTTATTAATACCAATGTTTTAAGGCAAGGAAGTGCTTATGATGCCAATGTTAGTGCCTTACTTTTTAACCTAAGCAATAAGGGAAACAAATATTTTGTTAACGGAGGTGGAAAAATGAGCTACCTGCGTGGCGAAGAAACAAGCACAGGTTACAGTTATACCCTCCGTTTCGGAAAACAAAGTGGTAATTTTACCTGGAATTATAATCAGGTATATGCTGATGATAAATTTGACCCATCGGATATGGGCTTCTTTACCAACAATAACTTTTTAGATCAGCGACTGGGTTTCGGTTACAACACATATAAGCCAACTAAATGGTATAACGAGTGGCAAAGCTGGCTAAACCTTTTATATTCGCGAAGAGCTACACCCGGCGATTACCAGAGTTCGGGGTTTAATACCGGCTCCTATATGAGGTTTAAAAACCTATGGTCGGCAGAGCTCGATTTAAGTTATGATGCAAGAGCCAACGATTTTTATGAAGCAAGAAACGGGCAGGTGTACCGCAAACCCGGAAACTTTGGCCTTGGCTTATATATTAATCCAAACAGGGCAAAGGCTTATAATTTCGGTGGTAATATCCGTTATTTTAAGCAACAGCTTTTTAATGGCGAATCATTTAATTACTACTTTTTTCAAAACTTCAGGTTAAATGATAAGATAGCTTTTGGCTTAGATTTAAACTTTAACCCTGATTATAATTATGTAAATTGGGTAACAGCGCAGGGAAGTCAGGCCATTTTCTCTAAATACGACAGAAGAACTGTTGAGAACTCTTTCGATGCAAAATACACTTTTACCAATTTGATGGGAGTAACGGTAGTGTTGAGGCACTATTGGAGCGACAGGAGAAATAAGGAGTTCTACCTGCTTAAAGCAGATGGAAACTTAACAGATTATCAGGGACCGGCATTAACCGGAACCGATAGAAATTATAATGTGTTTAATATCGATTTGATCTATACCTGGCAATTTGCACCAGGTAGTACACTCTCTTTGTCTTACAAGGATGCCGCCGAAACTTACGATACTTTCTATACACAACGCTACAACAAAAACCTGAATGGAATTCTCGCGACACCTCAAAACAATAGCTTATCCGTTAAGGTTTTGTACTATGTAGATTATCTGGATTTAAAGAAAAAGCATAAAAAGATTTAGGTTTTGCAATTTATGTCAGCATTTGCTGATCACCTTGCTTTACCGGGACTAATGCCGAATTTTTTAGTAAATGCATTACTAAAATGCTGAACAGATGAATAGCCCAATTCGTCGGCTATGATTTTGATGTCTTTTGTTTTGTCAGCAAGTAAATCTTTGGCCTGCATCAATTTATAGTCACTCAAATAGCCAAAAACAGTATGGTTAAAAACTTCTTTAAACCCTTGTTTTAATTTAAACTCGTTTATGCCGGCCACTTTTGCAAGTGCTGTTAAAGAAGGCGGATTATAAATGTTCTTAATAAGATACTCACGGGCATAGTAGATTCTGTCCCTGTCATAATCCGATTTTATCGTAGCTTTATTTGTATTCTTATCGGCAGCAACAAACGCCTGCGCCTGCAAAGCTAAAAGCTCAACACATTTCGACTGAAGAAACAATAGTTTAAGCCCTCCGGTAAAGTTGCAGTTCATTACGTCGGCTATGCAATTATGCATTGCTAAGCTTATCGAAAGGTTTTGTGGCGATAACTCAACAGCCTTATTGTTCATAATTTTTTCGCCAAAACGCTTTAATAAAGTGCTGCTTTCGCCTGTAAGGTCAACAAATTTATCACGCTGAAAATGGATTTCGAAAAATTTATTTGGAGCATTTGTTGCAAACTCGGCAATACCATCGAAACCGGGCGAATAAAAGATATTGTGCTGGTTCGATTTCATGGAATGCTTTCTGTTAGTTAAAAAATTTTCGATAATTCCATCACCTTTTAGCGCAAAATGGAGCTCCACCATTTCCTGCTCATCAATTGATTTTACCCGCAAGCGACTTTCTTTAACCACAACATCGCCATAAACAATAAAAATACCGGAGAAAGCAATCTGAACGAGTTCGGCATCGCCGAAGGGAAAACTGAATTTCTCCCTTCGCTCGGTAACCAGCGGCAGATTAACTTTATCCGTATCGATCAAATCGCCGACTACGTATTTCTGGTTATTGTTATCGTAAATGCTTATTGCCATAAAATCCCTTTTGTGTAAGTTTTAATCCTTTTGATGTAAAATGACCCAGGCATTTGACAATTAATTTTGGCCAAAGTTACTAAAGAAATGAATACGATGCCGAAATTACCATCATGGCTGGCCGATACAATGGAAAAAATCATCAGCAATAAAATATTTGAAGTAGTAGTTACTGAAACCCGGATGTTGAGCAGTAATCTAAAAAAAATTACCCTGAAAGGGGATTTTGTGGAGGCTGATTTCGTTCCCGGAAATGAAGTTTTGTTCCGTGTTAATGCCAACGAATACCGCCATTACACCCTGTCTGATTTTAATCGTGAAAATGAAACCTGTGAAATTATCTTGTTTCTGAACCGAAAAGGTGTTGGCAATAATTGGGCGGTAAACCTCCAGAAAGGAGATTCTCTAAAGCTCATTGCTGACAATGCTAAAATAAAATACAATTTTAATTCCAACCAGCATTTCTTTTTTGGGGATGAAACCAGCATTGGTTTGTATGAGCAGTTTGGCGCTGTTGCAGGAGAACTGGAACATGAATATTTTGGTATTCTGGAAATAAAGGAGGAAAATGAAGAAGCCTTAAATAATATCAAACTGCTTATTGATGCCGTTCCTTCTGAAATTATGGCGCCTGCCGAAAATGCAATAACCTGGATGGAAAATATGCACCCTAAATGTTGGGAAATGTGGAAAGATGCCAGTTTTTATCTTACCGGCAGAGGTAAATCTGTTCAGAAATTTAAAAAATACCTTAAAGAAAAAGGCGTTAGTTACAAGCAGATACAAACAACCTGTTACTGGGAAAACGGCAAAACTGGAGGCTAAGCTTATCTTGGGAAAACAAAGGCAAAACCCAGCGCCAGTGTCTGGCTGGCCTGAACTTTATTTGTGCCTGTATCCATATCATAAAGCAAAACACCTGTTAAACTGGTATTCATATAACGGTTAATTTTTGCAGTTAATGCTACGTCTAACCTATGGTCAACGCGTTTAAAGGCAATGTCTTCATAAGGAATAAACATTGCGTACCTCGCCTTTAAATTGGTATTGGTGAAAATATCTTTATCGAAAGCAGATACAATTTGAAATGCAAGTTCATTTCTGAATTGTTTGCCTGGTGTTACACCATAATTTTTTGAGTTAGTACGATATAATGCCGTGTCTAAAACGAAAGTCTGGCGGGCTGTTCCGGTACCAATACGTGTAGAGAAATATTTGTTTGGCTTGTATTCAAAACCGACCGATTCAGTTAAATAACCTGGTCCCATGAACTTGGAAATTAGCGTCGGTGTTTCTACTCCGTTTACTGTAGAATATGAATAACCATTGTCGAACTGTGATTCAAAACTTACTGAACCAAAGAAATACCAGTTTTTCGACATCTGGAACGAAGCCTTATTGTCCCAGAAAATACGGTCGTTGGTTTTCTTTTGCAGCTGGTCCTTGTTCTTAATTTTTCCATATTGAAGAATAACCTCGCTTACATAACTATAGCTGTTTTTACTGTACTCCGCTTTCCAGTTTAACAAACCACCAACAGCGATAGAGTTTACACCACCACCTTTCCAGTTATCGCTAAACTGTGCCTGGTTAATATTTATACCAATTGATGTCTTAGTTTTCCAGTAGTTAACTTTCGCATTTACAATTGCAGGGCGAAGTTTAACCGGCTCGAAAGATAAAGGCAAGGTGCGGCTTGGTAGTGGATTACGCTTAAGTTTAATGTTCAGGTCTTTGGTGTTGATAGGAATTGTATCAATCTCCTGAGCATATAATTTCGCAGAAACAAGGCTTAAAACGATGATGATGGAGGCTATAAAATTCTTCATTGCTTACAAAGAAAAAGAAAATTAATTAGAGATTAAAAGGTTTAACAAAATGATTTTGCCTTAAACACCTGAAATATTGAAGTAAAACCCGCTGAATTTAAAGCTTTTTTAGCCTGAGCCAACCAAACCAGTTACCCGTTTTCAGGTAATTCAAGTTGTTTTCGTGAGCATATGCTTCCTGTTCAAAAAGAATGTTGCGGTAGGCAAGATCATGACTTTTGTACCGAAGCCTGTTGATTAAATAATTCACTAAATACAAAATGTAAAAGGGAAAGATTAAAAGTTCGAGCTGCTGCCTGAGGTGTATTTTTTCATGGTTGATAATCTCCCGGTCAGTTTTATAACTGTTTTTCTTTAACATGATGAAAGGAAAAATTGCCATCCCTTCAGCGGGTAGTTTCTTTACAATCAGTATCGGTGCTTTCAAAACTTGTCTATACTAAGTTGTGGAAGAGTTGGTAAGCGCAAAGCCTGTGGGTTTATCCGATAGCTTCGGTAGGCATTTCTGATAAAAAGATTAAATGCATAATCATTTGCTTCAAGAACAAACTGATAGGTCGGTCGGTATTGCTGCATAAAATCGGTAAGTTCAGGGTCTTTAATGCCTAGCACTTGTTTTACCAGATTGGGGGTAAACCGATAATCAATCATATCTTCGCGATAATCTTTCTCCAAAATTTTCTGTAAATGACGTGCATTTTTCCCTTGCCTGCTTAGTAAATTGTAAATCGCATCGATACCCAAACCTACACCGCCATTTCCTAAGTTCAGTAAATTTTTACTGCTTCCACGTTCTGTGGCATAACGATATTCCTTTATGGTTTTTTCATATTGCGCCTGCGGCGAAAGCTTTTTCTGCTGGATTAATACATCCCTTAAACGAATGCCTAAAGATTTTAGCTGGAAATATGCTGCAGGCTGGCCTTTAAAAATTACGGTATCAACCCCATAGCCAGATAAAGCCGCAACAAGGGTATCTCCCGGAATCGCAAAAGTGCTGAACTCACCTTTTGTAGTATTGTAAAGCCCATCGCCGGTTCGGGTATTGTAAATATAAACTTTAGCCAGCCGCTGCTTCGTTTCCTTATCAATAACAACGCCCTGCACAGGTTTTGTTTGTGCATAAAGCGTTGCCGTGAGGCAAGAAAATAATAGAAAAGCAATTAAAAATCTCATTGGATAACAAAGCTACAACTTACTAGGCTGCTAAAATTTTGATTAACACTATTTAACTTTCAGCACCTGTCCAAGTTTAATGCCATCAGTTGTCATATTGTTTAATATTTTTAAATCATCAACACTGATGTTGAAACGCTTAGCGATGTTATAAAGTGTATCGCCTTTAACTACGGTATATGTTCCATCGGCCAGAACAGGTTTTGCACCTGGCGGAGGTGTTTCAACAGGTGTGAATTTTGCTTTTTCTTTTGGGATATTCTGGTTAATTTCTGTAAACACGCGGTCTTCCCTGGCAATTTTTTGCTTTTCGGTTTCCGATTGGTCGTATTGGTAAAGCTGGTACTTTTCGATAGTATTGATCAGTAAATCAGGATATTTTGGATTAGTTGCATAACCTGCTTGTTTTAGTCCTTGTGCCCAGCTTTTGTAATCGTTTTTATCGAGCTGAAACAAGGCGCTGTACCGTTTACGTTTTAAAAATTCTGAGTGATCCTTAAAAGATTCTCGGGCATCTTTATAAACCCTGAAACAATCATTCTTCTGGTCGTCATCTCTGAAATAGTTTTTCCCTTTCCAGTCGGATGTACATTTGATGCCAAAATGGTTGTTTGCGTATTTGGCCAAATCGCTATTTCCACTCCCCGATTCTAAAATGCCCTGAGCTAGTGTAATACTTGCCGGAATACCGTAGGCATTCATTTCTTCGATGGCTACGGCTTTAAACTCATCAATATAACTTAAAGTATTGTAGCTTTTATAGGTGTTATTATTAGCCTTATTAGCTTCTTTTTCTATCTGTTTATTGTTTCTTGAGAATTTTCGCGATGAGCATGAACTTAGTAAAACGACGATTAACGCCAGATAGAAATATTGTATCTTCATTTTTCAGATTAGTTTAATTAAGCATAGACCGTTACAGCTTTATCTTCTGCCCGGGTTTCAGGTTCGACTTCTTCATCCCGTTTTTTTGCATAATGGCTTTAACTGTAGTGCCTTTCTTTTTTGCAATAATACTTAAATTATCGCCTGTTTTAACCGTATAAGTATTTGTTGTTTTGTGTTTTTTGCTTTTATGGCGATAAGTGCTATGGGCGTAAACAGGCTCCTCATATCCATCCGGTCTTTCGTCGTACTGATAAAGCTCGTATTTTTTTACCAGGGCGATAACCTGGCTTGCCCAGGTTCTGCTGCGGGCATAACCCGAACGTTGGATGCCCCTCGCCCAACCCTGATAATCGTACTGATCATACTTTTCAAAAAGGTTATTGAACGGCGAGCGGGTTTCCATAATTTCGACGAAATGGCTGTAAGATTCATCGGCACTTAAATAATCACGATAGGAGGAACGGATTTCTTCATTACTGTTTGGTCCCTTCACGCCAAAGTGATTATTGAGGTGTTGCGCAATGCGGCTGTTACCTGATGCAGATTCGTGAATGGCAACTGCAAGAATTATACTCGCCGGGATTTTATGGTCACGCATTAAACCCTGAGCAAATTCCACATGTTCTGAAATATAATCTTCTGTACTTTGCGCTTTTGTTATCAATCCTGATAACAAGAGCAAACAAACGGAGCAAAAGGTAATTAGTTTCATGATGTTTGGTTTTATTTAGCTAACCAATTAAAGGTTAACCTAGTTTCCTAATCACAAATAAGCCATCGCGAACGGGAAGAATTAATTTTTCAACGCGTTCATCATCAGCTATTTTATCATTAAAGCTAGTAATATTTTTAGTGTCTTTATCTTGTTTATCCTGAAGCACTTTTCCACTCCACAATACATTGTCAACAATTATGATTCCGCCTGGCCTTACACGATCAAAAATTAAATCGTAATAAGTACCGTTGTTTTTCTTGTCAGCGTCTATGAATACAATGTCGAAAGTTTCGTTAAGTTCATTAACAGTTTGTGTCGCATCGCCGAGAATGTATTTAATCTTATCGTTAGATGGCGATTTTTCGAAATTAGAACGAACCATGTCTTCTAACTCTACATTAATGTCTAAGGTATAGATGATACCGTTTTTAGTAAGCCCTTCTGCTAAACATAATGTTGCATAGCCGGTAAATGTACCAATTTCTAAAATCCTTTCGGGAGCAACCATTTTACTTAGCATGCTTAAAACCCGGCCCTGGTAATGACCAGAAATCATACGCGGCATGAGTACTTTCAGGTTTGTTTCCCGATCGATTTGTTGTAATAATTCGTTTTCGGGTTCGCAGTAGTTGATCAATAATTCTTGTAAATCGTCGTTTATCAGGCTCATTTTATTTGGTTATAAACGGTTAGTTTCCATAAAATATTGTAGGATGAGGGTAGCTGCAATTGTATCTACCCTTTCCTTGTTCTGCCGGTCTGATTTTTTCAACCCACTTTGCATAATGGTTTGATGTGCCATTTTAGAGGTAAAGCGTTCATCTACCCAAAATTGAGGAATGGCAGGAAACGCTTTTTTCAATAAGGTAGAAAAGCCTTTTGCATGTTGTTTCGAATCTGAGTCAGAGCCATCCATTTGTTTCGGGTCACCAATAACAAATGCCTCAACCGGTTCGGTTAACATATATTTTTTGATGTATTCTATTGCGTCTTTAGGGTGTACGGTATCCAAACCTGTAGCAATAATCTGCAAAGGATCGGTAACCGCAATACCAATACGTTTTGTTCCGTAATCGAAAGCAAGAATTCGGGCCATATAAAATAATAAGAGCCCAAAGGTAAGGTTTTTTGATAAAACGCGTTTTTAACGCCGGTTTCCTTATGAAGCCGACCTATGATCCGGCTCTTTTCATCTCGTCGGTTGCACCACCATTCGAACGTTTAACCGCCTTTAGCGGTTTTCCGAACCTATAAGTAAAACTCAATACAAAGAGTCGGCTGTCGCGGGTAAGTTTAAAATATTCCTGTGCCTGTGGAAAGTCAGTTAGCCCTTCCATAGCTTGCGTAAAGAATATATCCCTGGCACTTAGTTTTAAATTCCCTTTTCCTCTTAAAATAGATTTTCCGATACCAGCTGATACCTGACCTGTTGGATAAAGCAACTCCTGTAAATCGTTTCGTGCTTTTGTAATGTAATAACCAGAAAGTTCGGCGTTGAAAGTTCTGCTGATACTGAATTGGTTATTTAAACTAAACTGAAATTGGTTAACTGAAGAGCTATAACTTATGTTTTGATAACCTTCTAATTTTTTGTGGTTAAAATTAGCCTGTCCGTTAAACAACCACCACTTGGCAGGTGTAAATTGTATTGAGGTTGATACGCCGAGGTTATGCATTTCGCCAACATTACCGTCGGTATAAATTAAGATGTTTGTCCCTTCAGATAAGAAAAGCTGTGAAAAATAATTTTTAATAATACTGTAGGAAACCGTTGTCGTTATAAGTTGTTTAAATCGATGGCTCAGCTCCATATTCCAGCTGTACTGTGGGGTAATGTATGGGTTGCCGCGTTGTAAGGTGTATTTATTTACGATAAATACAAATGGATTTAATTTCTGATAGGCAGGACGATCTATTCTTCTGCTTGCGGTTAAAGTAATCGTATTTAATGAATCAACTTCATAACTTAAATAACCCGAAGGGAAGAAATTCCCATAGGTTCTTGAAAATGATGAATCTGGTTTTATGGCGTTACCTAGCTGATGCGCATTGTAATCGGTATGTTCATACCTTATGCCTACCTGGGCATTAAATTTTTCCCATTTCTGCGTAAAGCTGGTATATGCTGCATTTATATTTTCTTTATATTGAAAATGATTACTTCTGTTTAAATCAGCCGATCGGTTGGTTCCGTTAAAGTTTATATAATCAGCTATATTACCGGTGTTTATTGATGATGATTTAAATCCGGATTCCAGCTGTGCATTTTTACCAAGATGTGCTGTATGATCAGCTTTTGCTGAAAATATTTTTATTGTAGATGGAACGTCCACATCTGTACCAGAAGTATAGCCGTTTGTTGTTAGTAATTTATTGGTGAACTCCTGGTTGTTGTTCATGCTATATTTCAGCAGGTCAAGATCAACTGATAAATCCTGATTTTCACCAATAGATTGCTTCAGGTTTAAGTTAACAGCGCCATTGCTGAATTTGTAAAGACTGCTACTGTTTGTTGAAACTGCTGAGTCAATCGTTCCTGAAGATTTTTTCCAGGTGGCTATAGCATCGCTCTGCCCATCTCTTTTAATCAATGTACCACTTAAAGCAAGGCCTATGGTTGTGCTTTTAGAGGCGTAAAAATCCAATCCGGTTTTTAAAAACTTATAATGGGTTAAGGTTTTTAAGGCAGTGTTTTGGTCGAGAATGCCATTAACAGCATTGTTTTGATTAAAATATTGCCTTAATGCGGTAATATCTGTAAAGTTGTTATTGGTGTTAAAACTTGCCGTAGCGAAAGTATTTATCTTTCCCTTTCTGTAGTTTAGAAGAATGCTATTGTTGTTTTTATAATCACGGCTCCATCCGCCTATAGTTGTTATTGATCCGTTAAAGCCTTCCTGTGTATTTTTTTTTGTTTTAATGTTAATAATACCGCCGTTTCCACTGGCATCGTATTTTGCTGATGGATTTGTAATTAATTCAATCTGGCTAACCTGGGCAGAGCTCATGCTGGACAGTAAATTTGTTAAATCGCTTCCGGTTAAATAAGTTGGTTTCTCATCGATCATAACCAAAACAGTGGACTTTCCCTGTAAACTTATGCTTCCTTCTTTATCAACCATCACCCCTGGCGATTTCTCAAGCAGTTCTAAAACCGTGGTCCCTAAATTGGTTGTCGATGCATCAACATTTAGTACAATTTTACCCTGAATATGTTGTATAGCAGGTCGGTTACCATCAATTACGACTTCCTTTAATACCTGGTTTGTTGGTAATATTTTGATGCTTAATGTAGAAAGCACAAACGGAGATTTTATTGTTGTTGTTTTATGCGTTTCGTAACCAACAGTGTGAACGCTAAAAACATAATTTCCCGGAGCCGGCTGGTTAAAAATAATAACACCTTTTTTATCGGTTTTAGCAGCCTTGATAAGTGATGAATTTTTGGCAAGCAAAAGCTCTACGGTTACGTTTTCGAAAGGGCGGTTCTTTTCATCGAAAACAACTATTTTAATCGTTTTCAATTTTTTTTGGCTAAAGCTTGTTATTGTTGAGAGCAATAAAAAAAGCAATAACGAAGACTTTAAAAAGTTCATTCTTATGGCAATAGTTAGTTTAGTTTGGGTCGATTGGGGTTCAAAGATAATGAAAACCAACTATATATATAAACCTGAAAAGTTAAATCTTTTTAAATAACAAATTTAAGGTGTACTGTAAAAATCTAATTACTATTGTGTGCTATTTCTAGTAAATATCTGTTTTCAAGTATAAAAAAATACTGCTATTGATATCTATAATCTACATCGCTTAAGCTTTTCTTTACAAATCACTTAATTTTATGCCATAACTTACATAAAAAACAGGTGATTTCTGCTGGTAGCCGGAAATATCTTTTCGTGGTTTAAATACAATTTCCTTTCTTAATTTTTTATCTAGGTTGGCTAAAAGTTTATAGTTAAAGCCCTCATCTGTAAATAATGATGTTCGGAAGCTTTTTATCGATAAATCAGCAGAATTCAAATCGAACGTGATCTCAATCATCTTGCCGTATTTATTTTTTTCTTTATCAGTCAGTTTAGAAGTTACTTCTGCTTTTACAATACTCTTAATTTTTTCTTTATCCCAGGTTAGTAACTCTTGGGCGAAAGCAGAAGGCGTTTGCAAATCATTAAGTTTGGGCCTTACATAATTTGCATCTTCAAAAGAGGTAAAGCCGTTATATTCGATCCGCGATATTCTATAGGTTTTGCTTTTGGTTTTAAAAACGGTTTTGTCAACTTTATATTGAGCATAGCTTGAAAGAGTACATACCATTAGCAATATTAGGAAGAGTTTTTTCATGTTATTTACAATTTATTGAAAAGTTAGGCATAATTAAAGAAAGTGCACGGGGTATTAAGCCAGGTGTATAGCTAAGGTTGCGTATTTGCGAAAATTTTTCAACAAAATAAACGTAACCTGGGTAAGTGCCCACTAATTTTAATTTATCCGGAGAATTTAATTGCAATAATTTTAGGCATTAAGAATGCTGCTATTTGTATTATAATCTACATCCATTAGCTCTTCTTTACAAATCACTTAATTTTACAGTACAATTAACATAAAAAATAGGTGATCTCTGCTGATAGCCGGAAATATCTTTTCGTGGTTTAAATACAATTTCCTTTCTTAATTTTTTATCTAGGTTGGCTAAGAGTTTATAGTTAAAGCCCTCATCTGTAAATAAAGATGTCTCAAAACTCTTTATTGATAAATCAGCAGAATTCAAATCGAATATTATCTTAAATGTCTTGCCATATTTATTTTTTTCTTTATCAGTCAGTTTAGAAATTACTTCTGCATTTACAATATTTTTAATTTTTTCTTTATCCCAGGTTAGTAACTCTTGAGCGTAAGCAAAAGGCGTTTGCAAATCATTAAGTTTGGGCCTTACATAATTTGCATCTTCAAAAGAGGTAAAGCCGTTATATTCGTATCGATATATTCTATAGTTTTTGCTTTTGGTTTTAAAGATCGTTTCGATCATTTTACGTTGAGCATAGCTTGAAAGAGTACATAGCATTAATAATATTAGGAAGAGTTTTTTCATATTATTTACAATTTATTGAAAAGTTAGGCATAACTATCCAGATTATCTGGTTTTGAAAAATTAACAAAGTATTGTTGCTGTTGTAACCTTTTAATTATTCTTCTAGAAGATGTCCTGTACTATTATCGATAAGATGCGTTTTATTTTATAAAAATGGTTAGCGCATTTAGATACCCTAAAATAAAATCAATTTTTTTAGAAGTTGTTAATAGAGATAATTTTATTGGTATGCAGTTTTGGTAAAGTCAAATTATCAGCTCAGATACTCAACAATTCATATCTATTTCTTATTTTGCACCAAATGCAGTTTAAAGAAATAATCGGACAAGAGCGAATTAAGCAACACCTGGTGCAAACGGTTAAAGAAAACCGTGTTAGCCATGCCCAGCTTTTTTTATCGCCGGTTGGCTCCGGTGCTTTGCCTTTAGCTATTGCCTATGCGCAATACATAAATTGTTTAGATAAAAAAGAAACCGACAGTTGCGGGGAGTGCTCAAGTTGCAGAAAGTATGAAAGATTAATTCACCCCGATTTACATTTTTCTTACCCTTTCTTTGCTTCTTCGAATATAAAAACGGCAGTAGATATTTTAGATGATTGGCGCAATATGCTGCTCCAAGATCCGTATTTCGACATGGATATATGGCGTTCAAAACTCGAAGCCGCAAATAAACAAGCTAATATCCCAATTGGCGAATGCCACGATATTATTAAAAAACTGAGCTATAAAGCATTTGAAGCAGAAACAAAGGTACTGATTATGTGGTTGCCGGAGTATCTTGATAAGTCGGGGAATGCTTTACTGAAATTAATTGAAGAACCACCGGCAAATACATTATTCATTTTAGTGGCACAAAGCCAGGACCAGATTCTAAGTACCATCCTATCACGTACACAAATTGTTAAGATTCCAAAATTAACTGGTGAAGAAGTTTCAGGCTATTTACGTGAAAACAGTGAGCTTAATGAAAGCCAGGCTATTGATTATGCTTTTTTAGCCGATGGGAATTTAATCGAAGCGAAAGCTTTAGCTGCCGATGTACAAAACGATAGTTCAGGAACATTTACAAGCTGGTTAAGGATGGGATTCGGAAATAAAGTGCCCGATTTAATCGACTTTACCGATGAAGCTGCCAAATGGGGAAGGGAAAATCAGAAGAATTTTTTAAAGTATGGTGTAAACTATTTACGCGAATGCTGCCTGATTATTAGCGGCGCCGAAACTTTGGTGAAATTACCGCCCCTAACACTCGAAACCGCAAAAAAATTAAGCGAGCACGTATTAACATTGCCCATGGCAGAGGCAATTATTGCCGAGCTCGAAAAGGCACACTACCACATTGAAAGGAATGCAAACCCAAAAATTCTGTTTTTAGATGTATCTTTACAGTTGGTAAAAATTATCAGGTTTAAAACGCTCCCTCAGGGGACTCAATATATATACAATTAATTATGGGATGTGGAAGTTGTTCAACAGGTGGTGGTTGCACCCCTAATGGATGCAAGAGTAATGGCTCATGTGGCACCGGTGGTTGCCAGACAATGGAAGTTCACGACTGGTTATCCAACTTGGATATGCCATCTAGTTATAAACCTTTTCAGGTTACAGAAATTAAATTTAAAGGTTCTCGGAAAGAATTTTTTCTAAACAGCGAAAACATTTATCTCGAAATTGGTGAGCTTGTTGCGGTAGAAGGCCCAACAGGTGGTTTCGATGTTGGTCATGTTTCGCTTACTGGCGAACTGGTTCGAATACAGATGAAAAGGCGTAAAACCCAGCTAGACCAGGTTACGAAAAAGATTTATCGAAAAGCCACTGAAGCTGATGTGGAAAAGTGGAATGCCGCGAAAGAGATGGAATGGGAAACCATGCATAAAGCCCGCAAACTAGCGCTGGATTTACGTTTGTCGATGAAAATCAGCGATGTTGATTACCAGGCCGACAAAACCAAGGCGACCTTTTTTTATACCGCTGATGGACGCGTCGATTTTCGAGAGCTGATTAAGAAAATGGCTGAGAGTTTCCGTATTCGTATAGAAATGCGTCAGATTGGTATGCGCCAGGAAGCTGGCCGCCTGGGTGGAATAGGTTCTTGTGGCCGCGAATTATGCTGCTCTACCTGGCTTACCAATTTTAAAACAGTTTCTACGGCTGCGGCACGCTATCAAAACCTATCCTTAAATACTTTAAAGCTTGCCGGGCAATGTGGCAAACTTAAATGCTGCTTAAACTACGAGCTTGATACTTATTTGGATGCCCTAAAAGATATTCCGGATAGAATCGAAAATCTCGATACTGAGGCAGGTTATGCCCGTCATCAGAAAACAGATATTTTCAAAAAAATTATGTGGTTTAGTTACCAGGGCGATGAGAACTGGATTCCGGTAAAAGCCGCCCGAGTAAAGGAAATTATGGCTTTAAACAAGGCTGGTAAAAAAGTACCTAACCTTAAAGATGAAGCTATTCAGGTTGCTGCGCCTGCAGTTGTGGAAAAATCTTTCGATTATGAAAATGTTGTTGGTCAGGATAGCTTAACCCGTTTGGATGAGCGCTCTAAGAACAGAAATAATAACAACAGAAATCAGAAAAATAATCGTAATAATAATCAGAACCGAAGAGATAGAAATCCGGGCAATGATAAACCTGCTCAGGCTAAGCCTCAAAACCCAAATCAGCAGAAGCCTCAGCAAAATAACCAAAAGCCTCAACAACAGGGTAATCAGAAAAGTCAGCATCAAGGTAATAAACCTCAAAATGCACCTAAACCGCAACAAGCGCAGGTACAAAAGCCTGTAGCTAAGGTAGAAGGTACAGCTGCTACTGGAGAGAAATCTGCAGAGCAAAGCAAAAATAAAAACAGGAATAACCGCAGGAAAAATAATAACCGCAGAAATAACAACAATGGTGCTGATAATAAACCGGCTGCTGAATAGAAAACAGGTATTTTTACTTGTTATTGCACTTTTCGCAACAATCCTTTCAGGATGTTATTCAAGCGTTGTAGATAGTAATGTAGAGATTCCGGAGCGGAAGTGGACTTATCGTAACCATTTAAAAGTGCCTTTCGAAATAAAGGATAATACAAAACCGTATAACATTTATTTTAAGCTAAGGCACACTGCCGATTATCGTTATGCCAATATATTTATCCTTTCACATTTTAAGGATGGAAAACGAATGGTTACCAAACGCTACCAGTTTAAACTGGCAAAAAATGATGGAGAGTGGCTTGGCAGTGGTTCAGGTAATGTTTTTAATTATACCTTCCGCCTGTTAACCAACTACCACTTTGCGCACAGCGGTAAGTTCGAAATCGAAATAGAACAAAACATGCGAGATAATCCGCTATTAGAAGTTAGCGATGTCGGGGTTTTAATCGAAGAAACTAAATAAATTAGGGAGCCTGCTAAATCTATAAGTATTGCAGCAGGCTTTCAAGCTTCATTCCGCGTGATCCTTTTAACAATATTAACGAACCGGTTATTTTATTTTTGGTAAGATATTCAGTAGCCTCAGCAGGTGTTTCGAAGAAAACAGCATCGTAATTGTTTTTTAAAGCATAAAAATATTTCCCTATAAAAATAACCCGGTCAATTCCGCTTTCTATTGCCTGGTGGGCTATTAATTCATGTTGTTTTTCTGATTCAGGTCCAAGTTCGAACATATCGCCTAAAATGGCAACTTTCTTTTCAGCGGTTAAAACAGAAATATTTGTCAATGCGGCAGCCATACTACTAGGGTTCGCATTGTAAAAATCGCAAATAACCGTATTGTTTTCAGTCTTCGTTAATTGCGATCGATTGTTTTTGGGTTGATAATTTGACAAGCCCTTGTTTATTTCTTCCGGGTTCATCTCGAAGAAGTCGCCTATGCAAATCGCCGCAAGAATGTTTTCAAAGTTATAGCTCCCCGTTAAGTTGGTTGCTACTGTTGAAGATAGTTCGTGGTTTGTCCATTCTACCTCAATAAAAGGATCGCTGCTTTTTAATGTACCCTTGATGGTATTGCCATTTTCGGTGCCATAGAAAATCAGTTTAGATAAACCCGCTGTAGCACTCATTTCCATCAGGTATGTATTGTTTCTGTTGATGAATGTGTAGCCATTTACTGCCTTTAGATAAGCATAAAGTTCCGCTTTGCCTTTTTTTACACCTTCAAAACCACCGAAGCCATCCAGATGTGCCATCCCTACGTTGGTAATAATGCCATGGGTTGGTTGGGCTATGGTGCAGAGTAATTCTATTTCTTTCTGATGATTAGCACCCATTTCAATCACTGCAACTTCAACCTCATTACGAATAGACAAGATAGAAAGTGGAACACCAATATGATTGTTCAGGTTGCCAAAAGTAGCAAAGGTTTTATAGCGTTCAGCTAAAACAGCATTAATCAGTTCTTTGCTGGTTGTTTTACCGTTGCTGCCTGTGAGGCCAATTACCGGAATGTTTAATTGTTTGCGGTGATGTCTCGCTAAATCCTGTAAAGCGGTTAAAACATCATCAACCAAAAGGCATTTTTCGTTAAGCAGATATTGTTCTTCATCAATAATTGCAAAGGCAGCACCTTTTTCAATCGCCTGAGTGGCAAAAGTATTAGCATTGAAGTTATCGCCTTTAAGGGCGAAAAAAATACAACCTTCAGATATGTTGCGGGTATCGGTAGAAATTACCGGGTATTTAAGGTAATGCTGATATAAATCTTCGGTTGAAATCATGCTTATTGAAAAATTTTTGTGGTAAAAATATGCTTTCGCAACAACAAAAAACAAAATTAGTACATTAGATAAAATTATTCACTATGAAGAAACTGTTTACCATCTGCTTATTTGCGATTTTCTCAATTTTACAACTTCAAGCCCAGGTAAAATCACCTGATGAATTTTTAGGCTACGAACTGGGCACACACTTTACCCCACACCATAAAGTAGCCGAATATTTCAGGCTAGCGGCGGCTGCAGCACCAAAAAACGTAAAATTGATTGAGTATGGTAAAACAAACGAAGGTCGTCCTTTATTGGTCGCCATTGTTTCTTCAGTTGATAACATCAGTAAGCTGGAACAAATCCGTAAAAATAATTTATCACTTGCAAGTGGTGCAAGCAATAACATCGATTTATCTTCGCAGCCCGTTTTATTATGGCTAAGCTATAATGTGCACGGAAATGAAGCTAATTCGATGGAAACCTCCATGAAAATGCTTTATAATTTGGCGTCGGGAACAAATCAGCAAGCAAACGACTGGCTAAAAAATACGGTAGTTGTTATCGATCCTTGTTTAAATCCCGATGGTAGAGATCGATACGCAAACTATTTTAACAGTGTAGTTGGTGAAAAACCAAATTCAGACCCGGCTTCAAGAGAACATATTGAGCCATGGCCGGGTGGAAGACCTAATCACTATTATTTTGATTTAAATAGGGATTGGGCCTGGCAAACACAATTAGAGAGTAAACAAAGATTAGCACTTTACAACCAGTGGATGCCGCAGGTTCATGTCGATTTTCATGAGCAAAGCTACAATGACCCTTACTATTTCGCCCCGGCAGCAGAACCTGTGCATCAGGATATTACACCATGGCAAAAAAGCTTTCAAATTGTAGTAGGTAAAAATAACGCCAGGTATTTTGATGAGCAAGGTTGGCAATATTTTACCAAAGAGCGATTCGATTTACTTTATCCATCATACGGCGACACTTACCCTTTATATAATGGTGCTATCGGAATGACTTATGAACAAGGTGGAATCAGGGCAGGTTTATCGGTAGTTACAAATGATGGCGACACTTTAACCTTAAAAGATCGTATTGCACACCACTTTACAACAGGTATGTCTACTTTGGAGGTAACTGCGCAGAACCATAATAAGTTGCTCGATGAATACAAGAAATATTTTCAGCAGGCCCTGACAACTGCGCCGGGAGTATATAAAAGCTATATCATCAAACCGGATAATATCTCGAGGTTAAAAAAGCTAATGGAGCTTTTAACCAAAAATAAAATTGATTTTGCCTTTGGTGGCGATAAATCCGGAAGGGGTTATGATTATGATACCCAGAAAGAAGAGAGTTTTACCATTGGTCGTAACGATTTAATTGTAAATGTATTACAGCCAAGAGCAGTATTGGCAAATGTTTTGTTTGAACCTCAAACATTGGTGACAGACTCGAATACTTACGACATTACTGCCTGGGCACTACCTTATGTGTATGGCTTAAAAGCTTATGCTTCAAAAGAAAGTATAAAAGGAAAATATAATAGTCTTGACGAAAGCAAGGTTGCCTCCTCGAATATAGATAAGCCACTTGCCTGGTTGTTTGGCTGGGGAAATAGCGAAGACTTGCAGTTGCTCGTTGCTTTACAAAAAGAAGGCATTAAAGTAAGACAAGCTGATCAGCCGTTTACGGTTAATGGAAAGGATTACCCTGCAGGGACCTTAATTGTTTTGCGTGTTGAAAATGAAAAATCAATCAAAGATATCAAAAACAAGATTGTTCAGGTTTCAGCCAAACTAAACAAGCCAATCCAGGCCATCTCAACCGGCTTTGTTGATAAAGGAAAAGATTTTGGCTCATCGGTTTATCCGATTTTAAAGCAACCTAAAATCGCGATTGTGTCAGGCAATGAGGTATCATCGCTTGCATTTGGTGAAGTGTGGTATTATCTGGAGCATGATCTAGGCTTAACCCCAAGTATTATTAATTCCCGTGATATCAATAATCTGGAACTTAGCAAAGTGAATACCTTAATTCTTCCTGATGGTAATTATGGTAATTTTATTGATGAAGGTTTGAAAAACTGGATTAACAGAGGCGGAAAACTGATCTTAATGGAAGATGCGATAGAAAGTGTTTTAGAAAAAAAAGGATTTGATATTAAAAAGAAGGATGCCTTGGTGAAGAAAGACGAAAAGCCTGAGGCAAGTAAACTTCTTTTCAAAGATAAAGACAAAGATGATTATGAAAATACAATTCCTGGGGCAATCTATCGGATTAATTTAGATGCCTCCCACCCATTCTCTTATGGTATTGGAAAATCATACTACACACTTAAAACCGATCGCAAAATTTATGAGCCACTTACAAATGGCTGGAATGTTGGGCAATTGAACGAAAAAAGCTTGATGGCCGGAGTAGTTGGGAAAAAGGTAAGAACCGAGTTAAAAACCGGTCTGTTGATTGGCGTTCAGGATTCAGGAAGAGGTAACATAGTGTATCTGGCAAACGATCCTTTATTCAGGAATTTCTGGGAAAATGGTAAAACATTATTCGGAAATATTCTTTTTTGTAGTTATTAACCAAGTTTTTGCTTAAAATATTAAATTTTGCCCAGGTAAATTTTTCTAATTAAGAAAAATATAAAAAACCTTATGCCGCTATAATTAAAATCGAAAGGTTTTGAATTGATTGCCCATGGGTGCATTGAGGGCATGTTTTGAAATCAGGAGTGTTAAATGTTAAAATTTGTTAAAAATAAATTTGGTGATGTGGCCAAGTAACTATATTTTAGTGTCTTATTAACTATCATTAACTAACCTATTTCACAAACATGAAAAAACTTCTACAAAGTTTGTTCGTACTTATGTTTTGTGCTGTAACAGCATTTGCACAAGATCGAACAATCACAGGTACAGTTACCTCATCGGAAGATAAAATGCCGATCCCTGGAGTAAGTGTAAAAATTAAGGGAGCCCAAGGTGGCACTGTAACTGGTGCTGACGGAAAATACTCAATCAGAGTAACAAATGGTGCAACTGGATTAACCTTTTCTTATTTAGGCTTTATTCCACAAACCGTTTCTTTAAGTTCTGAACAGCTAAATGTCTCATTAGTGCCTGATGCGCAAACTTTAAGTGAGGTTACGGTAACTTCAGCACTCGGCGTAAAAAGATCTGAAAGATCTATTGGTACTGCGCAGCAACAATTAACTGCTGAAAAAATCAGCCCAACTAAAATCGCTGACATAAATACTGCGATTGCTGGTAAGATAGCCGGTACGCAGATTAGTGGTGGTTCTGGTGCTAAGTTTGGTACATCAACAATCCGTATTCGGGGTATTAATACATTAGGTGGTGGTAATCCAATATATGTTGTAGATGGTGTTATCACCAATCCTGACGGCATTAACCCTGATGATGTTGAAACATTAAACGTTTTAAAAGGCCCTGGTGCAACAGCACTTTATGGTCAACGTGGATCTGAAGGTGCCGTAGTAATAACAACTAAAAAGGCATCAAAAAAAGCAGGTATTGGTATTGATGTAAACCACTCAACAACTTTTGAAAATGTTTACATTCTTCCTGAATATCAAAACGAATATGGTGGTGGTAACGGACAAACCTGGTTAACCTATAATGCTCCTGCAGGTAGTGCAAACTCAGTATTAAATGGTGCAAGATACTATGATTTCTCTATTGATGAAAGCTGGGGTCCGAAGTATGATGGGCAGCCTTATGCTCCATGGTATGCATTTGATCCTACAGATCCTGAATACGGTAAAACTAAACCATGGGTAGCACAACCTAATAACGTTAAAGATTTTTATGAAACAGGTGTTGCGAACAATACGTCGGTTGCTTTGTCGAAAGCATCAGATAATTCAACAACGCGTTTCTCATTCACTAATTTAACCAGAAAAGGTGTTTCTCCAAATTCTAGTCAACAAAAGAACTGGGTTGTATTTAATAATACCACAAACTTAACAAACAGGTTATCAGTTACAGGTAACTTTAACTATGTTTATGAGAAACGTTTTAATATCCCAAGAGAGGGTTACGGAACTCAAACCGCTGGTTCATTTAACCAATGGTTCCATAGGGATATTGAGATGGATAAATTAAAAAGATATCAACGCCCAGATGGTACATACACAACATGGAATATATCTGGTCCAGATAATTTAACGCCAAAATTTTGGGATAACCCATATGTTGAGGTGTATAAAAACTTATCAGAAAGCTTTATTCAGCGGATTTATGGTAGCGCAAGTGCAACCTACGATATCGGTTCGGGGCTAAAAGCGTCTGTAATTGCAAGAACTAACGTTACAAATATTAATTCTGACGGTAGAACAGCTTCATTTACATTGAATACGCCTGCATTTAGCAGTGGATCAACAAAATTCTCAGAAACCAACTATCTTGCAAACCTTAGCTACGATAAAGAATTCGGTTCTTTCTCATTAAAGGCTGCACTTTATGGTGAGTTGATGACCCAAGATAATAATAATGTGTCAACGGGTACAGTTGGTGGATTCATTGTTCCTAATGTTTATAACGTTTCTAACTCTCTTAACGAGAAATCTGCTTCAAACTCATTTAGCAGAAGAAAAGTTAATAGTATGTATGGATATGCGACTTTGGGTTTCAAAAATTATTTGTTTTTGGATCTGAACCTTCGTAACGATGTAACCTCAACCCTGCCAACAGCAAATAACTCTTACTGGTATGGCGGTGCAGCAGGTTCATTTATTTTCTCTGAATTTACAAAAGACTTTAAAGCATTATCATTTGGTAAATTGCGTGCTTCAATAGCTCGTGTAGGAACAGATACTGGCCCATATGCATTAGCAGAAACGTTTCCATTAGGAGCAACAAATTATACTAAAAATAGTGTGGTTTATCCTTCTCAAAGTGTTTCAAACTTAATTCCAAATACAGAATTAAAACCAGCACTTTCTACAGCGTATGAGATTGGTGCAGAACTTAGATTCTTTAAAGATCGTTTAAGAGGTGATTTCAACTTTTATAGCAGACAAACTAAAGACCAGATTATTAATGTAACTACTCCTGGATCTTCTGGTTATACGCAAAGAACAATCAATGCAGGTAACATCAAAAACTATGGTTATGAGATTACCTTAGGTGGAACACCAATAAGATCAAAAGACTTTACCTGGAACGCTGATTTCAACATCGGTATCAACAAAAATAAAGTTTTGGCTTTAGCACCAGGTGTTGATAATATCCTTGGTGGAATTGATGGTTCTGCAGGATCGTTTGGATTCGTTGGTTCTCCTTCGGCATCTTTAAATGCTAAAGTAGGTGAAGCTTCAGGTTTCATCAACGGACAAGGAATTGTTAGAGATGCCAATGGCAATGCATTAATTGATGATGACGGTTTCTATGTACTAAAAGACAATATGCCTCTTGGAAGTATTTTGCCTAAATTTACTGGTGGTTTTGCTACGTCATTTACTTACAAACAGTTTACATTGGGCGGCTCATTAGACTTCCAAAAAGGAGGAAAATTATTATCTCTTACAAGAATGATCACTGCCGGTTCAGGTTTGTCTGAAGAAACGGCCGGCTTAAATGATAAAGGTTTTCCTAAAAGGGACGACCCATCTAAAGGTGGAGGTATCAGATTAGAAGGTGTAAACGCTACCACAGGTCAGCCAAATACAATCTATGTTGATACAAGAGAACTTTATGAAACTAGGTTGCAAAACGTATTCGAAAATTGGATTTACGATGCATCTTACATTAAATTAAGAGAGGTTTCATTAACTTATAGTCTTCCTAAAACTTTATTCAAAAAATTACCATTCCAAAGAATTGATGTTTCGGTAATAGGACAAAATTTATGGTTGATTTACAGTAAAGTTAAAGGTATTGATCCAACAGAATTACAGTCTTCATGGATTGATACTGCACAACTTCCAGGAACCAGAACAGTTGGTTTTAATGTTAAATTTTCATTATAATTTAAACGACAGGAAAGATGAAAAATCATTTTAAAAAATATATATTAATGATGGCCATTGGTGCAAGCGCTTTTTCAGCTTGTAAAAAGGATTTTGGCGATCTAAACACAAACCCCAATACTCCATTAGTACCAAGTACTAAGTTTTTATTTGGTAGTGCAATTACAGGAACAAGGGGTATTCCTAATGGCGCAGCAGGCTTATTATATGTTCAGCATATGGCCGAATTTATTTATACGAACGAATCAAGGTATTCTCAGACACAATATTCATATGATGGTATATACGCTGGACCAGTTCAAGATTTACAGCGTATTATTAAATTAAACACAGATCCTGTTACTAAGATTTCTAAGGATGTTACTGATAACGGAACAAATGCGAATCAGTTAGGCCATGCAAGAATTCTTAAAGCGTTTTTAATGCTTCAGATTACAGATAGATGGGGAAGTGTTCCATACTCTGAATCAGGTTTAGGCTTGGCTAATACGCAACCTAAGTTTGATACACAGCGATTTATTTATAATGATTTATTAAAGGAGCTTAAAGAAGCACCACTGCAAATTGTTGCATCTCAACCAAACGATGCTTTATTTGGTGGGGATATAAATAAATGGAAAAGATGGGCAAATTCTTTAAGAGCTATCGTTGCTTTAAGAATGATGAAAACTGAAGATGTTGCTATAGCAAAAACTGCTTTTACAGAAGCAGTTGCTGCCGGATTAATGACTTCAAACGCTGATAATGCTATATTTTCTTATCAGGCAAACTCAACTTATGAGAGCCCTTGGTATACAAACTATGTAAGAAATGGACGTATCGATTATGGCGTATCACAAACAGTAGTGGATAAAAACTTAGTTCCAAATGGAGATCCGCGTTTACCAATTTTTTCTAGAACTGTTGGATCTCCGGCGGTTTACAAAGGAATTCCATATGGCGTTACTGATCAATATACTGCTGGTGTAGATGGCGCCTTATTAGGTAGAGCTATTTATAGTAATGTTTTCCCTTTGCAATTAACTACCTATTCTCAAATGTGTTTTACCATGTCAGAAGCTGCTTTAGAAGGCTGGATTCCTGGAGGAGATACAGAAATGATTAACTGGTATATTAAAGGAATTGATGCTTCAATGGATCAGTGGGCTGCTATTCAACTATCAACGAATGTAACCCCTGCTGTAACTATTACTGCAGCTCAGAAATTAACTTACGAAGCTATGCCTAATATTTTGTTGACAGCGGCGCAAACACATAATCAGAAGTTAGAAAAAATTCAGACACAAAAATGGTTGAATTTTTACATGAATAATGGATATGAGGCTTGGGCTGAATGGAGAAGAACGGGTTATCCTGTACTTGTTCCAGCTCGTGATGCAGCAAATGCAGATAAACAAATACCAAGGAGACAAGCTTACCCTAAAACGGAAAGCGACTTAAATAAAGCGAATTATGATGCCGCTGTTGCACAACAAGGCCCTGATAATTTAAGTACAAGACTTTGGTGGGATAAACCTTAATCTAAAGTTAGTAACAATTTTTTTAATAGCCAGACTAGTTTACAGTCTGGCTATTTTTTTTGCAAAAAAGCTACAAACACACAAATCATCTTTTTGTTTGTCATATTAAAGACATAATTCTTGCTGCGGGTGTTAAAATGTGTTAAAAAATGTTTTACAGGTTTATATTTAGCGCTTTAAAATAATAAATCAATAAACTAACTTAAATTTCATGAAAAAACTTCTACAAAGTTTGTTCGTGATGATGCTTGTTGCATTTTCTGCAATGGCTCAGCAGCGAACAATTACAGGAACGGTTACAGAATCTGAAACAGGGAAGACGATCCCTGGTGCTTCTGTTTCTTTCCCAGGAACCAAAATTGTTACTCAAACAAATACAAACGGTTCTTTTAGCGTTCAGGTACCTGCAAACGCAACAACAGTTACATTTACTTACATCGGCTTTGTAACCAAAACCGTAAGCTTAAATGGACGAACAAATATCTCTGTAGCATTAGCTTCAGATGCTTTAGCATTAACCGACGTGGTTGTTACGGGTTATACTAAAACATCAAGAGCAAACTCTGTTTCTGCTACTTCGACAGTTAAGGCCGTTGAAATTAATAATATTCCTCAGGCGTCGATGGATCAGCTTTTACAAGGTCGTGTTCCGGGCTTAACGGTTGCTGCGGGTTCAGGCCAGCCAGGTGCGGCAGCACGAGTTACTCTACGTGGTCCAGGATCTGTAAATGGTGGTACAACTCCATTATACATTTTGGATGGTGTTGCGATAGAAACGAGTGTATTCCAATCGCTAAACCCTAACGATATCGAAACCATCACCACTTTGAAAGATGCATCTGCAACATCATTGTACGGCTCAAGAGGTGGTAATGGTGTAATTGTTATGACAAGTAAAAAAGGTAAACAAGGTAAAACTTCGTTTACATACAATGGTCAGTACGGTGTTACATTAAGAACCCAGCCTAACTTCGATATGTTAACAACTGCTCAGTTATTATCTGTTCAGGAAGCAGGAAAATCAGGTGCAGGATGGACATTATCGCCATTAAATACAGCTACTAATACCTCATTGGGTGTAGCTACTAAAGCAAAACTGTTGGACTCAATAAGTAGAATTAATACTAATTGGGCTGATATCTATTTTAAAAATGGAGCATTCCAAAATCATCAGGTTGCTGCTAGTGGTGGTAATGAAAAAACACAATTTTACACAAGCTTAAATTATTATTCTGAAGATGGTATTACTGAACGTTCTAACTTAAATAGATATAACTTTAGAGCAAATTTAGACCATAAAGATGGTAAATTTAGCTTCAGTACTCAAGCAGCTGCAGGATGGGCAAAAAGTAATTTCATTGAATCTGAAGCAGGTGTTGCATTAGCTAACCCTTTTGCAGCAGCTTACTTAGCTTTGCCTTGGGAGAATCCATATAGTTCTAATGGAACCATATTAACTTCTGGCAATTTTAACTCTTCTGGTCAAACGCTTTTCGATTCAAGAATTGGTTCTAACGCTTTAGATAGATATAACTCAACCTCCAACCTACAAAATCAGTTGAAAACTAATTTAACTGTAAATGCGGCTTATGATATTATTGATGGTTTGAAGGTTAAAACTTTAGCAGGTGTAGATTTTAGAGAAACAAACACAGAAAGATCTATTTACCCTGGTACATATCCTGGAGGATTGGTAACACAAGGAGCTTCTGGCTCTTATGCTGTTTCTAACTTGAGAAACCTAATTTTGACATCAACATCAGGATTTACTTATTTCAAAACGCTTGGTGAAAAACACGTGATCGATGCCCAGGCTTTATTTGAGGTGGTAAATGAAAGATATTCAAGCTTCGGTTACACCGGTTATGGTATTAATCCAAAATTACTTAATACACCAGCAGGTATTACTGCAGGTACTGCTACTAACGGAATGATTCCTTCTGTTTCAGGAGGTAAGACACAATCTGCTTATGCATCTTTAATCGGTATTGCAAGATATACCTATGATGATAAATATACTTTTCAAGGTTCAGTAAGACGCGATGGATCGTCAAAATTACCTTCTGAAAATAGATTCCATTATTTCTACGCATTAGGTGCAAACTGGAATGCTAAGAAGGAGAACTTTTTGAAAAATGTGAATGCCATTGACGCATTAACTTTAAGAGCCAGTTATGGTACTACAGCTACAGGTAACGGTTTAACTAGTGATTTCGGTTATATCGCTTCTTATTCGAATGTTTCTTACGCCGGATCAACAGGTATAGCACCAAGCACTCCTGGTAACCCAGTATATACATGGGAATATAAAGAAAAATCAAACGTTGGTTTTGACATCTCTTTATTAAAACGTAGAATTGAATTGCAGGTAGATTTATATAATGAGATTACTCAAAACTCATTCATTACACAGTCTTTATCTCGTACATCAGGCTTTAGTTCATTATCAATTAATGCCGGTAAAGTAAGAAACAGAGGTATAGAAGCTAATGCAGCCTTTACATTATATAATGATAAAGATTGGAACATTGTATTTAACGCAAATGCTTCATACAATAAAAACTTAGTTACTGACCTAGGTCAAGTTAAAGAATTTGAGGGTGGAACTTCTATTATCCGTGTGGGATTACCATTGGGATCACACTATTCGGTTAAATATGCTGGTGCCGATCCTCAAACAGGTGCTCCATTATATTACAATCGCGATGGTAGCACAACTACAACATACAATGCTGCTACACAGTCTGTAGCTGAATTCGGAACATACTTTGCTCCATATCAAGGAGGCTTTGGCCCATCAATCAGATTTAAAGGCTTTGATGTTACGGCATTCTTTACATTTATGAAAGGATTTTCGAGATTTAATAACGAGTCTTATTTTATTACTAATACTCAAACTATTTCTTCATACAATCAAACAACTGATATCTTAAACTATTGGACTACACCAGGACAAATTACTCAGATTCCTAAATTAGGTAGTACAAGAAATTTCAGTTCATATGATATTAGAGATGCATCATTCCTTCGATTCAGAAATGCTTCTTTAGGATATAGTTTTTCTCCAGAAGTACTTAAAAAAATCAAACTTGGTGGCTTAAGAATTTATGCTCAAGGACAAAACCTTTACACTTGGACAAAATGGCAAGGATTTGACCCTGAAGACAGTAATAACTTAGCCTCGTTTGAATACCCAGCATCTAGAAAGTTCACCTTCGGAATTGATGTTAAATTTTAAATTATAAGAAAATGAAGATATTAAAATATACATATATATTAGGTGCATCAGCATTGATAACAATCACATCTTGTAAAAAGGTGGTTGATATTTTGCCGACCGACACAATTGAGACAACTAAAGCTTACGAAAATACCACAGATTTAGACAAAGGAGCTTTAGGAGCGTATAGTGCTTTATATGAAGAAAATCATCTTTATACTGCTGCTATAATGTCAGATGAAGTTAGATGGGCAGCCGATAATGTTGCAAGAAATTACGGAATAGAACATAAATGGGATTTTGATTCAGGTGCAGGTAACGTAACTGCAGCATGGGCAAACTTGTATACAACTATCGATCGTGTAAACAGAGCATTGGCTGCAGCCGATAAAATAACAGTTGCAGATGCAACAGATGGTGCTAAAAGAGATCGCATCAAAGGAGAACTATTAGCAATTAGAGCATTTAGCCATTTCGAATTGCTAAGAAATTTTGCTGCTAAATACGAACCAACAGCAGCTGGTGTTCCAGTAATGTTGGTATCTGAAATAAGCTTGCCAGCTAGAAAAACATTTGGTGAGGTTATTGCTGCCGTTGAAGCTGATTTAGCTGCTGCAAAAACGCTTATACCTGCTTCATATGCCGTTTCTGATTATAGCAGAATTACTCGGGTGGCTGTTTCAGCTATTCAGGCAAGAGTTGCTTTATATAATAAAGAATGGGATAATGCTATTACTTATGCTACAGAAGTAATTAATGCTCGCCCATTGGCTACTGCTTCTGCTTATCCTGCAATATGGACTGATGCAAGTAATACCGAGGTATTATTTAAATTAATCAGAACTACCACTACTTTAAATGCTTTATGGACAGATACAAATAAGGATGTGTTTTTCTCACCTTCGTATAAACTAATTGATTCTTATGATAAAGTTAATGACGTTCGTTATGCTACATTTATCAAGCAAGATTTAACTGTTGGTTCAGGTAGAGAGCAATGGAAGGTAAATAAATATCCAGGTCAGACTTCTACAATTTTATTTAACCACGTAAAGGTTTTCAGAACTTCAGAAATGTATCTAATAAGAGCAGAAGGTTATGCACAAAAAGCTACTCCTGATTTAGCAGGTGCAGCAGCAAGTATCAATGCGTTAAGAGCTAATCGAATCACAGGATATTCTAATGTTAGTTATTCTACTGCAGCAGCTGCAATAGCAGATATCGATTTAGAGCGTTTTAGAGAATTGGCTTTTGAAGGTCACAGATATTATGACTACAGAAGAAGGTTCACTTCAATAGTTAGAGACCCTAGAGATTTAACAACTGCTCCAAATATTAAGGCAACTTTAAATACTTCAGATAGAAACTACGAGTTACCGATACCAACAGCTGAATTGTTGGCTAATCCAAACGTGGTTCAGAATGCTAACTACTAGTAGCTTAAGTTCCTAAATCTGCATCTATGTAGATTTAACCTGAAACGCCCGAAAATTATATTTTCGGGCGTTTTTTTATATTTAGTATTAATTAATTTCTTTAATACTACTAGATATAGAGCTTATCGATAATAATCACCTTATCTGTTGGGTTGATTTCTTTAGAATTCACCTAAATGGCTAACATAGTTGATAAATAACTTATCCTTACAGCTGCAGAAAGACCCCGATATTAATGTAGCGGAGGCCTTTTCTTATATATTTTGAGTGATTTTTTGAATGTTATTTTCTGTAATCGTCTGATTTCCATAAAGATGCTGTTTTGTATGTTTTGTGCTACTTAATCACTCGTATTTATTAATGTAAAATTTGCATTACGAAATACTTTTATTTACATTAGTGAAAACTAATTAATCTTAACTAATTTTATGAAAAAACTTTTACAAAGTTTGTTCGTCCTGCTAATTTGTGCAGGAACTGCGTTCGGGCAGGAAAGAACAATCACAGGAACAGTTACAGGTAAGGAAGACGGGCTCCCGCTTCCGGGTGTAAGTGTAAGAATCAAAGGCTCTTCAGGAGGAACCACAACTGGAGCGGATGGTAAGTATTCGATAAAGACAACTATTAAAACTGGAGCGATAGATTTTTCTTCTATTGGATTTCTGCCTCAAAGCAAAAATCTAGGTGCGTCAAACATTATTAATGCACAACTTGAAACAGATTCAAAAACACTGACAGATGTAGTTGTTGTGGGGTATGGTACTCAAAAAAGAGGTGAAACAACAGGAAGTACGGCGTCTGTTAGTGGTGCATCCATTGCACAAAAACCAATTCAAAGTTTAGAGGCTGGTTTGGCTGGTAGAGCAGCGGGTGTTCAGATTACTGTTCCAGCTGGTTTGTTAAACACACCACCAGTATTTAGAATCCGGGGAACAAATTCAATTTCCTTAAGTTCACAACCTCTTTTCGTAATTGATGGCGTGGTTGCGACTACTGGTGATCAGGGCTTGGCTGCCTCAGCGGCAAATCCTCTGGCAAGTATTAATCCTAATGATATTGAAAGTATAGATATCGCTAAAGATGCCGCATCAACTGCAATTTATGGAAGTAGGGCTGCAAACGGTGTGGTATTCGTTACTACTAAAAGAGGTAAAACAGGAGCTCCTTCTGTTAATTACGATTTCTGGGTTGGTTGGTCAAAGGCTTATAGATTGCCGGAACTACTTGATGCCTTTCAATATACTGATTATAAAAATGAAGCAATCGCAAATGCGAATGCGATTCGCCCAGGCAGTGTAAATGTAACTGTAAATGGGGTTTCTCAGCTTCAGAAGTTTGTTTTAACAAACGGTCCTGATGGGCAACCAATAAACACCAGATGGTATGATTATGCCTATCGTACCGGTGTTTCTCAGAATCATAATATGAATGTATCTGGCGGGACAGAAAATACAAAATATTACATGGGATTCGGTTATACCAACCAGCAAGGTATCTACCAGAAAAATGACTTTAAAAGATTAAACGGATTATTTAATATTGATAGTAAGTTGAATAAGTATATCACAATTGGTGGTAAATTATCTTATTCAAATGAGAAAAACTTAGCTGCAATTTCTTCCGGTTCATTAAATGGTGAAGCTTATGGTACAGCTGGTGTCGCCAGAACTGCATTGGTAAATGCACCAAATGTTTCTCCATTTAATAATGATGGGAGTTATAATCTTGGTGCAACATTCGTAGGACCAATGAACAACATTGTCACAGGTAACCAGGTTGGTTTCTATAATTTTGCTCAAGTTCTTTCTTTAAATAGAGAAAATAACGAAATTGATCACTTACAATCAAATGCATACTTTCAACTAACACCTTTCAAATGGCTTAACCTAAAGTCAATGTATGGCATCGATTACATCAATAGTGATAATGACATCTTTTATAATCCAGTTCATGGTCCTGGCCAAGGCGTATTAGGAGAAGGAATAGGCGCTTTTAGAAAAAGAAAAAACTGGACATGGACCAACACCGCTCAGGCAACTTATGAAATTGCCCAACACAACTTTAACTTATTGGTTGGACAAGAGCAACAAAGAAACACTGTAACAGGATATGGTATTGACAGACAAGGATTAACCGATCCTGCTTATGATGTTGTTCAAGCAGGTTACACGCTCAATAACTCTACCGGAGCAGCTTATGGAGAAAACTATTTATTATCATATTTCGGAAGATTAAACTATAACTATGCTGGTAAATACTTTTTAAGCGGAAACTTAAGACAAGATGAATATTCTGCACTAGGTGTTAAAAAAGGCGTTTTCTGGGGTGCTTCAGCAGGTTGGGAAATTACCAAAGAGAATTTTTGGGCATCAGCAGGATTAGATAAAGTTTTTAGTAGTTTCAAAATTAAAGGGAGCTATGGTAAGGTTGGTAACATCTCGGGCATAGGAGACTATGCAACTTTCTCTACCTATGGTTCTGCACTTTATGGTGGTATTGCTTCTTCTATCTACAGTGCCGCAGGAAATAAGGAATTAACTTGGGAAACCAGTAAGAAAACAGATGTTGGTATTAACTTTGGCGTCTTAAAAGGCAGATTAGAATTTGAGGTAGACTATTATAAAAATAACATCGATGGTTTAATTTTAAACGTTTCTCAATCGCCTTCTACAGGTGTTCCATCAAGTGTTGCAACAAACATTGGTTCAATGTATAACAAAGGATTTGAATTTAATGTTAATGCAACACCGGTAAAAACTGCTAGCTTCTCATGGAACAGTAACTTCAATATCGCGTATAATAAAAATGAGGTTACTTCTCTTGCACCAGGCTTAACAGAAATTATAACACCAACAGGATCAACTACTACTGGAGAAAATGTTAACAGATCTATTCCAGGTTACTCTATCGGTTATTTATATGTAGTAAGAACAGGTGGTGTTGATCCGGCAACAGGAAGAAGAATTTTTTACAACAAAGCAGGTAGAGCTGTAACTTATCAGCATATTGTTCCTACTGGCGCTTCTCAATGGACTTATTTAGACAATGGTGCCACTGCCCCTGCAATTACACAGGGAGCTGATGCGGTTATGTATCACAATACTGCCCCTAAGTTTTATGGTGGTTTTGATAATACATTCCGTTATAAAGGATTTGATTTAAATGTTATGCTTACCTATCAGTTAGGATTTTGGGTTTCTTACGGTACTAATGCAGGTTTACATGATCAGCGTTACTGGAATAATGCAGTTGACGTATTAGGACGTTGGCAAAACCCTGGTGATATTACAAATTTCCCTAGAGCAGTTTACACCGATAACGTTTCTTATGGAAATACCATACCATTAGATATTAATGTATTTAAAGGAGACTTTGTTAAATTGAGAAATCTAAGTTTTGGATACACTATTCCTCAAACAGCATTTGGTAAATCTGGTATTAACAGGCTTCGCGTATACGTGGCTGGCCAAAACCTTGCAATAATTACAAAATATCCAGGACCAGACCCTGAAGTTTCTTCTAATGGTACCAGCTCATCAGGACAAGGATCTGATAGAAACTCGGGCCCCAATGCAAGAACCTATACAATGGGACTTAGTTTAGGTTTTTAACATCAAATAAAAAGAATCATGAATAAAAGAAATTTATATATAGCTATTTTGTGTTCGGCAGTTATTTTTACAAGTTCTTGCAAAAAGGAGCTTTTAGATCCGTCACTTAAAACATCTGTTGCCGCAGAAAATGCTTTCGATACACAATTTCGTATCGAGAGTCAGGCAAATTCCCTATATGGATCACTGAAAAATGGATCTTTCTATGGTGGTAGATATTTGGTCTATGGAAATATAAGAGGTGAAGACTTCATAAATGAAACGGGTAACCTGGTTACCGCATCCGACGTTTGGAGCATGAACCTTGCTAACAGTGCAACATCTGTGAAAAGCTTATGGTCTCAGGCATATTTAACCATTAACAGATGTAATGTATTTATAGATGGGATGAACTCGAAAGGGAATTCAGTGGTAGGTGATGCAACAGGTGCAAAGTATATTGCTGAAGCCAGATTAATCAGAGCTTTATCATATTACAGTTTACTGCAATTATTTGCCAGACCTTATGCCGATGGAAATGGTTCGAAACCAGGCTTGCCTTTACGTTTGACTGGTATTACGGGTCCAGGTTATTCAGATCTTGCCCGTGGTACTGTAGATCAGGTTTACACACAAATCATATCTGATTTAAACTATGCTGAAACAAACCTTCCATCTACCAATGCCTCTTCCTTGCTCAATACAACAAGAGCGCATAAAAATACAGCTATAGCTTTAAAAACAAGGGTATACTTAAGTATGGGTAAATGGGCTGAGGTGATTACTGAGGCAAACAAGCTTGTGCCAGCGGTAGCGCCATTTAAAGCAAAAGCCAATGTTGCTAACGATTTGGTAACAGATATCGCATCTGTGTTTAAGGCCCCTTATACCACTGCCGAATCTATTTTTTCTTTACCAATGACGTCATCAGCAAGCCCATTAGATTATCCAGGTACGCAGAACTCACTGGCATCGTATTTTTATTTTACTAATGCAACTCCAGGTACAACAGAGTATTCTTTAAATCCTACGGGAGTTATTGCAAATACAGGCTGGAAATCAACCGATAAGAGAAGGACGTTATTATTTACTTCATCGGCTTCGAAACAGTTTGTTGCAAAATTCGTTGCACCGAGCCCTTACACTGATTATGTGCCGGTTATTAGATGGTCTGAAGTGCTCTTAAATTTGGCTGAAGCAAGAGTGCGTAGCACAAATACAATAGATGCTCAAGCACTTTTACTTCTTAATGCTGTACGTCAGCGATCTGATGCTACTACAACATTAGCGCCAGCTACTGTTGCAGATTTTACAGACGCATTATTGCTTGAGAGAAGGATCGAGTTTTTAGGTGAAGGTTTGAGAGGACCTGATTTAAGCCGCTTATTATTAACTTTTCCACTTAAAGGAAGTGCGCCTGCAAAAGCACCTACTGAAAATGGATACATCTGGCCAATTTCTTCAGATGAGTTATCATTAAATAAATTAATGACTGACAATTAATCAGATTGTTTTAAAAAAGGGGTAGAAAAATAAAATTTTCTGCCCCTTTTTAATTAGATTTTCAGTTATTTCTTATCCACACTATATTTACCCGGGCCAATGAATATCAACCCGAAAAATACAATGCCTAATTCAATGGCATGACTCGCACCACCCAAACCATCGCCTTTGGCAAAGTGAACCAATGCCGCAATAATCATTGTTACGATTAAAAGGATTAACGCCGGTCTGAAAAATAAGCCAACGATTAGCAGAAAACCACCAAATGTTTCCGTTGCTGCGGCCATGAAGCCCCAGAATACCGGAAGAAAGTCGATGCCAACAACTTTCATGCTCCCACCAAGTTTTGTCCAGCCATCTACACCCCCTGCCAGCTTCGGGAATCCGTGTATGATAAACATTACCCCTATCCCCAATCTTAATAAAAGTAATCCCGTGTTTCTGTACTTTCCTAAACTATCCAGTATTGCCATGTTATAAATATTTAAATGTTACGTTATTTGTTTCAATTTTTAAATCAACTTCTGCACCAACTACCATGGTCATGTTATTCTCAATATGGCCCGTAGGGAAATCAAAGCATACCGGATAATCATATTCTTCAACAAGCTTCCAGATTACTTCATCGGCACTCTGGCCAAAAGGAATTTTTTCAACCTCAATCTCATTAAATGCGCCAATAATTAAGCCTTTTAATTTCGAAAGTTTTCCTGCCCTTTTCAACATTCTCAACATCCTGTCAATTGAGTATTCATGTTCGCCTACATCTTCCAGGAAAAGTATCTTCCCATCGAAATCCATTTCCGAAACCGAACCCTGAACCATGCAGAGCAAAGTTAAGTTGCCTCCAATTAACGTTCCGTTGCAATCGCCGGGTCTGTTTTTAAAAGTGCTGGTGTAAGTATAGCTTTGCCTTTCCCCAAATAGCGCTTTTTGTAACGATAGCAATGCTTCTGGTGTAGAATCATCAAAAGTATAGGGCATTTGCGCATGCATGGATTGTGTTTGCTGTTGCGCGAAAAGATGAGATAGTATCACGGTAATATCGCTGAAACCAATAATCCATTTAGGATTCTTTTTGAACTGCTTAAAGTTAAGTTCGTCAATAATCCTGATTGTGCCATAACCACCTCTACCTGCTATAATCGCTTTAATCATTGGGTCGTCTAAAAAGCTTTGTAAATCAGAAGCCCTTAAATCGTCATCTCCGGCAAACTGGTTATGCTCAGCATAAACACTTCTTCCGATAACAACATCAAGTCCCCAGCTTTTTAAAACCTTAACGGCATAATCTATTGCTTTGGGTAGTTTTTTTGCCGGACAAACAATTGCAATTTTATCGCCTTTTTTTAAATACGGTGGCTGTATAATCATGGTTAAAACAATATCTTTGTCAAATTAAATGAATTGTTTTGGATAATAATAAAATAAAAAGATATACCGTAACTGCAGCATTGCCATATACTAACGGGCCGGTACACATTGGGCACCTTGCAGGTGTATATATTCCCGCTGATATTTATGCCAGGTACCTGCGCTCTAATAAACGCGATGTTAAGTTTGTATGCGGATCGGATGAGAATGGTGTTCCAATTACTTTAAAAGCTAAAAGAGAGGGTATTACTCCACAGGAAGTTGTTGATAAATACCACAAAATTATTGGCGATTCTTTTAAAGAGTTCGGCGTTTCTTTCGATATCTACCACCGTACTTCCTCATTAACACACCACCAAACGGCAGCCGATTTCTTCGAAACACTCTATGAAAAAGGTGTTTTTACAGAGGAAGTTACCGAACAATATTATGACGAAACAGCAAAGCAATTTCTTGCCGATCGTTACATTACAGGTACCTGTCCAAATTGTGGCAATGAGAATGCTTATGGCGATCAGTGCGAAAATTGTGGAACAACACTTAACGCAACCGATCTGATCAATCCAAAATCAACCTTATCAGGCGATAAGCCATTATTAAAAGAAACTAAAAACTGGTTTTTGCCTCTTGATCAATATGAGGAAAGGCTAAGGGCTTATATTGAGAGTCATAAAGAATGGCGGCCAAACGTTTATGGCCAATGCCAAAGCTGGTTAAATGCAGGTTTACACCCGCGTGCCATGACCCGCGATTTAGACTGGGGTATCCGTGTTCCGCTTCGCGATGCTGAAGGCAAAGTGCTTTACGTATGGTTTGATGCACCAATTGGCTATATTTCAGCAACCAAAGAACTTTGTAACTACGCAAAGCTTGATGTATGTAACCCGAAGGCTGAAGAGTACTATATCAATAATTATGAAGCTGATAAATGCGGCTGGGAAGAATATTGGAAAGATGATGAAACGAAACTTGTTCATTTCATCGGGAAAGATAATATCGTTTTCCACTGTATTATTTTTCCTGCCATGTTAATGGCTCATGGTGGCTATATCCTGGCAGATAACGTTCCGGCGAATGAGTTTTTAAACCTTGAGGGGCAAAAAATCTCTACTTCAAAAAACTGGGCGGTATGGTTAAACGAATACCTTCGTGAGTTTGAAGGCAAACAGGATGTTTTACGTTATGTGTTAACTGCTACAGCACCTGAAACTAAAGATAACGACTTCACCTGGAAAGATTTCCAGGCAAGAAATAACAACGAACTGGTTGCGGTATTCGGTAACTTTGTTAATCGTGTGGTTGTGCTTACCCATAAGTACTTCAATGGTTCAGTTCCTACCCTTATGGAAATTACGGAACAAGACCAGGCTGTAATCGATGAACTTGCAACCTATCCTGCAAAAATCGCTGCTTCTATCGAAAATTACCGTTTCAGGGAAGCACTTGCCGAAGTAATGAATGTGGCCCGTTTGGGAAATAAGTACCTGGCCGAAACAGAGCCATGGAAGCTTATTAAAACCGATGAAGACCGTGTCCGCACGATATTACACATCTCTTTACAGATTTGCGCCAACCTGCAGATTTTAATCGAGCCATTCTTGCCTTTCACTGCCGATAAGCTGATGAAAATGCTGAACAATGGTAAGCAGGGATGGGAAGATGCCGGTTCGGTAAATCTGATTAAACGCGGTCACGATATTAATGAAGCTGTTCTTTTATTTGAAAAAATTGAAGATGCTGCAATTGATTTCCAGATCGAAAAATTAAACCAGAGTAAAGCTGCTAATGTGAAACCAGCCTCAGCTAATCCGGCTAAAGAAAATATTAATTTCGATAATTTTTCTGCCATGGATATTCGTGTGGCTACAATTGTTGCTGCTGAGAAAGTGGAGAAAACCAAGAAACTTTTAAAGCTTAGGGTTAATACCGGTATTGATGAAAGAACTGTAGTTTCGGGTATCGCTGAACATTACAAGCCAGAAGAAATTATTGGAAAGCAAGTAAGCATGATTGTAAACCTGGCGCCCAGGGAAATAAAAGGAATTCTTTCACAGGGTATGATTTTAATGGCCGAAAACAGTGAAGGTAAGCTTGTTTTTGTAGCTCCTGCTGATAAATTTGAAGAAGGCAGTGTGATCAGGTAATTACCTGACAATGCTTTGTAGTAATAGGATTGCAGTACGCTGCAATCCTATTTTTTTTATTCTGGCTTAGTAAACTCTTTTGACAAACAAAAAAAAAAATCCGCCATCACTATCTAAAAGGATAGCACTAACCTTTTGGATAGTGATAACGTTTGCCCAACTACGATGCCTAGATTTGTCTTATTAAAATTAAAAGACAATGAAAAAAATCCTTCATATCATTTCGAGCCCTCGTGGAGAGGCCTCAATGAGTATAAAACTAGGTAATGCAATTATTGATAAAATCAAAGAACGCTATCCTGGTGCTACGGTTAAAGAAAAAAACCTCGTTAAAAATCAGTTTCCACACCTGGAAGAGTCGCATCTGGCAGCATTTTTTACCCCTGCTGAAAACAGAAGCGATGAAAATCTGGAAGCTATTCGCCATTCAGATGAAGCTATTGCCGAAATCAAAGATGCAGACATTATCGTGATTGGTGTGCCTTTCTACAATTTTGGAATCCATTCTACACTTAAGGCCTGGATTGATCACATTGCAAGGGCTGGTGTAACCTTTAAATACGGCGAAAACGGTCCACAAGGATTAATCGAAGGTAAAAAGGTTTACCTGGCTATTGCATCAGGAGGTATTTATTCTGATGGACCTATGCAGGCATATGACTTTGCCTCTCCATATCTGAAATCTGTACTTGGCTTTTTGGGTATGACAGATGTTACGGTTTTCAGGGTTGAAGGCGCATCAATTCCTGTTATTCAGGATACAGCTCTTGAAAAAGGAATCGAGTGCATTCTAATCGACTAAAAATCCGGGCTTTACTTCTTACTTTGGCCTTGCCAGGTAACGAGGTAAAGCCTTTGGATAAAGCCAAAATTTTATTTAAGCAGGCCAGAAAAGTACATTGAATTTATGGCCATCAGGATCGGAAAAGCCAAAAGTATAGCCTTTTTCAAAAGCAGCAGCTTCGGAATATATTGTTGCGCCTGCTGCTTTTACCCTTTCCAGCCAGGCATCGACCGCTTCACGGCTTTCGGCCGACAGACTGAAGATAATTTCATTTCCGTTTTGTAGCTCAGTACCATCCAGTTTCGCTGCAGCTTTGAATTGTTTTTCTATAAAGAAGTGAATTACAAACTGATCTTTTCCAAAGAAAAAACTGCAAAGCTCGTCAGAATTATGTTCACCATTGGGCTTAAAACCCAAAGCGGTATAAAATTTAAAAGTTCTGTCTAGGTCCTTAACGGCAAGGTTGGCCCATATCATTCTGGTTTCCATAACGGTTATACATTTTGGTTCATCTGATAACAATGCCTGGCGTTGCTTTGTTTGGTAAACATGGGCACTTAAGCCAGGCTTAATTGTTTTCTGGCATCGGCCGATGGTCTTAATTAATGATTTCGCCTTTCTGCCTCGACAGCCTATCGCGAAATTTTTGTAGTTCTTCAGGTGTTTGTTTAAGCCATTCATTAACTTCCCCAATAATTTTCAACGGACTTTCCGAACGGTACGAACGGGTGGGGTTCCCTGGGAACTTCTTATCCGTCAGGTTTGGGTCGTTTTCATATATTCCTGTGGGCTCAACCACATATACGCGTTCTGTTCCGTCGCCTTTGGCTAATGCTGCGGCAAGTCCTGCACCGTTAACCATCGCCGTGAAATAAATATGGTTCATTTTTATTTCTGCTACGTAATTTGAATTGCCGCCAGGTTTAAGTAAATCACCAATCGCTAAGGCAGCTTTAGTGCCATGATAGAAAGGCCCTTTATCAGCCGGATGGTGTTTAAAAGAAACTGACAGTTCGGTATGCAATCTTACTTTTTCGTGATCACCCAGGCTTTCGTAACAGCTGGCAATGTTTTGATAAAGTGCTGGAAATGCACTTTTAACAGATTCGTCGTTTATGGTCAGTGCAAATTTTAAGGCTGTTTCAAGCCAGTTTAGCTGATCGGCAACACTTTGCTGGTTGCGTGCAATATAATGAGCTGTCAGAAATTTTTCAAAATCACTGCTGGCTTCTTTCCAGCCCTGCATAAATAACCTTAGCGCTTCCTCGGGTTTATTCTTTTCTTCGAGCGCCATGCCATCCAGGCAATATTTTACGATTTTATTAAAAGGTGAGAATTCCATTTTACCATTATTTTTAAGCCAATTTATAGGGTAATAAACATTTCATCAGTTAGTAGTTAACCAACAGAAAAGACTTTAATCAGGCACATACTCCAATATATCACCTGGTTGACAATCTAACGCTTTGCATATGGCTTCAAGTGTGCTAAAACGAATTGCTTTTGCTTTCCCTGTCTTTAAAATAGAAAGGTTCGATAAAGTCAGGCCAACCCTTTCCGAAAGCTCATTCAGCGATATTTTGCGCCTGGCCATCATCACATCTAAATTTACAATAATTGCCATAATTTATATCGTTAAGTCATTTTCTGATTTCATATCAATGGCGTTTTGTAATATTTTTTCAAATATTGCTGCTGCCGTTGCTACTACCGCCGAAACAAAGGTGGTTACAATACAGATGGCAATAAAGCCCGCTGGGTCGTCATCCTTATGGTGCATAATCCTGATATATACGCCAGCTAGTATAATTAAAATACCCATTAGCATAGCAGAATATTTTATTCCCTTTAAAGCTGCTACTGCAGGCAGTGAAAATACCCGGTTTTGACCAATGTAGCCCAGTAACCTGAAAGCCTTGTAAAGGCCTACAAAAAAAGCTATGGATGCCACATAGCCGTACAAGATAAAAGGGTCGGCATAAATACTTATTAGGTCCAGTTTGGCTGCACGCCCTTCGATTAAGGGCATACGAATTAAAATAAAAAGGGCTACCAGACCAATCAACACCACAACACCCTGAAGAAATGCAGTCGAAATTCTTTTCATAACAGATTAAAATTTTAAATTATTATGCAAACGTAATAATTATTTATTGATAAACAATAAATAATTAGTGTTTTTTAATTTAATCAATCTTGTGCATACTAATATATCCTGTTACGTATTGAAGAGTATAAGCCTCAAAAATACCCTTTGCAGGCCAAAACTTTTATTATATTTGCAGCTCCTCGGGAAAAAGCCCGAAAACATACTACAAGGCCCCGTAGTTCAACGGATAGAATAGAAGTTTCCTAAACTTTAGATAGCAGTTCGATTCTGCTCGGGGCTACCAAATCAAAAGGCACTGATATCCGGTGCTTTTTTGCTAATAGGTTATTTATCTACTATCATTAATCAGCTTCTTTCTCTATTAAGAAATCTCATAAATGTTAATAACTAATGTGTTTTTTTTGATCTGAATGCTTGTTCGTGTAACAGTTTTGTTATATATTAGGATATCCCTAACCAAACTGAATATGGCCGAGAAATTTAATTTAATTGCTGGAGTAATTGTTTTATTCATGAGCATCAGAATCATATCACAACTTATCCGCTTTAATAGCCGATCGTAGTATGTGCTGAGCCTTTCTGGATTATATTTATAAGATTCTGCTGTTAATTACTCTGGGCATAATTACAGCTTCGTTTGGGCTATTCATAGAAACAGCCTGCCATTATCGTCTTGCTACAAGGTGAACATATCAGACCATTAAGCGTTCACCTGTCCTCTAGCTTCGCAAAACCTGCGTTGAACAATTATGTGCTAACCAATAGAATATTGAACCATAAGCAGCTAAATAAACCCTGCCTACCCCATAACTAATTAACCTTAAACTTCAATGAATTCGGGGCAGCGCAGGGCACATTTTTTCAGCTCTTCAGTGATTAGGGAAATTTAAAAGACAGGTATAAATAATGATTCCCTTTACCACAAGAAATCATAAAATGGGATGGGAAATTTTTAAAAAGGGCGATTAAGCCTCACTATTATTAGAATTACTATAACTCTATGTGACTATAACAGGATGTGTTAAGGAAGGATAATCAAATATAATAAAGGCTTTTATATAAACAAATATGTTTAGTTGTTTTTTCCAAAATATTTGGAGTTTGCAACATGGATGAGATCAGTGTTTTTAAAGCTAAACTCGGAAGGCGAATTGCCTTTCTGAGGGAGCGAAACGACCTGACACAGCCAGAACTTGGTGCATTAATCAATAAAGACTTCCAAAGCATCAGCCGAATCGAAAACGGAAAGGTTAATTTATCAGCTTTTACCCTTAAACAAATTAGTGATGCCCTTAATGTTTCTATGAACGATGTTTTTGATTTCAGTGAGTTGAAATCAAGGCTTAATAGAAGTAAAAGGTAGCTCAATAGCTTATTCGCAAACGAATGTCTGATCTGTAACATTCGCCTATCTTTAACCAAAAGATGATATTAAAATATCACTTTGGAAAACAATTTAGTTTAATTTCGTTTTATAATAAAACAACAAATTATGTTCGATAAGTTATTCGCTGCCCAGCAAAAGGCAGAAGAGATTAAAAAGCGCTTGGATACCATCTCGGTATTTGGCGAAGTTGAAAACGGTGCGATTAAAATTACAGCAACAGCCAATAAGGCAATAACAGGCATTTCAATTGATGAAGAGTTTTTAAAAAATGCCGACAAGGAAGAACTGGAAGAATTGCTTCAAACGGCTATTAACAAAGCATTGGCAAGTGCTGAAGCAGTAAGTGCTTCTGAAATGCAGGCATCAGCCAAAGACATGCTGGGTGGTTTGGGCGGCATGTTTGGAGGATAATGGCAAAACGGGAAGTTACGCATTCTGATATTTAAGCTACACATTTAACTTTACAACAATGAATTTTACATATTACGGCCAGTCTTGCTTCTTAATTGAAGCTGATGGCACAAAATTTCTTTTCGACCCCTTCATTAAATACAATCCTTTGGCAAAGGATATCGATACAAGTAAAATCGAAGCCGATTATATTCTGGTGAGCCATGGTCATGGCGATCATGTTGCCGACCTGGTTGAGCTTGCAAAGCAAACCGGCGCACAGGTAATTGCGATGGTTGAGGTTGCCAAATGGATTAAAGAACAAGGCGTAGAAAAAGTTACCGATATAAATTTCGGTACACAGCAATTTCCTTTCGGCAAATTACGTACGGTATGGGCAGTACACAGCAGCTCAAATCCTGATGGTAGTTATGGTGGAAACCCGGTAGGCTTTGTATTAACGCTTGAGGGCAAACAGATATACTTTGCCGGCGATACAGCTTTAACCGTTGAGATGAAACTTCTTGCAGAATTGCACAAACTGGATTATGCGATTTTACCGATTGGCGGTCATTATACAATGGATGTTGATGATGCCGTTATCGCTGCTAAATACATAGGATGTGAGCAGATTATTGGTGTACATTACAATACATTCCCGCCAATTAGCATTGATGTGGATGATGCGATAGCAAAGTTTAAACGTGAAAATAAAAACCTATTGTTGCCTCAGATTGGCGAAACGATAGTACTATAAATAAAAAAAGGGTTCCGATTTTCATCTGGAACCCTTTCAATTATAAAACCTAAACCTAGTTCTTTTTAGCTGCAGCTTTATTTGCTTTGTAGCGCATATCTGCAGTACCGTCTTTTTTAGTAGGGCCTGCAACCTTAGTTACTGCTTTTGCTTTATTTTCTTTGAAACGCATATCTGGCGTTCCATCTGCTTTTACTTTTGATGCTGTTGTAGTTGTTTTTGTTTCAACTTTCTTAGCTTCTTGTTTTACGCCAGCCTTTACAGGAGCTGTTGTTGTTTTAACTTCTTTTTTTACAACTTTAGCTGGAGCTGTTGTTGCTGGTGTTTGTGCAAATGCTGTAGTTAAGCCAAATGCTGCGATTGCGATTAAACTCAATAATTTTTTCATGTCCTTAGATTTTTTTTACTCGTTTATTTGTTGATATAAAATTGATTAATCGGGATGAAGATTTAATGAAGATAAGAAAATTTGAATTCAGATATTAGTTAATAGCGAAATTAATATTTAAGCTTTGTTTCATGTTAACGACCTTACCGGCTTCCTTTGCCGGAATCCATTTGGGCGAACTCAATACTACATTCTTTGCCGCCTGGGTAAGGCTATCGTCTGGTGAAGAAATAACGTTGAAGTCTTTGAGCCTGCCCTCGGTATCAATGGTGACAGTAAAAAATACTTTACCTGTGATGTGTTTTTCCAGTGCATCTTTCGGATAACGTAAATTGTTGCCGATATATTCGTAAAATTTGGTCATACCGCCAGGATATTGTGGAGGTGTTATATCAAGTAACTTAATTTGGTTTTGATTTGAAGGAGTACTATCATCATTAAAATTGCTGGTTAATTTTAATTCACCCGTTTCAGTATATTGTTTCCATTCGCCTGTCATTTTTCCATTCGAATAATTGCCCTCCTGCATGGTCTTTCCATTTGGCCAGTAGGATATAAACGGGCCATCAGACTTATTCAGCCTGAAGGTTTCAGATTCTGCAGCACTTCCGTTAGGATAATATGTAATCCATTGGCCGCTCTTGGTCCCGTTAAGGTAAAAGCCCCTTAAACTAACCTTGCCCTCATTATATTCGAGGTAGCTACCGTTTAAAACTTTTAAATCAGCATCGCCGAAAGTTTCTTTCTTTAAAAGAATCAGATCGTGGTTTGATGTGGTTTTAATCCAGCTTGTGCTGTCTTTCCGATAAACCTTATAAACATTTACGGCTTTATCTTTTTTAACCGCTTTACCTCCCAAATTGGTATAGCTGTATAAGGTATCGCTTTGCTGGGCAAATGATGTTAGGGAGGCAAAGCTGAACAATAGAAATAAAAATTTTTTCATCATTAATGTGCTGCTAACCAGTTGTCGCCCTCACCAATTTCTACTACAATTGGTACGGTTAATTTAATTGCATTGGCCATTTTATCCTGAATGAGGGATTTCATTACTTCTTTTTCCGATTTCAGCACATCGAAAACAAGCTCATCATGCACCTGCATGGTCATGGTAGATTGTAATCCCTGCGCTTTCATCTCTTTATGGATATTAATCATGGCAATTTTAATCATGTCTGCTGCCGAGCCCTGGATTGGGGCATTAATGGCATTTCGTTCAGCAAAGCCACGCACGGTCTGGTTTGCAGAATTGATGTCTCTTAAATAACGTCTTCTACCCATTATCGTTTCCACAAAGCCATTTTCACGGGCAAAATTCATGGTATCGCTCATGTAGCGCTTAATACCCGGATATTGTGTGAAATATTGCTCAATAATTTCTGCCGCTTCTTTACGTGGTATGCCCAGGTTTTGCGATAAACCAAAAGCCGACTGTCCATAAATAATACCGAAGTTAACCGCTTTTGCGTTTCGCCTTTGTGTACTGTCTACAGCTTCGATATTAACCCCATAAACCCTGGCCGCAGTTGCTGTATGGATATCTATGCCTTTGTTAAAAGCATCGAGCATATTTTCTTCTCTACTGATTTCGGCGATGATACGAAGCTCTATCTGTGAATAATCGGCCGAAAGCAGGATGTGGTTTTCATCACGGGCGATAAAAGCCTTCCTTACTTCCCTACCGCGTTCGGTACGGATTGGAATGTTTTGCAGGTTGGGGTTGTTGGAACTTAACCTTCCTGTTGCCGCAACTGCCTGATTGTATGAGGTGTGTACCCGGCCGGTTTTCGGATTAACCATTAGTGGCAGGGCATCTACATAAGTCGATTTTAACTTCTGTAGCTGACGGAAATCGAGGATGTCCTGTACGATATCGCTCTTGCTTGCCAGGGCCAGCAGCACATCTTCGCCGGTTTGATATTGTCCGGTTTTGGTTTTCTTTGCTTTTGGGTCTAACTGAAGTTTATCAAATAAAACTTCTCCCAGTTGTTTTGGCGATGCCAGATTGAATTTAACCCCGGCTTTATCATATACATTTTGTTCAAACTTAATGATGTCTGTTTCGAGCTCTTTAGAATATGCCTTCAATGTTTCCATATCGATGCGTACCCCTTCTTTTTCAATGTCGGCCAGCACATAAACCAAGGGGTTTTCAATATCTCCCGCAAGTTTATCGGCATTGAGTTCTTTCAGTTTCGGTTCAAAAACATGTGCCAGCTGCAGGGTAATGTCGGCATCTTCAGCGGCATAATCCACCACATCAATAACCGGAACATCACGCATTGTTCCCTGGTTTTTACCTTTCGGGCCAATTAATTTGGTGATGGATATTGGCGAATAACCCAGGTAGTTTTCTGAAAGCACATCCATCCCATGGCGGGTATCCGGGTCAATCAGGTAATGTGCCAGCATGGTATCAAAAAGCTTTCCTTTAACTTCTAATCCATACCATTTAAAAACTAAGATATCGTATTTGGTATTCTGACCAATCTTTTCGATTTTCTCATCTTCCAGTACAACTTTAAATTCATCAACAATGGCCTGGGCATCTGCTCTCAGGGCAGGAATTGGCACATAAAAACCCTCTCCTGGTTTTATAGAAAATGATAATCCCACTAAATCTGCCGTATTAGCATCTGTACCTGTGGTTTCGGTATCAAAAGAGATTCTTTTCTGTGCAAGTAATAATTTAATTAAATCGGCACGCTGGGCTGCTGTTTCAACCAGCTGGTAATTATGCTCGGTATTTTCAATTGTTTTGGCAGGTAGTTTTTCTGCAGGTTCATCTTCAATGGTGTTGGTATACTGAATGGCTTCACCTGGGTGATTACCAAAAAGATCGGTTTGTGTACCTTCCTGATACCTTGCCGTGGTTACCGAGAATTCGTCGCCAAAAACACGCCTGCCTAAAGTTCTGAATTCAAGTTCAGTAAAAAGCGGTTCCAGTAAATCCTTGCTTGGGTCGCACAATGCCAGGCTTTCTTCATCTAATTCGACCGGAACATCAAGCAAAATGGTAGCGAGCTTTTTAGAGATTAATCCCTGCTCAGCGAAATTCTCTACGTTTTCGCGTTGCTTACCTTTCAGCTCGTGCGAGTTGGCAATGATGTTTTCCATCGAGCCATATTGCTTAATTAAAAGCTTCGCTGTTTTTTCGCCAATACCAGGAATCCCCGGGATGTTATCGACAGCATCGCCCCATAAGCCTAAAATATCAATAACCTGCAGTACATTTTCAATCTCCCATTTCGCCAGCACTTCTTTCACGCCTAAAATTTCCATTTCATTCCCCATACGTGCAGGTTTGTAAATGAAAATATTTTCCGAAACAAGCTGGGCAAAATCTTTATCGGGTGTCATACAGTAAACCTGGTAACCCTTTGCTTCGGCCTTTTTGGCTAAGGTGCCGATAATATCATCTGCTTCATAACCGTCAGAAGTAATAACGGGGATGTTAAAGCCTGTGATGAGCTTAATTACATAGGGCATTGCGGCAGCCAGATCTTCGGGCATGGCTTCACGGTGCGCCTTGTAAGCCTCGAAAGCAGTATGTCTTTCCGTTGGTGCTTCTGTATCAAATACTACCGCTATATGTGTTGGTTTTTCTTTCTTCAAAACATCGAGCAAGGTATTGGTAAAGCCCATAACCGCCGATGTATTTATACCTGTTGAGGTAAAGCGAGGATTTTTGCTTAAGGCAAAGTGCGCCCTGTACATCAGCGCCATTCCATCTAAAAGAAAGAGTTTTTTATTGTTCATGTGATTACACAGATTTAATGAGTGGCGGTAAATTGATTTTACCAGGCCATAATTTAACCAAAGTTAATAATCTGATGAAACTAAAACGTATGAAAGTTTAGGAATGATGTGCTAAAAGCATTAAAATTGTGTTATCCTTTATATTGATATTACCATGAAATTTTTTCTTTTCTTATCTGCCATACTGCTCCTTGGTTTTAATGTTGTTTCAGCACAGGATTTTATTGTGAAAAACAATGACGATGTGATTCGCGGAACCATAAAAGGAACGGATTACTTTTCGGTTTTTATCAGTGCAAATGATGAGGCAGATGTGATTTTACCCGCGAAAGACGTAAAGAATTTTTTCTGGAATGGAAACAGTTACCTTAGTAAGGGCTTTGCAACGGGTAAAAACCTGGAGTATCGATTTGTAAAAATAATTGAGTTCGGTAAGGTAAATCTGTATGCATTTGGTGGCGAAAGATTAATGCCAGTTCAGAAGGAGAAAAAGGTAAGGTTTAGTCCGTCAATAGGCATTGGCACCGGAACCGGAAGTTATGGCGGTATGGGCATGGGTGGTGGAATAAGTATAGGCGGAGGGCGAAGCAATGCCCCGGAGCGTCCTGCGGGAACACCTGTAATCCGCTATTTTATTGAAAAAACCGGAGCAGGGCCTTTACAGGAAATTCCAATAAAAGCCATTACCGAAGAGGCCAAAAAAGCAGAGGTTAAAACAATCCTGCTTCAGAAACTTGGTGATGAACCCAATGTAAAAGCACAAGTAGAGGCTAATACCGCTTTAAACACCAAAGACGTTGCTGAACTGGTAAGAACCTATAACGAAGTTAAAAAATAAAGTATTGAGGTTTTAAGGATTAGAAAATCCTTAACCTGCGGCGTTTAGTTCATCCCAATACTCAACTGCCCTGCGGTAATGAGGTATTACAATGCTACCACCTACCAGGTTGGCAATCATGAATATTTCATTCATTTCATCTGAATTGACACCCGCTTCGTGGCATTTGCCTAAATGATATTTAATACAATCGTCGCAACGAAGCACCATAGAAGCCACCAGGCCAAGCATTTCTTTTGTTTTAACATCTAAAGCACCGTCGGCGTATGATGTGGTATCTAAAGCGAAAAAACGTTTAATATTTGTATTGGCCGTTTCCATTATCCTATCGTTCATTTTTTCGCGATAGCCGTTAAATTCTTCTACTAACTTGCCCATATTTATTTAATATTGAATGAATTATTGAGTGAGTGATTAATGCCCTGTGAGCCCTGATCCTAAAACCTTTTAAGCCTGAAAATCCTATTCGATTTCCTCAAGTGGGTTCCAGAACACCTTTTTAAAACCCACAACTTTATTGTTTTTAACTTCTACGCCTTCTGTTGCCAGCAGTTGTTCCATTAACTCCGGCGGACTAAAATGAAACTTTCCGGTTAACAGGCCGCTGCTGTTAACCACGCGGTGTGCCGGTACTTTCGGGTGTGCCATACCTGCATAAGCCATAGCGTGGCCAACCATACGCGATGATTTTGCAGCCCCCAAACTTTTAGCGATGGCGCCGTAAGAAGTTACCCGCCCTTTGGGAATTAACCTGACAATTTCATAAACCTGTTCGTAAAAGTTGCTATCCATTACTCAAATGAAAATTGAATGTAGTTGATATTTTTATCGTGCAACAAATACTTTTTCTCGTAATACGTTTTTATCGACAAAACATCGTCTACTAATGCTGATGTATACAAATGGTCGGTATTTTTATGCACTTTTAATCCCAGTTCTTCAACCTTTTCGCAGGTATAGGCATAAAGCTGGTCGTTATCTGTTTTAAGGTTAACTTTTCCACCTTTTTTAAGAATCTGTTTGTACTTATTCAGAAACGCAGGAAAAGTTAAGCGCTTTTTCTCCCTGCTGATTTGGGGTTGCGGATCGGGAAAAGTAATCCAGATTTCATCTATTTCACCTGCGCCAAAAAAATCAAGCAGGTTTTCAATCTGAATCCTTAAGAAAGCTACATTATCGATGCCATCTTCAATAGCGGTTTTAGCACCACGCCATATGCGGTTGCCTTTGTAATCGACCCCGATAAAATTCTTTTCCGGAAACAAGCGGGCAAGGTTTACCGAATATTCGCCCTTTCCACAAGCCAGTTCCAATACAACAGGGTTGTTATTCTTAAAATGTATACCTGCCCATTTTCCCTGCAAGGCCTTTCCTTCTTCTAATTGATATACGTTTGCAAAAGTTTCTATCTCTGCAAATCGCCTAAGTTTATCTTTACCCAAAAGTTTTTTTTCGGCAAAAATAAGATTAATTATTTATTGCTTTATTTTTCAGGACAGTTATTATGGCTTTGTTATTAATTCCCTGTATTTTTGACTGATTTTAACAGAGCATCATTGGAAAAAAACGCTAAAATATATGTTGCAGGCCATCGCGGCATGGTGGGTTCGGCAATTTACCACAAATTACAAAAAGAAGGTTACAGCAACCTGATCACCAGAACTTCTTCTGAATTGGATTTACGCAATCAGCAGGCGGTAACTGATTTTTTTGCTGCTGAAAAACCTGATTATGTTTTTCTTGCGGCAGCAAAAGTGGGCGGCATTATTGCCAACAATACCTACCGTGCTGATTTCCTTTATGAAAATTTAGCCATACAGAATAATGTAATTCACAACGCATATTTAAACGGGGTTAAAAAACTAATGTTTCTGGGGTCGAGCTGCATCTATCCGAAAATGGCACCGCAACCTTTAAAAGAAGATTACCTGTTAACAGGAACTTTAGAGGAAACCAACGAACCTTATGCGATAGCGAAAATTGCTGGTATAAAAATGTGCGATGCCTACCGCGACCAGTATGGTTGTAACTTTATCTCGGTGATGCCAACCAATTTATATGGCTATAACGACAATTACCACCCCCAAAACTCGCATGTTCTTCCTGCATTGATCCGGAAGGTGCACGAAGCCAAGATAAATGCCGAGCAGCAGGTTACGGTATGGGGTTCGGGCGCACCAATGCGGGAGTTTCTTTTTGCTGATGATTTAGCCGATGCCTGTTATTTCCTGATGGAAAATTACAATGAGCCAAACCTGATTAACATCGGTGTAGGCCACGACTTAACCATTAAAGACCTGGCACTTTTAATTAAAGATGTTCTGGGCTTTGAAGGCGAACTGGTTTTTGATGCCAGCAAACCTGATGGAACACCACGTAAGTTAATGGATGTTACTAAACTCCACAACCTGGGCTGGAAACACAAAATTGAATTACGCGAAGGTATTGCCCTGGCTTATGAGGATTTTCTGAGCAGACATTAAAACCTATTTTTTAGCCCTGATTTTACTCAAAAATTCAGGAGTAAAGCCTAAATAGGAGGCCAGCATATATTGAGGAACCCTTTGCACAAATTCGGGAAATAAGCTGTTAAAATGACGGTATCGTTCTTCGGCGGTGAAACTGTACAAAAACATGATTCGCCGTTGTGCGGCCTGGTGTGTTTTCTGTAAAACCAGCCTGAAATACTTTTCCGTTTTGGGCAACCGCTCAAACATTTCGTCATAGTGGTGTTTCTCTATGGCGATTACCTCGGTGTTTTCAGCAGCCTGGATAAAAAACTCAGAAGATTTCTGGAAAAGAAAACTTGTGAGGTCTGTAATCCACCAGTTTTCTATAGCGAATTGTGTGGTTTGTTCCACCCCCTTGATATCTATAAAGTAAAGCCTTAAACAACCTTTAACAACAAAGTAATTAGCCTTGCAAACCTGGCCCTGTTCCAGTAAAAAGGATTTCTTTTTAACGGAAAAAGATTTGAGCAATGCGGCAAGTGTATCTTGCTCATCATTACTCAAATCTGCAAATTTGTTAATATGGTTATAAAGTGCGCTATACATTTTCGTTTCGAAATCAGGCTAAATTAAGCATAATTCCGGAACAGTAAGCTTAGAGAGAGAATGCTTTTAAATCGGGTTGTGCATATTCTCCCCAGTCTTTCATTGCAGCCATCAATACTTTTTTAAGACCTGCATTATCAACAGGTTTACCTTTTGCAGGTGGCAGTAATTCCTTTTCAGGGACAGTGATTTCTGTAACCTTAGTAGCAAACCAGGTTATGTTTTCATGCGGTAACGCTAAGCCCAGAATCATTCCAGGCAAGCCGGCAAAAGATTCAGGTCCGCCTGAAACGGCAATCTGGTTACAATAATATGCAACTACATAAACCGAATCCATAATAATTGCATTTGCCCTACGGCATTCGTAGCCGGCAATATCCCGGGTTTCATCCGTAATTTTCCAGTTAATCCTGCGGATGCTGTCTTTTACCAGGTAAGTCGCTTCGTAAACACTTTTTTGTGTGGTACTGGTTTCGGTTTTAAAATCGGTTCCAACTATATTTTTTAAATCCGCAATCGGATTATTGTTTAGCCAGTTACTATTAGGGGGAACAACATCATCTGAAAATTTATACAAACCTTTCTCACTGTTAAATTTAAGCGTACTTTTTGCCGATTTAAACTGAGGGTTATTCTTTTTATAATTATCAAAAGCCTGCGTCATGTAGGTTTCATTATTCTTTGTAATCCTCTTTTTTATAAGAGCGTACATATTTGACCGCTTCTCGAACTCGATTACGCCATTTTTAATAAAATGTACATTTTGTGCTAAACAATGGTCAGCAATAAAGATCATTGTACAAATAATGGTAAGTTTTAATATTGTTTTCATGGTTCTTAGTTTTGAGGTTTAGCGCCGCCACCCATTTTGCTGAAATCCCAGCTAACGGAGAACATAAAATATCTTCTGATGGTTGTATAGGTACTCTGTGTAATGTTACCATTTGAGGCCGAACGGTTAAAGCCCTGGTTTTGATTTAAAAGGTCGAAACCGGTAACTGAGGTTTTCAGGTTTTGTGCTTTGAAGAACTTTTTACTTAATGTAGCATTCCATAAAAACTGGGTAAACGACTCGTTAAAAGCCTGCGTTTTTCCGCGATAATTATAATCACCGCTGGTGTTAATTTCAAATTTTCCCGGTAACTGAACACTTCCAGAAATATAGCCGAAAGCGCCCCATCCATTACTATTAAAAGCTTTTTGAACTGAAGCTTCAGTGGTAGAATAACTTGGGCCGAAATAGGCATATACACTAAACTTTTTCTCTACATACTTTTGGATATTAATTGTTGGTGAATAAGATGTAGACTTAGTTTCATTTAACACATTGTTAATGTAGTTATAAGAATTACTTCCGAACATATTGAGCCCTACACCCATAGTTATGCCCAGCAATTTCCTGTCAATACCTGAATATATATTGTAACTGGCAGGTGTTTTATCCGAAATATTTACAGATTGATAAGTACTTTTTCCTGCTGCATCAGTTATCACGTTGCTTACAATCGGATTATTAGTGAAGCTGTAACTTCCGCCAATATAGATGGATTGGCTTGTTAAAACCTTGTAAGAGCTGTAACGGGCATTTAAATTACTTCGAAAAGATGGCCTTAAATCAGGATTTCCTAAGGTTATATTAAGCGGATCTGTATTTACCCGAATTGGCTGAATCTGATCTAAAGATGGTTGATTTGTATTACCATTATAATTTAATCTGAAGTATTTCTGCTGAGAGAAATTATACTGATACATTGCCTGAGGCATGTAATTGATGAATTTTCTATCGTAAGTTTTATTGTTATATAAATCTTCCTGCTTAAAATTAACACTACTAAATTTAGAGCCAATGTTAACCAAAGCTTTACCTTTCTTATAATTAAATACTGCTCCTCCCTGGTTAATCACCTGATCTAACTGGTAGTCATTACTAAACTGCGTATCAAAAATATCGTACCTGCCAGGTAATGACTGGTTGAATGATTTTCTATCTGACCTCCCGTTAATAAGGTTTAGTCCATAATTCACGACAAGCGTTAAAGAAGTCGTTATTGGTTCGGTATAAGCGAGATTTGATTTAAATACATTATTTGTAATGTTGTTTACTTTATACTGATCCACATTTACCACACTATCCTGCACACCGGCGGTATTAAAGAACTTATTTTCAGAATTCAGATAACCTTCTGTTTTCGTATTTGTAATTGACTGATTTAAATTAAGCGACAGGGTTCTGCCTTTTTTCTTAAGTCTTTTTGTTAAAAATGCATTGATATTAAATATTTTATCATCACCGTCATTGGTTAGTTTTCTTGCACTGGTATTTAACAAGCTATTATCACCCCTGGTGCTTAATGTAGCATAATCATTAAACGTTGTGCTATGTTTTAGCGTTCCATCAACATTTACTTTCAGTGTTAAGGTCGTATCAAGCTTAATTTCATAAGTGGCATCAAGTTTTTGCCTGAAAATATCATTATCGAAGGTTTGGCTGGAATTGCTGTTGATAATTCCTGAAGCAAGATTATTCTGACTTATAGTAGCCCGCTCGCCCACCACTCTTAGTGAACCAATTTTGTAATTTGTATTTAAAGATTCCTTATCATTATTCCATTTATTGTCGAAGTGTACACCACCTGATCTTGCAACCGGAATGCCCTGTCCGTTATACTGCCCTCCAAATGAATCTAAATCATCGCCACTGCCTGAAAAATAAATTCCTCCATCATCGCTAACTGTACCAGCACCTGATGAGCCGTACTTTTGGCTGTCCTGCCAACCTAAACCTACTTTACCCGTATTACCCAATACACCATAGGCAGAAAACTTCTTTTTCCCGGTAAATTTATTAAACATCAATTCACCCTGATAAAAATCATCAGTTCCCACGCCCCCAACAGCTTTTCCGAAATAACCATTTTTAGCGTTTTCTTTAAGCTTAATATTCAGTGTTTTAGTTTTTTCACCATCATCAACACCCGTAAATGTAGCCTGGTCACTTTTCTTATCATAAAGCTGAACTTTATCAACCATATCGGCCCTGATGTTTTTGGTTACCAACGTAGGGTCGTCTCCGAAAAACTCTTCCCCATCAACCAGCACCTTTACATTGGTTTGGCCCTGAGCAGTTATCTTTCCATCTTTGTCTATCTGAATACCCGGAAACTGCTTAATCAAATCTTCAACCTTTGCATTAGGTTCAATGTTGTAGGCCTGAGGATCAAATTCGGTCGTATCGCCTTTAATCTTTATAGCAGAACGATTACCTTTTATAATTACGTCGGCTAAGATCTGTGCTTTCCCTGTTAAATTAATCTTCCCGTAATCCACATCCTTCTTCGTAGAATCGAGTGTAAAGTGGTCTACGAAATCAGCGTATTTCGGATAGGAAACCAAGAGAATATATTTACCGTTTCGGATGTTGGTTAACTCAAACATACCGTTATCCAGTGCCCGGGTAAATTTAACCATCGTAGAATCTTTTGCATTAAGCAGCGAAACAGAGGTATTCCCTAAAATTGTTGTTGATGCCGTATCGATAACGCGGCCTTTAATAGTGTGCTGGTTTTGCGCCCTGGACGACACAAAACAGAAAATCAGAAAGCACACTGAGAGTAGTAGTCTTTTCATTGAGAGATTTGGTTTATCCACCGAATATAAAACTAATTTCTTAGTTTAAAAGAGCGTTAACATATTTTAACAAAAATGTTATTCATGGTTAACACCTTCTTAATCGATTTAGTAAGCAGTTTTGTCTTATTGGCCCTTATCATTGCTAAGATTTGGAAGGCGACCGGATAAATCCTTCGACTAGGCTCAGGAGGACGATCCATAACCAATACAATCGGCTTTACTCCGGCTTTTACTCTGGTGTCTTATCACAATGAGTAGAGAAAACCTTTACTCAAAGCCGTATTTTATCCGACACTTCTTCGGCAGGGCTTTTACTGCCAGCCGAACTTGTGCCGAAGTTTTCCCGAACTTTTTCAGGTGTTTTCCCGAACGGTTCCCGAACAGTTCCCGAAGCGGTGCTGAAGCACACCGGGAGATCACACGAAGTAAGGGTGGCTAAAACACGGACTAAAGTCGGACTTGACACGGACTAGAGGTGGACTTAACCATGAAATTATTGATGAATTGTTTTACCGTATATAGTAATACAGCTATTGGGTTAAGCCTGAGTGGGTTATGTATACAAATTTCTGAATTTCGTTTGAGTTATACAAGTTGTATTTATGGATTTATGTCTTTCAGACTTCCAGATCATTTAAGCTCTCCTTTTCTAAGTTGGTAATAACAAGGCACTCTCCTATGGTATAGCATATATGTTTTTCAAGTGTGGGGTATGCCCGCCGGTTGCCTGATAATCCGGGCAAGCAGTGGGATGGCATATGCTAAAGATGTAAAATGGCTTTAGCTCTACTATTTACCAACTGCTGTTCGTCTATAAATTACAGGCGTTGGTAGAAAAGTTCGCTGTACTGGTATAATAAGGGCTTTTTCGCTGCAACGTTTTGGTGGTGCCGGCGTCTTAATATCAAAAAACAAAAGCAAAAACCTTAAAACATAAAGTCATGAAAACATTAGCCAAAACAGTATTCGCAATCGCATTAACAGCAGTAGTATTCACTTCATCGGCTATGGCCGCAACAGTTACTACACCAGAAACAACAGTAAGTGCAGCTAACACTTTGCCAGCCTTTAACCGCATCTGGGTAAGTGGCAACGTAAAACTGGTATTAACACAGGGTAGCACTAACACGGTTGCGGGCGATGAGCATTTCGATCCTGCGATCACCTACCTTAAAAGTGATGGTAAAACCTTGTTCATTAATTCCACTGCATCAAATCAGGTAACCTTAAAAATAAGCATGAAAGATCTGGAACGTATCGAAGCTTATGGTCAATCGGTAGTGGTAACCAGCAGCAACTTTGATGTAAAAAACCTGCAGTTGTTCTTAAACCAGAGCGCTACGGCAAAAATCAATACCACAGCCAAAAGTTTATATACCGTAGTACAGGAAGATGCGGTATTAAAATTAAACGGTAGTGCACAGCACAGCACGCTTGTAGCAGCAAACATGAAAAATGTAAAAATGAACGATTTTGCCAGCCAGCGTTCAGCATCTTATACATCGGAAGAAATAATGAAAGCTGAAGAAACCGCAATGGTACTGGCCAAATAAAAAAGAATTTAACTCACTATACAGCTCAGCTGCTCCTTTTTGGGGCAGCTTTTTTTGTTTTAGAGGGCTTTGGGGCTTGCCGGCGAAAAGGATAAAGCTTACCTTGGTTACATAATCAATCCCAGTATTTACTTAGTTATAGCAGATGAGAAAATCATCCTCAAGGTTTAGTGATGCAGAAATTATAGTGATGCTAAAAGCAGAGCGACTGAGCAGTGAAGCGGTAAAGTTTTTATACCAGGAGCATTATGCGGTGTTGAGTGGTTATGTAAAACAGAACCAGGGCTCGGCACAGGATGCTGAAGATATTTTTCAGGAGGTGGTGCTTAGCTTTATCGAGTTGCTGCGGCAGGGTAAGTTTCGTGGCGATTCATCCCTGCGTACCTTTTTGTACAGTTTGAACCGCTTTGCCTGGCTTAACGAACTTCGCCGCCGCAACAAACGCCTTGCCCGCGAAGATAAATTCGGCGCTGTACAGGGCGAGCACGAGCCTGATATAAGTGTAGTTATGGCGGGTCGTGAGAGCCGAAGCCTGGTGAGCGATACCATAGGCAAGCTTGGTGAGGTATGTAAAAAGATTCTGCTGGCTTACTATTATGAAAACCTGCCTATGAAGGAGATTTTAAAACTGGTGAGTTTCGAGAGCGAGCAGGTATTAAGGAACAAGAAATATAAATGCATGAAAGGTTTAGAGCAGCTGTTTGCCGAAAACCCTTCGCTGGCAGAACAATTTAAAGCAGCATTAAATTATGAATAATTCGGAAGAAGAAAGCGTACTTATACAGTATTTAGATGGCAGCTTAGATGAAGCCGCAAGGTTATCTTTCGAAAGGGAGCTGGCTACAGATGGTGGCTTGCGGGCTGAACTGGCCAATATGGAAACGGCCAGGCAAGCCATACGGCATTATGGTTTAAAGGCCGAGCTGGCGGACATACACCGCGAGGTGATGGAAAGTACCGCTGCTCCGGCAGTACCATTAAAGCTGCACCGGCCGGGTAGGTTTGGCAGGTTGTATAAAATTGCGGCGGGTATTTGCGTGGTGATTTTACTGGCGCTTTTATACAAGATTAACCGTGTTAGCGGCGATAAGCTATACCAGGAGCAGTTTGTGGCCTATAGTATTGATACCGATCGCGGAGCGGCCAATACCGATGCCATCGCTGCGGCCTATATGCAGGGAGATTATGAAAAGGTACGTTCCCTATATGCAGGGTTAAATACCGCTTCACAGAGCGACCGCTTTCTGGCAGGGCAGGCATACCTGGCTTTAAAGCAGCCTGCAAAGGCCGCAGAATTATTCAAGGTCATTGCTGGGGATGGGTCAGACGCCAATGCTTTTCATGATGATGCCGAATATTACCTGGCGCTGAGTTACATTGCTGATGAACAGTTTGCTATGGCCTTGCCGATTATGGATAAAATTTATGCCGACAGCAACCACCTGTACCATGAAAAGGTATCGCTAAGTACCCTTAACGATTTAAAATTATTGAAACTGAAAAAAAAGTTTTAGCGGGCGGTTACATCTGGCGGGCCAGTGTTTACAAATGATTAAAAAACGATTAATCATGAACAAGCTAAAACACAAAAACAGTATGAAATATGCGGCAGTACTCTTTGCCTTATTAGGTTTAAACAGCTGCAAGAAAGATATCGGCGGTGCCGTTACACAGGAGTCGCAAATTGCCTTTAGCGTAAAGGCAGATTTAAGCGCAACAAATAATTCAGGAAATGCCTTGAGTAGTATTGGTACAGTGGCGGGCTCGGGTTCGGGGGCAAGCAGTTCGGCAACTACGCCTGCAGTTAACTGGACCGAAGGATCGGCTAACGTAAGCAAGTTTGAGTTTGAGGCCAAGAAAGGCAATGTAAAAAAGGAAATTGAGGTAAAGGGGCTGAACAATATTAATTTATTTGCCATCGATCCATCGGTAGTAAAGTCGGTTATTGATACGGGTACTTACCGCGAAATTGAACTGAAACTGGTATTGGCCAAAACCACTTCAACAGCTATTCCGCTAAGCCTTAAAGGTACTTTCACTGCTACAGATGGTACGACAACACCGCTGGAAATTAATGTAAATGACGATTTAACGGTGAAAGTAGAACTAGATAATGTGAAGATCGATGCTTCAACCGACCTCAAAGCTACTTTTGTGCTGGGCTTGAATAAAGTGCTTCAAGGCCTGAGCATTGCCGATTTAAGTACAGCAACAAAAACTTCAGGGAAAGTAATCATTAGCAGCACTTCAAATACAGCGCTGTTGAACAAAGTGAAAATTAACCTGCAAAATATTGCCGCCGCTAAAGTAGAGAGCCAGCACAAAAGTGGTAAGGCAGAAGATGGTCCCGGACACGGATAAGTACCGATCGAAGCTTAACGTTTCCGGAGCTTTACAAAAAGTTTCCGGAAGCCTAAAGCTAATAACACACAAACAGGAATCATAAGCAGATATACCCAGGTTTTTCCTGGGTTTTCTGTTGTAAAGCCTCCTGTGTAACGCAAGTGCGCCCAGTATGCGGGGTTCTTTTTGGCCGGCGAAATATTTTTGTCAGCAAGGTAATCGCCCCTAGCTAATTGTAAAGCTTTGGCGTAGCCGTTACCCTTGCCCAGGTAATGGTGAAAGGATTTAAGAATAATGGCTGTTGAGGCGTCATCAGCATTCCACATTGAGGTAATGGTATGGTCGCAACCGGCATAGGAAAAGGCCCTCGAGAGGCTCATAAGTCCCTCGCCATTTACCAGCTGGCCCTTCCCGCTTTCGCAGGCGCTAAGCAAAAGCAGTTTAACGTGACTCAGGTTCAGGTTGTATACTTCGGGTAAATAAAGCCTTGTTTTAATACTGCTGTCGGCCTGCTTAGGGTAAAAGGCAATATACGATTTTGAGGGCTGCTGGTTATCAGCCAGGGCATGTGTAGCCAGGTGAATGATGTCGTACTTATTCGCCAGCTGATCAAAGCGCTGTTTGGTAGCGCCGGCATTAATTAGCCGCTGACCGGTTAAGCCAACTGTTTCCTGCAATGAATGGCTTAGTACAGGCCACTTGCTATCGTTAGGTGCAGCAAAAGGTGCAAAGGAAAGGGTTTTCAGGTTTTTATTCCCTTCAGGTATGCTGCTGTTTTGCAGGATATTGCAGGAGTAATTATAGGTTAAAGAATATTTTGCCAGGAGGGCTTCGCCATGATTATCTGTTAATTCTTCGAAAGGCAGCAGGTTTAGCTGGTCGTCGGGGATAATCACCAGATCCGTTTTGCCTGTCAGGTAAGCAGATACCGGTTCGATGAGGTATTGGTACAACTTGCCCGTTGCCTGTTTCATCGCCCTGTTGTGGTTGCCCCCCTTAAGCTGAGTGATTGTTTGCAAGGTATTTAATTGCTGATAGAAATCCTGGTTAAAGGGAATTTCGGAAAAGTTAAAATGCTTAGCAGAAATGGCAAAGCACAAAAGACTGTTATTGCCGATGTGATAAGAGAGCACGGTGGTTGAAGCAGGGATCTGCTCCTGAAATTTTGCCAGCACCAATTTTTCTGCGGCAATGTTAGCGGAAGGGGCATGGGTTATCCTTTGAATTTTCTCCTGCACATTGGTAAGTGCAATAATTGCATTGTTAAGTTGTTGCCTGCTGCTATCACCGGCGGCAGTTAAAGAGAGACGGGTAATGGTGTTCTTGAGTTGTGTTTCTGCCTGAAGCAGTGGCTGTGGCACATTTGTTCCCGACCTGATGCGAAGTGCCTCACGGTTAAGGGCTACAATGGCCGCTTTGTTTTCTTCGTCGAGGTAAAAAGCCTTTTCTATGTAAAGCCTTTTCCCGGTGTTTTTAAAAAGCTGCATGCAGGCGGCTATAGCGGCCTTATGCACCTGGTACTTACGTTCGCTGATGAGCAGCCGTGCTTCGTCGTTATCATAAAACCTGCTGATATGCGCCGCGAGCTTATAAAAAGAGTTATAAGTTTGCAAAGCGGCATCCAGGTCAGTGTTCCGGTGCATGCGGTGATATAAAAGCTCCTGTGCTGCGGCTTTAGCAATTAGTGTTTCGAGTAGTTCGATGGTGTTAAAAACGCCGCTGTATTTTTCGGGATTGTTGCTGGTATAAGCAGGGTTAAAACCCGGATGAAAGCTGCGGATAGCATACTGGTAATAGGAAATGCCTTTAGTTAGCTGCCCCAGCTGTATCCAGGCATCGCCAGATAGTTTCAGTGTGATCCCTTTGATGTGCTGTGGTGTGTTAAGTGCTAACGGTTGCTGCGCCTTGAAGAGGTAATGTAAGGCGCTATCAGGGAGCTTTTTCAGCAGAAATGCTTTAGCAAGGTCGTTAAGTTGCGCTGGCTGCTGCAGCGGCAGCTTGCGTAGGTACATTAAGGTACTGTCGGCCTGGTTCATGGCCAGGTAAACTGCCCCAATGTTATGGTTGAGGTTTTCAGTTTCCTGCCGGTAAGCGAGCAATTGCTGGTAAATGGCAAGTGCTTCACGGTAACGTTTAAGTTTCCGGTAGGCCGCGGCTAAATTATTCTGGTAGGTGAGCAGTAATGTTTTGTCGTAAGCTTTGCTGCTCTTGAGTACGGAGATTGCTTTTTCGTAAAAGGGAATACTTTTGTTGTAATTCCCGGTGGCATAAGCCATAACGCCGAGGGTGTTAAACAGGCGTTCCTGCTCCTTTACTGTTGGAAACCTTTCGGCTATTGCTTTTGCCTGCAGGTAACAGTTATTTGCCGAGTCGGGCTGACCTAAACGATAAAAGCTGTTTCCGCAATATACATAAGGGGCAAAAAGAACTGAATCGGCAACAGCTTTTACCTGCTTTTTTAACCGGAAGGCTTTCTTAAAAAAGATTATGGCTTCCTGTTGCCTGTTGAGCACCTGCATAAAGGCACCTGCACTGGTGTAGGTTTTGAGCAAAAAAGCATCATCGGCCTTAGTTGCTGATAATGCTTTAATCACCTCGAGATAATATTTTTCGGCCAGGGCATCAGTCCGATCGCTGGGACTGGCGCTGTTGGCATAGTGTTCCGCTAGTGCGAATTGTTTTTTATAGGATGGCAGGGCCAGCCTTTGAGCGGTAGCAGTATTAAGAAAGAACAGGCATATTAGAAAAAAGCACCTGTTCATCTAGTTTCCAACAACGATGATACAAGGCGGTCGGGGCCTGGCCAGGCTTTCCGATCGTGCCGCCATACTCAGGAGGTTCTGGGTGCTGAGCGTCGTTGTCTGGTTGTCGGTACCTGCGGCTACGACTGTGGTTTTTCTTACGGCCAGCAAATCCGTTAAATATTTAGGGATTTCTTTAGCATTGCGATAGAAGTATATTTTAACATTAAGGCCATTTACGGTTTTGTTGCTGCCATCATTAATGCGATAGGCTAGTTTTACCTGCTCGGTTGCGCCGGTATCAATAGCCTGGTTGCGGATAGATTGAGCCAGGTTAATACGTGCATTTTCGCCATTTATAACAATGCCTGCTTTCTTGCAGTTCCCTTGTTCATCGAAGACGTTGCTTTTGCCGGGATTTGGAAAAGCCAGCTTCGCGTCTGCATTATAAATCGGTTCGGCAATAGAATCACCTTTGGAAAGGTTAAAGATCTTATCGGGATAGTTAATGCCTGAAACGGTAACATAGCTTTTAATGCTTTCTGTACTTCCCGTTGGTGTAAATAGAACCAGGTAGCGTAATCCTGTTTCACTTTGGTTTACATCGATATTGCCGGTTTTCTTATCAATTTTTAAGCCCTCGGGTAAAGCGGCATAAGTTCCTGTCTGAGCAATAATGGGTTTAACCACCACATTGCTACCCTGAATGTAGAAAACAGAATCGGTATAAATCTTTTCGGTTTTTACGACGGGCGTAGTTGTTGTAGTGTCTTGTTTCTTGCAAAATACAAACAAGAGTGTACAGGCAATAAAAAATATAAATGCTTTAAGATTTCTGGCTAACATATTTGGTATCAAAAGAAAGGGGGATGATGTGCTGCTGTAATCAGGTTCCAAAATTACAGAATATTGTTTAATAATTCTCAATTTTTGTAGCCGCCACAATAATGCATATTCTTTTAAAATTGCGGAACCAGCGGGCGATTTTCTGGTATGTATTGATCGGATTTTTTTTCATATGCCTGTTTATTTAATAAGTAAATGCTGCATTAAAAAAAGTAACCTGATTATTTATCTTTTTTTAGCTAAAATGGTTAGTGCCAGCAAGTGGTTTGCCGCTATTGTATTTACGGCACTAAAATGCTTTTGGTTGCCAGGTGAAACAGGAATTAAAAAAATCAAGATGGTAAAACACTTTTCCCATTTGCTTGTTGCCTTAAAAAAAACATTTAAAATGAAGGGCTTTAACCGGAAACGAAGTTACCTCCTGCTGCTGTTTTTACTGGTTTTTACCACCATGGGCATTGCACAGGAAATCAGTGGCAACTATGCCATAAAAAATTTAGAAACCGGCCTGTTATTAAGGGTAAAGGATGCAAACAGCAAGAACGGAACCCCGCTGGTGGCTTATGAACCTCAGAACTGGAAATGTATGACCTGGGATTTCATTTCGGCAGGCGATAATGTTTATCAGCTTAAAAACCTCTTTACAGGAAAAACCTTTCAGCAAAAGGCGGGCAGTGATGGCTCTACACTGGAAGAACAGCCTCTGGAAAAGGGTAAGGAAGCGCAGCTTTACACTTTCGAGGCAGTTGGGGAAAATATTTACCGGATAAAACTAAAGGGAAGTACACTGTATTTAACCAACAACAAGGCAGAAGTGAATGCGCCGATTGTGTTGAAGCCAAAGACCACGGACAAAAACCAACTATGGCAAATCTATCAGCAGTCGCCAACGATGTAATGCATCGGAAACAGCCATTTTATTCAATTTTAGGGTAAATATCCAGCCCTGTGCAAAGAACAGAATGAATAAAAACATTTCCGTCCTGTAGCCGTTTATGCTGAAAAGCAACCCAAGCTCAGGAAATTAACCATTGCAGATGATATTTTAATGATGCAGCATTTGATGGCAGTGCTGAAACCTTTTGTATTGGTTACCGTTTTAAACTGCCCGAATTATTTTAACCTATAAAAACAAGCAACTATTCATGAGCCGAAAGCGCATACTCATACTTGATGATGATTACAATACTTTAGATGCCCTGGCCCTTTTATTTGAACACGAAAACTATACCATTGTTACCCTAAGCCAGCTCTATAGCATCAATATCATCGACGACATCAGCTTACTTAAACCTGATGTGATTCTGCTTGACATTAATTTTGGTGAATTTAATGGTATGGATTTATGCCTGCAGCTAAAGGAAAATCTGATTACTGCTTCACGCAAAATTATCCTCATGAGTGCCGGGAATTATGCCGCCGTGGCCTTCGACAGCAAATGCGATCATTATATCCAGAAGCCTTTTTTATCAGAAACTTTACTGGAAAAAGTTTCCGAACTTGTTTAGCTATTATTGCTCTTTCTTTTCGAAAGCTTCGAAGGCAATCTCCAGATCAGATTTCCGGGCATAAATTACCTTATCTTTTGCACCAAGCTGCCCCAGCATGGTAAATAATGTAATAGAATTCGATGCGCCATGGAGTTCGAAAGCGGTATGGAGTTCTTTTAATTTTACAGGATTAATTTTTAGCACCGCAAAAACATCCTCATTTTTTTCAAAATCTTCTTGTTTAATCATTGCAATAACCTTCTCCAACCTGGTAGTTTCCCCTGCTTCTTACAGGTACAACCTCACCACTTTCCAAATAAATCTTATACATAGGTCTTCCATCTGCAGGCGAAGCCTCAGTACTGATTGCCGTAATTACGCCACAAATCTTCTTTTTGCAGCCCGACAAACCCAGTAAGATGATCCAGGAAATGCAAAGGAACTTCCTCATTATTGATTAGTTAGACAAATTTAATACCAATTAACGACAAAAGCAGTATAAGTTGTATGATTAATTGTGTTAATTTTTTGAATAGCTGTAAAGTTTAACCCATTAATCAGTTTAAATGAGTTGTTGCTCCCTTTATAAATAGCATTATTGCCCATAATTAATAAAAGGTGATGTAAAACCTTTTTGCCTTATTGTTGGTTTAACTGCAATATCCGGCAAGGTTTACTCCTGCCGGCCTGTTCATCCTTAGCGATGAAAATGAATTAGCGTTACCTAAGCATTTTAATTTTGAAAACATTAGCAAAAAACAAAGGCGTTCTTGCCAAACTGCTCCTGATTGCGGTGCTGGCTATATTACTGGCTGCCGAGGGTTATTCTGGTTTCAGGTTGCATGAGCTTTCCAATCATCAGGAACAGATTAAGGAAGATTATGCTAATATCAACAATATCACTTACGGGCTTTTTTCAGTACAGAAATGGAAAGACAATGTGGCAGACATTGTACATCACCAGGTGCGCAACCTGAAAATGACAAAGCGACAGAAAAAAGTATTACAGGGTGAGATTGAGCAGGTATTAAATGCCTTGATTACCAAGGCAGAAGGGTTGGTAAACAAACCTAAGAAAACGCTTAGCGGAAAAATCCAGAAGTTCGCTATCCGCAATTTTGTTAATTCAGACAGCATCAGGGCACAGGTACCGGTATTTGCCAGAAAGATTATTGCTGAAGTAGATAACCCCCGTAACAAGCGGCAGCTGAGTAAAATGGCGATGGGCGAATTTAACCAGCTGGCCAATGAAGAAAAGCTCGACAGTGCATTTGTAATTAATGGTAAAGCTGTGAAAGCCATGTACAAAAGGTATGGTGTAACTTCTACCGATGCATTAAATGACAAGCTGGTTTCGCAGCTTTCGGAAATACGTAAAAAAACCTATGCCCATTCTTTTGCCATGCTGGCTTGCGTGGTTATTGTACTGGCTTTCTGGTGGGGCTTGCGTAAGCGCCGCGACCTGCATGTGCCGCTTTTTATCATGTCGTTGCTTTTTGCTTTCATCCTGCTGGCGGTAGGTCTTACGGCATCGATGATTGAGGTAGATGCCCGCATCCGATCGCTCGATTTTGTGCTGCTTGGTGAGCATGTTACCTTTAAAGATCAGGTGCTTTTTTTCCAGAGTAAAAGCATTATGGATGTAGTAAGGGTACTGATTGGGCAGCCGGGAATAGATTCCATTTTGGTAGGGGTGCTTATCCTTGTTTTCAGCATTCTTTTTCCCGTTGTAAAGCTAAGTTCAACAGGTGTACACCTGCTGGGCAATAAAAAGCTGGCCGAGAATGGCGTGATTAAATATTTTGCCTTTCAGTCGGGTAAATGGAGTATGGCCGATGTAATTGTAATTGCCATCCTGATGGCCTATATCGGGCTTAATGGTTTGCTAGAAGGGCAGCTGCAGGCACTTAATATCAGGAACGATTCCTTAACCATTCTTACCACCAACAATACGGCATTACAGCCAGGTTACATCATCTTTATCAGTTTTGTACTGTATGGCCTAATCCTTTCTACAATCCTGAAATTTATTACACCGCATGATGCCCATTAACCTTACGATTATTTTTTATGGAACAGCATACTAATCTTCCTCAACATAAGCCTGTAAAAACCAGTAAGGTGGCCTTCGCGGCGCTGATGCTTTTGCTCAGTGTGTTACTGGTTGTGGCCGCATTTTTCAGCTATCGTTTCTATCACCTCACTGTAGAACAAAAGCACATCAAAGAAGATTACAGCCTCTCGAACAACATTACTTTCGGCATTTTCTCAGTAGACAGATGGGGCGAAAAAATTTCGGCTGTTGTTGATCAGCGGGTAAAGGGATTTAAACTTACCGGCGACCAGAAAAAGGATATGCAAAGGCAGGTAGAGAAAGAACTGCATAACCTGATTAATGATGCGGTTTCGGAAATTACCAAGCCACAGAAAAGCCTGGGGGGCAAACTCAAGAAACTGGCTTTTAAAAGCTTTGTGGATGTAGATGAGCTGCATGCCCTGGTACCCTCCTTTGCCCGGACCATTGTACTTAAGATTACCAGCCCCAGCAGTTTAAAAAAGATAAAAGGTATTGCCACAAGCAAGGTAGATGAACTGGAAAAGCAAACCTACGACCGTACCGATACCACCATCAGTACGGTTGAACGTAACATTTACCGCAAATACCATGTTGCCAATAACAGCCGTTTTGAGCAGCTGGTAAATAAAAGGCTGGCACAGATTAAAGAAGAAAGCTTTTCTGCGGCACTTTTTATCCTTGGTTGTGTTACTGTGGTTTTATTGATGTGGGTTTTTTTAAGGAAGCGCGAGCAGCTCCATGTGCCGCTCTTTATCATGTCGTTGCTCTTTGCCGTAATATTGCTTGCCCTTGGCGTAACTGCGCCCATCATAGAAGTTGATGCGAGGATTAAAACACTTGAATTTGCATTGCTGGGCGATAAAATTGCTTTTACGAACCAGGTGCTTTTCTTCCAGAGCAAAAGCATACTTGGCATTATCGGCACCCTGATTGAGCAGTCGAAACCTGATGCCGTGCTGGTTGGTGTGCTGCTGCTGGTTTTTGTTGTAGCCCTTCCCTTTTTACGGCTTGTGGCAAGGGGCATTCATGTTTCCTGTGCACACCTTTTTGGCAGCCGAAAGGTGTTGCGTTTTATGGCATTTGACCTGGGTAAATGGGATATGGCTGATGTAATGGTGGTTGGTATTGCCATGACGTATATCGGGCTTAATGGTATCCTGAAAAGCCAGCTTTCCGGGTTGAACATCGAAAACGATACATTAAAAACCGTAACGGCAAACAATTCGGCCTTACAACCGGGCTTTTTTATTTTTGTAACCTATGTGGTCTACACCATGGTATTGTCTTTTATCCTTAAAAAAATTGATGAGCGGAATGGCCCCTGTTAGGGCTGTTTTGACTTTCCTTGTTTTGCATACAAGAATCGTGATTTTGCATACAAGTACCTCTGGTAACTTGCCCAACTTTGAGCTATCAAAAAAAGCTTACAATTATGGAAATTAAAAAAATTGCATTAGGAAGTGAAGGTCTTGAGGTTGTGCAGATCGGTTTGGGTTGCATGGGTATGACCGGATTTGAAGAGGGACACATGTATGGCCCTGCCGATGAAGCAGAGGCTATCGCTACCATCCACCGTTCGCTTGAGCTGGCCGGTAATTTTTTAGATACTGCCGATTTATACGGACCACTAAAAAATGAGCAGCTTATTGCCAAAGCCATTGCCGGAAAGCGCAATGAATATACCATTGCCACTAAATTTGGCTGGGAGATTAACGACGAGAATAAAGTGACCTGGGCCATCAACGGCAAAAAGGAATATGTAAAAAAAGCTGTTGAACGCTCGCTTAAAAACCTGAATACCGATTATATCGATTTGTATTACATGCACCGGCTGGATAAAGATACCCCGATCGAAGAAACGGTAGGCGCCATGGCCGAACTGGTAAAGGAAGGGAAAATCGGTTACATTGGTTTGTCGGAAGTGTCGTCAGAAACCATTAAAAGGGCACATGCGGTGCATCCGGTTACGGCTGTACAAAGTGAATATTCGTTGTTCGAACGTACTGTTGAGGAACGCGGGATCCTGAAAACCCTGCAAGATTTGGGCATTGGTTTCGTGGCTTACTCACCATTGGGCAGGGGCTTTTTATCGGGCGAAATTAAAAGTATAAACGATTTACCTGAAAATGATTTCCGCAGGGCGATACCACGCTTTCAGGAAGCTTATTTTCATAAAAATATTGAGCTTGTAGCAGCTATATCGGCTATGGCTGCTGAAAAGCAGGTGAGCCCATCGCAACTTGCCCTCGCCTGGATTATCAGTAAGGGAATTGTTCCGATTCCGGGAACCAAAAGGAGAAAATACCTGGAGGAAAACCTGGCGGCTGCGGCCATTATGCTTAGCAGTGCTGATCTAGACAAGCTGGAAAGTATCGTGCCACTGGGTACCGATACCGGCGAACCTTATGATGCCTTTAGCATGGGGCTGATTGATTAATTTTTTGTAGGCTGCATTTTACCGTGCAGCCTATGCTTTATCCTTAAATATTTACATTCGTATCATGAATGCCATTAAATCTGTTTCGCAGTTTCATAAACTTTTATCCTTGCCCGAGCCGCTGCACCCGTTGGTAAGTGTCATTAACCTGGAAGGCTGTATTTTTCTGGAAGATGAAATCTGGAAGGGCTTTGTAAACCGTTTTTATTGTGTGGCCCTAAAAAGAGAAGCTACGGGAAAAATAAAATACGGACAGCAGCATTACGATTATGATAAAGGTGTGCTCAGTTTTACCGCACCAAACCAGGTACAATACCTCGATTTGCAGCATGTTGAATGTGGTTCGGGCTACCTGCTTAGTTTTCATCCTGATTTCCTGCTGAAACATCCCCTGGCGAGCAACATCGGCAGCTACGGTTTTTTCTCTTATGCCGTAAACGAAGCCTTACACCTTTCGGCGGAAGAGGAGGCCGATCTGATTGCCATTTTAAATAAAATTGACAAGGAATGTGCGCACATCGACCGCCATACACAGGAGATTATCCTCTCGCAGATAGAGTTATTGCTCAACTATTCCAACCGCTTTTATGAGCGGCAGTTTATTACCCGGAAAAACAACAACCACCAGCTGCTGGCGAAATTTGACTCACTGGTTGACGAATATTTCAATGAACAGCAGGCCAGTGAACAGGGGCTGTTAACGGTACAACATATTGCAGGTTTGATGAACCTGTCGCCCAATTACCTGAGTGATTTACTGCGCATTCATACCGGGCAGAATACGCAGCAGCACATCCATGAAAGGCTGATTGAAAAAGCAAAAGAACAGCTTTCTACTACTGCCTTGTCAGTAAGTGAAATTGCCTATGCACTGGGTTTTGAGCATGCACAATCGTTCAGTACGCTTTTTAAAAAGAAAACGAACATGTCGCCAGGCGTATTCAGGCAGCTTTTTAACTAATGGCTGCGATTTTACAGATTTAACCTGTTAGGCTGAACCTGTTTAAGGTCATCGCCCTAAGCTTCTATATCATGCGCTTCATATCTACCACTAACGGCTGTCAGCACAATCTTATACACAATAATATGTTCATGTTCTTCGGGCTTAATGCCGTGTGAAGGTTCTTCAGTTGGGCGGTTGGTAAGGGGCATAATGCGGTGGATAATCCCCTGCATGGCCTGCTGGCGCTCCGCACCTTCAAGCTCGATGTAATTTCCCCAAAGGATAGCACTCTTCCACCTGAATGTATCGGTGATTTCATCGACCTGAAAACACACCTTAGGGTTTGCCCGCATCATATCGATCTTTCTGCCTTTTCCTGAGTGGGCATAAATGGCATTATCACGGTAAACGTAATTAATGGGCACAATGTAGGTTTCGCCATCGGCATGGCAGCCAAGGCGGCCAACAACCTGTTGTTCCAGAAAATCGATAAGTTCTCTTTTGTTTAAATTGCCTAACATAGCTGTATCTTTTTGATTTACAGCTTAAAGTTGCAGAATCAGCCCTTAGCGGGAAGTGATCTTAATCACTTTATGGGATGATTTGGGGGAGGTTCAGGAGAATTATTTACCTATCTTGTAGCAGGAATCACCATCCGGCAAAATAATTTTAAAATAATTTCAATAATTGATGCAACATTATGTGGCATCCTGCGACTTCCATACAGAAACCTATTACGAAGCTAATTTAACGACACGATATTGTACTCAAAAGAACAGATAACTGATCAGGAACTGATTGCAATGTGCCTTGAAGGTAAAGACTCGGGATATACCGGCCTTTATAACCGTTATGCAGGGCGCATATACAATTCCATCAGCCGCATTGTTTCCCATACGGGCGAAGCGGAAGATATACTGCAGGAAACATTTTTCACTGTTTTCGGGCAGCCGGAGAAGTTGAAAAGTCTGGTGAGTTTTGAGGCCTGGGTAAGAAGGCTGGCTATAAACCGTTCGATTAACCATTTACGGAGAAGGAAAATAGCCTTTACGGATATGGGTGAAATGGAACTGGCGGCCGATGAGGAATATGATGCTGATGAAAATGAAATTTTCGAATGCAAGGTGGAGGATGTGAAAAGAAGTATAGAGGATTTGCCCGATGGTTATCGCACCATTTTGAGCCTGTATTTGTTCGAAAAGATGAACCAGGAAGAAATAGCGGTTATGCTGGGAATATCGCACGCTACGGTACGTACGCAGTACCACCGGGCGAAGAAAAAAATATTATTATCATTAAAAGACAAGTCTTATTATGAATGATCCGATAAAAGAATTTGTAGCGCAGAACAGGGCCGCATTCGATGAGCTTGAGGCCCCGGCCTTTAACCTTGAGGGATTTAAGGCCAGGATGAAACAGCCTGAACCGGAAAAAAAGGTTAAAAAACTCTGGCCGGCCACAAAATGGATGGTAGCCGCTTCGGTATTGCTGGTAGCAGGTGCCGCGTTTTTAATACTAAGGATTGGCAACACAACATCTTCCACGGAAAAGCTGGTGCAGCAAGTAAAAAAGCAGCCAATGGCAATGCCGCAAGAAGACCGGAAAGCTGAACCTGTTATTGCCTTGCAGGAGCAGGAAAAAGAACATATCGTTTTTGCTTCAAATGTTAAGCATGTAAAACCAAAGTTCAGGGTGATGCCACAGCCCGATGCAATGACGAATGTTTATGCCAAGCTGAGCGACAGCAGTTCATCAAGTACGAGGCTTGCTGCCATACTGGAACTGGATAAATCGGGCCAGGTTAGCAATGATGTAATGAACCGACTGGCCAGTACCTTAAACCACGATGAAAACAGTAACGTAAGGCTTGCGGCACTGAGTGTGCTCGAAAAATACAGTTATGATGCACATGTTTCGGCATTGCTGGTACGCTCATTAAACACACAAAGCGACCCTATGGTGCAGCTTGGTCTTGTGAACCTACTTGGTAAGATGAAAAACCTGAATATTAACGATAAACTTTATGCCCTGGCTAACGATCCGAATACGTTCGATGCCGTTAAAGATGAAGCATACAGCCTTTTACTTAAAGAAGATAAACTATAATAATTGAATTAAAAAAAGCAAACAAATGAAAAAACAACTAGCAGTAATTGTTGCGCTTGTGGCCGTTACCTTGTCGGCCTCGGCACAGAAAGAATACAAGCTTGCCAAAAGCTCAGGAAAGTTAAACCTGAACATCAGCGGTGCAATTGTAGAAGGTTATAATGGTAAGGAAATTATTTTCAGCACCGCCAAATCGGATAATGATGTAGTAGATGAAAGAGCCAAAGGCCTTCGCATCATCAGCGGTTCAGGTTTTGTAGATAATACCGGAATGGGCATCGATGTATCAGAGAAAGGCGATGAGATTAATGTGAATACTGTTCGCAAAGGGGTACGTAGTGGAATTATTACCATTAAAGTACCGCAAGACATTAAAATTGCCTTTAATAACACTGCCGTAAACCAGGACGAACTGATTTTAAGAAACTTAAAAAATGAAATCGAGATTTCGGTAAACTACACTAAAATTAAGCTGGAAAACAATACAGGACCAATGAACGTAAAAAGTCTTTATGGCTCGGTTGATGCCAGTTTCTCAGGCGAGATAAAAGGCCCGGTTTCTATTATTTCGGTTTATGGTTATGTAGATGTATCAATGCCTGCAAGCACTAAGGCTAATGTTGAGCTGGGTACAAGCTATGGTAATTTATATGCCGGCGAAGGTTTTAAAATCGCAGTGGAGAAAGGTACAAACGAAAAACCAGAAGCTGCATTCACATCAGGAAGCGTTCAGGGATTAACAACAACAACAGGTCAGAGCTTTGCAACAACTTCTTATACCATGAATGGTCAAGGTAGTATCAATGTAGAATCTTACATCAGAAAAGACAGGGAAAGCCTTAAAGGTAAACTTAATGGCGGCGGCGCAGATGTTATCTTGAAATCGAACTACAAAAATGTTTATTTAAGAGAGAAATAAGACTCTTAAAGCATTCTCAAGCCTGTTCGGAAGTGATTTTCTGTTGCTGGCAGAACAGGTCCACCTTGTAAAATCATTAAATTATGAAAGCAATATTTTTTGGGCTATTTATAGCCTTAGTGCCATGCATTGCCCTTTCTCAAACGAAAATAACCAAGTCGTTCCCGGTAGCAAAGGGACAAACCGTTGAGCTTCGCTTCGATTACCCAAAGGTGATCCGTATCAGTACATGGGATAAAAATGAAGTTTCGGTGGAAGCAACGGTTAAGATTAACCAGGGCGAAAGCAATAATGCCTTCAGCCTGATCGGCTCATCGGCTGATGGAAAAGTTTCCATCAAAAACAAGCTCGAGTTTGATAGCATTCCGGAGGCTTACTTTGTGGTTGAAAATGGTATTAAGACACGCTTTACTACAAAGGCCGACATGGATAACTATCGCAAAAACAGAAATACGGAGGGCAGTATCTCCTATTACCAGCAAAAAGACATCGAGGTAACGCTTGATGTCAAGGTTCCGGCGAATGTAGAAACGGATCTGGCTTCTGTTTACGGTATGGTAGAGCTGAATAATTTTGAAGGTCCGATAAAAGTAGATGCAAAATATGGTGGTATTGATGCTACCTTAACAGAAAGCAAAATCGGGAAGTTAACGCTAACCAATCATTACGGAAAAATTTACAGCAACCTAAGCCTAAAACCTACTGAGCAAAAGGAACAGAATTTTTTTACATCCATAACAGCTATGCCCGGTAAAGGACCTGACTTCAGCATCAGTTCAAACTATGGTAATATTTACCTGCGTAGCTCGGTTAAATAATCAAGTCGCTGCGATGGCGAAGGCAATATTTTGATTATAGGAAAGTACCAGATATGCTGATTATGTAACCGTAGATGGGATTGGCAAAGGCCGATCCCATTTTTTTTATGATCATTATTTTCCTAATAATTTGTCTATCTCTTTAGTAAAACGTTCTTCTAATGATTCTGCGTAACCTTTCGATTTACTCACCACGATGCCGTTTTTGTCGATCAAATAAAAATTCGGTGTACCTGCAGTTTTAAATTCCTTGCCCAGCTTTCGGGAGGCAGTATATACAGGGAATTTTATGTTGTTAGCCTCAATGTATTTTTTAACCTGATCTGTCGTTTCATTGGTGTAAATATTTACAATGGCAAAATTATCAGTGGCATATTTGGTATAAATTCGATTAACCATCGGGTTGGCCAGCGGATTTGCCGGACAGTCTGTCGCTCCAAAAATAATCAAAAGCAGTTTCTTATTACCTATTTTAACATCCGGTATACCTCCTGACAGATCTTTTATAACAAGTGCCGGCGCTTTAGCTCCGATATCGAGCATTTGTGTATTTGGTTTCGTAAATCCTGTTGTTTCCAAAGGTAAAACTGCTACCTTTTGATTAATTTTTATATCGGAAAAGCTTTTTTCGTTAAAGAAAATTAAACGCCCTAGTGGAAGACCTTCTTTATAAGTCATCCCTGCGCCGGTTTCCTTTAAATAAGCCGGCAACATGGTTTTTTGTTCAATGAGGATTTGTTTATAGGTATAATCATGATTACCATTCAGCAAGGAATCATATAGTTTGATGAGGAAATTAAAACATCTTTTATTGCGAAATACCGTATCGGCCTTACGGATTATCTTTTGAGGATTTTTATTTAAATTATCAATCAGTAAGGTCGTAAATGCTGTAATGTCTGTGGTAACTTTTTCTTTAGGCTCTTCATCAGTGTAGGTGCTGTCGGGAAGGCTTAATCCGTATAGCCTTCCTGTTTTGTAAATACTTTGATAAACCGTTTGCCCATCATTGATATTGGTTTTTTCCCGTTTGTATTTTACCGTACCATCCTGATTAAACAAGATTGAAGCGGTGCTTTTACCTGTGGCGATATCATCCTTACTAAAAGGGTTTTTATCTGTAAACTGTACTTTATAGCTTATGCTTTTTAGTGTTTTGATTTTTGCTGCTGTTGCTTTAAAAATTTCGGCCGTTTGTTGTTGTGCATGTGCAGCGGTTAAGCAACATAATGATAAAATGAAGAGGGAATATTTTGTCATGTTTTCGGGTAGGGTTAATGATGATTAATTAAATCTACGAAGAATCCGTAACAAGAGCTAGCTTTTAACTTTCTTTAACGTTCGTTTCCCAGACAGACCTCGGCAAGCTCAATACAATATGGATTAAAGAAAAAGGGATGCTCAAAAAGTTGTTTTAGCACGTTTAAAGGGGCTTTCACCTGATTGCTTTTCCATTTCCCTGGGGGCATCATTTTAAAGCGATACAGGGCAAACTAAGGTGCCTGATTTTATATTCATATAAGTTCTTTAAAAAAAAGCCGTTATTATTGTAAAATCAGATTTAATTAAACCCCTAAAAAAATGAACTTCATTAAAAACTATTTATTTTCAGCGCTCATCGGATTATCGGTTATCACGATGTATTCATGTAAAGCAAAGAAAATGGTAGCCAAGCCAGATCCTGCACCAGTGGCTAAACCTACAGCACCTGTAGAAGAGAAAAAACCTGAACCAGCACCTCAAAAGGAAGCGGAACAGCCAGCTCCAGTAGAAAAACCTAATTTTAATCTGGATAATATTCAGTTTGAGTTTAACTCATCTGTATTAAAAACCGCATCGTTTTCTATTTTAGATAAAGCGGTAACGGAGATGAAAAAATCGCCTGAAACCAAGTTTGTATTGAACGGTTACTCATCAGCAGAAGGAACACCTGAGCATAACCTATCCCTATCTGTTGACAGGGCTAACTCAGTGAAATCTTATTTTGTAAATGCCGGACTTAAAGCATCGAACTTTACCATTGTTGGTCATGGAGAAAAAGATCCGGTAAGCAGCAATACAAGTGAAGAAGGCAGAATGCTTAACAGAAGAACTGAAATCAAGGTTCAGCAATAATTACCGAATCACAGACAAAAAAAGGAACTTATTAAAGTTCCTTTTTTTGTATCAGCAATGCTTCAAGTTTTTCTTTTAAGGCATCGCCCCTTAAGTTTTTTGCAATAATGGTACCCTGGGCATCTATCAGAAAATTGGTGGGATAGGCACTAATGCCATAAATAAGAGCGGCCTTGTTTTTATCGCCCCTTAAGTCGCTTACGTTTTCCCAGGGCAGTTTGTCGTCCTTAATGGCCTTTAACCAACTGGCTTTAACTTCATCGGCCGAAACGCCCAGCACCGTAAAACCTTTATCTTTAAATAAGTTATAGGTAGATACAAGTTTCGGGTTTTCTTCTCTGCAGGGGCCACACCACGATGCCCAAAACTCCAATAAAATATATTTCCCCTTGATATCGGATAGCTTAATGTTTTTGCCTTGTGTATTGGCTTGTTCAAAATCGGCAAATTTGCCACCTACTTTTATTTCTTTATTAAGGCTGATAAAATCATATATGGATTTCCCGTAAGCTGAATTTTTCAGCTCATTACTAAAATTACTATAAAGTTCAGCTGATTTTTCTTTTCCCCAGGTTGATGCATAAACGCTTAATGTGTAGGCGCTGATGATGGAATTAGGGTTGTTTTTAACATCGTTGATATCCAACAGCTTTTCCTCCTTCCGGGCTGATGCCAGCAGTTGCTGTAAAGTTTTCGCTTTTTCCTTATCTTTTTCCAGGGTTAAAAGGCTATTCAGGCTGTCTTGCTTTTTACGGATTGGTTCCTGGAGTTTTGCCCGTGCAGCCGCCAGTTCCTGTGTTTTTGAACCTGTAATAATGGCCTTTTTAAATTCACCGTTTTTCAGTTGCAGTTTTGTGTTTTGTTCTGCCCAGAAATAAACATAATTCTTATATCCTGGGGTATAAATAATCAGCTGACTTACCTGCTCATCCGTTATAGCAGAAAGACTGAATGAACCATTTATTACTTGTGCAGAATCCAAAATCTTTTCCGGTGATGATGAACGGAGGTATAACCATGTTCCGTCGTCGACACCCGTTGTTGTTCCGCTGACTTTATGGGTTTGTGCTTTCAATGAAAGGGATAGGAATAAAAGCATCAATAAGAGGCCTGTGTGGTGTAGCTTTTTCATGCGTTCGGGTTTAAATTTATACCTCAAAAGTATACTCCGTAAACGATTTGTTTTTTGAATTTAGATTAAGCACCCTATTAATTCGATAGAATGTGAAAAAGAGTATTTATCGAAAAAAGAGGCGTATTCATCGAAAATTATTCAAAGCCAAGGACAGATCGGTAAATAATTTTTACCTTGTTGCGTGCGCTTCAATACCCATTTTAAAATTCCGAAATACCTCGCTATAGAAATCATTTTCTTTTTGGTTTATTTCTATCTGGTTGGCTTACTTTCCAGCTTTGAATATAATTTCTGGGAAAAGCATTTTTTTGGTATTTCTGCTAAAGAACTGGAGTTTAGCCTGGTTTATGGTACGTTTAATGTAATCGCTTTTACCTTGTTCTATCTGGGCTTGCATTACTGCCTGCGTGAGAATAAACTGCTTTCCTTTGTGCTGTTAATTTTGGGTTTTTTGATTGCTTTCTTTTTCTTCAAAAAAGCAAGTTACCTGCTCATTTCACACCTGCATTTTCTATCGGAAGGCATACGAAAGGATGCTATAAAATGGTATCATTTAGAGCGGCTTGGTTTTACTTTCAATTATATTATTTTACAATTCTGCGGCGTAAGTTTCCTGGCTTATTTTATTCATTCATCTAAGCAGAAAGAGCAGCTAAAAACATTAAAAGAACAGCAGCTCCTATCAGAGTTAACTTATTTAAAGGCACAGCTGCACCCCCATTTCTTCTTTAACACCTTAAACAATATTTACAGCCTGGCGTTGCAAAAATCGGCCGATACGGCACCATTGGTGCATCGCTTATCAGAAATGATGCGTTATATTCTTTATAAGTCAGCATGCCAAATGGTCTCACTTGCAGAGGAAATTGCTTTTATCAGGAATTATGTTGAAGTTGAGCGCATCAGGTACCGTAGTGCAATAACAATTAATTTTGAAGAGCAGGGTATTGATCAGCAAAGTGAAATCAGCCCCTTACTTTTATTGCCTTTTATTGAAAATGCTTTTAAACATGGCGTTCAGGAAGAAGAAAGAGGAGGCTTTGTAACTATTTTAATCTGCAAGGCCGAAAATGAGTTAACCATGGAAGTGAGCAACAGCATAGCTGATAAAAAGCCTGAAACCGGTGGAATCGGGTTGTATAATGTGAAGAAAAGGCTCGAAATGTTATACCCGAACCGGTACAACCTGACTGAGGAAAATTCGGGAGCCATTTACCAGGTTTATTTAACCATAGAAATGAAATGATAAACTGCCTGATTGTTGATGATGAACCACTTGCGCAGGAAATTCTGGCGGCTTATATAAACGCTGATGAACGCCTGTGTCTGGTTGAACAGTGCAGCATGGCATCTGCGGCATTTGAGCAGCTTCAAAATAAACAGATCGATTTAATGTTCCTCGATGTGAAAATGCCGGGCATGGATGGAATTACTTTTCTCAGTGCATTAAAAGCACCCCCGGCTGTAATTTTTACAACAGCTTTTCTTGAATATGCAGCTTTAAGTTACGACCTTGAAGCTGTCGATTACCTGCTTAAGCCCATTACCAATGAACGTTTCCAAAAGAGCCTGGATAAATATTTTAAGCAGCAACCTATAAAAGTTCAGGAAGATAAAAGTTATACTTATTTTAAAGTTAATGGCAGGCTTTTAAAAGTGCCACATGCCGAAATCCTGTATGCACAATCTATTGGTGATTACATTATGCTATATACCCAAAACGGGAATCACATGGTGCACATGACCATGAAATACCTCTCTACTTTGTTACCTGCGCACAGCTTCATCAGGCTCCACCGTTCTTACCTGGTTAATGGAATGGCAGTAGCTGAAATCTCCAAAAACGGAATAAGAATCAACGACACCGAAATTCCCGTAGGCGAACGTTACCGCAATAGCCTCAGTCGTTTAAAGGAAATGCACAGCTGATGCTTTTCTTTAGTTTTTTTAATGGGGTCAAATCTGATATTTTTTTGTCACAAAGGCTAAACGCTATATATAATTTACAATCTTTAGTGTAATATAGCAATCGAATTAAATAACTTTGTTAAGCCAAAGAAAATCGATTTAGCTGCGGCTATTTATAATTATACCTAAATGATTTTAATAATACTTAATGTAATTTTCTGCATTTCCTTTATTGGTTTTGCATATGTTAACCTTAACGATAAGGATTCATGGTTATGGGTGCCAATTTACATGGCTGCGGCAATATGCTGTGGACTGGCGGCTGCAAGCTTGTTCTATCCTTATGTTTACCTGGCATTAATTACTTTCTACCTGATCTATGCAATTAAAATTTTCTTTGCAAAGGATGGTGTCCGCGATTGGATAACCAAATACAATAAACCCAGCCTGGTAGAAAGCATGCAGGCAACAAAACCTTACATAGAGCAAACCAGAGAGTTTTTCGGATTGCTTATTATTGCAGGGGCTTTGCTGATTAACTACCTGGTAGCAGCAGGCGTTTTTGCATAACCATAAAATGTTTTTCTCATGGCGATTAGTGATTTTGGAAATACGGACAACCTGCTCTTAAATATCATAAAAGACAATACGGATGATAATGCTTTCGCATGGCTCAAAACAGCCGGTGAAGCAACAGCAGTAAATAAGCTTGGGCAGGCTTTTGTTATGCTTCCGCGTAAAACAGGGAAAGCGGGCTTAAAGGTTTCAGCTGAACAGCAAAGTGCACTTGAAGCGGCTGGTTTTGGCTATATAAACAAATGGACTATCGACCAGCTGGCAAGGGTTTGGTTGCTTGGGAAACAAAGTTTCGAGGCGGCTGAACAAGCACATCCGGTTATCGAAAATTTATTTCTTTCGGCTGAGATGAATGAGGCTGTAGCCCTCTATTCAGCTTTACCCTTTCTCACTAAGCCCGAAAGCTGGGCAATGCGTTGTGCGGAAGGTATCAGGAGTAATATCGGCTCGGTACTCGAAGCCATTATGGAGAACAATCCTTATCCGGCGAAATACCTTGGTGAAGCGGCATGGAACCAGCTTGTTTTAAAAGCGTTTTTCACGGAGAAAGCCATCGATAAAATTGCCGGTATAGGTGAAAGGGCAAATAAGCCGCTTGCATTAACCCTTAGCGATTATGCACGTGAGCGTTATGCCGCTGGGCGGGAAGTAAATCCGCGGCTCTGGCGTTTTATGGCTCCATTTATTAACGATGAAATTTTCGAAGCCATAAAAATTGGCTTAACAAAACCCGATCAGGCAGCACAGGAGGCTATTGTCCTTGCCATTGCTAAGTCTGATTATCAACCCGCAAAAGTATATATCAGTCAAATTCCCGAACTTAGTCATTTAAGTAAATAGTGCTGTTCAGGATATCCCTGGCTACAAATTAAAAATAGCGTAAAATGTGTTGCAGTAATTCGATTGAAAGAGACAGAGCGACGATGGGTGAGCCCGAAGCGTTTGATATAAGTGCAGTAAAAGGAATGAAGTTTTTCGATCCGCATGTGCACATGACTTCCAGAACTACCGATGATTACCAGGCGATGGCCGATGCCGGTGTGGTAGCCCTGATTGAGCCTGCTTTCTGGCTTGGTCAGCCCCGTACAGGTTTAGATAGTTTCAGGGATTATTACAGTAGCCTTATTGGCTGGGAGCGTTTCCGTTCTTCGCAGTTTGGTATAAAACATTATTGTACCATTGGTTTAAATTCGCGTGAAGCGAACAATGAAGCCCTTGCCGAGCAGGTAATGGAAATCCTACCCTTATTTATTTACAAAGAAGGCGTTGTAGGTATCGGGGAAATTGGTTTCGACGACCAGACTGCCGCCGAAGAGAAATATTACCGCCAGCAACTGGAACTTGCCAAAGAAGCAGGTTTACCCGTACAGGTTCATACCCCGCACCGCGATAAGAAAAAAGGTACGCAACGCAGTATGGATATCGCGATTGAGCATGGATTAGATCCTTATCAGGTTATTATAGACCATAACAATGAAGAAACCGTTAAAGAAGTTTTAGACCGTGGTTTTTTTGCTGCTTTTACCATCTACCCTTTTACAAAAATGGGTAATGAAAGAATGGTTGAAGTGGTAAAGCAATATGGCTCGGAACGTATTATGGTAAATTCTGCGGCCGATTGGGGCATCAGCGACCCATTGGCAGTACCTAAAACTGCTGCTTTGATGAAGTTAAAAGGTATCAGCGATGCCGATATTGAACTGGTAACTTATCGCAATGCGATTAAGGCTTTTGCACAAAGCGGACAAATTGACGAGGCAGACTTTACTGCGCCTCAAAATATCGATCAGTCGGAGAAATTTGAAGGGAATACGATTTTACGTGGCGGGCAACAGCCTCGTACCGATAAATCGTCAATTATTATCAGTTAAATAAATTGGGAAAACTATTCGCTTATTTACGCATTATGCGGCCTGCAAATATCGTAACTTCTGTTGCTGATATTCTTGCAGGTATTGCCATTTCGGGCGTGTTGTTAAGCAGTACGGCCACGCCATGGCCCGCTATTGTTTGCCTTTGTCTTTCTACGGCCTGTTTGTATGGCGGAGGTATTGTTTTTAACGATGTTTTTGACGCCGAGCTCGATAAAATAGAAAGACCGGAGCGGGCTATACCAAGTGGAATCATCAGCTTAACAAATGCCACCATTTTAGGAAGCGCACTACTCATTTGCGGTATTGCCCTTGCTGCAATAACCAGCTTAGTTTCTGGTTTGCTGGCCCTGGGTGTGAGCTGTTTTGCCCTGCTTTATAACAAAAGCGGTAAGCACCATCCGTTTTTCGGTCCATTGAATATGGGCATTTGCCGGGGCTTAAATTTGCTTTTGGGCATAAGTATTCTGCCTGAAATGTTGCAGCACCACTATCTTTTAGCCGTAATTCCGGTAATTTATATCTTTTCGATTACCATGACCAGCCGTGGTGAAGTACATGGTGGAACTGCTAAAAACCTTTACATCGCGGCATTCCTATATGCGGTTGTAATTGGTGCAATAGCCTGCTTTGCATTTTTCAACGGTCGTTTGCTATGGTCGTTACTTTTTCTTTTACCTTTTACATGGATGATTTTTAAACCATTAACAAAAGCGATTAACGAACCAATTGGCAAAAACATTGGCGGCGCTGTTAAGGCTGGTGTAATTTCCTTAATTTTAATGGATGCGGCCTGGGCGGTAACGTTCGATGCACTAATCCTGGCATTTATCATTGCCGCACTTTTACCTTTATCTATGTGGCTTTCCAAATTATTTGCCGTCACCTGATTTATCTATCCCGTTTAAAAAGATTATCCAATTTATATGGAACATTTACAACAATCCTTTACCGTACAATATAACTTTAACGTTTTCTTTACCGCAGCACTTTTTTCGGCTGAGAACGATTTACTTGGAAACTTTCTTGCCGGTTTAAATCAATCGCAATCAGTAAAAAAGATTTTCTTTGTTGTGGATGAAGGCGTGGCAAATACACATCCGGACCTGACCACGCAAATTAAAAGCTATTTTAATGTTTTTAATGCCGTTGAACTTGTTCAGGACATCCTGGTTATCCCGGGAGGAGAAATTGTAAAGAATGAAACGAAATATTTCGATGCCGTTTTAACTGCCATGAATGAATATGGTATCGATCGCCATTCGTACATTGCCGCCATTGGTGGTGGTGCTTTACTGGATATGGTAGGCTATGCGGCAAATGTAGCGCACCGTGGCATCAAGCATATCCGTATACCTACAACGGTATTGTCGCAAAACGATTCGGGTGTAGGCGTAAAAAACGGCATTAACTATTTCAATAAAAAGAATTTTCTGGGAACCTTTTCCCCTCCCGTAGCCGTGTTTAATGATGAACAGTTTTTAAAAACATTATCAGACCGTGACTGGCGTTCGGGAATTGCAGAGGCGGTTAAAGTAGCCCTGATCAAAGACCGCGAGTTTTTTGAGTGGCTAGAAGCAAATGCCGAAGCCATGGCCAACCGTGATCAGGAGGCCATGAATTATCAAATCTGGAAATGTGCAAAATTACATATGGAGCATATCAGAAGCGGCGATCCGTTTGAAAGCGGCTCAGCCCGCCCGCTCGATTTTGGCCATTGGAGTGCACATAAACTCGAATACCTTACCAATTTTGAAATCAGGCATGGGGAAGCCGTGGCCATGGGGATTGCCCTTGACACCGTTTATTCAAGCTTATCAGGCAGATTAAGTGAAGCCGACTCGCAAAGGGTAATTAAGCTCATACAGGCACTTGGTTTTGAATTAACACATCCTTTATTGCAGGTAAGCGGCAACAGCAGTCCGATTTTGCAAGGACTTGAAGAATTCAGAGAACACCTTGGAGGCGCACTAACCATCACCTTATTAACAGGGCTTGGTAGCGGCGAGGAAGTGCATGAAATGGATGCTGAAATCTTAAAACAGGCTGCTGAAATTTTAAACCACCAGTCGAATCTTCAATCAGCAATTTAAGGGCATGAAAATCAATTCAGGACATTTAACTTTTTGTACCAATATATATGCCGGCGAAAGCTGGTCGGCACATTTTGCCGTTTTAAAAGATAGCTTTCCACAATTAAAGGCACAGCTGTCGCCCGATAAGCCAATGGGCATAGGTCTTCGTCTTTCTAATCTTGCCAGCACAGAATTAGCAGCCGGAAATCACCTGCAGGAGTTTAAAGCCTGGCTTGAGGCTGTTGATGCCTATGTTTTCACCATGAACGGCTTCCCTTACGGTGGTTTTCATCACACCAGGGTTAAAGATCAGGTGCATGCGCCAGACTGGACCAGCAATGAAAGGCTTGATTACACACTTCGTTTGTTTAATTTGCTTGCAGCCTTAGTTCCCGAAGGCATGGATGGTGGTATTTCTACCTCCCCACTGAGCTATAAGCCATGGTTTGCAACTGCCGGTGAACAAAAACAAGCTACAGCAGAAGCTACATTAAATATATTAAAGGTAGCAGAAGCACTTCAGGAAATAAAAGAGCGTACGGGAAAAAGCCTTCACCTTGATATTGAGCCAGAACCAGATGGTTTCCTGGAATCGGGACCAGAGTTTATCGACTGGTATGAAAATACATTACTTAAGGCAGGTTCGCATTTACCGGTTTCGGTTATAAAGGAACACATTACTTTGTGTTATGATGTATGCCATTTCGCGATTGGTTACGAGCCACATACGGCAATTATCAAGCAACTGGCAGAAAAGGAAATTCTAGTTGGAAAAATCCAGATCAGTGCGGCCTTAAAAGCGAAATTACCGGCAGATGAGCTTAAGCGTGAAGCCGTAATAAATGAACTTGCCCGTTTTGACGAACCCACCTACCTGCATCAGGTAATTGCACAGCAAAGCGATGGTAGCTTAATCCGCTATCCGGACCTTTCGGATGCGCTTGCCGACAGGAAAAACCCAGCTTCATCAGAATGGCGGGCACATTTCCATGTACCTATTTTTGTGGCAGATATGGGGCTTATACAATCAACCCAGGCCGATATTAAGGAGGTTTTGGAATATTACCTGAGCAACCCTTTTACCAATCACCTTGAAGTTGAAACTTATACCTGGGGGGTGCTTCCAGAGGCTTTAAAAGCACCATTAAACGACTCTATTGCAAGAGAACTGCAATGGGTAAAAAACACTTTAGGAGCTTAAGTTATGCATAAAACAGTTGTTATAGATATTGTAGGTTTATCGAAATCAGTTATTGGGGCACACACACCATTTCTTCAGAAATATATTGCCGATAAAAACATTAGCAACATCGAACCTTTGTTACCAGCCGTAACCACCAGCGTTCAATCGAGCTACCTTACGGGTAAATATCCTTCAGAAAACGGCATTGTTGGCAATGGCTGGTACGACCACACAGACAGCGAAATCAAATTCTGGAAGCAATCGAACAAGCTTGTGGATGCAGCGAAAATATGGGACAAGGCAAAGGAGGCTGATCCTTCTTTTACCTGCTCCAATATGTTCTGGTGGTACAACATGTACTCAAATGCCGATTTTTCGGTAACACCCAGGCCTAATTACCTGGCTGATGGCCGAAAGTTGCCTGATTGCTATTCGCAGCCAGCTGAATTACGTGATCATTTACAACAGAAATTAGGGCAATTTCCCTTGTTTCAGTTCTGGGGACCAGGCGCAAATATAAAATCGACCAGGTGGATAGCAGATGCAGCAATGGAAACCGAAGAACTTCATCGGCCAACACTTACACTGATTTACCTGCCACATCTGGATTATTGTTTGCAGAAGTTTGGACCCGATCTTGAGAAAATAAGCCCTGAACTAAAAGAGATTGATCAGGTTGTAGAGGAGCTTGTTCGTTTTTACGAAAAGAAGGGTGCTAAAATTATTCTCCTTTCCGAATATGGAATTGAGCCGGTAAGTAAACCTATTCACCTGAACCGCATTTTCAGGGAAAAAGGTTTAATTGGGATCAGGGAAGAACGCGGGTTAGAACTGCTCGATCCCGGCGCTTCAAAAGCATTCGCTGTTGCCGATCATCAGGTTGCACACATCTATATTAACGATAAGAGCGTAACTGCAGAGGTTAAAGCAATACTTAAAAGTACACCTGGAATAGATTTGGTTTTAGACAAAAAGGAACAGGAAGCATACCATATTAACCATGAGCGTTCGGGCGATTTTGTGGTGAGTGCAAAAGAGAACAGCTGGTTTACCTATTATTTCTGGCTGGATGATGCGAAGGCGCCTGACTATGCCCGATGTGTGGATATCCACAAAAAACCAGGTTACGACCCTGTTGAAATGTTTATGAGTTCGAAGCTCAGGGCAGGTTATAAATTGCTTCGTAAGAAAGCGGGTTTCAGGTATGTTATGGACGTTATTCCGCTTGATGCAACGCTGGTGAAAGGCTCACACGGGCGTGTAGGGGTTTCTGACAGTTATAAACCGGTGTTAATTACCGATTCGAAAATTACGGAAACCTTAGCGGCACCAGATGTTTATAAAGTGATCTGGGATACACTGACAAAGTAAAACCGGCACATTTAATGCCATGTTTTCAGCCTTATAAAGCATAAAGAAAGGCTTATCAAACCAGTACAATCCGGTATGATAAGCCTTTTTAGTTAAACTTATTTATAGGTGCCGAAATTTACCATCCAGCAGATCCCGTATTTATCTTTAAAGCTGCCAAAATAATCGCCCCAGAACTGATCTTCAAGTGGCATTTCTATTTCGCCTCCGGCTGATAAGCCATTGAACAATCTTTCTGCCTCTTCACGGCTTTCAGGACTGATGCTGACATACATATTGTTTCCTTTGTTAAGCACATGGCCTGCAGAAGGAACACAATCAGATGCCATCAATATTAAATTTTCGTTGATAGGCAGTGCAACATGCATTACAAGGTTTTTCTCTGCCTCGGGCAACTGCTCAGCACCGGGTGCATCGCTCATCTTCATCAAGGTGATAAATTCGCCGCCAAATACCGACTTATAGAAATTAAATGCTTCTTCGGCCTGGCCGTTGAAGTTTAAATAAGGGTGCATCTTAATCATTGTTTTGCTTTTTTGTTAAACGAAGTTATGCTGTTCCTCCATAATTGTAAGGGGGTATTTGCGACAAATAAAGGGAATATGGAGACTTTAATTTTGGTGTAAAACACTGGTGTTCAAATCCCCGAAATAATGTTGTGCGGTGTAGTGAATTCAAAAAAAATATTATATCATTGGATTATGAAAAAATATTCTACATTAACGTTTCTTATATTACTCTCACTAAGCTTAAAGGCACAAATTTCGCCTAATGCGGCATGGGAAAACTTCTTTAAAAACGACCGTAAAACAGCGAGAACGCAGTTTACGGAATTATCGGCCAAAGCGGCAACGGCACAGGAAGCAAACCTGGCTTTAAGCATCATGTCGCAGTTCGACCAGCCATCAGAAAAGGGTTTTGATTATTTTACCCGTTTCTACAATGCTGCTGCAAACCCTGAACCATATTTATTGGCCATGTGGCGAAGCTATGCTTTAACCGGTACCGATGGTAATGACAATAAAAAGCACCTGGAGTTTTACAACAGCCTGTTAAAGAAAAAGTTCGACGGGACTATGTACGGCATGGCGAATTCGATGATTGGTGAATATTATGAAAGCAAGAAAAACTATGCCCTTGCTGATAAAGCTTATGCGCAAATTGGTAGCCTTGATAACTGGCTGATTACTTCAGAATTTGAAAACATCTCCACAAGTGGTTTCGATAAAACATACGATGTTTTGGATAAGCCAGAAGCAGATGCGCAGTTTACTGGTAAAAAAGGTTTGAAATTTGGCTGGCGCACGGTACCTTATACCAAACATAATAAATGGTTCGATTTTACCTATTATAACAATTACAGCAATGCCATAATTTTTGCGCAAAATTTTGTTAAGTCGCCGGCTGATATTAACGGACAGTTACGCATTGGTGTTTCGGGTTCGGTAAAGGTTTGGGTAAACGACAAGCTGGTAATTTCTGAAGCTGATGAGCGTAATAATGATCTGGACTCTTACATCAGCACGATTAAATTAAATGCAGGTTACAACCGTATTTTAATTCAGATTGGCGAGAGCTATGCAGGTCGTTCTAATTTTCTGGTTCGATTAACTGATGAAAACGGAAAGAATTTAGAGGGGATTACTTCGACTGCAATGCCACAAGCCTACATAAAAGAAACAACTTTTAAGCCTGCATTCGTTAAATTGCCGGCGATCACATTTTTCGAAAATGAAATTGCCAAACAACCGGATGGTTATCTAAATAAAATATTGCTGGCCAAGTTATATTTAAGAAATGATAATGCTTTTGAAGCGAGAAAGATTTTAGAACAATTGCAGGAGAAGTTTCCTGAAAGTACCTTCATTAATACTTTGTATATCGAACTATTTGAAAAGGAGGAAAACAGAACGGGTGTGGAAACCTTACAGGAAACCATAAAAACGGCAGATCCTGAATCGCCTTTTGCAATGAGTCTGGTTTACAACGATTATATCTCCCGTGATGATTATAACAATGCCGAATTGATTATTAAAAAGCTTGAGGAAATTTATGGTGAAAGCGAAAATGTTATTGCTAAAAAAATCCAGATTGCAGGCAAGCGCAACAATCAGGAAGAAATTATAAAACTGGTTGAAAGGGCTTATAGCTTATATCCGAACTCAAGTTCTATGGTTTGGCTTAAATACCTTTGCGAAAAGGAAATCAGGAAAAACTCAAACGCTTATACCTTCCTTAAAAAGTTTGTTGATGAGCATGATAATTATGACGTTTCGAAATATCTGGCAAAAGCCTATTTCGATAAAGGCGATGTTAATGCCGGATTAAATGTTTATCAAAAGGAAATAGAAAACGATCCAATAGGCGTTGGTATTTATATGGATCTTGCAGCACAGTATTACAATATGCAACAATATGATAAGGCCGAAAAGCTTTATCTGAAATGCCTTGAAATTGCACCAAATACCAGTAATTATTACGAATCGCTGGGAAGGATTCACGAGATGGCTAAGCAAAAAGAAAAGGCCGTTACCGCTTATCAGAAAAGTTTAAAGTTAAGTCCGAACAATTACGACGCAATTCAGTCATTAAGAAAACTGGAAGATAAAAAAGATGTGTTTGATTATTTCGAACAGCCAGATGTAAAGGTCCTTGTTGCAAAGGCGCCCAAGCTTGCCGATTTTCCTGATGATCACTTTGTGATCCTGGATGAAGAAGTGCAGAAGGTAGCTTATGAAAACGGTGGCTCGGAAGAAAAACATTTTTATATCGCCAAGATTTTAACACAAAAAGGACTTGAAGCATTAAAGGAATACAACATCCCCTATTATAATTCGCAAAATCTGAATGTAGAGGTGGCTGAAGTAATTAAAGCCAATGGAAGCAAGGTGCCTGCCGAGCAAAACAGCAGTCAGATTATTTTTACTAATCTGGAAGTTGGCGATATTATTAACCTTCGGTACAAAACACAGAATTACAATGAAGGTAGCCTGGCAACGCATTTCTGGGATTCATTTTATTTTACCCATGGATCGAGTTATTTAAATACCAAGTTTTCATTGTTAATCCATCGCGATAAACAATTTAAATATCGTTTCTCGCTTAAGGAAATTGCACCTGTTAAAACGCAAAAAGATGAATTTGATTTATATGTATGGAAAGCAGAGAACCAAAAGGCTTTAATTTATGAAGATAAAATGCCGCCAATGGATGATGTTACCAACATTATTTATGTTTCTTCAATACCTGACTGGAAGTTTGTGGCTAACTGGTACAATAATATTGCAACAGCAAAAGCCAGGAGCAGCTATGAAATAAAAACGGTTATTAATGATTTGTTTAAAGGAAAAAACAATCTTGATGCATTGAGCAAAATCAAGTTGATTTACAAATACATTACACAGAACATTTCTTACAGTTCGGTATCTTTCAGACAAAGTGGTATTGTACCACAAAACCCGGCAACAGTAATTAATACCAGGATTGGCGACTGTAAAGATGTTTCTACGCTGTTTGTTACCATGTGTAAGGAAGCAGGCATCAGCGCAGAACTTGCTTTGGTAAAAACCCGTGATAACGGCCAGAATACCATGCTCCTGCCAACAATAGATTTTAACCATTGTATCGCTAAAGCAATGATTGACGGTAAGAGCTATTATGTAGAGTTAACTTCGGGAACTTTGCCTTTCGGGACATTCTATAACGGTTCTTTAAATGAGCAAATTCTTGAGATTAACAATAATACAACAGATTTAGCCCGCTTAAATCCGGGGCAGAGAACTAAAAATACATTGAGTTATTCGACCACGGTTACCTTAAAAGGTGCGGATATGCAAATTAAGGAGGTTAATTATGCTACAGGTTCAGTAGCAAGTTCTACCAGGGATATGTTTGATAACCTTTCAAATAAAGACCAGATTAAAAAACTGAAAGAAAGTTTGGCCACAACATTTCCGGAGAATGACGTTTACAAAATAGAATTTACCAATTTAAGTCCGCTTACCGCAACATCAGACACCTTAAAGGCTTATACCGAATATGCACTCATGAAAACCTGTAAACCTGTTGCCGGAATGAGCATTTTTTCTTTGCCATGGTCAATGTCGGCTACAGCCAACCAGCTACAGGTTTTACAGCCAAGAAGTTTCGGCATAGATCTTACACAAATGTTTCTGGCTGAGCATTGCAGTGAAGAGATTACCATGCAGTTACCTGAAGGGAAAAAACTTGTAGAAGCGTTGAAGCCGCTTAATATTTCGAATGAATATGTCGATTTCTCATTGAGCAGTAAAATAGTAGGGAACAAAGTTGTATTTAACCGAAAGATGGTCTTGAAAAAGGATTATGTTCCTGCAGAAAAGGCCGAGGCTTTTAAAACAGCCTTTATACAGGTTGTAGATGCCGACCAGCAACAACTGGCCATAAAATAAGTTAAAAAAATAAAGCCCTTAAATTTTTTAAGGGCTTTATTTTTTTAAAAACATTCTACTTCCCAGCAGCGGTTCCATTTTTTTCCGGCATCAAGCTTAATAATACCTTCTTTATGCTGAAGCTTTTGGTTATGGTTTACACCATCGGCAACACCACACCATGGTTCCAGGCAAACGAAGGGTGCATCTTTTGCCGCCCAGATACCAAAGAAAGGGAAATCGTCAAAATGGAAATGTAAGCCGTAATCATTCCTTGTATTTAGCAGGCTGATGCAATTGCTCTGCAGGTTTTTAAAAACAAGGGCATCGTTATAAAAAAGATTATGTTTTAAGCTTAATTTATGGCTACTAAGCTCAATCGTTTCAGTTTCATTGGCCACCAAACCGTCGTCAAGTTTCCAGAAGGTTAAGCGGTCATCATCATTAAAGGCGAGGTAATAATCTTCGTAAGTTGTATCAGGTGTATTTGGGACGGCAAAAGCCGGATGAGCACCAAGCGAAAAAAACATCTTCCTGGCGCCTGTATTGATAACTGTGTAAGTAAGACTTAATTTCCTTTCGATAAGCCTGTAGTTCAGTTTTAGCTCAAAAGGAAAGGGATAAACTTCAAGCGTTTCACTGGTATTCTTTAAAGTAAATACAGCCTCAGTTTCACTTATTTTCTCAACGGTAAATTCATGGTCTCTTGCAAAGCCATGACGAGACAAATGATAGGTTTTGTCCTTATATTCGTAGCTATCATCTTTTAAAGAACCCACAATGGGGAACAGAACCGGGCTGTGTTTCGCCCAGAAATTTGCATCGCCACTCCACAAATATTCTATCTGGGTTTCTTTACTAAACAGGGATTGCAGTTCGGCACCTTTTGCCGCAATATCAACTTTTAAAAAGTCGTTTTCGAGTATTGTCATTACCATTAAAAGTAACAAATTTGATAATAATTTAGTTGCTTTTAAAAAAAATAAACGGCTAATTTCTGTTACTTATATAAGATAAATAAAAACTGTGAAAAAGGTGCCGTACTACCGGCTGTTAACTGCGTTCTTCCCAAATACAGGCAATGTTGATAATGGTTTGTATAGCTTTTTCCATATCCTGTACACTTACCCATTCCTGCTTGCTGTGAAAAGCATGCTCACCAGCAAAAATATTCGGACATGGTAAGCCCATAAATGACAACCTTGAGCCATCAGTTCCGCCTCTGATACTTTGTTTTTTTGCTTTAACACCTGCTCTTTCTATGGCTTCAATGCCGATTTCAACAATTTCAGGATAATTATCCAGCACTTGTTTCATGTTTCTGTATTGCGCCTTTACTGCAAGTGTAAAGGTAGAACCCGGATAATTCTTAAGGACATCCTCAGCAGTTTTCCTCAGTAAGGCTGCGTGTTGCTCCAGTTTTTCATCAGTAAAATCGCGGATAATAAATTGTGCTTCGGCCTGCTCAACCAGACCTTTAACTGATACGGGATGTATAAAGCCTTCTTTGCCTGAAGTTGTTTCGGGGGTTAGCGTGTTTTTAGGTAGTGCAGTTAAGATTTCGGCTAAAATTTTTATAGCGCTTTCCATTTTATCCTTTGCGAAACCCGGATGCGTGCTCACGCCATTAACGGTTAAAGTAGCACCATCAGCTGAAAAGGTTTCGTCTTCTATCGAACCTAAAGTTTCACCGTCAACGGTGTAGGCAAAGTCGGCAGCAAGCTTATTTAAGTTTACCTTATCTACGCCGCGTCCGATTTCCTCATCAGGTGTAAAAAGAATTTTTATAGTGCCGTGTTTTATCGATGTATTGTTCATCAGGAAACTTACTGCTTCCATAATTTCGGTAACACCAGCTTTATTATCGGCACCCAGCAAAGTTGTACCACTCGCCGTGATAATGTCATTTCCAATCTGGTGTTGTAAATCCTTGTGCTCAGCGAGTTTTATGATAATGGAGTTGTCGTCAGGTAAAACCAAATCAGCTCCCTGGTAATTGTGATGTACAATAGGCTTAACATTTTCGCCACTGCAATCAGGTGAAGTATCCATGTGCGAACAAAAACAAATCACGGGAACCGTTTTATCGCTTGTTGCGGGCAAAGTAGCGTAGACATAACCATTCTTGTCCATGTGTGCATCAGCCAGACCGATACCAAGCAATTCTTCTACGAGCAGGGAGCCAAGGTTTTTTTGCTTTTCCGTTGAAGGGCAAGTTGGCGATTCCGGGTCAGATTGCGTATCGATTCTGGCATACCTGATAAATCTGTTTGTTAAACTTTTATTAAAGTTTTGATATATACTCATAATTCCAAAGGTAAAAGTTATGGATATTGAATAAACATATTATTTTTGTAAAAAAAGCAATATGAATTTTAACCCGCTGAGACTTACATCCCTTACCTTATTATTGTTGTGCTTTGCCCTTTTTTCCAATGCTCAGTCTAACTATTTTAAATGGTCTTATGGTTTGGGTGCAGGCCCGAATTTTTCGAAAACAGATGTTGTTAAAGGTAACTGGGGTTATACCATCTATGGTAATATTGATCATCATTTAAATCCTTTTATTACTTTAGGTTTAGAAGCGCAATATGGCATGGTTCAGGGAGGAGATATTGTTAATGACCCCCACAACAGGCAGTTTGTAAATAAATATACTGGTGTTAACGCAAATTTAAAGGTTGGCTTAGGTGAATTTATTAATTACAACAAAACCAACTTTTTGTATAATATTAAAGGTTTATATGCCGGAATCGGTTTGGGTGCTGTAAAGAATAACATCACTGATATTGTTCGTTACAAACCAAGCTGGGCAGCTTACGACCCTGGTTATGGTCCATTCCCAGGTGAAGATAAAAGCGTAAACTTATGGGTGCCTATAAACCTGGGTATTAATTTTTATTTTAACGATGGTTGGGGTTATGTTCGCTATGTACTAAATTTTAACGCACAAAGCAATTTTACTTTTGGCGAAGGTTTGGATGGCTATAATGATCCATCGACACGATTTAAAAATTACGATCCGGATACCTATAACGTATATAGTGTAGGTTTCAAATACTATTTTGGTACGATTAAGGTTTATCGTAAAACACTTTAATTATTTCTTATAACTGTTTCCTGACATGAGAAAGGCATTCGTGTTTTTGTTGCTTTTTAGCAATTTGCTGGCAGTGGCACAAGAAACGCCCTACGAAAAAAGTGGCAAGAAAGAAACGACAACTTATGATGCCGCAATTTCCTATTACCAGCATTTAGCTAAAACTTATCCCCAATCTAAACTTTTAACTTACGGAAGTACAGATTTTGGAAAACCCTTACATCTGTTGGTTTTATCAAAAGATAAGGTTTTTGATCCTGAGCAAATCCGTAAGGCGAATAAAAGGATTTTTCTAATCAATAATGGTATCCATCCGGGCGAACCGGAAGGGATTGATGCGTCGATGATGCTGGCCAGGGATTTGTTAAAAGGCAATAAACTACCGAAAGATGTTGTGGTTTGTATCATTCCTTTATATAATATTGATGGTAGTTTTAATAGAAGCGGAACCTCAAGGGCCAACCAGAATGGCCCCGTAGCTTATGGTTTTAGGGGGAATAGCAAAAATCTGGATTTGAACCGCGATTTCATAAAAACTGATTCGAAAAACTCAGCTGCTTTTCAATTGATTTTTAATACCTGGCAGCCTGAAATATTTGTTGATACACATACCAGCAACGGTGCCGATTATCAGTACGTGATGACGCTGATCCCAACGCAGAAAGATAAACTGAATACTATTTTATCAGGTTATTTAACCCAAACATTGGTGCCCAATTTATATAAAGCAATGGCACAAAAAGGTTATCCAATGATTCCTTATGTTAACTCGATAGGTGAAACACCGGAAACAGGCATCACGGGTTTTATTGAGTCGCCACGCTATTCTACAGGATATGCTACACTACATAATACCATTGGTTTTATGCCGGAAACGCATATGCTGAAATCGTTCGATTTACGTGTAGATGCTACTTATAAGTTATTACAGACTTATATAGCTATTGTAGCACGTGATGCAAAAATTATCGGTGAGAATAAACGGAAGGCGGATGAATTTGTTGTTGCACAGGATGAATTTCCACTCTCCTGGAACTTGAATAAAAATGTTGTCGACAGTATTCCGTTTAAGGGCTTTGAAGCCGGTAAAAAACCGAGTGCTATCAGTGGTTTCGACAGGTTGTATTACGACCGGAATAAACCCTTTACCAACACCATTAAAGAGTGGAATAAATTTGAACCAGCATTAAGCATAAAAAAGCCTGTAGCATACATTATTCCTAAAGCCTGGGATAAAGTTATCGCCTTGCTTAAGCTAAATAATGTTAAAGTTGCACAGCTTAAAACAGATACAAAAATTGATGTGGAAAGCTATTATATTGGCGATTTTAAAACAGGTACAAGGCCTTACGAAGGGCATTACCTGCATTTGGGTGTAAACGTAAATCCGGTAAAGCAAACGTTGCAGTATTATGCGGGTGATTATGTGGTTTATACCAATCAGGCCAGCAACCGTTATTTGATAGAAACCCTTGAGCCACAGGCAACCGATTCTTATTTTAACTGGAATTTCTTCGATTCGATTTTAGATATGAAAGAGCATTATTCGGCCTATGTTTTTGAAGATACTGGCGCAGAATTATTGAAAAATAACCCTGAATTAAAAGCTAAATTAGAAGAAAAAAAATCAGCTGATGCGGCCTTTGCTAAAAGCGGTACGGCACAGTTGGAGTTTGTTTATAAAAACTCAGATTATTACGAGAAAACAAACAATAGATACCCTGTTTCGCGTTTAATAACAAACGTAAAGCTCGATTTAAAATAATATTGAATGGAATTTTTTAACATGGCACCTGTTGCCTCACTTATTTTTGTTTTTACAGTTATTACCAGCCTCTATGCTTTTTACGATAACAGCTTATACGGGAAGTTTATGCTGCATCCATATAGTGTATCGAAAGGCAAAAATGTATTTACATTGATTACCAGCGGCTTAATCCATGCCGACTGGATGCACCTGGCTTTTAATATGTTTACCTTTTACGCATTTGCCTTTACGCTCGAAACCATGATGGGAAGCTGGCGTTTTGGCTTACTTTACCTGGTAAGTTTAATTTTGAGCGACATACCTACTGTTTATCGATATAAGGATAGTTTTAATTATAACAGTCTGGGAGCATCAGGCGCAATCAGCGGTGTGTTGTTTAGTTTTATTTTGTTCAATCCAATGTCGAAAATCTATATTATGTTTATTCCTGTTGGAATTCCAGCAGTAGTTTTCGGCTTTTTATACTTAATTTATTGTGCTTATGCATCGAGAAACTCGAGAGACGGCATTAACCATGATGCACACTTTTACGGAGCGCTAACAGGCCTAATTTTTACGATAATTTCCGTACCGGGGATTATTCAGAATTTTATTACGGTTTTAACCGGCGGCAGGTAGACAGGGGTTTTCGAAAAAGCTCATCGGTTCATCAGGATTTTTAATAATCTCGAATTTAACGTAGCCCCAGGGTTTCCAGAAATTTTCCAAAACCTGGGCATAAATTTTATGCTGCCAAACATCGAAAAGCGGTTTCGACATGTTACCTCGTAAGGGCATTGCCTCGATGTAAATTGTACCCTCAACCGGCATAAAAGTATATTCGGGAAGGCGGTTAAACAAGTAAGCTGAGTAATAAAAACGAGCGGTTAATTCTTCAAATTGCTGTGCAGTGAGTGCTTTGCCTTCAACTTCGTTAATAATTTCCTGGTGATAACGTTTGTTTGTGCCGTTATCCTGTAAGCAGGCTATGATACCAAGGTCTTTCATTTTTAAAGAAAAGGTAAGCGTATTTATTTCATCTCGAAAACTAAAAGGGGTTTCTTCATTTTCAAGTTTTACAATAGTAATTGACCAGGGTGTGAAATTTTCGAATTCCAGGCTGGTGTAGAGGTTTTGCATCATGAAATTCAGGTTGGCGAATTTCATCATCAATGATTGCGACATATTTAACCCCTCGGCAGTCATTTCCTTGCGCAATGCAGCATGCATTTCTGTATAAACGAAACCATAGAGAAACTTACCAATCCAGTTAAATAAATCTAATTGTGGCAAGGCAGCAACACCGTTATAGCCTGCTTCAAATGCCTTTTCGATCTTTGCTTCCAGCGGATTTAAAAAAGCATCCTTAACCTCGCTGTTTACCGGAATAACCAATGTATTGTAAGAACGGATGGTCTCATCGAGAAATTGAATTTGTTCTTCACCCGTTAAACCAGCCTGCTCCATTAACCATTTAGGAATCAATGGTACCTGCAATACAGGAGAGTTAAAAGTTTTCCCGCTTAAAAAGCAGGTTTTATACAAGAAATCGAAATGCTGGAAAGGATTATATAAGCCGGTATTCATTGCTGCAAAATTAACCATTATATTTTTAGGCGAGGATAATCCTGTTTTATTTTAACGTAGGGATTACAACAAATAGGTTTTTTGATAGATGACGTAATTGCGGGGCACGAAGCAATCTGTTTCACAGAAAAAACTACTTCTTGCCCCGCAATGGTGAATTTACTAATTCTAGTAATTGTTATAATAGTAACTTATATCATCAACCAGTTGGCTGTAAATGGGTTTTGTAAATTCCAGAAACAAGGCATTTGGAGGTGGTGGTAAGGTTTCTTTTCTGCGTGTCATGGCAAGTTGCTGTTTATTCAAAGCCCTGTCATCGCCTTTGTAGCTCGCCCAGCTATCTCGCCATACATAAGTGCCAGGAAATTTTTGCTGGCGCACAACCTTTTTATTTTGCCAGTCGGTTATGGTCATGTCGAGCAGGCCCGATGATGAAATATTCTTTTCAAAAACACTCAGGGTGGCTTTAACTGTTCCGTAAACAGGTTTCCGATCTCTGGTTTCGCCAATGATTACACTATCTTTTTTTAATTTTTCAACACGTTCTTTTACGTAAGTCTGGCCAACAATAAAATCATCAAAATTTAAACTCAAAACCTGGTCAGGAACCACTTTTTGCCGGGTAGCCTGTTGTTCCGAATAAAAAATAACGAATTTATTTCTCGAATAATTACCGATAAACTGGTCTATCTGTTGTTGAAAATAATCGCCACTTAATTTATATAAGCCACTGTTAACGTAAATGGGTTGCACTACAACGCGTGTAACCGCGGCCCAGAAAGCGTCATCCATTCTGGCTTTTACATCTTTATAACCTGCCGCTAAATTCTGTACCTTTTCAAACTCGTAGTAGGCTTTTTTAGCCGACTGGCGGTTACCAGCATTTAAATAAGCAATTCCCGAATTATACCTGGCAGCTGCCGCGTTTAGTTTACTATCAGCCAGTTCTTTTATATATTTTGCCGGTGACTGAACAACAGTTAAACAAGCAGGGCAGCTGTTAATATCATCGGCAAGCTGGTTTATTTTTTGATAATCGTACATAATCGATTCCCATCTGAACAAGTCGTTTGATAATTTTGCTTCATCAATTTTTCGCAGATGGTCTTGCAGCGCCAGGTTATATGCCGTTGATAAAACCTGTAAGGCTTCGCTGTTTTTTGGCGAGTTTTGCAGACGGCTAACAGCTTTGGCAACAGAAGCATCGTAATCGCCTTTTTGTAAAGCTTTTTTTCCTGTGGTACATCCTCCAATAATTATGAAGGATAAATAAATAAAATACCGTAATCTTGAAATGTTTTTCATGGCAGGAGTGATTTGCGTTAAACAAATATAATCTGTAAAGGCTAAATATGCCTTATTTATTTAGAAGACGATTGATGATGAAAATAAGTTGCAAGGAATTTGAATTAGTGTTAAAACATCCTTTTTCCATTTCGAAATTTACACGTACGAGTACCCCTTTGATGCTTTTAAAGCTAGATTATGAGGGTGTTTCAGGTTATGGTGAAGCCTCGATGGTGCCTTACATGGGTGAAAGCTATGCAAGTGCGGGTGCATTTTTAAAGCTTGTAGACTGGAGTAAAATTCAGTATCCCTTTAATTTTGGTGAAATCATTTCCTACTTAGATAGCCTTGCTCCCGGGCAACCTGCAATTAAGGCCGCCATTGATATTGCCCTTAATGATCTTCAGGGTAAAATTTTAAACAAACCCTGTTATGAGATTTATGGGGCAGATCCCGCAAAAATGCCACCTACTTCGTATACTATAGGTATTGATACGCCTGAAGTTATTAGGGAAAAGTTAAAGGATGCTGAAGCTTTTAAGGTGATAAAAGTTAAGCTTGGACGGGATAATGACCAGGAGATTATTAACACTATCCGCAGTATGACCAATGTTCCCCTTTATGTTGATGCGAACCAGGGCTGGACGGATAAAATTCAGGCCATTGATTTGATTTACTGGCTACATAACCAGGGTGTGGTTTTAATAGAGCAACCCATGGATAAAAACAACCTTGATGGCAATGCCTGGTTAACGGAGCGGAGCCCGATTCCACTGCTTGCCGATGAAGCGGTGCAACGATTGGTTGATATGGATAAATTGAAAGGCGCTTACCATGGTATAAATGTTAAACTCATGAAGAGTTGTGGCATGTACGAAGGTCATCAAATGATATTAAAGGCCCGTTCTTTTGGCATGAAGGTTTTGATTGGTTGCATGAGCGAAACCAGTTGTGCTACCTTGGCTGCTGCTGCGTTGGCGCCGTTGTGTAACTGGGCAGACCTGGATGGACCATGGCTAACCAAAAATAATCCATTTGAAAACCCTTCTTTCGAAAAGGGAAAGTATATTTTGAAAGATTTACCCGGATTGGGTTTAGAAGGTGTTACTTCTGATCTTTTTCTTTAAAAGATTTTCTGATTTCTTTCATCAGCTGAACTTTAAAATAAAACAGGCAGGCAGCCGTACCAACAAGAAATGCCGCAGGAAGGTATTTGCCGTTATTATAGCACCATATTAATCCGAAAATTGAAAGGATGATGCCCAGGTTGTAAAAGATATTTAATGCGAATTTTTTACCCACGATTTAACAATTGATGCTAAAGAAAAATAATAATAATTACCCAAAAAAAGTATCAATTATCAAACCCTGGTATGAAGCAAAAAATGTTAAAAGGTATTTTTGCAACTTGTAGCGTTTGATAATTGAAATTTAAAATTGGTTATTTAATAAACCGGCATATTAGGGTCGAAAGCTTCCTGCCATGCCAAAATACCGCCCTTTAAGTTATATAAGTTATCAAAACCGTATTGCGCTTCTAACTGCATTACTGCGGCTGCACTTCTTTTTCCGCTGCGGCATTGTATAATTACAGGTTTATCTTTAGCAACCTTGTCGGCTTCAATTAAAATTCCGCCTAAAGGAATGTTTTCTCCATCAAGATTAGAAACTTCATATTCGAATGTTTCGCGAACATCAATCAATTGAAAATCTTCTTTGTTATCGATTTTCTCTTTTAGTTCTTGTACTGATATCTCTTTCATGTAAATTTATTTTTTCAAATATACAAAAAACACTCAACGCGTGGTATGGCGAAGGGCTAAGCCACAGAATTTGACTTTACGAACAGAGAATACGATTTTTGCCAATCTTTTTTAGCGACTATTGTAAGGTTAAATGAAGCAAAAAACGGTTGCAGGAAAACCCGCAACCGAACCATAAACAAAGCTGCATTGCAACTAATTGTTAACCTTAATTTTTTCTACTTTTTTACCTTTGAAGGCAAAAATATATTCACCATCGGCGGTAATATCTATCCCATCGCCATATTTCGGGCTGCCTCCTTTACCTTTTGATTCTACCATGCCTTTAGTTTCGCCATTGGTCATATCAATACCGTAAATTATGTTTTTTGAGTTGCGCTGGTCGCGAAGGAAATAGTTATCGCCAATGTGGTAAAAATAATCTACGCCCTTAATTTTTTCTGATGCATAATTTCTTTTGCCGTCACTCTTTTTATAACTCGCCAATCCTTTTTCAGAGAGTACCACAACATCGTCACCGAAATCAATCACATCGGTTGCACGGCCAACTTTTGCATCGTTATGTTTTACATCGAAAAGCTGGTTTCCGGTTTCGATGTTGTAGGAATAAAACTCATCGCCATCGCCTACAAAAACGGTTTTATCGTTATCAATAATCATATCGGTAATACGTTTATCGAATTTCTCCGAGCGCCATACTGTTTTACCTGTTGCATCATCAAGAGAAAGGATGCCGTTTTTCTGTGCTTTATAATCATAGAAAATATAAGGTACCCATTGTTTTGATGAACCGCCGCCGCCCATTAAAGCGCCCATTGCCAGGCTGGCTCCTGATGAAGCTTCTTCCCATCTTAATTCCTGCACTTCTACTTTCCCGCCAACCTGTACCATTACCCGATTCCCTGTTTTGTAGATATTTGGCATTACGAAAGCGCCAGTAATTTTTTCTGATGTCCAGATTAGTTTTCCGGTTTGTAAATCATGTTTTTCTACAAATTTAGAGCGGTCGGCATTACCCATAATTACGATGTATACTGCATTGTCGGTGTAAATGGGGTCTGCAATACCATGGTAATAGCTGGTGCGTTTTTTCCCGGCACCTAAAATGCCGTTACTACTTTTGCTGATGTCGTTTTCATAAGTAACATCCCATATTTTTTGTCCATTTGCCAGGTTGAAACACTGTATGCCATCCATCCACATAAATAATTTATCACCCACAATATTTAAATCAACAATGGCTTTTCTGGTTACGAGTTCTTTTTCAACAACACCCCTGAACGTGGCATCCCAAAGAATTTCTCCATTGGCAGCATTTATTTTTACTAGCTGGTTTTTAAAACCCGAGAATAAGGCCGCCAATGCTGTAGGTTTAAAATTTACCATCACAATCTGGTTGCTGGCCTTATCGTATATATATTTTCCAACACTGCCTTTAAAGAGTTTTGTTTCCCATATTTTTTCGCCGGTTTTAGCATTTAACATATTCAAGCCATCTTTTTGGGCAATCATGAAAGCATCGAGTTCGGCTATGTATTTAACCGTTTCAACTTCCGAATCTTCGGTCATATCTTTGGGTAACAGATTCTGATAATTTTCCGAATTCCATAATTCCTTGCCTGTAGCAACATCGAGAACCGCAATGCGGTCTGTTCCCATTTTCCGTCTGTCGAAAAGGAACAGATAGCCGCCATTTGCCGAATGAATATAATACTGGAAATCGGCAGTATTGGTTTTGTTTGTGGTTAATTTTTTATAATCACCATCCCACAAAGGTTTTCCTTCGGCATTTAATACCGTAGCCGAGTTATCGTCAGTTCCTAAAATAAAGGTTCCTTCCTCGTTCCCCATTGCAAGACGGGTAGCTTTGTTAGCAAAATCAGATTCCCATACGGTTTTAAAATTACCCGATTTTTTTCCGGCTTTGCCTCCGCCAACCAGGCTTTTAAGTTTTCCAAATTGTGCATTGGCAACCACAGCACTCAAGCTGAGCAGCATGGTTAGTAGTAATACTTTTCTGTTCATGGTTTAAATTTTATTATTCGATGTTTATAGTTTGCCTGATTTTATATCGCTGCTGTTTGGGAAGCCTGAAAGCAAATTTGTGCTCGAGTACGGTATCGGAGATATACTCCATAAAATCGATGTTCTTGATATCGCTATCAACCTTGAAAAAAGAGGAGAGTTTCCCATTCTGTACCACCGCAATATCGACGGTGATATAGCCTTTAACATCACTGAATTTTTTGTTTTTCTTTTTAAGGAAATCGGGGCTTTTAAAAAGCGTTTCTACCTCAGTACTTACCGCCTCCTGTACTTGTTCTTCTTCAGTAAGAACAGGTCTTCTTTGGGCATAGCTTACTGTTGATGAAAGAAACAATGCAAAGCATATTGTCGTTAAAAGAGCAGGTTTAATTCGGGTTGAGGAAAACATTCGTTTTAGATTTGGTTAATCCAAAATTGATTGAAAATTTTACTCCCGTAAATACCTGTGGCAGGGTATTTTAACATACCCACCAGTACGGATTAACCCTGAAAATATTTTCATGGAAACTGTAACATATCCACTTCCCGGGCGTTTAACTAAAAATAGTTACACATGAATAAACTGAACCGATTTTTTTGGTTTTGCTCTGGCGCTCACATCCCGACACTGGAAAAGTATTCTTCAGAACAAAATAAATATACCGGCATTGGTGCCACCATCTTTTTTACAGGCTTATTTGCCGCACTTTCTGGCGGCTATGCCATGTATTTTGTTTTTAAAGGTGATGATTTAGCGGTTATTTTTGCCTTGATTTTTGGCTTTTTGTGGGGTGCCGCCATTTTTAATATGGATAGGTATATTGTATCGAGTATTAACAAGAGTGCATCAACCAATAAACAGATTTTACAGGCAACACCACGTATTTTACTCGCTATAATGATCGGGATTGTAATTTCCCGACCTATTGAGTTAAAAATTTTTGATAAGGAGATTAAGGAACGTCTTAAAGTAAGTTATTTAAACGGACAGCGCTCCAAAATTGACACGCTTAATAAAGCTTTCGAAAACAAATACCAGGTTGAGTTTGGCCGGTTAAACCAGCAGAAAGCAACCCGCGATTCGTTAGAAAAAGCAATTAAGACTGACAGACAGAAACTTAATTTTGAGATTTTCGGAAATAAAACAACTGAAACCTCAGGGGTAATGGGTTATGGCCCTTTCGCTAAACGTAAGGAAGCGGAACTACAGCAACGTACTGCCGAATTGGATACGCTTAAGGCAAATATTAACAAGGCAGAATCCTTCATCGATAAAAGAAAAGAATTCGATGGCTTGTTTACTGCAAAACTTTTTACCGACAGGCAGTTAGACAGTCTGGCCAATATTGCAGGTTTTGCCGACAGGAACTGGGCACTTGGACAATTGAAGTTTAATGCCGATGGCACACGAGATAACAATACCGCTTTGGCGGTAACATTTATAGGTTTATTGTTTATTTTCTTCGAATGTTTACCCGTTTTTGTTAAACTGATGAGTGCCCGCGGCCCTTATGATTATGTAATTGCCGATGGGGATGAAGTTTCCATTTACGAATCGAAAAAAGATAAAGATTTCCGGTTCGAAGTAGCCGATAATATTCATGAAACACGGGTTGACGCAGAATCATCGAAGCGAAAGGAAATTATAAAAGGTAAAGCCTACCGCGATTTGGAACAGCATGATTGGGATAAAGAATGATGGAAATGGTAAAATGGATGATAGAAAAGACCTAATCTGTTGAACGCATCATCCTTCTTACCTAATACATCTTACATTTTGTGTAATTTAAACCCATCAAAACTTTTTTATGAAGAAAATTATTGGAACCGCTGTGGTAACGCTGTTATCGTTAAGTGTTTTTGCCCAAAATGAAATCAGTTATACCGTTTCTTTTCCAAATGTCGTACATCATGAGGCACAGATTAGTATGCTAATCCCAAATGTGCCCGAAGGGAAATTAACGGTTAGAATGAGCCGTTCATCGCCGGGGAGATATGCAACACATGAGTTTGGAAAAAATGTTTACAACTTAAAAGCCTTTGATGCTTCCGGTAAACCACTTTTGCTCAATCAGCCGGCAGGCGATGTTTACGAAATTCCAAACCACGGGAAAACTGTAAAAGTTACCTATACCCTTTTCGGCAACTGGATTGATGGAACCTACGCGGGTTTCGACGAAACCCATGCCCACATGAATATTCCGGCAATCTTTGCTTTCCCGTTAGGCATGGATAACCGTGCCCGTATAGTGAAGTTTGATTATAACGAAAAGCAAAACTGGAAAGTTGCCACGCAATTAAAACCGATGGGCAACAATACCTATTATGCCGCTAACTTTCAGTATTTCATGGATAGCCCGACTGAGCTTGCCAATTATAAAACGGCAAGCTGGGAGGTGAAAAATACCGATGGGAAAATCCAAACCATTCATTTGGTTTCCCATTCAAATGATGAGCAAAAAACCATTGATAATTATGCTTCGATGTTGAAGAAAATGGTTGATGAGCATCTGGCGGTGTGGGGCGAGTTCCCGGCATACGATTACGGGAATTATTATTTTCTTCATGATGTTTACCCTGATTACGCAGGTGATGGCATGGAGCACCGAAATTCGACAGTTATTGTTCAGCGCACACCTAAAATTGACGGTTACGAATCAAATCTCCTGGGTACATTTTCGCATGAATATTTCCATAGCTGGAATGTTGAGCGACTAAGACCAAAAACGCTGGAGCCTTTTAATTTCAGTCACTCAAACATTAGTAACGAGCTTTGGCTGGCTGAAGGTTTTACTCAATATTATGGCGCTTTATTATTAACCAGGGCTGGTTTTAAAACAGTTGATAATGCATCGCAAACTTTTAATGGCTTAATCAATGCAGTTCTGACTTCGCCTGGTGCCAGGAACTTTTCACCTATACAAGCAAGCAGGTATGCCGTTTTTGCTGATGCGGGTGTAGCTATCGATCAAACCAATAAGGGGAATATTTTCCTTTCTTACTACGCCTATGGTGCCGCTACAGCACTTGCACTCGATTTGCGTTTACGTAGTGATTTTAACCTTACCCTGGATGATTACATGAGGGCATTATGGAGAGCTTATGGCAAGCCTGAAATTGCCTACACGATTCCCGACCTGGAAAAAACGTTAGGTACCTTAACTAAAAATCCAGCTTTTGCTGCTGATTTCTTTAAACGTTATATTTATGGAACGGAGAAAAACGATTATGCGGCTTTATTGCTTAAGGCAGGTTTTGTTTTGCGTAAAGCCAATGCGGGCAAGGCTTATGCCGGTTTTGGAAGATTAACTTTTGAGGGTGGAAAGGTAGTTTTACCACAAACCATTCAGGGCACCCCAGCTTACAATGCCGGACTTGATGTTGATGATGTTTTAATAAGCATGGATGGCGTAGAAATTAAAGACCAGTCATCGCTGAACAAAGTTACCGATGCACATCAACCAGGCGATGTGGTCGATGTTACTTATACCCATCAAGGGGTATCGAAGTCGACTAAAATTACTTTTACCGAAAATCCGGTTCCTGAAATCGTTTCCATTGAAAAGGCAGGTGGTAGCTTAACCAAAGAAATGCAACTTTTCAGAGATAAATGGTTAAACAGCCAGGTTAAATCAAAATAACAATCGAACTAAAAAGCTAATTTAGCACACATAAAATAATAGGTTAAAATATTTAAAGATGGCTTAACCACAAAAAAGAATAATAGATGAAAAAACTTTTCCTTGTAGCATTGGCCGGAATGGCAACTTTACAGCTGAATGCTCAGAATATCGATAAGATTATCACGCGTGAGTACACCGACCATTTAATTAAAACTTTGAGCAGCGATGCAATGGAGGGACGTGGAACTTTCACACCCGGAATAGACAAGGCAGCAACATTTATTGAGTCGGAGTTTAAAAAAATCGGGTTGCAACCACTAACAGGAGAAAAAACCTTTCGCCAGACTTTTTATAAATATAAATTAACGCCGGAGCCTGCTAAACTGGTTATCGATGGAAAAACTATTCCTCAAGAAAATATTTTAGTTGTTGGAAGAACTACTTCAGCTTCATTTAATCAAAATGGAACTGAAGTTGTCAAATTGGATACCACTCAAGCTTTTTTAAAACAGTATCGTTCTTTAGGTACAGGGACTAAAAAAATTGTTTTGGTAGATAACAAATTTGCTGCTGATTTTAAGCGATACAAATCTTTTTCTAGTCGTCCTGCAATCGTTGATGAAAAAGATATAATCAATCCAAGTCAGGACGTAACCATATTTGTATTAGGTACAAATACTGCTAAAGAATTTAATGTTGAGGTGAAAAGTAAGTCGGAGAAAATGCCACCGCTTTTCAATGTGGCGGGTGTTATTCCCGGCAAATCAAAAGCTAAAGAACTGGTTGTATTCTCAGGTCATTATGACCATTTAGGTATAACAAAACCGGTCGAAGGCGATAGTATTGCCAATGGTGCAGACGATGATGCCTCGGGCACAACAGCTATGATTGCTTTGGCCAAATATTATAAAGCACAAAAAAATAACGAACGTACTTTAATATTTGTTGCTTTTACTGCTGAAGAAATTGGCGGTTATGGTGCAAGGTATTTTTCAGAGAAATTAAATCCAGATGATGTTGTGGCCATGTTTAACATTGAAATGATTGGTAAGGATTCTAAATTTGGTAAAAACACAGCCTTTATAACAGGTTACGAACGCTCTGACTTTGGTAAGATTTTACAGAAAAACTTGACCGGAACTGAATTTACTTTCCACCCTGATCCCTATCCGGAGCAAAACCTTTTTTACAGAAGTGATAATGCAACCCTTGCTGCTTTAGGTGTACCAGCGCACACCATAAGTACCGATCAAATCGATATCGACAAGTTATATCATAGCGTGAAAGATGAATATAGTTCACTTGATGTGGAAAATATCTTGTCGACAATTAAAGCGATTGCCAAAAGTGCCACAACAATTGTAAACGGTACTGATACGCCAACAAGAATACCGAAGCTAAAACAATAAGCATAGGTTATATTAAGCCACAGATTTACAGATTAAATAGAATGTCTGTTAATCTGTGGCTTATACTTTATATGAGATTTCAGTTTAAAACTGATACGCCATCACATAATCATCCATAAAAAAGCCTCCACCAATATCAATTTTAACAGCTTCTTTAACTGTAAAACCTGCCTTTAAATAGAAATCTTTAGCCTTGTTGTTTTTATTTACATTAAGTTCTAAAGCTGAAGCTCCGGCGTCTTTAACCTGATTAAATACTTCGTTTATCAGGATTTTACCCACGCCTTTTCCATGAGCAGCAGGTAAAACGTAAAGTTTATGCAGCTTGTAAATCCGCTCTTCATGACCAACAATCGAATAGCCGGCAAAACCATATTGGTTTTCTCCTTCTTCTGCAATCAGGAAGATGTGGCCCTCCATAAATTGTTTAAGCAACTCTCCCTTATTATACATTTTATCGAGCATATAATCGATCTGCTCCTGCCCAATAATTTCAAGATAAGTTGATGGCCAGGTTGCTGCAGCAATATCGCGGATTAGCTCAATATCTTCTTCTTTTGCTTTTCTGAGGGTAATCATAGCGGCTCACTGATAAATATTGGTTGTCCTGAAAATGAGAATTCCACGAAACCATCTTTTACAACTTCAAAAATTTCCTCTTCCGTTTGCATTAGGTTTGTAACCTCGAGGTATTGGTTACCGTGGATTAAAAATTCACTTCCGGCAGGTTTCCAAACTGAAAAACCCGATTTTATAGGATAGTGCTTAGCTCTTTCAGTAAAAACTACAAGGTTGATTTTATCTTCAAAGCCCGCGAATTTTTCTAAATCGAATTTTGCTGTGATTACATTTACCGCAGGAAATTTTTCCTCGTAGAGGTAGTTAACAGCTACCATCAATGCATCAACAGGGCCCTGGATAATTTTGGTGTCTTCCTGTGCATCGCCTTCTTTCCCGTTTACCAGGACATCAACCTTAATCCCTAATGATAAAATTTTATCATAATTATCGCCATTAACCAGAAGTGTCGGGCTCCACTCTAAAAGCTGCCCCAATAGTTCTTCATTAAAATTTCCCAGCTCATCAATATATAAGGCCGGCTCTTGTTTTTCTTTTACAATGTGGTGTGACGACATATTGCGAAGATAGATAAAACCTTAAAGTTTTTATTATCGATTATAGGGATGTTCATTTATCCAGTGAAACCCTCTGTTAATGAGCTTAAAGTCTTTCAGATCTTTACGTTTAAAAGTGACATATACAGAATCCTGGTTCTTTAAACCGGAAAAAACTACATGGTCTTTATCCAGTAAGCTATATTTTAACTTATACTGGTCATTATATTGATTACGAGAAGTTAAAACCAGTTCCTTTGTCTTTCTATTAAACACGGTGGTGAAATTGAGGCTGCTATCAGTCATCACTTTTACCTGGGCATAACCTGGCCAGCTGATCACCAGTTGTTTCCAGCGGGTCGAATCTGTAGTCAAAGGCGGTATTTCCTTTCCTTTTAGTTTAAACGTTTCCACATTATAAATACCATATAGAAAAGGTTTTGGTGCCAGTGCTCCGTAGGTATATTGTTGCTTTATGGCATTATAAAATGTAGTACCAACGGTCAGCACAATCAGCAGGTATTTAAAAGTCCGGAATAAAATTAACTGCCATTTCTTTTTAAAAACAGGCACTTGGAGGGGGGTGAGTTGTTGCGGCTGATTTGTTAGGAAAAACCGGCAAATTGCCTGCATGTGTGGTGCAAGAATAAACAGGCACATAAATACAAGTGTGGTAGAGAGTATTTTTACGGGTACATCGAAAAAATAATTCATTGCCATTACATGTACACTTGCTGCCAATGATAAAAAGGCACCCACAATCATGGTTCTTTTGAACAGCAATAATATGGCTGAAACTTCGATAATGCCCATGAAGATGTTATAGCCTTTCGACAGGCCTAAAAATGTCCATGCCAGTCCCATTGGGGAAGCATCGCCAAACGGTTGTATTAAGCGGTTTAAAAATGGTTGTGGAAATTGTAGCTGAATAACTTTTACCGAGCCATAAAGAATCAGCGTAAAACCGAGGTAGAACCTTACCAATACGATAAGCCAATAGTATAACTTGTTGTAGTTTGCCCGTTTTCGATCTAAAAACGACCAAAGGACAGTTCCCAATACAGAAACAATAAACAAGAACAGCAACAGGATATAATCGTAAGTAGTGTCGCCGCTCCCGTTCGTGAAAATTGTTGTGTCGTATTCGTGTTTGAGGATGTTGGCAGCAATCCAAGGAATTATCCAATGCAATAATTCAGTGGGATAGAAGAAAATCTGTCGGACATATAAAAATGCTCCGTTATTATTCAAAAAAATTAACAACACCAATAAAAGAAAAAAGAAGCGGAAGCTAATCTTTTTTAAGGTGCTCCAGTTTGAGTCGTTTTCGAGTGTAGATGTAGACATAATTTAGATTTGCGTATACTCAAATCTAAAAAAATATTCGATTTTGGAAGAGGCTATCCCCTTACTGCATCGTAAAAATCCTGATAAGCTTCAATAAAATCATCAGCAAAGTTAATGGCTCCAGATACAGCAATACCGTAAATACCTGTTTGCATCAAAGCTTCTACATCATACGTTTTTACACCACCAACGGCGAGAACAGGTAAAGTAATATTTAAAGCTTTCAGTTCTTTTATCGTACTTCTGTATTGTTCGATTGTGATTAAAGGATAGTCGTTAGGTTTCGTTTCTGTAATAGAAAATGGGCCGAAGCCTGCATAATCAACACCACTTTTTGCCAGGCGGATTAAATTTTCGATCGTATTTGCGGAGCCACCCAAAGTAATATCATCGCCCACTTTTTCCCTGATACTGGTAAAATCTGCATCCATGTCTTCAATATGAAAACCTTGTATATCGGCCTTGCCGAACAAATGAATGTGGTTGGTTACAATTAATGTTGTGCCCCAGTCATCACAAATTTCAGCAATAGCATTTATATCTTTTAAAAGCTCGTCATCTGCTTTGGTTAAGCAACGATATTGAATCCATTTAGCACCAGCTTCGCAGGCGTTTTGTGCTTGCTCTATATGTGTTAAATGAGGTATATCGTGTGTAATGTACTGGAGCTTTTCTATGTATTTCATGCCTTTATGTTCAAAATTATCCTAACGATGCACGAAGCAATCTTAATTCGGTAGAGATTGCTTCGTGCTTCGCCAGGACAAAAATATTTTAATCTTATTGCTAAATTTAAAACTTAACGTTCAAACTTAACAAAAAGTTGGTGCCAGCTTGTGGGTAAAAGAAGTTTTCGGTAATGCGGTTTCCGCCGTAGAGATAGCCATAGGTATAGCCATTACTTTCGTATTTTTTATCGAACACGTTATTTACCAATAAACCCAGGTTTACATTTTTAACACCTGCGAATTTGAAATCGTAACCTAAACGGGCATTACTTACCCAGTAGCCATTTATGGTACGGTCGTTATTCTGCGTGTTATCCATATATTGCTTACTCACATATTTGCTTTGTAAGGCAACTGCAAAACCCTTAACAGGTTTATAAACGAATTCGCCAAAAAGTACTGCTGCAGGTGAGTAGGAGATGTCGGTTAGGGCATAATTATTCACCACTTGTCCGCCGTTATCATAATCGTCGTAATATTCAGTAAAGTTCTTAATCTTGTTCCTGCTAAATGCTGCATTTGCATTCAGGGCCAAAGCTTTACTGATGGTATATGAACCATCAAGCTCAATACCTAAACGGTAACTTTTGTCAACATTCTGGCGATAATTTCCGCCAACATCATTTATTTTTCCGGTTACAACAAGTTGGTTTTTGTAGAACATTCCATAAGCGTTTGCGCCTAAATTAAATTGCTTGTTCTTGAAGCGGTATCCTAATTCCACATCGTTTAATCGCTCAGGTTTTGGATAAATGCCAACATTTGCGTCGGTATAATCATCGCGGTTAGGTTCTTTATTTGCAACACTAAACGATGCATATAAATTACTTTCAGGGTTGATGAAATAGGTTGCGCCGAATTTCGGATTGAAGAAATTAAGGGTTTCATTTATTGCCAGTGTATTCAGCTTATTTTCTGTTCCGGCAATATCATAATAAACCCGACGGTATTGCAAATCAGCGAATAAGCTCAATGCTTCAACCGGACTATAATTTACTTTTCCGTAAACATTGAAATCTGTTTTAAAGCCATCGTTATCATAATAGTGTCGGTCGGTATTTCCATTTGATGCATACTGCGCCCAGATCACCTGGCCAAAATGCGCTCCTTTATATTCATTGTAAGCGCCACCAAGGGTAAAGTTTAAGTTTTTTTGCGGAACATAGTTAAACGCATAGGTAACGCCGTAAAAATCGTTATCCAGCCAGCGGCGACGAATCAGGTCGGTCGTTGTAATTGTTGTATTGCCAACTACCACAGGATTTAAGCCGTAAGCACTCAACTTATCAGCAACACGGTATTCTTCATAATAACCTTCACCTTGGGTGTAATGTAGTGCGCCATTGAAAGAAAACTTATCTGAAAACTGTCTGGCATAAAGTAGCTGGTAATGGTTTTGCCAATAATTATCTGTCTGGTTATTATATAAAAAGCTATTGTATGTTCTGCCTGAGTTAAGCAAATTTGCTGCATCTTCTGCGCTTAAGCCGTTTCTGTCGATATAGGCCTGCATTCCCGCAACATCATTATTTAAACGCGATTCAGGAATTCCGTTCCACGACTGGTAAGTTTTCTCGGCGCCGGCAAACACATTTATTCGAAGTAAATCTTTATTGCCATGGTAAGCACCCGACACAAAATATGATTTTAAGAGTGAAGAGCCCCGATCGACATAACCATCGGAACTTATTCTTGATAACCTGCCATCGAAACTAAAGCGGTTGTTAATAAGGCCAGTACCTACTTTAATGGTATTTTTCCATGTGTCGAAACTTCCAAAAGTGCTGTTTACTTCGGCATATGGTTCCATTTCACTTGCAGTGGTCTGAATGTTTAAGCTGGCACCAAAAGCACCTGCACCATTTGTAGAAGTACCTACGCCCCGCTGAATCTGAATGTTATCAACTGAAGATGCGAAATCGGGCATATTAACATAAAAAGTTCCCTGGCTTTCACTATCATTAATCGGAATACCATTTACGGTAACATTAATCCTGCTGTTATCGCTTCCGCGGATGCGTATACCTGTGTAACCTACACCTGCACCCGCATCAGAGTTTACTACAACGCCTGGTGTGTTCTGGAGGATAAAAGGCAAATCCTGGCCAAAATTGTTTTCCTGAATTTCAGCTTTTGTTACGTTTTTGTAGGTAGTTGCCGATTTCTCGTTAGCTCTTGTTGCCCTTACAATTACCTCATCGGCAAGGAAAGCCTGTGGTGTCAAAGTGAAGGTAATGGTTTGGTTTTGATTAAGATCGATAGTTTGCTCAACCGTTTTGTAGCCAAGGTAACTCGCCAGCACAACATATTTACCTGCTGATAAATTTGATAAGGTAAAGTTGCCATCTGCATCGCTGAGTACTGCAGTTTTCTGGTTTTTTAATTTAATACTTGCACCAGGCAACGGTTTCTGGTTGTTATCTGTTACTTTTCCTGTAACAGAAATTTGTGCCAATGCAAAGAATGGCAACATTGCAGTGAGTACCGCAAAAAGTAATTTTTTCAATTTCTTGATTGTTTTAGTTAAACCCATCGGAAATAGGGGTACTCCCGATTTCAGTTAACTTCCATAACTCCAATCCCTACGCCGGCATTATCCGGATCAGGTGTATCCAAGTTAGAAGGATGGATGGTTTAAAGGCGGAGGGTTAAACCTTCTACCTTTTCAGCTTTCGCCTTCTACCTAAGAATGGGTATGATCTCAGCCCGTTTTTGTGTTATTTAAAACAAGGCACCCCTAATGATGGGGCAAATGTAGAAAATATTTTAAGAAAATAATTAGGATTAAAAATTACTTTACGATTTTAAAAAATCAGCTATCGCGGCCTTAGCGTTTTCTAATCTTAAATCTCCGAGGCCTCCGATAACTTTATAGTTTGCATTAAGTGCTTTCAGTTCTTTATGCCAAACTTCCATAAAATATTCACGCTGGTTCGGGAAATCACGCAACGGATCATCCTGCCATGGTAAATCGATATCCATTAAAAGGTATAAATCGTAAGGTCTTTTTGGCAGGGCATCCAAAACAATTTGTGGTGTTTCACCCAACATTTCATCGCTCCATATTTTTACGGTAACAAAAGTTGTGTCGCAAATGATAAAGTCGTTTTCTGTAGTAACGAGTATGGCGTCTTCTAAAGCGAGCTGACCATAATACATACTCAGCTCATCCTGCAAAGTATATGGTGCATTCAGGTTTTCGCAATAATAACGGGCGTATTCTGGTACCCACGAAACTTTATAGTATTTAGCTAAAAGCTGCGACATGGTAGATTTACCTGTGCTCTCGGGGCCAACAATAGCTATCTTCTTAATTAGTTTGTTCACGATATGTTTTTTTCCAGTCTATATAACCTTTGTATGCAATAACGATGAGTATAAAGTATAGAATAGCACTTAGGTTTAGATGTTTGTAAATAAATAAGGGCACGTAACAAATATCGGCAAATACCCATAGCAGCCAATTTTGAAGCACTTTTCTGGTAAGTAAAATCTGGGCAACAAAACTTACTGATGTACAGAAGCCATCGGCATAAGGTACGGTGCTATTCGTATATTTGGCCATAAACCAACCCAAAAATAAACTGAGTATAACAATTGACAGAATGGCGATGAACCATCCCTGTCCTGATAAAAGCGTAATTGGTTTATGTGTTTCTGCTTTTTTATTTAGCCAGAAATACCAACCATAAAAACCAGTGAAAAGAAAATAAATCTGAAGTGTCATGTCGCCATACATAGCTTCTTTGTAGAAAAGTAAACCGTATGCAGAAACACTTACCAGCGAAATGGGCCAGTTCCACACCGTTTCTTTAGCTGCAAGGTAAATACAAATGAAACCTGTAATAACAGCTAGCCATTCGAGCAGGCTGGTGTGTACAAACTGGTCGGTTAAAAATTCAAGGAAAGAATTCGCGGCTAAAATCATTTCATTCAAAAATAGAAACAAAATGCACATAAAAGAAAAATCCGGCCGAGGAGGGCTCCTCTGACCGGATAATAAACCAAACAAACTATTTATGAAGAAATCCTCATTGCGGTTAACTACTCCGCGAGGAAGCTTTAGATCAAACTAAAGTATTTACAAAACGCAAATACGTTAAGCTTATTACAACATTTCTGCCAATAATACATTCATAACGGTTTCGTGACGTAAACATGACCAGATAGGTGATTTTAGAGACAAACAAATCGAAATCGGCTCCTATTAATCTGCTAAATGGTTTTAGTATGTTCAAAAATTTGTACAGATGAAGCTACACTGTTCCGATTATTACTCATTTTTTGAAACTTTATATCGGATGAAGCGTTTATATTTAACACTATTTAACGTTCGGTGTACAATTCGGTTAATCTGTTTATTAAAAAATATTGAGTTATGAAAAAGTTGAATATAATTCTGGTAACAATGGTTATGATTTCGCTGGTTGTGTTCTCATTTACGAACATCAGGCTTGGCGGCATTACCGGAAAAATAACACCCGCTAATGGTGTGGCTGCTGCGGCCTTAGTGGCCGGTACCGATACACTTAGGGCAGAGCTTAACCAGGGGGCCTTTACTTTTACAAACCTTAAAGAAGGTGTTTACAAAGTCTGGATAAAAGGAAACGCTCCTTACAAAGATGCAACCATTGAAAACGTTGCCGTTAAAGATAGCTCTACAACCGATTTGGGCGAAATAAAATTGGTGCAATAGCTGGTTTAGCAAAAGAAAAGTTTAAAAAGAGGATGTTGATGATCCTCTTTTTTATTTTCAAAAAATCAGCTTAAAATACTTCTAAAGTATGTATCTTTGCATCCCGACAGAACAGTTGGGATTTTCTTCTTAAAAGCAAAAAACCTACTTGCTTCTTTCACCTTTACAGGTTCAACACTTTAGAATTTTAATTTTTGTATTAAGCTATCATGCCTAAAGACACTTCCATTCGCTCAGTATTAATTATCGGATCAGGCCCAATTGTTATTGGTCAGGCCTGCGAATTTGATTACTCGGGTTCACAAGCGGCACTTTCTTTAAAAGAGGAAGGAATTACCGTTTCAATCATCAACTCCAATCCGGCAACGATTATGACGGATAAAGTTATTGGCGACCATGTATATCTTCGTCCGTTAACTGTTGATTCAATTGAGGCGATTATACAAGAGCATATCGACTCTCCAGACTTACCTAAAATTGATGCAGTATTACCTACAATGGGTGGTCAAACGGCATTGAATCTTTGTGTAGAAGCTTCCGAGCGTGGTGTTTGGGAAAAATACGGCGTTAAAGTTATCGGTGTAGATGTTGATGCGATTGAGAAAACCGAAAACCGCGAAGCCTTTCGCCAGTTAATGGTTGATATTGGTGTGGGTGTAGCTCCATCTAAAATTGCCAACTCATTTTTAGAGGGTAAGGAAGCTGCTCAGCAGATTGGTTTTCCTTTGGTAATTCGTCCTTCTTATACCTTAGGTGGTTCAGGTGGTGGTTTTGTGCACAAAAAAGAAGAATTCGATGCTGCCCTTAAACGCGGACTTGAAGCTTCCCCAACCCACGAGGTATTGGTTGAACAGGCTGTTTTAGGTTGGAAAGAATATGAATTGGAGTTGTTGAGAGACAGTAACGATAACGTAATTATCATTTGCTCTATTGAGAACTTCGATCCAATGGGTATCCATACAGGAGATTCTATTACCGTTGCACCTGCAATGACACTATCTGATCGTTGCTATCAGGAAATGCGTAATCAGGCTATCAAAATGATGCGTGCCATCGGAACATTTGCCGGAGGTTGTAACGTTCAGTTTTCAGTTAACCCTGCAGATGATACCATTATCGCCATCGAGATCAATCCGCGTGTTTCGCGTTCATCAGCATTAGCAAGTAAGGCAACTGGTTATCCGATTGCAAAAATTGCGGCTAAACTGGCTATCGGTTACAACCTGGATGAGATCGAGAATCAAATTACCAAAACTACTTCAGCTTACTTCGAGCCTACATTAGACTATGTAATCGTTAAAATTCCACGTTGGAACTTCGATAAATTTAAAGGTGCCAATAAAGAACTTGGTTTACAGATGAAAGCAGTTGGTGAGGTAATGGCTATCGGCCGTACTTTCATTGAGGCTTTACAAAAAGCTTGTCAGAGTTTAGAAATTGGCCGTTCTGGCTTAGGAGCCGACGGCAGACAAGTTCGTAACATCGAAGAAATTATGGACGGCCTGGAGCACGCTTCATGGAACCGTTTGTTCCTGATTAAAGATGCGATGGCGATGGGCGTTCCTTTGGAATCGATCCGTAAGGTAACCAAAATCGACAAGTGGTTCTTAAATCAGATTCAGGAGCTTGTTGCTTTAGAAACAGAATTAAAAAGATATTCACTAAATAACATCCCTCAGGATTTCTTCTTTACGTTGAAACAAAAAGGTTTTTCAGATGTACAAATCTCATGGTTATTGGGCAATGTAACTGAAGACGAGGTTTACGAACGCAGAAAAGAACTGGGTATCAGAAGGGTGTATAAAATGGTTGATACCTGTGCGGCTGAATTCCCTGCACAAACACCATACTACTACTCTACATTTGAACAGGAAAACGAGTCGATAGTATCAGATCGTAAAAAGATCATTGTACTGGGTTCAGGTCCTAACCGTATTGGTCAGGGTATCGAGTTTGATTATTCATGTGTACACGGATTACTGGCAGCTAAAGAAACAGGTTTCGAAGCTATCATGGTAAACTGTAACCCTGAAACGGTTTCAACCGATTTCAATATGGCCGATAAGCTTTACTTTGAGCCTGTTTTCTGGGAGCATGTGCGTGAGATCATCGATCTTGAAAAGCCTGAAGGCGTTATCGTTCAGTTAGGTGGACAAACAGCCCTGAAAATGGCTGAGAAATTAACTGCAAATGGCATCAAAATCATTGGAACATCTTTCGAAAACATGGATATCGCCGAAGATCGCGGCCGTTTCTCTGATTTATTGAAAGATTTAGATATTCCTTATCCAAAATATGGAGTAGCAGAAAATGCTGAAGAGGCAATTGTAGTTGCAAACGAAGTTGGCTATCCGGTTTTAGTTCGTCCGAGTTATGTTTTGGGCGGACAAGGTATGAGTATCGTAATTAACGATGAAGACCTTGAGAAAGCTGTAGTAAAATTATTAGGCGACTTACCAGGTAACCGTGTATTAATCGACCACTTTTTAGATCGTGCTGAGGAAGCAGAATCGGATTCGATTTCTGATGGTGAGGATGTTCACATCGTGGGAATGATGGAACATATCGAGCCTGCAGGTATCCACTCAGGAGATTCATTTGCGGTGTTACCAACCTTCAGTTTACCTGAAACTGTAACCAAGGCAATGGAAGAATATTCGATCAAGATTGCGAAAGCTCTAAATGTTCGCGGTTTATTGAACATTCAGTTTGCGATTAAAGACGAGAAGGTTTATGTAATTGAGGCAAACCCAAGGGCTTCGCGTACGGTTCCTTTCATTGCAAAGGCTTATGATGTTCCTTATATCAATATTGCTGCTAAAATTATGCTTGGTGTAGCGAAACTTAAAGATTTCACTATCGAGCGTAAATTACAGGGATATGCAATTAAAGAACCTATATTCTCTTATGAGAAATTCCCTGAAGTAACGAAGGAATTAGGTCCTGAGATGAAATCAACCGGTGAAGCGATTCGTTTCATCAAAGATCTGGAAGATCCATATTTCCGCAAGCTTTACAAAGATAAATCAATGTACTTGAGTAAATAATAGCAAAGGCCGGTGTTTAACACCGGCCTTTTTTGTTTTCCCTGATTTCAGCTGGAGCGCTGTGAAATGGATATTTTTTTCTGTAAGCTGTTAAATATTTCTCGCCTGCATTCTAAAGGATATTTAATTCTTCATCCTTCCTTGTTCTGATTCGGTACCGGTGGAGCGGCGACGTGCAGGTTTAATTTCATTTTTACCAAAGCGGTAAGTAAAACTTATTCTTCCGATCTGGCTTTCGTTTTTCTGATGCACATCATATTTAAGGCCAGGGTATGCACTTGATAAATCCGTTTTGTAAGTGTTAAACACATCAGATAAGGCAAGCTTAAGGCTGGCTTTTTTATTCATCAGCGATTTGCTTAAACCCGCATCAATGGAATAACGTGATTTTATACTTAATGTACCGTATTCAAGCGGCGATTCGTAGCTGCCATTTATCTCCGCAGTAAAACCACTCACAATGGTAAAACTCTGCTGAGATTTAAACTGAAAAGAAGTTTTTCCGGTTTTTAAAGCTACTCCGGCTAAATCTGGGGCCTCGAAACTTAAATAGAAAACATTTAAATTATTATTCATCGACCACCATTTCGCTACCTGAACAGGAACGTTTAGGTTTGCATTGTAACTGATGTTTTTTGCCAGGTTTTCGTTGGTTTGATACAAAGCTTTTTGTGCTGCATCGGGTAACAAAACTTCAGTAATAACATCGGTAGTTCGGCTATAGCCAACCGATAACATATACTTTTGTAACAGTGTATAGTTCAATTCGAAGTTATTTGTGTACTGTGGCTTTAAAAACGGGTTTCCTTTGTTATAGGTATACTGGTCTAAATAGTAAATAAAAGGATTTAAGGCATCATAACTCGGGCGGTCAATTCTGCGGCTATAAGAAAATCCCAGCTGGTTATTTTTTGAAAGTGTTTGCTGTACAAATAAGGTTGGAAAGAAATCCCAGTAACTACGTTCAACTACTGTATTTGTTGTAATCAGGTTGCCTTTCGAATTGGTTTGCTCCATTCTTAAACCTAACTGCACACTTGTGTTTTTAAATTGTTTATTAATGTTGGTATAAGCCGCGTTAACATTTTCATTGTAAATAAACTGGTTACTCCGGCGTACGTCATTTCTCCAGGCATTATTAACAAATTCTTCTGCCTGAAGGTTGTTATCTGTTTTTACCCAGCTGCTTTTTAATCCAGCTTCGAGTTTAACCGTTTTGCTTAATGAAACATTGTAATCAGCTTTCACAGCCTTGATATCAATTATGGATGGCGTATTATTTCTGGTATAATTAATCGGGCGGATTCTGCTGCCGTTGGCGTATAAGTAATCATTTTCATAATCAGAACCGTCGTTTCCGTTGTATTTAGAATAATCTACATCGATAGATAATTCTGAGCCAGCAGTATCTAAAACCGATTTATAGTTCAGGTTATAAGAAAGGTTATTGTACTTATTTGTTTGAAGACTATTTGAAACCAATGTTGAATCTACTTTCTGGAAAGATGGACCAATTAATGTGTTGTTCCCCGATGCTTCTGTACCATGGTTAAAATAACCATTTACCAAAAATCCGATTGTATTTTTCTTATCGATAAAATAATCCAGGCCGGCTTTGAAGTTATTATTCTGTTGTTTTCTCCTGCTTAAACCGGTTTGCATAAAATAAGTGTCAGGTGTTCCGTTCGAGATACGGTCGATGGTTATTAAATTTTCACGTTCAGACTTTCCATAATTGTAGTTTCCAAAAAGATTGAGTTTTTGCGTTCTGTGGTTTAGGTTTAATCCTGCATTTCCCCTGAAATTTTTACCGTAACCTGCCGTAGCATTTACGCTTCCGTTTGTACCTCCGCTTTTACTTTTTTTGGTTTTAATATTAATGATACCCGAATTACCTGAAGCATCGTATTTTGATGAGGGATTGGTAATTAGTTCGATGGTTTCAATTTCTGAACTCTGCATATTTCTAAGCAGGTTGGCCACATCGGCGCTGCTCATGTAAGTTTGTTTACCATCAAGCTGAATTAAAACGCCTTGTTTTCCCTGCATTGAAATGTTATCGTTCTGGTCAACCGAAACGCCAGGTGCTTTTTGCAAAACTTCAAGCGCATTAGAGCCTGTCATCACCGCACTGCCCGAAACATTCATTACAACTTTATCCATTTTTCTTTCGATTAAGGGTTTGGTTACGGCAATGGTAACTTCCTTTAGATTTTGAGCTGTTGATACCAGCTGGGCTGAACCAAAATCAATTTTTTGGTTTTCATCGGCAATTGTTATCGTTTTACTTTTTATGGTTTGGTAGCCCATATTGCTCGCCTTATAGAAATAATCGCCTTTAGCCGAAATATTAAATCCGAATACACCATTCTGATCGGTGAAGGCTGTTTTAACTACGCTCGAATCGGAGGCTTTTAATAAAACCACGGTAACATAATCAGCAGGTTTTTTATTTTCGTCGAGGATAATTCCCGTAACGTTTGGTTTGGGTGTACTTTGCGCAAATATGCTCTCTGAAGATATGAAAGCAATTAAGAAGCATGCTATTTTGTAAAAAGTTTTCATTGGTTTCGGTCTTTATTTTTAAAAATTTTGGCAAAAAGATATCCTTAACGCACCCAGGTGCATTTCAATCAAATTGCATTTTATTTAAGCTTAGTTTGGAAACGAAAGGTTTCTCTTATCTAGTTATTAGTAAGACGACCGTTTTTTGAAAAGGTTACAGGATTTTTTTTCAGAATTATTTTTAACATAAAAAAAGCCACAGGATTGCTGTGGCTTAAGTATTTAAAAATTATTTATTTTTTCTATTTCATGCCCAAAACATCAAAACCTTGTTCAAAAACAACATCAACAGGAATACTTTTTCTGGTTAACCTGTCTAAATCAGATTGTAATTCAGGTGAAATTACAGCCATTGTTTTTTGGGTTTTTTCTACGGCAGCTTTATCTCCGTTTCCTTGTAAAGTAATGATGAATGCGCTTAAATCGTTCATTGCTGTGGCAAATTTATCAAAGTTTACTTTGTAAGTTCCTTTAGCAGTGCGCTCAAAAGCACCTTTTTCTTTAAAATAATTAAAGCATTGCATGTTGGCTTTTCCGTGTGCTTCTGATACGCCAAAACGTACAGAACGTAAAATACCAGCCATAAATGTGGTGTAATAATCTTTAATATCACCTTGCAATTCGCCCTTTTTAAGTAAGCCTGTAACCATGTACAAACCTAAAATATCGGCCTTGCCTTCTTCCAGCCAGCTGTATTGTTCTTTTAATGCTGCACGGACAAAGCCTTTTCCGGTTATTGTTTTTTTAATACCTAAACCGTGAGCAACTTCATGAAACATCACATTTGCAAAAAATGCATCGAACTTAATGTATTTCTGTTGTTCGGCATCTATTAATTCTTTGGAAATTGGCAATAAGATTTTTTCGAATTTAGCCTGCATTGCGTTTTTCAACTGCGAACGGCGGGTTCCTTTTTCCTGCTGAATTTTTTCGTCGTTAGGTAAATTAACCGCAATGGTTTTCGAACCGGCATTGCAGTCTCCGGCATAGAAAACCACATCGTATGCATTTAATTCAGAATCTGTTCCAGGTGTTTCACTTTTATATTTTGCAGCAACAGGTAAGTTTTTCTGTAATTCTGGAAGCAGTTTTACATATTTCGCAAGGCGTTTGCTCCATTCTTTATCCTTTACTAAAACATAAGCTTCGTAGCTAGTGCGGGCATTAAAAAGCTTGTCTTCGTAATTCTCGATAGGGCCGATAATTAAATCCAATCCATTGGTTTTCATATCAAGCCATGCATAATCGCTGGCGGTAAAATTATCGGTAACCAAAGCATCAGCTCTTAAATTCAGGTATTTTTTAAGTCCGGCATCATCAGTGATTAATGCAGCCTGTTTTAATAAAGATGATGCTTTTTGCAATTCTGCGGCAAATAATATGTGGTATGGAACAGTTGTCAGCTTTCCTGTACTATCTTTTTGAACAACAGAATAAGCACCGAATTTATCGGATAACGTAGACTTTTCTATTTCTTCTTTAGTAATTCCGTATGGATAGAATGAGGCACCTTCTGGTTTTGTACCAACACCATTAACAAAAGGCTTATCGTTGTTTAACCTGTCCCAGGGGCCATAATTTATATTTACGAAATCGCGGGTTTTTTCATCCTTTATTGTTGCAAGCAAACTATCTCTTTGCGGATAAGCCTGTTTCCAGTAAAGTCCGTCCATAATTTCAGCGGCTTGGATGAGGTAAGGTAAAACCTTGCGGTCGTTTACGCTGAGCAGATTAAGATTGGTCGTTAATTTAACCCTTTCATAAATTGGCAAACGTTGCGCAACATAATTTACCAGACTATCTTTTTGAACAACCTGTGTTGTTTTATCTTCAGTGTTTTTTGTTGTATTTGTACAGGCAGAAAAAAGCCCTGCAGATAACGCCAGTATAGAAAAAAGCGTGTTTGCTTTGTAAAGTTTCTTCATTGTTAATGTATATCGGCACTAAATTAGTAAAATTTGAAAGCTTTGTATAAAGTTTGATGCAATGGGTGAACTTTAGCATAACTTTGTACCTTCATTGCATTAATAAAATACGTATGTCATTAAGTAATCCTGTAAAAAACTACCATAAGCTCATAATTGTTTTAGCCTTGTTTGTTTCGGCGTGCAGCACAAACAAATATGCCGCTACCGAAAAGGTTTATAAAGAAAAGGCAAAAGGTTTCTCGAAAATTATTCTTTCTACTCCTCCTGAAGGACAGCTTTATGATTCGATAAATGCTGCAAACCAGCAATGGGTTGGTTCGGTAAACTTTGGTATCCGCAAGCCAAATTTTGTAATTATTCATCATACCGCACAGGATAGTTTAGGGCAAACCATCCGTACTTTCCATTCTACAAAAGCCGGGACAAGTGCGCATTATGTTGTGGGCCGCGATGGAAAAGTGGTACACATGGTTAACGATTATCTTCGTGCGAACCATGCAGGTGTGAGCAAGTGGGGCAAGGATACAGACTTAAATTCTTCTTCAATTGGAATTGAGATGGACAACAATGGCACAACCGATATTTGGACAGATGCACAGATTAACAGCTTATTAAAATTACTGGCAACTTTAAAGACAAGCTATAACATCCCAACCGCTAACTTTATAGGTCATGCCGATATTGCCCCAAAGCGTAAACCAGATCCAAATAATTTTCCATGGAAAAAATTAGCGGAGAAGGGTTTTGGTTATTGGTATGATGAGGTACTTAAAAATCCACCCGCTGATTTCGACACCACGAATGCGTTAAAGTTAATTGGTTATGATACGAGTGATTTGGGGGCTGCAATTACTGCCTTTAAGCGTCATTTTATTCAGAGCGATATTACACCGAAGTTAACACCTGTTGATATTCTTGTGCTTTATAACGTTTATACAAAGTATTAAAGATTTTTTGCCACGGAAACATGGATTTACACGGAATCATTTCTTGATTTATAAATTTTTCGATCTGTTTCCATATTGCATGATAACTGAATTTATTCCGTGAGTTTTGTGCTTCCGTGGCAGCCACTTCAATATATTTACATAAAAAAGCACGGATAAATCTGTGTTCATCCGTGCTAATCTGTGATTAAAAATAATTTAAACCTAGTTTGGTTTCTTAAACGTATCTTTTAAAGTTACTGTTCTGTTGAATACCAGTTTATCGGCGCTAGAATCTCTGTCCAAACAGAAATAACCTTTACGTATAAACTGATAGCGGCTTTCTAAATCAGCATCAGCCAGAGCAGGCTCAATGTAAGCATTTGGCAAAACCACCAGGCTTTCCCGATTCAGGTAATCTTTAAAATCACCCTCCTCTGCATCAGGGGTTTCAGAGGTGAATAAACGCTCATATAAACGAATTTCTGCAGTTTTGGCATGTTGTGCACTCACCCAGTGAATCGTTCCTTTTACGTTGATACCACTGGTATCGCTTCCGCTTTTCGATTCAGGGATATAAGTACAATGTATTTCGGTTACGTTGCCATTTTCATCCTTTACAAAATCTTCGCACTTAACAATGTAAGCAAATTTTAAACGAACCATTGCGCCAGGTGCCAGGCGGAACCATTTTTTTGCCGGAACTTCCATAAAGTCCTCACGTTCTATCCAAAGTTCTTTGCTGAATGGGATAACACGCGTACCTCCACCATCTTCAGCTTCCGGATTGTTTTCGCCAATTAAATCTTCAGTTCCTTTTTCGTAATTCGTTATAACTAATTTAATCGGATCTAAAACTGCCATTACGCGGTTAGCCGTTTTATTTAAATCTTCGCGGATACAAAATTCCAGTAAACTTAATTCGATAAGGTTTTCGCGTTTTGCGATACCAATGCGTTCGCAAAACTCACGGATGCTTTTCGGCGTGAACCCTCTTCTGCGCAAGCCGGAAATTGTAGGCATGCGTGGATCGTCCCAACCGCTAACCAATTTTTCATTTACCAACTGAAGCAATTTACGTTTACTCATTACCGTTGAGGTAAGGTTTAAACGGGCAAACTCATACTGTTTTGAAGGGAAAATCTCCAGCTTCTCAATGAACCAGTCGTACAGTTCGCGGTGCGAAACATACTCCAGGGTACAAATAGAGTGGGTTATGTTTTCAATGCTGTCACTTTGTCCGTGGGCAAAATCATACATGGGGTAAATACACCATTTATTGCCGGTACGGTGATGCTCTGCATGTTTAATACGGTATATAATTGGATCACGCATTAACATGTTCGGGCTCGCCATATCAATTTTGGCCCTTAAAATATAAGCGCCGTCAGCAAATTCGCCATTTTTCATTCTGGTAAAGATGTCCAGGTTTTCTTCTACGCTACGGTTTCGGAAAGGACTATCTTTGCCCGGTTCAGTTGGTGTTCCTTTTAAAGCTGCAATTTCATCTGCCGAACTTTCATCCGCATACGCCAATCCTTTTTCGATTAGTTTTACAGCAAAAGAATACAATTCATCAAAATAATCTGATGCGTATAATTCATTTTTCCAGTTAAAACCCAGCCATTTAATATCTTCCTGCTGGCTGTTTACATATTCTGTTTTTTCGGTAACCGGATTGGTATCGTCGAAACGTAAATTAGTATAGCCGCCGTATTTTTGTGTTAGTCCGAAGTTTAAGCATATTGCTTTAGCGTGGCCAATGTGCAGATAACCGTTTGGTTCAGGCGGGAAACGCGTAACCAATGTTTCGTACTTACCACTATTTAAGTCGTTCTCAACAATTTCTTCAATAAAGTTCAATGACTTTTCTTCACTCATAAAAACCTGTAAATTAGGAATGCAAATGTAAAAAGATTAGTGCAATTCTTGTTGTTTTAGTTAATGATTAATTTGAGCATCAAAATCTATACATTTACATCAACTTAATATTCATTATGAGCAAAGTATTAAACAGGCCGATACGTGTTTTGGTGGCTAAAGTTGGGCTCGATGGTCACGATCGGGGCGCAAAGGTAATCGCAACTTCACTCCGCGATGCAGGCATGGAGGTTATTTATACCGGTCTTCGCCAAACACCTGAGATGGTTGTAAATACGGCCTTGCAGGAAGATGTTGATGCAATTGGTATTTCAATTTTATCAGGTGCACATATGACGGTTTTTCCCAAAATCATCCATTTTATGAAAGAAAAGCAGTTGAATGATGTCTTGTTAACTGGAGGGGGAATTATCCCGGAAGGCGACAGAAAAAAGCTTGCCGACTTAGGTGTTGGCGAACTATTCCCCCCGGGCACCACAATGGCGAGTATTGTAGAATATATACAAAACTGGGTTACAGAAAACAGAAATTTTTAGTTTATGGCATATCAGAATTTATTAACAGAGATTAAAGAAAACATTCTTTACGTTACCATCAACAGAGAAAAAGCATTAAATGCACTTAATAAAGATACCTTAGATGAACTCGCAGCTGTAATAGAATTTGCTGGACAAACAGCTGAGGTACGAGGCGTAATCATTACTGGCGTTGGTGAAAAAGCCTTCGTTGCTGGTGCAGATATAAAAGAATTTTCAGATTATAGCGGTGCTCAGGGAGAAGAACTGGCAAAGCGAGGCCACGAAAGGGTTTTCAATGCAATAGAAAACTCATCGAAACCTTTTATTGCTGCAATTAATGGTTTTGCCCTGGGCGGAGGTTTGGAATTAGCAATGGCCTGCCATATGAGGGTTGCAGCCGAAAATGCCAGATTAGGCTTGCCTGAGGTTACCCTGGGTTTAATTCCCGGTTATGGTGGAACACAACGTTTAACTCAGTTGGTTGGTAAGGGTAAAGCTATTGAAATGATTACAACTGCCAATATGATTTCAGCTATCGACGCAGAAAAAATTGGTCTGGTAAATTATGTGGTACCGCAGGCTGATTTGATTAGCAAAGCTGTAGAAATCTTAAATCTTGTTAAGCAACGTGCACCGCTGGCTGTAGCTGCTGCAATTAAAGCTGTAAATGCAGCTGTTAGCAATGAAAATGGCTTTGAAACTGAAATTGCAGCATTTGGTAAGTGCTTTGATACTGCAGATTTCAAAGAAGGTGTTTCTGCTTTTGTAGAAAAGCGAAAAGCAGTGTTTAGTGGCAAATAATTTTCTTGTCTGATTAATTATAGACTTATTTTTCGAGTGTAGAAAAAATTTCCCAGTTTGGATTTTTTTTATTACTTATGCTATGTATAACGGATCTCAAGCATGAAAAAGAAGATATTAATTGTTGATGATGAGGTAAATATTGGGTTATTATTATCGAAATTTCTGAATAGAAACGGTTTTGACGTAGAAACGGTTATTACAGGATCTTCGGCAATGGAAATGCTGGCAAAAGAAAAATTTGACTTAGTATTGTGCGATTATCGACTGGATGATACGGATGGTCGGGAAATATTGATAAAAATCAAAGAGAATTATCCATCAACAGGTGTTATCATTATTACAGGCTATTCAGATATAAAAGTTGCAGTTGAGCTAATAAAGCTTGGTGCGTACGATTATATTACTAAGCCATTATACCCAGATGAAATTTTAAATACCATTAATAAGGCGCTCGAAACGCAAAGAGCACTTAATGAAAATGTAAATTCATCAGATAAAAATACAACTCAATCTGATATAGCGTTAATAAATCATTCTGATTATATAGATGGAAGAAGTGATATTTCGACGACTTTATTGAAACAAATACAACTAATAGCCCCTACTTCTTACAGTATTATTTTAACAGGAAAAAGCGGTACTGGTAAAGAATATGTAGCTAAAACCATTCATCTTAACAGTTTAAGAAAAGACAAGCCCTTTGTTGCTATGGACTGTGGTTCTTTAACTAAAGAGCTTGCAGGAAGTGAATTTTTTGGCCATGAAAAAGGTGCTTTTACAGGAGCTTTATATACTAAAATCGGCCATTTTGAGCAGGCTAATGGTGGTACCTTATTTTTGGATGAAATTGGTAATTTATCTTATGAGATTCAGGCCGTATTACTCAGGACAGTTCAGGAGCGTAAAGTGAAACGAATTGGAAGCACGAAGGAGATTGACCTTGATGTTAGAATAATAGTTGCTACAAATGAAAACCTGATAGAAAATATTGCCAAAGGAACATTTCGCGAAGATTTGTATCATCGTTTTAATGAGTTTTCCATTCATGTTCCCGATTTAAATAAAAGAGGTGCTGATATACTGGTTTTTGCCGAAAAATTTCTGGCCATTGCCAACGAAGAATTAAATAAAAATATTAGAGGTTTTTCTGCTGCGGTTAAAGATTCTTTTTTGAATTACAGCTGGCCGGGTAATGTGCGTGAGTTGAAAAATGTGGTAAGAAGAGTAGCTTTGTTAAGCGATGGAAATGAAATACAAGTAGATGTTTTGCCGCTTGAACTGGCTAATAACATAAAAGATTACGATCGTGATAATATTTTAAATCAGGCTAAAATTAAATTTTCGGAACGCCCAAAAGATTTAAAAAATGCAGCTCAGGAAGCCGAATTTGATACTATTTTGAGCGTGTTAAAAGAAGTTAACTATAACAAAACTAAAGCAGCAGCACTTCTTAATATCGACAGGAAAACATTGTACAATAAAATAAAGGCAATTAAACTAAGCGATACAAAATAAATCGGTAGAAAATCCAAACAAAATACTGGGTTTTGCTATTTAAAAAATACCATACAGCTCAACTATGTCAGTATTTTCCTATAAACAGCGTAATAATATAAACCTTGTTATCATTATAGCGCTTGGCTTATTAATCGCATACTCTTTACAGGGAATATTCAGTGCCATATTAAGTACGTTGGTTTTGTATACAATTATGCGTCCCGGCTATATTTACCTGGCCGAAACTAAAGGTTGGAATAAAAGGCTTACCGCATTATTGCTAATTACCATTTGCATCGTGTTAATTGTACTGCCTTTTTATGCCCTGAGCAGTATGGTTATCAGTAAAATTTCTGAGCTTAGAAACAATGAGATTTTCTTTAAAAACCTGCTGGTGAAATTGCAACACATGGTTCCATTTAAAATAAATGAGAGTTTAATTCAGGATGGGATGAATCGTTTAGGAAACTGGGCAACACAGCTTTTTCCTTCGCTTATTTCCAGTGCTGTAAACATTGTGCTTGGTTTACTGGTGATGTTCTTTTTACTGTATTTTATGTTAATCGAAAGAAAAACATTTGAATTATCGCTGATAAAGTATGCACCTTTCCGTGAGCAAAATGCATTGCGCTTTGGCGATGAAATGCGAAATACTACGTATGCAAATGTGCTTGGGCAAGGGTTAATATGTATCGTGCAAGGCTCTTTGGTCAGCTTGTCATTTTTTGTTTTAGGCTATAAAGATCCCGTATTCTGGGGGGTAATTACAACATTCATATCATTTGTGCCGGTTTTAGGTCCGCCAGTGGTTTTTGTGCCTGCCGCAATATTGCAAATAGCAAATGGAAATAACTTTGCAGGATGGGCAATGTTAATTTTTGGCTTTGTTGTTATCATTAATATCGATAATGTTCTTAGATTTATCATAGCGAAAAAAGTTGGTAACATTCATCCCATAATTACAGTAATTGGCGTAATTATTGGTATCCCTTTATTCGGAATATTAGGCCTGGTTTTTGGCCCCTTGTTGCTGTCTTATTTTATATTGCTCGTTAAAATTTACGAAACCAGTACACTCGCTTCAGAAAGATTGGAAAGAATTAAAACAAATAATGAGCATAAAGAGTTATAATTTATAGCTTAACAATAAAATAATATGGCATCGTTATATTGTAAATGTTAAACCCTTAAAATACATTATTATGAATGATAACTCGAAAGTTGTAGTAGCCCTTTTAGCGGGATTAGCTGCAGGAGCCGCTTTAGGAATTTTATTTGCACCAGAAAAAGGTGAAGAAACACGCGATAAGTTAAGCCAGTCGTTAAAAGATTTAGGCGATTCTATAAGAGATAAAGCCGCAGATGAAATTAATAACCTATCGAGCTTAAAGGATAAAGTGGTAAGCTCAATTAAAACAAAATTGAGAAGTGTTGAAGAAGAATATAGCGACGACGTAGAGCACGCATAAATATTAATAACCAGGCGTTTCCAACGCCGGGTTAAACCTCATCTGAATTATGCAGGAAAATAAAGATAAAAGTATTGAAGATCTGGTAGATGATGCCAAAGGCTTTTTAGAAGCCCGTGTAGAATATACCAGGCTTTATCTGGTAGAGAAAGCTTCGAAAGTATTTGCCGATTTAGTAACCAGTACCGCGGTTATTGTATGTTTTATATTAGCTTTCCTTTTCGGTTCGGTAACCTTGGCACTCTACCTTTCTGATGTATTGCATAGTTATGCCGGTGGTTTTGGTTGTGTTTCTTTAATCTATATTCTATTGGCAGTAATTGTTTATTTAACTAAAGATAAGTACATCGAGAAGGCTATCATCAATGTTGCTATCAGAAAATATTTCGACAAACTTGCAGATAAGGAGGAAGACGATGAAAAATTATAAAAACATCCGTAACCTCGAGGATCTTCAGGCCAGGAAATTGGAGCTGAAAGTGGAGTATACACTTAAGCAAAATATGCTTAAGGCCGACGCCAAAAATTTCTTTCATCAATTTACCCTTGGCGCATTAATTAAAAAATATGCAACGCCAAGTAATCTTTTTAAGGTTGATGATAAGCTAAATTTAAGCGGAACAGCAATGTCGCTGTTATTGCCAATGTTTATGAACAAAACCTTATTCAGGGGTGCAGGCTTTTTAACAAAGGCTGCCGTTGGATTAGTTTCCGGTAAAGTTGGCAAGTCTTTAGATGCAGAGCACCTATCGGCAATATTTAATTCCGTTAAAGGCTTCTTTACTAAAAAGAAAACCACGAAAGAAAAGAAATTTGTCGATTACGGCATCCCGCCGGATAGTGAAACCTATTAGAACATTGGTATAAATTGTTCATTAGTCATTGGTTCATTAGTTGTAAATGTGAACTAATATAAAAAAGCCACTTAACATCATGATAAGTGGCTTTTTTATATTATTAAGTTCGTCACCCTGAATTTATTTCAGGGTCCTTTTAGAGATGCTGAAACAAGTTCAGGATGACGATATTACTACAAATCCGTTTTGATTTTAAGTTCCTTCAATTGTTTTTCGTCGATAGTGCTTGGACTATCAATCATCACATCTCTGCCTGAATTATTTTTAGGGAATGCAATAACATCACGAATAGTATCTAAACCGGCAAAAATCGAAGTTAAGCGATCGAAACCAAAAGCAATACCACCGTGAGGAGGTGCACCAAATTCGAAGGCATCCATTAAGAAACCGAATTGTTTCTGCGCCTCTTCAGCGCTAAAACCTAAATGTTTAAACATTAAAGCCTGCAATTCCCTGTCGTGGATACGAATAGAACCACCGCCAATTTCAGTTCCGTTGATTACCATATCATAAGCATTTGCTCTTACCTCACCCGGTTTGCTGTCCAATAAAGCAATATCCTCCGGCTTTGGAGAAGTAAACGGATGGTGCATAGCATGGTAGCGTTCGGTTTCTTCATCCCATTCTAAAAGTGGGAAATCCAATACCCAAAGTGCTGAGAATTTATTTTTATCGCGTAAGCCTAAACGGTTACCCATTTCTAAACGGAGTTCGTTTAATTGCTTACGAACTTTGTCTGTTGAGCCGGCAAGAACAAGTATTAAATCGCCTTTTTCGGTTGCGAAAGCCTCACTCCATTGCTTTAAATCTTCTTCATTAAAGAATTTATCAACTGATGATTTAATGGTTCCATCATCATTGTGGCGGGCATAGATTAATCCGGTTGCACCTATCTGCGGACGTTTAATAAAATCAGTTAATTCATCTAACTGCTTACGTGTATAACTTGAAGCCCCCTTTGCATTAATACCAACAACTAATTCAGCATTGTCAAAAACAGGAAACCCTTTACCTTTAACAATGGCATTCAATTCTACAAACTGCATGTCGAAACGGGTATCTGGCTTATCAGAACCATATAAACGCATCGCATCGGCATATTGCATACGCGGTACAGCAGGTAAATCGTAATTACGAACTTCTTTAAACAGTGTGCGAATTAAACCTTCAAAAGTATTTAGGATATCTTCCTGCTCAATGAAAGACATCTCACAGTCGATTTGTGTAAATTCTGGTTGGCGGTCGGCTCTTAAATCTTCATCCCTGAAACATTTTACAATCTGGAAATACCTGTCGAAACCTGAAACCATTAGCAATTGCTTAAATGTTTGTGGCGATTGTGGCAAGGCATAGAACTCACCTTCATTCATACGGCTTGGTACAACGAAATCTCTTGCGCCCTCTGGAGTAGATTTAATTAAAACCGGTGTTTCTACCTCGATAAAATCTAATGCATCTAAATAACGGCGAACCGATTGTGCCATTTTATGACGTAAAACCAGGTTGTTACGAACAGGATTACGACGCAAATCAAGGTAACGGTATTTCATCCGCAACTCATCACCGCCATCTGTTTCATCATCAATTAAAAAAGGAGGTAATTTTGCCGCGTTAAGAATTTCAAGTGCAGAAATTTTAATTTCTACATCGCCGGTTGACATTTTTGGGTTTTTGTTGCTGCGTTCAACAACTGTACCTGTTGCTTTAATTACTGATTCACGGCCTAAAGTACGTGCAGCTTCGCAAAGCTCACGATTATCATCCATGTTAAAAACCAACTGAGTAATACCATAACGATCGCGAATGTCGATAAAAGTCATACCGCCTAAATCCCTCGATTTTTGTACCCATCCACATAGCGTAACACTATCGCCCAAATTTTCGAGGCTCAGTGCACCACAAGTTACTGTTCTTAACATATTTGTAATTCTTGATTAAGCGGCAAAAATACCGATTTTGTTTTAAAGTTTAGAAAAGAAGATTTAAGGAAATTATATGAAAAAATATATTACTAATTTCTGATTCTATTAGATTAATATTTCTCCTCCAAAACTATTTCCATAGCAAAAACTTTCCATTCGTTGTTGATGTTTTTCCAATGGAAAACCTCTTCAGTCTGGATGGTTTGTTTTTTGCTAAATACAAGTAATCTGGGTTTTATGATAACCGACTTCCGGGCAATTTTCTCTGTAAAAACATCATTTTCCAACGATGATTTTATACGGTAATGGCTGGTTTCGATGCGCTTAATCCTTTTAAAATAGCTTTCTGCATTGGCCACAAACTCTCTTTTATCAATTTTAACGCCATCAGCCCCTGTGTAAGAAAGTGTTTCATCGTAAATTGAAGTATAAGCATTTACGTTTTTATTTTCGAGGGCTGCATTTACCTTCTTATGCAGCTCATCTATTATCGGAATAATGATATCGGTTTCCATGATTTGAAGTTAATTCTTTGTTTCAGGCTTTTCAAATTTATGATGATAAGGTTACGCTATTTCCACAACGCAAACAAAGTTTAGCAGATAAATAATTTTTTTCTACCTTAATGCAACGTTTTAAAATCCCTTATGTCTTATAATCAGAATATTCAAAATTTTGGAAGCCGTTTACGTCGATAAAAACCTGGAACTTGTAAAAGAATGCATGCGTGGTAGCAGGGCAGCGCAGTTTGAATTGTACAAATTGTATGCTAAAGCTATGTACAATGTGGCGCTGCGTATATTAAATTACGAAGAGGAGGCAGAGGATGTTTTACAGGAAGCATTTTTAGATGCATTTACCAGAATAGTTGATTTCAGGCAGGAAACTACTTTCGGACTGTGGTTAAAGCAGATTGTAATTAACAAATCCATCAACTACCTCCGCAAACGCAAATTTGAGTTTGTGAGTACGGACGAAGTTTCGGAAGTTCCTGATGAAATAAGCAGCGATGAATATGAAGTGCAGTTGCAGGCCGATGAAATTAGAAAAGCCATTACCGAGCTGCCCGATGGTTACCGCGTGGTATTAAGTTTATATCTTTTAGAAGGATATGACCACGAGGAGATTGCGCACATTTTAAAAATAAGTGAAAATACAAGCCGTACGCAGTACATGCGTGCAAAAAAGAAGTTAAAAAGTATTTTAGAATTGAAAGGGATGAGAGATGAATAACAGACTAGAAACCTTTGTTAAGGAAAACCGCAAAGATTTTGATGTTTTTGAACCTTCAGCAAAGCTTTGGGCAAACATTGAAAAAGAGCTGGATAAAAAGAAAGCTGTAAAAAAGCCAGTAAAGCTGTATTTATGGATGAGTGCAGCTGCAGCTATCGTAGTTGTTTTCGGTTTAGTTTGGCTGTACGCAGGCAAATCAAGAAGCCGCGATTTAGAAATCGCTGATGTTAATGCTGCAGCAGCACAAAAGGAAATCCAGTTTGCGAGCTTAATTACCGAGAAACGCGATAGCCTTGCAATTTTTGCATCGGCAAACCCCGATTTATACAAAAAGTTTACTGATGATTTAAAGAAACTTGATGAAGATTATGAAAGGCTGAAAGCGGAATTGCCTACTACTCCAAACCAGGTTTTTGTTGTAAAGGCAATGGTAAAAAACCGCGAAATCCAGCTAAATCTGCTGAAACAGCAATTATTAATTATTAACCAGGTTGATGATTACAAAAAAGTTAACCAGATATAAATAAACTTTTCAATTAATACACAAACATGCGCTCAGCACATTTATTGCGCTTAAAACCGGTCGGCAGGCTTTGAGCAATTAAATGTTTAATATTTAAAAACACATGAAAACAATAAAATTATTTTTAGCCTTTATGGCTGTAATCGCCGTAAAAACGAATGCCCAGCAAACTGTTGTAGTTAGCAGCCCTGCAGAAAATTACGCTGTAAATACTACAGCAAAAGTTAATGTAACATCCAACTCGCAAGTTACCATCGTTAATGATATACAAACGGGTGGCGATGCAGAACGCACTAAAAATTTCACCAAAACTTTTAGCGTAGATAATGGCGACAAGGTTAACCTCAACAATCAGTATGGTGCGATGGTAATTAAAACCTGGGACAGAAAAGAAGTTAAAGTTGATATAGAAATCAAAGCTTTCAGCAATTCTGATAACGATGTTCAGAAACTGATTGATGAAGTAAGTATCGATGCGAATAAAAGCGGGGATCAGGTTTCTGTAAAAACAAATATGAGTGACAGAAATGGTAACTATGGCCGGAGATCGAAAAATGGCGTAACTACATGGCGACGTGAAATTAAAGTAAACTATGTGGTTTATATGCCTGCTGCAAATGCTTTAACTGCACAACAACAATATGGAAGTATCGATCTGGGCGACTTATCGGGGCCAACTTCATTAAAAGTACAATACGGTAATTTAACAGCAGGAAATTTAACCAACAGTAACAACTATATTTATGTTCAGTATGGTAAAACAACTGTTCAGAGCCTGAATGCAGCAGTAGTTAAACACGAATACGGTGGCGGTATAAACATTGGTACGGCCGGAACATTACAGGTAGATGCAGAATATGTTCCTGTTACGGTTAATACCATTACTAAATCAGCTAATTTAAAAATCCAATATGGTGGCGGCTTAACCGTTGGTTCTATCGCTGGTAACTTACTGCTGAATAGTGAATATGCTAAAGTTAATATCAACAGCATTAAAGGAAATACAGTTATCAGACAAAGTTATTCCAACTTAACCCTTGCAAGTGTTGGTAAGCTTTCGCTTAAAACTGAATACACAAATGTTACACTTGGAAGTATAAATGGCGATGCACTAATCGACATGGATTATAACAGATTAACGGTTAATGAAATTACACCTGCTTGTAAAAACTTCAACTTTACCGGAGAATATGCGGCTGTTTCATTAGGTTTTAGTGATAATTACAATGCCAATTTTAATATTTCTACCACTTATGCAGGCTTTAAATATGGTAATAATGTAACCTCTAGGCTTGTAAGCGACGATGATGAAAATAAAAAATACAGTGGCAAAATTGGTAATGGCGGCGCAGCTACTGTTACTTTAAAAACAGAATACGGTGCCGTAACATTTAAATAAAATTTTCAACGAATAATTTAAAGTCCTGCCAGATAATGGCAGGACTTTTTTATATTTAGTGGGTTATGAAGATTTATATTTTTACTGTTTTACTTTTTATTTCAACATTTACATTGGCCCAAACCACTCCGGTAAAATGGGCAAGTCAGGAAACTTTTTTCGAGGGCTTAGTTGGTAAAGATTTACCTGATTTTAAAGGAATCAACTTAAAGGGAAAACCATTTTCCAGCCAACGATTAAAAAACCATATTATAGTGATTAATTTCTGGTTTGAAGAATGTCCGCCATGTGTTAAAGAAATTTCTGACCTTAACAAACTGGTAGATAAATACAATGACAAAGAAATCCGTTTCATAGCCATTACCTACGATGATGTAGAAAAAGCCAGAAAGTTCAGGAAGAAAAGTGGCTATAAATATGAAATTATATCGCTATCACAGGAGGCGATCAGAAAGTTAAATATCAACCACGGTTATCCTTCAAATATTTTGGTGGGTAAAGATGGTAAGATCATTAAAGCCGTTAGCAGTATTTCATTTTCTGATGAAATTGCATCTGTTAAGGCTCAAACTTTGGCGTTTGAAGAGGAACTCAAAGCCGAGATTTTGAAATCGTCAAGGTAAAATCCATTACTGGATGGATAATTGAAGCTTTAGTTTAGCAGAACTGTTTTGAAAAGACTATCTTAGTTAAGCTTTATATCCCTTAATCAACAGCTTTATGACTGCCCATACAAGTAAAAAGGCATTTGTTATTTTTTCGGCAATTACGGTATGGTTTGCCTTGTTGCTTCAGTTTAATATTAGCCTAGGGCTTTTAGATGGAGATTACCTGGCAACCGCAAAATTATTTTTTTCTTTCTTTACAATTCTGTCAAATGTAATTGTAGCCATTTGCTTCACCTGTTTGTGGTTATTCCCTAAAAAGCCAGCTGGATTATTTTTCTCAAAGACAACAACATTAACTGCCATTACAATTTATATTGTTGTTGTTGGGGTAATTTATAACCTGTTGTTAAGAGGGCTTATTTCACATGTTGGTTGGGCTCGCGTAGCCGATGAATTACTACATGTTGTATCGCCTTTGCTATTTTTAATCTTCTGGGTATTTTTCACCAATAAATCTGGTCTGAAATATGCTGATGCAATCACATGGCTTATTTATCCATTAGTTTACGTGGTTTTTATTATTATACGGGGATATCTTATTAACCAATACCCATATCCATTTATCAACGTGGTTAATTTAGGGTATCAGAAAGCATTAACAAATGCATTTATGATACTTATCTTTTTCTGGCTATTATCCTTATTATTCATTTTTGTTGCCAGAAAAATTTCTAAACGTTAAAGAACATATTCTTCGTTTATGGGTTTTACAGGCTCAGGAATTTCTTCTTCCTCCAGCATTTGTAAAAGATTAATTTCGATGGTTCTGGTAATCTGGTTAAGCGGAACACCCGCCGAATTATTTTCGAAGGGATTAATCAGGCTCATGCCGTTAATTTGTGTAGAAACGAAAACGAAACCAATTAGCCAACCTAAAAATATAGATGCAACGCCCGCCGACTGGCTGATTACCAACGTAAAGGTAACCACGAAAAGCCAGATAAAAACCTTCGTTAAATAAGTATAGGTAGTAGGGAAAATAGTGTTCTTAATACGTTCACTCATGCCCATCGAATCTGAAAAGCGAACCAGCATCTCATTGATTTTGATAAACCTGAAACCATCTACAGCGTTTGATTTTGATAGCTTTTGTAAATCTGCAGATTGAATATTTAAGATTGCGTTGTGCTTGTTGTTGTGTTTTGCAATTGCTTTAATATCTTCATCGCTTAGGTATTTGATATAGTTTTCATCTACTGCTCCACGAAGATTTGCTTTTAAGGCATAAAGAAATGCAATGTGGCGATATATCATTTTCTTCACCATAACATCATGATCCCCATCAACGTAATTTAACAAAGCCCGGGTAAAAGACCTCGAATCATTTACCAGTGCGCCCCATACTTTTCTGGCTTCCCACCACCTGTCGTAAGCCTGGTTATTGTTAAAGCCAATAAAGAAAGCAATGGCTGTTCCTAACACTGTTGGGATTATCGAAGGGATTTCGAAATGATGCGCAATTAAATATGCCCGTACTAAATAAGCCACGGTGCAGGAGGCAATCATAATTAAATCAACCTGCCAGGTGTTTCTTAAAATTCTTGATAATCGGATGTTTTGTACTAAAAGCATAAGTCTGGTTTTCCACATGAAAATACAAAACTAAAGCCGAAATGTTTTACGTGTAACAATTTAAATCGCAGCTAAAAGCTTTTATTGTTTTGTGCCTTAAATGATTATCTTAGAAAACCAAATATTCCTATCCTTATGAGCGAAACATTACCCAAGAATAATATTTTTAAGGTTATCGGTGCATCATCATTAGGCACACTGATAGAGTGGTACGATTTCTATATCTTCGGTAGCCTTGCCGTAATTATTGGTCATCAGTTATTTCCTGAAGATGCAGGCGCTTCCGCACTGATCAATACCTTGGCCATTTTTGCCGCAGGTTTTATTGTTCGCCCCTTCGGTGCATTGGTTTTTGGAAGGCTTGGCGATTTAATTGGCCGGAAATATACCTTTCTGTTAACGCTTGTTTTAATGGGCGGTTCTACCTTTTTAATCGGATTAATTCCTTCGTATAAAAGCATTGGCTATGCAGCACCCATTTTAGTGCTAATATTAAGGTTGATACAAGGGCTGGCATTGGGAGGCGAGTATGGTGGTGCCGCGACTTATGTAGCCGAACATGTGCCAAAAAACAAAAGAGGTTTTTTTACCAGCTGGATTCAAACTACAGCAACGCTTGGATTATTCTTATCGCTAGGTATAATTGTTATCACTAAAAATATTTTGGGCGCCGATACTTTTAGCGATTGGGGCTGGCGAATACCTTTTCTGCTTTCGATAGTTTTGGTTGGCGTTTCAATTTATATCCGCATGAAGATGCACGAGTCGCCAATGTTTTCGAAACTAAAATCGGAAGGCAAAGTTTCTAAAAATCCATTAAAAGAGAGTTTTAATAACAAGGCCAATTTTAAAATGGTTTTACTTGCACTGTTTGGGGCAACCATGGGCCAAGGTGTAATCTGGTATACAGGTCAGTTTTATGCCCAGTCGTTTTTAGAAAACACATGTAAATTAGATTTTAACGACTCAAGATATATCCTGCTTTGGGGAATTGCTTTTGCAACACCTTTTTTTGTTGTTTTTGGTGCGTGGAGTGATAGGGTTGGCCGGAAATGGATTATGCTAAGCGGAATGCTTTTGGGTATCATTTTTTACAGACCAATTTACCAGACTTTTTTGGATGATACCGATTACAGTAAAGTCACACAAGTTGAAATTCTAGCAGCCGATTCACAGCCGTCAGCGGTATCACAAATTGCGAATACAGCAGATAGCTTGAAAATCCTTTCCACTAAAATAACCTTAATAAATGGTGCATCTTTTATTAAGGTTCAAACTGATACCATTTCTGCAACTAAAGGTATTTTGCCAGCCAAAGAAATTATCAAAGATAAAGTGTTGCCAACTTCGGTTTTCTGGAAGTTTATTGGCTTAATTTTCTTTCAGATTTTGTTGGTGACGATGGTTTATGGCCCGATAGCAGCTTTTTTAGTTGAGCTTTTCCCTACCAAAATCCGCTACACGTCTATGTCATTGCCATACCACATTGGTAACGGCGTTTTTGGTGGGCTTGTGCCTTTTATTGCTACGCTTATTGCCAGTTTTGCCGGCTCAACACCGCTTTCCGGACTTTGGTATCCGATTGGAATTGCCAGCTTAAGCCTGGTTATCGGAGCGGTTTATCTATCAAACAAAAAAGATGAAAACATTAACGATTAAGCTATGAATGTATTAAAGAAACTTCTTGGATTAGTATGGATGGTTTTAGGGCCTATCGCGATGACTTTTTTATTTATTCAGGCTATTGATAAAGTTGGATTAGCCCATAGTGATATTGAAAAAACGAATACTATTTTGCAATGGGGAATTATTCTTTTTATATTTTTTCCGATTAGCCTTGGGCTGATGATTTTTGGTTTTTATGCCTGGAAAGGAGAATATGACCGGTTGCCAGAAAACTCAACGGAATTGTAATGAGCTTTTCAGTTGGTACGATTAAAGTTCTGAATTCTAATCTCCTCGTTGTTCTGTTGAAATAACAACCTACTAAATTGTTGGTTTATATAGGCATAGATCATAGGTTGAGCATTTCTGAACAATGCCAACCGATGAACAAAATTACAAAAGAACGATTAAGACTTACAAAACCCGTATTAATAGACCTTTCAGGTATTCGCCTTCCGGGAAGGAAATTCGAACCGGATGATCTTCGGGTTGGCAGAACTGTTTAATAATCTGTACTTCTTTGCCCGCATCAAGTGCAGCCCAGGCAATAATCTGCTTAAATGTTTCGATATCAACAGCACCAGAGCAAGAGAATGTTGCCAGCAAACCGCCTTTTTCTAAAAGCAACATGCCCAATCGATTCAGATCTTTATAAGCCCTGGCAGCCCTGTCTAATGCCGAGCGTGAAGGTGCATATTTCGGTGGATCCAGGACGATGACATCAAACAGTTCGCCACTTTCTTTAAAAGCCCTCAGCTGCTTATTTACATCCGACTGAATCGCTGTTACTTTATTCACATCAAAATGATTTAGGGCAACATTTTGTTTTAAAGTATCTACAGCCAAACCAGAACTATCCACACTGGTAACACTTTCAGCATCATTTGCTAAACTGTTTAAACTGAATCCTCCGCTATAACTGAAACAATCTAACACCTTTTTTCCTTTAGTATAACTGGCCAGGATTTTACGGTTATCGCGTTGGTCGCAATAAAAGCCCGATTTCTGTCCTTCGGCAATATTAATGTTATAGGATATACCGTTCTCTTTAACTTCGAGAAACTCAGGTGGGTTTTCACCCCAAAGTAAACCGTTTTCTATGGGTAAGCCTTCATGGCCACGAGCTGTTGCATCACTCTTATCGAAAATTCCTTTGGGGTTTAGCGCAGTTTTAAGTATTTCTACAATAAGGTCTTTTACTTTCTCTATGCCCGAACTTAAAATCTGAAGTGATAAGAAATCTGCGTATTGATCTACAATTAAGCCTGGTAAAAAATCTGCCTCTGAGAAAACTAAACGGCAGGTATTCGTTTCTTCAGATAAAATAAACTGACGCGAAGCAATGGCTTGTTGCAAACGGTTCTGGTACCATTTTTTATCGATGGTCTGGCTTTCATCCCATTCTAAAAGCCTTACTGCAACACGAGAATTGCTGTTGAAATAACCGTATGCCAGAAATTCATTATCAAAGGCAAATACTTTTACAACCTCACCATCTTCAGGTTTTCCTTTAACTTTTTCTAAAGCGCCCGAAAATACCCATGGATGTCTTTGTATTGCAGCTTTCTCTTTACCCTTTTTTAATATGATTTCTACCATGGGGCAAAGGTAAGGATTAGTAATTTATGGAAGAAACTACAGGAAACGGTTACCCAAAGTTTTTTGCATACGCACCAATTCGGTATCCAGAATTTTAGTTTCAAACTCCGTAACAGGCCTTTTGGCTTCAATCATCGAAATCAGTAATTCTGTAGCCACCTGGCCGATTTCGAAAGCAGGCTGTTTTACTGAAGTTAGTGAAGGGCTGAAAAGCTCCACAAGGTTTGAATTGGTAAAACCTGCTATTGCAATTTTATGCGCAACCTCCGGATTTGTTTTCTTCAAGGCCATTATACATCCCGTTGTTAGGCGGTCGCTTGATATGAAAATCCCATCAGGTTTTAAGGGCAAAAGTTCCTTAACTGCTTGCGAAAGTTCTTCGCTGTGCATACCCCCGTGCTGACAAAATTTAACCAAACCAGGGTTGAATTCAATATGGTATTTTGCTAAAGCAGCCTTATAGCCCTCAAGCCGCTCTTTTGTGTTTGATAATGTTTCGGAGTTTGTAAGGTGAGCAATTGTACGTTTGCCCGATAAGATAAGGTGTTCTGTTGCATCAAAAGAGCCTTTGAAATTGTTGGCAATAACTTTATGCGTTTCAAAGTTATCAGGTACACGATCGAAGAAAACGATTGGTAATCCTTTTGCATATAAATCACGCAGGTAATCTATATCCTGCGTTTCAGAAGATAAGGCAATCAGCAAACCATCAATAGAACGTGAAGCAAGATGTTCAACATTCAGTTTTTCCTGCTTGTAAGATTCATGGCTCTGAGATATGATTACATGATAATCTTTGGCATAAGCAATCGATTCGATGCCATTAATAACCTGCGAGAAAAAGTTATTGGCAATTTCACTTACTATAATTCCAATCGAATAACTTCTTCTTTCTTTTAAGCTGCGGGCAATAGGGTTTGCACGGTAATTTACCTTTTCCGCATAAGCTAAAACAACCTTTTTAGTTTCTTCACTGATTTCGTAACGGTCTCTTAAAGCCCTGGAAACCGTCGATGTGGAAAGACCCAGCGCTTTAGCAATATCTTTTATGGTTGATGTTTCAAATCTCATTTTATGAACTTGCTACCAAGTTACAAAAAATATCTCTCTAAGGTTGTTTAGGGGCTATTTTTAATAAGCGTTAAATATACGTTTTTGGGAACGATTGCACAGATTTTTAGTTAAAACTGTTTTCAAGCCGTTTTTAGTTTGTAAAATTGTTATGTAAACGTAACCAAATATAAACCAACTATAACTTTTCGAAATAGAATAATATTTCACGTGCAAGCGATTGCACCAATTCAAAATAAACCAAATATTTTAAATTAATAATTATGAGCAGAGTTTTACTCTTTTTTGCATTTCTCTCTTTTTTTGGATTATCCTTAGCCCAGGCACAAACCAAACAACTTACCGGAACAGTTAAAGATAAAGCTGACGGACAGGCCCTGGTTGGTGTAAGTGTTACGATTAAAGATTCGAAAACCGGAGCCAGTACTGATGCAAATGGTGTCTACAAAATCAGCATTCCGGCCAAGGGTGCTATTATTACATTTACCTATATCGGGTATAAAACCAAAAACATTGCGGTTACCGACCAAACCAAGCTTGATGTAAGTCTTGAAGAAGATGCCAATACTTTACAGGAAGTTACCGTAAATATTGGTTATGGCTCTGTTCGTAAAGAAGCTTTAACGGGATCGGTATCTTCCATTAAAGGAAAAGATATCGACCAGTTTCCGGTAAGTACCGTAGCGCAGGCTTTAGCGGGGAAAATGGCGGGTGTTTCTGTTGCTTCAACAGAGGGAAGTCCCGGTGCTGAAGTGGTGATCAAAGTGCGTGGCGGTAGCTCGCTAACAGGCGATAACTCTCCCCTTTATATTGTCGATGGAATTCAGGTAGAGAACGCACTTTCGATTTTATCTCCTAATGAGATTGAAAGCATGGACTTGTTAAAGGACGTAGCCTCAACCTCAATTTATGGTAGCCGTGGTGCTAACGGGGTGTTAATTATTACCACGAAAAGCGGTAAAAACGGCCGTACCATCGTTTCTTTCGATGCTTACGCCGGCGCCCGTCAAATTGTAAATGAACTGGATGTGATGAACCCGTACCAATTTGTAAAATACCAGTACGAACTTTACAATAACAATACTTCGCAGGATGTGAAAGACACTTTTACCAAAAAATATGGCACTTTCGAAGATCTGGATATTTACAAAAACATTCAGAATATCGATTGGCAGGATAAAGTTTTCGGTCGGCAGGCCTGGAGCAATACCCAAATTTTAAACTTGTCAGGCGGTACCGAAAAAACGACCTACAACTTTTCGGTAAATAATACCGGAGAAGATGGTATTATGCTTAACTCGGGTTATAAAAGAACTTTTGCTTCCTTCCGTTTCGATCATAAAATATCTGATAAACTGCGAATGGGTGTAAATGTTCGTTACAGCCGTCAACGTATTGATGGTGTTGGAACATCATCTACAGGCTCACAGGGAACCAACCGCTTAAGAAACTCTGTTCGTTATCAGCCTTATAATGGCGGCGGAGATTCAGGTGATTTATTTGATGCCGATTATTTAACTACAGGTTTAACCAACCCAATTACACTGGCAAACCAGGAGCTTAAATATGATTATAGAAACGACCTGATCAGCAGCGGGTACCTGCAGTATTCTATCCTTAAAAACCTCACTTTTAAAAGTACCGTAGGTATGACTTTCTCTGATCGAAAAGTGAATACTTTTAACGGACCGGTGAGTTACGTGGCAAGAAACAATGCAGGTTTACCAGCCATTCAGCTTGATAACTCTACAACGAAAAGTATTTTAAATACCAATACATTAACTTATAAACCTACGCTAGGGGAAGACCACAGCCTGGATTTATTGGTTGGTGAAGAAACCAACATGATTGATGTAACTTCAGGAAGCTCGACCATAAAATGGTTTCCGGTAAACATTACTGCTGATGAAGCCTTTGGAAGTATCCAGAAAGCCGAACCACCTGCAGGCTCTGTTCAGGATAAGCCAACTTCATTAATATCGGGTACCCGACAGTTCTCGCTATTTGCAAGGGCATCTTACGGATTCAAAAACAAGTATTTTGCAACGGTAAATTTCAGGTCTGATGCCTCATCTTTATTTGCAGAAGGTAAACAATGGGGATATTTCCCATCAGGACAAGTGGCCTGGAGAGCTTCAGAAGAAAAGTTCTTTAAAAAGCTGGATTTAAACTGGATCGACAACCTTAAAGTTCGTGTAAGTTACGGTGCTGCAGGTAACAATCGTATCGGCCAGGATTTGTTCAGAACCTTATTCTACTCTAACTCTACTGCAGGTGGTTACGCAGTTAATGATGCAGGCGTTTCTACAGGTTTAATTTCCGGATCAAGCACAGGAACGGTTTTATCAAACCCAAATATTACCTGGGAAACAAATACATCAACCAATGCCGGTATCGATATCGATTTGTTTAAAAATAAGTTAACCTTAAACGTAGACTACTACGATAATAAAACAAAAAACCTCTTGTTAAATGCGAATGTTCCACAAACAACAGGTTACACTACGCAGCAGCAAAATGTGGGGAAAACACAGAACAAAGGCTGGGAATTTCAACTGAACTACCAGGCAGTAAAAACAAAGGATTTTACTTACAATACCAGTTTCAATATCTCATTTAACCAGAATAAAATTGTTGCCCTGCAAAATGGTGTGAGTTCTTATATCACCCAATCGGGATGGGTAAATAGTTTAGGCGATTTCAAGGTTGAAGTTGGTCAGCCGGTTGGTCAGTTCTACGGCTTTATTTCAGATGGCAGGTATACTGTTGATGATTTTACCTATGTGCAAAACACGAACGGTAGCTATACTTACACGTTAAAACCAGGTATTGCCAACAGTTATGCGCTATTAGGCAATAAAAATCCTCAGCCTGGTGATATGAAAGTTAAAAAGCTTTCCTCATCATCAAGTATGATTATTGGTGATGATGACCGTACAGTTTTAGGAAATGCACAGCCAAAATTTACGGGCGGTTTTAACAACCAGTTTGCTTATAAAAATTTCGACCTCACTGTTTTTGTGAATTTCAGCTATGGCAATAAGGTTTACAATGCAAACAAGTTAGAATTCACCTCTCAATACAATGTTAAAGACAATAACTTGCTATCAGTAATGAACGACCGCTGGCAGAATTTTGATGCAAATGGCGTAAAAGTTACCGATCCGGCTTTATTAACAGCGATGAATGCCAATACCACCATGTGGACACCAACAACAGGTAATTATGCTTTAACCTCTTACGCTATCGAAGATGGTTCTTTCTTAAGGATTAGCAACATTACATTAGGGTATACATTACCGCAGCAGTTAATTAAAAGAACAGGGTTTATTTCAAAGTTAAGGATATATGGAACGGTGAATAATCTTTATACCATTACAGGTTATACAGGTTACGATCCTGAAGCAAATACCCGCAGGTCTAACCCGCTTACGCCAGGCGTAGATTATGCCGCATATCCGCGTAGCAGGTACATTCTAGCCGGAATTAACATGGTATTTTAACATCAAACATTAAAGAAAATGAACAATAAATTTATAAAATCGGCTTTAATGGTAATTGCTGTTGGAGCATTAAGTATAACCACTTCGTGTAAAAAATATTTAGATGTAGAATCGCCTTCAACTTCATCACCTGATGTTGTTTTCGAAAGCACAACTTATACCAACGCCGCACTGATTGGTGTTTATAACAGGCTTTGCGGTGATAACGGATATGGTAGCCGTATTTCTACATTATATGGCTTAACCGCCGATGATTTTAAAACCTCAGGAAGTTACAGTTCTTCAGACAGACGTGGAATTAGTATGTATGGCGCAAGTGCTGATAATACAGATTTAATTAACCCTTTTTTACAGCTGTATGCCGGAATTGAGCGTGCTAATATCTGTATTAAATATATTCCTGCTTCTAAATTATACACTGACGGATCAGCCGCCGACCAGGCTTTAATGAAACGCTATTATGGCGAAGCACTAACGTTAAGGGCACAGTTTTTTTATGAACTCATTCGTAACTGGGGCGATGTTCCGGCATCATTTGTGCCATCTGCAGATGCTGAAACACTTTACGGCGCCAATGTTGACCGCAATAAAACTTACGATCAAATTATTGCGGACTTAAAAATTGCTGAAGATTTAGTGCCTTGGAGAACCTCGCTTACCGAATATGGTAGTTTCCGTTTTACCAAAGGAGCGATAAAAGGATTAAGAGCAAGAATTGCACTCGCCCGTGGTGGTTATGCGTTAAAAGGAAGCCAGATGACCCGCAGCAGCGATTATTCAACTTATTACAAAATCGCTTATGACGAGTGTCTCGACATTATGAATAACCGTGCTCAACACACATTAAACCCGGTTTATGAGAATGTTTTTAAAACACTTCACGGAACAAGGTATGATGATGCACATGAATTAATGATGGAAGTGGCTGCCTACGGAAGTAATGCATCAACCGATAGTAAACTCGGTTATTACAATGGTATCCGTTTTAATTCAGCCTCAACTTATGGTTCTGGTGGCGGCGGCATGAATGCCATTCCAACTTACTTTTATGAGTTTGATGTTACCAGGGATTGCCGCAGGGACGTAACCATTGGTGTTTTCGAAATCACGGCGAATTCGAAAAAAATCATCAACACTTTATTTAATATGACGGATGGAAAATTCCGTAAATCATGGACGGCTTTTAATGGTTCATCTTCGTCTCAGAATTTTGCGATTAACTGGCCAATTCTTCGTTTTGCTGATATTTTGTTGATGTACGCCGAGGCCGATAATGAGATAAACGGTGCACCGTCGGCAGTGGCCACGAGTGCTTTACAGGAAGTTCAAAAACGTGCCTATGCTGGTTTCGAAACACAAATTCCAACAACACCTACTGATAAGGCTGGATTTTTCAATGCCATCGTTAAAGAACGCTTATTAGAATTTGGTGGTGAGGGTATTCGCAAGTATGACCTGATTCGCTGGAATTTATTAGGCACTAAATTCGATGAAACAAGAACGAAAATTAGGGCATTGATTGCGGGTACAGGTGCTTATACAGGTGTTCCTGATTATATTTATGCAAAGGAAGGCACTTATCTTTTAGGAACAAGTGTAAATGAAGTGGCAACTTTAGATTTATACGGTGGCACGCCGAATAATGTATTCGTTTCAACGGGTTTAGGCACATCTACTGCACCAACAGGTTACACCACAAAAAACTGGAGAAAAGCCGTTACCGAAGATAATTCGATTACGAGTACATCAACCGGGATTGCCTATTATTTCGAAGCCAATAAAAAGGAATTATTCCCTTATCCGAAAACGGTTTTAATCGAAAATCCAAACCTGGTTCAAAACGTAGGCTATTAACGCATTTATAGATTAATCATGAAGAAATTTATATATCAAATTGGGATTAAGCTAATGGTGGTTTCAGCAATAGCTGCCGCCATTTCAGCTTGCAAAAAAACTGAAGAAGCGCCAACAGATCCGGCCAGGATTTTTAAACCGAGTGATGTGAAGATCACTGCCGGAGAAACATCAGCTAAATTAACCTGGACAACCCCATTAATGTCGACAGGTAAAACTTTAAAATATAGCATCGATTTTTCTACCGACTCCTTATTTTCGACCATAAAATACAGCACAACAGCTGATACCGCAGGCGTAACCGTTACCGAAGACAATTTATCCGTGAGGACAAAATATTATGCCAGAATTAAAGCAAATGCAACGGATGCACAGCCAGAATCAAAATATGTACGAAGCAGTGCATTTCAGTTAACCGGGATTCAGCTATTTTTAGCAGTAAGAGAGGGCGAAATTAAAGAAAATAACGTAGTACTACGTTACACACCAACAGTAGGTTTAAGCTCGATTGTTTTAACCCCAGAAACCGGAACAGCGATTACAGCAACACTATCTACATCAGATGCTTCCGCAGGGCTAAAAGCAATTACGGGTTTAACAGCGGCAACAAAATATACGGCAGAACTTTTTAGCGGAACAAAAAGTAAAGGCCTGGTAACTTTTACCACATTAGCTGCCACAAACTACACTTTAAAATTAAACCCGGGAGATGATTTAGCTGCTGCAATTACAAATGCGGCCAACGGTGCGGTTATAGGTTTAAATCCGGGAACATATACCTTAAGCGCAACGTCATTTATTACGCAAAAAACCATCACCATAAAATCTACTTCAGGCAATCCTGCCGACACAAAGGTGAATTATAAGGAATTTGATTTGGAAGGAACCGGCGCAGGTGTAACCTTATCGGGTATTGAGTTTGATGGAACAGCAGGCGCCTCCCTATATTTCCTGAACCTGATCGGAACGCAGGCTTCAAATGGTGCCGCAGCTACATTTACCAATATCGTGGTTGATAACTGTATTGCTCATGGTTCTACTACGGCATTCTTACGTGGCGATAGAGGCACAAATGCCAAGGATTTCAAGATTACAGGCATAACAGTAAACAATTCGGTTGTTTATGATATGGGTGCTAACGGAACTTCAACGTATTATACTTTCAACATTACAAAATTGCAGTTCAATACACTTACCGTATCAAAATCTACATTTTATAATTGTGGTCCTGGTTTGGTACTTGCTTCTACAGTAGCCACTGGCGACCAAACGCCAACGGTATCAATAACCTATTCTACCATTAATGGCTTTGGCGGAAGCGCGAAATATGCTTTATTAGATGCCAACACCAACCCGATAAATTTCAGTGTGCAGAACAGTATTTTTGCCAATACGCCTAAAGCCGGAACAGTTGTAGCGGCGGCAATAAGAGGTACAGGCACGGGAAGCTCACTAAGCATTTCTAACAGCAATTATTTTAACCTATCTACTGCATTAACAGGAGGAACTGCATTAACTTTCGGGACGGCCACATTAACAAGCAACCAAACCATCGATTTAGGATGGACAGCGGCTACCACGACATTCCAGTTGCCGGCTGGCTCTGCTTTAAGAACAGCAAGCAATACCAGCACGGCTATTGGTGATCCGCGCTGGACATATTAACCTCATTATTATTTTTAAAGGGCAGGTAATTCTGCCCTTTTTTATTGAAATTTATCCAGATGAAGCAATTACTTTTTTTCAAATTTATCATCCTTATAACCTTAGTTTTTTCCGTAGCCCGTGCCCAAAATCCAAAATATCCGGCAGAATTAACTGTCGATATTAATGGAAGTGGAAATTACAAAAGCATACAGGAGGCTATAAATTCGGTAAGGGATTTAGGTGAAAGAGAAGTAAAGATTTTCATTAAAAACGGCACATATAAAGAAAAAGTTATTATCCCTTCGTGGAAGACCAGGATTAAATTAATTGGCGAAACGCAGGCGCATACCATCATTTCCTTTGATGATTATTCAGGGAAACTTTATCCCGGAGGGAAGGATTTGTTCGGAGCGGATAAGTTTTCTACCTATACTTCTTACACTTTTTTAGTACAGGCAAATGATATTACGCTTGAGAATTTAACGGTTGTAAATACATCAGGACGTGTAGGCCAGGCGGTTGCCTTACATGTTGAGGGCGATCGGTTCGTTGCAAAAAACTGTAGTTTTTTAGGTAATCAGGATACTTTATATGCAGCAACTGAAAACAGCCGACAATTATATACCAATTGCTATATTGAGGGTACTACAGACTTTATTTTCGGTAAGGCAACAGCAGTTTTTCAATACTGCACAATTAAGAGTCTTAGCAACTCTTATATAACTGCCGCTGCTACTTCTGCAAACCAGCAGTTTGGTTTTGTTTTCATGAATTGTAAGCTTATTGCTGCCGATGGCGTGGATAAAGTTTACCTGGGAAGACCATGGCGTCCATACGCAAAAACTGTTTTTCTAAATTCTGATTTGGGTGCACACATAGTGGCCGAAGGCTGGAATCCCTGGAAAGGTGATGTAATGTTTACAGATAAGGAAAAGACAGCTTTTTACGCGGAGTATAAGAATACGGGACTAGGAGCAGGTACTGAAAAAAGAGTAGCCTGGTCAAAAAAACTAAGTGATAAGCAAGCTAAGCTTTATGATGTTTTAACTGTATTAAAAAGAAAAGATAACTGGAATCCATCGAACTAAACATGAAAAAAACAACTTTTGAAATTTCTATACTTACAGTTCCTCTGCTGCTTTTGTTATTTGCTTTTACGCAAAAAAGAGTTACCATTTACATCATTGGCGATTCTACTGCAGCCAATAAACAAGCCAAGGCTTACCCGGAAACAGGCTGGGGAATGGAACTTCAATCCTTTTTTAAGCCAGATGTAATTGTTGATAACCGGGCATTAAACGGAAGAAGCACAAAGTCATTTCGGTCTGAAAATCAATGGCAACCCGTTCTCGATAAGCTGTCGCCAGGCGATTATGTATTAATTGAATTTGGGCACAATGATGAGAAGATTGATAAACCTGGAACAGGCACTTCATTAGCAGAGTTTAAAACTAACCTCGTTAATTACGTTAATGAAGCACGTCAGAAGCAAGCAATTCCGGTTTTACTCACCCCAATCTCGAGGAGAAGTTTTAAAAACGGCATACTAACCGATACGCATGGTGGTTATCCGGATGTAACCCGTAAAGTAGCCGATTCTTTAAAAGTGCCCCTAATTGATATGCTGGTTAAAACACAAAAGCTGCTTTCTGGTCTTGGCGATGTCGCTTCAATAAAATTATTCAATTATGTCGATTCCGGAAATGTTAATTATCCTACAGGCAAAAAAGATGATACACATTTAAGCCCTGATGGAGCCAGCACTGTTGCAGGTTTAGTGGTACAGGGAATTAAAGAAAACAAATTAACCCTGGCTAAAAGACTGAAGTAATTTTTTGTTGCTAATTATACAAATAAATAAGCCGTAAAATTCACAGCGTTGAGCTGCTCGTTTTACGGCTTTACTGTATATACTAAAAATTAAAAAATGTACTTTGTACTAAGGAAATTCGAATCGTTGTCGCTCACAATTTCGTTCAGTAATTTCTTGTTGCTATCCGTTAGCTTGGTTGCTACCAGAGAACGGATTGAGAATGAACGTAAGGCATCAACAACTGAAAGTGTTCCCTCTGCACTGTCTTTCCTACCGGTAAAAGGGAAAGCATCCGGGCCTCGTTGACACTGGCAATTAATATTCACACGGCTTACCTGGTTTACCAACGGATCAATTAATGAAGAAACTACAGCGGCATTGTTGCTGAAAATACTTACCTGCTGGCCATGTGGCGAACCAATTAAATATTCGATAGGCTCTTCCAGATCATCGAAAGGTACAACCGGAACAATTGGCCCGAATTGTTCTTCACGGTATAATTTCATATTGCTGTTTACCGGATAAACAACTGCCGGATAAACGAAAGTTTCTAAAGTCTGTCCGCCATTTTTGTTCACCACTTTGGCACCATGTGAAATCGCATCATCAATACATTCTTTAAGGTACTCAGGTTTATTTAACTCTGGCAGCGGCGTAAGATTTACACCTTTTTCCCAAGGCATACCGAATTTTAATTTTTCAACCTCTGTAGATAAACGTTTTAAAAATTCTTGCGCCAGGCTGCGGTGAACATACACAATCTTAATCGCCGTACAACGCTGTCCGTTAAATGACAGGGAGCCTAAAACAGTTTCTGAAACTGCCAAATCAAGATCTGCATCTTTGGTTATAATAGCGGCATTCTTTGCATCCAAACCTAAAATTGCTCTTAAACGGTTAACCTTAGGATGAAGTTTTTTAAGCTCATTGGCTACCTTACTCGAGCCGATTAATGTTAACACATTAATCTTTCCAGATTTCATTAAACCAGGAACAATGGTATTCCCACGACCGTAAATTGTATTCACTACACCTTTTGGAAAGCTCGATCTAAAAGCCTCCAATAAAGGATAGTGTAATAATGTTCCGTGTTTAGGTGGTTTAAACAGTAAAGTATTTCCCATGATTAATGCCGGGATAAGCGTTGTAAAAGTTTCGTTTAAAGGATAGTTAAACGGTCCCATGCAAAGCACTACACCTAATGGCGAGCGGCGCACTTGTGCTACAATCCCCTGCTCAATTTCAAATCTCGAGGATTGCCTGTCGATATCTTTTAAAGCATCAATTGTGGCATAAATATATTCAACCGTACGATCAAACTCTTTAATCGAATCGGCATAAGATTTACCAATCTCCCACATGATTAGTTTGGCCACTATTTCCTTCTGCTCAATCATTTTGTGGGTGAAGTTTTCTACACAGCTGATACGATCAGCTACGCTCATGGTTGGCCATTGGCCACGGCCATTATCGTAAGCTGCTACCGCTGCGTCCAAAGCCTCCGTCGATTCCTTTTCTGTACATACAGGAAAACTTCCGATACGTTTTCGCTTTAGTCCTTCAGCAGTTCTTACGCATACTGGAGAGAATACCTCATTAAAAGGTCCACTCCATGTTTTCATTTCGCCATTGGAAAGAAATTCTTTCTGATTAATCTCTTCACTGAGCCTGAATTCCTCAGGAATCTGGCTTTCATCAACGAAAATGTTCTCGAGATTTAAAGTTGTGCTCAATTTGGTTTGTTTTTAGGGTTTATAAATATTGTTAATCTATGGTTTAAGTATAGATTTAAGTTCGTTTATTATAGCAGTTGTTTTCCGGTAGGTAAATACCGGAAAACAAATCGGTTATTACTTTATTTCGATTAGTTTATACTTTGGTACAAGAGCCTTCATTACGGTCCAGCCGATAAGGTATGCAATGGCACAAAACGAGAACACAATAAAGTATCCGGCTTCTTTGCCATGGAATCCCATAAAACTCATTTGGCTTTCATCGGCATAGGTAAATAATACACCTGAACCTTTATTGATGAAAAATGAACCAACACCGCCTGCCATACCACCGATTCCTGTTGCAGTTGCAATAGCCTGTTTCGGAAACATATCACCAACGGTTGAGAAAATGTTAGCCGACCATGCCTGGTGTGCCGCTCCGGCAATACCGATTATGATTACCGGTAACCAGTAACTGTAATGGCCTAATGGTTGAGCGAGTAAGGCCAGTAGTGGAAAGAAAGCAAAAATCAACATCGCTTTCATCCTGCCATCATAAGGGTTCATGTTTTTCTTACTCACGAAGTAAGACGGCAACCATCCGCCAATAATTGATAATAATGTAATTACATATAAAATAAACAGGGGAAATGCACTTTCGGTCCCGCTCATTTTATATATGTCTTTCAGGTAGGCTGGCGACCAGAATAGGTAAAACCACCATACACCATCTGTCATGAACTTACCGAAAGCAAATGCCCAGGTTTGCTTAAACTTAAGGCAATCCCAAAAAGATAATTTCTTTACCGGTGATGCCGCTGTTACAGGTTCTGAAAGTTGTTCATGTTCTACAATATCCTGTTGGATATAAGCTAACTCGGCTTTGTTCACACGCGGATGCGACTCGGGTTTGCCATAAAGTAAAATCCAGAATAACATCCATACAAAACCTAATGCACCGATAATAATGAACGACATTTCCCAGCCGTAAGCCTCGGCAATGTATGGGATGGTAACCGGTGCTGCCAATGCACCAACGGTTGCGCCGGCATTAAAAATACTGGTGGCAAAAGCACGGTCTTTTTTAGGGAAATATTCTGCGGTAGCTTTAATCGCTGCCGGAAAGTTTCCGGCTTCGCCAAGTGCGAGCACAAAACGGGCAAAAATAAATAAGGAAAGACTTGTAGATAATATCAAACTGGTATCGCCAACGGTAGATAGCGCCTGTTTGGCTCCGGCAAAACTCATGACCCAGCTACCGGTAATAATACCTGAAGTGGCAATACCACAAAAAGCATGGATACATGCGCCGATCGACCAGATGCCTATAGCCCAGAGAAATCCTTTTTTAGTGTCCATCCAATCAACAAAACGGCCTGCAACTAACATAGAACCTGCATAAAAAAGTGAAAATAGTGCCGTAATTGTGCCATAATCGCTATCTGTCCAGTGAAACTCCGGAACAAAATAATCCTTCCAGGTTAGCGACAGTACTTGCCGGTCTAAGTAATTAATGGTAGTGGCGGCAAACAATAGCGCACAAATCGTCCATCTGTAATTTCCTTTATTCGCTTGGTTCATTTGGTTAGGTTCTTTGAGGTTTACTTGCTTTGTTGAATAAGATCGAGTGCTAATTTTGTATTGTCGAAAAGTTCATCATAAAGACCTTTGCTCATAACATCTTTACTGACTAGTTTACTACCCATCCCCACGGCACAAACACCAGCTTTAAACCAGGTTTTAAGATTGTCCGCATTAATTTCAACACCGCCTGTAGGCATAAATAACTGGCCGGCAAACAGATCTTTAATTGATGAAATAAATTCAGGGCCTAAAATATTTGCCGGAAAAATTTTAATCAACATGGCTTTATGTTCCTGTGCAACACTGATTTCGGTTGGGGTCATACATCCAGGAATCCAAAGCATGCCAATTTTATTTGCTATTTCGGCAACAGCCGGATTTACAATCGGCGCTACAATGAAATCGGTTCCGGCTTCGATAAATGCATTGGCATCAGCAGGGGTTTTAATGGTGCCAATACCCAGGTATAAATCAGGCATTTCCGCATCACGGATTTCCTTTAACTTTTTAAAATTCGGCAGTGCCGATTTACCGCGGTTGGTATATTCGAAAACACGTACGCCAGCCTTATATAAAGTGCGTAATATTTCTACACTTCCAGCTTCACTATCCTGATAAAATAAAGGTAACATACCTTGCTCCAGGATCGCGTCTAAAATTTTATGCTTATTGCTTATCATCTTATTATTCTTTTTTCAACATCAGCAACGGTACTTACTGTTGCATCACTTGGAATGTATAATTTATCGTATGCCGCTGCTGTGGCAAAATCTAAAATTTCTTTTTCAGTTAAATTGTTATAGAAGCCATAAATTAAACCAGCCATAAAACAATCGCCGCTACCCACTTTATCTAAAATTTCATCAGAAACATATTCAGGAGAAACGGTTAATTCATTATTGGTATAAAGCGCAGTATAATACCTGATGCCTTTTCCATTATCGAACCTGAATGTATTTGCTATTGCTTTACAGGCAGGAAACAGGCTTAAAATTTCCTTTGAAGTATCAATTGCCTGCTGTAAAAGTGTTTCTTTCGCATAACCTTCTGTTGGTTTTAAATCATCGTGAAGAGCCGTGCCGAGCATTTTATTTGCAGCCCATACATTGCCCATAATGAGGGTACAGTATTTTGCAAGCTCAGGAAGTACTTCTATCGGATCTTTACCATATTTCCAAAGTTTAGCCCTGTAATTTAAATCCAGGGAAATGGTGATATTTTTAGCTTTTGCCGCTTTTAAGGCTTCGAGACACACATCGGCAATGGATTGGTTAATTGCAGGGCAAATTGCACTGAAATGAAACCAGCTAACATCTTCAAAAACTTCATCCCAGTTTATTTCGCCAACTTTCAATGCTGCATACGAAGAGTTTGCCCGGTCGTAAATCACACCGGCATTTTTCAGGTCTTTCCCTTTTGGTAAATAGTATAAGCCTAAACGTTCACCTCCATAAACCATAGCGGAAGTGTCTACTTTTTTGTTATTCAGATAAACAGCAATTTCCTCTGTAACCGAGTTTTGCGGCATTGCCGACAAGTAGGTTGAAGGCACATTCCAAAGGGCTAACGCTGTTGCAACATTTAGTTCGGCACCGCCAACATAAAATGGCAGCTTATTTTCTTTCAGCCATTCGCCATCCATATCCGGACATATACGCAACAGGATTTCTCCAAAGCTTAAAACTTTTTTTCCTTTTTGTAATAAAGATGATATCTGGTTACTCATTATTGTGTTAAACCGGCATGTATTCTGTGAATTCCATTCTTCAGTAAAAAATGTTTGGAAAACGATTGAAATGAATTGAATCCCCGATTTTTTAGCTTAAAAGGCCGTTTTTGGTTAAAATTTAAAGTAATTTTTTGCGTTAAAATACGAAATATCCTGCACTATTTTGCCAATCCACTCCAAGTCGTTAGGTAATTCACCTTTCTCTACATCTTCTCCGAAAAGGTTACAAACGATTCTTCTGAAATACTCATGGCGGGGGAACGAAAGAAAGCTTCTCGAATCGGTAAGCATACCAACCAAACGGCTTAAAAGCCCCATGTTCGAAAGTGCATTCAGCTGTTTAATCATGCCATCTTTCTGATCTAGAAACCACCAGGCCGATCCAAACTGCACTTTACCGGCAACTGAACCATCGTTAAAGTTACCAATCATGGTAGCGATTAACTCATTGTCGGCAGGGTTAAGGTTATAAATAATCGTTTTTGCCAGTTTATCCTGGTCATCCAGGCGGTTTAAAAATTTTGAAAGCATTCGGGCCTGACTAAAGTCACCGATTGAATCCCATCCGGTATCAGGGCCTAACTGTCTTAACATACGGGCATTATTGTTACGCAAAGCCCCCAAATGGTATTGCTGTACCCAGCCTTTTTCGTGATCCCATTCTGCAAAGTAAATTAACATTGCCGATTTGAATTTCAGATTTTCTTCGTAAGAAATACCTTTTTTTGTTCTGATTTTATCAAAAATTGAAGTGATTTCAGCTTCGGTATAATCTTCGGCATAGATTTGCTCTAAACCGTGGTCAGAAACAGAACAGCCATTATCAGCAAAGTAATCATGTCTGCTTTTTAAAGCGTCAAGATAATCCTGAAAACTGCTTATTGTCTTATCCGCAACGGTCTCCAGTTTGTCGATATATTCGTTTAAGCTTTCGATATCATCGCTATTCATCGCCTTATCAGGACGAAATGCAGGTAACATCTTCAGGTTAGCACCTTCTCTGGCCAGCTGCTGGTGAAAGTTTAAGCTATCCAGCGGATCGTCGGTTGTGCAAACCGCTTCAACATTCATTTTTGCCAGCAGTCCACGAACGGAATACTCAGCAGTTTGTAGCTTTGTTGAACATTCATCGTAAATTTTCTGCGCCGTTTTTCCCGATAGCAATTCGTTTATGCCGAAATACCTTTGTAATTCTAAATGTGTCCAGTGATATAATGGATTACGAAGGGTATAGGGTACAGTTTCAGCCCATTTTTCAAACTTCTCATAGTCAGATGCCGCTCCGGTGATGTATTTCTCATTAACGCCATTTGCACGCATTGCTCTCCATTTGTAATGATCGCCCGAAAGCCAAACCTGACTCATGTTTGAGAACTGATGGTTATTTGCAATTTGCTCTGGAATCAAATGGTTATGATAATCGATAATGGGCATCGATTTCGAAAATTCGTGATAAAGCTTTTGCGCTGTTTTTGTCTCCAGAAGGAAATTTTCGTCTAAAAAAGGTTTCATTTAAAGAATGTTATTCAAGACAGTTATTGCCTTGAGCGCTGTTAAATTATTTGTTTTATTATATGTGACATCATAGTGGGCACATGGAAGTTTTAACTGCTTCTTGCCTTTCAATGATGTTTTTGGTCTGAATTTTAAAGGCTTACACCGCGTTTCCAGGGGATAAAATCATCCTGATTTAATAAAACCGCTTTTGGAATTACCTCTCCGCTGGCCGCTTTTATACAATACTCCAGGATATCTTCGCCCATTTGCTCAATTGTTTTCAAACCCTCTATAACGGGGCCGCAGTTAATATCAATAATGTCGCCCATGCGTTTTGTAAGCGCATTATTTGTTGATACTTTAATTGTTGGGCATACGGGATTTCCTGTAGGTGTACCTAAACCTGTGGTAAACAAAATTAAAGTAGCGCCTGATGCAGCTTTTCCTGTTGTTGCTTCTACATCATTACCAGGTGTACAAACCAGGTTTAATCCCGGCTTTGTTGCAGGTTCAGTGTAATCTAATACATCTTCAACTGGTGATGTACCACCTTTTTTAGCCGCACCTGTACTTTTAATGGCATCGGTTATCAGGCCATCTTTAATATTACCTGGTGATGGATTCATGAAAAAACCAGAGCCAACATTTTCGGCCGACTGGTTATAAGCCGTCATTAACTGAATGAATTTACGGGCAGCAGTTTCATCTTTTGTCCTGTCGATGAGTTGCTGTTCTGCACCGCAAAGTTCAGGGAATTCGGCAAGTAAAACTGTTCCGCCAAGTGCAACGAGTAAATCGGAGGTATAACCTACGGCGGGGTTGGCACTGATGCCGCTGAAACCATCGCTTCCGCCACACTTAACACCTAAAACTAATTTGCTTACCGGAGCCGGCTGACGTTCTATCTCGTTGATTTCTGTTAAACCAATAAAAGTTTTTCTAATGGCTTCCTTAACCAGCTGCTCTTCGCTTTGCGATTGCTGCTGCTCGAAAATAAATAATGGTTTATCGAAATTTGGGCTGCGGTGCTTTAGGTCATTCATAAAATCCTGAACTTGCAAATTCTGGCAACCTAAGCTTAATACAGTAACACCCGCAACATTCGGATGATCGGCATAGGCCGCAAGCAGCTTACTTAAAACAGCTGCATCCTGGCGTGTACCACCGCAACCTCCCTGATGGTTTAAAAATTTTATTCCATCAACATTTTTAAAAATGCGGTTTGCCGAAGGATTTGGTAAACCAATTGAATCAGAACTGGCCTCTTCCAGGCTTTCGCCATTTTTGTAGGCATCAACCAGCTGGTGGGTATACGATTTATACTTATCAGTAACAGCGTAGCCCAGTTCATTGTGTAAAGCCTCACGGATGACATCAAGATTGCGGTTTTCGCAGAAAACAGTCGGAATAAACAACCAGTAATTTGCCGTACCTACACGGCCATCGCTGCGGATGTAGCCGTTGAAAGTTCGGTCTTCAAATTTTGATACATCTGGTGCCTGCCACTGGTAATGGTACGGACGAAATTCAAATGGCTCAGAAGCGTGTTTTGTATTCTCGGTATCCATTAAGCCTCCTTTGAGGATAAAATGTTGTGCCTTTCCAACTAAAACACCATACATTATTATCGGGTCACCGGGGTTCATGTCCTGCATAAAAAATTTATGCTTCGCATGAATATCGTCTTGTAAAGTGTATTCATTTCCATCATGAATAACGGTTTCGCCTTTCGCCAGATCTTGCAGGGCAACAAGCACATTATCATTAGGATGGATTTTTAAAATTCTCGTAACCATGTTAAACTGTTCTTTCTGTATGCAAGTTACTTAATGTTTCTATTGCACCATTATTTTGTAGTAAATCTATATAAGTTTTAATTGCAGCATTAAAGCCAGGATAGTTATTCAGGTTTTTATCCCATAGTCGCCTGTCGCCTAAAATATTATCTATCGCTGTTTCAGGATTTTGCCAGTATGCATATAATATTTCTGCAAATTCATCCTGAACAGGATATTTCTTTCCGTTGATATTTGCCACATAGTTTTCACCTTCTTTTTCGGTATTCATAAAGATGATATAAGCAGAAAGACCTAAAGCAATGTGTGGCGGCACTTCGTTATTTTGGCTATAATATTTTCTGATTAAAGGCATATTACGCATCTGCATTTTTGAAGTGAAGTTAAGGGTAATGGCCTGCCACTGGTGTTCTAGAAAAGGGTTGCGGAAACGGTCGACTACACTCGATGCAAAATCTACCGCATCCTGGTAAGTGATATCGTCATTCTCTAAGGAATGTGCAATTTCCTGCTGCATTAAATTCGAAACATAGCTGGCAAAAACTTCATCAGCCATTGCTTCTTTAACTGTATTAAAACCCGATAAAATAGCTAAACCACAACTTAATGTATGTGTTCCGTTTAGTAAACGCAGTTTTAACTCTTTAAATTTATTAATCGATGGTACAATAAAGATTCCTTTGTCGGCTTGCTCGAAAGATAAAATTTCCTTTACCCTTGGATTGGAAGATTCTATCGCCCACAACCTGAATGGTTCGGCCATAATCATTAACTCATCTGTATAACCGAGTTCAGTTTCCAGCGCTTTTTGTTCTGCAGCAGGAAGTTTGCCGGGTACAATTCTATCGACAAGGGTTTTGCAGAAATGGTTTGCCGTTTTTAACCATTGCTCAAAATCCCAGCTTAATTTATTCTGAACGGTTAATTTTAACAGGATCTCTTTCAGCTTGTCTGCATTATCGCTGATTAATTCAGTAGGAACGATAACCATTCCGCTCTCTGCCGAACCGTTAAACGCTTTGTATCGTTCGTGTAAAAATGCCAGTAGTTTTCCCGGATAAGACTGTGGCGGGTTATCCGTAATCTTATCCTCACTTAACACAATCCCAACTTCCGTGGTATTCGAAATTACAACCTGCATCTCAGGGTTGTGGGCAGCTTTTAATATTTCTGCCCAATCCTGCGAAGCAGATAGTACGCGACTAATAGAAGAATTGATAATGTTTTCTTCAACATTATCTCCGTTTTCTATGCCTTTTACACAAAGCGTGTAAAGATTATCCTGTCTGGAGAAAGCATCCGAACCGCCCTGCGCTGTCGATTTTACAACCAGAACCCGCCCGTTAAAAATACCACCTCTGTTCGCCTTATCAATAAAATAATCGGGCAGGCCACGAAGTAAAACGCCAGTTCCAAACTGAATTACTTTTTCGGGCAATTCTAAAAGTTCTGCTGCAGGTATACTAACATTTGCCCCGCTGATGTTTTTTAAATTTTCTTTGTTTAAAATCATTTTCTTCCGATTTCTGTTATTGCTTGCTAATTGCAATTACGAGTTAAAATTTATTTTATTCCGTTGACTGATAACCACTTTGGATATTCCTTTTCTATTAATTTTTGCCCCCAGTTACCATACCAGGCATAACCGTTACGCCGCTCTGGGCTCAATGCTTCGAGCTTTAATTTTACCGTATTGTCACGGTCGCCAAAAATTGGGATGTTCTTTTCCAGGTCGTAAAAACGGGCCCATACTACAGCCGAATTATCGGCAATTAAGCCAGTAGCTGTTTTACTTCTTTCAAATCGAAAACCTGTAATTTTATATTCATCAAACCATTTAATAGCGCTTGTAATTGCATTTTGTATTTCTGGCGATGGATTTTTAAAACGCATTAAAAAGCGTACGATATTTGAAGATTCGCTGGTGCTTAATGATGCCGGTTCAAATGCCCTGGCTTTTGCCGGCAACATCGAATCTTTATCATATTGTGCTGCCCAAATGGTTAAATTCCCGTTCTGTTTAACCTGTGTCTTTAATATGCAGCTTAGGCCTTTGTTTACGGCGGCTTTTGCCTTTTCGATATAGCTTGGGTTTACAGCTTCAAAACCGTTTGTTTTTGTGGCAATATCCTGAAGAATGTTCAAAACATTAATCATTGCATCATCATTATAGGTAATTTCCGAACGGTAAAGGGCTTTGTCAGGGTAGTATTGCGGCCACCCCCCGTTTTTGTATTGTGCCTCAAGGATATAGTCAATACCTTTTTCTGCTGCTTTTAAATAATCTTTTTGCTGCGTTTTCTTGTATGCCTGTACCAGGTAAACTACTTCTCTGCTGGTTGCACTATTGTCGATTGTGGCATGCAGAACCGTAGTTGCATTTATTTTTTCTTTAAGCGCCGGTGTTAAAGCAAGGCTATAATTAACCACACTTTTATCTTCCAGTTGCTTTGGCCAGCCACCGTTACTTAACTGATAAACCAACATTTTATCGGCAGTTGAATCGGTCGGTAACTGTGCATAGCACGACATCAGCATAGTGCTGAAAGCGATACTTAAGAAAAATTTTAGCTTATTCATCTTACTTTTTTTTAGCAGGAACCTGTTTAATTAGCCATTTTACCAGGTCGTTGGTAGCATTAAAGTTTTCCAATTCTTTTGGGAGTTTGCGTCCATCGATATATTCATTGTAAAACCAGGGATCGCCAACGGCAAACACCGTCCCCTTACCATATTTTGCTGTTGCTACAATTACATCGGTTTTATCGGTTAATGCCGGTACTGCAGGTACCTTGGCAACAATCGTTGAAATTTCTTTGATATAAACCTTTTTGGCCGTTTTAAAGATTTCGTTTTTTGCAGGGATGCTGATGGCTCCCTGTTCAAAATTTAATCCCTGAACCTTGTTGCGGCTATCTTCATTAAAGTGAATACCAAAGGTTTCAGGCAAAACATTAAATTTTGCAATTTCACAGTTGCCCGCATCATTCAATAAAAGCACCAGAACTCCACCTGCTTTTACCCATTCGCTAATCTGCTTTGCATGTGCAGCGTTCATATAGTTTGGCTGCGCAGTTTCCTTTTCCGTATCCGGATCAACAATGATGTAAATATTCGTGCCTTTTAAATTTGATGTAGTGGGTGCAGTCGATAGGGTTGTTGTTTTTACCCCTGCATCGTTAAAAACCTTACCGAAAAGTGAAAAACCATTGTTATCATCTTCATTCCATAAATAATGAAAAGGGATTTTAGCTCCGGTAGGCCCGGTCATGTATTCATTATTGAAGAAATTATCTACAGTTACAGTCAAACCTGCTCCAGGCTTTGGCAAGGCCGCCAGCTCCATCTCACTTGCTGCACAAATAAATGCGCCAACTCCCTTCGGATCATTAGTAATGACTTTTTCGCTAATATAATATTCAAAACTGCCGTCGCGGTATTTTGGCTTGCCACCTAGTCCTGAAACAGAAACCGTTTTAGTCAGGTTTACCCGCTCATCGCCGGCTTGTTCAATAAATTCTTTCTTTAAACCTGCATAACCTTTATTTGCTGCTGCGCTGAATGATTTTGGTAAATAACCTTTGCGGACACCTTTTGCAAAGCCATAAACAAACATACTCGAAGCTGAAGATTCAAGGTAATTACCCTTTCTGCCAGGCATATCCATGATATCAAACCACACACCTGATTTTACATCCTGATATTTTAGCGCTGCATTTGCTGTACGGTTTAAAATAGCGACAAGCTCATTGTATTTTGGATGGTTTTTAGGGAAATTATCAAGTACATCTACCAATGCCATAATGTACCAGCCCATTGCCCTTCCCCAGAAATTTGGCGAGCGCCCGGTTGTTTTATCTGCCCATTGTTCTAGCCTGCTTTCATCGTATCCATGATATAGTAAACCTGTTTTGGCATCTCTCGAGTTTTTCTCCATCAGGATAAACTGTTTGGCGATATCGTCAAATGCCGCATCCTTTTTCATTAAGCTGGCATACTCTGCATAGAAAGGTTCGCCCATGTATAAGCCATCAAGCCACATCTGGTTCGGATAAATTTTCTTATGCCAGAAACCGCCTTCTTTTGTACGTGGCTGGTTTTGCAGTTGTTCATACAATTGTGTTGCGGCAGTTAAATATTTTTGCTGGCCAGTAACCTTGTACAGCAATAACAACGACCTTCCGTTTTTTACATTGTCGATATTAAAATCTTCAGCTTTATAAGTTCTGATGTTTCCTGTTTTATCAACATAGGCATCCATTGAACTTTGGATATATTTAAAATAATCGCCATTCCCGGTGTTGCGCCATACCTGTGCCGCACCTTCGAGCACAACTCCCATGTCATAGCTCCATCGTGGTCCTTTTGCATCTTTCAAAACAGTCGTATCCTGGAATAATTTTTCCATTGCCGTTAAGGTAAGTTGTTCTGAAAGTTTCTTCTGCCCGAAAACGCCGGTTGATATAACCGTCAAAAAAGCAATTAATGTTATATACGAAGTATTTCTATTCATTTTATTTAGCAATCTCTAATGCCGATTTATTGGTTTCTTCACTAATGGCTGATGTCTTCTTAGCATTTGAAACATCTGTTCCAGTTACTTTTACGCCTTTTGTTTTATCGCCGGTAATGTTAAACAGGAGCTCGCTCTCTTTTTTATACTGTAAGCCATTAATGTTAATGTTTGTTCCGTTTTGAACCAATACAACCGGGTTGGTATTAGCCGTAATTACATTTACATTTTTAAGGAATATTCCAGAGGCCTCAATGATTTCGATACCCTTTTTTGCCTGGATGGTTACATTTTCAAGGTGCACATCTTTAATATTCATTTCTGGTAAACCCCTGAAAAATATCGCCTTTTCTGCGCCATTGGCCACTACATCCTTAATGTAGAAATTCTTAAACTGCGGCGTTGCTTCAGTTACGGGAACAGTTATGGTTTTAATGGCTTCACGTTTTTCTCCTGCCAGAGGAACAGGGTCTTGTGCAGCATAATACATGTCGAACAAAATTGCCTCCCCGGGAATATCAATCATGTTGATATTGTTTACGTAAATGTTTTCGACCACGCCACCACGTCCACGGGTTGTTTTAAAACGTAAACCAATGTCAGTACCGATAAATGAGCAGTCGTAAACCCAGATGTTTTTAGCGCCACCGCTCATTTCGCTTCCAATAACGAAGCCGCCGTGGGCATGGTAAACGATATTATTTCTGATGATAACATTTTCAGTTGGCATCCCGCGTTTTCTTCCAGCCTCATCTCTGCCCGATTTTATGCAGATCCCATCATCGCCAACATCAAAAGTGCTGCCCTCAATAAGTACATTTTTACAGGATTCTACATCAACACCATCGCCGTTTTGTGCAAACCAGGGATTTTTTACCTGCAGGTTTCTTAATGTTAAATCTTCGCACATCAAAGGGTGTAAATTCCACGCTGGCGAATTTTGAAAGGTAACACCTTCTAAAAGAATTTTTTTACAACTGTTTAATACTAGCAGATTTGGGCGCAGGAAATCTTTGATGTCCTCATAATCTGCTGCAGTCTTACCTGGAACGATTACCCCGGCATTTTTAGTTTTAGCACCTTTAACTGTTTTTTGTGAAGGATACCACAATTTGCCATCTTCGCTCACGGAGCCACCCGATGCAACCAGTTTTTGCCACTGCGTTTCGGTTAATTTGTCTTTTTTAACCATACGCCATGCACCGCCATTTCCATCAATTATACCCGATCCGGTTATCGCAATGTTCTCAAGGTTGCTACCCGAAATAGGACTTTGGTTTCTCCAGGCAGGCTGCCCTTCCCAATTGCCTTCAACTAATTTATATTGATTAAAATCGTCGGTAAACTGAAGGATTGCATCACGTTTAAGGTGTAGGTTAACATTACTTTTTAGTTCAATAGGTCCTGTTAACCATAATCCCGATGGAATTAAAACAACGCCCCCACCTTTTTGGCTTACGCTGGCTATGGCCTTATTAATGTTAGAAGTATTTAAGGTTAAGCCATCGCCCTTAGCTCCAAAAGAGACAATGCTTGTGGTGTCATTTTTAAATTTAACCTGCTTAATAACGGGTAATACCTGTTTTTGTGCAAAGGCTGCATTTGTATTTACGCAATACAAGCCAGCAACTACCGAAAATATTGAATAGAATTTGCCTTTAAAAAGATTCATGTTTTGCGCTGTTAAATTATATCTGGTTATTATTAAAACAAGTGTACGTTGTTTACAGCTAAAACAGAAGAGAAATCTATGCAATCGTTGCCAAAGAAAGGAGTGTTTTTTGGCTTTTTGTGTTGCTTAAGTATTTGTTTATGAGTGTTTTGTGATTTTATTTGATTGTCGGAAGCCATCCGCGGAAAACGTTTTCCAAAGTGTAGGCTTTGTACGCTTCATCTGTTAACTGGTGAGACCATGCCGCTCTTTCCTTAGGTTTGGCACCTTTGCCGGTACTCTTGTATTCAGCATAAAATGCCGTTTGCTCATTACTTTCTTTACCCCAGTTATTCCAGCCGGCAGCTGCAATTATTTCAGGTAGTTCGCAGTTTAAGTAAGCAACCTTGGCGTATGGCCGCCAGGGCCTGCCCAGGTAAAAACTATTGGCAGGGGCGTTGCCTGTTATTTTACAATTGTTGAGTACATAACCATATTTAGTGGTGTCAGCTGTTGAAGCGGCAGTAATGTAGCCTGCCTTTTTGCAAAAAATGGTACAATGCTCGAACCAGGCTGTGGAGGCCCCAAAAATAAAATCAACCGTGCCCTCTATATAACAATTGTAATAATACTGGCGGTTATTGCCTCCGTAGGTGTAAAGTGTGTCCTGAAATCCAAGAAAGTTACAGTTGTTAAAAACAAGCTTGTCGCCTCCTGCCCAGACTGCCACAGCCTGACCAACAGGCCCGGAACTGTTTTCAAAAGTGATGTTCTCTGCCGAAAAGCCTTCTCCGTAAATGTAAAAACTCGATGAGCCCGATGTACCTTTTTCCTCACCGAAGGCATTTTTCTTCTGGGCGTAATCATCATAAGTCAAGATGGTTTCTTTTAGGTTTTCACCGATGAATTTTACATTTTTCTTCGATGCGGCCAAAACTAACTTTTCCTTATAAATACCTTTCTTGATAAAGATGGTAGTTATCTTATTTCTGAAATCAGGAACAGCATTTATAGCCTCCTGAACGGTTTTAAAATCTCCGGTTCCATTCGCGGCTACAGTAAAATCGGGTTTAACCTGGTTGGCAAATGCTTGTAAACTCATTGCGATCAGCAAAAAGAAACATATTTTTTTCATAATCTGGTTAGTATAAATTAAACCGGCCACGTTACCAGTAATGTAAACGCAGCCGTGTTTTAATTAATATATGATGAACAATTCTAATCATAAAACCGAAAGCTAAAGAATGTTTGGCTGAAATAAACATCGCAAACGATAACGGGAACGTTTGCATAATTAAGATTGGATTAATATTAAAAATCACTTAACCTTGTTTAACCAAATATATAAAAGAAGTTTTCTAAAAATCAGCCGATGAAATTTTTATTAATCCCGATTGCGGCTTGCTTTATATCATATGCAGCTCTTGCCCAGCAGCCCACAGCAAAAAGCTACAGATCTAAAGTTTGGGTTGCTGATCTGGGTAATGGTACCTATAAAAACCCGGTTTTAAATGCTGATTATTCCGACCCGGATGCAATCCGTGTTGGCAACGATTTTTATATGGTTGCTTCGAGTTTTGATGCCATTCCGGGATTGCCAATTTTACATTCAAAAGATCTCGTAAACTGGAAATTAATCGGCCATGCACTTTTAAGACAACCACCATTCGAACATTTTGAAAAAACACAACATGGAAATGGTGTTTGGGCACCATCAATAAGATACAGAAATGGCGAGTTTTATATTTACTACCCTGATCCCGATTTCGGAATCTATCTTATAAAATCAAAAAGTATTACCGGTAATTGGTCAGCTCCTGAACTTGTAATAGCTGGAAAAGGATTGATCGACCCTTGTCCTTTATGGGATGAGGATGGAAAAGCCTATCTGGCATATGCTTATGCCGGTAGTCGTGCAGGAATTAAGAGTGTTTTAGCGGTAATGCCATTAAATGCTGATGGAACTAAGCCTCTTGCAACTGGCGCAATTGTTTACGATGGTCATGAATCGGACCCAACAATTGAAGGCCCGAAACTTTATAAACGCAATGGCTATTATTATTTGTTTGCACCTGCCGGTGGTGTTGCAACTGGCTGGCAACTGGTATTGAGGAGTAAAAGTATCTATGGCCCTTACGAGCGTAAAGTAGTGATGGATGAAGGGAAATCGAAAATCAACGGGCCTCACCAGGGAGCATGGGTAACCACACCCTCAGGAGAGGACTGGTTTTTGCATTTTCAGGATAAAGATGCTTATGGCAGGGTGGTACACCTTCAGCCGATGAAATGGATTAACAACTGGCCGGTTATCGGCACCGATATTGATGGCGATGGAAAAGGAGAGCCTGTTTTGGTTTACAAAAAGCCAGCTGTTGGCAAAACTTACCCTGTTGAAAACCCCACTGAAAGTGATGAATTTAATTCGCAGAAATTAGGTTTGCAATGGCAATGGCAGGCAAACCCGCAGGCAACCTGGGCCTTTACCGATGCAGTAAAGGGCGTATTGAAATTATATACTGCAAAAATTCCTGAGAGCGCTAAAAATTTATGGGACGTTCCGAATTTACTGTTGCAAAAGTTTCCGGCCGAAACGTTTATGGCAACAACAAAATTGACCTTTAAACCAAACCCTAAACTCGAAAATGAAGAAACAGGGTTGGTTGTAATGGGTAGAAGTTATGCTTCACTTACCCTAAAAAGTAAAAATAATGAAACATACATCTGCTATAATGATTGTATAAATGCCGATAAAGGCAAGCCGGAAAACGCCAGGGAAATAACCCGGTTGAAATCGGCTTCAGTTTATTTCAGGGTGAAAATAGCGGAAGGTGCCAAATGTCGTTTTAGTTATAGTGAAGATGGTGTGAATTTCACTAATATTGATGAAGAATTTCAGGCAACAGCAGGCCAGTGGATTGGAGCCAAAGTCGGATTGTTTGCTGCCAGAAAAACGCAAACCAATGATTCGGGTATAGCTGAATACGATTGGTTTAGAATTGAACCTTTAAAATAAGAATATGAAAAAAGCATTCTCGGTTGCAGTAATATTGTTCTCCTCTCTGTTGATGTCGTTTTTAATAAAGTCTAAACCAGTCAACGTTTTCTTAATCGGTGATTCAACGGTTGCCGATTATTCGCTGGAGGAAGGATACATGCAAAAAAAATATCCGATTACCGGTTGGGGGCAGGTTTTTCAGCCTTTCTTAAAAAGAGATAACCTTAAAGCATTGCATAAATTAATAAAAAGTGACAGTGCTATCGTTGTTGATAAAGCTAAGGGTGGCCGCAGTACAAAAACTTTTTTTAATGAAGGCCGATGGAAAGAAGTACTTGATGTTCTTCAGAAAAATGATCTGGTGCTTATCCAGTTCGGACATAATGATGGAGCTAAAGACCGGCCAGAACGTTATGTGGATATTCCGGGATATAAAGACTTTTTAAGGATGTACGTTAAAGAAACCAGGGCCAAAGGTGCTATACCTGTTTTGCTTACCCCAGTTGCCAGAAATAGCCCATGGAGAGATGGTAAACTCCTGAATTCCCATACAGATTACCCACAGGCGGTAAAGGATGTTGCTGCTGAATTAAAAGTAAAATTCATTGATCTAAATGAGCTATCGGCCGATTTTTTTACCTCAAAAGGTAAAGAATATTCGTCAAGGAATTATTTCATGAACTTAGATTCAGGCAAATATGTGGCTTATCCCAAAGGGCAAAAAGATAATACGCATTTTCAACCGGAAGGCGCAAAAGAAATGGCCAGACTTGTATACGAGGCGCTGGTAAAAATTAATCAATAAAAAAATTACCCCCGGTTTTTAAATTAATCGGGGTAATAATATTTTATCCAACCATTACTTTGGCGGTAATGGCAATCCTGTTCCATGCATTAATGGTTATAATCGCCATAATAATTTGTGCAAGGTAATGTTCGTCGAATAAGCTTGCCGCTTTATTGTAGGTCTTATCAGAAACATGATTGGAAATTAAGGTCACCTCCTCTGTTAAAGCCAGTATAGCCTGCTCTTCTTCGGTAAACAAATTTGTTTCTCTCCATGCATTCAACAAATAAATCCTTTGTTCGGTTTCACCTAATTTCCGGGCATCAATACTGTGCATATTAAGGCAATAGGCACAACCGTTTATTTGTGATGCCCTGAGTTTAATCAGCTCTTTATGCGTTGGCGTTAAAGCACTTGCCGATAAATATTTTTCCAATGCATACATTGCCTGGTAGGCAGCTGGTTCTGTTTTTTGAATGTCTATTCTGTTTTCCATTTTTTTATGTTTTTTATTTACGATGTAAAGTTCTTAATCAGGAAGCCTAAAAAACTTAATGTAGATTAAGAAATAATATGCAGCTAAAAAAAAGATGGAAATAGTTAAAATTTATATCTTTGATATTATAAATCAATTTTACCTATATGACTTTAGTTCAGCTTGAATACATTGTTGCAGTAGATACTTACAGGAGTTTTGTAACTGCAGCCGATAAATGTTTTGTAACCCAGCCAACCTTAAGTATGCAGGTACAAAAACTCGAAGAACTGCTAAGTGTAAAAATATTCGACAGAAGTAAGCAGCCGGTAAGCCCAACAGAAATTGGCGCCCAGATTATTGCACAGGCCAGGATTATATTACAGGAAAGCGGAAAGGTAAAAGAACTGATTAATAGTCAGCAACAGGATGTATTGGGCGAATTAAGAATTGGCGTAATACCGACCATTGCTCCTTATTTATTGCCTGAAGTAATTTCAGCGATGCTCGAAAAATACCCTGAACTGAAATTGTTAATCTGGGAGTACACCACCGAAGATATTATTCATCATTTAAAAACCGGTGTATTGGATTGCGGAATACTGGCCACACCACTTACCGATGCGAACATTACTGAAATACCTTTATACTACGAAAATTTTGTAAGTTATATTAGTAAAAATAGCAGGCTTTATAAAAAGAAGGCCATTGATGCCGAAGATTTAAACGATGAGAATATTTGGCTTTTAAATGAAGGGCACTGCATGCGCAACCAGGTTTTAAACATCTGTCGGTCTACGAAAAACAACCGTCTTCAGGGTTTGGAATATAATACGGGAAGCGTAGAGACTTTAGTAAGAATGGTTGATTTAAATGGTGGTGCAACGCTCCTCCCTGAGTTGGCAATTGCCGAATTAAATGCAAAACAAACCAATAAAATAAGGCATTTCAAATCGCCTGAACCTGTCAGGGAAATCAGCCTGGTAACCCACAAGAACTTTATTAAAAAAAGAATGCTGAATGCCTTAAAGGATGAAATCCTTGAAATTATACCAAAGGCAATGAAACAAAAAAAGAAAAAGGATGTTGTTGGGATTTAAATTATTCTGTAGGCCTAATCTGTTTGTTTCTGTTAACATGATCTGCTAACTGATAACCCTCGCTCTGCGGCTTTTTATCGTCAAGAAAAATTAGGATAATAAGGGATATAACCGGGATGAGAAAAGATATAAAAAACCAGAACCAAAAGTTCCGTCCTGTTCTTTTTGCCAGAAAGCCTGCTAATATTTGTGGTGATAATAAAAGTCCAAGTACCGCAGTGCCAACTAATATTTCAGGCATTTACAGTTAACTCGTTAATTTACCTTTTCAGGCTTGATTAAAAGGCCACTGATATCGCCTTCAACTTCTTCTTCTTCCTGCCCCTTTTTCTTTTTCTTATTGGCTTTTCCACTCAGACGGTCTTCAATAATTCGATCATATTGCGTCTGCTGATCGCCTTTTAAAACATTGCGAATGCTTTTTGTAGTTTCGTTCTGAAGCTTATAATATTTATCTATATCGTCTTCTTTCACATTGCCAGACTGCTGTCTTTTTACCAGTTCTGCCTGCTCTTTAGCCTGGCTGTAGGTTAAGCTGTAAATAATACTTTTCTGCGTATCGTTAAGCTTCAGTTTTTTATCTAAATCCTCAACATTTTTTTTTGCAATCTCAGTTGGTGTAGGTGCTTTCTGTTGTGCACCAGCAATTGCACTAATCCCAATCACGAATAAAAATAAAAAAACAACCTTTTTCATGTTCATAAAATATTATATGCGAAGATATTAATTAATAAGAAAGCCTGCAAATTGTAGTTTGCAGGCTTTCCATTTTATCGGTGCGATACCTTTAAATTACAGTGCTTTTTTATAAAGCTCAGCAACGGCATCCCAGTTTATAACATTCCAGATTGCAGCTAAGTAATCAGGACGTTTGTTTTGATATTTTAAATAATAAGCGTGCTCCCAAACATCGATACCTAAAATTGGTGTACCTTTTACTTCAGCAACATCCATTAGCGGGTTATCTTGATTTGGCGTTGATGAAACCTGAAGTTTTTTATCAGCACCAACTGATAACCATGCCCATCCTGAACCAAAACGCGTAGCGCCGGCTTCCTGTAATTTAGTTTTTAAATCAGCAAATGAACCGAAAGTTTCTTTAATTGCCTTAGCTAAATCGCCAGTTGGCTCACCACCTTTATTAGGACCTAAAATGTTCCAGAATAATGAGTGGTTATAGTGTCCACCGCCATTGTTTCTAACAGCTGCAGGGTATTTTGAAATATTTTTAACAATATCCTCGATGCTTGAATTCGCCTCAGGTTTACCTTCTAATGCTTTGTTTAAGTTAGTAACATAAGCCTGGTGATGTTTATCATGGTGGATTTCCATGGTAGTTTTATCAATATGCGGTTCTAATGCATCGGTTGCGTAGTGTAACGCAGGTAATTCAAAAGCCATAATATTTATATGTTTAAAGTTTAAAAAATGTTTCTTGAAGCAAATATAACATTCAAAGGTTAAGTTTTGTTCATGTTATTATCATCAAATGGATTTTTAGCTGAAAGCGCAGGACTATAAGTTACCTTTTCTTTGCAAAGAAGTTTTTCATCAGCGCAGCACATTCATCAGCTAAAACATCACCCTTTAATATCGTTTTCGGATGTAACAGATTGGCACCTTTAGATAGAAAACCTCTTTTTTCTTCACGGGCACCGTAAACAATTCTACTGATCTGTGTCCAGTAGCTGGCACCTGCACACATTACACAAGGTTCAATGGTAACGTATAAGGTGCAATCAGTCAGGTATTTTCCACCAATCGTTTGACTGGCCGATGTAAAAGCCTGCATTTCTGCATGTGCCGTTACATCATTAAAACGTTCTGTTAAATTGTAGCCCCGCCCGATAATCCGGTTTTTGGAAACAATAATTGCTCCGATCGGAATTTCATCTTCATCAAAAGCTTTTTGTGCCTCTGCCAGCGCCAGTTTCATATAATGAATGTCTTCGACGGCTAGATCGTTTGTTTCGAAATTATAAAAACTCATAGTCGTAAAGCTAACTTACATCATCTTGCTGCCATTTGGAACTTTTCCATCTAATGTGGTTAAAACAATATCGCCGTTTTCATCAGCAAATCCTGTAACCAAAAACTCCGACATAAACTTGCCGATTTGTTTTTTAGGAAAATTGATGATGCCGATGATTTGTTTACCTGGCAATTCCTCCTTCGTATAAAGCTTTGTTATCTGGGCACTACTGGTTTTTATCCCAAATTCACCGAAATCTACCTTTAATTTAAAAGCTGGCTTCCTGGCTTCGGGAAATTCAAAAACCTCAAGTATTGTTCCGGCACGTAATTCTACCTTTTCAAAGTCGGCCCACGTTATTTCTTCCATGATCATTATTTTCGGTAAAATTATAAATTTTAGCCTACCGCACCCGTGTTGCCGGATGATTTAATTTTAATATAAATCATATTTTATTTTTTGAATTGCTACATTTAGGATTCTAAACCGAATAATATTTGTAAATAAATGAAAAACTCCCTACTTGATTCGAAAGACTACATTGTATTCTTAGTCTATTTCGTAATCGTTTCAGCCTATGGCCTGTACATCTACAAAAAGAAAAAATCTGCAGAATCTGGCTCAAAAGACTATTTTTTAGCTGAAGGTTCGCTAACCTGGTGGGCAATTGGTGCTTCCTTAATTGCTTCGAATATTTCAGCTGAGCAAATGATCGGAATGAGTGGTTCGGGCTTTAAACTTGGCCTTGCTATTTCTGCTTACGAGTGGATGGCGGCTGCTACTTTGGTGGTTGTTGCTGTATTTTTCATGCCGGTTTACTTAAAGAATAAAATTTTTACAATGCCGCAGTTCCTGCACCAGCGCTACAATTCTACCGTAGCCATGATTATGGCGGTATTCTGGTTAATGCTTTACATTGTGGTAAACTTAATGTCTATCCTTTATTTGGGAGCACTGGCCATCAGCGGCATTTCAGGTTTTGATATCTCAATTTGCATCTGGGCACTTGCAATTTTTGCGATTATAATTACCCTTGGTGGAATGAAGGTAATTGGCTATACCGATGTAATTCAGGTGTTTTTCCTGGTATTGGGTGGCCTGGTAGCAACTTATATTGCCCTTAACCTCATATCAGACGGAAAAGGAATCGGGTCTGGCTTCTCGATGCTAAAAGAAGGTGCTTCTGAACACTTTCACTTAATTTTCAAAAAGGATAATCCGAATTATATCGATCTGCCAGGCTTAAGTGTGCTTATTGGCGGTATGTGGATTGCCAACTTAAGCTACTGGGGTTGCAACCAATACATCACACAAAGAGCTTTAGGTGCTTCATTACCTACAGCCCGGGGTGGTTTATTGTTTGCTGCTTTCTTAAAGATGCTGATGCCAATCATCGTGGTAGTACCGGGAATTGCTGTTTATTACATCATCAAAAATAATGTTGGCGGTATCAGTGCTTCTCAACTATTGACTTCAACAGGTGTGTCAGATCCGAATAAAGCATATCCTGCCTTATTAACGCTTTTACCGGCAGGTTTAAAAGGACTTTCCTTCGCTGCACTAACTGCTGCAATTGTGGCATCCTTAGCGGGTAAAGCAAACAGTATTGCTACCATTTTTACTTTAGATATTTACAAGAAAGCTTTTAACCCTGAAGCATCTGAAACCAACCTGGTTAATGTGGGTAAAATTGCAGTAATTGTATCTATGTTTCTGGCAGTAATCCTGTCATTCGGTTTTGGTGAAGGTTTAATGGGCGAAGGTAAACAGGGTTTTCAATACATTCAGGAATATACGGGCTTTGTATCTCCTGGTATTTTCGCCATGTTTATTTTTGGGTTCTTCTGGAAAAAAACAACTTCAAATGCAGCACTTTTTGCAACCATTGGAGGATTCATCTTCTCCGTTATTTTAAAGTTTCTCCCAAAATGGACCGATCTTTCTGCGCTACACCAATTTGGCTGGTCGGTTGATAACGGTAAAGGCATTTTCGAAATTCCTTTTATGGACAGGATGCTGATTGTATTTGCATGTTGTTCGTTAGGTATGTACATCATCAGTACCATCGAAAACAAAAAAGGCATTGTGCCGAATGGTTTGGAAATAGATACTAAAATGTTTAAAACTACAACCGGATTTGCAATTGGCGCACTATTAATTATAGGCTTAATCATTGCACTTTATACCATTTACTGGTAGATAAGGATTTTAGATCCCCGGATACAAAAAAAGCTTTTCATCAATTGAAAAGCTTTTTTTTATGATATCTGTTGTCTGTACTTGTAGAAATATTTGCACAATTTTAATCTAAGCCTGCTTTATTGAGAGCATGGGCCATCGGGAATTTCCTTACTGATTTTAACCACTTTCGTTACAACGAAAGTAGAGTCGAAATCGGCAGCAACAGTTGCCGTGTCTGATTTGGTAAAGTAACCTTTCAATTCTACGTAAACCGGCTCGTAAGGTTTTTCGAAGTTTAAGTTACTGTAAGAAAGTTCAAGATTCTTTACACTATCTGTAACCCAGTACTCCCTTCCATCTTCACAAAGTGTAAACGATTTCATTTCAGGACCAAAACTATATAAACCTTTTACAGTTTTGATATCACTGGCTGATTCTGGCTTGTCCTCCCTGTTACAAGCGGTAAGGGCCATGCCTGAAAGCACAACAAATACGATTGCTTGTTTAAATAACTTCATGTTTTATAGTGTTTGATTAATCTTATCTATCTTCTTTACGCTTAAATTAGATGACAAAGCGGATGCCAAAAATGAGAAAATCCCGACAGTTACGAAAACTAAAATAAAATCTTTCCATTTAAGGCCTATAGGATAGGAACTTATAAGTGTATCCCCGCCTTCCCCCATCTTAATGAGGCCGTAATTATGCTGTAAAAAGTAAAATATCAACCCGATGATTAAGCCAAAAATGCAGCCCGACATCGTTATCATCATCCCTTCAAAAAGAAATATGCGTTTTATTAGTTTTTTACTGGCACCTAAACTGCTCAAAATGGCAATATCTTTAACCTTGTCAATTACAAGCATGGTAAGCGAACCAATGATATTAAATATAGCAATAATTAAAATAAAAGTGAGGATGATATAAACCGCCCATTTTTCGGTATTTAAAATATGATAGAGCGAGCGGTTCTGCTCTGCCCGGTTACGGATTTCAAAACCATCGCCTGCATTTGTGGCAATCTCTTTCTGAAAATCGTCAATATTTACACCTGGCTTCAGGTTGATCTCGATAGAGGAAACATTTTTCTCTTCACCTAATAATTCTCTGGCAAAATCGAGCGGAACTACAATGCCGTTATCGAATTCCTGTTGTACCTCAAACACGCCACTAACGCGAATGCTTTTATTTACAAAATCATCTGCAGGGTTTAAATTATTAACCGCTATGTTTTTCTTTGGCGAAAAAATCTCGAGTTCGGTAAATGGATCTACCGTATTAACCGCAAGGTACGATTGCAGTGCTGAACCGATTACCGATGTGTAGCCGCTTTTATTACTTAAAATGAAATGTCCTTCTCTTATGGTGCTGTCTAATTTGGGGTTCTTTAGGTAATCATAGCTTACCCCCTTAACCATACCCACCGCCTGCTTATTATTGTACCTCAATAGAGCATTTTCCTGCAGTACTTCGGTAAAAGAATAAATTGCTTTACTGTTTTTTAGCTGGTTAAAATATTTGGTGTCCGGATTGAAGGTTTTTCCCTTTGCCGGAAAAATAGCCAGCTCAGGTGTCATGGTATTAAACATATTGAGGATAGTAACCTCTAAGCCGTTAAATACAGAAAGAATAATAATTAACGCTGCACTGCCAACCATAACGCCAACCATCGAAATACCCGAAATCAGGTTAATGGCATTTGTTGATTTTTTGGCAAACAAATACCTTTTGGCGATATATAACGGCGTATTCACAGGTTAAATATATGGAAAATGGATGATGGAAAATGTATGATATAAAATGGATGGTGCAATACAAATACCCTAATTACGGTAACCTTACTTCACAATGCCTTGATCAAACTTATTAAACATCAAAAAAATGGATTATGTTTTTTCTCGAATCCAATTGTAGTTGATGGGCCATGACCCGGATAAACCGTAACCGCATCAGGCAGCACAAATAATTTATTTTCGATATTGCTGATCAGCTGGTTATGATTTCCGCCCGGTAAATCGGTGCGGCCAATACTACCATAGAATAAAACATCGCCACCAATTAAAAAGTGATCAGCTTCACTGTAAAAACATAAGTGTGCCGGTGAATGGCCAGGAGCAAAAATCAAATCCAGCCTGCTGTTACCAAAGTGTATTGTTCCGCTTTCTTCAAGAAATACCTCAGGTTCGGGCGATAGCTCATATTTGTTGAAACCCATTTGTGGCGCATAGCCCGGAACAGCCTGAAGGATTGGCAGCTCGCCTTTATGGAATTGCGGTTTTAATCCCCAGGTATCGAAAACGAATTTGTTGCCAAAAATATGGTCGAGGTGGCAATGGGTATTTAGAAGCAAAACAGGTTTAAGATTATTTGTCTTTACAAAATCAGCTAATTCATCCTGCTCTGCACCATCATACATCCCGGGATCAATGATAACACATTCCTTTGTTTCATCATACAAAACATAGGTGTTTTCGCTGTAAGCGTTAAATGTAAATATTTTAATTTTTATCATTTTACTGCATCGAAGAAATTAGTTCTTCCATTTAAATGTAGATATCATTTTATCGATATCCTTTTTTATAAATTTAACCACCGGTTCAATCGAGTCGTACTGTGGGCGTTCGTTAAAGTAAAGCGCAGCCCTGAAATAATGTTTGGTGCTGTCAGTTAAAAAAAACTGCACTGAGGAAGCTGTATTGCCTTCAATGGCATAATAAATTCCATAAACCTTTCTATCCGGATAGTTAATCAGCTTCTGGTCTATTGCACTGGCTTTAATAGTATGTTTGAAAGCTAATTTCCTTGCATCTTCTACCATTTCGTCGTAGGCTGCCTTATTAGAAACGTCGTAATAGGTTAAATGCAAAAAACCATTAAAGGATGTGAAATGCATGTTATACCAGTATTTTTCTCCTTTTTTCCCTTTATCTGACTCCATGCCTGCATAAACGGGATATTCAAAAGTATATGGAGCGGCAGAATTAAATTGCTGGTACTTTTTTTCAGGGTAGATGATCCTGAAATATCCCCTTGGCTTAGGACTGTATTCGTTATTCTGGCACGAAACCATAAACAAGAGAAGCATTGCCGGAAGAAATAAAAAATATTTTAGTTTCATAATTTGCTTCTGCGGTTAATTAACTGATTTGAAAATGCAATAATAACGGTTATTAACCAATATTATTCCAGATGCACCAGGCTTTTTCTGCCTGCTTGTACAACATTTCAAGGCCATTTTTTATTTCTGCACCTTTTTCTGCTGCCAGGGCGAGAAATTTTGTTTCCAATGGATTGTAAACCAGGTCGTAAGCCAGATAGTCTGCATTTAGCAAAGAATAATCTATATCCGGATAAGTATCTACATTTGGCGACATGCCCAGCGGCGTGGTATTGATCAGCAATTTATGCGATTGCAGTATCTCGGTGCTTATCTCGCTATAAAGGATTGCATTTTCTGTTGCCTTGCGAACAACAACCTGGTATTCGATGTTTAACTTTTCAAGCACGTACTTTACAGCTTTTGCTGCGCCTCCATCACCAAAAACCAGTGCTTTCGTATGCTGCGGCTTTAGTAAAGGTTTTAATGATGCCTCAAAGCCGTAAGCATCCGTATTGTATCCTTTAAGATAAGTTTCATTATCGAAACTTCTGATTGAAATGCAGTTAACCGCCCCGATTTTGTCTGCGGCTTCTTCAATGTCGTTTAAATAACAAAGTACATTCACCTTGTGCGGGATAGTTACATTTAATCCGCAAAGCGATGGGTTTTCAGTAAGAAGATCTGGCAGGGATTTTATGCTTTCGATCGGGAAAAGTTCGTATTGATGATCTGTTATCCCCTCGTTAAGAAACTTTTCGGTAAAATACTTTTTAGAGAAAGAGTGAGAAAGCGGATAACCGATTAAGCCGTAAGTTTTCATTTTACTATTTTACGATAAATAGAAGCACGAAGAAATACTTTAGCTAAGTTTTAAAGATTCCTTCGTGCCTCGTAATGACGGTTTTTTTGACTATTTTCCTAAGTTAAGGAAATGATCGAACGTGTCGCCACGTAGTCCTAAACGGATTGTTTCTAAAGGAATAACTTCAGCTGGCGCAATATTACCAAGGTTAACGTTGGCACCAATTAGTTTGATAAACCAAACCTGCTGTTCTTTTTGAGGCGCTTCCCAGATAATGCTTTCTTCCGGAATCTGCGTTAAAATCTCATCCACTAAACCTTCCCTAACCTCACCACTGCCACGATAAATACCAACATTACCGCCTTCGCGTGCTTCGGCAATAACTTTCCACGAACCAGCCTCAATTTCAGCATTCATTAATTTAATCCACTTGTAAGGTGCAAAAATCTTTGCTGCATCTTTACTTCCAACTTCAGAGATTACGGTAACCTGTTTCGAAAGCTTACTGATGTAATCACATTTTTTATCATGCTCAATTTCAATAGATCCATCAGAAACTTCGGCATACTCCATCCCATACTGGTCTAGAACACGCTGATAATCTTCAAACTGGTTACGGATTATAAAGGCTTCGAATAGTGTTCCGCCAAAGTAAGTCGGAATACCGGCACTTTTATATAAAGCTAATTTTTCTTTAAGATTTGGTGTAACATGCGATGTTGCCCAACCTAATTTTACGATATCTGTATGTACGCCGGCAACTTCAATAAAATCTTCAACCTGGCGCAGGCTTAATCCCTTATCCATAACCATGGTTAAACCATTTGTTCGTGGTTTAGATGGACGTTCGGGAACATTTAATAATGGGTAATTCATATGCGTACAAAAGTGAAAAAAAAATTCACATTTATTTGTTAAATTTTTCTCACAAGGCTGTTACCTGATGTATCGGTTTATAACGTTTATAATAGCACTGTTATCCTGTAACTGCGGCAGGTATTCAAATAGGATATAATGTTTGTCCGGGTCGGTTGTTAAAGCAGTTTCCAGATAGCTCAGTGCATCGGCATAACTGCCAAGGGCAAATAAATACGCTACCATTCTATAGTAAAGTTCTGCTGATTCCGGATTGTTTTTAATGGCTTCGGCCATGGTTTCTGAAGCTTCAAGAAGTTTGCCTTGCTCATAAAGAACGGTGCTGAAATCCAGCCAGGCCTCAATATCAACCGGGTTATATTCTAAAACTTTCTCGTAGGCGGCAATCGATTCTTCAATCTGGTTAAGCTTGTAGTGTGCATCAGCCATGGCAAACCAGAAGTCAGAATTTTCTCCTTCTAAATCGATAGCTTTTTTATAAAAATGTAAAGATTCGAAATAACGTTCCTCATGGTTAAGCGTAACACCTATCCCGAACCAGGCATCAGCCATTTTAGGGTCCATTTTTACCGACTTTTTATAGTAAGAACGGGCCTCATCCATTTTTTCGAGCTTCTCGTAACACTCACCAATGGCGCAGTAAGTATCTGCATTGGGTTGTTCATACTCGAAAGTCTGTTTGTAAACCTCTATAGCATCATCATATTTATCTAACTGAACCAGGGCATTACCCTTGTTAAAATATGCCGAGCTGAAATCTTCTTTGATTAAAATAGCATAGTCGTAAGCATCAATGGCTTTCTCGAAAAGGTTAAGCTTGTGGAAACTATTGCCCAGATTATACCATGCCGCATAAGAATATGGGTCGGTATCAATGTATTGCTGGTAAAATTTTATGCTTTCTTCCTGTTTGTCTAAAACATCATAACAAAAAGCCAACTCATACAAACCGTCCTGATTTTCCATGTTTTGCTCCAGACTCATTTTTATGTAAGTTATCGCATTTTCATAATCAGACATGCTTTGGTAAACATAGGCGATTTGCAAAAGAATCTCGTCGGTACTTTCGGCCAGTCCTAAAGCCTTTTCATAATTTTCCAAAGCCTCACTATAGCGTTCAGTATTCTGGTAAATATTGCCCCTTAACAGGTAAATATCAGGTTCAGATGGCTCTAAAAGTTCGGCTTTTTGCAGCGACAGAAAAGCGAGCTCGTTATTGTTTGTCAGGATGAATAAATGCGCCTGTTTAATTAAGAAAACAGTGGCATATGGATGCTGGCTAATTGCATAATCAACAACCTGCAATGCTTTTACCGGATCGTTTTTCTCGATGTAAAAGTCTACAATGTATTCAAAAGCGCCTGCATCGAAAAAATACTGGTCCTTATTTCGGATCATTTCCTCATAACGTTCTACCGAGCGTTGAGCATCTTCATTGGATTCAAAAAAGAATTCTTCTTCCATATCGTTATACTATTAAAGAACCGTGCCATTTAGCAGAAAAACACATTATAAGTTTACAATATTTACCAATGTGCTTAAAAAATAATTATTAACATCAGTTGTTTATTTTATTGTAAAGTGCTGAAAATAAACAATATCGATTATGTTTGGCTGTGTGAATAATTGCCCGATTTTCCTACAGTGCGGTTCCTTTTCCCTTCTTTTACAAAAATAACATAAATTTATATTAGTAAGCGTAATTAGCAAGTCATGAAAAGAGTATTGATTTTAGCACTCCTATGTGCACTTTTTGGTCAAAAAGTAATGGCACAAAACCCGGAAGAAAATGCGGTGAAACAAACCGTAAATAATCTCTTTGCCGGAATGAAAAATGGTGACAGCACCTTAGCGGCATCGGCATTTGCCACAAATAGCATTTTGCAAACTATTGTTAGTAAAGATGGTAAAAATGCCGTCAGAACAGAGTCTGTAGCCGATTTCATTAAGTTTATTGGTACACCTCATCCACAGAAATATGATGAACGGATTGTTTTTACGAAAATATTAATCGACGGGCCTTTGGCAAGTGTATGGACCGATTATAAGTTCTATATTGATGAGAAATTCAGCCATTGCGGTGTTAATTCTTTTCAGCTGGTGAAAGGCGATAAAGGCTGGAAAATCGTTTATATTATTGATACAAGACGTAAAGATCAATGTAAATCTTGGTTTTGATGAGCAATTTTTAACAAGGCACATTTAATTATGAAAACAAATATTCAAACCATTTTAGATCAATTAGGGATAGCTCAGGAAAATGATGCTTTCAGTACGGGAAATTACTGGGGAGCGGCATCAAATGCCGGATTGATAGATAGCTTTTCGCCGGTTGATGGCGAAAAAATAGCTTCGGTGAAAGTTGCCAGTCAAGCTGATTACAACTCGGTAATTGAAAAAGCACAGGAGGCTTTTATTTTCTGGCGAACAGTGCCTGCACCAAAAAGAGGTGAGATTGTACGGCAGTTTGGTGATGCATTACGCCGAAACAAAGAAGCACTGGGCACATTGGTTTCTTATGAAATGGGTAAAAGTTTACAGGAAGGCTTTGGCGAAGTACAGGAAATGATTGATATCTGTGATTTTGCAGTAGGGCTTTCCCGCCAGCTTTATGGTTTAACCATGCACAGCGAGCGCCCAAGCCATCGTATGTACGAGCAATGGCACCCGCTGGGTATTGTCGGCATTATATCTGCCTTTAATTTTCCGGTAGCAGTATGGAGCTGGAATGCTGCCCTCGCCTTGGTTTGCGGCAATGTTTGTATCTGGAAACCATCAGAAAAAACTCCTTTAACCGGGATCGCCTGCCAGAAGATTATAGCTGAGGTATTCAACACAAATGATATTCCCGAGGGGGTATCAAACTTAATTATCGGAGATAAAACAATTGGTGAGCTGTTAACCAACGATGGCCGCGTTCCGCTGATCTCGGCTACAGGTTCTACAAGAATGGGCAAGGCTGTTGGTGCTGCCGTTGGCGCACGCTTAGGTAAAAGTTTGCTCGAACTGGGCGGGAATAACGCCATTATTATTTCAGAACATGCCGATTTGGACATGAGCTTAATCGGTGCGGTGTTTGGCGCAGTAGGTACTGCAGGTCAACGTTGCACCACCACACGCCGCTTAATTATACATGAAAGTGTTTACGATGTCTTCGTTGAAAAACTGGTAAAAGCTTATGGTCAGCTAAGGATAGGTAATCCTTTAGATCAACATAATCACGTAGGGCCTTTAATTGATCAGGATGCCGTTGGCAATTACCTCAGTTCAATTGAAAAATGTAAAGCAGAAGGTGGAAATTTCGTGGTAGAAGGCGGGGTTTTGCAGGGTGAAAATTACAGCAGTGGCTGTTACGTAAAACCCTGTATTGCCGAGGTTAAAAATGAATACGAAATTGTTCAGCACGAAACCTTTGCACCAATACTTTACCTGATTAAATATAAAAATCTTGATGAGGCCATCGCACTTCAGAATGGTGTTCCACAGGGCTTATCATCAGCAATCATGACTTTGAATTTAAGGGAAGCTGAGCAGTTTCTTTCCAGTCAGGGTTCAGATTGTGGGATTGCCAATGTAAATATCGGCACATCAGGTGCTGAAATTGGTGGCGCATTTGGTGGTGAAAAGGAAACCGGTGGCGGAAGAGAAAGTGGTTCAGATGCCTGGAGGGCCTACATGCGCAGGCAAACCAATACCATAAACTACTCGCATACATTGCCGCTTGCACAAGGCATAAAGTTCGATTTATAGCCGATGTCATCGCTGCCTGAAATAAAAAAACGGTGAAGGACTCGCTCCTCCACCGTTATCATTAACTAAAACTAAACTATCTATGTGGGTTATTAGAAAAGTTTTTCTAATAAGTCGATTTTTAAATCCTCGTAACGGGATAAATTGTTTGCATAAACTGCTTTTGGCGCAATGCTGATATTTGTGCTTTCTGATGCAAAATCATCCATTTTCATCGAAGCTTCATGTCCTAAAACTGCTGTATGCGATTCGGTTGTTCCCGCTAAGTTCAAACTTGTTCCATCGTTAATGGCAGTTGAAAGACTAACAGTATTGGCATCGATACTCGCTGTAGCTTTATCCCTTAAAACCACATTCAGGTTTAACAGGTTGAATTTTCCCGATGTTGAAACAGTTGAAGTATTTGATGCTTCGATTGATGAGATATTGTTAACATGGGCAATAACTGTTAAAGCATCTTTACTGAAAGAACTGATGCGTAGTTCTGAACCCTGTTGCTGCACCAATGCATTATTTTCATAATACTTATCGAAAACCTCAATACTTTCCTTGCCATCCTGAATAAGGATTAGTTTTACGTTTCCGCTAACGGCAATTTTTGTAATGTTTTTAACTTTTGTTAAAGCAGTATAGCTTAAATTGTTTTCTTTGGCCGAAGCTGCTGTTGTTGCGCTACCTAATACAACCATTGTTAAAGCGGCAACGAATAAGTTTTTAATAGAATTTTTCATGACCTTAATATTTTTATGTTTTTAAATCTTTTTTTAATCCCTAATAGTTAGGTGGTTTTGTATATAAGACGACAACATCGGGTAAACGTTTCATGAAAAATCACTGTATTATACCATTAACCTGTAATCCTAGACGAACGCCAGTAATATCTATACGAAACGGTTCGAAGTTTTTGTATTTGACTGGATAACAGTTAACAAAATAATAGAAAATCCATAAACACAGCTTGTATAACTCAAACAAAATTCAGAAATTTGTATGTATAACCTGCTCAGGATTAAATCAATAGCTGTATTGCTATATACGTAAGACAATTCACCAATAATTTCATGATTAAGTCCACCTTTAGTCCGTGTCAAGTCCGACTTTAGTCCGTGTCTTGGCCACCCTTACTTCGTGTGATCTCCCGGTGTGCTTCGGGAACTGTTGGGGAACCGTTCGGGAAAACACCTGAAAAAGTTCGGGAAAACTTCGGGACAAGTTCGGCTGGCAGTAAAAGCCCTGCCGAAGAAGTGTCGGATAAAATACGGCTTTGAGTAAAGGTTTTCTTTACTCATCGTGATAAGACACCAGAGTAAAAGCCGAAGTAGAGCTGAATATATTGGGTTAGGGAATTATCATTAATGTAATGATGCGGAAGATGGTTTAGGCATATTAACTCCCTAACTGTCATGAGTTATTGGATATGACAGGTTATTGATTGTCATCCTGAGCATAGTCGAAGGATTATCCGGTTGCCCCCCAACCTTAGGGATGGCAAGCGGTTAAATATGCTATCCGCTCCGAACAGAAGGGTTCCCCTGTCCGGAGACTCGGCAAGATGGGTATTAAATAGCTATGTCAGGTCAGAAATTAATCTTCGTCGCTGCCTGGCAAACTTCCGTTTCCGTGATAAGCCCCTTTGCGAATGATTGGCATGTTCAAATGTTTGTATAAATCATCTAAATGCATCAGACTGCCGTTTGTTAAGTTTCCTAAGAATATTACGACAATATTCTTGTCAAGGTCACGTACATAGATATGGCGGAAACCATGCCACCATCCTGTATGGTAAACAACCTTATCCATTTTCTCTCCATCAAACATCCTCCAGCCATAACCATAATTGAAATGGCCGTTAACCGGTTTGTTTCTGCCTACGTACGATGAATCGGTGCTTTGTTTGTTGATGAACCGGCCGCTTTTGAGATACTTATCATATAGTACAAGATCGTGTAAGGTGCTGTAAATTCCCTTATCACCAACTGGTCCATCTAAAAAGTTTTGCGCAACAGAATATCTCCACGTTCTGTCATGACCAACAACATCAACAGGAACCTTTTCATATTCTGTGGTGCTGTAAACATGGGTGTGTTTCATACCAGCAGGTTTAAAAATGTGTTCCATCATGTATTGAGAGTAACGTTGTCCGGTTACTTTTTCGATAATGGCACCAAGCACCATGAAGTTCGAGTTGTTATAATGAAAACGATTGTCGGGTTTAACATAAGGATTTGGCTTGCGTTCAGCAATGATATTCATCACCTCCTGGTTGGTTACACCCTTTTTCATATTGCGTTTTTCTTTGCGCCAGATATCGTCGATAAAATAAACATAGTTCATCATGCCGCTGCGGTGGGTAAGCAGTAATTTTACCGTAATTCCGTCATAAGGAAAGTTTGGGAAAAACTTCTTAACGTTATCGTTTAGCGAGAGTTTTCCCGCTTCAACAAGTTGCATAATGGCTGTTCCGGTGAAGGTCTTAGTGATCGATGCAAGCTCAAACTCTGAATCTATTTTTAAGCTGTCGCGATGGAGGTAATCTGCCCAGCCTATGGCTTTTTCATAAAGGATTTTACCATCTTTTGCCACGAGCATATTGCCGTTAAAGCCGTATTTTTTGTGCAGGTTATCTACAAAGTCAGCAATCCATTTGTCACCTTTTGCCGGGTTATACACCAATAGCAGGCTGTCGGCTTTATCATCTTCTTTGGTTCTGATTCTGGCATCAGCAGCCTTTTTTTCTTCTGATTTTTTACTGTTGCAAGCGGTTAAGAGTGTTATGGAAATGGCAAATGCCGAAATTATATATCTAAAATTCATTTATTCAGGTAGCTAATATTTAAAACCTGAAAATTAAATAATTTTGTGTGGTAAAAAACAAAGAGTTTTACACATTCTTACAGTTTTTGTTGTACCAGCACTCGAATAAATGACCACTATTACCATATACAGGGTCGTTGTCAGGTTTTTCAACTTTAGTAATGTCTTCATCTGCCTCCGGGCGTTCATCGGCATTGCCATATTTCATATTATAATCTCCTCCTTTTGGATAAGCGCCAACCACGGTGAAATCATCACTGGCCTTAAGTCGTTTATGGGCTACTCCGGCAGGGATTACCACAACATCGCCCTTATCCAATTCTATACAAACGCCATGTTCGCCGCCAAACTGTACATCTGCATTGCCACAAAATACGCCCATCACTTCGTGGGTATTGCTATGGTAGTGGTGATAGTCAAAAATGCCGTCTACCCATGCATTCGAATATCCATTCTGTGCAAAAACAGTTTTAATAACGTCAATTTTATCATCAGGGTGGATTAAAAAGGCTCCTTTATAAATCATCAGCGGATAAACCGGATTATTCGGAAAATTTCCGTTTTCTTCAATTATATGCGAAACCAGGTATGCCTCCTGGATTAATTTTTCTTTGTCCATGATTAATGAGTTTCCTTGATTAACAAAGTAAAGCGGAAAGGGTTTAGAATTTTGGTGGGTTTACTCCTGATTGTTTGAAAAGTTGTTACCCAGACAGGAACAGCGTGAAATAGATTTTACAATTTCTTTATGCGCTACGTGATCTGCGGGAGAAAATTAAAAAAATGTTCCCGCCAATAATAAAAAGCTTTATCGCCGGCGGGAATGTTTTTTTATTTCTGACTGGCTGCCCAGGTATCCATTTTAGATTCGAAAACGGAAAGTGGCAATGAACCATCTTTTAGCACTTCGGTATGAAAAGCTGCGAGTTTAAATTTCGGGCCCAGTTCTTTTTCGTATTTACTACGTAATTCCCTTATTTTCATGGCACCGGTTTTATAGCCTAATGCCTGTCCGGGAATAGCCATATATCGCTCAATTTCGGCAGTTGCCCCTTCAGTACTTATGGCTTCATTGTCCATCATGTACTTTATTGCTTGCTCCCGGCTCATATTTTTGGTATGGATAGCAACATCTACCACCAGCCTTACTGCCCGGTGCATTTCGTCACCTAGCGCACCCATGTGCTGGTAAGGGTCTTGATACAAGCCTAGTTCTTTTCCCAACGATTCACAATATAAGGCCCAGCCTTCAACATAGGCATTATGCCCGCCAAAGCGACGGAAATTAGGCAAAGAAGTATTTTCCTGCGTTAATGAGATTTGATAATGATGTCCCGGGATAGCTTCGTGAAGGAAAAGAGATTCCATACCTGATGTTGTATTGAATGTTTTGGCATCGAGAATGGGAACATAGAAAATTCCGGGGCGTTTTCCATCTGCCGAACCCTGGTTGTACTCGGCACTGGCAGAAGCCGCTCTGAAAGCTTCTGTTTGCCGGATTTCGAAAGGTGTTTTTGGTTCTTTCTCAAACATTTTTTTCAGGTTAGGTTTCATCCGTTGATGTATGTTTTCAAAAGCAGCCAGCACTTCCTGTGGGGTTTTGTATGGCATAAACTTTTTATCAGTCTTCATGTACTCAAAAAAAGCCTTTAGATCGCCCTTAAATCCAACAAGGTTTTTAATGCTATCCATTTGAGCCTTGATTCTGGCTACTTCTTTTAAACCGGTCTGGTAAACCTCTTCTGGTGTTTTATTCGTCGTGGTTTGCTGCCTTACCAGATATGCATACCATTCAGTACCGCCCGGAAGTGATGAATAACCTGAAGTACTCCGGGTTTTTGGCAGGTATTCGTTTTGCAGGTAAAGCCCCAGTTTCTTATAGGTTGGAATAATTACATTGGTGATCGCATTGCGATAATCGGCTGTTATTTTTTGTTTTTCAGCAGCAGAAAATGTTGATGGAATTAATTTAACCGGTCCATAAAATAAGCTTTGTTCCGGAGTGGCTACCACCATGCTCTGCATTTGTGGGATCATTTTAACCACCAGGGCTTTAGGCATTACAAAGCCTGCATTAGCGCCTTTTTTAAAATTACCTATTGCTGTATCGGCCCATACAGAAAAGGCATTAACACGCTTAAGCCAGTCTTCGTAGTTTTTTACTGTTTTGAAAGGTTGTGCACCAGTGCCCGACCCAAATTGTGCAAACATCAGGGGAAGTGAAAACATCTGGTTAAATGGAAAATATTCGGTATGGTATTTAAAACCTTCAAGGTTGATGGTCAACTGGTCTTTCATAACGTCAAAAGACAGTTTATCATTAGCATTTAAGCTTTCCCTGTCGTAATTTTTTAAGCTATCCAGATAGCGCTGGTTAAAGCTTTTGATTTCGGAAATGTAAGCTTGCGAGCCATCATTTGGCAGGAGGTCGTTATAGCGTTCGTCACCAATAAACGTTGCATTGCCGGGATTAAGCTTTAATCCATCCTGATAATATTGTTCGCACATGGCAGAAAATGCTTTGTTTTCAGCGCCATCAGTTTTGCCCTTTTGTTTGCAGGCCATAACCGCAGATGCGAGTATAGCACAGATCAATATTTTTTTCATTTGTTATGGGTTAGGTTATAATCAAAAATAGGAAAAATCAGTAAACTCTTTTGGATCCGGCAATCAACCTGAATTCGATTATTGGCATTCATGAGGGCTTTGCTGTTTATTTAAGGATCTTTTTAATATGGAAAACCCTGAAAGTAGGGTAACAACCAAATTTTATCTCCCGCAGATAAAAAAGATTTACGCAGAGGTATTATTTTTCCTTACATCTGTTCTATTTGGTAGATATTTATTAGATTTAAAGTAATCATCCATACTTTAAATAAAGACAATTATGGATGAAAACGATCTTTCCTATCAGATTAGGGGTGCAATTTTTACAACTTACAATGCACTAGGGCCTGGACTTTTAGAATCTGCTTACGAAGCTGTATTAATTTACGTGTTAAAAGAAAACGGTTTGCATGTTGAACAGCAACTTCAATTACCCATAATTTTTAATGGTATTGAGCTTGATGCCGGATATAGAATTGACCTATTGGTAAACAAATTAGTTATTATTGAAATAAAGTCTGTTGAAACCCTAGCGCCAGTTCATCACAAGCAAGTATTAACCTATTTAAAACTTTCCGGGTTAAGATTGGGGTTACTTGTCAACTTTAATACGGCTGATATCCGAGGTTCTATTTTCCGAAAGGTTAATGGACTATAAGCAATGCCAGATGGACTTCCATAAAAGATCTGCGTACATCATCTTAATCTGCGGGAGATATATTCTTGTTGCCCGCTGATTTCGCAAATTTCGCTGATCTTAATTTGTGAGAAGAAATGCATCTGCGAACATCATCTTAATCTGCGGGAAAAATATTCAATACCCGTTAAATTAAAAAAGCCACTCCTGCAAAAGGAATGGCTTTAATATGTTAATCAGCTTTGGAACTGAAATTATAGTTAACTGCTTATGCCAGTAATCTGATTGGTTCTTCCAATAAACCTTTTAATGTTTGTAAGAATGCTGCTCCGGTTGCACCATCAACTACACGGTGATCACAACCTAAAGTTAACTTCATTACGTTACCTGGAACAACAGCACCATTTTTAACAACAGGAACTGCCTGGATAGCACCTACCGATAAAATTGCACCATCAGGAGAGTTGATAATTGAAGTAAACTCATCAATACCAAACATACCTAAGTTAGAAACCGTAAAAGTAGAACCTTCCCAATCTGATGGTTGTAATTTTTTAGCTTTTGCCTTAGCGCCATATTCTTTAACCTCTGCAGAGATATGAGATAATGATTTACCATCAGCAAAACGAACTACAGGAACCAATAAACCATCTTCAACTGCCATAGCAACACCAATGTTAGTATGCTCGTTGAAACGGATTTTATCGCCACCCCATGATGAATTTACAGCAGGGTGTTGTTTTAATGCTACAGCAACCGCTTTGATTACGATGTCGTTGAAAGATACTTTTACCGGAGCAACAGCATTGATTGCAGTACGAGCAGTCATGGCGTTGTCCATATCAATACTAATGGTTAAGTAGAAATGTGGTGCAGTGAATAAGCTCTCTGCTAAACGTTTAGCAATAACTTTACGCATTTGCGATACTGGTTTCTCAGTGTATTTCTCTTCGCCAACGTAAGTAGGAATTACAGGAGCAGCTTTTTCAGCAGCTGGTGCTGAAGCCGATTCTGCTTTCGCAAGAGCAGCCGATGGCTTAAAGTTTTCGATATCTTTCTTAATGATACGACCACCTTCTGCACTACCAGCAACCTGAGCTAAATCAATGCCTTTATCTTTAGCAATTTTCTTTGCTAAAGGTGAAGCCTTAACGCGGCTATCAGATGAAGCGTTTTCTGCAACTGGAGCACTTGTAGATGCATCAGCAGTAACCTTAGGCGCTTCTTCTTTCGGCGCATCAGCTTTCACTGCTGCCGGAGCAGAACCTCCAGCTAAAATTCCACTAACATCAGTTCCTTCAGGACCAACGATAGCAATAATTCCGTTAACCTTTGCAGCCTGGCCTTTTTCTACGCCAATGTGTAATAACGTACCAGTAGCATAACCCATAACTTCCATAGTTGCCTTATCGGTTTCTACATCAGCTAAAACGTCATCATCTTTTACTTTATCACCAACTTTTTTATGCCATTCAGCAATAACGCCTTCAGTCATGGTATCGCTTAATAAAGGCATACGAATTACCGTTACACCCTTAGCCGCTAATTCTTCTTCGCTTAAACCACCACCTTGTGCAGGTGCAGCTTCTTCTTTAGGTGCATCAGCGTTTTCAGCTTTAGGTGATTCGCTTGCGCTACCACCTTTTTCAGCTTCTAAAGCAGCTTTATAATCTTCGCCCTCTTTACCGATTACGGCCATGATAGCATCTACAGGAACAGCCTGGCCTTCTTCTACGCCTACGTATAAAAGTGTACCATCCCAATAAGATTCCATATCCATTGTTGCTTTGTCAGTTTCTACTTCTGCCAAAACATCGCCGCTTTTCACTTTATCGCCTACTTTTTTATGCCACTTCGCCAAAACCCCTTCGGTCATGGTGTCGCTCATTTTAGGCATTTTAATTACATCAGCCATTATATCTAATTAATTGAAATCTTATTAATATTAGTCCATTACATAAGGATAGTTCTCCGTTACGTATACATCTTTATATAATTCAGATGCATCCGGCCAAGGAGACTCCTCTGCGAATTTCACAGCCTGATCTACAGTAGCTTTAACTTTAGCTTCTACTTCCTCAATCCATGCCTCGTCAGCATATTTTTCTTTCAGGATAGTTTCTCTTGCAAGTTCTACAGGATCTTTTGCTTTGTAATCTTCTAATTCTTCTTTAGTACGGTATTTCGCCGGATCAGACATTGAGTGACCGCGGTAACGATAAGTTCTCATTTCTAAGAAAGTTGGTCCTTCGCCTGCACGGGCACGTTGGATAGCTTCATCCATTGCGTTGTGAACCGCAACCGGATCCATACCATCAACCGGAGCACATGGCATATCGAAACCTAAACCAATTTTGTAAATATCGGTCATGTTAGTTGTACGCTGTACTGAAGTTCCCATTGCGTAACCGTTGTTTTCGCAAACAAAAATTACAGGTAATTTCCATAACATGGCCATGTTAAAAGTTTCGTTTAATGCACCCTGACGTACAGCGCCATCGCCCATATAACAAATATTAACATTATCTGTTCCTTTGTATTTTTCTGCAAAAGCAACACCAGCGCCCAATGGAATCTGACCTCCAACAATAGCGTGGCCACCATAAAAATTATGTTCTTTGCTAAACATGTGCATCGAACCACCTTTACCTTTAGAGCAGCCTGTAGCTTTACCATACATTTCTGCCATAATGCTGTCGGCGCTTACACCTAAAGCTAAAGCGTGAGCGTGATCACGGTAAGTAGTAATCATCGAATCGCCTTTTTGCATTGCAGATATTGCACCTGCAACTACAGCCTCTTGTCCAATGTATAAATGACAAAAGCCACGAATTTTTTGTTGTCCGTATAACTGGCCGGTTTTCTCTTCGAATTTGCGCATAAGCAACATCGATTCGAACCACTTCAACCAGGTATCTTTATTTATTTCTACTGCACTCATTTTAGGGTATTTGTTTTTTTGCGACAGCAAATCTAATTTTTTTATTGTAATTTTTGGCACTTTCTACTGTAAAAACATCATGTTATTAACCTTAATTGTTGTTTTAACAGTTGTTTTACAATTACATGTAGATTTTGCCTGAGCATTCTGATTTTACAGTTTGAAAACTTCGCAGTTTATATCTTTCTCATATTTATTCGGCAAGAAATTAAATTTTGCGAAAAGGCAATTAGTCCTAATTTTTAAATCAGATTATTTGTGGAAATTAAACATCATTTATAGGCGATGTTTTTTTGATTTGTTTCCATAATTTTTACGCAAAACAGAGAAAATGTTAATAACTTTTGAATTTTAACGCTAAAGATTTGGATAACATTTGTATTATTAATATTTTTGGCAACCAACAATAAGCCCATGTGGTGTACGTTAATGTGTAAGTGAAGTACCCAAACATAACTGTATAACATGATTAAAAAATTTTTGTTTTCATCCCTAATCGCTATTTGCACGTTCTCAGCCGCATTTGCGCAAACAAAAACAAAAGAAACTGGTAAAGAATTAAACGATCCCGATAATCTTGCTTCACAGTATTTTTCTCAGGTAATGGGGGTTGCAGTAGATGCAACTTCGAACTTAAAGCTCTATAAATTTGTTTATGAGTGGATCGGAACCCCTTATAGTTTTGGTGGAAACACAAAAAAAGGAATTGATTGTTCAGCTTTTACTAAAGCGATTTACGATAAAGTTTTCAACACTACAATCAGAAGAAATTCACGCGATATTTTCAGCATGGTTGATCCGCTTTCTAAAGAGGATTTGAAAGAAGGCGATCTGGTTTTCTTCAAAATAAAAAGCAGAAGTATTTCTCACATTGGTATTTATCTTGGCGATAACAGGTTTGCACATGCATCAAGTTCTCGTGGTGTAGTGATCAGTAACCTAAACGAACCGTACTACAGCCGTTATTTTTATAAGGGTGGAAGAATTTTAGAATCTTTTAAGAAGGATTTTACGGTAGAATAGTCCAGTTTACAGTTGCCGGTATTCAGTTAAGCGGTTAAACAATTAAAACATTAACTTTAAAATATACAATCCTCCTGAAGCAATTCCGGAGGATTTTTTTTATGGCACCAGATTCACACTATCGTCATCCTGAATTTATTTCAGGATCTTAAAGCGACAGATTGTGATTTGTGTGCATTAGATTAACAGATCGCTTTTATGAAGTTTGTAACAAATATAATTTGCTCATTGCTTATTGTAATTTTATTTTTAAGCTGCACGAGCAACAGCGCACAGGTTATTGTTCCTGAAGCCAAAGCTGATACAGTGATCAGAAAAATTAAAGATACCATTTCTATAACAGCTGTGGGCGATATTATGCTGGGTTCGGCATTTCCGTCAGGCAGTAATCTTCCACCAGATGATGCGGTAAATAGTTTTCAGGCAGTAGATACTTTGTTAAAAGGTGATATCGTTTTTGGGAATCTTGAAGGATGTTTCTTAAACTCAGGAAACTCAACTAAGTGCAACGGGATTAATCCAAATAACTGCTACGCTTTCCGTATGCCGGAGCGTTATGCCGGGATTTACAAAAAAGCAGGATTTAATGTTTTGAGTATTGCCAATAACCACGTGGGCGACTTCGACTCGAAAGGACGTAAAAATACGGCAAGGATTTTAGATTCTTTAAATATCCACTATGCCGGACAGGTAAATAAACCGTTCGAAATATTCGAGAAGGATAGTATAAAGTATGCCTTTTGTGCCTTTGCACCTAACGAGAATACGGTTTCTATAAACAAGATTGATAGTGCAAAAGCTTTGGTAAGCCGCTTAAAAAAGCTGGCAGATATTGTTATTGTTTCTTTCCATGGGGGTGGCGAGGGCGCCAGGTTTGAACATGTTACGCGAAAGAACGAAATCTTTTACAAGGAAAACAGAGGTAATGTTTATGCATTTGCCCATGCAGTAATTGATGCCGGGGCGGATGTTGTTCTGGGTCACGGTCCGCATGTAAGCCGTGCCGTTGAGGTGTACAAAAACAAATTCATCGCTTACAGCATGGGTAATTTTTGTACTTATGGCATGTTTAGCTTAAAGGGAAATAATGGTATTGCCCCATTGGTTCAGCTTAAAATAAATGGCAAGGGTGATTTTCTTTACGCAGGCATTATTTCTGTAAAACAGGATAAAATCAACCGCTTAACGCTTGATGAAAACCATGGTGCTTTTAAAAGAATTAAGCAATTAACGGATGAAGATTTTCCGGGCCATAAGCTATTGTTCGAAAATAACAGCATCTCTTTGGCAAAAGAATAGATTCAGATTACCATCATTCTTAATTTTTATCTTAGGTTTATTTAATTGTATAAAAAGAAGGCTTCGCCGTTTATTTCAGCATCTTTGTTTATGAAAAAGGGATTAATCATTCATTATATTGTAGGTATAGCAGCAGCAATCCTGGTGTTTGCAGCAGCTTTTTACATCAATCAGAATCCGAAAAACTTATTATCAGCAGGTATCATCATTCTGGCCGGTTCGCTCGTTGCCTATAGCCAGTTTCTAATTATTAAAGGAAAGAAAAAATAATGAACATTCTGCTTTTACAAAAAACCGGCGACTTTCAGGATGGAATATACCTTGGCCTGGCTATTGGCGCAGCCGTTTTGCTTTATGTATTATCGAGAAAGTACATCAGGAGAAAATAAATTATTACATTTCATCCTTGGTGTTTTTTACCAGGCCAATTCCTGAAAGGAAAAATAGAAGGCCGATTATACCGTAAACCAGGAGACCTCTGGTTTGCTGACTATGGTTTACAAAACCGTATCCTGCATAAATTAATCCAATTATGCCTAAAACCGTTAATATGGTGCCGAAGGTGCGTTTTACATTCATATATTTTTAATTAGCAGATAAAAGACAAAGAATATTGATTTTTGTTTTACAGGCATAGAAAAGCCCGCTTCATTTAAATGAAACGGGCTTTTATCTTTACCAGTTTTACTAATATACAATTACCAAACACCTAGCCTGTTGGCCGGAGCAATATACATTTTAGCGGTAGCCGGAATGTTGAAAGCTTTGTAGAAAGCCTCCATGTTATAAACCGGACCATTTACACGAAACATTTCCGGGCTATGCGGATCGGTTTTTAAACGCACCAGCATGCTTTCGTCTCTGTCTTTTATTCTCCAAACCTGTGCGAAGCTTAAAAAGAAGCGCTGATCAGGCGTAAAGCCATCAATCTTATCATTCGCCTGGCCTTGCTTAGTTAATTTAAATGCATCATATGCTATGTTCAAACCACCAATATCTGCAAGGTTTTCGCCCAGTGTAAGGGCACCATTTACATGTTGTTTATCTAAAAGTGTGAAGTTATTGTAGAAAGCAACAACCTTATCTGCCTTGGTTTTAAATTTGGCAGCATCTTCTTTGGTCCACCATTCTTTTAAATTACCAGCAGCATCATATTGGCGGCCTTGATCGTCGAAGCCGTGTGTCATTTCATGGCCAATAACGGCACCTATTGCGCCATAGTTTATCGCATCATCTGCATTGAAAGCAAAGAAAGGGAACTGTAAAATTCCGGCAGGGAATACAATTTCGTTAAACGATGGATTGTAATAGGCATTTACCGTTGGCGGTGTCATTCCCCATTCTGTTTTATCAACTGGCTTGCCCAGTTTATCCATCATTTCTTTATAACCATGTTTTTTAGCAGATTGCAGGTTTGCGAAATAAGTGTTTTTAGAAATTTCCACGTCATCGTATTTTTTCCACTTATCAGGATAACCAATTTTCTTGATGAAAGCATTTAGCTTTTCGAGTGCTTTTTTCTTGGTTTCTGGCGACATCCAGTCTACTTTTTTAATTCTGTCTTCATACACCTTCTGTAAGTTATTCACCAGTTCGAGCATGCGCTTTTTTGCCTCAGGTTTAAAATACTGTTCGGCATACAACTGGCCTAAAAGATCGCCAAGATTCCTGTCGGTATTACTAACCATTGCTTTCCATCTTTCTGTTTGCGCCGGTTGTCCGTATAAGGTTTTGCCAAAGAAATCGAACCTGGCCGTTCTGAAAGCTTTGGTAAGTGCATTTGCAGAAGCATTAAGTGCATCGAACTTTAGTTTTTCTTTCCAGATATTTATTGGCTGACTTTTAATCAGGGCTGAAAGCGTTTGATAGTATTTTGGCTGACGAACAATTACCGAATCGGTAGTTGCACCAATTTTACTCAAAACCGATTTGAAATCGATATTAGGTATTTGTTTCTGAAAATCGGCTACGGCAAATTTGTTGTAGTTTTTTTGCGGGTCGCGAAGTTCAACCGGTGTAGAATGTGAAACGGCTATTGCGGTTTCCAGTTTCAGGATATCATCGGCATATTTGGCCGCATTAACTGAATCGCCGGCAAGGCTGAATATTTTGTTGATGTATTTTATATATTCGGCCCTGATTTTTTTTGCTTTATCATCCTGGTCTAAATAATAACTTCTTTCTGGTAAATTTAATCCCGATTGAGAGAAAACCAAGGCATTTTTTGAGCTGATTTTATCATCAGGTTCAATGCCAAAACCCAGTAAGTCGCCATCGCCATTTTTAAATCCATCGGCTACGAAGCTGATTAAATCCTTATCATTTTTAATGCCGTCAATTTTGGCCAGTAATGGTTTTACAGGTTCAGTGCCAAGTTTTTCGATGGTTAAAGAATCCATTCCGCTCGCATAGAAGTCGCCAACTTTTTGTTCGGCACTTCCTTTGCCTGAGCTACCTTTAGCAGCTTGTTCCAGAATGCTTTTCAGGTTTTTTATATTATCGTTATAAAGCGTATAGAAAGAACCCCAGCCAGTTTCGGTTTTCGGAATTTCGGTATTCTTCATCCATTTTCCATTGGCATATAGGAAAAAGTTATCACCTGGTTTAACTGTTGTGTCCATTCCGGCAGTATCAAAAAATACGGTTCGTTGATCTGCTTCGGTTGCCTGATGGCTTTTATCATTCTGGCAGGCAGCCAGTAACAATAACGCAGCAGCAGGCAGAAATAATTGCTTTTTCATGTATATAATATTTTAGTTAGGAAATATTAAAGCTACGAAACCATCATGTAGTTTGCATGAATTTTTTATAACTTCATAAAAAAATCTAATTATGCAATACACTATTTACATTCTCATTTTCTTCGGAATTATTATCCTGTTAAGTTCATTTGTAACTGTAAAACAGGGAACGATAGCGGTAATAACCGTTTTTGGAAAGTATCAGAGACAATTAAGGCCAGGCTTGAATTTTAAAATTCCGTTAATTGAACAAATTTATTCGCGTATCTCAATCCAGAACCGTTCTGTTGAATTGTCGTTTCAGGCGGTAACACAAGATCAGGCAAATGTTTATTTTAAAGCAATGCTTTTATACTCGGTGGTTAACCAGGATGAAGAAACCATTAAAAATGTAGCCTTTAAGTTTGTGGATGCCACGAACCTGATGCAGGCATTAATCAGAACTATTGAAGGTTCTATTCGTGCTTACGTTGCTACACAAAAACAAGCCAATGTATTGGCGCAAAGAAATGAAATTGTACTTCATGTTAAAGAACAGATTGATCAGGTTTTAGATGGATGGGGTTATCACCTGCAGGATTTGCAATTAAACGATATTACATTCGACGAAGAAATTATGCGCTCGATGAGCAGGGTTGTAGCATCAAACAACTTAAAAGCTGCAGCAGAAAATGAGGGACAAGCTTTATTGATTACTAAAACTAAAGGCGCTGAAGCTGATGGTAATGCCATCAAAATTGCAGCAATGGCCGAGCGTGAGGCTGCACAGTTACGTGGTCAGGGTATTGCCTTATTCAGAGAGGAAGTTGCAAAAGGTATGACTAATGCCGCACAGGAAATGCAGCAAGCTAATCTGGATACTTCGGTTATACTTTTCACCATGTGGACCGAAGCCATTAAACAATTTGCTGAATACGGAGAAGGTAACATTATCTTCCTTGACGGCAGCACTGAGGGTATGAACAAAACCATGAAAGAAATGATGGCAATGCAATTGAACAGGCAAAACGAACCTGGACAACAGGCTAAATAAGTCATTAAATAATACCCTCAAATAAAAAGACCGCTTAAGTTCAAAACTTAAGCGGCCTTTTTTTATTTACTTTATTTTTAGTTGTTTTTAGGCATCAAACCAAGATTCATAACATAGTTTCCTGATTGTTGCATGAAATCGCCCATGACATGTAATGATTCGTCTTCAATGAAATCGAATGAATCCTGTTTGGTTGCTTTCTCTCCTTTTTTAATCGGAGCTAAACCTCTTGCTGTTCTTAACTCATTGGTTCTTGCTAAAGTTTTTGCTTCCTGTGCATCACGTTCTGCTTTCAGTTTACCTTCGTTTAAGGTTACAGAAGTTTCAGCATCACGTTTTTTAAGTTCGGCAATATCTTCTTTCAGGTATTTAAAATCTAATGAGTTTGCAATGCGTTGCTCACTGTTCTTAATCAGGTTAGGTTTAACAGTTGTTAAATTAGCCACGGCTTTGAAGTTTGAGCTTGGAATCACATCCCAAGGTAAGGCAGATGGTTCTGTATCTTCGCCAATTTTATCCATTGGATATAAAGAAGGGAAAACAACATCTGGCGTAACACCTTTATGCTGGGTACTGCTTCCTGCAACACGATAGAATTTAGCCATGGTAAGGTTAATCTGACCCAGGTTGATATCAGCAGCGGTTGTAGATGATGGTGCAGTTCCGGTGGTTCTGTTTTTAGTAATTAAACCGGCTACTCTTTGCAACATACTTGGATTAACCAGTTTGTTTAAATCGATAGATGACTGAACTGTGCCTTTACCATAGGTTTGGCTACCCATAATAATACCTCGGCCATAATCCTGGATAGCGCCAGCAAAGATTTCAGAAGCTGAGGCACTTAAACGGTCAACCATTACGCCAAAAGGACCATCCCAGGCAACACCAGTATTTTCATCTTCATCAACTTCAATTTTACCACGTAAATCTTTTACCTGAACCACAGGTCCTTTATCGATGAATAAACCTGTTAATGAAATTGCTTCAACCAGAGAGCCTCCGCCATTACCACGGAGATCCATTACAATTGCATCTACCTTATCGAAAGTTTTTAAAGAATCGATAAGCTTTCTAACGTCGCGGGTGGTGCTTTTATAATTTTTATCACCAGCATTTGCGGCTTTGAAATCAGCATAGAATGCTGGTAAGGAAATGATACCCATTTTATAGGTTTTGCCATTCTGGTTAATGGTTTTAACCTTTTTCTTAGCTGAAGTTTCCTCTAAAATAACCTTATCGCGAACAAGTGAAATGATAACTGGTTTCGACGACATTTCCTTGCCTACAGGAATAACCTTTAAGCGTACTTTAGTGCCTTTTGCACCTTTGATTTTTGCTACAGTAGCATCAAGTCTCCAGCCAACCACATCAACAAATTCCCCGTTATCACCTTGTGCTACGGCAATAATTCTATCGCCAGGGCTTAACTGTTTATCTTTAAATGCTGGCCCGCCTGCAATAATTTCAGAGATTTTAACCACTTCGTTTTCTAATTGTAACCTTGCGCCAATACCCTCGAAAGAACGTGACATATCTTCGTTAAATGCAACGGCATTAACGGGGTTAAAATAATTAGTATGCGGATCGATAGATTCTGTAAAAGCATCCATCAAAATCTGGAATACATCCTGGTTATTGGTTTTCGATGTTTGCGATTGCAGGTTCTGGTAACGTTTTGTTAGTGTTTCAACGTTCTTTGCCTGAGGGGTTCCTGCTAAGTTCAGATTGATTAACTCATATTTAATACGTTTTTTCCAGGTATCGTTTAGTGCTGTAGAAGAGCTGGCCCATGGCATTTTTTCCCTATCGTAAACATAGGTGTCGGCCTGGTTGAAATCATATTTGTTTTTTATCTGCGCTAAGGAATAAGTGAAATATTCGTTAAGACGTTTAGCATAAACATTGTAAATATAGAATGGGCCACTTAAATCGCCGTTTTTGAAATCATCATCAAGCGTGTACCTGTATTTTTCGAACTCCTTAATATCAGAAGCTAAAAAGTAGTTCTTACCCTGATCTAAAGATTTGATATATTTATCTAAGATTAGTGAGGAAATAGAATCGTTAATTTCAAGCTTTTTGTAATTGTAGCTTTCAATAAGGTTTACTACTTCCTTAATCACCAGCTGCTGCTGCTCATCTGGCTTTACATTCGTTACGCCTTCAACTACCGGTTGAATTTTCGGAGCTGCGTGGCAGGCAATTACAGCGCCGGTAAAAAGTACAAAAAATATTCTCTTCAACATCTCTTTAAATAATTTAAAATCCATTTCTATATTCTGAATAGCCAATATGATACCATTTTAGCAAATAAACAAACAAGAGACAGCATTATTACCGTCTCTTGTTAAATATATCAAATCTAACCAAAAGGTTTTTATTTAGCAATTATGTTAAAATAACGTTCTGGGGCACTTTTTGTTTTAAAATCAGCATGTTGTAACCATATTATTTTAACAAAAATTAACAATTAAATTGTTGTTGAAATGACAAAGCTAGATCAGCCTATGTTCGTATGCATACTTAATTAGCCCGATGATACTTTGGGTTTTGGTTTTTCTGAATATATTTTTTCGATGGGTTTCCACGGTTCTTTCACTGATAAAAAGCTTATCGGCAATTTGCTTATTGCTTAGCTCTTTTTCCATCAGGCGTACAATCTCGACCTCCCGGTTGGTTAAACTGCTACTCTCCTCACTGCTAATTGTTTTCATGAGCGCAGCAGTAATTTCTGCACTGAAATAGGTTTGTCCGTCAGTAATTTTTTCAAGTGCTTCTAAAAGTTCCTTTTTACCGGTATTCTTGAGAATATAACCCGATATACCCGCATCGATCATTTCCTTGATAATGTGCTTATCGCCAAACATGGATAAAGCCAGTACTTTTATAGCAGGAAATTTCTTTTTTACCGTTCGGGTAAGTACAATGCCAGATAATTCAGGCATATTAATGTCCGTTAACAATATATCTGCTGGTTCCTTTTCCAGCATTTCGATAACTTCAAGCGGGTGGTTTGTGAAGCCTGTAACCTTGTATTTTTCTTCGCTGCTAAGCAAAGATTGCAATCCATCAATAACCATCTGGTGATCATCAACAATGAATATTTTATTTTGGTAGCTATTCATTTGCATAATTTATTAGGGGATATGAATGGCAACAAGGGTACCTTTGCCAGGTTCTGAAGAAAAATCGACCTGTCCTTTCAGGTAAGCTACCCTGCTGATTAGATTTTTTAAACCAAGCCCTTCGAAATTTTCAATTTTCGAACTGTCGAAACCTTTACCATTATCCTCTATCATGGCATTAAGTCCTTCTTCATCTTTAGTAATCTGAATCGCTAAACTATTTGCTTCAGCATGTTTAATCACATTATTTACTGATTCCTGAATTATCCGGTAAAGTACCATTTCTGTATTCTGATCAAGGCGCTCGTTCAATCCAAAGGTTTCGAGGCTAATTTTTAACTTTCTGGTATCTATTTTATCGATAAAATCCCTGATCGCGGTTATCAAGCCCGATTTAAGTAAAATGTTAGGTGCCATCTGATGAGCAATAACCCTTACTTCCCGGCAACTTTCATCAACAAGGCTTAAGGTTTTATCAAAAATCTGTTCGTCATTTTCATCTTTAAAATGCAGGTTTTGTGAAATACCGGAAAGGTTCATCTTTACTGCGGAAAACATTTGGCCTAAACCATCGTGCAATTCTGATGAAATGCGTTTTCGTTCATTTTCTTCAGCATTTAGTACCGCTTTTGTCGCTAAATCCTGTTGTTTTATCACTTCTGCCTGAAGCTTGCTTTCTTGTTTGAGTTTATAACGATTATAGAATAATAGCGAAATCAAAAGCCCGCAAACTAAAGCTGCCGAAATTATAGTGATAATAGTGTTTCGCCGGGATAATTCTAACTGCTGGATTTTGTTGTTTGTACTCAAAAGCACTATTTGTTGCTTTTTCTTTTCTGTTTCATATTTGGTTTGCAATTCGTTTATCTGATTTGCTTTCGCGATGGTAAATACAGAATCTTTTACAGCAACATACTGCTGGTGTGCCTGATATGCCGCCTGATAATCTTTTTTCAGTTCATAAAGCTGCGATAAAAGCAAATAAGCATTTTGCAACATATCAGGGTAATTAATTTTTCTGCAGAAAGCCACAGCTTTATTGGCATAATTGATTGCTTGTTCAAAGTCGTTTTTGTTTCGGTTAACTTCTGCCAGCTCGGTAAGGCAAATGGCAATGCCATAATTATCTTTTAATGCCGTTCTCAGCAATAAACTTCTTTCGAGGTTCGCTATGGCTGGCTTAAAATTTTTCATGAGGTTATACACATATCCAATGTATTCGAGGCTATAAGACTCACCTAATTTATCTTTAGCTTTCTGATAAGCATTAAGCGATTTTTGGTATTGAGCCAAAGCCAAACCGTAATTTCCTTTTTCTTCGTAAACCAAGCCAATATTGTTGTAGGCGTTAGCTTGCTGTGCATTATTTTTAATCGCCAGGGATTCTTTTAAAGCCCTTTGGTAATACTGCATTGCCTGATCAAGGTCTTTGTTTTTTTTAAAAAGTGTTCCGATTTCGTTTGAGGCCGAAGCGATTAATTCATGCTGATTGTATCGCTCAGCAAGCTGTAAAGCATTCAGGTAGCTTTTTAGAGCATTGTTATGTTCGCCCTGAAAATAAAGGATATTACCCTGAATAATGCCCGCTTCAATTAGTGATTTATGATCATTCACTTTTATGGCTTCTGCTTCAACTTTGCTCAAAAGCATTAATGCTTTATCAGGTTGTGCCCTGAAAGTATGTCTTGCCGAATCGAGTAGGTTAAATTGCTGTGCCGATGAAGGTAATATTGCCACTGCCAGAAAGTAAAAGCAGCGTATTGCCTCTTTAAAGAATCTGGCGGTGAGGTTGAGCATAATTTAGATTAGTTAACCAGTATTCTTAGTGAAATACTAAAAATACCAACACTAATATAACTATGCTGACTGAGAGATAAATACTTAAAATTAAGTAATTTAAAGGGTTGTTATTTTTTGGAAGAAACTTTACCCGAAATAATTTCCCGGGATTCTTTAATCTGTGTTTTATACTGATTGCTTTTGATTGATTTAGCCAAAAGCTCTGCCTGATTCAAGTCTTTCGAGGCCAGGCTGTAATCTTTCTTTTTAATTTTTACCTGTGCCAGGCCAAGTATTGATTCGATGTGAGAATTGCTACTGCCTAACTGACGGGCCAATATTCCCTGCTGTGTATAAAACCACATCGATTGGGTATATTTATTTTCTGCCAGATAAACTTTGCCTAAGATGTTATACGTGTTCATTTGACCCATGCGGCTGCCCATTTTTGAATAGTTTTTGAGTACCACGTTAAGGAGGATTTGCTCGGCATCGGTAAAACGCCCTAACTGGTAATGCATATTGCTCATTTTGATAAGCGCCTGGCAATAAAGACCAAAATTTTTAACGGCATTAAATTCGAACGCTGCCTTGCCAAATAAGGTTAATGCTTCATTAAATTCACCTTTTTTCTCTAAATCCTGCGCATCTTCAAAATAATTAGTCCCTTCGGCAAGATCATATTTAGAAACGGCAATATTTATTGCGCTTCCGCCAAAACCAGGCTCCTGATCTGATTTATCTATGTTTTGTGCGTATAGTTGTAAAGAGGCAAAAAGGCTCAAAAAAGCCATAACCATTTTAGTCATGCAACAAAAATAATACTTTAAATTAATTTTCAGCTAAATACCTGTAAATTAACATCGAAAGATGCCCATACCATATATGGGTGAGCATCGCAATGGTAGATTTCGCCTTGTGCGGTAATGCCTATAATACCTGCAAAGCCATCAAAGGCTTTTAATTCGGTAAAAGATTTATCCGCAGCCGCTTTCAGAGAGAAGCCATCGGTTACACGGGTAACAATTTTTGCCGCTAATGCCCCACTTACAATATCTTCGCCTACCCCGGTGCACGAAATTCCGGCATAAGCGTTTGCATAATTACCGGCAACGGTTGCCGAATCGCTAACACGGCAGGGAATTTCAAAACCTTTACCACCTGTTGAAGTAGCAGCCGCTAAATTCCCACTAGCATCTAAAGCCACACAACCTACGGTGCCCTTGTTGTTTTTTTGATTTAATTTGGCTTCGTATTCAGATTGACGTTGAGATGTTATTGGATTAAAATATTCAAAGCCATTTTCACGGGCGAAATGTTGGGCGCCTTCCCCGCTTAATACCCTGTCGTCGTATTTTAATAATTTCTCTGCAACTGCTATCGGATTCTTAATATCTTCAACGTTAATTACACCACTAAACTTTTCGGTCTTACCATCCATTAATGCAGCGCTTAGCCTCACTTTGCCATCACTTTGAATCTGCGAACCAATTCCGGCATTAAATAACTCATTATCTTCCAGCAAACCAACGGTATAAACCACAGTTTCTAAAGCTGTATGTGTTTTAAGGTATTCATGGCCAAGCGTAACAATATTAGCCAAAGCATCTTGTTTAGCCTTTTTTGTTTCCTGGTTGGTAGACGACTCACTGAAGAAGCCTCCGTGTATTATTAGTTTCATTTTATAGTATCAAGTATCAAGACCGGCATGACGTTTAACCTAATTTTAGACTTCCCGCTAGTCTTCCCATTCTCTATGCTATCGGAGCAACTTTTGGGTGGTGAATAATTAAACTGTGATCAGTTAAATCATAGACATCGCCGTCGCACATAACGTGCACAACCATATTTTTAATTGATACCGGTTGTCCCATCTCTACGTCAGTAAGGTTAGTATCCGCCATTTGCCGGCCATCAACAAGAATAACCATTCCCGAGCCTATGGCTTCCATAACATGTCCGTCAGAAATATATAAGCCAGTATCTTCACCTAAACCAATTCCTAATATGCCCGGGTTACTTGCTGCGGCATATAATAACCTGCCGATCCTTCCGCGTTGCACAAAATGTGTATCCACAATTACATCATCAATAAAACCAAGGCCTCCGGTAATTTTTACCTCACCTTTTAACAGCGCATCTTTACTGCTGCCCTGGTATATCATGTTTTTGGAACTAGCCGCGGCACCTGCCGATGTTCCGGCAATTACAACAGCTTCATTTTTATATTTCTCTAAAAGAATCTGGTGGATTTTAGTACCCCCGAATATAGAAGATAGACGCAGCTGATCGCCTCCGGTAAAAATAATTACTTCAGCTGCCCTGATGCGCTCGCAGTTTTCCTCGGCGTTTGCTTCCTCACGATTGGTTACATTTAAAACCCCAACATTGTTAACATCTAACTGGGCATAAGCTTTAATATACTCTTCACCTACTTTTTCGGGCATTAATGATGCTGTGGTAATAATTTCAAAGCGTGATTCGGTATTTTTTATTGATTCGGTAGTAACTCTCTTTAAAATTCCACGCTCAAAAAAATTCATGTTATCCGGCAGTCCGAATTGCGTTTCCGCAAAACTACCCGTATTAATTGCCCCACCTATAATGATGAGCTTACCTTTGGGAACCATTCTTTGTGTATTTTGTATTGTATCAAAAAAACCAAATATATCAGGATAAGATAAAAAATGCGACTTTTTTTGTCAATAATATTCGGTTTATTAACAAAAGTTGAAATTTTTATCTCAAAAATTTTGATGCTTTTAGCTGAAAACAAAACAATTGTAGCTTAAAATTGATTTAGGTAAATGCTATACCTGTTTTCAAAATAAATGCATAATTTACAATCATCAATTCTGCCCTTATAAATTGAGTAAAACAGGCCGGCTGAGCCATCTGGCGAATAAAAAACGACAAAACATTACATGAAGATATTAAACATACAAGTATTAAGAGGGCCGAATATCTGGTCGATAAATCGGAAAAAACTAATTCAGATGCGCCTTGATCTGGAGGAGCTGGAGCAAAGGCCAACAAATACAATTGAAGGATTTAGTGAAAGGATTGAGAAGCTGCTGCCAAGTATGTTCAGCCACAGGTGCTCTAAAGGCGTTGAAGGTGGATTTTTCACCCGGGTAAAAGAAGGTACATGGATGGGGCACGTTATCGAGCATATTGCACTCGAAATTCAGACCATTGCGGGTATGGAAACAGGTTTCGGCCGGACGAGACAAACCAAAACCGAAGGCATATACAATGTGGTTTTTAGCTATCTGGAAGAAAAGGTAGGTGTTTACGCTGCCGAAGCTGCTGTAAAAATTGCGGAGGCTTTGATTGATAATGTTGAGTACGATCTGGAGCATGATATCCGCAGGATGAAAGAGATTCGTGAACTCGAAGCCTTAGGTCCAAGTACAGGTTCTATTGTTCAGGAAGCCGTTAGTAGAAATATCCCATGGATCCGCTTAAACAAAAGCTCGCTGGTACAACTCGGTTATGGGAAGAACCAGGTTCGTTTCAGGGCCACCATGACTGAAAAAACGAGTAGTATTGCCGTTGATATTGCCAGCAATAAAGAAGAAACCAAGCGGTTGTTAACTGAGGCTGCAATTCCTGTTGCTTCAGGTGTTACCATCTCAAATCCCGATGATCTGGAAGCATCGGTAAAGAAAGTTGGTTTTCCACTGGTATTTAAACCTCTGGATGGAAACCATGGTAAAGGCGCAACCATTAATGTAAAAACCCTTGAAGAAGCAAAGGCTGCATTCGAATATGCCAAAACCTACTCACGTAGGGTAATTATAGAAAAGTTCATTACCGGGTATGATTTTCGCATATTGGTAATCGACCATAAGGTTGTCGCCGCTGCGCAACGCGACCCTGCAAATGTAAGGGGTAATGGCATTCACACCATACAGCAATTAATTGATAAAGAAAATGAAGACCCACGTCGCGGTTACGGGCATGAAAATGTTTTAACAGAGATAAGTGTTGATCGGGATACTTTAGATTTGCTAGCCAAAAAACAATATACGCTGGAAACCATCCCTGAAAAGGGCGAAATTGTTTATCTAAAATCGACAGCTAACCTGAGTACTGGCGGAACATCTATTGATGTTACGGATATTGTTCATCCGCAGAACATTTTTATCTGCGAGCGTATCTCGAGGGTTATCGGACTGGATATTTGTGGTATTGATATTATGGCCCAAAACCTAACGCAACCATTAACTGAGAATGGCGGGGTTGTTTTAGAGGTTAATGCTGCGCCGGGTTTCAGGATGCACTTAGCGCCAAGCGAAGGCTTACCAAGAAACGTTGCAGCTTCCGTTATCGATATGCTTTATCCACAGGGAAAGCTATCGCAGATACCAATTATTGCTGTTACCGGAACCAACGGAAAAACTACTACCACCCGCTTAATTGCACATATTATCCGCAGCAACGGAAAAAGGGTAGGTTTTACTACATCTGATGGTGTTTATGTTCACAATACCATGCTGATGAAAGGCGATACAACCGGGCCTGTTAGTGCAGAGTTTATTTTGAAAGACCCAACGGTAGAATTTGCTGTTCTGGAAACTGCCCGTGGTGGTATTTTACGTGCCGGATTAGGTTTTAACCAATGTGATATCGGTGTGGTAACCAATATTCAGGAAGACCATTTGGGTATTTCTGACATCCATAACCTTGACGATTTAACGCGGGTGAAAGCCGTCGTAATTGGTGCTGTTCGCCGTAAAGGCTGGGCTGTATTGAATGCTGATAACGGCTACTGTGTTAAAATTGCCCGAGATGCACGCTGCAATGTGGCGTACTTTAGTATGGATGAAAACAATCCGGTGATTAAAGAACATTGCCGTAAGGGAGGTGTAGCCGCAATTTATGAGAATGGTTACATTACCATAAAAACGGGCGACTGGAAACTAAGGGTTGATAAGGCGACCCATATTCCTTTAACGTTTGGTGGTTCGGTAAATTTCATGATTCAAAACGTATTGGCTGCAACACTGGCGGCTTACCTATGGGGATATAAAACTGATGACATCCGTTTATCGCTGGAAACTTTTATTCCTTCAGCTGCACACACACCTGGCAGGATGAATGTTTTCAGGTTTAAAGATTTTAAAGTTCTGGTAGATTTTGCGCACAATCCTGATGGATTTAATGGTGTAAAAGCTTATTTGCAAAGTGTAGAGGCAACCGAACATGTTGGCATCATTTCGGGAACGGGCGACCGGCGTGACGAAGATATTATTGAAACGGCAAGGATTGCAGCACAGATGTTCGATAAAATCTATATCTGTCAGGAAAAATACCTGCGTGGAAGAAGTCAGGAAGAACTGGTTGATTTATTGATTAAAGGAATTAAAGAAGTTGATTCGAATAAAGAAATCATCATTAATAATAAGAGTACCGACTGCCTGCAGGATGCCATTAATAAAGCACAAAAAGGCTCATATTTAACTATTCTGAGCAATACGATTGATAATACCATCCAAAGGGTCACAGAACATCTGGATAAGGAATTAGAATCATAGCTAAAAGTAAAAAAGCCCTTTCGATTATATCGGAAGGGCTTTCTAACTAATTACTAAAGCTAAACTTACGCTTGAGAATCGCGTAATCTTTTAATTTCATCATGCGATTTTCGTAAAGATGCTTTCTGATCAGAAATTAATGTTCTGATGTTTGCAGGCAATTCCTCCTCTTCAAGCGCCATTTTATAGGCATTTTGAGCTGCATCTTCACCAAACTCACAATTATTTAATACTGTTTTTCTATCGTGGCCAGTAAATAAGGCTTTAACGTCCATCCAGCCTCTATATATTTTTCCTGATGTGGTTGTGCCGGTTTCAATATCTTCTCCTGCAGCAGAAATTTCCGTTGCCAGGGCTAGTTTATATTTCTGGCTTTCTTCAATCATATTTAAAAACAAAGATTTTAAATCTGCATCACCATCTTTTAATTCTTGGCGGGCTTTTTCATAACCTTCAATTCTGTCATTATTAATTTGAACCAGGTCGTTTAAAACCTCTGCTGTTACTGTTGTAGTTTTCATGTTTTTATTTTTTATAGTTTCGATGTATTAAAGCAACACAGCCGAAAGAAAAAAAGTTTGTCATTTTTTTTAAATCCTTACAACAGTAAGCTATGTTGTTTATGTGATGTTTTTGATTGGTAAATAACCCAGGTGAATTTCATCTTCAGTTATGCTTTCTGCCGGACTAAGTTTTAATTTAAACTTCGATTTTAAGTCAGCAGTAATCACATCTTCGATTTCAAAAACATCGTCAACATCTACCCCATATTTATCATCAATATGCGATGTGGCGCCTTCAAAGCAGGTATGTTTATAGAAAGCGGTTTCCTTTGCCAGCTTTATTGCTGTAGCTTTATCAGGCGTGGCGAGCAACATTTTATAATGCGGTTCATCAAATTCGTTGGGGCGGTAACCACCAAGGTTTAAAAAGAAAAGGCTAAATTGATTTTCAATGCTTTCTGATGAAGGAATCACTTCAACTTTACAACCTTCAACGAAATTAACTTCACGCCAGGCATCGATGTGTATTTTGCTTTTCGCTTCCGGCCAGAAGTCGAAAATTTGCGGGATTAAATCTTTAAGGCTTTCGCCGATGCCAAAAAAGATATCATGTTGTTCTGTTTGCCGTCCTTGGGGCTTGCAGCCCAGCATCAGCATAAATAATTTCTGTGTTTGCATGTTAGTTTGTTGTTAACCTAAGGTCGCAATTTTTTTACTTAAAAAACCGAAGGATTTTCAATTTTATAAATGCAGATTGCAAACATTAAAAAACACCTTATGTTGTAAAAATATGAGCGCTTTTATCCAGAATCCACCAGATGGCGGAACGTTATATACAGAAACAAATCTTAACAACTTATTCCCTGAACCCTTAAATGCAATTACAAGCTGTTTCTTTTTAGCTATTGCTATTTACTGGACTTTTAAAATCAGGAAAGATTTTAAGCAGCACGCTTTTTTAACTTTTGCTTTGGTTTTGTTGTACATAGGCGGTATTGGCGGCACAACTTACCACAGCCTTAGGCGGTGGCCTATTTTTATTATGATGGACTGGATGCCAGTTATGCTCCTTTGCCTGTCGGCTGGAACATACTTCTTGGCTAAGGTTACAAAATGGTATTTCGCCGCATTAATTGTAGTTGTTTATGCATTCTTTCAGCTCTTTTTACGGAGGCAATTTACAGGTGGCGATTTCCAGCTATTTATCAATATTAATTACGCCTTTATGGCTGCCCTGGTGCTTTTTCCGGTATTTGGATATCTGTTAAAAACAGATTGGCGAAATGGTAAATGGGTGGGTTTTGCTTTAATTTCTTTCATTTTTGCTTTAACCTTTCGCATAGCGGATAAATGGGAAATATTAACTGTTGGAACGCATTTTCTGTGGCATACATTTGGTGCAGTGGCTTCTTTCTGTATGCTCAATTACATTTATCTGGTTAATAAGAAAGCTATAAAATCTTAATCAAAACTTCATTCTTAAAAGGTGTAAAAATTGTATATTCGACTAAAACGATTCTAAAAATGAAAAAATTATTGATTTTAGCGAGCCTTATAATAGGGTTAAATTTTGCATCGAATGCACAGGGGATTTTAAGTAAAGCGACATCAGCGGCTACTTCAGCGGGTTTTGATGTAAACAGTTTAACTTCGGGGATAATGGGTAAATTAACTTCAGGATTAAGCTTAACAACGGCGCAACAGCCAACGGTTAAATCGGCGGTAAAAGACTTTTTAGTAGAAAAAGCAACAATTCTTGCCACACAGAAAACAGACCCAGCAGCTTATCAAACTAAATTTGGTAAACTATTTTCAGGTTTGAAATCAAAGTTAGGAACAGCGCTAACAGTGGCGCAACTCACTAAATTTACATCTTTAAAACCTGCAACGCCATCGGCATCTAACGTACTTTCGCAGTTGTTTTACTAAAACTTAGGAGCGGCACAATTTACACCTCACAAAGTTGTGCCGTTTATGTTACGGCAGTTTGGTATGTACCTTTGAGTAATCGAGTTTTTTCTGGTTTCCTATGGCGTACTCAATTCCACCATATAAGTGTTTTAAGAACATCGGGTCGATCCAGGTTTCATCGGTATGGCCCATTGATGTGTAGAAAGAACGTCCGCCGTCGAAACTGTGGTACCAGCTAAAGGGGTGGAAATTTCCATTTTTGCCTCCTTTATATGATGATTCATCAATCGTAATCAAAACCTTAATATCCGGATTAATATCCTTGAAATTATAAAGCTCATCTTTGTGTATCCACGCAGAATCGGTCATAAACTTAGTGGATGGGTGTTTTTTGTCTTTTATCACAAAACGGGCTTCCTGTTGGGCAGGGTGACTTAAAAAATAAGCACCGGCAAGTTTGCCATACCACGGCCAATCATATTCAGTATCGGTTGCAGCATGCACACCCACATAGCCTCCACCAGCCTGAATATACCTTTCAAAGGCTGCCTGCTGCGCATCGTCCAACACATCACCAGTTGTGCTTAGAAAAATAACAGTTGCATAGTTTTTTAAGTTAGCTTCTGTAAATAAAGCTGCATTTTCCGTTGTGTCAACCAGAAAATTATGTTCGCTGCCTAATTTCATTATGGCTGCTTTTCCTTTTTCAATTGAAGCATGGCGAAAGCCTTTGGTTTTGGAAAAAACCAAAACCCTTGGCGATTTTTTAGCAGTATAACTTTGAAGTAAAATTGCAGCAGCAATAAAGAAACAAATGGAAAACAGTTTTTTCATGTTATTTGGTTAGCGATGTAAGGGATAATGAATTGAAAACTAAATTAAGAAAGTTGTTTGATAATTTCTTTACATCTTTCTTCAACTTGTTGGCAAACCGGCTTAAAAAGGCTATTATCCCAATAGGGGTCTGTAACTTCATCGTTATCAAGAAATAGTTTAACTTTTTTTCGCTCCTCATCGGTTTTTGCCAGGTTTTGAACATCCTTTAAATTGTTTCTATCCATCACCATAATCAAATCGTATTTGGCAAACATTTTCTGATTAAATTGCTGTGCCCGTTGCTTACTGATGTCGTAGCCTAAAGCTTTAGCGGCGGCAACACTTCGGTAATCGGGCGCTTTCCCGATATGCCAGTTGCCGGTTCCTGCAGAGGCAATTTCCCAATTTAAATTTTCTTTATCGGCTAAATGACGCATAATGCCTTCAGCAAGTGGCGAACGGCAGATATTACCGAGGCAAACCATTAAAATTTTCAAAATTATTTCGATTGAGCTTTGTAAATGTAGGTAAAGGTGTATACAGTTCCTCCCGATGCAGGACTGGTAATTGTTTGGGTTAAGGTATTTCCGTTTAATGTCATCGGAGAATTCTTATTTGCCGATAGGGTAATCTGGTTATCGTTTCTTACCCAGGTTTTAATATCGGTTGATGCTGCCATATCGCAAAGTGCGCCGTTCGAACCGGAAGTATATGTCCCATCATTTGAAAAGGTAAGTCTTAAGTTTGCAACACAGCTGGCTTGCCCCATTAGCTCAATGTAATTATTGCTGGTTTTGTTGTTACTAGTCATGGCTGGTGTTACCGTTACCGAGGCGATAACCCAGTTTTTACTGGTAAGTGTTTTATCCATGTCTTTTTTACAGGCAAAGGCTGTGCGTACGATAAATAATAAAATAAGTTTTTTCATAATAGCGGTTTTTAATGGTAAACGAATTTACAGATGATTATGCTACAGGCCATAAAAAAAGCCTCATGTTTTGAGGCTTTTAATCTTCTGATAATAAATTTATTACCCGTAAATGTCGTTAATCATTTTTGCTAATCGAATACCACCTTTTAATAATTGTTGATTCAGCGTTTCCACCCATTCGAAATTATAGCGATAGCTAAGTTTGGCATCGGGTTTAGCATTTTCATATATCTTGCTGCAAACCAGGTAAGATTCGTATATGCAATCTTTTAAGCTTGTATTTCGCCAGTTGTAAAGCTGAACCGCCGATGGGTGGTTAATTGCTTTAGCATATTCAGTGTAGCTTAATTGCTGGTATTCGATTAATTGCTCATCCCACACTTTATGGATATTCGATTTCTCGTTAAACCATAATACAGAAACCCGGTTGCCTCCCAAATCTTCTTTATGTGCTACGTGCATGGGTTGGCATAAATCGCCTGCAAGGTGAACAAGCATCCTCAGCGCTAGTTTTTTTTGTTCGGCGGTACTGCTGGTTTTCTTTAAAACGGCAATTAAATCAGGGATTTTATTGTAAAGATTAGGTGCTTTTTCAGTTTCAAGAATATTATACACACCTTGTTTATCCAAACCACCCGGAAGATTTACAAAATGCCAGTTGTACATGTAATTATAGGTAGAATCTGATTTTATAAAATCGCCCCAGTTTGCCGACATGGCGAGGTTTTCTGAACCGAGAATGGCCTGAACGGCTTTGCGTGCTTTTGCAGTTAAGTAACTATCGGCAATTTCGCCTACTACGCGGTGGCCAATCATGCCCCAGGCATTTGCCTGAATGGGTGCATAGGTTAACAAGCCAATTGCAGCCAGAATGGCAAGTTTCTTTCTTATTGTTTTGAAAATCATGTTATAATTCTTTTTGTACGCAGGTAACTTTTTCTTTTAATGATAAGGTGATTTCGCGTTGGTCGCTCAGGCTTTCCAAAAGTAACGTATCAGTAGTCTTTTTCTTAATCAGGAAATTTTTATCATAGCGGCCAATGCGGTAACATCCCGAAATTTTTTGTTTATAGTTGGCATGCGTAAATGTTGCCCCAACAAATAAAGTATCGCCTTTTACAGCATAAACACCTTTGGCATATTCTTTCCACACACCGTTATTGAAGCACGAATCTTCATACAGGTTAAGTTTACTGTGTGTTACCAAATCGATATAGACTGAATCGCAGGTAAACTTAAAATGGTGCTGGGTATAATTACTGAGTTTTTCGCTGAAGGCAACAGTATCTTCATTCCATACACCCTGCATAAATTCTTCGCCTTTACCCTGGATATTGGGACGTGGAGAGCAGGCAATCTGTAGAATAGAAAAGGTAAAAAGGATGATGTACAAATGCCTTAACCTTAAGGAAAGTTTGATAGTTGTCAAACTAAGATGTTTGTTTTTTGATATTGGCATTTTTCGCAGGGCGATTATTTTTTAAGCAATATTTTGGGTTAAATAAACCCGATTGAAACGGAAATACTTTTGATTGCACGAACTTTAAATAAGTTGTTATGCTGAGGCACGAAGCATCTGCAAGCGATGAAATAGCTGCTTGGTGACTCAGCACGACATAAGTTTTCAAAAGATTGAAGTGTAAAGCGGGGCTTTCGGATCCGAAGAACGAATGGCCCTGCTTTTCAAATATTATTTCAAACTCCCAACCATATCTTCCGGACGAACCCACTCATCGAATTGTTCGGCGGTTAATAAGCCCAACTCAACAGCTGCGGCTTTTAAGGTTTTATTTTCCTTGTGTGCTTTCTTCGCAATTTTTGCAGCGTTTTCGTAACCTACATGCGGGTTTAACGCAGTAACCAACATTAACGAGTTTTGTAAATGTTTCTCAATTTCTGGGAGGTTTGCCGTAATACCTTCAGCACATTTTACAGTGAAAGAAACACAAGCATCGCCGATTAAGCGGGCAGATTGCAATACATTAGCTGCAATTAAAGGCTTGAAAACATTCAGTTCGAAATGACCTGACATGCCGCCCACAGAAACCGCAACATCGTTACCGATAACCTGAGCGCAAACCATTGTTAATGCTTCTGGTTGTGTTGGGTTAACTTTGCCCGGCATAATTGAAGAACCTGGCTCGTTATCAGGAATTACAATTTCGCCAATTCCACAACGTGGACCAGAACTTAACATACGCACATCATTAGCCACTTTCATTAAGGCAACAGCGGTACGTTTTAAAGCGCCAGAAAGTTCAACCATCGCATCGTGAGCCGCTAAGGCTTCGAATTTATTCGGTGCCGTAACAAAAGGCAAGCCCGTTAATTCGGCAATTTTTTTAGCTACCAAAACATCGTAACCTTTAGGCGTATTTAAACCTGTGCCTACTGCAGTACCACCCAAAGCCAATTCAGCAACCATTACCAATGCATTTTTAATTGCCCTGATACTGTTGTCGATTTGCTGAACATAGCCCGAAAATTCCTGGCCTAATGTTAGCGGTGTAGCATCCATAAAGTGGGTGCGACCGGTTTTTGTAATGCCTGAAAATTCTTCTACTTTTTTAGCCAAAGCATTACGTAAGGTTTCCAAACCAGGAATAGTATTTTCAACAGTTAATTTATAAGCAGCAATATGCATTGCTGTTGGGTAAGTATCGTTCGATGATTGCGATTTGTTTACATCATCGTTCGGGTGAAGTACTTTTTTATCATCAGCCAATGCGCCACCGTTAATAACGTGCGCACGGTTTGCAATTACCTCATTGCCGTTCATGTTACTTTGTGTTCCAGAACCTGTTTGCCAGATTACCAATGGAAATTGATTGTCCAAATCACCAGCAATAATTTCATCACAGGCTTTAGCAATTAAATCAGCTTTATCTGCAGAAAGTACACCAAGTTCAGTATTTGCTAAAGCTGCAGCTTTTTTAAGGTATCCAAAAGCATGGATAATCTCTTTCGGCATTGAACCTTCTGGTCCGATTTTAAAGTTGTTGCGTGAGCGTTCTGTTTGTGCACCCCAGTATTTGTCGGCAGGTACCTGCACCTCGCCCATGGTATCGTGTTCTATTCTGAAACTCATTATATTTTGATTTTTGTTGTGGCAAATTTAAGTTTTTTGCCTATAAAGCAAGGTATTATATTCGATATTTACTTGAGGCTGATGGCATGGATTGATTGGGGGGTAATTGCAGTTTAGAAAGTTACTAATGCAAATTTTGCTAAAGCTTTAAATCGGTTGGTTAAAACCAATGGTAAAGATTGCTTTAAAAATAAATACTGTACAAAACGACCTGGATACTAACCAGAACGATGTTATTCCTGTTTTATGGTTTTAGTTTTGTTATTATTGCTAGAAGTTTGATGAAAATTAAACTTAAAAAAAATGAAAAAAGTAACCTTAATATTGCTCAGCTTCTTTCTTATCCTGTTTACTGCTAGCGCACAAAATGGCATAGATTTTCATAAGTCTTATCCTGGTGGAGGAAAACTACTCTACTTTGTAGATAGTTTGGCAACGGATATTTATTATTGGAATATATATCCCAATCAACCTAATACATCCTTTAACTACCTGCCAGAAGTTAATAATCTGAATATTCAAATTAATTTTAGAAAGGCAAATGCTATACAGGATTATCGCTACACAATTTTAGTTGATGAAAAACCTTTTGTAGTAAATAAGCCAATCAATAAAGCTCAATTAATTGACACGCATGCAGGGGGGGATGAAGAAATATTTAGCTCCGCAACACTTGGTGTTTTTACCATAAAAGATAAAATTGTAACAGTATTAGTTTATAGTGTTGAAAGTCCACTTAATATGTATAAATCTGTTTTTTACGGTAAACCAATTCCTAAAGCAAAGGTTCAATATATTTCGAAAGACTTTGGTAAGACCGTAGGTTTAAAAAATCTTAAGTTTAGTTTCGGTAGTAACGACAGCGATCTTTCTGTTGTAAAAAATAGATCTGATATTGATTATATCTATAATCTCTTGATAAAAGACAAACAAACTAATAAAATAATATTCAAATCAACTTCATGGGAGTATGGTAATTATGTTGAAGAAGGATCATTCTTGCCTTATATTAAAATAACCAAAAACGTTTTCAAAAAATCTGGAAATTATGAGATTATTATCCAGCCATTTATTAGAGGTACTTCGGCATTAAAAAACGTAGAAAAATATGCGGCCCGGTACACGCTTTCCATAAATTTGGAAGAAGAAAAATTTAGTAAAAAAGAAGTTTGGACTTATATTGGATACACCTGTGGGCTTTTGGGCTTGATATCAGGCCTTATTATGGTTTTTATCAAGCGAAGAAATAAGACAAAATTTTCAATTGAGCAAAAACAGAAAGAAATTGCACAGCTTAAATTAAATGCTGTTCGTTCACAGTTAAACCCGCATTTTTTATTTAATGCGCTGGCCGGAATCCAGAACCTGATGAACAAAAATGAAACAGACAATGCCAACCGTTATCTTAGCAAGTTTGCCCGTTTAACCCGCAATGTTTTGGATAATAGAGACCTGATTAGTTTAACTGAAGAAAAAACTCTGCTCGATGATTACCTCCAGATGGAGCAATTGCGTTTTGGATTTCAATACAAACTAATGGCATCTTCCGATTTAGATACCGAAAACGTCGAAATCCCGGCGATGCTTTTGCAGCCTTTTGTTGAAAATGCAGTGAAACACGGCGTAGCTGAAAAAGCAGAGGATGGTAAAATTGAAATCAGTTTCAGGAAAGATGCAGCAGATTTAGTGTTGCAAATAACCGACAACGGGAAAGGTTTCGATATCAGTAAAACTTATAATGGTTTGGGTTTAACATTAAGCAAAAACCGTATAACTTTACTTAATACAATTTATAAGGAAACACCTTTTCAATTGAATATCCACTCGGATTTAAAAGGCACAACCGTAAAAATTACACTAACACAATGGTTATAGCATGAGGGCAATTTTAGTAGATGATGAGCAACCAAATTTAGAGAACTTACAGGTTTTACTAACCAAAAACTGTCCGCAAATTAAAGTGGTAGCCATTGCTGCTAACATAGCTGATGCTTTGGAAAAGATTAACCTGCATAGGCCTGATTTAATTTTTCTCGATATACAAATGGGAAAAACCACAAGTTTTGATTTGTTGAATATGCTTGGTGATAAAACCTTTGAAGTGATTTTTGTAACCGCTTATGATAATTATGGAATCAAAGCAGTAAAATTTGCAGCTTTAGATTACCTGCTTAAACCAGTGGACCCAGACGAGCTAAAAGCAGCAGTTGTAAAAGCTGAGGAAAGGGTTAAAAATAAAATTAACGGGGAGCAACTTAACTTTTTACTCAATCAAATTAAACGTACTGAGCCTGCTGTTCCGAAAATAGCATTGCCGCAACAGCATGAGATTCGTTATGTTTCTGTTGATGAGATTGTTCGGTGTGTTGCTGATAATACTTATACCTTTTTCCATATATCTTCAGGTGAGAAAATATTAATTTCAAAACCACTAAAGGAATATTCAGATCTGTTGAAACCACATGGTTTTATTCGCTCGCATCAAAGCCATTTAGTTAATCCACAGTTTGTAAAAAGCTGGTTAAAGGAAGATGGTGGAATGCTAATGATGAATAATGGCGACAAAATTCCTGTTTCGAAACCAAACAGGGAAATGGTAAAAGCTGTATTGGGAAGGTAGGATTTTTAAACTTCTTGTATTGGTTAAAGTACAATTCTTGCTGTCATTCTGAGTGTAACGAAGAATCCCTAACCTATTGATGCTATCTTAAGATACTACATAGACTTTTTTTGTAGGCGAATTAATTGACGGACATGCTCTAATCGCTTGCAGATTCTTCGCTGCACTCAGAATGACAAATGCATCTCCATTTCCAGACCGCTTTAATCTTGGCTGTAAAACATATCTGTCGTTAATAAACCTTTTTGTACTTTTGCGGCTATGTCAGTTATTAAACCCTCATTAGCAAAAGGTACACGCGATTTCTCGCCTGTTGAAATGGTAAAACGGAACTTTATTTACGATACCATTAAGTCGGTTTTCAGGAAATATGGTTATGCAGAAATTCAAACGCCAAGTTTTGAAAACCTTTCTACTTTAACCGGGAAATATGGTGATGAAGGCGATAAGCTGATTTTTAAAATTCTAAATAGCGGGGAATATCTCAAAGACGCTAAAAAGAAATCTTTCGACTTTGCTCAGGATGAAAACAGTAACCAACTCATTCCACTGATTTCTGAAAAGGCGCTACGTTACGATTTAACCGTTCCTTTTGCACGTTATGTGGTCATGCACCAACACGAAATTACTTTACCATTCAAACGTTTCCAAGTTCAGCCTGTGTGGCGGGCAGATCGTCCGCAAAAAGGAAGATACCGTGAGTTTTACCAGTGCGATGTAGATGTAGTCGGGTCGGAGAGTTTAATAAACGAGGCGGAATTTATCCTTATTTACAATGAAGCTTTGGCCAAACTTGGCTTGAAGGATTTTAGTGTTAAAATTAATAATAGAAAAATTCTATCGGGTATAGCTGAAATTATAGGTAAACCTGATTTGATTATCGATATGACTGTTGCCATCGATAAACTTGATAAAATTGGCTTAGATGGTGTTAGTAAAGAATTATTGGAACGTGGTTTTACCGAGGATGATTTAGAAAAACTTCGTCCGGTTATTTTACTTGAGGGCACAAACGAAGAAAAACTCTCGAGTTTAAAGAACGTATTGGCAAAATCAGAAACTGGGTTAAAAGGAATAGCTGAAATAGAACAGGTTTTCGAATATGTAGAAAGCCTTATTTCTTACGCCTTACCTTTAACAGCAAAACTGGAGTTAGACATTACTTTAGCCCGTGGTTTAAACTATTATACTGGTTGTATTTTCGAGGTGAAAACCAACGAAGTTGCCATGGGTAGCATAGGTGGTGGTGGTCGTTATGACGACTTAACCGGCATGTTCGGTCTGAAAGATTTAACGGGGGTAGGCGTTTCTTTTGGTGCCGACCGTATTTACGATGTGCTGGAAGAGCTTAATCTTTTTCCGGCATCTGCAGAAATCGGGACGAAAGTTTTAATCAGTAATTTCGATGCTGAAGCCGAAAAATATGCATTGCCTATTCTACAGCAATTTAGAAATGCTGGTATTGCTGCCGAATTATATCCTTCATCTGCTAAGCTAAAGAAACAAATGGCTTATGCTGATGCCAAGAACATTCCTTACGTAATTTTAATAGGTGGTGATGAAATGGCTTCCGGCGAACTTACCCTAAAGAACATGCAGAGTGGTGAGCAACAAAAACTTACCGTTTTAGGTATTCTGGATTTCCTGAAATAAAAATTTTCAAATCGTCATTGTAAGGCACGAAGTAATCTCTTCAACAGATTGTTTCGTGACTCGCAATGACGGAAATACGATCATTTTCCTATCCTTAACAATATGGGGAAATAAACTTCTTTAACCTCGTCATCTCCCCAGGCTTCCTTTAGCTCGGTAAGCATATACTCCAATGGGTTTCTGTCGTTTGCTTTTTTATAATGCTGTAACGACGACCAGGTATTCAGGTAACCAATTAACTGGTTAAAATTCCAGGTTGTTTTAATCTGGAAATGTGGCGCTTTAATTTCTTCGAACGGAAATGGGATAGTTTGATAACCTTCTTCGATATACCGGCGTTCAGTGTCCCAGTACTTGCCCAGGATATCTTCATATAGTTTAAAAATTACCTTGTCAACGGATTTATCGATAAACATTAAGCCATAACCAATAACCGCTAAAATCCCATCAGGCTTAAGGGTTCGTTTTACCTCGCCATAGAAAGCTTCGAAATTGAACCAGTGAATAGCCTGAGCAACTGTGATTAAGTCAAAGCTATTGTCGGCAACATTTGCCTGATCAGATGATTCGACATGATAAGTTACATTTGGGAGTTTCAAAGCCTGATTAAGTTGCTTTTCGCTAATGTCGGTAGCATAAACATTTTTGAAATTCCGTGCCAGTACGCTGGCTGCCTGTCCGTTCCCTGTGGCACAATCCCAGGCCGATTCGTGGTTTTTTACTAAAGTGAAAAGGTAGTCGTACAATTCCTGTGGATAGGTTGGTCGGTATATCGCGTATTCTGCTGCCTGTGTAGAAAAATTATCTTTCATGTGATGAAGGATTGGATTATTGAATGTTATAAATTTACGCCTTCAAAAACTACTCTTGCCATCTTAATTTAGCGTGATTTTTTGAATACGTTCTTGCAAATCAGCTATTCTCAAGCTATATTACACCTAATAGCAAATAAACAAAATTTACCAGTTTGTGTTTAAATCTGCTCATCCAAATTACATTAGCATTATTTTATAAAGCATGTCAAATATATCAACCGATTTTAAGCCAGAAGAAATTAATGAAGTAAAATATAGGTTGAAATCTATTTTTGGAGGTTCAGTTGGCAATCTTGTAGAATGGTACGACTGGTATACTTACTCTGCTTTTGCTTTATATTTTTCTCCTGTATTTTTTCCGAATAGCAACCCAACGGCGCAATTGCTGGATACCGCAGGCATTTTTGCGGTAGGCTTTTTAATGCGCCCAATTGGTGGCTGGTTATTTGGCAGCATTGCCGATAAATTTGGTCGTAAACGATCTATGACAATTTCCGTGTTGATTATGGCTATAGGGTCGTTAATTATCGGTTTAATACCTGGCTACAAACAAATTGGCATAGCCGCTCCTTTACTTTTGGTGTTTGCACGATTAATTCAGGGTTTGAGCACTGGTGGCGAGTATGGTACATCGGCAACTTACCTGAGTGAGATGGCGACAAAAAAACACCGGGGCTTTTATTCGAGTTTTCAATATGTAACACTTATTGGCGGTCAATTGCTGGCCTTGGGTATTCAGCTGATTTTACAAAACTGGTTACTTACTTCCGAAGAACTGCATAAATGGGGCTGGCGGATTCCCTTCTTTATTGGGGCAATCTTATCCTTTATTGCGCTTTATTTAAGGAGGCATATCGATGAAACTGCTGTTTTTAAGAGCAAGGATAAAGATGAAAAAAAGGGTGGAATCGCTGTTTTATTAAAATACCCACGGGAAGTCTTTACGGTTGTTGGCTTAACATTGGGTGGCACCATCGCCTTCTACACTTTTAGTACCTACATGCAAAAGTTTCTTGTAAATACGGTACACCTGAGCAAAGAAACATCTACAAAACTATCATTTATCTCACTACTGGTTTTCGCCATTATGCAGCCTTTATTTGGTTTGCTATCAGATAAAATCGGTAGGAAACCCCTGCTTATAGGTTTCGGTATTTTGGGTACCTTATGCACTTATTTTATTTTAACAGGTTTGGCTAAAGAAAGCAATACATTTATTATTTTCCTGCTGATGATTGCCGCTTTAATTATTGTGAGTGGTTATACCAGCATTAATGCAGTGGTTAAGGCCGAACTTTTCCCGGCAGAAATAAGGGCACTCGGTGTTGGTTTGCCCTATGCATTAACCGTAGCAATTTTTGGCGGAACAGCCGAATATTTCGCCTTGTGGTTTAAAAATATAGGCCATGAAACTTATTTCTACTGGTATGTAACCGGATGTATTTTTATTTCACTCGTTTTATATACAACCATGAAAGACACAAAGCACCACTCGAAAATTGAAGATTAAACCTTGTATGGTTTAAACAAATTCATTAATTCCGGATGCTTAAAAAAGCATTTTTATATATTTACCATTATGCAAAACCAAGCCCCTTTAGCCGAAAGAATGCGCCCTCAGAATTTAGATGAATATGTAGGGCAAAAACACCTTGTAGGCGCAGGTGCTGTTTTGCGCAAGGCGATAGAAAGCGGTCAGCTGCCTTCCATGATCTTCTGGGGGCCACCAGGTGTTGGAAAAACAACGCTTGCCTATATCATCTCTCAAGCTTTAGACAGGCCATTTTTTAACCTTAGTGCGATTAATAGTGGCGTTAAAGATATTCGCGATGTAATCGATAGGGCTGCACAGCTGAAAGATAGTTTTCTGGGTTTGCCCATCTTATTTATCGATGAGATACATCGTTTCAGTAAATCGCAGCAGGATAGTCTTTTAGGCGCCGTAGAACGAGGCTTAGTTACGCTTATTGGTGCAACTACCGAAAATCCATCTTTCGAAGTTATTTCCGCTTTGCTTTCACGTTGCCAGGTTTACATTTTAAAATCGTTAACCGAAGAAGAGCTTGCAGGCTTGCTGCAAACGGCGATAAAAAAAGATGCCATACTTGCTGAGAAGAAGATCACAATTAAGGAGCATGAAGCCTTAATCAGGCTAAGCGGAGGCGATGCCCGTAAGCTTTTAAATGTCCTGGAAATTGCGATTAACGGCATCGGGGGAAATAAAATTACCTTAACCAACGATAACGTGCTGGCACATGCCCAGCAAAACCTTGCACTTTATGATAAGGCGGGTGAACAACATTATGATATTATTTCGGCATTTATAAAATCAATACGTGGCAGCGATCCCAATGCGGCTGTTTATTGGCTTGCCAGGATGATTGAAGGCGGGGAAGATCCATTATTCATTGCCCGGAGATTATTGATTTTATCATCAGAAGACATTGGAAATGCCAATCCTAATGCTCTGCTGCTGGCAAATAATTGCTTTACTGCGGTAAATGTAATCGGTTATCCGGAAGCACGGATTATTCTGGCTCAATGTGTTACATATCTCGCCAGTTCGGCGAAAAGTAATGCTTCGTACGAAGCGATTAATCAGGCTCAGGCTTTAGTTAAACAAACCGGAAATTTACCCGTGCCGTTGCATATTCGTAATGCTCCAACCAAGCTGATGAAGAATATTGGTTATGGTACAGATTATAAATATTCGCACAGTTATGAAGGGAATTTCGAAGCACAGGAATATTTTCCAGACGAATTAAGTGGAACAAAACTTTACGACCCAGGTAAAAATCCGGCCGAGGAAAAGCTGCGTGAGAAGCTAAGACAGAACTGGAAAAACAAATACAATTATTAATGTAACATTTCAACCAAAATAAATACTAATTAATAGAACTAATACCTAAACTATCTATGTTGAATACCTTTTTAAACCATCAATGGAAATCATTCTGGCGTTCGCGTAACCGGGGAAGTAGCATTGCCGGCCAAATCGTTCTGGGCTTTTTTATGCTTTATTTTCTCGTTTTGGCGCTTGGAGCAGGTTTCGGAATGCAATTTATTCTTCCTAAAATCTTCACCAATCAGGATGTGATTAAAAGCTTTAACGGCCTAATCCTCTACTACTTTGCCTTAGATTTTATTATGCGTTTGCAGTTGCAGGAATTGCCTACCCTTAGTATAGTGCCTTACCTGCACCTTCGGATTCAAAGAAGTAAAATCATTAATTTTTTGAATGTTAAAGCCTTGTTTTCAGCATTTAATTTATGGCCACTTTTTATCTTTCTGCCATTTTGTTTCATGAAGATCGCACCAGCTTACGGTGCCTTCGTTACACTAATGTACATTGTTGCCATTATTTCAATAGCCATTTTTAATAATTACCTGGCGCTTTACATTAAGCGGAAATCGATAAGCAATGTATTATATACTTTTTTTGGTTTGTTAATTTTTGCTGCTTTTGCTGCACTTGAATATTATAAAATTATTTCGGTAATGGCTGCTTCCGATTATGTTTTTAGAACAATCGCTTCAAAACCATATATCGGCTTTTTGTTTACCCTGGCGGCAATTGCAATTTTTTATATCAACTCGGCCTTTCTTCGCCGTAATTTATATACCGAAGAACTCAGTACTAAACAAGAGAAAAAAGCAAGTACCGATTATGCTTTCTTAAACCGCTTCGGCAGCGTTGGAGAGCTGGCTGCTCTGGAATTAAAATTAATTTTAAGACATAAAAGACCACGTTCTTCAGTGATTATGGGCTTCTTCTTCTTGTTCTACGGATTTATCTTTTACAAGGAAAAGGCAATAAACAACGACGCATTCGGACAAATGATGTTCGGGGCTATTTTCATGACCGGAATATCTATCATTATTTATGGCCAGTTTATGTTTGCCTGGCAAAGTGCCCATTTTGATGGATTACTGGCAAATAAGATAAATTTTAAAGATTTTATAAAAGCCAAATTTTTGCTTTTTACCATAGGTTGTACCATCATTACCCTGCTGGCGAGTTTTTACGGCTTTTTAAGTCCGAAATTATTGTTGCTTCATGTGGCTGCCTATTTATATAATATAGGTTTTGGAACCGTTGTGGTACTTTACCTCGCAACATTAAACTACAAGCGTTTGGATATTACCAAAGCGGCCAGCTTTAATTATCAGGGAACCGGCGCAACGCAATGGCTTTTAATGTTTCCTTACGCACTTACGCCAATACTAATCTACGTTCCTTTCGGGATGCTTGATAAACCTTATTGGGGTTTAATTGCCGTATCTGTTTTTGGTTTTGTCATGTTGCTGTTACGCGGTTTTTGGGTTAACTATATTGCAAAAAGATTTGAATTACAACGTTATAAAATAGCCGAAGGCTTTAGAGAATAATTATGATTTTAGAAGTTAAAAATTTACAAAAAGTTTATGGCGATAAAACCGTTGTAAACATTGATGATTTACATATCGAAGCTGGCGAAACCGTAGGACTGGTTGGAAACAACGGTGCTGGTAAAACGACATTTTTTCGCATGCTTTTAGATTTAATCCGTCCTACGCAGGGCGAAGTTTTATCAAAAGGTGAAAATGTAATGCAAAATGATAACTGGAAAAATTACACAGCATCTTTTTTAGATGAAGGTTTCCTGATTGATTATTTAACGCCAGAAGAATATTTTATTTTTATTGGTAGCTTACATAATTTAAGCGTTGCTGATGTTTCGACCTATCTTGCCCAATATGGGGAATTCTTTAATGGTGAAATATTAAATAGTGGGAAATATATTCGTGATTTCAGTAAAGGAAATCAGGTTAAGGTTGGTATTGCTGCCGCATTAATGCAGAAACCTGAAATACTGATTCTGGATGAACCTTTTGCTAATCTCGACCCAACTACACAAATCAGGTTGAAGAATCTACTCAAAGCACAGGCTGGAAACATGACAACTTTTATCTCCAGTCACGATTTAAATCATGTTACCGATGTGTGCAGCAGGATTGTTCTGGTTGAAAAAGGCAGGGTAATCAAGGATTTCAAAACAGATGAAAATACATTAAAAGAATTGGAGAGCTATTTCTCTGCTTAGTCTTTGTACTAATAATGATACAATTGAAGAGTTCTGGATTTCCAGGACTCTTTTTGTTTGGGCTAAAAATTATTCTTTTAGCCCAATTCGCAAAAAATAAGCTTAAAATTTAGCTTGTTATTTTTTTGGCATTGTGTTTGAATATAGAACACCAGGAAATTAAACCTAAATTATTATGAGTATTTCAAGAGTAAAAATAGCGACATTAAGTATAGGGTTAGCAGTTGGTTCAATGGCATTTCAAAGTTGCGATAGTTTAACTAAAACGCAAAAAGGTGCGGGTATTGGTGCTGCTGCAGGTGGTGTTGTTGGTGCATTAATTGGTAAGAAAGCTGGTAACACAGCTGTTGGTGCATTAATTGGTGGTGCTATTGGTGGTACGGCTGGTGCATTTATTGGCCGCAGAATGGATAGACAGGCAGCTGAAATTCAAAAAGCAATTCCAAATGCTGAGGTAATCCGTGAAGGTGAAGGTATTATTGTGAAATTTGATAGCGGTATCTTATTCGATTTCGATAAAACAGCTTTAAAAGATGCAGCGAAAACCAATGTTCAAAGTTTGGCAGCATCGTTAAATCAATATCCTGATACAGATATTAAAGTTATTGGTCACACGGATAGCCGTGGTACTGAACAGTATAACCAGGGGCTTTCAGAAAGAAGAGCTGCAGCAGTTAAAGCTTATGCGGTTTCGCAAGGTGTACCTTCTTCACGCTTAGTAACCATTGGTAAAGGTTTTTCTGAGCCTATTGCAGATAACGAAACTGACGCAGGGCGTGCAGCTAACCGTCGTGTTGAAATTGTAATTGTTGCTAACGATGCATTAAAAAACACAGCGCAAAAACAAGGTTAATTATAGCGAATTCCCTCTACCTATGAGGTCATTATATAACCAGCCCCGATGTTTAAACATCGGGGCCTTTTTTTGCTCTTTATATTCCTGATGGCTTCTTAAGAATAGATATCTTCAAAATAATTTACAACCAGCGATTTCATCAGCAGCTCCTGCTCCAGCATGGTATAAGGCGGTATGGCTTTTACAAGTTTCCAATGCGGCCAGCCATCCTGATCTAAGCCTTCAAGTTCATAAAAACCCATTTCGCTTAACAAACGGCAGGTCGCAATATGCATTAACTCTTCTTTCTGGCGTTTACTATACTTCTTCGGACCTTTTCCTAACTCCTGCACACCAATTAAAAACAACATCACTTTTAAATCAGGAAACTCTGAATCAAATTCCTGAGAAATTCTTTCCTGTAATGTTTTCCACTTGCTGTTAATCTCCGAAGGTTTCATAAATGCAAAGATAGTGTAAAAAGGTTTATAGTTTCGGGCTTTAAGATTAACGCATGACCGTATTTTTGGTTACATTTATGGTCTATGAGTACAAATTCAAATAAAACAATTACAGCCGGATTATTGGCATATGGTATGTCAGGGAAAGTTTTTCACGCACCGTTTCTAAATGCGCATACTGGCTTTAGTCTGAAAGCCGTTGTAGAGCGGAATAATAAAAATGCCGTGAACGATTATCCTGAAATTATAAGTTATAACAGCGTTGACGAGCTTTTAAATGATGATGAAATTGAATTAGTGGTAATAAATACGCCGAACAATTTACACTACGAACACGCCAAAGCAGCCCTGACAAAAGGCAAACATATTCTTGTTGAAAAACCGTTTACCGCAACTTCTGCTCAGGCAAAAGAATTGTTCGCTTTGGCTGATGAAGTTGGAAAACAGATATTTTTCTATCAGAATCGTCGTTGGGACAGTGATTTCGCTTCCGTAAAAAAAATACTTGAAAGTGGAAAGCTTGGAAAACTGGTTGAGATGCACTTGCGTTACGACAGGTATAGGAATGTTATAGGCCCAAAGGTTTTTAAAGAACAGGCTATTGAGGCCGCAGGCCTGCTTTATGATTTAGGTCCGCACCTTTTGGATCAGGTAATTAGCATTTTCGGTAAGCCAATACATTACCATAAAACTTTAGGCAAGAACAGAAAGAATACCCAGGTTGATGATTATTTCACCATTCAGTTAAATTATCCAGATAGCGTTAATGTATTTGTTACTTCGAGTATGTTGGTGGTAAATCCGCAAGCTGCCTTTGTTTTACATGGTGTTAACGGAAGTTTTGTTAAACAAAGGTCTGATAGCCAGGAAGAACAATTATTAGCGGGAATGAAACTTACTGACGATGGCTATGGAATTGAAGCTGCAGGAAAAGATGGTTTACTGACAACTGTTGATGAAAATGGTAACAGAATGGAAGAAATTATCCCTTCAGAAACAGGTAGTTATCTACCGTTATTCGACGCGGTTTACAATGCTTTAACACAAAATAAACCTTATCCGGTTACCAGGGTTGATGTTTTAACACAGCTGGAAATTCTTGAAAGTTAAATTTTTGAAACTGTTTAAGGCTTATCTGTTTTGGATGAGCCTTAAACAAAGAATTACCTATACCATTTTACCAGTCCCGACTACTTAAACCAAATATGAATTCGTTGCCCTTTGCTTACCTGATACCAATATTTCTGATTGCTTTATATCTTATTCTTCGGAAGAGAAAACCTGCCATTGAGCCCTTAACAGATGTTGATAAACAAATCTTAAATGATTATGTGGGTTATTATCATCATTTGGATTCTACTGATAAATTAAGGTTTGAACAAAAGGTTGCTGAATTTTTTAGTACGGTAAAAATTGAAGGTGTTGGTTTGGAAATGACCACACTCGATGAACTTTTAATTGCTTCGAGTGCAGTAATTCCAATCTTTGGTTTCAGCGACTGGCAATATAAAAACCTATCGAGCGTTTTGCTTTATCCCGATACTTTTAATCATGATTTTCAGTTTGAAGGAGGAGAAAGAAACATCATGGGGATGGTGGGCAGTGGCTACATGAACGGGCAGATGATTTTATCTCGTTCGGCTTTAAGGCATGGATTTTCGAAAAGCGCCGGAAAGGAAAATACGGCAATTCATGAGTTTGTTCATCTTTTAGATAAGTCTGATGGCGCTACGGATGGTGTGCCCGAAAACCTGATGGGGCATGAATATACATTGCCATGGATTAAAATGATGCATGAAGAAATTGAACGTATTGAAGATAATAAGTCGGATATTAACCCTTACGCAATTACCAATCAGGCTGAATTTTTTGCTGTGGTATCCGAATATTTTTTCGAAAAGCCTGAATTACTAAAAGATAAACACCCAGATTTGTATCACCAGTTGAGCCTGATTTTTTCGCAACAGCCGGCAGGATAAAACATTAATAAAAACAAAAAATGAAAGCACTTCATATATCCATAGTTATTTTTTTCATGGCTTCGATAAGCACTTTTGCACAGAAAACTTATCTGTTGAAGCAAGATTATCCGGTAGGAAAAAAATACAGCTATACCATTAATTCAGACCAGATTATTACCCAGAAAATCGGCGGGAAGGAAACGAATTATATCCAGAATGTTGGTACGGATTACACTTTCGATATTACCAGTGCAAAAGGGTTAGATAAAACAGTTAAAGTAATTTACAAACGATTAACGATTAAATCTGTAGGTATGGGTAATGAGCTTATACTCGATTCTGATAAAGATGAGGCGGGTAAATTAAATCCGTTTTCAGGTTTAAAGAACGCGAGTTTCAGTATGCTTCTGGCACCAAATGGTGCAGTGAAATCAGTTTCCGGATTAGAAAAAATGGTCGATAGTATTGCATCTAAAATGACTACGGACACAACTCAACTCAGACAAGTGAAACTCTCCCTGAGTAAACAATTTAATGCTGAAGTAATCAGGCAAACGATGGAATCTTCGTTAAAGATTTTTCCAGATAAAGCCGTTAAAGTTGGGGAAAGCTGGATTGTAAATACAAAAACAACGATTGCAATGCCTATTGAAACGACTACAACTTATACTTTAAAAGAGATTAAGGATAACATTGCCATTTTAAGCATTAAAGGAAGTTTAATGTCGAAGGGAGATTTTGAAAGCCTTGGGAATAAAATGCAAACAGATTTAAAAGGTATGAATTTCGGTGATGCCCAGGTTGATATCAAAACAGGTATCATTTTAAACAGCCATACGCGTATTGAACTTTATGGGAAAATGAAAGCAACCGATCAGGAAACCGAATTTGATATGGAAGGTATAAACAAAATTACAGGAAAAGAGGCCAACTAAAAATTACAGACTACCAGTTAATGCAACCAGAAATTCAGTCATGATTTCTACATGGGGAATATGCCCGCATGCCTCAAACTCAACAATTTTAGACCCCGGAATTTTTAGTGCTGTATTTTTCCCCAAAAATCTGTACTGACCATGAATTACTTTTTGGTCATCGCTCAATAGGGCTTTTCCGATAATGGTCCGGTCTTCCTTACCAATAAATAAAATGGTAGGCACTTTCAGGTTTTGAAACTCATCTATAACAGGTTCATTATAAATCATGTTGTAAGTTAAGGCTGCCACTTTTGCATATCTTGGATACTCAGCACTAAAAATTACGCCTGCACCTGCATTAACCAGTGGCTCGTAATCCGGTTTCCATACCGTAAAATAACTTTTGTAGTACTGATGGATGCTTTCGGGCGTATTTTTAAGCTCACGCTGATATTGTTCTTCAACAGTTGATGCAGGCACAAAAGTCTTATAATCTTCCAGACCGATTGGATTTTCAAGCAAAAGCTTTTCCATTCTTTCAGGAAACATTAAGGCAAAACGTGTCGCCAGCATACCACCCATACTATGGCCTAAAATTGATGTTTTTTGTACACCAAGCGTATCCAGTAACTTTTTACTCCACTGAGCAAGTTGTGTAAAGCTGTAGTTTATAATCGGTTTAGATGAACGGCCGAAGCCAATCTGGTCAGGTACAACAACCCTAAAGCCATTTGCTGCCAGCGTTCTGATTACATGGCCCCAATAATAACCACCGAAGTTTTTCCCATGAAAAAGCATTACTGTTCTTCCATTAGCATTGGCCGTTGGTGCCACATCCATGTAAGCCATGCGTATATCCTGCCCTTCAACAGTAAGCGGTAAAAATTTAACCTGGTATGGGTATTTTATGTTTTCCAGGGTAATTGAAACCGTATCAACTTTTTGAGCGTAAATGTTTACAGTCAGTACAGAGAGTGCAATAAGAAGGAAAAATTTTTTCATTTTAAAATAATTTGTGGCAATGTGATTTGCTAATCGGCCTAATTTAATAATAATTAATACTTTTGAGCCGACCAGATAGATTAAAAACCATGCCCGTTTTTTATATAGGCGAGAGCCAGCTCAGTATAAATTTAATTTCGGAAATTATTTCAGGCAAATATTCCATTGCCTTGGGTAAGCAGGCCATTGACCGCATAAGCAAGTGCCGAAGTTATCTTGACGATAAGTTAAAGCTTAATAATGAGCCAGTTTATGGAATAAATACAGGTTTTGGATACCTCCAACATGTGAAAGTCGAACAGGAAAACCTGACCAAACTGCAACATAATTTATTGCTTTCTCACGCCTGTGGTACAGGTGATGAAGTTCCAAAAGAAATTGTAAAGTTAATGTTGCTTTTAAAAATCCAATCGCTTAGCTATGGTTTTTCTGCCATTTCTGTACAAACGGTACAGCGTTTAGTGGATTTTTATACACATGATATCTATCCGGTGGTTTACACCCAAGGCTCACTGGGTGCATCTGGCGATTTAGCTCCATTGGCGCATCTGGCCCTACCATTAATTGGCGAAGGAGCGGTTTACTACCAGAATAATAGGATTAGTACTGCCGAATTATATGAGAAGTTAAATTGGGAACCGCTTTCTCTTCAATCAAAAGAAGGTTTAGCATTGATTAATGGTACACAGTTCATGAGTGCCTATGGAATTTACATCCTGATAAAAACAAATAAACTAGGTAAATGGGCTGATAAAATTGCTGCAATTTCAATAGATGCATTTGACTGCAGAATTGATCCTTTTGATGCTTTAAGCCACCAGATTAGACCACATAAAGGACAGCTCGAAACTGCACACACGATTTATTCTTATTTACAAGGGAGTGAAATTATTAACGAGGAAGGCAAACAAACACAAGACCCCTATTCTTTCCGCTGTGTTCCTCAGGTTCATGGTGCAAGTAAAGATAGTATCGCTTACATCAGCAGTGTATTTGAAACGGAAATTAATGCCGTTACCGATAACCCAAATGTTTTTCCTGATGAAGATCGCATTATTTCTGCAGGGAATTTCCATGGGCAACCTTTAGCACTAAGTCTGGATTTCCTTTGCATTGCCCTGGCCGAAATCGGATCCATATCAGAAAGAAGGGTTTTTCAGCTTATTTCCGGCCAAAGAGGTTTACCACCGTTTCTGGTAAAGAATGCAGGTCTAAATTCGGGCTTAATGATTGCGCAGTATACGGCGGCATCAATTGTAAGCGAGAATAAACAGCTTTGCACACCGTCATCTGTTGATAGTATTGTGAGTAGCAACGGACAGGAAGACCATGTAAGCATGGGCGCAAATGGTGCTACTAAATGCCTTCGGGTGGTTAACAATTTGGAAAATATCCTGGGCATAGAACTATTAACTGCTTGCCAGGCTTTGGATTTAAGGCGGCCATTAAAATCATCTCCAAAAATTGAAGAAATTTTAAGTGCTTATAGAAAGGAAGTTAGTTTTAATGATGCAGATAGAATATTGTCTGTCGATATACAAAACTCAGTAAGCTTTATGCGGAATTTTGGTGCATAAAACTTACCGAGCATGATTTAATCTATTTATTAAACATTGATTTTATTATTGATGCAGAAGCATTCACTTTAGTTGAATCAGATAAATTACCCGAAGATTTAAGCACCCTGATGTCATCAATATTTAATTCTGTTTTGCCCGCCGTTTTAATGCTCAACTCGTCGATTTTATACATGGTTTTTTCTCTGTTATCTCCAAATATTTCGATATTGGATTGACCTGTAGAATTTATACTTAAAGATTGAAATGGCGATTTTAAAGTGCTAAAGTTTGAGTTGTTCAACTCAACATTAACGATGCCGTTTTTTGCATTATCAAATCTTAAGTCGCCAACTTTATCTGCTTTAATGCTTAATAACTTTATTGATGTTGAATCTGCAAAATTTAAACGGTTAACATCTTTAGCATTAATATTAACTGAATCTGTTTTAATATCTAAAGTAAATCCGGCTGCTTTTGCAATATCGAAAGCCTTAACATTATTGGAATAAATGTAGGCTGTTAAAGAATATTTTAGTTTCTTGTCTGCATTTTTCAACACAAACTGAAGGATACCATTATTATCAACTTTAACATCATAAATTTCCATCAAATCTGTTGGGATTTTGATGCCGGGTTTATCACTTTTGATAACTACGAAGTTGATATATGCATCGTTACCATCGCTTAAACTTACAGTAGAAAATTGTGGTAATTCTTTGCTTGTGTAGCCATCCAATGCAGATTTAAGTTCTGTATTTTCTTTTAAATTTTTATAAAAAGCCTTCTCATTTTTATAGTTCACCTTAACATTTATCGCAATTACAATAATTGGAATAATGATAAGCGAAACGGCTAATGCGATTAATAATTTATTACTTGTTTTCATAGTATTAAGCGTTAAAATTTTCTTTAACAAATGATTTGTATTTGGCTTCAAGTTCATCAAAACCAATATTTAGTAAATAGATGTTTCTAAAAACTACAGGTAATTCATCGTCTATAAACTGAACTTTACGATAACTTTTTACATTATCAATTGCATGTTCATCAACAAAAAAACCAATGCCCCTCTTGTTGTTAATAATGCCTTTATTTTGTAGTAATTCGTAAGTGCGCATAACAGTATTTGGATTTACTTCCATATCTACAGCCAGTTCTCTTACAGAAGGGACTTTCTCGTCGGCTTTCCATTTTCCTAACAGAATGTGTTCGCAAACATAATCTGCTATTTGAAGGTATATCGCCTTATTATCTCTAAATTCCATATTTAACCAATTAAAAATTAAACCTCTTTTTCTTTAAGGCGGATATATGTAATCGCCCAAAAAATTAATGTTAAGGCTGTTGTTATCAAGAAAATTAACAAAAATGCTAAGTCTTCTTTATTATTCTGATGAACACTATGATTTATACTTATCATATTACGTGTTAGAAAGTGTGCCGATTCAGAGATGATATAGCTTGCGGCGCCAATAAAAATCATAACTGAAATGGCTGTTTTTATGTAATGAAATCGGTTGAAATAGATTGAACCAAGTAAAAATACACTGGTAACAAGAAAAGGAACAGGTATAAAACTGAATAAATATGTTCTGTAGTTTGAATCATCAAATAGTTGTGCAACAATACTTTCTACAGGTTTTACTGCTGAAATTCTTCCTTGGTCAACTTTAAAATCACTAAGATTTGCGTTAATGTATTTTACAAAAGATAAGTCTACTAGGGAAAATAAAATTAAATAAGTGAACAGACTAAGAATCGCAGTATAAAAAATGCCTCCTAAAAATTTTTCAAATTGAGATGCTGGATTCATTAGCTCAAGAATAGCCCTGGCTTTTTGCCCAAATAAAGTAAAGTAGCTGTTCGCAACAATGCTTATAAAAAGAAAGCCTAATATTAGGAATAAACCATATCTAAATCGCATATCAAGATTTCCATCATTATCGTAGTTGTTATGTTTTAATGGTGAAGGTGCATACCAGGCGTAAAAGCCTATAATTATTCCAACAATTACAACCAGACTTATCAAATATATCTTACCAAAATCTAACCATTGTCTTTTTAGCAAAAGTCCAAATCGGTTTATGTTAAATGTATTGTTCATCGCTTAGTTAAATAGAGGTTTAAACTTTGTTTGTTCTGCAAGGATAGCATTGAACAGTAATTCCATGTCTAATCTGCTATCTTCGTCGTGGTAATTTGGCATTACTGCATTATAACCAGCAAGTGATGGTTCAGCGTAAATAATGCTGTCATCAATCTCTTTTATCTTTTTGAAAGTTAATTTCTCGGTGATTTCCTGTACCGATGCTTTCAAGGCTACATCATTATTATCAAGCATAATTACCGTATCGATTAGGTTATCTAAGTCTCTAACCTGATGGGTAGAAATAATGATGCATTTATCTTCAGTTAAGGCAGAAGCCATAATTTTTCTAAATTGCGCTTTCGACGGAATGTCCAAACCGTTCGTTGGCTCATCCATTATAATCAGCTTTGCTTCGGTAGCCAGGCCAAAAGCTATAATGAATTTTTTCTTCTGTCCGTAGCTCATGTTAATCAGCTTATTTCCTGCCGGAATGTCAAACTCCTTAATCAGCGAATCGAAATAGTTGTGATTGAAGTTTTTATAGAATGGCGCATTTGCTTTTAAGTAGGCGTCTATTTTAACTGAGGGCAAATAAAGCTCTTCAGGGATAAAACAGATTTGCTCTAAAAGCTGTGGCTCACGTTTCGCAGGGTTGAATCCCATAACATCCAAAGTTCCACTTTGCGCATAAACTAAACCTGCAAGGTTTTTTAAAAGGCTAGATTTCCCAGCACCATTTTTACCAAGCAAACCATAAATATGGCCGTTGCTTAACTGCATGCTCATATTTTTAAATAATGGCTTATGCTTGCTGTAACCAAAATTCAGATTGTTAATTTTTATCATATCTACTGTATTAGTTAAATAATACACTAAAGTATATCGTTTTTCAATTACCTCCAAATTATTTCTTAATTATTTTTTGATTTGAACCATTTTATAACGCCTTTGTAAAATGTGGGTTTAATAATTGTTGCAATAAAACATCCTTAACATGCAGATTGTATGTTTGTAAAAAGCACCGTTTTATGGATAAAAATCTGGCATATTTACTTAGCCGTTTAGCAATTGGATTAAGTTTTTTTGGTCATGGCCTGGTACGTTTACCAAAGCTTGCAGGGTTTAGCAACTGGATGACCGGACAGTTTTCAAAATCGTTTTTACCTGATTTTCTGGTTTTACCTTTTAGCTATCTATTACCGATTCTCGAATTTGTATCTGGCCTGATGATTATTTTGGGCTTATTTACGAAACAAGGTTTGTTACTTGCCGGTGGGGTTTCATTGGTATTGATTTTTGGCACTACCATGATCGAAAACTGGGAGGCTTTGCCCTCACAGCTTATCCATGTTGCATTTTTATCCATATTATTGGCATACCTGCCGTTAAATAGTTATGCCGCAGATAAAATCCTAAAAAAATAATTATGGAATACAGAAAAATTGGAAATTCAGACTTAGAACTTTCGGCAATTACATTTGGTGCCTGGGCTGCAGGTGGATGGATGTGGGGAAGCACCGATAGAAATGATGCCATCAAAGCTATTAAAGCGGGCTATGATTTGGGTGTAACTTCAATTGATACTGCGCCTATTTACGGACAAGGCGATAGTGAAGAAATTGTCGGCGACGCAATTAAAGGAATTTCAAGGGATAAAGTTCAGCTGGTAACCAAGTTCGGAATGCGTTGGGATTTGGCAAAAGGCGACCTGGCGATGAAATCGAAAGATAATGACGGCCATGATATCGATGTTTATAAATATGCCGGAAAGGAAAGTGTAATTTATGAATGTGAACAATCGCTTAAACGCCTGGGTACAGATTACATCGATTTATACCAGATTCACTGGCCTGATTTAACTACACCGATCAGCGAAACTTTTGAAGCGGTAAGCAGGTTAATTGAGCAAGGTAAAGTGCGTTATGCTGGTGTTTGCAATTATAACGTGGCACAATTAAAAGAAGCTGATAAAACCCTTGAAATTGTTTCAAACCAGATTCCATTTAGTATGGTAAACCGGACTGTTGAAAATGAAACTGTTCCTTATTGCATGGAGCATAACAAATCAGTTTTAGCCTATAGCCCGATGGAACGAGGCTTGTTAACCGGAAAGATGACCGCAGATTATCAGTTTGAAGAAGGAGACCATCGTAAAGGGAATAAATTCTTCACCGCAGAAAGTATAGAACGAACTAATGTCTTTTTAGCTAAAATTAAGCCTTTGGCTGATGAAAAAAATGCTACTTTGGCACAATTGGTATTGCGTTGGACAATTGAACGTCCTGGAATTACCATCGCACTTGCAGGTGCAAGAAATGAAAAGCAATCTGTTCAGAATGCCAAGGCAATAAATGTGAAATTAAATGCTGATGAAATTCAGTTTATTAATGCTGAATTGGCGAACGCAGGTTTCTAACTCAATAAATTGAACAATTATAATATACATACAAAAATATAAATGTCGAAATTATTCTATCCTTTTACGATAAAGGATGTCACGCTGAAAAACAGAATCGTAATCTCTCCAATGTGCCAGTATTCTGCTGTTGATGGATTTGCCAACGACTGGCACTTAGTTCATTTAGGGAGCAGGGCTGTTGGCGGTGCTGCATTAATTGTTCAGGAAGCCACAGCGGTTGTACCTGAAGGTAGAATTACCCATGCCGATTTAGGAATCTGGAAAGATGAACATGTTGATAAACTGAAACAGATTGTATCCTTTATTCATGATAATGGTGCAATTGCAGGAATTCAGCTGGCGCATGCCGGCAGAAAAGCCAGTTGCGATTTACCCTGGGAAGGCGGTGAACAGATTACAGCTGGTGAAAACAGCTGGGTACCTGTTGCCCCATCGCCACTTCCATTTAAAGATGGACAAAAAACACCTCACGAATTAAGTATCGAAGAAATCCAGGATGTTGTTTTTGCATTCCGTGCTGCTGCTAAACGTGCATTGGCTGCTGGTTATAAGGTTGTGGAAATTCACGCAGCACATGGTTATCTTCTACATGAGTTTTTTAGCCCCCTAAGCAATAAACGAAGCGATATTTATGGTGGTAGTTTCGAAAACCGAATCAGATTGGTGATTGATGTGGTTGAAGCAGTTCAGTCGGTGTGGCCTGAAAACCTACCTTTATTCGTGCGTATTTCTGCTACAGACTGGACGGAGGGCGGCTGGAATGAAAATGATTCCCTTCAGTTGGCTGCAGTATTAAAAGATAGAGGTGTGGATTTAATTGATACTTCATCAGGTGGAAATGTTCCCGATGCATTTATCCCGGCCGGCCCAAATTATCAGGTTCCTTTTGCCGATAAAATCAGAAACGAAATTGGAATTTATACAGGTGCCGTTGGTGTAATTGTTGATGCCCACCAGGCAGAGGAAATCCTGCAACAAGAAAAGGCTGATTTAATTTTCATTGCCCGCGAGTCGTTACGAGATGCTTACTTTCCAACACATGCTGCACAAATTTTAGGCGATGAAACAGAGTGGCCAAACCAATATGTTCGGGCAAAAAGAGAAACTTTTAAAAAGTAGTACCTCAATAAAAAACCGGCATAAGCCGGTTTTTTATTATCTAATCAATTCATTAAGCAAATACTTTCGCCATATGCTTAGCTAAAATTTATTTTACCAATGTAAAAGGAACGTATAAACCAAAGGTGATGTTTCTTCCTGGGTTATAAATACCAAAGTTTGGATTTTCATAATCTAAACGACCAGGTTTAAATCTGCTCAAAGCATCATAATATTTCTGGTTTAATAAGTTGTTCGCAGAAACTGATAACTTAACGGGTTGTTTACCCAGGTTAAAAGTAGCTCCTATTCCGGCATTTAATAAAGTATAACCGCTTGTAGGCGTTTCGAAAACCTCATCAACGCGGGTTTGTTTAAATGCTGAGTTGATGCCAACTGAAAGATAAGCATCATTTGTGCCTTTTAGTTTAGGCTCAAAACGCAACTCGTTTCTAAGTGTTCCGGCAGGAATAAAAGCTAACGGCCGGCCTAAAGTATTGTTCTGCGCATGAACATAACCAAAAGTATTTTCGAAGTGGATAAATGAAACCGGATGGATGGTTAAACTTGCTTCAGCACCATAAAGGTTTGCATCCACTTGCCCGTAACGGTAAACAGGATACTGATCACCTTCGGCAATAGTGGTTTCTCCGTTATTAGATGCATAGATGAAATTGTGTACATAATTGTTATAAACACTTGCACTTGCACTTACAATTTTACCTTCATATTCCAAAGCAGCATCAACCTGGTAACTGCGCTCAGGGCTTAAATTAGGGTTACCGATTTCATACCTGAATGTACCTTCATGTACACCATTTGAGCCTAACTCTGCAGGGTTTGGTGCACGGAATGCAGAACCTGCATTTGCTTTAAAGTTCCATTCTTCATTAAACTGGTGTGTAAAGCCTAAAGCACCGCTTACGTTCGAAGATTTGTTTACGAATGGCGCAAACTGTTCATCACCATCAACAAATAACTGTTTACCAGTGTTCTTGCGGAAATCGTAACGGGCACCTAAACTGAAGGTGTTGTTTTCCCAGTTCTTTTTAGCATAAGCAAAAACGCCAATGCCATAAGTATTATAAGCAGGTACAAGGAATTCAGTTCCTTTGTTCTGGCTATTACCTGCATCGGCGCTGAAACCAAATACTGGCTGCCATCCGTTGCTGGTTTCGTGGATGTAGTATTTTAAATCGGCATTATAAGTTTTAAGGTCGAAGAATAAAGAAGGCTCTGGTCCGTCTTCCAACTCACGACGTTGGTTTTGCTGGTAACCAAAATCTGCTTTTAAGTTTCCATCACCAATAATGAAATTGTTATTTAAAGCGATTTTAAAATGTCTGATATCCTGGCGGGGATAATCTAAATCCCTGCTTTTGAAATCAGCTGATGTAAAAGGGTCGCCATCTTCTTTAAGGAAATTACCCGAGGCATCTAAAGAAGGTTCATAAAAACCAATGTTGTTGCGGAAATTCGAAACATTTAAGTGTGTGTAACCCCAGCTTTTGTTCAAACCAATCATTCCACTTAAATCAGTTTCGTTAAAACCCGAATTTGGGAAATAACCTGTTGGTGTTTTGAACGAATAAGCATTTTTATAAGTACCACGTGCTCTCCAAACAAAACCATTCTCATTACCATTTAACATTAATGAATTTGCAGTTAAACCGTTATTTGTAGAATAGTTGGTAATGAATTCACCTTTAACCTGTCCTTCAGGAGCTGTACTTGGCTCAAGTAAATTAATAACACCACCCAATGCATCAGAACCATACATTAAAGATGCAGCGCCACGTAAAACCTCAACCCTGTCTGATTTAAACTGGTCGATTTCGATACCATGTTCATCACCCCATTGCTGACCTTGTTGTTTAATTCCGTCATCTAAGGTTACAATTCTGTTATAACCTAAACCCCTTATTACAGGTTTAGAAATAGATGGACCGGTAGTTATCTGCGAAACACCCGGGATTTTCGTCAATGCATCAATTAAGTTTGTTGATGGCTGTAAAAGCTCATCTTTACCAACAACCGCTGATGAGGCACTGTTTCTTTTGCTTGTACTGCTGATTAAACTCCCCGTGATTACTACTTCTTTAGTTTCGATAGCAGTAGATTGAAGTGCAAACTCGAGCGAAGCAGCATTTGCAAGATTTACTACCTGAGTAGCTGTTTTATAACCTACGTAATGCACTTCAACAAGATAGGTACCTCTTGATGGAAGGTTATTTAAGGTAAATTCACCCTCATTATTCGTTTGTGCGGTAACTTTTAAATCGGGAATAAATATGGTTGCACCTGGTAATGTTTCTTTGGTCGATGCATCAACCACCTTACCTTTTATGTCTTTTAATACGTTCGCAAAAACGGGCGTACTTAATAATGTATATAGAATTACAAAGCCTATAAGCTGTAATTTTTTCATGATCTGTGTGTTTTGAAAAATAGTGGATAGCCAAAACAAATAGGCCTAAAAGGCATTCATGCTTTAGTATCTCATAAATAAAAAATTTGATAAACACCTTTAGCAGGTGCTTTAGACAGAAAAATTAAGCTAAAGGGGGACCGCGTAAATTGGTACGCTTTATTTCAGCATAAGAACTTTTAAGCACCGGATCTAACTGGCCGAATATTTTTACCGAAAGAAAGATTTTATATAAATGGTGCGTGTGTACGTAATTTTTTTCGAAACCCGCATTACAAATCAAGCAATTGTCGGCATGTGCCTGAACATGGCTTAAGTGCTTGCAGTTAATTTCTTTGGTAACCACCGGAACTTGCTGATGGTGGTGAATAAGGTTCCATGGTGTTAGTGCAATAGCAAAAACCATCAGCATAATTGCTGATAAAAGGCGGTTAATATTTTGCTTATGCTTTTTCAATGCGTCAAAAGTAGCAATTAGTATTCAATTATATATCTTTGAAAGGTAACATTGCTTTTATAGTACTTATGACTACAACACTAACCAACGGTTTAAACTTGAGCCAAAAACAGACCCCAACGGGCACTGAATTAAATTGCAAGGGATGGATTCAGGAAGCGGCATTACGTATGCTGTTGAATAACCTAGACCCAGATGTTGCCGAACGCCCGGAAGATTTGATTGTTTATGGTGGACGTGGTAAGGCCGCAAGAAACAAGGCATCGCTAAGCTTAATCATAAAAGCTTTAAAAGATTTAGAGAATGATGAAACCCTTTTAATCCAGTCGGGAAAACCTGTAGCTATTCTTCCTACACATAAGGATGCACCCCGGGTACTGATTTCCAATTCGCAGCTGGTACCCAAATGGGCTACGCAAAAGCACTTCGACGAACTGGAAGATAAAGGTTTAATGATGTACGGGCAAATGACTGCTGGCTCATGGATTTATATTGGTTCGCAGGGAATTGTTCAGGGAACTTATGAAACCTATTCGGCATTGGCGGCTAAACATTTTGGTGCCAGTTTGAAAGGGAAATTAAATGTTACTGCTGGCTTAGGTGGCATGGGAGGTGCACAGCCTTTAGCTATTACCATGAATGAAGGTGTTTGTCTGGCCGCTGAAGTAGAAGAATGGCGCATTAGAAAACGCTTGGAAACCCGTTATATTGATGAAATTATTTTTGATGTCGATGAAGCAATCGATAAGGCCTTAAAATATAAAGCAGAAGGAAAAGCTATTTCCATTGGTGTGGTTTGCAATGCTGTTGAATTATTGCAAAGGCTTATCGATAGAAATATCACCCCTGATACCTTAACTGATCAGACTTCGGCACACGATCCGCTTATTGGTTATTTCCCTGAAGGATTAACGGTTGATGAAGCTGCCGACTTGCGGAAAGGTAATCCTGATGAATATGTGAAGTTATCTTATGCAACGATGGCAAAACATGTAAAACAAATGCTTGAGTTGCAAAAGCGTGGTGCTATAACTTTCGATTATGGCAATAACCTCCGTGGAAGGGCACTCGAAGTTGGGGTAGAAAATGCCTTTGATTTCCCGGGTTTTGTTCCGGCGTATATCCGTCCGCTTTTTTGTGAAGGGAAAGGGCCATTCAGGTGGGCAGCTTTAAGCGACGATCCGCAGGATATTTACGAAACAGATAAATTAATTCTGGAGCTTTTTCCTGAAAATAAAAGTTTACACCGATGGATTAAAATGGCCCAGGAGCGAATTGCTTTTCAAGGGCTACCTGCCAGGATCTGCTGGCTTGGTCAGGGTGAAAGAGAAAAGGCTGGGCTGGCTTTCAACAAGCTGGTAGCAGAGGGGAAAGTAAAGGCACCAATCGTAATCGGCAGAGATCATCTTGATACAGGCTCTGTTGCATCGCCAAACCGTGAAACTGAAGGCATGCTCGATGGTTCTGATGCCGTGGCAGACTGGCCTGTTTTAAATGCTATGATTAATACTGCTGGTGGTGCAAGCTGGGTTTCCTTACATCATGGTGGAGGCGTCGGTATTGGCTACTCCATCCATGCAGGTATGGTAATTGTAGCCGATGGTACGCCTGAAGCTGAGATAAGGCTAAAGCGTGTGTTGCATAACGATCCTGCAACGGGCGTTATACGTCATGCCGATGCTGGTTATGATATCGCAAAGGATACTGCCAGAAAGTTTAGATTGGGTTTAAAAGATTAAAATCATTAGCATGCAATTAAAGGAATGAAATTCATAAAGAAGTACCTACTTAACACAATATTTATTGCCTTACTTTTGGCGATGATTTTTGTGCCCGATGCAAAAGCCTTCTTTTTAAAGGGATTAATGGAAATTGGTTTTTACTCGCCTAAAGTAGAAACGGTAAAAACGAAACCAGTTAATCTTTCAGGTCTAAAATTCAGTGATGCCAGAGGTAACCTGATCGATTTGGGTGATTTAAAAGGCAAGGTAATCTTTTTGAATTTCTGGGCTACCTGGTGCCCGCCCTGCAGAGCCGAGATGCCTTCGCTAAATAAGCTTCATAATCAGTTTAAAAATGATGAAAACATTGTTTTTATTTTTGCTGATGCAGACGGTGATTTAGCAAAGTCAACAAAATTCATGGTCGATAGAAAGTTTGATATGCCGGTTTACAAACCCGAAACCGATATGCCTGAGCAAATATTTGCAGGTTCTTTACCAACAACGATAATCTTTGATAAAAAAGGCCGGATAGCCTTCAGGCATGAAGGTATTGCAAATTATGCCAACAAGAAATTTTCTTCTTTTTTAAACCAACTTAAAGCATCAGATTAACGCTACATTGTTTAAAAGTCAACAAAATGCTTCCCCATAAAGCTGATTAATTGATTACTTTTGCAGCTATGATTTCATTTTTCGAAGCTTCGCTTAAGCAACTTTCTATCCACCATACGGGCAATAAATTAGTTGAAGAATATTATAAACTTTCGGATGCGCCGTTAAAAATTGATGATGAACTGTTGGGTAATTTGCTAATGCAGTTTTTCCTTAAGCCTTTTGAAAAAGTTAATGAGGTTTATCACTTTTATCACCCTAACGATAATCTGCAGCTAAACGAAGTATTTCATTTTGCCACAGAAATTTTTGAAAATAACCAGCTTTTTCATGAAGATTCGCAACAACTGGCAAAGCACCTTTACGACGTTGCCAATCATCCGAAAATTAAATCGGGTGAAATGTATGTAGCCTATTTCGAAAAAGTGCAGATTGAGGGCGAGCAATTGGATGTAATCGGCATTTTTAAATCAGAAACAAAAGACACTTACCTTAAGGTTTATCCAGAACAGGATGGTTTTGGTATGAGCTATGAACAGGAGGCCATCAGCATTAATAAGCTTGACAAAGGCTGTTTAATTTTTAACGTTAACAAAGAGGATGGCTACAAAGTTGTTGTGCTGGATCAGGCTAAAAGCAGTAATGATAGCGCTGTTTACTGGAAAGATGAATTTCTGAAATTGAAAATACGTAACGACAGTTATAACCAAACCAACAACGTTTTAGGTGTTTATAAGAATTTCGTTACGCAAAAACTCGATGAAGAATATGAAATAAGCAAGGCTGATAAAATTGATTTGCTAAACCGTTCGATGAAGTATTTTAAAGAAAAAGAAACTTTCGATATTGAGGAGTTCGGCAATGAGGTAATTGGCAATGCAGAAGGGATAGAATCTTTCAAAAACTACAAGAAAAATTACGAAGAGGAGTATGAGTCGCCAATTGCAGATTCCTTTGAAATCGCTGAATCTGCGGTGAAAAAACAGGCCCGTACCTATAAAAGCGTTTTAAAGCTCGATAAAAACTTCCATATCTACATTCATGGTAATAAGGATATGATTGAGAAAGGATATGATGATGATAAATCGATGAACTTTTACAAAGTTTATTTCCGCGAAGAAGAGTAAAATTAACCTTCTTTATTAAATACGTTGCTGTGATTTCAATGCAAGGTAACGGTTAATCACATTAACGGTTAACTTTTGAGGAGGCGTTAAAATCGATAGTATTCCATACTTGTTCAATTCGAGCGCCATTAGTTTTTTCTCGTAAATAAACTTTTCGGCAATTGTTTTATGATAAATCCCTTCCACATCTGTGGCAGGCTCAGTGCTGAGGCTTTTTAATTCGGTATTCTCAAAAAATACAACTAAAAGTAAATGGTATTTTGAAATCCTTTTCAGGTAAGGCATTTGTCTTTGCAAGGCTGATAAACTCTCAAAATTTGTAAAAAATACAACAAGGCTTCTTTGCTTAATTACCGAACGTATTGTTGTAAATAAGGCATCCATATTACTTTCCAGGTAACGGGTTTTCTCTTTGTGCAACACCTGCATAATATGCGCAAGCTGTGCCGCCCTACGGTCGGCCGGAACCACGTTACCAATCGATTCAGCTATTGTAATCAACCCTGCCTTATCCTGTTTAAGCATGGCAACTTTTGATAAGGCCACACTTGCATTAATTGCATAATCGAGCAAGCTCAAACCTTCGAAAGGCATGCGCATTACCCGCGACTTATCCACGATACAATACACGTTCTGCGATCGCTCATCTGTATAAGTATTTACCATTAAACTCCCTTTCCGGGCGGTAGCTTTCCAGTTAATTGTTCTAATGTCGTCGCCGCCAACGTAGTTTTTAATCTGGTCGAACTCTGAACTTTGTCCAACTTTTCTGATTTTCTTAATCCCAAATTCAGTTAAATGGTTTGAAGCTGCCATTAATTCGTATTGCCCCAGATTTATAAATGAAGGATAAACAGGTAAAATCCTCGAACCATCGAAATTGAACCGCCTTTTAACCAGGCCGATTGATGATCCTGTATAAACCCTGATGAAACCAAAATCATATTCACCACGCTTTGTTGGACGTAAATTGTAGTGAATAGACTTAAAATCGCCTGCACTGAGACTAAGTTTAAAGTCTTTATCTCGGAGCTGAAATTGAAAAGGGATTTCATCAATAACACGTAACTTAACTGCAAAGCCGTATTTGTTTTTTATTTCAATCCTTATGGGATTTTCATCGCCATTGCTTAATCTTTTTGGAGTAAAACGATGCGTTTCAATACCCTTGCTATTCCTGTACAGGATAATAATATCTAAAGCAAGTAAGGTAAAAACCAATCCGGTTACTATTTCCGGAATTTCGCCAAACCAGTTGAAGAAGAATTTCAGTATAAAAAGCAATACACAAAAAGCCAATGCTCCAAAAAGCCGGTCGGTTAAAAAAAGATTGGTGTAATATTGCTTAAATATCTTTTTCAATGGTTTAACTATTTAATTTATGTTCCTGTTATCTTGGTATTTCTAATCGTTTGATAATCTGATTTACAACATCGGTAGTGGTTAATCCTTCCATCTCTTTTTCAGGAGCCAATAAAATACGATGGGCCAATACAGGCACGGCAACGGTTATAATATCATCGGGTGTTACAAAATCGCGGTTTTGAATTGCGGCCAGGGCCTTTGCACTATGTACTATGGCCAAAGATGCCCTTGGAGAAGCTCCGAGATACAGCGACGGATTGTTACGTGTTTCATTAATAATTTTTGCAATAAAGGCCAGGAGTTTTGGCTCGACAAATAAGTTTCGGATAATGCCGCGTGCATCCTGAATCTGTTGAACAGATAAAACTGGTTTAACCTCGTTAAGCAAAGTTTTATTAACCGATGAATGTTGTGCGGTTAGTATTTCTGTTTCCTCTTCCAGCGAAGGATATTTTACTTCTATTTTAAACAAAAACCTGTCGAGTTGTGCTTCGGGTAAGCGATAAGTTCCTTCCTGCTCAATTGGGTTTTGCGTAGCTAATACCATGAAAGGTTCATCCATGGTATAAGTGGTCCCGTCAATAGTGATCTGACGCTCTTCCATTACCTCAAAAAGTGCCGATTGCGTTTTTGCCGGTGCCCGGTTTATCTCATCCACCAGAATGATATTTCCAAAAACAGGCCCTTTTCTGAACTCAAAATCACCGGTTTTGGTGTTAAATATTGGTGTTCCAAGAACATCTGAAGGCATTAAATCAGGGGTAAACTGCACCCTCGAAAATTGTGCATCGATAGATTTAGCCAGTAGTTTTGCACTTAATGTTTTGGCAACACCTGGTACACCTTCAATAAGAATGTGTCCATCGGCAAGCAAGCCTACAATTAAAAAATCGATAACCTGTTTCTGGCCAATAATAATACTGCCCAACACGCTGCGGATTTGGGCTACCGCTTCATTTAGTGCGCTTAAATCTGTTCGCTGGTTAAATTGCTCTTGTTCCTGCTCCATTAGGTGTAGTGTTTTTATAAAATTGTTCTATAATATCGTTAAGGCCGATTAAATCGGTATCGCTAAAATCGCTAAGTGTTGGTAGCTGCATGAAATACCTGGTTAAAGTTTTAGCGAGTGTTTCATTAATGCCTGTTTTAAGTTGTAAGGTTTCTGCAAAATTGCTTTGAATTTCATTCGTTTTCAGGTAATACCTCGTGCGTAAATGTTCCATCAAATAATTTATTTTCTTTTGCGCAATGTCAAGGTTGTTGCGCTCATGATAATATACGCTCCCAACTACATGGGCGAAGGCCACAGAAGTATTTACATAGGGGTCGGCGATTGGAATAATCCGCTGCCTGCGTTTAATATCGTAAAAAACAAATAATAGTAAACTGAAGATACCAAGATAATAGGCATATTCTAATTCAGGATGCTTAAAGAAAACCCTTAGAACATCTGTTTCTCCTGTTTTAGGTAAAGTAAAATACTCATCATAGATAAGTATTTTTGTGCCCTGCAGGTAGCTAAGTGTTTTGGAAGCATATTCGGCACCGTATTTATCGAGTAAATTAAAGTTGCTGTAAAACCCCGGGCCCGCAATTAAATAAAGTGAACCTTTACCAAATGAATACCTTAAATAGTTAGGATGATTATTTGCATCGACACCAAGAACTGTTGCTTTTGCGGTATCTATTTTGCTAAAATACTGGCTACCTATGCCCTTTTCAAAACCATAGTTAACTACAGTTTTAAGATTTGGATTGGTGAAATTCAGAGAACTTCCATTCGGTGAAAAAGCACTTGATGTTTTAAGTTTTAAATCCTTTTCAGCAATATCGCCTAAATCATAACTTGCTATAAATACATTATTGCCCGCTGCAATATATTTTTTCAGTTGTTCCAGATCAACTTTTTCTATTTTAATCTGTGGAGCAATAATAATATAGGTACTGTTTGTGTAGCCCTTACCTTTGATGGTATTATAAATTGCCACGTTTGAATTTTTAACGGTTACATTTGGAAGTATATCTTTTATACGGTTATAAAAAATGAAGGTCCCGTAAGGAATTTTATCTTTTTTAGCGTAGGTTGATGACCAATCAGTAGGCGTTGGTTTGTTAAACTGGGCAACCAGATAAATCAATATTAAGATAATGCCAATGGCGAAATAAATTTTATATCCTTTCATCTAATCTGCGCATTAAAATGACTAAATGATTGGTTTATTGGCTCAAACTTGTGTTCATCTACCGGGAAATCGCCATACCAGATATAATCAAACTGGTGTGTAAGCAAGCCAAACTCGTTCTTCATTTCCGGCCTGGTAATTTCTGTAAGGTAAGTATAATTGGTTTTTTCAGGTTGCCATTGAATAATATCGGCGTCGCTTAATTTCTTTAAGGTTCTTAGATAAAGTAATCGGACAGCAAGACGATATTTCTTTTGATTGATGAGGTTCTGAATTTCAGTTTCGTAATCAATTTCATGGATGTTTTCATTTAAAACATCGTAAGGCAATATCGTTTCTTTTGATTTTTTACTAAAGATATTTTCTGCACCGATAATTTTAATCACAATGTATGATAAAATTGCTACACCTAAACCAATGAAAAAGTATTTGGAAAGCGGATTTGACGCAGCACCCTGAAAAAGTTCGCTTACCATTTGCCAGAACCACATCCAAAACCTGTCCCAAAGCGATAAATCCCTTGCTACAGCACTGTCGTATTGAAATTCTTTCTGGTCAGCGTAGCTTTCCAGTGCCTCTTTGTTAAATTTTGCGGGTGTAACCTTGCTGCTGTCGAATTGTATTACTTTTTGAACGGCAGGCTTTGCCGTTTGGGCATAGTTATTCACTGAAGCAAAAAGCAGACAAATAATCAAAAAGGATTTACGGGCAAAATCAAACATGTTAATACTCTTCCGGCCTGGTGTCGATAGGTTTTTCAGTTGAACCAAAATTAGAGATGCGCTCCATTAGTCCTGTGTTCTCTTTTGCTTCAACAAGGTTAAAATAAACCAAAGCAACTGTTACCACCGGTATTATTGTAAATGCCTGGCAGAGGTATTGAAGCACGGTAGTAAACATAGTGAAGATCATCGACATTTGTGGTTTTGATGTAGAAAAGAGCCCAATCATACTAACTAAAGTTGTTGGCAGAACAACTAAGGTCATGCAGGCATAAACGATAATCCAAACAACAATTAGTATTCCAAAAGTTAGCCAGAAATTGTCTTTGATGATTTTAAAGCTCCGGCTAAATGAGTAACTGAAACTGCCATTTTCCATTACCATAATTGGAAATACCATGGTTATAAAAGGAAAAAGCCAAAAACCCGGAACAAGGCAAAAAAGAAAGCCAATGCATACCAACAATATTAACAGAATTGAACTGCCGAAAATTTTTAAAAAGTAATGCTTAAAATAACCCCAAAGCTCATCGGTTGTAGGTGTTTGATTCCCTTTTTGGATGTAAATTGCGATGTAAGATAAGATGGCAACAGTTGTACTTGCGTAACCTGCAATAGAAAACAGGATAGCGAGAATGTACTCCAGCCCAAAACGTTCAGAGAAACTGAAATCGTTCTTCCCTGCTGGATTAGCGAAATCGATATTGTTAAACAGGTGTACGGTTTTATATTGCTGCAAAATCATAGACAGCATTCCGCCTAAAACGAAAAGACCACAAAATATCAAATAGGTTTTAAGAAGCGGCTTGAAATTCTGGCGGATAAAAGTAAAAGTGTCATTTATAACCTGACCAAAATTCCGTCTTTTTTTGAATTCTATTTTTGAAAGCATACGTTTTTAGATACGTGTTTTATTATAAATTATTTTTGGATAGAAAAAAACATACCATACTATAAATGCAGCCGAAGCGAGTAAAATAAAGCCACTTAAAAACATGGGCATTTCGGTATGTCTTGTTATAAAGCTTTCTAAAAAGGCTGCAAAAATGAATATCGGAACCAAACCGAAAACTATTTTTAAGCCATCTTTTGCCCCTTTTAATATCGAAGCTTTGCGTGTGTAAGTTTTAGGAAACAACATGCTGTTGCCTAAAACTAAACCAGCTGCCCCAGCTAAAACAATTGCCGATATCTCGAGGGTTCCATGAATCCAGATTACCAGAACCGATTGCAATCCCAGTCCTTTACTGAAGAAAAAATACTGAAACGAGCCTAGCATTATTCCATTCCTGAAAAGAGAGACTATCGAACCAAACGAGAATATAATGCCCATTACAAACGTTAAAAACGAAACAAAAATGTTGTTGCTTCCAATTTGAATAAACATTAAAATTGGGTTTTGTTGTTTATAAACCCCAAATGGATCGCCCTTGGCAATATTATCGTTGGTCATGTTTACATAGCCATCACCTAAAATTAAACGAATAAAAGAATCGTCATATTTAGCAGAAATTGCACCTATAGTACACGATACCAGAAAAAAAGCAAGCGAATAAACTACTTGTTTTTTGTGCTCAAAAAAAAGTGTAGGAAGTTCTGTTTTCCAGAAGAAAATAAACCTGTTCGAATTTTCTTTTCTGTTTTTATAAACTGAACAGTGTAGTTTTGAGGCTAAACCATTAAGGTAAGCTGTGGTTTTGGAATTTGGGTAAAAAGTTTTAGCATATGCTAAATCGTTGGTTATTTCTATAAAACGATCGGCAAGCTCATCGGGATTTGCTAACTGCATTTCATCAAAGCGTTTCCACTTTTCCGTATTTTGTTTTACAAATAAGGCTTCTCTCATTAGTTACTCAAATCTTTGGTTAAAATAGTTTAATTTTTCTTAGCTGCAAAATAGCAGCTAAAAGTTATATGATAATTTTTTGAAGCATTGAACACCTCTTTATGGTTAAAAAAAATTATGTTTGAAATATGGAAACCATTAGGATTAACACTGCTCAGAATGTAGATATCGATTATGAAGTTGCAGGATTAGGTGAACGCATTGTTGCCCGGTTAATTGATCTGGCAGGTTTTGTCATATTATATGTGGTTGCCATAATATTGATGATTGTGGCTTCAATTAGTCGCTCTGAAACGCTATTTATTGCGCTTATCGTTATATTTTCGGTTATTTTTTTGTTTTACGATTTGGTATGCGAAATCTTTATGGATGGGCAAACCTTTGGAAAGAAAATTATGAAAATAAAGGTGATCAGTCTTGATGGCGGACAACCTACTTTCGGTCAGTACCTGATGCGCTGGATTTTCAGAATTATAGATTTTGGTTTTTTCTTGGGTTGGGGTGTTGTAGCGTTAATCTGCGTGGCTGCATCAAAAAACCATCAACGTGTTGGCGATATGCTCGCGAAAACAACACTTATCAAAACGGTTCCCCGAACAAAAATCGATAACGTTGCTTTTAGCTTTTCACTGCCTGAAAATTATGAACCTGTTTTTAAAGAAGTACTACACCTAAACGACCGTGAAGTAGAGTTGATCCATGAAGTTCTGACAGGTTTCTACCAAACAGGAAATGCACAGTTGATTTATGCCATGGCTGCCAAAATTAAAGAACATATTACCCCGGTGATCCCCGAAGGAATGAACGAATTACAGTTTTTGGAAACTGTAATGAAAGACTACAGCTACTTAACGGCTAGTATGGCACATTAAGCTAATCGTTACCGTAAAAAGATTTTATATAAGTAAACAACCATAATAAAGTTGCCAACTAATATTGCTGATATATTAATGATCAGAGAACGGTTTTTAAAAGGTTTGAGATAAGAAATACCTGCAAATAAGAATAAGCAAAGTAGCGGTATTGTAGGAGGATACATTTTCCAACTTGCTATTAGGTTTCCCTGAAGAAGAAAAATAAAAGACCTTTGAAAACCACAGCCTGGGCAATCGATGCTCGTCAATGTTTTAAAAGGACATGGTATTAAATGATTTTGCAGCCAGTTAAACAAGTTAACTGCGCTGCAAATCATTTGAAATAGTATTATCGATGCCATTAAACAACCGGAGGTGTAGGCGTATCGTTAGGGTTATTGAATGGATTATTCTGATTGCCAAAAGGGTTATTCTGATTGTTGAAAGGGTTATTTCCAAATCCCCCGTTTTGTGCTTCTGCGGCAGAAGGACCTAAGTATTTGGCATCACCAAAACCTAATATTGGCCAAAAGATAAATGGGAGTAAAATTAAGCCTACAGTAAAACCTTCAGATTTTCCAAAGCTTTTGCTCACCAGGTTTTGCAGCCAGACAGAAAATACGATGTTAACACAAGGAATGATCAGCCATAAAATCCAGATCATTGGTTTGCCAACAATTTCTAAAAGAATAATTAAATTGTAGATTGGAATAATTGCAGCCCAGCCAGGTTTACCTGCCTTTTCAAAGGCCTTCCACATGCCAGCTATTGAAGCAATTGAAATGACCAGAATGAAGATAAAATAGGCGCCTAAAAATGCAGCAAGGGCACCGGAACTCGCGGATGATTGATACTCGTCCATAATTAATAAAAGTTTTAGTTTTAACGATTAGATAGTTAAACTAAAATTATAACTTTTTGATTAATAATGAAATATATCGTTGCCTATTTATTTAACAACATCCATAATTTTAGGTGCCAGGGCATTTACCCAATTAGTGTACATTTTTGCGCTTGGGTGTAAGCCGTCGCTGGCTATTAAAGAAATATCGTTAGCTGCCATTCGCGAGTCGGGCGTGATATTAGTGAAACTCACACCAGCGGCCAATGTGATTTGTTCTGCGGCAGCGTTAAAAGCATCGATTTCTGAAGCTATAGTTTGAGGACTTTTAGAATAGTTTTTGGCGTAAGGTGTAACACCCCAGTCGGGTATAGAAATTACAAATACTCTTGCTTTTCGTCCACCTGAAAAACCAATTGCAGTTTGTAGTAACGCCGAAAATTCTTTTTTATAGGTTTCCAGCGGATAACCGCGGTATTGATTGTTTACACCTATCAGCAAAGTAACGAAATCGAATTTTTGTGTAACCTTTGCCTGTGTAATTGCACCCTGAAGTTCGTCAGTTGTCCAGCCGGTAACAGCAATAATTTTTGGATCTTCTACATTACGGCCATTTTTCTTTAACAATGTCTGTAGCTGATAAGGAAATGATTCTGCCTGCGTAACTGATTGCCCAATGGTATAAGAATCGCCGAGAGCCAGGTAAGTGTAATTACCTGTTGTGTTCGGCATAATAAACGGGTTTTCAGTAGGGCTGGCCACAGACATATTTTTTTCTTTAGTGCAGCCCGAAGATAATAAAGAAAATAAAGCGATACTGAATAAAAGTTTCATAAGCCAATTTACGCAAAAAGGCTATGTACGGATTTAAAGTAAATCCATCTTGAACAATGCGGCGATATGATTTTTAAGCTTTTCCTTTACTTCCTCCATATTTAGCTTATACCCTAATTCTTTCTCCAGAGAAGTTACTGCCTTATCATCAATGCCACAAGGAACTATGTTTTTAAAATAATCCAAATCTACATTAACATTAAAGGCAAAGCCATGCATGGTTACCCATCTGCTGCATCGAACGCCCATGGCACAAATCTTACGTGCCTTATCATTATCGGCATCAAGCCAGACACCCGTGTACCCTGGGTAACGGCCAGCACTTATTCCGTAGTCCTGTAAAGTTAAAATAACAGCCTCTTCGAGGGTTCGCAGGTAGAGGTGTATATCGGTAAAAAAGTTATCTAGGTCTAAAATCGGGTAGCCTACAATCTGCCCCGGCCCATGATAGGTAATATCGCCACCTCTGTTTATTTTATAATAGGTAGCATGCTTTTCTTTTAAGCCCTGCTCATCTAACAGTAAGTTTTCCGGGTGCCCGCTTTTTCCTAAAGTATAAACATGAGGGTGTTCATTAAAGATCAGGTAATTCGGTGTTGGTAAATGTGTTCCGTTAACCCGGTTTTCGCTTTTAATGGCAACAGTTTTATTTAATAAATCTTCCTGCCTGTCCCACGCATCCTGATAATCAGTTAAGCCCCAATCAATAAATTGTGTAGGAATAGCTTTTTCGGCTGTATTTTCTGTAGTTAACATTTCTCCTTTGATGTCACTCATCTTATCTCCGCTTTAAATTCAGGCAGGTGCCTGCACATAACCCAACATGTAACCATCTTTGGTTTTAAAATAGTGAACGGTTAATTCACGCGTTCCCGAAGGTAATTCTACAATGGCATTCAGGTCGCCCTCACTCTTTAGTTTAAATGGTTTAATGTGGATATGTTGTTTAAACTCTAATCCTTTTTTACCATGCCATTTGTAAATAGCCTCTTTAGCGCACCAGCAAACATAAAGCCCTTCAGTATTATCACCGATTTGTTTCTGTGCAAGTTCTACATCGTTTAAAAACTTATGCTTTATGCTTTTTATTTTATGCTTGATCAGTTCTATATCAACACCAACGGCGTAATCCTTACTTATCATAACTGCGGCATAATCGTATGAATGGCTTAGCGATATTTTATAATCGAAATTGGTAAGATAAGGCTTGCCATCTTCATCAAACTGGCAGTCTATATATTCTTCGGTGTTAAGGAGTGTTCTCAGTAAAAGCCTTGTACTTAACCAATGAAGCAATCTTTTTCCGTTGTTAAACGATGTAATGATATCCCACTCATGCTGCTTAAGTTGTAAGCCTGCAAGAAGTTCAGCCTCAGTTTCTTCAATTTTCCAAATTGCGAGAACGGAGTGCTCATCAATATTTTTATTATAAACTACGGGCATTTATAAAATTGAGATTAGCATGCAAAATTATCTTAAATAAATGATAATTTAGGCCAAAAATACGCATAAAAATGATATTATCAGATAAAAGGATTTTGGAGGAAATAGACAAGGGAACAATCATTATCGAACCCTTTGATCGGGGTTGCCTAGGAACTAATTCTTACGATGTACACCTGGGTAAATACCTTGCTACCTATAAAAACCGTGTGCTCGATGCCAAAAAGCATAATGAAATCGAGCATTTCGAAATCCCAAAAGATGGTTATGTGCTTCAACCCGGAACTTTATATCTTGGCGTAACTTTAGAGTATACAGAAACGCACAATCATGTGCCTTTCTTAGAAGGTAAAAGCAGTACCGGTCGCCTTGGTATTGATATCCATGCCACTGCCGGTAAAGGTGATGTCGGTTTTTGCAATACCTGGACACTCGAAATTTCGGTAGCACAACCTGTAAAAGTTTACGCGGGCATGCCAATCGGACAATTAATTTACTTTGTTGTTGAAGGAAACATCGAAACCATGTATAACTCTAAGGGTAATGCAAAATACAACAATAAAACTACCAAGCCTGTAGAAAGTATGATGTGGAAGAACAGCTTCTAACTTAATAATTCATTTGATCTTCATTAAATTATGCCTTAGGTTTTGTAACTTGAGGCATATTTTTTTACCTCACATCAAATGAAAATCAAAATTTCGCTCGCTTTGAGCTTCTTCGCTGTGCTTATTGGTTTCGTTGCATTTAAAATAGAGGACGATCCCTTTACGCAAATCCTTAAAAAACTAGATGAGTATACTACTAAATATCAACAGGAAAAAGTTTACCTGCATTTAGATAAACCATATTATGCCATAGGCGATGATATCTGGTTTAAGGCTTATGTGTTAAATACTAAAACACAGGCACCTTCTGGTATTAGTAAAATACTTTATGTAGAACTTATTAATGAAAAAGATTCGTTAAAAAGGTTAGTTAAACTACCTATTATGGGTGGCGTTACCTGGGGCGATTTTAAGCTTACCGATTCTTTAGGCGAAGGAAATTACCGTATAAGGGCCTATACAAATTATATGCGCAACTTCGGTACCGACTTCTTTTTTGATAAAACCATCAAGATTGGTAACAGTTGGGCTAACAAGGTTTTTACATTTACTGATTATAAATTTGCCAAAGAGAATAATGCAGATAAAGTTACGGCTACCATTCACTTTGAAGATAAAAATGGTGTTGCCTACAAAGAAAGTGATGTTAGTTATGATGTTCAGTTGGATTTCAGAAGCATTGCCAGGGGTAGAACCAAAACCGATTTAAAAGGAGATGCTGTTATAAATTTTACCAACAGCCAGTCGTTCCTCAATAAAAAAGGAAAAATAGTAGCCACTATAACGCTCGATAATAAGCAAAAAGTTATTAAATCGATTCCAATAACTTCTACAAGCAACGATGTCGATGTTCAGTTTTTACCTGAGGGCGGAACACTTGTTGAAGAGCTTCCTCAAAAAATCGCAATAAAAGCTTTAAATAATAGCGGCAACGGAGAAAATATCACCGGGAAAATTGTTGATGAGAGTGGTGTAGAAATGGTAAACATTGAAAGCACTTATTTAGGTATGGGTAATTTCACATTAAATGCCCAACCTGGAAAAACCTATACAGCGAAGATAAAGTTCAAAGATGGTTCTGAAAAAGATTTTAAACTTCCTACGGCGCAAAAGAGTGGCTATGCATTAGCTGTTAATAATTTAGATACGGGTAAGGTTGTAATTAAACTATTGGCCAGCGCCAGTTTAACTACGGGTGATGAACTTAGAATTGTTGCACAACAAGGTGGAAATGTTTATTACGTTTCGAAAGCTAAAGTAGATAAGCAGGTTTTACTGGCAACAATTCCGAGGAGTAAACTGCCTTCAGGTATTGTTCAGTTTACCCTCTTTTCAGCAACTAACCAACCTATTGCCGAACGTTTGATTTTCAATAAAAACAAAACCGATTTGATTGATCTGAAATTAAATTCCACAGGTTTATCGGCAGTGAAAAAAGGTCTTTCAGCTTTCAGCTTTGAGGCATCAAACAATAATAAATCTGTATTGGGGAGTTTTTCAGTTTCAGTAACAAATGCCAGTAAGGTTACGCCTGACGAAGATAATGAAAGTAATATTATCGCTGGCTTATGGCTGACATCAGATTTGGCGGGACATGTTGAAAAGCCAAATCATTATTTTCTTAATGATGATTTAAAAACCATCCGCGAGCTGGATAATTTGATGTTAACCCAGGGATGGAGGAGGTTTTTATGGAAAAATGTAATCAGCGATCTCGCTCCTGCCATTACCTATAAACCTGAGCTATCTACATCAATTAGTGGCACGGTTACAAAAGGTGGTAAACCTGTAGCCAATGGAAAAGTAATGCTGATGTCTACCAAAGGCGGCTTATTCGTTGTTGATACTGTTACAAATGCTGAAGGAAAGTTCAATTTTGATAACCTGGTATTTAGTGACAGTACAAAATTTGTTGTACAGGCCAGAACCAAAGCCGACAGGAAATTTGTTGAAATTAAAGTAGATGCAGTTCCCTACCAGATTGTAACAAAAAATAAAAACAGCGCAGATATTGACATTAACGTTAATAATTCTCTGATGAAATACATCAAGGAAAGTGATAACTATTTTAACGAGATGACGCGTTTGGGGCTTTTAGAGCGAACAATTAAACTTGATGAAGTGGTGATAACTGAGAAAAGGAACGTTGCTAAAAACTCTTCAAATTTAAACGGTGCTGGCAATGCCGATTATATACTTACGGCAAAAGATTTATCAAATTGTGTTACGCTTTCTCAATGCCTTAATGGCCGTATCCCATTTGTAATATTTAGAAATGGCGTGCCATACTCTACACGGAGCCAGAATACACCAATGTCGATCATGGTTGATGGAATGCAGGTTGAGTCAGAATTTTTAGACAACCTAAATGCTACTGATATCGAAACCATTGAGGTATTAAGGTCGATTGCCAATACTGCTATTTATGGTAGCCGTGGTGGTGGCGGTGTACTTGTAATTACTACCAAACGTGGGGGTGGAGAAGTATCTTACAATAATTATGCACCTGGTGTTGTTGTTGTAAATCAAAAAGGATTTTCTGTTTCACGTGATTTTTACGCCCCAAAATACGATTCGCAAACAACAAATAGTAAACAGGATTACAGAAGTACAATTTATTGGAATCCACAGGTTGTAGCGGCAGAAGATGGCAAGGCAAAATTCGATTTCTACAATGCCGATGAGGCTGGAACTTACAGGGTTGTTATCGAAGGCATAGATGCAGAAGGTCATCTTGCACGTAAGGTTTTCACTTATGATGTAAAATAAATGTTGAAATAACTAAAAAGTTAGTGTTATGCTCTTTCCTTATGCCTCAGGTTTATTAACTTGAGGCATAATCATTTAACCTAACCGATATGAAAAACCTAATTACCCGCCTACTGGTGCTCTCAGCAGTGTTTGTATCAATATTGGCATTTAAAGGTGATGATGACCCTTTTAACGCCATCCTTAAAAAACTTGTTGATTACAACGTTAAATACCCCCACGAAAAAATTTATCTCCACCTTGATAAACCTTATTATGCTGTTGGCGATGATATTTGGTTTAAGGCCTATGCTACCAACTCAAATGCCAAAGGACTTTCCTTATTGAGTAAAATAGTATATGTTGAATTAATTGATGAAAAGGATTCGTTAAGAAGACAGCTTAAATTGCCTCTAATGAATGGTGTGAGCTGGGGGAATATAAAAATTGCCGATACTTTAGCTGAAGGAAATTATCGGATTCGTGCTTATACCAACTACATGCGAAACTTCGAAACAGATTTTTTCTATGATAAAACAATTAAAATAGGCAACAGCATTTCAAATAAAGTTTTCACAAAAACGGCTTATAAATTCAGTAAAGACAACAACCTTAATACTGTTGTTGCCACGATTCATTTCGAAGATAAAAGCGGTGTTCCATATCGCGAGGATGATATTAGCTATGAGGTTGTATTTGATGATAAAACACAATCTAGAGGCAGAGCTCAAACCGATTTAAACGGCGATGCACAGTTCAAATTCACAAGCAGCCAGGTAAATAAACCAGGCAAAATCTTGGCAACTTTAAATCTTCCGAATAGAATTAAAGTAACGAAATCAATTCCGATTCTGGCAACTTCCAATCAGGTAGATGTACAACTTCTACCCGAAAGTGGCATTCTTTTGGAAGACTTGCCTCAAAAGATTGCCGTAAAAGCAGTAAATTCTTCGGGTAAAGGTGAAAATATTTCCGGAGTGGTTTTGGATGACAGCCGCAATGTAATTACCACTTTTCAAACCGAACATTTGGGTATGGGCAATTTTATCACCAACGTACAACCAGGAAAAACTTACACTGCAATTGTTAAATTCAAAGATGGTTCTGAAAAGGAATTCAAATTTCCTGAAATACAGAAAAAAGGTCATTCGCTTTCAGTAGAGGATATAAATGCAGAAACACTGAAAATAAAAATATTGTCTTCGGCAGATGTAGTAAATGGAGAGGAGCTTAAAGTTGTTGCGCAACAAAGCGGTTCTATTTTTCATGTGGCCAAAGCAAAAATTAATAAGCAACTAGTTACTACTTCAATAGAAAAGAACAAGCTACCCTCAGGAATAACACAGCTCACATTATTTTCAGGAGAAAATCAGCCAATTGCTGAACGACTGGTTTTTGTGAAGCACAGCAACAATCAAATAACCATAGATATAAAAACCGATTCGGTTTCTGCTTCGAGAAAAGGTAAAACTGTTTTTGCTTTTAATGCATCTGGTAACGATAAGGCATCGATTGGAAGCTTCTCTGTTTCTGTTGCCAATATCAGTAAAATAAAACCCGATGAAAATAATGAAAGTAACATCTTAAGCAGCCTGCTGCTCACTTCAGATTTAGCAGGATATGTAGAAAGTCCCAATTACTATTTTCTCAATGATGATAATAAAACCAATCAGGAGCTGGATAACTTAATGCTTACCCAGGGATGGAGCCGTTTTGTATGGAAAAATGTAATTAACAATGTTTTTCCGAATATTACTTTTGCGCCTGAGCAATCCAGTATAATAAGTGGCCAGGTAAAAAAGGGAGGAAAACCAGTAGTCGGGGGAAAGGTGCTGTTAATGGCTAAAGATTCTAAAGCATTTGTATTAGATACGATAACGGATGCCAATGGAAGGTTTAAATTTCAGAACCTTTTATTTAAAGACAGTACAAAATTTGTTGTTCAGGCCCGAACCAAAGATAATGATAAAAAAGTAAATATAATTTTAGAGCGGATAGCCAATCAGGTCATTACTAAAAACAAAAATATTGCCGACATTGAGGTTAATGTTAATGAAGCATTAATGCCTTATATTAAAGCCAATGATACTTATTTTGACGAGATGAGGCGTTTAGGTTTAATGGATGAAGGGATAAAACTCAATGAGGTAATCATCGCGGGTAAGAAGAACCTGACGCCTAATTCTTCGAATTATAATGGAGCTGGAGTAGCTGATTATATTTTGCCGGGCAGTAAAATAAAGGACCTCGTTACCTGGGGATCAGTTTGGAGAATGCTTCCCGGGGTAGAGGTTTCGCGAATGGATACACCTCGGTTGATCAGGGGAGGATTTGGTTCTTCAACACTAAAGAATACACCAATGATGTACGTTATTGATGGAATTTATCCAGGTACTTTGGATGGATTAAGGCCTGCCGATGTTGAAAGTATTGAATTACTGAAAACCATTGCGCTGACTACAATTTATGGCATGGAAGCAGGTGGGGGCGTAATTGTTATAACAACCAAGAAAGGTACCGACTTATCATATAAATATGAGCCCGAAGGCATTGTTAATCTAAACCCGAAAGGAATTACGGTTTCTAAGGTTTTTTATTCTCCTCAATATGATAAACCCAAAGAGCTGGATATTGATGATACCAGAAATACGGTTTATTGGAATCCCGAAATTATTACAAATGATGATGGGAGCGGACGTTTTGAATTTTATAATGCCAACGAACCTGGCAATTACAGAATGATTATTGAGGGAATCGACATTTCAGGGCATTTAGCAAGAAAGGTATATACCTATAGTGTTAAATAGCTAAAAAATAATAAATTTGAATTAGTATGCATGCATACTAATTCAAATTTATTATTTTGCCTGAAATACAACTAAAATGAATACGATTAAAGTAAGTGTAAAAGACCGTTTAGCAACGATAACATTAGCCAAAGGGAAATCAAATGCATTAAATCGTGAGCTGATTACCGAGCTTGATGACATGTTGAAAAATATCGCTGCTGATGACAATATAGGCGGTGTTATCTTAACAGGAAGTGCACCGTTTTTCTCAGCAGGCTTAGATTTGATCGAGCTTTATAATTACAACGAAGCAGAGGCAAAATCTTTCTTTCAGTTATTCTTTGGTTTTGCGGCAAATATGGTTGCCTTTAAAAAACCAATTGTCGCTGCCATTAGTGGGCATAGCCCCGCAGGTGGTTGTGTAATGGCCCTCGCTTGCGATTATCGTATCATGGCCGAAGGGCAATACATTATTGGTTTGAACGAAGTCCCAGTTGGTATTATTGTTCCGAACAGTATTTTCCAGCTCTATGCCTTCTGGATAGGCAAAGCCGAAGCAAGCCGAAGTTTGCTTACCGGAAAACTCTATAATCCTGACGAGGCTTTAAAAGTGGGTTTGGTAGATGAAATTGTTAAAGGCGAATCCCTTTTAACAACTGCCGAAAGAAAAATCAAAAAATTCATGGAGCTCGAAAGCAATACCTGGTCGCAGAGTAAGCTTAATATCCGTGAAGAACTAATTGTTTCGATGCGTGCCGATCAATCTGCAACCTTAGCAAAGATGCTTGAGCAGTGGTGGTCACCGAGCACACGACACATCCTGAAAACAATTTTGGAGAATCTTCAAAGAAAATAGCCGCTGCATAATAGCTCATTCAAAATTTGTGTGAAGATGGCACCGTGCTAATCAATTCAATTTTTTAACCAGTATAACAACCCGAAATTATGTTTGCATTTAATCAGCCTATGCTTAGGGATGATGCCCTGAAAGGAAAAACCATTGTGATTACCGGCGGCGGAACCGGTTTAGGAAAAGCCATGGGGATCTACTTTTTAAAGTTAGGCGCCAACCTGGTAATCACCAGCAGAAAGCAGGATGTGCTTCAAAAAACTGCCGATGAAATGGAGGAAAAAACAGGAGGCAAGGTTCTGGCAGTTGCCTGTGATGTACGTGATGTTACACAGGTGGAAAGCGTGCTTGAGAAAACATTGGAAAGATTCGGGCAGATTGATGTGCTGTTAAACAATGCTGCAGGTAATTTCATCTCTCCAACGGAGCGCTTATCGGCAAATGCCTTTTCATCAATTATCGATATTGTTTTAAAAGGAACAGTAAACTGCACCTTAACATTCGGTAAACATTGGATAAAAGAAAAACAAGCGGCTACCGTTTTAAATATCGTTACTACTTACGCTTTTACGGGCTCAGCATACGTGGTTCCCTCAGCCTGTGCTAAAGGAGGTGTTCTGGCTTTAACCCGTTCTTTAGCGGTTGAATGGGGTAAGTATGGTATTCGTACTAATGCTATCGCTCCAGGCCCCTTCCCAACAAAAGGCGCCTGGGAAAGGTTACTGCCTGGTGACTTGGCCAAAAAGTTTGATTTCAAAAACCGCGTTCCACTGAAAAGGGTTGGCGAGCATCAGGAACTGGCAAATCTTGCTGCTTTTTTAGTAAGCGATTTTTCTGGTTACATTAATGGCGAAGTAATTACCATTGATGGCGGAGAATGGTTGCAAGGTGCCGGCCAAATGAACGGACTTGAAGCAATTCCAAACGAAATGTGGGACATGCTGGAGCAAATGACCAGAAACGCTAAATAATGTAAAAGATAAGATGTAAGTGGGGCACATGAGCGCATGATTCCGTTTCCCTTTTACATCATCCATTTTCCATTGTTTTAATTTTCCCTCTTACATTTTTATTTATCTTTGCCCGTATGAATATCTTACTATTAGGTTCAGGTGGCAGAGAAAGTGCATTCGCCTGGAAAATAAGCCAGTCTTCACACTGTGATAAATTAATTATTGCGCCGGGAAATGGTGGTACGGGTGCTTTTGGTACTAATATCAATATCAATGTAAATGATTTTGATGCCATTAAGAAAATTGTACTGGCCGAAAACATCAACATGGTTGTTGTTGGACCCGAAGAACCTTTGGTAAACGGCATTCACGATTTTTTCCTTGCTGATGATGCAATTGCGCATATTCCGGTTATCGGACCAAAAAAAGAAGGCGCAATTTTAGAAGGTAGTAAAGATTTTTCTAAACAGTTTATGGAACGCCATGGTATTCCAACTGCCGCTTCAAAATCGTTTACACCTGAAACTTTAGAAGATGGCTTGGCGTATCTTCAAACACATAGCTTGCCGGTAGTTTTAAAAGCTGATGGTTTGGCTGCGGGAAAGGGTGTGTTAATTTGTACTGAAACCATTGAGGCACAGGAAGAATTAAAACTGATGCTTGGGGGCAAATTTGGTGCTGCGGGTGCAACCGTAGTTATCGAAGAGTTTTTAAGCGGGATAGAGCTCTCTGTTTTTATTTTAACCGATGGTGAAAATTATATTACTCTTCCCTCTGCAAAAGATTATAAAAGAATTGGCCAGGGCGATACTGGTTTAAATACTGGTGGTATGGGCTCTGTTTCTCCGGTGCCGTTTGCAACTCCTGAATTTTTATCAAAAGTTGAAGAAAGAATCATAAAACCAACAGTTGAGGGCTTAAAGAAAGATAATATCGATTATACCGGTTTTATATTTTTTGGTTTGATAAAGGTTGGCGATGAACCTTTTGTAATCGAATACAATGCCCGCATGGGCGATCCGGAAACAGAAAGTGTGATACCGAGGGTTGAAAACGATTTGGTTGAACTCTTTATCGCAACAGCAAATAAAACTTTAAATCAGGTCAATCTTGTTATTTCAGAACAAACTGCTGCTACTGTAATGATTGTTGCCGGAGGTTATCCTGGCGAATACCTTAAAGGTAAGGCTATTTCGGGGATCGAAAACCTACGCCACTCTAATGCTTTCCACGCCGGAACACTATTGGATAATGATGTAATTAAAACTAACGGTGGGCGTGTTATCGCAATTACCAGCTTACAAAAAGATATGTTTACCGCATTGCAATCAGCAACTGCTGATGCCGGAAGAATTTATTTCGATGGTAAATATTTCAGGGAGGATATTGGCTTCGATTTAATTTAAGGGGATTTGTTTTGAAGAAAACACTAAAAAAGATTTCAGAAACAGCCATCAGGCAAGGGGAGTTTATTTTTACAGATGAGCAGGTAACCTCAGGATGGTTAGGTAATCAAGCAGCATCTTTAACTGAAATAAAACAGCTGGAGGCACAATTGCAGATTATCTTACCAAAGGATTATAAAGAATTTCTGTTAATAACTAACGGTTTTACCTCACCTAATGAAAATACCGAACCTTCTTTTGAATCGGTAACCAATGTCGGTTATTTAAAAGATATCGATCCGGAATTAATTGAAATCTGGATTAATAATGATGAACTACTTGATGTTGCCATTAAGCTATCAAGAAGCATTGTTATTGGCGGCAGAAATGAAGAGCAGTATTTTCTCCTGATACCGCCATTGTCAGAAAATGAGGAATGGGAATACTGGAAATTTGCCTCCTGGATTCCTGGAGAAGACCCTTACAAAGGCTTAGAAAATTACTTTATAAATGCTTTGGATTTTCTAAAATCAGCATAAAAAATAAAAGCCCTGATGCAACATCAGGGCTTTTATTTTACAAGAAAACTGAATAAGTCAATCTTCCAGTCTATTTAGTTTTACTACCTAAAAGTTCCTGAAGCTTGTTTTGCAAAGCCTCTTCTCTTAAACCTTTAGCAATAATTTTACCAGTCGGGTCGATTAAGAAGTTGGCAGGAATAGAACGGATACCATACATTACGGCAACTTCATTGCTCCAGCCTTGTAAGTCAGAAACATGGGTCCATGTTAGTTGATCGTCTACAACTGCTTTCTGCCATGCTTCTTTAGTGGTTTTAGTAGAACCTCCATCTAATGAAACACCTAGAACGGTAAAGCCTTTATCTTTAAACTTGTTGTATGCAACAACCACATTCGGGTTTTCCTGGCGGCAAGGGCCACACCACGATGCCCAGAAATCTACCAATACATATTTACCTTTAAAATCAGATAACTTAACCGGCTTTCCTTCAGCATCATTTTGTGTAAAATCCATTGCCATAACACCTACAGCAGTTTTTTTGGAAGCCTCTAAAGTTTTCGCTAAAGTGGTTCCAATTTTAGTCGCTTTTAATTCAGGACTTATGCCAGCATAAGCCGTTTCAACTTGTATAAGAGCATCCGGATCACTGGCTAATTGTGATAAGGAAACTAAACTAACATAAGATTTTGGATTGTTTTTAGCAAAAGCCAGATAAATTGGTGTCATTTCTTCTGATGCTTTTTCATAGCGCTCACGAATACCGGCCACTATGGCTTTATCTTGTTTTTGCTCTGCACTAAGTTTAGCATATTCGGTATTTATAGCCTCAATTTTATCGGTTGCTGGTTTTAGGCTAGCTTTTAATTTTGTATTATCATCGTTTGCAGGTGTGCCAGTTACTTTAACAGATTTAATAGAATCTGTAGAACTTACCGTGATATTTCCGGGTTCAACATATAAGCTTGCATAATCCATGTTACGGGTATTGCTCCCTTTAACGTAAGGATTTACGTTTTTAAAAAGGTTCCCCATAACCGGGTCGTTAGCAGTAGTCCCTTTAAATTCAAACTTGCCATTTGCTACTACAGCTGAATCAGTTTTACGCTCACTATTTGCAGTATAAACAAAGTATATTTTATCACCTGTTTTTAATGCTTTTGCATCGCCTTTTATGGTAAATGGCTTTTGAGCTAATGCTGCCAAAGGCAATAAAGCCATTGCAGATAAGAGTATTTTTTTCATGGTTATAATTTTCGTCAGTTGGTAAAGGTAAATATTTGTGGTTCTTTAACGTAACTTGTTGTGTAAAATTATGATAGCTTTTGATAAGTTCGCCACCATAGGTCGGGCATATCCCCGTTTATTGCTGTTTGGTAATCATCATAACGGCAAGGAACCAAATGGTATCGTTCGTTTTTTGATTCCCCGGTTGGGTATGGAACCTGCATCCACCAGCGGTCTGATTTCTTGCTTTTCACAAAGGTCATCTCTCCGGAGCCATCTTTTAAACTGGTTCTGTAAATGATAAACTGCGATTTTGGGGTAAGCGGGAAATCCTTCTTGCGGGCATAAAACCCATCTACGAAGTACCATACCATCTGCGCCAGCAAAAAAGCTGTTTGGCCATTATTATCGTAAGCAGGATTAAATTCGTAAAAACCAATGGAAGTAAGTTTATCATTCATTCCGGCATAACGGGTAATTCTGCAGGCTTCTTCGCCATCAAAACCATTAGGTGTAGTATTGGCATTTGCAGCAGCATCAGCTGAACGAATGGCGCCAATGTCAAAACTTATCATATTTGCATTGCGGATAATGGGCTCGGTTAAAGTAATATCCTGTGCAAACTCTCCAAGGCGATGCACATCAAAATAAAGTTTATCCATCACACTCAAACTCTCCTGGTTTACAAAATAAGTCTGGTAGCCAATATTGCTGAAATTGAATAAATAGTTTGGCTGATGAAGAAAAATCTTATTCAGGTAACAATCTGAACGTGTTGCAATGCCATCATGACTGTCATCATCAATATCAAACTGATTATCTACGATAACGAGATCAACTTTTTGCTCAAGGTCTTCGTAGCCCATATATTGCGCATAGGTTAAATCCTGTCCGCCGCCAATAATCACCGGAACAATGTCGTTTTTTATCAGTTCAGAAACAACCATTTTCACGGCAATATAGGTGTCGGCAAGTGATGCACCAGGACGAATATTACCTAAATCGACCAAACGACTGGTGAAAGCACCCTCATTTAAGCGGTAAAATTTTTCCCTGAAATAATCCGGGCCAATGCCACAACCTTCATTATTAATGGCACTTCTGCCATCAAGCACACCAAAAATTGCAATGTCGAATTTCGATTCCTCCAGATCAGGAAAAGATTCGGTATAAAATTGAGTTTTTAAACCCAGCTGACTGGTATAAAACCCATCTTTTGGCGTAAACTGTTCGGCATTTAATGGTGAAAAGAAATCGGTTAGTGACATATATTTAAAACTATCGCCTCAAATATCTATTTTTGAATGCGTATTTTCACATGTAGCCCAAAAAAAATAAATGATACTCGTAACAGGTGGCACGGGATTTTTAGGATCTGAATTAATAAAACAGTTAACCGATAGCGGTTTAGCCGTTCGGGCATTAAAACGAAAAACTTCTGTAATTCCTGCTATCATCGCAAATAATCAGCTTGTTGATTGGGTTGAAGCGGATATAAACGAACCTGCTGCTTTAGAAGATACTTTTGTTGGGATTACAAAAGTGTTTCATTGTGCGGCTTTCGTCTCTTTTAATCCTAAAGATAAAAAGCAGCTGTTCCATGTAAATATTGAAGGAACTTCGAACATTGTTAACCTTTGTCTTGAAAATAACTGCCGCCTTTTACACGTAAGCTCAGTCGCTGCATTAGGCGATGCTAAAAGAGGCAAACAAATCACAGAGATGGATTATTGGGAGTACGATGCCAACGCACATGCTTACGGTTTGTCAAAATATGAAGCCGAAATGGAAGTGTGGCGGGGCATTACCGAAGGTTTAGATGCATTGATCGTAAATCCATCTGTTATCATAGGGAAAAATGTGGGTTTTGAAGGAAGTGGTGCCATATTTAAGTTAATTAAAGATGGTTTTTCATTCTACACGGATGGTGCTTCGGGATTTGTTGATGTGGAGGATGTTGCTAAAGCCATGATATTGCTGATGGAAACCCCGGTTAGTGGCGAGCGTTACATTATTTCGGCAGATAACTACCATTACAAAGATTTGTTTACAGCAATAGCGAATGGTTTTGACGTTAAGCCCCCGGTAAAAGAAGCAAAGCCATGGATGCTTGGAATCGCATGGAGAGCCTTGAAATTTTTCGCCTTTTTTACCGGTAAACAACCATCAATTACTAAAGATACAGCAAAAAGCAGCCTTGCATTAAGCTATTACGATAACCAAAAGATAATCAGTGCTACAGGTATTCAGTTTAAACCAATAGCACAAAGCATTCAGGAAATTACTCAATACTTAAAATAATGCCTAAACAAAAAGCCTACTACATTATTGATTTTGACAGCACTTTCACCCAGGTTGAAGCACTAGATGAGCTTGCCAGAATATCTTTAAAAAAACATCCTGAAAAAGAGGCGATTTTTCAAAAAATTGAAGATTATACCAATCAGGCGATGGAAGGAAAGCTTTCTTTTTCCGAAAGCCTTGCGCAGCGGGTAAAATTACTGGAAGCAAATGAAGACCATTTAAAGCAGTTGATCAAGCACCTTAAGAAAAAAGTTTCGACATCTTTTTCACGTAATGCCGCTTTTTTTAAAAAACATGCCGATGAGGTTTTAATTGTATCTGGAGGATTTAAAGAGTTTATTACACCAGTTGTAAGCCAGTATCATATCAAAAAGGAGAATATTTATGCCAACACTTTTGTAACAACCGGTGATGGCAAAATTATTGATTACGATCATGCAAATCCTTTGAGTGAAGAAGGCGGTAAAGTTAAACTACTTCAGCATTTGAAATTAGAAGGCGAATTATTTGGTATAGGAGATGGTTATTCTGATTTTCAGCTTCGCGAAAGCGGTATGATTAATAAATTTTTTGCCTTCACTGAGAACATTGCCCGCCAAACCATTATAGAAAAAGCAGATCACATTACGCCAAGTTTTGATGAGTTTTTATATGTTAACGATTTACCAAGAGCGATTTCTTATCCAAAGAACAGGATTTTATGTCTGGTTATTGGTGATGTAGACCCAAGGAGCATTGCGCTGCTTAAAAATGATGGTTTATCAATCAGGCACAAAACATCATTCGAAGAAAAATATGTCAAGGATGTTGGGATCATGCTCTTGGCAGATGGTGAAAAAATTGATAAAGAGCAGTTGAAAAATGCGGTTAAGTTAAAAACTATTGGTTACCTGGGCAATTCGAAGAATAAGATTGATGCCGGCATTTGTACAAAAATGGGTATTGTTGTTTTTGATGATGTGAAAGCTAATCCCCGTAACCTGGATTTTATCCCAAAAAGAATGATCGATTTTATGAATACGGGGACGACCTATTTAAGTGCGAATTATCCAAATTTACAGCTTCCAAAAATCGATAAAGCACATCGTTTAATCCATATCCATAAAAATGTTCCGGGTATAATGGCGCAGATTAATACTGTTTTTGCAAAACACAATATTAATATTGTTGGCCAGTTTTTAATGACAAACCCGGAAATTGGTTATGCCATTACCGATATTAATACCGAATATGATAAGCAGTTATTTAAAGCCCTTAAAAAAATCGAACATACGATAAAATTCAGGGTGTTGTATTAAGAATATTTTTGCAAATCAATAGCTACATAAAATGGTTTGTGGCATACAGACCATTTTATAACATGCGTTTTTACTTCAAAAATTGATGCCTTTTTAATAACAGGTGTTTAGGGCTGCCAATACTTTGGGAGCGGTAAATGCTGGTATGTCCTGAAAATAAATAGGAAACAACACAGGCCAGTGCGATATAAATGCCCGATGCTGCGCCAAATAATTCTATACCCATAAAAATACAGGCCAGCGGGGTATTTGCCGCTCCCGAGAAAACGGCCACAAAACCCATTCCGGCAAGTAATCCAACGGGTAGTGGAATAAAAAGGCTTAAAAAACTGCCTAATGTTGCGCCAATGAAAAACAAAGGTGTAACCTCGCCCCCTTTAAAACCCGAACTTAAGGTTAATGCCGTTAAAAAAAGTTTAATAGCGAAAGTGTAGTAAGGTTCCTGAAAAGTAAAGGATTCGGAGATAACCGGAATCCCCAGTCCAACATATCTTGTTGTATCAGAAAGGAAAATAATAACGATTAGCATAAAACCACCAATAACAGGGCGTAGTGGCGGATATTTTATTTTGCCAAATAATGCAGACAGGCGATGGTTTAAGCCGGAAAAACTGCGGGCAACCAAGCCAAAAATTATTCCTGCGCCAAGCGATAAAAGGATTTTAATACCATCCATTTGTGGAATCGATGCGATTGAATAATGTGTATGGCCAACTCCCCACATTTTACAAATATAATCGGCAATTACTGCGGTTAAAAAAGAAGGTAGTATTGCATTGTACACAAGTGAGCCTACAATGAAAACTTCGAGGCCAAAAACTGCTCCGGCTAAGGGGGTGCCAAATACCGAAGCAAAACCTGCACTTATCCCACAAATAAGAATAACTTTTCTGTCTCTTGGTTTCAGCCTGAAGATCTTTGTAAACTGATCAGCGAATGCGCCGCCAATTTGAACGGCTGTACCTTCTCTTCCGGCCGAGCCGCCAAACAAATGCGTAATTATTGTCCCCGCAAAAATTAAGGGGGCCATAAGTAAGGGAATCACATTCCTTGGGCTTTGCAATTCTTCAATTAAAAGATTATTTCCCTTTACAACATTTTTTCCCCAGTAATGATAAGTAAGGCCTATTAATAAACCCGCAAGAGGTAAAAAAACAATTATCCATAAATGAGATTCGCGGTAATCGGTTGCCAGATTTAACGTTTCTAAGAAAAGCGCCGATGCAGAACCTATTATGCTACCTAAAATAGAAGATATCAGCAGCCATTTGAAACTGCTCAATAATAAAACACCAAACTCGAGTTTGATAAAGCGATTGAAAGACAGAAGAAAACCTTCTGTTAATTTTTTAACAGGCATTAGAAATCAATTTTAAATAAAATCGTAGGAGTCATCAGCCTGTTTGGGCGGTTTTGGCGGTACCCCATCGCCATTATTCAAATGTATAAAATTTACTATTTGCTGCAAAATATGTTTATCAATTTAGGAATATTAACTTTGTTGTATGGAATTTACGCCCGAAATAAAAGATAAGCTCGATCAGCTTCAGGAAAAATATACCGCAATGGGACAGGATATGGCCTCCTATCTCGACGGATTGCTTTACGCAGATTTTCTTACCTATTGGGATTATATCCATCTTGATACACTCTTAAGCTTACAGAGCCCGAAAACACCTTTTCCTGATGAAGAAATTTTTATCATGTATCATCAGATTACAGAGCTTTATTTCAAGTTAACCTTACATGAATGCAAGCAAATTGCCGAATATCAGAATTTAACCGTTGATTTTTTTACGGCCCGCATAAAACGTATTAATGCTTATTTCAATGCACTGACCACTTCATTCGAGGTAATGGTTGAGGGCATGGAGAAAGAACAGTTCCTGAAATTCAGAATGTCGCTTTTGCCGGCAAGTGGTTTTCAGTCGGGACAATACCGGATGATCGAAATCTGTGCAACCGATTTTATCCGGCTGGTAGATAAAAGTAAGAGAGCCGAGTTAAGTACAGCAACATTGGAAGATCAGTTTGAGCATATTTACTGGAAATTTGGTGCCACTGAACTCTCATCTGGCAAACAAACGCTTACACTAAAACAATTCATTAAAAAATATTCTGCTCAGTTTTTACAATTGGCAAAAGATAGAACGCTGACGAATTTCTCAGCACTTTATCAGCAATTTAAAGCAAATGGAAGCGATGTAACAGCTTTAGGTGAGGAGCTTCGCAAACTCGATTTATATGTAAATGTAGAGTGGCCGCTGGCGCATTATAAATCGGCTGTTCGTTACCTGGAGAAAGATCCGGTAGATGTAGCTGCAACAGGCGGAACTAACTGGCAAAAATATTTACCACCCCGTTTCCAGAAAAGAATTTTTTATCCCTTTTTATGGACTGAAGAACAGATGGATGAATGGGGCAAAGGTTGGGTGCTTAGTGTGCTTAAAACACTAAAGAACAAAGATTAATATCTGAAAATACTATTAAGATAGCCGCATTTTTCTTAATTTGCGCAAAATAATTAATGATTGAATTAAAGAATGACAAAAGGTTTGGATTGCAAGAAGCGAATCATTTCACTCATTCCTAAATCAGTCATTCAAAATGAATAAAAGTATGACCGAGACATTAGATATAAAAATTGCAAAAGCTGATAAAACACGTTTATCGGTTACCGATTTTTCGCAATTACCTTTCGGTAAAGTTTTTACCGACCACATGTTTACCGCTGATTATGAAGATGGCGAATGGAAAAATCTTCAGATTTTGCCATATGGACCAATTCCAATGAGCCCAGCAATTTCTGCACTTCACTACGGTCAGGCAATTTTCGAAGGTTTAAAAGCCTATCGTCAGCCGGATGGAAAGATTAGCGTTTTTCGTGCAGACAAGAATTTCGAGCGTTTTAATAAATCTGCTGCGAGAATGTCGATGCCGACTATCCCGGAAGAAATTTTTATGCAGGGCCTTGCAGCATTAATCAACATCGATGAGAAATGGGTGCCCTCTCAGGATGATTATGCATTATATATTCGTCCGGTAATGTATGCAACAGATCCTTATTTAGGCGTTAAAGCATCAGATACCTATAAATTTGCTTTGCTTACCACACCAACTGGTCCTTATTACAGCAATGCGTTGAAAGTTAAGATTGAAACGGAATATACAAGAGCAGATGATGGTGGTGTAGGTTTTGCAAAAACTGCAGGAAATTATGCCCGTTCGCTTTATCCTTTTGAAGAAGCAAAAAAAGAAGGTTTTGACCAGTTAATATGGACTGATTCTATTAATCATGAATATATTGAGGAGGCAGGTACAGCTAACCTGATTTTTGTAATTAACGGTAAATTAGTTACGCCATCAGTTAGGAGCACTGTTTTGGATGGTGTAACAAGAGATACAATCATTAAATTGGCAAAGGATGCTGGCGTAGAAGTAGAAGAGCGAAGGGTTTCGGTTAAGGAAGTTATTGACGGGATTGAAAACGGAAACTTAACTGAAGCTTTTGCTGCTGGTACAGCCGCAACGGTAACTCATATCGGAGAAATTGGTTATTTGGGTAAAACTTATAAACTTACCGATGCTTCAACCAGGACCATTTCAAATGGTATCGCAAAAAGATTAAATGATATCCGTTACGGCCTTGCTCCAGATGAGTTTGGCTGGAATTGGGTTTTATAACAGCAATATTCAGCTTATAAAAAAAGCCCCATACTTTTTAGTGTGGGGCTTTTTTTATGGCAAAGCTTTTTGCTTTTACCTTTAAGGTTTTTTAATTATTTATCCAGGATTACAACACCTTTTGCCTCAAAAGCTAATTCTTTTTTAGGTTCAGTAATTTTGGCAACTTCTTCAGGAGATTTCTTCGCGTCTTCAGCATAATGGCGAAGTGTTTCAACTGAAATGGTTTGTTTTTTAGCGATACCATCTAAAACGACTTTTTTACCTACCACATCCATTGGCATAAAAAAAGCATAATCTTTAAAAGTAACACGCATTGGTTCGCCGTTTGCCATTTCTAAAGTCATCCAGCAGCCTTTTTTCTTGCAAACATCAACAACTTTACCTTCAATTTTCATATCCGTAGTTGTTTTGTCGCCCATTGCAGCTTCCATTTTAGCAGCAGGCTTAACATCACCAGGTGTAACGGCCTCACCAAATTTTTGACCTGTATATGCTGTTTGCGCAAAAGTGAGGGCTGTAATCAGGCAAAATCCTAAGCTTAAAATAATTTTTTTCATAACATTGTTTTTTGAGATTATATTAATTTATTTTTCCGGTAATTATCTGTAGCAAAGTTATTTAAAATTTTTCTAAATAGTGAAGGCAAAAAAAATCCTCGCTAGCTCTCACTAACGAGGAAAATCATCCCTATTGTTATAGATCACATCCCATGACGTACAACATAATACATTAGGCAAATGTTAATCCAAAACTTAATTGTTAATAGGTTTGCTTGTAACTATTTGTATTTCAGGTTTTTATTTGTTTAAGTGGTTTTGCCATTTTATTTTTATTTTGGGGAATTGGGGAAATCAATATCCTAGTTGTGGAATTTCGTGCACTATATTCCCCAATTTGCTTATCATCTTTACCCAAAAATATGGCTAAAAACTTCCTCAATTTTACTTACGGCCTTAATTTCGATATTATATTTTTCTTTGCTTATCCCTTTTAAATTATACTTTGAAATATAAATGGTATCAAAGCCAAGTTTATCTGCTTCGGCAATACGTTGTTCAATACGGTTTACAGCTCTGATCTCACCCGATAGTCCAACCTCGGCTGCAAAACAATTTTTTGAAGAAACGGCAATATCCTGATGGGATGAAATTATAGCAATCAGTACGGCCAGATCAATTGCAGGGTCTTCAACCCTTATTCCTCCTGCTATGTTTAAAAATACATCTTGCGTGCTCAGGCGGAACCCACAGCGCTTCTCCAGGACAGCTAAGAGCATGTTCATTCTTTTGGTATCGAAACCTGTAGCCGATCGCTGAGGCGTACCGTAAGCTGCAGTACTAACCAATGCCTGTGTTTCAATGAGCATTGGCCTTGCACCCTCTAGCATTGCTGCGATTGCAATGCCACTTAGCGATTCTTCTCGTTGTGTTAATAATATCTCAGATGGATTTGAAACTTCCCTTAAACCGCTACCCTGCATTTCATAGATACCAAGTTCGGCAGCAGCGCCAAACCTGTTTTTTATCGATCGTAAAATTCGGTATACATGGTGTCTGTCACCTTCAAACTGTAAAACGGTATCAACCATGTGTTCCAGGATTTTAGGACCTGCAATAGCGCCATCCTTGGTAATATGGCCAATTAAAAATACTGGTGTTCCGGTTTCTTTCGCAAACCTTAACAATTCAGCCGTACATTCACGAACCTGTGAAACACTTCCTGGCGTCGATTCAATGTGTGCAGAATGCAGGGTTTGAATCGAGTCGATAACCACTATTTCAGGCTCGAGAATTTCAATTTGCTTAAATATGTTCTGGGTAGAGGTTTCAGTGAGGATATAACAATCAGCAGATGGGGATGCCGTTATTCTTTCTGCCCGCATCTTTATCTGTTGTTCGCTTTCTTCCCCTGAAACGTAAAGTAATTTTTTCCCTTTTAAATTTAACGCCAGCTGAAGCATCAATGTAGATTTCCCTATACCAGGCTCACCACCAATTAAAGTTAAGGAACCTTCAACCAAACCGCCGCCAAGCACACGGTCTAATTCTTTATCACCGGTTGGTATGCGTCTTTCAGGAGAACTTTCTATTTCATTTACTTTATTGGGTTTGCTTGTTTTTCTTGTTGAAACGGCATCAGTTTTCCAGGTTGGAACGGCTGTCGGGTTTTTCTCAACAACTTCTTCAACAAAAGTATTCCATTGATTGCAGGAAGGACACTTTCCCAGCCATTTGGCCGATTCATAGCCACAACTCTGACAGAAATATGCTGTTTTAGTTTTTGCCAATTGATTTATGTTTTATTTAGTCTTACGAATTTAGATTTTATCGGGGGTAAAAACTAAAACAGTTTTACACAAAAAAACGCCTGATTCCAGGAAAAGGGATCAGGCGTTTTTTAAAGATAATTTTTAAAGTTTTATTTCTTCATCTTTTGCAGATATAAAATGAAACTCGGTTAAGTGATAAGCAGATTGTGCCTTTACTTTAATCCACTGGCCATATTTGAAAAACCAGCGGCGTTGCAAATTAAAAATACCTTTGGTAATGTACGCTTCAATGTACGGGTGAACGCAGAGCGTAACACCTTTTTCATTTTGCTCTCTTAAAATATAGTTCAGGTTATTTTCGATATCATCCATGAGAACGATACTTGCTTTAATTTCACCTGTTCCATCGCAGGTAGGGCATTTTTCTACCGTAACGATATTCATTTCCGGACGAACACGCTGACGGGTAATTTGTACCAAACCAAATTTACTCGGTGGCAAAATGGTATGTTTGGCACGATCAAGCAACATCAGCTCACGTAGATAATCGAATAATATTTTGCGGTTAGCTGGTTTGTGCATATCGATAAAATCGATAACGACAATACCGCCCATATCGCGTAAACGCAACTGACGGGCAATTTCTTTCGCCGCCTCTTTATTTACCTGTAAAGCATTCTCTTCCTGATTTTCTTTACTGGCAGTACGGTTACCACTATTAACATCGATTACGTGTAATGCTTCTGTGTGTTCTACAACAAGATAAGCACCACCCGGTAAGTTTACTGTTTTGCCAAAAGCATTTTTAATCTGCTTTTCTACTCCAAAATGATCGAATATTGGTTCTTTCTGTTTGTATAGTTTTACGATTTTTTCCATTTCAGGAGAAATATCGTGTACATAAGAACGTATATCGTCGAACAGCTCTGGAGTGCTCACGTAAACATTTGTAAAATCAGGGTTCAGAATATCGCGTATTAACGTCGATGATCTGTCCATTTCTCCCCAAACCCTTTTCGAAGGTTCGGCTGTAGGAAGTTTTTTTATGAAGTTCTCCCATTTTGCAACTAAATCTAAAAGATCTTTTTGCATTTCGGCAACTCCTCTTCCTTCTGAAACGGTTCTGATAATTACCCCAAAATTTTGAGGTTTAATACTTTCTATAATCTTCTTTAAACGATTACGTTCGGTATTACTTTTTATTTTTTTTGATATGGATATGGTATTGGAGAATGGCACCAGTACCACATACCTGCCGGCAATAGATAGGTCGGAACTTAAACGTGGTCCTTTCGTAGAAATTGGTTCTTTAGCAATTTGTACTGGAAGGAGCATGTTTTTACTAAGCACATCAGAAATTTTGCCTGCCTTGTTTATATCGGCTTCCAGCTTTAAATTGTCTAATAGAGTGCCTGTAACCGAGCCATTACGCTTGATTTTAGTTAGCTTAATTAAAGATTGTACCTGAGGGCCCAAATCAAAATAATGCAAAAATGCATCTTTTTCATAACCAACATCCACAAACGCAGCATTCAGGCCGGGCATAATTTTTTTAATGCGGCCTAAATAAATATCGCCTACGGCGTAGTTATTATTGATTTGTTCTTTATGAAGCTCAACAAGTTGTTTGTCTTCAATCAAAGCTATGGTAACTCCGGCAGGAGTCGAATTGATTATTAATTCTTTTACCAACAGCTACAGATTTAAGGCTTTCGCCTATTAACAAATGGATAGTAAAAATAAGAAAACAGAGATATAGCACAATCTATACAATTTATAAAATCATATAAATATTTTAAACCTCATAGTGTTTTACTATGAGGTTTAAAAGGCTAAATCAAAAGAAACTATTTTTTCTTATGTCTGTTTTTTCTTAAACGTTTTTTACGTTTGTGGGTAGCCATTTTATGTCTTTTTCTTTTTTTACCGCTTGGCATAATTTTAAGTTTTAAATGTTTTTATTAATCTGTTAATTAATTTTTATTCTTTAGTTCAGCAACTTTTTTATCAATAAACGATGATAAAGTAGGGTTTGCCGCTAATTTTTTGCTTTTTAAATAAGCTTCTACAGCTTCTTTGTTCCGGTCTAAGTTTTCTAAAGCCGTAGCTAAATAAAAATAGGCCTCAGGTGTTGGCGCTGTAGCAATAACTGTATTAAAACGAGGAATTGCTTTGTCGAACTGTCCTGATTTAATTGAGAATAAACCAAGGTTCATATTTGCTTTAACGTTTTTAGGGTCTTTAGCAACAACTTCAAGCAACATTGCAATACCTTGCATTGGTGCGCCTAAGCCATTTACTATTGTTACGCCTAATCCTGTTTTGGCATCAATGTTTTCCTTGTCAAATTCAAGTGCTTTTGTAAAAGAAGCATTGGCTTTCTGCAATAGAGCAGGTTGTGCCAAACTATCTTGTGTGCTTTCAAAAGCTTTTAAGAATTTGTTTCCTGAAGCTAACCAGCTTGTTGATGATGGTTTTGCCTGGGCAACAACTTCTAAATAGAGTGCTGATGGGGTAAGTTGCTCCACATCATCCCATTTCTGGGCTAATTGTTCGGCAAGTGCTACTTTTTCAGCACCATTTGCACCTTTATAACTGTTTTCCAACGCTGTAATATCAGTAGCTAGACTTTTATTAATTACGTTTTTGGCAGCCTGAGATGTTGTTTGAATACTTAAGCCTGAAGAAACAGCAGCTGATTCTGACATTTGAGCCGAAGAAGGCATCTTACCATTCTCTTCAGTTGGCTTTACTAAACCTTTAATATCACGCGTAAACAAGAAGGCAACAAGCAATAAAATCGCTCCGATAATGATGGTTTGTTTTAATCTGATGCTGCTGTTCACGATTCGAATGGTTTAGGCTTCTACTTTAATTTTTTTTGAGTTACTTTTTACTTTATCAACAAATACTTTTGCTGGTTTAAAGCTAGGAACAAAATGTTCAGGGATAATTATTGCAGTGTTTTTTGAGATGTTTCTTGCAGTTTTTTGTGCTCTCTTTTTAACAACAAAGCTTCCGAAGCCTCTAACATAAACATTCTCACCGCCAATCATGCTGGTTTTGATCACCTTGAAGAATGCCTCAACTGTTTCCTGCACATCAACCTTCTCAATTCCGGTTTTTGTTGATATTTCTGAAATAATATCTGCCTTAGTCATATTTAATTATTTATTATGTATTGTGTATTGTGTATTGTGTATTGTGTATTTTTAATATTACCACTGATTTGGGGTTGCAAAAGTATTGCTTTTTAATGAGATAGGAAAATAAAAGATGATTTTTTTATCTCCGGTCATATCAGGTGAATGCAAGATTTTTAAAAAATGAATAATTACACCGTTATTTGCAGCAATGACATTCCAAAACAGCATCGTAAACTGGTACCTGATTAATAAAAGGGATTTGCCCTGGAGGCATACAAATGATGCCTATGTAATATGGCTTTCGGAGATTATTTTACAACAAACAAGGGTTGAACAGGGCTTGCCATATTTTAATAAGTTTCTGGAGAATTTCCCTACCGTTACCGATTTCGCCACTGCTACTGAAGCCAAAGTATTAAAGCTGTGGCAGGGTTTGGGCTATTACTCACGCGGAAGGAATATGCATAAAACTGCGCAGGTGGTAATGAACGATTATGATGGAAACTTTCCAACGCTGCATGATGATCTCATAAAGTTAAAAGGAATAGGCGAATATACCGCAGCGGCAATTTCTTCTTTTTCATCAGGCGAAGCCAGAGCTGTTGTTGATGGAAATGTATTCAGGGTTTTGGCCCGATATTTCGGAATTGATACACCGATCAATTCCCCTGAAGGTAAGAAACAATTTTTTAAGCTTGCGAATGAGCTGCTCGACCGAGCTAATCCGGCTTTATATAACCAGGCAATTATGGAGTTCGGTGCTATACAATGTAAACCTAAATTGCCCGATTGCAGCATATGTCCTGTTAGTGTTAGCTGTTATGCTTTTGAAAACGATCGTATTTCCCAATTACCGGTAAAACTGGTGAAAGCAAAGCAAAAGCACAGGTATTTTAACTACTTGGTTTGTACAGCTGATGATAAAATATTGGTCAGAGAGCGTCAGGCGGGCGATATCTGGCAGCATTTGTACGATTTTCCCTGTATCGAAACAAATACTTTTGAGGATGATAGTGAAGCCTTTGATAACAAGGTTAAAACAGATTTTGGGCCGGAAGCAGCTGTTAAATTTATCAGTTATAGAAAGCATGTTTTAACGCACCAAATTATCCATGTACGTTTTTTTGCTTTAAAAAATTATATATTTAACTTTAGTAAACAAAAGGAACTTAATTGGGTTTCTTTAAATACATTAGATGAATTGCCACAACCTAATGTGATCAGAAATTTTATAGAAGAGTATTTCTGATGCAATGAAGGATTAACTAACCTTCTTTAATTAGGTTTAGTAAATCATTTATGAATAAAAACTAACCAAAAAAAATATTTTATGTCCGGTATTAACAAAGTTATTTTAGTCGGGCACTTGGGTAAAGACCCTGAAGTGCGACATTTAGATGGAGGCGTAACAGTTGCCAGCTTTCCTTTAGCTACATCAGAAACTTACAATAAAGATGGGAAGCGGGTTGAGCAAACCGAATGGCATAATATCGTTTTATGGAGAGGATTGGCAGAGGTAGCTTCAAAATATCTTCAGAAAGGCAAGCTCGTTTACATAGAAGGTAAATTAAGGACCCGTTCGTTTGAGGATAAAGAAAAGGTTAAGAAGTATGTTACAGAAATTGTTGCTGAAAACTTTACTATGTTGGGCCGGAAGAGCGATTTCGAACCAGGACAAACGGTAAATCATGTTCAGAATAACGAAACGAAAATTGAAGATGAATTCACCATTCAACCTGATGATGAAAATGGTGACCTGCCTTTTTAGGTGAAAATTAAAATATATAAGCTAAAAGGCCCCGGATATCCGGGGCCTTTTCTTTATGTCATTACTCTACAGTAACCGATTTAGCAAGGTTTCTTGGCTGGTCTACATTACATCCTCTCATTACAGCGATATGATAAGATAAAAGCTGTAAAGGTATGGTAGCCAATAGTGGTAAAAAGGCTTCATCCGAATCTGGAATTTCTATACAGTAATCAGCCATTTTCTGAACTTCGGTATCGCCCTGTGTTACAATTGCAATTACTTTTCCTTTACGGGCTTTAACTTCCTGTATATTGCTGATTACTTTCTCGTAAGACGAGTTCTGTGTAGCAATAAATACAACAGGCATTTCTTCATCAATTAAAGCAATGGGTCCATGTTTCATCTCAGCTGCAGGGTAACCTTCTGCGTGGATGTATGAAATCTCTTTAAGTTTAAGGGCTCCTTCAAGGGCAACCGGGAAACCGCTTCCTCTACCTAAAAATAAGCAGTTTCTGGAGTCTTTAATTTTTTCTGCTACTTCCTTAATTAATTCATTCGAAGCTAAAGCAGCCTGAATTTTCTCCGGAACATGATCCAGCTCTGTTAACAGGCTAATCATTTTAGATTGTGTAATGGTTCCTTTCTGCTGCGCCATATAAAAAGCCATCAGGGTTAGTGCCGTTACCTGCGCCGTGAAAGCTTTCGTCGATGCGACCCCAATTTCTGGCCCGGCATGTGTATAAACACCCGCATGGCTTAGTCTCGGTATTGAAGCTCCGGCTACGTTACAAATTCCAAAAATGGTAGCACCACGTTCTTTAGCCATTTCTATGGCGGCCATAGTATCAGCTGTTTCTCCCGATTGCGAAATCGCAATTACAACATCTTTTTCGGTTATGATTGGATTACGATATCTGAATTCTGAAGCATATTCTACTTCAACAGGTATACGGGCGTATTCTTCAATCAGATATTCGCCAACTAAGCCAGCATGCCATGAAGTTCCACATGCCACTATAATAATTCTATCGATATTCTTTAGTTTCTCCACAAACTCCTTAATACCGCCTAGTTGTACTTTTCCTTCTTCAGGGTAAATACGGCCACGCATACAATCCCTGATTGATCTAGGTTGTTCGTAGATCTCTTTTAGCATAAAATGATCGAAACCGCCTTTTTCAAGCATTTCAAGCTTTAATTCTAACTCCTGTACTAAAGGTGTTTGAACAACATTATCTAGGTGTTTTACCAATAAATCATCTTTAGTAACTAAAGCAATTTCATTATCGTTTAGGTAGATAACATTTTTAGTATATTCTATGATAGGGGTAGCATCTGAAGCTATGAAATATTCACCTTTGCCAACGCCAATAACCATAGGGCTACCTTTTCTTGCTGCAATTAACCGGTCAGGATTCTCCTTGTCCATAATTACAATTGCATATGCTCCATTAACTTCATGCAAAGCTAAACGCACAGCTTCGAACAAATCGATCTGCTCTATCTTTTGAATTTCTTCAATAAGGTGAATTAAAACTTCAGTGTCTGTGTCGCTTTTAAATTCATGCCCACGTGAAGAAAGTTCTTCCTTTATGGTTGCGTAATTCTCAATAATCCCGTTATGGATAATGGAAAGTTTGTCGTTATTAGAGGTGTGTGGATGTGAATTGCGGTCTGATGGGACACCATGCGTTGCCCACCTGGTATGGCCCATTGCAATGTTTCCGGTTTTGTCTTTATCTGCTGCATACTCTTCTAAAGCAGCAACTTTACCTACTTTTTTATAAATATGCTGCCCATCCTGGTTTGTTAACGCAATGCCTGCACTATCATAACCACGATATTCTAATCTTTTAAGCCCTTTTAATACAATTGGCCAGGCTTCTCTATAGCCTATGTAACCTACAATTCCACACATGTTTTTCTAAATGTTTGCAGCAAATATAACAAACAAACGATTGTCTTTATATTTGGAACCGCTTTTTTGAAATAAAAAAAGCCCCGTCTGTATAACAGCGAGGCTTGCGTATTTTTATAACCAGATTAATTAATCTTAGTGTAGTAAATGTTTAGTTTTAAACGGTTAGTTGTGCTACCGAAAGTGCCTATCACAGCACGTGCAGCAGACGAGCCTGATGGTGTGATATCAAATTCAGACAATGAAGACGGCGCAATAAAAGTGCCATAATCAGTTTTCTTTTTATCGATCAAATCCTGTACGTATGAGGTAACATTAAATACATATCTGTTATTAATTGAATCAAAGTAACCACCAAAAATAGCATCGGTAAATGCCCTCGAGTCGCCGGTGTAGTTAGTTCCGGATTGATCATGATCAGGAACATTCACTGGTTGCTCCGCAATATCCCAACGGTAAAGGGATAGCCTTTGAGGGGCGTTGAATGGATAGCCAAATGTTCCTGTACTTAAATCTACCACAAGCTCAGCCTTGTTGATAACAGCTTTACCGTAAACACTTGTGAAGTTTTTTAAGTTAGGGAATGAAATTTTAGTTTTAACTCCGGCAACCGCTTGTAAATAGGTGACATTATATTGCGTTGCAGGATTATCCAATTGTGTTTTTACAGGCGTTCCTGTATAATCGTGTTTTATGTTTGCAGCAACAAGCTGCGTAGTAGTTGCTGTAATTGGAAAACTTTTTGAAACCGTATCAATTCCACTGGTTGAGCTTGTTTTTTTGTATACCAACTGAAGATAAGAACTCGTACTGGCAAAATCCAGAAATGCAACACCTCCGGTACCCGTTGATGAAGTTTTATTAATTTCAGCGTAAAGACCCTTAAAATATTCGGCAAACTTTACATTGCTTGATGTACCCGTTGTTGGCAAGCTTAAAATAGTACTTTGAATAAACGCTTTATTTAAAGGGATTCTAATCTGCGCCGGAACTGTTCTCATGGTATCTTTGGCGCCAACTACTATATCAGTAACCTTAATAGGTGTATTAGGAAATATCTTGCTGTTAAAATTACCCAATAACTGACTGTTGTGTGCCTGTACATCAGATGATTTATAATTTGTAATGGTATTGGTTAGCTGATAAACGTCGATACTGTATTTTGATGATGTTGTATCGCCATAAAATTGCGTACTTAAGTTAAGTACCAACACAGCCGAATCCAGAACGGGTGATGTTCCAAAATCAAGACTGAGTTCAGAAGGATATACAGTCATTGCTACACTCGATTCCGTTTTTCCAAAAACAGGATCAGTCATGTAGCCAAGAGGATAACGAGATAAGGCCGAAGTGCTAATAGCAGGTTCCTGCACTGTTTGCGATGTTATCGGCTGATCGCTTACCAGGGTACCCTGGATAGCAGAATTCGGATCAACATCTAAACCTACACCCGTTGGGTTTTTACAGGAAGCAAAAAGAAAAAGACCTATCAACAGGGTTAATAAGTCTTGTTTTATAAATTTCATATTTAAAAATAATAATACCTAATTAAGCAACAGAAACCAATTCTTCATCTGAAATTTCTTCATAAAAAGTATAGAAGTTTTCAAAATTTTCGGTTAAGTTATAAGCTAAAGTTGGCTTATTTGAATCTTTAACATATTTTAACACAGCTGCATCAAGGTTCTCGTCGGCTAAAACTACTGCATCTGAATGGCTTACAGCGCCAATGTGTAAACTATTTACATCTGCGCCTTCGTAAGCTTTTGTATCAGCCTCAGTCATATTGGCCATTACAGCTTTCTTAGAGAAGTTAGCATTTAACTTTTCACTAAAACCACCTTCGTAAATAGAATAAACTACTCTTGAATTTTTGAAGGTAGGATCGTTTTTATAAGTTGTTTTAATATAAGCAGGAACCAACGAACTCATCCAGCCATGGCAATGAACAATATCAGGAGCCCAACCTAATTTTTTAACGGTTTCTAATGCGCCCTTGCAGAAAAAGATGGTACGTTCGTCGTTATCGTCAAAGAATTTTCCGCTTGCATCAGCAAATACTTGTTTGCGCTGGAAATATTCTTCATTATCCAGAAAATATACCTGCATACGTGCAGCGGGGATGGAAGCTACCTTAATAATTAAAGGGTTATCGTTATCATCAATAATAATGTTCATTCCCGATAAGCGTATTACTTCGTGTAAACGATTTCTTCTTTCGTTGATATTACCGAATTTAGGCATCAGAATGCGGATTTCGAATCCTTTATCTTGCATTGCCTGTGGTAATTGACGCGTGATTTCAGAAATTTTAGTAAGCTCGAGGAAAGGCGACATCTCGTGTGTAACAATCAGCAGCTTCGTTTTTGCCATCTCCATATTCTAAAGAAAATATTAAGTTAAATAAAAGATAATGAGCTGCAAAGATAAGAATAATAATACTATTTAGCAATATGGCAAGTATTTGTTTGGTTTCATTTAGATTAATTTACACCTTTACGGCTTTAACTCATATTTTTTAAGTTGGACGTATTTAAAACAAAAGAAGCGCTTAAAGCTTACTTAAAACCGCTTAAGGCTGCAGGCAAAAAAGTTGCACTAGTGCCTACAATGGGTGCATTGCACAACGGCCATATTTCGTTAATTAAGCTGGCACAAAAAAATGCTGACATTATTATATGCAGTATTTTCGTAAATCCAACCCAGTTTACCGACCCGAAAGACCTCGAAAAATACCCTCGCCCTATTGAGCATGATTTGGCGATGTTAAATGATGCCGGATGCAATGGTGTTTTCATGCCTGATGTAAAAGAAATGTACCCATCAGGAGCGGACGAAACCTGGCATATAGATTTAGGTGAAGCCGAGTTTCTGCTGGAGGGAGAATTTAGAAAAGGACACTACCAGGGCGTTACGCAGATTGTAAAAAAGCTTTTCGATGCTGTTGAACCTGATATAGCGATGTTTGGACAAAAGGATTTTCAACAGGTATTGATGATTAAAAACATGCTTGCTCATTTTAAATTGCCAATTGAGATTATCGTTTGTCCGATTATCCGTGAAGATGATGGTCTTGCAATGAGCAGCCGCAACATTCATTTATCTCCTGTAGATCGAAAAAATGCACTGGTATTAAGCGAATCTTTACAATTCGTTATCGATCATTTTAATGATTACACTTTGCCGGAGCTTGAGGAAAAAGCAAAATCCTTTTATAAAGGAATAGATGGAGTAACGCTAGATTATTTCACTATCGCTGATGGAAATACTTTAACACCGGCCAAATCAAAAGATAATGATAACCTTGTGGCGCTCGTGGCTGCAAAAGTAGGCTCAACAAGGCTGATCGATAATGTGATTATAAAATAATATAAGATGTAAGATGTACGATGGATGATGTAGTTGGGTGTATGCCTGTTTGAAATCATCCATTTTCCATCATCCATTTTCCTTATTACATCCCATTTACATTTTCTACTTTTTTCATCCAATCCTTTATTGCTAACTTTGCCAAATGATTATCACGATATTAAAATCGAAAATACACCGTGTTAGGGTAACACAGGCCGAATTGAATTACGTAGGCAGTATTACGATTGATGAGGATTTAATGGATGCAGCCAACATTATCGCTAATGAAAAGGTGCAGATTGTAAATAATAATAACGGTGCCCGTTTCGAAACCTATGTAATTAAAGGCGAGCGTGGAACCGGAACCATTTGTTTAAATGGTGCTACAGCACGTTTGGCACAACTTGGTGATATCCTTATTATTATGTCTTACGGTTCTTTGCCGATTGATGAAGCCAAAAAATATAATCCGATACTTGTTTTTCCCGATGATAATAATCACTTGCTAAAATAATCTTGTGACATTCGACCTCAAATCAGTGCTTAAGTACATCGCCCTGTTCTTAATAGGGATAGGCGTTTTGTACCTGGCATTTAAAGGTCAGGATTTGAACAAGATAGCACAGGAGATTAAAAACGCAGATTTTTTATGCATAGTGCTTTCCGCTATAGCGATATGGGTTGCCCACGTTCTACGTGCCCTTCGCTGGCAAATGCTTTATCAATCTATTAATTACCGGGTTCATTTCTGGAACACCTATCATGCTGTAATTATCGGCTACCTTGCAAATCTTGCTTTGCCGCGTTTTGGCGAAATAGGCCGATGTTCAGTAATTCTTAAAACTGAAAAAGTTCCGATGTTTGCTTCCATAGGAACGGTGATTACCGAAAGATTAATCGACGTATTGGTGTTGCTTTTAACCGGTGTGCTGATGTTGCTGTTTCAGTACAGCCTTGTTTCAGATTTTCTTTACAAAGTAATTTATACAGGTCTTGTTGCTAAAGCAGCTACACTGAATTACATGTGGCTGGCAGTAATATTGTTATTGATTGTTATACTATTCACGGCCCTAGTTTATTTTGTCAGGGCTCGGTTAAGCAGAAAATTCTTAAAAGTAATGGTAGGTCTCAGGCAGGGATTCAATTCTTATCGCAAGCTAAAAAATAAACCATTGTTCGTGTGCTATACTTTTGGAATCTGGTTTTTTTACTGCCTGTCTATGTACCTGGCTTTCTCTTCGATACAGATTACTGCCCGGTTAGGTGCTGATGCTGCCTTTACCGCTTTGGTTTTTTCTAGTTTTGCAATGGCTGCACCTGTTCAAGGTGGAATTGGCGTCTTTCACTGGATGGTTAGCCAGGCCTTGCTGTTGTATGCAATCCCTTTTAAAGATGGCTTAGCATATGCAACCATCATTCACTCTTCACAGGTACTGCTTACATTGGTGTTAGGTAGTTTCAGCCTTTTCAAAACAATTTCCTCAAGGAGATAACAAAAATTATTCATCAGAAATTATTTACCTGAAGTATTGCTTTAAGCCGATTTTAGTAAGGATTTTTGCCGGGATTAAGAGGGCAATCATTCGGGTATGATTGTCATAGATCCGTCTTAAGCCCGAACAAACCCCGGCCCAAACCCGACTATAGCATCCTGTTTTCACAATATTCTCATAAAGTTTTTCACTTTAAATTGATAAACATGGAAAGCTTTTCAGATTATCTGATAATGAAACAACTGTAAAATTTATAAAATAAATACTATGCAGCCATAGTATTTTAATCAATTAATACTACATTTGAAATACTAACCTTTTATACATAAATGTTATGCATTTTGAATTAAGTGAAGAACAGTTGATGATTCAGCAGGCAGCACGGGATTTTGCCAATCATGAACTTAAACCTGGCGTAATTGAACGTGATGAGCACCAGAAATTTCCTGCCGAACAAGTTAAAAAACTTGGTGAGCTTGGTTTCCTGGGCATGATGGTTGATGAAAAATACAACGGCAGCGGCCTCGATGCAATTTCTTACGTGCTAGTCATGGAAGAACTTTCCAAAATTGATGCCTCAGCATCGGTTGTGGTTTCGGTAAATAATTCACTCGTTTGTTACGGGCTAGAAGCTTATGGAAGCGAAGCTCAAAAAGAAAAATATTTAAAACCCCTGGCATCGGGCGAAAAAATAGGTGCTTTCTGTTTGTCGGAGCCTGAGGCTGGTTCTGATGCAACCTCGCAAAGAACAACTGCCGAAGATAAAGGCGATTATTACCTGCTTAATGGTACTAAGAATTGGATTACCAATGGAAGCACCGCTTCTACCTATTTGGTAATTGCGCAAACCCATCCCGAGTTAAAACATAAAGGTATTAATGCTTTCATTGTTGAGAAAGGGATGGAAGGTTTTACGGTTGGCCCGAAGGAAAATAAACTTGGCATTCGCGGGTCGGATACGCATTCCTTAATGTTTAATGATGTAAAAGTACCGAAGGAAAACCGGATTGGCGAAGATGGCTTTGGTTTTAAGTTTGCCATGAAAACCCTTGAAGGTGGTCGGATTGGCATTGCTGCACAGGCTTTGGGTATTGCACAGGGTGCCTTTGAGCTAGCCACCCAATATGCTAAAGAGCGTAAATCTTTTGGTAAGCCAATTTCTGAACACCAGGCAATTGCTTTTAAACTGGCAGATATGGCTACACAAATTGAAGCCGCCAGATTATTGGTTTATAAAGCCGCATGGCTTAAAGACCAGGGTTTGCCTTACACCCAGGCAGGCTCAATGGCTAAGCTCTATGCCTCAAAAGTAGCAATGGATGTAACCGTAGAGGCTGTACAGGTTCATGGTGGTTATGGTTTTGTAAAGGAATACCATGTTGAACGCCTGATGCGTGATGCAAAAATTACCCAGATTTATGAAGGAACCTCAGAAATACAAAAAATGGTGATTTCAAGGGAAGTGATCAGGTAACTCCATGGAGTTTTTATAAAGAAGTAAAATATGGATGATGGAAGAGGTAAAATGGAATTAATCTCATTTACTTTCTTCCATCTTCCCTTTTCCATCTTACATTATCCCTTTTCAATCTTCCATCATTCCCTATTCTTTTTCTCCGGCGATAGCGCCAAATATTGCTTTTATTAATGCCACAACTATGGCTAAGAATGCAGCTGCCAAAAAGCCCGAAGTGTTAAAGCTGGTCATCATATTATCAACTAATAATATCATCAGCACGGTAATGATAAAAGACATTAAACCCAGGGTTAGAAAATTAACCGGGAATGTTAAAAGCCTTAATATAAAGCCAATTGTTGCGTTTGCTATGGCGATAAGGATGGCTGCAATTATTGCGCTTCCGTAGCCATCAACACTAACCCCGGGAACTAATTTTGCCCCAATATAAAATGCCAGTCCCATTAAAAGGACTTCAATAATTAATCTCATAATGTTTAATTTAGTAAAATGTTTAAATCTGTTAAATATTTGCTGGTATTCATTTTTGCGATAAACCTGGCATCTTGCTCCAATACAAACAAAGCACCGCTGATTAAGTTTTCAGAAGATAGCACATCAATAGTAGTTAAAAATATTGATGAAGCCAGTTTGTTTGAAGTGAAAAAAGCTTATCAGTCAAATCCCGACTCCCTTAATTACCTGTCGGTAATCTTAATACCCGGTGAAACAGATCATTTGCAGGATGAGCAGGAGGTTTCAGGCCATACAGTATTAAATGGCGATTCATTAATTTTTAAACCGCAGGTACAATTTGTAAAAGGTAAAAACTACCTGGTTGAAAGTTATATCGGAGTTAGCTTTGCTGATAAGCGTAAATTCTTTAAGGGAACGATTAAACACAACCTTGAGCCGCAAAGGCAAATGCTAAAGCGCTAGTTTTGAATGTAAATTCCTGTATAAGAGTTTGATTATTTGCGAAAAATTTGTACATTTGCATTGTAATCGAAGAAAAGAGAAGGGGACAGTGTCCCCTTTTTCTATGAAATCAGGTTAAATATGCAGGTAGAAAAGAGAGTTGCAGAACTCGTAGAAGAGAAAATTGCAGACAGGCCGGAGTTATTTCTGGTTGAAGTCAAGATGTTGCCAAACAACAAGTTAATTATCCATGTTGATGGCGATGAAGGTATTAGTATACAGGATTGTGTAGCCATAAGCAGGCATGTTGGTTTTCATCTGGAAGAAGAAAATGTAATTGAACAGGCTTATAACCTGGAAGTTTCTTCGCCTGGTGTGGGAGAGCCTTTGAAACTTATCCGCCAGTATAATAAGAATATTGGGCGTACGATAAGTATAAAGCTTGTTGGCGGGCAAAAGAAAGAAGGCAAACTTTTAGCAGTTACAGAAAGTAATCTTCTTGTTGAAGAGTTAGTTAAAGAAAAAGGAAAAAAAGCGGTAGCAGTAGAAACAACAGTTCCGTTTAATGATATAATAGAAACAAGTGTGTTAATTTCATTTAAGTAAAAATGAGTACTACAACAATTAATTTAATCGACTCTTTTCAGGAGTTTAAAGATTTCAAAAATATAGATCGCCCTACGGTAATCAGTGTGTTGGAAGAGGTTTTTCGTAGCATGTTGCGTAAAAAATACGGAACAGACGAAAACTGTGACGTAATTGTAAACCCGGATAACGGCGATTTGGAGATCTGGAGAACCAGAAGAGTAATGGAAGACGGGTTTTCTGAAGATGATGATTTAGAAATCGAACTTGCTGAAGTAAATCAGATCGACCCAAGTTTAGAGGTTGGCGACGATTATATTGAGCAGATTACATTAGAAAGTTTTGGCCGCAGAGCGATTTTAGCTGCCCGCCAGACTTTGGTTTCTAAAGTGTTGGAATTAGAGAAAGACGAAATTTTCAAAAAATATAAAGATCGCGTAGGCGAAATTATTACCGGCGAAGTTTACCAGGTTTGGAAAAAAGAAACATTGGTTCTGGATGATGAAGGTAATGAGCTTTTAATGCCTAAAACCGAGCAGATTCCTGCAGATTATTTCAAAAAAGGTGATTCTGTACGTGCAGTAATCTCTAAGGTTGAAATGATTAATGCTAATCCAAAAATTATTATTTCAAGAACAGCTCCTGAGTTCTTACAACGTTTGTTCGAACAGGAAGTTCCTGAGATTTTTGATGGCTTAATTACCATCAAGAAAATTGTTCGCGAACCAGGAGAGCGTGCTAAAGTTGCCGTAGAATCTTACGACGACCGTATTGATCCGGTAGGTGCATGTGTGGGTATGAAAGGATCTCGTATTCATGGTATCGTTCGCGAATTGAAAAACGAAAACATTGACGTGATTAACTTCACAAATAATATTTCATTATACATTACCCGTGCTTTAAGTCCGGCAAAAATCACTTCTATTAAATTAGATGATGAAACCAAACATGCATCAGTTTACTTAAAACCTGATCAGGTATCATTAGCGATTGGCCGTGGCGGACACAACATTAAACTGGCTGGAAAATTAACCGGTTATGAAATTGATGTTTACCGTGAAGCAGGAGAAGAAAATGATGAAGACGTTGATTTAGAAGAATTCTCAGATGAGATTGATAGCTGGATCATCGATGAATTAAAGGCTATCGGTTGCGATACTGCTAAGAGTGTGTTAGCACTTTCAGTAGAAGATTTGGTAAAACGCACCGACTTAGAAGAGGAAACCATCAAAGAAGTGGTTCAGATCTTACAGTCAGAATTTGAATAAGTGGTGTAATTACCAAATAAACACTACTTTTGTATTAAATAAAAAATAAAAGGAGCTAGATGTCAGACGACAAACCAATCATTTTAATTAAAGCTATTAAAGAACTTAATATTGGCATGGGTACGGCCGTAGAGTTTTTAAACAAGAAGGGATTCTCAGCCGAGAAAAGTCCTATGTTTAAACTTTCGGGCGAAATGTACGATGCCTTATTGAAAGAGTATCAGGGAGATAAGATCGTAAGAGAAGAAGCCAAACAAATAGTGATTGGTAAAATACGTCGTGACGAGCCTGAGACTGAAAAGCCAGCTGAAGCACCGAAAAAGAATACCGACTTTGAGAAAAACGAAGAGATTTTGATAAAAAATGCACAAACGTTTACTCCTCCGGTAGAAAAACCTAAAGTAGAAACACCAAAGGTTGAAACACCAGCTGCACCAGTGGTTGAGCCTGTAAAGGAAACCAAAGCGGAAGAAAAGGCCGATGATGGCAATTTACCTGGTGTGAAGGTTGTAGGAAAGATCGACTTAAATGATCTTAACCCTAAAACCCGACCTGTTAAGAAGGAAGAGGCGCCAGCCCCTAAAGTTGAAGAAGCACCAAAACCGGTAGCCGAACAACCAAAAGCTGAAGCGCCGAAGCCTGTAGAGGTTAAAAAAGAAGAGGCACCTGCACCGGCACCTAAGGTTGAAGAGCAACCTAAGCCAGTTGTTGAACAGCCAAAAGCTGAAGCACCAAAACCAGCGGAGGTTAAACCTGAGCCAGCTGCAAGTACCGAACCTGAGGTAATCAAAGCCCGTACAGTTAAATTAACCGGGCCGAATATTATTGGTAAAATTGTTTTACCAACAACACCTGATAGAAGAAATAATCCGGTAGCTTCATCAAGCGATAGCGAAGCGGCAAAACGCAAGCGTAAACGTAAGAAAACGCCGGGAGCTCCTGGTCAGCCAGGGCAACATGGTGGTCAGGGCCAGCAAGGTCAAAATCCTGCCGGACAAGGTGGTGCACCAGGACAACCTCGTCAACCTTACCAAGGCAACAGACAGGGCGGAACACCATACCAGGGGAACCGACCAGCAGGACAAGGCGGAACACCGTATCATGGCAACAGAAATAATAACAGACCGGGTTTCCAAAATAGAAATGCTGCACCTAGCGGACCTAAAGAAGAACCTACAGAGAAAGAAATTCAAGATCAAATCAAGGCAACACTTGCCCGTTTAAGCGGAGCAGGTAAGTCTGGTAAATTTGCGCAACGTGCTAAATTGCGTCGTCAGAAACGTGATGATGTAGCATTTAGCGCTGAAGAAGCAGCAAACGAGCTTGAATCGCAATCGAAAATATTAAAGGTAACAGAATTTGTTACTGCAAATGAGTTGGCGAACATGATGGATGTACCGGTTACCAAAATTATTGGTACCTGTATGAGCCTTGGTATGTTCGTTTCCATTAACCAGCGTTTAGATGCTGAAACATTAACCATTGTTGCTGATGAATTTGGTTACGAAATCCAGTTCGTAAAACCTGATGAAGAAGAGGATAATGTAATTGAAGAGGAAGATAGAGAAGAAGACTTAATCGAAAGAGCTCCGGTTGTTACGATTATGGGACACGTAGATCATGGTAAAACCTCATTGCTGGATTATATCCGTAAAGCGAATGTTGTTGCCGGTGAAGCGGGTGGTATTACCCAGCACATTGGTGCTTACATGGTAACCACTTCTTCAGGTAAAAAAGTAACCTTCTTAGATACACCGGGTCACGAAGCCTTTACAGCGATGCGTGCCCGTGGTGCCAAAGCTGCTGATATTGCCATTATCGTTATTGCTGCGGATGATGCGGTGATGCCTCAAACAAAAGAGGCTATTAACCATGCACAGGCTGCAGGCGTACCTTTGGTTTTTGCTTTCACCAAGGTTGATAAACCTGGTGCCAATGCAGATAAAGTACGCGAGCAGTTATCAACCATGAATATTCTGGTTGAAGACTGGGGTGGTAAATACCAATCACAGGAAATTTCGAGCAAAAGCGGTTTAAATGTAGACTTACTTTTAGATAAAGTATTATTAGAAGCTGAATTACTAGAGCTGAAAGCGAATCCGAATAAGCGTGCTACAGGAACGGTAATCGAGGCAGCATTAGATAAAGGCCGCGGTATTGTTACTACAGTATTGGTTCAGGCAGGAACATTAAAAGTTGGTGATCCGATTTTAGCGGGTAGTTACAGCGGACGTGTTAAAGCCTTAACTAACGAACGTGGTGCTAAAGTAGATTCGGCAGGTCCATCGCAACCGGTACAGGTATTGGGTATGCAGGGTGCGCCAACAGCAGGTGATCGATTTAATGCCTTAGAAAGTGAAACTGAAGCACGTGATATCGCAAACAAGCGTATGCAGTTACAACGTGAGCAAGGCTTACGTACACAGAAACACATCACGCTCGATGAGATTGGCCGTCGTTTAGCAATCGGTAACTTTAAAGAGCTTAATATTATTGTTAAAGGTGATGTGGATGGTTCAATCGAAGCCTTATCGGATTCATTATTGAAACTTTCTACGGAGCAGATACAGATTAATGTAATCAGTAAAGGTGTTGGTCAGATTTCTGAATCAGATGTATTATTAGCTTCTGCTTCTGATGCCATCATCATCGGCTTCCAGGTTCGTCCATCAACAGGTGCACGTAAGTTAGCTGAAGCTGAGCAAATTGATATCCGTTTGTATTCGATCATTTACGATGCAATCAATGAGATTAAATCGGCAATGGAAGGTATGTTGGATCCGGAATTTGAAGAGAAAATTGTGGCTAACGTGGAAATCCGTGAAACGTTTAAAATTACTAAAGTTGGTACCATTGCAGGTTGTATGGTATTGGATGGTAAAATTACACGTAACAGCAAAATCCGTATTGTAAGAGATGGTGTTGTGGTTTACACAGGTGAATTAGCATCATTAAAACGCTTTAAAGACGACGTTAAAGAGGTTTCAAAAGGTTATGAGTGCGGTTTAAACATTCTAAACTTTAACAACATCGAGGTTGGCGATATCGTAGAAGCTTACGAACAAGTAGAAGTAGCAAGAAAACTTTAACAGTTTTCTATACAGATAAATTAAAGTGGCCCGAAAGGCCACTTTTTTTATGCGATAAAAGTACCTTAGCAGCATTAAGCTATTACGTTACAATGAATGTAGGGGCATAAAAAAAGACCCGGTTTAAAGGGCCTTTTGATGATATTTTTTTATTAAATCAACGATTTATTGTCCTACTATCCATTTAATTTTATTGGCTTTATTAATCAGGTAAACCAATAAATAACTTACCAGATAAGTAAAGAGAAACCTTCCGTATTGGATAAAAACCAGATCTAAAGATGACATGCCATCTGCAGAAATATGTAAGGGCCTGAATATAAGCGGTAGTATTTGAGCAATGATTATAAAATGAATAAGGTGGATACCATAAGTGGTACTCCTTGGATTAAGGTTTTTGATAAACTTCAGGTTGCCGATTTTGTAAAGAAGTAAAAAGGTAACCAGCGAATATATAATGTTTGTGATCCTTAAGGTATTGTAAGGGTCTACCCTTTCACCAGCATGTGTTATACCTGAATTCATCAGATAAATGCTTTCGCCGCATGAAATCAGGAATGTTGCAATGGAGAGTATCCAGAGTAAGGTTAAACTTCTTTTCTTGATCCATGCATTAAACAGATCATAATACTTGTGCATGATTACGCCCAACCACAGGTAGAAAACGAAGCCTAAAACAGCAGTGGTATGCCTGCTCGGAATCCATTCATAATAAAGGTTAACAGAGTAAAAGAATGAACAAATAGCCAGAAAAATACCTAATTTATAGCTATAGAGGTATTTGCGGAATATCAGTAAGATAGAAATACTTCCTAGGAAATTTAGGATAAACCAGAAACTGGTGTCGAATACAATGTAGTAAAGCTTATCACCAAGGAAAGCCCAGGGTTTATCTCCACCGGGAGGATCACCACCCTTGAAGTAAATTACAGTCAAATCTGCATAAATTAAAATAAGGAACAGCGTTAACCAGAATAACCATGGTTTAAAAGTACCATCGAATCTTCTTTTTAAATAAGCTAAAGAACTTGTGGTTTTAATTTTATCGCCAATAAGGAAACCTGCCAGGATGTAGAAAGTAACCGTTCCGAATTTGAAAAGCTGCATGGTAATGGTTTGTATCCATTGTTCGCTGGCGGTATTGAAATAAAGTGATTTTGGCCACATATAACTGTGTTCAATAACAATTGTAATAATGGCTATAAAGCGTAATGAATCTATGAAGTCGTAATTTGTCTTTTCTTTTTTTAAATCAGCAGACATATTAATTTATAATGGGTGAGCGACAAAGCTATTAAAAAAAAATCTACATCATTAAAACCGATGTAGATTGCTTTATAACAGTTTTATTGCAGAAAGTGTAAATAAAAGTTAAAAAGGGCGGAATTATGTCTATTAATTAATCCTGAAGCACATTTTTCGAATATAGTTCATCTTACTAAGTATGCTTTTCTTCTTTAGATAGAACAATAAATGAAAATTATCAAGCAAGAGTGAGAATAACTTTAACCTGGCATTATTTTTTATTTGCCTGTCTTCAGTAAAGCAGGATAATATATTAAGAATATAGTTTTTATGCAGAATAGTTTTATTACTGCAATACCTTAACCAATCGGGCTTAATTTCATTAAACTTAATTTTACTTTCCTTAACCTTCTCCTTCTTTATTCTTAAAATATCTGTATTGGATTCAGCGTGTTGCCTGTACTTAACCAGTGGCTTGTTAATATATTTTATACCCTCATGTTCGCCGGCGGTAAAGGCAATTGCCCAATCGTGATAGTATTTTTTATCTAACGGAATAAATTTATCCCGAAGGTCACTTCTGATCATCAGGCTATGACCGGATATACAATTGTTAAAGAGAAAAGGTAAGGACGATTTCCCCTGGTACATGTTCAGGATGTCAGAAATTTTCGAGTTTAATGAATCACCTGTTTCCGAAATAAATTCAGAATCGTGATAAATTAGTGCAGATGTTCCTATTGAACTTACCTGTAAAGCTATTTTGTCTTCTGCCCAGATATCGTCCTGGTCGCACAAGGCAATAAAGTCGCCCTGGCAAAGTGTGATTGCTTTTTCGAAATTCTTTACATAACCCAGGTTAATTTCGTTCTGATAAATCTTTATTCTATTATCCTCAGAAGCAAATTTCTCTAAAATTTCAATTGTATTGTCTGATGAAACATCATCAACAATAATTATTTCAAGGTTTTTATAGGTTTGGTTAACTAAAGAAAATAACTGTTCTTCAAGATGGATTGCTCCATTATAGGTACATACAGCAATTGATACTAGGGGATTGTTACTCATTTTATCTAATCGTTAAAGGCTTGCATTTCTATTAAACGTTTGTACAAGCCATTTTGCGACATTAACTCCTGATGAGTTCCTGTTTCTTTTACTTCACCTTTATCTATTACTACAATTTTATCGGCATGCTGGATGGTACTTAAGCGATGCGCAATTACAATTGAAGTTCTGTTTTTCATTAAATTATTCAAGGCATCCTGTACCAGTTTTTCTGATTCAGTATCGAGTGCTGAGGTTGCCTCATCAAGCAGCATAATCGGTGGATTAGCCAAAACTGCTCTTGCAATACAAACCCTTTGCCGTTGGCCACCAGAAAGTCTGTTTCCCCTGTCGCCAACGAAAGTCTGGTAACCTGCTTCCGTATTTAAGATAAATTCGTGCGCATTGGCAATTTTAGCTGCTGCGATAACTTCTTCTTCCGTAGCATCGGGCTTAGCGAAGGCAATGTTGTTAAAGATACTGTCGTTAAACAGAAAAGATTCTTGATTAACAGTCCCCATTTGTCCGCGAATACTTTCTACTGTTAAATCGCGGTAATCGTGGTTGTCGATTTTAATAATGCCTGTTTTTGGGTCGTGAAACCGAGGTATTAAATCCATTAAGGTGCTTTTGCCACCACCAGATGGACCTACCAATGCTATTGTTTGCCCTTTTTGAATGTTAAGGTTGATGTTATTTAGTACTTGTTTATCGCCATAGCTGAAGCTAACATTTTCAAAAAGCAGCGACGTGTTAAAATTATTTAGGATTTGAGCATCAGGCTTATTAACCAGTTCCGGTTTGGTGTCAATTAATTCCAATACCCTTTCGCCTGCTGCAATACCCGAATGTATGCCGCTAAACGAATCGGTAAGGGCTTTTGCCGGACGCATTACCTGCGAGAATATAGCAATGTACGCAATGAAGTCGGCGGCAGCAAGTGCATTTTTATCCTGGTGTAATATTAATGTTCCGCCATACCACACAATTATAGCGATCATTAGTACACCTAAAAACTCTGAAACTGGAGAGCCCAATTGTTGCCTCCTAACCATTTTTCTCATTAAGTTAGAATAAAAAATATTCTCCTGGTTAAATTTATCTTTTATCCGTTCAGATGCATTAAAGGCTTTAATAATTTTAATCCCACTTAACGATTCATCCAGAAAGCCAATCATTTTTGCAAAAGATTCATGTGATTCTTTAGCTTGCTGTTTTAATCTTTTAACAATTTTGCTAATGATGAAAGCAGATACAGGGATAACCAGCAATGAAAAGAGCGTAAGTTTTGCCGAGATGTTAAACAATAAAACGACATACACAATTAAGGTTACAGGCTCCTTGAATACAACCTGTAAAGTATTGGTTACCGTAAACTGTACAACCTGAACATCAGAAGCTACTTTAGAAATAATATCTCCTTTCCGTTCATTATTGAAGAAACCAACATGCAGATTCATTACATTATTAAAGACCCTTTTTCTGAAGTTAAGTAAAGTATGCACCCTTAAATCTTCCATAAATCTTTGCGAAAAGTATCGAAATAGGTTGGAAAGCAATACTGAAATTACAATAACAACACATACATAAAATAATGTTTTCTCTACTGAATATTTTGCGATGGAATCGGTTACAAGTTCTCTTAACTTACCTAACAAACTAAAAGACTGCGTTGCTTTATCAGTAAGGGTTTCGGGCTTTGGTAAATTATTATTTTTATTCGCATTTAGGAGAGTCTCGAATAATGGTGAAAGTAAAGCTAGGTTAAATGTTCCAAACAGTATAGATAAAAGCGTAGCAATAACATAAGGGATTGCAAATTTCTCTATCGGTTTAGCAAAGGATAATAAACGAAAATAAGTCTTCATTTTATGAAAAATCGAATATGTAAGATGGGGAATGCATTATTGCTAACCCAAAAAAATCTAATTAAAACTTGGCAAATGTACGGTTTTCTGATAAACCAATCGGATTTAGGAATAAACTGAATTTAAAAAATACAGGTTGCTTATATGATAAGCGTAAACATTTGGTTATTAATCAAATTTTGTAACCAAGTTTGCCAAAGATATTACGCCAATAATCTGCATAACGATCCCAATCATGACAACCGAAAGGTAATAGGCCTTCATTCAGGAATTCTTGTTTAACGGGAGGGACTTCGAAGGCAAACCGGAGCGCAGTTGCAGCATCGGGGATATTAAGAATTCTTTTTTCACGGTTAACTTCAATACTCCAGAAAACATCTTCATTATGCAGGTTTCCTTTTGAATTTAAATAATGACTGATGATGGGCTGCATAAGCAAACTAAGATCGTAAAACTTACTTACCCGTCTTAAAGAAAACCCCCCGTTACCTACCCGGTTATCTAGCTGGTACTGATTAGGTTCATTTTGATCAAACTTTTTAAACCTTGCGCCAAATTGATATTTAAGTTTAGAAAAAAATAAACTTATATCATTTTTATGGTATGTTTTTTTGATCCAGGGCGCTCCTATATAATCCCAACCCTGATCACACCAGTAATTTAATTCATCCTTAAAAATAAAACAATCCATCTGGTAAATCAGGATGTATTCATAATCTAAAAATGCTTTATAAAATTCTCCTGAAAGCATCAGTTGATTGTAACCCGAAATGCTTTCAAAAAAGCCTGGGTGGAAACTAACCGTTTTAGAAACAGGGAGATCTTTTGCAATTTGTGGTAAAGCCAAATTCTCGGGCTTGATTATTATGATGTCGTGATCAGCAAGAATTTTCTTGCATTGCTGAAGCGAAATATTCTCATAATCCGATATATCCGATTTATAAAAAGGAATAATTACTGCAACTTTCTTCAATTTGGCAATTATTAATACAAAATTCCAGTTTGGATATTAGGTGTTATTTAATCAAACATTCCTCGTAGAGGCTTAAGTATTGTTTCGCTGCAATGTCCCAGGTAAATTTTTCGGCCTGTTTTATCATTTCAGCAGCTCTGTCCCTTTTACTAAAGTCTTCCATCCCCAAAGTAAAAACATTTTGCATGTGTTCGGCATCAAAACTATCAAAATAATAGGCAGCATCACCTCCAACCTCGGGCAATGAAGTGTATTTTGATAGAAAAACAGGCTTGCCAAAGTACATGGCCTCAATAATTGGCAGGCCAAAACCCTCCGCTATTGATGGGAAAAGAAAAGCGCTACAGTTTTGATAATACCACGCTTTATCATCATCACTGATCGGGCCTGTAATATGAACCCTATCTAAACAATTGTATTTTTTTGCTTCTTCTAGAATTCGTTCTTTATGTGGCGTTTCTTTTCCAGAGATAATCAAATCATAATCGTTATCCTGCAACAAAGCAGGTAGCAAGTGAAATCCTTTTTGCACCGATAATAATCCAATTGTGAATAAAAATTTTTTATTAGGATTGAAGCTGGGGTTATAATCTTTTTTTGCGATTAGTTGTTCAGCTCCATTATAAATTACACTGACTTTTTCTTTAGCCTCCGGAAAATAATGCAGAACATCATTAGCTACAAATTGGGAGATACAAACTACTTTATCAACTTTAGCGATTTTATTACCCAGCCTTTTTAAATAGGCCTTTATGCGATGAGGTTTACTGAATTTAAGATGTACCTTATTCATGTCATGAATGGTCATGATAGTTTTGGCTACCACCTTATTTGGCCTCAGCCTGCACGTTTGATCTGATAGATGAACAACATCAAAATCATTTTTACCCTTAAATATTATTTTGTCAAAAATAGAAAGATACTGTATTGGTACAAGACCATTAAACTGATATTCTGTGTTCTTAAAAAGATAGAATTTAAGATTGAAGCGCTCATGATTTTGTTTCAGCAATGCATTGCCGAGTCCTTTTCCAAATGAAAAATAGCCACAATTGGGGTCTTTCATCGAATCGAAAGTAACTAAAATCGAGGGTTTTGACATTGTAATAAGCTAATGTATAAATTAAATATCTCCGCAAAGATAAGAAGTTTTTAAAAATGATATTTCGGGAAGCTACTTCACAATTTTATAGTTCCTGTACTCAAATAAGCGCAAGCCTGTCAAATCTTCTATTTTCTGGAGGAATCTTCTCCGGAAATTCATTTTAGGCGTTTGTTTAGTTAAGTCTTGTTCAAATTTCCAGTTAGCCGCTTCAATCCTGGGTTTCAAAACAGCAGGGTGTGTTCCTTTGAAATGAACTAGCCTGTCGGCATTATGCATGTCAAAGCTACCCTGAACAGGGTAATGCTGTTCAATCCATTCTTCCGTTTGGTAATATTGGTTAAAGTTTCGCACCTTTCCCTGTAATCCTTTCGGCGGCTTAACCCAACCGTAATGGAAAACATAGGCGTCGATAAGTTTAACTTTCAGCTTTCTGTCGTTTATTCTGAAACCCTGGGCATCGCGATAAGAATGTATGCTCGGAAGGTTTTTTAAAATGCGCACTTCTCTGCGGTACCACCTTCTCGATTCAGCCAGATAATCGTAGGAAGCATAGAAATGTTTGTATTTTAAAAGCAAAGCTTCAACCTTATCATTGTTTAATTCCGCTTCCATTTCCTTTTTAATGATGGGTAGGTAGTCTTCATGGATCGCCTCATCGCCCTGAATGTAAATTAACCAGTCGGCATCTTTATCTACTCCAGCCAGTGCTTTATTGGTTTCATCGGCAAATACGAAGCCTCCTTCTTTTAGGTTGTCGTCCCAAATGGTATCAATGGTTCTTATTTTTTCAGGGTTGATGCTTTTAACCAATGCCGATGTTTCATCAGTAGAATTTCCCAATGCAACAACGAAGTCATCGCATAGCGATAAAACCGAAAGTATGGCTTCCCTTACCGGATAATCGTTTGCGATGGCATTTCTGATAAAGGTAAATCCGGTAACTTTCATTTAAATTTCTTGTTGTATAAACCATCATCCGGTTTATAATTTTGTTAATTTGTACAAATATAGTTTTATTGATGAATACCCATCTAACTCTTTTAAGCGAAATAAAGCAAGGTAATTACAGGATTCTGGCAAGGGTTTTAACTTTGGTTGAGAATGATATTGACCCTGCCGGTTTAGTTCTTATAGATTTGGAAAGCAATATTCCGGCGATTGTTTTGGGTATTACCGGGCCTCCGGGTGCTGGGAAAAGCACTTTGGTGAATGCAATAACCAGTCAGTTTGTTGCTGAAGGTAAGCGGGTGGCCATATTGGCTATAGATCCGACTTCGCCCTTTAATTATGGCTCTTTACTGGGCGATAGAATCAGGATGGCCACGCAGTTTAATAATCCAAACGTTTTTATCCGTTCGCTGGCTACAAGAGGGGCACTTGGTGGTATCTCGGCTAAGACCATAGAAATGGTTGATGTGTTAAAAGCTGCAAATTTTGATTTAATTATAGTAGAAACGGTGGGCGTTGGTCAATCGGAAGTGGAAATTGCTGGCCTGGCTGATAAAACCGTTGTGGTACTTGTTCCCGAATCGGGCGATGAGATCCAGAATATAAAATCAGGATTAATGGAGATTGCCGATTGTTTTGTCGTCAATAAAGCCGATCGCGATGGAGCCACTACTTTTGCCAATAACCTGAAAAAAATAGTTCATCAAGGCACCAAAACCATTCCTGTATTAAAAACGGTAGCTGATAAAAACGAAGGTATCACCGATTTGTATAAATGGATTATAAAGCCTGTTGTTGACCATGATAATCAAAAAAGAACTTTCCTGTTTGCTGAACGGGCATGGAAAATTATCCAACATAATAAGATGAAGGCTATCGATAAAAAAAAGCTCCGCGAAGAAATTCACGAAGCTTTAAAAGTAAATGGTTTCAATGTTTATCGCTTTGCGGATCGATTTATTGAACTTAATGATTAACTGTTCGTGGCTGAATTAATTAATCATTACAATCTTGAACGGTTCGCAGCCGTATAAAGCTGTGCTTTTTAGCTGTTCATAATGTCTTCAATTTCTGCTGCTTCCAGCGGAATGTCTGCCATTAAGTCGATATTACCTGTTGAGGTAATTAGTATGTTATTTTCCAGGCGAATACCCAAACCTTCTTCAGGAATATAAATGCCTGGTTCTACTGTTAAAATGTTTCCGGCTGCAAAAGGAGTATAACGGTTAGCAAAATCATGCACATCAATGCCTAAATGATGAGAAGTGCCATGCATGAAATATTTTTTATAGGCTGGCCATGCAGGGTTCTGGTTTTTAACATCCGCTGCAGAGATTAATCCAAGTCCAATTAATTGCTCGGTCATGATTTCACCAACTTCTTCGTGGTAAGTATTCCACACTGTTCCCGAAACGAGTAATTTTGTAGCAGCTTTCATTACATGCAAAACAGCATTGTAAACGTCTTTCTGTCTTTTGGTAAATTTTCCATTAACCGGAACCGAGCGGCTCATATCTGCATTATAATTAGCATACTCTGCACCAAAATCAAAAAGTATTACATCTCCATCATTACAAGTCTGGTTGTTATCATTGTAATGAAGAATATTAGCATTTGGGCCCGATGCAATAATTGGCGTATAGGCGTGGCCGGTTCCACCCTGACGGATAAATTCGTGAATGATTTCAGCTTCGATTTCATATTCTTTAACCCCAGGTTTAATAAATTTTAATACCCTGACAAAGGCATCACGAGTCATTCCGCAAGCCTTTTTAGTTAAATCTACCTCGATATCTGATTTTACAGCCCTTAGTTCACGCATAATCGGAGCCGAGCGTTCGTAATGGTGTAAAGGATATTTATTGCGCATTTGTTCTATGAAACGGATATCGCGATAAGGAACCGAATGGGCATAACGATCATTTTCATTTGTGTTCAGATAAATATGATCTGCATAGTGGATAATACTATGTAAAATGTTGTCAAAATCTTCAAGCCAGTAAATGCTTTCGATGCCTGATGCAGCCTTTGCCTGCTCCTTAGTATACTTGTAACCTTCCCATACTTTTATGTAATCGTTTGTCTGTCTTAAAAACAGGACTTGTCTGTACAATGGATTAGGACAATCAGGGTATAAGAGTAAAATTGTTTGCTCCTGGTCGATTCCTGACAAATAAAATAAATCAGGATTTTGCTTAAAAATAAAGCTCTGATCGCCGCTTCGCGGGAATTCATCATTCGCTTGAAAGATAGCTAATGAGTTCTTTTTTAAATGCTTAGCAAAATTATTTCGGTTTAAGATGAATAAATCCTGGTTGATTTGCGGGTATTTCATAATTATTGTATTCTAGAATGGGTAACGGCCAAAAGTAACAAAATGATTAGTTATAGTGAAGTTTGGAACGGAGTTTGTATAAAAGTTTGAAAATTTAATATTTTGTTTAATTTTGCAGTTACTAAAAAATTAATCAATTAAATTGTTTAACCCTTAAAAAAGAAAAAAGATTATGAATTATTCTACTTTAAAGAAAAGTGTTGCACTTTCTTTAGTGGCATTAACAGGAGTAGCTTCTCTTGCTGTCGCTCAGGAAACTCCTGCAACTACTTCTTCTACCAAGGTATTTGGTGGAAGAGGACAGTACAGAACATGGTCGATTGGTGTTAACGGTGGTGTTTTAGCTCCAGTTGTTGCTATCGGCGGTTCTAACGATTTTAACCAATGGGATGTAAACTTAGGTTACGGTTTAAACATCCGTAAACAATTAGGTCACTCATTCGCTTTAGAATTAAACGGATTACGTGGTAAAGTTTCAGGTTCAAACGTTTCTACTAACGGCCCAATTGCTACTGGTAGCGCAACTGCTAAAGAATATGAAACTCAGTTACAATATGCTGTAGATTTACGTGGTGTTGTTAACGTAGGTTCTATCGATTTCTTACGTCGTGAGAATTCAGTAGGTTTCTTCGTTACTGCTGGTGCTGGTTATTTAGCTTACGCTCCGAAAGTAACTTATACTAACGGTACAGTTGTTGACTGGAAAGGTAAAGCTACTGGTCCTGCAGGTGATCCACACGCTGCTAAAGATTACGTAAAAGGAATGTATATTCCAGTAGGTGTTGGTGTTAAATTTAAAGTTTCTGAGCGTGTTAACTTCAACTTAGGTTACACTATGAACTTTATCGATGCTGATAACTTCGACGGAATCTATGCTCAAGGTACTACTAAAGATAAATTCTCTTACGGTTATGCTGGTTTAGAATTCTCTTTAGGTTCTTCTGCTAAACCTAGCTTAGAGTGGACTAACCCATTAGCTACAATGTATGATGATTTAAAAGATCCAACTTTACGTCAAGAAGTTGAAGCTTTGAAAAACCGTGTATCTGCTGTTGAAAAATCTGTTGAAGATTTGAAAAAAGATACTGATGGTGATGGTGTTGCTGATCAATTCGACAAATGCCCAGGAACTCCTGCAGGTACTGCTGTTGATGGTTCAGGTTGTCCACTTCCAAAACCAGAGCCAGCTGCTGCTACTAGCACTGTAACTGGTTTCGAAAAAATCGGTTTTGATTTCAACTCTTCAGTTTTAAAAACTGAATCATATCCAACTTTAGATAAATTATCTTCAGTGTTACGTGAAAACGGTGGTAAAGTAACTGTAAACGGTTATGCTTCAAGCGAAGGTACTGCTGCATATAACTTGAAATTATCTAAAGACAGAGCTAATTCTGTTAAAACTTACTTAGTAAACTCTGGCGTTAGCGCTAGTCAAGTTGCTACTAAAGGTTTTGGCGAAGCTAATCCAATTGCTTCAAACGATACTGAAGAAGGTCGTATCCAAAACCGTCGTGTTGAAACTGCTAGAAACTAGTATTTCAATATAAAAACTTAAAAAAGCCCCGATATTTATCGGGGCTTTTTTTGTGTCTTTTAATTCCTGATATAAGCCTTTTTAATTAAGTTTGTGTATGTATTTCTTCAGGAAAAAAGATCCCAACAGGCCAAATAATATTAATTTGAAAATTATGCATTTTATTAATGCATTAGCCATCTCCGTTTTTCTTGCCGGTATCATCTACAAGCTTATCCAGTGGCTTGCTAAATAATTCTTAACAAAATATCGTTGATTTATTCAATCCATACAATGGAATGAATAAATCTGATCGCTACATCACCTTTAAAAATAAATTTATACTGATGAAAAAAATTATTAATACCACGAATGCTCCTGCACCGATAGGACCATATAGCCAGGCTGTACAAGCCGGTAACTTTCTGTTTATTTCAGGCCAGATTGCTATTAATCCTGAAAACGGGGCACTTAATATTGGCAATATCGAAGAAGAAACCCATCAGGTAATGCGTAATTTAAAAGCGGTATTGCTTGAAGCCGGATTAACATTTGATAATGTTGTTAAATCAACCATCTTCTTAAGCGACATGGGTACTTTCGGACAAGTAAATGAAATTTACGGGCAGTATTTTTCTGCGGATTTCCCTGCACGTGAAACTGTTCAGGTATCGGTACTTCCGAAAAACGTAAACGTTGAAATCTCTGTAATTGCCATCGCAGGATAATTTTGGCTGCAGGTAAAAGCAAATATTTTCTGGCAGGCATTGTTCCTTACATAATTTGGGGAACAATGTCTATCCCGCTTCGGAATATAAAACATTTCCCACCGCAGGAAATCTTATATTATAGGATATTTATTTCCATATTAATGGTGTGGTTAACAATCCTTTTATTCAGAAGGGAAGCATTGAAAAAGGATATACTCCACCTAAAGAGCCTAGGTACTGCTGAGAAAGGAAAACTTTTATTGCTCACTCTTTTGGCGGCCTTTTTGATTACCGGCAACTGGTTTACCTATATTTATGCGGTAAATAGTGTAAGCCTGAAAGCAGCAGCATTTGCATACATGGTTTGCCCCCTTATTACTGCATTATGCGGATTTATCATCCTTAAAGAACAACTTAGCAAAACTAAAATACTGGCTATAGCTATTGCTTTGATTAGCATTTTATTACTTGCTACCGGTTCACTGTATGAGGTAACCTGGGCGGTAGTGATTGCATCATTTTATGCACTTTACGTTATCGTATTGAAAGTAATCCGCAATGTAGATAAGTTTAATTTCCTGGGTGTGCAGCTAGTTTTATCGGGTTTGATTATGTTACCGATGTATTTGATTAGTTCCGATTCTTTTCCAACTGATACCTTTTTCTGGGGACATATATTTTTAATTGCGATTGTTTTTACCATCATTCCACTATTTTTAAATTCTTATGCTTTATTGGGTATGCCTTCATCGGCACTGGGTATCCTGATTTACCTGAACCCCATTGTTGCTTTTGCGGTTGCATTTTTCTATTTTAAAGAGCAAATCGATATGCACCAGCTTTTCGCCTACTTGCTTTTACTGCTATCGATTATTATTTTTAATGCACAATTGCTAAAAAGTGTTGTTTACAAGAAACAGTAATTCCTTTGTATAATTCGGTTTTAGATACTCCAGTTGAATTCATTAAAGGTGTTGGGCCAAGTCGTGCTGATGTCTTAAAAAAAGACCTTGGTATCTTCACCTTTCAGGATATGCTGGGACATTACCCTTTCCGGTATATCGACAGGACAAAGTATTTTAAGATCAACCAAATCAACCCTGATTCGCAATACATACAGCTAATTGGCCGTGTAATCAGTAAAAAGGTAATTGGCGAAAAGCGAACCAAAAGAATCGTAGCCGTTTTTAAAGATGAAACGGGTATTATGGAACTCGTTTGGTTTCAAAGCTTGAAATGGGTTGAGGATAATATTACCGTGGGCACGGCTTATGTAGCTTTCGGCAAACCTAATCTGTTTAATGGAACCTTCAGTATTTCACATCCTGAACTGGAGCTGTACCAGAATAAACCTGCCGGCAGAGGAAATTTAACCTTACAACCTGTTTATAATTCTACGGAGAAACTGAAGAAGTTTACCCTTGATTCGAAAGGTATCCAAAGGTTAATTGCCGGCTTACTGGATCAGGTAATCCCGCAGGTTCCTGAAAATTTACCACAGTATATCCTCGCAAAGTATCAGTTAATGGATAAGAAAGCAGCTTTGCTAAACATTCATTTCCCAAAAAACCAGGCTGATCTGAATGCTGCTGAAAGGCGGTTGAAATTCGAGGAATTATTCTTTATACAGCTCCAGTTATTACACAACAAACAACTGCGACAGCTAAAGTTTAAAGGTGTTAAGTTTGATAAGGTTGGTGATAAGGTAAATCGCTTCTATAAAGAATTTTTACCTTTCGAACTAACCAATGCACAGAAACGGGTGATAAAGGAAATCCGTATCGATACCCAACGTGGTGTACAGATGAACAGGCTAGTTCAGGGCGACGTGGGAAGCGGCAAAACCGCTGTTGCTTTAATGAGTATGCTACTGGCGAATGATAACGGTTATCAGGCTTGTATGATGGCACCGACAGAGATATTGGCCCGCCAGCATTATGCATCTATTGTAAGCCTGGTTACAGATGATTTGGTTAAGGTTGCCATTTTAACCGGAAACACAAAGAAGAAAGAGCGGACAATGCTGCACGAACAGCTTGAAAGCGGTGAAATCGATATCCTCATCGGAACGCATGCCTTAATTGAAGATAAGGTTAAGTTTAAGAACTTGGGCTTAGTAGTAATTGACGAGCAACACCGTTTTGGCGTAGAACAGCGTGCCAAACTCTGGAGGAAGAATATAATTCCACCACATATACTGGTGATGACGGCGACTCCTATTCCGCGTACACTTGCGATGACGCTGTATGGCGATTTAGATGTTTCCATGATTGATGAATTACCTGCAGGAAGAAAGCCAATTGATACCAGACATTTGTTTGAGGGACAAAGGCTCAGAATGTTCGGATTAATGAAGCAGGAGATTGCCAAAGGCAGGCAGGTTTATATCGTTTATCCACTGATAAAAGAAAGCGAGAAATTAGATTTGCTTCATCTCGAAGCCGGTGTTGAGCAGTTAAGCTATCAGTTTCCCAGGCCAGATTACCAGATCAGCATTGTACACGGGCAGATGCTTAATGCCGATAAGCAATTTGAAATGCAACAGTTTATAGATGGCAAGAGCCAGATTATGGTAGCCACTACAGTAATTGAGGTGGGGGTTAATGTGCCAAATGCTTCCGTAATGGTTATTGAAAATGCTGAACGATTTGGTTTATCACAACTTCATCAGCTCAGAGGAAGAGTAGGCCGGGGTTCTGACCATTCTTTTTGTATTTTAATGAGCGGGAATAAACTGAGTAAGGAAGGTAAAATCCGTTTGGAAACCATGGTGAGAACAAATAATGGCTTCGAAATATCGGAAATTGATTTGCAGCTTCGGGGTCCCGGCGATATTACCGGAACACAGCAGAGCGGCGTACTTGATTTAAAACTTGCCGACCTGGCGAAAGATCAGGTAATTCTTTCGGCTGCCCGGAATACGGTGATCGAGCTTTTTGAAACCGATCCGAAACTGGAAAAACCAGAACATGCCCAGCTTAAATCACATCTGCAGAAACTGGAAAGAGGTATTTCTTTCGATAAAATCTCTTAATATCATTTATTGGTAAGGTTTCCTTACAAGTTTTGATTTCGATTGCAGATTTTATTTCGCAACACGTAGTTTTGCAGTATTAAATTAAATCCATTGACAGATTCAGACCCCAACTCCGTTGTTGTAAAACCCGACCCCTTTGCTGCCTTACGCTACAAAGAATTCCGTTCTTTCTTAGGCATGCGTTTCTTCTTTACCCTCGCTTACCAGATGCAGGCGGTAGTTATCGGCTACCATATTTATGATTTAACCCACGACCCGCTAAAACTTGGACTTGTTGGCCTCTGCGAAGCAATACCGGCAATTGGTATAGCCTTATATGGTGGTTATGTAGCCGATAAAAGTGAAAAGCGAGGATTACTGATCAAAATATTTTCGGGGGTTTTACTGGCCTCTATTATCATGCTGCTGGTAACCAGTAAATACCTTCATCTTAAAGAAGATTTAATTGTATTGATTATGTATGGTCTGGTGTTTTGCATCGGATTGGCAAGGGGATTTTTTGGGCCTGCAACTTTCTCGCTCATGGCGAAGATTGTGCCTAAGGAACTTTACCCTAATTCGAGTACCTGGAATAGCAGCAGCTGGCAGCTGGCAACTATTATCGGGCCGCTGGTAGGTGGTTTGGTAAACTGGCTATGGGGAATAACGGCTGCATACAGTGTTATTGTTGTGCTGATTGCGATTTCGCTTACCTGCATTTTTACCTTTAAGAAGCACCCATCGACCTATGTGCCTAAAGAAAATATTTTTCATAGCTTAAAAGAAGGTATTCAATTTGTTTTTAAAACGAAGATGATGGTATGGGCCATGAGCCTTGACCTTTTTTCTGTATTTTTTGGGGGTGCTGTAGCCTTATTGCCCATGTTTGCTAAAGATGTGTTCCACCTTGGTTCATTTGGTTTAGGCATGATGCGTGGTGCGGCTTCCTCAGGGGCGGTAATAACCATGCTTGCCATGACGCGTTTCTCGCCAATGGGCAAGCCCTGGAGAAATTTACTTATTGCAGTTACAGGTTTTGGATTAAGTATTATCTGCTATGGCCTGTCGAAAAACTTTTACCTAACCTTATTCTTCCTCTTCCTGGAAGGTTCTTTTGACAGTGTTAGTGTAATTATCCGCCAAACAATTATGCAATTACTTACACCTGATGAAATGCGTGGGCGTGTTTCAGCCGTTAACAGTATGTTTATTGGTTCTTCGAATGAGATTGGTGAATTTGAATCTGGCTTATCCGCTAAATTGCTTACGCTGGTGCCTGCGGTTGTGTTCGGTGGCAGTATGACAATTGGTATTGCATTCGTTACCTGGTTAAAAACGAAATCGTTGACGAAGTTAAGTTTGCAGGATATTAACGAACAAACTGCCAAAAGCTAAATAAAATATAAATTTTGATTTTGAAAAGGCAGGAACGTGCTAAAATTTAAGCATAGTCCTGCTTTTCCTCCAATCTTTTAAAAACGTCTGTCAAGCTGAGGTACGAAGCATCTGTTTCATCGGTTGCAGATGCTTCGTGCCTCAGCATGACAGTATATTCGGGATTGCTGCAATTTTAAAAGTATTTCCGTACAATCAGGTTCAAATCTATCGGTTGCTGTGCCAGCTAATGAAAACCAGTTCTTTTAAAAGTTCTTGTTCTTGCCCCACATCAGGTATATTATCGAACCTAAGAATGGCGCCAGTAATATGATAATAAACCAAAGTACTTTTACCGAGAAACCCATTCCTGAATTTCTCGATATATGGTACAATGCGGTTAAGATAAGTGCCAGCCAAAGAATGGCGGTAATGATAATGATGACAGCAATCTGATTGCTCTGTATTTGTGCAAGTAACATGTTAAAGATTTATTATGCTTCTTCAACAATTCTCTCGCCGATTTGTTGCCTCCACATGGCCTGATATAAACCATTTTGTGCAATCAGGCCTTCATGCGTTCCCTGCTCAATAATATGTCCTTTTTCCAGAACGTAAATTACATCGGCATGTTTAATGGTCGACAAGCGGTGTGCAATCAAAATTGTGATGTGGTCGGTCAAATCAGAAACCGATCTTATGGTTTTTGTGATTTCCTCCTCTGTAATCGAATCAAGTGAAGAGGTTGCTTCGTCGAAAACAAGAATATCCGGTCGACGTAAAAGCGCTCTGGCGATTGATAAGCGTTGTTTTTCACCTCCTGATACTTTTACTCCACCTTCACCAATTAACGAATCTAAACCTTTATCAGCCCTTGCCAGTAAAGTTTGACAGGCAGCCTGGTTCAGTACTTTGTAGCATTCTTCATCCGTTGCGGTTGGATTAACAAAAAGCAGGTTTTCTCTTATTGTTCCCGAAAATAGCTGTGTATCCTGTGTTACAAAACCTATCTTTTCGCGTAAAGCATCCAGATCAATATCGTTACTGGAAATACCATTATATAGAATTTCACCGTCTTTTGCCGGATAAAGACCAACCAAAAGTTTAACCAACGTAGATTTTCCGGAACCCGATGGACCTACGAATGCGATGGTTTGTCCGTTATGGGTATCGAAAGAAATGTTTTCCAGGGCGTTCCTGTTTGCGGTAAGGTGCTTAAAGCTTACCGATTTAAAAGTAAGCTCGTTAATTTTTTCTATGGATATAGGGTTTGCTGGTTTTTTGTCAATAGGCGTGCTCAGAATTTTTTTAAAGTTGGCCAGTGATACTTCTGCTTCACGCCAGGCCAAGATCACATTACCAAGTTCCTGAAGCGGACCAAAAAGAAAGAATGAATAGAACAGGAAAGTTAAATATTGCCCTGCCGAGATGGTGTTATCGAAAATCAGCAATAATAAAACAAGTACCATGGTGCTGCGTACAAGATTTACTGTTGTTCCCTGAACAAAGCTCATACTGCGAACGTATTTAACTTTTTTAAGTTCCAGCCCCAGGATTTTATAAGTTGTTTTATTTAACCTTTCAATTTCCTGATCAGCCAGGCCTAAACTTTTTACCAGCTCAATGTTTCTTAATGATTCAGTGGTTGAACCGGCTAAAGCGGTTGTTTCCCCAACAATTGAACGTTGTATAATCTTGATTTTACGGCTTAAAAACCAGCTCACGAAACTAATGATTGGAATGGCAGAAAAATAAACCAGGGTAACTTTATAACTCACAGAAACCGAGTATACAATTACAAAAACCATCCCGATTAAGCTTACAAATAAAATACTGATGAAAGCAGTGATGAATTTTTCAGAATCCAGACGTACCTTTTGTAACACACCAAGAGTTTCGCCGCTGCGCTGATCTTCAAAAACCTGATAGGGTAATTTTAGCGAGTGCTGTAAACCATCGGCATACATTTTTGCCCCTACTTTCTGAACGATAACACTTGTGAAATAATCCTGGAAATTCTTTGCAATACGCGAAACCATAGCCGCACCAATGGCAAGGCCAATAAGTCCTATCGAACCCCAAAGGTATTCGCTGTAGCTTAACGTATCCTTTTTGTTGATGAACCTGTCTAAAATTTTCCCCGTAATGAAAGGGTCCATTAAAGAAAAGCCAATATTTAAACCTGCAAGCAATAATGCCAAAACCACAATCCACTTGTGGCTTTTCAGGTAGTCGAGTAGTAATCCCATGAAAGTTTTGTTGTTTGTAGCTACAAAAATAAAAAAAGGGAACGGATATAAATCCATTCCCTTTTTTTATGACTTTCCGAAAAGATACGGAATAGCTTTCGATGACTAAAAGCCGTATCTCAAACCAATCTGGAACTGGTAAGGGTTCCCTGATGGTGTAACGATACCTGAATTATTTACACGATAATTAAATGAACGCGTTGTGGCATCGTAGTTTGGAACTGCTGGTGCAGTAGCTGTAGCCGCTGTTCCGTTTAATGCATATAGCGCCTGCGAACCTAAACTCTCGTTAACACCCCATTTTTTATTCAACAGGTTGGCGAAGTTGAAGATATCGCCAGAAACTTCAAGGGTATGGGTTTTATAAAGTCTGAATTTTTTACTTACCCTTAAATCTACCACACCGAAGAAATCATTAATACCACCGTTACGTTCTGCTATTTGTCCGGCATATTTAATAATGTAGTCTTTTAAACTCTGACTTGCATCAGGATTGTTTAATAAGTTTTGTAAACCTGTACGTACGTTCTGTGGAACACTTGTATTATTCGGGTCGAATATAAAAGCTAAGTCGTTAGTTGCCACGAAATCGCCATTGTTATTTGCTCCTGATAATAAGGTATAACGGGTACCACCAATACCTGAATAACGAACACCAACAGTTACACCCCAGAATGTTGGTAAAGTACCGTAAATTACAACCTTGTTTCTGAACTGGTTATCAGAGTATGACATCTGGCTAAGGTTTCTTGGGTCATCTTTTACAGGTAATGAAAGGGTTGCTGTGTTAGCTACGTTACCGTTATATGATGTATTGTCTTTTGCATCGTTCCAGGTATAACTTGCTGAAATTTCACCATCCTTAAAGTAGTTCCATGTCGCGTCTAAAACCACTGCGAACTGGTTAACCTTACCTTTACTGTTTAACTCTAACACGCGGCCAAAAAGATTGGTTAAGCGGCCTGTTTTCCAATCTGCAGAGCCATTACTTGGCATGGTTGGAACAAACACACCTCTGTTTCCTTCATTAGGTAAAGTGAAATAAGGATTAGCAGCCATATTTCTATCAACGTACATGTAGTTATTACGGCCTAAGGTTGCATAACCTGTAATACCTACTTTTAATTTATCGGTAATTAATTTACTGTAGGATAAGTTGGCTTTGTATACCACCGGAATTTTTGCATCCTCAGCATAAGTGTTAATGGTTGGAACCTGTAATGCGGCTAAGGTTGGTGCAGAAACACCATTTCTATATCCGATGAAATTCGGCGTTGGTACATCGGCACCAAAAACATCAACAGTTGCAAAATGCTTTCCATCAAAGGTAAGGTTGTTAATGGTCATGTAGTTATTAATGTCAGAACCAAAAATACCTGCTCCGAAACGAACAAAGTCTGTTCTGTTTTCATTAATATCCCAGTTGAACTGAACTCTTGGCTGAACTAAGAATTGTTTAAGCTCATTATCTGTTCTCACGCCGATTGCATTAAATAATGTTTGGTTTAATGGCGATTTTGGATAGATACTGTAATCAACACGTAAACCTCCGATAAATTCTAAACCTTTAGCCAGTTTAGTCTGCATCTGTCCGTAAGCGGCAGCATTCCAGATACCGGCTTTAACTGTTGGATCGGCAACTAATGGCACTTCGCGGTAAAACCTGTTTGCAATCAGGTTATCAAAATTTTGTAATGATGAACCTGCGGTTGAATTGGTGTATTCAAAACGTCCGTTTACTTCACTGCCATATAAAGATTTTGCATTGGTATACATTACATCAACACCAAAAGTATATCTGATTTTATCGGTGTTGTAATAGAAGTTATCTACTAACTGGAATACATTATTGGTGAAGCCCTCTTGTCCGAAACGGTGACCACCAATCTGGATTGAAGTATTCGCTGCAGAACCATCAGATAAAGTCGACTGGACGTTACCAACGATTGCCCTTGGAATTGCATAAGTTAGCTGGTCGTTTTGTGTACTCGCCTGGAAGGTATATAAATGCTGAACTTTTAATTCGTTGGTTACTTTACTGTTGATAGTCGAACGTAAGGTTGCCAGTAAACTGTTATCAACGTTTTTATCATTACCATAACTCTCATAGAAATTAACTGCCGTGTTATCTGCTAAACCCAACGGATTTCTGTCATTAGTATAGTTATCACGGATGGTTAACAGGTTTCTGTCGTTAATTTGCCAGTCTATACGTGCAAATGCTGCATCAGAGCCACGTTTTTTATCGAAAGTACCATATTGTGGTGTATTGGCAACACCATATTTTGCACGGGCGATGCTTAAGAATTGTGATAAAGTGCTGTTTGTGATTCTGAATCTGGCTTCATCTGCAGGGCCATTAACATCGGCAATAATGAGCGGACGGGAATCTTTCTGATGGTCTAAGCCTACGAAATAATGTAGTTTATCTTTGATAATAGGGCCACCTAAAGTAAATCCGTACTGATAGGTTGAGAAATCGTTATCACGTTTAATTCCTCTGATATCGTAAGGGCTTGCTAACCAATCTGCCCTTCCGTACATGAAAGCACTACCGCTGGTGGTATTTGTACCCGATTTTGTAACTGCAGTAACCGAACCACCGCCTGCTCTTCCGTAAGTAACATCGTACTGGTTGGTAACTACTTTAAACTCGCGTACTGCCTCGATTGAAATGGAATATGGTGCACCACTTCTGCTGGTTGTACTACCTGCAGAGGTTGGGTTTTTTGCATTCATACCATCGATGGTATAGTTTGTTGAAGAGCCTAGCTGACCTGAGATACCACCGCCACGGCTTAGTGGAGATAAATCCATAAGGTTTGAGAAGTTACGGCCATTTACAGGTAATTGGTTCATGGTTTTGGCTGATATCTCTGTAGATGCACCAAAATTCTGTACTTTATTTTTTAATCCCGAAGCCACAACCTGTACAGCTTCTAAATTTTGAGCGGCCTCCTGCATAGAAATGGTAACTTTTACCACATCGCCAAGGTTTAGCATATAACCACTTCTGGTTTGCTCGCCGTAGCCAACAAATAAAGCTTTAATTGAATAAGGACCACCCAAAGGAAGTTCCTTGAAAGTGTATTCTCCCTGGGCATTGGTTGAAGTTCTGGTGGTAAAACCTGTCGAGTTGTTTTTAACCTGAACAGATGCACCAGGAATTGGTTTCTTTTGTTCATCGGTAACAATACCGGAAATTGATGCCTGCGTGGTTTGTGCCCGCAAAGAACTGGAAACACAAAAACACAGCATTAATACTGCGAGTAGTAAATTTTTGACCATGATTAGTTTTCTGATTTTATGGTGCAAAGTTGTTACTGCTGTGTTAACTGAAGTTCGCCTTTAGATTAAGAAATGCTTGCAGAATTGTTGTTTTTTGAGCTCCAATGTTAAAATAAGTATTTCTTATTTCGGTTATTCTCTCACAGGCGTGCGCCAGCAAGGGTTATTTATTGTTTTTTACCAACCGACTTTAAAACAAAACCCCACCATCGAAATAAATCGATGGTGGGGTTTATCAATAAAATAAGTTTTTCTTATTTCTTATCAGCCATATACTTGTCGCTGAATTTTTTGTCGAGCTGTTTGTGCAGGTTATCGAGGTTAATATCTCTTCCCTGAATAAAAGCCTGTTCAACCTTGTTGGTGCGCATGTCTAAAGCGTCACCTGCCGAAATGAAGAAAGTTGCATCCTTTCCTGTTTCAATACTTCCGGTGGTTTTATCTACACCCATTGCTTTTGCGGCGTTAAGGGTAATTGTAGATAAGGCTTTTTCTTTATCAAGCCCCCAGGCCGTAACGGTACCAGCCATAAAAGGCAGGTTACGCTGTTGCCAGTAACCATCAATGCTTAGTACCACGTTTAAGCCTGCATTGGCTAAAATAGCTGCATTTTTGTAAGGCATGTTAACATCATCGTCATTATTGTTAGGTAAAGCATGTGGCTGCTTAACAATCAGGGTAATGTTGTTGTCTCGTAGGAAATCGATGATTAAATAAGCTTCATCGGCTCCGGTAATTACAGGGGTAATGCCGTATTTTTTTGCAAAATTTACCGATGCTACGATATCCTTTTGGGTTTCGGCAGCAATATAGAGTTTCTCAGCGCCCGAAAACACCTTTTTCATGGCCTCGAAACGTGTATTGATTACTTCGGGTTTTGCAATTTCTGAGTAAGCCTTAGCTTCGGCGAAGAAAGAGTTTAACTGGCTGATTGCGGCCTGTGTACGCTCGTTTAACATTTCAGGCGAAGCAGCAGGACCTCTTCCGAAACCACCGAATCCTCCCCTGAAACGAGGGGTTACCGGCCAGGTCATGTGCATAGCATCATCCGTTTTAATAGCGGCATCTTCCCAGTTCCAGGCATCGAGCTGTACTACCGACGAACTTCCGGAAACTGTTCCACCCTGTGGGGTTGGTTGAGCCATTAAAACACCGTTGCTGCGTAGCGTTGCCGGCACCTTCGAATCGGTATTATAGGCTACAATAGAACGGATATGTGAATTGTAATCGCCTATTTCCTGAAAATCAAGTGTTGCTTTAACGGCTTCAATTTCGGTTAAACCTAAATTGGTTGTTGCCGCAATTAATCCCGGATAAATGTGCTTGCCACTGGCATTAATGCGTACTACATCATCTACAGGTGCTTGTCCGCCAGCTGAAACAGATACAATTTTTCCATTGCTGAACACAATTGTTCCGTTTTCGATTACAGTACCATTACCCACGTGTATGGTTGCCCCGGTTACGGCAATGGTTTTGGTTTGTTTTTTTGCCGGCGATATATTGGCTTGTGCAAAGCACATCAGGCTTGATGCTGATAAAGCCAGACTAACTAAATACTTTATATTATTGTGCATGTTCTTTCTCATTTAATTCTGCTGAATAATCCTCTAAAGTTTCGCAATTGTAAAGACGTGGTGCATTGCCGAACGGACGCTGTGTACGTACACCGCTGCTTTTGCTTTCCAGCATCTTCTGAATTAAACGAGCTTTTTCTGCCTGTTGCGCCTTAATGGTTTGCGCATCTTTCTCGATATCCCAATAAGCAATACCATCAACAAAAGTTTTTTCGGCTTTAGCATAAATAGACAATGGATTTGCCGACCAAACAACCACATCTGCATCTTTACCTGGTTTTAGACTTCCTACTTTATCATCGATATGTAGCATGCGGGCCGGGTTAAGTGTTACAAATTTTAAGGCATCTTCTTCCGGTACGCCACCATAAAGTACAGATTTACCAGCCTCCTGGTTTAAGTGGCGGGCCATTTCAGCGTCGTCAGAGTTAAAGGCAGTAGTTATACCAACGTTATGCATAATTTTTCCATTGTAAGGAATTGCCTCGGCAACTTCATTTTTATAAGCCCACCAGTCAGAGAAGGTAGAACCTGCAATGCCGTGTGCCTTCATTTTATCAGCCACTTTATAGCCTTCCAGAATGTGTGTGAAAGTGTTTATTTTGAAGCCTAAGCTATCGCCAACATGGATTAACATGTTAATTTCACTTTGAACATAAGAGTGGCAGGTAATAAAGCGTTTGTTATTCAGGATTTCTACAATTGCATCCAATTCTAAATCTCTGCGAACATTGCTGCCTTTTGCAGAAATTGCTTTTTCGTATTCTTTGGCACGTGTAAATTCATCAACAAAAGTTTGCTCAACCCCCATACGTGTTACCGGGAAACGGGCACCTGAACCGAAGTTACTTTGCTTAACGTTTTCACCTAAGGCGAACTTGATAAATCCATCGGCTCCTGCAAACTTTAACTCTTCAGGTGCTTTACCCCAACGTAATTTAATGAGTTGCGACTGTCCGCCGATTGGATTTGCCGAGCCGTGCAGGATGTGAGAAGTAGTAACACCACCCGCCAGCTGGCGATAAATGTTAACATCTTCCGAATTGATAATATCAGCAATACGTACTTCGGCAGAAACCGACTGAGCACCTTCGTTAATACCACCGCTTCCGGCAATGTGTGAGTGCTCGTCAATTATACCGGCCGTAACGTGTTTTCCGGTACCGTCGATCACTTTTGCATTACCGGCCGATAAGTTTTTACCTACAGCTTTGATTTTACCGTTTTCGAGTAAAACATCGGCATTTTGAAGAATACCTTCTTTTTCGTTGGTCCAAACGGTAGCGTTTTTAATTAAAACATTTTCCTGTTTAGGTAACTCAGCATTTCCGAATGCGCCGAATGGATAAAGTAAAGTACCTGTTGCCAGTGCTGGTTTTGGTTCATCGCGTTTAGGCATTTCCCTGCCTGCTTCTTTGTAGGTTGCGGTGAATTTACCAAAAGTTCCATCAGGCAACGCTACTTCTCCTTTAAAGGTTAAAGGGCTTGCCGCGGTTAAATAACCACTTAAGCGAACATCACCCTTAGGGTTTTTCTTTAAGTTAAAGCCAATGCTTACCCAGTCGCCATTTCTGGTAAATGTAGCTGTAGTTTTTACACTATCTGCACCACTTCTTTCAATGGCTGCTGCCGAACCGCCACCTGTTCCGGTAATTTTTAGCAACATAGTGCCGGCAATACCATCAACGTTAAGATTATATGTTCCGCGAACATCAGAAACGTCCATCTTGTTAACAATATAGCGCTTGCCCTGAACCCAGTTCTCGAAAATGATGTTTTCCTTTTTGAACAGGTTATCTGAAGAGATCAGGAAGTTGGCTACTTTTCCTTTTTCAAGGGAACCAACTTTATCGCTGATGCCTAAAAGGGATGCCGGAATTTCAGTAACTGATTTTAATGCTTGTTTTTCTGTTAAACCATTATCAATTGCAGTGCGGATATTTGCCCAGAAATCGCGTGTATTTTCCAGACCGAAAGAAGTTAAGGCAAATTTAATACCTGCTTTTTCTAGCGCAGCTGGATTTGTTGGTGCCAGTTCCCAGGCTTTCATTTGCGTTAAAGTAATGTTTCTGGCTTCAGCAGGGTCTTCAACATCGTAGGCTTTAGGGAAAGCCAGCGGAATAATTAAGCTGGCACCTGTTGCTTTAACTTCGTTAATACGCTGGTATTCATCGCCTGTTGATTTAATGATGTATTGTTTGCCGAATTCCTTCCCGATTTTATCAGCACGAAGTACATTTGCCCATCCGTCAACCTCAAAAATCTGAGGCATGTTTTGCTGTTTGCCAAACTCTTCGAGTGAAATGTTATACTCATCTTTTTGCTTGCCATACCATTGCGAATCGTAGTAAGTCTGGCGCAATAAAGCAATAGAACCCATTAAAGAAGTTGGGTAATCGTTGGATGAAGTTCCTTTGTTGAAAGAATAGTTTGCTGCGGTCTGGTCTTTCAGGAAAACGTTATTGTCCGAACCTTCATTTAAGGTTACGGCAGCAGAAACCCCACGGGCGATACCGTCGCGGTTAATGGAGTTAACACTTCCGAAACCGGCTTTACGTAAATCATCGGCTTTTTTGCTGTCTACCGTGAAAATACTTTTTACATAAGTTTCAGGTCTGATGGATTCGTTCCAGCCATAGGCGCCTTTCTTTGTTGAAACAAAAATAGACTGACGCTGACCGCCACCACCGAAGCCACGTCCTTGAACAGTTGCTTCAGGAAGACCATAGCTGGTAAAGGCATCAACAAGAGAAGGATAAATGAATTTTCCTTTTAAATCGACAATTACATAGCCTTTTGGCACTGCTAATCCAGCGCCTACAGCCTGAATAGTTGAACCTTTAACCAGTAATGTTGCATTTGACAGTGTTTGGTTGGCATTTACTACAATTGTTGCGTTTGTGAATGCAAACATTCCCGGTCTTGTATCGTAAGAGCCATTAACGGGATAAGTGGTTTGCTGGGCAAACAGAATTGCAGAGGAAAATACCAGCACAAAGGCGAGTAAAATTTTCTTCATAATATGTTTAGGGGTTTATTTTGTTTAAAACTAATATAAATTACGCTCCAAATTGCTTATTAACCTATTTTTTACAATTAATCATTACTTTTGATGAACAAAAAATAACCACTATGTATCAGATTTTAAAAAGTGCGCATTCAGGATGGCGCTATATTGTTTTTATCTTGCTTTTAATTGCTGTAATTAAGGCACTTTCGGGCTGGTTTGGTAATAAAAGCTATACCAAAGGTAATAGAAAACTAAATGTATTTACCCTGATTAGTGCACATATCCAGCTGCTGATTGGTTTGGTACTATATTTTGTAGGCGATTGGTATAAAGCAGATAGCAGCAATGCGGTTGGGCGCTATTGGAAAATGGAACATATCAGTATGATGATTCTAGCCATTATTTTGATTACCGTTGGAAATTCCAAATCGAAGAAGGCAGCAGAAGCCATTGCAAAACACCGTACAATTTCCGTGTTTTTCGGACTTGCGTTAATTTTAATCATTGTAACCATTCTATTAATGGTTAAAGATGTTCCGGGAAGAAGTTTCTTCGGAGTTTCTTAAATATCCAGTAAAATTGCAACCGTTGTGTCTAAAATGGTTGCAATTTTAAACAACCGTTCCAGGGTCATTTTCTTAACGTTTCGCTCATTTCGGGAATATACATTTTGTGATATGCCCAATGCTGTAGCCATATACTCCTGGCTATACCCCTTTTTGTTTCTTAACTCCCTGATGCGCCAGGTTATTGGTGCAAAAAATCTTTCATCCATAGTGCGTAAGTTTTAAAATCCACGGGATGAAAGGATACTGCTAAATTACATGTTTTTCTTATTTATAATTTGTTTAAATTAACCATATAGTGTTTAATTTAAACCTGATATGGTTTGCGCTATGCCCGAATAAGTATATTTTAGGGCCGCTGATTCGCTGTTACAATTACGGAAACCTGTTGGTAGCTTTTACATTATATCATGGGTATATCTTGATAGGCATAAATTTTTCAATCAAATTCAAAATAAAAATTCAGTATAATTTCCATTTTTCAAAATTCTTTATATTTTTGTCGCTCATGATCAACAATATACATACATGGCTTTGGCAAAGTAATTCAAAACAGAATTGCGCCGGCTGCGTATGAGGAAAATATTTTTATCAACCTAAACCTTAAAAAGAACCATTAAAGCCCGGCGTAGAACCACACGCCGGGCTTTTTATTTATTAATAAATTAACAACAGGAGAGATTGCTTCGTCGTCCCTCCTCGCAAAGACGTATAGAGAATGTTTAAGATTAATACCACATACAAAAAACTACTTGCCGATACAACAACCCCGGTAAGCATTTACCTGCGATTACGTGATGTTTACCCAAACAGCATTTTACTGGAGAGTTCTGATTACCACAGTCGCGAAAACTCGATGAGTTTCGTATGTGCCGATCCGGTTGCAGGCATTATTTTACGGGGTTCGCGATTGGAAAGCTATTTTCCTGACGGTTCGGTTGAAATAACAGAAAGCGAAAACTTAACTGAAGAAATTTCGGCTTTTAAAGATAAGTTTAAGGAAACTGAAATACCGGAGATTAAATTTATTAGCAGTGGCTTGTTTGGTTATTTTACCTGGAATGCCGTGCAGCATTTTGAGGATATTAAATTCACTTCAGAAACGCCCGAAGGAGATGAAATTCCGGAGATGCAGTATCATTTGTACCGCTATATCATTGCTATCGATCATTTTAAAAATGAGATAACCTTATTCAAAAATTCTTTCGAAGGAGAAGAAGAAGGCGGGCTTGAGAAAATGGAGTATCTGATCCAGAATAAAAATTATCCTGAATATAAATTCCAGATTAAAGGGGAGGAATCATCGAACCTCACTGACGAGGGCTTCATCCAGCTGGTAGAAAAACTGCAAAAACACATCTACCGGGGCGATGTATTCCAGATTGTGCCTTCAAGGGCTTTTAAGCAAGCATTTACTGGTGATGAATTTAACGTTTACCGTTGCCTGCGCTCCATAAACCCTTCTCCATACCTCTTCTATTTTGATTACGGGAATTTTAAACTTTTTGGTTCGTCGCCAGAAGCACAGATTACCATTAAAAACAATACAGCCAATATTTTTCCGATAGCTGGAACCTTTAAACGCAGTGGAAATGACATTGAAGATGCAGAACAGGCAAGGAAGTTGGAGCAAGATCCTAAAGAAAGTGCTGAACATGTTATGCTTGTTGATCTGGCCCGTAATGACCTGAGCAGGCATTGTAACCGTGTTGAAGTAAAATCTTTTAAGGAGGTACAGTATTATTCGCATTTGATTCACCTGGTGAGCAAGGTGAGTGGTCACTTGCAGGATGACGTAACTGCTTTTAAAGTGGTGGCAGATACATATCCGGCCGGAACTTTAAGTGGCGCCCCAAAATATAAAGCCATGCAGTTGATTGATGAAAATGAGAAGCTGGGCCGTAATTTTTATGCCGGCGCAATAGGCTTCATGGGTTTTAACGAAGATTTTAACCATGCCATTATGATCAGGACTTTTATGAGTAAAAATAATGAACTGCATTACCGTGCAGGTGCAGGTATTGTAGCAGATTCGGTTCCTGAAACAGAGATGCAGGAAGTGAACAACAAAATTGCTGCCTTGCGCAAAGCCATAGAAATGGCAAAAAATATTTAGGATTTTTAATTTACGAATTACAATTTATAATGAGTGATAATAAAAAAACGGTTCTGGTAATTGATAACTACGATAGTTTCACTTATAACCTTGTTCATTTAATTAACGAGGTTGGCTACGAAGCCGAAGTATGGAGAAACGATAAATTTGAACTGGCGGATGTAGAAAAGTTCGATAAAATTTTGCTTTCACCAGGACCCGGAATACCTGAGGAGGCTGGATTATTGCTGGATGTAATTAAAACCTATGCACCCACCAAAAGTATTTTTGGCGTGTGTTTAGGGCAGCAGGCTATTGCTGAAGTTTTTGGAGGGACACTGTTAAACCTTGGCCGACCAATGCATGGCATAGCAACACCGGTTACGGTGGTAGATGGCGATGAGTTTTTATTTTGGGAGTGCCCGCAAACCATAAATGTTGGCCGTTACCACAGCTGGGTAGTGAGTAAAGAAAATTTCCCGTCATGCCTAAAGATTACAGCGAGAGACCATAAAAACGAGATCATGGCCTTACGACATGAAACCTTAGATGTTCGTGGCGTGCAGTTCCATCCGGAAAGTGTACTTACTGAGCATGGTAAGCAGATGATGGAAAACTGGCTGACTTCTTAGAATATAAACCGTCATTGCGAGGCACGAAGCGATCTATTTTGTAGTAAAGATTGCTTCGTGCCTCGCGATGACGATCAATGAATTATATGAATATTTTAGATAAAATTGTACTTCGCAAAAAAGAAGAAGTTGCTGATGCAAAGGCCCTGGTTTCGGTAAAGGAACTGGAACAATCGGTTTATTTTAACCGAACGCCCTATTCTTTTAAAGAGTTTCTGCTCGCCGAAGACAGAACAGGTATTATTGCCGAGTTTAAGCGCCGCTCGCCTTCTAAAGGTTTAATAAATGGTGTTGCTGATGTTGCTGAAGTTACACAGGCTTACAATAATGCAGGCGCTTCGGCACTTTCTGTTTTAACTGATGTAGATTTCTTTGGTGGTAAAACTGATGATATCCTGGCGGCCAGGGCAGCGAATAATATCCCGATACTGCGGAAAGATTTTATGATTGATGAATACCAGATTTTAGAAGCGAAGGCCTGGGGTGCTGACATTATCCTGCTGATAGCTTCTATTTTAACACCGAAACAAGTGAGTGATTTCGGTAAGTTTGCTCAGAATCTGGGGCTAAACGTACTGCTTGAAGTCCATAACCAGGAAGAGCTCGATAGGAGTATTTGTCCTAACCTGGATGCTATAGGCGTGAATAACCGAAACCTTGGCGATTTCACCGTTAATCTTCAGACTTCATTTGATTTGGTAAATAAAATTCCGGATGAGTTTTTGAAAATTTCTGAGAGTGCAATTAGCAATCCGCAAACGATAAGGGAGCTGAAAACTGCAGGTTTTAATGGCTTCCTGATCGGTGAGAACTTTATGAAAACTGATAATCCGGGTTTAGCGATTCAGGATTTTGTGGCTCAGATATAGCTATTAAGTTTTTAGCCACAGAAACACGGAAAAATTAAGTTTTACAGCTTTAGGCTTTGAAGTTCTATAATCGTGTTTCGCAATAAGGTTGGGATTAGTCCTTCGACTTTGCTCAGGATGACATGACTTCGCTCAGGAGGACAGGCTGGAAAGACGTTTCTTCAGCTCCCGTCAGGCTAAGTGGATAATGACGAAAACACTAAAACTTTTATTACATGTCCATGGTTTGTAAATGAAATTACTCGTTTGCAAATTTCGTATATTTGCTACAATTACATGGGAAAACAAAAATTTTATGATACTGCGATAAAGCAGGAGCGGGCAATTTTGGTTGGTGTGGTTACACCGGGCGAAAAGGACGAACAAACAAAAGAGTATCTTGATGAGCTTGCTTTTTTGGTTGATACCGCAGGAGGGAAAGTGGAGAAGATTTTTACGCAAAAAATGCTCAAGCCGGAGCGTGCTACCTTCGTTGGTACGGGTAAGCTTGAGGAAATTAAAGCGTACGTTAAATCAGAGGAAATTGATACCGTCGTGTTCGACGACGAATTATCGCCATCGCAACTGCGAAATATAGACCGTGAACTAGGCGTTAAAGTTTTAGATCGCAGTAACCTGATTCTGGACATTTTTGCCAACAGGGCACAAACTGCACAGGCTAAAACACAGGTAGAATTAGCACAATTACAATACGTTTTGCCACGCCTAACCGGTATGTGGACACACCTGGAGCGTCAGAAAGGCGGTATTGGTATGCGTGGCCCGGGAGAAACGCAGATTGAAAGTGATAGAAGGATTATTTTAAATAAAATTTCACTGCTAAAAGAGCGTTTAAGAAATATCGACCGGCAAAATGAAACGCAACGTAAAAACCGGGGGCAGTTAATACGTGTTGCGTTGGTTGGTTATACAAACGTTGGTAAATCGACCATTATGAACATGCTTTCGAAATCGGAAGTATTTGCAGAGAACAAGCTTTTTGCTACTTTGGATACCACAGTTAGAAAGGTGGTAATTGAAAATTTGCCATTCCTGTTGTCTGATACCGTTGGGTTTATCCGTAAGTTACCACACCATCTGGTAGAGTGTTTCAAATCTACACTTGATGAAGTTCGTGAGGCAGATATCCTGGTTCATGTGGTGGACGTTTCGCACCCTAATTTCGAAGATCAGATAAATACGGTTAATGAAACTTTGAAAGATATTGGTGCTATTGATAAAGACATGATTTTGGTTTTTAACAAGATTGATGCCTATGTTTCACCAGAAGTAGAAGATGAAGATGGGGATGGAAAACTAACCCTGGAGGAATTCAAGAAAAGCTGGATGAGCCATGGAAAGGTTCCGGTTTTATTTATTTCGGCTACGCAAAAGGAAAATATAGAAGAGTTTAAAACATTATTGTACGATAAGGTAAAAGCGGTTCATACAGCGCGGTATCCGTATGATAATTTGTTATATTAGAAAAGTTAATCCGTCATTGCGAGGTACGAAGCAATCTATAAGTGTATTACTATATCACACCTAAAGAAAGATTGCTTCGTACCTCGCAATGACGACAAATAAAAGTTATGGAAAGTAAACGTCAGCAGAAATTTGCAGGAGTACTACAGGAAGAATTAGCACAGATTTTTCAACGTGAAGGTGGATCATTTTTGCCAAATACACTGGTAACGATCACCCGTGTAAGGGTTTCGCCAGATTTAGCCGTTGCAAAGGTTTATTTAAGTTTTTTCAATACCAATAATACAACACTCTCAATAAACACCGTAAATGCGCATAGCGGCGAAATCAGGTATAAATTAGGCGCCAGAATACGTCACCAGGTAAGGGTTGTTCCTGAGCTTACCTTTTTTGTTGATGATACCAACGAATATGTAGAACGTATGGATAGTCTTTTCGAAAAGATTGCCAAAGAGCCAAGACAAAAGGACGAAGAAAGCGAATAACTATTTGTGAGAAAGCTTAGGGAACCAGTTAATTTCTTTACGCATTTTATTCCTGCGCTTATTGCTGTTCCGGCAGGTTATTTTTTACTGCTTAAGTGTAACACGCCTATCGAATTTACCGCCGCCTGGATTTACAGTATAGGTACTTTTATTCTTTTTAGTGTAAGTGCGATGTATCATGGCTATCCGGCAACTGATTATGGTATACGGTTCTGGCAAAAGTTTGATCACTGCTGCATTTATTTAATGATTGCCGGTTCATACACGCCCACAGCATTACTGGTTTTTGATGGCTGGCTACGCTGGGGCTTATTTGCTGTTGTCTGGCTTGTTGCCATTACAGGCTGTTTGTTAAAAATCTTTAACCGTTTAAAAAGTACAGCCATTTCAGTAAGTATTTACATTTTAATGGGCTGCCTGATTGTACCATTGTTGCAGAAAATGCTTGGCGCTTTACCCATTGGCGCAATCTTCTGGCTTTTACTTGGGGGTGTTTTTTATATTGGTGGCACTTACTATTACGCCAAAGACAAACAATTATTCAGGTGGATGCATAGTCATGAGCTCTGGCACTTGTTTGTAATAGGCGGTGCGCTTTCACATTACATTTATAACTACGTTTATATCTTTAGAGGTTAATGAAAACTTTCGATCAGGTTATAAAAGCCAATGCTTCATCGATTAAAAAATTAATCGATTTTAATAAAGGACTAGATAAGCTTTTGCCGTTCGATTTTACCGCAAACAACACCGAATTAACAGATAATATATTGGTTAATACGGATTTGTTTTCAGCCTGGGTTGAGCAGAAAATTGAAATGGCCAATGCCCGTTATGGTATAGGTGGGTACAATGAACATAGAACCATTTATTCGAGAAGTGTGCATTTTGATACCGGAGAAGAACCGCGAAGATTACATTTAGGTGTAGACATCTGGGCTCCCGCCGGCACACCGATTTATAATTTCTATGATGCAAAGGTTCAAAGCTTTGCCAACAACAATAATTTTGGCGATTACGGCGCAACCATTATCCTGGCTTATAATATCGATGGTTTTAAGTTTAATGTGCTTTACGGGCATTTAAGTCTAGCTTCTTTAAATGGCCTAGAAAATGGAAAATTTATTGCTGCAGGTGAGCAATTTGCAACATTGGGCGCAAAAGAGGAAAATGGTTACTGGCCACCACATCTCCACTTTCAGGTAATACAAGATATGGAAGGTTTTAGTGGCGATTTTCCTGGAGTTTGTAAGTTTAGTGAAAGAGAAAAATACCTTGCAAATTGCCCTGATGCAAACTTAATTCTTGCATATTCATTTTATTAATTTACAGCTTATTTTAGTAAATTAGAGTAATGAAGAGATTAATAACCCTAAGTCTGATTTTCTTTTGCAGTTGTGCAATAGCACAGGTGCAGTTTAAAAGCGGGCCATCGGGTTTCTCGTCATTCCTTAGGAATAACACCATATATCCTCAGTTTTCTAAGCAAAACTGCATACAGGGAACGGTAAATGTAAGCTTTAAACTTGATCAGAACGGCAAGGTTTACGCATCGAAAATTACCAAAGGAATTATATCCGAACTGGATGACGAAGCCCTTCGGCTGGTACGGTTAAGTAGTGGTAAATGGCAGGTTCCTGCAGGTTATGATACTACAATTTCCGTTGTTGTTCCGGTAAATTTTAAACTATCGGGCTATGACTGTGAAGGTAAAAGCAGCAACGAAATAAAAGCATCTATTGTAGCCTATCAGGCAGAAGAAGGTTTAACCAATGCCGTAATTAATTTCTATAAAAATAAAGCACAGGCAAAACCTGGCCAGGAAGCGCAGATTGTTGCTATAAAATCTCAGCTTGGTATTGATGAGGAATACCTGGACGGCATAATCAAAACAGGGCTAAAAAAAATAAAACAGGGCGATAAGCAAGGAGCCTGTGAAGATTTTAATCTTGTTAAAAATTTAGGTAGCGACAAGGCTGATGATTACCTTTCGAAATATTGTAAATAATGCGCTTAGCAATTAGATTTTTTGGCCTTTTAGATATTATCAGTATCGGCCTTCTGGCTCAACCTTTTTGGGAAATTATTACCCATTTAAAAGAAATCCCTGATCAGGTTTTATCGCAAACAAGAGTTATATTAACCTTGCCCATGTTTGTATTGTTATTTATCTCTGCTGCAGGATTACTACTTGTACGCAAATTTGGATTCATCGCCTATTATATACAATTCCCATTCAGGTTAATTGTCTGGGTATTTTCAATTGGTTTTATTACCATGTTACCAGAATTGTTAAACCTGAACCAGACCTGGTTCGACATACTGTTTAAAATATGTTTTATAGCAGAGTTTTTCCGGTTATATTTCACCATCAGGATTCACAAACAGCTTTTTTAAATGATTACAGAAATTGCTGCGGGCAGAATTTTAGCTTCAACTGTGTTTAATTTGCCAATATATTCGCCATCAACCTGGAAATGTGCTTTATGTTTCGAGGAAATTTTCACCGCTGAGGTTTGAAATACTTCTATTTTTTCAGGATTGAAAGGTAATCTGGTTACCCAGATTTTCAGTATCTCGAGGTAGGAATAGTCTTTAACCAGCACCACTTCAAAAAGCTCATCATCTAACTTTCCATTAGGGTTTATTTTTAGGCCTGTACCATACATAGTCGCATTCGCAATGGCTACCATAGCCGCTTTCGATTTTATGGTTTCGCCTTTAAGTTTTAATTCAACATCCATTCTTTTATGGTTCCATAAGGCATGCCAGGTGGCTTTTGCATAGCCCCACATGCCACGTTCAGGAAGTGTATCGAATTTGTTTACCAGGTAGGCATTAAATCCTAAATCGGCAAGGTGAATGCATATTTCATCGTTTATTTTAACCACATGAATTTTTTCCGGCTTCCCGGTTTCAATGAAGTTAAGTGCTTCGGTAATGTTGGTTGGAATACCCAGTTCTTTTGCCATCCCATTGGCCGATCCCGCCGGAATAATTCCAATAGGTGTTTCAGTATTCAGCAAACATTCGGCAACAAGTTTAAGCGTTCCATCGCCACCTACCGCTATAACCTTATCCGCTTTGGCACTTTTAATTTTTTGCCTTATTTTTTCAATTGAACAGTCATCGGGCAATTCGTACAAGTCTGTTTCAACATCCTTCGATTCGAAATGCTTTGTAATTACTTCTTTTAAGTTGATGTTGTGGCTTCCCGAACCCGGGTTAATAATAAACAGTAATTTCATAAATGTTAAACCTGTTAAGGCTACTCCAAAACAACTTAATATGAATCTCTGTTTTAATTATGATGAATAAATCTGTAAGCTTGAAGATATACCATGGATATGGCCACACACACAATCTTGTGGTATATGGCCATGTCTTTAAACGAAAGGCTAAAAATAAACAGGTTTACAGCAATAATCTATTTACAAATATTGTTCATCTGCTAAAGTTATTCGTTTTAAAACCCTATCCCTTTGTGCAGGTAAGGTTGCAGTTTTTCGATCAGACGATATGCAATAAAACCGAAGGGGATGGTTTTTTTAAGTTTGAATTTAAAGCAGCACAAGATGTTAAAGCAGGATGGCATTTCGTAAAAGTAGAGGCACTTGATCAGCAGGGAAATGTATTGAGTACTGGTGAGGGTAAAATTTATGTCCCGCACATTACACAATACGCTTTTATTTCTGATGTTGACGATACGGTAATGGTTTCTCATTCTGCTACAATCGGAAGACGCTTAAGAGAGCTTTTTATAAAAAACCCACATACCCGGAAAACATTTCCGGATGCCGCTAATCATTATCAGCAACTGGCACTGGCCCATACAGCTGCCGACCAACCTAACCCTTTTTTTTATGTTAGCAGTAGTGAGTGGAATTTGTACGATTATCTTTTAGAAACGTTCAGGTTTAATAAACTGCCGGATGGTGCTTTTTTATTGAATACTTTAAAGCGATGGAAAGATTTAATCAAAACCGGGAAAACAGGGCACGAAGGAAAGCTGCTCCGTGTGATGCGCATTCTCGATGCTTTTCCAAACCAGAAATTTATCTTCTTTGGCGATAACTCTCAACAGGATCCGGCTATTTATACCGCCATTGCTGAGAAATATCCGCAGAATATCGAAGCTATTTATATCCGCAATATACGCCCCGAAAAAAAAGAAGAAACACAATCCACACTAAAAAAAGCTGAAGTAAAAAATATCCGCGTATGTCTTTTTAATAATAGCGCTGAAGCTATTGAACATTCTAAACAAATTGGCCTGATTAACTAGCTTATCGATTTGCCAAAAGGCGTAAATGCAAGGTTCATTAGTTTAAAATGCTGGCGGCCAAAAGGTATGCCTACAATGGTAAGACATAGTAAAATGCCAAAAAAGAAGTGTGTTAAAGCAATCCATAAACCTCCGCAGCAAATCCAGATGATATTCATTATTGTTGATAGGCAACCTGTATTTGAAGAAGTATCTTTTATTTTAACACCGAAAGGAGCCAGGCCAACTATGGCAAATTTAAAACATTGAATGCCAAATGGAATGCCAACAATTGTAAGGCATAGGATTAGCCCTCCAATCAGGTATTCGAAGAAAATAAAAATTCCACCAAAAATAATCCAGATAATATTGCCTAAAAAATTCATTATTGCTTTTTAAGGTTAAGATAAACTGAAATCAACTTTGTTACATCCAAAGCGTATAAGCGAAGCATAATTTTTTTATTTTAGGATACACACAAAAGAAACCCATTATGAAAAAATTATTTATTATGGCGACGGTCGTCGCCTGTTTTGCCTTTTCCAAAAGCCAGGCCCAGCAAGTTAACGGTATAAGGTTAACGGAGATTAACACACCCTATATTGAAATTTATGAAGATGTAATATGGTTTAGCGATAAGGTAGGAATAAGGCTAAATTATGGACAGTTAATGGAATCAAGAGAAAATTCACTCATAAAAGATGATAATGGTAAAAAGCTTGAGTTTAATTCCCTGTTAGATTGCGTAAACAAAATGAAAAGCTATGGTTATGAACTTTTTCAAGCCCGTGAAATACAAAGTGGGAAAGACAACAGCTATACTAAATACACGCTGAAAAAAATATAATAGTTGATTTTAGCAAGGTCGCCGTATTACAGCGACCTTGTTAGTTAGATGAAATCCAGTGTATTAAATTTCTTATTCAGTATATCAGCATTATTTACGTCAAGCCATTTATCTAAAATGGTACCGTAAACTTGTCTGAAATCTAATTGATATTTCAAATCACCAGTATCCAAGTCGCTTAAATTAGGTGCCTCATTAAAAATTCCCTGTTTTTTTAATTTACCGCCAAAAATAAACATGTTATTTGCCGTTCCATGATCGGTTCCGTTACTTGCATTTTGTTCAACGCGGCGCCCGAATTCAGAGAAAGTAACAACTAACGTATCATCAAGCTTGTTGTTTGTTTTTAAATCTTTCAAGAACGCCGCCATGCCCTCACTATATTGTTTAAGCAGGTTGCCTTGTTGTTGCAACTGGTTTACGTGCGTATCAAAACCACTTAACGAAACATAGTAAACCCTGGTTTTTAATCCCGAAGAAATAAATTTCGAAACTGTTTTTAACTGGTTGGCAAAGCCCGATTGAGGGTAAGTTGCCTTGTTCTGGTAAATTTTAGAGGTATTCTGGATATAACTTGCCGACGATGAAGTTTCAATCATGGTTTTGTACAGATAGCCTAAATTGTCTTCATCTAAATGTTCTTTATCATTCTGGAGCATCGCCTTAAAAAACGGATCGTTGGTATTGCGAAAAAGTGCCGCCGGATCTTTCAATGCGATTCCTTTTTTAGTTTGCCCCTTCATGGCAAGCGAAAGCGAATCATCAACTTCTATGGCTGTGTAAGGGAATTTGCAGGTTTGGCAATTGCTGTCCAGGTAGCGTCCGATCCATCCGGTTGATAAAAACTGGTTGCTCTCACTCCCGGTTTGCCAGATATCCATCGAACGGAAATGAGAACGATCGGGATTAGGGTAGCCAACATCATTAATGATTGTCATCCAGCCCTGGTCATGGATTTCCTGCAAAGCGGCCATATTGGGGTTTAAGCCCTGCATGTCATTCATCTTGATCACATCTTCAGGTTTAATGGCTATTGATTTCCTTTTCTGGTAGTAAATGTCATTTCCAAAAGGGATAACGGTGTTTAATCCATCGTTACCGCCAGAAAGTTGTACAACAACCAGATTTTTATAAAGACTTAGCTCATCAAGCGCCATTGCCTCCAGGGGTTTCATAAATGCCGGAACGAAAAGTGATCCTGCTGCAACAAAACCTGTATTTCTTAAAAAACTTCTTCTGTCCATCCTTTTAAATTTTTGATGATGATTTCAGTAAAAACCTCCAATATTTATAAACTAACAAAGCTGATATTCGGGCATACTTGCAAGTTCTACCGATGTGCTTCTTAATCCTTTGTTATCGCTAATCATACCTGTGATTTTTTCGTTCAGCTTAGGTTGAAGTAAAAATTCAGCAAGCTCTACTGGTTTAATCCCCTTTGGTAAGGTATCTAAAAATTTCGGCCAATCAGCTTTTGCATCAACAAACGATTTGGGTTTAGTTTTAATGTTCGCATTAATCGTAGCTGTTCTGCTTTGTGCGATCACGGCTTCATCCTCAGGGTCTGCTTTGCCGCTAAAATCGATTTGTCCATCATTTAAAACTAAAGATGGAATGCGCATCCTTAACATTAGCGAAGAACTGTCTATCCAGCTTTGTCCACCTGGCCAGCCGGCTACATTTGGCGGGTTGAATAAATATTGCCCTAAACTGCTTTGCAATTGAATTAACACCTGTGGTTTATTGTAGGTAACATAAAATTCGCGGCTTAAGCCAACTAAAAATTCGGCAGGCGATTTAATTTTGGTTCCTACATTTTCGGCCGAGTAAAACCAGTCGGAAGTAAACATTTTCTTCATTAATTCTGAAATATCGTATTTAGAATTGAAGAAATGGGTGGCTAGTTCCTGTACATGTGCCTCATCGGGGTTATCGTTAACAAAAAATTTATACACTTTACGTGCTATAAAAGTTGCCGTTTCGGGTTTATCTAATATGATCTCGATAATGTTTTCACCGTCGAAATTGCCGATTTTTCCAAAGAAGGTCTTGGTACCAGTATCGTGCAGGTTTGGCCTGAAGATAAATGAACCGTCTTTATCGTACATCCAGCCGGTAAAAGAACGTGCCGATTCTTTTATGTCTTGTTCTGTATAATTTCCCCTGCCTAGCGTAAATAATTCCATAAGCTCGCGGGCGAAATTTTCATTTGGTTTACCTTTTCTGTTTTGCTGGTTATTCAGATACTGTAGCATTGCAGGCGATTTTGAAACTTCTACAAGAAGGATTTTAAAACTTCCTAAACCATTTGCTCTTTGAATATTATTGAGTTGCTGCGCAAACATGGGGTTGTTGCTGCGGCATGCAAAATGACCATGCCAAAAGAGTGTCATTTTCTCCCTGAGCGGACTAGGCGTATTAATCATTTTTTCAACCCAGGCGATATTTAAATCCCTGCTTTTTTCGTTTTGCATCCGCACAATTTCCTGGCGTTGTTTTTTCTCTTCGTCTGTCAGATCTTTTTTTGCATATAAACCTGCCTGCATTAAGAGTTGCTGTTTAGATGCCTCATTGTCGATTAAGGTAATATCATCCTTCTCCTTTGGCTCTTTAAATAAGCCATCAACAACTTTATTGAAGTTTTTTTTACTTAATTTGTGTAAATCAGTATAGGAAATACCAAAGCCAGCACGGTTGTAAAGATGTTTTACTTTATAGAAATTATCTTTCGGGCTCATAATGACAGTTTTATTAGTATGACTTATTTAAAACGCGGGGGTTTAATCTTTGTTTCGTTAATCATTTTAATATATGTTCTTTCAACTATTAGATCATGATATAAGTTTCCCTAATCCTGCATTGGCAGAAGAGGATGGTCTGCTTGCAGTTGGAGGAGATTTGAGTCTGAAAAGACTTCTTCTGGCCTATTCAAATGGTATTTTTCCCTGGTTTAGCGAGGGTGATCCGATTTTGTGGTACTCACCCCATCAGCGGTGCGTAATTTATCCCGAGAAGATAAAGATTAGCAAGAGCATGAAAAAGGTAATTAAAGATGAAGTTTTTAACATAACTTTTGATAAAGCCTTTGCCGAGGTGATTGCAAACTGTGCATCTACGCCCAGGGCAGGACAAGATGGAACATGGATAACAAATGAAATGCAGGAAGCCTATATTAATTTGCACCGAAACGGCTTTGCCCACAGTGTGGAAGTATGGCTTGGTGATGTACTTGTTGGTGGGTTATACGGGATAAAAATTAACCATGTTTTTTGTGGCGAAAGTATGTTTAGCCATGTGAGCAATGCCTCAAAAGCAGCGCTTATTTATTTAAGTAAAACGGATATCCGTTTAATTGACTGCCAGTTGCCAAATGATCATTTATTGAGTTTAGGTGCGAAAATGATAAGCCGGAAAACTTATATGACTATTTTAAAGGCAGAATAAACATTAGGGATGTTGTTATAAAATAAAAAAAGCCCCGAGAAAATCGAGGCTTTTTTGTTTGTAAGGGTTAAATTATAACTCTCTTACCCAGATATTTCTGAAGCTGATGGCAGGACTAGGGTCGCCATGATCTTGAAGCTTAATTGATGCAGGACCATGTTTTTTGTATTGCGGCGCACCGATATATCTTGTTTCACCTTTTAAAACATAACCATTCTGAAGTAGTACACCATTTAAAAATAACGTAACACTAGCTGGCTTCAACAAGCTGCCATCTTCGTTAAAACGTGGCGCATTCCAGATAATATCGTAATACTGCCATTCTCCTGGTTTTTTATTGGCATTTGCCAGAGGAGTAGCCTGTTTGTAAACACTTCCGGTTTGGCCGTTCACGTAAGTTTTATTATTGTAGGCATCCATGATCTGGATTTCATAACCATCATCGCCACCACCTGTAGAGGCAAGGAATACACCGCTGTTACCACGTGCTTGCCCTTCTCCTGAAATATTTGCAGGTATTTTCCACTCCAGGTGAAGCTGGTAGTCGGTAAATTTTTTATTGGTTTCAATATTCCCAGTTCCTTTTTTTACGGTAAAGAAACCATCATCAATCGTCCATCCGGCAGGTTTTGAAGGGTCTTTTACAGAGTGCCAAGCATCAAGGTTTCTGCCATTAAATAAAACTATGGCATCAGACGGCGCTTCCTGAGGTAAATTACCAGGAGTAACCACTTTTGGAACAGGTTCCCAAACTTCGGTGGTTTTAGGATCTTTGGCCGGGTCGATTTTTTTATCTTGTGCCATTGCCTGCATTGAAAAGAATGCTGGAATAAATAATAATGCGTATTTGCTCATAATTACAGATTAACTGTTTAAAGTTAACCGAATTATTAATAAATGAAAATTTAGTATTCAATTTATTACGCCAAATCATCAACAAAATAAGATTCAGTTAAGATAACTTCGTCGGGAGCAATGCTTTCCTTTTGTTGTTCAGCAATATCCCGCATCGGACAATATCCCGTTATTCCCCTGTAAAGTAAGCCCGCACCGATTGCTGCACCTGTTAAGCCTAAAACAGGGTGTGAAAATAAACCGCTTAAGCCCTTATAAATTAAATATGTGCCTGCTGCACCTGAAAGCCAACGTTCAGAGCGGGAAACGTTTTCATATAGCTCAGGATATCTCCAGGCTTCTTTAATGTTATTTATCGTGGTATTTAAATCTTCGTTTGTCATGATCGTAATATTTTTACTTATATAACAAACAGAATTTGAATGGGTTTTAAATGAATAAAGATTAGTATTTGGCATGCACGAAGATTAACATGCTATTCTGTATATCCTTAAGAAAATAATCTACTTTAAAATATCCCTGATATCCTCTTTACTTAAAGATTTAAAGAAACTTTCTTCTGTAGTAATTAATGAATTGGCAAGCGATTTTTTGCGTTTTTGTAAGGCAAGAATTTTTTCCTCAACGGTATCTTTTGCGATGAACTTATAGATGAAAACCTTTTTATCCTGGCCTATGCGGTGTGTTCTGTCGATGGCCTGTTGCTCAACCGCCGGATTCCACCAGGGGTCTAAAATGAAAACGTAATCAGCCTGTGTTAGGTTTAAACCAACACCACCGGCTTTTATAGAAATTAGAAAAACCTTTAAATCTTCATTCTGTTGAAACGCTGAAACAATTTCACCGCGGTTTCTTGTTGCGCCATCAAGGTAAGAGAAGGGTATATTTTCTTTTTCAAAGTGTTGCTTGAAAATATCAAGGTGCTTAACAAACTGAGAAAATACAAGCACTTTATGCCCGCCCTTTAATACGTTGTCGAGCGTGTGGATTACATTTTCGAACTTTCCTGAATCAGAAACATAAGTGTCATCAATCATTATCGGATGGTTGGCCAGCTGGCGTAAAGCTGTTAGGCCTTGCAACAACTGAACCTGCTTTTGTGCAAAAGTTCCATCATCCATACTTTGCAATAAATCATTGCGGTAAGCAGATTTGGTTTTTTCATAGTAAGCCGCCTGGTCTTCGCTCATGTCGCAGTAAATAACCTGCTCTGTTTTTGGCGGCAACTCTGCTGCAACCTGTTCCTTGGTTCTGCGTAAAACAAAGGGTTTAATTATCGATTGTAGCTTTCTGGCTTTCTCTTCATCCTTTTTCTTCTCAATTGCTTGTACATATTCCTCGTAGAAAAACGCCTGTGTTCCAAGTAAGCCTGGATTTAAGAATGTCAGCTGCGACCATAAATCGCCTACAGAGTTTTCTACCGGCGTACCACTTAATATTAACCTGTGCCTTGATTTTAAGCTTTTTACTGCTTTAAAAGACTTTGATGCCGGGTTTTTAATGTTTTGGCTTTCATCCAAAATTACATAGTTGAAATAGAAGTTTTTTAGTTCATCGATATCAACTCTCGTAACGCCATATGTAGTTATAATAATATCGTAGTTGGCAAAGTTGGCCACATCCTTGTTACGGTTTGTGCCTGTATGTGCAAGAATTTTTAGTTTCGGGGTGAATTTTTTTGCCTCCGTAAGCCAGTTATAAATCAGCGAAGTTGGCATGATGATCAATGAGGTGGTGTGGGTTTCTGCAAGCTGGTCATCTTCCTTAACCTTCTGAAGCATGGCGAGGGTTTGTATGGTTTTACCCAAACCCATGTCATCTGCTAAGCAACCACCAAAATTATATTCGCGTAAAAAACTAAACCAATTATAACCGGCTTTCTGGTAATCGCGTAGATTACCTTTAAAGTTTATAGGCATCTGCATGTCGGCAATATCTTCGAAATCGGTTAGGCGCTGTAGCTTGCGCTCGAGGGTTACATTAGCCAAACTGTCTTCAGCCAAATCATTAATCAGGCCAATGTGGTGTTTTTTAAGCTTTAAATTCTTACCAGTTTCAGCAAGGCTGAATAAACTCCCGTATTGCGTAAACCATTTATCAGGGATTATCGCGATTTCACCATCTGGAAGCGTAAATTCTCTCCTTTTGTGAAGAATGTGTTGTTTTAGTGATAAAAAAGGGATCTGGTATTTGCCAAACCAAACAACTGCATTTATATCAAACCAGTCGTTACCTTCTTTAACTTCAAGGTCGATTTTACTGGCACCAAAAACAAAGCGTTTCTGTCCGGTTGCCTGCTCAATTTCAAAGCCCGAAGCTTCGAGGATTTCGATATGTTCATTTACCCAGTTTATAGCTGCGTAGCTTGGGTTTTCTTCTGCAGAAATAACTTCAAGGTTGCTGAAAAGCGAACTTGTTTTTTTTAATCCTAATGATAAGAGTAAGGCAAATTGTTTTTTCTCCCAATCGGCAGAACGTTTTATGCGATGGAAAATGTAATTATCGGCGGTTTCCTCCAGTCTGACCGTAACCTTATGCGCATTTTCAACCGGGAAAATGTATTCGCCATATTTGAAATACAATTGTATCTGCGATAAGCCACCATCAACATATAATACTTTTACAACGGGTATTGCTTCGAACTGCTCTGTCCTGATCTCAAAACCTTCGGCGTAAACATGGTGCTTTTCAATCAGCGGGGCTACAAACTTTTCAAAATACGTAGCTTCTGTTGATTTTGGAATGGCAATGTATCTTTTGGCTAAAAATGGCTGAAGCTTTTTTCCTTCAATATCTTGATCAAAAAAGTACAGCACATCATTAAGTAACAGCCAGGCAGGCTTATTGCTGATGATTTGCGCTTCTTTGAACATAAATTCTATGCGCAGGTTCTGGTACTTGATGGTAGGGAAATAACGTGTTTCGGTTTCGTTCCTGCGGAAATGGAAAAGTATTGAAGCCGGTTCTGATGCCAGTTCAATTTTGCGTTCAACAGGCCAGCCATCTTTATCCATCAGGTAAAGCTCATCTTTAACTTTTAAAAGCTCGAGCGCCTCGGCAAGTTTTTTCTCTATTTTGGGCCTAACGTTTTCATAAAATTTGTCATCAAAAACTTTGGTGAAAAATTCAGTTGGCCTTATTAATTTTTTATAATGTTTTTTGATGAGCGAATCCTGTTCGATATCATCAAGAATTTTAATCAGCTTATAATCGATTTCACTTAAGCAGGCGTTGAATTCCTCTGCGGTATGCGTGAAAATTCTTTGATAAGTAAAAGAGAAATCGCCTTGAGGATTAAGCTGAACAACATGAGGCTCAATCAGATAGCCCAAATACTCATGTTTGCACAAAGAGTACACAACTTTACAGTTTTTAGCGCTATCTACACGTAACATTGATTGAGTTAAAATTTTTTAAAAGCTACCCGCTTAAAAAACTTTAAACTTACAATATTTTAAGATTACATCAAAAAAACTAACTGAAAAATAGCTGTAAAAAGCTGTTTTTGTTTATACCAATCATGAGGCGGGCCTCAAACTAAAAAGGCATCCTGAAATGAATCAGCATGCCTTTTGTAAGTTAATTATTTTGATGCTATTTCCAGCCGCCACCTAAGGCACGGTAAAGTTCTACTATCGATTGCAATTTTTGTAATCTATCATTAATGCCACTTAATTGTGCCGTTAATAAACTTTGCTCAGAAGTTAATACATCGGTGTAATTGGTTGCAGAACTGTAACGCAGTAATTCTTTTGTAAAGTCTACTGCTTTTGTTAAAGACGCGATTTGTTTTGCCCTGGTTTCCTCTTTTTCAGCAGCAGTCTGATAAGCGTATAAGGCATTCGATACTTCCTGTCCACCTGTTAGAAGCGTTTGCTGGAAAGTGTAAAATGCAATCTGTTGATTTGCCTGTGCCGTTGTTAAACGTGCCTTGTTGGCACCTTTGGCAAAAATCGGTTGTGTTAAACCTCCAACCAGGTTGTAAAAAATAGAGTTATCAAAAAAATTACTCAATTGTAAACTGGTTAAACCACCCGAGGCTGTTAAAGTTAAAGCCGGATAGAAATAAGTTTTAGCAACATTGGTGTTCTCAAATGCAGACCTGAATCCGAACTCTGCAGCAATTACATCCGGACGATTTTGCAACAGCTGTGCTGAGATACCGGTTTGTAAATTTGCATAAGGTACCTGCTGATCCAGAGTTGTACGGTTAATTGTGCCTGGTGCTTTCGCCAGTACAATGCTCAAAGCATTTTCAGCTTCTTTAATACTTCGTTTTAAATCGGGCAATGTAACCTGTGCAGCATATAAATTTGCTTCACTTTGTACCACAGCTGCTCCATTTACCACTGCACCTTCTTTTAAAGCCTTCATGGTTTCCACATCCTGGGTTCTGATTTTTATAGTCTGCTCCGTAATAGCCAGTTGTTTATCTAAAGCCAATAAAGTGTAGTAGCTCGTTGCTATTGTAGCGATTAATTGCGTTTGAACAGCACGCTTTGCCGCGTCGCTTTGTAATAGTGTGGCATAAGCTGCCCGTTTCGCACTGCTAAGTTTGCCCCAAATATCCGCTTCCCAGGCTGTGCTTAGTGCAGCTTTATAGGTTTGGGTTTCCAGGTTAATGTTTATTCCTGCAGGGAAATTTTGTGCAGCCGCAGAAGCTTTGTTATCGGTTACAGAAACATCGGCCTGTAAGCTTGGCAAAAATGCTGCACGGCTCTGACGTAATGTTGCTTCTGAAATTTTTATACGTTCAATCGCTTGTTTTAAATCGAGGTTTTGATTTATCCCCAGCTGAATCAAAGATTGTAACGTAGTATCAGAAAACAGATTTTTCCATGGCAAGTCGGCCATGGTAGTTGTATCTGTTGTGTTGTTATCACGGTATAAACCTTCACTTGTAAGCTGAGGGCGTTCGTATTTTTTAGTTACGCAGGCACTCAGGCTAAGTATGGTAAAACCGATTAATATAGAATACTTATATCTGAAATTCATGTTCTGTTAAATTAGTGTTTACTTTTAGCTGTTGCTAATTCGTATTCTTCAGGTGTTTGCTCTTTTTCAATTCCTTCATCAAAAGGCGATTTATTGCTCACTCTTTCCTGAAGGCCCTGGAAGATGATAAATAAAGCAGGGATAACAAATACCCCGAAAAGTGTTCCGATTAACATACCACCAACGGCACCTGTACCAATAGATTTGTTACCCGATGCGCCAACACCCGATGATAACATCAGTGGTAATAAACCTAAAATAAAGGCGAAAGAGGTCATTAAAATTGGTCGCAAACGTGCTGTTGCCCCATCAATGGCCGCATTGGTAATGCTCATGCCTTTTCTTCTTCTGTCAACCGCATACTCTACAATCAAAATGGCATTTTTCGCTAGTAAACCAACTAGCATGATGAGCGTAATCTGTGTATAGATATTATTATCGATACCAAATATTTTATCGAAAACGAATACGCCGGCTAAACCTACTGGTAATGAAATTAATACTGCTAATGGTAAAATATAACTTTCGTATTGTGCAGCAAGTAAGAAGTACACGAAAACCACACAAAGTAAAAAGATGAACACTGTTTGGCTACCGCTACTCATTTCCTCACGTGATAAACCTGAGAACTCGTAACCGTAACCAGCAGGTAAGCTTTCTGCAGCTACTTCCTGCACCGCTTTTAAGGCATCACCTGAACTATAACCCGCATTCGGGTTACCTGTTACAGAAATTGAGGTAAACAGGTTAAAGCGTGAAATTGCTTGTGGCCCATAAACTTTGGTTAACGTAATAAACTCTGAAACAGGAGCCATCTGTCCTGAACTATTCCTGACAAAAATACGTGTTAAGGTTTGTTCGTTAGCACGGTAAGCAGCATCAGCCTGGTACATTACACGGAACTGTTTACCATATTTATTAAAGTTAGAGGCATAAACACCACCATAGTAACCTTGCATTACACCCAAAACATCGGCAACAGTTAAACCTGCCTGTTTTACTTTGGCTACATTAACATCAATCTGATATTGTGGGAAGTTAGGGTTAAATGATGTTGAGGCATACTGAATTTCAGGGCGTTTACTCAGCGCAGCCAGGAATCCATTACCTATCTCGTTAAACTTTTTAATATCGCCTCCGGTTTTATCCTGTAACTGAAACTCGAAACCACCACTCGTACCGAAACCCTGAATGGTTGGCGGAGCAAAAAAGATGATTTTAGCACCTTTAATATTAGCGGTTTTAGCAAAGAGCTCACCAATGATAGCTTTCACATCACGTTTACGTTCATTCCAGGGAATTAGTCTTGAAATTACCATACCGTAAGAACTTCCTGAACCACTGATCATACTACGGCCCACAACCCTTAAGGTGTTTCTGATTTCCGGAATCCCGTGTGCGATGCTATCGATTTTTGCAATTACGATATTGGTTTCTTCCTGCGATGTTCCGGCTGGCAATGAAATATCTGACATTACAGTACCTAAATCTTCATTAGGTACGAAACCTTTAGGTGTTGTATTCATGGTCCATATTAATGCAACAGTAAAGAATGCAATAATCAAACCTACAATCCATTTCGCGTGCGATAAGAAACTTACCGATTTTTTATACTTATTGGTTACCGCATCAAATCCGGTATTAAATGCAGCATAAAAACGTTCCAGGAAATTTTTCTTCTTGCCATGCTCATCTGCATGCGGTTTTAAAAACAAAGCGCACAAAGCCGGACTTAAAGTTAAAGCGTTAATTGCAGACAGGATAATGGAAATGGCGAGTGTTAAACCGAATTGTTTGTAAAATACACCTGATGAACCAGATATAAAACTAACCGGGATAAATACCGCTGCCATCACCAACGTAATGGAAATAATTGCACCACTGATATCATCCATTGCATCTATTGTTGCTTTCTTGGCATCGGTATAACCTTCATCAAGTTTGGCATGCACAGCCTCAACCACTACAATGGCATCATCAACCACAATACCAATTGCCAGTACAAGTGCAAAGAGCGTAAGTAAGTTAATGGTAAAACCAAATAAACTCAGGAAGAAGAATGTACCTATAATAGCTACCGGAACACTAATGGCGGGGATTAGTGTAGAACGGAAATCCTGTAAGAAAATAAATACCACAAGGAAAACCAGGATAAATGCCTCGATTAAAGTGTGGATTACTTTCTCAATTGATGCATCAAGGAAGTCATTAACGTTAACCAATGTAGAGTAATGAACACCTTTAGGGAAAGATTTTTGAGCTTCATCTAAAGTTTTAATCGAGTTTTCAATTACTTCCTTTGCATTTGAACCTGCAGTTTGGTTAATCGCGATACCTAATGCCTGTTTGCCGTTAAATTTAACCGAACTGGCATAACTTTGTGCACCAAGCTCTATTCTCGCAATATCTTTTAAACGAAGAATTTGTCCGTTTGAGGCCGTTTTAATAATGATATCGCCAAATTGTGCCTCATCTTTTAACCTGCCGGTATATTTCAAGGTATATTGAAAAGCCTGGTTGCCCTGCTCGCCAAACTGCCCTGGAGCAGCCTCAACGTTTTGGTCGGCCAAAGCTGTATTAACGTCGCCTGGAACTAAACCATAGGTCGCCATAACATCAGGTTTTAACCAGATTCTCATGGTATAATCTAACGTTCCGAAAGCACTTGCATCACCCACACCATTAATACGTTTAATTTGCGGGATGATGTTAATGTTTGCATAGTTCTGCAAGAACTTCTGGTCGTAAGAAGGATCATCACTATACAAACCAAAAATTAATACGTTACTTGCTTGTCTTTTCGCAGTAATTACCCCCGATTTTGTAACCTCGGCAGGTAATAAACTTGTAGCCCTTGCAACACGGTTTTGAACGTTAACCGCAGCCAAATCTGGATTTGTACCTAATTTAAAGTTTACCGTAATGGTAGCCGTACCGTCGTTACTGGCTGAGGAAGTCATGTATGTCATGTCTTCCACACCATTAATTTGTTCTTCGAGCGGAACAACAACGCTGTTCATTACCACATCGGCGTTGGCACCCTGGTATGAAGTAGAAACCTGCACGGTTGGTGGTGCAATTTCAGGATATTGTGAAACCGGTAATGTGGCTAAACCTAAAACACCGAGAATTACGATGATGATGGATATAACCGTAGACAGAACCGGTCTTTCTATAAATTTCTTAAACATAATTTTTAATTACGATTGGTGATATACGATCTAAGGAATCGTTATTTTTTTATATCAGAATAAACTGAATCGGCACTTTTTTCTTCTGGTTTTATTTTAGCACCATCTTTTAACGATTGGAAGCCTTCCAGAACAATTTTATCGCCTGCCTTTAATCCTTTGGTAACCACATAAAACTTATCCTTAGCTAAACTCATAATCTGAATTTCGGTGCTGGTAATTTTTGCTGAATCGCCTAAAACATACACAAACTTCTTCCCTTGCAAATCGACAGTAGATTTCTGCGGAACTAAAATTGCGTTCTCAACTTTTTGAGGGATTCTAACCGAAGCACTTCCGCCCGACTTTAGTAAAGCAATCGGGTTAGGGAATGTTGCCCTTAAACTGGCAGAACCAGTGTTGGTGTTAATCTGGCTGTTAATCGATTCGATTTTCCCATTTTGGGCGTACACCGTTCCATCAGCTAAAACCAGGCTAACGGCCGGGATATTTTTCATTTGTTGTGCCAGGGTATTTCCTTTATAGGTGTTCGAAAAATCTAAAAGCTGCTTTTCGTTAAGTGAGAAATATGCATAAACTTTTGAGGTGTTTGATACCGTAGTTAGCGGTTCAGTACTCGAGCTGCTAACTAAACTTCCGTTACGGAAAGGGATGCTGCCTACAATTCCATCAACAGGACTGGTAATTGAGGTATAACTTAAGTTTACCTGAGCGTTTACCAAAGCAGCTTTTGCTTGTGCTAATGCTGCTTTTTTGCTTTGTAAAGTTAATTGGGCAGCATCTAGATCGTATTTGCTGATGATATCCTTCTCTACAAGTGGCTTCGTTTTATTAACCTGAAGCTGAGCGGCAACAACATCGGCCTCAGCACTGCTGATTGCAGCTTTGGCAGTTCTTACTTCCTGCTCGTATTGTGGTGCCATTATGGTGAAAAGTAACTGGCCTTTTTTTACCACCGCACCTTCATCTACCAGTATTTTCTGAATGAAACCATCCACCTTCGGGCGGACATCAATATTTTGAATACCTTCGATGGTTGCCGGGTAATCTGAATTTAATTCTGTTGTTTGTGCACTAACGGTAAATACCGGGTAAGCTTGTGGACCAGCCGCTGCTGCAGCTGCCGCCTTTTTTGCATCATCGTTGCCGCCGCACGATGCTAAAACCATAGCAATGCTGATACCAAAAAAGAGAGTTGTTACTTTTCTCATGGACTATTCTTGTGTGTGTTTAAATTTAATTTCCGGGGTAAAAAGCGTTATCAAAAATTTTGTTTCGATTTTCGCGATTTGTGTCCAAAAATAGAGCCTAAAAAAAAATAAGTCTGTCCAAATTCTGTCATTTAATCAATCGATTGATTTATTTTGTGTCTTGAAATGGTCAGAAATGTATTTAAATAGCTGTTTTAAAGTTGATTAAGTGCTTTTTTGGTGTGTGTAAATAAATTGCGACAGATGTTAAAAGCTGTTAAACGGCTTTGTATTGTACTGTTTTAATACCAGTGATGTTTGGAAAATCAGGCGATTTGAGTTTAAGATAGTGTGTAAAATACACTATTTAATCCCTATGCTTACTACAGTGGGCGCAAATTCAATTAAAGGGTTCTGTTAATCTACTTCTCCTTCAAACACAAGTTTGGCCGGGCCACATAAAAAGACATTGGTAAAGGTGTTGCCATCGTAGTCGAACTCTATTTTAATATCGCCTCCTAAAACTTTAATATCCGTTTTAATATGTCCAGTTAAATTTTTGTGTTTTGCCATTGCCATAGCCACGGCCGTTACACCCGTTCCACAAGCGTAGGTTTCATCTTCTACACCGCGTTCATAGGTGCGTACAAATAGATGGTCGCCTTTATCTTCTACAAAGTTTACATTAATGCCTTTTTCATTATAGGTAGCGTTGTAGCGGATACTTTTACCTGCCGAGTAAACATCAAAGGCGCTTAGGTTACTTTGCTGAACTACGTAATGCGGAGAACCGGTGTTTAAAACAAATGCTTCGCCATCGTTTGTAATCGAGTCAACATCAATCATCTGGAGGTCAACCCAATCACCTGATTCTGAAATTCTGGCATAATGCGGACCATCAACTGCCAAAAAGTTTGTTTCCCGATCGATAATTCCTAGGTGTTTTGCAAAAGCAACGATACACCTGCCGCCGTTGCCGCACATGCTGCCTAATTTTCCATCAGCATTGAAGTAATGCATCTCAAAATCGTAATGATCGTGCTTGGTTACAAACATTAACCCGTCAGCGCCAATACCAAAACGGCGATGGCAAAGCTGTTCTATAAGGTTATTATCGATGTTTTTTAAAGGACTCATGGTATGGTCTATTAAAATGAAATCGTTGCCTGCACCCTGATATTTTAAGAAATTGATTTTCATTTAATCTTCATTATTTAATGCAAAATTTGAGTTGCAAATGCTACTTAGTGGTTTATGTTTTTTAATTTAACATTTTTTAACACTGCCTTAAGTGCTTTGGAGATACAAATATCGTTTATATGGTATTAAATTTGAATAAACTTACTAAAGAAAATTTGAGCAGATAAAAACTGCCTGAGCATTCTGCTTAAATCAAAGTGAATAAATGCTCTGGCGACCTTTTAAACTAACAAACGAATTATTGTAAGCAAACAATCAGCTAGCGATACAGCTTATTATAATCGTGGCTTAAAAAAAAATATAATTAAACACATGAAAAGAATATTAGGAATTACCGTGTTAGCTGCCTTTATAGGTGGGGCAGCAGCAATTGGAGGTTACAAATTATTTGAAAGTAACCAGGCAGGTAGTACGATTTCGGAGAAACAGAATCTTTACTTTGCCAGCAATCCATTAAAAGTATCATCGGCAGGTACAACAGATTTTACCCAGGCGGCAGCTGCGGTTGCACCAGGTGTTGTTCACATTAAAACTACGTATGCTTCAAAATCAGGTGGTGGAAGAAGTTCTTCGCCTTTCGATATGATGGAAGATTTCTTCGGAGGCGGTGGTCGCCAGATGCAACGCCAGCCAAGAGCAGCATCAGGTTCAGGTGTAATTATCAGTCAGGACGGTTACATTGTTACCAATAACCACGTTGTTGAAAATGCAGAAAAAGTTGAAGTAGTTTTAACTGACAGGCGTAAAGTTGAAGCTAAAGTTATTGGCCGCGACCCAAATACAGATTTAGCTTTAATTAAAGTAAATGCAACAGGTTTACCGGTTGTAAAAATGGGTAATTCTGATAACGTTCAGGTTGGTGAATGGGTTTTGGCTGTAGGTTTTCCACTTGACTTAAACACAACTGTAACTGCCGGTATCATTAGTGCTAAGAACCGTAGCATCGGTATTATTGGCCGTGAGCAACAACAAGAGCAGTTGAATAATCTATCTGAATCAGAAGTAGAAGAACTTAACCGTACAGGTAAATTACCGGCTTCGGCTCAAAACACAAGTATCGAGTCATTTATTCAAACCGATGCGGCTATTAATCCTGGTAACAGTGGCGGAGCATTAGTAAACGCTAACGGAGAATTAGTAGGTATTAATTCTGCAATCGCTTCGCAAAGCGGATATAACCAGGGATATGGTTTCGCAATTCCTGTAAATCTTGCCCGTAAGGTTGTTGATGACTTTATGAAATACGGTACTGTAAAACGTGGATATATTGGTGTAAGTTTTCAGCCTTTAAGTGCGGATAATTCACCAGCATTAAAAACAAAAGAAATCAGTGGATTATATGTTAGCGATGTAGTGCCAGGTGGTGGTGCAGCCAGCGCAGGTATCAAAGCAGGCGACGTGATTAAGAAAGTGGATGGTGTTGTAATTAACGATTCACCAGATTTACAGGAAAGAATCGGACGTTTAAATCCAGGTGATAAAATTAAATTAACAGTACTTAGAGAAGGCGAGCTAAAAGATTTCAACGTTACATTGAAAGATAATGCAAGCTTAGGTGCAAACACAAAAACTGCCGCTACAAAAAGCGTTGAGGTTTCGAAATTAGGCGCAACCTTTGTTCCGGCAACACAAGCACAAAAATCTAAATATGGTGTAAATAGTGGTGTTGTTGTAAGCTCGGTTACTACCGGAAAAGCTTTCGATAATATTGGTGTTGAAAAAGGCTTAATTATTACTAAAGTAAACGGACAGGCGGTAAATTCAGTGGCTGATGTACAAAAAGCGTTACCACAAACCAGAAATAATATGATTTATATGTCGGGTGTAAACCCAGATGGTGGAACATTCAGTTTCAGTTTCCCTGCACAGTAATTAAATAAGATTTAATGATTTAAGGGTTCTGATTTATTTCAGAACCCTTTTTTTATGACTAATCCTGATGGATTGGTTCATGGTTAGCATGGCATGCATCGGCGCACTCCTCGCAGGCTGCGGCACATTGCCTGCAGTGTTCGTGATCGTGTTTAACACATTCAGCAGCACATAATCTGCAAATTTCTTCACACAATAACAGGTACTGGTGGCCAATAATCGAATCCCTTTGCAGCAATCTTGCTGCCTGTGTGCAAATATCTGCGCAATCTCTATCTAACTTAATGCAATCAATCATCATATTGATATCGTCTTCTTTCAGGCATGATGAAGCACAATGCTCACAAGCGAGTGCGCAATCCAGTAAAGCCTGGATTAAATCGTGGTTTTTCCTCGTTTCCATTCTCTCAATGTTTTTGGTTACTGATGTTTTATAAATTAATAACCCGCTCAATTTTAAAGTGTTTTGAAAATATCCTGTTTGTTAATAAAGTTGTTGCCGTAATGGAACTTGCCAAGAAAGGTTATCGGCATTATCGATTTATTTTACCCTTATGAAGCGATTTATCCAATTCGCTCGTTTTATAACAGGACATGTTCATTCTAAATTCATAATCACATTTTAGTTTAGCATTTACCGATTGAATATCAGCGTTTACCGATACTCTATAATTAAAGGACTTTTTATTAATCATATTTGAATCAGCAATTAAAACCGAATCTTATGGCTTTAGCTTACATCAACCTCAGCGCTAAACAGTATTTTAATTTCATGTGCAAAACAGATTTTGAACGAAGAATCTATCATGATACATATAAAGAATTTCAGAAGAAATCGAAAAATTATAGCTTAAATCATAGTTTACATACCTTTTCGCAAATGTGTAATGCAAATGAAAAGGCACAAAATTTACATCAGAAATTACATTATTCAGTAATGAATAGCATAGAATCGTTGGAGAATAAAATGCCAGTTTTATACGATACTAATAACCGTCCGGTTCTTTTCGATTGGGCCGAGTTACATATTTTTGCATCCGATTTATTGAATAAGGCAGGTCATGTGGTTTCGTTAACCTATACCAGTCCGCGATTAATTTTACATGAAATTGTAGGCGACATGCTTATTTTAAGTTATGATGTTAAAGGAAGTTTTAATCAAACCTTTATGGTTAAAATGACTGACGAATTGGTTGTTAATTATGAAAAAACCAGGGAATTGGTTTACAACTAAAAAGTTTCTTTCCGCTTAGCCGGAAAAATTATTATTAATTTGTAGCATGCAGCGCTTTAAAACACCAACTTTTATCATCCATGTAGCGGGTTGGCTTTTATTTTTAACCTTTCCATTATTGTTCATTAACAACGAACAATCGGGTCAAAGTAGTTTCCTGCTGCTTGCATCGCCATATTATTGGCTTTTCTGTCTTACTTACATGCTAATGTTTTACGTTAATGCCCTGGTTTTAGTGCCAAGGCTAATGTTTAAAAAGCGATATGTAATTTACAGTGCCGTTGTTTTACTGCTTTTTGGCTTTGTTTATTATTCGCAACCGTACGATAATCTGCTGGGGCATAATAAAAGTGTTATGGCTGCATTGGCAGGGCCTCAAAGTTCGCAGCCGAAGGGCTTAAATCAATCATTGCAACCCGGTAAAGATTCCACCATTGGGCCAAATGTTAGCATGCCTTTTGGCCCTTTGCCTAACGAAGATTTACGCATGCAGGACCCAAATCTTAAAAAGCCTAATGGTATTCTTGATTTGCACCAGTCAGAAAATATTGATGTTATCAGTCTCTTTATTTTTATGATGATTATGGGGTTGAGTATTGCAACCAGCACTGTACAACGCTGGCAGAATGCCGAATCGAAAGTAGTAAAGGCAGAAGCCGAAAAGGCAACGGCCGAACTATCTTTTCTTAAAGCCCAAATCAACCCACACTTTCTTTTTAATACCCTGAATAACATCTATACACAATCGGTTATCAATAGCGAGCACACCTCGGAAAGTATCATGAAACTTTCGAACATTATGCGCTACGTTACTGATGATGTAACGCAGGATTTTGTAATGATGAAAGATGAAATCGATTGTGTACGCGATTATATCGAGCTGCAGCGCTTACGCCTGGGTGCCGATGCAGAAATTAATTTCCATGTTCGTGGTGATACAAGTGGCAAAAAAATCGCTCCACTGATTTTCATGACTTTCATTGAAAATGCTTTTAAATACGGTGTTACCAAGAAAGAAAAAACCGTTATTAATATTAACTTAAGTATAGAAGCCGATAAAATTGATTTTACTTGTGAGAATAAAATTTATCAGCATAAAACTAATTTAGAACGTACAGGTATTGGTATTGTAAATACCCGCCAAAGGCTTGAGCATCTTTACCCAAACCGTTTTAAATTAAATATTAATAATGGTAACGAAATGTTTTCGGTAAACCTTTGCGTAAATTGCTAACCAAAAAATTAAATTATGGCTTTAAAATGCGTTGCTATTGATGATGAACCTTTGGCTTTGGAGCTAATAAAAAATTACGTGGCCAGGTTCCCGGGTCTGCAAATGGTGCAGGTTTTTGAAGATGCACTTTCGGGTGCCGAATACCTGAAACAAAATCCTGTAGATTTACTTTTTGTGGATGTTAATATGCCCGACATTACTGGTGTAGAACTTGTAAGAAGTTTGGCTAACAGCCCAATGATTATATTTACCACTGCTTACCGTAACTATGCGTTTGAAAGCTATGAATTGCAGGCAATCGATTACCTTTTAAAACCTATCGATTTTTCCCGTTTTACCGCTGCGGTAGAAAAGGCCATCGATTTTCATAAATATAAAAATGCAGCACAAGAGAGCACAAACGATGAAAGTTTATATGTGTACTCAGAGTATAAAATGATAAAAATTTTGCTTCGCGATGTGGAATATATCGAAAGCATGGGCGATTACCTGAAGATTTACATCATCGGAAACGATAAGCCTATTTTAACATTGATGACGATGAAAAAGGTTCTGGAAAAATTACCTGAGGATCAATTTGCAAGGATACACCGAAGTTTTATCGTTGCTTTAAACAAGATAAAGTCTATCCACAACAGAAAAGTGAACCTTACCAATGCTGAGTTGCCAATAGGAGATGCTTACAGTAGTTTTATAAATCAACAGAAAGGCGTATGAAACTGAAAGCTAATATTGCAACGAGTGAAAATGGTTTCATTTTTAATCCTACTACAGGCGATTCTTTCACGAGCAACAACATTGCCGCTGAGATTTTGAGCTTAATGAAGCAGGGCGAAGACGAAAAACAGATAAAGCAGAAAATATTAGATAAATATGAGGTTGAGTCGTGCCAGCTAGACCGTGACTGGGACGACTACATGCAGCAACTTAAGGAAGCGAATCTGTTAGATTTGTAACCAAAAACCAAACAACTAATCATGTACGTTTCTCCAGATCATAAACAGGCTAAAACCTTAACTATTGCAGTTACAGGTTTAAATGCCAATGATAATCCCGGCCCGGGGCTGGCGGTTATCCGTGCTTTACGTGCAGGGTTTGGAGTAGGTTTACGCATAATAGGTTTGGCTTACGAAACATTGGAACCCGCAGTTTATCTTCGGGATGAAGTAAATAAAACATACAGGATTCCTTACCCCACAGCCGGCGTTAACGCTTTAATGGATAGGATAAAACAGATTCAGGACATTGAACAGATAGATGTGCTGATTCCGAATTTTGATGCAGAATTATACAACTTCATCAAAATTGCGGATGATTTGAAGGCAATTGGTATTAATACATTTTTGCCAACGCATCAGCAACTTGAAGCACGCGATAAGGTGAATTTAAAGGACTTTGGCGATAAATTCGATTTTAATGTTCCGGCTGATGAGGTGGTTTTTAAAGAGGTGGAAATTAACGATGCCACAACAAAATTTGGATTTCCTTTAGTGGTTAAAGGAAAGTTTTACGAAGCGCATACTGTTCTGAATTTAGCCGATGCATATAAAGCTTTTCATAAGCTCCATGCGAAATGGGGTTTGCCAATTATCATACAGAAATTTATAAAAGGAACAGAGATAAATATTGCGGTTTTAGGGGATGGGGAAGGGAATACCCTAAGTGTTATTCCTATGCGTAAACTCTATATTACAGAAAAGGGTAAAGCCTGGGCAGGAATAACCATTGAAGATGAAAAGCTAATAAAACTTGCAAAAGATTTTGCAAAAGCCATAAAATGGAAAGGCGGTTTCGAACTCGAAATTATGCGTGAAGATAATGGTGACTTATACATTATGGAGGTAAATCCTAGATTTCCAGCGTGGATTTACTTAACCGTTGCTGCGGGGCAAAACCAGCCAAAGGCTCTTGTAGATTTAGCTTTGGGCAAACCTGTAGCAGAATTTAATGGCTATAAAGCAGGTAAAATGTTTATCCGCTATGCCTGGGATAACATTGTTGATGTAGAGGATTTCCAAAAGTTATCGGCTTTTGGAGAGTTGTAAGGTAAATAGGTTTTAAATGTAGCTCATCCTGCTACCTGAGAACAAATTAAATGAAACAAAAATACGAACGACCAACCATTAGAAAGATGAATACCGGAATTATGAATAAATTCGGTACAAGAACTGATTTCGATCCGGTAACAGATATTGATGGCGTTTTGGTAAAAAATCTTGTTGCAGATTATGGTTCGCCGGTTTTTGTGTTATCAGAGAAGCAAATCAGAAGAAATTATCAATCAGCTGTTCGTTCATTTAAAACCCGATATCCAAAGGTTCAGTTCGCCTGGAGCTATAAAACCAACTACTTAAATGCCGTTTGCCGGATTTTTCATCAGGAAGGAAGCTGGGCTGAAGTTGTTTCCGGTTTCGAATATCATAAAGCCCTTGGAAATGGCGTGCCTGGTAATCAGATTATTTTTAATGGCCCCGATAAAAAAGAAGAAGATTTAATTCTTGCTATCGAAAATCACTCATTAATCCATATCGATCATTTCGATGAGCTTTATCAGATTATCCGCATTTGCGAACAAATAAATAAAAAAGCTAAAGTTGCCATCAGGGTAAATTTCGATACCGGTGTTTATCCAATATGGGACAGGTTTGGTTTTAATTATGAAAACGGCCAGGCATGGACCGCAATTAATAAAATTACGTCAGCAAAAAACTTGGAACTTGTAGGCCTGCATTGCCATATTGGTACATTTATGCTTTCAACAGCTGCTTATGCGGTAGCTGCAAACAAACTTTGCACATTAGCCAGCCGTTGTAAAACAGAGCTTCAAACACAGGTCCAGTATTTAGATTTAGGTGGCGGTTTTCCATCAACAAATACTTTAAAAGGGGCTTATTTGCCAGGGGTTGATACTGTACCATCTGTGGAGGATTTTGCCGATGCCATTACCAATACCATTTTATCTTTCGGTTTTTCAGCTGATGAACTTCCATTACTCATTTTAGAAAGTGGACGTGTTTTAATTGATGATGCAGGGTTTCTAATCGGAAGTGTTATCGCAAATAAGCGCCTGAGCGACGGACGAAGGGCTACGATTATGGATTTTGGTGTTAACATTCTGTTTACCACAAATTGGTACGACCATAAAATCAGCGTAGCACAGGAAGCCGGTCAATATACTGAAGATACAGTTTTATTTGGGCCATTATGTATGAATATTGATGTAGTTAGAGAAAGCATTACCCTGCCCCTCTTAGAAACGGGTGATAATGTCGTGGTGCATAAAGTTGGTGCTTATAATATGACCCAGTGGATGCAATTTATAAACATGCGTCCTGCCATAGTGCTTATAGATCAACATGCCAAAAGCCATTTAATCAGAAAACCAGAAACATTGGAATATTTAGAAATGATGGAACAATTGCCAGATTATTTGAAATAACAACTTGAAAAAACACCTGCAATATTACCTGAGCTCAGCTTTAAACAGCTACGCAATTTTATTCTTTTCGCAGAATAAGATTTTAGGTATTTTATTGTTGTTGGTGTCATTATTAAATTTCAACGCAGGTATATCAGGTCTGGTTTGTATGCTTGGGGCATTAGTTTTGGTAAATGCTTTAGGCTTCAATAAGGAAAACATAAAATCTGGACTATATAGTTTTAATTCGTTGTTGCTGGGTATTGGTTTCGGAACATTCTATAGTTTTAACTATGCATTCTGGTTATGGCTGTTAGCGTCAAGTTTACTTTGCGTTGTGTTAAGCGTTAACTTAACTTCCTTTTTAGGGAAATATTCTTTACCAACTTTATCTGTTCCATTTGTAATTACGTTCTGGATAGTTTTGATTGCGGCCAATGGTTACGCAGGAATGGGCTTAATGCAAAAAGGGAGTTCGCTTGTTTTTGAATTAACAACCACAGTTCCATCACATTTCACCAGGTTTTGCCACTCTTTTGATCAGTTAAAAATGCCGATGTATATGGCCTTATTTTTTAAATCGGTAAGCGCTGTTTTATTCCAGAATAGTGTATTGGCAGGTATTTTAATTAGTATCGGATTTTTTATTCATTCAAGAATTGGCTTTAGCTTACTGGTCATCGGTTTTATCACGGCTTGCGTTATTAATCATTTAACCGGCACCTACCCTGATGGAATAAGTTATTACCATTTGGGCGCAAACTTTATGATGATAAGTTGTGCAATGGGAGGATTTTTCCTCATTCCATCATGGCGTTCTTATTTGTGGGCAATAGCTTCTATACCTTTTATTTTCTTGGTGCTTAACGGAATTTCCAGAATTTTAGTAACCTATAGTTTACCGGTATTTTCCATGCCTTTTTGTTTGGTAACAATAAGCTTGCTTTATTTTTTTATGCTTCGCAAATCACCGGGCAAATTGCAGTTAACTGCATTTCAGAACTACTCACCTGAAACAAATCTTTATCAGTTTTTAAACGGGAGGGAAAGATTAAAAGATTTAAAATATATATCACTTAATCTGCCGTTTATGGGTTCATGGACTGTCTCTCAGGCATATAATGGAACCATTACGCATAAGGGCGAATGGAATGAAGCGCTGGATTTTGTACTTAAAGATATAGATAATAAAACCTACGAATTGCCTGGAATTAGACCTGAAGATTATTTTTGCTTTAATAAACCGGTTTTAGCTGCGGCAGATGGTTTTGTACAGGAAATAATTAACCACATAGATGATAACACCATCGGGCAGGTTAATCTACAACAAAACTGGGGAAATACCGTGGTAATTAAACACGCCGAAGGATTATATACCAAAGTGTCTCACCTCAAAAAATATTCGGTAAAAGTAAAAGCCGGTGATTATGTAAAACAAGGCGATATTATAGCGCTTTGTGGAAATTCAGGACGTTCGCCGGAGCCTCATCTTCATTTTCAGGTGCAAACTACACCATTTATCGGATCTAAAACCTTTGCATACCCTTTTGCTTATTTTGTTGATGAACAAACCAACGAATTAAAGTCGTTTGAAATTCCCGTAGAAGATAATATTGTAAAATCGCCTGAAATTAACCCTTATTTGAAACATGCTTTCAACTTTCAGCCAGGTTTTGTTGCCAGGATTTCAGGTGATAATGGGCAAGTGGAAACCTGGGAAGTTTTTACAGATGATTTTAACTGTATGTATTTTTTCTGCCATGAAAATGGTGCATTGGCTTACTTTGTAAATAATGCTAATGTTTTCTATTTCACCAGGTTCTATGGATTGAGAAGTTCTTTGTTATTCTTTTTTTATAGGGCTGCGTACAAAGTTAATTATTCTATACACCCGGTTAAAGATATTTATGCCACTGATGCTGAAAGTTTTAAGCCTGGGTTGTGGCTGCAGGATTTAGTAGCACCATTTTATAGCTTTACTAAAGATGCGTATCATAATTCTACACTAACCAGTGTTGATGAAGTAACAATAAATGCCGGAGCAAAACTACATGTTTTTGGTAACACTAAATCTTATCTGGAAGCTAAAATCCAGATTGATAATAAAGGTATTAATACAATTGACATCAGGTATAAAAACAAAACACTAAAAGTAAAATGGGATTCAGATTTAAATTAACAGCCCTGCTTTTAATTGTTTTTATATCAATTAGCAAAGCACAGGTAAGCACATACCAAAAAACGGATAGCATTACGCTCTCCTTATTCAATGCATCAGAATGGCAGCAACTTATTGATGTTGGAAATGAAGCAATAAGTAGTGGCGAAGATTTTTCTTTATTAAGGTTAAGGATGGCTTACGCTGCCTTAGTAAGGCAAAATTATAGCGAAGCCTTGAAACATTACGATAAAGTTTTAGAAACCGATAAGCGCAATCAAACTGCTGTATACTATTCATACCTCTGTAATATTTATCTTAACAGAATTGAAGATGCTGGCTACCTCGCATCTAAATTAGATACAAATATTGTTGAGGGTGAACGCTTAAATTCGTTTAAATTAATTTCTGCAGGTTTGGAAGGTGGTGTCAAATTCACCAATATTTACGAACGTGGTAATTCAGTAATTTCCAGAGCATTTATCGATTTTCAACTAAATTATAAACTTAATTTATCTACTTCGTTTACTTATTTTAATCAACCCGTTAGAGATGATAATATAGCGCAACCTGGTTATTATGCAAAAATAAATTATACCCCTTTTAGGAAAATCAATTTTGTAGGTGCTTATCATTACATGCGTTCGAAACTAAGACAGTTGATTTATCAAAACAATGTCGGTTTATTAGGTATACGCTATGCTGATAGCGGTAACGATTTGCAAGGTGATGTTATTTTATCACAAATTGGGGATGAGCAGACAAGACAATATAATATCAAATTTATAAAGTATATAACCGGGAATTTAAATTTTTACAGTACCAGCCGAATATCATTTGTTGATGTTCTGAACAATACAAATCCGGTTTTTCAGCAAACATTTGGCATTAAGCCCATACGTAATCTATGGGTTGAAGGGGTGGTTACTTTAGGGAATCAATATAATTATGCTGAAGCCGATGCGCTGTATATTTATAATGGTTTTGATAAAACAAAGTTTAAAGTTGGTGGAAATTGTTATTTTTTGTTAAAACAACACTTACTTTTAGGATTGAATTATACATTTGAGCGTAAATCCGATAATATTTTTAGATTTAACTATTTACAACACTCAATTAACGGAGGCATTACATGGAATTTTTAAAGCGATTTACAGTATTTGCTATGCTTAGCTTATCTGTTTTTGAGTTAAAAGCTCAAAGCAATGCGGCCTTACAAAAGGCTTTTCAAAATAGTTACAATGAAGAAAGTAAGAAAAACTACGCAGAGGCGATCAGCGATATTATGCCGTTTTACGCCGAAGGCAATTACGAGACAAATCTCCGGATTGGTTGGTTGTACTATTTAGCAAAAAACTATACCGCTTCTCAAAATTATTATATGCGAGCCGTTAATATCCGTCCAAATGCTGTTGAGGCGAAATTTGGGCTAATTAAACCGCTCTCCTTATTAAGTAACTGGGATAAAGTAACAGAGCAATACAATAGCATTCTTAAAATCGACCCGGAAAATACACAAGCCAATTACTGGTTGGGGGTCATTATTTACAACAGAAAACAGTATGCTGCCGCCTCTAAATATTTTGCAAAAGTTGTTGGCGCCTATCCTTTCGATTATGACGGTAACCACATGCTGGGCTGGGCATTACTTTTTTCTGGGAGAAAAGCAGAAGCGAAAGGTTGTTTTGAAAGGGCTTTACTGATCAAACCCGGTGATTCATCAAGCACTGACGGGTTAAATAGGGCCACGAAATAAGCTTTAATAGCCAATTATTCAATGTATTTAGAATTAATTTAAATCTTATAAAATAAAAAATTGATTTATAGTGATTTAAACATATCTTTGGCGCAAATTAAAATACAATATAATGCAACAAGGAACAGTAAAATTTTTTAATGAAACTAAAGGTTTCGGATTTATTATCCCATCTAATGGTGATGCCGAAATTTTTGTTCATGCTTCAGGCTTAATCGATAACATTCGCGAGAATGATACCGTAAACTACGATGTAGAAGAAGGTAGAAAAGGCCTAAACGCGGTAAATGTAAAAGTAGCTTAAGAAAACTCGAACATATAAATCGTAAAAAGTCCCGGTACATACCGGGACTTTTTTTATGTTTAATTACTAAAGTCTTTTTTCTATTTCTGCCCGAATAAAATCGGGCTGTAAATCATTATTCATTAATATTCTTGCATCTTTATCAATAATAAAGAAATAAGGAACATTATAATCGCTCAGATTTTTGGCATTAGGCGATTGTGCTCCCTTTAAATCTGAAAATTGCGGCCATATCAATTTGTCGTCCCTGATTACGTTAACCCACCAGTTTCTATTTTTATCCAAAGAAACACCGATAAATTCTACATCCTTGGTTTTTAGATCATTATAAAGTTCGGTTAAAAATTTTGTGTTCTTTCTTGTTTTGGTATTATAGGATGTCCATACAATAACCAGGTTTACTTTTTTAAGGATTTTTTTCTCAAATGCATTTCCGCTGGGGCTTTCACCTTCAATATCTGGCATTATTCTGCCTGCCATCATTCTTGATTTTCTGGTAACTTGTTCAAGAAAATTTTTCCCTGCTTTACTTTCTTTAACTTCATTACTTAACCCATTAAAAATAGAAACGTAAGTGCCCGTATTCGTATCTACTTCTCCTAATTGATCAAGTAAAAACAGCGTATGTTTTGAGTTCGGGTGTTTTTTTGCAAAAGTTTCAATAACGTTCAACTGCTTTGTGTTTCTTTTTTCCATCCAGTAATCCAAAGCCCTCGCTTTTTCTTCTACGTTTTCTCGGGTCGATTTATCAAGTTCAACCTGTGCATTTGCTAAGCTATCCATAATGCTTCCACTCAGGTTGTAGTAAATTTCATAGTAATTTTTAAATTCTTTATTTTCTTCTGATTTAATATTTATAAAGGGATACTTTTTTTCATTGAAATCGAAAACAGCATCGTAATCATCGCCATTCAGGTAAAACCAATACTCTTGCCTTGCTCCGCCAATTATTTCTGCCCTTAAAACAGCATAGCCTTTTTTCTTAAGGTTTATTTTAAGATTTTGTTTGCTGTTGATGATGTTTTCGGTTAGATAGGTGGCGCCGGTCGAGGGACTATAAACGCTGAGAACAGAATTTTTTGGGAAGCTCCTAGTTTCAATAGTTAAAGTTGACGGGCCGAAGGTACAGCCTGACAATAATAAAAGTATTATTACACAATTATAGAGCAGTCTTTTCATCATATTTTATTTGGTAATGCAATATAACGAAAAACTTAGTTATACAAAAGCAATCATTTTAATTGTCAAACTATTTCAGCTAAAGAGCAACTAGCTAGGGTTTTAACAGCCATAATATTTGCATTACAATCAATTTCTTTCAGAAATTTAAGGCTGACTTTCTGGTATTATCAAGTATATATCATGGTAATTTCTTTCGAATTATTACGATTAAGCTTTAGAATGTTTCTAAATAAATGTTTTATCGTTGTTTTGTCATAATCGTTTATAAATTAAACTCATAATTAAATACTTTTGCAAGAAATTTAGATATAAATCCTAATCAAATGAGTGGTTTCGGAAATGCATTTTCTTCATCAATAGGGAAGAAATTCATCATGGGTGTTACAGGTTTATTCCTGGTGCTCTTTTTAATTGTACACTGCGGTATCAACGCGTTAATTTTTCTTAACGATGGAGGATTAACCTTCAATGTTGGCGCACATTTTATGGCAACAAACTGGATCATCAGAGCTGGTGAAATTGTGTTGTTTGTTGGTTTATTGGCGCACATTTTTCAAGCGTTAAGATTGACCCTTCAAAATCAAAAAGCAAGGCCTGTTAAATACGCGGTTAATGATGGTAAGGCAAACAGTAAATGGTACAGCCGTTCAATGGGCTTACTGGGAACATTATTGTTAATATTCCTGATTGTTCACCTGGCTAACTTTTGGGTGGTATCCCGTTTTACAGGCATCCCGACTGTAGATGCAAACGGTCATGAAGATTTATATGCAGTAATGCGTATTACTTTTCAAAACCCTTTAATTGTGGCATTGTATGTTTTGTCTATGATTTCACTTTGCTACCACTTATTACATGGGTTTGCATCAGCGTTTCAAACTTTAGGTTGGAATCACTCTAAATATAACGGTATCATTAAAAGTGTAGGTGTTTGGTATTCTATTATCATCTCGGTTCTTTTTGCCGCAATGCCTCTAGCTGTTCACTTTGGTATTATTAATTAGTTTTTAGCACAAAAGAGATATGTCAGATATTAATTCAAATATTCCAGAAGGCGATTTAGCCACAAAATGGACAAAATATAAGTCTTCTGTGCCTTTGGTTAACCCGGCAAACAAAAGAAGCATCGAAGTTATTGTTGTAGGTTCAGGTTTAGCAGGTGCTTCGGCAGCGGCAACACTGGCCGAAATGGGTTACAAAGTAAAATGTTTTTGCTTCCAGGATTCGCCTCGAAGAGCACACTCTATTGCCGCACAAGGAGGTATCAACGCAGCAAAAAATTATCAGAATGATGGTGATAGCGTTTACCGCCTTTTCTACGATACAATTAAAGGCGGCGATTACCGTGCCCGCGAAGCCAATGTGCATCGTTTAGCCGAAGTAAGTGCCAATATTATCGATCAGTGTGTAGCACAAGGTGTGCCATTGGCTCGTGAATATGGCGGTTTATTAGATAACCGTTCATTTGGTGGTACACAAGTTCAGCGTACTTTTTATGCAGCAGGGCAAACTGGTCAGCAATTGTTATTAGGTGCCTATTCTGCTTTAGAACGCCAGATTGGTATGGGGAAAGTAGATATGTATACCCGCCACGAAATGCTTGAAGTTGTTAAAATTGATGGCAAAGCTCGTGGTATTATTGCTCGTAACTTAATTACCGGGGAGATTGAGCGTCATTTCGGTCATGCAGTGGTATTAGGTACAGGTGGTTATGGTAACGTATTCTTCCTGTCAACCAATGCAATGGGTAGTAATGTAACTGCTGCCTGGAAAGCACATAAACAAGGCGCTTATTTTGCAAACCCTTGTTATACACAAATTCACCCAACCTGTATTCCTGTTTCGGGCGATCACCAATCAAAATTAACCCTGATGTCGGAGTCGTTACGTAACGATGGTCGTATCTGGGTTCCGAAAAAGAAAGATGATACCCGTAAAGCTCAGGATATTCCGGAAGATGAAAGAGATTATTATTTAGAGCGTCGCTATCCTGCTTTCGGTAACCTTGTTCCTCGTGATGTGGCTTCCCGTGCTGCTAAAGAACGTTGTGATGCAGGTTATGGCGTAGGTGCTTCTAAATTAGCAGTATACCTCGACTTTAAAGCTAATACTGAACGTTATGGTAAAATAGAAGCATCAAAGGCTGGTAACCATAATCCTGACAAGGAAACCTGTATGCGTTTGGGTACTGAAGTTATTAAAGAGAAATACGGTAACCTTTTCGATATGTATGCGCAAATTACTGGTGAGAATCCATATGAAACGCCTATGCGTATTTATCCGGCGGTACACTATACAATGGGTGGTTTATGGGTTGATTATAACTTAATGACCAGCGTTGAAGGTTTATATTGTACTGGTGAAGCAAACTTCTCTGATCATGGTGCAAACCGTTTAGGTGCATCAGCATTAATGCAAGGATTAGCCGATGGTTATTTCGTTCTTCCTTACACAATTGGTGCTTATCTGTCAAAAGAAATTTCTACCAAGGCTATTCCTACAGATCACCCTGCATTTGTGGAAGCGGAAGCAAAAGCAAAAGGTATTTTAGATACACTTATCAATATTAAAGGAACAAAATCTGTAGATCACTTCCACAAACGTTTAGGCCACATTATGTGGGAAAAATGTGGTATGGCCCGTAACGAAAAAGGCTTAAAAGAAGCGATTGAAGAAATCAGGGCATTACGTGCTGAATTCTGGAGTAATGTTCGTGTTCCTGGTGCTGTTGATGAATTAAACACAGAGTTAGAAAAAGCGGGCCGTGTGGCTGATTTTATAGAATTAGGTGAGTTAATGTGTATTGACGCTTTAAACCGTAACGAAAGCTGCGGTGGTCACTTCCGCGAAGAATACCAGACTGAAGAGGGTGAGGCTTTACGTGACGATGAAAACTATGCATACGTTGCGGCCTGGGAGTTTAAAGAAGGTGTAAACTTCGAACTACATAAAGAAGAGTTGAAGTTCGAAAATATTAAAGTAGCACAAAGAAGTTATAAATAGTAGCAAGACGCAAGTATCTGGTATCAAGACTTGAGTTTAGTCATCTTGATACTTGATTCTCGCTACTTGATACTTAAATCTCAATATCATGAGTACAGGAAATATGAACTTAACGCTAAAAGTTTGGCGTCAGAAAAATAACAATACCAAAGGTGCTTTGGTTGATTACAAATTATCTGGTATTTCTCCGGATATGTCTTTCTTGGAGATGTTCGATGTGTTAAACGAGGATCTTATCAATAAAGGTGAAGAGCCTGTGGTATTTGATCACGATTGCCGTGAAGGTATTTGCGGAATGTGCTCAATGTTCATCAATGGTCGTCCTCACGGACCAAAAGATCTTGTTACGACCTGCCAGTTACATATGCGTTCTTTTAAAGATGGCGATACCATTGTGGTAGAACCATGGAGAGCAGCGGCATTTCCGGTAGTAAAAGATTTAACTGTAGATCGCTCTGCATTTGACAGGGTTATTGCGGCAGGTGGTTTTATTTCGGTTAATACCGGTAATGCTCAGGATGCCAATAACCTGCCAATTCCTAAAATGCAGGCTGATGCAGCTTTTGAGGCTGCGGCATGTATCGGCTGCGGTGCTTGTGTTGCTACCTGTAAAAATGCATCAGCAATGCTATTTGTATCTGCAAAAATATCTCAATTGGCTTTATTGCCTCAAGGTCAGCCAGAACGTTATCGTCGTGTGCAGAGTATGGTAGCTCAAATGGATGCTGAAGGTTTCGGTAATTGTACTAATACCGGCGCTTGCGAAGCGGAATGTCCTAAAGGTATTTCCTTAGAAAATATTGCTCGCATGAACCGCGATTTCGCTTCTGCTAAATTTATTTCAGAAGAAACGGTTTAAAAAAATATACTGTGCATTCCGGATTGTTCCGGAATTCTTAAGCCTCAAACATGTTTGGGGCTTTTTATTTTTTATGGATTTCGAAAATATAGGTAATGGAACAGAAAGATATGAAAGCTGATTTGATAAAAACGAAACAAATTATAATTTGCAATTATGGCAATAATTTTATGTTAGCATATTAATAATTTGCTTAATTAAAAATTTTATTCTGTAATATTTGCATATACATTAAAGATTTTCTAAATTTATTGTTCCGAGACAGGAGAGAAAACATAAAACCCCGGCAATTTTGTCGGGGCTTTGTGTTTTCTGAGGGCTGTTAATTTCTGAACTAATTTACTTTTAAGAAATTGTGAAATTTATAGGTAGATTGTATTTAATTCTTGCTGGTTTTCCTGAAGCATCGGTACCTGGTATCCACTTCGGAGCATTTTTAATTGCCTTTAAGGCTTCGGCATCTGTTTCTTTAGATAAACTTTTTACAACTTCGACAGCTGAAATTGATCCGTCAGTTTCTACGAAAAATGATAACAAGACCTTTCCTTGTACATTGTTTTTTTGCGCTATTTTTGGATATTTTAATGTCTTAGCTAAATAACTGTAAAGCTTAGTTTGGCCACCAGGAAATTGCGGATCTTTAATATGGTTATTGCTTTTTAAAGCGCTTTTATCTGCTGGGGCTTTTCCATCTACATCAAAATTAACGTTTATGTTATATTTTACCCGAACAGGCTTGCCTTTTACAATTCCAGGCTTCCATTTTGGAGATGCTTTGAATACTCTCAGTGCTTCTGCGTCCGTTTCTTTAGATAAGCCCCTGGTAACTTCTACATTTGTTAAGCTACCCGATTCCTCAACAACAAATGTTAAAAAAACCTTGCCCGATGTCTTATTGGCCTTGGCAACAGCCGGATATTTAATATTCTGGCCTAAATATTCGTAAAATTTCTTTATGCCTCCAGGGTATTCAGGAACCTTATCAACAGATACAAAGTCATAAATTTTCTGTGCTTTGCTTTCTGAACTACTTATCACTAACATGATAAATAATAGAGGTAAAATTGTTAGTTTTTTCATCAGAATTAAAATTATGTTATTATTATATGGTTAGAATTTTTGGCAAAGGTGTAGCCTTATTTCTCATTTTAACAATGAAAAATTAGATAATTTTATATGAACCTTTATGGATAAGTGGCGCTAATTTTTATCTGAAGTGCTATCTGGAGTTTTTGGCTTTTTAAGTAGCTTGGTGGTAATAATAACTACTCCATTACTAGCTTGTGGCCCATATAATGCAATTGAGGTATTGTCTTTCCTTAATATAACTATACTTTCAATCTTCGATTGATCAAACGAATTCATTTCTTCCTTTTCTATTTTCTGCCCGTCTACAACATAAACAGGCTCATTTAATTTGGAAGAAGCCAACCCACGGATTATAATTTTAGGGTTGTTGTTTAACGATATACCTGATTTACTTTCAGCAGGCGCCTCTGCACTTTGAGCCAAGCAATTGAAAAAGCTGCCAATTAGTAAAGCAGAGATGAAGAATAATTTTTTCATAACTATTAAAATCTAGGTTTTAAACCGATATGATTGTTTGCCTTATCTATAGTAAGCTCAGAAAGTTCCGGTTTTCTGAAAATGCTGTTTTTATTAGTTTTTGAAGTAATAATAATTACGCCATTTGTTCCCTTTGCACCATAAAGCGACGTTGCGCTTGCATCTCTTAATACTGAAATCGATTCAATGGTTTCGGGATTGATATACTTTAATGCATTCTTCCCCTGGGTTTCACCATCTAAGATTACCAATGGGCTGTTATTGCCATCAAAATTTTTAATCCCATTCAGGGTTAATTTTGTATTCTCTGTTGATGGCTTGTTTGAAGTCGGTTTTTCTTTTGAAGAATCAAGTGTGAAGTTGATGTTAATGTTATATTTAACGCGGACCGCTTTGCCATTCTGAATACCCGGAATCCATTTAGGAGATTCTTCCAAAACTCTTTTTGCCTCTTCATCTGTTCCACTACCTAATCCTCTGGTAACTTTAATGTCGGTAAGGTTGCCATTTTTTTCAACAGTGAACGATAACCATACTTTCCCTTGTACATTGTTATCTTGAGCTGATTCAGGGTATTTGATGCTTTTGCTTAAGTACTCATAGAATTTATTCATTCCTCCCGGAAATTCAGGTACTTTTTCAATGCTTACAAAGTCGTAAACTTTTTCTTTGCTTACAACCTCTTCAGTAGCTGTGTTTGATGAAGGAGCGAATCCCGTAACAATTAATTGCGCTAATTCTTTATGCCCTTTGATATCGCCGGTTGCTTCGTTTTGAATTTCTGTGGTAGAACCGTCTAATCTGAAAGCCACTTTTAAAGCGTATTTCCCATTTTCAACTTCCTTAAAGCCTTTGTATGCCAAAACAGCTTTCATAACTTCTTCATCGCAACCTCTACCTAAATCGGCATTAGTGCTTAGGTCGGTTACTTTACCATTGCTGAGCGTAAATTTAATTAATGCATTACCTTGAAGATCATTTTCCTGCGCATCCTTAGGGTAAACTAGACTTTTAGCTAAGAATTTATAGAAATCTTTCCAATCGTTTGTTACCGTTGTGCTTGCTACCGCAACCTTCGGTGCTTTCGTTGCATAGGTAAACTGAATTGGTTTTGTCACCATTTCTTCAACAAGCTCAACGGGTTTTTCCAAAGGGATTTGATCTGTAAATGCGATAAGTTTTTCATTTTTGCGCACAGTAGCAGATGAGAATACAATAAAAATGGCAAATAACGGTATAGATATACCGTACTTTAATATAGCCGTTTTTCTTGAACGATCTTTATGTAGCATATAAATACGCTTCTTAACTAAAGATTTGTCGAAGAAATTGCTGGTTAAAGCATTCGGGCTTATGCCAAAAGACTTACTTAAAATAAGCATTGCGTATTCTGCCTTATCTCCTTGAAATTTAGCGGCATGTTCATCAGCCAGGAATTCATGAATGTTTTTAATCGCTTTTTTGTAGAGATAAATAACCGGATTTAGCCAGGTAATAATTCCAATCAGCTCAAAAAATAAAATGTCTAATGTGTGCCATTGTTTAATATGTGCTTCTTCGTGACTGTCAATCACGCCACTTTGTGGTAAGGCCAAGTCTATTACCTTCTTGCCAAAGAATGAAAATGCAGAACCATCTTTAGCATTTCTGATTAGCTTATTAACCTGAAGAAGATTAAAAATTAACCTGCAAAAGAAAAAGAAAATCCCTCCGCAGTAAATATACACCAGTAAGTTGCCCCAGTTAAAACCTTCATGCGTTTCTGTTACAATTGTGGCTTGTTGCAAAACAGCATCCCATTTTACGGTAGTGTATACCTGTTGGGCAGCTTTTTGCTCTGTAAGCCATTCTAATCGTATAAATGGTATGCAAAGCGATAAAAAACCTGCTGCAACCAGGTAAATGCGATTTAATGTAAAGTAGGTTTCTTTATCTAAGAGTAATTTATAAAAACCATAAAAAACAATCAGATATAAGTTTACCTGCAGAAGGTAATGGGCGAAACTCATTTTGGAGTGTGTTTAATTTTATTAATCATTTTTAAAATTTCATCCACATCACTTAAATCCAGTTTTTCTTCTTTTACGAAAAAGGAGAACATGCTCTCTACAGAGTTTTCGAAATAATTACCTAATAATTTTTCTGTTGCATGGCGTTTATATTCCTCTTTACTGATTAAAGGGTGATACTGATGAGCCTTGCCAAAAGCTTCGTGACCAATAAAACCTTTAGTTTCGAGAATTCTGATAATAGTTGATACTGTGTTATAAGCAGGTTTTGGAATGGGTAACTCGTCAATTACCTCTTTTACAAATGCTTTTTCCAATTGCCATAAAACCTGCATTATTTGTTCTTCGGCCTTTGTTAAATCTTTAATATCCATTTTATTTTTTGATTATAGGAAAAGACAAAATGTGTCTTTGATATTAAAGTTAAAACTAATCAATTAGTTATGCAAATTTTTAGCAGAGTATTTTTCAGCTATTTAAATCTATATCTTTATAAGATTATGTTTTATTCCATATACAACCAGGCCGGTTCGTGTTTTGATGTTAAGTTTCGCAAATAAGGATTCACGATAATTATCTACCGTTCGGGGGCTAATATTCATCAATTCAGCAATTTCTTTATATGTAAGTTCAGTGCTGCAGTGCTGTAAAAATGTGAGCTCTTTTTCAGTTATCAACGGTTTTGGTTCATCTTGTTTCAATGAGAAAAGCAACCTGCCCGAAACCATCTCATTAATAAAGAAACCTTTGTCTATTACCGCTTTAATAGCAATAACCAAATCAGAAGGTGTAGAGCCTTTTAATACATAGCCGCCCGCACCTGCTTTTAACATGCCGATAATAGCATTTTCATCTTCGTGCATACTTAGCGCCAGTACATTAACGTTCGGATGAGATTTTTTTACATGTCGGGTAGCGGCATATCCATCCATAATAGGCATATTAATGTCCATTAAAATAAGCTGAACATCTGGATGTAAGGCGATTTGCTTTTGCATATCAATACCGTTTGTTGCCTGGAAAACTACGTTTATTTCATCAAATTCTGATAAAAGGGTTGCTAGTCCGGAGCGAAAAAGCGTATGGTCATCTACAATAGCAATGGTTAAAGATTCTTTCTGCATAAATTAAGGGTATGGGATTTCGATAAAAATAGATGTGCCTTGCTCAGGAGCTGAGTTAACATCGATTTTCCCCTGAATCATCTCTACCCGTTTTTGAACCGATGAAAGTCCCATTCCTGATTTTTTGTTCCTGGCTTCTTCATAATTAAAACCGATACCGTTTTCTTTTACCGTTAAAAGAAGTGCATTGTTTTTTAAACAGGTATCGATGTGTATTGAAGTTGCCTGTGCGTGTTTGATAATATTATTGATAATTTCCTGAAGTAACCGTAGAATAATTAAATCCTTATCAGGCGAAGAAATCTTATTATCCAGTAAATCGTTATTTACATGAAGTTCATAAGCGCCGATCCGTTTTAACCAGTTAATCTCCTGCTCAATTGCGAAACCAATACCAGCTTCAACAATTTGCTCGCCATGTAAGATTTTAGCCAACTCTCTGATCTCTTTAATCGATTTGTTTACCAGAGAGAGCGAATTCCCGATTTTCTCTGCCGCTTTTTCATTCTCCGGAATATTAATGGAATTTAACGTTAAAGTGGTTAAACTTAAAAGCTGCCCAATGTTATCATGAAGTTCTGTTGCAATGGTTTGCATGGTTTGTTCCTGAACTTCAATATGCGTTTTTAAAATTTCTGCCTCAAATTTCTGGCGCATATTTTCTTTCTCTACAATATGATTTTTTTTATGGCGATTGTAAGATCTGATATAGAGTAGTAAGGAAAATGGCATCAATAGAAAAACTATTGATGCCAGAATAACTAAAGAAAAGACTTGCGTTGGCGGGCTCTGCATATAAAAGAATAGGACCAAAAACCATATAAAAATATGTTAATGGTTGTGTAAATAAAATATCTTAAAGTACTTTTTCCATATATCTTAATTCTGAAGTAGTCCTCAAAAAAATTAGCCAATGTGCTGCCAAAATAAAATATCAGCACACCGCCAACCCACCAGAATGCAGGGTGGAACTTTAAGTCGATATAATTTTCATCTATTAATAGCAGATAAAAGTAAATTAGCCCATAGATAACAAAAAATATAGACATCATACTAACCATAAATGTGTTATATATCGTAATGCCTGATATTATAATATGGGCAACAAAAGCAATGATAATTATAATGAATGTTGCAATTATCCACTTTTGTATTTTTTTAGTAAAATCGCTTAGAAAATAATTTAAGCCATATAAGATAAACGCTGCTTCAAACAAACTAAAAACATTGTATATCCAGATATTGTTATGATAAACCCTGGCAATATGTTTTCCTGTTAATTCTGTAAATGGTACTATAATCATATAAATGACTACAATTTTCCAGAATCCCAGTTTATCTTTAGCTAAAAAATAAAGCGCAAAGAAAAGGCATATTGTTTCAATAATTGAGTTCGTTGAGAATAGACTCAGCATTAGATTTATTTTAGGAATAACAAGCTTAATATTTACCCCATTAATTCACTGGTCGTATCGCAGTCTGGTGGGCATAAATCCCCCCTGTTACCCGGATCAGTTGGAAGCGGTGAATCTCCTAATTTTTTATCTGCTACTTTATTATGGTGTCCATGTCCATGTCCGTGATCATGCCCGTGCCCATGTCCAACTTTATCTGTGAAATAATCTGTTTTAGGTTTGCCGTCAATTACTTTAGTCACTACAAAAAGGATCGTATTCATTTCAGCGTAAGTATCCGGAATCTTATCACCATAACCAAGTTTATTTATAGCATCGATGATTTCCTGAGTATATCTTCCAAAATACATGCGTACACCATCGCCATCAAATTTTGCTACTTTTTCTGCAAGTTGTGTGATTTGTGTTGCCGGAAACCACGCGGCTTTAGTATAGGTTTTCGCATTTTCTCTTTGACTTTCTCTATAAGCAGCCGTCATTTTCTTTGCAATGTCTACAGGGATGGTGTTGTCTGTGCCTTCATTGGCACGGGGATTATTGATCATAATTTGTTTGAATGTTTAATTCTTAAAATTGGGGATAAATACCCAATTTATCAAACGTTAAATTCCCCTGTAGCAATACCGTAAAAATACCCTGAATAAAAGGGTGTTTTATGCAGGCTAGTCATTGCAGATTCCCATTACTTTTGAATAGACCAAACATAAATAATTTGAGTGATAATGATTTTGATTTAGACGAAGCAGTAGTTTCAGGCTGATGTTAATCAATGAAAAACATTCAAATCTTACATATAAAATTTGCCTACTTAAACTTTTAAAGAAAATTAGCTGAAAATGACTTGTGCATAATGTTAAAGTTTAAACATGTCGTTTTATACTGGGAAATATAAAAAAAATAACATCAACAGGTTAATAGTTGAAAAAATAAGAATATTGCTTATTCAGCACGCCTCTCAAACCCCAAATTCAGACAGCTTTTCGGATTCATCTTAATGATGATTCTGAAGAGGCTGCTACAAGATTGCAGGAGTTATTCCTGAAAGTATTAGTTTTAGTCAGGATTATGAAAAACAATCCATGAAAAAGGCCTTCCGGAATCCGGAGGCCTTTTTCTTATTATTTAGTTAAGGTGTAATTAGTTTCGAGCTGGCGCTGGAGTGCCAGGTGCAGCAGCTGCTGGCGCAGTTGGAAGCTCTTTTCTTGGAATCTGAGCATCACGCTGTGATGTATTGTAAACGAAAGAAGCAATAATTGTTGCCGCTTGTTTCAAATCATCTTCAACCAATCTGTCGTAAGTATCCATATTGCTATGGTGTGTACGGGTATTGTAATCCATTGGGTCCTGAATAAACTGGAAACCCGGAATGCCCACAGCATCAAATGCCTGATGATCTGTACCGCCTGTGTTGCTTACTGTAATTGTAGTAGCACCTAAATCTGCAAATGGTGCCAACCAGCTTTTAAAAATAGGGCCGGCAGCCTCATTGCCTTGTAAATAAACACCTCTTATTTTTCCGGTACCATTATCTAAATTATAGTATGCAGATATTTTTTTCTGATCTGGGGTCAGCACCATGGTTTTTGGATCGCCGAAGTGTTTAGCTACATAACCTCTTGAGCCAAATAAACCCTGTTCTTCTGAACTCCATAAAGCAATGCGAATTGTACGTTTAGGTTTAAAACCAATTGTTTTTAAAATACGCATGGCTTCCATCATCACTGCTGAACCAGCTGCATTATCTGTTGCGCCAGTACCTGCATGCCAAGAATCGAAGTGGCCGCCAATCATTACCAGCTCATCTTTTAGTTTTTTATCTGTACCCGGAATTTCAGCAATTACGTTGTAGCCTTGAGGATCCTGATCATAGAAAGAAGTTTTAATATCAGCTTCCACTTCAACAGGCTTGCCTGCACGTAGTAAACGCAAAATGTGTAGGTAGTCTTCTGCTGCAACTTCTAGTTCAGGTGAAACCGGTTTAGCATCTAAAGCATATGAAGCGCCATTGCTTGTAAAGAAAGTACCTTGTCCTCCACGGGCATAAGTTAAAATTAGCCCAACCTTTTCTTCAACCAGCATAGCACTCATTGCTGCACGAACTTCACGCATTTTCATCATTTGTGCCATCATGTTGTTTGCACCGCCTGGACGAGGTCCTCTCTGGCCACCAGCCGCTGGTTTGGCTTCGGCCATTTTGGCTAAAGTTGTATCCGCATAGCGGGAGAAATCTGGTCGGATACCGCTGGTAAGTGGTGCTCCGGCATCCATCATAACAATTTTTCCAGCCAATTTACCTTTGTATTTTGCCAGATCAGCTACACTATCTGCTTTTATCAATACAACATCCGATTTTATCGGACCATTTGTACCCGGAGTCCAGGCTTTAGGCGAAGCAATTATTGCATGATAGTAAGGTAGTGTTGTTGCTGCATAATATTTATCAACCTGCCAACCTTTACCAAAATTTCCCCAGGCTTCTAAATGAGCATTTTTTAATCCCCACTCTGTTAATTGTTTCATTGCCCATTCCTGCGCTCTTTTTAATCCAGGTGAGTTCGATAAACGAGGACCATTAACATCAGTAAGGTTAAATGAAATATCCATTACTTTCGAGTGTTCTAATCCTTCTTTTCTGATTTGTGATACAATGGCTGCATCGGGCGTTTCCTGTGCAAAGGAATACATGCATAAGCCCAAAGCGAATGCTGTACTTGTAAATCTTTTTATCATTTTAAGTTAGGTTTGGTATTTTTTATCTAAAATAAGTTTAATAAAAGATTAATAGCCTTTACCATGAGATTTTTACATGAGATTTAACATTTCAACACATTTCGATGTGAATATTTGGAGTTTTTTTTAACTAAAAAACCCGCAAGTCGTTTTTAGTGAATGCGGGTAATTAATATGGTGGTTGATTATTATTTAATACTCTTTTTCGATACAATAAAGTAACCGATAACAAAGAGGACAATAGCATAAATTAAACTTGTCCATATTTCTTGTGTAAAAACATCAAAAGCTAAAGGATCTCCACCTGGTTTTACTTTTGTAATTCTCAGTGCAAGTGCAGGTAAACTGTAGGGGATTAGATAAGCATATTGCCAGTTAAGACTAGCGGTAACAATTCCCATAATCGTTCCGATGAAACCAATACCCATCGGTTTTAAGAAATCTGCCCAGATTAAACTCAAAATTAACTGAAAGGATAAAATGCCAAGTGACGAAAGGAAAAGTTTAGCATAAGAATTAATTAAAAACGATGAAGGGTTATACTGGTTAAAAGTATATTTAGGGATCAGCGCCTGTAGCATGTAGCCAAAACCATATGTTAAAGCGGCAAATAGAACCAGGCAAATAAAAATAAGCAACACCGCATAAACATATTTGGCCGCGTAAATAGAAAATTTGTTTAAAGGCTGCGCAAATAATGTTTTCCAGGTATCATTTTTATGTTCAATGTTATTTACCGAAAAAGCCATGAAAATTACATAAAAGGGCATAATCAACATACCCATAACATTTAATGTAGCACCACTGTATCTTGCCCATAACATCAGGCCTGGGTAATTCATTTTTAATACCTTTTCAGAACTTGAATAAAAACCGAATGAAACAAGGCTACAGATTACTACCGGAAGCAAAATCGCTGCCCAGAATGCGAGTGTTTTCCTCGACTTATAAAACTCTGAAACTAAGGAAATATATAGTGAGCGCATAGTTAGTTGGGTTTGGTTATGTCAAGGAATAGGTTTTCTAAATCCTTTCTTTGTTGATAAAGGCTTGTAACCATAAAGCCATTCTTTACCAGAAGGGTATTTATTGCCCCGCTATCTTTTGCCGAGGTAAAGGGAATTAATATTTTTTTAGCTGTATGCTCTGCAATCTCGTAGCCTGCATCTGATAATACAGAAACTGAATTTTCGATGTTGTCAACTTCAATTTCCAGCATAGGTTTACTCAGTTGATGCAGTTCATCGATAGTTCCCTGAAATAATAATTCGCCTTTATTTATGATACCAACATGTGTAGCCGTACGTTCGATTTCGGCTAAGAGATGGCTGGATACCAAAATAGTTTTTTTATGTTCTGAAGCCAGTTCAATCATCAGGTTGCGGATTTCGATAATGCCATTAGGGTCTAATCCGTTTGTCGGTTCATCGAGCAACAATAATTCCGGGTCAGAAACAAGTGCCAGCGCAATGCCTAACCTTTGTTTCATGCCTAAAGAGTATTTATTCGATTTTTTATTAGCCGCTTCTGTCAAACCAACAAGCTTGAGCATTTCATCAGCTTTGCTTTTTCTGATGCCTAATAGAATACAGCGGTTTATAAGATTTTCTTTGCCTGTTAAATGACCATAGATTGCTGGTTGCTCTACAAGAGCACCTACACGCTTTAACGTAGCGATGCGGTTTGCGTTAATTTCTTTGCCAAAAAGAAAAACCTGATCAGCTGGCGACTGAAGCAGGTTTAGTAATATTTTTATTGTCGTGGTTTTACCAGCACCATTAGGCCCCAGAAAACCGTAAATGCTACCTTTAGGTACTTGCAGCGATAAATCTTTAACAACGGTTTGGTTCCCGAAGTTATAGTTTAACCCTACGGTTTCGATTGCGAAATTGCTCATCCTATTTAGTTAAAAATAGCAGTAGCCTGTTTTACAATTGAAGTTGAAGATTTAGCAGGTTTAACTACAATTTCTCCGTTATCGTTTTGGTTGGTGTTAATCGTAAGGGTTAATATAATCATCATAAATACTGGTAATAATAAAAGTAAAAATGGTGATGTGTTTGCTAACTTTTTCATGGTTGTTTCGTTTTGATAGTTCAAAGAAACACAAGAAAATAATCGTGCTAAAATGTATTATACCAAGTGTTAAAGATTATAGATGAACGGACATTTTTGGCGTTTGTCGATAAAATTTGCCTATTCGGCCGTTCGTAGAAAAAAAATGCCCGTTGGTAGATTGTGTAGTTAAATATTAGTTTCTTTATTTATTTTGGTTGAATCATTTTTTGCAGGCTTAAAGTCTGCATATAGTATATTAAATATGAAAAAAAGTAAGGGGCCGATAATATTACACACCATCTTTTGGGGAATAATTTTGTTAATTATTGGATTGGCATTATTCTTCGAGAAGGAACCCCATACGCTAAAAGACTTCTTTTTAACTTTTGGCGTATTTGGAATTATTAATGTATCTATATTTTATATTAATTACATCATTTTAATACCGGAGTTTATAAAAAAGAATAAGAGATATTCATTTTTTGTAATCTCTTTTGTTTTATTAATAGTAGCTGCAACTTTAATAAAAACTGTAATTGCAGTACTAAATCCTGAAGAGCTACTTAAATATAAACTCGATGGGAAAATTAAGGAGTTTTCAGTAAACATTTTTGCAATAAATAGTGCTTTTTCATGTGGATTTTTTCTGGTCAGCAGTTCAATCATTAGCTTAATTATTGATTGGTTCTCAAGTCAGCGGGTTCAACGCAATCTTGAAAGCGAACGCCGTGAAATGGAACTTCAATTTCTGAAATCTCAGTTAAATCCACATTTCCTCTTTAATTCTTTAAATAATATCTATTCTCTGGCTTACCAGAAATCGGATAAAACGGCTGATGCCATTATGAAGCTTTCGGAAATTATGCGTTACATGATTTATGAGAGCAATACGCCTACCGTTTCTTTAAGTAAGGAAGTAGATTACCTGAAGAATTATATTGAGTTGCAAAAAATCCGCTTTAAAGATGGAGCTTATATAGAAATGACGCTTAATGGCGAAATTGATGATCAAAAAATTGTTCCTTTAATGTTAATCTCTTTTGTAGAAAACGCATTTAAACATGGTGTGGTTACGGATCCTTCTGAACCGGTTAAAATAGAAATTATTGCCAACCAGAAAATCCTGCATTTCAGTGTTATTAACAAAAAGAATAACCAGAATAAAGACGCACATGGTGGTGTAGGCTTAACCAATGTTGAGCGTCGCTTGCAACTTATTTACCCTGACAGATATAAATTAAATGTTGTAAATTCGGCTACTCATTACACCTGCGAATTGATGATTGATATTTAAATTGCAAACCAGAATACAAACGATTTATTTATCTGTTGAATTAAATTATAGCTACCTACAAATGAACTTAAACTGTATTGTTGTTGATGATGAGCCCTTAGCGCTCGATATTTTGGAAGATTATATTTCAAAAGTTCCCTTTTTAACGATGGTTAAAAGATGCGAAAATCCCATTGAAGCTTTACAACTTGTTCAGGGTGGAGGAGTAGACCTGGTTTTTCTTGATATTCAGATGCCGGAGCTTACCGGAATACAGTTTTTAAAAATTGCCGGAAATAAATGCCACTATATCTTAACTACAGCTTATCCGCAGTATGCCTTGGAAAGTTATGATTTAAATGTTTCTGATTATCTTTTAAAGCCAATCGCTTTCGACCGTTTTTATAAGGCTGTAGAAAAAGTGCATAACCAGGCCAAACCTGCTGAAGCCGCTCCGCCGCAAATTCAGCCATTAATTACGCCTGCGCCTTTTGCTGGGTCACCTAATCCGGTGCAGGATTTTATTTTCGTTAAAACAGAACATAAAATCCAGAAAATATACCTGCACGATATTTTATACATAGAAGGTTTAAAAGATTACATTTCGATATTCACAAAGGATGAGCGCATTATTACTTTGCAGAGTATGAAAAAAATGGAAGAAGCCTTGCCTCAGAGTCAGTTTATCAGGGTGCACAAATCTTATATTGTCGCTGTAGATAAAATTGAAAGCATTGAGCGCAGTCGCATTACCATCAATAAAAAAATTATCCCCGTTGGCGATACCTACCGGGATGAATTTTTCAGGGTAATCGGGAATAAGAATATTTAGTAAGTTAGTTCAAAGCTTGGCCTAAAACTTTTCTGATAGCTGTTTCAGCTTCTAAGGTAATATCGTTTGGTGTTTTTTCACCTGGTTCAATAGGTTGCAAAACCGTCCAGCGTAAAGCATTTCCGCTAGTTAACGGAAACATCCCGTAACGAACAATTTTCCAGGAATTTTCTATCGCCACCGGCACAACAAGTGCATTAGGCACAACTTTTAATAAAGTCGCAACACCCCCAAACTGAAAGGTTTTTACCTGCCCGTCCTTTGCCCTGGTTCCTTCCGGAAAAATAACGGTACTCCAGTTGTTGTCCTTCATCCGGCGGCCTAATTTTATAATTTCTGAGATAGCCTGTTTATTATCTTTCCTGTTGATGTTTGCACCTCCACCAACACGCAGGTTAATCGATATTGAAGGAATGCCTTTGGCTAATTCAATTTTGGAGATGAATTTTGCATGATGTTTTCTTAGAAACCAAATCAGTGCCGGGATATCGTACATGCTTTGGTGGTTCGCTGCAAAAATAATTGGCCGGTCGGTTGGCAATTCGAAATCATTTTTAAAGGTGATGGAGTTAACCAGAAATAACTGACAGTAGGTTAAGAAAAAGTTAAGTGCATCAACCGATGCTTTATGAGCCTTGTAACCAAAAACCTTAATGCAAACCCATTGAATAGGGTGAAAAATACAAAGCATTAAGCCGAAAAAAATATAAAATACTGGGCTTAAAATATAACCGAAAAACTTATTCATGTGGCTGATTTAATCAGCACAAAGATAATGATATGTTTGAATGCTAAAGGGCGAAATTATAACTCACCTTTTAACATCATCAGCTTCACTCTTAAGATTGCGGCAACGCTCATAGAATCGGTTATCTCTCCCTTAATCACCATGTGATAAGCATCTTCAAATGGAAGTTTTTTCACCACAAGCTGCTCTGTTTCTTCAGGCATGGCTATGCCATGGATTAAACCTGTGGCAACATATATGATGCTCAACTCATCACTCACCGAGTTTGACAGGTGCATTCGTTGAATTTCTTTCCAGTTTTTAGCACTCATCCCTGTTTCTTCAAGTAGTTCCCGCTTTGCACTATCCAGCGGCTCCTCGCCTAGTGGGCCTCCGCCCTCGGGAATTTCCCAGCTGTAAGCTTTAAGCGGATAGCGGTACTGGCCAACCAGCCAGGTATTATACGCTTCATCCAAAGGTAAAATGCCAATAGCGAAATTTTTGAAATGTACTTCACCATAAATACCTTTTCCGCCAGAAGGATTGATTACCTGGTGTTCAGTCAGCTGAATCCAGTTGTTGTTGTATTTAACTTCGCTTTCCAGCGTTTGCCAGGGGTTGGTTTCTTCCATGCTGCAAAATAGGCATTAGCAATAAAATATCTTCAATTTAAACAGACATAAAAAAAGCGTTTTGAGTTATCAAAACGCTTTTTCTAAATTTAGAAAGAACCTTCATCAGGTCTGTTTTCCTGCTGATCTTCTTTTTTAGGTTTCTTGGTGCTATTAAACAATGTTTTTCCAAAACGGTACGAAAAGGTTAAATTTCCCATTGTACCCTGCATCTGGCGTTGGAAATCAACAATCGTTGAAGCATCTTCTGTAGTCATACTCCATCTTCTTGTATTGAAGATATCTCTTACGTTAAAGCTAAGCGATGCTTTTTTGTTTGGGAAATCATATTTCGCACCACCATCAATACCATACATTGCGTTTCGTTTTCCCTGTGCCATTACTTCAGGAGCACGGTAATCGCCACGAACCTGAACCGAAACATTTTTTACCACTGTTAAATTTCCCGTGATGTTTGCATTCCAGCTAAAACCGCTGCTTGTGGCAATATTAAAGCGGTCATCTCCGAAGAATTTGCTTTGATACAAGTTTACGTTAGTCGTAAAGTTTAATGCTTTAACTAAATCAAAACGGCCAATTAATTCTAAACCACTATTAATCTGGCGTGATAAGTTTTGTGGAGTCGATGTTATGATTCCATTTGCATCAGGCGTACTTCTTACACGTTGAATTACATCATTTGTTTGACGGTAGTATAAGCTTGAAGTTAAGGTTACTTTTTTGAAATATTTACTGTAACCTAATTCAAAGGAATGCACGTCTTCAGGTAATAAGTTTGGATTACCTGCTCTGTAATTTAATGGGTCAGAAACATCAAGAAATGGGTTTGTATCCCATGGTCTCGGGCGGTTAACTCTTCTGGTATAGCTTAGCTGAATCGTATTTTCACCCGCAAGCTTTTGTGTTAAAAACACACTTGGATATAATCTTTTATAGTGGATGTTACCTGCACTTGAAGTAAGCACGTTGTTACTGTAACCTTCAAGATGTGTATCTAAACGAGCGTCTTCAGCTCTTAAACCCAACTGATAACCAAAGTCTTTAATCTGATTTTGGTAATTGAAATAAAGCGCATGTACCTGATCCTTACTGTCGAAATTATTAATCAGCTTATTGTTTTGAACGTACACGTTGGTTGCTGTGAGCACCGAATCTGCATACTGTCCGTTATCGCCTAAACGAATCTGGCTACGGTAACCTGCTTCAATTTTTCCGGCTTTACCAACTGGTAATGAGTAATCAGCCTGAATATTATAGTTTGAATTATTACCTGTGTTAAAAGTACGTTGTAAACTTCTATTTAAGTTTGCAGCTGATCCATTTATATTGGTAACGTTAGTATTGTAAGTCTGGTCGTTATCATTGTTTCCTGTAGAATATCCAAAATTGAATGTTAATTCCTCCTTAGGTTTTTTAAACTTCTGGTTGTAATCAAAATTCAGATCGTAACTGTTACCGGTTCCGCTTGTTACGTTATTCCTGTTACTAATTAAAACAGGGCTTCTCGAGCTACTTAATTGTCTGATATCGATCAACTCATTACGGTCGTTTTCACGTGAATTGAAGCCTCCTGATAAGCTTAACACACTTTTCGGTGCTACGTAATAATCGATTCCGGCCTTTGCATTATGCCCTTTATCTAAAGAAGTCGAAACCGTATTTTGGTTCGCAAAAGCTGTAGAACTTGTTGTATTTTTATAGGTAATATCCTGGAAACCGCCACCTACACGATTTCCATAACGATAACTATAGTTACCATAAACGTTAACTTTGCTGTTCTGGAAACTCAAATTTGTATTTGCATTGTAGTTGTCGCGGTTACCTGCAGTTAATGCAGCAGAACCATTGAAACCTAATTTTGTGTTTTTCTTTAATACAATGTTGATAATACCCGACTGGCCCTCAGCGTCGTATTTTGCTGATGGATTTGTGATTACCTCAACGTTCTCGATTGAACTTGCCGGAATAGATTGCAAAATCTGCGCAACGTTTCCGCCCGCAATTAGCGATGGTTTTCCATCAATCAGCACCTTAACGCCAGTCGAACCACGTAAACTTACGTTACCGTCCATATCTGTAGAAACAGAAGGAACATTTTGTAATAAATCGCCGGCCGAACCACCTTCACTCACCAAACTCTGATCAACCGAGAATACCTTTTTATCGATACCCATTTGTATGGCTGATTTTTGTGCGGTAACGGTAACATCTTTCAAAACATTACCTGCTGATGCATTCATTTTAATTTCACCGAAATTTAAGGTAGTTGTGGCTGCAGTTATGTTAACATTGTCTCTTACCATCGTTTGGTAACCTACAAAGCTTATTTTAAATGTAAATGTTCCTGAAGGTAAATCAGCCATGGTGAAAGCACCATTCATGTCAGTTTGTGCAACCTTAACATTTGCTTTAGTTTCTTTGTTAATCAGAACGGCTGTTGCAAAAGGAATAGTTTCCTGGGTTTTGGCATCTTTTAATACACCTGTAATTTTAGCTTTGTTGCTTGTTTGTGCAAATAAACCAAGAGAAAGGAATAGTAAGAACGTAGTTATTTTTATTGTTTTTGATTGTAAAAGTCTCATTAAATTCTTGCGTGTTTTTGTAGTTTTCTAAAAGAGTGACAAAGAAACGGCAATGAAGTTTAAAAAAAGTGCCGTAACTATTTTATTACAGCTGTTTTACAGTAATATTTTTGTGGTTTTCAATTTAACCTAGTTGCTTCTTAATGAAGCGAATAATATTGCATCGCAGTGTTATTAAAAACTAAATCAAAATTCATAAAATGTTACTTTTGCCTTATCATGAGTAAAAAAATATTAATTGTTGATGACCTGCATCCGGCATTTAAAGAACAGGCGGTTAAACTAGGGTATGAGGTTGATGATGAGCCAAAAATTACCCGTCAGGAAACTTTAGCTAAAATTGCTGCCTACGATGGTATTGCTGTCAGGACCAAATTCAGGATTGATGCTGAAATTTTTGCTGCCGCATCAAATTTGAAATTTGTTGCACGTGCAGGTGCCGGATTGGATAATATTGAGGAGAAAATTGCCTTTGAGCGTAATATAAAACTAATTAATGCGCCTGAGGGCAATTGCGATGCGGTAGGTGAGCATGCTACAGGTTTACTTTTATCTTTGATGAATAATTTCCGCAGGGCAGATATTGAAATCAGAAATGGTATTTGGGATAGGGAAGGCAACCGTGGTTATGAGCTAAAAGGTAAGAAAGTAGGAATTATCGGTTACGGTTTTATGGGGCAAAGCTTTGCAAAAAAACTTGCCGGTTTTGAGGTTGATGTTATGGCTTACGATAAATATAAAACTGGTTTTACTGATGCTTTTGCCCGCGAAGTAAGTATGGAAGAAATTGTAAAATACAGTGATGTTTTAAGCCTACATATTCCTTTAACAACTGAAACAAGGCAGATGGTTGATGATGAATATTTTTTCCATTTTAAAAAGCCGATATTCTTTATCAATACTGCAAGGGGCGAAATTGTAAATACACAGGCGGTTTTGAACAGTATACAATCTGGGAAAATATTAGGTGCTGGTTTGGATGTGCTGCAAACGGAAAAATTTCCGGCTTTGGGTGAACAGGATTGGTACAAGGCATTACAAATCAACGATAAAGTGATATTGACACCTCATGTTGGCGGTTGGACATTCGATTCGTACCGGAAAATTTCGGAGGTATTGGCAGAAAAATTAAAAGATTTAAACTTATAAGGTCTTATCCTTTTACGGTTGGTGGTGTAAATATGTATGTTGAGTGGCACAGGGAATGTAAAAGTTGTCGTTTTCAAAGCCGCATGGAATTACTTCGGGGCTTCTAATGATGCAAAATGTCTTAAAAAAAGCTAACGCAAATCGATCTTAATTTCTTAAATTGACAATACATTCTAACTAATTATATCATGCCGAAAGACCACTTATACAAAACCACGGTAACCTGGACGGGCAATAAAGGCTCAGGAACAATGGATTACCGATCATACGATCGTGATTATTTAATTTCAGTAGACGGTAAAGCTGATATTTCGGGCTCCTCAGATTCTGCTTTTTTGGGTGATAAATCGAGGCATAATCCCGAAGATTTGCTTCTGGCTTCAATTTCGAGCTGTCATATGCTATGGTATCTTCATCTATGTTCAAAAAACGAAATTGTTGTAATCGACTATAAGGATGAAGCGGTTGGTACGATGGAAGAGTCGGCTGATGGAAGCGGTAAATTTAGGGAAGTAACTTTGCATCCGCAGGTTTTAATTGCTGATAAAGCACATTTTGAACTGGCAGAATCTTTGCATCAAGAGGCAAATAAAATGTGCTTCATTGCCAATTCGCTTAATTTTCCTGTTAAGCACCAGGCGAGCTGCAAAGCAGAAAATAGTTAAAAATTTGCAGTTTTCAGTTGAGCGAAAACATCAACTGAAAACTGCAAAAAAAGAATTATTTTACTTCATAAACATTATCCGAAGGTGTAGCATCTAGAAATATACCACCATCCAGCTTAATCGATTTTATCTTTCTGTTAGTGTTAATCGTCATAGTCATTTCCTTTTGGTTTGTCTTCCAAACCGCAGGTGTTTTGTGTATAGTTTCTGTTTTACCTTCAGTATCGGTAATCAGGATATCAAAAGGAATTGCAAAACCACCTTCGTTTTTAATTACAAAACTTGCTTTTCCTGTTGAAATCTGTGGTTTACTAATAACCAAATCGATGTAATTATTGGTAAAGAACCAGTTCTGGAAAAACCAGTTTAAATTCTGGCCTGCGCCCGTATTCATTGAATTGAAATAATCCCATGGGATAGGATGTTTGCCGTTCCAGTTATCCATATAATGGTGAAGGGCTTTCTTAAATAAATCATCGCCCAGCATATCTTTTAGTGCAAGGTAAGATAAGGAGGCTTTACCGTACGAATTATTGCCATACCCTGAACCTGAAACCTGATCCGACATTGAGATAATTGGCTGGTCTTCTTCGGCCGATTTATCATTAATATAGCGCTGAACCCTAAATGCCTTATAAAATTTATCCGCAGCTTCTTTGCCATGCTCGGCAATGCCGATTAAATATTCAAGCGTTGTTGCCCAACCTTCGTCCATGTAGGCATAACGGGTTTCGTTAATACCCATGTAAAAAGGAAAATATGTGTGTGCCACTTCATGGTCTTGAACCAATTGTGCAAAAACAGGATCACCGGTGTCAGAATCGTTAACCATCATAGGATATTCCATATCTGCGAAACCCTGAAAGGCTGTCATTTTCGAAAATGGGTAAGGAACACCTGGCCAGTTATTTGAAAACCAGTTAAGTGCGTACAGGTTGTTTTTTACGGAATTAGGGAAATCTTTCGAATTAACATTATAAGCAGCCTGCGTACTTACTCTTCTGTTTGCTTTTGAATCTACAACAACACTTGCCGCATCCCACAAATAAGTGCTGCTTAAACCAAAACACACATCTGTAATATGATTAGCTGTAAATTTCCAGGTATTCCAATCTTTCTGTAAGGTAACTTTACCTGCTTTCAATTCCTGTTCGTTGGCAATGTGCTGAATTTCATCTGAGATATATGATTTTTTTAATCTTGCAGCAATTTCGGGTTGTAAAACTTCGTCGGGATTTAGTAAATCGCCCGTGGCATAAACCACAAAGTTTTTAGGTGCTTTAACAGAGAAATTATAATCGTTAAAATCATTATAAAACTCGCCCCTGTCAGTGTGTGGAATTCTGTCCCATCCGTTATAATCATCATAAACAGAAATACGCGGATAGCTGTAAGCAACATAAAAGGTAGTTGCATCAATTTGTCCTTCGCGGCCACTTTGTTTTGATAAAGGATAATCCCAATCTATCTTAACTGTAATTTTAGCTTTCGGAGCCAGTGGTTTTTTTAGCCTTACGTTGCCCACGGTACCCCAATCTTTAGTATTAACGGCAATGGTTTCGCCGTCAACAGCAAAAGCTGATATGTTTAAACCTGCACTTAGAAAATCTTCACTTACATTTCCACTTCTCGGTGATGTAGGTTTATGTAAATTATTAACAAAGCGTATGGCCAGTGTTTTTAGTGTGTCGTTACTGTTATTGCTATAAATAATTTCTTCCGTTCCAATAACTATTTTCGTATTGGCATCTACTTTAATATCCATGTTGTATTTGCCATGGTTTTGCCAATAATTGGGGCCAGGTTTTCCGCTCACTGAGCGTGTACCTTTTGCATATGCTGCTTTAATGTTTCTGGGCATATAAAGTTCCTGGGCCGAAACCATAGTGCTTCCCAGGTAAGCCAAAAGGGCCAAAGAGAATAACTTTTTCATTTTTCTGAATAATTTTGACTAAGCTAAAAATAATGGACGAATTTTAGATGAATATAATTTCCCGTGTAAGTGGCAGAAAAACGAGGAATTAATTTTTAGCATCAATAGATAAGTGTGCATTAGAACAATCCAAATGCTTAAAACATAAAAATCCTGGCTATTTATTTGCTTTTGTAATTTCAGCATTTTATCTTCGTTATAATTGAAGCAAGACTATGTAGGAAACCACCTATGTAGTCTTGTTTGTTTTTTATAGGACTAAAGAAAGAAACGAGCTATGGCAGAGATTACCTATTATACCAAAGAAGGTTTAGAAAAACTTAAAGAAGAATTACATTATTTAAAAACTGAAGGGCGTTCATCTATTGCAAAAGCAATTGCTGAAGCTCGTGATAAAGGCGATTTATCTGAAAACGCCGAATATGATGCAGCTAAAGAAGCACAAGGTTTACATGAAGCTAAAATTGCTAAATTAGAAGATACACTTGCGCATTCGCGTCTGCTTGATGAATCAAAGCTTGATGTTACCAAAGTGTTGGCCTTATCAATCGTTAAAATTAAAAACGTAAAAAATAATGCAACCATGACTTATCAACTTGTTGCAGAAAGCGAAGCCGATTTGAAAACCGGAAAAATTTCAGTTAAATCACCAATTGCACAAGGTTTACTGGGTAAATCGGTTGGCGAATTTGCCGAAATTGAAGTGCCCGCAGGTAAAATGCAGTTCGAAGTTTTGGAAATCTCGAGATAAGGTATAAGGCGGAGGATTTAAGACGTAACGTCATCACTCCGCTATTAAAACCATCAATCTTCACACCTTTAACCTTCTACCTATTTATGACTATCTTTTCAAAAATTGTTGCCGGCGAAATTAGCGCACATGTTGTTGCCGAAACTGTAGAATATTTAGCTTTCTTAGATGTTCAGCCGTTAACGGCAGGCCATGTACTGGTGATTCCAAAAGTTGAGAGAGATTATATTTTCGACCTGGAGGAGGATCTTTACGTTGGCTTATGGATGTTTGCTAAAATTGTGGCTAAAGGTGTTAAAGCTGCTTTCCCCTGCAAAAAGGTTGGTGTTTCGGTAATTGGCCTGGAAGTACCACATGCACATATTCACCTTATTCCCATGAATAGCGTTAGCGACATGAATTTTGCCAAGGAAAAGCTAAAGCCAACACAGGAGGAGCTTGCTGAAGCTGCTGAAAAAATAAAACAGGCTTTATTACAGGAATAATAAAAAAAGCCGACTAACATTACATCAGCCGGCTCATCTACCCTGTCGTTCAACTCATGGTATCTTTATGGTGTAGCTGAAGGTGCAACCGTTGTTGCAGCATTAAGCATTGGCCAGTAACCTGGTGCCGGGCCCACACTTGAACCCTTGTTATCACCCCGTTTAGTATCTTGTCCAAAGTAATATAGCGGCCAGCCTTTGTAAGTAAGTTGTTTTTTGCCAAAAACATCAATTGTAGCTATCATATCTTTTGTGATAATGGAAGGCAGGCTTTTTAAATCTGCTTCAAAAACCGGCCAGATAGTATTATTACTTAAATCAGCTTTTGTAAACGTATTTTTATTGTTTTTATCTGGCGAAAAGGCGTAAAGTGCTCTTCCGTTTCCATCAGTAAGGTATTTCGTTAATCCTGTGCCTTCCGCATATGTACTGGTGTAAAGTTTTCCATTTAATCCAGTCATTTGTGCATTGGCAAGCATTAATGAATAATCGGGTTTCGCAACAAACCAAATGCCGCCAACGCCATCACCTTTAATATCGCCTGTAGCGGCATCGCTCTGATAATAGTAAAGTGGATAACCTTTGTAGGTACTTTGTTTACGGCCATCAGCCCTGGTAATTTCACCAACTTCGGCAGGGTTAACATTTAAATCAGTACTGATATCTGCTGAGTAATATAGTGGCCAAACGGTTTCACATCCTCCGGTACAGGTGGGTACTCCTGCAACGTCATTAGCGAACATGTATAAGGTTTTTCCCGAATTATCGGTAATTATGGTTCCAAATTTCGCATCAGTGGCAAGCTGGATTCCCTTTTTGGGAACAGTATTGTCGGTACTCTTTTTACAAGACGATGCGATTGCTAATGCCATGCACAGCACGGCGGTTAGATTTCTTTTAAAGTAGATTAGCATAACGATTTTGTTTAATGTTTTAGTTTTTACTGTTACGCCAGCCATTATCAAAAGGTTGCCCAGCAAGCTTACCTTTTTTCGAAAAAATAAATTCTGCTTATCTGAAAAAAAAAATATTAATTTAAGGCAACCTTTTATTTTTTTAACCGTATAGTGTTTTAAGAAAGGAGAATTAGTGGCCCCTATCCGCAATACTGAACATGCTATAGAAAGTTACATAAACAGCTGCATTAGAAATGAAAGAGATGGACAACAGGCTATCTACAAACATTTCTATGGCTTTGCCATGGGCATTTGTTTGCGTTATGCCAGCGACAGGCTGGATGCTGCGGGGATACTAAATGACGGGTTTTTTAAAGTGTTTAAAAATATTGATAAATACGAACAAGGTAAGCCATTCAAGGCATGGCTTGGGCGTATAATAACCAATACTGCTATTGATTATTACAGGGCTAATTTAAAATTTGCAGACCACCTGGATATTACAGAACATGATGAAATTATTCAGGAACAATCGGTATATTCAAAATTGGCTTACGAAGATTTACTAGCGCTTATTCAAAAGTTAACGCCTGCCTACCGAACGGTTTTTAACCTCTTTGCAATAGATGGTTATTCGCATGAGGAAATTTCAGAAATGCTTTCTATTTCTGTGGGAACCTCGAAATCAAATTTATTTAAGGCCCGTCAAAAACTTCAGGACATGCTAAAGCCGCCTGTTGAAAATGCTTATGAAAGAAAAATGGTTGCATTTGATGCCAGCCATGTGAGGGTGAATTTTAATACAAACACAAAATGAAAAAAGGGAAAGATATAGATAGTTTGTTTAGAGAAGGATTGGAGCATCCCGATATTCCATTCAACGAAGCCCATTGGGAAGCGCTGGAGGAACGCTTACATCCAAAACCAAAGCGCAGGATTGCACCTTTAATCTGGTTTACGGCATTGAGCGGTGTTGCTGCAATGTTAGTAATCGCATTTTTCTTGCTAAAACCTAATGCGCAGAAACCGAACGATAATGCTGCTATAAAAAATAAAATAGAGCAGAAGCAGAATGTTAAACCTAATGCTGATAATAAAGTAAAGGACGAGGTAACCGAAGCGGGAGGAAAAAGAGAGAGCCTGGATAAAAAAGTAGCTTTAGCTGAAGCAATAAAACCTCAAGCAAATCACTTTGTACCAAATGAATTGATGAAAACAGCTGAAACAGGTAACGTAATTGCACCAGAATTAGCTAAAAATAATAATCAACTTGCAGCTAGCCTGCTCGCTACGAACACAAAATTATCAATAGAAAATATTAGTCAGGAGGCTGTTTTCAATACTCCAAAAAACACTGCCACAGATTTTGGTAAACCTAAAGAGAAGGTTATAGTTAAGAATTTGTCAGGTAAATCAAGGTTTGTATTAAGTATTCTGGCTGCGCCTGATTTAACTTCAGTTGAATATTCTGGCCGTAGTAATCTAAGTGGAAGCATTGGAGCTGAATTGACTTTTTCACTTACTAAGCGCTTGAGTGTTACCACAGGAGCGGCTTATGCAAAGAAAATTTATGAGTCTGATTTTAGTTTTTACAATCCCAATACCACTTATGTTTTTAAAGTCGAGCCATCAAACATCCATGCAAACTGCGATGTACTCGATATCCCATTGAATGTAAATTATAGAATTTTCGATGGCAATAGAAATTCGATAACGGTTAGTACGGGCTTATCTAGCTATTTGATGCTTAAAGAAAAGTATAACTACACTTATAATTCCAGTTATGCAGGACCAGCCAGTTACGAAGTGAGAAACCAAAACCAGCACTATCTGGGTGTGGCAAATATTGGTGTCGAATTTCAGCATAAAATAAACAGCAAACTGAGCGTTAGTGCCCGCCCTTTCATGAAACTCCCTTTAACCGATATCGGCTATGGAAATACCAAACTTTCATCAACAGGTGTTGCGGTTTCGGTAAATATGAATTTGTTTAAAAGGGTAAACTAAGGCTTTCTGATGCTTTGAACCGGCAATGGTACAAAATCTGTTTCTCCAGGTACTGGTTTAAAGCTTTGATTTAACCATTTAGTTTTTGCTTCTTCTATCAATTCTTTGTCTGATGAAACAAAGTTCCAGTAAATAAAACGCTCTTCAGGGAAAGGTTCTCCGCCGAAAATATAGACTGTTGTGTTTTCGTGCATTTCGAATTCGCAAAGCCTGGCGTTGTTAGCAATAAGAATGTGCTTAGGCTCAAAAATATTGCCTTCGCTTTCAATTACGCCTTCTAAAATATAAAGTGCACTTTCTCCAAACAAACCATCGCCGATATTTACCTTTTGTTTTGATTTACTTTTTATTTCGATAAAATAAAGCGGACTGTAAACAGGAACGGGCGACTTCTTACCCAGGGCTTCTCCGGCAATGAGTTTGAAACTTAATCCGTTTTCTTCCCAATGAGGTATATCTTCTGCTTCGACATGAAAAAACTCCGGCTCCATTTGCTCCAAAGCTTTAGGTAAAGCTACCCAGATTTGTAAGCCATGTAGCATTTTATCGCTCTGTCTTAAATATTCAGGTGTTCTTTCCGAGTGAACAATACCACTACCGGAAGTCATCCAGTTAACTTGGCCGGGTTTTATTACAACATTACTGCCCAAGCTATCTTTATGGGTGATTTCCCCTTCGAATAAAAAGGTAAGTGTTGATAAACCGATATGTGGATGTGGTGGAACATCAAGGTTTTCGTGATCGTTTAGCGCCGCCGGCCCCATGTGGTCGATAAATGAAAATGGACCAACCATCCGTTTTTCCCTGAAAGGTAACAATCTTCCAACCATGAAATTGCCAATACTGGCCGGGCGTTCATCAATAATCAATTTTATATTCGACATGTAGTTTCTCGTTTGATGAGGTGAATTTAAGAAAACTCCATAAAAAAATCGTCATTGCAAGATACAATTGCTTTCCTGATTTGCCGGAATTAAATTGTGTCTGACAATGACGAAATCTAAAAAAGCAATAATGGCTTACACCAATTCCGCCAGTGCTTCTTTACTGAAGCCTTTCAGCTCTTCAGTGCGGTTGTTTTTGATTTTTTCAACCCAATGCGAATCAGCTAAGAGCGGACGACCAACGGCAACTAAATCGAAATCACCCCTGTCCATTCTGCGAACCAATTCATCAAGTGAACTTGGCTGAGAACTCTGGCCCGCAAATGCACCAAAGAAATCACCGTCCAAACCAACTGAACCTACGGAAATAGTTGCTTTTCCGGTTAATTTTTTTGCCCAACCGGCAAAGTTTAAGTCTGAGCCTTCAAATTCTGGTTCCCAGAAACGGCGTTGCGAACAATGAAAAATATCAATTCCGGCATCAGCCAAGGGCGTTAGCCACTGTTCCATTTCCTGCTCAGTTTTAGCCAATTTAAAATCGTATGCAGCAGGTTTAAATTGCGAAAGACGAATAATTAAGGCAAAATCTTCACCAACTCTTTTACGTACTTCTTTAATAACTTCTACACCAAAACGGGTACGCTCTGCAAGTGTTTTTCCGCCGTAAATATCCTTACGGTTATTCGTTGCATCCCAAAAAAACTGGTCAATCAGGTATTGGTGTGCACCGTGAATTTCTACCGTGTCAAAGCCTAAGGCCTTGGCATCTGCTGCTGCCTGGCCAAAAGCTGCAATCGTATCTGCAATTGCAGCATCTGTCATGGCTACACCATTCTCAAAACCCGGACTGTTAAAGCTTGAAGGCCCTTCGAATGGAGCAGATGGCAACCAGCCTGAAGCATGATTGGCATGAATACCCTGGTGCCAGATTTGTGGCCCCATTTGCCCGCCTTTCGCATGAACATCATTTATTACTTTTTGCCAGCCAGCTAATGCCTTTTCACCGTAAAAATGTGGGATATTAGGATCGGCTGATGATGAAGGTCGGTTAATTACGGTTCCTTCTGATAAGATTAAGCCTACTTCTCCGACTGCTCTCTTAGCGTAATATTCGGCAACAGCTGTAGTCGGTACACCCTCAGGTGAAAACGAACGTGTCATTGGAGCCATTACAATTCTGTTTTTTGTATTTAATGTTTTCAGCGCAAATGGTCTGAATAAACTATCTGTGTTCATATTTTTATGATTTATAATTCGGAATGAATGATTTTACTTAGCTGTTCAATACCTTCTTTATTACGCTTGTAGTAAGTCCACTGCCCAACACGGGTGGCGCAGACTAAATCAGCACGTTGTAAAATTGAAAGGTATTCGGAAATGGTACTTTGCGATAAACCTGCCTTAATTTGTATTTGCCCCACGCAAACACCAATGTTTTCGAAGTCGGCATTTGGTTGGTCGGGAAAATGTGTTGCAGGGGTTTTAAGCCAGTTTAATATTTGTAAACGGGTTTTGTTTGAGAGTGCTTTAAAGATTTCTACCTGATCCATGAACAAATGTATATCGACTTTTCCCGATATGCCAATATTTCTTTTAAAGATTACAATAGGATGTAAAACAGTGTAATAAACGTTTGTAAAACGTTTTAAATAATTTTGTTATCAAAAAAAATGTTAGGATTTAACTTAAACTAATGCTTACATTCGTTTAATCATTCTAACCAATGTCTAACTACGATTCATTAACTGACAACGAACTACTCGGTCTAATTCAGTCTGGAGATAGGTATGCTTTTGAAGAAATTTACGAGCGTTTTAATGGTTTGTTATATGTTTATGCGTGTAAACTGGTTTCTGATAAGGAAGATGCGAGGGATATAGTTCAGGAAATTTTTGTCTATCTGTGGAGCAATCCGGATATTAAAATCAAATCCCAATTATCGGCTTACTTATATACCGCAGTACGGTATAAAGTGTTCGATTGGCTGGATAAAAATAAATCAAAATCGAATTATTTACAATCGCTCGAAAGCTTTATTGACCAAGGTGATTGCATAACTGATAATTATATCCGCGAAAAAGAATTTGCACAGATTATTGAAAAAGAAGTTAGCCTGCTACCGGCAAAAATGCGGCAAATTTTCGAAATGAGCAGACAACAACACCTTTCGCAAAAAGAAATAGCCGAAATTCTGCACCTGTCTGATAAAACCGTTAAAAAGCAAATGAGCAACGCCTTAAAAGTGCTGCGCTTAAAACTAACATCATTTATATCGCTTGCCATCATTTTATTAATCCGCTAATCTTTTTCTTAAGACTGATCGTGTTTATTTTTTTAATTTTATTTTTATTGTAAATCAACAAGATACGATAAATTTTAAAAATATTTTTACAACATCTACTACCTCAGTACTACTTAACCTACATGTATTTAATTAGCCAAATATATTGTAGTGATGAATAAACCTGAAGTTGAAAAACTTTTAGAGAAATACAGAGCTGGACTTTGTACGGAGCAGGAAAAAGCTTTGGTAGAGTCGTGGCATCTTTCCGAACTCGAATCAAAAATATCTGATTTAAAACACGAAGACATTATTGATGCCAGAAATCAGATCTGGCAGGCTATAGAAGAACAAACTGAGCTTAAGTCGAAATTCAAATATTCTTTATGGTTAAAAGTTGCTGCTGCAGCGGTTGTATTATTTTTCATTGGTTTTGTTGTTAAAAATCAAATTGAAAGACAATTTACTGCACAAAGTTTAAGCAACAATAAACAGAATGTTATTAAGCCAGGAGGTAATAAGGCAACGCTTACTTTGGCAGATGGCTCCAAAATTTCTTTAACTGATGCAACAAATGGCGTTATTGCCAAGCAAGCTGGTATTAACATTACCAAAACAAAAAATGGCGAATTAATTTATACCATTGTTTCAACATCAGCAACTAAAGCCAAAAACTCATTTAATACGATAGAAACCCCTAGAGGCGGACAATACCAGGTTAATTTACCCGATGGTACCAGTGTTTGGTTAAATGCAGAGTCTTCTTTGAGGTATCCAACAACTTTTAATAGCGAGGAAAGAATTGTGGCGTTAAAAGGCGAAGCCTATTTCGAAGTAGCTAAATTATCAAACAGAAAAGGTAGCCGGGTTCCATTTAAGGTAAATAGTGAAATCGCTGCTGGAAGAAACCAGCAGGTTGAGGTTTTAGGTACACACTTTAATATTAATGCCTATGCTGATGAACCTACCAACAAGACAACACTGCTTGAAGGAAGTGTCAGGATTTTAAACCTTAATTCTTTAGCGTCAAGTCTGTTAAAGCCGGGTCAGCAATCGGTTATTTCAGCATCATCGCCTTCTGTTTTGGTAAGGAATGTTGATGCTGAAGATGCGGTTACCTGGAAAGACGGCTTTTTCAGTTTCAATGATGAGAATTTACAAACCATTATGAATAAAATTTCCCGTTGGTACAATGTAGATATTACCTATCGAGATGCCAAAATGGATAAGCTTTTTGGTGGTAGGATTTCGAGATTCAACAGTGTAAATGAAGTTCTGGAAACCTTACAGGCTACTGGAGATGTTCATTTTAAAATTGAAGAAAGGAGGATTTTAGTTATGCCATAACGTATACTTTCTTCATCCTTAGCGATGATTTCAGGATATAGCTTAACTAAAAAAAACCGGAAGCGCGGCAACGCTCCCGGCATAAATTAAGGCTTTATTCTAATCGTAAAATTTTGTGAGATACAACTATTCTAAACCTAATAACCAAATATATGAATTTTTATACTGAATGGTTGCCCAACCCAAAGGGCCGACTATCTAAATTATTGTTGATTATGAAATTGACATTTGTCTTATTAATCACCACGTTTCTTCAAATCAGTTATGCTGCCAAAGCGCAGAATGTAACGCTTTCTGAAAAAAACACAGCATTGCTAAAGGTTTTTCGCAAGTTAAACAAAAGTATAGGCTATAGCTTTCTATATAATACGGAGCTTTTAAAAGAGGCTAAACCCGTAACCATTGATATTAAAAATACAGATATCAAAGAGGCATTAAGACAGATTTTTAGCGAACAGCCGCTTGGATATACCATAAAAAATAATACAATTATCATCCACAGGAAATCGGTGGATGGTTCGCCTTTGCTTTTACGTGCTTACGCAGATGTAAGAGGTAAGGTTGTTGATGAAACCGGGGCACCAATGGCTGGTGCAAGCGTAAAAGTTAAAGGTTCTAATCAGGGAACAATAACTGATGCACAGGGTTCATTTATTTTAAAAACTGTTGAAGAAAATGCAATTCTTGTAGTTTCTTTTATTGGTTACGAAAACAAAGAGGTTAGTGCAACCTCAAACGGCGATTTAACTATTCAGCTTGCACCGCAGGCAGGTGTACTTGCCGATGCAGTTGTTATTGGTTATGGAACACAAAAGAAAAGTGTGGTAACCGGTGCAATTTCGCAGGTTAAAGCAACCGATTTAGAAAACATGCCGGTTGTACGTGTGGAACAATCTTTACAAGGCCGTACTTCTGGTTTAACAATCACAACTGCATCTGGTCAGCCAGGTGAGGGTGCAACGTTACGTATCCGTGGTACAACTTCAATTAACAATAGTGAAGCTTTATACATCGTTGATGGTGTGCAGGTTGGTGGTGGTATCGATTACCTGAACCAGGCTGATATCGAATCTATTGAAGTGTTAAAAGATGCTGCTTCGGGTGCAATTTACGGTGCCAGAGCTGCTAATGGTGTTATCATTATTACCACTAAAAAAGGTAGCAGAAACGGCAGAATGGCTGTTAATTATAATACTTATTTAGGAACACAGGCACCATCAAGAAAATTAAACTTATTAAACGCTACACAGTACGCTACAATTTATAACGAAGCTGAATATGCAAAAACACCTGGTTTAACTACGCCAAGATTTCCAAATCCTGCTGCCTTAGGTGTTGGAACAGACTGGCAAGCCGCTGTATTTAATAACGATGCAAGAATTCAAAATCACGAGTTGAGCATTAGTGGCGGAGGTGATAAATCTACTTACTACAGTTCATTCGGTTATTTCGACCAGGAAGGTATTGTTGCAACAAGTAATTCACAATACAAAAGATTTACTGCCCGTTTTAACTCAGAACATCAGATAACCAAAGCGATTAAATTCGGACAAACCATTGGTTATACCCGTACAAATTCAGTTGGTGTTGGTACAAATACAGAGTATGGCTCACCTTTAAACAGGGCAATTAACATCGACCCGATTACGCCGTTTGTAGAAACAGATCCTGCAAAATACGGGGCTGCTCCATATATCGGAAACCCTGTGGTTAGAAATGAAGCTGGTTTCCCTTATGGAATTTCGCAATATGCGCAATCAGAAATTTTGAATCCGGTTGCAGCTTTACAGGTTGCACAGGGTAATGGCTGGTCGGATAAAGTAGTTGCGAATGCTTTTGTCGAAGCAGAAATTATCAAAGGCTTAAAAGTGAGGTCGCAAGGTGGTGTAGATTTAGCTTTTTGGGGAAGTGAGGGTTTTACTCCGATTTACTACCTAAACTCTATTAACCAAACTACAATAACATCATATAACAGAAACTCGAACAGAGGGCTTTTCTATTCACTGGAAAATACCATCAGCTATAACAAGCAGATAGCGAAACATAATGTTACAGGTTTAATCGGTTATTCTTTCCAGAAGAACAGAGGTGAGACCCAGGGTGGAAGCAAAGATGGAATCCCAGTGAACAATATTAAAGACGCTTCATTACAATTTCCTGTTTCGAGAGCAAATGATGTGTTTTATGGTGGTGAGTATTTAAATACTTTAAATTCAGCTTTTGCCCGTTTAACTTATAACTACGATGAAAAATATCTTTTAACAGGTATTGTCCGCAGAGATGGTTCATCACGTTTTGGTCCTAACAATAAGTATGGTTATTTCCCTTCTGCATCAGTTGGATGGGTTGCCAGTAAAGAGGATTTCTTCCCTAAAAACAACTATGTAACCTTCTTAAAGTTCAGAGGATCTTATGGTGTTGTGGGTAATGATAATATCGGAGATTTCAGGTATCTATCTACCGTTAGTGGTGGTAGAAACTATACTTTAGGTACTTCAGCGGGTTTAAATAATGGTGTGAGTCCTGATGCTTTATCAAATCCGGATTTGAAATGGGAGCAAACTTCATCAACTGATATCGGTTTAGACATGAACCTTTTCGGCAACTTTACCTTAACTGCAGATTGGTACAAGAAGAAAACGACCGGTATGTTGTTACAAATTGCTGTTCCGGGTTATGTAGGTAATGCAGGGCCAATCGGTAACATCGCCGATTTATCGAACAAAGGTTTCGAGCTGGAATTGGGTTACACTAAACGTTTCGGAGACTTCTCTTTAAAAGTTAATGCAAATGGCGCATTCGTTAAAAATAACATCGATTTCTTAGGTGATGATAAAGAATACTTAGGCGGACAAACCGTTACGCCTCAGGCTTTGGAAATTACCCGTACAAAAGTTGGTCATGCAATTGGCTCTTTCTATGGCTACAGAAGCGATGGTTTATTCCAGAATCAGGCACAGATTAACAATTACAAAAGTGCAAGTGGTGCGCTTATTCAACCTAACGCTAAACCAGGTGATATTAAATTCATTGATTTAAATGGCGATGGACAAATTAATAACGATGACCGCGAAATCATAGGCGATCCAACTCCTGATTTTACTTACGGTATGACTGTGAACCTTGCTTACAAAGGATTCGATTTAGTTGTTCTTGGACAAGGTGTAGCCGGCAACCAGATTTTTAATGCTTTAAGAAGATTTGACTTACCTACAGCAAATTATACAACAGCAATTTTAAACAGATGGACAGGAGAAGGAACAAGTAATACCATCCCAAGGGTAACATTAGATGATACTAACCAGAACTACAGTCGCGTTTCGAGTATTTTCTTGGAAAGTGGTTCTTATTTCAGAATCAAGACTTTGCAGCTTGGTTATACACTTCCTAAAAATCTGGTTAAAAAAGCAGGTTTGGATAAGGTAAGATTCTATGTAATGGCAAATAACCTGGTAACATTTACAAAATACACAGGTTACGATCCGGAAATTGGTGGTGGAAGTTATGGTGTTGACCGTGGTTTTTATCCGCAGGCAAGAACATTTTTTGCCGGTTTAAATGTTGGTTTTTAATTATTGGAAAAGATGAACAATAAAAATCTTAAAAGCCTGATGGCAATAGTTGCTGTTATGGTTGTTTTTGTTTCGTGTAAGAAGGATTATTTAGAGCTAACGCCACGCGGAACAGCTCTTGAAGATAACTTTTACAAAAATGAAACGGAAGTTATGCAAGGTGTGATAGCCGTTTACGATGTTACACAGTGGGGTACTACTGGTGGTTACACCATGAAAATGCCATTACTAAGTGCTGCATCTGATGATTGTTTTGCAGGCGGTAGTAATGCATCCGATCAGCCTAACTGGGTGGCTTATGATAACTTTAACATGAACTCGAGCCTTGGCCCGCAAGTTGGTTTATGGAATAAAAATTTCTCGGGTATTAACCGGGCCAACGTTATTTTAAGTAAAATTGATAAGGCTACAACTTTAAGTGCGGCTTTTAAAACACGTGTAACTGCAGAAGTTAAATTTTTAAGGGCTTATTTCTATTTTGATTTGGTTAGATGGTTCGGAAATGTTCCTTTGATTACCAAAGTTTTAGAAACAAGTGAACTTTACACGCAGGTTCAGTCTACTCCGGCTCAGGTATATGCACAAATTGAAAAAGATTTGAGAGATGCCATCCCTGGTTTGCCACAAACAATTTCATCTGCAGAAAAAGGAAGAATATCACAAGGAGCGGCGAAAGCCCAGTTGGGTAAAGTTTTACTTTATCAGAATGATAATGCTAAAATGACTGAAGCGGCTACTTTATTTGAAGATATAAACCGTGTGGGTAATCCTTATGGTTATTCATTGCTTCCTAATTATGCTGATATCTTTAATCCTGCTAATAAATTCAACGCAGAATCGATTTTAGAAATTCCGCATTCAAATAATGCTGCCTGGACTGATTGGGGCTACATTAACGGCGGTGAAGGTAACGTTGGAACCCAGTTTGTTGGTATGGATAGCTACAATGGCGATACTTATTCAAGTGGATGGGGTTTCTGCCCGGTAACGCTTGATTTGGTAAATGTGATGAAAAACGACCCACGTTTTGCAGCAACAATTATTGATGGTGCAGCCTTAAAAGCTGCCGGTGCAACCTACAATGCCCGTTATCAAAACACTGATTATTTCATCAAAAAATATGCGCCTTTAAAAGCATTCCGTTCAGCGAGTGGTGTTGCAGAGCAAAACTGGCCAATTGATGAAATTGAGATTCGTTTAGCTGATACTTACTTAATGCAGGCCGAAGCTTTATTAAGATCAGGTGGTAGCGCAACCCGTGCAAAAGAATTACTTGATGCCGTTAGGGCAAGGGTAGGTTTAGCTTCTATTCCAGCTACGCTTGATAATGTTTACGCTGAGCGTAGATTGGAACTGGCAACCGAAGGACACCGTTTCTTTGATTTAGTGAGAACTGGGAAAGCAGTGGCTGTTCTGGGTTCACAGGGTTTTAAAGCTGGAAAAAGCGAATACCTGCCTATCCCTTTAAATGAAATTGAAGTTACCAAAGGTCTAATTAAACAAAATCCAGGTTATAATTAATCAGCATTGAAATGAAATTATTTAAAAACAAGATAAAAGTATCAATCTGGCTTAGTCTGGCTTTGATATTGAGTGTTATGGTTTCGTGTAAGAAAAGTGAAACCACAAAGGATATTGGTGTACCACCTACAGCGGCAGAAATTCAGTTTACTTCGACGCCAACTACCACCAATCCGAATATTGTAAACTTCAAAAGCCTTTATAATGGCATTAATGCCCATTGGGATTTTGGGAATGGTGCAACTGCCGATGGTAACGACGTACAGTCATCTTACCCGATTGCTGGTACCTATACCATTAAATTAACAGTACTTGCAGATGGTGGTTCTGTTTCTACAACCAAAACGATAACAATTGCAGCAACAAACACAAGTATGTTAAGCGATCCGGCTTATACTTTGCTTTCTGGTGGATTATCAAATGCTGCGGGTAAAACCTGGGTTATCGATCAAACACAACCAGGGCACTTAGGCGTTGGGCCAATAACTTCTCAGGCACCAGACTGGTATCAGGCAGGGCCGAATGAAAAAGCTGGCTTAGGTTTTTACGATGATGAAATGACCTTTGCGATGGGGGCTACTTCACTTAAATACACTTACGCAAACAACGGAACAACATTTGCAAACGCATCGAATGCTCCTGGTATTGGCGGGCCTACAGGCAGTAATGATCCAACGGTAAATTATACACCACCAACCAACTTAACCTGGATTTTGAATGATGTAAATGGTGTCAAATACATCAACTTAAGTAACAATGGATTTATTTCTTATTATTTAGGTGTTTCATCTTATCAGATTTTATCGCTTACAGCAGATGAAATGTGGTTAAGATGTGGCGATAAATCTAATGCCGGAAATGCCTGGTATTTAAAATTAATCAGAAAAGGTTATGTACGGCCAGTTGTTCCTCCTGTACAAAAACCAATTCAGGCTGCGAATTTATCTGACGATTTCCAATCTGCTACCGGCATGGCCTGGATTGCGGAAAACATGGATTTTAATAGAAACTATGATAACCCGGCAAGATTTCCTTTAAATACGTCATCAAAAGTGGCTTATTATGAGAAAAGAACCGGAAACGATGGTCAATATGGAAATATTAACATAACAATGCCTTATCGTTTTGATTTGGCAGCTAAGAATAAAGTGAGACTTAAAGTGTTTATTCCTGGCGGAAACGATTTCACCAAAGTTGCACCAACTGTTTCGGTAAAATTGCAGAATTCGCTTTTAGGTGGAAATGCATACACTACTCAAATTGAGATTGTAAAAACTATTACTGCTGCACAATACAATACCTGGGTACAGTTAGAGTTTGATTACTCAGCTTCTGCAAGCCAGACTTTGTATGATAAAATTGTTGTTCAGTTAGGTGGAGAAGGACATCCAAATCCCGGAATATTCTATATTGACGATTTCGAATTTAAATAGCAGAAATATGGCAGTTTGAAAAACGTTTTTCAAACTGCCCTTTTAATTTTAACAATGATGGATTCAGTGAAGTATTTTAAAAAAGAAATTTTTAGCGCTTTTATAGTTGTGGCTACGGCTCTGGCAGGATGTTCTAAAGGTTCTGGTGGCGTAGATGGTCCGGTATATGTACCGCCAGTGGTTACTGTACCTGTTGATAAAAACTGGAGTTTTGAAACAACACCAGCCTGGAGCGACGAATTTACAAATTCGGGAGCACCCTTACCGGCTAACTGGGATTATGATACAGGCGGTGGCGGCTGGGGTAATAACGAATTGGAATATTATACCAATACCACCAATAATGCCAGCGTAGCTAATGGTATCTTAACCATAACCGCTAAAAAGGAAAGTATGGGCGGAATGGGCTACACTTCATCGCGTATGGTGACACGGGGTAAGCTCGATGCGTTATATGGCCGTTTCGAAATTAAAGCAAAATTGCCGTCTGGTAAAGGTACCTGGCCGGCAATCTGGATGTTACCAACAGACAGAACGTACGGCGATTGGCCTAAATCAGGTGAAATTGATATCATGGAGCATGTAGGTTATGACCAGGATAATGTTCACTTCACCACGCATACCGAAGCTTATTATTTTAAGATAAATACACAAAAAACCATCACTAAAAAAATTGAAGGCGCAAGCACTGCTTTTCATCTTTATCGGGTAGATTGGACACCTTATGCCATCAGGGGATTCTATGATGGTGTTCAGGTATTCGAATTTGCCAATGAAGGAACAGGTTATAAAGTCTGGCCTTTCGATAAAAGATTTCACCTCCTTTTAAATGTCGCAGTTGGTGGCGATTGGGGTGGAGCACAAGGCGTAGATGATTCCATCTGGCCTCAAAAAATGGAAGTCGATTATGTTCGGTATTATAAAATGATCGATAAATAGGCTTCAGGTTAGTTTAATTGGGAGTCGTCTCTGATAAGGAGACGGCTTTTTTTATGGATAGCCTTGAGAAAAGTCCTAAAAAAGGAACGGGGATAAATCATACCGACCTATCCCCGTCATCTAAATTAACGCTCTCAAATATATAAACAACCAAAAAGGCGATTTATTATATATGCCTTAAAATATTTTTACTTTTTTGCTGCTGGCTTTTTCCCTGTGGCCTTCGGTTTCTTTTCCACCGCAGAGATTTCTTCAGTAACTTCTGCTTTTTTCTTAGCAGGAGCCTTGGTTTTTTTAACATCTATAGCCGATTCTTCCGTTACTACCACTTTTTTTGCAGCAACTTTTTTCTTCGGCTCAGCAATCACTTCTTCTTTAATTTCTTCAGCTTTAGGAGCATCAGCTTGTTGCAAATAATTAGCTAACACCTGTTTTAAATAAATTTCAGGCTTTGGCATGTTAATTACTGTTCCTGGCTCTTTATCTTGAGATTGTTTGATATAAGCTGATTTGATTTTCCCCCAATCTTTAGAATAAAGTCTGATAAACATCTCTACAAATTGTTCCTCAGTATATTTTTTAGGCAACCTACCCAATACTGCCTGAATTTTTTCTTCTTTTCTATGTAATACCGCCATTGCTTTTATTTTATGCAAAGATAGCCGATATTACAAATAATCATGTAATTCCCTTATTTAAACTTTGTTTACAATTAAGAGGCCTCTGCTTCTTCCAAAACATAATCAGCCTTTCTGTGCGTTACCAATCTTTCACGGTGTTGCATGCCCCAGTTTCTCAATTCATCAATTACTTTATCCAAAGTGGCGCTATATTCAGTAAGTTCATAAGTAACTGTTACCGGAGTTGTTGAGAAAACTTTACGTACCACAAATTCATTTAACTCTAATTCTTTCAGTTCCTTAGATAGGATTTTCGGTGTAATTTCTCCTAGTGATTTTTGGATTTCGTTAAAACGCATCGGACCATCCTTTAAACTTAAAATTAAAGGCAATTTCCACTTCCCATTTAAAACATAGAGTGCATCTTTCACCGCGTTTAAGCTGGCGCTGCAACTCTCTTTTGTATGATTTCCTTTTTTAAAAGACATAGCTCAAAGGTAATAGCTTTCATAAACGATACCGCTATCCTTTGGGAAAGTAGTATCCTTTTGATAGCAAAAGTAAATATGTTTGCAGCAAAAAAAGAACATGAACTCAAAAACAGTTAACATTATTTATTGGATATCAACAGTTTTAGTATCACTGATGATGATTTTTTCGGCTTATTCTTATTTCAGTAATCCTGAGGTAAAAAAGGGCTTTCAACATTTAGGTTTTCCAGATTATTTTAGGATTGAGCTGGGCATAGCAAAAATTTTAGGTGCACTGATTTTATTAGCACCGGTTAAGGGACAAATAAAGGAGTGGGCCTATGCTGGTTTTGCCATTGTGTTTGTTTCTGCTTTTATCGCACACACTGCATCAGGCGATCCAATTGCGAACCGGTTTGGACCGGTGGTATTTTTAGCGGTGCTTTTATTGTCTTATTTTACTTATTGCCGACTAAGAGTAGTAACGAAGCCTTAATTTTTCTCCAAACGATTTTCCGCAGGATATTGATGTGATAACCTGCGGAAATCTTGGTTTTCTGTGGGAATTAAAGATTTTTTAACAGCTGAACGATATCTTCTGTTTTGCCAACCTCGCCAATTCTTGGAAAAATTCGTTTCAGGCTATGTTCATGTGCATCTGCGAATAAATCTGTCATTGCATCTTCCGCGAAAGTAAGGTTATAGCCTAGCTCATTCGCATTCCGGGCAGTTCCTTCTACACCAATACTTGTAGAAATTCCCGCTAAAACAATTCCTGTTATCTTTCTTTGCTTTAATTCTTGATTAAGGAGTGGATTGGTAAATGCATTCCAGGTTTGTTTGGTAATGAATATATCTTCAGGTTTTGTTTTAATCTGTTCAGCAATTTGCAGCCATTCAGTTGTTGGCTCGAAAGAGTTTTGTTTGGCATCTTTTCTTAAAATAGTACTTGCAGGGTTTACGTTAACCACTACAATTGGCAGTTGTGCAGCCCTGAACGCGTCAACCAATGTTGCTGCGTTTTGTAAAATATGCTCAACCTTATGAATAACCGGCATCGCAGTAATTCCGTTTTGCAAATCAATTAAAACCAGCGCGGTATTTTTATCTATCTCTGTAATCATATCTATATTTTTTCTAGTACAAGTTCACTAACGGGTTTAACGGTTTGTCTGTTTTTAATTTCGCCTTTATATAACCTTCTGTACGATAAGCAACCCATCAGCACAGCTATCGCTCCCTGAAAAAGTACGGTGTTTTGTGTGCCGATTAACTGTGATATACTACCAATTAACAAGCCACCTAAGGGTTGCATCCCAAAGAAAGCCATGGCATAGAAACTAATAACGCGGCCTCTCATATTCGGATCGACGGTGGTTTGAATTAATGTATTGCTAATGGTTATCTGAGACATCATACCGAAACCTGAAATGGTTGCAAAAATTAATGCAGCAGGATAAAAGGTAGTGTGGGAAAATAAAGCCAGGCCTGCACCAAATATCAGTGTATTGATTGCCAATATTTTCCGAAGATTTTTGCCTGGCTTTAATGAAGCTAGAAATATAGCCCCAGAGAAAGCGCCCAGGCCAATTACACTATCAATAACACCAAATGTTGAGGCCGTTCCCTGAAAAATATCTTTTGCGTAAACTGGAATTAAAGTGCTGAATGGCAAAACAAATAAGCTAATCAGCGCCAGCATAATTAAAATATAGGCTATTGATGGTGTTTCTTTTATATAGGCGAAACCTTCTTTTAGTTCGCCCATTATATTTTTAGTATGTGGTTTGGAAACATATTTCGGCAGTCGCATCATTAATAAAGAACCGATAACAGCTATAAAACTTACTGCGTTAAGTCCGAAACAAACATCGTCACCAAGTTTTTCTAATGCCAGGCCTGCCAAACCGGGGCCGATTAATCTTGATAAATTAACCATCGATGAGTTTAAAGCCAGTGCATTGGGTAAGTCCTCTTTGTTGTCAACCATTTCATAAACAAGCGATTGCCTTGCCGGAACATCAAACGCGTTGATTAAGCCAAGCAATGCACTTAAGGCAATAATCTGCCACATTTCATAATGTTTAGTGAAGATTAAAACCGTCATCAGGATTGCCTGGATCATTGAAGCGATTTGGGTAATTAACAAGAGCTTGTACCTGTCGTAGCGGTCGGATGCGACACCGCCTATGAAGGAGAAAATAAAAGATGGGAATAAACTGGCGAAGAGCGTGAGCCCAAGCATGAAGTTAGAATGTGTTTGCTCGTAAACCACCCAGCTTACGGCTGTTTTTTGCATCCATGTTCCGATTAGAGAGATGGACTGACCACCAAAATAAAGGCGGTAATTTCGACTTTTAAATGCATTGAATGTACTGATGTTCATAATTTAAGGCCATCTGATTAATAATTAACCAGTTTTGTTAAAGGACCTATAGCTTCTTTTAAAATTAACTGTTCCTGTTCTGTGCAAACTTCTGCAATAGCTTTACCTAACCATTCGTCGCGTTCGTGCCTTACCTGTTCGAGCATTTCTTTTCCGGTAGCAGAAAGCGATATATGTACTTTTCGCTTATCACTTTCGGATGCTGTTTTGGAAATTAAATTAAGCTCGGCAAGATGATTTAGTAATGCTCCCATAGATTGGGGCGTGATTTTCTCAAGCACCGCTAGTTCTGCCGATAATAAATAATCATGTTGCTCGAGCAAAACTAAAACCGAACGTTCTGTTTGAGACAGAACCGTATTTGATGGAGATAACTTACGCAGTTTCCGGTTTAATCTGGCTAAAACCGGGCGAAGTTCTGAAGCAATTAGGTTACTTTTTTCTGTGCTCATATTTGTAAGTAAAACTTATAAGTTTACCTTACAAAGGTAATGCAAAATTTTAATTGATTCCTGATGTTTATACTATTTGACATTAAAAAGATTTAAAGCTGATAGTATTAGATAAAGCTACTTTTTCCAGCCTTCCTGCATTTTCTTATAGGCCTTTTTACTGATTTTCGATTTCTTTTTTGATCGCGATTTACCTTTCTTTTTTCGAGCATTGATGTTATTTACCAGCGAATTTTTAACGCCGAGTTTATTTTTTTTAGTCCCTTTATTCTTCTTTTTGCCACCTTTTTTACTTGCAGCTTTCTTTTTTCCCATAAGGCATATTCAATTAATCTTTTATCAAACATTAAATACCAGGGCTTAGTTTTTGCTGCACAGGAGCGTGAGCTTTTTAACAAAATTAATTGAGCTTTTTGGCAAAATTTTGTTTTACTAACCACTGTAACTTTGACTTAAACAAAAAATATAACAATGGAAAAAGTTTGGTTTATAACAGGCAGTTCCCGCGGATTGGGAAGAAGCCTTACAGAAGCAGTTTTAGCAAAAGGAGATAAAGTGGCAGCTACCGCCAGAAATATAGACGCCTTAAAGGATTTGGCTGAAAAATATAAAGAACAGTTGTTGCCGCTGACTTTAGATGTTACCGATTATGATCAGGTTCATCTGGTAATTGAAGCTGCTGTTGGGCACTTTGGAAGAATAGATGTTTTGGTTAATAACGCTGGTTTTGGAATTGTTGGTGCTACAGAAGCATTTACAGATGAGCAGGTTCGAAGTCAGCTGGAAACAAATTTATATGCACCAATTGAAATTACCAGGGCTGTTTTACCCCATATGCGCAAACAGAAATCAGGACGGATTTTGCAAATTTCATCAATTGGCGGGCGTGTAGGTAATCCTGGTGTGAGCATTTACCAGGCAGCAAAATTTGGCTTAAGTGGTTTTAGTGAAGTACTTGCAAAAGAGGTTGCTGCTTTAGGTATTTTGGTTACGAGTGTAGAACCAGGAGGTTTTCGTACCGATTGGGCTGGCGACTCTATGACTTATGCACCAAGAATTGAGGGTTATGAATTGGTTGATAAACGAACTGAACTCTTTCAAAGTGGAAATTTTGTGCCAACTGGCGATCCGCAAAAAGCAGCATTAGTTATGCTTAATCTGGCAGAACACCCAGCACCGCCAGTTCATCTGGTTTTAGGTAGCGAGGCAATTGGAATGTTAAAACACGCTGATGAAGTAAGAACTGCTGAAATGGAAAAATGGATGGAGGTGAGTTTGTCAACCGACCACGATGAATCCACAAATTTTTTCGATACCGATTTGGGCAAATCCTTTATTAAACGGTAACTGTTTTTTTCTTACTGGAAAACAAAATCAGTTAGATCCTGTTTAAGCATCTTCAACAGGCTCTAATTGATTTTAAAATTTGACTTAAAATTAGAAACTACTGAAATTCTAAACCTTATTTTAGCCTCATGGCAAATCATATAGAACGTACCGGAATTCTTTACTCCTGTTACCAGCAAAAAAGCAGTGAGGGTGAGCAGTTTATTCCTAATCATACTTTCGGATATATTATTTCTGGCTCATCAGAGATATTTATTGGGGGTAAAAAACATGTTTTTAAAGAGGGAGATTTCAGGTTTTTCAGGCGAAACCAGCTGGCAAAATATACCAAGTACCCATCGGCCAACGGCGAATATAAATCAGTATCAATTATTCTCGATCAGGAGAATCTGAAAGCTGTCAGTGCCGAATATCGTTTGCAGATGGAACACCCCGATAATACTATTTTCGGATTGGGTTTAGAACCAAAAAAATTGCTGGTTAATTATATGGACTCGATTAAACCTTATCTGGAAAAAGACAGCACTTTAAACCAGGCACTTGTAACATTAAAAGTTAAGGAAGCGATACTGATTTTGTTGCAAACCAATCCGGAATTAAAGGATGTTTTGTTTGATTTTACCGAACCCGGCAAAATAGACCTGGAAGCTTATATGAATGAGCATTATAAATTTAACGTTGATATTTCGAGGTTTGCCTATTTAACCGGGAGAAGTTTAGCAACTTTCAAAAGAGATTTTGAAAAAATTTTTAATACGTCACCAAATAGATGGATTCAGCAAAAAAGGCTTGCGGATGCGCATTATCTGTTAAAAGAAAAAGGCTGGAGAACAGCTGATGTTTATATGGAAGTTGGTTTTAAGGATTTTTCGCATTTTTCCTTTGCATTTAAAAAAGCGTACGGAATTGCACCGTCAAAGTTAACGGCATAAAAAAAGCACCAACCACTTCTGGTTGATGCCCGTAAAAACCACTATGAAAAAATCTTATTTACTTGCCGAAGTAACCATAGAATTGGTGGTGAAACTTGTTAGTAAAGTACCCTTTGTATAGGTCGATCCTAAGTACAAACCCCTGTATATTGTTGTTCCGCCAGTAACACTACCGGAAGTATAAATATTATATGTTGTATTGGATGCTAGCCCTGGCATGCTAAATAACAACGTCATTTTCGAGGCGTAAGATCTTGGAACTTTGAAAGTAAACAAATCTGTACCTGCCGCATTTTCTACATGGATTAACTGATCAGCCGATGCTGTACTGGTAAATAAAACCGATGGTTGCGTGCTCACGCTTGCCGTAGGTGTGCTCGAGGCGCCACCAATACCAATTAATGTACCACCGGTTATTTTAAAAGTATTATTATCGCAATCAAAGCCTTCTTCAGGGCTTGTGTAACCCGATGAAACAATTAATCCTCCGGTAACAGTAATGGTACCGTTACTATCAATACCATCATTTAATGTACTATAGGCATAAATGGTTCCTCCGTTGATAACAATTTGCGAAGCAGCATTCAGGCCATCATCATAGGCTACAGCTTCTACTGTTCCACCATTAATGGCTAAAATTGCGCCACTTTCTAAACCCTCTGCGCCGGTACCGGTTGTACGTACGGTAACTGTACCATTGTTAATGGTTAAATTTCCATCACTTTTAATTCCTTTGGCAGCAGTGTCATCGCTTCCGTAAGTAAATTTGGCACCTGTAGTGTTCACTGTAATCGTACCATCGTTAATGGTCAGTGTTCCATCAGCACTTATACCTTTGCCGCCACTTCCTGAACTGGTAATGGCTAATGTACCTTTATCCATTTTAAAATTACCACCGGCTTTTATACCAGAAGCTGATGAAATGTCCTTATCGGTTGTGTCGTAAAATGCTGCACCGCTGGTTACAATGGTGGTATTTGTATTGGTAATGGTTAAGTCTTTTCCGGTATGAAAACCTTTGGCTCCGCTCCCAGAGATACTTAATTTTATAGCATCAGTGCTGTTAATGGTTAAAGCACCTTCGCTTTTTATCCCGTCGCCGCTTTGTCCGGTCGTTGTGATGGTAATTGTTCCGCCATTGATTTTTACGGAAGGATCTATTGATGAATCTGTACCATCATAAGTGGCAGCAAGGCCATCATCAACACTTGAAACAGTTAAAATTCCTTTATCAATTTGAATGTAACCTTCTTCCGCTTCAATTCCATCGCCTGAAGATGTTATATTTAAAGAACCTCCCTCCATCTGAAAATAATCATTCACATGAATTCCGTCAGATACGGCGCCTGTTATACTTATCACCCCTCCTTTAATGTCGATGTAATCATCACTGCAGATTGCATGTTTATAATTTCCCTTTACAATTAAACGTCCATTTCCTGAGATAACCAATTGTCCGTTACTAAAGAAAGTGCCTTTCATATCTTCAGTCCCGCTTGCGGTATAAGTACTGCCATCAATTAGCCTGTTGGCAGTTTCGCCTACCAGTGTAACCGTTGCTTTTTTACTGGATTGTATGTTCAAAGCCGGGCCATCGGTACTAATAATATCGGCCCCATTTAAAACCACACCAAATTTGTAATCACTGTATATTTTTACCGAACCACTTGTGGTAGTACCTGAAATAACATAATTAACCTCAGTAGAAGGGATTGTTGAAGTAATAATTACCTTTCCGTTTGTATTTGTTATTGTTACACCCGATGAAGCATAAGGATTTGTAACGGTTGCTACATTGCTGGCATAACTAATCACTACCGCGTTTGTAACTGTGGTATCTTTTGTATTGGTTTCTATTGTGGCATAGGTATCGGTAGTGGTGGTAGTTGTTTCATCGTCAGATGACTTTTTGCATGACGAAAATGCAAAGATCAAAGTGACAGCAAATGCTGAAAGCAAAAGGAGTTTAGATGGTTTCATCTTCAGGTTACAGTTTATATATGATTACTAAACTATAATTAGCTGCTGAATGAAAATGTTAAGACTCTACGAAAGGCTGAATTGAATCGATTAAAGTGTTAAAATATAGTTAAGGCATAATTTTACATTTAGAAACAGGCTGCTTGTGGCATATCCTTATATTTGAAAAAAATTAAATTCATGATCGCACACCACGTATTATTCTGGCTAAAAGCCGACACCACTGATGAACAAAAGGCCGCTTTCCGTAAAGGTTTGGAAAGCCTTGAAAAAATTGAAGTGGTTAAAACTTTCCATGTTGGAACACCAGCACCTATTGAAAGGGCTGTTGTTGATACAACTTATACCTTCAGCCTGATATTGTTTTTCGAAGATTTAGCTGCACACGATGTTTATCAGGTACACGATTTGCATAAAGCATTCTTAGAAGAATTCCGCAGCTTGTTTGAGAAAGTAATTATTTACGATGCTGAATAATAATTAGCATCGCTATAGCCTGTAGATTTTTTAATTTCTACAGGCTAATTTTTTATCTGTCTTTAAAGTTCGATAACAATTTTCCCTACTGTTCTTCCACTTTCTATCTGAAGATGCGCCTCTGGTATCTGATCAAATGAATAGGTTTTTGATACATGAGATTTTAGTATTCCCTTTTCCAATAAGGCCGCAAGCGTTTTCATTTCATCGCCACTGGCATATACCAACATGTTTTTTCCGGTAATACCAAGGGCTGCTGCTTTTTCAGCAACATCCTGATTTAAGCTTGAAACAATACTCACAATTAACCCGCCTTTCTTCAAGATTTTTAATGAACGGTCAATGTAGTCGCCACTAAAAGTATCCAGAACGAAGTCGATGTTGCTAACAACTTCTTCAAAATGCTTCGCCTGGTAATCGATGTGTTCATCTGCACCTATTGATAAAACGAAGTCCCTGTTGGCCGCAGATGAACTGGCAATAACATAAGCTCCTAAATGTTTGGCAAGTTGTATGGCATAATGGCCAACGCCACCAGATCCTGCATGTATAAATACCCGGTCGCCAGCTTTAACATTGCCATGAACAGTTAAAGCCTGCCATGCGGTTAAGGGTGCCAGCGTTGCAGCAGCAGCTTCATTATGGCTGATGTTTTTTGGTTTTAAGGTAATGTCTGATGGATTGGCAACCACATATTCGGCATATGCGTTTCCCAGTTCGGGAAAAGCAAGCATCCCAAAAACCTCATCGCCAATTTTATATTCAGTAATTGCCGTGCCTGTTTTGGTAATCTCGCCTGAAATATCCCATCCCAGAATTACAGGCAGTTTATCTTGTATCCTTGCAGCCATACCCTTACCTGCTCTTGTTTTCGCATCAACAGGATTTATACTGATTGATTTCACTTTGATCAATACCTGATCATCATTTATAGCTGGAATTTCTATATCGGTTGGGATGAGATTATCTACACCTCCGAATTCATTTAAAATTAATGCTTTCATTTTTCTAAAATTTATTAATCAAAATTATACCAATAAAAATTAATTAATTGGTATATGTTTTCTTTAATTTGGTATTTTTGCAACTATGGCAAGAGAAAATTTATACGAACCTTATTCTATAGTTTATCAAACACTGGATAGCTGCCCTAAGTTAGAGCATAAACATAATTTTTTTGAACTGGTGTACATTCAATCGGGTAAGGGTAGGCAATGTATTAACCAAAGTAAATTTTCTTATCATGCCGAACACATGTTTCTGCTTACACCAGAAGACTGCCACTCTTTTGAGGTGGAAGAAACAACTGCATTTTTCTTTCTGAAGTTTACCGATATCTACCTGAAAAACAGTGGTCTTTTAAGTGAAAATGTGAAAAGGCTGGAATTTATTTTACAAAATGCCAACCACCAGCCAGGTTGTATTTTAAAAAATCAACGCGATAAAAAACTTGTTTCATCAATTGTGGCTTCTATTAAAGAAGAATATGAACAGAAAGATGTTTACAACCAGGAACTGATTCAACAGCTCATTAATACATTAATTATTGTTGTTGCCCGTAATATTGCTAAATATTTGCCTGAGCAGGTTAATGTTGGGGTAGAAGAAAAGGCGATGGATATTCTGCAATACATACAACATAATATTTATTACCCCGAAAAATTAAAAGCAGAAGCGATAAGCGATAAATTTCAGCTATCTGAATCGTACCTCGGTAAATACTTTAAAAAACATGCCAATGAAACATTGCAGCAATACATTACCAATTATAAAACGAAGCTTATTGAACACAGGCTTCAATTTAGCGATAAGCGCCTGAATGAAATTGCTAGCGAATTTGGCTTTACTGACGAGAGCCATTTTAATAAGTTTTTCAGGAGGCAAAAGGTGAGTAGCCCGAAAGAATACCGAAGGTTGGTGAGGATGTAGAAAAATCATTTCATCATGCCAAATGCTATCCGGCATGATGAAATGTGAAAGATTAAACTTTTTTTGGAGGAAGATCAAATGCAATTGCTTCGTGCTCAAAATGGCCGTTATGTGCGCCGTCACAAAATGGTTTATTTTTAGATAGGCCGCATCTGCAAATTGAAAGAACCGTTCTTCCCTGTAAGCCATATTCGTTTCCGTTTCTATCTACGATTTCGAAATCGCCTTCTATTTTAACTGAACCGTTATTGTTAATTGTAAGCTTTGTCTTAGACATATTATGTTTTGTTTGCCTCAAAATTAGAACAATTAAAGCCGGGAATGTAATTTCATTTTAATTTAGAACCGTTCTCTTGTCGCTGTTTCAGATAGTTTCTGTTTGCTTAATAATCTAGTAATCAGTATATTTAAATTAGCTAATCATTTTAAAACTAATCAGAACGATTATGGCACTTAACGCTTATTTATCTCTAAAAGGAAAAAGAACGGGTGAAATTAAAGGCTCGGTTATACAAAAGGGAAAAGAAAATAAAATTCTGGTCATTGCGGCCAGCCATCAGGTCAGCACTCCAACAAATCCGGCATCAGGAGCAGCTATTGGCAGAAGAGTTCATTCGCCATTTATTATTACCAAAGAGCTCGACAAATCGAGCCCGTTATTATACAGCGCCCTTACTACAAATGATTTTATTACCGAATGGAAGCTTGAATTCTGGGGGCCACAGGCTAAAGCTGCTACGGGTGTTGGTACTGAAGTGCAAAAATATACCGTTCGGCTAACAAATGTCAGAATAACCAATATTCATTTTGTTATGCCTAACGTTAAAGACCCTGAGTTGGTAAAATATGTAGAGTATGAAGAAGTATCATTTACCTACGAGAAAATAGAATGGCTTTGGGTAGATGGCGGAATAACGGCAGCTGATGATTTGAAGTCGGTTTAGAAAATAAAAGCATCAATCATTCTCGATTGATGCTTTTATTGCACAATGCTTTTATTTCCAGTCGTCGATAAAATCCATGCCTCCCATACCTATTGGTGCACCTGGAGGCATTACCTGTGCAGGTTCAGGCTGGAATTTTGAAGGTGATTCTTCAAATTCTTTAATTTGCGATAAGCCATAAAGAATGTTGGCTTTTTGTTTTGGTTGAGCTTCTCTTAGCCTTCCGTTCATCCACGATTTTAGCTCCGCAATCTCCAAAAGGGCTTCACCTCGAACACTTTCAGAAGCACGGCTGTTTGCAGCCAGTTGCAACAGGTATTTTAACGTAAGGTTATTCACCATAACCTGTAACTGCCCTTTGTAGCCTGATACCGGTTCTGCTTTCCACGTTTTTGCAACCAGTTTTTCAATTACAGCCATTAATCCAGGTTGTTCCGAATCGCGTGAGTTATATTCTACCAAACGGGATGCACGTTCGGCGTTTAATAAAGAAGAAATCGTTTCATTTGCAGCGGCTTCTGAGGTAGCAATCGGGTCGAAGGTTGGACCGGTGTAACCACTAAAGGTTTCTGCAGATGCAGGATAACCCGAAGGGCGTGGAGGAATTTTTTGAATTAAGCTTTCAGGTAGAGCTAAAGCTTCGGGACTAACTGTTGCAAGTAATGCGTCAAAAGCCGCCCACTGTTGTGCAGGTTCAACCATTTTAGTCGCTTTCTGACCATCATTTTTAACTGCATGTGTAAAGTAAAGTCCACCAATATTTTTTGCAACCGCCTCTATTTCATAACGATGAAGTAAATAAATCGGTACTAAAACTTCTTCAAGCGTTGCCATTGGGGCATCTTTAACAATTGCCTTTTCTGAGAAATTATCGAGAACCTGCCTCCTGATTTTCATCAGCCTGTTTAGCTCTGTAATGGTATTTTCTCCATCTTCCCATTGGTTCGCATTTGGATGGGTATATCCGCCAATATCGGGAATATATTGGAAGCCTTGTTTTAAGGTCTCGTTCATGATTTTATCCAGCTCTGTATTTTCATCAGCTCCTTTAGGGAAATCACTATAACCCCATATAATAGCCCTTTTATCCCAGCTGCCTATGCCTTTTGCATAAGCATCAGATAAATCAATACTGCCATCAGCTCTTTGCTTTATTCTAGGAAAGGGGTAATCCATTACCGAAGCACGTTCTTTAGGGCTTGCTGCAAAATTGTGGTTTAAACCGAGCGTATGGCCAATTTCATGTGCCGATAATTGCCTTATTCTGGCAATTGCCATTTCTTCCATAGCTTTGCTTACAGGTTTGCCGTCGGTATAAGGTTGAAGCAAACCCTCGGCAATTAAATAATCCTGGCGATGGCGGTCGGAACCTAAGGTTACCACTCCTTTTATAATTTCACCTGTTCTTGGATCGCTGTAAGATGAGCCATAAGAAAAAGCCCTTGGGCTTCCGGCCCGGGTAATCCAGTTTACTATGTTATAACGGATATCCATTGGATCGGCGCCTTCCGGGAGTTCTTTCACCTGAAAAGCATCTTTGTATCCGGCGGCTTCAAAAGCTTCATTCCAGAATGCACCACCTTCAATTAACGCTTTTTTTATCGGTGCAGGAGCGCCTCTGTCGATATAATAAACAATCGGTTTTACCGCTTCGCTTACTTTGGCGTTTGGATCTTTTTTCGCCAGCCGATGTCTGCGTGTGAAACGCTTTATCAAGGGTTCGGACATTGGTGCGGAAAAATCAGTATAGCTAAAAAGCTGGTAACTCGAACGAGGGTCGAATTTCCGTTGTTTAAAATTATCATCAGGTAACTCTACAAAAGACTGATGCATCCTAACCGTAACTGCATTCGCATCGGGTGCCAGATTTCCTCTTCCGCCTGGTGCACCTCCAGTAAAAGTAAGCATGGCTTCAAATTCGGTGTTTTTTGGGAAATTTTTAGTGTTCGGCAGGTAAACTGCCGACCTGGTTTCATCTACACGATAGGTCCCGCCTCCTGCTGCAGCACCTCTTCCACCTGCGCCTCCCGAAGAAGCAGGTGCACCCATAATTCCACCAATATTCTGGCTGTCACGGATAATAAAAGGGGTCAAATCGATTAAGGTTTTATTGCCCTCAGTAGCAACGGGAGCGAAACCCCAGATTACCGATTTTGCAAATGAACCTTCAACAGTTTTTATCTCATCAGGATTCCCATTGCCGGCACGATAAGCAAGATTAGGCTCAAGTAGAAAAACTTTAGGGCCAACTTTAATAAAGCGTGCAACGTTTGTTGAAGCACCGCCACGCTCAGCATTTCTGCCCGCTCCATCAGTTAATGAGCTGAAGTAAAGAAAGTCTTTGTCAAACTGATCTAGCTCAAGAAAAACCTTTCCGGTTTTTTCATCATAATAGAAGTTAAAATAGCCTTCCTGTTTTTTGAAATCTTTTGTAAAAGCAGCAATATTAGTTGCAGGGGCTGGCGATTGCGCCCTTTCGCCCGTGGGAGCAGTTTGTGCCTGCAATGGATGGTAAGAAAATAAGGGCACAATAAGTGCCAAAGCGTAAAGTTTTTTAGTCATATGGGATAGTTGTTTGGTTCGAAGGATACAAATACTATTATTGGAATTACAACGATTTGCATAACAAATATAATTTAAAGGATGATTAACAGTTGCTTAGCTCCGTAACTTTTTGATGGCGCAGTCAAATTAATTTTTGGTGATTTTTTGAGTTTCGGAGTAGCGTTTTTAAACTAAATAACGTTTATCTTTAAAAGAGTACTAAAATTTCTGAAAACATGCGCTATTTACCATTACTACTTTTAACGTTATTATCCTTTGGATGCAAGAAAGGTGCTGAAAACGGAAAGGTTGTTGAGCTATTTGTTGATCATTATGCGGTGTCGGGGCAGCAAATGATTTACACTTTACCAGAAAAAACATTGGCATCAACTTATCTTGAAGGATTTGATGAACGAGAACTGGGTTATACCTACAAAGTTAGGGCAACGGTTTATATACCTGATGTTGCACCGATGGATGGCCCAAGCAGGTGGTATAAATTTGTTAAGGTAATTAGCAAGGATATTTATACGGGGACAGAACCATTCGATATATCATTAAAAACAAACAATATTTTCGCTACAACAATTGCTTTCCGTTTGGACAACCAGGTTTTTTACTACGGTAATTACATTCTCAGACCGGAAAATGATGCAGTTAAAAAACAACTCGAAGATGTTTTGGCACTTCGGCAGAAATTTGAAACGGATTCGGGGTACGCGGCAAAAGTTTTAATTGATGCAACTGTTGTGCACGACCCTAATAACAGGAGCAACGGATATTTAGTGAAATCTGTTAAAATACGATAATGCCTTATCAATAAATATTCGAAGTCTATGTAGGATTTCGAATATTTATGCTTTTAAGAATTCTTTAATCAGCATTGCTGTAGCTTTTGGCTGAATACTTCCTTTTACCGTTGTGCAAATTTCGCCAATACATTCGCCATGAACGCCTGGTAAAACAATCAATTTTGCCTCAGGAATTAACTCCGACATTTTTATCGTGTGCTGCACAGTAATTACATCTTTATCGGCAACAATGAGTAAAGTCTTTGCCTTAATCGATTTCATAGATTCGTCAGCATAATCTTTAAAATTTAGCATTCGGTTTTTATCTTTCTCAAACATTGTTTGTAATCCTTTTTCACTTGGATTTACTTTGAGATAAGCTTTTTTCAATGGTTCGGGCATATTGTCCAAAGAAGCATTTTGCATGCCATCAAAGAAGCCTGCTATTAGTCCATCGCGTTTATAACTTGCCGAAACGGGTATTATTTTATTTACGATTTTTGGATGTCTGATTGCGATTTGTAAAGTTGTCGTTCCGCCATTGCTAAAGCCCAGGATGTTCACCTTTTCTATTTTAAGGTACTTAAGTAAGGCTGCAACATCATCAGCATCTTGCTCAAAAGTTTCAGGTTGGTTTCTATCGCTTGTTCGTCCATGGGCCTGTAATTCTACAGCTATGATTTTACCATAATCAGAAAGTAGTGGCAAAAGATTTCCAAAGGAAGTTTCAATAGTCGAGCCACCCCCATGTATTAACACCAAAGGTATGTTGCCCTCGCCACGGATTTCATAGTACAATTTTATGCCGTTTACTGGCGCATAACCGGTAATAATATTTTTATTCATGTTATTACTTCTCTTCGCCACCGCGGGCGTAGACCATAAAAATAAAAGTGATTCAACTAACATAAAAATAACGATTAGGTTGGATAATTTTTTCCTTTTTGTCGCCATAACAATTTTCGGTTAATCAAATTTAGGTGAAACTAAAGATCAAAAAAAGGTTTAGTTGAGACAAAGTAGGGGACGGAACAAGACAATTAAATAAGTTAAGTTGTAACAACTGTTTGCTATTTTGTATCTTAGTTTAAATTGCTGATTATGATAGAAATAGCATTAGAGTTTTTATTCGGATTGACCTCGGTAGTTGCAGCGAAGAATAATAAAAGCAGGATGAAGCCTTTATTTGTAGGTATTTTGATCTTATGGCTAATCTTGATATTCTGTTTAACTTTAATTTTTGGTTAAAATCAATATATCTTTAAAGAAAATCTGAAGATAAGATGTCGCAAAAGTTAGAAGTTTGGCAACGCGGTCCATTACCCGAAATACTTGCATTATTACAGCCTGTTGCCCACGCACTATTACAGGCAAGGGAAGAAGTAAATGAATATATGTTTGAGTTCCCAGTCGAATTGCTTTGGGTTCGTCCTGCGGGGATGGCCTCAACTGGGTTTCACTTACAACATTTAAGTGGCGTTTTAGACCGGGTTTTTACCTATGCTAGAAACGAAAAACTTTCTGAATTTCAATTTGAACAGCTCGCGGAAGAGGGTAAAGATTCAGTAAATGGTTATACCGTACAGGATTTGGTGAATCGGTTTAATAACCAGGTTGATGTTGCTTTAGCACAAATAAAAATAACCGATGAATCGACACTTGCAGATTTCAGAGGTATAGGTCGTGCCGGACTGCCATCAACAGTTATCGGATTGCTTGTTCACGCTGCCGAACATACCATGCGCCATGTAGGGCAATTGATGGTTACAGCTGCGGTAGTAAAAAATAACGGAGTTTAATTTGCGCACCAGTAATTAAGCTAATGCGCAAACACTAAGTTTATTAATCTATCACTATACTTTCAACAGCCTTAGCAAATGCAGTGTCTTTAATTCCGGGTACTTTTAATCCCTCGGCACGAAATACGGTAAGGTCGGTCATTCCTAGAAAACCTAAAAAAGCTTTTAAGTAAGGGGCCACGAAATCGTTCGCTTTGCCTGGGCCTTCTGAATAAATACCGCCTGAAGACATGGCCACATAAATTTTCTTCCCTTGTACCATGCCAACTGGTCCGTTTTCACTATATCCAAATGTTATCCCTGCCCTGGTAATGTGGTCAATCCAGGCTTTTAACGAAGAATGTATCGTGAAATTAATTAAAGGAGCGCCGATTACAATAATATCAGCCTTAAATAATTGTTTAACTAATTGATCTGATAGCTTGATAGACTCTTTTTCATTAACATTAAGCTGATCTGTTGGGATAAAAAATGTTCGAAGAACTTCCTGGCTAAGATGAGGGATTTCGATATCGACAAGGTTTAGCTCTTCAAGCGTGCTGCCAGGATATTTATGCTCAATCTCTTTAACAATGGCTTCGCCTAATTTTATGCTATAAGATGTGGCGCCCTGTATACTCGATTTTAAATGAAGGATGTGTTTCATGTTTTTAATTATTTTACAAAAGCAAAGCTAGGGCTGGTTGCTGATAAAAAGTTACTCGTTACCAAAAGGTAAGCGCTTACATTAAGGTAAGTGATTATCTTTGTTGACATGAAAGTCGTTAAAAACCAATTACTCCCGAGCAAAGCTGAATGCGGTGACTCCCTTAAAAATGTACTCGATGCTCTATATGTATTAAATGGTAAATGGAAACTGGCTTTGATTCTCTCTTTAGTACAATCTGCTAAACGCTTTAATGAAATCCAGCATGAAGTCTCCGGAATTTCTTCTAAAGTGTTGGCTAATGAGTTAAAAGACCTGGAGCTTAATGATTTTATTAAACGAAATGTTTATCCAACCACACCGGTTACTATTATTTATGAAGCGACAGATTATAGTCATACTTTAAAAAATGTTTTAGCCGAATTAAGTAGTTGGGGAGCACAACATAGAGAAAAGGTTAAGCAAAGCATGAGAAAGCAATCTTGAATGAGTTAATGGAAATTATCACACTGCATGTTTATACATATGCTAAATCCCTACTTTTCTTTAGGTAAACAATGATTATTCGACTACTTTTGCAGGATTAAGATTTGATTTAAAGCATGCCGAGATTTATTTTCATTTTATTAATGTTTTTGTTGCCTGCAAAATTTCTTGCTGCACAGCAAACTCCTGTTAAAATTGATTCCAATTCGGTTGTAAAATATCAGTACAAAAGATATAGGCCAGATTCGGCAACACTGGTTCGGCAGCAAATTGTTACCGATTCTATCATCAGACATTCTTGGGTTTTGCCTGATAGTTTGATTAATAAAAACGCTTTACTTGATAGTATTGAAAAAGAATATGTTTTTCCTGTTTTAGATTTAAATGCATGGCATAAAAAATATCAGCATTTAAAAAAGAAGGAAAACCCTTATCAGTTAGGGCATGCTATTCCAAAAGGGAATGCCTGGCTATTGGGGTTTATTTTTATTATGCTTGTTGTATTTGCGATATTAAAAAATGCGTTTTCCAAACAGCTTTCTGCAATTGTTCAGTCCTTTTTTAGCAATCGAATTCTAAACAATATCAATAAAGAAGATAATTTGTTTAGCTCTTGGCCATTTTTGCTATTGTTTATACAATTCGGATTCATTTTAGGAATGTTTTTCTTCCTTGTTGCTCAATATTATGATATGTATCAGGCTAAGGATGGTTTTAGGTTTTTCTTCAGTATTTCTGTTACAATTATTTTGTTTTATGCATTGAAATTAATTATTCTAAGATTTCTTGGATTTCTGTTTAATGTGCAAAGACCTGTAAATGAGTATATTTCGATACTTTATCTGAGTTATTTTAATGCTTCATTGCTTTTTATTCCATTAGTTGTTGCATTCGCACTGTCACCTTTAAAGTATGGTGTTGTTTATATCGCGTTGGCTATCTTGCTTTTAGTGATTATTTTTGCATTTCAATTATTAAGAGCCGGTATTACGATACTTTCTAATAATAAGTTTTCTAAAATGCATTTAATTCTGTACTTTTGCGCCCTCGAATTATGCCCTATTTTAATACTAATTAAAACGATAGGATTGTAACAGAAAAAAGGAAAATGCAAGAAAAGAACGACTCTAGAATCCGTAAAGTGAAAAGTATTTTGGTTACTTTGCCGAAGCCTGAAACAGAAAAATCTCCCTACTACGATTTAGCTAAAAAGCATAACCTTAAAGTTGATTTCAGATCTTTCATTCACGTAGAAGGTGTGCCTGCAAGGGATTTCAGAAAGGATAAAATCAATTTAGCTGATTTTACTGCAGTTATTTTTACAAGCAGAAATGCTGCCGATCACTTCTTCAGGATATGTGAGGAAATGCGTTATGATGTTCCTGCAGAATTAAAATATTTCTGTCTTTCTGAAACAATAGCATTGTATCTCCAAAAATACATACAGTATAGAAAACGTAAAATTTTCTTTGGTAAACAAACGGCTGCCGATCTTGCTGAAGTGTTAAAAAAACATGCAAACGAAAAGTTTTTATATCCATGTTCTGATGTAGCTACTGAGGATACCATGAAGTTCTTAGAAAAAAGTGGTTATAACTTTACTCCTGCGGTATTATTCAGAACGGTTGTAAGTGATCTTTCTGACCTTGCAGAAGTGTTTTATGATGTAATTGCTTTCTTTAGCCCATCAAGCATTCAATCGCTGTTTAAAAATTTTCCTGACTTTAAACAAAATAATACTCGAATTGCAGCGTTTGGAGTAAATACAAGTAAGGCTGTAACGGATATGGGCTTAATTGTTGATATTGCTGCACCTACACCAGGTGTGCCATCAATGACTATGGCTATTGAGAATTACATCAAAGTATCTAATAAGTAAGGATTCCCTCTAAATTTTATTATTAAGCGACAATAAACTGCAACTTTTTGAGTTATAGCAAGATAATGCCGCGAATTGTAACGAAAATATTAGGTTTAATATGTTAAAAAAACATTCTTATACCCTAATAAAGGTACTTTCGTGTAAAATTTTATTTTTTGTTGTTTATTTAACCCATTTTTGATACAATTGCTAATTGTGTTTTGTACACTATAATTACTATATGAAGAAAATTTACTTTCTAGCTATAATGGGCGTATCTGTATTACTCGCAAGCTGTGGTCATGGTGGCCAGGGTGAGCTTGTAGGCTCTTACAACCGAAAATTTAAAAACCAACGCATTCCGTTGGGCATGGTCTATATTCCCCCTGGGCATACGCCACTAGGTGGATCGGATGAAGATATTACGTTTTCGCAATCCGGGCCAAGCAGAATGACTACGATCCCTGCATTTTTTATGGATCAGACAGAGATTTCAAATGCAGAGTATCGCCAGTTCACCAAGTGGGTGCGTGATTCAATTGCAATTGTTATGATGGGATACCCTCAGCAATATATGATGACTCAAAAAGGTGCTGCAGCCGGAGCGCTTGGAGGTGAGAAGTATATCGACTGGAGAAAAGTAGGTAATGGATCGGGTATCTGGAGTGGAAAAGGTAAAGGTGCAAATGCCGCTAATGCAAGTCAGTTGGATAACATGTATTATTCTGGGCTTGATGCTTTACCAGGCAAAAAAGAGATTGATGTTCGTAAATTAGAATATACTTATGGCATCCTGAATTTTGATAAAGCTGCCTTGGGTCATAAGGATCCAAACAGCAAACGTCAGGATTATATAGACCGATATACCATTGCTGTTTATCCTGATACAATGGTATGGAAAACAGATTACTCTTATTCTCAAAACGACCCAATGGTTCGTGGTTATTTCAACCACCCATCTTATGATGATTATCCTGTTGTTGGTGTAAGCTGGGAACAAACCCAGGCTTTCTCTCACTGGCGTACACAACTTTATCAAGGTGTAGCTTCTGCCAGAAAAATGCCTGCTAATGCCAGGGCTGATTACAGATTACCTTCTGAGTCGGAGTTTGAGTATGCAGCAAGAGGTGGTAATACTAAAACAAAATATCCTTGGGGTGGCCCTTACATCAGAAATACTAAAGGTTGTTTACAGGCTAACTTTAAACCAGGTCGCGGAGATTATTCAAGCGACGGAGGTATATACACTGTAGGCGTACGTTCTTATTTCCCGAACGATTATGGATTATATAACATGTCGGGTAACGTTGCTGAGTGGACACAAACAGCATATAATAAATCTGCTGCTCCATTGTTACACGATTTAAGTCCGAACTTCACTTATGTTGCAGGTAAAGACGATAGCAAATATTTAAAGCGTAAAGTGGTTAAAGGTGGTTCATGGAAAGATACCGGCTATTTTCTTCAGAATGCAGTATCTACATATGAATATCAGGACCAGCAAAGATCTTATATCGGTTTCAGATGTGTATCATCATTATATGGTACAGATTTAAGAAACAAAAGCTAAACAGACCAAACAAACTAAAACTAAAAACTAAAAGAAAAACATTAACAAAATTTTATGGCAGCAAAGAAACAACCAAGTTGGTTACACGTAGCGATTTCATGGGGAGCGAGTATTGTAATTATCGGGGCATTATTTAAAATTCTGCACATCGGTGGAATTTTTGGTAACATCGCCATTGGCGTTGGACTTGGAGTAGAGGCTTTTTTATTCTTCCTGACAGGTTTCTTCCCACCTGAACCAGAACCAGCATGGGAAAGAGTGTATCCTGAATTAAGAACAGATTTTGCTGGTGAACTACCTACCGCGTCGGCCAGACCAGTTGCGGCAGTGGCTTCTCCAAATACAGCAGCTTTAGATAAAATGTTATCAGACGCTAAAGTAGGTCCTGAATTAATTGAAAGTTTAGGTAATGGTTTACGTACTTTTGGCGATAAGGTAGCTTCTATCTCGAATGTTGCAGATGCATCTTTGGCTACAAATGAATTTACAGGTAAGGTAAAAACAGCATCAGCTGGTTTCGATAATTTGAGCGCTTCTTTCGAAAAAGCCACAGCTAATTTAAAAGCAATGGGCGATAGTAATGTAGATTCTCAGGCTTATCATGATCAGGTAACTAATTTAGCTAAAAACTTATCAGCATTAAATGCGGTTTACGAATTGGAATTACAGGATTCGAGTGCACACTTGAAATCGATGAATAAATTCTATTCTAACTTATCACTTACGATGCAAAACTTTAATGAGTCGATGGAAGATTCTAAACAGTTTAAAGAAGAAGTTAATAAGTTGGCTAAAAACTTATCATCGCTAAACGCGATTTATGGTAATATGCTATCGGCTATGAACAGTCCACGCGTATAGTTTATTTAGTTTTTAATTTAAATAGAAAGCTACATAAAAAATGGCAGGCGGAAAAGAAACAACCAGGCAGCGAATGATCAATATCATGTATTTGGTATTGTTAGCTATGCTGGCCTTAAACGTATCAGATACAATATTGAATGCTTTTAAAAACATTAACGATAGTTTAGCTACTTCCCGTGATAATGTTAATTTAAGTATAAATCAACTTTTTTCAGCATTTGAAAATTCAAAGTTAAAAGAGGAACCTGCACGTGCTCAACCAATATACGAGCGTGCAAAGCAGGCCAGGGCTGTTGCTGATGACTTGAATAACTTTATTGAAGGAATTAAAAAGCAGTTTACTGAGGCTGGCGACGGCATTGATACTTTAACTGGCGATTTAAAGCGTAGAGAAAACATGGATATCGCTACTGGTATTATGATTAACCAGGGCCAGGGCGATAAATTAAAAGCGAAAATTAATGAAACCCGTCAGAAACTAATTGCTTTATTAGATCCGGCAGACAAAGGTGGAGTTTCATTTTCATTAGAAGCTAAAGACCCTATTAGAAAAGGTAAGGGTGATTGGAAAGAAGTGAACTTTGGTGAAGGAACCCCCTTAACAGCTGCAATGACTAATTTAACCAAGCTACAAGCTGATACAAAAAATGCAGAGGCTGAAGTAATTAAAAAGCTATTCGGTAACATGGATAAGGCTGTTGTTAACATTGATAAGTTTGCGGCTGTTGCAGTTGCACCAACATCATATGTTATTCAAGGGCAACCGTATACTGCTGAAGTATTTTTAACAGCAAGTGATTCAAGGTCTAATCCTGATATTACAGTTGGTGGTGGAAAATTAGCTGTTAAAGATGGTAAGGGAACTTATACAGGTAGTACAGGAAGTGTAGGTGTTTTCAAATGGGTAGGTACCGTTCGTGTGCGCCAAACTGATGGACAGATTAAAGAATATAAAACACCTGAACAAACTTATCAGGTTGCGAAACCATCTGCTAGCGTATCATCAGATAAAATGAATGTTATTTATGCTGGTATTCCGAATCCGTTTTCAGTATCGGCAGCAGGTTTTCCGCTTGAAAGTGTAAATGCAAGTGCTTCAGGTGCATCGATAAGTAAAGCCGGTGCCGGAAAATATAATGTGTTGGCAAGTGGTTCGCAAGTTGGTTCAGAAGTTTCTATCAATGTTTCTGCATCAAATGCGGGTAAAACCATTAGCCTTGGTTCACAGAAATTCCGGGTGAAAGCTATTCCTAAACCAACTGCTAAAGTTGGAGGAAGAGCTGGAGGTGACATTGCTTCTGTTCAGTTGAAAAGCGAATCGGAAATTGAAGCTGATTTAGAAGACTTCCCTTTTGATGTTAAGTTCAAAATTCAGCGTTATAAATTAACAATTATAAAACCACGTTCGGATGCGATTACCATTTCGGGTAGTGGCGGCGGATTTGCAGGACCTGTGAAGGCTGCTATAAATTCAATAACTCCGGGAACAAGAGTGTTTTTCGAAGATATCGTATCTGTTGGCCCTGATGGCCGTCAGAATGTATTGCCTTCATTAGCATTTACAGTAAAATAAGTATAAGATGAAAAGGATTTTAAGCATTGCTGTATTAGTTTTATCAACAGGATTTGTATTTGCACAAACCCCTCTTAAAAAGAAGGCTACTGCAACTACTACTACTCCTAAATCGACTGTTAGTACTGCTGCGCCAGTAGATAGCGCTAAGAAATTAACAGTAAAGAAAAAGCTGAAAGTACCACCAAGAGATGGTTTCTATGCCCGTAAAGATATTGATAGTACCGTAATGGTTCCATTAGCAGATGTACGCGAAGAGGATGTTTTCTATGCAAAACGTATCTGGAGAGAAATTGATCTTCGTGATACTGTGAACTCTTCTCTTAAATCTCCTAAATCAAGATTAATTGATGTTTTGATTGCAGCTGTAAAGTCTGAAGAACTTACCGCCTATTCGCCTTTCGATACCTTAAATAACGAAGACGATGCTTTTACAAACCCTTTAACTGCTGATACTGCACTTATGCAGGCGGCAGGAACTGTTGAGGTTACTGATTCAAAAGCGGGTACAGTAAAAACTGTTGCAAATGATCTTAATCCGGAGTCTTTCTTGAAATTCAGAATCAAAGAAGACTGGATTTTCGACGTTAAGCGTTCGATATTCGAACCACGAATTGTTGGTATTGCTCCAATGAAATTTGTGGAGTCTTCTAAGCAGTGGCAACCTGTGTTCTGGATTAATTATGACGAATTAAGACCGATTATTGCCCACAAAAGGTTAATTAATACAAATAACGATGCTTCTACTTTAAGCTTTGACGATTTTTTCATCCGTCGTTTATTTAGCAGCTATATTGTTAAGGAATCTAATCCTGGGGATAACAAGTTAAGGGATATTATTACCGATCCAAGAGAGCGGTTAATGGAATCTGAAAGAATTAAAAAATCAGTTCTTGATTACGAACAAGGACTCTGGGAATACTAACAAAAAAGGCTTCGAATTTTCGAAGCCTTTTTTGTTCATTGGAAATTTCCTGAAAAAAGAATGTGACTATTCCTTTTTAAAATAAGCTAATAAAGTATTCACCTGTTTTTTGTTCAGCACTTCACTTAATTCTTTTTCAGTTGCTTCTTTAATTTTCTTAACTGATTTAAAATGCGTTAAAAGTTTGTCGGCAGTGGTTTTTCCAATAGCAGGAATCTGCTCGAGTTCTGTTTTTAATGTTCCCTGATCTCTTTTTTTCCTGTGGAACGTAATGCCAAAACGGTGCGCTTCATCGCGAAGTTGCTGAATTACTTTAAGTGTTTCCGATTTTTTATCAAGATAAAGGGGGTAAGAATCTCCGGGATAAAATAATTCTTCCAATCTTTTGGCAATGCCGATTACTGTTACCTTCTTATCAATGCCTAAGCTCTTTAAACTCTTCATGGCCGATGAAAGCTGACCTTTACCGCCATCAATGATAATAAGTTGAGGTAATGGTTGGTTTTCTTCAAGCATACGTTTATACCTGCGGAAAACCGCTTCTTCCATTGTGGCAAAATCATTGGGCCCCTCTACAGTTTTAACATTAAAATGGCGGTAGTCTTTCTTTGATGGTTTAGCATCTTTAAAAACTACTATAGCCGAAACCGGATATTTACCCTGAAAGTTCGAGTTATCGAAACATTCGATGTGCTGTGGAAGTTGTGTTAAACGTAAATCCTTTTGCATAGTGCTTAGAATACGGTCGGTACGTAAATCGGGATTTAGTTTTTCGTACTGGTTTAACTTTTCTTTCTTAAAAAACAGTACATTCTTTTGTGATAATTCTAAAAGCTTCTTTTTCTCCCCCAATTTCGGAACGGTAAACTTTAAACTTTCATCTTCAAGAGAAGGTTCGAATGGAACAATAATCTCCTTTGATGTGCTGCTGAATTTGGTCCTGAAATCAAGCAAAGCAAGTGTTAAAATTTCATCGTCACTTTCATCAAGCTGCTTTTTTACTTCGATGGTTTGGGTCTGGATAATTGTACCGTTCATTACTTTGAGGTAATTCACAAAGGCATAGCGGTCATCCGAAGCAATGCTTACTACATCCACATTTGTAATTGCACTATTTACAACGGTCGATTTGCTTTGGTATTTTTCTAAAACCTGCAATCTTCGCGAATACTGATGGGCCAGCTCGAAATTTAGCTCTTCAGAAGCATTTTTGATTACACTTTTAACCTCACGTATAACATTCCCTATTTTACCATTCAGGATCTCTTTAATTTCGCCAATATTCTTATCATAATCACTTTCAGCCTGATATGCCTGACAAGGTCCTTTGCAATTGCCTATCTGATATTCAAGGCAAACTTTAAATTTACCTTCAGCAATATTTTTATCATTTAATGGCAAGGAACAGGTTCGTAAAGGATAAGTTTCCTTTATTAAATCTAATATGGTATGCATCATACCTATAGAACCATAAGGGCCAAAATAGGTAGAGCCATCTTTTATAACCTTTCTGGTCCAGTAAATTCTTGGGTAATGTTCATTTTTAACGATAATCCAGGGATAAGTTTTATCATCCTTTAAGTTGATATTGAACTTTGGCTGGTGCTTTTTAATTAGACTGTTCTCAAGTAGCCAGGCATCAATCTCGGTATCAACTATGGTAAATGTTATTTTCCTGATTTTGGAAACCAGAACGCGTGTTTTACCATTGAATTGATTTTTATCACTGTTGAAATAAGAGCTAACACGGTTTCGTAAATCTTTCGCTTTCCCAATGTACATTAACTTTCCATCTGCATCCCAGTATTGGTATACACCCGGTTTATGGGGAATAGCCGTTAATGCTGTTTTATGGTCGAAACTGCTCATTTAAATGCAAAATAGGGTTCGAAATTGAAAGGCTCTCTACAGGAAAACTTACAATTAATTTTGTTTTGATAATAAACCTGGCTCATCGTTAATTGATGACCAATGCATATGCTTAATTAAAAGCCTAATTTTTCATCCAGCTCGTTTGTACCTTCTTCTTGTTTCTGATATTGATTACAATCGTATACAATGGATATACCAGATTTTGGTGCTTCAAAATCGGCATGGCTTATCTTTAACTTAGGATTTGCATAAACTCTTTTTATGAAACCGGCGAAAATTGGCAGTGCTGTATTGGCACCTTCACCCTGGCTTGTGCTTAAAAAGTGGAATGCCCTATCCTCACAGCCAGTCCAAACACCGGTTACCAGCTGAGGCGTTATTGCCATGAACCAACCATCTGAATTGTTTTGGGTTGTACCGGTTTTTCCGCCAACTGGTGCATTAACTTTATACTTACCTATAAGCCTGTATCCGGTACCGCCTGTTACAACACCTTTGAGCATCCTGGTCATAACGTAAGCCACCTCTTCACTCATAACAGGTTTAGGTATTGCTTTTTGTGAGTATAAAACAACTCCGTTTTTATCTTCAATTCTAAGCAAATAAACGGGTTTGGTGTAAACACCTTTATTAGCAAAAGTTCCGTAAGCCCCAACCATATTGTATACTGAAGCATCGAAAGTACCTAATGCGATAGATGGATATGGCGGAACATTTGGTATCCCCATTTTGGTTGCCAGGCTCGATACGGCGACTGGCCCTACCTCTTTCATTACATAGGCCGTAACGTAGTTTTGCGAATATGCGAGTGCTTTTTGTAAAGTAATGGAACCGGCAAGTGGTGTACCCGAAGATTTCGGTGTCCATGGTTCTCCGTAACCTTCAATCGTTACCGGCACATTCGGAACAGTTAAACATGGCGAAATGCCATTTTCTACTGCCACAGTGTAGGTAAATGGTTTGGCTGTTGAACCAACCTGACGTGTTCCCATTTTAACCTGATCGTATTTAAAATGCTCGTAATTGATGCCACCAACCCATGCCTTAACATAACCTGTTGTTGGGTCCATACTCATCATCGCATTACGTAAGAGCATTTTATAATAACGAACCGAATCAATTGGCTTCATCGTGGTATCTAAATTTCCTTTCCACGTAAAAATAGTCAGGTCAGTCGGGGTATTGAATTCAGTAGTAATTTCTTCATCGGTTTTGCCCTCCAGCTTGGCTGCCTTATATCGGTCAGATCGTTTTATGCCCTGCTCAATTTGTAAAGCTTTATCTTTGAATGGGTTTCTGCCTTTCCAGCTCTTGATAAATTGCTCCTGAAGTACTTTCATGTATTCCTTTTGGGCATCCTCAGCATATTGCTGCATATCATAATTAAGCGTTGTATAAATTTTTAAACCATCACGATCGAGGTCATAAGGTGTTCCATCGGGTTTGGTAATACCTTGTTCTTCAAAAATGCCTTTGATATCATTTTTTAGCACCGACCTGAAATAAGGTGCAATGCCATCATTTACTGTAGCTGCATTAAAATGAAGGTTTAAATCCGTTCCTTTCTCTTCATCAAATTGTTGTTGTGTTAAGAAATCAGACTTAACCATCATCGACATTACGGTATTTCTTCGTGCCTTTGAACGCTCAGGGTTGCGGGTAGGCGAGTACATGGTAATTCCCTTCTGCATTCCTACAAGTGTAGCTGCTTGCGGTACAGTAAGTTTATCGGGTGTTGTATTAAAATAAACCCTGGCTGCCGATTTAATCCCATAGGCCTGATTACCGAAATCAACTGTATTTAAATACATTGTTATGATTTCTTCCTTGGTATAATTTCTTTCGAGTTTTACCGCAACAACCCACTCTTTAAACTTTTGCATAACACGTTTAAAAAAGTTGCGCTCTCTGCCTTCTTCTGAAAAAAGGTTTAAGGCGAGTTGCTGCGTAATGGTACTGCCTCCCTGCTTTCTACCGATTAAATTATACCCAATGATGGTAAAAGTACGCTGAAAATCAATGCCCGAATGTTCTTTAAAACGAGTATCTTCTGTAGCAATAAGGGCATTAATTACGTTAGGCGAGATTTCTTTATAACTAACGTTAGAACGGTTTTGTACGAAATAAGTCCCAAGCGTTCTGCCATCTTCTGCTATAATTTCAGATGCCTGGTTACTCTTAGGGTGTTCAATATCTCTGAAGGAGGGTAAACTTCCGAAAAGACCAAAGCCCATCATGGAAATAAAAATGGCGAATATTGCAATGCCACCAATAACTATTTTCCAGATTCGAAGGTTGTACCTTTTAATATCGGCTGCTGAAAGGGATTTATTCGCAGAAAGAGATTTATTCATTTTAATAATTGTTTTTGTAAAACTCCAGATATTCGTTAATCCGAATTCTATCTGTTAGTTTTTCGAAATTTTCTTTACTGATGATGAAGCTTTTGTATTTGTTTAAAGGCACTTTCATTATGTTCTTCAATTGGCCTTTAATACTTTCTTCGTAGATTTTGGCATCTTCCAGATCAACAAAACTGGTTACATAAATAAGCTGGTCATCATCTAACTCTACCAATTTATGGGCCAAATCGTTGTCAGGATAATTCCCACGGTTAAACTGACCAATTCCAAACCTGGAAGAGCTCAAAGTTAAGGAAGCATCTGCAACATCTATAACATAATAGTAAGTATTTGAAGTTGCAGTACTAAATATACTGGTAATTTTTGGTGCATCTGCTTTATTTTCAGTTGGTTTTTCAACTGTTTTAGTTACCACTTCATTGGTTTTAACTGTAACAGCTGCATTAATATTTTCAATTGGTTTTGGCTTTGTATCAGCAGGTTTTGCCTGGCTTACAAACCTTGGTTCATTTGCATCAAAATAGATAAGCGCAACGGGCCTTTGTTTAAACTCTTCTAAGTTTGCCTCTATGTATTTTAAATGATCTCTTACGAGTGGTGTAATAATTAAATCGTTGGGATAAAGTGTTGTGATCAGGTTAAATTCCGTTAAAAGCGCATCAACTTTATTGGTTCTTCCTATCGCAATAGCCTTCAGATAGGCATATTGAGGCGCTAAGTCACTAGCTGGATAAGCGGCAATATTTTCGTTAACCTGCTTAATCACGTTGGGATAGTCTTTTTTAGCATAGGCATCAAAGGTTAAATTATAACTTTGATGGATACTGTTTTCCAATGCATCTTGCTTGGCAGAATATGATGGATCTAGAATGGTTTTAGCGAAATTTGATTCAGGAAATTTTGTTAAAACCAACTGCCTGTATTCGTTTGCTTTTCCTTCGTCGTTTCCTTTATAGTTCAGGTACAAACTGTAATAAACTGCGGCAAGGTGATTGTTGTCGGGAAAACGTCTCAGTAGTTCGAGGTATACTTTATTTGCTTCTGCTTTATCATTTAATTCCTGCTGATAAAAACTTGCGATTTCAAAGTAGGCATCGATAATTTTTTGGTTGGATGCCGTTACCATTGCCTGACTAAGCGGTAAAGCACTTGTAAACTGCTGTTCTAACGAAGTTTGCTCTGCATTTGCCTGTGCATTCGGATCGCTAACCTGGTTAGCCGAATTTGCCACCTTTCCTCCGGCCAGTATTTGGTTTGTTTCCTGTGCGGAGCTACGAATACTCTGGCGCCAGTTGTCCTCCAAAGCCCTATTTCCCCAACGCTTTTTGAAATCATTAAAACCAGCACTTATTGCCGCATTGTTGTTAAAGTAAAAGGTATTGGTGGTTCCGCTGTTAGCTGAAACACTCACATTTTGTGTTGGGAAACCCGAATTATTTAAAGATTGTACGTTTGTGTTCGGAATACTCGAAACCTCAACCTTTGGTCTCAGGTAATCTTTTATTTTCGCCGCCCTTTCACTTTCGGGGAGCTTTGCAATGGCTTGCAATGTATCCTCTCTTGATATTAAATTATACCTGTCGGCCAGGTACTGGAGGTTCGCGGCTTTTTTTACGATGTTATCGTAATCGGGAAAATTTTTGGGTAAAATCATTACAGTGCTATCGTAATAAACTTTAGCCTTAATGTAGTTTTTGAATTCGTTAAAGTTTAAATCCGCAATGCGTAAATAAGATAGAGCTTTTTGATTTTGGTTTTTGGTGCTTTTTTGAGCCGATTTCTGATAGTTTTCTTCAGCCTTTATAAAGTTTCCTTCCTTCGAAAATAATTCACCAACCTGATAATAAATCTGGTCGGTGTAGTCAAAGTTTTTATCATCCTTTAGTAGCGCAAGCAAGGCCTTATCTTCATTTACTTTATAACCGCTAATTAATGCCTTTAGCTTAATACGTTGTAAATTCGCATGGAAATATATTTCGAAAGGCGCATTACTGTTCTCAACTTTTGTGTAATTGATAAAGGCATTCTGCAAATCATTTTCTTTTTCCTGCAACTGAGCAAGGATATACTGCCAACGGATTCTTAATTGTTTTTCGTTCGCTGTTCTTATTGCTTCCTGTAGTAATAAAATAGCTTCCTTATTTCTTTTCTGGTAGATACGCATTTGCGCCGTTGTTGCCAGTGGCTCTGGTAAGTCTTTTTTCAACTCATCTGCGGCACGCAACATGGTGTCTAAAATCTTATCAGCATATACCATATTATTTAACTCCATCTGGCTTCTGGCTTTCCAGTTCATGGCCATAATGAAAGTTTTTAAGTTGCTCTTATATGTTTTAGCCGTGTAATCGAAATATTCGGAAGCGATAAAGTAATTACCTTTTAAATAATTGGCTTTACCTAAAAGCATATAAGCGTCATCAATATAATTGCTGAAGCTCTTTTCATTAATAATGGTCTGGCCTTTAAAAATTACTTCATCTAAAGATTTGTTGGGCACATCTGGCGATAATGTTAAGTTTACCTGCGGCTCTGGATCTAAGTAAACCGGTAGAATTTTCTCATAATTATCAGAATAAGTTTGTAACAAACCCTCGTTATATTCTGTTAGAAGAACATTTGAGTTATAGATATAGTTATACCTTGCCGTTAGATTTTGCATCTTACGGTCAACGGCAGTATCTTTATTGGCAACACAGCCATATATAAAGAAAGCACTGAAAAATAATACTAAAAGATGTAAGGTTTTGCCGGCGTATTTTTTCAACTATAAAAATTGCGTTAGTTATATCCAATTAACAAAATTTGGGTAAAAATATTTTACCCAGAACAAATTTAATTATTCAAAGTTAACTTAATTATTGCATTAACAAATGGAAAAGCCTAAAGATGAAAATAGTGAAAAAAAAGTTAATGCTGCTGCAAAATATTCGGCCATAGGTTTTCAGATGATTGCAACCATTGGTCTTTTAACTTTTATAGGTTATAAAATTGATGAGCACAGAAACAGCAAGACCAATTTAATAACAGCGGCTTTTGCATTAGCAGGGGTGGGGATTGCGCTCTACCAAGCCATTAAGCAAGTAACAAGAAATTAGTTTCTAGTTTTTTTAGTTAAACTAACAATTTGGCAATTCAATAATACTCATATATTTACGCTATTGATGCAATTAACCGATTAACCGCTTTAAACATTTAAGCAATAAACCTCCCACGCAATATTTACCCATCCTTACTAGTTACTTGATACTAAAAACCTTATCTTTGCCAAAGTTTTCATTTGCAAAGAATATATTCCATTGAGTCTAGCCAAATTTACCAGTTCCTATTTGATATTTGTTGGATTATTAATAGGCATCATTGCAATTCTGCCTATGGTATTTCCTGACGCAAAACTTTTCGTTAACAATTTTTGGCTCCTGTTTGGTTTCCTTGCAGGTATAACTTATATCGCTTATATGCTTGTTGATATTGGCATAAAAAAAGATCCCGAAGTTGGAATTATGGCGATTATGGGATCGATTGCGGTGAAGATGATTTTTTGTATGGCTTTTGTGTTGATTTACAGTATAAAAGAGAAGGGAATTGGGCTTGTATTTCTCCTAAATTTTTTTTCTTTATATTTATTGTTTTCAGTCTTTGAAATATACTGTTTGTTACGTAACTTGCGCCACCAAAATTTAAAGTAAAAATCTGCCAATAAATGGATTGTAACCAAGTTTTAGTATCAAAAGTTAAGAAGGTAATTGTTGTTTTTACGCTTTTAGTCGCGTTTTTATCTATCAAAATTGATACTTTCGCTCAAGCTGATAGTGCTGTTGTTCCTGTTGATAGTGCTGTTGCTAAAACTGCTGAAGCTGTTTCTGGTGAGCATGAAGCTGTAGCGCACGGAAAAGAAAAATTCGAGCCTACAAAAGTAATCATGGAGCACATTGCTGATTCACACATGTGGCATCTATGGGGACACACATCATTGCCACTTCCGGTAATTTTATATACTTCTCAGGGTTTAGAGGTTTTTTCTTCTGGTAATTTTCATCATGGTGAGCATGATTATGCTGGAAAATATAATACATATCGCTTAGAAGAAGATCATGTTAAAGTGGTTGGGACTGACGGTAAAATTAATGAAGAAGCAAGTAAATCAGTTCTTGATTTCTCTATTACTAAGAATGTTGCGGCTATGTTTGTTGCAATCTTGTTAATTCTTATTGTGTTTATCTCGGTAGCTGGTTCATATAGAAAACGTGTTGGTAAAGCACCTAAAGGTTTACAGTCTTTAATCGAACCTATTATTGTTTTTGTGAGGGATGATATCGCTAAACCGAACATCGGACATAAGTACAATAAATTTATGCCTTATTTGTTAACGGTGTTTTTCTTTATCTGGTTTAACAATTTATTGGGTTTAGTTCCAATCTTCCCGGGAGGTGCTAACGTAACGGGTAATATTGCTTTAACTTTCGTTATGGCTTTGGGTACTTTGATTATTGTAAATATCAATGGTAACAAATACTACTGGAAACACATTCTTTTACCTGATGTTCCTTTCTGGTTGTGGCCTTTAATGGTTGTGGTAGAGGTTATTGGTATTATTTCTAAACCTTTCGCTTTAATGGTTCGTTTGTTTGCGAACATTACCGCAGGTCACATTATCGTATTAAGTTTAATATCGTTAATATTTATTTTCGAAACATTGGCTATCGCCCCGGTTTCAGTTGCATTCGTATTGTTTATGGATGTGTTAGAGTTACTAGTAGCGTTTTTACAGGCCTTTATTTTTACATTACTTACTGCCTTGTTTATTGGTATGGCAGTAGAAGAACATCATTAATAGAAAACTATTTTTTACAAATTAATATAAATTAAATTAGTTATGGTAGGTTCAATCGCGGCAATCGGTGCCGGTTTAGCAGTAATCGGTGCAGGTATCGGTATCGGTCAAGTAGGTGGTAAAGCAATGGAAGGTATTGCTCGTCAACCAGAAGCTGCATCAAAAATTCAGACTGCAATGATTATCGCTGCTGCCCTTATCGAGGGTGCTGCTTTATTCGGTGTGGTAGTTGCATTATTAGGCTTAAACGGTTAATAATCACTGAAAAAATTAGGTTGGGTAATTAACGATTGGTTCTTTACCCGACCTTATTAAAAGATTGTATTTAAAAATTAGATAAAATGGAATTAGTAACCCCAAGCATAGGATTGGTTTTTTGGACTTCGATAGCATTCATCTGTTTATTGATTATACTTAGAAAGTTTGCATGGAAACCTATTTTAGGTGCTATACACGAGCGTGAGCAAAGTATTGATGAAGCATTAAACAAAGCTGAATTGGCAAAACAGGAGATGGCCCGTTTAACCAGCCAGAACCAGGATTTAATGCAACAAGCCCGTGCTGAGCGTGATGAAATTTTAAAGGAAGCTAAAACCTTAAAAGATAATATCTTAAACGAGGCTAAGAACCAAGCGCAAACTGAAGGTTCGAAATTAATTGAGAAAGCAAAAATTGAAATCGAAAACCAAAAGAAAGCTGCCCTTGCTGAAGTTAAAGATCAGGTATCTACGTTATCGTTAGAAATTGCTGAACGTGTTTTACGTACCCAGTTAGATGATAAAACAAAACAAGAAGCTTTAGTGGCTAACTTGTTAAAGGACGTTGAATTAAACTAGTTTTGAGAAAATAGATTTGAGACATTAGATATTAGATACGAGACTTATTCTCAAATCTTCCATCTCACATCTCACATCTCACACCTAAAAATATGTCAGAAATTAAAGTTGCAAGTAGATATGCCAAATCATTAATAGACTTAGCCGTTGAAAATAACGCGTTAGAGGCTTCTTATAATGATATGGTTCTTTTTGAAAAAGTGGTTGATCAAACCCCTGAACTAGAGGCAATATTAAAGAACCCGATTGTACCTTTAGATAAAAAAACTGGTATTTTAAATGGTCTTTTTGCAGATAAGGTTGGTAAGTTAACATTATCTTTCTTTAAGGTTGTGGTAACCAAAGGTCGTTCTGCTATCTTATTTGCTACAGCAAAACAGTTTGTACAACAATACAATGCCATTAAAGGAATTGTCACTGCTGATGTAACTACAGCAACGGTATTAAGTGCTGCAGCTAAAGAGCAAATTGTAGCTATTGTTAAAAAGGAATTAGGCGCTAATGAGGTTATCGTTGATGAAAAGGTTAACGAAAAACTAATTGGCGGTTTCATATTAAAAGTTGGTGATAAGCAATTTGATGCAAGTATTGCCAGCGGATTAACTAAACTTAAAAAAGAATTTGCGCAATAGCGCATGGCAGTAATGCATGGTATAAAATGCCCTGTGTTAAAAGCTAATAAAAATATTGCGATAAGCGTATGGCAGGGAAAACGCCAAGCGCCATGCGCTAAGCACTAAACATTTATAAAAAGATATAAATTAAAATTATGGTAGAGGTAAGACCAGACGAAGTATCGGCAATTATCAGACAGCAATTGGCGGGCTTCAAATCAGAAACCGAACTGGAAGAAGTTGGTACCGTGTTGCAAGTGGGCGACGGTATTGCCCGTGTTTACGGTTTAACTAAAGTTCAATCGGGTGAGTTGGTTGAATTTGCAAACGGTTTACAAGGTATTGTATTAAACCTTGAAGAAGATAACGTTGGTGTGGTACTTTTGGGTGCTTCAGACGAGATCAAAGAAGGTGATACAATTAAACGTACCAAAAAAATTGCCTCTATTAATGTTGGTGAAGGTATGCTTGGCCGTGTAGTTAATACATTAGGAGAGCCTTTAGATGGTAAAGGTCCAATCCTTGGCGATACTTACGAAATGCCTTTGGAGCGTAAAGCACCAGGTGTAGTTTTTCGTCAGCCGGTAAATGAACCTTTACAAACTGGTATTAAAGCAATCGATGCGATGATTCCAATCGGTCGTGGTCAGCGTGAGTTGGTTATTGGCGATCGCCAGATTGGTAAAACTGCCGTTTGTATCGATACCATTATCAACCAAAAAGAGTTTTATGAAGCAGGCCAGCCAGTGTTCTGTATTTATGTTGCTATTGGTCAGAAAAACTCTACCGTAGCTAACATTGTACGTACTTTGGAAGAAAACGGTGCTTTACCATATACAGTTGTTGTTGCTGCTTCGGCTTCAGATCCTGCTCCAATGCAGTTCTATGCTCCATTTGCAGGTGCAGCAATTGGCGAATTTTTCCGTGATACAGGAAGACCAGCATTAATTGTTTATGATGATTTATCTAAACAGGCTGTTGCTTACCGTGAGGTATCTTTATTACTTCGTCGTCCACCGGGCCGTGAAGCTTATCCTGGAGACGTTTTCTACTTACACAGTCGTTTATTGGAAAGAGCTGCGAAAATCAACGCTAACGATGATATCGCTAAAAACATGAACGATTTACCTGAGTCGATTAAACATATCGTTAAAGGTGGTGGTTCATTAACTGCACTTCCAATTATCGAAACACAAGCAGGTGACGTATCAGCTTATATTCCAACCAACGTAATTTCGATTACTGATGGCCAGATTTTCTTAGAGTCGAACTTATTCAACTCAGGTATCCGTCCGGCAATTAACGTAGGTATCTCGGTATCACGTGTGGGTGGTAATGCTCAGATTAAATCGATGAAAAAAGTTGCAGGTACTTTAAAGTTAGATCAGGCTCAATACCGTGAATTAGAGGCTTTCTCTAAATTCGGTTCTGATTTAGATGCAGCTACAAAATCGGTTTTGGATAAAGGTGCACGTAACGTAGAAATGTTAAAACAAGCGCAGTTCTCTCCATTTACTGTAGAGAAACAAGTTGCAATTGTTTATGCAGGTACTAAAAACTTAATGCGTAATGTTCCGATTAATAAAGTAAAAGAATTTGAAAATGAATTCTTAACTCAATTAGAGCTACGTCATGCTGAAACTTTAGCATCCTTAAAAGCTGGTAAATTTGATGACAACATTACCGGAGTTTTAGATACAGTAGCAAAAGAAATTTCAAGTAAATATTAATAGGATTTGAGACATGAGATTTGAGATATGAGATGTAGACTTAAACGTCGCACATCTTACATCTCACATCTCACATCTAAATAAAGAATGGCTAATTTAAAAGAAGTAAGAAACCGGATTGCATCGGTACAATCAACACAGCAGATCACCAAAGCTATGAAAATGGTTTCGGCGGCTAAGTTGAAACGTGCTACAAATGCAATTATCGCTTTGCGTCCTTATGCAACGAAACTGAAGGAAATTTTAGAGAATCTTTCGGCAAGTTTAGAGGGATCTTCATCGCCTTTTATCCAAGAGCGTGAGCCCAATAAGGTTTTAATTGTTACTGTATCATCTAACCGTGGTTTAGCTGGTGCATTTAACATGAACGTAATTAAAGCGGCCAATAATTTAATTGCTGAGAAATATAGCGAACAGTTGAAAAACGGTAACGTAAGCATTATTTCTATTGGTAAAAAAACACAGGATTTTTACGAAAAACGTAAGTACAATGTAATTGGTAACAATAACGAAGTGTATTCTGCTTTAACTTTTGAAAACGTAACCAAAATTACCGATGCTATTATGGCTGGTTTTGTTAAAGGTGATTTTGATAAAGTAGAAGTGGTTTACAACCGTTTCAGAAATGCTGCAGTTCAGTTTATTACTACCGAACAATTGTTGCCTTTACCTAAGGCAGAAGCAGCAACTACTGATGCTAAAGCTACGAATGTAGATTACATTCTGGAACCTTCGCAGGAAGAAATCGTGGAACAGTTAATTCCGAAATCGATTAAAATTCAATTATACAAAGCGGTGTTGGATTCTCACGCATCTGAACATGGCGCACGTATGACATCAATGGATAAAGCAACTGAAAATGCAGGTGAGTTATTGAAAGCCTTAAAACTTTCTTACAACCAGGCTCGTCAGGCAGCAATTACAACTGAGTTAACGGAGATTGTAAGTGGTGCAGCAGCATTGAATGGATAAAATAGTTTGGAGCCTTGAGTCGAAAGTCTTAAGTTCCTTAAAATATGAAAGCCCATTTCTTAATTGAAATGGGCTTTTTTTGTTATTTATAATACTCGTCTAATAATCCTAAATTTATCTTCAGATATCCTTCGTCTATAGCTTTACTGGCGTTATTACTATCGTAAACGGTTGCATTAAATTTGGCCTCTAAAATATATAAACCCGATTTTAATTTTTTAATACTTACGATTTCAAATTTCGAGTTTTTTTGAGCATCGGCACTTAAGGTAGGTGGGGTTCGAAATGAATCAGAACCATATGTTTTATACGATCCCTGATTGGATACAATAATAGCTATACCATTCTGGCTGTTGGTTCGCTCATAATCCAATGCATAATTTCGTATACCAGCGGCATAAAAATCTTTAATATTATTTGGCTCAAATAAAAAGCCATTAGTCATTGTTTTTTTATACTTTTTGATGAAGATAAACTCAATTTTCTGCGTGTTGTTATAAATTGCATAATTTTTTGAATACATCACCGAGTCTTTATCTCCGGATATGTAATAAGCACCTTTTACAATAGAATCAACTTTAGCATTTGGTTGAAGATTAGAAGCTTTCCAGCCACTGGAATACCTCGAAGCAGTATAAAGCTTCCCGTCCATTAAATAAGAAGCACTATCTCTGATTATTTCAGTTTCATCAGGCTTCACAATAGGTGGCTCAACGGATGGATTTTCTTTCTTGCATGCAGAAAGGCAAAGTAAGGCTATTCCAAGCCCTAGTAAATTTTTTGGTTTCATAGTAATGATTTTATTTGTGTGTTCTTAAAAGTAAGAAAATCCTTCAACTAAGAAATTAATACTTATGTGTTTTACTGTAAATTATTTGTGGTGTTTTGTTAATGCATTGATAATTAAATGTATTTGTACCGCCATGGTAGCTTATGCTTCAAAAGGAGTTTAATATCTTTGTATACTAATTTGAAAATATGAAGAAGTACATAATTATTGCACTAAGCTGCCTTCCATTTGTGCTTAAAGCACAGTCGCCGGCAAGAGATTATACCAATGCCGTACTCTGGCAACAAACATCAGGCGAGTACACGGCCTTATGTTTTCAAGCCTATAATTTTGCACGCTTATCTTTAAAGGAAGCTTTATGGGCAGATACAAGTAAAAAGCCAAATTGTGTAATCGTTGATATTGATGAAACTGTTTTAGACAATTCACCTTTTCAGGGACATGAAATAAAAAAAGGCTTAAGTTATAATCCGGCTGATTGGACGGAATGGACAAATCTTGCAAAAGCAGATACAGTGCCAGGTGCCCTGGCATTTTTAAAATTTGCGGCAACAAAAAATATCGAAACATTTTACCTCAGCAATCGCGATGAAAAGGATCATGCTGCCACTCTTAAAAATTTACAGACTTTTGGATTTCCTTATGCAGATGAAGCTCACTTATTGGTTTCTCAGGGAACTTCAAATAAAGAGCCACGCAGGCAAAAAATTGCAGAAAGGTATAATATTCTCATGCTTTGCGGCGATAATTTAAGTGATTTTTCGAATGTTTTTTATCGCGAACAAAAAAATACAATAGAGCAGGTTAACCAGCATCAGCAGCTTTTCGGTACCCAATTTATTGTACTTCCAAACCCAATGTATGGCGATTGGGAAAAACCCTTATATAAAGGTGAAAATTTAAGTGATAAAGAAAAAGCAAAACAACGTTTAGAACAATTAAAAAGTTACTAAACTTTATAATATATTCAGCAATAAGTATTACTTTTGCTGCATCATAAAAATAAACATTATGGAGAACAGCGAATTAAAGCACAATACAGAAAGTATGAAAACGGCTAACCAGCCAGGAATTTATAAAATGATGATTTTTGGAGTACTGGTTTGTATGGTTGGTACTTATGCACGTTTTGCATTCGATTCTTGGGTTTTATCTTTGGTGTCATGGATTATTCTTTTCATCGGTGCAATAATCAGCATTAAAGGTGTATTCAAAATTTTAGACGCATAAAATATTTTCTCTCTAAATACAAGAGCCAATTATGTTAGTTACGTAATTGGCTTTTTTGTTTTTTATGAGTATTATTTTTAGAAAAGCAAGGTGCTGCACACTTTTGTACCGATAGCCCTGCTAAACGCTGTAGCCCTCATTGCATTTCGGGGCTGTCGCTTTTATCAGGTTTAGGTTACTTAGGTAAACCTATCTGTTTTAAACCCGACAGCAATGAAAATACTTTTAAAATAGCAGCAACCTTTAATATCCTGTCATGCTGAGGTACGAAGCATCTGTTCTATTTCTTGCAGATGCTTCGTGCCTCAGCAGTACAGGAGTTTTTTTAAAAGATTGGAATGTATGGCGGGACTGCTTTAACCAATGCAAAACTACATTTGCTTTCCTAAAAAAAACTGAATTCCATTTTCATTATTCGGTTATCATAACAAAATGGGTTACCTAAATCGCTTTTTTGTATAAAGGGAAAAAGACGATTAAACTAACCAGAACGTCAAAAATATCTAATGGCCATTAGGTAATATTTTAAAATGATTAAAAACTTAAAATCATCGAATCATGAAAAGGAATATTATTGCTATAGCCATAATTTTAGGCTTGTTTGGCTGCCAGAATGCAGAAAAAAAATATGAATCTGTCGCACCAACTGCCGCCATAGCTGCAGACAGTATTTCTGTTGCCAACCAGGGAAATGCTGAAAAAATTATAAAAACTGCCGATATGCGGTTTCGTGTAAAGGATGTTCAAAATACTAAAGAGAAACTAAGTAAAGCTATTAAGGCCGAAGGTGGCACTGTAGCCGAGTTTTCCATTCAAAGTGTAGTACAAGAAACTGATAAGGTAAAACAATCTACAGATTCGTTAAAAGAAATAACCTCGTATAGAACTGAAGGATATTTAGTTGCAAAAGTGCCATCAGATAAATTAGATGAATTTACGAATACAGTAGCAAAAATGGCGGTGTTTGTTGATAATCAATCGTTAAAATTAGATGACCAGAGCATTGCTTATCTGGCTAATAAATTAAAGGCCGAAAATCGTATTGAAGCAGTTAGCAGAATCAATAAACTAGCCACAAAAAAGAGCCCGAATGTAGAAACATCGATGCTGATTAAAGATGATTTAATTGATAAAAAAATAGAAAATATGCTGATTGATAGCAAGGTGAAATACAGTAATATTACACTGAATTTTTATCAAGACAATACTGTAAAAACAATGGTAGTAGCTAATGATACCTTGTCAGATTACAAACCCGCTTTTGCAACCCGTTTATGGTTAAATATTTTAAATGGCTGGAGTATTTTTATGGAATTTGTTTTAGCCCTGTCAAATTTGTGGATGTTAATTTTGGCAGCAGTTTTAGGAGTTATTGCATTTAAATATTATAAAGCAAGAAGAGTTTGAAGCTTCGTCATTGCGAGGCACGAAGCAATCTTTCTCGCAAAAGAGATTGCTTCGTGCCTCGCAATGACGACTTTGTTAGCAGATTCGAAAAATGTAAATTACTTCTTTTTCACCACCAAACCTTTAACTTTACTCTTGTTGTCGCTAACAAATGATTCCCAGCCAGAATAGGTTTTAGATTTTCCTCCCGCAGTTATTTTTTGAAAAGAATGGCAAACCGCAACGGCCAAACCATCTGTTGCATCTAAAAACTCTGGTGTTTCCTTAAAATTTAATAAACGTTGTAGCATGGCCGCAACTTGTTCTTTAGTGGCGCTGCCATTACCCGTTATCGATTGTTTTATTTTTCGTGGTGAGTATTCTGTTACCGGAATATTTCTTGAAAGAGCAGCGGCAATTGCAATGCCTTGTGCCCTGCCCAGTTTTAATAGTACTTGAACATTCTTTCCATAAAAAGGTGCTTCAATCGCCAAAACATCCGGTTTATACTGGTCAATAAGTACAACCGTTTTTTCGAAAATCCGCTGGAGTTTTAAGAAAGGATCATCGAGGTGTGTCATTTTCACAATACCCAAACTAATTAGTTCTGTTTTGTTCCCTTTTTCTAAAATTATGCCATAACCCATCACCGCTGTACCCGGGTCGATGCCCATAATTATCCGTTCCTTTTTTTCAGCTAACATTACAGCAATATTAAGCATATTTGCAAACTAATAAGATAAACTTGACAGCAAGGAATAAAAAAATATTATCATTCGTTATTAAAGCAGCAATTGTAGTCTTTGCATTCTGGTTTATCTACCATAAAATTGCCGCAAATAAAAACCTGAAAAATTTCGAGTCACTATTAAACGGGCTTCCTCAGGCAGAGATTATAGGTGTAATCGGTTTTGTTTTTCTGCTGATGTTTGTAAACTGGTTTCTGGAAGCCGCAAAATGGAAACATCTAATGGCCCGGATAGAAAGTATTAGTTTTTACAAAGCTATAGAGTCTGTTTTCTGCGGTTTAACCTTGGCCATTTTTACACCAAACCGTTTGGGCGAATACGGCGGACGGGTTTTCTTTTTGTCTCCTAAACGGCGTATAGTCGGTGTAGTTGCGATGGCCGTTGGAAATATCGGTCAGCTGGTATTAACCAATATTTTTGGGGCAATTGCATTGAGTGTATTTATCTACAAATTTATCGATTTAGATTACCGTCTTTTTTTTGCCATCCAGGTTGTTGTAGTTGTCTTCTGTTTGTTTTTTGCAGTTTTCTATTTCAATATCCAATGGCTAAACGGGATGCTGTTATCCTTTAAATTCACCAGGAAATACAAAAAGTTTTACAGCATTTTAGGCCGCTATAAAAAAGGCGAATTATTTAAAATATTAATGTTTTGCCTTGCCCGGTATATAGTGTTTAGTTCACAGTATTTCATCCTTTTTATCTGGCTTATCCCCGGATTGCATTATACCGATATTCTGATGATGATCAGTATCTTATTTTTTGTTCAATCTACGCTACCATCTTTGGATTTGTTTGATGTTGGTATACGAAGTATAACTGCATCGTACTTTTTTGGTTATATCACACACCACGATATTGCAGTTATCGCGTGTACGGCAAGTATTTGGTTAATAAATATTATTATTCCTGCTATATTAGGCACTTATTTCGTTTTTAAACTCAATTTTTTTGGAACACCTAAATCTAATTAATCTATTTTCTGCTTTGCTCACCCTGGTTTATGGAGCCCTGGTTTTAACTTTTATCCGGGGGTGGCAAAAACTAAACTATTTTAATCCTAGAGAAATAGCCGCTCAAACGAAAGTATCCATTATTGTAGCAGCCCGTGATGAAGAGCAAAATATAGGTAAAACCATAGATGATCTTTTAACGCAGCGTTACCCAAAAAAATTAACAGAAATTATTATTATCGACGACCACTCTACAGATAAAACAGCAGAAATCGTTTTGAGTTATGCTGATAGAAATGTCAGGTTGATTCGGTTAAATGAAGATAGGGCGCTAAATTCTTACAAAAAGAAAGCGATACAAACGGCAATAGGGACCTGCTCGGGCGATTTAATTATTACTACCGATGCCGATTGCCGGATGGGCGAAAACTGGCTGAAAACTATTGTTGGGTTATACGAAGAAAAAGGTTATAAGATGATTTCTTCGCCCGTGGCTTATTTTCAGGAGAGAAACTTATTTGAACGTTTACAATCGCTTGAATTTTTATACCTCATTGGTTTAGGTGCATCAACAATTGGAAATAAGTCGCCATCAACCTGTAATGGAGCGAATTTAGCTTATGAGAAAACTACATTCTATGAAGTAGGTGGTTTTAGCGGAATTGATGACCTTGCATCGGGTGATGATGAGTTGTTACTACATAAAATTGCCGCCAAATATCCTGACAGGATCGGTTTTTTAAAAAGCCGTGAAGCTATTGTTTATACACATGCAAAAGAAAACCTGAGCGCTTTTATTCAGCAAAGAAAGCGCTGGGCTTCGAAAAGCACACGCTATAAAAATAAGGCGATAATTGTTTTAGGTGTTTTTGTATGGGTATTTAACCTAAGCATTCTCGTTAATTTTATAAGTGGGTTATTTCTTCCTGGCTTTTTAACCGTCACATTTTACCAGTTATTGGTTAAAATGTTTTTAGAAAGCTTATTTTTATGGAACGTAACTGGTTTTGCCAAAAGGCGAAGCCTGATGATATTAATCCCTATTTTAAATGTGTTGCACATCCTCTACATTATCTATATCGGCATTGCTGGAAACAGTGGAAAATACAATTGGAAAGGCAGAATGGTTAGGTAATGGATAATAGCCCATCAAAGAAAGTCTGGTTAAAGTTCAGGCGAAATAAACTTGCCTTAATAGGTCTTATTTTTATTTCCTTGCTGATGTTTATGGGCATTTTGGGTTATTTAATAATGCCGGATGATTCACCAAATGCAAACAATCAAAAGGTTCAGATTGCTAAGGAAAAACCTGGCACCACGTTTACATTTATGATTATTGAACGATACGACCATATTGATAAAGTTGGTTTTTTCGAAAGAATGTTAAACGGGCAGAAGCCCCTTTTCAAAAGTATTCCAATTACTTCTTTCAGGATTTCTGGTGATGATGTGTTTGCGACTGAATTTATTGGCGAAGAACAAGCAAAGGAAACCAGGTACGAGTTGAAAAACTTATGTCCGGAATGTGTAATTACCTCAAAAAATGAAACACCGGAAGCCTTATTCAAAAAGAACAATATTTATAAGAAAACCTTTTTGCTTGGTACCGATATTTACGGACGTGATTTGCTGAGCCGTTTAATTTTAGGAATACGTGTTTCGTTATCGGTTGGCTTAATAGCCGTTTTAATATCATTGTTTATTGGCGTTAGTTTAGGCGCCATTGCGGGATATTTCGGTGGCAAAACTGATGCCGCAATAAGCTGGTTTATGAATGTGGTTTGGTCATTACCTTCTTTATTACTGGTTATTGCAATTTCATTTGCTTTAGGTAAAGGTTTCTGGCAAATCTTTATTGCTGTGGGTTTATCAACCTGGGTGGATGTAGCCCGGCTGGTTCGCGGACAGGTAATGGCGCTAAAAGAAGTTGAATTTGTTGAGGCGGCTAAAGCGCTCGGTTTTAGTACTTCAAGAACCATTGTTAAGCACATATTGCCAAATATCGCTGGCCCGATACTCGTTGTGGCCTCGTCGAACTTTGCCTCTGCTATTTTGCTCGAAACAGGCTTAAGCTTTTTGGGCTTTGGCGCACAACCCCCTATGCCGAGCTGGGGAAGTATGATTAAAGAACATTACGGTTATATTATTATGGATGCTGCTTACCTGGCCGTTTTGCCGGGTCTGGCAATTATGTTAACTGTTTATGCATTTAACGTTCTGGCCATCGGTTTAAGAGATGCATTCGATGTAAAAGGGCAAAACGTTAGCGTTTAGTTTTTTTCTTTGAAGCTTTAGCCAGCGGATTAAAATCCAAAGCTAATTTAATCCAGAAATCCAGTGCCATGTTTTGGTTTATAACATCTTCCGTAACCAAAATGTAACCGTTCATCAATTTGCTACCCATGGTCATTTGCTCCCAGCCGTCTACATTGGTTAAAGAGTCCAGGCTTTCCGGATTGATTCTAAGCATTATTTTATCTTTCATCACACCAATACACATTTTCCCATTAACCATAAAAACCAAACCACTAAACATTTCCTTTTCTTCAACATCGGGGAGGTGGATTAATTTTTCGGCAATGCGGTTTGCCAAGTTTTCGTTGTAAGGCATGATCAATTGTTTAAAACTAATTTACTCAATCGATGTCCGTTTAACAAAATTTGTCCGTTAATAATTAAATTTGCGTTAATGTTATTAAACTGTTATCAGGAAGAATTTATAGAAGCGGGCTGCGATGAAGCCGGAAGGGGTTGCCTGGCTGGACCTGTTTTTGCAGCGGCTGTAATTTTACCTAAAGGCTTTGTGCTCGAAGGTTTGAACGATTCAAAACAGTTATCTCACGAGCAGCGGGATTTACTCAGGCCCGTTATAGAACGCGAAGCGTTAGCCTGGGCGGTGGCTTCTTGTGATCATGAAGAAATCGACAGGATTAATATTCTTAATGCATCGTTTTTAGCAATGCACAGGGCGATCGAACAACTTCGTACAAAACCTCAATACCTGGTTATAGATGGAAACCGATTTAAGGCTTACCCGCAGATTCCGCACAGTTGCATTGTAAAAGGCGACGGTAAATACCTGAATATTGCGGCAGCTTCAATTCTTGCAAAAACACATCGCGATGAGTACATGAGTAAACTTCATGTAGACTATCCGCATTACAACTGGCAGCAAAACAAAGGCTATCCAACCATCGCACATCGCAAGGCAGTAATTGAAATTGGCTTGTCTCCTTTTCACAGAAAAACCTTTAACGTAAGTAATCCGCAACTCGATTTGTTTTCTAAAACAGTCTAAATTTCGTATTTTCACCACACTGTGAAAATTCTGTTAATTACTAAGCGGATTCCCTTCCCGCCAAACAGTGGTTATCCAATTGTGGTTTATAACACCATGAAAGGATTGCTGCAACTTGGTGCAGATATCACTTTGTTTAGTTTAAATCCTTTAAATGTAAGAATTGATTTAGAAGATATTTCCGACCCCGTTTTTGAACAAGTTAAAACTTATAGCCAGGATATAGATACCGGCGTAAATATGTGGTCGGCGTTCTTTAACATTTTTACCAATGAATCGTACAATGTTTCGAGGTATTTTACCGAAGATGCCGCCCGGCAGCTCGAAAATTTATTAAGGGAAAACACATTCGATATCATTCAGTTCGAAGGACTTTTTGTAGTTCCATACCTCGATGTAGTAAAGGCCAACAGCAGTGCCAAGTTGATTTACCGGGCACACAATATTGAATTTACCATGTGGGAGCGACTTTCCTATTCAGAAAGCTTCCTGATACGCCGGAAATACCTGGCGTTTTTAGCCCAAAGGCTAAAAGCTTACGAAACCGAACAAATTAACCGCTTCCATCACATTTTTGCAATCAGCGAACCAGACAGGCAGAGTATTATCAAATTTGGCTGCGAAATTCCAATGACGGTTTTTCCCGTGGCAATTGATTTAACGCGATATAAAGTCGATAAATCAAAAACCAGTTTCCCTACGCTTTTTCATTTAGGAGCGATGGACTGGAGGCCAAATCAGGAAGGACTCGAATGGTTTCTCGATGATATCTGGCCGGATATCGAGAAATTAAATAAGGATCTTCGTTTTTATATCGCCGGTAAAAATATGCAAAAGCATTTTTTTGAGTATGATTCGGATAACCTGATTGTTGAAGGCGAAGTTTTTGATGCTGTAGAATTCATGAATTCCAAAGCCATAATGATTGTTCCTCTAATTTCAGGAACGGGAATGCGGGTGAAAATTATTGAAGGTATGGCAATGAAGAAATGTATTATCGCCACAACTACCGCTGCTGAGGGAATAAACTGCAGGCATGGTCATGATATTTTAATTGCCGATACTGCTGATGAATTTTACCGTTCTATTTTGCAATGTATCATTAACCCAAAACGCTGGATGGAAATTGGCGAAAATGCCCGAAATACTGTAGAAAAAGATCATGCCGTTGATTTGGTTGCCGGCAATATGCTAAAGATATATGAAACACTAGCCGCTGTTTAACTTCCGGCTTTAGTTTCCAGAAAGGTTATAATTTCCGGGTAAAAATCTTCGATACTTTTATACTTCTTACGATTTGAAGTATAATTGTTAAAGAAACTATATAAATCTTTTGCCCATTTAAAATGAATTGACTGATTGTTTATCTCTTTCGTTGCCGTTTCCTGATCAAATTTATCCTCCAGTATTTTGGCTACAGCAACCCTAACAAGGAGTTCATTCATTTCATTTTCCCATTGCAATTCATTCAATACCTTGCCGGAGCTTAAGGTGAGAAAATGATTTTTAATTTTTACAAGCCTGTCGAAGTACAACTTTGTAAAGTTATTCAGGTAAATGTGGCTGCATTCGTGTGCTACAACATTTAGCGCCGGTTCAAAAATAACCGGGCTATTTTCAGATAATTTTTTTGATGCATCATTAATATACCCGGCTTTGGAAATTATTTTTCCCTCAAAGCCTTCATTTTCGGATATTATTGCATTCGAACCATGGTTGTTTAGTACATCGGCATAAATAATAAATTCGCCATTTTGTTTTGAGGTAAAAAAAGTTTTCACATAGTCCAATATCTTGCTATCGCCGATAACCTTTTCACCATGTGTGCAAATCGAGTGATATTCATTGTGATGTTTAGAGAGAAAGTCAGCAACCTTACATTCTTTATAAAATCTATTGAAATACAACAAAAAGGTATCAATTGGTGCACTTCTGATATAGTTTACATCAGGTTTTACCTTTAATTTAAAAGGATATTTATCTGTAAGAAAAAGCCCGATTGAAGCCATGTCGGGCCCATCCCAGGTATCTAATTTTCTATACCAGTTAAGTGATGGATGGTGATTATAAACCTTAAAGAAATCTTTTACAGCCTTAAAGTAAGTTGAGGGTGTTGGTTTTACATCAACGGTATCAACAGTTGCAAGTGTAAAGAATATACTTGCAGCTTCAACTCTTGGATCAATTTTTACCGAAAAAAGCTTTTGACCAAAGGAATGCAGCGAGCAGCCTATCAGAAAAATGATCAGGAACGTTCTTCTAAAACGGATTTGTTGAGGCATAAGCTTCTGAGTTTAAGTTACGGCTAAGTTTATCTGGTGTTTCGCAATATATAAAGTTCAGGCTAAAGCTTTAAACTTTAACGTATAATTTTACCATTTTCTTAGTACTTTTGCCCGCAAGAATTACATATGATGAAAAACACCGCTTTAACAGAAAAACACATCGCTTTAGGCGCTAAAATGGTTCCATTTGCAGGCTATAATATGCCCGTAACCTATGAGGGTATTAATGCAGAACATGCAACAGTGCGTAATGGCGTTGGCGTTTTTGATGTTAGCCACATGGGCGAATTTATTTTAAAGGGTGATGATGCTTTGGATTTAATTCAACGTGTAACCAGTAACGATGCCTCGAAACTTTATGATGGTAAAGTGCAATATTCTTGCCTCCCTAATAAGGATGGTGGTATTGTAGACGATCTTTTAGTTTACCGTATCGATGAAAAAACCTACATGCTGGTTGTAAATGCATCGAACATAGAAAAAGACTGGAACTGGATTCAGCAGTTTAATGATAAGGCTGTTGAAATGCACAATATTTCGGATAAAACTTCTTTATTGGCCATTCAGGGGCCTAAAGCTGCTGATGCTTTACAGACCTTAACGGATGTAGATTTGGCTTCAATGGAATACTACACTTTTGTAAAATGTACTTTTGCAGGTGTTGAAAATGTTGTAATTTCTGCTACAGGTTACACAGGTGCTGGTGGTTTTGAGATTTATTTCGAAAACGAACATGCTGATAAAATATGGGATGCCATTTTTGAAGCTGGTAAAGCTTACAATATTAAGCCAATTGGTCTTGGTGCCCGCGACACTTTACGTTTAGAAATGGGTTTCTGTTTATACGGAAATGATATAGATGATACTACTTCACCAATTGAAGCAGGTTTAGGCTGGATTACCAAATTTGCTAAAACCTTCACCAATTCTGAAGCTTTACAAGCACAAAAAGAAGCTGGCGTTCAGAAAAAACTGGTTGGTTTCGAAATGATAGACAGGGGTATCCCTCGTCACGATTACGAAATTGCTGACGCCTCTGGAAATATCATTGGTAAAGTAACTTCAGGAACACAAGCACCTTCTTTGCAAAAGGCAATTGGAATGGGCTATGTAGCTAAAGATTTTGCTAAAGAAGGCACCGAAGTATTTATTAATATCCGAAATACGCCAATTAAAGCAAAAGTAGTTAAGTTCCCTTTTTATAAATAGGGTTTAAGGGTTAAAGGTTCAGTATAATTGCTCAGACCTTTAACCTTTACCTTTAACTTTTTTTCCGTGTCAAAAAAAATTGAAGTTTGTTTAACGCCCGCATTGATTGACTTATACGATATCGATCAGAGCATTGTTGTTGTCATTGATATTTTAAGGGCAACTTCATCGATAACTTATGGCATCGAAAACGGTGCAGAAGCTATTATTCCTGTAGCCAATGTTGATGATTGTTTAGCTTATGCCGATAAAGGTTATCTACTTGCTGCAGAGCGAAATGGTGAGGTGGTAGAAGGCTATGATTTTGGGAATTCCCCTTTCTCTTACACCAAAGAAAAAGTTGAGGGCAAAACAATCGTATTAACTACAACCAACGGAACCAAAGCATTGCATTTGGCAAATAAAAGCGCTTACCAGGTAGTGATTGGGGCCTTCTTAAATCTCGATTCACTTTGTGATTATTTAGCCTCGCAAGATAAAAATGTACTTCTGTTGTGTGCCGGTTGGAAAGACCAGTTTAATCTGGAGGATACCTTGTTTGCTGGTGCCGTTGTAAATAGGCTGAGAAAAAACTTCGAACATTTCGATGACTCAAGCGTAGCTGCTGAAGATTTGTACTTATTGGCAAAAGATGATTTAAGAAAATACTTACACAAATCTTCCCATAGTCATCGTTTGGCACAATTGAACATTGAAGAGGATGTTGTTTTTTGCCTTCAGTTAAATGTATGCTCGGCAATTCCTGTTTTGGAAGGAGAAAGATTAGTCGCTTTGAAACCATAGATAAATCAACTAATTATCCTTGGATATCTAAGCTTATTATCACGTAATAAGCTGAAAGAAGGTTCTTCAATTGATTAAGATTTCTCGACTTTCCTCAAAATGACAAGCTTGGTTATAAAAATAGCTTCTGTTTATCATTTCGTTATCAATTCCGAAATCGTAGGGCTGTTCTTTATTGTAATTAATGCTTCTTCGTGCGCCAGCCAATAAATATCTTCAGCACGTTTCATGTCAAATGTACTAATGGCACCCAAACCTTTTGGTTCAATCATTACATTACAGAATTTGGCTTTACGTTCCATATCATGGTTGATGGACATAACGCCTGCACGGCCCATTAAATTGGTGATTCCCGTAATTTTATCCACAGGTTTAAGGTGATTACAGGATGAACCGATGATAAAATCACAATTCTCCATCAAAGGTTCAACAGGGAAATTATTTAAAATTCCGCCATCAACATACATTTGCCCGTCAATCATAATGGGTTTAAAAATACCAGGTATACAGCTCGATGCATGTATCGAGCGGATTAAAGGCCCTTTTTTAAAGTAAACCAAACGGCCTTCACTAAAATTTACAGCAGCAATGGTTAGTGGAATTTTTAATTTCTTAATCGAATCCTCAGGGAAATATTCTTTTAATATTAAGGCAGTGTTTTCAATATTAATTAAGCCCAGTGAGCCAACAGCGGGCCTTACAAAACGCCATAGTTTTGTTTTAAGGAAGATATTCAGCCCTTCTTCAGGATCGATACCTGCGGCAAAAAAAGCACCGGCAATTGCACCTGCACTTGTACCGCTGATGTGGCTGAACGTAATGCCTAAATTGCTAAATGCTTTAAGTACGCCTAAGTGGGCAATGCCTCTTATTCCTCCCCCTGATAAAACTATACCGACTTTCATAATGCTGATTAACTGTTGATTTATGGTTAGATGGTTAATTTGCAGAATTGTTGCAGAAAAATAATTTTTACTCCTGGCAATTTAAAATCTGCAAACTATTTTCTTTTGGGCTTGTACTTCGATTTATTCAAAATCTTTTGTGCATCATTATCTGCCATGAGCTCCTGTAATGTAACCTTTGGATTTTCTTTCATGTACTTTCTAACAATTTGCCATCCTGTCCATACACCTAATTTTGGCGCCGACTCCCTGTTTTCGCCTAAACCTGGCGTAAAGGGGCCATCAGATAAATAAACCTGAATTTTCTGGTAATCGGTTTCGTAAAGTGTATTGTTTTCTAAAAAATATGCCCATATATCCTGCTCGAAATTCTGTGCCCAGCCAAGCTGGTCGCTGGTGTAGCCAATCTTTGTAGAATCAGTAATGTTTTCTGGTAAAACCTGATCCAGGAAATAAAGTATTTTACCCTGAAAAATCATTTTCGATAAGAGGGTTCGGTTTGCATCTGGTTCTGGAAAAAGTTCTTCATGTGCAAAAGTTTCAGCAACCCGTGGAACGATGTTTTCAGGCGTAAACCGTCTGGACATATATAATGGAACACTCTCAATAATTCCCCTGTAAAACTTGCTGTCCTTGCCTAAAAAAGTATCTAAGCCTATTCCCAGATAACCCTCACCAATGGGTGTTGGATATGAAAACCCCGAAACAAAAGTGATGAAACGTGGTACTTTTATTTTTGGGTAGTAATATTTAATGTATTTAAAAGTTTCTGTTAATCCTTCTTCCTGTGGCTTTAACGTGGTGTAAACACTATCAACTTCTTTCATTAGATCATTATACGCAGGGTCTTTGTAAAGTGTGGCAATAATCTCAGGCCCGGCATATTCTGGCGTTCCAACCATTTTATGGATGTAGTCATCGTAAAAGAAACCGTACTTTTTCGCAAGTATATTATTCGTTTGTTCAATATCTTTACCTTTTCCTGCAAGTAATTCATTGTCAAATCTGTCGATCTTAATGTCAACCTTAATATCGCTTACATCTGGTCTGTTGCTTTGCTTGCAGGAAATAAATGCAAGTGCAAAAAGAAAAAATAGATAAATTTGCGTGTGTTTTACGTTATACTTCATTTATAACAAATATATAAAGACATAACTATGAAAAGAATCTCAACAATTTTAATTTTATCTTTTTTAAGTATTGGTGTTTGGGCACAAAATTTCAGCGGACCTGGCTATGGTTTCAGGTTAGGGCTAACTGCTACACCAACCATCGGGTGGATTAAACCTGAACAGGGTAAAACAGAAGGCGTTGGACTGGGTTTTTCTTATGGTATAATGGGTGATTTTAATTTCGCACCCAATTATAGTTTTTCAACAGCATTAACAATAACTACAATTAACGGGAAAAGTACTGAAGTAAATGTACTCCCTTACAATGCAACCAGCAGTTCAACTAATCCGGTAACATACGATTTAAAATATAAATTACAATATATTGAATTACCACTTACCGTAAAACTTAAAACGCTTAAAACTGATGGAAAACGATGGTATGGCCAGTTTGGTTTATCAAACGCATTTAATATAAGTGCAAAGCAAGATGCTGTAAGAAATGGCGCTAAAGTTGGCGATAACCAGAATATTTCGGACTGGACAAGATTTTACCGTGCAGGCCTGGTTATTGGGGGTGGCGGTGAATTTGATATTTCGGGTAATACCAGTATTCTTGCAGGCCTAACCTTTAACAATGGTTTTACTAATATTACAAGTAATTCGGGCAGAGATACCAAAAACCATTACCTGGCCCTAAATTTTGGCGTGTTTTTCTAAGTATTAGAAATGCTACGCTTTACAAACTAATTGATTCAACAAAAATGAAAATAGCCTTAGCGCAACTCAATTACCACATTGGCAACTTTGAAGCCAATACAGCTAAAATTATCAGTAATATTCAACTGGCTAAAAGTAAAGGAGCCGAACTCGTTGTTTTTGCCGAACTTGCTATCTGTGGCTATCCGCCGAGAGATTTCCTGGAATTTGATGAGTTTATTTCACTTTGTGAAAGCGCTGCACAAGAAATTGCGAAACATTGTACAGATATAGCATGTATTGTTGGCTTGCCTGTTCGTAACGATGTTTTACAAGGTAAAGATTTATTTAATGCCGCTTATTTTATTGAGGATGGAAAAGTAAAAGCTGTAACAAAAAAGGCTTTACTGCCAACTTACGACGTATTTGATGAGTATCGCTATTTCGAACCAGCTACTACATTTAATTGTATTGATTTCAAAGGCAAAAAAATTGCATTAACCATTTGCGAGGATTTATGGAATATTAACGATAATCCATTATACGTATCTAATCCAATGGATGAACTGATTAAGCAGCAACCTGATGTGATGATTAATATCGCAGCTTCACCTTTTTCTTACACGCATGATGATGAACGCATAAAAGTACTTTCTGATAATGCGAAAAAGTATAGGTTACCTGTTTTTTATGTAAACCAGGTTGGTGCACAAACTGAAATCATTTTCGATGGCGGTTCTTTAGTTTTCGATGCTGATGGCGAAACAAAAGCCGAAATGAAATACTTTGAAGAAGATTTACAAGTTTTTGATTTGACAGAAGTTGAAAGCGTCCGTAACAAATATCCGAAACCTGAACGTTCAACAGATATCGAACAAATTCATGATGCCTTAATACTTGGTATACAGGATTACTTTAAAAAATCGGGCTTTACCAAAGCAGTTTTAGGCTTGTCAGGCGGAATAGATTCGGCTGTGGTTTGCGCTTTAGCCTGCAGGGCCTTGGGTGCGGAGAATGTTATGGCTGTTTTAATGCCGTCGAAATTTTCTTCTGACCATTCTGTTCAGGATGCATTGGATTTAGCCAATAACATTGGTTGTATGCATGAAATTGTTCCGATTAAAGATGCTGCTGAAGCTTTCGATAGTATGCTGGCTCCAGCGTTTAAAGGATTACCTTTTAATTTAACCGAAGAAAATATTCAGGCCAGGATTCGCGGAACCGTAGTGATGGCAATGAGCAATAAATTTGGTTACATTCTGCTAAACACATCCAATAAAAGTGAATGTGCTGTTGGTTACGGCACTTTATACGGGGATATGTGTGGTGCGATAGGTGTAATTGGCGATGTTTATAAGACGCAGGTGTTCCAGCTGGCGAGATATATTAATAAAGAAAAGGAAATTATTCCAATCAATACCATCGTTAAACCACCATCGGCTGAGCTTAGGCCCGATCAGAAGGATTCAGATTCTCTCCCTGAATATGATATCCTCGACAAGATTTTATACGGACATATCGAATTAAAAAAAGGTTCGGCCAGGTTAATTGCTGACGGATTTGATGAAGCATTGGTAAAAAGGATTTTAAAAATGGTAAACGTTGCAGAGTTTAAACGTTATCAAACGCCGCCAATTCTTCGGGTATCGCCTAAGGCTTTTGGAATGGGCCGAAGAATGCCAATAGTGGGGAAATATCTGGCCTAATTATTATTGCGTAATTTGGTGTTGTTATGTAGTTAACTTTCAGTATTTTAGTTGCTGTCATTAACTCCTCAGGTCATGGTGAACAAGCTAAGTGCAGAAATACGTAACTTAATTAATAAACATGTTGATTCATTTAACCAGATTCCAGGTGTTGTAATTTTACACGAAACATCAAACTGGACGGTTGTTTACATGAGTGATAAAGGCTTAAAACAACTGGGGCTAACGCTTGATGAAGTTTGTAACCTTACAAACGCTCAATATTATAGCCGGTTTTTTAACGAAGAAGATGCTAAAGATTATGTGCCTAAAATTGCCGCTTTTATGCATGGTAATCATCATGAAGATTCTTTGAGTTATTACCAGCAGTTAAAATTTCCTGGTAAAGATAATTGGCATTGGCATTTATCGAGCACTAAAATATTTTTACGAGATAAGGCTGGACAGCCATTGGTTTCGATTACGATTTCCATTCCAATAGATGCGATGCACCACATGGCAGCAAAGGCCGACAGGCTTTTAAAGGAAAATGATTTCCTTCGGAAAAATTATACAAACTTTTCAAAATTAAGCAAACGTGAAAAAACAATATTGAAAGAAATTGCCTTGGGTAAAAGCTCGATAGAAATAGCTGAAGAGTTACATATTTCATCTACCACTGTTGATACGCACAGGAGGAATATCAGAGATAAACTTGGCATAAAATCTTCTTTCGAGATTTCTCAATATGCCAGGGCTTTTGATTTAATTTAATTGAGTTAAAATAAGCTGAACTTGTTTTTAATGTAGAACAAGTTCAGCTTAAATGTTTTTATACTAAAGTCGCATCAACTGAAATTGATGTATTCAATAGTTTCGAAATCGGGCAGTTTTTTTCTGCATCAGCAACAAGCTCGTCAAATTTTTCTTTTGATAATCCAGGTACAGTAGCTGTTAATGTTAAATGCGACTCAACAATCTCACCTTTTGATGGATCTAAATTGATTTCGCATTTAGTTTCTAATTTATCGGCAGTAAAACCAGCCTCGCCTAAATTAGCTGAAAGCTTCATGGTAAAGCAACCGGCATGCGCTGCAGCAATTAATTCTTCAGGGTTTGTACCAACTCCTTCGGCAAAACGCGAATTGAATGAATATTGAGTATTGTTTAAGGTTGTACTTTGTGTGGTAATATTGCCCGCACCTTCCTTAATTGAACCTTGCCAAACGGCTGTTGCATTTCTTTTCATTGGATTTTATTTTTGGTTGATTTTTTAGTTTCTAAACACCTAAAGATAATTATATGTTTGTTTAAAAAATGCAATTAAATATTAAGGTTTTATGCAACTCAATTTAAATCTGCCGCTGTATGTCTCATGGGCTTTGCTTTTGATTTTATGGATTGGATAAGTAAAATCCCGATACCAATCATAATAGAAATATCAGCGAAATTAAAAATTCCGGTTTCGAAAAAATAAAAGTCCATGTGCATGAAATCAGTTACCGAGCCATGAACAATCCGATCATAAAGATTGCCAATCCCTCCGCCAATTAAAAAACATAGTGCAATTTGTACACTGCTTTGCAGGTTACGTTTACTAAATAGAAAATATAAACCATAACCAAGAAATAAAACAGATAGTCCGCTTAAGACAATCAGGCGAAATGCGTAGGGCAACTGATCGCCAAGACTTAAAAATGCACCGCTATTTTCTACTTTAAGGATAGTAAACCGATCTTTAATAATAGTGATCCGCTCATAGTCGCTGATTTTTTGCCTTACTATAATTTTCGAAACCTGATCGCATCCAATATTCAGGAGTAGAAAAAAGGTTAATAATATAATTTTAATAGAATGTTTCAATGCTTAAAATTTGTTTAGCGGATAATATCAGCATCGACAGGAATATAACCTAAATGCCTGCTTAACGTCATGATTTGTCCTTTGTGATGAAATTCCTGAGTGATTACATGAGTGAAAAGTTTTAACGGACTTAACCCGATTATTTTTTCGTTCCTGCTAATAGATAGCGCACTTATATAATCGGCACTAAATTTACTTAGGAATTCACTAATATAATTATCAATGATTTCGAAATATGCCCGGCAATCGTTAAAATTTTGATAAGCATTAAATGGTTTGTAGCTGATTTCTTTTTTCAATGCCCTTTCGCCAATCCATGAAGCGTAGGTATCGCAAATATGTACCAGCAAATTACGAATTGAACCCCGTCCAAATGAACTGTTTTCACGAAGAAAGTCTTCTTCGGAAATGGTTTCAACATATTCCATCATTGTATTTCTGGACATTAGTACAAATTCGTATTGTTGTTTAAGCATGAGCTTATTTTTTAATCCATTTTTTGTACGGAATAATTAATGCAAGTATAACTGCGATGGCGCTTAATAATTTCGCTAGCACATCGCCATTTTTAACATAAAAAGTTATTTCATCGTTTAAATAAATGTCCGATTTAATTGCAGTTCTGGTCCACCATTTAGTGTGCTTAGTTATATCACCGCGTTGATTAATGAAGCATGAAATTCCGGTATTGGCTGAACGGGCAACGGCTCTATGGGTTTCAATAGCCCTTAACTTGGCATACATTTCATGTTGTGATTTCCCTGAAGTATTTCCCCACCAGCCGTCATTTGTAATAATAGCAATAAACTGAGCACCATCTTTAACCTGCTGCCCAATCCAATCGCCCCACAAACTTTCGTAACAAACAACAGGAGCTGCACCAATACCACTTTGTGCATATAAAACACTTGGTTTATCCTGCCAGCCCCAGCCACCAACACTTCCACCAAGCTCTGCAAATATGCCATCCATGAAAGAAAATACTTTCGGAAACGGCATCTTTTCTGCACCAGGAACCAGTTTCGATTTATGATAGAACTGAACATTAGCAGAATTTTCTACCTGCATGGCAGTATTGTAATTATCGAAGAAACCCAGATCCGGACTATATTTTGTAAAAATATTACGCTTATCAGGGTAAAACTTCATGCTTTCTATTCCGGTAATTAAGCTTCCGTTTTTGTATTTACTTAGAAAGTTTTGCAACGTTATAAAATCAGGATTGGTCCGTATTCGGTCTTCATCAGCATAATTTGGTACAGCCGTTTCGGGCCATATAAAATATTCTGTGTTGGTTTGTCCAACTGAATCTGACAAGTGGGTCAATATCTTAATTTGTTCTGCAGGCGGAATGTTTTCCAGTTTCTGATAGGGATCTATATTTGGCTGAACAACTACAACATTGCTTGGCGTACCCTTTTCTTCGAAGTTGAAATACTTTGTTAATGAAATTCCGACAGGAATAATAACCACTAATATCCATATTGCTAATGCACGAAACTTTACGTAACCGCTCTGCGTTCTCAGTTTTTTATAAGCTTCGAAAGCAAGGATATTGCTGAGTAAAATCCAGAACGAGCCACCATAAACGCCTGTATAATCGTACCATTGCGCCAGTTGGTGCATGCCTGCAAAACCATTTCCTAAAGTCATCCAGGGGAATGCCAAATCCCAGGTTTGCTGTAAATATTCTAAGGCGATATAAAATGAAATCAGGCCTAGATAAGCGATGTTCTTATTGGAATACCTGCTTAAGCGGTAGAAAAGCCAGAAAGCAAAAGTCATTAATAAGGCGCCTAAACCATAAGGGATTAAAGAGACAACAAAAGACACTATTGTTCCAATAAAACCTGTATTGTAAGCACTTATTGCATTATAAACCCAATAAGTTGATGCGGTATTCCAGAGTAAAAAGGTTAAGCCCGCGGTTAAGAATATCCTTTTGCCTGTTTTTTTTAATCCTTTATTAGCAATGTTTTCTAATGCAATGAATAATGGAACCAGGGCAATAAGGAGCAATGGTGTTGTAAACGGTATTGGTGGCCAGGCCAGCCAAAGTAAAAATGCGCTTAATAAAGCAAGCAGGTAAGTTTGTTTGGATTTCATTTGTTCGGCTAACTCCTTCTCTTTTCGTTATGCTGAATTCATTTCAGCATCTTTTCAAGAAATTGTATTATTTTATTCTAGATTGTTAAATAAATCATCCCATAAAGGATTAAAACTATTTATCAGATTAATTTTCCATGCTCTTTTCCAGTTTTTAAATTGCTTTTCTTTAGCGATAGCTTCTTCTATGGTACTAAATTGTTCAAAATAAACTAGTCTGTCACAATTATATTTCGCTGTGAACGAACCTGGATAGTATTTTTCTTTATGCTCTTTAATTCGAAATAATAATTCTGAGGTAACTCCGATATATAAAACTTTGCAAGCTTTATTTGTTAAAATGTAAACGCAGCCACCTCTTTCCATGAGTTAGTTATTTTACGCCAGACCCTGAAATAAATTCAGGGTGACGAAGGCCATATGCAATTTGAGTTACAAACTATCTAAAATAGCAGCTTTCTTAGCTTCGTACTCTTCTTGTGTAATCAAATGCTTATCATAAAGGGTTTTTAGCTTACGTAGTTTTAAAGTTGTTTCATCTTCAGGTTCTTCTACAACTTCTGCCAGTTGAATTGGTTCGGGTGCAGGTGTTTCAACAGGAGTTGTATCAGCAAAAGGTTGTGCTGAGAAACTGATTGGAGATGCCATGGCCCTGTTTTCTTCAAGCTTTTGCTGATGTAAAAGTTCTTTATAAGCTTCTAACTGCTGGTTTGCTGCCTGATGTAATTTTCGTGCCTGAACTTTGGGAATAAATTCTGTAACAATATTTTCCCCATGCTGCGGCACACAGATAAATTTCGAACCGAAAAATTCTTCTTTAAAGGATACTTCCTTCACGCTTTTCCACGAAATATCTTTAAAATTCATGGTTAAGCCAAGATTACCTGGTTCGCAATAAAATATACGTTTATTGGTGATGGCAATGCTATCAGGTAATAGGTTAACCGCAGGTTTCTTCTGTACGCCTAAGTATAAAATCTCCTCACCCGATGTTAACAGGTCGTTTAATTTTCCAATAACTTTTTCAACCGCCTTCGGGTCTTGCTCGTCACTAAGGAATCTATCTATGCTAATCATAATTTTTTTAAATTGATTGTTAATTTGTCGATGCTAATCTTCTGCATCATCATACTTGTTTTTGTTTTTTGTTGCCGGTTTCCCTGCTATGCAAATTACAAATTCTCCTTTTAAAGTATTGTTCTCGAAATGTGATTTTATTTCTGTTAATGTTCCGCGAACTGTTTCTTCAAACATTTTTGTTAATTCCCTGCTAACCGATGCCTGTCTGTCTTCGCCAAGGTACTGTGCAAATTCTTCAAGCGTTTTCAATAAACGATGCGGACTTTCATAAAGTATAATGGTGCGTTCTTCTTCAGCAAGTTTTTTGAACTTGGTTTGGCGGCCCTTTTTTACCGGTAGAAAACCTTCAAAAGAAAAAGCATCAGCAGGCAAGCCCGAGTTTACCAAAGCTGGAACAAAAGCCGTTGCACCGGGTAAACATTCAACAGCAATATCATTTTTAATGGCTTCGCGGACAAGGAAAAAGCCAGGGTCCGAAATCGCAGGTGTGCCAGCATCGGAAATTAAGGCTATTTTTTGCCCTTCGTTTAAAAACTTTATAATTTCTGATGTAGCCTTATGCTCATTATGCTGGTGATGGGAAAATACACGTTTATCAATGCCGAAATGTTTAAGCATTGGTGCGCTTGTTCGGGTATCTTCTGCCAGAATTAAATCGCATTCCTTTAAAATTCGGATCGCCCTAAAAGTCATGTCTTCCAGATTGCCTATCGGCGTGGGTACGAGGAATAGTTTGCCATCCATATTTTAAAATTCACTGTCATTACGAGTAAAATAACAAAGCAATCTTTTGAGAGAGATTGCCGCACTACGTTCGCAATGACGACTTAATTATTATCTTTGTGAAAAAAATTAAATAATGCTGCAAGTTAACTATATCCGCGAAAATAGAGAGAAAGTTTTAGAACGTTTAAGTATACGTAATTTTAAACAACCTGAATTGGTCGATGAAATCATCAAAATTGATGAGGAGCGTCGTTCCACTCAAACTGCTCTTGATAACATTTCCGCTGAAGCGAACGCAGCTGCCAAACAAATTGGCGATTTGATGCGTAGCGGTAAAAAAGATGAGGCAGAAGCCATTAAGACACAAACCGCAACACATAAAGAAAGCATTAAAAATCTTACTGAAAAATTAACAGAGCTGGAAACAGCACAGTTTAATCTGGTTGTTCAGTTACCTAATTTGCCCTACAACCTGGTGCCAAAGGGCTCAACTGCAGAGGAAAATGAAGTTGTTTATTTACATGGGGCACCGGCCGAGCTGCCTACTAAAGCGCTCCCGCACTGGGAACTTGCCGCAAAATATGATATTATAGATTTTGAGTTAGGTGTGAAAATTACTGGTGCAGGTTTTCCGGTTTACAAGGGTAAAGGTGCCAGATTACAGCGTGCTTTAATTAATTTCTTTTTAGATCATGCTACTGCTGCAGGTTATAAAGAAATGCAGGTGCCGCACCTGGTAAATGCTGCTTCTGGTTTTGGAACAGGTCAGCTGCCTGACAAAGAAGGACAGATGTATCACTCTACCGTTGATGATTTATATTTAATCCCAACTGCCGAGGTTCCGGTAACCAATTTATACCGCGATGTAATTATAAAAGAAGAAGACTTGCCAGTTAAAAATACGGCTTATACGCCTTGTTTCCGTAGAGAAGCGGGTTCATACGGAGCACATGTTCGTGGTTTAAACCGTTTGCACCAGTTTGATAAGGTTGAGGTTGTTCAAATTACACATCCTGATAAGTCTTACGAAACTTTGGAAGATATGAGCAAATATGTTCAATCTTTATTGCAAGCGCTAGGATTACATTATCGTGTATTGCGCCTATGTGGTGGCGATATGGGTTTTACCTCTGCCATGACTTACGATATGGAAGTTTGGAGTGCTGCACAAGAACGTTGGCTGGAAGTTTCTTCGGTTTCAAATTTCGAAACTTATCAAACTAACCGTTTAAAACTCCGTTTCAAAGGAAAAGAAGGGAAAGCGCAACTGGCACATTCGTTAAATGGTAGTGCCTTAGCATTGCCACGTATTGTAGCTTCGATTCTGGAGAACTATCAAACAGAAAATGGGATCAGGATTCCGGAGGCCTTGGTGAAATATACAGGCTTTGATATAATTGATTAACTTTTTGATTATTCATCATTATAAGGACTAAAATGATGAATATGTGCGAAAGAGGGTAAGATGGGTTCATTGTGCCAATTCGCAACAACATACGCCTAATAAAAAAAGCTTTGCAGTAATGCAAAGCTTTTTGTTTTATATAGGATAGATGAATTTTTTCGCTTATAAAATCAAAATCAATAACAAGATAATGATGATAATTGCACCTACTGAAAGGTAAACACCACCAGAAATTGCACGAGCCTGGTTTTTCATTTCTTTCAGCTCTTTACGTAAAGCCTTACGTTCAGCTTTAGTTAAGTTAGATTTGTCCATCTCTCTGATTTCCTCTACACGGGTTTTAATTTTTTCCAATTGTGCAGATTGTTCAGTGGTTAATTCAGAAGGATTTTTTGCTTTTGTTTCAGCAGCCTGTACTGAGTTAAAGCTAACGCCTAAAGAAAAAATAAGGGCTAATGTGTAAATGAATTTTTTCATAATATTAAATTTTTAGTGTTCAATGTCTATCCTAACAAAAAACCTACCAAAATGTTCTGGTAGGTTTTTTAAAGCGTTAATTTAATTGTTAAACACACTATTTAATCTCAAAAACAGCATTTACAGTGAAGTTTAACTTAATTTTTTTAAAATCTATCTCCGGGGCACTACCAGCATCAGCAGCTTCAGCTTTCATCATATAATTTCTGTAAACAGGCTGTATAACATTGTCGCCACCATCCTGTATTTCAATTACACCACCCAGTTTATCTCCCAAGGCTTCAACCATGTAGGCTGCTTTTTCCTTTGCAGCTAACAATGCTTTAATTTTTAATTCTTTTTTCAGGTTCTCAATTTTTGAGTAATCGTAGCTTTCAATGTTGGTGCTGGCAATTCCCTTAGCATCGATTCCCTCAAGTAAAGCATTAAACTTGTTCAAATCGCTTACTTTTAAACGGTATTGTTTACTCGCTAAAAAATCAGGATTTTTCTTTTTCTCAGTAGCATAATTCCAGCTGCTTAAATTACTAATGGTTAAGTTTTCTTTTGCGATACCAGCTTTTTGTACTGCTGCATAAAGTTGCTTTTCCAGTTCTGTAATTTCTACTTTCTTTTTGCCATTCAGGTATTCCTTCAACGAAATACTGATGTAAATAATATCAGGTGTAACTTCTGTTTCTGCAGAACCACTAACATTAATTTTTCTGCGTAAATCTACTTGCTGGGCCATCGCTGATGATAAACCTAAAAATGTAACCAGTGCAATTGCTATTAACTTTTTCATAATTGTATTTTCTTTGTGTGTGTTATAATGATGTTATAACTACACAAATTCCACACCGATATTTTAAAAATATTTATTTTTTTTGAAAATGAACCGTTCTCAGCATTTGGAAGTATTCAATCCCGTCATTTGCATCTGTCATGCTGAGGTACGAAGAATCTGTTTCATAGGTTGCAGATGCTTCGTGCCTCAGCATGACAGCATATTCAGGATTACTGCTAAAAAAAAAGTATTTTCTGTTCGGTTTTAAAAAAAAGTGCTGCTATTAAAGAAGCTAAACGCGTCCTTTAATGGCTAAGAAAAGCCATTAAGTGGATATGAAATTGAAGATTTACAGAGGGTAAGTGAAAAAATGCGTTAGGTTTATGTTTAAATATTCGGAAATATAAGTGATTATTAAACCCTGTGCAACAGAAACTTTGTATAAATTCTTCCAGCTTACGGAATAATTGAAATTGAACTAAGCTTTTGAAACTTTAACGGCAGTTGGTCCTTTTTGGCCCATTTCTACTTCGAAAGTAACCTTGTCGCCTTCTTTTATTTGCGTTAAACAGCCATTAGCATGAACAAATATGCTTTCTTGTGTATCCGTATTTTTGATAAAACCATAACCTTTACTATCGTTAAAGAAAGTTACGGTTCCTTTTTTTACCGGGTTTTCATCAATAATATCTTCTTGTCTGGAAATGCCAATCTGTATATCTTCAGTATTGATAACTTTCATCTTTTTAGGATCCGGTGGAGTAGATGAAATGTTTCCGTTTTCATCAACATAAGCCATCATGTCTTCCAGTGCTAACCCTTTTTTTGCATTTGCCTGGCGTTCAGCTTTTTTCTCCTGTTTTTCCTTTTGCTTTTGCAATCGTTTCTTCTCGTTCTCATTTTTACTGTAGCTTGCCTGCGATTTCGCCATATTGATGTTTTTGTTTTTTTGAAAGATGAGTTAAAGGGAGAATTATACAAAGATAGCAATACTAAAACGAAAACACGATTTTATTCCGTCAGGCACTACATGAAATGCTATAAAATATTCGGATATACTATTTTGTGCACATTTCTTATCACGATGGTTACTGTGGAAATAAGAGGGGTAAAGCTAATCTTGAATTTGATGAACTACTTCGGTGGTATCTACTTAACTATTTTTTTTCTCCCACTTCTCTTTCTCCACTTCATATACAAAATTCCATTTAACAGGTTCGCCATAATAAGCAACTTCTAGTTCGCCAACTTTGGTTGCTCCCAATTTTTCGGTAGCTTTTTGCGATCGGAAATTAGTAGCGCCAATATGAAGAATAACTTTATTTACAAACTGAAAAGCATGGTCGAGCATCAGTTTTTTCAACGCAGCATTATGCCCTTTACCCCAAAAATCACGGCCAATAAAAGTGTAGCCTACTGCTACGGAATTATTTTCCTCATCTAAATCATAATACCTTGAGCTACCCACAACACTACCGCTAGCTTTATCATAAACAATAAAAGCACCTTTGGATTCAATGGCGCCTTTGAAAAAATTCTCAAAAACTTCACGTTTATAACGGTCTTTGTTTGGGTGCTGCTCCCATATTAGGGGATCGGATGCAACACTAAAAAGTTTTTCAAAATCTTCCATTTTCAGCGGAACAACTTTTAGCAGGTCGTTTGTTAATGTGGGTTGTAAATCAAAGTTCATCTTTCAGGTATAAAAACGGCCGGCTAAAAAGCCAGCCGTATAAATTTTTAGCAATATAATCTAATTCGGTAGCTTATTCTACCAGCCCTTCAATCTCTACTACTTCGTTAGCGTCTTTCTGATAATCTACTTTATCAATTTCGAAGCCAAATAAGCTTAAGAAATCAGACCGATAGCCAGCTAAATCGCCAATTGCGGGTAAAGTATCGGTGGTTGCTTCTTCCCAAAGTTTTGCAACTTTCGCCTGCACCTCATCACGCATTTCCCAATCATCGATTCTGATTCTTCCTTTTTCATCAACAGGAACATCACCACCGGTATATAATCTATCGGCGTACAAGCGTTGGATTTGCTCTATTGTACCTTCGTGTATGCCTTCTGCTTTCATGATTTTGTAAAGCAGCGAAATGTATAAAGGAATAACAGGAATTGCAGAACTGGCTTGTGTTACCAATGCTTTGTTTACCGAAACGTAAGCTTTTCCATTAATATCTTTTAATTTATCGGCAATTGTAAAAGCTGTAGCTTCTAAATCATCTTTAGCACGGCCAATGGTTCCTTTACGGTAAACAGGTTCTGTTAGCGCAGGACCAATGTAAGAGTATGCCACAGTAGTGGCGCCATCTGCTAATAAATTTTCTGCCTTTAAAGCATCAATCCACATTGCCCAATCTTCACCACCCATTACGGCAACAGTATTCTCAATGTCTTCTTGTGTAGCCGGCTCAATAGAAACCTCTGTTACATTGCCGGTGTGGAAATCGACCGTTTTATTGGTATAGGTTGTGCCTATTGGTTTTAATGTTGAGCGATGTAAAACTTCGGTGTCAGGATGTTTTCTAACCGGAGAAGCCAGACTATAAATTACTAAATCAACCTGGCCTAAATCGGCTTTAATCAATTCAATTGTTTTTGTTTTGATTTCTTTCGAGAAAGCATCGCCATTAATGCTTTTTGCATAAAGACCTGCAGCATGTGCTTCTTTTTCAAAAGCCGCACTATTGTACCAGCCCGGAGAAGCCGTTTTGCCAGCCGATGGTGCTTTTTCGAAAAATACACCGATTGTAGCTGCGTCAGAACCATAAGCTGCAGCAATACGTGATGCCAGGCCGAATCCGGTTGAAGCACCAATTACCAATACTTTTTTAGGCCCGTTTATAGCACCTTTCGATTTTACATATTCAATTTGGTTCTTTACGTTTTGAGCGCAACCATCTGGATGTGCTGTTAAACAGATAAAGCCCCTCATTCTCGGTTCAATAATCATTTTGTTCTTATTTTACGTTTTGTAATTTAAAACCAGCCTTTATAAAACATAATAAAAGCCAAATCTTTAACGAAGATAAATCTTTTAATTGCTTTCAGCTAAATGAAATTTAAATAAACACATTCGTTACCTTATAAATACAAAAGGTTAAATGTTGTTTTGATATTAAATTTAAGTTAATGTTTAGCTTTCTCTATTTTCTGTTAATTTAGCGGTTAACAGATAAACCGGATTATCTTTTTATGAGAAAAATATTATTGCTGGCCTTGATTTCCATCATGGCATTAGGAAAGCTTTCTGCCCAAACACAATACCAGAATACGGGCTGGTTTATGTTTTTAAACAACACAAAGTTTAATAAAAAGTGGGGCTTGCAATTCGATTTACAAGTTCGTTCAGCCGACGACTGGAAATATGTACGCAACACTTTGGTAAGGCCGGCAGTTCAGTATTTTATTAACGATAAGCATAATGTTGCCTTAGGTTATTTATGGCAAACTACGCAAAACCAGTTTAATGGCAGCCCCAATACTTTTTTACACGAGCATCGCATTTTCGAACAATATATCTACACACATAAACTGGGCTCTGTTTTTGCAAGTCATAGGTTCAGGGTCGAACAACGGTTTATTGAACGTGCAAATGAAGATGTGTTTTCGCAAAGGTTCAGGTATTTTTTCAGGCTAATTCAGCCACTGCAAAAAAAAGAAGCAAGCTTTACAAACGGACCTTTCCTTGCACTTCAAAATGAGTTATTTTTAAACCTGCAGAATAATGCAAAAATTAATAACAGTGTATTTGACCAAAATCGTTTGTACCTGGCCGCTGGTTATCGTTTTTCTAAGAAGATTGACCTAGAGGCTGGCTATATGAATCAGGCCGTTAAAAATACCTCAAACCATACGAACAATAGTATAATTCAGCTGGCTGTTTATACAAGATTTTAATATCGTTTTAATGATTTAAAGTCATTTTTCGTATTGCAGTGATTACAAAAACGTTAAAGCATTTGTAATAGTTGTGGCTTTTTGTTCAATTTGCCTCGTGAAAAGATTTTCGATCCTATTTTTGGCATTATTGTTTGGCAAGCGGATGCAAGCCCAGGAAGTTAAAACAACAACTAGAGATATTACACCAACTTCCAAAAGTCTGTTCAATCCGGAACATCGGAGAAAAGATTCCAGGAAAGGTGATTTTTATTTCCACTGGGGCTACAATAGCTCATGGTATGGCAAAAGTGATATCAGATTCCAGGGGCCGAATTATGATTTTACTTTAAAAGACGTTGTCGCCCACGACAGACAATCTAAGTTAAGCTGGGATTACCTAAATCCAGGTTTAATTACAGTTCCTCAGTACAATATCCGCTTAGGCTATTTTATAAAAGACAATTACAGTATTTCAATTGGCTGGGATCACATGAAGTATGTGATGGATATTCCTCAAACGGTTGCTATTACCGGCCACATTGGTACAAATATTTCTCCAGAAAAAGTGTCAACGGGTGCCTTGGCAGGCGATTATAATGGAGAGTTGATTAATGTAAAAGAAGCCATGCTTACTTACGAGCATACCGATGGCTTTAATTACGCAAATATTGAAATTGAACGCTATGATGATATCTGGGTTGCGCCAGGAGGAAATACTTCACTAACACTAGAAACAGGTATAGGTGGCGGTTTAATGGTTCCACGTTCTGATGTTCGCCTTTTTGGACTCGGCAGGAATAACCATTTTAGCATTTCTGGTTACGGCATTTCGGCTAAAGTTGGTTTGAAATTCTACGTCTGGAAAAATGTTTATCTTCAAAATACAACTAAGGTTGGTGCAACAAATCTAACCAATGTACACACCACAGGTTGGGATGAATATGATAAAGCAAGTCAAAAAATTAATTACCTGGAAAACCTTTGGACAATCGGGGTTCATTTTTAACCAAGACTATTTATCTAATAACCTTCGGTGATAATTAACCTGGCCAAGGTGATACCCTAAATGTGTTGCCAAATGAACGAGAAAAAATGCAGTAGATGTTTTTTGTTCTAGCACAAGCATAGGATATTCCTCTTCAATTTCTGTTTGAGTTACTTTTTCTAAAGATCCTTCAATAACAATTATTGTTTCTTCTATTCTGCTGATCAGTTCTTGCTGCGCAATATTTTTTAGTGAAAACTCAAGTGGACGATTTCTGATGTAATCTGTTCCGCCCAAAGTAGCACCGATATAGGTGTTTAAATTTCCAATCAAATGAAGGCATAAATTGCCGGCTGAATTTGAAATGTCACCATCAACTATCCAAATATTGGCTTCGTTTTTATATAATTCAATTTCATATTTAAGTCTGTTGAGATCTCTCTTAAAAAGGGTAATTAATGTTTCCGTTAGCATGACGAAGAATTTATTGCCAAGTTAATTATAAGCATGGCAATTCTATTCGTAACGGGATAAAAAACAATAAAAAACCCCCGAAAGTTATTTCGAGGGTTTGAAAAATCTTTTTTAATTGATTTATATTTTTCTTACTCTTCCTGAGCCGATAACTGTTTTTTCAACTGTAGCGTTCCCTGTGTAATTAACATTTCCCGAACCGCTGATAACCGCTCTGATGGTTTGTTCGGCCTTGATATCGATTGTTCCGGAGCCACTAACTGTTGTAGAAAGGTTATTTACCGATAATCCTTTACCGGAAAAATTACCTGAACCGCTGATTACTACTTTTGCATCATCTGCAGAACCGTTAATGTTTAGTTTTCCAGAGCCGCTGATTACACCGTTAAAATCATCAACGTTAGCACTTGTAGTAATCGAACCTGAACCACTTAATGTTGCAGAAAGTGTTTTTGAATTAACATTTCCTTTAACACTCATGTTTCCTGAACCACTCATCGTTAAGCTGGTTATGGTTTTTGCAGTTACATAAGCTGTAATTTTTTTGTTTTCGTATTTATGCTCCCAGCTTGTCCAGCTGTTTTGTGGACGGATAATCAAAACGTTTCCTTTTACCTCTGTAATTAAGGTTGAGATGGCATCTTCATCACCTTCAAAACGGCAGCTCTCTGTGCTTCCTAACGTAATTACAACATTAATTGGGCCGCCGGCAGCTACGCCGCTAAAATTTTTAACATCACGCTCATCGCCCGAAAGTTTTGATGTGCTAGTGGTTACAGGAAAGTTTGCTATTGCACTGAAGCTAGTTGTGAACAATACCGCCACAAATAAAATTGAGAATATTTTTTTCATTGTTGTAGAAATTAAGCCTTCGTTTTTGAAAATCTAAGGCGTGTATGTGATTAGGTTTTTATTATAAGACGACAGCGTTTTTAAAAAGTTGCACTCTCTTAGAAAAATCTTACTAAAAAATAAAACCCATTGCATTTAGCAGTGGGTTTTAAGATATAAAGCTTTTAGCTTATTCGGTGGCTTTTTTTAAGCCAACATAAAACAGCGGATCATTATTGAAATTATCAGCCGTAACGCTGGCATCAATTTTAATTGTTTTCCAGCTGTTTGTAGGTTTAATTAAGGTATATGCGCCCGCTTTAAGCGTAACCCTTACAGGCATATCAAAACTTTTTACATCAGTAATCCAGCGATAAGAAAGAACATCTTTGTCGATTTTATACTCTAAAACAGGGATTTTAGTGTAGCGTAAATACTGGTCGAAAACTTTATCCAATTTTAAGCCACTCTGTTTCGAAATATAGTTTTCAATTTCTGCAGTAGTAACGGTTTTATGGTAGAAAGTTTTTCCTAATCCACGGAGAATTTGCCTGAATTTTTCATCATTATTAATTAACTGGCGAATGGTGTGTATTAAATTTGCGCCTTTAGGATACATATCGCCTGAACCTTCCTTATTTACGCCATAAGGGCCGATTACAGGGATATCATTGCGAATTATTTTTTGAAGCCCGATCGCATATTCATCTGCTGCTGCTTTGTTTTCGCTGCACTCTACAAATAAAACTTCCGAATAATTGGTGAATCCTTCATGAATCCACATATCGGCAATATCCTTTGAGGTGATGCTATTTCCAAACCATTCGTGACCACTCTCGTGTATGGTAATAAAATCCCAGTTTAAACCATGCCCGGTTTTACTTAAATCACGTCCGAGATAGCCTTTTTTAAACTGATTGCCATACGCAACTGCACTTTGGTGTTCCATGCCTAAATGAGGTGCCTGAACCAATTTATACCCATCTTTATACCAGGGATAAGGTCCAAACCAATATTCGAAGCACTTAAGCATAGGCTTCACATCAGCATCCCAGTGCGGGCGGGCTTTAGCGCTATCTACTTGTAAAGCCCAGAAATCTAAGCTTAATTTTCCGGCTTCACCATCAAAACTATCTGTCCAGTGTGCGTATTTGCCGATATAAAAAGTAACATCATAATTGTTAATTGGGTTATTCACAAACCAGTTGTATTGTTTGTAACCATCTGGTTTATCGACTACATTTCTAAGTCTGCCATTCGAAATTTCCTGCAGTTCTTTCGGTACGCTTATGCTGATTAACATGCTGTCTACTTCATCGCTCTGGTGGTCTTTGTTTGGCCACCATACACTGGCGCCTAAACCTTGACAGGCAACCGAAACAAAGGGATTCCCTGCAGCGTCTTTTTTGAAAATGAAGCCACCATCCCATGGTGCATTGCGGGCAACTGTTGGGTTGCCAGAATAGAAAACAGTAAATTTATCTTTGCTGCCTTTCTTTATTGTTTTAGGAAAGGTTACAAAAACAGCGTTATATTCTCTTGTTGTAGGGAGTTCGGCACCATTATAGATTACCTTTTCAACTTTTAGGTTGGAAAACAGATCAAATTGAAGTTTAGTGAAATCCTGAGTTGCCGTGAACTTAAATTCATTACTTCCGCTAACTGATTTCTGGTCGATATCTATTTTAACATCAAGGTGGTAATAATTGATATCATAACAGGTACGTAAGGGGCTGAGAAAGCCGCGAAGGCTGTCGGCCCTGGAATTTACCTGGTTTTTTCCAAGCATTTGGGCATTGGAGGTAGTTATGCCTAAGGCAAATGCAATTATAATAAGCAGTTTTTTCATTTTGATTTTCATTTTCGTCATTGTGAGGCATGAAGCAATCTTATTTTTACAACAATCTCTTGTTTCAGATTGCTTCGTGCCTCACAATGTTGGATGTTATTTACTTAATCACATCAACTTCGATAAAACTGTCGTTAAAAACAGTTTGCGTTGCTTTGATGTAATCAGCTTCTGTAGCTTTATAAGGGTTATCTACAAATTTTTGCGGATTACGGGCAAATAAAGGAAAGGCCGTACTTTGAACCTGAACCATAATTCTGTGCCCCTTTTTGAAAGTGTGCAATACATCCTGAAGACGGAAATTTACATCTGTTTTCTGGTTAGCAACCAACGCTTCGGGTTTTTCAAAGCTATTCCTGAAACGAGCAGGCATAACTTCCGAACGTACCATTTGCCAGTAGTTACTTAAGGTAATGTTTTTGTTCGGCATATAAGGATTATTCGGTTCATCAGGAGGATAAACGTCAATCAGTTTTACGATGAAATCAGCATCTGTGCCTGTTGTGGCAATTTTTAGGTGCGACATAATTTCGCCACCTAGGGTGATATCATTTTCCAGAATATCAGTCTGAAATACTAAAACATCTGGCCTGCGTCCGGCGAAACGCTGATCTTCACTCATGTAATTATGGGGTGTGAATCCAAGGGTTGTTGTAATATCTTCCGTATATGGAACTGGTTTTAAAGGGTCGCTGATGTAATTAACGGAACCAGCAGTTGAGGGAGCACTCATCGTTAATTTTCCATGGGCGCTTAAATAAAGTTTTTGTTTGCTGGCTTTTTCCGTAGGCCATTTATCAAAAGTTTCCCAACCTTTTTTACCGGTATCATACATATATGCTTCAGGTAATCCTGAATTTTTATCGCCATTACCTTTTAAGAAATGGTTGAAGAATTTAGCTTCAATGTTTTTCTGATAGAAGGTAGCTATACTATCGCCAAAGTAAACATTGCTATGCATCGTGTGTCCGGTTTCCCGGCTCCATCTTCCATGACCAAAAGGCCCCATTACGATGGTATTATATGCATTGGGATTTTTCTTCTCAATCGATTTATAGATATTCAACGGGCCTGACAAATCCTCCGCATCGTACCAGCCACCTACAACCATAACTGCAGGTTTAACCGTATTATTATAGTGTTTTAACAGGCCTCTTTTCTGCCAGAACTCATCATAATTTGGATGATTTACTGTTTCCTGCCAGAAAAAATTATCCTTATAATACTTATCTGCGTTGCTAAGCGGGCCTAAATCAAGGGCAAACTGGTAGCCATCTTTTGTATTAGGCTTAATAGTTTGGTTGTTGAACCATGATGAAGTTTCTGGTCCTGTTTTTTGTACGCCAAATGTTGGAAATGTAAAAAAGTAACTTTGAAGAAATGAGCCGTTATGGTGAAAATCGTCAAAGAAAAAATCAGAAATCGGCGCTTGTGGCGATGAGGCTTTAAGTGCAGGGTGGTTACTTAAAATACCTGCTGCGGTGTAAAATCCCGGGTAGGAAATTCCCCACTGACCAACTCTACCGTTATTATTTGGTATGTTTTTTACGAGCCAGTCAATGGTGTCGTAAGTGTCTGAGCCTTCATCAATATCAGTTTTTGCTTTTTTGTTATCGATAACAGGTGTCATATTGGTAAAAGTGCCTTCACTTTTGTAACGTCCGCGAACATCCTGCATTACTACAATATATCCTTCTTTCATCATTAGCTCTGACGGGCCTAAGCGGGCAGGAAACTTGTCTTCGCCATATGGCGCTATACTATAACAGGTGCGTTGCATAATCATCGGATATTTCTTATCCTTAGCTGCATCCTTAGGTGTATAAATAGCGGTAAATAGTTTTACACCATCACGCATGGTTATGTAAACTTCTTTTTTTGTAAAGTTTTCTTTAGGGTAATTGCCGTTGGTTTGAGCAAAGCTTGCTGAAGCTGATATAACCAGAACGGAGATGATTAAACGGATATATTTCATTGTTTATTATTTTAAAACAGATACACTTATATAAGAACTATTGGAAACATCATGGAAAATGCGATGTGTTGCTTTTTGAAAATCTGAAGGTTCAGCCTGATAGATATCCATGAATTTCTGTGGATTTCTATCTGCTAAAGGAAACCACGAATTTTGAATCTGAATCATGATTTTGTGTCCCTTTTTAAAAGTATGGGCCACATCAGGCAATGCATAGTTTACTTTTGTAATTGCTCCCGGAACAAAAGCCTCAGGTTTTTCGAAGCTGTTACGGTACTTACCACGTAAAATTTCGCCACGAACAAGCATTTCATAACCACCCATAATAAGGTTTTCCGGGTTTGGAGTCGGATTTGGTTCATCTTCAGGATAAACGTCAATTAACTTCACTACATAGTCTGCATCAGTTCCTGTTGTCGATACCACGAGATTGGCCAAAACAGGGCCGGTAAAGGTAATGTCCTCGGTTAGAACAGCTGTTTGGTAAGTTTTTACATCGGGCCTGCGGGCTGCAAAGCGCTGGTCGTCAATCATGTATTCTCGGGTACGTTTTGCCTGTACACCGTCCTGGTATGGCACCGGATTATTTGGGTCGCTTACATATTCATCCCAGCTATCGGTTCTTCCTACTTTTTCAAAAGCCAGTTTTCCATTTGGCTGTAAGTAAAGATTTTTTGTTTCCACGTCTTTAGGTGGCCAGGCGCTGAATTTTTTCCATTCGTTGCTTCCGGTTACAAAAATGTTTGCTTCAGCGGCATTAAAATCACCCTCACCTTTTAAATAATGTTTAAAAAAAGGCAATTCGTATTGTTGCTGGTAATCAATACTGGTTGTTTTTCCGAATTTAATATCACCCAGAAAGGAACCATCGCTACGAACCCATCCGCCATGAAACCATGGGCCTGCAACTAATATGTTGTTTGCTCCAGGATTCTGCTTCTCGATGGCTTTATAGGTTGCAAATGTTCCATAAGCATCCTCTGCGTCAAAAAAACCTCCTACTACCATTACTGCAGGTTTCACATTTTTTAAATGCGGAAGGATGTAGCGGGCTTTCCAAAAAGTATCAAGGTTTGGATGTTTAAATAAGTTATTCCAGAATTTGATGCTGTCGGCAAAATATTTGTCTTTTAAGTTCTTAACTGAACCTGATTCCAGATAAAAACGATAATTGTCCTGAATGGGGAATTGAAAGCCTTTAGGGCCTTTATCAGGCGTAATAGGTTTCGGCCTTGGAACACCAAAACCACTCATAAAACTAAAAGCATCCATTAAAAATAATGCGCCTCCATGGTGAAAATCGTCACCGATAAACCAATCGGTAACAGGTGCCTGTGGAGAAACCGCTTTAAGCGCCGGGTGTGCATTTGGCAATGATGTTGTTGAATAAAACCCTGGATACGAAATGCCATAAATACCGGCATTGCCATTGTTGTTTTTAATGTTTTTTACCAACCAATCTATTGTATCATAAGTGTCGGTACTTTCATCGATTGCATTTTTTCCTTTGGTTAATGCTTGCGGACGAATATCCTCGAAAGTTCCTTGGCTCATCCATCTACCGCGAACATCCTGGTAAACAAAAATAAATCCTTCATGCATCATTGCCGGGAAATTACCTAAACTAAGTTTGTACTTATCCTCGCCATATGGCGCAACAGTATAAGGTGTTCTGTTAATCAGAAAAGGGTATTTTTTGGTTTGATTTTTGGGTATATAAATTGAGGTGAAAAGTTTAACACCATCACGCATGGGTATCTGACGTTCTATTTTGGTATAGTTCTCTCTTACAAATGCCGAATCGGATTGTTGGGCCAATAATTCATTTGATAAAAACAAACAAATTAAGAGGCCGAAAATTCTGCTGAAGTTCATTTTGTTTAGGTTTTTGGAATAAAATTTAAATATAGGATTAATCAAAGTTGATTAGAAAAAACATCCCGTAAAAGGTTTGTTAGGATGTGAAATAATAGATTCGTCATTCCATTATCAGAATTTAGTTAAATATTGTTAAGCGATAATCTTTTGCAAATTTTCATCGTCATATATACAATTGATTTAAACATAATAAAATGAAGAGCTTATTAAATAAAGGATTGGTTGTTTTCGCTGTAGCAGCGATGGTGACAACTTTAAGCATTGAACATGCAAGTGCTCAAAGACCAAGTAGAGGAGGAAGCAGTGATGGTGGTGGCCGCTCAGGTTCGGTTGCACCATCAAGGGGCGGTGGTTCAAGGCAGCCATCTATGCAGGCACCTTCAGGAAACCGGATTGCCCAGGCACCAAACCGCGGTAGTTACGGCCCAGGTATAGGAAGGCCTAACCCCGGAAGACCTGAACGCCCCGGATACCGGCCAAATCCGGGTTTCAGACCTGGCTATGGCTATCGCCCGGGTTATGGCTATCGCCCGGGGTTCAGAGGCAGAGCATATTATGGCTATTATAATTATTACAGGCCATTTATCGGTTTCCGTTTAAATGTATTGCCATTCGGCTATTATCCTTTTTACTACGGGCCAGACCAGTATTATTATTCAGGTGGTTTATTTTACCGCCAGTTTGATGATAATTACCAGGTGGTTGTACCACCAGTTGGTGCAGAAGTACCAAACCTGCCTTCAGATGCAAATCTGGTAACCATTGATGGTGTTGATTATTACGAATATAAAGGTGTTTACTACACACAAGGTACTAACAAAGACGGTAAGGCAGTTTATATTGTTGCCGGAAAAGACGGGGTGTTAAATACGACCGATGGCCCGATAGACACACATCAGATTGGTGATATCATTAATGTGCTGCCAGAAGGGTGCAGGGAGGTGACTATTAAAAATGAAAAATATTATGTTTCTCCTGATGATGTTTATTATGAAGAAGTAATTAATGGTAATACAACAACTTACCGTGTAATAGGAAAGCTTTTTTAATAAGTATTAATTATAATTTCAAACCGCTTCGATTTAATATCGAAGCGGTTTTTTATTTAATCAAAATCTATATTTTTACAGCTTAAAACGAATGAAATTGAAAAGACTATCCTTTAGCATTCAGCTTGTTTATATCATTTTTTGCTTATCGCTGACCTCTTGCTCTGTTAATAAAAACATAGCTACTCAAAAAGAAACTACTATATCATCAATAAAATTCCTGAGCGATTATGTAATGCCACTTAACCAAAACTTTCAAAATACTTTGGTTGGTGGTTTATCGGGAATTGATTATGATGTGAAAAGCAACCAATATTTTTTAATTAGTGATGACCCATCGCAATTTAGCCCGGCAAGAATTTATACTGCAAAAATTGAGATTAAAGATAATAAGATAGACACTGTCCAGTTAACGGGTGTTAAATTTATCTTACAAAAGAATGGGGAGGAATATCCAAAATATCAGTACGGTAAAAATTCGAAAGCCGATGCAGAGTCGGTAAGGTTCGATCCAACGCGGAACAGATTAGTTTGGAGTAATGAAGGTGAAAGATTATATCGTCCTACTGATACTACAATTGTTCAGCCCGCTTTAACTTTTATCTCGGTTGATGGCAAATTTTTAGATACCGTGCCAATGCCTAAGGGCTTTCAGATCACAAAAAAGGCTTTTGGTGTACGCAAAAATGCCTTTTTTGAAGGATTAAGCTATGCTGATAATTATAAAAGTTTGTATGCAAGTTTAGAAGAACCCTTATACCAGGATGGCCGGCAGGCAGCATTTGGTTACGATAAAGCTTTAACGCGTATTTTGAAATTTGATGTTGCAAGAAAGCAAAATGTAGCCCAGTATGCCTATAACCTTGGCGAATTGCCGGTAAACCCAACTGTTGAAAGCGATTGGAATATTAACGGCATTTCAGAAATCCTTGCCGTTAATAAGCATACTTTGTTAGTAATGGAAAGGGCCTGGGCTAAAGGGCATGACGATCATACCTTTATAAAACTTTATCTTGTTGATTTAAAGGATGCTGAAAATGAAATCAATAATGAGTCATTCGTTAAGAATCCACCAAAACCATTGAATAAGAAATTACTCTTCGATTTCGATACCTTAAATATGCATATTGATAATTTCGAGGGTATAACCTTTGGGCCAAAATTACCTAATGGACATGATAGCTTAATTTTTTGTGTAGATAACAACTTCTCTAAAACCCAAACACAGCAGTTTTTTCTTTTTGAAGTAATACCTTAAAGTTAAATCAGCAATTGCTCGGTAGCAATGTTTATTAGTTCAATAGAATTTTTAACATCGAGTTTCTGCATCATATTTCTTCGATGAGTTTCTACAGTAAGTGGACTTAAAAATAATTCTTCAGCTATAATAGGGGTAGTTTTTCCCTGTGCAATTAGCTGAAGTATTTGTTTTTCCCTTTTAGTAAACTTGGGCCGTCCTTTTAAATCATTAACCGATGGTTTTGCAATAATTTCGATTACTTCCTTGCTAAAGGCAATTTCACCCTTTAAGACAGATTCCATACAAGCCTGAAGTTCTTCTACAGATGCATTTTTAAGAATATATCCACTAGCGCCGTTTTGCAGGATTTGCATGATGATGCTTCGCTCCGTATGGTTGCTAATCGCAATAACTGCCGTTTCCGGCGATATTTTTTTTATCTGGGCACATAATTCAATACCATTAATATCCGGCAACATGATATCTAATAAAATTATATCTAATTTGTTGGTTGTTAAGAAATCGATGAGCGCTGCGCCAGATTCAAAACTGCCAGCCACATTCATGTTTTCCAGATTATTAATGAGGGAAACTATTCCCTGAATCACAATAGGGTGATCATCAACGATGGCCAATCTAATTTTATCACTCATAACGTATCGGAATTTCTATGTTTATTGTAGTGCCATTTTCCAGTTGAGAATCAATTTCGAATGAACCTCTTAAGTAGGCTACACGATTTTTAATGTTTTCCAGTCCCAGGCCTTTTTTATAGATAGCGGTGTCAAAACCAATACCATTATCTTCAATTGTTATATAAAAATAATGTTCATTCTCACTGCATTGCAATACTACTTCGCTGGCTTTAGCATGTTTCAACGTGTTGGTAAGCATTTCCTGTACGATTCTATAAATAATAATCTGTTCTTCGAGTGCAATGTTTTTTGAGATGTTTAAAGCCTGAAAATCGACATGAACTTCATTGCTCATTGCCGATTCTGAAAGGTCTTTTAAGGCGACTTCCAGGCCAAACTTAAGCAAGGTTTGAGGCATCATATTTCGGGCAATATGGCGAAGTTCTGTAACAGAGCCATCCAATTGTTTAACAATACGCTGTAATTCTACATCAGGTAGTTCCGTTTCCCGCTGTTTTGCCCAGTTAGATAAATTTATTTTTAAACCTGAGAGCATTCCGCCCAAACCATCATGTAAATCCTGAGCAACCCGATTTCGTTCTTTTTCTTCAGCATTAAGCATTGCCCTGCCAATTTCTAGCTGTTGCTTCTGCTCCAAATCGGCTACTTGTTGTTGGAAGTTTATGGCTCGTTGTTCTGCAAGTTTTTTGTAGTTGCGATAGTATATAAGTAATAAGATAATAATGACTAATAGAAAAAAGGAGGCCGCAATTAGTAATAATGTTGTTGTTTTGCTCTTCTTTATTATTAAAGCGTTTTGTGCCTTATCTATATTTAGGTTTGCAATTTCTTGTCGATTTTCTTTTTCCTTATACCTAAGCTCAAGTGCATTAATATCTTCTTTCAATTTATTTTCATCCAAGCTGTCTTTTAAGTCGTTGCTTTTCTTTAGCCATAAATAAGCTTCCTTAAAGTCGTGCGTAGCAAAATTTACTTCAGCCATTGATTGTTTTAGCGCTTGTGAATTCGTGGCCAATGAGTTAAATTCGGCTTTGTCGATAATTTGAAGTAGTATGTTTTTTGCTTCAGAATATTTTTTTAGGGCGAAGAAAACTTTGTATTTTTCAAAAAGTGTTTCCTGTAAAGAGTAATTATCTTTTGTTTTTGTTGCGAGTTCAATTGCTTTTTGCGCACTCGCTAAAGCTTCGGTATATTTTTTTGTCGCAACCGAATAACGCGTTAATCCTTTGTAGTATTCAAGCCAAAATATGTCGAGTGTTGATCCGAATTCACTGCCTTCTGATTCCTGTAATGTAGTTTTAGTAAGGTTGAGGTAGTAATTGGTTAACTTATAGTTTTTGATTTGGCAATAATTGTCTGAAATAGAGATATAGGCATTAATGAGCAGGTAACGTTGCCCTGGCGGAACATTTTTTAAGAGGTTAATACCCTGATTAAAATAAGGAATTGCTTTTTCGAATTGCCCCAGGTTTGAAAAGACGGTTCCCACAGAAATGTATTCCGTACCAAGAAATACCTTATCGCCGGCCTTTTTTGATAATGGTATAACCCGATGGATTAAGATATCAATCATACCTTTCATATCATCTTTATGTTGCAAAATCAGGCTGTAGTTATGCCACACCATTGATCTGGTTTTGTAGATTTTCTTGTTTTCAAATTTTTGTAGCTGAGCATCTGCCTTTATCAATAGCTTTTGTGCCTTTTCGTAATCACGATCCTGATATACCATTGATTCAAACCAGAATGATTTTGCAGATAGTAAAGGGTCCTTTCCGCCAAATTTGCGTCCTTTATTTAATGCTGTAACAGCTTTCAAGCTATCGGTGTCAGCCCAAAAACTTACCAAGTTAAAACTGGCAGCAGCTTTAGCGCTATCCGGAAGATTTCCGATTAACACTTTATTTAAGCTGTCTACATATTTTTGATCACTTTTACTGAGTTGTGCTTTGCCGCTATAACTAATGCTGATAAAAAGAAGGAGTAGGAAGATGTGATTTCTCATTCAAATAAAAATGCAAGGTTTATTTCTTAAATAGAAATTTGGACAAAAATATACCTGAAAGCAGGTAGAAAAAAATGCCAATTTAAGGTTATTGTATGGTAGAACGTGTCTTCGTTTATTTGCGTATCTATTATTGAAATCTAATTATGAAAAACAGAAAAATTAAAACCTGGGTGCTTTCATTTGTCGCCTTTGTAATGGTAACGAGCTTATTCGCATGTAAAAAAGATAACGAAGTAGGTCCGTCTAAAACATCGCATAAAGTTGTGTTTAAACTCGAAGCATCAGCTGGAAGCAGTATCTCAACCGTTGTTTATGGCTATGATTCAAATGCGACAACGTCAACAAGTTTAAGTGGTACTAGTTGGACTAGTCCTGAAATTACAGTTCCCGCAGGAACTATCACGCTGAATATTGCGTCGGGTGCTACAGGTGCAAATGCGAATTCAACGCTTAAAGCGCAAATTTATGTTGATGGGGAATTAAAGAAAGAAGGAACTTCTAGCGGTGCCATATTAAGTGCATCTGCCTCATACCAATTTTAAATTTAAACGATCGCCTCAAAATTTTTAAAAAATGAGTAAGGAACAGGCTTCGATAATTCGAAGCCTGTTTTCGTTGTAACCAAGCTCATATTATAACGAAATTAGAATTGTCAGATTTTAAACAGTTTTTACGAGAAATTATGCTTTTAGCCTTATGCTTTAAGCTTTTGTATTTTCAGCTTTCGGGCTTTTTTCCCTACATTTGAACAATCAAAATTCTAAAGAAATTATGCAATACGATGTCGTTGTTATCGGTTCTGGGCCGGGCGGTTATGTAGGCGCAATCCGTTGTGCTCAGTTAGGTTTAAAAACTGCAGTTATAGAAAAATATAAAACTTTTGGAGGTACCTGCTTAAACGTTGGCTGTATTCCGTCAAAAGCTTTGTTAGATTCATCAGAGCACTTTCACAATGCTGCACACACTTTTACTACTCACGGTATCAACTTAAAAGATCTTAAAGTTGATATGAAACAAATGATCGCCCGTAAAGATGATGTTGTAGCGCAAAATACGGCTGGTATCACCTATTTGTTTAAGAAAAATAAGATCGACTCGTTTGAAGGCGTTGGCTCATTCGTGGATAAAAATACTATCCTTGTTACTAAAAGTGATGGTTCAACAGAAACCTTATCAGCCAAAAATGTAATTATTGCTACAGGTTCTAAACCAACAGCATTGCCATTTTTACCAATCGATAAAAAACGTATCATTACTTCAACAGAAGCCTTAAATATTAAAGAAGTGCCAAAATCGATGGTTGTTATCGGTGGTGGTGTAATTGGTTTAGAATTGGGATCGGTTTATGCCCGTTTAGGAACCAAAGTTTCAGTAGTTGAATTTTTACCGTCAATTATTGGTACAATGGATGCCGGTTTAGGTAAAGAACTTCAGCGTGTTTTAAAGAAATCTTTAGGGATGGAATTTTACATGGGACATAAAGTTACTGGCGCAACTACAAAAGGTAAGGTAGTAACCGTTACTGCTGAAACACCAAAAGGTGAAACCATTTCTTTAGAAGCTGATTATTGCATCGTAGCAGTCGGTCGTACGGCTTATACTGAAGGTTTAGGATTAGATAAAATTGGCATTACAGTTGAAGAACGAGGAAAGAAAATTCCTGTTAACGAACACTTAGAAACTTCGGTTAAAGGTGTTTATGCTATCGGTGATGTTATTACGGGTGCAATGTTAGCCCACAAAGCAGAAGATGAAGGAACCTATGTTGCGGAAACCATTGCCGGACAAAAACCTCATATTAATTACAACCTGATTCCGGGTGTTGTTTACACCTGGCCAGAAGTTGCTTCTGTGGGTTTAACCGAAGAACAATTGAAAGAAAAAGGAACAAAATATAAAGCGGGCTCTTTCCCTTTTAAAGCAAGTGGCCGTGCGAAAGCAAGTATGGATACCGACGGTTTTATTAAAGTGTTGGCTGATGCTGCAACTGATGAGGTTTTAGGTGTACACATGATTGGCCCGCGTGCCGCAGATATGATTGCTGAAGCGGTCATTGCAATGGAATTCCGCGCATCTGCTGAGGATATTGCACGTACCTGCCACGCTCACCCAACATACACTGAAGCGTTAAAAGAAGCTGCCCTAGCTGCAACCGATAACAGAGCGATACATATTTAATGTAAAGTAGGGTATACTAACCTTGTTTTAGTATTACTTTTCAAATACAAAAGCCGGCATTTTAGCCGGCTTTTTTGTTGGCAAAAAGATGTGTTATAAATGGTAAAATTTTTCCGATTTACAAATGATTTAAAGACCTTTGCATCGTAATCCCGCTCACATTTAAAATTGTATTTTGGAAGAAGTAAACACAAATCAGGAAATAACTAATCAAACAGAAATAAAACCTGTAGTACAAAGCTCTCCAAACCGCATTCGTCTTGCGGTTTCTTTATTTTATTTCGGGCAGGGAATTGCTTTCGCATCATGGGCAAGCCGGATTCCTGATATTAAGCATAGCTTAAATTTATCGGATGGTGAATTAGGTAGTATTTTACTTGCTTTGCCGCTAGGACAACTGGTAACGATGCCGGTTTCAGGCAGGTTGGTAACCAAATATGGGAGTAAAAAAATCTTAACCATTACGGCACCATTATATGTTTTAGCGCTAAGCAATCTCGGGCTGGCAACGGCGCAGTGGCAACTCGCCTGCTTTCTGCTATTATTCGGTATAGTTGGTAACATGTGCAATATTGCAGTAAATACTCAAGGTTCGGAGGCTGAGAAATTATTTGGGCGGCCAATTATGACTTCATTTCATGGTGCCTGGAGTATTGCCGGTTTTGCCGGGGCATTGGTGGGGTTGCTGATGATTAATCTTCACATTAATCCATATTATCATTTCTGGATTATCGTCGGCTTAATCTGGATCAATGTGTTGTTAAACTACAAACACCTGGTACCTGGTAAGGGTGCCAAAACTGAGCGAAAACCAAAGTTATTTACCATGCCAGAAGGTGCATTGCTGCAACTTGGTGTAATAGGATTTTGCAGTATGGCCACCGAAGGCGCCATGTTCGATTGGAGTGGTGTTTATTTTAAGGAAATTGTTAAAGCACCTTCATCGCTAGTGGTTCTGGGCTATGCATCTTTCATGGTGATGATGGCAACCGGACGTTTCGTTGGTGATAAAATTATTGAAAAGGTTGGAAGAAAAAAGACAATTCAAATAAGTGGCTTAATAATATCAAGTGGTATGTTTCTTTCTGTATTTCTGCCCTATATTATTCCGGCTACTATTGGGTTTATGCTTGTCGGATTGGGTGTATCGAGCATTGTGCCAACGGTTTATAGTGTTGCAGGGAAAAATGGAAAAGTAGCCCCTGGTATTGCGATTGCCATGGTTTCCAGCGTAAGTTACCTGGGCTTTCTGATGGGGCCCCCGCTGATTGGTTATATTTCTGCCTTATCAAGCCTGCAATATTCTTATGCGGTTATTGGTTGTTTTGGTTTGTTTGTTAGCTTTTTAGTTGCCAAAATTAAGGCTATAGCATAATAAAAAGATCAGTCGGGCTTTTTTATAAGGTTATGTTCTTTTAAAGCAGCTATTGCAAGTTCGATTAACCTTAAATTTTCATCAAAATGACCATGCTGTACTTCAACGTTAATGTAGGGGATGTTATTTTGCATGGCGTAAACAGATAATGAGCCATCGTTTTCTACAAATTTAGATTGGAGCATAACATTAACATTTGCCTTTTTTAAACTGTTAAAAAGCCTCAAATCGGTTACATATAGTAAATCATCGGGGTCCATCTCAAAATTAATATACACAGAATCAGCTGCGCTGGATAATTCATATCCGGGTAGATAAGAAGATATACCAAAGCCACCATCGGCATTATTATGCAGGGTTAAAATATAGCCTAATGATGTAGGATCATAAAAATTTATAATCTGTTTTCCGGCAGCGTTTAATGCTTGTTCCACTTCGCTGGAGCTGAATTCATCCTTCTTTAACCTCGTATTAATGCCGCGTTCGGTGTAGATCGCATTCGGGTCGATCCGATATATATCATCCATGAAACTGAAGTTATAATCGCGAACACCACCGTATTGACTATCTACCAATTCTCCACCGCTCCAGCGGATATACTCAAAACCTGCCTTTACACCCGTATCTTCATTGTCGTGAACAACTAGGAACCTGATGCCGTTAGGTTTGTAGCTGTATTTAACCAGGTTGATGTTTAAATCGTAAATCTTAATGAAAGAAGAATCGGAGGTCATTGCGTCGAAAACCGGAGGGTGCTGAGCGTAAGCGATTAGTGCAAAATTTACAAGTAATGCGCTGAGGATGATTTTAAGCATATCACTAATATACAAATGGATATAATATTTTGTTTTGTTTCAGGGTTTTTGCAGGATACCGTGTGCATAAACGGGATGGAAGCGATATTCTTTTTTGCTCAATAATAAGACTTGCGAAGTTTACTTTTAATTTTTATGCGGACTTCGTGAGTTGCTCTCGAGCAAAAAAGATTTAGCGAACAGCCCGGCTACAGTAAACTATGAAATGCAAGCCCTTCTTTTCAAAAAAAATATGATATAAAAAAAGAGCTGCCTTTTGGGAGGCAGCTCCGGGTTTGATTGTTAATCTTGATGTTTTTATATTAATGTCCGTGATCTAAATCGTATTCATTAACATCTTTATGGTCATAAGGTTCAACCATTAATTCGTCAATTGATTTACCTTTTTTATCGAATCCAAATCTATGAAGCATGTTGTCGAAAATCTGGTACATAACTGGTACCACCACAAGAGTTAAGAATAATGAACTGGTTAAACCACCAATAATTACCCAGGCCAAGCCGTTTTTCCAATCGGCACCGGCACCACTGGCCAATGCAATAGGCAACATACCAATTACCATGGCAATAGTTGTCATTAAAATCGGGCGTAAACGTGCGTGGTTAGCAAGGATTAAAGCTTCGTGTGTAGATTTGCCCTGCGCTTTCATCTGGTTGGTAAAATCGACAAGGATAATCGCATTTTTTGCTACCAAGCCCATCAGCATAATGAAACCTAGAATGGTAAAGATACCTAAGGCGTTATTGGTTAAGGCTAAGGCAAGCAAAGCCCCGATTAAGGCCAGTGGTAAAGAGAACATAACTACCAATGGATAAACAAAACTATCATAAAGGGCAACCATGATTAAATAAACCAATACAATAGCCGCTAATAAAGCAATACCCAATGTACCAAAACCCTCACTCTGGTTTTCCTGATCACCAGCCCAATAGAAGCTGATGCCGGCAGGTTTTTTCATTTTATCCAATTCTTTCTGGAAATTGGTAACAACTGTTCCGGTAGGCACACCTACTGTTTGTGCTTTCACCGTTACTGATGTCGATTTATTTAAACGTTCCAATAAACTTGGTCCCGAGCCTTCTTTAATTTCGGCAAACTGCGAAAGTTTAATTTGCTGGCCTGCCTGATTAGTGAAGATAAGGTTACGTACATCATCGATGTCTTTACGGTCGAAATCCTGGTATTGAATATTAATATCGTATTCATATTCGCCCTGACGGAATTTACCATCTGTATTCCCTGCGAAGGCAGTTTGCATGGTTGCCCCGACAGTTTGAAGGTTTAAACCTAAGGCCGACATTTTATCACGATCAACCTTAACGTTAATTTCCGGTGTTCCTTTCTCAACTGATAGCTTGGTCTGTGTTGCTCCCGGAACTTTAGCCAATACTTTTTCCGCTTTCTGTGCGAAAGCCAAAACACTATCTAATTCAGAACCCATTACCACAAACTGGATCGGGGCATCATCTGCAGTTCCTAAGATACCAATCGGAACGGTTTTAATTTTTGCTCCAACCAGTATTTTTTCTAACTCACGGGTATATGTTGTTGAAATAATATCAGAAGAGATGTTGCCTCTTTCTTTCTTATCCTTCAGCTTAACGTTAATTTCCGATTTGTAAGCAGTAGATGTACTTGCACCCATACCCTCACTCGATTGACCAACCGTTGTAATGGTTTGGATAACATCTTTTTGTTTGCTTAAGTAATCCTCGGCTTTTTGTGTGTAGAAGTTGGTCTGCTCTAATGAAACGTCTTTAGGCATTTCTATTTGCAACAAGAACTCACCTTTATCCGATTTCGGGAAAAACTCAAAACCAATGTATCCGCCAGCCAATAAACCACATGAAGAGAAGAACATCACAACCATCATTACCAAAGTAAGTGCCTTGTGTTTTAATGTCCATTCAAGTAAACCGGTGATCCATTTTGTAAAACGGTGCAATTGTTTTTCAAACCATAAAATAAAACGGCCGAACAAATTTTTACCTTCTATACGTTCCAATTTACCAAAACGAGAGAAAATTAGTGGTACTATGGTAAATGAAGCTACCAGCGATAATAAAGTTGAGATAATTACCACCACACAGAACTGGCGCAGAATGTTGGCTACCATACCCGTACTTACAGCAATAGGGAAGAACACTACCACGATTACGAAAGTGATGGAAACAACCGTAAAGCCTATTTCGCGGGTCGCATCAGAAGCAGCTCTTACTTTGTTTTTACCCATCTCCATATGGCGCTGAATATTCTCCAGAACCACAATGGCATCATCCACGAGAATACCTACAACGAGGGATAAACCCAGTAGCGACATCAGGTTTAATGTATAGCCAAATAGAGCGATACCGATAAAGGTTGCAATTAAGGATGCCGGAATCGAAATCATTACAATTACGGCGTTACGTAAACTATGCAGGAAGAAAAGCATTACCACTGCAACGAGTACAACCGCCAGCATTAAATCGTGAATTACGGCATCAGCTGATTCCAAAGTATAAACTGAACTATCGTTAACAATCTTAATGTCTAAGCCAATGTTTTTATAGTCGGCTTTAAGTTGCTCGATGGTTTTTTTAGTTCCCTCACTTACTGTTACCGCATTTGCATCACTCTGTTTAATAATTTGTAAAGCAATGGAATTGGCACGGTTAATACGGGCAATTTTCTCTGTTTCTTTTTGTGTATCCTGAACATCAGCAATGTCGCCTAAACGAATCTGAGCGCCATCTTTGCTGGTGCTTACTACCAGGTTACGCATTTCGGCTACGTTAGCGTATTTACCAGATAAACGAACCAGGATGTCTTGCGCTTTGGTTTTTACACTTCCGGTAGGGAAATCTAAATTGGAAGCTAAAATTGCCTGTTGAACCGCAGGAACAGATAAGCCGTAACCCTGCATCTTTTTAGCATCCAATGATACTTTGATTTCACGTTCTGAACCACCAATTAAGTTCACCTGGGCAACACCCGGAACACGGGAAATGATTGGTGCAATACGCTTGTCCATCAAATCATAGAACGAAATATCGTCCATGTTTCCTGAAGCGGACATGGTAATTACCGGGAAATCATCTAATGAGAATTTACTCAATGAGGGTTGTTTTACATCATCAGGTAAATCAGCAAGAATGGCATTAACCTTCCTTTGCGCATCATTCAATGCTATATCAATTTCAGCTTTATCGGTAAGCGTAATAATAACAACCGATAAACTTTCATATGAATTTGCATTGATTTTTTTGATGTTCTCCATCGAAGAAACCGCATCCTCAATTTTCTTAGTTACTGTACTTTCTACCTCATTTGGCGAAGCACCAGGATATATAGTTGAGATAGATACAACATTTGGAGAGAACTTAGGTAAAAGCTCGTATCCCAATGAGAAATAACTCAATAAACCCATCAAGGTTAGTGCGGTAAAAACCACAATTACCAACGACGGTCGTTTTATGGATATGTCTGTAATTTTCATTTTCTTTTTTTTAGAGACGGACAATTGCCCGTCTGTATTGCGTAATTAGTATTATGTAGGTGCTACGCTGTTAGCTTATTTGATAATTGTAACAGGTGTACCATCATTCAGGTTAATCTGTCCGCTGGTAATTACTGTTTCACCTTCTTTTAAGCCATCTAAAATTTCAACATTCTCACCTAAAATACGTCCGGAAACAACTTTACGTGTTTGAGCAGTATTTTTCACTTTATCTAAAACATAAACCTCGTTGCTGCTTACACTACCAACGAAAGCTGTACGAGGAACCAGAATGGCAGGTGCTTGTTTCGGGAATTTGAATAATGCAGTTCCATACATACCAGCCCTTAAGCTGTTTTTAACATTGTTGGTTACTTCAACTTCGATTGGAAAGTTTAAGGTTTCATCAGCTTTTGCTGCAATAAACGTTACTTTACCTGTAAATTTATCATCAGGAAAAACCGAAGACTGAATCTGAACAGCATCGCCAATTTTTAAATTAGCAACCTGGCTTTCGTTTACGTTTACTTTTAACTTTAACTTAGAAACATCAACTAATTCAAATAATTGCGTTCCGGGAGCTACTACAGCGCCAACTTCAATCATTTTCTTATTCACAACACCGTTAATTGATGATCTGATATTCGCATCATTTAACTTGCGTTGTTGTTGTTGTAACTTAAGCTTAGCGTTCTGGGTGTTTAAACGAGCCTGGTCTACTTGCTGTTGTGTAACACCACCGGTTTTGAATGAGCTTTCATACCTGGCTAAATCTTTCACAGCATTCTGATAAGTAGCTTCTGCTGTTTCTCTGTCGGTATTTAAAATTTCTGCATCAATTCTTGCTAATACAGTTCCTTTACTCACCCGACTACCTTCTTCAACAAAAATTTTGCTAACACGGCCAGAGTTTTCTGCCATGAAGTTTAACTCCTGGTTAGCAGCAAAGGTTCCGTTTGCGGTAAAATCCAAATTGATCTCTTTACGCTCAACAGGAGCCGATTTAACGGCAACCGCGCCACTGCCTTTGGCAATAAATGCAGTTGTTTCTTCCGCTTTTTTCTTGTTGTTGGTTAATATATAGGCAATAAGGCCTAATACTGCTGCAACAACTATTACGATGGTAATTACTCTTTTCATTTTTTATTGTACTAGCGATTTAATATTTCCGTTTGATTTTATTAATTGTATTTCAGCTATTTTATAGTTTAATAATGCTTGTGTATAGCTGTTTTGCGATGCGGTTAGCGAATTTTCAGTATCCAGTAAATCGGTTAATGTAGCTAAGCCGTTGTTATAATTGTTTTGTGTGCTTTTGTAAATCTCCTGTGCTAAATCAACATTTTTACGTTGTGCATTTATCGTGTTTAAATTATCACGTAACTGGATTTTAGCATTCTCATAAGCAAGGTTCAGGGAATTAACTGATTCTTTGCGGTCTTCTTTTGCTTTTAAGATATCGACATTAGCCTGGCGAACTTTCGAACGCGTTAAAAAGCCGTTGAAGATTGGAACTTTTAGGGTTAAACCAACCGCCGATGCACCATAACCAATTGCTGCTGCATTTGATTTTAAGAAATCGAAACCGTCGCTCTGGCTTGAATACGTATAATTTCCGGTTAATGATAGTGATGGATAATACTCTGCCAGATAAGCTTTGCGCTGAAGGTTTAATAGCTTGTCCTGGTTGTTGAGTAATTTAACTTCCGTTCTGTTCGCCAGGTCAACCGAGTCCGTAAAAACAGGCAGTTGTGAAACCTGCGTAAGTTCTGCAGCTGGAAGTTCTATTGGTGTAGAAACCGGCATTCCCATAGAGAACTTGAGCTGATTTTCTAATAGCGTTATCGCATTAACCACCTGATCGCGTTGTGTGTTGAGGTTGGTTAAATTTACACTGATCCGGTCAACGTCGATTTTTCGGGCTAAACCGTTTTTGAATTGATTTGAAATTACTTTCTCAACAGTTTTCACATTTTTGATATTGGTATCGATTACATTGAGCTGTTCTCTGTTAACCAAAACCTGGTAATAGTTGTTGGCTACTAATTCAATAATTTGTTCTTCGGTAAGTTGCGAAGTTAAATTATAATACTCTTCGCTCGAACGGGCAGCCTGCAAGCCAGTAAATACCTGTTGATTAAACAATTGTTGCGAAAGCTGAACGCCTGCAGATGAATTCCAGTTCTGACCTAATTTAATAGCCTGGGTTTGTCCGCCGAAGTTAGCAACCAGTTGTCCGATAATGGGGTTGTAAGTTAAGCCTGCAGTACCAGAAATTTGAGGTAATGCCTGCGCTCTAACTTCCTGTACCTTGTACCTTCCTCCTTCGATATCTAATTTCGCTTTACGGATTTTAGCATTGTTCTGGAGTGCAAAGTTTAGTGCCTCCTTTAAGGTTAGCCGTTGTTGTGCGGCAACCAACTGAGGTAAAGCCATGCCGGTAATCAGTATGAGCATTAATTTTACCAGTTTTACTCTAAGCATAATGTATTGTTTTTTGTTTTTGGGTTCTTATTTAATATGAGATGGCAGATTTATGTAAATTGTTACGTTTCTTTTCTGCTATCGTTTTTTGTTTTAATCTTTTAGTCCTTTTGTAAAAATAGTTGAAAGATCTTTCTGCTTTTGAGCCATTTTGTTCACTGCTTTCTTATCAGGAAGTAAATCTTTTCCAATTTCCATGATACACATGTTTGTTAATCCCATTAAACTTTCCAGGTAGAGCTCAGCAACATGCCCCATGTTTGGGTGTTTTATTTCGCCTTTTTCCTGTGCTTTTTCGAAAATTTGTGCGTAGAATACTTTTTCCGAATCCTTAAGCGTAGTAAGTTTCTTTTTCATGGCATCATCATTAAAAATATCTGGTAAACCTTCAGATATTCTTAACATAAAATACTTCATGAAAAAAGTATTGCGAATGTCTATCGTTTGAAATAAAATGTTTTCCAGCGAATCATCCGGATTGTATTTCTTTTTTAATAAATCAAAGTAATCTGTAAAAACCTTCTCAATAACCCCAACAATAAGGCTTCTTTTATCAGGGAAATAATAATAAAGAGATGGTTTTGAAACAGACAAATCTTCCGCAATATCATTCATTGTTGTTTTACCAATTCCGAAATGAATAAAGCGTTTTATAGCTCCTTCAATAATTTGTTCTCGCTTTTTATCGGCTACAATCATTTTACTTTTCTACTTTCTGACTTTTTTAATATTTTAGTCAAAAATAATGCTAAAATTTTAATAGTTAATCAACCGATTAATAAATTGTCATATCGTTACAATTTAATGACATTTAAAATGCTTTTCGTTGGTTTATATATCTTTATGAATTTAATCCTGAAAATTTGCTGTCCTTAATTTACCTTTCAATCGTCCTGTTTACTATCTTTTTGATGGAGTGCTTATCGTGGTTTATTCATAAATATTTGTTTCATGGCGTGCTGTGGTTTATGCATAAAAGTCACCACCAGCCAACAAAATCTTTATTTGAATGGAATGATTTATTTGCGTTGTTATTTGCCGGAATTTCGCTCTACCTGATGTATATCGATAGAGAAGTGTTTGGCTATCGTTTTTTTATTGGCCTCGGAATTACCCTTTACGGACTGATTTATTTTGTTATTCACGATTGGTTTATTCACCGACGTTTCAAAACCTTTAAAAGTAATAACAGGTATCTGAGTTCAATAAGAAAGGCACACAAAATTCACCATAAAAATATAGGTAAAAACAATAGTAAAGCCTTTGGGTTATTGTTTGTAAATAAGAAAACACTCGATAAATTATAGTTAATAAAGGAAGTCATTGTTCTCTCTCTTTACTTTTAGTTTATCCGTTAATTTAATATATGATAAAAATAAAAAAGCTGCTATTTGGTTTAATGCTAGCAGTATTGTCTTCTTGCGTCAGGAAAACAGATAAAGATAAGGCTATCGATTTAGTGGAAGCCAAATATGAAAATGCTGTACAAAAACTCAATTTTGACCAATCCAATCTCGATAGTTTGTATAATATCTCACCAAAAGCTTATGCTGATAGTATAAAGAGAGGAAAGGAGCTTGATTCTGTTCTTGCTGTCCTAGAAAGTCAGATAGAACATTTAAGCCAAAAGGAGTCTGATAGTGTTGGGCAGATTAGTGCTGCTTTAACTAAGCAAAGGTATCAGTTGCTTGATTTGGCAAAAAAGAAACCCGAATTTATTGGCTGGAAGTTAACAGGAGTTAAAATAGAGGGTAATCAGGCCGAAACATTAAGCGTTAATTTTGATAAGGCGATAACTAAGATAATGCCTTAACTGATTTTCTATCCATAATTCTTACTTTTGTGCACAACACAAAATAACATGCTTCAAATTCAACAGAATATTTCGCTTAAACCTTACAATACATTTGGTATTGATGTTAAAACTGCATTCTTTGCTGAAATATTTAACGAATTGGATTTAAAAACGTTATTCGGAAACCCCCTGGTAAAAAGTAACAAGCTTTTAATCATTGGCGGGGGAAGCAATATTTTATTTACACAAGACTATGATGGACTTGTAATAAAAATGAGCATTGAAGGGATAAGCTCAGAAGTTGAAGCTGATATAATAAAAGTTACAGCAGGTGCTGGTGTGGTATGGAATGATTTTGTGAATTATTGTGTAGAACATCATTATGCAGGGGTCGAGAACCTGAGTTTAATACCCGGCACGGTTGGCGCATCGCCTATACAAAACATTGGTGCTTATGGTGTAGAGTTAAAGGATGTTTTTGAAAGTTGTACCGCTTTCGAAATCAAAACCGGCCTTATAAAAACTTTTTCTTATGCCGATTGCCATTTTGGTTATCGCGAAAGCATATTTAAAGGTGCTTTAAAAGGGCAATACATCATTACTTCGGTAACCTTTAATTTAAAAGCCGAGGCAAAGGTAAATACTTCATATGGTGCTATTGAGGCTGAGCTCGAAAAAAGAGGGATTGAAATTCCTGGTATTGCAGATGTTTCTGCCGCGGTTTCACATATACGGGTAAGTAAATTGCCTGATCCATCTACAATCGGTAACGCCGGTAGTTTTTTCAAAAACCCGGTTATAGAAAAGTACGAATTTGCCGAAGTTGTTTCTAAACACCCCGATGTGGTACATTACCCTACAGCTGACGATAAAATTAAGCTCGCTGCCGGATGGTTGATCGAGCAATGTGGCTGGAAAGGTAAGATCGCCGGGAATACAGGAACCTGGAAAAACCAGGCTTTGGTTTTAGTTAACCATGGAAATGCCTCAGGCAAAGAAGTGTACGATTTTTCTTCACAGATAATAGACAGTGTTAAAAGTACTTTTGGTGTTACTTTAGAGCGGGAAGTAAATATCCTGTGACGAAAACCCGATTGCATTAAATAACAAGATTTTGGCACCGTGCCAGAAATTTTTGGTATTAAGTTTGTTTAGGTAATAACAGAATAGAACACAAATCATTTGTTTTTTAAATCTTACCTAAAGCTAAATATCATGACAAAATTTGAATTCAATCATCTGGTTAACCATCACTCTGTATCACTTAGATCGTACGCTTTAAATTTTACAAAAGATGCTGAAGACGCAAATGACCTGGTTCAGGATACCATGTTGAAAGCAATAACTTATTACAACAAGTTTAAAGAGGGTACGAATTTAAAAGGATGGTTATTTACGATCATGAAAAACACTTTTATCAATAATTACCGTCGTTTGGTTAAAACAAACACTTTAATTACACAGAGTGAAGACATCTCTTCTGCTAATTTATCTTATAGTGCCGCTAAAAACCAGGCAGAAAGTAAGTTTGTGTTGGGGGATATTGATAAAGCATTGGCGCAGCTTCCTGAAGAGTATTATGTTCCATTTATTCGTTATTTTGAAGGATACAAATACCACGAAATAGCAGATATGTTGAATATTCCAATTGGAACAGTTAAAACACGTATCCACGTTGCAAGGGGTATTTTGAAAAAATATTTAAAAACATATTCAAAAGATATTGCTATTTCAGAAATGGCTTAAAACACATCTAATGAAAAATGAAGGGCTCAGAGATATCTGGGCCTTTTTTATTTCCATGGCTTATTCTTGTGATATTGAAAATAAATCTTCACAAAAAGCCGTAAAAGCAAAAGGCCTGGAATAAATCCGGGCCTTTTTGCTTATCATATATTTGGTTAGTTGATTCTTATGTTTTATTTCAACAGTATTCCTTCTCTCTAATTTCGAAACAATTGCAAACACCGAATAAATACGTGTTTAATGGTTATTTTGCAGTGTTTTTGTTTTGTGGTTATAAAGATAAGGGAAATTTTAAGTTTGTCAAGCTTTTTTTAACTTTTTTTTTATTTCTTTTGCCGCAACCTGTCCTGAAATGATTGCAGGGGGTACTCCCGGTCCTGGAACAGTTAATTGACCAGTATATAAAAAATTTGTTACTTTACTTTTCATCTTTGGTTTTAGAAACGCTGTCTGTTTCAAAGTGTTTGCTAAACCATACGCATTTCCTTTAAATGCATTGTAGTCTTCAACGAAATCGTTCATGGCATAACTTCTCTTAAATAAAATGCTATCACTAATGTCGTTTTGGGTAAGTTCTTCAAATCTTTTAACCAATATATTAAAGTATTCTTCTCTTTTGCTTTCGTTATCTTTCAATCCGGGCGCCAGTGGAACTAAAAGGAAAAGGTTTTCACAGCCATCAGGCGCAACAGTAGTATCGGTTACTGAAGGGCAGCAGGCATAAAATAATGGTTTTGACGGCCATTTTGCTTCAGTATAAATTTCTTCGGCATGTGCGTCGAAATTTTCATCGAAGAATAAGTTGTGATGGAGTATGTTTTTTAGTTTTTTATTTAACCCAATATAAAAAAGCAAGCATGATGGCGCCATTGTTCGGCCTTCCCAATATTTTTTGGTGTACCTGCGATTCTCTTTTGCTAAAAGTTGTTGCTCAATATGATGATAATCGGCATTGCCAATAATAAAATCGGTTTTAAAACTGCCTTTATTGGTAACGATTTCCGTAGCTACCTTATCTTTTACTTCTATTTTTTCTGCTTCTGTATCGAAATAAAATTTTACACCTTGAGCCTCTGCAATGTTTTGCATAGCAGAAACAACTTTATGCATGCCTCCAATTGGATACCAGGTACCTAAAACCAGGTCGGCATAGTTCATTAAACTATACAATGCAGGTGTGTTTTGTGGTGTTGCCCCTAAAAATAAAACCGGAAATTCTAACAATTTTCTCAGCTTTTCATTTTTAAATAACTGATGAACATGTTTCCTCATATTACCCAGTAGCTGCAGCTTAATTCCGCTAATGGCTAATCTTGGGTCGAAATACTCCATAACGCTATGAGAAGGTTTGAAAACATATTCGTTCATGCCTACATCGTATTTATATTTGGCTTGTTCCAAAAAAGTATCGAGGTTATTGCTGCTGCCGGGCTCTAGTTCTTCGAAGCATTTATATAAATCTTCAAGCGTAGCCGGAACATTTAAGGTATCATTTTTCCCAAAATAGATACGGTAAGAAGGATTTAAGCGCTTTAGCTCATAAAAATCAGATGTCGTTTTGCCAAATTGCTGGTAGAAGTTTTCGAAAATATCGGGCATCCAGTACCAGCTTGGCCCCATGTCGAAAGTAAAGCCATCTTTTTCCCAGGTTCTGGCTCTTCCACCCGCCATTTCGTTTTTTTCCAGAACAGCAACATCAAAACCATCAGCAGCCAAAACCGCAGCCGCCGCTAAACCTGCAAAACCAGCGCCGATGATGGTAACTTTCGGTTTTTTATCCATTGCGTAAATAAAGCGATTTTTTAGCGATTTGTTTCAGGCATTTTTCGATTCATACTTTTCTGTTCCCACTCATTTACTTTATGTGCAGCCAAACAAGAGCGTAGATTAAGGAAACCAATTCTCTTTTCATACCTTTGTTTTAACAGATGAATAACCTACGCATTTTATTTTTCCTGCTTGTTTCCATGCAAATCTGTAAGGCGCAACTATCGCCAAAAGAAATTTCAGTTCTAAAAACAGATTTGATTAAAGCTGTTGAAAGCTCAAAGCTTACCGATTCTGTTTATACCAAACTTAATAAGCTGCCAAATAAAACAGCGCTAATTACAGCTTATTGCGGTACATTAGAAGCCTTAAAAGCCAAACATTCCTGGAATCCTTACAATAAAATTAAGTATGTTAAGGTTTCGTTGAGAACCATGCAAAAGGCCATTGATATGGATAAAGAGAATATGGAAATCCGGTTTATGCGCTTTTCTATAGAGCATTACACACCCGGTTTTTTAGGTTTTAGCAAAGATTTACCGGTAGACAGAAAAGAAATTATTAAACATTACGAAAACCGTAATTTTGGGTTGGCCGATGAAGAATTAATAAAGAACGTTGCCAGGTTCATGATTGATAGCAAACGTTGTACCTCTGAAGAAATAAAGATTTTAAAAAAGTTTAGCTAAAATGAATTACATCTACCTGCTTATTAATATTGGCGTAATCTTCTTTCCACTGGTTTTATCTTTCGATAAAAAAGTTCACTTTTTTAGTAAATGGAAATTTGTTTTGCCGGCAATACTGTTAACAGGTCTGGTTTTTTTAGTTTGGGATTTATTATTTGTTAAGCTAAATGTCTGGTCCTTTAATCCTGATTATATTGTTGGAATTAAGCTGCTCGGCCTGCCTTTAGAAGAAATTCTCTTTTTCCTTACTGTTCCTTATGCTTGTATTTTTATTTACGAATGCCTTAATGTTTACTTCCCTAAAAACGATTTGCAGAAATTCAGCTTTTCATTAAGTAACTTGTTTCTGGGGCTTTGCATAGCCATTTTATTTTTTGCCCATAACCGGTGGTACACGGTAATTAACTTTGGTTTTTTGTTCGTTTTACTGGTTTATATAGAATACATCAATACCGAGCATCGGTTTATGTACAAGTTTTACCGGGCTTATTTTGTCTCACTGATTCCTTTTTACCTTGTAAACGGATTTTTAACGTCGATACCAGTTGTGCTGTATAACGACAAGGAGAACTTAGGTTTCAGAGTTGGTACAATTCCTTTCGAAGACCATTTTTACCTCATGGGGCTTCTATTAATGAATATTTACTTATACGAGGTTTTTAAACGTAAGGCGATAAAAAGTTCTTCGATATAATTTTTTTGAAAAAGAATGGGTAAGGCTTATGGCGGCCTATGGTCCTGCTTTTCGTTACAAGTCCGCACTCGTACCTCGTTTGCGTGCTTTCCATTACAATCAGGTTTATAAACATCGGTTTCTGCGCCCTGCAAACCGTTAAAATGAAATACTGCCAGGGCAAATTAGCCCCGATTGAAGCGTTACCCTGCAGCAACGAGGAACGAGTAAGCGAAGCGTAAAAGCAAAAAGCGGGAAGAAGTTATTACTTTTGTACAGGCTCTGCGCTACTGATGAAAAAATAACTTTAATGGATTTACCGGTTTACACCAAACAACAACTTGCTTTAAGAAACGGACAGGATAAACCACAAATTTGGGTGGCTTACAAAGGTTTTATTTACGATATGACCGAGAGCCGGTTATGGCGAAATGGTAAACATTACGAGCATTGGGCAGGGCAGGATTTAACCGACGAATTGCCTGATGCACCACATACTGAAGCAGTTTTTGAAAAATTTAGCCCGATAGCTGTACTGTCTACACCAAATTTATTTTAGTTAAGGTTGCCTGCTTAAGCTCCTTAAACTCGGACGGTCTTTTCCCCACCATTTTGTAAAAGGTGTTACTAAACGATGAAATGCTATTGTAACCAACCGCGTAAGCGATTTCACTTATGGTAGCGTCGCTTTCCAGTAATTTTTCCATTGCTTTTATCATTCTCGCCAGTTTCAGGTATTGGAAAAATGAAATATCCATTGCCGATTGAAATAGACGTGATAAGGTACGTTCGCTAAATCCCATGGCCTTGCCAACACTTTCCAGGCTTAAAGTATCGTTGGATAAATGATCGATAATATGTTTAAGTATAGGGCGCAACCGCTGGTTTTCGGTAGTTGGCAATGCAATAGGCAAAGGGTGTTCGCTTACCACCGGCAGAATGTTTTTAAGTGTGTTGAGGAAATCGTATTCCTTTGTTTTAGGTTCGATATTTCCATTCCACCTTTCAGAGAACAAAAACATTTCGAGCAACAAATTATTAACGGGGTAAATGCCAATCTGGTTGTAGAAAGGGTTTTCTTCGTCGGTTGTTGTATCGAAATAAATATTCCGCACAATTGCTGCCTGGTAGCGATGTTGTAAATGGTGTTCTACGCCTGCAGGTATCCATACATAATGCCTTGCTGGCAAAAAGTAAGATTTCTCTTTAGTGTACAAAAAAATAATGCCACCCTCAACATAAGTAAGCTGTCCTTTTAAATGTGTGTGGTCTTGAAATCGGTCTTCGAACCTGCTATGCCAAACGTACATGGTCTCTGGTTTTTCGTCGATTGCAAATAAAAGATCTTCGTTGCTAACTTTTATCATTTGGCTGGTTTGAATAAATATCTGTCGGTTTAGATAAAACAAAGAAACAAATCTCTATCGAAATTTGCATCATTAATTAACGGATATGAATTTTATAAAGCATAGAAGAACATTTTGGTTGTGCATAACCTTTCTTCTGTCATCTATTTTTACCTATGCACAAAATGCCGATAACAACCATTTTACCATTAATCAAATCTGGGAAATGGCCGATAGTAATAGTAAAAAGCTAAAAATACAGGGTTTAAATGTTCAGGCTGCTGATGCACATGTAAATGTGAGTAAGGCTGAGCGGTTGCCGGAAGTTTCTGCGGGTGGAACTTATGCTTATGTGTTTCCTTTGCCGATTTACGAAAACGGTTTGTTCCATACACCATCGCAGTTTCCTGTGGTTTCTACCTATTATAAAGCTGGTGCAGAAGCCTACATGAATCTTTACAACGGAGGCAAAACCAATACTGAAATCGCAGCATCCAAGGTGGAAGCTGAGCTAAGTCAGGTACTTAAAAATGAAAGTAAGCAGGAAATTCACTACACTGCTGCGGTTTATTTTTATGATGTTTACCGGAATAATGCTTATAGCGATTTGTTAGAACAAGACATTCGCGACCGAGAAAAGCAGTTGGCAGAAATTAATCAACTCTATAAAAATGGTACGGTTTTAAAAAGCGATGTTTTAAGGGCTGAGCTACGTTTGTCGAAACAGAAAATGATGCTTACCGAAATTAAAAATAGCATCAGGATTGCTAATCAGAAACTAAATATTTTAATTGGAAGGGAAAGCAACTTGTTATTAGTTCCTGAAATTAGCGATAACGAAACTAATGCAATTGCATTGAAACAATTAGGAGATTATTTAAATGATGCACATAGCTCATCTTTTAAATTGGAAGCTTCGGAAAAAGAACATGAGCTTGCCAAGCTGAAATTGAAAAGTGTTAAGTCGAATACTTTGCCAACACTGGGCTTTTTTGGCGAATATGCTTATGCTTACCCGCAAATCCAGTTTTATCCATATGCCTTATCACTTTATAGCAATGGAATGATGGGCTTAAAGTTAAAAATCCCCATTTCTTCGTGGTACACCAATCAACATAAAGTTAAGGAAGCACAGATTCGCTTAAAGCAACAGCTTGTTGAAGATGAGGATGTGAAAGATAAGATCTATCAGGAGGTAGAGGAAAATTACATTAGGTATAAGGAATCGTTGCAGCGAATTACAGTTGCCGAAGAAAACATTAAACAGGCAAGTGAAAGTTATCGTATTGTGCAAAATACCTATTTCAACCAACTATCACTGTTAACCGATTTGCTTGATGCAGAAACCCAGGTTCTGCAATCGAAGTTCGAGTTAACAACAGCCAAGGTGAATGCCAAAATCCAATATTATCAATTACAAAAAGCCGTAGGAAATCTATAAAATGAACACACAAACACAAAGTAAGGCCGATAAAATCATCAGCAGAATCACCACAATAATAGCATTAATTGTGCTCGTTGTATTGTTAATCTGGGGAGGTAAAACGTTATTGGGCTATATGAAATATGAAGAAACCAATGATGCACAGGTGGATGAATACATTAATCCGGTAACTGCACGTGTCAGTGGTTATATCAAAGCGGTAAAATTTGAAGAAAATCAGGAAGTTAAAAAAGGCGATACCCTTGTATTGATTGATGATGATGATTATACGGTTCAGCAGGATGAAGCAGCTGCATCTTTAATGAATGCAAAGGCACAGGTTGCTGTTCAGCAAAGTAATGTTAAAACAGCACAGAGTACAGCTGCAGTTACAGAAGCTAAAATTGCAGCAGCTAAAGCCAAACTTTGGAAAGTTCAGAGCGATTACGCCCGTTATAAAAAATTGTATGATGCAGAGTCGGCTACCCGCCAACAGCTTGAAACTATTGAAAGTGCGCTACAAGTTGCACAAGCTGAATATAATGCGGCTAAGGAAGATTATTTAACTGCGATATCAAAAACCAACGATATTAAAGCACAAACCGATGTGTTGCAATCGGAAATTAAAAGACGAGAAGCGGTTGTGAAAAGGAATAACTTAAATACTTCATACACGGTAATTGTAGCGCCGTATGATGGTAAAATGGGGCGTAGAACCATTCAGGCTGGTCAGTTGGTGCAAACCGGACAGACCATTGCTTATATTGTAGACCGCAGCGCTGGGAAATGGGTTGTTGCTAATTTTAAGGAAACACAAATCGCTAAAATGCATGTAGGTGAGAAGGTAGATGTAGCGGTTGACGCTTTTCCTAACGAATTATTTACTGGCAAGATCGAATCACTTTCTGGCGCAACTGGTTCAAGATTTTCTTTATTGCCTCCAGATAACTCTACTGGTAATTTCGTGAAAATTGCACAGCGTATCCCTGTTCGTATTCGTTTGGAAAAAACAGATAAAGATTTTACACTACTAAGTGCAGGAATGAGTGCAAGTGTTAAAGTAAAACGTAATGACTAATACTTTGCCAATTTTTAAAGCAAGGGTGCCGGAGTGGTTTGTTATCACCAGTGTTTTTGCTGTTTTGCTCTCATCGGTATTGCTTTTTGCATTGTCTACTGCCGATGGTTTGGCCGCATCTGGTTATTACGGCGCTGAACCATCTGATGTTCAGTTTTCATTATTAATGTTTTATGCGGCCGTAGCTAGTTTTGCAGTTGTGGAACGTAGGTTTTTTGCTCGTGTAGTCACTAAAGATTACCTTTTGATTTGTATTATACTGGAAATAGCAATTGCTTATTGGTGCTATCATGTACGTGAAATGTGGTTGATTTTCGCTTTACGTTTCTTACAGGGGATTGTAAACTGTGGCTTAACAAGTATATCGTTAAACCTGCTGTTTAGTCGTTTAAAATCCGAACATGCAAAGGAAACTGGCTACACCATTTTCTATGGAATGATTCTTTGTGTATCACCAATTACGGCTTTGTTCTCTGTGCCAATTGTAGAGAATTTTGAATATAATGTGATTTATAAAGCCATTATTTTCTGTTTTTTACCAAGTGCCGTTTTGCTTTTTAGCGTGATGAACCGCGTACACGTTCAAAGAAAAGTGCCGCTATACAAAATTGATTGGATGAGTTTTGTGTTGTTTTCTATCATGCTGGTTTTAATTGCTTACGTGCTGATTTATGGTCAGGAGCGTGATTGGCTCGATGATTCTAGTATTGTTTTTTCAATTGCTTCTATTTTATTCCTGTTTGCAGTTTCGCTTGCAAGGCAGAAAACCTTGAAGCGGCCGGCAGTTGATTTAAGTGTTTTTAAATCGCGAAACTTTGCCATTGGTATTGTGTTTCTGGTGATTTTGTACATTATCCGCGGAGCATTTTCGCTTACTTCATCCTATTTCATCAATGTACTTGGAATGGATTCACTGCATGCCAATGAAATTATGATTTTCAACATTGCCGGTGTGGTAGCGGGTTCGTTAATAGCTATCCGTTTCTTGACGAAGCAAAAGCATCTAAGGGTTTTATGGATTGCTGGTTTCACATTGCTTCTTGCTTTTTTTCTTTGGATGTGTTTATTGTTCGCTGCTGAAGCTGGAACGAATAATTTCTACATCCCTTTATTTCTTCAGGGTGTAGGTGCAGGCATGGTAATGTCGCCGATTGTAATGTTTATCATGTCTTCTGTCCCTGATAAGAGTAGTCGGTCGGCAGCCTCAGTGGGTATTTTTGTACGTTTCTCTACATTCAGTTTAAGCCTGGCCTTAATCAATTTCTTTCAGTTGTATTTCAAGGGGAAGCATAGTGATGGCTTGCGTGCAAACCTTTCGATGATTGATTATAGCCTCTCTGAACGATTACAAATATATCAGTCGGCTTTACTTAGTAGGGGAATGCCAAAAGACGAAGCAGGCAAAGCCGCTGTTGGCTTATTGAATAAAGCTTTACAAAAGCAAACTTTTTTGGAATTCTGTGTGAGTTATTATGAATGGATCGCTGTTCTTTGCTTCATTTCTATTGTGCTGATTGCTTTTCAGCCTGTAATCAGCAGGACCGTAATTAACTTAAGGAATAAGCAGCCGGCAGCGGTGGGTTTCTAGAGAATAGATTATCACTTTGAGTTTGTTGAAGTCCATTTTAACTTACAACAAGCTCAAAGTGACAATAAATATAAAACTAAAGTTCTATTGTAAATGAACTTAGGTTTACAAACTGCTGAATCCTTGCAGAAACTTCATCTTCAGTAAGGTTCAATAATTTTTCTGTACCAAATTTTTCTACACAGAAAGATGCTAAGGCAGAGCCATAAATAATAGCATTTTTCATATTGTTAAAGTTGATTGTGCCAACTTTTGCCAGATATCCGATAAAACCACCTGCAAAAGTATCGCCGGCGCCTGTTGGGTCGAAAACTTCGGCTAATGGTAATGCCGGAGCTGAGAAAATCTGATCTTCGTGGAATAGTAATGCACCATGCTCACCTTTTTTAATGATCAGGTATTTTGGTCCCATAGAAAGGATTTTCTGGGCTGCTTTAACTAATGAGTATTCGCCAGATAATTGACGGGCTTCAGCATCGTTAATTGTTAAAACATCAACCAATTTAATGGTTTCTAGCAAATCGTCCATCATTATATCCATCCAAAAGTTCATCGTATCCATTACGATTAATTTTGGGCGGTTTTTAAGACGTTTAATAACCGTTTGTTGCACTTGTGGTGTCAGGTTACCTAACATCAGGTATTCGCAATCCTGGTAGCTATCCGGAATAATCGGGTCGAAATTCTCCAACACATTTAATTCTGTGATCAAAGTATCGCGACTGTTCATGTCGTTGTGGTATTTTCCCGACCAAAAGAATGATTTCTCACCAGCTTTGATTTGTAATCCTTCGGTATCAATTCCGTGTTCGGTAAAGGTATTAATATCGGCTTTGTGGAAATCTTCGCCCACAACAGCAACAATTTTTGCCTTATTATAAAAGTAAGATGCGGCTAAACTTGCGTAAGTTGCTGCTCCACCAACAATTTTATCCGTTTTTCCGAAAGGAGTTTCAATAGCATCAAAAGCTACAGTACCTATGATTATCAAGCTCATATAAATCTTGTTTAATTTTTTTTAAAATTTTTCACTGCAAATATTGCATAAATAATTTAAAAGCCCTAATATTGCATTCCCAAAACGAACAAGGGCATGTTTGCTGAAAGGCTTAATAAACCTCGTTTTGATGGAAAGCCGGATTCCTTCTTAGCTCAGCCGGTTAGAGCATCTGACTGTTAATCAGAGGGTCGCTGGTTCGAGCCCAGCAGAAGGAGCAAAAATCCTCACAGCAATGTGGGGATTTTTTATGAAAAAATTGTCAAATGATTTTGGCGAAACTTAATATAATAACCGGAATAAAAATTCCTTCTTAGCTCAGCCGGTTAGAGCATCTGACTGTTAATCAGAGGGTCGCTGGTTCGAGCCCAGCAGAAGGAGCTTGATAATTCAAGCAAAGCCTCACTCCGTCCGAGTGGGGCTTTTTTTATTTTGTCTGTTTTGTATCTTGCTTTATCCAGGATTAACCATTCTTTATAAACAAAAAAATTAATTAGCTGTTTATTAAATAAATACCTGATATTATGTTACCTATCAAGATACATTTATGGTTTGATAACCAGGCAAAAGAGGCTGCAGCATTTTATACCTCGCTGCTTCCTCATTCTAAAATCAATTTCATTAGTCAGATACAAAATACACCATCAGGTGATTGCGATATTGTAGATTTTGAAATTGCCGGCCAACCTTTCATGGCAATCAGTGCAGGGCCACATTTTAAATTTAATCCTTCAATTTCTCTTTTTCTTAATTTCGACCCGTCAAAGGATGATAAAGCTGCGGATCAACTCGATGAAGTTTGGAATAAACTTGCTGATGGTGGTAAGGTTTTGATGCCGCTGGATAAATATCCGTTTAGCAAACATTATGGTTGGGTTCAGGATCGGTTTGGGTTATCCTGGCAACTGATATTAAGTAATCCGCAAGGCGAAGATCGTCCTGTTGTTATCCCTTCGTTGTTATTTACAGGTGAAGTTGCCGGAAGGGCACTCGAAGCCATCGATTTTTATTGTTCTGTTTTTACTGATGGCAGACGGGGCAATATCGCTCCCCGCCCGGAAGATATGGGAGAAGACAAGAAAGGTACGTTATTGTATGGCGATTGTTATATCAATCAAACCTGGCTGGCGGCAATGGATAGTGCTCATCCGCATGGATTCGTTTTTAATGAAGCGGTATCTTTTATGGTTCCCTGCGAAAATCAGGAGGAAATTAATCATTATTCAGATCTTTTATCTGCAGATCCAGGTGCTGAGCAATGTGGCTGGGTAAAAGATAAGTTCGGCCTCAGCTGGCAGATTAGCTCAACCCTGATGGAAGAAGTGCTGAAAAATGGAACGGCCTCTCAAATTGAACGTGTTACCAAAGCTTATTTGCCCATGAAAAGGTTTGATTTAAAAATTATCGCCGATGCTTATAGTGGCACTGAAAAATATTAAAACAGACCTGTTGTTTCGGCCACCCGGCAAGCTTCCATAGCATTGGTAACATTTAATTTCTGAAATATATTTTGCCTGTGACGATTTACCGTATTAATGCTCAGCGATAGTTTAGTAGCTATTTCTTTGCTTCGTTTACCATGTTTTATGAGCTGGAGGATTTCTTTTTCCCGTTCAGATAAAATAGAGGAAAATTTTTCGAGGTCGTGATTAATAATCTTTCCTGATTTTTTGTTAATAATCAATCCCTGTGGTATTTCAAATTCCGGATGATCATAAATCGGATTGTAAAGGCATAAGGCAAGCCAGGTAGTCCCATCAACCGAATTGCCTATATAAAGCAACCGATGTTTCACCTGGATATACTTTCCATCACTGTTTTTAATACGAAGTTTTGTGATAACCTCATAATCCATTCTTTCCGCTGATTCAATGTCGTTTAGTAACTGAAAAAACTGAAATTCGAGGCGATACTTTTTTTGTAAGTCTTCGGGATGAACTTTATTAAGTAATTCATCTTCCCATATCGATTTAATTTCTTCTACCGTTTGATTAAGGCCTAATGTTTCTGCAAATGCACCATAATACATATAGCTTTTTCTCGATTTTAAATCACTGAGTACACTAATGCAATTTTCCAGTTCGCTATACATCCGGGCGATGTATTTACCGGTATCGAGTTTGGCTTCAGGATTAACGTCAACATTAAATGGCTGAGAAAATAATTTTATATCGAGCAGATCACGCATAATTTCTGGCTGTGCTATGGTTATTTTTTACCATTGAATCGAGTTTAAATGGTGAATAACTTTGCGAACTTACTAATTAGGATGATGAATTAACTTAACCTTTTAAATAATCAATATGAAAAAAATCCTTTTGGCTTTGGTGCTGATTTTCAGTATGAATAAATTGATGGCTCAAAGTCTCGAAAAAATGCAATGGTTTAATGAACCCGAGCAATGGCAAATAAAAAATAACAGTTTAATAATGCAGGTTACACCAAACAGTGATTACTGGCGGATAGCGCATTATGGCTTTACGGTGGATGATGCTCCGTTTTATTACACGACTTATGGAGGTGAATTTGAAGCTAAGGTAAAACTAACCGGTGCTTACAAAGCCCGATTCGACCAAATGGGCTTAATGATTCGTACGGACTACAAAAATTATATTAAGACAGGAGTGGAGTTTGTTGACGGAAAGTTTAATGTGAGTACGGTTGTTACACATGAGAAGAGCGACTGGAGTGTTCTTCCTCTTGAAAAGGCTCCTCCGTTTATATGGATTAAGGTAGTTCGGAGGCTTGACGCAGTTGAAATTTTTTATTCACTTGATGATAAAAATTATATCATGACCAGAAATGCGCCTTTGCAAGATAACGCTCCGGTAAGCATTGGCTTAATGGCAGCAAGCCCTGATGGTAATGGATTCGAGGCCAAATTCGAAAACTTTAAGGTTAAACACCTGCCCGACCAGCGTAGGCTCGAATGGCTTAAAGCGCATCAATAGAAAAGTATCCTATTCCTGCAGATTAACGGCAAGAATAGGATATTTTAATTTGCCTGCGAAAGATTTATGAAAGTTTTGCCGTCGTAACGGTAGAGCTGCGCAGCCCTCATCCCCAACCAGATATAACCAGATTTATCTTCATAAATACTCCATATAGAGGTATTACTTAATTTATTCGTATTTAAACGCTTAAATATTTTGCCATTGTAGATGGTTATGCAACCTTCTTTTCTGCCTGAATCATTAAATTGTGTGCTTCCAAACCAAATATTGCCCGCCTTATCTTTTGTTATGCAGGTAATGTTTTTAAAGCAAAAACCATCTTGTTCATTAAAGTTTGTAATTGTTTTACCATCATATTTAAACACACCATTTTGTTCTGTTCCAAACCAGATGTTGTTATTTCTATCTTCTAACATGCAAAATGCACCTGCTTTATTTAAGTCTTTGCTTTCAGCGAAATCTTTAAAAGTCTTACCATCAAAACGAAAGATACCTCCCTTGCCGATAGTAGAGAACCAGACATTTCCTTCTTTATCTGCCAAAATTGTTTGTATGCCATTAAGATAATTTCCATCGTTGTACATTAAGCTGTCATTTGGTGTGGCATTCCAGTTTTTACCATTGTATTTAAAATTTGCAAATGTTTTTCCATTGTAACGATATAGTCCCATGTTTTCGGTTCCAAGCCAAATGTTTCCGTTTTTGTCGCCTACTATGCTCAAAACAGTTTTTAATACTTTAAGCGAGTTTAAAGAGGGTTTAAGATCTGACCATTTTTTATCTGGCAGAAAGCTTTTGTTATTCATGCCCGGCAGATGAAATGCGGTAAATTTTATTCCATCATAAATACATACGCCATTATTGGTTCCGAACCAGATTTTTCCGTTTTTGCTTTCGTAAATTGAATACACTACGTTATCTGTAAGGCCATCTTTTTTAGTGAAATTTGTAAAAACCTTACCATCATACTTGTATACACCCGCACCAGTTGTGGCAAACCACATGTCGCCATTTTTACTTTGAAAACTGAATCGGATATTTGTGTAAGGATTTGTACCTTTTGGCATGATTAGCTTCATACTTTTCACGCCGATAGCAATTTTAGGAGCCGTTTGTGCAGCTAATGCAGAAGTTAAAAGCGAAAGCAGTAAAAAGCACAGTAATTTCTGATATAAATAATTATTGTTCATATTCGGGTTAATCATTACTGGAAAACCGTATTGTAATCTGTGAATGATATCTGCTTGCAAACTTATTCATCAATAGTAAGTTAGCTTTCTTTATTATTGTAAAATAAATTGTAAACTTTGTAAAATCATACCGGCAAAATGAAGTGTAATATGTTATCCTTAAACAGTAAAGGTAAATACCTGATTGCAGCATTAGGTTTAGCATTAATCAGTATAGGTTGTGCCGCATTCAGTTTTACCGGCGAAAGTGAATTTGACCTAGCAAAGCGAGAAATTATATTAAGGAAAATCGGGCACGAAATCCTGTTGCAGTCTGGCGACAGTACATCAAGGGTACTTCCTGTAAAAAGGGTTTCTGAAACGGATTATCAAATCAGGTTTGAAAAGGATTTTACTTTCCATCCTGATTCGCTCGTAAAAATAGTAAGTGCAACACTGGCAAACAATAACCTTACGGATGATTATATCGTTAATGTTTTAAACTGCTCGGATAAGGCGGTTGTATATGGGTATTCGATGTCGAAAAATGAAAAAGATAATCTTGTTCCATGCTCGGGTAGAAAACAGCCAGTTAGCTGCTATCGTATTGATTTAATATTTAAAGGCAATGGAATTACACCGGTTCAGAAAGGTTATTTGCTTGGCGGGGGAATACCACTGATTGCTTTCCTCGGGCTTCTCATTTCCAGATCGTTTAAAGGAAAAAAGGTTTCAGTACCCGGTAAAAAAAATGATTTATTAAGTGTTGGTACATTAAAATTCGATGTTTCAAAACGCTTGCTGATCGGTGCACAAAAAACGATTGAGCTTACAGGTAAAGAGAGTAAGTTGTTGCTGATCTTTGCAAAATCGCCTAATACGATTATTGAACGGAGCCAGTTACAGAAAGAAATATGGGAAGATGAAGGCGTGATTGTAGGGCGAAGCCTGGACATGTTTATCTCAAAACTCCGCAAAAAATTAGAACAAGACTCATCTGTTCAGCTGGTTAATATACACGGTAAGGGGTATAAACTGGAGCTTGTTTAGCTTAATAATCAGCATGTACGGCTGTAAATTTAGATAAGCCCACAGTTAAGTAACTCAAATATTCCAATGAAATAATTAATGCGCCTGATAGGTAAGGTTCGAAAGTTTTAGGTTTTACAATGGTTAAAATATTTCTTTTGCTGAAATAATGATCTTCACAGAAAAGGTTAAACAAATCAAACCTGCTTTCCAGATCATGCATTGCTAAAATAAAAGCAGCGGTTTCGCCGGTCGGGATAAATCCATTGCATTTATTATCCTTTACGCCGCCAAATATAGTGTAGTTACTATCCAGTTCTTTATTCCTGATTAAAAATACGTCGAGCATTTCTGGCCTGACATGTGGAGCCAACGCCAATAACAAAACAATTCTTTCTGATAACGAAGTCTGATCCCTTTTAATTATTTCGGCATAAAAAGATTCATCGAAAGTCATATCCGGTGGCTGAATGTCGAAAATGCTTTTGTATCGGCTTTCTTGTCCGAAATACAATTTAATACTTGTATCAATAACTTCCGCCAGCCAGTCTAACTCCTGCGTTAGTGCATGTGCGTTTTTTGCGATGATGCCTTTCATGAAAGCTTGTTTTAATTCTGACAAGGTAAGTTAAGTATTTTTTTGAATTAAATTGTATTGTTTATCTGGTATTGTGTTGATTCTTTGCTGATTGTGTCTTTTTTCTTCTCGAAATAGTAGTCGATACGGCCTAAGTTTATACCTGCCCATCCAACCTGGTTTATGGTTGTAATTTTGCCATCGAGATTTTTGATGTCTTCAGGTACTTCCATAAAAGTATGGGTGTGGCCACCGATGATTAAATCGATATTCCTTGTGCTTGCGGCCAATATCTTATCAGAAACTTTTTTATCGCGATAGCTGTAGCCTAAATGAGAAAGGCAAATTACAAGGTCGCATTTCAAATCATTTTTTAAAAGTGAAGCTATTTCGTTTGATTTTTGGATAGGTTCTAAGTAAACTGTATCACCGTAATTTACCTTGTTAACCAAACCTTCGAGTTCAATCCCTACACCGAAAACTCCAATTTTTAAACCGCCTTTTTTGAAGATTTTATAAGGCATTGTCGATTTATTCATTATGGTATTTGATAAATCGTAATTGCTGATTAGTATCGGAAAGTTTGCGTTAGGCAATTGTTTGTAGAAACCATGGATGCCGTTATCAAAATCATGGTTCCCCATGGTTGCGGCATCATAGCCCATCTGGCTCATCAGTTTAATTTCAAGCTCACCACCATACATATTGAAATAAGGTGTGCCCTGAAAAATATCTCCCGCATCGAGCAATAATATCTGTTCCTCTTCCGCACGTATTTTCTTAATTAAAGCCGAACGGCGGGCAACGCCACCAAGGCCTTGATTTCTGCCACCATCCATGGGGAACGGTTCTATTCGGCTATGTACATCATTCGTGTGCAGAATAGTTAGTTTTTTAACATCGCCTGCTGCAAACGAATTAAACGGATTACCAACAACCATTGCTGCTGTAGCAATTCCGCCGGCTTTAATAAAGCCTCTTCTGTTAATTAGCAACGATTCTTCCATCTAGTTGGGCTGTTATAGTTTTTCCTGCCGAAGTCTGATTTTTAATATACTGAATTAGCGCATCACGAACTTTCAGTTTCAGCACTTTCTTTTCAAGTGGATTGGCCATTCCAAAAGAATCGTCGCCACCTCCCGCAATGTAATCGGATGTTAAAACATTATAAGTTTTGGATACATCAAAAGCTTTTCCGTTTATCAGAATTTCGACAGGGGCTTTATTTTCAATTTTTAATTTTAGTGCTGAAACCGGCTGACCTCCAGTTTGGGCGATGAATTTACATAAATCCAGCACGTCTTTCCCTTTTAATTTCAGCACAAGCAGTTCATTTTCAAATGGCATTAATTCGAAAACATTCGATAGTTTGATGTCGCCTTTTGGCAAGCTATTTCGTAAACCGCCGGTTGTGCTGGGCATCGCAAAATCAATTGTGTTATCAATTTTTTTAGCTTCTGATAGGCATGCATCAGCAAAGAAATTACCAAGCCTTGATTCAGGGCCTCGGGTTTTAACCAGGGCACTGTCTGTTCGGCCAATAACAGCATTCATCTGCTCATCCATTTTTAATTTGTAGGGCAGATAGGTTTTGATAACGGCAGAATCTGCAGGTACCGCACTGTTGATGGCATATTGATTTCTATTTGCCCTAACCAAATCGAAGTGCGATTTGCAGGAAAACAGCAAAGCCATTGCGGCAATAAAGAATGATTTAAAGTAGAAGTTTTTAATCATGTATGAAAATCTGCGATAAATATATATTAATAAAGTAATCACAGTTCTTGTGTAGCAAAATTGATATTCTTTATCGCTAAAATTCAAATTCGAGTTGATTGTCTTTTGATTGATCAAGACTCACATCATCATAAAATCTAGAAAGCGTTATCCCCAGCAAGCGTACTTTCGTTAAGCCAATTTCAGCTTCCTGAAGCAGTTTAATGGCTTCCGTATAAATATCTGCGGCTTTATAAAGTGGGTTTAAAAAAGAGCGACTTCGGGTAATCTGTTTAAAATCCCCGAACTTTATTTTAAGGGTTACAGTTTTGCCTTTGAGATTATATTTCTCCAATCGATTAGCTACCGTTACGCTAATCTGTTGCAGCAAAGAATGCATTACTGAATCTTCATTAGTGTCTTCGGCTAAAGTATCTTCGGCCCCAACAGATTTTGTTTCACGGTGGGCTTGTACCGGGCGTTCATCTATACCGCGTACAACCTTGTAATAGAATTTACCTGTTTTGCCGAATTGGGCAATGAGCTGTTGCTCGGATAGTTTTTTTAAGTCGGCGCCTGTTATAATTTGCATGGCTTTCATTCGGGCGGCGGTAACTTTACCAACACCGAAAAATTTCTCAACCGGAAGTTTTTCCATAAAACCCTTAATTTTAGAAGGGCCAATAAAAGTTAGGCCATCAGGCTTGTTCATGTCTGATGCAATTTTGGCAATAAATTTATTTACCGAAACACCTGCCGAAGCAGTTAAATTCAACTCGTTCTTAATGGCGTCTTTTATTGATCTGGCGATATCAATTGCGGAGCCAATACCTAATTTATCCTCAGTAACATCGAGGTAGGCTTCATCCAGCGAAAGCGGTTCGATAATATCTGTGTATCGGCTAAATATTTCCCTGATTGCTTTAGAAACAGCAGTGTAGGCATCAAACCGCGGGTACACAAAAATTGCCGTGGGACACAGCTGATAAGCTTTACTACATGACATAGCCGAACGGATCCCATACTGCCGGGCTTCGTAACTTGCCGTCGCTACAACACCACGGCTGTCGGGTTTACCACCAACCACAAGAGCTTTGCCACGGTATTCCGGAAAATCACGCTGCTCCACGGATGCATAAAAAGCATCCATGTCTATATGGATAATCTTTCTGACGATGGCTGGACTTTCTTCGGACATGGATTTTTAAAATTCGGGATTTTATCCTGATTATTCCGTTAGATTTTTTTTCTTTACAAAATATGGAAAGAACCATCAGGTTTTATAAAAATACAAAGGGCGAATGGTATGCTGATATCCCGGAATGGGGAGGGAATATCGCCGATTTGCAAATGGTAGAAGGTGCTGACCAGCTATTGGATTGGATTGCAAGTTCAGGAAATGAATGTAAGCTGCTAATGGCTGACCAACATTTGCCAGATGCTGAAATTTTAAACCTGGTTTACGCCCGCGAAGAAAATTTAGGCGGCGGTGGTGATTATATGTTGGAGAATTTTAGAGGAAATTATATTAACCACAAACTCTTGCTATGCCATGTAACCGAATTTGTTTTCAGGCAACTACCTGAAGTTATTTATTTTAAAGAATTGAAAAAGTAGACTTAGTTAATCAAATGCGTAACCTTATTTAGTAAAGAATCCATTTCAAATGGTTTTTCCATAAAATCATTAGCACCGGCATCTAATGCAGATTGTCTGATATCCCGGCTGGCAGAAATCATTAAAATCGGAATCTCTTTATATTCCGGGTCGCTTTTAAGTTGTTTGCAAATGTCGCGTCCATCATGGCCACTCATCCAGATATCGAGTAGAATCAGATCTGGTTTTTTCTTTACAGCATCCAATACAGCACCTCCATCATAGGTGTAATCTACATTGTAGCCCATTACTTCCAGTATCATAATTACCGCATCAACTATACCTTCATCATCATCTGCAATAAGTATTCGTTTATTTTCCATTGATTAATTCGTAGTGCCCTATGTTGTCTCTTGAAATAAAGACATTTTTTGATAATTTACAGTATTAATGTTTAAACCTTCAGTTTTGTTTTATAAATATAGATTATTTTTTAACCTGCCTGTAGCAGACATGCTAGTATGAGTTTCCATACTACCTAAGGGGCATTTTAATTTTAAGGTTGATTTGTAAAAATATCGATGCATTCGTTTATTAATATTTTATATTTACGGCGTTGTTTTAGTCATATTTAGCTTTTAATCCCAGATGGATAGTATTAATATAAAGAAATTAGCGGAAGCCCTAAACTTATCTACTTCTACTATTTCGAGGGCATTTAGGGATAACAGTGATATTAACGCTGCGACTAAAGCGCTCATTTTGGCAAAAGCCAAAGAATTAAACTATCAGCCTAATCATTACGCCAGTAACTTAAGAGAGCAGAAAAGTAAAACCATAGCGGTAATTGTTCCTGAACTCGCGAACAATTATTTCTCGCAGGCTATTCATGGTATCGAACGTGTTGCCCGTGAAAATGGGTATCATATTTTGATTTATGTAACCGATGATGATTACAATAAAGAAGTAAACTTCATCCGTCACTTGCATAACGGCAGGGCTGATGGTATCATTATGTCGGTTTCTGGTGAAGCAAACGATCATAATTACCTTAATAAATTTGGTGCAAAAAGATTGCCATTGGTTTTTTTCGATAGGATTTACGAAGATATTGAAACACCAAGGGTGATAACCAATGACTATGACAGCAGCTTTCTGGCAACTGAACATTTAATTGAACAAGGTTGTAGGCGGATAGGGTATCTGGTTGTAAACAAAAGTTTATCCATTGGTAAAACACGTATGCAAGGATATATTGATGCTTTAGCCAAGCATAATATACCTTTCGATGAGCAATTGATTGTTGATTGTAGCAACAGTTACGAAGAAAACAGTATTATCATAAAAAATGCATTAACCCAGTTAAAGCCCGATGGCGTTTTTACATCAGTAGAACGTTTGGCTTTTGCCACCTATTATGCCTGTTATGATTTGGGGATCACTATTCCGGAAGATTTAAAGGTGATTAGTTTTTCGAGCCTGGAAATCGCTCCGTTATTAAACCCCTCGCTCACAACCATAACCCAGCCGGCTACCGAAATTGGTACCGAAGCTGCGAAAATGTTATTCAAAATTCTTGATTCAAAAGGGGACAAAAAGCTGCCATCTGAGCAGGTTTTACAGTCGAAAATTATCATGAGAAATTCGACCTCAAATTCACCAAAAAAACACTAAAAAACAGCCTCTTTTTCAGAGCTGTTTTTGATCAAAAAAAATCCTCACTTAGTGTATTTTACGCAGAATTCTGTGGTTTTTTCGGGAACGTTCCCGAAAAAACAGAGGTGAAGACCTTGAAAAAATCGGGAACGTTCCCGGAAATAGCTTCAAAAATAGCTTAGTGTAAAAATTACACTTTATTTTAAAATTTAACATTTGTAATTAATTGATATTCAATTTAATGTAAAATTCAATGTTAATTTATGTGAAAATTAAAAGTTTAAAAAAGACAACTTTTTTGTCTAAAATAATGCCGCTGTTTTTACCTCAAAATATATTTTTTAAATAAATTTTGATTTATCATTTCGCTCTGTAAATTAGTCCAGTGTGTAAATCACTATAATATTTAACCAAATTTTTATACTTAAACGAGCTTCGAATATGAAAGTATTTTACCTGTTAAAACAGGGGCTTTTGATGCTGTTAGTTTTCTCAGCATTAATCGTAAAAGCACAAACTGGATCTGTTTCCGGAAAAGTGCTTGATGAGACCGGCCAACCATTACCTGGTGCTTCCATTTATGTAAAAGGAACAACCAGAAGTACATCAACTGATGGTGATGGTAATTTTAAACTGGCAGGTTTAACAAATGGCTCCCTAACATTATCAGCAAGTTTTATCGGTTACCAAACTTTAGATAAAACCGTTAATGTTACAGCAAATGCAACAGCAACTTTTCAACTGGTTCCTGATGCACAAAAATTAAATGAAGTAGTTGTTATCGGTTACGGTACAGCAGAAAAGAAAAACTTAACAGGGTCAATTACCACAGTTAGCTCAAAAGATTTTCAAAAAGGTACCATTACTACACCTGAACAGTTAATTCAGGGTAAAGTAGCTGGTGTTAACATTACTTCAGGTGGTGGTTCTCCAGGTGGTGGTAGCACAATCCGCATTCGTGGTGGTGCTTCGTTAAACGCAAGTAACGATCCCCTAATCGTAGTTGATGGTGTCCCGTTCAGTGGTAACTCTATCGGTAATGCACCAAGTCCGCTGTCATTAATCAATCCAAATGATATTGAAACCTTCACGGTTTTAAAGGATGCAAATGCTACAGCAATTTACGGTTCAAGAGCCTCGAATGGTGTAATTTTAATTACTACTAAAAAAGGTGGTTCTGGTGCACCGCAAATTAACTTCAGCACAAATAACTCTATTGGAACAGTTGCCAAAAAGGTTGAAGTACTTTCGGCCGATCAGGTTCGTGCTTACGTAAACGCAAATGGTAGTGCTGCACAAAAAGCTTTATTAGGTACCGCTAGTACCGACTGGCAGGATGAAATTTATCGTACAGCTTTTACAACTGATAATAACTTAGGTATTGCAGGTTCATTCAAAGGTGTTCCTTACCGTGTTTCTGCCGGTTATTTAGATCAGCAAGGGGTTGTAATCAGAAGCGATTTGAAAAGAGCAACTGGTGCATTAACATTATCTCCAAGATTGTTTACCGATCATCTAAAAATCGATTTAAACCTAAAAGGTTCACTAACAGAATCTCAATATCCAAATGATGGTGCTATTGGTGCAGCGATTCAATTTGATCCAACTAAGCCTGTATATGCTGCAAATCAATTCGGTGGTTATTATGAATGGATTAATGGAACGGTTCCAAATCCAAATGCACCACGTAACCCAGTTGCTTTAATTGAGCAACAGGATAATCATGGTAATGCTGCAAGAAGCTTTGGTAACGCAAGATTTGATTACTCTTTCCATTTCTTACCAGAGTTACATGCTAACTTAAACTTAGGTTATGACGTATCTAAAGGTTACGGTTATACCAGAGTTCCAGTGATTGCGGCACAAAGTGCTTCGACAAGTGGTTCATATTCGAGCAGAAAAAATACTGAGGTTAATAAGTTCTCAGAATTTTATTTAAACTATGCTAAAACTGTAGAAAGCATTAAAAGTAAGTTTGATGCAACAGTTGGTTATGGTTACTATGATGATGCTGTAAAAAATTACAATTTTAATTCTTACAAAGGTACAGGTGAATTATTAACAACACCGGTATTCCCTTTTTCTGTTGAGCAAAATAAATTACTCTCTTATTACGGAAGGTTTACCTATACTTTTGATGACAAATATATTTTACAGGGTACTATGCGTGCTGATGCTTCTTCGAAGTTTGCAGAAAATAATCGCTGGGGTTATTTCCCTTCAGCAGCCTTTACATGGAGAGTTGCTGGCGAAGACTTCTTGAAAGAAAGTAAAGTGGTTTCTGATCTGAAATTGAGATTAAGTTATGGTGTAACAGGTAATAAAGATGGTATTGGTAACTATGATTACTTATCTAAATACTATGCTAGCAGTAACACAGGACAATATCAAGTAGGAAATACTTTTTATAATTATTATAGTCCTGCTGGTTACGACCCTGATTTGAAATGGGAATCGACAACAACTTATAATGCAGGTTTAGATTATGGTTTCTTCAAAGGTAGATTATATGGTAGTGTTGATGCTTATTTCAAAAAAACCAAAGATTTATTAAGCACAATTAATATCCCTGTTGGAACGAATTTCAGTAACCTTTTAACTACTAACGTTGGTAATATGGAAGTTAAGGGTATTGAAGCAAGCTTGAACTTTGTTGCTATTCAGAAAGAAAACGTAACCTGGGATTTGGGTTTCAATATGGCTTATAACAAAAGAAAAATCACTAATTTAACATTAAACCCTGATCCGGGATCTAAAGTTGCTGCCGGTGATATAACAGGTGGTACAGGGGTAACCTTAAAATACAATGCTGTTAATCAGATTCCTGGAGCATTCTTTGTTTACAAACAAGTTTATAATGCAAGCGGTGCGCCAATAGAAGGTGTTTATGCAGATTTAAATGGCGACGGAGTAATTAATACTAGTGATCAGTATTTCTTCAAATCTCCTGATCCTAACTTTACTTTCGGTTTTAATACTTCATTCACTTACAAAAAATGGACTGCAAGCACTGTTTTAAGAGCTAATATTGGTAACTACATTTATGATAACGTTTCTTCTAATTTTGGTATCAAAAACAACGTTTTAAGTACACAAGGTATTATCAATAACTCTGGTATCGACATTTACAACACAGGCTTCCAGACAAGTCAATATTTAAGCGATTACTACATTAAAAACGCATCATTCTTAAAAATGGATAACGTGGGTTTATCATATAATGTAGGTAAGCTTTCTCCAAACGGAAATACAACCATGCGTATTTCGGCAAACTGCCAGAATGTATTCGTCGTATCGAAGTACAAAGGTGTTGATCCTGAGCTGATTTCTGGTATAGATTACAATTTATATCCTAGACCGAGAACATTCACTTTGGGTTTAAATGTTGGTTTTTAATTAAGAAATAGAGATGAGAAATTCATTTAAAACGATATTGGCATCAGCAGTTTTACTGGTGTCTTTGAATTCATGTAAAAAAAACGATTTGAATTTAACACCAACTAATGATGTTACTGCCTCAACAGTGTATGCAACTCCGGCAGGGTACAAAAATAGTTTGGTTAAGCTTTACGCAACTTATGCCCTAACAAGCCCATCAGGTTCTGATAACAGTGATGTAGGTGGTTTAAATGCAGGTTTCGCCGATTTCTTAAGGTTGTTCTGGACTTCACAAGAGCTAACAACTGATGAAGCAATCTGCGCATGGGGAGATACAGGTATTCCTGAACTTGATTATTCTACTCCAAGTGTTGATAATCAATTTTTGAGGGGTTTATACTCAAGAAGTATCCTGCAGATTACTTTTGTGAACGAGTTCCTTCGAGAAAGTACACCTGAAAAATTAGCTAGCCGCAACATTACAGGTACTGATGCAGCAGCGATTACAAGATACCGTGCTGAAGCCCGTTTCTTACGTGCTTACCAATACTGGGTATTAATGGATGCTTTTGGTAACCCGCCTTTTGTTACTGAAAATGATGCAATAGGTAAAGTTGCTCCTCAACAAATTCAAAGAGCAGCCTTATTCAGTTATGTAGAATCAGAACTAAAAGCAATAGAGGGTGATTTAGCCGAGCCTCGTACAAACGAATATGGCCGTGCTGATAAAGGTGCTGATTGGGCATTACTTGCAAGAATTTATTTAAATGCCAATATCTATACGGGTACGGCAAAATATACTGAGGCGATTACTTATTCAACTAAAGTAATCAATGCTGGTTATGCTTTAAAGACAAACTATATGGATTTGTTTAAAGCAGATAATAACCTGAACAATCCTGAAACTATTTTAAGTATCAATTATGATGGTGTAAACGGAACAAACTATGGTGGAACTACTTTCATCATCAATGCAGCTATTAATGGCGACATGAATCCTGCTTCTTATGGTGTGCCAAATGGTGGATGGGGCGGTAACAGAACCCGTGCAAACCTACCTGCATTGTTCCCAGATGCAAACGGGACATTAGATAAACGTGGCGTTTTCTTCGGTACAAAAACCGGTATTGATGATATTGGTGTGTTTACCGATGGATTACGCGTAACTAAATTCAGGAACGTTACCTCGGCAGGAATTACACCTGCGTCATTAAATGGAACATTCAGCTCTTTAGATTTCCCAATTTTCCGTTTAGCTGAGCAATATTTAATTTACGGAGAAGCTGTAATGCGTGGTGGAACAGGTGGTACAGTAGCACAGGCAGTAACATATGTAAATGCATTACGTGTCCGTGCTTATGGTAACACATCAGGAAATGTATCAACTATAACTACCGATTTCTTCCTTGACGAGCGTGGTCGTGAATTATATTGGGAAGGTCACCGTCGTACCGATTTAGTACGTTACGGAAAGTATACCGATGCAGGCTATTTATGGCCTTATAAAGGTGGTGTTAAAGCCGGTACCGGATTACCAACTTACCGTAACTTATATCCGCTGCCAACAGCAGATTTAATTGCGAACCCGAACCTGAAACAAAACACAGGCTATTAATCTTAATATTTTATAAGATATGAAATCAATATTTTTAAAATCCATGGCATTAAGCTTAATTGCTTTGTCGTTATGGTCGTGTAAAAAAGATGAAACTAAAGCTGTAGCCACATCTGGTGCTGGCGGTTCGTTACAAACTTCGGCAACGAGTGTAGTTTTAGATAAATCAAAACTTACTTCAACAGTAGTAACTTTTACACTAACTGATGCTAACTTCGGTTACCAGGCAGCAGTTTCAAATACTTTGCAGCTCGCTGTAAAAGGAACAAATTTTGCCGCACCTAAAGAAGCAATTTTAGATGCAAAAGCAACAACCAAAGCTTACAATGGTTTAGATTTTAATAACCTGTTATTAGCTTTAGGCATTTCAACAACAGCAAATACCGATGTTGAGGTGAGGATCAAAGCATCCATCTCAACTTCAACAGCACCTGTTTACAGTAATGTGGTTACAATCAGCGCAAGACCATTCCCTTTAACTGCCTGGGTTTATGTTCCTGGTAATTATCAAGGTTGGAACCCAGCAACTGCCGATAGTTTAATTTCTGCAACTGGTAATGGTGTTTATACTGGTATTATTGCTTTTGATGGCGATAAATTCAAGATCACTCCTGCCAAAAACTGGAATGTTGCTTATGGCGATGCTGGCGGTGGTAAAATTAGTACCAGTGGTGGAGATATCAGCTCTATTTCGAAAGGAGCAAAACAGTTGGTTGCAGATTTAAATGCAAATACTTTAACCATTACACCACTTGTTTGGTCAATTATTGGTAATGCAGTTCCAGGTAGTAACTGGTCCGTTGATACCGACATGAAATTTATCAATGATGGTAAAAACAGCTGGACAATAACCACCGCTTTAACTGCGGGTGAGCTTAAGTTCAGGTTAAACCACGATTGGGGCACAAGTATAGGCGAAGGCTCTGGAAATGTGGTAATTGCTACAGCAGGAACCTATAAATTAACCTTAACGCTTAATGCAGATGGTAAAACCGGTAGCTATACTGCCGTTAAACAATAATTATTTCACCCTGCAGAAATTCATCATTTCTGCAGGGTTTTCCCTTAAATTCAAGCATGATCCGATTCGTTATTTTAGTTGTCAATTATATTTTTATTCCGCTTCCTCATCGTAATCAATTAATTTTAAGTAATACCTCTGGATATCAAATTTCTTAGTGGTTAGTTTACCTTAATGTAATCTCGGTTTATTAGTGTTTCAATCTGATACTTAGAAAATGAAAAAAATATCCTTAATCCTATTATTTCTACTTCCAGGAATTGTCCTTTTTGCCCAAAAATTAGAGCGTATCGAGCCTATGTTTTGGTACACCGGGATGAATAATCCAAAATTACAATTGCTTGTACATGGCGATAACATTGCCAACAGTACAATCTCATTAACTTATCCGGGTGTTAAGCTGGTTAAGGTTAATAAAGTCGAAAATCCCAACTATTTGTTTGTGGATTTAGAGCTCTCTTCAGCAGTAAAACCAGGAAAATTTCCAATTAACTTTACTGCAAAAGGCAAAAAAATATTTAGTTATACCTACGAATTAAAAAGCCGGAATAAAAATACGGGTAGAATTCAGGGTGTAACGCAAAAAGATTTTATTTACTTATTGATGCCAGATCGTTTTTCGAATGGCGATAAAAGTAATGATGTTGTTCAGGGGTTAACCGAAACGACACTTAATCGCGATAGCATGTATTATCGCCACGGTGGAGATATTCAGGGTGTAATCAATCACCTGGATTACCTGAAAGATTTAGGTATCACCACGGTTTGGATGACACCTGAAATCGAAAACGATATGCCACAGGCTTCTTACCATGGTTATGCGGTTACCGACCACTATAAAATTGATCCGCGTTACGGAACTAACGAATTATATAAAAAATACGTAGAAACTGCTCATGCTAAAGGCATGAAGGTAATCAAAGATATTGTACACAATCACATTGGTACCGGACATTGGTTTTTCAAAGATTTACCGATGAAAAGCTGGGTTCACCAATGGACAACATATACTCAAACCAGTTACCGTGATCAGACCGTAATGGATACACACGCCTCAGCTGCCGATCGTAAGAAGATGTTAGATGGATGGTTTGTACCAAGTATGCCCGATTTAAATGAATCGAATCCATATGTTCAGAAATATTTAACCCAGAACCACATCTGGTGGATTGAATATGCGGGCATTGATGGATTACGTTTAGATACTTATCCTTACAATGATCCGGCTTACATGGCCGATTGGGCTATTAAGCTGAAAGCCGAGTTTCCTAAACTTTCGATTTTCGGGGAAACATTTGTTAATGGTGTAGCCAATCAGGCTTATTTCACTCAAGGCAATACTGTTAACCGTGGCTTCGACACACATTTGCCTGGGATTACAGACATGGCCGTTAAAGATGCAATATATGAAGCCGTTAATGGGAAGAATGGATGGACGGACGGAATTAACCGCTTGTATGATGTGATTGCTCACGATTTCTTATATCAGGACCCAACAAGAAACTGTATTGCTTTGGATAATCACGACATGAGTCGTTTTTATTCTGTTGTAAATGAAGATTTCGATAAGTATAAAATGGGCATGGCCCTTTTGCTTACGATGCGTGGTATTCCACAAATGTACTATGGGACGGAAATTTTGATGAAGAATTTTTCTAATCCCGACGGGCTTGTTCGCTCAGATTTTCCAGGCGGATGGGACGGCGATAAAAAAGATAAATTCATCGCCGATGGCAGAACAAACAAGGAAAATGATGCTTTTACATTTGTGAAAACTCTGGCAAACTTCCGTAAAAACAGTGCAGCATTACAAAGTGGTAAGTTGATGCAGTTTGTTCCTGAGGATGATATTTATGTATACTTTAGGTACAACAATTCTGCTAAGGGAACTGTTATGGTTGTTGCCAATAATACGGATAAAGAAAAAAGTTTGAAAACTGATCGCTTCGCGGAAAGATTAACAGGAGTAACTTCAGCTAAAAACATTATTTCAGGAGAAAGTACACCAATTAAAGAAATTAAAATACCAGCGAAAACAGTACTGGTTTTGGAGTTGAATTAGAAAGAGCATAAGGCTAAAAGCAGAAAGCACAACGTGTATAAGGCAATACGTCTTGATACTCGATACTTATTACTTGATACTGATCACTCGATACTAACTAAAATACAATGCAAGAAAGACTAATATCTCAAATAAAGGCCTGTCTCTTTGATCTGGATGGTGTACTGGTAGATACCGCAGTTTACCACTATCAGGCATGGAAGCGACTGGCCAACACTATGGACTTCGACTTTACAGAAGAACAAAATGAGCAGTTGAAAGGGGTTAGCCGGGTAGAAAGCTTAAATAAAATCCTCGCCTGGGGTGGTGTAGAAAAAACAGACGCTGAAAAAGAAGAGTTGGCTACATTAAAAAATAGCTGGTATGTAGATATGATTACCAAAATGACCCCTGCTGAAGTTTTACCAGGAACGGTTGATTTTTTAACTGCTATTCACAAGGCTGGCTATAAACTGGCATTAGGTTCTGCCAGTAAAAACTCAGGAATCATTCTGGAAAGAACTAACCTGGCGCATTTCTTTGATGAAATTGTTGATGGAAATATGGTGACTAAATCGAAGCCCGATCCTGAGGTTTTCCTTAAAGGGGCTGAGCTTTTAGGATTTCAACCTAATGAATGTGTGGTTTTTGAAGATGCTGTTGCAGGTATAGAAGCAGCAAAAAGAGGTGGTATGAAAGCCATCGGTATTGGTGAAAAGAGTGTACTTACCGAAGCAGATGTAGTGGTAAGTGGATTAGATAAATTAACGGTTAAGGATTTAGAGGAATTGTAAAAAAAGGTAAGGTGTAGAGTTTAAGGTTTAGGGACGATATCTCATATCTCAAATCTCACTTCTCAATACTATATTATGAAGAATTATATTAAAGCGGATGAGTGGAACATTATCGAAGAAGGCTTTGATCCACATTTAAATAAAATATCGGAAAGTATTTTCAGTTTGGGTAACGGCCGTATGGGGCAACGTGCCAACTTCGAAGAAACATATTCGGGCGAAACCTTATTGGGAAATTATGTAGCAGGGGTTTATTATCCTGATAAAACGCGTGTAGGGTGGTGGAAAAACGGTTACCCGGAGTACTTCGCCAAAGTATTAAATGCGGCGAACTGGGTAGGTATCGAAATCAAACTCAATGAGGAGATTCTTGACCTGGCCACTGCTGAAGTAAGTGGGTTCAAACGCGTACTGAACATGCATACTGGTGTTTTGCAGCGTACTTTCACCGCGAAACTAAAAAGCGGGAAAACGGTAAACGTAAAAGCTACCCGTTTTTGCAGTATTGCTGATGATGAAGTAGGAGCCATCCGATATAGCATTACACCTGTAAACTTTGACGGAAAAATCACGTTCATGCCTTTTATTGATGGTGATATCAAAAATCAGGATAGTAACTATGATGAGAAATTCTGGACAATGGTTTCTGATGAAATCACTGGAACGGAGGCTTATATTAAACTGAGAACCAAAAAAACTGAGTTTGAAGTTTGTACCGGAAGCCATATCGAATTATATAAAAACGGTGAAAAGATAACAATCAATCCTGAAGCGGTTCGCAAAGAGAAATTTGTAGGACAGACTTTTTCAGTTGAAGTGACTGCAAACGAAGAGATCACGTTAGTCAAAATTGCTGCGAATTTATCTTCCGAGAACTATCCTAAAGAATCACTTTTAAAAGAAACCAAGGCAGTTATAGCAAAAGCTACAGCCAAAGGTTTCGATACTTTATTGCACGAACAAGCTGCCGCCTGGGCAACCAAATGGGAAGAAAGTGATATTGTTATTGAAGGTGATGTTGCTGCCCAGCAAGCTATCCGTTTTAATATTTTCCAGTTATTTCAAACTTATACCGGTAAGGATGATCGCCTAAATATTGGTCCGAAAGGATTTACGGGCGAAAAATACGGAGGTTCTACCTATTGGGATACCGAAGCTTATTGCGTTCCGTTTTACTTGGCTACTGCTCCTCAGGAAGTGAGTAAAAATCTCCTGGTTTATCGCCATAAACAATTAGGTAAAGCCATTGAAAATGCTGCAAAATTAGGTTTTAAAGATGGCGCTGCTTTGTATCCTATGGTGACCATGAATGGTGAAGAATGCCATAACGAATGGGAAATTACTTTTGAAGAAATCCACCGAAACGGAGCCATAGCCTTTGCCATTTATAACTATATCCGTTATACTGGTGATGAAGGTTATTTAGCCGACTACGGACTGGAAGTGCTGATTGCAATCGCCCGTTTCTGGAAACAACGTGTAAACTGGAGCAGTGATAAACAGCAATATGTAATGCTTGGAGTTACCGGACCAAATGAATACGAGAACAACGTAAACAATAACTGGTACACTAATATGCTAGCGGTTTGGTGTATGAAATATGCCACTGAAGCAGCCGAAATTGTTAAAGCGCAACAGCCTGAGAAATATAGTGCCTTGTCAGCAGCTATCAGTTTCAATGAAAAGGAGTTTGTAGACTGGGCAGATATCATTGCTAAGATGTATTTACCAGAAGATAAAAACCTGGGGGTTTTCTTACAGCAAGATGGTTATCTGGATAAAGAGCAAACATTGGTTAAAGATTTACCGGCTAGTGAAAGACCAATTAACCAGAAATGGAGTTGGGACAGGATTTTACGTTCGCCATTTATTAAGCAGGCCGATGTTCTCCAGGGAATTTACTTTTTCGAAGAAGATTATGATTTAGATACCATCAGAAGAAACTTCGATTTTTATGAGCCGCGTACAGTTCACGAAAGTTCGTTGTCGCCTTGTGTACATAGCATTTTAGCTGCTAAGCTGAGCGATGAGGCCCGCGCTTACGAATTCTATTTACGTACTGCCCGTTTAGATTTGGACGATTATAATAATGATACCGAAGATGGCTTGCACATCACATCGATGGCCGGAACGTGGATGAGTGTGGTAGAAGGTTTTGCCGGTATGCGGGTGCGTGATGGTAAATTGCAGTTTAATCCGTTCTTACCAACACAATGGAAGTCATTCGCCTTTACCATTGGTTTCAGGGGAGCGACATTAAAAATCAATATCACTGAAAGCGGAATCAGTATCAAAAACCATAACGATGTTGCTTTAGAAATTGCGATCAGGAACCAGATATATCAGTTAGCAGGTAATGCCGAAATCGAAATAAATAACGCGGAGTTGGTATGATTGTAGAGGTAGAAAGTGAAATGAGAGATGGCAGGAAGTCAATAAGTCGTCATTGCGATGAGGAACGAAGAAGCAATCTTACTCCAATGATTACATTGATCGCATTCTCATTTTTACTACTTTCAATATCATCTTTTGCACAAAAAAAACGTCCCAAAATGAACGATAGACAAATCGTTATTTATCAACTGTTACCCCGTTTGTTTGGTAATAAAAATACGGCCAATGTTCCTTACGGTACTATTGAGCAAAATGGTTCGGGTAAGTTTAACGACATTACAGATAAAGCGCTGGATGGAATTGCTGCGCTCCATACCAACTATGTATGGTATACCGGTGCGATTGCTCATGCCAGTTTAACGGATTATTCTGCTTACGGAATTAAAGTGGATGATGCCGATGTGGTGAAAGGACGGGCTGGGTCTCCTTATGCCATTCGAGATTACTACGATGTTGATCCTGATTTGGCCGTTGATGTTAAAAACCGGATGGCTGAATTCGAAGCATTGGTTAAAAGAACCCATGCTAAACACCTGAAAGTAATTATTGATTTTGTTCCCAATCACGTAGCACGTAGTTATCATTCGTATGCTAAACCAGCTGGAGTGATCGATTTTGGAGTAAAGGATGATGTAAATAAAAGTTTCAGTGCACAGAACGACTTCTATTATGTACCTGGTCAACCATTTGTGGTTCCAACCAACGGACAAAAAACACCGCTTTCTGTTCTACAGGATGGTCAGTTTAACGAAAATCCGGCAAAGGCAACTGGTAATGATGCTTTTACAGCTTCGCCAAAATATGATGACTGGTACGAGACCATTAAATTAAATTACGGTGTAGATTATCAAAACGGAAGACAAAATCATTTTGATCCGATTCCTCCGGTTTGGACTAAGATGCGTGATATATTAGTTTACTGGGCAAAAAAAGGGGTGGATGGTTTCCGTTGCGATATGGCAGAAATGGTGCCCATTGCCTTCTGGAACTGGGTAATTCCGCAAGTTAAACAGGTTAATCCTGATTTAATATTCCTAGGTGAAGCATATAATCCGCAGGTTTATAAACAATATCTGGAAGAAGGTAAATTTGATTATCTATACGATAAAGTGGGTTTATATGATGGATTAAAAAGACTGATCAGAAACGAACCATCTGCAGATGTTGCCGCGATTCGTCATGTGTGGCAGGTAGAAAGCGCTGGTTTTGGCAAACACATGTTACGCTTTTTAGAAAACCACGATGAAGAGCGTATTGCATCAGCAGGCTTTGCAGGAAAAGCTGAATTGGCTTTACCTGCAATGGTGGTTTCGGCTACGCTCGGGTCAGGGCCAGTAATGCTTTATTTTGGTCAGGAAGTTGGCGAGCCAGGAAAAGGAGCAGAAGGGTTTGGCGGTGATGATAACCGTACCACCATCTTCGATTACTGGGGTGTTCCAAATCATCAGAGATGGATGAACGGAGGCCTGTTTGATGGCCAGAAATTAAGTGCTGAAGAACAAAATTTAAGGGCATATTACAAACAGTTGTTAAAAGTTACATCAACGAGTGACGCAGTTATCAATGGCGAAATTTATGATGTTCACCAAACTGGAAATATGAATAACCGTATGTATGCTTTTATCCGGTACTCTGGAAAGCAGCGATTATTGGTTGTAGCCAATTTCGATAGAAATCAGACACTGGAGGCTAATATTGAAATTCCCGATCATATTTTGAAAGTGAAGCATTCATCACCAGTTACCGATTTGCTAACAGATAGAAAATTAAATATTCCGGCAGGAACTAGTATTCCTGTAAAACTTGGTCCGGTTTCGGCACAGGTTATAGAATTTTAAACAGATTAAACCGCAAAAAACGTAAAGGTTTTCGCAGAGAACTCAGAGTACAAACACATTACTTTGCATTCTTCGCGTTATTAAGCTTGGCGACCTTTGCGGTTAACAAAAAACCAAATACAATGAGCTTAAAAACAATATTTGAGAATCCTAAACTGACCCTCGCCCAAATCATTAATATGAGCGTTGGTTTTTTTGGTATTCAATTCGGTTGGGATCTACAACGTGCAAACATGGGGCGTATTTACGAAAATTTGGGGGCCAATCCTGATCAGGTTCCCCTATTGTTTTTAGCTGCACCTTTAACAGGATTGCTGGTTCAGCCAATCATTGGTTATTTAAGCGACAGGACTTGGCATCCGAAATGGGGAAGGAGAAGACCTTACTTTATGATCGGCGCTATAGTTAGTAGTATTGCTTTGATTTTCATGCCTCATAGTAGTGCTTTATGGATGGCAGCAGGATTACTATGGATTTTAGATGTTTTCGGAAATATTGCGATGGAGCCTTTTCGCGCTTTCGTTACCGATAAGTTACCAGATAGCCAGGTGAACCGTGGTTTCATTATGCAAAGCATGATGATTGGACTGGGGGGAAGTATTGCTTCTGCGCTTCCGTGGATCATGAACAATATTTTCCACCTTCAGAATACTGCTGAAAAAGGCAACATTCCAGAGAACGTAAAATTCTCTTTTTATATTGGCGCATTTTTCTTTTTCGCGGCAGTATTGTGGACTGTTTTTGCCACCAAAGAATATCCCCCGCAAGATGTGGATTTCAAGGAAAAAGTTCGCGAAAGTAACAAAGGTTTTGGTGGCGGTGTGGCCGAAATATTCAGTGCACTGAGAAATATGCCAAAGCGTATGCAGGTGGTTTCTCTGGTGCAATTTTTTACGTGGCCTGGATTATTTTTGATGTGGTTTTATTACACTACTGCTGTAGCGGTAAACGTATTTGGAGGAAAGGATGCTGCAGATCCCGTGTATGCACAGGGTGCCGATTTTGGGAGCTTAACTTTAGCTTACTACAGCGTTATTACTTTCCTTTTTGCATTGATTTTGCCAAAAATTGCTGATGCTTTAGGAAGGAAGACTACTCACGCTTTATGTTTGATTTGTGGGGCAGTCGGGTTAATCAGTGTAGCCTGGGTACATGATAAAAATATACTTTATTTATGCATGACAGGCGTTGGTATTGCCTGGGCAAGTATTCTTTCTATGCCGTATGCCATGTTGAGTGGTTCGTTACCAAAAGATAAAATTGGTATTTATATGGGCATTTTTAATTTCTTCATTGTATTACCAGAGATCATCGCTTCCTTAGGTTTTGGTTGGTTGATGCGAAATGTGCTTAATAATGACCGTCTTTTAGCGGTACAACTCGGTGGCGGATTGATGATTTTAGCGGCACTGATCTGTTACCTTTTTATTCGTGAACCTAAGAAGACCAATGAAGCATTGTCGGCAGAGCTGGCAATTGAAGAAAATAGGTCGGTATAAAACAAATCGTTATTAGCGAAGTATGAGGCAATCTGCCAGCGGATTGTCTTATACTTCGCAATGACGGAAATTCTAATCAAATGAAAAAACTTATTTACTTATTGCTGCTGGTAGCAGCGACGCAATCTGCCTGCAAAAAGAGTTCGACAGGTGAACCGGAAGCACCGGTAACTAACACAGCAGATTTACCTTCGGGCGCAAAGGATGGTGTTGCTTTCATCAATGGCGGAAAATCGGCTATAATAACCTTATACGCCCCGGGTAAAACGTCTGTTTCATTAATTGGCGAGTTTAATAACTGGTCTGCTACTGCTGCGGTGATGAAGAAAACCACCGATGGAAATACCTGGTGGGTTCAAATAGATAATCTCGACCCAAACACAGAATATGCTTACCAGTTTTTAGTCGATGGAAACCTAAAGGTTGCCGATCCTTATTGTGAAAAAATACTCGACCCCGATAATGATCAATATATTTCTGCTGCAGTTTATCCAAATTTAAAAGCTTACCCAACAGGCAAAACAACTGGAATTGTAAGCACTATGCAAGCCAATCAATCTACCTACACCTGGAAAAACTCCAGCTTTACGCGACCTGAAAAGAATAACCTGGTCATTTATGAGTTGCTTGTACGCGATTTCACGACCGAACATAGCTATGCATCAACATTGGCTAAACTCGATTATTTGACCGGATTAGGGATCAATGCCATCGAGTTAATGCCAATTAATGAATTTGAAGGCAATTTGAGCTGGGGTTATAATCCATCATTTTACTTTGCACCTGATAAATATTACGGTACCAAAACAGCTTTACAGAATTTTATCGATGAGTGCCATGGAAAAGGGATTGCCGTAATTATGGATATGGTGTTAAATCATTCTTTTGGTCAGTCGCCCATGGTTCAGCTCTATTTCGATGGCTCAAAACCAACAGCTAACAGTCCATGGTTTAATGTGGATCCAAAACACCCTTTCAATGTCGGTTACGATTTTAACCATGAAAGTGCTGCAACTAAAAAATTCTCGAAAGATGTAATGAAATTCTGGATGCAGCAATATAAAATTGATGGTTTCCGATTTGATTTATCTAAAGGATTTACGCAAAAATCATCAACAGATGATGCTGGTTTTAGGTTGTATGATGCAGGTCGAATTGCCATCTGGAAAGAATACAACAATTTTATTAAAAGTGTTGACGCTAATAATTTTTATGTCATTCTCGAGCACTTTGCTGAGGAATCAGAAGAGAAAGTTTTGGCAGATGAAGGAATGATGATGTGGAACAACCTCAATGATAATATGAATGAAGCGACAATGGGGTGGCTTGGTAGTTCTGATTTCTCTTGGGGTTTTTATGCAAAACATGGTTTCAGTAAATCAGACGGATTAATTACTTATGGCGAAAGTCATGATGAAGAGCGGCTGAACTATAAAAACATTTCTTTTGGAAACATGTCGGGTACTTATCTGATCAAAGGTAATTTGCCCACATCCTTAAAACGCGAAGAAATGGCTGCTGCATTTTTATTCAGTATCCCCGGGCCAAAAATGGTATGGCAATTTGGCGAACTTGGATATGATATCAGCATTGACTATAATGGACGCACTGGTGAAAAGCCTATTAAATGGGATTACTTTACCGACGCAAACCGAAAAGCCCTTTATGATGCATATTCAAAATTCATCAAGCTTAAAAAGAATAATACCGTTTTTAATTCCACAAACGCAACTTATAATTTAGCTGGCGGGATCAAGTACATTAAACTTACTGATGCTACAAATACAGTTATCGTTGTCGGGAATTTTGATGTGGTTAATCAAACAGCCAATATCGATTTTGGAACAGCAGGAGCCTGGATTGATTCGGTAGGAAGTAGTATAAACCTTTCTTCAAATACTTACACTAATACACTGGCAACAGGAGAATACCATATTTTTAGTAAAAATGCTTTAAAATAATGATTTAATATGAGCCAGAAGCTGATGAATGGAGCATTTGAAAAATAATCTGTTCATCAGTGGTTTCTTATTAATATTCTTGTGTATTTTAGTTAATATTGCCCTAACAACTAACTCAAATATATGGAGAACAAATTAACGCATCACTTGCTTTGGGAACGATTACGTTCTGGCGACAAGGATGCTTTTTTTGATCTTTATGCTGCACTTTATTATCCGCTGGTTAATTTTGGCATCAGGGTTTGTGCAGACGCCGATATTTCTAGTGAAGCAACCGACCTGGTTTTCCGCACAATTTGGGAAAAGCACGATACGTTAAACCGTGTGGATAATGTTGAGGCCTATCTCCGTACTTTTCTAAAACGTAAATTACTCAGGATTTTAGAGCGAAATAAAAAAGTAAACGACGCTCTTTTTAACGCTGGTGCAGAAGGTGATTGGATGGAAATGAGTTATGAAGAATTTATTGTTAAAGTGCAAAGCGATGAGATGGTTCAGTATCAGTTGAAAAACGCGCTGGAAAAGCTCACCTTCAGACAAAAACAACTTATACACCTTAAGTTTTTCGATGGTTTAAATTATGAGCAGATTGCTGCCCAAACCAGCCAGACTGTAAAAACGGCATATAACACCATTTACGATGCATTGAAAATTCTGCGTAAAGAACTTAAGGCAGATTAGTTTTATTCTTTCGTCATCCCGACTGTACGCAGCATAATAAATCAATTTTTTAATTAGGTTTTCTCAACTTCAATCTAAATGACAGGTTTTTAATTCTATATATCGGGATAAATACAAATTAAATTTCTTCGTTTTTAAACTCATCAGTCCATATATTTTGAAATGTTAAAAAAAAGTTAAAATTTTCTTAGGAAAAAGTAAAGCTTTTCGGCACTGATATATAAAAGCCAAATAATAATGATTGATAGAAGTCAGTTCAACGCCGAAGATTTCCTAATCGATAGCACATTCCAGCAGTACTGTGCCGGAAGTGATAAGCTTTGCGTTGGATATTGGGAGAAATATATTTCGGCTCATCCGGAACAGGCAGGTACCATTGCCGAAGCAAGAAAATTACATTTTATTCTGAGTGGCAATAAACGCCGTTTAAACATCCAGGTCGAATCGTTCAAACAGGATTTTGATGGTGGTAAAAAACACCTGAAATTAAACCTGAATTATAACTGGCTGAAAGTTGCTGCAGCAGTGCTTATAATTGTAACGATCGGATTTCTATATAGAACCTACAATCAGGAGAAAAAGCCGGGAATGGTGGTGGTTGCCAAAGTTTTCAAAACAAAAAGTGGGGAAAGAAAGAAAATTACACTTCCTGATGGTTCTGTTGTGCTACTCAATGCAAAAAGTACTTTATCAATAGGAAAGGAATTTAACGAAACCTGCAGGGAAGTTATTTTACAAGGTGAAGGATATTTTGATGTAGTACACGATAAGAATAAACCATTTAAAGTGCACACAGAAGATTTTAATATCAACGTTTTAGGGACATCCTTTAATGTAAAAGCATATCCTGATGAGCTTTCTTCTGAAGCGACATTGATAAGGGGTTTAATTACAATGGAAGCAATTAATGGAAATGGTGGTACCATTACCTTAAAACCAAGTCAGAAAGTTACATTTTACAAAACAGTTGAAGTTAAGGAAACCAAAAAAACCTTGAAACCAGCAGCTACTCATCCGGAAATTATAATAAATCATTATACACTAATAAAAGACAGCACAATTGTAGAAACAGCCTGGACGCAGAACAGAATTGAAATTTATGACCAGGATTTTGATGAAATTCAGGGGGTTCTGGAAAAATGGTTTAATGTGGAAATTAAATTCGCAAACCCTGAAATAGAAAAATATCGTTTTACAGCAACCTTTAGCCACGAAAGTATAGAGCAGGTACTATCGGCATTACAAAAAGTAGAAAATTTTAAATATGAAATAAAAGGAAATCAGGTAATCATCTCGAAGTAGAAAAAAAGGACGGTGTTGGCGCACCGCCCTTATAAATTCTTCTTTGATTATTAAATGGCAGTTAATGCGCAAACAGATTGCTGCCAAATAACTATGCAACCAAAAAAACAAAAATATGATTTATTATTACTTACTGCAAGGGCGTCCGAAATACAGAGCGCTTTTAAAATTCATTATGCTAATGAAACTAACCTGTATTATGGTTTTCATTACCTGTCTTAATGTTTCTGCATCAGTTTTTTCTCAGGAAAAAATTTCTCTCGATGTAAAGAAAACAAAGTTAGCCAGGGTTTTACAGATTATAGAGCAGCAAAGCAGTTATCATTTTGTTTATAGCTCTTCTTACGTTCCTGTAAATAAGGATGTGAGCATTACTGTAAATAATACTCCGGTAACAGATGTGCTATCTGCCATCCTTAACAGAACAAACTTAAAGTATTCTGTTTCTGACGGGGGACTTATTGTAATCAGCAGAAATAAAGAAGTTCCTATTGGCGGAACAGTTAAAGATGCCAGCGGTGGTGCTTTACCAGGTGCATCAGTACGTGTAAAAGGTACAGCGATCGGTACATCAACCGATGTTAATGGTAAGTTCTCATTAAATGCACCTGAAAATGCAGTCCTTGTAATTTCATATGCCGGATTTCAAACTAAAGAAGTTTCCATAGGTAGTCAAACAGCTATTGATGTTGTTCTGGTTGAAGACAGCAAACAGCTAACCGAAGTTGTTGTTACCGCTTTAGGTATCAAAAAAGAAAGAAGGGCATTAGGATATTCAGTAACACAGGTTGCCGGCGAAACTTTAACCCAGGCACGTGAAAATAATATTACAAATTCACTTGTTGGTAAAGTTGCTGGTTTAGATGTAAGCTCCACTTCAGGTGGTGCAGGGGCTGCATCTAGTGTAATTATTCGTGGTGTATCCAGCTTAGGGCAGGGGAGCCAGCCGCTTTATGTGGTAAATGGTATTCCAATGGAAAGCTCACCTGTTGGCTTAAATAACGTTAACCCTTCCGGGAACTCAGGTGGCCAGTACGATAACGCCCCCGATTTAGGAGATGCTGTGAGTAACTTAAATCCTGATGATATCGAAAGTATTTCAGTATTAAAAGGTGCAGCTGCCTCGGCGCTTTATGGTTATCGTGCAAAAGCAGGTGTAATTTTAATCACAACAAAAAGTGGAAAAGGAAACAGTATAGAGTTCAATACCAATTACGTTGCTGAACAGGTTATGGACAGAACCAACTGGCAATATGTTTATGGTCAGGGGGTAAATGGGCAAAAACCTACTACGCAACTGGCAGCAGCTTCTACCGGAAGCTCAAGCTGGGGTGCCAGATTAGATGGTAGCAGTGTTATTCAGTTTGATGGTGTAAGCAGACCTTACAGCGCTCAGCAAAATAATATTGATGATTTCTACAGAACAGGAGGCAGCTGGACAAATACCTTAGCCTTAAATAAAACTTTTACAGGTGGTGTGATCCGTTTATCCGCTAGTGATTTAACTAACAAATCTGTAGTGCCAAATTCTGGTTTAAACAGGCAAAACTTCACTTTAGCGGGTACATTCGACCCAATTAAAAACCTAGTTGTTGATGCCCGCTTTAACTATATTTTAGAGCAAGCCAATAATCGCCCAATGTTATCAGATGGTGCCGGTAATGCCAATTATAATGCTGCATTTTTACCAACGAGTGTAAATATTGCAACTTTACAGCCAGGGAAAACAGCAAATGGTAACGAACTTTCATATAATACTGGTAACCCTTATGCCACAAACCCTTGGTTTGCAGCATATGATTTTATTCATAACACAAAAAGAGAGCGTTTACTAAGTTCATTCAATGCAAAATATACCTTTGACAATGGTTTGTTTTTACAGGGAAGAGCAGGTAGGGATTCTTACAACGATAGTTACATCGCAGTAACACCTTCAGGTACAGCTTATGATGCTGATGGTGGATACACGGAACAGATTACAAAATTCTCAGATATTAATACAGATGTTTTACTTGGTAAAGCATTTAAAGCAGGTGATTTCTCCATCACACCAAATTTTGGAGCGAGTTACCGTCGTACTAAAATCGGACAAACAACTAACGGTGGCTCATCTTTCCAGGTATTTGGTGTTTATACTTTATCAAATACAGGTGGTAAATCAGTTAGTGTAACACAAAGCGATCAGGAAACACAATCGGTTTATGGTACTTTAGAGTTAGCCTATAGAGATTTATTTTATTTAACAGGTAGCGCAAGGTCTGACTGGTTTTCTACTTTAGCAACACCAGGTAAAGACAATAAGTTAAACGTTGTTTATCCATCTGTTAGTGGTTCATTTGTTTTCTCTGAATTATGGAAACCATCTTTCCTGAGCTTCGGTAAATTAAGGGCAGGTTTTGCAAAGGTTGGTCAGGCTACTTCACCTTTCCAAACACAATTGTATTATAATTTGCGTAGCGAAACCATAAATGGAAGCCCTATTGGAAATATTGTTAACCCTTCTATTCCAAATGCTTCATTAAAGGCTTCCGTAGCAACGGAGTTAGAAATTGGTACAGAACTAAGGTTCTTTGGCGACAGGTTAAGCGCCGATGTTACCTGGTATAACAAAAAATCGAAAGACGAGATTTTAGCGGTACCTACCTCAACAACCACCGGTTATAGTGGTGCAGTATTAAATATTGGTGAACTTCAAAATAAAGGTGTTGAAGCTTTGATTTCGGCAAATATTGTTAAAGGCAAAAATTTCAGCTGGACATCAAGTGTTAACGGATCATATAATGATAACAAAGTAATTACGCTTGCACCAGGAACTGCATCTCAGTTATTGGCAACTTCAAGAAGTAATGTAGGTTTCTTGCAAAACCTTGCAGGGATGGCTGTGGGTCAGGTGATGGCTTACGATTTCCTATATGATGGAAGTGGTAATATCGTAAAAGATGCAAACGGTGCCCCGCAAAGAGGCGAATTAAAGGCTTATGGTTCTGCTTATAATAAATGGGCAGCAGGATGGAATAACGAATTCAGTTATAAAGGTGTTAACCTATCCTTCTTGATTGATGGTAAATGGGGTGGAAAAATCTTCTCTGCAACAGATTACTACGGTTATATTTTTGGTCTACACCAGGCAACACTCGAAAATCGTGATGCTTTGGGTGTAAATGCTGCCAATTACTACAGTACTTATGCAAATAACGTATCGAAACAATTCGTTCAGGATGCAAGCTTTATCAAATTCAGACAGGTTGTTTTAGGCTATAACTTCCCGGCTAAAATGTTCAACAATAAGATTAAAGGCTTAAATGTGAGTTTTGTAGGTCGTAACTTATTTATTCTGATGAAGAAAACAGATAACATCGACCCAGAATCGAGTTACAATGCAACTATTCCCGGAATGGAGTTGGGTGGCGTGCCTCCTGTGCGCACCTATGGTTTAAATTTAAGTGTTAAGTTATAATCCTTTAAACGAATTGAAAATGAAAACGATCATAAAATTATACGTACCACTTTTATTATCTGGCTTAATCCTGGTATCTGGGTGTACAAAAAACTTCGAAAAAATAAATACCGATCCTGTATCAGTTGGTCAGGATCAGTATAACCCTAATTATTTATTAACCACCGCACAATTAACCTACACGGGCAGTACAGATTTTGCCTACGAAACCTGGAGAGGTAACTTAATTTATGCGTCTACAATGATGCAGGGTTTATCTTCAGTAATTGGCTATTGGGCCGGTGATAAGTATATGCTAAATGAAGGCTATACTGCGGCTTATTGGGAAAAAGCTTATCCTGATCAGGTTAAATACGCTGTAGATCTTGTTGAATTTACAAGAGGAAAAGCACAATATAATAATGCTCACCAAATGGGAAGAATCTGGAAAGCTTTAATCTTTGAAAGACTAACCGATTTATATGGCGATGTTCCTTATTTCGATGCTGGTAAAGGCTATTACTCTGCAATCCTTTATCCAAAATATGATACGCAACAAGCGATTTATGCTGATTTGTTAAAAGAGGTTGATGAGGCTTCAACTGCGTTAAATGCAAGTGGAGATGCCGTTACAGGTGATCTTGTTTTTGCAGGTGATGTTGCTAAATGGAAACGTTTCGGAAATAGTTTAATGTTGCGTATGGCGATGCGCTTAACAAAAGCCGATGCAACTTTAGCACAGACATACATTACCAAAGCTGTTGGTAAAACCATGACAAGCGATGGCGATAATGCATTCTTTAAACATGATGCAAATGGTGGTCGTGTAACGCAAAACAGAAACGCACAGGTATTGCTAGGCGATGGTGGCCAGGAAAATTTTTACACCAGATGGAGTAACACATTTATCAACTACCTTAAAAATAATAACGACCCACGTTTAAGTAAAGTTGCCGTAACCAAACTGTATTTAACAGATGTTACTAAAGCACAGAATCCGGCATACATCAGCACTGCCTCTGTACAAAAAGGAATGCCAAACGGTAAAGATTTGAGTGGTATTGCGGGCAGGGATGTTCGTCAGGATGCTTCTTATACCGATTTTACCGATTATTCATCACCTCATCCAGGTATGTTAAAAAGAGATGGCAACACCTTCATTTTAACTTATGCAGAAACCGAATTGTTATGGGCTGAGGCTGCACAACGTTTTAATATTGGTGGTTCAGCGGCAACACACTACAATGCAGGTGTTACATCAGCCATGACCTTCTTGTCGCAATACGACGCAGCAATGGCAGTAAATGCGAGCGATGCTGCAGCTTATCTGACAGCGCATCCGTACGTAGCAGCCAATGGTTTAGATATGATTGCCACACAATATTGGGCACACACTATCACCATGTTAGACTTTTATGAAACCTGGTCGAACTGGAGAAGAACAGGTTTGCCGGCATTGGTTCCGATTGTATATCCAAACACAAATACCGGCGGCTCAATTCCTCGCCGTTTCCCTTATCCGTTAGGAGAAGGTGTATCTAACGCCGCAAATTACAAGACTGCTTCAGCTGCGGTTTCGGGTGGCGATAAGCTTGTTGGAAGAGTTTGGTGGGATAAATAATTTTAAGTACATAATCTTTTTAAAGGCATTGCTAATTTGCAATGCCTTTTTTTATGGTAACATTTTCAATGTTTTTTTGATAACCATTCGATAAGTGGGATATTTAGACACCAAACCAAAATCAATGAAACTTAAACTAATACTACCAGCTTTCTTACTCGGAAGCTTTTTTGCCAATGCGCAACAAACACCCAGAAAAACACCTGCGAAAGAAACAACAACAACCTCGCAGGTAACCATTAAAGAAGAAGCTAAACCTACAGGGAACGAGCGAGCGATAAAAGTAGAAAGCTCGGTAATAACCAATCATACTGTAAATATCGATGGTAAAACTGTACCTTATAAAGCGACAACAGGAACGCTTCCGGTTTGGGATGAAGATGGCAAGCCAATTGCAGGTTTATTTTATACATACTATGAAAGAAGCGATGTTCAAAACCGAGATAAAAGACCTTTAGTAATTTCTTTCAACGGTGGTCCGGGTTCTGCCTCGGTATGGATGCACATTGCCTATACTGGCCCGGTGGTTTTAAATATCGATGATGAAGGTTATCCTGTTCAGCCATATGGCTACAAGGAAAATCCTTATTCAATTTTGGATGTTGCAGATATCGTTTACATCGACCCCGTTAATACAGGTTATTCAAGAGCTGTTAACAAAGATATCCCAACAAATAAATTTTTCGGTGTAAGGGCCGATATCAAATACCTTGCAGAATGGATTAATACCTTTGTAACACGCAATAACCGTTGGGCATCTCCTAAATTCCTTATCGGAGAAAGCTACGGAACAACCCGCGTTTCAGGCCTTGCTTTAGAGTTGCAGAATAGCCAGTGGATGTATTTAAACGGTGTTGTACTGGTTTCGCCTACTGAGCTTGGTATCGAACGAAGTGGCCCGGTTGATGCCGCTTTGCGCTTACCTTATTTTGCGGCTACAGCATGGTACCACAAGGCGCTGGCTGCTGATTTACAATCGAAAGATTTAACTGCTATGCTGCCTGAGGTAGAAAGTTTTACCATAAATGAAGTAATTCCGGCAATTTCGCAGGGAGGCATGTTAAGTGCAGATAAGAAAAAAGCCATCGCCGCAAAAATGGCACGTTATTCAGGAATTTCGGAAAAAGTGTTTTTAGATTATAACTTGAATGTACCAACAGATTTCTTCTGGAAGGAATTGTTAAGGGATAAAGGTTTTACTGTTGGTCGTTTAGACTCCCGTTATAAAGGAATTGATCGAATGGCTGCGGGCGAATCGCCAGATTACAATGCTGAGCTAACTTCATGGTTGCATTCGTTTACGCCTGCAATCAATATGTATATCCGTAACGAACTGAATTACAAAACCGACTTGAAATATAACATGTTTGGCTCGGTTTATCCATGGGATAATTCTGGCAATAAAACAGGCGATAACCTACGCCAGGCAATGGCTCAGAACCCCTACCTCCATTTATTGGTTCAGTCGGGTTATTACGATGGCGCCTGCGATTATTTCAATGCTAAGTATAGTATGTGGCAGCTAGATGCGGCTGGCAAGCTTCAAGATAGAATGAGTTGGGAAGGTTACAGAAGCGGACACATGATGTACTTACGTAAAGATGATTTGAAAACCGCTAACAACCATATCCGCGAATTTATTAAAAAGGCATTACCTAAAGCTGGTGAAGCCGCTAAGTTTTAACCTAGTTTTGTTAAGGTTATTGAATTTAAGGACCCAATCTTAAAATTAAATCACCTCATCCCTAAATAATTGATAATATAATTTGTAGCGCAAAGACAGTGCGATGATTAACATCCGTCCTGCTTTGCGCTATATTTTTTTGCTTTAACTTAAATAAAGCTTTGGTGAACAAAAAAATGCCGCTTCAATCAGGGCTATTTAAAAAAAACTTCTGCTGTTAACCTTCAAAGCAGCAAAAAATCATTATGCTAAAGCTAACTGAAGTAAATGCTTTTTTCTTAAACCCTTAAATTTCCTGTCGTACCTGTTGGTTCATCCAAAGGGAAGAAATTTTAGCTTCGTGCTGCTGGAAAATAATTTTTAAGTGTTAATAAAACACTAACTATAGCAAACTGAAAATAAATACTTATTTTTGCTGTCCAATTATGCAGCAAATAAAAACATCATTCGATTTTGAGAAACCTATTGCCGATTTAGTTCAGCAAATAGAAAAGGTTAAGCAAGTTGCCGAAAAGACTAAGGTAGATATGTCTGCCACTTTAGATGAACTTGATGGTAAATTAAATGACACCACTAATAACTTATATAAAAATTTAACAGGTTGGAATAAGGTTCAAATGAGCCGTCATCCCGACAGGCCGCAAACACTTGATTATATCAATATGGTTTGCGATGATTTTATTGAGTTACATGGCGACAGGACGGTTAAAGATGATAAGGCCATTGTAGGCGGTTTCGCCACCATTAATGGTCAAACGGTAATGGTTATCGGTCACCAGAAAGGTAAAAATACCAAAGAGCGTCAGTATCGTAATTTTGGTATGGCTAACCCGGAAGGTTATCGTAAAGCATTACGTTTAATGCGTTTGGCTGAAAAATTTAACAAGCCTGTAATTTCTTTCATCGATACCATGGGTGCTTACCCAGGTTTGGAGGCTGAAGAACGCGGACAAGGAGAGGCAATTGCAAGAAATTTACTCGAAATGTCGGTTTTACGCGTACCAATTATTTGTATCGTTGTTGGTGAAGGTGCTTCTGGCGGTGCTTTAGGCATTGGTATTGGCGATAAGGTTTATATGTTAGAGCATACCTGGTATTCAGTTATCTCTCCTGAATCTTGTTCTTCAATTTTATGGAGAAGCTGGGATTTTAAAGAAAAAGCAGCAGAATGCCTTAAATTAACTTCTGATGATATGTTTGGTAATAAGCTTATCGACGGAATTATTCCAGAACCTTTAGGTGGTGCACATCAGGATCCTGAATTGATGGGACAAACACTAAAAGAGTATCTTGTAAAAGATTTAGCTGCTTTAGGTAAGCTGAAAACCGATAAACTTATTGAACAGCGTGTCGAGAAATTCTGTTCGATGGGTGTTGTAAACGAATAATTTTAACACAATATTATTTAAAATCCTGCTTAATTTAAGCGGGATTTTTTATGTTCAAAAATTCATATGTTACCGCTCACGCTCGTTTGTAACAAACGGTCAAATCACTAATCGTATTTTACGCTATTAATAGACATTCAAAAGATCTACATTTAAATGCCTTGCAAATTAGCGTTACAAACGAGTGCTAATGGTTAACGAAGATTCCTTACTAACAAAAAAGCAGCTACAAATTATTGTAGCTGCTTTGAAATATATTTAACAATTTTTATTGCCCCGGCTGTTGACCGAAATAACCAGATAACCTGGCTTCCAATCCTGCAAATTGCTTTTCAAGCTGGGCACTTACTTTCGTCTGACCCATGGCTTTCGAAGTTTTTATCATCCGATCCAGGTAATATAAGCCTGTCTGGATGTTTTGCGTACCTGTGATACTTCCTTTTGACGCAGAAATATCGGCAAGGTAAGTCAGCTCTTTATTAACATAATCACCTGATTTAAGTAAGATGTCATTCGCTCTTGCTGTTTCGCCAAGTTTATATAAATTCTCAGCCATGTAGTATTTAACAACTACGGTTCTGATTCCGAAAAATTTATCAGGCATCACGCTATAGTATTTATCAACCACTTTTTTAGCCTCATCGATTTTACCTTCCTTAATAAGGCTTCCTGTTAAGCTACTCAAAAGATTTGTGAAGATGAATGTATCATCAGAAGACTGTGGATCTAAATATTTGGCAGTTTTCATGTTGCCCCATTTAAATTTCTCCATTACATTTTTGTAAAGAACAGGTGTGTTTAGTAACTCTTCTCTATCTTCAGATGCTGTCGTATCAGTTTTCAATGGTAACAGACGTAAGGCTAATCCTTCGCTGTATAAATATTTATCTAATCCGTTATATTGCTCAGACGGAACTGTAGACGCAAAATAAATCGGACGTTTCCAATTGTTATGAGCAAGGATGTCGAGCATAGCTAGAGTTCCTTTGGTCACATAACCTTTGTTAAACTTCCATTCCATGGCTGGCGTAATTTTATCGGCATCGGCAGCAGGAACTGTACCAGTACTGATAACATCTTGTGGATTGATGGTTAGTTTGAAGTTCTTAGTAGGTAAGAAGTTCGATTTCGTTCCATCCTGCATGGCAACTTTATCATCAGGACTATCAGATAGTAATAAATCGACAACATTTTTAAGCTCAACATTGCCAGCAATTTTATAATCATCATATGGCATCACATCACGTTCGCCTTGAACAAACTGCGATTCTTTCATCGAAATCGGTAAAGGTTCAGAATCGTTTTGTTTTTGCTTCATACCATTAATGTACCAGTCGGTATCGAATAAACTCAGGTTTACGATACGTACATCCGGACGAACCCTTTCGACTTCCTGAATGTACCAAAGTGGATAAGTATCGTTATCTCCGTAAGTAAATAAAATGGCATTCGGTGCACATGATTGCAGGTAATCAAGCGCAATATCATGAGCTACTAATTTTGTCGAACGATCGTGATCATCCCAACCTTGTTGTGCCATAATCACAGGAGCTGCAAACAAACCAATAACAGATGCGACTACCGCACCTGTTGTAGGTGTAAGTTTTTTTAGTAGCCATTCTTTTATGGCCAATACACCAAGTCCAATCCATATCGCAAAGGCATAAAAAGAGCCTACATAAGCGTAATCACGCTCACGCGGTTCAAGCGGTTTTTGATTTAGGTAAAGCACAATTGCAATACCGGTAAAGAAGAATAGTAAACCAACAACGCCTGCATCTTTTTGATTACGGCCAAAATGCCAGATAGCGCCCATTAAACCAATAATTAATGGTAAGAAGAAGAATCTGTTATATGCTTTATTGTCAACTGTTGATGGTGGTAAATGGCTTTGATCTCCGTGCCAGATAGCATCGATTGGCTTAATACCGCTTAAAGCAGTACCTTCGAAACCGCTGCCTTGTCCTTGTTCGTCATTTTGGCGACCAACAAAGTTCCATCCAAAATAACGCATGTACATGTAGCCAATCTGGTAGCTGAATAAAAAGCCAATATTATCAACTGTATTTGGTTTTTTGCTATCGTCCAGGTGCATCCATTCTTTGTAAAATTCTGCATGTTTCTGGTCATCACTGTACATACGAGGCAGGAAAGTATTATCTGCATACTCATAATCATTCTTTTTACCTGCTACTTCGTATTTTTCAGCACCTTTTCTCCAGATCGTTTTTCCTTCGGTAACACCAGTTCTTTCTGAATTATAATTCGGGCCGAAAAGTAATGGACGATCTCCGTATTGCTCTCTATTTAGATAGCTTAAGAAAGAAAATGCATCTTTAGGTGCGCTGTTATTCAGATTCGGATCTGCTTTAGCCCTGATAATAATCATGGCGAAAGATGCATAACCGAAGATGATCAGCACTGTTGATATTAAACCTAAATTCAATAATTTCTTCTGGTGTTTAATGGAGTAGCGGATACCCCAAACGAACGCACCGATAAGTAAAATTGCAAAGAATAAAACACCCGTTCCAAAACCTAAACCTAATGTATTTACGAAAAATAAATCGAAGTAAGCACCAAATGAAACCAGGTACTGGATAATTCCATATTGAATAAAGCCCAGAATTAAAATACCAACGAGTAAGGTTTTAAAAATACCTGATGTAGTAGCTTTATCTGTTCTTTTAAAATAGTAGATAAATGCAATTGCAGGTATTGTTAACAGGTTTAAAAGGTGAATACCGATGGATAAACCCATGATATAAGCAATAAACAATAACCATCTGTCGGCTTTTGGCTCATCTGCATGTGATTCCCATTTTAAAATACCCCAGAATACAATCGCGGTGAATAACGATGACTGCGCATAAACCTCTGATTCTACTGCTGAGAACCAGAAACTATCTGAAAAAGCATAAGCTAAAGCGCCAACAACACCTGCGCCCATTATACTGATTAACTGACCTGATGTTAGTGTCTCACCGGCTTTTACAAGTGTTTTTTTGGCTAATGCCGTTATCGTCCAGAATAGAAATAAAATGGTTGCTGCACTCGATATTGCCGAACCAATGTTCATCCAGTAGGCTACTTTAGTTACATCGCCTAAAGCAAATACAGAGAAAAATCTTTGTATCATTAAAAATAAAGGCGCACCAGGTTGGTGAACTACCTGCATTCTTAATGCAGATGCGATGAACTCGCCACAATCCCAGAAACTAACTGATGGTTCAAGGGTTAAAACGTAAGTTATCGTAGCAATTAAAAAGCATATCCAGCCCGTTATATTGTTAACTTTTGAATAATTCATTGGTTTTTGATAATGATAATTAAATTGTTATTGCACATAAAAATGCTGCCGAAATTAATTAATATAGTCGATAAATGAGGAATAAGTCCTATTGTTTTTACACTTTTTAACGGTTTTTATTTTTCTAATTCACAATAAGCTATGAATGGAAACCTCCGGAAAATATTAAAACCCGCAAAGTGATTCGCTAATCAGCCTTTGCGGGTTCTTTGAATATTTATTTTGTGTTAATTAACCGCCGAAAAAAGGTGCAAACCGATTCATAAACTGGTTATAATCTTTTTCGAGTTTATTACTCAAATCGTTTTGTTTGTAGGCCTGGGTAAGTTTTACCATCTGGCCCAAATAGGTCATATAAACCTTAACGTCTCTTTCAGACGATAAACTGTTTTTGCTTTCAGAAACATCTGCAAGATGAGTTAACTCTTTATTCATGTAATCGGCAGATTTGCTGATAAAGGTGTTTGCACGATTTAAGTCGTTTAAGCGGTAAAGGTTTTCTGTGAAGTAAAATGAACTCATTACGTGCCTCATGCTATAGAATTTCAAGGGCATTACTTCATAATATTTATTTACTGCAGCTTTGCTTTCGGCTATTTTTCCTTCTTCCATCAGGCCTCCAATCAAACTGTTGAACATATTTGAGAACATGGTTACATCATCAGCCGATTGCCTGTCGAGATGGTTGGCATTTTTAATGTTTCCGTATTTGTAAGTGCTAAGCATATTCCCGAAAAATGGCTTCAGATTTACCTGTTCATACATTTCCTGCTTGGTAGAATCTGGCTTCAAAGGAAGTAAACGATAATTTAAACCTTCGGAATAGAGGTATTTATTCAGGCCGATGTACTGCTCATCGGGCATTGCCCCGCTAAAATATATTGGCCTTTTCCAGCCATTATGTGTTAAAATATCGAGCATAGCCAACGTTCCTTTTGTCAGGTAATCCGAGTTGTAAGTCCACTCCATGCTTCCAGCAATTTTGCCTGTATCTTCAATAGGAACGGTTCCGGTATCTAACACTTCTTTGGGATTTATACTCAATTTGAAATTTTTGGTTGGTAGAATGTTTGATTTTGAGCCATCTTGCAATGCTATTTTATCATCATCATTATCTGATAGTAAAACATCCATCAATTGCTTTAATTCAACATTTTGAGCAATTTTAAAATCCTGATAATAAATTACATCCCTTGTACCTTCCGCATATTGGTTGGGGTTCATAGAAATTGGAAGTGGTGCAGAATCATTTTGTTTCCGTTTCATGCCATCGATGTACCAGTCGGCAGTAAATAAACTCAGGTTAACCACCCTCACATCCGGTCGTACGTGCTCTACTTCCTGTGCATACCATACAGGGAAAGTATCGTTATCACCATAAGTGAATAAAATGGCATTTGGTGCACAAGATTTTAGGTAATTAACAGAAATATCTCTAGCTAAATGACTATCTGAACGATTATGGTCGTCCCAGCCCTGGCTTGCCATAATCATTGGTGCTGCAACTAAAGCAATCAGCGAAGCCAGAATGGCGGACTTCGCCGGTGTTATTTTCTTGAAAATCCATTCTTTCAATCCGATAACACTTAGGCCTATCCATATGGAGAACGCATAAAAGGAACCTACATAAGCGTAATCTCGTTCGCGAGGCTCAATTGGTACCGAATTTAGGTATAAAACAATCGCCACGCCGGTAAAGAAAAATAATAAGCCAATTACACCTGCGTGTTTCTGGTTTCTTTTGAAATGCCAAACTGCTCCGATTAAACCAAGGATTAACGGTAAAAAGAAAAACCGGTTATAAGCTTTGTTATCAATAATTGATGGTGGCAGGTTTTTCTGATTGCCCAAACGAAGCGCATCAATTGGTTTCACGCCACTTAACCAGCCGCCGCCATTTTCTCCAAGCTGTCCGTCCTGGTTGTTCTGGCGACCAACAAAATTCCACATGAAATAACGCATGTACATCTGGCCGGCCTGGAATGAAAACATATAACTAAGGTTATCAATTAAACTAGGTTTATGGCTGTCGTCAAAACCCATCCAGCTTTTGTAAAACTGAACATGTTCAGGCTTATCGCTATACATTCTTGGTAACAAGGTATTTTCTGCAAACACATACTTCGATCTGTTTCCCGCAGATTCATATTTTTTTTCACCTTTTCTATAAAGTTTTCCCGTGTTTTTAATGTCTGTTTTTTCAGAGTTATAATTTTCGCCAAATAGAAGTGGACGCTCTCCATATTGTGCCCGGTTAACGTAATTCAAAAAAGTAAAAGCGTTTTCAGGATTGGTGTTGTTCAGGTTTGGTTTGGCATGTGCCCTGATAATAAGCATGGAAAAGGAACTATATCCGAAAATTAGTAATACGGTTGATACTAAAGCCAGATTCAACACTTGTTTTTTCTTTTGGATGGAATACCTGATGGCGATAACCAAAGCCGAAATTAATAAGATAGCAAAAAACAGTACACCTGTTCCAAAGCCTAATCCTAAAGTATTTACGAAAAACAAATCGAAATAGGCGGCAGTAGCAACCGAATACTGGATAATGCCAAACTGAACAAAGGCCAGGATTAAAATTGAAGCTAAAAATGTCTTTATAATTCCTTTATTGGTTGGCTGAGGTGTTTTTCTGAAGTAGTAAACAAATATAACAGCTGGAATAACCAATAAATTTAAAAGGTGAACGCCTATCGAAAGGCCAATAACATATGCTACGAATGCCAGCCAGCGGTCTGCCCGGGGTTCATCAGCCTGCGCCTCCCATTTTAATATCCCCCAAAATGCTACTGCGGTACAAAGTGAAGACATGGCGTAAACTTCTGCTTCTACCGCCGAGAACCAGAAACTGTCTGAAAAAGTATAAGCCAGGGCGCCAACGACTCCCGAGCCAATAATGCTTATAGTTTTAGCGGAAGTAATTTCATCCCCTTTTTTAACTAAAACTCTTTTTGCGAGTGCTGTAATGGTCCAGAATAAAAAGAGGATAGTTGCTGCACTGGCCAGGGCAGAGGCTATGTTCATGAAATAGGCAACCTTTGTTACATCTCCCAAAGCCAGCGCGGAAAATAATCGCTGGATCATCGAAACCAAGGGCGCTCCTGGTTGATGAACGACCTCTAAACGAAAGGCTGAGGCAATAAATTCTCCACAATCCCAAAAACTTGCAGATTGATCTAAAGTTAAAATGTACGTTACTGCGGCAATAAAAAAACACAGCCAACCGGCTAAGTTGTTGATTCTGGAATAAGTCATAGTCAGTTTAGTGATTGATAGTAAAAGGTTTATAGGTTTTAACCTATAAAGTCGGATTTTATTCAGGAACGTTGCATGGCAGGTCAATAAATTTTCAATCTTTTTTTAATTGAAATAATTTTTAATTTTTTTTGAAAACACTCTTGCATATTTAAAATATGCTGCCTACATTTGCATTCCCTTTCGGGGATATATCCTCGATAAGTAGTTTGTCCGATAGTATAAGGGTAGTACGACAGTTTTTGGTACTGTTTGTCTTGGTTCGAATCCAGGTCGGACAACAAAATTTAACCTCGGATCGTGTATTGAAAAAATGCATGATCCGATTTTTTTTAAACCGTAAACTACTCACGGATCATGCCATTGCAGTTTAACCCGGTAAAATTATTTTCCGGAACAGGTTCAAGAGGATTATCACTAAAAATTGCTGAAAGTTACGGCAAACCACTTGGTGATGTTACCATCCACAAATTCAGCGATGGCGAATTTCAGCCATCATTTGATGAATCAATCCGAGGCTGTGATGTTTTTTTAATCCAATCTACTTATCAGCCAAGCGATAACCTAATGGAGCTTTTGTTAATGGTTGATGCCGCTAAAAGAGCATCGGCGCATTACATTACAGCAGTTGTTCCTTATTACGGTTTAGCCCGTCAGGATAGAAAGGATAAACCACGTGTTGCAATCGGAGCTAAACTGGTGGCTAATTTATTAAAGTCGGCAGGTATTCACCGTATTATGACGATGGATTTGCATGCTGCACAAATACAAGGATTTTTCGATATTCCGGTAGATCACTTAGATGGATCGGTAATATTTGTTCCTTATATTAAAAGCTTAAACCTGCCAAATTTAACGATAGCATCGCCTGATATGGGCGGCTCGTACAGGGCTCGTACCTTTGCGAAATTTTTTAATGCTGAAGTGGTAATTTGTGATAAACGCCGTAAACGTGCCAATGAAATCGAATCTATGTCGATTATTGGTGATGTAACCGGACAAGACGTAGTTTTGATTGATGATATCTGCGATACAGCAGGAACATTATCAAAAGCTGCGGCTTTAATTATGGAAAACGGTGCTGCAAGTGTAAGAGCAGTTTGTACACATGCCGTTTTATCAGGTAAAGCAATAGAAACAGTTGAAAATTCTGTATTATCAGAATTAATTGTTACCGATACTATTCCTTTAAAACAGGAGAGTTCAAAAATCAGGGTATTGAGTACAGCAAGTTTATTTGCAAGGGCAATTGCCAATGTAAACGAACACGGCTCAATCAGTGATTTGTTTAAAGTGTAAAAAATTAGGTTAAAGGTAAAGAGCCTAAGGTTTAGACCTGTATACTCGATGCCTGTACTTATTACTAATAAATAAATAAAAATAAAAAATGAAAACAATCGCAATTAGCGGTTCTCCAAGAGAGAACGTAGGGAAACGCGATGCCAAGGAACTTCGTTATGAAGGTAAAGTTCCGGCGGTATTGTATGGTGGTAATGAGCAACAACATTTAGCTGTTGTTATTGCTGACTTAAGAGATGTTATTTATACCCCGGAAGTGAACTTTGTTGAGCTTAACGTTAACGGTACTAAAACTAAAGCTATCGTAAAAGACACTCAATTTCACCCACTTACCGACGTGTTAATGCACATCGATTTTCTTCAGTTATTCGAAGAAAAACCAATCGTTATGGAAATCCCTGTAAAATTAACAGGAACTTCTCCAGGTGTTAAAATGGGGGGTAAATTAATCCAGAAGTTACGTAAACTTCGCGTTAAAGCTTTACCTGCTGATATGCCTCAAAACGTTGAAGTAAGCTTAGAGAAATTAGAAGTTGGTAGCTTATTCCGTGTTCGTGATTTAAAAGGTGATAAATACTCAATCACTAACACTCCTGAAGATACTATCGTTTCAGTAGCAATGTCTAGAGCATTAAAACAAGCAGAAACTGAAGCAGCTAAAGGTAAAAAATAATTAAGATACTCAGTATTTCTTAATTGAAAGAATAAAGCGGTGCAATTTATTGCACCGCTTTTTTTTATCCTGATTTTTTGTGCAGGATTAGCTTTTGTCTTTCCGCTTTAAGCTTTTACCTTTGCACCCATGAAATATCTTATCGTAGGCTTAGGGAATATTGGCCCGGATTACGCACATACACGTCACAACATAGGTTTTGATATCGCTGATGAGCTTGTAAAAAGTCTAGGGGGTAATTTTGAAAATATCCGCCTTGCTTATTATTCGGAGGTAAGTTTCAAGGGTAAAAAGCTTCATGTAATTAAGCCTACAACCTTTATGAACCTGAGTGGTAAAGCCGTTAACTATTGGATGAAAGAGCTTAAAATAGCGCCTGAAAACGTTTTGGTAATTGTTGATGACCTGGCATTACCCCTGGGCAAGCTTCGCTTAAAATTACAGGGTAGCAGCGCCGGGCATAATGGCTTAAAAAGCATTGAAGAAGTTTGCGGTGGTCAAAACTATGCCCGCTTACGTTTTGGTATTGGTAACGATTATCCTAAAGGAAGACAGGTTGATTTCGTTCTGGGTTTATTCGATAAAAATGAACAGCTTGAATTACCCGCACTAATTGATAAAAGTGTTGAACTGATTAAGAGCTTTGTAACAGTTGGCCCAGCCCATACCATGACGGCTTTTAATAAATAGATAGTGATTCATGACCTGATAAGGAATGCAAGTCCCTTGGTGGTTTTGCTTTTTTTTTAAGATTGCTTACTGTTTTGGTAATAGCGGATACAAAAAAAGACCATCGAAAGATGGTCTTTTAATATTATAGTTAGTTAATGATTATTTAACTTTTTCCTGAGCCCTTGCAATATAAGCATCAACTAATTGTGCTTCCTGGCTCTCAGGATATTGTGTTTTGATTTTTGTGTAAGCATCAACAGCACCTTTATAATCGTTAAGGTTTTCACTTACTAAACCTAATTTCTTTAAAAACATTGGCGAAGTAAATTTGCTGGCTTTATCAGCTGCTTTTTTGTAATACGTAGAAGCTTGCTTATAATCTTTTAATTCGCTGTAAGCATCGCCTAATAAACCTAAAGCCAATGGATCAGCAACAGGGCTACCAGTTGCACTGTATTTGCTTAATGCATCAATAGCTTGTTTGTACTCTCCTTTACGTAAGTAAATACCACCTAAATAAAGGTTAGCAAGGTTTGCAGATTTTGTATTATCGTAATCTTTTGCTATTTGCTCTAAGCCAGGGTAGCCACCTTCGCCTTTAATTGCTTTGTTCGATAAAGAATCAATACCAATTAATTGCTCTGCCTTAAACATTTTGCTTGCTGCTTCCTGCGCACGGTCTTTTAAATATACGTTTTGGTACCAAAAATAAACACCAATTAAAACGATTACAGCTCCCGCTATAAAAAGCAAGCTCTTGTTGTTTTCCTGTAAAAAAGAACCTTTTCTAATAGGTTGAGTTGTCTGGTTATCTGTTGTAGACATGTTTGTTTAAAAAATTAAGATTGCAAAAATACGTTTTTCAATCAAAGTATCAACCTTTATTTTCAAGTATTTAATTAAACAGTAGTTATTTAAGTATTCGATTTGAAGGTAATACCATTGGCTTAGCGTAATAAGCTAATCAGGGTATGAAACCATGTTTTATTATCACTGAAAATACCAGTGTGGTTTATAATCAGGTAAACGGTTTGGCTTTCTGAATGATTGATGAACGATTTAATCCTGATAGGTTGCCAGAATAAACCAAAGTTCTTTACTGCCGATGCCGGGAATAATTCATCAAAGCCCATGTAAACTTCTTCAATATCCGATAAGGGAAGTTCTAAATGTTCATCGCCATTAATAAATAAGCCGTTCGATGCAAGTAAAATATTGCCTTCATGATTGTGCATGGGCTTTAAAAATGAGAACATTCCGGCAATTTTCTTTACCCAGCCAAATTTTTTCTCGTTGTTAAGTTCGTGGTCGTAAGACCAAAGAACGTTTCCTTCTAACAATTTTTGTGCAACCATATAATTTTCCTTGCGATGAAAGTAAGCTTTATTTTTTTAACATACAGCTATTGAAGGGTAAAAATTAGGTAAATTGCGGAATATTTATGTGGTTAAAAAACATCACCCTTCTTAATTTTAAAAACTATACCGATGCGGTTATCAGCTTCTCTGAAACTGTAAACGTTTTTACCGGAAACAATGGTTCGGGTAAAACGAATATGCTTGATGCAATTCATTACCTGTGTTTATGCAAGAGTTATTTTAATCCGATCGATGGACAGCAAATAAAAAGTGGTGAGGATGTGTTTATGATTCAGGGAGATTTCGATCGTAAGCTGAAAAATGAGAAGATAAGCTGTGGGGTTAAAAAGAATCAGAAAAAACAATTCAAACGGAATAAAAAAGAATACGATAAACTTGCCGATCATATCGGTTTGTTCCCAGTTGTAATGGTTTCGCCCTATGATGTAAACCTGATTATGGAAGGGAGTGAGGAGCGCAGAAAGTTTATCGACAATGTCATCTCGCAAACAGATTCACACTACCTCGATCAGCTAATTGCATATAACCGGGTGCTGGCAAACAGGAACGCCATGTTGAAACAAATTGCGCTGACAAAAAGATACGATGCAACCTTGCTCCAGATAATGGATGAACAATTGGTAGCCGCAGGGAATAAGATATTTGCCACACGCAAAGCCTTCATGGATGAGTTTATTCCCTTATTTAACCAGTATTACAGCTATTTAACTGATAATAAAGAAACTGTAGAACTGAATTACCAGTCTCAACTTAGCGAAAGTACTTTCGAATCCTTATTGCAGAAATCGGTTGAAAAAGACAGGGTTCTGGAGCGGACAACAACAGGGATACATAAAGATGAACTGGCTTTTATAATAAGCGGAATGGCATTGAAAAAATTTGGTTCACAGGGGCAGCAAAAATCATTTCTGATTGCCCTGAAACTGGCACAGTATGCCTACCTCGCAAAGAATAAAGGTTTTAAGCCTTTGCTTTTGCTTGATGATATCTTCGATAAACTTGATGATAGCCGCGTTCAGAAATTAATGCAAATGGTTTCTCATCATGATTTCGGACAGATATTTATTACTGATACGGGAATAGAAAGGGTAAAATCAATTTTTAAAAAGATAGAAGTTGATGTAACTTTGTTTGAAGTAGAAAACGGACAGATACAAAATGCGTAAACCAAATGATGTTACCTTAAAGGATGCTATCGGCAAAATGCTTGATGTGTACCGCCTGCGCCGTAAATTCGATGAAACTTCTATTCTTGCAGTTTGGCCCGAAATTATGGGAACAGCCATTGCAAACAGAACCAAGCAAATTTATATCCACGATAAAAAACTATTCATCAGGATAGAATCATCGGTAATTAAAAATGAATTGGTAATGGTTAGACAAGGGATTATTCAGAAATTAAATGATCATGCCGGAAGTATTGTGATTACTGAAATTGTTTTTTTGTAAGGAAAACCGGAAGCTCTAAACTAAAATTCATACATATTATTACCTTTTAGGTTTTCAATTGCACATAATGCATTGCTTTTCAAAGTAGCACTACTGAATAATTCTTCTTCAAGCCTTAACAAATCTGGCTTATAGCTGTTCAGGAAAGTTTGTGTATGCAAATTGTAGTCGCTCAAAAAAGTAGTCAGTGATAATATATCGGTATCGAACCCTTCATTCTCAAGGTTAAACGAACAAGCACTCTTATAAGATAGTAATATTTCACCTGCACCTTCTTCGTACACATTGGTCACCGTAATTGTCTGTTCATACGGATTTGCTGATGCTATGACTTCTTCGTATGATTCTTCACCGCCCACTGTATAAAGGATATCAAAACCAACAATCATCGTTTTTAATGCATTTATCACTTTGCACTCAAAATAGAACCCACTTTCGAGGTGGCTACTGCGCTGGCTTTCTTTTAAATATTCCTCATTAAAAATATATTCTTTAACTGTTATGGGCTTTAAATTGAAGATTTTCATCATCACAATATAAATAAAAAAGGCTGTTAAAGTTATATTTAACAGCCTTCATGTGAATTAATGTTTTGGTATTTCCCAGCTTATCCCTTACCTCCAAATACTTTAGATAATATCCAGATTATCAGTGCTACTACTACAACAACAATTATAATACCCGACCAAACGCCGGCTTTAAATATACCTTCAACAAGTTCGCAACTGCTTAAGGTGGTGCATAAAAATGCAATAAGTACTAAAGGAAATGTTCTTTTCATGATGTTAATTTTGTAATAGCTAACATCAAAGAAGTTATAATGTTTTAGTGTTTTTATTATTTCCCGTTAACCTTTAATAATTCAATATCGAAAATTAAAGTGCTGTAGGGTGGGATATCTGGCCCATAACCTCTTTCACCGTAGGCTAAATTATAAGGGATATAAAGTTTATACTTCGAACCTGCGTTCATTAACTGTAAGCCTTCGGTCCAGCCTTTAATAACCTGGTTTAACGTGAAAGTAATCGGCTCGCCACGATCGTAAGAACTATCAAACTGTTTTCCGTTCAGTAATGTACCTTTATAGTGTACAAGCACCGAATCACTCACCGATGCAGGCTTCGCACCTGTACCTGCAGTTAAAACTTCATATTGTAAGCCACTTGCAGTTGTTTTTACGCCTTCACGTTTTTTATTCTGTTCTAAAAATGCCTTGCCTTCATTAATGTTGCCTGTAAATTTGCTCTTATTAGCATTGGTTAAAGCCTCGTTGATGCATTGCTGTGCCTGTTGTTGGTCTAAAATGAGTTTTCCGCCTGTAAAGGCATCTTTTAAACCCTTCAATAAAACATCATAATTCATTGTTGAAAGCCCTGTTGCTTTTAGGCTCGAACCAATAGAAGAACCAAATGCGTAACTAATAGAATCTAATGATGATTTTAACCCTGCCGGAGCAGCTGTGGTTTTAGCTGTAGCAGCTGGCTTTTTTGCCACAGGTTTTTTGGTCTGGGCAAATGATGTAATAGCGATACCTGAAACAAATATCGTTAAGAAAATTTTTTTCATTTGAGTGATTTTGGTTGTTGTTAAACGGTAACAACTTTTAATTTATTATTTACGGGTTGAAAGATACAAACTCTTTTAAAACAATAAAACCCCGAATATTTCGGGGTTTTAAAATAAGGTTTCGAAGAAATGCTTAGAAGCGTTCGTCTGCTTTGAAGAAGAAGTTTCCTTCGATTTCAGCATTCTCGTCTGAATCAGAACCATGAACAGCATTTGCATCGATAGATTTTGCATATTTCTGACGGATAGTACCTTCAGCAGCTTCAGCCGGGTTCGTAGCACCGATTAATTTTCTGAAATCTTCAATTGCATTGTCTTTCTCTAAAATAGCTGCAACAATTGGTCCTGAAGACATGAAGCTAACTAAATCTTTATAGAAAGGACGCTCAGCATGAACGGCATAAAACTGACCAGCAGTTTCTTCAGTAAGCTTAGTATATTTTAATGCGATGATTTTGAAACCCGCATTAGTAATATCATTTAAAATTGATCCGATATGGCCGTTTGCAACTGCATCTGGCTTAATCATGGTGAAAGTTCTGTTAGTGCTCATTGTGCTTTAATGTCAAATTTTTTGCAAAAATACATTTTAATTGGCGAAAGCGAAATGTTTATTGAATCTTAAATGGCAGACACCACCATCGCAACTGAAATCTGGATCATGTATTTAACGAATGAAAGTGATAAAAATTGAAATTGACTTTAATAACAAAGACAGTTTTTAGTATAACTTAAACAAAAATGCTTTTTCCTTGCTTATTTATTAATGCGTTAAATAAGAACGCAACTAATAGTAAATTTACTTAGCTTTGCAACGCAAAAATATGCTTACATTAACAGAATTAAAATCTTTACTGGCTACGCCACAAAAAATTGTAATCACCACGCATCATAAACCTGATGGCGATGCAATGGGTTCATCATTGGGTTTATATGGTTATTTAATTCAAAAAGGCCATCACGTAAAAGTGATTACACCAACTGATTATCCTGTGTTTTTACATTGGATGCCTAATAATGCTGATGTTATAATTTTTACCGAAGAGCAAGAGAAAGCTGCTTTGCTAGTTGAAGAGGCTGCATTAATTTTCTGCCTCGATTTCAATACACTGAGCAGGATTAACGAATTAGGCGAATTGGTAAGGGCAGCATCAGCAAAGAAGATAATGATAGACCATCATCTAGATCCTGAGGATTTTGATGATTATCGCCACTGGGATATTAATGCTTGCGCTGCGGCTCAACTGGTTTATGATTTTATTGTTAATCAGTTGGAAGATGAAAAAGGAATAAATAAAGATGTGGCTTCGTGCTTATACACCGGTATTATGACCGATTCTGCTTCTTTTCGTTTTCCTTTGGCTACTTCAAATGTTTATCGCATTGCAGCAAACCTAATCGATTTGGGTGCCGAACATTGGAAAATACATCAGCTTGTTTACGATAATGCCAGCGAAGACCGTTTACGTTTTCTGGGCTATTGCCTTTCAAATAAGCTGGAAGTATTTCATGAGTTTAACACCGCAATTATTACGGTTACAAAAGAAGAACTGGCCAAATTCCACAGCGCAACAGGCGATACGGAGGGGGTAGTTAACTATGCATTATCCATAAATGGTATTCGTTTAGCTGCTTTAATCATCGAACGAACAGATAAAGTGAAATTATCTTTGCGTTCAACCGGCGACTTCCCGGCGAATGAGATCTGTAAAAAATATTTCAATGGTGGTGGTCATAGAAACGCTGCCGGAGGTGCTTCTGATAAATCATTAACGGAAGTTATTGAAGAGTTTAAATCGATATTACCTGAATATAAAAATCAGTTAATTGCATAAATAAAAAGCGTAAAGTATAATCTGAAAAATCAATCAATAAAGAAAAAAATCAATAACAAATAATGAAAAAAGGAATAATTATTCTGTTTGCAGCATCATTAGGCTTGGCTGCTTGTAACAATTACAAAAAAGGTGAAGGAGATTTGCAATACAAAATCTTAAAAGATGAAGGTAACGAAAAAATCAAAGAAGGTGATTTCGTTAAATTAAACGGTATTCAAACTGTTGAAGGTGCAACTAATGCAGATTCGACTTTAGTAAATACTTACGATAACGAACGCCCTGCATTTTTTCCAATCAGCAAATCGATGTTTAAAGGCGACTTAGTTGCGGCTTTGAAAATGTTAGGTGAAGGTGATAGTGCATCTTTCAAATTGAATTTAGATTCGATGGCTAAATATTCAGGTCAGCCAAAACCAGCTGGTTTAAAAAGCAACTATGCAACTTTTACTGTAAAAATCGAAAAAGTATTGCACAAAGCTGCAAACGAAGCGGATTCTACTTTTGAAACTAAAAAAAGAGCTTTTTTTGAAACAGAATACAAAGCTTTAATCGCTAAAAACAAAGCTAACGAAGCTGGAAAAATCAAAAAATATATTGATGATAATAAATTAGAGGTTAAATCAACTGCTTCAGGTTTACAATATGTTATCGAAACACCAGGTAATGCAGAAAGAGCAGCTTTAACTGATACAGTTATGGTTGATTACACTGGCCAGTTCACTAACAAAAAAGGTGATGGTAAAATCAATGTTTTTGATACTTCAAACGAGAAAATTGCTAAAGAAGCGGGTATTCACTCGCCAATGGCACAATATGCTGCACGTCCATTGGTTTTAAATCAATTGGCTCCAGGTTTTATCGAAGGTGTTCAGTTAATCGGTGTTGGCGGTAAAATTAAAATCATCATTCCTTCTAAATTGGGTTATGGAGAAAATGGTGGTGGTCCAATCAATCCATTTACACCATTGGTTTTCGATATCGAAATTAAATCAATTAAAAAAGGAAGCCCTGTTACAGCTGCTGCTCCAGCGGCTCCGGTAACACCGGCGAAATAATAAAATACAAATATTTGCAAAGCCCCGGGACTAAATCCCGGGGCTTTGTTGTTTCAAAGCTTTTTCACTTTAGTTCCCGGCCTTTTAATTTTAACTTTGCACTATGATTTTTACCGATACCCACACTCATTTATACTATGAGCAAGATGCCGTGAAGCAAGCACAGCTGATGGAGCGTTGCTTTGAGAATGATGTTAACCGTTTGTTTCTGCCAAATGTAGATGTGGCATCAATCGCTATGATTAATGATCTGGTAAATAAATATCCTGAAAATTGTTTTGCAATGGCGGGGCTTCATCCCTGCGATGTAAAGGAAGGTTATGAAGATCAACTGGCTGCTATATACGAAAGTATACCTGGTAGAAAAATATATGCCATAGGCGAAATCGGTATCGATCTATATTGGGATAAAACAACATTGGCTATTCAGAAAGATGCATTTCATAAACAAATTGCCTGGGCAAAAACTTTGGGCTTGCCAATTGTAATTCATTGCCGTGAAGCATTTGACGAGGTTTTTGAAGTGCTGGAAAGTGAGCGTGATGAGAAACTACGTGGGATTTTTCATTGCTTTACCGGTAACGAAGAACAAGCCAGACAGGCAATAGACCTTAATTTTTATCTGGGCATTGGTGGGGTGGTTACTTATAAAAAAGCTGGTTTGGATACCGTGCTGAGTAAAATTCCTTTAGCTAAGCTTGTACTCGAAACAGACTCGCCATATCTCGCTCCTGTTCCTTTCAGAGGGAAGCCAAATGAGAGTAGTTACCTGGTTTACATAGCTCAAAAACTGGCTGATATTTATGGAGTATCTGTAGCAGAAGTAGCGAATATTACAACTGAAAATTCAAAGAAGATTTTTGGAGTTTAACAGAAGGTTGTTCGGTGGTTTGGATTAATGAAACGAGAAATTAATGTTTTACAGGCCAAATTCAATTGGTACTACTGATAATAGTCATAATAACGTTTATAATCAAAATTTAATCATAAATTATTTTTATTATTAATTTGCTAAAATTTAATGTCATTCTGACTTAAAAATTATCAATATAAAAATAATGGATAATCATTTGTAATTTTTTAGTTTCTTTGCGTTGAGCAACCTTTACCAAACCAAATGAATAAAATCCTAATAATTTATACCGGAGGTACTATCGGTATGATAAACGATCCGGATAACGGAATGTTAGTGCCTTTTAATTTCGAACAAATCAAAGAGAATGTTCCCGAATTAAATCGTTTAAATTATCATTTGGATGTTCACTCTTTCAATCCGGTTTTAGATTCTTCAAATATGAGTCCTGAAATCTGGAAAACCCTGGCTGAACTTATTTACACAAATTATAATCAATATGAAGGTTTTGTAATTCTTCATGGATCGGATACGATGGCATTTACGGCTTCTGCGTTGAGCTTTATGCTCGAGAATTTAGGTAAGCCGGTTGTTTTAACAGGTTCGCAACTACCAATAGGAGAGATCAGGACTGATGCAAAGGAAAACCTGATTACAGCGTTAGAAATTGCCGCTACTAAAGAAAACGGAAAGGCACTGGTGCCCGAGGTTTGCATTTATTTTGATGCGCAATTATTCAGAGGCAATCGTTCAATAAAATATAATATCGAAAAGTTCGAGGCATTTCGTTCCCCGAACTACCCTCTTTTAGCGGAGGCAGGTGTTCATCTGGAATTCCATAAAAATTATATATTAAAAACACCAGATCAGCGTTTAATGCTCCGTACAAATTTCAACTCAAATATTGGTGTTTTAAAACTATATCCGGGTATTACCCCACAGGCCGTTCAGGCCATAACCGATTCGAAAGTTGATGCGATAATCTTAGAAGCCTTTGGCTCTGGAAATACCACGACAGCACAATGGTTTTTAAATGCCCTTCAAAAGGCAATTGATGAAGGGAAAATTATCGTTGATATTTCTCAGTGTAAAAAAGGTTCAGTGCAGTTGGGTAAATATGAAACCAGTAGTGAACTACAGCAAATGGGTATTTTAAGCGGTTTCGATTTAACTTTTGAAGCCACGGTTACCAAGCTGATGTTTGTGATGGGACTTGGCCTTCCGATTGAAGAAAGCAAAAAGTTAATGGAGCAATCGCTGCGTGGCGAGCTCACGAATTAAAGTAAAACTTCTGCAATTATGATGTAAGTCATTCCGGTTATCGGTAAATAGCCTTATTTTTGCTTACAAAGAGGTTATGTCCTGTTTATTTTAGTGTTTATGTAAAAACCTAAATCTATTCGGGCAAAAAATAACGGGAACACATGAAAATAGAACAAATATATACAGGTTGTTTAGCAGAAGCGGCATATTATATAGAAAGTAGTGGCGAGGCGGCAATTATCGATCCGCTTAGAGAAGTTTCAACCTATTTAAAACGTGCTGAAAAGGCGGGGGCAACAATAAAATATATTTTTGAAACACATTTTCATGCAGATTTTGTTTCAGGACATGTAGATTTAGCAGAGAAATCTGGAGCTGAAATTATTTATGGTCCAACGGCAAAAACAGCATTTAAATCACATATTGCCAAAGATGGGGAGCAGTTTAAAATCGGCGATCTAACCATCACAGCCCTGCACACTCCCGGGCATACATTAGAATCTACAACTTATCTTTTAAAGGATGAAAAAGGTAAAGATCACTGTATTTTTAGTGGTGATACACTTTTTATCGGTGATGTTGGTCGCCCGGATTTAGCTCAAAAAGGACAGTTAACGATGGATGACCTGGCAGGCATGCTTTATGATTCGCTAAATGATAAGATTAAACCATTATCGGATGACGTAATCGTTTACCCGGCTCATGGAGCTGGTTCTGCTTGCGGCAAAAGTATGAGTAAGGAAACTTTCGATACTTTGGGGCACCAGAAAGCGGTAAACTACGCATTAAAGGCGCAAACCAAAGAACAGTTTATTGCTGAGGTTACCGATGGTATTTTGCCTCCTCCACAATATTTTGCAAAAAATGCAGCCATAAATAAAGGTGGTGTAGAAAGTATTGATGATGTTTTTGAAAAAGGCTTAAACGCCTTAACACCACAGGAATTTGAGCAAATGGCCAATCAAACAGGTGCAGTTATGCTCGATACCAGAGATCCTCAGGTTTTTGCTAAAGGATTTATTCCTAATGCCATAAATATCGGTTTAAACGGTCAGTTTGCACCATGGGTTGGCGCATTAATTAGTGACCTGGAGCAACCTATTTTATTAATTACCGACGAAGGAAAGGAGCAGGAAACCATTACCCGCTTAACCCGTGTTGGTTACGATAATACAATTGGCTACCTGGATGGCAGCTTTGAAAGATGGACAGCTGCCGGGAAAGAAATAGATACAATTGATTCGATTTCAGCTGAAACCTTTGAGCAGCTAGCGACTGAAAATGAAATTACAGCTTTAGATGTACGCAAGCCTGGCGAATATGAATCTGAACATTTGGAATTTACGCTAAGCCGCCCGCTTGATTTTATTAACGAGTGGACAACTGAAATTAACCCTAAGGCTACCTATTATATACATTGCGCAGGAGGTTACCGTTCGATGATTGCGGCCTCCATCCTTAAATCAAGAGGTGTAGAAAACGTTATCGATATTGCTGGCGGCTATGGTGCAATTAAAAATACAGGATTAAAAAGAACTGATTTTGCATGCCCCAGTAAAGCAATGAAAGCTTAAGGTCATCGTCATTGCGGGGCACGAAGCAATCTTACTACGATAAAAACTAAATGACAAATCAAAATCACTACGATATACTAATTATTGGTGCCGGGCCAATTGGCATGGCCTGTGCAATAGAAGCGCAAAAAGCCGGGTTAAGCTATGTAATTGTAGAAAAAGGCGCTTTGGTAAACAGTCTTTTCAACTATCCGGTTTTCATGACTTTTTTCTCTACATCTCAGAAACTGGAAATCGGAGGAGTTCCTTTCGTAACGATTAGCCCCAAACCTAACCGCAATGAAGCCGTAGAATATTATCGTCGCGTAGCGGAAAAGTTTAGTTTAAACATAAATCTTTTCGAAAGCGTTAAACAGGTTACCAAGAATAAGCAGGATATTTTTGAAATCAATACTTCGAAAGCAGATTATATAGCTAAAAATGTTATTGTTGCTACAGGCTTCTACGATGTACCATTACTGATGAATATTCCGGGCGAAGATTTGCCAAAAGTTACACACTATTACAAAGACCCACATTTATATGCTTTTCAAAATGTTGTTGTGGTGGGTGCAAATAACTCGGGCGTAGATGCGGCGTTGGAGACTTATCGTAAGGGTGCTAATGTTACAATGGTAGTGCGTAGCAATGAGCTCGGTCCGCATGTTAAATATTGGGTCCGTCCTGATATCGAAAACAGGATAAAAGAAGGATCGGTAACAGTTCATTTTCAATCTGAGCTTTTGGAGATCAGGGAAAATGAAGTGGATATTAAAACACCTGAAGGTATAAAGACTATTCCAAACGACTTTGTAATCGCAATGACAGGCTATCAACCTGATTTTTCAATGCTGAAAAAATTTGGCATCGATTTACCTGAAAGCCTCTGCCCGGTTTATAATGAAGAAACAATGGAAACGAATGTTAAAGGTTTATACCTTGCCGGTGTAGTGTGTGGAGGATTAGATACCCACAAACTTTTTATCGAAAATTCGAGGGTACATGCGGAAATGATTGTTAGTAATATTCTTAAATAAAATAGCGATCAGTTTTTACTTTTTCTTCGGGTATAAAATCCCGAAGCCTTTGTATAATCCATTGTGTAAAATGGTTGAATGATTTTCATCAGGCAAAGGCAATAAGTTAATTTTGAGTTGTTTGTTAAGCTCAAGGATTTCGGAAAGTTTCTTTGCATCATCTTCCATTTGTTTGCCTTCCGAACCAACAGTTATAAATACCTGGGTGTTGCCTGGAAGGGTGTTAGATAAATATTTCGGTACCTCAGACAATAGAGATTCATTATTCCACCATAAACTCGGACTGATAATCATATAAGTGCTGAATAGCGCTGGTTTTTTCAAGAGAATTTCAGTGGCCACTAAGCCGCCCAATGACTGCCCTATAATTGTTTTAGAAGCATTTGTTTTATAGTTTTTCGTAATGAAAGGCTGAAGCTCAGTTTCAACAAAAGCGATAAACTTTTCGGATTTGCCGGTTGTCGGAAAATCTTTTAAATCCTGTTCAATGTTTGTAGGAAAGGTAAAATCCCTTCTTCTGTCAATATTTGCTATACCAATCAAAATGGATTTAGGCATTGCTTCAATCATGGTAAGAAACTGTATTAAGCCTGCAACATGAATGAAATCTTCATTGGCCGAACCATCTAGAAGATAAATTACAGGGTAAGTCTTCGCCGAATCGGCCGAGTAACCATCCGGCAAATACACATTGATAGTTCTTGTTTCCTTTAAAGCCGACGATTGAATGGTTCTGACTTCGCCAAGTGTAAAAGGCTTTGTTACCTCCTTTTTCTGGGCAAGCAAATTATTATAAAAAATGATTAAAAGAAAAGCCGAAAGGATGTAAGGTTTCATTTATTATTTCAAAGGTATTTTTAGTGTATTGGTAAAAAAATTATCAATTGTTGTTTCAACTGCCGGTAAATCTTTTGATGTAATATAGGAACCTAAAACGTGGCCACCTCCATTTGGAATAGCAATTTTCTTTTTTAGCGCAGCTGCGGTTCCTAGTTTATCAAACATTTTTAGAATGGCATCAACACGCACAACCGGATCTTGCTCCAACTCGTTCTTATAATAATACAACATTAAAACGGGCTGCTTAACTTTTTCAAACACTGTATTTGTCATGGTGCTTTCTACCAGTTCCTCAAGTTCCACAAGCGACTCGAGCCGATAATTAGTGTACCAGTATTTCTTGTATTCATCGCTGCGCTGATCCAGAATTTTTCTTTCATCACCACCCACAACCTTTCTGGCAATTTGCAATCCCCACGGATCGTTTAGCAGCCAGGCATTTTTATCATTAATAGCAACATTTGGCGAAATTAAAACCAGGCTGTTAATTTCCGGGTAAACTGTCGCAAGTTTTATGGCAACGGTGCCTCCGGTAGAAGTTCCGATTAATATCACCTTTCTGCCGAGTTTTTTACCAATGGCATACGCCTGTTTACTGGTTTCCCAGAGTCTGTCGGCAGTAAAATATTGCATTGGGGAAATGGTATCGATACCATGTTCGGCAAGCCGCGGAAGAAACAGATTTGCTTTCAGTTTTTTAGCGAGATTGATATGGACCGGATTGCCTTCCATTTTCGAAGCAGAAAATCCATGCAGGTAAACAATGGCGTATTCAGTCTGCCGCTTTGAAGAATCGGCCCAGATAATTTCGGCTTCATTACCGGGTTTTAATTTGTGCGCTCCCTCTATTGTTTTAAGGTAATTATCGAGTTCAGTAATATCCGGAACTTTTGGTAGCACTTCACCATAGACCGGTTTTTTAGGTTTAGGTCCCAATAAATAACCAGTTACCAGCAAGGCAGAAAATCCAAGCAAAATTTTATAGCGTTTTTTCATACTGCTAATTAAGGTAACTTAAATGTAGAATTAGATCATGATAAAAAAGAATTTTTATGAAATTGGGAGGCTTTTTTGCGTAAATCTTTGTTTATAAACCCGATAGAAGCGGGCACGAATCCCGATTCTTTTTATCGGGATGAGTAAAGCGTATAGCGGGGCGGCAGAAATGTATTTGCAGAAGCGTTCTTTTCCAAATCCTGATTATAGATTATCTTTTTAAGGGAATTTAGTTTAAGTTTGCATTCAAAATTTTTCGACTTAATGCCGGGAATCGAACAGATAAAAAAACCTATAGCAGCTGATATCAAAGCGTTTGAAAAAACCTTTAAAGAGTCTATGCACAGCGATGCACCATTGCTGGATAGGATTACCCACTATATTGTTAAACAGAAAGGGAAGCAAATGCGGCCGATGTTTGTGTTTTTTGCAGCAAAACTTTGCGGCGGGATCACAGAATCGACACATCGTGGAGCAGCTTTGGTAGAGCTTTTACACACTGCCACCCTGGTGCACGACGATGTGGTGGATAATGCCTATGAACGTCGTGGCTTTTTTTCGATCAATGCTTTATGGAAAAACAAGATCGCTGTTTTGGTTGGCGATTACCTTTTGGCCAAGGGGCTGCTTTTATCAGTAAACAATAACGAACACCGATTGTTACAGATTGTATCAGAAGCGGTAAAGCAAATGAGCGAAGGTGAGTTATTACAGATTGAAAAGGTTCGGAAAATGGATATCTCTGAGGATTTATATTTTGAGGTAATCCGTCAGAAAACGGCTTCTTTAATTGCATCGTGCTGTGCGGCAGGTGCGGCATCGGCAGGTGCGGATGATGAGACCATTGAAAAAATGCGTCTTTTTGGCGAAAAAGTGGGTATTGCTTTTCAGATAAAGGATGATACTTTCGATTTTGGAACGGATGATGTTGGCAAGCCTTTAGGGATTGATATAAAAGAGAAGAAAGTTACTTTACCGCTAATTTATGCTTTGAATAAAGCCGAAAAGGCGGAGCGCAAAAGAATAATTAACCTTGTAAAAAACCACCAGGACGATCCGGTAAAAATTCAGCAGGTGATTGATTTTGTGAACGAAAAGCAAGGCGTTTACTATGCTAATCAGAAAATGCAGGAGTACCAGAATGAAGCATTTGATATTTTACACCAGTTTGAAGCTGGAGAAGCGAGAACTGGCTTAGAACAACTCGTATTATATACCACCGAACGTAAAAAATAATGAGCAACGAGTTACTTTTTAGCATTGGCTTCCTTTTATTTATTACGCTTATTCTGGCGCTTGATTTAGGTCTTTTTAGTAAAAAGGAACACGTTGTTAGCTTAAAGCAGGCGGGCATTATGAGTTTAATCATGGTTGCTTTTGCCATAGGTTTTTATTTTATACTGATTACCGAAGGGCAGGAATTGCATGGAATAAAGGATTTTGCCCATCTAAAGGAAATTGTAACCCGCCATCAACACCATATTTCGCTTACGCCCGGTAGTTTTGAACAAAGTTTAGTTACCTATAAACAGAACTTAGGACTTGAATTTTTAACCGGCTATGTGATTGAATATGCACTTTCGGTTGATAATATATTTGTTATTGTATTAATATTCTCTGCCTTTGCTGTTGAAGAAAAGTATTACCACCGGGTTCTTTTCTGGGGGATATTGGGTGCGATTTTAATGCGCTTCATTTTCATTTTTGTTGGTGCGGCTTTAATTACAAAGTTCGCCTGGATATTATACGTATTCGGTGCATTCCTTGTTTTTACCGGTATCAGAATGTTTTTCAGTAAGGAAGGCGATGATAAAATTGATCCGGAAAATCACCCTGTAGTAAAATGGGCTTCGAAAGTTTTCGCCATTCACCCAAAATATGAGGGTAAAAAATTCTTTGTAAAAATTAATGCTAAGCGTATGGTAACACCATTATTTCTGGTATTACTGATTGTAGAATTTACAGATTTGCTTTTTGCTGTTGATTCTATACCTGCGATTTTTGCCGTAACAAAAGACCCTTACATTGTATTTTTCTCCAATATTTTTGCCATAATGGGACTTCGTTCCATGTTCTTTCTATTGGTAAATATTATCCATAAATTCCATTACCTGAAAACCGGACTGGCATTTTTATTAACGTTTATTGGTGTTAAAATGCTGGCACATTCTTATCTCGAGAAATGGGGTTTTACTACCGAACATTCTTTAATTGTTATTTTAAGTATTCTCGTAATCAGCATTGTTGCTTCATTAATTTTTCCAAAGAAAGTAACGCATAAATAGACTTCGATTGTTTTTATCGCAAAACATACTGGAGTTAAAGTCGTTTTACGTGTTTATTGGTCTAAGTTATCTGTAAAGGTGCATTTTTTGCGGAATGCAAAGCAAAATAAGCGTTACAGCTATTACTGTTACTTTATATTTTGTATTTTCAGCAAATAAAATCACCAACCAAACCTAAATTCATGAAATACCTTTTTGCGTCTGCATTGCTTTGCGCTTCTTTTACTATTAAAGCCCAGGATAACTTTAGTGATGTTTTTAATAAAATAAATACTGATGTTCAGGAAAATTCCAAAGCTTATCAAACACTTAAATATGAAACTGAAACTATTGGTCACCGCTTAACCGGTTCTCCAAATGGGGCAAAGGCCGAGCAATATGCGTTTGATTTATTAAAATCTTATGGTTGTGATGTAAAGTATCAGCCTTTTGAAGTGGAAAGCTGGGCAAGGAAAACCATAAATGTAGAGATTGGTGCTGATAAGAATAATCTGGCAAAGATGAAGGCTGTTACTTTAGCTCACTCTCCTGTAAGTGCAGATATCACAGGCGATATTGTTGATGCGGGTAATGGAATGGAAAGTGATTATCAGGCAAACCCTGCAAAGTTTAAAGGCAAAATCGCATTGATTTACCTCGGTGTTTTACCAGGTTCACCAGCGGGAACAAAATCCTTGCATCGCTCAGAGAAAACCGCTATTGCCACAAAATATGGCGCTACCGGTGTAATTATCATCAATACGGTAAAAGATGGTGTTTTATTAACCGGAACTGCATCCGTAACCGGTAAGTTAATCCCTATCCCGGCAGTTTGCATTGGTTTCGAGGATGGCCTGGCTTTAAAGGAAAAGCTAAAAACCCAGCCTCAGGTTGCCCATATTGCCATGACTAATTTTTCAGGCTTAATTAAGGCTAGAAATGTAGTGGCAACTTTTAAAGGAACTGAACTGCCGAAAGATAAAATAGTTGTGGGCGGGCATTTAGATAGCTGGGATTTAGCCACCGGAGCCATTGATAATGGTATAGGATCTTTTGCCGTTATGGATATGGCCCGTACTTTCAAGAAGTTGAATTTAAAAACCAAACGTACGGTCGAATTTGTGTTATTTATGGGTGAAGAGCAAGGTTTATTGGGTTCAAAAGCTTATGTAGAACAAGCTAAAAAAGCTGGTAACATTGGGCAGGTTAAATTCATGTTGAATTATGATATGACCAACGATCCAAAAGGTTTTTCGACTTCAAGAGCTGAGATGAAGGAATTATTTACCGCCTGGGGAGCTGATATTGTGAAAATAGATACCGGATTCAAGAACTTATTTAACGCTGGTGCAGGTTTACACAGCGATCACCAGCCTTTCATGCTCGAGGGTATCCCAACAGGTGGAGGCGCAGGTGGTAAATTGCCAAATAATTCAGGCCCATATTACCATTCTGATGGCGATAGCTTTAAGCTAGTTGATGAGCAAGGCTTGAAAAATACGGTTCGTTACAGTGCCATGTTAACTTACGCTCTGGCTAATACACCTAAAATTCCGGTTGGGGTACAAGGTGAGGAAGAATTAAAAGCCTTTTTAGAATCGCAAAACTTAAAAGAACCACTAACAATTGCTGGTGAGTGGCGTTGGAAATAATATTAATGTATTGTTAATTGTTAAAACTGAAATTCATCAGGCATTATATTTAAAAACGGCTATTTAAAAGATAGCCGTTTTTTTTATACGATTAAACAATTATTCTCGTTTTGTTTATTCAGTTATAGTTTATCGTCATATTATCAAAATGTTAAAGCGCTCACTTTTCGTTTCGCTATGTGGCTGAAAATTATATATTTATATAATCCCGAACAAACAAAGTGAATTATCATGCCCAAAAAACGGAATAGAACAACCGTAATATTTTGTTAGTAAAGATCAAAATTCGAGCAAGCCCATTCAAATCCCAACCTCTTATGTTATCCATTGGAAAAAGATTATTTTAGGTATCGCGGGCGCTTTCTTACTGTTGATTGCTGGTGTCGTGTTTTTAATGCACAGTCAGACTGCAATGGTTCTGGCAAATAGTAAATTAAGTAAGACACTTGCAGAAAATAAAAAACAATTAGCAGTTATCGACACCTCTTCGTTAAAGAAGCATTACGAATCGATAGACAAAAAACTGTTAACAATTAATAAGTACCTAAAAGCAAGAGGATTAAAACCCATAATAGCTAAAAATGTAGGTGGCGAAGAGAGCGATGAGATTTTATCTGATGAGGAAATTACTGCTTTTTACGATGATTATTTAAGCAAAATAACTTACAATGTGGCTTATACGCCAATGGGCTATCCTTATCCGGGCGCTATTACTTCAGGTTACGGCCATCGCGAAAATCCTTTTACCGGAGAAAATGTAGAAAGCCATAAAGGCTTGGATATTAAGGCGGGCTACGGAGCAATGGTTAAAAGTACTGCAAATGGCAAGGTGGTGTTCGCGGCACGCCGCGGCGGATACGGAAACTGTATTGTTATTAAGCATGGTAATGGTTTTGAAACTTATTACGGTCATTTATCAAAAATTCTGGTAAAAGTTGGTGATGAGATTATGGCAGGCAATAGTATTGGTAAGGTTGGCTCAACCGGAGGCTCAACTGGACCGCATTTGCATTATGAAGTGCATAAAAATGGTAAAGTAATTAATCCCCGTTCCTTTTTAACTTTAGAATAGTATGTTCAAGAAAAGCAAGCACATTCAGGATCTTAATCAGCAAGAAATATCTACAATCATAGGCCTTGGTTTTGCTATAACAGGCGAAATAAAAGGCAAGGCAGTAATCAGAATCGATGGTTCAGTAACTGGAAATGTAAATATTGAAGGCGGTATAATACTAGGCGAAAAAGGGGAAATAAAAGGTGACGTTAAAACCGAATCGGCTATTATTTATGGAACAGTTAATGGTAACGTAAAAACTAAGAACCTGGAAATAAAAAATACAGGGAAAGTAAACGGCGATATTAAAACCGAAACAATAGAGATAGAGCTTGGCGCACAATATAATGGCAAGTTAGAAATGAATAGCACGGCGAAAACTGAAGAAAAAGTATTGCTGAAGGCCTAAATTGCTGCGCTAACCGCTAATATAACTTTCCAGGTGTGAAATCGTTTGCTTTTGATCGGCAATAATAAACTTTACCACATCGCCTATTGAAACCATACCTTTAACTACGCCGCCATCAACAACTGGTAGATGTCGAAAGTGTTTTTCAGTCATTAGCTCCATGCATTTATCAATACTGTCCGACATGCTAACTGCAGTGGGGTTTGAAGTCATTACTTCATTAATTAAAGTATCTTTTGATGATTTACCCTGAAGTATGATCTTCCTGGCATAATCGCGTTCTGTAAAAATCCCCGATAGCTGCTCGTTTTCCATTACCAGGACCGCACTGATATTTTTATCGGTCATTACTTTTAAAGCATCTAAAACTGATGTATGCTCCCTTACAGATACAATTCTTGCCTGTTTCGAATCAAGCAGGTGTTTTACACTTTTCATAATGGTTTAATTTGGTTATTCCCAATTTAAATAATAATCATCTGAAAATCAAATAATTATTTTATTAGGAATTAATCTTAAGAACATGGTTTTCAATGCTGTAATAAGTAATCGTGCTTTAAAAAAAGCAGGTATAGATACATATACCTGCTCATTGCTTAAACCAAATAGACCTCTAAATTCTACACTTCAAATTTAATAATCCTTATTGTTTAATTTGATTATTGTATTGATAATGAATAATTTGAACGAATGCCACATTCGTTTGGTTATGTGTATTTTTACTGAATGATGGATTTAAAAGGGTATGTATCAAGCTTTATTGACAGTGGTGAACAAAATGACCAAAGACCTGTAATTAGCCATGAAAACTAATGGGGATTATTAGAATGGTTTTTACATTTTACATACTGATGGTTTACTCAATTATTTGTCTTTGACAAAGCTATGCAGTAACTTTGCGTCACATTTAAAAACAAGAAATTATGTCATCAGTAGAGACAACTTACATTCCTTACAAAGTTAAGGACATTTCACTGGCAGAATGGGGCCGTAAAGAAATCGAATTAGCCGAAGCAGAAATGCCAGGGTTAATGAGTTTACGTAAAGAATTCGGTCCATCGCAACCGTTAAAAGGAGCACGCATTGCAGGCTGTCTGCACATGACCATCCAAACGGCTGTATTAATCGAAACATTAGTGGCTTTAGGTGCAGAAGTTACCTGGTCATCATGTAATATTTTTTCAACTCAAGATCACGCTGCTGCTGCTATAGCTGCTGCTGGTATTCAAGTGTATGCCTGGAAAGGCCTGAATGAGCAGGAATTCGACTGGTGTATCGAGCAAACTTTACACTTCGGTCCTGAACAACAACCATTAAACATGATCCTTGATGACGGTGGCGATTTAACCAACATGGTTTTTGATAAATATCCTGAGCTAATTGCAGCAATCAAAGGTTTATCAGAAGAAACCACTACAGGCGTTCACCGTTTATACGAGCGTATGAAAAACGGAACGTTGCATTTACCTGCAATTAACGTAAACGATTCTGTAACTAAATCTAAATTCGATAACAAATACGGATGTCGTGAATCGTTAGTTGATGCAATTCGTCGTGCAACTGACGTGATGATGGCTGGTAAAGTAGCTGTTGTTTGTGGTTATGGCGATGTGGGTAAAGGTTCTGCAGAATCATTAAGCTCGCAAGGTGTACGCGTTATCGTAACTGAAATCGATCCAATCTGTGCTTTACAGGCAGCAATGGAAGGTTATGAAGTTAAGCGTTTAGATACTGCAATTAAAGAGGCAGATATCGTGGTAACAACTACAGGTAACTGTGACATCGTTCGCGAGAAACATTTCCGTGCATTAAAAGATAAAGCCATCGTTTGTAACATCGGTCACTTCGATAACGAAATCGATATGGCTTGGTTAAACGGTGCTTTTGGCAATACTAAAGTAGAAATCAAACCTCAGGTAGATAAATATACTATCGATGGTAAAGATATCATCGTTTTAGCTGAAGGTCGTTTGGTAAACTTAGGTTGTGCAACAGGTCACCCAAGTTTTGTAATGAGTAATTCATTCACCAACCAAACTTTAGCGCAACTAGAACTTTGGACAAATACAGATAAATACGAAAACAAAGTTTACACTTTGCCTAAGCATTTAGATGAAAAAGTTGCCCGTTTGCACTTAGAGAAAATCGGTGTAGAATTAGAGGTTTTAGATCAACACCAGGCAGATTATATCGGCGTAGCTGTTGAAGGTCCGTTTAAATCAGACGAATATCGTTACTAATCGCTTCCTCGTCATTGCGAGGAGCGAAGCAATCTCATTTATGAGTTGTCAAAAGGGATGTGCAAATTGCATATCCCTTTTTTGTTAGCCAATAAATTTTACCAGCTAAGAAATATAAGTTCATTTAAGCTTACATTTTGTTATATTCCTTAACCAACTTAAATTTCCGTGCCTTCTGTGTTTCAGTGGCAAAAAAAGTATTTTGAAAACGCTATTTCCGTAGTACTTAGGCAATTTCAGCCCTGCTTTTTGGTACAAGTTTTTAAAGTAACTTCTGTTATGCTGAGGAACGAAGCATCTATTTCATCGGTTGCAGATGCTTCGTTCCTCAGCATAACCTATTATTCTCGGTTGCTGCAATTTTAAAATCTTTCCCCGTCAATCAGGTTTATTTTACAAAGTTTTGAAGTTCTTTTGCCCCTTAAAACCTACATTTGAAAAAAAACTCATAATGAAAAGTTTATTTTTCTCCTTAGTGGTTATGGTATTTACGCTAAGTGCAAATGCCCAGACTGCAGCTAAAAAAGTTATCACTAAACAAACCGTAGAAATAGCCTGTGGCGAATGTCAGTTTAAAATGAAGGGTAAGGATTGTGAGCTCGCCGTAAGAATTGATGGGAAACCTTATTTTGTAGATGGTAAAGGTATCGACGATTTTGGTGATGCACACGGTGAACATGGTTTTTGCAACGCCATAAGCAAAGCCGAAGTAACTGGCGAGATTGTTAATAATCGTTTCAATGCAAAAGAAATAAAGTTGTTGCCAGTTAAGAAATCTTAATAATTTACCCACTAAGACACAAAAGCACAAAGAAAATGAAAGACTTTGTGGTGCCGTCTAATTTTTTGCTTGGCGCCCTTTGCGGTTTTCTTCGTATCCTTTGCGGTTAAAAACGTGATAAATTACTCAAATTCCTTTTCCAATCCTTGCCTTAAATCAAACAGTAGCCATTGTTTGTTTCTTACATCAGTTTGTTTATTCTTTAATAATTGGATAAAATCTTTCACGCCAATTTCTTCGTTTCCATTACCATGAATCAACACGATACTGCCAGCATTAGGCTGTTGTCCTTTGGCTAACCAGGCATCGCTTCCTATCGGAATTAAACCATAAGCTTCGATTTTATCAACGATTGTTTTATCTGAAACTAACCCAGGGAATCTAAAAAATACAGAGGGTATCAGGCCGTTTTTAAGCATTAACTTTTCATTCTCCAGCACTTCGATATCCAGATTTGTTCCTGTCGCTAGCAGGAAGTTTTCAGCCAGCGGTAAATTGTTTACTTCATGATTATACGTGTGGTTTACCCAGGTAATATCCAGTTCTTTTTTCTCAACCAGACTTTTAAGCCAATCTAAATCATTTCCATGCTTCAACATCCATTTTCCCGAAACCGAAATGGCAAGTGGGGCAGGCTGCTCAATTTTTTTAAATTCATCAAAAAGCGATTGAAAAATAATTCGGTCAAGGGATTTATGTGATGGACAAAGGTCTATTGTAAGCGTAATTCCTTTTTCATTCGGTATAGCATGATCAATCCCTGCATTTTGCAATTGAAGCTCCCTGGCTGCAGCATCTTCGAGCGATTTTACAAAAGCGGTATTTTTGAAGATAGCGAGAACGTTGGCATAATCTAAACTGCTAAGTTTGTAATTGCTGGCTAAGTCAATTCGGGTATCAAGATTTTCCGGATTAACCAGTAATAAGTATTTCTGATTGTTGTTCACAAAGCTCCTCAAGGCAATTAATTTCTGAGATGGGCTGATAGCAATAGCAAAATTGACCTTATAGCGCTTAATATTATCAAAGTCCTGAGCTGAAAGTTTTATGCAAATCAGTATTAAGGCCAAACAAGAACGTAGAAATATTTTCGGTCGAATCATGATTCCTTATTTAAAATCTTTCTAATTTAGTTCAAATCCTTTATCTTTACAAAAGCGCAATGAACAAAGAAAAAGTAAAATTATGGTTTAAGCGGGTTGGATTAGTAGGGTTTTTATTCTTCCTGATCAAAGGAATCATTTGGCTTGTTATTTTTTATTTTGTTGGTAAAAATGTAACCTAAAACCACATAAGCTTTAAACTACCTGAACGTAAAAAGCATATTTGCTAAAAAGTTCCACACAAAAACAATCAGAATAGCAAAACACTTCGCAACGTAAAAGTTTGTGCCATTTTTTCTTTGATGGAAAAGGTAAATAATAAAGGTATTCAATCCTAGTCCAATTAAACTTACCACTAAAAACTTACTGAATTCTGTTCCCCAGTGTGCATTGGTACTTTGAAAAGTCCACACACGGTTAATCAAATAATTATTGGTTACCGCAAGGCTGAAACCTATGGCATTAGCGATGTATTTATTGATTTTTATTTTTTCCTTACAAAGCCAGGTTGCACCAAAATCGATCGCCATTCCAAGCAATCCTGTCAACCCAAATTTGATGATGCGAAAAAATAAATTCATACTAATGTACTTTTACAAGATAGAAATGTTCTAAAACCTGCGGACGTGTTTTCGCGTTTAAAAATTTGCCCGTTAGTTTAGTGATGTGAAAGTATTCAAACGTTTTTAATACCTCGGCATTGTATTCTGCTTTTAATTTGGGCAATTCCGTTTCCGATACATAAATAACCAGATCTTTCTGGTTTTTGCTTTTATCCAAATCAGCATAATTGTGAAGGTATTTCACTTCTCCTGGAGCATAAAAATCAAATGAAAAAGCATCAATGTAATTTAAAACCGCAGGCTTGGCAGCCGGATAGTTTTCCTTCAGCCAGTTCCCCGCATGCATGCCCGACTGGTATTTAAGCAATGCAGGATAGAAAAATACAGCGAGAAATAACGATAGGGTAACCGATAGCATTGCACTCCGGCCAACCAATGTTTTAAGTGTTTTACCTTTTAGGTAAGTGAAAGTGATCACTGCTCCGCCAAGGATCACAAACATTACTAAATAAGCTTTGTCAAACCCAAAGAGGAACCAGATTACCAGGAGTAAGGTGAAAACCAGGGCCAGAACAACGTTTTGTACCGTGAAAAAAACTTTAAACGTTTTGCCTTCCAGTTGCTGAAGATACAAAGCCGTTATAATTGAAAACTGCGGGAAAATAATCAGGATGTAATGCGGAAGCTGAAATTTTGAAAGTGAAAAGATTAAGAAGGTAACTGCTGCACTTGCCCAAATCATAATGCTTTCGGGAGGGAGATTTGCTCTGTTTTTCTTCTTAAAAAGATTAACAACAGCAGCATAAAACAATATCGACCAGGGCAGGAATGCCCAAAGTGTCGTATGTAGAAAGAAAGAAATATCGCCCTTGCCTTTTATGGGGCCATTGTTAAAGAATCGGCCAAACTGGCTGTCCCAAAAGAAAAACTTCAAACCCGAAACGCCTGTTCGGTCAAATACAATTTTTTCAGGATGTAAATCAAACTGTGTGTATAGCGAGTATAATTCTGGTGTGATAAAAACAAAAATTAATAAAATGGCGATGTACCACTTAGGATTTAACAGCTGTTTGTATTGTTTGGTGAATAACCAGTAAATAATAAAACCTGCAAAAACCGGAATCAGCACAAAAATACCTTTGATGAGAATTGCACATGCGGCAAAAAAAGCACCTGCTACCACATGCCAGAATGAATTTTTGTGCGCTTTATAGAAATGATAAATGGAAGCCAGTGTAAAAGTTGTAATGTAAATTTCGGCCCTTACATCGAATGTTGAGGTAATGATATGTAAAGCACTTAAGAAAATCAAGGCACTAATTAATCCCGTTTTTTCGGTATAGATATCTTTTGCCAGTTTAAATACATACCATGATCCCAATAAACCAATTAAAAAAGAAGGGAGTTTGTAGGCAAACGATGAAATACCGAATATTTTAAATGATGCTGCCGATATCCAGAAAGTAAGGTGCGGTTTATCAAGCCAGTCTGCTCCGCGGCCGTATAAATTAAACCAGTCTTTAAACAGGATGATGTTTTTCGACATGGAGGCATAAAGCGCTCCATCGGGTTCCATTACGCCGCCAAAAAGGGCAGGAATACTTGCCAGTGCAAGTAGAACGATTAAGAATCTGTATAGTGTTGTATCCTTTAAATTCATTTTGCTTTGAGCAAATATGAGCAAAAAAAAGTCAAATTTATTTAAGCTTTCTCAATAACAGCAGCAAAGCCTTATCTTTACCGCATGACAAAGTTATCGGTTAATATCAATAAAATTGCCACATTACGTAATAGTCGTGGCGGTAATAATCCTGATTTGGTTAAGGTGGCCCTTGATTGTGAAGCTTTCGGTGCCCAAGGCATTACCGTGCATCCACGTCCTGATGAGCGACACATTCGCTACCAGGATGTATACGACTTAAAGGCAGCAATTTCTACTGAGTTTAATATTGAAGGAAACTGTAAAGAAGATAAATTTGTTGATTTAGTGCTTGCAAATAAACCTGCCCAAGTTACTTTAGTTCCTGATGCTGAAGGCCAGATTACTTCAAATCATGGTTGGGACACCATAAAACATCGTGATTACCTGAAAGAGATGGTTGCAGTTTTTCAAAAGGAAGGTATCCGTGTTTCGATATTTGTAGATCCTGTAGTTGAAATGGTGGAAGGTGCTGCAGAAACAGGAACCGATAGAATTGAATTGTATACTGAAGCTTATGCGCATAACTATTTCGCTGACCGCGAAAAGGCGGTAGTAAATTATATTGCTGCGGCAAATTATGCAAACCATTTAAAACTTGGACTTAATGCGGGCCACGATTTAGATCTCCATAACTTACATTACTTCGCACAAAGTATTCCGGGGTTGTTAGAAGTTTCTATTGGCCATGCTTTAATCAGCGATGCCCTTTATCTCGGCTTGGAAACTACTATTCAAAGATATTTACAACAACTGGCTTAATAAGCTTACATCTTTAAAAAGTCCATCATTGCGAGGCATTGAGTAATCTCATTATGAAGGTTGCTTAATGCCTCACTGGGAGCTTATCTATAAAATATTAAACATGTTAAAAGGAATCGTCCTTGTTTTTTTAGGTGCCTGTAGTTTTGGCATCTTGTCTACCTTTGTTAAACTCGCCTATCACGATGGTTACACATTAGGTGATGTAACCGGTGCCCAGGCTTTTTTTGGAGCGGTTATTCTGTGGGTATTATTCTTTTTTCAAAGCAGAACATCCAGGTATAAAGCTGAGAAAAAAGTACTCGTTACGCCCTGGTGGAAAATGCTTTTGGCTGGAACCAGCACCGGATTGGTATCTGTATTATATTATCAGTGTGTGAAACTTGTTCCAAATTCCGTAGCGATAGTGCTTTTGATGCAATTTATTTGGATGAGCATTCTGCTCGAGTTAATTATTTACGGGAAGAAGCCAACCAGTTTACAATTTCTGGCGATTTTGCTTGTTTTAGGCGGAACAGTTCTGGCCAGTGGCATGTTGGAAACCAGTATTGCAGGTCTGGATTTTAAAGGAATTGGTTTTGGTTTATTAGCAGCACTTTCTTATGCCGGATTCTTAATGTTAAGCGGGAAGATTGGAACGGAATATCCGGTATTAAAGAAAAGTGCCCTAATGATAACCGGAGCATGTTTGCTTATTTTTATACTTTTTCCACCTGCATTTCTGTTTAGCGGTGCGCTAAGTGGAACTTTGCTGAAATGGGGTTTAATTATTGCCGTTTTTGGCACTATAATACCCCCTTTATTTTATGCTGATGGTGTACCCCGAATTGGTACTGCATTAAGTTCTATTTTAAGTGCTGCTGAACTACCTATAGCAGTAATGATGGCTGGCTTTGTTTTGCAGGAACAGGTTTCCCTTTTACGCTGGCTGGGCGTTATTGTAATTCTATCAGCAATGATTCTTCCATATCTGAAGTATCTTAAATGGAGGAATTAAGGCACTTAGCCGCAAAGTTAGCAAAGCATAAATACGAAGATTATAAAGGGAAATGCAGTTATTTTTTAGCCACGGAAACACGGAAATCACGGAAGATTTAACCATTTGACAAGTTGAGGATGGTATGTAAAGAGGAATAAGCTAATAATTACAGCATAACGGTTCTTAGCGAAAACCTCTGCGTTCTTTGCGGTTAAACTAAAAATAAATATCTTTAAAAACAGATAACTCTTATTATGAAAAACCTTAGCGTTTATATATTAGCCTTTCTTATAATCGGCTTCGCCGGATGTAAATCTAAAACCACTATTAATCAGGATGAGGCCGGAACTGTAATAACTGAATATTTAACCGCTAACCCTGAATACAAAACGACCAGATTTAGCTTCGGCGAAATAAAATTCAGCAGTAAAAGCGATAAAGCAGATTTGGTGAAATATAAAAACCTTGAAAGCGCTGGTATGGTTAAGTTAAGTTTAAAGGAAGCCAATAAAAAGTTTCTTTCTAAAGATAGCAGTTACGTTTATCAGATTACCCTTACCGATAAGGCAAGTCCCTTGGTTTTGAAACAAGATGAGGATAAAGCAACTGTAAAGGTTGTTGAATATATATTGTCCGATGAAAAACCAGTCGATTTTTCTCAGGTAAATTCAAGTACGGCAAAAGTGACGGTATCGTTAAAAAAGGTAAATACCGATTTTGCGCCCTTCGATAAAAATGCGAATGAAAACAGTAATTTTATTACGAAAACCTATAAGCTTAAATTAAGTAAAGATGAAGGCTGGAAGGTTCAGAAATAAGCTTACTTTTTCTTCTTCAAAAACCAGTTTTTAAACCTTTTAAAAATATCCTCCTTTTTCGGTTTTGGCTTTCCATCATGGGTAAGATTGTTATCGTAGTGGTTTTGTAACGCGTCTGCATATTTTTTCTGCTCAGCATTGCCTTTTTGCAGCAGTTTTATGTATTCAACCACGTTGAAATTTAAGGTGCTGTTGAAAGAAACAGCATGGTATTCACTACGGTTTTCGACTGTTTTGTTTTCGTTGATTTCAGCGCAGCCATTTTCGGCAAAGTAATCGATGTGAAGAATTTGGGGATTAAGTTTTTTTAACCTGCGGGTTGCTCTTCTTTCATTTCTCCAAGGATGTTCATTTTTATGCAGCTGTGCTAGTAAAAAATCTTTTCGCCATAAGGTAACCTGATGCGACATTAAATAATCTGATTTTTGGTTGTCGATTTCGGTTACATTAAACCCATCGATAAAGAGATCGGTTGCTTTTGTTTTATATACATCAGCACTGTGGAGTTTAACCTGATTCCAGTTGTTTTCTTTCATTAAATCGAAAAGCTTGGTGAAGAAATGTGGGTCAACAGGTTTACTTAACCACATGTCTTCCTGGAAATAGAGGATATAGTCTTCGTCAATTTTATTCTTTAAAAGATAAGCCAGGCGGTCGGCCCAGGCACCGCTGCCCGATTGAATATTTTCAAAGCCATTTATTTTTACCTCTTTCTCTTCTGTAGCAAAATAATATTTACCCGGAATTTTGAAGTTCCAATGCCGGGAGAAAAAGTAGTCAAAACCTTGAAATAAAAATTCGTAACGGTCGCAGGCCTGAACTAATATGGCGATGTTGTTTTTTGATTCTGACATTTAGGTAAATAAATGAATTCGTTTTCAAAGGTATAAAACTTTGCCTGCCTGAAGGGGTGGTTTTAATTTTTACACAGACTTAATTTTGTAAACCCGACAGCCGCGGAAATACTTTTTGTTTTCAGCAAGCTCAAATAAACTGTTATGCTGAGGCACGAAGCATCTGTTTCATTAGCTGCAGATGCTTCATGAAAGAGGATGAATGAACTAACAAAAAGATTGCAGCAAATGGCGGGAGCAAACTTTAATTTTTGTACTGGCGGTGCTTTCCAAATAAGTAAGAATTTTTAACCAAACTATTTGGTTTTGACGATTTAAAATCTACCTTTTTTGTCGCTTTTAAACTTAAATAAGACACCTTTTTTACAGCTTGTTATAGCGAAAAACACTATCGTTTTTTGTACCTTTGCACGCAAATTTATTATTCATATCGCATGAGCTTAAATATCCATTACAAAGAGGATTTTCAAAATCGTCATATTGCTCCAAATGAGGCTGATACAGCTGAAATGTTGCATACAGTTGGCGTAAATTCTATTGATGAGCTAATTGAACAAACTGTTCCAACGGCAATCAGGTTAAAACAGCCTTTAAATTTGCCAGCAGCGAAATCAGAAACTGAATATCTTGGTGCTTTAAAACAAACTTCATTATTAAACAAAGTTTTCAAAAGTTTTATCGGTCAAGGTTACTACGATACCATTACACCAGGTGTTATTTTACGTAATGTATTTGAAAATCCGGGATGGTATACGCAATACACGCCATACCAGGCAGAGATTGCACAAGGTCGTTTACAGGCCCTGTTAAACTTCCAGACCATGGTTATCGATTTAACCGGAATGGAAATTGCCAATGCCTCACTTCTGGATGAAGGTACTGCTGCTGCTGAGGCGATGTTTATGCAATACAGTACACGTAAAAACCAGGCTGCTAAAAAATTCTTCGTTTCAGAGTTACTTTTTGCTCAAACCATTGATATTTTAAAAACCCGTGCAAATCCTTACGGTATTGAACTGGTTATTGGAAGCCATTTGGATTTTGTTGCTACTGAAGATTTCTTCGGTGCGATTGTTCAATACCCGGCTGGCAATGGTGAGATTTTCGATTATAAAAACTTCGCTGCTGAATTACATAACCAGAATATTAAATTAACGGTTGCTGCCGATATTTTAAGCTTAACGTTGTTAACGCCTCCGGGTGAGTGGGGTGCTGATATCGTAGTTGGTACCACTCAGCGCTTCGGTATTCCGATGGGTTTTGGTGGCCCTCACGCAGCATTTTTCGCTACTAAAGAGGAGTATAAACGTTCCATCCCTGGCCGTATTATTGGGGTAACCATCGATAGCCACGGCGATTACGCGTTGCGCATGGCGCTTCAAACCCGCGAGCAACACATTCGTAGAGATAAAGCGACATCAAATATCTGTACAGCACAGGCATTATTAGCTATTATGGCCGGTTTCTATGCAGCTTATCACGGACCAAAAGGCTTAAAAGCAATTGCTGAACGTACACATGGTTTGGCTGTAAGTTTGGCTTCAACTTTAACCAACTTAGGTTATACACAATTAAACTCCGCTTATTTTGATACCATTCGTTTCGATTTAGGTAATACAAAAGGTGGAATTCATGCTTATTGTTTAGATAACGAAATCAATTTAAATTACGTTGGCAACACCGTAACGATTTCTATTGATGAAACCACCACTTTTGAAGACATTACCTTAATCGCTAAAATATTTGCAAGAGCAAAAGGCATTGCTGGCGATCAGGTAGAAGTTGTTGAAAACGTAGAGACTGTTATTCCTTCTGAATTACAACGTACATCTGAATATTTAACGCACCCGATTTTTAACTCGCACCATTCTGAACATGAAATGTTGCGTTACATTAAATCGTTAGAGGCAAAAGATTTATCGCTTTGTCACTCGATGATTGCTTTGGGAAGCTGTACAATGAAATTGAATGCAACGGCAGAAATGATTCCCGTTACATGGTCTCATTTTGGACGCATCCATCCATTCGCACCTGCCGATCAGGTTTTAGGTTATTATTCAGTTTTTAATGAACTGGATAAATGGTTGAGCGAAATTACCGGTTTTGCAGCAATGAGTTTACAGCCAAATGCTGGTGCTCAGGGTGAATATGCTGGCTTAATGGTTATCCGTGCTTATCACCACGATAGAGGCGATTTCCACCGTAATGTAGCATTAATTCCTGCTTCTGCTCACGGTACAAACCCTGCTTCTGCAGCAATGGCAGATATGAAAATTGTAGTGGTTAAATCTTTAGAAAACGGAAACATTGACGTTGAAGACTTAAAAGCTAAAGCAGAATTACACAAAGATAACTTATCATGTTTGATGGTTACTTATCCATCTACTCACGGAGTATTTGAAGAAAGTATTATCGAAATTTGTGAAACCATTCACGCCAATGGCGGACAGGTTTATATGGATGGGGCTAATATGAATGCTCAGGTTGGTTTAACCAGCCCCGCTAATATTGGTGCCGATGTTTGTCACCTAAACCTGCACAAAACGTTCTGTATTCCTCACGGTGGTGGTGGTCCTGGTATGGGGCCAATCGGTGTAGCGAAACACTTGGTTCCTTATCTTCCTGGTCATGCTGTAGTTGATATTGAAAAAGGAAAATCAATTTCTGCAGTATCTTCTGCGCCATGGGGTTCAGCTTCAATTTTGATTATTTCTCACGCTTATATCGCGATGATGGGTGCTGAAGGTTTAACCAATGCAACCAAATATGCAATATTGAATGCAAACTACATGAAAGCCCGTTTAGAGCAGCATTATCCTGTGCTTTATTCAGGTGCTCAAGGCCGTTGCGCACACGAAATGATTTTAGATTGCCGTTCGTTCAAAGCATTCGGAATTGAGGTTACAGATATTGCAAAACGTTTAATGGATTATGGTTTCCACGCACCAACAGTTTCATTCCCGGTTGCAGGTACTTTAATGGTTGAGCCAACTGAATCTGAGCCTAAACATGAGTTAGATCGTTTCTGTGATGCATTAATAGCCATTAAAAAGGAAATTACTGAAGTTGAAAACGGCACCTTAGATAAAACAGATAATCCGTTAAAGAATGCGCCTCATACAGTTGCAGTAATTACTGCAAATGAATGGGAACATGCTTATAGCCGTCAAACTGCTGCGTTCCCGCTTCCATATGTGTTAGAGCGCAAGTTCTGGCCTTCGGTTGGTCGCGTTAACGATAGCCATGGCGATAGGTCATTAATCTGTGCTTGTCCTCCGGTTGAGAGTTATCTGGAAGAAATAGTTCCTTAATAATGTAAAAGGGAAGAGCTAAGATGGATAATGGTTTCATAGCTCATCCAAACTCTAATCCCAACTCCGTCATTGCGAGAAGGCTTTTTCAGCCGACGAAGCAATCTGATTAGATAAAATCATCTGCAAGTTTTATGAATTCTTTTTCATAAAACTTGCAGATTTTTTTTTTGCCCGTCATTTCGAGCGTAGCCGAGAAATCTATGTAATGATAACTAATGGACAAAGATTTCTCCATTTCGCTGCTATCGGGTTCAAGATCGTAATTAATTCTTTTACCAAAATTTCCACCAACTTTTTCTGAGTTTTCTTAATCCTCTATTAATTTCTATTTTATTTAAACTATAATAATTGATGATTTTAATATTTAGGTCATTAATTAATAAATTTTCTGAGTTAATATTTACAACTTCATTATATTTCTTCTTTACTGCAGTAAACCATTCGAAAAATCGGCTTTTAATCACATTTGGATTTTTTCGTTTGTCCTCCTCGCTAACAAAGTAAAATCCGTTAGGATGATTTTTTAGCGATCTCTCAAGAAAAAACAAAATCATATCTGTGAAGGCATTTTCGGATAATTTTATTTTTTTTAGATTCTGGCTAGGATCAAACATCCAAATTTTTGGGTCAGGATTTTTGTGCCTCTCATTTAAATAAAAGAAAGTAAAATAATCATACCTGTAATGTGAAATGGCTAATATCTTTCTTGTTATATTAATTCCAGATTTTTTAATTTTCTTATTAGCAAACTCATTCAAGTCATCTAAATCTTCATAAGAAATCTCTTCGCCGTCGAAAAAATGCCACAAAGACTCTTTTCCCATGCTCTTTAAATATTCTATATAAGCTAATGGGAGGGTTTCATACCTTTTTTCGAGTAATTCAATTTCTTCGTCAGTACAGCCCTTTATATTAAATTCTTCTTCAATATTAAGTTCAATGATGAGTTTTTTAAGTGCGGTGAAGAAATCTTTATAGATATTTTCCATAGTAGGCTTTACATGGCATTAAGCAGAAAGAAGAATCAACTGATTTGAAAAAACTCTTTTCATTTTGAACGAGTTAATACAATAACATTTAACTTGTTTAGTTCGCTAGATTTCAACATCACTTCACTTATCTAAATAATCCAAAATGCCATAAAATTCCTGAAGGGTCGTGCACGAAGCATTCACTGCCCCAGTCTTCATGTCTAACGGGTGTTACCCTCACATTTTCATATTTTGATGGTAAATCTAAGTCCGAAAGTTCTTTGTAAAAACGATCAACATCATCTACTTCCATAAAAATCATAGTATTTTCAATCCAGTCTTTTACGTAGGCATCCTGTAGATAGAAAGCCATATTGCCAGATTTAAAAACCGACATATCGCTACCTAAGGTTATTTCTTCGAAACCTAAATCACGGTAAAAGCTTCTGGATATATCGAAATCTTTAGCACCTATAAAAGGGCGGATCGATTTTGCATTGTGTTTCATCGTTTCTGTATTTAATCTGACAGCTAATATAATAAATTGAGGTTTGGCTTCTAGCAACTTTGAATAGAAGCACCGCATTGCCCACTTAAACGGGATTGAAATGATATACTTTTTAAATAGCATTAACGCTAAATGTTTTGTTATGCTGAGGTTATTTAAAAAAGATTTAATGGAAAGTCCGACTTAAATTAAAAAAACTGCTGCATTTGCTTTTCTAATTGTTTTTAAAACCTTCAAATTAAACCATCACAATATTTCGCAGTCAATTAGAATGATTTTAAATAAAACTATTATTTTTGAAAATCTTAACATAGGTCAATAATAAAGGATAGGCCTTAAGTATATCTTTGTTACATAATTTAAAAACCATAAAATGAAATTAAAAATCTCTTCAATCTTTTTGTTCGTAGCAGTTGTATCGTTATCAGCTTTCACAACTATTAAAAAACCAGTTGCATATACTGTTGATGCTGCAAAATCGACTATTACCTGGATTGGTAAAAAAGTTACAGGTTCTCATAACGGAACAATTGCTTTACAATCGGGAACTTTAAATGTTGACGGTAAAAAAGTAACAGGTGGTACTTTCACTATCGATATGAATTCAATTAAAGATGCTGATGGTAGTGCTAAGTTAGAAGGTCACTTAAAAGCTGATGATTTCTTCGGTACTGCTAAATTCCCAACTTCTACTTTCGTAATTACTAAAGTTGATGGTTCGGGTGCTGCTGTAACAGTAACAGGTAACTTAACTATTAAAGGTATTACTAAGCCATTAAGCTTTCCTGCAACTGTAACTGTAAATGCTGATGGTACTGTTTCTGCTTTAGCTGGTAAAATCACTGTTGACAGAACTAAATACGATATCCGTTACGGTTCTAAATCATTTTTCGATAGCATCGGTGATAAAGCAATTGATGATAACTTCGAATTAGCAGTTAAATTAGTAGCTAAAAAATAATTTTCGATTGTCTCGGAAACAAAAAGGTCTCGGCACTATTTTCGAGACCTTTTTTGCTTTATAAGCTTAAAGATTTTGGAAAGCTGTTGCGGTAAAACTATTAATGTTTCTTCCCGCCAATTCGCTTCAATCTTTTTATTGGCTTCTGTTATGCTGAGGCACGAAGCATCTGTTTCATTGGTTGCAGATGCTTCGTGCCTCAGCATGACAGCATATTTAAGGTTGCTGCTAACAAAAAGTATTTTCGCTGCTGTCGGGTTTAGAAATTATAGAACTGCACGAAACTCAGGTTGCAAATTCTACTAAAATCCTGAATGCTTTCTTTTATCCGTCAGCTAAAGCTCGACGATAATGAGCTTTAAGGTATTTGGGTTTTATGCTTTTAGCTTTAATCTTTTCCGGCTTTCCGCTTCTACCTGATTTTAAACCCACCTTCTACTTCATCAACAAAGCCCGTTGCAGCACTTTTTCCATGATAGAACAAGCATTCCCAGTTTTCCGCCGCAGCACGTTTGCCAAATTCTTTTCTTAACTCCATAGCCTTGCGACCATCAAAATCATATTTAGCAATAAAGTTCTTAATCAGTTCTTCAGGTTCAGGCAAAACATCACCACCAAAAAATATCTTTTGTTTTCCTTCGCTTAGTAAAAATACCTGATGATTCGGGCAGTGCGCTCCGGTAAATTCGTATGCGATGATTTCATCAATAGCACCATCACCCTCTACAAATGTTAACTGGGCATTGCGTTGTACAAAATCGAAAATGTCGGTATGGTAAGAGGATGATGTACTGCTAAAAGCCGTTTCCCATTCGCCCCGATTAATGATGTATTCGGAATCGGGGAAACTTAGTTCAGTTTTATCGCCGAGTTTATGAATCATTCCTCCGGAGTGGTCGTAATGTAGGTGCGACATTAAAACTTTGCTTACATCAGTTGGGTCAAAGCCCGCATTTCGGATATTCTTATGTAAAATCAGTTCGCCGTGGTCATCACTAAAGCCTAAACCCGTATCGAAGAGAATTAAATCATTTTTTAATTCAACCAGAAAAGGTTGTACATTAATAAATAAAGATGCAGGTCTATCTTTAAAACTATGAATGGCAGAATCGAAGGGTACAAATTTTTTTGTTGCATCAACCGAATAGGTTCCTTCAAATAAGGTATGGATTTGCAAAATATTGATGTTTTTAATCTGATGCAAAGTTAACAATCTATTTACTTATTCGTTTTGTTAAATAACCTGAACGATATATTTAATTTCATTTTTCATCACTAAATTGGCAGCATGAAAAGGTTTTTTGCGATTCTCATTTGTTCATTGCTGTTAAACAATTTTGTCTTTGCGCAAAAGCAGCCTAATATCATCATTGTGCTGGCCGACGATTTAGGTTATAGCGACCTTTCCTGCTACGGCAATCCAGTAATTAAAACACCTTTTCTGGATGGAATGGCAAATAAAGGTATCATGGCTACTAATTTTGTTACCACCTCGCCAACCTGTACGCCATCAAGGGCCTCTTTGCTAACCGGAAGATATTGCAGCAGGATGGATTTGCCCCGTCCTATTGGCCCGGGTGATAAACGTGGAATTCCTGAAGATGAAATAACCATTGCACAGATGCTGAAAAAATCGGGCTATCAAACGGCTTTAATTGGCAAATGGCATTTGGGCGATCATGGCGTTTCACTCCCAAATAAAAAAGGTTTTGATGAGTTTTTCGGAACACTTTACAGTCACGATTACCGAAGCCCTTACGTCAAAACAGATACCGTTATCAAAATCTTCAGGAACACAAAGCCAGAGGTGTTTAAACCACATGATAGTACCTTGACCAGCGCCTACACCCGCGAATCGGTAAAATTCATTAAAAAGAGTGTTGCGGCGAAAAAACCTTTCTTTTTATACCTGGCGCAAAATATGCCACATTTGCCAGTTGCATTTGCAGCACAGAAATTTAGAAAACAACATTCTGCCGGTGGTGAGCTTGGCGATGTGATCGAAGACATGGATGTAGGTTTGGCTGAGGTATGGAAACAGGTTGTTGCTTCCGGACAGGCTGATAATACCATTTTTATTTTTACAAGTGATAACGGCCCCTGGATAAATGCACCACAGCGTATGTACGATGATGGCTTTACCAAGTTTTACCATGTGGGTACTGCAGGTATTTTTAAGGGTTCGAAAGGCATTTCTTATGAAGCCGGGCATCGCGTGCCTTTTATTATTTATTGGAAAGGACATACCTTAAAGGATAACCAGTTTACAAAGCCTTTTTCAAATCTTGATGTTTTGCCCACGCTTGCTAAATGGACAGGAGCACCTCTTCCTGATAAAACGCTTGATGGGGAAGCTATTGACGGATTATTAACCCTTAAAAACTACAATAAACCGCATCGCCCTATTTATTATCATAGCTATGTTTTAGAAGGTGTAAAAGATGGCGACTGGAAATTGCGTATTACTAAGAATGGTGATAAAGATTCGAGTGAACTTTTCAATCTTGCCTGGGATCCGTCAGAAAGAGTGAATCTCTTCAATGATGCTAAGTATCAGCAACAACGTGCGCATCTGGTAAAACTTTTTGGCGAATATCCCGGAAATTCGAAGTAATGGCTAAGCATTTGAGTAAAAGGGTATAGTAATCTATGCCCGATTATTTGCTTCAGCGATTTACAATTAAAATGTATATTTACTGTTCGGAGACAGAATAAATGGAAAAAAGATGGGTAAAAGCATCAGCTTGTAATGATGCTGCCATAACAACGCTTACTGAACAACTAAATATAGATCGCTCGCTTGCTCAAATATTAGTTCAAAGAAATATATGCGATTTTGATTCGGCTAAAAGCTTTTTCAGGCCGGATTTAGATCAACTGCACGATCCTTTTCTGATGCAGGATATGGATGTGGCCATAAGCAGAATTGAAAATGCCCTCGCAACAAATGAAAAAATACTGATTTATGGTGATTATGATGTTGATGGTACCACTTCGGTAGCACTTACTTATAGTTTCTTTTCTCAGCTCACTAAAAATATCGAATATTATATTCCCGATCGTTACCTTGAAGGGTACGGTATTTCTACTGCGGGAATTGATTATGCCAATGATAATGGTTTTTCGCTGATTATTGCGCTGGATTGTGGCATAAAATCAATCGATAAAATTGATTACGCCAATGAACTTGGTATAGATTTTATTATTTGCGATCACCATTTACCGGGTGATGAATTGCCCAAAGCCATCGCGGTTCTGGACCCAAAACGTAGCGATTGTAAATACCCGTTTAAAGAACTGGCAGGCTGTGGAATTGGTTTTAAATTAGCGCAGGCTTATGCCTTGAAAAACAATCTGCCTAAGGAAACTTATTTGCAATACCTCGATTTGGTAATGGTGAGTATTGCTGCCGATATCGTTCCTGTTGTTGGTGAGAACAGGATTTTAGCCTATTATGGCATCCGCAAACTCAATACAAATCCATGCGAAGGCTTAAGGGCTTTAATGGAAGTTTCGGGTAAAACAGAAAATTATACCATTACCGATGTGGTTTTTACCTTAGGGCCAAGGATTAATGCAGCCGGCCGGATTGACCATGCAAAACACGCTGTAGCCATGTTGCTGTGCCAGGTAGATGGAAATTCACTTGAGCAAAGTGAGCTGATTAACCTTAAAAATACGGAACGTAAAACCTACGATCAGGATATAACCCGCGAAGCATTGGCTCTAATTGGTGATAGTGAAATCTTAATCAACAGAAAAACAACAGTTGTTTTTAATGAAAACTGGCATAAAGGTGTAATAGGAATTGTAGCTTCCCGCCTTACGGAAAAATATTACCGTCCTACCATTGTACTCACCAAATCAAACGGTCATGTTGCCGGTTCTTGCCGTTCGGTTGCCGGCTTTGATTTATATGAGGCATTAAGTGGCTGCGCCGAACTATTGGACCAATATGGCGGCCATAAGTTTGCTGCTGGCCTCACCATGCAACAAAGTAATGTTGATGCCTTTGCTGATAAATTTGAGGAAATTGTATCAGCAACGATTACCGAAGAGCTTTTAACACCGATGATTAAAACCGATGCCGAAATTGACCTTGCCCAGATTGATGGTAAATTTTATCGCGTTTTAGCGCAGATGGGCCCCTTTGGCCCTGAAAATATGGCTCCGGTTTTTGTTACGCACAATGTGTACCTCGCCCAATATGCAACGGCAGTTGGCGGTAATCATTTAAAAGTTAATATAAAGCAACAAAATTCAGCTATTTTTGAAGGTATTGGTTTTAGTTTGGGCGAATACCAGAATATTCTACAACCAAAAGTTCCTTTTTCTGTTTGTTATACGATAGAAGAAAACGTTTGGCGGGACAAGAAACGCCTGCAGCTCAATATTAAAGGAATAAAAGTTAATTAAAATTAAAATAAATCGTCATGCTGAACTTGATTCGGCATCTTAATTTGAAGAGATCCTGAAATAAATTCAGGATGACGAGTACAGGATATATGATACTAAGAGCCGAAAATCTGGTTAAAAAATATAAACAGCGAACTGTTGTTAACGACGTTTCTTTTAATGTAAGTCAAGGTGAAATTGTAGGCTTACTTGGACCAAACGGTGCCGGAAAAACAACTTCTTTTTACATGATTGTTGGCTTAATTAAGCCAAACGAAGGGAAGATATTCCTGGAGGAAGAAGATATAACCGAAGATGCAATGTATCGCCGGGCACAAAAAGGTATTGGTTATCTTGCTCAGGAAGCCTCTGTATTCAGAAAGCTTACGGTTGAAGAAAATATTTTAGCTATTCTTGAAATGAGCAAACTGAGCAAGGAGGAGCAGAAAGATAAACTTGAAGAATTGATTAATGAATTCAGCTTGCATAAAGTACGTAAAAACCGTGGCGATTTATTATCGGGTGGCGAGCGCAGGAGGACTGAAATTGCCCGGGCACTGGCAGCGAATCCGAACTTTATTTTGCTGGATGAACCTTTTGCCGGTGTAGACCCCATTGCTGTTGAAGAGATTCAAAGTATTGTAGCCAAGCTTAAGCATAAAAATATCGGCATTCTGATTACCGACCATAATGTGCAGGAAACGTTGTCGATTACCGACAGGGCTTATTTACTTTTTGAAGGTAAAATACTTGAGCAAGGTGTGCCGGAAGTATTGGCCGAAAATGAGATGGTTAGAAAAGTGTACCTGGGTGCAAACTTCGTGTTAAAGCGTAAATCATTTGATGTTTAAACCGGGCTCATGGCAATTGTAAATTCTATTTTCACCTGGTTGATGAAAAAGCGAATCCATCAGATTGAGCTTTTTATGAAATATCCGCATGATGTACAGGAGGAATGGTTTCATTCACTCATTGATAGCGCAGAGAATACTGAGTGGGGTAGGAAATATGAATATAAAACCATCCTCACCATACAACAATTTCAGGAAAGGGTACCCATTCAGAATTACGATACTTTGAAACCCTATATCGAGCGTATGCTTAATGGCGAACAGAATATTCTCTGGCCATCTGATATCAAATGGTTTGCAAAATCATCGGGTACCACAAGTGATCGAAGTAAGTTTATACCGGTTTCAGAAGAATCGCTCGAAGAATGCCATTTTAAGGGTGGAAAGGATATGCTTTCCATTTACTGCAATAACCGTCCCGATAACCAGATGTTTACCGGCAAAGGCCTGGTTTTGGGAGGAAGCCATCAGGTTAATCAGCTAAATGAAGATTGCTTTTATGGCGATCTATCGGCCGTATTAATTAAAAATTTACCTATTTGGGCCGAGTATTACCGTACCCCTGATATGTCTATCGCTTTGATGGATAATTACGAGGTAAAAATGGATAGAATGGCCGAAGCCACTATTCAGGAAAACGTAACCAGTATTTCAGGAGTACCTACATGGACCATTGTGCTGGCAAAAAAAGTGCTACAATTAACCGGTAAAGATAACCTGCTTGAAGTATGGCCAAATCTCGAACTCTATGTTCATGGTGCCGTAAATTTTACGCCTTACCGCGAGCAGTTTAAGCAACTCATCCCTTCTGATGAGATGTATTATCTTGAAACTTATAATGCATCAGAAGGGTTTTTTGGAATTCAGGATCAGGATAATTCAGAAGAAATGTTATTAATGCTTGATTATGGCATATTTTATGAATTTATTCCCCTGGAAAATATCGCTGAAGAAAATCCTAAAGCCTTATTACTTGGCGAAGTGGAACTTCATAAAAATTACGCAATCGTGATTTCTACAAATGGTGGTCTTTGGCGGTACATGATAGGCGATACCATTCAGTTTACCTCTGTTAATCCTTACCGAATAAAAATTACCGGACGTACCAAGCACTTTATAAATGCTTTTGGTGAAGAAGTTATTATTGATAATGCAGAGCAGGCTTTAACCAAGGCCTGTGGGGCAACAGGTGCCGAAATAAAAGATTATACTGCCGGACCGATTTATTTCAAAGGAGAGAAAGCAGGCGGCCATGAATGGATTATTGAATTTGATAAGCAACCTGATGATTTCGAAAGGTTTGTTGATGTAATGGATAACACCTTGCGTGAGATCAACTCAGATTACGATGCCAAGCGTTTTAAAGACATGGCTTTGTGTCGTCCAAAGGTTCATAATGTACCTGCAAATACTTTTTACAATTGGTTAAAGGCAAAAAATAAGCTAGGTGGGCAACACAAAGTTCCACGTTTGGCTAATGAACGGAAATATCTTGATGATATATTAGGAATGATAAAAGCTGAGGCTTAAGTATTCGATTTGAAATTTAGCCGTTGATGATATAAAGCGTTAGGCAATGAAATTGAACAGGAAGAAAATACTGGAATTCTTTAAAAAATCTGAAAGCAGGGCAACAGTAATACTGAATGATAAGGCAAAGGCAAGTAACACTATTAAGGAAGCGCTAGGTAAGGCTGTTACCAATAAAGGTGATTTAGAGGGCATTTGGGCAAAAATGATTATGCTTTTTGCAGTGGCAAAGGATTATGTTAATGGCGATTATACTGAAATCCCTAAACGTTCAATTATTGCCATTCTTGGAGGATTGATTTACTTTTTATCTCCAATTGATGTTGTGCCTGATTTTGTTCCCGTACTTGGTTTTATTGATGATGTTTTTGTTTTGAATCTGGTTTATAAGCAAGTACTTAAAGATTTGGAGAAATATAAGGACTGGAAAGATGCTCAGGTAAATTTGATTGAAGATGCTGATGCCTCAGAAATTTAATTTCTTTGATTGGTTAAGTCATCACCTTTTAACCTGTCCCTTCAAAGCCTATTTTGGTTTCGACTGCCCGGGTTGTGGTTTTCAACGTTCAATAATCGCATTTTTGAAAGGAAATATTATCGATTCTTTCAAAATCTATCCAGCTACTATTCCTTTGATCTTTCTTTTTTGCTTTACTATGCTTCACCTAAAGATGGATTTCAGATTTGGCGCTCAGCTGATTAAATTGATGTTTATTGGTATTGCAGTAATTATTCTAATCAATTACATTTACAAAATATACAACCATCTACTTATTAACTAAAACAATCTACATGTCAGAAGAACAAGGAATTCCACAAGAAAATCAACCGATACAAAATGAAAACCAGGCCTCAGCACCGTTGAATACGCCGCCGGTAACGCCTCCACCATTTCAGCAACCTCCGCCTTTTGGTCACTTTGGCGGTATGGGCCAACAAAACCTGCCAAATGCTACGGCTGCACTCGTACTGGGAATCATTGCGATTCCGGCTTGTTGCTTCTACGGGATATTCGGAATAATATTTGGGATCATTGCATGGATTCTTGGTGCTGGAGACGTTAAAAAATATAACCTTAATCCAACAGCTTATACTGAATCATCGTATAAAAATGCTAAAGCAGGAAAGATTTGCGGCATGATTGCTACCATTTTGAGTGCACTTACCATAATATTTTTCGTACTGGTTATTGTTGGTGCAATTACCAATCCGCAGATGTACGACAACATTATCAAAGGCATGAAATAGCATTTGTTATTTTTACCTTAAGAATATAAATCGAATGGCACATGCTGTTCGATTTTCTTATTTTTGTAATCTGAAATTGTAATTAAAAACTAACGATAATGTATCCAGAATATTTAGTAGAACCAATGCGTAAGGAATTAACCAACGTAGGTTTTGAAGAATTAAAAAATGCTGAAGAAGTAGATCAGGCAATTAAAGGTGAAGGAACAGTTTTAGTTGTGGTGAACTCTGTATGTGGTTGCGCAGCAGCGAATGCACGCCCGGCTGCAAGAGCAGCAGCAGCACACGAAAAACACCCTGATAAGCTGGTAACTGTTTTCGCAGGTATGGAAAGAGAAGCGGTTGATCAGGCAAGAAGCTATATGATGCCTTTTCCTCCATCTTCACCAGCTATGGCTTTGTTTAAAGATGGTAAATTAGTTCATATGATTGAGCGCCACCAGATTGAAGGCCGTCCTGCCCAAATGATTGCCGATAACTTAATCGGTGCTTTTGAGCAATACTGTTAATTGGTGATTTCACCGATAAGGTGGATTACACTGATTTAGACTATTCTAATCAGTGTAATCTTTTTAAATCACTTAATCTGCCTTAATTAAAAATCTTTATTGAGTAATTTCTCAAGCTCTCCGAAAGAAACATTCATCCTTACCCTGCCTTGTTTGGCGTAAGAAATCTCCCCGGTTTCTTCTGAAATAATTACAGCAACGGCATCTGTCGTTTCCGAAACACCGATACCCGCCCTATGCCTTAATCCGAACTGAGACGGTAACTGGTCATTATCGGTTAAGGGTAGTATGCAGCTCGCACTTTTTATTTTGTTTTCTGAAATTACCACGGCTCCATCATGCAGCGGACTGTTTTTCTGAAATATACTTTCAAGTAATCTCTTTGATATTTTCGCATCAATCACTTCGCAGCTATTGGCAAAAAATTGTTCATCATAAAACTTAACGAAAACAATTAATGCACCTGTACGTGTTTTCTTCATCGTTTTGCAAGCATCAATAATTGGTTTTATACGGGTTAAGTTATTTCTTTCAATTTCTTTCCGTCCGAATAAGTAACCCCACCAGGCTTTATTCTTTTGTAAGAATGCATTTTTTCCTATCAAAAGTAAAAAACGCCGTATTTCGGGGTGAAAAATAACAATGAGTGCAATGATGCCAACACTCATAAATTTCTCTATGATGGTTGTGAGCAATTTCATGTGCAGGATATCGACAACTTTATAAAAAACAGCGATAATCAGCATACCAACCAGGAGATTTACGGCAAGGGTATTGCGGATAAGGGTATAAACGTAGTAAATTAAAAGTGCTACCAGCACAATATCTACCACATCGGTAACGGTAAATTTTACAAAATCGAAATCTAATCCTTTCATTACTGCCAAGATAGCAAATGTTTGATAATGGTTAATTGTTTAAATTGTAGGAATTGGTTAATTGTTTAGACATCCAGTCTACTTATTAGCTTAACGCACTCCACGGCTTCCTTAACATCATGTACCCTTAAAATTTTTGCTCCTTTTTGCAAGGCAATTGTATTCAGAACCGTTGTGCCATTCAGCGCCTCGGCAGCAGAAATTTCCAGGACTTTATGAATCATTCCTTTTCTTGAAAAGCCCGCAAGAACAGGTAAGTTGAAAACTTTAAAATCTTCCATCTGGTTTAAAAGCTCATAGTTATGCGTTATGGTTTTTCCAAAGCCAAAGCCAGGGTCGATAATTAAATCATGAATGTTTAACGCTTTCAGGGCTGCTATTTTTTTTGCCAGGTAATCAATTACATCCAATAGAACATTGTTGTAAACCGGGTTTTGCTGCATGTTTTGAGGTGTGCCCTGCATGTGCATTATGATGTAGGGCACCTGCAGGCGTGCAACGGTTTCAAACATGTTTTCGTCCATATCGCCTGAAGCAATATCATTGATCATGTGAGCACCCGCCAGAATGGTTTGCTCGGCAACTTTTGCCCTGAAGGTATCAACTGATATAAGGGCTTCAGGTATTTCTTTATTTAAAGCTTCAATTATTGGAACTAGTCTTTCAAGTTCCTCGTCCTCCGAAATGTTTTTTGCACCTGGCCGCGAAGAATAGCCGCCAATATCAACGAAAGAAGCGCCTTCATTTAAAAATTGTTCCGTTTTACGCAATGCTTCATCAATGGAGGTCATGCGGCTGGTGCTATAAAAGGAATCGGGCGTAATATTGATGATGCCCATTACTTTGGGCTTGCTGATATCAAATATTTTTCCTTTTAAATTGAGGGTTTGTTTTGATTCAAAAAAGTTTTTTTCTGCCATATTAAACCCTTTCGGGATTTGGGTTTCGCTTTAAAAATGTATCTTTAGCTTTCGTTTTTCGAAGCAAAAATACATTAAAACTAAATAAATATTGGCTTTGGCACTAACAAATACCGCTACCGAATTTGATGATGTGATTGCAGTTTGCAGATCGTTATTTTTAAAGAAAACAACAGATTATGGAACAGCCTGGCGCATATTGAGGTTAAGTTCAATTACCGATCAGATTTTTATCAAGGCGCAACGCATCAGGACCCTGGAAGAAAAAAAAGTGAGCAAAGTAGGTGAGGGCATAACGCCGGAGTACATCGGAATTATTAACTACTGTGTTATTGCTATGATGCAGCTGGATTTTAAGGAAGGTGACCTTTTGGAAATCCCGGTTGAAGAAGTGCAGGTACTTTTTGATGCAAAAGTTAAGGAAACAAAAGATTTAATGTTTGCCAAGAACCACGATTATGGTGAAGCCTGGAGAGATATGCGAATCAGTTCTTTAACGGATTTAATTCTGCAAAAGATTTTCAGGGTTAAACAAATAGAAGATAACGAAGGACAAACACAAGTATCAGAAGGCGTAAATGCAAACTACCAGGATATGTTAAATTACTCGGTATTTGCTTTGATTAAATTAGGTGTAAAATAAATGAAAAACATAGCTTTAACCTTTTCCCGAATTTTCGTTGGTGTACTGTTTATCTTTTCAGGATTAATTAAGGCAAACGATCCCTTAGGTTTCGGCTATAAACTTCAGGAGTATTTTGAAGTTTTTCATATCGATTTCCTCAGTCCTGTAGCAACAGGAATCGCCATCCTGCTTTGTACCTTAGAAATTGTCCTGGGTGCATTACTTTTGTTTGGCTTTTGGGGTAAAAAGGTTTCATGGGGTTTATTACTCCTCATCATTTTCTTTACACTATTAACTTTCGTCTCGGCATTTTTCAAGGTGGTAACCAGCTGCGGTTGCTTTGGCGATGCAATACCCTTAACACCATGGCAATCGTTTAGTAAAGATTTGGTTCTTTTGGTATTAATCGTTTATATCTTTATTAAAAAAGATTCGATTAAACCGATTTTGCAAAAAAATACCACACAAAGAAATTTAGCTACTTTCATTATCGTCCTATCTTTATTGTTTGGCCTATATACTTACAATTTCTTACCGGTACTCGATTTTCTTCCATATAAAGTTGGGGCTCATATTCCTTCATTGATGGTTATTCCGCCAGGAGAAAAACCTGACGAATATCAAATCATGTATCACCTGAAAAATAAAGCTACTAAAGCTGAAAAAGACATGAGTGATAAGGATTACCTTAAAACAGAAATTTGGAAAGATAATAACTGGGAGATCATAGGTGAACCTTCTAAAACCCTGGTGAAAAAAGGTTACGAACCAAAAATTAAAGATTTAATCATCACTGATGCTTCGGGTACCGATTATACAAAAGAGCTGATTGAAAACCCCTATTACAATTTAATTTTTGTTGCCTATAACCTTAAAGATGCAAATGAAAAAGCCATTGGCGATTTAAATGCACTGGCCATGAATGCTACTCACGAGTTCAATATACGTACTGTACTGCTTACCTCCAATTCGGCGGTGGATGCGGAAAAATTCATTAAAAAAAATAATCTTTTTTCAGAGGTTTTTTATGCTGATGCGGTGCCGCTTAAGAGTATGGTAAGGGCAAACCCGGGAATACTTTTATTAAAGAATGGCGTAGTGATAAATAAGTGGCATTTTCATAGCATACCAACTTTTGACCAGTTAAGTAATAAATATTTCAGCAAGTAAATGTTAGCCTATACCATAAAAAAACTCCTGTACGGACTTCTGGTTATGGCCGGCGTTGTGCTTGTTGTTTTTGTATTGTTTAATATTTTACCTGGAGATCCGGCACGTATGACCATGGGGCAGCGAGCAGATGTACAATCATTGGAGGCGGTAAGGAAGGAATTTGGACTTGATAAATCGAAACCGGTACAGTTTGTTTTGTACGTAAATGATTTATCGCCAGTAAGTATCCTGGATAATGATAGTACTACGCAAAGGAAATATCATTTTGTACGACTTATCACCATGGATAAAAAGGTGTTGGCGTTAAAATGGCCTTACCTCAGAAGCTCTTATCAAACAAAAAGAGACGTTACGGCCATACTTTCTGAAACCGTACCCAATACCTTCATTCTTGCCCTAACGGCAATGATTTTTGCTACAATCATCGGTGTGTTTCTAGGCATACTCTCGGCAGTATATAAAGATACCTGGGTTGATAAAACAGCTAATGCTTTTGCTATTCTTGGCATATCTGCACCCTCTTTTTTTGCTGGAATTATCATTGCCTGGCTTTTTGGCTTTGTACTAAGCAATTACACGGGTTTAAAAATGAGTGGAAGTTTATATAGTTACGATCCGTTTAAGGGTGAAATATTAACACTAAGAAACCTATGGCTTCCGATGGTAACCCTGGGATTAAGACCCCTTGCGATTATTGTTCAGTTAACCAGAAGTGCAATGCTTGATGTGCTTGCACAAGATTACATCCGTACGGCAAGGGCAAAAGGCCTGAGTCGAAATACAATTATTTATAAACATGCCTTAAAAAATGCCATGAATCCTGTAATTACAGCTATCTCGGGTTGGTTTGCATCGCTTTTGGCTGGTTCTTTCTTTGTTGAATACATTTTTGGTTATAATGGCCTCGGCCGTACTACCGTAACTGCACTCGAAATGTCTGATTTTCCGGTAGTAATGGGCGCTATTCTGTTTATTGCTTTTGTGTTTGTGGTAATAAATATCCTGGTCGATATTCTATATGCTTATGTAGATCCAAGGGTGAAGCTGGCATAGCTAATTTAGATTAACAGGCATAAAAAATAAAAAATATTGGCATGAAAATTTTCTTAATCGGTTATATGGGGTGTGGTAAAAGCACTAAAGCTAAACAACTTGCACATCGTTTAAACTGCCCTGTGATAGATTTAGATGCAGAGATTGTGAATAAATCAGGTAAAACAATAGCCGAATTTTTTGAGGCTTTCGGCGAAAGCGGGTTCAGGGATTATGAAAGTGAAATGCTAAAAGCATACAATTATCCTGAAACCTGCGTTGTGGCCACCGGTGGTGGTTTACCATGTTTTTTCGATAACATGGATTGGATGAATGCACATGGTGAAACCGTTTACTTGCAAATGGAGCCCGCTCAATTGGTTTCCAGGTTGCATAACCGTCAGAAAAGGCCTTTGATTAAGGATTTGGATGATGATCAATTACTCGAATTTATTAAGGTGAAACTTGAAGAAAGAAATCCTTTTTATACAAAAGCAAAAGTTGTTGTAAATGCATTTGATTTAGATGCAGAAACACTTGAACAAAAGCTGATGTAATGATTAGTGCATTTGTGTCTGTCAGTTTTTTATCTTAAAAAAATCCTGATCTATTATTTTGGCCGAGAGCAAGGCCAGTGGTATGCCACCCCCGGGATGAACACTTCCGCCACAGAAATACAGGTTTTTAATTTTATTGCTGAAATTTGGGTGCCTTAAAAATGCCGCAAATTGGTTATTTGAGCTATTTCCGTACAATGAACCCTGGTAAGAACCCGTTTTACTTTCAATACTCCTCGGATCTAAAATTTGTTCACATATAATTGCTTCCGAAAAATCTTTACCGAGTATTCTGTTTAGCTTGTTAAGGATGTGTCCTTTGGCCTCGATGATGAGTTGTGTCCAATCCTGTCCGGTGTTGGCAGGAACATTAATCATAACAAACCAGTTTTCACAACCTTCAGGTGCATCACTTTTAATCTTTTTTGAGGTGATGTTGATATAAATTGTAGGATCGGTATAAATGGTTTTTTCTTTCCAGATAGCCTTAAATTCTTGCTCGTAATCTGCTGCAAATAAAATATTGTGTAGCCCAAGTTCTGGATGGCTGCCTTTAATTCCCCAATAAAAAATAAGTGCAGAACTGCTTCTTTCCTGTGTCAGGAGTTTTTTTGGAGCAGGAAAATCCTTTAACAGATTTTTATAGGTAAACCAGATATCCAGGTTGGAAACAACAGCAGCTGATTCGATCACTTTGCCATTTACTTTTACACCTTTAATCTTGTTATCCTTGTAAAGAATTTCTTCAACTTTTTGTCCAAAATGAAATTTAATGCCTACATCTTCTGCCAGTTTTTGTAAGGACTTTACAATGCTGTACATTCCATTTTTAGGTAGAAATGCACCAAAGTGATATTCAAAATGTGGAATTACATTTAATGTTGCCGGAGCCTGGTAAGGGTTTGAACCATTGTAAGTTGCATATCGGTTAAACAACTGCACAACTCTTTTATCCTTAAAAAAGTGACTATTTGCCTGATTCTGTGTTCTAAAAGCATCAATTTTACCGAAACGAAAAACAGATTTTAAAGTATCGAAATGAAGATAGCTTTTAAGTTTATGCAAAGTTCTTTCCAGAAAAACTCTATGCGTAATGCGATAGATTGTTTCACTCTTTTTTAAAAAACGGTAAACTTCTTCGGCTGATGATGCTGTCTTATCTTCAATTTCATGCACAAACTGTTTTGTATCTGAACAGGCGGTTAATTTTAGACCATCCTCATAAAAATACTTGCAAATTTCATTAAGCTTTTCGTAGGTGAAGTAATCTTGCGGATTTCTGGCGGCGAGTTCGAAAAGTTCATCTACATACTTAGGCATGGTAAATAAACTCGGCCCGGTATCAAACCGAAATCCACTTAAATTTATTTCAGCAAGTTTACCTCCGGCATAAGTATTAGCTTCGAATATTTCAACCTCATAGCCTTTTACAGCCATTCTAATCGCCGAGGCAATTCCGGCAATCCCAGCTCCGATAATTATCGCTTTTGGCATTAAATTTACTTACTTTAAAACCTCCAGATAAGCCTGCGTTTGTTTTTCAATAGCTAAAGTAGCGACCTTTATGGCTGAACCTACCCGGGTTGTTTCTGCCTTTACCGGCATCTTATTTATGGTTGCCAAGGCGGAAATATACCATTTGCTCCAGGCCTCGATAATGTGTTTTTCTTCTGTAGCAGGCTTACCATCGGCAATGGCTTTTTTGCTTAACTCGAATTCAGTTTTCAACCGCACAAGTGCATCGTCTTTTACTTGGGTAACCGTGCTTGCTGCCATGTTTTCATCAGCGGATATTAAAGAATAGGCTGCAGTTAAAGCACTAATACCAACGTTTTTCATTTCTGTTGGCGAAACCTTGTCAATCCGGTCGTTATCCGTGTGATAAAAAACATCCGTAAAATGCCACATTAATAATCCCGGGATTTTATTCTGAAGAAACGGTGTATGATCACTTCCTCCTTCAAATGGGTTATAATTTACTGTCCAGTTTGCATATTTGCCTTGCGCTTTACATATATCGAAAATAAAATCATTTAAATAATGAGGGAAAAGGTCTTTTTCCTGCACGTCGCCAGCACCCCACTCGGTATGTTTATCCGTACCACGGGTCCAGATTGCCGATGGGTCGGGCATTTTCTCTATTAAAAACGATCCGCCGGTTTTTTTGGTGTCTTCACCAACCATATCTAAGCTCATTCCCCACAAAATTCCTTTTGCACGTGTAGTATCTTCAGTAATGTATCTTCTTGTTGATACAATTTCATCGCCCCATAAGAATGTTAAGGTTCTTTTCGGATTGATTTTTTTTGATTGGTAAAGTTCTGCGGTTAATCTTGCCATTTCGGCTAAGGTACCTACACCACTGGCGTTATCATTTGCGCCAGGCTCCTGTACATGGGCACTAAACACAAATCTTTCATCAGATTTTTCACTTCCCTTAACATTTGCTACAACGGTTAATTCTTCCGACGGATAAATTTTTGTCTCGATGTTAACCTTTAGTTTCGTTGCACCTTTTTTACAGGCCACTTTAAGTTTTTCTTTCGCTGCAAAAGAGAGGAGTAAAGTCCATACCTCGCTGTTTGCACGCATACTGCCAAACTGAATTGAGCTTTGGTGAATTTCAGGTTGTGTGTATTTAGGCATAGAATAACCTAAAACACCTATAGCTCCTGCTTTAACAGCTGCGGCAAGTAAACGGGAAGGATTGTTTTCCGAGAACAATATTTTGCCTTTCAGGTCCATTTTATCAAGCTCTGCGGGTATAATCTTTTCTAGAAAAACAACCTCGGCAGTTACACCTTCAGCAGGCGTAGAAACACAGTTAATCGGAATCATATTCCGGTTGGTTTTGTATGTTATCAGGGGTTGGTTTTCGCCGATTATATTGATGCTGGCATCAACAGGCTCCCAGGTTTTATTTTTCATTGCCCGCTTTTCGATGCGGTAAGTTAGGGGGGCTTCAAACTCATTTTGTTTCTGCTCAACAAAGCCTGCCTTCTTTAAAATGGCTTCCACATGATGTATACTGGCATTAAAACCAGTATTTCCTGGCACGCGAAAGTACTTTTCTACAAAAGCAGTGGTTTCAAAGGCGTTAGCTTCTTTAAAACCTGCTCTCGTAAGTTTAAAATATTGTTCTGTTGTGTTTTGGGCGTAACTTGTAAACCCCGCTAAAAGCAGGCCTAATAGTATCTTTGTTTTCATGAATTAAGCTATAAAAGCTGAAAGATACTAAGAATAGTTTTCATTGTTACGGACTTTATTTATTCGTAACGCTTTCCTTTTTTATTTTTCAGGCCTTCATCAACTGAAAGAGGTCCTGAACCAATTACCCAGAATAAAATGAGTAAGAACAATACCAATACTGAAAGCCAGAGTTCTGAATTTGGCATTGAAAAACCTTTGGTAAGGTTAACAAAGAATACGGCGAACAACAGAATAGGGATCTGAATAACCACTGCAAAACGTGTTACCAGCCCTAACGTAATTAAGATTCCGCCGACAAGGTGCGCAAAGGCGACAATGTGAATGGCTACGCTAATCAGCATGCCCGAAAATCCAAATACATTGTTTTCTGTAATTAAATTCTGAAGGGTGTTGGTGTCGCTGATAAAGGAAACACCTTTTCCAAAAATAACCAGGCCTAAAATGATGCGTAAAAAATCAAGCCATTTTGTTTGATGAACATCTCCCCAATGTTCAATTCTACGGATAACGTTCATGATGAACCTCCTTTTTATGTGAATGATATATTAAGTTACAGGTTTATATCGGTTTAATCAATAACAAATTGAACCTGAATGTGTTTTATTTTGATACGGCTTAATAAAATTTAATTTGAACCATTTTGGTTTTTGGTATAAATTTTGTATTATTGTTTAAATAGCATATTTTTTTTATCATGAGCAAAGAAATTTTAGAGTTTTCTGTACAATTGGATGAAAAATTTGACCTGAAATTTAATCTGTTTGATGGCTTCTGGGAAGCTGCATTTAAAATTTTCGGAAAATAATTTTTAGTATCGTTTTTTCTCGTCAAACATCATTTCTGTTTGAAGTGTATTTTAACGCCTGAAATTTTTTTAAATACACTTTTTATTTAAATACACTTCCTTTATTTGTATTCATTCTTACCTGAGCATTCTGCTTTAGTCTTTCAGGTTTTACCATTATCTTTGCAGCATAATGAGTAGAAGAAAACCAGGTACGGTAACAATAATTCCAAACGTACATGTAATAGACATTGCAGAAGAAGGAAAAGGTGTAGGCAAAGCAGATGAGTTGGTAATTTTTATTGACAAAGCCGTTCCGGGCGATGTTGTAGACGTTAGGTTAACCAAAAAGAAGAAAAACTTTGCCGAAGCCATCATAGAGCAGCTACATGAAAAGTCAGAATTGCGTACCGAACCATTTTGCCAGCATTTTGGTACTTGTGGTGGCTGTAAATGGCAGCACATGGGTTACGATGCACAATTAAAGTTCAAACAAAAAAACGTTGAAGCTGCTTTGCAACGTTTGGGAAAGATAGACACCTCTTTTTCCGAACCAATTTTAGGCTCTGTAAAAAACAAATATTACCGAAACAAGCTCGAGTTTACATTTTCGAATAAACGCTGGTTAGAAAAAACTGATGTAGAACGTGACGAAGATTTCGACATGAATGCCCTTGGCTTTCACGTACCTTTGCGTTTCGATAAAATTTTAGATATTGAGCATTGTTATCTGCAGGATGAACCATCTAACCAAATCAGAAACGCTGTTCGCAAATACGCTTTAGAGAACAAGCTCTCTTTTTATGATTTAAGAAATCATGAAGGTGTTCTTCGTAACCTGATCATCAGAACGTCGAGCACAGGTGAAATTATGGTGGCCGTAGTTTTTGCCTATCCGGAACAAGAACAGGTTGATGGGTTGATGAATTTCTTAAAAACCGAATTCCCACAAATTACTTCACTTCTATACATTGTTAATCAAAAGAAAAACGATACAATTTTCGATCAGGAAGTAAATACTTTCGCCGGCCGTGATCATATTTTCGAAGAAATGGATGGTATCCGTTTCAAAATAGGTGTGAAATCTTTCTACCAGACAAACTCTGAACAGGCGTTTGAACTGTATAAAATAACACGAGAATTTGCAGGTTTTAAGGGTGATGAATTGGTTTATGATTTATATACTGGCGCAGGTACAATTGCAAATTTCGTTGCTAAAGATGTGAAACAGGTTGTAGGTGTAGAATATGTGCCAACAGCGATAGAAGATGCAAAATTCAATTCACAATTAAATGGAATTGATAATACCATTTTTTACGCCGGCGATATGAAAGATATTTTAACTGCCGAATTCATTCTTTCTCATGGCAAACCTGATGTGGTTATTACCGATCCGCCGAGGGCAGGCATGCATGCAGATGTGGTACAACGCCTGCTTGAAATGGAGGTAGAGAAAATTGTTTACGTAAGTTGTAATGCCGCTACGCAAGCCCGTGATCTGGAATTGCTGAAAGATAAATATGATGTAGTGCGCATAAAACCTGTGGATATGTTCCCGCATACACAGCACGTAGAAAATGTGGTTTTATTAAAGTTAAAAGGATAGAATATAGAGTTGTAGATGGAGTGAATGCTATTTCGTTCATTCAAAATTCAATATATGTATGGATAGAGAAGAGTTGTTAAATGCGACACCTGAAGATAGTGGCGCACAAAAGAAGCAGGAGAGTCCGCTAATTAGTTTAGAAAAAGACCTGGAGTTTTATTCAGAAGCAATAAAGGAAGTTGCCGTTGAAATCATGGTTGAAGGAATTTCAGCTTACCCGATTTTTGTAGCGCACCAGCATGAAGTTAAGCTTGGTGAGATAATTTTAAATAAGGAAGAGTTGAATACAAACTGGACAATACAGGCTTCAACTTTAGAGGAGTTTGTAGAAAAAGGGATTATCAATAAAGAAAAAAAAGAGCAGTTTTTAAAGGTTTATAAAAAGCCGGAAAGCTTTATGTGTGTCTTTGTAATTGTTCCTGAGGGTGCAAATTTCATTTACTACCCTTACAAAAAAGGTTAAGGAAATTAGTTTATAAAAAAAATCGCTGCTTTGCATCCGCAAAGCAAGCGATAGTAAAATTAATTAAACCTAAAACTAACTAATCTACTTTTGTTACATCACCACTTTTAGATGATGATGTTTTCTTTAAAGAAGCGTTTCCCTTGTAATGAACATCGCTTCCACCCGAAGCACCTGCTTCTAATCCTTTTGTAACATGTATATTGGCATCAGATCCACCTGAAGCATTTACTTTAGCATAACTTACTACAAAACCATAAGCATCTACATCACTTCCGCCGCTGGTATTTAATACCATGTTTTCAGCTTTTCCTGTTAAAGAAACATCACTGCCACCACTGGTTTGTAATTCGAGATCCGTGCAGGCTAAATTTAGCTTAACATCAGAACCACCTGAAGAGCGCAAGGCAAATTTATCTGCTTTAATCAGTCCCTGAGAGAAAACATCACTACCGCCAGATGCAGTTAAAGCCGCAAGTGTTTTAAAATTCACATAAGCTTTAATACTTTGATTTCTAAACATCGAACTCCAGTTGAGCCCTTCTTTCATTTTGATTACTAAATTGCCACCGTTTTGCTCTACAACAACATTTTTTAACAAATCAGCGTTTGCTTTAATTGTTAAACTCTCGCTTCCGTTCTGTGTTAGATATAAATCGATACCACTGCTAACGGTAATGCTGTTAAAGCTTTTTACTGCTACATTTTTCGATTCCTGAGCTTTGGTGATATGACTTGCAGCAATCATCAATAATACGGTTGCTCCTGTTCTTAGAAAATTTTTCATGATAGATTTGGTTTGGATTCTTGTTTTCTGAAAGAGATAATATATTTAGGTTTTTGTTATCTGGTAAAATATTAGACGCAGAAGCAGGCAAAACGTTGCAGCAGAATCAAAATATTTTTCAAATAGTTTGAAATTCACCCTTAAAATTGTTCTTTTTGTACTCAAACATTTTTAAAAATGACCGCACCACAATTACTTATCCTGAACAAAAAACAAATACAACAAAAAATTGATCGTATTGCTTATCAGATTTTAGAAGATAACCTTAACGAGAAGGAAATTGTACTTGCCGGAATTTGGGATAGGGGCTATAAGCTAGCGCTTCGTTTAGAGAAAGTTTTAAAGAAAATTGCCGATTTTAAGCTTACTATGCTTCGTATCGACCTGGAAAAGCATAGTAGTAAATTGGTTGCAACCACTGATTTAAACGAAAGCCAGTGGAAAAACAAGGTGATCATCCTTGTTGACGATGTACTGAATAGTGGTAAAACTTTAGCTTACGGTTTAGGTGTTTTCCTTAACACTCCGCATAAAAAAATCCGTACGGTTGTTCTTGTTGATAGAAGTCATAAAATTTTCCCGATTGCCACAGATTTTGTTGGATTGGAACTGGCAACAATTTTAAAAGAACACGTAGATGTTGTAATGGATGTGGAAGGTGAAGAAGATAGGGTTTACCTAAGCTAAAATTAGAACTCTTCGGTTCAATAAGACCGTTTGACCTTACAAATTTGCAATTAAGTCTATTTTTTTGCAACTTCCCTAAATGTACTATCCCCGAAAAAACACATTCATCTACAAATTTTTCTCCTGGTACATTCAATTTATCATTAATAAAGATTTTGCTGTTTTTAATTTTGATAAAATTGAGCTGAAAAAAGACTCTTCAGTTTTAATTCTAGCAAATCATTTCAGCTGGTGGGATGGTTTCCTGATTTTCTATATCAATAAAAGGGTATTTAAAAAACAGTTTCATGTATTAGTTAATGCGGATAACTATAATAAAGTTGGTTTCCTTAAGTTTTTAGGTGCTTTTGCTGTTGAAAATAATGGAAAAGATGTTCTGGAAACACTGAATTATGCCGGCAAGTTACTTGATCATCCTGATAACCTGGTTTTGGTTTTTCCTCAGGGTAAACTACACTCTAACCACCTTAAAAACATTACTTTCGAAAAAGGGGTAATGCAAATGATTAATGCCAGTAAGAAGAAAATAAATATTGTTTTTGCAGCCACCTTTATCGATTTTTTTGCCAAAAGGAAGGCATCGGCATTTACCTATCTCCATAATTGGGATAACGAAGAATACATTAGTTTGCAGTTGTTAAAAAGTGCTTATAATAAACATTACGACAACTCGGTTGTTAAACAAACACAAATAACCGAATGACAATTTTTATATACGCCGCTTTAATTTTTCTTGTTATCAGGTTTTCGGTTACTGTGTTCAACTTTTTGTCTAATCCGAAACTGCCGCGTACAATAAAACATTTTAACGATAAGATTTCAATACTCATTCCGGCAAGAGACGAAGCTGATAATATTTTACAACTGCTTCAATCGATAAAAGAACAAGACTATACTAATTATGAAGTTTTTGTTCTGGATGATGATAGTAGGGATGATACTTTTGACCTTGTTGCTGGTTTTGCGAAAACAAATCCGCAGTTTAAAGTTGTAAAGGGGAAACACTTGCCTGAAGGCTGGCTTGGAAAAAACTATGCCTGTCATCAGCTGGCGAAAATGGCAACAGGTAAATATTTCTTGTTTGTTGATGCTGATGAACTTATAAAACGTGGTTTAATCAATAGTTTGATTTTCAGGCTTGCAAACAATGGTCTAAGCTTACTAAGCCTGTTTACAAATCAGGTAATGCTGAGTTTAGGCGAACGGTTAACGGTTCCTTTAATGCACTTTATCCTGCTAAATCTTTTGCCCTTACGCCTGGTTAAATTTTCTAAAAATCCTGCCTTTTCTGCAGCCAGTGGTCAATGCATGTTTTTCGAAGCTTCAAATTACCTGGAAAATGAATGGCATCAGCAAGTAAGAAATAAAGTTGTGGAAGATGTTGAGCTCATGAAGCTTGTTAAACAAGCTGGATTTAGAACAGAGGCGCTGTTGGCTAATGGTTTAATTTACTGCAGGATGTATAAAAACCTTCGAGAAAGTATAAATGGCTTTAGTAAAAATTTACTTGCAGGTTTTGGTAATAACATCATAATATTATTACTTTACCAGCTTTTGGTAATTTGCTGGCCGATTATATTACTTGTTAATTATGATTTAAACCTACTGGCATTACCATTAACTTTAGTTGTTTTAGGAAGAATAATGATATCTTTTTTATCGGGGCAAAATGTAATGTTGAATTTAATTCTACACCCTTTACAGATGTTGTTCTTTTTCTTAATTTCAATTAAATCAATTTTAAATAACTTGTTTAAAAAAGGTACATGGAAGGGCAGATCGATAAAGCCGATTTAAAAATAAAGAAACTGGCAGTAGCCATTATTGTCGTTTTTCATTTGGTTGGCTTAGTAGGATTTCTGATCCCGGCGGCACAGCCTTATTTCATGAAGTTGGTGCCTTTCCACCTGCTTTTAATGTTTGCTATAATTGTTTTTTCGTACAATGCAGATGTTAAAAGATTATTGCTTTTTGTTAGTGGCGTATTCCTTTGTGGTTTTCTGGTAGAGGTACTGGGAGTAAAAACCGGTAAAATATTTGGGAGTTATTATTATGGAACTACCCTTGGTTTTAAAATTGCTACCGTGCCATTGTTGATGGGTGTAAATTGGGTGATCCTGATTTTTAGCGCCGGACAAATGATAAAAAGTTTCAAAATCAGAAACGGTATCCTGGCCTCATTAATTGGTGGTTTATGCCTGATTACTTTTGATTTTTTTCTTGAGCCCGTTGCAATGAAATTCGATTACTGGCATTGGGACTGGCATGTAATTCCCTTGCAAAATTATATTGCCTGGTTCATTGTTTCGGTAATCTTACTTAAATTTTATTACGCGCTGGGGCTAAAGCAGCAGAAATACATCGGCGCTACCATGTTTGCTTCGCAGCTAATATTTTTTGTTGTCTTGTACATGACAACTTGATATAGAATTTTTGCTTAATTTTGCATTATAATGAGCTATAATTTACAAGTTACGATAGATAAATCATCTGGTTTTTGCTTTGGCGTTGTTTATGCAATAGAAATGGCAGAAGATATTTTAGCCAACGATGGTTATTTATATTGTCTTGGCGATATTGTTCATAATGATGAAGAGGTTGAGCGCCTTACTAACATGGGGCTTAAAATCATCGATCACGATGTGCTTAAAACACTTAATAATGAAAAGGTTTTAATCAGGGCACATGGTGAAGCACCATCTACTTATCAGCTTGCCTTAGAAAATAACTTAACACTTATTGATGCATCATGCCCGGTAGTTTTAAAACTTCAGAACAGAATTAAAAATTCACATGATGATGATGAGCAGATTCTGATTTTCGGGAAACATGGCCATGCAGAAGTTATCGGACTACAAGGCCAAACTGATGGTAAAGCAATTGTATTTCAGGATTTGGCAGAGCTTGATAATGTGGTATTGCCCTCAAAATTTACCTTATACAGCCAAACCACTAAAAGTGTCGACAAGTTTTATCATATTAAGGATGAATTGTTATCCCGTGGTTACGAGGTTAAGGCGAACGATACCATCTGCAGGCAGGTATCGAACCGTTACGAAGAACTCGAAAATTTTGTAAGCCATTACAATAAAATTGTTTTTGTTTCGGGTAAAAAATCTTCGAACGGTAAGGTGCTTTATGATGTTTGTAAAAAATACAATAACGACTCCTATTTTATTTCAAACGTTGAAGAACTGGATGAAAGCTGGTTTAACGAAAACGATAAAGTTGGTATTTGTGGGGCAACCTCAACTCCTATGTGGTTAATGGAAAAGGTAAAATCCGCATTGGAACAATATTAAAACTCCCCTTTAAATCAATTTCCTTTTAAAACTGTTAACAAGAAAAAGGCCAATTGAAATCAAAGCATGTATATACAGGAATAATTGTTGCAATAATTGTAATTGGCTGTTGGTTTACTTCACTGTTTTTTCTGCTCCGCTGGAACTTTGAATGGAGCAGCCCCTTAGTTTACGTAACGGTTCTTGTGCAAATGCATTTGTATACTGGTTTGTTTATTACGGCTCATGATGCGATGCATGGAACAATTTCTACCAACAAAAAGCTTAATAACTTTTTTGGTTACCTCGCGGTTTTTCTCTACGCTGGTTTTTTTTACCATAAACTTTTCACCAAACATCATAAGCATCATAAACATGTCCATACCGCTAACGATCCTGACTTTGCGCCACATGGTTTCTGGAAATGGTATTTTCGCTTTATGATGAACTATATTTCCATTGTTCAATTGATTATTATGGCAATAGCATACAACATCTTAAAAATCTGGATTGAGGAAAGAAATTTATTGCTGTTTTGGGTATTACCCTCATTGTTAAGCACCTTTCAGCTGTTTTATTTTGGTACTTACCTGCCCCATAAAGGTGAACATAATAACGAGCATTATTCAGCTACGCAGAAAAAAAATCATCTTATGGCATTTATTACCTGTTATTTTTTTGGCTACCACCTTGAACATCATCAAAGTCCTGGTTTAGCTTGGTGGCAATTATATAAAACAAAATCTGATTCAAATTTGACTTAAAAATGTTTTGCATCATATTTTTCAGGTAGGTACAAAACAATAAAAAAACGATATTTGCGGCACAAAACATATTCATATTTAAATGAGCAAAAAGGGAATTTTACTGGTAAATTTAGGAACACCCGATAGTCCTTCAGTTTCTGACGTTAAGAAATACTTAGATCAGTTTTTAATGGATGAACGGGTAATTGATATTCCTGCCCTTAACAGAACATTGTTGGTGAAAGGAATTATCGTTCCTTTCCGTAGCCCTAAAACTGCAAAATTATATACTGAAATATGGAATGAAAATGGTTCTCCGTTGCTATACTACAGCAAGCTTCAGGCTAAAATGTTGCAGCAAAGGCTAGGTGATGATTACCATGTGGAACTGGCAATGCGTTATCAGAATCCTTCAATAGCATCGGCATTGGCAAATCTGAAAGCAGGCCTGGTTGAAAGCATTCAGGTAATTCCTTTATTTCCGCAATATGCTTCGGCAAGTACAGGTTCGGTAATGCAATTAGTTATGGAACTGGTTGGAAAATGGCCTACGGTTCCGCCAATTTCATTTGTGAATTCGTTCCATGACAATGAATTAATGATAAAGGTATTTGCCGAAAATGCCCGAAAACATAATCCTGAAAGCTTCGATCATGTTCTTTTTAGTTTTCATGGGCTTCCTGAACGTCAGCTACTAAAATGCGACCATACGGGAAACTATTGTTTAAAAAGTTCTGATTGTTGCCAGACGCTCAACGATACAAATAAGTTTTGTTATTCAGCACAAGGCCATGATACAGCACGGTTAATCGCTAAAGAACTGGGTATTTCTAAAGAAAACTATACAGTTTGTTTTCAATCGCGTTTGGGTAAAGAACCATGGGTTCAGCCTTACACAACTGATGTTTTAAAGAAATTGGCAGCTGAAGGAAAAAAACGGCTTTTGGTTTTTAGTCCTGCCTTTGTTGCTGATTGCCTTGAAACCATTTATGAAATTACGGTTGAATATCATGAAGAATTTAAAGCCCTGGGTGGAGAGCATGTTCAGTTAGTTGAAAGCCTGAATGATAGCCCGGTATTTATAGAGGCTTTGGCTGAGATGGTTAAATAGTAATATTGTTCAAAATTTGTTCTGTAGCTCCCTTTTTTTCTGCTACATATTTTTTGGCTGCGGATGATGCATTTTCATTTCCATTAAAATATTCAAAGGCACTGAGCAATTCGTTATTACTTGAAATGCTTTTTGCAGCTTTAATTTCAATTAAATCTTTTGCTTCCTGAAATTTATTGAATTTTGGGCCGAAAATTACAGCTAGGCCAAAGGCTGCAGCCTCGAGTGTATTATGGATGCCTGCACCAAACCCCCCGCCGATATAAGCGATTTTTCCATACTGATATAAAGCTGATAGCATCCCAATATTATCTATAATTAGAACCTGGATTTTTAAACTTTGGGTTTCAATGTTATCTTGTTCGCTTAAAGCGGAAAATCTTAAACAATTAGTTTTAAAAAGTTTCTCAATACTTTCGATATGATTTTCATGTACCTCATGTGGGGCAATGATAAATTTCCAGTCTGGATATTTTAAGGGCAATTCTGCCAAAAGTTTTTCGTCTTCAGGCCAGGTACTGCCACAGATTAATACAGGAGAGTTGTCGCAAAATTTTTCTATTTCTGGTAGACGCTTCGGATTTTGAGCATTTTCAAAAACCCGATCAAACCTCGTATCGCCGCTTAAGGTAACATTATTTAAGCCTATAGATTTAAGCAATGTACTGCTTTCCTGGTTTTGTACAAAAAAATGGGTTACGTTTTTCAGGATGTTTCTATAAAAACTGCCATAACTTTTAAAGAAAATCTGTTCTTTCCTGAAAATCCCTGATATCACATATAAGGGGATATTTCTGCTATTTAGTTCTTTAAAGTAATAATACCAAAATTCATATTTGGTGAAAATTGCCATTTCCGGATTTATAATTTCAAGGAAACGCTGTGCGTTCTTTTTAGTATCCAAAGGCAAATAAAAAATTCCATCTGCCAAAGCATAGTTTTTCCTGATTTCATATCCCGAAGGAGAAAAAAAAGTAATAAATATCTTTTTTTGAGGGTGAAGTTGCTTTAATTTTTCAAGAACTGGTCGGCCTTGTTCAAATTCTCCAAGCGAGGCGAAATGAAACCATATACTTTGATCGGATGAATCCGTTTTTTCGGCTATCTGTCTGAAAATCTGTTTTCTGCCCGAAATAAAAAGTGCCGCTTTTTTATTGAAAAACGAGAAAATCCAAATAATTAAGCTATAAATTTTAATTCCTATGTTATAAAGTAAAAGCATTGATTGGATTTTATTATCTTCGTGCCAAGATAAAACGAAAATATTTAAAATCCCTTATTAAATATATGAAAATAGCTGTAGTTGGTACCGGATACGTAGGTTTAGTTACCGGAACTTGTTTGGCAGAAACAGGAAACAATGTAATCTGTGTCGATATAAATGAAGCCAAAGTAAAAAAAATGCAAGAAGGCCAAGTGCCAATTTATGAGCCAGGTTTGGATTTGCTTTTCCATAGAAATATCGAGCAGGGCAGGTTACATTTTACCACCAACCTTGCCGAAGCAATTAATGAAGCACAGATTATTTTTATGGCTTTACCAACGCCTCCGGGAGGAGACGGAGCAGCCGATCTATCTTACATTTTAGGTGCTGCAAAAGACATTTCAAAAATTATTAAAGACTATAAAATCATTGTAAACAAATCTACCGTTCCGGTTGGAACAGCAGATAAAGTTAGGGCAGTGTTTAAAGAAAACACAACTGTAGAAGTTGATGTGGTATCAAACCCCGAGTTTTTACGTGAAGGGGTAGCTGTTGAAGATTTTATGAAGCCTGACCGTGTTGTATTGGGAACAAAGAGTGAAAGGGCAATAAAATTAATGACAGAACTTTACGGACCTTATGTACGTCAGGGTAATCCTATCTTGTTTATGGACGAGCGCTCATCAGAATTAACTAAATATGCTGCGAACTCATTTTTGGCTACAAAAATTACCTTCATGAACGAGGTTGCAAACCTTTGCGAGCTGGTAGGTGCCGATGTAGATTCGGTAAGACGAGGCATTGGTTCAGATGACCGTATCGGTAAACGCTTCCTTTTTCCTGGAATTGGTTATGGTGGTTCTTGCTTTCCTAAAGATGTTCAGGCATTGGTAAAAGCGGCTGATGAAAATGTTTACGATTTCCAGATTTTAAAATCAGTAATGGAAGTAAATGAGCGCCAGAAAACAATTTTGGTGGATAAAATTTTAAAATATTATAAAAACGACATTGCAGGCAAGCATTTTGCACTTTGGGGGCTGGCTTTCAAACCAGAAACCGATGATATCCGTGAAGCGCCAGCATTGTATATTATTGATGCATTAGTTAGAGCTGGGGCAACAGTTACTGTTTTCGATCCTGAAGGTATGCCAAATGTTAAAGGTGTAATTGGTGATAAAGTGAAGTATGCTGAAAACCAATACGAAGCGTTGGAAAATGCTGATGCTTTGTTAATCGCAACTGAATGGTCGGTTTTCCGTAATCCGGACTTCGATAAAATAGAATCGATACTTAAAAATAAAGTTATTTTCGACGGAAGAAACTTATACGACCTTCAGAAAATGATTGATTTAGGATATTACTATAATAGTATTGGCCGTAAACTGGTAGATTAATATGAGCGCTAAAAGAATTTTAATTACAGGTGCGGCAGGCTTTTTAGGCTCACACCTTTGCGATAGATTTATAAAGGAAGGTTACCACGTTATTGGTATGGATAACCTGATCACAGGCGATTTAACTAATATTGAGCATTTATTCCATTTAGAAAACTTTGAGTTTTATAACCACGATGTTTCTAAATTTGTTCATATCCCTGGCCAGTTGGATTATATTTTACACTTTGCATCACCAGCAAGCCCGATTGATTACCTGAAAATTCCTATCCAGACTCTAAAAGTAGGTTCGTTGGGTACCCATAATTTATTGGGATTAGCAAGGGCTAAAGGCGCAAGAATGCTGATTGCCTCAACTTCAGAGGTATATGGTGATCCAAGTGTTAACCCTCAGCCAGAAGAGTATTGGGGAAATGTTAACCCTGTTGGTCCTCGTGGTGTATATGATGAAGCCAAACGTTTTCAGGAAGCCATTACTATGGCTTACCATACTTTCCACGGCGTTGAAACTCGTATCGTACGTATTTTTAATACGTACGGACCTAGAATGCGTTTGAATGACGGACGTGTTTTACCAGCATTTATAGGTCAGGCATTAAGAGGAGAAGATTTAACTGTATTTGGCGATGGTAGCCAAACTCGTTCATTTTGTTATGTTGATGATTTGATTGAGGGTATTTATCGTCTGCTGATGAGTGATTACGCTCAGCCAGTAAACATTGGTAATCCGGATGAAATTACAATTAAACAATTCTGCGAAGAAATTATTAAGTTAACCGGAACATCACAAAAAATTGTTTACAAAGAACTTCCTCAGGATGATCCTAAACAACGCAGGCCCGATATTACCAAAGCTAAGGCTTTACTAAACTGGGAGCCAAAGGTTGGTCGTGCTGAAGGTTTAAAAATTACCTACGATTACTTTAAGTCATTACCGGAAGAGGCCTTGGCAAAAATTGAACATAAAGATTTCCAAAAATACAATCGTTAATATAAATGTCTAAAATTCTAGTTACCGGAGGTACCGGATACATAGGTTCTCATACAGTTGTTGAACTACACAATGCAGGTTATGAAGTTGTGATTGTTGATGATTTATCTAACTCAAGTATTAAGATTTTAGACCAGATTGAGGCGATTATCGGCATAAAACCCGAATTCCATCAATTCGATTTATGTGACACTAAAAAGGTTAATGAATTTGCTGCAAAATATAATGATATTTCAGGTATCATTCATTTTGCAGCATTTAAAGCAGTTGGCGAATCTGTTCAGAAACCTTTAAAATATTATAAGAATAACTTTTTTAGCTTGATTAACCTGCTAACTGCCTTTAACCGGAAAATAGATTTTGTTTTCTCTTCATCTTGTACGGTTTATGGTCAGCCAGATAACTTGCCGGTTACAGAATTAGAAAGAGTTAAGCAGGCAGAATCTCCTTACGGCAACACTAAGCAGATAGCCGAGGAAATCCTGGTAGAAACTGCTGCAGTAACACCAGATCTAAATGTTGTCGCATTGCGTTATTTTAACCCGGTTGGTGCACACAAATCGGCGCTTATTGGTGAATTACCTAATGGTGTTCCGGCAAATTTAGTGCCTTTTATCACGCAATCGGCTATTGGCAAACGTGGCCCAATTACAGTTTATGGCGATAATTATAATACGCCAGATGGTAGTGCGATAAGAGATTATATTCATGTTGTTGATTTGGCAAAAGCACACGTTGCAGCAATAAAAAGGTTGGAAGGAGGGAAAGCCGAATCAAATTACGAAGTCTTCAATATTGGAACCGGAAAAGGTTCTTCGGTTTTAGAAATTATAAAAGCTTTTGAGGCCTCAACCGGAGAAACGTTAAATTACCAGATTGGTCCGAGAAGAGAAGGCGATGTGGAACAAATATATGGTGATGTTACTAAATCTAAACAACTACTAGGCTGGCAGACAGAACTTGATGTTAATGAAATGATGCGTTCGGCCTGGGAATGGGAAAAGTACATTAAAGCTAATCCATTTTAGATGAAGCTTTCGGAGCATAAAGACTTAAAAAATGCAATTGCAGGCTTGCCTGTTAAAGAGAAAGATAAGTTATTGCTTCGCTTGATTGCTAAGGATAAAGTTTTAACCGAACATCTTCATTACAAACTGCTTGAAGATGAGCATGATCTGGAAGATAGAAAAGAAAAGATAAAATCTGATATAGAAGATCAGCTTGCGGAGCTGAAACGCCTTAATGTTAAAGAGGCGCTTGCAAAGGTTCGTAAGATGATTGCCGGTGTAAATCATTTTTATAAAGTAACAAAGGATGCTTTTGGAGAGGTAGAGTTGAAAATCTTTATACTCAGCATTATTCCTCTGGATTATAAAAGATCACTTTTTGGTTATAAAGATTTTGGTTTTCTCTTTGCCACTTTCTACATAAAAACGGTTCAGGTTACACTTAATAAACTGGCAAAACTTCACGAAGATCTACAGTTCGATTTGTCTGAAACTGTAAATCAATTGCTTACTAAAATTTATTCTTCTAAATTAGCAGGGGCAGCCGAGGCTTCTAACTTACCAAAGGCGGTTTAATACCCTTCATAAATAATGTTTGGATTCTTCAAAAAGAAAAAACTAATCCCAGAATTTAATTTCTCGAATATCGGTACCGATATGCATTCGCATATTATTCCAGGTATTGATGATGGTGCACAAACCCTTAACGATTCCTTATCGCTAGCAAAAAAATTTAAAGCTCTAGGTTATAAAAAGCTTATCGCTACGCCACACATCATGGCCGATTACTTTCGCAATACGCCCGATACCATTAATCGTGGCCTGGACGTGCTAAGAAAAGGCTTACAGGAAATTCAGCTGGATTTAGAAGTAGATGCAGCAGCAGAATATTATTTGGATGAAACTTTTGAACGCAAGGTAAAGCAAAAAGAAGTTTTAACTTTCGGGGATAACTACCTCTTGTTTGAACTTTCTTATATCAATGCGCCACAAAATCTTATTGATTTTATAAAATTAATCCAGGATGCAGGCTATAAGCCTGTATTGGCTCATCCCGAAAGGTATCCTTATTATTACGCTTCAATAGAAAATTACTTCCAAATAAGAGACACTGGATGTTTATTGCAACTAAATTCAATTGCACTAACCGGTTATTATGGTAAAGGCGCAAATAAAGTTGCCGAAGAAATGGCTGAAAATCACCTGATTGATTTTATCGGAAGCGATATGCACCATTTAAAACATGCAGCAGCCTTAGAAGAAAGCTTAAATACGGCAACAATGCAAACGCTTTTAAGTGTTCACCAATTAAAGAATAAGCTACTTTAATCGATTTGTTTATTCGTACCTTAAGGCTTCAACAGGGTCTAATCGTGAAGCTTTTTTAGCCGGATAATAGCCGGATAGAATCCCTACGCCCACGCATACAACAAAACCTCCGAAGATAAATAACCACGGAATGATAAATGAACCGCCCATGGCGAGTGATATTAGATTGCCGATAACGATACCCAGAAAAATACCCAGACTGCCACCCATCAAACAAATTACAACAGCTTCGATTAAAAACTGACGGCGAATAACTTTTGGGTTTGCACCAATTGCTTTTCTTACACCAATTTCCCTTGTCCTTTCGGTAACCGATACCAGCATGATATTCATCAAACCAATCGAAGCACCTATAAGTGTTATAATTCCAATAGCAACGCCCCCAATGGCAACAAAGGCTAGGTTTTCGAAGAGCGTTTGAGCAACGGCATCACTTTTAGTTATTTCAAAATTATTTGGCTCACTGATTTTAACTTTTCTGATGTTTCTGAACAGTGCTGTCGATTCACCTATAACATTTTCCTGCATATCGTTTGTAGGAACCATTACTGTTATGGTGTAAGATGGATTAGCATTGGCATTAATCTGCTTTGCTTTTAATAGGGGCACGTAAACTGCTCTATCGCCACTAAAACCCATACTCGAACCTTTTGATACCAATATACCTACAATCTTAAAACGATTATTCCCCACATTGATCAGTTTATCAATAGGGTCTTCATTTTTGAAAAGCTTGTTTACAACCTCACTACCAACAATACAAACATTGCTTCCCATTTGTACTTCAGAAACACTAAAATTTCTACCTTCAGATAAACTTAAGCCTTGTGATGTCAGTCCGTTTTCGTCAATCCCCTGAACGTTAATATTAGGGTTGGTTTTTAAACTCCCGTTTTTAACCGTTGAACCACTGCTTGCAAAAACACTTACAGCGACTGTGGCAGGTGTGTTAAGGCTATCTTTAAACTTAATCGCGTCTTCGTACCTGATGGATTTGAAAGGTTTTGGCCTTTTTCCTTGTCCTCCAATCCTTATTCCGGTTCCCCGGTTACGAATCGTAAATGAATTCGCCCCCATGCTACTGAATGCTTCAGTCATACTGGTTTTTACAGCATCGAGCGTAGTTAAAATACCAACCAAAGCACTTAAACCAATGGCTATAATGAGCGCCGTTAGCATGGTGCGCAAGCGGTTGCTTTTAATGGATTGTATGGCCAGCCTGATGTTTTCTCTGTAATTCATTTAGTTATAAAGCGTAGTTGAAAGGTTTTTTCCTTTTCAGGATACTTTTAAAAATAAAAAAGTCCCGATGTTTAGACAAGGGGACCATGCAATATGTTACAATATTATTTTCTTTATGCCGAAAAACTTGTTCCGCAACCGCAAGTGCTCGTTGCATTTGGGTTTATAAAGGTGAAACCTCTTGAATTTAAACCGTCCTGCCAGTCAATCATCATACCCATTAAATACATCTGATGTGCTTTATTCATGAACACTTTAATCCCATTGATTAGAAACTCCTGGTCGCCGTCTTTTTTCTGATCGAAGCCCAGAACATAGTTCATGCCTGCGCAACCGCCACCTTCAACGCCTACACGTAAACCATAATCCTCACCAATCTCTTGCTGATCTTTTAATTTATATAACTCTTTTGCTGCGCCTTCCGAAAAAGTAACCGGTGCAAATGCTGTATCAACTGTAGTACTCATGTTATTTAAATTTTAACTCTTACAAATATAAATAATAATGCACATTTTTGCTTTTATCAGGTTTTAAAATTACCGTAGTTAAACAATATATATGAATGTACAACAAATAATTACTGATATCGTAATATTAGGAGCAGGGGTTTTTATCGCTCTAATTGCTATTTATTATGTTTTGAAGAACGATATTCAGCGTTTTTTCAACCTTAAAACTGCAGAATTAAATAAAGAGAGCCGCACCCATATTTTACCCCTGCGATTACAGGCGCATGAGCGGTTAATTATTTTTGTTGATAGAATAAATCCGGCAAATTTATTAGTTCGCCTTCATCAACAGGGTATTGGCATAGGTACTTTACAGGCCGGTATTTTAAACGAAGTGCGTTCAGAATATCAGCATAATATTACCCAACAGCTTTATGTTGATACCGTAACTTGGGGAGTTATAAGAAAATTGAAAGACGATACCATTGCCATGATAAATAATGCAGTGCAGGGTTTGCCAGCCGATGCAAATGGTATAGAATTAAGTAAAGCCATTCTGCAACATATGGCTGGTATTGATGAAAATCCATATGATCTGACTATTGAGCTTATTAAGAAAGATATCAGCAAGCTGTTTTGATTCTGTACGGTTAATTGGGTAATTGTTTATGCCTGTTAATCATAATCTGCAAAACTGAATCAATTTGGCGACCAATTTGAGCAGTTAACCAATTAATCAGTTTTTAACAGTTAAACATTTACATAACCAAATATGAGCGATAAAAAACATATTACAACTTCTGGTATCGAGATAAAAGAGCTTTATACTTCGGCAAAGCCGATGGAAGAGAAACCTGGTGAATTCCCTTTTACCCGGGGAATTCAAAAAGATATGTATCGCGGACGTTTGTGGACAATGCGGCAATATGCAGGCTTCTCTACCGCAGAAGAATCAAATAAGCGTTATCATTATTTATTGAGCCAGGGAACCACCGGCTTATCTGTTGCATTTGATTTACCAACGCAGATCGGTTACGATTCTGATCATGAAATGGCAGATGGCGAGGTAGGCAAAGTTGGCGTTGCAATCGATTCTTTAAGAGACATAGAAATTCTTTTCAATGGCATTGAACTGAAGAATATTACGACTTCAATGACAATTAATGCCACGGCATCCATTTTATTGGCCATGTATATTGCACTGGCCAAAAAACAAGGTGCAGATTTAAAACAGATTTCAGGTACGATACAGAATGATATTTTAAAAGAATATGCCGCCCGCGGCACTTACATTTATCCGCCTAAACAATCAATGCGTTTAATAACGGATATTTTTGAATATTGCAGTAAGGAAGTGCCGAAATGGAATACCATCTCTATTTCAGGTTATCATATCCGGGAAGCCGGATCAACTGCAGTTCAGGAGCTGGCCTTTACACTTGCAAATGGTAAAACTTACCTAAAAGCGGCAATAGCAAAAGGTTTAGATATTAATATTTTTGCAAGGAGATTATCCTTCTTCTTTAACTGCCATAATAATTTCTTTGAGGAGATTGCCAAATTCAGGGCATCAAGGAGGATGTGGGCAAAAATTACAAAGGAACTTGGGGCAACTGACGATAAAGCACAAATGCTTCGGTTCCATACGCAAACCGGTGGCTCTACTTTAACGGCCCAGCAGCCTTTAAACAACGTTATCCGGGTTACTAACCAGGCAATGGCTGCAGTTTTAGGCGGTACACAGTCGCTGCATACCAATGGTTACGACGAAGCACTTTCTTTACCTACAGAAGCTGCTGCAAAAATCGCATTGCGTACACAACAGATCATCGGCTTTGAGAGTGGTGTTGCTGATACTGTTGATCCATTGGCAGGTTCTTTTTTTGTGGAAAGCCTAACTGACGAAATCGAAGCAGCAGCATGGGCTTATATTGATAAAATTGATGCGATGGGCGGCTCAGTAAATGCTATTGAAAGCGATTACATGCAACAGGAAATTGCTTCTGCTGCTTACCAGTATCAAAATGAAATTGAAGATGGTAGCAGGGTATCGGTCGGCGTAAACAGGTTTGTTCAAAAGGAAGAAGGTATAACCGAGGTTTTTAATATTGATGATTCGGTAAGGAAGCTGCAAACTGAAAAACTAAACAGATTGAAAGCTGAAAGAGATAACAATGCGGTTAAAGAAGCGTTAAGACATATAAGTGATGCTGCAAAATCTGATATTAACTTAATGCCCTTGATTATAACGGCCGTAGAAAAGTATGCTACATTAGGAGAAATTGCTGATGTGTTAAGAGATGCCTTCGGCGAATATTAGTTGTGTAAAACAGATTTGGATTTTACCCAAAATGGGGAAATTTTAACCTCATAATTTACAGTTGTAATCCGTCGATTAAATAATCGATGGGTTACAATTTATATAATCGCTTTGGTTTCAGCTAGTTTAATTTTAAGTAAATTATATTCTGAGAAAAAGCAGGTCAGATTGGGTTACTGGCCTGGAATTTGCTTTTCCAGGCTTGATTCGGAATAATCGGCATAAATAAGCGATAAATCGATTTTTGATGTGGAAAACCAATGTTAATAAATAGTTATCCACACTAAAAATTCAGGTTAAGAGAGGTAGAATACTGCTTATGAATATGTTACGAAATAAATGAAATTTTTGTTTCAAATGTTGATAATTTTCTCAATATTCGTAGTCCCGAAACGGACCATCCCGTAAATTCGAATCGGAACTGAAAACCAATAAATTATAGAAATCGCAATGGAAAAAACTTGTACAGAAGTGTGGAAGAACTGTCTTCAAATTATTAAGGATAACATCCCGAACCAAAGTTTCAAAACCTGGTTCGAGCCTATTACAGCCCTTAAATTGGAAGGTAAGGTTCTAACCATTCAGGTACCAAGTTTATTCTTTTACGAATGGCTTGAAGAGCACTACGTAGGCTTATTACGTAAAACCGTTAAAAAACAACTTGGAGAGGATGGCAGGTTGGAATATAACATTGTTGTAGATAAATCATCTAACAGTGGAAGTCCTTATACTACCAATATGCCTTCGAACGGAAACGGGGCAGAAGCAAAGGTGCAATCCATGCCAATTCCGGTATCGATTAACAAGGATATCAAAAATCCGTTTATCATCCCCGGATTAAAAAAATTAAACGTAGATCCACAGTTAAATTCAAACTACACTTTTGAAAATTACATAGAAGGAGATTGTAACCGTTTGGCACGTTCTGCAGGTTATGCGGTTGCTGCTAAACCAGGCGGTACATCATTTAATCCTTTAATGATTTATGGTGGCGTAGGTTTGGGTAAAACACACCTGGCACAGGCCATTGGTAACGAGATTAAAAGGAGTATGCCTGATAAACTGGTTATCTATGTTAGTTGCGAAAAATTTTGCCAGCAGTTTGTTGATTCATTGAAAAATAATACCATCAACGACTTTGTTAACTTTTATCAGGCGATGGATGTTATCATCATGGATGATGTACACAATTTCGCCGGTAAAGAAAAAACACAGGATATTTTCTTCCATATTTTTAACCACTTACACCAATCAGGTAAGCAGGTTATTTTAACCTCTGATAAAGCTCCAAAAGATTTAGCCGGTTTAGAAGAGCGTTTATTAAGTCGTTTTAAGTGGGGTTTATCTGCTGATTTACAGATTCCGGATTTAGAAACGCGTATCGCCATTTTAAGAAAGAAAATGTATGCTGATGGTATTGAATTACCTGGCGAAGTTGTAGAATATGTTGCGCACAACATTGATAACAACGTACGTGAGCTTGAAGGTGCAATGGTTTCTTTACTGGCACAAGCTACTTTAAATAAAAAGGAAATCGATTTGAACTTAGCAAAGCAAATGCTAAAGAACTTCATCAAGAATACCTCGAAGGAAATCTCTATGGAATACATCCAGAAATTGGTTTGCGAGTATTTTGAAGTTCCTGTTGATATGGTTAAATCGCAGACACGTAAACGCGAAATTGTACAGGCCCGCCAGATTTCAATGTACCTTTCTAAGAGCCATACAAAATCATCATTAAAAACAATTGGTGCTTTCTTTGGAGGCCGCGATCACAGTACGGTAATCTATGCTTGTCAAACTGTTGAAGATTTAATCGATACAGATAAAAAGTTTAAGGCTTATGTACACGATATTCAAAAGAAATTAAAAATGAGCTAAATCATTTAGCTTAACTTTAAAACAATAAAGGCCTGATTGATATCAATCAGGCCTTTATTGTTTTACTGGAATCAAAGATTTATGAAAAGTTGATTTTTTCGATTTCTGCTAAACCATAATGTAATGCCGCCACATGTAATGCCTGGGCTATTTTATTATCTTTCAAAAGCTGTTTTACTTCTGTGATTGTGTATTCTTCTACATTCAGGATTTCGTGCTCATCCAAATGCTGCTCATGAGTTTTTATACCGCCGGTTAAAACATAGGTAAAGGTTAGGTTATTTGCCGTTGCCGGATTCGGATAAAGTTCGGCAATAAGCTTACAGGTTTTGAAACTATAACCGGTTTCCTCCAGTAACTCTCTTTTAATTGCAGATTCCGGCTCTTCATCACCATCAATTACACCTCCAGGAACTTCGAGGGATATTATATCAGCCGCGTGACGGTATTGACGAACAAGTATAATTTTACCCGATACGGTTAGGGCAATAGCATTTACCCAGTTTGGGTATTCTAAAACATAATAATCATCTTTTACAATTCCATCAGGTAATTTAACTTCATCTACACGTAAGGTGGCCCATTTCTCTTTCACTAAATATTTAGAGGCAAGCTTTTGCCACTTTTCAATTTTGGTCATAAATCGTTCTTTGTAAATCTAAAATTGTAAATCAAATGTATTGTTGAATTATTTTCTGCCGATGCAAGTTAACGAGATGAACGACTTTATGTTTATCAGCAAGCAGATTGTAAATTAAATTAAGTTTTGGTGCAATAATCCTGTTGCGGTCATTACTGATACCTAATTCGTAATAAAGAAACTCACTTAAAGAATCCAGTTTTTCTGCCGGCAAGTCGGTAATTTCAAGCCATTGCCTGAAGGTATTTAGATCTTCGCCTTCCAGCGTTTCCACAGGGAGTGCGAAACTGTTCTTCATAGTTTCTACAAAAATCAGATTTGCATCCTTTAACTTCCCCTCAAGTTTTAGCCCCATTATTTTGGCCAGTACTTGAGTAAGCTTTTCAATTTCTGCAGTTATTAAATCTCTTCTGTACATCTTTCAGTTTATCATTATGTTACTAGATAAATCGTAAATCTTCATCTAAGATCGTAAATCCAAGTTACCAGCTTCCGCTTGAGCCTCCGCCTCCAAAACTTCCGCCGCCGAAACCACCAAAGCCGCCTCCGCCTCCGGATGAGCCGCCGCCCCAGCCACCACTTCCACCTCGGCCGCCACCACCACTTCCAAACAGCATGGCCCAGAATAGTGCATTAGAGGCGCCTCGGCTACCGATAATTTCGCCATTGCCTCCGCCGCCATTTCTCATAATAATGATAACCACAATAATAATGATGATAAGCAAGATAGCACTTACCGAGCCGCCCTTTTTTGCCGATACCCTTGGGTTATCATTTTTGTACTCGCCCCTGGTATATTTTATAATGGAGGTTGTGCCAGCATCTAAGCCTGCATAATAATCGCCGGCTTTAAAATTTGGTTTAATATCATTGTCGATGATGCGTTTTGCATAAATATCTGGTAAAGCACCTTCAACGCCATATCCTGTCTGGATAGAGATTTTCCGATCGCCTACGGCGACTACAATCATAATACCGTTATTTTTGCCGCTTTGGCCAACACCCCATTTTCTGCCAAGTTCTACCGCATATTCATTAATGTCATAGTCGCCCACAGATTTCACAATCGCTATCGCAATTTGTGTAGAGCTCGAGTCGTCAAAAGCAACTAGTTTCTGTTCGAGGGCTTCTTTCTGGCTAGCAGACAAAACATTTGTATAATCGTTAACCAGCGTTGTAGGTTTTGCCGGGAAATCCTGCGCAAATACAACACTGAAGATTAAGCTGAAAAACGATAAGAGGAATAATTTTTTCATTGCCTTAGTTGTTTTCTTTACTGTCCATGTATACAATATCATTTGGCAATTCATTTATATCCCCGGTTTGATAAGGGAAAAATAATGCCAGCTTCTCGCCGGCAAGGGCAATGCCTGCTATAATTCCATCTGCCAAATTGCCCTTCGCAAAATGAGCAGTCATAGCAATCTTTGTGGTTTCCCAGAAATTGTCAGGAACAACTTTGTTAATTCCTGAATCACCAATTATGGCGAACTTATGGTCTGCATGCGCCAGGTAAATCAATACACCGTTGCGCTGAGCAGTTTTATCCATATCAAGCTTGGCAAAATATCCCGTAGCTTTTTCGAAAGCATCACCTTCGCAATGTTTATCAATAGCTATTCTAATTTCTCCTGAAGTTGTCTGCTCTGCATCAGCAATTGCTTTTGCTATTTTATCTTGTTCAATATCCGAGAATAACGACATGTCTTAGTTTTAAATTGAATTAAAAAGGGTAATAAATGTTCAGTTAAATAAACACCCATTACCCTTATATATTATTTAGAGAAGATTAAAACTCTACTTTAGGTGCATCTTTAGCAGTTGCGTCTGCTTCAAAATAGCCTTTAGGTTTGAAACCGAACATGCCTGCAGTTAGGTTAGTAGGGAAAGACCTGATTTTACCATTATATTCCTGCACCGCATCGTTAAAATCTTTACGTGCTACGGTAATTCTGTTTTCAGTACTTTCTAACTGTGCCGATAAGTCGCTAAATTGTTGGGTAGCTCTTAATTCAGGATATGCCTCAGTAATCGATAATAATTTGCCCAAAGCCTGACTTAACTGCCCCTGCGCTGCCTGGTATTTCTGGATGTTTTCAGGTGTTAAATCATCTGCTTTAACTGTCATTTGGGTTGCTTTTGCACGAGCCTCAACAACTGCTGTTAAGGTTCCCTGTTCAAATTTTGCTGCACCTTTAACAGTGTTTACTAAATTCGGAATTAAATCTGCTCTTCTTTGATATTGGGTTTGAACAGTTCCCCATTTCGATTTTACATTTTCATCAAGTTTAACCATGCTGTTGTATCCGCATGAACTCAAAGTGCTAACTGCAATTACAGCAGCTAAAATTCCAAATACTAATCTTTTCATTTTTATGGTTTTTGTATAAGTTGTCAAATTGAATTAAGGTCAATTTACTAATAAGATTACAAAATCTGTACCTTTGTTACAATTCAGGATAAAAACCTGACAAGTTGTATGCAAAAAGATATCGAAATCACATTGCTCCCACATCAGGTAGAGCAAACTGAAACCATCAAACAGAAGCTGGCAGAAGGATTAAATCTTTCCTTAAACCGTATAAAAGGCTACGAAATACTTAAACGCTCCATTGATGCGCGTTCCCGTAAAGTTATTTTCCGTCTTCAGGTAAAAGTTTATGTTGATGAAGCGCCGGCTCCTGAAATTCATACAATCAGCTATCAAAATGTCAGTGATGCAAAGCCAGTACTCATTATTGGTGCAGGTCCGGCAGGTTTGTTCGCCGCACTGCAATGTATTGAAAATGGGCTCAAGCCAATTATTATCGAACGTGGTAAAGATGTTAAACAACGTCGCCGCGATTTAGCTGCAATTAATAAACAAGGTGTAGTCAACACAGAATCGAACTATTGCTATGGCGAGGGTGGCGCAGGGACCTATTCTGATGGGAAATTATATACCCGTTCCAACAAACGTGGCGATATTAATAAGGTTTTACAAGTCTTTGTAAATCACGGGGCCGAACCTGATATTGCTATTGATGCCCGTCCTCACATCGGAACAAACAAACTTCCGCATATCATAACAGCTATAAAAGATACCATATTGAATGCTGGAGGAGAAGTAATGTTTGATAGCCAGATGACCGATATCTTAATCGAATTTGGTAAAATAAAAGGAATCGAAATTAATTTTGAAGATAAATTATTTGCCGAAAATATTATTTTGGCTACCGGACATTCTGCCAGGGACGTGTATGAATTGCTGAATAGCAAAAATATTCTTATTGAGGCTAAACCTTTTGCTTTAGGCGTTCGCATTGAGCATCCACAGCAAATTATAGATTCAGCACAATACCATTGTGATATACGCTCCGAATTTCTGCCGCCTGCATATTATAGCTTGGTAGAACAAGTTGGCAGTCGTGGTGTATTCTCTTTTTGTATGTGTCCCGGAGGTATTATTGCTCCATGTGCTACTGGCGAGAATGAAATTGTGGTAAATGGATGGTCGCCTTCAAAAAGAAATAACCCCTATGCTAATTCCGGCACGGTAGTTCAGGTTACATTAAATGATGTGCAAGGTTACGACCCGTTAAGGATGCTGAATTTTCAGTCTGAAATTGAGAAACTGGCTTTTGTTGCCGGAGGAGGAAACCTTGTTGCCCCCGCTCAACGCATGGTTGATTTTGTAAACAATAAGTTATCGATTGATTTACCAAAAAATTCCTATCTGCCTGGTACTAAAAGTTCGATGTTAGATAATATTCTTCCCGATTTTGTTTCAGGAAGTTTAAAGACCGCACTTCCACTATTTGGAAAGAAAATAAAAGGTTATTATACTAACGAGGCCATCTTGGTAGGAGTCGAAAGCAGAACATCCTCACCAGTTCGTATTCCGCGAGATAAAGAAACCTTCCAGCACCCACAGGTTAAAGGTTTATACCCATGTGCAGAGGGTGCTGGGTACGCTGGTGGTATAGTTTCTGCTGCAATTGATGGGATTAATTGCGCAAATGCAATTCTTACAGCCCAATAACAAACATATCTATATAGCCTTTGTTGTTTAAATATGTTAAACATTACCAATGAAATCCAAAAAGCATTTAATGGCGATGCCTGGCATGGTAATCATGTTATGCAAACACTAAATAATGTTTTGCCTGAAAAAGCATTTCAGCACTATGTGCCAAATGCACATTCAATTGCAGAAATTGCACTGCATTTAACAAGCTGGACTACAGAAGTAGCATCTCGTTTAAATGGTAATCCTGCAAGTGAGCCCGAAATGGGCGATTGGCCTGCCGTTCGTCAAAAAAGCCCACAAGCTTGGGAAAGAATAATATTTGATTTTAAAATCGCAAATGAAGAATTGATTCGGGTTTGCGGAAAAATTGCAACTTCTGAATGGGACAGTCCCACAAAAGATGAACGAAATCCGGCTTTAGGCACAGGTGTTACAAATATCGAACTGCTAAACGATTTAATTCAGCATCACGCTTATCATTCCGGACAAATTGCACTCTTGTCGAAATTTTAACTTATGAAAAAGACACTTATTATAGGTGCATCTCCAGATCCATCTCGATATGCATATAAAGCAGCCCACATGTTAACGCGTTTTAATCATGAAATTGTTAATGTTGGTATAAAACGTGGTGAGGTTGCAGGAGTAGAAATTGAGAAACCGGGTAACATTCATTCGGATATTGATACTATTACATTGTATATAGGTCCCGATTTGCAGACACAATACCATGATTATATCATTAACACAAAACCAAAAAGAGTTATTTTTAATCCGGGAACTGAAAATGATGAGCTTGAAAAATTGCTGGATGCAAACGGAATAGAACCTGTCGAAGCCTGTACTTTGGTTTTATTAAGCACTGGGCAGTATTAAAAAGTATTAAAATAATCCTTACAATCTGGATGTCCTTAGGTGTCTAAGGTGGTAAAAACCTTTCTTCGCAGGCTTACAAAGTAGGCTTTAACAAACGAATAAGTTAAAATGTTTTAGTAGACTGACAACTTTTTCTATCTGTAGTTCATAGAGTTACGGGGAATCCATCAAATAAAACGGTTTTTGTATTTGTAAGGGTGTTAATTTTTTCTACTTTTGCAACCCGCTTCGGAGGAAGAGGGTTAATGTGATGAGAAAATAAGACTGACAGAAATTATTTTAAAATAAAATTTGGAGGTTGGATAAAATTTTCTACTTTTGCAACCCGCTTCGGAAGGAAGCGAAGCCCGGAAGGGCAGTATTGAAAAGAGGGTTTGAGAAGAAAAATGAGGCTTGAAAAATAAAAATTATTTTATTTGGAAGTTAAAAAAAGATTCTTACCTTTGCACTCCCAACGGAAACGAAGGGAAAAAAAAAAAGCTTGAGTGGCGGATGTCACGGATAAGCAAAC
>NZ_JAVTSJ010000003.1:0-543292 GCF_032678405.1 Pedobacter aquatilis
GGCAAATACAATCCTGGATCTGGAAAACAGATCGAAACAATATAAACCCGGGCATAATGGATAACCCGCAGCAAAGTGAGGATTTAGAAGGAAGATAGGGAGTAACAACTATGTAGTAGAACAAACCGGCCTTTGCTAAATATTTTAATACTACTAATAGATGCTTAACACTAATACCCGAACCCAACCCAGCATCCTTATATATATGTTAAAATTTGTTAACTGCTATTTACTACTGATTTGCTTTACATAGCTTAGCGGCCAATTGTTTTTATTGATGTTATCGTATTATTAATTATCTTTGCAGAATGTTTAAAGTTAAACACTTAATTATTTTAGTATTTGTTGCCGCTATTGGTATGGCTGGCTGTAAAAGCCGTTTTGAAAAACTAAGGGCCAGTAACGACGTAAAAAAGAAATACCAGGAAGGGATTAGATTATACAATAGCAGGAATTACAGCAAAGCTTTGGTGCTTTTTGAAGATTTATCTCAAAAATATCGCGGGCGTGAGGAGGCTGAAGGTTTAAACTTTTATTACGCAAATACATTATACAGGTTGCAGGATTATACGACTGCGAGATACCAGTTTAAGAGTTTTGCAGATACTTACCCTGCCAGTAAAGATGCTGAAGAAGCTCGTTATATGGCAGCATACTGTTATTATTTAGAATCACCTGTATTTTCTTTAGACCAGGAGAATACTTATAAGGCCATTGATGCTTTACAATTGTTTATAAACTTATACCCTACCAGTGAGCGTGCAGCCGCTGCAGCTAAATATATTGGTGTATTAAGAGGTAAACTTGAAGATAAGGTTTTTGAAAATGCAAAAATGTATTTAACAACCGGACCAAGTAATGCAGATAACTATCGTGCGGCCGTTATTGCATTGAAAAATGCACAGCGTGATTATCCGGATATTAAATATGCAGAGGAGATGGACTTTTTGATGATTAAATCTCAATACATGTATGCTAAAAACAGTATTCCTGTTCGTCAGGAAGACAGATACAATGAGGCTACTGATTTGTATAATGAGTTTACCGAAAATTATCCAAAAAGTAAATTTACCGATGATGCTAAAAGACTTAAATCGGATATTGACGCTGGGATAGCATTTAATAAACAAGAAATGGCTACTTTTGCAGCCGACCAGGCTAAGTATATGGAAATGCTTAAAAGAACTGGCAAAATTAAAGATACAACGAAAGTTAACACCACAGATACTAAAAATAAGTAACACATGAATACTAACAAACCTGCTGTACCAAATACTACGGTTACCAGAAATGTACACGACTTAGATAAATCAACTGATAATTTATACGAATCATTAGTGGTTATTGCTAAAAGAGCAAATCAGATTTCCAACAATATGAAAGAAGAGTTGCATGGTAAATTAGCAGAATTTGCATCAAGCAACGATAACCTGGAAGAGATTTTCGAAAATCGTGAGCAAATTGAAATCAGCAAGCACTATGAGCGTATGCCTAAGCCTGTTTTGGTTGCAATTGATGAATTTTTGAATGAAAAAGTTTATCACAGAAATCCTGCTAAAGAGCAAAAATAATCAGTATAGGGCACAAACATGCTCAAAAACAAAAATATAATCCTTGGCGTTTGCGGCAGCATCGCAGCATATAAGTCGGCATTTTTAGTCAGGCTTTTGGTTAAAGCTGGTGCAAACGTTAAGGTTATCCTTACCCCTGATGGTGCTAATTTCATTACACCGCTAACCCTCGCTACACTTTCTAAAAACCCTGTTTATACACAGTACTTCGAAGAAGAAACTGGTGTATGGAGCAACCATGTCGAGTTAGGCCTATGGGCCGATTTGATAATTATTGCACCAATAAGCGCAAACACCCTTGCTAAACTGGCTACAGGCATCTGCGATAATCTTTTAACAGCGGTTTATCTATCAGCTAAATGCCCGGTATATGTTGCACCGGCTATGGATTTAGACATGTGGAAACATGAAAGTACACAGCATAATATTAACAGCATAAAGCGTTTCGGAAATATTGTTATTGCCCCGGAAAGCGGTGAACTGGCAAGCGGCTTGTATGGTGAAGGCCGAATGGCTGAACCTGAAGAAATTGTCTTATTCCTGGAGCATTCCATTAAGAAATCGATGCCCTTATTTGGCAAAAAAGTGCTCGTTACCGCCGGACCAACTTATGAAGCGATCGACCCTGTCCGTTTCATAGGAAACCACTCCTCTGGTAAAATGGGATTTGCCATTGCAGATGAGCTGGCAAAACTGGGCGCCGAGGTTACCCTGGTTGCAGGACCAACGGCCCAGAAGAGTAACCAGAGTTTAAACAGAATTGATGTGGTTAGTGCGCAAGACATGTATGCTGCCTGTACAAAACATTTTGATACAACAGACATTACCGTAATGTGTGCAGCTGTTGCCGATTATAAACCAAAAGTTATTGCAAGCCAAAAGATAAAAAAACAAGAAACTGAGCTGGTTTTAGAACTGGAAAAGACTACTGATATCTTAGCTTCCTTAGGAAAAAATAAAAGGAGTGGTCAGCTTTTAGTAGGCTTTGCTTTAGAAACAAACGACGAAGAAAACTATGCCAAGGCTAAGCTGAAAAAAAAGAACCTTGATTTGGTTGTTTTAAATTCTTTGAACGATAAAGGAGCAGGTTTTAAATCGGATACAAATAAAATAACTATTTTTAACAAGGCACTCGAGAAAACGGTTTTTGAAATGAAATCGAAAAACGAAGTGGCTAAAGATATTTGTAAAGCTATTTTAGCATTATTAAAATGATAAAAAGGATTGTTTGTTTCTTGTTGCTGATCGGCTTTGGTAAACTTCAGGCACAGGAACTTAATGCCAGGGTACAGCTATTGGCTCCGCAGGTTTCAAACATCAGCAAGCCGGGCCTTGAGGCTTTGCAGAAAACAATCCGCGATTTCTTAAACAACAATAAGTTTACTAACGAAACCTATAAACCACAGGAACGGATCGATTGCAATTTCGTAATCACCATTAACTCCTGGGATGGTGGATCAGGTTATACGGCTGAAGCACAGATTCAGAGCAGCAGACCAGTTTTCAATACCACCTACAACAGCACTTTATTGAATATGAGCGATAAGAATTTCGACTTCGCTTTTAATGATGGCGCTGTAATCGATTTCTCCGACCAGAATTACATCTCAAACATCAGTGCGCTCCTCACCTATTACGCTTATACCATAATCGGTTTGGATAAAGACAGCTTCAGTAAAATGGGTGGCACACCTTATTTTAAAAAAGCACAAAGCATTATTAACCTGGCACAGGCATCGGGCAGCACTGGTTGGAAAGCTGCAGATGGACTTCGTAACCGTTTCTGGTTTAATGAAAATACATTAAACCCGATATTCGCCCCACTCAGAAATTTCATCTACAGCTATCACTCAAGTGGTTTAGACCAGCTTACAGACAACGATAAAGGTTTAATGCCAATAGTTAATGCATTATCTGATTTGCAACAAATGGATAAACAAAAACTGGGCTCCATTTTTCCTAATGTTTATTTCGCATCAAAAGCCGAAGAAATAACAAATGTACTTTCGAAATTAAATGCTCAGGAGCGCGCTAAAGCTTACAATATGTTATCGGAAATAGACCCTGCAAATATTGGAAAGTACGAAGGACTGAAACAAAATTAGTTTATTGATTAACTAAGCAGTTGTTTAATCGTTTAGCTTTTCAGTAGTACAGTAAACAAATATGCTTTTACCATTGCCCTGCAGTTAACCGGTTCAAACATTCTCCATTTCAAACAGGTGCAACTTTTTCTCCTATCCCGTGTCTTATAATCAGCAAGCAGTTAGCTATTATCGAAATTAACCACTTCAAATACCGATTACGGCACAATAGTTAAAAATTTGTTAAAATATTTTGATAATACGAATATCTTCGTACATTTGATTACGAAATAATTCGTACAACTGTAACATATGAGCAATAACAACATCAAACCAACCGAAGGCGAAATGGAAATCTTACAGGTACTCTGGCAAAAAGGCCTGTGTACGGTACGCGAAGTTCATGAAGCTTTGGATAAAAAAGACTCGGGTTATACCACCACCCTTAAGCTGATGCAGATTATGCATGAGAAAGGCATGGTTGAAAGAGATACGAACCAAAAAACACACATATATAAGGCCATTGTAAGCCAGGATAAAACGGAGAAGCAACTGGTTAATAAAATGATCGATAATGTTTTTAACGGTTCGGCAGCAAGACTGGTAATGCAGGCTTTAGGTAACCACACGGCAAGCGCAGATGAGATAGAGGAAATAAAAAAGTATTTGGAAAAATTAGAAAAAGACAACTAATATGGAAACTTTAGTACAACAATTTATCAAAGCATTTGGCTGGAGCATTGTGAATTCTTTATGGCAGAGTGCTTTAATCTACGGCGTTTTATTTATCGTACTACTCAGTTTACCCAAACTGGCCGCCAAATATAAACACAACCTTGCTTTTGGTTCAATCGTGTTAATGTTCGGTTGTTTTGCTTACAACTTTATCAGCCATTTATTAAAAAATGTACCAGGCAAAACCAACGTTACAAATATTGCCACTTTAGAAGCCTATCAGTATTTTAACAATGTACCCCAAAGCCTCAGCAGTAAAATTGAACAGTACTTTCCCCTCGTAGTAGCTTTCTACCTGATTGGTATTGCATTACAATTGTTTGTTATTGGCAAAGGTTACAACCAGCTTTCTAAACTTAAGAAAAATAACCTCAGCAGTATACCCGATAGCTGGAAATTGATTTTTGAAAGCGTTACTGCCAATCTTAAAATTAATAAAACCATAAAATTCCATTTGTCAGAAATTGTTAATGTTCCCCTGGTAATTGGTTACCTGAAACCAGTAGTATTATTTCCATTGGCTTTGGTAAATCAGCTGGATAACGAACAGGTTGAAGCTATTTTGATCCACGAACTATCGCACATCAGAAGAAACGATTTTCTTTTAAACCTGATTAAAACCGCTATTGAAACTTTTCTTTTCTACAATCCATTTGTTTGGATGGCAGGCAGATTTGTTCATATTGAGCGTGAACACGCTTGTGATGATTTAGTTTTAAAAGTTACAGGGAAACCATTAAACTATGCCCATGCACTACTAAAACTAGAGTTAATAAAAGATAAAACCAGTCCGGCCTACGCCTTAGCAGCTACCGGAAAAACCCAGAACCTGTATCAACGCATTAAAAGAATAACCAACATGAAAACGAATTATTTAAACGCCAAGCAACAAATGGCAGCCTTAACATTGGGCGTTGCCTGTATATTCTCTATTGCCTGGATTAATCCGGCAGAAAGAAAAAAAGAAGAAAAGAAAACTTTAAATCAGCATATTTTACAATTAAAAGCGATTGCAGATCAAAAGCCGGTTATTTTCCTGGATACGACGAAAAAACGTAAAATTAAGATTGTAACCATTGATGCCAGCGGTAAAAAAACGGAATACAATTCATTAAAAGAGTTACCTGATAGCTTAAGAAAAGACTTTTACAGAGACGAACTTTTTGGCGATCGTAATGCCTTTGTTTATCAATATGATTCGGCATTTAAATTCAGGGATACAGCATTCAGAAGCAAAATCTTCCGTGATTTTAGCTCACCTGAAGCTCGTGCCAAATGGAAAAAGTTTGGTGAAGATGTTGCCAAAGAATATAATTCTCCTGAAAACCGTGCAAAATGGAAAAAAATGAGTGAAGACATGGCCAAAGAATATAATTCTCCTAAAGCACAGGCAAAGTGGAAAAAAATGAGTGAAGATTTAGCGAAAGAATACAATTCACCGGAAGCACAGGCGAAGTGGAAAAAATTTGGCGAAGACATTGCTAAGGAATATGGTTCACCAGAAGCACAGGCAAAATACAAAAAAATCGCAGATGATGTCCTTGCCAGCATTCGCACGGAAGACTTTAAAATAAAACTGGATTCAAACGCAAGGTTATCAATGACTGAATACATGGGAATGGCATTGAAAGAACTAAGTGCTCCGGAATGGAGAACTGAACTGGATGAATTACGTAAACAAAGGAACACCAAAGATTATAGTAAAAGCCAAAGGGAACTTAGTTCAAACTTCCAGAAAAAGTTCAGAGAAAAATATGGCGAACCAAATACACGTAATTCAGAATCGGTAAGGATATTAATCGATAGAAATGATAAAGTTAAAAACTCAGAAGAATACCAGAAGCTGAAACAGAAATTCGATAAAGAAGTGAAAGAATTAAGGGAGAAAATGGAGAAGAAAGAGCAAAAGGAAAAAGCAGAACGTCCTGAAAATCCAGAACAATAAAACCAACCAGATTATATTGCAGGCGGCGAAGATAAATCTTCGCCGTTTTGCTTTTGTGGCAAATCTTAAAATAACTTTTTAGTATTTTCGCAGAGGTATGCTACAAAAACTTTCAATACGTAATTACGCATTAATCGATAGCCTTGATATCGAATTCGATAAAGGCTTAAACATTATCACTGGTGAAACCGGTGCCGGTAAATCCATTATTCTGGGCGCATTGTCTTTAATTCTGGGTCAAAGGGCCGAGAGTAAATATTTCTTCAACCAGGATAAAAAATGTGTTATTGAAGGAACCTTTTTATTGAATGATGAAAACCTACAGGTCCTTTTTGAAGAAAACGACCTCGATTTTTATCAGGAAAGCACATTAAGAAGGGAAATCTCGATCGACGGAAAATCAAGGGCTTTTATAAATGATACCCCAGTTAACCTCTCACTGTTAAAACAAATCGGTGAAAAATTAATCGATATCCACTCTCAACACGCCACACAGGAAATTAACGACCCTGAGTTTCAACTATTAATTGTCGATTCACTTTCAAATCATAATACTTTACTGGCCGATTACCGCGCCGGCTTTAAGAAATTAAAATCAGACACTCTTCGTTTAAAAAAGTTGATCACTGAGGCTGATGAAGCAAGAAGTAAACAAGACTATGAACAGTTCCTGTTTAACGAACTGGAGCAGGCCAGTTTAAAGGATAATGAGCAGCAAGAGTTAGAGGCAGAACTCGAACGCTTAACACATGCCGAAACCATAAAAAGAGCTTTGCTCACGGCATCAGGCTTATTAACAGAAAGCGAACCTTCGGCAATGCAATTGCTAAAAGAGGCACAGTTACAGCTGCAAAGCATCGAAAAGTTCGACACCAATATCAGTAGCCTGTTCGAAAGGCTTCGCTCATCAGTAATTGAAATTAAAGACATTGCAGCCGAAACGGCAGCAATTGAAGAAAATACCCTGCACAGCGCTGAGCGCCTGGAAGCTATAAACCAGCGTCTTGATTTATTTTACTCCTTACAACAAAAACACCGGGTTTCGGATAATACCGAACTCATCGCTGTAAGGGATCAACTGGAAAATAACTTAAACCAGTTATTATCATCTGATGAAAATATTGAAAAACTACAACTGGAAGTTGAACAACTCAGAAATGCGTTGACAACAAAGGCAAATCAGCTTAGCGGTAACAGAAAAAAAGCAATAAGTTTAGTTGAGGAACAAACAGCACTGACCTTAAAAAAAGTGGGTATGCCAAATGCAAAACTGGTATTAAGCCAGCATGCATTGCCCGAGCTCGGAAAAGATGGTTTAGACGAAATTAACCTGCTGTTCTCTGCAAATGCCGGTCAGGCACCAGCGCCCGTAAACAAGGTAGCATCGGGCGGTGAATTATCTCGGTTAATGTTAGCCATAAAAGCATTATTAGCACAACATACTTCCCTCCCAACCATTATTTTCGATGAAATTGATACTGGTATATCGGGTGAAACAGCACTTAAAGTTGGTGAAGTGATTACTGCGTTAGGAAACAATATGCAAGTCATTTCAATTACACATTTACCGCAAATTGCCGCTAAGGGTAAATCACATTATTTTGTTTATAAAAATGATGAAGGTGGTAAAACAACTACAGGCATCCGCAAGTTAAAGCAGGAAGAACGTATTGCTGTTATTGCTGAGATGTTAAGTGGTAAAAACCCTGGCGCATCAGCCATTGAAAACGCAAAAGAATTACTGCTCTGATCAATTTCATTTTTTAAACTAACAAATTAGTTTATATTTGTTTCAATGAAACAGCTTATTCTTTTTTGTTCACTTATCTTTTTGTCTGTAAGCGCTTTTGCACAGCAAAGCTTTACGCTTTCGGGTATTGTTAAAGATAAGCGAGGTGAAACCCTCCCCGGCGTTGGTGTTTATGTTAGTGGTTATAAGATTGCTACCGTTACCGACGACAATGGCAAATACAGCTTTAATCTGAAACCTGGTAATTATGACATTCTTGTTCAATCGATTGGCTTTAAGGCATTAACCCAGAATATTATTATCAGCGATAAAGCATTAACGGCAAACTTTGTGCTCGAGCAGGATGCCGTTCAGTTAAGTGAGGTAACCATTAAACCCGACCCCAATCGTGAAGGTTATATCAGGATGTTTACCGATTTTTTCATTGGAACTACACCAAACGCTGCCCAATGTAAAATTATAAACCCAAATGTACTCATTATCGATTACAGCAACGACGATTCTAAATTAACGGTAAAAACCAACCAGTTCCTCATTATCGAAAACAAAGCTTTGGGCTACCGGATAAAATATCAGCTCAATAATTTCGAGTTCGATAACAAAAGCAAGATTATTTATTACGAAGGTTATCCTTACTACGAAGATTTAAAAGGTGGTAAAGGGCAGTTGAAGCGTTGGGCGGCTAAACGTGAAATTGCCTATCGCGGTTCAACTCAACATTTTTTTAACAGTCTTTACAATGGTACTTCGAAAAACGAAGGATTCATCATCAATAAACTGATAAAGCAGGTAGATAAGACGCGGCCACCAGACAGTCTGATCAACTTAAAATTAAAGCAATTCCGTAGCCTTGCGCAAAGTTCGGGTAAAATTACTTTATCAGTCGGAGGAAACGATTCTTTAAATTATTGGGCAAAACAAAAGAACAAGCCTAAGGAAATGTCTATACTAAGCAGAGCTGAAGTTTTACCCGATACGCTGGTAAAAAAATATAATGAGAGCATAAAGGGAATTAATTTCACCGATATACTTTACGTAGTTTATACCAAAGAAAGAGAAGATCCTCTTTATGCGAACCGTATTGGAATGTCTGTTTCGCGGCCGCTGGATATGCCCGACTATCAGGTTTCACTGATCAACCTTCAGGTTGCTCCGGTGTATTTCTACGAAAACGGCGGAACGTACAATCCAAGGTCAATGCTTTTCCAGGGTTACTGGAGCTGGGAGAAAATTGCAGATAGCGTACCCCTCGATTATGTGCCATTGCCCGCCAAACCCTAACTACTCAAATGCTTAAATGTTAAATTTGTTAAAATCAACAAAGCAGTTTAATATTTATTATTCCATTTGGTTACATTCGCTCTTATGATTAAAAGCGCTATCCTGTTTGTATTGTTCCTTCTTCTGGGTTTCAATGTTTTTAGTCAGGTTACTTTTTCCATAAGTGGAAAAATCAGGGACAACAAAGGAGGATTACCGGGTGCAGGTGTTTATTTAAGTGGTTACAAAATTGCCACAGTGGCCGATAATGACGGAAATTTTCACCTATCCAACCTTAAACCTGGTAGTTACGATTTGCTGGTGCAAATGGTGGGCTATCTACCCTTTTCAAAAAGTGTCATCATTTCCGACAAATCAGTACAGGTAGATTTACTTCTGAAAGAAAATACCGTTCAGCTTAATGAAGTTACCATCCGGGCCGACCCTAACAGGGCCAAGTACATCAAACAGTTTACCGAATATTTCATCGGTATTACCCCTAACTCCAAACAATGTAAAATACTGAATCCGCAGGTTTTAAATGTAGATTTCGATGTAACCAAAAGCTTATTAACTGTTAAAACCACAGAATTTTTAATCGTCGAAAATAAGGCCTTAGGCTATCGCCTGAAATACATGCTCGATTATTTTGAATACAACAGCCGCACTCGTATAATTTATTTTTCGGGCCATCCTTTTTTCGAGGAACTAAAAGCATCAGCGGCCAAAAAGAAAAAATATATTGAGGCAAGGGAAACAGCCTATTACGGTTCATCACAACATTTTTTTAGATCGCTTTATGAGCACAAAAGCCTGGAAGAAGGTTTCCTGATTAATAAAATTATAAAAATACCCAACCCGAACAGATACCCGGAAAATGTTATCAATGAAAATATTGCGCAGATAAAAACTGTTGCCGAAAAAACCGGTATCAGGAAAGTTGCCGGAAAAATTGATGCCGGCCTGCTGGAATTCTGGACGAAGCAAAAGGAAATGCCAAAGTTCATTGATAAATTCAGCAGAGCTGATGTAAATCCCGATACACTTGTTCATGATTACAATGAAAACTTAAAGTGGATGAATTACACTGAGGCACTTTGTGTTCAGTATACGAAAGAAAAAGAATCCCTTGCCTATTCAAATACAGGATTCTGGGTATTCCGCCCGCTCGATGTTCCTGAAAATGAAATCTCTGTAGTCAGGTTAACGCAAGCGCCGGTTCGTTTTTACGCCAATGGAGGCATTTACGATTCACGCTCCATGTTGTATGAAGGTTATTGGGCTTACGAAAAAATTGGCGACATGGTTCCAATGGACTATATCCCCTTAGAACGCCGGTAAATATATTAACAACTTCTTCACATCAGCTAAGAATTACTAAAAATATTAGTAATTTTATGGTATGATGAACGAGGAAGAAAATCAATATTTCAAGGGAAGGGGCGCACAGTTTAATCCACATAATAAATTTCTTAAAAACACTTACGTTAAAGCACATGAGGAAGGAATTGACGACTGGGAAGAAAGCGATCATAAAACGACATTTCTTTTCGAAAACTCCAAAACGGTAGTCAATAAAGTGGATAGCCCTGATGTTGGCATGGCGTACTCCCTCAATCCATATCAGGGCTGCGAACATGGCTGTACTTATTGTTATGCCCGCAATGTTCACCAGTACTGGGGATACAGTGCCGGATTGGACTTTGAACGGAAAATCATCGTAAAAAAAGATGCACCTGCCCTTTTCAAGAAATTTCTGGAGAAAAAAGGCTGGGATGCCACAACCATTTCCCTTTCAGGAAATACTGATTGCTACCAACCCGCCGAAAGAAAGTTTAAGCTAACCCGGCAACTCCTTGAAATTGCCCTTGCTTACAAACAGCCTATCGGGATGATTACCAAAAATTCGCTTATTCTAAGAGATATCGATATTCTGCAGGAAATGGCAAAGCTTAACCTGATAATGGTTTATTCATCAATTAATAGCCTCAACAACAAGCTCCGCCTCGCCATGGAACCAAGAACAGCTACAGCAACGCAGCGGCTAAAAGTTGTGGAAACCCTGAGCAATGCGGGCATACCTATGGGCGTTATGGTTGCCCCTTTAGTACCTGGATTAAGCGACCATGAAATCCCAGCCGTTTTAAAAGCGGTTGCCAATGCAGGTGCAATTAGGGCAGGCTACACGGTGGTAAGACTAAATGGTGCCATCGGACAGATTTTTGAAGACTGGCTACGAAAAAATTTTCCCGATCGCTTTGATAAGGTATGGCACATGATCCAGAGTTGCCATGGCGGCAATGTAAACGACAGCAGGTTTGGCGACCGGATGCGTGGCGATGGGAATATTTCTAAAATGATAAGGGATAACTTTAAGTTACATTGCCGCCTTAACGGCCTCAACTTAAAAGAAATTATGCTAGACCATAGTTTATTTAAAGTTCCCGGCTCGCAAATTTCATTATTCTAGTTTTTACTTGTCAATTAATTGATTAAAACTTAGTTTTAAAAATGAATATTGCTTTAATAACTTACGAAGATAAAGGTGCTTATGATAGTCCGACGGTTGAAAGTGAAGATGACAAACTTCTACTATTCTTAAAAGAAAAAGGCTTAAATATTGAAATGGTAATTTGGAATGATGAAAAAATTAATTGGGAAAATTATCAGCTTGCAATATTAAAATCACCCTGGGATTATTTTGATTTATATGAAGATTTTAAAACCTGGTTAAATCTTTTGGATGAAAAAAACATCAGACTTCTAAATCCAATTGATGTTGTTAGATGGAATGCCGATAAACATTATTTAAAAGATATTGAGTCGGCTGGATTAAATATTACACCAAGTATTTTCATTACTAATGGTGAGGAAATAAATCTTAATGCTTTTTTTGAAAAATTTAATACTGATAAACTTATTGTAAAACCTTGTATTAGTGGTGGGGCTAAAAATACATTTAAGGTTACATTAGATAATGTTGAAGAGATTAATCAAAAGCTGAGGTTACTTATTATAAAAGAAGATTTTATTATCCAACCATTTCTACCGGAAATTTTAGAAAATGGAGAATGGTCGTTTATTTTCTTTAATGGTGTTTACAGCCATACTTTAGTTAAAAAAGCAAAACAGGGTGATTTTAGAGTGCAACCAGCGCATGGTGGCTCTGTACATATCCAAAATCCAGATAAAGTTTTAATAGATATTGCAGCAAAATATGTCGAGCTTTTCGCTAAGAATTGTCTTTACGCCAGAGTTGATGGCACATTTGTAAATAATCAATTTTTATTAATGGAGCTAGAACTTATCGAACCATTTTTATTCTTAAATACTTCTGCTCAGAATTATGAGAATTATTATAATGCTTTAAAAGCAATGATTTAGTTAATCAAAAGTTTTCATGGCAATTGTATAGCCAATGTCATGAAAACTTTATTGTCTACCAAACTCCTGGGTCCAGTATTTACCATCCTTTGCTGCCCCCATCTCTTTAAAGCTAGCGCTCATGATATTTTTACAATGGCCCTCACTGTTAATCCACGCATCAAAAACGGCTTGCTCATTTTGCTGGCCTGCAGCAATATTTTCACCATAAGCCATCCATTTGTAGCCTGCCGCTGTTATCCTGTCGCCAGGTGTTCTTCCATCAAGTGAAGTATGGCTAAAATAATTATTGGCATTCATATCTTTACTATGTGCCAGGGCAGCCGCAGCCAGTAAGTTATTCCAGGTTAAAGTGGCAACAGGTGGCATAACCGTTGTACCACAATTACAACCGGAGGTCCGTTTTTCATTAACCAGCTTTAATAGTAAATCGGCATTTAAGCCTGTCGCTACCGGAGTTCCGGGTGCTGAAGTTACAACATTGGTTTCCGGTACGATTTCCGTATTTTTTTCGCAGGATGTAAAAAGCAAAAACATGCAAAGGCATGGCAATAAAAATCTCTTCATTAAGGATAATTGTATTTTATCAGTTAATCATTAGCTTGTTTAACCGATTAATAACGGAATTGCAACAAGTTTATTACACAAAGATGTAACATCACTTTATAATACAAAAAAGCCCTTCAAATATATTGAAGGGCTTTAGTATGCTAATTAGTTAGAAGAATCTTCTTCTTTCGGTTCTTCTTTCTTTTTTTCGCCTTTTTTATGGACGATGGCAATTTGCTCGGATTTCTTGTCGTAGTCTATTTCTAAAACATCGCCATCCGTTAATTCGCCTTTTAAAATTTCCTCTGCAATAGGATCTTCAAGGTATTTTTGAATAGCTCTTTTTAATGGACGGGCACCGAAATTACTATCAAAACCTTTCTCTGCAATATATTCTTTAGCATTTTCAGTTAAAACGATATCATAACCTAAAGTATGAACACGTCCGAATAATGCTTTTAATTCGATATCGATAATTCTGAAGATTTCATTTTTACCAAGGCTGTTAAATACAACCACATCATCAACACGGTTTAAAAACTCTGGTGCAAAAGCACGTTTTAAAGCACTTTCTATTACACCGCGGCTATGTTGTTCTGCCTGATTTGTTTTTGCAGCGGTAGAGAAACCAACACCCTGGCCAAAATCTTTTAGCTGGCGGGCACCGATATTCGAAGTCATAATGATGATTGTATTTCTAAAATCAACCTTACGGCCTAAACTATCTGTTAACTGACCTTCATCTAAAACCTGTAATAAGATATTAAATACATCAGGATGCGCCTTTTCAATCTCATCTAATAAAATTACCGCATAAGGTTTTCTTCTAACTTTTTCGGTTAATTGTCCACCTTCTTCATAGCCAACATATCCCGGAGGCGCACCAACTAAACGTGATACCGCAAATTTCTCCATGTATTCGCTCATGTCGATTTGAATCAATGCATCATCACTGTCAAACATGAAACGGGCTAACTCTTTTGCAAGCTCGGTTTTACCTACACCTGTCGGACCTAAGAAGATAAATGAACCAATAGGTTTTTTAGGGTCTTTTAGTCCGGCTCTTGTACGCTGGATAGCTTTGGTTAATTTCTTAATCGCATCATCCTGGCCGATAATTTTCTCAGCCACTTTATCGTACATATTTAATAGCTTTTGGCTATCAGTTTGTCCGACACGTTGTACCGGAATACCAGTCATCATTGCAACTACCTCTGCTACGTTATCTTCCGATACTTCGTAACGTTTGGTTTTAGTTTCAGCCTCCCACTCTGCTTTGGCTTTATCTAATTCTTCAATTAAATTTTTCTCCGTATCGCGAAGTTTTGCGGCCTCTTCATATTTCTGACTGCGAACAACCTTGTTTTTCTCTAACTTGATATCCTCGATTTTAGCTTCGATATCAATGATGTTTTGCGGAACGTGAATGTTCGTTAAGTGAACTCTTGAACCCGCCTCATCTAAAGCATCAATTGCTTTATCCGGTAAGAAACGGTCAGAAATATAACGCGATGTTAAAGTAACACACGCCTCAATCGCTTCCTGCGTATAAGTTACACCGTGGTGTTCTTCGTACTTATCTTTAATACGACTTAAAATTTCGATGGTTTCATCAGGTGTAGCAGGCTCGACCATTACTTTCTGGAAACGACGGTCTAAAGCACCATCTTTCTCGATATACTGACGATACTCATCTAAAGTTGTTGCACCTATACATTGAATTTCGCCCCTTGCTAATGCTGGCTTAAACATATTCGATGCATCAAGTGATCCTGATGCGCCACCGGCACCCACAATGGTATGAATCTCATCAATGAATAAAATTACATCAGTCGATTTTTCAAGCTCGTTCATCACGGCTTTCATACGCTCTTCAAACTGGCCACGGTATTTAGTACCGGCAACCAACGAAGCTAAATCTAACGTAACTACACGTTTGCCAAAAAGCACACGCGATACTTTACGCTGAACAATGCGTAAGGCAAGGCCTTCTGCAATTGCCGATTTACCAACACCAGGCTCTCCGATCAAAATCGGATTGTTTTTCTTCCTGCGTGATAAAATCTGCGATACACGTTCGATTTCTTTCTCGCGACCTACAATCGGATCTAAACGGCCTTCTTCTGCTGCTTTGGTCAAATCGCGTCCGAAGTTATCTAAAACAGGTGTTTTCGATTTGATATCAGAAACTTTTTTAGGAGCGCTAAAGCTTTCTTCTTCACGGTAATCGTCATCGCCTCCTGTAGAAGCGCTGTTAGAAACATCGTCTCTGAAACCGTTTTTATTTACTTCAACTTCCTGTTTAAAAACATCGTAAGTAACGCCATACTGCAACAGTATTTGAGAAGCGATATTATCATCATCCCTTAAAACTGAAAGCAATAAATGCTCTGTACCGATTAAATCGCTTTTAAATATCTTAGCTTCTAAGTAAGTAATCTTTAAAACTTTTTCTGCCTGTTTAGTTAATGGTATATTACCTAAGTTAACAGTAACGCTCGAAGTACCACGAACGGCATCTTCAATTGAGCGACGCAACTTACCGGTATCAACGCCTAACGAACGTAAAATCTTGATGGCCATTCCATCGCCTTCGCGGATGAGGCCTAATAATAAATGCTCGGTTCCAATGTAATCATGTCCTAAGCGGAGCGCTTCCTCCCTACTAAAAGAGATTACATCTTTAACCTGTGGTGAAAATTTTGCTTCCATAATACCTTTCTTAACAGCTCGCCTCTAAACTATAAAATTAATTATAAAAAGCGAGGCTGCTGTTTTCTTTATTTTATCAACAATTGCGCCATATCAGTGGATAAACAAGCTTATTGAGTGGCCTGCAACCTAATTATTGCCAGGCTAGCATCATTTATCAAACAGGCAACTGCCTAAATTATATCTACGTAATAACGGTTTATAAAGGTTTTAATAAAAAATAATGGGTGTTTTTTACGCAAACCAAATTTTTGTCTGCTTATTGTAAGGATTTAAGCCGACATTTTAACTGACAATTTGTTTCTTTCCGTTCATGCAATTTACATGTTTTGACAGAAAAATAAAAGCAACCTGACAGCATTTAACATTAATCAGCGATAAAAATAAACAGCTTAATGCATTTATTAAACTAATACGGGTTTAACCTTTAAAAGGCTGCTTTTGTTTTGCAAAGAGATTGTGGCAAAGCAGGGCTAGCATTCTGGCACTGCCGTTTCCTGTTTCTTTCGGGTAATGGTCGCCCCTGCGCTGGCAATGATAACTAGTGCGACAGCCATCCATTCATATACGGTAAGGTATTCGTGAAGAAAGATTAATCCTGATAAAGCAGCAGCAGCAGGCTCAAGGCTCATTAAAATACTAAATGTTTTTGCAGGCATTTTCCGCAATGCGTTCATTTCCAAAGTAAACGGAATGGCGCTGGAAAGCAAGGCCAAGCCAAGCCCTGAAAGTAAAAAACCGGGTTTCATATTGTCCAGGATACCGCTCGCAAGCGCAAAAGGTATAATAACTGCCGAGGCAAACAACATACCAATGGTTACGGCTTTCCCACCATCCATAATTTTCGAAATACGACCGCCTATTACAATATAGGTTGCCCAGAATACACCTGCCAGCAAAGCCAGTAAAACGCCGATCAGGTCGATACCTTTGCTGCTCCATGGTGCAATAAGTGCTATTCCGGCAGCTGCCAAAACCACCCAGATTACATCAAGCGCTTTCTTTGAACCAAATAAGGCCAGTACAAGCGGACCGATAAACTCGAGCGTAACACCCAGGCCAAGCGGAATGCGCTCAATCGCCATATAAAAAATCATGTTCATGAAACCTAAGGTGATGCCATACAAGGCTACGAGCTTCCATTGTGCCGCATTCAGGTTTTTAAGGTTCGGCCGGTTGTAAATAACCAGGATAACTGCCGATAACACGATTCGTAACGACGAAGTTGCCGCAGCACCTAACACCGGAAAAATGGTCTTTGCTATCGCCGCACCGCCCTGCACACTAATAATTGATAACAATACTGCCGGTACTGGCGGGATTGAAACTCCGTTTTTACGTTCCATTTGATAATGATATTTTCGGCAAAAGTAAATAAAACTGTATTTTTATGCTATCCATTTAAAATTATCCTGTTTTCACATTACCTATTTTCTGTTCGCATGAGAGAAGTTATCCATGAATACGCCGTTGAATTAGATTGGATGGAGGACATGGCAAAACGCCTCGACGGCTACGTAGAAAACAGGCAGATAAAAGTTCCTGAAACCATTTTAACAGGCCTGCGATACGCCTGTCCGATAGATGAAAACTTAACAGCCTTCCTGCTTGATGTTACTTACCATGAAGATATCCTGTTTAAAATGCGAAACCAGCGGGATGATTTTGTAGGCATTTATTTTAACCTCACCGAAGGAGATGCCATTCACGTTATGGATAACATTTCGAGACCTGTTGGCCGTTGGGCCATTAACCTGGCCATTGTAGATGCGAAGCTTCCCGGCGACTATTTAATCTAGGCCGGCAGCAAAACTTACATGATTTCAATTTTCCTGAAAAAGAAAACCTTAAAAGAATATATCCTGGCCATCCCGGCTTTGAAAGATTATGCCGATTCGATTTTTAACCCGGACAAGAACACCATCGTCAGGTTCGACCGCATGACGAACCAGGCATGGTATTTACTTAATGATTTCAGGAAAATAGATTTTAAAAACCCATTGTTCGACACCTATTTTAAAGCCACGGTTTATGGACTGCTATCAAACTTTATGGACCAGGTAGTTAATGAAGAAATTATCCTCGAAAAGGTTAACCAGGAAGACATCGTTAATGTAATTGCTGTCCAGGAATACCTGATTGAACATATTAAAGCCCCTTTTCCGGGAATCCCGCAGATTTCAGCAATGGCCAACATGTCTGAAACAAAGTTTAAAAAGCTTTTTAAAAAGATAACAGGTTTAACGGCACATGTATTTTTTTTAAACAGTAAGGTTGGTTATGCGAAAGAAATGTTAGAAACAGCCAACTACACCATTAGCCAGATTGCTGATGAATATAATTTTTCTGATGCTTCACACTTAATAGAGCAGTTTAAGCAAGTTTATGGTTTAACGCCCAAAGATTACCTAAGCCATTTATAACATGAACCTGGACCGAAAAGCATATGAGTTTTGTTATACCTTAAGTCCTGAGTGGCAAAATCAGCTGGCAAAAGGTTTTGGCACAAAACTCATCGGGAATAAAAAAATAACACTACCAAAACGCCTCGGCAGCGGGAGCTCTTTATTTTTAGAAGTAATGCCTGGCTTATCGGTTTTTTTGCTGGATATGACTTTTAAAATACCTATATCTTTAGTGCGGGTTCCTTCAAAAACATCAATCTACATGGCCTATTTTGATATGGGCGATGAAATCACCTCACATATCCTCGGGGGAGAAGTCCATAGGGTTGGTTACCAGGCCAAACTGGGGATGGCTTTTATGGGTTCGAGTCTTAAAGGGGTAATCATGCCTCCCGTGGGCGAAAGATCCTACAGCCTCCGTTTAATTATGGATAAAAAACTTTTACAGGATTTTATGTTAAAGATGAAAGGGAAAGAAGTCTCGGATAAGCTTTTTGACGAAAGCTGCAATACCCTTTTCTTCTATGCCAATATCGACAGCAGAAGCAGGTTACTCCTTAACAATTTAAAAAACCGTTCGATGGATAGTCCTTTCTTTCAGCTCAAACTAAAAAGTACAGCACTTTTTCTGTTTGGTTACCTGATTGAACGGGCAAGTGAATTTAAAAACACTTACAGCAAACTTTCTGAATTTGATATCGCCAGCATTACCAAAACCACCGATTACATGCTGGCAAATCTGATGGCCGAATTTCCGGGCTTAACGATGCTGGCAGGCATGGCGGGAATGTCGGTTTCAAAATATAAAAGCATCTTTAAAAAAATACTCAAAGCATCACCTAACAAGTTCTTTCTAAATGAAAAGCTTTTACTAGCCAATATCCTCTTAAAGAATGGGGCTTTTAACAGCGTGGCGGCTTTGGCCTACGAAATGGGTTATACCAAACCCGGGTACTTTGCAGAGGTTTACAAGCAAAAATTCGGTGTTTCGCCCAGCGAACATTTAACTAAAAACCTTACTTTAATTGCTTAAGAAATCCAGAATCAGCCGTTCATCAACTTCAGGGTTGCTCGATTTATTGAGGGAAGTACTTTCGCCCATACAGGTAACCTCAATATTTTTACAGCTTATTTCAAGCACGACAAAACCAGCGCTATCTACATTATCTTTATTTTCTCCGGCAACATCAGCGTGCACCAGTTCATTTGCAAAAAGAACGGGATGACCTGAAACAATAATATATTTCTTCATTACCATAACCTTTAGATTTAATACAAAATTACGGCGGCTGCAGCTCCGGCGATTCCACTAAAAGCCATATTAATAGGATAAGAAGTCTGGATTTCGATGTGATTTCTGGATAAATTCAAGGATCAGATTATGCTTTTACATGTTTTAGCCTTAAATAGCTCAATAAAGATTGATACTAAAGAAAAGCAGATAGTGGTTAATTCGTGGCAAGTCTATAACTACCCTCATGTTCCGAATTTTAACCCGACCATAAAATTTAGGGGATACTCAATAAACTCCTTTGTAATGGCCTCGTTGTTTCTATCTTTGTAGCGGTTTTTAGCCCATCTAATTTTAGTTTATGAGCTTACTATAACCTAATCCTTTTAAACATTACATATTTAACATAGAAATTCATGTCCGACGAGAAAATAATTTTTTCAATGGCTGGGGTAAATAAGATTTACCCGCCGCAAAAGCAGGTTTTAAAAAACATATACCTTTCTTTCTTTTACGGTGCAAAAATCGGCGTTATCGGTTTAAACGGTTCCGGAAAATCATCGCTCCTTAAAATTATTGCAGGCTTAGATAAATCTTACCAGGGAGAGGTTGTTTTCTCACCAGGCTATTCTGTAGGCTACCTGGCACAGGAGCCTATCCTGGATCCGGAAAAAACCGTTCGCGAAGTTGTTGAAGAAGGTGTTGCAGAAGTAACTGCAATTTTAAAAGAATACGAAGAAATAAATGAAGCCTTTGGCTTAGAAGAAAACTATTCTGATCCCGATGCGATGGATAAACTCATGGCAAGACAAGGTGAATTACAGGATAAAATCGATGCTTTAGGCGCCTGGGAAATTGATTCTAAGCTTGAGCGGGCGATGGACGCCCTTCGTTGCCCTGATCCTGAAACTAAAATCGGTGTATTATCAGGAGGTGAGCGCCGCCGTGTAGCCATGTGCCGTCTTTTACTTCAGAAACCTGATGTTTTATTGCTTGATGAGCCAACCAACCACCTTGATGCGGAAAGTATCGACTGGTTGGAACAGTTCTTACAAAATTACGAAGGTACCGTTATTGCCGTTACCCACGACAGGTACTTCCTGGATAATGTTGCAGGCTGGATTTTAGAGCTCGACCGTGGTGAAGGTATTCCGTGGAAAGGAAATTACAGCAGCTGGTTAGATCAGAAAGCAAAGCGTTTGGCGCAGGAAGAAAAAACGGAAAGCAAACGCCAGAAGACCCTCGAACGCGAGCTTGAATGGGTACGTATGGCACCAAAAGCCCGTCATGCAAAATCTAAGGCACGTTTAGCCAACTATGATAAATTAGCTTCAGAAGATGGCCGCGAAAGAGAAGACAAACTGGAGCTTTTCATCCCTGCCGGTCCGCGTTTGGGTAATGTGGTTATTGAAGCCACTAATGTTACCAAAGCTTATGGCGATAAAGTATTGTTTGATAATTTAAACTTTGCATTGCCTCCAGCCGGTATTGTCGGAATTATTGGTCCGAACGGTGCAGGTAAAACAACCTTATTCCGCTTAATTACCGGACAGGAAGAGCCTGATAACGGAACTTTCCGCGTTGGCGAAACAGTAGAATTAGGCTATGTAGACCAAATGCACAATGATTTGGATGCCGATAAAACTGTTTACGAAAACATTACCGACGGATTAGACAATATCCAATTGGGAAATAAAGCAGTAAATGGCCGTGCTTATGTATCTAAATTCAATTTCAATGGTGGCGACCAGCAGAAAAAAGTAGGTATACTTTCGGGTGGAGAGCGCAACAGGGTTCATTTGGCCATTACTTTGAAAAAAGGCGCAAACGTGCTGTTACTGGATGAGCCTACGAACGATATCGACGTAAATACCTTACGTGCGCTTGAGGAAGCCCTGGAAAATTTTGGGGGTTGTGCCGTAGTAATTAGCCATGACAGGTGGTTTTTAGATAGGATTTGTACGCACATCCTCGCGTTTGAAGGTAACTCTGAAGTGTATTTCTTTGAGGGTAACTATTCAGATTACGAGGAAAACAGAAAGAAACGTTTAGGTGATGTTGCACCAAAACGAATCAGGTATAAAAAATTAGATTAAATAAAAAACGCCCGATGAAAATCGGGCGTTTTTTATTTACTTCCTATTGTCTTTTTAATTGCTTCTTCGGCTGCAATTTCCATAACCTTATACCCGGCCAGGTTGGGATGCACACCATCTGTAGTTAGATCGGCCTTTTGTCCGTTACGTTCATCAGCCAGTGGCGTAAAGAAATCGATGACCGTAAAATTGTTTGCTTCGGCATAAGCAACAATTGCCGTATTGAGGGAAATAATCTGCTCGGCAACACCCCTTAAACTCTTGTTCCATGGATATTCATAAACTGGAAGGTATTTACATAAAATAACCTTGATATGGTTTTTCTTTGCCAGCTCAACCATCGATTTCACATTGTTTAAAATCGTTTCGTTCGATACATGGCCTTTATTGCCCGCCAGATCGTTACTACCCGCTAAAATAATAACGGCCTTGGGTTTCAGGTTAATCACATCCTGGCGAAAACGGATCAATAACTGAGGCGATATCTGCCCGCTTATTCCCCTATCGAAATAACTATTGTTATTAAAATAGTCAGGATCTTTCTGTTTCCAGAATTCGATGATGGAACTCCCTAAAAAAACAACCCGCTTCTCCCCTTTTTTGGGCAATCCGGCAGCCTCATTTTCTTTTTGATATTTCGAAATATTGGCCCAGTCATCAGAAAAATCTTCTTTTTTTGGCTTGTTTTCTGCCGTATCTGTTTGCGCAAATAAATTACCTGCATTAATCAGACAGGCAAAAAGGATAAATTTTAACTTCATTTGGTTAGTGATGATTTACTTATCCGATAAAGCTAATCATTATTTCTTTTCTTCTCTTGGCCCTCTTTTGTAAATAACCAATCCATTTAAAAAGTTACGCAAAATCTGGTCGCCGCAAGGCTTAAAGTTCTCATGGTCTTCATTTCTGAAAATATCGCCCAGCTCTGCTTTGGTAACTTTAAAGCCCACTAAATCGCAAATGGTAATAATGTCTTCAGTTTTTAAAGATAATGCTACCCTTAATTTTTTTAATATATCGTTGTTGCTCATGCTTTTGTTAATAATTAATTTTTGAGTGATGAATAGCGTGTAAGATTAGCTGTTTCAGCTTTGCTTTTTTCTTCCAATACACTAACTGGCTATTTCGAGTTTTAATTTTTTACCTTTTATTTTCTCGCCGCTAAGTGTTTTCAAAAGCTTCTCGGCAACCGTTCTTTTAACGGCAACATAGCTACTGGTATCTTTCACTTCAATTAAGCCAAGGTCTGATTTTTGTAAACCACCTTTTTGAAGAAACAGGCCAACAATATCTACCTTGTTTATTTTATCTTTTTTTCCGTTAGCGATATAAAGCGTTACCCAATCGCTAGCTTCAGGCAAATCATAATCATCGGTTAATGCCTCCTCTTCTATATCTTCGGGCAAGTATTTATAGTTTTCCTCATCAGTTAGTACAGCGTAAGCCGTTCCCTTAGCGTGCATTCTTGCAGTCCGGCCATTCCGGTGAATGTAAACATCTTCGGTATATGGAAGCTGGTAATGAACAATATTTTCCACTTCCGGGATATCCAGGCCACGGGCGGCCAAATCTGTAGTGATTAAAATTTTATGGCTTCCATTCCTGAACTTTAACAATGCTTTTTCTCTTTCCAATTGCTCCATTCCCCCGTGAAATACATCATGCCCGAGGCCATGTTCAAAGAGCAAATCACTTATGCGGTCAACGGTTTCTCGGTGGTTGCAGAAAACCAGGGTATTGGCATTGCCGATTTTACGAAGCAACTTAAATAGTACGGCTAATTTATCGGCTGCAGGTGCCGTTACTTTTTTAAGTTTTAAATCGGGCTTAACCTGTACATCTTTTGAGAAATCAATTTCAACCGCCTTCTGTATTTTAACAAAAGCGGGTATTTCATCCATACGCGTCGCTGATGTAAGTATTCGTTGTTTTAAGGATAAAAGGGTACCGATGATATAAGACATATCCTGCTCGAACCCAAATTCAAGTGATTTATCAAACTCATCCAGCACCAGGGTTTCGATAAAAGATTCATCAAAATTATAATGCTCCAGGTGATAGGCAATTCTTCCCGGTGTGCCGATTAAAACTGCCGGAGGATGTGCGAGGTTATTCTTTTCGATACGAACGGCATGGCCGCCATAGCAACAATTTACCTTAAATGGTGTGCCCATTTGTTTAAAAATCTGCTCGATCTGCAAAGCCAGTTCTCTTGATGGCACCAGAATCAATGCCTGAACACCATTTATACCTGGTTTTAAGGCTGATAGCAAAGGCAATAGAAATGCAAGCGTTTTACCCGAGCCTGTTGGCGCAACGAGTATCATGTCATCCCCCTTGCCGGCCGCATCAACAGCAGCATGCTGCATATCGTTAAGCTTAGTAATATTTAACCTTTTAAGCGCATTTTCTATCATCAGGCCAAAGGTAAACATTTATTGGTCTTGCCAGCCTATGATTAAAATATCAAAATCTCAGAAATCTGTTTTTTAATCTTTTAAGAATGGAGAAGTTTAGCCGCTTTTCTAATATCATCAGCATTTTACCACGCTGCGACATTGAACTCAACACTTTTTCATTTACTGCATCAACAGATGAAATAATCCGCTCCGCAAGATCATCGGCAAATTTGTTGGCACGACTTTGCTGTAATAACTGAAGTTCCTGTATTAATTCTGCTTTCATAGCCTAAAACAATTTGGTTAACGGTTAGGTAAATGTAACGTTTAATCATCGGCATTTGTTGCAAAAAATATCAAAAACAACCAACACGATGCAGATAACCTGTTGATAACTAAACTTTTGTTAGCAAATAAACAACCGAACCTTAACACGGATTTAATTTTTAGCCCTTATTTTTATAAAAACCTGATTACCATTTGTTAACCTCAAAAAAACATAATGTATGACATGGAAAAAATTTAGTGGCGAAGTAATCCAATCTTCAATCCTTGAAGAAATCGAACAGGCAATTATCAGAGAAACAGAAAACGGCTTTAAACTTAAGGTATGTATCGGCACCGATTCGCAGGTGAAAGGCGCCATAACTGATTTTGCGACAGTTATTGTGCTGCTTCGTGAGCATCATGGTGGTTTTATGTACATTCACCAGGAAAAATCCTCGCAACAGGTAAGTATTAAAGAGCGTATGTTAATGGAAGTCCAGAAATCCATTGAAACTGCATATTCTATCTGCGATTTACTTGATATTTATGATGTGGCACTGGAAGTTCATGCCGATATTAATACCAATCCTTCATTTAAGTCGAATAAAGCCTTAAATGATGCGATGGGTTATATTTTAAGCATGGGTTTTATTTTTAAAGCAAAACCGGAGGCATTTGCCAGTTCTACCTGCGCCGATAAAATGGTTCATTAATAAGGCAAACCTAAATAACCGTTCTTGCGGAGGCTTGAGGTAACCTTGCGTCGTGCCTCCGCAGTAGCGAAGAAAGCTAATTGCATGTTTTCTTCACTTACCTTGTGGCAAAACCTAACAAAACCGCATCTTTGCTGTTATCTTTAAAACAAAGGTTTGAAAACATACAGATTAGAATTCACTCAAAAAATCCCGATCGGTTTAGATGCGGCCTGGGATTTCTTTTCATCGCCGCTAAATTTAACAGAAATTACGCCCGAAGACATGACTTTCGATGTCACTTCGCCCATTGGTAAAGATGCAAAAATGTATCCGGGTATGATCATCACCTATAAAGTATCGCCTTTGTTAGGGATAAAATTAAACTGGATGACTGAAATCACCCACGTAAAGGAACAGGAATATTTTATTGATGAGCAACGTTTTGGTCCCTTTGCATTCTGGCACCACAACCACCATTTCGAAGCTATAGCAGGCGGTGTTTTAATGCACGATATTTTACATTACGCCATCGGCTGGGGACCAATAGGCTTATTGGCAAATGAAATTATCATTCACAATAAAATTAAAGGGATTTTTGATTACCGCTATAAAAAAGTTGAGTCACTTTTCGGAAAACTATAAAACACCGCTCCTTACCATTTTTTAGTCGAGATGGTTTCTGTTTTCTTTTTCGGTTTTTCCGTCGGATTTACGGCCAGGGCCTTTTTAAAATTTTCGGCAAACTTAGCCGTTTTAGCATAAGCACTTTCCAAGATATCCTTCCACTCGCCAGCGCTTAACTTTCCGGGTGTTCTTTCTAATGGCGTAGCGATATTCGTTGTCGCCACATAATTCCCATAACGGTCGCGACCATAAGGGATGTATTCAAAATCGGTAAGCCAGAATCTGTATTTTTTATTGCGGGCTTCAAAAACAAAATGATAACTCACCTCACCACTTGGATGGCTGGCCACCAGAATTGTTTTATCAATTACGGTAATGCCTTTTGCTGTAATGGAAGTATCGGTGGCAGCCTGTTTTTTAATGCTTTTTTTATAAAAATCGATAAAAGCATTTGCCCTGAGCATTAAACTATCCTTTCCTGTAGCAGGCGTTACAACTTCATAGTAAATAAACTTGCCATTATCATCTGTAGTAAACTGTTTCTGTTGGGCAGAAACCTTAATTAATGGAAGCGCTAAAAGAAGTACCAGATAGAATCTCATATCGTTTTGAATAAAATTAAAGGTAATAAAAAGCCTCCGGCTAATAAACCGGAGGCTAATTAAAAAATTAACTAAGTACTAAAAAGCGTAAACAGCCGCGAGAGAAAACTGGCCTGCGTTTGGCGCAGCGCCACCTGTTTTATTTAAAAATGGCTTATCGCCGTTGTGGTCTAATCTAACCTCAGGAATAAAAGTTAAACCACCTGATTTAATGTTTGCCGTAAATGTTAAACCGGTATAAGATGTTCCTTTTAGCGCGCCAACATCTTTAGTTTTAAAATATTCGCCTCTTAAGCCTAAAGTTACGGCATCCGCAACAGCAACCTGAGGGTAAAGCGCAACACCTGCATAACCGCCAGCATCATCTGCCATATCGTAGTTAGCAGCATTTAAACCTAATTTAAATGATTTTGTAATCTGGTATGAAGTTGTTAAATCTTCAATTGTTCCATAACCATAAGGATCAGCACCTGATAATACATTTAAATAAGCTGTCCAGCCCTCAACAGGCGAAACCATTAACTGACCACCAATACTAGAAACACCTCTTGTTGCACTGTAAAGGTTCCAGTCGTTAAATAATCCAGCCATTAAACTCACCTTATCAGAGAATTTATAAGTTGCTTTGATACCGGCGTTCTGGAAAGGGCCATTGGTAAACAGGTAAGAAGTTGAATAGTTAAAATTACCAACCGGCGAAATCACTTCGTATCCGATAAACGTACCCATATAACCCGCTGTCATCGAAAACTGATCAGAGAAATCGTAGTTAATGTATAAATTCTGGATATGAAATGATGAACCGTTTGCCGCAGCATCGGGAATTGATTGCGATTGCCCGCGGGGACCAAATGATATTTCACCTACAAATGATGCTTTGCCGGTTTTCTTTTTCAATGCCAGGTCTATCATCCCCAATGAAACCGAGTTGTGATCGGAAACAAAAGATGTCGGAATATTTGATCTTTTTGCAAAATCATATTTGTAATAGGTATCAACCGACCCCGAAAATTCGAGTGGTGATGTTGGCGTCTCTTGCGCCAGGGCACACGTAGTGCAGGCCATACTAAATATAGCAGTTAAAAACTTCTTCATGTTTGAGCTTATGAGGGGGTTTAGATATAAATTTATTTAAGAAAGTGATTCAGTTAACGGACCATTTGTGGCAATGTAAACTTCTTTCTCTTCAACAAGTAAGGTACCTTGAGAATACTTCTCATCATGTTGTGAAGCATCAAGACCGATTTCCTCTTCCTCATCAGAAACCCTGATTGGATTAATTAGGTTAACCAGTTTGAAAATCACGAAAGAAACTACAAAGCTGAAAATGATTACAATTACAGCGCCTTTTAACTGTGTAAGAAAAAATTCGGCATTACCGTAAAACAAACCATCAGCACCAGCAGCGTTTACTGTTTTGGTTGCAAACACACCTGTTAACAACATACCAACGATACCGCCAACACCGTGACAAGGGAAAACATCTAAAGTATCATCTAAACTTGTTTTCTGTTTCCATGAAACAACAAGATTTGAAACTACTGCTGCAATGGCACCGATAAATATACTTGCCGGGATGCTTACAAAACCTGCACCAGGTGTAATAGCTACAAGACCTACAACTGCACCGATACAGAAACCCAGTACAGATGGCTTCTTACCTCTTGCAACATCAAAAAACATCCACGATAAACCTGCAGCACCTGCGGCAGTATTTGTTGTTAAGAAAGCAGACACCGCTAAACTACCAGCACTTAATGCAGAACCAGCGTTAAAACCAAACCAACCGAACCATAACAACCCAGTACCAATTAATACATAAGGAATATTCGCTGGCGGAACTTCTTTGTGTTCTAAGTGAGATTTTCTACGTTTTAAAACAAGTGCACCTGCTAAAGCAGCCATACCTGCTGATATGTGAACCACAGTACCGCCCGCAAAATCAAGCACACCCATCTTAAATAAGATGCCTTGTGGGTGCCATGTCCAGTGCGCCAGTGGCGAGTAAACAAATACAGCAAATAAAACAATAAACAAGATATAAGAAGTAAAACGGATACGCTCTGCAACAGCACCAACAACCAATCCTGGTGTAATAATGGCGAACATTAACTGAAACACTGCAAATAATGATAAGGGAATAGTTAAATCAGCACCACCCTGAAGATGTGGCGCACCTGAATTTACCCCTTTAAAAAACAAAAATGTTGACGGGTTTCCAATAAAACCACCGATCGTGTCTCCAAATGCTAAACTAAAGCCTACTACTGTCCATAACACCGTGATAACACCTGCAGCAACAACACTTTTAATCATGGTTGATAGCACGTTTTTGCGGTGAACCATACCACCATAAAAAAATGCTAAACCCGGAGTCATTAAAAATACAAGCGCAGCTGCGATTAAAATAAATGCAATGTCTGGTCCACTGTATTTTCCTTCATCAAAATTAGGAAGTAAGGGAACAAATAGAGCTAAAATTGCGAATACCATCAGGATCACAAAGGGAGCGTACTGTTTTACTAAAATTTTACCCATGTTTTTAAGTTTATTTTGTTTGGTTGATTAAATATTTCTATTTATTGAATTTTATTTCGATAAAAATACAACTTATTGTAATTTTTACACCATTATATGTAAATATTTTAATATAATATTGTAATTTTTATAAAAAACAATAAAATAAGTATCAAAAAAATAAAAATCATAAAAAAAACAGCCATGAATTATGGCTGTTTTTAAGAAAAATAAAATCCTATAAATTTTACTAATTATATCATTTTATCAAAAATTTATAAAAAATTAGCATTTAAAATCATCAATAAACACAAAAAACATTAAAATAATCTCAAAAATCAATTAAAAAACATAAATAAATGAATTTTTACGAAAAATACCGAGAACCCTGAATAACACCTCTTTTTTCAATTTCTTTATCAATATAGGTTTGAATTGATGATTTATTTAACCCCCAGTTAGGCGCAATCAATAAATCCCAGTCGGAAATACCAAAAAGTCTTTGAATAATAATATCAGGGCGAAGCAAAGGAATCAACTCACACAACAAGTCTGTGTATTCTTCAAGCGAAAACAACTTAAAAGGCTCTTTTTTATATTTTACACCCATAATTGAGCCTTCAACAATGTGTAAATGATGAAATTTCACGAATTTAATCTGAGGGAAACGGTTAATCTCGTGAATATAACCTAACATCATGTCTTTAGTCTCCCAGGGGAAACCAAATATCGTATGCACACAAAGATCAATTTTGGTGTTTTCCAAAAGCTTAACGGCCTCCACAAATTCACCATGACTACAGCCTCTGTTGATTTGATTTAACGTTTCATCATAAATAGATTCCATCCCCATTTCCAAATCAACATCGTAACGCTCCGCATAACTTTCAAGCAAGGCTACCTTTTCAGCATCAATGCAATCAGGACGCGTACCTACTGAAAAACCGACTACATCATCAGGATTTATAGACAAAGCCTCATCATACATCATCTTCAAATAATGAACCGGCGCATAGGTATTGGTATTAGGCTGAAAATAAACGATAAATTTATCTGCTTTATAAAAATTCTTGCCTCTTTCCATACCCTTTTCCAGCTGTTCGCGGATGGTCGGCATCTTTCGGGAAATTTCCGGCGTAAAAGAATCTACATTACAATACGTACAGCCACCATAACCTTTACTCCCGTCACGGTTCGGACAGGTAAAGCCCCCATCAACAATCGTTTTAAAAACGCGTTGTCCATTATATTTCTCACGTAAATATGTTCCGTAATTTTTATACCCTTTTATGCCTAAATCTACCTGTGTTCCCATTGCTGCAAAAATACACAAATACATTGAAGTATATTTGGTTAAAACTCAAGATTACAATGTCCTAATATTTTAAACCCATATTCAAAGGCAATATATCGGTTGCCAATGTATTATTTCAAGCAAAGTTCTACAAAAAAAAGCCCCATAAGCAATAACTTACAGGGCAATTAATTACAGTACAAACCATTAACTGGTCTGCTTATCTTTTTTATTAATAAAGAAATACACCGGAACACCGAGCAAAACAATTACAAGCCCGGGCCAGGTATATTGTTGCTTATAAATAAGCAGTAATACACAGAATGCAATCCCAATGATCAGGTAAATAATTGGTGTAACCGGATACAACCAGGTTTTATACGGCCGCTCCAATGTTGGTTTTTTCCATCTTAGATAAATAACACCAAAAACTGTAATCATATAAAACAGTACAATTACAAAAGAGATCATATCTAAAAGATTTCCATACTGACCGCTTAAGCACAGTACTGAAGCCCAGATACCCTGCATCCAAAGTGATTTTTCAGGAACGCCATTCTTATTGTTATGAAGCGCTGCCTTAAAAAACATACCATCTTTTGCCATGCTTTGAAAAACCCTTGCTCCGGCGAGCACAATACCATTAACGCAGCCAAATGTCGAGATCATCACCAATACTGCAATAACTATCGTTCCGATACCACTGCCAAAAATCTGCTCGGAAACCACCACGGCAACCCGGTCGTTTGGTGCGAAGGCAATACCCTCGCGGTTTAACGCATTGAGGTACACAAAATTCACCAACAAATAAAGTGTCATTACCGCAATCGTACCCAACACCATTGAACGTACAACATTCCGCTTTGGGTTTTCAATTTCACCTGCAACAAAGGTTACATTTTCCCAGGCCACGCTCGAAAACACCGAACCTACCATCGCCGCAGCAATACCGGCAAGTATTGCTACACCCGAAATTGATTCCCATCCTGATCTTAAGAAATTTCCACCTGAATCGGTTTTAAGGTTATTAAAGGCATTCCAGCCAAAACTCAAATTTTCCGACCAGAAATTATTCTTCACCAACAGAAAACCCAAAACAATTAAACCGATTAAGGCAATAATTTTTGATGCAGTAAAAATATTTTGTAGCACTTTACCACTTTCTACCCCCTTAGTGTTGATATAAGTTAAAAGCAGGATAACACCAATGGCTAAAATCTGAATCCAGGTAATTTTATAGCTGCCACTTTGAAAAATCGGGGCGGCATCGTTCAAAGCAGGTATTAAATAGGCGGTAAATTTTCCGAAGGCAACGGCAACGGCAGCAATGGTACCCGTTTGGATAACGGTAAACATGCCCCAACCGTAAAGAAAGCCCATCATTTTACCGAATATTTCTTTAAGATAAGTGTATTGTCCACCCGCTTTTGGAAACAATGCCGAAAGTTCTCCATAAGAAATTGCAGCGGCTACTGTCATAATCCCGGTTATAACCCACACCACAATTAGCCAATACCCCGAGCCCAGGTTTCGCATGATATCGGCACTAACGATAAAGATACCACTTCCGATCATCGAGCCCATAACCAGCATAGTAGCATCAAAAAGTTTCAGCTTTCTCTTGGGCGCTTCTTCTTCATTCTGAGTTTTCATTTTTAGTTGAGTTTAGTTTGTGGCTAATTTATTTAAAAAAAACAAATCACAGCCTCCGCTAATGTATTATTTTAATGAAAGGAATAAATATGCGCAGGCGTTGTTAATTTTTCCTGTACTAACAAACAGTAGAAAATTATTTTGTTATATTGCTAAACTAATAACTAAAATTAAACAATTCAATGTGCTATAAATTAAGTACTAACCATGCTTAACAAGATATGAGCATATAGTACATTGAACAACCAAAATCAAAAACCAAATATCAACTATGGATTTTCTACAAAACAATTTAATTTATGCCGTTCCGGCGCTCGGTTTAGTCGGAATTATTGTAATGCTGATTAAAAGTGCCTGGGTGAGTAAACAGGATGCCGGCGACAAGAATATGCAGGAGCTTGCCGGTTACATTGCCGATGGCGCAATGGCCTTTCTTAAAGCCGAGTGGAAAGTATTGAGTATTTTTGCTGTATTTACGGCCGCCTTACTGGCCTATTCGGGTACCATTACCGAAATCAATGGAATTCCCATGCACTCGAGCTGGATCATTTCTTTATCCTTTATTATAGGTGCTGTTTTTTCTGCCTCTGCAGGATACATTGGTATGAAAGCCGCTACTAAGGCAAATGTTAGAACCACACAGGCCGCAAGAACAAGTCTTAAACAGGCATTAAAAGTATCGTTTACAGGAGGCACAGTGATGGGATTAGGCGTTGCGGGTTTAGCAGTTTTAGGTTTAGGGGGATTATTCATCGTTTTTCTTTCTTACTTCGATGTAATCGGTACAGATGGTACAGTTAGCGTTTTAAATATGAAAACCGCTATTGAAGTTTTAACTGGTTTTTCATTAGGTGCTGAATCAATTGCACTATTTGCCCGCGTTGGTGGCGGTATTTATACCAAAGCTGCTGACGTTGGCGCTGATTTGGTGGGTAAGGTAGAAGCCGGAATCCCCGAAGATGATGTACGTAACCCTGCAACCATTGCCGATAACGTGGGTGATAACGTGGGTGACGTTGCGGGAATGGGTGCCGATTTATTTGGTTCTTATGTAGCAACAATTTTAGCAACAATGGTATTAGGCCAGGAAATTACCGTTACGGATAAGTTTGGCGGAATGTCGCCTATCCTTTTACCAATGGTTATTTGCGGACTAGGTATTATTTTCTCCATTATCGGAACCTGGTTTGTGACCATTAAGGATGAAAAATCTAACGTACAGAATGCGCTAAACCTTGGTAACTGGTCGTCTATTGTAATTACGGCAGTAGTTTCCTACTTCATTGTTAAATGGATGCTCCCTGAAACCTTAAGCCTTCGTGGTTACGAGTTTTCCAGCATTAATGTTTTTTACGCCATTATTGTTGGCCTGGTGGTAGGAACAATAATGAGTATTATAACGGAATACTTTACCGCCATGGGTAAAAATCCGGTGAATTCAATTATTCAACAGTCTTCAACAGGGCATGCAACCAATATTATTGCGGGTCTATCAGTAGGTATGAAATCGACCGTTGTACCGATTCTGGTACTGGCAGGAGGAATTATGGCTTCATACCATTTCGCTGGTTTATATGGTGTGGCCATTGCGGCAGCAGGTATGATGGCCACTACGGCCATGCAGCTGGCGATTGATGCTTTCGGCCCGATTGCCGATAACGCAGGCGGTATTGCCGAGATGAGCCAGTTACCGCCTGAAGTACGCGAACGCACCGATAATTTAGATGCCGTTGGCAACACAACCGCCGCTACAGGAAAGGGCTTTGCCATTGCTTCTGCAGCATTAACTTCACTGGCACTATTTGCTGCATTTGTGGGTATCGCAGGCATTACGGCAATCGATATCTATAAAGCACCGGTTTTAGCCGGATTATTTGTTGGCGGAATGATTCCTTTTATTTTCTCTGCCCTCTGTATTCAGGCTGTAGGTAAAGCTGCAATGGATATGGTGCAGGAAGTACGCCGCCAGTTTCGCGAAATTCCTGGCATTATGGAATATAAAGCAAAACCTGAATATGAAAAATGTGTGGCGATTTCTACCAAAGCATCTATCCGCGAAATGATGATGCCCGGTGCCATTGCAATTATTACACCTGTAATTATCGGTTTTACCTTTGGCCCCGAAGTGCTTGGCGGTTTATTGGCCGGTGTAACGGTAACAGGCGTTTTAATGGGTATTTTTCAGAGTAATGCAGGTGGTGCCTGGGATAATGCAAAGAAATCTTTCGAACAAGGGGTAATGATCAACGGAGAAATGCACTATAAAAAATCAGAGCCTCACAAGGCTTCTGTTACAGGTGATACCGTTGGTGATCCTTTTAAAGATACTTCAGGTCCTTCAATGAATATTTTAATCAAATTAATGTCGATTGTTTCACTGGTTATCGCTCCTTACATCGCCGTTAAGGCTGTTTCGAGCGAACATAAACAAGAAGTTCGTAAGGAAATCAGAATTCAGCAAAAAACCGATAGTTCCGGCAACGTAATTACCGACACTTTAACAAATACAACCGACACTTTAAGCCGCTAGTTGTAAAATCATAGATATATATAATGGTAAAAGGGAGTTTTAACTTAAATCCCTTTTACATTATGGTAATTTTTATTTAGGTTTGGAGCTGAAATTTACATATCAACAAATAAATCAAAACAAATAACTAACTTTTATGAGTTTATTTCTTAAGAAATCAATTACTCAACTTTTGGCTGATTCGTCTGAATCTGAAAAAAGCTTAAAGCGTACACTTTCGGCGGGATCGTTGGTAGCACTGGGTATTGGAGCAATTATAGGCGCCGGACTTTTCGTTCGTACGGCTAATGCAGCTGCTCAAAGTGCAGGACCATCAGTAACCTTCGGGTTCATCTTAGCTGCTATTGGCTGTGCACTTGCGGGCCTTTGTTATGCAGAACTTTCTTCTTCTATTCCAATCTCAGGTAGTGCCTATACTTACACCTATGCAACAATGGGTGAGTTCATGGCCTGGATTATCGGTTGGGATTTAGTACTGGAATATGCTGTAGGTGCCGCAACTGTGGGTATCGCCTGGAGTGAATATCTTAACAAACTACTCACCGAAGTTTTACATGTCAGCCCCATACCTTACGAATGGTGCCACTCTCCTTTCCAGAGTGAAGCAGGCGTACATGGGATCATGAATGTACCGGCACTCGTAATTATCTTCTTATTAAGCTTATTATTAATAAAAGGTACGCAGGAATCGGCTTTTGTAAATGGATTAATTGTAATCACTAAAGTTGCTATTGTATTGTTAATTATAGCCTTTGGATGGTCATTTATTAAAGAAGCAAACCATACACCATACATTCCTGAAGCAACAAAATATGTTGATAAAGAAGGTTTAACGCATAACTTTGGTGGTTTCTGGGGAATTGTTGGTGCGGCCGGAACAGTTTTCTTTGCCTTTATTGGTTTCGATGCTGTAAGTACAGCTGCACAGGAAACCAAAAACCCTAAAACAGCAATGCCAATTGGTATTTTGGGTTCATTGGCCGTTTGTACCGTATTATATATTTTATTTGCACACGTTTTAACGGGTATGGCGCCAATTGAGTTCTTCAGAACTAAAGGTGGTGAAGCCTCTGTTGTAGCGGCAATTATCGAGTATATGCCTGGATATGGCTGGTTAGCAAAATTGGTAACCGTGGCTATTCTGGCAGGTTTCTCTTCTGTAATTTTAGTAATGTTATTAGGCCAGAGCCGTGTTTTCTATTCAATGAGTAAAGACGGATTATTACCTAAAATTTTCAGTGATTTACATCCAAAATTCAAAACACCTTATAAAGCAAATATGATCATTTTTGTAATCTGTGCTTTATTTGCTGGATTTGTTCCTGGAGATGTTGTTGGAGATATGACTTCAATCGGTACATTGTTCGCCTTCATTTTAGTGTGTGCGGCAGTAATTGTTTTGAGAAAAACAGATCCTGATTTACATAGAGAATTCAAAACACCTTTCGTTCCATTGTTACCTATTTTAGGCATTATCGCTTGTACTTTAATGATCTTAGGTTTACACTGGACCAACTGGTTAAGGTTATTCGGATGGTTAGCAGTAGGCTTCGTGATCTATTTTGGCTATAGCCGTAAGCATTCAGTTTTAGGCAACTCAGGTAAAACCGTAGATCCGGTTGATCCGCCAAAACCAGAATTGTAATCTAAAAAATATGCATAAAGCCCCAATCAAAAGTTGGGGCTTTTTTTATATAAAATATTCGCTAAAAAATTACCTTTGCAGAAAAGTAACCGATGAACTTCCTGCTAAATGCTGCCAAACTTAAGTACCTAATACCGATTATATTACTGCTGATTGTTTCGGGCCATACCTTTGGGCAGAGAACCATCAACGATGTAATGGATTCAACAACGGTTAACCACCTTTTAATCATTTCTAAGAAATACGGTTCCTTATCATTCAGCGGCTACTTACAGCCACAGTTTCAGGTTGCACAATCGAACGGCACACAGGCCGAATACCAGGGCGGTAACTTTGGCGAATACACCAATAATCGCTTCAGGCTACGCAGGGGACGTTTAAGGGCCGATTACATGCTGCTAACCGATGATGGTGCACCATCTACTTATTTCGTACTTCAGTTCGATGGTACCGAGCAGGGTGTTGCCATCAGGGATTTCTGGGGAAGATATTATGAAAACAAGTGGAAAATCCTGTCGGTTACACTGGGGCTTTCGGGAAGGCCATTTGGCAATGAGCTTCAGTTATCATCATCAGTAAGGGAAGCACCGGAGCGGGGAAGAATGTCGCAGATATTGATGAAAACAGAACGTGATTTAGGTGTAACCTTCACTTTAAATCCGCGATGGAAAGATGCCAGCCTGAAAAATATTTCCTTTGATTTTGGCATTTATAACGGACAGGGTTTAGCAGGTACAGGTGAATTCGATAACAGTAAGGATTTTATCATGCGTTTAAGCCATAAACCTTATAAGTTTAAACGCTTTACCATTTCAGGAGGGATAAGTACTTTACAGGGTGGCTTAAATCATCGCCTGCCGGTGAGTTATAAAATGGAAAAGCTGAACAACACCTGGTTCATGGCTAAAGATTCTTCAGCAACAACCATCAATAAAGTTGCACCAAGAAGGTACTATGGTGCCGATATACAGCTTTCAACCAACACAGAGAGCTGGAAATCGGAATTAAGAGCTGAAATCATTTCAGGCTTACAAACCGGAACCTCTACAACTTCAACTACACCAGGCTCCTACCCTGTTGATAATAAAGCAGAAGCACTTCCATATTACACCCGGACATTCAACGGTGCCTATCTTACTTTTGTACAAACCTTAAACAGCACCACTAATCAGTTAATTTTAAAGTACGATTGGTACGACCCCAATAGCAAGGTTAAAGGAATGGATATATCGGCAAATGCAGGCTTATCAGCGGCCGATGTTAGGTTTGATACTTTCGGTTTTGGTTTTTTGCACCATTTTAACACCCATTTTAAAGCCGTTTTATATTACGACATCATCAGAAATGAATCAACACAGATTTCGGGCTATACAACTGATAGAAAAGACAATGTGTTAACCTTAAGAACGCAATTCTATTTCTGATAAATAATATTGAGAAATAAGGAATTAATTCAAATTCCTATACCTTTGCTAAAATTACAGGCCTATGAAACTCGATTTTATGAAGTTTAATGTTAGTGAGATCCTATCTACAACGATGGTACTTTTTGCCATTATCGATATTCTAGGCGCCATACCGGTTGTTATAGAGCTACGCAGGAAGGCTGGCCATATTCAATCCGAGAAAGCTTCGCTGGTTGCAGCCGGACTAATGATTCTTTTCCTTTTCTTAGGTGAGTCCTTATTGAAAGTAATCGGTCTTGATGTCGAATCATTCGCAATCGCCGGCTCTTTCGTAATTTTCTTTATTGCGATGGAAATGGTTTTAGGCTTAACTATTTTTAAGGAAGAAGCACCGGAAACCGTATCAATTGTACCACTGGCCTTTCCGCTGATTGCCGGCGCAGGAACAATGACAACCCTGTTATCTTTAAAAACCGAATACCATACGCAAAACATCCTGATAGGTATTATCCTTAATATCCTTTTTGTTTACTTCGTATTAAAAAACACAAACAGGCTTGAAAAGCTTTTTGGAAAATCGGGCCTTAACATCCTCCGTAAGGCTTTTGGTGTAATATTACTCGCCATAGCAATTAAGTTATTCAGAAATAATACCGGGCTCTAAGAAACAGTTGCGATCCTCAAGCTCAGGCAAGAAACAGCATTCCGGTCGTAGCAAAAAAAACTGTTTATATAACTGTTTTTGCTCGTATTTGTAACAAATATTGAGTATATTTATCTAAACAATAAAGCTATATGAACAGCTTTGAGCAATATACGGTAATCATTGGGGCAATCGCTGTTTTAATCGAAGCAGTAAAATACCTTAAAAAGAATATTAAATCGTGGCTGGAACACGGTTAGGTTTATTCCTCTGCGCTATAAGCAAATAAGCTACCCTACAATCATTGGCCTTCACCCTTTTTAATTAACCTTGCTACGAACATGGTATCGGCATGCTGGCGATAGCCTTTTATTAATTCCATTGATTCCAGTTCCATTGGAAGGTTTTCGGTAATAAACTTAACAACCTCTTCATTCTCCTCAGCAAAGGCCGAACAGGTGATATAGATGAGCGGTTTCCCTGGCTTTAAATATTTTACTACATGCTGCACTATCGCCTTCTGCATTGTAGCAAACTGGCCGATTTTCCGCTCCTCAAAAAAAGTAAGCATTTCGGGGGTTCTTCCCCAGGTACCTGAACCTGTACAAGGCGCATCAAGAATAATCCCGTCGAAAGCATAATGATGGAGAATCTGGTCGTTATTTTTTAAGAGGTCAAGCTCCTTTTTATGGTATTTCCTGATGCCTGCAAGCCTGAAACGTTCATCTAGATTGAGCAAAACACTTTCCCTCAAATCTGAAACAAGTAAATCCAGAACAGGTTCAAGGCTGTGAAGGAGTAAAGTTTTACCGCCCGATGCCGCACAGCAATCCCACCACTTATCCCATTTATTGGGCTTAAAATAACTGCCTGTATGCTGCGAAGACAAATCCTGAACCTGGAAGCTCCCTTCTTGTAAAACCCCCTCTAGTTTTGTGCCGTTGGGTAAAGAAAGGGCCGTTTCTGTAATTTGTTTTACGGGGATATCCGCTGCTTCAAGCTTTAGTTTAATCGAAGAAACTGCATCAGCGGCAACCCTTATAAAAAGATCAGGCTGTTTAAAAAAAGACTCGTAAAACTCAATGGTATCAACAGCTTCGGATAAATGCGCATTAAAAGGATAAACCTCCGCCAGGTTAAAATCAGGGTACTTTGCAGAAATTAACTCAAGCTTCTCCTGAAACGGAGCACTAACCTCACTTGCCAGTTCGGGCAGGTTTTTTTCGGTAATCAGGCTTAAGCTATCGTGACAAAGAAAATCGGCAACGCTTAAGCGTTCCTCAGCAGTTAAATTTGCCAATGCCTTTCCAAGCCTGAAGAAACTATACAAATGTCTGGTTGCCCAGCGACGGTCTGATGAACCCATCTGTTTATTTTGCTTAAAATAAGCAGGTAAAAAGCGATGCAAGGGCAAATTCCCGTTGTAATGCTGTAATAACTGTTCAAATGCCTTAAGCTGGTGATGTACTCTCATAGGTTATTTATCGGTTTTTACTCAATTACAGTTAAAGCAAAATTTCTGTACCTTAAAAGCATTAAACTTGTATTGATGTAGCCAAGCTGTTCATCGTGTACGAATGTGAAATTATTATGCAGGCCTTTATATTTCTCTTTGGTTAAGTAATCCAGGTAATCTTCGCCATAGGTAGCCATTAACTTTCCAAAATAATAACCCTCATCGAAACCTTTAAAGGCGTATTCGCCAGGTTCAAATCCATATTTACTCCGATAACTTTTTATAAACGCAATTACATTGGCATTACGGTAATCTACCTTGTAAGAAGAGCTGATTATTGTATTTAGCGCTTGCAGTTTCTCTGAAGGATAATTTTGTTTTGACCATAACGGATGACCAAAAAGATTAATGGCATACCCCCCGGCTGGCAGGTTTTTAAGTTTATAAAGCTTTTCGATGGTGGGCAGAACAAAAGCCCTGTCTGATGAAGTAACCAATACCGCATACTGTTTTCCTTTAATCATTTTCGTTTCAAACGCAAAGGCCGATGCATATTCCTGAACAATAAACCTGTTATTGGTTTGCGCCTGAAAATACTTCCTGAATGGAGAAGCAAGTTGCTCATCTTCAGTTTTTTTCGTGTTAATGATAACGATTATCGTATTCGCCGGATTAAAAGTTTTGGTGATGTAGGCAGCAATTTTTTTAGCGTGTAAATCAATATTGTTTACAATAGAAATTAAGTTAGGATTATTAAAATCGGAAGGCTCTGAAGCGGCCAGCGGCGATACTACCGGCATATTATTCAGCTTTGAATAATTGGTGATGTATTTTACCCCATCCGGAAAAACCGGCCCGACTACAAGGTTACTTTTCCGGAAGTTATCGATTTTATATAGCGACCCGATTTGAGCATTATTATCCTGTGTATCATAAACATTAAGCTTAAAATTTGAACCGGAAGCTGCTATTGAATCCAGGCCAAGCTTAAATCCCTGGTAAAAATCAATGGGCATGGCATATTTTTCTACATCTGCCTTACTCATCGATTTCAGGTTCACCTCATTAAGTTTAAAAGGAACGAGCAGTGAAATACTCGCCTGTGAAAACTTTTTAATCGCCTTCTTTTCAGCTGGCTTTTCTTTTTCTGCAGGCTTATCGGTTTCAGTTTTTACGGTCGTAATTTTTGGAGAGCAGGCCGCCAAAATCAGTGCTGCAAAAACCAAGAAATAATGTTTCCTTTTTAAACTCATAGTATTGTTGTTAACAAAATATGCTGGCAAAAGTTATATCCCTCTGCCAGCATACCTAATATTAGCGATAAAATATTAAATCAGTGTTACCGATTTATTATTCCCACTCAATCGTTGCAGGCGGTTTAGAGCTGATATCGTAAACAACCCTGTTAATCCCCTTAACCTTGTTGATGATATCATTTGATATCTTCGCCAGCACCGGATAAGGCAAATGGCACCAGTCAGCTGTCATACCATCTAACGATTCAACAGCACGAAGTGCAATTACATTCTCGTATGTACGCTCATCGCCCATTACACCAACAGATCTTACCGGTAAGAAAATAGCACCAGCTTGCCATACTTTATCATATAATCCTGCTTCTTTCAGGTTATCGATGTAAATTTTATCCGCATCCTGTAAAATGGCAACTTTCTCAGGCGTAACCTCTCCAATAATCCTGATTCCCAAACCTGGGCCAGGGAAAGGATGTCGGCCTAAGATAAATGATTCTAATCCAAGTGTAGATCCTACCCTTCTTACTTCATCTTTAAATAAAGTTTTAAGCGGCTCTACAACTTTTAATTTCATGAAATCCGGCAAACCACCAACGTTATGGTGCGATTTTATGGTAGCTGATGGCCCCTTTACAGAAACAGACTCTATAATATCAGGATAAATGGTACCCTGTGCCAACCACTTCACATCCTTGATGTGGTGCGATTCCTCATCGAATACCTCGATAAACACCCGACCTATAATTTTGCGTTTTTGCTCCGGATCTTCCACGCCAGCCAGCTGAGCTAAAAATTTATCCTTCGCATCAACACCTTTAATATTTAATCCAAAATCTTTGTATTGCTCCAGTACACTTTCAAACTCATTTTTACGCAATAAACCATTATCAACGAATATACAGTGCAAATTAGTACCAATAGCCTTATGCAATAAAACCGCAGCTACGCTACTGTCAACACCTCCTGAAAGGGCAAGTACAACCTTATCATCACCTAAAGTTTGTTTTAGTTCAGCGATGGTTGTTTCAACAAAGGCCGAAGAAGTCCAGTCCTGGCTACAACCGCATATATCAACAAGGAAGTTTTCCAAAAGAATCTTTCCGTCAATACTGTGCGTTACCTCAGGGTGAAACTGAATGGCATAAGTATCCGAATCCTTAATGTGGTAGGCGGCTACCTTAACACTTTCGGTACTTGCAATTAATTCAAAGTTTTCTGGTATATCCGTTATCGTATCTCCATGACTCATCCACACCTGCGAATCGATATTGATACCTTTAAACAACTTGTTATCCTGGTTTACAAAACTTAAGTTGGCACGACCGTATTCGCGTGTTGAAGATGGCTGAACAGCACCGCCTGAATGTTGGGCGATGTACTGGGCACCATAACAAACAGCCAGTAACGGATATTTTAAGTGGTACTTCGATAAATCAATCTGAGGCGCATCATCCTGACGAACAGAATAAGGACTTCCAGAAAAGATAACCCCTTTTACATCAGCTGTAATTTCAGGAAGATTATTATATGGATAAATTTCACAGTAAATATTTAGTTCGCGAACCCTGCGGGCAATGAGTTGTGTAAATTGCGAACCAAAATCGACGATAATGATTTTTTCTTGCATCCGCAAAGTTAGCAATTAGATGTGAGATTTGGGAAGTGAGATGTAAGATTTAGATGAATTTTACCAAACAATTTTTAAACCTTCAGCTTGATATTTACTAATACTTTCATCCTTACTGATTAAGGTAATATTTTTCTGAATAGCCTGCCCTATTAACATCCTGTCAAATGGGTCACGATGCCATGTTCCTTTCAATTGATGATAGTTGGCAGCTTCTTCAGGCAATAAGGGTAAAAGTTCATAACCAGCCTCAACTGCTAGTTCAGGTATACGATCAGGTAGGATGTTCGAAATTTCTAATTTATTTAACGAATGCTTTAGCGATATTTCCCAAAAGCTAATTGCGCTAACAAAAATCGTATTCTTTCTGTCCTTTAGGATTTTAATACAGTTATCAGAGAGTTTTGAAGAATACATCAAAGACCAAATCAGCACATGGGTATCTAATAAATAAATCATAACCCCAAAAATTCCTCTTCAGTTATTTCGAAATCTTCTTTAAAGATTATTTCTGCCTTGCCATCTAGCATACCTATTTTTCGCTCACTTTCATTTTTTTCAAGGTCAGGCACAAAGTACCCAATAACTTCTTTTTTTCTCCCAAAAGTTACAGCTATACCAATGCCAGCCTTAATATCTTCCAATACTTCCGAAAAATGAGCTTTGAATTCCCCAACCGACATTGTTTTCATAATTAAAAATTTGATAATCAAATATAAACAAAACTTGTCAAGTTGTCAAGATGCAGCTAACTATTCGATCAGCTTCACTTCCACACCGAATTTCCTTAAGAAATCCACCCCCTCATCACTCGGTAAACCTTTATAGGCAGCATATGATTTTGCGTAATAAACCAGCTTAATCCCCGACGATAAAATTAACCTTGCACAGGCAATGCATGGCGATAAGGTAGTGTATAAAGTACAACCTTCTATTTTTGCACCATTTTTGGAGGCATAAAGAATTGCATTTTCTTCAGCATGGAGCGCTAACGAACAACTTCCCTTACTGTCTCTTGCACAACCATGCTCTGGCCATTCTTCATCGCAATTATGTGTTCCGGCAGGCGGGCCATTATAGCCTATAGAAATAATGCGTGTATCTTTGGTTAGAACGGCACCCACATGGGCACGAACACAATGCGAACGCGTAGCCAGTTCGGTTGCCAGGTTCATGAAAATACTATCGAAGCTAGGTTTGTCAGTCATTATAAAATTAAAAAAGCCACAGAAACAATAAATGCTTCTGTGGCTGTAAAAATACTTTATTAAATCTTAATGTCCGCCAGAAAGTTTTTTATCAAAACTAATTCCCTGCGATTTTAAGATACCACTAACTCTCCACGCATAAAAAGCAAGATATGCAAAGCAGATAATACCAACAATATAGCTGTACTGAATGCCGGTAAACTCTGATATTGCACCTTGTAACCAGCTGATGATACCACCACCCATAATCATCATGATTAAGAATGAAGAACCCTGACTGGTGTGTTTACCTAAACCACTAACCGCTAAAGTAAAGATACATGGCCATAGGGTACTACAAAATAAACCAACACTTGTGATGGCATAAACACTTACCATACCTGTGGTAAACATACCAATTAATAAGGCAGTGATTCCAATTCCGGAGAAAATCAATAACATCCGTGCCGGATTTCCTTTACTCGCCATATCAGCAACAATTAATACTAGGATAATTAATCCATAAACATAAAATGGAGCTAAATCATGATCAGCAATGGCATTAACAGCAAGGAAAATTCCAAAGGCTAAGTAAGGTGCCACAAATCTTAATATTTTCTGTGTATTTACGTTATCGGTAAAGGCTTCAACGGCACCTGTCCAGCGTCCGATCATCATACTTGCCCAGTAAAGTGAAATGTAAGGAGCAATATCATGAATGGCAAAACCAAGATCTTTTTCCATATAAGCAGGTAAGTTACTTGCTGTTGATACCTCCACACCCACGTAAACGAAGATCGCAATCATTCCCAATACCAGCTGAGGAAATTTTAAAGCCGAACCATTAACATTTTTATCATCTTCAAGATGAGATTCTGCTAATGCCGGACGATCAGGCAATGAAGATAATTTAAGGAAAACCGCAACTGCGATAAATGCTACTCCAAGAACAAGGTAAGGAATTTTAACACTTTCTATACTAATACTTGTTGATGCATTTGCAGCTGACCCGAAAATAGCAAAGCTAACGATAAGTGGACCAATAGTAGTACCAAAGTTATTGATACCGCCTGCTAGAGTTAAACGCTGAGAACCTGTTTTAATTGGCCCCAAAGCAATGGCCAGCGGATTGGCAACGGTTTGCTGTAAGGAGAAACCCAGGGCAACGATGAACAAGCCTGAAAGCATTAAAGGAAACGAATGAAGATTCGCTGCCGGGTAAAACAATAAGGTTCCTAAGGCAGAAATAACCAAACCAAGGGCTAATGAATTTTTATAGCCGAGTTTGTTTACAATATCCTGCCCCATTACAACAGAAATACCATTATAAATTAAAGCCCCTACAGTATAAGCAATATAAAAAGCGAGTGATACCAGCTGACTTTCAGCCTGCGATAAATCAAATGCTTTTTTAAATACAGGTATCAGGATGTCGTTACTGGCAGCTACAAAGCCCCAGAAAAAGAAAACGGTAACTAAGGGAATAAACTGCCCCCACTTGGTTTGTTCTTGTTCTTTGCTCATTTTTTAAATTTAGTTTTAGTGGGGCTAAACTTAAATAAAAAAAAATTAAAAAACGGTAACTTTTAAGGTGCTGTACAACAAAAATAAAGTTGATATGTTTAGCTTTAAATCGCATATTCGCATATTCATAAATAACACAATGCATGTTTGAAGCCATATTATTAGGTATAGGGGCAGGGATTATTTCGTCGTTTTTAACAGGTCCGGTATTTTTCGCAATGATAAAAACCAGTATCGAAAAGGGCTTCAAAGCTGGTTTTTCTTTGGCAATCGGTGTTATTATAAGTGATGTTATTTTAATCAGTATTGTACTTTTCGGCAGCCAGTTTTTCGATTACAAAGCCGATTTCGATAAATATGTCGGCCTCATTGGCGGAATCTTTTTACTCGCCGTTGGGATCTACTACCTCGTTTCAAAAATCTCCGTACACTACGATAGTTCGACACTTCAGAAAGTGAGTAAACGTGGTTATGTTTTAAAAGGTTTTTTGATGTGTATCCTTACGCCTTCTACACTAATGTTCTGGATTATAGTTAGCGGAATTATTTCCGTTAAGCTAAATAACATGCTAAACGAGAAACTCGTCTGTTTCTTTATTGCCATGGCCACCCAGTTAAGTATAGACGGCGCCAAAAGTTTCTACTCCAGCAAATTACGGTATCGCATAAAAGAAGATGCCTTGCGAAAACTCAATAAAATAGCCGGTGTCATCATCATTTTCTTTGCATTTTGGCTGGTTATTAAAACTTATCTCAAGTTTTACGCCGGAATGTAACTGAAAAGTTCTCTCCTTTACTGCCTACCAAAAGACTTTAATTTTTTCCGTGCTTTCCGTGTTTCCGTGGCAAATATTTACACCTTTCAATAAATTTCCCTGCCAAACGCGAAATGACGACTTTAATTTTTTTCCGTGCCTTCCGTGTTTCCGTGGCAAATATTTATACCTATTCAAAGATTTCTCCGCTACGGTCTATAAAGCTTTAATTTTTTCCGTGCTTTCCGTGCTTCCGTGGCAAATTTCAATAAATTTCCCTGCCAAAAAATCCCTTTAGATCTGCGTTTTTCGCGGGAGAAATAAAAAAACCGTCATTGCGAGGCACGAAGCAATCTCTTCCTACCCATGCTGCATTTACTTCAGCACCCCTTAGATCCAAAAGTAATTCCAAAGATTTCTCCGCTACTGAAGGAATGAAAACTTTAATTTCTTCCGTGCCTTCAGTGTTTCCGTGGCAAATATTTACACCTATTCAAAGATTTCTCCGCTACGGTCGAAATGACGACAAAAAAATCCCTTTAGATCAGCGTTTTCTGCGGGAGAAATAAAAAAAACCGTCATTGCGAGGCACGAAGCAACCTCTTCCTACCCATGCTGCATTTACTTCAGCACCCCTTAGATCCAAAAGTAATTCCAAATAATTCCCCGCTACAGAAGAAATAACGACTTTAATTTCTTCCGTGTCTTCCTTGTTTCCGTGGCAAATATTTACACCTATTCAAAGATTTCTCCGCTACGGTCGAAATGACGCCAAAAAATCCCCTTAGATCTGCGTTTTCTGCGGGAGAAATAAAAAAACCGTCATTGCGAGGCACGAAGCAACCTCTTCCTACCCCATGCTGCATTTACTTCAGCACCCCTTAGATCCAAAATTAAATCCAAAGATTTCTCCGCTATGGTCTAATAAGGCTTTAATTTTTTCCGTGTCATCCGTGTTTCCGTGGCAAATACTTATAACTGGAAACAAAAAAGCCCGCACGAGGCGGGCTATATAATCCTTATTCCTAAACCAAAGCTTAATATGCTCGCTGGTTATTACCTTCTTTCCAGTTAACAAAAGCTTTATTTACCACCTTGTTTCCACCTGGCGTAGGGTAATTTCCTGAGAAATACCAGTCACCCTTATTCTTCGGACAAGCCTCATGAAGGTTTTCAAGGCTTTGATAAATTACCTCAACCTCGGCAACTGTACCTTTCGGCGTAATAATCTGTGCAATCTTTGCAGAAATTTCCTCCGGCGTAAAAGGTTTATAAATATCCTTTACATGATTTACGATTTCCTCTTTCGGCAATAATAATGAAGCTTTACATTTCGTATAAACATCTTCAATAACCTGCCACATACCACGCTCGGTTAACAATTGTATAGCCGCATCGAAGGCCACAAACTGCCCCATCCTGCTCATATCGATACCATAACAATCAGGGTAACGGATTTGCGGAGCCGAAGAAACAATAATAATTTTCTTTGGATGCAGACGATCGACAATCTTGATAATACTTTGCTTTAAAGTAGTACCCCGAACAATAGAATCATCTAAGGCAACAAGTGTATCCTTATGGTTATTAATAATACCGTAAGTAGTATCATAAACGTGAGCAACCATTTCGCTTCTATCCGCATCTTGCGTAATAAACGTACGAAGCTTTACATCTTTAACTGCAAGCTTTTCAACCCTTGGTGCTAATGACAATAATTCTTCAAGCTGTTCATCTGATAATTCTTCTTTCTTATGCAAAAGAATATCCTTCTGGTGCCTGCGAACATATTGCTGAACGCCATCTACCATACCAAAAAAGGCAACTTCTGCTGTGTTTGGTATGAAAGAAAATACGGTGTTTTTTAAATCGTAGTTAACGGCCTGAAGAATTTTATCGCTTAACAAACGACCAAGTTGTTTACGTTCGCGGTAAATTTCTACATCGCTTCCTTTTGAGAAGTAAATTCGCTCAAAAGAGCAGGATAACCTTTCAGTAGGTTCGCGGAACTGCTCCATGCTAACCTCACCATTTTTCTTGATGATTAAAGCATGTCCCGGATCAATTTCCTTAACATCTTTAAACTGAATGTTGAACGCCGTTTGTAAAGCCGGACGCTCCGATGCAGCTACAACAATTTCATCATCATAATAGTAATATGCCGGACGGATACCAGCAGGATCTCTCATAATGAAAGAATCGCCATTACCAACCATACCACAAATAGAATAACCACCATCCCAGGTTTTAGCCGAGCGGCGAAGGATATTCGCGATATCAAGGTTATCAGAAATTTTATGTGTGATGGCTACGTTATCGTGACCTTCTTTTTTGTACTGATCAAAAAGATCCTGGTTTTCATCATCCAGGAAGTGACCGATTTTTTCCAGCACCGTTACCGTATCTGCCTTTTCTTTTGGGTGCTGCCCTAACTCGTATAACTGCTCAAGTAATTCATCAACATTGGTCATGTTAAAGTTACCGGCAATTACAAGGTTACGCGTCATCCAGTTATTTTGCCTTAAAAATGGATGGCAATTCTCGATGCTGTTTTTACCATGCGTACCATAACGCAAATGGCCCAATAACACCTCGCCAATAAAGCTTACGTTGTTTTTGAGCCACTCTGTATCCTGCATCAGTTCAGGCGTGTTTTCCTGTATATCTACGAACTTGTTCTGAACATATTCGAAGATATCTGCTACCGCGTTCGAAGCCATGCTCCGGTATCGGCTAATGTACCTGCTTCCTGGCTTCATATCCAGTTTAATGGTTGCAATACCTGCGCCATCCTGGCCCCGGTTATGCTGTTTCTCCATTAAAAGGTATAATTTGTTAAGGCCGTAAAGTGCTGTACCGTACTTTTGCTGGTAGTAAGAAAGTGGTTTTAACAGGCGAATGAAAGCGATTCCGCATTCGTGTTTTATCTGATCACTCATTGTGTGGGTTTGAAGCCGCAAAGTTATCCTTTTAAACCATCACAACCTAAACAAAAGTGTTTTCTTTTGTCACAAAGGAGTTAATTTGAATTGCGGTGTTAATCAATCCTTTAAAATCCTGAAATGTTAAATTATTTGGAATTAATCTAAATAGCTTGCTTACTTCGTGTAAAAATCACACCTTTGCGCAATATTTAGAATTAATCTAATTAATAATACGGATTTGAGAGCACTTTACTTAACATTTATACTTCTTGCGTATTTTGGTATTCCTGGTACTGCCAGTGCACAAAATAGTTACCTAAGAGGCAATGTTATCGATGAAGAAAATAAACCATTACCCTACGCTATTATTACTTTGGTGGATCTTCAAAGAACAACCTATACAGATGGTAATGGAAATTTTAGTTTCAGTTTAGATCAAAAAACAAAATTAAACAGCGTAACGCTAAAGATTACAACTGTTGGAAAACAATCGATTCTGAAAACAATCTCATCTTCAGAATTTAATAAGGTTTTGATTTTTAAAATGTATGATTTGAGCTTAACACTTCAGGATGTTGAAATCAATCAAAAACGTATTGCTCAAAACTCCAATTCATCTATTGTTTTCGACAGAGAAGCTATTGAACAATTACAGGCATTTAGCTTAGCCGATGTGCTAAACAATTTACCGGGGAAAAAATTAGTCGCACCCGATTTACAAAATCCAAATACAATTACCCTAAGAAGTGAGGCAACTGGCATTCAATCATTAAGTAACTCCCTAGGCGTAGCTATAATTATCGACGATATACAGCAATCGAACAATGCTAATATGCAAAATAAAAGCGTAAGCAAGTGGGGTGTTGGTTCAGCGATCAGCAATGCAACGCACGGAAGTTTTGACACGCCGTTCAGTGGTCTGGATATCAGAGACATTCCAACAGACAATATAGAAAGTATTGAGGTTATTCAAGGCGTGGCACCTGCGAAATACGGCGATTTAACCGATGGTGCCGTTATTATAAACAGACAGGCAGGAAAAACACCTTTTCAATTCATCACACGTATCAATGGTGCATCAACAAATTTTTCACTTTCTAAGGGATTTAAACTCAATAAAAAATGGGGAGCATTAAATTTTGGAATAAATTACCTCAATTCAAATGAAGACCCAAGCGATAAGACAAAAGTCTATGATCGATATAGCGGTAATTTAATGTGGACCAGCTACCTGCTTAAAGGCTTAAAGAACACCATTTCTATTGATTATAATTTCAAAATAGATAATGTTAAAATAGATCCTGATGATGGTTACGAAATCAGAACATACTCAAAAGCAAGAAATTTAAGTATTAGCAACCGTACCTCGCTTAACATTAACCATTCTATTATAAAATCGTTAAATGTTAGTTTGGGCTATAGTTCAGGATATCAGGAAACATATAACCAGAGATATATTAACGGTGCCGTTAAAGGAATATCTGATAAAGATACCTCTGGGGAAATATACGAGGGCTATTATATCCCAGGTAATTACTTGGCAGTTGAAAACATAGCGGGTAAACCTTTAAATTTTAACGGAAATATCGGTTTATCAAATGAAATATATACTGGAAATTTATTACATCAGCTAACAATTGGAGCAAATGCATATTACTCCAGAAATGCAGGCATGGGTGTAATTATCGACCCAACAAAACCTAGATGGGCAAATACAGCATATCAAAATGACAGACCTTATAGTTTCGAAAGTTTACCGGACATCGTTAATTATGGTGCCTACGTTCAGGATAACTTTAAATTCAAATTCTTTGATAAATACCTTAATTTCAATCTGGGATTAAGATACGATGTGCAGAATGGGCAGGGCAACGTTCAACCAAGGCTAAGCACAAGCTACAAGCTTTCAAAAGATATTGAAATTAACGGTTCATATGGTATTTCTACGAAAGGTCCCACATTGGCCCATCGCTATCCCGCACCGACTTATTTAGATCTTATACTTCTTAATAAATATACCGGATATGTAAACGAAAGTATTTTTCTTGTTTACACAGATCGGATCATTGCAGATAACAGTAACTTAAAATCAAGCCAATCGAACCAATTTGAGTTTGGATTTAAAATGACTAAGCCCTTATTCAACACTTCATTATTTGGTTACTTCAAACATGATTTTAATGGTTTCAGTAATAATACGGTTTACAAGACTTATCTGTTACCACAATACGATTACACCTATGTTCAGGGTGCTAAACCAATAGTTACACAAAATGGGAACTACACAAGAAAATATGTGGGAATTAATACCGTTGGTAACGATCTCGATTCAAAAAACTACGGTTTAGAATGGGGATTATCATTCAAAAAAATTGAATCAATTCAAACTATTCTTAGTGTCAATACATCATTCAGTTATAGCAGATATCGCAACTCGGCTGAAAGAGTAATTCCAACGAGTCAGACCAATATCGACGCAGGAAAGGTTGCTTGGTTTGGTATTTATCCAGTAAATGAATATTACAACTGGAATCTGATGAGCAAGCTCAGCGCCACTACACACATACCACGATTAGGTTTTGTAGTTAATTTACTTGCCGATATATCATGGCAAACCGTAACTAAAACCCTGGCCAATAGCTACCTACCAATCGCCTATTATGATATAAATATGATAAGGCACGAGATTCCTGATTTTGACCGAAACAATACTGAGTACGGTTATCTGAATTTATCCTCAGAGGCAAACAGTAAAACAAAGCTTCCTTTCGCCTACGCCAATATGTCTATTCGCATATCTAAAGAAATAAAGCAAAATCTTAGGTTATCAGTTAATGCATATAATTTTCTAAATATCAGATATAGGTACTACAATCCGGAAACGAATGTAGTAACTACTTATTCTTACCCAACAAGTGTTGGTGCAGAGCTATCAATTAAATTTTAAAAAACATGAAAAAATCACTACTTCCTTTATTCGCTTGCCTGATTGTCTTTCTCGCTGCATGTAAAAAAAATTCGCTTGATGAGGTGCAACCTGTACAGGCAACATTCCAGTTAAGCTTTGATGCCGCTACAAAAGACCTCGGCTTAGCGCTTACAAATACAGAAATTACTTTGACAAATAAAATGGATGGAACCATTAATAAGGCTAAAGCAGATATTAATGGTAAAGTTGTTTTTGCCAGCATTGCTCCCGGTAATTACAGTGCTGTAGCTAGCTTAACTGTTAAAGCTGCCGATTACACAACATTAACAGGAACATACATTGCTCAGGATATTATTTTCAACGGAAGCTTAGAAACCAATGTTTCAGCGACAAATGGCGCACTAGCGATCACTTTAAAATCGGGAACATTAGGTAATTGGGTTATTAAGCAAGTTTATTATGGTGGTTCAAGCACTACAGATGGAGCAGTTTTCAGAGATCAGTTTATCGAGATTTTTAACAACTCGAATGAAGTACTATATGCTGATAGTTTGTATATATCACAGATTTATGGTAAAAACACTAAAGTATCGGGTGTCGATATCACACAAGCTGCTTTTCAATCGAACGGTCAGTTTAACTGGGCAAATGCGATAGACATGAAATCAACCAATCCAAATACCGATTATGTATACCTTCGGACTTTGGAAATGATTCCAGGAACAGGAAAAACATATCCGGTACAACCAGGCGCAAGTATAATTATCGCCCAAAATGCATTAAATCATAAAGCATCCTACGTTGGTCCAACGGGAACAGCATATTCTGTTAAAAACCCGGCATTAACCATAGATTTAAGCACAGCTGATTTCGAAACCTATCACGGTAATGTAGCTGGGATTAATCCACTGGCTTCTGATGTAGACAACCCTCTTGTACCAAACACAGTTTCATTAATAACCGACGGCGACAGGGATATGATTTTGAACGCAAATGGATACGAAGCCATCGTGATTTTTAAAATGAAAGAGAGTCCACTGAGCTTAACAGGATATGCTTCGCCAGATGTTAAAACAATTACAAGTGCTACAACACTCTATAAGCAACTTCCAGTTACGAGTATTATAGATGCAGTTGACATTGCGCATACTACAGCCTCTAGCAGAGCTGCAAAAAGAATTCCTGATGCAGCTGACGCCGGATTTACATTTACTCCTGGAGGCTCATACTCTTCGCAATCAGTAATAAGAAAAACCTCAACCACCTTAGGAGGCAGAAGAATATTAAAAGACACCAATAATTCAACAGCAGATTTCGACTATCTAACTATTGCTGACCCTACAAAAACAGTATTTAAATAAAAATCGTGAAATTTTTACTAAAGATCAGTTTTTCAGTAATTTTATCAGCAGCTGTTTGTGCAAAGGCACAAACAACTGCTGATAGTACTTTCCTGTATCAGCAGGCAAACCTCAACTTTCAGTCTTTAAAATGGGGTATTACCCAGCTGCACAATACTGAGCTTAATAAAGCTTCATCTTTTGGTTTGAACTATAATTATCAATCAGGTAGTTTCAGGCAGGCGCAACAAGCGGAAAAAACAACAAATGCATCATTAACAAGTGAAGGAATAAGTACAATTGACCGGTTTAAGCTATATGGCTATTTCTCTTTTTCAAAAACATGGCAAGATAGCCTCAAATTGAGTCAAAAAGGTATTGAAGATGCTTATACACCCTATTACTTTATAGCTGGCAAAGCGGGTACATTTGAACGGCAAAAGTATTTAGGCGGTGGATTAGTGTCTTACGAATTATTAAAAGAAAAGCTCTATCTCGGAACAGGTGTCGATTATCTTTATAATTCTTCCGCTCGCTCTGTCGATCCAAGATCTTTAGTAACCACCTATAAGATAGTTTTTAGTCCTGAACTGGCTTTTAGATTTAAACAGAATACCGTTGGTTTGGGTATAATTGCAGGTTATGGTGATGAAAAAGTTGAAGTTGGATATGTAAATTCAAATTTTGGAGGATCACTTCTTTACCCAGATCGGATATCTTACCTAAACTATGGCTATGGGTATATTCAAATCAACACCACTAACTTCATTAGAAGAAACACCTACACCGGTTTAAAGTTAAATTATGCAGGAAAATTTAATAATTGGGAAATTCGTGGGAGATTAAATTATCTTGTATCAAAAGAAGTGAACCAGATTGTTAAGGAAATGGCATTAAACGACGAAACTTTCGGTACATTTCAGTTAGAAACATACAAAGCTGATATCATCTTAAATAAAAAAGTAGGTCAGATCAACCATCAGCTTTCAATACAAGCTTCAAAAAATACAGGTGATGATAATCTGGTTAGTTTAAAAGCCAGGAACTACACATTAAATTCTTCTGAAATTAATTTAAACTATGCGCATTTAAAATCAAATGCAGGCACGAAAAACATTGAATGGTTTATTAATGCCAACCTGAAAGATTTTTATCAGCGTGATGCTGCAGCCAATCATACCTTAAAGTACAGTTATATAAAAACAAATATTGGAAGTACCATATATTGGAAAGTATTAAACAAAGATTTGTTAACTACTGAAATCACTGCGGGATCACGGTTACCCTTAAATTCTGATTTAGTGGTTCCTGGGACTCAGGTAAATATCTTTACACGAGGAGTAGCTTATCCTGATTATTTATATTGGAGCAGTACTATGGGTGAACTACAGTTTTTGGCTAACTATACCACAAATAAACTATTAAATAAATTCCGTACTGGCATAACATTTAAATCATCCTACTTTAGAAATCTAGGTACACCTGCATCCAATTTGGATGCTACATTTATTCCCGGCAAAAGTTACCTTGATATCAATCTATCGCTAAACCTGTATTTTTAACCCATGAATAAAGTTTTCATTACGCTTGCCCTAATCCTTTCCGGATTAGTTCTTTTTTCTTTTCAATCAACCGATTTTAACAACGATGATGAGTTAAGTATTGATAGCTTACGTAAAGTTTATTCAAAACCAACAAGCGAGTGGCCCAAACCTACGGTTGATAAAGAAGCGGTATTCGAAGAATTAGGAGAACTTCCACCCTCACCCATCAATTTAAAAAATGATTCTGTTAAAAAAGTAGTCGAACTGGGTAAAATTCTTTTTTTCGATCCCCGTCTTTCAGGTTCAAACCAGATTTCATGCTCAAGCTGTCATGCACCCGATTTACATTGGACAGATGGCCGGCAGGTTTCCATCGGCCACGATCATTTGGCCAATATCCGCAATGCACCTTCCTTAGAAAACGTTTGGTTTTATAAAAAACTATTTTGGGATGGAAGAGCAAACAGCCTCGAAGAACAGGGAGAAAGTCCGGTGGCTGCACATAACGAAATGCACCAGGACATGAAAGCACTGGCTAAAAAGTTAAGTAAAATTAAAGGCTACAAACCTTACTTTACCGATGCCTTTGGCTCTCCCCAGATCACCAACAAAAAAATATTCGAAAGCCTTGCCACATTTCAGCGAAGCATTGTGAGCCGTAGAACACCTTTCGACAGGTTTTTGGCACAGGATAAAAAAGCCCTTACCGATCAGCAAATTGTAGGCTTACACTTATTCCGCACAAAGGCCCGTTGTATAAATTGCCATAACGGACCACTCTTTACCGATAACGAATTCCACAACGATGGTTTAACCTATTATGGCCGTAAGTATGAAGATTTAGGGCTTTACAATGTGACAAAGAAACCTGAAGACGTAGGTAAATTCAAAACACCAGGCTTGCGAAATGTAATGAAAACAGCGCCATGGTTTCATAATGGTTTATTTCCCGACATGAATGGGGTCATGAATATGTATAATGTAGGCATGCCCAACCAGCGTGTTCGGCCAGAGCAGATTAATGATCCTTTACTACCTAAAAACGATAAGCTGTTACGTGGCTTAAAACTAAGTAATGCAGAAAAAGACGCAGTTGTTTCTTTTCTTGATGCCTTAACCTCGCCAACGGTACTCATAAGGGTAGAAAAACTGCCTCAATAGTAATTATCGTTATGTCTGGTAAATAGTAGCAATTGGTTATTTAACATGACAAACAGCAGGCACTGATAAGGCATGCATATCCATAGATAAGCCATGTCCTAAGGCATGATAGTTGCATTTTAAGGCATATATACTGCATGCATAGCAATTACATCCTTTGTGAAGTTAAGGCTTCATTAAAAAATATTGAAGCTCGCTCATCGAATACAAGCGGATCACCGCTGGTATAAAAAGATTTCTGCATGTTTTTCCCGAGTTGCGATTCAATTTCAGGATGCCTTTTCAGGTATTCAGCCAAACTATCGGCCACAATTTCACCCTGTGTTAAAAGGCTGATATAATCGGGAAATATCTTTTTAAGTTTTGGTAACAGTAAAGGATAATGCGTACAGGCCAAAAGCACACAGTCAATAGCATCAGATTGTGCCATCAGCTGGTTACAATATTCCTCCACAAAGAAATCGGCGCCCGATTGCAAATGTTCATTATTCTCAATCAGTGGCACCCACATCGGGCAGGCTTGCTGATGAACCTTAACATCAGGGAAAAATTTGTTGATTTCAAGCAGGTACGATTTAGAATTCACCGTGCCCCGGGTACCCATTACCCCAACATTACGCGTGCCGGTGTAACTGCCTATCACTTCTGCCGTAGGCCTGATTACACCAAGTACCCTTCGGTCAGGATATTTCGATGGTAAATCTCTTTGCTGTATCGTTCTTAAAGCTTTTGCCGAAGCCGTATTGCAGGCCAGGATAACAAGGTTACAACCCTTACTAAAAAGCCATTCTACGCATTCTAAGGTGTACTGGTAAATCGTTTCAAAAGAATGGTCGCCATAGGGCGAACGGGCATTATCGCCCAGGTAAATATAATCGTACTGCGGAAGCTTCTCTGCTATAGCGCGAAATACAGTTAAGCCTCCGTAGCCAGAGTCGAAAATACCTATGGGTGATGAATGTTGCATGGGCGCTGTTAAACCTTGCAACGTTACAATGTTTTTTTCAACTTTACAACATTTCTCCACCACGTTAACGGGCCAGGTAACTCCCTGAAAACAAAAAAGCGGAATTAAGTTAGACTTAATTCCGCCAATAACCGGTATTTAAACCTGGTATTTAATTATTTTTTAGGTGCTGTAGTTGGTTTTGCTGCAGTTGCAGAAATACCTAATTTAGTTTTAACCGCAGCAGTGATATCTTCACCACCATCCCAGAACACTAAATTGTTTCCACCTTGCCCGTTAGCTACATCGAATACATAAGCTAAACCTTTTTCTTTTGCAATAGAAGAAATAGCAGTAGCAACTTTAGTCTGGATTGGCTGAAATAACTCACCTTGTTTAGTACCTAAATCTTGTTGAGCTTTAGTTCTTGCGTCACCAATACGTTTTTCTAAATCCTGTAATTCAGTTTCAGCAGCTTGTAATTCTTTATCAATCGCATCTTTATTAGCCTCACTACGGGTTTTAGCTTTATTCTGCGCAGCGGTCATTTTTGTTTGATATTCTTTAATCATCACATCAATTTCACCTTGTTTAGATTTACTTAGGTTCTCTAAAGTAGTTTGCGCTGTTTTTGATTCTGGTAAATTTGCAAATACATCTTCTGAATTTACGTGACCAATCTTTTGCTGTGCATTTGCCATATTTGCTGTAAACAATAGCCCTGCTGCTACTACAAATACGTTAATTAACTTTCTCATGTTTAATTTTACTTTTTATTTTTTTAATTGTTTTTCCTCAATGCCGGGCGAATATACTAATTATTTACAGTCCCCGGTTTATAACCTAATTTTACAATCACATCATTACTAACATCGTAACTGCTGCTTGCATAAATCATCATTGTAGCTTCGCTGCTTTTATCAAAGATGAAATCAAGATATTTAGCTTTAGCAATTTGTTTAATTACATCAGCAACTTTATCCTGTATAGGCTTAATTAATTTAGCCCTGCTTTGAAAAAGATCGCCATCTGGTCCGAATTTCTGACGTTGAAATTCTTTGGCCGCTTTCTCTTTCTCAATAATTTCATTCTCACGGCGCTTACGCATATCATCAGTTAACAAAACCTGGTCTGCCTGATAAGCTTTATACATCCGGTCGATTTCACTGAAATTCTGGTCAACCTGTGTTTGCCATTGTTTCGAAGCTACCTCTAACTGGCTTAATGCCGATTTGTACTCAGGCATATGCTTTAAGATATACTCTGTGTCTACATAAGCAAACTTCTGGGCAAAAGCGCCAAAAGTTGTGCAAAGTAAAAATGCGATAAAAAGATACTTTTTCATTTGTGTGTGTGTTTAATGACTAGTTACTATAAGTTAAGCTTTGTATAAACTCCACTTATAATGTTTTATTGCATAATTAATTATTTTTTTAGTGATTAGCAATTAAAATCCTCCTAATTGTTGTGCGATACTGAAGTGGAACTGGCCTTTGTTAGCATCTGGTAATCCAGGGATAGCATCGAAACCATAACCATAATCAATACCCAACAAACCAAATATTGGTAAGAAGATACGGGCACCAACACCCACTGATCTTCTGATGTTGAACGGGTTGAAATCGCTGAACCTGTTCCAGGTATTACCACCTTCGGCAAAGGCAAGTACGAACGCTGTAGCCTGCTGACTTGCAATAACAGGATAACGGGCTTCAAGAACATACTTCGTATAAATCGGGCTACCTGATTGCTGCGCAATAGTTGGGTTAGAACCTACCGGGATTACCGTATTGTTAGCATAACCACGCATAGCAATTAACTCTGAACCTTGTAAGAAATCGAATCCCTGCATACCATCACCACCAAGTTTAAACCTTTCGAATGCCGACTGACCAACAGCTTGTGTATACTGACCTAAGAAACCAAACTGTGCCTGTGCTTTAATTACAAAGTTACCTGCAACACGTTGGAACCACTGCGAATCGAATTTCCATTTGTGGTATTCTGTAAACCTGTATTTCGTTTTATCTGAAGCCGTAGCGTAATTCACATTGTTAAATAATGAATATGGTGGCGTAGCCTGAACCGTAAAGCGGATGAATGAACCCGATTTAGGGAAGATAGGCGAATCCCTTGAATCGCGGCTAATTTCCTGCGTTAAGTTTAAGTTATAAGAAGTACCTGTGCTGAATAAATATCCAGGGTAATTCTGAAGGATATATTGCTGAAGGTTTACCGAGTGTGTTAACTGGAAATAGTTATCAGGCCAGTTTAACCTTCTTCCTAAACTTACTGTCACACCATTTAAACGGATTTTATAATAACCTGAAATATCAGGAGAAGTTCCGCTTGATTGTAATGAAGTAAAGGCACTAACACCAAAGCTTACCGGCTTCTCACCACCAAACCATGGTTGAGAGAATGAGAAACTATACGATTGATAATATTTACCGTTAGTTTGACCACGCAAACTTAATTTCTGTCCATCACCTTTTGGTAGAGGTTTATATGCTTTTAAATTAAACAGGTTTCTTAAAGAGAAGTTATTAAAGGTTAAACCCAATGTACCGATAATACGGCCACCACCAAAACCACCCGATAGCTCAATCTGATCTGAAGGTTTTTCCTCAACAGCATACTCAATATCTACAGTACCATCTGCAGGGTTAGGACGTGGTGTTGGTACAGTTTTTTGCTCATCAAAGTTACCCAGCTGACCAATCTCACGAACGGTACGGATTAAGTCACTCTTGTTAAATTTCTGTCCTGGTTTTGTACGAATCTCACGTAACACTACCTTATCATTGGTAATGGTATTTCCTTTTAAGGTAATACGATTATTCGTGTATTGCGGACCTTCATAAATACGCATCTCAACATCAACCGTATCATTATAAATCTTTGTCTGAACAGGATCTATGTTGAAGGTTAAATAACCGTTGTCGGTATATAAACTGTTAATATCTCCACCGTTTTCACCACCACCATTAATCTTCTTATCAAGCTTATCTTCACTAAAGATATCACCTTTTTCGATGGTAAGTACCTTATTTAAAACATCTGTACTATAAATGGCGTTACCTGCCCAGGTAATTTTACCGAAGTAATATTTTTTACCCTCATAGATATCCATCTTAATGTTTACCTTTTTATCGTTGTACTGGTAAATACTATCTTTTAGTAGTTCGGCATCACGATAACCTTTCTCGTGAAGCTTCGAAATCATTTTTACTTTATTCTCTTCGTACTTCTCTTTACTGAATTTACCAGAACCCCAGAAACGCCACCAGGCAAATTGCTTGGGGTTTTTAAGGAACTTACGGAGTTTAGCCGGCTTGAAATCTTTATTACCCGTAAAATCAATATGCTGTACTTTTACTCGATGCCCTTTATCGATATTAGCCTCTAAAACAACACTGTTATCTGAATTTGGGTCTTTACGTGTAGTGTAATCGATTTTGGTAAAGAAATAACCCTTATCTAAAAGGTATTTCTTTACAATTGCCGATGTAGTATTGTAAAGGTTATCATTAACGATTTTACCCGTTTTATCATTTAATTTTTCCTGGATTGCAGTTTTCTCCGACTTGCGTACACCTTTTAAATCGATAGAACTTAAACGAGGACGCTCTACAACTTCAATCTCAAAGTAAACTGTATCAAGAACAAATTTTTCAATGTTTAATTTAACATCGTCGAATAAACCTTGTGCCCAAAGCGTTTTAATCGCATCGGCAGTAGCCTCTCCAGGTAAAACAACTTTATCACCTTTGGTTAGTTTAGATAAAGTAATCAGTACCTCTTTATCAAGATATTCTGTTCCTGTAATTTTTGTACCACCAATAATAAATTCCCTTGGACTAAAATAATCGAGATCCAGACCACCTACTTTTAAGGATGGTGTTGCTGGAGCCTGACCTGTAGGACGAACTTGGGCAAAGGCCGGAGCGGCTAAAACTATTAGGATTAAAACTTGAAATATTCTTTTCATTAAAATAATTTGTTCAGTAATGGCCACAAAAGTTATCATATTTCATAAAGCAAAGCTTTATTCTTAATACCCCTGAAGTGGTTACATTTATCGTATAAAAGTGCTGCTAAGTTAATTTAAACCCTTGTTAAAAAGTGTTAAAAGAAAAATTAGTTTAATTGTTCGCTAATTTTACCAAAACGGCGTTCGCGTTTTTGATAATCAACAATGGCTTCAAAAAGATTATCTCTCCTGAAATCAGGCCACAAAACATCGGTAAAATAAAATTCGGTATAAGCCATTTGCCAAAGCAAATAATTACTTATCCTGTGCTCCCCGCTGGTGCGGATCATTAATTCCGGATCGGGTATGTTTACGGTTGTTAATTTTGAAGAAAACAACTGCTCATCGATATCATTAATATCAATGGTATTATCTTTAACTGCTGCTGCAATTTTTTTGGCTGCATTAACAATCTCCCATTTTGCACTGTAACTTAATGCCAATGTTAAGGTGCATTTAGTATTATGCGCTGTTTTATCCATAGCTTCTTTCAAATCATCTATACATTCCTGTGGCAGCGATTCGATATTGCCTATAGCATTAAGCTTAACATTATTTTTATTCAGTGTTTCTGTTTCCTTGTTAATTGTCGAAATCAGGATCTGCATTAAAGCATCAACCTCCTCTTTCGGACGGCTCCAGTTTTCAGTAGAAAAAGCATAAAGGGTAAGGTATTCGATACCAACCTCAACGCATCCCTCTACAATATCTTTTACTGAAAGTACACCTTGCTCGTGCCCGAAAACACGCATTTTACCCTGGCCTTTTGCCCACCGGCCATTACCATCCATAATTACAGCAATGTGCTTTGGCAGTCGGCTATAGTCTATTTGTTCTTTAAATCCCATTAATTATGTCAAAATCAGCTTAAAAGGAATAGCATTTTGAGGATACAAAGGTAAAAGATATGCCAATACTAACAAATAGATAAGTATCTCTTTTTCTAAAATCGCCGCGTTGTGTTCCGGCAAGCCCTGTTTGATGTAAAGATGGGTCACTTACATTCAGTGCCGGGTTGTTCCCCACGAATACCGGATTTACCGGATAAACCCCACTCACATCGTCCAGGTAATCGGTAAAAGCTGTCCTGTAACCGATCTCAGTAAAAATACTCCAGGTATCCTTGTAGTTATACCTGATTCCCCCGCCATACGGAATGGTTAAAACAGTATTTGGATAACCGTTTTCCTGTCCTTCGGTTGCTAACCTGTCTAACCTGTATCTTGTATCCTGGTATTTTATTGATGGTTTAAAATTAATTAAACCAACCCCAGCATATAAATAAGGCGTTAACCTGCGGTTGCCACCATTTATTTTATAATCGAAAAAGTTTAAATCGAAGAGGGCACTTCCTTCATTTAAGCCGGTTTTAAAACTTAAATTACGCTCCCTGAACTGCTCATTATTCGAATCGGCATCATTAGCCCTGATTTGACCATAAGTGTAGTTTAACCTTACACCGAAATACGAGGAAAAATTACGTTTCACGAAAATACCGGCATTTATACCGCTTACCTGCACCGGGTTAGTCTGGTTCAAATCGCCTATGTAACCTGCTCCCCCACCCGATAAGCCAACTTCCCAGGTTGCGAAAGACTGTGCTTTACTTAACCCCGAAATTGACAAAAACAAGAGAATGAATAAGACAGGTTTGTTTAGCGCCATACTTAGTAGTTACGGGTATCGATGCCCCATAATAATTTATTCCTTAACGTGTTTAAGTAAGTTTCATTGTTCAGGCGGATAAGATTTATACAAAAACCAGCCTTTTTAATGGTAATCTTTACGGAGCGTTCTACAGTAACGGTTCTGCTATCGCACGACACCAGGAATTTAGATTCCCGGGCCTCTACTTCAAACGACAAACTGTTATCATCAGGAATAATTACCGGACGTACATTTAAGTTATGTGGTGCAATGGGCGTAATAACAACGCTTTGCGAATCGGGGTAAATAATCGGACCTCCGCAGCTTAACGAGTAAGCCGTTGAACCGGTAGGTGTTGCAATGATTAATCCATCCGCCCAGTAAGAATTAATGAATTCCCCGTTCATGGAGGCATGGATAATCATCATCGCTGAGTTATCTCTGCGGTGTATGGTAATATCGTTTAAGGCAAAATTCTCTTCGCCAAATAAACCGTTATCAGATTCAAGGCTTAACAACGATCGTTCATCCAGCGTATAATCGCCATGAATCAACGCTTTTAAAGCCGATTCGATTTCGCCTTTATTTATACTCGCCAGGAAACCTAAACGGCCAAAGTTAATCCCGATTACCGGAATGCCGGAATTTCTGATTAATGATAACGTATCCAGCAAGGTACCATCACCACCCAGACTAAGCAGCACATCGGCATTTGCTTTTAGTTCTTCGTGATTATGAAAAATAATGGTGCCTGATGGCAGTTTAATCTTACCGTGAAGGGAATTTTTAAATTTATGATGAAGAACCGGCTGTATACCATGACTTTTTAAATGATCGAAAACCTCCTGAATGTAAGGTAATACGGTATCATTAAAATCTCGTCCATAAATCGCAATCCTCATAATTAAATTAAACGTTTAAGTAGTTCATAAAAGAGTCGAAACGCTCTTGAGAACCATCATCAATCTGGGTATTATTATAAACTTCTTTAACCTGATAATCGTAGCGCTCAAACGAGGCTACCAAAGAAGTAATTTCGGTTTTGTTGACTTTTAAAGTTACCTCCAGGCGGGTAGAATCTTCAAAGGAACTAACATAAGAGGAAAGAATCTGCGCATTGTCTGCCTCAACAATCTGGGATATATGTGCCAGTGAATTATCGCGGTTACTGATTTCCAGCACAATAATTCCGCCTGGTTCGTTAACAGCATATAATTCGGCTACCGAATCTACAATGTTGTTTATGGAAATAAGTCCGGCATAGTTTTTTTGCTGATCTAAAACCGGAACAGCAGTTAACTTCAACGAACTAAGCAACCTGATTACATCGTAAGCATGGGCGTTATTAAAAACAAAAGCATTTAATAAATTTGCCGAAGCATCTTTAATAAGTATATCGTGGTTGCGGATTTCGAGTAAATCATCTTCCGAAAGTAAGCCTAAAAACTGGGCGTCGTTAACCACAGGCATATGCTTTAGCTTAAACTCGTTCATACGATCTAAGGCTTTCTGCACCGTGTCGTCCGTTCTTACAGGCGGTATAACATTCGATATGATTTCCTCGGCAAACATTATTTTAATAATACTCTGTTTAAGAATTTTTCAAGATACGCATTAAATATCTCCGGATGCTCCATCATTGGGGCATGCCCGCATTTATCAACCCAGTTCAGCTCCGAATTGGGCAATAGTTCATGGAATTCTTGGGCAACTTCTGGCGGGGTAACCTTATCATCCTTGCCCCAAATTAATGAAACCGGGATGGTAATTTTCGACAATTCCTTAGCCATATTATGGCGAATGGCTGATTTAGCCATAGTTAAGATGCGTATTACCCTCGATCTGTCGTTTACCGTTTTAAAAACCTCTTCAACAAGCTCAGGTGTTGCAGTTGCCGGATCGTAAAAAGTAAATTCTACCTTCTCCCTGATATAATCATAGCTTTCTCTTCGCGGAAAAGAACCCCCGAATGCATTTTCATATAAACCCGAGCTACCGGTAAGTACCAATGCTTTAACAAACTCCTGATGGGCAACAGTGAAAACCAGACCAACATGGCCTCCTAACGAGTTACCAACAAGTACAACCTGGCCTAAATTTTTAAATTTAATGAAGCGGTGAAGGTATCTTGAAAGCGCCTTAACGCCTAAAGTTAAAATTGGTAATTCATAAATTGGAAGAATAGGTACAATAACACGGTAGCGATCTTTAAACTGCTCGATAACAAGCTCCCAGTTACTCAGTTCGCCCATTAAACCGTGAAGCAGTACCAGTGTTTCACCCTGACCGGCTTCTACATATTTGAATCCTTCTTCTTCTGTTACCTGGTATTTCATAAATAATATTGATAGTATACTGCTACTAAGTTAATAGAGTAAAATTAATTTTTGGCATTTCTTTGCCATTTTTGTGAAATAAAATCAAAAACGGTATAAAAACCCCATTTCTAGCCTGATACAGCCAAAACAGCGAATAAATTCAACCTTATTTCCTTTATTAAACTTCAACCTTTCGGCTTTAGTCTTTCCGCTTTAATCTTTCTGCTTTAGCCTTTCAGCTTAATTAAGCCAGTTTTTCTTTAACAATTTCAGCAATAAGCTTCCCGTCGGCTTTACCGGCAAGTGCCTTATTGGCCAGGCCCATAACCTTACCCATATCCTTAACTGATGTAGCGCCTGATTGTTTGATTACATCGGCAATTATTGCTTCAACTTCCCCACGGTCTAGCTGCTTAGGTAGAAATTGGTTAATAACTTCAATCTCTTCTTCTTCTACCTTAAACAGGTCCTCACGGTTCTGTTGCTTGTAAATATCAGCAGACTCACGACGTTGCTTAATCAGTTTTTGAAGAATCTTTAATTCAGTTTCCTCAGTAATTTCTTCAGATGCACCTTTTTCAGTTTTGGCAAGCAAAAGGGCTGCTTTTATAGCTCTTAAACCTCTTAGCTGTGCATCGTTTTTAGCCAGCATGGCTTTTTTTATTTCCTGATCTATTGTATTTGATATCATTATTGGTAAATTGTTTGAGTTGATTAATCGGTTAATTTTTCGATACGTATAATGGTTTAATTGCAGAATTGTTAGTGATAACTGTAAATTGCCAACTGCGAGCCAGTTTTGCAGTGATACAATTTAAACGGTTAACCCGGTTATCCTCTGTTAATTAAAGTTGCCGTTGCCTGGGCAGTAGGCATGATTAACATATCGTTTATATTAACATGCTTTGGCCTGCTTACCACGTACCAAATAGCATCGGCAATATCATCGGCTATTAACGGTTCTAAACCTGCATAAACATTTTTGGCACGTTCAGCATCTCCTTTAAAGCGAACAACCGAAAATTCAGTTTCTACCATCCCAGGGTTAATTGCTGTTACTTTAATTTCGTGTTGCAGCAAGTCAATCCTCATGGCCTTGCTTAAAGCATCAACCGCATGTTTTGTTGCACAGTAAACATTTCCGTTAGGATATACTTCCTGACCGGCAATCGAACCAATATTAATGATATGACCTGATTTATTAGGAATCATCCAGTTTGATACAATCTTTGTAACATAAAGCAAACCCTTAACATTGGTATCAATCATGGTATCCCAGTCTTCGGTGCTGCCTTTATCAATTGGGTCCAATCCCTGACTTAAACCGGCATTGTTAATCAGTACATCCACTTTTTTCCAATCGGCCGGAATAGCTTCAAAAGCGTGGTTAAGGCTTTCTTTTTCACGAACATCGGCTAAAACCTGCTTAATGGTTATTGCATATTTATCTTCGAGGTGATGCGCAATTTTTGATAAACGATCTGCTCTGCGGGCAACCAAAATCAGGTTATATCCATTTTGAGCAAATATATGTGCACATGCCTCGCCAATACCCGAAGTTGCACCAGTAATTAAAGCAATTTTAGCCATTTCTATAAAATAATAAGCCAGAAAACATTTCAATATGTTTTCTATGATGGCAACAAAGGTAAGTTTTTTTGGTTTGCGCTACTACTCGAAAAACAAGCTGAATGTAAAATGACGCAACATGGTTTTCTCCAGCGGGTTTGCAAAAGCCGTATTGTCATGCTGCAAAAGATCCTTAATCGAATAGGATACCTTAATCTCTGGCGACATTTTGAAATACTCGAAGTACAGGTCAAAGCCAATGCCGGTTTCGTAAGAAAGATAGTTCCGCTTGTTTTTCAGCAGCTTGTTAAGTGGTGTTTCACCCTCATCAAAAGTTTTCTTTTTCGAAGCAATATCCATCGAATATTTTAAGCCTCCCAGCCAATACGCCCTGAAGTTATTTAACCTGTTCGATTTTATTTTTATACCTATCGGGATTTCAAACATTGTTGCCTGAACTTTCTTGTCTAAAATAAGCGGATAGCTTGGTGGCGTAATGCCATTACTAACCGGAGCTGTGGTTTCAGGAGCAGGTTCATATTCGTACCTGACAATTCTATCGCTGAAGATTAGGGATGGTGTAACACGCACATCAAAATTCTCTGAAATCCTTCTGTTTACAACGAAACCCAAACCAAAGCCGGCAGACGGTGGGCTGGATATGGCTTTCATGGGCTGTGTTAGCTGCTTGCCGTCCAATGGGTCGAAATATACATCACGCCAGTTCGCAGTTTTTAAAATTTTATATTCTGCAGAGATGTACTGGAAGCTGAAACCAAAATGTAAGTCTTCATCATCAACACCTCCTCCCCAGTTTTGGGCAAAGGATGTATTAGCTACTGTAAAAAGCAGGATGAAGAGGCTTAATTTTTTTATCATTTAGAACCGGTATAGATTGAACTTATACCAAACGTTAAAATACGGTGTTTGGTACTTTTGAAACCTACTTTTTCCATCAAAGTGGTAAAATCTTTTCCATCAGGGAAAGCAGCTACTGATTCAGGCAGATAAGTATAGGCCCTGGCATCTTTCGAAAACAACTTACCAAAAAACGGGGTAATCTGTGCGAAATAGAAATTGTATAATTGCTTAACCGGAAAAACCTTGGGTTTGGAGAATTCTAAAACCACAAGTTTTCCGCCAGGCTTTAAAACCCTGAACATATCACGCAAACCCTGCTCCAGGTGCTCAAAATTTCTAACCCCGTAGGCTACAGTAATCGCATCGAAAGTATTATCAGCAAAATGCAGCCCTTCCGAATCGCCAAGCTGAACAGTGAAAACTTCGCTCAAACCGCGGTCATTAATTTTCTTTTTGGCTACCTCCAACATGCCCTCAGAAATATCTACACCGATAATTTTCTCGGGATGAAGTTTTTTAATGGCTTCAAAGGCAAAATCGCCGGTACCTGTAGCAACATCAAGCATAATACGCGGATGAATGGAAACAAGTTCCTTAATCGCCTTTTTACGCCACAAAACATCTATACCCAATGAAAGGAAGTGATTTAAAAAATCGTAGGTACCCGAAATATTGTTAAACATGGTTGCAACCTGTTCTTTTTTAGTTGCATCTTCTACTTGATATGGAGTGATGTTCTGATTCATGATATGTGGCAAAGATAAGTTTATTGTTTAACTGTTTAAATTGTTTTAATCGGTTAATTGTCAAATGCGCTACAGTTAAGCCCTTAAACTTTTCAAACGCTTAACCGTGCAATCAAAATTATTACCTTTGCATTATGATTATCAAAACGGCAACATTTGTTTGCAGCAATACTCAGGTTTCGGCTTTGCCCGCACCAACAATGCCCGAATATGCATTTATTGGTCGCTCTAACGTAGGTAAATCTTCATTGATCAATATGTTGGTTAACCATCACGGATTGGCCAAAACATCGCAACGCCCTGGTAAAACCCAGCTTATAAATCATTTTTTAGTTAATGATGCATGGTATATAGTCGATTTACCAGGTTACGGTTACGCCAAGGTTTCGAAAACCAGCCGCGAGAAATGGGAAAAATTCATCCGTGCCTACATTACCAAAAGAGAAAGCCTTCAATGTGTTTTTGTTTTAATCGACAGCCGTTTAGAACCGCAGCAGATTGATATTGAATTCTGCTACTGGCTTGGCGAAAAACAAATCCCTTTTTCGCTAATCTTTACCAAAGCCGATAAACAGGGAATGACCACTACCCAGAAAAACGTTGCGGCCTTTAAAAGAAAGCTCGGCGAATTCTTTGAGGAAATTCCGGCAACTTTTATTACATCAGCCGAAAAAGGTGTTGGAAAAGATGAGGTTTTAAATTTCGTTACCGAAGTAAACAAAGATTTCGTACAACCAACTGATTATAAAAAGTTTTAATTATCAATGAAAAAATACTTTTCTCTCGTTTTATTCGCACATTCTATATTTGCCCTACCCTTTGCAATGATTGGCTTTTTTCTGGGTGTTACCACTACAGATAGCCCTTTCAGATGGGAAAAACTACTATTGGTTTTACTTTGCATGGTTTTCGCCAGGAACTCGGCCATGGCATTTAACCGTTACCTGGATAGAAATATCGATGCAAAAAACCCACGTACAAAAATGCGTGACATTCCTGCAGGGAAAGTTTCGGCTAATGAGGCGCTGATTTTTGTTATTATAAACTGTGTTCTGTTTATCGTCTCAACATTTTTCATTAACAGCCTTTGCTTTTACCTTTCGCCGGTTGCCCTTTTTGTTGTACTGTTTTATAGCTACACCAAAAGATTTACAGCACTTTGTCACCTGGTTTTAGGCCTGGGTTTGTCGCTTGCACCAATTGGTGCATACATAGCGGTTACGGGCCACTTTGCCTTGGTTCCGGTTTTATATTCTTTCGCAGTGCTTTTCTGGGTTAGCGGTTTCGATATTATTTATGCTTTGCAGGATGAAGATTTCGACCGTGAAGAAAATTTACATTCCATTCCTTCAGCTCTTGGCATAAAAAGTGCTTTAAACGTATCGGTGGGATTACACATTTTTTCGGCAGCATGTGTTATTGCGCCAATATTTTTAATGCCTCATACTTTCAGCTGGATTTATTACATCGGCGTTGTATTTTTCTGCTTTGCATTAATCTATCAGCACCTTTTAGTAAAACCAACTGATATTAGTAAAGTAAATAAAGCTTTTGCCACAACAAACGGAATGGCATCAGTAGTATTTGCACTTTGCTTTTTAGCCGATGCTTTTTTCAGGTCGGGATTCTTAGGATAATCCTTCCTGAAATTAAATTTTAAAACATTTCAACAAAAAACACAATGAGCAGCTTAACCATAAACAAAAAACCAAGAACATATATCCCACAGGATCTAACCATTAACTGGGAAAGCCTTGAGCCATTATTTGCAGAATTACAAAACCGCGAAATTACAAGTGCCGAAGGTTTGGAAAACTGGCTTAAAGACCGTTCGGAACTTGAGGCTGCTTTGGAAGAAGATTTCGCCTGGCGATATATTAAAATGAGTTGCGATACAGCTAATGAAGAACTGGTTAAAAATTTCCAGTATTTCGCAACAGAAATAGAACCTAGAATTTCACCACTATCGAACGAGTTAAACAAAAAATTTGCTGATAGTCCTTTCATGGATGAATTAGATAAAGAAAAGTATTTTGTTTACAGCCGTGCCATTAAAAAAGCACTCGAACTTTATCGTGAAGAAAACATTGAACTGTTTACTGAACTTCAGGTAAAGCAACAGAAATACCAGGGCATTACCGGCGCCATGAGTGTAGAAATTAACGGACAGGAATATACATTAGAACAAGCTTCGGTTTTCATTAAGGATTTAAATCGTGAGGTACGTGAAAATGCATGGAAAACTATTCAGCAACGACGACTGGTTGATAAAGATGACCTAAACATCTTGTTTGACGAACTGATTAAACTAAGAACACAGGTTGCCTTAAATGCTGGTTTCGAAAACTATCGTGATTACATGTTCCAGGCCTTAGGTCGTTTCGACTATAGCCCCCAGGATTGTTATGATTTTGCCAACGCTATTGAAAAGGAAATTGTTCCTATTTTAAAGGAGCAGGCAGAAAAGCGTCGCGAAGCGTTGAATCTGGAAAGCCTGAAACCTTGGGATTTAGAAGTTAGCGTAAGCGGAAAGCCGGCTTTAAAGCCATTTAACAATGGTGCAGAACTTATTGATAAAAGCATTGCTTGTTTTAACGCCATTGATGAAAAACTTGGTGAAAAACTGGCAACCATGAAAGCCAATAACCTTTTCGATGTAGAAAGCAGAAAAGGAAAGGCACCCGGAGGTTATAATTATCCTTTGGCAGAAACTGGTGCTCCTTTTATTTTCATGAACTCGGCCAATTCGCATCGCGATTTAACAACCATGGTTCACGAAGGTGGACATGCCATACACACTTTCCTAACGGCAAACCTGGAATTAAACGACTTTAAGCACTGTCCTTCTGAAGTGGCTGAGCTTGCATCGATGAGTATGGAATTAATTTCGATGGATAAATGGGATGTTTACTTTGATAACACAGAGGATTTAATCCGTGCTAAAAAAGAACAGCTTGCCGATGTTTTAAAAACACTGCCATGGGTTGCCGTAATCGACCAGTTCCAGCACTGGATTTACACCAACCCTAACCATACCGCAGCCGACAGGGAAGAAACTTTTAAACAGATTTATAATCGTTTTGGAGCTGGCTTTGCCGATTGGTCTGATTTACAAAAAGAATTTGGAAACGTTTGGCAAAAACAACTGCATTTATTCGAAGTGCCATTCTACTATATTGAATATGCAATTGCACAGTTAGGTGCCATTGCCGTATGGAAAAACTATAAGGAAAATCCGGAAAAGGCATTAGAACAATACCTGGCAGCCTTAGCTTTGGGTTATACCAAACCAATGAACGAAATTTACGAAACTGCAGGCATTAAGTTCGATTTCAGTGCAGCTTACGTAAAAGAACTTGCTGCTTTTGTTAAAGCCGAACTGGAGAAACTGGGTTAAAAGAAAAGCTTAGCATTTAGGCTATATTTTAAAAGTCGTGGTTAATTATCACGACTTTTTTTGTTTATTCCGCTCCTGCGAAAACGAATTGTGAAATTTTGTTAATTAAGTTAAACTGTGTTAAAACATGCTGTTTGACTAATCCATTGATTTAGTTTAGTGTAATATTCCGCAGATAAGGAAATTACTAATCATCCGGCTATCAAATTAACATGAAACAAATCGCTACGATTTTACTATTGCTATTTTCTTTTTTAATGCAGGCAAAAGCCCAGCAAAATCAGGTAAAACTATCAGGTTTAATCACAGATGAAAACAGCAAGCCAATTTCAGCCTCGCTCCTGCTAAAAAAAGATGGAGGTACAATCAATTTCAGAAACACAAGCACAGATCAACAAGGTCGGTTTAGCTTCGAAAAGTTATCACCCGGAAAATATACGCTTCAAATCACTTCAATTGGGTTGATCACCAGAATAGAAAAATTAAATCTCGATTCAGGTCAATTGGAAATTAGTAAAACCTTTCTGCTCAGCTCCATCGCACAAAATTTAGAGACTGTGAATATATCGGGTAAAAAGTCATTAATTGAAAGATTTGCAGATAAAACGGTATTGAATGTAGAAAACAGCATTGTTGCCACAGGAAATACAGCGCTGGAAGTATTGGGAAAAATACCCGGCGTTTCCGTTAACCAGGATGGTGTAATAACTGTAAGGGGGAAGTCGGGTGTAAATGTCTTAATTGATGGGAAATCAACTTATTTATCTAATGAACAACTGGCCGCACGTTTAAAAGCATTAAACAGTAATGAACTAAAATCCATTGAATTAATTACAAATCCATCAGCAAAATATGACGCGGAAGGCAATGCCGGTATAATTAACATCAGGCTAAAGAAAAACGCCGCTTTCGGCACCAATGGCAATGTAGATTTAGGTTTCGGCTATGGGAAAAACCCTAAAAGTGATGCAGGTATTTCGCTCAACCATCGAAACAAACACCTCAATATTTTTGGAAATTTCGCTAACAACAACAATAAATTCCAGGAAGATTTAAACATTAACCGGATTACAAATGATGGAGCTTCAAACACTTACTTTCATCAATACAATACACAGGTTCGCTCATCGCACAATAACAATTACAAAGCCGGAATTGATTATTTCATAAACGATAAAAATACCATCGGTTTTTTGACCACGGGGTATTTCAACAATGGCCATGAGCGTTCAAATGGTGTTACTGATATCGGCACAAGTTTCAGCAATATCGATTCTTCTATTGTTGCCGACAATCCAACATCGAACAAATACCTCAACCAGGCATACAACTTAAATTACAAATCGCTTATCGATACACTTGGACAGGAGTTTACCGCTGATTTGGATTATGCACAATACCGAAGTGAAGAAAACACTTTATATAACAACTATTTTTCGGATGCCAGCGGCGCTGCCTATAAATCGCCTTTAACCTTCAGAAATTTAACGCCATCATTGATTAAAATAAAGGCAGTAAAAGTTGATTACAGCCTACCTCTAAACCCAAAAACAAGGTTCGATTTTGGTTTGAAAAGTAGCCTGGTAAGTACAGATAACGATTTCAGATTTGAGAATTTAGTTGCCTCGCAATGGCAGAATGATGCAACCAGAAGTAATCGTTTCATCTATGACGAGAATATAAACGCTGTATACGTTAATTTCAAGCACGATTTTAAATCAACAACCATCGAATTCGGTTTGAGGGCCGAACAAACAAACTCCAATGGTAATTCGGTTAGCGAACAGAAAATTGTTAAACGAAGCTATCTCGACTTTTTCCCCAGTTTTGCTGTAAACCAGGCTTTATCTGAAAACAACAAGATTGGTTTTTCCTACAGCAGAAGAATCGACAGACCAGATTACAAATCTTTAAATCCGTTTGTATACTTTGTCGATCTCTATACCTTTAGTCAGGGAAATCCTTTTTTAAATCCTCAATACACCAACGCTTTTGAGTTATCTTATAATCATAAGGAAGAACTGAATGTCACGTTTGGCTATAGCAGAACAAATAATTTAATAATTGACGTATTACTACCGGATGATAGCAAAAAAACACTTTATCAAACCGTTACTAACCTCGACAAACAATTTTCTTATAATTTAAGCATTGGTTACCCTACAACCATATCAAAATTCTGGACAATGGATAATACCATTACCAGCACCTACAACCAGATTAAAGCTGAAAGTTTGGATGGAGTTGCTTACAATAAAGGCAAAGTTAACTTCAGCTTAAATAGTAATCATAGCTTTACGATAACACCCACAGCGAGTGCTGAGCTTACCGGCGATTTTGTTTCAGCGCAACTTTATGGAACCTATGCCATGAAACCTTATTATGGGCTCGATTTTGGCTTAAAAAAATCATTTATGGATAAGAGGCTGAATTTAAAATTTGCCCTTAACGATATCCTGAACAGCAGAAAGGCAAGAATTACCAGTGCTTTATCAACTTTAAACTATAGCCTGAGTCAGAAGCAGGAAAGCAGGATTTTCAGGCTTAGCCTGAATTATAATTTTGGCAGCAGCATGATTAAATCAAACCGTGAACGTAAAACGGGCTTATCAGATGAAGAAAACAGAATTAAATAGGTTAGTATAAATTTTTAAGAAAAATATTTCTCACAAATTTGCCTTTCAAATATGGTTTAAAATTTAACGTTAGTAAATTTCTAGCCTGCTTTAAACGTTTTTAACCGATATTTTTTTAAGTTTGAAGAATACAACAACCAAAACAGATGTTCGAAAAGCTATTTAGAAAGAAATCTATTTCCAAGATATTACAAGATGCAGCAAAAGGCTACGGCGACCACGAAACTTCTCTACATAAAACCCTTGGCGTTCGCGATTTAACTGCTTTTGGTATTGCTGCAATTATCGGCGCCGGTATTTTCAGCACCATTGGTAAAGCAAGTGCTGATGGCGGTCCGGCTGTAATTTTTCTATTTATTTTTACCGCCATTGCCTGCAGCTTTGCAGCCTTTGCTTATGCCGAATTTGCATCAATGGTACCTGTTTCGGGTAGTGCATATACTTACTCTTATGTAGCCTTTGGTGAGTTGGTAGCCTGGATTATTGGCTGGTCGCTCATTATGGAATATTCCATTGGAAACATTACCGTAGCAATCTCCTGGTCGGATTATTTTACTGGACTGCTCTCCACGATAAAAATCCCTGCTCTGGGTATCGATGGCATACATGTTCCAGACTGGATGACCATGGATTACTTAAGTGCATACAATGGTCATAAACACTCTGAAGCACTACTTGCTGCCGGAAAAAACCTGGCTGATTTAGACTCAGCAACGGCATTGGCAAACAATGCATGGTTAACAGCGCCCCAAATCGGCGGCTTCCATCTCGTTGCTGATATCCCTGCATTGGGTATTATTATCCTCATTACCTGGTTAATTTACCGAGGCATGAAAGAGAGCCGTAATGCAAGTAATGCCATGGTTGTCGTAAAACTGGCTGTAATTTTACTGGTACTGGCCGTTGGTATTTTTTATGTTGATACCAAAAACTGGAACCCCTTTGCGCCTAATGGTGTGTCGGGAATTTTAAAAGGAGTTTCTGCAGTATTTTTCGCTTATATCGGTTTTGATGCCATTTCTACAACAGCCGAAGAATGTAAAAACCCACAACGCGATTTACCCCGCGGAATGATGTGGGCAATTATTATTTGTACCATTTTATACGTAGCCATATCGTTGGTTTTAACAGGAATTGTTAAATCGGATAAACTGGCTGTTGGCGACCCTTTGGCTTTTGTATTTGACCAGATTGACCTAAAATTAATGAGTGGTATTATCGCCGTAAGCGCGGTTTTTGCCATGGCAAGTGTACTCCTTGTTTTCCAGATGGGACAACCAAGAATATGGATGAGCATGAGCCGCGACGGTTTATTGCCAAAAGCATTTTCAAAGGTTCATCCTAAGTACCAAACCCCTTCTTTTGCAACGATCGTTGTAGGCTTTGTGGTGGCTGTACCTTCCCTTTTCATGAATTTGACCATTGTAACCGACCTTTGTTCTATCGGAACATTATTCGCCTTTGTACTGGTTTGTGCTGGTGTACTGGTTTTACAAAACAGACCTGATGTACAACGCGGAAAGTTTAAAATACCTTATGTAAACAGTAAATTCATTGTTCCTGCCGGCTTTGTCCTGGCGATTGTTTTTGCTTTTTCGCAGTATGGTAAAGAAACCAAAGCGTTCTTTTTAAATACACCTAAAACCATTCAAACAATCTCTTTCGTTACCTCATTAAATGGTGAAGAGTTAAAAATTGTAAAAGAAGAAATTGTAAAGAACGCGGCTCCACAGCTAATCCTTACAGACAAAGTAGATGCCGAATCTTATTTAAGCAGTTTACCTGCCGACCGATACGAACAGTTTATTTCAGCATCTAAAGTTTCAGTTGATAAGAAATATGAAAGCGGATGGAACTTATTTAAGCATAAAATCCCAATGTGGATTTTCCTGATTATTTGCGTAGTAATATCGTTTTATTGCATTACAAAAAACCTCTCGCTTATCCCTGTGCTAGGTTTAATCAGTTGTTTGTATATGATGTGTGAACTAGGTATATCTAACTGGATTGGCTTTGGCATCTGGCTGGTTGTTGGCCTCGTTGTTTACTTTGCCTACGGGTTTAAAAATAGTAAGCTGGCAAAAGCAGAATGATAATACCATTGATATCGTGGTGAAAATATAAACTGATAAAAAAACAGAATACAATATCAGCCTGGTGAAAAAATCACCTCAAAAAGCAAAGCCCTCAATTTAAATTGAGGGCTTTGCTTTTTAATTATTTCCTTTTTATAAACGCAAGTGCGGTAATCATTACAAGTCCTAAACCAGATGCAATCATATAATTGTTAGCATGATCCAGCTCATAAATTTTTGCCGCAGGACCTGCAATAAATAAGCAAATCCCCAATATTAAAATAGACCTTCTCATACTTACACCGGCAACCTGTTCAATTCAATATCATCAGGTGTAACGAAAATTAAAGGTACTTTTTCAACATCTACATAACTGCTGTCCAAACCGAAACTTCGTTCTTCAGATAAACTTAGTTTTTTAAGGATAAAGTAATAATCCATTACCGTCCGTTCATAAAAGCTCAGCTTTGTAAATTTAGATAAGTGTTTTTCTAAAAGCACAAATCTGAAATCGCCAGCAATCTTGTGTTTATTTAATGAAGTATACTGACTTGTAATATCAATTTCTCCATTCTTAACCAGTTCCTCCACAACTTTACGGTAAAGTAAATTTACGCGTTGCTCAATCCTGAAACCTAATCTGAAGTCGATACGGATTAGCTTTCCTGGGATTAGAAATTCTACTTTGTAATCGAGTGTATAAGGTTCATCCATAACATCAACGTGAACCAGCCAATAAACATCAGCACGCTTTGGTTCTTTTTGTATAATGGAATATATAATCTTCGATTCGATTTCCGTTTTGAAATTGGCACTGGTTAAATAAACCAATTGCGAAGAGTATTTAGGCACCGATTCATCGTTACTAAGCTCACTTAAAATCTGGTAATAATCCTCAATCTCGACATATTTTACAAAGCGGTTTTTAATTTTACGGGCTACAAACCAGCTCCACATAACAGTAAAAAGAGCCGAACCAATTAAAACCGTTAACCAGCCACCATCAGAAAATTTATGCAGATTACTGAACAGGAATGTACCTTCAATAACTACGTAAACGGAGATAAAGATGGCAATAAGGTATTTAGGAAAACGCTTGCTCCTGAGGTAAACGCTAACTAAAATGGTTGTCATTAACATGGCAATCGTTATCGAAAGTCCATAAGCGGCATCCATTTTTGACGACTCTTCCCAGAAAAAAACAATGCTGCAACAGCCTAACCAAAGCATCCAGTTAATTGATGGTACATATAACTGACCTTTTGAAACTGAAGGATAAACGATCTTGATTTTTGGCCAAAGGTTTAATCTAACGGCTTCAGATATTAATGTAAATGACCCGCTGATTAATGCCTGACTGGCAATTACTGCTGCCATTGTTGCAAGGATAACCATCGGCACCTGGAAATGGCTTGAAACAATCTGAAAGAAAGGATTCATTTTTGAACTTGGAACGAATGTGCCTTCATTCTGTAGAATCCAAACACCCTGACCTAAATAATTTAAAATCAGCGTAGCTTTAACAAAAATCCAGCTAATTCTGATGTTGTTTCTGCCGCAGTGGCCTAAATCTGAATATAAGGCTTCAGCCCCGGTTGTACAAAGAAAAACGCCACCTAAAATTATAAAAGCCTTGCTATTCGATGCAAGTAAATGAACCGCATAGTAAGGGTTTAACGCATTTAAAATACTGAAATCTTTAACAATGAATAAAAGCCCTGCAACACCCAATACTGTAAACCATACAAACATTACAGGACCAAAAAGTTTACCAACAAGGTTAGTTCCAAATTGCTGGATAACAAAAAGTACCGTTAAAATTGCAATTACAACAGGTACTACCGGAATATCGAATTTATTTGTTAAACCTTCTATTGCTGAAGTAACCGTAATACTTGGCGTAATCACACCATCGGCAAGTAAGGCACACCCACCTACCACAGCAGGTATAATTAGCCATTTCGCTTTTTTCCTTACTAAAGAGAACAATGAAAAAATACCACCCTCGCCTTTATTATCGGCCCGCAGGGTGATGATTACATATTTAACGGTAGTTTGCAATGTAAGGGTCCAGATAATACAAGACAATACGCCGAGTACAATATCATTGGTTATGGAACCCGGATGCGCAACAACGCCATCTTTTACGCCTAAAATACTGGTGAAAATTGCATTTAATGTATATAAAGGTGAAGTACCGATATCGCCGAAAACAATCCCTAAACTGATTAGAACCCCGCCGGCGGTTAGCGCATTTACATTTTTATGATTTGACACTTCTTTATAAATTTTAGTGCGGCAAAAGTAAACTAACTATAACAATTTAACAACCAATTTATTGTGTATTTTCAACACTATGAAATTTAAATTTTATTGTTAAATTGTGTTAAAATATGGCTTTTAAACAAAATGTTTAATTTCTTTGTTTTAAATTAATACATTTGCTATACAATTTGATGAAACTCTACCCAAAGATAACGCTTCTCACAAAACTAATATGCATTTTTTGCATGGTTTTGTTCTGCGGAGTAAATTCTAGGGCCCAGCAAATTGACAGTATCCACATCAGCCTTAAAAACAGGGCAAAAAGACCAAGCCGGATTCCTGAAATCAAAGCAAATATTCAACCTTACAGGCCGCTATATATGTCGTTAGCTGGGGGAAGTATGTTTAACAGCTATTCAGCAAGCGTTAAAGGCACATCTATCTCATCAAAAGATAAATTACTTACCATTGTTAAGATTTATCCAAACCCGGTTGAAGACCAGCTTAACATTATACTATCAATTGGTAAAGATGGTACGCAAACAACAATTAAAATAATCGATTTATTGGGTAATGAAGTGGTAACCCTGGCAAACGAACGCTTAAATGCCGGCGAGCAAACCAAAACATTTGCCATTCCCTCACGACTTAATGCAGGAATCTACTTCCTTCGCGTTGTTGCCGGAACTGAAAGTCAGGTAAAAAGAATCTCAGTTTTATAACACCGTTTTCTTTTCTATTTTTGGATTGATTTGAAAATTTCAAATCATTACTACATTTATTTTATACCAATAGAAAATGAAGATCATCGCCATTGGCCGCAATTACGCTGAACATGCAAAAGAGCTGAACAATCCCGTTCCAACTAAACCGGTAATTTTTTTAAAACCTGATACGGCATTATTAAAGGATAACAAACCTTTTTATCATCCCGATTTCTCAGATGATGTACATTACGAGTTAGAAGTGGTGCTTAAAGTTTGTAAAGAAGGTAAGCATATTGCAGAAAAATTTGCCGCAAACTATTACGATGAGATAGGTTTGGGAATAGACTTTACTGCCCGCGACATACAGGCCAGACATAAAGAAAAAGGCTTACCCTGGGAACTTGCCAAAGCTTTTGACAATTCTGCACCAGTTAGTATTTTCTCACCAAAAGCTGAATTTGGCGATTTGTATAACCTCGATTTTGAATTAAAAGTTAATGGAGAAAGCCGTCAGGTTGGCCATACTAAAGATTTGCTCTTCCCGTTCGAGAAGATAATCAGCTTTGTTTCTGAATACATCACGCTAAAAAAAGGTGACCTTATTTTTACCGGAACCCCTGCGGGTGTTGGCAAAGTAAACAAAGGCGATAAATTAGAGGCTTGGTTAGCAGGCAGGCAGTTACTAAATTTTGAAGTTAAATAAACAGAATGCACAAAAAAACAAGTTTCCTATTCAACAATTACGCTTTCCTTTTTTGTTTTTTATTTTCAACGGTTTCTGTAAATGCACAACAGATATTCAGCAATAACAAATACCCTTTAACCTATTTCAGGCAGCCGCTAGACATTACACCTCCTGCCCTTGCAGGTTCATTTGGGGAAATCAGGGGAAATCATTTTCATTCGGGAATTGATTTCAGAACGAACCAACGTGAGGGTTATCCTGTTTACGCCGTTGCCGATGGTTACATATCGAGGTTGCGTGTTCAAAACAGTGGTTTTGGCCAGGCGTTATACATTAATCATCCAAATGGCTTCACTACGGTTTATGGCCATTTACAACGTTTCGCGCCAAAAATTGCCAGTATCGTGAAAAACCTGGAATATGAGAAAAAATCTTTTGAGCTAGATGAATTTCCTAATGAAGCGCTGATTCCGGTACGTAAAGGAGAAATAATTGCCTGGTCGGGTAACCGTGGAAGTTCTGGAGGGCCACATTTACATTTCGAAATTCGGGATAGTAAAACTGAAGAAACTATAAATCCGCAATTTTTCGGCATCGATATTCCAGATAATATCCCGCCTGTTATTTACAGTTTATATGCCTATCGCTTAAACGGAAAAGTCTTTAATGAATCGACACCTAAACAAGCCATCGCAATAAGCGGTGCCAATGGGAATTATAAAGCTACAGCACCCATAAGCTTAACCGGCGAAGTTGGCTTTGGTGTGGTTACTACCGACAGGCATAACGGTTTATCAGGCACCAACGGTGTTTATTCTATTCAACTCGAATTAGACGGCAAAATGGTTTACACTTCGGCTTTAGAAAGATTTGCATTTGAAGACAGTAAAGCAATAAATTCGCATATCGATTACCCTACCTTTTTAAATACGAAACGAAGTATTCAGAAGAGTTTTGTCGACCCCGGAAACCCCTTAAGCATTTACAGCAACCTTGTAAATAATGGCCGGATAAATTTTAACGACGGAGCGGTTCATCAATTGCGTTATACCATTACCGATTCGAAAGGAAATGCTTCTACCCTATCATTTTCCGTTCATGCTGGCAATGTACCAGTTTCGGCTACCGTAATCCCTTCGGGAATCATCTACCCTTATAATAAGGTAAATGAATTTAATAATGATGAAGTAAAAGTTACCTTTCCGAAAGGAACACTTTACAGTGATTTAGCTTTTACGTACAAAATGTTGCCAAAACCGCAAGGAAATGCTTATTCGGCCATTCATCAGATTCATAATCGCTATACACCGCTACATATTGGTTTCGATTTGTGGATAAAAGCCGATAACCTGCCGGAACAGCTAAGGGAAAAAGCATTAATTGTAAACACCAATGGCTCATCGCAGGGCGGATATTTTGATAATGGATTTGTTAAAGCAACGCCTAAAAATTTTGGCAGCTTTTACATTGCTGTTGATACGGTAGCACCGAGGATTGCACCAGTTAACATTTCTGAAGGGAAAAACATGGCTGGCTTAGCTAAAATATTCTTCAGGATAAGTGATAACCTTTCTGGGATAAAAAGTTTTAACGGGTATATTGATGGTAAGTGGGTGTTAATGGAATTCGATACCAAAACAGCTACACTTTGGCATAGTTTCGATGAAAGAACTTCAACAGGAAAACACACACTTGAACTGGTAGTGATTGACATGAAGGAGAACACGCGAAAATACAGCGTTAATTTTTACAGATAGGCTTGGAGATAACTGGGTTTCTAAACCCGGTTGCAGCGGATACCGGCCTTGGAGCATAAGGCCTGCAGGCGTATGAGCGTAAAACGGGGCTGGCCTTAATATGAAATACTAGAACTGCTTTGCTTAAAAATGATAAATTATCTTTATTTGGAACAAGCTTAAGTCATATTTTCTTTTTCGGGCAACACTTTACTGCGTGAAACTGTTTAACTTGCGAATTCAATTATTTATGCATTTAAAATTTCAATCATAAACAACATGGCAGAGTTAAAAGAAGGTGATATTGCCCCTGCAATTACTTCGAAAGACCAGAACGGCAATCAGATTTCCTTGACCGATTACAAAGGAAAAACCGTTGTATTATATTTTTATCCAAAAGATGACACCCCTGGCTGCACGGCTGAAGCATGCGATTTCAGGGATAATTATCAAGGTTTGCAAGCTAAGGGAATTGTTGTTTTAGGCGTAAGTGTAGATGATGAAAAATCGCACCAGAAATTTGTAACTAAACACAGTTTACCCTTTACTTTACTGGCCGATACGGAACAGCAAATCGTTAACGATTATGGCGTTTGGGCAGAAAAGAATATGTATGGCAAAAAATATATGGGTACCGTACGTACCACATTTATTATTGATGGCGAAGGAAAAATTGCACACATCATAAAAAAAGTAGATACCAAAAACGCTACGCAACAAGTACTCGATTTAATAAATAACTAATTATGATATAGCGGGTAAAATATTACCTTTGCTATGTAACAACAACTCTTATTTTAATGAAACATACAATTAAAGAATTAGAAGATATTGCTTCGCAGATAAGACGGGATATTGTAAGAATGGTTCACGGATGCCAATCGGGCCATCCGGGCGGTTCGTTAGGCTGTGCCGATTTTTTTACAGCTTTATATTTCGAAGTTCTTAACCACAATAAAGATTTTAGTATGGACGGTATTGGCGAAGATTTATTCTTCCTCTCTAACGGCCACATTTCTCCTGTTTGGTATAGCACATTGGCTCACGCAGGTTACTTTGATAAAAGTGAACTGGCAACTTTCCGTAAGTTAGACTCAAGGTTACAAGGACACCCAACTACACACGAAGGTTTACCAGGTGTTCGCGTAGCATCAGGCTCACTTGGACAGGGCATGTCGGTTGCTATTGGCGCTGCTTTAACCAAAAGATTAAATGGTGATAAATCTTACGTTTTCTCGTTGCATGGCGATGGTGAATTACAGGAAGGCCAGAACTGGGAAGCAGCCATGTTCGCTCCATTTCATGAATTAGACACCTTAATCTGTAGCATTGATTATAACGGTCAACAGATTGACGGACCAACCAAAAAAGTACTTTCTTTAGATAGCTTGCAGGCAAAATTCGAAGCTTTCGGCTGGCACGTAATCAATACCGACGGTAATGATATGCAATCTATTGTAGAAGGTTTACATTATGCAAAAACCCTTACCGGAAAAGGTAAACCAATCTTAAATTTAATGAGCACACAAATGGGTGCCGGAGTAGATTTTATGATGGGTACACACAAATGGCATGGCACGGCACCAAACGATGAGCAATTAGCTGCTGCTTTGGCACAATTACCAGAAACTTTAGGGGACTATTAAAATTTAAAAACGTGAAAAAATACACATATACAGAGAAAAAAGATACACGTTCGGGATTTGGTGCTGGCTTACACGAAGCAGGTAAGAAAAACGAGAATGTTGTTGCTTTATGTGCCGATTTAGTAGGCTCATTAAAAATGGATGCTTTTATTAAAGACTTTCCTGAGCGTTTTACGCAAGTAGGTATTGCAGAAGCAAACATGATCGGCATTGCCGCCGGTATGACCATTGGTGGAAAAATTCCTTTCACAGGTACTTTCGCTAATTTTTCTACCGGTCGTGTTTACGATCAGATTCGCCAGTCGGTAGCTTACTCCAATAAAAATGTAAAAATCTGTGCTTCGCACGCAGGTTTAACTTTAGGTGAAGATGGTGCAACCCACCAGATTTTAGAAGATATCGGTTTAATGAAAATGTTGCCAGGCATGGTGGTTATCAATCCTTGCGATTATAACCAGACTAAAGCGGCAACAATGGCCATTGCAGAGTACGAAGGCCCGGTTTACCTGCGCTTCGGCCGCCCGGTAATCCCTGTTTTCACCGATCCTGACCAGAAATTCGAAATCGGTAAGGCGTGGATGGTAAATGAAGGAACTGATGTTACCATTATTGCAACAGGCCATATGGTTTGGAAAGCCATCGAAGCTGGCGAAAAATTAGCTGAATTAGGTATTGATGCTGAGATTATCAACATTCACACCATTAAGCCATTAGATGACGAAGCAATTTTAAAATCGGTTAAGAAAACTGGTTGCGTAGTTACCTGCGAAGAGCACAATAAATTTGGTGGTTTAGGCGAAAGCGTAGCCCGTTTATTGACAACAGAATTGCCAACGCCACAAGAGTTTGTAGCAACAAATGATACTTTTGGCGAAAGCGGAACACCTGATCAGCTTATGGCCAAATATGGCTTAGAAGCCGTGAACATTGTTGAGGCGGTTCAAAAAGTAATCGGCAGAAAAAAATAATATATTCGAAGTCTACGTTAAAGACACAGAGAACACAAGGAAATATCCAAAGCTTTGTGTACTTTGTGTCTTTATTTTTTTATCCTAATGGTTTTTAATGAAACAAGTTGAAGATTCAGAAATTCTTGCCATGTTTGCTGTGGAGCGTACCAGAAATGAGGCGTTTAACTTGTTATTAAAAAAGTACCAGCAAAAAATTTACTGGCATATCCGCCGCCTGGTTTTAAATCACGATGATTGCGACGATTTAATTCAGGAAGTTTTTGTAAAGGTTTGGAAAAACCTCGATAAATTCCGTAGCGATTCTCAACTCTACACCTGGATTTATCGCATTGCAACAAACGAATCCATTACTTTCTTAAACAAACAAAAACAGCGCAACAATACCCCATTGGATGAAGTTTCGGCAGAGCTGGCAGAAAACCTGGTAGCCTCATCGCATTTTAATGGTGATAAACTCGAACTGAAGTTGCAGAAAGCCATTTTAACTTTACCTGAAAAGCAGCGGATCATTTTCAACATGAAATACTTTGATGACATGAAATATGAGGAGATTTCGGAAGTACTCGGAACTTCTGTAGGTGCACTAAAAGCATCTTTTCACATCGCCGCAAAAAAAATCGAAGCTTTTATTACAAATGATGAGATTGACTATTAAACCTTTTCACATTAATTGACTCATATATTTGTGATGAATGAAAATTTAGAAAATAACGATTGGACAAAAGAGGCACCTACCCTTGCTGCAATGGGTAAACGCAACCCTTTTTCCGTTCCTGCCGGATATTTCGACAATTGTGAAGAAAACGTTTCAGGCCTGATATTTTTAGATGGCTTAAAACAAAAAACAAAAGGAAACCCTTTCCTGGTTCATGAAAATTATTTTGAAGAACTTACGGAAATGATTGAAACCCGTATAGCTTTCGAGCAATCGGTACAGCCAGTTAATAGTTTTGCTGTTCCTGAAAATTATTTCGAAACTTTACAGGATAGAATAAACAATAAAATTGCTGCCGAACAGGAAACTAAAAAGGAGGCTAAAATTATCCATTTGTGGAGACGTAGCTTTGTTAAATACGCTAGTGCAGCATGTTTCGTACTGATTTCGTCGTTTGGAATTTATTTTTACCAGAATGACAACGCTGCCGATTTGAGTAATCTGCCGAAATTACAATCTGCAGATTTTGCGAACGAGCAAATGCTTTATGATATCGATGAAAGTACGATTATCGATCATTTAGAAGCTCAGAACACAACAGATATCAAAACAACTTCTGCCTCAGATACAGAAGTGGAAAACTACCTCCTGAGTAATTACTCATCATCAGATTTGGCCCAGGAATTATAAAATTAATATATAAAATGAAGAATTTATTTTTCGCCGCTTTATTGCTTTTTTTACCATCAATACTTTGGGCGCAAAGGCCAAAAGGTGAAGAAATTGAATCGTTAAAAATTGCCTTTTTTACCAAAAAACTCGATTTATCGCCAGAAGAGGCAAAAGTTTTCTGGCCAATTTACAACGATATGCAGGAAGAGCAGGACGCACTACGTAAAGAGCGTTTTCAAAAAATGATTTCTTTTAGAAAGGTAACAGAAATCGATAATCTTACCGACGCACAGATACAAAGTTTAATCACCACAGAATTCGATTTCAGGCAACGTGATTTAAACATCGAAAAAAAATACTACAACAGGTTCAAAGCAGTGTTACCAATTAAAATTATTGGTAAATACTACAGGGCTCAGGAAGCATTTAAGCGAGAATTACTTAATCGCTTTAGAGATAAACAATAAACGGAAAAGGTTTGGCACAAATGCCAGACCTTTTTTGTTAGAAAGCAATGTTATTTTTACTTTACCGACATCGAAACATTCAGCATAAAATATCTGCCTAATATAGATGAGGAATAATTTGTGGAAGAAACTTCATTTATATTTAGATTCGAGAATGCCTTAAGATTTGCTAAATTTTTTCCTTGTAATGAGTATTTAAAATTTCCCTTTACAGGATTATATTGAAACTCGGTATCAATTAAATTAAAGTTTTGATTATTCATTCTATATATATTGAAGGATGAATAATTGAAAATTTTTGGACTAATTTTGTACCTGTACTCAAAACTATACTTATAAGCATTGCTTTTTGCAATTGAATTACCTTCACTTTTTGTTCTGTTCAATAGCAAATCTGTTCCTAACCCAAAGTTTATTGGCAGGTTAAAGCCAGTATTAATTTTTGCGCCCAAAGATTGACTTAAAGCAGTATACTTCCTTGCTCCGTTACCAAACTGACTGTAATAATTTGTAATGGAGGGAGCATAAGTCACAGTTAAACTCATTGATAAAAAAGGAATAAATTTTTTAGCATTTATATTGGAACTAAGAGCTCTTATACCTTTGTAGGGTTGTTTCTCGGAGTAGTTTAGTGTATTATTAAAAAAGTTAGTATACAAAAACCCGTATTTACTGTAGTTTCCATTTACAGAAACATTTAAGTTAAAATAACTGTTAGCAAAATCGTTAAAACCATAATCCAAGTTAACTGAGTGCATATTATAATTATAAAAATTAGTCAGGCCACTACTAAAATTTCTGATATCCGTTAAAATATAATTCTTATAATATTCTATCGGTTGCGGATTATTATTCCTGTAATTATAAGTCAAAGAAATATGCTGAACTTGACCTGGCCTGTAAGAAAATGTGATATTTGGTTCAAAAGTATAATAGGTACTATCCTTACCCATATTTTTCAAAAACTGTAAAGTCGATTTTAGCTGAGCTATAATTTTAACCGGCTGGTTGTCATACACATATTTAGCAGTTAGATAAGTTTGATTCATCTTAAACAAATTATTGTTAACATAATCACCACCTATCGAGCGCTGATTAGCACTAAATAAATTCGAATTTATTCTGAAATGGTTTATTTCATTACCTAAATTAAAATACAGAAAACTTGTATCATACCGCTTTAATGCTTCAGCATCTATCTTAAGCTTAAAATTTCGATTATCTACTTCTTGCAACAAACTATTCGAGCCGATAAAAATTGGCATGTTCTCATATAAATTAGAATTTACCAAATAATCTTGGTTAACACCGTCTGCTAAAATTCTTGCCGAAAATAAATAAGCGGTTCGCTTATTTGCCTTGATTGTATATTTTAATAATCCGTTAAATGTACGGTTTAAATCTTGTTGGTTTTGCGAAACACTATCACCAGCTATATTATTATAAATTGAAAATGCAGCGATATTAAAGTTTTTCGGTTCTTGTTTGTAGGTAAACTTTGATACAAATCGGGCATTGTTTTTTATGAGATAATCAGCACTAAAATCTGCCTTAAAAATTTTATCAACGCTTGTTCTGTTATCACTATTCTTAGTGTAAGTATTATTTGGCGTAAAATAAATGTTCTCTATAGATGTTTGCCCCATTAGCTTACTCCAGGAATAAAAAAGAGAATAGTTAATTTTAAATTTATCACTAAGTCTGGTTATGGCATTTAAACTTCCTTGTGTGGTATTACTCAAAGAATACATTTTATCATCGAAAGGATTGTAGGTATCAATTTCATGTTTTATAATCTGATTGTTCCCGGTAAATTTCCGATTCTCATCAACCAAATCTAAAATATTACTGTTCGATTCGCTGTTTAAATTATTATGGTTAGCGAAAGCAAAGGTTTTCGTTTTATCAATAAAAGAAATTAAATTGGCTGATAGCTGCCTGCTGTCGTTTGTGCCTAAACCGCCATCTACACTGCCTACAATTTTTCTGGCTCTTTTATTTCTCACTTTCAGGTTTAACACAATATCATCGCTGTTTATAATGCCTTTCAGCAAATCATCCTCTACATAATGTTCTAAAGCCTGTATTTCTTCTACAAATTCAGGCTTAAGGTTTTTAGTTATGGCCTTATAGCCTTCACCTGTCAAATCATCTCCTTCTAATAAAACCTTACTAATTTTTTTACCTTTAAAAAAAATGGTTCCGTCTTTATTAACATCCATTCCGGGCATTTTTTTTATAACACTTTCCAGGTTTCTATCTTCTGGGCTGGTAAATCTTAATACATTATATTTTGTAGTATCGTTATTAACCTCTACGGCGGGGGGAGCTTTTATATAAATTTCATCAAGCTGTTTTTTGTCTTCGGTTAAATTGAAATTATACTGAAAGAAATTTGTTTTTAAAAGTTCGTTACGTGATATAATTAGCGTATCTCTTTTATAACCAATATATGAAGCAATTAAAAAAAACTTTATTGATTGATCTAAATCTCCAGATATACTATAATCTCCATTATCTTCGGAGAAACCATAAAAAAGTATCTCCTGATTAATATTTTTTAATTGTATAGCCGCTGATGGTAGTGATTGGTTACCGGAACGAACAAAACCACTAATTTTTACAGTTTGAGCAGAAAGATTGTAAATTCTTAAGGTAAAAATAAGTAAAAAGAAGAATTTTACCATTAAAATTTTTCTTGTTTTTCGGGTATAGCGATTTTAAAATTCGAAATACCCAATTTATTATTACCATCATAAGTCCGAGAAAGTTTCTCCAGGTCTTTTACTTTATTACCGAACAACAAAAAAAACTCTTTGTGGCTCAAAATTTTATCATTCTTGTATTCAGATCGAATTTCTAATAAATTATCACCAAACCTTGTTTTTAGATCAATGCCTGTTATCTCATAAACAAATTTATTTTCATTATCACTGACTCTTATTATTAAACCAGGTAAGCCACCAAATTTCCATGGACCAAGTGGTAATGGAATTTTATCAGAAAACCAGGCGGTATAGGTTCTACCTCGAAAATTTACAAGTGCTTTAGTACAATTGAAATTTAATATTTTTTGGTGTTCGGAAGTAACTTTCCATTTAAAATTATTTAAGGTATCAGAAATCAAAAATACTTTACTAATTATATTGTCGCTTAAGATGAGTTTTCTTTTGCCTATATCCTTAAATATAAATGCTCTTTTATTTGATTTAATTATGCTGACCTCCTTATATTCTGTTTCGGAAACTTTTTCTGTTGACTCACTAACTTTTTTTGGAACAAAATATTCCATCGATCTCCTGTCTTTAAAATAGATTACTTTGTTTGTTTCATACAATCCAAATCCAACATTTGTAGTTAATTTATAATTCAATATCCCTTCGGTTTGAGCAGAAGAAGAGGTAAAAAGAGAGAGCATTATAAAATTTAGAACAAGCTTTTTCATTAGAATTTTTCCTGTTTTTCGGGGAGGGTAATTTTTACTGTTCCAGTAATACCATCAGGAGTCACTTGATTCACTCTTGACAGTTTTATATTGGCATCAAGTTTTTTCTTATATAAACTTCTAAATTCTTTGTAAGTAATAACTTTATCATTGACAAATTTTGAAGGAATTGATATTAATTTATCATCAAATTTTTCTTTCAAATTAATTCCTGTCAATTCATAAATAAAATCTGAATTGCTATCTTTGATTTTAATGATTAATCCAGGTAAACCACAGAACTTCCAAGGGCCATTTCTCAAAGGAACATCTTCAGTATACCAAGCTTCATAGAATCTACCTCTAAAAGAGGTTGTCGCTTTCTTACAATTAAAACTTCCAATCTTTTGCCTTTCATTTTTCACATTCCATTTAAAATTATTCAAAGTATCGGTTACAAGCTGTTTTGTTGATCCGATATAGTCAGAAAATAATAATTTCTTCTTCGAAAAATCTTTAAAAACAAAATAAGGTTTCGTATTATTAAATACTTTTATTTGGTTTAATTCGTCACTAGAATTATCGGTTACCGCTATTTTAGGTTTATTAATTAATTCGATAGAACTAGAGTTATTAAAATAAATTGTTAGTTTTTGTTCTCTGTTTTCTTTAAGAATTTTATCGTTAATAATTCGTTTGTAGGTGATTGTTCCATCTTGGGATTTCACGACAAATGAATAAGATGACAATAAAATAAAGAGATTAAATTTAATGTAGTATGATCTTATATTCACTGCTAAAAATTTAAAACAAAGCATTTGAAATACCTTTCTATTGGACCTAATTATCAAGCTATTATAACCTAATGCGTATTGATAATCTAGTAACTCAATTGATTCATATTTCAAATACTTAAATCGTTGTCGAATTAAAAAATTGATGTGTCTCCAGTATTCATCCAATAAACCCATTTTGCCCCCTTGACAGCGTTTACACATGTATCGGCAGTAAAATCTTGGCGTGCAACAACATCTCCATCAGCATCCACAACTATAAGGTGTGCAGTACACATATAATAAGCATAAGAAGTAACGGATACTCCAACACTCAACAAGCACATCATGCCCATAAATAATAGTTTTTTCATTGTTTTTGGTTTTGGTTAATATTTAATTTATTACCTCAAACCTCTCCCAAAAAAAACTAAAATAAAATTTTTGTCACCAATAACATCCCTCATGTTATGAACAACATCTGCCACGTCATGAACGACATATTTTGAATTGATGAACGTTTATAAACAAAATATTTTTTTGATTTGATAATTTTATTTCAATAGTTTTGTTACAATTATTCCTTAAGTATTACAATCCAAATTCTATGCTCAATTAAGGAATATTATGTTAACCTGTTATGCAGTTGATGATGAACCATCAGCTATCGAAATTTTAAAGGATTATATTGGTTTTAAATCAGATTTATTACTCTTAAAAACTTTTACCAACCCATTAGATGCCTTTGCTTACATTACGAAAAACAAGGCTGTGGATATCATTTTCCTGGATGTAGAGATGCCCAGCATGAGCGGTATTGAACTTGCTAAATTGACAAGACACAAGACAAATAAAATTGTCTTTGTAACTGCCTACAGCAGCTATGCTTACGATGCTTTTGAGCTGGAAACCGACTTTTTATTAAAGCCCTATTCATTCAACAAATTCAATAATTTAGTTACCAGGTTTATTGATACAGCTCTCCATGCCAATAAATCAACTATTGAATCTTTTTTGATAAAAGAACCGGGTAACAGAACTAAAAAACACATTATTAAATTTAAGGACGTGATTTACATGGAGAGCCTGTTGCGTCATACAAAAATTCAAACTGTAAAAGGGGAAATAATTAGCGACCAAAGCTTCGCCAAAACAAAACAGCAAATTGCTGAGGATGAAAGATTTTTACAGGTGCATCGCTCATTTATCGTGTCGGTTAACTACATAAATGTAATAGGATCTAATAATTTAATTCTGGAACACGGTTATGTGATTCCGGTTGGCCGGAATTACAGAACATCTTATTTAAAATCCATTAAGAAAAACTAAATTCCCCAGAAGGTCAATTCATCCCATTTCTGTATTTTTGTGGCATGTTAACACAACGCCAGTTGTTTCTGCAGCATAATGCACAAACATCGCCAGAGCCTTTAATGCTCGAATTTGTAAAAGCCAGAGGAGTTTATATATATGATGCACAAGGCAAAAAACATCTTGATTTAATCGCCGGTATAGGTGTTAGCAATGTTGGGCACTGCCACCCGGCCGTAGTAAATGCAATTAAAGAACAGGCCGAAACCTACATGCATTTAATGGTTTATGGCGAATATGTGCAAACACCTCAGGTTAATTTTGCAAAGGCACTTGCCGATATCTTGCCTGAAAGCCTAAACTGTACTTATTTTTTAAACTCCGGAACCGAAGCTGTAGAAGGTGCCATGAAACTGGCAAAACGCTATACGGGCAGGAAAGGTTTTATAGCCTGTAAAAATGCCTACCATGGCAGTACGCAAGGTGCAGAAAGTTTAATGGAAAGTGATTTCTATTCTTCGGGATATGGCCCCTTTCTTCCAAATGTTAGTTTTATTGAGCATAACAATGTTGCCGATTTAGCTAAAATTACGGAAGAAGTTGCAGCAGTATTTATCGAACCCATACAAGGTGAAGCGGGTATTCGTGTGGCTGATTTGGCTTACATGCAGGCATTAAAAGCAAAATGCGATGAAACAGGTGCATTATTAATTTTCGATGAAATTCAATCGGGATTTGGCCGTAGCGGTAAAATGTTTGCTTTTGAGCATTATAACGTAGTGCCCGATGTTTTACTTTTAGCAAAAGGCATAGGAGGTGGAATGCCTATTGGTGCGTTTATCAGCTCGCTGGAAATTATGTCGGTACTCTCGCACTCACCAATACTCGGTCATATGACAACTTTCGGTGGTCATCCGGTTTGTTGCGCCGCCGGCCTTGCTACTTTAAGAACTTTGGTAGACAATAACATTGTTAGTGAAGTTGAAAACAAAGGCCAGCTTTTTAAAAAACTCCTTCAACACCCGGCAATAAAAGAAATTAGGGGAAAAGGCCTGATGCTGGCCATAGAATTTGAAGATTTCGAAATCAACAAAAAAATTATCGATGCCTGTATTTTAGATGGTGTACTTTCTGATTGGTTTTTGCATTGCAGCAACTCCATGCGGATAGCCCCTCCATTAATCATTTCTGAAGCAGAAATTGAAGAGGCTTGCCAAATCATCCTTAAAAACATTAACTTAGTTGTTGAAGTAAATAACTAAAACTAAAAGAGGAAAACCCGAGACCAATGCTTAGCTTGCAATGGAGGAGTAGAAATATAACTATTCGTTAATTAACCATGATTGTTGATACTGTATACCTGATACTAAAATGAATGTTTTAATAGTTGAAGACGAGAAAAGCCTTGCACTCGAAATGGATGAGTTTCTGAGCAATGAAGGTTTTATTGTTGAGCATGCCTGGAAAAAATCATCAGCAGAAGAAAAAATTTTTGTAAATAGTTACGATTTTATTTTGCTCGATTTAGGTTTACCTGATGGCGATGGCTTTGAGGTGCTTAAACAACTAAAAGCACTTAAAGACAGGGACGACGCTGTTATTATTTTAACAGCAAGAAGTGCAGTTGATGACAGAATTAAGGGTTTGGATGAAGGTGCTGATGATTATTTACCTAAACCATTTTCATTAAATGAGCTTCTGGCCCGGATGCACGCCATTATCCGCAGAAAGCATAAGCTTGAAAAAAACGAAGTGAATATCCACGGTTTTTTACTAAGCATACAAAACAGAACGGTTTCTTTTAACGATGAACGATTAAACCTCACAAAGAAAGAATTCGAAATTTTTAATTACCTCGTACTCAACAAAAACCGTGTGGTTTCGAGAATGAGCCTAACCGAACATGTTTGGGGAGATATCCTGGAGGTAAATTCTGATTCGAATTTTGTTGATGTTCATGTAAAAAATCTACGTAAAAAGCTGTCATCCCTAACTTCTACCGATTGGTTTGAAACTGTACGAAGCATCGGTTACCGGATAAATTGTTAGCCGCAATAATTCAATACATATCGACGATTTAAGCCATGAAATTACAGGTTAAGTTTTCACTTTATAATGCCATAACTAAAATTGCAATTATTTTGGTTTTGGGAACCATTATATTGGTATCGCTTGATAAAATTGCTTATAACCAGCTCGATAACCGTTTAATCAAGAAAAAAGGTAAAATCATCAAACACCTTAATGATGCAGAAATAGATAGCTTGCTTAACAACGAGCAAAGCTTTACCGATTACAACATCCTAAAAGAAGAGTTTATTATCTTAACCGATATTCCGGATAACGATATAGATTCAACGGCGAAAATAATTACCGAAAAAAGAGAAATTGAAGGTGATGTAGAATTCTACCGTATCCTCAACTATAAGTTTCTTTACCGTACTAACTGGTACAAACTAGAACTTGGCGAGAGCATGACGTCACTGCAATCCATAAAAAACTCCATCAGGTTTTACATGCTTATTGTCCTTTTCGCTTCGCTACTTGTAACCTTACTTACCGATTTTGCCTTTACTAATTTCCTTCTTAAACCTTTTTACCTAATCATCGATAAAAAGATTAATAAAGTTGATGACCCTGCACATTTTAATTACCAGAACATCCGCACAAACACCGACGATTTTAAGATTTTAGATAATAGCATTAACTCGTTAATGCGGAAAATAAACACGCTTTTTACGCTCGAAAAGCAGTTTATTGCCAACGTTTCGCATGAGCTGCTTACACCAATATCAATTTTGAGTACAAGGTTCGAAAACATGTTAAACACCCCCGATATACCCATTGAGCATGAAAATAAAATTTTTGCATCGTTAAAAACACTTAACCGTTTAAAAGTTATTATAAACAGTTTGCTGCTGATATCGAAAGTTGAAAACAATCAATACCTTAAAACTGAAGAAATTAACATTGCTGAGGAATTAAACGATATTTATGATGATTTAGAAGATAGAATCGCGGATAAAAACATCACCTACCAAATTGATCTGACACATAAATTCAATTTCACCGGTAATAAGGCATTGCTACATACACTTCTTGTAAACATTTTAAATAATGCAATAAAATATAATAAAGAAAATGGAGAGATAAGTGTGAAAGACGAAATGATAAACCATCTTTATTATTTAACCATTAAAGACAATGGTTTAGGCATGAGCAAGGAGCTTGTTGAAAATGCCTTTGATCGATTTAAAAGAGGAAATACAGAGGAAAATGGTTTTGGCTTAGGCTTGGCTATTGTGCAAAGTATTGCAAAATTCCATAAAATAGAAATCGAAATCCAATCAGAAGAAAACAAAGGAACAAGCATAACCTTGATTTTTCCGGATGCAACTTAATCACAAGGCATAATTAAAAAAATTACTACCTTACAGCATCATTTCTAACCAAAATATTTTATGAAATCTTTTTATGGCCTGGGTGCAGCAGCACTGAGTATATTAATTATTGCCTGTGCCTGCAGTAAAAGTCCGAAAAGCACGCCCGAAACACCACCAACTTATACCGAACCTGTAAAAACCGATGTTAGTTTCTGGCTAACTAAAGGCGACCAGACGGCATTACTTAAAAAGCAAAATATTGCCCTTAACTTCACTGCAACTTCTAACGCGAACCCTACAATTGAGGTCGACCCATCTACAACCTTTCAAAGTATTGATGGCTTTGGTTACACCTTAACCGGTGGAAGTGCAAGTTTAATAAATGCACTTCCAGCAGCCGATAAAGATAAACTTCTGAATGAATTATTTGGAAATACGGATGATGCGATTGGCGTTAATTATCTTAGAATTAGTATTGGTGCATCAGATTTAAGTGCTATGGCATTTACTTATAATGATCTTCCGGATGGAGAAACAGATGAAGCGCTGGCAAAATTCTCTATTGCAAAGGAACAAGCAGATTTAATACCGGTTTTAAAGAAAATAGTAGCCATAAATCCGTCAATTAAAATATTAGGTTCACCATGGACTGCCCCTACATGGATGAAAACAAATAAAAGCTTTATTGGCGGTAGTTTAAAGCCAGAATATTACCAAATCTATGCGAATTACCTTGTAAAGTATATTCAGGTTATGAAAGCTGAAGGAATTACAATTGACGCTATAACCCCTCAAAATGAGCCATTGCATCCAGGTAACAATCCGAGCATGTATATGGAAGCTTTAGACCAGGCAAAATTCATAAAAAATGCTTTAGGTCCTGCATTTAAAACTGCAGGAATAAGCACTAAAATAATTGTTTACGATCATAATGCCGATAAACCTGAATACCCGATAACGATTTTAAATGATGCCGATGCCAAAAAATTTGTTGATGGTTCGGCCTTTCATTTGTACGCTGGTGATATTTCGGCATTAACGCAGGTACGCAATGCGCATCCAGATAAAAATATATATTTCACAGAGCAATGGGTAGGCGGCCCATCTAATTTTGGTGAAGATTTAAAATGGCATGTTTCAACTTTAATTGTGGGTGCAACCCGGAACTGGAGCAGAAATGTATTGGAATGGAATTTAGCGGCAGATCCGTCTTATAATCCGCATACCGATAAAGGGGGTTGCACAACTTGTTTAGGAGCACTGACCATTGCGCCTGCAATAAGCCGGAATGTTGCTTATTATGTGATTGCGCATGCTTCTAAATTTGTTAAAACCGGTTCAGTCCGTATAGCTTCAAACATTGTTGCCAACCTACAAAATGTTGCTTTTAAAACGCCTGATGGAAAAAATGTGCTTATTGTTTGCAATACAAATGCAAATGACAGCGTTTTCAATATAAAATACAATGGTAAAATTGTAAGTGTAACCTTGGAAAAAGGTGCCGTAGGCACTTTTGTATGGTAGCCAACGTTCTGTTTAAATTTTTATTGAATCATTTTTTTTATCTTGCTAAGCATTTTGCATTTTTAGCAATCAATTCTGAACGTAATGAAAAAACTAATAGCCGCTATTGCCGTTACAACATCAATTATGGCTTCCTGCCAAAGTGATAGTAAAAAGTATACAACTGTTGACTCGACCATAATGAGTGATCAGCAAGCTGATTACAAGGAGCCTGATGAGTGTTTTTCATATAATGATAAAAATGGTGGTGGAAGTGCTTCTTTACGGATATATGGTACCGGATATAATAAAGTACTAGGTAAGATAACATACACGCTATCTGGAAAAGATAAAAACGACGGCGAATTCACTGGAATTACTAAAGGAGATACGATAATTGTTAATTATAAATTTAAATCTGAAGGTGTTTATTCTAACCGGCAAGTTGCCTGGCTACGACAAGGTGATCAGCTTCTGGAAGGTTATGGTGATATTTATGAAGTTAATAACAGCGTTAAGTTTAAAGATATAAGCAAACTTACTTTTGGAAAATCAATAATATTCGATAAGGTTGAATGCAAAGAATAAACTGCAACTGGATTTAAATTTTAAAGACTTTCAAACCTTTCCCAAAACCCATCAACTGGCAGTTTTGCAAAAATATTAACTGGTTCCTTTTTTACGGGATGAAGAAATTGTAACCTGCGGGCATGTAAACAAATACTGCCCTTTTTACTTCCTCTGGGATAACCATACTTGTTATCGCCTACTATAGGGCAACCCATTGAGGAAAGCTGAACCCTGATTTGATGAGACCGGCCAGTAAGTGGATCCACCTCAATAAGAAAATAATCGCCAAGCTGTGCCACTAAACGATATGAAAGCTCTGCTCTTTGCGAACCCTGAACTTCGGTGTTGTAATAGGTAACCACATTTTTTTGTGGATTTTTAACCAGCCAGTGAATCAATGTTCCCGATTCTTTGGCTGGTTTATTTTTTACCACGGCCCAATAAGTTTTCTTTACCTCACGATTTTTGAAAACAGCATTCATCCTTTCCAATGCCTTGCTGGTTTTTGCAAACAGAATTACACCACTTACCGGTCTGTCAAGCCTGTGTACAACACCTAAAAAAGCACCATTCGGCTTATTATACTTCTTGGCAATATATTTCTTTACCTGTTCATCCAAAGGTTCGTCACCCGTTTCATCAACCTGTACAATATCACCTGCCCGCTTGTTAATCGCAATCAGATGATTATCTTCAAAAAGTATGTCCTTATCGGTAATTGGCATAAGTAAATTAGCCTCACAAGTCACCAATTTTAAATGGTGCTTTCAGCTGATATCAGGTAATTAATATTGTTCTTTTTCGCTAGGGAAATCATTCGATTTAACATCACGTATATAAGATTGCGCTGCGCCTAAAATTTCGTCATATAAATTAATATACTGACGTAAAAAACGTGGTTTAAATCCTTTGGTAAGCCCAATCATATCGTTTACAACCAAAACCTGGCCATCGCAATGCTGTCCGGCACCAATGCCAATTGTTGGTATTTGCAGGCTTTCGGTTACTTCTTTTCCTAAAGCAGCCGGAATTTTTTCCAATACAATAGAAAAACAACCTGCAGCCTGTAAGGCAAGCACATCGCTTTTTAATTTATTTGCTTCTTCTTCTTCTTTCGCTCTAACCGTATAAGTTCCGAATTTATAAATAGATTGTGGTGTTAAACCTAAGTGGCCCATAACCGGGATTCCGGCTGTAATAATACGCTGTACAGATTCTATAATTTCTTCACCGCCTTCCAACTTAACACCATGTGCTCCTGATTCCTTCATAATTCTAATAGCAGAATTCAAAGCTTCTTTCGAGTTACCCTGGTACGAACCAAAAGGTAAATCAACTACAACAAAAGCACGTTTAACGGCCCTGATTACCGATGCAGCATGATAAATCATCTGGTCTAAAGTAATAGGCAAGGTTGTTTCATGGCCTGCCATTACATTTGAGGCAGAATCGCCAACAAGCAAAACATCCAATCCGGCATCATCTAAAATAGTTGCCATCGAATAATCGTAAGCTGTTAACATTGATATTTTTTCACCACGCTGTTTCATCTCTTGTAAGATGTGTGTGGTTACGCGTTTGATTTCTTTATGTACCGACATGGCTTTCGTTTTGTTGAGCCAAAAGTATAAAGTTATATTTTAAAACAGGCAGTTTCATTGGTCATAATGTTTAATTATTAGGGATGTTACAAAAAACTGATGAAAACTTTAAACTTTTATGGCATAAATTTCTATCTTTGTACCCCGAAATGGAAGGGATTAAATCATCTTTTTTTGCACCCTGCAAAAACGGCTTCAGTGCCGAAAGCCATCCTTTTTTCAAGTCTTTTTTAAATCAAAATACATATTGTAATTACCATGACTAACTACACCAAGTTACCTGCGATTTTATTACTGGCCGATGGCACAGTTTTTTACGGCAAAGCAGCCGGAAAAATTGGAACTACTACTGGCGAAATTTGTTTTAATACCGGGATGACTGGTTATCAGGAAATTTTTACCGATCCAAGTTATTTTGGCCAGATTATGGTTACAACCAACTCGCATATTGGTAATTATGGTATCCACAAAGAAGAAATCGAATCGGATTCAATCAAAATTGCCGGCTTGGTTTGTAAAAATTACAACATCGTTTACAGTCGTAAACAAGCTACCGAATCTATTCAGGATTATTTTCAGAATGATAACTTAGTGGCTATTTCAGATATCGACACGCGTGCTTTAGTTCGTCACATCAGAGATAAAGGCGCAATGAATGCCATTATTTCATCTGAAATTACTGACTTAGAAGAGTTAAAGCAAAAGCTTGCTGAAGTTCCATCAATGGAAGGCCTTGAACTTTCATCGAAAGTAAGTACTACTGAGCCTTATTTTTATGGTAATCCTGAAGCAAGTTTAAAAGTTGCTGCATTAGATTTAGGTATCAAGAAAAACATATTACGCAGTTTCGAAAATCGCGACATTTACGTAAAAGTTTTCCCTGCAAAAACAAAGTTTGCTGAAATGGAAAAATTTAGCCCTGATGGTTATTTCATTTCAAATGGCCCTGGCGATCCATCGGTAATGCCTTACGCAGTTGAAACTATTAAAGAAATACTGGCAGCAGACAAGCCTTTGTTCGGAATATGTTTAGGTCACCAGCTACTGGCAGAAGCAAACGGTATTGGCACCATGAAAATGTTTAACGGCCATCGTGGTTTAAATCACCCGGTTAAAAACGTTATCAAAAACCATTGCGAAGTTACTTCTCAAAACCATGGCTTCGGTGTTATCCCTGATGAAGTTAAGAACTCTGATAAAGTTGAGATTACCCACGTAAACCTAAACGATAAATCTATCGAAGGCATTCGTGTTAAAGGTAAAAAAGCATTCTCGGTTCAATATCACCCTGAATCATCACCAGGCCCACATGATTCCCGTTACCTGTTCGACGACTTTGTTGAGGTAATGAAAGGTGAACTGGTTTGGTAGAAAAAGCAAAAAGATAAAAGTCTTAAAGACTAAAGCAAAATACTTTTAAATCTGCGAATCTGCGGCAAAATCAAGCCCGGAATTCGCAGATTTTTCTTTTATAGCAAATTCCACCTGTAAAAAACATCATTTTACCGACATTTTAACCGCTTTGTAATTAAATTCATTTTCTATTAATTTAAAGCTTCTTACATTCGCAACATGGAAACCAACAAAGCCATTATCAGTGTAAAAAACCTGGTAAAGAATTACGATGATTTTGTAGCCGTGCAAAACCTAAGTTTCGATGTTTATGAAAATGAAATCTTCGGATTACTGGGTCCTAACGGAGCAGGTAAAACTACCACACTCGAAATAATTGAAACTTTAAGAGACAAAACTTCTGGTGAAATTATCGTTGATGGTTTTTCTGTAGATAAACAGGCGCATGAAATCAAACAAATTATAGGCGTACAATTACAGGCAGCAGGATATTACCCAAATCTTAATCTTGTGGAGCTGATTGAACTTTTTGCAGGGCTTTATGGTGCTAACATTAAACCAATGGAAATGCTCGAAAAAGTAAACCTTCAGGATAAGGCTAAAGCGAAATACAAAGCACTTTCGGGCGGACAAAAGCAACGTTTTTCCATTGCAACAACACTAATCAATCAACCAAAAATCATTTTCCTTGACGAGCCAACTACCGGGCTCGATCCTCAGGCACGTAGAAACTTATGGGATTTAATTACCGAAATCAGAAATAACGGAACAACAGTTGTAATTACTACGCACTACATGGACGAAGCCGAGCAACTCTGCGATCGCGTAGCCTTTGTTGAGCGTGGCCAAATCATCGCGTTAGATACGCCCGATAATTTAATAGATAATCTGGTAAATTCGGGGTTTGAGCGTAAAAAGGAAGTTAAAAAGGCCAATCTGGAGGATGTCTTCATCAACCTGACAGGTAAAGAGTGGAGAGAATAATTATTTTTTTTGAAAAGCAATTTCAGCCTTCCAATTATCGTTACTCCCGCTTTCCGCTATAGTCCCGATAAAAAATCGGGAGCTGCCGCTTCAATCGGGTTTAAAAAACTAAAACATTACAACTATTAACTAAATAGTATATGAAACAATACAGCAATACAAAAGCAACATTAGCACTTGCTAAGGCAAGCTTCCGTTCCATCATGCGAAGCCCTACAGCAGTAGTTTTTACACTTGCTTTTCCTTTGATATTTATTTTGGTTTTCGGCTTTTTGGGTGGCGGCGGTACACATATCGATGTTGGTATAACGCCAGGCTCTGATGTTAACAACCCCGTTATCGGGATGCTCGAAAAAACGGGAATGATTCGCCTGGTAAAGGATAAATCAAAAGCCGATTTTGATAAGCTTTTAGAAAAGGGGAATGTAGATGCAATGATTGATGTACACCGGAAAGTAAATTCGGTTGCCTATTCAGTAAATGTGGTATACACATCAGCATCAATGGATAAGGGCAACATTTTAAAATCAGTTTTAAATAATCTTTTCTACGATAAAACATTAAAACCATCGGTTGCAGAAATAAAAGAAAGTACTATTCATGGCAGGGAATATAAAACAATCGATTTCATTTTACCGGGGCAGTTAGGTTTCTCATTACTCAGCACAGGTGTTTTCGGAACCGCTTTTGTATTTTTAAGCCTGCGCCAAACTTTGGTAATTAAACGCTTTTTTGCAACCCCTGTTAAACGTTCGAGCATTGTTATTGGCGAAGGGATTGCACGAATTGGTTTTGCCTTAATAGGCGCATTGTTCATCATCGTTTTAGGGAATCTGTTTTTCGGCTTCACCCTGGTTCACGGGGCTTTAACTGTAATCAATATGCTCATCCTGGCAACCTTAGGTATAATTGTATTTATGGGTTTTGGGTTTATCATTTCAGGTATCGCGAAAAACGAAAGCATGGTACCACCAATATCGAATATTGTAACCCTACCACAGTTTTTATTATCAGGAACGTTTTTTTCCATAGAAGCTTTTCCAAATTGGCTTCAACCCATTAGCAGGGCGCTACCTTTAACCTATTTAAATGATGCCATGCGTAAGGTAGCCTTTGAAGGCTTAGGCCTTTGGGATGTAAAATTCCAGATCATGATTTTGGTAATCTGGGGAATAGGAATTTATGCTGTTGCTGTAAAGGTATTTAAGTGGGAGTAAAATTATTCAACAAATAAAAAAGGGGATGATGTTATTAAACACCATCCCCTTTTTCGTATCTAAATCTTCTTAAAGCGCAGCTTTAACCAGAAAAGGCAAAATCTCTTTCTGAAAACTTACGAAGTTCTTACGCACATCCGAGTCGCTCACAGAGGTGAAGGCAAAGGAGAAAACGATGCTTTTACTTGCTTTAAGTAAAAAAGCCAGTCCCTCTCTTCTCGCCGGATTATTTTTAAAGTTATCGAGCTGTAAGTAAGCTGCCAATAATAATGCCTCCAACTGATCGGAAAGATGTTTTAAAAATTCCTGAGAGTTTGCATTTTCACGAACGAAATCCCAGCCTATAAATTCATTACAAGCTGTAAAAGATAAACGACTGGTTTTCATAACCAGGGCTTTCAGGTGCTCCTCTTCTGAAGTATAACTTACTTTATTCTGAAGGATTTCATGAAGATTCTGATCCAGGTAATCCATCAGGATACTATCAAGCACCTGTTCCTTACTTTCGAAATATTTGTATATAGTTGCCTTTGCTATACGAGCCTTTTTAGCAATTTCGTTAACACTTGTTTTGTGGTATCCGTATTTTCTAAAAAGTTCTTTGGCTGCTTTTTTTACCGTTTCCTTAATTTTTTCGGCTTCCATTTTAATTCGTTACATGTAAATTGACCCCGGAAATGGCCACTGTATATTGTTTCAATCCTCTTACTGCAGGCGCTTTTACCGGGCTTCCATCCTCCAGTAAAAATTTTGCACCCGAACATGGGTCGGTTACCGTTAACGAGGGATCGTCTAAAGTTACAGCACATTTTTGTTCCGGATTTACGGTACTGCAGCGGTCGAAAGCCACATAACCATTATCTGTTCTACGGTAAAGCACCAAACCTGCAACACCGTAACCGCTGATTAGAACAGCTCCTCCCGGGCTACTTAACCTGCTTAAACGCGGGTCGGTAAGTGGTAAACTCAGGTTAACACCAACTTCAGGGATGTAACCTGTATCCTTTCCACAGCCTGTAAACAGAACCAGAATAAATAATATGCTGTATATATGCTTCATTTTATATTAAAGCAGACTTGTATTGCTTTAAGAAACGAACATCATTTTCAGAAAACAAACGCAAATCTTTGATTACATATTTAAGGTTTGCAATACGTTCAATACCCATTCCGAAAGCAAAACCACTGTATTTTTTCGAATCGATACCACAGTTTTCCAATACATTCGGATCAACCATTCCACAACCTAAAATCTCTACCCAACCGCTATATTTACATAACTGGCAACCGGCACCATTACAGATGGTGCAAGAAATATCCATTTCGGCAGATGGTTCAGTAAAAGGGAAATACGATGGGCGGAAACGAACTTTTGTTCCTTCGCCATAAAGTTCCTGCACAAAATAAAAAAGTGTTTGTTTTAAATCGGCAAACGAAACATTTTCATCTACATATAAACCTTCAATCTGATGGAAGAAACAATGTGCCCTTGCCGAAATCGCTTCATTCCGGTAAACGCGTCCGGGCATAATTGCCCTGAAAGGCGGCTGCCCCTGCTCCATCATACGCACCTGAACGGATGAAGTATGTGTACGCAAAGCGATATCACCTTTTTCACCGCCTTTTTTAATGAAGAATGTATCTTGCATATCTCTTGCAGGATGTTCTTCAGGAAAATTCAAAGCAGAGAAATTATGCCAATCGTCTTCAATTTCAGGGCCTTCGGCTAAAGTAAAACCTAATTTGGCAAAAATTTCAACAATTTCCCGGCGTACTAAAGCAAGCGGATGACGCGAACCCACCTCAAATCCTTCACCTGGCAAAGTCAAGTCTTGAGTATTTTCTCCTCCTTGAGTCTGATTTGCTTCGGTAGCTTCCTTTAAACTTAAATACTTAGCTTCTGCAAGTTGTTTAAATTCATTAAGTACTTTACCAAGCGACTTTTTTTCTTCGACAGAAACCGATTTAAAGTCGTCAAAAATCTCTTTAATGATACCTTTGCTCCCTAAATATTTTATACGAAACTGCTCCAATTCATCTGCTTTCTCCGTTACAAAAGCATTGATTTTTTCAGTATATTGTGTTATTTTATCTTGTAACATGGCTTCAAATATACGGCAAATTATCTTAATTTTTAAATGCGTAGCGGTTCAGAAAATCTGTTTACACTAGCATTATAAAAGAAAATGAACCCGAAACAAAAAAAGCCGCATTAAAATGCGGCTTTGAAAACAGGAATATTTTAAAGCTATTAAATCACACCTAATTCTTTTCCGACTTTGGTAAAAGCTGCAATGGCTTTATCAAGATGATGCTGCTCGTGAGCTGCAGATAGCTGCACACGAATTCTTGCTTTTCCCTGAGGAACAACCGGATAGAAAAATCCGATAACATAAATACCTTCTTCAAGCATTTTTGCTGCAAAGGTTTGCGCAATTTTAGCATCGTATAACATAACCGGCACAATTGGATGGAAGCCAGGTTTAATATCAAAACCAGCCACTGTCATTTTTGTCCTGAAATATTTCGTATTACTTTCCAGCTTATCTCTTAGCGATGTTGTTTCACTCAACATATCTAAAACTGCGATAGAAGCGCCAGCAATGGCCGGTGCCAGCGTATTTGAGAAAAGATAAGGGCGAGAACGTTGACGCAACATATCTATAATTTCTTTCTTACCCGACGTAAAACCACCTGAAGCGCCACCTAAAGCTTTTCCCAATGTTCCGGTGATGATATCAATTCTATCCATTACATTGAAATGCTCGTGTGTACCGCGACCGGTTTTACCAATAAAACCCGAACAATGCGACTCATCAATCATAATTAATGCCTCGTATTTATCAGCCAAATCAGCAATTTGATCTAATGGCGCTACAGAACCATCCATCGAGAAAGCGCCATCTGTTACGATAATTCTGTGTCTGCAATCTTTAGCTGCAATAAGTTGTTTTTCCAGATCTTCCATATCCGCATTTTTATAACGGAAACGCTGAGCCTTACATAAACGAACACCATCAATAATCGAAGCATGATTTAGTTCATCAGAAATAATTGCATCTTCAGCATTAAATAATGGTTCGAAAACACCACCATTGGCATCAAAAGCAGCCGCATATAAAATTGTATCTTCTGTGCCTAAAAACTTTGAAATTTTAGCCTCAAGTTCTTTATGTACATCTTGTGTTCCACAAATAAAACGAACTGAAGACATTCCATAACCATGATCGTCTATGGCTTTCTTAGCCGCCTCGATCACTTTTGGATGTGATGATAAACCTAAATAATTATTTGCACAAAAGTTAATTACCTCTGCACCACTGCTCACCTTAATATCTGCACCCTGTGGTGTAATAATTATGCGTTCGCGTTTAAATAATCCTGCGTTTTCAATTTCTTCTAATTCTTTCTGAAGAACAGGCTGTAATGTTTTATACATGGCTTTTTATCGGTTGAATTTGCGCTCAAAGTTATAAAAAAAGCCCGGAAGAAATTGGTTGAAAATGTAAAATGGCCGATGTATTTCGAATCATCGGCATGACTATTTCTTATCACCTAGTTATTTTTTTTCACGATTAACAAACTTTAACATCTAACTATATGTATAGTGTTAAAACTTATTCGATATTTATAGCTTAACTGGTCAACACATATGATAAAAATCTGCGCACTCTTAATCTTTTGCTCTTTAGCCAATTTTTCATTTTCACAGGAATTCACAGTTTCGGGCACCATAAAAGATATTAGCGGGCAACCAGTTCCATTTGCATCAGTATATTTAAAAAACACTACCAAAGGAACTTCGGCAAATGTTGATGGAAAATATGAGATTAAATTACCCAAAGGACAACATACACTGAGTTTCAGGGCTGTGGGTTATAAACAGCAAGATCATATCGTCAATGTATTAGCCTCTTCAAATCTCAACATCGCTTTAACCTCTGAAAGTTATACTTTAAATAACGTAACCATTAAGGCAAATGCCGAAGACCCGGCTTATGCAATCATCCGCAGGGCGATAAAACAACGCAAAACGCATCTTGAAGAGGTAAACTCATTTACCTGTGATGTTTACATAAAGGGGGTTCAAAGGCTGAGAAGTGCCCCCAAGAAATTCATGGGTCGCGATATTCGAAAGGTAATGGAACTCGACACCAACAGACAAGGTATTATTTACCTATCTGAATCTCAAAGTAAATTTAACTTCAGGAGACCAAATGATATCCATGAAGAAATGATTTCTTCGAAAGTTGCCGGAAGAAATAATGCATTCAGCTTTAACAAAGCCTCCGATTTAATTATTAATTTTTACGATAATTACCTGCTGGAAAACAAATTAAGCTCAAGGGGTTTTATCTCCCCTATTGCAGATAATGCATTATTCTATTATAACTACAAGTTTCTGGGCGAAACTAAGGAAAATGGTGAAGTGGTGAACAAAATTGAAGTTATACCTCGCCGTGCCAACGACCCTGTTTTTAGAGGTATTATTTACATTCTTGAAGATAGCTGGAGAATTTATAATACCGATTTATTCTTAACAAAAAGTGCAGGCATTAACTTTATCGATACCTTAAACATTAACCAGCAATTTACCAAAGTTGAAGGCGTGTATATGCCAACAGCAGTAAATTTTCAGTTTAACGGCAATGTATTAGGTTTTAAGTTTGCAGGTTATTATGTAGGTATATACAGCAACTATGATGTCTCGCCGTCATTCCCGAAGAATTTTTTCAATGGTGAAATCTTAAAAGTTACCCAGATGGTTAACAAAAAAGATTCGATTTATTGGAATAATAACCGGCCGATTCCGCTTACCCCTGATGAAAAAATCAACTACATTGTAAAAGACAGTATTGCCAAAAGAAAGGAATCGAAGGCTTATCTCGACTCACTTGAAAAAGAGAATAATAAATTTGGAATAGGAAAATTACTACTTAGGGGTTACAGCATTAACGACCGGTATGATAGTGTTTATATCGCATTCGACCCGATATTACGCTCTTTAATGTACAATACGGTTGAAGGTTTTGCGATGAAATACGGTGTAACCTACCGCAAAGTTTTTGGCGACAGGCGGTATTACAGCATAAGGCCGGAGTTGAGGTATGGATTTGCAAATCAAAAATTAACCGGAAGCTTATCTGGTGTTTACTATTATAACCCATTAAAAAGAGCAAGCATTGGTGCATCTTTTGGCAATGGTATTTTCGATCTGAATAACCTGGGCTCGATGACTTTACTCGGCAACTCTATTAACTCTTTATTATACGAGAAAAACTTTTCGAAGTTCTACGAGAAAACTTTTGTAAATATTAACACTACAAGAGAACTTGCCAGCGGGCTTCAGGCCTCGATAAGTCTGGATTATACACGAAATCATACCTTAACGAATACAACTGATTTTAAATTCTTCGATAACAAAGACCGTGAATTTACCTCGAACAATCCTTTCACTCCAACGGTTGAAACACCATTGTTTCCAACTTATACTTCTGCAAGCGCAACAGCGAGCCTGACTTATACTTTTGGCCAAAAATACATCACAAGGCCCGATGGTAAATTTTATACAGAATCGAGATATCCGAGAATTACAGCTTTATACAAAAAAGGATTTAGTGGTTTATTGGGGAGTGATGTAGATTACGACTTTGTAAAAGCCGAAGTTTATCAGGATAGAATTGGATTAGGTTTGTGGGGATATACATCGTTTTTAGTTGGTGCGGGTAAATTCCTGAACAACAGCAAAATGTATTATCCCGAATACAAACATTTTGCCGGAAACATTTCAACCATATTTCCACCAAACTTGCGGAAATTTCAGTATCTGGAGTTTTACGAGTTCAGTACCAACCAGCAATATTTCGAAGCACATTTAGAGCATAATTTTGCGGGTTTCTTTTTAAATAAAGTTCCCTTACTAAGAAAAGCAAAACTTGAGGAGTTTATAGGCGGCGGTTATTTATCATCGCCTGAGAAAAGAAACTATAAAGAATTTTACTTTGGTATACAGCGTCTTGTTTTAAGGGTGAGTTACGGTTTCGCTTACGATGCTGCTAAAAAAATATCTCAGGGTTTCAGAATCAGTTATGGTTTTTAAATTGAAAGTGCAAAAGCTTTATCCTTTTGCGCTTTTGGCTTAAATGTACTATCTTTGCAGCGCTTTAAACGCCGTTTGCAGCGGTATCAATGCGTTATGAAAAAATATCAGACACTCCTTTACTATTGCTATAGTTACATAGCAAATGCAGAACAATTTGCTGCAGATCACCTTAAATTTTGTAAATCATTAAACCTGGTTGGCCGGATTATCGTTGCTGACGAGGGTTTGAATGGTACCGTTTCCGGCACTGCCGAATCATGCGAAGCTTACATGAAAGCTATACATGCTGATGAAAGATTTGCTAAAACAGAATTCAAAATTGATGATGTAGAAGAACTTTCTTTTCTTAAAATGCACTGCCGTTACAAGTCTGAAATTGTTCATTCAGGATTAAGAGATGCATCAATCATTAATCCAAATGAAAAAACAGGAAAGCACCTGGAGCCGGTTGATTTCATGAAAATGAAAGATGATGATGATGTAGTTATTCTGGATGTCCGCTCTAACTACGAGCATAATCTCGGCAAATTTAAAAATGCCGTAACGTTAGATATCGAAAACTTCCGCGATTTCCCTGAGCAGATTAACCAGCTTGCCCAATATAAAGACAAAAAGATATTAACTTACTGTACTGGTGGTATCAAATGTGAAAAAGCTTCGGCTTTATTGCTTCACCACGGTTTTAATGATGTTTATCAATTACATGGTGGCATTATAAAATATGGCAAAGAAGCAGGTGGTAAGGATTTCGAAGGAAAATGTTATGTATTTGATAACAGGATAGCTGTTGATGTAAATAATGTAAATCCTTCTGTTGTTTCGGTTTGCTTTAATTGTGGCAAAACAACACCAAAAATGATTAACTGTGCAAACCCTGAGTGCAACGAACACATTACCCAATGCGACGAGTGTGGAGAAGAACTTCAGGGATGTTGTTCAGTTGCCTGTACCACCAACCCACGCAAACGTCCTTACGATGGAACAGGTTATTATGTAAAAGTACCTCAGCCAGTAAATAAAAAAGCTGAAGTTGTTGAATAGTTAGTCAACTTTAAAACAAAATTGAGTTTCGGGAGTTTATCCTGATACTCTGCTATGCGTGCTCTATTCACCGTCTTTTTTCTATTTGTGTCGAATACCTTTATGACACTTGCCTGGTACGGCCATTTAAAATTTAAGGAAATGGAATGGAGCAAAAGCCTTGGCTTGATTTCCATAATTGCAATTAGTTGGGGAATAGCACTTTTCGAATACATTTTTCAGGTGCCAGCAAACAAGTTTGGTTTTAAAGAAAATGGTGGTCCATTTAGCCTAATGCAATTAAAAGTTACGCAGGAAGCGGTATCGATAACAGTTTTCCTGCTATTTTCGATCTTGTTTTTCAAAACCGAAAAAATTGCCTGGAATCATATCGTTGCTTTTTGCCTCATTATTCTGGCGGTTTTCTTTGCCTTTATCAGGAAGTAATTCAATTTAATATCTTCCTTTTATTTTTATTACTTTGTGCAGTAAAGGTTTTACCAGAATCACCCATGCAAAAATTATTAAGCTGCCTTTTTTTATTTATCATTTTTACTTCCAAATCCAATGCCGCTGATATAAAAAGTATTGGTGTTCCTTATATAGAAAACTATTCAAAGGCAGTTTACACTTCAGGTAATCAAAACTGGAGCGTTGCTAAAGATAAAAATGGTGTAATGTATTTTGGTAATGCTGAAGGATTATTAACTTTCGATGGACGTTATTGGCAGAAATACAAAATGCCAAACAACCAGATTGTACGTTCAGTTGCTACTGATAATAATGGTAAAATTTACACGGGTGGCTTTGGCGATTTCGGGTATTGGTCTTTTAAGCAAAATAGATTAAAATACACCTCGCTTATTAATCTGATCCCAAAATCAGATCCCTTAAAAGATGAGATCTGGAAAATCCATATCTATGGTAATAAAATTATTTTTCAATCATTCAGTACTATATATATTTACACAAATGGAAAAATCAACATCCTGAAAAATGCCAGTAATTTTCTATTCTCCTATAAGATAGGTAATCGTTTCATTGTTGAGGATAAAGGTTTATATGAGTTAAAAGGTAATAAACTCGAATTTATACCCGGAAGCGATATCATATGTAAAACCGGCGTTTTATCAATATTACCATTTCAAGGTAATAACCTGATTATTGGTACTGGTAAAAATGGTTTATTCATTTTCGATGGAAATACTTTTAAACCCTTTAATACACCTGCCAACGCATTTTTATCGGCCTTTCAGCTAAATAATGGTGCTAAAATCCTTGATAAATATTATGCTTATGGTACAATTCTGAATGGAATAATTATTATTGACGAAGCTGGAAATATCATTCAAAGAATTAACAAATCAAGCGGACTTCAGAATAATACCGTTTTAAGTTTATACAGCGATAATGAACAAAATCTATGGGCAGGCCTCGACAATGGAATCGACAGGATTGAACTTAACTCACCGTTATACTTTTACCTTGATAAAAACGGCGTATTTGGCACAGTATACTCAAGCGTTATTTTCAAAGGAAAAATCTATCTTGGAACCAACCAGGGTTTATTTTACAGCGAGTGGAAAGATGGCGGGCAGTTTTCAAATCTGAACTTCAGGCTCATTCCAAATTCGCAGGGACAGGTTTGGGAATTAACAATAATTGATGATCAACTGCTGTGCGGTCATAACAACGGAACATTCAGCGTTGTTGGCGATAAAATTGAAAAACTTACCAGTTACAGCGGCGGCTGGACAATCAAAAAACTAAACAGTAACCCAAACCTGCTGATCCAGGGGACCTATACCGGATTGTTGCTATTCAATAAAAACAGTCAGGGTAAATGGCAGTTTTTAAAAAAGATTGCCAATTTTAGCATTCCTTCCCGTTATGTTGAACAAGATAACAAAGGCGAAATATGGGTTAGTCATGCATATAAAGGACTTTATAAATTAAGATTAAGCAGTGATTATAGCACTGTAATTTCCAATAAGTATTATGATGAGCATAGTGGTCTACCAAGTAACTATAACCTCAATCTCTTTAATTTGGAAGATAAAATTGTTTTCGCCAGTGAGTCAGGTTTCTTCACCTACGATAACCTGAGCGATAGGTTTTCTAAATATAATGTACTTAATAAAGCCTTAGGCTCATTTGCCGCATCAAACAAAATTATCAATGCTGGTGCAAAAAAATACTGGTTCATTAATCATGGTAAAACTGCTCTTGCTGATTTCAGTGAGGCCGGTAAAATTTCCATTGATTCGAATCTGTTTAGTATTCTCGATGGCAAAATGGTTCAATACTATGAGAATATAAGCCGAATTAGTAATTCAATTTACCTGATCAGTGTTGATGATGGTTTTGTATTTTATAATGCCGGTCAGAAACTGGCGGCACAGTCGAACAAAACCCAGCAAAATGTACTCATCAGAAGAATTGAAGATATTACCGATAAATATTCGATTATAAGTGAAAATGGTAACGATGGCTCGGAGGTTGAGATTAAAAACAGCAGAAATAATATCCGGATTTCTTTCTCCCTCCCCTATTACAGGCAAGCAAAAGTTAAATTCCAGTATTACCTTGAGGGTTATTCAAAAGACTGGTCAGACTGGAGTTACGCCACCCAAAAAGATTTTACCAACCTTAGCAGTGGCAAGTATATTTTTAAAGTCAGGGCTAAAATAAATGATTCATCAGTTAGTGAAATAACAACCTTCGAATTCACCATACTTAGACCTTGGTACCTGAGTAACTGGGCGATATTATTTTATACGCTGATTTTTATTATAGCCTTGATTTTAGGTAAAAAGATTTACGAAAGAAAACTTCAGAAAGATAGCCAGAAAATAAGCGACAGGCTGCAAGCGGAACAGGATGAAATTCTTAAGCAGGAATCAGAGGCTAACGAAAGACAGATCCATAAACTTCAAACAGAGAAACTGCAAGCCGAACTGGCCTCAAAAAACCGTGAACTTGCAAATTCGGCCATGACCCTCGTTTATAAGAATGAGCTTCTTCAAAAGCTTAGTGATGATATTGTAAAACTGAAGGATGAAAATGGCAAAAAGCTTGCCGATGAGCAGGTGCGCAAAATTCAGAAAGTTATAAATGACGGAATGAATGATGAACGCGATTGGCATTTATTTGAAAATAGTTTCAACGAAGCACATGAAAGCTTCTTCAAAAAGCTTAAAATCGATCATCCTGATTTGGTACCAAACGATCTTAAGCTTTGCGCTTATTTAAGGATGAATATGAGTAGTAAAGAAATGTCATCATTACTAAACATTACACTAAGGGGTGTCGAAATCAGAAGGTATCGCCTGCGCAAAAAATTAAATGTACCACATGATAAAAACCTTACCGAGTTTTTAATGGAACTGTAGATTTAACCAAAATTACACTAATAAAATTTCCCGGTAACTTGTGCATATTTTGGCGTTTTTAACTTCAATTTAACACACAAACGCTTTTAAACACTACATCATTACCTCTCATACGCCTTTTCAAATCCTTTCAAAATACTTCGTGTATTTTATACACTTGTGTACCCGTAATTAATCAGTTACAATTCTAAAAACTGCGTTTTCAGCCCAATTTCGCATTCGGTCTAAAGGTTTGAGATACTACACTTTTAAATATGATGTATTAATGTAGAGGTAGACAGGCTTGCACAAGCAAAAAAACAACCTCAATTTTAGCTTAACAATTAAACTAAATTATAATAAAGCATGAAAAGAATCTTTACAAGAATTTCTGTTCTGGCCGGGATTTGTTTACTCGCAATTAACGTAGCATTTGCGCAAAACATTACCGTAAAAGGTAAGGTTACTGATGGAGGAGATAAATCCACCATCCCTAGCGTAAGTGTGTTGGTTAAAGGAACACAAAATGGTACACAAACAGATGCATCAGGAGCTTACAGTATCAGCGCTCCGGCAAACGCAACTTTAGTATTTCAATACTTAGGTTACACTGCTCAGGAAATCCCTGTTAACAACAGAACAACTATCAATGTAGAATTAGCTTCTTCTTCACAACAACTAGAGCAAGTTGTTGTAGTAGGATATGGTACACAAAGAAAAATCGATGTTACAGGCTCTGTAGCCAGCGTAAAAGGTGAAGAAATATCTAAGCAGGCATCTGTTAACCCTGTAAGTTCGTTACAAGGTAAGGTTGCAGGTGTTCAGATTACCAATGCTGGTTCTCCTGGCAGTTCTCCACAAATAAAAATAAGGGGTTTAGGAACCATTTATGGAAATGCAAACCCACTTTATGTAGTTGATGGAAACTGGTTCGATGACATCAGCTTTTTAAATCCTGGTGACATAGAAAATATCAGTATTTTGAAAGATGCCTCGGCACAATCTATCTACGGTATCCGTGCAGCAAATGGTGTTGTATTAGTAACTACTAAAAAAGGTCGTGTTAATATGCCTACAACGGTAAATTATGATGGCTATGTAGGTTTTCAAAAAGTTACAAACCAGGTTGAAATGGCTAATGCATCAGAGTATGCAACATTAATTAATGAGTTATATACGTCAAATGGTAATGCAGCCTTATTTTCGAACACCAATTTAGGCGAAGGAACTAATTGGTATGATCAAATTTTAAGAAGTGCATTAGTTACCAATCATCAGTTATCTGTAATGGGTGGTTCTGATAAGTCATCTTATAATTTATCATTAGGATACTTAGATCAGGATGGTATAGTTAAAAACAATAACTACAAGCGTTATACTGGTAGATTTTCAAATGATATTCAAATTGCTGCACCTTTAAAGGTTGGTTATAGCATTGCTGGCCTTATGAGTAAAAGCAATGATATTCCGTCTTCAATCTTTCATCAAATGTACTCTGCATCGCCTACAGTTCCTGTATTCAATGCAAATGGCAGTTATGGTGATCCTAGATCGCAAAATTTAGGTGATGGGGCTAATTTTAACCCACAGGCTACTCTTGATTTTTATAATCAACAATCTAAAAACTACAAAGTAACTGCTAACTTATATGCAGAACTTAAATTTGCTAAACACTTTACGTTTAAAACAAGTTTAGGTGGAGATTTTGCACAAGCTGAAAGTCGTGCTTACTCACCTAAGTACTATGCAACATTTGCTCAGCAAAGTAATACGAGCAAATTAGCTATAACAAGAGCTGAAACGAGAAACTGGATCTGGGAAAATACGTTAACTTACAACAATACTTTTGCTGAAGATCATAATTTAACAGTATTAGTAGGTCAATCTGCTCAACAAAGAAAAACATATAATCTTACTGGTTCAGCATTAAATGTTCCATATAACACCGATAGCGATTTATATTTAGCTTTAGGTGATGCATCAGGAAGAGAGCTAAGCGATGGTGGAGAGTTAAATAATTTTGCATCTTATTTTGCGAGGGTTAATTATAGCTTCAAAAATAAATATTTGTTAAACGCATCAATCAGAGCTGATGGTGCTTCTCAATTCTATGGTTCTGAACCATGGGGCTATTTCCCTTCAATTGGTGCTGGCTGGGTTCTTACCGAAGAAAGCTTCATGAAAAACCAACACTTTTTTGACATGTTAAAAATTAGAGGTAGTTGGGGTAAAATTGGAAACGCAAGTGTACCGTTTAACCCTTCAATCCAAACTGTTACACAAACAGCAGCTCTTGTTGCCTTTTTTAATAATGTTGCAAATACTGGTGCAAGTATATTCTCTTATGTTCCTCCAACCATTTTATGGGAAAGAGGTGTAGGAAGTAATATTGGCTTTGAAGCTGCATTCTTAAAAAACAGATTAACTGTTGAAGCGGACTATTATGACAGAAAAACATCAAAAGCAATCTTCAATCTTCCATTATTAGGTAGCTTAGGTGCTTCTAACTCTCAAATTTTAGGTAACCAGGCAGATTTACAAAACAGAGGTGCAGAGCTTTCGGTATCATGGAAAGACCAAACAGAAGGTGGTTTTGTTTATTCAATCAGTGGTAACGTTGGATACAACAAAAACAAAGTTACCAACGTAGTTTCAGGGGCGAATCCTATTTATGCTGGTAGTACTGGTATAACTAACGGTTATTCTGCTACAAGAACTGTAGTTGGAGAGCCAATCGGCCAGTTCTTCGGTTATAATGTTATAGGTATTTTTCAATCTGCGGCTGATGTTGCTGCTTCACCAACACAATCTAATGCAGCCCCTGGAGGGTTCAAATACCAGGATGTTAATGGTGATGGTGTAATTAACTCTAAAGACAGGGTTGTACTTGGTAACCCTAACCCAAGGTATTCGTATGGTTTCAACACAAATTTTGGCTACAAAAATTTCGACTTAGCGGTTGATTTTCAAGGCGTTGCTGGCGTTGAAGTATACAATGCTAACATCGCTTACCGTTACGGTAATGAAAATTTCACAAAAGATTTTTATAATAACAGATGGCATGGAGCTGGTACTTCAAATACTTATCCTTCTGCAAATGTAGGTGCTGCTGCCAATTCTTCACCTAACTCATTCTATGTTGAAGATGGTTCTTATTTCAGAGTAAGAAATATCCAATTAGGCTACACACTTCCAAAATCTATTACTGATAAATGGAAAATGCAAAAAGTTCGTTTTTACGCGAATGCACAAAACGCATTGAACATTTTTGGATATAAAGGATTTAGCCCTGAGATTACGGCATCAACAACTCAAAATTCTCCAGCTGCATTAAATGCTGGTATCGATGCTAACGTATATCCTTTGTTCGCAACCTATAACTTCGGTATTAACGTTACTTTTTAAAGCATAACAAAATGAAAAAAATTAATCAATATAAAAAAGCAATAGTAGGTGTCGGTTTTATAGGCCTGATTTCAATTGCTCCTGCATGTAAAAAAAGCTTTTTAGATGTGCCAGTTCAGGCACAGCAAGCTGGATCTACATTTTTTGTGTCGCAAGATGACGCAACTAAAGCAATAAATGCAGCATACGCTAATTTAAGAGCATGGGGCAACACTGCCTTCCCTGCAATTGCAGTTGAAAGCATGGGATCTGATGAAGCAGAAAAAGGAAGTAGTCCAACAGATGCGACTTTCTTCAACGACTACCATAATTTCACTGTAAATCCTGCTGATGGACAATTATCTGGTTTTTGGAATGCTCAATATCAGAATATCCTTTTATCAAATCAGGTAATTACCAGAATCCCTAGTATAACTATGGATGCATCTTTGAAAAGCAGGTACATCGCTGAAGCGAAGTTTATTCGTGCTCTATCATATTTCCGTTTAGTAAGAGCATTTGGAGATGTTCCTTTGAGACTAACGGTACCAACTGATGTATCGCAATATAATATTGCTAAAACATCAAAAACTGAGGTTTATGCACAAATTGAAACAGATTTAAATGATGCTGCTGCAGGTTTGCCTCAAACATATGCTTCAGCAGATTTAGGTAGAGCAACGAAAGGTGCTGCATTAGGTTTGCATGCTAAAGTAGCCATGTACCTAAAAAAATGGAATGATGTCCTGTCTTATACAAATACTGTTATGGGTATGGGATATTCTTTACTACCTAATTTCAACTCTGTTTTTAGAATCGCTAATGAAAATAGTAGTGAATCAGTTTTTGAAATCCAAGCGTCTCTTTTATTAGGAAATGCAGCTGCTTCAAACTCGCAATATTCTCAGGTACAAGGCGTACGTGGATCAACTGGTGGTGGTTGGGGATTCAATGTTCCAACTGCAGCATTAGCCGCAGCGTTCGAAACTGGTGATCCTAGAAGAGATGCTACCATAATTTTCAGAGGTGAAACAACTCCTGAAGGAGATGTAATTCCTGCTACTGGAGATAACCCAATGTACAATCAAAAATCTTATGTGCCATTTAGCTTATTTGTAAGTGGCTACAATGAAGGTTGCCAGCAAAACTTCAGAGTACTTCGTTATTCAGATATTTTATTGATGAATGCGGAAGCAGCTAATGAATTAGGCAATTCAACTTTGGCAATCTCTTCTTTGGAGGCCGTTAGGTTAAGAGCAAGACAAGGTAGTACAACTATTTTACCTAAAGTTACATCAACTGATCAAACAACATTACGCAATGCTATATGGAAAGAAAGACAAGTTGAATTAGCGATGGAATATGATCGTTACTTTGATGTAATCAGACAAGGAAGAGGAACGGCTGTTTTCGGAGCAAGAGGATGGAAAGCAGGCAAAAATGAAGTTTGGCCAATCCCTCAGGATGAAATCGACAAAAGTGGTGGTTTGCTAACTCAAAACGCAGGTTACTAATTTAAAAAATCCAAATATAAAGGCTGCCCATAGCTGGCAGCCTTTATTTTAAATCTTATCATGACTAAGTACTGGAAAATTTCCTTTTTAATAATATTCAGCTTTTTATCATGTAAAAAAAGTGAAACAGCTGATAATTCAAATCCAGCTACAACTCCCTCTACTTATTTCTTTTCGAACCTAACGGTAAATGGCAATTATACCGGACTCACTTATTACGGTTTAAACAACACGCCAGTTGTTAAAATCACTTTTTCATCTCCCGTAAACTTAACTTCTGTTAGCGGAAATGTTACCCTGGCCGATGCTGCAGGAAATACCACAGCATTTACTTCAACTTTAGAGAATAACGATAATACGCTTGTAATCATGCCTTCGGCAGCATTACAACCGATTACTAAATATATTTTAACTGCCTCAACCGGGTTATTATCCAAAACAGGTAGCAAACTTCAGAGTAGTGTTATAGTTAACCTGATTACGGCTGTTGATGATACCGACAAATTTGCCCGAATTAGCGATGATGAATTACTCACTTTAGTTCAAAAACAAACTTTTAAATACTTTTGGGATTTTGCACACCCTACAAGTGGTTTAGCCAGGGAAAGAAACACTTCTGGAAATATAGTTACATCAGGCGGATCAGGTTTTGGTATTATGGCTTTAGTAACCGGGATTAGTCGCAATTTTATTACGCGGGCTGAGGGTTTGGCAAGAATGCAAAAAATTGTAGCCTTTTTGAAAACAGCAGACCGTTTTCATGGTGCTTACTCGCACTGGATTGATGGAAGTACCGGAAAGGTTGTTCCTTTCGGCACCAAAGATAATGGAGGCGATTTAGTAGAAACCTCTTACCTGATGGCTGGTTTGATAACTGCCCGTCAGTATTTTAATGGTGCAGATGCAGCCGAAACAGCATTAAGAACTGATATTAATACGATATACAACGGTGTAGAATGGAGCTGGTACCGTAAAGATAATAGCAGTACACTTTACTGGCATTGGAGCCCGAATTATAACTGGGATATGAACCTTCCTATAAAAGGATGGAATGAGTGCCTGGTTACCTATGTTATGGCGGCCGCCTCCCCTACTTATTCAATTCCAAAAACCGTTTACGATACAGGTTGGGCACAAAACGGCGCAATGAAAAATGGGAATACTTATTATGGCGTACAGCTCCCATTAGGTACTGCAAATGGCGGCCCCTTGTTTTTTGCACATTATTCATTTATGGGCATTAATCCGAAAGGGTTAACCGATGCTTACGCCAATTACGAAACACAGACTAAAGCACATACACAAATCAATTATAATTACTGCAAGGCGAATCCTATGGGTTTTTATGGCTATGGCGAAAACTGCTGGGGCCTAACTGCAAGCGATATCAATGGTGGTTATACAGCCAGTGCCCCCGGAAACGATGTTGGCGTTATTGCGCCTACCGCAGCGTTAGCCTCATTTCCGTATACACCTACTGAATCCATGCAGGCACTAAAATATTACTACTATAAGTTAGGTAATAAAATGTGGGGCGATTACGGTTTTTACGATGCTTTTTCTTTGCAAGATCAGTGGTTTGCTACATCTACACTTGCAATAGACCAAGGGCCAATAATTGTAATGATAGAAAATTACCGCTCCAATTTAATATGGAACTTATTCATGAGCGCTCCCGAAGTAAAAACCGGTATGCGCAATTTAGGTTTCAGTAGTCCAAATCTCTAATCATCTCCCTAAAAAATGAAATTTATATTCCGAATTCTTCTTGTTGTTTTAATCAGCTCTGGCATACAGTGCACATCCGAAGCACAAACCTTCGAAGTAATAAAATCTGCTCCCCCGATAAAAAAAGGATTATCAGACGATGCCTTGCTAGATGTTGTCCAAAAGCAAACTTTTGAATATTTCTGGGATGGAGCGGAACCTACTTCTGGCGCCGGACGCGAACGTTATCACGCCGATAATATCTACCCTGAGAATGATAAAAGTACGGTAGCTACCGGAGCAACAGGCTTCGGACTAATGGCCATTTTATCGGGAATAGATAGAGGTTATGTAACTAAGCAACAAGGTTTAGACAGGTTAAATAAAATTTTAGGTTTCCTTGAGAAAGCAGATCGCTTTCACGGTGCATGGCCGCACTGGATTCATGGTGAAACCGGGAAAGTACGTCCTTTCGGGAAAAAAGATAATGGCGGTGATCTTGTGGAAACATCTTTTGTGGCACAAGCTTTAATCTGCATTAACGAATACTATAAAAATGGTTCTCCCGCAGAAAAAAAACTGGCAAAAAAAGCAGATGAACTTTGGAAAGGAATTGATTTCAGCTGGTACAGAAATGGCGGACAAAATGTACTTTACTGGCACTGGTCGCCGGAGTATGCCTGGGAAATGAACTTCGCAGTTAAAGGCTATAACGAATGCTTAATCATGTATGTTATGGCGGCTTCTTCCCCTACCCACACTATTCCTGCAGAAGTATACCACGAAGGCTGGGGAAGAAATGGCGGAATAAAAGCAAACTTCAAAGTATATGGACATCCTTTCACCATGGATTACCAGGGCCAGAAAAACGCAGTAGGACCTTTATTCTGGGCTCATTATTCTTATCTGGGACTAAATCCAAAAGGCTTAAAAGATCAATATGCAGATTACTGGGAAAACAATGTTAATCATACCCTGGCTATTCATGATTATTGTGTAGCAAATCCAAAAGGCTTTAAAGGTTACGGAGTAAATAACTGGGGGCTTACGGCAAGTTATTCTGTAAAGGGCTATGCAGCTCACAACCCACAGGAAGATTTTGGCGTAATTTCCCCAACAGCAGCAATATCTTCAATTCCCTACACACCAAAAGAATCGATAAAAGTAATCAGACATCTGTATGAAGATTTAGGTGATAAGGTTTGGGGAAAATATGGCTTTTACGATGCCTTTTCTGAAACCGACAACTGGTATCCGAAAAGATATTTAGGTATTGATCAGGGGCCAATGGTGGTAATGATCGAAAATTACCGGTCAGGTTTGCTTTGGAAATTATTTATGCAAAACCATGATGTAAAGAATGGCTTAACAAAGCTTGGATTTGAAAGCCCGCAAATAAAATAATCGTTAATGCACATCATGAAACAATCTTTAATTAGAATGTGACATAGCAATAACGACTCAACAAATTTTAAAACATGAAAAAAATTATACTTACTTTTTTGCTTTTTGCTTCATGCTTAACCGTATTTGCTCAAAAACAAAAAACGTATTGTAACCCTATAAATGTAGATTATGGCTACACACCTTTCGAGTCTTTTACCGAATGGGGAAAACACAGGGCAACCGCCGATCCGGTAATCGTTAACTATAAAGGCGAGTTTTTACTGTTCAGTACAAACCAATGGGGTTACTGGCACAGTCCAGATATGTTGAACTGGAAATTTATTGAACGTAAATTTCTTCGCCCGTGGAACAATACCAAGGATGAACTTTGTGCGCCGGGTGTAGGTATCATAGGTGATACGGTTGTTGTTTTTGGAAGCACTTATACTAAAAACTTCACCCTTTGGGGTAGCACCGATCCATTGGGCAACAAATGGTTTCCATTGGTCGATTCGCTTGAAATTGGCGGTTGGGACCCTGCTTTTTTTACTGATGATGATGGTAAATTTTACATGTACAACGGAAGCAGTAACGTATACCCGATGTATGGAGTAGAATTAGACCGAAAAACTTTTAAACCAATTGGGACAAGAACACCAATGTACCTGCTGCAGGGATGGCGCTACGGCTGGCAACGTTTTGGCGAATATATGGATAATACCTTTCTCGATGCCTTTGCTGAGGGCGCCTGGATGACGAAACATAACGGAAAATATTATTTTCAATATGGTGCACCAGGAACAGAATTCAGTGGTTATTCGGATGGTGTTGTTGTGGGCACCAAACCGCTGTTTGATGGAACAGAAGCTATCCCTCAATCCGATCCCTTAAGCTACAAAGGCGGGGGATTCTCGCGAGGCGCAGGCCATGGAGCAACATTTCAGGACAATGATAAAAAATACTGGCATATATCAACAAGCATTATCTGTGTTAAGAATACCTGGGAAAGAAGAATGGGCATATGGCCAACGGGCTTTGATAAGGATGATGTGATGTGGACAAACACAGCTTTTGGCGATTATCCGCTTTATCTTCCATCAGAAAGAAAAGAAGGTGGTCCTGCCGGGCCAGGATGGATGTTGATCAATTACAAGAAACCCGTAACGGTATCATCAACATTAGGCACTTTTAATGCCAACAACGCTGTTGACGAAAGTATAAAAACCTATTGGAGTGCTAAAACAGCAAATAGTGGCGAATGGATACAAACAGACTTAGGCACCCTTGCTACCGTTAATGCCATTCAGATTAATTATGCCGATCAGGATGCTGAATTTATAGGCAAACAAACCGGCATTTTCCATCAGTATAAAATTTTATCCTCAATAGATGGAAAAAAATGGTCGGTACTTGTTGACAAAAGCCAGAATAAAACCGACGTACCACATGATTACGTTGAACTTGAAAAACCTGTAAAAACAAGGTTCATCAAGATGGTTAATATCCATATGCCAACCGGAAAGTTTGCAATCAGTGGATTACGTGTTTTTGGTAACGGAAACGGAACAAAGCCCGATGCAGTAAAAAATCTCATCGTACTCAGAACAGAGAAAGATAAACGAAGTGCCTACATTAAATGGCAGCCCGTAGATAATGCTTTTGCCTATAATTTATACTATGGCACAGCTCCTGACAAACTTTACAACTGCATTATGATTCATGATTTTAATGAATACTGGTTTAAAGCAATGGATTTAAAAAAAACATATTACTTCAGTATTGAGGCAATTAATGAAAACGGCGTATCTAAAAAAACTGATGTAAAAACAGTTGATTAAACAATGAATAAATACACAAATTATATAATGAGAAAAGCGAATATCCTATTTATTTTACTTGCGGTTATAGCTGTAAGTTCTTCAGCGCAAACCAAAAAACCTGTTTCTGCCGAAGAGGCGAAGATGAACACTTTTATTAATAACCTGATGGCTAAGATGACTGTCGACGAGAAAATCGGACAGTTAAATTTACCAAGTTCGGGCGATATTACTACAGGACAGGCTAATAGCAGTGATATAGGTAAGAAAATTAGAGAGGGGCAAGTAGGCGGACTTTTCAACATCAAAGGTGTAGAGAAGATTGCCGCTGTACAAAAAGTTGCCGTTGAAGAAAGCAGGATGAAAATTCCGCTTCTTTTCGGCATGGATGTTATACATGGTTACAATACCGTTTTCCCGATTCCTTTGGGTATGAGTGCCACCTGGGATATGTATTCTGTAGAAAAATCGGCCAGAATTGCAGCTATTGAAGCGAGTGCCAGCGGTATCAACTGGACCTTCTCTCCTATGGTTGATATCTCACGCGATCCTCGCTGGGGCCGAATCTCTGAAGGTAACGGAGAAGATGCTTTTTTAGGCTCTGCAATTGCTAAAGCAATGGTTAAAGGTTATCAGGGCGATTTAAAAACAAACAACCAGATTTTAGCCTGCGTTAAGCATTACGCTTTATACGGTGCAGCCGAAGCAGGTCGCGACTATAATACTACCGATATGAGCAAAGTACGCATGTATAATGAGTACCTACCCCCATATAAAGCTGCAATTGATGCCGGCGCAGCAAGCATCATGGCATCATTTAACGAGGTTGATGGTATTCCGGCAACCGGAAGTAAATGGTTAATGACTGAAGTTTTGCGTAACCAATGGGGCTTTAAAGGTTTCGTTGTTACCGATTATACGGGTATACCTGAAATGATTGCACATGGCATGGGCGATTTACAAACGGTTTCGGCTTTAGCTTTAAATGCGGGTGTTGATATGGACATGGTTGGTGAAGGTTTCCTTGGTACACTAAAAAAATCATTGGCTGAGAAAAAAGTGAATATAGAACAGATTAATCGTGCCTGCCGTTTAATTCTTCAGGCAAAATACAAACTTGGCTTGTTCGAAAATCCATATAAATTCTGTGATGTTAAAAGAGCAGAAACAGAAGTTTTTACACCTCAGAACCGCCAGGCAGCCAGAGAAATTGCAGCAGAAAGTTTTGTTCTTCTAAAAAACCAGAATAATGTTCTTCCATTAAAAAAATCGGGCACTATTGGCTTAATTGGCCCATTGGCCGATAATACAGCAAACATGTATGGTACATGGAGTGTTGCGGCACTTTTCGATAAGTCAGTAACCGTTTTACAGGGAATGAAAAATGTATTGGGCGAGAATGCGAAAATTTTAACCGCCCGTGGCGCTAATTTCCTGGCCGATTCAGTAATGGAACACCGTTATGTTAATATCCACAACAATACTTATACCCGCGATTCGAGAAGCGAAGAGGAACTGATAAAAGAGGCTGTAAATGTTGCTAAGAAATCGGATGTGGTTGTTGCTGTTTTAGGTGAAGGTTCTGAGTTTTCAGGCGAAAGCAGTAGTGTTACTGATATTCAAATCCCGCAAACGCAAAAAAACCTTCTAAAAGCTTTAACGCAAACAGGAAAACCAGTTGTATTGGTGCTATTCACTGGTCGCCCGCTGGCCTTAAACTGGGAGAATGAGAACGTTCCTGCAATATTAAATGTATGGTTCCCAGGAAGTGAAGCCGGAAATGCTATTTCTGATGTACTTTTTGGAGATGTAAATCCTTCAGGTAAATTAAGTGCTACTTTCCCGCAAAATGTTGGTCAGGTTCCGATTTATTATGCGCACAAAAACACAGGTAGACCGCTTGCAGATGGCAAATGGTTCGAAAAATTCCGTTCAAATTACCTTGATGTAAATAACGACCCGCTTTATCCTTTTGGTTATGGTTTAAGCTACACAAATTTCGGTTATGGCGACATCAAACTTAGTTCAAACACATTAACCAAAGGTAAAAGTATTACTGCTACTATTGCTGTTACCAATAATGGTTCAGTGGGGGGCAAGGAAGTTGTTCAATTATATACGAGAGATTTAATTGGCAGCATTACCCGCCCGGTAAAAGAATTAAAAGGTTTTCAAAAGATATATTTAAAACCTGGAGAGACTAAAAATGTAACTTTCTCTATCAGTGAACAGGATTTAAAATTCTATAATTCAGATTTAAAATTTGTTGCAGAACCCGGAGATTTCAAAGTTTTCATCGGTACTAATTCGAGAGATGTTAAGGAAGCATCTTTCACTTTAAAATAAAAAGTTAACAATGGTTAGTTACGCCCCAGTCTATTGCAGAATAGCTGGGGTTTTTTAATTTTGTTATATGAGGAAATCATTGATAATTACATGTATTGCAGTTGCCGTGATGGTAAATATCGCCTTTAGTCAGGTAGCAAATAATAAAAAGCCTTTTAACATTGTATTCATTTTAAGCGACGACCATCGCTTTGATTTTATGGGTTTTACCGGAAAAGTACCAGGTTTGGAAACACCGGTAATGGATTTTATGGCCAAAAATGGCGCATACTTAAAAAATGCCTTCGTAACTACCTCCTTATGTTCGCCAAGCCGGGCTTCAATATTAACCGGACAGTATGCTCATACTCACACTATTGTAGATAATAATGCTCCAATGCCTGAAGGGCTAAAGTTTTTTCCTCAATACCTGCAGGAACATGGTTATCAAACTGCATTTATGGGTAAATGGCACATGGGCGATACTGATGATTTACCTCAACCCGGATTTAATAAATGGATCAGTTTTAAAGGTCAGGGTGTATATTACAGCCCGGTTTTTAATATCGACGGCAAACAAATAAAACAGCCCGAGGATAGCTATACCACAGATTTATTAACAAATTATGCAGTAGATTTTATCCATAAGCGTGATAAGAATAAACCTTTCATGTTATACCTTTCTCATAAAGGTGTTCATGCCGATTTTGAACCTGCTAAAAGACATGCCGGTAAATACAAAAACATGGAAGTTATCAGCCCACCTTCAATGTATATCACCGCCACTGATTCCAGTAAAAAATATGGTAGGATTACCGAACCTCAAACCAAACTAAATAAAGCCGACATCCCGCTTTGGGTGAGGAAACAAAGGAATAGCTGGCATGGTGTAGATTACATGTACGATGGCGGAATTGACTTTATCGATTTCTACAGGAGATATAACGAAACTTTGCTAAGTGTTGATGAAAGTATAGCTCAGGTTATGGCCGAATTAAAGAAAGAAGGTCTGGATAAAAACACGCTTGTAATTTACATGGGTGATAACGGATTTCAGTTTGGCGAACACGGCCTTATTGATAAACGCGATTTATACGAGGCTTCGATTAGAGTACCTATGTTAGCTTATGCACCAGGGCTGATAAAACCTGGAACGGTAATTAATGAGATGATTGAAAATATAGATGTTGCACCGACATTGCTTGAACTGGCAGGAATTAAAAAACCAGAGCAGATTCAGGGAGACTCTTTTTTAAACTTACTATCTGGAAAGAAAACAGCCTGGCGTGATAAAATTTTTTATGAGTATTATTGGGAATGGGCATTCCCTCAAACACCAACCATGTTCGGCGTAAGAACGAATCAATACAAATATATTTTTAATCATGGGGTTTGGGATGCAAATGAGCTTTATGATATTAAGAACGACCCCGAAGAAATGAACAACTTAATCAGAGACCCAAAATATGCTGAAATCGCCGGCGATTTGAAGAAACAGATGTGGGATTGGCTGGAACATACCGGAGGTATGCAAATTCCGCTAAAAAGGGTAAATGAGAAAAGAATTGACCACTTATACAGAGGAACTTATTAATAAAACTTCTCCACAACATAAGTCTATTGCAGAATAGCTGTTGTTTTTTAATTTTGCTACATGAAGAAAATATTGCTGACTGTTTTTCTGATGGCTTTTGTGTTTATTACAAAAGCCCAGGACCTGAATAAATATGATAAGGGTAACTTTATAAAAGGAAAAGATTCTATCTATTACCGGATTCTATTTCCTGAAAACTTTAATCCGGCGCAAAAATATCCGGTCGTATTTTTTTTACACGGTAGTGGCGAAAGAGGTAATAATAATGAAAGTCAGCTGGTACATGGTGGTAAATTATTTTTAAAAGACGATGTAAGGAAGAACTTCCCGGCAATCGTTATTTTTCCGCAATGCCCCGCCAACGATTACTGGGCCAATGTAAACATTGCTCCTAATGAGCAAGGTAAGAGAACCTTCAGCTTTGTTGAAGGTGGAAAACCAACAAAAGCCATGCATGCATTAAAAGCTATGGTTAAAGATTTTCTTAAAAAACCATTTGTAAATAAGGAGCAGGTTTATGTTGGTGGTTTATCTATGGGTGGAATGGGTACTTTCGAATTGCTTAGAAGACAAAGAAAAACATTTGCGGCAGCAATTTCTATCTGTGGGGGCGATAACACCAACAACATAGATAAGTATAAAACTGTACCATTGTGGATATTTCATGGTGGTAAGGATGATGTTGTAGACCCGGCATTCTCTATAGCCATTTCAGAACGTTTAAAAACTGTTGGCGATGAAGTAAAATTCACGCTATATCCGCAAGCTAATCATAACAGCTGGGATAGTGCTTTTGAAGAACCACAATTATTACCATGGTTGTTTTCGCACAAAAAATAAAAAACAAAGCCCCGAAAATTTAAAACTTCCGGGGCTTTGTTTTGAGATAGAAATACTATTCGGCCATGTTATGATAAACTGCCTGAACATCATCGTCTTCTTCAAGCTTATCAATTAATTTTAACACATCAGCAGCTTGTTCTTCAGTAACTTCATGATGTGATAAAGCAATACGCTCCAATTTAGAGCTCTTTAATTCAATACCCTTTTCCTCAAGTGCCTTTTGCAAAGAACCAAAATTTTCAAAAGCACCTTGTGCAACAACAACATCATTACCTTCCTCATCAGCTTCTACATATAATTCTTCCAAACCGGCATCAATTAGTTCAAACTCTAACTCTTCAAGGTCTAAATTCTCTGTTGGTACGAACCTGAAAATAGATTTTCTGTTGAAAACAAAATCCAAAGAACCGGTTTTGCCTAAAGAACCGTCAGTTTTATTGAAATAACTACGAACATTTGCAACTGTACGGTTAGTGTTATCGGTAGCAGTTTCAATTAAAACAGCAACACCATGTGGCGCATAACCTTCATAAACAATTTCTTCATAGTTAGCCAAAGATTTATCAGAAGCACGCTTAATGGCCGCTTCTACCCTATCCTTTGGCATATTTACAGCTTTAGCATTTTGCATGGCCGTACGTAAACGCGAGTTAGTTTCAGGATTTGGTCCTGATTCTTTAACAGCCATTACAATATCTTTACCAATACGGGTAAACTGTACCGCCATTTTAGACCAACGCTTAAATTTTCTTTCTTTTCTAAATTCGAATGCTCTTCCCATTTTATTAAGTATCAAGTATTTGGTATCAAGTATCAAGGCACAGCCTTGAAATTACTATCAACTCTATTTATTTTTATTTTTGCTTAAAGCTTTAGCTTTTCTTTAAATTATTTAACATATCAATTGTAAGTTTCGATAAATCGAACTCCGGTTTCCAGTTCCAGTCTTTTGCGGCAAAACTATCATCGATAGAACGAGGCCAGCTATCAGCAATTTGCTGACGGGGATCATTATCGACGTAAGATAATTTAAAATCCGGAATATGTTTTCTTATTTCTGCCGCTAAAATTTCAGGGGTAAAACTTACACCCGCAAAATTATAACTGCTTCTTACCGAAATCTGGTCTGCAGGTGCATCCATCAATTCAATCGTTCCGCGTATAGCATCGTCCATATACATCATTGGCAATTCTGAGCCTGCATTTAAAAAGCTCTGATAACTACCTTTTTTTAACGCTTCATGAAAGATATGAATTGCATAATCTGTTGTTCCGCCTCCTGGTGCAGCTTTCCAGCTAATTAATCCAGGGTAACGGATACTTCTTACATCTAAACCATATTTCTGGTGATAATATTCACACCATCTTTCTCCGGCTAATTTACTGATTCCGTAAACCGTATTTGGGTCCATGGTACAATATTGAGGTGTATTATCTTTTGGAGAGTTTGGCCCGAAAACTGCAATAGAACTTGGCCAGTAAACTTTAGCTGTTTTATATTCGAGTGCCAAATCTAAAACGTTTAACAAACCGTTCATGTTTAAATCCCAGGCTAATTTAGGATTTTGCTCTCCGGTTGCAGATAACAATGCAGCAAGCAGATAAACCTGTGTTGGTTTGTACTTATGAAAAATACCCTTAATCATTTCTTTGTCCAAAACGTTAACAAATTCGAATGGTGCCGAATTTTTTATATCGTAATCGGGTCTGCGGATATCGCATGCCACAACATGATCATCACCATATATTTTACGTAATGTGGTTACCAGTTCGGTACCAATTTGTCCGTTCGAACCTAAAACAATTATATTTTCCTGCATATTTTTTATTGAGAATGAGCAAAGGTAAAAAAATGAGATAAAAGGGCTATAAAATATTTAAACTAAGTGATTAGCTTTAATGGCGTTAAAATAGATTTATTCCATATAAACCAGCACACAAGTATTTATACGTTCATTTATTGATGCTAAAGGAAATAAATTATTACATTTACCTGCATTCCAAATATTATGAGCATTCTTCAACCAGAAGATTTTACGGATCTAATGAATCGTCTTAAATCAGGAGATGTGAGTGCCTATGAGAAAATATACCTTACTTATAGTAAAGAACTCCTGGCGCATGCCTATAAAAAAACAGGTGATAAGGTGATAGCCCAGGAACTGGTTCAGAATATTTTCATCTCCCTTTGGGAAAAACGGGAAACTGCCGAAATAAAAGAAATTAAAAATTACCTGTATGGCTCCTTAAAATTTGGGATTATTAACCACATCAGAGCCGAAGTTATTGCAAACAAATATATCGAGTACGAAAAAATTGCCTATCGGCAAAATAGTGATGATACAGCCAACATTGTTGGTTTAAAAGATTTAACTGAAATTATTGAGTTCAGCTTAAATTCGTTGCCTTCAAAAACACAGGAAGTTTTTAGGTTGAGTCGTTATTCGCATCAATCGGTTAAAGATATTTCCAACGATCTTAATATTTCTGAAAAAGCTGTAGAATACCATATTACCCGCTCACTTAAACGCATAAAAGAACATCTTAAAAATTTTTACGTTTTTTTTGTTTTGTAAATCAACAACTTACAAGTTTTTACAAATAAATCTTGAAGTAGCTTTAGGGTAATACCCGAATTATGTTACTTGTATATAATTAACCAAATATTCTTTATGAACAAACAATCGTTTTTCGATTTGCTTACCCGATACCAGGAAGGTAACTGTACTGAAAGTGAAAAGCTGTGGCTCGACCAATGGTATGGTTTACTTGGGGATAAAAATATCGATAATCTTTCTTCGACTGAATTAGATGAAATGAAGGATAATGTTTGGTTAAAACTGCAAAACAATACACAAACAGGAAAAAAACCAAGAACATTGAAATTGATCTGGCTTAAAACTGCAATTGCCGCATCAGTAATCATTGCATTTGTTATTTCTGGATTATATGTTTCTAAAAACCATGCTGAAAGTTCGTTTATGGATGAAAACAGCGGATTAGATTTAATTTCAAAAACCAACACCTCAGCTTCTCCAATTGTAGTTGATTTAAACGATGAGAGTAAAGTAACCTTACAGCCAAATGCCAATATAATTTATCCAAAAACCTTTGCCGCAAATAACCGCAAGGTTTATTTAAAAGGTAATGCGTTCTTTTCAATTACTAAAAATCCGAAAAGACCTTTTTACGTTTACAATAACAAATTAGTTGTACGTGTATTAGGCACAAGTTTTTTTGTAAAAGAATCATCAGAAAACCTGCCAGCCGAAGTATCGGTTAGAACGGGTAAAGTTCAGGTAAATGAAAATACAGAAAGCAGCCTTATAAACCTGCCAGGAAGTAAAGTAGCGAAAGCTGTTCTTTTAACACCGAACCAGAAAGGCCTCTTCGCAGAGCATAAAATAAAAACCACACTAGTTGAGAAACCAATTCCACTTGCTATTGCTTACAACGAGCCAAGCAATATCAGTTACAATTTTAAAGAAGAAAGTTTAAGGGCAATTTTTAAGACCTTATCTGAAGCTTATGGTATTGAAATTAAATCAGATAACGAGCAAATATTAGATTATACATTTACCGGCGACGTAACTAACAAAGGCTTGTATGATCAGCTTAGCCTAATTTGTGGGTCTATTTCAGGCAAATATTCAATTTCAGGAACCAGGATTCTGGTTTCTATTAAAAACTAACCAATATATGATGATTATGAAGAAAAATTTTATCTCAAACAGTCCGTAGTCGCGGCTCCAAAAAAACCTGATATATTTTTAAAAACAAAGCCGACAATGTGGGGCATTGCCGGCGAGTTAAATACATTAAAATGTATTCAGGGTATTTCTATGTCCAATAAATCCAATCATTTAATGAACAATAACCAAATTTATGAAAAAAAAACAACTTATTTCCCTGGCGAAATTTGCAATGAGAAATTCGATTTATCAAATACTAGTAATAATAATTTTTACCTGCGGTGCTTTCGCCAAAGATGTTGAGGCTCAGGATTTCCTGAACAAGCAAATATCTATTAAAGCCGACCGCCAGGATATTAAGAGCATTATTGAAAAGGCAGAAAATTTAACTAATGTTAAATTTGTTTACAGCCCGAAACTGATTAACTCTGATAGAAAAATCAGCGTAAACATTGTTAATCAAAAACTTAAATATTTTCTTGAAAACGCATTAAAATCGTACGATGTAGGTTACAGAATATTTAAAGATCAGATTTTACTTTACTCTACACTACCTATTAACCAGCCTGAGTATGCACCAACTGCACTTTTTGATGGAACGGTTACAGGTAAAGTAACCGATAGTAAAGGCGAGCCAATTCCGGGTGTATCTGTTACCGTAAAAGGGAAAACTATTGGTACAACAACCGATTTGAATGGCGCATTCGTTTTAAAGGGACTAACTGCTGATAGCCGTATTTTAGTAGTTCGTTACGTTGGTTACATCTCTAAAGAAGTAAACTTATCTGCCGGCAATGCCGATGAAACGTTAAACATTAGTCTTTCTGAAGATAATCTTCAATTGGAGAGTGTAATGGTAACTGGCGGTAATCCGAAGAAAAAATTAGAGAGTAGTGTGGCTTTAACTTCAGTAAGCAATAAAGATATTACCAACAGAGCACCTTTAAACAGTACTGATTTACTAAAAGCTATTCCGGGATTAACTGTAGAAAGTACTGGTGGTGATGGTCCGGGTAACGTTTGGGTACGAGGCTTTCCTCAGCAAGGTGGATATATCTTTTTAGGTATTCAGGAGGATGGTTTACCATTGCTTCCAACAGGTTTCAACACTAACCCATCGGTAGACCAATATTATAAAACAGATTTAACTATCCAGAACATAGAAGCCATCAGAGGAGGTAACGCTTCGATTGTTCAGGCAAATACACCAGGTGCTGTAGTAAACAACATCAGTTATGTAGGTGCCGACAAACAATACGGTCAGTTTAAATTCACTACCGGTTTTTCTCAGGGATTATATCGTTTTGATGGGAATACAGGTGGAAAAATCAGCGATAATGTAAAATATAACATTGGCGGTTTTTACCGTACCGATAATGGAGTGGTTGATCAAGGCTTTAATCCGGCAAACAGAGGCGGACAAGTGAAGGGTAACATGACTTTCAACTTTAAAAATAATAAAGGTTTCATCCGTGTGTACGGAAAATACCTGAATGATAAAGTTCAGTTCTTATTAACCAGTTATTATCCATATGATGGAACAGGCAAGCCAACAACCTATCGTGATTACAACATGGCTGAGCAATCTATTGTGCCAAGACAAACCGATTGGAGCTACACTGACCCGGCTACAGGACTTCACAATTTCAGTCTGACAGATGGTATCCATACCAAATTAGGTTCGGCAGGTTTCCAGTTTAATTACACTACCGACAGCGGCTGGCAGATTGTAAACAACTTCCGTTACCAGAACACACACACAAATAGTATATATACAGCAGCTGCAGGTATTGCAGCAAGAACGGCGGCTACTCCATACTACTATCCAGGTGGAGCAGTTGCACCGTTTGTAGCAGGCGATTATGTGATTACTTCAAATGCCAACGGACAAATTAACCACGATATTCAGGTTGTAGATTACCTTGATTTAAAGAAGACAATTAAAAACCATAGTTTAAACATTGGTGCTGGTATTCACCAATATAACCGTGATGATTTACGCTATGCTTTCCGTTCGTACACTGAATTTAAGGAACATCCAAGCATTATTTTACAATCGCCAACAGCTTTAGAAAGAACTATCCAAACTAAAAACACTTTCATTGGCGATACAAGAACCTTATCTGTTTATGCAGGTGATGAGATTAAACTTTCTGAAAAATGGCGTTTAGATATTGGTGCAAGGATTGATAACCAGAATGTTAAAGGTGATAGACCATACTACGCACTTAATGCCAACGGAACAGTAAATATATCGGCTGGTGCAACACCAAACATTTTAGGTTACACCGCATATAACGAAACGTTAACAAACTGGTCTGCATCAATGGGTGCCAACTACAAAATCAGCAATACATCGAGCATGTTTGCCCGTATTACAAAGGCTTACAATGCACCAAACATTGGCGATTATAATGCTTCGGCTTACAACCCGGCAAACATTAAAAAACGTCCGGTATATTTAGGAGAAGTTGGTTTTAAATATGCTAAAAACAATCTTGCAATCTTTGCTTCAGGTAGTTATTCAGCCATTAAAAATACATCATTAACCATCAATGTACCTACGGTAGCTGCTGGTCAGCAGGCTTTAGTTGCCTTTGGTTCTACTCGTACTTTCAGTGCTGAATACGAAGTATCGTACAAAATTGCAAAACCTTTAAGTTTAAGATTAACCGGAACTTTACAAGATTCTAAATATACTGATTACGAAGCTAACACAAGTGGCAACGCAGCTGTTGCGGCAGAATTTGGTAATCGTATCTATAGTTTCACTGGAAACAGAACCGAAAGAGTTCCCGTACTAAATACGGAGTTAGGTGCTAATTATGAGTACAAGAAATTTAATTTATACGTTGCAGCAAACTATGTGGGTAGCAGGTATACATCACCAAGCGATAGCTATGAATTACCGGCTTATGTGGTAATGAAAGCCGGCGCCGGATATAATTTCACAAAGAAAGTTGCAATAAGATTTTGGGCAGACAACTTGTTAAATGCAAAAGTGCTAACAGAAGGCGATGTTAGAGGAGATCAGTTCAGAGATTTCTCTACCATTACTCCTGGAACCTTGCTAATCGGAAGAACGTTATTACAACGCACATTCTGGGGTTCATTAGCTTATTCATTTTAACAAAATTAAGCCGGAGCGAAAGTTCCGGCTTTCTTAATTAATTAAACAATTATCATGACAAACAGAAGATCATTTTTACAAAAAGCAGGCTTAGCCGTAGCAGCTACTTATTTAAGCCCTTCATTCATTTCATCAGCTTTAGCAAATCAGGCCAAAATATCCAAAATAGGTATTGGGCTTTTTACATTGAGAGAGCAACTAACAGCTGATGTAAAAGGTACAATCGAAAAGGTTGCAGGCATTGGTTATAATCAGGTTGAAACCTATTACGGCTATCCGGGAAAATACGAGGTAAAAGGCTTCTGGGGTTTTGAGTCGAAAGATTTCTTATCACTTTTAAAAGATAATAACCTAAGCTCGCCAAGCGGTCATTACAATACAACTGAATTTTTATCGGGTGGTGGCGATAAAACATTAAAATCGCATATAGAAACTGCCGCTAGTGTTAATCAGAAATATTTTGTAATTCCTGCTTTGCCTACTGATATCCGCACTAACGGTACTTTAGATGATTACAAAAAAATGGCCGCAAAGTTTAATGAAGCTGCTGAACTATGTAAAAAATCGGGATTAAAGCTTGCCTACCACAACCATAATTTCGAATATAAAGATCAGGGCAACGGTGCAACTGGTTTTGATATTCTATTGAATGAAACAGATGTTAAGCTGGTAAATTTCGAACTTGATATTTTCTGGGCAGTTAATGCAGGCTTAAATCCGGTAGAAATGTTTAAGAAAAATCCAGGCCGCTATAAAATGTTCCACGTTAAAGATATGGACAAGGCTGACAAAGGTGTTTTCACAGAAGTGGGTTCAGGCCAGATAGATTTCAAAAGTATTTTTGCTGCATCCAAAACTGCTGGATTAGACTACATTTTTGCAGAACAGGACCTGGTTAAAAAAGATGTTTACCAAAGCATAACTGAGAGTTATAATTACATAAAAAACAGTTTGCTGATTTAATAAAAACATGCAATAAGTTAACCCAAAAACATTTATTAGTAAATACAATATTCATTAGCACTAAATGTATTTTCTACACGAAGTAAAAACCGCTCTAAATATGCCTTTAAGCATATTTAGAGCCATAAAAAGCATCTTATTTAGAACAATTCCATTCAGTAACAATCGCATTGCAGAGTATTTATTTACAAGATTTTAAGCAGAATTTATCCCATATTTTTTCTAATATTACCAACCAATATATAGATAACCAATATATAAAACACACGAAGACGATGCATAGAAGAGAAGCACTAAAGAACGTTGCATTTTTGTTGGGAGGCGCAATCTCGGCAAGTACAATGGGCGTTTTATTCGAAAGTTTTACGCTCCCTGAAAACGAAAAAAATTTCGTTGCCTATTCCTTACAGGATGAGAAAATCTTTGCAGAATTTGCAGATATAATTGTTCCCACAACAAAATCATCAGGTGGTGCAAAAGCTGCAGGTTTAGGCAAGTTTATCCCAATGATGATGCAGGATTGCTACCCTAAAGAGATGCAAACCTCATTTGCAAAAGGTTTTAAAGAACTTCAGGATAAATCGACAAAGGATTTCGGTAAAAACTACCTTGCGCTTACGGTTCCTGAAAGAACTAAGTTAATGATCGATTTAAGGGCAATTTCGCTGGCACAAAAAGAAACTAAATCTGAAGAAAACAAAGATTTGGTTTATTTCTTTATCACAGCAAGAGATTTAACTTTATTAGGCTACTATTCTTCGGAAATTGGTTGCACAAAAGCCCGTGCATATGTACTTGTACCAGGAAGATTTGATGGTAACGCACCATTAAAACCGGGTCAAAAATCATGGGCTACCTAATTTCTAACCACAACAACAAAACATCATGAATTTAAATACAAATTTAAAAGCAGAAAATACTTACGATGCTATTGTTATAGGATCGGGGATTAGTGGCGGCTGGGCTGCAAAAGAACTTACAGAAAAAGGCTTACGTGTTTTAATGCTCGAAAGAGGAATGAACATTGAGCACATTACTGGTTATGAAACGGCAATGAAAAGCCCTTGGGAGTTTAAACATGCCGGCCGGTTAACCGAGGAACAAAAACGGACTCACCCGGTTCAAAAAAGAGATTATCCCTACCAGGAAGCAAATGAAAAGTGGTGGGTAAACGACCTTGAATGTCCTTATACTGAAGATAAACGTTTCGACTGGTATCGTGGTTTCCATGTTGGTGGTAAATCATTAATGTGGGGCCGTCAAAGCTATCGTTTAAGCGATCATAACTTCGAAGATAACGCGAAGGATGGTCATGGTAGCGATTGGCCTATTCGTTACAAAGAACTTTCACCATGGTACGATTATGCAGAGAAATTTGCAGGTATCAGTGGTTCAAAAGAAAACTGGCCAACTTGTCCTGATGGGGAATTTTTACCACCAATGGATTTAAACATTGTTGAAAAATCGGTAAAATCCCGTATCGAAGAATATTACAAAAGAGAACGCATCATGATGATTGGTCGTGTGGCCAATTTAACTGTTCCGCATAAAGGTCGTGGCAATTGCCAGTATCGTAACTTATGCAGCCGTGGTTGTCCGTTTGGTGCTTATTTCAGTACACAATCTTCTACCCTTCCGGCTGCAATGGCAACAAAGCGCTTAACTTTAAGACCATATTCTATCGTTAATCATATTATTTACGATAAGGATACGAAAAAAGCTAAAGGTGTAATGGTTATCGATGCACAAACCAACCAAACAATGGAGTTTTATGCTAAAATTGTTTTCGTTAATGGTTCTACACTTGGTTCAACATTCATCCTTTTAAATTCAACTTCCGAGGCTCACCCTAATGGTTTGGGAAATGGTAGCGGTCAGTTAGGTCATAACTTAATGGATCACCATTTCCGTTGTGGGGCATCTGGCGAAGCCGAAGGCTTTGATGACAGATATACTTATGGTCGTCGTGCTAATGGAATTTATGTACCGAGATATCAAAACATTGGCAACGATAAACGCGATTATTTGCGTGGTTTCGGTTACCAGGGTGGTGCAAGCAGGGCAAATTGGCAAAGTGATGTAGCCGAGCTATCATTCGGTTCTGGTTTGAAAGAAAAAATGACTAAACCAGGAAAATGGTCGATGGGCTTAGGTGGTTTTGGCGAAATGTTACCTTATTACGAAAACAGGGTTTATATCGATAAAACCAAAAAAGATAAATGGGGCCAGCCAGTACTTGCAATTGATTGCGAATACAAAGAGAATGAGAAAAAAATGCGTGTTGATATGATGAATGATGCTGCTGAAATGTTAGAAAAAGCTGGCATGAAAAATATCAAAACATACGATAACGGCTGTTATCCGGGTATGGCAATCCACGAGATGGGAACAGCCAGAATGGGGAACGATCCAAAAACTTCTGTATTAAATAAATGGAATCAAATGCACGAAGTGAACAACGTATTTGTAACAGATGGAGCTTGTATGCCATCTATTGCGTGTCAAAATCCTTCATTAACATTTATGGCTTTAACAGCTCGTGCGGCTGATTATGCAGTAAAAGAATTAAAGAAAAACAATATTTAAATAAAGGTAAAGGCTGAAAGGTTTAAGGCGCAAGGTACATACCTATCGCCTTAAACCTTTTACCATATAACCTCAAATCGTTATGCAAAGAAAACTAAGAATGGGCATGATAGGCGGTGGAAAAGACGCTTTTATCGGTGCTGTACATCGCCTTGCGGCTAACATGGATGGTTTGATTGAACTATCTGCGGGTGCTTTAAGTGTAAACCCTGAAGTTGGTTACGAATCAGGTAAAATACTGTTTTTACCCGATAGCAGGATTTACAAGACCTACGAAGAAATGCTGAAGACGGAAAGCGAACTACCTGCTGACGAAAGAATAGACTTTGTTACTATCGTTACGCCAAATTTTGCCCACTTCGCCCCTGCTATGATGGCACTTGATTTAGGCTTCAATGTGGTAATCGAAAAACCAATGACATTAACTTTAGAAGAAGCAAAACAACTTGACGCTAAAGTTAAAGAAACTGGTTTAACCCTGTGCTTAACCCACACATATTCGGGTTATCCAATGGTTAAACAAGCTAAACAAATGGTTAGCGAAGGTGCTTTAGGAGCAGTTAGAAAAATTGTTGTAGAGTATCCTCAAGGTTGGCTAAGCACACTTTCTGAAAGAGAAGGAAATGCCCAGGCAGCCTGGAGAACTGACCCGTCTAAAACCGGAAAAAGCGGTAGCATGGGCGATATAGGTACACATGCAGCGCATTTGGCAGAATATATTTCAGGATTAAAAATCACTAAAATTTGTGCTGATTTAAGTATTGTTGTACCTGGTCGGGCTATCGATGATGACGGTAACTTATTATTAAAATTTGATAATGGTTCGAATGGTGTTTTAATTGCATCGCAGATTGCTGCAGGTGAGGAAAATGCGTTAAAAATCAAAGTATATGGTGAAAAAGGTGGATTAGAATGGCACCAGATGGAACCAAATACCTTAATTGTAAGATGGTTAAACGAACCCGCCCAGATTTACAGAACAGGAAACGGCTATATGGGAAGTTTTGCTAAACACAATACCCGTACACCAGGTGGCCATCCCGAAGGTTATTTAGAAGCATTTGCAAATATTTACAGAAATTTTGCGTTAACAGTTGATGCTAAACTGAATAACCAACAGCCAACAGCAGAAATGCTCGATTTCCCAAATACAACCGATGGTATTCGTGGAATGGCATTTATAGAGAATGTGGTAAGTTCAAGTAATTCTGACCAGAAGTGGTGGGACTATAAAATCTAATCAAAAATGACTACAATAAAAGGACCAGCTGTATTTTTAGCGCAGTTTATTAGCGATGAAGTGCCGTTTAACTCGCTTGAAAACATTTGCGAATGGGCAAAAGGATTAGGCTTTAAAGGTATTCAGATGCCAACATTAGATTCGAGGTTTATCGATTTGCAAAAAGCTGCCGAAAGTAAAACTTATGCAGATGAGCTTAAAGGTAAAATCGCTTCGTATGGCTTGGAAATCACTGAGCTCTCTACACACCTTCAAGGTCAGTTAATGGCTGTTCATCCGGCTTACAACGATTTATTTGATGCTTTTGCACCAAAAGAAGTACATGGAAATGCTAAAGCCCGTACCGAATGGGCGGTGCAACAAATGAAATATGCGGCAAAAGCTTCTCAAAATTTAGGTTTAAATGCCCACGCAACTTTTAGCGGCTCATTACTTTGGCAATATTTCCATCCATGGCCACAGCGCCCTGCAGGTTTGGTTGAAGAAGGCTTCGCAGAACTGGCAAAACGCTGGACACCAATACTAAATGAATTTGACAACTGCGGTGTTGACGTTTGCTACGAAATACACCCCGGTGAAGATTTATTTGATGGTGAAACATACGAAATGTTTTTAGCAGCAGTAAACAATCACCCTCGGGCATGCTTATTGTATGATCCATCACACTTTGTGTTGCAACAATTGGATTATATTCAATACATCGATTTTTACCACGAAAGAATAAAAGCTTTCCATGTAAAAGATGCAGAATTTAATGCTACGGGCAAACAAGGTACTTTTGGTGGTTACCAAAGCTGGGCAAACCGTGCTGGCCGGTATCGCTCACCTGGAGATGGACAGGTTGATTTTAAAACGATTTTTAGTAAATTAGCTCAGTACGATTTTAAAGGTTGGGCAGTTATGGAGTGGGAATGTTGCATTAAAAACCAGCAAGATGGTGCCCGCGAAGGAGCAGAATTTATTAAAAACCATATTATAAGAGTAACCGATAAAGCTTTTGATGATTTTGCAGCTTCTGGAAGCGATGCAGATTTCAACAAAAAAATATTAGGTTTATAAAAAATAGTAAAACACACAAATGAAAACTTGCTGATTGAAAAAAACATATAAAACGATTTAGCAAGCTGAATATCAACAAAAACAAAACACACATGAAAAAAACATTTTTAATTTTAGGCGCAGTGGTAATATTCATGGCGTCTTTTTCAAAAGCTGATTTAAATAAAGAAAAAGCTGTTGCTGCTATCGTTACAAAAAATAACCATGCTGTTTTTCAAATTTCAGCAGGAGAAAAGTTAATCAATAAATCTGACTGCCTGGGTTGCCATAATAAAACAAATAAAATTATCGGCCCTGCTTATGTTGATGTTGCTAAAAAATATCCGGCGACAGAAAAAAACATTAATTACCTGGCAGATAAAATCATCAAAGGAGGAACCGGTGTTTGGGGTACAATGCCAATGACAGCACACGCAACCTTGAAAAAGGAAGATGCTAAATTAATGGCAAAATATATTTTATCATTAAAAAAATAAAAACCTAATATAAACCCTACTGAATAATGAAAACAGAGCAAGAAAATAAAACCACGAGTAACCGCCGTGATTTTATTAAAACCAGCGCTATTGCTGCCGCTGCATTTATGATTGTTCCACGCCATGTTTTAGGTGGCCGAGGATTTTTAGCGCCTAGCGATCGTTTACTCGTTGCTGGTATTGGTGCTGGTGGTAAAGGACAAAGTGATATCGCAATGTTCGCTAAAAGCGGCAAGGCAGATATTGCCTTTCTTTGCGATGTTGATGATAGAAGAGCCGCAGCAAGTGTAAAAGCTTTCCCTAAAGCTAAATATTATAAAGACTGGCGAGAATTGCTCGACAAAGAACACAAAAACTTCGATGCTGTTTCAGTATCAACCCCTGACCATAACCATGCAATCCAGGCGTTGGCAGCCATGCAGCTTGGCAAACATGTTTATGTTCAGAAACCATTAACGCATGATATCTACGAAGCCCGTATTTTAACTGCTGCCGCTAAAAAGTATAAGGTAGTAACGCAAATGGGTAATCAGGGTGCTTCGAATGATGGTCCACGCCAAATGAAAGAGTGGTATGAAGCTGGTTTAATTGGTGATGTTCATACGGTTTATGCGTGGACAAATCGCCCGGTATGGCCTCAGGGTATTCCATGGCCTGATAAGAAAGCCGAAATTCCTAAAGAATTAGACTGGAACTTATGGCTTGGCACAGCACCTGATAAAGATTACGTAGATAAATTAGTGCCTTTTAACTGGCGTGGATGGTGGGATTACGGAACCGGAGCATTAGGTGATATGGGTTGTCATTTAATTGAAGCGCCTTTCAGCGTGTTAAATCTAAAATATGCAAAAGAAGTTGAAGCCAGCGTAGGCTCTGTTTATGTTGATGAATTTAAACGAGGCTATTTCCCTGAGAGCTGCCCTCCATCAAGCCATGTTACTTTAAAATTCCCTAAAACAAATAAAACCAAAGGTGATGTAACCTTACATTGGATGGATGGTGGTATTCAACCTGAACGTCCGGCAGAGCTTGAAGCTAATGAAACCTTTGGTGATGGCGGAAACGGAACTTTATTTATAGGGACCAAAGGTAAAATGATGAGCGAGACGTATAGCGCAAATCCGAAACTTTTACCTTTAAGCAGAAATAATGATATCAAAGTTGCACCTAAATATGCCCGTGTACCTGATGGCGCAAATGGTCACTATAAACAATGGGTAGAAGCTGCAATTGCAGGTTATGGCAAGCAAGAGGTTAGTTCTCCTTTCGAAATTGCAGGGCCACTTACAGAAGCATTGTTAATGGCTAATCTTGCAATCAGAAGCTTCGATATTCAGAAAACAGTTAATGGAAAGGTTACTTATCCAGGAAGGTATACAAAAATGCTTTGGGATAATGACAACATGAAAGTTACTAATTTTGATGAAGCAAACCAGTTTGTAAAACGCGAATACCGCAAAGGCTGGAATAATTTAACACTTTAAAATAATTCTGTTATTGAGAGGTATGGAGCAATCTTTAACAAATAGATTGCTTCATACTTTACAATGACGATAATTTAATAATACAATGAAAAAGATTTTTTTATCAGCTTGTATCCTGTTAGCCGTAACACAAGTATCTCAAGCACAAAAAGGCTTCAAACCGTTGTTTGATGGCAAAACCACAACAGGCTGGCACACGTATAACAAAACTACTGTAGGTAGCGCCTGGCAGGTTCAGGATGGTGCTTTACATTTAGATTTGGCAACAAAAGGCAAAGATGGCGGTGGCGATTTAGTTACCGACAAAGAATATGGCGATTTCCACTTAAAATACGACTGGAAAGTAACGCCAAAAGCAAACAGTGGATTAATTTTTTATGTTCACGAAGATCCTAAATTTGGTGCAACCTACTCTACCGGATTGGAAATGCAGGTGATTGATAATGATGGTCATCCTGACGGAAAAATCACTAAGCACCGTGCAGGAGATTTATATGATTTAGTTAAAAGTTCATCAGAACCGGTAAAACCTGTTGGTGAATGGAACACAGCTGAGATTATCAGCAAAAAGGGACAATTAACTTTAATTTTAAATGGTGTTACAGTTGTAAAAACAACTCTTTGGGACGATAACTGGAAAACACTTATAGCAGGAAGTAAGTTTGCAACCTGGAAAGATTGGGGTACTTTTAAAACCGGCAAAATCGCCCTGCAAGATCACGGCGATGAGGTTTGGTATAAAAACATCTCTATTAAAGAATTATAATTTACTGAAAATAAGAGGGAATTTATAATGTGAAAATTATTCCCTCTTTTATAATTTATTAACTATTTCTAAACCAAATAACCAAATGAATAGCACTACTCGCTTTAAACTTTCTTTCATGATGTTCCTGGAATTTTTTATCTGGGGCGCATGGTTTGTTACCTTAGGAACATTTCTGGGTAATAACTTAAAAGCTACCGGGGCAGAAACCGGAGCTGTATTTTCAACCCAATCATGGGGGGCCATTATTGCGCCATTTATTGTGGGCTTAATTGCCGACAGGTATTTCAATGCTGAAAGAATTTTAGGCGTTTTACATATTATCGGTGCAGTTTTAATGTATCAGATGTATAATGCAACAGACATTAGCGTTTTCTATCCTTATGTGTTAGGTTACATGATTCTTTTCATGCCTACTCTGGCATTAGTAAATTCGGTTTCATTTAACCAGATGAAAGACCCCGAAAAAGAATTTTCAAACATTCGTATCTGGGGCACAATCGGCTGGATTGCAGCTGGTTTATTAATCAGCTATTTCTTTCACTGGGATTCTAAAGAAGGAACGGAGTCAGGCCTTTTAAAAAATACTTTTCTAATGGCAGGAATAGTTTCATTAGTACTTGGATTATTTAGCTTTACACTTCCTAAAACACCTCCAAAAGTTACAGATGAAAAAATTACAGTATCAGATGTATTAGGCTTGGATGCTTTGAAATTATTAAAAGACAAAAACTTCTTAATTTTCTTCATCTCATCAATCCTTATCTGTATCCCTCTTGCCTTTTACTATCAAAATGCAAATCCATTTTTATCAGATATTGGTGTAGATAACCCAACCGGAAAAATGACTATTGGTCAGGCTTCGGAAGTAATTTTCTTACTTTTTATACCGGTATTTTTTAAACGATTCGGCTTCAAGATGACCATTCTCGTTGGTATGCTTGCCTGGGCGGTTCGTTATGCATTATTTGCGTATGGAAATGCAGGAGAATTAAGCTTTATGTTAATTTTAGGTATCGCTTTACATGGTGTTTGCTATGACTTCTTCTTTGTTTCAGGACAGATTTATACGAACTCTAAAGCTGGTGAACGTTTCAAAAGCTCTGCTCAGGGTTTAATTACATTGGCAACTTATGGTGTAGGAATGTTAATCGGATTTGCCGTTGCAGGTAAAATTTCTGACGCCTACAAATCTGCCGAAGGCGTTATGGACTGGAAAATGGTTTGGATTATTCCTGCAGGTATTGCTGCAGTTGTTTTCGTACTTTTTGCTTTAGTTTTCAACGATAAAACAAAAGCAGAAATAGACCCTAAAACTGTATAACATGCAATCGAACGTAAACCGAAGAAATGCCTTAAAAAACATTATTGCTGGCACTACTGCAATAGGTGTTTCTTCTGGTTTTTCTGCATTGGCTATGGATAAAACAGATTTAACCGAAAGTAAAACAAAGCTGAAAGGCAATATAAACCATTCGGTTTGTCGCTGGTGTTTTAGTTCCCTTGATGTAGAAGCCTTATGTATCGAAGCTAAAAAACTTGGCCTAACCGGAATTGATTTGGTTGGCCCAAAAGATTGGCCTGTACTTAAAAAGCATGGCCTAATCTCGAGCATGTGTAACGGTGCAGAAATTAATCTTGTAGATGGCTTTAACGATAAAAAATTTCACGATCAGCTGGTAAAAAACTATTCAGAAATGATTCCTAAAGTTGCAGAAGCCGGCTACAAAAATCTGATTTGCTTCAGTGGTAACCGCAGGGGCATTGACGACGAAACAGGTTGGAATAATTGTGTTGAAGGGCTAAAAAAATTAATCCCTTTGGCTGAGAAACACAATGTAACCCTCGTGATGGAATTATTAAACAGCAAGGTTAACCATAAAGATTACCAGTGTGATAATACACCATGGGGAGTTGAATTATGCAAACGTTTAGGTTCTGAAAATTTCAAACTACTATACGACATTTACCACATGCAAATCGATGAAGGTAATGTGATCAGCACTATAAAAAGCAGCCATAACTACATTGCACATTACCATACAGCGGGGGTTCCGGGAAGGAATGAAATTGATGATACACAGGAACTTTATTATCCTGCAATTATGAAAGCCATACTCGAAACAGGCTTTAAAGGTTTCGTAGCACAAGAATTTATACCTAAAAATGCAGATAAACTGGCTTCCTTAAAAAAGGCCATTTCTATTTGCGATATTTAAATGATTATGATATCCAGAAGAAAATTTATTACCAATAGTAGTATGGCAGCCGCAGCTGCACTTTTAATTCCTTCTTTTGCTTTTGCTCCACGCGAGAGAGTAGTAGGACTACAGTTGTATTCACTTCGTGATGAACTTCCAAAAGATGTTAAAGGTGTTTTAGAAAAAGTTGCTAAAGCTGGATTTAAAGAAGTTGAAACTTATGGTTTCTCTATAAAAGACCAGTTCTGGGGCTTAACACCTGTAGAGTTTAAAAAGATTTTAGACGATAATGGATTAAAGGCAGTAAGCGGACATTACAGTTATTTAATTGATGATAACGAAGCCGAACTAAAAGCTGCGATTGCTGCTGCCAAAGTTTTAGGAAGCGAGTATGTTACTGTGCCCTGGTTAGACCAAAGCATCAGAAAAAATGCAGACGACTATAAAAAACTGGCATTAAAAATTAATAAAGCAGGCCAGGCTTGTAAAAATGCCGGAATTCGCATCGCTTATCATAATCATAATTTCGAATTCGATAAAATTGGTGACACTACGGGTTACGACATTTTATTAAGCGGAACCGATAAAAGCCTTGTAGATTTCGAACTTGATTTATATTGGGTTGTACGCTCGGGTAAAGATCCGATAAAACTCTTTAAAGAAAATCCGGGAAGATTTACCATGTGGCATGTTAAGGATATGGATAAAACCAAAAAAGAGTGGAATACAGAAGTTGGTAAAGGCTCAATTGATTTCAAAACAATTTTTGCTGCAGCCAAGCTTTCAGGCATGAAACATTTCTTTGTTGAGCACGAAACTAATTACAAACCAAATCCAATCGAATCGGTAAAAATCAGTTGCGATTACATTAAAAAAGAATTGATATAACCTAAAAGCTTTAACATGAACTCAAGAAGAACATTTATAAAACAGGTTGGATTAGCCGCAGGAGCAGCTTTGTTGGTGCCATCTTTTGCTTTTGATAAGGTTACTAAAAATGTAGGCCTACAACTTTATTCTTTGCGTAAAGAATTACCTGCCGATGTTAAAGGTGTAATTGCCAAGGTTGCCGAAGCTGGTTACAAAGAGGTTGAAACTTATGGATTTTCAAATGGAAAATTCTGGGGTTTAACACCAAAAGAGTTCAAAACGTTATTGAAAGATAACGGGCTGAAAGCACCAAGTGGCCATTATGGAATGGACGAGTTTTCCAAAACAGGTAAAACTGATAAGTTAAAGGCAGATATAGAATCTTCAGCTGCAATTGGTGGCAAATATTTCACCATTGCCGGTGCTCATGTAGATATGGATAAAGGTGTGGATGGCTTTAAAAAAGTAGCCGATGATTTTAATAAAGTTGCGGAACTTGCTAAAGCTTCGGGCTTAAAATTCGCTTATCATAACCACGATTTTGAGTTTAAAAAGCTGGGCGATACTACAGGCTACGATGTTTATTTAACAGAAACAGATAAAAACCTGGTAAATTTTGAATTAGATTTATATTGGGCCGTACGTTCTGGAAACGACCCGCTTGCCTTGTTTAAAAAATATCCTGGCCGTTTTACCATGTGGCACGTTAAAGACATGGATAAAGCAAAACCAGAGTGGAATACGGAGGTTGGCAAAGGCTCAATTGATTTCAAATCGATATTTGCTCAGGCAAAACTTTCGGGCATGCAACATTATTTTGTAGAACACGAAACAAATTACAATCCAAACCCGATTGGTTCAATAAAAACCAGTTGCGATTATATTAAAGCAAATTTGATATAAAACTTTTAAGACTTACGAAATTTACAATTGAAATTAAGTAAACTTCGTAAGTCTTTAATTTAATTTTGCGGCTAACACACAGGTATTTTTAAATCGTTTTGTTTTCCCGCTCAAATCGAATACATCGAACAAAATCACGTAAATTCCAACTGCAGCTTTTTGTCCGGTATCGTTAAAACCATCCCAGCTTAAAGTTCCTTTAGTACCTATGGATTGGTTTTTCATCAGACTCTTAACCAACCTCCCTTTATCAGAGTATATTAATACCGTTGCGAAACTTGTATTTTCCGTAACCTGGTAATCAAGGCTTAAAACGTCTTCATAATTATCACCATCGGGTGAAAAAGTTTTAGATTGTAGCTTAACATAACTTTCATCTCCATTTGGTTCTTGCGAGTTTTTATAAGTTGGTGTTGCAAACCCTACAGATGCTGCTGCAGATTTAAAATTACCTTTCTCATTTGCTCCTTTCAGGAAGGAAACCCTTTCCAACGAAACACCATCAGGATTTTGAAGCAAAGCCACATGCATTTTTTCATTATAATCGAACCGGTCTATCTGAAGGTTACTGTTTAATAAAATTACTGTTCCTTTGTCATTGTTATAGGATGGTAATGACGCTAACTGGACGAAGTTATCTGGGTTTTCGCAAATGTAATTTGCTTTTATACTTGCAGTGTTTGTGCTGATTACCCAATACGTTTTTGGCAGGATAAAACTGTTTTTAGCCGAAAGGTTTTTAATACTTCCTGCTTTTCCATTCGCATCAGCATTGGCAAGCTGCAAATCCTTTAAATCCAGCACATGATCAGTATTATTATAAATTTCTACGAAATCAACACTTCCAGACTTCGGATTAAATAAAATCTCCGAAATCAAAATATCATTCACTGCAATTTTCCTGGCGATAAATAACTTCGCTGTATTAGCTGTAGGGCTAATTATATTGCCTGCGCAATCGGTTAAATTCGTTAGGGATAAAGTATGCTCCACCCCTCTTGTCAAAGCTGATGAGAATTGCAAAGTAACCAAATTGAAATCAGGGGATAAAATAGCTACAGTTTTTGGACTTCCCATTCCATTATTGATGGAATAATTTATCGTTTGAACGGCCGACAAGCTATCAACCGCTTTTGAAAAAACTACCTGAACGGTGACGCTATCGGTAATGGTTGCTGATAAAATTTTTGGTATTTCAGTACTTAGCTGAGTACGATAGATAGAATTCGCTTTACCTGGAGTTCCTCCTGACGCATCTGTAGAAACGGCCCAATTCTGTATACCACCACAAATATTTTTAGGGTCGATAAGCTCCAGACTATAACCTCCTTTTTTCTTTACATCATCTTTATACCAGGTATCATAATACGCTACTTTATCTATTACTTTACCTGTATGATCACTTAAAGTAAGTACATCTTTATCATTATTTAAACTTGGCCAGGGCGACAACCCAATGGTTTTCCCATAAGTTTGAAATAATCCTTCATCAGCTTTTGCTGTTAAAATAACATGTTGATTTGGCTTTAACGTATCCGTTAGAAATGTGTAAACGGACGTTTGATCGGCGTATTTCCAATCCTTTGTCAAAATATATTCGTTTGTGGTATTCCAGATTTCTACGAATTCCTTCTGAGGCAAAGCCGGGCTACCCGTTGGATTAGCAAATATTTCGTTAATCACAACGTCACCATAATTTGCACTATAGGGCTTGATGTAAGTAAAACCAACTGAACTGTTTTCTGCAATCACATTTCCTTTTACATCCTTAATATTCTTAACTGCTAGAATATAATCACCTGAGATAAAATCCTTTGGAAATGTTAGGCGATAGACATTTGATGAAGCTGTAGGAGCGATACTCAAAGGATTACCATAGCCAGGTAACAGGTTATAATTACTCGTTAGTATAGCTGAATTTGCTTCCAAAGCCTCTGAAAAAGTAACATCAAGAGAAAATGTATCGTTAATAACAACATTCTTAATAAACGGCGGAGTGGTATCAGGTGTTAAATCTTCAATTTTAAAATCATCAAAGAAATACTGGTTATAACGCGTAGCAGTTGTATACCGGCAAAATACTCCAGCAAATGCCGAAGAAGTAAATGTGTTATCGGTAACGCTTCCTTCGAGGTTAAAATTATTACCTCCGGTTATATCGGTATACAATTCCCATCTTCCCGCAGCATTTCGGGTAACTTTTATTTTAGCAAAAACAACAGCTGCTGTTGCTCTGTTTTTTTGCGGCCCCGTTATAATCCTGGTTGTAGAAGTGCCCGTTTGCTTGTATAAATGAAAACCATCAGTACTTCCTGTTTCCCCTATCTGTACGAAATATCCATTTAAACTTCCCTTTAAATCCTGTTTATCGGAGGTTAAATAAATCCGCACGAAATTCGTAGTTGTTGGATTAAAATTCAGCCGCACTAAAAACTCCCAGCTTGCGTTTAAACTTAGCTGATTTGTTGTGGATAGTGAAATAGTTTGCGATGCAAGTTGCTGTCCTTTTGATTGCAATTGCTTTTGTTCATTAATCTGAAAGTTATTCGTATCGCCACTCCAGCTGGGATTTTGAGTAAAATTACCATCATCAAATGAATCGGAAACCTGGGAAAATGCAATTTTAGAAAATAACAATAGGGATATAAGCAGAATTTTCTTCATATTTGGGCTTATATCAAATGTTTAATAAATATAAAAATTAAAATTTAAAATGAAAGTAGCAGTAGTAGGTGCAACCGGGTTGGTTGGTACCGTTATGTTAAAAGTATTGGAGGAAAGAAATTTCCCTTTAACAGAGTTAATTCCCGTAGCATCTGAAAAGAGCGTTGGTAAGGAAATTACTTTTAAGGGTAAGAAGTTCCCAATCGTTAGCATGGATACTGCAATTAGCATGAAACCTGATATTGCTTTATTTTCTGCAGGTGGAAATACTTCATTAGAACACGCTCCGCGTTTCAAAGAAGCAGGGACAACGGTTATCGATAATTCTTCAGCATGGAGAATGGACCCTGCCATTAAATTAATTGTGCCAGAGGTAAATGCTCACGAGCTTTCTATCGATAATAAAATTATTGCAAATCCAAACTGTTCAACCATACAAATGGTGGTGGTATTGAAACCTTTGCACGATAAATATAAAATTAGACGCGTTGTAGTTTCTACCTACCAGTCGGTTACCGGAACGGGTGTTAAAGCCGTTGAGCAATTAATGAATGAACGTAAAGGTGTTGATGGCCCAAGAGCTTATGCTTATGAAATTGACCTTAACGTTCTTCCTCATATTGATGTATTCATGGATAATGGATATACCAAAGAAGAGATGAAAATGGTTAAGGAAACGAACAAAATTATGAGCGATGACAGCATTAAAGTTACCGCTACAACAGTGCGTATTCCGGTAATGGGGGGTCACTCAGAATCGGTAAATATCGAATTTGAAAACGATTTTGACTTAGCAGAGGTTCGCAGTATTTTAGAAAAAGCACCTGGCGTTATTGTTGTTGATGATGTAGCTAACCTGAAATACCCAATGCCTAAAGATGCACATGAAAAGGACGAGGTTTTTGTAGGTCGTATTCGTAGAGATGAATCGGCACCTAAAGCTTTAAACCTTTGGATCGTAGCTGATAACTTACGTAAAGGTGCTGCAACAAATGCAGTTCAAATTGCAGAGTACCTGATTCAGAAAGAATTAGTTTAACAATATATCCGTCGCAAGACGATAAGAATAATTAAAAGTGATGTGTTTGTTACACATCACTTTTTTTATTTCCTTTAATTTTACCAGATGAAGCTTTTTAAAACCTGCCTTTTTCTAACTTTCCTCTATATTAATAGTTTTGCCCAAAACAGAATTCAAAACCTGGAGAAGGCCTTTAATAATTTACTCGCCGATGAGCAGGCCAAACACGCTATTGCATCGCTATGCGTTTTAGATGCAAATAGCGGTAAGACGCTTTTCGCGAAGAACGAGCAGATTGGCCTGGCAACAGCATCAACACTAAAAACCATTACTGCTGCAACCGCGTTCAGTATTTTAGGAAAGGATTTTCAGTTCCAAACCACTTTAGCTTATTCAGGCAATATTACAGCTGATGGTACTTTAAAAGGCAATCTGATTATTGTTGGTAGCGGCGATCCTACTTTAGCTTCGTGGCGTTATCAAAATAAGGAAGATGTGGTATTAAATCAATGGGTTGCGGCAATAAAATCGGCAGGAATAAAAAAAATTGAAGGTGCAATTATTGGCGACGATCGCGTTTTTGGTACACAAACAACACCTGAAGGTTGGGTTTGGCAAGACATCGGCAACTATTATGGTGCAGGAACATCAGGTCTGGCATGGCGGGAAAACCAATTTGATATTCATTTACGCCCCGGTTCTGGTATTAATAACGAAGTTAGGCTTATTAAAACAGTTCCTGAAACACCATATATTCAAATTGTAAATGAATTGAAAACCGGAGCACCGGGTTCAGGCGACAGAACATATGCATTTCTACCTCCATACACTAATGTTGCCTATCTTCGCGGCAGCTGGGGAATGGGTATCAGTAAGCCAGGTATATCAGTAGCACTCCCCGACCCTGCCTTTGATTGTGCATATCGCTTACAGGATACACTGAAAAGACTTGGTATTAGTGCAAGTGGGCAAGCTACAACTGCAAGGATAATGGATTTAAACAAACAAGCTATTCCAGCAGTAAGCCAAAAAATAAGTATAATTAGCTCGCCAACCTTAAGCGAAATCACTTATTGGTTTTTAAAAAAGAGCATCAATCTTTATGGTGAAACCCTATTAAAAACTATTGCGCTAAAATCGGGTAAACCTGCAACAACAGCTAAAGGTGCCGAAACCGAAATTAATTTCTGGGCAGATAAGGGTATTGATAGATCAGCTTTAAATATCATTGATGGAAGCGGGCTTTCTCCAGGCGACAGGATTACAACTTCAGCTATGGCTAACATACTATTTCAGGCTCAGAAAGAAAACTGGTTTTCCGATTTTTACAAAGCACTGCCTGAGTATAATGGTATGAAAATTAAAAGCGGAACCATCAACGATGTATCGGCTTTTGCAGGTTATCATACAGACTCGGCCGGAAATAAATATATCATTGTAATCAACATTAACAATTACAGCGGCAGTGGCATTAATAAAAAACTGTTCAGGGTTTTAGATGAGTTGAAATAGTGTTTTTGATTAGCTTAGCGGCCTTACCTGAAGGTTAATTCCTGCTTCGCTCAATACCTTTTTAACGTCAATCATGGCTTCAGTTCGTACCTCCCCTGCTACCGATAAATCAGCAACCCAAAGCAATGTTCTGATGCCGATTGTATATTCGCCAAAATCCTGAACAATAATTACCGGTTTTGGAAGCGGAAGTACTTTTTCATTTGCAGCCAGTTTGTCGGCAATTAATTTTCGGGCAAATTCGATATCTGTTTCATAAGGTATGCCAACCGTAAACTCAACACGTTTACTTCTATCCTGCATGGTCCAGTTTATCAAATGCTGCGATAGTAAATCGCCGTTAGGAACAATAATATCTGAGCCCTCTGCGCTGTGGATTTTACTTGATCGGACACCAATTTCTTTTACTACACCCGATTTGGAGCCGATTTCTATTTGGTCACCTATCTGAATAGGCCGCTCAAAGGCAATAATCACACCCGAAACGAGATTATTAACAATATTCTGCAAACCAAAACCAATACCAACCCCTAAAGCACCAAGCATAATCGAAAGTTTATCGATAGGAATGCCTGCCGCCGCTACGGCAATTAAGAAACCAACAGTCCATATTGCCAGCCTGATTAAAAGCATCATCGAATTTAAACCACTTCTTTTGCCGCCTGAAACTGCCTTCTCGTGCCCGAAAAAGAAACTAATAAAACTCGAAATAATGGATGACAACCAGATAATAAGAATAAATATCCCAATACTGGCAAAAGTGAATTTATAACTACCAATGCTTCGGGTTTCATAAAAAAACTGTGATAACATGGTTGTAAATAAATCGTACAACGTTATATTCCTGACAAAAGAAACAAAGAAAACAATCGAAGCAATAACCCACAAATATCGCTGTAAACGATACTGAAGTTCTTTGTAGTTAATAAAATCAGAGAACCTGCTCGCCTGATAGGCTTCTGTTTGCAGGTAAATAGCTTCTAAGATTAACGTGCAAAAAACCTTTAAACTTATACCCAACATTAAACATTGAATAGCACTTACACCGAATATTTTTGCTAATGATAACCTCCCGGTAAGGTTAAACATTAAAGATAATAAGACCTGAAATATGGTAAAAACTATGAGTGCTTTCGTGGCAACTGAAGGTTCGATATTGATGAACAAGTTTGATTTATTCCTGAAAATCTTAACGCATATAACCAGCAACAAAATACCTGCGATAAACAGGGCCCAGCGTTCTCCAAAAGCCGAATCCAGTAAAACATCATCTATAGCATAAAACAGCCATAAACCTGAAAGAATCAGCCACAATATTCTAGCTGATTTTGTTAAATATGGTGGTAACAAGAAAAACAAGGCTATTAAACGACAAAGCTCTAAGGTGTGCAGTAATGACATTGTCGGATTGCCAAAAAGAAATGGTGCGTAGGTGAAAAAAGCTAAAGCAGAAGCAGCAATGACACTCTTTTTAATAAATTTAACCTGTGCCAGGATATTTTCTGAATCATCGAGTTTTTTTACCCGGCGCATATTTGAAATCATCCACGAGGTTATTATTCCAAAAATTAAAAGGCTGAGGAGTACAATGCCGATTTTTCCGCCAAGATAGATTACAATAATTCTTCCCGAACGTTCAAATGCTTTTAAAATAACCTCTAAAAAAGAACTTTCGTACTCACTTGGCTTAGCTTTAAATAATGGCGATTCTTCCTGCGACCACATGGCTATTTTCTTCGAAATGGATAAATAAACCATATCCGAAGAAAGATTTTTTGTTTGTAAAAGACTAACCGAGATATGGCTGCTTAACAGGTTAATATTGGTAAGGATTTTCTTTTGGGCGAGATAGAGTTTATTTCCCTCCACCAGAACATCGTTAAGCTGGGCTTTAAGTGTAGAATCTTCTACTTCTGATTTAAGGTTTGCATCGGCCAGAATTTTCTTTAAATCGTTGCTGCTCTTGCTAAGTTGTGAACAATAATCACTTAACACTTTCTTATAAGCAGTTAAATCATCGGTTATTTCAGCAAGCATAATTACGGCGCTGTTTAAGCTACGTAAATTCATGTGGCTGCCATTTTTCTCAAATCTCGATTTAAAGCCTTTAACCTTCTTTTCTATCGCGGGCAGTTCTTTTTGTATTTTTTTAATATCGAAGCCTCGCTGTAAAAGAAACTTGTTCCGGTCGATGGTAAAATTATAAGTCTCAATTTTATTTACCAGCAACGGAACTTGCGCTTCATCGATTTGTTTTACCGATTTATGCTTTAAAGAATCAGTCTTTTGTTGTGCAAACCCATAATCCCACAAAAATAAGCACACTGCAAGAAAAAAAACAGATTGTATGCTCTTCTTAAACCTTGTTAGAAACATATAAATAACTGAATAAATTGATGAGATGTGTAATACAATCAAATGTAAAAAGGGAAATCAAAATTAACATTAATAACTAAAAATTAAAGATTTAACATTTCGGAAACTACAATTATTTTGTACTTTGTTGAAATGCAATTTACCCTACGCTCTTTCCAATCGACCGATATCGATGCACTTGTAAAAAATGCAAACAACTTCAATATTGCCAAAAACTTAACGAACAAATTTCCTTTTCCTTACTTGAAAAAAGACGGCGAAGCTTTTATTAAATTGGCTACGAGTCATGAACCGTTACAAATTAAAGCAATTGTTGTTAACGATGAGGTTGTCGGTTCTATTGGTGTTCACCCGCTGACAGATATTTATGCTAAAAATGCGGAAATGGGCTATTGGATTTCTGAATCGTTATGGGGCAAAGGCATTATTCCCTTAGCTGTGAAAGAAATGCTCAATTACGGTTTCGAAACGTTTGATTTAGAAAGGATTTTTGCCCGGACATCTCATGTTAACCTTCCATCACAACGGGTTTTAAAAAAGGTAGGCTTTACTTTAGAGGCAGAACTAAAAGGTACAATATTTAAGAACGGTGAATATTTTAACGAATTGATTTTTGGCTTTCGAAAAAAACAGTTACCATATAAAGTGGTAAGATAGTTATAAATTATTTTAACCATGGTTCACAATGATCTTGATTTCAAGCAGCTGAAAGTAGCAATATTGCTCAATATTAATTCAAGATTAAGACATGGTTAACCTAAATAGTTATCATAACATTAAGCTTAAAAACGCTTTATTTATTTAAAAATAATACTAACTTTGATGTTACGCTTAGTAATTGTACTTTTTACACTAAGCAGGTTAAAAAATCAACAAAAAATCAAATAGAAATGAGCATAATTGTTAATGTCCATGCAAGACAAATCCTCGATTCGAGAGGAAATCCAACAGTAGAAGTTGAAGTAGTAACAGAAGCAGGTGCTTTTGGTCGTGCAGCTGTACCAAGTGGTGCATCTACTGGTCAATATGAAGCAGTTGAATTACGCGACGGAGATAAATCTACATATTTAGGTAAAGGCGTTTTAAAAGCTGTTGAAAATGTAAATACTAAAATTGCTTCGGCTTTAAGAGGTATTGATGTTTTTGAGCAAAACGCAATTGATAAATTAATGTTGGAACTTGATGGCACAGAAAACAAAGGTAACTTAGGTGCTAATGCTATTTTAGGTGTTTCTTTAGCTGTGGCAAAAGCTGCTGCCGATGAAATTGGCCAACCATTATACCGTTACATTGGTGGTGTTAATGCAAACACTTTACCAATCCCAATGATGAACATCATCAACGGTGGTTCTCACTCTGATGCACCTATCGCATTCCAGGAGTTTATGATTATGCCAGTTGGTGCACCATCATTCTCTGAGGCTTTACGTTGGGGAACTGAAGTTTTCCATAGCTTAAAGAAAATCCTTCACGATAGAGGTTTATCTACAGCTGTAGGTGATGAAGGTGGTTTTGCTCCTACTTTCGATGGTACTGAAGATGCAATTGAAACTGTATTAAAAGCAATTGAAACTGCAGGCTACAAACCAGGATCGCAAATTTGCTTAGCTTTAGATTGTGCTTCATCTGAGTTCTACAAAGACGGAAAATACGATTACACTAAATTTGAAGGTGCTACAGGCGTAATTCGTTCAAGCGAAGAGCAAGCACAATACTTAGCAGATTTATCAGCTAAATATCCAATTATCTCTATTGAAGATGGTATGGACGAAAACGACTGGACTGGCTGGAAAAGCTTAACAGATAAAGTTGGCGACCGTGTACAGTTAGTTGGTGATGATTTATTTGTAACTAACGTAACTCGCTTACAACGTGGTATCGACGAAAATACTGCAAATTCAATCTTAGTAAAAGTTAACCAGATTGGTTCTTTAACTGAAACAATTAATGCAGTAACTTTAGCTCAAAACAGTGGTTATACTTCTGTAATGAGTCACCGTTCTGGTGAAACTGAAGATGTTACCATTGCTGATTTAGCTGTTGCATTAAACTGTGGACAGATTAAAACAGGTTCAGCTTCACGTTCAGACAGGATTGCAAAATACAACCAATTATTACGTATTGAAGAAGAATTAGGTGAAAATGCTCGTTTCATCGGTTCTAAATTCAAATACGCTAAGAAATAAACCGTTGGTTAAAACCACGGCTAAGAATTGTTAAAAAGTTGAAAAACTTATTTGCAGAACATCCGGAGATTTTAAATCTTCGGATGTTTTTTTATACATTTACGTCATTGCGAGGCACAAAGCAATCTCATCTATAGATTGCTTTGTGCCTCGCAATGACGATTTTCTAAAATTTATGAAACGTTTAATCGACCTTTTCCGCAATAAATATTTCCTGGCAACTGCTGCTTTTGCCGTTTGGATGTTGTTTTTCGATAAAAATGACATGATGTCGCAATACGAATACCGCAGCCAGGCCAATAAATTACAGGAAGAAAAAGAATATTTCGAAAAAGAAACCACTCAGGTAAAGAAAGATTTAAACGAACTAAACACCAATTTAAATACCGCTGAAAAGTTTGCCCGCGAAAAATACTTCATGAAAAAAAATAATGAAGACGTTTTTGTTATTATTCGCGAAGAGAAAAAGGACTAGACCAGAATTGAAAACTATAAGATTCTTACTTTTTTGAACATTGCTGCCCTTAGTATTCAAACTTAGGTAAGGATAACTTAAACTTTACGGCTACAATTCTAACTACAAAAATAAAAGCCACCACTGCAAGCTTTGCGACGACGCTTTCAACATTTATCTGTATCAGCAAATAATAAAGCAATCCTCCTAAAATACAGGCTGAAGCATAAATTTCCCTACGAAAAACCAAAGGAATAGTATTGAGCAGGGTATCTCTGATAATGCCGCCAAAACACCCCGTAATTGTACCTAAAGTGATGCAGATACCTGGGTTTAATCCGAAAGTTATTCCTTTTAATAATCCAACCATTGTAAATAAACCAAGGCCTAAACTATCAAACAGAAAAAGCGTAATTTTCATTTTCTGCACATGTGTTTTAAAAAACATGGTAATCAGTGCTGTAAATAAAATGATGAGACAGGTTTGCATATCCCTCATCCACGCTACGGGTGTGTCTCCGATTAGTAAATCCCTGACCGTACCGCCACCAATTGCGGTTACAAATGCGATAATTAATACACCAAATGGATCTAACTTACGCTGCATAGCAGTAAAAGTACCGGATATAGCGAAGGCGATTGTACCTAGAACCTCAATAACTTCTGAAGTAGAAATATTATAATTCTCCATTGCGCTTGCGTAAAAACCATTCTAACGTAAGCAAAAATAATATCAATCCGAATAACCATTTCAGGTTAATAAGTTCGTTATATTTCCGGTCTTCATAGCTAATGGTTTTTATATTTTCATTCTTAAGAATTTCGTCCGCAATTTTCAGCAAATCTACGGGCATAAAGCGTTTCCCGTTACTTTGTTTAGAAATGGTGTTTAATAACTGATGGTTGGCTGTAGTTTGCTGGTATTCGGCAATTAAAGCATTCACATAAAAACTACCCGATGCGGCAAATTTTTGTCCGCCCAGCGACGTACTGGCGTTGTAGGTATAATTTCCGGCAGGCATTGCACCAGCATCTAGCTGATAAGCATTTTCCGTTTTAGAAAAAACATAATTAAATATCTTTCCCAACTCGTTTTTCACCTGCAGATTAACTTCGGGTTCATTTACAGGCTGATAACTTTCATTATACAATGTTCCGTTAAACTGAATGGATTCATTTTCATCGTACGCAGCTTTAGAAGTAAAGATTTTAAATCGCCGTTTATCATCTTTTACAGCCAGATACTGAACTGTTTTCGACACCAAATCATTTAACGCCGACTGTTCGTTTTCATTTTCAGCTTCTGATAATCGCCAGCGCCATAAACCCTCGCCCATCAAATAACCGGCTTTTAAACCATTTTCATTTGTAAAAAAAAGTAATGGCTGTTGCGTACTTATTTTGCCTATACGCTGATTAAATACCGGTGTTACACTTGCATTAACGCTTAACCTGCCAAAGGGTGAAAGCAAAGGATCGAAAGTGTAGAATTGTTTTTTGTCTTCCTCGGATAAATTAAAATTTGTAAAACCATTCGCAAACTCGGGATAAACCTCCTGAACAGAAGTATTTGAAGAGGCTAGATTAACCTGATTCTGAATTTGGTTGAAGGCACTTATATTACTCTGCGCACCCAAAATGTACCAGATGGGCTTTTTAATCGCCGTTAATCGCTGTAAAAATGGAGCTGAAATACTTTGAGCATCAGGCAGCTGATACAGAACAATTAAATCAAATTTCGATGGGTCAGTAGCAGCTAAGTCATCTGCCAGCGCAATCTTTGCTTCGTAATGCTTGTTTAATGCTATCGCATCTTTTAAAACGCCCAAATCAGGATGCGTTGCAGCTGAAGCCAGCAACACTTTTTGTCTTCCATCAATTACTTCAACATAAAAAGTTTGTGAATTATTTCTCGTGGTAATTTCATTTTGAAGCGTACTTAATTGTACGGTGTATTTCTGAACACCAGTTTTACCTGCATGTAACTTTAACGGAATCGTTTTAATAAAAGCGTTACCGGAAATGGCAATGCTTTTCTGTTGCACTTTTGAACCGTTCTGGTTAACGGTAAGTGTTGTATTTTCTTTGTCGCTCTGAAATGCCTGTACCTGAATTTCGACAGTAAAATCATCATCCAGGTAAACAATATTATTATAATTAACATTCGAAATTAAAACATCACGTTTTGGTATGCTATCACCTAAGGCTACGGTATAAACGGGCGAATTAATCTGATTAATACTGTATAATGGATTTCCTCCCCTATTGAAAATTCCATCAGTTGCAAGAACAATTGCCCCGATATTCCTATTGGTATATTCATCCCTTATTTTTTGAAAAAGAGCTGTTCCATCTGTTAATTTTCCCTGTTTGCTAAAATCAAAACCATCAGCAACAGAATCGCCAAAATTATAAACTTTTACCTCATACTTACTTGATAACTTATCCTGTAGCGACTTAAGATTTCGTTCATAAAGTTTCTCATCGAAACCGGGAGCTTTGACCTGATTTACCGAAAGCGAATTGTCCTGGCCGATGATAATTATCGGCTTATCTAAAGTGTAATTTAGTGTTTTAATTAGAGGGGCAAAAATTAGCCAGGCGATAGCGGTAATGGCAAATATTCTGATTGTAGCTAAACCATATTGATACTTTTTATCGAGATTTTTGTTTCCACGATACAGCACCCAGGCATACAAGACACCTAACGAAAGGCAGGCAAAAAAATATAATATCGAAGTACCATCAAAAAAGCCATTCATATTTTATAAAGATGCTAATTTTGTGTTTAACCGCAAAGAGCGGCAAGAATTATGCGAACCATCTTTTTTTTGTCACGGTATGTTGAATCCACGGAAAAAATATTTTTTAGTTCTATGCAAATCCTTGCTTCCATATCAAACTAAACATTAAATCACTAGCTTTATACAAAGCAAATTTTATGAAATTTATCTTTTTAACCTTTCTACTATCCATCAGTATAATGGCAAATGCCCAAAATAATTTCAAAGCAACACAAATTAAATTCGACAGGGTGGCGAAAGCTTATGACGAAAAATGGGAAACCTTAGAAAAATTTGTAAAAGCTGGTGGCTATGGCGATAGCTTTTCGATGCTAATTAATGCTTACAAGGCCGAAGGAAAATTAGAAATCTGGCTAAAGGCTAAAACTGAAAAAACCTATTCGCTATTCAGAACATACGACTTTTGTGCACATTCGGGTACCTTGGGACCAAAAGTAATTGAGGGCGACGGACAAACCCCCGAAGGTTTTTATTATATCAATGTTTTCAACCCGATGAGCAGCTTTCATCTTTCACTAGGTGTTAACTATCCTAATTCTGTTGATTATGCCAGAACAGGAACAGATAGAAAAACAGGTGGCGATATTTACATACATGGCAATTGTGTAACGGTTGGTTGCATCCCGCTAACAGATGACAAGATTAAGGAAGTTTATGTGTTGGCTGTTGAAGCGAAGAATAATGGACAGGATAAAATTCCAGTCAATATCTATCCCTTTAAAATGACGGATGTGAACCTGAAAAAATATGCGATTCAATATCCGGCTCAGTTGAATTTCTGGAAAACCTTACAAACTGGATATCTTGATTTCGAGAAAAATAAGAAACAACAGGCTTTTGAAGAAGTTAAGGGAAAATATATTGTGAGATAGTTTGAATGGTTGCAACATTGAGAAGGAAGAATGTTAAAGCTTGGAATATTGCAATGCGCTAAAAACGAAACATTGCAACATTCCAACCTTTCATCTTAACTTTCTACAGCATTCCACCGCAAACCGATAACGTTTGTCCGGTTACGTAAGCGCTCATATCCGAAGCTAAGAATACGCAAACATTCGCGATATCTTCTGTTTCACCTGCACGTTTCAATGGAATATCTTTCTCCCAGCCTGCAACAACAGCAGGATCTAAAACGTCGGTCATTTCGGTACGAATAAAACCTGGTGCAACCACGTTAGCACGAATATTTCTCGAGCCTAATTCTTTAGCTACAGATTTTGTGAAACCGATAATTCCGGCTTTTGAAGCTGCATAATTAGCCTGACCAGCATTTCCTTGAACACCTACAACTGAACTCATATTAATAAAAACACCTTTACGGGCTTTCATCATTACTTTAGATGCTGCTTTGGTTACATTAAAGATAGATTTTAAGTTGATGTTGATTACATCATCCCAGTTCTCTTCGCTCATGCGCATTAACAGTCCGTCTTTAGTAATACCAGCATTATTTACCACAATATCAATCGTACCAAACTCGGCAACAATATCATTAATTAATTGTTCTGCCTGGTCAAATTTAGAAGCATCAGAACGGTAACCTTTAACCTTAGTACCAAAGCTTTGTAATTCTTGCTCTAGAGCTTCTCCTTTTTCTACTGATGATAAATAGGTGAATGCCACATTAGCACCTTGCTCTGCAAATTTTTCAGCTATTTTACGACCAATTCCTTTTGATGCGCCTGTAACTAATGCTGTTTTTCCTTCTAATAATTTCATTATGAAATGTTGTAAAGTTGAAATGTTTAATGTTGTAAAGTTAACAACTCCTTCAAAGATATTGTTAAATTGTTTAATTGCTAAATTGTTGATTGGATTTTAGACCGACAAGCTCAGGATGATATAAGTTAAATAGCTGGCTCCTGCTGACTTAAGCAATGAAAACTTCCCAATCCCCAGATAATATCAACCGAATTGATGCCTACTACCTTACGGTCAGGGAAACAACCCTGAATAATATCCAAAGCTTTTTGGTCGTTCACATCATCAAAAACCGGAACAATTACGGCCGAATTGGCAATGTAAAAATTAGCGTAAGAAGCTGGTAAACGGGTGTCATCGTAAATTACCGGTAAAGGCATAGGCAACTCCACAATATTTAAGGTCCGGCCATCTTTCAGTTTCATCGCTTTTAAGGCTTCCAGGTTCTCTTGTAACAATACATAGTTTTCATCCAGGGGATTACTTTCTACTACCGTTAAAACAGTGTCTTCGTTTACAAAACGGGTGATATCATCAATATGCCCATCAGTATCATCACCAACAATCCCGTCGCCTAACCACAATACTTGTTCCTGTCCGTAATATTCAAGCAGGTATTTTTCGATCTGCTCTTTGGTTAAATGCGGATTTCTATTTTCGTTAAGCAGGCAAGCCGTGGTTGTTAAAATTGTTCCCGCACCATTAAACTCTACCGAACCACCTTCCATTACAATATCAGGTGTAAATAACGGTAAATTAAAATGTTTAGCAATTTTGGTGGGTACAACGTCATCCAGATCAAAAGGCGGATATTTGCCACCCCAGGCATTGTAACCCCAATCTACCACAGCCTTTTCATTTTCCTTTAGTACAAAGGCAGGCCCATGGTCACGGCACCAGGCATCGTTGGTTTCGTTGAAATAAAATTCAATCTGCGATAAATCTGCATCTACTTTTGTCAATTCATTAATAGCAAAAGCTTTCATCTCTTCGTCACGAACATTAATCCGGACTTTCTCACCTTCAGCTACAATTTTAATAAACTCGCAATAAGGCTTATAAATAGCTTCTATTTTGCCGGGCCAGCTCGCTTCTTTATGCGGCCAGCTTAACCAGGTTGCCTCGTGCTTTGCCCATTCAGCCGGAAAAGAGTAACCTTGTTGCTTTGGAGCGTAATCGAATTGATTGATATTTAAATCTTCTCTGGGAGGGAAATTTGACATTTTTTTATTGTTAATGCTAACATATATGTACTCCGTCATTGCGAGGCACGAAGCAATCTTACTCCATTAATAAAAAGAGATTGCTTCGTGCCTCGCAATGACGATAACTAATTTTATACTTTGGTCTTTAAGCTTTCAGCCTAATCCCCATCAATATATCTTTTTGTAATCGGCTGATAAGAATCTATTCTTCTATCCCTCAAAAATGGCCAGTGTTTACGCATAAAATCGCTTTGGTCTAAATCAAGTTCAACTACTTCCGTTTCCTCCTTATCGTGCGAAGCTAAATAAAGCAATTTACCCTGTGCATTGGTTGCGAAACTGCCACCCCAGAATTTCATGGCGCCATCCTGTTCAAAACCAACACGGTTAACGCTTACTACTGGTACGCCATTTGCAACGGAGTGCGAACGTTGTATCGTTTGCCAGGCATTATATTGGTCTTTATTGGTTTCTTCATCCTGATCTGTTGCCCATCCTATTGCAGTTGGATAGAACATGATATCTGCACCCATTAAAGCTGTAATACGTGAAGCTTCAGGATACCACTGGTCCCAGCAAATTAAGATGCCAATTTTCGCAAATTTCGTTTCGAAAACTTTGTAGCCTAAATCCCCTGGAGTGAAGTAAAATTTCTCGTAAAATGCGGGATCGTCTGGAATGTGCATTTTGCGGTATTTACCTAAGTAAGTACCATCAGCATCTAAAACTGCAGTAGTATTGTGATATAAGCCCTCTGCACGTTTTTCAAATAAAGAGGCGATAATTACAACCCCCAATTCCTTCGCCACAAGCTGTAAGGCATCTGTTGATGGACCTGGAATAGCTTCGGCTAAATCAAAATTATCGTAATCTTCAACATCGCAAAAATATAAGGATGTAAAAAGCTCCTGTAAACAAACAATCTGAGCGCCCTTTGCAGCAGCCTCACGTACCTTTACAATTGCTTTATCTAAATTTTCCTGCTTATCTTTAGTACAGCTCATCTGCACTAAGCCAACGTTTACTTTCTTCATGTTTATAGAAATGATAGAATGACCGATTTATTGAATAACAGCATGCTTGTTAGAAAACATTCAATCACTTAAAATTCACCCATTCAAAATTTTCGTCAAAGTTACTATTTTGTTTAAAAGTAGAACGGCATAATTTTGTAATTGTTTTTTGAAAAGCAAAGACATTGGTTCTGATTATTGTTAGTCGGGCTATCCGTTATAGCTCTTGCTTCCCTTCGGCTACACTCAGGGCAATAGCAAGAGGCTGCCACTCCTATCCCGTTTAAAGGGATAGGCTTTTACTGCTATTCAGAGCTGCAGAATTGTATAGATTTTGGCTAAAGCCTATTGAATTTCTTACATCTTCAGGCAGCTGAGGCAGCCTTCAATAAATAAAGAATGGGCAGGTTGCGTTTATTTCTTGCCAAGAATTACCAAAAATTGTTGTTTAAACCCGACAGTAGTGAAAATCCTTTAAAAAAAGTACCAGCCCTAAATAATCTGTCATTCCGAGGAACGAGGAATCTGCAACCGATGAAACAGATGCATGCCTCAGCACAACAGACGATGTTTTTTAAAGATTGCAGCAAATGGCGGGACTGAAAGTAACCCAAAAGCACAAGAACTTGCTTTTCAAGTTTTTATTTAAAGAACTTAGACGTGCTTCGACAAGCTCAGCATGACAAGCGACAAATTTTAAACCCCAATTTCTTCCCGATACTCTTGTTGCAATTCGAAAAGACATTTTGCACATAAACAACCATCGTACAGTTCGGAAATATATTGTACTTCATTAATACTCAGCTGCACTACGCTGCACTGACACTTGGTATAAGAATTTGCCTTGCATTCTATAGCCGTTCCGCATCTTTCACAGGGAATGATTTCGTGTTTGCTATGTTTTTGATTGTTCATTGGTTCAGTGGTCATAAGTTCAGTGGTTTTTGGTGCATTAAAAACTAATGAACTATTGAACTAACACAAAAATAAGGACAAAAAATAAGGTTTTTAGCGTTTGCCCAAAACCTTACATTAACATTGCCTAAAATTTGAAATCGCTACTGCAATAACATCACAGCATAATAATAGCCCACCTGAGAAGAAACTAATGAAACGTATTTTATTTGCTGGGGAGAAACCTCCGTAAGAATATACTTAACGCCTTTAATGGTAATTTCTGATTTCGTGATATCGTAAGAGCCCATTTCTATTTTATTTTCTTTAGCATCACATTTTTCAGTACCATTATCAATTTTCATTGTACCATCTATACAAAAAGAATAAACATCATCTTTTTCGCACTCTAACGGCAAGAAGTATATGTTAAGCAAAGGATTTGAACCTGGATTTTTATCTACTGCTGCCCTTTTCCAGGTTCGCTTAGTGAGATAATCTAAAGCTCCATTCTCCTCTATTTCATGCTTTTTACAATTCGAAAGAAGTACGATAACAGAAATGAAAATCAATATCAGAATTGGCTTCCTTTTCATAGGTTTGATGAGCGAACGATGGTTAAGCATTACAACTATATAAACTATTAGATTTTAAACAACAATTATAAAAAATAAGGTTTTGAGTGTTTGCCCAAAACCTTACGATATTATTAGATTCGTCACTCTGAACTTGTTTCAGTGTCCATTTTATTGAGATGTTGAAATAAATTCAGCATGACGAGTGTATTAAGATTGCTTCGTCCCTCACAATGATGGCAAGGGTTCAGCTTATCCCGAACAGCTAATGCAACCTTCTTCCATTGTACACACTGGTCCGTCAATGATTTCTTCTGCAACCTGATCTTGAGTCATTTCAGCAGGAATAACTGCTTCAATGGCTTTACCACCCTGGTTTTCAACTGTAAATTTAACTGCTTGCGATGCTGCCTGTGTACGTAAGTAATACATACCGGTTTTCAATCCTTTCTCCCATGCGTAGAAATGCATTGAAGTTAATTTTGAAGTATTTGGTGCATTTACGAACAAGTTTAACGATTGCGACTGGCAAATGTATGCGCCACGGTCGGCAGCCATATCGATGATGTTACGCATTTTGATCTCCCAAACCGTTTTGTATAATTCCTTAATGTAATCAGGAATTTCAGGAATAGCCTGGATTGAACCGTTAGCCAATATGATTTGGTTTTTCATATCGTTGTTCCATAAGCCTAAGGCTACTAAATCTTTCAATAAATGTTTGTTTACCACTACAAACTCGCCACTTAATACACGACGGGTATAGATGTTTGAAGTATATGGCTCAAAACACTCATTGTTACCTAAGATTTGTGAAGTAGATGCTGTAGGCATTGGCGCAACTAATAATGAGTTGTATACACCATCTTTAACTACTTTTTTACGTAAGGCATTCCAATCCCAACGACCGCTGTCTGGTGTTACATTCCATAAATCGAACTGGAATTTACCTTTCGATAATGGCGAACCTTTGAAAGTTTCATAAGCACCATGTTTAACTGCTAAATCATGTGATGCAGTCATCGAAGCAAAGTAAATTGTTTCGAAGATATCTTTATTTAAGCGTTTTGCCTCGTCACTTTCAAATGGTAAACGCATTAAAATAAAAGCATCAGCTAAACCTTGTACACCTAATCCAACCGGACGGTGACGCATGTTTGAGTTTTCTGCTTCCTGAACAGGGTAATAGTTGTGGTCGATGATTTTATTCAGGTTTAAAGTAGCCTGATAAGTAACATCATATAGTTTTTGGTGGTCGAAAGCACCATTGATTACAAAACGAGGTAAAGCTAACGATGCTAAATTACAAACGGCAACTTCATCTTTAGAGGTGTACTCGATAATCTCGGTACATAAGTTAGAAGACTTAATTGTACCTAAATTCTGTTGGTTCGATTTGCTGTTCGCTGCATCTTTAAACAACATGTATGGTGTACCGGTTTCAATCTGCGAATCTAAAATTGCAAACCAAAGTTCCTGTGCTTTGATTGTTTTACGGCCACGTCCTTCAGCTTCATATTTAGTATATAAATCTTCGAATTCCTTACCGAAACAATCTGCTAAACCTGGTGCTTCGTGCGGGCAGAATAATGTCCAGTCACCGTTATCTTTAACACGTTGCATAAACAAATCGTTTATCCAAAGGGCATAGAATAAATCGCGGGCACGCATTTCTTCTTTACCGTGGTTTTTACGTAAATCTAAGAACTCAAAAACATCTGCATGCCAAGGCTCTAAATAAATAGCGAAAGCACCTTTACGTTTACCTCCGCCCTGGTCTACATAACGGGCAGTATCGTTAAATACACGTAACATTGGAATAATACCGTTACTTGTACCGTTTGTACCACCAATATAAGAACCCGTTGCACGGATGTTGTGAATGCTTAAACCAATACCACCAGCACTTTGTGAAATTTTAGCGGTTTGTTTTAAAGTATCATAAATACCTTCAATGCTATCATCCTGCATGGTTAACAAGAAGCATGATGACATTTGAGGTTTTGGTGTAGCCGCATTGAATAATGTTGGTGTAGCATGTGTAAACCAACGCTCACTCATTAAGTTATACGTTTTGATTGCACTTTCGATATCTTCTTTGTGGATACCAACAGAAACACGCATAAATAGATGCTGAGGACGCTCAACAATCTTATTATTAACTTTTAAAAGGTAAGATTTCTCTAAAGTTTTAAAACCGAAATAATCGAAACCAAAATCGCGGTCGTAAATAATAGAGCTATCTAAAATTTCTGCATTTTTTTCAATAATCTCATAAACATCATCAGCGATAAGCGGGGCTGCTTTCTGCGCTTTCGGGTCGAAATATTCGTACAACATTTTCATCGTACCCGAGAATGATTTTGTAGTGTTTTTATGCAAGTTAGATACCGCGATACGTGAAGCTAACAAGGCATAATCAGGGTGTTTTGTAGTTAACGATGCAGCGGTTTCTGCGGCAAGGTTATCTAACTCCGAAGTAGTTACACCATCATATAAACCTTCAATTACCTTCTTGGCAACATCGATAGGGTCTACAAGGTCTGCATTTAAACCATAGCATAGTTTTTGAATACGAGCCGTGATTTTGTCAAATTGTACCGCTTCTCTGCGGCCATCTCTTTTTAGTACGAACATAATTTATGAGATTTAATTTTAGTATCTAGTAATGAGTATCAAGTATCAAGACTTGCTAATCACATTTATAATTTTGTTTTTTTAGTATCAAGTAGTGAGTATTAAGTATCAAAAACTTGAGCTTTCTGCTTTAGTCTTTTTACTTTAAACTTTCCTAAAAATCTTCATCAAGTGAAAACGCCTGCGCTTTATTATCAGCAGCGGTTAATACACCACTTTTTTGATAATCGCCTACACGTTTCTCGAAGAAATTCGTTTTACCCTGCAACGAAATCATTTCCATGAAATCGAATGGGTTGGTTGCATTATAGATTTTTTTATAGCCTAACTCCTGTAACCATCTGTCAGCAACAAATTCGATATACTGGCTCATTAATTTTGCATTCATACCAATCAGGGCAACTGGTAAGGCATCAGTAACAAATTCTTTTTCAATCTCTACAGCATCGCTGATGATTGAATGTACTTGCTCTTCGCTTAATTTATTGCTTAACATACTGTATAATAAGCAGGCGAATTCGCAGTGAGAACCTTCATCTCTTGAAATTAATTCATTACTGAATGTTAAACCTGGCATTAAACCACGTTTCTTTAACCAAAAGATCGAGCAGAAACTTCCGCTGAAGAAAATACCTTCAACCGCGGCAAAAGCAACTAAACGCTCAGCAAAAGTTCCGTTATCAATCCATCGTAAAGCCCATTCAGCTTTTCTTTTTACTGCCGGAACAGTATCAATAGCATGGAACAAACGGTCTTTTTCTTCCGGATCTTTAATATAAGTATCAATTAATAAGGCATAAGTTTCAGCATGGATATTTTCCATCATAATCTGAAATCCATAAAAACAACGTGCTTCTGGCAACTGCACTTCACTCATGAAGTTAACAGCTAGATTTTCATTCACAATACCATCACTGGCAGAGAAAAAAGCAAGAATGTGAGAGATAAAATGTCTTTCTCCATCATTCAGGTTATCCCAGTGTTTCTGGTCATCAGAAAGGTCGATTTCTTCTGCAGTCCAGAAACTAGCTTCAGTCTTTTTATACATCTCCCATATTTTTGGATATTTAATGGGTAAAAGCACGAATCTGTCCTTGTTTTCTTGTAGTAATAATTCCTGTTCCATACGCTGATATTTTTTTACTTCATTTTAAATAGAGCCGACAAAACCACGCATCCATCAATTTTATATGATGATTGAAATGTCTTTTATCAAAACTCTTATTGTGAAAGTGCTAACCCCGGCTACAGACAAACAACTGAGTTTTTAGTTAGGAAAATTTAAATTAACAATCAGAGAGATGTACGTATAAATTACTAAAAACTAAGCTTTTATATTTGTTTTCTGGCGCAAGAAGTTAAAGAACTTTGTTATAACAAATATATATACCGGGGCTGTTTTTAGTGAACCAAAGTTGTTAACACTGCCTTGAAAGTGGTGGAGAAAACCATCAGCTAAATATCATTTTCAAGCGAAAAAAAAGCTAATCATTTAATTTAAAGCGCTTAGCGAACAAAAAAGAGTGTTAATAACTTAAATTGAAGAGAAAAATAAGCCTAAAAATCTACCTAATTAATACTACTCTACTGTGTAACTTAAATTAACGCGAGCGATGCCCTTACGGTAGATTCCGATTTGTTTTGCAGCGCTTTCCGATAAATCAATTGCTAGTTTTTTTGAAAATGGACCTCTATCGTTTACCTTAACCACTACCGACTTACCGTTTGCCGGATTAGTTACCGTAACCATTGTTCCGAAGGGTAAGGTTCGATGTGCTGCTGTTAATTTTTTCGCTCTGTATTTTGCGCCGCTGGTGGTTCTGCGGCCTTCGAATTTTCTGTGATAATAAGTTGCAAGAACTGTTTTTTTTACGCTGTCTGCTTCATTTGTTGAATCAGTATTTTGTGCTTTACCTTGTAAAAACAGGAAACAAAAACTTAATAACAGAAAATATTTCATAGGCAAAATTTCTTTATCGAGCCTGCAAATATAAGCATTTAGTTTATAATCAATAAATTGTGGAAAAGTCGATGGTCCAAAGCATGAAGTCTGATGATTAAAAACACCAAATCAACAGGGTAAAACAAGTACGTTTTTTAACGACAAATTAGAGCTGAGCATACAAAAAAGGCGTACAACTACTGCTGTACGCCTCTACCTAACCCAACTAAATCTACCTTATTTTTTATCCGGCACGAAATTCATGGAGATTGAATTCACACAGTGACGGGTGTCTTTATTGGTAAATCCTTCTCCTAAAAATACGTGTCCTAAATGTGCTCCGCAATTAGCACAAACAATCTCTGTACGCGAACCATCTGCATCAGGAATACGTTTTACAGCGCCCTTAATTTCATCATCGAAAGCTGGCCAGCCACAGTGTGCATCAAACTTACTTTCTGAGCGGTATAAAGCGGCGTTACAACGTTTACAGGTATAAGTTCCTTTATCAGTTGTATGCTCATATTTTCCTGTACCAGGATATTCAGTGCCCTTATGCACAATTACTCTTTCTTCTTCGGGTGTTAACGGATTCCAGTTCATCTTATTCTTTGGTGATATTTTTTCAGTAGCAGCCGCTTGTTTTACAGGCTCTTTAGCTTGTTTTTGTGCACAAGCCGAAAGCCCTGCAGTTAAAACAACAGCCGAAATCAAAAATAGTTTATTTAACATCGTTTTCATATAACAATATACGGTGTAGATTTGATTTTGGTTTGCCGGTTTAATGGTTTGGATTAGTGTTTACAGAGAAATGATAATTGGGAGTAGTATTGCCACGGAAACACAGAAGACCAGGAATTTGATTTATAGAATAACAAGTTTGATTTACAATGTCGAATTACCCTGAAGTTTAAAACAAAATCCACTTTGCATTTAGCAAAATAAGTTGCCACGGAAACCAGAAGACACGGAATTTGATTTATAGAATAACACGTCGAATTTCTAAAGTTGGTTTACCGAAGTTTAAAACCAAACCAACTTTGCATTCTGAGCATTTTAAATAATTTATTGTTTGCGCCAGATCTTCGTTAGCGATTCCACTTTTAGATTTGACTTCTAGTATTATAGCATCAAAAATTATAAAATCTGCATAAAAACTATGTGGGAGCAGAACATCTCTATAGAAGACAGGATTATACCTTTCTCTTTCGAAGAAGCATCCTCTACTTTCAAATTCAATACATAACGCATCTTTGTAAACAATTTCTAAGAAACCACAGCCCAGATCTTTATGAACTCCGATTGCTGCATTAATAATTAAATCCGTATCATTTTTATAGGGAAGATTATCTTGTCTTATTTGATAATCCATATAGAAAATTTTAAACTAATCTAATCAAAATCTCAAAATTCCTCCCCTTTTTTCCGTTCTCTCTGTGTTTCCGTGGCAAGAAAAATATAGCGTTATGTTTCCGTAGCCACAAACAAAAAAAAGCGTTCCGAACTTAATCGAAACGCTTTCATTTATGTAAATTTTAAAATCTTACTTTGCTAATTCTTCTGCCATAGCAGCACCAATTTCAGCTGGGCTTTCCACAACGCGGATACCGCACTCAGCCATAATTTTCATTTTAGCCGCAGCAGTATCATCAGCACCACCTACAATTGCACCTGCGTGGCCCATTCTACGTCCCGGAGGCGCAGTTTGACCAGCGATGAAACCAACAACAGGTTTAGTACCATGTTCTTTAATCCAACGGGCAGCTTCAGCTTCCATTCCACCACCAATTTCACCAATCATGATGATACCGTGAGTTTCAGGATCGTTCATTAATAATTTAACCGCTTCAACAGTTGGTGTACCAATAATTGGATCACCACCGATGCCGATTGCAGTTGTAATACCTAAACCAGCTTTAACAACCTGATCTACGGCTTCATAAGTTAAAGTCCCTGATTTAGAAACCACACCAACATTACCTTTTTTGAAGATAAAACCTGGCATAATACCAATTTTAGCCTCATCAGCAGTAATAATACCTGGGCAGTTCGGGCCAATTAAAGTTACATCACGGTCAGAGATATATTCTTTAACCTGAATCATATCTTTAGTTGGAATACCTTCAGTAATACAAACAATTACCTTAATACCACCTTCAGCAGCTTCCATAATCGCATCAGCAGCAAAAGCCGGTGGAACGAAAATGATCGATACATTAGCTCCTGTTTTATCAACAGCATCTTTAACAGTATTAAAAACAGGCTTATCTAAATGTAATTGCCCACCTTTGCCAGGCGTTACACCACCAACTACGTTTGTACCATACGCTAACATCTGTTCTGCGTGGTAAGTCCCTTCGTTTCCGGTAAAACCCTGAACGATAACCTTAGAATCTTTATTTACTAAAACGCTCATGTATCAATTTTTTTTGTGCAAATCTAATATTATTGAGTGGAAAGTCAAACCTAAAAGCATATTATTTACGGCCTTTTTTCAGGAAAATGTAAGGATTTCATTTATGGAAACTTTAGCCCTGCTTTACACTTCAATCTTTTTGCAAACCCATAAGGTTTTAAAACCTTATGGGTTTAATCAAAAAGTATTTCCGTTTCAATCAGGTTTAGTTAACAAAGTTGATACGCCTTTGGCAACAGCCAAACAAAAGGCCTAAATTTATTGGTGAGCTAAAAGCTGAAAGACTAAGGCTGAAAGTGAAACCTAAAGTAAAAACATAATGATACATAAACTTTTAACTATTGTACTTTTCGCGACAATCTTTTCTTTAGCTGCAAAAGCGCAAACTAATGATACCAGCAAATACATTTTGCAAAACGATGTAGACGTTGCCAAAAAAGAACCTGGCACACACAACGGTGGTGGTGAAACGATTGGCTACAATTTCTTTGCTGAGGCTAAAAACCTTAAAACTGCTTTCCGGAAAAGAGTATTGAAACCAGGTTCTTCAATTGGTTATCATCTGCAGAAAGAAGATGAAATTTATTATGTTTTAAGCGGTTATGGTGTAATGCAGATGAACGGAAAAACATTTCCGGTTAAACCCGGCGACGCAGTTTTAACCCGCCCGGGAAGCTCGCATGGCATTGCCCCTAACAAAGACAATGATTTGGTAATTATGATCGTGTACGAGAAAAAATAGACCATCATACATATCTGTGCTTCAGGCCTTTGTTCATAAACCGGATTGAAGTGGTATACTTTTTTTGCTTCAACCGTGAAAACGCTGTCATGCTGAGGCACGAAGCATGACAGGAATTGTAAAAAAAGATACAAACAAAAAGCCGGACCAACTTTAATCGTTCATCCGGCTTTGCTTTTCAAAATATTTTTATTTTAAACGCTTTTAGCTTCAGGTTTTGAGCTCTCGCTTTTCCAGGCCTTAGCCCATTCCGCCTGTGCAGCATCGTCTTTAAAAGTCCAGGCTACAAAACGACTGATTTTTTGCCCTTGACTCATTTGTACTGTTCTCACCTCGAAAGCATTTACTTTTATCAAGGCATTATAAATACTTTTTAAATTAGCACTTTTCGAAACCAGCGAAGTAAACCACAACACTTGATTTTTAATTTGCTCACTTTGAATAATCATTTGCTCTACAAAAGCACGCTCGCCGCCCGGGCACCACAGTTCGGCTTTATTTCCACCAAAGTTTAAAACGTGTTTCACTTCCTTTTCATTTCCACCAAGATTACGCCATTTCTGGCGGGTACCTTGCTCCGCTTCTTTAAGCGAAGAATGAAATGGCGGGTTACAAACCACTGCATCAAAACGTTCATTGCGTCCAACTATCCCCCTAAAAATACCCATTTTTGAACCCTGTTGACGAATTTCGATTGCGCCTTGTAAAGGTTTATTCGCTTCGACAATACGCTTTGCAGATTCAACAGAAAGTGGATCTATCTCCGAACCAACAAAACTCCAGCCATATTCCTGATGGCCAATAATCGGGTAAATACAGTTTGCACCTACGCCAATATCAAGCACGTTAACGTTTGCGCCTTTTGGATTTTTACCTTTATTGCTCGAACCTAAAAGATCGGCAACATAATGAATATAATCTGCCCTGCCCGGAATAGGCGGACAAAGAAAATCTTTAGGAATATCCCATTGGCCGATGTTGTAATATTGCTTTAATAATGCCCTGTTTAAAGCCTTAACTGCATTTTGATCGGCAAAATCAATAGAATCGTCGTTATGCTCATTTTTGAAAACGAAACGTTTTAATTCTTTTGAGGTTGCGGTAAGTTGTTTGAAATTATAACGCGAACGGTGTTTGTTGCGTGGGTGTAACTCGCTTTTCTCTTTGCGGTTATTTTGTTCTTCCTGAGCCAATGTGATCTGCTTTAATTAAACATGCTGTGTTACACGTTTCTGTTACAAAGGTAGGGAAAAGATGTGAGATGTGAGATGTGAGATGTATGATGTATGATGTATGATGTATGATGTATGATGTATGATGTATGCTTAGAAATTCAAATCTAAACAAGGTTTAACTAATTATCCTTTTTTTGTTTTGTCATTACCTCGATAATAACCCACAAATCGGATCATATTAGCCCTCCTCATTTTTTTCAATCACCGCCGGCTGTATGGCTTTTAAATACTTTGTTTCGTCGAATTGATTTTCACTTTTTGCAATCACAATTGTCGCAACTCCATTTCCGATTACATTGGTAATTGCCCTGGCCTCGCTCATGAAACGATCTACACCAATCAAAATCGATATATGTTCAATAGGCATAATTTTGAGTGCTGTTAAGGTAGAAACCAAAACTATAAAACCACTTCCTGTAACACCAGCGGCACCTTTTGATGTCACCATTAAAACACCTAAAACCGTAATCTGTTGTCCGAGCGATAAATCGACATGAAAAACCTGACATAAAAATATCACGGCCATGGCCAGGTAAATTGCCGTCCCGTCCAAATTGAAAGAATAACCAGTTGGAATCACCAGACCAACAACGGATTTATCACAGCCAATGGCTTCCATCTTTTGCATCATACTTGGCAAGGCTGATTCGGATGATGATGTTCCCAAAACAATTAAAATCTCCTGACGGATATATTTCAAATACTGCCACAAGCTGAAATTATAATATCTGCAAATACCATTTAAAACAACAAAAATGAATAGTATACAGGTTAAATATACAGATCCCATAAGCTTAGCCATTCCCAAGATACTACCTAAACCATGCGTACCAATACTAAAAGCCATCCCTCCAAAAGCACCAATTGGTGCTAAGCGCATAATCACTTTCATAATCTTGAACAGCACTTTAGAAATTTTATCAAAAGCATTTAGTACTACGGTTCCTTCGCCACCCAACTTGTTCAAGCCGTAACCGAAGAGTATTGCAAACAATAGGATTTGCAGAATATTCCCTTCTGCAAAGGAAGCAATGATATTATGAGGTATAATATGCAGAAAAAACTCAGCCCAATTCATTTCTTTGGCTTGTTCTGCATAACCAGCAATCTTGGTAGCATCACCCCCTTTTGTTACCATCCCAACGCCTGGTTTAAGCACGTTAGCTACTAATAATCCAATAGCTATAGCAACTGTACTTACAATTTCGAAATATAAAAGTGCTTTCCCTCCTACACGGCCAACCTTTTTCATATCGCCCATGTGTGCAATACCCAACACGATAGTAAAGAAAATAATTGGTGCGATTAACATGCTAATCAGGTTAATAAAACCCTGACTTATTAATTTAGCGCTTGGTGCAAAGCCGGGGAAATAGGCGCCCACAAAAATGCCTATCGTAATGGCTACTAAAACCTGAAAGGTTAAATTGGAAAGGATTGACTTCATTTAAGTTGTTTGGAAAATGAAATATAGAAATTTTTCCTGTTGCCTGAAAAGAAATTAAGGTAAGATATCAATTACATCACCTGCAGTAAAAACACCAAATTCGGCCTGATTAAACTTTAGCAAGCCTTTATCGGTTATTTTTAAGCCCTTTGGCTTCGCAATCCTAATCACCTGACTATCGCCTGCAACCCTAGCTTTATTACCATGAACAATAATAGCTGTACTTTCATCGATACCAACCCCTACTAAATCGGGATGGGACGCTAATGCAGAAATTAACCGATTATATCTGTTCCTCTTAAGAAAATGCTGATCTATGATGGTATTTTCCAGCAAGCCCATCCCCTGCTCAAATTCAATATTTTTATCCCAGAGTTTATTAAAGGTTTCTTTATAAATGGTATCCTGAAGCTGATTTCCGGTAATCATATATTTACTCATTACTGCCGCTCCGGCACTAGTACCTGCTATGGTAGAGCCATTTTTGTAAGCTTGGCGGATAGCTTCGTAAACAGGTGTATTCAGAACCGATTTCATGAAACGGCTTTGATCGCCACCTAGGATATAAATCAACTTCGCTGATGATAAAGAATCTATCCATTTTTTATCTTTTACATCATGCTTGCTAAAATTGAAATTCCTAACCTGATAATTATCAATCTTCTTTAATTGTGTTGAAAGGCTTTTGAAACCCGAATCAGGAATTGTACTCGCCATCGGCAATACAATAATATAATCATTCGGCTTTAATTCAGCGGTTCGCAGCATTTCTTTCATCAATGCATCCGAACGGTTTCCACCACCAATAATGAACAAACTACCTTTATTTTGCGCCTTCACGCCGAAAAAGGCGATGAACAGAAAGGACAATAGCAGAAACCTCTTCATTATTTATAAATGCTTACTTCTATTTTCCCATCAGCTGTTATAGCACCACGATACATTCCTTCGGTGTTGAATGGCATGGTCATATTTCCTTTTCTATCCAAAGCGATTAAACCTCCGTCGCCACCCATTTTACCAACTTTTTCAATGGCAATTTTTGAAGCAGCATCGACAGACAATCCTTTGTATTCCATCAAATCGGAAATGGTTTTGGCTACAACATTGCGAATGTAGAATTCGCCCCAGCCAGTACATGAAATACCTGCTGTTTCGTTATTACAGTAAGTACCGGCTCCGATAATTGGTGCATCTCCAACACGCCCATATTTTTTGTTAGTCATACCACCAGTAGAAGTTCCGGCAGCTAAGTTACCTGCTTTATCTAATGCTACGCAGCCCACAGTACCGAATTTATAATCGTGGTTTTTAGTTCCTAAAAGTTCTGATTTTTTACTCCCGTGATCTAAAACTGCCTTTGTAGAATCTTCTTTAATTGCCTGTTGCAAACCATCCCAGCGCTCTTTAGTCCAGAAATATTTAGGATCTACAATTTCCAAACCTGCTTCTTTTGCAAACTGATCAGCTCCTGCACCAACCAGCATTACATGTTCTGATTTTTCCATTACGGCTCTCGCTGCTGAAATTGGATTTTTTATGGTGGTTACGCCTGCTACTGCACCTGCCATTAAGGTTTTACCATCCATAATTGCTGCATCCAGTTCATTACGTCCATCATGTGTAAAAACAGCTCCCTTACCTGCATTAAAATGTGGATCGTTCTCCAAAACATGAATGGTGGTTTCCACTGCATCAAGACTTGTTTTGCCCGCCTGAATTTGCGCATAGCCTGCTTTCAAGGCCTGTGTTAAAACCGCAATATATGCCGCTTCTTTTTCAGGGGTCATGTTTTTCTTTAAAATAGTTCCGGCACCGCCGTGGATTACCATAACGTATTTTTTTTGCTGGGCCGAAAGATTTAAGGTAAGAAAAGAGCAAAGCAGAACTGCAATTAGTTTTAAAGATTTCATCTTTTAGGTTTGAGTTTTTAAGATGTTAAATTAAGAAATTAATCGGGAAAAGCTTAGGCCTTGGCAATACCTTCAGAAGAAAACTGTAAATCGTAAAGCTTTTTATAATAGCCATCGAGCTTTAGCAGTTCTTGGTGGGTACCTTTTTCTTTGATTTCACCTTTATCCAGCACAATAATCTGATTGGCTTTCTGAATGGTTGATAAGCGGTGGGCGATAACAATTGAAGTCCTGCCTTCCATTAAATTATTGATGGCCTTCTGAATCAGCAATTCTGTCTCCGTGTCTACTGATGAAGTTGCCTCATCTAAAACAAGAATAGCAGGGTTGTGTACCAAAGCCCTGATGAAGGAAATCAGTTGCGCCTGGCCGGCAGAAAGCGTCGAACCTCTTTCCATTACGTTATACTGGTAACCACCCGGTAAGCGCTCGATAAAATCATGTGCACCTACTTTTTTGGCGGCATCAACAACTTCTTCAATCTTTATGTCAGGATTATTTAAAGTAATGTTATTTAAAATCGTGTCCGAAAAAAGAAAAACATCCTGCAGCACGGTTGCAATATGACTGCGCAGGTAATCGAGTTTAAAATCGTGTATATCAATTCCATCAACCGTTATGCACCCTTTTTCTACCTGATAAAAACGGTTAAGGATATTTATAGTTGAAGATTTTCCGGCGCCTGTTGCACCAACAAGGGCCACTGTTTCACCGGCCTTTACTTCGAACGATAAGTCTTTCAATACATAGTTATCTTCATTATAGGCAAACCAGACCTGCTCGAATTTAATATTACCATCGAGTTTTGCCGGGCTAAGTGTTCCGGTGTCAGGCGTTCTTTCATCGGTATCTAAAACCTTAAATACACGCTCAGCGCCAACCATACCCATTTGTAAGGTGTTAAATTTATCGGCCAGCTGACGGATTGGTGTGTAAACCATCGCCAGATATAAGATAAACTGGTTAATTACCCCTGGTGTAATCATATTATTGAAAACACTCTTACCTCCATACCATATCAACAGTGCCATAGACATTGCTGATATTAACTCTACAACCGGAAAAAAGATAGAATAATACCAGTTTGAACGGATATTCGCATCGCGGTAACGCTTATTTATATTGTAAAACTTTTTATACTCCTGCCTTTCTCTGGCGAAATACTGAACGATGGAAACTCCAGTGATATGTTCCTGCAAAAAGGTATTCAGGTTGGTAACTTCGCTCCTCACCTCCTGAAAAGCCACTTTAATTGACTTCTGAAATTTCCGGGTTGCCATAATCAGCAGCGGTACAGGAATTAAAACTATTATGGTTACTTTCCAGTCGATATAAAGCATAACGCCAACAACAGCTACCACCTGCAGCGAGTCGCCTATCATCGAAATCAATCCTTCTGAAAAAATATCGGCAATAGTTTCCAGATCCGAAACCGTTCTTGTAATTAATTGTCCGATGGGGGTTTTATCGAAATATTTTAACCTGAGTTTAGTAATGTGGTTAAATACACCGATTCTTAAATCACGGATAACCGACTGACCCAAAGTGTTGGTTAAAAGTGTTTGGCTATACTGAATAATAGTTTGCAGAATGAGCATGAAAATCATCAGGATAATCATACTTACCAAACCATTATAATCGTTTGTAAAGATAAATTTATCCAAAGTATAGCCGATTAAGAAAGGCCTTACTGGTGAAATAGCAGCGAGTAAAATGGTTAGAATAACCGACCATATAAAAACAGTACGATAAGGCTTAACGTACTTAAAAATACGTTTCAGCAATCCTTTGTTATATACGTCGCCTGTTACTGCCATTTTTTTAATCTTAACGATTGAATTTTGAATTAGCTGCTAAAACTCATTCCATGATTCATTTTATTATAGTTTCCCAATATACGGGTATTCTACTTTTACCAGGTACAAACCACAGGCGGGCACTGATTGACCTGCATTGCTTCTGTTTTTACTGTCGATTATATTTTTAAAACCTGCTATATCAATTTCCCTTTTGCCAACGCGAACTAAGGTTCCTACAATCGCCCTAACCATGTTACGAAGAAAGCGGTCGGCCTCAATGGTGAAAACCAGGCCATCGTTTATCTCTTCAAAACCAACCTGAACAATTTTACAATTATTGGTAAAAGTTTGGGTATTTGATTTACTGAAGCAAGAAAAATCGGTATAATTTAATAATTCCTTTGCAGCGATATTCATCAAACTCACATCAAGCTTATCTTTAAGCAGCCACGAACGGTTAAGTTTAAAAGGATCTTTTTCGAAGTGGATGTAATATTTGTAAGCTCTGGCGGTTGCATCAAATCTGGCATGTGCCACATCATCAACGGGAATTATTCTTTTTGCTGCAATTTGATAAGGCAACATTGCATTTATACCGCCAATAGCTGCCATAACCTTTTCTTCAGCAATATTCTCGACATCGAAATGCGCATAAAATTCAGTTGCGTGTACCCCCGAATCCGTTCTGCCACAGCCAAGGGTTTCAATAGGTTGCCTGAAAAATGTAGACATGGCCTTGCCTAATAACGCCTGTACAGTTGTTGCATTAGGTTGAATTTGCCAGCCATGATATAAGCTGCCATCATATGCGATTTGTATGAAATACCTTTTTTTACTCAAAGCGATGCAAAAATACTTTTTCCTTTTATTACATAAGCCTGTAAAATGGAATTAAATATATATTTGTACAACTTATTAAATTAACATGATACAAAGAATACAATCAATCTGGCTTTTCCTTGCAACGCTAACACTTATATTAATGCTATTTTTACCTATTGCAACAAAAGTAATTAATGGTGATGAAGCTCAGATTTTCACTAATGGACTTCATTATTTTGTTAAAGGAAAAACTGGAAAAGTATTAACAGTTGATGTTTTTCTGCCTTTAATAATCACCCAAGCCATATTAATTGTATTATGTTTTATTAATATTTTTAAATTCAAAAATAGAAGTCAACAAAAGAAAATCGCAATTTTTACTATTGTTGCTATCGGCGGTTTCGCTTTTTGGTGCAGTATTTACGCAAAAGAATTGCCAGGCGGTATTGAAGGTGCTTCTTTTGGTATTGGCGCTTACATGCCGGCATTAGCTATTCTGTTTTGTGTACTGGCAATTTTTGGGATTAATAAAGATGAAAGGTTAATCCGCTCTGCTGAGCGCTTGCGTTAATTAATTTTCACCAACTACAATATTTATAAATCCCTCAATTTCTGATGCGCTCTTTAAAAAAATTGCTAATCCTTCTTGGATTCTTAAACGCAGGTATTGTTTATGCGCAAGATAGTCTTCTTACCAACCTTGCTAAACAAAACCTAAAAACATTTGAAAAAACCGAAAAGGGCTTTAAAGGTCCGGGTTGGGACGAGATTCTGGATAAAGCAAAAAAAAGCAATTACGTAGCCATTGGTGAAGACCATTTCACCAATGAAATACCATATTTTTTCTCAGCTATTATCGATCAGATAAAATTCGATAACTTCTTTTGCGAAATAGATCCTTATTCTGCACAGATTATTCAGGATAAAATCAATTTGCTGAGTCCGGGTGATTTAAGAAATTATGTAAACGAATTTGGCAATACGTTTTCATTTTACGCTTTCCAAGCAGAATTTGATTTATTAAAGAAACTTAGCAAAAATCACACTAAAATTCAGGGAACAGATCAGATTTTATTGGTTGCAGACCGGTTAGTTTGCAGTGAGCTTAAGAAAATCACGAAGAATGAAAAGGCCAGAAAAATTTATGAAACCATTGAAATAAACTCAAAGACATATTTCGCTAATTTCCTAAAAAACCAGGCTAAAGGGTTTTATATGTATACGCCTGAATTTGAAAAAAACCTTAACGAGCTTCAGGTACTTGCTTTAAGTAAAAAAGAGCAGCAGCTTATTTCAAACTTAAAACTAACAGCCAAAATTTATAAAAGCCAGGATCATCATTTAAGGGTTCAACTGATGAAAAATCAGCTGATGAATAACTATAGCAATTGGGTTAATAAAAAAAACCTGTTTAAATATGGCGCAAACCACATGGCTAAAGGAGAAAGCTTGCTCGAAATATATGACACAGGTAATTTGGTTAATAACATTGCCGACAGCCGTTTTGAAAAATCAGTTCATATAATGGTAATTGGTAAATCTGGGTTTCAGGCATCTCCATTTAAAGGTTTCGATGCTGAAAAAGTTGATGAAAATTCGGGGAGTTTAAAAACACTGAAACCATTTTTTAAAATGGTAAATGGCAACGCCTGGCATTGCTTCGATTTAAAATCAATTCAGGAAGCTATCAGTGATGGGAAAATTAAAATTAATGACATCAAACTTTTAAGGATTATTAAAGGATTCGATATGATTGTCGTTATTCCTTCGGTTACCGCATCTACATTTATTGTTGATTAAAGAATATTTAACATCTAAAAAGTTAAACCTGAACATCCATAAGTATGAAATTTCGCTAAAAACTGCTTATAAGATTCTAAGGCACCTGCTTAACCTCAATACTTCTTCCTTATTTTCAATTATTTAACTAAAAAAACTATTTAGCTAACCATCAATAAAATACGGAATATTAACCGTACCTTTGCGGCTCAATTAAAAAATAAAAAGACGAATGACAAACCCATTTCAATTATTGGGGATAAGTGATGACGTCGTTAATGCCGTAAAGGACCTTGGATTTGAAAATCCAACGCCGATTCAGGAGCAAAGTATTCCTGTACTGTTAGAGGGCAATAACGATTTTGTTGGTTTGGCCCAAACAGGAACAGGAAAAACAGCCGCATTTGGTTTGCCGCTGTTAGAACTAATCGATTTTAAAGTAAATAAACCACAGGCATTAATTTTATGCCCTACCCGTGAGTTATGTTTACAGATCGCTAACGACCTTAAAAACTTTTCTAAAAACATTGCTAATGCACACGTAGTTGCCGTTTACGGTGGTGCTAACATTATGCAACAACTACGCGAAATACGCCAAGGCGTTCAAATCGTAGTGGCCACGCCCGGCCGTATGTTAGATATCATTGGCCGTAAAGCCATCGATTTCTCAAACGTTAAATATGTTGTGCTTGATGAAGCCGACGAGATGTTAAACATGGGTTTCCAGGATGACATAAACGACATTTTATCAACTACTCCTGATGACAAAAAAACATGGTTATTCTCTGCTACGATGCCTTCCGAGGTTCGTCGCATTGCGAAAAACTACATGGAAAACCCTGTAGAATTAACCATGGGCACAAAAAATACAGGTAACGCAAACATCGAACACGAATATTATATCGTTCGTGCACGTGATAAATATGCTGCCTTAAAACGTATTGTAGATTTTAACCCTGATATTTTCGGCGTTGTCTTCTGTAAAACGAAATTAGATACACAGGATATTGCTGAGCATTTAATTAAGGATGGTTACAATGCTGATGCCTTACACGGTGATTTATCGCAACAACAACGTGATAAAGTAATGCAACGTTTCCGTGAACGTAACATGCAATTATTAATTGCAACTGATGTTGCTGCCCGCGGTATAGATGTAAACAATGTAACACACGTAGTTAACTATTCTTTACCTGATGAGATTGAAAGTTATACTCACCGTTCTGGCCGTACAGGTCGTGCAGGTAAAACCGGTATTTCTATTTGTATCATCAATTCTAAAGAATTAGGTAAAATCCGTCAGTTAGAACGCATTATTGGTAAACAATTTACCAAAGCCGAACTTCCAACAGGATTTGATGTTTGCGAAAAACAATTATTCTCTTTAGTACATAAAGTACATAACGTAGAAGTTAACGAAGAGCAAATCGACCAGTACATTCCTCGTATTATGGATGAATTTAAAGATTTATCTAAAGAGGATGTAATCAAACGTTTCGCTTCACTAGAGTTTAACCGTTTCCTAGAATACTATTCTAAAGCACCAGATTTAAATGCAGCTGCAGGCGATGAACGTGGCGAAAGAGGTGATCGTGGCGAAAGACGTGGACGTGGTAGCGAAGGCTATACCCGTTTATTCATCAACTTAGGTTCCGTAGATGAGTTTACTCGTGGTGATATGTTATCATTCATCTGTAACAACGGTAAAATTGCTGGTAAGAGCGTTGGTAAAATTGATTTAAAAGGCGTGTTCTCTTTCTTCGAAGTTGAAGATGCTGTTGCTGATAAAGTTTTCGAAGGCTTTAAATCCGTTGAATTTAATGGCCGTCAGGTTCGTATTGAAAAAAGCGGCGATGGCGGAGGTGAAAGACGCGGTGGCGGAGAAAGACGTGGCGGTTTCGGCGGTGAGCGCAGAGGCGGTGGCGGTGGTTACCGTGGCGGTGAGAGAAGATCAGGCGGCGGTAGCGGAAGACGCGAAGGTGGCAACCGTGAAGGTGGTGGCGGTTTCAGAGATTTCTCTGGACGTAGCCGTGATGATAAAGGTGGACGCAGAGAAGGCGGAAACCGTGAAGGTGGCGAACGCCGCAAAAAATGGTAAATTAATAAATCCAAATATTTTACAAGCCGTTCTGTTTCTACAGAGCGGCTTTTTTGTTTTATGTATTAAGTACGGAAATAATAAATTAAGTCAATTACCAGATTGGGATATGCTTTGCAAATCGCGATTACTTAATCATTTATCTATTATTAGAATATTGTTATTCTTCAGTCGAGATCAATTTAACCATACCGTAAAAAGCGTATAACTCACATAAAATCAACAAAATACATACTCATTATTTATATTTATAATAAACCTTAACCAAAATATAATATTATGAGCAGACATGGAGCCCTTTATCAGGACATCGTTCCTTTTACGTCACGTTATTACGACAAAGGAAAATTCGGTCGGATTTTTCCGTCACTACCATCATTTGCACCCGACACCCCTAAAGTTAGGGAAGCACTAAAGGATATTGGAAAAAAAGGCGGGATAATGGATGCAAAAGATGACTTAAGTCAAAACCCGATTGATTTAATTACCAATCCAGCCTTACAGGTAAATAATCCTAATTCACCGATTATGAGTGCAGGAATGACTTTTTTAGGTCAATTCATTGATCACGACATTACCTTCGATCCAACTTCGAGCCTGGAACGACAGGCAGACCCAGAGTTCATCGAGAATTTCAGAACGCCAAGTCTTGCCTTGGATAATGTTTATGGCAGTGGTCCAGGTGCATCACCCCATCTTTATGACCAATCAGATGGAATGGGAATTAAAATGTTATTGCATCCCTTAAATGTCAAAGGGAAGGATGATATCGACAAATTCGATGTACCAAGGAACACTCAAAATACTGCCTTAATCGGTGACCCAAGAAACGATGAAAATTTAATCGTTTCGCAGTTACAAGTCTTATTTCTAAGATTTCACAATGTTTTAGTAGACGCTATAAGGATAAAATACCCTACAAAATCTCCCTCAACTGTTTTTAACGAAGCACAGGAATTAGTCCGCTGGCATTATCAATGGATAGTTTTGCATGAGTTCCTTCCACTACTCTGTGGACAAGATATTGTAAATGACGTACTATTAAATGGCAGGAAGTTCTACGGATGGCATAACCAACCCTATATTCCTGTAGAATTTTCTGTAGCTGCCTATCGCTTTGGGCACAGTCAAATTCGTCCTTCTTACAGAGCTAATTTTGGAATTGCGAACAAACCAAATACAACACCATTCTTTGCAGATATATTTGACTTTTCTGTAGATCATAATCACCCCGATCCTAATGATTTACGCGGTGGAAAACGAGCTGACAGAAGATTTTTAGATTGGCATACGTTTTTCAATCTCGGAGATGGAAGTATGCGCCCAAATAAATTAATAGATACAAAGTTATCATCTCCCCTATTCCAGTTACCTGGTTTTGCTTCAGCAGATGTGATTTCTTTGGCAAGCCGCAATTTATTAAGAAGCCTGACTTTCAGTTTGCCCTCAGGCCAAAGGGTGGCTCATGCTATGCGTCTTCAGCCAATAGGCGCTGATGTATTTGATGATCTTAAACACTATAAAGTTAATTTTGAGAATAGCACGCCACTTTGGTTTTATATTTTAAAAGAGGCAGAAGTACAACAAATGGGTTTACGTCTTGGTGATGTTGGCGCCCGTATTGTAACTGAAGTTTTTGTTGGGCTATTGGAAGGTGATAATACCTCTTATTTAAGCCAAAATCCGTTTTGGAAACCGACTTTACCTTGTTGGGAACCTTATCGCTACAAGAAAGATTTCACGATTGCTGATTTGACAAGGGTAGCAGAAGGAAAGGTTCCTGTAGTATTTTAATCTAATTTTCAGGCAGTAACGATTCTGCCTGAAAATTAAACTCCATTTCATTATGCACTTTTTTTGATAGGAAGTTTATATTTATCAAACTATCTATCATAATTTTATGCGTATTTTAAAATTCTTAATTTTATTTTTCTTCGCTTCCAATACTTTTGCTCAACAAAAAGAGGCAGATTCGAATAAAATGCAATGGTTTGCCGACGCGAAACTGGGCATTTTTATTCATTGGGGAATTTATTCGGTTAACGGGATTTCCGAATCTTGGTCGTTTTTTAACAACTATATAAACCACGACGCTTACATGAAGCAGCTTAATGGTTTTAATGCATCCAGATTCCAGCCTGCAGAATGGGTAAACCTGATTAAGGAAAGTGGGGCAAAATATGCGGTAATTACCACTAAACACCACGATGGCGTAGCCCTTTGGGACAGTAAAATGCAAAATGCCACTACTACAGTAAAGCATAGTGCAGCTAAAAAAGATTTAATTACACCATTTGTTGCCAGCCTTAAAAAATCGGGCTTAAAAACCGGTTTATATTTTTCCTTACCCGATTGGAGTTATCCAGATTATGATGGTTTTACACGTGACCGCAAACGTTACGATTACAAACAAGCATCCGCCCGGTTTAAAAAATTCCAGCATTACTTTCAGGGGCAGCTCAATGAACTTTCTACGCAATACAATCCGGATTTAGTTTGGTTTGATGGCGACTGGGAGCATAGTGGCGAAGAGTGGCAGGCTAAAAACATATTGGAAAACCTTCGCAAGGTAAATCCAAACGTCATCATCAATTCGCGTTTAAATGGCCATGGCGACTATGATACCCCCGAACAAGGTGTACCGGTAGTAAGGCCTGCATCATCAGAGTGGGAATTGTGTTATACCATGAACGATTCATGGGGATTTCAACCCTATGATAATCATTACAAATCATCAAATATGATTATCCGAACCCTGGTTGATTGCATCAGCATGGGCGGCAATTTACTGCTTGATATCGGTCCGAAAGCCGATGGTAGTATTGCGACTGAACAGGTAAAAATCCTGAAAGATCTTGGCCGCTGGACTAAAAAATACGGGGAAGCCATTTATGGCACTGAAGCCGGAATTCCTCCAGGTCACTTTAATGGTAAAACGGCAAGTTCGAAAGATAAAAAAACACTATTCCTCTATATCGATTATAAAACCGACGAAACCATTCTTCTAAGGGGTATAAAATCAGAAATAGCCGGTATTCAACTAATTGGCGGCAAATCCATACCCATAAACAAAATAAGCAGCAATACTTATGGATTCAGAATACCTATGCAGGATTTTGATCAGGATGTTACCGTTATCAAAGTGCAATTCAAAGAGCCTTTAAGCTTGGCAGAAACATCGGTAAAAAACATTTCTTTCGACGAGTTATTTACCGATAATAAGAAACCTGCCGAATCTCTACTAAAACTTAAACAACTTTCGCTCGAACTAAATGCTGGCACTAATATTTTTGATGGTTCATCCTTACCGGCTGACGGCCTGAATTTCAACCCAGGTGTTAAACCACTTGATGAAGCAATCAATAAATGGGTAATAAAAAACGCTGAGGCACTTTATAAAACAGGGAAAGGAATTCCCGAAGGGCACTATCAGGGCAATACAGCATTATCAGCAGATAAACAAACACTTTATTTATTTGTAGAGGGTAAACCAACTGGCCCGATTGCCATCAAAGGTTTATCAAATAACATTAGCAGGATAAGGGTTGTTGGCGAAGGAACAATGCTTAACCATCAAATATTTAATAAACTTTATTGGAGCAAAGTTCCAGGAATTGTATACATTGATATTCCTCAGGAAAAGCTTGATGAATCTTTAACGGTTATTGCAGTACTTTTAGATGGACCAATAAAGCTTTACCGGGAAAAGGTTGGCGCCATTGAAAGCAATTAATAATTATTTAACAATTGTAAAATAGTTATTCTGCTTTATGATTATCCTTAATTTGCATTACTTTCGTTAATTATGCAGGCAAAATATATCTCCTATCAGGAAACCGGTTCTTTTTCCAAACTTGTTCTGGATTATATTAATAACGATGAAAAGTTAAAAGCTTTTTACAGTTATCGTCCTGATATGGATGGCCTTGCAGCGGCAATTGCTAACAGAAATTTTCAAGGCGACAGGAATTTATTGGTCGATGTTTTGAAAAAGCAATACCAGCACATTACACCCAATAAATCGGTTTCAAAAAACATAGAGCTTTTAGCTTCGGAAAGTACTTTTACAGTGACTACCGGGCATCAGTTAAATCTTTTCACCGGACCGCTTTACTTCATCTATAAGATTGTAACGGCAATTAATCTGGCTATCGAGCTTAAAATTGCTCATCCTGATAAAAATTTCGTTCCGGTTTATTGGATGGCAACTGAAGATCATGATTTTGATGAAATTAATCACGTTAGTGTCGATGAAAAAAATATCAGCTGGATACAAAATACCAATGGTGCAACAGGAAGATTAAGCACCAAAACTGTTGAAGCTGCTGTGTTGGCTTACCAGGGTTATCTTGGAATTTCAAAAAATGGAAAGCGTATTGCAAAATTGGTTCAGCAGGCTTATTTACAGCATGATAATTTAGCTGATGCAACCCGTTTTTTAGTTAACAGCTTATTCGAAAAATACGGATTGGTTATTGTAAATGCCGACGAACCTTCCTTAAAAAGTCTTTTTGCCAATATTATCACTGCCGATGTTATACAGCACAACAGCTCGAAAAACATCGAGGAAAGTTCGGTTGCACTTGAATCGCTAGGTTACAAAACCCAGGTAAATGGGCGTGATATTAATTTCTTTTACCTTAAAGATAACTTGCGTGAACGCTTGATTTTCGAAAATGGCAAATACCTGGTTAACCATACTGAAATTAGTTTTACTGAAGAAGAAATAAGAGCAGAAATTAATTCGCATTCCGAACGGTTTAGCCCAAATGTGGTAATGCGCCCCATGTACCAGGAAGTTATCCTGCCAAATATTGCCTACATTGGTGGTGGTGCCGAAGTGGCTTACTGGATGCAGTTAAAAGCCAATTTTGATTTCTACAAAGTTGATTTCCCTGTTTTATTACTTCGCAATTCGGCATTATTAATTGATAAACGCAGTGCTGAGAATTTATATAATCTCGGTTTTGCCTTAGAGGACATTTTTCTTCCTGTTGATGAATTGAAAAACATCTGGGTGAAAAGGAATTCTACCGCTCAATTAATTTTAGCAGATGAAACCAGGGCCATTAACAGTATTTTCGACCAGATTAAGCTTAATGCTTACAAAATAGATAAAACACTTTCAGTTTCAACAGATACTGCAAAGCAGAAAACAAATCACCTGCTCGCAAACCTGGAGAAAAAGTTGTTCCGTGCAGAGAAACGCAAACACGAAACCGCACTGGTTCAAATCGAAAATGTAAAGAAAAGACTCTTTCCCAATGGAACCATGCAGGAAAGAACAATGAATATTGCTCCAATGTATGTGAATTATGGTGAGGATTTTCTTTCAACCTGTATCGAAAACTTTGAGCCTTTGGGTGGCGATTTTACTTTGCTACTACCTTAAATCACCGTCATTGCTTCGTACCTCGCAATGACGACAAATTGATACTAAAAATGAATTTTATCACTTTTACCGAATCTCATCTCAGAACATTTACTTACAACGTTTTCAAAAGAATGGGCTGCAGCGACGAGCATGCCAGACTTGCCACCGATGTTTTAATACGTTCTGATTTACGTGGAATTGATTCACACGGAGTGGCACGCTTAAGTGGCTATGTACGTTTGTGGGAAAAGAACAGGATAAATGCTACACCGGTTATTAAAATCATTCACGAAACGCCAACAACCGCCACAATAGATGGCGATGCCGGATTGGGTTTAGTAGTTGCACCCTTCGCCATGAAAGTTGCCATAGAAAAAGCAGAGAAATATGGTAGTGGATGGGTTTCAGTAAAAAATTCAAATCATTTTGGCATAGCTGGTTATCATGCCTTGATGGCTGTTGAAAAAGATATGGTCGGCATCAGTATGACCAATGCAAGCCCACTGGTTGCTCCTACCTACGCCAATGAACGTTTGCTAGGTACTAACCCCATGTGTTATGCATTTCCTGCTGGAAAATATCCTCCGGTTATTGTAGACATGGCTACGGCCGCAGCTGCAAATGGTAAGCTTGAGATTGCCCAAAGGGCGAACAAAGCTATTCCTGATGGCTGGGTTCAGGATAAGAATGGTGAAAGTTCAATCAATCCCAATGAGTTAAAAAATGGTGGTTCACTACTCCCATTGGGTAGCGACAAGGATCACGGAAGCCATAAAGGCTATGGATTAAGCGCAACAGTAGACATTTTATCGGCTGTACTTTCCGGGGCAAATTATGGCCCATGGGCACCGCCATTTGTTGCTTTCCTGGAGCCCTCAGCTAATCCGGTTGGTGAAGGCCTTGGTCACTTTTTAGGCGCCATGCGTGTAGATGGATTCCGTCCGGCCGCTGACTTTAAAAACCATCTCGATAATTGGATAGAACGTTTCAAAGGTGCTGAGACAATTAGTCCTGATAAGAAAGTAATTATTCCTGGCGAACCTGAACATGAATTTGAACAGGAAAGAAAAATCAGCGGTATCCCGCTGATTGATGTTGTTGTAAATGATTTAAATGAGCTTGCAGAAAAACTCGGAATTGAAGGTTTGAAATAAACTAAGTTTCCGGTGTAAATTCAAATGCCAAGGCTGCTTCATTATTGGTTATAGCAGGCACTTTCAATGTCGTTTTACCATTTTCAACCGTCCATTTCACTTTCTGCCCGGTAGAAATTAAGATTACTTCAGTTCCCTTTTTAGGTGTATTTCCATTCCAGGTAATTGTACCTGCAGGCTTATCCTGTGCGGTTATGCAATAAATTGCAAAGCGTTTTTTACCGTCTTTACTTTGTGTAAACCAGGTATTTTCGCTGTTGTAATTTTTGGTTATCCTGGTATTGTAGATGGCTTTACCGTTAACAGTAGTCCACCTTCCTATATCATTAAGCTTTGTAATAACATCAGCAGGCAATGTACCATCAGGTTTAGGCCCTACACCTAAAAGTAAACTTCCTCCCTTGGCAACAATTTCGGCAAGTTTATGTATAATTTCAGCAGCAGGTTTATAATTATCATTAGGCACAAAACCCCAGGCACCACCTAAAGTCATACAGCTTTCCCAGGGATAATCCAGTTGCTTTTCAGGAATTTTCTGCTCTGGTGTCTGGTAGTTTTCGTAAGGTCCGTGAACCGTTCTGTCAACCATAATTAATCCAGGTTGTGCTTTCCTGGCCATTTCGGCTATTTTGGGCATATCAATATCCTGGCTCCATTTTGGAATGTTTGCTCCCCACGATAAAACCTCGGCATTAACTGTTTCCAAAGGCCTAACCCAGCCGCCATCTAACCATAAAATATCTACGCTGCCATAATTATGCATCAACTCCCCAATCTGGTTGTAGGTAAAATCTTTAAATTTATTCCATCGCCAAGGGTATTTCCTGATGTCATAATTGTTATTTCTATCTGCCGTAGCATATTTTTGCCACCAATAGTATTGCGAATGCCAATCAGGCTTAGAGAAATATGCCCCGATCATAAAGCCTTCTTTTCTAAAAGCATCAAAAACATATTTGGCCACATCAGCTTTAGGATTGTCTGCAAAAGGACCTTTGGCAATGCTAAAATCAGATTGTTTTGTATCGAACATCGCAAATCCATCATGGTGTTTGGTGGTAAATACAAGGTATTTCATTCCGGCGCTTTTACCTGCCTTAGCCCATTGTTCAGGATTAAAATTTACCGGATTAAATTGTTTGCTGAAATCCCAGTATTGTTTTTTGTAATCATCATAAGAAATTGTCGTATCTCGTTCAATCCAGTCTTCAGAGCATAGCGACCAGGATTCTATAATTCCAGGAACAGCGTAAAGCCCCCAGTGAATAATCATTCCAAATTTTTTGTCTTGCCAGCTATCCAGTTTTTCTTTAACCAGTTTATCTTTCGGCCATTCGTAATGGGTAGACTGAGGCATTATATCATTTTGCTGTGCAAAAACCTTTAATGAAAGTAGGATGAGTAATGTGGAGGTGGCAAATTTGTACATAGTATATAATTAAAAATGGGACAGTGGTATGCTGCCCCATTTTAAAGTTATTAATTTATATCCCAAAAGATTTTAGTTGTTAAATTATCTTTTCCCTGAACCGACGCATAATTAGTTGCATTATACGAAATTTCGCTTGAAGGATATAACCATCTTACAGGTGGTTGTTTTTGATTGCTCGAATTATCAGTATTGAAAGCCAATACCGGTAAATCTAACCTCCTCAACTCCGCCCAACCCTCAATTGGCTGTATAACGTTATAGTTTAACCATTTTTGTGTGGCAATAAGACTTAGTTTAGTTGCTGTAGAGGTTGCACCCGTCCAGATAATTGCTGGTTTCGCAGTATAAGTGGCAATCTCTGCATCACTTGTAGCAGTTAAAGCGCCAGCAGTATTATCGGCACTCAGTGTCCTTACCCAATAATAAAAGTTTATCGATTGTTTAATACCTGCTTCGTAAGTAGATTTAGCCATGGCATCGTTACCTGCCTTCAGGTAGTACTCTGCCAATAATAAATTTACATCGGCAGCTGTAATCAGGATACCTGGAAAATACTGGTTTCTGCTTACTGTAGAACGGTTGTAAATTGCTAAAGTACCGCCATTTACAAGGGTAGTCTGTGCACCGGCATCTAAGCTCTGATCTAATCCATTATATACACCTGCTGCGTTTGCTCCTGGCTCAAACAAAGCCCTTAAACGTGGATCAGCAGATGTTTTCATGTGATCAATCATTTTCTTACCGGCAATATTTGAATTCCATCCCGAGCTTTCTAAACCGTCCTGGAATCCTTTAGCATTAATATCGCTACCTAAATCATAAACCCTGAGCAAAATATTATCATCGTTTACAGTTACTAAAGGATATTTTGTAGGATTTGCTAAAATAGCTGCAATTTCAGTATTTGCACGTGATGAAAAGTTACTACTTGCAGAAACCCGCATTAACATACGTAAACGAAGCGAATTACAATATTTTTGCCATAGGGTAACGTTTCCTTTATTGATCAGATCCTGAGTTTTAAAACTGCTTGCCGTAGCTGAAGGTACCGTTATGGTAGATAATGCATCTGAGAAGCCCTTTAAATCGTCAAGCATTGTTGTATAAATACTTTCAGCGCTCTGGTATTTGGCATAAGAGGCACTGTAACTGCCACCATTTGTACTTAACATACCTGCCTCAGCCCAAGGAATATCGCCATGTAAATCAACTACCTTTTCAGTGTGATCATAAAAATATATCGCCGCTGTGATCATAAATATTTTATTATCAGCTTGCTGTGCAGCAGTAGAAGCATTATAGATTTTCTGCAATTCTCTGTATTGCGCTAAAAAACTGTAATAATTGTTCCATCTGTCGCTAACGCCCGAAGCCGGCGGAATGTATTGGCCAATAGCATTAATCCAGCCTACAGCTTGAGTATATTGGTTTACAGATGTACGTTGTACAACAAAATAATTCCAATAGCTTGGAACCACATATTCCCTGTTTGTGTAAATTAACCCTGCGAATTGTTTATCAACCGTCGACTCAGCAAGGGTTGAAGGGTTTCTGTAAGCATCTGCAAAATCTGATTTCTTACATGATGAGATAACTAATGCAGTGCATAAAGTCATCGTTATAAGTGATAATGTCTTTTTCATCTTAATTTTATTTTTCCCATTTAACCACTAATTAAAAACCTGCTCTAAGCATAAAACCATAGGTTCTTGTTGCCGGGTTCGACCCTGCATTAGTAATGGTTTGTGTCCATCTCGAACCTGATGTAAGTTGCTCAGGATCTAAATCCTTGATCGTTCTGTAAACGTAAAACAGGTTTCGTCCGAAAGCTGAAATCTGTAAGTTTTTAGCACCGATTTTTTTAGCCAGGTTTGCCGGAATTTTATATCCGAAAGTGATTTCACGCATTTTTATATAGTTGTTTTTAACAACATATAGTTCGTAGCGTGATGAGCTATATTGAGGACCACCCCAATTGTACGTATTCCAATAGTAATACGATTGAGAAATTACATTAGTATTTGGTTGCCCGTTGGCTAAAACGCCCGGCATTAACATACCATCGTGGTAAACTTTTTCGCCGTTAGGACCTTGTGCTCCACTGGTTTGAACACCAACACCTGCCGCATTACGATAATAAGTTAAACCTCCATGGTCTGTATCCATATAGTTTAAACTCTCTTCAAGTAAACCACGGCTAATCATCCAGTTAATACCCGTAGGCATTACATGCCCGCCATAACGGAAGTCCATTACTACATCCAAAGAGAAGTTTTTGTAGTTAAAATTGTTGATTAAGCCACCAATAATCTTTGGCATTGCATTACCGGCCTTTACCATATTATTTGCATCAAGCGCATATAGTCCATCACTATTAATCACATCCTGACCAGCTGCATTTTTTAAGATCGGGTGTACATAAATATCGCCCATTGGCTGACCAACAATTGATTTCAATTGTGCAGCATTACCATCATAATCGGCATGCAGTAATTCAGTTGCACCATTAGCTAATTTTTCTACAACGTTTTTGTTGTTTGAGAAATTAAGGGTTGCATTCCAGTTAAAGTTAGCAGATCTTACAGGCGAACCACTTAAAGCTACCTCGATACCTTTATTTCTTAGCGTACCTACGTTAGCCAAAATTGAAGTTGCACCTGAAGTAGATGGCAAGGTTAAAGGAAGAATCTGATCAGCGATTTGTGCATTATAGTAAGATACATCCAGACGCAAACGATCTTTGATCATGCGCATTTCTAAACCAAGTTCAAATTCTTTCTTACGTTCTGGCTTAATTAACTCGTTGCCGTATGCAGATGGGATTGTGGTATAAAGCACCGAGCTCGAACCGCCCTGAGAACCCAAAGTATTTTGCGTGTAGGCTACATTTGCCATATACACAGAAGGATAATTACCTACTATACCCCATGACGCACGTAATTTACCATAACTAATGAATGATGGCATTTTGAAAGCTTCTGAGAATACAAAACCCGAGTTAACAGAAGGATAAACGAAACTATTCTGATTTGGGTTCATCGATGAAGTTCTATCTCTACGAACCGTACCCTCAATAAATAAATAATCTCTGAAACTTCCGTTTATGGTTCCTAGCAAAGCATCTTTTACTAATCTTCTTCTGTAATTTAAGTTTGAATTAAATGTAGACTGATTAACTGAAGCAGCAAGATCATACCAGTTTTCTACGCTTAAACCACCATTCGTTTCTCTTTGAACTGAATTATAGGTTTCGCGTGTTGCTGTATAACCACCCATTGCGGTAATACCGAAATCTTCATTGATTTTTTTAGTATAAGTTAACAATGCATCACCGTAAAGGATTTTGCTGTTATAATTCATTAAACCAAAATAACCTGAATTACCAAAAGCAAGCGGTTTGTCGTTTGGATTTGAACTCTCGGTTTTCTGTGAGGTTATATCCGACGAGACTCTTGCACGAAGTTTCAAATCATCGATAATGCTCCAGGTATTGGTTAAACTACCGATTAAACGATCACTGAATTCATTTTCGTTATTTTCTCTTACATTCCAGATATAATCTGCCACATCAGATCTAAATCCGTTATAGATAATATTTTCTGAAGGCGTTACACTTTGGTTTGTGCCGGTCACATACTTATAACCTCTACTTGTTTTATAGCGGTCATAGTACCAATCCGGGTTATCGAAACGCCCGATCATACCTGTGAAGTTATTAATCATACGATCAACCATAAATGGTCTGTTGTGTGTGTATTGATTAATATAATTTACAACCAGGTCAGTAGTAAATTTCTTACCCAACTTAAATGAGGTGTTCAGGTTAGCAATATTTTTTTCATTTTTAGTGCCGTAACTAACACCCTCATTATCCTGACGGGTTAATGAGAAACGGGTATTTGAATTTTCTGTAGCATTTGATACAGCTACGTTAATTACCGAATTATGTGCAGTCTGGAAAAATTTAGCGTAATTATTCTCCTGAGCTACATATGGTCGCATCTGGCCATCCCAAGCTAATGTTGGCTGACCATCAAATAAAGGACCGAAGTTAATGGTAAATGCACCTACACCTCTGGTTTCTTTTGTTCCATTACCATCTCTGTCTACGTAAACGAATCCGTCGGCTGCCTGGCCTGCGTCAGAATAAAAAGGATCAATCCCTGGGCCACGAACATTTTGATATCTTGGCAGATATGCAACTTTATCATTTGAGTAATTTGCGTTTACATCAATACTGAATCCTTTTGTTCCTTTACCACTTTTTGTAGTGATTAAAACCACACCGTTTACCGCATCAGAACCATAAAGCGCAGCTGCCGATGCACCCTTTAAAATGGAAATACTTTCGATATCTTCATTATTGATATCTAAAAGTCCGTTCCCACGCATCCTTTGATCGCCCCAATAATCATTATTGTTATAATCGCCATCGCGGATTGGAATACCATCAACTACAATAAGTGGCTGGGTTTTATTCGTAATAGAGTTTACACCACGGATATTAATATTTACACCACTTGTAGCCCCGCCTGGTGCTGAAGAGATCCGAACACCTGGTGCTTTACCATACATAGCGCTGGCAAAGTTTGTTGCCCCGGCTTGTGTAATCTCTTTTGATGAAATGGTGTTAACAGCATAGCCCAGGGATTTAGCTTCCCTTTTAACGCCCAGTGCAGTTACCACAACATCATTTAAGTTATTGTCGCTCGCCGTTAAGCTAACTGCAATACTCGTCTGCCCTCCTACTAATACTTCTTTGGTTTGGTAACCTAAAATGGAAATAACTAAGGTTTCAGTGCTTTGAGCTGTAATTGAAAATTTACCGTCAATATCCGTTTGTGTGGCCTTTTTTGAACCTTTAATGGTTACTGTAGCTCCTGGAACTGGCCCTTGGTTATCTTTAACCGTTCCGGAGATGGTTTTTTGTTGTGCAAATGCTGCTATGGTAAAAAGGCATAGCAATAGCATAGACATGCACTTGAAGTACATTTTCTTCATGATTTAGTAAATTTGGTAAGTTTAATCAGTTGTTTGTAGTTAGGGATGGTTTTTAGTGTTTCTATTTTTCCATATACTTTATTTTAGGTTTAACTTATTATAATTCAATATGTTCAACAACCAGACTGGCAGCTCCCAACAATTCTGCTTCATCAGTTAGCCTGGATAATTTAATTTTTGTTTGCTCCGCAATTCTTGGAATTGAGAATTCATTAACGGCAAGTTCTATAGAAGGCAATAACGCTTTCCCGGCTTTAGCTCCGCGACCACTTAACACAATGCACTCCGGGTTCATAATATGAATCAATGTAGCTAAGCCTTTACCTAAATCAAATGCCGATTTCGATAATATTGAAATAGCCAATGGATCATATTGTGCAGCAGCATCCAAAAAGTGCTCACCAGCCAGTTTAGAATCATCTCTGAAAAGTGTTTTCATGCTCGACTCCGCTCCTTCTGCGAGCGCCTGTTCAGCACGTTCTGCCATTACTTTTAGTGAGGTATTTACTTCCAGACAGCCTCTTTTACCACAAGAGCAAAGATTGTTCGAATCTGACAAGGGAATATGACTAAACTCCCCTGCAAAACCACTACTACCACGATACAACTGCCCGTTTATAATCATTCCTAAGCCTGTACCCCAGCCAATATTAACAACCAGTACATCCTTAAGCCCCATGGCGATACCAAATTTCAGTTCCGCAAGCGCTACCAGGTAAGAGTCGTTTTCGATAAAAACGGGAAGACTCAACTGCCTGGTCAGGTATTCTTGTAAAGTTGAACCATCGCCAGGTTGAAGAAATGTATAGTTTATTCCTTTAACTGCATCAGTAAAACCAGGCATACCTAATCCAATTCCTAGAAAATCGCCATGTGCTATTGCTGAAGCTTTTAATGAGCTCTTGATAAATTCGGTGAGCTGGTTTAATCCCAGCTGCGCATCAGAAATATTAAGGCTTAATTTTTCGCCACGAAAAACCACCCTTCCACCTAAATCGAAAACGGAAATCCTGGTGATAAACTGATCCATGGCAACAGCCACTATATATTTTTTCTGATCAGGATTTAATAGAAATGTTGCAGGCCTTCTGCCACCGGTAGATGGAGCCAGTCCTTTTTCAATAATATAACCTTCGGCTATGAGACTGGTAACTGCAGAAGTTACTAATGGAATGCTCCTTTGCGCAAATTTACTTAATGCATTAATAGAAAGCGATTTGTGGTAATACAAATGCTTCAGAATTTCGGCTCGCAAACGTTGGTTTTTTTCAACAATTATCGACATTCCTAAAAGTTTTAATAAACTTATAAAATAATTTTAAAACAATGAAATACTTTTTAATTTTTTTTTAAAGTATTCTCGCAAATAAAAAAACAGCCATTAATATGGCTGTTTTAAAAATTAACTATCTGAGGCTTAATGTATTCCTTTAAGTAACCTGTTCCATCTTATTTTCTGAAAAAACGACGCTGTACTATCCCAGCTCATCCAGATAAATAATGCTTTACCTACAACATGATCTTCGGGCAAAAAGCCCCAGTAACGTGAATCAATTGAATTATGGCGGTTATCTCCCATCATCCAGTAATAATTCATCTTAAAGGTATATGCTGTCGCGATTTTATCATTGATGTACCAGTCTTTTCCTTTTTGTTCTACTTTATTACCCTCGTAAGTTCTAATAGCCCTGTAATATAAAGGCATGGTGTTACTGTCAATTTTAACCGTCCATCCTTTTTTGGGGATTTGCACCGGCCCAAAATTATCTACATTCCATTTGCGGTTTTTATCTAAAGGAAAAAGGTCTCCATCATCTACCGATGCTGGTTTAACCTGCAATTCAACGGCTTTTATGAAATCTAATTTTTTTAATTCTGCGGCCATTTCCGCCGTCCCGTTAGCCAGGTAAGTATCATCACTAAGCTGCTGCATTTCATCAATCCTGAAGCCTAAATCTTTAAATACATCGAAATTAACCTCAGTAGTTTTAAGCTGAATTTTATAAGGCATTTGTCCTGTATTTTTTAAGGGTTCAGCTTTTCCGTTCACACTTACCACGCCATCTTTCATGCTGATAACATCGCCTGCAATACCAATGCAACGCTTAATAATATTTTCCCTTTTATCAACCGGACGACTGGTTATGGTATACTGACTGTTAACAGTTTTCCAATCAGACTGGCGCACTAAATTGTAATAACTTGGCTCCTGATTTTCCAGAGCAACGGTATCTCCAACCGGCAAATTAAAAACGACAATATCATTCCTTTTTATGTTAGAAAGGCCGGGTAAACGATGGTATTTCCATTGAACTCCATCCCAATAGGCTTTGGTACCCGTTAACGGCATGGTATGATGGGCAAAAGGAAAAGCAACAGGGGTCATTGGGATACGGGCGCCATAATTTACCTTACTTACGAAAAGGAAATCGCCAATTAGCAGTGAGCGTTCCATGGAGCCTGAAGGAATAGTATAGGCTTCGATGAAGAAAACACGGATAATAGTTGCCGCAATTACTGCAAAAACAATTGCATCTACCCACTCACGGGTTTTGCTTTTTTTCTTTTTATTGGTGTCCTTCTTTTTTTGCCAGAATTTCCAGTTCATGTTAAAATCAGTTTAGTTTTTAATAACCCCTTTTAGATAAACGAATGGAAATTTTGTTACAGCACTGATTACCAGTTAACAGTTTGATTAAAAACAAAACAGTAAGCCATAAAAAAAGCGGAAGATTTAAATTCTTCCGCTTTTGCCTTTAATTTTTTAATTAATTCCTTTAAGCAACCTGCTCCATCGTATTTTATGGAAGAACGAGGCTTCGCTATCCCAGCTCATCCAGATGAATAATGCTTTCCCAACGATATGGTCTTCAGGTACAAAACCCCAGTAACGCGAATCGGCAGAATTATGGCGGTTATCACCCATCATCCAGAAATAATTCATTTTAAACGTGTATGATGTAGCAATTTTATCATTGATGTACCAGTCTTTTCCTTTTTGCTCTACTTTATTACCTTCATAAGTTCTGATGGCTCTATAATAAAGTGGCATCGTATTGCTGTCAATATTAACGGTCCATCCTTTTGCAGGGATTTTTATAGAACCGAAATTATCACGATTCCAAACGCGTTTAGGGTCATGCGGAAATATGCCACCTGCTTCAATTTCAGCAGCCGTTGATGCATCCATCGTTACGCTTTTTACAAAATCCAAAGCCCTAAGTTCATCTGCCATTTCAGGAGAAATATTTACAACATAGGTGTTTGGGCCAACGGCCGGAGTATTACCCAGGTTTAACTTAAAATCGTCGAGTGCCGAATAATTAAATTCCATGGTTTTAAACACCAGGCGATAAGGCATCATACCTGTACTTTTTAAGGGTTCGTCTTTTCCGTTAACATTTGCAATACCATTTTTCATACTGATGACATCTCCCGGAATACCAATACAGCGCTTAATGAAGTTTTCACGCTTATCAACCGGGCGGCTGATGATGGTAAATCGGCTGTTTACCGCCTCTCTGCCAAATTGCCTTTCCATATCATAGTAATTAGATACCTGGTCTTCCACCGCAACGGTATCTCCTTCAGGAAAGTTAAATACAACGACATCATTCCTTTTAACTTCAGATAAACCCGGTAAACGATGGTATTTCCATTGAACACCATCCCAATAGGCTTTTGTTGAGCTTGTAAATGGCATCGTGTGATGTGCAAAAGGGAAAGCAACAGGTGTCATCGGAATACGGGCCCCGTAATTTACTTTACTTACAAACAGGAAATCACCGATAAGTAAAGAGCGCTCCATTGAACCAGAAGGAATGGTATAAGCCTCAATAAAAAACACCCTGATTATGGTTGCTGCAACTACCGCAAAAACAATTGCATCAACCCACTCGCGGGTTTTGGTTTTTTTCTTTTTGTTGGCATCCTTTTTCTTCTGCCAGAATTTATAATTCATATTTTTTGTTTAGTTGGTTAACGGATTAATTGCGCAATCCGGCTAACTGGTATCTGATTTTTTATTGCTTATGACAACACAAATTAAGTGTTTACACCAATTTCTTTTTCCGCTTTAGATCTTCTGCTTTTATTTTTCGCTTTGATCTTTTGGCTTTAGGCTTTCAGCTTTACTCAAATATATCAGTAATACTGAAAAATCCTCTTTTGTCTTTTACCCATTCTGCCGCAACCACAGCACCTAAGGCAAAACCGGCACGATTATGTGCAGTATGTTTAATCTCAATTTCGTCTACTTCACTGCTGTAAATTACAGTATGGGTTCCGGGAATATTTTCAATCCTGTGCGATTCGATAAGCAATTGTTCAGCTGTAGGAAATAACTCTACGTTGCTTCCCACAACTTCGTTTAACCACTCCGATTTTCGCTCTATGTTATCTACAATACCTTCAGCTAAAGTTATTGCCGTTCCGCTTGGCGCATCAAGCTTTTGGGTATGGTGTATTTCTTCCACCTGTACATCGTAAGCTGGATACTTATTCATCAGTTTTGCCAAAGTTTGGTTTAACTTAAAAAACAAGTTAACCCCAATGCTAAAATTAGAGCCATAAAGCAAGGTATTATTGCTGGTGTTGCATTCGTTTTTAACTTCCTGCAGCTTACCGTACCAGCCCGTAGTGCCTACCACAACGGGTACATTGGCATCAAAGCAGGTATAAATATTATTCAACACCGAATCAGGCGTACTAAAATCAATAGCTACATCAGCAGCCTTAAGGTTCTGCCTGGTTAACTCTTCCTGGTTATCTATTGATATTTTTAAAACGATTTCATGGCCACGCTCAAGTGCAAATTTTTCGATAATCTGCCCCATTTTACCATATCCTAAAAGCGCAATTTTCATTTATGTAATTTTTATAATTAGTAATTAAAACCTTAACGATACTTTTAATGCAGGCATGGTATTAAATCCATACATCGAATTTTGATTTATCATTAGTGATGGGGTTACTTTTAAGGCAACAGAATCGTCAATATTAAAGTAATTTAAACGGGCGGCTACATAAGCATCGATAACCTGAATTGCATAAACTGCAACATAAGAAAAAATAATGATTTGGGTATTCCTTTTATAAATCGCCTGCGCATCGGTAATATTGGTATCGCCGTACCTAATCAGGTCAGGATTTACGGCTAGCTTTTTCGACGCATCTGTTTGTACCTTATTAAAGGCTCTAACCTGAGCTTCTTTGAGGAATATTTTATAGTTACTCCTGTTATCGATATAGGATAGTGTAAGCAGCGTAAGTCCCCCGTAAATGATACCCACTTTACTTAGGGTATAGGTTTTTTGCCAGAAGTGGCCCGTTTTTTCGCCTTTAGCATTAAGCTTATCGCGTAGCATCTGGTTATTGTAAAGTTGCCCCCAGCCCGGAACAATTAACGACTTAAATATCGCTTTTCGCCCGGCAATCTTACCTGGATTAACATATTTTACCTTGGTCGTGTCTGTTATTTTTTTTGTTGAATCAATTCTGACCAACCTAACCGGAGCATTTTTTGTCGAATCAACTGGTTTTAATACCGTATCCTTAACCTGGGCAGAAGCCAGATTTACAAGTATAAATGTAAATATAGAAAGCAGTATTAAACGCTTAACTGTCAGCATTACCAATCTAATAACTCTAAAATCCGGTTCAGGTCGTCGTCGCTCACAAAAGGAATTTCAATTGCTCCTTTACCGTTCTGACTAACCTTTAATTTTACACGAGTAGCAAATTTAGAGGCCAGGTCGTCCTGAAGCTTCTGGTACTGGAAAGAAACACCTTTTGCCTTTGGTTTATCCTCTGCTTTAACCGGAGCATGCTGAAGGTTACGAACCAACTCTTCTACTTTACGCACCGATAAGCCTTTCTCTAAAATCTCCTGGTGAATGAACAACTGCCGGTCAACGCCATCAACATTAATTAAAGCACGTGCATGTCCCATCGAAATTCTTTGATCACGGATAGATGCCTGAATTGCAGGTGGAAGTTTCAATAAACGCAGGTAATTGGTTACAGTGGTACGGTTTTTACCTACACGTTCACCTAATTGTTCTTGTTTTAATCCTACTTCATCAATCATTCGCTGAAAACTCAAAGCAACTTCTATTGCATTTAAATTCTCTCTCTGAATGTTCTCAATAAGCGCCATTTCCAGCATCTGCTGGTCGTTAGCACTGCGTATATAAGCAGGAACTTGTGTTAAGCCTGCCAGTTTAGATGCCCTGAACCTTCTTTCACCAGATATTAACTGGTATTTGTTGGCACTGAGTTTTCTAACGGTAATCGGCTGAATTAAACCTTGCACTTTTATCGAATCGGCAAGCTCATTTAAAGCTACCTGATCAAATTCGGTACGCGGCTGGTATGGATTGGTTTCAACTTCACTTAAATTTACATGACTGATGTTACCAACCTGCTCAGTTTCACTTACGGCATTTACCTGTTGCTTTGGTGGATGAGTAGATTCGCTATCATCTAAAAGCGCACTTAATCCTCTACCTAAACCTGTTTTTCGCTGAAAAGATGTCATCTATAATTTATAAAGTTGCTGTACCAATATTTTCTTCTTCCTTTAACAGGCCATTTTTCTTCACAATTTCGCGGGCAAGGTTCAAGTAATTAATTGCGCCTTTGCAGTTGGCATCGTGCATAATAACCGAAACACCATAACTTGGTGCCTCACTCAAACGCGTATTACGCTGGATAATTGTTTCGAAAACCAATTCGTTGAAATGGGTTTTCACTTCTTCTACCACCTGGTTCGATAAACGTAAACGAACATCGTACATCGTTAATAAAATGCCTTCTATTTCCAATTCAGGGTTTAAACGGTTTTGTACAATTTTAATTGTATTCAACAACTTACCTAAACCTTCAAGGGCGAAATATTCACATTGAACAGGAATGATTACAGAATCTGCTGCCGTTAATGCATTGATGGTAATTAAACCCAAAGATGGTGAACAATCGATAATGATAAAATCGTACTGATCTTTAACTTTCTCCAGAACAGCCTTCATTTTATATTCACGGTTGTTCAGGTTAATCATCTCGATTTCGGCACCAACCAAATCGATATGTGCCGGAAGTAAATCTAAATTTGGTGTATCCGTTTTCTGAATCGCTTTTAACGGATCGATATCATTAATGATACACTCGTAGATACTATCTTTAATATTTCTTGGATCGAAGCCAATACCTGAAGTTGAATTCGCCTGAGGATCAGCATCAACCAATAAAGTTTTGTATTCCAGTACGGCTAAACTAGCAGCCAGGTTAATTGATGAAGTTGTTTTACCAACACCACCTTTTTGATTTGCTAATGCAATAATTTTGCTCATCTATGTATCAGAAATTTACTTAACGCTTATTTAAGGCCAACTAACATATGCCTTTTAATCGACAAAAAGTTCTATTTTTGCGTTGTTTACGCCCTTTTTCTCAATCAGCTAAGATACAAACTATATGGCAATTTTAGCAATAAGGGCTTTCGGGTTTTAAACATCTTATTAACAATTTACCCATGATTACAATCATAGCTGCTACAAACAGACCAAATAGCAATACGCTGAAAATTGCCAGATATTATCAGCAACAGCTTAAAATAAAAGGAGCTGAAGCTAAGCTGCTCAGTCTTGAACATTTACCTGCCGATGTTTTAAACACCGATATGTATGGAAAACGTTCGGCTGCATTTCAGAAAATCCAGGATTTAATCTCATCTACAGATAAATTCCTTTTCATCATGCCCGAATATAACGGAAGTTATCCCGGTGTTTTAAAAGTGCTTATTGATGCCTGCACTTTTCCTGATAGTTTTTATGATAAGAAAGCGGCACTTGTGGGTATTTCATCAGGCAAATATGGTAATATTCGTGGTGTCGATCATTTTACAGGGGTGTGCCACTATGTACACTTAAATATTTTACCCTTACGCCTGCACATTCCAAATATTAAAAGCGAACTTGATGCCGATGGTAATCTAATTAAAGAGGATACCATTAAATTCACCAACGAACAGATAGATAAATTTATAAAATTTTAGGTCAGGATTTAGCGATTTAGAATAAGCGACTGCTTCATTGCCGTGAGCTGTGACATACATACCGTTTTATAATTTCGTTGTGCCTGTCTGCTACAATTCGGAGCTTTAGTCTTTCAGCTTTATGCGCCAAACCTAATCCATTTATCGCCCTCGTGTCCAAAAATAAACGAGCCCGGGTGAATCATTTCGGCCATATCTTCTATTAATGAAACTGCATTTTCTGCCGATCGCTCACGGTTAACATCATCATTTAACAAAATGATACGATTGTTTTGAACGGCCTGCCAATCTGAATTCAGCACCGAAGGAATTTCACGCATTAAATCCGTTAAGGTTTTCCCCGGTTGGTAATAAATAACAAATGCAGCATTAAAAACATCCGATTCGACCATTCCACCAGCCAATGCAATCTCTTCGGTTAAAAAGTAACTTGGATTATTATTAACATCAAGCAAGGCAACAGGCATTTTATCCATAAACTTAATCTTATGCTCCACAATAGCTAAACGTTCCTGTAAATCTTCCTGTTTTGTGGCATCCAGCCCGATAAATAAATCGTTTAAAAAAGACATCTGCATTAAATTTATTAATTTGTGCAAAAATAACATTCCTTACCGCATGCAAGGTTCTTTTAAGTATATATTTTGTTTTTTTTGCAGCCTTATTGTCATTTCCTGTAAAGAAACAACGGATGATAATAACAAAAAAGTATTCAATATAAACCTCGATCAGGGCTTAACATCTCTAGATCCGGCTTTCGCCCGCAACCAGAATGCCATTTGGATGACCAACCAGATTTTCAATGGCCTGGTTCAAATAGATTCTGCCTTGCAAACCGTTCCCTGCATTGCAAAAAGCTGGCAGATATCGGCCGATGCCACAACTTACACTTTTAATCTGCGGAATGATGTTTACTTTCAGGACGACCCCGTTTTTAAAAATGGTAAAGGAAGAAAAGTTGTAGCCAGTGATTTCGCTTATAGTTTTTATCGATTAATCGATCCTAAGGTTGCTTCATCAGGCGGCTGGATTTTCAGCGACAAGGTTAAGGATGAAAAGAATTTTATTGCACTTAATGATTCCACTTTTCAGATAAAACTCGTTCGTCCCTTTCCACCATTCATGAATTTACTTACCTCTCAATATTGCTCTGTGGTACCAAAGGAAGTGGTTGAGCATTATGGAAAGGATTTCAGAAGTCATCCTGTTGGAACAGGTCCTTTTAAATTTAAATACTGGAAAGAAGGTGAGATTTTGGTGCTCCTGAAAAACGAACATTATTGGGAAAAAGATTCAAACGGACTTAGCCTGCCCTATATTGATGCCTTGAAAGCTTCTTTCATTACCGATAAACAAAGTGGCTTTATGAGCTTTCTAAAAAAAGACCTCGACTTTTATTACAGTGTTGATGGAAGCTACCGCGATGATATCCTGACAAAAAGTGGCAAAATGACCTCAAAATATAAAGGCAAGTTTAATTTGAGAAAAGGCCCTTACCTATGCACGGAGTATGTTGGGATTCTGGTGGATAGCACCCTTGATATTGTGAAACATTCGCCATTGAGATTAAAAAAAGTAAGGCAGGCGATAAACTATTCCATCGACAGGGAAAAACTCATTAAATACTTGAGAAATGGCATTGGGATACCTGCAACTTCGGGATTTATACCGAAGGGAATGCCTGGTTTTGATAGCGCCGCTGTTCATGGTTACCATTACGACCCCAAACTCGCGGCCAGGTTATTAGCTGAAGCTGGTTTTCCTGAAGGAAAAGGACTAACGGAAATTACCTTAAACACCACCACAACTTATAAAGATTTAATAGAATTTATTCAGGGCGAACTGAGTGCCATAGGCATTAAAACAAAAATTGATGTAAGCCCCAGTGCCAGCTTACGTGATTTAATGTCGAAAAACAACGTAAACTTTTTCCGCGGAAGCTGGATAGCAGATTATGCCGACGGAGAAAATTACCTCTCGATGTTTTATTCTAAAAACAAAGTCCCTTATGGACCAAATTATACGGCGTTTTATAATAAAGCTTTCGATAAACTGTTTGAAGAGAGTTACTATGAACCTGATAGTGAAAAGCGGTTTAAACTTTACCGGCAGATGGATCAGATGGTGATGGATTATGCACCGGTGGTTCCTGTTTTTTACGATCAATCGGTAGTGATGCTTCAGAATAATATCAGTGGCTATCCAATGAATCCGTTGAGCTTAATGATTTTAAAGAGGGTAAAGAAGAAATAAAAAAAGCTTCCGACTTAACGCCGGAAGCTTTGACTTTATATTTAATTGGGTTTTACAATTTATTGTTGAACACCACCCATTCCACCACCTTGTTGTTGCTGGTCTTGTTTAATATCATCGTTTTTGATTTTCTTTTTCTCTGTAAATTTAAGTTTACCGAAAGTATAGCTAAAATTTAAAGTGTAGTTACGTAACGGGTAATAAATGTTTTGACTTTGATAGATTGTACCCGTTTGGTTAACTGCATTATTAATGGTTTTAATATGTAAATCTCTTGTAAACGGATTCAATGTACCTAAACCGATGCTTCCTTTTTTCTTAAATATCTCCTTTTTAATTGAAGCACCATAAATGTAAAACGGATTGGTTACACCCTGATAAGTACGTCTTTTGGAAGTAATTACGTTAAACAACTCAAAATTATATCCCTTACCAAAACCATATGCCGAACGTACAAACCAGTTGAAGTTAAAAAAGGTACCTGTATTAATATTGGTTGCATTATTGGTTACCGAATAGGTATTTCCTGCAAAATTGGTCATTAAAGTCCATTTTGGCTTAGGATTGTAAGAAGCAAACACGTTAAACCCGTAAACTGGTGCAGTACCAACGTTTATATAAGATGTTAATGTTTTATTTACGCCATTTTCTGAAATAGGTGAGATCGAATTTTCAATTACATCACTTGTGCGGCGATAGAATATCGATGCATTTATTATCGAGCCTTTAATAAAAGTATTGTAACCCAATTCGATATTATCACTTAGCTCCGGACTTAATTGAGGGTTACCTTGCATAATGTTAAACTGGTCGCTTTCGTTTCGGAAAGGATTTAAATAAGATTGTGAAGGCCTTTGTACACGTCGGTTATAACTTAGTTTTAAGGTGGCACCACCTTTTAAGTTTTGCGAGATGATGGCACTTGGAAACAGGTTTAAATAATCGTTTTTCTGAATGCCACTGCTCTGTGTATTAAAATCTATTTGTGTATACTCAGCCCTTAAACCGCCTTTAAACTTCAGTTTTTTGGTTAAATCAAAGCTGATTACACCATAAGCTGCTCCCACATTTTGGTTATATTCAAAATCCTGTGCCGTATTATCGAACTGACTCTGAATGTCTCTTAAAATTGCTTTTGCACCAACTTCTAAAGTTGTTTTCTTATTAAATGGATAAGTATAATCTGTTTGGAAAGTGTACTCATTATTTTTACCTGTATTATTACTTCTGGTTAATAATCCCGATGGATAAGTGGCTGAGGTAAGCAAGTTGCTGAAACTTGTTGGTGTACGGCCGGTAGATAACTGTGCCGAAACCGAAAACTCTTCTCCTTCTTTTTTACTGGTTTTACGATAATCTACATTCCAGTCCATGTTTCTGAAAGTCATATCCATATCACCGATATTAGATGCCGCAGCATTATTAATGATGTAGTTTGTTTCGCTCGGTCCACCATTTGAAAAACTATTCAGCTTTACAGTAGTACTGATATTATTATAGGCATTAAAATCGTAATCTAAACCTAAACTACCATTATACCCGTTGCGGCTCCATTTAGAAAACCCGCTTTGTGTAATGTTGTTTGTAGTTCCGTTTAAATAAGTAGTATTGGTAATAAATTCGGTTTGCGATTTTTGTGCATAAGCCAGATTTGTTCCTAAACTTGTATTTACGCTAAGGCGGCCGGTTTTGGCTGTTAAGTTAAATGAACCATTATTCTGGCGTGTACCTGCAGCAGCGTTTACCGAACCACTAACGCCCTGTGCATTTGATTTTTTGGTGATGATATTAATAATCCCGCCAGAACCTTCAGCATCGTATTTTGCCGACGGACTGGTAATTACTTCTACCGTTTTAATTTGTTCTGCAGGAATCATTTTCAAGGCATCGGCAACACTGCTTGCCATTGTACCCGAAGGTTTACCGTTAATTAATACCCGAACGGCACCTCCACGTAATTGAATATTTCCTGTTGGATCAACCGAAAGCATCGGAACCTTACGCATAACATCTGTAGCATCGCCACCTGCATTGGTGCCGTCAGCTTCAGCATTATAAACCATCCTGTCGATTTTATTTTCAATAATTGCCTTTGTGCCCGTTATCTGTACATCAGCGAGGTTATTTTCAGTTGACGAGATAACCACGTTTCCTAAATTTAAATCTGGCTTTCCAGGCGTTGTCGTTACCAGTATGGTTTTATTTTTGTAACCCATAAAACCAATCATCAGCTTATAAGCGTCAGGTGCAACATTCTGTAATACCAGTTTACCTTTATCATCAGTAACCCCTCCGTTAACTGATTTATTGTCTTTAATCCTTAATAAGGATATGGTTGCGTAATCTATTGGTTTTTTATTTACTGAATCTAAAACAGTTATCGAAATGCGGCCTGCAACAGTAGCTTTTTGTGCGCCTCCCATTCCGAATTGTGCTTTAGCATTAAAAAATATTCCGAGAATAAAAGTTAATAGTAGAATTCGTTTCATCTTAATAAATAGTCTTTTGTAATTAGTCTGCGCAAGGTCGTATTTGTTACAACATGGTAGAATACTTTTTACGCCACCGCATTTATTTGGTCGGTAAAAGTGCGAAAAAAAGGGGTAAACGAACTAGGTATAAAATGAATGATGTGAAACGTGAGATGGATGATGGAAAAGGTGAGCTGGAAGATGGGGAGCCAACTCCCTTATACCTTTTACATCATCCATCTCACATCAAAACCATCTCACATCAAATCTATCTCATTGTATTATTCGGACGGGTATAAACCAATTGCATTACATTAATATTCCGCATCGCAAAGGCGGCTTCGCAATAGTTCAGGTAGTAATTCCATTTACGGATAAATGCTTCATCAAAACCTAGTGCTTTAACTTTATCCAGTTGCTTATTAAATTCAAGGTACCAGAGGTGAAGTGTCTTTGCATAATCTAGCCCCATATCTTTTAAATCAACCATTGTTAAATCACCTGTGTTATTTATAGCCTTATTGATGGCAGCAACCGACGGTAGCAGTGAGCCAGGGAAAATATGTTTCTGAATCCAGTCTACACCACTCCGCAATTTATCATAGCGGCTATCAGGTGAAGTAATTACCTGAAAGGCAAAAATCCCATCAGGTTTTAAAAGCGACTGGCATTTTTCGAAATAGGTTTCCAGGAACTGGTGACCCACAGCCTCGAGCATTTCGATAGAAACAATCTTATCAAAAGTACCTTCAATTTTACGGTAGTCCTGAATAATGATTGAAACCTGATCTTGCAAACCTGCTGCTTTTACCCTTTCTAATGCCAGTTTCTGTTGCTCTTTGGAAATGGTAACCGAAGTGACCTTACAGCCATAGTTTTTTGCCAGAAATATTGCATTTCCTCCCCAGCCACTGCCAATCTCCAGCACGTGATCACTTGCCTTTACCTTTAATTGTCTTGCTAACCTATTGTATTTGGCATATTGGGCTTCTTCCAGACTTGTATTTTCATTCAGGAAATAACCACTCGAGTAAGTCATGGTTTTATCCAGAAATGTAGCAAAGAAATCGTTGTTTAAATCGTAATGTTCGGATATGTTTTTCTGCGAGCCTGCTAAAGTATTCGCCCTTCTCACATGGCTTAGTTTATTTACGAACTTAAACAGGTTTAGTGCCACCGATTTTACTTTACTCCCGGTAACGGATGGTGCATGCTCAATGTTTAAGATTATCCATTTAATAACATTTGTAATGTTAGATGTATCCCATAAACCCGAAGTGTATCCTTCGCCAAAACCGATATCACCATATAAGGCGATCGATTTAAAGAAATCAGGATGGTTAACCTGAATATTTGCATGAATCTTGTTTTCGCCATTTCCAAAAACCAAAGTTTCTCCACTGGTTAGCGTTAGTTCTAACTTTCCCAAAGTCATTTTTGAAAGTGCGCTCAGCACCACTCTCTCAAAAAAACCGGTTGATGTTCTGGAAGCGGTAATCGTATTCATAATTTTTAGGTTATTTATTAAGGTTTATATGGTCTATATACGTTACGTTGCAGCTCAGGGTTTTCGGCTTTCGGATGAAAAGGTATTTTTTTAATCCACAATTTAAAAGCCTGCCAGTGTATCATGCCCATAACCTGCAATGGAATTAAGGGAATCGACAGAAAATATTTCAACATATTGCGGTCTGAAAATGTTTTAATATCCCCCTTCAGCGTACTGATAAAAAAACGGTTACCGTTTTTATCAATATCATCAATTTTGATATCCAGATGCGCTGCAGGCACTTTTAATTTGAAATCAAACGAGTCATCATGATCTATAAATGGCGAAACATAAAAATATTTAGTTGTAATCTTGCTGAACATATCACCAGCTAACTCCTCTTTTCCGAAGAAAAAAAGTTTCATTTCGCGATAGGTGTTACTGATTTCGGCAACACAGCAAACTGCATGGTTATTTTCATCGAAACAGTAGTAAAAAGAAACCGGATTGAAATTATAACCGAGTACATTCAGGTTCGTCAGCAGCTTAATTTTCAGTTTCGTTCCGTCCACACCATAACCTTTTAAATAATCTTCAAGGTGTTGCCGGGTGTTTTTTCTTTGGTCAGGCTTTTCCCTGGGTAATTGTAAATGCTCCTTATCCCTGAAAGAAAACAGGTTAAATCGGTTGCGGCTAAACCACCTGAATTTCTTCGCCAGCAGGTCTATTTCATCCAGATCAATATAAAACATATATACGTTATACCAGAATGAATGCTTCTTCGGTGCAAGCCGGTGATGCATTACTTTGGCGGTATATATGGATGATTTTATAGACATTAATGATTTCAATTTACTAAATAATTTTTGTTTTCATCGACTAAAGCACGGCGGTAATAAATAGGCTTCTTGTCATTCTGAGCATAGCGAAGAATCCCTAACCTATTAGCACAAATTTGATTCAACTACCACCTAAAATACCCAATCAAACATCAGCATTTAATCGCTTGCAGATTCTTCGTTCCTCAGAATGACAGCCATATTAAATCACTTTTACATCTAACATTTTACATCTTCCCACACAACTCCACTGCACTCTTATAAGCATCTTCATGAAAACCATATTTGAAATAACTTCCACAATAGTAAACAGGGCCGGTTTCATTAAGTTTGTGGAGCTGCGCCTGTGCCTGCATCGCAGCCACATCAAATAAAGGATGGTGGTAGTCGATTTCCTTAATTATTTTATCCGGATTTAAGGAATCTGTTGGATTAATCGACACGAAATAATTGGTTTTCTTTGAAACACCTTGTAAACTGTTCATCCAGTAAATGGTGCTTGGCAATAATTTATCGCCATCCTTTTCTACCCGATAATTCCAGCTACTCCAGGCGAGCTTCTTTTCGGGCATCTGCTTTTCATCAGTATGAACCACCGCTTTATTTAACTGGTATTTAAACTTCGAAAGCAACTCTGTTTCCAATGCAGTTTTATCTTTTACGATTTCGAAAGTCTGGTCGGCATGACTGGCCATAATCACCTTATCAAACTCAAACCGCTCCCCTGCGGAGTTTTCTACTTCAACCTTTCCATTTTCCAATCGTTTAACGGCAACAATTTTATTGTTGATCTTAATTCTGTCCCTAAAAGGTTCAATCAGTTTCTCGCGATAGGCCTGGCTCCCGTTTTGAAGCGTATACCATTGATGCTGAGTGTTCAACCCCAAGAAACCATGGTTCTTAAAAAAACGGATTAACGTTACCGCCGGAAAATCGAGTATTTGCTCCATAGGTGCACTCCAGACTGCCGCACTCATGGGAATAAGGTATTGCCAAAGCATATCCTCGCTATAACCAAATTCTTTAAAAAACTTCGCAATTGAGTAATCCTGATAAGCCGGATGATCCAGAATCTCAACACTTTGTTTGTTAAAACGGTTAATCTGCATCAGCATTTTTAAATAAGGAATATTGAAAAGGTTTTTCCGCTGTGCAAAAAGGTGGTTCAAACTTGAACCACTATATTCAAGCTTTTTAGGCAAAAACTGAACACTGAACGACATATCCGTTTTCATTACGGGTGCATCAATTTCAGCAAACATTTCGGTCAGATTAGGATAAGTTTCATAATTAAAAACCATAAAACCGGTATCAAGATAAATGGCTTTGCCATCTTCTTCAAGGGTAATGGTATTGGTATGGCCGCCTATATAATCAGCTTCTTCAAAAAGTGTAATGTCGTATTTATGCTGCAGTTTGTGGGCACAACCCATACCTGCTATTCCGGAGCCAATGATGGCGAGTTTATTCATGATGGAAAATGTATAATGGACGATGGAAGATGTGTAATGGATGATGGAAGATGTATAATGGATGATGGCTGTCTATTACTTCATCCATCTTTACATTTAACCTTTTACATCACTATTTATTTTTTCAAATAAATAGTGGCAAACCATCCACTCGTTTCCTTTATTGTAATTAAAAAGTTCGGCACACGACATGTAAAACAACCTCCAGTAAACCCACCACTTAACCGCCTGGTCTTTGCCATAGGTATTTTCAAGGATGGGCATAATTTCCTTCTTATGCTTATCCATATTGCTCAGCCAGGCTTCTGATGTTTTACCATAATTGGTACCATTTACTACCCAGTGCTTGTCAATCTTCAGGTCATCATTGAAATAGAAAAACAAATGGTTCGATGGCATAATCCCCCCGGTAAAGAAATACTTACTCATCCAATCGGTTTCATCAATTACCTCAAACTTGTAAGCCAGGGTTTTGTGGGTAAAAATATGAACGAACAACTTACCATCAGGCTTTAAAAACCCGGCAACCTTATTAAGCAAAAACTTATAGTTGCGCATGTGCTCAAACATTTCTACAGATACAATCCTGTCGAAAGTATCGGCAATCGTGAATGTATTCATATCGGCTGTTAAAACCGTTAAGTTTTGAATGCCCCTTTCTTTGGCCGTTGCATCGATAAATATTTTCTGCGTTGCAGAATTCGAAACCACAGTAAAGGCACTTTCCGGGAATTTAGCGGCCATGTACAAGGATAAAGAGCCCCATCCGCAGCCGAGTTCTAAAACATTCTGCCCCTTTTGTAGATCGGCCCGCTTACAGGTTAGTGCCAGCATATCATCTTCCGAAGTATCAATATCTTTAACCCCGGGCTTCCAGTAACCACTGCTGTATTTTAAGTTTTTGCCCAGGCAGTACTGAAAAAACTCGGTTGGCAGCTCATAGTGTTGTTCATTTGCTTCAGCAGTATTTACCGCTATCGCCGATTGCTTCAACTCGGCAACCAAATCCATAAATTTCTCTTGCTGTAATTCCTCATCGCCTAAGGTTTCATCATCAAGCCTTTGCTTGCAAAGTTTTCTGATACCCATCCGCAATGCGGTATCGGGAAGTTTATCGTTTTCTAAAAGTTTATCGTACCACATATAAATGGAATTGTAAGATGGTTAATGTATAATGGAAAATGGTTGATGTACGAAGTAAAATGAATACCGGATTTGCAAAGCCTGTTCTATCATCCAGTTCATCACTGCCCTTTTCCATCCTTTTTCATCCAGGGAAAAAAGGAAGAAGTGGTTTGCTGGTATTTTTTGTAAGCTACCGGTTTGCTCCTTAAGTTTTGTTCTTCGTTGTTAGGAACACCAGTAACCCTGGTTAATAAGTATAAAATGATTGCCGGACTGATGATGGCTAAAATGCCCCAGGGCGATGCCAGCGCAAATATGAAATATGCCATCCAGGTAATCCACTCAAAAAAATAATTGGGATGACGGCTGTAGTACCATAGGCCAGTATCACAAACTTTGCCCTTATTTGCCGGATCTTTTTTAAATGAAGCGAGTTGCTGATCAGCAATCATTTCTCCAATAAATGCAATTGCCCATATGGCAAGGCCGATATATTCTAAAATTGAGATCTGATTAGCGGTATTAGCAGTAATGATGAAAAATGGAATTGCCAGCAGTACATTTGAAATTGCCTGAAACTGGAAAAACACAAAAAAATTGCGATTAGCCTGGACGCCCCATTCCTTACGGAGTTGCTGATACCTTCCTTCTTCCTCTTCTAAATGCCCGATAACACGCTGCCACAAATGAATACCTAACCTCAGTTCGGCCAGCATGAATATTGTACATATTATGATTTTTCTCGTCTCAAATCCTTCTGATAAAAAAAAAGTGATCAGCGTAATTACCGGAAAGTTCAATGCCCAGAAAACATCTACAACACCGGCATTTTTAATTTTTTTTGCCCATAGCCAGACTACTGACATAATGGTGCAACAGGCAACTAAGGATAGAAGAGCAATAAAAAAAAGATGTTTGTAATCCATTTTAAGGTTTAGGGTTTAGGGCTTAAGGTTTTTAAGATCTTTGGTATTCCAAAAACCTTTACCTTTTCACCAGCAATTCTTTAACACCTTCGCCATCTTTTAGTTTGAACAAATGAACTAAAACATAGGCTAAAGTTGCTATACTACCTAAACATACGAACAAAACCGTAATAGAGATTTTAAGAATAATACTTTTTTCCTTATAAAACATCCAGAGCGTGATAATAAAGATGTTTGCATAAAAATCCCACAACGTTGCACGCATCCACGGGATGTTACCCAGAAAATCCCACTCTTTGAATAAATTGCTTTCCAGTGAAGTGGAGATTACTTTATAACACATAAAAACTAACAGTGCCGAAAAAACGAGTTTAAGAAAGTTGATCATTTAAGGTTTGTATTTTCTTAAATATACGGAAATCCTATCAGCTGAGATGTTGCAATGGTTTACTTATAAAATAAAAAAAGCCCGTTAAATAACTGGCTCTAAAAATATTATATGCATTTATTTGTGTCTCACTCCAGCATCTTGATACTTGTATCTTGATAATTGATACCTGTGTCTTGCTACTAGATACTAAACACCAGACACTAAACCTTCCTGATCTTAATAATCTTCATCCAGTGCAATACTTTCATCACCGGATAAGTAGGATCAAACTCCCACCATTTAGTTGCAAAATTCGGACTGTTTGGTTTCTTATGATGGTTGTTCTGAAACAACTCTCCCATTAATAAGAAATCCCAGGGTAAAGAATTTTTGCTATGGTCGTCGTTATCATGATTAGCATAACCATATTTATGGCCGCACCAGTTTACAATAGCACCATGTAATGGTCCCATTAAAAAGTGAATAGGCAATAAAATAAATAACCACCAGTGATTAGCAAACATAATGTAAAAGCCGATATAAAATAAACCGCAGCCAATTCTCCAGAACCATGAATCACCTATCCGATCAACGATAGGCCACTCCGGATAGTTACCGCGAAAAGCAGGCTCAGGCTCTATTTTGAAATGCAGGTAATTCATATACATGTTCTTGGTTGCAATCATCATCCCGAAAACATCTTTAAAGAAATGTGGCGAATGCGGATCTTTTTCCGTGTCGCTGTAAGCATGGTGCATACGGTGTAAAATGGCATACGCTCTCGGATTTAAAAAGGACGAACCTTGCGAAATCAGTAAAACCAAATAGAAGAATCTCTCCCAGAAAGGCTCCATTTTAAACATCTTATGCGATGAGTAACGGTGGAGAAAAAAAGTTTGGCTAAACAGCGATAAAAACCAGTGACAAAGAAAAAATATGAAAATAACCATGTATAATATGTATGCTAATATTAACGGAATTAGCTGTTGTTTAGTTTTTTAAAGGGTTCCCTGTTATTCAGATTCGTTTAAAAATCGTGCAAAGATAAATAAAAAAGGCACGAAAGATTACTCAATCGTGCCTTTTCTTTATGTTAAATGAATGTATTACCTGCCGAAATCGTCCTGAACCCTTACAATATCGCTCTCATCCGATGGATTTGATGCATCTGTATGTTGCCAGATTTCTGCAACTACACCCCAGTCTTCTAAACCGATTAAACGATGGCGTTCGCCTTGTTGTAATTTAATCTGGTCTTTCGGTGCATATTTTTTCACTTCACCTTCTTCGTCAGTTTCGCTGGTTTTAATACCCACAGTTCCTGTTACCACTTGCCAGATTTCTGCCCTGCGGTGGTGATATTGCCACGAAAGACGTGTATTTGGTGCTACTATTAAAATTTTCGGACTTAATTTACCGCCGATTTTTAAACTCTCTACATCTAATCCGTCAAAATAAGTATCAGCAAATTGTTGTGCCTGTGCTTCATCAATAACAAAGAAACCTCCCCATGGGCGGGTCTCATCGCGATTTACTACATTAAAACCTTCAATTTTTAAGCGTTGTGCAACGTTATCGAATATTTCTCTTTTGTCGTTTTCCATAATGGGCGTAAAAATAGTGCTTTGAAATTAAAAAAGCCCTTTCGGGCCTTTATTTTTTATAGTCAAAATGCTATTTAATTTCTGATACTGCAATATCAGTGGCCTGGCCTACCGATTGCACAATTAACGGAAAAGCGGCATTGTTTAAAATCCATAATTCCTGCTTTCCATCTTCACTTACGACATGAAAAACATCAACTTCTTTACCGCTAATTTTAAGGGCCGCAGTTTCAGGCGATTTTACCTTGAAATTTACACCGCTGTAAGTAAATGCCTTGGTGTCGCTTAACGTTTTAAATGCCGATTTAGAAATAATGCCAAAAGTTTCCTTGTCTGATAATTTAGTAACCCCTAAAGCAGGCTGTGTAACGGCAAGAAGTTCAGTTGCACTTTCAAAAGCTTTAGCGCTCATTTCAAAAGCGCCTTCGCCATAACCATCTACCGACCAGCCAATACTTACCGGCGCAGTTAAACTTTTAATGGTTAATATTAAAGGGAACTCCTGTCCTTGCACGAATGCACCGGCATACATTACGGTTCCGGCTTTAATTTCAGGGACGGTTTTTTGTGCTTTAACACCTAAAACAATGCTCAGGCAAAAGCAAATAGCGATAATTTTTTTCATGATGATTAGATTTTTATTGAAGATAAAAATTTATGGGCAGATTACGAAGGGCATAAAAAAAGCTTTCATTGTTTTAATAATGAAAGCTTTATTATATTTTGCGCAGCAACTTAGTTTGCCGAGATGTTCTCTAAAACAGTTTCAATAAAAATTGACTTGCCATTATTCCAGGTTTGTGGAGAAGACATGTCTTCGATAATATTTCTAATCTTATAATCAGGAATGTTGCCCAGGTCTTTAAATTCGGTAACCAGACTATATGAATTCATATCGCCGAAACCTCTTAGTTGTTTAACCTTTTGCAAGAAAGTACTTAAGTCAGATTTTCTTTTTGGATTTTCCATATAGCAAAAGTAGAATTTACACTAATTAATCATACAGTAAAAACACCTTTTTTACATTTATTTTTATTGACAAAAGTCAATTATTTAAAATAACAGGAGATTTACCTCAAAACATAAAGACTTTTACCTCCGACAACGCCTCAGGGCCCCAGTTTTTTAAGGCGGCAGTAATGATTGCACTAAGCCCTTTGTTAGTGGTTGGCTTTCCCTTGGCTGGAGGAATTAAATCTTTCTCAGGAACCGCAACTTCGCTTACTTTTGTGGCAAACCAGGTCATGTTTTCATGCGGCAATGCCAAACCCAAAATCATTCCGGGTAATCCGGTAAAAGATTCAGGACCTCCTGATACTTCGATCTGGTTGGTAAAGTAAGCAACCACGTAAATCGAATCCATAATCAGGGCATTCGCCCTGCGACAATCATAGCCCGCAATTTCCCGGGTCTCATCGGTAATTTTCCAGTTTATTTTACGAAGACTATCCTTAACCAGATAAAGTTCCTCATAAACACTTTTCTGGCTTAAGCTGGTCTGCTCATCAAAATTGGTCGCAATTGTATTTTTCAGATCGGCAAATGCATCTCTGGCCAGCCACATATTACTTATTGTTTCTTCACTTGGTGCCCATTTATAGAGGCTTTTATTTTTAGAAAAACTAAGGGTACTTTTCGAAACCTTAAACTGGGGATTTGTTTTTTTATACTGTTCAAATGCAGGCAAATAATAGGTTTCGTTATCCTTATTAATTTTCTTTTTAATAATGGCATACATATTTGAACGCTTTTCAAATTCAATTACACCGTGATCAACAAAGTGTGCATTTTGAGCAAAAAGCCTGTTGCCCGAAAAAAGCGCAACAAAAAGGAAAATATATTTTAAGAGAGTTTTCATCGTTATTTTTGTGTTTTAACACCACCCATTTTAGTAAAATCCCAGCTTACCGAGAACATGAAATATCTTTTAATCGTGGTATAGCTGCTTTGTGTTATGTTTCCGTTGTAGGCAGTCCTGTCAAAGCCTACATTCTGATTTAGCAAATCATTTACCGTTAAGGATAGTTTTAAGTTTTCTGATTTGAAAAACTTTTTAGCAAATGATGCATTCCAAAGCAGACGGGTAAAGGTTTCGTTAAAGGTTTGTGTTGTTCCTTTATATTCGTATTGTGCATCCGAATTAATTTCGAATTTGGCTGGCAATTTTACGCCTCCTGAAAGATATCCGCTCAAACCCCAACCATCACTGTTACCAAGCGTACCAATACTCGCCCTCGAAATAGTATAGGTCGGCCCAAAACGGCCATAAAAACTATATTTCTTATCAACATATTTAGACAGGCTGATCCCTCCCTGGTAGCTGTAATTTTTTGTATTATTTAATTCGCTGTTGATATAATTATACGATGAACTTCCATCAAGCCCCAGATTAAGCCCCACACTTAAATCAATACCTTTAATTTTTCGCCCGACATCGGCATACAAGTAAAAGTTTGCAGGTGTTTTAGCCGAAATATTAGCCGAACGGATGGTACTTTTCCCCGTTGATGCATCGGTAGTTACATCACTCACAATAGGATTTGTAGTAAAACTGTAAGAACCACCAAGCCATATAGACTGATCGCTCAAAACCTTATATGAATTATAATTACCGCTAAAAGTACTTCTGAAAGAAGGCCTTAAATCAGGGTTTCCAAGTGAAATATTTAAAGGGTCGGTATTTATCCGGATGGGCTGAATCTGCTCTAATGTTGGCTGATTCGTACTTCCGTAATAGTTAATCCTTAACGATTTCTGCTGAGAAAACCTATACTGGTAAGAAGCCTGTGGCATATAGTTTATAAAATTCCGGTTATACGTACGGTTGTTATAAATATCGGCCTGTTTAAAGTTTACACCACTTAACTTCGAACCAAAGTTAATAATGGTCTTTCCTTTTTTGTAATTAAAGATGGCGCCCCCTTGGTTAATCAGCTGGTCAAGCTCATAATTGTTACTAAACTGGGTATCTAAAATATCGTAGTTTCCATTTGCCGACTGGTTAAATGATTTCCGGTCTGATTTACCGTTCATTACATTTAAACCATAATTTACAACAAGGGTGAAGGTTTTGGATAAAGGTTCGGTATAAACCAAATTTGAACGGAAGGCATTACTGGTAATATCATTAACCTTATATTGGTTAATTAAACTATCGCGGACACCCGTTGTACTGTAAAATTTATTATCCGAATTAAGGTAACCATCGCTGTTGCTTTTGGTAATGGATTCGCTTAAGCTAAGTGACACCGTACGCCCTTTCTTTTTAAAACGTTTCGATAAAAGAGCACTCATGTTAAACAGCTGATCATCCACTTTATTTTGTAAGGTTCTTTCGGTTGAGTTTAACATTGCATCATTTCCGTCCCTGCTTTCCGTATTGTAGTAATTGAAAGTATTACTTTCTTTTAGGGAGCCATCAACACTCACTTTTAAGGTTAAGGTAGTATCAAGCTTAATTTCGTAGGTGGCATCTAATTTCTGACGGAACATATCGTTATCATTGTACTGATCAGCCACGGTATTGATAACGCCCGTTGATAAGTTGTTCTGGCTGATGGTATTTCTATCGCCTTTTACCCTGATCGAACCGATTTTATAATTCGTATTTAACGATTCTTTATCCTTATTCCATTTACTGTCGAAATGTAATCCTCCTGTACGGGCAACGGGAATCCCCTGGCCATTGTATTGCCCGTCGTAACGGTCAAAATCATCGTTATCCCCACTACTGAAATACATATAACCTTCATCACTCACATTCATCGATGTACCACCGTATTTATCGCGGTCGTCCCAGCCTAAGCCAACAGTTCCTGTATTTCCCAGAATGCCATAGGCCGAAAACTTCTTTTTACCCCAGAATTTATTGAACATGCCCTGTCCGGTGTAAAACTCGTTTGTACCAATCCCCCCTTGAAGCTTACCGAAGTAACCGTTTTTCTTATCCTCTTTAAGTTTAATATTTAACGTTTTTGCCTTTTCACCATCATCAACACCTGTAAAACTCGCCTGGTCGCTGGCTTTGTCGTACATCTGCACCGATTCTACCATATCGGCTCTTACGTTTTTGGTTACCAGCGTGGGGTCATCGCCAAAAAACTCCTCACCATCAACCAGCACTTTCTGGATTTTCTTACCCTGTGCCGTAATCTTTCCATCCTTATCAATCTGAAATCCGGGAAACTGCTTTAACAAGTCCTCTACTTTCGAATTCGCCTCAATATTATAGGCCTTTGGATCAAACTCAGTGGTATCGCCCTTAATTTTAATGGCATTCCTGTTTCCTTTTATAACCACATCTGCTAAAATTTTAGCCATCCCGGTTAAATTTATGTTTTTAAAATCCTTAGCAGTATTTGCCGAATCAAGCGTAAAAGGTTCAACAAAATCAGCATACTTAGGATAGGTAATTAGCAGGATAAATTTTCCGGCTTTCAGCCCGCCAATTTCAAATGAACCGTTCTCTGCCGATCGGGTAAATTTGACCAGTGTGGAATCTTTCGCATTTAAAACGGAAACAGAACTTTTGTAAAGTAGTGTGGTTGAGGCAGTATCGATTGTTTTGCCTTTAATCGTGTGCTGGGTTTGCGCTTTCAGGTATGAGGATATCAACATAAAAAGGCACACGGCGAGAAGTCGTTTTGTCATGAAGCTTGTTTAGATATTCCGACTAAAATAACTAATATCCTAGTTAAAAAAACTGCCTAACATTTTTTTTACCTGAAAATGAGAGAGTGATTAAAAATTGATTTGGAGGACAAGAAAACAAAAAATGTGACCGTAAAATTTACGGCCACACCACTACAATTTTCCCTGATAATTAATCAATAACCAGGATAAGGATTCTCAGGCCCTTATTATCTTTAATATGCTATCCGCTTAACTGGAATGCATTTTTTAAAATTTGCTCCAAAGTATTACAAAGAATACGTTTTGAAAAGAAAATAAAGGAAATTAACTCTATTATGTATCTTTGAATATGCCTTTAAAAATCAATATTCAAAACTTCTGTAAAGCAATATTTTTTGCTTTTCTGATCATCTTAAACAGCTTTATCACATCTGCCCAGAGCGTAAAGGAACCTACCGATACACCTGCAGAATGGTCTAAAACTTATAAACCCTTTCGCATTGCGGGAAATTTATACTACGTTGGCACCTATGATTTAGCTTGCTACCTGATTACTACATCGAAAGGAAACATTTTAATTAATACAGGCCTGGCAAATTCAGGAAAAATTATTGAAGACAACATTAAAGCTTTGGGTTTTAAACTGGCAGATACAAAAATTCTACTTACCACGCAGGCACATTACGACCACATGGGCGCAATGGCACTTTTAAAAAAGAAAACCGGTGCAAAAGTGATGGTTAACGAAGCGGATGCGCAGGTGATGAAAGATGGCGGAAGTTCTGATTATGCATTAGGAAAGGGAGTACGGACTTATGCGCCTGTCAATCCCGACAGGTTATTAAAAAATAACGACCTTATTACCCTTGGCAATACCACGCTGAAAATGCTGAACCACCCGGGACACACGAAAGGCTCTTGCAGCTATATTTTTGATGTTAAAGATGGCAAAAAGACCTATAAAGTGTTAATCGCAAACATGCCGACCATTGTTACCGATAAGCCCTTTGCGGAAGTTAAGAATTACCCAAACATCAGCAGTGACTATAATTACACCCTTAAAGCAATGAAGCCATTGAAGTTCGACATCTGGTTATCATCGCACGCCAGCCAGTTCGAGCTTCATAAAAAACATCAGCCAGGTGATCCTTACAAGCCTGAAGCATTCATCGATCGGCAGGGTTATGAAAATTCGCTGGCAGAACTACAAAAAGCATATAATAAGAAAGTGCAGTGATGGAAGTTTTACCGTTTTAGTTCCATTTCTTACCATAAAAAAGCCTATTCAGAATGAGCTTTCGCATTGTGAATGCTATGCAATGTAATACTGTTTTGCAAACAGTTTGTCTTATTAAAAACAGCTATATGCTCTTCAAAATCACAATATTCATTTTGGTTAAAGTAATTCCTCACTAAGGATCAAAAATGTATTGTGTATAAAAACAAAAATATCGCAGTACAAAAAACTTTAAAAATCCCGGGTTAATTAATAGGTTCAGTCGCAGATTAGTCGGGTTTTGGTCGGGGTTCAGACGGAATTATGACAATTCTATCCGACCAAAGTCCGGCTAAATTGCGAATAAAATTGGTGTTAAAGGTTATGACAATACAATTGATTGTTTAACTTTAGGTAAATCAAGTGATGGGCTTAATTAGAAAAATTATTTCTCAACAGATTATTGAATATCAATTAAAAGGAATTAAAATTTCGGGGCTAATTCCATCAGGATAATCAGGTCTTTTCATTGTTTCTTTTCTTCTAAAAACATGGCATAGTCTTTCTTCTTACCTCATAATTTAACCTGTAATGTCAAATAAAATGTCCTGTTATCTGATGGAATAATTCCTGGGCCTGGATATCCTGTAGCTCTTCTTGTGAAATAATAAGCATTAGCCAGATTATTTACACTCGCTTCCAACCTGTAACGTTTATATTCATATGATGTACTAAAATCCATAATGCTGTAAGCAGGGATAACCCCCACAACAGCTGAAAGACCTCCATCTATAGCATTTGATGCATCAGAAAACTGATCCGATAAGTGTGTGTACTGAAATGATGCTTTCCACCTCTGGTAACCCAACCGGATTCCGCTTTTCAGATTAAGCGCAGGTACAAACTCCACTTCATTCCCTTTAACACCAGGAATCTGACTTTTTCGATACTCAGATTTTATATATGCTGCATTAGCAAATAAAACGGTACTGAACCTACTGTCCTCATTCAAGAGTTTCATTAAATCGGCTTCGCCATAAGATTCTACACCGATAATTACAGCTTGCCCAATATTGGTCCTCAAGCGTAATATCCTGTCGCTCTGGTCATAAAATTGCACCTCACCTATTCTGTTATTATAATTAAGGTAAAATGCACTGATATCATAGTTAATCAACTTTTGGTTTTCACTTCTGACGCCCAGATCAAAAGAAAAACCTTTCTCATCCTGCAAATTGGGGTCGATTACAGAAGAAGGGTTTGACACCCGCATATCGCTAAAAGTTATAGAACGATAATTTTGTGAAAGGTTTACATAAATGTTGATAGAACTAACGGGTTTATAACTTAAACCTAAACCGGCCAGTAAAAAATTACGCTGGTTATCTCTTGTTTCTGGTGTTACCTGATGGTTAATAATATTTCCGGCAAGGTCATAGGCAACTGTTCCGTAATATCCTTCTGCTTTTGTATGTATAAATTCATACCTCAAGCCTGGTATTATCGAAAATTTTTCGCTCAGCTTAAAAATGTTTTCAGCAAAAAATGCCGTATTCCTGTTTGGAAAAACATAATCGTTGGCCGTGAAAACCTCAGGTTGTACAAAATTGAAATCAGCATCTTTTCCTGTTGTTCCCTGACCTTGCACACTATGATTTCTGCCATGGTAGTAACGTGTACCTAGTAATAAAATTGAAGTTTTATTAAACAGCTGATAACGCTTTAAGTACCGGCCTTCAATACCCCAGTTATTAAAATCGCCCTTTATCAAGTCCCTTGGCTCAGTCCCGAAATCTTGTGTAGCCACCCGGTTAGGCCGAAAACCAACGGTATACCTGTTTGCATCAAGACCAAAAACCCTTAAGTTAATTTTATTATTGGTATCAAATTCGTGGTCGAAATTTAAAGCAAAAAGATTCCAGTTTACTTTAAACCAATTTCTTTCGCGGTTACTCTGCGTCGGATCAGCTTTAAACATGTCGTCAGATAAGCCCCCTGGCTGATGGGCCAGGTAATCAAGCAGTGTATATTCCAGACTCAGTTTGGTTTTATTACTGAACTGATAGCTAAGATTTGCAAAGCCTGTATAAGTATTAAAATCAGAATTACCTCTATAACCGTTCCCTGTTTTATATTGAAAAAACGAATAATAACTTAATTTTTTTACCGTGCCACTAACACTTGTAAAAGTATTATAAAAGCCATATGAGCCTACAGTTTGACGTGCAACAAGTTCAAAGGGTTTATCCAGATTTGGTTTTTTCATGATAAAATTAAGCAAGCCTCCAAACTGTGTTCCATATTGCAATGAAGCAGCTCCCCTAACCAATTGAATCTGCTCAACAGCTTCGTTCGGAGGAGTATAGTAGCTTTCCGGATAGCCTAAGGCATCGGCGCTGATATCGTAACCATTTTGCCTGGTATTGAAATTAGATGTTCTGTTTGGATCAAGTCCTCTGCCGCCAATGCTTAACTGGATTCCTGCCCCATCGCTTTCCCAGATATTCAGACCAGCAACTTTTGAATAAACCTGCCTGGCATTATTTGTTGATAAATTTGCAACCAGCTGATCGGGCCTGATGACTTCAGATTTCTTTCCTTCATATATCCCCAGATTTTCTACAGCCTTTAAGTGCGAAAAACCAAAATCGTTTCTTTTATCGGTTATTACCACTTCATTCAATTGTTCGCTCGAAGGATGGAGATAAACCGTAAGTTTTACATCGCCATCATTTATAACAAATGTTCTGCGATCACTTTTAAAACCGAGGGCATTAATTACTATCGTATATTCTCCTTTAGCAATATTATCAAAAGTAAAAGTCCCCTCCTTATTTGATGTACCGGAACTTTTATCATCGCTCAGGTAAATTGTAGCATTGCTAATTACGGTACTATCAGACAAAGATTTTAATGTGCCGGAAATCCGATATTGTGCAAATGTGGAAAGGGTAAGAAAGCTTAATATGATTGTGTTAAAAACCTTTAATTTCATCGTTTAATGGTAATATCCAGGATTTTGGCAAAAAAGATTCTTCCTGCTTTGCCAAATCTACCTTTGGGTTAATTAAAACCTGTCCTGTCCGGCCATTAAGGGCTACGTAAGAATCTACGTATACTTGTGGCGACACAAAACCTTGTTTTATATAATATTTTTTTAACATGTGAGCGTATTGCAAAATCATGTCGGGTTGGGTACTCATCATTTTTTCCTGCAATACGGTTAAAAACTCGTTATTGTTTGCGATAGCGAATTTTCCGTTTTTATCTTTAATCGTAAACTGAGCGTAACCTGCCTTTTCCATCAGCATCACCCGCCACGAAAACCGGTAACCTTGCTCTGTCCAGAATAAAGTGCCCGGATATAACAAATATCTAAATGGAAGCAGCAGCTGAACGGTTAAAAACAGGGTAAATAAACCAAGTAAAAAACGTTGCTTTGCCGGTTGGTAGGTAAATGTAACATTGGTTAGAGCCGTCTGCTTCTCCAATCGCAGCACCTTTCGTAACACATTGATAATTTTTAAATGGAATGAAGGTGAAAAGAATATCAATGCTGCGACAATCATCACATAAGGAAACATTCCGATGGGAAAAAGTATGGTTGTGGTAAGGTGAAATATAATTACGGTAAAGTATGCCCATAACCTTGTTTGCTTATTCCAGAGAAAAAAGGCAATGGTTAAATCATAAACACAACCAAACCAACTGAATATGAAAGCTGTAACCGGATAATTCAACAAATTTCCGATCAGCGGCAAGTCGTTTTTCGAGGGTAGCCATATTTTTAAGGGTAGGGCTTTAAGCAGCCAATCGCTATTGATTTTAGCCAATCCGGCATAGAAGTAAAGGATCAGTGCCAGCAGCTTAAGCAAATCTACCGTCCAGGCCGGAATTTGATCAGCAAGCAAATAAGGGTTTCTAATTACATCAAGGGAAAAATACCGCTGTGCTGGCAAAAACATCATAATAAACAGTACCAGACTCATAAAATAGTAATGATTCAGGTAGGTGCTTTTATCCATCAGTTCGATGTAGGTGAAACTACAAAACAGCAACACGCTAGAAACACGGTAAAACAATCCGATGGCTACCAGAAGCGAACTAATACCACAAACAGCAAATAAGATATAGGTATAATTTCCCAATGGTTTGATAAATTCAAATCCATAGAAAGAAAAAAAATAATGTGGTTTTATATATAGTTCCGCCACCCATCCTTTGAGCATAAATCTGGATATACTAATAAAAAGCATCAGTCCAATGGCAATCCTGTAGGTTGCCAAGGGAGCTGAGTGCGTAGTTCGCTGGAAATAACTTTTCGCCAACATTGTAAAAATTTAATCTCCGTCGTTATCGGTATAGGTAATGGTTATGCTCATGGCTGATGTCATATCTACCTTCAGCATTCTAACTGATTTTTGCATTTCTGTATATACATCGATCATTTTCTGGTTACTGGTTGAAACCTCGCTGAAGAAATTCTGACTTAACAAATTCATTTTTGCAGTGCTTGAAGCAAACTGATCTAAAATGATTTGGGAAAGTTTGGTACCCGTTTTACTGTCCTTTGCGCCTAATGCATCCAGGTAGGTTTTAATTGAAGCGCCTTCTACCCCTGTTTTTACACCTTTACCATTAAAAAAATCAATGGAAGACTGCTGGGCAGCCTTTGCTAATGAAAGTGAGATATCTTTTTTATAAAATGCCTCAACTTTTTCCGCCGCGACAACGCCATTCATCATCGCACCTGAAGGAATACCGAACTTACCCGAACGGATAAACCTTTCATAGTTCAATACGTAGCTGTTCACCATAACCGAAAGTGATGAACTGGCATCTGTTCCTGCAGCAGCCACAAACTGATCGCGATAGGTAGACCATGAAGTATTCACCTTTGTGAAAAGGGTATTAATACGGTCGACAATTCTTTTAAGATAGTCTTTACGTTTTACGGCATCTGTAGCTGTAGTGAAGTAAGCCAAAACTGTTGCGTCATCTGTCCCTGTTCCATTAATCAGGTAGTCGATTGCCGGGAAACCCTGAGTAGCAATAGCAGTTGTGAATTCCAGATTTACACTGGTTCCCGCTGTAATATTACTATTGATACCGGCAACATTTGCCGGGTAAATATTAACATAAGTCCTGATGGCTTCTGTTTGCCCCGGCCCGAAGTCAAACAACTCTACTTTTTGCCATTCTATGTAAGCTTCAACCCAGGCTGCCCTCAATTCGGTTAAAGATGTCAGGGTTGGCGCAGTATTAAATGCGTTTGATTTTACTACCATGGCATCCAATTTTGTTTTAAAATTGGCGTAGGCAGGTATAACAATGTTATCCGCAATATTAATTAATATTTCTTTCCTGTTTTTAGCATTGTTATCGGTTGGTTCAGGCGTTGTTCCCTCACTTTTTTTTGAGCAGGCATATAGCAGCATAAAAGCTAATAGTGCCCCGATCGGCAAAATCAATTTGGTCTTAAGGTAGCTCATCGGTTAAAAATGATAAAATGGATTGCACTTTTAAAAGCGCAATCCATTCGGTTATAGAATATGATTTAATAAAATTTAGATATTAAATTTTGCTTTGATGGCTGCAGTTGCCGTAGCAATTTTGGCTGGTGTAATTTCCCAGAAATTACCATTTGCACCCAACAGACCGGTTAACACGCCATCAGAAAATGCTGCATCGCCTCCACTCATTTTTAAAAAGCGTAATGAATAAATAAAACCGCCACCTTCGCCAATATCGTGAGCTCTGTCGGCATCAGTTGTTCTGGTTCCGTATTTGGTCAGATAACCTACCGCTGCACGTGCAATAGATTGTTCAATCGTAGTTCTGATGATTAAGGCCTGTGCCTTTACTTCAGTTAAATCATTATTGGCAATTGCAGCTCTTCCTTTTAGGAAAGCACCTAAAATTTTAGTGTAATTATAATTTGCGTTGCTGGCTGGCTGACCATATTCCCAAATATATGAACCTAAAGCAAATTCAGTTGTACCCCTGGCGGCATCAGTAGAACCTGCCAGATAATTAGGGTTAATGGTTAATAAACCGTATGCCTCATCCCAGTTTTGCTCTAATTGTGTATAGTTTTTACCTGATACGACAGTTTTGTTATCGGCAGATAAGCCTGTATTTAATAAAACATTACTGATATAATCAATTTGCAATGCACCAATTAATCCTTTCTGGATAATCTGTGCGACTTCTAAACCTTTAGCATCAACTAAACGTGTACCTAATTTACCCGCTACACCGTTTGATGCTGTAGCCGCAAAAGATGAACTTGCAGTTGCCATATTGGTAAAATCTGCATCGAATTTTGCTAAAATAGCTGCTTTATCTGTGGCGGAGAATGTAGTTGCCACAACGTTTCTCAATTGCACGGTTGTACCGTTTAAGCTGGCATAAGTACCAGTGAAAGGAGTGCCGGTGTTGCTGAACATCGCTTTCAATACGTTTGCATCTAAAGCAACCGTAGTACCAGTTCCTGCGTAGGCATTAATAGCCTGAAACATTTTATAGCGATTATTACCATTGGTTAAATCGACGGTTGATTTACCGGAAGCATCAACGAAAAGTGTGTTTGTATTATCGTATTTGGTATCCGCTGTGATTTTTGCATAGTCAATTTTTGTACGAAGACTGGTTTCTGATTCTACAGCATTGTCTTTTTTACAAGAACTAAATGCAGCGGTAGCAAGCATTAGCGCCAGGGTAATTTTTTTGATTTCCATTTGTAAAGGTGTAATGATTAATAAACAATTATTTGTATTAAGTCTAAATAAGTCTTATTCTTGCAGCAAAGATTCGAGGCAATTCTTAAGAAATCCTTAAGAAAAAGATTTTAGCATTGTTTTTTTTAAAATAACTAATCATGAAACTCCTATTCGTTGAAGACGAACCCATTTTATTAGATGAAATGTTAAGCTATTTCTCTTCTAATGGTTGTATTTGTGAGCAAGCCCACAACTACGACCAGGCGGTTGAGAAAATCAACAGCTACACTTATGATGGAATTGTGCTTGACATTACCCTTCCTGATGGAAATGGAATGGATTTGATTGGGCAGATCAGGCTTTGCCAAACAGATACGGGGATCATGATTCTTTCTGCCAGGAATTCCCTAAATGACAAAATAACCGGATTGAACCTCGGTGCAGATGATTACCTAACCAAGCCATTTTACTTAGAAGAGTTAAATGCCAGGATAAATGCACTACATCGAAGAAAAGCTTTTAAAGGTGCAGAAAATATTGTTTTTGATGATTTTTCGATCGATACGACTTCCAAAATTCTTTATTATAAAAATGATGAACTCAAACTGACCAAAAAGGAATACCAGTTATTGATATACTTTGTGATCAATAAAAACCGCGTGGTTGGCAAAACCTCAATAGCCGAACACATCTGGGGTGATAATTTTGACGAGGCTGACAACTTTGATGCAATTTATGTGCATATGGTGAACCTGCGAAAAAAATTAATGAAATCAAGTGGCAAAGATTACATTAAAACCATCTGGGGAATTGGCTATAAATTCATCGGGTAATGAGGTTGCTAACCCGCACGAGTTTAAATTATTTGTGGATCTCGATAGCGGTACTTTGCGTTGGTGCATTTCTGCTATTCGGTCTGCTTTTCGTTGAAGTTTCAACAGAAATTAAGGAGCAGCTGGAACTGCAAGAGCAAATGGTTTCTCAGGAAATCCGTGCAGGCAAACAAATCAATTTTCCGTTGGTTAAAATAGCAGTTGTATCAACTGATGAATTGATGGTTGATCCCGTTTTTAAAGATACACTGATTTATGACCCGATACAGAGGGAACTGGAAGGCTATTATCTTTTAAGAAAACCCCGTTTAATCAATGAAAAAGTTCACATGATTACGGTAATGACCTCCCATATCGGGTGGACAGGATATTCCAAAACAATCATTTACATATTCGGGTTTATCGCCGTGGTATTATTGTTTATCGGATCTGTAGCCAATTATCTCCTGAATAAAAAAATCTGGAAACCATTTTCGGCAAACCTAAAGACTATAAAAAACTATTCTGTTTCACAGCAGGGCCAACTTGAGCTAATCGATTCAACAATAGATGAGTTCAAGGATTTGAACCTTGTAATTAAAAGTTTCAGTTCTAATGCCAAAAAAGAATTTATAGCCTTACGGGAATTTACTGAAAACGCTTCACATGAAATTCAAACACCGCTTGCCATCATCAAAAGCAGACTGGAAAGGATAAGTCAATATGAATTAACCAAAGATACCAGTATCTTCCTTGCTGATGCAAAAGTGGCAGTGGACAAGTTAAGCCGAATCAATAAAGGCCTTTTATTATTAGCAAAACTTGAAAACAGTAATTTTCCAGATGAAGCAGAAATTGATTTGAAAGAAGTTATCACACAAAATATTACTTTACTTGAAGATATTGTAAGTCACAAGGGCATTGGGCTGGAAATATCGTTAAGTTCAGAAAAAGTTTATAAAAGTGTTTCACTGGTAAATATCCTGGTTTCAAACATGCTCTCCAATATGCTCAATCATACTGATGGTAAAAAGCTAGGCAAGATTACTTTAAATAGCTCCTTTATGCAATTCGCTAATACCGGTACAGCACTTGATTTTGCGGAAGAAGATTTATTCAAACGGTTTAAGAAAAATAAACAAGGATCGAAAGGAAATGGCCTTGGCCTTGCTATTGTTAATGAAATCTGCAAATTCTACGACTGGAAAATAAGCCACAAATTTGATAATCAATGGCACATTTTCAACATTGATTTTAATCATAAAAAAGGCTCTTAACTGAACTATTCTTGTAGCTTAATAATAGTTGTTATTTACAAGTTTTCGGTTGTTTTTTACTGTAAAGATTTTTTGAATATATTTGAATATGGAAACCTCAGAAAAACCAAACAGAACACACCTTGGCAGAAAAATCAGCCGCATCCGCGAGTTACGTGGAATGAAACAGGAGGCTTTGGCAACCGAACTGGGTGTAAGCCAGCAGGCAATTAGCAAGCTTGAACAAAGCGAAGAAATTGAGGATTCTACTTTAGAAAAAATAGCTTCGGTATTAGGTCTGCCAGTAGACGCTATAAGAAACTTTAATGAGGAAGCTGTTTTCAACATGATTGGCAACACTTTTACAGACAGTAGTTCAAATAATAACAATTATCTATGCACTATTAATCCACTTGAGAAGATAGTAGAATTATACGAAAGATTACTGGCAAGTGAGAGAGAAAAAAATGAGCTTCTCAAAAAGTAATGAGCTGCTTAGACAAACATGAGTAGCCCTTTTCCTACAAATTTTTGAACATACATTACCAGGGGAAAGAATGGCGAAAGTATCGACGATAATTAAAGTTAAAATCCTTTGAATGCAAAAAGGCCATCTTAGAGTGGAAAATACCAGATTTTAACTGGTCACCTCTTGCCTGCCAGCGAAACATGTTTTATCAATCAAATATCTGATTTACAGAGCAATAAAGAATTAACTTATCTTGTTTTGTAAAACATTTGAAAGCAAAATCATAAAAATCGACATAGCACTAATATAGTTTCTGCTTTATGAATAAAAAGCAGCCACAAAATTGCAACTGCTATTATTATCTAAATTAACGCTCTCAACTATTAAGTTGATGTAAGGCTCTCACCCCCTACAATGTAAAGATAGGTATAAGTAGATGTTAAATTTATGTATTTAACATTTTATAGCTAGGAGGGTTAACGGTTTAACAATTTAAATCTATAATAAGAGAGGAGCTAGTCAACAACATCAGTAATTTCGTATACTTTCGGTTCTTTTAGGTTTACACTACCAACCCAAAAATGAATCTTGCCTTGAGCATCTTTCGAGGCGCTTAATTTTATTGGGACAACCCGATCTGGACCCAAGCAATTCATCCCGAAAGTAATTCTTGTTAAACGGACGTCCGTTGTATTTACGCGGTCATAGAAATCGATAGGTAATTCACCATAATCAAGGGGGCTATAGTAAACGTGATTTTGTAATGAATCCCTATAAACTACAAATGTATTTCCTTCTGCGCCTTTCCCAACAAAAACTGTTTGTGAATAAGATTTCGTAGATTTAGTAATACTAGTAGTGCAAACAGCTCTTTTATATGCGAACAGTTTTGCCGGGATCCACTCACTTTGTTGACCAGCAACCACTGTTGGGTATTCGCCAGTTGGAAACTCTTGTGTGCCAGTCCTAACAAAATTTAAATACCCAACTGCATACCCATCTTGAAGATGTACACGGCTGAATTCAAAAGTCTGACCATCATATGTAGCAAAACTCTGCCATGTGCCCGGCTCATTCGGCTTTTCAAATAGTTCCACTTTTTCCAGACTTTCATAATAGCCAACAACTGCAGAAACATTCGCTCTGCCCGAAAATGTTGTTGTAGTACTTTCTTGTGGTACGGATTCTTTTTTACAACTGAGAATCGAAGACAACGCGGTCACACCAACCGCGAGGGTTAAAATTAGATTTTTTTTCATTATTTTTAGTTAAATGGTTACGTTTTAGTAAAATACAGCCATTTTAGTTTAAAAACAATAAAATTATATGGAATGATGGTTTATCAGGACGAATACTAGTTAATTCTACACCAAATAAAAAAGCCCTCGTTTTTGGTGGGGGCTTTGAATTATGTTTTTATCTATGATATCATTTAATGTTCCTTAACTCATCAATTTGATCCATAATTTCTTGGGGACAAAATCCGACTAAACGAATTATGAATATCTTTTTTAAAGATATCTCATGAGCAACTCTTAGATAAGTGGTCTTTGTGAGTCTCATTGTCTTGTAGGCTTTGGTATTTGGCTTAATCTCAATTTCCTTTTCGTGTGATCGTTGCGTACCAGTACATTTTACAACTAAGCACTCGTTATCAACCTCGTCTTCAATAACAACTGCAGATCTAATACTGGTTTGTGCTGGATCTTCTTCATAAGGGTAGTAGCACTTTACGACATCACCTCTTCTATACTTGGACATGGTTAACTGATACTTTGGATTTTTCTAACCTATCTTCCTGTTTCCAGTCTGACAAGTCTACATCTTTGTAACAGTCAACTAATTCCTTAAACAGTATAGGATCGTTTGCAGGATCTATAGTTTCAGGATAAACGAGAGAGGTTATTTTTTCAGAGTAATATTTTAAATCATTTTGAGCTTTTTCAAACTGACTTATACACAATCTACTAAAGTATAGTTTTTTAGTTTTGATTAAACTAACCAAGGGGGTTAACGCATTTGCTAGGTCTTGATAGTCATTAGATAAATCTAATTCGATTTTCATCTGCTCTCTTTCATCAAGTTTATGAAAATTCTTAATTAATTTATTCAATGATCTTGCAACTAATCGTCTTTCAATACTTAATTTTATTGAAAAACTACACAGGATAAAAGGCAAAGCAATCTTTAGTCCTACAAGACCAAAGTAAAGTTTAGTCTTGCGGACTGATGAGTCGAGATCTCCAAAAACCTTTGCCAATTCCTGGTCGTGGGTATTTATTGAATATGCAGACATGTACTTGAGAGAGACGTTGTTATTTGTAAAATTTAAGTTCCCGCTAAAAGGGTTGCAAAAGTAGGAAAATTTTTTAAGTAAAACACTGTTGTACAAAAAAATATGTTCATTGAACATATTCCCTATTTCAGCTCCTTCCGCTTAATAACATCTAATGTAGCAAACGGTTTCATATCTACAAAAAATTTAACAAATATTTACACAACTAAGTCGTTTTGTTACACAAACATCTAATCAAATATCATTATAGAATTATACTTAAATCACCTATTCGCCAACCAATCCCCCTTACCAGTGATTATCCAGTCAGCATTTATCCCATATTTTTCGCTGAGCAGATTTATCACATAAAAGCTCGGAGTTCTATTCGGCTCTTTCTTTAAACGATGATAATTAGGGTAAAGCAGATCATGGATACCACAGAAATTAAATAGGTTCTTGATCTTACCTAACTGGATCAGGCGATCGATCACAATAAAAAAGCGTTTGTTCAATCGATATAATAGGCCTTCAACCTTATTCCTTCAGATTGCTTTTCTTTATTTTAATCTTAAAAAAATTGTAAAAAATTTAAGTTGAAAAGTACAAAAATGCTTTTTTATTTGGAAATAAAAAAGCCGATTCAAATGAATGAATCGGCTTTTATGGGTGGAGAATACCGGATTCGAACCGGTCACCTCTTGCCTGCCAGGCAAGCGCTCTAGCCAAATGAGCTAATCCCCCAAAAATGTGGTAAACGAATTACCCGTTCGGGTTATTTACCTGCGCAGCAAAAATAGCAATTAGTTTTTCTAAAGCAAACGATAATTAATATTTAAATCGGAATGCGAATAAAGCAATCATACAGCATATCGATAATGCAGAGGGCAATGGATAGTTTATAAACAAAAACAGTAGAAATGTGGCGATTAAAAGCACCACAAAAAACATTAATGCTTTAAATAAAGAATCCATAAAACACATGGCTACGATGGCTAAAATATAAATCGGGATAATAATAACGGCAGAAAACATCTTCCGAAATTAAAATCCTTATGTTAGGCCGAAGTTAACTTTCAATTAACTCCAAAGCCCTTTGATTGAGCAGCGACTGATAAATTTCTACGAATTGTGCGACATGAAATCCATCCATCAGGGCATGGTTGGCATGAATGGAAACGGGCATGATTCGCCTGCCATTCTCGATATTTACCTGACCAAAAGATATTTTGGGGCAGCTATCTTTGTATGCATAATTCCGGGCGTGCGACATGGAAGTGAAATTTAGCCATGGAAGTGCTGAATAGTGAATTACATTTTCGCCCGATGCAGAAGGAATTAGGCCTGTAGTATTTTGAACCTTTGCGATTTCCTGTGTAGCTGCTGCACTAAATTCTGCAAATTTTTCAAAGTAATCGAAGTAACCAAACCCGAAGGTACCATTTGGCCGGTTTATCGTTGCCGCAGCGTTAATGACCTCATACTGCCATACCTCACCATCGATAATGCGATACTTAAAATTTTCGATTTGATTGGCTGCTACAAGCGACTTATGCAGGTAAAGCAGGAAAAACGAAGCGCCCAGCGCTTTTGCTTCTTCATAAGTCGAAGTACAATCTACATTTACCGTTACTCCAAAAAATGGCTCGTCAAAGGTGTTGAAAAAGTTAAAATGGTCTTTTCTTAACCAGGTGTTTATATCTATTTTTTTTCTCATTCAGTTAATTTTGGCAACACTTCTGTTAAACGTTCCAGCTGGTAAAAATTAGGGTGCTCAATTTGGTGATCGATGTGCTCATGAATCCAGGTGGTGTGGTATGGGATATGAACAGCATGTGCACCCAGGGCCAGCACAGGCAATACATCCGACTTTAGGGAATTCCCCAGCATTAAAAATTCATTGGGCTTGCAATCCAGGTGTTTCAGCAACTTTTCATAATCCTTTTCCTGCTTATCGCTCATGATTTCGATGTGGTGGAAGTAATGGTCTAAGCCTGATTTGGTAAGCTTGCGTTGTTGATCTAACAAATCGCCTTTGGTTGCAACAACCAGCTTGTATTTGCCATGCAAAGCTTTCAAAACGGTTTCAACGCCATCGAGCAGTTCAATCGGTTTGTTTAACATTTCCTGTCCTAACTGGATAGCCCGGTTAATAATTTCAGGATTTGCCTTTCCTTCGGTAATGCGCAAAACAGTTTCAATCATACTCAATATAAAACCTTTAATACCATAGCCATAAAGTGGCAGGTTGGCGATTTCAGTTTTATATAATTCGGCAATAATACGGTGATGCGGAAGAAAATCTTCGAGCAGGGCGGCAAACTGTTCTTCTGTTTCACGAAAATAAGGTTCGTTTACCCAAAGTGTGTCGTCTGCATCAAAAGCAATTACCGTAATTTTATTGTTCATTGTTATGCTTACTTTAGTGGCACAAAAGTAAATTAACCTAAACTTATAAGAAAGGACATTTGTCTTGCCTGTAGCTATGTTACGAACCAACCTTACCTTTTTATCTTTTATTGAGCGTTTTTATGCTGATCACAATGAGCAGCGAAACATTACCTTGAAATCTTTTCCTGCCGGATTCAGGTTTATTGAACAGGGTGAAAAAATCAGGAACATTTATATTGTTAAAGAAGGGTTAACGAAATGCTTCATCTCAGAAGAAAACGGCAAAGATTTTATCATCGAATTTTTAGGCAAAGGTGAAGTGGTTGGCGAACTGGAGGCAATAAAGAAAATAGACTGCCTTTGCAACGTGGAAGCCATAAGCGACGTTACGGCTTATGCCATTCCTGACCATTTCTTTTTAAAACTAATCAGGGAGAATCCCGACTTTACGGAAATACTGCTCCAGGAATTATCTACCCGCATCATTCAAACCAGTTCAAGGGCATCTTTTCAACAGTTATACACCCTGGAATATGGCTTGATGAAATTACTTAAGCTGCAGGCAGAAGAAAACATCCTGGTATCGAAAGAAGACATGTCGGCCTATCTCGGTATATCGGTAAGGAGTTTTAACCGAACTTTACAGCAGTTAAAAGCTAAAAATACTTTCACTGAAGATGAAGCTTTAAAGAAGCTTTTAGCCCGATTAGGGTAGTTAAAGAAACCAAAAAAGCTCAGCCGTTACACTGCTGAGCTTTTAATATGAATTAACCGGCTTTATTGTCTTACCGGTGCTGCACCTGGAGCAGGCGCATTGAAATCTAATTCGTTTAACGGCACATCGAAGTAATCCATAAAATTATAATCGATGAAACAACTTCTGATTTGAGAAGCCGTAGTACCTAAAGTAGAGCCCTGTATAAGCACATTGGCCGCCGCACGCCCACCACCGGAAGCGGCAGATTGTGTAACGCCCCATCTTCTTGCGTCATAAAAAGCTGTTCCTCTTTGAAATAAGGCCACACGTCTTTCGCGTTGTAAAATTGCTATTGCGGCGGCCTGTGTTAAACCTCTGCCCGCAGTAGCTGCTACGTTTGCACCCTGATAAGCCCTAACCTGATCGATAATGGTTAAACCTGCTTCAACAGCACCTGTTCTGATGTTTGCCTCCGCTATATCTAAACGGGTTTCTTCATAAGTGGCACCAATTTCCATAAAACCCTGGTTATCGCTGGTAGCAAACTTACCTCCCGATTCAATCGGTACTGCGCCATAACGGGTACCGAAATTAAAACCCCTGTCATTTCTTAAATTTGGAGAAGTTAAGAGGTAGAAGTTAGCGGCTAACCGGGCATCGCTGGCATCAAATTCCTGTACCAGGCGCTCGCTAACAAATGTAAACTGCGCACCTAAACCTAACAAAGCGTAAGGATGGTAAAATGATCCTGACAAGTCGTTTGTTCCGTTAGGGTCCATGCCAATCCTAAAGTTATTGTCTGTTGCAAGCATCCCTGCATTGGCAAAAGTGGTTACCGCAGCCCAGTCAGTCGCTGTCATGGCCGCAACTTTTTTATTAGCCATCAGGTTACGGGCTTTATAACTGCTGATTTGTCTTTTCCACATATCAGGGGTAATTCTTGCAGAACGTGCCGCAAAATCAGGAATTACCGCATCGATGGTGGCGTTATAGGCATCGATGTTTGCAGTGGCAACCGTATTTAACTGCGCAATACATTTATCGAAATTGCTGGTGGCTTCAGTTATGATGGCATCTCTGGTAAGAAAATTTCCATTGGTTGTACCATCCGAGTTATTGTTGATAACACCTGAAATATACATCGAACCAATGTGCGAATAAGCGTAACCTTTCCACCAGTAAGCCCATGCCCTTAAGGTTGCTTTTTTCGTTGCAACATCTCCGGTAAATTTCGCCTCAGGTTTATCTATCGACGAAAGCAACAAATTACAGCTTGCATTTAATAAATTCATGGATTCCCACTCATACTTAAACACGTTCAAATCGCCTGCTGTTCTGCTGTTTGTACTTTGTAATTGTGGTTTTTGTTCAGGGCCAATCGGGTTTTTTAATACTGTACCGTTCGGTAAAGTAATTGAAGTAACCTGTTCGGCCCATCTCCAGCCCCAGTTTCCATAAGGAGAGTAAAGTTCATCGCCCATAAAGCTATGTAATGACCAGGCGATAACAAAGTTGGCACCAAGGCCTTTTACGTAAAGTCCTTTTGAAAAGGCTAAGATACCGTCTTCAACAGTAAGTGAAGCGTCGGGGGTTGGGGAATTAGGATTAATAAGTTCAAGGTCTGTTTTCTGGCAACTGCTCATAAAAACAACCAAAATAAATATGCTAATAATTTTTTTCATGATTTCAGATTTAAAAGCCAATGTTAACACCAAATTGGTACGATTTTAAGTTGGGGAAACCAAAACTGTCTACCCCCCTGTCTAATGTTCCGGTACTGCTCGATTCAGGATCCAATCCTTTGTATTTGGTGATCGTTAAAATATTTCTTGCTGAGGCAGTTATTGAAACTGTTTTTGCCCATTTGATATTTAAGGCATTGCGAAGGTTGTATGATAACGATAAATCTCTTAAGCGTAGAAATGAGCCACTTTCTGTAAACCAGCTAATTGGGTTTGTTGAATTATATAAACTGCCGTAGTAAGATGTGAATGCTCCGGTTTGGCCATTAATTGTTACTTCTTTATCAAAATCGGCTGCCAGCTGATCCCTGTATAACCATTGGCGGGTTAAGTTATAAACCTTATTTCCGTAGTTCCAGTCGAACTGAAATGACAGGCTTAAATCCTGATAAATATTAAAACTGTTGATGAATGACATGGTAAACTTTGGCGTTGGGTCGCCCATGTTTTTCTTGTCATCACTACCGGTTACAACCACCTGTTTTGTGGTCTTGTTGGTTACGAATCCATTAACCAGTTCGTAATCGCCAACGTTTGCAGCCGCAATGTAACGCGTACCATCTGGCTTTAGCTGGTCAACAGAAGAAAGCGGAACCTGTCCGTAAAAAATACCAAATCTTTCTCCTGCCTTTAAAGCGAAATTACCCGATACGACATCTTGTCCGTTGGCAATTTTATCAACGATGGTTTGCGCATGAGCGAAGCGGATTCCGAAATTCCAGGTCAGGTTTTTCTTCTGAATCATTGTTGCATCAGCACTCAGCTCATATCCACTTGATTTTAGTGTCATCAGGTTATCGTTGATGGCAACATAACCGGTAGATGGAGATAGATCAGCAGCCTGAATAACATCACCGCTTTCTCTTTTCCAGTAAGTTCCTGTTATCGCTATGCGGCTAAACCAGGCTTTGTTATTACTTGCTAATACGAAATCTGTTCCGGCTTCGAACTCTTTTGATGTTTGTACACGCAGGAATGGATTACTGGCCGTTCCCGGAAGTGTTAAATAACTGCCGTCACCCAGAGTTCCGGCATCTAAAGTAACCTGACGGGCATATCTTCCTGGCTGAATACCAGCTTCACCGTAAGCAGCACGAATTTTCCACTGAGGCAACCACGATAATTTCAATAAATCAGAAGGGTTAAAATATGCTGTTCCCCTCGGGAATGTGAAAGCTTTACCACCTGCACCAAATTCTGAAGAGTAATCGGAACGTACACCAGCAGAAATACCCGCTAAAGTTCCCCAATCGATACTTTGATTAAATAAAAGACCATAACTTAAAAATTCATTTGAATTTCCTGTCGCCGTTTTTGTGGTGGCTACATTGATGTTGTATGGCGGGTAAGTAGGCAAACCAACACCTCTGCCGTTAAAATAATTATAAGCTTCTTTCCTTACATCGTACGATACCTGGGTTGAAGTGGTAATCGGTAGTTTTGAGTTAAAGTCTTTCTCAAAATCAGTTCTGAAAAAAACCGACCCAATGGAGTTGAACTTGGTGTTTCTGGTATTACTTTGCTCATAAGAACCTTCTCTTGTACCGAAGTATAAATCCTGCCCGGTAGAAGTCTGGTTTTTATAGTAATCCAGGTTATTCAACGCATAGTAATCCAAACCTACCTTATAATCAAGCTCCACAAATTTCGGGAACTTGTAATTCAGGTTTAAACTTTGAACAAAACGGGTCGATTTATCTTTCCTTACATGCCAGTCATTTTCTGCTAAAGAGTTACTCTGATTTTCTTCCTTAGGCTGAACAATTAAGTTACCGAGAGCATCTCTGTAGGTAAAATCGATAAACTGGTAAGAGTTAAGGATTGGAAAGCGGTTTCCCGAAATCAGGTTTTCATCTTCAATTACCGCCTGTGAAGTTGAACGTAAGGTAAAGTTTTTAAACAGTTCCACACCTAAATTAATTCCGGCGGTATGTCTTGTTAATTTATTTTTCATCACATTCTGTTGGTCCAATCTAGACACATTAATGGCGTAGTCAGACTTTTCTCCTCCCCCTGAAATACTTAAATTGTTGTTGTAGGTTGAAGCTGTACGGAATGCTTGTTTAAGGTGATCGTAAATTGTTTCAACATAAGGTTTATTGTTCAGTGTAGTTGCACCTGATAATAAAGCAGGCTCTGTATATTTTCCGTCTGATCCGCGGGCAATTCTCACACCGTTGTTATCCAGAATGTAACCCTGTGCATCTGTAACATAGTGATGGTATTTAGCCAGAAGGTCGTCACCCTGTATAATCTGGTCAGAACTGTACTTGGAACTGAAATTAATTGTTGGTGCAGTTCCACGGGTACCTTTTTTAGTAAATACCTGGATTACACCATTTCCACCCTGTGCACCATAAAGCATACCTGCAGCAGCACCTTTAACCACCTCCACTCTTTCAACCAGACTCGGATCGAGTCCGTTCAAATCAGAAACTTCAACACCGTCGACCAATATCATCGGATAGGTGCTTCCTAAAGTATTAATACCACGTAAAATGATAGAGGCTCCATCACCAGGCTGGCCAGAACCCGTACGGATAACCGCACCAGCAATCTGTCCCTGAAGTGCCTGCTCAACTGAACCGGTTGCAACACTTTTAGCAAAGTTTTTTGATGATAAGGTTGCTACATCCACACCAATTTTACGTTTATCGGTAGCTGTACCCACACCGGTTACCACCACATCAGATAATTGTCTGGAGTCTACCGCCATCGAGACTTTGATATCTCCGCTTGTTACCTGTACCGATTGTGTAGCATAGCCCAGGAAACTAAAAGTTAATTCGGTAACTGAAGCAGGCAGGTTAATTTTAAATGTTCCGCTTGCACCGGTTGTGGTTGCTAGTTTGGTGCCCTTTGCTGAAACAGTTACTCCGGGTAGTGGTAATCCATCGTCTTTACCAACAACTGTTCCGGAAATTGTACGATCCTGTGCATGAATACCTTGTATAAGGTAAAGCATCAGGAGAGAAATCAAGAGTAGTCTTCTCCTCATAATAAATATAGTTTAGTCAATTTTAGGTTTAATTATCACCAATTTATTACAAAACTTTTACTAAAACGAATTAGAATTCTCAAATGATAATATTGTGCTATAAAAAGTTAATAAACTATAGGTGTTTATTTGTTAAATTTCTTTAATAAATTAAAAAGTTATAAAATAAACAACATAAATTATGTTATTATATAATTTTAATAATAATATCAACCATAAAAAATAGCATTTTAGCAAAAAACACTGTTTATATACTAACTTAAAAGCTTATATGATTAAAACTGTAAGTTTTTAGCTCAAAAAACAACTAAAACATACGTTAAACATTTTAACTATCCTGTTTGTTAATGCTATATGTCGGAGATTTTGATCATCAATGGAAGTGCAAGATTAAATGGAGATACGCAGAAATTTATCAGTAAGCTAACTCAAGGCCTTGAGTTCAATCAGCTGAACCTTGCAGAACATTACCTTTCGCCATACAATTACGACAATCAATACCCTGTAGAAGATCAGTTTAATGTTTTCGCCAAGGAAATATTGTATCACAAACACTTGATTTTTGCTACACCCGTTTATTGGTATTCGATGAGCGGAAGAATGAAGAACCTGTTCGACAGGCTAACTGACTGGGTAACTTTAAATAAGGAAGTTGGCCGCAATTTAAAAGGCAAAACCCTAAGCTTAATAGCAGTTGGCACCGACGGAACTTTACCTGATGGCTTTATCACGCCTTTTTTCATGACCGCCAGTTATATGGAAATGCTTTTTAAGCGACATATTTACTTCAACGCGAACCAGGATATTTCAGAAGAAGAATTAACAGAAAACAGAAAATCTTTCTTTAGTTTTATATCAGAATAGAACTGAATTTTCACAGCTTTAAAATTTTAACAAAATGAATGTAGAAGACGTATTTAAAAATAACGAAAAATGGATTGCAGACAAACTGGCTATCGATCCTCAGTACTTTTCGGAATTATCAAAAGGACAAAGCCCTGAATTTTTATATATCGGCTGTTCCGATAGCCGTGTAACTGCTGAAGATTTAATGGGCATTCAGCCTGGGCAGGCATTTGTTCACCGTAATGTTGCCAACCTGGTGAATAACGTGGATTTAAATGTGATGACCGTTTTAAATTACGCCGTACGCCACTTAAAGGTAAACCATATTGTTGTTTGTGGCCACTACAATTGCGGTGGTGTTAAAGCTGCCATGCAGCCGGCCGACATGGGGATTCTTAATCCATGGTTGAGAAACATCCGTGATGTTTACCGTATTCACAAAAATGAATTAAATGCTATTGAAGATGAAGCCAAAAGATACGACCGATTGGTAGAGCTTAACGTGCAGGAACAGTGTGTGAATCTACTTAAAACAGCTGCCGTTCAGGAAGCCATAACCGAAAGGGGCATAACAGTTCATGGTTGGGTATTCGATATCCGCACAGGCAAGTTAATCGACTTAAAAATAGATTTTGATGCGATATTGACAGATATTAAGGAGATTTATAATCTGTACTAAGAAGCGAAAAGCTCAAAACAAAAAGCTTAAAGCAAGCCCTGCGTCTATATTTCACATCAAGACGCAGGGCTTAAAAACTATCTGCCCATCCAGCCACCGTCAACCGTCAATATCGTTCCATGAACGTAATCACCGGCCTTTGAAGCCAGAAAAACCGTTGGCCCTTTAAAATCTTCTGGTGTACCCCACCTGCCTGCAGGGATTCTTGCTAATATGGAGGTGCTTCTTTCCTGGTCTTCACGCAAGGCAGAAGTATTATCTGTTGCAATGTAACCAGGAGCAATTGCATTTACATTTACACCTTTTGATGCCCACTCATTTGCAAAGGCTTTGGTAAGTGAGGCAATTGCCCCTTTACTAGCTGCATATCCGGGAACGGTAATTCCACCTTGAAACGATAATAACGAGGCCGTAAAAATTATTTTACCACTGCCTCTGGCAACCATGTCCCGGCCAATTTCTCTGGTTAAAATAAATGGCGCCGTTTGGTTAACAGCAATCACTTCATCCCAATATTCATCAGGATGCTCTGCAATCGGCTTACGCAGGATGGTTCCTGCATTGTTAACCAGGATATCAATAACCTGATGAGCAGACTTTACTTTCGCAGCAAATGCAAGTGTAGATTCCCGTTTACTGAAATCGCACTGGTAGGCGTAAAATTTTCTACCCAAAGCAATTACTTCTTTTTCTACATCACTGCCTTCGAGTTCTAAATTTGCAGAAACACCAATTATGTCTGCCCCCGCCTCGGCCAGTGCCAGTGCCATTGCCTTGCCAATCCCTCTCTTGCAACCCGTTACTAATGCAGTTTTTCCTGCTAAATCAAATATGTTCGACATTTTATAAATTGTTTGGCTTATCAGGTTTAGCCTTAAAATCTTTACCCGATAACAATGTTTAAATTATTTTAAATCGGTAATTGCGCAATGGTCCATATCCCCGTAATCAAGGTTTTCACCAGCCATTCCCCAGATAAAAGTATAGTTACTGGTTCCGGCGCCAGAATGTATCGACCAGTTTGGTGAAATCACCGCCTGGTCGTTCTGCATCCAGATGTGACGGGTTTCTTGTGGCTGCCCCATAAAATGACAAACACTCTGTCCCTGAGGAACCTCAAAGTAGAAATAAGCTTCCATCCTTCTGTCGTGCGTGTGTGCCGGCATCGTATTCCATACACTACCAGATTTTAATTCGGTCATTCCCATCTGCAACTGGCAGGTTGACAAAACACTGTTAACCAAAAGTTTATTTATTACACGGTGATTAGCCGTTTCAGGTGTTCCTAGTTCTACAACCTCTGCATCAGCTTTGCTTACTTTTTTAGTTGGATAAGCGTGGTGTGCAGGCGCTGAATTGATATATAATTTTGCAGGTTGTGTACGATCAGCTGATTCGAAGGCGACTACTTTAGTTCCTTGCCCAATGTACAATGCCTCTTTATAATCCAGCTCAAATTTCTCATCATCAGCCGTTACGATAGCTTTCCCGCCAACATTAATAATCCCCAGTTCTCTTCTTTCTAAAAAGAAATTGGCTTTCAGATCGTCGGGATTAGGCAAATCTATTTTCTGGTCAACAGGCATTGCACCTCCAACAATATACCTGTCGAAGTGAGATAAGGTAAGGTTAACCTGGTTGGCTTCAAAAACATTTTCTATTAAAAAATTTTCACGCAAAGATGCGGTATTCATTTGTTTAACTTCATTAGGGCTTTGAGCATAACGGCTCTCGAATTTATTCATTGGTTAAAATTTGAGGTAATGGATTTGAGTTTAGTTCAAATCGTTATGGCAAATATATTTATCCAGGCGCTAATAATTGAATGAATACCGAACTTTATTAAAATAAACGTCGACAACACGATTATGGAGCTTATTAAAATATTGTAGCAACATTATTTATATTCTTTGATATTTGTAGACATGAAAATATTCCAGCAGGCATTTGCAATACGCGAAAGAAAACGAGGGTTCCATTTAATAACTGATGAGGTGGTACATGCTTTTCCGGAGCTTAAAGAAATTAAGACCGGTATTTGCCAGGTTTTTATCCAGCATACTTCGGCTTCATTGACAATAAACGAAAATGCCGACCCCACTGTGCGAATAGATTTTGAAATGTACTTTAACAAAGCTGTACCTGAAAATGATCCGGATTATGAACATGATTATGAGGGTTCGGATGATATGCCCGCACATTTAAAAGCTGCAATTTTAGGTAATTCAATTATTATCCCAGTTACAAACGGAAGATTAAATTTAGGAACCTGGCAAGGTATTTACCTGTGCGAACACCGGAACCATGGCGGGCAAAGAAGGATTGTTGTAACTGCCTGGGGTGAATAAGTTTTATTTATCCGGAACCTGCTCCTGAAGTTCCTTATGGTTATCCTGAATGGAATTACTGCCTGTTTCGATTTCAACTTCTTTTGTGGTTACAGCATAAGCAGATGGATGAATTTCTGAACCATAGGCTACTGCGTAGGCCTTTGTAAACTCTGCTCCGAAGTATAAGATTATGGAAGAATAGTAGGTCCAGAGGAGTAAAATTACCAAAGAACCTGCGGCACCATAGGTACTGCCAACATTACTCGAACCGATGTAAAAGGATATGGCAAATTTACCAATCATAAACAGTAAGGCCGTAACAATAGAACCTAAAATTACATCACGCCATTTTATGATGGCATCTGGCAAAACTTTAAAGATTACGGCAAACATTAAAGATATTACTGCCAATGTAATCGCCATATTCAAGACATAAAAAACGATTACCGAAACTTCTTCAAAACGGGCTTCTAGCCTTTTACTGAAAGCATCTACAATGGTGTTTACCACCAATGAAACCAACAGTACAAATCCAAGGCTAACAATCACAGAAAAAGAAAGAAAACGGTTCTGCAGCATTTTTAACCAGCCTCTCTTTGGTTTGGGTTTTAAGCCCCAAATGGTATTAATTGAATCCTGAATATCGCCAAATATGGTGGTTGCGCCAATAAGGAGCGTTACCAAACCGATTACGAAAGCTATAGTACTTTTTCCGTTTAAATAAGCACTTTTAATAATCTGTTGCAACTGTAAGGCGGTATCTTTACCTAAAAAACCAGCAAGCTGCGCATACACCTGACCTTCGGCAGCTTCGCGTTTCAAAAAAATACCACATAGGGAAATGATAATAACGAGCAAAGGCGCCATTGAAAAAACAGTATAATAGGCCAGCGATCCGCTTAGCTTGGTTACCTTATGATCATTAAAACCTGAAAAGGACGCTTTTAAAACCTCCCAAATCCCTTTAAATGTTATTTTCTTCTTATTCATACAGCAGCTGACTTAATCTGTACTAAAAACCCCTTTTGTACAAATTTTGTTTGGCAATGTTAAACACTAGTCTTCGAATCATTTTTTAAAAGGCAAAAAAAATAGCCTTAGCAAAAGGCTAAGGCTATTTATTTAAAAATGTAGATTCTTGTTTACTTTATTTTTATCCAGGCTACTATATCGTTTATTAATGAAGCAGATACACTCGAAAATGCCTGATATTGCGTTCCAGTTCCTTTTTCTACCTGCTGGCTTAATAAGTGGTTCAGCTCCGGATAAAATTTAAATTCTGCATTCGGATTTCCTGCTAATCCAGCTTTCCATAAATCAAAATCCTGCTGCGAAACCTGAAAATCATTTCCGCCCTGGATAACAAAGATGCGTGGTTTTGTTAGTTTCTTTGCCGCAGCAACCTGATCGTAGTTATTAATATCTACCCAATAAGATGCGGGGATACCCAAAATAACCGAATCGGGTTTCATATTTCCTAACTGCGTAATGTTGCCCTTTGCAATTTCAGCTGTAGCCATATCGAGCTGTGTTTGCACTGATTTTGCAGTATCGCTAACTTTGCTGAACAGGTATTTATTTTGTTCGAGCATTACTTCGGTAAGTTTTCGTGCCGGCGCTGCAGCTAGAATGATTCCGCTCAAATCAGGAACCTGTGCAGCAATGCGTGGTGCTACCATACCGCCTAAGCTATGACCGAAAAGATAGATGTTTTTGGTATCAGCGCCCGGAACTGTCTTGGCCATCGCTAAAGCTGCAACAGCATCATCTAAAACTTCTTCCTTAACGGTAAAGGCTTTCATGAATTCCTGTGCATAAATCATTGTACGTTTAACATAACGGATAGAACCGATTCCCTGTGCCGCTAATCCTGCTGCTATGTCTTTAAAAGGTTTATTCGGCCCTACAGTTTCATCCATATCAGATGGGCCTGAACCATGTACAAATACGACAACAGGAAAATTTTTAATGTTTTTAGGTGTAGTAATAATTGCTGCCAGCTGATGACCAGGCGTGGTGAGGTAAGCTGTTTTTTCTGAATATAATGTCGTATCGGCATAGGAAGGTGCGAGATACTTCGCTACTACCGGTTTCGGCGCTAAAAAGAAGCCTACAATTTTCTGGGTTTTATTGAAGCCGAGTATGAAATTCTGTGTACCTCTTTCGAATTCACCCTCAACGGTAACTGCAAAAAATTCGCCCTGGATTTTACTCTGAACAGCTTCAATGGACTTAGCCTTTCCCAAAGCAGCGTGTAAATCGGTCCATATTTTTTTTAGCTGCTCTTCTGATAATTTTGATTTAACTGTTTCATCGAAATTTCCATAGGCTTCTGTGTATTTCTCGTCTTCTAAAAGCTGAAAGAAATTATTTGCACCGTTAAATAAACTGATCACATTCTGTGCAAATGATGCAGTTGTAAAAAATAATAGTGTAATTACTATTAAAACACTTTTCTTCATGAATGATATTGTATTGTTTAGTTCAATAAACCAAAGTTAACAATATTTGATTCCTATTTTATTAAAATACAACTAATTGATTAGTTTTTTATTCTGAATTCTTTAAGGGTACCATACAGCGGACATCTTTATTTTCTATGTACATTTCAAGGCAATAACCATTGGGATCAACGGCTGGGTTTGCAAGCAATTTTTCGAATGTTTTACCAATTTGAGGGATATCCTTCATAAAATCGGAGATGTAGGCACTTATAAAATTTCCTTTCTTTATGGTCAGCGTTTCGAACCCTAATATTTCAGCCTCACCTGGATTTAATTCTTCTGCGGCAGCTTTATAAACAATTGATTTTCCATCCGGCCGTGAAATTCCAAAATACCTGCGTTTTTCATCAAAAGCTAACATGTTGTGTAATTTCTTGTGGGCATCTTCTACACCATCGGGAAAAGACGTTGCGGTAACGTACATCACCTTGATATCTTCATTTAAATAAAATGTTTCCATATCTTTTTTTTGCAAGATGCGATGATAAGGGCAGTTTCGCAACCATTAAAAGCGACATCATTAAGGGCTGAATGTGACAAATTGAAAAAAAATCACCTGTTATACAATAAAACCGAAACTAAGCGTTTATGTATATGAGAGCGTTAATTTAGATGACGGGGATGCTGCTTCGGCGGAATCCCCGTTTCTTTTTTAAAAGAAATTCACCAGTCTTACAAACGCAAAAAAAGGGACATGTTAAAAAAAATGTCCCTTTTAATTTATATGATGGAGTTAAGAATTTTAACTTTTGATTTCATGCACTTCATTTGCCTCATGAAAATTATTATTTAAAGGTTTATATTTTTTAGGTTTTAAAATCACCCATAAACCTAAGCCAATTAATATCAGGGCTGTTGTAATTTTCGACATTTCGAAATCGAGGATGGTAATATCCTGAAGGGTAAAAAACCCGCCAATAATTGTTAAAGCCAGCCAGCCGCCACCCTGAAAGTTTTTACGATATCCAATCCATAAACCTGCACCCAGCATAATAGTGTGCCAGCTTAAAATCCAGTGTGGAAGGTCGGCCCCCATATTTCTGAGTAAGCAAACTGAACCAATTACTAAAATTAAGACACCTAAACCGATTTGTTTATCTGTGTGGTTTTTTCTGATTAAATTTTCCATGACCTTTGTTTTTATATATCAAATGTACCATGAAAAGGAGTGCCCGCGAATGGCTTTTCCTTAAAGCACTTTACTTTATCGGTGAGTGAAATAAAAGCATCGGTAAAAATTTTAGCGGAATTTTAAGGAGAAGTAAAACGTCGGTGAAAATTCGTTGTTGAGAAGAAAAAAGCAATATACATTCTTCATTAATTCCTATCGCTTTACAGCAATGATGATCTTATCTTTTCTTTTAAGTGGGCGTCTTTCCCGCGAAGGCGGGAATCTTAAAGCGATTACAGTTACGCTCTTAATCATTATGTTAGATAAGCCGAAAAAGCTGGTTGTGAAAATAAAGATTGCTTCGTGCCTCGCAATGACGTCTATCTATAAGAAATTCTGCTGAAATTATTCAAAAATTGAAATCTCTTCACCTCTAGCCATGATCACTTTCGAAGTTAAGTTTATGAATAATCCATGGGCCAGTACACCGTCGATCTGGTTTAGTGCAATTGCAAGCGTTTCTGGATCGTTTATTAAGCCAAAATCAGTATCAACAATATAGTTTCCGTTATCTGTTATAAAGTTTTCACCATTATGCTTTCTAAGTGATCCTTTCCCGTTTAGTTTTTCCAGCTGGTTCAAAACGTACTGTAAAGCAAGCGGAATAACTTCGACAGGAACCGTGAAAGCCCCTAATTGGTCTACTTTTTTCGAGGAATCGGTTACAATTATCCGATTCTTACTTAGTGATGCGACAATCTTCTCACGGAAAAGTGCGCCACCACCGCCTTTAATCAGGTTAAGTGATGAGGTAAATTCATCAGCGCCATCAATACTGATATCAATAGAGCCCAATGTTTCGAGCTTTAAAATTTGAATACCATACGATGAAGCAAGCGCTTCCGTTTTTACCGAGCTGGCAGCAGCAGTTATTTTCAAACCCTGGTTTATCCGTTCAGCAAGTTCTTGTATTGCATAAGTGGCTGTTGTACCCGTACCTAAACCTACTACATCATTATCTTTAACCAATTGCACAGCCGCCCTGGCCGCGGCTAATTTTTCCAGATCCTGTTTGCTTTTACCTTTAGCTTCCATACCCGTAAAAATAGAAAATTAACGGCCAATAAAAGGTCATCGAGAATTCATTAAAAAATTAGCTTTTGGCGTTTTGAGTACAAGGTGCAATCATTTTTTTGAAAAATATTTTCGATGCCATGCAATAAATCCTAATCACAGCGTTTATGTATATGAGAGCGTTAATTTAGATGATGGGGATTCTGCATAAGCGGAATCTCCATTTCTTTTTTTAAACCCATTCCAAAATGGCTTTAAAACAAAAAACGGCTGATGTTTCCACCAACCGTTTAACCAAATTATACTAATTATTATTTTTTACTTATCCAGAGAGTTGATCCAGGAAGCAATTTTTAAAGCTTCAGCTTTAGTTACCTGCGGCATTGGAGGCATTTCTGTAGAATATCCAGGCCAGTTTTGTGGCTGTGGGTTATGAATTAAGGAGTAAATCTTTTCACCAGAATATTTGCGTTTCGCAATCTCAACAAAGGGAGGACCGATTTGTCTTTTCGTAGGATTGTGGCAAGCCAGACAAGTATTCTTGGTTAATAAACCTTCCACCTCTTTATAAGTAGGCGCTTTTGTTGATGCCGTTGTTGCAGTTGCTGCTTTAGCAGGTGTTGTAGTCGCAGCACCTTTAGCTTCTGGTTTTGTTCCTGTAGATGCTTTCGGTTTTGCAGAACTTTTCACTGGCGTAGCCGATGCTTTAGGGCCAGCTTCTGAGTTCTTTGTGCTCACCTCGCTCATCGATAATTTCTCTCCATCAGCAATCTGGTTTAAAGTATAATAAGCAACCGGGTGTACTAAAGAATAAAAACCTTCTTTATCGCGAACACCATCTAATGTTAAGGTATGAATATAATACTGACGAAGGTTAGGAATAACTAATCTCGCTTTCATACCATCTTCAGATACTTTTACACCTGTGATTTTTAATTTCTCTACATTAACCGGCGGCGAACCATATACCGGGTGATATTTATAGATGAAACTTTCTGCTGCATAAGACGCTAAATCTTCAGCTGATTTACGATCAACAGGTTTAGTGAACTCAACTTCAAAACCATCAGGCATTGATCTTACCGCCTTCATTTCGAAAGGAACTTTGTTGTTGTAAACCAAACGCTCAAGGCCTTCATTCGCATCACCTGCCGAACCCCAACCACGATTGGTTTCACCAACGAATAACGAACCATCAGTTCCCCAGGCCATTCTTAAAACACCCGAGCGGAAACCTTTTCTGAATAAGAAAGCAGCACCTTGTTCTTCGCCTTTTACTGTTTCAAGGAAGATCCTTGAAATGATACTCATACCCTGATCGCCAGCTAAGATTTGTCCGGCAAACGGGCCAAATGCATTATCAGGAATTTTAACAGGTTCTGATGATGAAATACCTAAAATTCCGTAAGGTAACCAAACTGATGGTAACTTTAATTCAGGGAACACTTTCTTCATATCGAAAAGTGTTTTAAAAGTTTCGTTTACCCTGTTTTCAGGTTTGATATAACGGCCTTGTTCATTTTTGATACGGCGTTCATCAATATTTGAATAGAAGAAATCGGAGCTTAACTTAACTGGCGAATCTGATCTTCCAGTCCATCTTAAACTTGCCGGATGGCCCATAAAATCGCCTTTATTAATTTTCCATAGACCACCTGAGCCTACCCAGTCACCTTGATTTTCAGTATAATAAAACTGGTTATCAATCATCCCGATACCTGCAGGCGAGCGGAAACCAGCTGCATATGGTGTCATTTTGCCATCTTCGGTAATGTTCATTGCCCATCCACGCATTGGTACACGGCTTTCGCCTCTCCACCATTCTTCATCTCCGAAAGCTACGTTGGCTGTTACAAAGAAAGAGCCATCGGCTGCTAACTTCGGACCAAAGCTGTATTCGTGGTAGTGACCACTTAAAGGCCATGCGTAAACCGTTTCATAAACGTCAGCTTTACCATCCATGTTTTTATCAACAAGTTTGGTTAACTCACCACGTTGTGCAACGTAAATTGCACCATTTTTATAAGCGATACCTAATATCTCGTGCAAACCAGTAGCAAACTTACGGAAGTAAGGTTTTAAGCTTGTTGGGTTTTCAACGATGTAAACTTCTCCCCTACGGGTTGAAATTCCTAAATCGCCGTTAGGTAAAGTAATCAATCCACCAACTTCCAAAATCGGACCTTCCGGAACACGTACTTTATTTATTCTGAAAAAATCCTCTTCCTTTGGTGTTTCTTGTGCGAAAAGCGTTGAGAAGCTCAAGCTAAGCGCCATTATTGCAAGTGTTTTAAATGTATATCTCATCGTAATTCAGACTAAAATAAAATCGAGTAATTTAATTTGCTGCCGATTGCTATAATCAGTTGTTTCTTACCGTTAACATCTCTAACGATAGGTTTTTCGCCATTAGGGAATTGCAGGTAATAAGCTTTATCATCAACAACGTATAAACCTTTGGCAACTTCGTTAATGTCTGATACTTCACCTAAAAGCAGGTAAAGGTCTTTTGCCGGCTGGTCTAAAGTAATTTCTCTTGATAAACCTTGTCCGTTATCGAGTGCTTTAATTGCATCAGTAACTTTATTTCCGTAGATGATATACTTAAATTCCGGGCGCTCCTGGCTGTCCATCACATAACCTTTGGTACGGAAACCTGTACCGGTAGTATCTGGCACCCATGCAGCTTCAGCGTTTGCCAATTTAGCGATTGCTAAAACTGGTTTTTTAGTAAAACGGGTAACACTGCCCAAAGGACGTGAAGTTCCGTTTCCACGACCATCCCACATTGGCGTTGCATCAAGGAAACCACCGTGCCATCCGTGTAATAAAGTGCCATTGTCTAAATCGTAGCTATAAGCAACCTGTTGAGGTGCACCTACAGAAATTGCATGTACCGAACGAACACCAGGAACCACATCGATAAAACTACGAAGCATGGTATTAACCGGTGCTTCAACATAAATCGGGTCGCCACCACCGCCACGACGAAAGTTTTGAGGCCCTGCAGCCGGAATATCGCTTATCGAAATATTTCTGAAAGCTACCGTTCCCTGATCGCCCTGAAAACGAATAGGTGCCAATGCTTTTTCAGTGCCATAACCACCTCTGGTTGCTCCTGTTAACTCAACATTTTCATGAATGGTAACACCATTTAAATCAACACTGATTAAACGGGCGTTTTCAATTTTCTTACCTGAAGCATCAAATTTTGGTGCCTGGAAAACAATTTTAATGTGTTGCCATAAACCTGGCGCCTTGCTGGCATTTTGACGAGGTGCAGCACCGCCGAAACCTTTTTCTCCTTCAGGTTTATCATTGTCCCAACGCTCGTGTGCACCACCATTGCTTGATGATACCGGATTGGTTAATCCCCATGAATCTTTAATCTGAATTTCGTAATTCGACTGAAGATAAATACCTGAATTGGCATCTTTCGCAACCAGGTAATCCAGTTCCAAAATCATATCACCATATTCTTTAATGGTATATAAATCGAATCCTTTCTTTTTTGGATTTGATGTATTTAATAAGATACCAGTTCCTTTGGTACCCTTAAGTACATTCACTTCGTTTAAATCCGTAGTTACATCACCAACTAATGACCAGGAATTACCTGGCTCTTTAAATGCTGATAAATCTGTAAGCGGAATATTCGGCTGCTGTGCAAATGCCATGCAGGTTCCCAGGAGCCAGACAAGGGCTGATGAACCTGTTTTTAAGACGCTAATCTTCATAATATTCGGTTTTGTTAGTTATTAAGTTTGCCGGTTAAAAACGGCAAACTTTGTATTGTTTATTTTTCTGTAGATAATGAATAAGGGAAATCAACCGGATTTGATCCTCTGGTTTTGTTTGGAGTAGCTGTCATGTTAAAGTTCAAAACAGCTCCTTTTTGTAAACCACTGTGGCTAATCCAATTTTTAGAATATGGTTTGCCATCAATCTGCAACGATTGTACATAACGGTTATCAGCACTGTTTGCAGCTGCATTAATAACAACTGTTTTACCATTATCTAAAATAAGTGTTACTTTTTTAAATAGCGGAGCGCCAAGTACGTACTGGTCGGTTGCCGGCGTAACCGGATAGAAGCCCATTGCTGAGAAAACATACCAGGCCGATGTCTGGCCGTTGTCTTCATCACCACAATAACCATCAGGTGTTGCTTTATACATTCTATCCATGGTTTCGCGAACCCAATACTGCGTTTTATAAGGTGCTCCACCAAAATTATATAAGTAGATCATGTGTTGTATTGGCTGATTACCATGAGCGTATTGCCCCATGTTGGCAATCTGCATTTCACGGATTTCGTGAATCACACCACCATAAGCACTCTCATCAAAGATTGGAGGCATTGAGAAAACAGAATCCAGCTTGGTTACAAACTTATCGTGTCCGCCCATTAATTTGGCTAAACCATCGATATCCTGAAATACCGACCAGGTATAGTGCCAGCTGTTACCTTCGGTAAAAGCTCCACCCCATTTAAAAGGACTAAAAGGACTCTGGAAGGTTCCATCCTGATTTTTTCCACGCATTAAGCCTGATGACGGGTCGAAAAGATTTTTGTAGTTCATTGCTCTTTTCTTGTAGATTTCAATCTCAGAAGCAGGGCGTTTTAATGCTCTTCCTAACTGATAAATGGCAAAGTCATCGTATGAATATTCCAAGGTTTTAGCAGCATTTTCATTTACTTTAACATCAAATGGCACATAACCTAATTCATTATAATATTTTACACCATTACGGCCAACTGCAGCCATCGGGCCTTCGTTATTTGCGCCGTGTTTAACAGCTTCCCATAAGGTATTGATATCATAACCACGAAGACCTTTGATATAAGCATCAGATACAACAGAAGCAGAGTTATTACCCACCATGATGTTGGCAAAACCAGGGCTGCTCCACTCAGGCAAGAAACCTCCTTCTTTGTAATCGTTGATTAAACCTTCCTGCATTTCTTTATTTATCGATGGATAAACAAGGTTTAGGAATGGATAAAGTGCTCTGAATGTATCCCAGAAACCAGTTCCTGCGAACATGTAACCTGGTTTAATATCGCCAGTGTATGGGCTCCAGTGAATAATCTGATTTTTTGCATCCAATTCGTATAATTTATTCGGGAAGAATAAAGTACGGTACAGGCAAGAATAGAAAGTACGCATCTGATCAATAGTACCACCCTCAACAGCAATTTTACTTAATGTTTTATTCCAAACGGCTTTCGCTTTTGATTTAGTCGCATCAAAACTGTCGTTAGCCAATTCTCTTTTCAGGTTTAACTCTGCCTGTTCAAAACTAATGAAAGAAGATGCAGTTTTAGCCGTAACCTTTTCACCTTTTGCTGTTTTGAATCCAATAACTGCTCCGGTATGATCGCTTGTTAATTCCAAATCATCACCTAATGTTTTACCACTCCATGTTTTAGCTAAAGTAAAGTCTTTATCAAAATAGATTACAAAGTAGTTTTTGAAATTTTTAGGAAGCGGGCCACGTGCATATTTGCTTGTATAACCGATAATTTTTCTTTCTTTCGGAAAAATCTTGATATAAGAACCTTTGTTTTGTGCATCAACTACAACAAAAGAGCTATCTGTTTTCGGGAAAGTGAACCTGAACTGCGCTGCCCTTTCGGTTGGTGTTAATTCAGTCGTTACATCAGCATCAGCTAAATAAACGCTGTAATAATAAGGTTTAGAAACCTCAGCTTTATGGCTGAACCAGCTTGCACGCTCATCATCGGCAAATTTAAGCTTGCCGGTTACAGGCATAATGGCAAAAGCACCGTAATCATTCATCCAGGGAGAAGGCTGGTGAGTTTGTTTAAAGCCACGAATTTTATCAGCATCGTATGTATATGCCCAACCATCACCCATTTTACCGGTTTGTGGTGTCCACATGTTCATACCCCAAGGCACACCAACCGCAGGATAAGTATTACCGTTTGATAAACTTGGTTTTGATGCCGAACCCATCAATGGATTGATCCACTCAACGGGGTCACTAATTTTGCCTACCTGCTGTGCGAAACTTCCTGTTGCCGCAAAGCTTAATAAGGCGATGAATAGTTTTTTCATTATTTGTATATCAGTTTATGTGTTTTGCTTTTTTTGGTAATTGAGCTTCTAAATTTCAGGATTTTTAACGTAATCGGCCCAAAGTGCATCTAAATCTTTACCTGTAAGTTTTGTCCAGATTTCAGCAGTATAAGTATGGTCTCTTAAGGAAGCATCAACAGCCTTAATGGTACCTGGTTTAACCTTTTTTTCTATCCAGGTAAAAAATCTGGCTGTAATTCGATAACTGTTTTTATAACTGTGCTCTGGTTTTAACGCCGGCAAAGTCCATTTTGCTCCTGCATTATCAACACCAAATTTAGAACGCACATAATCGGCAATGCCTTCTGTTAACCAACCCGGACCAACACTACGGCCGTAATCCTGAACGATATGCATCACTTCGTGTGTTACCACATCGATGTCTTCAGGATGTTTTACCATCCAGATAGAGCTGAAAGTTACTTTTCCATTGCTTGTAGCAGCAACACCTTTATAATTTGTATCAACAAAAAACTTAACTTCTTTAAGTGTATTTGGATTATATTCTTTAGCCAGCTTCGGATAAACCTCGAAAAACGTTTCTATTAAACGCTTTTTCAATTTTGGATCTAATGCCTGGAAATTACTTTCGAAAGTTAACGTGTAGCCTTTTTTCTTGATAATTTCCTGCGCCTGAACCTTTGAGAAAGGAACGATTGCAAGGAAAAACAAAATACCAGCCAATATTATTTTTTTCATTTTATTTAAGGATTATAGGTTATTGATGATGGGGGTAAATCTTTTGTACCCCAGGTTTTATTCGGCGTATTGCCCATTACTAAATTAAGCACACCACCTTCTGTAAGTTCTTTGTGCGTAAACCAAGAACGGTTTAAAACTTTACCATTCAGCACTGCACTTTGAATGTATTTATTTTCTGCCGAATTATTTTTAGCATTCAACGTAAATGTTTTACCATTATCGAGTTTTATAGCAATGGTATTAAAAGCGGGGCTGCCAATGCTATACACGGGAACACCAGGCGTAACCGGGAAAAAGCCCATCATTGAAAATACAACGAAAGCTGTCATTCCTCCCCCATCTTCATCTCCTGGAATACCAAAAAGATTATCGGTGTACCAGGTATCCATAAGCATACGTACCCTTTTTTGTGTCTTCCATGGCGAACCCAGGTAGTTGTAAATGTATGGGATGTGGAAACTAGGCTCGTTACCCATTACAAATTGTCCAACCAAACCCGTTGCATCAGGAAAGGTATACCAAAGGTTGTATTTACTTCTGCCAAGGCTCGCTCTGAATAAATCATCGAGTTTTTCCTCGGCCTTTGTTTTTCCGCCCATTAAATCGAACAGGCCATTTAAGTCATGCTTTACATCCCAGTTGTAGGTGTAGGCATTGTTTTCCGTAAAATATTCGCGACCGCCCTGCCCGCCAGAAAACTTCGGATCAAAAGGTTCAATCCAGTTTCCGTCAGCATCTTTTGGCCATACAAATCCTTTATCAGCCCTGTAAACATTTTTATAGTTCGCAGCTCTATCTAAAAAAAGATCTCTGTCTTTTTCATTTCCACTTGCCTTTGCCAGTTGCGCAATGCACCAGTCGTCGAAACTGTTTTCTAAGGTTACCGAAACACTTTGTCTTTTTTCAAAACCATGCACTTCTTTTACAGTTTCCTTTTCGCCTGGTTTTAGTGCAGGCATGTATCCTTTTTTACTGTAAAAAGTATCTAAGGAAGTTGCCGGACCGTTTTTCCACGGCAATAAAGTTGCTTCTAAAGAGTTTTTCTTTACGCCTTCGTAAGCTTTCTTTAAATCGAAATTGCTTATTCCTTTGTTGTGTGCATCCAAAAACCATGCTGCAGCGTGGTTACCGGTCATGCAAGGGTCGTCGCCAAAAGTAAGTGCAAAAGAAGGCATCCATCCACTTTGTTCATACATCTGAACATACGATTGGATTTTATCTCCTTCCATTTTAGGATTAAGAATTGTTTGCAGCGGTTCTAATGCGATATAAGTATCCCAAAGCCAGTTATCAACAAAAAATGGTTTATCAGATGTATGAACCTTTTTATCGTAGGCACTGTAATATTTTCCGTATTCGTTAATATCAACCATTCTTTCGTACGAACGGTAAAGTGAGGTGTAGAAAACACGTTTTTGTGCATCCGTTCCTCCACTTACGTTAACCTGCGATAAAGCCTTATTCCAGGCCGCTGTTGCCTTGGCATGCAGCTTTGCCATATCCCAATCAGGAATTTCGTTTGAAAGGTTTTTCTTAGCCTGTTCAATACTTATAAAAGAAATACCGTACTTGAACGAAACATTCTGAACCGTGTTGGCAACTTTAAGCAGGGCCTTGCTTTTCTTTTGTTCATCCTGGTAGATAATTTCCAAAGGTGTATTGGCCTCTGCATAGAAATAGGCTTTCATCCCTCTGAATTCTTCTACACCACTTATAATATTTTTTTGCTCAAGATTGATTTCTCCCTTATTCAGGATATTCAGACGTAAATATTTATCTGTTTTGGCTGAAAAATTAAACTTAAAGAAACCTGCTTTGGCTGATGGTGTGAAACTAATTGAAGTACCCTGATCTTCGAGTACTACCTGATAAAAATCGGGACTTATCTTTTCGTTATCGTAGGTAAATTTCTTTGCCCATGCCTGTTCGTTTACCGCACCTGTATAGGGCATTAATCCGAACAACCAATTCTGCCTGTGCGATGAAATTGTTAATGGGAAATAAGCTATCTGGTCGTCAATCTGATCGGCACGCACTGGAAAAACCCTAAGCAAACTATTTGGCAAATGAACTGCAGGCCTGGTTGGTTCCAGAATTAAACCTACGCTCCCAATTTTCGGGTCGACATATTTAATATTCGACGGCGTTTGCTGCGCAAAAGTGTTGGAGGTATTTAATGATGTACAAGTAAATACTATCGATAAAAAACTATAAAATTTAAGGTTTCTGTATTTCATATTTATTACTTGTTAAGAGCAGATTAATACCTGCTTTTATCATTTTATTCGGTTACTAAATGGTTTTACTATGTTCCTATAAAAAAAAGGAATGATTATCCTGATTAATGAAATTTCTTATCTGCAATTGCTGTACTTTCTGCTTTATCATCATTAAGAAAACTTAAGTCGCAGCAACTTGCCGCACCAATAAGTGAAGCATTCTCTTTCAACTTCGTTACCTTAACATCAGCATAAATTTCATTGCCTTTTAAAGTTGCAATTAATTCAGGAGAAAATGCAGCAAACGCCCTCGATATATTACCGCCAACAATAACAACATCAGATTTATATTTCTTTATAACAGGGATTAAAAACTGCGCTAAATTGTATCCAAACTCCATAAATACCCTTGTTGCCAGATGATCTGTTGCAGTTAAAGCTGTTAACTCTTTCACCCCTGCAACAGTATTATTACTCAACTGCTGATAGCGGCTAACAAACCAACGGGTAGAAAGGTAGTCTTCGGCAATGCCATTCATAAAAGGTGAGTTCCACAAATCGGCATCTTTGGCAATACCGCCTTCACAATATGATGAGCCAAGTCCTGTACCAAGCGTTAAACCCAAAACATTTGCATTTCCCCTTGCAGCTCCGCCAAAAACCTCACCTTGTAAAAAACCCGCAGCATCGTTTATAAAATGGATATTGGCAGTTTCTATAGATAAACGTTTTGAAAGCTCTTCTTTAATATTTATACCATAAAGCGCTTTAAACTTGTCCTGATCTTTGATTAATGAAATACCTTTTTCATAATCAAACGGACCGGGCATTGCAATACCTATTAATTTGGTTTCACTACCTGTCTTTTTGAGAACTTTAGTTATTACCTCGCACCAGGCATTTATAATAATTTCCTTACTCTCCCTGGAATCTACTGCGCTTCTCTTTATTGAATCCTGAATTATCGTTCTGGTTTCTAAATCAATTAATGCCGCTGTAATGTGCGTACCTCCTATATCTACACCTAATGCAACAGGTTTTTCCATTGTCTAATTCTATCTTGTCTTAATAATTACTACCTGTAAATTACTGATAAACAACCAGTAACATTTCTATTTACTTAACGAAAATGGTTTATCTTCTTCCAGCAATCCTCTTTCTAAATTCGGCTTACTATCCATTTCCAACTTAAAAACACCGCCCTTAATAATATCGCTGTGCGCTAAGAAGTTGCGAGTATAGTTATTTCCGTTCAATGTTGCGCCTTTTATATAAATATTAACATTATTGTTTGCAGGAGCATCGATTACGAACTTTTTTGAAGCGCCTAAATTAATGGTTACTTTCCTGAACATCGGGCTTCCTAAAACATATTCTCCGCTACCCGGTGTAACGCTGTAAAAACCCAATGCACTAAGTACATACCATGATGATGTCTGGCCCTGATCTTCATCACCAGGATAACCATTTTCAGTAGCATTATATAGCTTTTTCATTACTTCACGGGCATGAAACTGTGATTTCCAGGGCTGATTAGCATAGTTATATAAATAAACCATGTGTTGAATCGGTTGGTTTCCGTGAGCATACTGACCAAGATTCGCCATGACCATTTCAGTCATTTCATGAATCATGCCGCCGTAGGTACCAACTTTCACCTTGTTAGGCTCGGTAAAAACAGAGTCTAATTTGCCTACAAAATTTTTATTTCCGCCCATTAAATTGATAAGCCCTTTGGTATCCTGAAAAACCGACCATTGCCAGTGCCATGCATTACCTTCAGTAAAAGGCCCACCCCATTCAATCGGGTCAAAGTTTGGCGACCAGTTCCCGTTTATATCCCTTCCCCTCATAAATCTTGAAGAAACATCGTAAACATTACGGTAGTTATACATCTGGCGTTCAAAAATGTCCATGTAAAATTTATTACCTGTCATTTTTGCGAGCTGGTAACCACAATAATCATCATATGCATATTCTAAGGTTTTAGCTGTCGATTCCCGGTATTTTGGATAAGGAACATAGCCTAACTCATAGTATTCTTTCCAGCCGTCGCGGCCATTTGCAGGCCCCCATGGTCCTTTATTAGTTGCCTCATGGAGATAAGCCTCAAGGGCTTCCTTCGGGTCGAAGGTTCTGATTCCCTTTGCCCAGGCATCTGTTAACAATGAAATTGCATGGTTACCAATCATACTTCCGCCTTCACTAGGGAAAGACCACGATGGCAACCAACCACATTGTTTATAAGCATCAATCATGGCTTGCATATATTGGCCATGCATTTCGGGTTGGATAAGGGTATTCAGTGGAAACTGCGCCCTAAAGGTATCCCAGAAACCTGTATCGGTAAACATGTAGCCGGGGTGTACTTTGCCATCATAAGGACTGAAATAATACGGTCTTCCCGATGCATCGATTTCGTAGAATTTCCTCGAAAAAAGGCTAGCCCTGAAAAAGCATGAGTAAAAGGTTTCGGTATCTTCCTTAGATCCGCCATCTACTAAAATTTTCCCTAACGATTTATTCCAGATAGCGGCTGCCTTCGCTTTTGTTTGTTCCAAATTTTTATCAGCACCTAATTCCGTTTTTAAGTTTAGTTCTGCCTGCTCCAGACTAATGTAAGAGGATGCTGTTTTTACCTGAACCTTTGCTCCTGCTTTAAACTCGACATAAGCGCCTTTGCCTAAACCCTCTGCAATTGTTGAATCTGCGGTTATTACGTTTTTCTTATTTTCCCAGGTTCCAAATGATTTTATAGGTTGATCGAACTGGATAACAAAATAGTTTTTCCATTCTTTTTTAAAACCTTGTCCGTTGCTCACATAACCTGTAATTTTATTTTCCTTCGGATAAATTTTAACCCCGCTTGTACGGATGTAACCATCTAAAACGAGATAACTTTTTTTACCTTTCGGATAAGAAAAGCGGATGTGCGCCCCACGTTCAGAAGGTGAAATTTCAGTGGTTAGCTGATTATCGAATTTTGCCTTGTAATAATTTGGCTTGGCAATTTCATTGGCATGACTAAATTTTGCTTCCCGTTGATTTTCATCAACGACAAGATTATCAATCATCGGCATTAAAGAAAAAACCGCGTAATCTCTGGTCCACGAACTGCACTGATGCGCCTGCTGAAACCCTCTTATCGCATCTTTAAAATATTGATATTTCCAGCCATCGCCATTTTTGCCTGTTTGCGGCGTCCAGGTATGCATACCGAAAGGTAATGCTGTAGTTGGATAAGTATTCCCCCTGGTTAATTCGTGCTTGGAATTTGTGCCCTGTAATGTATTAACATACTGAACCAAATCCTGCTGCTGAGCAAACAGGTTTAAAGAAAGTATGTTAAAAACAAATACGAAGAAATAGCTAAATTTCATATTGATGCGGGTTGTCCTAATTTTTAATTCCCCATTTATCTGCTAACATCTTGATGAAATAGCCGCCAACAACACTTCTTGCTTGAAAGCCTACTTTAGCACCTGTTGTTGTTTCGTGCCAGTCATTTAACGGAACACGGCTCTCTGTTTCATTTGCAAATTTGAAAATTGGCTTAATGAATTTTTGGAAATCAGCCTGGTTATCAGCTAAAGTTGCAGTCCACATAATCCAGTCAGATTTTGTATAGGTTTTACGGCTATCTAAAGGCAAACCAAAAGCATTTTGCTTGGTTAAATAATAATTTATTTCCTTTTTATAAACCGCTTCAGGGAAAAGCTTAAGACCTAAAAGTTTATCCCAAACCAGGTTATATTTCTGGCTCCAGGTATTTTTATCATTAAAGGTTAATGCATAATGGTCGCCATCGTTAGCCATTTCCTGCCATTTCTTTGCCATATCTAAGGCGATATTCCTGTACTTAGTTGCTTGTTCTGTTTTACCCAATTCCTGCGCCATTTGTGCATAAGCACCAAGCGCTACAATGGCTTTTACCGATAAGTTTGCATTTCTTGCCAGGTGACCAGCAAAGTCATCAGTACATAGCTGATTTGCAGGATCGAAACCTTCTTTCGATAAATAATCGGCCCAGGTAGTTAGTGTAGCCCAATGTTTTTCTGCATATTTTGCATTACCCTGCGCTTTGGCGATGGCTCCGGTTAGGATAACCATGTTACCTGCTTCTTCAACAGGCATATCCTCACCGTAAGTCTGACCGTTTGCAAAAGGATAAGTTCCTAAATCGTGAGCAGGATAAGGTTTTTTCCACTTCCCACTTTCGGAATAGAAGAAAATACCATTAAGCATACCGGTTAATAATTCAGGATTATAAATTAAATACTCAGGTGCTGATGGATAAGTTACATCAACCGTGTTAATGAAACCGCCACTGTAATTCTCTTTTGAAAGAAATAATATGTCGCCATTTGGTGCGTAAACTATTTTGTGCGCTGCTATGCTCTGTCTATAAGCCAGTTCGCATAGTTCCGCATATTCTTTACCGCCTGCTTTTTCGGCATCAGCATAAAGCTTTGCATTAAATGCATTACATTTTTCAACTATTGCCTGATAATCCTTATCGGCATTGGCCAATTGGGTTTCAAACTTATCGCCTGACTTTTTCCATATTGGTAACAGCTGTGTTCCGAAATACTCTACCGATTTTAGATCATCGTAACCCATCATTAAGTATTTTTCTACATTGCTGGCATTTACTGTACCAAATGGGATGATACTGCTTAAATTTAGTTCTTTACCATTAGCAGCTGAAACAGTAGGATATTTAGCACCTAAAAAACTGTTAAGGCTTTCAGCCTGTTTATTGATGTATTGTGTGGCATTAAATTTTTCAGGAACAGCTACATACATATAGCCCCAGTCGATTCGCAAGTCATCGGCTTTCTTTTGCAGAACTGGCTGTTCTACCGTACCAGCAGTTAAAATTGAAAGGTTATTCGAAACCGATTTTTTAGCGGTAACAGCCTGGTCAGGTGTATTAACGGCAATGTTTGACGAAGCGCTAAAATATAAATCTACCTGGTGTGGTTTTGCATCAGTTGATTTTGCAGCATAGCTGATATAGCTGATTGGTCTTGCCGTAAGTGCAATATCATTCAATAACAATGGCGAGGTAAAAGTAACCTCAAGGTTGATATTGCCACATGCAAAATTATATTTAGTTGTTGTTGCTTCTACCTTTACGTTTATTTGTTTAGCTAAGGCGATGCTCGATTTTTGAGGAATTTCTTCTACAATACCGGCATCCAGATATCTTCCGCCAGCAGTATTTTTTACATGAATAGCTAATACGTTTTCACCTGATTTTAAAATTCCTTCTTCAATTGGAATATAAATATATTCGTGAACCCAGCCTTCTTTATTATAAACCGATTTTCCGTTTATCGATACCTCGACGTTATCATCGTGGTTAAGTTTTAAATATTTTTTTCCCGCTGATAATTTAGCGATCGTGAATTTTCTTCTGTAATATAAATCATCGCTCGTCCATTTGGTTTTAGCTGATTTATCGTCGCCAAAAGGCGCAATTCCTTTTTGCCAGGATGCATCATTAAATGCATTGGCAGTCCAATCTCCGGCAGGTTTTGTAAATGAATAATTTGCCTGATAGGCAGTTTCATCCGATGCCGGAAGTATTGCTTTGTATTCTTTTGATTCGGCGCCTAAGAAACGGTAAAATTTACCGTCAACCTTTAATACACCTGATAGAGACTGGTTTTTGCCAGTCCAGTGCTTGGTAACAGATTGGTTTAGTTCATCACCAAACGACCAGATGCTAAAATAGGTATCGTGAGTAATCAGCGGATAGGCAGGCGCCTTATCCTGTGCAAAAGATTTAAAAATAAACAGTGTGCCTAATAAAAATAACGAGTAATATTTTTTCATAGCTATTTGGTTATAGAACAAATTAAAGCAGTAATGAGTAAAACGTTTTAGTAGGTTCAATATTAATTAAAAAATATATTTTAGTGTTCATTAAAGATGTAATATATAAGTTACAGGCAGCTAAAAATAAACCTACATTTGTACCAAAAAAAAGGTGCTCAATTGAGCACCTTTTTATATTGATTGCTAACTAGTAGCCAGGGTTTTGAGTTAAATTCGTATTTAAGTTTCTTTGAACCTGCGGAATTGGATAAAGGGCTTTAGTTGCTGTAGAAGCAGTGTGATCCCACCAAGTACCTGTAGCAAATTTACCAAAACGGATTAAGTCATCTCTTCTCATACCTTCGAAGATAAACTCTCTTCCTCTTTCAGCAAGTAATTCATCTAAAGTTAAAGTAGCTGGCGTATACGCTCTGGTTGCCCAATCTGCAGCAGAGTAAGCACGTTTTTTACAGTCGTTAATTAACTGAACGGCTTCTGCTGTTGCAACGCCATTGTTTTTACGCATAATTGCCTCAGCTTTAGCAAAGTAAATCATGGTTAAACGATAAATATTCCAATCGGTATTATTATAATTAGGATCGATAGCTGGAACACCGCCTGGTCCTGGAACCTGGTTACCTAATTTATACTTATTAAAACGAACACCGCTATTTTCTTCACCTTCGCTCATGTTGGTAACGGTAGAACCAGTTTTATTTTTGCGAATATTATCAACGAATGATAGTTGAAGATTTGTATACTCTTCAGATCCAGTAATTGGTGTTGTACCATCTGAAAACTTAACCATCGGACCTTCTAATAACCATCCTCTTTTTCTTAAATCGGCATCTTCGTATGTAGTAAATACGCCTGGAATTAAAACGATACCATCATTACCACCTCTACCACCACCATAAATATCCTGCTGTTTGAAGTGATAGAATTCACTTGGCCAAGAAGGCTCAAAATTTGCAACTTTATAATCATAAGCGATAGAGAAAATCACTTCCTTAGATAAATCATTTGTTGACTTGAATTGATCAACAATGTTTGGATCTAATGCTATTGCTCCATTTTGTCCGCCGCCTTGATTTGCTATTAGTTTATCAGCCGCCGCAATACAGTCGTCCCAACGAGCAGTACCTGTCCAAGCTTCAGCATTTAAATAAAGTTCAACTAACATTGCATAACCACCAGCTTGTGTCATTCGGCCTAGCATGCCACGAGATAACTTTGGCGCCTGATCTATATTTGATTTTATTTCTGATTCGATAAAATTAAATACCTCTTTGCGTGATTTTGTTTCAGGCTTAGCAGGAATACCAACTTGTGTTACAATCGGAATATTTCCAAACAAATCCATCAATTTTAAGTAGTGGAATGCCCTTAATAATTTTAATTCTGCAACAAAAGCATCTTTCTCTGTCTGAGTGATTCCCATCGCAGAAATATCACGTTTCTGGATGTTTTCGATTGGATCATTACATAAACCCATACCCCAGAACATTAAAGACCAGGCACCGTTAATTCCATTTTCATCTGTAGTCCATGTATGATAGTGTAGTCTCTTCCATTTACCACCATCTTCACCATGACGACCTTTTGTTGGCCATGCTAACTGATCTGCTGATAGTTCAGCTAAGCGCCACCATCCATCCTGGCCTGATGGTGTTACCCATGCATTGGCATGTGTATATGGCCTTAAAACCGCTGATAACACTTCAGTTTTATTATTGTAAAAGTTATTAGTGAGAAGCTCACTGTAAGCATTCTCATCTAACTTGGTACAGGCATTAGTTAAGCACAGTAGGCCTGCAAGCAAACTATATATGATTGATTTATTTTTCATTTTTTTATTCTTTAAAATCCAACATTTAATCCAAATAAGAAAGAACGGGTACTTGGATACGCACCGCTGTTGTCAACACTTGGGCCTAGGCCAGTATCACTAATATAATCCGGGTCACTACCAGTATAACCAGTAATTGTAGCCAAATTCTGTCCAGTTGCATAGATGCGCATATTACGAATTAATTTGGTTTTAAATTTGAAGTTATATCCAATCGTTACCTCATCTAATTTTACATAGGTTCCTCTTTCTAAATAGTAATCAGAATACATATAAGTATCTTTTATCTGACTATATTTATCAAAGGTACTGCTTAAAACATTACCTGCCCATGTCTTATTAGCATAAGAAATCGCATTTCTATTTAAAATATCATAATCAAACTTACCTCTTAAGAAAACTCGTAAATCAAATCCTTTGTATCTAAAATTATTAGATAGTGAAGCATAGTATTTAGGAATTGCATTACCAATCATTTGCAGATCAGTTACATTTTTATCTAAAGAGTTATTAATTTGTGCATTCGGAACCGCCTGTCCGTTTCTATTATAAAATAACCATTTACCATCAGAAGTAAAGCCAGCGAATTTTTTACCCCAGAACTCGCCTAAAGCTCCACCTTCATAAGTAACAATAGCATTACCTAATGCACCAGCACCACCTATACCACCAAATGTTTTATATAAAATTTTATATTCATCATTAGAGTAAGAATCTAATTTATTTCTCAAAGTACTTGCCGTTGCATCAATATTCCAACTAAAATCTTTAGTATTTAATGCAGCATAACTAAGTGCCAATTCGATACCTTTAGATGAAATTGTTCCTACATTAGTATAGATTGAACTTTGAATAAAAGGAGGTTGCGGTGAGGTATAAGTATCTAACAAATCCTTTGTGGTTCTTTTAAATAAATCAAGTTGACCACTTAATTTGTTATTTAATAAACTAAAATCTACCCCAATATTTGTTTCTTTTTTTGTTTCCCATCTAAGGTTTGGATTAGGGTTTCTGGTCGGGCCATAAGTCTCAGCATACGATCCATCAGGATAAAGGTATCTACCTCCACCACCAAGTGTTACACGAGATGCGTTGTTGTTAAAACCACTATTACCAGTTTCACCGTAACCTGCTCTCAATTTTAAGCTGTTAACCCATGATATATTCTTCATGAAATCTTCCTGTGCAATATTCCAAGCACCAGATACAGCCGGGAAATTACCCCATTTATTATTGTCACCAAAACGAGATGAACCTTCTCTTCTTAAAGTAGCTGTTAATAAATATTTACCATCATAGCTGTAGTTAATTCTACCGAAGAATGCTATAAGTGTATTATCATTTCGGTTTGTCCCCATACTTGCTTTACCAAGTGCTAGCGCCGTACCTTGAGATATGTTATCTTCACGAAATAAATCATTAATAAAACCACGATTAGACATACTTGACGATTCTTCCATGTAATAACGATAGCTATATCCTGCCAAGGCAGATAAGTTATGTTTTCCGAAGAATGTTTTATTGTATTGTAATGTTGGTTCTAATGCCCATGCCTGTGATAAGAAATCGCCTTTACCAGCATAACCACCACCTTTAAGTGCAAGATCAGTTTGCTCCATAGAATCTTCACTTGCTTTAAGTCTATAAGAGCTATCGTAGCGGTTATCACGGGTTACCGACCCAAAGATTGAGGCTTTCAAACCAGGTAAAATATCCAAATCAGCCTTTGCATCAGCAGAACTGGTTTGTTGTTTACGATAACTGGTTTGTTGATTTATTCTTGCAAACTCATTTGTACTTGTTAAATCAAATCGATAAGTTCCATCCGGGTTATAGTTAGATAAAGTAGGGTTTTTTGTTTGCTCACTTTCCCAACCACCGCCACCTAATAGATTAGCTTTGTTAAAGTTGGTAACTAAATTCACCTGAACTTTCAATCTATCATCCAAACCGGTTTGATTGATGTTAAATCTTAAAGAGTATTCTTCGCGACTATTCGCTTTAGCAATGCCTTCTAAATCACGATAGTTCAAACTCGCCCTGTAACTTGTTTTATCAGTACCACCGCTAAAGTTTAAGTTATGGTTTTGAGAAATATTATCATGGTTAATTAATTGATCAACAAAATCAGTTTCGCTACCAAAATTTGTTGTTCCTAACTGTCCCGATGCAATTTTCTCTTTGTATTCGGCAGGTGTTAAGAAATCTAGCCATTGATTGTAATACTCTTTTCTAACATAAGATGAGTAATTAAATTGTGGTGCTCCGGCCTTACCTTTTTTAGTCGTAATTAAAATTACACCGGCATTAGCTGTTGAACCGTAAATGGCAGCAGCAGAACCATCCTTTAAAACATCAATTGATTCGATATCATCCTGCTGTAATAAATCAGGATTACCACCAGGAATACCATCAATAACGAATAGAGGGCTTGAACTACCTGTTACGGTTACCACACCACGCAGCTGAACATTAACACCACTGTTAGGATTTGAACCACTTGCTCTTGTTAAAACTAAGCCGGCAACTTTACCTTGAATAAGGTCTAAAGCATTTCTGGAACCACTCTGTCTGAAATCATCAGCACCCACGTGAGCAACCGCCGATGTTACTTCTTTTTGTAACTGCGTTCCGTAACCAACTGCAACAACGGTTACGTCATCTAATTTAGTTTCAGATGAAGCAGCTAGTTTTACACTTAAAGTACTGCCTGTGCCAACAGTAACATTTTGTGTTGTGTAACCAATGTACGTGAAGCGTAATATTTCACCTGCACTAGCCTCGATAGAAAATTTACCGTTTGCATCGGTAACTGTGGTTTTACCAGTTGTTTGGTTTTTGATACCCACTCCCGGAACCGGAGAGTTTTTATCATCAACCACCGTTCCGGTAATAACCTGTTGCGCCTGAACATGCTGCCCCAGCTTGTTCGAGTTCAAGAATCCTTTCGCTCCTTCCCACTCCGAATTCATTGAAAACGCAGGGCCGTTTAGCAATATTATTGCAGCCGACAGCCCCGTAATTTTTAGTAAATTAATTTTCATTAGCGGTTTTGTTAAATTTTAATTGATTAGTTATGTATAGTTTTACTGTAATTTTCCCTTATCGATATCAGAATATCGTTAATGAAAATGAAAGGCATAAATCTCTTCGCCCTACACTCCCGGTATTATTTATTTTAAAATATTGAAATAGTTAGCTGTAAAAACAAAACTGTTGGGAACTGAAACGCCTGACTGTTTTTAAGAATATTGGTACTTGCTATACAGTTAGGGCCCTGCGTAAGTCTCATAAATACATTTGGTTATAGTAAATCGTTTTACTTCATCAATGATAGAAATTCTTTTTCAATTAATAAAACGTTTTAGTTGTAAAAAACGCGTTACATTAAAACAATTCTAATGTCTTTTAATCCCTGATGATAAGCTTTGCTGGTATGATTACCTGTTGATTAGGTAGTTTTGATTTTGAAGATAATTGGCTTAATATTAATTTAATAACATTCTCAGCTATTTCCTCAAGTGGCTGTTGTACGGTAGAAATACCAGGTGTATGTAATTCGAATGCTTCGTGGTCATCGTAAGCAATTACTGAGAAATCGGCCCCGATTTTTTTCTTTATTTCTTTAAGTACTTTTAATCCGCTTATAGCAAGATAGTTTGTTGCAAACAAAACGGCATCAATTTCCTGCGATTGGAAAAGAGTTTTAATCTGACTTATGGTGGCCTCCTCACCCTGATTGAAATGAATTTTTAGAACAAGATCTTCGTTGTAAGGCAACCCGTAATCCTGTAAGGCTTTTTTATAACCTTCGAAACGTTCAGTAATCTGTTCTACATCTATATCAGTGGTAACCAACGCGATTTTCTTTTTACCCTGCTCAATAAAATTTTCAATAGATTGATAAGAAGCTGTAAAATGGTTTGCCCCGACATAATTTGTACTTAGACCAGGCAAATTTCTATCGAAAAGAATAACAGGTTTATTATCGCTTAATAGCATCTGAATATCTTCTTCCAGTCCTTTAATTGGCGATATAATATAGGCGTCAACCTTTCTCGACTTGAACATATTAATCAACTCTTGTGCTTTCTCTACGCTATTCTCAGTACTTGAGTAGATAATTTTATAACCTTTTTTATAAGCTTTATCTTCGATAAGACGGGCAATTTTGGCGAAGAAGGAGTTAGAAATGTCCTCCACTACTAAACCAATGATATTTGAATTGCCGGTTCTTAAACTTCGGGCAATCTGATTAGGTTTATAACCACTTTCATCAATAATTTTCTGAACTTTCTCTATTACGGCTTCACTAATGGATTTTTCTTTTGCTTTTCCATTGATGATAAATGAAACTGTAGTTATTGAAACATTTGCTTTAACAGCGATATCTTTTATAGAGAGGGCTTTCATTTGTGTTAGCTAATTCATTATGTATTTAACCAAAACTAAATAAAAATTCTAGAAAATAAATAATAAAGGCTTATTCAGCATATTCATTTAACATTTTGCTGTTAAAATTTAACTTTTGATGTACTTAAAAATCAATTTTGCAGTTTTTTCTGATGCTCCTGGCTCACCCATTAGCGCTAAAAGTTCATCATAATTGTTTAGCATCTCTTCCCTACCCTTTCCGGTAACAATAATATTTAGTTCATTATTAATTTTTACGGGATTACAATCTTCCTGAATTAATTCAGTTACAATTTTCTTATTAACAATAAGGTTCACCAGTGATATGAACTTAATTTTAACCAGCATCCTTGCAATAGCTATGGATATGGTACTACCTTTATAAACAACAACCTGAGGCACTTTAAACAAAGCAGTTTCTAAGGTAGCCGTGCCGGAAGCAACAATTGCGGCATGGGCCTGATGTAGTAAATTATAAGTATTATCAAATAAAAGCTGGACTTCTTTATTACCAATAAACTGCTGGTAATAGTTTTCACTAAAGGTAGGTGCTGCTGCAACCGCAAATTGATATTCAGGGTAATCTTCGGTAATGCTCAACATCACCGGGAGCAATCGTTCTATTTCTTGTTTCCGGCTGCCTGGCAGCAGTGCAATAATTTTCTTTTCATTGAGCTTATGGCTTGTCCTGAAGTTAGCATTAGGCTCAAAACCGGCAATTTCATCTAAAAGCGGATTACCAACGTAATCTACGTCCATGCCCCATTCTTTGTAAAAATCTACCTCGAAAGGTAAAATGCAGAACATGTGATCGACGACCTTCTTGATCTTTAAAACGCGTTTCTGATTCCACGCCCATACTTTCGGAGAAATGTAGTAGCAAACCTTAATCCCTTTTGATTTCGCAAACGCTGCTATTTTTAAATTAAAGCCAGGAAAGTCAATCAGTATTAAAACATCGGGATTCCATTCGAGCAAATCATTTTTGCAGGCGCTAAGGTTTTTATATATCGTTCGGAGGTTAAGTAAAACTTCAGTAAAGCCCATAAAAGCCATATCGGCGTAATGTTTTACCAACTGCCCGCCCTCTGCCTGCATTTTGTTTCCACCAAAAAACCTGAAAACAGCCTCGTTATCTTCCGATTTCAGTGCTTTCATCAAATTCGCACCATGTAAGTCGCCTGATGCTTCGCCTGCTACGAGGTAGTATTTCATAGTTAATTGTACTTTACCGCCCTATCCGGATACTAAGCAATCTCTTTTTGCATCATAGATTGATTAGAACTTCGCTTGGACAAATTGATTTAAAAAACCTTATAATAGAAAAAGATAAATGCACATAAAAAGGTAGCCGCCAGTATTCCCCGGCCAATGTTTTCGCGATTGTATTTAAAAAAATACTGCATTAGATAAGCATTTACAGCAATGCCGCCAATATATAACAAATCGGCCTTTGCCATATAAATAACATGATGAATAATATACCAGGCTATGCTGCAAAGTACTGCAGGGACAGTTAATCCTATTGCCACACCTACCCAAACTGAATTATTTAATCTACTTAATTGTTTATTCATCACCAATTAACCCAGATTTAAACCATCGGGAGCTGAAATTTTAGCAGGTGTACTATCTTCTCCGTTTTCATCATTAAAGCTCCAACCATTTAAAATCGGAATCGCATGGTGCGCTGTTAAATCGAACTGCACAGGAACAACCGATGCATAATTATGTTCTAGCGCCCAAACATCCGTATCTTCACCTTTATCAAAATTCTGAAAAACTCCGGTTAACCAATAATATGGTCTTTTGTAAGGGTCGGTTCTTTCCTCAAACTCCTCAGCCCATTTTGCATTTGCCTGTCTGCAAATTTTAATACCTTTTATATTGCTGCCTTTTGGAAAATTCACGTTTAACAATGTTGCTTCGGGTAGGCCATGTGCCAGAACCTGTTCGCAAATAGTTTTGATATATTTTTTACAATGACTGAAATCTGCGTCCTGCGCAAAATCGTCGAGCGAAAAACCAATTGAAGGAATTTTCTCTATAGCACCTTCTACAGCTGCCGACATTGTTCCTGAGTAAATTACATTTATAGAATTATTTAATCCATGATTTATGCCTGAAACGCACAAATCGGGTTTCTTCCCTTTAAATATTTTGTTTACGGCAATTTTAACACAATCAACAGGAGTACCACTACACTTATACATTTCAACGCCGGGATACAAGTCTACCCTATCAAAGCGAATCGGTTTACCAATAGTGATGGCATGGCCCATTCCACTTTGCGGGCTATCAGGTGCAACCACAACTACGTTCCCTATTTCCTGCATAACTTCCATCAGGTTTTTTATCCCGGTAGCGGTTATACCATCATCATTTACAACTAAAATATTGGGTTTTGTGCTTTGCTTCGTCATTCGGTAAAAATACAGATAATAAATTTTAAGCTACTACTAAACCTGAAAATTAAAGTCGCCAGCGAGCTACTACTATATCTTTAGTTATTCTTAAAATTTATTTCATTTGGTAATGTAAAGCATATATATTTGGATAAATAACTTATTTAGCTGCGATTATACATTTTACGCAATTCTGAATCTATAATCGTAATCATAAACCAAAATCAAATAAATGAAATTCAAACTATTTACGCTGGCTTGCTTCCTCGTAACCGGTACGTTTGTTAAAGCGCAGACCTATCAGTGGAAAACAGGCACCTCGGGTGGTTACACGTACAAATATGTAACGAACGACCCGTCTTCAACCCGTTTTTATACTTTAAAAAATGGATTAACAGTTATATTATCCCCAAACAATAAAGAGCCAAATATACAGTTCCGCATGAGTGTTAGGGCCGGCAGTAATACTGACCCGAAGAATGCGACAGGCTTAGCACATTATCTGGAGCACCTTTTATTTAAAGGAACTGACAAGTTTGGTACTACAAACTGGGCAAAAGAAAAACCTTATTTAGATAAAATTGATGCCCTTTATGAAAAGTATAACAAAACCACTGATCCGGCGCAGCGTAAAGAAATTTATAAAGAAATAGACAAGACTTCTGGTGAAGCATCGAATTATTCCATCGCCAATGAATATGACAAAATGATGTCGGGTATTGGTGGTAATTCTTCAAATGCTCATACCTGGTATGAAGAAACGGTTTATAACGAAGATTTCCCATCAAATGCTACTGATAAATTCTTAGCCATCCAGGGCGAGCGTTTCCGTAAACCAATTTTCCGTATTTTCCATACCGAATTAGAGGCTGTTTATGAAGAGAAAAACCGTGGCCTGGATAGTGATCCTAACAAATTGGATGAAGCAATGATGGAGTTATTGTTTCCTACCCACAATTACGGACAGCAAACAACTATTGGTACGATTGAACATTTAAAAAATCCATCGCTGGTAGAAATCAGGAATTATTACAATAAGTATTACGTTCCAAACAACATGGCTGCTGTATTTGCTGGAGATTTCAACCCGGATGTAATGATTAAAAAGATTGATAATACCTTCGGATACATGGTTTCGAAACCAGCTACACTTTACAATCCTGCGCCTGAAAAACCACTAACAAAAATCCAGAAGGTTGATGTTTACGGGCCTAGCGCAGAAATGGTTGAAATTTACTACCGTGGTTTTGCGGAGAATACACAAAACAGCCTTATGCTTAACTTGATTAAAAGTATCTTGTTTAACGGAAAAGCTGGTTTAATCGACATTAACTTAAATAAACAACAAAAAACACAACGTTCGAGCGCAAGTTATCAGCAGATGAAAGATTATGGGGTGTTTAATTTATCGGCACAGCCGCGTCAGGGGCAGAGCCTGGAACAGGCATCCAAATTACTACTGGAGCAAATTGATTTATTAAAAGAAGGGAAATTTGATGATGACCTAATCAAAGCAATCGTAGCCAACCAGAAATTAAGTTTCTTACAGGCATTTGACAGCAATAACAGCAGGGCAGAATACCTTTCAAATGAGTTTATTTTAAACAGGGGAACTAAATGGGATAAAAGCCTTGATGATATTGATGCTACCGCAAAAATTACAAAAGCCCAAGTGGTAGCCTTCGCTAACACTTATTTTAAAGACAATTACGTAATTGGTTTTAAGCACAAGGGTGAAGATAAGAATACGGTTAAAGTTGAAAAACCTGCCATTACCCCGATTAATGCTAACGGTAATTTAACTTCTCCTTTTGTAAAAAACATTTTAGAAGCACCGGTAAAACCATTAGAGCCGAAGTTTTTAGATTATAAAAAAGAGATCATTACAGGTAAAGTTGGTATCGCTGATATTTTAACCACAAAAAACAGCGAGAACTCTATTTTCAGAATGACTTACAGGTTCAATCATGGTGCTAACAGCTATAAATTATTACCTTATGCGGCAAGTTATCTGCCATTCTTAGGTACTGATAAATATAGTGCTGAAGATATCAGCAAAGCATTTTACAATATTGCCTGTACCTATAGCTTAAGTGTGGGTTCTGAAAATACAACGATTAACATTAGTGGTTTACAGGAAAATTTCGATAAAGCTGTTAGCCTTGTTGAGCACATTTTTGCTAATGTTAAACCTAACGAAAAAGCATTGGCCGATTTAAAAACAACCATATTAAAAAGCAGGGAAAACAATAAATTAAACAAAGGACAGATCATGTCTGGCTTAACTTCTTATGCGCAATATGGCAGCGTAAATCCTTTCAACAATGTTTTATCAAACGATGATGTTAAAAACATGAAAGCGGATGATTTAATTTATTTGTTGAAAAACCTTACAAATTACGAGCATGTAATTACTTATTACGGCCCGAAAGATGTAACTGCTTTCACAGCTGACATTAAAAAGGAACATTTATTACCAAAAGAATTTACGCCTTCAGCACCTGCAAAAGTTTACACTTACAGTGTTCAGGATAGTAACAGGGTATATTTCGCGAACTACGACATGGTTCAGTCTGAAATCCGCTGGTTAAGAAATACCGGATTATATAACAAAACAGACAGGGCGAATATCGAGGTGTTTAACAATTATTTTGGTGGTGGTATGGGATCAATTGTATTCCAGACCATCAGGGAGTCTAAAGCATTAGCTTACTCTACCTATGCTACCTATCAATCGCCTGATAGAGCAGACAAGCAATACAGCATGATTGCTTATGTTGGCAGCCAGGCAGATAAAATGACTGATGCGGTAAATGGCATGAATGAATTATTAAATGTTTTGCCGCAAAGCGATAAATCTTTCGATGGTGCTAAATCGAATGTATTAACCTATCTTGAATCGAACAGGGTAACTAAAGATGGTATTTTCTATTACTACTTTGCCGATAAAAAACTAGGTTATGATTACGATTCTAGAATTGATTTATACAAAGAATTAAAACCGATTACTTTCGCAACCATCAAGGCTTTCCATGATGAGAAAGTAGCCAATAAGCCATACAGCTATTTAATTGTTGCTTCTGATAAAAAAGTAAAATTAGAAGACATGCAAAAATTTGGGAACGTTAAGACTTTAACTTTAGAGCAAATTTTTGGCTATTAACAGCTAAAACATCTTATTTAAAAGCGGTTTTCGGAAACGGAAGCCGCTTTTTTAGTTAAAAATTAACTTCGATAATATTTCACTTATTGAGAATTTTGCTGCACAAACAAATTCATCAGCTGCACCATAATAAATCGTAAGTTCATCGCCATTAACCAGATGACCATTGGTAAAAACTACCTCTCCGAAAAAGCCATTCAATTCGTAATCAGCGGTTGGTTTCATAATAGATCCATCAGTCTGGGCCAGAACTTTAGAAGGATTATTTAAATCCATTAAAAAAAGCGCCTAAACCATATTGATTTTCGGCATTGGCGCCATGGTAAATTTCAAGCCAGCCTATTTCTGTTTTAATCGGTGCAGCTCCCGCACCAACACGCTTACTATCCCAGTTATTTTTTCTGGTTTTTATGATGCATTGATGGTTTCCCCAATGGAGGGCATTAGGAGACTCCGCAAGCCAGATATAATTACCACCTAAATCTACACTGCTTGGCCGATGTAAGGCATAAAATTTACCATTAATTTTTTCCTCGAAAATCGCACAATCCTTATTGTGTGGGGGAATAATTATGCCATGTTTTTTAAAAGTTTTCCAATCAGTAGTTGTTCTAAGTCCAACGCAAACCCCATGGGCTGAAACTGCTGTATAGGTAAGGTAATATGTTCCATCAATTAAAGTTACTCGACAATCTTCAATCCCAAAAGCTTCATTTTGTCCTTCACCATACAATAAAGGATAGCCCTCGGCCTGGTAAAAATTAACACCATCATCACTGCAAACCAATCTTAAATGAGATAGGGTTGTTAAATAATCAGTCCCCTTGTAATTAATCACCCTTGGATCTTCAGCAATTAATTCAGAATCGTTCGCATTTATCTCCAAAATTTCGATACCATCGTCTTTCAATACAGGAAAAGATATCATTCCCACTTTCTGTTCGGGCCTTTCTGCCACGCGGATTAATAACCAAATCTTCCCTTTAAAAGTGAAAACACCGGGATTAAGTAAGCAGGCAATCTCAAGGCCTGCCGTACCTGGTGATAAATCCTTTGGCGATAAAATTGGATTTTGATGGAAACGTTTTGCGATATCTGCCATATTTTTCCGTTAACAAAACAGGCAACCCATTGAGTTGCCCATTTATAATTTAAGATAATTCAGATTAAAGGGAATTAATCCACTTCACCAACTCTTCTCTCCCCTTTCCTGTTTTTTGCTGTAATTTTCCTAACAGTTCTTCATCTTGTCCCTCTTCATGTTTCAAATCATCGTCAGTTAAATCTGCGTATGCCTGTTTTACTTTACCTTTTAACTCGTTCCATTTCCCTTTTAATTCTAACTTATCCATACTAATAATCGTTTTATATTTTTTATGATTTGTTTTTGTTTCTTAACAACATCAAAGACTTACACATTGTTTCACGCAAAATAAAATCAACCGATTTTTAGAAAAACACTGGCTTTCTTCATAATTATATCTATTGATTTTGTTACATTTAGGTACATATAATTGCCAATCAACTAACATTTCTTTAACTAAATTGAAAATTTGATGAAAAAACTACTCCTATGTTTACTTTTATCTTTTTGTACAATTGCTTTTGTCTCCGCACAGGACAAAGTAATTAGCGGAAAGGTAACGACCCAAAATGCAGAACCTATTCCAGGTGTCAGCATTACTATTAAGGGTTCACCGGCTTCGGGCACTCAGACTGATCCTTCAGGAGCCTATAAATTAGCTGTTCCAGCTAATGCGAAAACCTTGGTTTTTAGCTTCATCGGTTATAAAAGTAAAGAAGTTGCTATAAGCGGCGCTACAATTAATGTTAACCTCGAAGAAGAAAATACCACTTTAACAGATGTTGTGGTTGTTGGTTACGGTACGCAATCAAAAAGAGATTTAAAAGGCTCTCAATCATCTGTTAGCTCAAAAGACTTAGAAAACCTGCCAGTAACATCATTCGAACAAGCTTTGCAAGGTAAAGCTGCCGGGGTTAGTATTTCAGCACAAAATGGTAAGCTAGGGCAGGGTATAACGGTTCGGGTAAGGGGTGCCGCATCGGTTACAGCGGGTAGCGAACCATTGTATGTAGTAGATGGAATTCCGATTACTACCGGAGATTTTTCAAGTACCTCAGCACCAACGAGTGCTTTGGCTGATATCAATACGAATGACATCGAATCCATAGAAGTGCTAAAAGACGCCTCGGCTTCGGCAATTTATGGAGCAAGGGCATCGAATGGGGTTGTTTTAATCACGACCAAACAAGGTAAAGCCGGAAAAACTACAATAAACTTCAGTGCCTTAGGTGGTATAAGTTCGCCTTCAAACCACAGAGAGTTTATGAATGCACAGCAATACGTACAAATTCTACGTCGTGCAGGAGATGGTGCTGCCAATCAGGATTTCTTAAATGGAGATTATTCGACACTTGCCGCTGCCAAGGTCGACTATTCAGCAAGTATTGAAAGTCGATTAACGAGATATTCGGCAGGAAACACCGATTACCAGACTTATAAAGTTAACACAAACTGGGAAGCAGAGGCTTTTCAAAATAACCCTTTAACACAACAATACGACTTAAACCTTACTGGTGGTAATGAAAAAACTAAATTCTACATTGGCGGTCAGGCCTTAGATCAGGATGGAATCGTTGTTGGTAACAGCTACAAACGTTACAGTGGCCGGTTAAATTTAACCAATAAGGTTACTGATTTTCTTGAGGTTGGGGTAAATTTAAACTTCTCAAACAGCATCAACAACAGGCTATCAAATGATAACGCATTCTCTAGCCCGCTACAATCAGTTGCTTTATCACCGATTACGCCATTTATTGATCCGCGTTCAGGTTTGATAAGTGGTACTTTACCCGGTGCAGCATCAAATTACCCGGTATATTACAACCCGTTTATTGGTATTGACAATGCATTTTACAAAGCTACCGTGTACCGTACAATCGGTAAAGCCTTTGCCAATGTTAACATTGTGAAAGGCCTGAAATTCAGCACTGAGTTTTCAATTGATAACTTAAACCAGAATGAAGAAAGTTACTATGGTTCATTAACCTTTAGAAACACAGGTACAGCTAATGGCGATGGACAGAACATTTCTACTTTCGTAATTAATGCTAACACCAATAACTATTTTACCTACAATGCAAACTTTGGTGAAAAGAGCAAATTCGATGCTGTTTTAGGAACAAGTTATCAAAAATCCACAGCAAAATATAGTACCCTCGAAGGTCAGGATTTCCCTAGTGATTCTTACATCAAGTTGGGAAGTGCTGCAACTAAAGTTACGGCTACCTCGAATGAAAGTGCTTTCAGCTTTTTATCGTACTTCTTCAGGGCAAATTATAAATACAACGACCGTTATTTAGTTGGTTTTAGTGTAAGGGCTGATGGCTCATCACGTTTCGGAGCGAATCACCGGTATGGTTATTTCCCGGCCGGTTCATTGGCATGGATTGCATCTGAGGAGGATTTCTTAAAAAGCAGCACCACTATCAGCCTGTTAAAATTCAGGGCTAGTTATGGTTTAACAGGAAATGCCGAAATCGGCAACTACTCTGCACGGGGTTTATTCAGCGGTACAGGTGCTTACGGTGGCAGCGCCGGTCAAATCCCTACCAGAATTGCAAACCCTGATTTAACCTGGGAAAAAACCAAACAGCTAGACTTAGGATTGGATTTTGGTATCCTTAAGAACAGAATTACAGGTGTTTTTGATTTCTATCAGAAAAATACTTCCGATTTATTGCTGGATGTACCTGTTCCGCAAACAACCGGTTTCTCTACAAAGACACAGAATCTTGGAAAATTGAAAAACACCGGTTATGAGTTGGGCATTAATACCGAAAATCTTGTCGGGGAATTTAAATGGTCAACTGCTTTAACAGCGGCAATAAATAATAACAAAATTACCGATTTAGGCGGGCAGATTTTGAACAGTAACGAAATTAATGCTGCAATTGCAGGCCAGCCAATTGGTGTATTCTATTTACCTGAATACGCAGGTGTAAACCCTGCCAATGGCGACGCGATTTATTATTTAAATACGACAGATGCAAACGGCAACGTAAACAGAGGCACCACAAATGATATCAATCAGGCGCAGCGGATTTTCGCAGGAAATCCTAATCCTAAATATATCTTCGGGATTAACAATACATTTTCTTACAAGAATTTCGACTTAGGTGTATTTTTTCAGGGTGTAAGTGGTAATAAAATCTTTAATGCCGGTGGACAGTACATGAGCGCCAATGCATCTAACGGATACGACAACCAAACTGCAGACCAAATGAGCTATTGGAATGCACCCGGTGACATTACGCAGGTACCTGAACCACGTTTATTCTATGCCAATGGTACTGGAAATTCAACGAGATATTTATCAGATGGTAAATACCTTCGTTTAAAAACCTTAACATTAGGCTACACATTTACACCAGAGGTACTGAGCAAACTTAAATTAAGTAAATTAAGAATCTATGCTACAGCGCAGAATTTAGCAACAATTACAGGTTACAAAGGTTGGGACCCTGAGGTTAACGCCGATTATCAATCGACAAACATTAATCAAGGTGTAGATTTTTATTCTGCTCCTCAACCAAGAGTGATATCATTCGGTATAAACATTGGCCTATAATTTAAATAGAGATTCATTATGAAAAAGACATATATATACAATTTAATATTTGCATCGATGCTTTTAGCCGCAGCATCTTCATGTAAAAAAGCGCTTGAAATTAATCCGGTTGATACCATAGAACAAAGTAAAGCGCTTTTAACTTCTAAAGATGTTGAAGTAGCATTAGTGGGAAGTTATTCGGCACTTGGAAGCCGTAATTTTTATGGTGGCCGGCCGTTCTTAATGGCTGATTTTTTAGCCAATACTGATGCCATTGAATGGTATGGAACTTATGAGGAGCTTACGCAGACGATTAATAAATCGCTGCTGAAAACCAACGTCTTTGTAGACAATGTTTGGGCGGCAGGTTATACAGCTATAAATGATGCGAATAACGTAATTGCAGCCGTTGATAAGGTAGATGCAGCAAAAAAGAATAAAGTAGAAGGCGAAGCAAAATTTATACGTGGTGCCGCTTATTTCGATTTGGTTAGGTTATTCGGAAAGGCATACAATGATGGAAGCCCAACAACAAACCCTGGTGTTCCAATTGTGCTAACGCCAACTACATCGGTAACCGAAGCCAGTTATGTGAGCAGGGCTACTGTTGCAGCAGTTTACACACAGGCAATTGCCGACTTAACAGATGCTGAAGCAAAATTACCAGCCACAAATGGCTTCTTTGTTACAAAGTTTTCAGCTGCAGGAATGCTGGCCAGGATATACTTGCAAATGGGAAATTATGCAGCAGCAGCGGCAGCGGCCAACAGGGTTATAGCCTCAGGAAACTATTCGTTAACCACTTCATTTATAAATGCCTTTCCTGCCATGGGGTCTACTCCGGGTGTTAATACAACCGAAGATGTGTTCTCGATACAGGTAACCACGCTTACGGGTTTTAATGGCTATAACGAATTCTATGGCTCGTCATCTTACGGTGGCCGTGGTGATGCTGTTATTTCTCAGAACTGGATTGACAATACCTACGCTGCAAATGATGACAGGATTAACGCTTTTTATGACGATGGAGACATGTACACTTCTAAATATGCAAACCCATACGGAAATGTTTCGGTAATGAGGTTAGCAGAAATGTACTTAATCAGAGCTGAAGCAAATGTTCGTTTAGCTCCTGCAACACCAATTGGCGGCAGAACACCATTACAGGATTTAGCCGTTGTGAGAAGCAGAGCCGGACTAACCACCACTACTGCAACACTGGCAAACATTTTGGCGGAAAGAAAATTAGAACTTGCTTTTGAAGGTTTCGCCTTGCACGATGCTAAAAGAACCCAAACAAATATTGGTTCTTTAGCCTGGAATTCAAATGCTTTAGTCTTCCCAATCCCGCAACGGGAAATGGATGCAAATAAAAATTTGGTTCAAAATCCTGGTTACTAGGATCAAATTTCCCTTTAAACAAGAAATGCCCTCCATTAATGGAGGGCATTTCTTGTTTAAATCTGTTTATTAGGCCTACATCTTTTTCGATGCTGCTATAATTTCTTCCACAACTGCCGGATCTAACAAGGTAGAGGTATCGCCTAAGTTCGAAGTATCTCCTTCAGCAATTTTGCGCAAAATACGACGCATAATTTTGCCCGACCGAGTTTTAGGTAGGCCTGAAACAAATAAAATCTTATCCGGTTTAGCAATTGCACCAATAACCCGTGTTACCGTTTGCAAAATATCTTTTTTGGATAATTCTGCTTCGCCATGCATTTCCGGATAAATTACAAAGGCAAAAATTCCCTGTCCTTTAACATCATGCGGATAACCAACTACTGCACTTTCCACTACGCCTGCATGCATGTTAATTGCATTTTCAACTTCGGCAGTACCAATCCGGTGTCCCGAAACGTTTAAAACATCATCCACACGCCCCGTAATTCTGTAGTAACCATCCTCATCGCGTAAACAGCCATCACCGGTAAAATAAAGGTTCTCGTACGTCGAAAAATAGGTCTGTCGGCAACGTTCATGGTCGCCATAAGTTGTACGCAACATACCCGGCCACGGAAACTTAATGCAAAGATTACCACTTACGCCATTGCCTTGAATTTCATTTCCGTTTTCATCAACCAGAACTGGCTGAATACCTGGCAATGGAAGTGTAGCGAAACTAGGTTTTGTTTCGGTAACTGTAGCAATTGGCGAAATCATAATCCCACCTGTTTCGGTTTGCCACCAGGTATCCACAATAGGCGCTTTACCGTGTCCTATTTTTTCATCGAACCAATGCCAGGCTTCTTCATTAATTGGCTCTCCTACCGAGCCTAAAACACGGATAGTACTTAAATCCTTACCGTTCAACGGCTCATCGCCAAAACTCATTAATGACCGGATAGCCGTTGGCGCTGTATACAACGTATTTACTTTATGTTTTTCTACTATATCCCAAAACCGTGAAGGATTTGGATAAGTAGGAATTCCTTCAAATAAAACCGAAGTTGCCCCTTGCGAAAGTGGACCGTAAACGATATACGAGTGACCTGTAATCCAGCCGATATCGGCGGTACAGAAATAAACTTCGCCCGGCTGATAATTAAAAACATTTGAAAAAGTATAGCCCGCATAAACCATATATCCCCCGCAGGTATGCACTACTCCTTTTGGTTTTCCCGTTGAGCCTGAAGTGTAAAGAATAAACAAGAGGTCTTCAGCATCCATTTCCTCTGCATCGCAGCTGTCATTCACATGTTTTACTTCATCTTCCCACCATACATCTCTTCCTTTAAGCATAGAAACAGGCGTACGCACATGTGTTAAAACGATACATTTTTCTACGGTCGGACAGCCAATTAAAGCATCATCAATTACATCTTTTAACGGAATTTGTTTATTACCGCGATAAGCTCCATCAGCAGTAATTACCAGTTTGCACTGAGAATCATTTATCCTGTCGGCGATAGATTTAGCAGAGAAACCGCCAAAAATTACAGAGTGTACAGCACCGATGCGGGCACAAGCTAAAACTGCAATGGCCAGTTCCGGAACCATCGGCATATAAATACAAATCCGGTCGCCTTTCTTTGCGCCGTTTCTTTTCAAAACATTTGCAAAGCGGCAAACACGTTCGTGCAGCATTTTATAAGTTAGCGTAACGCTTTCTTCTTCAGGGTTGTTTGGCTCCCAGATAATCGCCGGTTTATCACCATTTGTTGCCAAATGCCGGTCTAAACAATTTTCAGTAATATTCAGTTTAGCCCCCTCAAACCATTTAATCTCCGGGTCTTTAAAGTTCCATGATAACACCTTAAACCAGGGTTTACGCCATTGAAAGTTTTGTGCAACCTCGCCCCAGAATTGCTCCGGGTTTTCTACACTTTTTTTATAGTCTTCTTCGTATTGCTCAAAAGATGTAATTTGCATCGCTCGTTTATATATTTTGTTAGTATCGGCTAATTTAAATAAATAATGATAACCTGAAATGGTGAAATTGTATCAAAATGAATCGGCTAAGCCAATTTTAAAAATATATTAAAATATTTAGCTGTGCTCTTGCCGTTTACAATTATTATTCAGATATTTGCACACTCTTAAAAAAATTAAGCGGACGATATTAACAACTATATTTACAAGTCATGTCAAGAGTTTGTGATTTAACAGGAAAAAAAGCAATGATAGGTAACAACGTTTCTCACTCAAACGTTAAAACCAAACGCAAATTTAACCCAAACCTTCAACTTCAGAAATTTTATATCCCTGAAGAAAATCGTTGGATTACGTTGAAAGTTTCTACTTCAGCAATTAAAACCATTAATAAAGTGGGTATTAGCGAAGCAATTAACCGTTTCGTAAAAAAAGGATTTTTGTAAAAAACATTAACTGTTGAGATTAACAGTTTATAATTTATAATAAAATGGCAAAAAAAGGTAACAGAGTTCAGGTTATTTTAGAATGTACTGAACATAAAGAAAGTGGCATGCCAGGTATGTCTAGATATATTTCTACCAAAAACCGTAAAAACACTACTGAGCGTTTAGAATTGAAAAAATTTAACCCGGTATTGAGAAAAGTAACCGTTCACAAAGAGATAAAATAATTGAATGATAGATTGACTGAAGGTTTGAATTTTACATTCTCTCATTCTAACATCCACTAATTCAATCATTAAAATTTTTAGAAAACATGGCAAAGAAAGTAGTTGCAACCCTTAAAACAGGTACAGGTAAAGAATATTCGAAAGTAATTACAATGGTAAAATCACCTAAAACTGGTGCTTATTCATTCAAAGAACTTATCGTTCATAACGACCACGTAAAAGATGCTATCGCATCTAAATAATAAGGTTAATATTTTTTAATATTAAAAATATTAAAGGCCGTTCCGTTTAAACCGGAAGGGCTTTTTTTGTTATATCAAAATTTAGATATGGGTTTATTCGATTTTTTCAAGAAGAAAGAAACTGCTCCTGAAGCCCAGGAAGCACTGGATAAAGGTTTAGAGAAAACTAAAGATGGTTTCTTTAATAAAATTACCAAAGCAGTAGCAGGAAAATCTTCAGTAGATGATGAAGTGCTCGATAACCTGGAAGAGGTTCTGGTAACTTCTGATGTAGGTGTAAGTACAACCTTAAAAATCATCAAACGTATTGAAGAACGTGTTGCCAAAGATAAATACCTGAATACATCGGAGTTAAATTTTCTCCTGCGTGATGAAATTCAGCTACTCCTATCCGAAAACAACAGCAACGATTTCCGGCAATTTGAATACGGCGACCATAAGCCTTACGTTATTATGGTGGTTGGTGTAAATGGTGTTGGTAAAACAACAACAATCGGTAAACTGGCACACAAACTTAAAGAAGCTAACTTAAAGGTTGTATTAGGTGCTGCCGATACATTCAGGGCTGCTGCAGTAGACCAGATTAAACTTTGGGGCGAACGTGTAGGCGTTAGGGTTGTAGCACAGGCAATGGGCTCCGATCCGGCTTCTGTAGCTTTTGATACTTTACAATCGGCCGTTGCCAATGGCGAAGATGTTGTTATAATCGATACTGCAGGCCGTTTACATAATAAAATCGGCTTAATGAACGAGCTGGGTAAAATTAAACAAGTTATGCAAAAGGTTGTTCCAAATGCACCGCATGAAATTTTACTTGTTCTCGATGCATCGACAGGACAAAATGCTTTCGAGCAATGTAAGCAATTTACCGAAGCTACCGATGTAAACGCTCTTGCCATAACAAAGCTCGATGGAACGGCAAAAGGCGGTGTGGTTATCGGAATCTCAGATCAGTTTAAAATTCCTGTAAAGTATATAGGTGTAGGTGAAAAAATAGGCGATTTACAGCTTTTTGATAAGAAAGAGTTTGTGAATAGTTTGTTTAAGTAAGCGCAAGCGTATGATTTCACAGATTTATGTGATTTCTCAGATTTTATATAGATTTAAATATGATCGAATATGAAAAAGATACGCTAACACAAAAGATTATAGGCTGTTGCTATGAAGTTCACAACCAGTTAGGCCCAGGCTTTTTAGAGAAAATCTACGTAAACGCACTAAAAATTAAACTCCAGCAAGCAGGCTTAAACTACATTGCAGAAAAGGAATTTAATGTAATATTTGAAAATATTATAATTGGGAAGTTCAGATGCGATCTTTTCGTTGAAGATAAGGTAATTGTAGAATTAAAATCCGTTACGGGGTATCAACCTAAGTTATTTCAAAGTCAACTTATATCATACTTAAAAGCCAGTAAAATTAAAACAGGATTATTGATTAACTTTGGCAACTCAAGCTGCGAAGTAAAACGACTGTCCGTTTAAATATATCATCGGTACTCACCTAAATCGGTGTAATTATTTTATATCGGTGCTATCACACATAACATGAATACCAAAACAATAAAAAAAGCTACAATTAAGCAGCCTAAAATCAACGTAATAACTTTAGGCTGCTCAAAAAACATCTACGACTCGGAAGTTTTAATGGGACAACTTCGCGGCAACAATTTAAACGTTGTTCACGAAGCCGACAAAATGAGCAAAGACGATATCGTAGTTATTAATACCTGCGGCTTTATTGATAATGCTAAGCAGGAATCCATTGATACGATTTTACAATTTAGCGAACTAAAAGAAGCAGGGAAAATCGGCAAAGTGGTCGTAACCGGCTGCTTATCTGAACGCTATAAACCTGAATTAGAATCAGAAATTACGAACGTCGATGCATTTTTTGGCACCAACGATTTACAAAATATATTGCATGAGCTAGGTGCAAACTACAAGCATGAGCTTATTGGCGAGCGATTGTTAACCACTCCTTCTCATTTTGCTTATTTTAAAATTGCCGAAGGTTGTAACCGTCCATGTTCTTTTTGCGCAATTCCGCTTATGCGTGGCAAGCACCTGAGCAAGCCCATGGAAGAACTGGTAAACGAAGCGAAGATTTTAGCTAAGAATGGCACTAAAGAGCTTATTCTTATTGCACAGGATTTAACTTACTACGGACTGGATTTATACGGTGTACGTAAGCTTGATGAACTGATGCGTCGCCTTTCTGATGTTCCGGGCATTGAGTGGATTCGTTTACAGTATGCATATCCATCAGGTTTCCCGATGGAAATTCTTGATGCCATGAACGAGCGTGATAATATTTGCAAATACCTTGACATGCCTTTACAGCATATCACAGACAACATGCTTAAATCCATGCGCCGCGGAACTACAAAGCAAAAAACGATCGACCTGGTTAACCAGATTAGAGATAAAGTACCAAACATTGCCATGCGTACAACACTAATTTGCGGTTATCCTGGTGAAACTCAACGCGATTTCGAAGAAATGGCCGCCTGGGTTGCTGATACAAAATTTGACCGCTTGGGTTGCTTTACTTATTCGCACGAAGAAAAAACGCATGCTCATACTTTAGTAGACGATGTTCCGGAAGAAATAAAACAACAACGCGTTGATGACATTATGGAAATTCAACAAGGTATTTCTTTTGATATTAATCAGGAAAAAGTTGGCAAAACATTTAAAGTACTGGTAGATAAAAAAGAAGGAGATTTCTTTGTTGGCCGAACAGAATTCGATTCACCAGAGGTTGATAACGAAGTGCTAATCGATGCTGCAACAGGTTATGCAGCAAATGGAAGTTTCGTTAACGTGAAAATAGACAGGGCTGAAGATTTCGATCTATACGGAAAGATCCTTTAACATTATATCAACTAATCAAAAAACGGGAGCTATACTCCCGTTTTTTTTATGCGCTAAAATTATATTACTTGTAGCATTTAGAACATACAATACGTTTAACAAAACAAAAACACCCGCATATGAAAAAGTTTTTACTAATCCTCTTAACCTTATTTACCGTAACTTTAAGCTGCAAGAAAATTGGTGGCGGTGGACTTTGTGCATGCTCTCCTGTTTCCGAAGCCACATTTGCTTTAACAATAAAAGGCGCCTCCGGGGTTGATTTACTAAACCCTGAAACAACCGGATACTTTGACATTAACAAAGTGCAGATTTATTTAAAAGAAAATAACACCGTTAAACAAATCAGCTTTAATATCAATAAGCCTTTCACCATAACCGCAGACAGTAAGGTTACTTATTATCAATTGATATCATATGAATTACCACGACTTGCGAAAAGTTTAGATAATACCTTTTATTTGAAACTGGGTGATGATAAATTGTATGAATTAAACCTGAAAGTAAATTCAAATTCAATCGACAAATTGCTGATAGATAAAAAAGATGCACCAAAAGAATTTCCAAATGCAGCAAGCCAACCCTTAAACAATATTTACACTTTACAACTTTAATCAGTTACTAAAGTTAGTGCATAAAAAAACCGATACTTCCATATCGGTTTTTTTATGCAAATTAGTTTTTTGGTGCAGGCCTGTCTTTTATCTGGCTCGGTTTTAGCCATATTTTAGCACCTTTTGCGTTCACATAATATTTTTCGTTTTTCGCATTAATGTAAACATTTGAGCCATCTGGTGCCATTTTACCTTTCCAGGTTTTATCAGCTACTTTAGCTTCTCCTTTTACTGCAACCTCTGCAGTTTTATTACCTACTGATTTTGCGCCCTTCCCTATTGCTTTACCTGTTTTATCTAAAGCTTTACCAACATCTGTTTTCTTTTCCTGTGCTTGCGAGCTAAGTGATAAACCTCCAAATAGTGCAAGCGTTAATAATCCTATTGCAAATTTCTTTTTCATGGCTATTGATTTTATTTCCACAAATAACACTTTGCCTGGAGCTTTTGTTTTATAATAGCAGCAAGCCAGATGTTAAATAAACCTAATTGAAGCGTTATCCTATTTTGAAGCATAAACATTCATTTTACAGGTTAATTTTGGCAAAATAGATTTAGCGAAAAGTAGGGCTGCTGAAACCAAAATGCGATGAAATTGCTTTACAAAATTTTTGAAGCGCAAAACCTGTAATCCTTTTAAAGGATCTACCCGTGCTCCGCTTTATCCTTTCGCTTCGCTACAGGGATGCCGCTTTGCCCGGGGCTAAAAATAAAACTACTGCTAATAAAGGCAAAAGCATTAATTCAGCTTTTCTGCCAGAAGTTTCATTTCGATCAAAGGCGAACGATTCTCGTATAAAATATTGTGTACCGCCTTGCAGATTGGCAGATCTACATTATAGTCTTTATTTTTTATGTGCATGCACTTTGCGGCGTAATAGCCCTCAGCAATCATATTCATTTCCAGTTGTGCCGATTTAACTGTGTAACCTTTGCCAACCATGTTACCAAAAGTTCTGTTTCTGCTGAATTGTGAGTATGCAGTAACTAATAAATCGCCAAGGTAGGCAGATTCCATAATATCACGGTTTATTGGATGTACAGCATCTACAAAGCGTTTTATCTCGCGAATGGCATTACTGATTAGAACTGCCTGAAAATTATCGCCATATCCTATTCCATGACAGATACCACTCGCCACTGCGTAAATGTTTTTTAATACCGCAGCGTATTCCGTGCCGTAGATATCATCAGATACATTGGTTTTGATATAGCGGGTGTTTAAGTAAGACGCAAATGCCGTTGCTTTGGTCAGATCAGTACAGGCAATGGTTAAATATGATAGTTTTTCGAATGCAACTTCTTCAGCATGACATGGGCCGCTAACCACAAGAATATCATGGTATGGAATTTCGTAAACTTCGTGGAGAAACTCTCCTATAATCAGGTTATCATCGGGTACGATACCCTTAATGGCAGAAACGATTTTCTTTCCTTTTAAATCTGCTGAAGTAATACCAGCAAGACTATCCTTTAAAAAGGCAGCAGGAACGTTTAAAACAATGTAATCGGCTGCCTTAATAATTGCACTTATATCATTCGAAATATTATCGGGAGATAGCTTAATTTCGACAGAACTGATGTAATGCGGATTGTGCTTAAATTTTTTGATGTGCTCAATCGCTTCAGTATTGCGCATCCACCAGTATATCTCCTTTTCAGTCAGATTATCTGATAGCATTTTTACTATGGCAGTAGCCCAGCTTCCGCCCCCAATCATCGCTATTTTAGGTACCATGGTAATATAAAAAATGGATTTAAGGTAAAAGGTGTAAGGTACAAGGCTCGCAGCTATCGCCAGAAACCCTAAACCTTACACCTTAACCTTTGCAAGTTACTATTTCTTGCAATTAAATATATACTACTTTTTACCGTCTTTGCTAAATAGCTGGTCTTTAGAGGTTTTTTCTACCACCATTCCATCTTTTAACTTATTTTGAATAGCAGAATACGGACCAGTAACAACTTCTTGTCCGGCTTTAACACCTGTTTTTACAATAATAAACTGGTCATTCTGAATGCCCGTTGTCACTTCAGTTTGTTTAACTTTTTTGCTTGTTGCATCGTAAACATACACGAACTGTTTTACTTTTTTATCAGCAAGTTTAGACTTTTGCTTATCGCTGTTTTCCTGGTTATTTGCTGTTGCGGCAGCATCAGCTGATTTATTTTTATTATCGGTAAATACAGCTTGAATTGGTACTGATAAACCTTTTAATGATTCACTTTCAATATCAACCGTTGCCGACATGCCCGGACGGAAAATAGATTGCTGTTTACCGGCAAGCTCTTCGGTAATCCTGATTTTTACCGAGAAGTTGGTAACCTGATCTACAGAAGTAGAAGTCGTTGTTCCAACCGCTGTTGATGAACTTGCGATTTCGGTAACCTCTCCCCTGAATTTTCTGTCAGAAAAAGCGTCAACCTCAATCGAAGCTTTATCTCCAACTTTAACACGGGTGATGTCATTTTCGTTTACATCAACGTTAACTTCCATTGATGATAAGTTCGAAATACGCATGATCTCGGTACCAGCCATTTGAGAAGTACCTAAAATACGGTCGCCCAATTCAATTGATAATTTCGAAACAACACCATCAACCGGTGCGTAAATAGTTGTTTTTGCCAGGTTTGCACCAGCTTCTTTTACGTTTGCACCTGTTTGCTCTAAGGTAAACTTAGCACCTGTAACGTTTTCTTTAGCACTCGCAAGGTTTGCTTTGGCGGTTAAATAAGCGGCTTTGGCAGCATCAAATTCCGAAGCTGAAATCACTTTTTTGTTAAATAATTCAACATTACGTTTGTAAGTTGCATCGGCATTAACAAAATTTGCCTGATTCTGGATTAACTGTTGTTGAGCTGCAGCAACACTGGCTTTTTGGGCGTTAAATGTTGCAACGGTTCTTTCGTAACCCGATTGCAGAACATCAGGCCTAACTTTACAAAGTAATTGTCCGGCCTTTACTATATCGCCTTCTTTAACTTTAAGTTCAACCACTTCACCCGATACTTCAGAGCTTAACTTCACTTCCGTTTCAGGCTGTATCTTACCACTGGCCGTAACTGTTTCAACAACAGTTCTGTCCGATGCTTTCTCGGTAGTTATTTTTTCGGTTTTGCTGCCACCTATTACACCGGCTAGCTTTAATCCGATAAGAACAACAAGAATAACACCAATGGTAATTAAAATGTGCTTCAGTTTCATAATATTTATTGTATTTCGTTTGTTTGTATTAAGGTTTTATCTATCCGCCTTAAGCTTTAGCCTTTCAGCTCAGTTAAAAAGTTATCTGTTTTCCTAAATAGTAGTCGATCACCTTTGCACGGAAAAGCAAATCGTATTTAGCCTGTATAAAATCAATTTCAGCTTTATTTCTATTCGTTTGTGCTGTACTGTAATCTAAAGAGTTTACCAGACCAACATTGTAGCGTTGTTCAACTACGTAAAAGGCATCTTTTTGTGCATTAAAAGCATTTTGAGTGGAGCCATAACGACTTTGCGCAGCTTTCAAATCGGTTGTCGCCTGAAAAATAACCTTATTCAAATTATTCTTAGCCAATTGTTCGGTTGTTAAACTGTTTTGATACGTTATTTTCGCTCTTCTTACTGAAGAACGTGCAGTGAAGCCATTAAAAATCGGAATCTGTAAACTCATCCCTATGCTTTGTCCCAAACGCTGGTTAATCTGATCAGCAAAAGATGATTGAGGCGTTTGTCCGTTATAATTAAACTGATATGAATAGGAAGTATTAATACCCGCCCCTAAACTTAGTGAAGGTGAATAAGCACCTTTGGCTACAGCTATTGCTTGTTTTGCTGCTAAAGCTCGTAAACTCGCCAGCTTAATATCAGGAAAAATATTTAAGGCACTGTTATAAATCTCTTCCGCACTTTCCGCTGATGGGACAGCTTTAACATTATCAATTAGCGGTGCCTGCACAACAAATTTCTGGTTTGGCTGCATCTCCATTAACTGGCCTAAAGTTAAATATGAAATAGAAAGTGCATTCTGCGCATTTGTTAAATTAAGTTCTGCGGTAGCAACCTGCGATTTAGCCTGAGAAACATCGGCAAGTGTCTTGTTACCTGCATCAAGCAAAGCCGATTCCCTTGTCAGTGTCTTGTTGGCAATATCTAACTGCTCTCTCGAGGCACGTTCTAAATCGGTATTATAAAGTACCTGAAGATAAGCCGTAACTACATTTAGAATTAAATCATTTTTAATCTTATCAACGTTGGTTTTATCCGCTTCAAGTAAGGTTTTATTTTGCCTGATCTGATTAATTTTTTCAAAACCGCGAAACACATCCACATTGGTACTTAAATTACCACTGGTGTACAACGAGGTTTGGTTGGTAACCTGGAAAGTTGTCTGGTCCAAACCACGTCCGAAAGTTAAATTCGGGTTAACACTGGCATTTAAATTTGGATAAACAGCATATTTAGACTGGGTTAAATTTTCCTGTGTTATCGCCGCACTAAATTGTGCCTGTTTAATGGTAAGGTTATTATTTAGGGTATTATCAACAGCTTGTTGTATGGTAATTACTTGTTGAGCGTTAACAACTTGACTAAAACCTAAGGCAATTAATAATGCAGAGCCGGTAAAAAATTTTGTTTGGGTAAACATCTTCATAATTTGTTTCAAATCTATATAAACAACTTTAATAATTTCAATCTATCCGGGCAATTACTAACTTTGAGTAATGTACCTGGTCAAATCGCCGCTTCTGCTTAAATGGTATTATCCATCATTATTATGGAATAAGTCTCGAACCGATAAAGTTATTTATTTAACCTTTGACGATGGACCTATACCCAATGTTACAGATTTTGTATTAAAAACTTTAAAAGCCTTTAATGCCAAAGCGACTTTTTTTTGCATTGGTGATAATATTGTTAAGCATCCCGAGGTTTTTAATCGTGTCAAAAACGACGGTCACGCCATCGGAAACCATACTTTTAATCACCTCAAAGGGTGGATTACCGATGATGAAACCTATTTTCAAAATACTTTAAAATGCCAGGCATTAACCCTGACAAATCTTTTTCGCCCACCCTATGGGAGGATTAAGAAAAGTCAAATCCATAAGTTAACTAACAGTTTGCCATTATCAACAGGTAGCCAATCGCGAACTAAAAACCACAAACTGCAAATTGTAATGTGGGATATCTTAAGCGGCGATTTCGACATCAATCTTTCTCCTGAAAAATGCTATCAAAATGTGATAAAACATACCCGAAACGGATCTGTGATTGTTTTTCACGATAGCTTAAAAGCTTTTGATCGTCTCGAATATGCATTACCACGCGTTTTACAATATTTTGCCGATAAAGGTTTCACTTTTTCAACGCTGTAACAACAAGCCATTCTTGTGCCAGTAAAAATAACTGTCACTGTTAATCGGCAAACGGCAGTTACAGGCCTAATGCTGCCATCCTGGCGTTCATAACTGAACATCACTGTTCACAAACGGACAGTTTATACCATTGATTAAAAAAACTATTTTGGAATACGAGCGTAGCTAATATCAAAATCAATAATCACCTGTTTTTATGATGCACTCACATCGTTTTATGACTTCCTTTTTACCCTAATTTTTCGTAGTTTAGAATAATTCCAAATTGCTTAATCGCCTGCGTAAATTACATTTAAAGGTTGTTTTTTGCTATTTTTGTTCTAAACTGAAAAACAGTTTTTTTAGTTAACCAACACAAATTAATACACAAAAAACATTATTCTTCAGGCGAAATGTAAGGTTTAATTTGTTTCACAAAACCTACAGCAAAAAAGAATAAAATAGCTACGATGAGTATTTATAACGATTATATCCAGGAGATTGAAGAAAGGAAAACCCAAGGTCTTCACCCTAAACCTATTGATGGTGCTGAATTACTAAGCGAAATCATCACTCAAATCAAAAATGTAAATAATATTGACAGAGCAGATGCTGTTAATTTTTTCATATACAATACCCTACCGGGTACTACAGCTGCAGCTGGTGTAAAAGCACAGTTTTTAAAAGAAATTATCACGGGTGAAGTTGCGGTTGCAGAAATCACTCCTGACTTTGCTTTTGAATTGTTATCTCACATGAAAGGTGGGCCATCAATTAAGGTTTTATTGGATATTGCTTTAGCGGACAATGGTGATAAAGCCAAAAAAGCAGCAAACGTACTTAAAACCCAGGTTTTCCTTTATGATGCCGATACGGATCGTTTAAAAGAAGCTTATGGCAGTGGCAATGAAATTGCAAAAGAAATATTAGAAAGCTATGCTAAAGCAGAATTCTTTACAGAATTACCTGCCGTAGCTGAAGAAATTAAAGTGGTGACCTACATTGCTGCTGAAGGTGATATTTCTACTGATTTATTATCTCCTGGTAATCAGGCGCATTCACGCTCTGACCGTGAATTACACGGGCAGTGCATGATCACTCCTGCGGCTCAGCAGGAAATTAAAGCGTTACAAGCCCTGCATCCTGATGCCAGCGTTATGTTAATTGCCGAAAAAGGAACCATGGGCGTGGGTTCATCACGTATGTCGGGCGTAAACAATGTGGCTTTATGGACAGGTAAACAAGCTTCTCCATATGTACCTTTTGTAAACATTGCGCCGATTGTAGCAGGAACAAACGGTATTTCTCCTATTTTCTTAACTACGGTTGATGTGACGGGCGGTATCGGGATCGATCTTCAGAACTGGGTTAAAAAAACAGATGCTGAAGGAAACGTTGTTCGTAACGAAAATGGTGATATCGTTTTAGAAGAAGCTTATTCAGTTGCTACGGGAACAGTACTGACCATCAATACCAGAACAAAAAAACTATATAACGGCGATAAAGAGTTAAAAGATATTTCAAAATCTTTCACTCCTCAAAAACTTGAATTTATTAAAGCCGGAGGTTCTTATGCCATTGTATTTGGCAAGAAAATTCAAACTTTCGCTGCTAAAACATTAGGCATTGAAGCACCGTTGGTTTTTGCTCCTGCCAAAGAAGTAATCAAAGAAGGTGTCGGACTAACAGCCGTTGAAAAAATCTTCAACAGAAATGCTGTAGGCTTAACAGCAGGAAAAGTATTACATGCAGGCTCTGACGTTCGTGTAGAAGTAAACATTGTAGGTTCTCAGGATACTACAGGTTTAATGACTGCTCAGGAATTAGAAGCCATGGCGGCAACAGTTATTTCGCCTATTGTTGATGGTGCTTATCAGTCAGGTTGCCATACCGCCTCAGTTTGGGATAAGAAAGCACAGGCAAACATCCCTAAACTGATGAAGTTTATGAATGAGTTTGGCGTGATTACCGCCCGTGACCCTAAAGGTACTTATCATTCAATGACAGATGTTATCCATAAAGTTCTGAATGACATTACCATCGACGAGTGGGCTATCATCATTGGTGGCGACTCGCACACACGTATGTCAAAAGGTGTTGCTTTCGGTGCCGATTCTGGTACTGTGGCATTGGCTTTGGCTACCGGTGAAGCATCTATGCCGATTCCTGAATCAGTAAAAGTAACCTTCAAAGGTGCAATGAAAGAACACATGGATTTCCGTGATGTGGTTCATGCAACGCAACTGCAAATGTTGCAGCAATTTGATGGCGAAAACGTATTCCAGGGTCGTATCATCGAGGTGCACATCGGTACTTTATTAGCCGATCAGGCTTTTACTTTTACCGATTGGACCGCAGAAATGAAGGCAAAAGCTTCTATTTGTATTTCACAGGATGATACTTTGATCCAATCGCTGGAAATTGCTAAAAACCGTATCCAGATCATGATCGACAAGGGAATGGATAACCATAACCAGGTACTTCAGGGACTGATTAACAAGGCAAACAAACGTATCGAGGAAATTAAAACAGGTATAAAACCAGCTTTAATGCCTGATGATAATGCAAAATACTATGCAGAAGTTGTTATCGATTTGGATGTAATCAACGAACCAATGATTGCCGATCCGGATGTAAACAATGCTGATGTTTCAAAACGTTATACACATGACACCATCAGGGATTTAACCTTTTACGGTGGCGATAAGAAAGTTGACCTAGGCTTCGTAGGCTCTTGCATGGTACATAAAGACGATTTAAAAATTGTTTCTCAAATGTTGAAAAACGTTGAAACCATGACAGGTACGGTATCATTCAAAGCACCATTAGTGGTTGCTGCACCTACTTATAACATTATCGACGAACTAAAAGCAGAGGGCGACTGGGAATACCTGCAAAAATACTCTGGCTTCGAGTTCAGTGATGCTTTACCAAAAAGTACAGCCCGTACTGAATATGAAAACATCATGTATTTAGAGCGTCCGGGTTGTAACTTGTGTATGGGTAACCAGGAGAAAGCTGCTAAAGGCGATACTGTAATGGCTACTTCAACACGCTTATTCCAGGGCCGTGTGGTAGAAGACCGTGATGGCAAAAAAGGAGAATCACTGTTGGCCTCTACGCCAGTAGTAGTATTATCTGCCATCTTAGGCCGCATTCCAAATATCGACGAATATAAAGCAGCTGTAGAGGGGATTAATCTGACAAAGTTTACCCCAATTTCTACTAAACAATAAGAACAAATAATCATATCATTTGTTAAGCAAAAGAAGAGGCTATCCGGTAATTCAGATAGCCTTTTTCTTTACGCAAAATATTTGCATAGAATGGTTTTAAATAAGACATTTTGACAATTCTCAAAAATAAATCTGTTTAAAATTGTTTACATTAGATAGTATTGATATAGACAATAAATTAAAACAATAAAGTATGGCTTTTGATATAGACATGATTAAAAAGGTTTACGCAAAATTTCCGGGCCGCGTTGAAGCAGCACGTAAAGTTGTTGGCAGACCTTTAACATTATCAGAAAAGATATTATATGCTCACCTTTGGGATGAAGAACCTAAAAAAGCATTTTCACGCGGAACCGATTACGTAGATTTCGCTCCAGACCGCGTTGCTATGCAGGATGCAACAGCACAAATGGCGCTATTGCAATTTATGCAGGCAGGCCGACCAAAAGTCGCTGTTCCTTCAACTGTTCACTGCGATCACCTCATTACGGCTAAAGAAGGTGCTGCGATAGATTTACCACATGCCAGAACAGAAAGTGCCGAAGTTTTCGACTTTCTTTCATCTGTTTCAAATAAGTATGGCATTGGTTTCTGGAAACCCGGTGCAGGTATTATTCACCAGGTTGTTTTAGAAAATTATGCTTTCCCTGGCGGAATGATGATTGGAACCGACTCACACACGGTAAATGCCGGAGGTTTAGGTATGGTTGCCATTGGTGTTGGTGGTGCCGATGCCTGCGATGTAATGGCTGGCTTACCCTGGGAGCTGAAATTTCCGAAGTTAATTGGTGTAAAACTAACCGGTAAATTAAACGGCTGGACCGCCGCTAAAGATGTAATTCTTAAAGTTGCAGGTATTTTAACAGTAAAAGGTGGTACGGGTGCAATTGTAGAGTATTTTGGCGATGGTGCTACATCAATGAGCTGTACAGGTAAAGGTACCATTTGCAACATGGGTGCTGAAATTGGTGCAACCACATCAACTTTTGGTTACGATGAAAGCATGGAACGTTATTTACGTGCTACTAACAGAAATGAAGTTGCCGATGAGGCCAGCAAAATTGCTGCTTACCTAACCGGAGACCCTGAAGTTTATGCTGATCCGGAAAACTATTTCGATCAGGTTATCGAAATTGATTTAGATACTTTAGAGCCTTATTTAAACGGCCCTTTCACACCAGATTTAGCTACCCCGGTTTCTCAGATGAAAACGGAGGCAGAGAAAAATGGCTGGCCTTTAAAAGTAGAATGGGGCCTGATTGGTTCTTGTACAAACTCTTCGTACGAGGATTTATCCAGGGCAGCATCTATTGCAAATCAGGCCATCGCTAAGGGTTTAGCTACTAAGGCAGAATTTGGTATTAACCCAGGCTCAGAACAGGTTCGTTATACGGCTGATCGCGATGGTTATTTAAAAACTTTCGAAGATCTGAATGCAACAATCTTTACCAATGCCTGTGGACCATGTATTGGTATGTGGGACCGTACAGGGGCAGAAAAAGCAGAAAAAAATACGATTGTTCACTCGTTTAACAGAAACTTCGCTAAACGTGCCGATGGTAACCCGAATACTTACGCGTTCGTAGCTTCTCCGGAAATGGTTGCTGCCATTGCCATTTCTGGTAATTTAGGTTTCAATCCCTTAACAGATACTTTAACAAATGATAAAGGTGAACAGGTAAAACTAGATCCACCTACCGGTTATGAATTGCCAACTAAAGGTTTTGCGGTTGAAGACGCTGGCTTCCAGGCGCCGGCAGAGGATGGTTCAAAGGTAGAGGTTTTGGTTTCGCCAACATCACACCGTTTACAATTATTAGATCCATTTAGCCCTTGGGAAGGCACAGATTTAAAAGGCTTAAAACTTTTAATCAAGGCAAAAGGTAAGTGTACCACCGACCATATTTCTATGGCAGGCCCATGGTTAAAATTCCGTGGTCACCTGGATAACATTTCCAATAACATGTTAATTGGTGCAGTTAACTATTTCAACGATAAAACCGATAACGTTAAAAATGAGTTGACTGGTGAGTACGGCCCGGTTCCGGCAACACAACGCGATTATAAAGCAGCTGGTTTAGGCTCTATTGTTGTTGGTGATGAAAACTATGGTGAAGGCTCATCACGTGAGCATGCAGCCATGGAACCTCGCCACTTAGGCGTACGTGCGGTTCTGGTAAAATCTTTTGCCCGTATCCATGAAACCAATTTAAAGAAACAAGGTATGCTGGCCTTAACATTCGCTAACAAGGATGATTATGATAAAATTCTGGAGGATGATACCGTTGATATTTTAGGCTTAACAGAATTTACACCTGATAAATCTTTAACGCTGGTATTACACCATGCCGATGGAACACAGGAGGATTTTCCGGTTAACCACAGCTACAATGCACAACAAATTGATTGGTTTAAAGCGGGTGGTGCGCTAAACATTATCAGGGCTGAAGCTGCTGCTAAAGCAGCTATTAATTAATCAATAGTCTTTAGTCCTAAGTCAAAATATCAATCCCGTTTTGTTAACTCAGAACGGGATTTTTGTTTGGAAAATCCTATAGTAAACTGTCATGCTGAGGAACGAAGCATCTGTTTCATTGCCCACAGATGCTTCGTTCCTCAGCATGACAGCACATTCAAGGTTGCTGCAACTATAAAATGTTGTTACCGGAAGAATAAATTATTCAAACTCATAACCACAATTGTAACAGTGGTTACATTTATTCTCTATAATAGGAGTGGTAAATGTTAAAAATGCGAGAATAGTAGACCAAAAACCGTATGTTTTTTGTGTTGCCGTGCCATACCCTACATTTGATGAGCCATATTTAAAGCGATCAAATTTCAACTATGCACCAGTTCATAAACCCTTTGCATATATGTGGCCTCCTCCATTTTCTCAAAGAATTCCCGCCACTCGTACCGGGTAAATACTAAACTGATATCAGGGAAAGGTGTAGAGAGAATAACAATTTCTTGACCATCGGGTCTGTTCTCCAGATAATTATCAAACTCCAGCTTTTTAGTAGCATGATAAAAAGCATCGAATTGCTCAAAAGAAAAATTCATTAAAACACCTGCCCTCCAGATATTTAAAATCCTGCAGTTGCAACATTGCGCTATCGTTATATTTTCATTTTGAGCGAGTACCAACGTTTTACACATAAATAAATGCTTTAATTTCCCAATAGCGCCTGATTTACCCGCACACATACTATGCGGGTAAACAGGACTTATTAATCAACAAAACTAACCAAAAGATGATGTTGAGTATTACAAAACCACTGGACAAATATACACTATTAAGATTAAGTCTAAATAAAAATATAGAATATTTATTCACAATAATTCTAATCCACAGAAATGTGGCTGATTCATAATGATTTAAATGAAAAATATTATTAAGATTTAAGAAATTGCTGCCACCAGTAACCGGAATCTTTTATGGTTCGCTCCTGGGTTTTAAAATCGTTGTATACCAAACCAAACCTGGCGGTAAATCCCTCCGCCCACTCAAAATTATCCATTAATGTCCAGGCCATATAACCTGTAATTGGCATACCTTCACTTTTAGCTTTCAATAAAGCTGAGAGGTAAAGCTTGAAATAGGCTATCCGATCCGCGTCTTCAATCCTGTTGTCAACCATTTTATCGTGATAGGCAGCTCCGTTTTCGGTGATAATGATGTTTTTAACACCCTCGTAAGCTGAGAATTGTTTAATAATGTTATAGAAGCTATCCGCATTAATCTCCCAACCCATTGCAGTATGTGGTTGCTTTCTGTTCTTTGCTTTAACTTCCCATGCCTGAATTACGGGTATAAAGGCATTATACTTCACCGTTAGGGGGAAATAATTTTGTAATCCGATGTAATCGAAATCGAACTTATACCGATCATTGTGCCGCCAGGTTCCATACTCGATCTGGAATTTCTCCAGTACGTCCCAGTTTTCGGTTGGAAAACCTAAACCTAAGCTCGGCTCTACAAAAAGCCTGTTCATTAAACAATCTACCCTTTTCGCAGTTAAAATATCATTATCACTTTGTGTATATGGCAGGATTTCAGAACATGAAAATGTTGTACCGATATTGGCTTTACTGATTTCAGCCCTCAGAATTTTACCGCCCTCGGCCTGGGCAAGAGCCGTATGGTGCACGGCAGAAAAGAAATTATTAAGACCTGTTTTACCAGGTGCGTGCACACCAAGCATGTAACCGAGCGATGTAAAACCAAAAGGCTCATTTATAACCATCCAGTTTTTTACCTTGTCGCCATACGCAGTGGCACAAATACTCACAAAAGCATTAAAAGCGGCATTGATGCTAAAGCTTGTCCAGCCACCTTCATCTTCAAGTGCCTGTGGCAAATCCCAATGATATAGCGTTACATACGGTGTAATACCATTTTCAAGGCATTCGTCAATAACATTATGATAAAACCTGATACCTTCGGGATTAACCTCCCCTTTTCCCTGTGGCAAAATTCTGGACCAGGCAACCGAAAACCTGAACACCTTAAATCCAAGGATTTTTACAAGAGCAATGTCTTCCCTGAAACGATGATAAAAATCGCAGGCCACATTGGGCCTGTGCCCTTTTTTTATCTTCCCGCCCTTCGCAGAAAAAGTATCCCATATGGAGAGCCCTTTCCCGTAATAGTCAGCGGTACCTTCAATCTGTGCGGCAGCAGTAGCTACACCCCATAAAAAGTCTTTTCCAAAATCAGAAGCTTTTATCATTTACAAATAGCTTGCCTCAAGATGCAAGTTTAATATTAACAAATCATTAATAATCTTTAATTAACAAAGAGGATTTTTTTTAATAGTTTTACTTTATGCGCTTTCTCATACTCCTATTACTCCTGCTCTCAGCTAACATTAAAATATGGGCAAAATTTGCACCACCAACAAATGATGAACTGGCAGGCGCAATAAAAATCACGAATACAGCCGCTTTTTGTTCTAACGATGCTGAATATAGTAACCTCGAAGCTACCCAAACGCTTACCTACAATAAACCCTTGGCCTGGCCGGCAACAGGAAAGGATGTCTGGTTTAAATTTACGGCTTCAAAATATGATGTAAATATTTCAGTTACCGGGCAGGTTAACGCTGCAAGTACAAATACCTTGATTAATCCGCTTGTTGCCTTATATACTTTTGAGCCGAACACCTCAGGAATATCTGAAATGATCGGTACCAGTTTTACATCAAACAATGTTACTTCGCTGTATAAGGGCGCATTAACGCTTGGTCAGGAATATTACATCAGGGTTAGTGCCACTAACGATAATACCGGAACTTTCAAATTATGTGTGGATAATTATTTTCCACCCATAAAGGCCGGACAGGATTGTATTTCTGCATCAATTCTCTGCTCCAAAGAAACATTTACCCAGTTAAATGTTACTGGCCCAGGCAATAATAACCGCGAATCGATTGGAACTTGCCTCGGCACCGAATCGAATTCTTCCTGGTATATGTTTCAGGCTTCTAAAGCCGGTACCTTAACCTTTGTAATTACACCATCAGTAACAACAAACGATATTGATTGGGTATTTTACGATTTAGGCATTGGCGGAGATTGTACTAATATTAATGCAGCCAATGCGATTCGTTGTGCCGCTGGTAGCGGGGTAACCTGTACGCCCAGTTATTACAAAACCGGATTAAGTATGACTGAAACCGACTTAACGGAAAGTTCTGGCTGCCCGATTATACCGCAAAATGGTTTTGTTAAATATGTCGACTTAATTGAAGGCCACAATTATGCCCTTTTAATTGATAATTTTTCGAGTGGGAATAATGGTTTTACTATTGAGTTTGGCGGAACGGCTGATTTCGCGGGCCCTACCGCAGAAATATTAGTTGATAAATTAAATCCATGTACCGACAACCAGGCGTATATTTTTAAAAGTAATGCCACCAATTATTCATCACTAAAATGGTCTTTTGGGGAAGGTGCAAGTATTGCATCGGCTACAACTGAAGGGCCTTTCACCATAACTTACAGTACACCTGGCGAAAAGGTTGTGGTATTAGAAGCCAAAGCGCTAAATGGTTGTAATGTGGTTACCACAAAAAATTTCATTGTGGCAAAAACGCCGGATAAACCTTCAATAACTGCCTCAGGGCTAAACCTATGTCAGGGCGATGTACTCCGGCTTTCTACGCCTGATGTAAACCTCGCTACCTACCATTGGTCTGGCCCAAATGGTTTTACATCGCAACTCCGGAATCCTGAACTCCCTGTAACCGGCCCTGAAATTAAAGGTAGCTATAAGTTGTTTATTCAGGTTGGTGATTGTATCAGTGAAGAAAATAGCATAGAAATACTCTCGGTAGATTTAAAACCTGAAGCAGATTTTTCCATCGTAATCAATAATAAATGTGAAAAAAACCAGAGCTTTTCATTTGTCAATGCCTCAAAAAACTATACTAAAATCACCTGGAATTTTGGAGCTGGTGTTAACAGTAGTTCAAATACCACAAATGACGGAAGGCTCGTAACTTACTCCACACCGGGATTGAGGAAAATAACATTAACAATAGAAACCAACAATGGATGCAAGGCAACTAAAACGCTCGATTTATTGGTAGAGCTTAAGCCCGAACTTCCTGTTATCACTATAAACCAACCACTGTTTTGCATTGGCGATGTGATTAAATTATCGGTACCGGAACTGGAAAATATCACTTACGTGTGGAGCGGACCAAACAATTTTACAGCTACCTCAAGTAGTGTCGAAATACCGGTTACCAGCTTAAGCCAGGCCGGAACATACAAAGTGGCACTTACCTCAGGAAGCTGCGACCCTGTTATTGCAAGTTTAATTGTTCCACCTATTGCCAGGGTACCCGTTGCCAGTTTTTATGTCGAACCGGGATTTAATTGGAAATACGCCGTTCCGGCACCCATAACCTACGTTAATAAATCGATCGATGCAGATTACTACTTGTGGGATTTCGGCGATAACCTTACCTCAACCGAAACTAACCCTGTACACACTTATGAAACGAACGGGATCTTTAAAATTAGGCTTACCGCATTTTCCAAAAACGGCTGTTCTACCAATATTCTTTTAGGTGATTTAGTTGTTCGTAAAGAAAGTTCTGTTTTTACACCTAACTCCTTTTCACCTAATGGAGATGGCGTTAATGATGAATTTGTTGTGGGCCTTACCAATTTAAAGCAATATAAAATCCAGGTATTTAACCGATATGGAAGCGTCGTATTCCTAAGCAATAATATTTACGATAACTGGAAAGGAACCTTTAAAGGCAATGATTTACCTGTAGGTGTTTATTATTACCTCATCATGGGCACAACGCTAAAAAACGAAAATGTAAAATATTCCGGGTCAGTTACACTAGTCAGGTAATTTTTATAGCGCCAGTCCGATTTCCTTTAATAAGATAGCCGCATTAAAAGTAGCACACGGCCCTTGCTTCAATTTATAATCGAACATCATTTCTCCATCCTTAATGCTAATATCAAAATGATAATTACGAAGGCTTTGGGGATGCTCCTGTTGCATATCAGCAAGTTGTAAATCGTGGGTGGCAAACAAAGCAGACCTTTTCAGCTCTAGTAACTTTTCTATAAAAACTTTTGAACCAAGGTACTTATCCCGACTATTGGTGCCGCGGAGCATTTCATCTATAAACACAAATGTATTTTCTGTATGGGCAACATTGTTTAAGATCATTTTCAACCGGTTCAGTTCAGCCTTAAACGTTGATGTACTTTCGTTCAGCGAGTCCTTTATACGCATGTAAGTGTTGATCGCAAAAACAGATAATTCCATTTCCTTTGCACAAACAGGAGCGCCTGCATAGGCCAGAACCATATTAATTCCAACTGTTCGCAGAAATGTACTTTTACCAGCCATATTTGAGCCGGTAATCACATCAACAGTTGGTACATCTTTAAGGTTAAAATCGTTAACAACCCGTAGCTTTTCTTTAATTAAGGGATGGCCCAATGAATGTGCTGACAATGAAAATGATTTTTTAACAGTTGGAAAAACCCATTCAGGCTGATTGTACCGAAGCGTACCCAATGAAACTATTTCTTCAAAATTGCCCAGGTTATCCAGGGCGGAAATTACATTTTTTGATGATGACTTCAGCCATTTATCCAGGCTTACGCAACACCTGAAATCCCAAAGCAATAATCCGTTTAAAATACTGCCTATCATTAAATTTAACCTCGAATCGAACTGCTGGATAATTTTAGCCAGCGCTTTTATCTCTTTACTCGCCACTGAATCAGCTATAAATAAACTTCGTAAATAATTGCTTTTCCATTGCTGGGTTTCCGTCCATTGAATTGCCGCTGAATAATTATTCAGTAAGTCGGAACCTCCACTAAAACTGTAAAAAACAAGGTCTGTTTTTGAGCTGAACGCCGCGTTTAAAAATATATGGGCAAAAAAGAAAAAGGCTAACAGGTTCCAGAAGATACCACCGGCCAACACCCCGCCAAGCAAAAGGAGCACTGTAATAAACGGAACCAGCTTCACATAAAATTTTAAGAATCTATTTTGTACAAAAGAGAGTTTTTCTGCCAGTTTTGCCTGAAGCTGTTCTTTAATCAACGTTATTTTTGCAGGATCACTTTCCAGCAAATTGGCCCTGAACGCAAAAGTTTTTTCGGTTATCCCGGCCATTTCGGCAATGGCTTCCTGTCTCAATATTATTTCATCAACCGTATTTGCAGCCATAAACCTCGCTGCAAGTAAATCATTACCATTAGCTGTACTACAACGGTTCAGCAATGAAAACAGTGATGATTTACCAAAAATATCCAGATCTGAAGTATATGGATGGGCTTCAGATACATACTTTTCTCCATCATCATAACCATTATCCATTCCGTTTAAAATGTTAGACTCGTTCTGGTAAACCCAAAGCAGTTTGTTTTCAAAGCTTAACTTTTTATCCAGCATGCTTTGTTTACGAACAATCAGCACAAAACAAAAAACTGGCAAGGCCATCAAAAACGCTATAAATACCCGCCAACCGTTATCAGCAGAATTCAAAAGTAAAACGAAGCATAAAACTTCCGCCAAAAACAGCCCTATACGAACTAGCGATAGCTGATCGATTAACTTTCTGGTACCGGCAACGTTCAGTTCGGCATTATTTACCCACTCGCTATATTCGGCCGGTATATTTTTTCTTTTATCAATCATTAAACAGGCTAAAAAGATATTAAGCGCAATATTAATTTTTCTTGCTTCAATTTTAGCTAAGTTTGTAACATAAATTGACAACTACCGGTAAAATCAGATGAAAATTACCCTTATCGCCATTGGCAAAACAGAAGATAAATATTTAATCGAAGGAATAGACAAGTACATCAACCGCTTAAAACATTATATTAACTTTAGCTTTCTGGCCATTCCCGATGTTAAAAATGTAAAAAATCTGTCAGAAGCCCAACAAAAAGCTAAAGAGGCCGAACTTTTACATAAACAAATTAACAATAGCGATGTTGTTATTTTACTGGATGAGCAAGGTAAAAAATATACTTCAATAGCATTTTCAGCCTATCTTAATAAACAAATGGTGGGCAGTGTACAGCATTTAATATTTATTATTGGTGGCCCCTATGGTTTTGATGATAGTATTTATAAAAGAGCAAATGGTTTAATATCTTTATCCGATATGACATTTTCTCACCAGATGATCCGATTATTTTTTGTAGAGCAGTTATACCGGGGCTTTAGTATTTTAAAAGGCGAACCTTATCATCACGCATAATAAAACTATGCACTTTATGGAATTAATTGTCCGTTTTCATCCTTTAATAAAAAGATTATGATTCTAGATAAATATAAAAGACAATACAAGTTTAAAAGTAAACAAGGCGGTGCGGATAAATACTTATGGATAAGCATCGTTGGTGCACTGGTAATCTGCGCAATCATCTATTACTTCTTTTAACAGAAAAAATAAGGCATAAAAAAACACCGGCATAAACCGGTGTTTCTACAAAATAACTCAGGAAGTTTAAACTCCTTTTTTACTTGTCATACTTGCTTTTTTAGCAGGCGCTGATGTTTTAGTTGTTGCCTTAGCACTTGCTTTTGCGGCAGTAGCTTTAGGTTTTTTATCTGCTACAGCTTTTTCTTCAGCTAGTTTTACCTCAGCAGCAGTACCTTCTGTGTCAGGTGTTTCTTCTGTAAATAAAGGTAAATCTTTAATAATGTTATACCAACCGATGATCTTCTTCATATCAGAAGCATAAACCTTATCTTCGTCATGTCCTGGCGCAACCTCATTAAAATAAGCACGTAAAGTAGCTGTATCAGCCTTGGTATCAGGTGTTGATCCTTTAGCCGAAATTTTAGCAAAAACATCTACCAGCTTAATCTCTTCGTCTTCACCATAAACAGTAATATCTTCAAGCGATGCAAGCTTTGTATTCGTAATATTAGCTACTATTTTAAGTTTCTGCGCATCAAGACCTTCCAAAATATAACCAACCTTATTTTGTCCTACAAGTTTAAACAAACCTGGTCTGCCCGAAACGGCAACTATTCCTCTTAAATTCATATTATATTTGTTTAGCAGTTAGCGCCTGGGCTTTGCGGGTTTAAACCCATATGGCCAAACGCAAAATGCAATTTAGTCCTCAATTATTTCGATACCTAAAATTTTGTCTCCCTGACGGATATCATCAACAAGATCAACATTTTCGATTGCTTTACCAAACACCGTGTGGTTACGGTCTAAATGAGCCGTGTTTGTTCTGCTATGGCAAATGAAAAATTGCGAACCACCTGTGTTACGACCTGCATGTGCCATTGATAATACACCGCGATCGTGGTATTGGTTTTCGCCATCTAATTCACAATCAATTTTATAACCCGGGCCACCAGTTCCAGGCATGCCTGTAGCACCATCTTTTGAATTCGGACAACCCGACTGAACCATGAAATTAGGAATTACGCGATGAAAACGAACACCATCATAAAATCCTTCATTTGCTAATTTTTTGAAGTTTGCAACTGCTTTTGGAGCATCTTTTTCAAAGAACTCTACAGTCATATTACCTTTTTCGGTTTTTATTATTGCTTTACTCATATCAATTTTATTTTATAAAAACAGCTCAAAAGTCTTTCTGTTTTTAAGTGAAGGGCAAAAATAACAAATTTAGATAAATAGAACAGCCTTAAAGATTTAAATTATAAACAATACCCGCCAATCAAAAAGATCAGGAAAACAAATGGCAAGGCAATTCTTCGTAACCTGCAGCCCTGCCATTCGCTGTAGCCCTCACCGAAAAGGTTTCGGGGCTGCCGCTGCTGTCAGGTTTAATGATCAGGTTTCTGCATAAAAAAACAAAAAGCCCTGGCTAAACCAAACACCACAGTTCATAACACCGGCAATCATTAATTAAATTTCTGTAAACAGACTAAATCAGGTATTTTAGTGTTTTAAGTAATTATGGCGGTTCAGAAGAAATACTATATCCTCGTTTTCTGTTTGTTGTTGAGTATTTGTGCTAAAGCCTCATCCCTGTTGGTTTTTATGGATGAAGATCAGAAAAACCACCTGAAAGCTTATGGTATAGCTTACTGGACCATAAGTAAACAACTTGAGGTAGATTGGCTGCTTAATTATCGCGGCGGGAGCTTCCTCATTAAATACAACAAAACAGTTGAAGATGAATTAAAAATAAGAGGCGTTTCTTATGAAGTGCTGGCCGATGGAAAGGTGGTGAACCTTTTAAATGAAATCAGCGATCCATCGGTAAACATGGAAATGGTAAAACTCGAAAAAACACCAAAGATTGCCGTCTACTCTCCTAAAAGCAAACTCCCCTGGGATGATGCCGTAACACTTGTTTTAACTTATGCTGAAATTCCTTACGATGTAATTTACGATGACGATATCCTTCAGGATAAATTAAGCAAGTACGACTGGCTCCATCTGCACCACGAAGATTTTACCGGACAATACGGCCGCTTCTATGCTTCATTCAGATATGCCACCTGGTACCAGGAGGATGTAAAGAACCAGGAAGCGCTGGCAAAAAAGATGGGCTATAAGAAAGTTTCGGAAATGAAACTTGCAGTTGCAAAACACATTAAAGAATATTGTGCCGGTGGTGGTTTCTTGTTTGCCATGTGTTCGGGAACTGATAGTTTTGATATTGCCCTGGCCGCAGAAGGTGTAGACATTTGTGCAGCTATGTTTGATGGTGACCCTGCAGACCCAAATGCACAGGCAAAACTCGACTTTAGCAAAACCATGGCCTTCCAGAATTTCAAACTGGATAATAACCCCATGAACTATGAGTTTTCGGATATCGATGTTACCAATACCCGCGGCCTCAACCAAACAAACGATTATTTCACCCTATTCGACTTTTCTGCAAAATGGGACCTGGTTCCAACAATGCTTACACAAAACCACGATAAAGTGATCAAAGGCTTTATGGGGCAAACAACAGCCTTTAAAAAGAGCCTGGTAAAAACCAGCGTAACGGTCCTGGGAGAAAACAAAGGCGCAGCCGAAGTAAGGTATTTGCACGGTGAAATAGGAAAAGGACAGTTTACCTTTTATGGCGGCCACGATCCGGAAGATTACCAGCATGCAGTTGGCGACCCGCCTACCGACCTCAACCTCCATCCTAACTCGCCCGGATACCGCCTTATTTTAAATAATGTTTTGTTTCCTGCAGCAAAGAAAAAACCGCAGAAAACTTAATCTTTTACACCCAATTCTACTATAGCTACTCATAAACTGACTGATTAAAATTCAGTTTATCCTTTAATCTATACAGAAATCTATTTGATGTTAAAATTATGTTAAAACGGTTTTAATACCTAAAATCAACATAAAATACAACTGTAAACCAACACTTTACCAAGAAGCAATGTAACTTAAATAATACTTTGGCACAGCTTTTGGATATGGGGCTTGTAATTAACAAACAGGAAAAATTCCTGAAATTTTAAACAAGATTCTTTTACCTAAAGAAAAAATATTATGAAAAAGTTATTATTAAGTGCATCGGTTATCTTATTGGCAACGGGTGCTTTTGCGCAGTCTACTACGGGTTCAACTTCAAGATTTGGAATTAAAGCAGGCGTAAACCTTGCCAAAGTTCATTCAAGCGGAGATAATAGTGCAATATATAACGATAACGCCAAAAATAACGTTGGCTATAACGTTACTGCATTCGGCGATTTTGGTGTGGCAAACAATTTCTTCATCCAGCCGGGAATTTCCTTACAGAATAAAGGTGTGAAATTCGAAGGCTCATCTTCTACAACGATAGGCGCTGTTACCACCACAACGAATTCATCAATTAAAACCAACGTAATGGCAATTGAAGTACCGGTTAATGCAGTATTCAATATCCCAACTGGTAATGCAGGTGCAGTACAAATTAGTGCGGGTCCTTACATCGGCTTCAACATTTCCGGTAAAAACAAGGGTACAACTACTGTAACTACATTAAATAATAATACTAATGCAAGTACAACCGCTACGACCAACAATGACCGTGATTTAAGTTTTGGTAGTGCTAATGATAAAGATCAAAGCAGTATAGATTTTGGTGCTAATTTTGGCCTAACTTACCGTGCTTCATCAGGTATCTTGGTTGGCGCTAACTACGGTTTGGGATTGAGTGATTTAACGCCAAAAGACAGACAAGCTAACGCTAACAAATTTACAAACCGCATCATCGGTTTCTCAGTTGGTTATTCATTCTAATACAAAATAACCTATAACAAAAAAGGCTCCCGAAATATTTCGGGAGCCTTTTTTTTGGGTAAAATTTAAATCATAAAATGTAAAATTCTTTATGCCCTTGTGCTAAAAAATCATCTCCCAACTTTGCGCCCTCTGCGAAATATCTCTGCGCTCTTTGCGGTAAAAACAACCTTAATCATAAAAATTCCAGGTTAAGCCAAATTTCAATAAAGCATCGGGCATTGGATAACGGTTTACCGTAAAATAACCGCTCGAAAGAAGTCCCTGGTTCAGGTAATCGTATTTTACAAATATATTCGCCCGTTTAAGGTTTGCTTTAAGGAAAAAATCGACAACAGGTGTAGATTTCAACACAGTAGCATCGCCCACATAAAACTGTGACAAAGCAGGTGCATAAGAATAATTGGCATAGGCTGTATTATACCTGACATCGAAACCCAGGTTTGTTTTTAGTATCTTAAAGAATGTAATATCATAATAAATGCTATTATAGGTATAAAACTCAGGGGTTCTTAATACACTACTATTATCTGTTTTTTGATAAGCGAGGTAATTTTCGAGCACAAATTTTCCGAAACGCCATTTTTTAGAAACATCGAGCCTGATGAGGTTAATGTCTGCACTTTCTTGCAGCGGCTTTACATTAATATCGCCAATGCCTTTTATTGTTGTGCCAAAATAAAGATAGTTACTGGTTAAAAAATATTTTGCACCAACTGCTAACATGAGTTTATCATTAACATAGCCAAAGTTAAGGTTTGCCACTTTGGTGTTCTTGAAATCTAAATCCCAGGTATAATGATTGCCATGGTATGTATTAAAGATTTCTGATGGAGATTGATTTTGCAGATAAGCACCTAATTCAAGTCGGCCAATGGTTTTACCTAAAGCAATTCTACTTTTTGCTTCATATAAAAAATCGCCGGCATTTCTTCCCTGAAAAATTTGCTGAACATCTAAATTTAAATCAATATTACTTGTAAATCGATAACCCAGTGAACCAAGAACGCTTATATTCTGAAAGCCGAAAGATCTGTCATCACTGCCATAAGTTGCCCCTGAACTTTTTATTCCAAGCGAGTGGTAAGTATAATAATCATGTCTTATTCCGGCATCCAGCTTTAATTCATTTTTAATAACCGATGAACTTTTTGGCCTTAAAAAGAAACTATAAATAAACTCATTCTTTACATGCATAACATGTGTGGAATCATTTGTAAATGTTGCGTCTGTTAAACCATCACTTTTCTTAAGCGCCGTAGGGATTACGGTATTATTGTCAGCTTCGTTCTTCCTGAAATCGTAACTATCATTGTTATATTCTACCGTATATGTTATTTTATTTGTTGGTACAACCGATCCGTTTATCTTATTCGTACTGTCTATCCGGCCAACATAATAAGTTTGTTTCAGGAACAAAGTATTCTTCCGGTAACGGTTTACCGCTGATGATAACCTTACCGCCTCTGCATCACGGGATATTTTGCTATATCCCGACTCGAAAATAGAAGTATCTGAAGTTATTGAGCCATTTTCATAAGCCCTTAATGTATTAAAAATAGCCGAAGCCCACATATTGTAACGCTTATTTGGCGACTGATACCAGCTGAAAACGGCAATATTTAAATTATCGCCACGCTGCCTGCTGTAAAAGCCACGCGAATCCATTCTGTTAAAATTAAATCCGGCGTTCCAGTTTTTCTTGATATTCTGTGTATGCGTTCCCTTGAAAAGTTGTTCTTTTTGCCCTGCACTAATTAAATACAAACTTGTGAATGGTGCCCTTGCCTGATAATAAATAATATCTTCAGGTGTCAATGCATAATAATCCAGTGAATGGAAGCCAACATCGAAACCAATTCGTTTTGATGGCTCATATAAAAGCGGTCGGGCCACCTGCCCCATACTTCCCGTGGTTATTGTAGGATGCGTTGGCTGCAGTAAGGGGCTGTAATTCTGGATATTTGTAGTCGAAGTATCAAGCGGCAAAAGAACGATACTATCTTTACTAAGGCCCAGCTTGGTAAAACGAATAAATTTTGCGGTATAAACAATCGAATCTTTAGCACCCTCTTCTTTTTTCCTCAAAGAATCGAGCTCTTTATTATTACCAACAGTTGTTTTCAAATCCTGGGCAAAAGCATTATTAACACCAATGCCGGTAAAAATTAATAAACAGAACAGAACAACTCTATGCATTTTATAATTGAGCAATTAGCGTGGTTAAAATCTCCGTCATTTTAGGTTCGGCCTTTGCCGCAGCTTCTAAAATTTCATCTAGATTAAATGGTTTTAAATCTTCAGGAAAACCTTCATCGGTAAGTACCGAAATAGCAAAAACAGGTAAACCGGCATGATTGGCAACAATTACTTCAGGTACGGTACTCATCCCCACAGCGTCCGCTCCAATTAACCTCAGGTATTTGTATTCTGCTTTGGTTTCCAGGTTAGGACCTGATACCGCAACATACACACCTTTATGGCATTTTATATCAACATTTTTGGCTATATCCAATGCCTTACTAATGATAGATCGTTTATACGGCTCACTCATATCCGGAAAACGCGGACCCAATTCGCTTTCTATTAATCCTCTTAAAGGGTTATCAGGTTGCAGGTTAATGTGATCTTCAATAATCATCAGATCGCCTTTTTTGAAATCCGGATTTAATGAACCTGCAGCATTGGAAACAATTAAATTTTCGATACCTAAACCTTTCATAACCCTTACCGGAAAAGTGATTTGCTGCATACTGTATCCTTCATAATAATGCAGGCGACCTTGCATGGCAATAATCTTCTTCCCGTTTAACGTTCCGAAAATTAATTTACCACTGTGAAACTCCAGCGTTGAAATTGGAAAATTAGGAATATTGGAATACATCAATTGATGCTCAATTGTTATTTCCTTTACTAAACCGCCTAAACCCGTTCCCAGGATAATACCTATTTCCGGTTTAAAGTTCTCGGTTTTACGCTTAATATATTCAACGGTTTCTTCTATTGCTCTTAACATAATTTAAAATAAGTTCATCAAAGGTAATCTTATCTTCTTCAAATAATTCAACCTCGATGGGTAAAAAATATACAGGTAAATTTACCAGTAAATCTTCAAATCCCGCAGCTTTTAAACGCTTACTATCCTTTTCTGTTGTGATGATGATTTTTTCTTTTTTAATTCCTGATGTAAAGGCAGCTTTAACCTTTTTTATATCATCTGTTTTAAAAGCATAATGATCGGGAAAATTGTGGTGATTGATGTTGCCCGAATATTTTTCCAGCTCTTCAATAAGGGGCTTCGGATTAGCAATGCCGGTTAAAAGGAATATTTCATAATCCTTTACCCCAGATAACTGAAGGCTTTTGTGCTCATATAAATGCTGCAAATCGCCATATTTAAGATAGGAATGCAATACTTTTTGGTTACTGTTGGCTTGCAACTCATTTACCGATGCCTGTTGAGCAACATGTAAAAGCGGCACAGGCGATTTAGTCACCAGCAATACATCTGCCCTTTTTCTGGAAGAAAAAACATCGCGTAAATTTCCTGCCGGAAGTAAAAACTGCATTGTACCTAACTTCCTGAATTCAAAAAGCAAGATGTTAAAGCCCGCCTGAACTGCCCGATGCTGGAAGGCATCATCAAGAATAATTACATCATGATTTTCTTCAAGTTTCCTGATTCCTGCAACACGGTCTTCACAAACGGCTACAGTTACATTGCTTAATTTCTGAAAATACTGAAGTGGCTCATCACCTATGGTTTCCGCTGATGCTGTCTGATCAGCGAGTATAAATCCTTTTGTTTTGCGACCGTAACCCCTGCTAAGTATAGCAACTTTGTATCCATCTAAAAGCCTTACCAGATATTCGGTAGTTGGGGTTTTACCTGAACCGCCAACAGCCAGATTACCAACGCAGATTACAGGCAAATCGAACTTCACCGAACGCATTAGGCCCCAGTCGTAAAGTTTTTTACGGAGTGTAACCGCCAGGCCATAAACTAAAGAGAAAGGAAGCAGTAAAAGGCGTAAATAGTTTAAAAACATATCGTAGTATTTTCAAAAGTACAGATTATTTAAAAAATCGAAGCATGACTAGCCGACACTATTAATGCAACCCTGAATTATTGAAAAATGTTTGTAAATGCAGATTGAAATATGCTAACCACAGATTTACAGGATTAGCACAGATGTAGAGGACTACTTGTACGCTTTAACCAAATCGTTTTTTTTATTATACTTGCTGATTAACAAAACTCTACCTCAATGTCTGAAAGAAAACGATTAGTTGTTGGCCAAGGCCAGATTAGCGGCTATGTTTCTATATTTTTAGCTGTTTTAGCGCTACTGGGAATTTTATGTTTCCATTACCCGGAAAAATTAACCACGCCCGAATTCAGGGAAGTATACACAAAAGAAAGTATGGAGGCCCTGATGCTCGGTGGCGTTATTGCGTCCTTTTTCTTTGCAGCCCTTAGTGTTATTTTAAGTAAAAAATTAAAATGGGGATGGCCTGGATTTGTACTGGCGGCTTTGGCCGTTATTTTAGGTGCACTTAGTGTTGAGGGCAGGGATGTAGCCAAATCATCGTGGCATTTCGGCTTAGACTGGATGATTTTAGACTTGCTTTTAATGGTTGCTATTTTTGTACCCCTTGAATTATTCTTCCCGAAGAATGATAAACAAACCAAATTTCACGAAGAGTGGAGAACAGATTTAACATACTTTGTCATCAGCCATCTATTCATCCAGTTTTTCGGTATTGTAACACAAAAACCTGCAGTATTATTTTTTGGCTGGATGGGCCTGGACAAACTGCATACCTGGGTACAAGGACTCCCATTTGCCCTCGCGTTGTTTCTTGCTTTTTTCACGACGGATTTATTCCAATACTGGGCGCACCGTTTCTTTCACACCAAAGTAGCCTTATGGCGTTTTCACTCCATCCATCATTCTACTCAAAATATGGATTGGCTTGCCGGGAGCCGGACACACTTTATTGACATCTTTTTTACCCGTGCGATGACATTTATCCCGCTGTATATTTTAGGTTTTTCATCTACAGTGTTTAATGTATATATCATCTTTATTGCCATTCACGCCGTTTTGATTCATGCCAATACAAGAATAAATTTTGGTTTTCTGAAGTATATTTTCACCACACCTCAATATCACCACTGGCATCATTGCGAGGACCCAAAATATTACGGGCACAACTTTGCATCAATATTTCCTTTCATTGATATGATGTTCGGCACCTATTACTTACCGGATAAGGAGTGGCCGGCGGGAACGGGTGTACACGAAGCGGCTTATCCGAAAGGTTTTGTTAAACAAACCATTTATCCTTTTACTAAAAGTCCGTTTGATACAGACTTGAATATGGAAGAGAGAAGCGATAGATAGGAGCGATTATTTTAGTTCTAACCGCAACAACCCTGAACATACTGTCATGCTGAGGAACGAAGCATCTGCAACCGATGAAACAGATTCTCCATTAGTTAGCATGACAGATTTTATTTAAAAAGATTGCAGCAAAAAACGGGGCTGATGTATCCGATGAAACACCAACCCATGCTTTTCTAATATTTATTAAAAACCCCGCCCTGCGGACACCCTTCTAACAAAGAGGAAAATTGCAAATCACTTAAACGCTTCTTCATCTGCGAAAATCAGTGCAATCTGCGGGCGAAACCTTTATTCTTTTAACTTTCAACTTTAGGCGGCATAAGCTTATACACCACTGGCGTTACAATCCTCGACAGCAAAGTTGAACTGATCAAACCACCAATCATCACAATCGCAAGTGGCGATATCAGTGGATTACTCGACAAGGCGATTGGCAACAAACCTCCGATAGCTGTGAAGGTAGTCAGGATAATAGGCAGGAACCTGATTTCACCAGCTACTTCAATGGCCTGATTAAGTGGCATCCCTTCTGCACGTAACTGGTTTGTAAAATCGACCAGTAAGATGGTGTTTTTTACTTCGATACCCGCCAGTGCCACAATACCAATCGTAGCAACGAAAGACAGCGAGTTTCCGGTAACCATTAAGGCTAACACTGCTCCTACAATGCCCAATGGAATAACGGAAAGCACGATCATTGTACTTTTAAAGGTTTTAAATTCCAGCACTAATACCGCTATAAAAAGGAACAAGGTAACCAATAGTATACTGCCAAAACCACCGAACGATTGGTTACGACTTTCTACCTCTCCGCCCATTTCAAAACTGTAACCTTCAGGAAGTTTTATATTTTTCATTTTACCCTCCACATCCTGAATCACCTTATCATTTAAGAAACCTTTCTGTACGAAAGCATTTACCGAAATTGTCCGGATTTTATTGTGGTGGTTAATGCTCAGTGGTGAGGTTTCCAACTTTAATGAAGCTATCTGCAACAACGGAATAGAAGTTCCCTGATTGTTATTAATGTATAAATTATCAAACACAGATAAATCGGGATTTGAAGGGTGTTTGGTAGTCAGCAATATACTGTAATCATCGCCTGATGACTTAGGATTTAAGAACTTACCTACTTCAATTCCGGCAACAGCCATTCTGACGGTCCTGTCGATATTAACGGTAGGAATACCCAATGCCTGCGCTTTATCTTTATTGATGTCAACTTTAATATCAGATTTCAGGTTTTTTAGTGGATTATTCACATACATGGTACCATGCGTTTTCAAGAGCATATTCTCTACCCTTTCGGCAAGATTCCGTAAAGTATCCAGGTTATCGCCTAGTAAACGTACTTCTACAGGAGAAATAATTGGCTGGCCCTGTTCAAAATCTTTCACTTCAACCTTGGCTCCGGCGTATGGTGTCCATTTTTTGCGGAGCATTTCAATAATTTCCAGTTTTCGATCAGAACGGATATCGGGCTGTAACAGTACAAACAATTCTGAGAAATCCGTACGCTCATTTTGTGGCAGTACATTGTAATAAATTCTTGGGTTCCCTTTACCTACATTCGAGGCAAAGTAACGCACTTCAGGGATTTTCTTTAGCTCTGCCTCGATCTGCCTGGTGATTGAATCGGTATATTTCAGATTAGACTGTAATGGCGTTGAAATATCAATTAAAAACTGTGGTTTCTCTGAAGCAGGAAACAAACTGAATCCGATAACGGGAATCAGGAATATGGAACCAACAAAAATACCAACTGCGATTAAAATCGTTAATACCGGTTTCGCAAGTGCTTTATCTAAAAGTTTTGAATAAGAGCCGTGAATAATTTTCTGTAAGGTACGCAGGAAAACGTTTCCGTTTACATCAGCATGTGGTTTTAATAACTTGCTCGATAAGAATGGAACAACTGTTAAAGCGACCAGCATGGAAGCAATTACCGAGCAAATTACCGCTACCGGTAAACTCCTGATGAATTCGCCTGAAGCTTCGGGTAAAAACATCAAAGGCATAAAGGCAATAATTAATGTGGCCGTACAACCCATTACTGCCATACCAATTTGTTTGGTTGCCTTTAGTGTTGCATCTAAACGGCTATGCCCTTCACGCATCCACCGCTCTATATTTTCGACGACAACAATACTATCATCAACCAATAAACCCAATGATACCACGAGCCCAACAATACTTAACTGGTTTAAGCTGAAACCTAAAACGCTTAGCAGAATTACCCCTATGGCTAAGGAGAGTGGAATGGAAACCATTACGACGATTGAGGCCCTCGTGCCTAAAGGTAATAGTGTAACCAAAACTAAAAGAATAGCAATCAAAAAATCAGTTCCCAATCCACCCAATCGGTTGTTTACATTATCAGCCTGATCAAACATCAACTGCTGATCGATATTAGCAGGCAGCGTTTTTTTGAACTTCTCGATAACAGGCAAATAGGCCTTTTGCGCATTGGTAATATTGCCTCCTGATTTTTGTGCAGCAACTACAAATACACAGCGGTAACCATTTAACCTGGTGATGTCTTTTTCCTGTGAGTAATCAAAATATACATTTGCAACATCTTTAAGCGCAGTATTTTTACCGTTTCCACTAAAAACGACAGTGTTTTTTATTTCATCAATATCCTGATAGTTTCCACTGGTTTTGATGTTGAATGATTTTGTTCCGGCATTTACACTGCCGCCTGGAATATTAGCAACCTCACTTTGTATGGCATTTGCGATAAAGGTTACTGGCAGATGTAACTGAGCCAGCTTGTCTAGATTTAAATCTACCCTGATGATCTGATCAGGCAAGCCTACAATCTCAACATTTTTGAGAAAAGGAATTTTTTCCAGCTCATCCTGCAAATCCTCTGCTTTGTTTTTCAACTTATCTCTCGATGCATTTTCAGATAGCAAAGCGATTTGCAAAACATTTACATCAGATGGCTGAACTTTCTGCACTTCCATACTGTAAATTTCCTGAGGAAGATTTGCCCGCTCGCTATTTACCTCGCGTACCAGTTCCTGATACTTTTCATCAACATTAACGGCATATTTATACTCAACAAATACTACAGCTAAGCCATCACGAATGGTGGTTTTAATTTGCTTGATATCATCCAGCCCGTAGATTTTCTTTTCTAACGGTTTTACCACAAGTTCTTCCATATCTTTTGGACTTGCACCTGGATAAACAACTACCACAGGATAGTTTGGGGCATTCATATCAGGGTCTTCCGACCGCGGCATATTGAAGATTGTGGTAATACCCAGCGCCAGAACCATGAGCACCATGATTAAGGTAAACTGGTAATTTTTTACAGCGTATTCTGATATTTTCATCTTAACGAGATATAGTATTTTCTTCTATATAATTTCTTTTGTCATTCTGAGCACAGCGAAAAACCTCTAACCTATTGGTGTCAAACCAAACAAAAGCCACTGCATTATAACCTGCAGATTTACTTCATGGCTGCTTCTCCCTCTTCGCTGCGCTCAGAATGACAGCATTTTTTTTATCCTTTGCATTAAAGCTTTTCGCTTTAGCCTTTCAGCTTTACCCTTTCCGCTTTAATCTTTCAGCTTTTACCTAACCACCTTTATTTTAGAACCATCGGTTAAATAAGCACTACCCGATACAATTAGGGCACCTGCATTTTCCAGACCTCCCGTAATACTGATTTTATCGTTCAGGATTGTACCCAGTTGAACCTTTACTTTTTGTGCGGTTTTGTTATCATTCGTAATGAACACATAACCCACATTTTCATCACCATCCAGCAAGGCATCATATGGAATAGTGTAGCTGCTGGTACTTTTCGTCGGGATAATAGTAGCTTTTCCAAATAAACCTGCTGCGAGGCCTTTAACTTTACTTTCTGATAGTGTGAGTTCCACACCAAAGGTGCCGCTTTGCGGATCGATACCTTCTGCCTTACGGCTTACCTTTGCCTGAAACGTTTGATTTGGCAAAGCATCGGTGGTAATGGTAGCGTTATCGCCTATTTTCAGGGTCGACCATTGTGCATCACTCAGGCCTGCTTTTAAAATCCACTTGCTTTGGTTTGCACCGTTAATTTGAAGAATTGGTGTTCCCGGTCCAACCACTTGCCCATCGCTTGCCAGTTTTTTAAGCACATACCCATTACTTGTTGCCCTGATCTCGGAATAATTCTGATTGAATTTTACTGCATCTAACTGTTGTTTTGCAACCTGTAATGCCGTCCTGGCATTTTGCATCTGCTCTAAAGTGGCCACACTATCTTTGTACAGTTTACTGGCCCGGGCAAAATCGCGTTCGGCTTTCTGGTAAGATAAATTAACCTGTTGTACCTGAGCGGATATTTCCGTTTGGTTGACGGTAGCCAATACCTGCCCCTGACGCACGGCATCGCCTTCCTTTACCAGTATCTTATTGATGATTCCGCCATTTTTAAAGGAAAGGAAAGTTTCGTCATTGGTAGTAAACTGTCCTGAAGCTGCAATGGCATGGCTGGCATCTTCAACTTTTAATTCCATTACTTTTACAGGGATAGTTTCCTCGCCACCGACTTTAGTTTCTTCGGTTTTATGGTTACCGCAGGCACTGATCCCCAGCGTTGCAGCAATTAAAGTGGAGTAAATAAATATCTTGTTCATATATTAATTTATGGAGTAAGTAGCTGTTTCGCGTTCTACATCGGCCACTGCCGAAAGCACTTTATATTTGTTTATGTTTACCAGCAGTTGTGCTGAAGTGTATTGGTTTCGGGCATCAACTGTTTCGATAAAGGAGTTCGTTCCTGCTTTAAAACCCTTTTCAATTAAACGTTGATAGCTCGAGGCGGCTTCAAGTTGTTTAAGTGATGATTGATAAGTCTGGTATGCGGAACGAAGATTATTTTGTGCTGTTTTAGCCGTGAGGTTTAACTGTTGAGCGACTAAAGACGCATTCAGTTCAGCATTTTTGATTTCCAGGTTACTTTGTTTGATTTTAAAGTTATTCCTGTTTCCTGTAAAGATTGGGATATCAAGCTGCAAGCCCAGCATATAATATCTTGTATTGTTGTTAAAATGAAAGCCTTCTGATTGAGAACCTAAATCGGCAAAAGCACCAAGTTTTGGAACAGCAAAAGCCTTGTTCATTTTAAGTGCGGTTTTATTGATATTGATCACCTGATCAAGGGCCTTTAACTCTTCCCTATTTCCTGAAATTGATAAATCACCAGCTAAACTCGCTGAATTATTTAAAATGTCCTGATCATCCGAACTGACATCAATCTTTTCATCCGCATTTCTATTCAGAAGGAAATTGAAATACATCCTGGCATTCATTACCTGCTGTTGGGCCGAAACTACCTGGGCATTTACATTTTCAACTTCACTTTTGGAACGAAGCACATAGGCAGGCAAGCCTTTTCCTCCTTCCAGCAACTTCTCATTCACCCTTAATCCTTCATTGGCAAGCTGCAAACCAGACTTGTAAATATCAACAGCCTGCACGGCATTTAAGTAATTGTAATAAGCGGTTTTGATGTTTTTAACCAGATCGCGTTTATAAATCTGCACTTCAAATTCCTGCAATACAACTTGCTGCTCGGAGATTTTCTTATTGTATCCGATATCGGTATTGAGTATCGGAACAGTCGTCCGTACTTTCGCATCGTAATAATTCTTTGGCAGGAAGTTAATACTCTGGTTCTCGAGCATCGGGAATTTATTCGTAGCCGTAAGCTGGTTAAGTGTACCATACACCGGATTGAGCAAATCGCCAAGAGGCAAAGGAATGTTGCGGCCACCATCAGCAGTAGACCAGCTGGTAGAAAAAGCTACCGTAGGTAAGAACAAGCTCTTTGCAGTTTTTAAGGCATACTGTGCTTTTTCTAAAGAAATACTTTTCTGTTGCAGCACAATATTGTTCTTAAACCCTTCTGCCACATAGGCATCGAGGATTTGCTGTGCCTTTCCCTTTGAGATAGAAATCAAACCTATTATAAGAAAAGCTACAGCGTTTTTTAGTGAGATGAATTTCATCATTAACAGTGTTAAGTTATTACTACTTCATACTATTTAACATGGCAATAAAACCAGTGAAAGTTTGCTCAAGCCAATCTACTCCCTCGTCCATACCAGTTTTGGTCGAGGCCATGTGATCAAGATGCCCCTGCAATTTTAAACTGCATAAACCATGCATCAGCGACCAGATATTTAAGGCAAAGGTTGTGGTATCGAACTGCGTAAAATAACCCGCTTCTTTACATTGGTTAACCGTCATGATCAGTGCCGCGAAAGCCTGCTCGCCTTCTTCCCACTCTTCATCAAGGCAGTGCGCTTTAACAAATTCAATTGGTTCTTTCATGATAAACATGAGTTCATAGAAATCGGGGTTATTCAATGCGAAGCTCATATAAACCCTTCCCATTGCCTTTAGGCGTTCAAATGGTTCATGAACATGTTGCAAAACGGCGAATTGCGTACCCAGCAAAATAAAGCCCTCCTGATGAAGCGCATACATGATATCAGCTTTATCTTTATAGTATAGATAAATCGTGGTCGGACTAAACTCTATTCTTTCTGCAATCTTTCTGATAGAAGTGGCATCATAACCATCCTTCAGAAAAAGTTCTTTTGCCGCATCTAAAATCCGTTGCCTTAAATCTTCTTTATGCTTTTCTTTACGCTCTTTAATTCCCATGATAAATATTTACACTGCAAATATACTTAACAGTGTTAATATTCATAATTTATTTTAAAATAATTTCCGATAGTATCCGCCTGAACGACGGAGCAGGATTCAGGAACATCTCTCATTGATGACTCGATCACAAGAAAAACAGCTCAAATTAAAAGGGATTAAGTCTTTTTTAAAAAAAAACAGAACACAAGCTTAAAGCAAATTCATGTTCTTTTAAGCCACTAATCCTGGGAAGGCTTCCATTTTAGCCGGACAATCTGCTCAACCACTTCATCTTCTTTTACAGGTAATTCTGGCTTAAACACCACTTCCACGCCATCTCTTAGGTGCCAGCAATGTGTAATCCCACCGGCAAAATACTTTCGGTTTCCTGATGGAATACCGTCTTTTAGATAAGAAACCCCTAAAGCAATCATTAAAGCCTTTTCCCCTGCAGCTTCAAAAGGAATATCCAATGTTGCGCCATCAAAATCTGGCAGATTCAAATCAACCTGGTAATCCTCTATAGCGATAATTTCAATCTGATCATCCGCAAGCCCTAAAGCAAAAACCATTAAGCGAAGAACAAATGCATCAGACTTAGCCACTACTTTAACGAATTGGGTCATTTTCATCCTGTTCAATTGAAGGTGCAGCAAGCCCTTAGCGCTTATCTTTATAAACGGAAGCTGATACAGGAGATTAGCCAATGGCGTAACCGCATTAAATTCCAGCCCACACAACAATTTCACATCACCATCAATTAGTTTTTTGTTACCCCTGTGTTTATCAGGAATAGTTTTAAAAATCTTGCAAAGGCGCTGGGTAAATCTGGAGGTGACATCTCCATAGGAATAAATCTTTAACAGTGGTGAAAAAGCATTACGAATATAAGCGGCCTGTTTGCTGGCTTCTCCAAAGTCTGTTGATGCACTTTTGCTAGCCGCCGAAAGTTGGTGAGTAATTGGTTTCTTCCTCACTACACGCTTTTTCCCTCGAACATAAAAAATAAGATCTCCTAATTTCCCGGAAAATCTAACAATCCCATCAGATGTTGCCATAATTTGCTTATATTAGTGTGGCCAGGGGGATGATTAACCTAATCTAACAATTCTTGCTAAATATTCCAAAAAGCTCTCTCCCCTAAAGCATATCAAATGCGACTCTAATCCGTGTCATATCCGTACCTTATCCGTGCATCATTAATTGTTCATACAAGTCTACTGTATTAGTTTACGGTAGCACCTTGGTATGGTATTACCCGCTTCACTGTCAATTGCTTCTTAAAAATTATAAATAATTAATGGGCGAATAAAAGACCTTAAATAACCATTCCACCCATAACCATGCTATGCTAACACTGTACGAAATGCATATCAGAATCATACCTGAATGAAAGATATCATAAGCGCAATGTCCTATATTTCTTTACAGAAGAATAGAATAGCATCTCTTAAAAAGCCTTATCTTTGTACAAATCATAAAAAATAAAATATGCTTAAAGGATTTTTTAACGTACCGGCTCCGGTTAACGAACCTATATTAAATTATGGCCCGAACAGCACAGAGCGTGTTCTTTTAAAAGAAGCCCTTGCCGAAGCCCGTTCGCACCAGCAAGACATCCCAATGTATATTGGGGGCAAACAAGTTCACACCACTAAAAAAGGGAAAGTTGTTCCACCACACGATCACCAACATATTTTAGCACAATACAGTATTGGCGATAAAACACATATTGCGCATGCAATTGATGCAGCTTTGGCAGCAAAAGAAGACTGGGAAAACCTTGCCTGGGAACACCGTGCGGCTATCTTTTTAAAAGCAGCAGATTTAATTGCCGGAAAATATCGCTATAAATTAAACGCTGCGACCATGTTAGGTCAAAGCAAAAATGCTTATCAGGCAGAAATCGATGCAGCTTGCGAGCTCATTGATTTCTTACGTTTCAACGTAAGCTATATGTCTGAAATTTACAAACAACAACCTCCGGTTTCGCCACGAGGCAGCTGGAACCGTGTTGAACAACGTCCGCTTGAAGGTTTTGTTTTTGCTTTAACACCATTCAACTTTACGGCCATTGCTGCAAACTTACCTGCATCAGCAGCCATGATGGGTAATGTTGTGGTTTGGAAACCAGCAGATACACAAGTTTATGCCGCTAACCTTTTAATGGAGATTTTCCGCGAAGCGGGATTACCTGATGGCGTTGTGAACTTAGTTTACGCCGACGGACCTGAAACAGGTGATGTGATCTTCAATCACCCTGATTTTGCAGGCATCCACTTTACAGGTTCAACCAAAGTATTCCAGGAAATCTGGAAAACCATCGGTACCAACATCCATAAATACAAATCATATCCTCGCATTGTTGGCGAAACAGGTGGTAAAGACTTTATCCTGGTTCACCCATCAGCGCAAACAGACATTGCAAACACAGCAATTGTGAGAGGCGCTTTCGAATATCAGGGACAAAAATGTTCAGCTGCAAGCCGTGTTTATATTCCGGAAAGTTTATGGCCTGAACTTAAAAAACAAATGCTACGCGATATCGCTACATTTAAAATGGGCGGAACTGAAGATTTCACCAACTTTATCAATGCCGTTATCGACGAGCGTTCTTTTGATAAATTAGCGAAGTACATCGATCAGGCTAAAAAAGATAAAGGCGTTGAAATTATCGCCGGCGGTAATTACGATAAGAGCAAAGGTTATTTTGTTGAGCCAACTGTTTTAGTAGTTGACGACCCGAAATATACAACCATGTGCGAAGAGTTATTTGGTCCGGTTTTAACTGTTTATGTATATGCAGATAAAGATTTCGATTCTATTTTAAAAGTAATTGATACAACTTCACCATATGCTTTAACTGGTGCGCTAATCGCTCAAGACCGTTACGCCATTGAGAAAGCGAGCCATGCTTTACGCAACTCAGCAGGTAACTTTTACATTAACGATAAATGTACAGGTGCAGTTGTTGGTCAGCAACCATTTGGTGGTGCGAGAGGTTCGGGCACGAACGATAAAGCAGGTTCGATGATTAACTTACTACGTTGGGTTTCACCACGTACAATCAAAGAAGTTTTCGAATCACCAACAGATTACCGTTATCCGTTTCTGGCTGAAGATTAATAAATTTTAATAATAAAACCTCTGCCAAATGCAGGGGTTTTATTATTATAGTACAACATTTTTCTTTTTAAGCTTAAATATGTCGTTTCTAGAAATTGATTTAACACCAATTATCCAACTATGATCAAGTCGAATTTCCCATGGGTAGAATCTCCCTTTTTTAGCGAAATCATCAAAACTAAAAATCTTACTGAAGAACAAAAGAAATTAGCCACCGATTATAACAGAGATGGTTACCTGGTTTTATCTGATTTTCTTCCTGTTGATTTAATCGACAGGGTAAGAATCAGAAAATAGTAAAAACCTTTTCTTTTTGCTACAACCTTGAGCAAACTGTCATGCTGAGGAACGAAGCATCTGCAACCGATGGAATAGCTACTTTTAACCTGCCGCTGAAGTTTTTAGTTACAAAACCGGTTTCGCATCAGGCGAAGCTACCTCAATTAGAACTCTTTTTTTAAATAGATTACCTCAGCTCTCCCAGGCGATCCTCACAGTCATCCGCTGAGAACTAAACCTTCATTCCCAAATCCCTTAAAACTATCATCATATCTAAATGTTCTATAGATAAAGAACAATATCATGGAAAATCAAGAAGATAAAAATCAAAACTTAAGTAACGAAAAAGCGAACAACTCAGCAGATAAAACAAACATGCCCGACCAACTTGTTCCACGCCACCATAGCGATGCAAATCATGAAAAGAACAAAGTTAAAACCGATGCTGGTAACCTGGGAAGAAACTTTGGCAGAGGTGATTTCGGATCGGAAGAAGCCCGTGAAGATGCCGAAAAGGGCAACAAGGGTCATGCAGGGAATATGCCAAATACCGAAAACAAATAATGCCCCAAAACGGGGCATTATTTATTGTTTATATGGAGGGATGTAAATTAGCCCACCTTAAAAGTTGGGGTAACATCTTCAAGGCTTGAACTTGTTACTTTTAAATCTTTAATAATTCCCGTTTTCAGGCTATAAACCCAGGCATGTACAGCTAATTCCTGGCCATTCGCCCAGGCTGCCTGTACAATAGAAGTGTTACTAATGTTCGCAGCGCCTTCTATAGCATTTAACTCTACCAAACGATTGAACCTTTGTTCTTCATCTTTAATGGTTGCCATTTCACGTTCATGTGTGCGATAAACATCACGGATATTTCGTAACCAGTTATCGATAATACCGACCTGTTTGTTACCCAATGCTGCCTTAACACCACCGCAGCCATAATGACCACATACGATTACATGCTTTACTTTTAACACATTTACCGAATAATCGAGCACCGAAAGCATGTTCATATCAGTATGAACAACTACATTGGCAATATTACGGTGAACGAAAACATCGCCAGGCTTAGTATTTGTAATTTGATTGGCCGGCACCCTGCTATCAGAACAGCCTATCCATAAAACCGGAGGGCTTTGTCCTTCAGAAAGTTTATCAAAAAAAGCAGGGTCGTTATCGATCATATCTTTAACCCAGTCTTTATTTCCCTGTAACAAACTATCGTATGTTATATCTTTTGTCTCAATTGTTTTTGCGCACATAGCTTTTTATTTATTAATATCTTCTACTATCTTATTGTTTAATTTAGGTACAGTATAATGTTTCTGTACATTTTCGAGTGTTACAATAATACCTTTTGTATAGGCATTATGTTTGTAATTGAAGATGGTTTCCAGCACATCAGGATCGATATAGCGGGCATTTGTTCCATCAATAATAACATTCGTTTCTCTGGGAATATTCGTTAAAACCACCTGTATCGCTGCTTTATTTAAAAAGGAAACTTCTTCAGCAAGCTTAATACGCACATTCTTTTTATCACCATCATTTGTAATCCGGTAAAAGAATGGGTTACGCATATTGGTACGCAACAGGTAGAAGATGGAAACCAGCATTCCAACGGCCACACCTTTCAGTAAATCAGTAAACAACACGGCAATTATCGTGATTACAAAAGGTATAAACTGATCCCAGCCTTTGTGATACATATGCCTGAATAGGCCAATACGCGTAAGCTTATATCCGGTTACCAACAAAATTGCTGCCAGACAGGAAAGCGGTATCATATTTATCAGTTGCGGAATAAATAATAGCGACAATAATAGCCATGTTCCATGAAAAATAGCCGACATTTTAGTTCTTCCACCTGCATTTACGTTAGCCGAGCTTCTTACAATTACAGATGTCATCGGCAAACCGCCAACCATTCCGCTGGTAATGTTACCAATACCTTGTGCAATTAACTCGCGGTTTGTTGGTGTTACGCGTTTTATAGGGTCTATCTTATCAATGGCTTCAATACTTAGTAAAGTTTCCAGACTCGCCACAATGGCTATCGTAATGGCAACAACATAAACGTTTTTGTTTGCAAGCTGAGAAAAATCGGGCATGGTAAATAAGCCCCAGAACTCTCCGATACCATTTACAACAGGTATTTTAACCATCTGATCGGCCCTCAGTGGATGTTCGGTACTTCCGAAAAATATTGTTCCGAGTACGCCTAATGTTACCACCAGTAATGGCGCTGGTACAATTGCCAGCTTAGGGAATTTAGGCCATACAACCAGAATGGCTATGGATACTAAACTGATTACCACCGCGGCCAGACTAAAATGACTCAATGCCGCTGTTATTGCCGAAAAAGTATTCTCATGGTCTTGCTGAAAGAAACCTTCATCGCCACTAAAATCACTATCAACACCTAAAGCATGTGGGAGCTGTTTTAAAATCAGGATTAATCCGATGGCAGCCAGCATACCCTCGATTACACTCGAAGGGAAATAATTACCAATTGTTCCGGCTTTTACTAAACCTAAAATCAACTGGAAAACACCCGCAAGTACAACTGCGAGTAAAAAGGTTTGATACGAACCAAGGGAAGTAATTGCACCTAACACAATTACCGTTAAACCGGCAGCAGGCCCACTTACACTTAACTGCGATCCGCTGAATGTTGCGACGACGATACCACCAATGATACCCGTAATTAAGCCGGCAAATAATGGCGCACCTGAGGCCAACGCAATACCTAAACACAGTGGCAAAGCCACTAAAAACACCACAATACTTGATGGTAAATCTTTCTTTAAATTCTTTGCAAGAAAATATTTCTTTACATCCGTACCTGAAAAGGCCGGGTTAAACTTTTGCATAACGATATGATTATCTGGTAAACTTTAACGAATAAAATCGTGTGCAACAACAAAATGAAAGGTAAAATATAGACTTAGCTAACCATAAACAAAACGGTTATCTATAAATCCAATCATAAGAAAAATGCTGTTACACCAGGAAACTAGATAAAGTTAGGCGGCGGTGTCGGAACGATAGGGTGATATGGGTCTACATATCTTTTGAAATGCTCTATAAAGCTGCTCTTCAAAACAAAATGGCTCGAAGAGAATTCGTAAGAAAAGATAGGATGGTTTAATTCGACCATTTTAAAATCGGTGAATTTCGATACGTCTTTGGCGGCATCCTTTCCGCCATCATGCTCTAACTCAATTTGCATGATTACGGCATTCATAATTTCCTTATCGATACAAGTACAAAATACCGGTGCGCCAGAAATTACCATCTTCGCACTGAAGATGAGCATAAAGGCTCCAACGATAAGATATTTGTACTTCCTTAACAACATGAGTTAAATTCTAATCTCGTTTTAATGTTGATTACAAAAATAAACGGATAATTGACTTTTCAATACTTTAAGGTGTAAAAAAAATGCAATATAAAGAAACAAAACACCTAAATATCTGATATAAAGAACCTTTATACTTTTACAGCAAAATACATTTGCAGGTGTACTGTATTTCTGAAAAACCTTTTTAGCGCCATCTTCCTGTAAATAACAAGAGACCAAACATTGCATTCCCGATACTAATTTTTAATTTTAAAAACTCATGTTATTAATATGGATAAGAAAATAGCACAACTTCAGGATAAAATAAAACAGGCAAACCTTGGCGGTGGGCAGGCACGTATCGACAGTCAGCATAAAAAAGGAAAACTTACGGCCAGGGAGCGTATTCATTTTTTAATGGATGAAGGCTCTTTTGAAGAAATCGGCATGCTGGTTACCCACCGCAGTACCGATTTTGGCATGGAAAACGAAAAATACCTGGGCGACGGGGTAGTTACTGGCTATGGCACAGTTAACGGTAGGTTAACTTATGTTTTTTCCCAGGATTTTACAGTCTTTGGCGGTTCCTTATCGGAAACCCATGCAGAGAAAATCTGTAAGCTCATGGATATGGCCATGAAAAACGGAGCGCCCTTAATCGGATTAAATGATAGTGGTGGTGCCCGTATCCAGGAAGGTGTAGTTTCTTTAGGTGGTTATGCCGATATTTTTTACAAAAATGTCCAGGCATCAGGCGTCATTCCGCAACTCTCGGCAATTATGGGTCCTTGTGCCGGGGGCGCCGTGTATTCTCCGGCAATAACCGATTTTATTTTAATGGTAGAAAACACTTCTTACATGTTTGTAACGGGCCCTAATGTGGTGAAAACCGTAACACATGAAGAAGTTACCTCAGAAGAACTCGGAGGCGCAAGCACGCATGCTACTAAATCTGGTGTAACGCATTTCGCATGTGCAAATGAAATTGAAGCCATAAGCCATTTAAAAAAGCTGCTGAGTTATATGCCCCAGAATTGCGAGGAAATGGCCGGGCAGCTCCCTTATGAACCAGCGAATGAAAGCAGAACTGAACTGAATACCTTTATGCCCGAAAATGCATCACAACCCTACGACATAAGAGATGTGATTTCAGCAGTTGCCGATGCAGATAGTTTTCTGGAGGTACATAAAGATTTTGCAGAGAATATTGTTGTTGGCTTTGCGAGGTTAGCTGGCCGAAGCATTGGCATTGTAGCCAATCAACCGGCTTATCTGGCCGGTGTTTTAGATAGTAATTCCTCAAATAAAGCTGCCCGTTTTGTGCGTTTCTGTGATTGCTTCAATATTCCCTTGCTTGTTTTTGAAGATGTTCCTGGCTTCCTTCCCGGCACTGATCAGGAATGGAATGGTATTATTACCAATGGTGCAAAATTACTTTATGCTTTTAGCGAGGCAACTGTTCCGAGAATTACGGTAATTACCAGAAAAGCTTATGGTGGTGCCTACGATGTGATGAATAGTAAGCATATTGGTGCCGACATGAATTATGCATGGCCAAGTGCTGAAATTGCAGTTATGGGTGCCAGGGGTGCTGCGGAAATTATTTTTAAAAGAGAAATCTCTTCAGCCGAAAACCCGCAGGAAAAATGGCTGGAAAAAGAAAAATTGTACTCAGATATTTTTGCCAACCCATACCGTGCTGCCGAACGTGGTTTTATTGATGAAGTGATCGAACCATCGCAAACACGAAGTAAGTTAATAAAAGCTTTCAGGATGTTGGAAAATAAGGTGGTAAACAGTCCGCGTAAAAAACACGGAAACATACCTTTGTAAGGATGGAAGATGTTTGATGTAATATGGACGAGCTTGTGTAACATTGTCCATTCATCTTAATACTTTCAAAAAACCATCATCCATTTTACATCTTACATCTTACATTTTACATCTCTTTATGTTAAAACGAGCCGATATCCTATTAATGGCCTTTTGCACAGGCTTAATTGTTGCAAATATTTATTACTGCCAGCCTTTGGTAATTCTGGTAGCAAAAGATTTTAACCTTACAGAAAGTTATGCCGGGCGCATTACCTATTTAACACAGATTGGTTATGCTTTGGGTTTATTTTTGCTGGTGCCGCTTGGTGATATGTTCGAGCGTAAAAAGCAGATATTAATTATAACAGGTTTGGCTATTTTGGCACTTCTGGTTGCTGCTGTTTCAAAAACATTTTTCTTACTGGAAATTGCTTCGCTGTTAATCGGGGCATGCTCAATTGTGCCGCAGCTTATTTTGCCACTTGCCGCTAATTTAAGTTCAGATGAAAATCGCGGCGCAAATATCGGGATGATTATGAGCGGGCTCCTTGTTGGTATTCTGGCATCGAGAGCCGTAAGCGGAAGCATCGGTTTCTGGCTGGGTTGGCGTGCCATGTATTACATCGCAGCCGGTATATGCGCATTACTGATTGCTTTAATGGCTAAGCGTTTTCCACAAAGTTATCCGGCATTTAAAGGTAGTTATAAAGAACTCATGACCTCGATGCTTGGCTACATTAAAACACAGCCGGTACTACGCGAAACCTCGGTTATTAATTTCCTGGCCTTTGCCATAATTAGTGCTTTCTGGACTACCATGGTACTTTTTCTGGCTAACCCGCCTTTCAGTTTCCAAACCCTGCAAATCGGGCTGTTCGGAATTGCCGGAGCCGCCGGTGCATTAGCCGCACCCCTGGTTGGCAAATTAAGTGATGGAGGTAACCCACGGAAGAATTTAATGATTGGTTTTATCCTGCAAATCATAAGCATTGCTTTATTTTATTTTACAGGAAGCTATTTGTACCTGTTTGTAATCGGTATCGTCCTTATCGATATCGGTCAGCAGGCAATACATGTTACCAATCAAACCCGGATTTATACTTTAATTCCCGAAGCCAGAAACAGGTTAAACACGATATTTATGTCGGTTAGTTTTATTGGTGCAAGTTGTGGTTCAGCATTGGGTTTATTCCTTTGGGACCAGGGCGGCTGGAACTTATTCTGCTATGGAATGACAGGGATTATCGCCCTGAATATCTTAATTTACAAATTTTACGGAAGCAAGAAATTTTAACTTGGAAGCACTTATTCAAATCGAACAAATCATTCCTCAGTTAACATGGCGCATCAGGCATGAAGTAATGTACCCCGAACTACCTTTTGATAGCGTAAAACTTGCTGATGATTTTGAGGGCACACACTTTGGCTTATACCTGAACCATAAACTCACAGGCGTTGTTTCCCTGTTTCACGAAGGTGATGTTTACCAGTTTCGAAAGTTGGCAATCCAGAATGATGTCCAAAAATCAGGTTTAGGCACTAAACTGATGGAGTATATCTTGGATTTTTGTAAAATTCAGAAAGCAAGCAAGCTTTGGTGCAATGCCCGTGTTAATGCAAAGGAATTTTATTATAAATTTGGCTTTAGCGAAACCGGGAAGACCTTTTTTAAAGATGGTTACGATTTCGTTGTAATGGAATTGGAATTTTAGACTATAAACTTGCAATTACAATAAATTTAGAAATTAAATAAATAATTAGGTTTATAAAAAAGAGGCGCCTGCCAACCTGGAACTGTAAACCTGAAATCTTAAATAGATAATATGGCTAAGAAAAAAGAAGACGACAAGAAAAAACATGTTGCTGTTGTAACTAAAAAATCGTTACAATTTCTTGAAGAATACATAAACAACCCTGCACCTACTGGTTACGAGTGGGAAGGCCAGAAACTTTGGTTAAATTACCTGAAACCTTATATCGATGAGCATTTTATTGATAATTATGGTACTGCTGTTGGTGTGATCAACCCGAAAGCGCCTTACAAGGTTGTAATTGAAGCACACGCTGATGAAATTTCATGGTATGTAAACTATATTACCAATGATGGTTTAATTTATGTAATCCGCAACGGCGGTTCTGACCACCAGATTGCACCATCGAAACGTGTAAATATCCATACCGAAAAAGGCATGGTTAAGGCAGTTTTCGGCTGGCCTGCAATCCATACCCGTCACGGAGAAAAAGAACAGGCACCAGAACTTAAAAACATCTTTTTAGATTGCGGATGCACTTCGAAAGAAGAAGTAGAAAAATTAGGTATCCATGTGGGCTGCGTAATTACTTATGAAGATGAGTTTATGGTACTGAACGACCGTTATTATGTTGGTCGTGCCTTAGATAACCGTGTAGGTGGTTTCATGATTGCCGAAGTTGCCCGTTTATTGAAAGAAAACAAGAAAAAATTACCTTTCGGCTTATACATTGTTAATTCAGTACAGGAAGAAATCGGCTTGCGTGGTGCTGAAATGATCGCACAACGCATCAAACCTAATGTTGCAATCATTACCGATGTAACACACGATACCACAACACCGATGATTAACAAAAACACGCAGGGCGATTTATCATCAGGCAAAGGCCCGGTAGTTTCTTATGCTCCGGCGGTACAAACCAACCTGAATAAATTGTTAATTAAAACAGCTGAAAAGAACGACATTCCTTTCCAGCGCCAGGCTTCATCGCGTTCTACAGGAACTGATACTGACGCCTTTGCCTATTCAAATGGCGGTGTCCCATCGGCATTGATTTCTTTGCCTCTACGCTACATGCATACTACCGTAGAAATGGTGCATAAAGAAGACGTAGATAATGTAATCAGTTTAATTTATGAGAGTTTACTCAACATAAAAGACGGACAGGACTTCAGGGAGTTTAAATAAACCCTGCTCATTAACATTAAGGCTTGAAGATATTCTTCAGGCCTTTTTTATTTGAACAAACTGTCACAATAGCTGTTAACTAAGCAATGAAAAAACTGATATTAATCCGCCACGGGCAAAGTATTTACAATCAGGAAAACCGTTTCACAGGATGGACGGATGTTGATTTATCGAAAGAGGGACATCTGGAGGCTAAAAAAGCGGCCACCCTATTAAAAAAACACGATTATAATTTTGATGTAGCCTTTACCTCTTTACTAAAGAGGGCCATTAAAACTTTGCATATTATACTGGAAGATTTAGACCACCTCTGGATTCCGGAATTTAAAAGCTGGCATTTAAACGAACGTTTTTATGGTGCTTTACAAGGTTTAAATAAGGCCGAAACAATTGATAAATATGGAGCTGTACAGGTGCAGAAATGGCGCCGTGATGCTGATGAGGAACCGCCAGCTATCACACCAGACGATGAGCGCTTCCCTGGAAACGATTTGCGCTACCAGCACCTAAAACCCGAAGAACTGCCGTTAAGTGAAAACCTGAGCGATACCATCAGCAGAGTGCTTCCTTTTTGGAACGAGTCGATTGTTCCGGCAATAAGCCGGAATGAAAAAGTAATAATCGCCGCACATGGCAATAGTTTAAGGGCATTAATAAAATATATCGATAACCTTTCTAACGAAGAAGTAACTGCACTTGAAATTCCTACAGGTATTCCACTGGTTTACGAGCTTGATGATAAACTCCAAAAAATAAGGCACTATTACCTCGAATAAATCTTCATAATTTATGGTGGGTAATTAGTTATCTTTAAGGCATAATTAATGTGGCGATTTGCCTGGTAAAGTTCTATCTTGCAGCCAAAATATTTCTGATCATTACAATGAATAACACCAATAAAATCAAATCCATTCTAGCCTTAATTGCTATTATGTTTTTTTCTGTTTCGGCAAAAATTGAAACTAAAACTGCTAAACAGGATGAAATTTGCGAAAGGGTAATTAAATATTATGTCAAATCGGGTAAGGAAGGAGATAAGGAATTTAAGTTGAATGCTGTAATTACGGTAAATCCGATAAACCTGATTAATGTTGACATGGAAATCCCGAATCAACCCAAAACAAACTTCGATATCATTATCGAATCGGCAGATTGCGATTTAAACACTGAATTAACAAAAGGTACCGCACTTTACAAAGGTTATGTTAAACACGAAAACGGCGATGCTACAAATTCGGTTATTAAAATCTCAAGAGACGATAAAGGTAAACTAACCATTTCAAATGCTGACCCGGAATTACCCAAAGGATTAACTTTATACGTTGATAAATGGGAAGTTTTCAATAACTAGGCATGGCACAGAACAAAACAACCGAAAACGATGGCGATGTTGCTGCATTTCTGAATACAGTAACTGATGAAGCCAAAAGGCAGGATAGTTTTAGCCTCGTAAAGCTATTTGAAGAAGTATCATCGTATAAAGCAAAAATGTGGGGCACGGCAATTGTTGGCTTTGGCAGCTATCATTACAAATATGAAAGCGGCCGTGAGGGTGATGCACCGCTAACAGGCTTTTCGCCGAGAAAAGATTCATTTGCCCTATATTTTTCATCGCAACTTAAAGACAGGGAAAAACTTCTGGCAGCCTTAGGTAAACATAAAACCGGAAAAGCATGTGTTTACATCAAGAAACTAAGTGATGCTGATACCGATGTATTAAAACAGATCATCGTTAATTCAATGGAAGATATTAAAAGTAAATATCCCTAAATATGTGCTTTCTTTTCAAGCAAACCGCTTTCTAAAACATGTAAATAAGCAGTTACGCAGCTTATTGGTCGGTTTATTTTACAATATTTGAGTTTCCTTATCAAATAAACCAAACCGGATTATGTTTAAAAAACTACAACTCTATTTTTTAATAGCTGGGGCAAGTATTTCTTTGAATGCTGCAGCTCAGGATGCTGTAAGCTATCAAACGCCACCAAAAGAAATTGCCGATTTATTACTTGCAAAACCTACTCCAGGTGTTAGCATTGATGATAAAGCTGAGTGGATTTTGTTCAGTGAAAGAAACTCCTACCCTTCGGTAGAAGAACTGGCAATGCCCGAATACCGCATTGCAGGGTTAAGATTAAACCCAAACAATTATTCACCAAGCAGAATTACTTACATCAATAACTTTAGCTTAAAAAATATTAAGGCTGATAAAACCTTTCCTGTTACAGGTTTACCAAGTCCTTTATATGCCAGTAACATCAGCTGGAACCCAACACAGAATAAAATAGCTTTTACAAACACTACGCAGAAAGGTGTCGATTTGTATATTATTGATATCGCAACCAAGAAAGCTACTAAAGTTAATAAAGCTTTCTTAAACGTTGTTTTGGGTAGTGGCTTAACCTGGTTAAATGATAATACCATAATTTACAGGGCAGTTACTAAACCGGCAAGCGCCGCACCGGTAAAACCATTGATGCCAAAAGGACCAACCGTACAGCAAAATCTAGGTAAAGCCGCACCTAGCCCAACCTACCAGGATTTAATAAAATCCCCTTTTGATGAACAACTGTTTGAGTTCTATGGCACTTCACAATTGGTAAAAAATACAAATGGTGTAGAAACACCGATAGGAAAACCCGCCATCTATGCAAGGGTTGGCCTCTCTCCTGATAAAAGCTACATGCTTATCGAAACCATTCGCAAGCCTTTCTCTTACCTGGTTACAGCAAATGGTTTCCCATCAACTGTTGCCGTTACCGATTTAAATGGCAAAACGATTAAAGTGTTAGCCGAGTTACCGTCTTCTGAAGGCACCCCATCTGGATATGACAATACCCAAAACGTTCCAAGAGGTTTCGATTGGAGAGATGATGAAGCTGCTACAGTAACCTGGGCTAAACCATTGGATAGTGGATTAATAAAGAAAAATGTGCCTTTTCACGATGCTGTTTACGCACTTAGCGCTCCGTTTACAGGAACGGAAAAAGAGTTGTTTAAAACACAAACACGTTTTCGGAATATACAATGGGGAAATGCAACGCTTGCCCTGGTAATGGAAGGCTTAAGAAGCAAACAAACCAATAAGGTTAGTATTTATAACCCTACAACAGGAAATATCGAAGAACTATACACCCGCAACCAGACTGATGCATACGGAAACCCTGGTTCACCCGTAACAACAAAAAATAAATATGGCCGCCCGGTTATTCAAACAGTTGATAATGGCACTAAATTATTAATGAATAATACGGTAGGTTCATCTGATAAAGGCGACTTACCTTTCTTAGCAAAATTCGACCTTGCTACTAAAAAGAATGAAATTATCTGGCGTAGCGCAGAAGGTACTTTTGAATATGTAAGTGATGTTATCGACCCTGAAAAGCTCGTTTTGTTAACAAGAAAAGAAAGCCAGAAACTGGTTCCTAACTATTATATCAAAAACCTGGTGCTACGCGTTGCAGACAGACCCGTTACGGCTTTCACCAACCCATATCCTTCATTAGATGGCGTTGTTAAGGAAAAAATCTCTTACAAAAGAGCTGATGGCGTTGATTTAACAGGTGATTTATATCTTCCAAAGGGATATAATAAAGAAAAAGACGGACCGCTACCAACAATTATCTGGGCTTATCCAAGAGAATTTAACTCTGCCGCAGATGCGGCGCAAATCCGTGGCTCAAAAGATAAGTTTACAGCAATTGCATGGGGCTCACCAATTTATTGGGTAACCCGCGGTTATGCCGTTTTAGATAATGCCGAAATGCCAATTGTTGCAAAAGATGGTAAAAAACCAAATGATACATTTGTTGATCAGTTAAGCTTAAATGCAGAAGCTGCTATAAATAAATTAGCTGATTTAGGCGTTGGCGACAGAAAACGTATGGCCGTTGGCGGACATAGCTATGGAGCCTTCATGACTGCGAATCTTTTGGCACATACTAATCTTTTTGCTGCAGGTATTGCAAGAAGCGGTGCTTATAACCGTACGCTTACACCTTTTGGTTTCCAAAACGAGGATCGTACTTACTGGCAGGCACCACAGCTATATTACGAAATGAGCCCTTTCAGCTATGCAGATAAAATTAAAACGCCTTTGCTTTTAATTCACGGCGATTCAGACGATAATACCGGGACATTCCCAATTAACAGTGAACGTTTGTTTGCCGCAATTAAAGGTGCTGGTGGTACAGTACGTTTTGTTTTCCTGCCTTATGAGGCACATGGCTATCGCGGAAAGGAAAACATTTTACATGCCCTTTGGGAACAAGACCAATGGCTGGAAAAATATGTTAAAAACAAAAAATAATACAATTTCTCTCCTAAAAATGCCCCGATATCCGGGGCATTTTTTGTTATTATTAGTGTTCTTGCTGCTTAATGGTTAATTTTACATTTTTCGAAATCAAACCCGAACATTCAATTTATTTATTTGTTTAAACCTTATGGAATATATAGACTACTATAAAGTTCTTGAAATTAAAAAAGATGCATCAGCTGACGATATAAAAAAAGCGTACCGTAAACTCGCGAGAAAATACCATCCTGATTTAAATCCAAATAATGAAGAGGCTAACAAAAAGTTCCAGCAGATTAATGAGGCAAATGAGGTTTTAAGTGATCCTGAAAAAAGAAAGAAATACGATCGTTATGGAACCGACTGGCAACATGCCGATCGCTTTGATGCACAGCAACAACAACAAAGACAATCGGGTGGTAGAAGCAGGGGTGGTTTCTCAGGCTTTGGAGGCGAAGACTTCTCTGATTTCTTCTCTTCTATGTTTGGTGGAGGAGGTAGCAGAAGCAGTAGCCGTTCACCTTTCAAAGGTCAGGATTACAGCTCTGACTTAAACTTAAACCTACTTGATGCCTACGCAACCCACAAACAAACCCTTACGGTAAATGGGAAGCAGGTCAGAATTACCATACCAGCTGGTGTAGAAAACGGACAAAAAATAAAATTACCTGGCTATGGAGCTCCGGGGCCAAATCATGGTCCGGCAGGCGATTTATACATATCGTTTATTATTTCTGAGCACCCGAAATTTAAAAGAAAAGGGAACGATATATATATTCAGGAAGAAGTAGATTTATACACTGCGATACTTGGGGGCGAAAAAATAGTTGAAACATTAAACGGGAAAGTTAAACTTAATGTACCTGCCGGAACACAACCCGATACGACCTTAAGATTAAAAGGAAAAGGCTTTCCTGTTTATAAAAAAGAAAACCAATTCGGCGACCTTTATATTAAATGGCAGATTAAATTACCAACGAAATTAAACGCTCAACAAAAAGAATTATTCGAAAAACTTTCCAAACTCTAACCAATATGGAAGCTAATTTAATTTCAGTTGACGATTTTTGTATCCACTACAAAGTGGAAATAAACTTTATCAAATCTTTAGAAGAATTTGGTCTGATAAAAACAAAGGCAATTAAGAAATCTATATTCATAAACGCTGATGATTTATCAGGATTGGAAAGGTATCTGAGACTATATAAGGAACTTGAAATTAACCTGGAAGGTTTACACGCCGTAGGGCATTTATTAAAACAACTCGACTTTTTGCAAAACAAAGTTAAAGCATTAAATAACGAAATTAGCTATTACAAGCAACTACATTAGTTTTGAAACCATAGCCACTTAAGGCCATAAGAAAAAAATCCTTTTTTTAATATTAGTTTATTAAATTGGGGGCTCAAAACTAAAACAATGAGCGATTCTTCATCAAAATTTATTGAGAAAATAAAAGCCGCCTACGCCCCTACCGGTTCATATATTTACCTTGGAGCAGGCATGCTGGATGGCCAGGTTTATGGCGATGCCGAAGTAAATCTATCGTTAAAAATGATGAACAGGCATGGTTTAATTGCCGGAGCAACTGGTACTGGTAAAACCCGTACACTCCAGTTACTCTCTGAGCAGCTTTCTGATGCTGGTGTACCCGTTTTTATGCTCGATGTAAAGGGCGACTTATCTGGTCTAAACCAACCAGGAAGTGTAAACCCAAAAATCGAGGAAAGAGCAGCACAGCTTAAAAAAACATTTACACCAACAGGCTTCCCTGTCGAAATCTATTCTCTTTCCGGAAAACTTGGTGCACAAATGCGTGCTACGGTTTTAGAGTTTGGCCCCACACTTTTAGCAAAAATTTTAGATTTAAACGATACCCAATCCGGGGTTCTTGCCGTTATATTCAAATATGCAGACGATAATAAATTGCCAATTATCGACCTTAATGATTTAAAGAAGCTCCTTTCTTATTTATCAGAAGGTGCAGGCGCTGCAGAAATTAAGGCAAGCTATGGCAGTATTTCAACCGCTACTTCGGGTACTATTTTAAGAAAGATTGTTGCCATTGAACAGCAAGGTCTGTCAGGAATGTTCGGGGAAAAATCTTTCGACGCTGAAGATTTGTTTGAGCGTGTTGATGGCAAAGGCGTTATTAGCCTGTTAAACATTGCTGATGTTCAGAATCAACCGGTTTTATACTCTACATTTTTATTAAGCTTACTGGCCGAACTATTTAATACCTTACCTGAGGTGGGCGATTTAGATAAGCCAAAATTGGTTTTCTTTTTTGATGAGGCGCATTTACTCTTCAATAATTCATCAAAAACATTTTTAGAGCAAATAGAAACAATCATCAGGTTAATCCGCTCAAAGGGCGTTGGTGTTTTCTTCTGTACACAATCACCTACTGATGTTCCGGAAAGCGTTTTAGGTCAACTTGGAAATCGCGTTCAACATGCTTTAAGGGCTTTCACACCTAACGATGTAGATGCTTTAAAGAAAACGGTTAATACTTACCCAAAATCAGAATTCTACGAAATTGATAAGGTACTTACCTCATTGGGAACAGGACAGGCATTGGTAACTGTTTTAAATGAGAAAGGTATTCCTACTGAAGTTTCAGCAACCATGCTTACGCCACCTCGGGCAGTAATGGGGCCTTTAACCGCAGCCGATTTCGATAAACTGGTAACTGCAAGTCCGATGTACACCAAATACAAAGACACAATTGATCCGGAAAGTGCCTACGAAATACTAACCAAAAGAATCAATGACCAGGTTGCTGCTGCTGAACAACAAAAAGAGGAAGCTGAAGCACAGAAACAGGCTGAAATAGAAAGCAAACCAAAGCCCGGCGAAAAAAGTTTAGTAGAGCAGGTTATGGGGGCAACAATAACACGACAAATCGGGAAAGAAATTGTTCGGGGTATCTTTGGGATGATAACAGGAAAAAAAACACGCTCCAAAAGTGGCGGAGGTTTATTTGGTTTCTAAAACAATCATTTAAAACATTTATATTAAATTATTTACATATTTAAACCATTAATTAAAATTAAACGCTTACCTAACTAAAAAACGGTTGGGTATTATTATTTTCGCATATGAAACCTACCTTATTAATACTGGCTGCCGGAATGGCAAGCCGTTATGGAAGTATGAAACAAATAGATGGATTTGGCCCTAATGGCGAAACCATTATTGATTATTCAATTTACGATGCAATTAAAGCCGGTTTTGGTAAAGTTGTATTCATTATCAAAGAAGAATTCGTAGATAATTTTAAATCTATTTTTGAGCCTAAATTAAATGGAAGAATTGAAACAGACTATGTTTTCCAAAACTTCGATTTAAAACAATTTGGCATTGAAGAAGAAATTTACCGCGAGAAACCATGGGGAACCGCTCACGCCATTCTTTCAGGCAGAAAAGTTGTTAAAGAGCCATTCTGTGTTATTAATGCTGATGATTATTATGGTTACGACGCATTTAAAAAGATGGTCGATTTCTTAAACGATGAAGCTTCCGATAGTAATTTCTCTATCATTGGCTATGAGATTGGTAAAACCCTTTCAGAGTTTGGTGCTGTGTCTCGTGGTGTTTGTAAAGTTGATGCTTCAGGAAACCTTGAAGAAATTATTGAACGTACAAAAGTATATCCTAAAGAGGATAAAATCTTCTATGAAGAAGATGGCGAAGAATTCCCGTTAAGTTTTGACACCCCTGTTTCAATGAATTTCTGGGGCTTTACGCCTGCTGTTTTCAGCATTACTGAAAAGTTATTCGTTGAATTTGCACTCGCAAATAAAGAAAAACCTAAAGCTGAGTTCTTCATTCCTTTAATTGGCGAGAACCTGGTAAAATCTGGCGAAGCTACTTTTAAAGTTGTACCAACTTCAAATAAATGGTTTGGCGTAACTTACAAAGAAGATAAACCATATGTTCAGGACAGCATTAACCAGTTAGTAAAAAACGGAACGTACCCTGAAAAATTATGGAGCTAAATTTAGACTCCGAAGTTCTACAAGCCTACGGATACACTAAAGAAAATATAACATTAACACAAATAGGTACGGGTTTAATTAACCGTACTTATTTGCTTTCACCATTGTCTGAAAACAAAAAGTATATTCTTCAAAATATAAATACTTCAGTTTTTAAGAATCCTCAAGCTATTGCGAATAACCTCAAAGCAATAGCCGATTATCTTTCAAAAACATATCCCGAATATCTTTTCATAAAGCCCGTTCCAACTATTAACGGTAGTGAAATGGCTTTTGTTAAAAATGAATATTGGCGGGTTTTACCTTATATACCCAAAACAGTTTCGCTTGATGTTTTGACTGAGCCGCAACAGGCGTATGAAGCGGCAAAACAGTTCGGAAAATTAAGTCGTCTCTTAAATAACTTCGACGCAACCATACTCGAAGCTACAATACCCGGGTTTCATGATTTGAGCTTACGTTTCGATCAGTTTACACAAGCATTGAATGAAACTTCGGAAGAACTAAATGTGCTGGCGAAAGCTCAAATCGATACCGCGTTAGAATACAAATACCTGCTTGATTATTTTAAATCTTATTCTCACCGGGCAGATTTTCCGGAAAGGGTTATGCATCATGATACTAAAATCAGTAATGTACTATTAGATGCCGAGACTTTTAAAGGTATTTGTGTAATTGATTTAGATACCATAATGCCAGGTAAGTTTATTTCAGATCTGGGCGATATGATGCGCACCTATCTTTGTGCTTTCACAGAGAACGAAACAGATTTAGAGAAAATTAAAATCCGTTTGCCTTATTTCGAGGCTATGATTAAAGGATATTTAATGGAAATGAAAGATACTTTAACATCAACAGAAAAAGAGCTGATTTTATTTTCGGGAAAATACATTATTTATATGCAGGCATTGCGTTTTTTAGCTGATTTTTTAAACGGAAACAGCTATTATCCTATTAGCTATTCTACTCAAAATTTAGATAGAACCAAAAATCAGTTTAAGCTACTCCAAGAATTATCACTAAACGAGAAAGAACTGCAGGGAATTATAGATGATTGTTTGAGCTAGATTACAAAGAAACCTATACATACTAAACCCGACAGCATCGAAAATACTTTTTGTTAGCATGAACTCGAATTTGCTGTCATACTGAGGCACGAAGCATCTTCAAACGATAAAACACATACTTCGTACCGCTGCATGACAGAAGCCAACAAAAATATTATAGTGAATGGCCGAACTATAGACTTCTGACATTTACCATTATCCCCATAAAAAATGTCAATTGCGAGCTACCAGGCTATCCTGCAACCTTCAGTTTAAATAAAAGTCGTATTAAGGTTGCATCGTAACTCGCAATAAATAATTCAATAAAAAAAGCGTTCCTGAATTTAATCAGAAACGCTTTTTTATTTATAATCTCTTGTCTTTCGACTAAAAACTATTTTTCTTCTTTTACTTCTTCGAAATCAACATCAGTAACGTTATCGCCACCACCTTGAGGTTGACCATCAGCCTGTGGTTGTTCGCCACCCTGAGGTTGCTCACCTGCTTTGTACATTTCCTCAGATGCTGCATTCCACGCATTTTGTAATTCAGCTTGTGCTGCATCGATATCCGCGAAGTTACGTGCACTGTGAGCTGCTTTTAATTTCTCTAAACCAGCTTCAATCGGTGCTTTTTTATCAGCAGATAATTTATCACCAAACTCTTTTAACTGTTTCTCTGTAGAGAAAATTAAAGCATCAGCACCGTTAATTTTATCAGCTTCTTCTTTAGCTTTTGCATCAGCATCAGCATTAGCTTCAGCTTCTTGTTTCATTTTCTGAATCTCAGCATCAGTTAAACCTGAAGAAGCCTCGATACGGATTTTTTGCTCTTTACCGGTAGCTTTATCTTTTGCACTTACGTGTAAGATACCGTTAGCATCAATATCGAATGATACTTCTACCTGAGGCACACCACGTGGCGCTGGTGGAATACCATCTAAAATGAAACGGCCAATTGTACGGTTCTGGCCAGCCATCGGGCGCTCACCTTGTAAAATATGGATTTCTACTGAAGGCTGGTTATCAGCAGCAGTTGAGAATGTTTCTGATTTTTTAGTTGGAATTGTAGTGTTCGACTCGATTAATTTAGTCATAACACCACCCATAGTTTCGATACCTAATGATAAAGGTGTAACGTCTAATAACAATACATCTTTCACATCACCGGTTAACACACCACCTTGAATTGCAGCTCCAATAGCTACCACCTCATCAGGGTTAACACCTTTACTTGGCTCTTTACCAAAGAAAGCTTTAACAGCATCCTGAATTGCAGGGATACGTGTTGAACCACCTACTAAAATAATCTCGTCGATATCGCCAGTACTTAAACCTGCATTTTTCAAAGCCGATTTACAAGGATCGATCGTACGTTTGATTAAGCTATCAGCTAGTTGCTCAAATTTAGCACGTGTTAATGTACGCACTAAGTGTTTAGGGCCACTTGCATCAGCAGTAATATATGGTAAATTAATTTCAGTAGAAGTTGTGCTCGATAACTCAATTTTAGCTTTCTCAGCAGCTTCTTTTAAACGTTGTAAAGCCATTGGGTCTTTAGAAAGATCCATGCTGTTTTCTGATTTAAACTCATCATTTAACCAGTCAATGATTACGTGGTCAAAGTCGTCACCACCTAAGTGTGTATCACCATCAGTAGATTTTACTTCGAAAACGCCATCGCCTAATTCCAATACAGAAACGTCATGTGTACCACCACCACAGTCAAACACAACAATTTTCATGTCTTTGTGTGCTTTATCTAAACCATAAGCTAAAGCTGCTGCAGTTGGCTCGTTAATGATACGTTTTACAGATAAACCTGCAATTTCGCCAGCTTCTTTTGTAGCCTGACGCTGTGCATCATTAAAATAAGCAGGTACAGTAATTACTGCTTCTGAAACCTCTTGTCCCAAGAAATCTTCAGCAGTTTTTTTCATTTTTTGCAAAATCATTGCAGAAATCTCTTGTGGAGTATATTTTCTGTCGTCGATTTCAACACGCGGTGTATTATTATCACCTTTAACAACTTTATAAGGTACACGTCCAGCTTCTTTCGCACTTTCGTCGTAGCTGTTACCCATAAAGCGTTTAATTGAATATATTGTTTTTGTTGGGTTGGTTATAGCCTGACGTTTAGCAGGCTCGCCAACTTTACGCTCACCGTTTTCTGCAAAAGCAACAATAGACGGTGTAGTACGTTTACCCTCACTGTTCGCAATAACTACAGGCTCATTGCCCTCCATTACGCTTACGCAAGAGTTTGTTGTTCCTAAGTCTATTCCAATAATTTTTCCCATTGTATTTTTATTTTCTCTTTTTAAAGTATTATAATTTCTACTCCTATTAAACAATGCTTGTGCCAATTGGTTTTTGGCAGATTTTACAGACAAAAGACTGAAAAAATGTAAAAAATAACCAGACTTGATACTGACAGCATGACAGAGAATGATGGATGATGAGAAATGGAAGATGTGGAATGGAAGATGGATAAGGGACAAGACCAAAGGTGAAAGCTTAATCAAGACTAAAGTTGAAAGAGAGACTTAAAAGTGATTTGAAAATGAAAGTTCGAATCTCGTCGGGAGCAGCAGCCCCGCTATCCGCTTTACTTCTCCCGATGAAAATCGGGATCGTGCCCGCTCCTATCGGGTTTATTAACAACGGGCAAGACCAAAGGTGAAAGCTTAATCAAGACTAAAGTTGAAAGAGAGACTTAAAAGTGATTTGAAAATGAAAGTTCGAATCTCGTCGGGAGCAGCAGCCCCGCTATCCGCTTTACTTCTCCCGATGAAAATCGGGATCGTGCCCGCTCCTATCGGGTTTATTAACAACAGCTATTACAAAAAACGCAGTTCTGCCTGGCAAAGCGCATAAAACTTAATTGCAATGGTTAAATGGATTAGGCTAAATGCCGCTAATCTTTTATATCTTTAATCATCTGAAAATACTTATAATTCAAAAAAATGCAGATAGCAGCACAAATCATGATCGGGCTTGTCGCCTTCATCCACGTTTACATCCTTTGGCTCGAAATGTTTGCCTGGACAACAAGAGCCCCAAAGGTTTTTAAAACCATCCCTAAAGATTTATTCGCCCCAACTAAAACGTTGGCTGCAAATCAGGGTTTGTATAATGGCTTTTTAGCCGCAGGTTTAATCTGGTCATTATGTATTACCGACCATCAATGGCGGTTATATGTTGCAATATTCTTTTTAACCTGCGTAATTATTGCAGGAATTTATGGTGCAGCTACAGCCAGTAAGAAAATACTTTACGTACAATCAATCCCGGCATTGGTAGCAATAATCTTTTTGCATTTATAAACGATAGAATACCCTTTTAGTGGTTGGTGACCTGCCAACCACAGGTATTGTTTTCATTTATCGGTCTACCGAAACCTTATACTTACAAGTCCAGCAGTCGCTCTAAATGATGATAGCCAATTCCAAAATATGCCTTACTTGCTTTAATCTTACGTAAAATCTCCTCTTTCCTTTCTTTTTCGGCTTTTGACTTTAAGTTTTCGGCTTTCTTCACTCCTACCACCAACACATTCTTTGGCGTATGTGCATCAGAAATAAATTCAAAAACCTTTGTCTTATAGCCAAAATATTCTAAAATCAAGGCACGAATTCCATCTGTAACCATTTCAGCCTGGCGCTCGAGAAAAATACCATATTTAGTTAAAAAAGAAACATCGTTTTTTATTTTGCTTTGCTCAATCTCTCTCCTGATTTGTTTATGGCAACAAGGCGCAACAACAATTAGCGCTGCATTCGCCTTTATTCCTTTAAAAATGGCATCATCTGTAGCGGTATCACAGGCATGAAGCGCAATCAGGAGGTTTACATCAACTGCATCATAACCTTCTATTGTTCCCTGCACAAATTTTAATTGGTCGAAAGACGATTTTGCGGCAACATCATTACATAAATCAACCATATCCCGGCGATACTCTACACCAATAACTTCAGTGTTTAGTTTTAAAACCGAATGCAGATAATCGTACAAGGCAAAAGTTAAATAACCCTTACCCGAACCCATATCAGCAACCTTCCGGATTGTTCCGGCAGGCAATTCTTTAATTAAAGAACTCAAAATTTCTATATAATGATTAATCTGACGGAACTTATCCTGTGCATTTTTAAAAACCTTGCCTTCTGCATCAGTAATTTTCAATTCAGTTAAATAAGGTTTCGCATCAGGGTTAATCAACTTCGCTTTCGCTTTATCGTGATTTGTTGCCGGAAGTTCTTTTGTAGAAGCTTTGGCCACTCTTAAAACAATTTTCCCATTGTTCAGCTCCTCAACAATCAAATCCTTATCGGATGTGAAGAGTGTACCTATTTTAAAGCCCTTATTCAGGTATTCGGCAATTAGATTAACACCATCTGATAGGTCATAATTTTTAGTAATGTCGCGTGTTTTATAGCGAAAAGTAAAAGCGAGCTTCTCTTCTCGCTTAATTAAAATATGACGAACAAGAATTTGCTTTAATGCTTCATCATCACCCCTGTAATTCCCTAAAGAAATTTTTGCAAAGCTTTTCGATTCAAGACTATGAACCAGCGCTGAAATGAAATCTTCTTTATGTGTTGCAACCACCATCAGTTAGTATTTAAACGACAAAGATAAATCAATTTATCTGTAGAACACCTAAAGGAATATAACCACAATACTAATACGATTTAGTTCTTAACCAAACGGGGTTTATCTGTAATCATTCCAAATAAAAAATCCTTTTCGATAAGCTTTCAATTCACAAAATTTAGCGTTAGATTAGGTTTTGATTAATTTTCTAAACCATTTCCATGAGTGACTTTCAGATAAAAAAATCTCCCACAGTTTACGATGCTATTGTTGTTGGTTCTGGTGCCGGCGGCGGTATGGCAGCCTATGTACTTGCAAATGCAGGTCAAAAAGTTTTAATGCTCGAAGCAGGTCAGTATTTCGACCCACGGTTAGATTCGCACCAATTAAAATGGCCATGGGAATCTCCCCGCCGTGGAGCTGGTACCGTTAGGCCTTTTGGCGATTTCGATGCCTCTTACGGAGGCTGGGAACTTGAGGGCGAACCTTACACTCAAAAAAACAAGACAGAGTTTGAGTGGTTCCGTTCTCGAATGCTTGGCGGAAGAACAAATCACTGGGGCCGTATTTCATTAAGAATGGGTCCGGAAGACTTTAAACCTACCGATGGACTAACAGATCCATGGCCAATTATTTATAATGATGTAAAACCATTCTACGATAAAGTAGACCGTATGATTGGTATTTATGGTACGGTTGAAGGCATTGAAAGTGAACCTGATGGCATTTTCATGAAACCACCAAAACCTCGTTTAAACGAATTGTTTATTAAAAAGGGCGCTGAAAAAGCTGGTGTTAGGGTAATAACTGGCCGCGGCGCAGTAATGACTGAAGCCATAAAAGGAAATAATGACCGTGCACCTTGTTTCTATTGTGGTCAATGTGGTAGAAGCTGTAAAGTTTATGGCGATTTCTCTGCCTCTTCATGTCTGGTTATCCCGGCAGTAAAAACCGGAAATTTAACCGTAATTACTGATGCAATGGTTCGCGAAGTGATTACCGATAAAGATGGTCAGGCCAAAGGTGTTTCTTACGTAAACCGAAAAGATTTACAGGAATACCAGGTTAATGGCAAGCTTGTAATTTTAGGAGCAAGCGCCTGCGAGTCGGCCCGTATCCTGTTAAATTCAAAATCTTCGGCGCATCCCGGCGGTTTGGCAAATAGTAGTGGCGTAGTTGGTAAGTACCTTCACGATTCTACCGGCGCTGGCGTTTATGGTTTCCTTCCCCAGTTAATGGATAGAAAACGTTATAACGAAGATGGTTTGGGCAGTGTTCATATCTATTCGCCATGGTGGCTTGATAATAAAAAATTAAATTTTCCACGCGGTTATCACATTGAATATGGTGGCGGTATGGGAATGCCATCCTATGGTTTCGGTGGAGGTGTTGCAACCATGAATGGACTTGTTCCCGATCGAAATGGTAAAATGACAGAAGCAGGTGGTTATGGTAAATCATTAAAAGATGACTACCGCCGATTTTATGGTACAAGTGTTGGCATGGCAGGTCGTGGAACAGCTATTGCCCGCGAAGATAATTACTGTGAAATTGATCCCAACATGGTTGATAAGTACGGTATTCCGGTGCTAAGGTTTAACTATAAATGGGCTAAGGAAGAAATTCTTCAGGCTAAACACATGCAGGAAACATTTTTATCAATTATGAAAGAAATGGGCGCAGTTGTTACTTCAGAAATTCATGGAGCAGATACCAATTATGGTTTACTGAATCCAGGAAAAATTATTCACGAAGTAGGTACCATTCGTATGGGTGATGACCCTAAAAAATCGGCATTGAACAAATACTGTCAGGCCCACGATTGTAAGAATCTATTTGTTGTTGATGCTGGTCCATTTGTACAACAAGGAGATAAAAATGCAACCTGGACTATTTTAGCCTTATCAATGAGAACCGCAGAATATATTTTAGCACAAAAGAAAAAACAAAATATTTAATATGAACAGACGAGATTCCATAAAGGCTTTGGGTTTAACCGCTCTGAGCACAACAGTTTTGGTTGAAGCCTGTAAACAACCTGAAACTAAAACAGAAGTTGCAGTAACAAAAGAAACTGCAGCGGAAGCAGGGCGAGAAAAATGGGAAACTGATCGTGATAAAGCACTTAACACTGAGAAGTTTTTTACAGCCCATGAGATGGCAACCATAACCGTACTTGCTGATATCATTATCCCTAAAGATGATGTTTCAGGTAGCGCTTCTGATGCCAAGGTACCTGAGTTTATTGAGTTTATTGTAAAAGATATACCTGAACACAAAGTGCCCATGCGTGGTGGCTTGAAATGGCTCGATGTGTATTGTTTTAACAAATTTCAAAAATCGTTTGTAGAAGCCTCGGAAAAAGAGCAAATATCAATTATTGATGAAATTGCATACCCTAAAAAAGCAAGACCTGAAATGCAACCTGGCGTAACCTTTTTTAACAGAATGCGTGATTTAACAGCATCAGGGTTTTATACTACCGAAATTGGTGTTAAAGATATCGGCTACGCCGGAAATTCACCTAATCAGTGGGCTGGCGTACCTGATGATGTATTGAAACAGTACGGCATGCAGAATGTAAAAATTTAATTATTTCTAGTCATTGCGGGGCACGAAGCAATCTTTAGCCACTAAAATTATAGCGATTGCCTGCTTCGTATCTCGCAATGATGTTTTTTTGATTTATTCAACAATCAAAATCAACCCTTTTCCTTTTTCAACCGGTATCGATTTACCATCATTATAACTCCCTGCCTTTTGAAATTTATCGATTTCAGCAGCTGTTATTTTAGCTTTACTTGCATCTAGGCCTAACTTATTCCAATCTATTGATAGGTTAATAGTTGTATTACTGTCATCCCAGCTGGCTAAAGCAATCATGGTTTTCCCTTTTTGTTTATAGACTGTTGCCAGCACTTTATTGTTATCTGTTTTAACAGGGCAATTTTCACTCCAGTAACCTATCATTTCTGAGCCTTTAAGGCCAAAATCATCCCAGACTTTCCATAATGGCTTCGGATTACTTTTATCCGACCAACCCAATCTGCTGGTCATACCGTAAATCATACCACGCCATGGATTCCCATCATTTTGTAACATTTCGCCCATTAAACCAAATGGAATACCACTAACTTCAGTTAAGAAGAAGTCAGGGTTATTTTTTTCATAGTCAAAATATTCACCAAACCACAGCCTGTTTAAATACGGGAAATGTTCCATGTACAAAATAGCGCTATTGTTAAAGCCGTCATTTTTATTATACTGATTCGCCGAATGCAAATCGATAATCCCGGGATGATTATCCTGCGTTAAAACACGCTTAATCCGTTTCATCGTAATCCTGTCGAATGCTACATCATCAAGATATACCCCATCAATACCTACATTATTTACGAGCCAGTTCATCCCTTCAACATAGTAGTTATGCCAGCGGTTCATTCCGCTGTTAATAATGGCCGCGTCTTTAATTTCAGGCACAAACCAGGCTGCGATGTAATTAGAATCCAGGTGTTCCTGTAACCAGCTAAAACCTCCACCTTTACCAGGTGAATAAACTTCAGTATCTAAACTCCTTAAAGCCGGCAATTCATACGCATGGTTAGAAAGCTCCCGGACAGTATTGTAAATTTTAACCTTTAAACCTTTGCTATGCGCTTCATCAATGTAGCCCTTCATTTTTTTCCATTCGATAAAAGGATAATTGATCCATGGATTAATAGGAGTTGCATGATGAATATTTACGACTGTTGCACCTGTAGATTTAATAGAATCCAGATTGCCGTACTTATGGTAAAAACGATTATCCCACTGAAAATCGGTATTTAATAAGTGGAAAGGCGTAATCAGTAAATTAAAATTATAGTAAAGAATATCTCCCTTTTTCATCGTTCTGGAACCCGTAAAATTATCGGCCAGCATCGAGCTTCCCTTAACATTAATCTGAATTCCCCCCTTATCATCATTCCCCCACGATTTAGGTAGTACCAAAGGCTTCTGAAGGTAGAAATTTGTATTTAACGGGCGAACGTAATTCTCATCTCTTAAATTGTAATACAAGCCTGCATTTACGTTCCCTATCCAAACAGCATCCTGGTTTTTATGCGCAACATCCCATTTCCATTTTACAGTATCAGGTCTCACACCGCCTTTCTCACCCAGGCCCATCAAATATTTAGTTGAACCTTTCTCAAAAGGAATATGAAAATTTATATTACTGAATGCTACCTCATTGATCGCCGTAACCTTTACAACGTAATGCACATAACCATCAAATTCCAATGTGCCCTCCACATCCATTTTTAAGTTTTCTGAACTGCTTGTTGAACTCCATTTTACAGTTCCACTTTCTTTACTTGTGATCTGCAGGTTACCCGTGCTAAATTTTTCCTGAATTTTTGGGGTATTGTAAAAATGGAAATGTAAAGGTTCGTATAAAATATTGTTGGGTTTTTCTGTATAACCGGTCATGTCGGCGTTGAAGAAAGTTTGAATCTGTTTAGGGAAACCATCATTATTAATTTCAAACTTTCTGCCCAGGAGCGATATTATATTTCCATCAACTTTAAGTGGTGTATAAGGTGCGACCACTGTATTAGCCTGTGCCATTCTCGAATTTAACCAGGTTAACCTCGTTTGTTTAATTGGCTCACCCACACCAGCATCCGCTAAAACTTCATTGCTAACTAGCAGTTTAACTACTATTACTTTTGATTTACCATTCGCTTTTACAATAAATTTACCGGTATATAGACTGGCAGAAGTTGTTTTAGGAACATCTATTGTAAACCACAAGGTCTGTACATTTCCAGCACTGACACTAACGTTCTTAATCAATGGTTTACCATCATAACTTGTTCCATTTATATTTAAACAATTAATGTACCTGGCAGGAATAGATTTATTTGTCGCAGACTTTAAATCCTCAAAACTTACTTTTACGTCACTTAGGCTTTTTAAAGCGTACACACCAAACTGAAAGGCATAGTTTTCACCTCTTTTCGCATTGCCTGTAAAACTATTTGCAGCTCCTTTTTTAATCCAACGGTAAGGTAAATCATGCTGCATTTTAATTGGGAACATCCTGTCTTCCGGAAAAATAACAAAAGCTTCAGAAGCATACTTAGTTTTAAGCTGCGATGCTTCCTTTGCAGTGGCAATTACCTCCATTGGATAGAAACTATTAAAGGCATCAACGGATTGTATCTCTAAGACTGAAGCATTAACAGGAACTTGATCAGACTTACTAATCTTCAGCTGTTCTGCATTTAAATACACACCTTTAGGATAATTGCTTCTGCCTTCATTTTTATAGGGAAGATAATAGATAAAATATTTACCCTTTGTATTAGCCTTAAAATAAATATCTGCACTTTCCCTGTTAAAGTTTTCCGTTCCTAAAACAGTAACATTTTTTCTATTGGCATCATGAATAATAAACCCTTTCAATTCAGGATGATCATCGCGCCTGCGCCAGTTTACTTTAACGTGGGCAACATTGCCTGAACCACTATACTGTACTACGACACGTTGATTACCCAAAGAATCTGCATTCCATGCGTTATTTCCATTGGTATATTTTAACGTTTGTGCGTTTACATATAAAGCAGAAAAAACGATACAGATGAGAAAAAGCTTAAATTTCATTAGGAATATATTTTAAGCTAATTTATAGATACCTGATGGTAATAACACTATGTAATGAAAAAATGAGGCAAACGTTTGTGTATTAAAAATTAAAAACCATTATAAATTATGAATGCATCATAGTGCTTAAGAAAGTCAAATTTACCATCTGGAAGTAAATGGAATTTGCTTAGTAAAACAATATCCCGTTTTTGTGACTGAGCTATTGATGAAACTAAAAGATTAGCCTTAACTTGCTCCGATTTACTTAATCCTGGTAAAGATGCGCCTTGTAATATTATAGGTTTTAGTTTATCATAAGTGCAAAGGCTATTATAATAACCCGAACCAATAAATGAAACCTCATCTTTAAATTTTTTAGAACGATTTAGCACCGAACCAAAAGAATTATTTATACCAGGTTCTACATGCGCACAACCAAAACTCCCAAAGAACTTCGGATTTTCTGTAGGATTTATAGACCTGATGGCTTCAACAGCCGTTTCAAAATTTGTTAACAATTGTTTATCCCTATATACTCCAGGCAAAACTTTAATGCTATTTATAATAAGATAATAATCGGGATAAAAATCACCGAAGCAACGTTTAAGTTCTTCGACATGCATTGCACTAACCTCTATTAATCTATTATTTAAATCGTTTAATAATCGATAATCTGATTCCTTGGCCACTTTTTCAAACAAAATCAGTATATCTTGAGGAATCACACCGACAGAATACTTTTCAAAATTTCTTATTGCTAATTTATAATTGTTTTGAATCTCTGTTCTTTTCCAGGCATTCTGTAAATCAATATCAATTCCGATAAAACGAATCTTTTTATCACGGGGCTGTTTCAAATTATATTTATACAAGGCGATAGCACTTGAATAATATCTACGCAGACTTAAACTATCTAAATCTAATTTTTTATCCAACTCAGCCAGTATCCTTACGTCACCACTTTTCAGGAAAAGATTGAACATAAAAAAATAAGAATGGCTATACTCGACTAAAATATAATTAACACCCCTTCGCTCATGTAAGCCCAAAAAAAGTGAACTGAAACTTATATTATTTGACCTTATATCATGGGTTTCTCCTCTTAGATAAACAGACTTATCTGGTAAAATAGCTGCCATTGCTTCAGAAAGTGGCTTAATATTACTACTGTCGCATTCTGATATAATAAGTTGTTTGTAAATGCTATCCAGTTGAGCATTTGCAGCCAAGGAAATGAATAATAAAAGAAAAGAGTAGATAAATTTCATGCGCATCAGATTTTGCAAGAATAATAAAATTTAGTCAAAAAAAAAGTCCTGCTCTTTCGAACAGGACTTTTTTATCTTAAGGTGAATATAATTATTCGCCTTTTGGTTCTTCAGTAGCAGGAGCTTCTTCAGCAGCCTCTGGAGCAGTTTCTTCTGCAACCTCAGCTTTTGCTTCTTTAGCTTTAGGAGCTGCAGCAGTTTTACTTCTACCACGACGAGTAGTTTTCTTTTCTTCTTTAGCTTCTGCTTCTTTACCGTAAACTTCGTTATAATCTACCAATTCAATTAAAGCCATCTCAGCGTTATCACCTAAACGGTTGTTTAATTTAATGATACGAGTGTAACCACCTGGACGGTTTGCAACTTTCTCAGCAACTTCGCGGAATAAAATAGTTACAACCTCTTTATCTTGTAAGTAAGCAAATACTGTACGACGTGAGTGAGTAGTATCATTTTTCGATTTAGTGATAATTGGCTCAACGTAAGTACGTAAAGCTTTAGCTTTAGCTAAAGTAGTAACGATTCTTTTCGCTTTAATAAGTGAAGTAGCCATGTTAGCTAACATCGCCTTTCTGTGGCTGTCGGTTCTGCCTAAGTGATTAACTTTTTTACCGTGTCTCATTGTTTTTCGATTAAGTGTATACCGTCTCTGTCTCAGAGGGAATTATACACTGTTATAAATTATTTAATTTTCAAATTTCAATATCCAATTTTCGAATGGAAAACTGTCAACTGAAAACTGAATTATTCTTCGTCTAATTTAAATTTAGACAGGTTCATACCAAATGATAAACCTTTTGATTTAACAAGCTCTTGAATCTCTGTTAAAGATTTTTTACCGAAGTTTCTGAACTTTAACATATCAGCTACATCGTAAGAAACCAAATCAGCTAAAGTACGGATATCAGCAGCTTTTAAGCAGTTTAATGCCCTAACTGATAAATCCATATCCACTAATTCAGTTTTAAGGATTTTACGCATGTGTAAGATTTCCTCATCAACTTCTTTAGTTTCTTCTTTTGCCTGAGATTCTAATACTAAGTTCTCATCAGAGAATAACATAAAGTGCTGGATAAGAATCTTAGCCGCTTCTTTTAATGCTTCTTCTGGGTGAATTGAACCATCAGTAGAAATATCTAATACCAATTTCTCATAATCCGTTTTTTGTTCAACACGGAAGTTTTCAATTGTGTATTTTACGTTTTTCATTGGAGTGTAGATCGAATCGATAGCGATAACGCCTACAACAGCATCAGCAACTTTATTTTCTTCAGCAGGAACATAACCACGACCTTTATTGATGGTTAATTCTACTTCTAAAGTAACAGATTTATCCATGTTGCAAATAACATGCTCAGGGTTTAAAACTGTAAAGTTGTTAGAGAATTTAGTAATATCACCAGCTTTGAACTGATCCTGACCGTTAACAATGATGAAAACTTTCTCAGCATCACCAGAATCACCAGTTTTCTTAAAACGTACTTGTTTTAAGTTCAAAATGATGTCAGTTAAATCTTCTACAACACCTTTCATGGTAGAAAACTCGTGAGAAACGCCTGAAAAACGAATAGTAGTAATAGCATAACCTTCTAACGAAGAAAGTAAAATTCTTCTTAAGGCATTACCAATTGTTACACCGAAACCGGGCTCTAAAGGACGAAATTCAAATGTACCATCGAAATCAGTTGATTTCTGCATGATCACTTTGTCTGGTTTCTGAAATGCTAAAATTGCCATTTATATTTTTTTAAATTCGTTAGTGAATATATAGTAATATGAAAAAAGTTAATTACCCTTTTGAGGTAATTAACTGTATTATTTATTACTTTGAGTACAACTCGATGATTAAGTTTTCCTTAATGTTTTCAGGAATCTCGTCGCGTTGAGGATAAGTTAAGAACTTACCTGTTAACTCGCTTGCATTCCATTCTAACCAGGCAAATTTGTTAATTGTTCTGCCTGCAACAGAGTTACTGATCGACTCTAAAGACTTAGATTTTTCACGTACCGCTACTACATCACCAGCTTTTAACTGGTATGAAGGGATATTTACAACTTCACCATTCACGGTTACGTGTTTATGGCTAACTAACTGGCGTGCACCAGAACGGGTTGTTGCAATACCTAAACGGTAAACAGTGTTATCTAAACGTGCTTCTAATAATTGAAGTAAGTTATCACCTGTGATACCTGCACGTGAAGATGCTTTTTTAAACAAGTTACTGAACTGCTTTTCTAATACACCATAAGTGTATTTTACTTTTTGTTTCTCCATTAACTGGATTGCATACTCAGACTGTTTTCCTCTTCTTTTTGAAACGCCGTGCTGGCCTGGAGGATAATTTTTTCTGTCTAATACCTTATCAGGACCGAAGATTGGTTCTCTGAATTTACGGGCGATTTTTGATTTTGGGCCTGTATATCTTGCCATTTTTTCTGTGTTTTAAAGTATCATCCAACCTGTAGCTGGAGATTCTTAGCTTTAAAATTAATTAAACTCTTCTCTTTTTAGGAGGACGACATCCGTTGTGAGGAAGTGGTGTAATATCTTTAATAGATGTTACTTCTAATCCTGCTACCTGTAATGTCCTGATTGCAGATTCACGACCTGAACCAGGACCTTTTACAAAAACTTCAACTTTACGTAAACCTAAGTCAAATGCAACTTTACCGCAATCTGAAGCTGCTTGACCAGCTGCATACGGCGTGTTCTTTTTAGAACCTTTAAAGCCCATTTTACCAGCAGAAGACCATGAGATAGTCTGTCCGTTGTTGTTGGTTAATGTAACGATGATGTTGTTGAAAGTAGCATTGATATGTGCCTGACCAACAGGCTCAATTACAACGATACGTTTTTTTGTTACTTTTTTACTTTTAGCCATTTTATTTTTTAGATTCTAGATATGAGACTTGAGATAGGTTATTTTTACTATCCCGATACTCAGTATCTTAATTTTCTCTTTTATTCCAGATTTGAGCAGATTTTTAAAATGTGATACACACATCTAAACTGTACAAATCTATCAATTTCTATTTAGTAGCTTTTTTCTTGTTAGCAACTGTTTTTCTCTTACCCTTACGAGTACGTGAGTTGTTTTTAGTACGCTGACCACGAGAAGGTAAACCTTTTCTGTGACGTAAACCACGGTAACAACCAATATCCATTAAACGTTTAATGTTTAACTGAACCTCTGAGCGTAAAGCACCTTCTACTTTAATCTCATCGTTAATCATTGTACGAATTGCTGATAACTCATCATCAGACCAGTCTTGTACTTTTTTGTTTAAATCGATACCTGCAGTAGTTAAAATACGTTGTGCAGTTGTTCTTCCTATACCGTAGATATAAGTTAAACCGATCTCTCCTCTTTTGTTTCTTGGTAAATCAATACCTGAAATCCTTGCCATATTTATATTATGTTTTTAAGTAATTCCGAACGGCGGGCCACCGTTGTACGGTTTATTACAATATTTTTTAATTACCCCTGACGTTGCTTGAATTTTGGATTCTTCTTGTTGATAACGTAAAGTTTACCTTTACGGCGAATAATCTTGCAATCAGCGCTACGTTTTTTAATTGATGATCTAACTTTCATTTTATTTGTATCTATAAGTGATGCGTCCTTTTGTTAAATCATAAGGAGACATCTCCAGTTTTACTTTATCACCAGGAAGAATTTTGATGTAGTGCATCCGCATCTTTCCTGAAATGTGCGCAATAATCTCATGTCCGTTTTCGAGTTCTACACGGAACATCGCATTTGATAATGCTTCTCTTATTACGCCGTCTTGTTCAATTGAGGCTTGTTTAGCCATATTTTATTGATTGTTACTTAATTAGCTGCTTCTAAACAGGGTTGCAAAATTAAATAAAAAATTTTAATTATTTATTTTTTTTGTTGTAAAACTTCTTCTATTAAAGAAAAGCTTGATAAAACATCTGCCTGCCCCTTTTTAATTGCTATTGTATGTTCAAAATGTGCTGAAGGTTTGTTGTCTTTACTTGTTACTGTCCATCCGTCCTTATGAAACTTAACACCTGCAACGCCGGCATTAATCATTGGCTCAATTGCGATTACCATTCCTTCTTCAAGTTTTGGTCCGCTACCACGTTTTCCATAATTAGGCACTTCCGGTTTCTCGTGAAGCTTTACACCTACACCATGTCCTACAAGTTCCCTTACTACTCCAAATCCATTTGCTTCTGCGTACTGTTGAATGGCAAAACCAATGTCACCAATCCGCATTCCGACAACTGCCTTATCAATACCCAATTCCAGGCATTGCTTGGTAACAGCTGATAACTTCTGCTTTTCTGCATCAACCGCTCCAATCGAAAAAGTATATGCCGAATCGCCGAAATAGTTATTTTTAATTACACCACAGTCAACAGATATCAAATCTCCTTCTTTAATTACATAATCGCCAGGAATACCATGAACAACTTGTTCGTTCGGAGATATGCATAAAGACTTTGGAAAACCATTGTAATTTAAGAAAGCAGGTATCGCACCATTGTCTTTCATAAATTCATAAGCCAGTTTATCCAGCTGATCTGTTGTAACACCTGGTCCGATGATCTTGGCAACTTCTGCCAGGGTTTTCGAAACCAGTAGAGAACTTTCTCTTATTAACTCAATCTCTTCGAGAGATTTGTAATAAATTTTAGACATTTTTTAAAGTTTTGAATGAATGAATTTTGATTGAGCAAAATGTTGATTTTAACATTTTGCTCATTCAATCATCCAAAATTCAATAATTTCATTTCTTACAACGCTGCATTACTACTTGCTGCCGGAACACCGGTTCTGCCAGTAACTCTGCCTGTTTTCATTAAACCGTCGTAATGACGCATTAAAAGGTAACTTTCAATTTGTTGTAAAGTATCCAGAACAACACCTACTAAGATGAGTAACGATGTACCTCCAAAGAAGTGTGCAAATTCTTGCTTAATACCAAACTTAACAGCTATTGAAGGTAATACAGCAATAATTGCCAAAAATACCGCACCAGGGAAAGTGATTTTAGAAATTACATCATCAATAAAAGTTGATGTAGCCAAACCAGGTTTAACGCCTGGAATAAAACCACCGTTTTTCTTCATATCATCACTCATTTGAGTAGGATTTACAGTAATTGCTGTATAGAAGAATGTAAATGCAATAATTAAAAATGCAAATGTTAAACTGTAAGCCAACGATGTTGTGTTGCTAAACTGGATTAACCACGATCCTTGTAATGAAGGAACAAACTGAATTAATGCACCAGGAATAAACATTAATGCCTGCGCAAAAATGATTGGCATTACACCTGCAGCATTAACCTTTAAAGGAATGTATTGACGTACACCACCAAACTGACGATTACCAACTATCTTTTTTGCATATTGTACAGGCACTTTACGTACACCTTGTACAATTAAGATAGTAAACATTACAATCGCAAATAAGGCAACAACTTCCAATACTAATGCCACGGGGCCTCCACCAGTACTTGATGCACCAACTTTATCAGAAAACTCCTGACTAATTGCCTGAGGTAAACGAGCGATGATACCTGTCATGATAATCAATGATGTACCATTACCAATACCTTTATCTGTAATTTTTTCGCCAAGCCACATTACGAATAATGTACCAGCTGTTAATACAAATGTAGATACGACATAGAACATCGTTTGGCTCATGATAGGCAAAATTGCCGTTTCCGGAACTTGTGTTTTAACATAACCAACAGATTGAACAATCGTGATGGCTACTGTTAAATAACGTGTAATCTGGTTCAGTTTTTTTCTACCACTTTCACCTTCTTTCTGCATTTTTTGGAAAGTCGGAACAGCAATACCCAATAATTGCACCACAATCGATGCAGAGATATAAGGCATTACCCCTAAAGCCAAAATAGAAACACGAGAGAAAGAACCTCCGGCAAACATATCCAGTAAGCCTAAGATACCTGACTTTTCGTTAGCTCCTAAAGCTGATGGATCTACACCTGGCAAAACCACGTGAGATACGAAACGGTATACCAAAAGAATCATGACCGTAAATAAAATACGCTCTTTTAATTCCTGAATTTTCCAGATATTACTTAAAGTAGTAAATAGCTTCTTCATTTAATAATTACAATTTTACAATTGAACCACCTGCTGCTTCGATAGCTTTTTGTGCGGTTGCAGAAAACGCATGTGCTGTAACTTCTAATTTTGCTTTAACTTCACCACGACCTAAAACTTTTACCAGGTCATTTTTAGAAGCTAAACCATGTTCTTGCAAAGTAGCAAAATCTATTGTAGTTAAGTTGAATTTTTCTGCTAAACCTTGTAAAACATCTAAGTTAACACCAACATATTCGGTACGGTTAATTGGTTTGAAACCAACTTTAGGCACACGACGTTGTAAAGGCATTTGACCACCTTCAAAACCAATTTTAGTTGAGTGACCAGAACGTGAACCAGCACCTTTGTGACCACGGGTTGAAGTACCACCACGGCCTGAACCTGTACCACGACCAATTCTCTTACTGTTTTTTGTAGAACCTTTTGCAGGTTTTAAATTACTTAAATTCATTTTTTTGAATTTGTGTTGCCCTTCGCTTTCACTAAACAGGTACAACGATTAAACATACATAAAGCTAGTACAGATTTTACCCCGTACTAGCTCTAATTTTCTTTATTAAATTGCTTCGATTGCTACTAAGTGATTCACTTTGCGAATCATACCAATGATTTGCGGAGTAGCTTCTACCTCAACACTTTGGTTCATTTTAGATAAACCTAAAGCCTGAACGGTTCTTTTTTGGCGCTCGCTTCTGTCGATAACGCTTTTTACTTGTGTTATTTTGATCTTAGCCATGATATTATCCGTTAAAAACTTTGTTTAAATCGATACCACGGGTCTGAGCTACTGTATAAGCATCACGCATTTTAGTTAATGCATCAACAGTTGCTTTTACCACGTTGTGAGGATTTGATGAACCTTTAGATTTTGCTAATACGTTATGAACGCCAGCACTCTCTAATACAGCACGCATCGCACCACCAGCAATTACTCCGGTACCTACTGCAGCTGGTTTAATTAAAACGAAACCACCTGAGAATTTACCAATTTGCTCGTGAGGAACTGTACCATTTAAAATCGGAACTTTAACTAAGTTCTTTTTAGCATCATCCACACCTTTAGCAATTGCTTCAGTTACCTCTTTTGCCTTACCTAAACCGAAACCAACAACACCGTTCTCATCACCTACAACAACAATTGCTGAGAAGCTGAAAGTACGGCCACCTTTGGTTACTTTGGCAACACGTTGTATACTAACCAAACGATCCTTTAATTCGATATCGGTGGTTTTTACTCTTTTTATATTGATAGTTGACATCTTACTTTTTCTTCAGATTAAAATACTAAACCAGCTTCGCGGGCACCCTCTGCCAACGATTTTACACGACCGTGGTATAAATAGCCATTTCTATCGAAAACAACTTCTTTAACACCAGCAGCAATTGCTTTCTCAGCAACTAATTTACCTACTGCAACTGATTGGTCGCTTTTGCTTCCAGTACCTGCAAAATCTTTTGATAATGATGATGCTGAAACTATTGTTTTACCGGTTACATCGTTAATTACCTGCGCATAAATACCTTTATTGCTTCTAAATACAGATAACCTTGGACGCTCTTCCGAACCGGTAAGTCTTTTTCTGATCCCTTTTTTTATACGATCTCTTCTTGATAATTTTTTACCTGCCATGATTACTATTTTTTAGATGCTGATTTACCTGCTTTTCTTCTTAACACTTCACCTACAAACTTGATACCTTTACCTTTATATGGCTCTGGTGCACGTAACGAACGGATTTTCGCTGCTACCTGGCCAATCAATTGTTTGTCGATACTCTCTAAAATGATTTTAGGAGTTTGTCCTTTTTCTGATTGTGTGGTAACTTTAATCTCAGCTGGTAACTGGAATACATAGTGGTGAGAATAACCTAAAACTAAATCAAGTGTATTACCTGTGTTTGTAGCACGGTAACCAACACCTACTAGCTCTTGAGTTAATGTATAACCTTCTGTAACACCAACAACCATGTTGTTAAGCAATGAGCGGTATAAACCGTGTAAAGCTTTGTGTTTCTTTTGATCTGATGGACGTTGAACTGATAAAATTCCATCTTCCTGGCTTACAGTGATATCTTTATCAACTGCTTGCGATAATTCTCCCTTAGGGCCTTTTACTGTAACAACGTTATCGTTAGATACCGTGATAGTAACACCTGCAGGTACTGTAATTGGGGCTTTTCCTATTCTTGACATTGTGTTGTTCTCCTAAATATTAATAAACGTGACACAATACCTCACCACCAATGTTTAATTTGGCTGCTTCTTTATCAGTCATTACACCTTTAGAAGTAGATAAGATTGCGATACCTAAACCGTTTAATACTCTTGGCATATTTTCAACACCAGCGTAGTTTCTCAAACCTGGTTTACTTACTCGCACTAATGTACGAATAGCAGGAACTTTAGTAATCGGATTGTATTTCAAAGCGATTTTAATTGTGCCTTGAACTGTAGTATCTTCAAACTTATAGTTCGCGATGTAACCTTTATCAAAAAGTACTTTAGTAATTTCCTTTTTAAGGTTTGATGCAGGAATTTCTACAACTCTGTGGTTGGCCTTAATGGCATTCCTTACTCTTGTTAAATAATCTGCTATTGGATCTGTATTCATTATTTATTGTTTTTGATAGTGGTTTCCTTCTGCTACCCAGCTGTGGGACCTGCTACCGGTTAAAATTCTTTTTTAAGCGAAAAGCAAAAAGACTAAAGCCTAAAGCGGGTTTATTCGCTTTAGACTTTAAGCTTTCAGCTCTAAGCTATATTACCAAGATGCTTTTTTAACACCTGGTATTTTACCGTCTAGCGCCATTTCGCGGAACGTTACCCTTGAGATACCAAAGGTACGCATATAACCACGAGGACGGCCAGTTAATTTACAACGGTTGTGTAAACGTACCGGAGATGAGTTTTTAGGTAATTTATCTAAACCTTCGAAATCTCCTGCAGCTTTTAATGCTGCACGTTTTTCAGCGTATCTAGCTACCAATTTTTGGCGCTTAACTTCGCGTGCTTTTACACCTTCTTTTGCCATTATTCTGCTGTTTTTTGATTTTTAAATGGTAATCCGAATTGTTTCAATAACTCAAGCGCTTCAACGTCAGATTTTGCCGAAGTTACGAAAGTTATATCCATCCCTAAAATTTTATTGATTTTATCGATATTTATCTCAGGGAAGATGATTTGTTCAGTAACACCTAAAGTGTAGTTACCTTTACCATCAAAACCTTTATCGTTAATACCTTTGAAATCACGGATACGTGGCAAAGCAACAGAGATCAAACGATCTAAGAACTCATACATGTTGTTATCACGTAATGTTACGCGTACACCTACTGGCATACCTTTACGTAATTTAAAGTTAGAGATATCTTTCTTTGAATTAGCTGCAACCGCTTGCTGACCAGTAATGGTAGTCAACTCTACGATTGTAGTATCCATAATCTTTTTATCTGTTACAGAAAAACGACCAACACCCTGATTGATACAGATTTTTTCCAATTTAGGAACCTGCATTACAGTTTTGTACTGAAATTTCTCTTTTAATGCACTTACAACTTCTTCTTTGTACTTGCTTTTTAATCTTGGTGTAGTAGCCATTATTTAATCTCCTCTCCTGATATTTTAGCAACTCTAACGATTTTGCCATCAGCGTTAAGTTTACGACCCACGCGTGTAGCTTTACCAGATTTTGGATCAACCAACATCAAGTTAGAAATATGAAGAGCAGCCTCTTTTTTAATAATACCACCGTTAGGATTTGCAGCATTTGGTTTAGTATGTTTCGATACTAAGTTAATGCCTTCTACAATGGCTCTGTTTTTATCTGTTTGTACTGAAAGTACTTTTCCTTGTTGACCTTTTGAATCGCCAGCAATTACTTTAACTAAATCTCCAGTGCGGATTTTAAGTTTTGGTGTATTTACTTTGTTTCCCATTTTATAATACCTCCGGTGCTAATGACACAATTTTCATGAATTGTTTTTCACGTAGTTCTCTCGCAACCGGGCCAAAGATACGTGTACCTCTTGGCTCATCCTGTGCGTTCAATAATACAGCAGCATTATCGTCAAAACGGATATAAGAACCATCTTTACGACGGATTTCTTTTTTAGTTCTTACAACAACTGCTTTAGAAACTGTACCTTTTTTAATGTTACCCGAAGGTAAAGCGCTTTTTACGGTAACAACTATTTTATCACCAATTGAAGCATAACGTTTGCCGGTTCCACCTAGCACGCGAATTACTAATACTTCTTTTGCGCCGCTGTTATCAGCAACGTTTAATCTCGATTCCTGTTGTACCATCTTATTTAGCCCTTTCTAAAATTTGTACCAATCTCCAGTTCTTGTTTTTACTCAAAGGACGAGTTTCCATAATTAATACTGTATCACCGATACCGCATTCGTTTTTCTCGTCGTGAGCCATAAATTTGGTAGTTTTCTTTACGAACTTACCATAAATCGGGTGTTTCACTTTACGCTCCACGCTCACTACAACAGATTTATCCATCTTGTTGCTTACCACTAACCCGGTTCTTGTTTTTCTTAATTGTCTTTCCATGTCGACTCTCAAATTATTTGGTTTCAGTAGCTGACTCGCTGTTTTTCACTTTAGTCAACTGAGTGTTTAAACGGGCTATGTCTTTCCTTACTTTTGCAATACGCGAAGGATTTTCGATAGCTGAAATAGTGTGAGCGAACTTCAATTTTGATAAGTTCTCTTTTTCTTCCGCAATCTTAGCTACTAATTCTTCTTTTGAAAGCCCTGTGATTTCTGAATTTTTCATTTTTCTTTTCTTTTACGTTGAGTGTAGCGGTTATAATAAACAAGTATTTACAACATTCACCTCAACACTTTACTATGCTTCTACGTAATCCCTACGTACTACGAATTTGGTTTGGATTGGTAATTTCTGAGCTGCTAAACGTAATGCTTCTTTAGCTACTTCTAAAGGCACACCTTCAGCTTCGAAAATTACGCGTCCAGGTCTTACAACTGCTACCCAATACTCAGGAGCACCTTTACCTTTACCCATACGTACCTCAGCAGGTTTCTTAGTTACCGGTTTGTCAGGGAAAATTCTGATCCACACCTGTCCTTCACGTTTCATGAAACGTGTTACGGCGATACGGGCAGCCTCTATCTGGCGACTTGTAATCCAAGTTGCTTCTAAAGATTTGATACCGAAAGATCCGAATGCTAATTCAGCTCCACGAGAAGCTAAACCCTTCATTCTGCCTTTTTGCATCTTCCTGAACTTCGTTCTTTTTGGCTGTAACATTTTATTTTGTTCTAATCGTTAAACGATGTTAATAAATCAATTATTTACGAGGACCTCTGTTAGCGCCTGCGCCACCACCTCTGTTTGCACCACCTTGACCTGGGCGACCTTGGTTTCCACCACGTCTTTCACCACCGCCACGGTTATCTCTTCCACCACCTCTGTTATCTCTTCCGCCGAATGCTGGTTTCTCTGATTGGCCTTTTGGACCGTTGTTTGTCGAACCAATGTTTGGAGACAAATCACGTTTTCCATAAACCTCACCTTTACAGATCCAAACTTTAATACCTATTTTACCATAAGTTGTTAAAGCTTCAGCTAAAGCGTAGTCAATATCAGCACGTAATGTATGCAAAGGCACTCTTCCTTCTTTGTACTGCTCAGTACGTGCCATCTCAGCACCACCTAAACGACCAGAAGTCATGATTTTAATACCTTCAGCACCCATACGCATTGTTGATGCGATAGAAGATTTCATTGCTCTACGGAATGAGATCCTTGCTTCTAATTGTTTTGCAACACCTTCTGCAACTAATTGTGCATCAAGTTCTGGGCGTTTAATCTCGAAAATGTTAATTTGAATTTCCTTTTTAGTCAATTTCTTTAACTCTTCTTTGATTTTATCAACCTCAGCACCTGCTTTACCGATTACGATACCTGGGCGAGCTGTGTGGATAGTTACCGTGATACGTTTCAACGTACGCTCGATAACAACCTTTGCAACACCACCTTTAGCGATACGGGCAGAAAGGTATTTTCTTATTTTCTCATCTTCAACTAATTTATCGGAGTAGTTGTTGCCACCGAACCAGTTAGAATCCCATCCTTTGATAATTCCTAATCTGGCACCTATTGGATTTGCTTTTTGTCCCATTTCCTAATTAGTTTTGAGTTGTTTCTGTGTTTTTACTATCTACAATCAGCGTTACGTGGTTAGAACGTTTACGAATTCTATATCCACGGCCTTGAGGAGCTGGACGTAAGCGTTTTAACTGACGGCCACCATCAACCATAATTGTTTTAACAAAAAGTTGACTTTCTTCAGGGCGGGCACCTTCATTTTTAGCTTCCCAGTTTTTAATAGCAGATAATAATAATTTCTCAACTCTTATTGCTGCTTCTTTATTGGTAAACTTTAAAATGCTTAATGCTTTCTCTACACGTTCACCTCTGATAAGATCTACAACCAAACGCATCTTACGCGGTGAGGTTGGACAATTGTTTAATTTTGCTATTGCTTCCATTGTCTAATTATTTTTTCTTTTCAGCGTGTCCTCTGAATGTTCTGGTTGGAGCAAATTCTCCCAACTTGTGACCAACCATGTTTTCTGTAACGTACACTGGGATAAACTTGTTACCATTGTGTACTGCAAATGTATGATTAACGAAATCTGGTGAAATCATTGATCTGCGAGACCAAGTTTTGATTACAGACTTTTTGCCTGAATCATTCATAGAGTTTACTTTTTTCTCTACGTTATGGTCAATATAAGGTCCTTTTTTTATCGAACGAGCCATTATTTCTTCCTTCTCTCTATGATGTAACGATTAGAATATTTTTTAAGTTCTCTGGTTTTGTAGCCTTTAGCTAAAACGCCATTTCTTGAACGAGGGTGACCACCTGATGATCTACCTTCACCACCACCCATTGGGTGATCTACCGGGTTCATCGCTACTGGTCTTGTTCTCGGACGACGGCCTAACCAACGTTTACGACCAGCTTTACCTAATACTTCGTTTGCGTGATCTGAATTAGATACAGCACCGATAGTAGCAAGACAAGTAGTCAGGATTAAACGGGTTTCGCCTGAAGGCATTTTTAAAGTAGCATATTTACCATCGCGGGCAGCTAATTGTGCGTAAGCACCTGCACTACGAGCTAATTGTGCTCCTTTTCCAGGGTGAATCTCCACGTTGTGGATGATAGAACCTAATGGAATGTTCGATAATTTTAAAGTGTTACCTACTTCTGGTGCTGCAGTATCGCCCGATAATAATACCGAACCAACTTGCAATCCTTCAGGAGCAATGATATAACGCTTCTCGCCATCAGCATAGTTTAATAATGCGATGCGGGCAGTACGGTTTGGATCGTACTCAACAGTAGCTACTGTTGCAGGAATATCGAATTTATCGCGTTTGAAGTCGATTAAACGATACGATTTTTTATGACCACCACCGATGTAGCGCATAGTCATTTTACCTGTATTGTTACGTCCACCAGACTTTTTTGATGATACAACCAATGATTTTTCGGGCTTGGTTGCTGTAATCTCCGTAAAGCTGGCACCAACTCTAAAGCGGGTACCCGGAGTAACTGGTTTAAATTTTCTTAAGCCCATAGTTATAATTAAATTAAAGATTTGCGTAATAATCTATTGTTTCACCGTCTTTTAACGTTACAATTGCTTTTTTGTATTTCGGGCTACGGCCTGAAACAAAACCTGCTTTAGTATAACGAGATTTAGCTTTACCATCTACAACCATAGTGTTGATTGCTACGATAGTTACACCATAAAGTTTCTCAATTGCAGATTTAATCTGTAATTTATTTGCTTTATGATTAACGCTAAACGTGAAAACGTTTAATTTTTCAGTTAAACCTGAAGCTTTTTCGGTTAATATTGGTTTTTTTAAAATTTCCATATTACTTGGCAAATGCCTCCTCCAAAGTTTTTACAGAATTTGCAGTTAAAACTAAAACACCAGCGTTTAATACATCATAAGTATTTAAATCAGCTGCAGTAATTACTTTAGTTTTCTCAACATTTCTGCTTGATAAATAGATATTATTATTTTGTGAAGGTAAAACCAACAAAGTTTTTTGAGTACCTACGTTTAACGCAGCCAATAAACTTGTATAGTTTTTAGTTTTAATTGTATCAAAGTTGAAATCTTCTAAAACTACCACGTTGTTATCTTTTGCTTTATAAGCTAAAGCAGATTTACGTGCTAATGATTTTAATTTCTTGTTCAATTTAAAACTGTAATCACGTGGTTGAGGACCGAAAACACGACCACCACCGTTAAATAACGGAGATTTAATGCTACCAGCACGTGCACCACCTGTACCTTTTTGTTTGTATAGTTTACGGGTAGAACCTGCAATCTCATTACGTTGTTTAGATTTGTGAGTACCTTGACGTTGGTTAGCCAAATACTGTTTAACATCTAAATAAATCGCGTGGTCGTTAGGCTCGATACCAAATACCGATTCAGGAAGTTGCACCTTGGCACCTGTTTCTTTACCTGAAATGTTTAATACTTTAACTTCCATCTGATTACTTATCTAAGATTACGTAAGAACCTTTAGCTCCTGGAATGGAACCACTAACTACTAATAAGTTTTGCTCAGCATAAACTTTCAAAACCTGTAAGTTTTGAACTTTTACTCTGTCTCCACCTGTTCTTCCTGCCATGCGCATTCCTTTGAATACACGTGATGGGAATGATGACGCTCCCAATGAACCTGGGGCACGTAAACGGTTATGCTGACCGTGAGTCTGCATACCAACACCGGCAAATCCGTGGCGTTTTACAACACCTTGAAAACCTTTACCTTTTGAGGTACCTACAACATCAACAAAATCGCCTTCTGCGAATGCATCAACAGTTACCACATCACCTAAATTAAGTTCAGTTGTAAATGAGTTGAATTCTACCAGCTTGCGTTTCGGAGTTGTGTTTGCTTTCGCGAAATGGCCTTTTAACGGTTGAGTTGTGTTTTTCTCTTTTTTCTCATCATATCCTAACTGAATAGATGAATACCCGTCCTTTTCTTCGGTCTTCACTTGTGTAACTACACAAGGCCCAGCCTCGATTACAGTACATGGAATATTCTTTCCGTCTGCATCGAAGATACTGGTCATTCCTACTTTTTTTCCAATAATTCCTGACATTTTATCTTTTAATTTAACACCCATCGAAGCAGTAGGGCTTCGTTCAAGGTGGTTGTACATCCCCCGAAAGGGACGGCAAAGATAGACAAGAATTATTAATTTTCAAATAGTTAGCGAAATATTTTTTCAAATAAATTGCTGATATGATGGCCTTTAACCTGAAAAGATATGTTAGTGTGCTAAACCACCGTTTAAACTGATGGTAATGATGGCCAATATGATGAATCCGATAAGCACATAAAGGTAATCGCGTTCGATTAAAAAGCTAAAGATAGCAAAAACAATACGGGCAATAGGTGTAAAGATTAACATCAGTATCCCAAACTGAACAATAGCATCGCCCTGAAATGTTGCAACACCTTTGAAAATTGAAATTACCGACGAAAACTTAGAAAGTTCGGGCTTAAAGACTTTATAATCAGTTATAGCACCCTTGTTATGAACAAGAAAAATAATCCCCCCTATTAAAACAATACTCATTGAAATAATTACACCAGCACGCAACAGCGTACCCAGAATTACCTGAATATCTTTGTCATTTAAATTTTCTTTGTCAGCTTTTCTCATTACAATGCGCTTATTCCTTTATAAATCATTTGCAAAGCCAGAAAAGTAACCACTATTGCAAATACAATTTTAAGTTTATCTGTTTTGGTTTTCAGCAGAATTTTGGAGCCTAATGATGCACCCGTTAAAACACCAATACAAACCGGCATGGCGATACCCGGATCGATCTGCCCGCGGTGGAGGTAAACTACTGCACTTGCTGCTGCTGTAACCCCCATCATAAAATTACTTGTTGTTGTAGATACTTTAAACGGTAAACGCATAATATTATCCATCGCAATTACTTTTAAAGCTCCGCTTCCTATACCCAGTAAACCTGAAAGCGTACCGGCAAAAAGCATCATTAAAAAACCTCCCGGCACATGCTTCACGGCATATTTATGCTCTGTACCTTTATCAGGATAGCTCCCGTTTAATTTAAAAAAACTGGCCCATTTATCAGAATCGTCTAAAGTAGAATGATCAACCTTTTTCTTCAACGTCATAATGGCCGAGAAAATTAAAATACAACCAAATATGATGGCAATGTAGTTCGCATTAAGGTATACAGCGATTATGGCACCACAAATGGCCCCAACTGTAGTTGCGATTTCCAGAAACATACCTATACGGATATTTGTGATGCCTTCTTTAACATAAGCAGCCGCCGAACCGGAAGATGTTGCAATAACCGAAACGATTGATGCACCTATGGCATAATGAATATCGACTCCTAATGCTAAGGTTAAAAGCGGAATAATAATTACGCCTCCACCTAAACCGGTAAGCGAGCCCAATAAACCGGCTAAAAAAGCGCCTACTAAAACAATTATCGTGAATAATATGACCGACATGCGGCAAATATAAGATACACTTTTTGCCTAAACGAAAGATTAAAGCAATAAAATAAAGTCTATATATTATATGGACGATAGGTTTATACTTTAAAATGAACTAATTTTGAATCCTTGAATCCAGTTAATATCTAATTCAAAATAATTCATTTTTACCCTACTTCCCTAGCCGCTTAATCATCTCAGCGCTTAGGTCTCTTCCATCATTTAATCTGTTGGCAAAAAATGATTTTGCAGCTTCAAAATGTTCTTTATACCCTTTCAAATCGCCATAACCGATTATTGATGCCCATTCGTGCACCGCGGTGTGAAACTCTAAATCATCACCACGAATAGATTTATCATACAACGCGGTTTGAATAGATTCTTCGAGCATTGCATCATTTTTGAAAAGGTATTCAGCGATACCTAAGCGTAATTTAAAAGGCGGTGTTTGACAAATTAAGTTATCATAAGGATTCACCCCCATTTTATACCAGGCATAAACCATGCTTAATAAACTTAAATGCGAATTAGGTTTCTGCTTGTGGCTGGCATCTGATAAACTGAATTCCTTCATAATATTATCATCAAGAAGAAGCAGTTTACGGCTTTCATGAAATACGAAATCTCTGGCTGCATAAATTTTAGCCCTGAAAGCCGCTTCATTTTCACAGATCATCAGCTTAAATAACTCCGACTCTGCCTGGGCGTAATATTTCACCTGTTTTTGGGCGTAGGGATTCAGAATGGCCAGACCTGCATAAATATGCGATTTGTAGCTAAAAATCCGGAGTGTGGTCAGAATTTTAACATTATCAATACCGCCTGAATAAGAAGGATTATCCCAGGGAAAAAAGCCTGCGTTTTTCCAGGCAGAGCCCATGCTTTCGAAACCCATGTGCGTAACCGCCTGTGTATCGGCCACAATACGGTCGTGCTCATGAAAATCACTCATCTCGATGATATTCGATTTTAAAGATTGGTATACTTCAAGTGCCCTGGCATAAACCTCATCTGTTGCCCGATGCCGTACAACGACTAAAGTTTGCCCTTCAGGGCTAAACGCCGGACCATGCAAGGAGTGACAGGTTACAATTTGTGTTTCCTTTGGAAGGTATTTTTCGAAGGCAGCAATTTCAGGATGTTTAACTGAAGTTTGACCGGCCACAATTGCACCATACTTTGTAGATAAAGCAAATGTAGCCACCACCTCTTCTATCTTTTCTGCTTCTACACAATAAATAATGAAATCTGATTTACGGGAAACTTCGTGGCCATCATTTAGCACCTCGATTCCATCAGGTTCGAGTGCTGTTTTTAAATCATTAAAACGTAAAGGCATATCTGCACCACAAACTTTGTAGCCTGCTTTTGCAAATGACAGTGCATATAATTTGCCCATATCACCTAATCCAATAATTCCTATTTGCATGAAACAAAAGTAATCTATCCGAAATTAATTTATAATAAATTGTATAAAAATGTAGTTTTACATTTTAACATTTACTTTTAAACTATGCAGAAATTTAAACACATCATCTACTGTTTAGGGGCGTTAATACTTTTAAACGTCGCATTTGCTCATGCACAGCAAGACACTTCAAAAAATACCGACCCATCTTTAAACGGGCAGTATCAATTCATGTTAAAAAAATCTAAGAGCCTTTATGGTGCACGCTTAATTAACCCATCGAGATTATCGGGTGTATGGAAAAGCGTAAACGACACATTGCGTAAAGAGCGTAAACAATTACAGGAGGCTAAACAACAAATTAAAGCCCAGGCGGAAAATATTGCCAGCTTGAAAGGAGAAGTAACCGGAAAGGAAAGCTCGCTCGCCAGCGCAACAGCTTCAGTAAATGAAATTAACTTTTTAGGGATATCTTTTAATAAAGGCACCTATAATACAATTGTTTGGGCTATTATAATTGTACTGGCGGCGGCATTGGCCATTGTAATTTTACAAACTGGTAAGTTTAGGAAAGAAGCAACTTACCGAACACAATTATACCAGGAGGTTGCCGATGAGTTCCAGACACACAAGGTGAAAGCTAAGGACAAGGAAATGAAGCTTGCCCGCGAACTTCAGGACGAGCGCAACAAGTGGGACGAAGCCGGGAGGCGATAACATAGAATAAGAAAGCCAGTTAATTTTTTAACTGGCTTTCTTATTTATACAGCGATTAAAACTTTTTAAAGCTGTAGCGTAAACCAATTTCAAATTCACCATTGCTGTAGTTCTGCAATGCCGATGTATTGGATGTATACTGTAAAAGCAATCCCAGGGTCTTCTTGTAGTTTGCGCCAAAACCAAGCGTGACGCTGTTTGTTGAATGGTAAATAGCACTTGCCATCAGTTTCTGTTGTAAGAAACCCAGATTGGCACCAACATCAAGAATACCTTTATAGTTTTCTACTCCCCTAAAAACTACTTTAGGTTCAACAATATTCAAAGTCTCGCCCTTTAAAGGAATTTTATAAGATACGGCTGCGAAATAAATTGAGCGGTCGACCACATTCCTGATCTCATCCCGTTTAAGAAATCTTTTAAGATTAGGAAGTGTTGCCTGAACGGTAAGTTTTTTATTTCTGTAGGCAATTCCAAAATCGCCATCGAGGTAAACTTTTCTATCACTGAAATTCCCCAGAACATCATCACCCAAGTCACCTACAGCTTTCCCCAAATCAATCCATTCATTCATTAATCCGGCAGATAATCCAAAATCGACAAAGCTTGAATCGTTATTGAGTTTAAGGTGATAAGCGTAGGTAAAAGTTGCACGTGTACGGTTAATTAAACCTGCACTTTCATTATACACAAGCAAGCCTAAGCCAACTTTTTTATTTTTTGTTGGTAAGTCGGCTGTAATGTATTGAATTCTCGGAGAGCCTTTTATACTTGTCCATTGTGCTTTAAAAGCACCATTTAGGTTAATCATTGTATCGATACCAGCCAAAGATGGATTAGCCAGGTATTGATTTTGATAATATATGCTACCCATAGGGTTAAGCTGGCTGTATGCTGCTGGCGCAGCAAATAAGAATAACAGCCCGATGATATATATTTTTAATTTTTTCAAAGCCGTTATTTTTTATAAAGTATAGAGATGAAACCTTTAGCTGTGCCGGCAGCATCAACATCTATTACATAATAATAGGTATCTTCTGCCAGCGGTTTTCCGTTGTAATAGCCATCCCAGTTATTCTGATAATTAGATGCACTGTAAACCACCCTGCCAGCCCTATCAAAAATTGTTATTTTATTTGACAGGTATTTCTCCAATCCTTTCACCACAAAGAAATCATTCTTTCCATCGCCATTAGGCGTAAGAAAATTGTTGGCGATAATTAAGTCGGCAGCATTTTGCGATATAATTATTGGCTGCAAAAAACCCTGAGTTAAGCTGGTGCTGTTTACCTGGAAAGTTTGAACAAGCACCATTTCGCCGATGGCAAAATCATAAAATTCATTATTTATTTTACCATAGCCACTAGCTGTATTAATTACCGAAGGTAAATTTGCAGCAGGCGTAGTTTGGGCATTTGATTTCAAACCAACCCCCAGCAACACTATGCAACAGCAAATTAAGTAAATCCTGTTCATAGCTGCTATTATTGAGAAATTTTCACCCAATCCGTACCATCGCTTTGAATGGTAATTACCTGGTTTACTGCAGGAGCTGTAATACCAGTTCCGTCAGGATTAACCACAGGGGTTACAAACGTTAAACCGCTTCCGTTTATAATAATATAAACCCTTCCTTTTGCTGCCGAAGCAGATGGTAAAGTAATTGCGGTTGAGCCTGCGCTTAAAAGCCTCACCGTATGATGCGTTTCATCAAGCGTTAAGCTACCGCCAGCTGTATGCCTTAAAATACTTGTTGAAAGTGAACCGTTAACATTTAAAGTGCTTGCTGTTGCCGGCGCCATCGCTGTTGTTGTATTTGCAGTAGTATTATTAAGCGTTAAATTACCACCATTTGTACTCATTGTTGCCGACACTAAAGGGAACGTTGTATTAGTATTTGCAATGACCAGGGTGTTATTCGAGGTTGTTAATGTACTTCCGGCGTTGCTACCAATAAAAATATTTCCTGAACCTATTGTATTTGCCGCACCAGCATATTGCCCAATAGTGGTGTTATTATTACCTGTGTTAGCAGCTAAAGCATTACTACCAACGCCCGTATTTCCATTTCCCGTTAGGTTCGAAAATAAAGCATGTGTACCTACCGCAATATTATCAGCACCGGAAATATTTACCGCCAAAGCCTGTGATCCGAAAGCACTGTTGTTATAACCACTCATATTCCTTTGCATGGTAAAGTATCCGAAGGCACTGTTCTCATAACCCGAATTATTTAATGAAAGTACCTCTTTACCAAATGCACTGTTATAATAACCGGTTACATTGCTTATAATAGTTTTATAACCGTAAGAAATATTTAAATCTGCTGAAGTACCCAGGCGACCAGACCGCTGGCCATTAACAAGGAAGTTTATGGCTACATCATCGGTATTACCGAGCAGGTTTGTTGAAAAATCTACTCCTCCAGAATTTCCTCTTAATGCCCAACCAGTAGAATTTGTGAATGCTGACCTTGAAATTAATTCAGGTACACCAGTTGTGGCATTAGTGATATAAACCTTATTTGCATCGGTTACGCCAGCAGTAGTTAGTTTAGCTACCGACACAGATGCATCAGCAATTTGTAATGTACCTACAGCCGCATCAGCAATATTAATAGTTTTAACTTCTTTATTTCCAATTTTAACTGACGTTACGGCAGCATCGGCAAGCTTAGCCGTGGTAACAGCCCCATCAGCTAGCTTTGGAGTAGTTACCGCACCATCGGCCAGTTTAACTGTTGTTACGGCACCATTGTTAATGTTTACAACAACATCCTTTAATAAAGCGGTTGCACCATTTGAGTCTACACTTAAATCTGTTGAAGATAAGGCTTTACCTCCTGCAATGTTGGTTACATCTAGTGTAACTGGCTTCCATTGTGTACCATCGAATAATAAAACCTGGTTATTTCCCGGGGCAGTTGCTGTAAGCGTTTTCCCCTGCAAACTGGCAATTGTTGGATTAGGATAATTACCGGTAAGATCTCCGCCTGCTACGCCGGTAGATGGACCTACCGGGCCTTGAATTCCTTGTGCACCTGTTGCTCCAGTTGGTCCCGCCGGACCAGTTGCGCCTGTAGCACCTGTCGCTCCCGTGGCACCAGTTAATCCTGTAGCACCGGTTGGACCTACAGGACCTGTTAAACCAATTGCACCCTGCGCACCCGTGGCACCTGTTGCGCCTGTTGCACCTGCGGCACCCGTTGCACCAGTAGGTCCGGCTGGGCCAGTAGCACCTGTTGCGCCTGTGGCCCCGGTAGCACCTGTTGCACCGGTATCGCCTTTTGCGCCTGTAGGCCCATTAGCAGAATATAGTGCATAAGGTACACTTAAAAGCTGAGCTGTTCCGGCGACACTAAAATTTGTGCCGTTATCAGGATCTACTTCTACCTTAATAAATTTTAAACTTGTTCCCCAGGTTACACCAGCAATAGTACCTGTAACCGATGTGGCACCCGTACTGCCAATTACAACACTATACAAGCCAAATGCATTGGTTACAACATTTCTAACTTCTGAATATTGTGCTGCTCCACTTGCAGATGCATCAAGAATACTTATTCTCAATGAGATGTTTTTATTAGCTAGTGGTGTTCCGTTGGTATTGCGGGCTGCGCCCTGATAATTGAACTGTTGTGGCGCCTGAGCCTGTACAGCAAAGGCCATGCTTAACAAAAGCATGGCAACGAGTAACGTTTTTTTCATTTAATAGCGTATGATCTTTTTTAGTCAGTACCTGCAAAAAATTGCACGGCACAACTCTCAAATCTAATAATTAGTATATGTGTAGACAGGCTGTTTACACGAAATGCTTATTTCGCTACATTAAAAATGGATTAGAATACGTAAAAACACATTTTTTGAAACTGTTTTTTTACACAAAAGCCAATTTTCTTGATATAAATCAAACTAATTAAAGCCAGATAGGATAATATTTTTACAACCCATGGTTGTTTAACCCTAGGTTTCAGAAGGAAATGAGATACCTTTTATGTTTCTGTACAAATCAACTGCATATAAATCTGTCATTCCCGACACAAAATCAAGCACGCTTTGAGTTCGCGAGTAGATATCTGGTAAATCGGTATGGTATTGCTTCGGTATTAGTTTAACCAGTTTTTTATAATAATGTGTATCGTTATGAATTAATGCGGGTACAAACTCTTCTAAAAGCCCGGCCATAATTTTATAACCGGCAACTTCTTTTTGTATTACCGACGAGAAATTATAAATCCTTTCTACAGAAACTTTTTCAATTGCTTTCCAGGCCGAAAAATAAGGTTCAGGAATCAAGTCTGTTAAACTCTTATTTAATTCACCATTCAACAATTGTTCCTGTTCGCGATAGAAAATATCGGCACATACCACTGTTAAAGTATTAATAGCTTTTGCTCTCAAAAGACCAATTTTCGCATCGTCGTCTTCATAATCGTTCTTCAACCTATCTTCAATCGTTTTCGAATTGGCAAAAGGCAACAAATAGTTTTTCACCTCTTCATAAGAAAGAATCTTTAAACGATGGGCATCTTCTAAATCGATAATGCTGTAACAAATATCATCTGCTGCTTCTACCAGGTAGACTAAAGGATGGCGCTTATAAATCAAATGCTCGTTCTCCTCTTGTTTTAAGCCTAATTCAACAGCAATTTTTTTAAAGCTCTCTTCTTCGGATTGGAAAAAACCATATTTTTTCCGGTGCAACAAACCTTTTTGTTTCCCGGCAATAGAGGCACAAGGATACTTGGCTATAGAAGCCAGTGTAGAATAAGTTAAAGCGTATGCATCGTTACCTTTTCCTTTAAGCGGGTGAGTAAGGATACGGATTGCATTGGCGTTACCTTCAAAGTTAATCAAGTCGTGCCATTGTTTATCGTTCATTTCTTTCTGGTAAACCTTTCCATCACCATCGGTAAAATACCTGGAAATGGCTGCTTCGCCAGAATGACCAAAGGCAGGATTGCCCAAATCGTGTGCTAAAGCTGCTGCTGCAACTATATTCCCAACCTCATTAATTAGTGGAACATCTTTTATTAACTGTGGGTTTTTATCTTCAATTGTATTCAGGAAAATGTTAGCCATAGACCGTGCTACACTGGCAACTTCTAAACTATGGGTTAATCTGTTATGCACAAAAACACTTCCCGGCAAAGGGAATACTTGCGTTTTGTTTTGTAAACGCCTGAAAGGTGAGGAAAAAATCAATCGGTCGTAATCACGTTGAAAATCAGAACGTGCCCTATCCGAATTAGCACCATACTGTTCCTGACCAAAACGTTTATTCGATAATAATTTTTTCCACTCCATTAATTTCATTGCTTTTAATTGGTAGCGAAGTTAATCAAAAGAGAAAAATCAAGGCGAATATTTATCATAAAAGAGAAAAACCATTTTTTACCACAGGTGTTTTAATATAGTTATGAAAACAAGCATATATAATAAAGAAGAACACCTGGAAGGCTATGTAGGCTCAGGAGAAGCACCAGCTGAAAAATCGGATGTTCAGAAAGCATATGAAAAAGGGAACGACTCAAATAGTGTTAACACTTTTGGGAAAGAGCCCGATATAACAATAAAGGGCAATACGAGTGCACGCGATGGATTGGATAATACGGGTACGCAGGCAAAAGATTCTTTGAGTGATGATGCCTACAACAGTAACGACAAGCACCCAACAATTGAAAGTGCTGAAAGCCACACAGGAAGTTCATCAAAAGATTTTGAAACTAAACCTAGTGGTAAAATACAACAGCGTGACGAAGATGATGTTTTAAATACCGGAATTTAAAAAACGAAATATGAGTTTATTAAAATATGTAGTACTTGGCGCTGCAGCAGTTTATGGGTACAAATACGCAACCAGAAAAAGAGAAACAGATGGTAAATCGATACTGGATGATCTCAAGGAACAGGCACCGGACTATCTGGACAGAGCGAAGAAATTCGGTGAAAGGGTTAAGCAAGATTTTAAACAGACAAGTGACTTATATTAAGGTGTTTGTAACAAAAATAACACTTAAAAAATTGACTTATGTCAACTGATACTTATTGAAAAAAACAGTTGTATAATGCTTTTTATCGAATTTTGTTAGGTTAGAATTCGCAACAATAATAATATAACAATTCTTCAAACTAAACATTAGGAGCCGTGAAAATGGTTTATAATGATATTAAGTTGTTGAATTCTAAATTAACAGCTCACCTACCGTGAAAAATTATTTTGAATACACAGGGTTTACTTACCATATTCCCTGTGTATTATTATGATTTACCTCCTATACCTTTTTCTTTACTGGCCGACCCTTGAGATAAATCCTCCTTCGACAAGTTAATATTTTTTAATTCGGGAGATGAATTTATTGCTTCATGATTGGTAATGCTTTTTAAATGGTCGATATGCGCCTCGTCCGGTTCATCTTTACGCTTAAATGCAGAAGCATCAGGGCTATGCCCGTAGGTATCATTATCCAGTTCTGTGGTTTTGATTTTACCATCATCACCAGACTCTTTTTTCTCTTCCTCACCTCGATTTTGGCTGTCAAAATTATTACTTAAACTCATATTCTTTTTTTTAATGATAGATACTTAGATAACACTATCAAATAGAAAAAGTTTAATATCATTTTAGGCACTTTAAATAATGATCATGGTACACACGATTAGGGGCATTCAAAAATTTATTGTATATTTATTCATTATCTAAAAGAATCAAAATTTCCATCCTAAGCCTAAATAACTTAAGTTTTATTTTTTAAGGGTTATCAGCTATGTGGTATATAAAAACGTTTGAGAATCATCAACAATACGTATTTATACCGCAAATTGAGGTATAAACACGCATATTACAGCATAAAAAATATTTCGATATTTGAATTTAACCCAAACGGTTTACATTACCCAACATTGAAAAACTTGACCAAAGTATTACTTGCTGAAGATCACACCATTGTGCGAAATGGAATCATCGCCTTATTAGAAAACGAAGCCGAAATAAAAGTTATCGCGGATGTTAATAACGGAAAAGAAGTTTTGGAATATCTCAAAACAGAAGATGAACCCGATGTTATTTTGACAGATATTAACATGCCCGATATGAACGGCATGGAGTTAATTTCGAATATTGCCACGGCCTATCCCAAGATTAAAATTCTTGTCTTAACCATGCTTGATGATGAAAAATATGTGGTACAAGCTTTAGATGCAGGAGCTCATGGCTATTTACTTAAAAATGTAAACATTCCTGAGATCATTTTTGCGATTAAACAGATAACTTCTGGCTATAAATATGTTTGTACAAGCATTACCTTAAAACTATTATCGCAGGTAAATAGCAGACACCTAACCGCCTCAACCCATTTAAAAACAAACGCTGAAATTTCGAAGAGGGAAATTGAGATACTGAATTTGATTGCCCAGGGATTTACGAACAGTGAAATTGCCGATAAATTATTTACCAGTAAACGTACTATTGAAGGTAACAGGCAAAGTTTGCTGGAGAAAACAGGAACTAAAAATACCGCAGCATTAATCAGCTTTGTTGTCCGTAACCGGATTATCGATTAGTAGTAGAAAATTATTGATGAGCACTACCCTAAGCCTGCTCAATTAAAGTCGATTTAAGGGAAAAATCTTTAACCAATATTAACTGATCCCTTTTTCCTGTTCTACACTACCCTTAGGAGGAGCTGATTTTACCAGACCATTTGTTTCTCTTTCTTCGGGAGGATTTTCCATTCTACTCTCCTCGAGTTCAGAAAAATCGCCACCTTTCTGATTGGCAACTTCGCCGTGCGACGAAGGTTTCTGCATGATATCTTTATTTGGATTATCAAAATCCTGCCCTTCTATAGGCAATTCTCCGGTTTTTGTTTCTTTCCTTTTCATAATTATAAAACCGATACCATTTAATAATGTTCTAAAAACTGGTGCAAAAAAAAGTCCCGGTTTTCAGCGGGACTTTTTTTCTCTTTAAAATCTATCACACTTTGATTTCAACTTCAACACCGCTAGGTAATTCAAGTTTCATTAAAGCATCAACTGTTTTAGAGTTAGAGCTATAAATATCTAATAAGCGTTTGTAAGCGCATAATTGGAACTGCTCTCTAGCTTTTTTGTTTACGTGTGGAGAACGTAATACAGTAAAGATTTTTTTCTCTGTAGGAAGTGGAATCGGACCACTTACAACTGCACCCGTAGGTTTAACAGTTTTTACGATTTTCTCAGCAGATTTATCTACCAAGTTGTAATCGTAAGATTTTAATTTAATTCTGATTCTTTGGCTCATGTTATTTTTAATTATGGTTTCCTGTTAGAGCTATTAACAACAGAAACCGGATTTATCTTCTTTAGTAGCAAGCATTTAGTATCGAGTATCAAGATGGAAAAATCGCTCTTGATACTTGATACTTTTATCTAGATACTAGAAATTAGTCTTCAGATTTAATTCTGCCTTTAGACTTAGCAATTACTTCGTCCTGAACGTTTTTAGGCGCTGGTTCGTAGTGATCAAATTCCATTGTAGAAGTTGCACGACCTGAAGTGATTGTACGTAATTGTGTTACGTAACCAAACATTTCTGAAAGTGGAACCAATGCTTTGATAACTTGTGCACCATTACGGGTGTCCATACCTTGTAACTGACCACGACGACGGTTCATATCACCGATAACATCACCCATGTTTTCTTCAGGGGTTAAGATTTCGATTTTCATGATTGGCTCCATCAAAGCAGGTTTACATTTTGGTAAAGCCTCACGATATGCCATACGAGCAGCAAGCTCGAATGATAAAGCATCTGAATCGACTGCGTGGAATGAACCATCAATCAAACGTACTTTCATATCAGGAAGTGGGTAACCAGCTAACACACCGTTAGACATTGCAGAAGTGAAACCTTTCTCAACTGAAGGGATGAACTCACGAGGAATAGCACCACCAACAATTTCGTTCACAAACTGTAAACCACCTTTTTCGAAGTCTGCATCGATTGGAGAGATTACAATTTTGATATCGGCAAATTTACCACGACCACCTGATTGTTTTTTATAAACCTCACGGTGTTCAGCTGTACCGAAGATTGCCTCTTTATAAGCTACTTGCGGTGCACCTTGGTTAACTTCTACTTTAAACTCACGTTTTAAACGGTCAATTAAGATGTCTAAGTGAAGCTCACCCATACCAGAGATAACCGTTTGGCCAGTTTCCTGATCTGTTTCTACTTTAAAAGTAGGATCTTCTTCAGCTAATTTACCTAAAGCTAAACCTAATTTATCAACGTCAGCCTGAGTTTTAGGCTCAATAGCTAAACCGATAACCGGATCAGGGAATACCATTGACTCAAGAACAACTGGGTTTTTCTCTTCGCAAAGTGTATCACCAGTTTTGATATCTTTAAATCCAACAACAGCTGCAATATCACCAGCACCTACGTTAGGGATTGGGTTTTGCTTGTTAGCATGCATCTGGAAGATACGTGAAATACGTTCTTTGTTTTCAGAACGTGAATTATATACGTATGAACCAGCTTCTAAGTTACCTGAATAAACACGGATGAAACATAAACGACCTACGAATGGGTCGGTAGCAATTTTAAATGCTAAAGCTGCAAACGGCTCTTTTTCAGAAGGTTTTAATAAAACTTCTTCGTTTGTATCAGGATTAGTACCTACAACACCTTCAGAATCTAAAGGAGAAGGCAATAATTCCATTACATAATCCAACATGGTTTGAACACCTTTATTTTTGAAAGATGAACCACAAACCATAGGAACGATTTTAGCATCTAATACAGCTGCACGTAAAGCGTCTAAAATTTCACGTTCAGTGATAGAGTTTGGATCTTCGAAGAATTTCTCCATCAAAGTCTCATCATAATCAGCAACTGATTCTAATAATTTCTCTCTCCACTCAGCAACCTCATCTAACATATCATCAGGAATTGGCACCTCAGTAAAAGTCATACCTTTATCGTGCTCATTCCAAACAATACCACGGTTGTTGATCAAATCAACCACACCTTTAAAGTTATCTTCAGAACCGATAGGTAATTGCAATGGAACTGCATTGCTACCTAACATATCTTTAACTTGTTTAACAACTTTTAAGAAGTCTGCTCCAGAACGGTCCATTTTATTAACGAAACCAATACGGGCAACATTATAGTTGTTTGCTAAACGCCAGTTAGTTTCTGATTGAGGCTCAACACCATCAACTGCAGAAAACAAGAACACTAAACCATCTAATACACGTAACGAACGGTTTACCTCTACGGTAAAATCCACGTGTCCTGGTGTATCGATAATGTTGATGTGGTATTTGCTACCACGGTAGTTCCAGTTTACTGTTGTTGCAGCAGAAGTGATGGTAATACCACGCTCTTGCTCTTGTGCCATCCAGTCCATGGTTGCAGCACCTTCGTGTACCTCACCAATTTTGTGGCTAACACCAGCATAATAAAGAATACGCTCAGTTGTTGTAGTTTTACCTGCATCAATGTGAGCTGCGATTCCGATATTTCTTGTAAATTTTAAATCTCTTGCCATGTTGTTTTTTGATTCTCTGATTTTTTAAACGATTGCACCGATTATAAAGTACAATCGGTGCAATCTATCTAATCAGTATAATCTTCTAATTAAATCTATGTAATCTTACTAGTGTAATTAATTCTAAATTAGAATCTGAAGTGAGAGAACGCTTTGTTAGCTTCAGCCATTTTATGCGTATCTTCTTTCTTTTTAACAGCAGCACCTTCGCCTTTAGCAGCAGCTACCATTTCACCAGCTAATTTCTCTTTCATGGTTTTTTCACCACGTTTACGAGCATATAAAATTAACCATTTCATACCAAGCGCAGTTTTACGCTCTGGTCTAACCTCAGTTGGAACCTGGAAGTTAGCACCACCTACACGACGAGATTTAACCTCTACAGCAGGCATAATGTTAGTTAATGCACGTTTAAATATCTCTAAACCATTTTCACCAGCTTTTTTCTCAGCCAATTCAACAGCATCATAAAAAATAGCGTAAGCGATAGATTTTTTTCCATCGTACATCATATTGTTTACAAAACGAGTTACCTGAACATCATTGAATTTTGGATCAGGAAGAATAATTCTCTTTTTTGGTTTTGACTTTCTCATTTCTTATTTCCTCCCGATTATTTTTTCTTTCCTTTTGCAGGTGCAGCAGCTGCCTGACCTGGTTTAGGACGTTTAGTACCATATTTCGAACGACGTTGGTTACGACCAGCAACACCTGATGTATCTAATGCACCACGGATGATGTGATAACGTACACCTGGTAAATCTTTAACACGACCACCACGAATCAATACGATTGAGTGCTCTTGTAAGTTGTGACCTTCTCCAGGAATGTAAGCATTCACCTCTTTACCGTTCGTTAAACGAACACGGGCAACTTTACGCATTGCTGAGTTTGGTTTTTTAGGGGTAGTGGTGTACACACGTGTACATACACCTCTTCGCTGTGGACAGCTGTCCAACGCTGGAGACTTACTCTTGAACTCCAGTGCTACTCTACCTTTTCTAACTAATTGTTGAATAGTTGGCATTGTGCTTTTTTATGTTTTTTATTAAAAATTTACCGCTCCCCCGGCATCCTTACGGATAGCCCATAAAACGGACTGCAAAAGTAGAACAATTCTTTTTAAAAATCAAGGGGTTAAGTGAATTTTTTTAATGCTGAAAGTTTTGAGTTCAGGCTTATGAATTAGGATGTTAGCGATTTTAGCACATGCCGGAAATCCGAAACGCTATTGGTTCATTTGAAAATCCCGCAATCCGATTAGTGAGCAACCAACCTGATTACCGGAGATTATGAAAATCAACACCTTTAATTAACAGTACTCCTTGGATTATTGCGTTCCTTATTTGCACCTACTTTTGTTAGCTTATAATTTAACGAAAGGAAAAAGTACCTGGTGATGTTATTGTAGCGGACATCTTCTATCCTGCTGCTGTTTACAATCCGATCAATGGATGTGTTTTGTTTCAGGATATCAAATCCTTTTAAACTTAAGGTAATTCTTCGTTCCATAATAAACTTATTGATACCGGCATTAAGCAGGAAATAATTATTATTAAACCCATCAGCTCTTCCGGCAGATCCGATATGATTTAAATCGGCTTCTATGCGAAGGTTCTTGATAAACTCATAACTTAAGTTTAGGGTGTTATTTAAGGTAAAGTATTTATTATCAACCGCCGATTCTAATGAATTATTTACTTTGGTATATCCTACATAAGCAAATATCCCGGCATTAAATTTATCCTCAATATCATAACTCCAGTTTAAATTCGGTCCTATTTCATAACGGTTTGTTATGTTTTTAGCATCGCTGATGAAGTTTGTTCTGCGCTCGGTGAAAACATTTGCACCATAATTCATCCTTAATCCTTTAATTTTAGATGGCATCCCAAAATATGTTCCAGCCCTAACATAAAAATTTCCATCAACATTAACAGGCTTAACGTACTGGATGCCGTTATTGTAAGTAATGTTATTTCCGATGTCATCAAAAGCTAAATTATAAAGGAAATAACCATTCCAATAGCGGTTATTATCAGGACTAAAAGTATTAAAGTTTACAGAAATTCGATGACTTTTTCTCGCTTCCAAATCAGGATTTCCCTGGCGCTGGTAAAGCGGGTTAGTATTGTTTTGTACAGGTTGTAAATCAGTTACCGAAGGTAAGTTTACACTCGCTCTGTAGTTAGCCACCAATGTTTGGTTCGCTTTATTTTTAAAGTTTACTGTTAGTCTTGGCAAAAGGTTATAATATGTTTTCTCGATATTACCAGTATTAGCACCAACATTATTAAACATCTTTGCATCTAAAGCACTTTCCTGGGCATTTACCCCGAAATTGTAGGTCCAGTCTTTTCCGGTATAGATAAAGCCAAGACCTGCAATTTGCAAACTATTTTGATTATCAAATGTGTTGGTTAACGATGGTACAACTGTTTCATAATTTCCTGTTGCCGGGTTATAATCGTAAGTAAGCTGCGTTGCGTCGGTTATGCTTTTAGAATAAGCGTAACCAACATTTGCACTCCATTTCTTATTTAACTGGCGGGCATAATTTACATTTCCGGTATAGGTTTTAGCGGCGTTTTCCTGACTGGCCTCCTGATTGATATTAGTAACCGTTGGCGAACCATTTGTATACTGGGTTAGGAGCGAACGGTTTAACCAATCGGAATTAAAAGTATTTTGTGTACCGTTTAAACGGATGGAAATTGACCCTTTTTTATTTGCCAACCTGCGCAAAATAGAAAACTCTCCAAATAGTGATGGAGTAAAATTGTGCTGGTTGTAATATTGTGTTCCATCATTAGCTTTGCCGGTATCATCAAAACTTGAGTTAAAGAAACGATTGTTAATATTGGTCGTACTGTTTAAGATTACATTTGGTCTTAAAACGACATCTGTTAACGAATCGGGATGATATTCTGCCTTAAAATTAAAACGATGGGCCTGATTATCGCTATTACGGTCGGTATTATCCAATGTGCGCAAAATATCGCCCGAACTTAAATCCTGAATGTTCGATAGCTTATTGCCCAAACCTGATGAGAAATAGGTAAAATAGCTCCCACTGATGGCCAGTTTATTATTTTTACCCCAACTGTTACTATAGTTTAAGCCCCCGCTGTGGGTACTGTATAAACCAATAGCATTGTTATCGAAAACACCACTTCCACCAACAGTTACTTTACCATTATTACCATTAATCGAAAAACTTCCACCGGCTGGCGGAGCAAATATATTCCCGATATTTCCACCGCTAAAACTACTCAGGTCATCAAAGCCGAAACTTGCTTCGTTGGTGTTATTTGTCATCCCTAAAACGGCAAACTGCAGGTTCTTGTTAAAATGGTTAGCACTTAGGTAGCCGCTGTACTTATCAGTAGTGCCGCCTGCCAGGTTTGCGTTGCCAAACCAACCTTTTTTCTTATCTTCCTTTATCGTTAAATTCAAAACTTTTTCCCTTTGTCCATCATCAATGCCTGTTGCCTTGGCTTCGAGTGTTTTACTATCAATCAGCTGCACTTTTGCAATCGCATCGGCAGGTAAGTTTTTGGTTGCCGTTTTAGGGTCAGTTCCAAAAAAGTCTTTTCCATCAACCGTTAAGCGGGTTACCTTTTGGCCTTGCACCAGAATACTTCCATCCTGATCGATGGTTACACCTGGCAGCTTTTTCAGTAAATCTTCAACCGCAGCATTTGGCCTTGTTTTGTAAGCCTCTGCATTAAATTCCACAGTATCCTTTTTTACAGTAGCTGTAGAAAACCGGCCGTTAACAGCTACATCTTTTAAGGAAATTGCATCTTCCTGTAGTTTAATTGTTCCAAGATTTAGTGGTTTAGTAGTAACCGTAATATTTTTCATTACCGGATTGTAACTAATTACCGATACCTTAATTATATAATCACCTGGTGTTACTGTTGCGAAAGTAAATACACCTAAGTTATTTGAAACCACGCCTATTTTTTTTGTCGAATCCGCTTTGCCGGATAAAATTATACCGGCATATTCCAATGGCTGATTGGTTTTACTATCAATAATTTTCCCGGAAATGCTACCATTATCTTGTGCGAAGACTTTCGTAGATAATAGGCATAAAAGTGCTAAAAAAAGGTTTTTCATGTGAAAATTGTACTTATTGTTTGGTTTGATATTAGTACGCCAACAGCAACTAACACTCATAAGACACCATAAAAACCAAAATGTGACAGCTAAATTCTATTTTTCTTAAAAAAGAAAACCCCGGTTATTGCCGGGGTTCTCAATTTTATTTCAATTGTGCTTGTATTATACTTTTGCTGCAGCTTTCTTTGCTTTGTGTTTGTGATGATGTTTTTTGTGAACTTTTTTAACCTGTGTTTTCTCTGTTTTAGCTTTTGCTGGTGTAGTTGTTTGTGCACTTACTGTATTTACGGTAAATGCAGCTACAAGGGCGATCATTAAAATTTTAATTGCTTTCATTTTGCGCTTTGATTATTGATTAATAAACCTTGTTAATTGTTTAATAAATCTCCAAATACAACATGAAGAATTAATGAATTATCATCAATCCAAAAAATTTAGGTTTATTTATGAAAAGTACTGAGGTATAAGTCTTCCACTTTTTTTCTGGCCCAATCCATTCTTCTTAAAAATTTCAGGCTTGATTTAATACTTTGGTTATTATTAAAACAATCTATCCTGACTAACTGACCCAATTTTTCCCAGCCATAGTGTAACTGAAGATCGGTTACAATTCTTTCGAGGGTGATGCCGTGAAGCGGATTATTTTTTTGCTGTTCAGCCATGCTGCAAAGTTAATTCAAATTATGAATTATTGAGGATTATATTGAGCCAGCCAAACTGTAGCATAACCGCATTCAGGGTCATCAATTTTATGTTCCAATAGGCTAAAGTTGTTTTTCTCCAGAATCGATTTATATTCAGCTGTATCTAAAGAAGCATGGAACAGGTTTTCGCCGCCATTTAAGCCCCAGGCTTCTCCATTGGTTGTACCAGATGTAAAAAGTAAAACACCACCGGCTTGTAAATGTGCTTTGAAGCTTACTATTACCCCCGGCTGATGTGCAGCTGGAAGATGAAAGAAACTATGCCAGGCAATTATTGCATTATATTTTTTGCCTAAATCAAGTTCCCGCATATCTGCGAGTATAAATTCAGTATCAGGAAAATTCTGTCTGGCCATGCTTAGCATCTTCTTACTGGCATCTACGCCGGTAACCTTAATACCAGAATCGATAAAATATTTAAGCATGGGTATTCCTGTACCGCAACCAACATCAAGAATATGCCCATCTTCGGGAATTAAAGAAATTATGTTATTGAGGTATTTTTTTTCGATTAATCCTTTCGGGCGGTGCTCGGCAAACCAATCGCCAATTTTATCATAAACCTCAAAAACATTTTGCTTGTTACCTTCCATTAATCCGCTTTAAAAAGCTACTGCTGTAGCATCAATTTCAATTAGCATTCCATCTAATGCCAGTCTCTGCACCGGAATAAGTGTATTAACAGGAAATTTTAAATCAGGCCATATTAGGTTTGATTCTTCGATAAGTACCTTATGCTTTTCCTCATTATAATCTACAACTAATGTTGTAAGTTTTGCGATATGCTCAAAACTCAAACCCTTACTTCCCAGGGCAGTTTTTATATTTTCGAATACAATTTTTACTTGTGTTCTGAAATCATTGCTTAAGACCCCATCTTCCCTGCTCCCGCCTTGCCCTGCAACAAAAACCAATAAATCTTTTGCCGAAACTGCTGCCACATGCGAATAACCGTGAGGGCGGGGATCATATATCCCTTCGGGATTACTTATTTCCAAAATATTTTCTTTCATCTGCTGTAAAATTATCATTTTATGATTTCGGCTGTGTTAATATTATGCAATAAAAAAAGCCCCTTAACCTGCTCGGTTAAGGGGCTTTTAATCATTTTGGGACCTTAGTTTGCAGGTGCATTCCAGGTATTATTATCTGCATTACTATCTGGTAAAACTTTATTCGGATCTAAAACAACCGATACAACCTCTTCAGTTGTTGGATAACGAACCAACCAAGTGGTATTTTTCATCCAAACATCAACAGGTAATTTAATGATATCTGTTTTGCCGCTTTTTGTTTTAACCTGAAGGATAATTGGCATTGGCATTTTCTCCAGGTTGTTTACCCTGATTGTATAACCAGTGATGTTGCCGTCGGTTTTTACTGCCTGAACATCGCCAATTGCCTGATCCATTTTCCAGTTATTTAACCACCAGCTTCTCCAGAACCATGCTAAATCTTCGCCGGCACCATTTTCCATCGAGCGGAAAAAGTCGAAAGGTGTTGGATGTTTAAATGCCCAGTTTTTAATATACTGGCGGAAAGCATAATCAAACCTATCTTCGCCTAAAACCTGGTCTCTTAAAATATTTAAACCCCAGCCTGGCTTACTGTAAAGGTTTACACCAATATTTCTTTCAGCCATTCCATCAGGCATTAACATGATGTTTTCCTGTGCCGGATTTCCAATAACTGCTTTACCAATACGGTTCATATCTGTAACCCTTGGCTTATATTCGCCTTTATTAAAGTTCTGTGCCGAAATACCATTGATAAAAGTATTGAAACCCTCATCCATCCAGCCGTATTTACGTTCGTTCGAACCAACAATCATAGGAAACCATGAGTGGCCAAATTCATGATCGATAACACCCCATGCAGAGGCATTTTTAGCTTTCCATCCGCAGAAAACAATACCCGGATATTCCATACCACCAATATTCGTTGCTACGTTAACCGCCATTGGATAAGGAAATTCGAACCATTTTGTAGAATAGTGTTCAATTGAAGATTTTACATACTCCACACCACGTCCATAACCATCGTTGCCATTACTTTCAATTGGTTGTGCTGAAACTGCCAGTCCTTTTCTTCCACTCGGGAAGTTGATACGAGCGGCATCAAGAACAAAAGCTTTCGATGATGCCCATGCAGCATCTCTGGCATTCATAATTTTGAATTTCCAGGTTAATTTATCTTTCGCAGGGCGAGATTTTGGATCAGTAACTTCTTCAGCAGAGCGGATGTGTACCGTTGCATCGCTGGCTTTAGCTGCATTCCATCTTTTCAATTGCTCGGTGGTAAATACTTCCTGTGGATTTAGCAATTCCCCTGAACCCATAACAATGTGTGTAGCAGGTGCCGTAATAGCATAAGTAATATCGCCATACTCGCAATAGAACTCACCACCTCCCCAATAAGGTAAGGTATTCCAGCCTAATACATCATCGTACACACACATACGTGGAAACCATTGTGCAATGGCAAATATTTCACCGTTCTGGGTAGTTAAATGACCAGTTCTATCCGAACCCTCTTTCGGAACTATGTAAGAATAATCCATTTTAATGGTAACTACATCGCCATTAGCAGCCATTGGCTGAACCAAACGGATTTGCATGCGGGTATCCTCTATAATCGACGTAAACTTAACCGCCGTAGCTTTTTGTGAAACACTAACGTTGCTGATTTTATAGCCTCCATCAAATTTTTCGCCTTGTGCGCCATAACGGCTACGCGCCGGAGTAACCTGCTGTCCTCTTGAACCTTCTTTGAAAGTATTCTGATCCAATTGTAACCATAAATAAGGCAATTTATCAGGACTATTATTTTTGTATGTAATGGTTACCGTTCCGCTAACCATATTTTTAGTTTCATCAAGGCTAGCGGTGATATTATAATCTACCCTGTTTTGCCAGTATTTAGCCCCAGGAGCGCCATTAGCCGAACGAAATTCGTTACCATTTTGTGTATAAAAGAGCGGCCCGAATGCTTCTGCAGGACTGTAATTGGTTGGAGGAGCGGTTGGCGTGCTTGCTTGCTGGGCAGTTGCAGAAAATGCAACTGACATACAAACCAAACACGAGGTGATTAATTTGTTTAGTCTGATATTCATGATATAAGTTATTTGGCGGCAAATATAAAAAATAAGCACAATGAGAATTATTTGTGCTTATAATGTTACTTTACAAAGAGTTATGCAGACGATAGAAAACAGCTAAATCGGTCTAATTTTCTTTTTTTAAAGCCGGTAGATCCTGAAGTTTCCGTTCGGCCGGCGAGAGTTTTAACCAGGCATGATAGGCCTGAACAATATAATATGAATATTTAAAAGGTCGCTCTGCCTGTACCTGCTGAACTGAAGGCCGGTAAATGATCATAAAGTTTTTCAAATCATCACCTTGTAGTTTAATCAGGTTGCCGATTGATTTTTCATTAAAGTTATCATCAATTTCCGAAAGATATCTGTCACGTTCTTCTAACTCGGCTTCTTTTCTTTGTTGCCGTTTATATTTGCCATAACCAAGATTCAAACTTAAACCGCCAACTTTATCAGTCATTTTCTTACGATCTAAATTACCACCTGTCCCCATTAAGGTATACTTCTCCGCAAGTGGATCGGGACTTAGAATTTCTTTGTTAATTTTTACGCCCTGAATATTAACATCATTAAGGTTATTATTTTTTTCAACCATGTAAATGGTTTTTGGTAACAAACTAACCAGGTATAAGGTATCAGTAACATAACCTACCATCGAAAACTCAATTAAATCGCCATTATTTGCCGCAATTGTAAATTTCCCTGAAGCGCTGGAAGTCGTTATTTTTTTATTATTTAAGTTTCTGATGGTAACACCCGGAATGGTAACCGATTTCTTTGAATTATCGTAAACACCACCGGTAACAACAGTTGATTGTGCAAAAACACCAACAGGAACGGCTAGAAGTAAAAAAATGATCAGCTTATACATACCCAAAAATATATTAGTTTAAATGTTAAAATTATGATTTAACAAACTTTAACATACAACAAAGGTCCTAGCCAAGTGTTTCAGCATAAACGCTTTCATCGAAAGAAATTAAAATTGCATGACCGTCTTTTTCAACCACGGGTCTTTTAATAGCACTGGTATTTTGAATTAAATATGTTATAGCCTTCTCCTGGTTATCTATTTCAAGTTGCTCTTCTTTTGTAAGCTTTTTCCAGGTTAACCCTTTACGGTTAAGCACTGTTTCCCAGCCAAAAACTTTGCACCATTCATTTAACTTTTCGGCAGTTACTCCCTTTTTCTTAAAATCGTGAAATTCAAAGTCGATTTTATTTGCCTTTAACCAGTCTAAGGCCTTTTTTACTGTATTGCAGTTTGGGATTCCGTAAACAACCATAATATTCTGAATTTTTGAATGAGTGAATGAATGTGTTATGCACTATTGAAAAGCAAAGGTAACAATCTATGTGTATCTTAAAGGTTGATATGAAGAATATCATTTCCCGATCAATCTATAACTTACAGCTAATCTTTGATAACTTAAAGTGCTGAATATTGAAATTCTCATTCATTCATCACATTTTTCATCACTTCTATCACATTTTAAAAATATATTGCGACTACCGAAGTAAACTTGCAGCATCAAAACAAATACAATGGATTTTAAAGATTTACGCAAAATTGAATTCTGGATTTCTACAGCGCTTTATGTTTTAATCATTATTTTACTTATTTCCGGTGCAGATGGAAGAATCCGCAATGAAAGTTATTATTACTTTTTAAACGAGAAAATAAAATACTCTTATTTTTCCAATTACCTCGTACCAGAATTATTCAGGTTCTCGATACTCTACTTTAGTTTTCTGGCAATAAATTTCTGCATTATGCCTGCTCTGATCAGTAAGCGAAACATAGTTGCCAACAGTTTTTTCCTTGCTGGTATTTTTCTTATTGGTGGCCTTGTATTTAGTGTATGTAAAACTTACTCGGAAGCTTATACCTTATTTGATTATGAAAATTTGCAAGATGCTTATAACCGGGTTTTCTTTCGGGGCTACGTTTACAGCATGTGGTCTATTGTTATTATTTCTGCCTACTCACTTTTAAAGGCCTTTTTAGGTTATTTAGCCGAACACAAAAATAAAAATGCAGACGATGGTGTACAAATGCGGATGGATATTGGCTTCGGCTTAGCCTTCTGGTTCGTTGGTCTTCTACTATGGGTATCGAGTCGCTCGGCAATCGAAATCAGTCTATGCTGGACCCTGGTAATTTTCGCAACCATCGGCATTGTAATTTATTCTATCTACACCCTTCTACCACAAAATACGGCTAAAGGAAAGCCATTTAAAGTTTATTTCTGGCAGGTATTCTTTATTTCAATTTTACTAACCGTTCCTCTCGGATTAATAGCCGCCATGTTTATCTGGCGGATGGAAATGTTTTTCGTTGTATTCTTATTTTATCTGCCAACACAATTAATTATCAGTGCACCTTTATCGTGGTATATTTATAAAAAGAGACTGGCAAACCGAACTGAAATCAGAACATTAAAAACTGAATTAGGCAAATCTGATGCAAACCTGAGTTTTCTGCAATCGCAGATTAATCCACATTTCTTGTTCAATGCACTAAATACCTTATTTGGTACAGCTTTGCAGGAAAATGCAGAACGTACCGGCGAGGGTATACAGAAGCTTGGCGACATGATGCGTTTTATGTTGCACGAAAATATGCAGGATAAAATTTCACTTACCCGCGAAGTAGAATACCTGAACAACTATATAGATTTACAAAAGCTCAGAACTTCTCGTTCCGCGGACATCAGAATAGAGACGCAAATTGATGAGCAGCTCAATAATCTTCAGATTACCCCAATGTTACTGATTCCTTTTGTAGAAAATGCTTTTAAACATGGAATTAGTTTACAGCAACCTTCTCATATTAAAATAACGCTTCAAACTAAAGAGAAAACACTTTATTTTGATGTTCACAACAGTATCCATTTAAAAGCAGACAACGATCCTGAAAAGCTAAAAAGCGGTATTGGTCTGGAGAATGTGAAACAACGTTTAACGCTTCTTTACCATGGTAAACACGAATTGATTATCCGCGAAAGCGCAAAAGAGTTTTTTATTCACTTAACTTTACAGTTAGATTGATATTTAAACCAGACTCAAGGTTACAAGCTATCGTGAAAGTAATCGATTAATTGTTACGCTGGGCGCCATAGAAGTGCAGGTAAGAACTTAAAAACAATTTTACTAAACCTAAAGGTTTGAGATAATCCAAATAATTAAACGATATTAAGGTAGGTAACCCTAAAAAGAGATATGACCGCCATTGCAATAGATGATGAACCGATAGCACTTGACATTATTAAAACTCATGCTTCAAAAGTTCCCTTTGTTGAATTAACAGCAACTTTCACAAATGCTTTTGAAGCAATCAGTTATTTGCAGGCAAATAAAACCGACTTAATTTTTCTTGACATCAAAATGCCTGATATCAGTGGCATAGACTTTTTAAAAAGCTTGAGTAATCCGCCAATGGTAATATTTACAACGGCTTATACGGAGCATGCTGTGCAAAGTTTTGAACTTGATGCGGTTGATTATTTGTTAAAACCTTTCTCATTATCGCGTTTTTTAAAGGCCTGTAACAAAGCTCAGGAACTGTTCAATTTCCGCAATCAACGTTCGGAAGCCAAACCTGAATATATTTTTGTAAAAGATGGGTATGAACAAGTAAAGGTTGAATTAAATGAAATTTTTTATATTGAGGCTTCAGGAAATTATACGCAAATTCAGCTAAAACATAAACTTATCAGTTCAAGGATCACGATTAATGATCTGGCTGATTTATTACCTAAAAACAACTTTATCCGTTGCCATCGGGCCTTTATCATATCGAAAGATAAAGTTTCCAGATTCGATAAAAATCAAATCTGGATTGGAGAGAAATCTATACCTATTGGCGCAACTTACAGTGATATTCAGCTGATTTAATAAACTTACAACATTTAAACATTCGCCTCTTTTAACATTAACTACATAGCGTTATCTTTGTGCTATGTCAAGTCAATTAAAAAATCTATCCGATTTTTCGCACACAACAGTTCCAGATGGTTCAAACTATAAATTCGGGATCATTGTTGCCGAATGGAATGCCGAAATTACAGGCGCATTGTATAATGGTGCCTTAAAAACACTTTTGGAAAACGGTGTTAAAGAGGAAAATATTATTTCATTGCCCGTTCCGGGTAGTTTCGAATTAACTGGTGGTGCAGAAATTCTACTAAGTAAAAGAGCAGACCTTGATGGCGTAATCTGCCTTGGCTGTGTAATTCAGGGCGATACCAAACACTTCGATTTTATTTGCGATGCAGTAGCTCAGGGACTTACAAATGTTGGCATTAAATACAGTAAACCGGTAATTTTTGGAGTTTTAACAACCAATAACCTAGAGCAGGCACAAGACCGTGCAGGTGGTAAACATGGCAATAAAGGCGATGAAGCAGCAATTACGGCAATTAAAATGGCCGATTTTTCTGCAAACATTTAACATTATCTTTTAATAATTATTTGTACATTAGGGCTATTAAAAGAATACGCTGAAGAAAAGTATAATTCATATTCAACGTATAAAATTTAAGCTATAACTGCTTATTAGCCTTTGAAAATAAACTTATAAGAATGAAAAAAGTTGCCATCCTTTTATTGGCGGTGTTTTGCACCATTACCATTTTAGAAGCTTGTTCTTCTAAACTTTGTCCCGCATACAGTTCGTATCCGGAAGGAAGACGCAGAAGAAATTAGTCATTTCCTATTCTTTTTCATTTTTTGGTCATTTACAGAACTTAAAGTTTTGCTAAGTGTTTACCTATAAACATATTTTAAAATTATCATGACCTGGGTTAATTTAACTTCGATGGAACAGCTTGACGAAATAAAAAACGCAAGCGGTTTTAGCCTCATTTTTAAGCACAGTACCCGTTGCTCAATCAGTATGATGGCCAGAAAAAACTTTGAGATGGATTGGGATGTCATTCCTGAAGACACAAAACTTTATTTCCTGGATTTAATCGCATACCGAGAGATTTCAAATAAAATAGCTGAGATTTTCCAGGTAGCACACCAGTCGCCACAAATATTATTAATAAAGGATGGTGATTGTGTTCTGGAATCATCGCACAGCGATATATCTGCCGAAGAAGTTGCAGAAGTGATTGCAGCTTAATGCTTAATAACGTTAAATAAAAAAAGCTAGTGAAAGTTTTCACTAGCTTTTTTTATTTATATTGAAGTGGCTTAATTAAGCCTTTTCTATTTTTAATATTTTTGATGTCCTGTTTCTGGTTTCTTTGCAAAGCACAGCATCAGCGGCTAATTCCTTACCATAAGTCGGAATCATTTCTTTAACTTTTGCCTGCCACTCCGGTGTTGCAAGGTCTTCTTTAAAGCAACGATTTAATAAATCGAGCATAATGGAAACCGCTGTCGAAGCACCCGGCGAAGCACCCAGCAAGGCTGCAATAGAGCCATCACCAGCACTCACTACTTCGGTACCAAACTCTAAAATACCGCCTTTTTTCTCATCTTTCTTAATAACCTGAACACGTTGTCCGGCGTATTCCAACTCCCAATCTTTTAATTCAGCTGTAGGTAAATATTCTTTTAATGCTTCCAGCCTGTCTTCAGGCGATTGCCTAACCTGTTCAATCAGGTATTTTGTTAAGTCGAGATTATGTAAACCTGCCGAAAGCATCGGACGGATGTTATTAAATTTAATCGACTTCGGTAAATCCAGGAAAGAGCCGTTCTTTAAGAATTTCGTTGAGAAGCCTGCGTAAGGACCAAATAACAAAGCCTGTTTACCGTTAATCATTCTGGTGTCTAAATGTGGTACCGACATTGGTGGCGCACCTACAGCCGCTTTACCATAAACTTTAGCATGGTGTTTAGCAATAATTTCTTCGTTGGTACATTTTAACCACTGCCCGCTAACCGGGAAACCGCCGAAACCTTTTCCTTCAGGGATATCAGATTTTTCCAACAATGGCAATGAGCCACCACCAGCACCTATGAAAACAAATTTTGCAACACGTTTACTTTTGTCGCCACTTTCCAAATCCTTTACTTTAACAATCCAGTTCTCATCTTTATTTTTCTTCAAATCGCGGATTTCGTGATTAAAATAAAGTTTAACATTAGGTTGTTCTTTAAGGTGATTAAACATATCGCGGGTTAAAGAACCGAAATTCACATCAGTCCCCAAATCCATTTTGGTTGCGGCAATTTTCTCGTTCTTCTTACGGCCATCCATAATTAATGGTGCCCACTCTTTAACAAGCTCCGCATCTTCTGTGTATTGCATATCGCTAAACAAATCACATTGCTGCAAAGCATCATAGCGTTTTTTAAGGTAATCTACATTCTTCTTGCCCCACACAAAACTCATATGTGGAATTTTACGAATGAAATTTTCAGGATTTGAAACTAAACCCTTTTCTATAAGATAAGCCCAAAACTGTTTGGAAACTTCAAAATGTTCAGCTATCTGTACTGCCTTTTTTGTCTCAACGGTACCGTCCTTTTTTTCGGGCGTGTAATTTAACTCACAAAAAGCAGAGTGACCTGTACCCGCATTGTTCCATGCATCAGAACTTTCGGCCGCAGCAATATCAAGTCGCTCGTAAATTTCTATACTTAAGTTGGGCTCTAATTCTTTTAATAAAACCCCCAGGGTTGCACTCATTATGCCTGCCCCAATTAAAATTACATCTGCGTCAGTTTTACCAACTGTCTTTTTCTTTTTTGTCATCTTATATTAAAGGAGTTACAAATTTAGAATCATTTTAAACATGTCACGAATTTTTGAGCAATTAATACTCAAAAAATTGCTAAAAAATTAGAAATTAAATTAAAATCAATAAGATATTAACAAAGTTTAAACCAAAACTTTAACAAAATCATTTTTATTGAATTTTATTCCTGCAAAAATTACAGCAAGCAATTAACGCATTAATTTTTTCTTTTTATATTTAAAAACATGGTCAAAATCAGAAAAATTGAAGAAAGTGATGCAAATGCCGTAACCAGCTTGTCAGCACAACTTGGTTACGAAACAACAGTTCCTGAAACGGAGGAAAGAATTAAAGCAACCCGAAATAATCAGGATAATTGTGCATTTGTAGCAACCATTGATGGTAAAGTGGTTGGTTGGATTCATGGCTTTTTCACTATCCGGTTAGAATCGCCAAAATTTGTAGAAATTGCAGGACTGGTAGTTGATGCAAACCATAGAAAAATGAATATTGGCAAAAAACTTATTGACGAGGTAATTGCATGGGCGGAGACCTATAAAGTTGAGAAAGTTAAGGTAAGATGTAATACCCTTAGAACCGGGAGCCATAAGTTTTATGAAAAAACAGGCTTTATCGAAGTTAAAGAACAGAAAATTTTTGAAATGAGTATTGGATTATGAGCGCCAAAGAAATATTAAATTTATGGGTTGAAGCATTTAATGGTGCTGATGTAGAAAGATTAACGGATTTGTATGCTGATGACGCTATTAACCACCAGGTAGCCAACCAGCCTGTTGAAGGGAAAGCAGCAATAAGAGCGATGTTCGAAGCAGAGTTTGCTGCTGCAGAAATGGTTTGTAAGCCCGTTAACATATTTGAAGATAGCGAATGGGCAATAATGGAGTGGCAGGATCCGAAAGGTTTCAGAGGTTGCGGCTTTTTCCAGGTTAAGCACGATAAAATCATTCTACAGCGGGGTTATTGGGATAAATTATCTTTTCACAGGCTTTATGATTTGCCCTTGTAAAGTTGTCGTATTAAGTGCTTTGGCCACCTAAACCGTATTGCAGCGGCATCCCCCAACTTTTTCGTTGGGGATACAGCGGAAAGACGGACCGAACCCAAACCATATGCATTGCAGCACCTTTCCAAATCATTTTTAAACAGGTAATTTAATAGGAAAGCCAGTTTCAGCAGCAAATATATTATTACAACCCTCAAACATTTCTTCATTGCAAGATTTCAATCCTAATCCTTAACTTTGTATCATGATTGATTTACCGGTAGTACCTGCTGTAACTGAAGTTAAACGTAAACCTGATTGGTTACGTGTGAAATTGCCTGTTGGGAAAGAATATGCGCAAGTTCGTGGCTTGGTTGATACGCATAAGTTACACACCATTTGCGAAAGTGGCAATTGCCCGAACATGGGCGAATGCTGGGGAGCAGGTACAGCAACATTCATGATTTTAGGGAATATCTGCACCCGCAGCTGTTCGTTCTGTGCCGTAGCTACAGGACGGCCGCTTGCTGTAGATTTAGATGAACCTAACCGTGTTGCCAATTCGGTAAAACTAATGGGCGTTAAACACTGCGTAATCACCTCAGTTGACCGCGATGATTTAAAGGATGGTGGTTCTATTATCTGGGCACAAACCTTACAAGCTATCCGGAAAGAAAGCCCTGTTACTACTTTAGAAACCCTTATCCCCGACTTTAAAGGCCAATGGGATAATTTATACAGAGTTTTGGATGAGCGACCTGAAGTGGTTTCTCATAACATGGAAACCGTTAAGCGATTAACAAGGCAGGTACGTATCCAGGCAAAATACGACAGGAGTTTGGAAGCTTTGAAAAGAATTTCGGAATTTGGATTAAGAACTAAAACAGGCATTATGCTTGGATTAGGTGAAACTGAAGAAGATATTTTTGAAGCTATGGATGATTTAGTAGCAAATGGCGTTCACATCTTAACTTTAGGTCAGTACTTGCAGCCAACAAAAAACCATCATCCGGTTGTAGACTGGATTCATCCAGATACATTTGCCATGTATAAAGAAGTTGGTTTGGCCAAAGGCTTAAAGTATGTAGAAAGCGGCCCACTTGTCCGTTCTTCTTACCACGCAGAAAAGCATCTTTTTCCGATCGAAGGAATTTCGTAATTCTGATAGGCACACTTTTTATTTAAAAAAGTTTTAAAAATCGCATTCCTGAATGGAGTGTATTTGCAAAACATTTCTTTGCATTCTGTGTTGAAGATTGTATCTTAGCACCAATAGTGACTGCATTAAAAAAATTAACCCTAACTGAGCCCGAACTTGTTTCAGCACTGCAATCGAAAGATTCAGCAGTACTAAAAACATTGTACAGTATGTACTCATCGGCGCTGTATGGCGTTATTTCCCGCATAATTACCAATACCGAACTTGCTGAAGACGTTTTACAGGAGACCTTTGTTAAGATCTGGCAATCGGCATCGAACTATGATAATACCAAGGGCAGACTATTTACCTGGATGATGAACATCGCCCGGAATCTTTCAATAGATAAACTTCGTTCGAAAGACTTTAAGAATTCACTCAAAAACCAAGATATAGAAAATAACGTAAGTTTCGTTGATGAACAAAACAAGGTAACTTTTAACCCTGATTTTATGGGTGTAAAGCAACTTGTAGAGAATCTGAAGCCTGAGTTGCAATCTGTTCTCGATTTAGTTTATTATAAAGGCTTTACACATGTAGAAGCTGCAGAAAAGTTAAATTTGCCATTGGGCACGGTTAAAACCCGCATCCGGTTGGCTATTATAGAATTGAGAAGGAATTTTAATTGAGCGTGGAAAATTTAAAAGCATATATCGAATCCGGAGTACTTGAGTTGTACGTTCTTGGCGATTTATCGCCAGAGGAAGCGTTGCAGGTGGAGGAAATGGCGGCTCAAAACCCTGAGGTGAAAGCTGAAATAGCTGCAATTGAGCAGGCTATGGAGCAATATGCTATGCAAAATGCTATAGAACCATCGGCAGATGTAGAAACTAAATTATTTGAAAAACTTGGTATTAGTGATGAGGAAGATTTAGCCGAAGCATCGGTTTCACCTGAATACGGCGAAGCAGCTAAAGTTATCAGATTAGATGGTAGTGATGGCAAAATAAGAACCTTAAGATATGCCCTGGTTGCCTGTATTGCTTTATTAGTAATTAGTACAGGTGCGCTATTCATTACTTATAACAAATTGAATGATGCTCACGACCAGATTGCAAGCCTTAATTTAGATAAACAAAAATTTGCAGGTGTAGTAAGTAAACTGGAATTTGATATCAAAGGTTTGGATAATATGGTCGCGATGGCCGACAGTAAAGAATGGGCAACCATTCGCATGGCCGGGCAGGCATTCAGTCCAAAATCGAAAATGAATGTTTACTGGAATAAAAAAGATAAATCTGTGTTGATTAATTATGTAGCAATGGATTTACCTAAAGCCGATAAAACACATGAGTACCAACTATGGGCACTAGTAAACGGTAAACCGGTTAGCTTAGGTGTTTTCGGCCGAAGCGATTCAACATCAACTGAAGCCTTGCAAAAAATGCAGGCAATACAGGAAGCACAGGCTTTTGCTGTAACCTTAGAGCCAATGGGTGGAAGCGTTAACCCAACAATGGAAAAATTAACGGTAATGGGTGGCGTTTAAATAACAGCCTCTTTTTAAAATATAAATCCCGGATTTTTTTAATCACCGGGATTTTTTATGTGCCATTGATTTAAAACTTGTAAGTTTTGACATAAAACATAACCAATAGCAGCTTACATAATTTTTTTTATTGTGGCAGAGACTTCTTTTGCCACCTGCGATGCACTTACGACTATACAATCTTCAGCCAGTTTGTCTCCGGCTTTACCATGAACATAATTTGCAAGAATAGCCGCTTCAGTTGCGGAATACTTTTGAGCCAGAAACGCAACCACAATTCCTGTTAAAACATCGCCCATACCACCCTGGGCCATCGCCGGGTTTCCGGTTGGGTTAATGTAAACCTCCCCCTTTGGAGAGCAGGTAAAAGTATACTGATTTTTAAGTACAATGACTATTTTAAGCCGCCTGGCTTCAGCCTTTGCGGTTTGCAAGCGTTCCCACCAGCTTTCATGAAAACCAAACAACCGATCAAACTCTTTCATATGTGGCGTTAAAACCGATAAAGGAGATAATTTTTCCAACAAATCTGTCCGATCGGCTAGCATATTTAAAGCATCGGCATCAACAACCAATGGCTGGCCTGCAGCAATTAAACTTTCCAGTAATTTTTCATTTTCTGCCGAAATACCTAAACCAGGACCTATCGCTATTGCCTGGTATTTTGTAGGATTTTCAATCCTTGTATACTCATCACGCGGTAAGGCCATTACTTCAGGCAAAATAGCGTTTAAAGCAGTTAATCCGCTTTGCGGAATACAGGCAGTTGTTAAGCCCGCACCTGCGTGTAAGCAAGCCATCGAAGTAAGCAAAGCCGCGCCCATTGTATCTGTACTGCCAGCCACTATGAGTGCATGCCCGTAGGTACCTTTATGGCTAAAAAGCTTTCGGGGCTTAAGTCTTTGCGCAATATCATTATGTTGTATCAGGAAAAAACCTGAATCTTGTTGCTGAATAAAATCTTCATCTAAACCAATATCAACTACCTCGTATTTTTCAGTGGCCAGTGCCGATTCAGGAAAAAAGAAATTTATTTTAGGCCGTTGAAAACAAATGGTTTTATAAGCTTTTACGCCGTTATAATCTATAGCAATTTTTTCTTCTGCAGCAAAACCAGTGGGTACATCAACGGCATAAACACGTTTATTTAATTTGTTGATATAGCTTGCAAGCGCTGCATATTCGCCTGTTAAGGCTTTATTTAAGCCAGAGCCCAAAATTGCATCAATTATTAAATCAGTTTTTATACTTTTTAAATCAGAAACTTTATTTATAACCGTCTTTTTACAACGCGACTCATCAAGACGTTGCAGGTTTATGGAAAAATCTTTGCTTTGCTTTTCACTAAAATTAACAATGTAAACCATAAGGTTTTCGCAACCATTATTTAAAAGCAGATGAGCTATCGCCAAGCCATCTCCCCCATTATTGCCCTTTCCACAAAAAATTGCTATACGTTTGGTCGCATCAAATTCATCCTTTAAAAAACATTGAACAAAAGCACGGGCAGCTTTTTCCATTAAATCAATCGAAGCAATAGGTTGGTTTGCGATGGTAAATTCATCAGCCTTTCGCATTAATGCTGAACTAAGGAGTGTTTGCATATAACTAAGATAAGGTTATACCATAATAATGCGAAAGATAGATTTTTGTTTGAAATAAGCCTATTCAAAACTTGTTGAGGAATAATAATTTTAACGGATTATACCTTTTCTGTTTCTCCAGCGTTTTCTATTGAATTAAATTAAACTCTAATCAAATGAATCAAAAACCATCAAATGCATTCGTGGCAGCTGCCTGGATTGCATTAGGCATCGGAATGATTGGCTTTATTGTAGGCCTGTGGCGTTCTGATATGCTTTTAAATGAAAAAGGATACTATTTTACCGTTTTGATGTTTGGCCTTTTCGCTGTGATATCATTACAAAAAGCTGTTCGCGATAAACTTGAGGGAATTCCCGTAACCGAGATTTACTATGGTATTAGCTGGTTTTCAACGTTGTTAACCATTACCCTACTGATTATTGGTTTATGGAACGCCTCTCTTTTGCCAAGCGAGAAAGGTTTTTATGCCTTTGCCTTTCTACTCTCCCTTTTTGGGGCGATTACCGTCCAGAAAAACACGAGGGATATTCAGATTTTTAACAAAACACAGGATTCGCAATAATCCTTTTTACAAACCCGGCAGCTACAATCTGCCGGGTTTTTTATTTAATAAAAATTGCTACATTAACCGAATCGATAATCATTCCCAACCAGGGCGTGTTTACAGGTCAACATATATTTAAATGGCAGATAATAAAATTAGAGTAGGCGTTACCGATTGCAGCAAGTTTGATATTTACAGTAACTGGATGTTATCATACAAGGAAAATATTGAAGTAGTTAAACTTGGCTATAAGCTGAATAATTTCGATGAAATTAAAAAATGCCAGGGTATTGTACTAACAGGAGGCGAAGATGTACACCCCAAATTTTACAACATGCCCGAATATTATCCATACTGTTATGATGACGATATTGATGAACAACGTGATGCTTTTGAATTTAAAGTTCTGAGTTACACCGAAGAAAATCAAATTCCGGTTTTGGGAATTTGTCGCGGCATGCAGGTCGGAAATGTTTTCTTTGGCGGAACACTAATTCCTGATATTGTAACCTGGGGAAAATTTGACCATGCTAAAATGCCTGATAAAAGCGACCGTTATCATGAAATTATGGTAAATCCATCATCCTGGTTAAATAGCATCGTAAATACCGACAAAGGAATGGTAAACAGTAATCATCACCAAAGTACCGACAGAACCGGAAAAGGATTAGTGGTTTCTGCAATTACACCTGATGGTATTACTGAAGCGATGGAAAGGCAAAATCCAAATCAAAAATCGTTTCTTTTGTTTGTTCAATGGCATCCGGAACGATTGAAAGACGAGCAAAGTCCTTTCAGCAAAAATTTACATGAGGCATTTATAAATGCAATAGTTATAAGCGAACAAAAAAATATCGAGGATTAGTTTATGCAAAGCGATAGCGAAAACAATTTGATACAAGGTGAAATAGCCGATTACCTTTTAACCGATGAAGGTATATTGATTTCATACAGTAAAAGCATTTTGCGAACCGTGGAGAACATTGACAAAAATGTAGAACTGGTAAAGAAAATCACCAATAATAAACCCGTACCGCTTTTAATTTACCTTAAAAATTCTCCGGTTCCAGATAAAGCGACGCGTAAATTTTCTACTGAAAAACTACCTGAAATTTATACTGCCATGGCAATGGTTTCAAAACCTGGTCTGGCGCAATTTATCATGAAAATACTTTTCAAATTTCAAAATCCTCCTATCCCCATAAAATCATTTACGGATGATAAAAGCGCAATGGAATGGCTAAAACGTTTTTTGTAGTTCCCATCTAAATCTTTTTTAATAAATTGCCAATTAATATTTATTCGGCTAATCCGCAATTATTATTTAAATGAAAAAAATATTCCTCTTCATTTCCTGCTGCATTTTTGCAGTTAATACATATGCTCAAACCCTAGTAAACGAAACGGAAATTGGTGATGCAGAAAGTACAGTTTCGCAAGCGCAGATTGCCATTATTCCCGAGCCGGTTTCGCTAATGCGTAAAACCGGAACCTTTACCTTACCCGAAAACGTAATTATACAGGCTTTTAAAAGTGCTGAATTAAAGCAATCGATAACTTTTTTATCAGAAAGAATCGGCACTGCAACCGGTAAATTCGTGAGCACAGTCAATAATGCTGCACATCCAACCATTAAACTTATTTTAAATACACAGGAAGATGCACAACTGGGAAACGAAGGTTATAAATTAAATGTAAATCCGACACAAATTGTAATCACGGCAAATAAACCTGCCGGGATCTTCTGGGGTGCACAGTCATTAATTCAGCTTTTTCCTGCTGAAATCGAAAGCAAAGAACTAATAAAAGATACCAAATGGAAACTACCTTGTGTTGATGTTACCGATTATCCAAAATTGGGCTGGCGGGGTTTGATGTTTGATGTTGCCCGCCATTTTTTCACAAAAGATGAGGTGAAACATTTTATTGATGATATGGTGAGGTATAAGTTTAACCTCTTGCACCTTCACCTGGCCGATGACGAAGGTTGGCGGATTGAAATTAAAGGATTACCAAAGCTAACAGAAGTTGGTGCATGGAGCGTAAAAAAGGTAGGCACTTTCGGCGATTTTACTCCGCCTACACCCGATGAACCCAGAACTTACGGTGGCTTTTACACGCAGGAAGACATTAAAGAACTTGTTCAATATGCTCAGGAACGTTTCGTAAACATAATGCCTGAAATTGATGTTCCTGGCCATAGTTTAGCTATTATTGCTTCTTATCCGGAGCTATCATGCACGCCTGAGGCCGTAAATTATAAAGTGCGATCGGGTGAAAAAATTATGGACTGGAGCCGCGGTGCACCGCCAACTGCCCTGGTCGATAATAACCTCTGCCCAGCCAACGAGAAAGTATATAGTTTCCTGGATACAGTTATTACACAAATTGCTAAACTATTCCCTTTCGAATACATACATATGGGCGGTGATGAAGCTGCACATAACTTCTGGGAGAAAAACGACCAGGTTAAAGCGCTTATGCAGCGAGAAGGTTTAAAAACCATCCCTCAGGTACAGGCCTATTTCGAAAAACGCGTTGAACAGATTGTAGTTTCAAAAGGCAAAAAATTTATGGGTTGGGATGAGATCCTTGATGGAGGGGTATCGCCTACAGCTTCTGTAATGAGTTGGAGAGGTATGAAATATGGCATCCAGGCGGCAAATGATAAGCATAATGTGGTAATGAGCCCAACTGAATTCGCTTATCTGGATTATATGCAGGCCGATGTAACAACAGAGCCAAGAGTTTATGCATCTTTACGACTTAATAAAGCTTACCAGTTTAATCCTGTTCCTGCGGGTGTAAATGCGCAATATGTCATCGGTGGACAAGCTAACTTATGGACGGAGCAGATTTTCACTTTTCGCCAGGTGCAATATATGGTATGGCCACGTGCTTTTGCCATTTCCGAATCAGTTTGGAGCCCGATTGAAAAGAAAAACTGGACAAACTTTGTTGAGCGTACAGAAAACCAGTTTAAGCGACTAGACCTTGCTGAAGTTAAATATTCACCAGCTATTTACGATCCGATAATAAATGTAAAACGTTCTCCAGACAGGCAGTTAATGATTGAGTTAACACCGGAAATTGATGGTCTGGATATTTACTATAGTTTTGATAACTCTACTCCCGATCGTTTTTATCCGAAATACACCAGTGCTTTAGTTCCACCGAAAGATGCCAGCATGTTGCGCATTATTACTTATCGCGGGAAACAGCCAATTGGGCGTTTAATCAGTATTCCGGTTGCCGATTTACAGAAAAGAGCAAAATAATGGCCAAAGAAATAGAAAGAAAATTTCTTTTAAATAGAGCCGCATGGGAAAAACTAGAAAAACCCATTGGGAAACAATTACGCCAGGGCTATATTTTAGCTGAACCGCATAAAACGATTCGGGTCAGGATTGCTGATAACAAGGGCTGGCTGACGATAAAAGGTATTTCTACAGGCGCTACAAGATTGGAGTTTGAGTATGAGATCCCAATGGGAGAAGCCATTGAATTGCTCGACAATTTTTCAGAAAACGAACTCGAAAAAGTCAGATATGAAATTGCGCATGAAGGTAAACTCTGGGAAATCGATGTTTTTTCTGGAGATAACGAAGGATTAATTGTTGCGGAAATTGAACTCACCACTGAAGACGAAGAATTTGAATTACCTGCATGGATTGCTGAAGAAGTAACCCACGAAAAGAAATATTATAATTCCAATTTAACGCAACATCCTTTTAAAGACTGGGCGTAATTATATTTTATTCCGATCCTGCTTACCCAACAATCTACGTCTTATATCTATAAATAAAAAATAAATTTCATTTTCAATTAAACACATTACTATATTAGTTTAATCAAAAAATCATCCTTGTTTAGTTTTTGAAGCCAGCCATCCCCAAAAAGCTGCTTTGAGTGATAAAAATTTAAACAATTACATAAAACCAAAAGGATGAGAACAAGTAAACTATTATTGAATCTGGTTATCATAGCCGGACTATTTATGGCGGGCTGTAAACCAAAAGATGCCGAAATTCAGGCCACATTACAGTCAAAAGAAGCCATAGGAATTAACGTTTCTGTATTAAAAGGAGAAGTAACCTTAACTGGTGAAGTAACGAGCGACAGCATTCGGGCTGATGCTGAAAAAATTGCCAAAGCAGAAAAAGGTGTTAAATCTGTTATTAACAAACTCACTATTTTATCACTAGAAAAACCAGTAGTAATTGCAGAAGACCCGGCATTAATTAAAAATGTTAGCGATGTGATTAAAGACTTCCCCACCGTAAAACCAACAATTAAAGATGGGATCATTACATTAAATGGCGAAATCCAAAAAACTTCATTAATCTCCTTGATGCAGAAGTTAAGTGCACTTAAACCCAAAAAAATCGAAAACAATTTAACTGTTAAATAGACTTAACCATGGCATTACAAGAAAAATATAAAGCATTAACTGATGCGGCATCAGCTGCCGGTATAATCGGTTTGGCAGTTAGGGAACAGGATGGCATTTTACACATTGACGGAACTGCGCCAAACGGCATCATTAAGGATCATCTTTGGGATGTTTATAACCAGATTGATCCAAATTTCGCTTCGGGCGACCTGGTATTAAATGTGAATGTAGCAATTGACGCTACGGTAGCTCACGCTAAAGTTATTACACAAAGTAGTAATTTAAATATACGTAAAGGTCCGGGAACTGACCAGCCGATTGTAGGAAAGGCTGCCCACGGCGAAATTATTACCCTGGTGAACAGAAGTAACGATTTGTGGTGGCTTGTAAGGACTGCTGATGGCGAAGAAGGCTATTGCTACGCACAATATTTAGAAGCACAGCCATAATTTTAAAAAAATTGTAACATTCGCCCCTACACTACCATCTTAAGATTAGTTTGCCCTAATTTTAGTTTTAAGTTTGCGCTCGTTTTTTAACGAGCGCATTATTATACTTTAAGTTGTATCGCACTTTGCTTATTTCACAACTTATTTTCCTAAAATAATTACAAACCCATTTCTTTCTTCAGAAATTTTCCGGTTAAACTAATCGGATTCTGGATTAGGCCTTCAGGTGTGCCTTCGAACAAAATTCTACCGCCACCAGCGCCACCTTCTTCTCCCAAATCGATCACCCAATCGGCAACTTTAACCACATCAAGATTATGCTCAATTACCAAAATTGTATTCCCCTTATCAACCAATTCCTGTAACACGCCTAAGAGTACATTAATATCTTCGAAATGCAAACCTGTGGTAGGTTCATCTAAAATGTAGAAAGTTTTGCCGGTATCTTTTTTAGAAAGCTCTGTGGCCAGCTTAACACGTTGTGCTTCTCCGCCCGATAAAGTAACCGACGATTGCCCTAAAGTAATATAGCCCAGGCCAACATCTTTCAATGTCTTTATTTTACGGTAAATATTTGGGATATGCTCAAAATAAACGCAGGCATCTTCAATACTCATATCCAACACATCGCTTATTGATTTTCCGCGATAGCGAACTTCAAGTGTTTCACGATTGTATCTTTTACCGCCACACTCTTCACAGGGAACCTGTACATCGGGAAGGAAATTCATTTCGATAACCTTCATACCACCACCTTGGCAGGTTTCACAACGACCACCTTTAACATTAAAAGAGAAACGACCCGGTTTATATCCACGAATCTTCGCTTCAGGCAACTGTACGAAGAGATTCCTGATATCTGAAAATACACCTGTGTAAGTTGATGGGTTTGAACGCGGTGTTCTTCCAATGGGCGCCTGATCAATTTCAATAACTTTATCAATCTCCTTTAAGCCACTTATTTTCTCGTAAGGAAGGGGTGTTTTCTTCGCCCTGAAAAAATGGTGATTTAAAATCGGGTACAAGGTTTCGGTAATTAAGCTCGATTTACCACTACCCGAAACACCCGTTACTGCAATAAACTTACCTAAAGGAAAATCAACAGAAACATCTTTCAGGTTATGCCCGCTTGCTTTGGTAATCGATAATTTATGGCCGTTACCTTTTCTACGGTTTTTAGGTACTTCTATATTTTTCTTACCACTTAAATAAGCAGCAGTTAAAGTATTCGATTTTAAAATTTGCTTGGCAGTTCCTTCCGCTACAACTTGCCCGCCATGTATACCTGCACCAGGACCCACATCAATTACCCAGTCGGCTTCTAAAATCATATCCTTATCGTGTTCTACAACCAAAACGGTATTACCTAAATCACGTAAGTTTTTAAGTGCATTAATTAGCCGTTCATTATCGCGCTGGTGCAAACCAATACTTGGCTCATCGAGAATGTACATTACGTTCATCAATTGGGAGCCAATTTGTGTAGCTAAACGAATACGCTGCGCCTCACCTCCTGAAAGCGTACGGGCAGTACGGTCTAAAGTTAAATAGGTTAAGCCTACATCGGTAAGGAAACCAATCCTCGCTTTAATCTCTTTTAAAATTTCTTTGGCAATGATGTTCTGACGCTCCGTTAATCGCTCATCAACATTTTCGAACCACTTGTACAGTTCATTAATATCCATTGAGGCGAGGTCGAAAATATTCATCCCATCAACTTTGAAATGAAGGCTCTCTTTTTTCAATCTTGCACCGTTACACTCCGGACAGGTTTTCAGCTTGCGAAAAGCTTCCATATCATCAACCGCAGCTTCTCCCCTTTTCTCGTTTTGCTCTTCGAGCATTTTAATTATACCATCGAAAGTGATGTTATAATTCTGAACGTTCCACTTATTGTATTCAACCTCAACCTTAATTAAATCGTGTGTACCATTTAATATGATGTTAATTACCTCATCGCTCAGCTTTTCAATCGGTGTTGACAATGAAAAGTTATATTTTTTTGAAAGTGCCTTTAATACCTGAAACATCCAGGTGTCACGATATTCCCCAAGCGGAGCTAAACCACCGTTTAAAATGCTCAGTTTCGGGTTCGGCATCACCGATTCCTTATCCACTACGAAAATGTAGCCCAATCCATCACAACGCTCACAGGCACCATAAGGCGAGTTAAAAGAAAAACTGTTTGGTTGCGGCTCATCGTAGGATATACCTGTTGTTGGGCACATCAGAAATTTACTGAAATGAGCAACATTGTTATCCTTATCACTAATCTTAATTACCCCTTTACCCATTTTCATGGCCGTTTGCAGTGAATCGAGCAATCGCTTTTTATCTTTTTCATCGATTATTAAACGGTCGATAACGACTTCAATATCATGGATTTTATACCTGTCGACCTGCATTTTGGCGGTAATGTCTTTTATTTCGCCATCTACACGAACCTTCACATAACCCTGTTTACGCACCTGCTCAAAAAGTTCTCGGTAATGGCCTTTCCGCCCCTTTACAATAGGTGCTAAAATATTTACGGCAACACCATCAAACTTTTTATAAATATTTTGGAGAATCTGGTCTTCGCTCATGCGCTCCATTTTCTCACCCGTATTATACGAATAGGCATCGGCCACGCGTGCATATAGCAAACGCATAAAATCGTAAATCTCGGTTATGGTACCAACTGTTGAGCGTGGGTTTTTGCTGGTGGTTTTTTGCTCGATGGCAATAACCGGGCTTAAGCCCGAAACCTTATCCACATCGGGACGCTCCATACCGCCCATAAACTGACGGCTGTAGGCGCTAAATGTTTCCATATAGCGGCGCTGTCCTTCGGCGTAGATAGTATCAAAAGCAAGTGAAGATTTCCCGCTACCACTTAAACCGGTAATCACAACCATCTGGTTGCGGGGAAAACTAACATCAATATTTTTTAAATTATGTACCCTCGCACCGTAAACTTCTACATCTTTTTGCTCGCCGAGGTCGATAGATTTATTGCTCATATTTTATTAAAAATTGGGGAGGATTTAAGGCTGAAAAGCACCCGAATTCCAATCTGCAAAAATGCTAAAAATTTTATCAAAAAGAAAGTGTAAGTTAAACTGTATTAAGGATTAATTGTCATAATTATTTGTACGCTTTTTAATAATGATGTTGACATTTTGAAAGGCTTTATCTACTAACATTAAGCACCGCTAAGGGTTTTGTATTTTTTTGTTTTTGATTTCTCAAAGCGGATTAATTGTTTGAAGCTTGGTTTAAATTTATTAGTTTTAGAGTAATAAATTTTACGCTACTCTCTTTTTGCTTACTTCATCTTTTGGGGTGGTTGTGTGCTATTTGGGTAGCGCATATAAGTAAGTTAGCAGCCATTTATGACGAAATCCTACATATCAGACATAGTAAAACTGTTTGATACTGAATTCATCCTTCAATTCGGTGATAGAATAGAATATTCAAAGGATATGGACATTTTAATTGTTAGTAATGACTTTGAAGGAATATCAACTTTAAAACGAAGAGAACTAATAAAAAGGATTGATGTAAACTTAGACCCAATCTGTTTAACGACTCGACAATTTGAAAAGCTTAAGGAAAGCAAATCAAGTTTATTAAATTGTATTCAAAAAACACAGACATTGCTATATGGAAATAAAACAGCTCTTTTCTGAACAAATTTCAATTGTTCAAAATTTATTACTTGACAAAATTTCAGCAAGCTCCCAAAAAGGAACCCTCAGTAATTTTGAAAGTAGATTCATTAACGAAGCACTAGTAACAGTAGACAAAGTGTTGGATTGCGGCTTCTTGGAATCTCACGATAGAATTATACTTGAAAAAAGCTATAGATACGGTTACGACATAGTTCACGAAAGACTAAATTATTATTCAAATTACTATTACTCATATGCTGACATTGCAAAAGGAGATATAAACTCACAACAAGGTGCTTTTCTGAAAATTAACGCAGACACATCAACTATGTTGTCGACTATTCTGGGCTTTAACAGACGTATTTGCGGAATTGGAGGTTCCACAGATGATTACTTTGTCGAAAGAATGCCTAGAGTTTTATGGGCGATACAATTTATTTTAAAGAATAAACTAAGCGAAATTTACCTTCCCGCACTATATGTTCTTATCAATCTTGAACAGGTTCTGAGTGAGTATTTATTTTGTTCAGACCAACAATATAAGTCAAAATCAAAGGAACTATTAAATGAAGTGGAATCCTTGATAAATCAAATTGTCTCAACAGATGACGGAAATGATATATTAGTAACCAATTTGCAGTTAAGTTCATTTTTGACAACACAAAAAATCCGAACTTATAATGCACTCGCAAAAGATTTGAACTTGGTTATAACGGATATAACTGAAATTCCTGAATTAAAAACAGAGCATAAGCTTCGCATTTTAACATCATTATTCCAACTAAATAGAGAACAATTTGTGAATTTATTTGAAAGTAACCTTTCAAATTTAGAACAAGATATTTATCGTTCAAAACCAGGACTAAATAACATTCTTTTTTTACAGTGTCTATCATATTACTGTTATTTGAAACCACAATTCAATGAGATAGAGTTAAATTTAAACCCATTAACTAACGGTAAAATTGACATAACGAACAATTTGAAAAATATATTCAATCAATATGAGGAATCACATAAAGAAACAGTTAATGAAGCTGAAATGAATTTACTTCTTGGCTATAATGATGAAACTCTTAGAACAAAACTTGCAAACACAATAATAGGTGTTGATAAAGGTATTTTAGAACGAGAAAGGCAAAAACCTCACGGAGTTTTTGAAATAGCGGATATGGAACTGCGTGTGAGATTAAACCAAGAAAACTATTTCTTGTGTATGCCATTTAAGTCTGGAATTGAAATTAAAAGCCCAACAGTTCCTGAAGCCATTTCTTATCAAATATTCAGACCCTTTATTCATTTTGACAGGACAATTGTAATTTTCGTAACTGCAAAGAGATGTTCTCAAAACTTAATGAATTATATAAAAAGAATGCAGGACAAACTGGGCTGGGCTATTGCTGTAATTGAAAACGAAGAACTAGCAAAACTGCTTAAAGTAAATGGGCAACTTAATTAAACGGCTGCTAACCCCCTCTAGTTTAATTGTTCGCTTTTTGCCTCTAATCTGAGAGTATATGCGCAACTGGTTAGCGTGTATAAATAAGTTACTGTAATGCTATGAAAAACCTAACGCAAATAATTAACAGTTTTTCTGATTGGGAAAAACCATGGACATTTTACAAATCCATTATGGAAAATCCAGGTATTACAGAAATTGAGAAAGAGTTCTTTTCAAAAGTATATAAAGAGGCTTCAAAGTATGAATTATGGAATTTTACTGATTTAACAACAGGAGCTGAAAACTCAAAACAATTTTTAAAGAATAATACAAATTTTGACCAAAAAGCCGTGAACCAAATAGTAAATTCAATTGCTTATGAATGGCGATGAAAAAGTTTTTGAAAAAATCCTAACGCCCACTAATTTAAGTTTTCGCTTAATCACCCCTTTAAATACGCCTACTATCTATTTGAATGCTCCTACTGCCCTATTTACTCTCGCCACAACCTTATTTACTTTCGCCACAACCATATTTACTTTTGCCGCTGCCTTATTTACTCCTGCCAATGTCCTATTTACTTTTGCCAATACCTTATTTAACTCAGACAAGCCTTTATTGAAGATTACATGTGCTTATAAATAACAAACAGGCACCCGGATTATGCTCTAACCAGAATGCCTGCTGCTTAACGAAATAGATTAATCTATTTTTTATCGTTTTTTAAAAGTGAAACCTGTAATTGCATTATAAAAGGGGTTATCTTTTGCTAATGTTGCCCTTACATAGCGTTTAACGTTGATTACTAAATCTGCCAGTCCGCTGTTAGGCGCATAAAATATTTGGTAACGTTTGTTACGGGCTTCCTCTAGCGGAAGTTTTGCGGCAGCCACACTACCATTTGTTGCCTCCATATCTGTCAGAATGGAATTTAAATCTTCGATGTCTATTCCACTACCCGATGTGGCGTATTCGCCACTTGCCGATAACACATCGATGTATTGTTTCAGGTTTTCTATTCTGCTATCGAAAGAGAGTTGCGATTGCGATACATTTTTTTTAGGGATATCGGCATCTTTTACAGATTTAGATTTCTTAGAAACGCCCCGAATCTTATCTGCCAGATTTTTAGCGGTATCTATTTCTTTCGGATTGCTGATGCAAACTTTGTAGAAGTTTAAGCTTCGGGTTATTTTATCATTTAACAAACTAAATACAAGTGTTTGTTTATCTACAGCTGTGCTATATGGAGGTAAAAAAGTGCTCACCTCTCTCATTGCTTCTTTGGCTGTTGTTAAATGGTTGCGTAAATTTATTAGGTGTAGCTCCCGCTTAGGTGGCATATAGAGGTCACCTAGTTTCGATAGTAATTCTAAAAAATCTTCGTAATCTGCTAGTTGTTTTGCAAAGCCAACTTCTGATGTTGATGCCATAATATTTGGTTGTTAAGGTTAAAAATTAAATTGGGCGGGAAGATTTTCGGTTCGGGATTTTGCAGCAATTTTAATTAGATATTTTAAACGAGCATCGGGATGCTTCTCTCTTAAAATAAGGCCGAATGGCTAAGGTTTTTTTTTATTTTAAAGACCTTTAAAGGGTTGATTTCTGAGCGATACTGTTGCGAAATCTTACAGCAATATTGTAAAAATAAATCAGCTTTCAAAAGATTTATACGAGTTTGAGCTGTGCTGTGGTTTTTACAATGGCCTACCCATTTTAAGAAAAGCGTTTTGATTATTTGCGGCGCAACTTATATTTATTAGTTTTAAGAAATGAATTTTACGCAACGCTCTATTTGCTAATCTCTCGTTTCTGGGATGAGTATGTGTAGTGGATTTATAAGTTAGCCATAATTTCATGAAAGAATCCGAGAAAAAATATTTTGACAATGGCCAGTTGGAATTTGAGTATGAAATTTTTAATGGAATAAAACATGGAAAATTCATTCGGTATTTCGAAGATGGAGAAATTGAAATGATTGGAAACTTCATAGATGGCAGACATGCCGGTTTATGGACAGAATATTATGAAAATGGTCAAATTGCAGAAACGGGTGAGTACATAAATGATGAATATTGTGTAGATAATTTTTGGACAGAAAATGGCGAACAACTATTAATAAATGGCACTGGAAAAACAATTAGAAAATTTGGAGCAACACAAGGTGATGTTTATGAGCAATATTTTTTAAATGGCAAATTTACTGGAGAGAAGAAAATTGAAGGTGTTGGTTATATGATGTTTAAACCAAAAGAGGATTAAAAAACTATTCGTAACCCCACTAGTTTAAGTGTTCGCTTCTTCAGCGGTCACTTAAATTTATAATGCAAATCGAATACTTTATCTAGAATTATAAAATTAACTACTCCCTCCCTCTATTTCTCAAAAACCCCGACGATAATCCAAAACGCATATAGGCGTACTTATCCTGAAAATAAATATTGTAATTATCCTCTCCATAATAACCAACCGCAGCCATTAAAAACACATTATGCATAAATGGGAAACTGTAATTAAAGTTAATTTCGGCATTTAGTCGCTTTTGGATATTGGCAATATTTTTACCGGGGATGTTATTAACCGCATAAGAAAGTTCTGCATTTAACCTCCACGTTTCTTTCTCGCTCTTTCTATTGTGCTGCATTAGCGATTTTCGTTCTATTTCATCATATCTTCTAAAAGAGAAATTATACAATAATCGGGTAAAACCGAAACCATCATCCAAAACCGGTTCGTACCTAAAAAGTTTATGTGTTTGAAAACCCACTCTGTGGTTTAGGGTGTAATATTTGGCATCGCTATCAGCAGATTTTATCAAATGTCCAAACCGATAAGAAAGCGTTAAATAATTAGCATTGAAATTCCCGTTGAAGGTGTTTATACTTCCATCCAGGTTTCTTGCGTTCTGGTCTTGTCCGTTAGAATGGTGCGTAAAAGCCAGTTCAGCATATTTATAATTATTGGGGTTTTGATTTAAGCGAGCATACAAAGCCCCACCCAAACGGTAACTCGGCGTACGAACAGCAGCAGAAAATTCATTACGCACCCGAACCGTAAAATCGGGAATAATAGAAAGCGCTATTGGCGATTTATAGCTACTCAAAAGCATATAAGTTGTCGTTAATCGACCATTGATTACATATTTAGTTGGCGCACCTATTTCTCCAAAAGGTGATGTATAAGCCAAATCTGCATTTTCTTTATAGAGGCTGATGAAAGATTTATTGGCTTGTTCTCGTTTAAGTTGCAAAGAATCAGTGTCAATTGCCTGGGCGAAAAGCAATATTGGACAAAATATAGTAATTAATAGCAGTAGCTGTTTGTTCATTAACCTATAAACGTTGGTAAGCGCTTAAGGGTTTTTGGAATTTTGGAAAAGGTAAGAAATGCTTAAATTAATCCAAAAAAAACAACCACCCCACCCTTTAAACTTTCTCTAAAAAACCAGTCAAAGTTTAAAACGAACATTATGAAGAATCTAAACCTATTGTTGCTCATTACTTTATCATTTGTAAGTTGCAAAAAAGGCAACAACCCAACACCCACTAATCCGGATACGGGGCTTTATTTCCCGGCAAATACTGGTAGTACCTGGGAAACAACTTCTACAACACAATTAGGCTGGAATGCTACGGCCATTGCCGACTTAAAAACTTTCCTTGCGCAAAAGAATTCGAAATCATTTATGATTCTGGTAAACGGTAAAATTGCAATGGAAGAGTATTTTAACGGACATTCTTCGACAGCCGAATGGGAATGGAACAGTGCAGGCAAAACGCTGGTATCGGCCACAACAGGGATAGCACAACAGGAAGGTTTACTTAGTATTGGCAATAAAGCGTCAGATTATTTAGGAACTGGATGGACGAGTATGCCTACCGACAAGGAAAGCCTCATCACCATAAAGCACCTGTTAACAATGACGTCAGGCAACGATGACACCAAACAACTGGTGATAAAACCAAACTTAACCTATGTAGCCGATGCGGGAACAAGATGGGCATACAGCAATGTTTTCCAAAAACTAACAGATGTTGTCGCCAAAGCAAGCAATAAAGATTTTGAAACTTACTTCAACGAGAAACTGAAAAATAAAATCGGGATGGATGGTTTCTGGAATTTCGGAACAATTTATACCATTTACCACAGTACAGCAAGAAGTATGGCGAGGTTTGGCATTTTGGCTTTAAATAAAGGAAAGTGGAAAGAAGACCAAATTATTAACGAACCTTATTTTACCGAAAGTATTAATACCTCGCAAAGCATAAATCCATCATACGGTTACCTGTGGTGGCTAAACGGAAAGAGCAAGTTTATGATTCCGGGCGAACAGACAGTTTACAATGAATTCTTAGTACCAAATGCACCTGCTGATATGTATGCAGCTATGGGCGCTAACGATCAAAGGATATATGTTATCCCAAGTAAAAAGATGGTAATTGTGCGGATGGGGAATGCCTCTAACCCGAGCAATCCAAATTTCGCAGTATCTGGATTTGATAATGATTTATGGGCTAAAATAAATGCTGTTATAAATTAAAGAAAGGTTAATGAGCTAAAAATAAATTTTCTATTTTTCACAAACATAGTGCTACCATTCAACTGTTGTTCCGTTTTCCGTTGGGTGGCCGGTGCAAACCAAAACCCTTCCCCTTTCCAATTCATCGTCCGTTAAAACTTCGTTGTAATCCATACGTACACTTCCTTTGGTGCAATTGGCTACACATGTACTGCACACGCCACCCCGGCAGCTGTACGGCAACTTAATTTTATGTTCAAGAGCAACATCAAGAATTCTTTTGGGCCATGGAATAGCTAAATGGTATGTTTCGCCTTTGAAATTTAAGATAACTGAATAAGTATTTTTATCAACCACTTTTTCCGAGCTGTCATCTTCATCAATTTCATCCTCGGGTAATACAAATGTTTCCCGTTTAATTTGTTTAATATCGAAACCCATACCCAAAAGCGTAATGCGGCATAAATCCATATAAATAACTGGCCCACAAGTGTAAAACAGTGCATTTTCCCTTTCATAAGTTAAATGCTCTTTTAATAACCTTTCGATGTAAAATTTATTTAACCTGGCGGTTAACAGGTTTTTACTGTTGCTGAAAACGAAGACGATTTTTAACCGTTCAGGATATTGTTGCTGCCAATAATTCAGTTCATCGTAAAACAAGGTATCCTCTTGCGAACGGTTACTGTAAATAAGCGTAATCCGGGAGTACTGTTCTCTAACCAGCGCTGTTTTCATGATGGAAATTAAAGGTGTAATCCCGACACCGGCGGCGAAAAGAAAAACATCGCGTTCCAGGTTTTCGTTCGGCAGGTAACTGAAAATCCCTTGTGGCTCTTGCGCGGTAAGGATATCGCCAACAGCCGTTTTATGATGCAATATTCTGGAAATTTCGCCATTTTCTACTCTTTTAACAGTGATAGCAATTGGTTCGTTTACATCAGGCGAACTATTGAAGGAATACGAGCGGCGGATTTCTTTGTGCTTTCCTTCGAATGTTAGTGATATAAACTGACCAGCCAGGTATTTTGGATACTCCTGTTCTATTGGCGTAAGCTGAAGTGTAATGTTTTCGCCTGGTTGGTTAATAATTTTATCGATTCGAAGTTTATACATATTACAAAGAAAGGTATTTAGTATTAAAGCGGAAAGCCGAAAGCGGAATACAAAAAAAGCGTCCCGGGTATCCGGGACGCCTTACCAAATGCTTGTCTTTTATATACTATTCGGCATTATATGCCAGTAATTCTTTCGGTTTATCGTAACCGTAACGTACGGGATGTTCAATAATCTGTTTCATTGAAATTACTTTGTAAACGTAACCACCGGTTTCACGGTTAAGCCTCATTTTGTAGTAATTATCCTGATTCTGATTATTAATTTGCTGGCGTAAGCGGCCATCGCCAACATTGTATGCCGCAGCAACCAATGTCCAGCTTTCTAAACCTTTATACATTTCTTTAATGTATTTGCAGGCCGCAACGGTCGATTTACGCAGATTGTAGCGTTCGTCGGTTTTTCCGTTAACTTTTAAACCATAATTTCGGGCTGTGCCAGGCATAAACTGCCAAACACCTGCTGCACCTTTCGGCGATACACCGGCCTGCATACCCGATTCTACTAAAGCTAAATACTTAAAATCGTCAGGAATTCCATATGCAGCTAAAATAGGCTCAATAATCGGGAACCATTCCGCAGCTTTTCGCTGTAAACGGTGCGTTTGCGTATTGCCATAAGTATGAGCTGCAAGGATTTTTTTCATTTTGCGTTCTACCTTTTTGTCGCCAAGAGGGAGGGTTTCATCAGCAAAATTTAATTGTGCCATTAAAGATTTTTTCTCTTTTACAGGCTTTTCAATTGGGGTTATTGTAGTGTTTAAATTCTCTTTTTTTAAAAGACTTTGTTGTGCTAAGGGCATTTGGTAAGCGAACACTTTTGCCAAAATAAATAGTGCTGCCACTATCGAAAATGGTACTATGTGTTTCTTTATCATCTTCCTCCTTTTTTTGGTGAACTTATAAAAAACGTTGACAAAGGTAAAAATTAATAATCAGATTACCAATTAGTTACAAAATTATGTGCAAAAATCAGCCTTTAAAGTGCTTTAAACGTGGATTTTAAATTTTGATTTTCAACCTGATTTTACTATTTTAGAGGCTATTTTTCGATAAAATTTTATCGGCGCTCCTGATTGATAATTCAAGCTATTTTACATAAATTTGCAGCCCGCATTTTAGATGTGGTTAAAAGCGTATCATGATAAATAAAAACAACAGGAACAGTCGGGATGACAAGTCCAAACCGGGCAGCCGGAAAACCGAAGGCAGAAGCAATTCTGGCGGTGGCGACAGAAGAAGAACAGAAGATAAAGAAGGTGGCTTCAGAAAATCATCTGATTCGAACTCAGGCTTCAAACCCAGAAGCACAGACAGCAGAGATTTTAAATCAAAATCTTTCGGAGACAAAAAAGATTTCAAACCAAGGGGCGACCGCAATTTCAAATCGCGAGATGAAGAACCTAAAGCCTTCAAATTTGGCGACAGGGAATTTAAATCAAAAGATTCTTCATCAAAAGGAAGCGACCGCGATTTTAGACCGAGAGAAAATAGTTCAAGAGATTACAAAGCAAAAGGCGACAGAGATTTTAAATCAAGAGATGGTGGTGCAAGAGATTACAAACCAAGAGGAGAACGGGATTTCAAATCTAAGGATGGAGATTCGAGAAATTTTAAACCGAGAACTGGTGAAAGGGATTTCAAGAAAAAAGAAGGTGGCTACAAAGATTTCAAATCAAGAGGAAACAGAAATGACGATTTCAAGCCTAGTGCGGGAAGTTCAAGAGATGTAAAGCCAAGAGAAGGTGGCGACACTAGGCCTTTCAGAAAACGCGAAGAGCTTAAACCAAGAGATACTGAATTTAATCGCGAAGAAAGAACAGTAATTAAGCCTGGCCGTAAAACAAATGAAGATAAAGGCTTAATCCGCCTGAACAGATATATTTCAAATGCAGGCATTTGCTCACGCCGTAAGGCAGATGAGCTAATTGCTGCAGGCATTATTACCGTAAACGGAGAAGCTGTAACCGAGCTGGGACACAAAGTAGATCCGGCAAAAGATTTGGTTCGCTATAACGGCGAATTACTTAAACGCGAAAAGAAAGTTTACGTATTGTTAAACAAGCCAAAAGATTATATCACTACTACAGATGATCCGCAGGAACGCCGTACCGTGATGCAATTGGTAGACAAGGCAAGCCGTGAACGTATTTATCCTGTAGGCCGATTAGACCGTAATACAACAGGCTTATTGTTAATGACCAACGATGGTGATTTGGCTGACAAGCTATCGCACCCAAGAAATGGCATTACCAAAATTTATAACGTAGAATTAGATAAAGCTTTATCACAAGGCGATTTAAATAAAATCCAGTTTGGTTTAGAACTGGAGGACGGTTTAATTAAACCTGATAACATTTCTTATGTTGCTGGCGGAACCAAAAAAGAAGTTGGTATTCAGATACATAGCGGCAAAAACCGAATCGTTCGTCGTATTTTCGAACATTTAGGCTACAATGTAGAAAAGCTCGACCGCGTGGTTTACGGTAATTTAACCAAGAAAGATTTACCAAGAGGCAGATGGCGTTATCTTGAAGAGCACGAGTTAATCCAGATAAAACATCTTATTAAATAATAACTAAGGCAATCGAAAGGTTGCCTTTTTTATTGCAAGCTATAACCATCAAAAAATTTATCTAAGACTATGTTACGACACCATTTTTAAGCTTAACTTAATGAATAGCGTTTAACACTAAGGACATAAAATTATTTTCTGATATTTGTTATTAACCAATAATTACAAAATGAAAAAATACAACCTATTGCTCATAATTATGTCCCTTTCTTTCCCGGTATTGGCACAGCAAACCAATTATAATCTTTTAATCGGAACCTATACCAATACGCCTGCTAAAAGCGAAGGGATTTACACCTATAATTTTTATACTGTAAACGGTAGCGCTAAGCAAAAATATGTAACAAAAGATGTAGCAAATCCAAGTTATATTGCTTTATCGCCTGATAGAAAATTTGCTTATTCGGTTAATGAGACAGGTGCAACAAGTTCAGTTAGCGCATTTAAGTATAATGCAAAAACGGGTAGCCTAACATTTATAAATAAGGTAGAAAGCGAAGGAGCTGATCCATGCTATGTAACTGCCGACAACGATAATGTAATTGTAGCCAACTACAGTGGTGGAAGTTTAGCGGTTTTTAAACGCAAAGCGAATGGCTCATTAAGCAGTGCCACACTTGTAATTAAACATTCGGGTAAGAGTATCGATCCGAAAGGAAGGCAGGAGAGCGCTCATGTGCACATGGTAAAGTTTACCCCAGATAAGAAATTTTTAATCTGTAACGACCTGGGAGAAGACCGCGTTTATATTTATAGCTATAATCCAAAAAGCAAGAACCAGGTACTAACATTAAAAAGTGTTTTAAGTACGAATCCGGGAACAGGCCCACGTCATATTACTTTTTCACCTAATGGAAAATTTGCGTATTTAGCCCATGAGTTTAATGGCAGCATAACCGGATTTTATTATACTAACGGAAGCTTAAAAAAAATTCAGGAGATTGGAACAAGCCCAAAAGGTTTTGAAGGACGAATTGATGGCGCTGACATCCATGTTTCTGCTGATGGCAAATTCCTTTATGAAACAAACAGAGGTGATGCGAATACTATTTCAGTATTTTCAATCCTTTCTACAGGCATTTTAAGATTCGTAGAAACGGTAAGCACGCTTGGGAAAGGACCACGAAACTTTTCTATTGACCCGAGTGGAAAGTTTTTATTGGTTGCACATCAGTACACAAATGATGTTGTAATTTTTAACCGTAATAAAACTACAGGAAAATTAACTGATAGTGGAAAACGCATACAAGTTGGCGCACCGGTTAACCTGGTTTTTACTAAGTAAAACTACTCTAAAACAAAAAAGACTTGCCCTATGGCAAGTCTTTTTTGTTTTAAGCAGGTTCTGCAACCTTTACAACATTACGATATGGAAAATCGTTAAATATATGTCTGCGGGCAAAACGACCTGGTGAATCTGCATTTACCAGTTTAATATAGATAGCTCTTGGCACATCAAAATATTCGTATGCACTACCATCGAAAAACTGAATGTTCAATACCTGTTGCTTATATTCAAAATCAAGGATATTCGATTTTGTTATCGTTTCAGTATACGTTTCAATATGCTGTTCGCGGGTTTCAGGCGCAATGCTCACCAAAAAGTGGTAAGCCTCAATAATATCTTTACTTCTGGCTTCAGCAGCTAATTTTTCCTCCTCCTGCTGAAATTTATCCGGATGGCAATCTTTCATCAAAGTACGATATACCGATTTAAGATCTTTCAGCTCAGCATTTTTATCTACATTCAAAAGCTTTCTGTAATCAACAATTTTTTTCATCTAACCTGTTTTCTAATATGAAATGTAACCCTTAAATCTTAACCAAAGGTTTTAAGGCCGCAAAGGTACGATTTATAATTGTTTGATTTTGAGAAAGTTTCGATTTATTAAATGCAAAGAAAAAATCCTCACATTAATGCTGTTACAAACTAATATACAGGTATTTGGGGCCACCTAATATTTAGCCTGTAATGAATTCTCAATTACTTCTTTGTAGTAGTCTACATAAGAAGGCAATATTTTCTTTAAATCGAAATCTTGCGCTCTTTTATAGGCATTTTCTTTAAAATACTTCAGCGTTTCATCATTGCTTAAAATGGTAATTGCCTTATTTGCCATATCATCGATATCGCCAACATCGCACATATAACCGCAAAAATCATCGATATTTAATTCAGGCAAGCCACCTGCATTTGAGGTAATAGCAGGAACTTTACATGCCATCGCTTCTAAAGCAGCCAAACCAAAACTTTCCGACTCAGAGGGCATAATAAATAAATCAGAAACTGATAAAATTTCTTCAACAGCATCCTGTTTGCCCAGGAATCGAACGTTATCACAAATATTTAAAGACCTGCATAAACGCTCATCATTTACACGTTCCGGACCATCGCCAACCATTAATAATTTTGAGGGAATTACCGCCTGTACTTTTTCAAAAACACGAATTACATCGGCAGTTCTTTTTACAGTCCTGAAATTACTGGTATGAATTAAGATACGTTCATTATTTGGCGCTATCGCTTTTTTAAAGTGATCCTTTGCCTGCAAACTAAAACGCTTGAAATCTATAAAATTTGGAATCACCTTAATTTCTTTAGTGATGTCAAAATGCCTGTAAGTATCATCCTTTAAGTCTTGCGATACCGTTGTAACACCATCACTTTGGTTAATAGAAAAAGTAACTACAGGTTTATAAGTCGCATCTTTACCAACGAGTGTAATATCTGTACCATGCAATGTGGTAACTACAGGAATATGAATACCGTAGCTTGCCAAAATCTGTTTTGCCATAAATGCCGCCGATGCATGCGGAATAGCGTAATGAACATGTAAAACATCAAGCTGCTCAAAGCGAACAACATCAACTAATTTACTTGCCAGTGCCGATTCGTAAGGGGCATAATCAAACAATGGATAATCCCTTACCGAAACCTCATGATAAAACAAGTTTGCAGAAAAGAAATCGAGCCTTGCCGGCTGACTATAAGTTATGAAATGAACCTGGTGACCTTCATTTGCGAGCGCTTTTCCAAGTTCTGTTGCAACTACTCCACTACCACCAAAAGTGGGGTAGCAAACAATTCCTATCTTCATTGTACATGTATTGTTGTTACCGCAAATGTAACCCAATTATATCTAATATACGTGTAAGACAATTGCAATAAAAAACATTTACAGCAAAGCAATAAACATGAAAATTAATGCAATTAAGAACTATAGGATAATTAAATCAGTACCATTTTTTTAAACTGCAGCTGTTCATCATAAAAATTAATCATTAAAACTATTTTTGGCTTTGAAATGATTAATTGATTAATAATGCTCAAATCGTTTTCAGTAATAACAAAAGGCATTGACCGTATTTCCACAATTATGGAATTATTCACTAAAAAATCTACATAAAAATTATGCCTCAAGGTCATTCCATTCAAATTAACCCCAAAATTTTGTTCGGTGGCAAATGGAATACCTTCAGCGGTAAGCTCCGCTTCATAAGCATTTTTGTAGACTGTTTTTGACAAAGCACGACCTAAAATTTTATGTATTTTAAGCGCAATTTCTATTAGGACCAGACAATTTTCCTTAAGCGGAAATTCATTCAGATTGATATTCATAAAGGAAGAAACAAGGCAAACATTAAACATAGTACAGGTGTAATCAGACCTGCAATTAAAAATTCTGTTTATAATCGTAAATAAGCTTTGGTACCTTATAGCCAACTTTACGCTCCTCGCCCTGAATTTGTGTACGAATATCTTCTACTTTAGCAATCTGCTTATTAAAACGCTCGAGCGCTTTCTGTGCTTCATTTGTGTCGCTTTTAGATTTTTTTGATAACTTATCAATAGCTTTTAGATCAACAGCCGATAAAGAAGAAGTTTTATTACTCTGGTTGCTCATCTGTTCAGCAGAAACTCTAGCGTTCCCATTTGCCTCTAAAAGCTTTTGACGCAATTTTTCTACTTCAGCTTCTTCTTTAGCCTCATCAATTTTAACTTCTAGAAGCTTAATATTTGCTTTGAGTAATTCAATTCTATTTGCTAAGGTATTTACTGAATCTTTTGAAACTCTGGCAGTATAGGTTTGTGCCATTATCGGGAATGCGAAGGCACTACCCAGGAGCATTAATATTATTTTTTTCATAGTGGAATGTTTTATAACACAATCCAATATGCATGCCCGAAAAGGCACACCCGATTATAAGCCGACATGCGGCATTTTAAACATCATTAAGAAAAAAATGGTGATTTTTGAGAAAAATATTCCCCAAGTATTTGGGCTATTTAGATTTTTTCATTTCTTCTTTTATAACAAGAAGCAGTTCATTGGGCCGCTGTGTACCGATGAAATATTCAAGTCCATCGCGATCGGTGAGTACAACAGCGTCTTTCCCTGAAGAGTAAAAGCGGATTGTACCCTTTGTATGCAAATTGTATACTGGGTTGTTGAAAAAGTATCTGCTGTAAGTTGCTTTTCTCACATCAACAATACTGTTTAAGTCGATTTTAACACGTTTAGTTGTCCAAAGCCCATCTAAAATTAAACTGCCATTATCGACAACAATTTTATACTGAATCAGAAACAGTAAGAGCATGGAAACACCGATGATACCGAAACCAACAACAAGAAACAAATCCTGTGTGTTGTCTCTATCGCGTTCGTACACATAAGCAGCAAAACAAAAAGCAGCCATAATAAGCCTGATAAAAATGCGCACATAATCCCTGCCTATGTATTGTTTTTCTATAAATGCGTACTTGCTTTCCACTTAATTAATTTTGACTTCGAATATAGCAACTTTTTTGGTTGCCTTGGTTAATTTGTAACGGTTATCCTGACGCATGCCAACAATCCAGATAATTTCTCCATTTCCGTTAACCAAAATCGGAATATTTACCTTTAAATGCAATGGTAGTTTTTCATCAATAAAAAAGTCGCTAAGCTTCTTAAAACCTTTCATTCCCAATGGAATAAACTTATCACCATACTGCCAGTTCCTTAATATTAATGGAAACTGCAAAAGGCTTTCATCAAGAAAAATCTTGTTTTTATCTGCTTCAAATTTTAAATCGTCAGAAAAAATAAGTCTAAACTGATGGTTACAAAAATCGAAATCAGTTTCATTGATATGAATAATTTTATGCGGATTACTTTGAGTGGTAATTTCGCTAACAATTAAGTCTTCCCGGTTTATAATAGCCTGATGACTGGAGCTAAAAAACTTTACGCCGGTTTGCTTATTCAATGCATCCAGAATCTCTTCAACCACCTTTTCGGTAAAATTATATTCTTTAAGTAGTTCAAAAAGTAAAAGACGTCTAGGCTTAAGTGCTTTTATTTTTGATATAGAAATATAATCACCATCAACTTTATGCAAAATAATTTCTGAAGCAATTTGTTTAATCTGCAAGCCCACAAATAACTCAATTTCTGAAAACCGTTTAATATTATCGGCAAAGGTATTTTCAAGACTAGGGTTGATTGCCTGAAGTTGGGGGATTACTTCATGCCTAAGCTTATTTCTGGTATAATTAGTACTCGCATTGGAGCTATCTTCAACATAATCCAGCTTATTTTCGTCAATAAGCTGATTGATTTCATCGCGTGTTAAAAAAAGTAACGGCCTGATCAACTTATTTCTTTTAGGTAAAATACCATGCAAACCGCTAATTCCTGTACCCCTAATCAGATTAATAAGTACTGTTTCTACAGCATCGTTTTGGTGTTGTGCCAAAGCAATGAGATCATAGCCCTCAGTTGCCCTGATTTCTTCAAACCAGTTATAACGTAACTCCCTGGCGGCCATTTGGGTAGAAATTTTATTTTCTGTGGCATATTTTTTTGTTTCAAAATGCGTTACATAGAAAGGCAAACCAAGGGAAATTGCAAGCATTTTAACAAAATGTTCGTCTCTTTGTGCCTCATCGCCACGTAAATTAAAATTACAATGTGCTACGCCAACAGTAATATCAAGAGCTTTAAAAAGATGCAACATTAATACAGAATCTTTTCCCCCGCTAACGGCCAGCAACACGCGGTCACCCTTGGTAAACAGCTGTTGTTGCTCAATAAAATCCTGAAATCTGTTTAAGGGTAACATCCACCAAAAATATTTAATTTTAACCGGTTTCCAACGTTCGGAACAAAAAACTAACTTTGTAAAGTGCAGAAATTATTTGTCCTTCTTTTTTTCCTCATTTGTCCCCTTCTGATATTCGCTCAGCAGAAAGGATCTATTATTAAAATTGTCTCCTCCGACAGGATTACCGGAGATATGAAAAAAAAAGTAAATTACTTGCGCAATCCGGTTTTTCAACAAGATAACGCTACCTTGACTTGCGACAGTGCCGTTTTTTACACTGAACGCAATTATTTCGAGGCTTATAAGAACGTCCACATCCATCAGCTAACAACAGATATCTACTCAGATGAACTGCAATATGATGGTAATAAAAAACATGCCCATTTAACCAATAATGTTAAAATGGTTGATCCAAAGTCTACCCTAACCACAAATATTTTAGATTATGACATGGTGGCTAAAATTGGCACTTATACCAGTGGCGGTAAAATTGAGACGCAGGATGTTGTACTAACCAGCAAAAACGGTTATTACTTTAATAATAGCAGCGATGCGTATTTCAGGTACAATGTTGTGGTTGTAACCCCGCAAAGTGTTATTAAATCAGACACGATGCGCTATAATGTTGATACCAAATGGACTTATTTTTACGGACCAACGAATATTAAGGGAAAAGACGATAATTTATACACCGAAAACGGCGCATACAATACCCTTAGTGAAGACGCTTACTTTGGAAAAAAGAATTTGTACACGCAAGATACCAAATCGTTAAAAGGCGATAGCTTGTATTATTATGGCAAAATTGGGTACGGTAAAGCGGTAAGAAACATTGTGTTTACCGACAAGAAAGACGGGACCAAAATGTATGGTGATTTAGGGTTTTATTACAAAGCAGATCAACGAACACTGGTTACCAAAAATGCATATGTCGATTTAATTTCTGGCGATTCGGTTACCGTCAACAATAAAAAAAGACCTGATACTTTACGCCTCGGTGCCGATACGCTTGAAACGCAGATGTCGTTACAGAAAACATTAAAATTGATTCCCAAAATCTCAGTAAAGGCCGATAATGAAATTGGTGAAGACGAAGAGGACGCTCCAAAAACAGAAAAAGAAACAACTGATAAAATAGCCCCCCCCACAAATAAGGGACAAAAGCTACCTGTACGAGGAGGAAAAGAACCCAAGAGTAAACGTGAAGAAAAACTTCAGGCAAAAAAAACAATTAATATTCCTGATAATTTAACAGACAGCTTGAAAACCAAAGTAGATTCAGCTGCATTAAATTTAGGAAAAGCCAAAACCGATTCGCTTGTTGGTAAAGCCATAAAAATTACAGATTCGGCAAAGAAAAAACCAGAAAAAATTGCAGCGGTTTTGAATAAACTTCCTAAAGTTACTCCTGACAGTTTGTTAAAAAATATGCCAAAAACAATTAAGGATAGCTTAAATAAACAGGTAAAAAAAGTAAAAACTGATACCGTTGTATTTAACCCTGCGGATACCGTTACAACAAGGGTAATCAGGGCATATCATAATGTTAAGATTTTTAAAAGTAACATCCAGGCGAAAACGGATAGCTTATTCTACACCAGTGCTGATTCTACTTTGCGCTGCTATGGAAATCCAATTATATGGTCGGAAGGTTCTCAGGTAGTTGGCGACACCATATATGTACAGTTTAAAAAGAACAAGTTGAACAACTTACAAGCTTTTAAAAACGCTTTTTTGGTTAACACTCCGGCAGATTCACTTAGATTTAATCAGATAAAAGGGCGTTATATGACAGGTTTTTTCGCTGATGGAAAACTTAAAACCTTATACGTTGATGGAAATGCGGAAAGCATTTATTATACACAGGATGATAGTACAAAGGTGTACAAGGAAATGAACCAAACACTAAGCAGCCGTATTAAATTTACTTTCAAAAATAACGACATAGACGATCTTGTTTATATCAATAGTATTGAAGGCGCACTTAATCCTGAAAATAAAGTACCAAAAGATAATATACTTAAAGGTTTTTCATGGAAACCAAAAGAAAGGCCGAAATCGAAGAAAGAGGCTATAGGTGCTAATGGCATAAAAAAAGCTAAAGTTAAGACTACTCCACCTGCAAAAACAACGGCAAAGGGTTCGGCTATTACAAAACCAACTACACTAAAAACGCCGGGGGTAAAACCCGCTACTCAAAAGGGAACATCGAAAACTGATTCATTATCCAACTTTGGGATAAAACCTATTTTACCCAAAAAAGATTCAACAAAAGTTACACCACCGGTTACGGTTAAACCGTAGGATTAGCTTTTAAAAAAGCGATCATTTTTTGAAGGGCTATAGCTCTGTGGCTGATCTTATTTTTCTCTGCCATGTCCATTTCGGCAAAGGTAATTTCATAGCCATCGGGCTGAAAAATCGGGTCGTAACCAAAGCCTTTCGAACCTGACAATTCAGCCCTGATTGTTCCAGTTATTACCCCCTCAAAAAGATGATTTTCGCCATTCTGCATCAAGGAAATTACTGTTTTAAACTGTGCTTTTCGGTTAGAAATACCACTTAGTTTTGCCAGCACAAGGTTGATGTTTTCCAAACTATCGCGGCTACCTGAATACCTTGCGGAATAAACGCCAGGTTCATTATTTAGGGCTTCAATTTCAAGTCCGCTATCATCAGCAAAGCAATCCAAATGATAATGCGTTGCCACATAACCACTTTTAAGTGAAGCATTACCTTCAAAGGTGTTAGCAGTTTCCGGAATATCTGTAAAACAACCGATATCTTCAAGGTTTAAAACCTCGTAACTTCCGTTCAGAGCCAAACGGATTTCTTCGGTTTTATGTTGGTTATTGGTTGCGAAAACAAGTTTTTTCATTAAAAAATATTGAATTTATAAGTAAGGGATTACTTAAGTTTTTGCAAATTGCCCCAAAGAGATTTTTTTGCAGACAAATCACTATCCAAAGGATGAAGATTAGGAGCAAAAATTATTTTAGTGGTTTCATGCAGGATAATTTCTCCTGCCCAATTGAGGTTTAACTTTAAATGTCCTGCATCAACACCAAAAGCAAGCATAACCGTTGGTTTAAAAAAACCATGTAATTCGGCAAATCCAGTTCCTGGATAATTTGCGTAGTTAACCAGTGCAAAATCTGGCGTACTTAAATCAACCGCTTTTACAATTTTCCGAAGCAACTCCCTTCCTTGTTCGGTACTTACCTCATTCGCTGTGTCATTCACCAGGATAAGTACAGCTTTTTTGTTACCTCCCAAAAATTTGTAACTTTTCGGTGTCTCAGGTTCTTCAAGAATAGGCGTAATCTGATCGTTTTGCGGGTAGCTTTTTACCGATTCACTACTTGTTAAATGACTGTTTTCGTCAGCTTTTGCGATATCAACCGCTTCTTTAACAAGCAATTCTTCCTGATTTATTTTTGGCAAAATAGCCTCCTGCGTTACAACAGCTGGTATTTTTACGCTTTTATCTTCAACAAGAAAAACTTCCTCATTAAAAAATAACCGTAAAGCATTTGCATTGTTGGTAACCTGACTTTCCATTCGTATTTTTGCCGTATAATAATTTCTGTTAAAATTAGTTAAATATCTTATAATAGCCCTGCTTATTGTTACTTTTATCCTTTAAAATTTATAGAACCCTCTGTGTGAGAAAAGCTTATTGCTTATTTGTTTTTAGCTTGTTATGTAGTTCGTTGTTTGCGCAAAACGTGGCCTCCATCAGCAATAAACCATTAAGCAGCAAGGAGTTTATGTGGGCGTATAAAAAAAGTCATAACGGTAATACTTCATCTAACTATAACGATTTACTGGCTTATTTAAATTTGTATATCAATTTCAAATTAAAGGTTTTAGATGCCAGGGAAATGGGAATGGATAAACAAACAGATTATCAGGATGAAGTTAAAACCTATGAAAATGCTTTAGAAACCCATAAAAAAGTGAATAGCTCAGGCAAAGAACACGATTACCTCCTTAACGAATATAAAGAAGGTGTTTTAATGTTTAATATTTCCGAGCAGAAAATTTGGAGTAAAGCACAGGATGACGAGCCCGGTTTAGCAGATTTTTACACGAAGAACAAACAAAATTATAATAAACCATTAGATGAAATACGGGGCGAGGTAATTGCCGACTATCAGATAAAACTGGAAGAAAACTGGCTAGGCAGCCTCAGAGAAAAGTATTCCGTTAAAATTAATGAAAACGAATTAAGAAAATTAGCTAAACAATAACCTGAATACGTTTTAATTAAGCCATTAAGTATTAAATTTGCAATAATATAATAAACAGAATGAAGAAAGTTTTTTTAGTAGTAACTGCTTTGGTTAGCTTGTTTTTTAACAGCTATGCCCAAAAGAACAACATCGATAAAGTTGCTGCTGTGGTAGGTAATAACATTATTTTACTATCCGATTTAAATCAACAATATACGCAATATTTATATCAGGGCCGCCCTGCAGATCCGAATATTAGGTGCATGCTTTTGCAACAAACCTTAACACAGAAATTACTTAAGCAGCAGGCCGAAATCGACTCGGTGATGGTTGATGATGCACAGGTTGACGACGAGGTTAATAGACGTATGCGTTACAGTATGCAACGTGCTGGTGGTCAGGAACGCCTCGAGCAATTTTTAAATAAATCTATTCTTCAATATAAAGATGAGATGAGGCCATCGATTAAAGATGAGCTTATTGCCCAGAAAATGCAGGGAAAGATCACAGAGCATATCAATGTAACACCTTTAGAAGTTGAGAAATATTTTAAATCGTTAGGCGATAGTATTCCTGAATTCGGCACTGAAGTAGAGGTTGGAGAGGTAGTTTTATATCCACAACTTACCAAGGCTGAAAAAGAAAAATTCCATGATAAAATTGAAGCGTTGCGCTTAAGAATTAAAGGTGGAGAAGATTTTGGTGCCTTAGCGAAAGCTTATTCTGAAGATCCGGGTTCAGTTGGCGATGGTGGTGACTTAGGTTTCTTCGACAGAAGCCAGATGGCTAAAGAATTTACGGCCTGGGCATTTAAACTTAAAGCCGGAGAAATGTCGCCGGTATTCGAAACAGAATTCGGTTACCACATTTTACAAGTAATTGAGCGTCGTGGTGAGCAGGTGCACGCCCGTCATATTTTGATTATGCCTAAAAGTACTCAGGCAAGTTTAGACCGTACCCAATTACACGCCGACAGCATTTACAACAACATCATTAATAAAAAGATAAGTTTCGCAGCAGCAGCTAATTTATATTCTGATAATAAAGAAACTAAATATAATGGTGGTATGATGCTAAATGCCGAGAATGTTCAGGCAAGAAGTACCTTTATTCCAATTGAGAAATTAGACCCTTCAGTATTTTTGGTAATTGATACAATGAAAATTGATGGTGTTTCAAAACCACAGTTATTCACCGCGACTGATGGAAAACAAGGTTACCGTATTCTTTACCTGAAATCAAAAATCCCACCTCATAAAGCTAATTTAGCGCAGGATTTCCCTAAAATTAAAGCCGCAGCACAAGAAGATAAAACAAACCGTACCTTAAGCGAGTGGTTTGAAAAACGACGTGAAAATACTTTCATCAAAATTGATGATGAATTTCAAGACTGCGACCAACTTAAAATCTGGACTAAGAAAAAAGCTGAAACTAAATAACGCCAATGCAGTATAAGAACGAAGTAGAAGCCGTAAATGCACTTCATCAATCTTTCAATAACATTAAAGCCGAAATCGGCAAAGTTGTAGTTGGACAAGATGATATCATAAAATCTGTTTTAATTGCCATTTTCAGTAACGGACATTGTTTGCTGGTTGGCGTTCCCGGATTGGCGAAAACTTTACTTGTACAAACTGTTGCAGCTGTTTTAGACCTCAATTTCAACAGAATTCAGTTTACACCTGATTTAATGCCAAGCGATATCATTGGCGCAGAGATATTAGGAGAAGACAGGCACTTTAAATTTATTAAAGGGCCTGTTTTTTCGAATATTATTCTGGCTGATGAAATTAACAGAACGCCACCAAAAACACAAGCGGCCTTATTAGAGGCTATGCAGGAAAAATCGGTTACCGCGGCCGGGCAAACACATGCTTTACCAAAACCATTTTTTGTTCTGGCTACACAAAACCCTATTGAGCAGGAAGGGACATACCCACTTCCCGAAGCACAATTAGACCGTTTTATGTTTAATATTCAGTTAAATTATCCGGCATTTGCCGATGAATTAACAATTGTTAAAAATACCACCAGCAATAAAGCAGTTCAACTGCAAAAAATTATCCATGCTGATGACATCCAGTATTTTCAAAAACTGATTCGTGATATTCCTGTAACCGACAATGTGCTGGAATATGCGGTTAAGTTGGCGGCTAAAACACGTCCAAACAGTGAATTTGCGACTGATGCCATTAATAAATATATCAGCTGGGGTGCTGGTCCCCGTGCTTCTCAGTTCCTTGTTTTAGGTGCTAAATGCCATGCTGCAATTTCTGGCAAGTATGCCCCCGATATTGAAGATGTACAGGCAGTAGCCGAACCAATTCTACGCCACCGTATCGTTCGAAACTACCGTGCAGAAGCAGAAGGTTTATCAATCGAAAAAATTATAAAGGATTTGCTATAATATTTGGAATAGAAATAAAAGTCAAATGTTTATATTTTAAACTTTGTTACTATCTTTACCACACAATTACAAAGCATAAATTTTAAATCAAAATATTCGATATGTCAGCTCACGATTCACACGCACCGGTTCAGCAAACAAAAGGCATTTGGGCTTTACCTTTAACTGCATGGATTATTGTTTTAATCCTTTGCGTAGCATTTACAAGGCCAATTTTTCATCACGAAGAGGAATCTTCTTCACATGAAAAAACAGAAGTTCCGGCTCACGAAAATACTGAAGCTGCTCCACATCACTAAGCTAACTTAGTTTTATAAACAAGAAATGCGCTGAAATAATCAGCGCATTTCTTGTTTAAGCACGAGTGGTTTATTTAATCTGGCTGATTAAATTAGGGTAATCGGTAATTACGCCGTCTACACCAAGGCTCATAAAATATTTTATTTCCTTAACGGTATTTACAGTCCACGGAATAATTTTAATACCCATATCGTGGCAACGGTCAACCAGCCCCTTACCTACCAACACTGAATAAGGGCTGTAAATTGTTGGTTTAAACCCCAGTTTCGAGATATAATCTTCGAAAGGCTCTTTCTCATCAATAAGTAGTGATGTCTGAATTTTAGGATACTTTTCATGTAAATACTGAAGAGTCCGCATATCGAACGATTCGATGATTACCCGTTTTGTAAGTTTTTTTGCGATGATGACGTCCATCAATAAATCAACAAATTCTGCTGGTTCGGGATGAAATTCATTATCGCCATTTTTAATTGTTTTGGTTTCGATGCTGTAAACTGGTTTTGCCAGTTTATTTGCTTTAACATAAGCTTCCACTTCATCTATTGTTTCAGCAAGCAGCGGCTTGTAAGCCTTAAATTTCATCTGGCCGGGAAACCTTGAATGTACTTTACTACCCACATCAAACTTCTTAATCTCATCATAATTCATTTTATAGATATTAAAGTTCTTCTGCTCTTTTAAGGTTATAGGCTTGCCATTTGGCTGTAGTGAAATTTCGTTATTGAAATAAGGCTCCTGCGATAAAACGACCTGTTTATCTTTGGAAATTACAGCATCCATTTCCAATGTGGTTACGCCTAGATCTAATGCTTTAAGCATCCCTTTAATTGTATTTTCGGGCATTATACCACGGGCTCCTGCTTTTCCCTGTACATCGAATTTTTGTTTTTGTGCAGCGGCATTTAAAAATAATAATAGTAAAAACGGATAAAGAAGTAATTTTTTATGCATGAAATTCATTTTAGGAATAAACGTAAAATTAAGGATTTACATATAAAAAAAGGGCTTTCTTTTTACGGAGAGCCCTTTTCACAAATTCACATTAAAATATTATCTGTCTGCAGGTACAAAAGCCTGAACAATTAAGTTCCAGCTTGCATCAGCAGCTTTTTCATAAATAAATACGTAGTTAAAGCTTTCTCTTAAATCGGCCTTATAATCAATGGTTGCAACACCATAAGTATAAGCTAAATCACTTCCTAATGCTTTATCAACTCCAGTTGTTTTTAAATTTATTTTACTCACCATTCCATTTAAAAAAGAAAGGATTTTACCTTTTCCTTCAATAGCCTCATTTCCAGGAAATAGTAAGCGGGCATCATTCATTAAGAAACCACCGAAAGCTGCAATACCATGCGTTTTTAAAAATGTATTGAGTGTCTTTTCAGTAGTAAGAATCACATCTTTACTGGCTTTTTGCTCTTTCTCATTTAAAAACTTCGGAATAAAACGGTCTTTTGGTTCTTCGAAACGCGTAGTTACTTTAGCAAGAGGTTTGTTACTCTCCGTTCCTAAATCAATCGCTAGTTTCCATGTACCATTTTCTGCTTTCCAGATAGAAAGATACTGGCCATATTTTTTTTCAGCTCCGGCTAATTCATATGGTCCTGTGGTAAAGCCTAAATCGCCACTGCGCGATACTTTGGCAAAATTCGGCTCCCATGAAACTTCATTACTACCTTTAGTTTGTCCGGCATAAAATGTTTTAGCATTAACAGGATTAGGCCTGAATACCAATGTATTTGCCGATGAATATTCGATGTAAGATTCTTTATCGCCTTTTTTAGCAATAGATTTTGCAAAATCTTTTTCAGCATTCACAAGCGACTTGGTGGTTCCATCACTTTTCTGTGCAAAGGCACTCAAAGTTAAAGCAACGGCAAAAGTAGTAGAGAGTATTCTTTTCATTTGTTCTTAATAAGGTACGGCGAATATAAAATTTTCCTGAAGGTATGTTTCTAAAAGTAATTAACAATTACACATTTTACTTTTCGCGATAAATGGTTTCGAGTACCGTTTGCCCAGTTGCCTTTAATGTATTTTTATCAATGTTTGCCAGGTTATCTAACTGGGTATGCCAGTTAATATAAAAACCGCTGTTATCGTTGTAGTGAATAATATCAATTGATGGCACACCGGCTTTATTCATCCAGAAATGATCGTCGACCAGTTTACCGCTTGGAATACTTACGAAATATGATGAATAACCTATTTCGCTCCCGATATTCCAAACTTTATTTACAACATCTGGTGCCGACTGACGGGAAATTTCATCCTGACTAAACTGTGCGTTTCCACCGCCAACCATATCGAGGTTAATACCATACAATGCTTTGTAACCAGTGGCCATAGCATTCTTAGCCCAATATTGAGAGCCCAAACACCAGGTTGTTTCATCAGGTGTTTCGTCATTAGCCTTACCATAATCTTCCAGGTCCCATAAAACAAAATCGACACCGACTCCCGGTTGTTTCTGCTGAATTTGCCTAGCCATTTCCAAAATTACGGCAACGCCACTTCCTGCATCGTTTGCTGCATCAAAAGGCTTGGTGTGGTTTGCCGCATCAGTATCCTGATCCGAAAAGGGCCGGGCATCCCAATGCGCTGCTACTAAAACACGGTTCTTTTTCTCCGAACCAAAACTTGCAAGAATATTTTTAAGCTGATAGTTTTTGCCATCGTATGTAGTGGTTTTAGCACCTTGTAGTTTAACATCGGCACCAAACGATTTAAGTTTAGCCACCAGGTAATCGGCACATTTCTGGTGTGCTTCAGTTCCTGGTATACGTGGACCGAAATCTACCTGAGCTTTAGTATAGGCAAAGGCACTATCAGCGTTAAATGCTGGCGAAACTAATTTAATTTCGGGTGTAGCCGATTCAACGTCAGTTGTTTTGTTATCGTTTCTACAAGCCTGAAAGCTAACTAAAGCGATCAAGGGCAGTATTAAAAGTTTTTTGTTCATTTTAAAAAACCGAATTATAGTTTAATGGCTGAAGCTGGCAACATTTAATTAAGATTTGCTCCAGGTTGTGCCTTCTTTACTGTCTTTAAGTTGAATTCCCAGTTCCTGCAAGCCGATTCTTATTTTATCAGATGTGGCATAATCCTTATTAGCCTTTGCTTCCTTACGCAAATCGATTACCATCTCCAAAACACTGTTTAATTCAAGGTTATCTGATTCTTCATCTTTCAAACCTAAAATATCAAATACAAAATCCTGAATCAATTGCTTTAATTTAGCCAATTCCGAAGCAGAAATCTTGCCTTTACCATCGTAAACGATATTGATAATCCGAACAGCTTCAAATAATTCAGCTATTAAAACCGGACTGTTAAAGTCATCATTCATGGCATTGATAGCGTTCGTTTTCAAAACATCGATATCGAAATCACTCTGTTCAGAAGCAGAAAGTTTATCGAGCAGGTTTACGGCGGCCATTAAACGGCGGAAGCCTTTTTCTGATGCATCGAGCGCATCATTAGAAAAATCCAAGGTACTGCGGTAATGTGCCTGCATCATAAAGAATTTAACAGTCATCGGGCTATAGCCTTTTTTAAGCAAAGGATGGTCTCCGGTGAACAATTGCAAGGGCAAAAAACCATTTCCTGCCGATTTCGACATACGTGTACCATTTACCGTAAGCATATTGGTGTGCATCCAGAAACGTGCAGGCTGGTGATGGCTACAGGCCTCAGATTGCGCAATCTCATTGGTATGATGTGTAGCTGCAAGATCCATTCCGCCTCCGTGAATATCAAATTCAGCACCAAGGTATTTAGCACTCATTGCCGAACATTCTATATGCCAGCCAGGAAAACCCATGCCCCAAGGCGACTGCCATTGCATTAAAGTTTCAGGCTTTGCTTTTATCCAAAGCGCAAAATCCAAACGTCCTCGTTTCTCATCCTGACCACCCAATTCCCGGGTGTTGTTCAGCATGTCTTCGAGGTTTCTGTTCGTTAAAATTGTATAGTTATATTCCTTGCTATATTTTTCTACATCGAAATAAACATTGCCATCAATTTCATAAGCATAACCATTTTTAATGATGACCTTAATCATCTCAATCTGCTCAATAATATGGCCGGTTGCGGTGGGTTCAATACTAGGTGGCAAAGTGTTAAACATGCGCATTACATCATGGAAACCAAGCGTATATTTCTGCACAATTTCCATAGGCTCCAACTGCTCAAGCTTAGCTCTTTTTGCAAATTTATCATCACCTTCATCCCTGTCGCCTTCCAAATGGCCGGCATCGGTAATGTTACGTACATAACGAACCTTGTAACCAACGTATTTCAGGTACCTGAAAATTAAGTCGAAAGACATAAATGTGCGGCAATTGCCTAAATGTACATCACTGTAAACAGTAGGTCCACAAACATACATCCCAACATTGGGTGCATTTAACGGTTGAAAATGTTCTTTTTTACGAGAAAGCGTATTGTAAAGCTGTAAGCCGGTATTCATATTGCAAATGTAATATTTACCATCGTAAAGTTTCGGAAATGGCCAATTGTTTAATTGCTCCCTGTGTTTATTTTGACAATATGCAAATGATTTTCTCCTTTTTGAAAAGCAAAACCTGCATTTCTATTTACATCAGCCCTGCTTTACATTACAATCTTTTTCAAAGCCATAAGGTTTTAAAAACCTTATGGGCTTTATCAAAAGTATTTTCATTGCAATCAGGTTTAGGAAACAAAAGATTGTGCCAAAAACACAAAACCGGGCATAAACCATTTAACTGATTTAGTGCCCGGTTCTTCTATAATTTGATTACTTATTTAAGCTTTGCTTTAAATACTTTTTCAAGCTTTTCCAGTTTTGGTAAAATTACCAATCTGCAATATGGCGCATCAGCATTGTTTTTATAGTAGTTCTGATGGTAAGCCTCTGCTACGTAGAATGGCTGCGCAGCTTCAATAGCAGTTACCACTTTTTTGCCGTAAGCATTTGTAGCATTTAATTCGGCTTTGTATTTCTCAGCCAATTCCTTTTGATCTGGTGTATGGTAAAAAATAACTGAACGGTATTGTGTGCCGCTATCTGCTCCCTGGCGATTTAAAGTGGTTGGATCATGGCTTTTCCAAAAAACTTCAAGCAAATCTTTATAGGTAATTTGCATCGGATTATAAGTAATTTCCAGAACCTCGGCATGACCAGTAAACCCGGTACAAACTTCCTCATAAGTTGGATTAGCCACTTTACCACCCTCATAGCCTGATTTTACTGAAACCACGCCTTTTAATTTCTGAAATATTGCTTCTGTACACCAGAAACACCCCATCCCAAAGGTTGCCTTTTCTGTTTTCTTCCCTTGAGCATTAGCCTGATTTAAAAGCAATACCGATAATACGATTAAAACTATTCTTTTCATGTTGTTGTGTGTTTAATTCAAAAGCCTAATTAAAACAGTAGGGCTTTCTACTTACTATATTACGAAATAAACCTACCTAAAGTTTCGCTCCTTTTAATAATGGATTTTGTATGACAATCGAAACATTCTGTGGATTTCAAAACAATTGTTAATAACTTAACATATTGAATATTAAAATTTTAAATAGCATTTATCGAACACAACAACACTTATTAACATATCTTTTTTAAATTCGTATAACATTAAAACATAATATTATGTCTACACCTTATATTCCATGTTTAGATTTAGGCTCGTACATTAACGGAACTGAAGAAGAACGCAAAAAGTTTTCTGATGAGCTAGGAAGAGCTTTTAACGATTCTGGTTTTGTAACCATTACTAATCATGGTTTAAGTCAGGAATTAATCGATAAGCTTTACGAAAATATTAAAGCAGCCTTTGCATTACCAGTTGAAACAAAGCGTAAGTATGAAAAACCTGAGCTTGCCGGCCAGCGTGGCTATACAAGTGCCGGGAAAGAAACTGCAAAGGGCGCTAAAACACCCGACTTAAAAGAATTCTGGCAAATTGGACAGGAAGTTACCGATGGCGATCCTGTAAAAAACGAATACCCTGACAATGAAGTTTTAGAAGAACTACCTGATTTTAACAAGGTAACAGGCGATATTTATAAAAAACTGGAAGAGAACGGAACGCATCTTTTACGTGCAATTGCAACCTATTTAGAATTACCAATTAATTATTTCGATAAACATGTGCATAACGGAAATTCGATTTTAAGGGGCATCCACTATTTCCCTATTGAAAACCCGGAAACCATTCCTGATGACGCCGTACGTGCCGGAGCCCATGAAGACATCAACCTGATTACTTTATTAATTGGTGCCAGCGCCGATGGACTTGAGGTTTTAACCCGCAGCAACGAATGGTTACCAATTAAAGCACACCATACTGATATTGTGGTAAATGTGGGCGATATGCTGCAACGCTTAACTAACAATAAATTAAAATCGACAACACACCGGGTGGTTAATCCACCACGTGAACTGATGAAGACCTCACGTTTCTCGGTACCGTTTTTCCTGCACCCGCGTAGCGATATGGATTTAACAAGCCTACCTTCTACCATTGATGCAGCGCACCCGAAAGCTTATACAGATATGACGGCAGGCGAATATCTTGATGAAAGATTAAGAGAAATAGGATTGAAGAAATAAAAACAGCATAATATCTTATTTCAGTTTCAGTAAAAAAATTATTATAATTATTACTTGAAAGCACCAGCTAAAAGCTGGTGCTTTTTTTATTGCACAAAATTTAATGTTTCAATCAATTAGCTGCAAACAGAAAAATTACTTCACACAGTAACAGCCGTAAACTTCAAGCATCATAAACTACTAATAATTGAATTTTAACAAATAACTTCTACCTTAACCCCATGAAAAAAATCTGCTTTATCAATCTCGTTCTGTTTGTATGCTTTACTACTTCTTTATTAGCACAAAGCCAACAAATAAAAGACTTATACTGGGACTACACTGTAATCAGAACCACTCAAACCGAAAGACCAAAGGCTATTACAACTACGCTCGATGTCCTAAAACGTTCATCAGAATTAAGTGCTAAGCAAATTGCCAATGCCACTTATCATTTAGGAAGGCTTTATGAAGAAACCAACCAGATGAACCTGGCAATTCCTTATTATGAGAAAAGCATTAAACTCACCCCAGGCTATTATGTTCCATATCTAGCCTTAGGCAATCATTACTTTAAAGATTGCCAGGAAATGGTACAAAAAATGAATGCCGCTGTTGATGGCAAAAATTTGGTCATCTACAACAAATTGGTAGAGGATTACAAAAAACTATCAACTAAAACTGCTTTCTATTTAGAAAAATCTTACGCCTGCGATCCTGACGAATCAACTAAAAGTACCATCATATACCTTTATCAGTCTTCAAAAAACAATGAAGCATTCAAAACTTTCGATGCAAGGATAAAAAAACTTACTGAAGATTGTGTTACGCTATTGGATGATGAGTAAAATTTAGTGGCATTTTCTAAAACTCTCATTTATTACAAAGCGGAGAAATCTTTTAACGTTGAATAATAACCACGCGAATTAAAGATCTCTCCGTTGTGCTACGCTTCAATCGAAATGAAAGCGTAACTTTAATATCAAATTTATTTCTTTGATTCGTCTATCGCCTTATTTACAACATCCTGAATCCTTCCCCTGATTTTTAAATTCGACAGTTTGTCGGTAACGGTTGGATTAACCCGGTTCGATAGAAAAACGTAAACCAATCCACGCGATGGATCTACCCAAACGCAGGTACCCGTGTAACCTGTATGCCCATAGGTTTGTGATGAAGCTAAATCAGAGGGATAATGTTTCGTTGTATCCGGATCCCAGCGATCGAAACCTAAACCACGGCGGCTCACTGCTGATTGCTTTGAAGTAAACATATCTACGGTTGAGGTTTTAAAATATTCTTCACCACCGTAGGAACCCCGATTGAGCAACATCTGGTAAATAATAGCCAGATCGTTTGCACTGGCAAATAAGCCTGCGTGACCAGAAACTCCTCCTGCCAGTGCCGCACCCTGATCGTGCACATACCCTACCAGTAAAGTCTTTCTAAAATATTTATCGTCTTCTGTCGGAATAATCCTATCGGCACTAAAACGGTTTCTGGGCAAAAATCCGGCTGTTTGCATCCCCAATGGCTTATAAAAATTATCGTAAGCGTATTGATTTAAAGGCTCTTCGCTAATATGTTCAACAATATCTTTCATCACATACATGCTGATATCGCTGTAAACATATTGCCCACGGGTTTTTATTGGCGAATTCAGCATCTTTGGCCACATAAAATCTTTGAAAAACCCTTTCTTGATATAGTAGTTATCAGCTACTTTCGTTGGAAAGGCTGCCGAAGAATCCCTGCTGTAATCACCTGTTTTAACGTAATCGTGAAAAGGGATATAAGGAATAAAACCAGCCTGATGTAGCATTACCTCACGGATTTGAATATTATTCATCGGTGTGGTTCTCGCTTTCGGAATATAAGCACCAATATTGGTATCGAGCTTTAGCTTACCTTCTTCAAAAAGGCGCATTACCGAAGGTGTTGTTGCTGTTACTTTGGTTACAGAGGCCAGATCAAAAATATCGGTTACCTTATCCGGCAATGCCGAATCGTAAGTATGTGTTCCGTAAGCCTTATTAAAAATTACTTTCCCGTCTTTAGCCACCAGCACAACCAAACCTGGTGTTGCCTTCTGACTAATTGCTTCTGCAGCAATGGCATCAATTTCCTTTAAATTATTCGAGTTTAAACCTGCATCTTCCGGAACGGTATATTTTAAACGTATAGCAGTGGTAGTGAAACCTGAACCCATGGTATATTTTGCCGAGAAAGCAGTGGTAAGCTTATTTGTTGCTGCAATACCTCCAAAAATATACTGCGGAACAATTGCCGCTGCATCAGCAGAATTCTGGGCCGTCCATACAATAGGTGCTGTTACAACATCAAACGATTTTAAACCAGTTCCGTTTCCAAAATATGAAATGATAACCGATTTACTCTTACTGATGCTGTTAATAAAATTGATATACTTCGCCTTGTTGATATTCTGGTCGTCGATAGAAACCAGGATAGTATTAAAGTATTTCAAATCATCTTCAAGATCGTTCAGATTTACGCTATCTTTATAAGCATCGGCTGAAAAAGAGGTTATTTTGTCATATTTATTTGCCAGGCTATCAAAAACACTGCTGTAAATAAAGCTTAAACTTACTGAGGCAATGTTTTTCTTACCAAGCGTTTTTAGCGGAATGATCGTATCCTGATTATTCAGTAACACTGTCGATTTTGATATGGTATTGGCAATAGAAAGTTTTTTTTCATTGGTGGCATGCTCCTGTGCACAAGCCATTAAACATAAAACATTTAAGAAACCCGCCGCTGCGAGAATGATTAATCTACTTCGCTTCATATACTTTTTCTCCGTTCAAATAGGTTTTTAAAACTTTAGTTTTTAAGATGTTTTGTGGTGATGATTTTAAAATGTCGTTATCTAGTATTACAAAATCCGCAAGTTTACCAATCTCCAGACTACCTTTTTCATTTTCTTCAAAATTAGCCTTGGCTGCCCAAATGGTCATTCCTTTAATGGCTTCTTCAGGCGTTAAAGCATTTTCCATCTGGAAGCCTCCTTTTGGGAAACCTTTGGCATCCTCACGAACCGTTGCAGCATAAAACGTTAATAAAGGATTAATGTTTTCAACAGGAAAATCAGTACCCAGTGGAATCCAGCCATTTTGCTTCAGCAATTGTTTATAGGCATAAGCATCTTTCAAGCGTTGTACGCCCAGCCTTGCTCCTGCCCAATACATATCTGATGTAGCATGAGTGGGCTGTACAGAAGGGATAATCGTTGCCTTTCCGAATAAGTCAAAATCGCTGGCGTTAACTACCTGCGCATGCTCAATTCTCCAACGTTTATCATTTTTACCCTTTAAAACGTTATTGTAAATTTTCAGCATCACCCGGTTTGCCGAATCACCGATCGCATGTGTACACATCTGGAAATTATGTTCAGCAATTTTTGCAGCAACTTCTTCGTAATGCTTCACATCACTTAGTAAAAAGCCAGATTTCTCAGGCATATCGGTGTAAGGTTTTAACAGGCATGCTCCACGGGAGCCTAAGGCACCATCTGCATACACTTTAAAGGCCCGTACATTTAACCGGTCTGTTTTGATCGCTCCTCTTTTAAACAAGTAGTTGTAATTTTGTTCGGCATCAGAAAGCATTACATATAAGCGCATCTTCAGCTTGTTTTCTTTCTGAAGTTTCTCAATAAAATCAACTGCTTCAAAACCTAAACCGCAATCATCAATTGTGGTTAGCCCGGCAGCAAAACAATTTCGTTGTGCATCGGTTAAAATCTTCTCTGCAAGTTTTGCATCAGGCGAAGGGATTTTACTTTCTACAAGACTAACGGCATTATCAATTAATACACCGGTAAGTTTACCGTTTTTAGTCAGCATATCGCCTCCTGTTAATTTCTGTTCACTCTTTATTCCGGCATCGTCAAATGCTTTCTGGTTAGCTATTGCAGCATGACCATCTATACGATTCAAAAACACCGGTCGGTTGGGGAAAAGTTGAGTAAGCTTTTCGTTGGTTGGAAAGGCTTTATTGCTCCAGTCGTTCTGGTCCCAGCCATTTCCGATTAACCAGCCATCAGGATGTGTTTTGGCAAAACTCACGAGCCTTTCCACAACTTCATCCCATGATTTTGTTTCCCTTAAATCGGCGGTTTGTAAGCTTTGCCCATAACCGAAGAAATGCGCATGAGCATCGATAAAACCAGGATAAACAGCCTTGCCTCGAGCATCAATTTCATCAGCAGCGCTGAATTTATCTCTAATTTCATCGGCTTTACCCAGCGCAAGTATTTTTCCATCTTTAACAGCGAAAGCTTCAACTGTATCGAATTTTGCATTAATTGTATAAACCTTAGCGTTATAAACAACCACATCTGCCTTTTCCTTCCCGCAGGATGATAGAAAAGCAACTAAACTTAGTGCGTAGATTAAGGATTTCATATTGATAAAGATAGAAAAAATGTAAGCAGATGTGTCTGTAAATTAAATGTTGCCTACACCTATACAGTTAGCGGCAAAACCATGCACATTTTAGGGCAAAGCATTACCTGTTTGTCAAAAGATTGCTCCTTGCCTCGCTATGATGAATTTCACATTGTTAACCGACAATATTTAAACATAATACCCACAGTCATTTACATGTTGAGTTTTAAACAAAGCGCATGCATTAAGCTTATTTTGCATAATTTAGCAAATTCACATTGCCGTATTACATGACTGATATTATTCACCTCTTACCTGATGCTGTTGCCAATCAAATTGCTGCCGGAGAAGTTGTTCAACGACCTGCTTCTGCTGTAAAAGAATTGCTCGAAAATTCTATTGATGCCGGTGCCGACAAAATACAGCTGGTAATAAAAGATGCAGGTAAAGCGCTGATTCAGATAATCGATAATGGCTGTGGCATGAGTGTTACTGATGCAAGGATGTGTTTCGAACGCCATGCTACTTCAAAAGTTAAAAAAGCTGAAGATTTATTTGCCATCCGCACCATGGGTTTTCGCGGAGAGGCTATGGCATCAATTGCCGCCATTGCGCAGGTGGAGATGAAAACCCGCCGGCATGAAGATGAAATTGGTACCTGCATCACAATTGAAGGTGCGCAGGTGATTTCTCAAGAACCTGTGGCAACTTCTCCAGGTACTCAAATCGCTATAAAAAATTTGTTTTTTAATACTCCGGCAAGAAGGAATTTCCTGAAGAGCAATCCGGTTGAAATGCGTCATATCATCGACGAATTTCAGCGTGTTGCACTAGCCCATCCCGGGGTGTTTTTTAGTTTGCACCACGATGGAACCGAAATTTTCAACCTTCCGAAAGGTAATTTGAAACAACGTATCATTCATTTGTTTGGCAATAACTACAACGAACGTTTGGTTCCTGTTGAAGAAGATACAACGATTATAAACCTTAAAGGTTATATCGGCAAACCTGCATTTGCCAAGAAAACAAGAGGCGAGCAGTTCTTTTTTGTGAACAACCGCTTTATTAAAGATCCTTATTTAAACCATGCGGTGAGCTCGGCCTTCGAAGATTTGCTGCCAGATGACAGCTATCCGCTCTATGTTTTATTTATAGAAATAGACCCGGCTAAGATTGATGTAAACGTCCATCCAACCAAAACTGAAATCAAATACCTCGATGAGAAATCTATCTACGCTATCTTAAAATCGGCAGTTAAGCGCTCAATTGGAAGATACAACATTTCCCCTACGCTTGATTTCGACCAGGAAACGGGTTTCAGCAATATGATTTCGCCAAAGGCAGTTGAAGACATTGTTCCACCAAGCATAAATTTTAATCCAGATTTTAATCCTTTCGCTACCGAATCCAGCTCTGCATCTGGCTATTCGTCAGCATCAAGAAACTATGAGGCAAAACCCAGTGCAAAAAACTGGGGTTCGCTCTATGAAATAACGAAGGAGCCGGTAGTTGAACAAACGTCTTTTTATAGTGAGGAAACACCTCTGGAAACCCGGCAAAAACAATATATGCAATTGCATAACCGTTATATCGTTTCGCAAATTAAATCGGGTTTAATGGTTATCGACCAGCAAATGGCTCATGAGCGCATTCTTTATGAGCGTTTCCTGATCCACCTCGACGACCGTAAAGGGGCTTCGCAACAAAGTTTATTTCCGCAAACTATAACGCTTAATGCCAATGATTTTGAACTGGCTAAAAGTTTGCTTGATGACATTAAAAGTTTAGGCTTTGATGTTCGTGAGTTTGGAAAAAACACACTGGTTGTAGAGGGCATTCCGGTAGATTTAGGTAGCTCAAACATTAATGAAACACAATTGTTTGAACAGCTGATTGAAGGTTTTAAAAATACACAGCAGGAATTAAAATTAACCAAACGCGATAGCCTTGCCCGAAGTTTGGCAAAAAACAGTGCGATAAAGGCAGGAACTAGTTTAGGACAGGAAGAAATGAACACCTTAATTGATGAACTTTTTGCCTGTAAAACACCTAACTTTAGCGTGAGTGGCAAACCAATTATCCAAACAATTACCTTAGCCGAACTGGATAAAAAATTTGAGAAATAAAATGAAGCTGAATGCAATAACAAATTAAAAGGCTAAAGCGAAAAAATTAAATAAATGAATAGAATACATATACCGCCGGTTGTAAAAAATTTATTAATTATAAATGTAATTTTCTTCATCGGCACATTGGTTTTCAGGCCAGATGGCGGCTATCCTTTTGTTAACTGGTTTGCAGTATATTATTTTGATTCTCCTGATTTTAGAATATGGCAACCAATCACCTACATGTTCATGCATAGTCCGGTTGATTATTTCCATATTGTATTTAACATGTTTGCCCTCTACAGTTTTGGCAGTTTACTGGAAAGCAGGTGGGGTGCTAAAAAGTTCATCATTTTCTACTTCATTACGGGTTTAGGTGCGCTTGCACTACAATGGGCAGTGCAATCTTACGAAGTTTACTCGGTTGTTGGACATGTAACTTTTAATGTTAACCAGAATTTAGTTGCTGCACAGGATAAAATAAAATTAATGGGTGAAATATACTACGGGCCAATGCTTGGCGCTTCCGGCGCCATTTTCGGGTTATTGGTTGCCTTCGGAACCCTTTATCCAAATGCAGAATTGTTAATCATGTTTATACCGGTGCCGGTTAAAGCAAAATACATTATTCCGATTTATATCGTTATTGAACTGGTTTTAGGTGTTGGCAAGTTTGCCGGCGATTCAGTTGCGCATTATGCGCATCTTGGTGGTGCATTAATTGGTTTTATTTTAGTTAAAATATGGAAGGATAAAGACACTTTTTACACTTACTATGAATAACAATATTTTTAAGGATTTAAGCGATAAAATATTCCGTTCGGGTAATCCGATATTCTTTTATATCGGTGTAAACACCATTATTTTTTTACTAACCGCTTTTGTGGCGCTTTTTTCATTTTTAACAAAAAGTGGCTTCCCGGTTTTTGATTTAGTGCGAAATTACCTTGGCTTGCCAGCTGTTTTTTCCCTATTTCCGGAAAGATTTTATACGGTTTTTACCTATATGTTTTTTCATGATGATTTTTTTCATCTGTTCTTTAATATGATAGGTTTGTTCTGGTTCGGGCAGATTTTCATGAATTTCTTAAAAAGCCGCCAGTTTCACTTTGTGTTTATTACAGGTGGTTTAGCGGGTGCTTTGTTTTTCATTATTGGTTTAAATATATTTCCGGTATTTTCAGGAAACCTTCAAGGTGTTACCGTTATTGGTGCCTCAGGCGCCGTAATGGCTATAATTGTCGCAACAGCTACACTTGTTCCCAACTACGCTCTATATTTAATGTTTCTTGGCGAAGTAAAAATAAAATACCTCGCACTTGCGTACTTTATTCTCGATATACTTGCTTTAGGCAATATAAATGCCGGAGGAAGTTTTGCACATATAGGAGGTGCTGTTTTAGGTTTTACTTACATCAAAATGCTACAAAATGGCCGCGACTGGAGTAAGCTTTTCGAAAAAAAACCAAAATTAAAGGTTGTAAAAAATGAGCAACCAATAAAAAAACCTACTTTTAAGGGTATTTCGCAAAAAGAAGTCGATGAGATTTTAGATAAGATATCTAAGTCGGGTTATGATAAATTAACTGCTTCCGAAAAAGAAAAATTGTTTAAAGCCAGTAAAGATTAAATGCCGAAATCTAAATATTCTTTTTTTGATAAAATATTCCTGCCATTAACCATTATTGCAGTTATATGTCTGCTACTGGGAACCCTGGCCAGCGGTGTAGATCCCCGCAGTAATTTTTTAATGGCTTACTTTGCCCTTGCCTACCCTTACTCATTATTTGTCTGCATGCTCTTTCTGTTCTGGTGGATAATCAGAAAGCGATGGGCATTTTCAATCATAGTATTTTTTGTTATCGCTATAGGTTATAAAACCATCCATGCAACATTTGGCTTTGGAGGTATAGAAGGCGGCCCTGAAAAAGACGAAGGTTCGATCAGGATGATGACTTATAATGTACATAGCTTTAAACTTTTCGGAGAGCAAAATACCATTCCGGTAAAAGAAAAAATGCTCCAGGTAGTTAAAGATCAGAATCCGGATATTATCTGTTTCCAAGAATTTTATACCCGCAGAAAAGGGAACTTCAATACAATAGATAGCTTAAAAAAGCTACTAAAAATGGATTATTATTTTTTCAGACCTGCAGAAAAAAATGATTATGAAGCCTTTGGATTAGCGATTTTCTCCAAATATCCAATTAAAAATAAAGGTGAAATTCTCTTCGAGGGTTATGGAGATAATATGAGTATTTATACTGATATTGATGTTAACGGTAAAAAGCTCAGGGTTTTTAACGTTCATTTTCAGTCTATAAGTTTTCAGCCACAGGATTATCAGTTTCTCGATCAGCTAACTAAAAAAACCAGGGGTAAACTTTACGCCTCAAAACGAATTTTGAGAATGTTAAAGGAGGCTTTTGTAAAAAGAAGCGAACAGGTTGATGTTATGAAGAAGGAAATGGCCAAATGTGAAACATCTTATTTAATTGCCGGTGATTTTAATGATACTCCCGCATCCTATGCTGTAAATCAGATTACAAAAGGATTAAATAACGCTTTTATCAAAAAGGGCTCTGGTTTTGGAAAAACTTATAACGGTAAATTCCCTAATTTCCAGATCGATTACATTGCCACCAGTAAAGATTTTGAAGTTCTGAATTATCAGATTACAAAAGCAAAATTATCTGATCATTTCCCTGTAAGAACAGATATTAAATTTATTGATAGCCTTTCGAAAGATTAACTAGCTATTGTAATTTTCCCGCAATTAGTTTCTTTCTTACCATACATCAACAAAATTTTTAATAGCATTTTAGATATTTGCTTCATTAATTGAAATAAAATCTCTAAAAATATGAGTTTAATAGAAGCTTTAAACTGGCGTTATGCTGTTAAAAAAATGAACGGCCAGCCAGTTGAACATGAAAAAGTTGATCAAATTGTTGCTGCTGCGCATTTGGCACCAACATCATCTGGTTTACAACCTTTCAAGGTAATTGTAGTAACTAACCAGGAATTAAAAGAAAAAATCGCCCCAATTGCATTTAATCAATCGCAGGTTATAGATTCTTCTCATTTATTAATCTTTGCTGCTTTCGATAATTACACAGAAGAAGGTATTGATGCTACATTCAGCCACATGAACAAAGAGCGTGGTTTACCTGAAACAGCAACTGATGCTTATAAAGCACAGCTTAAAGGAATGATTTTGGGAAGAACAGCAGATGAAAACTTTAATCATGCTGCCCGTCAGGCTTACATTGGTTTTGGCGCTGCAATTGCCCAGGCAGCCTTATTAAAAGTTGATGCTACGCCAATGGAAGGTTTTAATGGCCCTGCACTCGACGAACTTTTAGGACTAGATAAATTAGGTTTAAAAAGTGTAACCTTATTGCCATTAGGCCACAGAGATGAAGCTAACGACTGGTTAGTAAACCTTAAAAAAGTACGTAAACCATTAAGTGAATTCTTAATCGAATATAAATAACAAATTCACATCCATTAGTATATATAATTGCCGGTTTTGCTAAAAGCATTACCGGCTTTTTTTATGTAAAAAAATGTTAAACACTTTACTAAGCTATGAGCTCTATTTATAATTGGATATATTTACATCCTAAGTAATTAATTTCCTTTCATGAAGATTTTTAGAATTTTATTAATAGCAGTATCTTTTTTATTTATTGTAAATTTTTCATCATCGGCGCAAACTGATACCATTAGCATTAATACGATTATTACCAAAACCAATAAGGTTTTAAATGATTACCCTACTGAGAAAATACACATCCATTTTGACAAGCCATATTATGCTGTAGCCGATACCATCTGGTTTAAAGCATATGTTACTGAAAACCAAAATTTCTTGTCGGGAATCAGTAAAATTGTATATGTCGATGTAATTAATCAGCGTGATTCCTTGATACAAACGGTGAAACTCCCGCTTGCCGGTGGTATGGCAGAAGGAAATATTCCCCTATCTATGGAGCGCTATAAACAAGGCAATTACCATTTCAGGGCTTATACAAACTGGATGCTAAACTCAAACGACCCTGCCTTTTTCAACAAAACCTTTTATATCGGGGAGGCAATTGACAAGGAGTTGAAAACACATATAAGTTATAAAAACCTATCAACCGATAAACAGGAAAAGATTGATGCAAGGGTACAGTTTAAAGATATCAACAACAAACCTTATGCTAATAAAACTGTAAACTGGCAAGTAGTTACCAGCTACACATCGATAGCCAAAGGAAGAGGGACTACAGATGCTAATGGTTACTTAACCATAAGTATGACTGCTAATCAAAAAGCAGAATATCAGCTACAAAAAGGAGAATTGATCACGAGCATCAACACCACAGATAAAGATATTATTAACAGTACCTTTCAGTTAAAAAATGCGGTAATCAGTAAAGATTTTCAGTTTTTCCCCGAAGGCGGAAACCTTATAGCAGGCATAACAAATAAAATAGCCTTTAAGGCAGTGAAGAGTGATGGACTTGGAATAAATGCTAAGGGTGTTGTATCTGACAACGATGGTAAACAAGTAGCTACTTTTACAGCCCAGCACCTGGGTATGGGTAGTTTCAGCCTACTGCCCGAAACTGGTAAAAACTATAAAGCAACTGTAACTTACGCTGATGGATCAACACAAACAATTAATTTACCAAACATAACTGCATCGGGCATTACCATTACAGCCGACAATACCGATGCTGAAAATATTGCAATAAAAATTCTTTCGAACGACAGCTTCTTTGAAGCCAATAAAGGCAAGAAATTCTACCTGATTGCACAAAGCAAAGGTGTAATTTGCTACGGTGCCCAAACCGCTTTATCAAACAAAGAATACGGCACAACAATACTTAAAAGTAAGTTTCCATTAGGTATTGCACAGTTTACTTTAATGGCCGAAAATGGTAAACCTTTAAGTGAGCGTTTGGTATTTGTTCAAAATAAAAATGCAATGTCCCTGGTACTAAGTAGCCCTGTTGCAACTTACGGTCCAAAGAAAAAAGTAAAAATAAACCTGTCTTCAAAAAAAGATGGAGCACCTGTGGAAGGAAATTTCTCCGTATCGGTAGTTGATGAAACCAAAGTACCATTTAACGAAGATGGAGCAAGTACGATTTTAACAAGCTTACTTTTAAACAGTGATGTAAGAGGTTATATAGAAAGGCCAAACTACTATTTTAGTACACCAGATGCTAAAAAAACAGCGGATCTGGATGTATTACTCTTAACCCAGGGCTACCGCAGCTATTCTTATACCGATATCATTGATAACAAGCTTCCGAAAATTGTTTTCCCTCCTGAACAGGGAATTGAAGTTTCAGGTATTTTAAGAATGGCAAATGGTATTCCGGTTCGAAAAGGGGCTTTACTTTTAACCATTCCTGACAAGAGATTTAATCTTGAGGGAACAACGGATCCGGTAGGAAATTTCAAGTTTTCGAACCTTAACCTTAACGATTCATCTAAAGTTACCATTACTGCTAAATATAACGTAAACTATAAAAGCATGGCGATCAGCCTGAATGGTTCGCCTGTACCGAGTATAAGCAGGAATTTTAGTGCCGCAGAGGAAGTGCTTAACATAGACAGTACTTTAACGGCTTATCTGGACAACAGTAAAAAACAATATTCTTATTTGCATACATTAAAAGATGTTACCATAAAAGGTGCGGCAGTACCAAAGGTGAGCCACAAAGACTATCCGTCATTATCAGGCTTATCTGCAATTGCCGACCATGAAATTTCGGGCGACAGGTTAACAGGCTGCAACTTACTTGTAAACTGTTTACAAACCATGGCATTGGGTACAACTTTCATTGATAATAATTTTTACGTTACAAGAGATTATAACCAGGGAAATAAAACACCAATGGGCATCTTCATTAACGGAATTATGATGGATGTTAACCAGATTAATACGGTAGATGTGAAAATGATCGAGTCAGTAGAAGTCTTCCTAAAGGATGAACTTGGCTTAGTTAACAGGGCTAATAACATAAATGGCGTAATTGTTATCAACCAGAAAAAAATGCCAAAAGGAACTAAAATATCTAAAAATGAACTAATGGATATGTTGCCTAAAAATTATGAGGTTACATTCTCACCGCAAGGTTACAATAAAGAGCGTCAGTTTTACATGCCGAAATATGATAATCCTGCAAACCTTAACCGAAACGATTTAAGGACAACTATATACTGGAATCCGAAGCTTGTAACGGATAAAACCGGAGCTACCTCATTCGAGTTTTATAATGCTGATGGCAAAGGACAATATAAAGTTGTTGTTGAAGGTATTGATGAAAACGGAAACCTGGGCCGATCGGTTTTTAGGTATACTGTTAAATAACATTAAAGCTTTTAAAAAGAAAGTCAGGCGCAATGCCTGACTTTTTTATTTATACCTGATGTGGCAGCGGTTCACCATTTAAACCTGCAATAATATTTTTGGCTACCAGATTCGCCATTGCACTTCGGGTTTCCTGAGTTGCTGAACCAATATGAGGAAGTACGGCAACATTTTCCATATTTAATAATGGATTATCAGCGTTCATAGGTTCCGGATTTGTAACATCCAAACCCGCACCCCAGATAATTTTTTCTTTCAGCGCTGTCGTTAAATCAGCTTCATTATGAATTCCACCCCTTGCAGTATTGATAAAAATTGATGAGGTTTTCATTTTTTTAAATACAGCAAGATTAAACTTATCTTTAGTTTCTGTTGTTAATGCTGTATGTACAGATAGTACATCGCTTTGCTTAAGCAGTTCATCAAAAGAAACATATCTGGCACCTAAATTTTCTTCAGCTTCCTGATTTCTATTTCTGTTATGATAAATTATAGGCATTTGATAAGCCGCAGCACATTTTCTTGCCATTTCTAAACCTATTTTCCCCATTCCAAAAATACCTAAAGTCTTTCCATTAAGTTCTATTCCGAGTTCAGGTGTAGGCTCATAATTTCGCCACTGGCCATTAATAATTTTCTTGTGGAGGTAAAATGCTTTTCTCGAAACCGCCAGCATTAACAAAAAAGCAGTATCGGCAGTTGCTCCGCTTAATACGCCTGGTGTATTACCAACAGGAACATTCAGGCTTTTTGCAGCAGCAACATCTACATTATCAAAACCAACAGAATGTAAGGCAATCACCTTTAAATGGCTGCATGCATGGAGAAAATCTGAATCGATTTTATTCGGACCAACACTAACAAGTGCATCAGCTTTTTGGCAGGCCTCAATCAGTTCCTGAGGATTAATTTGCCTGGCTTGTTTCCATTGAGTAAATTCTATATCGTTCTCTTTTAATAATGCTAATCCACTTTCGGCAATATTACCGCTTATAAAAACTTTCATATAAATATTAACAGCGCAATTTTAAAGATGTTTCGGATTGTTTAAGGCACAACTAAATTAAGTGATTGATAAGTATGAGCACTAAAATAACCCAGTGCATTATTTGAAATATTTGAAGTAGGATTGGCAGGCGTTGTGCCTTGATTGGGGCCGCGGCTCGATTGCTCACTTAGTGCATACCAGTAATCAAATACATTTGAATCAATACATTCAAGTTCGATCCTAACTTTATCATTCGTGTTCAGCTCATCACTGTCGTTATTATTGTTGTTCGATTTGAAGAACAATTGTATTCGGAGCGGATTACCATTTGTAAGGCGATCGTTCGACACATAAAACCTTTGCGATAGGTAATCGTTAACGTATAAATTGAAATGATAGAAATTGGTTTCATTAGCCGGATCAACTAAATACGCAACAGCAGTTTTACGATCGTTACCAAAGAAAGAGTTTAAAACCACCCCAATAGAATCTAGTTTTACATTATTAGGCATTTTAGATGTTGCTTTGTAATTTTTTCCCTCTGCCGTAACATCAAGGTTATAAGTAACACCAGAAACGCCCCTCATTCGATTGGTATAAATACCTGGCGCTGTTTCTGTAAAAACGTAGTTATTACCTCTGCTATCAGTTACTTTTACTGTTGCTCCTGATACCGTTGGAAAAGCTATATCATCGTCGTAATTTATTGTCTTTGTAATCTTTATCTGTTGGTTAGCAAGCTTGTCGGTAATCTTTCCTTCAATTACAATTTGAGGTGGCGCATTATCAGTATCTATGCTAATAATCTTTTTGCACGATGAAAATAACAGGCTAATAAAACAAGCGTATATAATTAATCTTTTCATGTCTTGTTAAAATTTAAAATTCCAGGTTACCGAAGGTATCAAACCAAACAGGGAGGTTTGTTCGGCAATAGTTCTGTTCGTGTTGGTTGGGTCGGTTTTAAACTCGATGGAATATGGATTTTTCCGTCCGAGAACATTATATATACCAAAATTCCAGCTTGATTGGTACTTACCCGTTCTCTTACTTTCCAATGTTGCACTAATATCCAAACGCATATTGTAAGGCATTCGACCTCCATTGCGTTCGGTATAATAATAAGCTGTTTGGCCGCCGATAGAATATTTACCTGCCGGAAAAGTTACCGCATTGCCCGTGCTGTAGATAAAGCTCGAAGAGAATGTCCAGCGGCGGTTCATATTATAAATACCAACAACCGACACATCGTGAGTTCGATCCTGTCGTGCAGGGAAGTAATTCCCATTATTTAATTCAGCAAATTTTCTTTCTGTTTTAGAAAGCGTATAACCAACCCATCCGTTAAGTTTCCCGAATTTCTTTTTCAGGAATAACTCCAGTCCATACGCCCTGCCCGAACCATAAAGCAATTCTGATTCGACATTTGAATTTGCCAGAAGCTGTGCCGCATTTTTATATTCTATTTGATTTTGGAGCCACTTGTAATAAACTTCACCTGATAGTTCATAAGTGTTTTCTTTAATGTTTTTAAAATAACCCAGGGAGATCTGGTCAGCGATTTCAGGTTTAATATTATTGCTGCTTAGCACATACTGATCGGTAGGTGAACTCGATGTAGCATTTGTTAAAATATGGATATTCTGTGTATTGCGGTTGTATGAAGCCTTTATTGAATTTTCTTCGTTAAACAGGTAACTTACCGAAAATCTTGGCTCTAAGTTGAAGTAGTTTCTATAAAATTTACCACTTCCAACATTGTCTGTCGAAATAATATTTCCGGCAGCATCATAACTACTGAAATTGCCTGGCCCCAACAAAGAAAATGCAGCAACCCTAACACCGTATAAAAAATTTAGTTTCTCGGTAGCCGCCCATTCATCCGACATATATATCGCAGACTCCAATCCGTAACGTTTTTCCTGTGTAAGTGAATTAACCTGCGATTGTTGTGATGTTGTAATATCGATAGGCGAAATGCGATGATGGGTTGCATTTAAACCAAAACGAAGTGTATGTTTATTGCTGAAATATTGAAAATCCTGTTTCAGGTTAAAATCCCTTACCAACGATGTCGCCTTAAAATTGGTAACATCATTCAGCAGCCTGACAGTATAATTGTAGTTATTATAAATTAGCGATGTGTTGGAAAAAAGTTTATCGTTAAAAATGTGATTTAACCTTAAAGTTGTGGTTACATTACCCCAATTATTTTCGAACAAATCTTTAACACCAATATTATCCTTACCAAAATAACCTGAAAGGTAAATGGTATTTTTATCATCGATCTTATAGTTTGCCTTTGCGTTAATATCATAGAAATTTAAAGTGCTTCCATTGATGGATGAATCGGGCGAAGCCCTTAAAAATAAATCGATATAAGTTCTCCTGAAGCTAACCATAAACGAACCTTTATCCTTTACAATCGGGCCTTCCGCTTTTAATCTCGAGGCGATTAAGCCGATGCCGCCCTGAAATTTGAACTCCTTATTGTTACCATCATCCATTTTTACGTCTAAAACAGAAGATAAACGACCACCGTATTGCGAAGGCATTCCTCCTTTATACAAGCTCACATCCTTTATTGCATCGGCATTAAATGTGGAGAAAAAACCGAGTAAATGCGAAGAATTATAAACCACAGCTTCGTCTAAAATAATAAGATTCTGATCCGCAGCACCACCACGAACATAAAAACCGGTATTCCCCTCGCCACCCGATTTGACACCAGGCAACAGCTGAATCGTTTTTAAGATATCTTTCTCACCTAGTAAAACCGGAATTGAGTTTAATGATTTCATGTCAACACGCTCCAAGCCCATTTGCGCACTCTTTACATTTTCATTTTTTCGGTTGGTAGCGCTAACGGTAACCTCGGCTAAATCGTTGGCGGTTTTAAGCTCTTCATTAAACTTTGTATCCTTAGTTAGGTTAATGGTTTTAACTATTGACGCATAACCAGCGTAGCTTACAACAAATGTGTATTCGCCTTCCGGCTGGCTCAAAGCATAGTAACCGTACGCATTGGTTAAAGTGCCTGCACTGGTTTTCCCACTCAATTTTACCGTGGCCCCGATTAAAGTTTCGCCAGTATTGGCATCTCTAATCGTACCACTTAAATTATACTTATTCTGGGCTAAAGCAACATAAAATGATAAAGTGAGGAGCAAAACTGAAACGTAGAACTTTAAAGGCATACCGGCTAAATCTGATTAACGATTGAAATCAAATGTACGAAATACAAGTCCTTTTCCAGTCAGAAAGCTTGGCTTTTAACAACATAACGCTATTTACTTTGCAGGATAAATGCCAATATGATGTGAACGAAGCATATAAGGACTAACTTTCTTACTACCCGCAGTTTGGAAGGATATTAGTTTAGATGGCTGCATTGGCATATGGCAATCAATACAATTACTTTTTAAAATACCTTTGGCCAACGTTGATTCTGAATGTTTTTGAGACTGATGACAGCTTATACAGCGTTGAGAATAGATCGCCATATTTCCCTTAATACTTTCGTGCGAATTATGACACGACTGGCAAGTCATTTCACTTTTACGGTAACACATGCTACCTTGCAACATAGCGGTCTGGTTGCCATGCACATCAGGATTTGCACCACTAAAGGATACAAAATCCTGTGCATAATAACTATCGAGATTATCGCCGGGTTGAAAATTAAAAACTGATTGAATAGCGGTAAGTGTATTGCCTGAATGGCATACTCCACAGGCATCCATTTTTTGTTTACGACTAAGTGTTTTATAAATTGTGATAAACTTCGCCGATTTTTCTTCAGGATTTTCTAAATGAAAAACAGCATGCTGCTTTCCAGGCCCGTGGCAACGTTCGCAATCTATACCGTATATTAGGGAACCTTTCTCCAGGTCTTCATCCATTGCCAGTGCAGATACCTGCTTCGTTTCCGTTTTAACATAAGAACTATGGCACTCCAAACACCTGCTGGTAATTGGCCTGTCGAAATACATTACGTTTATTGGAAAACCCGGGCTGTTAGCCCAGGTTTTTATCGCCGAAAAATGTGATAATGGCAATTGATAAAGCTTTTTTCCTTTCCAGTAAGCATAAGTAAATGCTTTTTCGCCAGAACCAAACGCTACATCGAAACCTTGTATTCTGGTTTGTTTACCATCAATATAAGCTACCTGATAAATTCCGCTATCTCTTTTTTCAACTTTAATTTTCATGTGTTGATTAAAAGCGAAAATGCTAGAATCGGTTTCTAAGAAGGCTTCAAGACTTTTACGATTTGCTGGTGCAGAAGTCAGGGCATGAGCACTGTGTATAAAAGACTGGGCTGCATTTGCATGGCACTTTATGCAGGTTGCTGCTCCAGCATAGTTTTCGCCCCTTACATCGCCTGGAATTTTATCCGCTGCGTTCATACACCGGGAAAGGGTAAAAATAAATGCAGCTACACTGCCAAGAATTAACAATATGCGCTTATAGCCTCTAAACACTGATTTCGTTAGTTTATTTTACAAACTGAATATAGCTAAAATTATAACCTCCCGTATCAGTAATAACCCTTATTACCTGTTTTCCGGCAGCTAGCGAAATATTTTTAATTTCCATAGGCATAAATTTCTTCGCATTTCCGGTATTTGGTACAGGAATCTCTTTTGCAACAATTTTACCATTAACCGCTACTGATATTTTTCCATTATCATTAGCTGATGCGGTATTCAATTTCAGCGTATAGTTTCCTTTTTTCGTCACCTGAAGTGTATACTGTAACCACTCTCCGTTTTCGATATTGGTAACAAAATATCTTTCGTATTGCGTTGAATCTTTCATGATATCAACACCATCATTTCTATAAATTCGACCCCGGTTTCCCGATGAACGTTTGTTTGTAACCGTATGGTAATCGGCAGTATCTAAATCGAAATATGCTTTATTATTCTTACCTAAATCGTAATCTACAGCGTAAACTACTGCACCATCTTTAATAATATTTGCTTTAAAAGGTTTTGTATCATCTGTATGTGGCTGGCGAATCATTGCATCGATTACATCTCTGTGTATGATCGTATTTTCGAGTTTTGTATAAATCGCCAATTCCATCATACCACTATAAACATTGCTCTCTTTTGGTTTGTTTCCGCCATTATTCATGTAATTAACAACAGCATTGTAATTTGGATTTGATTTGATCTCCATTGGATTATTAAAACCAACTTTTTTCAATGGCCACCATGCCCAGCCAATGTTATTTCTTTCCAATAAACTAATTGCATCAGTAAACCATGTATTTGAGTTTTCACCAGTTTCGCCAAGCCAGATCGGTACATTCTGTTCATCGCGTGCTTTTATCATGTGTGCAATAGAAGCCTGATCATTATAATTCCAGTATTTGTGAAAACTTAATACCATATTTTTATCCCAAAGCGGGAAAATACCATTGTAATTATTACCCCAACCGTTCCCTTCAACAATGATAATATGGTTTTGGTCAACCTCACGAATGGCTTTGGTAATATCAACCATTAATTTCCTCAACGGTGCATTTACTTTTTCCTTAGTACCGTTTTTATCTTCAGCGGGATTAGAAAAACCGTAGTTAGGTTCATTGATGATATCGTAACCACCAATCCATGGTTCATTTTTATAACGATTTGCGAGTTTAGCCCAAAGTGCAATCATTTTTTGCTGATTGGCTTCACTTTCCCAAAGCATCGGCTTTGATGCATCCCGATCAGATATATTGGTATCGTTTCCTTGTCCGCCGGGCGTAGCATGTAAATCCAGGATCAGATACATATTGTTTGCTTTGCACCACGAAAGCAAACTATCCGTTAGCGCAAAACCTTTTTCCAACCAGGTATTCTGCCCTGCTACAGGCTCTTTTTCAACCGGCAACGTATACAAATTATAGTGCATTGGTAGCCTGATAGAATTAAAACCCCAGGCTTTTAACGAGTCGACATCAATTTTACGGGTATGATTATTTAACCAGGCATCGTAAAATTCCTGCGTTTGTTTAACCCCCATTAAATCCTCAAGCCGTTCGCGTATTTTATGCTGTTGCGCATCTTTATTGATTTTAAGCATATAGCCTTCCTGCAACATCCAGCCACCAAGACCAAATCCACGAAGCAAAACATTTTCACCCTTGGTATTTACAATTTTCTTTCCTTCGGTTTTTAAAAATCCCTGAGCATAATTCTGTTTTGCAAGCAGGATGCAACATGAAAAGATGAAAATGAATTTAATTTTATTTAGAAGCATATTATTTATTTTAAATTACCAGATGTATGTACCAACAGCGCCTTTATCTAAAGTTGCAGAAAGGTTTTTTCCCTTATAGTTGATATTGAAATTTGCAGTTTCTTTACCTGTGTTTGCCACGATTAGCACTTTCTTTCCATCAGGTGTTTTAAAAGCTACGTTCGATAAATCAGCAAGCTCGTTAGATGCGATACGAACCGAACCCGGGCGAACAAATTTAGATGCATGGGCCACAGAATAGTAGGCGATATTCCGGCTAACATTATCCTTATCGATAGTAACGGCTCCCTGGCAAGTTGGGCAACCACCTCTATCTGTAAACGGTTTATTTTCCGGGTCGGCGGCGAGGTTCCACTCTAAAACATTTCTGCTCCAGTTTCTTGTAGCACCAATAATTAATCTTCGTACTGGCCCTGTAATATTAATACCAGCCGAACCAGGTCTTTCTACAACCATTTGCTCAGAGAAATAAATATTTTTATCGGGATGCGCATTGTGAACATCAGTTAAAGCTTCTATTTTACCACCATATAAGTGAAAAGCAGCGCCATCAATATATTTTTTTGCTTCAGGATCATCTAAAATAGATATTGGATAATCCGGGCGATCGGCATTATGATCATAGATTATGATCTTGGTTTTAATACCTGCCTTTTCAAATGCCGGACCAAGGTTCTTTTTAACGAACAAAGCCTGATCAGGTGCAACCATTAATAAACTAGGATTATTTCCAGGATGTAAAGGCTCATTTTGTACCGTAACGGCATCAATTGTTATGCCTTCCTTTTTCATTTCCTGAATATACTTTACAAAATATTTGGCGTAGGCATCGTAGTATTCCGGTTTTAACATACCGCCTCGTGCATCATAAGTTGTTTTCATCCATAAGGGAGGAGACCATGGCGAGCCCAGAATTTTAATTTTAGGGTTAATGGCAAGGATCTCCTTCATTACCGGAATTACATCAACTTTATCAAGGCCTAAATCAAATTTAGTTTGCCCTAAATCAGTTTGCCCTTCGGGCAAATCATTATAAGAAAATACTTTTTCATTTAAGTCGGAAGCACCGATACTTAGCCTGATATAGCTCACACCAATATTATTCCCATCAGTTGCGAATAACTCTTTTAACAAGGCTGCTCTTGCTAGTGCAGACATTTTAATGATATGTTGAGCACTACCTCCAGTTAAAGCATAGCCAAATCCATCAATTGGCTGATAAGTTTCCTTATCATTTACAGTGATAGTTGGGTTGTTATTTGAAGCAGCAGAAAATTTTAAATCATTGGGTTGTTTGGTAAATAAAACTGAACGATCGGCTTTAGTTAGCCAGAGTTCGGCATTATTCTGAGCCGATGTTTTTAATGCTTGAGAACTTAAAATTAGAGCAAAGCAATAGCTTATCGCCTTTAATTTCATATTGGCAAATGATTAGATTGTAGAAGAATTAGATTTTTAAGGAGCTTATGAGCCTTACTCCTGTTGTTAAGAATGTAGTAACCGAATGGTAAAAAAGTGTAATAAAAAGGGGGCAGATGAAAATCCCACCCCCTTAAATATTTTATTTAGTACCGCCGTACTCTTTATTCTGAAGTATTTTAGTATTGTTTAATTCTGCTTGAGGTATTGGAAATATCTCATTTTTATTCGCAGTAAAACCTTTATAGGCTAATACGGTTGCAGCTTTACCCCAACGAACCAAATCCGGGAAACGATGGCCTTCACCAGCAAGTTCCAACCTTCTTTCCCGCATAATGTTATCCATTGTAACCGCTACAGGATTTAATCCTACACGGGCCCTAACTGCGTTTAATAATTGATAAGCACGACTTCCTGCTCCAACTGCTCCTCCACTTTGTAAAATAGATTCAGCTTCCAGCATATAAGTATCTGCTAGCCTGATTTCATAAGAATCCTGAGGAAAATTTAGTTCAGTTTGACCAGTTGGTGCTTTATCAGCAACTCTACCGATTGTTTTTTCTAAGAAATAACCACTATTTTGGTAACCTTTTTCGTAAGTAGCGATACCATTTTTCTCTAAACTATCTAAATTAGCAACAGTTGCTTTATTTCTTGGATCGAAGTGAATAAAATCGAAGAATTCTTTTGTAAAAACCAAAAAGCTATAACCAGAGTAGTAGTCGGGTGCACCAGCTAATATTGGCTTGTATCCACGAGGACCAACAATAATATTCAATAAATTACCTTCAGAAGCACCCGCATCACCCCAACCACCGTTTGAAGAGTTAGCGTGAACAATTTCGAGGATAGATTCTGTATTAAATTTATTATTTACTTTAAACAAATCGCCAAAATTGGCTAGCAATTTATATCCATAAGTAGCATTTGCCTGACCGGGAGTTGCTCCGTTAACAATTGCAAACTGTTCTGCTGCCTGGGCATATTTAGCCTGTTGCAAATATACTTTTCCTAACATCGCCTGTGCAGCTCCTTTTGTAATACGTCCACCTTCTGTAGCTCCAGGTACCGTATTTGGAAGACTTGGAATTGCTTCAGTCAGGTCTTTCTCAATTAACGCATATACATCTGCAGGAGGTACTTGTAACACATCATAAATCTGTTTTGGGTCTACCTCAGAAGTTAATAATGGGATATTTTTGAAGAAACGTACCAAATCAAAATAGAATATAGCACGTAAAGCTTTAGCCTCACCTGTATATCTTGCTTTTAACGTAGCATCCATATTAATGCCTCCAATTTTCGACAAGAATACATTAGCACGAAAAATACCTGCATAACCTTTGTTCCAAAGGTAACCTTGCGGTCCAGTTTGTGAATTTAAAGTGAATGTATTTACAACCTGAAGATCATTAATGTCTGATGGACCACCACCACCTGCAACCTGATCATCAGAGGCAGCATCCATAATTGCAACTTTATCGTAAAGTCCTCCGGTTTGAAATCCGAATCTATCATAAATAGATACTAATGCAGCAAAAGCATCCTGAGGCGTTTTATAGTAATTATCCAAAAGAACGCGTTCCTGAGGATTAATTTCCAAATATTTTTTACAGCCTCCAAATAGTTGCATTCCAGCCAGGATTACAACTAAATAAGTAATTTTTCTTTTCATTCTTAATTAATTAAAAATTAGCATTTACACCAAAAACAAACGAACGTGCTTGCGGATACAAACCACGGTCAACACTAAATACATTACCACTATTATTTGCACCCAGCTCTGGATCATAACCACTATAACCTGTAATTGTGAATAAATTCTCAGACAAAGCATATACGCGGAATTTCTGTAAACCGATTTTGCTTGTTATAGCTTTAGGAAGCGTATAGCCGATCTGGAATGTTCTTAATCTGAAGTAGTCTCCTTTCTCCAGGTATAATGAAGAGAATTTTGTTAAGTTTTTATTTGGGTCTGCATCGGTTAATCTCGGTTGTGTAGTTGAAGGATTTGTAGGTGTCCAACGATCTAAACGCGTAGTTTGATAATTGGCATTTGGAATATCCAATCTTCTTAATCCCTGGAAAATCATGTTCCCTGCAACACCACTACCAAAAGCGGTAAAATCCCAGCTCTTATAAGTTAATCCAAGAGTTATACCATAAGTAAAATTAGGCATGCCATTTCCTATAAAATCTCTATCGTTTGCATCGATGGTATTATCGCCATTTAAATTAGCAAATTTAATATCACCTGGTTTTGCTAGTGGTTGTAATGGCAATCCATTAGGACCTACATAAGCATTAATTTCTGCCTGCGATTGAAAGATACCTTGATTTACATAACCAAAGAACTCATTATATGAATGGCCGATTTGTGTACGGGTTATTGTGCCTAAAGTTTGGAAACTTGCCTGGCTATCATCAATAAAATTAATACCTGGGCTTAATTTATCGATGGTATTTTTTATGAATGAACCATTACCACTAATATTTAAACCAAACTGACCGATTTGTCTACGGTAAGCTAGTTCAAACTCAAAGCCTTTGTTAGACATATCTGCGATATTTGCAGCAGGACTACCACTACCAACATAACCTGGTACAGGTGGGTTCTGAAGAATACCAACGGTTTTCTTTTTGTATAAATCAGCTGTTAAAGTGAAGTTTTTGAAAATTGTCGCATCGATACCAATATTACTAGATCTTGTTTCTTCCCATTTCAAATCAGGGTTTGCAGAAGCATTAGGGCTATAACCGATATTAACTACGTTTGCATTACCAAAAGTATAGTTTCTTCCACTACCCACTGTTGGTACATAAGCAAAATCGCCTATACCATCGTTACCTGTAACACCGTAACTTCCACGGATTTTTAAGAAATTTACAATATCATTTTGAGGGAAAAAATCCTCTTTTGTTGGTACCCATCCAATTTGTGCTGAAGGGAAATAACCATATTTATTGTTCGCTCCAAATCTTGAAGAACCATCACGTCTGATTAAAGCTGAGAATAAGTACTTCTCTTTGTAATCATAGGTTAATCTCGAGAATAAGGAGAAGATTTTGTGATCCGTACCTTCACTACCATCTGATGTTCTACTGGTTGCAACTGGTTTGAACCTCATAGAAGCTGAATAAAAATCTGTTGCTGGTACATCAAAAAATGTTGTACTTACGCTGCGGCTAAAACCATCACTGTAAGAACCTTGACCGACCAACAAACTTAAATTATGGTTACCTAACGATTTACTATATGATAAAGTATTTTCAAGGTTATATGTAATCACATAGTTAATATTTCTCGAAAACTGTGTTCTGGTATTTGAAGTAGAAGAGTTTAAATAATAAATTGGGTTAAAAGCATCGCCACCATAAAAAGCCAACTTAGAACCTAAAGTAGAACGAAAACGCAAACCTTTAATTGGCTCTGCCTCCAAAAATCCATTACCAACAATATTATGATCCCAGTCGTAATTTCCTATTTGTCTTCTAATACTTGCTAATGGATTACTGATTTCTTGGGCAACCCTGGTCGAAATACCATAAGGAAAACCATTAGCATCTCTGAAAACAGGTTGGTTACTGTAAGGAGGCAAATTGTAAACTGCTGGATCAGTAATGATTGCAGGTGTAAGCGGATCCAAGTTAATCGCAGAACTTAATGGCCCACCAAATTCACTATTGGTATTTCCTATTCCATTGGTTATCGAGTGACTATAGCCTAAGTTTTCGCCAATTGTTAACCATTTATAAAGTTTATGGGTTGAGTTAATACGAATATTTGCACGATTGTATTTTGATACTTCAGTAGAAACAATACCATCTGTTTTCAAATAACCGAATGATAAGAAAAATGTAGATTTATCATTACCACCACTTATGCTTACTTCATGATTCTGACGAGCTGCACTATTATTAAAAATAAGTGATTGCCAATCTGTCCCTTCACCTAATGATGCTGCATTTGGATAAGGTAAAACCGGTGTTGTACCCGTATAATCATTAAGGTAAGATTCATTCCTTAAAGTAGCATACTGCGTTGCATTCAAAAGGTTTAATTTTTTTGCAGCACGAGCTTCACCATAATAACCATTGTAAGAAATATTCAGATTTCCTGCCTTACCTTTTTTAGTGGTTACAATAATTACACCCGATGCTGCACGGGTTCCATAAATTGCTGCAGATGCGCCATCTTTTAAGACTTCGATTGACTCGATATCGGATTGATTTAAATAACCAATACCTCCGTTGTCTACAACAACCCCATCAACAACCCAAAGTGGGTTATTTTTTCCGCCGAAAGAGGTGAAACCCCTTAGCCTTACCGTTGATGCTGATCCTGGCTGACCAGATTGTGCAGCAATGGTTAAACCTGAAGTTCTTCCCTGTAACGCCTGTTCTAAACGTAAAGTTGTTGGCTGATTTTCAAGATCGGCGGCTTTAACACTAGAAATCGCTCCGGTTACAACACTTTTCTTTTGTGTACCGTAACCTACAACCACAACCTCGCTAAGATCCTTGGTATCTGTTAGTAACGATACATTAATCTTTCCGCCTGTTGGCACTGTTACCGTTTGCGAAACCATGCCCAATAAGCTTACTGATAATTTTGCGCCTACTGCAGCCTGAATGGAGAATGCTCCGTTTGGATCTGTAGATGCAGCCCGGGATGTGCCCTCAACTTTAACAGTAACACCAGGAAGCGGCGTTCCATCTTTCTGGTCAGTTACTTTTCCTGTAACGGTGATATCCTGCGCAAATAGCGCCAGCGGAAATGCCATGATACAGTAAATGAAGAATACGAATGTAAATCTTCTTCTCATAGAAAATAATTTTAAGTTAATATTTGGTTAGTTCGAGTATGGTTGGTGCCATAACTCGATTCAAATCTATGGAGGAGTTTTACGATTGTGTAATATTTTTGTGCTACACAAACACTACAAAGTTTAAAATCTTTTGATTTAGCACTACTTTATCCACTACATAAGCACTACACAAATTCATTAAACAACTGCATATCAATACATTAAATGTTAACAAATTTTAAAACATTTAAAACGGTAAAATGTCGCTTTTAAAGTGGTTTTTGCCTAGAAATGTCTATTAAAAACTCGTATAAATTAATTTCAGGCTTCAGATTAAGTTTTTTTCTGAGCCTGTAACGACCAACTTCTACCGCTTTTATAGTCACATTCATAAGCTGTGCCATTTCTTTTGAGGATAAATTCATGCTAAGATATGCGCAGAATTTTAAATCGTTCTGGCTTAAATCTGGGTATAAATCTTTAAGCTTATTGAAGAATTCTGTATTTACATTATTGAAATGAACACTCAGGTGATCGAGTTCCTGATCCTTTTTTTCTACATCTTTTATCAGCCTGATTAAATGCCTGAAACTAGGTGAATTTTCAGTTACATTATCCTGATTTTTTATAACCGATGAAATGACATCCTTAATTTTTGCCAGTACCTTTCCTCTTTGCACGAGGTGCATGGTCATTGTAGAAAGCTCCTTATTTTTATAAGTTACATCTGCTGCGAGTTTTTCGTTCTGTAGCCTTACAATCTCTTTTTCTGTGCGGTCTAGCTCAAGCTGATGAAGGTAATTCATACTTTCCTGTTCTTTAATGTGCTTATTCTTTTGCCACCTGATTAACAAGCGCAACAGCACAACAAAAATAATCAGGTATGCTATTTTCATCCACACAGTGTTATACCAGGCAGGCAATACTATAAATGTATAGCTTACTATTTCCGATTCGTTACCGATATCGGTTCGGGCTTTAACATTGAAAGTATATTCACCGTGAGGTAAATTGGTATAATCTTTTTCACGCTTGAAATTCCACGCCGACCAGCCATCATCAAAACCTACCAACTGATAGCTGAACTTAGTATTTTTCTCGTGTTCGAATAATGTAGAAGAAAATTCGAAATGTATAGAGTTGAGCGAATTTTTATACTCCGGTTTGTCAGATAAATCCTGCTTTGAAATGGTTTGCCCGTTTTTAATAAAATAACCACCGAAAACTACACTATCCTTTTGTCCCATCAATTTTATGAGGCCAATTACCGCTCGCGGTTTCGAAAGGTTTTCTACATATTTTTCATAATTTATATGATAAGCACCTTTATTTGCACCAATAAAAACATTTTCATTATCCAGGGTATAAATAGATTCAAAACCCCCAACAACCTTCCCATCCAATTCAGGTAAATAAATTATGGTAAATGGGCTGCTCGTCGAAGGCTTATGAAAATCGATCACACCTACCTTTTTGTTGCTTACGAACCAAACATTACCATCATTATCTTCTTTAAGGTATTGAATTGAAAAATTATTTAAAGCATTGCCAAACATTTTAAATTTCGAAAAGCGATTCTGCTTTTGATCATATTCATAAACACCATTAATTGTTGCGATAACAACTCTGTTTTTAATGCGGTAGACATAATTATATAGTTTTGAGGGTAAACCATTCTTATCAGTAAAGAGCGTTGTTTTTACTATTCTTTTACCGTCAGCCGCAAGCTCAATTTTATATATTCCATGGTAAGGATGTGAAGCCCAGATATTATCATTGTTATCGGCAACGATAAAACGAAGCGTTTCGGATATTCCTTCTACCTTACCTCCATTACTGAATGTTCCATTCGTATAATTTATTGCCTGCAAACCTGCATAAGTACCTGCAAGTACACTTTTTACAGGATAGACATTTTGCATTGCCTGAAACATCCATGTTCCAGGAGTTGCATAAACTGGCACAGCATTGTTAGCTATAATGGCAAAAACACCATCTTCATGAGCCATTAAGAGCTGGCTGTTAATTTCATCGAGTCCCCAAACCTGTCCTTTTGTGTTTTTAACTTCTTCAAAAGCAGAAGTAGACCAGCTTAAATCTGAGGAATTTGTATTTAATTTTGAGGTATAAAGCCCGTTAGATGTACCTATGTAAATCCGGTCGTTTATTTTCCTAAAAGAATAGCTCGTGATTTGTTTATTGCGGTCGGGTGAGATACTTTTAATAGCACTGTTTATTGCAACGTAGGCAATGCCATCGTCAAGTGCAAGCCACATATTTTTATCCCTATCGAGTAAAATACCCCTTACATTATTGTTTTGCAAACCTTCACGATAGTTATATTTCTGGGTGAGCTCACCATGTTTATTCATCAGGTAAACCCCACCCGAATTGGTGCCAATGGCATACAGGTTTTTATTAAGCTGACTTGCAAAGAAAACCCTGTCGTTAATAAAGACATTATCGAGTTTGGTTTTAAATGGAAAAAGCTGATTATTATGAATAAGGAAAAACCCTCTTTTTAAGGTTGAGACAATCAAGGTGTCGCCACTGTAGGCAGATAATGATGTAATAGAAGCATCTTTTAAAATCTCATCAGTACATACGGGTTTCCAAACCTCCTTATCGTAAAAAAAAAGGCCAGCGTTTCTTCCCTGCGCATAAATTTTATTGTTTGCTTTTCCTAAATAAGCCCAGGTAGCTGCCGGTTTGTAGACTTTAATTACATCATCTTTATATTGGAGAATTGCACTAACCGATCTGAAAAACACTTCATCATTCATGATGGCAATATCCCATATATCAGCAATTTTCCGAAGATTTTCAGGCAGGAGATTAACCAAAGAATGATATTTTAAAATCCCCTTTGTATCTGGAAAAAAATAACCGATTTCATCCTGCCCACCCACATAAATCCTGTTTTTTGAGTCTATACCAATTGAGCGTATAGATGTAAAATTTGGCAGGCGGTAAATATTCCAGAAACTACCGTTGAAGGTTAATAATCCTTCGTTGTTTCCAAAATATAGAATTCCGTTTTTATCTTGCTGCACGTCCCAGTTTTGAACACCGCCGTTATATTGCTCGTTATTATAATTTACAATTTGCGGAATACCCAGTAAATCCTGAGCAATTACAGAAAAGGCAGGCAATAAAAAGCCTAAAAACAATAAAATTTTCTTCATGCCAGATAGGGAGATTAGGCAAAAATAAATATATGAAAATAATTTAGTGACCTGATAAACAGGCTATTTTAAAAGGTATGGCTTCACTGCTTTTTCCCATATTGCGTAGCCATCATGGTTCATGTGTAGCATATCGCTCACAAACAATTCACTTCTTGATTGATTGTCTTTAAGCATTTTTGGAAAAATATCGATAAACACTGTATTTTTTTCGCCCGCCAGAAACTTTTTTATCAATGCGTTTGATGCAACAGCTTTATCCCGAAACTTATCGCGGCTTGGACTAGGTTTAATGGAAATATAAACGATAGGTGTGTTAGGCAATTTTGCCCTGATGGCTTTATAAAGTGCAATTGTCCGGTTTAAAACGGTATCGGCAGTTACTTTTTCGTTCACGATATCGTTCTCGCCTACGTAGAGTACAATTTGACGGGGTTGATAAGGAAAAACAACATCATTAAGGTAAAAAGTAATGTCGTTGATTACTGCGCCGCCAATCCCCCGGTTTAGTGCATTATATTTTGCAAACACCTGTGTTAAATCATCCCACTTTCTGATGGATGAACTGCCCACAAAAAGCACCGGATTAACAGGTGGCTTAAACATCTGGTCGTATTTCTTTATGGTTTGTACATCATCCCAAAATGGTGGTTTGGTTTGGGCAGAAGCTGAAAATATAAAAAGGGCGATAAATGCAATCAATAAAAGGGATTTTTTCATTTCGGTTAGTTTTAAAATATCGACTGCAAATTTGGTAATACAATTGAGTTTATCAAATTAATTCAAAGTTTATTGCTGCTAACCTCAACAAGCTACCTGAAAAAAAGAGGTGAGTTTTAAATTCCCCACCTCCTTCAAATTATATTTATGTTTTTTATTTGTTATGCAAACCCAGCTCCTTCAAATATATAAGCAAATCAGTAGGCCTATCAGTTTGCAATATGGATGGCTTTTTTGCAATTAGCCAACCCCAGCTTTCCTGTTTCTGATTCTCTTCAACAGCTTTATCATCGTCGTGGCCGCCATTTAATGATGGCCACAAGCTATTTAACCAAACAACCTGACTTTTGGCTATTTCAGGGATAGTATTTAGACTTTTAAGAATATCAGTATCAAAAATCGGTTGAATAATGCTTCTTTTATTTGGCAGATAACTGTTCACAACTGATGCTACATCATCCCGTTTCATATTAACTACTACCATTAAATAAGCATCTTCAGGAATAATTTCATCTTTACTTAGTTTCAGATAATCAATGTTATCGCCAACGTTTACAATCGATTGATGCAATGTGCCTGTTTCCTGTAGAATTTTGAACACTTCTTTCAGGTGATCATTTCCTTTATCAACATTGACAATAATTTTTCCTTTAGCGGCAAGCATCATCTCTCTCATCGTCGGAATTCCATGAGTTGTAACCCGCCCTAAGCCGTTTTTTAGTTTGAATTTTTGTATCTCTTCAAGTGTGTAATCGCTTACTTTTCCTTTCGCATTAGTGGTTCGGTCGATTGTATTATCGTGCATCACCACCATCTGGCTGTCTTTAGTCATTTTAACATCCAGCTCCATAATGTCAAAGCCTTTCTCAATACTATTTAAGAGAGCTTTGAGGGAGTTTTCAGGCGCATTTCTCCAATCGCCACGATGGGCAGCAACTAAAATTTGCTTATTGCTTTTATTAAAAACCGCTGCAAGTTTTTTATCGGGGTTTTGCGCTTGAGCGCTAAAGCCGGCAGTGATAATTATCAATGCGATTAATACTTTTCTGAATGTGTTCATACTATGGTTTTACAAAAAATGGTGACTGAAGTTTCAGTCACCATAAATATAACATTGGAATAAGCTAATAAATTAATATCCAGGATTTTGATACATCTTTACCGGATCTAACTTTACCTCATCGTTAGGAATTGGGAAATACCTGTCTTTAGTACTAAAGTTGCTAAGCTTTGCATTACCAAAATTTGCCTGCGATTTTGCTTTGAAAAAAGCAACAAGTTCTGTTGTATTAAAGAAACGAAGTAAATCGAACCAACGTTGGTGCTCAAAGGCAAGCTCAACTCTTCGCTCGTGCAAAATAGCAAGCTTCAACGTTGGATATTTAGAATTATAAGTTGCATTAGTACGTGCAACTGCATATAAAGGCATTCCGGCCCTTGCCCTAACCATATCAAGATACTGAATGGCTACTGCATCATTTCCCTGCTGCATATTAACCTCTGCAAGCATTAAAATGATATCTGCGAAACGCATAATCATGCAATTATTACCACCATAACCGTTTACGGTTGCCGCAGCGCTGGCGTCGCGGTATTTAGTTACAAACCAATCCTGAACTTTTGTATTTGCAGCATATTTAATTGAAAAATCTTTTCTCGGATCGCCTGTTTCATAATCCAGAACTAAATCTGGCGTAACATTACCTCCTACACCTGTCGGCGCTTTCAATGAGTTAATAGTTTCACCTAAAGCCTGATTATCTGCTGCGATGCTTGAGCTGTAGTTAATGTTTCCCTGAATGTTAACGATCTCGAAAATAGCTTCCGGATTGCTTGTTTTCTTGGTTACATCAAAAACATCAGCATAAGGTACAGCCGTTAAAGCCGTAAAAGGCTTCATATTGTAAGCAGCTGTTAAGTAAGTATTGGCGTTCGTCAGATTTTCGGTCTTATTGGTATCGAAAGTTGATGCCATTGTTAAATAAACCTGTCCTAATAAACCATTTATCGCTGCTTTTGACACCCTGCCCGCATTTGCCCCCGTTTGAAGATTAGGTAAATTGCTGTTTAACGCATCTTTTAAATCAGTTACAATCTGCGCATAAACTGTAGCCTGAGGTTGGCGGTAAGTATTTGCATTTACTTCAGCAGTTGTAGTAAGCTGTTTAGTAACCAATGGCACATCGCCCCATTTTCTTACCAGCTGGAAATAAATCAAAGCCCTGATAAATTTAGTTTCGGCAAGATACTGACCTTTAGTATCTGCACTGCTAAAAGTAACGTTATCAATATTCGAAAGAATTACATTACACCTTGTAATGGTTTGATATAGGCTTACCCAATGGCTTTTTAAATAGCTGTTACTTGGTAAAATGCTAAAATCGCCAAACTGGAAAGGCTCGCCGGCATTAGACTGGTTATCGTTGGTACCTGTATCATCAGAGCGCTGATCAGTGTATAAACCACTGTTTTCGCCGATGTTATTACCGCTCCTTAAAGATTGATAAGCACCATTAACTGCCAGAAGCACATCGTTTGATGAAGTGAAATACTGCCCAACAGTTACCGCGTTCGGATTGCTCTGATCTAAAAATTCTTTTTTACATGCCGATAATGAAATTGCGGCTGCGAAGAGAATGAATATATATTTTTTCATTTTAATAATATTTAATAATTGATAACAGCCTGATTAAAATGTTAGCTTAACACCTAAATTATAGGCACGTGCCAGTGGATAGTTTCCATAATCTACACCTGGTGTAAGGTTCGCACCGGCATTATAATCTACCTCTGGGTTGTAACCTTTGTAATCGGTAATGGTAAAGGCGTTATCTACACTACCAAAAACCCTAACGTTTTCTACATGTAATTTCTTAGAGAAGGCTTTTGGAAAGTTGTAACCTAAAGTAATGTTGGTACACCTGAAATATGAACCATCCTGAATATAGAATGATGATAAACGTGTACTGTTACTTTGCGTTCCGGCACGAGATGCACGGTAATTTAAACCACTACCCGGGTTCGCTTCGTTTCTATAACGATCGGCAACTTCTACATATTGGTTACCAGAACCCTCAAAGTTGTATAAGTAATAGTCTTGTCCATCCAATACGTCATTACCGTACGAACCGTTAAATGAAGCTCTTAAATCGAACGATTTGAAACTGGTGTTAAGTGCAAAACCATAAGTAAAATCAGGATACGGGCTACCGATAACTGTTTTATCTGCATCATTTACTACACCATCACCATTTGTATCCTGGAAGTAAAGATCACCTACTTTTAATGGATTTGTTTGCGCCGAAGATGGAGCAACTTTACCTAAGTTCTCAGCAGTTACCCTACCTAACACTTTGTAGCCGTAAAACATACCTACCGGCTGACCTTCCTGTGTTACGTGTGTAATGTACGAACGCTCAGCACCAGCGGTATAAATTGTGCTGGCACCTCCAAGATTTAATACTTTATTTTTATTGAATGAAATATTTCCGCTTAAGCCTAATGTGAAGTTATCGGTATTGATAATTCTTCCGTCTACCTGGAAATCGAAACCTTTATTTCTGATTTTACTATCCTTTAAATTTGTCAGGATTGATGAAGCACCAGAAATTGCTGAAATTGGCTGATTGAATAACAAGTTGTACGATAAACTGTAATAGTAGTTGGCAATAACTGATAAACGGCCATTAAAGAAACTTAAATCAGTACCAAAGTTATACTGTGAAGTAGACTCCCAGCCTAAATTCTGGTCTTTTATATCACCAGCCCAAATTGCAGTCGAAATTACACCAGCTCCAAATACTGCACCGCTTGGCGAGTTAACCGTTTGCACTGCATTGTAGTTACCAATGTTATTATTTCCGCTCAAGCCCCAGCTTGCCCTTAACTTAACAGAAGATCCTTTTCCCAGGAAATCGTGGTACCAGTCTTCCTGAGATAAGCTCCAGCCTGCTGCTACCGATGGGAAATTACCCCATTTATTTAACGGACCAAACCTCGATGAACCGTCAGTACGATACGAACCGGTTAAGAAATATTTACCATCGTAATTGTAGCTGAAACGTCCAAAATATGATAATAATGTATTAACTGATTTAACTGCGGAGTTTAAAGTAAAGTCGGTTGTTGCCGCACCTTTATCCGAAATTTCACCAATTTTATCGCTGGTAAATCCAGTTGCGGTAACACGGGTTAAATCGCTCGTTGTTTTTTGTGCTGAATAACCACCTAATACATCAAAGCTGTGCTTGCCAATTTTTTTATTGTAATCTAAGGTAAACTCGGCAAGTTTATCTACCTGGGTTAGGTTTTGAGCAACAGCATTTGCAGCTGCTATAGACGAAGCCGAGTAAGGAGCATTACCACCACCATTACTTAAGCTTGTAGGGCGATAATAATCGTACTTTTCATTGTAGTTCTGTGTACCTAAGTTGACTTTAAAATTTAAGCCATCCAGAATTTCGTAAGTAGCATAAGCATTGTAGTTGTTACGATTACCCAAACGGTTAATTTTCATTTCAGTAACTGTAGCCAACGGGTTTTCTAATCCCTGATAACCGAATTCGTTTGCTAATGCAGCCATACCATATTTTATCGGGTTACCATTGGCATCGATAGCCGGAAGGTATGGAAGGTATAACAATGCCGACATCATCGGACTGAAACGTCCTTCGCCAACTTCTTTATTATTGGTTTGTGTTAAGGCAATATTTGCACCTACCTTTAATCTTTTGCTTACTTGACCTTCAATATTTGAACGAAAGTTAAGTGATCTCATCGCCGTATTGGTTACAATACCATCCTGATCCTGATAACCACCACTTACATAGTACCTGATATCTTTATTTCCACCAGAGAAAGAAAGATTATGGCGTTGAAAGAAAGCATCTCTGTACAAAACATCCTGCCAATCGGTATTATAAGCCGGAGCAATTGCCGATTGCGTAGCGAAATTATATATATCAGTAGGAATACTTACTGATGAACCATTACCTACATTGGTAATACGTGTTGCATTATTGTCAGAGTACATGGCATCTGTCCAGGTTTTACCCGAATTAACCACTAAATCTTTATAAGCATTGTTACGGCCATCAATCATTAGCTGAATAAACTGTGTCGCATCCAAAAGTTTAACTTTTTTAGCCAATTGCGTAACACCTGCCTGCACATCGTATTCAAAACGGCCTTTACCATCTTTACCGCGTTTGGTTGTTATCATTACAACCCCACCTGATGCTCTTGAACCATAAATAGCCGCTGATGCCGCATCCTTTAAGATATCGATGCTTTCTATATCTTCAGGATTAATGAATACGTTGTTTCCTGAAGGATAACCATCAATAACGTATAATGGATCAGAACTTGCGTTAATCGATCCAACTCCTCTTACCCTTATCTTGGTTCCTGCGTAAGGCGCACCTGTAGTTTGCGATACCTGCACACCTGCAACCTTACCAACTAAAGCCTGACCAACAGTTGGCGAACTTAAATTCAGCTCGCTGGCTTTTACACTACTGATTGCCCCGGTAACATCAGATTTTCTGATTTTCTGGTAACCAATAGCAACTACCTCATTTAAAGTATTGCTAGCTTCTTTAAGGGTTATGTTAATCGTTTTACTACCCGTAACAACAACTTCCTGGGTTTCGAAACCAATAAAAGAGAAAACAAGTGTACCGCCGTTTTCAATATCTATTGAGTAATTTCCGTTAGTATCAGAAGAAGTAGTTTTCTTTGTTTTCTTATTGTAAATGCTTACACCCGGTAAAGGCTGCCCTTTTTCGTCTGTTACAGTACCGCTTATCACCGCAAAACGGTTATTTAAACGGCTAATTGCAGAGGTTAATTCGCTGCTGCTAAATGCCATTGCTGAAGTATTGCCTACTGCCAGTAATCCTAAAGGCAAAAGCAATTTCCTACAGGTATTTTTTATACCTGCAATTGAAAAAAATGATGTCATCTTTTTGTTCTAAGTAATTGTTTGAGAAATAAAAATTGTTTGTGTTTTTGAAAGGCATGTAGAAGTTTCGAATTCACATAGGCTTATTTGTTTAAATAATTAAAATCTGTTTGGAGGCGCTTTAGATAGCGCCAAAAGTAGGTGTGTATTTTTAACACTATGTATACCTAATATTAAGTCTGTGCAAATGATTTTCCTATCAAATGTTAAAAAATGATGCTTTTGAGTATTTTAACACAAAAAGAGTTAACCCCTTTTTAACACTATTTTAACGGTACTTATTTAGCTTGCAAAAATTTATTTCATGAGAGTACCCTTTACCCTTTTGCTGTTAGGATTATTTTTATTCCAAGCTAAAGCCCAGCAAAAAACGGCCGTTCAGTCTTACAAATTAATTGAAGGAAAAGGTCGTTCCTACAACCCATACATTCAGTACAAAAATTATTATTTGCTAACGTTGATGCAGGAGTTACCCGATTTAAGAAAAGCTATAACTGATGATGAGGTGTTGCAAAAAATTTTAAAGAATAAGACCGTTGATGTAGAAAATGCCTTAAAAACATGCACAAAAGCTATCAGTTGCTATGCAAAAGCAATGAAGTTCAGCGATACTGAAATTCAACAGGTTAATGAGCGCCTGGCTGTATTATTTAAGGCAGATAATGTATTTGGGAAAGTTGTAACAAATCACCTGCTTCCTTCGGGTTGCTATGGACTGTTCCGTGATTTATCCGAGAAAGAAATGCTCATAAAAGCCTGGGAGCAGGACGCAAAAGCAATTAACTATGCCATAGGTGTTTATATAGAAGGTAAAAAACCTAATTACCCTAAAATAGACTCCATTTCATTTAGCCCGCTCGATAAAGAGTTTCCTGAACTGGCTGCATCCAACATGATGCTTAATATACAGGCTGACAAACAACTCTTCTTTGAGCCATCGATGAATTTTGCCTTAGGTGCTTTAGAATTAAATGGGAGGTTAGAAGCTGCAGATTACGAACCTTTGCTTTCTGGTGAAAATCAAAAAGCCATTGCTCAAATTAAAAAAACGAATTTCAACAATTATAAATACAGCGTTATCCTGGTTCCTGGCGCTGGCCCGGAAGACAAGGAAACCGAGCTTAGTGCGGGTGGAATAATACGATGCCGCATAGCCGCAGAACAGTTTTATAAAGGAATGGCTCCATTCATTGTGGTTTCTGGCGGAAGAGTGCATCCTTATAAAACCAAATACAGCGAGGCTTACGAAATGAAAAAGTTTCTGGTAAATACTTTGCATATTCCTGAAAGCGTAATAATTATGGAACCACATGCCAGGCATACCACAACTAATCTGCGTAATTGTGTAAGATTGATGTTTCGCTATGGTATGCCTTTTCAAAAACCCGGATTGGTAAGTACAACCAAATCGACTATACCATACATTGCTGGCGTACTCGCTGAACGGTGTAAAAAAGAACTTGGCTATTATCCCTATAAAATCGGCCAAAAATTGAGTGATACGGAAGCTGAATTTTTCCCGGACAGTATGGCCTTACAAATTGATTTTGACGAACCTTTAGACCCTTAAAATGAAACTTTTTAATATCTTAATTTTAACCGGATTAGTAGTTAGTACGATTAGTCATCAACCTATTTCCGGAAACATTACAAAATCCTTTACACTCGATTCATTAGGTGCCTGTCAGGGCATATCCTTCCAAAACGGGAGATACTTTTTATACGGTGACCGTGAAATTGGCGTAATGCGGGAATATTTGTTAAAAAATGATTCGTTAGTTTATCAGCAAAACGAATATCGTTTTACCATAAAAGGCGAGAATGTTATTAAACATCCTACAGGATTAGCCATTAGAAAAGGCATGCCAACGTTAATCGGGAATTCTGTTCGTCAGAATGCTGAAGGCACTGTATGGAAGGCAATGATTTATTCAATAAACTGGGAAGGATTTTTAAAACGCAAAACTTTAGACGGTAATTTATTAAAAACCATAGAAGACGATGCTTGTATTCAAGGAACACGGCCAGAATATGTAAAGCATGATGGAAAATGGTTTATGGCTACAGCCGATTATGGCAATAAGGCAAACGAAGTTCGTTTTTATGATGCAGCCAAACTTGTCAAAGCTGATAAAACCAGCGAAAAAGGTTTGCTTTATAAAAAATTTACCTGCTCGCCGTGGGTACAAAATCTTCATTTCATAGAAGACAAGGGTATATTGGTACTTATTCAGAACCAGGTAGAGGGGCGTAAATGGCGCTTAACTTTTCTAGATCTTGATAAATCGTTGAGCAGCGGACATGAAGAAGTAATCAAGGTGATCGATACTGATAAAGCCGATGAACTTGAAGGATTCACACTTACGGATAAAACCAGTAAAGGTATTGCTGTAAGCTCATCGCGAAAAAATAATGTAAGCTTATTAAATATTAACTGGAGTAAAGAACAGTAATGAAATACTAAAAAACGGAACAGCTTATCCAAGCATGTTCCGTTAACTAAAGAATTTATTTGGTTTTTGCATCAAGCAATGATGCCAGTTTCTCTTTTAATTCTTCGCCGCGAAGACCTTTTGCCACAATTTTTCCATCCGGATCGATAAGGAAGTTTGCAGGAATCGAACGAATTCCATACTGTTTAGCCACAGCATTATCCCAGAATTTCAAATCAGAAACATGTGTCCACGCTAATTTATCATCTTCAATCGCTTTTAACCAGGCATCCTTTTTACCCGGCTGATCTAAAGAAACCCCTAAAATAGTAAAGCCTTTATCTTTATATTGGTTATAAGCAGCCACAACATTAGGGTTCTCCTGTCTGCAAGGTCCGCACCATGAAGCCCAAAAATCAACCAGAACATATTTACCCTTAAAATCAGATAATTTTACCGGCTTATCGTTTACATCATTTTGTGTAAAATCTATCGCCTGAAGACCAACTTTTGTTTTCTTTACCGCATTAAAATAAACTGAAATATCTTTTCCCGATTTAGTTTCTTTAACATTTTCACTCAAACCAGCATAGGCTTTTTCAGCTTCAGGCTGCGCCGATTCGCTCGTGGCAATTTGCGAGATTGCGGTTAAACTAACATAAGATTGCGGATTTTTACGTGCAAAGTCGATATATATCGGCTCCAGTTCTTTGCTGGCATCTTCATAGCGTTTGTAAATTGCCTCAGTTAACGTTTTATCTTTTCTCTGTTCGGCTGTTAACTTCGCGAACTCGTCATTTATTGCTGCCAGTTTATCTTGCACAGGTTTTGTTAGCACTTTAAGCTTATCATTATCGGCATTTACTTTCGAACCACTTATTGATGCATTTTTCAACGAATCGGCAGAAACAAGTTTAATAGCCGCAGCTTCTAAATAGATAGCCAAAAAGTCTCTCTTCCCGTTTTTTTCAGCTGGTTTTTTGTAAACAGAAGCTCTCAATGGATCGGTTAATTCTCCCTTGAAAGCAAATGTTCCATTTTTTAAAACAGTTGAGTCTAAAATTGATTTACCATCTTTCGAGTAACTCAGGTAAATTTTTTCATCACTCTTATCATTTTTTAAAGTGCCGCTTAAGGTGAAGGGTTTGTGTGCTATTGCAGCTAATGGCAGCGCTGCGATAGCGAATAGTAATGTTTTTTTCATTTCTAATTGATTTAAGTAGGTTAATATTATAGGAATCGTAGTTTATGCATAAAGCAGGTTTTGTGGTAAAGAATTTTTAGGATAGAGTTTGTTTAAGCAGGCAATAACTTCATCTATTTCTGATTCAGTATTAAACCTGCTAAAAGAAAATCTTACCGTTTCGTTGTTGCTACCGTTTCTCAGCGCTTTGATAACATGCGATGAATGGTTTGATGAACAAGCACTCCCACCTGAGGCAAATATTCCCGACTTATCTAAAACTTGCAGCAAATTTCCTCCATCATTTAGCTCTGGTAAGGAAATACTCAGAACTGTTGATAAGCTTTTATCCTGGCTGCCTGAAAAACCATTAAAACTTATACCTGGTAAATTACCCAGTCCATTAATTAATTTTGTTTTCAGTAAATTGATATGGGTTTCGTACAGGTTTTGGTTTTCATAAGCATTTTGTAGTGCCGTTGCCATACCTACAATACCAGCCACATTTTCGGTTCCTGCTCTCTTTCCCCATTCCTGCGAGCCGCCATTAATAAAAGAACGCAGATTTGCAGGCGCTTTGGCGTAAAGAAAACCAACACCCTTAGGCCCATGAAACTTGTGTGCCGAACCTACCAGAAAATCTGGGGCCAGCTGGTGAGTGTTAAAACTAATATGTCCAATGGTTTGTACCGTATCAGAGTGAAAGATGGCGCCATGATGATCGGCCAGATCTGCAATTTCTAAAATGGGATTTAAATTACCAATTTCATTGTTTCCATGCATGAGGGAGATAAATGCCGGCTCTTCATTCTCCAGTAAAGCAACTAATTCATTAAGTGATAGCTTTCCTTTTGAATCGTTTTCCAGATATATCAGCCTTATAGCTCCACTTTGCTCCAAAGCCTGGAGTGTATTCAGAACCGCATGATGCTCTAACCTTGAGGTTATGGCAAGCCGTATATTATTTCCATAAATTGCCGAAAGTATTGCCGTATTATCGCCTTCAGTTCCACCTGAGGTGAAGAAAATGTTTCCCGGCTCCGTATGCAGATTCTCAGCAATTATTTTTCTCGATTTTTCAACGGCTTCGCGTGCATTTCTTCCTAATGAATGTGCGGAAGATGGATTAGCAAAAGATTCGAAAATAAAGGGCTGCATGGCCGCGAAAACTTCGTTTGCAAGAGGTGTTGTAGCTGCATTGTCTAAATAAATATTCATCGCTCAATTTTAAAACAGGAATTACTTATTCAGATTTCCGGAGAAAATAGTTCTTATCTTTCCCTTACAGGAAGGATTTAGCACCTTATTTGGCAACAGGTTGCTAAGACATCACAGGGCCTTTCCCTCCGTCTTTCTGGATAAGTCAAAAAAATATTAACAATACAAATATATGCAAATTCTATAGATATTATAGTCTTTTTTAAAAAAATTAATTTATTCTAAAATCTGATTTATCTGCAATACAAAAAGGTGGAATAAATGAATATCCCACCTCAACTACTAAACTTACAGTCAACTATTTATCTGAAATTATTTTACTAATTCCTTTTGTGAATTCTTTTACTTTGATAAAGCTGCTAACGGAATTACTGCTTTTATCAAACTGAATATTTAAAATGCCTTCGGTTGCTTTCATTTTGAATCTTTCACCGCCAGCCAGGTTTACAGTCGCATCAACCATTTGGTCCATAGGCAAATCATTGTTTAATGCCCTGGCTACATACTTCTGAAGATTTCTGGTTTTATCCAATGGATAAGTGGCATTGTAAGTATATCTGGAAGTAGTTTCCTGTACTTTAATGCTTAAATTACTACTATTGTTTTTACAACCAATGCTTAGCATTATCATTGAAAGAAAAACTGTATATATAAATCTTTTCATTTCTATTGGTTTTATCGTTCATTAATCATTTGTTTATTCGAAACTGATTATTGGCATTGGCCCTTAAATATTGTTAATTGGTCATTGCTAATTAATTATTGATCAATTGGTTATTAATTATTGAATATTGCTAATTAGCTTTCTCCATTATCCCCCTGCCCTGCCTTTAATATCATCAGTTGCAGTGTTTCTAGACCTTGCCGATTTCACATTCTGGTTTCCGAAGGCATAGCTGATACTGACGTTTGCTCTTCTGCTGGTATAGTGATTGGTAACACGTAAATTTACATTCTGATAATCGAGCGCTCCTTTCCAATAGTTGGTTAGAAAGATATCATCCATATTTAACCGCAGCTTTAATTTTTTATTCAGCAAACTTTTCTGAACTCCGGCATTAAGCGCATACTGTGGAATTAAGGTTTGTTCTACACCGTATACTTTCGGCGAATTATACCAGAAACTGAGTTCGACAGTAAAGTTATCAGGTAAAATAAAAGATTGTGAAGTGTTAAAATTATAGGCCCACTTGCCTGCACTGTAAGCTGCACCTTCGATGTTTCCATCACTAAATTTATTATAGTATAAACTCGCGTTATTCTGCATGTTCCACCATTTTGCAATTTTTATCGGGAAATATAAGTTCGCCGAATAATACTGTGCTCTTCCTAAATTCTGCCTTATAACGTTCACAATACGCGTAACTTCATCCTGCTGGCTAATCTGGGTAATCAGATCTCTTGTGTTTGCATAATTTACCGAAAATGATACTTCCTTGTGGCTGTAACCAATTTCAAAGTTATCGGTAAACTGTGGCTTTAAATATGGATTTCCCTGGTCAACGGCGTATGGGTCCATATAGAAAGCAAAGGGATTTAACTGCTGGTAATTAGGCCTGTCTACCCTTCTGCTATAAGAATACCTGATATTATTGTTTTCATTTAGTTTCTGGTTAACAAAAGCGGTTGGAAACAGGGAAAGATAATTCCGATCGACTTCTTTATTACTGGTAATAGAATTACCATTGGAATGCGTGTGTTCGGCTCTTAATCCAAGCTGAACTTGCCAAACTTTCCATTCTTTACCAAAATTTACGTAAGCAGCATTAATATTTTCTTTGTAGATGAAGTTGTTCGATTTCTCCAAATCATTTTGCCATGCACCAGATAAAAACTGTTCAGAAAGGAAATCATTGTGTGTAACAACGTAACTGCTTTTTAAACCAGCTTCAAACTTCATCGTTTTATTAATCGGCAAAGTTAAATCTGTTTTTGCTGCGAAAATATCAATGTTGGCATCGGTGTTATTTCTAAGTAAAGTAGCATTGGTTTGCTGCCCACCCTGATTTAAATACCTGGCGTTAAATTCTTCATCTTTTTTGTTATTGAAATTCGAATAATCGGCATCGAAAGTGATGTTTTTCCCGCTTTTATCGAAATCATGTTTAATGTTGAAATTTGCTGTTAAATTGTTGGCCGGCGATTTTGAGTAAGCATCCTGTAATACGGTGTTATTCGTAGTGACATTGGATTGTACCTCGCGGATAAAGGTATTGCTAAAATTATTTAGCTTGGTATTTACCGTATTGGCATCAACCATAACACCAAACACGGTTTTTTCTGATGTGTAATAATCTGCACCAAATTTTGCCTGAAAACCTACGCCTTTATTTGTCCTGTCGAAATTCTGGTTAAAAGCACTTGATAAACCATTTGCAAGTGTGGTACGATCCACTACAGTATTATTAAAATTCGATTTCCTTGCCGCGGTTCCGTTGCCAAAAATATTCCATTTGCCTTCCCGGTGGTTTAAATTAAGGTTAATACCAGCCCTAGCCAAATCGTTTGGCGAATCGGGCATAATCCCTTGTCCTCCATTAAAAGAAACTACACCATTGGTTCCAAAAGCTTTATTTCTTTTGAGTTTAATGTTAATGATTCCGGCATTTCCCGATGCATCGTATTTTGAAGAAGGATTGGTAATTAACTCAATCGTAGCAATTTGTTCACTGCTCATATTGCCTAATAAAGTCGTTATATCTGCCCCTGAAAGCATATTCGTTTTGCCATCAATCATAATGGTTACACCCGATTTATTATTGAGTTTTATCTGTTCACTCTGGCGGTCAACCTGTACACCAGGCGCTTTCTCCAGCACTTCCAGTGCGGTACTTCCTGACGAGACAATACTGTTCTCTACATTCAAAACTGTCTTATCCATCTGGTGTTCGATATAAGGCTTTCTACCCTGAACACTAACTTCTTTCAGCTGCTTCGCATCACTTGTCAATGTAACATCAGTCATTCTTAAATCGGCATTTAAAGCAAAAGCTGCGGTTTTCTTCACCTTATAGCCCATCATTGAGATTAAAAGCTGGTAGTTTCCATCTTTCAGTTGCTCAAAAATAAATTCTCCGTCTACATTGGTAGAACCGCTTTTCACTACTGTTGTATCAGGAGAATTTAAAATTCTTACTACGGCAAACGGTAAAGCCTGACCTTTTTCATCAACAACTTTCCCGGAAAGTTTATTAATTTTTTGGGCAAAGGAAGCCCCACATGCCAGCAGGCATGCAATTAGCGTAAACAATATTTTCATGATTTCTTTCTTTGAGCTACCCTATCATCAATTTATTTAATTAATGATAATCAGGCTGTTTCTATTGATTATCGTTATTTTCTTCAGAGTTAATCCCCAATTCCTGTTTAACTTCTTTAAGCCTGTTCGATATAGAATCCTGGTAAAGTGTATCAACAGGTTTCTTCTTTTTAAGCAATTCTAAATGGTTGAGTTCTTCATTTAGTTTTTTCTTTTTTAAGGCTTCTTCTTTCAGTTGAGCAACACATTTCAAACCATCCTCAGTCATAAGCCAAACACTGTAATCATTATTATCGTTTTCCTTACCTGAGCAATCCCATGTCCAGTAATTATTAATGTAGCGATAGGCGTTTTCCTTTATAATTATCTTTGTTCCAACGGGTACCTCCAGGTATAAAGAAACTTCCTGATTTCTCCAGATGGTTCCTTTTCTTAACTGAAACCGTGGATTAAAAGTTAAAGTGGCATCATTTAATACATAGTTATAACTGATACTTTGTGCATTCTGTAAGGCGGCAGTAAATGTTTTTCCCTGCGATTCGTATTTCTGTGTAAGGCGTGTAATACCTGTTTCACTTTTATTGATATTGATGCGCACATTATTTGGCGAAACAAAAGGGCCGTCTTCAAAATCATCTACAACAATCTGATTTTTCTGGTTTTCGTTAATATGATAAGCGATACTATCTTCCCTTGTGAAATACTTACTTTTATCAATGTCGATAATATAAGTTGGAAGGTTTTTTAAATCAGTAGTTTGTGTAAGCTCTGCATGCTGTTTAAATTCTGATGAAATTTTTGCAGCCTGGTATCCCGCTGTTGCCACGCCAGCCAACCAGATTATTAATAAGGCAAATGAAAGTGTTTTATTTATGGCTTGCTTACTAAAAGCAACACGAATTGAGAAAAGTACAAGTGCCAGTATTGGAATAAAGCAAACGATAAAAGCACTGAAAACGATTACCCCCCTGTTGCCTTCATTAAGAATCGAAAAAGGGAAATATTCATAAATACTCGCATCCCAGAACCCCTGAAAAGCCGCAACACCAATAATTAACGATAGTAAAAACAGTACACCGAAAACAACGATAACAATTGCGATAAGTTTAAAAATTACTTTTCCGGTTCCAGATATAAAGCGGCCTAGCCATTCGAAAAACTCGCCTATAACATTACCTAAGCGGGCAAATATGGGTTGCGCATGTTTATTTGCTTCAGAAAGACGTTCCCTAACAGCCTGTAACTCTTCATCAAGGTTTTTCTGAAATCCCTGAAGATTAGCAGGCTCTCCTTTCATTTCCATTTTTTCGATACGCGATTTTGCTTTTGGCATAATGATCCAAAGCAAGGCGTAAACCAAAATACCAGTTCCACCAAGGAAAACAGTTAATATGGTAGCCAATCGAATCCATTTAGCGTCGAAATCCAGGTAATGGGCTACACCTGCGCAAACACCTGCAATTACACGTTCGTCCATGTCGCGGTATAATTTTTTATCTGCAGGCTGAGATTGATAACTTGTATTTGCAACAGGTTCTTCCTCTTCACCTGTTTCAACAGTATCGAAATCCTGCACACGTCCCATCTGACTGATAACAAAGTTTACATTGGTAGCATCAACAACTTGTTTTTTCTGTTCTCCCAATTGTTCGGTTAATAGTTCAGCTATACGATTTTCGATATCGGTAACAATTTCCAGATCGTCGGCGTGGTTGGCAAAGTATTGCTTTACTTCATTTAAATAAGCCTTTAAAAGCTCGTAGGCACTTTCTTCAATGTGGATGATAGTATTGCCTATATTTATGATGATGGTCTTTTCCATTTTTTTGCGGTTATAAATAATTACGAGTTGGCTCCTTTTTGCGAAATACCTACGGCATAAGCCAACTCTTGCCAGGTTTGATCTAATTGAGATAAAATGCCCCTACCTTCTTCGGTAAGTGTATAATATTTACGGGGAGGGCCTGAGGTAGATTCTACCCAGTTATAGCTTAATAAACCATTGTTTTTAAGCCTGGTTAATAATGGATATAGTGTGCCCTCAACCACCAAAAGCTTTGCCGACCTTAATTCAGCAATAATATCTGAGGCATAAATTTCGCCTCTCGCGATGATTGATAAAACACAGTATTCCAGAATTCCCTTCCGCATTTGTGTTTGCGTATTTTCTGCTATCATAATACAAAGATATATGTTAAATATTGTACTATGCAATACATAGTACTAAAATAATTTAAAATAAATGTATATATATCTGATTATCAGATATATAATTTTTAAAGAAAAAATTGATTATTTTAAAAAATTTGATCTATAGTTGATATTTTTCTTTTCAGCTGGATAAGAATTGGTATTTTTAACCTGTTAGCGTTAAGCTGTTTTAAAGCATTTTTTTATTAACGGCATTAGTAAAATGAACAAGAATAAATCTATACAAATAAGGTAGATTTAATATATTTTAATAATTTTGCCCCGTTTAACTTATTTTCATGAAAAAATCTATAGCCAGCATTGTAGCAGAGGCTAATCAAAGTGGAGAAGGAACACTTAAAAGAACCTTAGGCCCTGTTAACTTAATTCTGATTGGTATCGGGCTAACGCTTGGTGCAGGCTTATTTTCGATTACCGGTTTGGCGGCAGCAACGCATTCTGGTCCGGCGGTAACATTATCGTTTGTAATTGCGGCATTAGGTTGTGGCTTCGCGGCATTATGCTATGCAGAATTTGCATCAATGATTCCCGTTGCAGGAAGCGCCTACACCTACTCATACGCTACTATGGGCGAACTTTTTGCCTGGATTATAGGCTGGGATTTGGTACTAGAATACTCCGTAGGCTGTGCAACTGTGGCCATCAGCTGGTCGCAATACTTAACACGCTTTCTGGCAAGTCTTGGTATTTACTTACCGCCCCAACTTACCTTATCCCCCTTCGAAACTGCAAAACTTGCCGATGGCAGAACAGTGAGCGGTATCATAAATATACCTGCAGCCCTTGTGGTCGTTCTAATGACTGCAATTTTAATTCGCGGTACAAAAGGTTCGGCGATTGTAAATGGTATTATTGTTTTCTTAAAAGTTGGGGTTGTTTTAGTTTTTATCGCATTAGGCTGGCAATACATTAATCCGGAAAACTACCACCCTTACATTCCTGAAAATACTGGTACTTTTGGTCATTTTGGCTGGAGCGGTGTTTTACGTGGAGCGGGATTAGTTTTCTTCGTATTTATAGGCTTCGATGCCGTGGCCGCATCTGCTCAGGAAACTAAAAATCCTGCAAGAGATTTGCCCATTGGTATTATTGGCTCTTTGCTAGTGTGTACTGTTCTTTTTGGCTTATTTGGCCACGTAATGACGGGCTTGGCAAACTATAAGGAATTTGCCAATAGTGGTGCTCCTGTTGCTATAGCTATCGAAAAAACACCTTATGGCTGGTTAAGCCAGGCGATAATTTTAGCAATATTAATTGGTTACACATCGGTTATTTTAATTGATTTAATGGCACAATCGAGGATGTTTTACTCTATCAGCAAAGATGGTCTGCTTCCAAAAATATTTTCTGATGTACATCCAAAATTCAAAACACCGTGGAAATCGAACATCATGCTTTGTATTTTCATTGGGCTTTTTGCTGCTTTCGTTCCTATGAATGTTGTAGGTGAAATGACCAGTATTGGAACTTTACTGGCATTTTTAATGGTTTGTGTAGGAATTTTAATTCTTAGAAAAACCGATCCTGACGCAAAAAGGCCCTTTAAAGTACCACTTGTTCCGCTAATTCCTATTCTCGGTATACTGGTTTGCCTGATAATGATGGCATTTCTTCCCTGGGAAACCTGGATTAGACTGGGCGTTTGGTTAGTGATTGGTTTGGCTATTTATTTCTGGTATGGAAAGAAAAACAGCAAGCTTAATTTAGGACACTAACAAACTCATTACTATACAGATAGAACTTTCCGGTGTTCAATTTTGGGTACAACTTTAGACTCCGATAAACGAAAGTTGTACCCATAAGTCATATAACTATCAATTAGTTAACAAAAAAAAGGAAGTTATTAACAATTAAACATTTTTTTAGTCTTTTGGCGTGGCTTTTGCCTTTATAGAAATAACCTATAAAAACATTACTATGCTTATTAAATTAGACAATTCAGTTTTCAAGCTTGCGAGACAGAAAGCTCAAACAGAAGAAAAAGTAGCAATTCCTTTAACAAGAACACAATGGATTAACGCAGATAGAATTGTAATGGCTGCCATGTTTGTTGCCACGATAGCAGGTGCGATATTGTTTTAATTGTGGTTCAAAAATCTTCCCAAATCATATCTTTATTAAGCATTACACCGGCCATCGTACCAGCTGCGGTGACTACAGAAAGTCCGCGTACTAATGTTGCACAATCTCCTGCCGCATAAACACCTTCAATGGCTGTTTTCTGAAAGCCATCTACTTTAATGATCCCATTTTCATCAAGCTCACAACCTAAATCCTGATAGATATTGCTATGCTGAACCATTTTGGGCCTTGCATAAATAGCCATAACATCTAAATCGCTGCCATCCTTAAAAATTACCGTTTTTACATAACCATCTGTGTGGATAAATTCCTCGATTTCTGCATCAATAACATTTATCGATTTAGCCTTAAGTAAATTCAGATGTTCATCATTTATTTCTGATTTACCATTTGTAAGAATAGTTAAATCTTTGTTCCAGTGGCTGATTAGTTTCGCCATTTCAAAGGCCATATCACCATTCATCAGTAAAGCAATTTTTGTATCCTTAACTTCGTAACCATGACAATACGGGCAGTGAATTATAGAAATTGCCCAACATTCGTCGAAACCGCTAATATCAGGCATAACATCTTTTAAACCTGCCGCAAGCAAAATTTTACGCCCCCTAAAAACTTCCTGGCTATCTGTTTCAACTTCGAAACCCTCATGTGTTTTCTTTGCTGAAGTAGCAAGTGCGTTAAGAAATTTTACCGTAGGGTATTTTAGAACCTCAGCTTTAGCTTTTGCCGAAATTTCAGCGGGTTTATCACCATCGTGGGTTAAAAAGTTATGCGATTGAGGGGTTTGCTTATTACAGGGCTTTCCTGCATCGATAATTAAAACATTTCGCTTTGCCCTACCAAGTGCCAATCCCGCTGATAGTCCGGCGTAACTTCCGCCTATAATAATTACTTCAAAATCCATATTAAATTTATTTAGCACAAAAATCGTGATAAAAAATTTAAACGCAACTTAATTGCATTAAAGAATTGTCATTTTACTTTTTATAAATACAAGCCTTAATAAAATTCCCGAAGTAAAACTGCTCATCACAAATCTGATAGCCTGCGTTAAGGAAGTATGGACTCATATCAATGAGCTTGTTCGCTTCTACAATTCCAATGGTTTTGAAAAAAACATACATCAATTTCAGCAACATCCATTTCCACCATCTGCCCCTATTATTGTTTAAGCTAAAATCGACCATAAACCAGCTTCCTTGCTTATTTAATACGTTATCCAATTGGGAAAATACTGCGCCAGCCCTTTTGGCATCAAAATTATCGAAGAGAAAAGGAGTTAATATTACATCAAAAGATTTATCGGCTTTAAAGTCTTCGATACCAAGATTAATAAACTCAATGAAATTATACCCTACACTACGGGTTTTGGATTTTTCAATCATTTTAGCGGAAAGCTCCACGTAAATAATTGTTAATCCTGAAGGGTAAATTTTCGAAATTTCGTCTAAAATCCAACCTGTACCACCACCCACAACCAATATCCTACTGTTGGCAGGTACATTTTTAAGTTGATTAACTTGTGCTTCAACCTGAGCTTTCCCGTAAACCAAGCGGCTAAGGAAATCATAATTATCAGCAATTTTATCGTAGTTATTAACCAAATTAAAAGAGTTTAATGATGCTTAAGCTTGTGACACTAAAACATAATTTATTTAACAAACTGCATGCCTATGATGCCACAAATGGCTTTAAACAGAATTAATCCATCAATTACCATCAGATAATATAAAATATTTTTCCTTTTATGCATGGAGTAAGCGATATAAATCGTTAATACAAAAGGCAATACATTGCAAAAAACCTGCGGCCAGCCAAAACCTTTGTAATTGGCAAATATGCCTAATGACACCAAACCAATTACTAGCAAGGGAATAAGAATGTTAAAAATTGTTTTACGCAAGCCGTAACGAACCACAAAAGTTCTTAAGTGTTTGTTGGCATCTGTAGGATAATCCTTAATATCAAAAATGATGGCATTTACTGTACAGAACATCCAGTTCTTGATAAAGAGCCATGTCCATAAAACCGAATCGTGGTAACCTATTCCAGTTTCAATTTTAAGCATAATCAATGGCAAAACATTTGCGCAACAAGCCCAAACGAAGCCAATAACAAAGGCTTTTAGCCAGCCGGTATTACGCAGGTTGAAATTTAAAAATGATTTTGGTAACAAACCATAATACAATGCACCCGCAACTACGATAACAACTATGGCTACCCAATAAAAGGGCGGAAGATTTAGAATATTACTGAAGTTTTGTACAAGTAGATTAACCGCCAGTACCAGGCATAACGTTGAAAGTATAAACTGGCTGCGATTGATAAATTTCTTGTGTTTAAAATACCATTTATTACGTGGGTTAGTTACTGATGGGCTGGTGGAAACTTTATTGTAAGCGTAGGTATAATAAATTGTTGGTGCTAAAAAAAGTAACAAATAATAATTAACTGAATTAAAAGGTAAACGCAGTTGTAAAGTAGCCTCAATGGTTAAAGCAACGGCTAAAATCCCTACAAAGTAGTTTCCAAAAAATATAAACCGGATTATTTTACCCATTTATCCTTAACATTTATTGCCTGATATTGATTGGCCAATTTCGGATATAAAATTGAGATATTGGAGGATATTTAACAAGTGCGCTGGTACTGGTGAAATTGTTGTCTCAAGAACACAAAAAAGCCTCTCAGTTTCCTGAAAGGCTTAGTGTGGGAAATGAGGGGTTCGAACCCCCGACCCCCTCGGTGTAAACGAGGTGCTCTGAACCAGCTGAGCTAATTTCCCTTTATTTAAAGGATTGCATTTTGTATTAAAAAAAGCCTTCTAGATATAACTAAAAGGCTTAGTGTGGGAAATGAGGGGTTCGAACCCCCGACCCCCTCGGTGTAAACGAGGTGCTCTGAACCAGCTGAGCTAATTTCCCTTTCCTTTTGGGAATGCAAATATAGCGCTATAATCTTGTTTCGCAAATCTTTTTTGTTTTTTTTCAGCTAAGTAGCACTTCTAATATCTTATGAGATTGAACTTCACCAAATGACGCCGTATGTAAGGTATAGAATACCAATATTTTATCTAACACAAAGCGTCTTTGTACATTACTCAATTTTATTTCAGAAATTTTTTCAAGTGGTGTATTAAAAAGTGATATAAATCCATTTGCATCTTCCAGCTGAAGGTAATTTGAATGTACTGGTAGCCTGGAAACGAATTCTCCCTCCTGCAAATCGAAATAGAGTTGGTCGCTCCTTCTTTTTTCATTAGGAGAAAAGCCGAGAAATCGGGTTAGTTTCAGTAGAAATGATAAATGAAAGTTTGGATTAAGTTCTTCATTTTCATCGAACCAGGCTATCGAATTAAAAATATAATCGAACAGGCTCTCATCGGCTGATTGCTGGCGAATGCTTTTATACAACACTTCGTTTAAAAAAATTACAATGCTCGATTTTACAATATCATAAGGAATACTTTTAAAAACCGGTGTTTGCCTAACTTCTGAAACCCGCTGAATATTAGTGTTTACTTTATGATAAACGACCATTTCGAGCAGATGCAGAGATTGGAGCATATTCATCTTAATCTTTGCCTTCGGCTTTTTAACGCCGTTAATCAGGTAAGATTGCATTCCAAATTTATCGGTTAAAACCTGAACAATTACACTGCTTTCGCTGTAATTGGTGGTTTTTAAAACAATCCCCCTTACCTTATGCAACATTCGATTAAAACATTTTTTTCAAAAGTATGTTATTTGTGCAAATTTAATTGCGCAAAAAGTAATTCTGATTTATAAATAAGATTAGTTTTGCCTTTATCATTATTATTAAAACAAGGCTACACATGTGGGTAAAGCTATCGAGATTTATTCTTCAGAACCGTATCGCAATTTCCGTATTCTTTTTATTGGGTACAATTTTCATGGCTTATCAGGCCAAAAACGTTAAACTTTCTTACACAGGCAGTAAAATTTTACCTGTAACCGATAGTGCTTTTGTTAAGTACAACAATTTCAAAAAAACCTTTGGTGAAGATGGCAGTGTTATGGTTGTTGGGATACAATCGCCTGATATTTTTAAAAAAGAAATTTACAACCAATGGGTTCAGCTTTCGAATGATATCCAGAAATTAAGTGGCATAAAACAGGTATTGTCGTCAGGAAGGATTTTCCAGCTTGAAAAAGACACCATTGAGCAGAAATTTGTGTTAAAGGCAATCCCAAATGGATTAGTCAAAACTGACGCAGAGATGGATTCCATCAAAAACACCTTGTTTAACACCCCATTTTTTGAAGGATTGGTTTACAACAGACAGCATGCAACTTTAATGGCCATCACCTTCGATACCAAAATCCTGAATAGCGCAAAACGTAATCCGATTTTAAAGCAAATTGAGGATAAGGCAAAAGCCTTTCAGGAGAAAACCAAAATACAGGTTCATATTTCTGGTTTACCTTACATCCGCACTGCGGTTAGTAAACTGGTAAGCAATGAATTTGTGCTCTTCCTAGGTCTTTCCATTCTGGTTTCGGCCATAATCTTATTGATTTTCTTCAGGAAATTTTACGCGGTGTTTTTTCCAATTTTAGTGGTTATCATGGGTGTAATCTGGAGCATTGGCACATTAGTATTATTTGGTTTTGAACTTACCATTTTAACGGGATTAATTCCACCACTTATTGTAATTATCGGTATCCCTAATAGTATTTTGCTATTGAATAAATACCAGAATGAGCTTAGAAAAGATGGCGATAAGCAAAGGGCACTAAGTGTAACTATTGAGCGAATTGCGGTTACTACTTTGATTGCCAACATTACTGCAGCTATCGGTTTTGGCGTTTTATACTTTACGGGAAGCGAATTGCTGATGCAGTTTGGCAGTGTTGCATCCATAAATGTTATGGTTACCTGGTTGATGTGCCTTTGTTTGATCCCGATTATATTCAGTTATTTACCAGCACCAAAAATAAAAGCACAAACACATGTTGAAGCAGGATTTTTACATCAGTTATTAGTTAAAACCGACAATTTAGTTCAGCAAAAGAGCAGTGCAATCTATATTGGTACTATTGTTATTTCAATCATTGCTTTTATTGGTGTAATGAAAATTAACGTTAATGGTTATGTTGTGGATGACTTGCCTAAAAACTCAGAAATTTTAACCGATTTAAAGTTTTTTGAGAAAAACTTTGAAGGTATTTTACCATTGGAGGTAAGTGTAGATACGAAGAAAAAGAATGGTGTTTTCAATTTAACGAACCTAAAAAGAATGGAAAAGATGGAAAAAATGATTTCCGCTTATCCGGAGTTTTCCCGTTCTATATCGGTTAACATGGGTTTAAAATATGCTACGCAGGCTTTCTACAATAACGATACAACATTCTTCCGTTTGCCTGATAATATGGAGAAGAATTTCATACTTGCTTACATTGCAAGTGGTGGAAAAGGCAATGCAAGCTTATTAACCAACTTTGTAAGTAAAGGGAACCAGAGCACAAGAATTAGTTTTCAAATGGCCGACGTTGGCTCGAAACGACTTGATGCCATCATGGCCGAGCTAAAACCACGTATCGACAGTATCCTGCCTCCTGATAAATTTGATGTAGAACTTACCGGATCGAGCGTTATCTTTTCAAAAGGAACTGATTATATGCTCCGCCATCTTTTTGAAAGTATCGGATTGGCAATCGTGCTGATTTCATTATTGCGTTTAGCACAATTTAAAAGTTTAGGAATAATGTTTATCTCCTTGCTTCCCAATATCGTTCCTTTAATTATAACTGCCGGGATAATGGGCTATTTTGGAATTTCATTAAAGCCTTCTACAATTCTAATTTTCACTATTGCTTTTGGATTAGCTTCAGACCAGACCATATATTTCTTAACCCGTTACCAGCAAGAACTGAATTTAACCAATTTCTCTGTACCAAAAGTGATCACAGATACGATTACAGAAACCGGAGTGAGTATGACTCATATTGCATTAATATTATTCTTTGGTTTCGGAATCTTTACGGCATCAACCTTTGGCGGAACTGTGGTTCTAGGATTACTGCTTTCGATTACTTTATTTGTAGCGCTTATTTTTAACCTAACCTTATTACCTGCTTTAGTATTATGGCTTGACAAAAAGAAAGTTAGAAAAGTTGTTTCAGATGAAGAGTCGGCGAGAAATGTGGGCGAATTTGACCATTAATTTGAACCTCATTTGACAGTTATTAGTTTTTGCTGTAAACCTTAATATAAAATATATAAGTCCATGATGTTAATCTTGGGCTTTTTTATTGGCCGTTGGAGGGAAAAAGGTTGTAGTTTTTTATTCTGGCTTGAGCAGTTTAAACCTGATGATAGCAGACACGAGTGAAATTTTTCATGGAGCAAGTAAAGCGAACAGCAGGACGAACACTCAAATGAAATGCAGGTTTTGCTTTTCAAATATTTAGCTCAATCTTCTCCCGCAGATTCGGAGATTTCGCAGATTAATTAAATTGATCTACTTGCTGGTTTAACCCTACTCCGCTACCGGTTTTTCATCCTCTTCAGGAACTTCAACCTTTGGATCAGTAATTATTTCGGCGTTTCCATCATCATCTTTCTTGGCAAAAAGAATCGGGTACAATAACCAGATTGCTCCAACGATAACAAGTGCACCGGCAAGCATTTGCAAATAACGGGCACCATGAACATGATAAGCATCCAAAACTCGGTATGCAATGTACGATAGCACCCCCAGAATTAATACGAAAACGGCTTTCTGCAACTTAAGGAGCTTTATCATGAGCTATTCCTTTTGAGTTTAATAATATGAATTAAAACAAAGATGAGCCCGATAAGTTCGAGCAAGCCACAAAAATAAAATGCATATAGCACCAAATCGCGGTTGGCAGGATTAATAAGGGCAACGATTGGCAAGACAATTATTGAAATAATCATTAACGCAAGTCCGATATTAAATAATTTCACGACAAAGTATTTACATCAAAACTACCAAATTTGAGCGAAAAACTTTAACTTTGCAACCTTAATTTTTTGAGGTACTTGATTGATGTATAGCGAATTTAAACAATTGGAACTTGCCAAAATAGGGCAGGAAATACTGGATTTTTGGAAAAAGGAAAACATCTTTGAAAAAAGCATTTCTTCACGCCCAAAATCTAATCCGTTTACTTTTTACGAAGGACCGCCGTCTGCCAATGGTATGCCGGGGATTCACCACGTAATGGCCCGTGCTATTAAAGATATTTTTTGCCGTTACAAAACATTAAAAGGCTATCAGGTAAAACGCAAAGGTGGTTGGGATACGCATGGCTTGCCAATTGAACTTGCCGTTGAAAAGAAATTAGGCATTACCAAAGAAGATATCGGCAAAAAAATTAGTGTAGATGATTACAACGCCGCTTGTAGGGAAGAGGTGATGCGTTACACTGATGTTTGGAACGATCTGACTGAGAAAATGGGTTATTGGGTCGACCTTGAAAACCCATATATTACTTACGAAAACGAATACATAGAAACCCTTTGGTGGATTTTAAAACAACTCTACGATAAAGGATTTTTATATAAAGGTTACACCGTTCAGCCTTATTCGCCTGCTGCAGGTACTGGCTTAAGTTCGCACGAGTTAAACCAACCAGGTACTTATAAAGATGTTAGCGATACCACTATTGTAGCTCAGTTTAAAGCAATTAATGAAACCTTACCAGAAGCACTGAAAAGCTTTGGCTCCATTCATTTTCTGGCTTGGACAACTACTCCATGGACATTACCAAGTAATACCGCATTAACCGTTGGCCCTAAAATCGATTATGTTTTAGTTAAAACCTTTAATCAATATACTTTTGAGCCGGTTCAGGTTATTTTAGCCAAGGCATTGGTTGGCAAACAGTTTTCAGGAAAATACTTTGCTACAGAAACCGAAGCCGATTTAAATAACTATAAAGCGGAGGACAAGAAAATTCCTTATACTATTTTAGGGGAATTCGCAGGCGCTGATTTAGTAGGCATTAAATATGAGCAGTTATTGCCGTATGCATTGCCTTATCAACATGCAGAAAATGCTTTTCGCGTAATTTCAGGCGATTTCGTTACTACTGAAGATGGTACCGGTATTGTTCATACAGCACCAACTTTTGGCGCCGATGATGCCCGTGTTGCTAAACTTGCTACGCCCGAAATTCCACCGATGTTGGTATTGGATGAAAAAGGCAATGCCGTTCCTTTAGTTGATTTACAAGGAAAATTCATCGCTTCATTAGGTGGTAATTATGGTGGTAAATACGTTAAAAACGAATATTATAAAGAAGGCGAAGCACCTGAAAAATCGGTTGATGTAGAATTAGCCATCCAGTTAAAGGAAGAAAACAAAGCATTTAAAGTAGAAAAGTACGTCCACACATACCCGCACTGCTGGAGAACCGATAAACCTGTTCTTTATTATCCTTTGGATAGCTGGTTTATCAAAACCACAGCAGTTAAGGATAAAATGGCTGAGTTAAATAAAACCATTAACTGGAAACCAGAATCGACAGGAACAGGACGTTTCGGAAACTGGTTAGAGAATCTGGTTGACTGGAATTTATCGCGTTCACGCTATTGGGGTACGCCACTACCAATCTGGCGTACTGCTGATGGTTTGGAGGAAAAATGTATTGGCTCTATTTCCGATTTAAATGCGGAAATCGTAAAATCAATCGAAGCTGGTTTCATGCCTGCAGGTTTCGAGCTGAAAGATATGCACCGTCCGTATGTTGATGATGTAATTTTAACTTCATCAAAAGGTGAAAAAATGATGCGTGAAACTGACCTTATTGACGTTTGGTTTGATAGCGGTGCCATGCCTTATGCACAGTGGCATTTCCCTTTCGAAAATAAAGAAGAATTTGAAAACGCCTACCCTGCCGATTTCATCGCGGAAGGTGTTGACCAAACGCGTGGCTGGTTCTTTACGTTGCATGCAATTGCCGTAATGTTAAGCGAAACCAGCGATGAAATAAAAGCTGTAAATGCTAAAACCGGCAATCCTGGCGTGGCATTCAAAAATGTAGTTTCAAACGGTTTAGTGTTGGATAAAAACGGTAACAAAATGTCTAAACGTTTAGGCAATGCCGTTGATCCATTCAGTACAATTGAAACTTACAGTGCCGATGCCACCCGTTGGTATATGATTAGCAATGCTTCACCCTGGGACAACCTGAAATTTAGCCTTGAAGGATTAGATGAGGTACGCCGTAAGTTCTTCGGAACACTTTATAACACCTATGCTTTCTTCGCTCTATATGCCAACATCGATAAATTCGAAATTGATAAGAACAACTTAAGTAAAGTAGCAGAAAGAACAGAATTAGATCGCTGGATTTTATCGCTGTTGCAGAACCTGATTAAAGAGGTTGACGAAGCTTACAACACATACGAACCAACAAAAGCATCAAGAGCAATACAAACCTTTGTTGATGAGCATTTGAGTAACTGGTACATCAGGCTAAGTCGCCGCCGTTTCTGGAAAGGTGAAATGACAGATGATAAACGTGCTGCTTACGAAACGCTTTATACTTGCCTGGAAACATTAGCACAGCTGATGAGCCCGATTGCACCTTTCTTTGCCGATTGGTTATACAAAAACCTAACGGTTACTGATAAAACAGCACAACAATCTGTACACTTAACCTTGTGGAATGAGGCGGATGAAAGTTTAATCGATACAGATTTGAACGAACGCATGGTTTATGCTCAGGATATTTCATCAATGGTTTTATCATTGCGCAAAAAATCAAGTATCAATGTTCGTCAGCCTTTAGAGAAAATCTTAATCCCATCATTAAATGGGGATTTCGAGCAAAAAATCTCAAAAGTTGCCGATTATATCCTTTCTGAAACGAATGTAAAACACATCGAATTCATTACCGATACCCATGGTATTGTTAAGAAAAAGCTGAAGCCAAACTTCAAATCCTTAGGTAAAAAGGTGGGTAAGGATATGAGCATTGTAAAGCAAGCTTTAGAAAACATGACCCAGGATGATATCCAGCGTTTAGAAATTGATGGCTACATCAATGTTTTTGGAAGCGATAACTTCCAGCATGCTATTGATTTAAATGAGGATGTTGAGGTATTCGCCGAAGATATTCCGGGATGGCAGGTAACAAACATCGGAAACCTTACTGTTGCCCTGGACGTTACCATTACCGAAGAATTGAAACAAGAAGGAATTTCCCGTGAATTAGTAAACCGGATTCAGAATTTACGTAAAGAATTAAACTTTGAAGTAACCGACAGGATTAAGGTTTCTTTACAAAATGATAATCTTGTGGCCGGTGCAGTTGCTAAAAACAAGGCATACATTTGCGCAGAAATTTTAGCTGATGAACTAGAATTAACAGATACTGCATCCAATGCAAACAAAATCGTTATCGACGATGTTGAGTTAAGCATTTCAGTAACTAAAATATAAATCCATATATTAGAAAACTAAATTAAAAGCATGGAAAATAGTAACAAAACACGCTACTCAGACAGTGAACTTCAGGAATTTAAAGAATTAATTCAAGATAAATTACGCATGGCGAAAGAAGAACTTAATGCATTAACCGCATCATTAAGTAATCCTAACGCTAATGGCACGGAAGATACCTCGGGAGCTTACAAAACATTAGAAGATGGTTCTGCAACCATGGAGAAAGAGCAAATTAACCAGTTAGCTGCTCGTCAGAAAAAATTTATCGATAACCTCGAAAATGCATTGGTTCGTATCGAGAATAAAACTTATGGTATTTGCCGCGAAACTGGTAAATTAATTCAAAAAGAACGTTTACGTGCAGTTCCACACGCTACATTAAGCATGGAAGCTAAATTAAAACAGAATTAATGAAAGGCTATACAAAACCTTTAATCGTTATCTTTTTAGTTTTACTTGCCGACCAAGTACTAAAAACATGGATTAAAACCCACATGTATCTTGGCCAGGAATTCAATATTATTGGTAAATGGTTTATTATCCATTTTACCGAAAACAATGGGATGGCATTCGGGATGGAATTTGGCGGGGAGTTTGGAAAACTGGCATTATCATTATTCCGTATTGCTGCCGTTGCTGGTATCGGTTATGGTTTACACTACCTAATCAAGCAAAAATACCACAGGGGTTTAATTTTAAATGTTGCCCTTATTTTCGCTGGCGCATTAGGTAACATCATCGATTCGGTTTTTTACGGAAAGATTTATGGTTACGAAAGCTGGTTTCATGGCCGGGTTGTAGATATGCTTTACTTCCCTATTGCCGAAGGACATTTCCCAAGCTGGTTACCAATCTGGGGCGGCGATGAATTTGTATTCTTCCGACCTGTTTTTAACCTTGCAGATGCCGCAATTTCGGTTGGTGTAATACTAATCCTGATCTTCCAGAAAAACTACTTTAAAGAAGATGTAAAGGATGAAGTAAGCATCAACAGTGAAATAGTTGAGGACTAATAATTAAGCAAATCGTCATGCTGAATTTATTTCAGCATCTTATAGCATGAAGACCCTGAAACAAATTCAGGGTGACGAGCATAAAGAAAAGCCCGTTTCTTAATTGAAATGGGCTTTTTTATGCGGCTTTATTAATTTCAGCAAAAATAAAAAGAAAGCATTAAAACGAATTGTCATTCATACTATCAGGTTTACTAACTTTAGCTGTTGCAAAAGCAAATGCTGCAAACAGCTAACAAGATGATAAATTTTATCGATATAACTTATCTTAGAACGGGGAGTCAAAGGCAGAAAAAGGCTTACAAAGTATTAACTGCGCATTCAATTTTAACTAAGCTAGCCAACTATACGCCTATCTTAACCGGAACCATCCCCATAAATATTGATATTGAGAATAGCGATTTAGACATCATTTGCTATTTTAAGAATAAGGAAGAGTTTAGGAATCAGCTCACAAAACTCTTTCAAAATAATATGGGTTTTGTGATTTCAGAAAGTCCGACCTTTAATTCGGTAAAAGCCAATTTCTTTATTGATGATTTTGAAATTGAGGTATTCGGGCAAAACATCCCAACTCAAGGCCAAAATGCTTACCGGCACATGCTTATCGAATATACCATATTAGCTGAAAAAGGTGAGGCTTTCAGGCAACAGGTGATTGACCTAAAAAAACAAGGAATAAAAACTGAACCCGCCTTTGCACAATTATTAGGTCTTGAAGGAAACGCCTATGAAGAACTTCTGAAGCTGGAGTTTTGATTACCATGCCCAGAAGCTAATCCCGAAACAGTAAACAAATCAAATAACCAACAAAATAAGCGATCAAATCATACACCGTAAAATAAGTTCCCAGTACGATACTCCAAAACCTATTATTTTCCAGGCCAAACCATTCTACATAATGTAAGGCTTGTAAAAACTCAATAACAAACGAAAAAATCAATACACCTAGCGCCAATCGCTTACTATTCGTTTTGAGAAAAATACGTAAGAAAGCATAAATCAAAACAACGACTAAAACATCGCCTCCAAAAGGCCGGATATAAGCATCGTGCAGGTATTTTGCGATTAAAACCTCAATGATGAAAATCGCAATAAATAAGAGCAGGAACTTTAGATTGAAAGTTAATTTCATTTTTAAATATCGTCATTTCGAGCGAAGCCGAGAAATCTTTGAGTTAGGATAAAATTGCTATATCCAAGATTAGATGATTGATGAAAAGGTTATGCGTTCGCCACTGCGATGGCAAAAATCTAAACAAAAAAGCCTCAACCAAACGGCTGAGGCTTTAAATATGAAAGTTCCTTTTTGGAATTTAGGGTTTAAACGCCTAATAATAATCTTGCAGGATCTTCTAACAATTGTTTAACACGAACTAAGAAGCCTACAGACTCGCGTCCGTCGATAATTCTGTGATCGTAAGATAAAGCAACATACATCATCGGACGAATTACTACTTCACCTTTCTCTGCCACCGGACGCTCAACAATGTTGTGCATACCTAAAATAGCCGATTGCGGTGCATTAATAATCGGAGTAGACATCATCGAACCAAACACACCACCATTGGTAATTGTGAATGTTCCGCCTGTCATTTCTTCAATTGTTAATTTACCATCGCGAGCTTTTAAAGCTAAAGCTAAAACAGATTTTTCAATCTCAGCTAAACTCATGCTTTCTGCATTGCGGATAACCGGAACTACTAAACCTTTTGGAGCCGAAACTGCAATAGAAACATCCGCAAAGTTATTGTAAACAATTTCTTCGCCTTCAATACGGGCATTTACAGCGGGAAAATCTTTTAAAGCTTCAGTTACTGCTTTAGTGAAGAAGCTCATAAAACCTAAACCAACGCCATGTTTTTCTTTGAAAGAATCTTTGTATTTACCGCGTAAATCCATAATTGGCTTCATGTTAACTTCGTTAAAAGTAGTTAACATAGCCGTTTCATTTTTAACAGAAACCAGACGTTTTGCTACGGTTTTGCGCAAAGGCGACATTTTCTCACGACGCTCAGAACGTGGACCAGCCGGAGTTGCAGGAGCTGCAGCTGCCGCGGCTTTAGGTGCCTCAGCTTTTTTACCCGCCTCTGCTTTCACAGCATCATCCTTAGTAATACGGCCATCAACACCAGTGCCTTTAACAGCTGCAGCGTCAATACCTTTTTCAGCAAGAATTTTTCCAGCTGCCGGTGATGGCGTTCCGGTTGCATAGCTTTCACCTGATTTCTCAGCAACTGGAGCTGCAGTTTTTTCTTCAGCAACAACTGCCTTTTCTTCTGCTTTAGGGGCATCAGCTTTTGCAGGAGCTGCACCACCGTCTTCAATTTTACAAACTACTGCGCCGATTGCTAAAGTATCGCCTTCAGCAGCTATGGTTCTTAAAGTTCCAGCTTGTTCAGCGGTTAATTCGAAAGTTGCCTTGTCTGATTCTAACTCAGCAATAACCTCATCCATTTCAACAACATCACCATCTTGTTTTAACCACTGTGATAAAACAACTTCCGTTATCGACTCACCAACTGGTGGAACTTTTATCTCTAAACTCATATTTTTAAAATTGTAATTTTTGTTGTTATATGTTTTAAAGTTGCAATGTTTAAATGTTTGAGGTTAAAACCTTCTACCTTAAACCTTGAAACCCTCTACCTCAATTAGTCTGCTGCCGCCATTTTTTTACTTGCTTTCTTAACAGCCTCTTTTACTTCAGCTTGTTTTACCGGAAGTTCAAGTGCTTTTGCTAAAATATAAGCTTGCTGGTTGGCATGTTGTTTAGCAAAACCAGTTGCTGTACTGCTGCTTTCTTTTCTTGAAATTACATCAATACCTTTCAAACCTGTTTTATATAACTTGCGGAACAAATATGGCCACGCTCCCATGTTTTCAGGCTCTTCCTGTACCCAGAAAACTTCAGTTGCATTTTTATATTTTTTAGTAATTGCTTCCATCTGATCAACAGGTGTTGGATATAATTGTTCAACACGAACAATTGCAACATGTTTCACCTGATCTGCCTGTTGTTTTTCAAGCAATTCATAGTAAATTTTACCGCTACAGAAAACCACACGGGTAACATCTGCAACCTTAACATTTACATCATCAATTACCTCTTTAAAGCCACCTTCAGTAAATTCTTCTAATTTAGAAACACATGCCGGGTGACGCAATAAACTTTTTGGAGAGAATACGACCAATGGTTTACGGAAATCGCGTTTAAACTGACGGCGTAAAACGTGGAAAAAGTTCGCCGGGGTTGTACAATTTGCTACCTGCATGTTATAATCAGCACAAAGCTCCATAAAACGTTCAATACGTGCTGATGAGTGCTCAGGACCCTGACCTTCATAACCATGTGGCAACAACATTACCAAACCATTTTCACGTTGCCATTTCGTTTCTGCACTTGCAATATACTGGTCAACCACAATCTGTGCACCGTTAAAGAAATCGCCAAACTGCGCTTCCCAAATGGTTAAAGCGTTAGGATTTGCCATCGCGTAACCATATTCAAAACCTAATACACCATATTCTGATAAGTGAGAGTTGTAAATATCGAAAGGTGCTTGTTGGTCTGAAATGTTTGCTAATGGTACATATTCTTCCTCGCTGTCTTCTAAAGTTAATACTGCGTGACGGTGAGAGAAAGTACCACGCTCTACATCCTGACCACTTAAACGAACACGTTTGCCTTCTGACAGCAATGTACCGTAAGCAAGTTGCTCACCCATTGCCCAATCGAAAACATGCGTATCGTTTACCATTTTAGTCCTTTCAACAAATAATTTTTCAATTTTTTTGAAGAACTTTTTGTTCGAAGGTAAAGTAGTTATGCGTTTACCAATTTCTAATAAGGTAGATTTTTTTACCGCTGTTACAGGCGAAGTTTCAAAATCTTTAGGTGTAGCCATGCGTAAATCTGCCCATGCACCACCAAATTTAACTTCAGCGTTTCCGGCCACAAATTCTTTGGCTTCATTTAAACGTTCCTGTAAAATTCCACGAAAATCTTTTTCCATTTCCTTTGCCAGGCCAGCCTCAAGTTTACCCTCTTTGGTTAATTGCTCAATATAAATTTCCCTTGGATTAGGGTGTTTCTCAATAGTTTTGTACAATAAAGGCTGTGTGAATTTAGGTTCATCAGACTCATTGTGGCCGAAACGACGGTAACATAAAATATCGATGAAAACGTCATTTTTATATTTCTGACGGTATTCCATCGCTAAATTAATGGCATAAACCAAAGCTTCAGGATCATCGCCGTTTACGTGGAAAACTGGCGATAAAGTTACTTTAGCAATATCTGTACAATAAGTGCTAGTACGTGCATCTTTATAATTTGTGGTAAAACCGATCTGGTTATTAATTACCAGGTGAATAGTTCCACCGGTTTTGTAACCCTCAAGTCCTGCCATTTGAATTACTTCGTAAACAATACCTTGACCGGCTACTGAAGCATCTCCATGAATCAAAATTGGTGCTAAGCGACTGTTATCGCCACCGTATTTGAAATCAATTTTCGAACGGCTCATCCCCTCAACCACACCATCAACTGTTTCCAGGTGTGATGGATTAGGACAAAGACTCAGGTGAACACTTTTACCAGAATTGGTACTTACATCTGTAGAATAACCTAAATGGTATTTAACGTCGCCACCGAAAGGTGTTTCAGGATTGTAGCTTTTACCCTCAAATTCGGTAAAAATATCTTTGTACGTTTTTTGCATGATATTAGCCAAAACGTTCAAACGACCGCGGTGAGCCATACCAATTACAAATTCCTCGATACCTAACTCAGCACCTTTTTCAATAACTGAATCCAGCGCAGGAATTAGCGCTTCTGCCCCTTCTAAAGAAAAGCGCTTTTGACCTAAGAATTTTGTCCCCAGGAAATTTTCGAAACTTACCGCTTCGTTTAATTTTTTAAGAATACGTTTTTTCTCTTCGATAGAGAAGTTTGGTGTATTACGTGTACTTTCCATTTTCTGCTGAATCCAGTTCAACACTTCAGGTGTACGTAAAAATTTATATTCTGCTCCGATTGAGCCTACATATGTCTGTTTTAAAACTGCAATAATATCTTTAAGTTTTGCTGCCCCGATACCAATTTCAACACCCGAGTTGAAAACGGTTTCCAGATCCGCATCTGATAAACCAAAGTTTGCCAGATCTAAAGTTGGAAGGTGTTTACGCCTTTCGCGTACCGGATTGGTATGTGTAAACAAGTGACCGCGGCTACGATAACCATCAATCAGGTTTAAAACATTAACCTCTTTTAAAAATTGTTCAGGAGTTTCGGCTGTTACAGATGGAGCCTCAGAACTTCTTCCAAAATCGAAACCCTCAAAAAACTTTTGCCATCCAAACTCAACTGATTCAGGATCTTGCTGATACGACTGATATAAAGAATCTATGTATTCGGCGTTTGCGCCATTAAGATAAGATAAACTATCCATTATTTACTGTTTACTATAAGCACTACAAAATTAGAATTTTACCTAACATTTTCGTTAAAAAACTCGATTAAAATGAGATTTATAAGAGAATAGAATCATTATTGATAAATGATTGAATTTTAAACCAAAAATGATTGAGTATTCACATAATTCAAAACTCAATCATTCTATCGTTTTCACGAGGCCCAGGTTAAGGCGTAGTTACCTTTTGGGTCTAAATTTTTTATATTCTTATCTAAATCGAAAACACTTTTCATTTTCTGATCGTTACCAACACCGGCCATATTCGCCCAGTTACCCCAATTGCTGGCAGGGTTGTAATCGATAAGCTTTTCTTCGAAATAAGCAGCACCAAAAACCCAGCTTACCTCAAGGTTGTTGATAAGGTATAAAGCCGCTGTTTGACGGGCAATATTTGAGATATACCCTGTTTGGTTAAGCTCGTTCATAACTGCATCTACAATAGCAAAGCCTGTTTGCCCGTTTTTCCAGCTAGTGAAATTTTCGTTGGCATTGACATCATCCGTAATTCCCTGACTACCAAAACCATTAGGTTTAAAGAATGTATTTCCGTATTTTTTAAACATGAAGCGGAAATAATCACGCCAAAGTAAACCAAGCAGAACGTGATTAAACATGGCCTTGGTATTAGGCATGCCTTCCATCTTTTTTATCTCCCAATAAACTTTTCGTGGCGAAAGACAACCCATGGCCAGCCAGGCAGAAAGTTTCGAAGCAAGAATCAAATTTTTTGTTGTAGCAGCCTGCTGCATTGCCAAAATTACTTTTTGCAAAGTACTTACCCCCTCATTTTCGCCACCAACAAATTCAAAATCAGATCGGTTATCCTTCTCCTGCGGGTTTAAGCCCAAATCAGTAAGCGTTGGGATATTTCCCCAATCAATAACTTCAGCAACATTAATTCTGTCAGGTGCTAAAAAACAAGGCTTGATAATGGCATCGCGTTCAATTTTCTTTTTAAACTGATTAAATGCATCAGGAATATCCTTAATTGGAAAAGGTAAATCTTCTTTATTGTAAAGCGTATGACCTATAAAATGCTTTAAATTGATACGTAATTTCCAGAGTCCGTTTTCAACAAGCGTCGAAATCTGAGTTTCTTCTTCAGCAACTTCCCGGTGATGGTAAACTTCATTAATTTCATACTCCTGAACTAAAGCCTGAATAATATCTTCGGGCTTACCTTCTGCGACCAGAAGATTACCACCAATTTGCTTTAATGAATTTCTTAATGCGGCAACACTTTCTAAGGTAAACTGAGCCCTTACACTTCCTGTTTTTAGTGTACCGTATTTAGTTGGCCCAAAAAGCCGCGGATCAATAATATAGACAGGCAAAATTGAATCCGATTTAGCAATCGCTTCGACCAGCATTTCGTTGTCGTGTAAGCGAAGGTCGTTTCTAAACCAAACAAGAATTTTTTTTGACATGATCTATCGAAAAGGGTATTAAGAGCGATATACAAATCTATCTTATTTTTCTGTCAAGAGCAAAAACGGCAGGAATATTTACAAATCGCCAACAATTTTAAAATTTATTATGGAAAATCAATCATATGATCATCAATCATTTATAAATCGAAACACACAAAATCATAAAAACGATGAAAAAACTATTGATAGGTTTGCTATTTCCGCTGAGTGTATTTGCACAACAACAAATTAAAACCAAAGCCATTTTAGAAAGTGTCAAAGTGTATAATAACGGCGCACAACTTGGTCACAAAGGCAAAGTTAACTTGCCAGCAGGCACGTCAGAAATTGTTATTAACAACATTTCGGGTAGAGTAAACGAAAACTCTATTCAGGTTGGTGTTTCAACAGGTGTTACTATACTTTCTGTACAGTTTAACAGGGATTTTTTAAATACCGAGGCGGCAAATCCGGAAATTAAAAAACTGAATGATAGCATTAAAATTGTTTTGGCTGAGCTGACGAAAACCAAAAATGCGAAAACAATTGAAGAACAGACCCTACAGCTTTTAGATGAAAACAGGAAATCGGGAGGCACAAGCAATGGAACTAATGTTGCTGAGCTCATAAAACTGACCGAATATTACCGTTCGAAAAATGCTGAAGTTAGAAATGCAATTGCTGCATTAAATTTAACTGAAGAGAAACAAAACTTAAAACTGAATGCCTTACAGCAGCAGGTTGCCGAATTACGGAATAACCCAAATCAGCAGTTAGGACAATTGGTTTTACAACTAATGGCCAAAGAAAATACAGAAGCAACCTACAATGTTTCTTACGTTACGCCGAGTGCAAGCTGGCTGGCCAGTTATGATATCAAAGCGGTAAGCACTTCAAATCCATTAGGAATTGTTTATAAGGCGGCCATTACACAAAGTACAGGCCTCGATTGGAAAAAAGTAAAGCTTTCACTGTCAACAGGAAACCCTAGTTATAACATTACGGCTCCAAACTTAAACCCATGGTTTGTTTCCACATCTTCGCCATTGCAAAAAAGCTTACAAGGCAGAGTTGCCGGAATCGCAGCCGATGAACAAGCGCTCAATGAAGTTGTTGTTGTTAAAGGCTATGCAGCAAAAGCAGAAAGTAAAATGTCTGTTTCTACTATAAACAATTATACTAGCGTTAATGAAACACAATTAGGGGTTACTTTCGACATTGAAATCCCTTATGATGTAAACAGCGATAACAAACCACATACCGTGGCTTTTAAAGAATATGAAGTTCCGGCAAACTACAGGTATTATGCAACACCAAGATTAAGTACCGATGCCTACCTCCTTGCTGACGTTATTAACTGGGAGAAACTTAATCTTCAGGCCGGTGCGGCAAATATTATTTTCGAAGGTACCTATACCGGAAAATCGTTCATTAACCCTGCCAGTATACAGGATACTTTGAGTGTAAGCATGGGTAAAGACAAGAAAATAATTATTACAAAAGAAAAACAGGAAGATTTTAGCAGCACAAAATTTATTGGAAGTAATAAAAAACAATTGTTTACTTACCTGATAAAAATCAGGAATACTAAAAAAGAAGCTATAGAAATTTCTTTAAAAGACCAGTATCCGTTATCAACAGAAAGCGATATTGAAGTTGAATTATTGGAAAGCAGTAGTGCCGAAGTAAATAAAGAAAGTGGCATATTAACCTGGAAATTGAAAATTGCACCAAACGAAACTAAAACAATTAAATTAAGCTACACGATCAAAGCGCCGAAAAACAAGCTAATTGCTGGTCTGTAATGGTTATTGATTCATTAATCTGTGGTTGATTAGTAAATGTTTTTTAAGTGCCTGAAAATTGGTTATTGTTCATCCTTAATTGTTCATTTAAAAAACCCTTTTGTACCTTTAGTGTTTCTAAAAGATGGCTAAGAAAATTCTGATCACGGGTGCAACGGGTTTAGTAGGTGTGGTGCTTAAAGAAAAACTTTTAAGTACAGGTTACGAGGTTAATACTTTATCCCGCAAGCCTGAGGGAAAAAATGCTTTTCAATGGGATGTTTACAAGCAACAAATCGACCCGGAGAGTTTATCAGGTGTCGATGCTGTTATTCATTTAGCAGGAGAGCCCGTTGCTGATAAAAAGTGGACTAAAGAGCGTAAAAAACAGATTATTGACAGTCGCGTTAAATCCACAGAGCTGCTTTTCAAAACCATTAAGGAATCTAAAAATCACAATATCAAATCATTTATATCTGCATCTGCAGTTGGTTATTACGGCGATTGTGGAGATGAGATTTTAACCGAAGAAAGCCCGAATGGTTTTGGCTTTCTGGCCGAATGCTGCAAACTTTGGGAACAAGCTGTTGATGAGGGAAAAAAATTAAGTCTAAGGGTAGTGAAATTACGTACCGGTATCGTATTAAGTAAAGCCGGAGGTGCACTTCCCCAGCTCGATTTACCCGTTCGTTTGTTTGCAGGGGCAGCTATAGGAACAGGAAAACAATGGACACCGTGGCTACATAATGATGATATGGTAAACATGTATATCGAAGCCATAGAAAATATAAAAATGGAAGGCAACTATAATGCCTGTGCTCCCTTTCCGGTAACCAACAAAGCTTTAACCAAAGCCATTGCGAGGCAGCTTCACCGGCCTTTCTGGCCACTTAACGTACCAAAAGCAGCCATAGAATTGCTTATGGGCGAAAGAGTAGAAGCCGTTTTAATGAGCAACAACACTTCTGCACAGAAACTACTGGATGCTGGCTTTAAATTCAAATTTACACGACTGGAAGAAGCATTAGCCGATATTTATAAGTAAGTTTAGCCGCTCAGTCAATTCCATCGTTAATCAATTAAACTTCCCATGCAAAGCATAAGTATTTTCTGGTTTCGCCGCGATTTACGCTTAGAAGATAATGCAGCACTTTATCATGCCTTAAAAAGCGATTACCCTGTTCTACCATTATTTATTTTAGACAATAACATCCTGGATAAATTACCGGAAGATGATGCCCGGGTAACATTTATTTACCAGACACTTGAAGACATAAAAGCAGCACTCGAGCAAAAAGGCTCAAGCCTGATTGTAAAATATGGAAAACCTGAAAAAGTATGGCAGGAGATTCTAAGAGATTTTGATGTAAAGGAAGTTTACACCAATCATGATTACGAACCTTATGCCCGTGAAAGGGATGATAACATGTTCGAGTTTTTAACCAGTGAAAAGATTGCCTTTAAAACATACAAAGACCAGGTTATTTTTGAAAAGGGAGAAATATTAAAAGCCGATAAAACACCGTATACTGTTTTTACCCCATTCTACAAGCAATGGCATGCCAAGCTTAACGATTTCTATGTAAAGCCCTATCCCACAAAAAAATATTTTAAAAATTTCTTTCAAACAAAGAAATACCCAATGCCTTCATTAAAGGAAATGGGGTTTGAAAAAAGTAAGCTAAGCTTCCCTAAAATAAGTTATAAAAGCAAGTTAGCCGATTACGCAAAAGAACGCGATTACCCCGCTTTAGAAGGAACCACACACATCGGTTTGCACTTACGCTTTGGCACGCTAAGCATCCGCAAGGCAGTTAAAGATGCGCTCGATGCGAAAGCTAATGTATGGCTATCTGAATTAGCCTGGCGGGAATTTTATATGATGATTCTCTGGCATTTTCCTTATGCAGCTTTTGATTCTTTTAAAAAACAATACGATAAAATCAAATGGCGTAATAATGAAAAGGAATTTAAAGCCTGGTGTAATGGCGAAACCGGCTACCCTTTAGTTGATGCAGGCATGCGGCAATTAAACGAAACCGGCTGGATGCACAACCGCGTTAGGATGGTGGTGGCCAGTTTCCTATCGAAGCACCTGCTAATCGACTGGCGCTGGGGCGAAGCCTATTTCGCCGAAAAATTACTCGATTACGAAATGGCCAGTAATGTTGGGGGCTGGCAGTGGGCAGCAGGCTCAGGAAATGATGCCGCTCCTTACTTCAGGGTATTTAACCCAGAATTACAAACCAAACGTTTCGACCCGAAATTCGTATACATAAAAAAATGGGTACCAGAATTTGGCACAAAAAAATATGCCCAACCAATAGTTGAGCATACATTTGCACGCGAAAGGGTACTTAAAGTTTTTAAAGAAGCGTTAGCCTAGTTGGTAACGCTCACAATTTCTATATCAAAATCTAAATCTGTGTTAGGAGCAATTGTTGTGCCCGAACCTCGCGTTGAATATGCTAAATTAGATGGGATAATCATTCTTAATTTAGTACCAGCTGCAAATTTTGGGATTATAATTCTCCAGCCTGCAATAATTCCGCTTGACACCCCAAAGCTTGATGAAAATGTTCCATCAGTACTCGAATCAAATACAGTCCCACTCAAAAGACGGCCTGTATAATTAACAATCGCGGTACTGGTTTCCTTATCTGCAATTGGCGTTCCAGCACCTTGCGTGCTAACAATATAATAGATGCCCGATGGATCTTTAACAGCAGAAGCAGTTAAACCTTTCGCCGCCAAAAATTTAACAATTCTGTCATCGTCAAGTTGTGCCTGTTTTTTGTAAGGATAAGTTGTAATGGTAACATCAAGCACTGTATTTGACGGAATATTACCTGCACCATTTTTACCATAAGCTAAATATGATGGTAATAAAATACGGGCAACGCCTCCTGGTTTCAAGGCTAAAATTGCTGTACGGATAGCTGGAATATTGTAAACAGTCGAAGAAATATCATACCAGTAAAAAGAACTTGTATAACCAACATAAGTAGCCAGGTTTCCGGTAACCGGTGTTTGTAAATAACCAGTACCATCTTCCATCGATTTAATGGTTACGTTATATAAAACGGAATCTGTGTTTTTAAAAGTATCTCCAGTTCCGGCCGTTAATACCTGATAGTAAAACCCGGTTTTATCAGGATCTTGAACCATAACACTGCTCAGGTTATTCTTTTGTATATAGCTTGCTATTTTTGCATCATCTATAGTTTGTATAGAATCGTATTCCTTTTTACAAGATGTGAATAACAGCACTGCAGCTAAAATACTTAGCAAGCTAAGTTTTGTAAAATTCTTCATTAATTATTGTACGTTTATTAATTGTATCGTAAAGTCTAAAACTGAATTTGCCGGAACAGGACCACTTGCCTGGCTTCCGTAAGCTAAATCAGGAGGAATAATCAACCTGATCTCGCCACCTTTTTGTATCAGCGGAATACCGATTTTCCAGCCTTCTATCAGCTGATTTAGCACAAAAGTATTTTCTACGCCACCACCATTGTCGATTACAGTTCCATTCAATAACCTGCCTTCGTATTTAATGGTAATTTTAGTACCGGCCGGATAAGCAGAAGAACCTGCTCCAGGTTTTATAATCTGATAATATAAGCCAGAAGAATGCTTAACTGCATTAATATTATTTTTTTGAATAAACTCTGTTATTTGCTTATCACTGTTTTCGTCTTTTTTGCATGATGATAATCCAATGGAAACAAACAAAAGCGCACAGCACAAAAATTTTATAAATTTTTTACCCATTAGTTAGCAGCATCATGAAGTGTTATTGTAAAATCGAGCGGTGCATTAGCAGGTATCACCGACTGAGGGGCATTTCTTGCAATGTTACCATAGCCATAATAAGAAGGAATAAGTAACCTGATTACACCACCTTTCTGTATATAAGGGATACCGATTTGCCAGCCTGGGATTAAATTCCCCAAAGTGAGCGATACAGGTGTACCACTAGATGAATCAAAAACTGTCCCACTCAAAAGTCTGCCTTCATATTCTACATTAATACCTGTTGAAGCAGAATAAACTAAATTTCCGCTTCCAGGTTGGATAATTTGATAGAAAACACCATACTGCTCATTTTTGAGAACAGTTAAATTATTTTTTTTTACAAAAGCTCTGATTTCAGTTGTATCGGCCTTAAACTGTGCAACTGCATCATACGTATCGATACTGCTATCCGCTTTTTTACAGGCAGCAAAACATCCGGCGATGCAAACCAACAATAAAAAGTGTTTAATCTTTATCATAGTCCGCAAAAATAAGCTTTTAATACGGATGCTACAATTTTTAACCAATTTTAACAAATAAATAAGCTTAAGGCAGAAAATAAAAAGACTAAAGCCAGTTGTACTTTATACATCCTTCGCTTTAGTCTTTTAGCTTTCCATTAAGCCCATTATTTAGGCTTTGCGATTTAAAAAATATATTTATTTGCCTCAATTAATTGTTGTGCAACTCTTTGACGGGCATCTTTAACATTAAAAGGTTCTACTTTAGTAAATCTGCGTAAACCAACAAGCATCATGCGTTGTTCATCTCCTTCTGCGAAAGCCCAAAGCGCTTCCTTACCTGCTTTTGCAACACCATCAACAGCTTCGACCAGGTAAATTCTTAATAAATCTAACTGGCCGGCAGTTGCAGCTTCGCCTTTGGTAGCCACTAATTTTTCAGTTCTAAGTAAAGCCGATTCCAGTACGTAAACATAACCTGCCATATCAGCAATATTCATTAAAATTTCCTGTTCCTTACTTAAGGTCATCATGAGTTTTTGCACCGCAGCACCGGCAACCATTAAGGTAGCTTTTTTAAGGTTGGCCAAAACTTTTTTCTCCACAGCAAACAATGCAGTATCTTCCTCTCCAAAATCAGGTATACTCATTAACTCAGCAGCAACCGCAGTAGCAGGTGTCATTAAGTCTAACTCACCTTTCATCGCACGCTTCAACATCATATCAACAGTAAGCAAACGGTTAATTTCGTTTGTGCCTTCGAAAATACGATTGATACGGGCATCACGATAGGCCCTGTCCATTGGTGCATCAGCACTAAAGCCCATGCCCCCATAAATCTGAACGCCTTCATCAACAGTGTAATCCAATGCCTCAGAACCCCAAACTTTTAAGATGGCACATTCTACTGCAAATTGTTCAACCGATTTTAACCTCGCTTTACCAGATTCCATGCCCCCTGCTACTAAAGCATCGTAAGTATCATCAATATTCTGACCAGCACGATAATTTGCCGCATCAACGGCATAAAGTTTAGACGCAATTTCTGCAATTTTAAAACGAATAGCACCGTATTTCGAAATCGGGCGATCAAACTGGATACGCTCGTTTGAATAATTAATAGCAGTATTTAAAGTTGCTTTTGATGCACCAATGGCTGCAGCAGATAGCTTAATCCGGCCAATGTTTAAAATGTTCACGGCAATTTTGAAACCATTTTCACGGTCGCTCAACATATTCTCTACCGGAACCGGACAATCGTTAAAAAACACCTGACGGGTAGACGAACCTTTAATACCCATTTTATGTTCTTCAGGATTCATGGTTATACCACCAAAATCTTTTTCTACGATAAACGCTGTTAAGTTTTTATCATCGTCTATTTTAGCGAAAACGATAAATACATCGGCAAAACCACCATTAGTGATCCACATTTTTTGTCCGTTGATGATATAGTGCTTACCATCATCACTCAGTTTAGCTTTAGTTTTTCCTGAGTTTGCATCCGATCCAGAGTTTGGTTCGGTTAAGCAGTATGCAGCTTTCCACTCACCTGAGCCTAACTTAGGGATATACTTTGCCTTTTGTTCTTCATTACCATAATAAAGAATCGGCAAAGTACCAATTCCGGTATGTGCAGAAAGTGCTACAGCAAAGGAATGACCAGCACCAACTACATCTGCAACAAGCATTGAGGTATTAAAATTTTTACCAAAACCTCCATATTCCTCAGGCACAGAAACACCAAGAATACCCAATTCACCTGCTTTGGTTAAAAGCATAGGCATCAACTCAGGATCTTCCTGTTTATCAATTTTATCTAAGTTTGGATAAACCTCGGCCTCCAAAAAATCTCGACAGGTTTGCGCAATCATTTGTTGCTCTTCATCAAATTCTTCAGGAATAAATACATCCTGATAAACAGTTTCTTTAATTAAGAATTCACCGCCTTTAATTGTTTTTTTTTCAGTTGTTTCCATTGTTCTAGTATCTAGTAGCGAGAATTGAAAATCTCTTTATTTTATTTCACATTTAATCAGCACGCCCGTCATTGCGAGGAAGGAAGCAATCTCTCTCGTAAAAGATTGCTTCGTTCCTCGCAATGACGTTATAGCTACAACAGCTCAAATATCCCAGCGGCACCTTGCCCGGTTCCCACGCACATCGTTACCATGCCATATTTTTTATTCTGTCTTTTCAACTCATTCATCATTTGCACCGAAAGTTTTGCTCCTGTACAACCTAGTGGATGACCTAAGGCGATTGCACCTCCATTAACATTGATGATATCAGGATTTAAATCCAAGGTTCTGATGATTGCCAGAGATTGTGAAGCGAATGCCTCATTCAACTCAATTAAATCAATGTCATCCTGTTTTAACCCAGCTTGCTTCAACGCCTTCGGAATAGCCTCAATTGGCCCGATACCCATAATTCTTGGCGGCACGCCTGCAACACCATAGCTTACCAGCCGGGCAATAGGCTCGGCATTCAGTTCTTTCATTTTCTTTTCCGATACCACTAGTACAAAGGCTGCACCATCAGAAGTCTGTGAAGAATTCCCTGCAGTAACGCTTCCAACAGCATCAAAAACAGGTTTCAATTTGGCTAGCTTATCTAGTGTAGTATCTGCCCGCGGCCCTTCGTCAGTATCAACTACATACGAACGTGTTTTCTTTTTCAGATTCTCATCCAGGTAATTTTCGTTTACCGTAATCGGCAAAAGACCGTCTTTTAAATGGCCGTTTTTTATCGCATGAACTGCTTTCTCATGAGATTTAAGCGAGAACGCATCCTGATCTTCCCTGCTCACATTGTACTCTTTGGCAACTGCCTCAGCCGTTAAACCCATCCCCCAATACCAATCAGGATTGTTTTTTGCCACTTCAGCATTTGGCACCAGCTTCCACCCACCGAAAGGCATGCCACTCATTACCTCTACACCACCCGCAATGATACAATCTGCCATTCCAGCTTTAATTTTGGCAACAGCCGTAGCAATGGTATCTAAACCTGATGCACAATAACGGTTTACAGTTACGCCGGGAACTTTATCGGTATCTAAACCCATCAGCGAAATCATCCGGGCAATATTTAATCCCTGTTCAGCTTCGGGAGTTGCATTACCCACGATAACATCATCTATTTGTTCTTTATCTAAATTCGGTACTGATGCGACTAAAGCCCTAATGACTTCAGCAGCTAAATCATCAGCTCTTGTAAAACGGAATACGCCACGAGGGGCTTTGCCCACTGCTGTACGGTATCCGGCTATAATGTATGCTTCCATTGTTTTAGTATCTAGTAGCGAGTATCAAGTATCAAGACAAAGCTTCAAATTGAAATCGCTGGTTTATTGTTTTAAATCGGTTAGTAATCTCGATACTCGCATCTCGACACTTATATCTTGACACTAACTGCATTAATTCCTCAACGGCTTTCCTTTTGTTATAATCGATTGAATTCGTTCCAAAGATTTTCGTTCTCCGGCAAGTGACAAAAAGGCCTCTCTTTCCAGGTCAAGTAAATATTGTTCACTTACTTCTGTTGGATAAGACAAATCACCTCCGCACATCACATAGCCTAATTTCTCAGAGATTTTTTTATCATGCTCAGAAATAAAATGTCCCGCATACATACTATTAGCACCTGCGTAAACAATACCTAAACCTTGTTTACCTAAAACTTTAATATCAGTGCGTTGAACAGGTTTGGTGTAGCCGGCATCTGCAAGTTCAATTGCTTTTGCTTTCGCATCAGCCAGTAATCTGTTTCTATTCATCGAGATAGAAAATTTACCTGCCTGCAAATAACCAAGTTCATAAGCTTCATATCCTGAAGTAGAAACTTTAGCCATACCGATGGTGAGGAAACGTTCTTTCAGCGCATTCTGTACAATCTGATCATCTTTGTATTCATCAGAAGCACGTAGCGCAAATTCTTTGGTACCGCCTCCACCAGGAATAACACCCACACCAAACTCAACCAGTCCCATATAGGTTTCAGCAGAAAGCTGAACATGATCTGCGTGTAAACTAAACTCACAGCCTCCACCAAGGGTTAGATTGTGTGGTGCTACTACAACCGGGATAGAAGAATAGCGGATGCGCATAGAAGTGTTCTGGAACATACGGATAGCCATGTTCAATTCATCCCATTCCTGCTCTACTGCCATCATAAAAATCATTCCTACGTTTGCACCGGCAGAGAAATTCGCACCATCATTTCCAATAACCAAACCACGGTAGCCTTTTTCCGCCATGTCAATCGCTTTGTTGATTCCTGAGATTACATCACCACCAATCGTATTCATTTTGGTATGGAACTCAACATTTAAAATGCCATCACCAAGGTCGATAATAGAAACCCCTGAATTTTTCCAGAGTGTTTTATTCTCGCGGATGTTGTCAAGAATGATAAATTCATCCGTTCCTGGTAAGGCTTTATAAGTTTTAGTTGGGATATCATAATATTTTTTAACACCAGCCTCAACTTTATAGAATGATGTATGACCGGCAGCGAGCATTTCATTTACCCAGGCCGCAACCTTATTCCCATATTGCTCCATTCCTTCAATCGCTTCTTTAACACCTACAGCATCCCAAAGCTCAAAAGGTCCAAGTTCCCAGCCAAAACCTGCCCGCATGGCATCATCTATACGATATAATTCATCAGAAATTTCAGGAATCCGATCAGAAACATACTCGAATAAACCGAAAGAAGAATGACGGAATAGTTCTCCGGCTTTATCCTTGCCTTTAGCAAAAATCTTCATCCGCTCACGCAGGTTTTCTACCGGCTTGGTCATTTCCAACGTAGCCGATTTTACCTTTTGCTGAGCTTTATATTCAAGTGTTTTTAAGTCGAGGGCTAAAATCTCTGTTTTACCATCAGGGGTTTTCGTTTTCTTATAAAAACCCTGTTTGGTTTTATCACCAAGCCATTTATTTTCTTCCATTTTCTGCACATAAGCAGGAAGCTTAAATAAATCGTGCGCCTTATCATCAGGACAATTATCATAAAGCCCTTTGGCTACCTTGATCATGGTATCCAAACCAACTACATCCGAAGTACGGAAAGTTGCCGATTTTGGTCTGCCTAAAGCTGGTCCGGTAAATTTATCAACCTCCTCAACGGTTAAATCTAGTTTCTCAACTAAATGAAGTAATGCCATAATGGAATAAACACCCACTTTATTGGCGATGAATGCTGGTGTATCTTTACACAAAACTGTTGTTTTACCTAAAAACTTATCGCCATAATGCATTAAGAAATCTACAATCTCAGGTTTCGTGTGTGGCGTTGGAATAATTTCTAACAACTTTAAATAGCGTGGTGGATTAAAGAAGTGCGTTCCACAGAAATTAGCTTTAAAATCTTCGCTCCTGCCTTCAGCCATTAAATGAATGGGTATACCCGAAGTATTTGAAGTTATTAAAGTTCCTGCTTTACGATATTGTTCAACCTGCTCGAAAACTTTCTTTTTGATATCAAGATTTTCTACAACCACCTCAATTACCCAATCGTAACCCGCAATTTTCGACATATCATCATCGAAATTTCCGGTTTTGATTTTGTTTAATACTTTTTTTGAATAAACCGGTGAAGGATTTGTTTTCACAGCAGTTTGCAGAGCTGTATTTACAATCCGGTTCTTTACTACCGATTGATCAAGTGTTAATCCTTTTCCCTGCTCTTCGGGGGTTAATTCTTTTGGGGCAATATCCAAAAGCAAAACCTCTACACCAATATTGGCGAAGTGGCATGCAATACGCGAGCCCATAATACCCGACCCTAAAACAGCAACTTTATTAATGCTTCGTTTCATTACAATTAGTATTTAATCAACAGTATATGCTACTGTAATTTCATTTAGTTTTATCAATAGGTTAATAAATGCTTCTTTTTCTTTTTTGGTAAAATGCTCGTCCAGATATTCATTAAACTTCCTGACTACACCTTTAGCAAGCTGCTTTTTTTCTTTACCAAAATCGGTTAAGAAAACTTTTACAGAACGCTTGTCACCTACAGAAGTTTCGCGATAAATCAAATTAGCATCTTCCATATTGTTTAACATACGGGATAAACTCGTAGCCTTAACCCCAAGAAGTGCCGCCAGATTAGAAACTGCTGTTCCATCCTCATCATTAATATTAATAAGCATGTAACCTATAGCTTGTGTAATACCAAATGTAGAAGCCATTTGATTGTACTTATTAAACATATTTTGCCATGCGAATTTAACATGGTAATCTAGCGTTTGTTGCTGCTTCATTTAATTAATTTATTATGCTTGCATAACAAAGCTAATGAATGTATTTTGTTATTGCAAGCAGAAAATTCAAAATAATTGTCAAAAGATTCTTATAATAGCTGTACACAAATGAAAACATTAAACTATGCTAAAAAAGAAAAAAATTGTGCTTCTTTTTACACTTATTTTATCGGGTGTACTGGCAAAAGCACAGGTGTCTTATTTTGGAAATGAGCCACTAAACAAAGAAAAACTAAATATCCTTAAAACTACAACAACCTTATTTACGTTGCAGTATGCGGACTACGCTGAACTGGAGAAATTTAACGAAGCAATTAAAAAAACCTGGACAATATCCCCTTATAAAATAATTAAACCAGAAGAGTTAGCCGGTTATGATGCGCTTCCAAATTACTCTTTTTTTTATTTTGATGCTTTTGGTGATAATACAGACAGTATAACCAATTCAAATATTGTTTACGCTTTAAAATTAATTACACCATCTAAAATACCAAAGCAAAAAGAAGAGAATGTTTTCGGTTTTGTTACCCTCTTCGCAGATGTATACACAAACATGATGGTGAAGGAACAAAACAAAAAAAATCGTCCAAAAAAGGGTTCAAAGACTCAATTATTAAATACTTTATATAACAACTCACAATTTATTAACTGGTCGCCTGGTTTTCTTGCCGGGTATTTAAAACAGATTAATGATGGTTTGCTGGAGCAACAAAACAGAGAATTAGATTATCAGTTTTACAATAAAGTGAGGCTTCCGGCACTAGAAAAAGAAACGCTTTATGTTCCTGAATATGTCAGGGAGATATTCTCATCACAGTCTGTACGGTCGCCAAAAGCTACCCCGGCAGTCCAGGAACCTTATAATTATAAGCTTAAATTTATACCTTTTAAAGAACTCGACAGTTTAATATTAGCTAAAGATTCAAATATTAAATACCTTGTTTACACGCAACGATCTAATGATAAAATCATAAGTGTTTATGACAGCAGGGATGATAGAATTATTTACCAGAAGTTCTCTTATCAATCCCCCGATTTTGCTATGAGCGATTTGATCGACATAAAAAATGTAATTAAGTCGCTTAAATAAAAAAAGCTCCCGGTTTTGCCGGGAGCTTTTTTTATATGTTTTAAAACAGACTAGTAAAGCGTAAACTCTACACGACGGTTTTTCTGACGACCAGCTGCAGTTTTATTTGTTGCAATTGGTTGGCTCATTCCATAACCTGTAGCTTCGATACGTGAAGCATTTGCACCTTGAGAAACCAAGTAAGCTTTTACAGATTCTGCTCTTGCTTTTGATAAACGTAAGTTTAGCTCTTTAGAACCAGTATTATCAGTATGACCAGCTAATTTCAAGCTAAAGTTTTTCTGAACTAATAATGCTGCTACTCTGTTTAATGATGCAAAAGATTTAGCACGGATTGTAGCTTTATTTAAATCGAATTCTAAGTTTTTGATTGCTTCATTAACTACTTTACGATCTTCTTCAGTTACAACCACTTTCTCTACAACTTTTTCAGGTGTTTTCAATGGACAACCAGCACCATCTACAACTGTACCTGAAGGCGTTCCAGGGCATTTATCTAATTTATCTGCAACACCATCACCATCAGTGTCTTTTAATAAATCAGCCATTTCTGAACGCAATTTGGCATTCTCTGCTTTTTGCGCATCTAAATCGCCTTTTAATGCATTAGCTGTATTTTTTGCAGCTACGGCTTCATCGTAGGTTGCAGCAACAGGATTGTGGAAAGCCAATTGTTTTCCTTTACCCAATGCAAATTCTAAACCTGCATAAGCATAGTTGAATTTATCATTATTACCACTTTTGTATAAACCATCTACGTTATCACCATCAACATAGTTAATAGTCCAACCTAAATCTATGTTAACACCATCCGATACTTTAAATTTAGCACCAACACCTACAGGAATAACTAATTCCCCGATTGTTTTACCACCAGCATATGCAGATGTTCCCGCAGCAGTAGTTATTGTTGGTTTGTAACCAGCTAAACCAGCACCCGCTGAAGCGTATAACTGAACCGCATTTTCTTTTCTGAACATGTCAATATTAAACAGATTGAAAACAGCATTTAAACTTACGGCATAATTTAACTTGGTATCAAAAGCAGACACAGTACTTGTGTTAGAAAAACCACTATCATAAGCTTCTGAATTATCGCCTTTTAACTTACCCATCACTCCATCTAAACGTAAAGAGAAATAGTTGGTTAATTGTTTCTTTACATATAATCCGTAACCGAAACTTGTTTTGTTATTACTGAAGTCATTCCTTCCACCAAGTGGAGATAATGGTGTTAAGCCTCCGGCATTCACGCCAATCGACCAGGTTCTAAAAGGAGTTGTTGCAGTTGCAGCAGGTTCCTGAGCCATTGCAGCTGTACCCGCTAGTAATCCGGCTAATACCACCGGAAGGGATTTGAATAAATTTGATTTCATGTCGTTTTTTAGTTTAACGTTAGTAAGCGTTGCCCACATATTACAATCGTCATACCAAAATGTTTACGAATGGTAAATATTTTTTTAAAAAGTTAAAAATTAATACCCGATTGCCTTATCATCTCCACGAGGATCTGCTCCTCCCTGATAGGCTCCCCATTTTGTTCTCAATATAGCATCAACCCTACCTATTGCGCCTCGGGAAAGAATTTTATAACCTTTAGCCTTTAACTTTTCTGTAGTTAAACTATCCAAAGCATCCTTTTCAACGTAAACTTCATCAGGCAACCATTGGTGATGAAATTTTTTCGCTGCAACAGCAGATTGCATTGGCATTTCAAAATCGATAACATTGATAATGGTTTGAAAAACAGACGTTATAATCGTCGAACCTCCAGGGGTACCAACTACCATAAATAATTTTCCATCTTTTTCAACAATACTTGGTGTCATCGAACTTAACATTCTTTTATTCGGCGCAATGGCATTGGCTTCACCGCCAATTAAACCGTACATATTTGGTGCGCCAGGTTTAACTGAAAAATCGTCCATCTCGTTGTTTAAAAGAAATCCTCCGCCTTTAACCACAACCAGCGAACCATAAGAACCATTTAAGGTAGTGGTTATCGATACTGCATTGCCATCCCTGTCAACCACAGAAAAATGGGTTGTTTCCTCATGTTCTTTTCCTTTTACAACTCCGGCCTGGATTGAACTGCTTGGTGTTGCAGCATTCCAATTGAAATTCGACATCCGCATTTTATTATAGCTTCTGTCTAAGAGTTCATTTTTTGGTACAGCATAAAAATCCGGATCGCCAAGGTGCGTAGCCCTGTCGGCATATACACGCCTTTCTGCTTCAACAATCAGTTGTACTGTCGAATCAGCGTTATGCCCCCACTTTTTTAAAGGATAAGGCTCTACACTTTGTAACAGCTGAATTAAAGCAATCCCCCCACTCGATGTAGGCGGCATAGTAATAATTTTATACCCGCGATAATCGCCTGTAACTGGCTTTCTCCAGGTGGCATGATAATTTTGTAAATCAGTTTTTGTAATCAATCCTTTGCCCTTTTGCATTTCAGCAACTATAGAATCGGCAACAGCACCTTCATAGAAACCAGCTCTTTCCTTTTCCTGAATAAGTTTCAAAGTATTAGCTAATTCTTGCTGAACAAGCAAATCGCCTTCTTTCCAGGTGCTTTCTAAATTAATAAAAGCAGTTCCGTCGGGATTGAATTTCATAAAATCACGATGTAGACTATTTAGTTCAGAAGCTTGTCTTTTAGTTATCTTGAAACCATTTTTTGCCAGATCAATTGCAGGTTGTAGAACTGCAGCCCAGCTTAATTTCCCGTATTTTTTATGTGCTTCAACCATGCCATCTACCGAACCTGGTACACCAACGGCTAAATGACCATATAAACTTTTATTAACAATAGGATTGCCTGCAGAATCCAGGTACATATCCCTGCTGGCCAGGGCAGCAGCTTTTTCCCTAAAATCAAGAGCATTAATTTCTCCTTTTGCAGAACGATAAACCATGAAGCCTCCGCCACCAAGGTTACCGGCATTGGGATAAACAACAGCCAATGCAAATTGAACGGCAACTGCTGCATCTACCGCATTTCCGCCTTTTTTTAAAATACTGATACCTACTTCAGATGCTTCAGGATGTGCGGAAACAACCATTCCGTTCTTATATTCACCACTATTGTTTTTACCCAGCTGGCCACTAACACAACCTGCCAATAAAACTACTATTGCTATAAAAGAAACACTAATGCGCTGCTTTAAAGTCTTCTGCATCTTTATATATTTTTTCAATTGTATTGTTATTCTTTTCAGTAATCACCTTTCTTTTCAGGCTTAATTTAGGCGTAAGTTCACCACCGTCAATACTCCATTCCTTTGGCAAGAGGGCAAATCTTTTTACCTGCTCCCACTTTCCAAATCCGACATTTGCAGCTTCTATTACTTCATTGTATTTGGTTAAAACCTGCTCGTTTTTAATGATTTCTTCGTTTGAAGTAAATGAAATACCTTTTCTGCCAGCCCAGGTTTTTAAGGTTTCGAAATTTGGAACGATTAAGGCTGAAGGAAACTTCCTGTTTTCACCTAAAACCATAATCTGCTCAATAAATATAGATTCTTTATACTTATTCTCGAGCATTTGTGGCGCAACATATTTACCGCCAGCAGTTTTAAACATTTCTTTTTTACGGTCGGTAATTCTTAAAAAGCGGTTATCAACCAGCTCCCCGATATCACCGGTATGGAACCAACCATCTTTATCAATGGCCTCTGCGGTTAAATCAGGTCGGTTATAGTAACCTTTCATTACCTGATGCCCACGGGTTAAAACTTCTCCATCCTGTGCTATTTTAACTTCAACACCTTTTATCACTTCGCCCACAGAACCAAATAATGTTCCTCCGAAGTGATTTACAGTAATCACCGGCGATGTCTCGGTTAATCCGTAGCCTTCAAACACAGGCATTCCGGCAGCCCAGAAAATTCTTGCCAGCCTTGGATTTAATGCCGCTCCACCCGAAACAATAACAACAATTTCACCGCCCAGTGCTTCCTGCCATTTTTTAAATACAAGCTTACGGGCAATGCTCAATTTAAAATTATACCAGGCACTTGCATCCGTGGTATATTTTTCTGCCAGGGCTACCGACCAGAAGAAAATACCTCTTTTTATCCCGGTTAGGGCTTTCCCCCTTTCCATAATTTTATCGTATACTTTCTCAAGCAAACGTGGAACCGTTGAGAATGCATTCGGCTTTACCTGTTGAATATCTGCAACGATGGTATCCATGCTTTCAGCGTAATAAACTGAAGTGCGGTTATACAAGTACAGGTAGATAATCATCCGTTCGAAAATATGCGATAAAGGAAGAAAGCTTAATCCTTTCTTAATTCCTTCGGGCATAATAACTGATGAGTTTTCGAAATTGGCTACCAGGTTATTGTGGGTAAGCATTACCCCTTTTGGGGTACCTGTTGTTCCTGAAGTATATATCAAAGTAAGGATATCTTCGGGCTCAACTTTACTCCTGTATTCATCAAGATCAATGTCGCTGCTCTTTTTCCCTTCATCAACCAATGTATCCCAACAATCAGCACCTTTAATATCATTAAAAGCGTAAATTTTTATTTCGGGATTAACCGCTTCTACATTAGGTTTAATTCTTTTATACAAATCTTCATCTGCAACAAATACCACGGTGATTTCAGCATCTTTTAATATAAACTGAATATCATGATCGGCAAGTGTTGGATATAGCGGAATCTGGTAAGCACCTATCTGATTTGCAGCAAAATCTGCAATATTCCATTCCGGACGATTGTGAGACATTACCGCTACACGTCCACCTTTCTTGATGCCGGCTTTAATCAAACCACGGCTTAAATCATCAACTTTTTCACAAAATGCTGATGTACTATAATTTATCCACTTACCATTTATTTTACCGTTGATAAATTCTTGCTGAGGTTGCTCAAGGCTATATTTTAAAAGGTCGAATACCCGTGTGATTGCTGTAGCCATATTGATTATAATATTTGGTTAAGTTAAAAAAAATCGAACATAAAGGTTCATACCTCTACTTCGTTCATCGGAAAAATCTTGCTCTACATTAAAATACCAAAACTGAATTCGGTTTAAAATATTTAAATAAACTTAGCAATTTCAAAATTACTATGCAAGCATTGTTTTTATCTCGCCTAATTTTTACCTACAAAACATAATCGGCACTAAAGTTGTTAGGCTGATATTACTTTAAAAAAACATTATAATATTTAAATTATGAAAAAATTACTTTTTACTATTTTCGGATGCGCTGCTCTATTTGCATTGAGTACAACAGAAGTTAAAGCACAAAATTACAAAACAGGTGTGGGTTTAGGCCTTGACTTCGGCGATGGCGCTACTTTGGTTGGTCCATCTTTAAGACATCACTTCAGCAGAAATGCTGCTATTCAAGGTGAGGTTTTATTTGGAGGTAACTCAACTTTCATTCAGGCATTTTTACAATATAACACACCAATTAAAGGTGCATCTGGATTGGATTTCTATGTAGGTGGTGGTCCGTCTTTCCAGTTATATGATGGTGGTTCGAGCTTTTATTTAGTTCCTATGGCCGGGCTTGATTATAAAATCAGTGGTGCGCCACTAGCTGTTTCTTTTGACTGGAGACCTAGAATTTATTTAGGTGATGGTGGAAGCAACTTTAGCGCCGGCAGATTTGGCTTAGGTTTCAGATATACTTTTTAAGTAAATCCAACACATAAAAAAAACCGTTCAGGTATTCCTGAACGGTTTTTTTTATGTGTCAACCTTAAAATATTACTAAATACCCATCCATTTTTTAATCACAGCTTTTTGTGCAGGCGTAGCATTTTCGTCAATTGTAGCTTTTAGTCGCACACTTGGGTTTGCTTTTAATGTTAACGCAATCTCCTTTTCAATTCCATCACGTTTCACTTTCAACTTCAACACATCACCAATCTTTTTGTTTGCAACAACCGGTAAAGACTCAAGTGAAACGGCCGGAGTACGTAATTTTATAGTACTTAAAGCATCGCTTACAGAAACATCATCCAGTGCGATAATTACATCATTTACATTTAAACCTGCATCCCATGCTGCTGAAGCCCTTGTTGTAGAAGTTACGGTTAAGCCATCATTGCTCAACTGTGCCGCAGCTCCGGTTACGGGTTTATCAGGTGTAGCATTTTCTGTCGAAACATTAACACCTGCATAACCAAAGTATTTTACATATTCCGCATCAACAACACCGTTTACATATTTATCCCAGAAATTAGTAAAACTTATTCCTGAAATTTTCTCGACCATTGCCTTAAACTCTGCATCGGTATAACCACGCTTTAAAGTTTTGCATTGTAAGTACATGGCTTTCATTACATCATCAAGGCTTTTTGCGCCTTTTGTTGCATTGATAATTTCCAGATCCATTAGTAAACCGATTACCTCACCTTTATTGTAGTAAGAAATCGAATTATTTTTTGAGTTTTCATTCGGACGGTAACCAATAATCCAGGCATCGTAGCTTGAAGAAGCAGCCGATTGTACTTTAGCTCCCGGCGTATTCAATACGGTTGCTGTTGCTGCTGCAAGTGCATTTACAAAACCATTTGGATCGCTAAAACCAGCTCTTAAAACATATTTGTTTTCGTAATATGAGGTAAATCCTTCCGCAACCCAAAGATTGGTCGTATAATTTTCGTTATCGTAATCGAAAGGCCCCAAAGCTACCGGACGCAAACGTTTTACATTCCACAGGTGGTGGTACTCGTGTGCAACTAAGCCCAGAAATCCCTTATAACCCGCTTCGGTACTGTAGGCATTTCTGCTTGCGCCCAGCGTTGTAGAGTTTAAATGCTCTAAACCTCCGCCACCGCGGTTAAAGTTATGTACGATAAACAGGTAATACTTGTTAGGGTTTTCGCCATAAACAGCAGTTGCCTGCTCAACAATTTTTGGCATATCTACCTTAAGTTTTTCTTTATCGTAGTTGCCGCCACCGTACATCGCTACTTCGTGGCGAACACCTGCAGCCATAAACTCAAATGTATCCTGGTTACCAACTTCAATAGGGCTATCATATAACCAATCAAAATCCGGCGCAGTATAAGTGAACTGTTGTCCGGCAACCGGTGTTAAACCTGTTGATACTTTGCTCCAGGTATTGAAAGGAATAATCTTAACTGTACTTGGCGATTTAATCATCCCGGCAGGGTGCATAAAAATCCCTGTTGGCGATAAAAATGCATGTGACTCGTCGATAAACGGTGTACGTACAGAAATTTCGAATGCATAAACACGGTAGTTTATTTTGATATTATTTGCCTTAGCAGAAAAAACCCTCCAGATATTTTTACGTACTTTTTCAACTTTTAGTGTTTTACCAGAAGCTGATGCCGTGAAACCCTCAACACTTTTTTCAAATTCGCGTACCAGATAAGAACCTGGTGTCCAAACTGGCATCTTAACATCTACATAATCTTTAGCAAGACCTGAAATATTCATTTGCACCTCTGCATAGTGTGCCTGTGGTTCTTTAAAGGAAACCTCAAAACCTATTTTTACTTGCGCCTTCGCTGCCATAATCCCTGTTAGTAATACAACTAAACCTACTATCAATTTTTTAATAAACATATCATTGTGTTTTGCCACAAATTTATATTTTATCGTATTGCTATAAAATTTAATTCATTTTTTGGGTCGTAAAATAATTAATACAAGGCGTTTTAGTTTAATCCATTTGTAATTTATTAAATCTAAGCAGGCTGCAAACATTAAAAATAAGCTTATATAAGCTGCTGTAACATCCTTAATACAACAAATTTATGATTAAACAATTTGAATATTTTTACAAGCTTTTTTGGCAACATTGCAATAATTAATGCTTGCTTAAAAGAACTACACAAATACAAATGAAGAAAAGATATATTATTTACATTGTTTTGGCCCTGGGTCTCGCATATCTGGTTTACTACAGAATTAATGCAAACAAAAAATTAGATGGTAAAGGCGGCGCTGCTGCCGGAGCTGGTAAGGATAGTAAAGGCGGTAAAGATGGAAAAGGTGCCCCGGCATTGGTTGTAGATGGAATTGTTGTAAAACCAGCTAAATTCGATAACGATTTGGAAGTTACAGGAGCGATTGAAGCAAATGAATCGGTTGTGCTGAAAAGTGAAGTTTCGGGGCTGGTAACAGGCATTTTCTTCAAAGAAGGCACCAATGTTTCGAAAGGCAGTGTGCTTGTTAAAGTAAACGACAGGGATATCCAGGCACAGTTACAGGATGCGCTCACAAAACAAAAACTATCAGGAACGAACGAAAACCGGGCAAAGCAACTGCTTGAAAAAGGCGCAATTAGCCAGGAAGAATATGATACAGCGCTTGCCGATTTAAAATCTTTCCAATCGCAAACCAACTTAATTCGGGCTCAGCTTGCTAAAACGACCATCCGTGCACCATTTAGCGGTCGGGTTGGTCTACGCAGTATTTCTGCAGGAACCTACTTAACACCGGCTACCGTGATTGCGAACCTGGTAAGTACAAATCCTGTTAAAATAACTTTTTCAGTACCAGAAAAGTACGCCGGCCAGATTAAAATTGGCTCTGAAATACAGTTCACGACCGATGGATCTTCAAAGCAAAATACTGGAAAAGTTTATGCTATTGAACCTGGAATTAATGCTGCCACGCGTACGCTACAAATCCGTGCGCTAGCACCAAATGCTGATAATCTATTGTTACCAGGTTCTTTTGCGAAAATTAAACTGGCGCTAAATACCTTACAAGATGCTATTCTGATCCCTAATGAAGCCGTAATACCGGTTTTAAAAGGAAAGATTGTCTATATACAAAAAGATGGAAAAGCACAGGAAGTTAAAGTTGAAGCCGGAACGCGTACAGATGAAAGCATCGTAATCACATCGGGTTTAAAAGCTGGTGATACCGTTTTAACAACTGGCGCTATGGCTTTGAAGAAAGATGCACCTGTTAAAGTTCATTTGGTTAAAGAATAATTATGAGTATCTCAACCACGAGTATAAAAAGACCTGTTCTGGCCATTGTTATGAACCTGCTGATTGTCCTCTTCGGGATAATCGGCTATAATTTCCTTGGTGTACGCGAGTACCCTTCGATTGACCCAACTGTCGTTTCCGTTAGAACCTCTTATCCGGGAGCAAACTCCGACATTATCGAATCGCAGATTACAGAGCCTTTAGAAAAATCAATTAATTCCATTGATGGTATCCGGAATATTTCTTCATCAAGTAATCAGGGAACCAGCAACATTACCATCGAATTTAACCTCGATAAAAATATCGAGGAAGCCACAAATGATGTGCGTGACAAGGTTTCGCAGGCTGCAAGAACGTTACCCAGGGATATCGATGGTTTACCAATTGTAAGCAAAGCTGATGCTAACTCGGATGCAATCTTATCCATGACCATCCAGAGTGATAAAAGAAATACACTGGAGTTAAGTGATTTTGCAGAGAACGTTATCGCCGACAGGATCCAAACCATCCCTGGTGTGAGTAGTGTTCAGATACAAGGCCAAAGGAAATATGCCATGCGTATTTGGATGGACCCGAACAAACTGAGTGCTTATGGCTTAACCTCTCAGGATATAGTAACTGCACTCGACAATGAAAACGTAGAATTACCTTCAGGAAAAATTACCGGTGCAACCACCGAACTTACCGTAAAAACCTTAGGTAAACTAACCAACGAAACACAATTCAACAATTTAATTTTAAAAACCGACAGCAATCAGGTAATTAAATTGAAAGATGTAGGTTATGCCGTTTTAGGCCCTGAAAACGAAGAAACCATTTTACGCGAATCGGGCAGGCCAATGGTTGCCGTTGCAATCATCCCTCAACCAGGTGCCAACTATTTAGACATTAGTAAAGAATTCTATAAACGTTTCGATAAATTAAAAGCTGACATCCCTCAGGATATTAAACTTAAAGTAGCATTAGATACTACCTTATTTATTAAACGTTCGGTTACAGAAGTTGCTGAAACCATCGGTCTATCCCTTGTTTTGGTAATCCTGATTATCTACCTCTTTTTCAGAGATTGGGCTATTGCTTTCAGGCCATTAATCGATATTCCGGTTTCGCTTATTTTCACCTTTTTCATTATGTACGCTTTCGGGTTTTCCATCAACGTACTGAGTTTACTGGCCATTGTACTTGCAACAGGTTTAGTGGTTGATGACGGTATCGTGGTAACCGAAAACATTTTCAAGAAGGTAGAAGAAGGCATGTCGCCCTTTGAAGCTGCTATAAAAGGTTCAAACGAGATTTTCTTTGCGGTAATATCTATTTCAATTACCCTTGCAGCGGTTTTCCTTCCCGTAATATTTTTACAGGGATTTGTGGGGCGTTTATTCAGGGAATTTGGGGTAGTAATCGGCGCTGCCGTACTGGTATCGGCCTTTGTATCGTTAACATTAACGCCAATGCTTAATGCTTACCTGATGAAAAAAGGTGGTCATACCCCATCAAAATTCTACAATTGGACCGAACCTTATTTTGTTAAACTCAACGATTCATACGAAGCTAACCTGAATAAATTCTTAGATAAAAGATGGCTATCTGTGCCGATTATTTTGGTTTGTATGGGAATGATCTTTTTGTTCTGGAAAGTGCTGCCTAAAGAAACGGCCCCCTACGATGACAGAAGTGCGATTAACATCAATGTTACTACACCCGAAGGCTCTTCATTCACCTATACCGACAAGTTTATCATGAAGATTAACCAGATGGTGATTGATTCGGTACCGGAGAAAAATGTAAACATTACCATTACCTCACCAGGTTTTGGAGGTGCCGGCTCTACCAACTCTGGATTTGTACGTATGGGATTGGTAAATCCTGAAGACAGGGAGCGCTCGCAAAAGGAAATTGCCGACATGCTGACCAAAATCACTAAAAAATACAGTGAAGGAAAAACCATTGTGAACCAGCAGCCTACAATTTCTGTTGGCCGCAGGGGCGGATTACCAATCAGTTACATCATCCAGGCTCAAAATTTTGAAAAGCTTCGCGAAAAGGTTCCATTATTTATGGATGAAGTGAGCAAAGACCCAACATTTACCGTTTCAGACGTTAACCTGAAATTTAACAAACCCGAAATTAACCTCACCATCGACAGGGATAAAGCAAAAAACCTTGGTGTTTCCATTTCGGCCATAGCACAAACACTGAACCTCGGTTTAAGCGGGCAGCGTTTCTCTTACTTCTTCATGAATGGAAAACAATACCAGGTAATCGGGCAGTTTGACAGAATGGACAGAAAAGATCCTTTGGATTTAAGTTCTGTGTATGTTAGAAGTGACAACGGAACTTTGGTTCAGCTCGACAACGTGGTTACGGATAAGGAAGAAAGTAGTCCGCCACAACTTTACCGCAATAACCGCTTTATTTCAGCAACAGTTTCGGCTGGTTTGGCGCCCGGTAAAAGTATAGGTGAAGGTATTGATGCAATGGATGCCATTGCAAAAAAGGTTTTAGATGAAACTTTTTCAACAGATTTAAGTGGCGAATCTCGCGATTTTAAAGAGAGTTCCTCAAATACATTTTTTGCATTCGGATTAGCTTTATTATTGGTTTATCTAATCCTGTCAGCACAATTCGAAAGTTTTAAAGATCCGATAATTATTATCTTAACCGTACCAATGGCTGTTGCCGGTGCATTTTTATCTTTATGGCTTTGTGGGCAGAGCTGGAATATCTTTAGCCAGATTGGTACCATTATGTTAATTGGCCTGGTAACTAAGAACGGTATTTTAATTGTCGAGTTTGCCAATCAGCTTAAAGAAAAAGGTATACCAATACCCGAAGCAATCCGAGAAGCGGCAGTATCGCGTTTACGTCCGATTTTAATGACAAGTTTAGCCATTGCAATCGGGGCACTTCCAATTGCATTAGCTTTAGGTGCTGCAGCAAAAAGCCGGATGAGTATGGGAACAGTTATCGTAGGTGGTACTATGTTCTCGTTAATTTTAACCTTATTCGTTATCCCTGCAATTTATTCTTACTGGGCAAAACCATATAAACCGAATAAAGAGTTAAAAGAAGCAGAACGTTTTGAACACGAAGCTTTAGAAGGCGCAAAATAAATATGATGATTAAAAGATTAAATCTACTCGTATTGTTAATGGTAATAATTTGCATTACCTCAAGGGCGCAGGAAAAACTGACGCTGGAAGATGCAATTACCATCGCCATGCAAAACAACTACGATATTAAAATAAGTAAAAACAACATTGCTATTGCTAAAAACAATGCAAATGTTGGTAATGCCGGCATGTTACCCAATTTAACTGGTAATTATTCCAATGGTGGAAGCCGTCAAAATACACGCCAAACACCGGCAACCGGTCCCGACAGGGTTATTACAGGCGCAAGAAGTACTAACAATGATTTGAGCGCTGATTTAAACTGGACAATTTTTGATGGTTTCAGCATGTTTGCCAATTACGATCGGCTGAAAGAACTTCAAAAACAAGGAGAAGTTACTTCCCGACTGGCCATTTTAACAACTACTGCTGATGTAATTTCAGCTTACTATGATGTGGTAAGGCAACAAAAACTGGTTATTGCTGCCGATAGTGCAATTGATATCTCTGTATTCAGAGAGAAAATAGCTAAAACCAAACTACAATTAGGCAGAGGCTCTAAGCTGGATGTATTAACTGCACAGGTAGATTACAATACCGATACCTCAAATTATTTGCAGCAAAAAAATGCCCTGCAAATTGCAAAAGTACGTTTAAACCAACTGCTGGTTAGAAATGTAAACCTTACTTTTTCAGTTGACAACAATATCGATATCGATCAGGCACTGGTTTACAGCCAGCTGTCAGAATTAGCATTGAAGCAAAATCCAAACGTTCAAAATGCTTTTATTAATCAACGGGTTGCATCATTAAATCTTAAAGCTGTAAAAGGCGCAAGGTACCCAGTAGTAAGTTTAAATTCGGGTTACAGCCGTACAAACAGCACTACACCTACAGGTTTTAACCAAAAGTTTGCCGCAAATGGTTTTACCTATGGTGTAACGGCCAGCCTTAATCTTTTTAATGGCTTCATACAAAGGCAGAATGAACGCAATGCGAAAATCGAAATCGAAAATTCTACCTTAAACCTGGATAAGGCAAAACTTGATGTAAGCACACAATTACTTACTGCATATCAGAATTATAGTACTTACCTGGATTTAGTTAAACTCGAGCAGAGAAATGTAGATATCGCTAAAGAAAACCTGGATATCACCCTAGCAAAATACAGATTAGGAAGCATTGCTCCATTAGAGTTAAGGGAAGCACAACGAAACGCTATTGATGCACAAAATCGTTTTATTGAGATGCAATATCAGGCTAAAATGGCAGAAGTTACTTTAAAAGAAATCAGTGGCAATATAAATTTGTCTAATTAATTTTTATATTTATTCTCATGATACTTGTTGCAGATAGTGGCTCATCAAAAGCTGATTGGATGGGATATTTTAATGGTGAAACCATTAAGTTTAATACCCAGGGAATAAATCCTTACTTTTTAAATGAACAGGAGATTACCCGGATAATTTTAGCCAATGAAGTTATAGCTCCACTGGTTAAGGAAGTAAAAGAAATTTACTTTTTTGGCTCAGGCTGTTCATCGCCCGATAAGCATGAAGTAGTTTCAAACGGACTTTCTGCAGTATTCACCAATGCATTCATATCCGTTGAACACGATCTGCTTGGTTCTGTTTATGCAACCTGTGGAGATTCGGAAGGCTTAAATTGTATTTTAGGCACCGGCTCAAACATCTGTTATTTCGATGGAAAAAAAATACACGAAGGACACCACGGCCTTGGCTATGTTTTAGGTGATGAAGGCTCAGGCACTTTTTTTGGCAAAAAAGTTTTGCTAAGTTACCTATACAAGAAAATGCCTGCCGATTTGGAAGCAGAATTTAAAAAAACATTCCCTGCCGAAAAGGAACAGATTATTACGAATGTTTATCAAAAACCCTTTCCGAATATTTACCTCGCAGGTTTTAGCCGCTTTCTGATTAATAACTACGAGCACAGCTTTGTTAAAGATATACTGAGAAAAGGATTTCAGGAATTTGTAGATACCAATATTAAGGATTACCCAGGCTACAAAAACATCCCTTGCCATTTTGTTGGCTCAATAGCCTTTTATTATCAGGATATTTTAAAAGAAGTTTTAAAGGAAAATGGTATCACCGCAGGAAAAATTCTGCAAAAACCAATCAACGACCTTTATAATTATATCCTGAACAAAGAAGGCGTAAAGCAAGAAATATAATCCGGGAACAAGAGATTTTAAATATTAATAAAATCTTAAAACATTGTAAACATAACATCAAACATTTTGTTATAATTACAAAGCATATAAAATGCTAAAAGAATATGAAGAGAATACTGGTAGTTGATGATGATATTGAGGTTTTAGAAACCATACAACTAATACTGGAAATAGGCGGATTTAAAGTTTCAGCACTTAATAATGGTGAAGAAGTTTTCGACAGGATAGATAGCTTTAAACCAGATTTAATATTACTCGATATCTCACTGGGCCATATTGACGGAAGGGTATTGTGCGAACAATTAAAATCGATCGATGCGACTTCAAAAATCCCCATCCTGCTGATTTCAGGCTTATATGACCCGAAAGATTTCACTACATTGAATTACGGACAGGACGATTTTCTTTCCAAACCATTCCAAATGGATGTACTGCTGAAAAAAATCAGCAAAATACTTTCTCTCGAAGAAAGTGAACCAAGTTTCCATTTAAATTAAAATTATACCATACATATAAAAGCCAAATGTTAGTAACATTTGGCTTTTTCTTTTAAAAACCTGCGTATTGCTGTCATTTTGGCAAACAAATAGCTTTGGAACAACCCTTGTTAGGCAGGATATAGATAAAACAACTTATTTACATATGAGCATACAGGAAAAAGGAAATATCTCGATACATACCGAGAACATTTTCCCAATAATTAAAAAGTTTTTATACTCAGATAACGAGATTTTTCTTCGCGAACTGGTTTCGAATGCAGTTGACGCTGTTCAAAAAATTAAAAGATTAGGTTCATTAGGACAGTTCAATGGTGAAGTTGGCCAGCCTTTAGTGCAGGTAGCTGTTGATAAAACTGCTAAAACCATTACTATTAGCGATAATGGTTTGGGTATGACTGCCGAAGAAATTAAAAAATATATCAATCAGGTTGCATTTTCAGGCGCCAGTGAGTTTGTAGAGAAATTTAAAGATGCAAAAGATGCCAACGAAATCATCGGTAAATTTGGTTTAGGGTTTTATTCGGCTTTTATGGTTGCCGATTTAGTTGAAATTCAAACCCTATCTTACCAGGATGGATCAGAACCGGCACGCTGGGTTTGTGATGGAAGTACCGAATTTGAAATCACCGAAGGTAGCAGAACTACCCGTGGTACCGACATCATTCTGCACGTAAACAAAGATTCAGAAGAATTTTTAGAAGAATCAAAGCTTCAGGAAATTTTAGATAAATATGCTAAATTCTTACCTGTTCCAATCAAATTCGGAACTAAAAACGAATCAATTGAAGATGGAGAGGATGAAGAAGGCAAGAAAAAATATAAAGATGTAGAAGTTGATAACATCATCAATACCACAAATCCGATCTGGACTAAAGCTCCTGCAGATTTGTCAGACGAAGATTACCTGAACTTCTATCGTGAATTATATCCATTCAGTGAAGAACCTTTATTCTGGATTCACCTGAACGTTGATTATCCTTTCAATCTAACCGGCGTATTGTATTTCCCTAAGTTGAAAAACGATTTCGAAATGCAGCGTAACAAGATCAAATTATACTCACGTCAGGTATTTATTACCGATGAAGTAAAAGATATCGTTCCTGAATTTTTAATGTTATTACACGGTGTGATTGACTCACCGGATATCCCGTTAAACGTTTCACGCAGTTTCTTACAGGCCGATAGCAATGTTAAGAAAATCAACAACTACATCACAAAGAAAGTTGCTGATAAATTAGCCGAGTTGTTTAACAAAGACCGTAAATCGTTCGAAGAAAAATGGAAAGACATTGGCCTTTTTGTTAAGTACGGCATGATTAGCGAAGAGAAGTTTTATGATAAAGCAAAAGATTTTGCCTTGGTAGGAAACACCAAAAACGAGCTTTTCACATTAAACGAATACAAAGACAAGGTTTCACCTTTACAAACCGATAAAAACGGAAATGTAGTTTATCTTTATTCGAATGATGCATCAAAACAAGATGCTTTTATACAATCGGCAAATAAAAAAGATTACGATGTTCTGGTTTTAGACTCTCCTATTGATAACCATTTCATTAATCAACTGGAACAAAAACTGGAGAAAACAACCATTAAACGTGTTGACTCTGGTGTTGCTGATAAACTGATTGAAAAAGATGAAGTTTACGAGCATGTTTTAAGTGATGATCAGGTTAAAGAAGTAACAGGTATTTTCGAAAAAGCCATTACCAAGCCAGGAATGCAGGTTGAAGTTGTTGCTTTAAACCCTGATGAATTGCCGGTAACCATTACCATGGATGAATTTATGCGCCGAATGAAAGATATGGCTGCTATGGGTGGTGGAATGGGTTTTTACGGACAAATGCCCGACAACTACAAAGTTGCCATTAACGGAAACCATAAACTGGTAAGCAAAATCTTAAAGGCAGAAGGTGAAGAGCAAAGTAATCTGGCAAAACAAGCTGTAGATTTAGCCTTATTAGCACAGGGAATGTTAACGGGCGCAGATTTAACTGCATTTGTTAGCAGAAGTGTTGAGTTAATTTAAAAGCAGGTTTATCATTCTCAAAATCCTTATAAATAAAAAGTCCCGATTTGCATCGGGACTTTTTATTTATAGATAGAAATATGTTTAACCAGCCGCACTTTGCTTAACATTAAAGTAATCTTTATGCTCCTCTAGCATTTTTGCAATAGTTGCTGCTTTAGTGTCTTTAACGTTGAAAACAAACAATGGTTCCTGTTTCTTTTTACTTCTAACCATTTTTTCAGTATAAAAACGGTATTCTAAGCCATTGGTAAGTAAACCATATTTTGCTTTTGTTTTGCGGAAATATTTTGATAAGCGAGAATCATGAATATCAAGACTATCCTCATGATGTTTACATTCAACTAAAATGGCAGGTTCACCATCTTTCATAATGGTATAATCAACTTTTTTACTTTTTTTAACACCAAAATCAAGAACAGCTTCAGATTGAACTTCAGAAGGATTGAAAACATCAAAGCCTAATATCTGGATAAAAGGCATAACCAATGCATTTCTTGTTAAATCTTCCGATTGAACCTGAGGGAGCATTTTCTTAATTCTTACGGCAAATTGTCCGATTTCGTCTTTAAGTTCCATGTCAAAATATATTTTAATAGGTATGTCTCTTAATGCTGTTTTCAAAAAACGGCTACATCACCAGTTGTAAACCCCAAAGTGTGTATGGCCTGTTAATTTTCTTTCCAGGCTACACAAACTGTGGGCAGGCAGATGTTTTTCAATCAAAAAAAAGTTCATTAAACTTCTTTCCAATTACTTCGTTTTTGGCAAACAGAATAAAGATTAAAAAATAGCCAGTGGTTGTTAACTTTTTTACATCAACCCCTTAAAATTTTACATCAAAGCCTGAAATACAAAGGTTAAAACCCGAAAAGTTTTTTTTACAGATATATGAAGAAATTCTTTTTTTAGCTAACTTGCAGGGAAATCTTTCCAAACACACTTTAGTAAAAATCATGAATTTAAAATGCGTTGTTATTGACGATGAACAACATGCCATTGAGGTATTAACTGACCACATTGCAGAGATGCCGGGTTTAACAGTGTTTAAAACATTTACTAGCCCGGTGCAGGCCCTTACTGAAATTAGTGTTGGCGATGAGATCGATTTGTTATTCATGGATATTGATATGCCAGGAATAAACGGATTGGAACTTGCCAAAAACATTAGAGAAAAAGCAAAATACCTTATTTTTACAACCGCACATCCCGATTACGCGTTGCAGGCATTTGATGTTCAATCAGACCAGTATCTGCTTAAACCAATTTCGTTCGCAAAGTTTGCTTTAGGAATTGACAGGATATTGAAAAAAGAAGCGAATAATGCAAAAAATGCAGCTAAAGAAACTGATCAGGTGGCAGCCTTATATATTAAGGGAGATCACAAATATGCATTCTCGAATATTTTGATTGATGATATTTTGTATATCAGGGCTTTGCAGAACTACATTCAGATCATTACAAAAACCGAAACAAACACAACTTACCTTACTTTAAAAGAAATTGAAAAGGCTTTAGAAAATCACGCTTTTATTCGTGTTAATAAATCAAACATCGTTGCTAAAGCAGCCATTAAAAAAGTGGATGGCAACATTATCAGATTGGTTAATAACGAGATGATTCAGATTGGGGAAGGCTATAAAGAAGCTTTTTTCGCCTATATACAAAGTAGCTTGTTAAAATCTGGGAGAAGTTAAACTACTTGTTAAAGATTTGTGACATTGATGAATTGGTAATAAGAACCGTATTCGCAGTTGGATCAGTGCTGAAGTTATTCTGAGACTTAACATTCTTATAAACAAATGCTGTGTTCTTTTTCAACTTATTAACGTTTTGGGTTTTCATATTGCTATTTTATTAATTTTTTTTGACATTCTCCAAACAATTATAAATTATTTGTTGAAAATTTGAGACATTGAAGAGTTAGTGATTAAAACAGTATTC
>NZ_JAVTSJ010000004.1:0-524858 GCF_032678405.1 Pedobacter aquatilis
ATATACGTCCAATAGGTTAGGATACAGTGCTACTATGACGTCATTGAGAATTAAATTACTAAGATCAACCGCGAGAGCAGTGTATGATTTCTGTGTTGCGTATGCACTACTAGGGGCGTGTTGTGGCAGGTGGCCGGGATTAAAAGTTGAAAGCGTAAAGGTGAAAGGAGTAAGCTGAAAGCGTAAGGCGTGGGTGAGTTAGATTGCTTTCCCGATCATTTGATGGGGCAGTACAAAACGATTGAACAGTGCCTGTAGTAAACAGATCCTTCCTGTCGTCAGGATGACAGGAGGGGGGATCACCACTGTTTTTTAGTCGGTGGGTTTTGCGGCTGAGCCCATCGAGGCAGCGATGGTAAAAAGCTGAAGGATTGAAAACAGATTGCTTGTCCTCATGTGTGGGACAGGCGTTATGCTCAGAATGAATGTATAGAAGGCATTAAGATTCCCGCCTGCGCGGGAATGACGGAATTTGAAGCATGGATGGCACAGAGACCCTTCGACTACGCTCAGGATAACAAATTGGATGAAGATATTTTCCAGCATGATTAGCGTACTAGCGACAGCTTTAGGATTCCCGTTTTCACGGGAATGACGGATTTATTATTGAGGTTAATAACAAAACAACAACTAACTATACAATGAAACCACGTTTATTTTATCACTTTAACAGGCTTAATGCAATGAAGCCACGCCAGCCGGAGTAGCCGAGCTTCTGGCAGGCTGTGGTATAAATAATGGTTCTTTCATAATGCTGCCTGCCTTTAAAAATATCCCTTATCATTAACAAGCTGAAGAAATGTGCCCTGCGCTGCCCCGAATTTCATTGAAGTTAAGGTTAATAGTTTATGGGGTAGGCAGGGTTTTTTCGGGTAGTTTACTGTCCTTCGACTAGGCACAGGATGACACTATTTGTTCAATAGTTTATTGATTATTGTTTGAAATGTTCTTGCCAGCTGAATGAGCTATGGTAAACATGACTACTTTTTCCAACTGATCAGGGAATAACTATTTCTATCAATTTATTAATTCAAAAAATATCATGCGAAAAAATACATTTTTATACGCAGTGGCAGCGCTTTGCCTATGGTTTAACCTATTGAATGCCCAAACCAATCAGACCGTCAGCCCTGTTAAAATCGGTAGTATTTTGCCTGAAAGCTTCTGGAAACAGGAGCATAGCATCTACGCTGGTGGCAAAATAAGTAAACAAAGCCTGGCGCAATACAAGGACAAATTGTTGATCCTTGATTTCTGGGCTACCTGGTGCACCAGTTGTACCAAAAAGTTTAAATATCTCGATAGCATACAAAAAGAATATGAAGGGTTGGCCGTGATACTACTGGTGGATGCCAAAGATACCCGCGATACCCCTGAAAAGATTGCTAAAATGATGAAACGTTTCGATGACAAGCTGAGCAGCATTGTAGCCGATACGGTACTGACCAAACAATTTATCCATACCTCAGTACCCCATTACATATGGATTGCCGGCGGCAATTTTCTGGCTGCTACAGGCAGTGAATTTATGCACAAAGGTAACCTTGATGCGATACTGGAACGACAACAGATGCTAAAGGAGGGGAAGGCGAAAAGTGTTGAAAGTGCCATAAAAAAATAAAACTATAACACTAAGCAAACAAAGAAATGAAGAATATTATTGGCGTTCTCCTATTGGCCTTTTTAATGGCCAAAGCCCAGGCCCAACAACTTTTTACTGTAAAGGTTGTAGATGGAGCGAATATTAAGCCCCTTTCGGGTGCTACAATTATAATTGGCAAAAAACAGTTTTACACCGATGACGGAGGGTTTGCCGATATTAAGCAAGCTGCAGGAAAATATGCTGTTAAGGTAAGCATGGTTGGCTATGTTAGCCTTGATACGCTGATTGTTTTACCCAGTCAAAACCTTGTGCTAAAGCTAAAGCCCCTGGTTAAGCAGCTCGAAGAAGTAACGGTGAGTACCGGCTACCAGAAAGTGAATGCTGAGCGGTTGACCGGAGCATACCAGCAAATTAATAGCGCTATATTAAATGAGCAGGTAGGCAGCAGTATAATGGCGAGGCTCGAAGCCATAGGCAATGGCATCAGTATCGACCGCGAAGGGTACTACCGCGATAGGATGAGCATTCGTGGTGTGACCACTTTCGGTGGCCCAGGAGAAGTATTGGTGGTGCTTGATAATTTCCCTTATGAGGGTAGCCTGGATAACATTAACCCCAACGATGTAGAAAGCATCAGCGTGTTGAAAGATGCTGCCGCAACCTCCATATGGGGTAGCCGGGCAGGCAACGGGGTAATTGTAATTAACACCAAAAAAGGCAAGTATAACCAGCCCCTGAACATTAGTGCCAACATAGCAGGTACTTTCAAGGCGAAGCCTGATTTATACCATTTGCCACAAATGACCAGTAGTGACTTTATTGATGTAGAGTTGCAGTTGTACAAGGCTGGATTTTATAACTCTGATTATAACAGTGCCAATAAACCGGTGCTTTCTCCGGTGGTTGAGCTGATGTATAATACGGCTTTAACACAGGCACAAAAAGATGCACTGATCGCCGCTTACCGTACAAAGGATGTGCGTGACGATTTTAGCAAATACTTTTATCAAAATGCCTATACGCAGCAGTACTATGTACAAGCGGCAGCAGGCGCAAAGGGTTTCGGGTGGACGGCTTCGGCAGGATATGATCAGGCATCGACTGAACTTAACGCTTTGAGCAACCGGCTCAGCTTGCGTTATGCCCTCGGTTTCGACCTGCTTAAAAACCTGAAGATGGATGTAGGTTTGGTGTACACAGGTAGTAACAGCGCCAGTGGCAAGAGCGGTTACGGAAGCGTCATTTCTGGAAGCAGTAACCTGTACCCTTATGCCAGCTTTGCCGATGATGCAGGTAATGCACTTGCCATTGCCCGGGGTTATAGTGCCAGTTACATCAACAGCCTCAGCAATACCAAACTGCTCGACTGGCATTACTATCCGCTGACTGACGACCAATACCAGCAAACGAAAAGCCATCAGGATGATTTAAACCTCAATACAGGTTTAACCTATAAATGGAAAGGTTTATCAGCATCGCTGCTTTACCGTTTGGAACGGCAGTATGCAAAAAGCGAAACCCTTTACGAAATGGGAAGCTTTTATACCAGAAACCTCATTAACAGTTTTACACAGGCAGGTACAGATGGTAGTTTGGTTTACAAAGTACCGGTTGGGGGAATTGATAACAGGTCTACCGCGTTATTACAGGCGCACGATTTACGGGCACAGCTAAATTATGAGAAGCGTTTTGGGCAGCATGGCATAGCAATTATGCTGGGTGGCGAGCGCCGTGAGCAAGACGATACCGGAGATAAATTCCGTAATTATGGCTACAATGCTGCTGTGCTGAGTACTACTGCGGTAGATTACATTTCGGATTTCCCCACTTATGTGACCGGAAGCAGGGCTAATATTCCGGATGGGGCAAGCTTAAGCCACACCAATAACCGCTACGTAAGTACTTATGGTAATTTCAGCTACGATTACCGGGAGCAATATTTATTATATGGAAGTGCCCGCCGGGATGCGACTAATTTTTTTGGGGTAAATACCAACGATAAATGGAAGCCACTGTGGAGTATGGGGGCTGGCTGGATCGTATCAAAGGCAGGATTTTACCATCTGGATGCTGTAGAATTTTTAAAACTTCGTTTAAGTTATGGCTATAGTGGCAATGCCGATCCATCACAAACGGCGGTAACGACACTTCAATATTATGGTACTTCAATTTATACCCAATCGCCTTATGCCATAATCGATAAAAAAGCAAACCCCGATTTAAAGTGGGAAACTGTGGGTACAAGCAATCTGGGTATTGATTTTAAAATGCTAAATGGCCGTTTAAGTGGAAGCGTAGATGCTTATATCAAAACCGGAAAAGATTTACTGGGTGTTTATCCCATTGATTATACCACAGGAGTAGGCTTTTACATTACCCGTAATGTCGCTTCCATGCAGGGAAAAGGTTTTGATATCCAGTTGAATAGTGTCAATACCAATGGGCAGTTCAAGTGGCAAACGCAGTTAAACTTTAGCCGCAATGCCACAAAAGTAACGAATTATTACCTTCGGGCTATCAACGCTTACGAATGGGTAGGCGGTACGAGTGCCAACATCAGCGGCATCGTTGGAAGCCCCCTTTATAGTGTTTATGCCTTTAAGAGCCCGGGGCTTGATTCATCGGGTGATCCGCTGGGTTACCTGAATGGTGTGACCAGTAAAAATTACCAGAGTATCGTAACTAGCGGAACATCGATCAACGACCTGAAATTCTTTGGTTCGGCATTGCCCACCTTTTATGGAAACCTACAAAACCGTTTCAGCTATAAGGGTTTTAGTTTGCAACTGGCCATCAGTTTTAAAATGGGTTATTATTTCAGGCGCAGTACTGTTAGCTACAGCAGCCTGGTAAATAGTGGAAAAGGCCATAGCGATTATGCTGTGCGCTGGCAGAAAGCCGGTGATGAAGCCACTACCAATGTGCCCGCTTTTATTTATCCAAGCAACAGTTACCGAGACCTGTTTTATGCCGCTTCGGAAGTGCTGATCGAAAAAGGCGATCATATCCGCTTTCAGTATGCCAACCTGAGCTATAGTTTGCCAAAAAAACTTTTCAGGAACAAACTCCGATCGGCTGAAATTTACCTGAATACCACGAACCTGGGCATTTTATGGCGTGCCAATAAAAAAGGTATCGATCCCGAATATTCGGGCACAAGCACACTTTTACCTGCCAAAACCTTATCGGCAGGATGCAGGATTAACTTTTAACAGGAATAAGATGAGAAATAAACCAAAATCTATCATAAAAACAGCCATCCTGCTTTTGCTTTTAGCAACAGGTTTAGGCTGTAAAAAATACCTGGATGAAAAGCCCGATCAGAAACTGGCTACTATCCAAACTACCGATGATATGCAGGCACTGCTTGATTATTATCTAAAAATGAATTTTGCCGATCCATCTGTAGCCAACGCCTGTGTCGACGATTACTATGTAACCAACGAGGTATTTGCATCCCGTCCGGTAGAAGAACAGAATATGTATTTATGGAAGGGCGATCACAATTTCGGTGCTTCATCTTCACAGTGGTTTTCTCCTTACGAAATCATTTACATCTGTAATTCAGTACTCGATGCCCTCAATAAGCTTGAACCCTCGGCTACCACCAGCCACATTAAGGCACAAGCCCTGTTTCAGAGGGGGCGTTCGTTTTTAAACATCATTGGTATCTGGACCAAACCTTACAACGCAGCAACGGCAGCAACAGATTTGGGCATCCCGCTCAGGGTGGATGCCAATTTCAATGTGGTTTCTATCCGCGCTACGCTTACCGAAAGTTATGAGCAGGTATTGACCGATCTGCAAACAGCTTTGCCTTTCCTGCCCGCAAAAGAGATTTCGGCAGTAAGACCATCCAAAGGCGCAGCCTATGGCATACTGAGCCGTGCATACCTCCAAATGCGTGATTACAGCCATGCCACACTATATGCAGATAGCGCCTTACAGGTGCAAAACACATTAATAGATTATAATACGCTTACCGCTTCGGCCAACTTCCCGATAGTGCAGCAAAATGTGGAAGTATTGTTTGATAGCAGGGCGCCTACCGTAACCATTTCTTCACAAACACGGGCATTAATCAATCCTGATTTGTATAGCTTGTACAGCACCAATGACCTGAGGAAAACGGTATTCTTCAAAGCTAGCGGTACGGCTTATATCTTTAAGGGCTATTATGCTGGTGCGGCCTCGGTATTTAATGGTATTGCAACTGATGAGTTGCTCTTAACCCGTGCCGAAGGTTATGCCAGGGCAAATAAATTGGACCGGGCACTGGCCGATTTAAATAACCTGCTGATCAACCGGTATAAAAAAGGAACTTTTACGGCTTATGCCAACCTAAGCCAGACGGCCTTACTGACATTGATTAAGGTAGAACGGAGAAAAGAATTGATTATGCGTACCCTGCGGTGGGTTGATCTGAAAAGATGGAATATGGAGGGTGACGGGATAGTGATGAGCCGGACAATCAACGGGGAACAAACGGTTTTACAACCAAACAGCTTGCGCTATGCTTTACCCATTCCTGAAGATGTGATTGTATTGAGCGGGATGCAGCAAAACCCCTGACCAAACGAAATTGTACCTCAGATTATGGATAAATAAAAAAATGCCATGCATAGGCTTGTGGAACAAAGCATCCACAAGCCCGCACGGCACTCTGACAAGCAATCACCGCTTCGTTATGGTTTTTTGTAGATAGCCACATTCATGATGTCGCTATTTGCTGGGAAAACACTGGTATTTTTTAAATGAGCATCTAGTTCATTTTCTGTATCAATACTTTCATCCAGTTTTAACACACAAGGCAAATCACTTCCTGTTTCGCAAGGCGAAGATGTTGGCACAGGTATTTGTGTATAACTTGCACCATCGCGGATATCACTTACATCATCGGATTCGAATTGCCAATAAGTATAGCCAGTTTTTGGTTTTACATCAGTAAACGCATTTAGTGTTACGATAAGGCCGAACCCAACAAGGGCTACCAGGCCTAAGCTTAATTTTTTTAAGTTCATGATATTGTTCAATTAAAGATTTACTATTTAAAATTTGTTTAATGCTATCGGGCTACAGCCTTGCTGTGGCGGGATAAAAGTATTTTACCAATTGTGCGGCAGCCTCCTTTCTTTTTTAATGTTTAGGTGCCATTAATTATGACCAAGGTAGTGCGGATTGGATTTTTAGGGAATAGCAAAAAGGCAGTATTATAGATGATGGAAGATTTAAGATGGAAGATGTAATATGGATGATGTGAAATGGATGGGTTATTTGATGGACCGGAGGTGATTGAGGGTATTTAAAGACATGCCCAGGTAGGAAGCAACTTCTCTTAATGTTACGGTATTGAAGATGTTGCCATGTTGTTGCATGAGCAGTTCGTAGCGTTGGTGCGTGTTGAGTTTTTTCATCATTTGCATGTGGTCGCTAAGGTTTTTTATCAGGGTTTCGAGTACCATTTGTGCGATATTGATAAACTCGGGAAAGCGTTGTGACATGTATTTGAGGTGTATTAAGGGAAGGCTTAGGAGAGTTGCCTTTTCGGTAAGGATTATTGCGGTTTGGGATTTCTTTTTACTGGCGAGGCCCTCAAAAGGAATAATGATTTGCTGCGGGTGCCAGAACCAGATGGTGTTTTGGCTTTGCGTTTCAGGATCGATGACGTATACCCTGGCGGTACCCGAAAGGAGAAAGTGAATGTTTTGCTGTTGCTGGCCGATTTTGATCAGGTGGTGGTTTTTGGGGTAATTGTTCTGGCGAATGGAGGTAGTGAGGTAATCGCGTAAATCGGTTGAGATTTGCTGGTGTGGGCTAATTTGGTCGATTAAAATTTGTAGGGCATCCATGGGTAGGAAGGCTAAAATGTGTTTGATGGGCAAGTGAAGCTTGCCCAAAAGTAGCGGGACTTTTGAACCTGAATTTGATGGCACCTTATTCGAAATTCGATGGAATAGGGATGATTTATTCCACTAATAGCCGATTTCGATAACTAGATGGCCTTCGGCCTCGAAATCCTCGCCGGCTCCTGCCAGCTCGAAAACCCTGTCGGTAATTTTGATGTACTTGCTGTCGTAACCGGTAACGGGTTTTACAGGGGGCTTGATTAGGGAAACCTTAAGCCTGCCGCGAACAGCGATGGCTGTTTGGCTGGCAAGGTTTTGGATGCTTGCCAGGCCAAGGGTTTTAAGGTGGGCAATTTGCTGCGGGCTTAAGATGAAATTGTGATCCAGCCAATGGATAAAGTCCTGGTTAATGGCGTTGTAATGTAATTGCAGCTCCTGGTTGTTTAACTGATACAGCTGTTGCTGAAGCTCCTGGAAGCCTGTTGGGGTAAACGGAAATTTTTTCATACGCTTTTAAGGTTAATAGCCCTGGGGGCATTTTGGACAAACATATTGTGCATTTTTAACTGCCAGGTGCTGGAGGGCCCTAATTGTTGACAAGCGATAGGGAACAGGAGGATGAACGATATACAGCCTTTTTGTACTGGTTGTTATTGCCGAAATGTTTAAATTAGGTATGGTTTGTTTTTCGTTTTTGAAACCATATGCTCATGGATTTTTCAGATATATTCAGGCGATATAATAAGTATTACCCGCCCTTTTATTTAAGGTTGATTGTGTGCCTGGCGGTAGGGCATTTCTTTGTGGCATATGGCGAGGAGGACAGTTTATTGCAGATGTTTAAGGAGCCTGGTTATTACCTCTCGCTGGCGGGGAGTTTTATTATTGCGCTTATTGTTGGCGAGTTTATTAACTGCTGTAACGTTTATTTTGAGCGGCCTTATGTTCCGGGTTATTTATCGCTGCGCCGGATGCTGCTGGTTGCCGGGGTTTGCATTTTTTTATCGGTGCTGCTTGCAATAGGTTTGGCCACGGTTTATTTTTACCTGCGTAATACTTCTATAACCCTTGCCGGTTATTTTACGTACGATTTTGCGGTTGTGATTTGCTTTGTGGTTATGGTTAATGCTTACTATCTGATTGCGAATTTGCTTGCCATGAAACAGGTTTACCGCCGCCACCTGCCAAACCGGAAATTGCCGCCTGTGGCCGCTGATGGACCGACAGCGCCGGCCATTATTTTTAGTGAGGGCAAGGGGAATATGGTTATGCAGTTTGATGGCTGCCGTTTTGGGTGGACAAAGACCCTGGCTGAAACGATAGGAGAATTGCCAGCCGATAGTTATTTTATGGTTAACCGTTCGGAAATTGTGCATTGGGCAGCAATAAGTTACTATGAGGCGGGTGAATCAAATACTTTACGGTTGATTATGATCCCGGCATTTCTGCACTTGCGGATTACGGTAGCACAACGGCGGGTAGTTGATTTTAAGACCTGGTTTGAGCGTGAAAGGCTCCAATCGGGATGAGGGGTTGTAGACGAGAAGGATTACTCATTCGTCATTGCAAAGCCGGGTGAGAGCGGGCTGAAGCAATTGCTTTTCATACACTCCCGCTGATTTCACAGATTACCGCAGAAACCATTTCTATCTGCGTGAATCATCTTAAATCTGCGGGCCATTCTTTTGTTTTATAATTCTTTCATTCCTCTTTAAGGAGATTGCTTCCTCGTACGTCCTCGCAATGACGGGTTGTGGAGGCTGTCATCCTGAGCGTAGTCGAAGGATCTTTTTCATCCTACACCCGCTTAAAAGATCCCTCTATTCCGCTGCGCTACAATCGGGATGACGACTTGTTGAGACCAATGAACTAATGACTAATGAACAGTTGAATAATAATAATTTTTTAAAGAAAAACGTTGACTAAAAGACTGTTAACGCCAACCGTCATGCTGAATTTATTTCAGCATCTCATGAAAGAGAGACCCTGAAACAAGTTCAGGGTGACGTACTGGAGCATCGTTTCGCTCTGAAGCAGTCGGCCTACTCAATCTGTCGTCCTGAGCGTAGTCGAAGGATTATTCAACCGTCATTGTGAAGCCGGGCTGCGGGAGCTGAAGCAATCACTTTTCATACACTCCCGCTGATTTCACAGATTGTCGCAGAGACCATTTTTACCTGCGCAAATCATCTTAAATCTGCGGGCCATCCTTTTATTGTTCTATAATTCTTTTATTCCTCATTGCGAGGCTGGGTGTGAGCGAGCTGATGACGCGTTATAGAGATTGTCCTCCTGAGCGTAGTCGAAGGATTACTCAGCCGTCATTCCTGAATAGTTCGGAACACCACTTGAATGGCTTAAGAAAAAGAATTGCGCCAGCTACCTCATTGTGCATTATTTTGTTAGTTTTATTTCATGATAAAGTACTTTTACCTGTTGTGTTTTTTATTGGCTTTTAACCATACCAAAGCGCAAGAACTTAACGATAATCCATTTGAACTGGCCGCTTCGCTTGTAGAAAAAAACCAATACCAAAAGGCCACGGATACGCTCAGGAAATTGCTTAAGCAGTATAACCGTATACATCATGTAGCAGCCGGTGCACCCAATACCTCCGTATTAGACCAGGCACTGGCCACCTACCAGTCATTTATCGGGGAAGCCTATCCGATAAGGTGGAAGGCGCATCCGCCCAAGCGTAATTATGCAGCGGGATCGACAAGGTTTGAAGCCGCTATACCTTACATTGCCGGGCAGGCGGCATCCCGCCAGGTGGTGATGGTTAACGAAGACCACAATCAGCCAAAACACCGGCTGTTAACTTACAACCTCCTGGATACGCTTTATGCTGAAGGTTTCCGTTACCTGGCGGTTGAAACCATTGATCCTGAAGATTCAAGCATCCGGCAATATGGTTATCCAAAAATGAGCTCCGGAACTTATTCGGTTGAACCCAATATGGCCAATCTGATTCGTAAGGCAGTAAGCTTAGGTTACCACGTAATTGGTTATGAAAGCCAGGATACCACAGAGAACAATGAAAAACAGCAATATTATGCGGATAATTTAAGGGAATTGAACCAGGCACGTAACCTATACCAGATACTCATCAAAGATCCTAAGGCTAAAATAATTGTCCATGCCGGCCATGGCCATGTTTGGGAGAAGACAGACAACGAGTTGATACTGATGGGTGAATACTTTAAGATAATGTCTGGCATCGATCCGCTAACGATAAACCAATCGGTAAATAAGGCAGATGAATTTGAAACCGCCTTGAAGGAGCAAATGGGTACCCGGTTAAGTCCAATGCCTTATGTGGTACTTGATAGCAGGCACCGGCCGCGAACATCGGCTTACGACAGTCCTGATAGTTATGATTTACTGGTTAGCTGGCCAAAGGCAAAGCTTGATCTGGGACGATGGGATTACCTGGCTTTTAAGAGAGGGGCGAAGCCTTACCCGATTTCGGTGGAAGAAAGGGATGCAGGGAAACTGCTCCAAATTAAATCCCTAGATCGTAATGATGAAATCCCGGTAGATCAATTTCTTATAAAACCACTAACCAAAAGGTATCAAAGCTACCTGGAGAAAGGCAAGTATCTGATGCAGCTTGTAGACCTTAATGGAAAAGCCCTTTGGCAAAAGGAGATTGTTGTGGATTGATTAATAAACCGGGTTAAAATTATCTTGTGCGGTTTTTTATCGGGGCAAACCAATTAACCTCAAATAGGTGAAAATCTTACCGCTGTGTTCTGCTTCGTGATAGTTGGCGGCCTGGAGTGCTTCGATATGATTGGTGACCCTAAAGCCCATTGGCAGCGTAAAAGGTTCATAGTTTACGAACAGGCCTGATTCCAGGTCTGTTTCAAGTTGTTCAACCGTAGCCAGTAATAAATGTTTCAGCTCGTTAACATCAGGCATAACAGTCCAGGAAGCGGGCGAGGTGCCGATCTTGAAATTTGCGATGAATTCGCTGGAGATGTGCATGGCCAGGCCGCTTCGCATATACAGGTGCCGCTGTTGCGAAGTGATACAGTGGCCAATCTGCCAGATGATGTTATTGTTAAAACCTGCCGGGATTTTAAATAGGGTTTCCCGATCAGTGGTTTCGATGAGCTGCAATAAGCGGGTCCGGCTGGCCCTTAAAATTTCACATTCAAAAGGTACATTGATCATTGGCGCTGTGCTTAGGTTAGTGCGTCTGCTTTGCGACAGGAGCGGGGTTTGTGGGTATGGCGTAACGATAAATTACGGCATTCTTTCCTTCACTGATGCAGTAATAGGCTTTTCCATCGGGTGTGAAACCAACAGCCTCTCCCTGGGGTTCGAGGGTATAAGGCAATCTTACAGGTGTTCGTGCCAGGGTTTGGGCAATGGGCTCGTTGCCTTTTCGCATCCAGTAATAAACGTTTGTGTAAGTCTTAACGATGATCTGTCGTCCATCACGGGAGATATCACCCGAAACCACATACTTTACCAGGCCTTTGCCGGGCAGGTATAGGCTTCCCTGCTTTTTCATGGTAAGGGTATCCTTGTTTTTGAACAGGAGCGGCGTGGAATAGATGCCAACGGTATCCTGTCGTTTGGAGATGATGATGAGTTCCTTTAAAAGCGGATCGACCATTAAGGTTTCGGCATCCTGAGGGCCATTGGGATATTTGAGCTGTACAGACTCGCCTTCGATCTGCATCTTCGCTGATAGTTTGCCAGGCTCCGGGAAACGGTATACCGTAACATAAGGGTGCTTGCCTGCGTTGTCGCCGATATCACCAAGGTAAATGTAGTTTTTGTTTTTTATCGGGCCGGGGCCGCCAGCGATGTCCTCGCAATCTGTTACGCCCAGATGCTTGATTGAGGGATCGCCCTTGAAATATATGGTAGAAAGTAAATTGCCTTTGGCATCGATGGCAAAGAACCGGGAGGTATCGCCACTGTCGTTATGTACGAAAAACAGGTTGTCTTTCGCGATAAACAGGCCGGAGGTTTCGCTGATTTCAGCAGGGATAAGCCTTGGTTTTGTGTCCTGTGCAGCTGCGTAAAGGCCTGTGCATAGCAGGAAAAAAGTAAAAAGTACAGTTCTTGCCGGGGCTAATGCCGGGGCTTTATTTGGGTTGGGGTTCATCAGGATGTGGAGTTTTAATAACTGAGGGCTAATTTGAACATCCTTTTTGAAACGGGCAAGTTAATTGGTAAAAAAAGAAGAATTGTGGGGTGGCGATTAAATCGGGATGACGACTTGGAAAGACCAATCAAGGAATGTTCAATGACCAATGTTCAATAACCAATTATCAAAAATGTTAACTAAGAGATTATTAACGCCAAACGTCATGCTGAATTTATTTCAGCATCTCATGAAAGAGAGACCCTGAAACAAGTTCAGGGTGACGGACTGGAGCGGCGTTTCGCTATGAAGGAGTTGTCCTTACTCAAGCTGTCCTCCTGAGCGTAGTCGAAGGATTTCTCAGCCGTTTTTGCGAGGTTGGGTGAGAGCGAGCTGAAGCAATCGCTCTTCATATACTCCCGCTGATTTCACAGATTACCGCAGAAACCATTTCTATCTGGGCAAATCATCTTAAATCTGCGGGCCATCCTTTTCATTGTTTAATAATTCTTTCATTCCTCATTGCAAAGCCAGGTCGTCCCTACTCAAGCTGTCATCCTGAGCGTAGTCGAAGGATTTTTTCGTTTTACATCGACTTTAAAAGATCCCTCTATTCCGCTGCGCTGCAATCGGGATGACGGCTTGTTGAGACTAATGAACTAATGACAAATGAACCAATCAAGGAATGTTCAATGACCAATGTTCAATAACCAATTATCAAAAATGTTAACGAAGAGATTATTAACGCCAAACGTCATGCTGAATTTATTTCAGCATCTCATGAAAGAGAGACCCTGAAACAAGTTCAGGGTGACGGACTGGAGCGGCGTTTCGCTCTGAAGCATTCGTCCTTACTCAAACTGTCATCCTGAGCGTAGCCGAAGGATCTTTAGGCAGTTGATACCTAAAACATATTTTTTATGGCCTCAAGGTAATCCGGCCGGTTGCATTTGTCAAAACGGATATCGAAACACTGGTTAAATGCCACAAAGGCTTTGAGTGCATCAGCAAATTTTTCAATTGTTTTTTGCTGCAGCTCAACGGCTTCGAAGTGGATGTTGTTTACCTGCAGGATCTTTTTCTTCCGGTCGGCCTTTGCATCCATCCTGGCAATAAACACATCGCCGGCAAGTATGGGAAGGGAAAAGTAGCCATATATCCTTTTAGGTGCAGGAACAAAACACTCGATCTGGTAATCGAAATCAAAGAAATCGCGCAGGCGGTGGCGGAATACATTCAGGATGTCAAAAGGTGAGAGGATAAATACCCCGTCTGAAACTTCAAGGTTGATATGCTGCTCTTTAAGCATATAAAGCGGACCTTTGATTCCCGCTACCGTAACCATTAAAACTTCGCCCTCTTCAACCATGCTGTTCAGTTCGGTTTTTACCAGGTTTCCTTTAACCCTTCTCGAACGCCAGGCCATTTCCTTTACCGATGAAATACCCAGTGCAGCTAATGTTCTTTTGATGATATACCTTGCAAACTCCCTGGGATTGGGCAGGTTTGTATCTATTTCTGCAGGAACCAGGTTTAAAGGAATATCATAGCTTTTATGGAACTTGTAATCACGGCTGATCATGAGCTTTCCTTCCAGGTATAACCTTTCCAGGGCAACTTTGGCTGGCCGCCAATCCCACCAGCCTGTGCTGGCCTGCTGCCGGTCGTTTTCAAAATCGCCCACCCGTACCGCTCCATCACGTTCTACCTGATCCATGATCTGCTGCATTAAAAGGGCTTCTGCTTTGCCAAGTTCTTTGCCTTTCTCTGTATAGGCAGCTTTTATGGGCAAGGAAAAGCGGAAATCTGCCATTGGCCAGAAGCCTGCATCGGAACTTACATATTCGAAAACCCTGCCTTCTTCGCAAAGTTCGTTAAGCCAGCTGGGGTCGTAATCGGGTACCCTCGAAAAGAGTACATGATGATGCGCCCGCTCGACCACATAGTTTGTATCGAGCTGTACAAAGCCCAGGTGTTGGATAAACCGATCGGCTGCATCGATACCGAAACCAAACTGCGCAGATCTGGCTAAGCCGGCAGCTTCAAGAATGATTTTTCTGGCCTGTGATTTCGATAGGGTGAGGGTTTGCATTTTACTAAAATAGAAAATGCAGGCTTAAGACTCAACCTGAAAGGTAATAAATTTTTTAGCTTAAGGCAGCTTCGATTACCCTGTAATAGTTTCAGAGGCTACCTAAATAGGTGTTGAATTAAGTCGAAGGATCTTTTTTGTTTAACATGCATTTTAAAAGATCCCTCTATTCCGCTGCGCTGCAATCGGGATGACGACTTGTTGAGACTAATGAACTAATGACAAAGGAACCAATCAAGGAATGTTCAATAACAAATTTTCAAAAAAAACGTTGACTAAAAGACTGTTAACACCAAACGTCATGCTGAATTTATTTCAGCATCTCATGAAAGAGAGACCCTGAAACAAGTTCAGGGTGACGGTCTGGAGCGGCGTTTCGCTCTGAAGCAATCGCTCTTCATACGCTCCCGCTGATTTCACAGATTACCGCAGAAACCATTTCTACGTGCGCAAATCATCTTAAATCTGCGGGCTATCCTTTTCATTGTTTTATAATTCTTTCATTCGTTATTGCGAAGCCGGGTGAGAGCGAGCTGAAGCAATCGCTCTTCATGTGCTCCGCTGATTTCACAGATTACCGCAGAAACCATTTCTATCTGCGCAAATCATCTTAAATCTGCGGGCTATCCTTTTCATTGTTTTTTAATTCTTGCATTCGCTATTGCAAAGCCGGGCTTGTGGGAGCTGAAGCAATCTGTTTAATATCCATTTAAAAGATCCCGCTGTTGCGCTGCGCTGCAATCGGGATAACGACTTGTGGAGGAAATGGGGTGGAGCTTGCTATCAATTGTTTCTAAAAACCAAAAGCCGGGTGTATATTTACCAGTAAAATTAGAAGGAATGAGTGCCGGAAACGACTTAAAAAGACTAAACCGACTGAGTGCAATTCTACTGCAGTTACAAACCAGGCGAGCGGTAAAAGCTTCAGAACTGGCCAATAAATTCCAGGTGAGTATCCGCACCATTTACCGTGATATTAATGCGCTGGAACAAATTGGGGTGCCGGTTTATTCCATTCAAGATAAAGGCTATTCGTTAGCTGAGGGTTACAAAATTTCGCCAGTAATGTTCTCCGAAGAAGAGGCAAATGCATTGCTTACAGCAGGTCAAATCATGAGTGGTAACGATCCTTCGCTTAGTGTCACATTTTATCAGGCACTGGATAAAATACGTGCAGTGCTTAATCCGGAAACCAGGGATAAGCTGGCCTTTCTTTCGGAGCGGATCGCCGTCAGTCCTTTCATTGTTCAACAGGAAAACCAATGGCTGGCAACAATTCAGAAAGCACTGACAAATTTTTGTGTGCTTGAAATAAGTTATCAGTCGTCCGATCAGACCTTAACAGAGCGTGTAATTGAACCTTTTGCATTTTACTACAGTGAGCAGGGGCAATGGATACTGATTGCTTATTGCAGGTTGAGGGCAGATTACAGAATGTTCAGGCTCGACCGTATTGAATCGTTAAGGTATACAGAAACACATTTCGAACCTCATCAGTTAATGCTAAAAGATTATTTAGCAGCAAAAGAAAAAAACTTTGGTAAGGCGTGACAAACCGTTGTCATAAGCCTGGTATAAATTTGCTGAAACAATTAAATAATCAGCAATGAAATTACTCTCTATTAGAATCATCACGTCGAACATGAACGGGATGATTGATTTTTACGAAAAGATAACTGGTGAAAATGCTACCCGTTATACACCCGATTTCGCCGAAGTTAAAACCGATACACTTACCATCGCTATTGGCAGTACGGAAACCCTGCAGCTTTTTGGGGGTGCTGAAATTGCATCAGCAGCTTCTAACAGAAGCCTTATTATTGAGTTTTTAACTAAAAATGTTGAAGATGATTTTGAAAAGATTTCGGCTTTTCCTGGTATCGAAATTGTTCAGCCACCAACACTGATGCCCTGGGGAAATCTATCGCTGTTAATCCGTGATCCTGATGGAAATCTTGTAAATATTTTCCGGCCGGTATCGGATGAGGCAAAAGCTAAGTTTAATATAGTTGAGTAGTTAATTATTGGTCAGGTATTAATAGCGTATGTCATATTGAGTTTTGTTGAAGGATCTCTCAGCCGTCATTGCGAGGCGGGGTGAGAGCTAGCTGAAGCAATCGCTCTTCATATGCTCCCGCTGATTTCACAGATTACCGCAGAAACCATTTCTATCTGTGTGAATCATTTTAAATATGCGGGCCATCTTTTTCATTGTCTTATAATTCTTTCATTCGTTATTGCGAGGCTGGGTGAGAGCGAGCTAGTTTATCCAGGTTTTAGGGAAAGCAATCGCTCTTCATATGCTCCCGCTGATTTCACAGATTACCGCAGAAACCATTTCTATCTGCGCAAATCATCTTAAATCTGCGGGCCATATTTTTCATTGATTTATAATTCTTTCATTCCTCATCGCGAGGCGGGGTGAGAGCGAGCTGAAGCAATCGCTCTTCATATGCTCCCGCTGATTTCACAGATTACCGCAGAAACCATTTCTATCTGCGCAAATCATCTTAAATCTGCGGGCCATATTTTTCATTGTTTTATAATTCTTTCATTCCTCATCGCGAGGCGGGGTGAGAGCGAGCTGAAGCAATCGCTCTTCATATGCTCCCGCTGATTTCACAGATTACCGCAGAAACCATTTCTATCTGTGCGAATCATCTTAAATCTGCGGGCTATGAATGATATTGGGGCTAATTAGAAATTCAGAATCTGGCGTTAAGACACAGGAAGCGGGCTGTTCCCATTCCAGTCTTTCCAATATTGTTAACAAGGCTTTTACTTAAATAAGTTAAGCTTTTTAAAAGATTTAGGAAAAAGAAACTATCTTTAGTTGATTAACTAAAACGTTTAACCTAACCAATGAAACAATGAATTTTAAACCAATCCGGAACAGCTATATCCTTTCTGGCCTGATGCTACTGCTTGCGGGCGACCTGGCTGCTCAGGTACCCAAGTTACCTACGAAATGGACTACACAAGCTGCTTCAGCTAAAATTCCATTTCCTGAATATCCCCGTCCGCAACTTCAGCGTAAGGAATGGCTAAACCTGAACGGAAAATGGGAGTACCTTGGTGGCAAGGATGCGCCAACGGCTCAATCGCCTAAACAGGCTATATCCTTTACGGGTAAAAAGGAAAATATTCTTGTGCCTTACTGTCCTGAGTCTTTTCTTTCGGGAATTGAAAGAAAACAGGAAATCAACATGTGGTATAAACGCGACTTTGAGCTGCCGGCAGATTGGAAAGGCAAAAAAGTACTGGTGCATTTTGATGGTGTAGACCATGAGGCAACCGTATTTGTAAACGGTAAACCGGCTGGTAAGCATTCCGGAGCATATGATGCTTTTTCGTTTGATATTAGCACATTACTAAAACCTGGGAGTAATTCGCTGGTTGTTGCAGCCTACGACCCCAACGATGGAAAAGCACCATCGGGCAAGAACGGGCCACGTGGCGATTATACTTTCAGTTCGGGTATATGGCAAAGTGTGTGGCTGGAACCTGTTGGCAGTACCTACATAGAAAATATCCACCTGACACCCGATGTGGAAAACAACAGGCTGGCTATTTCGGTAGCGGCGAACCAGGGGCAGATTACTGTTACGGCGCTTGACGGAAATAAAACGGTATCGCAGGTATCTGGCGGAACAGGAACAACACTTTTTCTTCCGATAAAACAAGCTAAGTTATGGTCGCCGGATGATCCTTTTCTTTACGACCTTAAAATTGTACTTAAAGATAAAAACGGCAAAGTAACGGATGAAGCGATGAGTTACTTTGGTATGCGTGATATCAAACTCGGCAAGGTAAATGGGGTTGTCAGGCCCTTGCTGAATGGTAAGTTCGAGATGCAGGTTGGCCTTCTGGATCAGGGCTACTGGCCAGATGGTATTTTGACTGCACCAACTGAAGAAGCGCTTAAATCAGACCTTGAGTTTACGAAAAATGCAGGTTTTAACCTGATTCGTAAGCATATGAAAACCGAACCGAAAAGGTTTTATTACTGGGCTGATAAAATGGGTATACTGCTTTGGCAGGATATGCCCGCCATGTGGTACCAGAACGAGGATACGCTGAAAAACAGAAGTGCTTTCCGGAAGGAGCTTAAAGCGGTAATGGACGACCTGCATAATTCGCCATCAATTATTTCATGGGTACCTTTCAATGAAAACTGGGGTGCGTTTGATGTAAAGGAAATTACGGCCTGGGTAAAGAAATACGATCCTTCCAGGTTGGTAAACGGAAACTCAGGTTTTAATAATAATCCCGGATATCAAAAAGCCCTGGGCGACCCCGGAAATGGTGATTTTGTTGATACGCATATCTATATCGGACCAAAAGGTGCATCAAAGCCAGATGCGAACAGGGCAGCATCACTTGGTGAATATGGTGGGATAGGTCTTTTTGTACGCGGGCATATGTGGCCTGTAGAAAACAATGCCTATGGTTATGAGCCAACGGTTAGTTCGCTTAGTGATCGCTACGTATTATTGATGCAACAGGTTGAGCAGCTAATGCTTTATCACGGCCTTAGTACCGCTGTTTATACCCAAACCACCGACGTAGAACATGAGGTTAACGGTTTGCTCACTTACGACCGTGAAGTGGAAAAAATGGATGTGAAAAAAGTAAGGGAAATCAATAAAGCGATTATCGAATCGGGTAGGACTTTAGGGAAAGCAGAAAATAAATAATCCTTATTGTAAAATACTGAAATACAGTGTTAAAAGCCGGGCTGGAAGAAAAGAGCAGTCCTGCTTTTTTATGAATAATGGTTGTTGTTTTAGTTGATAAATGGCCAGGTATTGGTTTCCTGATAAGCCGATATTTTGTTATATAAATCTTTTGAAGTGCAACGTTGCATACTTTCCTGCGTCGTTTGAGGGAAATAAGAATCCTGTTTTTTGATTCTTTTAAAGTGAAAATAAATCCCTCTAAACGCTTAAAATGAAGAAACATCTGTTAACGCTCATCCTCCTCGTTCTTTCTTTTCAACTTTTTGCCCAGCTTAAAATGGTAACCGGAACTGTTACTGACACAGCGCAGGTAGCCATTGTTAATGCCAGCATTCAGGTTTACCGTTATGCTGAGACTAAACCTTATGCCAGTGCTGTAACCGATGGTAATGGAAAGTTTAATGTCCCGGTAATGCCAAAAGATATTATACAGGTTAGCCACATAGGCTATCTGAGTTTCCGTTTCGGTGTTGATGGTAACGAGTTTCCTGCAGTAAAGCTTAAGTATGATGAAAACAAGCTCGGTGAGATTACCGTAAAAGGCGTCAAGCCACTTGTAGAACTCCAATTTGACCGGACGGTTGTAAATGTTGATGGCGATGCGAAAGCAGGAATTAATGCGGTAGATGTGATCCGTAAAATCCCTGGCCTGATCATCTTAAATGGAAATGAAATCCGTTTTGAAGGAAAAGGCATTACGATTAATATTGATGATAAGCCAACACGACTTAGTGGCAGTGATCTGATTAATATGTTGAATTCGACGAGTACGGGAAATATTTCAAAGGTAGAGGTGCTTTACAATCCATCGGCAAAATACGATGCACAGGGCGAGGGTGGAATCCTGAACATCAAAACGATTAAGCGGGTAAAACCTGGTTACGATGGTAGCTTAAGTCTTACCGGAGGATATGGCTGGAAATACCTCACAGGTAATAATGCTTCTTTATCCCTTAATTACCGTAAGTTAAAAGATTATTTTTACCTATCGTACGGTATTAGTAAAGGGAAGCAATATCAGGAAATCCAAACCAATACCCGAATCCGTAACATCAACCAGCATTTACTCGATTCAGCCATATTTAACAGTCCATATACGAGTCAGAATTTACGGTTTGGATATGATCATTATTTCAATAAAAAAAGCATTTTCGGTATTCTTTTAACAGGCTATTATAATGCCAGCGACCCAAGAAGGGAAACCAGTACACAAATATTTTCAAACCTGGCGCAAAGCGATTCTACCCGAAAATCGACCAACCTTAGCGAGCGCCTCAGCAAAGGTTTTAATATTAACTTAAATTACAAGTTAACACTCGACTCGTCCACTCAACAGGAAATTATCATGGATGCTGATTTAGGTCGTTTTAATTATCATGACGATAATTTTATTGGCTTGAAACTATTGAGTGACGATGGATCAATCCTTGGGCAACCATATAGTTTGCTGCAAGATGGTAAAACGCTAACCAACATACTTAGCTTTAAAACCGATTATACACAGAAAGTTAAGGGAGGTACTTTCGAAACAGGTGTGAAAATAAGTAATGTACATATTGAAAATGACTTTAATTCAATCCGAAAGAATGATGCCGGTAATGGCTTTGACAATGGGAGTAATCTTTTCAATTACAATGAAACCATTGCAGCCGGATATGTTAACAGGAAGTTTGAACTTCGAAAACTAACCGTTCAAACCGGGCTAAGGGCCGAGCATACTTTTACACGCAGTTATTCACCAACACTCGATAGTACCATCAAGAGGGATTATTTAAGTCTTTTTCCAAATTTAGTCCTGGGTTACAAAATAAAAAGCCATTCCCTTTCCGCTTCGTACTCCCGCAGAATCGGGCGACCGAATTACAGTTATCTTAATCCTTTTAGTATTGTAAGAAGCGCTTATTCTATCCTGCAGGGAAATCCATATCTTTTACCATCATTTACCGATAATTTCCGCCTGGGTTATGGCTTCAAAGGGAAATATACTTTTTCGGTAACCTATCGCAGTGCACAGGATGTGATTACCGATTTAAGCAGGATAGATGATTTAAGTAAGGTAACAACAGACACCAAAGCAAATCTGTCTGCCAACCGGAATTATGGGGCAAACCTGGGCTATTACAACAAGTTGTTTAAAATTTGGGATGTTGGGCTGTCGGTTGGGTTTTCTAATAGTCGTTATCGCTTTAATTATCAAAATGAAGTGGTTTCTATTGCGCAGACTTCCTTTACCTATTCGCTTGATAACCGGATTACCCTGAAGAAAAGCTGGTGGCTAAATGCTTTCTTATACGGACAAACACGGGTAACTTATGGAAACCAGATTAATCTTCCCTTTTCATACCTCAACCTATCGGCCGGAAAAAATATTTTGAAGGGCAAAGCCAGTTTAAGCTTAACATTGAATGATATTTATTACGGAAGCATTACCCGAAGCAAAACGATGTATGGTAATCTTGATTACGATACCTACAGTAAATATGATAGTCGTAATGTACGACTGAATTTTACCTATAATTTTGGTAATACACAGGTAAAGATACGCAGAAGAACTTCTGGTTCTTTGGAGGAGCAGGGCAGGAGTAATTAAAAATTAATACTCCGGATTTTCACTATCCGGAGTATTTTTTGTTTTTATATCATCTTTAGTTTCCTAACCTTTCGCAAGTTCAGATAGCAAGAGTTTTTCTGTGTTTGGGTCTTCAGGTCCCGGGGCATTAAAACTCACAATTTTCCCCTCCTTATCGATGATGATGTATTTTGGGATCGCATTGGCTACGTACGAACGGGCAATAGTGCCATCATTATCCCGAAGCTGTATCCAGTTCGGGTTTTCTTCTTTCAAAGCCTGACGCCATTCTTTTTCACCATCAGATACTGCGATTCCCAAAAAGGCAATTTTTTCATTGTCTTTGTGTTTTTCGTAAAGCTTTTTATAGGCGGGCATTGCTTCCCTGCAAGGCGCACACCAGCTGGCCCAAAGGTCTATGTAAACAACTTTTCCTTTGAAATCGGCCAGGCGGTAAGTCTTCCCATCGGCGCTAAATAAAGTGAAGTCTGGTGCGGGCTTTCCAATCTGCACCTGCATCAGCTGCTTTTCTTTTTCATTGAATACTTCTGTAATTTCACCTTTGTAGGTATGATCAGAAAGGCTTGTCAGGTAGGGTTCAACTCTTTTCTTCGAAGCATTTAATCCTTCTATCGATTTAGCCGCATTAATATTTGAAATAATAACCCTCGACAGGTAATAATCCAATACTTTACCATTTAAAACTTCTTTTATACTTTTCAGGTTATAACCCTCCTGTTTGGATAGTGTAGAATCCTGCGCTTTATCAAGCTGCCTGTGGTAGGATACAGAGTTACCAAGCAACCAGGTTTTATAGTCTTCAGAATTTAAGTAGCTATCGTTAGAAATACCATTCTTAAATGCGGTTGGTGTATGTTCTTTAACAAGGGAGCTCATCTTTTCATAGCTATATTTATTCATGGCAATATGCTCGAGCAGGTTGTATAAAGCAATAGATTGATTATCAACCTCAATCATTCGCTTAAAGGTATCGAAGTATTTATCTTTCGAGGTGTTTTTAGCGAAGACAAGCTTCTGTATGGAGTCTTGTAATTTTTGTTCCGACTGGATATAGCTGAGCAAGTCTTCAAGGTTCATCTCATACCAGCTGCTGCCGCGTGGCCTTGAAGCGTAAACTGAATCGAGCATTGTCCGGTAACGATTCACCGCTGCACCTTTACCTGTGATCTTTTTACCTGCAAAGAGTGTTTTGTAATCGGTAGCATCGCCGGTAATGCTTAGTTCATAACCTGGTGCAACGTAAATCTGGTTAATCTGGGTCCGGTTATTTTGTATACTGGTACGCTGGGGTCTGGTTATTTTATAGGTTTTCAGGTAAAATGAACCATCTTCTTTCAAATGTATGGTGTCAATAGTGATTTTCTCCTTTTCATCCAGAAAAAATATTTTAAGCATCTTTTCGGGCGAATTGATAAGCTTGCCTTGTATTACGAATGGCTCCTTTGCGGGTTTTTGTGCCAAAAGATTTAACGTTAATAATACAAGCGTTGATAGTGTCAGGGATTTTCTCATGGTTACAAATGGCTGATACCTTGAAGGTAAAGACTATCTTTTAAATAAACAACTAATTTTTTAGTTTTATTTTGAGGTGCTGATTAAATCTTAAATAATTTGAGAGATAAACGGTTGTTTGTTGGCTAAAATTTGATAAATTTAAAATAGTGCTGGTATCCGTGCAACCTTTTACCTGTTTCAGCGTCAGTATTAAAACAACGAACTAAAACACAATAACTTTATGAAATCTGGAATAACGCTTTTGCTGCTGTTTCTCTTTACAGCCAGTACTTCATTTGCACAGAAAAAACTGCGCATTATTAATGCCGCAACAAACAGTGTAGATATAAAAGAAGATAATTATCCTGTGCGTAAGAATGCATGGAAAGTGGTGCCTGAAGAAAAGCTCGATGTGTACACGACAAATGCCAGGAAAGTTACTTTTTATACAGATAAGGAATCAATTTCTTTTAATGTTGATCCGAAGGTTGGTAAATACGATTTTATAATACTGGTGAATGGAAAAGATACTGCCCGAACGCAGGTAAAATATGATGCCAAAGCGCCTGATCGCAGACCAATTGCTTACCTGGATACACTTAGAAAAGGTGCAAAGTATAACCAGCTAGATAAACGGGAAATTCCTGCCTTCAGTTATCAGTCAATGGAAAACGAAAACCTGGTGAAAATCCGTAAAGATCTGAAACTGGATTCTATAGCAGGCAAAGGTAATGAACTGTCGAAAGTGTTCAATTTGCTGCATTGGGTACATAACCTGATTCGCCATGATGGCAGCAGCAACAATCCAACCTTAAAGAATGCAATAGATCTGATTAAAGTTTGCAGGGAAGAAAACAGGGGTGTTAACTGCCGCATGCTGGCCACCGTACTTAATGAGTGCTATCTTTCGATGGGAATTGTTTCGAGGTACATCACCTGTATGCCAAAGGAAACCAATTTTGATGATTGCCACGTAATTAACATGGTTTACAGCCGCGATTTAAAGAAATGGATATGGATAGATCCGACTTTTGATGCTTATGTTATGGATGAAAAGGGGGGATTGCTTGGTATTGAAGAGGTGCGTGAACGTTTAATAAAGGGATTACCATTGGTATTAAATGCAGATGCCAACTGGAACCGTGATTACCTGCAATCGAAAGAATACTACCTGCAAACTTATATGGCCAAAAACCTTTACCGCCTCGAAACACCGCTAATCAGTCAGTATGATTCAGAAACCTGGAAGAAAGGGATGGAGGTAACTTATGTTGAATTACTACCGCTTGACGGGCTGGTACAGGGACCACAGAAAAAAGAAGCACTGGTAGAAAAAACAGGTGTAAAGTTTACCAATTATAAAACGAATAATCCGGCGCTTTTCTGGACAACGCCACAATAGCATTTAATCTTTGTTGATTAGCGAAGCCTCCGTTATGAAATAACGGGGGCTTTTCACTTCATACTGAACCTAAAGGCGAATAAAATTTAATTGCCAGCTATGGCATTGTAAAAAGCTTCGCGGTAAACTTCGCCAAGGGCAATTTTCTGGTCGGCAATATTAATCCGGTTACGTTCAATACTGTCGATCTTATTTATGGCAATAATAAACGACTTGTGCACCCTGATAAACTGTTTGGCAGGCAATTGCTCTGCGGTTTTTTTCATGGTTTGCAAACTGGTGATTTTTTCTGTTTTGGTGTAGATGATGACATAGTTTTGTAATCCTTCGATGTAAATGATATCGGCCACATTAACGCGGATAAGTTTGTATTCGGTTTTTACAAAAATATAATCTATGGTACTTTCCTTCTCCGGTAATACATTGTCGGTTTTTTCAGGTGTTGACATGCCTTTTAGCAGTAATTGTACTTTTTCAACTGCTTTATAAAAACGTTCGAAAGAAACAGGTTTTAGCAGGTAATCAACGGCATCATTTTCAAATCCTTCGAGTGCGAATTCAGCGTAAGCAGTAGTTAATACCACCAGGCATTTGCCCTTTACAATCTTCATAAACTGCAAGCCATTGAGCTCTGGCATCTGTATATCCAGGAAAACCACATCTGCTTCTCCCTCAATTACCTTATTCAGCGCTTCAATAGGGTTAACGGTACTAAACGTTAATGTTAACGACGGTACTTTTGAAATGTAGTGTTTAAGTACATCAATGGCCAGCGGTTTGTCATCAACAATAATACATCTAATCATAAAGGTCGATTTTTAAATCTACAGTAAAAGCATCCTCCTGCTGGTTAATGGAAAGCTGGTATCGGTTTGGGTAAATCAATTCCAGACGTCTTTTCACATTCACCAGGCCAATTCCGCCCGTCTTATCTTTTTTGGCAATGTTAATCTTATTGTGAAGATGCAAATGAAAAGTTTGTTTATCAATAGTAACTGAAATTTGTATGGGCGTTTCGCTGTTTTTGAATACACCATGTTTAAAGGCATTTTCAATAAAATTGATCAAAATTAAGGGCGCAATTTTTTGCTTGTCAATTACTCCTTTAACACTAAAATCGATATACGAATTCCCTTTTTGTCCAATTCTTTGTAAATCAATAACATTCTTCAGGTATTCTATTTCATTAACCAGGGGCACATAAGGATCGTCGCTTTCGCGTAACATGTAACGCAGCAGTTCAGAAAGCTTGAGCAAAGCATCGGGCGCTTCTTTTGATTGCAGTTGTGTTAGCGAATAGATATCATTTATGGTATTAAAAAGGTAATGTGGATTTACCTGCGATTTTAAGAAAGCCAGTTCGGTTTTAAGTTGTTCCTGTTCAATCACTTCTTTTTCTGCACGGATGTTTCGCCAATCCATCAGGTAACTCAGCAACAGGCCGAGAAATATATTCAGGAAATTGGCTCCTAATGTTACAAGAAAGGCAAAACGAAAATTGAGATCAAGGCTGTAACTTTTCCAACCGATTAAAGGGTAAACCAGTTGCTCCATCAGGTAATACAATGGTGTAAATACAAGGATGCAGCCTAGTAACGAGCAGATGTATTTTAAGGTATTCCTTTTCTTTAAAACATAAGGGACAAGCAGGAGGTAATTTGCATAGAAAAACAAAGCAGAACATGCAATTTGTAATACTTTAACAGGTAATACGATAGATAGAAATAAATGCCAGTCGAATTGTGTGCCTAAAACGCCGGTACCTATCGCTACTAATAAAACCTGTACCAGCACTAATAACCAATAGCCGGAATGCAAATAGAAAAGTAATCTTTTGTTCATGGTTTAAAAGTAACTGAAATTAAATCCTGCAGGAAACGGAATACACTAAAGGGTAAATTTTATTGACAAGAAGGCTATTTGGATACACAAGATTCATTTTTACTTTTTCCGTTCTTATCAATGTAATTCTGGCGTTGGTCAATCGGTTTTTTTTAATGGTTTTCGGATAAGCAGTTTTGGGGAACAAAAAAGCAATAACATGAAAACGATCAAAAACAGCTTACTACTCATAACCTTACTATTTCTTAATAGCATTAGCTTAATGGCACAACAAAAAGTGAGTCAGAATGAAAACATTGGTAATTTTATCCAGGTGTGGGGGCTGGTTAAATACAAATCGGCGAAAAGTATTTCGGGGAATTTTGATGCAGACAAGATTTTTTTAAGCTTAATTGATTCAGTTAAAAAAGCTGATGAAAGGCAGTTCAATCAAATTATGTTAAAATTGATCAGTGATTCTGTCAGAGTGCCTACAAATTATAATAAATCAGACAGTTACCGGTATTTCCAGAAAAATGTAAGCTTCGGCTGGATTAATGGAAAAGGTTACAATAATGCCGTAAGAAAGCAACTTACCGCTTTGTCAAATGCAGCTAATATCAGCGGCAAACACCATTATATCCCAACTGTCTGGTATGAAGGTGATCTCCCTAATGAGGAAAATTATGCTAATTATGCCTTTAATGAGGAGGATATGAACTTGCTGGCATTGGCAAAGGCCTGGAACGCAATAGAATACCTTTTTCCATATAAATATGTAATGGGTAGAAACTGGAAAGATGTTCTAAGGAAAATGATACCGGTTTTCAGACAGGTAAAGAACAGGGCTGGCTATGAAAAAAGTATATTGATACTTGCCGAATCGATTAACGATACGCATGCCGGAGAATTTATGGAGAGCGGGAATATGAAAATGGTGAATGCAATTTTTGATATGAAATATTATCCACCCTTCGAGTACAAAGCCGAACCAAATGGGATCATTGTAAGAAATTTTTTGAATGATTCGCTGGCAAACAGCAGCACGTTGAAAAAAGGAGATGTGATTGTAACCATTAACGGAAAAAAGATAAAACAATGGCTTGAAGAAAGAGCGGTATTGCTTCCTGCTTCAAATGAGGCCGTTAAATACAGGTTGTTAAGTGAATCAGATAACGACAGAGGTGATACTTTTGCTTTCAGTCATCTGGAAAGTCCGGTCCTTAACTTAGAAGTTAACCGTGATGGTACCCTGTTGAATCTACAAGTAGTTTTGCTCGATCGGCAGAACAAATCGGCTATTAAGCTTATCGAAAATCATATTGTAAGTAAACGGGCAAAAGAAAAAAGTATCAGCGGTAAGGAAAATATAGGTGCCGACATTGCTTTAATAAGAGCCGGGAACTTTTTTGAAAAAGACCTGCCAGCTAAAAAAGACCTCGGACAGTTTGCTGCCGAACTAAGGAGCAAAAAAGCAATTATATGCGATATGAGGAAATACCCCCAGGCACCTGGTTTGTTTAGTTACTATCTGCCAAATGCCTTAGGTAAAGCACCTTTTGTATTTGCACGTTATTATTCGGCTTACCTTAATGATCCTGGCGTTTTTAAACTTCGCGAAGCAGTTGAGGATTATATGTATATGCCGAAAGATGGTTCAAAACCAACCGGCGCATTGTATACAGGTAAAATTATTATTTTAACAGACGAAAACACACAAAGCATGGGCGAGTGGTTTTGTATGATGTTGCGTCAGCTGAATAACAACACCACAGTTATTGGCAGCCAAACCGCTGGCGCTGATGGGGATGTTAGAAGATTAACGCTACCAGGCAGCTACAACTTTAGTTTTACCGGTAATGGCATCTTTTATCCTGACGGTAAGGAAACGCAACGCATTGGTATAGTACCTGATATTTATTTTAAGCCATCGGCAAAGCAGTTAACCTTATCAGAAGATCCATTGCTCGACAGGGCTTTGAAATACATCAGGGAGGGTAGGTAAGGTGTATAATAACAGTCTATTTCTCCATGTTTTCCTGTGCAAACTCTGTTGGGCTTTTACCAAACTGCTTTTTAAATTCGATACTGAAATATTTCCTGTCGTTAAAACCTGTAGCGTAGGCCACTTCAGCAATATTTCCGAAATGCTGGCCTAGTAGCTGGGCCGCTTTTTTTAACCTGATAGATTTAATGAAATCATTCACCGATAAATCGGTAAGCGCCCTCATTTTTTTATAGAGCACTGACTGGCTCATGCCTATTTCGGAAGCAAGAAATGGTACACCGAAATCGGGGTCAGTCATGTGTTCTTCTATTATGGCAATTATTTTTTCGAGAAAGTCCTGTTCGGTTTTATTAATGGTTAATACCCTGGGCTCAAGTTTAATAACCTGTGCATACTTCTTTTTAATGGTTTCCCTTGCCGTTATAAGGTTATGGATGTTCAACAATAAAATATTTACATTAAATGGTTTCACAATATAAGCGTCGGCACCATTTTCCAGGCCATTCACCTGATGGATATAAGCGGACCGGGCCGTTAATAAAACAACTGGGATGTGGCTTGTCCTGATATCGGTTTTTAGCTGCCTGCATAGTGTTATACCATCCATTTCCGGCATCATTACATCACTCAGAATCAAATCAGGAATTAAATCAGTGGCGACATTCCAGCCCTCAAGTCCGTTTTCGCACTCAATGATATTATAAGTGCCAGATAATGCATTTTTAATGAAATTTCTGATTTCGGCATTATCTTCAATAACTAAAACAGTAAACTTATTATCATCGCTTTTAAGGTTTTCCTGTGGCACAATTTCAGTGAAGGGTTTAATTGTTTTTTGCAGGTTATAGTTTGCTTTATCGCCACTATGGGAATCATCACTAATAAAATCTTCAGCGCTGAAATGCGCTTTACCTTTTTTCAGAAGCACCCTGAAAGAGGTAAAACCAGGTGTGTCATTTTTTTCTACCTCACTATCCAATTCGATGGTTCCATGATGAAGTGTGGTAATGCGTTTCGAGAGGGATAAACCTAAACCGGTACCTATGTTGGTGTTGGGTGATACCTGAAAGAAATCCTGAAATAAATTCTGCTGGGTTTCTTTGGCAATTCCTTTTCCATTATCTGTAACACTGATGTAAACCTGGTTCTTACCATCAGTTATCCGGAGTTCGACTTTGCCCTTAGGCGAGCAAAATTTAAACGCATTTGAAAGCAGGTTAAACAATACTTTTTCCATCTGCATTTTATCGAAATACAATTCGATTGCCGTGTTTTCCGATTCAAATGTGTAGTTAATCTGGTTGCTTAGCGCAGTGTTTTCAAAAGAGAGAAAAATCTCCTTACAGAATTTAACGATATCACCTTTGTTTACCTGTAAATGTAGTTTTCCGCTTTCGGCCTTTCTGAAATCAAGCAATTCGGTTACCAGGTTCATGAGCCTGTCGGCATTATTTTTTATGGGCAGCAAATCGCGGTTTAGTTCAGGCTCATTTTGGGTTTTATCGATTATTTTTTCGAGTGGTCCAATAATTAAAGTTAGTGGTGTCCGGATTTCATGCGAGATATTGGTGAAAAACTGTAGTTTATGCTCATTGCTTTCCTGCTCATGCTTTAGCATTGCCCTAACCAGTAAATACCTGATTACCACAGAAAGAATGGCGGCGAAAAGGAGCAGGTAAATTAAATAGGCCCACCAGGTTTGATAAAAGGGTGGTAAAACCTTAATCTTCAATTGAGTAGGTTTTTCGGTCCATAAACCATCATTATTGCTACCTCTAATCAGTAAAGTGTAGTTGCCCGGCGATAAGTTGGTATAGCTGGCGGATGGAATCGTGACGTAATTCCAGTTTTTTTCAAAACCTGCCAGCTGATATGCATAGCGGTTTTTGTCGGGTTTGATGAAGTTGAGGACAGTAAAATCAATGGAGAAAACATTCTGACTTGCCTTAAAAGTGATGGTTTTGGTTACACTGATGTTACTGTCCAGTAATTCACCATTATTCAAATCAACAGCTTTGTTAAATAATTTTAAACCTGTGAAAAATGCTTTGGGGATGCTTTCGTTTCGTTTAATGCTTTTCGGATAGAAACTAATCATACCACTTAAGCTTCCGAAGAAAAATTCGCCTTTACTATCTTTTAGGAGGGATTTGTAATTAAATTCATTTCCGGGCAAGCCATCTTTCACATTGTAAATATTGAATGACTTTTCCTGCTGGTTGTACTTGCATAACCCGTTATCGGTACTTATCCATAAATTATGCTGGTCGTCTTCTAAAATACCCACAATATTATTGCTGGGTAAACCATTCGATTTACTGATGCATCGGTAGCTGTGCTGCTCCGTATTTAACCTGAACAAACCATTTCTAAAGGTTCCAAGTAAGATATTGCCATCGCTGTCTTCGCTAATGCAGCTTACTGCATTGTAAGGTAGCCTGGCAGGATCGTCGGAAACACGGGCAACAAATTTATCAGCACCATTTTTTAGCTGATAAACACCTGAATTGGCAGCTACCCACAGATTTTGCTTAGCATCTTCAAAAATGAACTGAACGGCATAGCCTGTTCCGCCAATCCTGTCGCGGGTAAATTTTCCTGTTTCCTTGTCGAAACTATTCAGTCCATTATTGGTACCTACCCAGAACCGGCCTTTACTATCTTCAAAAATAGCCGTGATTTCATCATTGCTGATGGATGAAAGGTCGTTCTTTTTGCTGGTGTATCGGGTAAATGTTTTTGTTTTGGGATCAAATAGGTTAAGCCCACCTAGGTGCGTACCTATCCAAATCCTGTTCTGTTTATCTTTAATGATTGATTTAACCAGATTAGAACTGAGGCTTCTGGCATTATCGGGGTTATTTTTGTAATGGGTGTAGGTATTGCTTTGCCTGTCGAAATAATTTAAGCCCTCACCTTCGGTTCCTATCCATAAATTGTGGTTTACATCTTCCGTTATTGCACTTACCACATTGCTGCTTAGGCCACTCGAAGTTTTAGCGCTGCTATAAATCCTAAAAGGTGTATAATCGGGGTAAACCATGTTAATACCACCATAATAAGTTCCCACCCAGATAATTCCCTGCCTGTCCTGAAAGATGTCGTAAACAGAATTCTGACTGAGGCTGGAAGCGTTGCCGGGCTCATTTTGAACGGTAGTAAAGGTTTTGCTTATGGGGTCGTATATATTTATTCCGTGCAGTGTACCAATCCACAACCGGCCAGTTAAATCGATAATAATTTTCCTGATGTTATTACTGCTGATTCCATTTGCATTCAGGCTGTTATAAGTGTAGGTCGTGATTTTTTCTGTGCCCAGATCGAGCCTGTTTAAACCACTTTGTTTGGTACCTATCCACAGATTTCCATCCCTGTCCTCTGCAAAACTCGTAATGTGGTTATCGATTACTTTATTTATTTCCTCACTGAAAGCTTTAAAATACCTGATTTTGGTATGCCCGTTTTCTAATTTCATGTTGAACAGGCCTTTTGTAGTACTTAACCAGATGGTTCCATTATGGTCTTCGGCAAGGGCGTAAACCTGTTGCGCTTGGTTTTTGTTATAAAAGAAACGTTTAAAACGATAACTGCCTTCCCTTACTAAAAGGTTAAGTCCATTTGTTGTACCTACCCATAAACGGTTTTTTTTATCCTGAAAAATACAATTGATTTTTGAAGCACTTAAACTGGCCGGATCATTTTCCTGATGTAAAATCCTATCGAAGTTATCCTTAGCTTCATTGTATTTATTCAAACCAATCGGGGTTCCAATCCAGAGTGAACCATCTTTTGCAGCTAAAATACTCGAAATGTATTCAGACTGGCTCAGGCTTTTATCGTTATCCTTTTCTCTTTTGTATATTTTAAAGTTTTGTGAGTCGTATTTATTTAAGCCAAAGCGGGTGCCAAACCAGATAAAGCCTTTTGCATCCTGAGCAATAGCCAGAACAGCACTTTGAGAAAGCCCGTTTTCGACATTAAGGTGCTTAAAAGAAATGTTAGTTTGTGCCCGACTAATCAAAAAACAGAACAGCAAAAAAAATAGCAGGCGGAATTTCATGCGCAAAGGATATAGCTTGATTTGGTTATACAGGGATTAAAATTACAATATGTATTTGTTAATAAAATGAATTTATCTGTCCTAAATCAAATTTTATTTTTTATCTGAAAAAAAAGCAGGTAAAAGTTGTTAAAATAGAATTTCACCCCTAATTAGCGAGGATTTTACCCCGCTCAGCACGCTCTATGTCCACAATTTTGAGTTAACCAAATATTAAAGCAAAACCAAACCGTTTAAGCCGATATCCTTTTTCACGAAAACCCCGAACCATGTTCAGGGCAAATTATTGCTATAGGTTGTGCCTGTAATTTTTTGCGATTAACAAACCAATGCTAAATCAACTAAAAAAAATGGATAAACTTTACAAACATTTCAAAACCGGAGAAATGAAGCCAGGTCTTTCTAAATGGCCGGCAGGATTTTTCTTCTTCATTATGCTGCTGGGGTTTACGGCATTTACAGCCATGGCCCAGGGTATTAAAATTTCAGGAACCATTAAAGATACAAAGGGGGAAACTTTACCCGGAGTAAGTGTAAAAATCAAAGGGACATCAAGCGCAGTAATGAGTACCGGAGATGGTAGATTTTCTTTAAGTGTACCTTCTTCGCAAAGCGTACTTGTTTTCTCTTACATTGGTTACGATATAAAAGAGTTAACCGTTGGCACTAGCACTCAACTTGATGTTGTTTTACAAGACCAGAATAACAGCCTGAACGATGTTGTTGTGGTTGGTTATGGCGTACAAAAGAAAGTGAACGTAATTGGGTCTGTAGCCACGATTGATGCAAAATCAATTGAAAACCGTCCTGTTACCAATCTTTCTTCTTCGCTTGGCGGATTAAGTTCTGGTGTTTTCGTACGTCAATCGTCAGGAAAGCCAGGTGCGGATGGTGCAACCATCCGTATTCGTGGAACTGGAACCTTGAACAGCAATAATGCATTAATCATTGTGGATGGGATTGTAGGCAGCATGGATGCCGTGAATCCGAATGATGTGGAAACTGTTTCCATTTTAAAAGATGCGGCAGCTGCTTCTATCTATGGTTCACTTGCGGCCAATGGTGTAATCCTCATTACCACAAAAAGAGGTAAACAGGGAAAAACCACAGTAACCTACAGCGGACTTGGTTCGGTAGCAAAACCAGCTAATCTGCCAACTTTCGTAACAGATTACATTACACATATGCAGCTGGTTAATGAGGGTTATCGTAACCTGGGGCAAACACCAGTGTACACCGATGCAACTATGGCATTGTGGGCGGCTGCTAATGCAAATCCTGATGGTTTCACCGCACAAGGTATTCCTAATTATGTAGCTTATCCGAATACCGATTGGGCTAAGGCAATTTTTGAGAATAACTTCACCCAACAACACAATCTTTCTTTAAACGGTGGTAACGAAAATACCCAATATTTGCTTTCCGCATTTTACATTAACAACCCGGGTACAATGGCAAATACAGGGTCGGATAAATATAACCTAAGAATTAACCTCCAGTCGAAGGTAGCCAAGTTTTTAACAGTTGGAACGCAAACTTTTGCCTCGAAACAAACTTTTGGACTGGCGAGTACTGACAATGCATTTAACTTTTTACGTCAGACTACACCAGGTGTTTACCCAGTTTATAATGGTAAATACGGTTTTCCAGCAGCGGCTGAAGAATCATCAACTGCAAACAATATTTCATCATACTTGTACAGCACCGGGGGAGATGACAATGAAACACGTATAAACACAACCCTTTTTGCAAGGTTCGACATTGTAAAAGGATTAAATTTCGAAACCAGGTTTAACTACCAGGCCCGCCAGGAAGAATCTAACTCACATTCCATTACCAACGAGCGCTGGAACTTTGCCAGCAATACTTTAAAAACTGCTGCGACAACACCTGATCAGCTGAGTACTAGTTACGGTTTTAATAAAAATTACGCTTATACAATTGATAACATCTTAAACTATAAAACAACGATTGCTAAAGTGCACGATATTGCAGTGCTGGCAGGTTACAATCAATACTATTACAACTATTACAACTTTGGGGCGAGTAAAAAAGGCCTGATTGATGAAACCATTACTACGTTAAATGCTGCAACAACGCTAACCTCAGCATCGGGCGATGAGTATGATTATGCTTTACGTTCTTATTTTGGCCGTTTAAACTATGCATTCAAGAACAGGTATTTGCTTGAAGGTGTTTTCAGGTATGATGGTTCTTCCAGATTTTCGGCTGATAACAGATGGGGCTTTTTCCCTGCATTATCTGCCGGATGGCGTATATCAGAAGAACCTTTCATGGAAGGCCTGAATAAATATGTTGGTAATTTAAAACTAAGGGCATCGTGGGGTAAAACAGGTAACAATGCATCAGGAAATTATGATTATCAAGCTGTTTACGGGGCTACAAACTACTCTTATAATGGTTTGCAGTCGACAGGTTTAGTATCTACCAAATTTGCCAATAATGATTTGAAATGGGAAACCACTACCACCACCAATATTGGTTTAGATGGTAACCTGTTTAAAGGTGCCTTAACTTTCGAAATCGATTTATACAAGAAATATACCGATGGTATTTTATTTACACCAACTATCCCTTTAACTACTGGAACAGCAACTGCAGCTACACAGAACATTGCCGAAGTATCTAATAAAGGTGTGGAATTAACCTTAGGTTACAACGGAAAGGAGGGCGATTTTAAATATGGTGTTTCAGGAAACTTTGCTTATAACTTTAACAGGGTTTCAAAATATAAAGGTTTATTAAATGCCGGTTACACCACTGATGCATCAGGAAATACTGTATATACTTCGAACCTTGGCAATGTTTCCAGCGGAAGTTCAAACCGTATTCTGGAAGGCCACGAAATCAATGAATATTACCTTCATACCGTTTATAAAGGTACCGGTAACTATTTTACTGATGGAAAGGTTAATGTTAACGGAGGACCAAAAGACGGTATGATTCGCACGCCAGACGATATGGCCTGGTTAAATGCAATGATTGCTGCGGGATACAGGTTCCTTCCAGCTGATGGCGTTAGCAAGACCAAAATTTATTATGGCGATTTAATTTATGCTGATAACAATGGAGACGGTTTATATGGAAACTCTTTTGATGCCCAGTTTTTAAACAAATCATCAACACCAAGGTATAATTATGGTTTCAGTTTAAATTTATCTTATAAAAATATTGATATGTCTATGCTGTGGTCGGGAAGTGCAGGCATGTGGTATTACTGGAATGCTACCGGATATAACAACTCTATCGTTTCATTAGGTAATGCGGTAAGTACATTAATTGCCCAGGATCACTATTATTACAATGATGCAAACCCGGCAGATCCGGCAAATAATATCACGGCGCATTATCCTCGTTTGAAAAATACTACCGACGCACAGAATGCGGCTGTTGCAAGTGATTTTTACCTGTATAATGCATCGTACCTGAAGCTGAAAAACCTGCAGATAGGATATACACTTCCTGAGAAGATTTCTAAAAAAGCTTTAATGAGCAGGGCGAGAATTTACGTGTCAGGAGAAAACCTGTGGACGATCACTAAATACCCGGGCTTAGATCCTGAAATTGGTTCAGGAATCGGCTATCCAACCATGCGCCAGTATTCGGTAGGATTAAATGTTACTTTTTAACCATTCAGAAAGATTAAAATGAAAAAGATATTTACCATAATACTTACACTTGCAACTTTAGCAGGCTGTAAAAAAGATTTGCTGGAAACGGCACCATATTCACAGGTCGCATCGGAAACAATGTGGACTACAGATAACCTTACCGATCAGGGCGTAACCGGTGTGTACGCATTGCTGAGGTACGGAATCCAATCGGGGGGTGCTTCAGGACTGGAGCTTTATCAAATGGATGCATTAGGTTTTACCGGGCAAACAACCGGAGCCGAGTCATTATTATCGGGCACCATTACGGCCTCTAATGGCTATTTCAGTTCGCACTGGCAAAACTTATATGAAGGTATACAAAGGGCAAACGATGCCATTAAAAATATCCCTTTGAAGTCGCCTTCATCTGCTGAAAAGAAGGCCAGGTATATTGCAGAGTGTAAATTTCTAAGAGCTTATTTCTATCTGAGGTTAAATCAGTTGTATAAAGGGGTGCCAATATACCTTGAGCCATTTACTGCTGCTGAAGCCACGAAAGCACGTTCATCCGAAGCTGAAGTCTGGACGCAGGTGGTAAGCGACCTTAGTGCGGCAATTGCCGAACCAAATCTTCCAGACAGATACCAGAGTGGTAATGCATTGTATGGCCATATTACGAAGGGTGCAGCCTATGCATTAAGAGGTAAAGCTTACTTATATACACAGAAATGGGATCTGGCTGCTGCTGATTTCAGCAAAGTTAAAGATGCCGGTTACACTTTGTTTGCCAGTTATGCAAACCTATTTAAAACGGCTAATGAGCAGGCCAGCGAAATGATCTTCTCCATTCAGAATATTGGTGTTTCCGGTTTCGGTTCGGACACGCAGTTTTATTGCGGAACACGTTCTTCTTTCGGCTCTTGCTGGAATACCTATCACGTTTCACCTAACCTTGTCGATTTATATGAAAATGCCGATGGTTCCAAATTTGACTGGAATGTTGCCATTCCCGGTTATTCCGCTTTAACTGTTGCCGAACGTGAAGTTTATTTTTTAAGAAACAATCTAACAGCCGCAGAAATCACAGCAGCAACAACAAGGGGAGCAAAGATGAGTCTTTATTTACCTACGGGAAATGAGGCACGCCTGCTTGCTGCCTACACAAACCGTGACCCGCGTTTAGCTGCAAATGTAATTACCCCATATGCTACTTATGTGGGGGTATTTGCGGGGGCTAATGCTGTAGTAACTTCAAGATGGCCTTACCGTGCAGAGGCAGCCACAAACGGCGATTTACGTACCGATACGCAGAGTTTGTTCTATTACCTGTATAGAAAATATGTTTACGAAGGAACAGCGGAAACACCTGCGAGGGATTACGGGCCTACCGACATGGTTTTAATCCGCTATGCCGATGTGCTTTTAATGTGGGCTGAAGCACTTAATGAGCAAGGTTTAACCAATGAATCGATAGCAAAGGTAAACGAGGTAAGGGCCCGTGCCGGTGTAGCCTTATTGCAGAATACCAACGGAGCGTTGCCAACTTTTGTGTCGAGCCAGGCCGATTTAAGAGAAAGAATCCGTAACGAGCGCAGGGTTGAGTTCCCGAATGAAGGTATCAACTTCTTTGACGAGATGAGGTGGAAAAGCTGGAAAGATAAAGTTTTTTATGCCGGAAACGGTGTAAAACAAGCCTGGGGAAAAGTAGTATATGCTTATTCCTTTAAAGGTGATTATTTATACAATTGGGCTATTCCTGCAGTAGAAATCGAGCGAAATCCAAACCTTACACAAAACCCGGGCTGGATAAATTAAATAGTTATTTTGGTTAGTTTTAGGTCGCCATGGCGGTGGCGGCCTTTTTTAAATTTTAAACTCCCTATGAAAAATCTTTACTTTTTATTTTTGATGTTGATGGCTTTTAGGTTAAATGCACAGCAAAAAAGTTTCGTAAAGATTGATAAAACAGACAATGAAAAAACAATTATTGCCAAGGCAGCAAGGGTAGTTCCTACGCCAAGGCAATTGCGGTGGCAGCAACTGGAATTAACAGCATTTTTTCATTTTGGGATAAACACCTTTACCAATAAAGAATGGGGCGATGGGAAAGAAGATATTTCCATATTCGATCCGGAGCAGCTCGATGCCGAACAATGGATAAAAGTAGTTAAGGATGCCGGCTTCAGGCAGGTTATCATTACGGCGAAGCACTACGATGGCTTTTGCCTCTGGCCGAGTAAATACACCACACATACCATCGAACATACACCATACAAAAATGGTAAGGGCGACATCGTTAAAGAGGTTGCCAATGCTTGCAGGAAATATGATATAGGGTTTGGAATTTACCTCTCTCCATGGGATAGAAACTCCGCAACATATGGTTCCGATGATTATAATACCTATTTCACCAATCAACTCAGGGAATTACTAACGCAATATGGAAAAGTTGATGAAGTTTGGTTTGATGGTGCCAATGGAGAAGGCCCTAACGGGAAAAAACAAGTTTACGATTTTAACAGCTGGTATGCACTTATCAGAAAACTTCAGCCGCAAGCCGTTATTGCTGTTCAGGGGCCTGATGTACGTTGGGTAGGAACAGAATCGGGTGTAGGTAGAGAGACAGAATGGAGTGTTTTGCCAGTGGCTGAACAAAGTCAGGAAAAGATAGCAGCATCCTCTCAAAAAGATGTTAATGTAATTCCGGGTGTTTTAGGTAGTTATAAAGATCAGGACAGGGGAAGCCGTTCGAAAATTATGAATGCCGCAGGTTTGGTATGGTACCCGGCTGAAACGGATGTCAGCATCCGACCTGGATGGTTTTACCATCCCGCAGAAGACCATAAGGTTAAAACAGCCAGGGAATTGATGAATATTTATTTTACGTCGGTTGGTAGAAATGGCGTTTTGCTTTTAAATATTCCTCCTGATACAAAAGGATTGATCGCCGAAAGCGATGCGAAAAATTTAGCCGCTTTTGCTGAACTTTTAAAAACCACATTTAATCATAACCTGATTAAGGATGCTGAGCGGAATGGCCTTTATGGCAACAAACTCAATAGGCTTTATGATGGTAAACCTGAAACCAGTATAACCCCTTCGGCTAATGACAGCACATTATCAATTGAATTTTCGTGGAAAGAGCAAGTCCGGTTCAATATTCTGGCGCTACAGGAAAATATCGCCCTTGGCCAGAGAATAGAAAAGTTTTCAGCTGAATATTTTGACGGTAACGAATGGAAAACGTTTGCAAACGGTACTACTGTCGGATACAAGAGACTGCTGAAATTCGAAGAAATCAACAGCAATAAAGTAAGGTTTAAAATATTGTCTTCAAGACTGAATCCGGTACTTTCGGAATTTGGGTTATATTATTTAAAACCGGATGAATATAAAAACTAAATAAGACATGAACATTTTTCAATATAAAAAAAACGCTCTGCTTGGCCTGATGCTATTCTTTGTTTTAAATACAGGGGCACAGCAGGTAGTTAAAAGAAACTGGTTAAATTCGGCATACGATAAGGTTTACGCTGCTGCAGAAGCATTCCCTGACCTTAAAAGCTGGCAAAGTGAACAGGCAGCAAGCTCAATTAAAGCTGTACAGGATTTACCCGACAGTACAAAACAAAAACTTTTAAAACAGGCCGATAAAGCGTTTCAGTATAATTGGCCATCCTTACCTGCATCTTTATACCTCGATTATAAATTGACGGGCACAAGGGTTAACTATGAAAATTTGCAGGGAGAGCGACGTAAAATACTGGCGCATCTGGTAGCAGGCGAGCTGATTAGCAATACAGGCAAATACATCCCTCAGATTGTAAACGGGCTTTGGTTAATTCTTGAGGAAAGTACCTGGGTTGCTCCGGCACATATTGTTGTCCAAAAAGAAGGTGCAGATTTAGCCAACATAGAAAATCCATATATCGATTTAAATGCTTCCAGAACAGCACTAACGGTAGCCACAATTTATAACGTACTTGCTCCAAAATTAGGGGCTTATTCGAAAGTGATTAACGGGAGAATACTATACGAACTAAACCGCAGGATTTTTGACCCTTACCTTAAATATGATAACTTCTGGTGGATGGGCTTTAAAGGTAATTCGGTAAACAACTGGAACACTTATATTAATGCAAACAGCCTTCAGGCGGCAATGCTTACAATGGAACCTGGTAAACAACTTGATGCGATAATCCCTAAAATTTTAAAGAGCACAGATAACTTTATTAACCAGTACCCGGAGGACGGAGGTTGTGATGAAGGACCATCTTACTGGGATATGGCCGGAGGCAGACTCATCAGGTTAATGACCATACTAAATGAAGCATCGGGAGGGAAACTGAGCTGGAATGATAAACCACTTATTCACAGGATCGGCAGCTACACTTATAATATGCATATCGCTGACCGCTATGTTGTTAACTTTGCTGACGCTTTTTCCAGATATGGACAGAATCCGGAAAGCGTTTACCAGTATGGTTTAATGTTTAAGGATGAGAAACTTAAAAATTATGCTGCCTTTCTTTTTAAATCAGCAAACAGGCAGATTTCATCTGATGATATCAGCGATTTTCTGGCAATATCGAATAGTTATCAGGCACTTTCGCGTACCGATGCTGCTGCACCATATCCTTTATATGCAGTATTTCCGGATTTGCAGGTTTTCAATGCAAGGCAAAAAGCCGGAAGCACGCAGGGTTTGTTTTTTGCAGCAAAGGGAGGGAATAATGCCGAAAGCCACAACCACAACGATATTGGTAATTTTATAGTTTACAATAACGGAAAACCTGTATTAATCGACGTTGGCGTAGGCGTATATACCAGTAAAACTTTTAGCAGCAAACGCTATGAGCTTTGGAACGTACAATCGCAGTGGCACAATTGCCCTACCATAAATGGTGTTCAGCAACATGATGGTAAGTCTTATGCAGCAGCAAATTTTAAGTTCGGGAATACCGCCAGCATGGCCACAGTTGCTATGGATATTGCCCAAGCTTATCCGGTTGCTGCGGCAGTTGATAAATGGAAACGAACTATTTCCCTTAACAGGACAAAAAATGAAATAAGCCTTATCGATGAAGCTGTTCTGAAAAGTTATCAGGCGCCAACGGAACTGAATTTTATAAGTCCTTTAACTGTAGAAATTAAAGGGAACAGCCTGATACTCGGAAAAGATATGGTTCTTAATTATAACACCGAACAATTCGACGTAAAAATAGATGAACAACAGGTAGATGATACAAGACTTGCTGCGGCATGGGGCGATAAAATTTATCGCATCCGTTTCATCACCAAACAAAAAGGCAAAGTTGCAACCTATAAAATATCATTACACGCGGCGAAAAAACAATAAAAATACCGCTTTTAAACACACATCAATCCTCATGATTTTAAAGAAAATTAGCATTCCTATTTTCCTGATTTTAATAACAGGCAGCATCGGTTTTGCCCAAGCACCGAAAAAAGATATGGCGCAATTAATAAACGACGAATTCAAATTCGCTATACAGCAATATAAAACATTGGCTAAAAATATACCTGACGGTAAAACCCCTCAAAGTTTTGAAAATGGAAAACCCGTAAACTACGATATCAAGTGGTGGTGCAGTGGTTTCTATGCAGGGAGTTTATGGTATTTGTACGAACAAAGCCATGATGCAGCAGTAAAGACCGAGGCAGAAAAGGCTTTGAAAGTTATCGAGCCAAACCAGACTTATACAGGCAACCATGATTTAGGTTTTATGATGTATTGCAGTTTCGGGAATGCCTATCGTTTAACTGCCAATCCGGAATACAAGACGGTTATACAGCGCTCAGCAGCCTCGCTGGCAACACGTTATCGTCCTAAAATAAAATCTATCCAGTCGTGGAATAAAAATAAATACTGGGATTGTCCTGTGATTATTGATAATATGATGAACCTTGAAATGCTAAACTGGGCAAGTGAAAATGGAGGAGAAGGGAAATTTAAGGAAATTGCTGTTGAACATGCCAATACAACTTTAAAAAATCATTTCAGGCCCGATTTCAGTTCATACCATGTTATTGATTATAATCCTGAAACAGGTGCTATTAAAAGAAAGGCAACCTGGCAAGGTGCGGCAGATTGCTCTGCCTGGGCACGTGGACAAGGCTGGGCTTTGTATGGTTATACCATGATGTATCGGTTTACAAAAGATGAGGCTTACCTTAAACAAGCCAAAGGTATTGCTCATTTTATATTAAACCACCCAAATTTGCCTGCCGATAAAATTCCATTCTGGGACTTTGATGCACCGGGGATTCCCTATGCCAAACGTGATGCTTCGGCAGGAGCATTAATTGCTTCGGCCTTACTTGAACTTGGTCAGTATTCATCGCCCCAGGAAAAAACAGTATTCAAAACTGCTGCAGAAACTATGATTTATGCACTGGCAAGTCCTGCATACAGGGCTAAACTTGGTGATAACGGAGGCTTTTTATTAATGCACAGCACCGGGGCGTATCCTTTAAACAGTGAAATTGACGTGCCTTTGGTTTATGCTGACTATTATTACCTCGAAGCTTTATTAAGATATAAAAAATGGTATTTGTAAATAAGAAGTTTTCGAAAATGAAATATGGATTGCTGTTCATTTTTTTTATTACTTGTAAAACAGTTGGTGCACAGCAGAAGCAAGCAGCAACAGGGCTTCAGGAACGTAGCTTTTGGGTAAAGAGCCTATATAAAATTGCCTATCCGGTTATTCACAACCTGGCGAATGAAACTTTAAAGAAGAACATGCCGCTGGAGCATAATGTCAATTATGGACTGAACTTAACCAGGGTAACTTATCTGGAAGCCTTAGGACGTACGATGGCAGGGGTTGCACCATGGCTTGCATTACCGGACGATAACACCGAAGAAGGAAAAATGCGTAAAACCATGCGCCTTGAATTATTAAAAGGGCTTGCCAATTCAGTTAATCCGGAAAGTCCTGATTACATAAGTTACCGCAATGAAAATCAGCCTATAGTAGATGCAGCCTATGTAGCGCAGGCATTTATAAGGGCGCCGAAAGCATTATGGGAACCATTGGATACCATTACTAAAAAAAGATTTGTTGAAGAGTTTAAGTCGTTGAGAAACCGGAGTGGTGCCTATAATAACTGGTTGCTTTTTGCTGGTTTAACGGAAGGTTTTCTCTTAAGCATTGGTGAACAGTACGACCCCGCGAGGATTCAGTTTGCGGTAAATAAAATGAAGGAGTGGTATGTTGGCGATAGCTGGTACAGCGACGGTGAAAAATTTAGCATGGATTATTATAATTCTTATGTAATACACCCAATGCTGGTTGATTTGCTTAAAATTCTGGTTGATAAAAAGAAAGCCTCGCAGGCAGATTATGATTTAGCTGAAAAAAGAATGGTTAGATATGCTGAATACCTGGAAAGAGTTATTGCACCTGATGGTACTTATCCGGCATACGGCCGTTCCATTACTTACCGTACTGCCGTTTTTCAGGCACTTGCACAAACCGCTTTGCTGGAAAAACTCCCTGATGATATAAAACCCGGACAAGTGCGGAGTGCTTTAACAAAAGTAATGCATAATATGTACGAAGGAAACCAGAATTTCGATGATAAAGGCTGGCTGGTTTTAGGCTTTAATGGCCATCAGCCAATGGTTGCCGACATTTATACATCAACGGGTAGTTTATACATGGCAACGCTTGGTTTTTTAACTTTGGGTTTACCTGCCAGCAATCAATTCTGGGCGGATGCCCCTGCGCCCTGGACAAGTGTAAAAGCATGGAGCGGCCAGGCCTTAAAAAAAGATTATAAAGTTGAATATTAGCCTTTAATTGAATGCTGTTAAAAAGAAAATACATGAAAAAGAGCACCTTTTTGTTATTAATGCTCGCCAGTTTTAGTTTAAAAATGCAGGCACAGGTAAAACCTGCAAAACCCCCACATAGTTTTAAAATTGAAAATGGCAGTTTTATACTTGATGGTAAAGCTATTCAGATTCATAGCGGAGAAATGCATTATGCACGTATTCCAAAACCATACTGGCGCCATCGTTTAAAGATGATGAAAGCAATGGGTTTAAATGCTGTTGCTACTTATGTTTTCTGGAACTACCATGAAACAGCTCCGGGTGTGTGGGATTTTAAATCGGGTAATAAAGATGTGGCCGAGTACATTAAAACTGCACAGGAAGAAGGTTTATTTGTAATTCTTCGTCCAGGCCCATACGTTTGTGCGGAATGGGAATTTGGTGGTTACCCCTGGTTTTTGGCAAAGGTTCCGGGAATGGTTATCCGTGGAAACAATACACAGTACCTAACTGCCACAAAGGCCTACTTTACCGCTCTTTATGGTCAGGTAAAGGACTTATTGGTTAGCAACGGTGGACCCATTATTATGGTTCAGGGAGAAAATGAATTTGGTTCGTATGTGTCGCAACGAAAAGATATCAGCCTCGAAGATCATAAAAAATACAGTGCAGCTGTTTTTCAACAGTTAAAAGATGTTGGATTCAATGTGCCTTTTTTTACATCCGATGGAAGCTGGCTGTTTGAGGGTGGTGCTTTGCCTGGCGCATTGCCTACTGCGAATGGTGAAGATGATGTAGCAAAACTCAAGGAAACAGTTAATAAATTTAATGGCGGAAAAGGGCCCTATATGGTAGCCGAATTTTATCCCGGATGGCTAGACCACTGGGCAGAACCTTTTCAGAAAGTCAGTTATAAAACGGTAGCCAGGCAAACACAGAAATATTTGGATGCTGGTGTTTCCTTTAATTATTATATGGTTCATGGCGGAACTAATTTTGGCTTTACTTCGGGCGCAAATTATGATAATAAACATGATATTCAGCCTGATTTAACCAGTTATGATTACGATGCGCCAATTAGCGAAGCCGGATGGGCCACGGCCAAATACGATACTTTGCGCAGTATGCTCAAAACTACAACAACACCTGCTGTTCCGGCACGTATTCCCGTAATTACCATACCTGAAATTGTTTTGGATAAAGCGGTAGACCTGGAGGATATAAAAAATAGAATAACACCTGTAAATGCAGATAAACCATTAACATTCGAAGAACTTAATCAGGGGCACGGTTATGTATGGTACAGTAAGAAATTTAACCAGCCCATAAGTGGAAAATTAGAACTGAATGGATTAAGGGATTATGCCTTGGTATATGTTAATGGCGTTAAGGTAGCAGAACTGAACAGCTATTATAAAAAATATGAATGCGATATTGATATTCCATTTAATGCTACGCTAGATATTCTGGTCGAAAATATGGGCAGGATAAATTACGGCGCAAAAATTATCAACAGCGCAAAAGGTATTGTTTCACCTGTAATCATAAATGGCCAAAACATTACCGGAAATTGGGATATGTTTAAGCTGCCTATGGAAAACGCCCCAGACTTAAAAGGATTAAAAAATACTGCTGAGCGAGAAAGACCAGCACTTTATCAGGGCAGTTTTAACCTGACAAAAACTGGCGACACTTTTCTGGACATGGAAAAATGGGGTAAGGGCATCGTTTTCATCAATGGAATAAACATTGGTCGTTACTGGAATGCAGGGCCACAGCAAACACTTTATGTACCAGGATGCTGGCTGAAGGCTGGTAAAAATGATATCGTCATCTTTGAACAAAAAAACGACGTTATTCATAAATCGATAAATACGGGGGCCAGTCCGGTTCTTGATAAAATGTAGACCAAGACTGTTTATGATTTAGGTTTGAATATTTTTCAGTTCATTTATTGACAGTCGCTTTAGACGCTGTTTTTGGCTGTTCTTAAACCATATCCAGCTACATACAATTCCCCAGATGATCTGAGCAGGCAGGAGGGTTCCCCTCACAAAGCCACTCAGTTCATTCGATTTTTTATAAATGTAGGGAACAAAGTGTACTTCAGGTTCTGTTTGCCAGTAAAGGTAATAAATCATGAACATCCTGATTCCTGTAATCAGCAGCACGGTAGTCATAACTGTTAAAGGTTTTTTGTCTGTCAGATTTAATTGAATAATTAATCCTAATACAATGAAAGCATAAACAATAAGTTCAACTATAAAAAAAGCAACATGTACAATGTTATAGGTAGGACTATAGCCTAGTTCAGGCGTATGCAGGTAAGCCAGAAAATCTATACATTCTAAAAGCAGAAACAAAGCATAAAAACCGTATAACCAGATACCCCATTTCAATGTTGTATTACCCGTACTAAATTTGGTTTCGCTATGGGTTAATACATTTTGTTCATTACTTTTCATAACTACTGGATTAGGTTGTTGCCTATACAGAAAGATTTCTTTCCCAAAAAGCAGCACAGCCTGGGTAGCCACTGTCAAACGCAAAGACAGTGGCACCTTGGGCAGCTGGAGAGACATTAATACATCATCATTTTATGGCATGGGATTTCGTACTGTGGTTCCTGATGAAATGGCCCAGATGCCAGGAATTTTAGCTGGCAAAATTAAATTTACCCTCAAATAATTTTCCAACAACGGGAAGCGGCTTACTTACCTCACTATTTGCTGCAACAATACCCAGCAATAAAAAAACAATTGTTGCTACGCTTAGGATAAGGGATAGGAAATAAAGTGATGGAATTATACTCACCACAATTGTTAATATTATTCCCAGAACAAAGCTTGAGATAATTAAACCTAAAGATTGTCCCAAATGGTAATTTACCAGCGGATTTCTATCCTTACTTTTTTTGTACTGTAAATAAGCTACCACCCATCCAATGATGGTAACATACGCCAGAATGGCCATCGTTTTGTTTGACATAACTAGATTTTTTTTTAGATTGAGAAATAAAATTATCTGAAAACAAAATTAGGCCTCAGGCTATCTCCAGCCAAAGAAACAGCGGCTACAATACGTCTACGATTAAGAAACTGGGCGTCTACAAATCGTCTACAACAAAATATACAATGCTTTGTTAAATGTATATTCGTTTAAATCTATTGCCATTATAAAACAATCATTCTACCCGATAAATGACAAAGAAAATTGCTGTTCTCCTCTATATTTTATCCATTCAATTTGTTGTAACCGCAAAAGCACAGCAGCTGGTTATCGACTCTTTAAAAGCCGTTTTGGCAAAAACAGAAAAAGCTGATAAACCCATTGTTATGGCCGAATTAGCCAGGGCCAGCTACGAAACCGATGTAAAAAAGGCGATCAGTTTGGCCATGAATGCAACTAATTTGGCCAAGATGGAAAAAGACAAAGGCGTTATTTCCTTTTGTTATGCTACAACGGGGCATCTTTTAGCAAGAAAAGGGCAGGAAAAGCAAGCTTCACTTTATATTGATAGCGCCGTAACATATAGCCAGAAATCAACGAATAGAATTTATAGTGGTTTTGCATGGTTTAGAAAAGGGTGGTTCGAACTCACCAATGGTGATAACGAAAAAGCCATGGCAGCCTTTATTAAGTCGGATAAATTACTCAAAGAGATTCAGAACCCAAAAGCATTTAGTTACCGTACACTGATTAACCATTATGCTGCCAGTATATACGCTTATGGAAGCGATACACTTAAACAACACAAGTATGCACTTGCTGCTTTGCAGATGGCCCGGAAAAGTAAATACCCTGATGATATTCAGCTAGCTTACATGACCCTTGCACATAGTTTTTTCTCTGCTTTTGAAGCAAATGTTTCCAGGAGAAACCTGCTCGATTCGGCTATTTATTATTATCGCAAAGCGGGAAATACCTATCGCCTTAACCAGGGAAAAATCCTGCTTCAAAGCAATGCTTCGGTAACGGCACTTAATATGGCTAATATCTATTTTAAATATTTTCCACCGCAGTTTCAGGATAGCGCAAAAAGATATGTTAATGATGCGCTTACCATAGCGAGGAAAACAAATACGCCTGAAGTTATTGCCAATTGTTATGGGATACTGAGTGAATATGCCATGCGGAATGGACAATATCAACATGCAGAAAACTATTTGCTTACCGGCATAGCTGAACTTAACCGTTCGATACCGGGTGTAGATATTACCCGTTCAAGAATGATGATGGGGTTGGCCAATCTGGCCGAACAAAGTGGCGATAAAACTAGAGCCTTAAACTATTACAAACAATATATCGAGTATTATAAAAAGGTATTTGATGCCCAAAAGCTGACTGCAGTACAACAATTGGAAGAACAATACCAGGCAGAACAACGTAACCTTGAAATTGCAAGACTACGCGAACGGGCAAATTTAAACAGACAGATTAACTGGTTGTATGTCGCTATTGGTTCAGCAAGTATACTGGTTCTGGCATTGTTACTTGGTTTTTATCATTATAAACTTAAGGCTTCGCAGCAGCGGATGCTGATTTCGCTCCAGGAAAAACAGGAAGCTGAATTGCTGGCTTCATTGGGTGAGCAGGAACGCGAACGTATTGCCGCGCAACAGGCATTACTACAAGACCGGACTGAATGGCTGGAACGTGAATTACTTGCCGGTACACTCAAAATTGAAGAAAAAAATACCATACTCGAATTGCTAAAAGAAAAGTCGAAAAGTTCTGCCGACGTTGCAGCCAGAAGTATTGGCCGAATTATTACGCAAAACCTGCGTATGGACCGGGAGAGCGCCGACCAGCACAACGCCATCGGCGATATCCACCCCGGATTTTTTAGTGCATTGCAAGAACGTGCTGGAGAGGTGCTAACCAAACTCGATCTTAAGTATTGCTCGTATATCTTAATGGGACTCGATAACAAAGAAATTGCCAACCGTTTGGGTGTTGAGCCAAAAAGTATACGTATGGCAAGGTATAGGTTAAAACAAAAGCTAGGTTTAAAAAAGCAAGACAACCTCGATTTAGTTGTGCGCTCGTATGATAAGCGTTATCAGGAACCTGAATAATACACATTCAGTTGTAATTGTATGCGAGTTAAAATTGCAAATCGACACCTTAATTTGCTGAAATTACAATCTCTTATTGATTTATTTTTGCAGCCGTCAATTATTATATGACGAATGTATTTATGAAATTAAATTATAAGCAGGCAGTTTTACTAACCTTATTGGCAGCTTCATTATGGGGAGTGTCGGGAACTTTCGGACAATTTCTTTTTAATAAAAGAAACGTAAATGTTGAATGGTTAATCACCGTTAGGTTATTAATATCAGGTTGCTGTTTATTGTTGTTCGGCAGGTTTGGAGAAAAACAATATCTTTTTGAGATCTGGCAAAGTAAAAAAGATATTATTCAACTATTGATTTTTGCCGTTGCGGGTATGCTTGGTGTTCAGTACACCTATTTTGCAGCAATTAAGTATTCCAACGCGGCTACAGCAACGGTATTGCAGTTCATTGGGCCAATTATTATTGCGATATATCTGGCGATAAAAAACAAGCGGATTCCGCCCATTGTAGAATTGCTGGCAATACTCATGGCGGTAACAGGAACATTTTTACTGGTTACCCATGGTCACTTTGATAGCCTTTCAATTTCTTCAAAAGCACTGTTCTTTGGAATTGCTTCTGCCTTTACTTTGGCTTTATACACACTTCAACCAAAGCAGTTAATGCAGCGTTATAATTCTTCAATTGTTGCAGGCTGGGGCATGTTGATTGGAGGAATTGTTTTCTGTTTCGTTCATTCCCCCTGGGATATTGAAGGAATCTGGGATGTTCAAACCATTATAAGTTTAGCGATGATCATCGTATTTGGAACATTAATAGCTTTCTATTCCTATTTAAGCGGGGCTAAAATAATCGGGGCACAGAAAGCAAGCTTGCTTGCATCAGCCGAACCACTTGTTGCAGTATTAATTGCTGTTACATGGCTTAAGACATCGTTTATCCTTATTGATTGGATGGGCAGCCTGCTAATCGTTTCTACTATCTTTCTTTTAAGCAAGCGAAAATAATCAATACTAATTTGCAGTTTTGTAGGATAAAACGGGTTTTATGCAGGATAAATTTGATCTGGAAATTTTAAAAATATTGCAAATAGATAATCAAACTTCACAACGCGATATTGGAGATCGGGTAGGGCTTTCTGCGGCAGCAGTACAACGACGGATTAAACGATTGAGGGCAGATGGTATCATCATGTCAGACATATCGGTTGTTAACCGTGAGCTTGTGGGAAACCCCATCACCATCCTTGTAGAAGTATTTTTGAATAGCGAAGAAATTGAGCTGATTGATGAAGTTAAGCAAACTTTCGTATCTACCCCCGAAGTTCAGCAATGTTATTATGTAACAGGCGAATCTGATTTTATACTGGTCATTATAACTCCTTCTATGGCCGATTATGAAAAACTAACCAGACGTATATTCTTTGCAAATAAAAATATTAAACGCTTTCGTACAATTATTGCAATGGAACTGGGGAAGGTTGGTCTTGCATTTCCGCTTAATATCAATGATTAAATCTTTTTTGAGCAAATTTGTGATGTTTCAGGGAAGAATCTTAACAAAAGCAAAGATCATTCTAAAGGTTTAAAAGCTACTCTTATTATTATCGGATACTGGTTATGGAATGCGATAATCAGCTAATGTCTATGTTTTTTTTACATTATCATAAAGTTTCTTTTCAATCAAAATACTCACTTTAGTGTTTATAAACGAACAAGCGCAAAAGGTTAGATGAAATCAGAGAATAAACAGACATATCACTTCTCCATATTCGGAGTTGTTCTATTTTATCTGTTAATTTCACTTTCCAATATCTTTCTTTTACCAAATCTTTCAGTACTCAATACTTCAAATAATCATTTCGATAAACAAACCAGCGTTAACCTGGCAACTAAAGGCACTGAGCTTGGCCGACAGTTTAAGTGTGTGTTAGAAGAACGAAAAAAAGCACCCGCCTTATCGCAGATAAGTTTGCTGCTTAGTGCATTTATTGTTGTTGGTCTTTTTGTATCGCTTTTCAGGCATAATCCCATACTGCTGCCAAACAGCCGTAATGTTCATCAAAATATTCCCATTTACATTTCTGTAAGCGTATTCAGAATCTGAGATTTTCCAATTTCTTATTAACAGGATGGTGCTAAACATGGCAATAAATTGCTTTCGTTTACCCCTAACCTGTAACTATTAATTTATCTTTTTCTGATTTACATTTTTTTGAAATGAAACGAATTCAACAGGTTTCCTGTTTCTTCCTTTTCTTATGTTTTGGGCTGCAGGCAAGCGCCCAGGATTTTTCCAAACCACTTGCCATTCGCGATTTGCTTGATCATGTGATCGCTTTTTCGCCTAAACTGGCTGCTGATTCTGCTGCTATTCAAATCAGCGAATCTTTGCTTAAAGAAACAAATGCCAACGCCTTACCCAATTTAAAGCTGAGCTACCAGGCAGACCTGGGTTCAAATAACAATGTTGCGGGACCTTATATGGCTTTTGGTTTAGTGCCATCAAATTCGCGTGGGGTAAGAACGGCCAGCAATATGCAGGCATCATTGAACAACCTTGGCATTGTTTCACTCGATTGGGAAGTATATAATTTTGGCGCTTACAAGGCCGCTAATGAAGTTGCTAAAGCTTCGGTAGCAGCAGAGAAATCAAGATTTGCGCAAAGTGGTTTCCAGCTAAAGGCCATTGCGGTAGATGATTACCTGAGTTTAATGAAAATTCAGGATTTACTTAAAATACAGAACAATAACATCGAACGGAATGATCAGATTAACCGTTCCATCAGCTCGCTTGCCAGAAGTGGTATCCGCCCGGGAGTAGACACCAGTATCGCAGGAGCAGAGCTTTCGAAATCGAGACTGAATTATATTGAGCTTGAAAATACCTATAAAAAGATTCAGCTCGATATGGAAGCCATCAGTGGTATTAACCGGAACCTGATTATTGCTGATACCGCTTTACTTGATAAACTACGTTTGCTTGAAATCAGCCTTTCCGTAAAACTTACTGACAGCTCTTCGCATCCTTTGCTGGACTTTTATCGCAAAAGTTATCAAATCAGTCTGGAAAAGGAGGCTTTAGTGCGGAAATCTTATAACCCCAAAATTAACCTGCAGGCTGCGGCCTGGTCGAGAGGCTCGAGTATTGATGCCAATGACAATTTCAATAGTTTAAGCACTGGACTTGATTGGCAACGGCAAAATTATTTCGTGGGCATTGGTGTGAGTTATAATCTTTTCGACTTGAAAAGAAGGCAATTAAAATTGCGTACACAAAAGGCCAACAGTACTTATAACCTCAAAGCCTTGCAGGAGGAAAGGCAATTGCTAAGTAATTCATCATTACAGGCTGATGTGGAGTTACAAACCGCGCATAAGCGATTGATAGAAATTCCTAAACAACTTCAGGCCGCCCGTTCGGGGTATCGTCAGAAACTTTCCTTATACAAAAACGGATTGACGGATATTATCGAACTCAATGCCGCATTGAATATTTTGTACAGGGCAGAAACGGATTATGTAAATGCGAAATACCTGTACAGTCGTGCGCTTTTTCAAAAAGCAATCGCAACCAATCAAATAGATTCCTTATTAAATTCTTTAAAATAAATATATATGTCGATGGTTACCTCGGCTTTAAAGAAGCCGATTACAACAGTTGTAATTACCGCCAGCCTGCTCATTTTTGCAGTGCTGAGTGCGCTTAAAATTCCGATTGATATTTTTCCTCAGCTCAATGCGCCAACCATTTACGTTATTGAGTCTTACGGAGGCATGTCGCCCCAGCAAATGGAAGGGTTCTTTTCAACACGATTACAGGATCAGTTTCTGTATGTAAATGGAGTAAAGAATATTACCGCAAAGAATATCCAGGGTTTAACCATGCTTAAACTCAGTTTTTATGAAAGCACCAATATGGCCGAGGCTTCGGCACAGGTGGCCTTACAGGTTAACCGGGCCATGAAGTTTTTCCCACCCGGTGCACTTCCGCCTCAGGTGGTACGTTTTGATGCATCTTCTTTACCTGTAGGGCAGTTGGTATTATCGGCCAAAAGCCGAAGCTTAAAGGAGATTTACGATATGGCGGCAACACGTATCCGCCCGATGTTTTCTTCAGTGGCGGGGTTGTCGGCACCACCACCTTTTGGTGCCAATTCACGTTCCATTACCATTAGTGTAGATCCGAGCAAACTCAGGAGCTATAACCTTACACCAGATGAAGTAGTCGCGGCATTATCGAAGTTTAATGTCATGTCGCCTTCGGGTAATTTACGTCTGGACAATACCATGATGGTGACTTCCATGAACTCGCTGGTAAAGCAGGTAGATGAGTTTAATAAGATTCCAATTGCCACTAAAAACGGTGTATCAATTTTAGTTAGAGATGTTGCCCGTGTAGCTGATGCGGCCGACGTCACTGTAGATTATGCCCTGATTAATGGTAAACGTTCTGTGTACATTCCGGTTGTTAAAACTGCTGATGCGTCTACCTGGTCGGTTGTGCAATCATTAAAGAGCAAAATTCCAGAAATGCAAAGCCTTTTGCCGGATGATGTTCATATTTCTTATGAGTTCGATCAATCTGTTGCCGTAATCAATTCAGTAAAAAGTTTAATTACCGAAGGAGGATTAGGTGCATTGTTAACCGGTCTGATGGTACTGCTTTTTCTGAGAGATTTAAGAAGTAGCTTAATTGTGGTCATCACCATTCCGGTATCGATTATGATCGGGGTGTTGCTTTTAGGGATGTTTGGTCAAACCATCAATATCATGACTTTGAGTGGTCTGGCCCTTGCTATTGGTATTCTGGTCGATCAGGCTACGGTTACAATTGAGAATATACACCAACACCTGGAAATGGGTAAGCCCAAGCGTGAAGCCATTTACGATGCCTGTGAGGAAATTGCCTTTCCCTTATTGCTCATTTTATTATGTATCCTGGCTGTATTTGCGCCATCATTCATGATGAACGGAATCCCGAAAGCGATGTTCCTGCCGTTATCATTATCAATAGGTTTTACCATGATTGTATCATTTGTTGTAGCACAAACGCTTGTGCCGATATTAAGCAACTGGATGATAAAGGCTGAGCGCTATCAGCACTATCACCATGGCGACATCCATGCACACGCAGGTGAAGCTTTGGATGAGCGGGAAAAAGAACAGGTGAATTCACATCTTGAAGCTGAACAGAAAGCGCCGGAAAACAACGACTTTTTTGAGAAAGTTAAAGTCAGATTCATCGCTACGATCAACAAATTGATGCCAAGGAAGAAAATGGTTGTGCTGTTTTACCTTTTTGGCGTAGTAGCCCTTGCCGGATTGGGTTTTGTATTTATAGGTAAAGATATGATGCCTAAACTGAACAACGGGCAGTTTCAGATTCGGATTAAGGCACCTGATGGTACCCGGCTGGAACGGACGGAAGAGAAATTTAAGCAGGTATTAGCCATTATCAATCAAACCGTAGACAATCACGTGGCAGTAAGTTCGGGCTATGTGGGGCTTATACCCAGCAGTTATGGAACGAGTAATCTCTATATTTTCAATACAGGAACACACGAAGCCGTATTGCAGGTAAATCTCGATGAAGATTACAAGGTAAATATGGATGAGCTGAAAGATGCATTGAGGAAGAATATTGCTTACAAACTGCCTGAGCTACGCATCACCTTCGAACCAATTGATATGACCGAAAAAATCATGAGTCAGGGAGCAGCTACGCCAATTGAAATCAGGGTTGCAGGTAAGGATATGAACCAGATTGAAGCGTTTTCAAATAAAGTAATCAAGCAATTGAAAAAAATTGATTACCTGAGGGATATACAGATTTCGCAGCCACTACATATTCCTGTGGTTTCGATCACTTTAGATCGTTTAAAAGCTGCGCAGTTTGGCTTAAATGTGGTCGATATAGCACGTTCCGTTACAGCAAGTACTTCTTCAAGCCGTTTTACGGAGAAAAACCAATGGCTGGATGAAAAAACGGCCTATACCTATCAGGTACAGGTACAAGTACCGGAATATGTAATGAATACCATGGATGAGTTGAAAGAAATTCCTTTGGTAAAAGGGCAGAGTAGTCCGGTGCTGGGTGATATTGCGACTTTTAATACGAGTTATGTTCCCGGTGAATATGACCGTACAGGCCCCAGACGTTTCTTAACGGTAAGTGCTAACATTCACAAAAAAGATTTAGGAACAGCAACTGCGGCGGTTCAGAAAGCCCTTAGTGAAGCAGGAACGCCACCAAAAGGATTGACTGCTGAAGTGAAAGGTATGTCGAGTTTACTTACTGAAACCTTATCCAGTTTACAAGGTGGTTTGGGCTTTGCTATATTGGTGATATTTTTGCTGCTTGCAGCGAATTATCAGTCGTTTAAACTCTCTTTAACAGTACTCTCTACTGTTCCTGCAGTGATTTTAGGATCACTTGCTGCTTTACTGTTAACCGGATCTACACTGAACCTACAAAGTTATATGGGTATGATCATGTCGACAGGCGTTTCGGTGGCCAACGCAATTTTGATCGTTACCAATGCCGAAAAACTTCGGTTGGAGTACAAGGATGCCACGAAGGCTGCGGTAATGAGTGCCGGTATTCGTTTAAGACCGATTTTGATGACCAGCTTTGCCATGATCGCAGGAATGATTCCAATGGCTTCCGGTATGGGCGAGTCGGGTGAGCAAACTGCACCATTGGGTAGGGCGGTGATAGGTGGATTGCTGTTTTCTACCCTTGCTGCCTTATTTATCCTGCCACAGGTATTTGCCTGGGTACAACGCAAATCGAACCTGGAGGAACCTAATTTAATGCCAAGAAAATCAAAAATTTAATGCCAAGAAATAAAACCATGAAAATAAAATTCATACCCGTACTGATTTTAATGACAGTACTTGCTGCCTGCTCTGGAGGAAATAAACCAGTCGATATCAGTCCTGAAAAAAGTAATAAAGAAGCTAAATATGAAACCGTAAAAGTGGAAGAGCAGGCTTTATCGAGCTATACACGCATACCAGGAGTGCTTAAGCCCTTCAATCAGGTAAATATTTTTCCAAAGGCAAATGGCTTCGTAAAAAATATACTGGTCGATTTAGGTGCAAAAGTAAAAAAAGGGCAGTTGTTGATGACACTCGAAGCGCCGGAACTGGAATCGCAATTACAATCGGCCAATTCACGATACCTGCAATCGAGGGAAAATGCATCGGCAAGTGCCGAAAAATACAGAAGACTAAAAGAAGCCGCTAAAGAAGAAGGCGCTGTTTCACAACTGGATCTGGACAATGCCTTATCAAGGATGCGTGGCGATAAAGCCATTGCAGAAGCTGAACGCTCTAATGTATCGTCTGTTCGGACCATGCAGGATTACCTTAAAGTTTATGCCCCGTTTGATGGTGTTATTGTTGATCGTAATGTTTCTCCCGGTGCGTTGGTATCAGCAGGTAAAAACAGCGATTTGCCAATGCTCGTACTGCAGGATTTAACGCACATGCGCTTAGAGGTATCCATTCCCGAAGATTATGTAGATAAAGTTGATCTGGAGCAACAGGTAAGCTTTCATTTCAATGCCTTACCCGGCGAACAAAGAAAAGCTAAGATCAGCCGTTCGGCCAATTCATTGGGTAATATGCGCCAGGAAACAGTTGAAATAGATGTAGCCAATCAGGATAACCGTTTAAAGGCGGGGATGTATGCAGAGGTAGAAATTCCTTTAAAATCCGGCGCAACTTCATTATTAGTACCAAATTCAGCAATAGTACGCTCTACTGAACGTAAATATATTGTTGGAATAAAGGATGGAAAAGCGCATTTAATTGATATTAAAGAGGGCATGAAAGGAAACGATCTGACCGAGGTGTTTGGACAGTTAAAGGCAGGCGAAAGCATTATTTCACCTGCGAATGATGAAATTAAGGAGGGAGAAAAGCTGTAATTGGTTCGAAGTGGAGTTGGTAAAACTGACCCCACTTTTCTTGAAATAGCCTGCTTTCGCTAAAATTTTAAGGAATTGGTAAACTTAGTTTGTATCTTGATTACAATAACTTCTGGTTATCTGAAATAACTTTTAATGATTTCTTTCATACAACAGACCTTAGCACTTTTGTATTAACAAATAAGACAAATAAAAAATAGAAGTATGATAGAAGAGTTTATCAGGCAAATACGTTTCAGTCTTTTAGTCCTGCTGGTGTTAACGGTTGTGCTTGCTGGTCTGGTTTTTACAATGGTGATGTTGCGCTTTTATCCAGAACCCGCACTTATTTCTGAAACAAAAAAAGATAGGAATCCAAAAACCGCAGTAAAAAAAGAGGTTGTGGAAGCCGTTTTCTGGCAGGCACCGTCAATTGATGATTTACCTGATAATCAGGATAAGCAAATGATTAGCTACGGCAAGGATTTAATTGCAAGCACATCCAAATACTTAGGCCCTGAAGGTATAGTTGGCCGACTCACAAATGGAATGAATTGCCAGAATTGCCATCTTGAAGCCGGAACCAAAGTTTTTGGAAATAATTATTCAGCGGTTTATAGTACTTATCCCAAGTTCAGAGCCAGGTCAGGTACCAAAGAAACCATCGTTAAGCGTATTTCTGACTGCTTTGAACGTAGTTTAAATGGCTCGGCACCCGATAGTAACAGCAAGGAAATGAAAGCTATGATTGCTTACATGAAATTCCTGGGTACAGGTACAGGAAAAGGTACTACCCCAAAAGGAGCTGGTATTGAAAAATTAACTTATCTGGATAGGGCAGCAAATCCAAAAAATGGAGCACTTCTTTATCAGGGTAAATGTAGTTCATGCCATGGCAATACAGGAGCCGGGATCATGGATGCCAGTAATCAAAGTTTTGTTTATCCGCCACTTTGGGGCGAAAAGAGTTACAATGATGCTGCAGGTTTATACCGGATTTCGAATTTCGCAGGTTATGTAAAAAGTAATATGCCTTTTGGCGCATCGTCTGAAAAACCCTTGCTAACGGATGAAGAAGCCTGGGATATCGCAGCCTTCGTAAATTCACAACCCCGACCGCATAAAGACCAACATGCCGACTGGACAGACATTTCAAAGAAACCCATCGATTTTCCTTTTGGACCTTACAGCGATCAGTTTAGTGAAGTTCAGCATAAGTATGGACCTTTTAATCCGATTAAAGAAATGCATAAAAACACAAAATAAATAACAATGAAAATGATTAACCTTAAAACAACAGTAGCAATCATTGCCATGCTTTTTAGCCTCAATTTAGCTGCTCAGGAAAAAACAACAGCACCTAGTGTTTTCCATGGTGCCCAAACAAAAAACAAATCTTACAAAGCCGTATATCAGCTAAATACTGATGAAGATAAAAAGATTGTGGCTACCTTAAAAAACATCAGCAATGCATTGGAAGACCCACGATTAAAGGGAAAACTTCAGGTAGAACTTGTTGTGCACGGAGGAGGTGTTGTGGCTTTTAAAAAAGATTCACCTTACACCACCCAATTACTGGAACTTCAAAAGAAAGGCGTCATTCTCGCACAATGTGAAAATACACTTCGTGAGCGCAATATACCAAAGACTGACTTACTCGATTTTATTTCTTTCGTACCCAGTGGCAACGGTGAACTGATTATTCGCCAGGATGAAGGCTGGGCAATTATTCATCCTTAAAAGTTTATCATGAAAAAGAGATATTATTTGGTACTACCACTTTTAGCAGCAATGTTTAATGTGCAGGCACAAGAACAGCGCTTCGATCCGCCCTGGAACAAACCCTTTAACGATGGTCTCAATTTTACCATAAAAGGAATCGACAATGTTCCTGATCTATATGGAGATATTACGGATCCTCAGCTCGTTATATTTTTTGCGGGTAATCAGTTTATGGTGATAGATGACTTGCTGGCTGAATTTAAACTGGCTTATCCACAATATACCAGGGTATTTGCCGAAACTTTGCCTCCGGGAATCCTTGCCCGTCAGATTAAAAGTGGTTCTATAACCATTGGCAATATGAGGATTTCGAATGCACCGGATATTTATACCGCCGGTAAATCGAAAATTGTTGAAAATGCGGCCTGGTTTTCCAGAACAGAAGCTTATGCAAAAAATAAGTTAGCCATTATGGTGCAGAAAGGTAATCCACAGAAAATTACAGGCCTGAAAGATTTAGGCAGGAATGAAATTATCGTTTCCATGCCAAATCCGGAATGGGAGGGGATTGGTAAACGGATTGAAGAAGCATATGTGAAGGCCGGAGGTGAATCGTTGAAAATGAAAATTATGGAAGATAAAGTTAAAGACAAGTCAACTTATCTTACACAAATACACCACAGGCAAACCCCGATGAGGATTTTATATGAACAGGCGCAGGCTGGACCAGTCTGGTATTCTGAAGCATTTTATCAGCAGATGATTGGAAATCCGATTGAAATGGTGGAAATTCCTGATGGCGAAAATATCGAAGCTACCTATGTGGCTGGCCAGATGAAAAATGCGCCACATCAGAAAGCGGCAAAAGATTTTATGGACTTCATGCAAAGCGAAAAGGCCAAAAAGATTTATCGTAAATTTGGATTTACTACCGACTAAGCCTTACTTCAGATGTTTGATTTTAGATTGAAAGTTTTTTATGTCGTTGCCCGGCGGCTGAATTTTACCAAAGCTGCTGAAGAACTTTTTATCAGCCAACCGGCAGTGAGTAAGCACATCAGGGAAATTGAAGCGCATTACCATACACGTCTTTTCGAAAGAAACGGAACTAAAATTAAGTTAAGTATTGCTGGTACGGTACTGCTTGAATCGGTTGCAAAGTTAATGGACGTACATGGCAAGATGGATGCTGATATGGCTTCGCTGACCAACAAACTAGTTGGGAGTTTAAGAATTGGTGCAAGTAATACCATTTCCAGTTATGTGTTACCAAAATACCTTGCAGCTTTTAAGCAAAACTTTCCTGAGGTAGAGATAAACCTGATTTCAGGAAACACCGAAACCATAGAGAACCTGCTGCTCGAAAATAAAATTGATGTGGGTTTGGTTGAGGGTCAGTCGAAAAGGCAACACATTGTATATCAGCCATGGTGTAAAGATGAACTTGTTTTATGTACTGCAAATGGTAAACTAAGAAACAGGGAGCTGGCTTTATCCGTTGCTGAACTCAAAACTATTCCCATGGTACTACGAGAGCCTGGCTCGGGTTCGCTGGAGGTGATCGATGCTGCTTTAAAGCATGTTAATATTAATCCCGGCGATTTGCAGCGTGAAATCACCCTCGAAAGTACAGAAGCCATTAAGTCTTATTTGCTCGAATCAGAAAGCCATGCTTTTTTATCCGTTCATGCTATTCTTAAAGAACTTAAATGTGGAGATCTGAAAATTGTTGATGTAGATGGGCTGGACATCAGGCGATTTTTTTATTTCATTACCCATAAAACAGAAACAAATAATTTGATTAAAGCTTTTCTAAAATCTATTTTGGCAAAAACATCTTAACTGCATTCGTTATTTATTTTAGATTTTAATAATTGGAAGATCTATTTTACTTTTTCCAGTATCAGCTAAACCCTTAAAGTAATCCATTAATTTTGTTCAGGAATTTCTTTAATAAAAAAATCCTTACCACATCGGAGTAAGGATTTTTTTTTACTTATTGCCTTAAGTTTACTTGTTTATAAAGCCGTTTATCTTCTTTTGTTTTAAAAACTGAAGAACAGTACCAGCAATAAATAAAATCAGCAGTAGCAATAAGGTTTTAGCAATAATCGGGTCATTTGGCCCTGTAGCCAAGGGCTTTGCGAGTGGTACACGCGTAAAGGTTTCATTTATCGTTGGTACCCACGAAAGGAAAAAACTAAAAGATAAAAAGAAATTCTCGATATAACGGTTACGGTTATTTCCTTGCTTTTTACGGTGAAGAAAGTTAGCTACAACCACTAATATTAAAATAAATACCGAGAATACATGCCCTGGATTAAATCCGCCGTGTTTTGAAATGCCCAATGCTGTTAGTGCAGTAACAATAGTGCTGTAAAGGTATATTTTGCCTGATAATTCGGCCAGATTAATTTTGCTATACCTGATATACGATACAATAGCTGCAACAATGGCAATAACCCCAATAAAGGTATGAAAGATACCCAGCGTTGATAGTCCCATAAATTAAGGTTGTTTAAAGGTTAAGAAATTAAATGTGCTTCTGAGCTAATTTTGATGTTTAATACCTTTGATATTAAACAATTCTTTTCTGCATTTTTCGTAACGGCTTCAAATTCGTCGGTATTGATACCATCTACAGAACCGGTAATTTGAAGATGAACTGCAGTAATTGATAATCCTTCCATTTGAACGGTCGCTTCAGTAGTTAATGCAATGGGGTTTAATCCTTTTTCAGTTAATGCGGCACTAACGGCCATGGTAAAGCATCCTGCATGGGCCGCTGCTAACAATTCTTCAGGATTTGTACCTGTTTCTTCACCGGTAAAACGGGTTTTAAAACTATAATTGGCATGGTTTAAAATTCCACTTGGGGTATTTAATTCGCCTTTACCCTCTTTAAGGTTTCCAGTCCAGTGTGCTTTCGCTGTGCGTTTCATATTTTCTTTTTTTAATGTACTGTCGTTATTGACGATACAAAGATTGTAGAGAAAATAGAAAGGCTTTTTGCGAATCAGTTCAATTATTTGGCAATTTGGTTCAGTCTGAATTGGCTTGGACTTATTCCGTATTTATCGTGGAAACTTCGGGTAAAATTAGCCAAATCATTAAAACCGCATTCAAATGCAATATCGCTTATTCTTTTATTTGAAACAGTTAGCAGGTCGGTAGCCTTTTCAAGTCGCTGCGTTTTGATGTAATTGGCTGGGGTATCATCATAGTGTTTTGCAAATTCACGTTTAAAAGAGGATAAACTGAGGTTACAATAATCTGCAAGTTCATTTAAGGTCAAGACAGAAAAAAGATTGGCTTCTATAATTTGCCTGAAAGAATAGATAGCAGGTGAAAATAATTGAGATAATATCATTTGAAGGGCTTCTGCATTTTTGGTTTGGGAAAGTAAAATGATGATTTCCTTTAATTTCAAAATGAGAATATCCTCGTTAACCAGCATTGGATTTTCAAAATAGAATAAAAGCCCTTCAATGTATTTCTGTATTAAGAAGTCGTTACTGATGCGTTCACTGGTTTTATTGGAAACTGCATTTTTAGGTTTTTGCAATAGTGTGGGCATTTCCCGATCATAGATTTTCTTTAAAATATCAGGGTGGAAATGAACAATTACCAGTTTATTTTCTTGGGCAGAGTGAATGCTACGCATATTATTACCCACATTTCTACAATTGAGCAAAACCGATTCTTTGTTTGCAATATTCAGAGGCTTATCATCTATTTTATACTGCATTTCATTCTCCAGCATGTAATGGAAACAAGCATTGTCGGCAGCTGGCATCTCAAAAGTGAAAGGTGGTTTTAAAACAAGTACTTCCAGTAGTGTCTTACCAAACAGTGTATAGCTTTCGTGATCGCTTATCATGATTTTCAGGGTTGTTCAAATATAACTCATTTGGTATTTTATTATGAAAGTCTTTTAAATCATTACATTTCTTAGGTCATTATGAATTTGCCTTAGCCTGATAAACAATGAGCCGTACAGGCAAATAATTTGAGCTTTCTGGAACATCTTTAACCGCACAAAACATTGAGATTTGTGTTATTAGATTTAAACAGAATTACAATGGAAAATATCACAAAAATAAATTTAGGTAAAAATGGCCCCTTGGTTTCAAAACTGGGCTTAGGTTGCATGCGCATGTCTTCGGTATGGGGAAGTGCGGCCCGCGATGAAGCAGAAAGTATAGCAACAATTAACGCTGCATTGGATAATGGCATTAACTTTTTAAATACTGGTGATTTCTACGGCGCTGGCCATAACGAATTGCTGGTTGGAAAAGCTGTAAAGGGAAGAAGAGACGATGCTTTTATTAGTGTAAAATTTGGTGCTATCTTCCACAATGGGCAGTGGCTTGGTCTGGATTTACGGCCAATGGCTATCAAAAACTTTATTAACTACTCACTGGTGCGTTTGGGAATCGAAACAATAGACCTTTACCAGCCTTGCCGTATGGATAACAGTGTTCCGGTTGAAGATATTATTGGTACTGTGGCCGACCTGATCAAAGAGGGCAAAGTACGTCATCTGGGTGTTTCAGAAATCACAGCCGACCAGCTCCGTAAAGCAAATAGCGTTTATCCTGTATCAGCATTAGAAATAGGCTATTCATTAGCTGATCGTCAGATTGAGAATGACTTGTTGCCTACAGCTGAAGCGCTTGGAATTAGTGTGGTAGCTTTTGCCAATACTGCCGAAGGTTTACTAACAGGTAATTTAAAAGCACCACTTGCACCTGATAATCACCTGAATCATTTCTCTCGTTTTCAGGGTGATAACCTGATAAAAAACCTTGAAACGGTAGAAGTGTTAAAAAAAGTAGCTAGTGAAAGAGGGGTTACGCCTACTCAAATTGCCATTGCATGGGTAAATACACAAGGTAAACACATCATGCCATTAGTCAGTATGAGCAGTCGTTCACGTTTACCTGAAAATATTGCGGCAATGAATATTGAGCTAAGTGCAGCAGAATTAGAAACTTTAAATACTGCTTTTGCACCAGGTGCAATTTTAGGGGGTACCTATCTTCAGCGTTAAAAGTGCCGGGGCTTTACAAGCCCCAAATCTTGCTATTGTAGGCAAGCAATCGTGCTTTTTTATATATTTAAACTATGATCAATCCCACAGAAATTCTTCCTGAATTTATCTTCTATTCCTACTATGCAAAGCAACGAAAGGATAAGGTAGCTTTCCTTGAACACAATACGCTTGTGTTACAGGTTTCGGGGCGTTTTACCATTGAAACCGCAAGTGAAAAGGTGTCGATGGAAAAGAATGAAATGCTATTGATCAGGAAGAATCAGCTGGCCACCTTAACAAAAGCGCCTCTGGAGGAAGGTACTTATCAAACCATTATCATCTGTTTGCAGAATGATTTGCTTAGGCAAATTGCTTTGGAAGAAAAAATAGTTATCGACCAGAAATACAGTGGTACTAACAATATTCATATTCCAGCGAATGATTTCCTGCAGGGATTTTTTCAATCGATAAAACCGTATGTGAGTCATCCCGACGAAAAAATTACTAAAGCAGTAGGTTTATTGAAGGTTAAGGAAGCAGTACAATTGCTGTTATATATGAAACCCGAGCTTCGCGAATTCTTATTTGATTTTTCTGAACCCCATAAAATGGACCTGGAGAAATTCATGATCAGTAATTTTCATTATAACATCCCTGTTGAGAAATTTGCCCGCTTAACGGGTAGGAGCCTTGCCAGCTTTAAACGCGATTTTCAGAAGACTTTTAATATGGCTCCAAGACAATGGCTGCAGGATAAACGCCTGAATGAAGCAAGACACCTGATCGAACATAGAAACAGTAAGCCATCAGCTATTTACCTCGACCTTGGTTTCGAAAGCCTTTCTCATTTCTCTAATGCCTTCAGGAAAAAGTTTGGTAAAACACCTACAGCTTTAAGCTAAGCTAAAGTTTTGATTACTTCGCGATGTGTTTTGCCCCAGTTTACAAGTGTTTTAATTACCGGGATGGTGCTTTCACCATGTTGCGAAATGCTATATCCTTTTTTTAAAGGATAATCAGGTGATGGAATTTTGCAAATCAGGTGGTTATGTACTAAGTCAGTTAGCTCTTTTGCCAGCATTTTATCCGATATTCCAGGAATGCCATCAGCGATTTTTCTGAAATGATTAAACTCATCTTTCCGGTTAAAAAGATATTGCATAATAGGTAGTTTCCATTTGCCACTTAGCGTATCAAAACTATCCCTAAGGCTTAATAATTCTTTGATGCATTGCGGATAATTTATATTCTGATTTTCTGCCATAAATAATTTTAAAGGGCTAACCTTTGAGTTAGTAATTTCAAATATATGTAAATGCTTCCCGTAATTTGTTTTCGATTAAAAATATAGTTTATGTTTAAAAAAATACCAAGAGTAGTAATTACTGGCGAACAAAATGGACAATCGAAAATAATTTCTGACGGACAGGCAAAGAATGTTGTTGAACACATACCAGGGTTGGTTATTTCAGATGTATGGGCAACGACTGAAATGCCGGCAAGCTTAACACAAATGCCTGAAATTGAAAATACGGCATTTCCAAACACTCCTGAAAACGGAACCTATTTTAGATATGTTTCCATTCCTCCCGACAATACACTCCAAGTTGAAGGCAATAGAACCGGGAAACGCCATCCCTTATTTCACCAAACCGATACACTGGATTATATAATTATCGCTTCCGGAGAAATATACCTGGTTCTTGACGATTCGGAAACATTGCTTAAGGCTGGCGATATAGTGATTCAACGAGGTACGGGGCATGCCTGGAGCAATCGGTCTGATGTTCCATGTATTCAGCTTGCTGTGTTAATAGATGCCTCAAAAATATAATTAAATTTCACATCATTAATAACAGTTTGATAATGTTAATTTAACTGGCAGGAAAAAAACAAGTTGCAATATTACAGCGTTTAAGTTGATGAACAATAAAGCCTAGTAGTATGGATGATATTAATGTTCAGTCCCGGGAACAAATAAACTTCGAATTTAGCCGCTTTCGGCTGCCACAGTACGTAAATGAATTTCGTCCTGCTGTTTACCTAATCAATAAGGTGTATTATGCAGTACTCGGAACAGATCTGCAAACGGGTATCTGCGGAACAGGAGAAACGCCGGAAGATGCGTTGATAAGCTGGAATGATAACTTGCTGGCAGGATTAAGAAACCCTGATTTAAGCAACCCATCCATGCATTTTGTACTTGATACCATGAAAGCTTTACGTCAGGAGATTTAACAAGCAGCAGAATTAATAGGGTAGTTTGTATATTTTTTTACCATTGGTATGGAATGCATAAGTGTTGTGCATCATTACTTAAAATGCAAAGGTGAAAGACATACAATTGATTTTAACTAACCCTTGTTTAGAACAGTGGGAGAATATGGCAGCAACAGGTGCCGGACGTTACTGCGATCGCTGCGAAAAAAATATTGTTGATCTTACCGACAAATCAGATGCAGAACTAATCCAATTCTTTAAAAGAAAGAAAGATAATGTTTGCGGACGTTTACTTTCAAGCCAGCTTAATCGAAAATTAATAGTGCCACCTGCAAAAAAGAACTGGCATTGGTTAATGCCGCTTGCCATTGGCGCTATTGCGATTACGCCAGTACAGGCACAGCAGTTAAAACCGGTGGTTGTAAATAATTCTTCACCAGATAAATTAGCCCCACAAGATGAATTTAAATTGCCTGAATTAAATCAGAAAATTACTGTTCATGTTGTCGACAGTTTGACTGGTAAGCCTTTAAGCGGTGTTCGCTTAAGACAGAAAAATTTTCAGAACGTACTGGCTGTTTCGGATAGTAGCGGGAAAATGGAGATTATCCTGCAGGATGTAAATAATGCCGTTCCTTTTGTCTTAGATCTAAACGGACAATCAGTAGCAGAACTTTTTTTAAAGGATAACATGGTAATTAAGGTTAAGCAGCCGGTGGTTATCAGGCTTGGAGGCGTAGTTGCTGGGACAAGGATCAATGTACCGTTGTATGTTGTTTCTTCGGGGAAAAAAAGCTGTGAAATAGCGCCTTCGCGAATGGATGACTTTAATCCGGCGTGGATAGAAAAACTGGAAGTTTTAACCAATGCAAAGGCAACTGCTTTATATGGTGCAAAAGGAGCTAATGGCGTTATCCTCATCCAGATTAAAAAAGAGTATGCCAGGAAGTTTAATTTCTCTGGAAAGAAATAGTTTGTTAACCGTGCAATAAATTGTTTTACATAAAATTATATCGGCCTAAGTCTTTAGTAAACTCAAAAAATCACCTTTTTACAGGATTGACCAGCCTCATCAGCTCTACTATTTTTATCATAAGAAATAATGTAAAAAATCCTGGTTCTAAGTACAACTACTAAACTGAAAAACCAGGATGCTGTAAGTTTCATTAAAAACAAATCTTATGAAAAAAGTATTATTTATCCTTTTCCTAACCATTGGAACAGCAGGGATGACAAAAGCACAGGTTTTGAGCAAACTCAATGAAAAAGCAAAAACAGCCTTAGGAAACTCAGTCGACCGCTCGACTGATAAAGTAGTAGACAAAACTGTAAGTAAAACGGCCGATAATGTTACAGATAAAGTTTTAAATAAAGCAGGTGAGAAATTGAATAATCTGTTCAAAAGGAAAAATAAGAAACATGCTGATACTATTCCGGTAAACGTACCAGATTCGAATAAAACAGCAACTATTTCTACCCGAAATAACGAATAATAAAGAAAAGAGGACATAAGCCCTAAAGCATATTTGTCCTCTTTTTTATCTGATTTATTTTTAATTTACCAATATAAACGGTTCAGTTGCCTCGCCGGTCCATCGATATTGATGAATTGTTGTACTTTGAACGCCAGCTTTTGTTTTTTTATCGTGCGAAATATAAAAACGGCCATTACCAATAGGGCAAAGCCCTGTTGCACCCCATTTAAAGTGCCAGCCGTTTATACCTGATGAAGTATCGCGAAGGCCTGCATTGAGCAATGCCAGTGTTTGTACTTTGATACTTTCGTTACCAAAGGAAATCGAAGACGTGCCAGGTTTTTTCTTCATGTCGATAACAAACAAATCATAGTTTGGATATTGTGGTTTTGCTCCTTTATAAACAGCGGCAAATAAATTTCCGCTTGTTTCATCATAAGCCAGGTTTTGTATGCCGTAGCGTGTATTCCCCGTTTTAACAAAGTATTTGCCTGCGGGTTTTTTAGGGCCTGATTGATGCAGATTACCTTGAGTTAAAACTCTCGCGTATTTTTGCCAGTTGCCTGTGTCATATTTCAAAATAACCTGATTGTCATTATCATTACGATTAACATCTCCATAAATACCATAAGCAATGTAAAGAAACTTTTTGCTGTTAACCGGGGCTCCAGCAGCCGGGGCGAATGCAATGCCATCTATACCTGAACAGGCAAAGCGGTGTAGTATTTCGGTATTTTCAGTTTTTAAAATTGCATTATAATCGTTAACAGCTTCTTTAATAAATACAGTAGTTAACAGATCTGATTCATCGGCCTGCATATCAGGTTTTGTTATTTTTGATGCATCGAAAATGGCTATATAGAAACCGTCCTCACCAGGATTCTGAATTCCAAGCTCTTTCTTTATTCCTTTGCCAATTGCATCATTTTTATATTCAAGCGAGGCATAAATATCCCCTTTTTCATTAATGTCTATATCACCCAGGTGGCCGATAAAACCTGTAACACTGCCAAGTAATTTGCCTGATAAATCTGTTTTTACCAGCTTATTGGTAAAAGAAAAATAAGTGAAACCTTTTGTTCGGTCAATTGCGATACCCTGAACATGAAAATTACCTTGTTCGCCCGAATAAATTGAATCAGGAAGCTTAAGTTCCTGGCAGAAACTATTGCCAATCACTGCGAATAACAGAAACACAACTGAAATCAATTTTCTCATCTTTTTAAGCGGTAAAATGTCTCAGGCAAAGATGAACCTGTTTCGGGTTAAATACAAATTTTACCCATTAAGTTTTAGTGATGAAATTAAAGAAATCTATTGTTTTTAAGCTTGTTGTAATTTCTTAAAAAATATTTAACGGGAACTTAACAGCTTTGCGAAACCAGTAATCCTTTGTCTTGAAAAAATCTCTTTAATTATTAGCATTGTACATGCCATCAGCTTAAGTTAAAATGCAAATTATTACTTCTTAAGTTCGATAAATGTCTTGAAAAGCAGGATAAAATTAAGGTGATATGCTTAAAATAGTTCTTTTTCCATACAACTTCAAAGGTTAAAATAAGTTAATGATAGGTTTATATCCGGACGATAGTTTTGCGCCAATTCTAGGGAACCTACAGAATAGACTAAAACGGTTTAATACCCATAACTAATTATTTAACTGATGAAAAAAACTTTACTGCTCATGCGGAAGTATACACTTTTTAGTGTGGTGACCATGCTTCCGATGGCTTTGCTCAGCAGCCCTGCAATGGCAGGCGTTGAACCGATGGACTTGTCCATTACATCCCACAAACAAGAACAGGGTACTATTACCGGAAAGGTGGTTGATGAAAAAGGAGAAACACTTCCAGGCGCAAGCATTGTGGTGCGTGAATTGAATAAAGTAACGCAAACCAATCCAGATGGTACATTTAAAATAAGTGTGCCGGCCGGAACATATACCATTCAGGTAAGTTTCATTTCTTACACTACAGTTACTTTGGGGAAAGTTGTAGTAAAATCTGCAGACAATACACCATTGAATATCACATTAAAAGGCGAAACAGGAAGCTTAAATGAAGTACTTGTAGTTGGTTATGGAACACAGAAAAGAGAAAATGCTACCGGGGCTGTAGACCAGATAAGTGCGAAAAACCTGGAAAACAGGCCGGTTACTAATCTTACGCAAGGTTTACAAGGTTTAATACCAAACTTAAATCTGAAAATGATGGATGGTAAACCAACACAATCTCCAAGTTATAATGTTCGGGGTACAACTTCAATCGGGCAGGGAGGAAGTGCACTAATTTTAATCGATGGTTTTGAGGGAGACCCAAGTCTTTTAAACCCAAACGATGTTGAAAGCGTTACCGTACTGAAAGATGCCGCTTCGGCTGCTATTTATGGTGCCAGAGGGGTTTTTGGTGTGGTTTTAATCACAACTAAAAAAGCTGAAAAAGGCCGTACGAGTATCAATTTTTCAACTAATTATGCGATTAAAAGTCCACTGCAGGTTCCTGATTTCGTAACGGATGGATATACCTGGGCAAAAATGTTTGCTGAAGCTTTTGTAAATGGTGATGGAGCTTTTCCTCAGAATGCCAATAAAACACAGAAATTTTCGCAAGCTTATCTCGATGAGTTCAAAAGAAGAGCAGAATCCGGACAACCCTACAACCAGATTGAGGTAAATCCGACAACTGGTGAGTACACTTATTACGGAAGTACAGACTACTACGCCGAATTGTATAAGAAAAATACAGCAGCAACTGAAAACAACCTTTCTGTTAGTGGTGGCGGCGAAAAAGCTTCATTCCTGGTATCGGGTCGCTTTTTGAACCAGGATGGTTTATTTAAGTATAACAGCGACGATTACGACATGAAAAATATTCGTGCAAGAGGTTCGGTGCAGGTATATCCATGGTTAACCATCGAGAACAACGCCGATTACTCTGTTATGAATTACCACAACCCGATTAATGTTGGCGAGGGCGGTGGAATCTGGCGTAACATTGCTGATGAAGGTAAACCAACTATGCCAATATTCAACCCTGATGGCTCGCTTACTTTTGCTGCAGCATATACTGTTGGTGATTTTATTTATGGGAAAAACGGCATCGATACCCGCCGTCAGGTTTTTAGAAATATCACTGGGCTTAGAACCAATTTCTTCAATAATAAATTCAGGGTAAATGCCGATTTCACTTTCCGTAATACTAATAATAATATTGAGCAGAAAAGAGTGCAAGTGCCCTACAGTAACAGCCGGGGCGTTACCGCGTTTGTGGGTACAACTACGAACGATCTTTTGTTCGACCAACGTGAAACGCAATACCTGGCAACCAATATTTACGCCGAGTACGAAAACAGGTTTGGTACTGACCATTACCTTAAAGCCATGGCTGGTTATAACTATGAACAATCTACATATAACCGTATAGCTGTACAGCGAAACGGGATTATTTTTGAGGATGCTACAGATTTAAACCTTGCCTTGGGACAGTCAATTGCTACTGGTGGAGGTTATGAGCAGTGGGCTATACTTGGTGGTTTCTCCAGGTTAAACTATACTTTTAAAGGCCGTTACCTCCTTGAAGTAAATGCCAGATATGATGGTTCATCAAAATTTCCTGCCAGTCAGCGTTATGGTTTTTTCCCTTCAGTTTCTGCCGGATGGAGAATTAATAAGGAAGCATTCTGGAGTGTTTCTGATAAGCTTATCTCTGATTTAAAACTACGTGCTTCTTATGGTTCGCTTGGAAATGGTAACATCGCATCATATGCCTTTCAGGAAATTTTTAATATCAGCCAGTCGGGAGTGATCTTAAACGGTGTAAGACCGCAAACTACACGTATTCCGGCAGTTTTACCTGATGGACTTACCTGGGAAACCTCAACTACAAGCAACCTTGGTCTTGATTTAACAATGTTTTCGGGTCGATTAACATTTGCCGGCGATGCTTATATCCGTAAAACAACTGACATGTTTACCTTTGGATTAACACCTCCTGCTGTATTCGGTGCCGATGTGCCAAAAGGTAACTATGCAGATTTAACAACCAGGGGATGGGAAGTTTCAGTAGCCTGGAATGATAAAATTGGCGCTTCTGATAAACCTTTTCGCTACAATGTAAGATTAACACTTGCCGACAATAAAACTAAAATAGATAAGTATAACAATCCGGATAAATTGTTGAGCGACTACTATGAAGGACAGACCTTGGGCGAAATCTGGGGTTATGAAACTGAAGGTTTTTTTATAGATGATGCTGATATCGCTTCACATGCTAAGCAAGATCCGCAGATGCGTGCTTCACCTACGGGAAAGTGGTTTCCAGGAGATATCAAGTTAAGAGACCTTAATGGTGATGGCTTTATCAACGTGGGTGAAAATAAAGTGGGTAAATCCGGCGACAGAAGAATTATTGGTAATTCTGCACCAAGATACCTTTACGGCATAAACCTTGGCGCCGATTGGCATAATTTCTCTTTCTCTGTTTTCTTTCAGGGAGTGGGTAAACAACAATGGTATCCGAGTACTGAAACAGAGATGTTCTGGGGCCAGTATAATCGCCCTTACAACAATATCCCAACCTTTCATTTAGGTAATATGTGGACACCAGACAACACCGATGCTTATTTCCCAAGAACAATGTCGAGGGCAGCATCAAGCAATACCAACCGTACGTTAGGCGTGGCACAAACACGTTATCTGCAAAATGTAGCTTATATCAGGATGAAAAACCTTCAGATTGGTTACACTTTGCCTGGAAAATGGATAAACAAGGTAGGTCTTCGCAGTGCGAAAGTATTCTTCTCAGGAGAAAACCTGTTTACCTATTCACCGATGTATAAAATCGTTAAACATACCATCGATGTTGAAAATGCAGTGCCTTCCGATCAGGATTTAAATGCAGGAAGTACAAATGGAGATGGTTACAACTATCCTTTAATGAAAAGTTATTCTTTAGGCTTAAACATTGGTTTTTAGAATACCAGGAAAAAAAACATGAAGATGAAAAAACAATATTTATACTTTTTACTTGCCTGCCTGGCTTTGGCAGCCTGTAAAAAACTGGATCAGAAACCACAATCTACAGCAACAAAAGAAGCCGTTTTTGGTACTGAGAACGGATTAAAGCTGTACACCAACTCATTTTATGGTATGGATTTTCTTCCGAAAAACTCTACCAGTCAGGATGCCATGTCTGATTATCTTGCTGTGAAGTCAGTACCTGATTTTGTTCGTGAGGGTGGTTTCGCTGCTAACAATAGCTCGGGATGGACCTGGAGAGACTTAAGAAACATTAACTATTTTATAGAAAACTGTAAAGATCCCGCAGTGCCTGCATCAGTGCGTAACAACTATCTTGGTATAGCCCGTTATTTCCGGGCTTATTTCTACATGGAAAAAGTGAAACGTTTTGGCGATGTGCCATGGATAGGAAAACCACTTGATATTGATGACCCCGCATTAAATGCAGGGAGAGATAAAAGAGAGCTGGTAATGGATTCAGTGTTGGCTGATATTAATTTTGCCTGTGCAAATATTGCAAGTACCAACGATGCAAGCCGTACAACCGTTACAAAATGGGTAGCTTATGCCTATAAATCGAGGATATGTCTTTTCGAAGGAACATTTCGTAAATACCATACCGAATTGAAGCTGGCATCAACGGCAAACAAATGGCTGGAAGATGCAGCTGCGGCGGCCGACGAAATAATTAAAAAAGGTGGATATACACTAAATACTGCTGGTGGTGCCGGTGTTTCTTATCGTCAGGTATTTACAAGCAATACACCAGTAGCGAGCGAAGTATTGCAATCAGCTGTGGCAGATTTAAATCTTGGTGTATTGAATGAAGCTAACTGGTGGTGGACGAGCGGTACTTACGGAGCAAAGGCCAGCTTTACCCGCACTTTTATTAACACTTATCTCAAACTTGATGGTACACCTTATACAAACGATCCGGCATACCGTACCATGTTGTTTAAAGATGAGGTTAAAAACAGAGATTTAAGGCTAAAACAAACTATTCGTCTGGGCGATTACAAGCGTATCACCAGTGGTCAGCAGGTTCCGGCTCCTCCTGTTTTCTCGTATACTTTTACAGGTTATCAGCCTATTAAATGGACGTTAGACGACACTTACTATGATGCTGGTGCTTTAAATACGAATGCAGTTTCTTTATTCAGATATGCCGAAGTATTACTTAATTATGCCGAAGCAAAAGCTGAACTGGGGACGTTAACAGATGCAGATTGGACCTTAACGGTTGGCGCATTACGCTCAAGAGCAGGTATTACAGGTGGATTAACAACTAAGCCTGTTACGGCTGACCCTTACCTGGTTGCCAACTACTTTCCTGGTATCAGCGATGCAACCTTGCTCGAAATCAGAAGAGAACGTGGTATCGAGTTAAGTCTTGAAGGCTTACGTTTTGCCGATCTACTTCGCTGGAAACGCGGTACATTGATGGAACAGGAATGGAATGGTTTTTACGTACCAACCTTAAATACCCCAATGGATCTGAATGAGGATGGAATTCTGGATGTTGCTTTCTATCAGGGTACACGCCCATCGCCTGCGGTTGCCGGAGTTACCTACGTTGATGTTTCTGCTACTGTTGGTGCTGCGGTTAACTCACAGCTACTTAGAAACGGAAGTTCAGGTGAACTTACCTGGATGAAGGAAATTCCTCGTAAATGGAACGAGAGAAATTATTACTATCCGATTCCTTTGGCCGATCTTCAACGAAATCCTAATCTAAAACAAAACAATGGCTGGTAAGCTATAATACCCTTTTAAATAAGAAGTATGAAAGTAAAGATATTTTTAATTACAGCTGCGTTTGCTTTAAGTATAACAGCACTAAAAGCACAGGAGATTACCATCGGTACCTTTAATATTAGGTACGATAATCCTGCCGATAGCGGGAACCTTTGGGTTAACCGTGCACCGATTGTTGCAAACTTAGTCCGTTTTCATGGTTTCGATATTCTCGGTGTTCAGGAAGGTTTAAAGAATCAACTAGATGATATCAATGGCGCTTTACCCGAATATGCAAGGTACGGTAAAGGCCGCGATGACGGAAAAGATGCCGGAGAACATTCTGCAATTTTTTACAGAAAAGACAGGTTTAAGCTATTGAAGAGCGGCGATTTCTGGTTGTCAGAAACACCTGATGTTCCTGGTAAAGGATGGGATGTTACCTGTTGTAACCGCATATGCTCATGGGTTTATCTGGAAGATTTAAAAACGAAAAAGCAGTTCTTCGCTTTTAATGTTCATTATGATCATCAGGGAATGATTGCCCGCAGGGAAAGCAGCAAGCTTATTTTGAAAAAGATAAATGAAATTGCCGGAACCAAACCTGTTTTGCTAACGGGAGACTTTAACGGTGGCAGAGATAGTGAATGGTACAAAAGCATAGCAAACTCAAATGTATTGGCTGATGTTAACACAAAAGTTAAGTTCCCATATGCCAATAATGGTTCTTCAAATGGATTCAGGACACCACGTGGACAAGGTGTTATCGACCATATATTCATGAGCAGCCAGTTTACTGCAAGTAAATGGGGGATTTTAACCGATACTTACTTTGGTAAATTTCCTTCCGATCATTTCCCAGTGCTGGCAGAAGTTTCTTTAAAGTAATTTTTAACCTACCTACGAATATTAAAACCTTCCCATGTAAAAAGGGGAAGGTTTTTTGTTATCCACAATTCTTGAAAACTTAACCTGTAGGTGCTTTTTAGTTAAGATTACCCCTGCATTTTTGCAGCATAAAACTTACTATATGCAACAAAACAATACTGAGGTTAACAAAGACCTGCAAGCCTTTATTTTAAAGTTTGAGCCGGCCAAATTCAAGCTACTGCCAAAGGGAATCGAAATCAGGGGAATTAATGATTTACACAGTAGTATCCTTGAGGCTAAGGCCATTATAGAAAAAATGGGTTTACGCCTTACCATTAACCATAATGCGGAAATGCTTTCTTATCGCGGTTTTGAAGTAAATAAATGCTGAACAAAGCCTTAACAGGAACTTTATACCAGCTTTATATAGTATCCTTATTTTTGAACCGGTAGAAATTCAATTCATTAATTTAGTGTTCAGTAAGAAAGGCCATTGCGAAGCGATGGCCTTTTTATTTAGTTGATGTTTTTTAATAAATACTCCATAACAGGATCTGTTTTTTCTATTTTAGCCTTTAACGTTGTTTTTATCAATATATCCGGCTTAACGGTTTGGCTTTTTTGATCATTACAATCTACCCCCAGATCAAATGTTGTTGTAGTTTGAATACTAAGTTTACTGTTTGGTAATGCTATACGCAGAACTTCTCCAAAATCGTTGGTGTTTTCACCGGTAGGTTCACCAATTATGATTGCCATTTTATATTGCTTTACACCATCAGCAAGCATATTTGCACTTGAAAAAGTTAATGGCCCGGTAATGAGATAGACTTTCCCCGAAAAAAGTAAGCTGTTATTAATAAATAACGGTGTATGAGCCCCACAATTACGTCTGTCGATAACTGTTCCGTTGGCTTCTTTAAGATAGGTATTACTGGTGTCGCCTTGAGCCGTTAAATAGTCTTTGTAACGTTGGCTAACCCGCCAATACCTGCCAGCTGAAAGTGAATATGGATTGGTATTGAAATAACTGATTAACAAATCGGCGATTTGCGAGTTGCCACCCAGGTTCTTTCTGAGGTCGATTGCTACAGCTTTAAGTTTTTTTGTTTTCACGAGGTTAAAACATGAATCAAAAAAAGTGGTGTACCTATTTAAATCAGATTCCATGGTGTTAAGTATGAGGTGACCAACTTTTCCATCCTTGATCTCGAAACTATATTTATTGTTTGCAACCTGTGGTAATGCCTTTGAAAGTGATTCTTTAAGGGTAATCCCATAGGGGATTGTTTTATTTTCCGTTTGGCCCCTGTACTCATATTTAATATCAAAAGGTGGTTTCACATTTGCCAGATAGAGGTAATTTCCCAGCAAACCACAAGTCATTTCCAATCTGAAAGATTGGTTTTTATCCACTCGTCCCAGCAAATCAAGAAAGAAATTTTTCAAACGAACACCATTTACGGAAATGATTTTGGCACCAGCAGGAATTTCAGATGTAGTTGGTTGAATGGGTAGGTAGATGTCGAGCTTTTCATCAGTTGTGAGCTCAAAAGGGAAATAAATTTTCTTCTGAAAATCCTCTTTAAAAGCCTGCTGAACAATTGATGGCGAAGTGTGTCCATCTTTTATTTCAGCTGTTAAGCGGTTCATCAATAGAACGAAAGATTTCAGTGATACTGAATCTGGTAATGAAGATTTAAGCTTATCGGTAAAATCCAGATAAGCATCTTTACTGATATAAAGGTAAGGGTTGTAATGTACCTCAGATAGTACCTGGTTATAATAGTCGATATCTGCAATGGCTTGTGCTTTGCTGATTTGCTGCGCCCTGGTTTCTAAAAATGTTAGGGAGATGACTACAATGAAAGATAATTTCTTCATAACTTATTTTGTTATAAAGATGCCGGTTTGGAGGTAAAGGTTGCATCCCGTAAAAATTAATAAACCTTTTAACCGGAATTTGCTTACCTGTTAATGAGAAACAGGTAAGCAAATAATTTTTGAAGAAAAGAAGATAAGTTAAATCCTTTCTTTTCCGCTGTATTTTAAAGCTAATTCAGGGTTTTTGGCATATTCATCCCAAAGCGCATCAAGCGTTTTGCCTGATAATTTTACCCATGTATCCTGATTATAAGTGTGGTTTCTCAACTCTTTATCAATATCGATAATCATTCCTGGTTTCACCTTTTGGTCAATCCACTCAAAGAAACGGGCAGTTACGCGATAGCTGTTTTCATATTTCTTTTCGTTAGTTTTTTCTGTAAAGGCCGGAAGCATCCATTTCGAGCCGATGTTATCGACACCATAACGATAGCGGATAAAATCTGCAATACCTTCAGTAAGCCAAACGGGGCCCGAACCATAACCATATCCCTGTACCAGGTGCATACCTTCGTGCGTAACAATATCAATGTCCGTTGGATGTGCATCCATATACTTGGTGCTGAACAAAATGCGGTTTCCGCTGGCTTCTGCAACACCTTTATAAGCTGTGTCGGTAACAAATACAACTTCGTGAGTGGTTTTATCATTAAAAGTACTTACCAATACCGGGAAAACCTTGAAGTAAGTTTCAATAAGTTCTTTCTTGATGGTTGGATTAAAGGCGGAGTTTTTGTTAATAAATACCAGCTGATAACCATTGTTTTTTATGGTATCAACTGATGACCAGTTTTGATGCAATGCCTGTTCAAGGTTCCATTGAAATTTTTCCTGGTTCTTTTTCTTTTTAATCCAGTTGCTGTTCACAACAATTTCTCCGGGAATGGCTTTAATATTAAATTTCGATATGGTATCAATTACCCGCATGGTTACTTCTCTTTTGGTGCGATAACCATCGGCCGAAGCAAAACCAGGATAGGTAGCCCTAAATGCGGCATTTATCTGTGCAGTATCTAAGGTTACTTTCGTGTTATTTGTAATGGTAATGCTATAGGGGCGGGGTTCATTACGTCTGCGCTGAGGCTGCTGACCTGAAAGTGTGGTTGCAGGTGTAGTTTGTGCAAATGCTGAAACCGCAAGCAGCATAAAAAAACCGAGGTTAGAAATTTTTTTAAGCATAGGATAATTATTTTGGCTAAAAATAACTTAACTAAAACGATTTTCCTGTAAAATATAAGCTACACATTAGCTAACAAGTTGCAACACGCTTTTGCAAACTATTTTGATACTGGCATGTTATACATCCGGTCAAAATGAAAACAAATGTCAGATAAAAATAAAACCATCCTGAAAAAGGGAAATGCAGCCATACTTGCAGGCAATTACGATGGATTTCTGGAATTCTGTACGGAGGATACCTTATGGGAATTCGTTGGTGAACAAACACTTCAGGGTAAACAGGCCGTAAGCGAATACATGAAAGAAGTTTACCTGGAAGCCCCTAAGTTTACCGTAGATAACATGGTTGAGGAAGGAGATTATTTAACTGTAATTGGTGAAATTGCCTTAAAACAAATGGATGGTAAATGGTTGGCGTATGATTATTGTGATGTGTGGCGTTTTGAAGGTGATAAAATAGCATCGCTTCGCGGTTTTGTTATTGCGAAAATGCCAGCTAAATAGGCATTGTATACATTATGAGTATAAATGCAAAAAGCATGTTCCATAAAGAACATGCTTTTCTGTTAACAAGAGAGAAAGATAAACTATTTTATACCAGTGATGATAACGTTATCTAAACGTACACCATAATTATTGGTCGCGGTTTGTCCGTAGAACTCAATTGTGTTATCAGCAAGCGGTGTTAAGTCGCCGATTTCTAATGTGAAGAATTTGTTCTGGTCTGCACCTGTAATTACTTTGCTGCTTACGTTAACATCAACACCATTAACTTTAACTTTAATTACGTTTAAATCAGTTGTATTTGCTGCACCCGTAATGTTCGAAGCTAAATCGTATTTGATTTTAAATTTAGTATAACCTGATAATTTAATGCCACCAATTTTGATTGAAGATTCTTTTGTTGCAGGCAACCAAACGTGTGCGTTTGTTCCATCACCATAGCTTGAAATTGTTCTTAGATCTGCATTTCCAGAAGCATCGCTGAAAGTTAAGGTCTTGTTATCGTAGTTGGTGTAGGTAGCAATTTTTGGTTTAGTAGAAGGAATGGTTCCTGTACCAAAAGTTTCTGTTAACACAACTTCCTCAACACCAGTTGGCGGCGTTACCACATCTTTATCCTGATCTACTGTATAAGAACCAGAAGGAACGGTATTCCAGTTGGTAATTACAGCGGTTAAAGCTACAGCTACAGGCTCGTTAGCTGGTGTGTTTTTTAACTCAACTTCGTAAGTGTATTTTTTACCTTGTTCAAATTTAGAATTTGCAGGTAATGTTAATTTAAATTTTCCGGCTGCAAGTGTAAAAGTAACTACTTTTCCGGTTGCATCAGCAGTAGGAACTACAATTGCCTCAGCTAATACTGAACCTGTTTTGGCAGTCGTTTTAGCAGGAATATCAACTACCTGGTTAGCACCTGATAAAGTACCTGTAGCTAAATCGAAATTCGCTTTTGTATTTAATCCGGCCAAGGCTACGGTTAAACCGTTAAGGTCAGCTACACCTGTACCATTTTTAACAGTAAATTCTACTTTTGAAAGCTGGTGCGAGAAAACAAGGTTTGCATTAGGGCTGGTTTTGCTTAAACCAGTAGCATTGTTTGCATACAATAAATCGATTGCGCTCTGACTGTTCTGGTTCGTTACATCTACAGTATAAATATTACCTGCATTAGCTTGTTTGTAAGGATAGTAGGCTACAAAATCTACTGCACTGCCATCAGCAGGATAATAGATAGTCTGATCAGTAGTAGCTGGTTTAAATTCACCATCACCACTTGTATTGTAGTTTTTGTTTGAAGCTAATGCATTGGTTAAACCAGTTCCGGTTTTCATGAATACACCAATAGCATCATTTGTTTCCCAGGTATCGTTAAATGCCTTAGTTTTAATTTGTCCGTTAATGCTCGAAGAAAATTTCACAGCATTAACCTCAGGATTAGAAGTTCCCGGATTTTGTTCTTTCTTGCAAGAACTGCTTAATACGAACAGTGAGATAGCTGTTGCGAATAAAATGTTTTGATTTTTCATTTCGTTAAATCGTTTTTCGGTTTATAATTATTTCCAGATGGTACTGTCGATGGTTTGTTTTACTGCATTGTTAAGTTTAGGGAAGAAAGTGTACCCTGTTTCTTTTTCAAGGTCACTCACAGTTACCCTGTAAGTATTGTAGTTATTTCCAGATGGAATGATTTGGTTATCGATTCTGAAGCCGATGGTGTAGTAAGTGTCACCTTTTTTCATGGCTAATGCCTTATAGTAATATTTAGGAATAGCCGAGCCTTTTGAGTAAGTAATGTTCTGATCGGTAGCGGTTTTAATTGCTGCACCCGTAATTACATATAATGTATCACTTTGTGCAGTCCATGTTCTTACCTGCTGCTCTAAATTGTTCCAGATTCCCTGGTTCATTGAAGAAACCTGAGCGGTCATGTTCGAGTAGTAAAAAGTAGTGGCATTTAATTCTCTTGTTGCTGTTCTGTCGCCACTTGGGATCTGGTGACCACGGTCGTAACCACCACCGAAAGAACTGCTTAAGTCAACCTGCGACGACTGAGCGATTTTTGGATCAAATGCCCAAGCATCTGTACGACCAGAACTGCCAATATAAGATGCATGCAATGGATAAGCTACCCAATAAGCCATTTTATACTTTTTATCGTAAAGCATTGAGTAGTTTCTAACATTTGTTCTTCCAGGGAAATCATGAGAAACAAATACCGTATTTTCGTCAGTTGTAATTAAAGGCATTTCCATGTAACCAGATAATGTTGGCGGTGTAGTAGTAACTGTTTCCTGTTCAAGGCTGTAAGAACCTGAAGGAACATCATTCCAGTTGGTAATGGTTGCTTTAATTGCGGTTGCAATTCCAGGTGTAGTAGTACCTTCGCCTTTTAACTCAACTTCGTAAGTATATTTTTTACCTGATTCGAATTTGCTTCCTGCAGGCAATGTCCAGGTATATGTTTTAGTTCCGATAGAGAAGATAACTTTAGTCCCGGTTTCATCTGTTGTTGGGATTAAGATGGCTTCAGCAACGGTTAAACTATTTTTAATACTTGTTTTTGCAACAACGTTTGCAACTTGTGTCTGGCCGCTTAAAGTACCTGTAGCCAAATCGAAACTGGCTAAAGATTTTACACCAGAAACATTAACACCAAGACCATTTAAATCGGTAACGCCAGTACCGGCTTTAACGGTTATTTCTACTTTAGATAACTGGTGTGTAAAGATTAAATTAGCGTTTGTATTGGTTTTGCTCAAACCGTTTGCATTATTCGCATACAATAAATCGATAGCACTTTGAGTGGTCTGGTTGTTTACATCAACTGCATAAGTATTGTTTACTAAGCTTTGTTTAAATGGGTAATATGCAATGAAATCTACTGATGAACCGTTTTCAGGATAGTAAATAGTTTGCTCGGTAGCTGATGCTTTAAATTGTCCATCGCCTGTAGTAGTGTAAGATTTATTTGAAGCAGATGTATTGGCTAAGCCAGTTCCGGTTTTCATGAAAACACCGATTGCATCGTTAGCATCCCAGCTGTTATCGGCTGCTTTGGTTTTAATTTGCCCATTAATTGCCGATGAAAACTGTACGGCTGTACGGATTTCGTTCGGGGTTTCCGGTGCCTTGTCTTTCCGGCAAGCTGTGCCCAAAAATGCAAGCATAGTGAGGCTAATGATTTGTAGATTTTTAATTTTCATACTGATATATTATTTGATTTTTTGCGGGATGTTAAAACATAAAAAGTGTGCAATTCGGCGCTTTAAATGCCTAATTTGTTCTACATAATTTTGTTTAACGGAGCGTTAGAAAATGAATTAGTTAAATATTTCTACAAAGAAAGGCCTAAAAAATGCGCTCTGAATTAATAGAATGAGAAGCTTATGTTAACATTTGGCCTTAAAAAAAATAAAAAATAAAATGTGCTTAACAACAGTTTTCGTATCATTACGCACGAGCTAAAAACCAGTATTCTTTAAATGGACACTTGGAAGATTTTTACTGAATGATAATCAGGTTTTTAAAAAATGAGTTTGTACGGCGAGGTTGATGTACAACTCCTTTAATAAATTAAATCAGTGTTAATTTATTCTTTAATGTTAACTGATTTTCGATTTTGGTACCTGATAGGCCTTTTTATACAGGGTAGTAATTTATCTATTTTTGTCGTCTAAAATTTAAGCGATGAATCCAGCTAAAAGCTATCTCTTCAAAACTATACTGTTGTTATTTGTGATGTCATTTGGTTTATCCTGCAAAAAGGAAAATGATATTGTTCCTGTAAAAACACCAGTGAAGAAAGTGGTACTTGTACTCATGGAAGCCAATAACGATCTGAGATACGATGCGGTGAACAGTATTAATATGATGGAAAAAGGTGCAAAAGACATAGATGGTACATTACTGGTTTACATTAAAACCAGCAGCGTACGTTCATACTTGCTTAAAATTAAATATGATGCCGACGAAAATAAAATTGTAAGTGATACGGTTAAGACTTTTGAAAACAGTCCTTCATCTGACGCTGAATTTCTTAAAGATGTAATTCATTATGCACAAACTGAATATCCTGCAGAAAGTTACGGACTTATTCTCTGGTCGCACGCTACATCCTGGGCACCGGCGAGTACGGGTATAAAAACAAAATCGTTTGGCCGTGATACGGGAAAGGAAATTGATGTTATCGATTTAAAGAATGCACTACCCGATAACCTGGAATTTCTAATTTTCGATGCCTGCTCAATGGGTGGGGTCGAGGTTTTATATGAATTTAGAAACAAAGCAAAGTATATCATTGCTTCTCCCGCCGAAACATTGTCTGAAAGTTTTCCTTACCAAAATATTACACCATTACTATTTCAGGGTTCGGAAGCATTGCAGGCTATTGCCCTCGGATACTACACTTATTATAATTCTTATACTGATGACAGGCAATCGGCTACGGTAGTATTGGTAAAAACAAGTGAACTCCAGGCCTTGGCTACAGAAATGAAATCACTAATGGCTAAATACAAAAAGTATGGCGATAAACTGATTAGTGATGGTGTACATCGCCTTGATTTTACAGCAGGTTTTCCGGTAGCCAATTATGACTTCGGTGATTTCCTGGACCACAACTTTAATAAGCCCGATTTAATGGCTGTTAATTTTCAGCTCAGTAAAACAATTATTTACAAAGCCGCTACCGATAAATTTCTAGGCCAGCCCATAACTAAATTCTCAGGGCTAACCTGTTATATTCCATATGCCAATGATAGCAACTTAACTTACTACAGTAAACTACAGTGGTATGTAGCGAGTGGTTTTAATGTGCCATTTACAAAATAAGCAAACCTATTGGCTAATCAGATATAGAGTGGTGCCATTTTACGCCAGTATCGTGGCCTGTGGGCATCATTGTCCCAGGTGTAAAAATGATTTGCTACCCCTTTTTCCCAAAGTAAGTGGCTTAATGTTTTGTTGCTGTTAAGGAAAGGATCAGTTTCGCCAACGGCCAGGATAATTTCCATTTTTTTTATCTCCGAAATCAGATCATCATCATTCAGGTTAGAAAGATATTGTTCAGGCATGTTGAAATAAACCTGTTCATCGCGAAAGCCGTTAAGTAAATCCGTAAAGGGTTCTGATGCATTTGTTAAATCGTACCTGCCACTTATGCCTACGGTTTTTTTAAAAAGATTAGGATGTTTCAGCGCAAGGTTAACAGCATGGTAAGCGCCCATGCTAAAACCTGCGGTTTCCATCCAATCTGTTTTACTTTTTCCCCGCATAAGCGGAAGGACTTCCTGAAGCAGGTATTGCTCGTATTGTAGGTGGCGTTGAATTCGTACCGATGGAAAAACATCCTGGTTATAAAAACTTTCGTTATCTAAACTATCAACACAAAAAAGTTGTAATTCTCCTTTGTTTATTGGTTCAGCTAGCGAAGCAATGATTCCCCAGTTTTCATAATCAAAGAACCTGGCCATTCTTGTCGGAAACAATAGCACCGCTCGTCCACCATGGCCAAATATTAACAGCTCCATGTCGCGGTTAAGGTGCTTGCTGAACCATTTATGGTATTCCCTTTTCATGCTTTTACTTTGCGGAAATTAGTTTTAGCATGTTATTGAAATATTAATAAATCGTAATGATTACCGTATTTTTTCGAGGATTACATTTCTCCATAAATCATATCCGGTATTGCTGAGGTGAAGGCCGTCGTGGTCGTAATATTCACGGTTCGGATTGCCCGATTTATCGAGCATTTCCTTAAAAATGTTTATGAATTTCCAGTTCGAATTACGTTTTATAATTTCATTTTCAATCAGGTTGTTGGTGTATTTAAACTGATCAGCGAGGTGCCATCGGGAGAGACTCGGCTTCAACGATACAAAGTAGCAAGGTATGATCCCGAATCTTTGCCTTACATTAGCCATTAACTGTAAAAAGAAGATAAATATTTCTTCCGGATTCCGTCCATCGCCTAAGTCATTATCACCTGCGTAAAAAATAAAAGCCGTTGGGTTATAATCAACCATAATTCTGTCGAAAAACCAAACACATGCGGCAAGTGTTGCACCTCCAAAGCCAAGGTTAATAACCTTTTGGTCAGGAAAATCTTCCTCGAGTGTTTTCCACAAACGGATGGAAGAGCTTCCATAAAAGAGCGTAGTATGCCCTTGTCTTTTCCATTGTTCTATCTTTTCGAGTTGTTTTACTTCCTGTTCGTACCAGTACATTTTTAGTAGATATATTTATCAATAATAATAAAAACACAACAATATTAAAGTTAATGAATGCCTAATGGTTTAAGTTTAACAAACACTTAACACAGGCTTTGCTTTTTCTTTTTGTACAAAATTTCCGATATTAATTCTTGTGTGCTAAGTATCACCTGTTTTATCAGGAAATACTTTTTTAGTAGTGTTTTTGCCGATTGTTAATATTAAGACAACATTGCTTGTTTAGTTTTGAAAAAATCTATAAAAAACGACAAATGAAATTTTTTCTTTCAGCCATTTTAGCCAGTACATTAATGCTTTCTGTTGCTGAAGCGCAGGTAGCCACAGTAAATCGTGGGCACAGCCATAACGACTATCATCAGGATATTTCATTACTCAAGGCTTATTATGCAGGAATGGGCTCTATAGAGGCTGATGTTTTTCTAAAAGATGGCGAGTTATATGTAGCCCACGAAACTTCGGAAATTAAGACTGGAAGAACACTATCAAAGTTGTATTTATCGCCTTTGGCAGCATTATATAAAGAAAACGGAAACAAGGCTTTTAAAAATAATAATCAAAAGCTGCAGCTTGTGGTTGACATTAAAGAAGACCATGTAAACGTGCTGAATAAGCTCCTTTCCGAACTAAAGGTTTATGGCAATATATTCGATGAAAGCACTAACCCTGATGCAATTAAAATTGTAATCAGCGGAAACATGCCTTCGCCTGATAATTTTAAAAACTGGCCGTCCTTTATCTATTTTGATGGCCGCCCGGGAGTTAACTACACGCCGGAAGCCTTGAGTCATGTAGCGATGATTAGTCAGGATATTAAGAAATATACAGTTTGGAATGGAAAAGGTGTTCCAACGCCAACTGATTATGAAAAGCTAAAAAAGGTGATTACTGATGCCCATGCGCAAGGGAAACCTTTTCGCTTTTGGGGTACTGTTGATAACCAGAATACCTGGATTGTATTAAGCAGGTTAGGAGCCGATTGGTTAAATACCGATCATCCGGAGCAGCTCGCCGATTTTTACGCCCATCAGCAAAAGTTAACTTATACCAATCCAAATGCATATCCTGTTTATACACCTGATTATCGTGTAGACGGCCAGCATAAAAAAGTTAAACGTGTAATTTTACTCATTGGCGATGGTATGGGACTTGCTCAGATACATGCCGGATTGATTGCCAATCACGGTGATTTAAATATTAGCAGGATAAAGAACATTGGTTTTTCGCAAACTGCGGCTGCCAATTCTGATAACACCGATTCTGCTGCTGGCGCTACAGCCATGGCTACTGGTAAGAAGACGAATAATCGTTACATTGGTATGGATGCTAACCAGAAAAAGTTAACCAATCTTATTGACACACTTGATGGTTTCGGAATTAAAAGTGGGATTATCAGTGTTGGCGATATTACTGATGCTACACCTGCTGCCTTTTATGCGCATCAGCCCGAACGAAGCATGAACAATGAAATTGCAGCCGATTTGTTAACCGCTAAAGCAACAGTTTTAGTTGGGTCTAATCAAAATGCTTTTTTAAATAATAAGGACACAGCTTTGCCCGAGAAGTTAACTAAATACGGTTTTAACATCAGTAAAAGTTTTTCTGATTTTTCAAAGCAAAGTTCAGGAAAGCAGCTTGTACTTTTGCCTAATGAAGATACAAAGCCTGTAATTAAAGGTAGAGGGGATATTTTAAAACAATCGCTTTTGAAAACCATTGATTTATTAAGTAAGAATGGCAAGGGCTTTTTCATTATGGCCGAAGGTGCACAAATTGATCATGGCGGCCACGCTAATGATTTACCGGTTGTAGTAACAGAAATGCTTGATTTTGATAAAACTATAGAAGCAGCGTTGCGCTTTGCCGATCAGGATGGCCAAACACTTGTAATTATTACTGCTGACCATGAAACCGGTGGATTAACCTTATTAGATGCTGATACGAAAAACGGAAAAATTACAGGCCATTTCAGTACCGACGATCATACAAACATTATGGTTCCTGTTTTTGCATATGGACCACAATCAGAAATGTTCAGGGGTACATACCCTAACAACGAAATTTTCAATAAAATACTCAAGGTACTGGCCAATTAAGATTTAAAATATCAAATGGAAAGAAGGACATTAATTAAAAGTTTAGGCGGCTTAATGCTATTGCCTGCGGTGAATTTAGGGTTCAGCAATAACGATAAAAAACCTGTTTTACGTTTTGCTCATATTACGGATGTGCACCTGAAAAATGATTTAGGGGCACCTGCCAAATTTGTAAAATGCCTTCATCATGTTCAGGAGCAATCTCCTAAGGTAGATTTAATCCTAAATGGAGGTGATGTGGTTTTCGATATGAATAAGGAAAATATAAGTACTATCGATGCACAATGGAAACTTCAGCAGGATACCATGAAAAATGAGTGTAGTTTGCCAACTTTTTATGCTTTGGGAAATCACGATATCTGGTGGAACGAAAACAGTAAAGGCGATACATTTTACGGTAAAAAGTATGCGATGGGTAAGCTGAAGCTTGCCAAGCCTTATTACAGTTTTACTAAAAACGGATGGAAATTTATCGTGCTTGATAGTACCCATCTCGATATTGATAATACCTGGTACATTGGCAAGCTTGGCGATGAGCAATTTAACTGGCTTGAAACTGAACTTAAAACAACTGACCCCAAAATGCCTGTGCTTGTAATGACGCATATCCCGATTTTAACAGCACTTTTAATGATTGAGGATAATATTGTAAACAAGTGGACCATGTTGGGAGGTGATATGCACACCGACACTGCTAAAATTATTAACCTCTTTTATCAATATCCAAATGTAAAACTGGCTTTAAGCGGCCATCTTCACATGCGTGATAAAGTAGTTTACAATAATGTTACTTATTTATGCAATGGTGCTGTTTCAGGTGCCTGGTGGAACGGCAATCGCCGCGAAACAGCGCCAGGTTACGGTTTGATTGATTTGTATGCTGATGGTACTTTTGAAGAGAGGTATGTAAACTATTAGTAACTGTGCTCCTGGTAACGTTAAACAAATAGAATGCTTGTCTTCCCAGAAGACAAGTAATAAAAAAAGGTTATGCTAATTTACTTACGGTTTCAGCTTGCTTCAATTTTCTGAAACGTTTCGTGGCTTTGAGCGACCTGAAAAGTTTCAGACTATATACCTGATAGTAGCTAAGTGCTGCACAAGCAACACCCAAAACAGCACCAGCCAGTACATCAATTGGGAAATGTTGTGCCAGGTAAATTCTGGAATAACCAACCAATATAGCCAGCAAAAGACATGGAACTGAAATTTTATTCTTTTTAAAAACCAATACCAATACAGTTGACAGTGCAAATGCAGAAGTTGTATGGCCCGAAGGAAAGGAATGGAAATCATGGAGCTTAACCCCTGGTACATAACTTGAATAAGCTATATTAAGTTGTTCAAGCAATAATCTGGGCCTCGGCATATTAAAAAAACTTTTTGCAACTTGTGCAATAATACCAGATGAGGTATAAGCTAATAACAGGGTAATGGCTTTTTTCTTTTTCTTAAAGATAAAAAGCACTATAGCAAAAAATATGCAGAGAAGCCCGTCACCAAGATTAGTGATCAAGCTGAAGAAAATATCAAGAAACGATGAATGATAATGGTTTAATATCAGAAAACCTTCAGGCTTAGTGTATATTAATAAAAATGCTAAAGCTAAAATTATAAATGTAGCCAAAGCACTAAAATAAAACGGTAAACGCCTGATTCTTTTAATCATCTGTTTTTTATTCAAAGCTAAGTTTACGAGTTAATCATAAAGTTAATTTATCGTCATTAAATTGTCATGCAGGTGGTGTTGTCCAGAATAACATGTTGCCTAAAATAATGGCGTATTTAACCAATAATTAACTTTTAGTTTATATAACCGAATTAGCTTTGCGCCATAAATATTTGGTTAGTATTTATAAGGTTTAGTTAGTTGATAAGACGGGGTTATAGCGGATGCTATAACCCCGTTATTTTTTATAGATAAAGTGAATTTTCTTAACTAAAACTTAATATAACAGCTGTAGCGAAGTTCCATTACTTCATCGTTTTGACTATAAAACTGAAATCATGAATAAAACAATTAACCTAATTTTATCATTTTTATTGCTGTTTTGCTTTTCCGCGTGTAAGAAATCCGAAGCTGAGGCCGATTTGGTAGATGGAACTAACCTTACTGAGTGCCCTATAAGTGGAAGCTGTAATTTTTTATTTGCTAATAATTCTGGAATGAGTGAAAATAATTTATTGCTAAGCAAAGGCCAATACCGCGTGTTCTGGGCACAAACCAGTTTAAACGGAACCTCTACAGCACTTTATATGATGGCACCAATGAATGGTGACCGTTTTACGATGGATAAAACCGATATTCTTGAAGGTAGGGTTAAATATTTTTCGAGCTGTGTATCCTGTTTTGCTATCAATATGGTTTTGGTTGATGGAACAATTAAAGGGCAAAAAGTAAAACAGCAGGCTGGTCTTCCTGAAAAATGGCTGGTAGAATCAGATGTTGTACTGGCGGCTTCTGAGAATCTTTCTTACCGCGTGCCCTTGCATTTTAAACAATACTATTTACCTGCAAATTAATATTTATGAATGTGGCGCAAATAGCCATCAAATTTGACTTATTAGCACACTTCAGGTTAACCGCTTATTGTTGAGCTTTGCTTAATGAAACTTTTACTAACCTCCAACGGCATAACTAATCCAAGTCTTTATCAGGCGCTTGTAGCATTACTGGGTAAACCCATTGAAGAATCAACAGCGCTCTTTATTCCAACAGCAATTTATCCTTTTGCAGGAGGGGGTATTTACGCTATGCAGGCAATAAATGGACGACCAAATGCCCCTTTAACGCAATTGGGCTGGAAATCACTAGGGATTTTAGAACTTAGTGTGTTGTCAAGTATCAGGCAGGATATTTGGGTAAAAGCCCTCAAGGAAACCGATGTATTATTGGTTTGGGGAGGTGATCCTCTATTCCTTGCCTACTGGTTTAAAATGTCAGGTGTGGCAGATTTAATGCCTTCATTAGCAGATAAGATGGTATACGTTGGGGTAAGCGCAGGGAGTATTGCCGCAAGTAGTATTTTTGGAGAAACCTATTCAGAACCCAGTGCAGGTGTTAATTATGCAACAACATCCAAAACATTGGTTTTCGGAACAGCGCAAAGGATTTTTTGTACAGCCGAAGGTTTAGGACTTGCCGAATTTGCAATCATTCCGCACTATGAAAACCCGGAGCATCAGGATGCCTCAAAATCGAATGCCGCTATATGGGCAGCGCAGCTATCGTTGCCTGTTTACGCTATTGATGATGAAACAGGGATTAAGGTTTCGAATGGTGAAATTGAAGTCGTTTCTGAAGGGCAATGGAAACTATTCAATGCCTGAAACCAATTAGGAAATTATATATAATCTAAAAACCCGTTTCCTGTAAGAATTACAGTTCTCCATGTACTGACGGTTTTTAAAGATTATAAAGTTTTAACAATGTATTATTTCTGTAAATGCCTTTGGAAGCTTAAAAAAGGGGAATCCAACCGATGAAGTTTGGTAAATCTAAAACCATTAAATGTTAAGTTTTACAGGTTCTTCAAAAAGCCTTGCAGCTATTAACATTAAATTAATATCAATTCCTTTATTTTGGGCTTTTTAAACTCTTTATGAAAAAAATTATTCTTTGCCTGCTTGTAACGGCAAGTGCATTTACAGGTTTTGCACAAGATATTTCCCTAGGAACGAAAACGCTTTATACCCCCCTGCAAAAAAGTTTTACGGCTGTTCCAGCAGGTTATACACCTGTTTACATCAATTATGTTGGCCGACATGGTGCCAGGCACCTTACCAAAGATGTAAATGTTTCCTCTGCCTATCAATTGGTAAAAAAAGCGGATAGTTTAAATCAGCTTTCTGCCAAGGGAAAAGATTTAAAAATAAAATTAGCCAACCTGCAAAAAGAAGAAAACGGGCATGTGGCTTCGATTTCAAAATCGGGTGAGGCCGAATTAAAAGGAATAGCGACGAGAATGTATAATGCGCAGAAAATAGTTTTTGCCGGGGAAAAGCCGTCTGTTTTGGTAGCCACCACAAAAAAAGGTCGCACAAAAGAAAGCGCCGAAGCTTTTATTGATGGAATGAAAGCAGTAAAGGCTGATTTTGCTGATGTAAAATACAACTATGCAGACGATGACCATTTGCGTTTTTACGATTTTTCAGGCACCTACGATAAATTTAAAGAAGAAGGTAACTGGACATCCGCCTACGAAATTTTAGCAAAGGATTATGATTTAAAGAAAATGGCAGGTGAGTTTACTTCAATTTTCTTTAATCCGTCTTTAGTTTCAGGCCTAACAGTGCAACAGAAAGTAGATTTTTTAGAGGATATTTATGGCTTTTACACTATTCTGGACGCTGTTAAAGCCGAGCAAAAGGCAGTTGGCTTAACAGCAGCTGATCTTGATTTTAAGCAATACTTTAATCAAAGTCAGTTGAAAGCTTTGAGTGTTTTAGGCGATGCCGAAGACTTTCTGAAAAAGGGGCCAGGTTTAGATAATAATGGTATTCAGGTTCGAATTGCTGCGCCGCTTTTAGCTGATTTTATCAGTACAACCGATGAATATATTGCCAATAAAAAACTGGCCGCAAATCTTCGTTTCTCTCATGCAGAAACAATTGCGCCATTTGCCGCTTTGATGGATATTAAAGGTGCTTCTGAAGCTGTTAAGGATATCCGATCTTTTCAGCAATCTTGGAAAGCGGATAAAGTAATTCCGTTTAGTGCCAATATCCAATGGATTTTGTATAAAAATAAATCGGGTAATTACCTGGTGAAATTCCTTTTAAACGAAAAAGAAGTGGCGGTTAAAGGACTTTCAAATAAAATGTTTCCATACTACAGCTGGAAATCAGTCCGAGAATTGTATTTGAGAAAGCTTAAATCACTTGGTTTAAACCTGGATTCAGACATGAACGAATATTTAATAAAGGTTAAATAATTAGTTTAAAATCCTGTTTTGGTTAACTGAATAAAAATAAAAAGTTAACACAAGCTTAATACGATTGGGTGTTTAGCTTAAAATTCGGATGGTTCTTTTGCGGTAAATTAATCCGTAAATGAATAAACTTTTACTCACACTCTTCAGTGTATTTTTTTCGCTAATAGCTTTCGGTCAATCTGGAACCGTAAAGGGAGTTATTGTTGATAAAAGCAGCAAAGAAACGCTTATTGGCGCTACAGTAATCCTAAAAAATGAAAAGAAAACTTTCAAGGTATCGGTAAGTACCGGTCTTGATGGTAGTTATATTTTCAGAAATGTTCCCTCAGGAAAATATGAGGTTGAAGCAAAATTTGTTGCCTATAAAGATGAGGATAAAGATTTCGAACTTAAATCAGGCGAAACCAAAATCATTAACCTGCAGATAGAAAGTAAATCGAATGATTTGGCTGAAGTTAAAATTTCAGGAAAATCTGACGAGGGCAGCGATTACAAATCAAGATCAATAGAAAGAAAATCTGATCAGGTTTTAAATGCAGTTTCAGCAAGAGCAATTGAAATTTCTCCTGATTTAACCATTGCTAACGTAACGCAACGTGTGTCGGGTGTTTCTATCGAGAGGAGTAATAATGGGGAAGGGCAATATGCCATTATCCGTGGTATGGATAAGCGTTACAACTATACTTTAGTTAACGGTGTAAAAATTCCAAGTCCGGATAACAAAAACCGTTATGTACCATTAGATATTTTTCCGGCTGATATTGTAGACCGGATGGAGGTTTATAAATCCTTAACACCAGCCCTGGAAGGTGATGCGATTGGTGGAGGAATTAACCTGGTACTAAAAGACGCACCAGATCGCTTAACTGTTAGGGCTAATGCTGCTGTAGGTATGGCTGGTACTTTTTTCGATCAGGATTATACGAAATTCGATCACTCGGCAAGTAGTAAAAGCTCACCAAGAATCGCTAATGGAAATAACTACAGTGCAACAATAGCCGATTTTCCAAATAATGCTTTTAATTATACTACAAAGAAAGCTCCTGTTTCTACTATTTTTGGTTTAAGCATTGGTGGCCGATCGGCTGATAAAAAATTCGGTGCTTTGGCAGCAATTAGCTACCAAAATACGTACAAAGGAACAAATACGATTTTCTACGATACCGATGTTGACAGATCAACAAATGAGCCTGCTTTAAAAAGCGTTCAGAACAGGACTTATAGCATACAACAAGAGCGTACCGGTATTCATACCAAATTCGATTATAAGTTTAACAAACACAATAAGATAGACTTATTCGCTTCGTATATGAATCTTGCTCAAAACCAGTATCGTTTTCAAAGTGATACAACTTTAAACTTAGGACGTGTTGGTGCAGGAACAGGTCGTGTAAGTAATACCTATAGAAGTAGCCGTGTGGTACAGAAAATTTTTAGTACAAATTTGCATGGCGAACACGAACTTGGCGATCATTTTGAAATGAACTGGTCGTTACTGTACGCAAAAGCTACTGCAAACGAGCCAGACAGAGCTTCCTTAAATATTGTTACCGGTAGAACCGCAGTATTAGATGCCAATGGTAATAAGATTGGCTCTACACAAAATCCGGCATTGTTTAATTCTACAGGTGCTGCACAATCGCATGTATGGGCTAAAAATGCCGATGAAGATAAAACTGCTTACCTGAACTTCATTTATAAACCAAAAATATTCGATACAAAAGTAGAATTCAGCGTAGGTGGTATGTATCGTGATAAGACGCGTAGCAGCAATTACGACGACTATTCTTTAAAACTATCAGGAAGTACCACACAGGTTTATGATGGCAACATCAACAACAATACATTTATGGTGCAAACTGTAGGTGGTTCGCCTAACGATCCTTTAAATTACGATTTTAAAGAGAAAATCGCCGCAGGTTATGCTCAGTTTAAATTTACCATCGGGAAATTACAAACTTTAGGAGGTGTGCGTTATGAAAATACCGATCAAAGCTGGGTAACTGCCGCTAATATTAACCAAACAGTTGGTGCAGTTGGTTCTAAAACCTATGCCGATTTATTGCCTAGTTTAAACTTTAAATATGCGCTTGGCGATAAACAAAACTTACGTTTGTCGTATTATTCAGCTATTAGCAGACCAGGTTTCTATGAACTTATTCCGCACACCGGTGGCGATCCGGATGCAGACTACCAGGAACTCGGTAACCCTAATCTAAAGCGGATCACATCTGATAACTACGATTTAAGGTATGAATTCTTCCCTAAACAATTAGATCAGTTATTGGTAGGTGTTTTCTACAAAAACATTAAAAACCCAATCGAGTATGCTTTGGTAAACCAGGCTACAAGTGTTTTTTACACTGCGGCGAACTTTGGTAATGCAACCAATTATGGTTTCGAAATGGATTTTACCAAATACATCAGCAAATTTGGTTTCAGAGCCAACTATACTTTTACCGATTCTAAAATCACGACAACGAAAACGGTGCTTTACCGCGACGCAGCAACCACTTCACTTACGCAACGTAATGAAGAACAAACGCGTCCGCTACAAGGACAATCGAAACACATTGGAAACTTATCTTTATTGTTTAAAGATCAATCATCAGGTATCGATGCACAGTTAGCTGCCGTTTATACCGGGCCAAGAATTTATACGGTTTCTCCATACTTAGATAACGATATCTGGCAAAAAGGAACGATCACGTTAGACCTTTCTGCAGAAAAAAGAATTAATAAGCGTTTCTCAGTTTATATAAAGATTAACAACTTATTAAATACGCCTTCTGAACTTGAAATCAGAAGACCTTATCAGGTTACTACTGCAACAGCAAATCAGGACGTTGCCGATCAAACCGTAGGTCAGAATGTCTTTATCCGTAAAGATGAATACAAACAGTTTTACTTATTAGGATTACGCTATAAATTATAGAATCATGAAAAATCTACTAAAAGCAGTATCATTCCTTGGTGTTTTGATTACCTTGTCATCATGCCACAAAGAAGAAGTTCTTACTCTATCGGTACCTGTAATTCAGTCAGGTTCACTGATCACCTCTGAAAACCTTCCGGGTGGAAGTATCAAAGGCACAATGCAAAGTGGAAAAACATACTACTTTGATAAAGATATCACCGTAAATGATGGCGATACACTTTTGATGCAGAGTGGTGTTACATTAATTGCCGTAGGCGATGGAACAAAAGACAAAGCGCCACAAATTAGTGTTCATGGAACTTTTATCAGTTTAGGAACAAAAGAAAAACCTAATTACATCACAGTTCAAAATGCGGCAACGTATCGTACAGAAGCTGCAGCTGCTAAATATGATAATGTTTTTAAAGGTTTCTGGGGCGGTATTGTTGCAACACCGGCTCCTGTTACGGCGGCTAAACCGAATCCAAAAGGTGGTGACTTAATTATTAAATGGACACACATCGAATTTCCGGGCGCTGCCTCTTATGGTAATGATGCAGCAATTTATAAGGATGGTGATGCCCGTTATGGAATCTATTTTGCAAACATCGAGAAAGATTTTATCCTTGAAGATAGCTGGATTTTCGGCACAACAGATGATGGTATTAGAACTGTAGGCGGTAAAATTTCTATTATGCGCAACACTTTCGAACTTTGTGGTAAAGCTGGTGGTGAGTGTTTTAATATGAAAAGCGGTACCGTTGGCGATTTAGCTTATAATATGTTAATTGGTTCGGCTACAAATGCACTCAAAGCCTCAAATTCAGGAGGTACAACTGTACAGTGCAACGTCAATATGTATAACAATACCATGGTTAACTGTGGTTTCCGTCAGACTAAAACTGGTCGTGGAGGCTCAATTAATTATGAGCAAGGTGCAAGAGGTCTGATTTATAATAACCTGATTGCAAACTGCCGTTTTGGTTTAAGGATGACAACTGATGCCGACTTAACAAATATTACTTACAACAATCAGTATTATTACGGAAGTACAGCTACCATTCTGGGGCAGTTTTTAGCGAGCGATGGTGTTGCGAAGGCACAAACTGCTGATGTAAAAAGTGCAACTGCGAAAGATAAAAACCCTCAGTTTTTCAGCTACAATTTAGAGCAATATGATTATGCTGCTAATCCGGGGCCGATTACGGCAGCCTTAATGCCTGCTTACATTACAACGGTAGGTACTTCAAACTTTGGTATTCAGGCTACTTCACCTGCACATAACAAAGCGAAAACAGATTTTACTCCATTGGCTGTTGTAAAAACTACCGGTAATTTCGGTGCTACTATTAGTGCTCCTGGAAGCGATATTGGTGCTTATCAGACTGATGGCAGTGGAAACCAACATTAATTGAATAAGAAAAAATAAGAAAGGCCTGATTGTAAAATCAGGCCTTTTTCTTTATTACTGTATCTTAAAGGCATTAATTAGTTTTCTTATCGCAAGAAACTGTTCAATTTAACTACAACAAAATCACGATACTTCCGCCAACTATCATTAATCCTCCAATAAGCGTTTTAGCATCTAAAGGTTCTTTTAAAATTAAAAAAGCGAGACCCATGGCAATGGCCACACTTAGTTTATCAATAGGAGCAACTTTCGAAACATTACCGGTTTCCAGTGCTTTGAAGTAGAATATCCATGATAAACCTGTTGCCACACCCGATAAGGCCAGAAAGATAAGGTTATTCTTTGTCAGGGTTTTCATCTGTGTAATTTCGCCAGTGGCGAGCACAATACCCCATGCAATAAACAGGATCACGATCGTTCTTATCGCTGTGGCTAGGTTTCCGCTTACACCTTTAATGCCAATTTTAGCCAGAATGGCTGTTGCTGCAGCAAAAAATGCCGAAAGAATTGCATAAAATTTCCACATGGTGATACCGTTTTTGTAACAGGATAAAGTTAAACGCTAATTCTGTGGGAATGTTAAAGAAGTAAGCGCTTGTTGTTTAAACAGAACTAAAGCAATTCAGTTTTCAACGAACAAAGGTTTAACTTCAATTTTGCCACAGATTTGAGTAGTAATTTTGCAAAAACTAGTAATAAGTCAATCAAAATATACTCACTCTTTTTTAGTGCATATTAAAATTTGATTTTTCTATCTTTATTAACCCATGAAAATACTTATAATTGAAGATGAGTTAGCCTTACTCGAAAGTATGCTCGAATACTTTAAAGGGGAGGGGAATATTTGCGAATCTGCCTCAGATTATCATACTGCCAGTGAAAAAATCAGCCTTTATGAGTATGATTGTATTTTGCTCGATTTAGGTTTACCTGGCGGCGATGGATTGAGCCTGCTAAGCCAGTTAAAAGCATTGAAAAAAAGTGAGGGGGTTTTAATTATCTCTGCAAGACATTCGTTAGATGATAAACTGGCCGGATTAGATCTCGGTGCCGACGATTACCTTGTAAAACCTTTTCATCTTTCTGAACTTAAAGCCCGTGTAACCGCTATTGTGCGCAGAAAGAAGTTTAACGGAGAAAACATTATTACCTTTAACGAATTGATGATCGATGTTGCAGCCATGCAGGTAAATGTAAATGGTAATAAGCTCGTTTTAACTAAAAAAGAGTTCGATTTACTGGTGTATTTTCTGGCCAATAAAAACAAAGTAGTTTCAAAAAATGCGATGGCAGAACATCTTTGGGGCGATGAAATGGATATGTCTGATGATTTTGATTTCATTTATACACATGTAAAAAACCTTCGTAAAAAACTGGTAGAAGCAGGTATGAACGATTATTTGCGCTCTGTTTACGGAATAGGTTATAAGTTTGGTACTGTATGAGGCTTTCTGCTAATTATAACCGGGTAAACATTTTAACCTCACTGGTTATGCTGCTGATTACCGGAGTAATCTATTACCTTTTTATACATTCTATTTTAACCGATAAGCTTGATAAAGATTTAGAAGTTGAAGAAGATGAAATTCGCCAGTATACCGCCACTTACCATCGTTTACCTTTACCGGCAAGTTTTATTGATCAGCAGATTTCCTACAAGGAGATTACGCCAGCTACAAGCAGGAGAGAATTCGAATACACTACTTATTTTAACCCAAAAGAGAAAGAAGAAGAGCCAGGAAGAAGTTTGTTTACCTGGGTTAAACTTGGCAATAAAACATTTGAAGTTACCATTACAAAATCGAGGGTCGAATCCGAAGATTTAGTCAGGGTAATTTTAATTATTACAACAGCCATTACTATTCTCTTGTTATTGATACTTGTTATTATAAACAGGTTTTTGTTAAACAGGTTATGGCGGCCTTTTTATACCACACTTAATGGGATGAAGGCTTTTGAAGTTACATCAACCGAGAAAATTAAAGAAGAACCAACGGAAATAGATGAGTTTATCGAATTAAGTGCTTCGGTTAACACCATGGCCGATAAGGTTAGAAAGGATTATCGTGAACTTAAAAGTTTTACAGATAATGCTTCGCATGAAATGATGACACCTTTAGCCGTAATTAATTCTAAACTCGATTCGTTAATCCAGACCGAAGATTTTACTGACGAGCAAGGTTTGCTTTTGCAGGATATTTATCAGGCTACCGGAAGATTATCAAGGCTGCATCAGTCATTGCTTTTACTGGCTAAAATTGAAAATAAACTCATACCTGATGTTCAGACCATTAATCTGCAGGAGTTACTTAGTGCAAAACTCAGGCAGTTTCATGAGTTATTTGAGAAGGACAGTTTAAAAGTCGATTCGTCACTCCATCCTGTCAACATTATGATGAGTAAATTCCTGGCAGATATTTTATTGAACAACCTGATTAGTAATGCCATCAGACATAATGAAAAAGGTGGATGCATACAAATTATGTTAACGGATCAAACATTAACTGTTGCGAACACAGGTGAAAAAATACCCCTGCAGATTAATTTATTTGAACGCTTCTCTAAATCAGCACAATCAGAAGGGATGGGGTTAGGCTTAGCGATAACTAAACAAATCTGTAGTTTATATCAATTCGAACTGGCATATACTTACACGGGAGATATGCATTTTTTTTCCATAAATTTTAATACCCCTTAGTAACTACAGAATTACTTCAAACTTGCCTCATAGTTTTGATTAAAAATAATTTACTATGAAAAGGTTTTTTGGAATTTTAATCGCTATTACCTCGCTTGCCGTTACGGCTCAGGCACAAAAACTTAAAGCAGCTAACATACCTGCTCCAGTTAAAGCTGCATTTATGAAACTGCATCCAAATGTTAAAGTAAGCTGGGAGAAAGAAAAGCAAAATTATGAAGCAGGTTTTTCTATAAACGGTAAAGAAACATCTGAAGTTTATACCGCTGCGGGTACACTTGTAGAAACTGAAGTAGAAATTAAAACCAGCGAACTTCCAGCGGCTGTTTTGACAAAGTTGAAAAACATGAAAATAGCTGAAGCTGCAAAAATTACCAGGGCTAACGGTACAATAATTTATGAAGCGGAGGTAAAGGGCAAAGACCTTTTATTTGAAGCGAATGGTGAGGCTTTAAAACCCTAATCAATGAACAGATTCTTCCTGACGGCCATCTTTATCACTTTTTTTAAAATGGCGGTTTTTTCGCAGGTAATTGATTCGGTAAGTACGATTTCTGCAGATACTTCAAAACATTGGTATGGGGGAAACACAATAGCAAAGCCAAAATTTAAAATAGCGCCATTCATTGCACCCGCTGTATTAATTGGCTATGGCTTTGCCGCGGTTAACAATCAGGGTGCTTTAAAACAACTTGATGAGAGTACAAGGGCAGAACTTCAGGAAGACCATCCGTTGTTTGCTGCCCATGTAGACGATTATATGCAATTTGCACCGGCTGCGGCTGTTTATGCCTTAAATTTATCAGGTATAAAAGGTAAACACAACCTCTTCGATGCATCGATGTATTACCTTACGTCTGCAGCAATTATGGGCGTGTCAACACATTTTGTAAAACAGGGTGTAGGTCGTATGCGTCCAAACAACAGTGCCGATAATTCTTTTCCTTCAGGGCATACCGCATCGGCTTTTATGGCCGCTGAATTTCTTCATCAAGAGTATAAAGATGTAAACCCATGGATTGGTTATGCCGGTTATTTTGTTGCTACGGCTACGGGTACGTTACGGATGTACAATAATAAGCACTGGTTTAGTGATGTAGTAGCCGGAGCAGGATTTGGTATTGCATCAACCAAAATTGCTTATCTTGTATATCCGTATATCAAGAGTCTTTTTAATCATGATAAACAGCATCAATTTACCTTGATGCCAGCGTATGGGCAGGGTTATAAAGGCTTGATGTTATCCGGTAAGTTTTAAGAATTAACGCAATGAAAATGTTCAAAAAATATTTGTTGATGCTTTATTGTTGTGTGATTGGCATAGCAGTTAAAGGGCAGGAGCAAAGGCGTAATTTGAGTTACTTTTTAAATCAGGCCCAAAACTCCAGCCCTGTTTTAAAAGATTTGAAAGGACAGAAAAATGCTGCAGGAATCGATAGCCTGATTATAAAAGCTACCGCTGGAGTGCAGCTTACTGCCAATGCAGCTGGATTATATGCGCCAATTATAAAAGGTTATGGCTATGATGAAGTATTAAGTAACGGCCAGTCGCTGGAAGGATATTTAAATCTGGGTTATGATTTAATGAACAAAAAACGCATTCAGAACCAGCTGGAAAGCGTTAAACTTCAACGCGATTCCCTTAATTACGCTACCAGTAGCTCTTTATTCGATTTAAACCGGTCGGTTACCGATCAGTACCTGATGGCTTATGCAAGTCAGGAACAGCTTAATTTTAATAAAGATGTTGTTGTGTTGCTCGAAAAAGAAAATGTTTTACTGAAAACACTTACACGGAGTAACGTTTATAAACAATCAGAATATCTTACTTTTCTGGTTACCTTACAGCAGCAACAATTGGCAACAAAACAGGCCGAAATCCAGTTTCAGAACGATTATGCTAAACTAGCTTACCTTTCGGGAATTAGAGATACCACTAAAACTACCCTGGTTGAGCCCAAATTGCAAGACAGTTTATTGCTTTCGGATAATAGCTTTTTCCTTAAAAAATTTGAAGTCGACAGCATGAAAAATCTAAATCAGAAAAAAGCAGTCGATTTAAATTATAAACCGAAGTTAGGTGTATTTGCCAATGGAGGTTACAGTTCATCACTTGTATTACAACCTTATAAAAATTTTGGTACCAGCGTAGGTTTTACTTTTTCTGTGCCGATTTATGATGGTCATCAACGAAAAATGCAATACAGTAAGTTGAATATTGCCAATGAAACCATCGGTAATTACCGTGATTTTTTCAAAACGCAACAAGCCCAGCAGCTTCAGCTCATCCGACAACAAATAGCGCAAACGAACACTTTGTTTAGTAAAATAAACGAACAGATTAAATTTAGCAAGAGCCTGGTTGATGTAGACATTAAACTGATGCATACGGGCGATTTAAGGGTTGCCGATTTTATAATTGCAATAAATAATTACCTGTCGGCACAAACACTGTTAAGGCAAACAACCATCAACCGTTTAAAACTGATTAATCAATACAATTACTGGAACAGATAATGAATAAATCTTTAAACACGATTTTTACTGGCCTGGCTGCCTTGATTATGCTTTCTTCATGCGGCAACAATGCCGATCCTACGGCGGTAGAAGATACGCCATCTCCGGTTACACCTGTCCAGGTAACTCATGTTGGAGACAGTTCGCTGCATGAAACTATCGAGCTTTCAGCCGTTTCAGCGTATCTGAAAAAAAGTTTTGTAAAGGCGAACATGAACGGCTATATCGAAAAGGCCAGCGTACAGGTTGGTCAAAAAGTTGGCAATGGACAAAATCTTTTTTCGCTGATTACAAAAGAAGCCAGATCGATTGGCAATACGGTGAATAAACTTGATCCGGGATTTAAATTTTCAGGTGTATCATCGATAAAAGCTGAACAGGGAGGTGTTATTGTACAGGTTAATCATCAGAAAGGCGATTACGTGCAGGATGGGGAAGCCCTGGCTACCATCAGCGATCGAAATAGCCTGGTTTTTCTGCTAGATGTACCTTATGAATTTCATCAGCTTACTACTTCGAATGCAAAAGTGAATGTAGAATTACCCGATGGTTCAACACTTGATGGATTTATTTCAGGAACTATGCCTGCCGTCGATTCTTTAGCACAAACAGAACGTGTAATTATTAAAGTAGCTGCCGGAAAAGACATTCCTGAAGGCTTGATTGCCAAAGTTAAACTTAATAAGCTTAACCATACCAATGCGCAGGTGTTGCCTAAATCGGCTGTGCTTTCCAATGAAACAGAAGACGAATTCTGGGTAATGAAACTGGTAAACGATTCTACGGCGGTGAAAGTTAAGGTAAAGAAAGGCATTGAAACGGGTAATCTTACAGAAGTTTTAATCCCTAAATTTTCTAAAACTGATCGCATTATCACTTCGGGGAATTACGGGATAGCAGACACGGCCAGGGTTAAAATTCAGAAATAAATATGAAGAACTTTTTTATTTCCCATAAGAATCCGATTCTGGCTGTTCTGGTTATTATCATTGTTGGTGGCATATACTCGTTTGAGCAGCTGAAAACAGGTTTATTTCCAGAAATTACCTTTCCAAAAATTAAAATTATTGCCGATGCAGAACTGCAACCGGTTGATAAAATGGTGCTTACCGTTACCCGGCCACTGGAAAATGCTGTAAAACAAGTTCCCAATCTTCAATTGGTGAGAAGTACAACCAGTAGGGGCAGTTGTGAGATTTCTGCATTTATGAATTCAGGTACTGATATTAATCTCAGTCAGCAACAGATTGAATCGCAGATTGCCAAAATAAGTAATACGTTACCTGCAGGTGTGAATATCTCTGTAGAAAAAATGAATCCTTCTATTCTGCCTGTTAGTGGATATAGTTTGGAGAGCCATAATTATTCTGCAGTAGAATTAAAAAAGATAGCAACGTTTACAGTAAAACCTTTTCTCTCGCAGGTTTCCGGTGTTTCAGAAATCCGTGTTATTGGAGGTAAAACGAAAGAATACTGGCTGGAACTTGATATACAGAAAATGCAGACGCTTGGCATTTCTCCCGATCAGATTAATAATGTACTGGCGCAAACCAATTTTATAAAATCAAATGGTTATCTGGCCGATCACAATTATTTATACCTTTCCGTAACCGATGCCGCTGTTAAAACAAAAACAGATCTTGAAAATCTGGTTCTCACCAGGGTGGGAAACCGAATTGTTAAGGTTAGCGATATTGCAAAAGTAAGTATTCAGCCAAGTGTTGAGTATACCCGGATTAATGCCAATGGTAAGGATGGTATTTTAATAGCTGTGATAAAACAGCCCAATGCAAACCTGGTCGATTTATCGAGTCAGATGGCCACAAAGGTTAAGCAGCTGCAAAATATTCTTCCGGCTGGCGTAACGATTAAACCTTATTATGTACAGGCCGATTTTGTAAATGAATCTGTAAAAAGTGTTCGCGATAGTTTATGGGTTGGCTTAGCCCTGGCAATTATTGTTGCTATTATATTCCTTCGCTCCATTAAAGCAAGTGCAACCATACTCATTACAATTCCGGTAACACTTTGCCTAACCGTAATTGTTCTTTATTTTATTGGGTATTCGTTAAACATAATGACTTTAGGTGCCATTGCAGCTGCAATTGGATTAATTATAGATGATGCCATTGTTGTGGTAGAACAAATACACCGCACACATGAAGAACATCCTGAAGAACCTACTAAAAGTTTGTTGAGTAAAGCCGTAGCCTATCTTTTCCCGGCGATGCTTGGTTCCTCAATTAGTACCATTGTAATCTTTGTTCCCTTTGTACTAATGACGGGAGTTGCAGGCTCATATTTTCAGGTAATGACCAATACCATGATTATTACATTGGTATGCTCATTTTTTGTTACCTGGATTGGATTGCCTGTAATTTATCTTTTGTTAACCAAAGACAATCATGTTTCTTCAGCAAAACAAATCGAGGTTCATGAAGTTAAACCCCAGAAATGGGTACCTTATTTCATTAACCGTCCGTATATGAGTTTTATTTTTATCCTGGTGCTCATAACATCAATTGTGTTTGTTTTTCCACGTTTGCAGACAGGTTTTTTGCCAGAAATGGATGAAGGGAGTATTGTACTTGATTATGCTTCTCCTCCGGGAACATCTTTAGAAGAAACCGACAGGATGCTGAGAGAAGTGGAAAAAGAAATTGTTAAAATTCCTGAAGTGCAGGCCTATTCTCGAAGAACCGGCACACAAATGGGTTTTTTTATCACTGAACCGAATACCGGTGATTACCTTATCCAGCTTAAAGCAAACCGGGCAAGAAGTACCGATGAAGTCATCTCTGATATCAGAAACCACATTGAAAGTACACAGCCTGCACTTGTTGTAGATTTTGGGCAGGTAATTGGCGATATGCTGGGCGATTTAATGAGTGCTACCCAACCTGTTGAGGTTAAAATTTTTGGCAACGATCAACAAAAGCTTCAGGCATTATCCAAGCAAGTGGCAGAACTAATTGCCAAAGTAAACGGAACTGCAGATGTATTTGACGGAATTGTTCTTTCAGGACCAACGGTAAACGTTCAACCCGATTTTGCAAAACTCGCACAGTACGGAATTAGCCCTGCTTCGTTTCAGTTACAATTGCAAACGGCCATGCAGGGAAATGTAATCGGCGATTTATATGATAAACAACAGCTTTCCCCAATTAGGATGGTTTATCCGAATAGTAGGAAATTCAGCATAGCTGATATTTCAGCAATGAAAATTTTCCTGGCTAATGGTTCAGCTATTCCGATACAAAATCTTGCCAGGGTAGAGCTTAAAGCCGGTAATGCAGAAGTAGAAAGAGAAAACTTACAAGCAATAGGTGCCATTACTGCGAGATTAGATAACCGGGATTTGGGAAGTGTAATGAAAGATATTCAAACTGTGGTGAAATCAAAAGTAAACTTACCTTCTGGTTACCATATCGAGTATGGAGGAGCTTATAAAGAACAACAACAATCTTTTTCTGAGTTATTAACCATCCTCATTGCATCAAGTCTGCTTGTTTTTAGCGTAATATTGTTTCTTTTTAAAGATTTTAAAATTGCGTTTTTAATTTTGTTGATTGCAGTTTTGGGTATTTCTGGCAGTTACCTGGCCTTATTTTTAACAAATACACCTTTAAATGTGGGAAGTTATACCGGTTTAATTATGATTGTCGGCATAATTGGTGAAAATGCCATCTTCACATTTCTGCAGTTTAAAGAATCGTTACAAGATAAAAATATCGACGAGGCGATAACTTTTGCAATTTCAACACGGCTAAGACCAAAGTTGATGACGGCACTCGGGGCAATTATCGCGTTAATGCCCTTGGCTTTGGGTATAGGCGCAGGTGCGCAATTACACCAGCCGCTGGCAATTGCCGTAATCGGTGGTTTTTTAATTGCCTTACCGCTTTTGCTGATCGTTTTACCAACATTAATCAGAAAGTTCCATAAAGTATAATTTTAGTAAAGCGTTTACAAAAATCAAACCTTTTATTTCATCAGCAATAATCCGATGTCTTTAGCTTATCTTTGCAAAAATTTCAATATTTCTGTACAGTGATTAATGTAAACAACATCTCGGTTTCGTTTGGAGGAACCACCCTATTTAGCGACGTAACCTTTTCAATAAACGAGAGCGATAAAATTGCCTTAATGGGTAAAAATGGTGCAGGTAAATCCACCATTCTGAAAATTATTGCCGATGTTTCGAAACCAACAACAGGAAATGTAACAGGACCGAAAGAGGCGGTAATTGCCTACTTACCTCAGCATTTGCTTACGCAAGATAAAGTTACTGTTTTCGAGGAAACGATGAAAGCCTTTGAAGAGGTGAACCAGATGCAAAAAGAGCTTGATGAGCTTAATGAGCAGCTTACCATCCGTACGGATTACGACAGCGACGATTATATGAAACTAATTGAACGCGTATCGGAGTTAAGTGAAAAATTTTATTCTATTGAGGAGGTTAATTACGATGCTGAGGTAGAAAAAGTATTGAAAGGTTTAGGTTTCGAACGTAAAGATTTTACACGTCAGACTTCAGAATTTTCTGGCGGATGGCGTATGCGTATCGAGCTGGCAAAAATCCTTTTAAAAAAACCAGATTTGATTTTACTCGATGAGCCTACCAACCACATGGACATCGAGAGTATACAATGGCTCGAAGATTTTTTGGTTAACTCTGCAAAGGCGGTGATGGTTATTTCTCACGACCGTGCTTTTGTTGATAATATTACCAACCGTACCATTGAAGTTACCATGGGAAGGATTTATGATTACAAAGCCAAATACAGCCATTACCTCCAATTACGTACCGACCGCCGCGTACACCAGTTAAAAGCTTATGAGGAACAGCAACGCTTTATTACTGATAACCAGGAGTTTATCGATAGGTTCAGGGGGACGTATTCAAAAACACTTCAGGTGCAATCTCGTGTAAAAATGCTCGAGAAACTGGAGATTATCGAAATTGATGAAGTAGATACTTCGGCATTAAGATTGAAATTTCCGCCTTCTCCACGTTCAGGACAATACCCTGTAATGGTAGAAGAACTTACCAAAACTTATGGCGACCATACTGTTTTTGAAAAAGCTTCGATGGTAATAGAACGGGGAGAAAAGGTAGCTTTTGTAGGTAAAAACGGTGAAGGTAAATCAACAATGATTAAAGCCATCATGGGCGAGATAGAATTCGAGGGTGGCTTGAAAGTCGGTCATAATGCGAAAATCGGCTACTTTGCACAAAATCAGGCTGCATTACTTGATGAGAGTTTAACAGTATTCGAAACCATAGACCAGATTCCATTAAGCGACAATACCATTAAAATTAAAGATTTACTTGGTGCGTTTATGTTCAGTGGTGATGACACAACTAAAAAAGTTAAGGTGCTTTCAGGCGGCGAGAAAACCCGTTTGGCCATGATTAAACTTTTGCTTGAACCGGTAAATGTATTAATCCTCGATGAGCCTACCAATCACCTTGATATGAAAACCAAGGATATCATTAAAGATGCGCTTAAAGATTTTGATGGAACACTTATTTTGGTGTCGCACGACAGGGATTTCCTTGACGGGCTTGTTCAAAAAGTATTCGAATTTGGAAATAAACGCGTTCGCGAACATTTCGAAGATATCAAAGGGTTTTTAGCTTACAAGAAGATGGATAGCTTAAAAGAAATCGAGCAGAACTAGGTAGTTCTGATGAGTTAAGAATACCTTTTCTAAGAGAAATTATCAGTGGGTAATCACGCCGCTGATAATTTTTTATAATCCCGCTACGAACAATTACAGGCTATTATTGTATTATTATTCAAATAGTATTTGATAATGAACAATAGTGCTAATCCGGCGCAGCCCGAAAAAAATCTTGTTGCTACTGAGCAAAAGCTCAATGCACTTCTCGAGGCTACTGCTGATGTAATCTATCGCATGAGTGCCGATTGGTCCCACATGTATGATTTGGAAGGGAAAGGCATTTTATCTGATACGCAGAATACCATAACAGATTGGCGCACAAAGTACGTTCACCCCAGCGATTACGATAAAGTTGAGAAGGTGATGAAAGAGGCAATAGCTGAAAAGAAAAATTTTCAGCTCGAGCACCGGGTTTTGAAAACAGATGGAACAATCGGCTGGACCTTTTCCAGAGCAATTCCAATTATGGATGAAAAGGGTGAAATTTTGGAATGGTTTGGTTTAGCTACTGACACAACTGATTCCAGAAAAATTCTGGAAAACCTCGAATCTTATAAACAGGAAATTGAAAGGCAGAAAAGGCTTATCGATGCGATAGCGAATTCAACGCCCGATTTAATGTATGTTTTTGATCTGAATTACAAGTTCATATATGCCAATCAGGCGCTTTTAACCATGTGGGGTAAAACCTGGGAAACTGCCATAGGTAAAGGGTTATTGGATAATGGTTACGAACCCTGGCACGCAGAAATGCATCACAGGGAAATAGACCAGGTAAGGGCAACTAAGCAACCCATAAGAGGGGAAGTATCTTTTCCACATGCCGTATTGGGCAAAAGGATTTACGATTATATTTTTACCCCGGTTATTGATGAACAGGGAAATGTTGAAGCCATAGCAGGAACCACACGCGATATTACCGAAATTAAAAGAAGTGAACAGCGTAAAAATGATTTTATGGGTATGGTTAGTCACGAGCTTAAAACGCCATTAACTGCATTATCAGGTTACCTTGATCTGCTAAATTTAACGGCTGGAAATAACGCTGATGCTTTAGCAGGTAAGGCCGTGCAGCAGTCCATTAAGCAAACCAAAAAAATGAGCAGCATGATTAATGGCTTTTTACATCTTTCCAGTCTGGAAACAGGAAAGTCTTATACTGTGAAAAAACATTTTAATGTTGATGAGTTCATTGCCGAAATTGAAGAAGAAAGCAAACTGCTCTATTCAACACATTCACTAGTATTTGAACATGTTCCTGATATTGATGTTTTTGCCGATAAGGAAAAAATTGGTCAGGTAATTGCTAATTTTATCAGTAATGGCGTAAAATATTCGCCATTGGGCACTACAATCACGATTTCTTCCCGGATAGAGAAAGATATGTTTTATTTGAGTGTGAAAGACGAGGGGATGGGCATAGCACAGGAAGACATTCCTAAACTTTTCGAACGTTTTTACCGTGTACAAGCTGATAACCTTATTGCCGGACTAGGGATAGGTCTTTACATCAGCAAAGAAATCATATCCGATCATCGCGGTGAAATCGGTGTGTTAAGTGAGCTTGGCGCAGGAAGCACATTCTGGTTTTCACTACCGCTTACTTTTGCTGCACCATAGATTAAACTTGTTCAGCTAGAGCAACCTCAGCAAATTTAATATCCGCTTGGTTCTTCTTTCTCAATGCACTACGTACTAACCATAAGAATGCAGAAACCAATACAATAAAAATAATGTAACTAATAGAAAGCGTTTTCTGATCAACGATATTGATGCTGCTTGTTACAATAAAACTAGCCGCGGAAAACACCAGGTAAGAGCCGCCACTGGCCACACCGCTAGCTGTTGCAGCGTATTGCGGAAATCGGGTTACACAATAGGTAAAATAACCATTATAGGTAAAGCCCTGAAAAAGGTGTATGGCAACAACAAAGAGCATCATCGATAGCAGGGTGAAATATAAACCACCTACTATATACATGGCTATAGCTAACACCAGCTGAATTGTATTTGCTGTAACAAGTTTCGTGTACAGGGGTTTATTAATCAATCGTTTTCCGATTAAACCACCTGCAAAAATTGCTGCACCCGAGAATAAAGCACAATTACCGCTAACTATTGGCGAAGCATTGAAAGTATGTTCAACAATAAAGGGAATACTCATGCCAAAAGCCATCACCATGCTGTAACTGAAACCCAAAACAACTAATCCTAAGCTAAAATCATTTGCCGTTAACATGGTTTTGTATGCCTGCCAGATACTTTGATAATGGAAGCGCATTCGTTCTTTAATGGTTTCGCCACCATATATCAATTCTAAAATCAGCATAATGAAACCGTATGCCGCAAGAAAATAAAAGTTAGATCGCCAACCGAAGCTTGCCTGTAAAAAACCGCCGGCAAATGGCGCAACAATAGGCGCAGTAGACCACACCACAGTGAGTAAACTCGTATAATGCTTTCTTTTTTCTCCACTGTAAACATCAATAATAAAGGCTCGTCGCGATAACATAACCAACGAAATACTAATTCCCTGAATAAACCGAAGTAATAAAATCAAGGGAATATTCGATGTTAAACCAACTGCAATACAGCTTAATGAAAAAGTGGCAAGTGAAATAAGGTTAATTCTGTAACGCCCATAACTATCAATCAGGCTTCCCATTAACAATTGTGAAAGGCCATAACTAATCAGGTAAATTGTCATGGTTAATTTAACATTTGCCGGGCTGGTATGTAAATCGTTTACCATTTCCGGAAATGATGGTATGTAAACATCAATAGCAAATCCCGAAATAGGAATCAGCGCAAATGCTAAAATCGTACAAATCCATTCGTTTTCTTTCTTTAAATACCTTGTGCTTTCCATATTATCGACGATGTGCTTAGCTAATTTCCATTGATCTGTGGACTTACTCATTTTTGAAAATAAAAGCCCTTGAATTGCGTGCAAACTTCAATAATTTAAAAGGATTATAAGTCCGGGAAGTGTAAAATAGATAGATAAATGGGGATGGCTATAATAAGAAAAGCTACCTATCCGGATAGCTTTTCAAACAACAAAACAAATAGTGATAAAGATTTATAACGCAGTAGCCTTTAACGGGTGATGAGCCTATATAGATTACCTCAGGTACCGATATTAGCTGAATTTGAATTTTTCAATTGATCTTCGTTATCAGTTTTTATTTCTTCAGAAGTAAAATTATCAGGTTTTATTTCAGGGTTTTCATAGTCGCTCAGCTTTTCAGCGCCGCAATTTCCATGTATCCTGAAAAAATCGGTTATAGAAGGATAATCAAAGTGAGCAGACATCTTTCAAATAAATTAGGTAATCAATTCTCCTTCAAATCAATTAGTATTTCCGTTAAATACCAATCAATTATCTGACGTCACGGGCGGACTCGAACCGCCGTAATAGGTTTTGCAGACCTTCACCTAACCACTCGGCCACATGACATTATGTATCCTGGCTATTGGATAGGCGAATATATAAAAATATTATATATAATCTATAGGTATAGTGGATTAAATTTTAATTTTATTATAATTATTTACGATTTCATATCGAGCCACCCTGTACGAGTTTAGACTGATCGGTAATTGTTTGTACAAATGAACTGCCCGATATGCAACGCATCATCCGGTTAAAGGCTAATTTGCCAAGGTTGTATCCACTTGTTTCCGCATAGGTTATTTCGGGGTAGAAGAGTAGAGGAATCATGCCGTCACTGATACTGATTACGCCCAAATCATTCGGTAACTGTAAACCTCTTCTTTGTATAGCTTTCATTGTTCCGGCTAAAATTTCATCGCTCATACAGAAAACAGCAAACTTTTTTCCTTCAAATTCCGGCATTAATTTGAGGGTTAATTCTTCTGCTTCCTGTGAACTTGCGGCATGAACGGTTTTTAATTTTATCGCTTTATCACTTTCAAATAGGACTTCATTGAATTTTTTATGCCTTGCCTGTGTAATCGACATATTTTTATCACCAAAAATTCCGATGATATTTTTAAAGCCTTTTTTTAAAAGTTCGTTTGCCGCTAATGTAGCAGCATGTTCATCGCCAACACAAATCTTGTTGCACGATTCATATTCTGGGACTTTATCAAAAAAGATAACCGGAATGCCATGTGTATCTAATTTTAAAAAGGGTGCTATATCAGTTGTTTCTGATGTTATTGCTATAAATATTCCTGAAACCCGTTTATGGCGACAACTTTTTAATATGCCTTGTTCAATTTTGGGGTCGTTTGACGATCTGTAAATAATTACCGAGTAGCCATAATCCCTGGCATCTTCCTCAATGGCACTTATAAAAGAATGATAAAAAAAATTGGAGAGGCTTGGCACGACTACAGCAAACTCCTTACTGCTATGTGTCCTCAAATTTACAGCATAAGGATTAGGATCATATTCCAGTAGTTCGGAAAGCTCATTTATTTTCTTCTTGGTTTCCTCCGAAATATCAGGATGATTTTTCAGTGCCCTCGAAACTGTTGATATACTCACATTTAATTTTTCGGCAATCTTTTTTAAAGTGGGGCTTTGTCTCACGGTTTTGATATTTGGTTACTCAAATATAAGTTTTCCACAGCAAACATTTTCGCAAATGTTACCGCAAACGTTTGCGGTGTAAAAATAGGTAAATGCATAGTTTTTAGTCGATTATAAACTTATCTTCATATTGTAATTAAAAGCTGATTATAATTTGATAAAGCATTTCAGCATTAATTAAAACTAACCAAATATCAAAAATTGCCCCCAAGGCAATTAAACACTGCATTTAAAAATGATATGAGCACCCTAACTCGAATTATAATTTTATGTTTAGTGGTGGCTTCCTTTGGAAGTTATGCGCAACAGCCGGAACAAAAGAATGCTCTAAAACACCCTTTGTCCAAGCAACAGTGGTGGAAAGAAGCAGTTGTTTATCAACTTTATCCGCGAAGCTTTAAAGATAGCGATGGTGATGGTGTTGGCGATTTGAAAGGCATCATTTCTAAATTGGACTACCTTAAAAGCTTAGGCATTGATGCCGTTTGGCTTAATCCGATTTTTTCGTCTCCTAATGATGATAATGGCTATGATATAAGCGATTACCGGAACATTATGAAAGAATTTGGCACCATGCAGGATTTCGACGAATTACTCGCGGGATTACACAAAAGGAAAATCAAGCTTGTTTTAGATATGGTGCTTAATCACAGCAGTGATGAACACGAGTGGTTTAAGCAGGCAAAATCTTCGCGTACTAACCCTTATCATAATTATTATCATTGGTGGCCCGAGGAGCAGGGAAAGCCAACGCCGAGGTACAGTTTTTTTGATGTAAATAATGATGCCTGGAAATATGAGCCAACCACGAAATCTTATTACCTCCACTATTTTTCGCAAAAACAACCGGATTTAAACTGGGAAAATGAAAAACTGCGGAATGAAATTTATGATATGATGAAATTCTGGCTGGATAAAGGAATTGACGGTTTAAGAATGGATGCATTTCAATATGTTTCGAAAGATACTACCTGGAAAAAATATCCTGAAGGCTACGAGAAAAACATTATCAAATATTACGGCATGGGACCAAATCTCCATAATTATTTGAAGGAGATGAATAAAACCGTGATCAGCAAGTATAACATCATGACGGTAGCTGAAGGGGCCGGGAGCACTTTAGAAGACGCACATGCCCTGGTTGACGAAGATAGATATGAGTTGAATATGGCTTATCATTTTGAGATAATGGATGTCGGGAACGATCCCGCAGGCTACAAGTTAACCGATTTAAAAAAGGCCTTTACAAAGTGGGACAATTCATTTGCCAGTAAAGGATGGCTTGCAATTTTTCTAGGGAATCATGATGTACCACGAATGGTAAGTAAATATGGGAACGATAGCCCAAAACTTAGAAGTTACTCTTCCAAATTGCTCACAACGCTAATTATGACCATGCGAGGGACACCTTTCTATTTTAATGGCGATGAACTGGGTATGTCGAATATTAAGTTTAATAACATTGAAGATTACCGTGACATTGCAACAATTAATGCATATAAAAATGCGATTGCTAAAGGGGAGGATATGCAAGCTTTCATGAATAAGCAGAAATTTATTTCCAGGGATAACACTAGGACACCTTTTCAGTGGAATACTTCATTAAATGCTGGATTTACTACCGGAACTCCATGGATAAAGGTGAACCCGAATTATAAGGAGGTAAATGTTGCTACAGAAGAGAAAAATCCTGATAGTGAACTTTCTTATTTTAAGAAGATTGTTGCATTAAGAAAAAAATCTCCTGTTTTGATTTATGGTGCTTATAAGGTTTTCGATATTGAAAATCCGGATGTGTACTGTTATACCCGAAGTTATGGAAATGAGAAAGTACTGGTGTTGCTAAATTTTTCAGGTAAAGTAATAAAATATAATGTTAATAAAGCGGTAAGCATGAATTCAGCTAAGGTGCTGATTAATAATTATGCACAAGCCCAGATTAATGGTAATAGTGTTCAACTGCTTCCTTGCCAGGCAATAGTTTACAAACTTAATTAAGCTGATATGATCGTTGCACAGGCAGAAAAAAACAATAATATTTCATCAGCAGTAAAATTAAACTTCGGGTCGATAATTGCCATGAACCTGGGTTTTTTTGGTATCCAGTACAGCTTTGGGTTACAGCAAACCAATATGACACCCATTTATTCTTACCTGGGTGCAAATGCAGATCAGATTCCATTGCTTAATCTGGCAGGGCCGATGACAGGTTTAATTATTCAGCCAATAATTGGTGCAATGAGCGATAAAACCACAAGTAGGTTTGGAAGAAGAAGACCATATTTTTTAATCGGTGCAATTATTTGCAGCATTTGCTTATTCGCCATGCCTTACAGCAGTTCCATATGGATGGCTGCAGGTATTTTGTGGATTTTAGATGCCGGGAATAACATCACTATGGAACCTTACAGAGCGTTTGTAAGTGATAAACTTCCGTCAGACCAACACGCCCTCGGGTTTTTAACACAAAGTTTTTTTACCGGCTTGGGGATAACGCTTGCAAATTTAACACCAGGCATATTAATTGCTGCTGGTTTACTCGGCATTCATTCCAGAAGCGCAAACAACATACCCTATACAACATACGCTGCTTTTTTTATTGGTGGTTTAGTATCAATTGGTTCGATAATGTACAGTTGTTTAACCACCAAAGAAACACCTTTAACTGAAATTGAAATACAAAAGATTAAAGCTATGCCAGGAGGTGTAGGCAGTATTTTAAAAGATATTGTTGAAGCGTTTAAAGTAATGCCGGTAACGATGAAGAAATTAGGATTTGTTTATCTGTTTAACTGGTATGGAATGTTCATCTACTGGCAATTTATAACACTTTGTCTGGCGAAAACAATTTACAATACCAGTAACGCCGCATCAGATGGTTTTGCTTCTGCTCAACTGCTTACCGGAACTATAAATGGTGGTTACAATGTAGTTACTTTTCTGGCAGCATTCCCCCTTGCTTTTTTTGCCCGTAAAATAACCGCCAGAAAAGTTCACTTAGTTAGCCTTTTAATAGGTGGTTTAGGTTTGGTCTGCCTGCCGTTAATTCATAATCAGGTATTGCTGTTTATTCCGGTAATTGGTTTGGGGATCGCTTGGGCGAGCATGATGGGTACACCTTATGCAATGCTTGCAGGGAGTATCCCAAAAGCCAAAACAGGAATTTTCATGGGAATATTAAACATGTTTATCGTACTGCCTATGCTGCTTGAAACCATTACATTCAAATACGTTTACAAATATTTATTAGCTCACAAACCTGAAAACGCTATCGCATTTGCCGGAGTATTAATTACCGTTGCTGGTCTTATGGTGTTGTTAATCAGGAAAAAAGATAGCGTTTTAGAAATCTGATGATGATAGATTCGAAATCATATAGCAATGCGTTAAACCTGTTACACCAGGCATCAACACCTTTTGGATTTGTTGCGGCTGTGCAGGAACATGATAACTACAAGCGTGTATGGACGAGGGATGGCGTAATTACATCGATAGCCGCAATGCTAAGCGGTGATGAGCTATTGATTAAAACTGCAAAGAGAACTTTAGATACCTTATTCAACAACCAGCATACCAGTGGCTTTATGCCTTCAAATGTTTCGCCTGAAGATGGTAAAGTGAGTTATGGTGGTACAACTGGAAGAGCCGATAATCCGTCGTGGGCAGTTATAGGCATTTCGGTATATACACTTTTAACAGATGATTATACACTTTGGGATAAATTTACCTCGGAAATTGTTAAATGCTTATCCATACTTGATGCCTGGGAATTTAACGGCAAACATTTAATATACGTCCCGCAAAGCGGGGATTGGGCTGATGAGTATATTCAGCATGGTTATATATTATTCGACCAGTTGCTTCGTATCTGGGCATTAAAACTTGCTTCAACTTTATCAGGGAATAAAACCTGGGAGGAAAAGGCTTCAGCAATTACAGGAGTTGTCAGAAATAATTATTGGAAATCTGAAAAAAATGATCAGCTATATGCATCAAACTTGTCACATCAGTTAAAGAGTGCTTCCGATAAATATTGGCTAATGGGTTTTAATCCCTCGAGAATTTATAACTATTTTGATTTGCAGGCTAACACTTTTAGTCTTTTGCTTCGAATCGGGAATGAAGAACAGGATGCCACCATCTTAAATACCATTAAAGAACTTTACGATTCAAAAAACAGTCTTATACCTTCATTTTATCCAACAATTGGAAATGAAGATTTAGATATGAACGAGTTGTTGAACAATTATGCATATACTTTCAGAAATCAGCCAGGATACTTTCATAATGGCGGTTTATGGCCTGTATGGAATGGCTGGCTGGTTAGTGCATTAAAAAAACATAATAAAATTGAATTAGCAGCACAATTAACGCAAACCATTCATCAATCAAATACAAATTTATTTAATGAATGCCTTAATGGTGACAGTAATGTTCCTTGTGGCGTACCAAATTGCACATGGAGTGCTGCCGGGGCGGTAATTGCCGAACAATCGCTTTTAAACAGTTCATTCGATAAACTTTTTAAATTTTAATAAAGATGGAAACAAGCCTGATAGATAAAAAAGTTTTAATAATTGGAGAGCTATTGGCTGATGTAATATCGGAAACAGATATAACATCACTTGGTTCTCCTTCAACATTCAGGATTAGCCAGGGTGGAAGCTCAGCAAATCTTTGTGCAAATCTAAAATGGCTTGGAGCAAATACTGAGCTTGTTGCAACCGTAGGTAGCGATAACCTGGGCGAGTTTTTATTAAAAGAATTAAGAAATGTCGGACTGTCGGATGCAAATATTGGCCGGTCTGCTTGCAGGCAAACCAGTATCATTTTAGTTGGTAAAAATGCTGAAACACCTGATTTTATTCCTTACCGTAGTGCTGATATGGCCATTAAGAGAATAGATGATACATTAATTGCTTCCTGTGAAGTTATCCATACAACTGCTTTCGCCTTAAGTAAAGAACCGGCCCGAAGTAATATTCTGAATGCTTTAGTGACTGCACATCAAATGGGTAAAACAGTATCTGTCGACTGGAATTTTGCACCATCTATCTGGCAGGAAGACGATGGAAAAGATATCTTCAGAAAACTTTGCAGGCTCAATCCCCTGCTTAAGATTAGTGTCGACGATGTGGAGCGTTTCGCAGAAGATACCGTAAATATTGAGCAGGCTATTGAGTGGTTAGATAGGTTGAATATCAGGAGAATATGCTTAACTTGTGGTAAAGAAGGGGTTTGGTTTAAAGCACAAAATGGCGCATGGAAACATAAACCTGCGCTTGAAGTTGAGACCGTTGCTGGTGTAACAGGTGCAGGAGATGCTTTCTGGTCGGGTTTTCTATTTCACTTTATAAACAATTATACTTTGGAAGCCTGCGTAGATAAGGCTCTTGGAGTTGCTAAACTTAAAATTGAAAAGCCTTATCCGCTTTATAAATCCTAATCATCTATTATTAATAACATAAACCAACAAAACTATGAACCACACACCACCTTAAGTAAACTTACTTTAAATCAAAAAAACTAAATTTTTCTAACCAATTAAATCAAAATTATTATGAACATTACTCTACCAGGCAATTTGTCTGTTTTACCCCTAAAACAGAAATTGTATTCTCTGGAGAAACTTATTGTTTTGAGTTTCTTCATGGTCTTTTTAAGCACGGCGGCCTTCGCCCAGACAGTAGTAAAAGGTACAATTTTAGATAGTGATAAAATACCATTGGCCGGAGCCACATTACAGGTTGCCGGAACCAGTACAAAAACACAAAGTGATGCAGATGGAAAGTACCAGATTACTGTTCCATCACCAACATCAAAACTGATTGTAAGCTTCGTAGGTTTCGAAACTCAAACGGTTAGTGTAAATAATCAATCTTTACTAAACATTACCCTAACCTCATTAAATAATCTTGATGCAGTTGTTGTGGTTGGTTATGCTTCAGTTAAGAAAAATGATTTAACCGGTGCTGCTACAACGGTTTCAGCAAAAGATTTCAACAAAGGCCCTTTAAATGCGCCAGACCAGTTAATCCAAGGTAAGGTAGCTGGTGTGCAAATGATTAACAACAGTGGTCAGCCTGGAGGTGCCTCAACAGTTAGAATCAGGGGTAACTCGGCTATTACCGGTACAGGACAACCCCTGTATGTTGTTGACGGAGTTGCACTTGACGGTCGTTCGGCAAGACCTTCTACCAGTGCAGGTATTGGAACTGCACCAGACGGAAACCCGTTAAACTTTATTAATCCAGCGGATATCGAATCGATGGAGATTCTGAAAGATGCATCGGCTACTGCCATTTATGGTTCTCGTGCTGCTTATGGTGTGGTTTTAATCACAACAAAAAGAGGTAAATCAGGTGAAACTAAAATTGATTTAAGCGCATCTGCAGGTGTAAGCAATATTGCAAGAAGAGTAGATGTGCTTTCAGGTGATGAGTACCGTGCAGCTTTACAAAAATATGGCCTTACCAGTGGTAATTTTGGTACAAGTGTAGATGCACTAGATGCGATTACCAGAACCGCTTACAACCAGAATTATTCGGTAGGTATAAGTGGTGGTGCAAATGGTAATACTTTCCGTGCTTCACTTGGTTACCAAGATCAACAAGGTATTATTAAAACAACTGATTTTAAAAAATACAGTGCAGGCTTTAATGGGAATTTCAAATTCCTTGAAAGTAAAAAACTAGGCCTTGATATTAACATGATCAGCAACCAGTACCTGGAAAAAATTGCTCCTATTACTACTGATGCTGGTTTTACAGGTAGTTTAATCAGTCAGGCGCTATCGTGGAATCCAACACAATCTTTTTATAAATCTGATGGAAGCTTGTTTATTGATTATGGTTCAACAACGATTAATCCAATGGCTGCCCTTGCTGCTAATAACGATAAAGCAAAAGTTTCGACAATTTTAGGAAGTGTTTCACCTTACTATAAAATTACGCCATGGTTAGAATACCGTATGCTGGCAAGTGTGAACTACAGTACAGGTATCAGAAGAGCATCTACAAGAAGTTTCTTGAATCTTCAAGGTATTCAACCCTCAGGAAGCTTTTTAGGCGGTTACGCGAGTTATTCTAACAATGAGTTAATTACACAACAATTCACCAATACCTTAAATTTTAATAAAGAAATTGTAAGCAAATTAAACTTAAATGCTGTAATAGGTTACGAGTATTCAAATTTTATAAGCAAAGGAACCACAAATACAGCAACAGGTTTTGGTGATATAGATGCTGATTATACAGATGCATTTCAGGTAACAGCTCCGGCAAACCGTACGTTTTCGGCATTTAATAATCCAACAACTGAATTACAATCCTATTTTGCGAGAGCAATTTTCAACTATGACAACAGATACATTTTAACGGCAACATTCAGGGCTGATGGTTCTACAAAATTTGGTAAGTCTAACCGTTACGGTTATTTCCCATCTTTTGCAGCTGCGTGGGATATCAAACGAGAAAGTTTTATGTCTAACACCGAATGGATTGATCAGTTGAAACTTAGGGTAGGTTATGGTAAAACAGGTAACCAGGATTTTCCTTCTGGTTCTGCACAGCAACGCTATGATTTCGGAAATTCTAACGGTTCTCCAACTCTAGTTGCAATTAATAATGCCAATCCAAACCTTAAATGGCAATCTGATGTACAAACAAACGTTGGTGTGGATTTTGGCTTCATGAAGAACAGACTTACGGGATCAATCGATTACTTCCATAAAGAAACCAACGATTTATTGTTTCCACAAATTTCATTTGTACCTGCAGTTGGAGGAAATGTTCCAACTTGGGTAAACTTACCTGGCCAAATTATTAATAAAGGTTTGGAATTAACCTTAAACGGCAACATTGTTGAAACAGATAATATTTCATGGTCATTAGGAGGTAATGCAACTTTTATCAAAAACAAAGTTCAAAACATTACCGGAGTTATTAAAACAGGTTCTTTAAATGGCCAGGGTTTGAGTGGCGTAACTACCGAAGTTATTCAAAATGGCTTACCGCTTTTTGCCATGGTTACCCGTCAGTATAATGGTTTGGATGCCAATGGTTTCTCTATTTACACCGATGATGGTTTTACCAATTATTATGTTGGTAATCCGAACCCGAAAGTGATAATGGGTATAAGTACCAATTTCAGGTATAAAAAGTTATCGTTTACTGCCAATTTTAATGGTGCATTTGGCCAAAGCATTTACAACAATACGGCAAACTCAGTGTTGGCTATTTCTAACTTAGGTACAAGAAATATTTCTTCAGCATTAGTGAATTTACCTGTTGCAGAATCTTTGGCAAATCCAATTGCGGCATCATCAAGATACATTGAAAAAGGAGATTACCTTAAACTGGCAAATGCCACATTGAACTACAATTTTGGTAATGTTGGTAAATCAATTAAATCACTTAACATTTACGTAAACGGACAGAATCTTTTCGTGATTACAAAATACACAGGTTTCGATCCTGAGGTTAATGTAAATAAAAGTGTAAGTGGTGTTCCATCTGCAGGGATAGATTATACAGCTTATCCAACTGCCAGGACATTCAATTTCGGTGTTAATTTTTCTCTATAATTTTTAATAATACAGATATGAAAAATAAATATATTATCGGTTTTGCTGTGGTAGCCTTAAGTTTTTCGGGTTGTACCAAGCTTGATGAAAACCTGAACGGACAGGTGAGCAGTGCTGGCGTAAGTGGTGGCAATGTTGGAAGTTTACTAAGTGCATCTTATGCAGCAATGATAGGTCCTTACCAGGCACCATGGAATTGGGCAGCTCTGCAGGAAGTAACTTCAGATGAAATTATTGTTCCAACCCGTGCCGGTGACTGGGATGATAATGGCGCCTGGCGTGCGTTACACTTACATAAATGGGCACCCGATCATTCAAGAATTTCTGATGTTTTCAGGGACTTAAATAGTATTTCCTATGTATCAACAAGTGTTTTAGGCGCAAGCCCTAGTGCGAGTCAGGCAGCACAGGCACGTTTCTTACGTGCTTTTGCCCAGTTTTCTATTCTTGATGGATGGGGACAGGTTCCTTACAGAGATCCTGGTGAAGATGTAACTAAACCATCACGTGTGAGAAATGCTACTGATGAAGTTGCTTATCTGATAAGTGAATTAAACGCGATCATTCCTGATTTACCATCAGGACCTGCTTATACTGCAAACAAGAATGCAGCTAAAACACTCTTAATGAAAGTTTATCTGAATAAAGGAGCATTCATAAATCGAAATGCGCCTACATTCGATGCTGCGGATATGGCTAAAGTGATATCTTTAGCTGATGAAATCGCTACTGGCGGCTATGTTTTGCAAGCAAATTACTTTGATAATTTTGCACCAACAAATGATGTTTTGTCAAAAGAGAACATTTTCACTGCTCAAAATATTGGTGGCTCATCAGGTAGCGATTTAGATGGCCAGTGGAAGTGCACAACACATTATAATCAAAATCCAAACGGCTATAATGGCTTCTCTTCATTGTCTAATTTTTATGCCAAATTTGAAGCTTCAGATACTAGAAGAGGTGGCAGCTATGCTGGTCAGACTAATGTTTCAGGTATAAGGGTGGGCTTTTTGGTTGGTCAGCAGGTTGACCAGAATGGTGTAGCTTTAAAAGACAGAAAAGGAAATCCATTAGCTTTTACACCAGAGGTATCCATAATTGAGCGTGATCCAAACCACCTTGAAGTTGCTGGCATCAGGGTTATTAAATATCCGATTGATTATGCCAATTCTGGTTCAAGAAAACCTGAAAATGACTGGGTTTACTTCCGTTATTCTGATGTATTGTTAATGAAAGCAGAAGCACAGCTAAGAACATCACTTACTGCACAGGCACTCACCTTAGTTAATTCGATAAGAACGGTTAGAGGGGCATCTGCCTTAACCAGTTTAACATTAGATGTGCTGTTGGATGAACGTGGTCGTGAATTATATTGGGAAAGCTTCAGGAGGCAGGATTTAATTCGTTTTGGTAAATTTCTTGCTGCATGGCAGGAAAAACCAGCCAGCGAAGCTAAATATTTACTTTTCCCAATTCCAGATAACCAATTAGGTAATCCAAACCTTATTCAAAATCCGGGATACTAATCTTCATAAATAAAATAAGAGGCTGTAATTGTTATCATTTGTTTAGATCGATAACGATTCGGCCTCTTGTTTATTAAATGGCTTCTTTCTTTCTACAAAGCTAATTTCTATGAAAAATAATATACTCTTTATCCTGTTATCTATATTTTCATTTGGTGCAAAAGCGCAAGACCCATGGAAAATAAATGCACCCAAAATCGATCCGAATAAATATTTTGGTATCACTGCAGCAAATGGGATTATTGGAATTGTCTCTTCTCCACAACCGTTTAAAGTTAAAAATGTTGTACTTGCAGGTACGTACGATACTTACGGACGCGGGCGGGTAAGTAATTTTTTAAACGGCTTCAATTTGCTCAATATGTACATCGAAATTGATGGTAGAAGACTCGACGAGCAGAATACCGGCAATTTGGAACAACAGCTCGATATGAAACATGCGGCGTTTACCACTCAATTGCAATATGGTAAAAAGGCCGATATTAAATATACCTATTATGCACTTCGCCATTTGCCGTTCACGGTATTAATGGATGTTACTATTATGGCAAAGGAGGACCTCAAATTAACAGCTGCAAGTGTTATGGAAACACCAGATGCACTTCGCGACGTTGAAAACTATTATAATGAAATAGATCGGCCACATGTAACCTTAAGCTTGCTTACCTCAACGGCGAAAAGCCCAACAGGGAAACTGCAGCTCTGCGCCTCAAATAGTTTTTTATTTCCAGAACAACATGGTAGCGAGCCGAAAATTATCCACGAAATGTGGGATAACAATAGCCACCTGATGAAGTTTAGCAAAACATTAAAAGCAGGAGAAAGCTATACCTATTCGGTTATCGGTAGTACAATAAGTTCGGCGCAACATGCCGACCCTTTGAATGAGGCTGAAAGAATGACAATTTTTGCCAAACTCGAAGGACATGACAGATTGGTTAAGTACCATGATGCAGCCTGGGATGAACTTTGGAAATCGGATATAATAATTGATGGTGACCCACAGGCACAACAGGATGTACGGAGCATGTTGTATCACCTGACATCATTTTCCCGTGCCGGAACTTCTTATTCGTTGTCGCCAATGGGTTTATCAGGTTTAGGTTATAACGGACACGTTTTCTGGGATACCGATATCTGGATGTTCCCTGCTTTACTGGTATTGCATCCTGATATTGCTAAATCACTTATCGAGTATCGGTTTCAGCGTTTAGATGCTGCAAGGCGTAACGCATTTTCGCATGGTTTTAAAGGCGCTATGTATCCTTGGGAGAGTGCCGATACAGGTGTGGAAGAAACGCCGGTTTGGGCTTTGAGCGGACCCTTCGAACACCATATAACTGCAGATGTTGCGCTTGCTGCATGGAATTACTATTGCGTAACGCAGGATAAAACCTGGCTTAAGGAAAAAGGATGGCCAATTTTATCGCAAACTGCCGATTTTTGGGCGAGCAGGGTAGAGCGGAATGGTCCAAATCAGTTTGATATAAAAAATGTTGTAGCTGCAGATGAGTGGGCGGAAAATGTAGATAATAATGCCTTTACCAATGCAGCAGCAAAATTAAACCTGAAAAATGCAAACCTTGCAGCAGCAGTTTTAGGCTTGCCGCAAAACAAAGACTGGGATTTAGTTGAAAAAAATATTCCTGTGCTGGTATTTTCCGATGGTGTAACCAAAGAACATGAAAGTTATAAAGGTGAAGGTATTAAGCAGGCCGATGTAAATCTGCTGGCTTATCCTTTAAAAAGCATCACAGATAAAAATCAGATTGTAAAAGACCTTGCTTATTATGAAACCAGAATTCCGGATGAAGGAACACCAGCAATGACACATGCGATTTTTGCACTGCTCTATGCAAGAACGGGTAATGCAGATAAAGCTTACCAATATTTTAACGAGGCTTACCAACCAAATTTAAACCCTCCTTTCAGGGTTATAGCCGAAACCAAAGGTGGTACTAATCCCTATTTTGCTACAGGTGCCGGTGGTGTTTTACAAAGTGTATTAATGGGTTTTGGTGGTTTGGATATCACAAGTAAGGGAATCGTACAGGTTCCAACTGTTTTACCATCTAAATGGAAATCGGTAAAAATTACCGATGTAGGTGTTGAAAAGAAAACTTTTTTGGTTCTAAATAAAAACTAACTGCAAATTATATAATTGAGTTTGCCGAAAATTCATTTTAAGAAATGCCGGTAAACTCAATTTGTTAAAACTACATCTGGTTTATTTATCTTTCATAAGTTTTAAAAGTACGCCATTTGTCCAGCCAAAACCATCCTGAAGTGGGTATTCACCACCACCACCACCTTTGCTGTTCGTTTCAACAACATTATATTTTTCCATTAATTTCCCGGTTTCTTTGAATACGGCAATATTCTGATTTACCCACCTTTGTGTAATTTGCTTTGCCAGCAGATTAAATCCGTAATTGCGTAAACCTTGAATACTGACGTATTGAAGAGGTGCCCAGGCATTGGGCGCACCCCATTGTTCTTTTGTGGTAGTTAAGGTGGTGATTAATCCACCCGTTTTTAAGAAATCTTTTTCAATTTTCGCTGAAACAGCTTTCGCCTGCATTTGATTTGCCAGTTTAAAATAAAGTGGAAAAGCTGCGGCCAAAGTTAACTGGTTAGAAAATGCGTTGTTTCTCCAATTGTAATCTGTAAAGAAATTTTGTTTAGGGTTCCAGAAATATTTCAAAATAGCCGCTTTGCGTTTGTTAGCTTTAGCGAGAAATAAGGCAGATTTTGCTGAGTTCCCCACCTGTTTATTTGCATCGGCAATGGCAGTTTCAAGATTGTACATCAATGTGTTTAAATCAACTGGCAATAAGTCTGTCGTAATTATCTCACTAAAATTTTTTCCATCAGCAAACCAGCGGCTGCTAAAATCCCAGCCCGATTCTGCCGCTGAACGTACATTACGAAGGAAAACGGAAGGCTCTTGTTTGGTTGATTTAGCTGCTTCAAAATCTTCACGATACGATTCCTCGCGAGGCTGATTACCCGCATCGTAATAACGGTTTAAAACTGTTCCGTCTTTTAATTTTACAACATGATTTTTTGCTGTACCATTTTTTAACTGGGCTGCACCATTCATCCAGAAATTATATTCCTTTTCCAGTACATCCTTATATTCGCTAAGCTTTACCTTCGGGTTATCCTTAACAAGCAGTTGAACCATTGCAGCAAAAAAAGGAGGCTGAGAACGCGTTAAATAATAACTTCTGTTTCCGTTCGGGATAAAGCCATACTTGTTAATGAGGTACGAAAAATTATCAATCATATCTTTCATAATTTTTGTTTTACCTGCTGTTTTTAATCCAAGCATTGTAAAGTAAGAATCCCAGTAATAAATTTCCCTGAAGCGTCCTCCAGGCACAATATAGGGTTTCGGAAGCGGAAGTAATGATGTTTGAAATGCAGATGTGGTATCAGGATTTCTTTTTAAAACCGTCCATAAGGTGTCCAGATGCTTTTCTATACCCAAACTGATATCAGAATGATAAACTGCGTTATGATTTTGAGGTAGACTGAAATGTTCCTCAACGAAAGTTTTTAAGTTAAAATCCTTTAAATCTTTTTTTTGCAGGTAAGCCGTCATAATGTCGGCAGGTTTGCTTTTTGGTATAGCATCAACAAACGATTTGCCATCAGGATAAACCTTTTCCAGTTGTACCTTCTCAAACAGTCCCGGATAAATTTGCCTTGGGCTTAATTCTTTTTGGGCAAAAAGCTGGTTCGAAATCAGTAAAAAATAAATGGTAATTATTTTTAGTGATTTCCATGGAGCATTATTTAAAGAAATTTTGGTTAGGGAGTGCTTGTTCATAATTATTATAACCTGTTACTTAAAGCTACTTAATTTTAATCTTTTCTGATAATTTCTCCACTTAGAAATAGAGAATCATCCAATAAAATATGAGATGGTTTCAGTAATTGTCATACGTATATTACGCTGTGTTTTCTGGCTATATCAACCTAGAAATTTAATTTTACAGAAACATCTATTTATTAAACCAAACAAAAAAAATCCAGAATGAAACTACGGTCTATTTGTAAAAACGTTTTAGTTGCTATGCTTATGCTTTTAGTGGTGATCATTGCAAAAGCTCAAGACAGGGCAGATGAGGCAAAAAAATTAAATGTGCTTCAGCAGCAATTTGTCGATTTGCGTTTCGGTATGTTCATCCATTATAATATTCCTACTTATGCAAATGCCGATTGGCCCGACCCTGAAGCATCGCCAGATTTGTTCAATCCAAAAAAGCTCGATGCTAACCAATGGGCCAAGGCAGCAAAAGCTGCAAACATGAGCTACGGTTGTTTAACCACAAAACACCATAGCGGTTTTTGTATCTGGGATACGAAGAGTACCGATTATAATGTTATGAACAGCCCTTATGGCAAAGATGTGGTTAAGCAATTTACTGATGCCTTTCGGGCCAATGGCTTAAAAGTAATGCTCTATTATTCTATTCTGGATACTCACCATAAGTTGAGGCCGAATCAAATCACTCCAAAACATATTGAAATGATTAAACAGCAGTTAACAGAGTTGTTAACCAGATATGGTAAAATTGAAGCATTGATTATTGATGGCTGGGATGCACCATGGTCAAGGATTTCTTATGATGATGTTCCTTTCGAAGATATATACATGCTTATTAAAACCCTTCAGCCTGATTGTTTGGTTATGGATTTAAACGGTGCGAAATATCCTGCAGAAGGACTTTACTACACGGATATAAAAACTTACGAAATGGGCGCAGGTCAGCGTATGCAGAAAGAAAGTAAAGTCATGCCATCATTAGCTTGTTTGCCAATTAATACCTCCTGGTTCTGGAAAACTGATTTTCCTAAGGTTCCGGTTAGGAAGCCTCAGGAAATTGTCGATAATCTGATTAAACCATTAAATGCTGCCAGTTGTAATTTTATTCTGAATGTTGCTCCAAACCGTGATGGTTTAATAGATGATAATGCAATTGAATCGTTGAAAGAAGTTGGTAAGTTATGGAAAAATGAAGGGCCAACTACAAAATTGCCGGTACTTGGCTTACCGATTATTTCCAGTAACCTGGCTTTAAAACAAGCTACAAATTCGAGCTGGAGCGATGACATGGATATTATGGATTTTGCCAATGATGATAGTTATAAAACCTCATGGAGATCGAATAGTTCGGTAACTAAACCCTGGTACGAGGTTGATTTCAAAAATGAAAAGGGTATAAACACCATCGTTATTGCAGAAACAAAATCAAATATTGACGATTATACCCTTGAATATTGGAACGGAGCGGTCTGGAAGAAAATCACAGATGGTAAGGAAAGCAGTAAAATTAAAATCCATCGTTTTAAACGAATATGGACAAGTAAGGTGAGGATAAGAATTCAGCATGCAAAAGAAATACCATCTATTGCAGAATTTCAGATTTTTGATGAGCGGAGAGATTAGTGAAAAATCATGCTTGTTTTGCATAGATTGCCACTTTTATCTAACTTATTCTTTAAGCTTTTAACCGATGTTAATAACACTTTGTAATAATGGATGTTAAAATAATTTGTGTTTTTAATTATTAAGCATATTTTTAGCGCTGTAAATTATAAACATCTAATTAATTATGAAAAACGGTACAGTAAAATTTTTTAACACAGAAAAAGGATTTGGTTTCATCAAAGAAGAAAATGGCGGTGAGATATTTGTTCATGCTTCAGGCCTGATTGATGAAATTCGTGAGAACGATAAAGTAGAATACGATGTTCAGGAAGGTAAAAAAGGCTTGAACGCAGTTAAAGTAAAAGTAATCTAGTCTCAATGATATTTTTATAAAAAAGCAGGCTATTAAGCCTGCTTTTTTATTTTATAATGCTTTTGGCTGAAGCTTGTTAGGCGATACCTCATATTTCGATGAGATGTGCATGGTTTTTGAGTCGCTTTTTTAGGGGCAAAACTTAAAGAATCGTTTGTGTAAACAACTTTCTTTTATATTTGTTAGCTACTTTAACTATAAGTCCCGGTTATTTCAATCTTAATTCATGAGTAAGTTTAGCGAACCTTCAAAGGATAATTTAACATTCGAAGAAAGACGGCTGAAAAAGTTAAGGCGTTACGATATTCTTCAAACTCCTCCTGAGCTCGTTTTTGATTTGATTGCAGAAATTGCGAAGAGCACTTTTGCTTCGGCAGGCTCTTTTGTTTCTTTTATCGATGTTGATACCGTTTTTCTGAAAGCAAACACCAGTGAAATTGTAATTAATACTTTAAATAAGGATGAAAGCCTATGCACAGTAGCTGGTCGTACCCATGAAATAACCCTGATTGAAGATACTAATCAGCGCAATGAAGTTAAAAACAGTCCGTTTGTGCAGATGGATAATGGCATTAAGTTCTACGCAGCAGCACCAATTATTTCGGCTGAAGGTTTTATACTCGGCACTGTAAGTGTTATGGATATAAAAGCAAGATTCGACATTAAAGAAGAACAATTAGACGTGCTGAGATGGCTTGCGAACTTAACAATGGAAAAACCCGAATCGAGACTTGTAAGCAGGGTTGCCGTTAAAGCCTACGATGACCGTTTGCACCGCCTTGCCCACGATATGAAAAATCCTGCTACCACACTGATTGGTTTTGGGCAGTTGATGTCAAGGGCGGCTATTTCTGCTGAAAAAATAAAAGAAATGGGAGAAAAAATTGAACGTATTGGACGGAATATTTCCCAAACGATGAACAATCTCTTAAGTGAAGCACAAAATGAAAACGCAACAATAGATTTAAAATTTGAAACTATAAAGGTTAGTGAACTGATAGAATCTGTAACCAGGACTTTCGAATTTTCGCTTAAGAATAAAAATCAGACACTCGAAATTCATTGTTATACTGAAGGCTACATTCAAATAGACCGGGAATAAATCCATGATGTATTTACGAATATGTTGAGTAATGCTATTAAATATTCATATCCGGGATCAACGATAAAAATTATTTGTTCTTCAGAAGAAGATAATGTGATATTTGAATTCAGGGATAAGGGCGTGGGTTTAACCACCGATGATTTACCCAAACTTTTTACAAAATTTGCCAGGCTTTCATCCATTCCAACAGCAAAAGAACGTTCAAACGGTATTGGGTTATATATCGTTAAAACTCTTGTTCAGCTGCATGGAGGAAAAGTATGGGCAGCAAATGAGGGAAAAGAAAAGGGTAGCAGCTTCTTTATCTCGCTCCCAAAATTCGAAAGTCAATCTGTTAGTGAGTAAGTAAATGGCATTGAGATTGCTTATTTACGCTTCATAAAACAAATAAAATCATAATTATGTGGTTTCATGGAAACGTTCCCAATTTTTGGGAACGTTTCCATGAAAAATACCTTTGTTACCTCGCATGTAAAAAAGTAAAGCTGAATATATTTGGTTCTAATCAAACCAAATTTTTTATTCAACCAAATAATTATGAGATATCTTTATTCAAAAAAAGGACTGTCGTAGATTTTTTAAGTCATCGTTTAAAAGCAAATCCAGCCGAATTTAACTTCCGGTAAGCGATTGTAATAAATATTTCCTTTTAACTTAAACAAATTACGCATGTCAGTTTACACAAAACCTATAGCGGTCTTTGTTGGCTGTATGGCATTACTGGTTTTTAACGTCGGGAATTCGCAGGCACAACAGAAACCAGATACTGTCAATCTCAAACAAGACACTCTATATTCAGATTCCTTTAGGAAGCTGAAGCGATTGATATACTTTAACATTCCAGGTAAACTTTCCACTTCATCATCTGCAGCTGTAACCGGAGATGAATTCGCAACTACGCCTGTGGTTTCATATCCTTTAGCGCTTAGTGGCCGTTTACCCGGATTGGTAATAAACCAAACCAACGGGCAACCTTTAAATGAAGGGCTTTCCTTTAAACTTCGCGGTCTAACACCATTAATTTTTATCGATGGTATTCCACGTTCAGTTACCGAAATCGGTATCGAAGAAATTGAATCCGTAACAGTGCTTAAAGATGCTGTTTCCTTAGCAATGCTTGGAATAAGAGGGGCAGGAGGAGCAATTTCGATAGTAACCAAAAAGGGAAATAAAGGACAGCATATAAGTTTTACAGGTACATGGGGTATTCAAAAACCAATACAAAACCTAATATCAAATCCGCTTGATGCATTTAATTATGCAACACTTTATAATGAAGCCTTAGTTAATGATGGACTTTCTGTGGCAACCAACGGATTTAGCCAGACTGCATTGAATACCTTTCAAAGTGGTTCAGATCCTTTGCGTTATCCCAATGTAAACTGGACAGATCAGATTTTGAAAAACTCATCAGCAGTAGCACGCTATAGCCTTAATACAAGCGGCGGCAACAATTTTGTGCAATATTTTATAAATCTCGAACACTTTAGTCAGGATGGTTTGCTCAATACAAGCGATGCCAATAAGTATAATACCAATGCAAATCTGAGGGGCTATTTTATCCGTTCAAATGTTGATGTTAAATTAACAGATAACATTAGCGCAGGTATATATATACAGGGTAGAATTCTGAACACAACAAGTCCGGGAAATGCAGGAGCTGATAATCTTTTCAGTTCAATTTTGGCAACTCCTAATAGCGCCTATCCAATTTATAACGCCAATGGCACTTACAGCGGTAGTGCGCAATTTCAAAATAACATTCTTGCGCAGAATATTAGTTCGGGTTATTCATTAACCAATACACGTACTGTATTATCTGATTTTTATTTAAAATATGCCCTCGATGATGTTGCAAAAGGCCTATGGGTTAAAGCAAGAGCATCATTCTTTAGTAACCTTAACGAGAATATTGTTAGGAATAAATCCTTTGCTGTTTTTGAACCAGTATTTTCGACTTCAGGAGCTGAAACAACCTACCGGCAGTATGGAACAAATGGTGCGCAGGCTAACAGTAATTCAATAAGCTTTCAAAACAGGTCAGATTTTCAGGAACTCTCAATGGGATATAATCACGTTTTTGAAGGTGGCCATGGTTTTGATGCAACTATTCTTGCTAATCGCGATAACCTGGTTAATGGTTCAAATCTTCCTTATACCATACAAGGTATATCAGGTCATTTTGCCTATAATTATAAGGAAAAATACCTTGCTGAAATTTCTGCTTCGCAAAGTGGTGCCAACCGTTATCCTGATCATGGTGGATTTAAATATGGTTTCTTTCCGGCAGTTGGATTAGGATGGAATATTGCCAAAGAAGATTTCCTGAAAGGGAATAACTGGTTGGATAACCTGAAACTTTACGGTTCTTACGGTAAAGTTGGGCGTGATAACGGCGCATATTTTACCTATCAGCAGGTTTACAATGCTTCACCAACTTCAATTTTTGGGAGCAGTGCAGCTGCCGGAACAACCATCGGCGAATCGTACCTCGCAAATCCGAATATAACCTGGGAGAAATCAAATATGCTGAACGTTGGTTTGGATGCATCTTTTCTTCAAAACAGACTGACCTTTAACGTAGAATATTATCGGAATAAGCTTACTGATTTAAGCATTGTCAGAGGCGTTAGTAATTCAATTTTAGGGATTTCATATCCTAGTGAAAACATCGGGCGACAAGCTTACTTTGGCTGGGAAACACAATTAGGTTGGGCTGAGAAAAAGAACAACTGGGGCTACTTTATTAATTTAAATGCCAGTTTACAAAACTCCAAACTGCTTTACAGTGCCGAGGCCAATCAAAAGTACAGCTGGATGTACAGAACGGGGCACCCTGTAGGGCAAACCTATGGATATATTGCCGAGGGATTATTCAGGAGCCAACAGGAAATTACCGGCTATCCTACAATCGAAGGATATACCCCACAGCCCGGTGATATTAAATATAAAGACTTAAACGGAGATGGTGTAATTAACCAGTACGATCAGACAACAATAGGTTCTGAAAAACCAACATTGTTTCTCGGTGCCCGATTAGGGTTTAATATTGCCGGATTTGATTTCAGTACGTTGCTGCAAGGTGCAGTCAATCAGCAGGTTTATCTCTCGGGAAATAGCTTTTGGGAATTTCAGGGTGGTACAGCTCAGGCTTACAAAACGCAGCTCGACAGATGGACTCCATCAAATGTATCTGCAAATTATCCTCGCTTAACAACCAGTTCAGGGCCAAGGAACGGAGCCGTTAATAATTTTGTCAGTTCTTCCTTCTGGCTCAGAAACGGCGATTATATACGGGTTAAAAATATTGAATTTGGCTTTAGATTCCCCTCAAAACTGACCGATAAAATTGGTTTAAAAGCTACACGTGTATTTGTAAACGGCTTAAACCTTTACACTTTCGGATCGAAAACGTTTAATGGTGCCGACCCTGAAAATTACAATGGCAGTTATCCAATTGAAAAGGTGTTTTCTCTTGGTTTAAATATTCAACTATAGCATTTACAGATATGAAAAAATCACTTTATTTTTTACTCATTCTATCAATGCTGGCGTCCTCATCTTGCAAGAAATTTGAAAACCAGCCTGAAGAGCGGACATTGGAAACCGATGTTTTCGATAAAACCGATAAAACTGGTACGCAATCTACAGCATATCTATTAGGAATTTATTCTTTTTTACCTGCCGGATTTAACCGCATTGACGGAGATTTTCTGGATGCAGCTACTGACGATGCTATCCCTTCTTCCGATAGGTCGAACATTATGCTTTTTACTAACGGGCAATTAACGGCAGTAAATTATCCTGATAATAATTGGGCAAACAGCTATACCATTATAAGAAGAAGCAATGTGTTTTTAAATAATATCGGAATTGTTCCAATAGCCGATGATATAAGGAAGAGGCAAGTTGCTGAAGCTCGGTTCCTTCGTGCTTTTGCTTATTTCGAGCTTTTAAAACGATATGGCGGTGTTCCTTTGGTTGGCAACAAAGTCTTCTCCCTTGATGATGACTTAAGCATTCCCAGAAATACTTTCAGTGAGTGTGTAGATTATATTGCTTCAGAATGTGATGCCGTTACACCTGATCTGCCAAATGGAACAAGCCTGGCAGCAACAGAATTTGGACGAGTGCCTTCTGAAGCTGCGATGGCACTGAAGTGCAGGCTTTATTTGTATGCGGCAAGTCCGCTTTTTAATGGCGGAGGTTTTGAAACCAATGCGCAAATCAAAGCCTTAACAGGGTATACAACTGCTGATGCTACTCGCTGGCAGAGGGTAATTACTGCAGCAGAAGCACTTATTGCCAAAGGTTACTATAAATTGCCGGCCGGAACAGGAACTACGGTTTATTCAGCGGTATTTACAACCAAGATAAATACGGATATTATTTTCTCAAAGCAATCAGCTAATTCAACTACAATTGAGAATAGTAATGCTCCCGTTGGATATGTCGCCCCTACAACCAGCAACGGTCGTACAAGCCCAACACAAAACCTTTTAAATGCTTTTCCAAATCTTGATGGAACGGTCTATACAGGAACCAACTTGAGTCCTTCGCAATATGAAAACCGCGATCCAAGATTAAAAGCCATTATTTTTTATAACGGAACACAGTGGTTAAGCAGAGCTGTTCAAACCTTCGAAGGCGGTTTAGATAAACCGAATCAGGCTTTTAAAACACAAACTAAAACGGCTTACTACCTGAAAAAATTTATGGCCGATTTTTCGACCTCCACAACATATTCAAATCAAAGCCACAACTTTCCTTATTTCCGCTTTGCAGAGGTATTGTTAAGTTATGCTGAAGCACTTAACGAATCAGGGCGTGTGGAGGATGCAGTAAAGCAATTAAACCTGGTACGTGCAAGGGCAGGAATAACCGCCGGTACAAATAGTCGATATGGTGTTAAAGTAGCTATAACGCAAACAGAGTTGAGGGAACTTATCAAGAACGAACGACGTATAGAGCTTTGTTTTGAAGAACAACGTTTCTGGGATTTACGCAGGTGGAAAATGAGTAATACTTTGTCATCAGTTTTACAAGGACTGAGTATCAGCCAATCGGGTACTACACTGAATTTCTCACTTCAGAATGTGAATACAATGGTTTTTGCGGATAAATATTATCACATGCCGATTCCATATTCAGAAATGATAAAAAACCCAAAACTCGTACAAAACGAAGGTTATTACTAACAATGAAATAATTGTTTTTCAGCTTTTCAGAAGTTGAAATGAACCCGGTAAAAAATTAGAAGATGAAAAAAATTATATACTTATACTGTATTTGTCTGCTACTGCTTGGCTTTAATGCCAGTGCACAGAAAAGGCAGGTAACAGGCCTCGTAAGCGATGGCCAGGGCGCTGTGCCTGGCGTAACGGTTATTGAAAAAGATAACCCGAAAAACGGTACCATGACCGATGCAAATGGTAAGTTTATCATTAACATTAGCAGCGATGTGATTATTTTTAAAAACGTAGGTTATCTTACACAAGAGATTTCTGCTCAGGGAAGAAATACGATTAATGTTAAGCTCGAAGAGGATAAAAAGAATCTGGACGACGTTGTAATTGTTGGTTATGGCGAAAAGAAGAAAATTACACTTACGGGTTCGGTAAGTGCAATTTCTGGAAAAGACATCAGACAAAGTCCCTCGCCAAGTTTACAGAATGCGCTCGCCGGTAGGGTAACGGGGTTTTCATCGCAACAAAGAAGCGGACAACCCGGTGCGGATGGTGCAACTTTTAATGTGCGTGGTGTAAGCTCATACACAGGAAACAACAACCCTCTTATTTTGGTTGATGACATTGAGTTTACTTACGACCAGTTTTCACAACTTAATTCAAATGAAGTAGAATCGATAAGTATTCTTAAAGATGCTTCGACCACAGCAATTTATGGTATTAAAGGTGCAAATGGTGTTATCCTCGTAACTACTGTAAGGGGAAAAGTAGGAAAACCTCAAATTGGTGTGCAGTTTGAATACGGTTTAAATCAGTTAACAAGACGGCCTGAATACCTTAATGCCTATCAGGCTGCGTCTTTAATTAACGAGGCTCAGGTAAATACCAATAATTTAAATCCAAATCCAAGTTTTGTAAGGACGTTTTCTGATGCCGACCTGGAACTTTATCGCAATGGAAGTGACCCTTATGGCCATCCTGATAATAACTGGACTGATATATTAATGAAACAGTTTGCTCCACAGGTACGAGGTAATTTTAACGTCACCGGTGGAACGGAAAAGGCTAAATACTTTGTATCTCTTGGTTATTTAAACCAGGGTGGACAGTTAAAAGATTACAGCGAAGATTTAAATAGTAAATTCTACTATAAAAGATACAATTATCGGTCGAACGTAGATTTAAAAGTGACAAAAACACTCGATGTTCGTTTTGATTTATTTGGTAGTGTTGATGAAATGAACTCGAACAATGCCAGCGCCAATAATAATATTTTTAGCGATTTAGGTCGTTCGGCAGAAACAGCGCCATACAATTACCCTGTTTATAACCCCGATGGTAGTTTGGGCTACAGTTTATGGCAACGCAACGCATCAGGCAGGAACAATAATAATTTAATCGGAAGATTAATGTATAATGGTTATTACCGTACTTTTTCAAATAATATTAACCTTGCTACATCAGCTACACAAAAGCTTGATTTCATAACTAAAGGTTTATCAATTAAAGGTACACTGGCCTATCGTAATTTATACGCTTACAGCCGTTCTTTACAAAGGCCAACAAGTGGAACAGGTTTTATATCATACATCTACGATCCGGTAACTGGAACATACTCTTTCGGCCAGCGTGATAATATTTACCGTTTAACCACGCCATCATTAACCTATACACCTGGTTTTACAAACAGTGCCTTAACAATGCAAGCCATTTTGAATTATAACCGCAATTTTGGAAATCATCATGTTTCAGGTTTGTTTTTATACAACCAGAACAGTAAGAAAACACAAAATACCACCAATACCGATTATAATTTTATTCCTGAAAACTTCAGGGGATATACTGCACGTTTAGGTTACGATTATAAACAAAAGTACCTGGTAGAATTTAGTGGTGCTTATAATGGTACTGACCGTTTTTCTGCCGATAAAAGATTTGGCTTCTTCCCGGCTGTTTCTGTAGGCTGGAACATGGCTGAAGAGTCTTTTATGAAAGATAATATCAAATTCATCAACCTGTTTAAATTCAGGGGTTCTTATGGACTTGTTGGTGTAGACAATACAAATGGTGTTTATTCCTATTTACAAACCTATGCTTCTGGCAGCGGAACAGGGCTTTTTGGCCTTGCAACCAATAATAGCTATGGGGTAGTTACTGAAGGCACACTCGGTAATAATGAGGTAACCTGGGAGAAGGAGAAGAAATTAGATATTGGTCTTGATATGGCTGCGTTTAAGAATAAGTTAACCGCCACTTTTGGGTATTTTAACAACCACAGATATGATATTTTAACAACAAGAGGTACAGTGTCGGCCGTATTTGGTCAGAACTTGCCCAATGTAAACCTCGGAAAAACAAATAACAAAGGGTTTGAAGCAGAAGTAGGATTTAATGACCAGGTGGGGACAAACTGGAATTATATGGTAAAAGGGACATACTCACTGGCTAAAAACCGTATTGATTTTATGGATGAAGCCGAACCTTTATATGCCTACCAGCGACAAACAGGTCAGGCAATAGGTTCTGTTTTAAAATACAGCTGGACAGGTGAGTTTTACACGGCAGAAGATATTGCAAATCCTGCAGTGCCGAAACCAACAATTGGGGGTAGGCCAGGCGATTTGAAATATAAAGATTTAAATGGTGATGGGGTAATTGATGCAAGTGACCGTTCTTACTTTGGTTATACAAATCTGCCAAACACAACTTACGGATTGACTTTAGGAGCTGGTTATAAAAACTTTAGTATCACAGTACTTTTTCAAGGATCGGCAAATTTTGTTGCCAGTGCACAGGGTGCTGTAATACATCATAACGCCAGTAATGCATTACCAATACACCTCGAGCACTGGACACCAGCACTTGGTAATGCAGCAAAATACCCTCAGGTGTATACTACCGCACTTAGTCAAAGCCCTCGCGATTATTATTCTGATTTCTGGGCAATTCCTGCTGATTATATCCGGTTGAAAACAGCTGAAATAAGCTATACCGCCGGACCGAAATTGTTATCGAAGCTCAAGGTTAAATCCCTTCGTATTTATGCAAACGGATATAACCTGCTTACCAGAACAAAACTGGATAAATTGTATAATCTCGATCCCGAAATACTGGAGTCGGTTGCCGATTTACCTTATCCACCAACAAGAATTATTAATATGGGTTTAAACGTTACATTTTAAAGCTAGAGTATGAAAAAGATATTAACTATTGTGTTGCTTTCATGCGTAATTTTTTCCTGCAAAAAATCCAATTTCCTCGATGATAAAACAAATGGTTTAACAGAGGATGTAGTTTTTGCAGATAGCATTCAAACCATGGGTTTCTTAAATAAAATTTATGTAGATGCGGGTTATACATTTGGGCCTTCGCGTTTTTCTTCAGCTGGAGGTACAGGAAACACGGAGCTTGCTACCGATAATGCTGAAGGCAACAATAACCTTTCAGTTTGGTCTGATTCTTATGTTCAGGGGGTTATAGGACCAAGTAATGTTCTCACGAATTTCGCAACCGATAAGGATTTCTGGAATACACCGTATAAGAACATCCGCAGGGTTAATTTGTTGCTATCGAAAATTTCTGGAGCACCTTTTGCCGAATCTACAAGAAAACGGATGCGTGCCGAAGCCAGGTTTTTAAGGGCCTTTTATTACCATAATATGGTGGCTGCATTCGGTGGAGTTCCACTTGTTGGCGACCAGGTTTTTGGTATTAACGATATAATCAATATTCCGAGGAATAGCTATGCTGAATGTGTAAGTTATATGGTATCAGAACTCGATGCTGCCGCTGCCGATTTAGCAGGTGTGGTTTACAAAGATATTGATTACGGCAGGATTACCAGAGGTGCTTGCCTGGCGCTCAAATCGAGGGTTTTATTATATGCTGCCAGCCCGCTTTTTAATGGTGGAGGTATCACCCAAAGTCCTTTGGTTGGTTATCCGGCAGCAGATATTAATCGCTGGACAGCTGCGGCTAATGCTGCAGAAGCGGTTATCAACCTTAATGCCTATAGCTTGAATGTTGATAATGCCACCAGGGCAGGAAATGGCTTTTATCAGCTTTTTTTGAAACGTGTTAACAGTGAGTATATTTTTGCTTACAACAGACCTGCGCAAAAAGAATTTGAAACCTTTTACTTACCTCCAACACGTTCAGGAAGTTCGGTAATGAAACCAACGCAGAGTTTAATAGAATCTTTCGGAATGATCGACGGTAAGCCAATTACAGAAAGTGCACTTTATAATGCAAATGACCCATATTTAAACAGAGATCCTCGCTTCGACTATTCGGTAATTTATAACGGGCTTTCTTACATGAGCAATACTGGCGTGAAAACTACTGTTCTCACTTATACCAGTACCGGTTCAACTATTGCCAACAGTACATCCGATGCATATACGTCAACAAATAAATTTACGGGCTATTTTTCGAGAAAAATGCTCGATGAAAACTTAACCAATGCGAGTACGGGTACTACCGAGCGGGCATGGCCATTAATCCGTTATGCAGAAATTCTGCTTAATTATGCAGAAGCCATTAACGAAGCCGGTCAGCCTGAAAAAGCTATAGAAAAGTTAATTCTTTTACGTGCACGAGCAGGAATTTTGCCGGGTACTGATGGCAGGTATGGAATAAAATCAAACATTACGGTAACAGAATTGCGAAATGTTATTCAAAATGAACGTAGGATTGAGCTTGCTTTCGAAGACCACAGGTTTAATGATATACGTCGTTGGAAAATAGCCGCTACGGTACTTAAAGGATATAATACCGTTGATATTATTACCAGAATTGGCACATCTACTTATAAACATACAATAGGTACAGCACCGAGGCCTTTAAACTTCCGTGATGCAATGTATCTTCTGCCCATTCCATTAAGTGAAATCCAGAAAATGCCACTGATGGAGCAGAACCCAGGTTATTAGTTTTCTGGTAATTGTTTAATTTCGGCAAGGGCATAAGCTCTTGCCTTTTAATTTCTAAAAAGAATCGTAATGCAAATGTTTAAATCAAAACTTCGTTTTATCCCGCAGGAAAAAATTTCGCTCTATTTAACGGTTTTTATGGTTCTGCTGGCATTTATAGCTAATGGACAGACTGTAAAACCGCTTCGCTTATTCTTTATCGGGAATAGCTTTTCGCAAAATGCCAGCAGGTTTCTGCCGCAGATAAGTGAATCAGGCGGGCATAAACTAATAATTGGCCGGGCAGAGATAGGCGGTTGTCCATTACAAAAACATTGGGAAGCTGTTGAAGCAAATGATGCCGATTCAAAAGATCCTAAAGGCATGCCCTACAATGGTAAATCCTTGCGGGCACTTTTATCTGATGGTGTTTGGGATGTTGTTAGTATTCAGCAATATTCATTACTTTCAGGAGATTCTGCCACCTACGAGCCTTACGCTGCTAAGTTATATCAGTTCATTAAACAGTTGCAACCAGATGCAAAAGTAGTGTTTCATCAAACCTGGGCGTATAGAATCGACGCTAAAGAATTTGGTAAAATACATGGAGAAAAAAGAGCCGAAAGCCAGGAGCAGATGTGGGAATATTCAAGGTCAGCTTACCATAAAGTTGCAGGCGATTTAGGAATTAAAATAGTACCTACTGGCGACGCTTTTCAAAAAATAAACAGTAATATAAAGTTAGGTTTCAAAAAAGATTTGAAGTTTAATTACGAAAATCCGGGATTTCCTCTACTTCCTGATCAATTACATTCCCTTAATGTTGGTTATTCATATTCGAAAGAGCATAAACTGAACTTCGATCCAAACCATGCCAATGATGCAGGTTGTTACCTGGCAGGCCTGGTATGGTACACTTTTTTATTTAAAGATGAACCTGCGAAAGTTAGTTTTAAACCAGAAACCGTAGATGAAGCTTTTGCTAAAGAATTGAAAAAGGCTGCAAAAGCTGTGGTGAAATAAGAGGTAGTTAATCATTACTTTTACAACTTCAGCTAGCTGACCGAATGCTTGATTAATTTGCAAAATACCCTCAAATTGCTTTATTTGTAAGATAAATCTTTCTTTAGCTTTTAACCAAATTCAATTATGAAAAGCAATCAGGTAACCATTGTCGATATTGCCAACGAGCTCAGTATGTCTAAATCAACTGTTTCGCGGGCACTTACCGGACATCCCAATGTTAAGCCTGAAACCCGAGCTAAAGTTATGGAGCTCGCTGAAAAGCTCGATTATCAGCGAAACATGCTTTCCATAAGTTTGATAACCAATAAAACGAAAACTATTGGTATTGTACTCCCCGAATTTATTACATCGTTTTTTCCTCAGGTTGTAGTGGGCGCACAGGAAGAAGCTGCCAGGCAGGGGTATAGCGTTTTAGTGTCACAGTGTAATGAAAGTTACGAAACCGAAGTAGCCAATTCAAAAGTAATGCTAGCCAACAGGGTTGATGGCGTTATGGTTTCATTAACTAAAGAAACATTGAACTACGATCACTGGAAAGCTTTCATCAGAAAGAAAATTCCTGTTGTTTTTTTTAATCGGGTTTGTGAAGAAATGATGGTTCCAAAGGTTGTGGTAAACGATTATGATGCTGCTTTTAAGGCAGTGGAACACCTGATTAAAATTGGGAAAAAGAGAATTGCCCATCTGGCAGGACCAGGTCAGTTGGTTATAAGCCGTAAAAGAATGAACGGTTATCGCGATGCTTTAAAAAAATATAATATTCCGGTTGATGAGGAGCTGATTATTGAATACGACTTAAACCTTAGCAAGGTAAAAATGTATGTAAAACATCTTCTGGGCATGGAAAACCCACCCGATGCACTCTTTGCCGTTAACGATCCTACGGCAATTGAAGCCATACAGATTATTAAACAATTGGGAAAACGCATCCCTGATGATATTGCCATAGTTGGCTTTAGCGATAATTATGGCTCGAGTTTTATCGAGCCGAGCCTTACAACGATAGCGCAACCAGTAAGGGAAATTGGCAAAACTGCCATGGAATTGCTTTTGGGTTTAATGGATAAAGATATTTCTGAATGGAAGCCATTAATCCGCACATTAGATGCTGATTTGGTTGTGCGGAACTCAACAGTAAATACTAGCAGTCAATCTTAAAGAAACAGCTTAATTATTTTCTAATCATTTTCAAGGGAACGTTCCCAATTTTCGGGAGCGTTCCCATTTTATTTTCCCTTTTCCCAAGCCCCTTTCTCGGATAGATTATAAATATCTTCGAAATCATATATAATAATTGTCTTCGGATACTTATGAGAAAAGAGCAAGCTTCGGCAAAAAGAAATTTAAACCAAATAGCATTAACAACAGATTTAGTAATCGCCGGTGGCGGTTTATCTGGTGTTTGTACCGCAATTACTGCTGCTAGGCAGGGATTGGACGTCGTTTTAGTACAAGACAGGCCTGTTTTAGGCGGCAACTCATCCAGTGAAGTCAGACTGTGGGTGTTAGGCGCAACTTCTCACATGGGCAATAACAATCGTTGGTCTAGAGAAGGTGGAGTTATTGATGAAATCCTTGTCGAAAATACGTATCGAAATCCTGAAGGAAACCCAGTTATATTCGATATGATTCTGCTTGATAAGGTTACGCAGGAATCAAAGATTAAATTGATTTTAAATACTTCCGTATTCGAAGTTGAAAAGCATGACGAGCATACAATAAAATCTATAAAAGGATTCTGCAGTCAGAATTCAACTGAATATATGCTGCAAGCACCCTTGTTTTGCGATGCCACTGGCGATGGTATTATCGGTTTCTTATCGGGTGCAGCATTTCGAATGGGTGCCGAAAGCAAGGATGAATTTGATGAAGGGATGGCCCCGACTGCGGAGTACGGAGAATTGCTCGGACATTCGTTGTATTTCTATAGTAAGGATATTGGTAAACCTGTGAAATTTGTTCCGCCGGCATTTGCGCTTAAAGACATAACAGCGATTCCAAGATTCAGACAGTTTAATGCCAACGAATTTGGATGCAAGCTGTGGTGGGTAGAATATGGAGGGCGATTAGATACGGTTCACGATACCGAAAAAATAAAATGGGAACTTTGGAAAGTTGTTTATGGAATCTGGAACCACATTAAAAATTCGGGTAATTTCCCGGAAGCAGAAAACCTTACACTCGAGTGGGTAGGAAGCATACCTGGAAAAAGGGAAAGCAGGAGGTTTGAAGGCGATTATATACTTTCGCAAAAAGACCTAATCAATCAAAATCAACACGAAGACGCAGTTGCTTACGGCGGTTGGTCGATTGATTTACATCCTGCCGATGGTATTTACAGTGAAAGACCGGGTTGTAACCAGTGGCATGGAAAGGGGGTTTTTCAAATCCCTTACCGAACGCTTTATAGTAAAAATATTAATAACCTTTTTCTCGCAGGTCGTATTATAAGCGTGAGCCACGTTGCTTTTGGTGCAACAAGAGTAATGGCCACCTGTGCATTTATTGGTCAGGCTGTTGGCATGGCTGCGGTTATCTGCAAACAAAATAAAATCGTTCCTAAAGCTATATTTAAGGAAGGTTTTATTGGAATGTTACAGCAAAAATTACTTGCAGAAGGGCATTATATTCCATTTGTGGCCAAAGCCCCAGAAAATGATTTGGTTTCATCTGCAAAAATTTCAGCATCATCAAGTTTAGCTTTTAAAGGCTTTACAAATGAAGATAAATGGAGAACATTGACCCTTCCAACAGCACAATTGTTCCCGCTGGAGGCTGGAAAAATCCCTGTTTTTTATTTGCCGGTTAATGCCCTTAAAAACGCGTCGCTAAAAACAGAAATAAGGGTTAGCGAAAGGAAGGGGGGCTTTACACCTGATAAAGTGCTGGCTAAAAAGGTATTCGAGCTTAAAGAAGGTATACAACAGATTGAAATAGATTATGGAATTGAATTGCCGGAAAAAGGTTATGTGTTTTTAATGTTTGAGGCTAATGATGATTTACAGCTGGGGTACACAGAAAAACGGGTTTCTGGTGTACTATCGGTATTTAACTCCGTAAACAAGGCGGTATCAAATAATGGCAAACAGGTTCCTCCTGCAGAAGCGGGAGTGGATGAATTTGAATTTTGGTGTCCGCAAAGACGACCTCAGGGGCAGAATATTGCCATAACAGCCAGTAAGGTTCAGCAGCTTTTTGATGCAAACTTAATCAGAAATGGTATAGACAGGCCATTTATTGAGCCTAATGCCTGGGTAAGTAATCAGGACGATAAAGAGCCAGCATTAAGCCTGGAATGGGAAGAATTAAAGAAAATAAAACAGATTGATTTATGGTTTGATACAGATTTTGACCATCCGATGGAATCTGTTTTAATGACACATCCTGAAAATGTTATGCCTTTCTGTATTAGGAATTATCAGATATTGGATGAAAATGGTAACATGATTTTTAACAAAAAAGATAATTATCAAACCCATAATCGTGTTATTTTTGAAAACGACGTGGAGGTTAAAAAACTGATTTTTAAGTTTGAACACCCATCTAATTTAGTGCCAGCGGCAGTTTTTGCTATAAGGTGTTATCCCGAAATCAATAATTAGTAAGCGATGGTAAAACTCGACTTTATAGTGATGGGTGTTTTTGCCCTTTTAATATTCGCCATTGGCCTTACATTTACCAGGGTAGGGAGTAAAAACGGTCAGGCATTTTTTGAAGCTGGTGGTGCCACACCTTGGTGGATTAACGGACTTTCGTTGTTTATCAGTTATTTTTCTGCCGGAACGTTTGTGGTTTGGGGTTCAATTGCTTATAAATACGGATTGGTTTCCAATGCAATACAACTTACAATGGCCATTAGTGGGTTAATTGTGACTTTTTTTGTTGCGGCACGTTGGAAAAAAACCGGAGTTGCCACTGCTGCAGAATATATTGGAAAACGTTTCGGAACCAAAGAAAAGCAGTTTTATACTTATATGACTCTACTGCTTAGCTTATTTACTACAGCAGCGGTACTGTATCCTGTTGGTAAAATGGTACATGTAGCTGCCGGTTTACCGGTAAATACATGCATACTCATTATTGGTTTAATCATTGTACTTTATACTGCAGCAGGCGGTTTGTGGGCTGTACTGGTAACCGATGTTGTACAATTCGTAATTCTTTCAGCTGCGGTATTAATTGTAATCCCTGTCTCTTTTTCTCAGATTGGCGGTTTTCAAAATTTGCTCAATAAAGCGCCTGAGCATTTTTTTCAGCCCTTTAACGAAGATTACACTTTGGGCTTTATGCTGGCTTTTATCGTATATCAAACATTTTATATTGGTGGCAACTGGTCTTATGTTCAGCGATATACCAGTGTTGCAACAAAAAAAGAATCAAAAAAAGTGGCTGGTATTTTTACAGTCCTTTATTTTATAAGCCCGGTAATATGGATGCTTCCACCTATGATTTACCGCATTATCAATCCTAATCTTCAGGGACTTGAAACAGAAGATGCTTACATGATGCTTATCCAAAAAGTTATGCCAGGCGGATTAATCGGTCTTGTACTTGCAGGCATGGTTTCAGCAACATCCAGCAAAGCAAATACAACAATAAATATGGCAGCAACAGTTTTTGCCCAGGATATTTATAAAAATCTTTTAAATCCCTTAGCATCTGAAAAAAATGTAATATGGATGGCAAGATTATTTACCCTTATTTTCGGGGCTTTAACTATTTTAATCGCCATGTGGATTCCGAGTGCCGGAGGAATTGTGGAGGTGGTTTTAAGCACAGCCTCAATAGCCGGGGGAGCACTTTTTGCGCCAATTATCTGGACACTTTTTTCGAAGCGACAAACGGGATTTTCGGTGGTTACGGTTACGATAGCATCATTGGCTATAAATTTGTTTTTTAAAGTTATTGCACCTTCATTACTGCAACTGAAACTAAGCCGCACGATTGAAACTGTATTAGGTATGGGTATCCCGATAGTTTTATTAGCAGCGTTTGAATGCTATTACCGTAGTAAAGGCTTAGTTGCTGAAAAAGCCGACCTTATGGATTTGCAGGTAAACCATAACGAAAAATTAACCGATACAACTATTGATAATGCTGCCAGAGAACAAAATATTTTTGGTATTAGGGTGATTGCCATTTCAATGGCCGTTGTTGGGGCGGGTATTGTATATCTGGGCTTAATAGCAGCTAATTTTTCAAATGTTATTGCTGGTGTGGGCATTATCATTCTGATGGTTTCATTGCTCATCGGCATACTTACCCTTAACAAAAAAACGACCCTGGAATAATGAGATTTACTTGTAATAAATATTTGCTGTTTATTGCATTTTCTGTTGCCGTGATTCACGCTACAGCTGCAGTAAAATTGCCTGCTTTTTTCTCCGATCATATGGTGTTACAGCAAAAAAGCAGTGTTAAAATATGGGGAGAAGTAACCGGAAACAAAGCGATTACTGTTAAAACATCATGGGATAAAAAGACTTATCGGGTTAAAACGGATGGAGGTGCAAAATGGCATTTATACATTAAAACACCTGTGGCAGGAGGACCCTATCAAATTGAGGTAAATCAGGAGAATAAGATTATACTCAACGATGTTTTGATTGGAGAAGTCTGGATTTGCTCAGGCCAGTCGAACATGGATATGCCCGTTCAGGGATATGCAACTTTACCCATTGCCAACTCGGCAGATTTGCTTTTAGAATCGCCGGATGCTTTACTTCGCGTTTTTCATGTGGAGAAAAGTTATGCTGATAAACCATTAACAAATGTAAAAGGGAATTGGGCACAAGCCGAAGCATCATCAATAAATTCTTTTAGCGCCGTGGGTTATCAGTTCGCCAAGTACCTTCGCAAAAATTTAGGTGTTCCCGTTGGAATTATTCAATCGACCTGGGGTGGTTCTCCAATTGAAGCATGGATGGATAAAGGGTTGGTTACTGATGTTTTAAAAGATCACCTGAAAAATAACCCCGCGATAAAAAATGCAGTACATCAAACTCCCGCTAATCTTTACAATGCCATGATAGCACCACTTATCGGTTATAATATTGCCGGTGTGGTCTGGTATCAGGGAGAACAGAACAGAAATAACTATTTCGATTACCTCGCATTGCAATATGCAATGGTTAGTGATTGGAGGCAAAAATGGGGAATAGGAATCTGGCCATTTTACCTTGTTCAGCTGGCACCCATGTATTATCCCAAAAAAGAGCAGTGGAAAGTCCCCTTATTAAGAGAAGCGCAATTAAAACTTGCTGATACATTAAGCAATACCGGTGTTGCAATAATAATCGATGCTGGTGAAGAGCGTAACATTCATCCGGCAGATAAAACGATTGTAGCAAAGCGTCTTGCTTATATGGCATTGGCGAATGCATACCACAAAAAAGGAATACCTCCAAATGGTCCAAAATATAAAAATCTATCTGTTAAAGCGGATACTGCATATGTTAGTTTCAGTAATATTCCATTGGGAATGACAACTTATGGAAAGAAAATAACACAGTTTGAAATTGCCGGTGCTGATCATATTTTCCACCCTGCAGCTGCAAATCTGAAAAATAACCTGATAGCAGTTTTTAGTGCTGAAGTTAAATCACCTTTGGCTGTAAGATATGCTTTTAAAGATTGGTGTATTGGAGAAATCTACAGTGTTGAAGGCCTGCCGGCTTCTCCATTCAGAACTGATAACTGGACAGTAGAAGAAAAATAAACTACTTAAATGTAATGAAAGCCCTGCTATAATTGCAGGGCTTTTTTGTTATAAAAAATATAATGATTTTGGTTTTAATCATGGAAACGTTCCCAAAAAATGGGAACGTTTCCATGAGAATATTAAATTCCCATCACCTTAATATTGTCTATTATCTGTTATCTTCGGTATGCAGTAAAACATTAATGAATTTTGATGTTCCGTCTACATATTTTAGCCAAATTATAACACAATAGCTATGAGCAAATCCTTTTTTCCTGTTCGATTATTTTTGATTTTCTTTTGCCTCACCTGTTTTCTCGAGAAGATAAATGCAGTTGAACATCCTTATGGTATGCACCCTCAAAAGCAGATAGATTTTGTGAAAAGGCAGATAAAACTTAAAAAAGAACCTTTTCTGTCGGCTTACAAACAACTTATAATAAAAGCTGATTCTGCTTTGGCAATCGAAAACCATGCTGTTGAAGATTTCAGCATACCTGGATTCTATTCTGATAAAGAAGGTCATCGTAGAACCTCTTTAGCACTTCAGGTAGATGGTTTTTCGGCTTACAGCTGTGCGTTGGCTTACCAACTTAGTGGTAAAAAACAGTACGCTGATAAGGCAATATATTTTCTGAATGCCTGGGCGAAAATCAACAAGAAATATTCTCAGTTGGATGGCTCTTTGGTAATGTCTTATTCAGGTACAACATTTATGATTGCGGCCGATTTACTGAAAAATTACAAGGGCTGGAGTAATGATGAACAAACGCAATTTAAATGGTGGACAATTAACGTATTTCGCCATGCGGCAAACAGTATCAGGTTCAGAAATAATAATTCTGGCGATTGGTCGAGATTTGCTTCAGTACTTGCAGATTGTTACCTTGATGATAAAACCGATCTTACTGAAAACATCAGATTGATAAAAAGTGATTTATTCAAAAAAATAGCTCCCGATGGTCATATGGTTGAAGAAGTAAAACGTGAAGCAAATGGCATCTGGTATACTTACTTTTCGTTAGCACCCTTAACGGCATCTAGCTGGGCAATTTACAATGCCACCGGAGAAAACCTGTTTTTTGCAGAACAGGGTGGTGCATCTTTTCAAAAAGCACTGGATTATTTACTTTATTACAATACCCATCCGCAGGACTGGCAATGGTTTAAAAACCCGAATGTTGGAAGAGTTGATACACCAACTGGTTTCTGGCCTGCCAACTTGCTCGAAGCAATGAAAGATATTTATAAGCAGAAAGATTACGATGCATTCGTTGCGCCTTACCGGCCTATATTATATCCGCGACATGATTACGCATGGACATTCCCAACACTTATGCCGTTAAGTTTAAACGGTTACAAATAGTTAGCATTTTATGAGAAGAAAAACATATTTTATTTATGCGCTAACAGGCCTGTCTGTTGCTTTATCCTCTGGCTGTTCTTCACAGAAGTTAGCTAAGAATACTGCTGATGCATTTAGTAAAGAAGGCTATTCGCTCGTTTGGGCTGATGAATTTAATGTAAATGGAAAACCAGACAGCAATAACTGGAGCTATGAGGCAGGATTGGAAAGAAATGAAGAATTTCAATGGTATCAACCTGAAAATGCATGGTGCGAAAACGGGTACTTGATTCTTGAGACCAGGAGAGAAAAAAAGCTAAATCCAAATTACCAAGAGGGAAGTGCAGATTGGAAAAAGAATAGAAAAGAGATTTTTTATACTTCTTCATCAATAAAAACCCGTGGCAAGCAAAGCTGGCAATATGGTCGTTTTATAATGCGTGGAAGAATTGATATTAGTGATGGCATCTGGCCAGCATGGTGGACCTTGGGCAATAAAGGCAAATGGCCAGCTAATGGTGAAATAGATATTATGGAATATTATCGCAAAAAACTGTTGGCAAATATTGCTTTTATGGGCGAAGGAAATAAAGACGCCTGGTTTAGCACAACTAAAAATATCGATTCGTTGGGTGGTAAGAAATGGGCTTCTGAATTTCATATATGGCGAATGGATTGGGATGAAAACCAGATTGCATTATATGTTGATGATTTACTCCTCAATAAAGTAACGATGGATAAGCTTGTAAATCAGGATGGGACGGGTATAAATGCTTTTAAGCAACCACATTACATGCTACTCGATTTAGCTATAGGTGGTAAACAAGGTGGAAATCCCGAGAACACCAGTTTTCCAAAGCGCTTCGAAATTGACTATGTAAGGGTTTACCAGAAAAAATAAAATAATAACTAAGCAGCATATGAAAAGACTGTTCATCGGTTTACAAATCCTATTAGCAGGGTTAAGCTTCAGCGTTTATAGCCAGGTTACCTATTTACCAATTGAAAGTGAGCATAACATTATGATTTTACAGTTGGAAAAAAATGTTACGCCTAAAATCAATTACTTTGGTGCAAAATTTTCTTCAAACGGAGATTATAGTCAAATTGCCCGTCAATATCGTCAGGGTAGCGATTACTCAGGTATTCTTAACGCTGCATACACTTCTTCAGGAAGCAGGAACCTGGTTGAACCGGCTATTGAGGTAATACATGCAGATGGGAATACATCACTAGACCTTCATTATTTAAGCCATAAAACTATTTCGGAAAGTGATAATGTAACATTGACAAAAATTGAACTTGCTGATCCTGTTTACGCTTTCCAGGTAACCTTGAATTACAAAGTTTATAAAAATGAGGATGTGGTTGAACAGTGGGCCGAAATCAGGCATCAGGAGAAAGGTGATGTTATTCTTAACAAATTTGCGTCTGCAAACCTTTACCTTAAGTCCGCTGCGTTTTATTTAAGGCAATACCATGGCGACTGGGCTAAAGAGATGCAGCCTGAGGAAAGCAGAATTACCCATGGTATAAAAGTGCTTGATAGTAAGCTGGGAGCGAGAGCCGATTTGTATCAGCCGCCAACTTTTATGGTTTCATTAGGGCAACCGGCAGGCGAAGATAGCGGCGAAGTACTCTATGGCAGCGTGGAGTGGTCGGGCAATTTTCGTGTTGATTTAGAGCTCGATCCCTTAAATAATCTGCGACTTATCGCTGGTGCCAATAATCATGCATCTGCATATCACCTGAAAAAGAATGAAACTTTTACGACTCCGGTTTTCTTATACACCTTTTCAAATAAAGGAAAAGGAGCGGCCAGCAGAAACCTGCAGAGCTGGGCGAGAAACTATAAGATTTTAGATGGAAATGGTTCAAGGTTAACATTGTTGAATAATTGGGAAGCTACATTTTTTGATTTTAATGAACAAAAACTTGCCCGACTGTTAAAAGATACCAAAGAATTAGGAGTAGATCTCTTCTTACTCGATGATGGCTGGTTTGCTAATAAGTATCCGCGTAATGCTGATAATGCCGGATTGGGCGATTGGCAGGAAAATAAAAAGAAATTGCCCAACGGAATTGCTGCATTAGTTGAAGAAGCCGATGCTAATGGCGTGAAGTTCGGTATCTGGCTCGAACCCGAAATGGTAAACCCTAAGAGCGAGTTGTATGAAAAACATCCTGACTGGGTAATTAAACAACCTCAGCGAACAGAATATTTATACCGAAACCAGCTGGTTCTTGATTTGAGTAATCCACAGGTGCAGGATTTTGTATTTAGAACCGTCGATGATTTATTTCAGAAAAACCCTGGCTTGGCCTACATTAAGTGGGATTGTAATGCTGTAATCTATAATGCCTATTCTGCACATTTAAAACAACAAACACATCTTTATTTAGATTATGTAAAGGGTCTATACAAGGTTTTGGAACGTGTAAGGGCAAAATATCCAAAAATACCTATGATGCTTTGCTCAGGAGGCGGAGGACGGGTTGATTATGCCGCTCTTAAATACTTCACCGAATTTTGGCCAAGCGATAATACCGATCCATTGGAAAGGGTTTTTCTGCAGTGGGAATATTCTTATTTCTATCCTTCCATCGCATTGGCAAGCCATGTTACCGATTGGGGAAAACAACCTCTAAAATTTAAAACTGATGTGGCCATGATGGGTAAACTCGGTTTTGATATTGATATCAGTAAGCTGAGTGAAAAAGATTTAACCTTTGCTAAACAAGCCGTTGGCGTTTACAACCAGATTAAACAACAGGTTTGGCACGCTAACGAGTACAGGCTTTTAAGTCCTTGGGAAAATGATTATGCAGCGCTGATGTACAGTGAAAAAGGGGGTGATGCAGTATTGTTCTGCTATATGGTTAATAATCGATACGATGCCGGAAGCAAAACTCCCGTTAAGCTTAAAGGACTCGAACCAACAGCAAAATATAAAATAACCGAACTGAATTTATATCCGGGTACGAAATCGCCTTTTAAAGAAAACGAAATTTACACAGGTGATTTCTTAATGCAAATAGGTTTTAATCCACAGGTTAGTGGTGGCAGGACAAGTGCAATTTTTAACGTTGAATTATTAAAATAAGAATGATGAAGATTTTGAGTATAAAGACAGTAATATTTAGTGTAATATTTTGCTTAACCACATTGATAAACAATGGAGCAAAAGCTGATAGCGATTCCCTATTTACGTCAAAAGGTATCGTAAAAAGTATGAAAAAAGTAGCCGACTGGCAGGTTAAAACATGGAAAGATAAAGGTTTTAATCACAGAAAAGCTGATTGGACAAATGCTACCTGTTATACTGGTTTATATGCTTTAGGCACAATAAAAGGAAACGAAAAATATTTAAAAACATTAGAAAACATAGGCAATGATTTGGGTTGGAATACCGGGCATATTCGTTTTTATGCCGATGATTATTGTGTAGCGCAAATGTACGGTCAGCTTTACTTAAAATACAAGGAAAAGAAAATGATAGCACCATTTATACTTTTGGCCGATAGTATTTTAGCCAGACCACATGATGAACCCCTTAACTGGAAAAACAATATACAGAACAGGGAATGGGCCTGGTGCGATGCTTTATTTATGGGACCACCGGCGCTTGCTTATTTAAGTTCAGCAACCGGCAACTTAAAATACCTTGATATGGCGAGTAGGTTATGGTGGAAAACCACCGACTTTTTATACGACCCAACCGAGCAACTTTATTTTAGGGATGAAACTTACCTCAATAAAAAAGAGAAAAATGGTGCGAAGGTGTTCTGGTCAAGAGGAAATGGATGGGTACTGGGAGGTTTGGTGAGAATGATGGAAAATATGCCTGCAAATTACCCGGAAAAGGAAAGATTCCAAAAGCTATATAAAGATATGATGCTTAAAATTGCTTCATTACAGCAAGCCGATGGCAGCTGGCATGCTTCCTTACTAGATCCGGAAAGTTTCCCAATACGGGAAATGAGCGGAACAGGATTTTATTGTTATGCAGCCATATGGGGGTTAAATCACGGATTGCTCGATAAGAAAACTTTTTTACCTGTCGTAAAGAAATCATGGGAAGTGCTAAATACTTCGGTTCTCCCTGATGGCAAATTAGGTTACGTACAACCAATAGGAGCAAGCCCGGATAAAGTTGAAGCGACAAGTACAGAAGTGTATGGCGTTGGTGCTTACTTGTTAGCTGGCGCAGAGTTGAATAAATACGTTAAGAAGAATTCAAAAGACTTTAGAAATTAATAAGCTTTCAGATGAATAGTGTTACTACACCTAAATAATTAAATTTAGCGTTAAGTGAATGTTTTGTGTTAATTAACAGGAGTTTAACTTTGTTTGATTTGTTGATAAATTAGAAATTGTTAACAAAATAGTGCTGTTGCTTGTATGATTAATGAGTAATAATTCTAATTTTGTGCTGCAATGGAAAAACGCAAAACGGATCTCAAATCATTTCTAACAAGGGTGAAGCACTTGAGAGGGTTTGGCGACATGGATGCTTATAAAGTTGCTTCTGATTTTAAAAAACTTTCTGAGAATGAAGCAGATGAAAGTATCTCTAACATAATCAAAGATTTTTCTAGTTTATCCACATACGACAAAGCAAAGCAAGCTTTGATTGATAAGGTCGAATCCGAGCTTAGAAATTCTAAAAACAGTAACCAATAACACTTCGTTCCCAAAATCCTGTATTTGGTTTAATCTTTTCAATGTATTTGCAAATCAATTGCTTATATTCGATTAAGTAACCACTACTAATCACCCTTTCTATCTAACCAATAATGATGAGGACTAAAGCCTTTTTTTATTCTGCTGTTATTACGATTTTATTTGTTTCCGGATTTACAGCCGACAGGCAACTTCCACCGCGTTTGGGGATAGGTGCCGGTTTAAGTCAGGATAGTCTTGCACATGCTGCTGGTTTTACGATGATAGGGGAATCAGTAAGAAAAATGCTTGCTCCCGATTTAACTGAAGCTGCATTTCAGCAAAATTTAAAAAAAATTAAAGGAGCCAAGTGTAAGTTGATGATGTGTAACCTTTTTTTTCCAGGTTCTTTGAAAATTGCCGGCCCGGATGTTATTGAACCAAAGGTTTTGGGTTACGCCGATTCTGTTTTGCTCAGGGCTGAACAAGCTGGTGTAAAATTTATTGTGCTTGGAAGTGGCGGTTCCAGAAATATACCGGAGGGTTACCCGCTTGATAAAACGGAAGCAGCATTTGTTCCGTTAGGCAGAAAGCTGGGTGAACTGGCGAAAAAACACAATGTTGTGATAGCACTGGAGAATCTTGAAACCACAGAAACCAATTTTATAACATCTTTAAAGTCGGCAGCCGCGGTTGTAAGAAAAGTAAATCATCCTAATTTCAGGCTTAATGCAGATATATTTCACATGATGAGAGAAGGAGAAGCGCCATCGGAAATTATAGCCGCAGGAGATTTACTTGCTTTTTGCGAATTGGCCGAAAAAGAGAAAAGGTCGTTGCCGGGCGTTATGAATGATGATTTTAAACCTTATTTCAGGGCGCTCCGAAAAGTAAATTACAAAGGTTTTATTTTCATTGAGGGAACTATTACCAATGCTGCTGTAGAAATTCCAAATGCTTTTAAATACCTCACTAATCAGCTGGCAGAAGTCTATGCCGAAAAGTAACAAATGTATTTCATAAGCGTTTAGCGGCATTCAGGGGATTTTTTTAACCGAAACTTTTTATAAATATCTACTATCTTAGGCAATCTTTACTTTTTGCTAAACCTCGTTATGAAGATAACTAAATCGATTTATTTATCCGGCAGTTTATTGCTATCGCTTTTTTTAAGTTTTAACCAGCCGGCTTTTGCTGCACAACCAGGTGAGTTAAAGTGCGAATACTTAGTCAGGCCAATTGGTGTCGACAATCCCGTACCACGGCTTTCATGGCTGATTCTCGATGATAGAAAAGGAGCAATTCAACAAGCCTACAGGATTCTGGTGGGAACCGATTCAGTGCAACTTATCAATAAAACAGGCATAGTATGGGATTCCGGTAAAATATTATCTTCAGCTAATCTGGTAAGTTACAAGGGCGCTTCGTTACGTCCTTTTATCAAATATTACTGGAAACTCGAATTATGGGATAAAGACGGCAAAGCAACACAAGCCCGTATTTCGAGCTTTGAAATGGGCATGATGGGCATGGAAAACTGGAAAGGAACATGGATAAGCGACAGAAATGACATAAATACCTTACCAGCACCTTATTTCAGAAAAGTATTCGCGCCAGCAAAGCTGATAAAATCGGCCAGGGCCTATATTGCAGCCGCTGGTTTGTACGAGTTATACCTAAATGGGAAAAAAGTTGGCGATCATAGATTAGACCCAATGTATACCCGTTTCGATAGACGAAACTTATATGTAACCTATGATGTTACTGCTGCTATAAAACAGGGAAATAACGCTATTGGTGTTTTACTTGGGAATGGTTGGTATAATCACCAGTCGCTTGCTGTATGGAATTTCGATAAAGCAGCCTGGAGGGCCAGACCAACATTTTGCCTGGACTTAAGAATCACCTACGTGGATGGAAGTATGGAAGTAATTAAATCTGGCGGTGATTGGAAAACAAGCTTAAGCCCGATTATAAGCAATAGTATTTACACCGGTGAACATTATGATGCCCGTCTGGAACAAAAAGGATGGAATACCGCAGATTTTGACGATTCAAAATGGAGAGGAATAACTTTGAGGGCAGCACCTTCTAAAAATATTGTTGCCCAGGTAATGCATCCTATCAGAAATGTTGAAGAAATTCCGGTAAAAAAACTTCGTAAATTCGATGATACTACTTACGTTTTCGACCTGGGTAGAAATATTGCAGGTGTAAGCAAAATTAAAGTTAAAGGAGAAAAGGGAACAGTAATCCGTTTACGTCATGCGGAGCGATTATATGCCAACGGACATACAGATTTATCGAATATAGATGTTTATCATAGGCCAAAAGATAAATCAGATCCATTTCAAACCGATATTTTTATCCTTAACGGTGAGGGAGAAGAAGAATTTATGCCTTTGTTTAACTACAAGGGTTTTCAATATGTTGAAGTAATCAGTTCCAAACCGATAGCCTTGAATGATAAAAGTCTGGTTGGTTATTTTATGCATAGCGATGTTCCTGCCGTTGGTAAAATTTCATCATCAAATCCCCTGGTTGATAAATTGTGGTGGGCAACCAATAATTCTTATTTATCTAACCTTTACGGCTTTCCTACAGATTGCCCTCAACGTGAAAAAAATGGCTGGACAGGCGATGGCCATTTTGCCGTAGAAACCGGGCTTTATAATTTTGATGGCCTCACCGTTTATGAAAAATGGATGGGCGACCATCGCGATGAACAACAACCCAATGGGGTACTTCCCGATATTATTCCAACGGGTGGCTGGGGTTACGGTACGGCAAATGGCACCGATTGGACCAGTACGGTCGCCATTATTCCATGGAATATTTATATGTTTTATGGTGATAGCAAACTGCTAAAAGATAATTATCAAAGCATAAAGAACTATGTTAATTACGTGGAAGGCACAAGTAGGGGCTATTTAACTACTTTCGGACGTGGAGATTGGGTGCCTGTTAAATCTTCATCAGATTTGGAGTATACCTCTTCTATTTATTTTTATGTAGATGCCGATATTCTGGCCAAGGCAGCCAAGCTTTTCGGTAATAAAAACGATTATCTCCAATATAGTGCATTAGCGGAGAAAATTAAAAATGCAATAAACCAGAAGTTTTTCGACCCAAAGACTGGGATTTATGGAAAAGGTGTTCAAACAGAGTTATCGATGGCATTACAATGGAATATTGTTCCTGAAATATCAAGACAACTTGTTGCAGATAACCTTGCAGAAAGGGTTAAGGCTGATGGAATGCACATTGATGTTGGTGTATTAGGCGCTAAAGCCGTTTTAAATGCACTAAGTGATAACGGACACAGCGATGTTGCCTACAAGCTCGCAACGCAGGATACCTATCCGGGCTGGGGCTGGTGGATTGTAAATGGTGCAACAACCTTACATGAAAACTGGGATATGCAGGCTACCAGAGATATTTCAGATAACCACATGATGTTTGGAGAAATAGGTGGCTGGTTTTTTAAGGGAATTGGTGGAATTAAAGTTGATGAAAACCATGCTGGATTTAAAAATATTCTATTAAAACCACACTTTGTTGAAGGTCTTGAACATTTCGAGGCATCACATGAAGGACCTTTTGGAACCATCTTATCTTCCTGGAAGCGAACAACAAATGGTGTGAATTACACTGTTGTTATTCCTGCAAATTCATCCGCCAGTATCGAAATTTCCACTCTTGCAGGTAAAAGGATTTACCTTTACGGAAAAGAAGTTGCCAGTAAACTTAAGGTTAGTGCCGGGAAATACATTTTTGAAATCAGGTAAAACCGATATATTGCTTAAATGGCTTAAAAAACATTTTTGTGCTAAATTCTTTTATTAGTGATATTTTTTTCCATATTTAGGATAAAGATTATATCATCCTCTAAATTTTTTAGTGTAATTAAGCTTCTATGCCCTTTAACCAAATTCATGATAAAGAAGCCAGTATGAATTGGAATGCCATAAAAAATGGCAACTGGGATGCGTATAGTCAGCTTTATAATGCCCATTTTAAAATACTAAATAATTATGGGTATAAATTCACCCACGATTCAAGCCTGATTGAAGATGCCGTGCACGATTTATTTGTAAATCTTTGGGATAAACGTACGCAGCTGGGCAACCCGGTTTCAGTTAAAAATTACCTCTATAAATCGTTGAGAAACCTGCTGTTCAGAAAGATGGATAAGCAACAGCGCTTCGTAAATATCGATAGTGATGAAAGTTATCCGTTTAATTTTGAAGTGTCATTTGATAACGTTTTAATTAAAGACGAGTCGGAACGTGCTGTGCAGGCCAAAATAAAAGAAGCAATACAAAGTTTACCAGCCCGGCAGCAGGAAATTGTTTACCTCAGGTTTTATGAAGGTTTAAGCTATGAAGAAATTGCCGATATTATGAGTTTAAATATCAGTTCTACTTACAAACTTCTCTATAAAGCAGTTGGAAAGCTCCAGGAAAGAATTAAGCTTGCCGATTTGTTAATTATTTTGTCGCTCGTTTTGTCCGAAAAGGCAATTTCTGAAATAAATTAATTTTTTTTAAAAACGGAGGGATAATTTCAGGGGGGCTGTGTATATAGGAAGTATAACATCTTTCTTAATATGGATTTTTCTAAATATATCAGTTACAGTTTCGAAGATTTTCTCAATGATGATGCTTTTCTGCAATTCGTTATAGAGCAAAAGCCCGATGATTTAAATACCTGGAACAAATTTAAATTAGACTATCCACAGAGAAGAAAAATTGCAGAAGCAGCTTTCACTACAATTACTACCTATCGAAATCAGGATTCTTTTTATAACGAAACTGCACAATCACGCGTATTTGCCCGTATAGAAAGTTCAGTTTCAAATCAGCAGCCTACGGCAAAACTATTTAGACTTCCCGTTTACCTTAAAATTGCCGCTGCGGTAGCTGTAATATTTTTTACTGTATTTATTTATAACAACTTTTATAAAAAAGAAACTGAACAAACAGATTTTGGCAAAATAAGAACCATAATATTGCCTGATGGTTCAGAAGTTATCCTAAATGGTAACTCTCAAATAAGTTATGCTAAGAATTTTGGAAAAGGAACACGGGAAGTTTGGATTACCGGTGAGGCACTTTTTAAAGTTAAACACATTAACATCGATACAAACAATATTAAGTCGGAAGAGAAATTCATTGTTCATAGCAGCGATTTAAATATTGAAGTTTTAGGAACCACCTTTAATGTCAGAAATCGCCATGAAAAAACCAGTGTAGGTTTACTTAGTGGTAAAATAAGGATTGACTATAAGGATGTTAGCAAATCGAAAAAGCAATTCATAATGGCTCCTGGCGATTTTGTTAAACATGCTGAAGGTACAAACCTCATACATCAAAAATTGCAAGATCCAGAGCGCTTAACGGCCTGGGTTAGCCATCAGCTGGTTTTTAAAAATGCAACGCTTGCTGAAATGAGCCAGGTTCTGGAAGATGATCTGGGTTACAAGGTAGCGATTGATGATGAATTGGCTAAATTAAAAATAGAAGGAGAGATTAATGTTAATGACGTTAATGACCTGCTACGAATTCTTAAAACAACATTACACTTAAACATACAAACACAAAACAAAAACATAACCATTAAAGAATAACACTTGCCAAAGGGTTTAAGCGCTTGAATCCTGCGGCAGCAAATCAACTAGATCAAACCAACTAAACTAAACAGATTATGAGATTACTCTACCTTAGCAGGGCAGTAAAATACTGTTGCCTTACTATGTTGTTAAGCGCATGCGCCTTGTTTTGCTCGGCTCAACTAATGGCCAGGAATGTGGTTCACGCTAAACGGGTTAATAAAGCACCCCAGGTATCGGCAGAAGTTAAAATTTCGCTCAAAAATGCAGTAGAACTTATTAAAACAAAGTTCGATATAAAAATCGCCTATAAAGAAGGTATCCTCGAAAACAAACTTACTAATATCAGCCAGGCACAGCTAATGTCTGTAGCTGATGCAAATACCGCATTAACATTAAGTTTAAGCGGCCTTTTGCTCGAGTTTAACAAAATCAGCAATTCCCAGTATGTTATTATCGATGCGAGCAATAACCGGGCAGATGTGATAAAAGGCACAATCCTTTCTGCTACTGATAATATGCCGCTAATTGGGGCCACAGTTTACATTAAGGGCACTAAAACCGGTGCATCAACCGATGCACAAGGACAATTCAGCATTACAATTCCAGCTAACCTGAAGGGGCAGGCTATTACCTTAACCATAGCCTCGGTAGGTTATGAAAGCATCGATTTGCCGGTAACTGATTTGAATGCTGTTATTTCTGTAAAACTTCAGGAAAGCAACAGTAATTTAAATGATGTTGTGGTTACGGCCTTAGGTATAAAACGTGATAGCAAGGCACTTGGCTATGCGGTAACTGAAGTAAAGGGTTCGGAATTTACGCAGGCGAGGGAGAATAATATTGCCAATGCTTTAACAGGTAAGGTTGCCGGTGTAAATGCTACAGGACTTTCCACTGGTCCTGGTGGTTCAAGCCGTGTAATTATCCGTGGTAATGGTTCATTTAATGGAAACAACCAGCCGCTTTATGTAGTAAACGGAATGCCTATTGATAATACTGTTCCCGGTGGTGCAGCAACAACCAATACACTTGCTACAAACGTTGATAGGGGTGATGGTATAGGAAGCATTAACCCTGATGATATTGAAACTATCACGGTATTAAAGGGTGGAACCGCTGCTGCACTTTATGGATCGCGTGCAAGTAACGGTGTGATATTAATTACCACAAAAAAAGGTATTAAGCAAAAAGGTATTGGTGTTGAATATAACTCAACTTATACTATAGAAAATGCTATTAATGATAATGATTATCAGTATGAATATGGCCAGGGTTTAAATGGTGTGAAACCTTTAACTAAGAACGATGCGATTGCAACCGGTCGTCTTTCTTTCGGAGCAAAAATTGATGGTTCTGATTATGTTGCCGCTGATGGTTTAACTCATCCTTACAGTGCAGTGAAAGATAATATCAAAAATTTCTATTCAACCGGAACTAACTTTACCAATACAGTTGCTTTTTCTGGTGGAACTGATGGAATTGTTTATCGCTTATCGATGGCTGATTTGGATAGTAAAGGGATAATTTCAACCACTAAATTCAAACGCCAGACAGCTAATTTAAATATCAATGCAAGAATCAGCGATAAAATTAAGGTAGAAGGTTTAGCACAATATAACCTGGAAAGAGGTTACAACAGAACACTGGCCGGTGATGCTTTGGGAAATCCAAACTGGACACCTTACGAGGTAGCCAATACGGTAGATGTTCGTTGGCTGGCTCCTGGCTATGACTCAGCAGGAAACCAGACCCCATGGAACGACGCGGGTATTGCGACCAATGGTTATTTTGTAATGAATAAATACCAGGAGAATGACACGAAAAACCGTTTCATTGGTCAAGGGTCGATTACCTACGATATTGTAAAAAACTTCTCTTTAAAAGGTGTAATCAGTCGCGATTTTTACAATTATAACTACGTAAATATTTTGCCTACCGGCGATACTTATATCCCTAACGGGCAATATTCTGCCATAAAATCGGATGTTTCTGAAACCAATGCTTTAATTACTGGAAACTATAAAACCCGCATCGCGGATAAAATTAACCTCTCAATTTTAGGTGGTGCTAACAGCAGAAGGTTTGAAAACAAACAACTAAATATGGATGGTTCTACTTTTACGATTCCATTTTTCTACAGTTATAAAAATCTTGCAACTGCCAGCACTGTACCTTCTTATCAGCGGATCCGAACAAATTCTGTATTCGGTTCTGCCGATTTCGATTACAAAAGTATCTTGTTCTTAACCTATACTGCCAGAAATGATTGGTTTTCTACTTTAAGCCCTGATAATAATAGTATCTTATATCAAAGTGTTGGTGGAAGTTTGGTGTTATCAGATGCTTTAAAATTACCATCTTCTATAGATATTTTAAGATTAAGAGCTTCATGGGCCGAAGTAGGAGGTGGTGCCGCTGATCCTTATAAAATTAATTTAACTTACAGTAATGTGCCAAGTTCGGGTTTGCCATTGCAAAACGTAACGACAAATGATATCACCAATCAAAACCTGAAACCATATACTTCAACAACGTACGAAGGTGGATTTGAATTGAAAATGTTTAAAGGTAGGTTAGGCTTAGATTTTACTGCTTACAGCCGTAAAACAACTAACGACATTTTAAACGCTGCCATATCTTCAACATCTGGCTATAATAATGCAGTGCTGAATGTGGGTGAGTTAAGCAATAAAGGTATCGAGTTTTTATTAACTGGTTCTCCGGTTTCGGGTGAGAAATTTGGTTGGAATATCAGCTATAATGTATCATATAACAAAAGTAAAGTTATCAAACTTGTAGATGGAACAAACAGCTTCCAGGTTGCAAATTCGGTTGGTAACTGGGGTTACATTAACCAAACCGTTGGTAGTTCTTACGGAACAATTGTAGGTACACGGATTTTAAGAAATGATGCCGGCCAAATTGTTTACAATGCCACAACTGCTCGTCCGGTAGCAACGGGGCTGCAAGAGTTGGGCGATGGTGTTCCGCCGTTAACAATGGGCTTAAATCAGGATTTCAGGTTTGGGAACTTCACTCTAAGCTTCCTTGTTGATGGTAAATTCGGGAATAAAGTGTTTTCGGTTAAAGAAGTTTACGCAACCCGTTTAGGTTTAATGAAAAGTACTTTACCAGGACGTGAAAATGGTTTGACTTTAAATGGTGTAGATCAATCGGGTAATCCTTATACAGCGGTTGTGCCACTTAGTGGTTTACGTGCTTATTATAACGATTTACGGAATTACTCAGAGCTTTTCGTTCACGATGGAAGCTTTATTAAACTTCGTCAGGCTATCTTATCGTATAACATCCCGGTTAAAAATTTAAAAGTGGTTAAAATCCAATCGGCAAGTTTGTCATTCGTTGCCCGTAATATTTTAACGCTTTACAAGAAAACGGATACATTCGATCCTGAATCGAGTTATACTAATGGTAACGCACAAGGTTTCGAATCTATCGGTTTACCACGTACACGTACTTTCGGTATGAACTTAATGGTTAAATTTTAAAGCTTTAAAAATGAAAATGTACTCAAAAATATATAAAGCAGCTATTTGCATTTTATTGCTAAGTGCAACCTTTGCTTCGTGCACAAAAGATTTTCAGGAGATAAACACAGATCCTGAGGCATCATCAACCATTCAACCGCCTTTTGTTTTTACAAAAGCCTTATACGATGGTGCGAAAAATAACCTGAACTTGTTATTAGGAACAATGCAATACACCACAAGCTTTAACGATGTTGCAGGTTTTGGTTCTAAATATGTATCAAGCCAGAGCCAGCAATCAGCTGCGGTATTCAGTGCGGCTTACAATCAGGAAATTAACGAACTCGTTTTGGTAATTAATGCGGTAAAAGCAAATCCTGACCAGGTAAACCTACTTGCTACCGCACGTATATGGAAGGCTTACTGCTTTAGCCGTATTACTGATTTATATGGCGATGTTCCTTACACTGAAGCTGCGCAAGGTTATACTAATTCGAATTATAAGCCTGCATACGATGCTCAAAGAGCTATTTACCTTGATTTGTTAAAAGAACTTGATGAAGCAGCATTGAGTTTAAATGCGGCAAAAACGACTTTTGGCGCTGCAGATTTGATTTACGCAGGGAATACTGTAAAGTGGAAAAAATTTGCGTATTCACTAATGCTCCGTTTGGGCATGAGAATGACCAAAGTGGATGCAACACTTGCAGAAACCTGGGTTAAAAGAGCAATTGCCGGTGGTGTAATTACCGATGATGCTGATATTGCAAAAATGAGTTATCTGGCTTCAGGACAGGATATTAATAAAAATCCGATTGCTTTAAATCTGTATAACAGCGATTATATCAGGGCCGATGGTACCAGTAACCAGGAAGGTGGTAAATATCAGGATACGTTTATTACTTACATGAAAAATAATAAAGATCCACGTTTAGGTATTTTATCGGTTGTTTATGTTAATGGTGTTGCCGATACGTCTGCTGCTGTGCAAAAGGGCATGCCTGCAACCTTAAATGCAAAACCGGCAAACTTTGTAACCTATTCAGAACCCAATCAGAAAACTGTGCTTGCCTTAGGTGGTGCAAAACTTATTTTTACCACAGCCGAAACGAATTTCCTTCTATCGGAAGCTGTTTTACGTGGTTGGTATACAGGAAATGCATCAACACTCTATGAAGCAGGTATCAAAGCGGCAATGAAGCAATGGGCAATAATTGCGCCAGGCGATGGTGTTATAAGCGATTTGCAAATTAATACATACATTAAATATCATCCATTAACCACAACCGGTACGCTGGATGCTAAATTAGGCCAGATTTATACTGAATTCTGGTTAGCCGCTTTTCCTGACGCACAGGAAGCTTTCGCCAGCTATCGCAGAACGGGGTATCCGGCACTTGTTCCGGTTGTTTATGTTGGTAATGCAACTGGCGGGAAAATTTTCAGAAGGATGCTTTATCCAACTTCTGAGCAAAACCTAAATCGTGCTTCGCTTGATGCGGCAATTGCCCGTCAGGGACCAGATGATTTCTTAACCCGTATCTGGTGGGATAAACTTTAATCAATCTCTTTAAAAATCCTGCGATGCATTAAGTTGCATCGCAGGATTAACTTTCTTTTCTTAATGATATACCGATTAATTATTTTTTGCCTTCTTTTCGGCACAACGGCTTGGGCCCAGAAAAATGATGTAGTTGAAGATGAAACCTCCAGCAATTACAATTTAAACAAGCCTGAAAGAGAAGAGTGGCTTCGGAATACCGGAGCGGGTTTATTTATTCATTTTAATGTCGATGCGCAGTTGGGAATCGTAATCAGCCACTCTTTGGTTGGTGCTTCCGACGATTATACAGAGCGCTACTTCAGGGATTTACCCAAAACTTTCAACCCTGCTTCATTTAACCCAAAGGAAATTGCCGAATTGGCAAAACTTGCCGGAATGAAGTATATCGTTTTTACGACTAAACACCACGCAGGTTTCTGTTTTTGGGATACTAAAACAACTGATTTCAAGATTACAAATACACCTTACAAAAAAGATTTACTAAAGGAATTTGTAAACGCTACACGCGAAGCGGGGCTCGACGTAGGTTTTTATTTCTCTCCGGAAGACTTTAATTTTCTTTACAAACACAAAATTCCGATTAGCAGAAATATAACCAATCTCGATGCTAAAATAGCTAACGAGTATGCAGAATATAACCGCAAGCAAACCGAAGAGCTAATGCAAAATTACGGTAAGATTGATGTTTTATTTATCGATGGCGATCCAAAAGAAACGGTTAAGGAAACGGCCTGGGAAATGCAACCTGATATTCTGATTACCCGGGGTGCAATTTTAACGCCTGAACAAACTTTGCCAGGAGCTAAGATTACGCAACCCTGGCTGTCGCCGGTTACCATTGGCACTGCATGGCAGTACCAACCTACCAACGAACGCTATAAATCGGGTTCTCAACTAATCGAATTGTTAATCGAAGCCCGCTCAAAAGGTGGCTCACTTTTATTAAATGTCGGTCCTAAAGCAAACGGAGCTTTGGCTGAAGAACAAGAAAACCGTTTGCGTGAAATGGCTGGATGGTATTATATTAACCATGAGGCTATGGATGATGTAAGAAGTTGGGTGGTGAGTAAAGAAAACAATATTTATTTTACCCGGAAAGGCCCGAATACAGTCTTTGCAATCATAATGGATTCAAAAGATTGGAAAGAAGGTGAACGGAGAATATTTAACTTAAAATCAGTAAAATCAACTGAACAAACTAAAATAAGTGTTTTAGGTCAGAATAGTCAAATAATTGAATACAAGCCAGATATGGATGTGTCTTCTAGAGTTAAGCAAATAGCTGATGCACTTGAGGTTTCTGTGGTCAAAGCTCAGCGGATTTATGATGATCACAAATGGCCAAATCCGGTTGTAATTAAACTGGAGAACGTAGCACCAGTGTTTGCTGAATCGGCAATGGTACAAACAGGCCTTTTCAAAAAAGCTGGTAGCATAAGTACATTAAATGCTAAAATATTAAATTATAAAGAGGTACAACCTAAACGCGGCAGGTTCTATTATCGTCCATACCGCGGTCAGGTAGAAACCTTATATGCAGATGCCTGGAAAATGACTGACTGGGTAGCGATTAAAAGTGATGGTACTTTTGCCGGGACAGTTAAATTGCCAAAAGGAGCTTTCGAGTACAAGGCAGTAGCTGAACAACAAAATGTTATTATTGAAGGAGAAAACAAAGTTTTAAGCTTACCTTAGGCTATTGTAGTTGGCGTTATGATAAGAAAAATCCCTGTTATTACTTCTGCTAAATCCTTTATCGCGAGACTCATACTTTTGCTGGTATTACAGCTGATTATGGTTAAAGGTTACACTCAGCAGTATTTAGGTTCAGGAATTATTCCAAAACCGGTTGAAGAAATTAAAAAACAAGGTTTCTTTACAATATCTGCTAATACAAAAATATTTTTTTCTGATAATCAGGTTATTAATTTATCGTTTTTAAATCAATACTTAAGCGATTTAGCACAGATAACCTTATTTCAAATAAGTAAAACTGAATCAAACGGCATTAATTTTATTATCGATGCTGGTTCTAACCTAGAGCCGGAAGGCTATGTTCTCGAAGTTTTCGATAAAAAGATTAATATAAAAGCTAAAGATGGAAGAGGCTTGTTTTACGGCCTGCAATCCTTAATTCAGTTGATCCGGAAAAAAGGTAACCAGGTTGTCGTTCCGGCTTATCTCATTAAAGATGCGCCGCGTTTTGCATATCGAGGCATGCACCTGGATGTTGCCAGAAACATGTTTAGTGTAGAGACTATTAAAAAATGGCTCGATTTACTGGCATTCTATAAAATAAATACCTTTCACTGGCATTTAACTGATGATCAGGGATGGAGAATAGAGATTAAAAAGTACCCTTTATTACAAACTAAATCTGCTTACCGCAATGAAACCCTGATTGGACATAAACGGGCTAACCCGCATGTTTTTGATGGTAAAAGATATGGAGGTTATTACACGCAGAATGAAATTAAGGCTATTGTGAAGTATGCAGAACAACGCCATATTACCACGATTCCTGAAATTGAAATGCCCGGCCATGCCAGTGCAGTACTAGCCGCATACCCAAATCTTGGTTGTACAGGCGGTCCTTATGAAACTGCAACTTACTGGGGTGTATTTGATGATGTTTTCTGTGCAGGTAATGAGGATACTTTTAAATTCCTGGAGTGTGTTCTGGATGAGGTTGTTACGTTATTTCCATCTAAATATATCCATATAGGGGGTGATGAGTGCCCAAAAACAAGGTGGCATGATTGTTCGAAATGCCAGAAAAGAATTAAGGATGAAAAACTTAAGGATGAGCATGAGCTTCAGTCATACTTCATTGCGAGGATGGAAAAGTATCTTAATTCGAAAGGCAAGAAAATAATTGGTTGGGACGAAATATTGGAGGGCGGTTTAGCACCTGATGCTACTGTAATGAGTTGGAGAGGTTTAGATGGTGGCATCGCCGCTGCAAAACTTAATCACGATGTGGTTATGACTCCTGAAAAATTCGTTTACCTGGATTATTATCAATCGCTTAATAAAAGTGAACAGGTTGCAGCTGGTGGGTATTTGCCATTACGTAAAGTGTATGAATATGAGCCAATGCCGGAAGCGCTGAATGCTGAAGAACAGAAGTATATCAAAGGCGTTCAGGCTAATGTTTGGACAGAATACATGACAGATGCTAGCAAAGAAGAATATATGATTTTTCCGAGAATTATAGCATTAGCAGAAATGGGCTGGTCGAAAAAGGAACATAAAAACTATCCTGATTTTCTGTCTCGATTAAATGAAAACTTAAGATTTTTAAAAGGCATTGCTTACAGTAAATCATTTTATGAGGTTACCGGAGAATCAACTCCCGATGGTTTTATTCTTAACACGGATATGCCTGATGCTGAAATCCGTTATTCGACTAATGGAACAGACCCTGTTAAGAGCAGTAAGTTATACAGTTCTCCAATTAAGTTAAGTGAAACAACAACGTTAAAAGCGAGGCTTTTTAAAGGAGTAAGTAGTGTTGGTAAAGTGTATGAACAGCAAATAATTAAAAATCTGGCTTTTGGAAAAGCTATATCATTAAAAAATCAAGGTACTGGTAATTATAATGTTGATAAAGATGTTTTAATAAACGGAATTCAAGGTTCTCCGCTTTATAATAATGGAGAATGGTTGGGTTTAGGCGGAGCAGATTTTGAAGCTGTTGTTGATTTAGGCAAGGAAATTCAAATAACTGAAGTCGGTATCAATGTACTTAATTATCAATGGCAAAAGATGCATCCACCTAAAGCACTTATTTTTGAGGTTTCAACAGATAATGTGAATTTTAAAGAAATATTCAGCCAGACAAAATTTACACTTGAAGGCATAAATAAAGCTGTCCAAAAAATAAAACCTGTTTTAACCCGATATATTCGGGTTAAGGCCTCAAATATCGGTACAATACCTGACGGATTTTATGGCGCAGCTACAAAGGCATGGTTAATGGTTGATGAAATTATTGTAAATTAAATGACTATACTTATCGTATTTATTTGCATCGCATTATTGATCGTACTGATTTCAGTATTTAAAATTAATGCATTTCTTTCTTTTCTGGTAGTATCTTTCCTGGCTGGATTAGCCCTTGGATTACCGCCTGCAAAAATCCCATCAAGCATTGAGAAGGGTATGGGCGATGTGCTTGGCTCTTTAACAATTATTATAACTGCAGGAGCCATGCTTGGAAAGCTGGTTGCTGAGAGCGGCGCAGCTCAAAAAATTGCCCAGGTAAGCATGAGGGTTTTTGGAGAGAAATACATTCAATGGGCGATGGTTTTGACAGGCTTTTTAATCGGTATTCCCTTATATTATGGCATTGGCTTTGTTTTAATGGTGCCTTTAATATTTTCAGTAGTTTACCGCTATAAACTCCCTGCACTTTATATCGGCTTGCCAATGTTGGCCGCTTTGTCGGTAACACATGGTTTTCTGCCTCCACATCCATCGCCAGCGGCCTTGGTTGTTCAATTTAAAGCAGATATGGGTCTGACGTTATTTTATGGTTTAGCTGTTGCTATTCCGGCAATTGTTATCGGCGGACCACTATTCTCACGTTCTTTAAAAACCGTTCCGGCAGCGCCAATAGCTTCATTTAGTGCAAAAGAATTAGCAGACGACTTATTGCCAAGTGGATTTAAAAGTTTTTTTACAGCATTACTTCCAGTAATTTTATTGGCATTAGCATCATTTTTACCAATGGTTTTGGCTGCCGATGCTAAAGTGTTACCTTATATTTTATTTGCAGGAAGTCCATCTGTGGTAATGTTGATTGTTTTAATTGCTGCCACCTGGTTGTTAGGCTTATCACAAGGTAAAAAGATAACCGAAATAATGTCTGTTTATGCTGATGCTGTTAAGGATATTGCTTTAATTTTATTAATCATTGCTGGTTCAGGCGCATTAAAACAGGTATTAACCGAAAGCGGCGTGAGTGATCAAATTGCCGGATACCTGCAACATATCAAGGCTGAACCTTTGTTTTTAGCCTGGTTAATCGCTGCAATAATCAGATTTTGTGTTGGCTCTGCAACAGTGGCAGGCCTAACCACTGCAGGTATCATTGTGCCGCTAATGGAACAAACGCACACCAATCCGAATCTTATGGTGTTAGCCGTTGGTGCCGGAAGTCTGATGTTTTCGCATGTTAATGATGCCGGTTTCTGGATGTTTAAAGAATATTTCGGCTTAACTTTGAAAGATACATTTAAGTCATGGGCATTAATGGAATCAATTGTTGGTATTGTAGGCCTTGCTGGTGTACTTTTACTTAATATTATAATCGCTTAAAATAACAATTACATAAAATGGAAAATTTAACTCCCGACGAACGTTTCGAACAATTAAAACTTAATCTGCCACCAGCTCCGGCACCTCTTGGTGTTTATAAACCTTGCCTCGTTGATGGTAAATATCTTTATTTGAGCGGACACGGTCCGGTACAGGATGATAAATCGCTAATTATAGGTAGAATTGGTGCTGATTTAACACAGGAAGAAGGAAAGCTTGCTGCTTTGCAGGTAGGGCTAACCATGTTATCAACCATTAAAACAAATATTGGGAGTTTAAATAAGGTTAAAAGGGTTATTAAGGTTTTAGGAATGGTAAATTGTACCCCTGAATTTGAAAAACACCCATTTATCATAAACGGATGCAGTGAACTTTTTGCAAAGGTTTGGGGCGAAGAAAACGGAATAGGTGTAAGAAGCGCTGTAGGTTTCGGCTCCTTACCTGATAATATTCCGGTTGAGATAGAAGCTTTGTTTGAACTTGTATAAATATTATGCAGCAACAAGACTGGTATTTACTGCCTGATGAGGGTAATTTAGCAACACCCTCGCTTGTTTTTTACGAGACGTATATTCTTGAAAACATCAGGCTGCTTAAAGCGATGATTAACGATACAGGACGTTTACGGCCTCATGTGAAAACACACAAGAATATGGAAATTACTAAACTGTTAATCAGTGAAGGAATAAACAAATTCAAATGTGCTACAATAGCCGAAGCCGAAATGCTTGCACTTGCTGCTGCTAGTGATGTTTTACTTGCTTATCAACCAGTTGGGGCAAACATAAGTCGTTTCCTCCTACTTAAAGAGCAATATCCGGATACTAATTTTAGCTGTCTTGTTGATGATGTCGAAATCGCCAGGGAATTGGGACAAAAAGCTATGGAGCGTAATTTGGCCGTTGATGTTTATATTGATTTGAATGTTGGGATGAACCGCACTGGGATTTTACCAGAATTGGCTCCTGAACTATTCAATACAATAACTTCAATTCCCGTACTCAGTATTAAAGGTTTGCATGCTTACGATGGGCATATTCATGATGCTTCGATGGAAATCCGTGTCCAAAAAATGGAACCAATTATCTCCCAACTTCTGGAGTTAAAAAAGCAATTTGAAAATATTGTTGGAGATACATTAACTATCATTGCTGGTGGCACACCAACATTTCCGGTTTATGCCGCCGAAACTAATTTCGAATGTAGCCCTGGAACATTTATTCTCTGGGATAAAGGTTATCAGGATGCTTATCCTGAGCAGAATTTCAATATTGCTGCGCTTGTGGTAAGCCGTATTGTATCAAAACCTGCCAGTGGTTTAATTTGCACAGATTTAGGCCATAAGGCAGTTGCGGCAGAAAAAGAATTGAAAAGTAGGGTTTATTTACTTAATGCACCGAATCTTGAAGTTCAAGGTCAGAGTGAAGAACATTTGGTTTTAAAAGTTAGGGAATCTGATGATTATAAAATCGGCGACATCCTTTATGGCTTACCCTATCATATTTGTCCTACGGTAGCTTTACATGAATTTGCAATGTGTATTAAAGCAGATAAAACGATTCAGAACTGGGATATCATTTCCCGAAAAAGAAAAATTACCATTTAATATTTTACCATGTTTACCATTGATGCCCATTTAGATTTAAGTATGAATGCCTTGGAGTGGAATCGGGATTTAACGCAACGTTTAGCCGATATTAATGAAAGGGAAGCCAGATTAACGGATAAACCTGACCGTGGCTTGGCTACAGTTTCACTTCAGGAACTTCGCAAAGGTAATATAGGTTTAGTTGTAGCTACACAAATAGCCCGATATGTTGCTCCTGATAATCATTTACCAGGATGGCATTCTCCTGAACAGGCCTGGGCACAAACGCAAGGTCAGTTGGCCTGGTACAAGGCTATGGAAGATGCCGGCGAAATGTTCCAGGTAAATAACCTCGACACTTTGAATCAAAGCTTAGCATTATGGAACGATGGAACAGCAAATGACAAAAAACCTGTAGGGTATATTTTGAGTTTGGAAGGTGCCGATTCATTCGTAACTGTTGGCCATCTGGAAAGAGCATGGCTAAATGGTTTAAGGGCCGTAGGGCCTGCACATTATGGCCCTGGGCGCTATGCGCAAGGAACTGATGCTACAGGTAAAATGACTACCCCCGGGCATGAATTATTAAAGGAAATGGAACGCCTTAATATTATTCTCGATGCAACACATCTTTGTGATGATAGTTTTTGGGATGCCTTAAGCCGGTTCAATGGGCATATCTGGGCTTCGCATAATAATTGTCGCAGTTTGGTGAATCACAATCGTCAGTATAGCGACGAACAAATTAGAGAATTGATTAATCGGGGTGCAGTAATTGGAGGTGCGCTAGATGCCTGGATGATGGTTCCAAACTGGCAGAGAGGTATATCTCAACCTAAAGCAATGAACTGTAATCTCGATGTGATGATCGACCATATCGATCACATTTGTCAGCTAGCCGGAAACGCAGAACATGTTGGAATCGGATCTGATTTAGATGGTGCTTTCGGTAAAGAACAATGTCCCTATGATTTGGAAACAATTGCTGATTTACAAAAAATCCCTAGTCTATTTAGGAAAAGAGGCTACACTGAGAAAGATATTGAAAATCTGATGCACGGCAACTGGTTGCGTTTCCTTAAAAAAGCCTGGGCCTAAAGAATATTTATGATGAAAAAAACAGGTTTAATTTTATGTATTGCTTCAATGCTTTTAGGATTGAATGAAAATTCTTTAGCGCAAAATAAATCAACAACTTCTTTATATAAGAATCCAAAGGCGGCGGTAGAAAGCAGGATTAAAGATTTGCTTTCGAGAATGACTGTTGAGGAAAAGGTTGGACAGATTTCAATGCCATTAGGTTGGCCAATGTATGCTAAAACTGAAAATGGTGTTGAGGTAAGCGATGTTTTTAAAAAATTGCTTAAAGAAGAATATACAGGTATGTTATGGGCAACCCTCAGGGCTGATCCCTGGACAAAGAAAACGCTGGCAAATGGTTTAAATCCCGAGCTGGCAGCCAAAGCTACCAATGCAATTCAAAAATATGCCATCGAAAATTCCCGCTTGGGGATACCAGTATTGCTATCAGAAGAATGTCCGCACGGACACATGGCAATTGGAACTACTGTTTTCCCAACTTCTATTGGTCAGGGAAGCACATTTAATCCGGAGTTAATCAAGAAAATGGCTAGTGTTATCGCTCAGGAAACAAGGCTTCAGGGTGGTCATGTTGGTTATGGTCCTGTACTCGATTTAGCCAGAGAACCGAGATGGTCGAGAGTTGAAGAAACTTATGGCGAAGACCATGTGCTGAACAGCAGGATGGGAGAGGCTATGGTTAAGGGATTCCAAGGGGCAAATATAAAAAGTGGTGAAAATATTGTGGCAACGTTAAAGCATTTTGCTGCCTACGGAGCGCCCGAAGGTGGGCACAACGGTGGAAGTATCAATGTTGGTATGAGAAGTTTGCAGCAATTTTACCTGCCACCTTTTAAAGCAGCTGTTAAAGCTGGGGCATTATCGGTTATGACGGCCTATAATTCCATTGATGGCATCCCTTGTTCTTCAAATGGATATCTACTAACCGATTTACTGCGAAAAGAATGGGGTTTTGATGGATTTGTTGTGTCTGATTTGAACAGTATTTCAGGTTTGATGGCGAATCATCATATTGCCTCCAGTGCTGCCGATGCGGCTAAATTAGCGATAAATGCGGGCTTAGATGCCGATTTAAGCGGTATCGGTTATGGTAAAGCATTACGTGATGCAATAAAAGCCGGTACAGTTTCTATGAATACTTTAGATACTGCAGTAAGCAGGGTGCTACGGATTAAATTTAATATGGGATTATTTGAAAATCCTTACGTAAATCCCGAAGTGGCGAAAACTAAAGTGAGGGATACTGATAAAATCACCTTGGCCAGAGAAGTTGCAAGGGAATCAATTATTCTTTTAAAAAACCAGGATAAAGTACTTCCTTTTAGTAAATCGTTAAAAAGCATTGCCGTAATTGGCCCCAATGCCGATAATATTTATAACCAGCTTGGCGATTATACAGCGCCGCAAACGGAAGAAAATATCGTTACGGTTTTGGATGGGATAAGAAATAAATTGTCAGCAGACACTAAAATAAATTATATAAAAGGATGTGCTATAAGAGATACGACTACAACAAACATTTCTGATGCAGTTGCCGCGGCTAAAAAATCAGATGCAGTTGTGATTGTTTTGGGAGGCTCGAGTGCCCGTGATTTTAAAACTGAATATATAGAAACGGGAGCTGCCAAAATCAATACAGCTAACCAGTTAAGCGATATGGAAAGTGGAGAAGGGTTCGACAGGGCAACACTCGACTTGCTCGGCGACCAGTTGAAACTTTTAAAGGCAGTTGTTAAAACAGGTAAACCGGTGGTTTTGGTTTTAATAAAAGGCAGGCCGTTAAACCTGAACTGGGCTGCTGAAAATGCCCCCGCAATTATTGATGCCTGGTATCCGGGACAGGAGGGTGGAAATGCTATTGCTGATGTAATTTTTGGTGATTACAACCCCGCAGGTCGATTACCAGTTTCAGTACCAAAATCTGTGGGTCAACTACCGGTTTACTACAATTGGAGATTTCCTGAAAAACACAACTATATTGAGCTTGATGCTAAGCCGCTTTACAGTTTCGGTTATGGTTTAAGTTACACTACATTTGATTACCAGCAGTTAAAAATCAGTAATGATACTGATAAACAATCGGTAACAGTAACTTTTAATTTGAAAAATACAGGTACTACTGCTGGAGATGAGGTTGTTCAGGTATATTTAGGAAGTAAAACATCATCGGTTGTTTTACCAGCTAAGCAACTTAAACAGTTTAAACGTATAAGGTTAAATCCAGGTGAGCAAGGAACTATAAGTTTTACATTGGCTAAGGCCGATCTTGAAGTTTACAACGATAAGATGAAATGGGTAGTAGAGCCGGGGATTTACAATTTGATGGTTGGTGCTTCATCTGATGATATTCGCTTACAGGAGAAATTCACGATTAAATAAAAGGATACTTAGTTCTTCAGGAAGAGTTATCTTATGCTAATTCTTTCGGTAACTGGTTTTTGTGATCATTAAATGATTCTTTAGGTATTAGATCATCTCGTCATAAATATATGAAATATAGTCATTATCATCAAAAAACCAGTTATCGCCTCCAGGATAAATAAAGTTTTGTTCTTCATCATAATTAGCTTATTTACTTTCTAATACGAAAAAGAATAGCAGAACGCTACACCTTTTGCTTAATATTTGCCTTATTAAATTTTTGCTCTTTGCTTAAGTTTTTATAATATTATCTATTGAAAACTTAATGAAGAATATGAAAATCGCTACCTATAATGTAAATGGCGTTAACGGAAGGCTTCCTGTGTTATTGCGCTGGCTTGAAGAAACCAGGCCTGATGTAGTATGCCTGCAGGAACTTAAGGCACCAGATGAGAAATTCCCTTTAGAGGCAATTAATAATGCTGGCTATAATGCAATATGGCATGGCCAAAAAAGCTGGAATGGGGTGGCCATTTTAGCAAGAGGAAAAGAAATTAAGGAACTACAGAGAGGTTTGCATGGCGATGATGAAGATATGCAAAGCCGGTATATTGAGGCTATTGTAGATGATGTTGTTATAGGCTGTCTTTATTTACCTAATGGAAATCCTGCACCAGGGCCAAAACTTGATTATAAATTAGCTTGGTTTGAACGATTTGCCAGTCATGCGGCTAGACTTTTATCGAATAATTTACCAGTTGTACTTTGTGGAGATTATAATGTAATACCTGCTGAATTGGATGTTTATAAGCCTGAGCGATGGGTTGATGATGCTTTATTTCGTTCTGAAGTAAGAGCGGCATTTCATAAGCTGGTTGCTCAAGGTTGGACTGATGCGATTAGAAAACTTTTTCCTGATGAGGTGATTTACACTTTCTGGGATTATTTCAGAAATGCTTATGGTAGAAATGCCGGACTAAGGATTGATCATTTTTTGCTAAGTCCCTTGCTTACTGATAGACTAATTAGTGCAGGTGTTGATAAACATGTTAGGGGCTGGGAAAAATCCAGCGATCACGGACCTGTTTGGATAGAAATTAAATAAAAAGTTAAATCTGCTTTTTTATGTATTCTCTCTGTTACAGGTTATTCAGAAGGAAAATAAATTACTACTTTAAGGAATCAAACCCTAGGCTTATGGATACCTTAAATGACAAAAAGAAAATTACAACTTTCCTTAACAAAATCAAATCTAGATGGCCCGCAAAAGTTGAAAGATTTGAATTCAAAACCGCAACAGTAATTTATATTCACTTAAAGGAAGGCATTTCCAGTATAGATTTTTTAGGTAGCCTGTCGCGACAGGTGGAGAAGTTAGTCGATTTTACTATGCCGATAATACTTTATCATATCGAAAGTGATGGAATGAATCTACGTTCACATCCTATAAACTGGTATTCTTCTTTAAACAGATCGTAAAATTCTGGATGATTAAATAAAAAATGCAGGGCAATTAATACCCTGCATTAACAAACAATTAATCATGCCCTTAGACAACAATTAATGAGGTGTAATTTTACGTATTATTTTTAATACTTCAAAAGTATTTTTAATTCCACATAAGAGTACGGGGTGAAAGTAAATTTTAAGAGATATTTAATCAATAAGAAATCTGATTATTATCGAGGAATCTTTCTTGAGATAAATTTATTTGGTCTTTGCGATGGTTTCTTTACAGGGATATCTTCAGAAATTTTAATTGTAAGGGTATTTCCTTTGAAAGATTCTCCATTAAGCATTGATATAATGTTATTGGCATCAGTTAGTTTAGGGATTTCAAGGAAAGCATAACCTTTGCATCTTCCTGTAGCCCGATCCCTTACAACTTTTATCGTATCGATCTCGCCGTGAAGACTTACCAAGATTGCCAAATCCATTTCCTGAATATTGTCGGCCAAACCACCGATAAAAAGTTTAGTCATAAAAATTAAGGTTATTATTCAGGTCTTATCTACTGATATTTTTTATTTGATGCAAAATAAGATAATTGGAAGCTTAAACCAAAAGGAAATCAGAAATTGATAATAAATTTTAACTTATTTTAAACAAAAAAGACCTAATCCATCTGGATTAAGTCTTTTGTAAGGCATTTTGTATTTGTCTATTTCTCAGCAATAGCTGTTTTTAAAACAGGTTCTGATTTTCCATTATGACAGGTGGTACAAGATATTTCGATTAAGCCTTTTCCATCTTTCATTTGTTGTTGGAAATACTTCTTGTTTATTTTAGCTGTCATCTTCATCATATCTCTTGCAATTTCTTTTTTAGGATTTTCATCACTGGCAAAATCCATTCTTCTCGGATTGTCTTTCATTGCAGAATGGCAGTAGTTACATCTGACACCTAAAGAAGCCTTAAAACCATCCATTACCTTGTCCAAATCTTCTTTGCTGATGTTTTTAGGTAATACTTTCAGATTCTTCGCTTTGAAAGCTTCCTGTTGCTTGGGCATAAATGCACTCAGGAATACAACCATGCATGCAAGCATGGCCATAGTTATTGTTTTTTTATTAATCATGTCAGTTTTGTTAGTAATCGAATATAGAAAAGAATTTCAAAACTTGTACGAGTAAGTTATGTAAAAATATTACTGGAATTAATGTTTCATAAAGCGCTGAGTAAAAGTTAATAAAACTTAAATTTCAGGTTAAAACATTAAATAGGAACGGTTGTTGTATCTCATTATCTAAAATTTATAATTTAAAATAAAAAGTTATGAAACTTTACAAATCAATCCCTCTAGTATTTTTATCTATCCTGCTGGTTTCAGGATGTGTAAGTAATAAAAAGTACGCAGAACTCCAGTCAACTTTTGATAAATTGCGTGAACGTAATCAGGAGTTAAGTAATAAATACCAGGATAGCCAGCGAGAGCTAACCGGAGCAAATAGCAGGGTAAAAAGTTTAGAGGAACAAATTGCATCAGAGAAAGCAAATATTGCTTCTTTACAAGATGCGCTAACCAAATGTTTAAATTCAAGCAACCAGGGAAATGTTAATATTTCAAAATTGGTTGATGAAATAAACAGCTCCAACAAATACATTAAACAGCTTATCAATGCCAAAAACAAAAGTGATTCACTTAATATGGTGTTAACCAATAATTTAACGCGTTCATTAAGCAGGGAAGAACTTGGCGATGTTGATGTTCAGGTTTTAAAAGGTGTTGTTTATATTTCATTGTCTGATAATATGCTTTACAAATCAGGTAGTTACGAGATTTCTGATAAGGCCGGAGAAACATTAAATAAGATTGCTAAAATCATTAAAGATTACGATACTTATGATGTTTTAATTGAAGGTAATACTGATAATGTTCCAATTGCTCAAACTAACATCAGAAACAACTGGGATCTAAGTGCTTTGAGGGCTTCATCAGTTGTTCAGGTATTGCAAACTAAATATGCTGTAGATCCAAAAAGATTAACTGCAGGTGGTAGAGGTGAATTTAATCCGATTGCGGATAACAGTACACCTGCCGGAAAATCAAAAAACCGTCGTACACAGATTATTATCACACCTAAATTAGATCAGTTTATGGATTTAATAGGTAAAGCACCGGAAACTTCAGCTGCACCAAAACAATAAGTTTTGGTTAACAATTTAAAGCCTCAGCGTTTAGTTGGGGCTTTTTTGTGTTTAAATAATTTTGAAATATATTTGAAACAATGAAAATCTAATCTAAGATAATATAAGATGAAGCACTTTTTTTTAATCGCATTATTTACTTTACCACTTTTTGTTGCAGCACAAACAATAACTGTTGATGGCTATTTTAACCAGGAATCGAAAAAAGATAAATCTGGCAATTTAACCAGATATCATTACACCTGGGATGACACAGAAAACACGGGTTTCTCTAAATTTGGTGAAGCGTTTAAAGCTAACGGTGCGAAAGAGCTTAAACGTCTTGATGAGGCTCCAACTAAAGCAAATCTAAAAGGGACAGATGTATATATTATAGTAGACCCGGATAATTTAAGAGATAACCCAAATCCAAATTATGTATCAGAAAAAGATGCAGATGAAATTGCAAACTGGGTTAAAGAAGGTGGCGTTTTATTTATTATGGCCAATGATAGCGCTAATGCAGATTTACAACACTTAAATATTCTGGCTAATAAATTCGGCTTAAATTTTAACCGTGATATTATTTTACATGTTACAGATGATGAACATTTTGCTGATGGTGGTTTAAATACTTTTTCTGCTAAATCTTTATTCAAAACATCGGCAAGGGTTTTCCTAAAAGATGTATGCTCGATAACCATTAAAAAACCAGCACAATCAATTCTGAAAGATTCGAACGGAGCTAATGTCATCGTTTCAGCGAAGTATGGAAAAGGTACGGTATTAGCTGTTGGAGATCCTTGGTTATACAATGAGTATGTGAATGGAAGATTACCACAAGAGTATGAAAATGATAAAGCCATGCACGATGTTTCACAATGGCTGCTTAATAAAGCCAGGGCAAAATAACATACTGGTTTTGATAAATTGTACCTAAAATTAAGTATAAAAAGATTGCTCATTGCTTCAAAAGAAAACAATAGTTGTGTGTTTTCTGATGATTTCTTATTGTTTTGTCTTTTTAATTAGGTTTTGTTTATTTATTTTGTATTACGGGTTATGTATACTTAGTGTGGTTTAAACACTTTTTATGAGAAAAAGTTTTGTTTTCTTTTTATTTTAATGGTCTGTTTTTCAGTTAATTGTTGTTTTTTAGTAAAAAATAATGTGTGTTTTTAACGATTTAACATTCTAGGATTATCTTTTTTTAAAAAAATATATATATTTGTTCTTACCCTTTCGAGGGTATGTTTTTCATAGGTAGATGTAGGGTCGAATACTTGTATTCGGCCCTTTTTTATGCGCTATATTTAAATAATTCTATTTTTGCATAATGGGTAAGAAAAAAGTAATCATTGCCGTTACAGGCGCCAGCGGTTCAGTTTATGCGAAAGTATTGTTCGATAAATTGTTGGGTCTCACCAATCAGATAGAAGCGGTTGGTGTAGTGATGAGTGATAATGCAAAAGAAGTCTGGCAGTTTGAGCTCGGTAATCAGGATTACCATAAATATAATTTCAATTTTTACAATAAAAATGATTTCAATGCGCCTTTTGCCTCAGGTTCGGCTAAATATGATACCATGATTATTGTCCCATGTTCTATGGGCACATTGGGGCGGATAGCGCATGGGATTTCCAACGATTTAATTACCCGGGCTGCAGATGTTGTATTAAAGGAACGCAGAGGGCTTATTGCAGTTGTTCGCGATACACCCTTTAGTTTAATCCATATTAATAATATGAAAGCTGTAACTGAAGCTGGCGGTATCATTTGCCCGGCTAATCCTTCCTTTTACAGTTTACCTAAAACAATTGAACAAGTCGCTGAAACGGTTATTAGCAGGGTTATAGATTTAGCTGGTTTTGAGCAGGAAAGCTACAGATGGAACGAGGAGTAATTTTCGACTGCTAATTTCAGTTTTGCATGAAATGTTATTTCACTGTAATTTACCTTCAATAGGTAAGCTCAAATCTTAATACTCAAATCTAATTTCCTATCTTTGCAGGCTAAATGAAAAAAGTCGCATTTTATACATTAGGTTGCAAGTTAAACTTCTCCGAAACATCAACAATTGGTCGTTTATTTACCGATGCCGGTTATGCCGTGGTTGAGTTTCAGGATGCTGCTGATGTGTATGTGATTAACACTTGTTCAGTAACTGACCACGCCGATAAAAAATGCCGTAAAGTAGTTAAGGAAGCATTAAAATATTCTCCAAATGCTTATGTTACTATTGTTGGTTGTTATGCCCAGTTAAAGCCACAGGAAATTGCTGAAATAGAAGGTGTTGACATGGTTTTAGGTGCAGCTGAAAAATTCAGAATAGTTGAGTATATTTCTGATTTAACTAAAAACCCGAAAGCCGTTGTTCATCAGCAAAATATCGAGAAAGTAAATCATAATTTCATAGCTTCCTATTCTATTGGCGATAGAACACGTACTTTCTTAAAAGTTCAGGATGGTTGCGACTATCCTTGTACCTACTGTACAATTCCATTAGCACGTGGGGCGAGTAGAAGCGATACGATTGAGAATGTAGTCAATCGTGCCAAGATGATTGCTGAAAGTGGTGTAAAGGAAATTGTTTTAACAGGCGTAAATCTTGGCGATTTTGGTATCCGCAATGGACAGCGTGAAGATAAATTTTTAGATTTAGTTAAAGCTTTAGACGAGGTTGAAGGTATTGAAAGAATCAGGATTTCTTCAATTGAACCAAATCTTTTAAGTAATGAGATTATCGAATTTGTTTCAACATCGAAACGTTTTGTACCTCATTTTCATATTCCTTTGCAATCAGGTTCTGATAAAATTCTGGGATTAATGCGCCGACGCTACCGCACAGATCTTTATGTAGAGCGTGTGGCAAAAATAAAAGAAGTAATGCCCCATTGTTGTATTGGTGTTGATGTTATTGTTGGATTTCCGGGTGAAACAAAAGAAGATTTTTTAGATACTTATCAGTTTTTAAATCAGCTTGATATCTCGTACTTGCATGTATTTACTTATTCTGAACGAGAATTGACCGTTGCTGCAGAAATGAAAGGTGTTGTAGCGGGAAGTGAGCGTAATGAGCGAAGTAAAATGCTACATATTTTATCAGATAAAAAAAGGCGGGCATTTTATCAATCTCAAATAGGTAAACAAGCTGAGGTTTTGTTTGAGGCAGACCAGAAAATGGGATATATGCATGGTTTCACTAAAAACTATGTTAAAGTTCGTGCTAAATACGATCCACTGATGGTAAATGAACTAAAGGCTGTTAAGCTTTTAGAATTAACCGCTGAAGGAGAAGTAGAAGTTGCTGAATTGGAAACTGTTTACGCTCATCACAGTAATTAATATTAGCTGATAAGCTTGGGTTTTCAGCTTTAGTCTTTCAGCTTTCTTTATTATCTTAGCCTCAAATTATTTGTATGTTTCCTACCGTTTCACATTTTTTAGAATATCTTTTTGGCATTAATTTGCCACTTCCTTTTAAAACATTCGGGCTATTTGTGGCACTTGCTTTCGTAGCTGGTTACTGGGCTTTTTCTCAGGAATTAAAAAGAAAAGAAGCCTTAGGTGTGCTTCATTCATTTAAGAAGAAAGTAATGGTAGGTTTGCCGGCAACAACAGGCGAGCTGATTTTAAATGGTCTTTTTGGTTTTATAATAGGCTACAAGCTCATTTATTTAGTAACGAATTACCAAATCGCTGCAGATAATATCGAATTAATCTTACTATCCGCTAGAGGAAACGTACTAGGAGGTTTATTTTTTGCCGGTTTATTTGCCTATTGGGATCATAAAGAAAAAAATAAAGTGAAATTGCCAAAACCAAAAGAGGTTAAGGTAACAGTGCATCCATACCAAATTATGAGTAACCTGGTCGTTTGGGCCGCTGTTTGTGGTTTCTTAGGCGCTAAGGTTTTCGATGGCCTTGAATATTGGGATGATTTTGTTCAGCATCCAATTGAAAGAATATTTTCTGCGGGCGGATTTACTTTTTATGGAGGGCTTATTTGTGGTGGTGCTGCAGTGCTTTATATTGCCAGGAAAAACGGCATAAAACCACTCCATATGCTTGATGTTGGCGGACCTGGGATGATGCTAGCCTATGCAGTCGGTCGAATCGGTTGTCATCTTTCAGGCGATGGCGACTGGGGAATTGTAAACCCTAATCCTAAACCGTTTTCATGGCTTCCAGATTGGTTATGGTCGTATAAATACCCTAATAATGTGGTAGGTGAAGGTATTCCTATTCCTGGGTGTACAGGTAAATTCTGTAATGAACTGGCACAGGGTGTTTACCCAACACCATTGTACGAAGTTATAGTTTGTTTTATTTTATTTGCATTTCTCTGGAGTATCAGAGACAAGATAAAGGCACCTGGATTAATGTTTGGTATTTATATGATTTTAAACGGAGTGGAACGTTTCTTTGTTGAATTGATCCGTGTAAACTCAAAATATCATGTATTGGGTTTGCCGTTTACCCAGGCTGAAATGATTTCAACGTTTCTGGTTATCGGCGGAATAATATTAAGCATTTATTCCCTTCGCAATAAAAATACACTCGCTTAAATCATTCTATAATTTCATTTAATTTCAACAACAAATTCGGTTTGTTGTTAACCTATTATGAATTACGAATTACTATGCAATAAAGTCATCTCAATTGTTAAACTTACCGGCAATTTTATCCGGAAAGAAGCCATGCAATTCGATGCAAATAAAATTGAATACAAAGGCTTAAACGATATGGTTTCTTACGTGGATAAGACCGCAGAGCTTAAACTTGTTCAAAACCTGGAAAAGCTGATTCCGGATGCTGGCTTTATTACTGAGGAGAAAACCATTAGCAGAGAAGGCAAGATTTATACATGGATTATTGATCCGCTAGATGGAACAACTAACTTTATTCACGGAATACCAGCCTATGGGATTAGTGTGGCACTTTATGAAGATGGTTCGCCTGTTTTAGGTGTTGTTTACGAACTTAACAGGGGAGAAATGTTTTATTCTTATAAAGGTGGAAGTGCTTTTATGAATAAGAAAGAAATTAAGGTTTCTTCAAATCCAGATCTAAAATCGTGTTTATTAGCTACGGGTTTTCCTTATTATCAATTTGATAAACAACCGCAATATTTAAAATTGCTGGAGGAAATGATGCAGAAAAGCCATGGCGTTCGCCGCATTGGTGCAGCAGCAATAGATTTGGTTTATACTGCTTGCGGTCGTTTTGATGCTTTTTTTGAATTTAATCTGCAACAATGGGATTTTGCAGCAGGCTGCTTTATTGTACAGCAGGCAGGAGGAGAGGTTTTAGATTTTGCTGGTGGAAATGATTACTTTAATAAAAGAGAAATATTGGCAACAAATGCTAAGGTAACAGGTGAAATATTAGCTTCGATTAAAAAACATTTTAATTAAGCTGCGCTTTCTTTACCAGAAAACCCAATAAAAAAGCCCCGACTAAATCGGGGCTTTTTCTATAAGTTAAGCTTTTGTTTTTACAATGCTTCTGAAACTACTTCCGTAACTTCCGGCACCATTCTTTGTAATAAATTCTGGATGCCTGATTTTAAAGTTATAGTAGAAGAAGGACAACCACTGCAAGAACCACGAAGCTCTACAGTTACAACACCTTCATCAAATGATTTATAAGTTATAGCACCACCATCTTGCTCTACAGCAGGACGAACATAATCATGCAGAATTTGCTGTATTTTAATTTCGGTTTCTGAACCTTCAAAATTCGGTGCTTCTTCAGCAGTAGCTTCTTTAATTTTTAATTCAGATTCAACCGCACCCTTTACAAACTCTTTTAAAATTGCCTCAATATCTGCCCAGTCTGCATCATCAGTTTTTGTAATGGTTACGAAATTACTCGCGAAAAATACACCTGCTACAAAATTGAACTTAAATAACTCTTTAGCGAAAGGGGAATGTTCTGCACTTTCCTTCGTGGCAAAATCTTCACTTCCGTTAATCAACAGCTTGTTAACCATGAATTTCATGGTTGCCGGGTTAGGAGTTTGTTCTGTATATACGTTAATAGTCATGTCTCAATCAATTTGAATAAACAAAATTAACAAATAGTGGTTAATAAAACTTTTGTGAGCTGTCTGTTTAGCGTCAATTTAATTTTACTAAAAAATACCAGTATAATTAAATGGCGTAATTGTTCTTAACTGAACTTTAACTGCTTCAGAAACATTAAGCCCTTCAATAAATTCAGCAATGCTTGTAGCATTTATTTTAGTGTTTGTACGGGTTAATTCTTTTAATGCTTCGTAAGGATTTGGATAATTTTCTCTTCTCAATACGGTTTGTATTGCTTCGGCAACTACTGCCCAGTTATCTTCCAGATCAGCATTTAAAGCAGCTTCATTCAGTAAAATTTTATTTAATCCGCGGAGGGTAGCATTAATTGCTATTAACGTATGTCCAAATGGAACACCTATGTTTCTTAATACAGTAGAATCTGTTAAATCTCTTTGCAAGCGTGATATTGGAAGTTTTGCCGCAAAGAATTCGAATAATGCATTTGCAATTCCGGCATTTCCTTCAGCATTTTCAAAATCAATTGGATTAACCTTATGTGGCATTGCCGAAGAGCCAATTTCGCCAGCTTTAATCTTTTGCTTGAAATAGTTTTTTGAAATATATGTCCAGATATCCCTGTCTAAATCAATGATGATGTTATTAATACGTTTTAAGGCATCACATTGTGCCGCAAATTGATCATAGTGTTCGATTTGTGTTGTATGCTGTGCCCTGTTTAAACCTAATATGTTATTTACCAGGTGATTTGAAAAGTCAACCCAATTAACCTGCGGATAAGCAATATGATGTGCATTAAAGTTACCTGTAGCGCCGCCAAATTTAGCACTGTTCGGAATCGCTTTTAAATTGTCGAGCTGTATGCTCAATCTTTCTGCAAATACCAGAAATTCTTTACCTAATTTGGTAGGAGAGGCAGGTTGTCCATGTGTATGTGCCAGCATTGGAATGTCTTTCCATTCTTTAGCCAGTATGTTAATCTTTTCGATTAATGCCGATATCGCCGGATAATAGCTTTCGTTTAACGCAAGTTTAATGGAGTATGGAATCGCGGTATTGTTTATATCCTGAGAAGTTAATCCAAAGTGGATAAATTCTTTGTAGTCATTTAAAGCTAGTGCATCGAATTTACTTTTGATAAAATACTCTACAGCTTTAACATCGTGATTAGTTACTTTTTCAGTTTCCTTTATCTCAAGTGCATCCGTTTCTGAAAAATTTTCATGAATTTTTCTCAATTCAGCATAAAGGTTTCTGTCAAATTGTTCCAATCCTGGCAAGTTAGTTTCGCAAAGTGCGATGAAGTACTCTATTTCTACAAAAACACGATATTTAATTAATGCCTCTTCTGAAAAATAAGCGGCTAAACTTTCGGTTGTTTTTCTGTATCGACCATCAACAGGTGAAATAGCTTGTAGTGATGTTAAATTCATTATGCGGAATATAATTTTGCCGCAAATTTACTACAATTGATGGATTTTAAGGCTTAAGTGCATGAAAGATTTGTGGTTAAAACAAAAAAAAGGCCCTGAATTTAATCAAAGCCTTTTTAATAAAGTAGTGTTAAAACTATTTTTTAGTTGTATCAGCTACTGTAGTGTCTTTTACTGTAGTATCTTTTACAGTTGTGTCTTTTACAGTTGTATCAACTACGCTTGAATCAACTGCTGTAGAATCAGCACCTTCGGCTTTTTTTTCTGAACAAGCAACTACTGATAAAGATAAAGCTAAAGCTAAAAAGCCTAATTTGAATGCATTTTTCATTTTTTCTTCTTTTTTTGTTTGGTTTTCGATTAATTAATTACTTAATAATACAATTATATGAAAAAGGTAACTCGTTTTGTCAAAAAAAAGACTTTATTTTTAAAATAAAGTCTTTTTTGTATTGTTTAAAGCTAAAAATTAGTGTTTAACTTCAGTTTTTTCTGTTGTAGCTTTAACTGTAGTGTCTTTAACTGTAGAATCTTTTACAGTAGTGTCAACAGCAGTTGTATCAGTAACGATTGTAGAAGAATCAGTTACAGTAGTATCAGCACCACCTTCTTTTTTCTCTGAGTTACAAGCAGCTACTGATAAAGATAAAGCTAATGCTAAAAAGCCTAATTTGAATGCATTTTTCATATTGATATTTTTTTTGTTTTAAGTTATTAATTACCCTTAATACCTGAATTTTTAAAAGGTAACCCTGAAAAATAAAAAAAAATAAAAAAGGCCTTGAGATAACTCAAGGCCTTTTCTTATGAGTAAAGGTAAACTAGTGTTTAACTTCAGTTTTCTCAGTAGTAGTTTTAACTGTAGTATCTTTTACAGTTGAATCAGTTACTGTAGTATCTTTTGCAGTAGTATCAGTAACTACAGTAGTTGAATCAGTTGCTGTAGTGTCAGCACCTTCAGCTTTTTTTTCTGAGTTACAAGCTGCTACTGATAAAGATAAAGCTAAAGCTAAAAAGCCTAATTTGAATGCATTTTTCATTTTTGAATTTTTTTAAGTATTAATTAATTTATCATTAATGCCGCAAAGGTAAAAAGGTAACCCGATAATTTTAAAAAAAGTGAAAATATTTTTTTAGGTAGTTTGGGTTACCCTTTTTATGTGGATAGTATTAACCCTTCGTTAGTAGCTATAAATATTTTTTTTATCTAATATTGGGTTACTATTTACAGAAAAAAGTATTAATTGGTGAATAACGGTTTAAAGAGTTCAGTTACAACAGATAGAGAGTTTATTTTAGGTATCCTAAATAACTCGGCAGATACACTTAATAAGTTATATAAGACGCATTTTGCGATGGTTTTGCAATTTATCCTGAATAATAATGGTGATGAAGATGATGCGAAAGACGTTTATCAGGAAGCAATTATCATTTTATATAACAAAGTTAAGACTGGCGATTTTGAACTCAGCAGCAAGTTAAAAACTTATATTTATTCGGTTTGTCGCCGTATCTGGCTAAAGAAATTGGCCCAGAATAGCAAAAAAACAGGCAGCATTACCGATTATGAAGATGTTTTTGAAGTTGAGGAGGATGTAGAGCACCATGAAGAAAAAGATGCCGCTTTTGTTAAAATGCAAGCTGCTCTCGAACATCTGGGCGAACCTTGTAAAACCATTATCCAGGATTTTTATATACATAATTTATCCATGCAGGATATTTGCGAAAAGTTTGGTTATACCAATACCGATAATGCAAAAACACAAAAATATAAGTGCCTGCAAAGGTTAAAGAAAATATTTTTTCAACACTAATAATTGAGATGAGAAACGATTTAGAGTTAGATGCAATTATTGAAGATTATCTGTTAGGTAAACTTAATGCACAGGAAACTGAAGCTTTTGAGCAGTTGCGCCGTAATGATGCTGCAATAGACCACAAAGTAGTTTCGCATAAAGTATTTTTACACACAATGGAAGAGTATGCTCAGCAGTTGCTTTTAAAAGAGCAAATGGATAAAATACATGCTGAAATTGATGTAGATACCCTTGTAATACAACTGGCGCCTCATCCTTCGCGTGTTGTTCAGTTATGGCGCAAGCACAAATCTGCAATCGCCGTTGCTGCCTCTTTTATCGTTTTATCTTTTGTTTCAATTTATTCTATACAGCATAATAGTCAGCAGGCTGATAAATATGTGCAGTTAAGTAAGCAGGTTACAAATTCCCTAAAAACACAAAATAATTTAATCAGAAAAATTAACTCTGATAACTCATCTGCGAATAAGCAAACCAACCCTGGTAATTTTGGCGGAACTGGCTTTGCTGTTTCTACTAACGGCTACATCGCTACCAATCTTCATGTAATTAAAGATGCAGATTCTGTTTATATCCAAAATGGGGAAGGTGAGTCGTTTAAGGTTAAGATTGTACACAGAGATCCAGAATATGATATAGCAATTTTGAAAATTGATGATAAGCATTTCAAAAATTTAGCTGCATTACCATACACTATTAAAAAGAACAGTACTGGAGTTGGCGAAAATGTTTATACCTGGGGTTATCCTAAAGATGATGCGGTATTGGGTGAAGGTTATGTGAGTTCGAAAAGCGGTTTTATTGGTGATACAACACAATACCAGGTTGCTATTCCGCTAAATCCAGGAAATAGTGGTGGTCCGTTATTGGATAACAACGGAAATCTTGTCGGTATTATCAGTGGTAAAGAAACATCTGCCGAAGGCGCTTCATTTGCTATAAAATCTAAATATATATTAGAAGCTATGAGAGCAATTCCTCAGGATTCATTGGGTAAAAAACTAACGGTAAGTAAAAGAAGTGTTTTATCTGGTATGAAACGTGCAAAACAAATTGAGAAATTGCAGGATTACGTGTTCATGGTAAAAGTTTATAATTAATTACACCCAAACAAATTAATATACTTAAAACCCTGTTGGTTAAACCCCTCAGGGTTTTTTTATGCTTTTATAATTTAGATGTCTAAAAAACATATAATATCTATATATTTAATATACTATTTGTTAGATTTGTTTTAATCAACTTAAATTAAAATTAATTATTATGAGTATAAGATTAGGCGATACAGCGCCAAATTTCCAGGCAAATACATCAATCGGTGAAATTGATTTCTATAACTATTTAGGTGATAGCTGGGGCGTTTTGTTTTCTCATCCTGCTGATTACACCCCGGTTTGTACTACAGAACTCGGTCGTACGGCGGCTTTAAAAGGAGAGTTTGAAAAACGTAACGTTAAGGTTCTGGCGATAAGTGTAGATTCGGCCGAATCGCATAAAGGATGGATTAATGATATCAACGAAACCCAAAATACATCTGTAGAGTTTCCGATTATAGCCGATCCTGATAAAACGGTTGCGAATCTTTACGATATGATTCATCCAAATGCCTCTGAAACATTAACCGTTAGGTCATTATTTGTGATCAGTCCTGATAAAAAGGTTAAGCTTATTATTACTTACCCCGCCTCAACCGGGAGAAACTTTAATGAAGTGTTAAGAGTTATTGATTCACTTCAGTTAACAGCTAACTATAGCGTAGCAACTCCAGCCGATTGGAAAGATGGAGAAGACGTAATTGTAGTAAACAGTATTAAAACTGAGGATATACCTGCTAAGTTTCCTAAAGGGCATAAAGTTATTAAACCTTATTTGCGTACTACACCACAGCCAAATAAATAAACTTTAACAGGTTAATGCAAAAATATTATTAGTTAAACTAATTTCGATTGCTTTATACCTGTAAATTATTATATTTGATAGTTTTGTTTCAATATTAACGCTTATTCTGATTGTTTGATCAGTTAAATTTCAATTAGTTGTAGAAAATTAGAAGCAAAGCGATAAGGGTTTTATTTTTTTAATACAATTTTTTTATTTTTTTATGGCTAACGGAAAAGTTAAATGGTTTAACACTCAAAAAGGCTTTGGTTTTATTGTTCAGGAAGACAATAAAGATTTATTTGTACATTTTAAAGATGTTTTAGGTGGAATTGAAAGCCTAAAAGAAAATGATTTGGTAGAATTTGAAGTAGCAGAAGGCAGAAAAGGTTTACAGGCTGTAAATGTAAAGAAAGTCTAAGCGATATTTATAAAATCGTACATCCCTAAAGCAAAAAGCTTTCCGAATCATCGGGAAGCTTTTTTAGTAATATTGAATTATCTGTGCCTCTATAATGATGTTTTCTCCATTATTAGCTTTAGTGAAAATTAAAAAAACATCTTTATCTGCTTTGATTTTATACTTTTTAACCAGTTCTTCAGGTTTAGCAGGATAATTTCTGACAATAACGTTTCCGCTAGGTGATTTCTGTTTTTTCAAATCTCCGCTTGATAGTAAAGCTTTTATTTCAAATATTCTTCCCGGAAATTTATTTTCGATAATCGTTGACATGTATAACTGCGTCTGCGGATGTAGCTTCACAAGTTTATAGTATTGCCCGATATAATTGAAATTACCTGTTTTTAGCAATGCAGCATCGGGTTCATATAGGTACAGCCCTTTTTTAATGGTATTGGCAAAAACCAGGTTGTTAACCTTGTTGGTTTTTTGAAAAGTAAATATCTTTTCTTCAAGGTTTAATGTTACTGCTATAATTTTAGGTTCTCCTTCAAAATCTTTGTCAATAACCCATAATAATTCTTTACATTCATTTTTTATACTGATTATATGAATCTCACTTACGTGTTTCAACTCCTGTAGGCCTGCCGAAATATCCAAAAGGGGGGCCGTTTTAATGATTATCCTTTGCGATTTAGCAATTAGCAGATCTAAATTTTCTATAACATCTGGCGTACAATCCTTGAGCATAAATACTTTGCCTTTGGCTGCTCTTCTGGCAGGATCTATATAAATGGTGTCGAATGTTTCAGTTGTTTTTTTTAAGAAATCTATACCATCAACTGCTTTGAAAACAATATTATCAGTACCAAAAATCTTTGCATTATATGCGGCAATTTCCGATAATTCAGGATTTATTTCGCAATGAACAACTTTACTTAGTTGTTTAGCAAAATAGAAAGCATCAATACCAAATCCACCAGTCAAATCAATCAGCGAGTTTCCTATGGCCAATTTGGCTTTGTAGCTGGCGGTTATTTCTGATGATGTTTGCTCTATTGAAAGCGCTGGCGGGTAGTAAATATCAGCTGTTTTAAACCAGGTAGGTAATTTTTTTTCAGCTTTCTTTTTCGCTGTAATCTGACCTGCTAAAGCGGCGCTACTTACATACTCCACAGGGCTTTTAGCCAAAGCGATTTGATTTACATCCGTATTCAAATTTGAATTAATGTAATCCTGAGCGGCTTTGGCTAAAATATTCTCATCCATCTTGTCGATTTTTCTGGGTGTAATTATGCCAATTTTAAAATCTATACTTTATTTTTCATTACCATCTGGCAGGTATGTCTGCTTTTCACTTCCAGTAAAATATCTTTTGCAACTGTTACACGATCGATAGTTTGCTGGTTGTAATATCTAATCGTAACCAGTTCCAATCCTTTGTTGTATTTTACGGTAAATTGTGCAGCTAGTGCATTAATTAACTTTGCAATTTTTTCTTCATTATCATCCACACTAACCGAGAAGCTTATTGCAGAATTAAGCATAGTATTGATTTTGATTTTATGCTGATGAAAAAGCTCAAATATATTACTCAGATTTTCCTCTATGATGAAAGAGTAATCTTTCGGGAAAATAGAAATGAGTGCCTGGTTAATTTTGAAAATAAACGACGGAACAGGTAATGGGTTGTTGTCTTTCGTAATTGCAGTGCCATTACCGTCGGGTTGTATAAAGGAACGAACAAACAACGGAATGCCTTTATTTTGGAGCGGTTTAATGGTTTTAGGGTGAATTACTGTTGCGCCATAGTAAGTTAATTCAATAGCATCGTGATAAGATAACTGAGGAATCATTTCTGTTTCATCAAACCATTTAGGATCGGCATTTAGTACACCGGGAACATCTTTCCAAATTGTTAAAGCTGCAGCATTTAAGCACGAAGCGAAAATAGCGGCAGAGTAATCTGAGCCTTCACGGCCAAGTGTTGTGGTATAATTTTCACTTGTGCCACCAATAAAGCCCTGTGTTACAATAATGTTTTGTTGCATTAGTGGCAGCAAATCTTTTTGAATAATCTGGTTTGTTTTATCCCAGTCTACTTTTCCTTCGCGATAAGTATTATCAGTTTGAATGTAGTTTCTTGCATCAACCCAAAGAGCCTTATTGCCTGTTTCATTTAACCATGCTGCAACAATTTTAGTTGAAACAACTTCGCCAATTGATACAATCTGATCGTATATGTAATCCGGATTATTATCCGGTTCATCTTCTACTAACCAATCAATTTCTACGAATGTATTGGCAACATCATCGTAAACAGGATTTGCACTACCTTCAAATAAATCGGCAATTATATTGAAATGGAAGTGTTTTATTTCATCAAAAATTTCGTGAACATTATCACTTTGAGCCAGATAAGCAAATGTTAGTTCCTCGAGTTTATTGGTAATTTTTCCCATCGCTGAGATTACAATAAGCAGTTCGCCTTTTTTATAATCCCTTACTATATTTGCCAGATTTCTTACGCCATCTGCATCTTTTACTGAGGCACCCCCGAATTTAAAAATATCCATAATCTAAAAAGCTTTAATCTGTTCGGGAGAGAAGGAGGCATTCAGCCAGCCTTCTTCCAGTTGCGCCTGATATTTATTGTAGAAATTTATGGCAGGCTCGTTCCAATCTAATACCTGCCAAACCATACCATTGTAGTTTCCTTTTTTAGCTTCTTCAATTACCAGCTCAAAAAGTACTTTTCCTATGCCTTTTCCTCTGTATTCTTCTGTTACTATAAAATCTTCAAGATACAGGCGACAACCTTTCCATGTAGAATAACGTGTATAATATAAGGCAAAACCGACAATTTTACCATCTACTTCGGCAACAAAGGCTTTCCATACAGGATTTGGACCAAAACCTGCATCAGCAAAGTGTGCCAAAGTAACGGTTACCTCTTCTGGCGCTTTTTCGTAAACTGCTAATTCATTAATAAGCTCTAATATTCTTGGGCAGTCTTCTACCACTGCCATTCTGATATCTGGTGTCATTTTTTTAATTAATTTGCCGAAATATTCGTTTTGAAATGTTTGATAACCCTTTTTCCGAAAATGGCGCTTCCAATTCTAACCATCGTGCTGCCTTCTTCAATAGCTATTTTATAATCGGCACTCATTCCTGTTGAAATTTCTTTAAAAGCCTCATCATCACGGAAGAAACTTTCTTTTAAACCATCAAATAATACTTTAAGTTCATTGAATTCGATGGTTAACTGTTTTTCGTTTTTGGTATTTGTAGCTATTGCCATTAAACCTATAATTCTTATGTTTTTCAGTTCGGCATATTCTTCTGAGCGCAAAAGTTCAATGATCTCATCATAAGCTAAACCAAATTTGGTGTCTTCATCGGCAATATAAACCTGAAGCAGACAATCGATCACTCTCTTATTTTTAGCGGCTTGCTTGTTAATTTCCTGGAGTAGTTTAATGCTGTCGACGCCATGAATCAGACTGACAAAAGGGGCAATATATTTTACCTTATTGCTTTGCAAATGACCAATCATGTGCCACTCTATATCCTTTGGGAGCTGTGCTTCTTTATCAACCATTTCCTGTACATGGTTTTCTCCAAAAATTCGCTGACCGGCATTATAAGCCTCAAGAATCGCTTCATTGCTTTGAGTTTTGGATACGGCAATTAATTTTACACCATCAGGTTCAACCTCACTTTTATATTTTTTAAGATTATCAGCTATGCTCATTTATAACTATTTTTGTGTAAAATTAATAACCTTGCCGCAATTTGGGCAATAAAATAGTATTTTAAATTAAGAATGAGAAGATTGATAACTGTTCTGGTTATTGCAAGCATAATAGTTGGTTGTAAAGAAAAAATGCCCCCAAATATTATTGCTCCCGATAAAATGCAGAACATTTTATTTGATATACATGTAGTTGACGGGTATATTTCAACAATTGCTTTGCCTGATTCATCTAAGAAAGTGGCTGCAGCATATTATAAAGGCATTTATAAAAAATTCGGAATAGACTCTGCCAAATATGCTCAGAGCATGAGCTATTATTACCAACACCCTAAGGACCTGGATAAAATTTATAAGAATATTACCCAGCGTTTATCGAAGCAACAGAAGAAGATGGAAAAGGCTGATTCAATAGCAAAATCAAAGTTGAAAGTTATTACAGAGGTTAAGTAGCGTATGTTATATCCCGAAAATTGTTTAGAGCGTTTAGGCTTTGTAGAAATCAGGCAGTTGATTAGTAAACATTGTTTGAGTCCGATGGGACAAACTATGGTGCAAAAGATGCAGGTAATGAACCGTTTTGACCAGATTGGTAAGTTTCTGCGCCAAACCAGTGAATTTAAAAGCATAATACAAAACCAGGAACCTTTACAGATCAATACTTTTTTTGATATTAAATCGCTTGTAGAGAAGATACGGGTAGAAGGTACTTATCTCCAGGAAGAAGAATGGTTTCAGATTTATACCTCTTTACACACTGTTTTTTCAGTGCTACGTTTTTTCGAAGAAAGGGCTGAGGTTTATCCTACACTTGAGGCCTTATTTGAACATTTACCGATTGAAAGAAATATCCTTCGCAAAATTGAAAATGTAATTGATGCCAAAGGAAAAATAAAGCCTAATGCTTCAAAAGAACTACAGGAAATAACTGCGGCCATCTCAAAAGCAGAGCAGGATGTGCGTAAACGTATGGATTTCATTTATAAGCAAGCCATTGCAAATAATTGGGTTGCCGATGGCAGTTTAACCATCAGGGATGGAAGAATGTGTATTCCTGTTTTAGCTGAAAATAAAAGAAAACTAAAAGGTTTTGTACATGATGAATCGGCCACAGGCCAAACTGTTTACATTGAACCTGAAGAGGTTTTTACCCTTAATAATAAATTACGCGATTTAGAATTTGATAAACGCCGTGAGATTATTAAGATTCTGATAGCTTTAACCGATGAATTGCGGCCATATTCTCCTTTGTTGTTATCTTATCATGGTTTTTTAACAAAGCTTGATTTTGTAAGGGCAAAAGCAATGTTCGCTATTGATATTGAAGCAGAAATGCCTGGCCTATTAAAGGAGCCCAAAAGTAAATTAATAAATGCCCGCCATCCTTTATTAATGCTTTCACTTGCTGCCGAACAAAAAACGGTAACCCCATTAAATATTCATATTGATACGGAAACGCGTATTGTTCTGGTTTCAGGCCCAAATGCGGGCGGTAAATCTGTTTGTATGAAAACCGTAGGCTTACTTCAGATAATGCTACAAACCGGGTTACTAATTCCTGTTGATGCGAATAGTGAGGTTGGGATTTTTGAAAATATTTTCGCAGATATTGGTGATGACCAGTCGATAGAGAGCGATTTAAGTACTTACAGCGCCCATTTGAAAAAGATGCGCTATTTTGTTGAGCACGCATCGCCTAAAACCATGGTTCTGATTGATGAGTTTGGAACTGGAACTGACCCGCAATTTGGTGGGCCAATGGCCGAAGCTGTGCTGGAAGTGTTAAATAACAAAAAGGTTAGGGGTGTAATCACAACACACTATTCTAATCTTAAACTTTTCGCCGGTAACACGCCTGGTTTAGAAAATGCTTCAATGCTTTTCGATAATTCCAAAATGAAGCCCCTGTACATTTTAGAAATGGGGAAACCTGGTAGTTCTTATGCCTTCGAAATTGCGCAGAATATAGGCTTGCCGAAAGAAGTTATTCAACTTGCTAGGGAGAAAACAGGCGCAAATCAAAATAGGGTAGATACCATGCTAGTTGATTTGGAGCGGGAAAAAAAGGTGATATACGATGCCAAAGTTAGTTTGGCTAATCAGCAAAATAAAGCAAAAAATCTGGTTGCTGAGAATGAAAAACTCAGGGCTTTTCTTGATGAAAACCGTCGCGTATTAATTAAAGAAGCTAAGCAGGAAGCACAGAATATTATCAAAAATGCTAATAAGCTTGTAGAAAATACCATTGCTGAGATTAAAGAAAAGCAAGCTGACAAAGTTGCAACAAAAGAGTTAAGGCAGAATTTGCAAAAGGAACTAGTGAAAAATACCATTCCGAAAGAAAAGCCAAAACCTCAGCCGGTTGTAGTTGGAGGGGAAATAGCTGTTGGCGATTGGGTAAAATTTACGGATAGCGAAACAACTGCAACTGTTTTGGAAATTAACCGTAATGAATTGGTTTTAGCAATTGGCGATTTACGTTCTACCGTAAAGAAAAACCGTGTTCAGAAAATCAGTAACCGTGAGGCTAAAAAAGTGGCCCAAAGTAGTGGAGGTTCTTTTGCCGGAAGAATGAATGAAGCAGTATCTGATTTTAGGGCAGAGATGGATTTACGCGGAAAGCGAACAGAAGATGCTTTGTTTGAGGTTGAAAGATATCTTGATAGGGCCATTATGCTGGGTTTCCCTTCAATAAAATTAATTCATGGTAAAGGCGATGGTATTTTGAGAAAGATGATTCGCGAATACCTTAAAAAATATAGCCAGGTAAGCCGTATGGAAGATGAGCATCCTGATCGGGGCGGGGATGGCATTACTTATGTTTATTTAAATTAATCTTCTCATCAGTAATTTTTCTGAAACTATATTTTTGTAACGTTGTTATAATTAAAACGTTACGATTATGAAAGCAACTTTTACCTGTCTTGTTGTACTCCTGCTGTTTACAACCTGCAAAAAAAATAGTGATAGTAATGATACCGGGAACTTGCCTGATGTAGAACTAAAAAACAAAGTAGTCGTTTCAGGATTAAGGTTTCCCTGGGGGATGGTGTATGGCCCTGATAATTTTATATGGTATACAGAAAGAGGTGGGAAAATTAGCCGGTTAAATCCTTCAACTGGTCAGATTTCAGCCTTACTTACCATTTCCGAAGTTCGCGAAAATGGAGAAGGTGGTTTATTGGGCATTGCTTTAAATCCTGATTTTACAACTAATCCATGGGTTTTTGTTGCTTATAATTACGGCAGTAGTTACAAAGAGAAAATAGTAAGGTATACGTATACCGGCGGTGCACTAACAAGTCCAATAACAATTATAGATAATATTGGAGCTTCTTCAATCCATAATGGTTCAAGGTTACTGATCTCCGGAGGAAAGCTTTTTATTTCCACTGGCGATGCTTCTGACCAAAGTACGCCGCAAAATGTTAATTCCACATCGGGGAAAATTTTACGTGTGAATTTAGACGGAACAATTCCTTCCGATAATCCTTATGCAAATAATCCGGTTTGGTCTTATGGACATCGCAATCCACAAGGTTTGGTACAGGTAGGAAATAAAATATTTTCATCTGAACATGGTCCGGATTCTGATGATGAAATTAATATTATCGAAAAAGGAAGGAATTATGGATGGCCTAATATTAAAGGTTTCTGTGATGAGTCTGGTGAACAATCATTTTGCAGTTCTAATAATATTGCAACACCATTAATTGCCTGGACACCAACCATAGCCCCAAGTGGCGTTGCCTATTATAATTCAGATTATATTCCTCAATTTAAAAACTCTTTATTACTTGCGGTATTAAAAAATACCAAACTCATGCAGCTCAAACTAGATGATGCACAAACAAAAATTGCAGGAACAAAAGATTTTTTTGTAAATACCTATGGTAGGATGAGAGATGTTTGTATATCGCCCGAAGGGAAAATTTATGTTTGTACCAGTAATGGCAGCGACGATAAAATTATAGAAATTTCTAAATAACTTACTTTTTTAAGTTACCGGGACACTTTTTACAGCGCTTGCCTTTTTTATATTTTTTACAGCATTTTTTGTGCTCAGCGGTACAGCTGAAAATAAAACCCATGCCCTTTTGAAATTCAGGGTCTGTAGGTATTATGAAATCCACGTTATCTCTTTCGTTAAACATCTGAGTACAAAGTTACTGTTATTTAGATTAATTCCAACTAATTGTTTTAGCAGTATGATATTATTTTAACATTCCTTTTGTATTTATGTTTTAAAAAGCTGTCTGCTTTCATTAATTTAGAGGCCTAACCAAAAATTCATAAAATGATAAATAAAGTTGTATCAGGAGCTGAAGAAGCTATCCACGATATACCTGATGGGGCTACCATTATGCTTGGCGGGTTTGGCTTGTGCGGTATTCCGGAAAACTGTATTAATGCCCTTGTGCATAAGAAAACAAAAAATCTTACTTGTATTTCCAATAATGCCGGAGTTGATGATTTTGGTATCGGACTGATGTTAAAACAGCGGCAGGTTAAAAAAATGATATCTTCTTATGTTGGAGAGAATGCGGAGTTTGAGCGTCAGCTTTTGAGTGGCGAATTGGAAGTAGATCTGATTCCGCAAGGAACACTTGCAACCAGGTGTTTAGCAGCCGGTTATGGGATGCCCGCAATTTTTACACCAGCTGGTGTCGGAACTGAAGTAGCCGAAGGCAAAGAGATCAGAAATTTTGATGGAAAAGATTACCTGATGGAGTATGCATTTGATGCGGATTATGCCATTGTTAAAGCCTGGAAAGGAGATACTGCCGGAAACCTTATTTTTCGCTCAACAAGCCGTAATTTTAATCCGATAATGGCTATGGCAGGTAAAATAACCATTGCTGAAGTTGAAGAACTGGTAGAAGCAGGAAATCTTGATCCGGATTATATCCATACTCCAGGAATTTATGTTCATAGAATTTTTCAGGGTAAAAATTATGAGAAGCGAATTGAACAAAGAACGGTAAGAAAAAACATTAGTACGGCGATTTAATAGCTGATAGCTAAAATTCAAACATTTTCTAATTCCTAATTCAATAATAATGGCATTTTCAAAAGAAGAAATCGCACAACGTATAGCTAAAGAAATAAAAGATGGGTATTATGTAAACCTTGGTATTGGAATTCCAACCCTGGTAGCAAACTACATACCCGATAATATAAATATTGTATTGCAATCAGAAAACGGTTTGCTGGGTATGGGGCCATTTCCTTTTGAGGGAGCCGAAGACGCTGATTTAATCAATGCAGGAAAACAGACGATAACAACATTGCCAGGTTCATCGATATTTGATTCTGCGATGAGTTTTGGAATGATCAGGGCACAAAAAGTTGATTTGACAATACTTGGTGCAATGGAAGTTTCTGAAAACGGTGATATAGCCAACTGGAAAATTCCCGGAAAAATGGTTAAAGGAATGGGAGGGGCGATGGATTTGGTGGCATCAGCAAAAAATATAATTGTTGCCATGCAGCACATTAACAAAGCTGGAGAAAGCAAGCTCCTGCCAAAATGTACGCTGCCGTTAACTGGAGTAAGGTGTATTAAAAAAATAGTAACTGAACTGGCAGTTTTGGATGTTTTACCAGAAGGCGGATTTAAACTTTTAGAACGTGCACCTGGTGTTAGCGTCGATTTTATTAAGCAATCAACTTTAGGCCGATTAATTGTTGAGGGTGAAATACCCGAGATGAATCTGAATTAATAAAAAAGGGGAAGCTTTAAACTTCCCCTTTTTTATGTGTCTGCCAGTACCCGATGCCTTAAATTGTCAGATATTGTTTCTGTAACTGCAATAATCTCATCTGGTTCATTAGTGTTATTAATTACGATTTCATGGCATTTGTCTTTATAAGGCAAAAGATATTCCTTGTACGCAGGTAAAACATGGTTATGCCATTTATAAAGAACATCTTCCTCAGGATAACCGCGTTCCAAACCATCACGTTTTATACGTCGGTCTAAAGCAACCTGCTCATCAGCATCAACAAAAATCATATGGTCAAGCAATGCTGCAATCTCTTTAAAATGAAGAATAAATAAACCTTCAACGATAATGATTGGCGCCGATTTAATTTCAAGGATTTTAACAACGGCCAAAGGGTTATTAAAATTGTATTCTTTTTTATAAACAACTTCTCCTGCTATCAACTGTTTAATGTCTTTCAAAAACTGCTGACTGTCAATTGTTGATGGCAAGTCGAAATTATAAAGCTTGTTCTCTTCCTGGGTCATTTCTCCCGCAGGAATGTAATAATCATCCTGCGACACCAAAGTAACTTCATCTTGTTTAAAGTGATGAAGAAAGCAGTTTAAAAAGAAGGTTTTACCCGAACCGCTTCCCCCGGCAATTCCAATTATAAATGGTTTTTTATTCAAGCTCATGCACACCGTACGTTAAATTGCAAAAAAATCTTTTGTCTAAGGCACCTAAAGAATCGGCAACTGCCTTAGTCATTACAATTATAACATCTTTTGTAGATTCGTTTTCAGTAAATTTACCAACAACCTTTGCCAATGCAGTACGGTTGGTCATCGGATTTGTTAATTTTATAATGGTTCCTATAGGTGCCGTGCGATGTAAAACAAGCATTTTTGTTGCATCTAAATCAGCATCTGCTATCGAAACAGCAGTACCTTTTTCTTCAACCTGGTTTAAGCCATACCTGCTTGGTGCGCCACGAAGTTTAGGATCTTTAAATGAAGTACTATCCGGATTGTTTTCCTGCTCCTGTTTTGATAAATCATTAACCGATTTAGGTTCAGGTGGTTTAGGGATAATCAATTTCTGCCCTGCAGTTATAGTATTGTCGTTCAATTTATTTGCCGTTCTTATTTGGTAGGCTGTTAAATTAAACTTCTTGGCAATATTAAAAATCGACTCTCCACTTCCTGCCGTGTAAATAAAACTCTCCTCTTTTGCTGGTTCTTTAACAGCAACTTGCTCGGTTTTTTCGGTTTGTTTAGGGATTTCTACAGCAATATCAGATGGCATTTTTAAAACCTGTCCGGTTGATAAATTATTATCTGAAAGATTATTGAGCTTCCTGATCTGATAAGCTGTTATACCGTATTGTTTGGCAATGGTGAAAATGCTTTCGCCTTTTTTTACCGTATATGTGCCTGGCGCATCTTTAACCTCACTCGTAGCTGCAATGGTTGTTTCAGCTGTAGTTACCACCTTATCTTCTTCAATATTTTTTGTTGCCGGGATTTTTAACTTCTGCCCAATCCTGAGGTTATTTCCTGATAAATTATTAGCTTTTTTTATTTCCTCAACGGTAGTGCCATATTTTTCAGCAATCTTCCCTAAAAATTCTTTTGGTTGAACAGCATGCTCAATCATTGTTGCGTTTGCAGCCTCTGCTGTTTGCTCAACTGCTTTTGGTTGTTCTTTTGTTGCTGGTGTAGTAGTTACAGCTGGTGCAGTTTCACCATTTTTTACAGGTATTTTTAAAACCTGACCGATGCTTAGGTTGCTGCTTGTTAAATTATTTATAGCCTTAAGCTCATTAATGGTGGTGCCATATTTTTCGGCAAGCATGTTTAAATTATCCTTAGGCTTTACAATATGTTCGCTAACATTTGCAGGTGCGCTTGCTGTTTGCTGTGTTGCAGTTCCTGTAGCGGCAAAGGGGATATTGGTCGGAACTTTGATTATTACACCAATCTGTAGGTATTTATTATCGTTAAAGGCCATAATTTCTTTCGGCGGAACATTGTATCTTCTTCCGATAGAATAATAGGTGTCTTTTGCAGCTGTTTGATGAACGATTAATTTTTTGCCGTTATTGTTTTCCACTCCAATGGAGTCGATTACTGCGTTTGCTTTTGCACTTGCAGCATTTAATGCAAGTAAAACCATCGCAGTTAAGCCTATTTTATACATTTATTTTTATCTAAATTTTTATGAGGGGTAGCAATTATACGAATAATATTATAAAACCAACAGACTTCCGAACGGCAATTTTTAAGGTTTTTATAACGATTTTGGTATAGTTGAATCCGTATTTTATTAATTAACAAATACTTGCATCAGAAGCTCTTTATGCAAGTACCTTTATTAAACGATAAGATAAATAAGGTATTGTTTAAATTAAATTTTGCCTGAAACTTTTACCCGCTATAGTTGTTATGATGGCGTATATTTACTATTAAAATTTTAATAAAATGGACGCTAAAGAAATAAGCTTAAACGAAAAAGAAGTTAAACCAGTTGTCGATCTTTTAAATGATTATCTGGCAAATTACCATATTCATTATCAGAAACTAAGGGGCTGCCATTGGAATATTAAGGGGCAAAACTTTTTTACTTTACACATCAAGTTTGAAGAATTATACACCAATGCGCAATTAACGATTGATGAGATTGCCGAACGTGTTTTAACACTGGGTAAACCACCGCATAGCCGTTTTGCCGATTACATTAAAGAATCGCAAATTAAGGAAATTGATACCATAGGTTTAAAAGATTTAGATATGGTTGATGCAATTTTAGACGATATGGCAGTACTGATAGAACTGGAAAGGGAAATTTTAGATGCAACTGCTAATGCAGGCGATGACGGATCGAATGATATGGTTAATCGCTTTATGCAGTTTAAAGAAAAGAATACCTGGATGCTGCGCTCTTTTGCAGGGAAAAAATAAAATCTTAAGATTGTAAAAAGCCGTAGATACACAGAATTAAAAAGCTGTATCTGCGGCTTTTTTGTTTTACAGAATTACTAAATATATATCTTTGGGGATGGCATATAAAAGTTTGGCAGCGTGTGTTAATGATTTAGAAAAACACGGTCATTTAATCAGAATTAAAGAAGAGGTAGATCCGTATTTAGAAATGGCAGCCATTCATTTACGCGTTTATGAAAATAGTGGGCCTGCTATCTTATTTGAAAAAGTGAAGGGAAGCCCGTTTCCTGCGGTTTCAAATCTGTTTGGCACATTAGAACGTTCGAAATTTATTTTCAGAGATACCTTACCAAAAGTTCAGCAATTGGTTTCTTTGCGCAACGACCCAATGAAGGCACTGAAAAATCCCTTTAAATATGCCGGCTCTGCGCTATCTGCTTTATCTGCCTTACCTTTAAAAACGCCATCAGCAAAATATAAATTCTTAAAAACTTCTATTAGTAAATTGCCCCAAATTGTAAACTGGCCAATGGATGGCGGTCCCTTTGTAACTATGCCTCAGGTTTACACAGAAGATATTGAAAAACCTGGTGTGTTAAATGCAAACCTTGGTATGTACCGGATTCAGCTCGGTGGAAATGAATACATACAAGATAAAGAAATCGGCCTTCATTACCAGATTCACCGTGGGATTGGCGTACATCAATCGAAAGCGAATGCATTAGGCCAACCGCTAAAGGTGAGTATTTTTGTTGGTGGTCCTCCATCGCATCCTTTAGCTGCAGTTATGCCTTTACCCGAAGGCTTATCTGAAATGACCTTTGCAGGCGCATTGGGCGACAGAAGATTCAGGTATTTTTATGATGATGAAGGTTTTTGTATTTCAGCTGATGCAGATTTTATCATCACAGGAACAGTTTATCCTAATGAAAACAAACCAGAAGGCCCATTTGGCGATCACTTAGGGTATTATAGCTTAACACACCCTTTTCCATTGATGAAAGTGCATAATGTTTATCATAAAAAGGATGCAATCTGGTCTTTTACAGTTGTAGGCCGACCTCCGCAAGAGGATACCAGTTTTGGTGCTTTAATACATGAAATCACCGGTTCGGCAATTCCTCAGGAAATTCATGGCTTAAAAGAGGTTCATGCAGTAGATGCTGCTGGTGTTCATCCATTATTGTTTGCCATCGGGAGTGAACGTTATACGCCTTATCTTAAGGAAAGAAAACCACAGGAAATTTTAACTATCGCCAACCACATTTTAGGAAAGAATCAGTTAAGTCTGGCCAAATACCTGTTCATCGCAGCCAAAGAAGATGATGAAAATTTAAATACCCATAATATCGCTGGGTTTTTACAGCATATATTAGAACGTATAGATTTTAAAACCGATTTACATTTTTATACCAATACAACTATTGATACATTAGACTATAGTGGTGATGGTTTAAACAGTGGTTCTAAAGTTGTATTTGCAGCGGCCGGTGATAAAAAAAGGATACTTTGGGATAAACTTCCTGATGGATTAAACTTTCCTAACGCATTTAAAAATGCTAAAATAGCTTTACCGGGAGTTTTTGCATTGCAGGCAGAAAACTATATAAGTGAAGAAAAAACTGCCGCCGAAATAGCGTTATTAAATCTTGCTTTAATAGATGTTGATTTAGCAGGTTTACCATTAATTGTACTTTGCGACGATGCTAATTTTACAGCTGAAAACATTAATAACCTTGTTTGGATTGCGTTCACTCGCAGTAATCCGGCTGCTGATATTTATGGTATTAACGATTTTACAATTAACAAACATTGGGGATGTAAAGGTTCATTAATAATTGATGCACGTAAAAAGCCTCACCATGCACCTGAACTGATAAAAGATGCAATTATAGAAGCCAGAATAGATGAAATGGGGGAAACTGGAGGTTCACTTTTTGGTGTAATTTAGTTTGAAATTTTAAATAATATCCTGACTTTTAAGTATTAACCAAGTCTTATTAATGCTTAAAAAAAATGTCTTTATTCTTATTTTAACTATCGCTATTTGCTGCAAACTCAAAGCCCAGGTTAATAAAACGGATAGTATTGCTTTAGTACTTGAACACTATTCGCAATTAAATAAGTCTTCAACGTTGTTTATTCATTTTGATAAGAATGTTTATACAAATAACGATCAGGTTTGGTTTACGGGATATATGCTTAAAAGCATTGTAGATATAGATCAATATAATACTTTATACCTTTCCCTGGTAAGCACAGCTGATAGTTCGGTTGCATTGCAGCGCAAGTTTTTAATGGATAAGGGTTTTGCCTTTGGTAATTTTACCTTGCCTGATTCATTGCCGGGTGGCAATTATAGATTTGTAGCGAACGCTAATATTAAATTGAACGGCAAGATAAGTCCTGAATTTATTCAGCCGGTCACCATAAAATCAACTACCATAAATCCCTTATTAACAAATCTGTCGCTTTTTAAAGCCAATGATCAACAAACGGGAAATGGAACAGTATTATTAAAGGTACTTACTAGTGATAACCACTTTGTTAGCGATGCGGAGGTAAATTATACAGTTGGAAAGAGTAATCAGATTTTAAAGACCGGTAAAGCGAAAACCAGTGTTATTGGAGAAGTTATGATAGATTACCCGGCCGGTAAAATTTCAAAAGATAATAATCTGATAACGGTTGCTGTTAAAAAAGATAAATATATACGGTACGGAAAATTTGAAATTCCTGTCGAAAGTGAGCCGCAATATCAAGTTAATTTTTATCCTGAAGGTGGCTACATGATTTCAGGCCTTGAGAATAAAATAGGGTGGGAGGTTAAGGATCTTGAAAATACATCAATTCGTGCTCAGGCTATAATTTTTTCTGGAAACAAGGCATTGGATACGATTTATACCAATTCTTCGGGCATAGGAAGTTTTATGTTTAAACCCATTGCCAATCAAAAATATGTAGTCAGGCTATCAAAGGAAAAGGAACTTATTGGTAATTACGAACTACCAAATAGTTTAAACAGTGGCGTAAACATCAAATTTAATTCAGCGCTAGGCGATAATGGACTTAGGTTGGTTGTTGAAAGTAATGGAAATAATAAAACACATTTAATTGTTCATAATTATGAGCAGATATTTCTATCAACCGAATTGCAACTGGCAAAGGAAAAACCTCTAAGGGTTTTGCTAAAGCTTGATTCTGTTCCAACCGGGATAAATATAATCACACTTCTTGATAGTTTATATCGGCCAGTTGCCGAGCGTATATTTTTTGCACATTACAATAATCTAAATCAATTACTGATTAAAATGGATAAAGAAGAATATGCTGTGAGAGATACTGTGAAGCTTGATTTGAAAATATTAAATAAACAAGATGAACAATTAAAAGGGCTCGTTTCAATCGCTGTAGTACAGGGAAACAGAATCAATCTTACTAACAAAAAGAATATTGTAGATTATAATTACCTCGAAAATATTCTAGGCCTTTTACCTCCTAATTCATCGGGTACAAAATATAATGATTTGGCCTATTTGGATGATCTTCTGCTGATAAAGGGATGGAGAAAATATAAATGGCCTGAACAAAGTGACATCAATTTACCCCTTGAAAATAAGGTTACAGAATTAGAATACTCCGGTACGGTAACCAAAGGTAAAAGGCCTTTAAAAGTGCCTTTAGCCATTAATACAATAGCAGGAAGCAATGTTAATTCTATTAATACTGATAGCTTAGGTCGATTTATTTTGCCTTACCAGACAATAATAAGTGAAGAGAAAACCAAAGTCTGGCTTAATCTGAATGATAAGGATTTTCAGGATTTTAACATTAAAATTAATGATCCTTTTGATGATGTTAAATTGGCTTTAAAAAATCTTTCATATCAAAATGAATCGAAGAAAATGGGTGTTTTAGCTTCTGACAACATTAATATAACATCCTTAGCGGGAATAAGACTTAATGAAGTGACGATAAAAAAAACAAAAGATAATAATATCAATTTTACATCTTTTGGTCGTAATGCTTGTGGTGATTATGTATGTCAGTATGGTATTCTTAATTGCCAGAACCATTCTTCAGGGACATTGCCTGTGAAAGGTAAAACATACATTGTTAACGGGCAAAGAGTATCTTATCAAGGTTGTTTAGAAAATATTGCTAAACCAAATTTTCTTGTATTGAATGGTATCAATTACCCGAAAGAATTCTATGTTTCGGATATAAAAAATACCAATGAGCCCATAAATTTTGCAACTATCTATTGGGATTATCAAACAGTAATTAATGAAACCGGAGAAACACCATTAAAATTTACAACTGGTGATTTAACCGGTGAATTTAAAATTATAATACAAGGAGTAACAGATAAAGGGCCGGTTTACGGAGAGAAAAACATTAGTATTAGAAAATAAAAAAGTCCCGGCAAATTTGCCGGGACTTTTAGTTTGATATCAATGCTTTATTAGAATCTTACTCCAAAAGTTAAAAAAACATTATCTACAGAGTTTTTAAGGTTCGCTGTAGGGCCTGCACCTGTAAAGCTATAATCAGGATAATCAGATGAAATTGTGTAAGGTGAATTAGTAGAATCCCATTTGGTATGTCTGTAAGTTACATCTAAATAATAATTGTCAAAACGATAACCTAAACCTCCGCTGTAAGCCTGAGTTGTAAAATCAAGGTTTTTATACGGAGAACCTGAATAAGAATAGCCACCGCGTACCATGAAATTATTTACAACTTTTAATTCTACCCCAGCTCTGTAATTAAAGTTTCCTTTATAAAGTGCAGCAATGTCGCGGTTGGTATTAGTTTCTTCACTCGCATATGCAGAAGAAAAATGGATACTGCTGTAATCAACATACTCAACATCAGCAGTAATTAACCCGCTGTTACCAAAAATATATGCAGCTCCACCATTAACCCTGTAAGGAGACCTTAAATTATATTCTGAATTATAGGTTGACAGAGGGTTTGTATATTCCGGAATGGTCGTGCCATTTGCTCTTTTATAAGCTGTATTTAAGTTTTCAGAATAATTATCTGTTAAGCTATACCAGGTAGGTGTAATGAAACTTAAACCTAACCTAAACTCGTTAACAGGTTTGTAAATCAAACCGATTTTAGCATTTATACCATTTCCTTTGGTTTGCTGGATCGAATTATAATTTAACCTGTATGTGCCATTAACAAAGTCTGTTGGTTGACCAGCATATGTTAAATTACTTCCTGTTTCAGTGTATGCTAAATCTGAGGTATAATTAATATTTGTTAAACCTAACGACAATCCTAAATATAATTTGTTACCATAATTTCCAGCCATCCCAATATTTACTTCAGATTGTGAACCAGACCTGATAATTGAATTTTGTTGATTGTTATTTAACGCTGTTGTCGGAAAATATCCAGCCGGATCATACTCAATTAAATAATTATCATAAGCCATTTTCTCCAATGAACCAGAAGCGAGGCTGCCAGTAGGCGTAGTACCCGCTAAATTAGCAAAGTAATCAGCCATCGAGCTTTTAGTGTTTCTTCCGGCATAAGTAATTGTAGAATTAAAATTGTTGGTTTTATTATAGCCGATACCAAAGTTTAAACTTACCCAACCATTATCTAAATCAGAACCTTTGGGTTTATTTATTGGAGAATAAAAAACAACACCTACCTGATTTATACCTGCTTTACTTTTTTTGTCAGATAAATTGTTACCCAGATATTCTGAGCCAACTTTAGCGTTATTGAATTCTGGTGTAAAAGTGAATTCAGATTTAGTGAAAAATCCTAAGCCGGCAGGATTCCCCGATAGCGAGCTGATATCACCACCTAAAGCAGTTTGAGCTCCACCTAAACCTCTAAATCTCGCTGTTGCACCTAATTCTGGTTGAGAAAAACGTAGCACATCGCTTGTGTATTGGGCATATAAAGAATTGCTGGCAAGAACTATTCCTGCCACAATAAATATTGATCTTAGTTTCATGTTATAGAATGTGTGTATGTGCTAATTATCTTCCTCCACCTCTTGTTGGTCTGCCGCCGCCGCCACCACCGCCGCCGCCTCCAGAACTAGAACCGCCACCGCTGCTTCCTGATGACTGTGGAGGAGGGCTATAGCTGCTACGCTCAGGTCTGCTGAAAGTTTGCGGTTGTGTTTGTTGCGTCTGTGGCCTGAAACTATCATCACGCGATGGTCTTGAGCTTACGTTGGTCGGACGATTAACCGTTGAACCATTGTTGCCGTTTGAATACCTTTCTGGTCTGCCCGAATTATTAGTTGAAATTACTGGTCTTCCATAATTTCCACTTATAGGCGCTGTTCTTGAACCGTTTGCACCATAGGCACCACGGTTATCTCCATCACGGTTAGGTCTTGATCTGTTATTGCTGTTAGTGTAAACGCCGCCACCATAGTAGCCACCTCCGTAACCATAACCACCGCCATAAAATCCACCTCCCCATCCGAAGCGATCATAATAAGAGTATGGTCCCCAAAGTCCGAAACCACCTGAATACCAGTACGGATTATATCCGAAATAACCATAGTTGTATGGGTTATTCCACATACTGCCATAACCATAATAACCACCCCAGCCGCCTAAACCAAAACCATTACTCCAGTTTAAACCATATCCTAAATAATTGTTAAAACCATAACTATTATAACCAAATCCACTACCATAACTGTTGCCATAGTAATAATTGTCATAATAAGGGTCATAATATCCTCTAAAACTACTTCCATTATAGAAGCGGTTAATACGTGAAGAGTAGTCCATATCGTAATATGGGTTACTTGTTCCGTAATATTCGTCGTATTCCTGATCGCCCTGAGCATATTGTTGTTGTTGCTGAGGCGCAGGTGCAACGTATTCAACCGCCCTGGCCTTTGCCACGGTATTGTACACGTCATCACCAGAATTGTTCTGAGCCAATTTTGATGTAGAGCATGATGCAACCAACCCGGCGGCCGCAATCATTACAATGGGTAAAAATTTAATTGGTTTCATTGTGTTTATATTTAGTTGTGTGTGTCAAAAAAATAAATAGGATATTTTGAATCCCGAAAATGAAAGTTTAGCGTTTATAAAATTAATGCTTTCAGTTGATAATCGTTTTGTAGGCATAAATTTATAAATTTGTGGCTAAATTTCACATTATTTAACATACAATTTACGTTCCAAATACATAACATGAGCAAAGAAATTACAAGCCGAGAAGCAGATTACTCCCAATGGTACAACGATATCGTAATTAAAGCCGATTTAGCAGAACACTCTGCAGTACGTGGATGTATGGTTATTAAGCCTAATGGCTATGCAATATGGGAAAAAATGCAGGCCGTATTGGATAAAATGTTTAAAGATACCGGGCACCAGAATGCTTATTTCCCTTTGTTCATCCCTAAGTCATTTTTTTCTAAGGAAGCTTCTCACGTTGAAGGCTTTGCAACAGAGTGTGCCGTTGTGACACACTATCGTCTAAAAAACGATGGTAACGGAAATATTGTGGTAGATGAAGCTGCAAAACTTGAAGAAGAACTGATTGTTCGCCCAACTTCCGAAACAATTATCTGGAATACCTACAAGGGATGGATTCAGTCTTATCGCGATTTGCCGATTTTAATTAATCAATGGGCAAATGTGGTTCGATGGGAAATGCGTACCAGGTTGTTTCTGCGCACCGCAGAATTTTTATGGCAAGAGGGTCACACCGCTCATGCCACATCTGAAGAGGCTATAGAAGAAACTGAACGTATGCTTCATATTTATGCTGATTTTGTTGAAAACTGGTTGGCAGTACCTGTTGTAAGGGGACGTAAATCACCTAATGAAAGATTTGCGGGCGCTTTGGATACCTACTGTATTGAAGCCCTAATGCAGGATGGAAAAGCATTGCAGGCAGGTACCTCACACTTTTTAGGACAAAACTTTGCAAAGGCCTTCGATGTTAAGTTTACAGGTAAAGATGGTAAGTTAGATCATGTTTGGGCTACTTCATGGGGCGTTTCAACACGTTTAATGGGCGCACTAATCATGGCACATAGTGATGATTCAGGATTGGTGCTTCCGCCAAAACTGGCACCAGTTCAGGTTGTAATTGTTCCTATCTATAAAAATGACGAGGATTTGGCTAAAATAACTGCCTATGTAAACGAACTTAGTATGCGTTTAAAAGGTTTCGGTATATCAGTTAAGTATGATGACAGGGATACGCAACGCCCTGGTTTTAAATTTGCTGATTACGAAATGAAGGGCGTTCCTGTTCGTATCGCAATCGGAGGACGTGATATTGAAAATAAAACAGTAGAAATTGCCCGCAGGGATACCAAAACCAAGCAAACTGTTCCGCAAGAAGGTTTGGATATTTACATCGCCAAGTTATTGGAAGAAATCCAGCAGGCAATGTTTGATAAAGCCCTGGCTTATCGTGATGAGCATATTACCGAAGCGAACAGTTACGAAGAATTTAAAACACTTCTTGATGGTAAAGCTGGCTTTATCTCGGCACATTGGGATGGAACTCCTGAAACTGAACAAAAAATTAAAGAGGAAACAAAAGCTACAATCCGTTGTATTCCCTTAGACAATAAGCTTGAAGATGGTGTTTGTATTTACTCAGGCAAGCCTTCAACGCAACGTGTGTTATTTGCAAGGGCATATTAATTAGATGGAAAATAGAAAAGGTAAAATGGAGGATGTAACAGATATTCAAAATCTTATCTTAATACTAACATCTTGATGCTAATATCTTGATACTTGATACTAAAAAAATGAAATTCGCAACAAAAGCTATACATGCAGGTCAGGAACCTGATCCAACAACTGGTGCCGTAATGACACCCATTTATCAAACATCAACTTACTGGCAAAAATCGCCGGGAGATAATAAGGGTTATGAATATTCAAGAGGAACAAACCCTACGCGTAAGGCGCTGGAAGATTGCCTTGCTGCCTTGGAAAACGCTAAATATGGTTTAGCTTTTTCAAGTGGAATGGGGGCAACCGATGCCGTTTTGAAATTATTACAGCCAGGCGATGAGGTGATTACCGGAAACGATTTGTACGGTGGTTCATACCGGATTTTTACTAAAATTTTCACAAAATATGGTATCAAGTTTCATTTTTTAGATTTATCGAAGCCTGAAAACATGCTTCCTTATATCAATGATAAAACAAAACTGGTATGGATAGAAACACCAACCAATCCAACCATGCAGATTATTGATATAGCTGGCGTAGCGAAGATTACAAAAGAAAAGAATCTTATTTTAACTGTTGATAATACTTTTGCATCGCCATATTTGCAAAATCCGATCGATTTAGGTGCTGATATTGTAATGCATTCGGTAACCAAATATATTGGAGGTCATTCTGATGTGGTTATGGGAGCACTTGTTACTAACAATGAAGCCCTGTATAAAGAACTTTGGTTTGTATATAATGCCTGTGGCGCAACGCCGGGTCCTCAGGATGCTTTCCTGGTTTTAAGAGGGATAAAAACCCTGCACTTACGCATGAAAGCGCATTGTGAGAACGGTGAAAAAATTGCTCATTACCTGAAGAATCATCCTAAGGTTGATAAAATTTACTGGCCTGGTTTCGAAGATCATCCAAATCACGATATAGCGAAAAAACAGATGCGTGGTTTTGGCGGTATGATTTCAATTACTTTGAAGGGAGCCGATTTGCAGGAAACTTTTAGGATCTCATCTAATTTTAAGGTGTTTACACTTGCTGAATCCTTAGGTGGTGTAGAGTCTTTAATTAACCATCCTGCAACAATGACACATGGTTCAATCCCTAAAGAAGAACGCGAAAAGGTTGGTGTTACCGATAATTTACTACGCCTAAGTGTTGGTGTGGAAGATGTAGATGATTTACTTGAAGACCTGGAAAACGCTTTAAAATAAAATAATTAACATAAAAAAATCCGGTAGTTTAAATAGTTTAACTATTTGCACTGCCGGATTATTTTTTATTATACCAATGGATTTTTTAGAACTTAAAAATTTTCTTGATGCAAAGGTTGAGCAGTATAATCAACCTGATTTCATCCCGAACGACCCCATTTGTATTCCTCATTTATTTACGCAAAAACAAGACATAGAAATTGCCGGTTTTTTTGCTGCAGTTTTGGCCTGGGGACAACGAAAAACTATTATAAACAAATGTAAAGAATTGCTGGGCCGGATGGATGACGCACCCTATGATTTTATTCTTGGGCATAGCGATAATGAATTAAAGCAACTATTAAACTTTAAGCACCGAACATTTAACGATACCGATTTACTGTATTTTATCGAATTCTTCAGGTCTCACTATACGAAGTACGATAGTCTTGAATATGCATTTGTTCCTAATCAGGATGTGTTTTTATCCGATTATTTAACATCTGCTCCTGGCTTTACTGATACGCAGTTTTCTGATGGAACCTGCTTTTCGCCTCAGCTGAATTTTACTATAGAACAGTCATTAAACCACTTTAGAAGCTACTTTTTTTCGCTAGAAGATTTTCCCCATCGTACCAAAAAACATATCTCATCGCCAAAACAAAAATCTACCTGTAAAAGATTAAATATGTTTTTACGCTGGATGGTTCGTAATGACAATAAAGGCGTAGATTTTGGTGTCTGGAATATTATTAAACCGTCTGATTTAATCTGTCCTTGCGATGTGCATGTAGATCGTGTAGGGCGACTATTAGGTTTAATTCAACGTAAGCAAACAGATTGGTTTACCGCTACCGAACTTACACAGAATTTAAAAGCATTTGATTTTGCTGATCCTGTTAAGTATGATTTTGCTCTTTTTGGTTTGGGGGTAGAAAAATTAATGTAATGGTTAGTTGAATAAAAGTATTAATACGCTTCTTTTTTACAATCTATCTTGGTATACTTACATCATAATTTTTCTCATAAAAAATCAGTTTATACCACTCCCTAATCTAGTTATATGATTGCAGTTAACTCATCTGATGATGATAGGTGGAGGAAATATAATAATGCCTCTCCCTTAATTTCGGTATTTAGAAATTTTCATCCGCTAAATGAAGAGATAGAGGAACGCATCAATCAACATACTTTTCCGATAGGTTTCAAAAAAAATAAATTTATTATTTCACCGGTTGATAAAAATAAATTTCTTTTTTTAATTGTTAAAGGGGTTGTTAGAGGATATATAAAAGATGGTAAGAATGAAATTACAACATGGATTGCTAAAGAAGGGGAGATAGTTGGTACAATCCGGAACTTGTGGTTGCAAAACGATTCTGAAGAGTATTTGCAGGCTTTGGAAGATGTTGAGTTAATTGCCATTCCACATGCTTTAACAGAATACCTGTACGAAAACTTTCCTGAAGCAAATATCGTTGGCAGAAAAATGATGGAACTCTATTACCGTTCAGCTGAAGAAAGGGCTTACTTATGCCGCATTTCTTCCGCTGAAAAAAGATATAAGAGATTTTTACTCTCATTTCCTGATTTAATAAACAGGGTTTCTTTAAAATACATCGCTTCTTTTCTGGCCATTCGGCTGGAAACTTTAAGTAGGATTCGGGCTAAGATCTGATTAAAACTATATTTCCTGTATGATAACACCGTTTTTCTGATCACAATTCTTTTATTGTTTCAGTTCATTCGCCATTTTTTACAAATGCCAAACTGCTCATTAGTGTTTTGATGACATTTGTCAAATACTTTTTTAGGATTAATACTGAATTATGATTATTGATCTAAACATAATTGATAAATTATGTACATTTACAAATACAAACTGAAGAAACTAAGAAGCCATTTGTAAAAGTCTAAACCTACTCTATTGTTATAACTAATCAACACATAATTCATCCTATATATCCAAACAATGAAAACAAAAACTACGGTAAGCACTTTTTCAGTCCTTATTGCAGATGATCACGAAATCATCCGAAGGGGATTAAAGAGCTTAATATCAGATTATTGGGCTGGCGTTCAGCTTTTAAATGCTTCTACTATGGAAGAAGCATTAGTCGAAACTGAGAAATCTCCAAGCTTAATTATCATAGATGTAAATCTACCTGGAGGTAATAACTTAAAAGTAATTGATCAGTTAAAACTTGTACAGCCAAATGCAAAAATCCTGGTGTTTTCATCGTTAAATGAAAATATTTATGCAGTTCCTTATTTAAAATCAGGCGCTTCTGGTTATTTAACTAAAAATGCTGAAGAATCTGAAATTGTTACGGCCATTACCACAATTTTAGCCGGAAGCAGGTACTCAAGCCGAAACGTAAAAGAAAATATGTTTAACAGCATTTTAGGAAATGATGCTGATAATCCTTTTACCAAACTATCAGGAAGAGAACTCGAGGTAGCCGAGTTGTTAACCAAAGGTATTGGTGTACTGGAAATTTCAAATCAGCTAAACCTGCAAATGGGAACAGTTAGCACTTATAAATTAAGACTTTTTCAAAAGCTTAAAATTAAAAGTATTATAGAACTGGCCGAAAAAATGAGTATTTACGAGAAGTAATATTTTATAAGCCAAAATATATGAGGAGTTGCCCAAAGCAGCTCCTTTTTTATTTCCTATGTTTATTGGTCGTTCCGATACCTTCTTCTCCCGATTCATTCGGTGTAGTGCCGGCTTGTCCGTATTTTTCTGAAGCGCCTTTACCATTCTGATCAAAACTTGCTTTTTCTTTAGATGTACCTGATGATTTTTGCTGGCTATCTGGTTTCTTGTCGTTTTTCATGAGCAAAAGTTTAAAATTAATAATGTCATATTTTGCTTAAACATCAGTAAATACTAAAGGTTTTAGAATTTTAAAACTAAAAATGTTAGTATTTTGTTAGTAATAATCTTTCTTTTAAAATATAATTACTAATTTTATTAGTATAAATTTGCTTACTCATAAGAATGGCTATGCAAGAGAAAAGTATTATTCATATGGATCAGGATGCTTTTTTTGTATCCGTAGAACTGAAGAAAAACCCTAAGCTTATTGGAAAGCCTGTTATCGTTGGGGGAAGTTCTGATCGGGGAGTGGTAACTTCCTGTAGTTATGAAGCCCGGAAATTTGGAGTACACGCTGCGATGCCGGGCAGGATGGCGAAATTGCTTTGCCCTGAAGCTGTTTTTGTTAAAGGAAACCTGGAAGAATACTCAAAAGCATCTCATGATATTACCGAAATTATAGCACAGCGGGTTCCTTTGTTCGAAAAGGCAAGTATTGATGAGCACTATATTGATATGACGGGAATGGATAAGTTTTTCGGCTGTATGAAGTTTGCTTCTGAATTACGGCAAACGATTATGAGGGAAACAGGTCTGCCGATTTCTTTTGGTTTATCTGTTAACAAAACAGTAGCTAAAGTAGTTACAAACGAATGTAAACCAAACGGCGAATTAGAAATCCCTTTTCCTCAGGTCAGACCGTTTTTAAATCCTTTATCTGTTCATAAAATTCCAGGCATCGGTAATGCAACTTATAAAAAACTTAGTGAAATGGGCGTAAGGAAGATTGAAACACTAGCCCAGATTCCTCAGGAGTTGATGTACAAGATATTAGGCGACCATGGTATTAATTTGTGGCAAAAGGCAAATGGAATTGATTTATCGCCCGTAGTGCCTTATCGCGAAAGGAAATCAATAGGCACGCAAACTACCTTCGAAAACGATAGCATGGATATCAATAAAATGAAAGCGATATTAACCGGAATGGTTACGAACCTCACTTTCGATCTTCGCAGCCAGCAGAAATTAACCGCTTGTATAACGGTAACCATCCGTTATGCTAATTTCGAAACCGTAACACAGCAGGCCCGTATTCCTTATACCGCTTTAGATTCCTTTTTAATAACTAAAGCACATGATTTATTCAAAAAAGTTTACAGCAAACGCATGATGCTTCGGTTGATCGGCGTAAAATTATCTCATTTGGTTAGCGGCTTTGAGCAGATAGGTCTCTATCATACTTCCGAAGAGGAATATGATTTATACCAGGCAATGGATAAAGTTCGAAAAAACTACGGTGTAGAATCGGTTGTAAAAGCCTGTATCGTAAAACAACCTGAAAAAGACGAAAACGGTAAGATTATCAAATATAATCCACGACGAATAAAAGCTAAAGACGAAGAAAGAAAAAAATCCAGAATCAGGACTTTTATTAATTCTGATGTTTCGCAGGCAAACAAATTAACCGATAGCTAACATGTTTCTGAATGTTCACTCTTCATATAGCTTAAAATACGGTGTAATGGATATTAATAGCATCATAGCCCAGGCACGTAGCTTAAATATCCATCAGCTTGTATTAACCGATATCAATAACTCAACCGGTGCTGTTGAGTTTATCAGGACCTGCATAAACCAAAGTTTTTACAAAGCAGCAGATGAGGTACAGAAAGGAAATACGCCTTATCTGCTGAAGCCTCTTGCAGGGATAGAATTCAGAAAAGATAACCTTCTGCTTTATTTTGGAATTGCGAAAAATAAGGAAGGAATGAGGGAGCTTAACGAGTTTTTGAGCCTTCACAACATTCATAATATTCCACTGCCAGATCAGGCTCCGAAATTCAAAAATGTATTTATAATCTATCCATTTATAAGAGAATCTACCTATGTTCTGGCCGAAAATGAATTTGTTGGGATTCGACATACTCAATTAACCCAACTCTATAAACACCAGTTGCTCAGGCAAAAACATAAACTGGTCGTTTGGCATCCGGTAACTGTTGCAGATAAGGTGTCATACCGGTTACACGAATATATGCGGGCAATCGATCTAAACACACTTTTAACTAAAGTTCCCGATGAATTTAAATGCTCAAATAACGAAACATTAATTCCCGAAGAGAAGTTAAAGGCTTATTTCGAGAATTATCCTTTCATAATACAAAATACCCTGGAATTATTGGAAGCCTGCGACTTATCTGAATATTTTGAACTAAAACCGCAATCCAAAAATAAGTTTCACTATACCAGAGGTGGAGAAGAAACAGATATGTTGCTGTTGAGGAGATTGGCACTGAAAGGGCTCGAGTACCGTTACGGAAAAGACCATACAATTGCCCTGGAAAGGCTAGAGAAAGAATTGAGGATCATCACTTTTAAAAAGTATTCGGCTTACTTTTTAATCACTTTCGATATAGTAAGGTATGCGATGGGAAAATGCAAGTTTTACCACGTAGGGCGGGGCTCAGGTGCCAATAGTATTGTTGCGTATTGCTTAAGGATTACGGATGTTGATCCAATTGATCTCGACTTATATTTTGAACGGTTTTTACACGAAAAGAGAACCAGTCCGCCTGATTTTGATATAGATTTTTCCTGGGATGAACGGGAAACCATTCAGCAGTATATCTTCAATAAATACCCCAAAGGACACGTTGCTTTCTTAGGTACCATGAGTACTTTTAAAGACAGGGCAATCATCCTCGAAATAGGGAAAGTTTTAGGTCTGGCGAAAGATGAAATAGATAGCTTTAGCGACCCGACCAAAGAATGGATAAATTTGAAAAATCCTGTTTTTCAGAAGATAAAAAAGGTACATCGGGAGATGGCTTCAATGCCTAATCAACGTTCTATTCATGCCGGTGGTATTTTAATATCTGAAGAACCGATTACCTATTATACTGCTTTAGATATGCCTCCGAAGGGTTATCCAACGGTACAATGGGATATGTATGAGGCAGAACTTATTGGTTATGAAAAATTTGATATTTTGAGCCAGCGGGGTATAGGTCATATCAGGGAAGCCGTTCGGTTGATTGAAGAAAATAAAGGAAAGCAGGTTGATATCCACGATTTTAAAACATTTAAAGAGGATGATCAACTCAACCGTATTTTAAAAGAAGGACAGCCGATTGGTTGTTTTTACATAGAATCGCCGGCAATGCGCCAATTACTTAAAAAACTTAAATGCGAAGACTACCTGACACTGGTCGCGGCGAGTTCCATCATACGTCCGGGAGTTGCCAGCTCAGGAATGATGAAAGCGTTTATTGAGCGTTACCATGCGCCCGATAAAGTTGAATACCTATGCGAGGAGATGAAGGAACAGCTAAAAGAAACCTATGGTGTAATGGTTTACCAGGAAGACGTAATTAAAGTATGCCACTATTTTGCAGGACTGGATTTGGCCGATTCAGATATCTTACGCAAAGCCATGAGCGGTAAATATCGTTCTAAACTTGCTTTTGATGAACTGGTAAATAAATTTTTTCTATCCGCAAAAGCACAGGGGCATTCGGAAGAGCTAGTCAAAGAAGTTTGGCGACAGATTTCATCCTTTGCTGGCTATAGCTTTTCCAAGGCACATTCTGCTTCGTTTGCGGTAGAAAGTTATCAAAGTTTATTCCTTAAAACCTATTATCCCAAAGAGTTTATGGTAGCGGTGTTAAACAATTATGGCGGCTTTTATACCCGCTGGGTTTATGTACACGAACTTCAGAAAACAGGGGCAAAGGTGCATCTGCCTTGTGTAAACCATAGTGACGCTGTTGTAAATATTAAAGATAACGACGCTTACTTAGGATTTATCGGCGTGCAGGGATTAGAAAATAAGTTTATCGAACTTATTCCTGATGAAAGAAAAAGGAACGGTAATTACCTCAATTTAGAACAATTTGTAAAAAGAACACAGATTACACTGGAACAGGCAATTTTATTAATCCGCTTAGGCGCATTGCGCTTTACCGGCAAGGATAAGAAAACCTTATTATGGGACATTTATACTTATCTCGGGCACAAGCAGAAAAAAATAAACCATGCTGAATTATTTAATATAGAACAGAAAACTTACCATTTGCCGGTGCTGGAAAGCTCTAAAATTGAAGATGCTTATACCGAACTCGAGCTACTTGGTTTTCCCTTAAACTTCAATATGTTCGATTTCCTGAAAACAAATTACCGTGGCGATATAATGGCAGCCGATTTACATAAACATGTAGGCCAAACGATAAAAATGGTTGGCAACTATGTATGCGAAAAAACCGTACATACCATTAAAAATACTAAAATGTGGTTCGGTACTTTTTTAGATAATAACGGAGATTTTTTTGATACCACACACTTCCCCAATACAACCCCCATATATCCTTTTAAAGGCAAAGGCTGTTATTTAATTTTAGGTAAAGTTGTTGAAGATTTTGGTTTTCAGAGTATTGAAGTATTAAAGTTTGCCAAACTGGATATCCACATGAACCCGGTGGCGGTTAATTAAAATGCACAAGGTTGGGTATTAAACATTGGTTCACTCGTCATTTGATTCCACAAGTCGTCATTGCGAGAAGGGACGACGCGGCAATCTCTTTATTGGCAACTGCTTATTGTTCATTCGTTCATTGGTTTCCACAAGTCGTCATTGCGAGGTACGAAGCAATCTCCTCATTGACTATTGGTCATTAGTTCATTCGTCATTTGTTCAATAGTAACTGCAAACTAGCTACTGCAAACTATTATTGGTCATTGGTAATTGCAAACTGGCTACTGTAAACTGATTAATTGGTCATTACTAATTGCATATTGTTCCCCGTATATTTTATCTTTAACCTATGATTCACTTTAAAGTTGAAATAGAACGGTTTGAAAAAATGGGCGATAAAACAGGTTGGAGTTATATTTTTATTCCAAATGCAATTGCCGATAAAATAAAACCAGGGTGTAAGGTTTCTTTCAGGGTAAAGGGAAAAATAGATGAAGTGGTGATCAGCGGAATGGCAACCACACCCATGGGAGATGGTGATTTCATTATTGCACTTAGAAGTGAATTAAGAAAGAAGCTAAGAAAGGAAGCCGGAGCAAATGTAGCTGTTTACCTGGAAGAAGATAAAGACTTTAAAATCGAAATGCCCGAAGATCTGGAAATCTGTTTGTCAGAAGAAGAGCATTTGATAAATCACTTTTTAAAACAATCTAAATCACATCAGAATTACTTCATCAAATGGATCAATGAGGCTAAAACAGAAGCCACCCGAACCAAACGTTTAGTAATGACGGTAAGGGCTATGGATAAACAGCAGGATTACGGAACAATGATTAGAGAAAGCAGGAAAGATAAATAATTATCGTTTATAACTTCTAAACCAACTCCAAACTTTCATTTGTATTACTCCAATAAAGGCTTCCCTGAAAATTCTGGTACTCATTTTAGAAGTTCCTTCGGTTCTATCTGTAAAAATAATCGGTACTTCAACAACGTTAAAACCAAATTTAATTGCTGTAAATTTCATTTCAATTTGAAAGGCGTAACCAACAAACTTAATTTTATTTAATGGAATGGTTTCAAGCACAATTCTTCGGTAACATTTAAAACCGGCAGTGGCATCCTGAATATTAATCCGGGTGATAATCCTCACATACATCGAAGCAAAATACGACATTAAAACCCTGCCCATTGGCCAGTTTACCACATTTACACCTTTCACATACCTGGAACCCACAGCAACATCTGCTCCGTTTACACAAGCTTCCCTTAAACGGATTAAATCATCAGGATTATGGGAGAAATCGGCATCCATTTCGAAAATGTAATCATATTTCTTTTCGATAGCCCATTTAAAGCCAAAAATATATGCAGTACCTAAACCTTGCTTGCCGGCACGTTCCTGGATAAATAAATGACCTGCATATTCATCCTGTAATGATTTTACAATATCCGCAGTGCCATCAGGAGAACCATCATCAATAATTAAAACATGAAAAGGCTGGGTTAAAGAAAATACCTTTCGGATAATTTTTTCAATATTTTCCTTTTCATTGTAAGTTGGTATGATAACTAAACTATCTGACACGCTTTGTTTGATTTAATTTTTAATGCTCTCGCCAAGAAGGCACGAAAGTAAATATTTAATATGAAAAAACCCGTATCAATCAGTTCTGATACGGGTTAAAATGAGTTAAAAATGTTTTTACTTAACTTCCTGCATTAATTTTTTAATCAGCTGTGAAAATACAATCAGAAATATCCCGGCAATAAGCGAGTATAAAGCAAGTGATTTATAACCTTCGGTATAGGAGTTAAGTTTGGTCATCAATGAAGCATTTTCCATGCTCGACATTTCAGCTCCTAATTTTCCGGCAGCAAGCTGGCCAAAGGCACTAAACAGAAACCACATGCCCATCATCATGCCAAACATTCTTTTAGGCGATAGTTTTGTAATGATCGACATGCCGATCGGGCCAATACAAAGCTCGCCAAGGGTAAGTAATAAATAGGCCAGCGTGAATATATTTAATGAGCTTATGCCTTGCTCATTGGCGAAAAATCTTGTAGCATAAAAAACATAGAAACTTATCGCCAATAAAACAAAACCTAAACCAAACTTTATTACCGTATTGGGTTCAATTTTCTTTCGGTGCATCCCAATCCATAACAAGCCAACCAGGGGGCTAAAAACAATCACAAAGAATGAGTTAACGCTGTTATTTATCACGTTCGGATCTATCGAAAAGAATAAGAGATTGTGATTCAGGTTATCTTTAGCGAATAATGAAAGTGAGCCGCCACTTTGTTCTGAAATGGCCATAAATACAAAATAACATGATATAAATATGAAAGCAGCAAGCAGCTTATACCTGTTCTTTATTTCTTTAATGGTAAACATTTCGTAAAAGAAATAGATCAATGCCGCAACGCCAATGGTATACATGAAATAATCTGTATAAGAAGTATTTCTTACCATGATGAAAATTAATGGTATGCATAGCAAAGAACCAATATAAGTGGCTATTTCGTAAGTTTTTTGTTTAGATTTTCCTAAATGTAACAATGGAGAACTACCGATTGGTCCCAGGAATTTTTTCGTAAAAATAAATGTGCCTAAACCAAACATCATAACCATTGCCGCAGAAAGAAAACACAGGTGCCACGACACATATTTACCCAGGTAAATACACATTGCCCCACCTAACAGGCCACCAACGTTTATGCCTGCGTAAAATAAACCGTAACCGGCGTCTCTTCGGTTATCTTTCTCATGGTAAAGTTCGCCAACCATTGATGAGATATTGGGTTTGAAAAAACCTGTGCCGATAATTGACAAAGTAATCCCTACATAAAATAAATCCTGAGGAGAGAAAGCCAGGATCAGGTTGCCAATAATCATTAAAGAGCCACCCCAGAAAAGTGATTTTCTGAACCCTAAAATCTTATCGGCAAAAATACCACCGATAAAGGTAAATGCATAAACAAAAGCCTGTATAGCCCCATATTGCAGGTTTGACTTCTGATCAGAAAGGTGTAACTGATCCACCATAAAAAAAGCCAGTACCCCACGCATTCCGTAAAAACAGAAGCGTTCCCACATTTCAACTAATGATAGGTGCCAAAGTTGCTTTGGATATTTACCCTCAAAATTTTGAATCTCGTCTAAAGTTTGTATTTCACTCATGAATAATAATTAAAAGCCAAAAGCCCGAAAATATCGGGCTTTTAAAAATCTGAATTTATAAAGTATTAATGAACACCATGCATCCATTTTTTAAGCACAGGATTTAAAGCAAGCATAATTAAGCCTGCAATTATTGGAATTCCGGTAAAGATTAAGAAAAATATAGATATTGAATACTGCGAACTGATTTTATCGATTAATGAACCTGTAGCACCAGCGAGGTAATTTCCTATAGCCGTACAGGTAAACCAGAACCCGAACATTAAACCTACAAGGTTTGCCGGAGCTAGCTTACTTACGTATGAAAGTCCTACCGGTGAAACACATAATTCGCCAACGGTATGGAAAAAATACGCAAAAATTAACCAAAACATGCTTACCTGAGCTGCTGATGCACCTTGAGGGATGTTTGAACCACCATAAGCTAAGCCCGCAAAGCCTACGCCAACAAGAATAAGGCCGATACCAAATTTTACCGGTCCACCAGGGTTTAATTTGGTCTCCCAGATTTTAGAAAAAATAGGGGCAAGCGATACGATAAAGAAAGAGTTTAATACACTGAACCATGAAGCCGGAACTTCGGTAGTTAAAGCACTGAACTCTCTTGTTACCTTCCAGATGGCTAATCCCCAGATAATTATGAAGCTTAATGCTGTAAATAAAATGGTAACAGGGTATTTTTTAAAAATCTTTGTTGCAAGGTTAAATAATACAAAAGTAACCGCCACCAAAGGAAATATCGTTAATATACTATCAATCCATTTAAACGTTGTAGCTGCACCGCCAGTTAAGTTTCTTAAAGTATAGTCTTTGGCAAAAATAGTCATAGAGCCACCTGCCTGTTCAAAAACCATCCAGAAGAAAATGGTGAAAATAGAGAAAATACCCACTACCCATAATCTTTGTTTTCTAACTATTGGCGACACAACCTCGGCCGTTGGATCAGCTTTTTCAATCTTTTCAGCTTTATTAACCGCCGCACCAATTACACCGAATATTTTTTGCCCGAAATAAAATTGTAACATTCCGAACAACATAAATATACCTGCCAAACCGAATCCGTAGTGCCATCCAACTTTTTCACCAATGTAACCACACATTAGCATTCCGATAAATGCACCCGAATTAATACCCATATAAAAAATAGCATAGGCACTGTCTTTTTTATCGCTGATAGGTGGATATAGTTTACCTACAATTGATGAAATATTTGGTTTAAAAAGGCCGTTTCCTAAAATTAACAGCAGTAAGCCAAGATAGAAAAAGTTAGTGCTGATCGCTTCAAGTGCCATGGCGCCATGACCAAGCGTCATTACCAGTGCGCCAATAATTACTGCCTTCCGGTAACCTGTCCATCTGTCGGCAATTAAACCACCAATAATCGGTGTGAAATAAGCTAAGCCTGTATATAGTGCATAAAGCTGAAGTGCTTCTGGTCTTGGCCATCCCCAGCCATTTTTGCTTAAGTCGCTAACCAGAAATAAAACCAGGATTGCCCGCATTCCATAATAGCTGAATCTTTCCCACATTTCAGTAAAAAAGAGTACAAATAAGCCAACGGGGTGACTAAATAATTTTTCAGGAGAAACTCCCTGGCTTTCAAGATGAAGATCTAATTCTTTATCATGGTTTATAGATAGTGCTTCAGCTGCTGTTTGCATAGAATATTCGTTGGTTTTAGTTTACGATTTCAAAATTTGTGTGTTGTTTTTGTGTTGATTTCAAGGCGCAATATAGCGAGCCATGCGCACTCTAACAAATTTTTAACTCATCTGTAAAGTAATGAAGAGGTTACGATATGGGGATTTTAGAATTTTCTTACTGGTTTAACGTTCTTTGCCGGATCGGCATATAGTGCATCGCTGGCACTCGCATCATTTTTTAAGATAACATTTTCCTGTAACCTTAAGCGGCCACCCACAATTTTAAAAGCATCGGTATTTCCATCCGAGCCGTAAAACTGGAATTTTCCAACCATTTCCGGATCAAAAGGAGCGAGGTGGTCAAAAACAATCAGGCCCGCATTTTTATCGGTTTTTAAAACCATGGCATTTTGTTTTTGATATTCGAAGATTACACGGTTTTTGCCTTTTAACTCTTTACCGTCAAATACCGGCATTCCGAAAATAGCATTGTCTTTATCGAAGGATAATATTTCGACGATCTTTTTAGTTGTTTCAGTTGTATTTCCTTTCCATCCTAAAAGCACATAATAGGGGAGTTTTCCTGAAGAGGTTACGGGTATAATTTCATAATATTTAGCACCCAGCCATTTTTGATTATTGGTAATGCTATTCAGGTCATTGATGTTATCCGTTTGATCAATCAGCGGGAAAAGTTTTAAATTTCCCTTATTGTTCATCTGTATAGCGCCATAATACCTGTAGGTGCCATTCTCCAGCTGAACATACCACGAAAGGATTCTGAAAGCCTGATCTGAAGATTTAACTATTGATACGGTTTTTAGGGAATCAAAAGTATAATTGAAAGAATTAGGCTCTTTTAAGGCTTCAACCAGTGTTTTAACAAACTTGCCATTTTCAGCGAACTTTTTTTCATCGCTTTGCTGTTCATTGTAAACATTTGCTGCAATTTTAATTAAAGTGTCCTGAAAAGCATTGAGCTTAGCACTGGTTTGCTGTGCATGAAGTTTTACGCTGAATAGCCCCGTAAGCACGAGAATATAAAATCTGATTTCCCTCATTAACTGTTTTTATAATTTCTCGATAACTAAGGCACTGGCACCACCACCACCATTACAAATGCCGGCTACACCTATTTTACCATTGTTTTGTTCCAGTACAGATAAAAGGGTAACGACAATTCTGGCACCCGATGCACCCAGCGGATGCCCTAATGAAACTGCTCCGCCGTTTACATTTACCTTGTTATCTGCTAAATTTAATAATTGATTATTGGCCAGGGATACCACTGAAAAAGCTTCATTGATTTCGAAGAAATCTACCTTATCTATACCTATACCAGCTTTATGCAATGCCAGTGGAATTGCTTTTGATGGTGCCGTTGTAAACCATTCAGGCGCTTGCTGTGCATCTGCAAAACCGGCTATTTTAGCCAGGGGTTTAATTCCCAGGGCAGTTGCACGTTCTGCACTCATTAATACCAAAACAGCAGCACCATCATTTAAGGTGGAGGCATTCGCAGCGGTAATCGTTCCATCCTTCTTAAATACAGGTTTTAACGATGGGATTTTATCAAATTTAACAGCCGTCGGCTCATCATCGGTATCAACTAAAGTAATTTCCCCTTTACGGTCTTTAACTTCAATTGCAACGATTTCTGTTTTAAATTTTCCGGCAGTTTGTGCTGCCTGCGAGCGTTTGTAAGATTCGATGGCGAAATTATCCTGCGCTTCACGACTGATATTGCAGTCTGCTGCGCAAAGTTCAGCAGCCGATCCCATGTGGTAATCATTATAAACATCCCACAAACCATCTTTAACCAGCCCATCTGTAACTTGTCCATGGCCCAGGCGGTAACCATTCCTGGCTTTATCTAAATAGTATGGAACGTTGCTCATACTTTCCATTCCACCAGCTACAATAATATCATTATCACCATTGGCAATGCTTTGAGCAGCCAGCATAATTGCTTTTGTACCCGATGCGCAAACTTTATTTATGGTAGTTGCAGGTAAATCTGGCAATCCGGCAAATTTTGCAGCCTGTGTAGCAGGTGCCTGACCTAAATTGGCCGATAACACATTGCCCATATAAACTTCCTGAACCTGGTCTGGATTGATGCCGGCTTTTTCAACAGCTGCCTTTATAGCAAAGCCACCTAACTGCGTAGCCGAAAACTGCGCCAATGAACCGCCAAAACTTCCAATAGCCGTTCTAACAGCCGAAACAATTACAACTTCTCTCATGTATACTAAATTTTATGAATATTGGTTAGGCTGCTAAGTTATGTATTTTTACTATTAGATAAACGATAAATAAAGGGTTTTAGCCTGATGGTGAAATAATGAATGACGTTAAATAACCAATTAACCAAATAATCACTTAGTAGTATCTAGTTAGTAGTTAGCATTGAATAAATGACTAATGATCATTGAACGAATGAACCAATTAACCAGTTAACCGAATAATCAGTTTACAGTATCCGGTTTGCAGCTACCAATAAACTAATGAACCAATGACAAATGAACCAATGACTAATGCACCAATTATTCTTCCTTAACCTTTCCTTTCTTGCGTGATTTTACGGCCTGATTTAACAAATACTCTATCTGTCCGTTAGTGCTTCTGAATTCGTCAGCCGCCCAGGTTTCAATCTCCTTTAATAGTGCCGGACTTATTCTTAATACAAAAGCTTTTTTATCTTTCTCCGCCATTCTTTATTGTATTGCTTGTATATTATACTTTGTTTTCAGGTTGATAAGGAACAACTCCAGTTCCGCTAATTTGTTTGTGCTGAAAAGGAGTTTCTTGTTTGCTCCAAATTCCAGCTGTAAGCCTTTATTCTTATCATTCATGATGTAAGCCTTGTCATTAAACTTAAACCAGAGCCTGTAACGGACACCCCAACCGCCATAATCGCCCAAAGCATCGAAATTATTCAGGTAAACCTTTTCAATGTTTTTCCATTCAATTAATTTAGGCTTTAACTGAAAGGGAAAGTAACGGTAAGAAATTCCATTTAAGTTTATGGTAGTGGTTAAGGTGTTTTTCTGGATGAAATAGATAATTAAAAAAGGAAGAAAAACAGCCCATAAAGGTGCAAAATATGCTTTCTCTATGTCTGATAAACTCATGCCGCCCTTATCAAAAAGGACAATACTTAATACGATAACTGTGTCAACAATGAGCAGGATGTAGAGCCACCAAAGCTTCAAGTTTTGTTTTTCTTCGAATTCCATTGCTTAGTTGTATAAAGTACCGGTATTTACAACAGGCTGAACATGTTTATCGCCGCACAAAACAACTAATAAATTACTAACCATTGCCGCTTTACGTTCCTCATCTAACTCAACGATTCCCTTTTGCGATAATTTTTCCAGGGCCATTTCAACCATCCCTACGGCACCTTCAACAATTAATTTACGGGCAGCAATTACGGCCGTTGCCTGCTGTCTTTGCAACATTGCACTGGCAATTTCCGGAGCATAGGCAAGGTGAGAAATCCGGGCTTCAAGCACCTCAATTCCTGCTCTTGATAATCGTTCGTTTAATTCGTTTTCCAGAAGCTCACTAACCTTTTCGGCGCCGTCTTTTAACGTAATACTGGTTTCTTCACCTTCTGCATGGTCATAAGGGAAAATGTTTGCAAGATGCCTCACAGCAGCCTCACTTTGTATATTTACGTATTGTGTGTAGTTTTCGACAGAGAAAATAGCCTTAGCCGTTTCATTAACTTTCCATACCACCACAGCAGCAATTTCTATGGGATTACCGAGTTTGTCGTTAACCTTTAATTGCTGGCCGTTTAAATTGTTTGCCCTTAACGATACTTTTCTTTTGCTGGTTAAGGGATTTACCCAAAAGAAGCCATCCGTCTTTACGGTACCAACGTATTTGCCGAAAAGGGTAAGTACTTTCGATTCATTAGGGTTGTTAATAATAAGCCCGGGCAGCACCAGAAAGAAGTTAAAGGTTAGGATGCAGCCGCCCCATATAAAATGCGTGGTTACAAAACAAAAAACTGCAGCACCTAAAAGCGCCAGAAATAATGCGAATGTTAAATAGCCTGATGGCGGATTAATTGTTTTTTCCTGATACATAGTGATATTAATTTGATATCATAAAGTAAAATATAAAAATTGGTAATTGCAAACAAAATCAGTAAAATGTATATTAGATAAAAATGCTATTTTTGACTGCACCATAAATGTATTGTTTTGGCCAAAATCAAGAAAAATTCCCATAAAATACTTTACCGTAAATACTCATCTAACCTTAAGTATGTAATGATGATTTTTACAGTCTTCATCATTACCCTCTTTTTACCAAAGCAACCGCGCTTCAGGTACGAGTTCGAGAAAAACAAAGTCTGGATGAACAAAGACCTGGTTTCTCCTTTTCCATTCGCTATCCTGAAAACAAATCCACAGGTTAGTACCGATAAAAAAGATGCACTTCGCGATGTGCTGCCGGTTTACAGGTTAGATAGGGATGGTACAACTGACGCACTTGAGCAGTTTCTGAATGAATTTGATATTAAATGGCGTTCGGCACAGCTCGATGAAAAAGACAAGCCGCTGTACAAAAAGATATCATACAATATCTTACAGGAATTATACCTGAAAGGAATTATTGGTTTGAATGTTAAACATCAGTTAACCGGGAAGAATTATGATTTTTCGTTGCTGGATAATAATGTTTCAAAGGAAAAGAATACACAAGATATTTATACAGCAGAAACAGCGCTGAAATATTTCAAGGCAAATTTTAAAGCACCCAATCAGGTGATGCAGGATTTGATTGATAATTTAGCCGAAGCGCATATTTCGCCCAATATTATTTTTGATGAAAGATTAACCGATGTAATCAGGGAAAATACATTAAACAGTGTATCAACCACAAAAGGGATGGTACAGAAAGGAGAGTTGATTGTGGCCAAAAATGATGTCATCGACGATGAAATCTATCAAAAACTCGAATCTTATAAGGCCGCATACGATGCACAGACAAAAACAATTGGTAACAGGACACTGGTATATTTAGGCCAGGTAATTCTTGTAGGCTTTATTTTAAGTATATTAATTTCTTTTCTTTTTCTTTTCAGGAGGGATATCTTTTCTGATAACCGTCAGCTTTCACTAATACTCATTGTAACTACGGGAATGCTCTTAGCCTTAACATGGGCTTTAAAAATGAATATTTCGAGTTTGTACTACATACCTTTTTGTGTTGTTCCCATCATAATCAGGATTTTATTTGATACCCGCCTGGCGCTGTACCTGCACATGCTGGTGATTTTGATTGCCGGTTTCTTCGTAGCGAACAGTTTCGAGTTTGTTTTTTATCAGGTTACTGCAGGTATGGTGGCTATCTTTAGTATCAAGAACTTTGTAAAACGGGAACGCTTTCTGGTTTCAGCACTTTTCATTTTGTCGGCTTATTTTGTTGCCTTCGTTGGTATTGCATTACTCCGCGAAGGCTCGTTCAGGGATATCCAATGGGTTAATTTTGTGCCATTTATTTTTAGTGTTTTACTCTCATTACTAGCGTACCCACTAATCTATATATTCGAACGCGTTTTTGGTATTACGTCTGATGTTGCCCTGATCGAGCTTACCAATACAAACAATAAGCTGTTACGCGAGCTGGCTTTTAAAGCGCCAGGCACCTTTCAGCACTCTTTACAGGTTGCCAATCTGGCTGAGGCCGCAATCTTTAAAATCGGCGGTAATTCAGTTCTGGTGAGGGCAGGGGCTTTATATCATGATATTGGTAAGGTAGATAATCCGCAATATTTCATCGAGAATCAAAATACGGCAGTGAGCCCGCATGATAAGTTGCCTTATGAACAAAGTGCGCAGATCATTATTCAGCATGTCCATAAAGGCATTGAGATTTTAAGGAGAAATCAAATGCCCGAAGCCATTATCGATTTCATCAGAACACATCATGGAAATACCAGGGTCGATTATTTTTACCAGTCTTTTTTAAAAAACTCACCTGAGAAATTTGTTGATGAAAACATTTTCCGCTACCCGGGACCAATACCTTTTAGCAAGGAAACTGGTGTTTTAATGTTGGCCGATTCGGTAGAAGCAGCGTCAAGATCGCTGAAAAATCCCGATGCGCAGAACATAAATGACCTGGTTGAACGGATAATTAACTACAAATTGGAACAAAATCAGTTAGATAATTGCGATTTAACATTAAAAGATATAGAAACTATCAAATTGATTTTCAAGACGATGCTGATGAGTATCTATCATGTGCGCATAGATTATCAACAAGTTTTATAATTTTTTTTTGTGGAATAACTTGTTTTACTATATTTGCAGACCTCAAAACAAGGTCGGTAGGACAAAAAATTGAGGGAACGGAGAGGTGCCTGAGAGGCCGAAAGGAACAGTTTGCTAAACTGTCGTACTGGTAACGGTACCGCGGGTTCGAATCCCGCCCTCTCCGCAAAATAATTTGGCAATTTTAACTGGGAAATATCATTTTAAATCCGTTACTTTGCCACCCCTTGTAAAAGGGAACAGATACCAAGTTCGGGGTGTAGCGTAGCCCGGTATCGCGCCTGCTTTGGGAGCAGGAGGTCGTAGGTTCGAATCCTGCCACCCCGACAAAAAATTGCAGCAGTAATTGCAATATTAAAAAAGATCGATACCACTTTCGGGGTGTAGCGTAGCCCGGTATCGCGCCTGCTTTGGGAGCAGGAGGTCGTAGGTTCGAATCCTGCCACCCCGACTTGTACTCGGACGCAAAATCCGTCAAAGAACCCTCTAATCGTCTGATTATGAGGGTTTTTTGTTGTTTTTTTGGTAGCAATCGAAAACAAAGGAAATCAAGCTATTTTGCACCTATTCTAGCACCTAAAATTTATCTTTATCCTTGTAAAGGCCTCAGATGGAAAAATTTTTCCATTTACTTAAAAAATAGGTTTTGACCTTTTATGCACCAGTTTTTGCTGTTTTTAGGTGCTAGAATAGGTGCAAAACGCAGGAGGAAATTTTATGCAATCCCAACACACTTTCGCCGTCAGTTTCTATTTAAAGCAAGAAAATGGCCGAAAAACCAAAGCTCCGATTTATGTGCGCATTACAGTCGACGGTCAGTACGTCAGACTGGCAGTAAAACGCTCGGTTGAACCTAAATTCTGGAACCAAAGAGACCAGAAGCTGATCGGTAACTCACCAGAAATCATTTCTTTGAGGGACAAGCTCAGGCAGGTGCAGAATGAGATCAATGCAGCTTATGATGAATTGAGGTACCTTAAGAAGCCCATCACTGCGCAAACGATCAAATCACGCATTGATGGCTCGGACGTGGACAAGACACTGACCTACCTCATCGATTACCATTTTGAAGGTCCTGGGCAGTTGCTCTCACCAGGAACATTAAAAAACTATTATTCGACCAAACGATTTCTTTATGAGTTTATGCGCAAGCGCAAACAGAAAGACGTAATGTTAATGCATATCGATTATAAATTCATCTACGAATTCGGCTTATACCTCAGAAAGAAGAAAACAGACAGGGGGCAAAAGCCCTGTACCAACAATGGGGTTATGAAGCATATGGAGCGGTTCAAGAAACTCACCACGCTGGCGATAAAGCTTGGCTGGATGTCTGCCGACCCATTTGTAAACTACAAACGGAGTTTTGTGAAAAAAGACAGGGAGTGCCTGGATAACCAAGAGATCGCAGTCCTTTGGTCATTGGAACTTATAGTCCCCGTAGAGCGTATCGTAAGGGATATGTTCCTTTTTAGCTGTTACACTGGTCTCTCGTTCATTGAAATTTCCAGGTTCAGCCTTAAAGATGTACAGGTTGATTTAAATGGAGACCACTGGCTGGAAATGGTCAGGCAAAAGACGATGAACATCACTGAGCTTAAATTCAATGTGCTTTTGCTTCCGGAGGCACTACAGTTGATTGAGGATTATAAAGAAGATATGCTTCATGATGACCGGACTACCGTCTTTCCATGTCCGACCAACCAGCATACCAACCGTTCGTTAAAAAGGATTGCCGAACTTGCAGGCATTGAAAAGCACCTTACCTTCCATGTCGCCCGCCATACTTTCGCCACAACGATTACCTTGGAAAACGGGGTTTCGATTGAAAGCGTAGCACATATGCTAGGTCATACCAGCACCAGGACAACACAGATATATGCCAAGGTCAAAAAGAAAAAGGTTGCAAACGAAATGGGTGATTTGCGAAGGAAACTGCAGATGAAAGTGCACAAAGCGATTTAGCCAACCAAAAAATACAGATTAATTTGAAAGAGCGCTGCCTTAGCGCTTTTTCTTTATATTTCTTGACTAGCCTAACAACTGTTTCCTATCGTATTTTCCTAACTTTAATTGTCACTTAGTTCGAAACTGAAAAATGTTTAAGGGATGCTTTGTGGAGAATCACAGGATTAATCTCCGCATGCTTTGATGAGATTGCTTTACTTAACTGGTGTTGTAAGATTGGATTTTTCTTATTTTAAGATTAGTTCTCCTGATTTATACCATAAAGAGATCACAACCTATTAATTCAATTTTCACATTATAATGTGATATCTATTGTAAACTGGGCTATTTGTAACGATTTTTTACTGATATTCACATTATAGTGTGTTTTTTAGTTAATTGTCAGTTTTTATGTTTATTTTTGATTGAAATTCACACTATAATGGGAAAATCGATTGGTAATTTATTAAACGAAAGGCGGAGACAGTTGCGCATGACGCAGTTTGATCTGGCCGAACTTGCGGGTATCAGCGTGAATACCCTATATAAAATTGAACGTGGCCAAGGGAATCCGACACTCGCAGTTATCGAGAAAATTACGCTCATACTAGGGCTGGAGCTATCCCTATCCATCGCACAAGCTAATCCAAATCCATGAGACAGGCAGCCGTATTTTTTAATGACATCCTTGCGGGTTACCTCAGCGAAAATGATAACCGCCAGTATAGCTTTATTTATGAAAGTACCTATTTTCTCGATCCCAAGCTGCCTTCAATCAGCCTGACGATGCCAAAAGAGCAAAAAGAATATGTGAGTGAAACGCTATTTCCTTTTTTTTACAACATGCTATCCGAAGGGGTAAATAAAAAGATGCAATCCAGGCAGTATCAACTTGATGAAAATGATGCTTTTGGTCTGTTACTAAAAACAGCGGGATCAGATACCATCGGGGCAATAACCGTTAAAGAAATTCAGAATGGAAATTAAAACTGATCCTGGAACGCTTGCTGAAGGCTTCGATACTTATAGCCCTTTAACCCTGCGCCGCCTGTTTGGTGGAAAGGTGGTCAGTCATATCCTGCCTTACGCTTCTGCGGATAAAAATGAAAAGGACGCTGAAATATTCCTGGAAAACCGCAAACGTATTTCCATCTCTGGAGTACAGGAAAAGCTATCCATGATCCTGTCCGGAAAAACCTTACGCCTGACCAAAGAATGGGAGCAGGGAACCTACTTGCTTAAACCCATCCCGCGTGACGTCCGTCATGCTGCCCAGGTGCCGGCAAATGAACACCTGACCATGCAGATCGCAAAACAGGTCTATGGCATACATACGGCAGAAAATGCACTGATCTTTTTTGAAAGCGGGGAGCCTGCTTATATCACTTTGCGTTTTGATGTGAAGTCTGAAGGGAAAAAGTGGCGTATGGAAGACTTTGCCAGCCTTGCCGGAAAAGTAGGTTTAGGAAGTCCCGACTATAAATATGATTACAATTATGAGTCTAGTGCGGCCCTAATCAGGCAGTTTGTACCTGCATGGCGCATAGAAATAGAGAAGTTCTTCACCCTGGTGGTATTCAACTATCTTTTTTCGAACGGCGATGCCCACCTGAAAAATTTTTCCCTGATTGAAACCAAACAAGCCGATTTTATTTTAGCACCTGCTTATGATCTGCTCAATACCAAAATACATGTAAACGATTCAGATTTTGGATTGAATGGCGGCCTATTCACAGATAATTACCAATCTGCCTACCGCAAAACCCATGGTCATGTAGCGGGCAGCGATTTCCGGGAGTTTGCGAGACGGGTCGGGATCCAGGAAAAAAGAGTGGACAAACTTCTACTTCCCTTTGTTCAAAAGCAAAATCTAGTTGAAACATTAATCGAAAATTCTTACTTAGGCCCTGCCCAGAAAAAAACCTATCTGCTGAACTATAACCGTAAGCGAAAATTCTTAAGCTATTGATACCAACGATTTACTGCGATGGAAGGCCGTTTGTTTCGACGCTGTGTCTGGTGAGCGCCTTTGGATAATTGGATGTAAATTGCTTTTTTTATTCGGTCATGTGAAGTAAAATCGGTGATTTAAGGTCATATGATTGGGATCGCATAATAAACTTAAACATATTGTGAAATAATCAGCATTATAGCTTGGGTGCAGAAATTTTAAATACTGATCATCTACACCCAGTGCCATATTTTCCAGATCCTATCAGCCCGAATCCCTGATAATCCGTAAAAATGCTGCATATTGAGCAAAAAAGGCATCTGGATTGATCTCCCTGAACTCTTGGGAATAACCTGGTTCAAAAAGAAAATCCAAGAAAAACATAAACGCATCCATCTTATCGTCCAAATGTGCTGTTTCACTTTGAGCTGCTACCGGATTTTTCCCTGCATTTGCTGCTTTGAGTGCCATAGATTTTCTGATGGCTGTACGGATTTTTGCATGCGCTGATCTTTTGTGTTTTTTCATGTTTCGCATAACATTAAATTTTATCACCTACCAGAACCATTCTGAAGGGGACCATTTCTGGTTTGTTAAGCGAGTTGATCTGGGAAGCAGGGGCGGAAGACAAGACTTTGCTGAAAAAAAAACCTCGCGGAGGCGAAGCCGACAGCAGGGAAGATTTTTTTCGGGCAAACCCTTCAGGGTTTAGTCTTTTCACCGACCCTGCGATCAGAAATTTTTGCGTTCAAAACCAGGAATTTCACTTCATGATTGTTGAGCTCACAAATAAAACAGATAGGTAAGATCATGCATGAGCTTAGAGCTTATGTTATGCTAAATTTAGCAGTCGAAAGAAATATATGCTAAGGCTGATAAATCACCATCGTTGAACCTTAGCCTCTCTTACCTTGAACTGGATCCTTTAGAAACTGTAAGGTTTAAAATTATTTCAACTGTAAATCGATACCTTAATCGTTTTGGCCTTGCGGGTATCGGGGACTAATATATATTTGTGGCATGACCGTGACCGTATTGCCAATTTTCGAGACTGATTTTAAGCCGCAAAAATCGTTGGCCAAGCTAATGAATGATCGTTTGGAGAAGGCCGCAGTAGAACTTCAGCAGGTTCATCTAAAATCTTTGTATGGGAGAGGCTTTTCAACAGAAGATCTGGTTATCTATTTAAGTTATAATTCAAAGTATAAAATAAGGTACTGTATCGTGAATGATGTACCTGCAGATATCCAGTATTTTGTTGCAGCACTTTGTGGGAGATTAGGATATCTTCTTTGGCGAAGAGCGCTGGTTGATGCCAAACCAGAAAATATCTATTTGAGTTAATTTCTTAACTAAGCAATTTACTTTTACAGTTCCCAAAGCCTAATCGATAGAAAAAAGCCGGTTAAAATGATTCTCCAGGTGATTGCGCATCGCATTTCGGAAGAGTTCCGGTGATCCGTTTTCCAGGATATCCACAAGCCCCTTATGAGACACGAACTTATGCAGCTGGCCCTGTTTTTTAAGCAAGCCGCTGTTGTGTACATAATCAAATACCGGAAGGAGCATATTCTGGAATTTCTTCAAGGTTTCATTACCGGTGATGTCGTATAATTTTCCGTGAAAAGCAATTTCATGTTCAATATTGAAAAGATGGTCCTGGGATGCATCAGGCTCTTTATTGACAATTTCCCGAAGTTCCCCTAAATTTTCAGTCGTAATCCGCTGGAATAGAAAATCGGCCATACCGATTTCAAGCACGAGCCTAATTTCAAATATCTCCTTGAGCGTCCCCTGGTCCAGAATATGAGGGTTCATGCTTTTGGATAGTATCCCGAATAAATCAGGGCTGGTAATCACCGCACCCTTTTTCTTCTTGGATTCAATCAGCCCCATCATCCTTAAGCGGAGCATGGCCTCCCTGACCACGGTGCGGCTAACGCCCAGCGCAGCACAAAGCTCCAGCTCCGTAGGAATGCTATCGCCAACTTTTAGTTTACGCTCCTGCAGGAGTTCCACGAGTTTATCCTCCACACGGTCAACCAATGAACTGGTATCCAATAATTTGAAATTGCTGATGTCTTCCATTATTATGTATAATTTATTTTTTAAACGATAAAAGGCCTTGCAGGTAGTTTAAAGCGCAAATATAGCCTTAATCAATCAATTTTTAAGTTAAATTTTTTGCAAAGCATTTGCAAATAAATAAAATAAATCGGTACTTAGTATTATTATGTATAACATAATACAAAATCAAATAACCAAATAATGAAAAAACTTTACTTCAAAACACTCAGGCTAACCATGCTTTTGCTGCTACTGATTGTAGCAGGGAATGCTTTCGGCCAGCAGGCAATTACCGGAAAGGTAAGCGATGCAAAAGGAGAGGGCATCCCAAGTGCCACTGTATTAATTAAAGGAACCAGAAATGGGGTATCCACTAATGTTGATGGTAGCTATAGCATTAAAGCTTCCAAAGGCGATGTGCTGGTATTTAGTTATACCGGCTACCTCAGTCAGGAAGTTACGCTACAAACGCAATCCAGCATCAGCGTGAAGCTCCTGGAGGACAGCAAAAACCTAGATGAGATCGTCGTTACAGGTTATACTACCCAGAGCAGAAGGAATGTAACCAGTTCTATTGCCAAACTCGATAAGGACGTATTGGCCAATACCCCAAGATCAAATGCGGCTTCCGCTTTACAGGGAACCGTTCCAGGCCTTCAGGTAGTAACGGCTTCAGGGCAACCAGGCGCTGCGCCCTCGATATTACTTCGTGGCGGGGCTTCCATTAATAACCCCGGTGCACCACTGGTGATTGTTGACGGGGTCATCCGGTCGCTAAACGATATCTCTTCAGAGAATATTGAGTCCATTGAAACGCTTAAAGATGCTTCAGCAACCGCAATTTATGGGGCAAGGGCCAATAACGGGGTAATCCTGGTGACTACCAAAACCGGAAAAGCAGGTACTTCCCAGATTGGTTATAAATTTACCGGGGGCTATAACCAGCAGCGCCAGGGTTATGAGTACATGGGTGCCGGAGACTATATCTATTATACGCGTTTAGGTTACCTGAATGCTGGCAGGACCCTGGCACAAGCCAATGCTTCAAGAGGATTGGGCCTCTCAACCAATGCGGCTGATTTGGCCAGTTTTGACATTAGGACATATATACAAGGTACTACCGTTCTTCCGGCAGGATGGCAGGTGATGAACGACCCTTATGGCGGGCAGATCATGTACAAAGATCATGGAGGCGAAATTGAAGACCTGGTTTTTCAGAATACCTATACCAAAGACCATTACATCAATGCCAGTGGCGGAAATGATAAAGGAAAATACTTTGCTGCTTTCGATGCCTATAATGAAGACGGGGTAATCGTGGGTTCAAAATACAAAAGGTATACCGGCGATATCAACGGTTCTTATAAGATCAGGCCAAATGTAGAGATCAGTTCTGGCGTTACCCTGTCTACCGCATCCCAGTTGGGCACCATTGGCGGAGAGGTGAATACTTTATACAGGAGCCTTGCAATCTGGCCTACATTCAACCCATGGGTAGATGAGGCTAAAACCATTCCAAACCCTGGTAATAGTGCCAGTGATGGAAATCCCCTTTACTGGCTAGGCAGGCTTGACCGCTCGAATGAAGTCAACCGTATTGTTGCCAATGCAGCGGTAAAATGGGACATCATTCCAGGACTATTTTTTAAAGCAACTGGAAATGCCTATCTATTTGAAAACCTGGATCAATCCTTCCAGAAATCCACTCAGACTTATGCACAGCTATTTGCCAATTCTGGCAGCAGTACGACTAGGTCATCTACCAGTACTTTCGCACGTGATTTCCAGACCCAATATAATGGTATCCTGAATTACAGCAAGTCCTTTGGTAAACATAATTTCAATTTACTTGCCGGCGGAGAATATTTTGACGTAAAATCTTACGGTTCGCAGGTTTTAGGGCAAAATGCACCTACGGATGATATTCCTACAGCCAATGCATCGACCACTTTTGCTGCGGGCAGCAACTATACTACCAGGACGGAATTCAAGATGTTGTCTGCCCTGAGCAGCTTTTCTTATAACTATGATCAGCGCTATTTACTGAATGCATCTTTCCGTTTGGATGGTGCCTCAAGTTTAGCCCAGGAGAACCGTAATGGCATTTTTCCGGGTGTCTCAGTAGGATGGAATGTACATAGAGAGGCATTTTTTCAGGATTCCAAAATCAGCAAAATCATTTCCAGTTTAAAGCCCAGGATCAGCTATGGACAGAATGGGAATATTGCAGGTCTTGGACGCTATGAAACCCAAGGAGTATATAGCCTGCAAACCAATTATAACGGTAGTGCAGGTTTTCTAAACACGGGTATCATTAATAGTGGCCTTAGATGGGAGAAAAGTAAAACAACAGATTTTGGTTTAGATATGGGCTTACTGAATGATAAAATCACTTTGATTTTTGATTATTATGACCGTAAAACCAGTGATTTGTTGACTAATCTGGATTTACCAAGTTATACCGGTTTTTCTAGCCTTAGAACAAATTTAGGAACACTTCAGAATAAAGGCGTAGAGTTGGGCCTAGATGCCAAAATCCTAAGTGGTGCTTTTAAATTAAATGCTGGCGCTAATGCTTCTTTTGTTCGCAACAAAATCTTAAAACTGCCATTCAATGGAAACGATAACAACAGGCAAGGTGGTCTTCAAATCTATGATCCGGTATCAGGTCAAGTGGTTTGGGTAGGCGGTCTTCAGGAAGGCCAGCCTTTAGGTAATATCTACGGATATAAGCAGGTGTCTATTTTTAAAGATGCTGCCGAGGTGGCTGCAATCGCTGGAAATAGAACGGATGCAGTGGCTGGGATAACCGGACCAAACCTTTCTCCAGGGGTAAACGGCAGGATCACCGCAGGGGACGTAAACTGGCAGGATGTGAATGGCGATAATATCATCGATTCCAGAGACCAGGTCTATTTAGGTAATATCTATCCAAAATGGACGGGTGGATTCAACTTTAATGCCAGCTATAAAGGTTTTGGTTTATATAACCGCTGGGATTTTGCATTAGGACATACCATTTACAATGATTTGCTTGCCCGTACATTGGGTAATTACCAGGGAACTTTTAACTACGTTACCCTGCAGACGCAAGCCTGGTCGCCTTCCAATACCGTTACAGATATTCCAAAAGTATATTATGCTGACCAGGTGGCGGGTTCGAAACAAAATTATACCAGGGCAAATAATGGAAATGCTGTGCTGAACAGCAATAACTCCAGGTTCTATGAAAAAGGGGACTACCTGTGCTTAAGGGAAATTACGCTTTCTTATGATATGCCAAAGGCTTTGCTTTCCAAAACGAAGTTCTTCTCTACAGCCCGTATCTACCTAACGGGTAGCAACTTGCTATACATCACTAAATTTTCAGGCCCTTCACCTGAGCCGCCGGTATCTAGTGGAGTAATCACGGGTATTTATTCAGGTACTTATCCAACACCAAGGACATTTATCATGGGCGTTCAGGTCGGTTTTTAATGCTAAAAATTATTCAAATGAAAAAGATATTTAAAAATATACTGGCCATTTCAGCAGTGCTAAGTATGCTGTTTACCGGCTGTAAAAACGAGTTGGACTTAAGTCCCGTAAGTAGTTTATCCGATGCAAGCTACTGGCAGACTGCTGACCAGTTTGATGCCTTTGTTAATGGCGTTTACACGAGATTCAGAAGTCATAATGCTAATTTTATGTATTTGGGGGAATTGCGTTCTGATATTTTCGGTACCGATCCTGGCTCTACCTCTACTTTTACCGGAGAAGCCACCCAAGGACTCGAGCGCATGTGGCTACAGACCCTAGATGCGGATAACTCCGGGGTAAGTGGTTTTGGTGGCTTTTACACCAACATCAATCAGATTAACCTTTTGATCAATAAGCTAGGTACAACTAGTGTACTGAGTGATGCTAAAAAGAAAAACTACTTAGGTATGGCTTATGGCCTGCGTGCTTTCTATTATTTCCAGCTTTACCGCTCCTGGGGCAAAACAATTATCCAGCTGGAACCTACCACAACGGTTGATGTTTCAAATCTGGCAAAAGCAGCTTCCAGTGAAGCTGAGGTAATGGCTCTGATCAAATCGGATATCGAGCAGTCAAATACCAATTTTGGAAGCGATTATACTTTTAACGCTAAAAACAAGAAAGGTTTCTGGTCAAAGTCAGCAACTTTAATGTTGAAAGCAGAAGTGTACCTATGGACCGCACACCGTAGCGGCGGTACAGCTGATGCGACTACCGCTAAAACAGCATTAACCGATATCCAGACTAACGCAGGACTGAATTTAATTAACAATTATGCAGATGTATTTGCTGTTGCTAATAAAGACAATAATGAGATGATCTTCGCTTCTAAAAATAAACTCGATGAGGCTACTCTTGGCTTTATCGGAAATTTTGTACCGCAGACGGGCCTTATCGTTAATTTCTATGATTCATTGGCCAACCGGAAATTTGATGTAACTACAGATAATTATGGTGGTCTGCTAAGGGCACCTACCAAAATTGCAAGCTACCGTAAATTCAGTAACCTTGACCTTAGAAAAAACCTGTCCATTCAGGCAGCCTATTCCAGAAATACAGCCGGAGCCTATACCATAGCCGGCGCTTTCCTGAAAAAATACCTCGGTGAGCAGAATGGTGGGAATAGGGTCTACACCAATGATTTCCCGGTTTACCGCTATGCCGATTTACTGCTGCTTTTAGCAGAAGCTAAAGTAATGCTCGGCGAAAGTCCCGCAACGGAGCTCAACCTGGTTCGGGCAAGGGCTTATGGTGCTAATTATAATGCAGCCACTTTAGGCTATCCCAATCAATTGGTTGACAGCGATGCAAACGAGGCGATTTTAAAAGAACGTTTCCTAGAATTCGTTGGTGAGGGGAAACGTTGGTATGATTTGCGAAGGATGGGTGATAATTATGTCTATGAATTTACAACCTTAACGACTGCATCAGCCTACAAATTATTATGGCCAATTGATAGAAGCACTTTAACCAATAATAGGGCACTAACCCAGAACCCGGGTTATCCAGCTTTTTAAACCTTATCCCGGCATTCAGCTGGTGGGTGCCGGGAATTATTAATCAGAAACAGAAAACATAAGATATGTTAACTACTAAACTTAAAGGGCTCATCGCTGCCCCATTTACACCAATGGAAAGCAATGGTAAACTCAATACTGCCCTCATCGAAAAATATTATAAATTTTTAAAGCACAATGGCGTTAGCGGCGCTTTCATCTGCGGTTCTACCGGAGAGGGAGTTTCGCTCAGCCTGGAAGAAAAAAAAGCCCTTGCCCAAAGCTGGGCCGAAGCAACAGCAGGTGATAAAGATTTCAAGGTGATGAGCCTTCTTGGAGGTACTTGCCTGGAAGACTGTATCAGCCTTGCCAGACATGCCAAGGAGATCGGCTTATATGCCGTTTCTTTTACCGCACCTTCCTATTTTAAGCCAGCAAACGTTAAAGTGTTAGCTGAAATGTGCGCCAGTATTGCTTCAGCCGTTCCGGACATGCCTTTTTATTATTACCATATTCCGGTGCTTACCGGTGGAGCCTTTAGCATGTTTGATTTACTCAATGAAATAGATGGAAAGATCAGTAACTTTGCTGGAATCAAATATACCCATGAAGATTTCATGGATTTTCTTTCTTGCATGAGCTTTAAGGACGGAAAATACGATATGCTTTGGGGAAGAGATGAAAACATGCTTTCCGCGCTGGTACTGGGTACGAAGGGCGCTGTGGGCAGTACCTTCAATTATCTCACGCCGCTCTATCATGAGCTCATCGCAGCTTTTGACAAGGGCGAGCTGGAGCGTGCTAAGCAACTGCAGCAAAAATCCATCGACTTCATCCGCCTACTTGGGAAATATGGGGGCATTGCCACCGGAAAAGCTTACATGAAACTCATAGGACTGGATTGCGGCAGCTTCCGACTTCCGGTAAGTAACATGAACGGAGAACAGTTCAAAGCCTTTGAAAACGATGTGATAGCATTGGGCTTTCAAGAGTTTTGCTCAAAGTTCCAATGAGAAAAAGAATAATCGCTTGGCTTTGGTTATCTTGTACCTGGTCAGTTTAGCTATGAAAAACTTAATTATATCCCTTACTTACTTGATTAGCACTGTAATACTTTCTCAAACAAAAGTGCAGGCCCAGGGCTGGAAAAACATCAGCTGGAGCATTGGCGCTAAAATACCGGCTGCTGCTGGACAAGGCGCCTCACTTGGACTTGCTGGAGCAATGGCCGGCCAGCACAACGGCGTTTTTATCCTGGCCGGAGGAACTAATTTTCCGGATAAAATGCCCTGGATGGGTGGCCAGAAAAAATACTATGACCAGGTTTATGTTTTTGATGAACGGCTAAAGCCTGTTAAACTCAGCTTTAAATTACCTTTCAATTTAGCCTATTCGGCCAGCGTGAGTACGGCGTCTGGATTCATCATCGCGGGCGGCGAAAATGAAAAGGGCCTGTCAGCTAAAGTGATGCAGCTAAAATGGAATACCGATAGTGGTCTACTAAGCATCAGTTTTCTGCCAGATTTACCCTTACCCACGACAGGCGCCACAATGGTAGCGGTAGGAGATATGCTTTATCTCGCGGGAGGGGAATTCATTGAAAGTAGCTCAGACCGGTTTTATAGTCTAAACTTAAAAGATATCTCATCGGGATGGAAAACCTTGCCAAAACTCCCTCAACCGGCTTCGCACAGTGTGCTGCTCAGTAGCGAAAAAGGAAATAGCACTAAACTTTATCTCCTAGGTGGGAGAAGGAAAAATCCTGACGGAATCAGTACTATCTATGATCAGGTTTATTGTTTTGATACAGTAACAAAGACATGGAGTGAAAGGGCGCCGCTTCCTCATCCACTGGCAGCAGCATCAGGGCTACAGCTAGGCGATGCTTGTTATGTATTCAGTGGTGATGAAGGCAAAACTTTCAATCAGACGGAAAACTTAATCTCGGCAATAAAAAAGGAAACTGATCCGGGAAAAAAGCTAAGCCTTGAAAAGGCTAAAGCCACCCTGCAGTCTGCGCATCCAGGCTTTAGTAAAGGCGTATTAAAATATGATATGGTTCTGGACCACTGGACAGAGTTGAAAGCTGCTATGCCTTATGGCCCAGTGACGACGAATGCAGTTTTATTCAATAATAAAATCATCATCGCAGCTGGCGAAATCAGGGCAGGGGTGCGCACGGCGGATATCGTGGTTGGTAAAGAAATAAAAGATGAAAGAAAATAAAAAATATGCCTGGGTAGTGGTTGGCTTGTTATGGTTTGTAGCATTGCTCAATTATATGGATCGCCAGATGCTCTCCACGATGAAGCCGGCAATGGAAATAGACATTCAGGAGCTAAAGTCAGCGACCAATTTCGGTTACCTGATGGCGGTATTCCTTTGGATCTATGGTCTGATGAGCCCAGTCTCAGGGATTATTGCAGATAAGCTTAACCGGAAATGGCTCATCGTGGGTAGTCTTTTGGTCTGGTCGCTGGTGACCTTTTTAATGGGTTATGCTGCCAGTTTTAATCAGATTTATTGGTTAAGGGCATTGATGGGCTTAAGTGAAGCGTTATATATTCCTGCGGGTTTATCGCTAATCGCCGACTACCATGATAGTAAAACCAGATCGCTCGCCATAGGCATTCACATGACCGGCCTTTATATGGGGCAGGCACTGGGCGGCTTTGGCGCTACGGTTGCCGCTAAATTTTCCTGGCAGGCTACTTTTCACAGTTTCGGCTTTGTGGGGATAGTCTATGCAGTGATTTTGCTGTTCTTCTTAAAAGAGAAAAAAAATCAGCCAGCAGCAGTCCATTCTTCAACCACCAGTGAACAAAAAAAAACGTCCCTATGGAAAGGGCTTGCCTTTTTGCTTGGCAATCTTTCTTTCTGGGTCATCCTGATTTATTTTGCGGTTCCAAGCCTTCCTGGATGGGCCACTAAAAACTGGCTACCTACCTTATTTGCCGGTAACCTGCATATTGATATGGCCCAGGCGGGTCCGATATCAACCATTACAATCGCCGTATCCTCCTTCTTTGGTGTGCTATTCGGTGGGATACTCTCGGACCGATGGGTACAGAAAAACATTAAAGGCAGGGTATATACGAGCGCTATAGGCCTGGCCTTAACCGTTCCTTCCCTGCTTCTGATCGGCTTTGGCAGTTCGATATACAGTGTTGTTGGCGCAGCATTCTGCTTTGGTTTTGGTTATGGCATGTTCGATGCGAACAATATGCCCATCCTTTGCCAGTTTGTACCTGCCCGTTACCGGGCAACTGCCTATGGTTTAATGAACATGACCGGCGTATTTGCCGGGGCTTTTATTACTAACCTGCTGGGTAAATCTTCTGATGAGGGAATCCTGGGCAAAGATTTCGCCATGCTTTCGCTTATCGTATTGATTGCCCTAGTTATCCAATTGTATTACCTGCGTCCAAAGTTTAATGACTTCGAGGGCGCCTGAGCTAAAATTTATGAAAACAAAATTAAAAGCCTTTCTAACGCTCTGGCTAATGGCAATGACTTTTGTTGCTGGCGCGCAAGATTCAAAACGTTTTACGGCATATTCTCCTGTTGTACCCTTGCTAAAAGGAGTGGATACAAATCCGCTAACCCGCATATCGGTTTATATTCCAGCTGGAGAAAAGCCAACCACCTTTAAATTCTTGCAGGCATCGCTAAATGCCGAGGGTATTCCACTCCTAGCAGCTATTGATGTTTATTTTACGGATACAGAACCGCTTTTTGCGGCGGTCAACAAGCTTAAGAGCTTGTCCCCTTATAAGGAAAAATTTGAAATCCCATTAGACATTGAACTCAGCCCCGGCATGCATTATTTCTGGATCAGTGCTAGATTAAAAGCCGATGCGGACATCGATAAAAAAGTCGAATTCCGCATAAATAAAATTGTAGATGCGGATTCAAAAACCTTTCCGCTCAATCAAGAAGGAGAAGGGCAAAAGAAACGACTAGGCCAGGTAGTTAAGAAAGCAGGCGATGGAGGCGTAAACACTTTTCGTATACCGGGACTCGCTACAACGACTGTCGGAACATTAATCGCTGTCTATGATATCCGTTACGATAATGCTACGGATTTACCTGGCAACATTGACGTGGGGATGAGTAGGAGCCTAGATGGAGGCAAAACCTGGGCACCGATGAAAATCATCATGGATATGGGTGAGCCTAATGCCAATAATGGTGTTGGAGATCCAGCCGTGCTGGTTGATCCCATCACTAAAAAAATATGGGTAGCAGCACTTTGGAGTAAAGGTAACCGCTCCATTGCCGGTTCAAGGCCGGGTCTATCTGAGGATGTTACCGGTCAGCTGGTACTGGTGAGCAGTGAGGATGACGGGATAAGCTGGTCAAAACCCAAAAGTATTACCTCATCGGTTAAAGACCCGAAATGGAACTTGTTTTTTAATGGACCAGGTAGCGGCATTGCCATGCAAGATGGTAAACTTGTTTTTGCCGCGCAGTACTGGGATGAAAATGCCATGCCGCATTCAACCTTGCTTTATAGCAGTGACCATGGAGCGAGCTGGAAAACAGAAAAAGGCCCAAAAGCCAATACCACAGAAAGCCAACTGATTGAAACCAGTCCCGGCCTACTGATGCTGAATATGCGGGATAACCGCGGTAGCTATAGGAGCGTTGCGACAACCAGCGATATGGGGAAAACCTGGACCGAACACCATAGTTCTTATAATGCACTGCAAGATCCGGTATGTATGGCCAGCTTTATCAAATCAGAAATGCTCCTTAAAGGTAAAAAGCAGCAGGTGGTTTTATTTGGAAATGACAACACGCAGAGCGGCCGCTATAACCTGACCATCAAGGCCAGCCTTGATTTAGGGGAAAGCTGGGCTGACAAGAATGCGCTGCTAGTTGATGAGCGTAAATTCTACGGCTACTCTTCGCTCAGCAAAATCGATGATAAGACCATAGGCTTTCTATATGAAGGGGTGAAGGACTTATACTTTGTCCGGGTACCCATTGGCGAAATCGTAAAATAGGCGAACCATGAATCAGTTTTTTAAGGTCTTTACACTACTGCTTTTATCAGCAGTCAGCAGCGCCTATGCCCAGAAAACCAGAATTGCCTGTATCGGCAATTCGGTCACGGCAGGATATCTGCTGGCTGAACCCGAAAGCCAAAGCTACCCGGCAAGGCTTCAGCAGCTGCTGGGTAATGGTTTCGAGGTAGCTAATTTTGGGTTCAGTGGTGCAACGCTGCTTAAAAAAGGCCATAGGCCTTATTATAAAACCACAGCCTTCAAAAACGCAATCAGCTATAAAGCGGATGTCGCATTCATCGACCTGGGCTTAAATGACACCGATCCCAGAAACTGGCCAAACTTCAAGCAGGACTTTAAAAAAGATTATGGCTGGTTAATTGATACGCTAAGACAAACCAGCCCTAAGATAAAAATCTACATCTGCGCGATGAGCCCGGTTTTCTCCGATCATCCCAGGTTTAAATCAGGAACCAGGATCTGGTATAAGCAAATTCAGCAGGCTATTGCAGCACTTGCCGATGCTTACCATTTACCGCTAATCGATTTACAGGAGGCGCTCCAGATGCACCCTGATCTTTTTACTGACAGTCTTCACCCTGATGCTGAAGGCGCTAGCCTTATCGCAAAAACTATTTATGAGCATTATACAGGAAACTTCGGCGGCCTTAAACTCTCCGGCATATTTGGTGATGATATGGTCTTGCAACGGGATAAGCCGCTACCCGTTTACGGAACCGCCAATGCGGGCGAAGTGGTTAGCGTTCGTTTTAAAGGATTTACCCGGAGCACCAAAACTGGTTCAAACGGCCATTGGAAAATTTATCTGCCAGCAACAAAAGCCGGTGGCCCTTATCAGTTAAGCATCAGTTCTACTGGCAAGACGATCCAGCTAAAGAATGTGCTATTTGGAGATGTATGGTTATGTGCCGGACAATCCAATATGGCTTTTGCGCTGAAAGATGCTTCAACCGGTCCAGCGGATTTAGTCCGCTTAAAAAAAGAACAGCACTTAAGGTTGCTGAATTACCAGCCGCTCGTAGAAACGGCTAACAATGCCTGGGACTCTTTATCCCTAAAAAGCGTTAACCGTCTGAATTATTTTTCAGGGAAATGGACAAGGCCGGATGCTGCTTCAGCGGGCAACTTTTCTGCCATCGGCTATTATTTCGGAGAAAGACTGCTTAAAAGTGAAAAGGTTCCCATTGGCCTGATCCAACTGGCCGTAGGCGGATCAGGGATAGAATCCTGGCTGGACAGGGAAACGATGGAGGCTGACCCTTTGCTCGTGGATATGCTCAGCAATTGGCGGGCTTCCGATTTTTTACAGGACTGGGTAAGGGAAAGGGCAGGGCTAAACTTAAAAAATGCCAAAGCAAAAAAACAGCGGCATCCTTACGAGCCTTGCTATAATGATGAAGCAGGTATCGCTAAAATTGCTGAATTTCCGATAAAAGGGGTAATATGGTACCAGGGGGAAAGCAATACGCATAACCCTGAGCTATATGCCCATGAATTTCCGCTACTGGTCAATAGCTGGCGGAAGAAATGGGGAAAGACCTTGCCTTTTTATTTTGTACAGCTTTCTTCCATCGACAGGTCATCCTGGCCTTATTTTCGGGATATGCAGCGGAAATTAGCTGCAGAAATCCCAGGGGTAGCCATGGCAGTAAGCCTTGATTTGGGTGATTCACTGAATGTCCACCCAAAAGCAAAAAAACAAATCGGCGAACGCCTGGTGCTACTGGCCCTGGCGAATAGCTACGATAAAAAGCTGGAATCCACTGGCCCGCTGATCTCGCAGGCAAAGATGAGCCCAGGAAAAATCACCCTTCATTTTTCACATGCCCGGCAGCTTGCCACTAGAAATGGTGAAAGGCTTATTGGTTTTGAACTTGAAGATAACAAGGGCACTCGTTACCCAGCTAGCGGAAAAATTATCGGCAGCACCATTGTCCTCACCATTCCAAAGCAGTTAAAAATTACAAAAGTACTATACGCCTTCGCGCCTTTTAGCCGGGCAAACTTAATTAACCAGGCCGGACTTCCAGCCTCGACATTTTCTATTTCTTTAAACCCTTGATATGCATTACAGTAAAGAAAACTTGAAATCCCTTGCGGATTTTTATAAAAACCAGCTTTTAAATGATACCATCCCTTTCTGGTTTCCACGTTCTATAGATGAGGAGTATGGCGGCTATCTTTTCATGCGTGATGCAGATGGAAGTTTAATCGATGACGATAAAGCGGTCTGGATCCAGGGCCGGGGAGCCTGGATGCTTTCCACGCTTTGCAATACCTATGGCAAGCAGCAAAGCTGGCTCGATGGCGCCAAATCAGGCATAGATTTTTTACATAAGCATTGCTTTGATAGCGACGGACAGATGTTTTTCCATGTGACTAGGGACGGCAGTCCCATCCGTAAAAGGCGCTATTATTTTTCAGAAACCTTTGCCGCGATTGCCAATGGCGCCTATGCAAAAGCTTCAGGGGAGGAATCAGCAGCGCAAAAGGCCCGCGAACTCTTCGGTAAATGCATTGAATATGCTACCACGCCTGGGCTATTGCCGCCAAAGTTTACCACTACCAGGCCTGCTAAAGGTATTGGTGTCCCGATGATTATGATCAATACCGCCCAGCAAATCCGTGAAACGATTGGAGATGATCGCTGCGATGAATGGATTATGCGCTGGATAGCAGAAATCAAACGGGATTTTGTTAAAGATGATATTGCCTGCGTGATGGAACAGGTTTCCCCTGGTGGCGAGATCATTGACCACATCGACGGGCGTACCCTGAACCCCGGACATGCCATCGAAGGCGCCTGGTTTATCCTGCATGAAGCCAAATACCGAAATAATGATCCGGAGCTGATCAAGCTAGGCTGTAAAATGCTTGATTATATGTGGGAAAGGGGCTGGGACAAGGAGTATGGTGGTATGCTGTACTTTAAGGATGTTTATGATAAACCCGTACAGGAATACTGGCAGGACATGAAATTCTGGTGGCCGCAGAATGAAGCGATCATTGCGACTTTGCTAGCTTATACGCTGACGGGAGAAGAAAAATATGCCCGCTGGCATAGACAAATACATGAATATGCCTACAGCCATTTTCATGATAAAAAGCACGGCGAGTGGTTTGGCTACCTGCACCGCGATGGACGTATCGCACAAAGCGCTAAAGGTAATCTTTTCAAAGGCCCTTTCCATCTACCGCGTCAGGAATGGTATTGCGCGAATTTACTTTCCAGTTTAGGTTACTGATCGCTATGCATAAGTTCATTTTATCCTTTTTTATACTTTTTAGCCTTTTCAGTATAGTTAGCTTTGCGCAATCGCTGCCGCTGAACCTGATCCCAATGCCTGCCCAGGTACATCGATTGAAAGGGGACTTGGAGCTTAGCCAGCTGAAAGCCATTTATTATAATAGCGACTCACTGAAAAAGGAGGCAGTGCTATTGCAATCGATATTAGCCGCTAATGGTATTCACCTAAAGCTAAGGGCTGGTCCTGATGCTACAGGAAAGTCCTTGATAAGTCTGCTACAGCAACCGGAGGTTTCGGGGAAGATAGAGAAAGCAGGAGCTTATCACTTACAAATAAATCCCAGTGGCGTAAAAGTTCAGTCTGCCTCAACTGCAGGCGTATTTTATGCGGTCCAGACCCTAAGGCAACTCATTAATGGAAAGCATATCCCTTATGTGCTAATAGAAGATTTGCCTGCCTTCAGCTGGCGGGGATATATGGTCGATGTTGGTCGTAATTACCAGTCGCCGGAACTCCTGAAGCAACAGATTGAGCTTATGGCGGCCTATAAATTAAATGTCTTTCATTTGCACCTGACTGAAGACATCGCCTGGCGGCTAGCCAGTAAATCTTATCCTCAGCTCAATGCCCCGGAGTATATGGAACGAAACAAGGGCATGTACTATACGGAAAAAGAAATCAGGGAACTGATTGATTTTTGCAAGGCACGTCATATACTCTTTATCCCTGAAATTGATATGCCGGGTCATAGTCTTGCTTTCAAAAAGGCGATGAAAACAGATATGCAAAGCGATTCAGGTCTGGTGGTAGTCAAACAAATTTTAAAAGAATTCAGCGAAACCTACGCACTTCCTTATATCCATATTGGCGCCGATGAAGTTAAAATAACCAATAAAAAATTCTTGCCTGAGGTGATCGCTTACCTGAAATCTTTGGATAAACAGATCATCGGCTGGGAGCCAGGCGGAAATTTTGATGATTCGGTGATCAGGCAACTCTGGATGGATGATGCGGGGCTTACCTCAGGTAATGATAAGATCCGTTTTATTGATTCCAGGCATTTGTATTTAAACCATATGGATCCTTTTGAAAGTGTGGTGACGCTCTTTCACCGGCAGCTTGCTGATACTGACGAAGGCAACCAGATCGCACTTGGCGCTACGCTGTGTCTTTGGCCTGATCGTGCGGTCGCGAAACAGGAAGATGCGATTACGATGAATGCGGTATATCCGGCCATGATGACTTTTGCCGAGCGAAGCTGGAGAGGAGGAGGTTATAAGGGATGGGTAGCTAGCTTAAACCTAAACGGAGCTCAAGCTTCAAAGGATTTTGCGGATTTCGAATCACGTTTGATGAATCATAAAGACCGTTATTTCAAAAATAAAAACTTCCCTTACTACAAACAATCAAACCTTGAATGGTCGCTATACGGTCCCTTTGAAAATAGTGGAGATTTAAGTAAAGTTTTTGAGCCCGAAGACCCTGATTTTGATTTTACAAAACACGCCGCTAATCAAACAGCATCTGGTGCAACCATCATTTTAAGGCATTGGTGGGCACCTAAAATAAACGCGGTGCTGGAACACCCAAAGGAAAATACCACCTGGTATGCGGTTCAAAAAATATGGTCGGCTGTTGATACGGTAAAACAATACTGGATTGGATTTAATAACTTTTCCCGTTCACAGGCAACTGACAGTCCGGAAGCAGGGAGTTGGGATAGGCACCATTCTGCCATCTGGTTAAATAACACCCTTATTTCGCCTCCTGAATGGATACGCGGGGGACAAAAAGGAAACCTGGAAATACCTTTGCTGGATGAAGGCTATGAATTCCGGGAACCAATTAGTTTGCATTTAAAAAAGGGCTGGAACCTGGTAAAAGTAAAATTGCCGATTGGAAGTTTTAAAGCGGCTAACTGGAATAATCCTGAAAAGTGGATGTTTACCTTTGTTGAAGTTCAAAAGGCCGCTTTTTAAAACTAAAAAACAGGGTGTTTTTGCTATCTTCATCATCCAGAGCTGCAAATTTGTATCACCATCAAGACCAAGTTTTACCTAGCCTACACTTGCCTCACTTTTGTAAATTTCATTTAGACATGGACTCAAGCGTTAGGAATCTTCATGTAAATGCCTATATGCGTATTTATACTATATTTATCAGGACAACTACCTAAAATTTACACTGACCTTAAGCTTATTTTCTAAATAGTGTAGGTTTGACGATTATTAATAGTTTTTGATTGAAAAGCATGATATTAGCAAAATGGAAAGGTAGCTTACTTTATATATTGATGGCTATTCGGAGCCAGCTTCAAAATCCCATAAATCTCTTAATAAAAGTTATTATGATTTCTGCCGCCTATCTAATTCTCCTAATATTGTGGAAGACTGGGATATTAACATCCTCTTTCGAGGAATTGTTTTTCGGCGATAGACCAACTTAGCCTTATAGTATAAATATATATACTCCTTTTAGTAGTATTTTTAGCGCAGTCAACACTGTCGTTTACTGCTATCGGGCAATTATCATGAATCAAGAACCTCATTAGGTCAAGGTGATAGCATCCAAGATCGGTGTATGCTTTCTTAAAAATTGCCAGAGGAGCATTAAAGAATCTGGCAACTCTTCCAATTTCTCAACCGCTAGCTTACTTTGGGGACTGCTTGCAAGGAAGGTTCGATGTGTGCTTGCTTTAGTTTATAATGTATCTTACGATATAAGGTAGCAACTTAATTTGGTTTCCACAGGTAGGCTATAATAATTACCCCGCCCATCTAAAATAACTCAAAGGATTTACAAAGTTTTGGCTTAGCTAAATGGACATTACTATATCGACCCAGATTGACTCAATGCAAAACAAAACTTTTTTGGATTGACGCTGCCAAATCAAGCTTATTGTATCCAATACTAAGGCCCTGATTTATTATAGCTTCGTGTATGGTACCAATGAATTTGAATAAGCAAAGCGCGATAAGATACCTGTCTGTTGGCAAACAGAGAGCTGATGGCTGGATTTAAGTAAAGACAGACAAAAACTCCCGAAGATATTATGTCAATAGATCCAAAGATTCAAAACAAATCTAATGCTTTTGTTTGTGAGTTCATATTGTCCATCGAAGCTTGAGAGGATGGTGAGGGGATTGACATATAAGGGATTTTCGATAAAACAACATTATCGGCGCAAGCCGTCATGATCAAGATTTATCTCTAATCCATACTCACCCTTTTCAATACGAGAGGCGAAATCTTTTAATTTTGATACATTGCTGACAAGATAATGCGCTTCCTCTCTGAGCTCATCCGCTAACGCCAGGCGTTTAGCAAAGCTCTTCACTGTCCTATTGTAATAATAAACCGTAATTACCAGAGAAACTAGAAATGCAAAAAAAATAGTTAGACAGGTTAATGTCCCGTACAAGTGAAGCGTCGAGATTCTGGTCGCCAGCAGTACTTCTTCCCGGTTTTCCATCCGGTTGATGATCAGGCGTGTCCGGTCAAGATAAGACTTAGCCATCAGCAGCACATCTAGACTAGTTTGGCCGCCGCTACCTTTTTGTGCTATTGTTGCGCGCAACAAATCAAATTCGGCATTAACTGCTGTTTTCAAGCCTTTGAATTCCCCTTGTTGTGAAGGGTTATCAAGTGTAAGCGTTTGTATTGTATCCATGGTGGAGCGAACCAAGTGCTCTGCTTGAAGGTAGGGGGCGAGAAAAAGCTCGTTACCGGTGAGCAGGTATCCACGCTGGCCGGTTTCTGCATCTTTCATAAAAGAAATGACTTTCTCAAGCTTACTCCGCACCTGGTCAGTATGGTTAACCCATTTTTCACTATCTGAAAATTTACGCACACTTAAATAAGAAAGGCCTGATGTGATAATAGTGAACACTATGGTAAGGGTAAACCCGGTAGAAGGACGATTAAGGAAAGATTTGACCATTGCTTTTTTTACAAAGCTATTGTTTTTGACAATCAAAAATTCAATTATAAAAAATATTACCAAATGGAATTTCAGAATTCTCGAAATGCTACAAGCGCAATCCTTAAGGCTGAAGTTTGATTCTTAATTCAGATAGATGATAATTATCAACTGGCTCGATGATATAATGTACCCATCGACTGCCATTTTAAGGTTATTTTTGAAAATAAAATTAACATGCAAAAGTTTCAATACTTCACAGCGCCCAGTAAATGAAACCAGCGAAAGGAAAACCTGATAAATGTTGAATAGCGATCAAGCATTTAATGCATGCTGCACACCGGAAATGCAAGCCGTTTCCAATATACACTGGAGTCCTGTCCATATCGCCCGGATAGCTGCCGGTCTGCTTGCACGGCCTGGTGCTAAAGTGCTTGATGTAGGATGCGGAATAGGAAAATTTTGCCTTGTAGGCGCTTCGATCCATCCGCATACGATCTTTCATGGGATTGATGTTCGCGAAAAACTTATTTCTGAGGCTGAAGATTTGAAACAACTATCGGGTTTACAAAATGTCAGTTTCACCCATGGTGATATGAATGATTGTTCTTTTTCAGATTTTAGTGCAATTTACTTTTTTAATGCTTTCTATGAAAATCTCGTGCCGAAAGCGAGGATAGATAGCAGCCCAGGGTTTGGCCTCAAACGTTATGCGCATGATTTTCAAGTCTTGCGAAACAAGTTAGCACTTGTCCATCCCGGAACCAGACTGGTGACCTATTGCAGTGTTGCTGCGCAAGTGCCCAAATCATTCAGGCTTATTACTCGGCATAAGCTCCCTACTGAGCTCAATTTTTATGTTAAAGTGGATTGAGGGTTTAAGTTACCCGCTGTTGCTGAAGCTAAATCTTTTGATCAGTTTTGGGGTTATATATAAAACGAATAGTTTATGCAAAGAAAAGCATTTCAACAGGAGAAATGGGTTTTTGGTACGCGGACTTTTTTAGCGGTACTTTCGCCCGAAGAACGCCAGCTGCTTCTCGGCAGTCAGCCAGTAGAGTCCTATGCTAAAGGCGAAAATATCTTCCGCGAGGGATCAGTGCCATCCGGTATTTTCTTCATTCACAAAGGAATGGTAAAAAAATATAAAACTATTCACGCAGGGAAGCAACATATTCTATACATCGCAGCAGCGAATGAGTTAATAGGCTATCACGCTTTATTTACTGGTGAACGTTATCCCGACTCCGCCATGGCTATGGAAGATTGCGTGATTAGCTTTATTCCGAAGGAAACTTTTCTGTCCATACTAAATTCTTCGGCAACTCTGCTGACCCAGTTTCTTAAAATTATGGGGCATGAGTTCACAGTCCTGACAACAAAGCTTGCTGTTTTTTCCCAGTGTTCTGCATCTGAGAGATTAGCGATTGCACTTTTGGTCTTAAAAGAAAAATACGATCCTGAAAGTCGACATGGAATACCTATTTCCATTTCCCGTAAAGATTTAGCTGCAACAACCGGCCTTGCGAAGGAAAATGTTACCAGGCTCCTTAGTGAACTCAAAGCGGACGATGTTATAATGATTACTGGCGGAGCGATTTCAATTAAGAACTACGATAAATTATTATTTAAAACCAATTACTTTCGTTAACGATCGTGCTAGACAAATATCATTTCGATCGTTTGAAATATTTCTCTGCGTTCCGATAGCATACGCTACAATAAGGTAATTATCATTGAGGTTCAACGCTAATAACTTAATGAAGCAAACTCGATTATTGTTTTGGTACACTGTATTTTTGCCTTTTACCACTTTTTCTGAACAACGCTTGTATGTGAAGTTATAATTCATGGTTGATGTTTAATGTAATGAACTGGAAAGCTTGTTCACAGTGATACCTCAAAGCGGCGAAGTTAAGCTGACACGTTTGTATAAGGAAAAATCACCTTTAAATCTGAGGATTTTAAAGATACTTTACGAACAGACTAGCATTTCGAATTCGTTTCGATAGCACTCCCTAACATTTTAATCATCCTATCATTAAGTTTTTCGCCCGATGACTGCTGCCATCTCTTTTCTGGTTTCCATATCGTGGCCAAGAGGTTTTCATTTTCATAAATGAAATAATGCGGTTTGTCTTCAAAAAGTACAATAGTATATATATGACGGACTAATACTTTGTCAATATAATGATAGCTGAAACTAAAAACCATAATTATAGAACGAACTATATTCGATTTTATAATGTCATTTGTATGTTACTTGCCTTGCAAGCGGAGAAAAAGTCAATGCCGGGTGATTAGATTGACTTTGGCGGTAACGATAAACGCGTCATTTTAATGTTTTTACCTTTGGGTGAAATATTAAACCATAACTACCTGACAACCGTCAATCTGCCCGGTTTAAACGCAAAAACAGTCACAGATACCTGTGACTGCCTCTCTAAAATTAATTAACTGTTTTTTAAAACAAATAAATAACATACAAATAGCCAGATTGTTTTAGCCAAGACTTTTTTTGATTTTTCTCCTATTTGAGCTTTTGCCATTACCTGTTATTACAATTCTAGGCATGAAACCGATAATCGATTAAGACATTTGTTGGATTTCGACAATTAGGAATGATAGAAATCAGGTATCCTGGGATACCTGACGTTTGAAAAACATACCGAACAAAATTTGATCAGTATACAAGATTATAAATCAGATAGGAATTTAGCAAATATTCGCTTGGATTTTTCCCAAGTTGAAAACTTATCGAAATATTAAGTTTTAGAGATTAAGGTTGTAACTAATGAGTTATTGTATTAAATTTGTCGAGAGGGAGGTGATCGAACCTTCAGCGCAGTTCGTAAATTTTTCGATGCAGTGTATTTTTTGCTTTTCATTTTTTCACCTGCCAGCTATGAAAATTTTTATAAACTCAAGAAATTTTTCTCTTTCTGGCTTGTCCAAGCTTCTCAGTGAGACATGTCCGGAGCATCAATTTATACAGTCAGGTCTACAACTGTCTATCAGTGGAGCTGACTTACCTGGGCCCCTAAAAATTACCCTATCTGATAACTATATAAAACTGGGCGCAAATGACCAATTCCCCATAGCCGGCCCTGTCCTCGATGTGTTAAACGAGTTATGTACGCCAACACGGGATGCTACAGGTGAACTGCTTTTATGCGCCGAGAAATTTAGAACTATTAGTGATATCAACATTGAGCTTGTTAATGACTTCAATGCGACAATTATTTCCAATGCAGAGATTGCCCTTCGCCTACGCTTATGGATAAATAAAAAGGGGAATTCTATAGAGATTCAGCCGTTTGAAAACGAAGGCGGTTGGGCATTAAGGAAATTTATCGAAAATGGGGATATTTTAACTGGACAAGTTGAAAAATTTAAAAGTGGCAACCTTGTAAAGTACATTATTAAGCCTAATTAGTCAAATGCAATCAATTCGGTATTTTATATAGGCAATAAATATTGGTGCCAAAAAAATCTTCAAAAAGCTGCTTAGTAGCGTTCGAGTGATCGCTCTAGCTCCACCAGAGGATATTTTGTATGCCACCTACCTTAATTAATCTTTATCCTAACCACTTGAAGATACTGCACAATATCTATAGCAGCGGCCCAAGCCTTTATACAAGGTTTGCTGCCCTAATCGCCCTCTGTTTGCTAGCGCATTCGAAAAATGAGCAGATAGCAATAGCATTGCATCCGTAAATACATCAGCATTTGCTGAATCCTGAAATAAGATTGTACCAAACCAAAAGCATATTGCATAATAAAATGGCAGCAATTGGGACTAGCTGTCCCCAGCAAAAATTTGCTATTTCTCTTAATAGGAAATCATTGCCATTACCAATGGTTCAATCATCCGGTTGATTACTATAGCACTGCGACCTGTTAGCAGTAAATCGGAGTATATACTCCTATACAAATCCACAGCGTCTTTCCTCTACAAGGTTAAAGTGTTAGGCTTAAATCAGCAGTCTGTTTTTTTGTTGCTCAGGAGGTGTGTAGGTATATCAAACTGCTCAAATACGCTGATCACCATTTCGATTAAATTGTTTCCAATGCCTAATACCATTTCTTTTAGATATTAATTTTCATGATCATTAATAACAGGCTTCTTCATGATGACAAAAACGAGCCCGAATATAATGCCTTGCTGGAATGGAGAAACTTACTTGAAAACCTTTAACATTATTGCTTGGATTTTAATCTGAGTATCACAGTAAGCAATGGTGAATTTTAAAACATGCAGAAATAAAGTATCTGAATGCGAATTTTTTGGGAATTATTCCCTGGAAAATTGGATGCTAACTGTTTGTCTCGACTATGGTATTAAATCATCTTAGTGCTGAGTATTTTGCTGTTTTAATGCTTCAAATGTATGGCAAACAGAAGGCTACCTTTAGCGCAGCTACGGAAGTGGCTCAACCTCGGTAGCGATCAATCCATAGGGGGTTTCAGTAATGATGAAAATCACCGTCATGCCTGCGCAAAGATGTGAAATGCTTCCATCGATACAGAAATCGATATCCTGTGCGTTGGTGTCAGTAATTGTTCCTCTGCCCATTGCATGATCTATCATGATAATCATTCCCTGCCTTTTCATAATCAACAAGTTACGAATTAATTTTCGAAAGCAGGCTTAGCGCTTGATTACGGAGCATATAGTCAGGCCATGCAGCTCATCATAAGTTATCATTCGGAAGCTTAACCGTTACTAAACCCAATCCCTACGAATGGACACCGAAAGTTATAAGCGGAGATTAAAAAATAGGCTGATCGCAACACTATTTTTTAAGACAAATGTTTACGTCTATTTTGACTTGGGTTTAAGAAATGGTAAGATGAACTTGTCAGGGAGAATGGACAAGCCATCATTGGTTCTGGCTAACTGACCAAATCTTGTTTTGCGCGATTGACGCGCACTTTTACTTCAGAAAAAACTTCCTTGGTCTCGCTAACCAAGCCAGGTGCCCGGTCGAGAAATGCGTCAAGTATTGATCTGCCAGTTGCCAAATCTTTTTTGGTAATATGTTTTATTCCGGCATAAACTGCCGCTCCAATTAATGCTGCTCGTAAAAATCCCATAATCTTTATTTTTTGTATATTAAACACTTGCAAAAGCGAATAGTTTTATTTTAATACAGTTGTGGGTAAGTGTCATCATTGGGCAATATTGGATAATGAGGCAAATTGTTGGCCTTAGCAATGAAGCGTGGGTTTACAAACGATCCGTAAGATAGATGGCCCCGAAGACAAGCGCCCGATACGTTAATCGCTTATATCGGCCATTGCGCTAGCCCTTCATAACTGCATCACCCGTTTGAATTGCGCTCATGCTATCCGCTGTAATGGAATTGAATCGCACTATAAACTATTCTTCTTTGCAGTTCGTCACATATACCTTAAGATTGGAGGTTCCGCTGAAACCAATTATCCACATGAAAACTCAGAGGTACTCCTCATGTATGTATTATCCTGTAACATTGAATTTTAAAGCGCTCTGTGAGATAACTAAACCGGTCCATCGTTCATCATAAAAGAGTATCATGTCGAATTGTGAAAATTTGCCGTTAATTCACAGTGAGGTTAGAAATCACGACTTATCCAAAACATCTTTTTCAGGGCTTAAAGGCAGAACAAACCAAAATGTAGTTCCTTCGCCTGGGCTGCTATCAGCTCCAATTTGGCCGCCATGTTTTCTAATAATTTCCGCGCAAATATAGAGCCCTAAACCCAATCCTTGGCCATGACTCTTGCCGGAGGGTGATTGCCAATATCTATTGAAAAGCATTGGAATCTCCGCTGCAGGAATTCCTTTGCCAAGGTCAGAAACAGCTACCCTGACACTGTTGCCAAGTTGTCTGGCCTGAATGGTTATTTTTTCACTCTCCGGGGCATACTTAAATGCATTGTTAACAAAATTCACAAGTACCTGCTCAATGCGATGAATATCCGCGTAAATAAACAAGGGTAGGGTATCTGTGATGACTTTCGCTGATTCCCCTACATCCAGGTGCTCATAACATCCCCGGATAATTTCTTCAATATTAAAGGTAACCTTGTTGAGGGAGATGTCCCCCTTTGAATAACGGCCCATATCCAGCAAGTCATCAACGATGGAGCCGACTTTGGCCATAGCCCCCAGCGCAGAATCAATATACCGTATAGCCGTAGGCGGTTGGATATCACTACGTAGCCTGGCTAGTAATTGCAGATTAGCCTTTAAAACCGTTATCGGCGTCTTGAGTTCATGGCTGGCAACTGTCAGAAATTCATCTTTACGTATCTCATAATTTTTCCTGTCGGTGATCAACTGCGTTACGCCAATAAGTTTAGCAGCTATTCCAGTATGGTCATACTGCACCCTGCCTGTCGACTGAATCCAGTGTATTGACCCATCTGGCCTCAGAATTTGATATTCTACCTGATAGGGAACATTATTATTGATCGCTTGATTAAGTTGCGTTCGAATATTTTCATGATGCTCGGGAAGTATGCTCTCAAAAAGAATATCTTTGCTAAAATCTTGCCCCAGTTCCCTACCATAATTTACCTCATACTGCTCGCTGCATTTCATCAGCCCAGATCGAATGTCCAATTCAAAGCTACCCAAGTTTGCAGCTTTAAGCGCCGTACTGAGGTTTTTTTCGCTTGAAGCTAAGCGATCATTGGCAATTCTAAGCTGCTCATTTTTCGAATTTGCTTCCCAATTTAATTTCGCAACTTCTTCTAACGAAGCCTGCAATTCCTCATTAGTAGCTTGATACTCTTCATTGAGCGAAGCGAGATCTTCGTTGGTTGCCTGGAATTCTTCATTCATGGCCTGAAGTTCCTGAACAGAATTGGCAAGAAATTCATTTGCGCGTGATAAGTCCAGACGGTGCTGTAGTTCCTGATCTTCTTTTTGTTTGACCATTGCCCATGCTGCCATTCTGTCGCTAACATCTGTAGCGGTATGAAGGATACATTGGACTTTACCATGTTCATCGTGAATAGCCCGGTACTCGAAATCAAAGTAAGAAGTTTTAGGGATTCCATGGACATTCAAGGTTGCCGGACTGCTGCGAGCGGTATAGGTATCACCTGTAAGCCAAACCTGCTTAAGTAACTCAGCGAAGGGATGGCCTTTCAACTCAGGGAGGGCTTGCTCGAAAGTTTGTCCATGGACACTAAGGTCCTTTCCCCAGATACGTAACATTGCATCATTGACAAGTTGTATCCGAAGATCCTCGCCGGTGTATATTGCGGTGGCATCTTTCGACTGCATCAGAATTTCAAGAAGGGCTTCGCTACCCATCGCACTCACAAAACGTAACATCAAAAAACTGATAAAATTCCTAGAAAATGCAAATTTATCGAATTTTACAATCATTTCAAACCTTTCGCTAAACGATATTTATTTTACACCAAATGAAGCCTAAAGCTGGAAAAACTAGAAATTTATTCATCAGCAGATTCGCTCTAGAATTTTAGCCAATAGCTGGAACGGCTCGGGGAACAATGTATCAATTTTCATCATTAGATCGCTACCAACACCCTCCGTTGGATATTGCGAAAGGCTAGCTAATATCATCATGGGAATAATCGTTCCCATTTTCAGAATGGCCTTAAAGGATGCACACACATTTTTCAGACCGAAGGTATAAGCCGGGAGGTTATTGTAATTATTTCTTGCTTTGAGAAGCAAAAGTACGGTTGAGGGCAACCGTACTTTAAGATAGTTGTTATTTTTGTTTTTCTACTTTAGATTTAATTTCAGATGGCTTGAGCCAGATTTTCGCACCTTTTGAATTTACGTAATATTTCTCATTTTTTGAGTTGATGTAAACATCAGAGCCATCAGGAGCCATTTTCCCTTTCCAGGTTTTATCTGCGACCTTTGAACTACCTTTTACAGCGACTTCAGCTGTTTTGTTGCCCACAGATTTTGCGCCTTTTCCAATTGCTTTTCCGGTATGGTCAAGAGCCTTACCTACTTCTGTTTTCTTTTTTTCTTGTGCCTGAACACTGAGGGAAAGCCCTCCTAGCAGTGCTAAGGTGACAAACCCTAATACGAATTTTTTCTTCATGACAAATGTATTTTATATTAATTCAACAAAAGGATGGTTTTTTTGTTTCGAACAATTATCCTATGATTAATGATAGCAACTCAGCATTATGAAACGTTTTACTGGAAAGGTGTTTTGGAGCGAATTTTGCCCAGTTTTTGTTAGGTAAATGGGTGCACTGCATTGATTGTCTTAAACAATGTGTCCAAGTCAACATTTTGGATTTTATTTTATGATTATGCAAATATACGGTAAGGATGCTTAGCTTTTATTACTTCTAGGGACGATGATTATCCAAAAAAGACGAACAAAACCTGCCATATATATTAAAAATCTGACAAAATTCCAAATATATTTCTAATGTCAAACAATACCCATAACTATGTGTTGCGAATTTAATCATCGCGGGCTCAGGCAGCTCGCGATATATGTGAACAATATTAACCATGACCGAGAAAATTACCAAAGAAACCTTTGATCTGGAATATTTTTTTGAGCTTTATCCTGACCTGGTTTGCATTGCGGGAGAGGATGGTTTCTTAAAGAAAATTAATCCTGCCGTTCCTAAGCTTTTAGGCTATTCTAATGAGGAACTTTCCAGTTCCCCAATAGACACCTTCATACACCCTGAAGACCAACCTCAGAATCTCCCACATAATTCTGCCGATGGTGTTATGGAATACGAAAACAGATACCTTACCAAAGAGGGTCAAGTGGTATGGCTTTCCTGGACCTCAATATTTATTTCCCGGGACAAAATTATCTTTTCGATAGCAAAGGATATCACCTTAAAAAAACAGGCTGAGGAAAAAAGGCATATTAATGAAATTTTAAATAGACTTAGTGAGGAACAGCAGCAACGTTTCTCAGCAGAACTCGCTTTGTTGGACAATGGGAATGCAGCTCTGGGAGGCGATTTGAAATGGATGGGAATAAATTCAGTAATTTCTCCGGCTGATCGGATATGGTTGCAAAAGTTCGAATCACTCGTACGCATCAATGTTTCCAGTGCCTCGCTTAATATTGGGTTTCTGAGTAGTGAAATGGCCATGAGTGAACGACAACTATACCGCCAAGTAAACCGCCTGGTAAACATGACGCCTAAAAAACTCATTACACTCATTAGGCTGCATATGGTTTGGGAGGCCATCGTATCAACCAGGCAGATGACGATTGCGGAGCTCTCTGCCCTTGCAGGATATGCTTCACCTGCCCGTTTTAAGCAAATATTTCAATCGATCTTTGGTATCGATGTAAGTGAGTTGCTTTAGTGTGATGTCGATAAAGTGCTACTGATGAAAAAACCCAAAATATTAATTATTGATGATGATATTGATATCCTCGAGCTCATTGGCATCATAGTATTGGATGCCGGTTTCGAGCCAATATTAAGAAAGTCAGTCATGCCTGCGGAGGAATTGCTTAGGATAAAACCTGAGCTAATCCTGCTCGATGTTAGAATAGCAGGGTCACCTTTAAACGGAGACGAATTTTGTAGGCAACTGAAACGAGGGACAACAGCCTTTACCATTCCCGTTGTACTGGTTTCGGCGGAACGAAACTTGGAACAGATTGCCAAGAAATGCGCTGCGGATGGATTTATTTCAAAACCGTTTGACATTGATAAAATAGTCAAAGTTGTAAGGAAATTTGTACCTTAGCAACTGGATATTTATGACAACTGAAACCAACACACCTAATTCTTGGGATCGCATAAACTTAGGTTCTGATCAATTAACAAGTTTTTTTATCAGGCACCTCGACAGGATTTATGCTGCAAAGCTTCACTTGGTAGAAAAACTGCCAGCACTCGGCGAAGAAGCCCAGTTTGGCGAACTAAAAAATGCTATTGCCGAGACCGTTTCAGACGTAGAGAGGCAGTTAACCCGAATCCAGCTAATATACACGCTGCTCGATAGGAGTGTCGAGCGGGCTAGTATTTTTGGTGTTAGCGGTCTTATTGAAGATGCTTATGATGGAATTGCGCGTCAGCGCGGGGACCAGAAACTACAGGACCTTTCGATAATCTTTTACCTCCAGAATATAGAGAGCATGGAAATGGCATCATTTCAGATGCTGCTAATGGCAGCAGCGCAAATTGGTCATCCGCATGTTAATAAGTTGCTTAAAGAAAACTATGACGAAGCTAAATCAGACCGGACGCTATTGCTTTTACTTACATCCAAATATATTGTTAACTGAGCGGTTTAATTTTAGAATTTGCTATTCTCACCCTAATTACGGATAATAACGCTATTCATGCTGTCATAAGATGAATTTCAATTGGCAGCATTATTCCATGCCATTACATTACTAACGTTATGTGATCAATTTGCCGATGCTTTTAGCGATGAGGATTACAATTCCCGGGGTGGATCAGGGCTCAATTGATTCGATTAAGGTATAAACATTTTTTGCTACTTGTCAAACAAATGGATTGTAGAGGGTGTTCTATGCAAAAAAAAATTATATGGGAAATTTACTTTATTTAATTGCCGTTGTTCTGGTCATCATTTGGCTTGTTAGCTTCGTTGGAGGATACTATACAGGAGGAATCATCCATGCATTGTTGGTTATCGCCGTTATCGCAGTGTTATGGAGGCTTCTCGCAGGCAGGCGGGTTTGATGTACCTTGCTGCGAGTCGGCAGTCATCTGCAAAGAGTCAAAAGGGCGCATGTTGCGCCCTTTTTTTGGGTAAGCATCGAGCCGTGCTTGAATTCTCAATGCTAAGCACTTGGCATCCCAAAGTCAGCAAAATATGGCGGAAGCTTACATGCTCAGGCTATGTATCATTCTCCGTAGTTAGCCAAACTGGTATTTTCTAAGCTCTCACTAATATACATGGTTTGCATCAAGCTTACCTTAAAGGTTAGACAAGTAAATGGAATGGGTTGAATGTTGGACTACACGCTCAAGATAAATCAGTTAGAAGACATCGCGCCCGGAAGTTTTAAAAAATTAATAGATAAAACAAAGCTATACGCTTAATAGACTTCACTCGTATCCAAGCCTGCACCGCTCGAAACTCATTTACAAAAAATGTCGTTATGGATATGGACATTTCCCCTATCAGATTTTATTTACAATGGAACTTTGGAAATTTGCTGAAGGGATTCCGGTAAGCAAGCTGGGAGCAAATGCCTAAATAGCTCCGAACTTTAGAAATATATCATGGATAGAAATCTGGTTTTATTGCTCAGTCATTGAAGACAAAAATTTTTGCCCCTGGCATGGGAAACCTCTTAAAGAGGCATTCGTTCATGTTCATCACGATGTTCCAGCATAGCCAATGACCTCGGGCCACGTAGATTTCTAGAGAAATAGCAATTACATATCCATGTAACTGCTATTTAGTAACGCTCCCAATGATAACACTGAGTGGGCCTCTCAAAGCCGCTCAACAAAACTACATATAAAAGCGAAATTATGTAAGCAAATTTGAATCTTTCAAACGTATGCCTAACGATGGATTTGATCATAGTCTGATTAAAGTAATTTAGTTATTACAATACCACCCCCGGAGCTTGCTAGAGGCTTTTGGGTACAATAACGGTAAAATTTGTTCATTTTATTAGCTATGTTTACACCCTAAAACTAAATGAGATCAAGAAGAAAATACTTTTTATAGACGATGAACCAGCGTTGCTGGAACTTGCGCCATTGCTATTTCGTGACTACCATGTTCTCGCCTCCAGCGATGCTGAAAACGTCTGTGCCCTGATTTCAACCTTCAAACCAGATATAATTTTAGTTGATGTAATTATGGGTTTAAGGGATGGAGTTACCGTTTGCCGGGAGATAAAGGAAAATTCGGAGCATGCTCAAATACCGGTGGTATTAATGACTGCTGGCTATCTAAGGGAACGAGATAAGTTTAGCCTGGCTGACGGTTTTATAGAAAAGCCTTTCGATTTGGAATACACCATAGGCCTGATCGAATCAATCACGTCAAAGTAATGGTTTTAAATTTTTGAAAACTAATTGGTTGCAATAATGTAATCTATATATAAGGATTACGTACATGCAGACAATTATATTATTAGAAGACGACGATGATATTCGTGAGTTGGTGGAAATTATTTTAGAAGGTGAGCATTTTAGAGTTGTCTCTTTTCGCAATGTTGCAGAATTTTCAGCGAGGGATCCTGATCTAAATGCAGATTTATTTCTTCTAGACGTTAGGCTTCCCGATGGCTCTGGGATTGACGTTTGTGAAGAATTGATGTCGGTCAACGATACACCGGTGATAATCATGAGTGCACACGCAACTTTAGAGCTAATCAACAAGAGCTGTGATCCAAGCGATTTTATTGAAAAACCTTTCGATATCGATTCTTTGGTGAGTAGGATAAAAGCACAAATTCATAGGTGATTATACGATGAAATTCATCGTATGTAAAGTGTTTATTATGGTTTCTAAACGACTTATTGATTGCAAATTTCATCAATTTTGTTGGATTAGTCCTATAAAAAGGGTCGGCAATGAATCGGTTCTTATCTTTTTCTGGGACCTTACTTAACTTTTTATTTTGTCGTTCGTAGATGTTACGATACTAGACTATTTTCAAGAAAAAACTTAGGAAATAAAAGAAGTTCTAGTATTTTTTGCTTACTAGCCTTGCACTGTCCTTGATGAAAAATTATTTCAGCTACTTTAAATACATTCGAATACAATAAATCCAAACGCCAGCGCGGAAACCGATGACCTTTGCGACCCATTAAATCATGCCACAAAGAGATTCAATAAGCAGGTTCTAGGGCAGAATATCATCAGCAGCAAGTGTCGGGTACCGAACGGCAATCCAGAAAACTTTCCGGAAAAAAATTGATTCTGAATTTCTTTTATTGACAGCATTTTAGCGTTTGGTTGTTTAAAGCTTCTTTAGGGGAACAAAACAGCTCGATGAGGCTAAACTTTTGCATCCATGCTATAGGCTTTTACCCCCAACGAAGCTTACAGCCACATTTAGGATAATAACGAATTTTGAAGCATCAATAACATCCTGCTAATGTCCTGGCATGTCGACCATACTTACGCCTTGAAAAATGAATGTACATCGCCTTCTGATAGCTTTTTTGCGATTTTGAAATATCGGATAGAAACTTTTTCATCCTCCATGGTCATCGTTGCTGTTGAAGTTAGCGTTCTATATTCTAACTTAAACGCTGATTTTCTGCAACCATTAGTCACAACTTTTTAAGGGAATGAAAAATCCGTTAGTGCGATTACAACTATAGAACGATCAAAAAATGATGCAAAAAGATTAGCAATTCCCAAATGCAAGTGTAAATTTATATTGCTTGCGTTGAAAATTAATACCATGACAGAAAATAAAATTTTTTGGCAATTTTTTAGTCAGGCTCCTTCCGTTACCCGAAGCTGTTCCGCTTTAGCCGTCGCCGTCGGTGCGATCGTAATTTTAGCGACTATCGGCCCTCTCGCTAAATACTCGGAACTGGAAACTTATTAATAACAGCCTTAGCACAATCATTACCCTTTCGATAGTATCTCTTATTTAGGCAAAAAATAAGGATTTCGAGGCGATTTATTTAAAGTTAAATGAGCTTTCTGTCGCTAATCACAGGACATATAACAGCATGGTTAATATCGAAGACATGAGCAAAGATGAATGGATAGACTTCAATGGTTTTTATAAATTGCTCTACTAAGCTGCACAGAAAGAAGATGACAATAACCTTAGGCAATGAATAGGAACGGCAAAAGATGCCAGCAGCATAAAAGTGGACTGCCTCACCGAGCCTTTAACGAAAAATCTTAACATAACCTAGGTAGATTAAATGCTTTAGCAGTGGCCGCTCAATGCGCTACTGCTATTGTATTATTTTTATGTCCCCGAGGGCCGCTTGTTTGGTCATCTTTCAGAATTTGTCCTCCCACTGAACCGAACTCGCAGACCAATTTATCGAGCTAGCGGGATACAACAAAATATAATAAACTCAACTTGTGCGCACACACAGATTTGATATCATCTAAGCTATTTCATCATTGAGTTTCCGTTGATGAAAGATCTTTATTGGGAAATCTTAATAATGGGTGCCGATAAGTCGCATGGCCATAACCTGTAATGTTCAAATCGCTCTTTTAATAAGTAGAAAAAGTGCAATGGTAGTCGAAAGTTAGCAATAGTATAATCCAGGCCGAAGATAATCGGATTGCTGCAAATTATTAAGCTGCAGACAGTTCAGCTGCCTGCTGATTTGTTTACCAAAAAATTAATTAGGAGTATTGATTCTGAAAATTTTTTTTTTATGCTCTTGCAACCTAAGAGAATTATTTATCATCTAGACTTTAATAATCATCAGCATGAAAAAAATAGTAATATTAATTGCCAGCGCATTCCTGCTCTCAACAACAAGTTTAGCGCAAAACATCCAGATAGATAGTCTCAGGTTTAGTACCGAAAAGGGTTTATTGATTTTTGAAGGATATCTAAATGGCATCAAGACTGATTTTGCCTTTGATACGGGCGCCGGTTCAGGGGTGCTGACCAGTAAAAGTCTGAGAAGTCCCGGTATCAGTATGCAAGGACACAGAAAAATAAATGACAGTCAACAAAACGTGGCCAAGCTGGGCCTGGCTAAAATTAATAGCTTAAAAATTGGTGCTTTTGATTTTTTGAACATTACTAGTGTCCTTTCAGATATGCCATTTTTATATTGTAATGATGTTTATTTGCTTGGTGGTGACGTTATCAACCAGCTCAATTGGAAATTTGATTTTGAAAAAAATATCGTTTATTTTTCCAAACAGCCCTTTGCTATGCATGCTGGTATGCAGGAAATGCCTTTTAGAATAGTTGGCAACCGGCACTTTTCTACGCTGTTGGCTCAAGGTCAATACATCGAAAACGTGCTAATAGATTTCGGTTTTGCCGGATTTTGCACACTAGAAAGTACATCCAGTAAAACCAGGCAAATCATGCGCACACTATCACCTGAAGGTATCTACCCTAGTAAGAGTTCCTCGATGGGCCTAAACTCGATGTCTGTAGGTAAAATGACAAATTCGTTCTTTCTTGATTCTGTCAGGCTTGGGGGATTACCGATAAACGATCTCAAAGTAAATGCTATGCCGGACACCCATGATAAGATAGGACTATTACTTTTAAAAAGGAATTTCAAGCAGATAATCATCAACAGTTTGGAACTTAAATATTGGTTGCTCCCAAACTCTGTTCTACCGGCAAGGCAAACCAGCTTTGATGCAAGTTTCCATTTGAATGATAAGCGGCAACTTGAAGTTGTATCGATGAACGGATCGCTAAAAAATACCGCAGAGTCACTGAAAATAGGTCAAAGGCTAATAGAGCTAAATGGCCGCAGGGGTGAGAGTTTTGCTAATAAATGTGAATTTTTGAGCTGGTATGCTGAACAGGCTAAAAATGATCAATTTACTATTTTAACCACAAAAGGAGAAACATTGATAATCGGTAGATCTATTTTTTAATTTATTTTCCGTTATTATCAACAGAAGAGGTGTGGCAGTATTTAGCATAGCTATTGGTCCTTGTCTATGCTTTAATCATTAATCCTGATCTCTTAGCTGTCAAGTTACCAGATTTCCTTTTATACGCTTATGCAATAAGCTGCCAGTAGTGGAGCAGCACTACTGAATTAAAGTCATATCTTGATTTAGCCCCCGATATGAGTATGTTTTTCCGATCGGTAATAACATTTGCAGCCAATGCGCTGTTTTTAGCTAGCGGTTGTTGAGAACTTATGGCTTAGACCAGTGGGATATACGTATGAACACCGCCGAAATTTCCAAAACCATATTGTCAGTGGAAATTGAAGTGTGTATTGAGATAATTGCCTTCCCGCGGTAGCTAATATTGCTGGTTTCAAAATTTTTTACCATCGACCCAGATCGCAAAAGAATTCCGGGTAGGGCATGCGGAAAGAACTCGCTTCACCAACCCTGAACAGATCGATATAAGTATTTTATTATCAAGATTAATAGTTGGATTGCTGAAAGATATCCTCGGAGTTTTCAATTTCTAAAAATACTATTGTTTGCCTATTCAATGCTATTAAGGCATCCCGAAGGTAAAATCCGATATTTCCCTTAACCAATATAGACCATTTTAGTCCAAGGCACAACTCGATAAATTTTAAGTGAATATAAGCCTTTGGATTGCTAATTTATTTTGCGCCAGTGAATGGGCATACTGACTTAATATTGAAGTAAATGTCTCTGGTTTATCCTTTAGCCAAGGATAAAAGACCGGGATGAAAGCAAAGTTGATTAAGTTTAACAAATAACAGGACGCCAGCTGTTTTTACCCTGGTCAATGCTTCAGGTGCCCCTTTCAGATAAGAGGCAATCATCTTCAAAGAAAATACCTGCATGGTTTTTCAGTTTCTTACCAGGAATATGGTGATGTATCGCAACAGGCATTAGATGTTGGTCAAAATAAGATCGCCAAGATGTCCTGTTCGGGAATAAGATTCAGCTGAAGAAAATCCGAGGAGTGATCGATAAGGTGATGTATGGCATACAAGCTCAATTTTTGTACATCGAAGAATTAAAATTCCACACCATTTGTAAAACATTTAGTCATTGCAATATGCCTCACCCACCTGATATCCGTTGCGCGAACTTGCGCGAATTTGCTCACCCGTTTCCAGATAGAAGGTATATACTGGCTGCCCGTTTGCTGGCGATACATCAGTACTGATCATTGCTATTTTACCACATATCCTCTTTTTACAACCAATAAACATAAGCACCGGACACACCAGTAGCAGTAATAAATATCTCATCAGTTATGTAAGCCAACGAGTATCGAATTTGTTTTAACAATATTCAAAAATATTTAATAATGTCTTATAAGACAGACAAATTAAGTTTAGTGAGGGTTATAATCAGGCTCGGTTGAAAAGACCCTCTTCATGCATGAAAATACAGGAATTGTTTCGAAGCTGAAATGTCAGCCACCTTAAAGTTCAGTTATCGCTCCACCCGGAACCATTTCCACGGGTACAATAATTCTTTTAATAGCCTTAAGTTGTTTAAAAGATATAAATTGTCTAAGTAGGTCCTAATAAAGTTATTGCAAAAGAAAAAGCAGTTACCATCCGGCAACTGCTTAGCTTAATTTTGATAATATGTATGTCTATATTTTCTAAACCACTTTTTTAAACAAATGTTTTCAAAAAAGTATGTATTCAATTCGCCAGCTTAAGCTAGCTATAACTTTTGAAATTTCCTTTCAGCATAACAATTGACACTAAATAGGGGTTCACTGGAAATTATACATTCGCCTATGCAGTTGATGAAATTATCAGCCGAGAATATGATTTCAACGGTCCAAATGCAAGTATCATATCTGCCGGTTTAAAAAAACAGTTGCACCCTTTTTTTATAAATGATGGGGTTGGGCGCTGATTGGTTTCGCTCATTTATTGACCGGCTCCTTAAGCGGCCTCGATTTCCCCGAATTTGGGAATAGCAAATATTGTAGCACCAATTTTTTAGAAGTCGCTTTGTCCAAAATCGAATCCCGAGAAATCTGGATCGTAATCATCAGCAAAGACTACCGCAAGCACACCAGTGTTGAATGAAATTAAATGACAGGATTAAACGTGATTATGAAATTATGTTTGGGTATACAGCGATAAAATGTGGCAGGCACGTCCCCACGTGCCTGCTACTAACCAAATATAAGTATGTTAAGAAAAATTTACTTCAGTAACAGTGGATTTTGCAAATTGTTTTCAGTGTGTATTTGTTTATCTCAAAATATCCGTTTTTTATTTTCAAAACAATCTGGTCATTTCAGGTATTTATAAGTTGTCTTGGATAATAAAAATTACAAACAAGTACTTGAATGGGTAAAAATGTTGCAGAACAACTAGTTGAGATGCTAGTTGAGGTAGGCGTAAAAAGAATTTACGCGGTGACTGGAGATAGCTTGAATTATTTCAACGATGCTGTCAGGCGCAATGGGAACATCAAATGGATTCACGTCCGCAATGAAGAAGTGGGCGCTTTTGCCGCCGCCGCCGAGGCGGAGTTGGACGGAATTGCGTGTTGTGCAGGGAGCTGTGGTCCCGGCCATGTGCACCTGATAAATGGGCTATATGATGCACACCGTTCACACGTGCCAGTCATTGCCATTGCATCTACGATTCCCACAGCTGAATTCGGAACCGAATTTTTTCAGGAGACCAACACTATAAAATTATTCGAAGATTGTAGCCACTACAATCAGTTAGCCACTACTGCAGCGCAGGTACCCAAGATGTTCCAGACCGCAGTCCAGCATGCTGTGCATCGGAAAGGTGTTGCCGTTTTGGGCTTGCCCGGGGATGTCGCCCAGCAAGATGCAGTGGAGAGTGTCACCTCAATGCAGCTATTCCGTAGTACACCGGTTTTACGCCCTGCCGATTTCGAGCTACGTGAGCTAGCATCATTAATAGAGGACGCCAAGAAGATTACTCTGTATTGCGGTATTGGTGCTAACGAGGCTCATGATGAAGTGATAGCCCTGGCCAATAAACTCAAAGCACCCATAGCCTTTTCCTTCCGGGCGAAAATGGGCATACAGCATCACAACCCATTTGAGATCGGGATGACGGGCCTTCTAGGACAGCCCTCAGGTTACCATGCAATGCACGAGGCTGACCTGGTTCTCCTGCTGGGTACGGATTTCCCTTACGTAAACTTTATGCCGGATAAAAATAAAATCGTGCAGATTGACGAAAGGCCGGAACGGTTAGGCAGAAGAGCAAAACTGGAAATGGGATTGTGCGGTCGTATAGGTGATACGATACAATCATTGCTTCCCCTGATTCAACAAAGATCTGACGAAAGTTTCTTAAAAACGCAACTGGAATTTTATCAGAAAGTGAAAGACAATCAACAGGTTTACATTAACCTTAAAGGAGAAGAGAACAAAATACAACCCGAGTTCGTTGCCGCAACGCTTGACCGAATGGCAAACTTCGATGCGATAGTTACTGTTGACACAGGAATGTGTTGTGTATGGGGCGCGAGGTTCATAAACGCAACAGGACAACGCAAGATGCTGGGCTCTTTCAATCATGGCTCTATGGCCAATGCGATGCCAATGGCGATAGGGGCAGCATTGGCCCGCCCACAGCAGCAGGTGATCGCACTTTGTGGGGACGGTGGTTTGTCCATGTTGCTGGGAGATCTGGCAACCATTAAGCAATATGAGCTGCCAATTAAACTCATCGTATTTAACAATCGGGCTTTAGGAATGGTGAAACTGGAGATGGAAGTCGATGGGTTACCAGATAACGAAACTGATATGATAAATCCGGATTTTGCTTTGGTCGCGCAGGCAATGGGTTTTAAGGGACTTACCGTTTCAAAACCTGAAGAGTTAGAAAATGCGCTAAGTCACGCTTTCAATGAACAGGGCCCCGTATTGTTAAATGTTATGACCAATCCCAATGCACTTGCTATGCCACCGAAGGTTGAATGGAAACAGGTTAAGGGGATGACTGAATCCATGGCCAAACTTATGCTTGGCGGAAAAATGGGCGAAGTTTTAGACACTATAAAATCAAACTACAAGCACTTGGGCGAGATTCTGTAAGAAGTTTAAAAGCATATTTTATCATCTATGGCCTGGAAAGAAGCATATCATCCACTCTAATTAGCACTAGCGTCCTGAGGTTTTACATCGGCTTTAGTCGAATACCAAATTGATAGTTTCCGGTTGTTTTGCAAAACAAATTTGCTAATACCCAAGTTTTCATAGTTAGACCGTTTTGTCCGACGCTAGGTTAAGCAGGCATGTGCAGACATGCCTGCTTTTAATTTTTATGTCTGCCTAGCCAGCTTTAATCTTACCAATTCCTGGAAAGAGTAATTGCAAATAGCTGGAATCAAGCTAATAGCGACAGCATTTTGGTCAAAAATTTACAAAAATCATTCTTAATACCTCTTAAATCAATTCAACTCACCCAATAGACACTGTCGCAGAATAAAATATGCTCATCTATTTCGAAGGTGCATCAGGCGATGTCGCATAAGATGCTAACGAGATAGCTGAAAAATGGGGATGGCATCTTATACCCGCTGAACATTAACTTGTAGCGCTGTAGAAATTATCATTTCGAAAACCTTTTCGCTTTAGACTTGCCTAGAGCGCCAATCCAATAGTGTAGTAAAAAGTATACATTATTTTGTATGGCAAGTACATCCCGAGTCAGTTGATTAAAGATGAATACAACAATATATCCCAGCTGCAAGGCCTATTTCAATACTCAAGGGCATATTTTGGCAAGATTTTTTCTTAAATGCCGCAAACAGTATAGGAGAAAAGCTGTTTAGAGATATAATTATAAATTAAAGAAAAACATGAATTCGAGAATTACTAAATCAACAATGTTGGTTGCATTATTAGGCTTATCATCCCAATTATTTGCACAAGATACAACTCCCGCTTCTTCAGGTACTTCGGGTACCAGATTTGGCGAAAAATCTTTCCGTACATGGACTGTCGGTGTTCATGGAGGTATTTTATCTCCCAACACTATTTTTGGTTCTGGAAGCGTAAGAGCTAAAGAGTTTAAAAGTATTGGTTACGGTGCAAACATCAGAAAACAGATCTTACCATCTTTAGGTTTGCAAGCTGATTTCTTAAGAGGCGACATTAAATCTACAACCGGAACAACAGATTTTACGCAAAGTGTACAATGGTCTGGTGCATTAACCGCTGTTTTTAATGTGGCAAACATTAACATCAATAATGAAAACGGTGTTTTAATCCCGTACATTAAAGGTGGTGCTGGTTACATGTCATCTGACTACAGCGCTGCTACAGGAACTACTGTAACGGAGAGTAATGGGAGAGAAGGCTGGTTTATTCCGGTTGGTGCTGGTGTAAAATTAGGTGTAGCTAAAGGAATTAATATCGATTTAGGTTATGACGTTAACTTCATCAAATCTCCTGAATCACTTCCAAAAAGCAGGTTTGCCTATGCTCACGCAGGTTTAGAGTTTGCCTTGGGAAGCAAAGAAAAACCACAGTTGCAAAACTACAGTTCTTTAGCTAACCTTCGTAAAGAAAGTGCTGAAGAAAGTGCTGAATTAAGAAGAGCTTTATCTACTGCTGAAGAAAATGCCGCGAGAGACAGAGCGCAGTATGCTAAAGATTTAGGCGACGACGATAATGACGGTGTAGCCAATAAATTCGATAAATGTCCTGGAACTGCTTCTGGTACTGTTGTAGATGGTTCTGGTTGCCCAATCAAAGTTCAGCGTGAAGTTGTTAAAGAAACTAAAGTTGTTGTAACAGAAGCTGATCGTAAAGTTGTTAGAGATGCCATTTCTAACCTTGAATTCGATTTAGGTAAATCAACTATCCGTTCTAAATCTTACGCCACTTTAAATAAAGTTGCTAACTTATTGGTAGAGAAAAACTTTAGCTTAAAATTAGCAGGACATACTGATAATACTGGCGGAAGAGAATTAAACTTACGTCTATCGAAAGACAGAGCTGAATCTGTTAAAGCTTATTTAGTATCTCAAGGCGCTAATGCATCTAGAATTGAAGCTACAGGTTACGGACCTGACCAACCAATTGCTACAAATAAAACAGCAGCTGGTCGCCAGGAAAACCGTCGTGTAGAATTTACATTATACTAGAAACAATATAACGTAAAACAAAAAGCCTCCGATAATTCGGGGGCTTTTTGTTTTAAAATCACCACCATAGCCCTCTCCTTAGTAATTGTTGCACTTTTGCCTCCATCGATGTTGATTAGGCTTCGGAAATGAAAAGGTATTCCTTATTAGAGTAAGGTTTGTTTGGGCTTCCGGGCTAATCGGCTTTCGAAGAATGTGCTATCATAAATATGCTTAAAAAGCAGTTGAGGGGGTATTTTATGAATTATCAAGGAATCCCACTAAGTAATTTTTAAGCATTTGATGGGCGAGGGCTTGGCAAGGTCATATTTTAACTTCCCGAATTTTTGTATGTTTGGGGTTTTAGTAATTCTAAATACCGCCTTTTTAGCATCCCGAGTTTTTATATGCTGTATGGGTAATGGTATTTGATGACTTGCATACCTAACGCTCCCAAATAAATGCACCCTCAGATTTCACCTAAGCTTAGGATTTTCATTTTAGATGATGATCCTGATATTCTCACCGCCTTAACCAGCCTGTTTGAATCCGAAAATTTCCATGTCCAGTCCGCAACTGATGCTTATGGCCTCTATCAGCGTTTACTAAGCTTTAAGCCAGACATCATCTTGATCGATGTTATACTTAAAGAGGATAACGGGGGGAGAATTTCCCAAATGCTTAAAGCTGATACAAATTTGAGGCATATACCCATCATATTGATGTCCCGCGTCTACAATTTTCACCAGCAAACTTCCAGCAGCCCATTATTCGCAGATGACTATATAGATAAGCCCTTCACCAGCCGGCATATTCTTGAGAAGGTGATGATATTGCTTAACAACGAAGCTTAACTAAACCATTTAACACTTGGCTATTTTCAGTAATACACTGCCACAGTAAAAAAGAACAGGGGATAAGAGGGGGCCATTCGTGAATACCCAGTGCGATAGGGGCCTGCTACTGGATGCGCTCCTCTAGATAACACCAAAGGGCCTTTGATGATGCTATTTATGCAATACCTAGGTTAGTTTTTTGGGATAGCGGCATGATAATGCTGGCCTAATGGTGTTTCGATGTCTTTAGTCCTGGTTCAAGTTCCGGGTAAATTAAACGAAAATGTTGTGCCATAATCCTCAATACTAGTTACTGAAAGTTTTCCGCCATTAGCCTTCACATACTCTATAGATAATGCAAGCCCTATACCAGTGCCTTTTTCCCCCTTGGTACCAAAGCTACTCTCAAGATTTCCATCGGTAAAGCTTTTAAGCTGTTTTTCGCTCATTCCGATTCCGTGATCTTTTACGCTGATTGTCACTCCAGATAATCCTGCTTGATTGGCTAAGGATATTATAATTTTTCCCCCCTCGTGGCTAAATTTGATTGCGTTGCTAAGCAGGTTGCGTATAATAAAATCAAAATGATGCCTGTCCGCTTGTAGGTTATGGACGTAGCTGAGTTCCTGTAATATCGCAACGTCTTTTTCCGCAGCTTGGCCATTCAGCAGATCAACGTTTCTTTGTATAATCGGCCGAGGGTCAAAGTTCGTCTTTGTCACTTTGGCGCCTTGCAACTGTACCTGGCCCCATGTCAAAAGTGATGAGAGGATGTCGAGCGCGATTTCACTCTGCCGCTTCATAGCGGAAACCTTTTTTAAGGTCTTTTCATCGAGCTTATAATGCTCCATTAAAGCCAGCATTGTCGTGATACCCCCAATGGGGTTTCGCAGGTCATGGCCAATGATAGAAAACAATTTATCTTTGATGCGATTGGAAATGTGTAAACGGCGGCTCAGTTTTCGGTTAAGCCAAAAATGGTAGGTAATAAAAATAAGTAAAGCTAAGATGAGAATGATGATGACAATTCCTGTATTGCGTTCGAATGTGCGTTGCCGGTTACTAAGTTCCAGGCGTTGGATATCCATCTTGAAGTTTTGCAGTTCAAAATTACTTCTGACGATGTCACTCTCATGGATTTTGTTGATCAAAATCAGACTATCCAACAAGACATGATGAGCCTCTAGGTTAATTAACGCTTCGCTAAAACGCCTCTGCTGACGGTAAATGTCGCTAAGGGAATGGTAGATCTCTGCAGCAAGTTTTTGATTGTTTATTCCCCTGGCAATGGAAAGTGCTCTGTTAAGATGGTTGATACTTTGGTCAGCATTTTTTTCTTTAAGCACTCTCGAAAGTTCCATCAACGAACGAGCCTGCTCTTCAGGGTTTTTTATTTGCTGGGCTTTTTCCAGCGCTCGTTTATGATAGGCCAATGACTGTTGTTCTTCACCAAGTTTATGGTGTAGGTTACCTGTTTTTCGTAAAAAGACAATATGATGTCTGGCATAATGTTCACTGCTTCCGCTTAACCGGATTCCTTCCTGATAGGATTCTAGCGCTTTGGAATCACTATCCATCTTGGTGTAGATGTTGCCCAGCTGTTCAAGCAGCGCCAGATAATTGGAATTATTTGTTGATGGCTTGGCCAGTTTATGTGCCTTCAGGTAAAATGCCAGTGCCTTATCCTGGTTTCCATCCTGTTCAGCAAAATTTCCTAGCAGTAAATATACACTGAGCTTTCCGGCCTCATCCTTTCGAAGTGTAAATAACTTCAGGGCCTTTTGCACAAACTCTTGCGATTTTTGATTTTGATTGTCTTTATGCGTATAGCGAGCCATAGCCAAGTAGGCTTCGCCCAATTCCCGCCGATGGTCCGGGAGCTGCTTTAATAGAACTATAACCTCCTGCTCAAAGGAAATTGCCTGGATCAGTTGGTGATTGCTATCATTAAGTTGGGCAATCTGTTCCAGATACATAGCCTCACCGTATACATCACGTGTTCTTTTTGCCTGTTGAAATCCCTTCATGGCATATTGGTATGCTATGGTTGGCGCGCTCACCGCATACTTTTTACTTTGTTGATAAAGAGACGTACTTCGCGCCGTAGCTGGCAGTCGGCCGGTGGAGACGGGCTGATTCCCCTCAATGGCGAGGAAGAATTCGAGCAAAACTAACGTAGTTGATAAAATCAAATCCATAAGATATTAAAGATAATGTTTTACCTGCATGTTTTTGCGGTTCTTTTTATTCATTGCGATGTGTATTGCTAGCTAAATTATGGCTCACCTTTCGTAATCAATATCAGCCAAAGGCTTATCAAATTTACCCAGAGCAGGCCAGAGTACTTATCGATACTAATTGATTTTTAGAACTGGGGAGTCCAAAAAATGTATTGACGATTATATAGGTTATTTCGTGTAGTTGTCATTTGGTGTTTGTTAATAGCTTTTTACGCAATCCATGGTTTGATCATTATAGCCTTTTGATATGCATTCCCAACTTGAAGGCAATCAATATTTTATAGCACCCGGCTGTGAGTTAATATGAGTTCAAAAAATAAACGTTTATGTCCTGGCCCGATAAAAACGGCATATCCGCGCTATGGCTCCTGCAGGGATGACCGACTAAACGGCAAAACAGCAAATTATATATTAATCGATAATTCGATCTGAAGCCTATCTGGCGAATGTATAAATCTTTGTCCATATAAAATGCTGTTTGATCTGGTTGAAGGGATAATAGCACGCTGCTAGAAACAAGCCTTAGCCTATGTATTTGATGTTTTAGCTTAACAAACTACAACTTTGAGGAGAACTGTTTTTTTGTTGGGCCCGTTAAAATTTCGTAATTTAAAGCTAAATAACGCTTTACTATGATTCCTGCTCACGAAATTGAAAAGCTTAAGGAGATGATTCTCATCCGGGCTGGCTTAACTGCAATTGATGACCGCGCCTGCGGGGAAATCTCCATACTAATTTTCAAACATAATGGAAATTATATCAGTAAAGTCACGCTGTTGCGCCTGTATGGATTAATGGCCGAAGGAGAATCTACTTTATCACCAGTGGTGGCAACCATGCTGTGGGATTTCGCTCATGGCAAACGTTACTGACGTTATCGATTACCAGCCCGTAGCTGCTCCTGGTTCAGGGGCAATTCGAAAGGCAGTATATTTGTAGCCATCAGCCTGTTATCGATTTTGGATTTCAAAAAAGATGGTCTGACCTGGTTTGAGGCTATTTAACGGTTTGCCCATCATGAATTTTATGCGATGCTGGTTATCATCCGCAATCATCCCAATGCCCACATCGCGGTTCGTTGATAATATTATTCCTTTTTTAATTTGCAGGCGATGCAGCTTTTGGCTATGCTGATTTCGGCTGCAAGAGCGTAACGAGAAACTATTATTGTGTTGTGATTTTGCCTTAATCACCAACGATGACAAGCAACAATTCATAGACTGCATTAAGCTCAATTAAAGTCATAGCTATAATGATGAACCCAATACCAGTTAATGCGCAAAATCTGATAATACCAGATTTAATGATCGGTTTCATAATATCGTATTTTTTAACTACTTATATAGAGCTAATCTTCAGCTGGTTAGCTCTATGCTAAAATAACAACTTTTAAGATGCTATTGCTGTTCATTTTATTCATCTGGCATTGTACCTTAGTTCAAGGGTCAGCAGAAACTCAGTCCAAATCATCCTCGCTGGATACGCTTCAGTATTGACCACACAACTTTTGAGCAATTTCAATTGCCCCCAGACCTTTCATATAATCGAACTATGCACCTTCTAGTAAGGTAACTTGAAAAGTGTTATCTGAAGATTCGATGTGCGATTGACAGAATTGTTCGATACTGAGCTATAGCGAATCAAGAATTTTGTCCAGCCGAAGCGTGGGGTCAGAGTGTTGTTTTTCGTAATCAGAAGCTATGCGGCGCAGGCAGGTAATTTCGTGGATTTCCTCACAACTCACACCCTGACTTCCCTTGTCCAGCAAAATTTGAATTCTGATTAAAGCGTTTTTGTAGTCTTGTTGGCTTGAAATGGGTTGCATAAGAGAGTTTGATTGAATCAAAAATAGCAAAACAATTAATATATAAAAAAAATCCTTGCTTCATGTACTGATAGTTGGGTAGTCAAAAACGCGAAACTATCAGCAAGACGAGCGAACACATATTGGCGATCTTATCAAAGCAATCGCTCTAAAGAACATCGTTGTAAATAGTGATTTAATTTTCTTAAAATCAAATATCAATAAAACCTTTTACAAGCAAGTTGAGTTATCAAATTATGGATATCCACTCACATTCCCAGCTCGTACCAGCGAATAAAAAAAAACTTCACGAATATCAGAAACATGATCTTCAGATTCTGTTTCAAAAACTCGCCGAGCATTCTTCCGGAAAGGCGAGAATATTATATCAACTGCCAACAGGAGGAGGCAAAACGGTCATATTTTCTGAAATTGCCAAGAGATTCTTAACCGACTTCGGTACCAAGGTTATTGTACTCACGCACAGAATCGAGCTGTGCAAGCAAACAACGACCACATTGAAAAATAGTGGGGTTATCAACAAGGTCGTGGATTCAAAAGTTAAAGCAATCTCAAATCGTGATAAATTTGAATGTTATGTGGCTATGGTGGAAACCCTGAAACGCAGGATTAAAGATGGGCTAATTAATACCAAAGATGTTGGATTGGTTATCGTCGACGAGGCACATCATAACTCCTTCCATAAGTTGCTAGGTAAATTTGAGAACGCAGCCATAATAGGCGTAACCGCTACACCTTTGTCTTCAGATATAAATCTGCCAATGAACAGGTTTTATGATGAACTGATCCTGGGGGAACAAATATCATCGCTTATCGAACAGGGCTTTCTGGCAAAACCCAAGATACACCGTTATGATGTGGAACTCAATTCATTATTAACCGGATTAACCGGAGATTTTACAGTTAATTCCTCCGACACCCTATACGGCTCAGCGGTAATGCTAGATTTGCTGCTCCATGCCTATCAATCACATTCAGTTAAGAAAAAAACTGTGATTTTCAATAATGGGGTATTTGCTTCAAAAAGAGTTGAGGACAAATTTAAAGACGCCGGTTTACCAGTGCGCCACCTTGACAATACGACCTCGTCGTCCGAAAGGGAAGAAATCCTTAAATGGTTTAAGAAAACAACCGGGGCTATTCTTACTTCGGTATCCATCCTGACAACCGGATTTGACGAGCCATCCATTCGGTGCGTAATCCTCAACAGGGCCACGACATCCTTGACGCTCTATCACCAAATGATCGGTCGTGGCTCGAGGATATCGAGAGGCAAAAAAACATTTACCATAATCGATTTGGGAAACAACATCGATAGATTTGGTGACTGGGACAGTAAGGTAGACTGGAACCATCTATTCGCGCATCCTGAAATTTACTATGAAAACCTTCAAAGCAGTATCCAGCAAATTCACTTTATCCCTGCTGAAATGCGCAATGACTTTTCAAATACCCGTGAAATCTCGTTTGATGTGGTTACCGCCTACCAGCTTGCCATCGACACCCATCAAAAACCTAGGACAGTAATCAGGGATTCCATTCGCCAGCATGCATTGATGTGCATCAATAATTGTGATGGAGAATTGTCACGAGCGTTGGCGTTGAGGAAAACGCTGGATAAAGAAATTGATTATCGTATTAAACAATATGGGAAGTGTTTATTAAGTGTAACTACGGATTACCTCAAATGGCTCGGAGAGGATTATCGGATTAAGGTAGATAAGCTGATTCAGAAACTCATTGCAAGACAAATGTTGCGAAACACAGCATAAGTTTTTGCGAGCGATTTAGCTATCATTGACGTGATGAAATTGTGCCTTGGAACCTTATTGAAAAGCATCATTTGTAAAGCAAAGATTCGGCCTAGGATAGGATGAAATAAAACTGTTATAGCTTTAATTTTAAACACTCGTGGTAGACTGAAGTGAGGCATACAAATTTTGGCATTAAAACTTTAGAACGATAGGTATTCTTTGCAGAGCGGACTTTGAGTCTTAAATCTTTTACCATAAAACGCTTTAACCGGATAAGCACCCATGTCTTGAAAATTCCAGGTGTACTAAGCTTGGAAATTACCGTGAAGGCTAAAGATAAACTGCCCCCGAAGGGCTTTTCAGAAAGGGAGGCTATGCTGGAAGCAAGGTTAAAGATAGACGCGCCTATCATCGCTAAATTACAGGGAATGGACTGTGATTAACTAAGGTCAGAAACTTTCGAAATAACAGGCGATGTATTGAACAAACTAAAGTTGCTTAATAGGCAATATTCAGCCATACACAGCTTAAAAACAAAAGAGGCGTAGTCTTCTTGTGCGTTGATAGGGTTAGAAAAGATTTGCAGAATGTGAACATGGTTAGCGATGAAGTTAAGATCTTTTAGAAACGGATTGCCTGTGAAAACCACTTGGGTAAGTATATACTAAAAGGAAGGAGGCAGATTAATTTTAAAGGTATCAAAGAACTTTTAAGTGCGCTTAGGGTTGTTATCCTATGAAGATATCTTTGCTGACGATTGTTTATAACCGTAAATCTGCTATACTTAACATGCTATCCGGACTCTGTCGGGGCACGGTGTTACCCGATGAATTTATCATTGTTCATATGAATGAGCCAAGTTATGATCTAGGTGAATATCCTTTTTTTGTGCGGGAATTATGTATACATACCAAACAGCCCTTACCCTTGGCTCAAGCCAGGAACTTTGCTGCACGGGAAGCCATTCATGAGCAACTTATCTTCTTGGATGCTGACTGTATTCCTTCCAAATCATTTGTTGAAAAATTCTCGAGGGCTTTGGGTAGTCATGATGCACTCCTTTCAGGAAGGGTCGCTTACCTCCCAAAGTCAGCCATGACACGCACAGATTTATTCAGTCGACTCCACCAGCTCAGCATTCCTGACCCTGTACGTAAGGATTTCTTACATTATCCATATCATCTGTTTTGGTCTCTTAATTTCGGTTGTAGTCGTGACATTTACGATAAAATAGGGGGCTTTGACGAAGATTTTGAAGGTTATGGGGCGGAGGATACTGATTTTGGCTTTTCAGCACGAAGGCTAGGCGTAGAGATGATTACTATCAATGCCTTTGCTTATCATCAATACCATCCCAGTTACGATCCCCCCATAAATCATCTACAGCCAATTGTTAAAAACGCCAAGCACTTTAAAACCAAATGGGGCGAATGGCCCATGGAAGGCTGGCTGAAAAAATTTTCTGCAATGGGTTACCTACGTTTCACCAAAGATGAACTCGAAATGCTCAGGATGCCTGTTGTTGAAGAATTTGCGGCCTTGCTAAAAGATACCTAAGCTACAGAAGTGCTTTCTGTAGCGCTCAAGTATATATGCTGCTGCGTTGGCAGGTGCTTCTTTATCCACTACGCCTGACCAATCTGGTTTCAGATCAAATGCCAATGAAAAACAGGCCGCCCAATCGGCAGCTAACAATTCTTCTGGATAAAGGATTAAAGCCAACCCCTGTTGTTCTAACATGCGCGCCTTTACCAACTGCTCCTGAAATGGACGAATCTCGGGTACAACGATGAAAGGTTTGTTTAGCGCGGCGATTTCCATGACAGTATTATTCCCCGCATTACCTACAACGAGGCCACATCTATTTATTATAGCTGCAGGGTTGTCGAGTTGTCCATGATAAGTAATGTTGGAAAAATTCTCTTCACCCAGAACGCTGCCGATAACATGAAAATGCATTCCGGGACAAGCGCTGGCCATACTTGTGACTACAGCTGCCGAGAGACTCGAGCCACCATTTCCAATAAGCACAGCAATTTGATTTTGGTCAACTGTAGATGCTGGTGCTGCTGCGCCAAACCGGGAAATCCCACCGGCAAAAAAGGTTTTAGCAATTACCCATTTCGGATCAGCATCTTTCATTTTCTCAGGGTAGGGTGCAATCAACCCCACGGCATTACAGTAGGCGTTAAGATGCGCTTGATCAGTACGGATTCCATGTTGCTTAATAACAATGTGGGGTATGCCGCATAGGGTAGCAAGCATGGCCACCTCCACCGATACATCCACCACCAGCAAAATAGGATGACTTTCCGAAAAAAAATTTGTCATCATGTTCACGCGGCGCCGCTGACCACTTATATTCATCGGCGCATAGTGCAGCCCACGAGGAGTAACTGGTTGGTAATAAGCATCTCGCTTCGAAGGGACATCCAAGGGTAAATGAACTTGACCATAATCTTGGGGTATCAGTCCACTATAGGAAGATAGTCCGCTGCCCAATAAGGTAACCTCGCATTCCTGCAAATGGCGCGCAATTACCAGTGTGCGCATGATGTGTCCTGCGCCATGATGATGCACGTAAAAGCATATATGTGGTTTAGGCCGCATTTCCGCCGAGTGCTATTGTTTCGAGTAATATCCGTTCGTATGATGTTGCCATCCGCTCGATGTCAAGCACTTCTTCTGCATGTAAGCGGCATGCAAAACGGCTAAGCCTGACAGCGCTCAGGATACAATTGGCAAGTTGCGCCGGATCTGAGCTACTGGTTAAACATCCGGTCCGAGCGTCTAACAGGTAAGGCAGCGCTCCCTTGGAAATGCCCGCTACCGGTGTTCCACAAGCAAGGCTTTCTGCTACGACAAGGCCAAATGGTTCTTCCCAGCAGGGGGTTATGATTGAACACAACGCATTGCCAATCCATTCATTCAGTTCTTCGTGGCTGCAATTGCCCAAGAGTTCAACCTGTTCATCGACCAGTGGCGCTACGTAAGTTTGATAATAGTGCTGATCAGCGATGCTACCTGCAACTTTTATGCTAAAGCCAGCCAGCTTAGCAGCCTGTATGGCGATGTGGGTTCCTTTATCAGGATGGATCCTCCCAAACCATATGAGGTAATCCCCGCCCGGTTCAGCGTAAAATTTCCAACTTTGCATATCCACGCCATTTGTAACTACTTCGCAGGAATTTAGGTAAGGCTGCCAGGCGATTGCATTAGAATTAGATACGCTAACATATTTTATTTTACCGCTCTTGCGTTCATGAGCCATCGCCCGCTTCATTTCAAAGATTGGTGGTGTGTGAAGCACCGTAACCATTGGGGTTTTAACTAATGTTGCCATTGTCACCGGTACATAGTTTAGGCTATTATTAAAAATGACATCATGTGATGCTCCATCAATGTCCTGCATCAGTTCAAGGTAGGCGTGGTGCGTAGAAATAAAGTCTTCGCTGAGTTCATGGGAGCGGAACCTGCTAAAAGTTTCGCGGTCATAATCCAGATCAGACAAAATAACATGAACATTTAATTCAGGATCGGAATACTCGCTAGCATACAAGGTAACAGTATGTCCCTTGCTGATTAACCGTCGTGTGATTTCATAAGTAAATGCCTCCAAACCGCCCATGAAAGGCTTTCGAATGGGATGTTTAAGGTGTGCAATAATGCCAACGTTCATAAGGATTGATTTACAAAACAACCCTTTCCAGGCCAAGAAGTTTTCGTTTTTTGCAAGATTATGATGTATTTATCATTTTGTTTCCGGTTTACAAAGCTTAAAATACTTTGGTGCTTTACAGGACCTTGTAGTATTATACATTACCGGATATAAACATGTTATTTTCATTTACGTATCATATTATAACATTTTTCAATATAAAAAACTGCTGCTCACAACTAATTCAGCCTTGCGAGGGGTTAAATCTGCATAGCACGAAAAGATCCATTTCTGACTAAGTTTCTACCGTTTGGAACGCACCTGCCGATGCCTTGTGGATTCCTCATTTTCTAGCCTAACAAGCAAAATCTTTTTTTCATTGCTACTGATTTAAAGCCGGCCGGATATGGTTGCGATGGTAAAACAGACTTCCCTTCCCGCCTTGGTCCTCTGGCTTTCAATGCACCAAACGTGCCGCAGATTCAGCTTGAAAAATCTCATTCTCTCCCTTCACTACAATTATCCAACAGTACAAATCATGCTCAAGGGAGTTTAGAATAGTGCGTGCTTAAGATTATATGCCATGTCCAATCAATAAAAATAATAATACATTAAGTACAGAGATAATCAAGTGCTTCATTGCCAGGTTTCACTCAGCCAGATCTGATAGGAGTTTGAAAAAAAAGCGTACATATTCGTATTTTTTCTCAAGAAGATTATTCTCATCATACAGCAGCTCTATCCATTGCTCGCGCTCATCTTGCAGGCTCTAAGTCCACCTCAAGGGAAGTTTTGAGTTGAGCTGAGGTAGCGTCTGGCCTTTTTATAAAGCGGCCGGATACCGGTAGCGCATGGCCAATTTGCCAAACATTAGCGGGATTGTACGGTTATGTTTAACAGCCTGGCTTGCTGTTCTTAAAATAATTTCATTGACTATGAAAAAACTTTACTTTATCCTACTTTTCACTGCACCGATATTCGCTCTGGCGCAGAACATAAAACAAAAACATTACAGCCTATTCCGACCCGTTCCCCGCGCACTCATGCGAGAGCTGGAAACCGATCGTCCGGACGTAACCGAATCTCCGATTACGGTCGATGCAGGTCATGTGCAATTTGAATCCGATCTTTTCAGAGAGGACCGAGCATTTGGCGATTATTCAACCAAAAACAGCTACCTGATCAATCAGATGAACCTAAAAATAGGGCTTAGTGGCCATTTAGCAATGCAACTGTCTATCGGTACTTTCGCATTTGCCAAAACTACGGATCTAGGATCCGGCACGATCGCATATAGGCATGGCTTTGGCGACCTGGTATTGCGAATAAAACAGAATATTGTTGGCAATGATCAGGGCAATTTTGCAGTAGCTATCCTTCCTTACCTCATCCTTCCTACCTCTGGTCTTGAAGATGAACACCGTTACCAGGCCGGCTTGATTCTTCCGATGTCCTTAAAACTTCCCGGAGATTGGAAACTTGGAATGCAGTTAGAAGGGGATCGGCTCAAGGATACCGAAGGCCGGGAACTGCATACCTCGCTTTTACAGACCCTCAGCGCTTCCCATGAACTTATTAAACATCTCGATGGTATTGCAGAAAGTTATTACACCTACGATTTAAAAGCCCACCAACTAATGGCTTTCCTGAATGCATCATTGCAATTTGAAATCAACAAGAACTGTAAAGTCGATGCGGGGATAAATTACGGGATTGATCATGCCGCCGACAAGCGTGGATTTGTAGGACTTTCTTTCCGGCTCTAAGCGCCCCAATCTATGCAGCAGCAAAGCGTATGTGAGAGTACCAAGTGTTCTATAAAACTATTCCAAAGCAAAAGCCAACCGGTGATCAAAGGGGTGATTTTGAAGCGTTTTTTAAAAGGTTGCTTCCCAAATAAGCTTGAATCTGATCAATCTGGCCTTCAGAAAGCTGTAAAATTATCTTACTTTCGATTGGGCTAACAAATGTTCCAATCAGCGCGTATCAGTTGCTTTGAGATTTCCAGCGTTATTAAGTTCAGGACCTTGTACCAAAAACATTCTAGAATTAAAACTGGAAGCAATTATGTTCTCGACGTATAACCTTAGGATAGGGCGTGTAAAAAAGCAGTTACAAAGAATTGTAACTGCTTATCTAAATTAACGCGCTCAATATGCTAACACATTGATGTAGGGCTCTCACCTCCTACATTGCAAATGTAATCAATGCTTAGAACTTGTTTATACAAATAAGCAAATTAAGTATTTATACCCTACAATACAATAACCCCTAACACAGCTTTAAGCAAGGGTAGTATGCCTGCTCGAATATCTCCCTAAAACAAGGTAGTCACGTGGTCGGTAGAGGATATCCTTAAAAGCTGCCTGTAGCAAAGCAGGTCAAAACATGATTATTCATCGGTGCCAATCTTCTTTTCATTCCCTCATTCACACACTATCAAATACAGCTCACTTGTCTAAACCCTGGAAATCTTTACCCCGGATTAACCTTTCATTAGCATATTATTGGGTTTGCCAGGATACCTGCAAATACAAGTTTTTCGAATACTTTTTAGCCACTTTCAGTAGTAAAATCGGTTATATTGGATTGCTTACGATTTTTTTTAATGAGTTCATTGACTGTAGAGAGGAACTTTTCAAAACTAACGGGCTTAACCAGGTATTGATCGCATCCCACTTTGAAAGCATCCAGCGCATATTCTTTATAAGCTGTGATAAATATCAGATAGCGCACATGTCCTCTGAGTTTTTTTGCAATGTCAATCCCGGAAACCTTCATTTTGATGTCCAGAAAAAGAAATTCAATTTGTTTGAGCTTTTTAATGTGATCAATAGCCTTCAGGGGATCGGTAAAGCTGGATTCCAATCTAAGCTTTGGGATGTGAGCGATGTAATTTTCGAAAACGACGATAGTGGTTGGATCGTCATCGACTATGATACAACTTTGCGGGTGAGAATTATTCATACTGATTCGTTGAAATATAAAGCTCAATTAAGGATGGTCTGATGTATCAGCCCCTTATATGATCGGTTAAAAGGTTAGTTACTATGAATTTTATCTTTCCAAAAATTCAGCTACGCTGTAAACATTATCAGACGAAAAAAGTTTTAATTGCTTATTTATTACCCCTGCGTTCCCAAAAAAAGAAAAACAGTTACACGCTAGGTTAACCTGGCGGGGAGCAATCCTCAATTACCGGATGAACTAATTTCAGGGCTGCAAGAAAGTTAAAATGCATGTTTTCGGGCAAAGTTGAAGGAAACAAACGCAGCCACATAAGGGCCAAACATTTGCCTTCCGGCTAAAGCATGCAAAACAGACTCTTATTGACATTTACTTAGCTAAGGAAAAATGCAAAATCGCGACGCTTGTTAAATAAGACTAATCAGGAATGGAAAGGTGCTTGTCTGATCCATTTAGTTAGCTAGCCAATGCAGCAAAGTTTAGGTATGGATAGATCAAAAGGGACATTGTATATTTACCCGCTTAATGGTGCATTGGGTGAATGCTTATTTAGATAAATCTTTTTAAATCATCCCGGAATACACTTCATGTTGCGCCGCTCCTGTGATCGATCTCTTAGCTAAGGATTTCTTGCGATTTGCCTTTGAAAGTGCGGTTTCAGCTTTAAAGAAAACAATTTAGTGTTTCTTTGCTGGATTATAGTGAAGATCGACCAGATATTTATTTGCAAATGCACTGGATATCTCATGATGGGGAGTAATTTCTCGATTAATCATTTTTCGAAGTAAATTGACTATGCAGGTACGGCGGATATATATGGCGATCTTTTTTCCATTTGAAAGTGTAGGAACTTTTAAACCCTTCGCTTTTAAAAATGGTTCTATTATATTTTTAAAAGTGTCGTGATTGAATAACAGGCAGTAATTGTTGGTCATTTTACAGGTTTTAAAGCAACTACGAAATTATCGGTGGTCAGGTTTCCTTTGATTTAGGTTTATTGACAATTGTCATGCTGATTCTACATCATAAGGCTGTAATCCACCTTGGATTCAGGATTAAAAAGAACACCGACTTGCTGAAAAAAGTTACCCCAGGCATAATATATTGAACGCTTTTATCTATATTGTATGGTTTTGAGAATCGACATTTTTAATTTTTAATAATGCATCACTCCAAGCAAAAACCGAAATGAAATTTCTCAAATTCTTATTTCTTCTGGCCTTTCCCATTATATCCTCTGCCCAGGAATGTAATTGTTTGACGAACTTTAACTATGTTGTTCAACGTGTCACAAAAAATTACTCTGGTTTTGCCGATAAAGTGAATTCTACGAACAAAGGGAAGTTCCTTCAGTTCACAAGATCTTTACGTAGCAAGTCAAAATCAACTGCAAGCTTGGATTCCTGTTATGTGCACCTGCGAACTTGGACCGAATATTTTCGGGACCACCATCTCCGCATTCAACTGGATTGGAGATATAGAAAGAATCACCCTGATGTTGCGAAACGATTGAACAGCCTGTTTGCCACACCAGCCATTCCCCTCGATCGCTCTGAAAACCTTGAAACGATAACCTCAATTCATATTCTAGATAGTAATACGGTTTCGTTCAGGCTGCCTTCTTTTGAGTGGAGTGAAAAACAAACGATTGATAGCCTTCTCAGGAAATATAAGAAAGATATACTTATGCGCAAAAATTTAATCTTAGATATCAGGGGAAACAGTGGGGGAACGGATTACGCGTTTGCCGAATTAATGCCTCTCATTTATTCCACTCCAATAAAAATTAAACCCGATGAGTACCTTTCCACAAAGGAGAATATACGCATACTGGAAGCAAACCTAAATGAAGAGGGGATATCCACGGAAGCTAAGAATTTTCTAAACCATTTGATATTACTCATGAAGGAAAATCCGAACACTTTTGTCAATCCATCAGGTAAAGATTTTTTTGAAACTAAGCTTGACAGTGTTTATCCAAACCCTTCAAAAGTGGCAATACTGGTTGACAGAAATTCTGCGAGCTCAGCGGAATCTTTTTTACTAATGGCAATGCAAAGTAAAAAAGTAAAAGTTTATGGTGAAAATTCTGCCGGGACTTTAGATTATAATAATACCCAATTCTTTGATATCCCCTGTAAGGATCTTAATTTAGTGATACCAATTGGCCGTTCAAAAAGACTTCCAGCTCATCCAATTGACAATATCGGTATAACCCCTGATTTTACAATTGACCCGAAGATAACAGACAAAATAAGGATTATCAGAGCTTCACTAAGCAAAAATTAGCCACATAATATACTGGTGATAGCCGTTTCCGAAGTTCCGTTTTGAGATTGGTTTCGAGAAAATTGAGTAGAACCTTACCTTTCCAAGTGGAATGATTGAAGCAATGCTCCTGCATTTCAAAAAGGCCTTAATATTAATATTGCCCAACTCGCAGGCTGAATATCAAAATTTTACACGTTGCCTGATATTGCCCCATTTTTTAACCCAAACCCTACCAGCGATCCTCAACAGCAGGAACGTAAATCAAAAAATAACATCAGCATTGCTGTGGATAAACATTAACCTTTTTTTTTTGTTGAGTGAAGAATATCCGAAAGAATGAAAGAGGTTACCAAGAAAATTTTTGAATACAATTCGGCCCGTAAAAAGGCTGTCGTACACTTGAAATACAAGGCAATGTGCGAAAATGCCTATCGGTTTTTCCGGGGGAGCTGCCATCTTTTTTACCAGCAGGTTTCTGCGAAATCGAACATTTTTTCCTCGCCCGTCGGCTGGATCTGCGGTGACTTGCACCTAGAAAATTTCGGCAGTTTCCGCGGTAACAATCAAATGACCTATTTCGATCTCAATGACTTTGATGAAGCGGTAAAAGCCCCCATTTTGTGGGAGGTAGCCAGGCTAGTCACCTCCATATTAATTGCCTTTCAAGTTATGGAGATTGATGCCGATCAAGGCATGAATTTAGCCATACTATTCATCCGCCAGTATCGGTCCACCTTAAGGTCTGGAAAACCACAAGCGATTGATCCTAGAACTTCAAAAGGAATAGTCAAAGATTTTCTAAAGAAAGCAAGTCGTAGTTCGGCGAAATCTTTATTAAAAAAGCGTACCATTTTGCACAAAAAACAGCTTTATCTGGATCTGCGTGATGAGCGGCACTTCAAAATCGGCCCCAAATTATACGCTGACCTTCAACAGCATATTCGAGCATTTTTGAAGCATTCAGACCACACTCCTTATAATTATCAGGTTCGCGATGTAGTATATAGGTTGGCTGGTACTGGTAGTTTAGGGCAGCGCCGCTACCTCTTTCTACTCGCTCACAAACACCGCAAGGATGATCACCTGCTGCTTGATATGAAGGAAGCTTTACCGTCATCGCTCGTACCCTTTTTAACCCACAAACAATGGGAGTGGGGGAATGAGGCAATGCGTATTACATCCATTCAGAATAGGATGCAGCAAGTACCCTCGGCGATGCTGGATGTCACCTGGTTTAGAGCGCGCGCCTACGTTATTCAAGAGTTACAACCAGTAAAGGACACCATAAAATTTAAACTTATCAAGGATAATTACCGTGATCTGATCCAGGTGATCAATGATATGGCAGTGCTAACCGCTTCAGCCCACCTACGTTCTGGCGGGACTTACGGGTCAGCAACAATCGATGAGCTCATGCATTTCGCTAAAAAATGCGATTGGGAACCGGGCTTACTCGATTTTGCCCAACAGGCCTGCCTGGCAAACTTCAAGGATTATTATGACTTTAAATCCGATATTATCGGTTAAGATGAGCACATAAAATTCCATAACCTAGTGCGGAGCCTTTCATGGCGGTACTTTTGAAGAAACCGTCAACAGTGAATATTGTGGTCAATGTTGGTGCAGCCCCAGCTTAAAGTGTTTACGGCAGTGATAATGGATAAAAGTGGTATACATGATTGTAAACAGCCCAAGCCTTTTCCTTTAGCTGGCCCATCAGACCATGGCGGCAGAGGCAAGCCTCGGGCAAGCTTTCCTTAAAAAGCCAATGCATTGGAGGGGGACCTCCCTTCCATCTTATCAGTCTTTATCGCAAATTATTCGTCTAACGAACTCGTTGAGCGCATTACATTTACCCATAATTCTTTGCGCTGGACGCCGGTACCCGAGGGCTGCGAAAATCCACTGCCAGTTATGTGACGGATAAATTTGAAAACCTGTTACCCAAGGACAGTTCTAAAGCTTGTTTCAGCGATTTAGGTTTTTAGTCTTATGCCTGAAGTTGCTCCTATAATTGAAGGCGTCCAAACCTCATTGTTCATTGCTAACTCAGCCCGCTCTGCAAAAAAAAAAGCATACTAGTATTATTCTAGTCATGCTTCCGGGGTATCTAGAGCGCTTAAATAGCGTTTTCTGAATAACAAAAGTGTTTACCGATATGGCATTAGTATCGGTTAACTGATTTAACTGCAAATTCATTAGGCAAATTTCTTTGCGATTTACTGTGGCAGTAAAAGGGTAGGTGAATAGCTGCGTAAAAAGGGTTAAGTTAAGGCAAGCACTTTTACGCTTTTTTATCGATCAGGCTGCTGAGCTGGTATACTATTATCACCCTACCGTTGCCTGCTATGGTGAATGTTCATTAAACAATAGTGCTTCAATGAAGCACCCAGAATTTTGAATTAATTCTCTAGCGCAAGTCAATCTAGACAAGCAACACCTAAAAGGTGCGCCGAATGATCAGGCCACGCAACGGGCTGGTACTCGAAACGCCTGTAAACATGTCCTGGTGGATATTCAGCATGGTAAATCATCAGAGCGGATCTTGAAACCAGATTAGCACAACTGTTTCAATCTTTTTTCTTTGGCACCTTGGCGCCTTCCTTGCGTGCCTCTGATAGCCCAATGGCTACTGCCTGTTTCTTAGATGTTACTTTTTTACCCGATCCAGACTTCAATTTGCCTTGCTTCTCTTCGTGAAGCGCTTTTTCGACTTTTTCTCCGGCTTTTTTTGAATATTTGGCCATAATAATTGAAATTATTTGTGATCCTTAATTTTTTTGGAAAACGTTAAAGAACGTTTAATAAACACGCTAGTAATGGAATGGTTTGAATTTTAATTAATGTCTTTAAGATATGGGAACTGCTGCTGCCGGATTGCAAAGGAATCATCAGATATATGTGCTCGCAAGGTTTCACGATCGAGAAATTACCCAAATTAACCATGAGAGCCGCGTTAAGCTGTCCTTGATGCTATTCCCATTTGGAAAATCACCAGCATTTTTAAGTAGCGGATCGCTCCATGTCGCTTCTGACCCTTCAGCTTAGTGGATGAAGAAGGTGATAAAGCACAGCGCCACCATGCTTATCTGAGATAGTGGCATAATTTAACTGGTAAGGAAAGAGACTGAATTTAAGAAACCTCCCTTAGATGAAAGCTAAGCGGTGCATTAGTATGCTTAAGTAAAAATCTTTAAATTCGCCTCAATAATAAACAATGATAAGCCTCCATGGAACTTGAAAAATTAGAGCGTTTTTTGACAGCACAGAATGAAAGCTACCTCAGGGCGATTGCCGAGGTTAGTGCTGGGTATAAGCGTACGCATTGGATGTGGTACATTTTTCCGCAATTGCAAGGTCTTGGTAAGAGCGAAACTGCCCAGTATTTTGGACTGAGCGGGTTAGATGAAGCCGCGGGTTACCTTAGACATCCCATTTTAGGTGCTAATCTCAGGGAAATTACCAGTGCGCTGTTGTCTATTCAAGACAGATCAGCACAGGAAATTTTCGGCTCACCTGATGAGATGAAACTGCATTCCTGCATGACCCTTTTTGCGCGGATACCGGGAGCGGATGAAATCTTTCGAGATGTACTCATTAAATACTATGGTGGTCAGGAAGATGAGCTCACACTCACAATTTTGAATGAAGGCACATCCGGGAGGTAGTTTAACAGTTAGCAGGTCAAACTATTTGCTAATGTGTATTTCAAAGGGATATCCCGCGAAAAGCTTTTCTTCAAAAAAGCACCATATTGCGTTATGACAGTTCGCCGACTTGTTGGAGAAGAATGCTGCCTGCCTCTGACATGGCGACCTATCATCCAATAAAGTTTGCTTTAATAAGTTGCCATCAGGCATATTGACGAATTTGAACTAATAGCTCGTCAACCTGCATAGCTGCTTTAGTTAACGCAACAAGGTGTAAACAAGCACGAATGGCGCACCGAAGCCTATAATAAGCTCATCGTTCACATATCTGGCAATCTCAGTGTTACCTTTTTGAAGTTGGTTTTGATGGCCTGCTGTTATCTTCATTGGTTAATCATTTTTCATACCTATACGGAATTCGATGCACAGCCTTCTCTCAATATTTTTGTGTGCTGGCCATTAATCCCCTATTAAGGTTCGCTTATCACCAGCCCCCTAGCTTAGTTCACTAAAATCGAATAAGAGGGATCTGGTTTATCCCTACACATTTAAGCTTAATGATAATTATTGCCGGGATAATCAACATCATAATATTGGTTTTATGAATTTAAGTGAACTTGCCATCACAGGTCTTTGGGGAATATTTATCATTGCAGGTTAAAAGCGAAGCCATACGTCACTCGCCGCTTGCGGGCTACAATCTGCTGCTCGAAGCGGATACTTTTTGCTTTAAGTAGCTTAATAGATGGATTAAAAATAACCAGCAAAATATTCGATCCGTCTACTGTCTACCATTTGCTATCAAAGTACACGGAATTTTACATTCCCGTTTGCTAACTTTATTGAGATACAGGTGTAAACATGAGGGTTTTAAAAACTGTAGTGATTGTATTTGGAAAAAGACATTGATAATTGTCAAATAAACTTGTGAAATCGAGAAAAGGATTTTGAAAAGGGTAATTTTGTAGGAGAATAAACCGGACTAAAATTGCATCTCATCTACATCTTAATTATTGGCTCGATTGCTATATTGGGCTTAGTAACGCTTAAGCTACTCCTGTCCTCAGGACAGCACCGCTATCCGAACCTGATGCTTGCCATGGCAATTTTTAGTGTCATTTGGTATTGTCTGATATTTGCGTTGACAAATTCAGGTCTTATTGCAGAACATCCGATCCTGTATAATAAAGGATTGCCGCTTTACTATCTAATCGGTCCTTGCTTTTATCTTTATGTCCGCGCGCTACTTCAGCCAGAATTTGCAAAATCTAGGCTTCGTGATTTGAGGCACTTTCTGCTTATCATTCCTGCAGTATTATCTGTTTTGCCTTATAACCTTGCCAGCGCAGCTGTTCAGCAACAAGTGGTGGACCAGGTAAGGGCGGATGTAGGTTTTGCTTTTGGCCATTCAAAATACATTGTTGAACGCTGGCATTGGATTACTTTTCCGGCGAGTGCATTTATCTACAGTGTTTTTCAATTCCGTTTGACACTTAAAGCTTCGAAAGCTAAACAGTTTGACCGCAAATCCATTCGCTGGATCATGTTATTTACCCTTACCGCAGCCTTATTGTTTGTTGGTATGTTGGCAGTGAGCTTCAATGTACTTTCCGATATGTCTGCGGTGGCTGACTTTTTGAAATCAGGAAGACTTGTGCTGCTAATGGGAACAGGATTATTGGTGCTAAGTAGCTCCTTCTTTCTCAATCCTGGCTACGAATTTGGTATTACCACGATCAAACTGATCGCGGAAGCCCAAATGCCAGAACCTGCAGTGGCAAGTTTAGATAGTTTAAAAACAGCTACTAAAGATCAATTTGAGCAGATCAATGTGAAAATGTATGATGAGGCGTTTACCCGCAGGATAGAGAACTACATACGTCAGACTGAAGTGTTCAAAAATGCCGGACTTACAGTAAGTGAACTCGCCGCGTTGCTTCAGATTCCAAACCACAAGTTATCAGATTTTCTTAATAATTACCATAAGGTTAATTTCAATACCTACATCAATAACATCCGCATCAACTATGTGATGGAAAAACTTCAGGAAGGGGACTGGAAACAGTTTACGCTGGAGGCTATCGCGCGTGATGCCGGCTTTTCTTCAAGGAATACTTTTCACGTTTATTTTAAGCGTCTAATGGGGACAACCCCGTCAGGCTATTTAACAGAACTAAAGGCGCAGACAGCCTAGTTTTTATGTCCTGATTTTCAAAATCAGGACACCATTAGTGTCCTAAGAGGCCAGAATTAAAGGATAATCAGTGATTTTTGCGCGGTATCGGGAAATGGTCCCGAGTGCAGCTTTGCTCTAATCAAAGCAGCAATTGCCAAACAATTTCATCCCAATTCTTGAGTCTAACTTACGATCATTAATGAACAAACGTCTACTGATTTTCTTTATTGCGCAACTATTTATTTTCAATAAATTATTTGCCCAGTTTACCTTAAACGAAAATTTCAAAGGAAGCACTGCAAGCGGTATAGTACTTGGTGGTTCCCCTAGTGCATCGCTCACCTCTGGTGGTGTCGATGCCGTTAATCAGGGTTACCTCCGTCTTACCAAAGATGTTGGCGATCAGCGTGGTTATGCCTATATCGATAAGGCTTTCCCCTCAACACTTGGGGTATTGCTTGATTTTGAATACAAGACCTGGCATGCTAATGTGACAGATGGTGCCGATGGGATTGTTGTATTCCTTTTCGATGGAGCGGTTACTCAGACAGATTTTCGCTTGGGCGGATCTGGTGCAGGTCTTGGCTATGCACCACGTGGCGACCAGAGCCTTCAAGGTCTGAAGGGTGCGTATCTTGGTATCGGAATAGATGAATACGGAAACTTTTCTTCCAATTATGGGACAGTTGGAGGGGTGTCCGACCGTGCTGCTACGACAGTGAGTGGAGGACTTGCCCGCAGAATTAACAGTATTACCCTGCGGGGACGGGAGTCAGATGCTTACCGTTTACTCGCTACAACAAATCCGACTTCTTCGAGCCAGATTCAGTATACCACGCAGGTAGCTAGCAGACCAAATGACGCTACTTTCTATCGCCGTGTACAGGTGGAGATTAAGCCAAACGTAAGTGGGAAGTATGATATCATTGTGCGCTGGGCGACTGAACCTGGTGGAGTCCTGACACAGCAGTTTAGCTATTCGCTCGTAGACCAGTCCGGTATTAGCTATACCCCGCCGGCAACCTTAAAATTAGGATTTACTTCAGCCACTGGTGGTTCTTATAATAACCATGAAATCCGCAACCTTTCGGTAACCACACCAGGAAACATCCGGGTAGGGAAACGAGCAGATAAAGACGTGCTCCGAACGATTCCTGCAGGAAGCAACGCCAATCAGGTAACCTATACGATTGAAGTTGTAAATGATAACAGTGTTGCTTTAAACAATATTGACTTTAAAGATAAACTGACTGATGCCAATGGCAATATCATACCACTCAATGCTTTCAATATTAGTAGTGTGGCCAGTTCAGGTTTTCTCTCGGGTACCACTGTTGCAAAATCATCGACGAGCAATGAGATCTTGGGCAGTTTGAATATGGCAGCCGGCGCCACTGGAAAAGTAATCGTTACCGGAACACTCAGTGCAGTTCCCGCGGGTAATACCCTACGCAATACGGTCACTATCGATCCCACTGATATCACTGATTTAGACCCCGATAATAATACCGCGGTGGTCAATACACCAGTACTGGCAGAGGATGTGGATTTAACACTTACGAAAACCGTAAGCAATCCTTGTCTTTCTACAGCTGGAAATGATTTCACCTTAGTGGTATCCAATGTAGGCGCCGTGGCAACCACGGGCGCAAATAAAATTACCGTTACCAAAACTTATCCAACCAGTTATACCTTTACCGCACTCTCCAATCCAAACTGGACTTTAGGCAGCAGGGTAACTTCAGGTAGTAACTATGTTTATACTTATACCTATACAGGAGGAGTCCTTGCCTCTGGAGCCAGCACTTCTGCCATCAGCTACCGGATTACGGTACCCTCGGCAGTAAGTTCATATGTGGATGCTGCACAGGTGAATTACCTGAATGCATCGAACGCTAATATTGAAATTGCTGCCAACCAGAGCAATAATATCGCCAATAATACGATTGCCACTGTAGCTGCAAAGCCTACGGTTACGCCTCAGCTTACTTACTGTCTGGGCAGCACCGCATCGGCACTTAGCGCTAATCCAACGAGTGGAAATAGCCTTTTATGGTACAGGACAAAAGGCGGTGTATCCTCGGTGAATGCTCCAGTGCCAGTAACGACGACGGCTGGGAATACCACCTATTATGTGACCCAGACGAACGGGAGTTGCGAGAGCGATTATGCAGAAATTCTGGTTACCGTTCAAGCAGCAGTCAATGCTGGAAGCATTGCTAGCAGCCAGACGATATGCAACGGGTCCACACCAGCAGCACTCACTTCTCAGACTGCAGGTAGCGGTGGAACAAGTGGCGCGGTTAATGCTTACCGCTGGGAACAATCTGTTGATGGTGGCAGCACCTGGAACACGATTACAGGGGCTACAGCTACCACCTATGCGCCGGCAGCATTAAGTGCAACCACGCAATTTCGCAGAGTATACATCTCGACACTGAATGGGGTATCCTGCGAGGCCGCGACAGCAGCGGTAACCATAACCGTACAAGTAGTTACTGCTCCGGGAACAATTGGAGCAAACCAGACAATTTGCACAGGAACTGTCCCAGCTGCATTTAGTTCAGTTACTAATGGTACTGGCAGCACAGGCGCTACGATGAGCTACCGCTGGGAGAGTTCTACCAATGGAACTGCCTGGACAACGGTAAGCGGCGCTACAGCAGCTACTTATGCGCCTACGGCCGCTTTGAGTGTTACTACCCAATACCGCAGGATAGCGATTTCAACATTAAATAGTGTCGCCTGTAGTTCGGTAGCTTCAAATAGCATTACCGTTACGGTAAACCAGAACCCAAGCGTAGCAAACGCAGGGGCAGACATCGAACAGTTTAATTCTGGTACCTTCATTCTTCAGGCCAATGCCCCAGCTATTGGAACTGGCGCCTGGACAGTGAGCAGTGGCAGCGCAAGCATCGCTGATCCCACAGACCGAAATACTTCGGTTAGCATCGCTGAGAATACAAATGCTGTTTTACGCTGGACGATCACCAATGGTCCTTGTGCGGCCTCTTTCGATGAAGTGCAACTAACTTATACAAAAAGGGCTAACCTTGAGGTAAGCAAAACAGCAGATAAATTAAACCCGGTTGTTGGTGACAACATAAGCTTCACTTTAGCTGTTAAAAACAACGGACCTAGCAATGCCTCTGTGGTAAAACTGACAGATGTTTTGCCTGTTGGCTATACTTTTGTGAGCAGCTCATCGGCAAATTACAATCAGACAACCGGTGAATGGACAATCGGCCAGCTTAGTAATGGATCGGCACAGAGCCTGACCCTTGTTGCCCGCGTTAACGCCAATGCTACGGCAGCGCAGTATGTGAATACCGCAAGCGTATCAGGGGCAGAGAATGATCCGGATTTAACTAACAATACGGCCACCTTAAATACGATCGTACCGCTGCCTTCAGCAGATATCGAAATTGACAAGACAGCAACGCCAAAACCTGCCATTGCAGGTCAGGCTTTAAATTATACCATTACCTTAAAGAATAACGGTCCAAGTACATTAAAAACCACAGATGTATTTACTTTAACAGAAAACCTTCCTTCGGGATACTCCGCCAGTAGTTTTACGCCTTCTGCGGGTAGCTTTAATGCCGTAAATGGAAACTGGAGCGGCTTGACACTAGCAACAGGTCAACAAGCAACCCTTAGTATTGCCGGGACTGTTGCCGCCGCGGCAAGCGGAACGTTAAGCAATACGGTTTCAGTTGCGGTGCCAGTTAGTATTTCCGATCCGAATACGAGCAATAACAGTAAAACCGATAACACCCTGATCAGCCGCGTGCTTGACCTAGGAATCAGTAAAACTTCAACGCCAAAACCGGTTATTGCAGGAAATAGCTTAACCTACACGCTAACCTTAGCTAATAATGGTCCTTCGGCGCTGTTGGCCTCAGATATTATAAAAATCAATGAAAACCTGCCTGCAGGTTTCACAGCACTTACCTTTACGCCATCTACAGGTAGTTTCGATAAAACATCAGGAAATTGGACAGGCTTAACCCTTAGCCAGGGTCAGTCGGCAACACTTACCATTGCAGGTAATGTTGCTGCAAATACGACCGGTAGCCTGATCAATACAGTAAGCTTAACGCTACCGTCTGGCATAACAGATAATAATACAGCAAATAATACGGCGACAGAAACTACCGCTGTAAACAGACAGATTGATTTTGAAATTTCCAAGACCGCTACACCAAAGCCGGCCATTGCTGGGGAAAACCTAAGTTATGTCATTACGGTCGCCAATAAGGGCATCTCGTCAATGAATTTAACAGATGCGCTCAAAGTGAATGACGTGCTTCCTGCGGGCTTCATCGCTTCAAGTTATAATGCTGCTGCAGGTACATATGATGCAACAAGCGGGAACTGGAGCGGGCTGACTTTAAGCAGTGGACAACAGGTCAATTTAACCATCAGCGGAAAAGTAGCCCCGTCGGCTACAGGAATGCTAGTCAATACCGCAAGTCTTACTATTCCTGCAGGAATTAGCGACCCGATAAGCAGCAATAATCAGGCTACTGATAATACCTCGATTGTCGCTAAACCGGTACTTGTCATTACTAAATCTGGTGCATCAGGTTTAACAGCTGGCGCAGTAGTAAATTATAGTCTGAAAATTGTTAACACGGGAAGTAGCGATGCCATTAATGCAGCAATTAGCGATGCAGTACCATCATCAGTTGAGCAGGTAAGCTGGACAGCGAGTGCAGCAGGTAATGCAAGCATTACAAGTGGCGCTTCCGGAAGTGGCAATGCCGTACTTGTCCGGGCGAATATTCCTGCCGGAAACGCTAATAACTACATCAATGTAAATATCAGCGGAACGCTAAACCCAGGTGCAGCCGGAAGTGTCAATAATACCGCCGCGGTAAGCCCGACCGAGCCTCAGGGCTCCGGAAGTAATTCTTCGGTCAATTCAAATGTAACCAGTTCCTCAGGCATCTTTATTTCAAAAGCAGGGCCTTCATCGGCTGCTGCGGGAGATGCGGTAAGCTATAGGATCGAAATTGGTAACAATGGACCTAGTAACGCTACAGGGGTGCAGATTAGTGACCTGGTTCCCGCTGGACTAAGTAATGTGAGCTGGACATCCCAGTTGCAGGGAAATGCGGCCATCACTAGCGGCGCCTCCGGAAATACCAATAATGTAAGTACAGTTGCCAATATTCCTGCTGGGGTACAACATAAGGTTGTTCTGATCGTTTCAGGAACCATCATGCCAGATTATACAGGCGTGCTGACCAATACAGCAGTAGCAACGCCTCAGGAAGCAGGTAGTACGGCAGTTAGTGCACAGGCAGTAACAAATGTAAATAGTAAACCCAATTTTACGATTGTAAAAAGCGGACCGGCAACAGTAATTGCAGGTAATAGTATTAGTTATACCCTTAGCGTTAGAAACACCGGACCATCGAATAGTCTGAACACTTTGATCGAAGATAACGTTCCGGCCGGTATTAGTAATGTAAGCTGGACGAGCAGTATTATAGATGGCACGGCAAACATTATTTCCGGTGGAAGTGGCTCAGGAAATAATCTGGCTTTACGCGCAAATTTCAATGCCAACAGCACCATTCAAATCACCATAAGCGGAAAAGTAAATTCCTCAACGCTAGGTAATATCATCAATTCAGCGACCGTAACACCATCGGAAGCAGGCCTTATACCCATTAGCTCAAATGAGGTGAACACGACGGTTAACACCAAATCAGGTTTAACCATTGCAAAGAACGGTCCTTCTACAGTGGTTTCAGGCACAAATATGACCTATACCATAGAAGTAGCCAACACTGGACCTAGTGATGCCATAAATGCGCTCATCGCAGATTTAATTCCCGCACAGATTTTAAATCCAAGCTGGACGGGCGTTGCTACTGGTGGGGCCACGATAATCAGCGGGGCTAGTGGAAGTGGGAATAATTTGCAGGCTAGCGCTAATGTGCCAGCTGGCGCAAACAGTAAAGTGACGCTAAGCGTTACCGGTCAGGCAGATCCATCATATAATGGCAATGTAACCAATACAGCCAGCATAACAGCCAGTGAGCTAAACAGCGCTTCGCCACAATCTTCGGTAACTACAGCAATCAATAGGACGCCTGTGGTATCGATCACTAAAAATGGCCCATCTTCGCTCATCGCCGGAGCTGCTATTACCTATAGCATTGATGTTGTGAATGCGAGCACTGCTGATGCACAGAACCTGGAAATCAGCGACATCCTCCCAGCAGAAATTAGTGGAGTAAGCTGGACTGCGACCGCTTCAGGTGCAGCAGCTGTAACCGCTGGTGCTTCTGGAAGTGGAAACAACATTTCAATCACCGCCAATTTGCCAGCAGGTGCAGCAAATAAGATAACGCTTGCTATCAGCGGTAAGGTAAGTGCGGGATATAACGGAACATTAATCAATACCGCTACGGCCAGACCAGCTGAAAGCGGGACGGCTGCTAAAACTTCTTCAGTGAGTACAGCAGTAGCAAAGATTCCGGTGCTCCTTATCGAGAAAACTGGCCCTGCAACGATTAGTGCAGGACAAGCCATCAGCTACACCATCAAAGTTAAAAATACCTCGACGGCAAATGCTGACTTAGCCAGCATAAGTGATAATGTTCCCTCCTCAATACAAAATGTATCCTGGAGTGCTTCCGCTACAGGTTCAGCGAGCATAAATGGGGCAGCAAGTGGCAGCACCAATGCAATTAGTCTGACAGGAAATATCCCCGCAGGCTTAGGAAACGAAATTTCCCTTACTGTGAATGGAACAGTAGATCCTTCAGCAAACGCCAATATCATCAACTCAGCCACGGTTACCCCTTCAGAAACAGGAGCAGCCGCTAAAACTTCAAATACGATTACCACGCAGGTAAGTAAAGTGCCTACAGTTAGCTTAATTAAAACAGGCCCAACTACCGCTAAGGCAGGCGAGACCATTAGCTACGTAATCGAAGCGGTGAATGCCGGCCCATCTAATGCCGATAATCTCGTTATTTCTGATATTTTACCTGCCGCATTGACCAATGTAAGCTGGACGGCAACGCCTTCAGGTAGTTCCAGCGTCCTTAGCACATCGGGAACAGGAAATGTAAACTTAACCGGGAACTTAAATGTCGGCAATAACAATAAAATCCAACTAGTTATCACTGGAACTATCCCTGCTTCGCAGGGCAATACCACGATTTCAAATCTAGCCTCGGCTACCCCATCAGAAACAGGTGTAGCAGTAAGCTCGAATGAGATCAAAACTAGCATTACCAATAAGAGTAATATCTCGATTATCAAATCAGCACCGGTAACAGTTAATGCGGGAGAAACAGTAAACTATACCTTACTCGTTAAAAACGCAGGCCCTAGTAATGCACTTAATGCAACGATTTTGGACCAGGTTCCTGCAGCTATCCAGAACGTAAGCTGGACAGCCAGCACAAAGGGCGCAGCTGCCATAAGCTTTGGCGCTGGGGGAACAGGCAACACCATAAATATAAAAGCTGATCTACCTGCGGGAGATGCGAATAGTATCCTGGTAGAAATTTCTGGGACCCTGAGCCCTGCATTCACTGGCAGTACTTTAAGCAATACCGCATCGGTAATTCCATCAGAAAGTGGAAATCCTACGCTCAGCTCAAATATCGCCAATACTTCAGTGAGCAAACAGGCAGATTTGAGGATAGCTAAAACCGGCCCGTCTAACCTTTTTGCAGGAGAGCAGGCCAGCTACACCATCACGGTAGAAAATTTCGGGCCGGGTGATGTATCGGGAGCAGTGATCACAGATTTATTACCTACATCAATTCTAAATGCCAGCTGGACGGTTGCAACCCAAGGTACAGCGAGTACGAATGTAAGCAGTGGAACAGGTAACCTCAACCTCCTTGCTTCACTAAAAGCAGGCGGTAGCGATAAAGTGATTGTGAGCTTAACTGGAACAGTGGACCCTGCTTATTCAGCAGCGAGTATAACCAATACCGCAACTGCAACGCCACCTGTTGGCGTTAGCGATCCGACTGCCGCCAGCGCTTCGGTAAATACAGCGATAGCCCGTAAAGCTAACGTGAGGATCGTAAAATCAGGTCCTGCCAATGCGAAAGCCGGTGAGGAAATTGAATATACATTAAGGGTGAGCAATCAGGGATCTAGTACCGCCACTGGAACCAGTATCGTGGATAACCTGCCATCAGGTATTGTTTCAGGATCTGTCAGCTGGACAGCTACTGCATCTAATGGATCAGCGGTGAGCAGCGGCTCGGGAACAGGAAATGTAAACCTTACTGCAGATATCGCCCCATCAGGTGTCATCGAAGTTAAGCTAAAGGCACTGGTAAATGCAGCTTTGCTGGACGGAACTCCAATTGCTAATACAGCAACAGCGAGCGTTCAGGCAGGGATTACTGATCCTGAAGCTGCAAATAACACTTCTACTTTTAATACTGTAGTTGATAATGACCCGAATTTCACGATTGCGAAATCCGGTCCGGCGAATGCCAATGTCGGTGATGCGATTACCTACACGATATTAATCAAAAACACAGGTGCCGGTAATATTACCGATGCATTCATCGTGGATAATGTACCAAACGATGTGGAGGTAAGCAGCTGGACGGCCAGCGTTAATGGTGTTGCAGTGATCAAATCTGGTTCAGCCTCATCAGGAACAAGCAATAATATTTCGACTATTGGTGATATACCGGCCGGCAACAATAGTATACTCATCACCGTAAATGGTATTATCAAACAGACTGCAGGTTCATCATTTACCAATAAAGCCGAGGCAACTTCGGGAACGGTAAAAGAAAGTTCGGTTACAACAAGTGTCAACCGCTCCACCGATATCGCAGTGATCAAAGCAGGGCCTCAAACCCTTGCGGCGGGAGAGAACATCACTTATACGGTCCATGTTTATAATAATGGATCTGTAGATGTCGATGGCCTTGATATTGCAGATAATATCAATCCTTTGCTTACTGATGTAAGCTGGTCAGCTGCTGCTACAGGCAGTGCCAGCATCATCGGAAGTAGCAGCGGGCTGGGTAATACCATTCAGATTAGTGGTAATATTTCAGGAGGTTCAGCGAATTATATTACCCTTACCATAAATGGAAAGGTACCTGCTAATGCTTCACTTGGTACACTTTCCAATACGGCAACAGTGAGCCTGCCATCGGGCGTGAGTGATTATAATAGCGCCAATAACACCTCTACAGTTAGTACCCAGATTATCAGTAGCCCAACATTGGTGCTACAGAAAACGGGTCCTGCAACTGCAGCAGCGGGAACGCAACTGAGTTATAAAATCAAGGTGGCTAATACCGGTCCAAGTGATGCAAGCGGGGTGAATATTTCCGATGCGTTAAATGCAGCTTTAACAGGCGCTCAATGGACCGCTTCAAATGACGGCACGCTAGCCAGTATTATGGGTGTTAGCAGTGGTTCGGGTAATGTGGCCCTGAGTGCAAACATACCTGCGGGAGCTTATATCATAGCTGATGTGCTAGCAACGGTCAACCCTGATTTTGCAGGTACGATCACCAATACCGCTACAGCTAAAATTGGGACTGCACCTGTAGTATCTTCCCCTGAGGTAAGTACCCTGGTAAGCAAACAGACCAATTTAACAATAAGTAAATCTACTGCATCAACTTTGAGTGCAGGACAACCCATCGTCTATACGATTCAGATCGGAAATACTGGTCCTAGTAATGCAACAGGTGCGGTATTGACCGATAATATTCCAGCGGCTATACTTAATCCGGTATGGACCTCGGCAGTGAGTGGCGGGGCAGTAGTGACTGCAAATGCCACTGGAACTGGAAATACACTTTCACTTATAGGAGACATTCCTGTGGGTGGAAAAATTAATGTCACCATTAATGGTACGCTCGCTGCTAATGCAAGTGGAAATGTATCCAATTCAGCAACCATTACCCCGGCTGAACCTGGAAATCCGCCGATCGTGTCTTCACCGGCCCAAACTGCCGTAAAACAAACACCAAACCTGCTATTAACTAAATCAGCACCGAGTGTTTCTTCAGCAGGCAGTGCCATTACCTATGTCCTGGCCCTTCGTAATTCGGGTCCTTCAGATGCATTAGGTACCTTGCTAACAGACCTCGTACCTGCTAATGTTCAGCAGGTAAGCTGGACGAGTGTAGCCGCTAATGGCGCAAGTATCATCACTGGTGACAATGGAACGGGTAATAATTTATCTCTTAGTGCAAATATTCCATCAGGAGGTTTGGTAACGGTGAGTGTTAATGGAACTATAAATCCAGTCTTTGCAGGCACATTAACCAATACCGCCACCGCAACCGCCGCAGAACCAGGCATTGCACCGGTAAGCAGCGCGGTCTCGACAGCGGTAACGCCAGCTGTTGACATGGTAATTTCAAAAAGTGGTCCTTCAAATGTGGCCGCGGGTGCCACTATCAACTACCAGGTAGTGGTGAGCAATAATGGTCCAAGTACAGCTTTAAATGCGCTGATTACTGACCTTGTTCCTCCGCAAATCACCAATGTACAGTGGAATGCAACCGCTGAAGGTACAGCAAGTCTGCTTTCCGCTCAACAAGGGAGTGGTAATACGATCAGTGTGAACGCGAATATTCCAGCTACAGGAGCCAGCCGCATCATAATCAATATTAGTGGAACAGTTTCTGCTGCTTTCGATGGAAATATCAGTAATACGGCAAGCGTAACACCTGCAGAAACAGCAGTAGCATTACAATCTACCGCCGTTATCACCGCAGTAAGCAGGCAGCCAGTAATCAAGATAACAAAAGGCGGCCCAGCGATATTAAGGTCAGGTAATAAAATTAGCTACCTGATTAATGTGATAAATGAGGGTACAGGCGACGCAGTTAACCTTAATATTAACGATCCGGCACCTGTGGCACTTAACAATGTCAGCTGGAGCGTCGAAAACATCGGGGCTGCTACGAGCTCATCGGCAAATGGCATAGGCAATGTTTCCTTGACTGCCAGTATCCCTGCAGGCGCAGCTAATGGCATCAATATCTATGTGACCGGGGAGATACCGGCAGCATTTGATGGCAATATCATTAATACGGTAAGTGCATTACCTGCTGAGAGTGGCGCGCTAAGCGCAAGCTCGTCGGTTAGCACAAATGTTTACCGTTCATCATTAACGCTGGTTAAAACGGCCATGAGTACCGTTAGCAAAGCAGGGGATGTTATTGATTATCAGTTGGTGATAACCAATACAGGTAGCTCAGCGTTAACAAACCTTAGCATTGAGGACCCTGGCGCAGATATAGGAAGTATAATGCCTGCCCAGATTACATCCCTGGCGAGTGGGGCGAGCATTACCGCTACCGCTAAACATACCCTTAGCCAGGCAGATGTAGATAAAGGTAGCTTCAGCAATAGTGCTAAAGCGATAGCCAAAGCACCGGATGCATCTGAAGTAAGTGATATTTCCGGACTTAGCCAAGCCGACGACTTGCCAACAGTTGTTCAGATTACCCCTGCGCCTGGCGTACGCTTAGTCAAGACAGTTGCAGGAGCGGTTCCAAACCAGGCAGGCCAGACCATCAACTACAACCTGACCGTTAAAAATACAGGGAACATTACACTCAATAACCTGGTGATTACCGATGCGAATGCTGTCGTTTCAGGCAGTCCCGTAGACCAATTGGCACCAGGGGCAAGCGCCACCATTACCGCATCCCATATACTAAGCCAGTCAGATGTGGATGCCGGAAGTTATAGCAATACGGCCAGCGTTACCGCAAGTCCTGCAATTGGCCCTAACATCAGCGATAAATCAGGTACTGATGAGACCAATGATGAACCTACAGTGAGCGTTATCACTCCTGGTGGAGCGATGAGTTTGACTAAGGTAGCTAACAATGGCGCAAGTCAAGCTGGTGAGGTAATCAATTATACTATTGTAGTAAAAAATATAGGAAACCTTACCTTATCGAATATTACCGTAAATGATCCAGGGGCAGATCCAGGAAGTATCCTCCCTGCAAGCCTCGCTGTTTTGGCACCAAATGCCTCAGCTAGCTTCAGCGCTAAGCATACCCTTAGTCAGGCTGAAATAGATAAGGGAAGTTATAGTAATCAGGCGGCAGTGACTGCCCTTGATACCAAAGGTAATACAGTCGGAAACCCAAAATCTGATGATCCTAATACGCCGGTTGCTGATGATGCGACAGTAGTCGAAATTACGCCAAATGGTTCAATGAGTTTAACCAAGGTAGCAGCTAATACGGGCACTAAAGCTGGTGATATCATTAACTATGTGCTGGAGGTGAAAAATACAGGTAATGTGACTTTAAGCAATGTTATTGTAGCAGATCCTGGCGCAAACCCAGGATCAATCCTGCCGGCCATAATTAATACCTTAGCGCCAGGGGCGATTGCTTCAGTGAGTGCTAAACATACTTTGACGCAAGGCGAAGTGGATAGTGGAAGTTATAGTAATCAAGCTTCGGTTACTGCCAGCGATCCGAAAGTGGCAACGGTCACCAAATCTAAATCAGACAATCCTAATACAACGGCAGTGGATGATGCGACAGTAATTACAATTGCGGCAAACGGAAGCTTTAAGCTAACTAAAGTTGCCGATAACCAGGTAAGTCGAGCTGGAGAAATTATCCGCTATACCATTACCGTAGAAAATACGGGTAATGTGACTTTAACAAACATAAATATAACGGATGCTGGCGCTGATGCCGGATCTATTCTACCTGCAAGCGTAACGAGTCTCGCTCCTGGTGCTTCGGCCGTGGTGAAGGCTAGTCATACCTTAACTCAAACAGCGGTTGATAATGGTAGCTATAGCAATCAGGCTGCAGTTTCAGGTACTGATCCAAATGGGCTAAGCATTAGTAAAACAAAATCAGATGACCCGACTACGCCAGCTATCGACGATGCTACCGTAGTTGATATTCGTCCAGCTGGCGCTTTGAGCTTAAGTAAATCTGCAACGAATGCGGGTAATAAAGCAGGGGATGTGATCAACTATAGCCTGGTCGTTAAAAACACAGGAAACGTTAGCTTAAATAGTATCGTTGTTAGCGATGCGGGAGCCGACAGCGGCAGTATATCACCAGCAACTATTGCAGCCCTGGCCCCGGGAGCTAGTGCAACTGTTACAGCTAAGCATACGCTAAGCCAAGCGGAGGTTGATAATGGAAGCTATAGTAACCAGGCAGCTGTTCGTGCAAAAGATGCTAAAGCGAATATTGTCGCTAACCCTAAATCAGATGACCCTGGCACCGCCGCTATCGATGATCCAACGGTCAGTGTTATCGCTGCTAAGGGCTCGATGAGCCTGAGCAAAACGGCAAACAATACCGGGGTGAAAGCTGGAGATGTAATAAATTATACGATCCTAGTTACCAATACGGGCAATGTCACTTTAAGTAATGTTACTGTCCTGGATGCGGGAGCGGATACTGGAACGATACTTCCAGCAAGCTTGGCTTCGCTCTCACCTGGAGTTAATGCAACTGTTACAGCTAAACATACGCTAACACAAGCGGAGGTTGATAATGGAAGTTACAGTAATCAGGCTGCTGTCAATGCAAAAGATCCGCAGGGAACAGTTATCAGTAAATTAAAATCTGACGACCCCAATACGATTGCACCGGATGATGCTACAATTAGTCTGATCAACCCACAAGGCTCGGTAAGCCTTGTTAAAACAGGAACATTGAGCGCGGATGGAAACAGTATTAATTACAGCTTCACGGTAAAAAATACCGGAAATGTAACGCTTTCAGCTATAGTTATCACAGATGCTAAAATCGGATTAGCCAGAACACTTAACTTAACACTTCCTCCGGGTGCGACCGCAGTGGAAACTGTAGTCTATACCTTAAGCCAGGCTGAAAAAAATGCGGGTACGGTAAGCAATAGTGCTAGCGTGAGTGCAAGGATACCAAACCAGCAAAGCGTGAGCGATGTTTCGGGAACATTGGAGAGTAATGATACCCCAACGGTTACACTGATTCCGGAAAAAGGGGCTATATCACTCGTTAAGACTGCCTCATTTAGTGGAAATGTAATCACTTATACCTTCACAATTAAAAATGAAGGAAATGTAAGTCTTGGAGCGATAAACCTGACGGATACTAAACTGGGTATTAGCGCAAAGGCAATTTCGATAGCAGCAGGATTATTACCAGGCAGCTCAATCACACATACTGAAAGCTATACACTAACCCAGGCTGATAAAGATTTGGGTAGTGTAAGCAATACAGCCAGCATTCAGGCCAAAACGCCTTCTGGAGCAGCTGTTAGTGATGTATCGGGAACTGCTGGAAATAATAATTCGGCCACCGTCATAACTGTTCCAAAATCGCCTGTTGCCTTTGATGATCATGTCGATACCAGGGCTAATCAGCCGGTAATCATAGATGTACTGGCGAATGATGATCCAGGTAATTCAAGCCTTGATAAACTGACTGTTGAAATTGTTACCCAGCCGAAACACGGAACGGTCAGGGTTAATGCAGATGGTACCATTACTTATACACCGAATCCAGGGTATACTGGTAGCGATAGTTTCGCTTACCGTGTAAAAGATGCTTTTGGGTATTCTACTAATACTGCGCAAGCAAATATCAATTCGAATTTCTTTACGATTAAAGTCCCTAACCTGTTTACACCAAATGGTGACGGTATTAACGATACATGGGAAATCAGGGGCTTAAATCAATATCAGGAGAACGAGCTAACTATTGTTAACCGTTGGGGCAATGAGGTGTTCAGACAGCGTAATTACCAGAATACCTGGACAGGAGAAGGATTGAGTGAAGGTACTTACTACTACGCACTCCGCGTGAGAAGGGCCGGAAGCAACGAATTCGAAGTATTAAAAGGTTATATCACTTTAATCAGGGCATTTAAAAAATAGGAGTAATGAACCGGTGGCAAAGCCCACCGGTTTGAATCGAAAATAATATGAAGAAATTAATTATATTAATATCCGTATGCCTGTGCATGTTGAACGATAGACTTGCTGCTCAACAAGATGCGCAGTTCAGCCAATACATGTTCAATGGGATTTATATCAATCCAGCATATGCAGGTTACAAAGAACAGCTCAACCTGCATGGTTTCTACCGAAGCCAGTGGACAGGGATCAATGGCGCGCCACAGACCACTTCGCTTGCGGTAGATGCGATTGCCAATGAAGGCAACGTAGGCCTGGCTTTCCAGGTATCCAGTGATAAGCTTGGGGCACAGCGGAATCTTTCAGCTTATGCCAGTTATGCCTATAGGATCAGAATGAATGCTGATGGCAGTGCCCGACTAGCTTTCGGTATCAGTGCTGGCGCCGTACAGCTCGGTATTGATGGCGCCCTGCTAAATCCAAATGACCCGGAACCTTTTCAGCCAGTTGGCATGCAGAGTACTGTGGTTCCAGATGCCAGGGCAGGGGTTTATTATTCAGATAACCGTTTTTATGCGGGTTTCAGTGTAGATAACCTGGTTTCTCAATATATCGACGTGGATAGATATGCTTTTATCCCACAACCCAAGCCGCATTACTACTTAACTGCGGGAATGCTTTTACCATTAAACACCGATATCCTGCTTAAACCATCATTTTTGCTTAAAGACGACCGCGGTGGTCCTACGAGCCTGGATATCAGCGCGTTCTTTATTTTCGCAGACAAGCTCTGGCTTGGCGGAGCCTATCGGAGTGGTGTAAATCTTTACAGCAAATCCTATCTGCAAAAAGACCTGACAAAGGTTAATTCAGCTGTAGCTGCTATCCAGGTCTTTCCCAAAAAGGAAATCAGGATTGGTTATGCTTATGACTTTTCAATAGGTCCCCTGCAAGGATATAGTAGCGGCACCCACGAGATTTCGATAGGCTATTTTTTCAATAGAAGAAATGCCCGCATGCTAAGCCCACGTTATTTCTAGTTTATTTATCTATCTCAAAAGCAATGAAGAAGTATTTACCATCGATATACATCACTTTGGCCTTAAGCATGAAACTTTTGCCTGTACAGGCGCAATATGTTCTTAAAGAAGCTGACGGGCAATTCGCGCTTTTCAATTATAGCCGTGCAATCGAGCTTTATCAAAAGGCTTACCTTCAAAAGCAAAGCCTTCATGCAGCCGAACGCTTAGCAGAGAGCTACCGGCTAAACAGCAATTTTGAAAAAGCTGCACATTGGTACAGCATTGTGGTAAAGATGCCGGAAAGCAAGCAAGAGGATATCTTTAATTATGCACAGGTTTTGCAGCAAAATGCCCGCTACGGTGAGGCCAAAGCCGTCTATTTAGCTTATTTTGAAAAAAGTGGCAAATCGGATGATGTCCGCAAAACCTTAGCCCTTGCTTCCTGTGACTCGGCGATTTCCTGGATGGCTAAGCCAAAAAATATAAAGCTTCGCAACCTGGAGCATTTCAATTCCGCACAATCAGACTGGGGAGCACGCCGCTACGAAAGTAGCCTGGTATTCTCCTCTGATAGAGAAAATCCTCAACTTGCGCAAAACCTACAGCCGCGCTTTCTTAAGTTTGATGGTGCTAAGTTGCCTGACCGGAAGGTTTATGGATGGACAGGAAATGGCTATCTGAAACTTTACCAGGGCCAGGATGATGCAGCAATAGCGCAATTTCCTATTCCTACTGGCCCTGCTTATCATGTGGGTCCGGCAAGTTTTAGTACAGATGGAAAAACAGCCTTCTTTACCCTTACCCATATTCCGGAAAAGCTTGATAAAGGGAAAACAGTGACAACTATCCATACTGAGGTTTATTACAGTAGCAAAGATAGTTCTGGCCGCTGGGGAAAACCTGAAGGCCTTGAATATAATAATGCTTTGGTCTATTCATTGGCTGATCCATACCTCAGTGCCGATGGAAACAGACTTTATTTTAGCTCCGATATGCCGGGGGGCATGGGTGGAAGTGATATCTACTATATTGATCGCTCCACTTCAGGCGAATGGGGCAAGCCCCAAAACCTGGCAGCAATTAATTCCCAAGGCAATGAACGAACGCCATTTATCGATGGGAAGGGACATTTGTTTTTCGCGAGTGATGGACGCATAGGGATGGGTGGGCTGGACATCTTTGTTCATGATCCCATCACAGGGAACATTGATAACCTTGGGTATCCCGCAAATTCCCCTCAGGATGATTTTGCCTACTTCAGCAGTGACAAACTCGATGAAGCGTACCTCAGTTCCAACCGGGAAGGTGGTAAAGGCAGTGATGACCTTTATAGCCTTGATCCTTTTCATCAGCGGTCGCCCGCAGTCAATCCGCTCAGTGGCCCCCTGCAAAATACCTCGGCTGGTAACACTGATCGATCGGTGGAAGACCGCAAGCCGCTGCCCGTACCCCAACAGCAGAATGAACCTTTACAGGCGCTGAACGCCGATATCAGGCTGGAAAATATCTATTATGATTTTGATCGATACGCAATAAGAAGCGATGCCGCTGCCCAATTGGACAAGGTTGTTAAAATAATGCTGGAAAATGCCGATATTTATATCCAACTCAGTTCACACACAGACAGTCGGGGTGATGATGCATATAACCTGAAACTTTCCCAAAGAAGAGCAGAAGCCGCGGCAGCTTACCTGATTGCCAAAGGTATCTCGGCTATTCGTGTCGCCTTCCAAGGCTATGGGGAAACCAGATTGCTCAACCGATGTACAAATGGTGTACACTGCAGCGCCGCTGAGCACCAGCTTAACCGAAGGACAGCTTTAACGGTAAAAAGAATAATGCCATAAATAAATAAGCCTATGCCACTGCGCAAATTTCTCGATCCAAACTTTAGTCCGCCAGAAGGCGAGCGGTGGACGGACCTGTCGGGATATGAAGCATTTTACCGCATTTCGGATCACGGAAGGCTTATCAAAAAGGCTTATTATTGCAAAAAAGCAAAGACTGCAGATCGCCTGGTACCCGCACGCCTAGTGAAGCCGGTATTGAGGAAATCAAAAAACATTTATGTGGGCGACTCTCTGGGCTATTTATATAAAACTGTTTCGATCGAGGGAAAAAGCGTAACTTTTGGGCTGGGCAGAATGGTATACTACCATTTTGTTGCCCCCTTTGACCTTGCTGATCGCAACCTTTTCATTTTCTATAAAGACAAGGATCATAACAACCTCTACTATGCAAACCTGATCCTAGGTGATCAGCAGTTAAAGCAGCAGCGCATGCTTAGCGCCGCCCGCCGGGGAGACCCCCTGGGTGAGATCAGCGCAGAAACGCGGGAAGCAGCCACCGCCAAAATGAAGGCTACCATGCATGGTAAATCAGTCTACCAGATCAGCCGCTATAATTTGAGCGGGATCCTATTGGAGAGCTACCCCAATGCTGCTGTAGCGGCAGCAAAACTTGATGGTGATTTAAAAACGATCCAGAAAGCCTGCAAGGGAAGGCCCTTAACTTACAAGGGTTATCTGTGGCGCCGTGGCATTGCCGATCAGCTCAGTATGGTCACGCTTGAGGAGCCTTCAGGTGAGGGAGATTTAACTAAGCGCCGTTTCCCCCGGTGCATCAGCCAATATGATCTCGAGGGAAGGCGCATCCAAAGCTTTCCCACCATAAGAAAAGCGGCTCAGGTGTCTGGATATAGTATAAGCCATCTCTCGGATACTCTAAGGGGAAAGTATTTAACATGTGGTCCTTACTTCTGGCGGCGGGGCAATATTCCATCTATCGAGGTACAAGCGCTGAAAAACTCCCCTTCCTTCCGGCATACTGCCCTGGGCAGGGCCGAGGCTAAAATCAGTAAATACGATTTAAATGGCTTATGGAAAGCCAGCTATATCAGTATCAGCGCTGCGGCTAAGGAGAATAAGATTGATCCCAAGTGTGTTGCCAACGTGCTTAAGGAAAAGGCAATCACGGCCGGTGGCTTTCTGTGGCATTTCGGTCAGGCGCCAAGCATTGATCTGAACGAAATCCGAAAAAAAAAGCATTATAAAAATTCCCGTCTGGAGAAATTCTGGAAGCGCAGGCATTAGCGCTTGCGGCCAAACAGGCCAAGGGCGAGGTTCATGGAAGAAGTTGAAAAAAGCACTCATCCCCTGTGTCCGCAAACGCTGCTCGTAAGGAAACATATTGTCGGGCACATACGTTAGGTAAAGGCTTTTGGAGGAACAAGATTCAAAACACGGTCGGAAATTAACAGCTATGGCGATGATTTTAACCAATTGGACTATAGCAAGGACTTTCCAGATTAAGAAATGTATCTTTAGATTAAGCGCCCGTCATCGGAAAAAGGCTGGCAGTGTTGTTTCTGTCCGGCCGGGATGGGAAAAATGCCACAGCACCGCGATAAATACGCAACGTGCTGTACCTTGGCGGGCGCTTGTTTGGTAATCATCGGCCGTAGCCATACTTACCACGGCCTGCCTGCCGTGATTTCCTGTAATGTCATGCCAGCGGAACCACCTTTTTCAAACCATCATCCAACATCCGTGATAAATACTCATTTTTTGCGAAAAGGTAAAAAAATTAAAGGTTTTTTGAGAGCAATTTTTAGCTTTGGCAAGCTATGAGGACTTTCCGCAAAAGACGGGATTTAAGCCTCCGAGAAAAATTGTGAATGAGTAAAAAAATTGTTATCCTCGAAGACGATGCGGGGATCATGGAAGTACTGGAATTTTTGTTGCAAGAAGAAAACTATCAGGTTGACGGCTACGCAAGCGTTGACGCTTTCCAACAGGCAGATCTAATCCCACCCGACCTCTATTTACTGGATGTACGGCTTCCTGACGGAAACGGCATTGAAGTGTGCAGCAGGATTAAAAACAGCGAACGTACAAAAAATGTACCCGTGCTGATGATGAGTGCCCATGATACCCCTGATAATATCAGCGCCAGTTGCCAGGCCGAAGGTTTTATTTCCAAGCCCTTTGATATTGATGACTTCTTACAAAGGGTGGCAATGGCAATCGCGGGGGCAAAACAATGAAATCATCCATGGTCGCAATGTAAGTAGTTATGGATAATTTCCCCGCCTCCAAACCAAGTTAAACCGAAAGCTTTAAGCTTTGCCAGACTTACTATCTGCGAGGAGCTCCACGCCATATTTGCCGACGATTTTCGCACTTGGAAATCAGATCAGCCCCAGGGGTTGCCTTGGTTCCGGCCGCAATCTGCCTGCCAGTATTGTTCAACAAACGTGCTAGTTTCGGTTTGCCAAATACCTTGTCCTGATTGCTAGCCGAAAACCTGGCCCTCAGGCACCGGATTTATTGATGCCGGCGAAACCATTACCCGTGATTTGCGCTCCTTGAAAACATGAGAACTGGTATCACTTATTTGCACCGTTTGAGCAATATTCCAAAATCATGAGCACACCTTTAGCATACACTGCTAGCTAACCCCGGCCAAGACATCGCTTTGATAAGCTAACAAATAGTGTCAGCTAGCAACAGCCCAACTTATAGTCGAAGCGTTTACGGATAAATTCTTCAATCGCTTTACGGTTGCGGGTTCCGGATTTTTCCACACAGGTGCGGTACTGATATATGCTCAGGCCAATCTCATCTGCGGCAAACTTAACTGCTTCCAGGTTCTCCATGTCAACTTCTTCACTTGTTTTATACTCGTCTTTCATATAAGGCAATTTTCTGCACAGACCCTATGTCCGTCCGATAAATCAACAGGGATAAGCCCTGATAGTTTTGCCAATTTTCATTTTCAAAGCAGGCTTGGCAAGTTTGGGTCAAGCAAGTCATGAAGACAATGTTTTTGGCAAGATCCTCATTTCGATTTGCTAAAACAGATAATCTTCTATCTCCATATAACAAAGCGATAATCTTTCTTCATGCCGAACTGTAGGGACTTTGCACGGGCACAGCATGTTGCAAGTTTTTGCCTTCGAGCAAAGCCACCAGAATAGGATTCAATGTTAACAAGAAATTTGGGGACGCTTTTATGTCAGGCTTTTCCTTTAGTCCGGAAAACACACGCCTAGCGATTCGGGCGATTATCTACTGTGGTAGCAGCCTATCGGCATGTTAATAATTTTCAGCCCAGGTAGCCAAACATTCCAGGCTTTAACCGGGTTTAATAAAGACAAAATTTAAAAACTATGGAAAACAGCGAAAAAACAGTAAGCGTATTAAACGACCTGATTCAAATCAATAACGACCGTGCAGATGGTTTTGACAAAGCTGCAAAAGACCTGAAGGAAGAAAACATCGACCTTAAGGCTACATTTGAAAAGCTCTCTGCAGACAGTAGGACCAACGTCACTGAACTTGCAGGACTGGTAGGGAAAAAAGGGGACAATCCGGATACGGGAAATACGATTTTGGGCAGCTTACACCGTGCATGGATAGATATTAAAGCTAGCTTTGGTGGCGATGACCGCCATAGTATCCTTGCCGAATGCGAGCGTGGAGAGGATGCGATCAAGAAAGCTTACAGGGATGCCCTTAGCGATCAGGACCTTGGCACCGAGGTACGTGATGTTTTATTGAGCCAGCAATCTGGCATTAATGCCAGTCACGACCTGATCAAAGGTCTGCGCGATGCCCAAGCTAAAATAAACGATTAGTAAAAGCGGGGCGTCAGGCCGAGCGCTTTGCGCCCTGTTTCTTTTCCTGGGGAAACGATAAAATTATTGCAGCTGTGGAATGCTTCAGGGGCCAAAGCTATTATACCAACCAAATGCAATTTGGTGGCCCAGCAAGAGCATCTCAGCCCTTTTGCTTTGGTAAAGTACCACTGCAGTTAAAAGTACGACCGCGCCTGTCTAAACAGAAATCTTTTTCCATCAAACCTTGAGATAAAAACCTAATCTGGAACTTTTAGTTCATTCCCATGCTGGAGGAAATTATCCAGGCTATGCCTGGTCCCGAGGGCTGCAATCTGGTCCTGAGAAAACGGCTTCTCCAGAAAGTCCAGTACAATATCAAAGGATCCGGCCCGCTGGCGGTCAGCTGCTTCTATGGAGGAAGTTAGCATTACCACCTGTGTTGAGGCACGTAAGTTGCTTTTATTGAGCGCATCCAGAAACGTCCAGCCATCCATTCCCGGCATATTGATATCCAGAAAAATCAAGAACGCCTTTTCACAGCTATCACCTGCGGCAAGAAGCGCCAAGGCCTGTTCCGCCTGATCAAAACAATGCGGGGAGGCGCCTGGAACACAGTCCCTGATAATCATATCATGCAAAAACAGTGCGATAGGATCGTCATCAACAAAAATAATTTGTGCCTGGGCGTTGCTCATGAAACTTAATTTATCTCAATAACAATGGCAGCACCGAAAAGTTTGAACTCATCGATCCTGATTTTTTTCATCAATACTTGATACTATAGTCCTAATCTCCTCATCGAGCTTGCCCGCACTATCGAGTATCATTTGCACGATCCGGCTGAGTTGATCAGCACCAATGGGCTTTTGAAGCATCGTGGCCAACGAGAGAATATTCGTCAGCGGTGCACGCAATAGATGGGACTGTCGGAATGCGATATTGCTAAGGAGTGAATGTTGCGCCGCAACTTCCGATATTGCACCCTCAAGCTTGCGCTGTCCGGCGACAAAGTCTGTGATGTTGTAGCCCATGCAAAATATTCCCTGGGGCTCACCCCCGGGACCGAATAAGGCGCGGTATTCCCACTGGGTATAAATATAATCGCCCTGACCATCATGCTTTCGAATGATAGCAGGAAACAACTTTCCAGGATTGGCAAAGCATTTTTCCGCCACTTCCCGACAGGTTTCCCTGTCATCAGGGTGCATGGTGATGTGATAGGGTTGGCCTACAAAGTCATTGCGGATATACCGAAACTTCTCCGCATAATGCGCATTTACATATGCATAGTTTCCATCCATACCTGAGATAATAATATAGAAGATGTTTGAGTGGTTGAAAATCTCTTTTGTTTCCGCTGTCTGTTCCATCAGTTAATAGTTGTGTAATTATTCATATTTTTTCCTAGCTTCTCAAGGCTAAGCACAAGCAGGCCGAATCCTCAACCCAGACGCCGGGTGTCGAGCGCCGCCACCCACTCGGTTTTTTGGCACCTCGGGCATTCCCCCGGCGTTGAGCGCTCCATCACCCGTCCGCAATGGGTACATGCATAACTGCCCCTGGCAATAATCCGTGTGGAGCGTTTTGAAAAAGGCTTTGGGTAAACAGGTAAACCTGCACAGGTATCTTCCGGAGCGTAGAAAAGAAAGCTCACCTGACCGTTGGATTCGAGTAAGGCTGCCCTTACCTGGCCAAGGTGTTCTATATGTTGGATACGCATTTCCGCAAAAAATTCATCTTTCGCAAAGTTAGCATCACCATCTCTTTTAAGCGTGAAAAGCCCCTCTTCAATAATGTAGAGTGGTTCGCCCTCCAGGATACTTTCCACGCGCTGGTTCTTCGCAGCGAGATAAGTGATCAGTCGATAGAGGCCTAAGATGACCATAAATACCAACAGGGAAGGCAGAATGGCGGATTCGCCGCTGAGCATAGGATCTCCCGCTGCCGATCCGAGCGCGATAATAATCGCCACCTCGAATATACTCAGCTGCCTGACACCTTTTTTGCCTGAGGCGCGCAAAAAAATGAGCACCATCGAAAACATGATCACCGTCCTCAAGGTAATCTCAAGCATCAGCTCGACGTTGAGGCCGTTAAGGAATACAGCACTGAAATCAATTTCCGCTAATACCATTTTTCTCATCCTTTCCCAAAAATACTGTTTTGGCACATAGCCATACTACTTTTTTATTCATTGCTATTGGTTTTTTGTTTAAGGCCCATTAAGTCCAAGGGTAAACCCTGGTAAGACAGGAAAAGTTTTGCTCAATGCTGTCGAATTTGTAAATAACATCATTGGAAATGATTAAAGTCAATTAAACTACCTTTTGCAAAACAATAAGGCAACAGACAGGGTTGATAGGCATTGATTAAAACAAAATAATATACTATGGAAAATAAGACTATGCTGCAGTACTTCGAGTGGTACTATCCCAAAGATGGAAGCCTGTGGCGCAAAGTCAGCCAGGAGGCCGGCCGGCTAAAACAAATGGGGATCGACGCCATCTGGCTTCCTCCTGCACATAAAGGAATGGAAGGGGCAGCTTCTACAGGTTATGATTCCTACGACCTCTACGATCTGGGAGAATTCGATCAAAAGGGTGGGATTCCCACCAAATATGGAACCAAGCAGGAATTCGTCCAAGCCGTGCGCGATGCCCGCGAACAGGGGATACAGGTGTATGCCGATATTGTCCTGAATCATTTGGGCGGTGCCGATGAAAAACAGGCTGTCACGGTACGGAAAGTTGATCCCGAAAACCGTAATCAATTTATATCCGAACCCTATGAAATACAGGCCTATACTGTGTTTACCTACCCGGGAAGAAATGGAAAATATTCATCCTTTAAATGGGATTTCCAGTGTTTTACCGGTGTAGACTTCGATGCAGGAAATCAAGAATCTGGAGTTTACAGCATCCAGAATCAGTATGGCGAAGGATGGGAAGAAGTGCTGGACAGCGAACACGGAAATTATGACTACCTGATGCTTACCGATATTGATTTCCGTAATCCCCACGTACGCGAGGAACTCAAAAGATGGGGCGAATGGTTCTTTCAGACAGCAGAAACTGACGGCTATCGTCTCGATGCGATCAAACATATGCCGGCAGGGTTTTATAACGAATGGCTCGACCATATGCGCAGCAAAACCGGCAAGGAATTATTCACCGTCGGTGAATACTGGTCGCCATATGACCTGCAGTCCCTGCTTGATTATATCCAGCAGACCGATGGCAGGATGTCCCTATTTGATGCCTGTCTACAGGCAAACTTCTCCCGTGCGTCCAAAGAAGGGGAATATTTTGACTTAAGTACCATCCTTGACGGAAGTTTGGTATCGGTAAGGCCAGAACTTGCAGTCACCTTAGTCGAAAACCATGACACTCAGCCACTGCAGTCGCTGGAGCAGACCGTGGAGCCTTGGTTTAGGGCTCATGCTTATGCCATTATCCTACTCCGTGAAGCGGGATACCCTTGTGTTTTCTATTCGGATGTATATGGGTCAAACTATACTGATAAGGGCACAGATGGAGAAGACCACGAAGTTACATTACTAGCACTCCCTCAGCTTATAGCCCTGCTCGCTCTGCGCAGGGACTATGCCTATGGGCAGCAGCGAGATTACTTTGATCACCCCAGCTGCATAGGATGGACAAGGGAAGGGGAGCAAGGCCGTGAAAGTGCCGGCCTGGCGGTGATTATGTCCAATGGAGAAGAGGGAAGAAAAAGAATGGAAGTGGGTACCGCTTTTGCTGGCAAATCCTTCCGTGACCACCTGGGGCACAGTCCTGGCGAAATTCTCATCGGAGCGGATGGCTGGGCGGAATTTTATGCGCAAGCCGGTTCAGTATCGGTATGGGCCATCGCCTGATTAGACTATGCGCGGGGAACGCCCCCGCACATAGATTTTTTTGGTCAGCCGAAGATCCCATCAAAAAAAATAGCTAATGCAAGCGCTCAGCATGAAAAAGCGGCTAACTGCCTGCCGAAAGGCTTATATAGTCCGGTCAGCATTGCAGCAATTTTTCCCACAGGCAACATTGGCAATTAGTCTAACCGCTGAAAACCACAATGGCATATGGCACATGGGTATGGTAGACGCTTCTTGACTTTTCCGCTTATCTTAATATCAATCATACCTGCTAAGGCAACTCGTAGGTTAATAATTCCTGGATCGGAAGAAAGCTGTTTCGAACATTTGCAAAGGATTGATGAGCCTCAAGGATAGACCCTATGATCAATTATACCGCCAGGAACCTACAGAAGGGGGCAATAAACTTTGTTGAAATCCCGTGCATTTCTTGCTTTATGAAGCGTCTCAGCGATTCTCAGAATTTCATCAAAACTCTCATCAAGCCTTATGATCTCCCCATTGAGTGTTTGCCGGACAGGCTTACCCTCCTGCGCGTAAAAGCGTTTTACCTGCCGAAGCTCAACCGAGGGCTGGACAGGGTTGAACTCCTGGATGGCATAAATAAGCTGACCTGCACTAAAATAATATTCACACCTCACCGTCTCCCTATCATTGATGAGTTTATCGCTAACCTTTACCAACTCATTGCCCTGCCAACTATAATTGATTTCACCCTTGTCAAAACAATACCCAGCCACGAACTGCAAGCGTTCCAGGCGCAGCTTCATCCGGTCAATTTTTTGGCAGCGCCGCACGATGCCGTCGATTTGAATATCTTCCCTCCATTGACTGCGAGGAGCCCCTTCGCCCCAATTCACAGGCGTTGCCATCACTACACAAATACTGAAGACCAAAACCGTTAAAGTAAAAACAGTGCACCGTTGTATTCCCCTATAAAGCATATTCAAAAATTTAAACCCTGTGGACCCAAAACAAAAGCGCAACCTGCGGGCACGATAGCTTGAGAGCTGCGGCACAGCTGCTCGAAATAAATCTCCAGTAGCCCCTTTGCGCTAAGCGGGGTCATCTTTGGGGTTTTCGAAATCTGCTTTTCCTGATTTGGAACTTCCTTGCTGTTTTCCCCGAATAGCTTTATTTTGCTGAGCATCCTGTTTAGGGGCATCGGTTTTTTTTGTTCCAGACTTCTTTTCTTCTTGTTTCTTAGCCATTTTTGGTATCTTAAGGCGGATATTTTAAGGTTTGGTACGCTCAGGCGTGACAGCAATCACACATTATGACTTATCAGTCTCTTTTTAGCCTGCAGGGTAATCACAACCGATACTATGAACTACAGCAGTTACTCGAAAAGGTTTGCATTAATTTTATTTTAGCCCCTGTGGCTACACCGGACGATTATAGCTAAACACTAAATGCCTAACTGAACAGGCCCAGACTGCCTGCATTAGCAAAGTTACGGACTGGTGCTATTCGCGGGTGTAGCACAAATCTTAGTAGGGTTTTGATTGAACGGACCTGAATTTCGAAGAGGATAAATTCGATATCCCAAAGGATAGCCGCGCTTCAGCTTATTGATTTGATACGGTAAGGATGTTCCACCTCACGCCTTTGCTGAAATGCAGTTATAATTTCTCCATTACCATCGATATCACCCTTCATCATTAACATCAATAAATCCAGCACGGGTTTTCTACGGATGTACACCGCAACTTTATCCCCCATGAAGAGCACCGGCAGCATTAAACGCTTCCGCCTTAAAAATGGCTCGAGCACATACAGAAATGTCGCCGAACGCAATACGATACAGTAATTAATCATGGAGCTATCCTTATATCAATTTAACCTGAAACTTTAACGAAAGTTTTAATTATATTCACAATTCGCGTGAAGCTAGTCATATACTGCAATCGGTAGACAACAATTATTCTTTTGCTTCCTTAGAGCTGGTCGGTAAACAAAGGCATCTTTCGGAATTGATAGCTTCGGCGGGATATTGATCCAGCGGTACCATCAAATCCTTGCTGGGGCTGCAAAAAAAGCTTGGATCGTAACAATCAGACAAAGCTTGCGAGCAATTAAGTTAAAAACAGTGAAATAGAGGCTCGGCAATTTGCTTGATTGATCTCAGGCCCCCGAAACAGTATTGGGAAAATATAGCATTCAAATTTTCTATGCTAGGACACCGTTTTAAATTTCTTCATAGCCAATTCCGTGCGAAAGATGATAAGCATACGCTGGAGCACTGGTCAAAAAAAACTGCAGAAAATGTTGTCTTCTGCAGCCTAATTATCTAAATTAATCATATCCTCCATCCAAAGGATGTATTTACCTTAACATTTAAGTACATCAAAAAGTTTTGAGTTTGCTTATTTATCGCCCCCGCTTTTCCCGATATCGGCCGATATTGTGCAGTCCGTTTGCACCAGTTATTCTCAAGGGCCAGGTGGAGCGAGATGTGATTGCTTACTAAAATATTCGCTGTCTGCATACCAGGGATGATCCAGGGGCATGGGAATAAGTTTAAAAGGGGGCATGCTGAAACGTAATCGCTCCTTTTCTGACTTCACAGTATCTTTCACATCTGATTCCGAAGGATTGATTATTGCAACATATTCAAGAGTACCTGTATGCGTTCCAAAGGGCAGTTTATGCTCGGTAAGGTTTTGATCATCCGGTTCAGCCAGGCTTTGAGCTGAGCCTCTCCTCCGCCCAGAGGTTTTGGCAGGTGCAGGTAAAGATTACCGCTACCATACATCGCCTTTACCGATGGATAACTGGCGTTGATATCGTGGGCCAGTCTAGCCCCATAGGGGTTGACCCCGCATCGTAATTGTTCTTTTAAATCCATAATGTACTGTTTTTAAGCAAACTTGCCTGATAATCGAGCGGATTAGGTGTTATTCGGAAATGCTCTACTTCAAAAAAAGGCCAGCAGACATGCTGCTGGCCATTACCACTAAAACTGTAAACGACGTATATTCATATTCAATAACTCTAAAGTTGCGAAATAGTTTGATAAAGTTGCTCATATCTTCGCGGACCCTTGCACGTTAGGCTGCTTATAGCCTCGAAGCCGCTCCACGCTCCAAGGATTTCCCCCGGATGCTTGGGCAGTAACCTGTCCAGTTGCAAACGCCTTTTTAACATAGCTCACCACCGGGTCAGAAGCGGAGGCATTACGCAAATGCGCTTTCAACTTGATTTCCCAGTTGTCCACCGCCTCTGCTGCGGTGCGGCCCCTAGCGGCGATCGACTGATTGACATCGGCAGGGAGCACGCATTGGTAACCTTGCTGATCGGCATAGACCTCGGCACCTAACTTTTCAGCGATGCCCCCCAGGCTAAGGACTTGTTTTTCTTTTTCAGGCATGTGATCCTCCTTTTTTATTTGATGGCCTTCCCAATAGCGCGTACTCAATGCGCGCCCGCTATCCTCTAATGCCACAACAATTCACACAACAAATGGTTTTGAATCGACTTGTTTTAAAAAATGGCCTCGACCTATGGACTTTTGGACCTGGTAAGGATTACATTTGTTGGAAGAATAAATTGTGAAGTTCTTTTGCGCTATTATCATCCCCTTAAGATTTGCTGGGAGTTCAAGTGCATTCAACAATCCGCTTTCATCACCTTAGCTTAAATACGAGTTATGCTAAGTAGGTCCATGTTTTCAATCGTACGCATAGCAGTTGTAAAATCCACCTGACGAGGTTTTGGTCACTGGAAATGTTTATCTTGAAAACTTTTTACCCCCGGTAAAGGTTATCTCCTCAAAGAAAAAATTTGGATACTAGAAATAAAGACCAAGGCGCTGGACCCAAAAGTTCCACCCTTAATGATTCAGCGCTGCTAGGCCTCGCCCTCGATGCATCGATATCAGGCATTATCGTCACAGACAATGCGCAACCCGATAACCCGATCATCTATTGCAATGCAGCCTTCGAAAAAATTACGGGCTATGACCAGCCTGAGATCATCGGACACAATTGCCGCTTTCTGCAGGCTGACGACCGCAGTCAGCCTGCGCGGGAGGAACTTGCCAAAGCGATACGCGAAGGCCTGAGTTGCCGCGTGGAAATTCGTAACTACCGTAAAAATGGAGACCTTTTCTGGAATGAGCTGTACATGTCTCCGGTATTTGGCAGCTCAGGCATGATTACCCATTTTATCGGCGTACAAAACGATGTTACTGACCGAAAACGCGCAGAACATGACCTGCGTCAGCAAAAAAGCAACATGGAAAAAAGGATAGAAGAGCGCACCCGCGAACTTCGTGACAGTGAAGCCTTCTTGACCAGTATTATCCAGACGGTAAGAGAAGGATTGCTGGTACTCGACCCAGAGTTTAATGTGCTTAGCGCCAATTTCCATTTTCTTAAAACATTCAAGGTAACCCTAGAAGAAACTATAGGCAAACAGTTATATGAACTAGGCAATCAACAATGGGATATCCCCAAACTCAGGGAGTTGCTTATTAAAATCCTGCCCACCAATAACCCTGTTGTGGATTTCGAGGTAGAGCATGATTTTCCGCATATTGGCAGAAAACTAATGTTGCTTAATGCCTATCGTGTAGAACTTGAAGGTCAGTTCAAAGACCAGATCCTGCTTGCCATTGAAGACATCACCGACAGGAAAGAAATCGAGCGGCGCAAAGACGACTTTCTATCCATTGCCAGTCATGAACTGAAGACCCCCTTAACAACCATCAAGGGGTTCATACAGGTACTTGAAAAAAATATTCCGCCCAGCGCTTCTGAAAAATTTTCACTCACCCTGGGCAAAGTCTCCACCTATGTCGAGCGCCTGAACCAGCTCATCTCGGAACTGCTCGACGTTTCCAAAATCCAGACCGGCAACATCGAGCTGCACAAAGCTTTCTTCGACCTTGATGAGACGGTGCGTGAGGCTGTTAACGCTATCCAGTCTACCGTATCAGGTATAGATATCAAGCTTAGCGGACAAAGCAATAGCAAGGTCCTTGGGGACGAAACCCACATCATCCAGGTGATCAACAACCTTTTGTCAAATGCGATCAAATATGCGCCGGGGAGTAAGTCAGTGGGCGTTCACATCGCCAATCTGGGCGAATTTATCAAAGTTTCCGTACAAGACTATGGGCTTGGAATGAATGCAGAAGATAAAAAACGCGTATTCGAACGTTTTTTCAGAAGTGGCGACATCCAGACGCGTTTCCCTGGAATGGGCATAGGGCTTTATATTTGTGAACAGATTATCAAAAACCATGGCGGCTCGATCTGGGTAGAAACCGAGTTGGGCAAGGGCTCAACCTTTAGTTTCACCTTGCCTAAAGAAGGAGGCAATGATGGGAAATAGAAAAAAAATCCTTATCTGCGATGATGACGAAGGGATTATCGACTTATTGGAGATGATACTTGAGGATACCGGACACGAGATCATACCCGAACAAAATAGCCTCAATGTCAAAGGCCTGATTGATTCGGGTAAACCCGATCTGGTTATACTGGATTTGTGGATGCCAGTGCTCTCCGGAGACCAGGTGCTAGGCATGATCAGAAAAAATCCACTCACCAAAGATCTTCCAGTCATTGTGATTTCAGCAAGTCGCAATGGGGAAGAAATAGCAACAGCGGCTGGAGCAAATGCATTTGTTGCCAAACCATTTGATGTGGACCATCTGCTCCGCATTGTTGAACAATCAATACACTAAGCATCTGGAAAAAACGGGCACCGGGTTTAAACAAATTCAAGTACAGCTTGTTTATAAAACTGTTTGGTGCGGTTTTTTATCCGGATGGATATAAAGCGCATATTCCCCGGCCTGCCCGGTCGGGGATTTCTCGCTATCAACATCGTGGTAAAATGCTATCGATATTTATCCCAGTCGAGCAGGCTTGCCCTTCATGCAAGTCCTTACATGAGCGCCGCTTGGCAGGCAGCGCGATGATGGCCCATCTACAGCCGCGAGGGATTCCAGTTCTTTAGAGGAGTGTTTTTTTGGTAATTGTATCCTGGTGAGATTACCATTCAGTGAAGCGGCTTTTATTCAACCCTTTTTTCGCATAAAGCAGGCACCCAATGGTTATGTCCGCATTTTTTGCAGGCTATTTTCTCGCCAGCGTGGAGAATTTCGACATTCCCACAGAAAGTACACGCATGGCAGCCATCCGCCTGGGCGGATGGCGAAGAGCGCTCAAATAATTTGGGCAGGATGGGCAACCCGTATTTTATCTCTTCATCCGGGAAAAAATAGACGCTCAGGTTTCCCGATGTTTCCAGGATGGCGGTGGATACCTGGCCTAGATGTGATACGCGCTGCTGTCGGAGCTCAGCAAAAAACTCATCCTGAGCCAAGCCTTCCTTTCTAAATTGATCGATCGAGAACTCCCCATTCTCTATCAGATAAGTGGCGCGACCTTCCACCAGGTCATCAAAACGCTTGCTTTTGGCCATCAACCAAGTCGTCAGTCGGTAAGCCCCAACAATGAGTGCAAAAATAATCACAGGAACCAGCAGGCCGATTTCTGCATAGAACATCGGGTCCCCTGCAGCCGAGCCCAGGCTAATAATTACCACCATTTCAAATACCGATAATTGTCGTACCCCACGTTTTCCAAGTAAACGTAAGCCCGCTAATATGATTAAATACATCAATATCGTACGTAGGCAAATTTCCACCAGGAACCCCCAATCCTCATCACCCACAAGCAATTTAGTAAAATCCAATTTTTTCATTAAGTGTTTCTATTAGGCCAATATCATTAACCATAAACAAAATTCATTTCACAATGTTTATCCGCTGCGAAACAGCACCGCTACATCATGTGAGCTGCCACAAACGCAGCCCTGCATAACTCCGCTAGCTATCGGCCAAGGCCTGTCTGAAAGACCTATTCGAACTTGGACCAAGTAATGCAGGTCACCATTCAATACCAAACGACTTCCTATAATATCCGTCCTTTCAGTGCTTTTGTACATTTACTTGATGTAAAAGTATAAATAACTGAATTCCCACCCCTCATCCGCGGCCCATGTTTTTGATCCACATAGCCTGGTAACCGTAGTCTGAAAGGCTAAAGCCAACCCCGCATCACCCGGTGCTAATAGAACCTCGAAAAACACAATCTCATCACAACAGCACCTCTACAGGCCGCTCGCGCAAAAGCCATGCAATGGAAAATAGGCTGAGCGGCAAAAAATACAACCTAAGTGATGGTTCATTCGATCGAAATCAGCCCATAGACGCTCAAAGGCATATCAAGGCAGCTAATAGCCCTTGGCTACCAAAAAAAATGAGCCCATTATGTTTTGTTTTGCCAGCCCAATGGACTGATCAGGAGGATTAATATATAAAAAAATAAAAAATCAGATGGATATTGCTTAGCATATTTTTATTTTTGTATCGCATACGGCTATCCTGAAGGAAAAAAAATGAAAAGAATCCTCGTTGTAGATGATGATCCTAGTATCCTGGCCTCAACCAAGACTGCTTTGGAGCATGAAGGCTTTGACGTACTTGCTATGGCGGATGGGGAAAACATTCTCACTCAGGTAGCAGCCTATCGGCCGGATTTGGTACTGTTGGATTTTAATATAGGCAATTACGGAAATGGCCGGAAAATAGGTGATCAGATTAAAAAACATTTTAACACTTCCCAAATCAGGTTATTGCTTTTTTCTGCAGGCATTTCCGATGAAAGTGAATTGAACCGCAGGCACTTCAGGCACTTCGACGGCTTCATCGCCAAACCATATGACCTTGACGCTATGGTTAACAAAATCCATCAACTAACAGACCAGCAGAAGGTATAGTTTGGATGATACTTTCTGCTGGACACCTGAAAATGCATGGTGATGGGATATGCACCGCTTGCCAATTCTTTGCCGGCAATTTGACGTATGGCCAAAGGAAAAATAAATACGCCTTGCTGCCTACCGATTAACCATAATTTATAGTTTTGTTTGCTGAGCACTGCTCATTTTTGGTGAAATATCTCAATACAGCTGCGGCACAGTGAGCCAATGGCAACCCACAAAATGCCTTGTGCTAAAATCTCCACATCAGTTCCTATCCTGGGCGATGGTTCTGACAATTTAGTCATAACGTTATTAGCGTTTTTTTTTTTTTTTTGATGCTTGCAAACCGCCTGATAATCAGTACCACAAAATTTTTTCTAAAACAAAACTGCATCTTCTCGGCAGAATAGGCATCGGCCTTGCCAAGGCGCTAAAAGTAAATGCAGCAATTAAAACTTAAAACAATTTGCAATAAATTACTATTAAGGAGCGGTTCAGCGCTGCTGAATATCCGCTCCGAAATAAAATTCGCCCCCGGAACCTCGCGTCCCAGTCATCAGGTTTAAAAACCAATGATGGCCAATCATCGATCTATAAAAATGTAAAAAACTGGCGTCCGCTTAAAACGCCAGCGCTTTACAAAACAAAACAACTCCGCTGTACGGGTAGCAGACCGTTCCAGCAGTTTGAGCGGTGATGTGGTTCAGCTACCTGGCGGTTAAATTACAAATCCGCTTCCAATATTGAAAAGTTTATTTATGTATCGTGGCCACGTTTTCTCATTCTTCAAAGATTGCAAACCATATCAAACCAGCGGCAAATAGATAAATTGCTAAAAATATTAGTATATAATAGTTTTTTTAAAGATTTCTATGTAAATTACGTCTTTTATTAAAGTAACGGAAAATCCAGGCTAAAGTAAATTGGTAGTGGCCTTAGACGATGTAGGATATATTAGCGTCTTACAAAGATTAAACTGTAAAATTGTTTCCTGGATATGCCCTTCGCCAACTGAATTTTATTACAATGAGTATAAACAATCTACCAGAGAGCTTACCCCAGTCCGACCAGACCTTTAGCATTACTCAGGAGCATCTCGACATGGCGCTTGCCCATGTTTCACTTGGGTTCTGGGAGGTAAATCTTGCCAATAATTATTATATGACCTGCACCAACCAATGCAAGCGGAATTACGGCTGGGATACTGCCCAACCTTTTAGCTATGAAAACATGTTGAGTCGTATAGTTGAAGAAGATTTGCCTGGTATGCAGGCCTTGGTGGCTAAAGCGGTTGAATCAGCAAGACCTTATTTAGCACAATACCGCGTTCGCTTTCCAGATGGTTCCGTTAGGTGGATTGAGGCGCAGGGTAAAGTTTTCTATCAGGAGGGTGTTCCCGTGAGAATCTCTGGTACTAGCCTGGATATCAGTAGGAGTAAAGAGTTAGAAATTCTTAAGGATGAGCTACTTAACATTGCTATGCATGAGCTAAAAACACCTATTACCGCGGTTAAGGGGACATTCCAGCTTATAGAAAGGCATCTGAATAGTAATAAGGAGCAGAAGCTCGGAGACATGGTCAGCAGGGCGCTGAACTCGGTCAACAGGATCAGCATGCTTCTCCAGGATATGATGGAGCCCATTCTTTCCGGTGAAGAGCGAATTATTCTTAGAAAATCTACCTTCGATATGCTCGAGCTTGTCAAAGAGGTGCGTAGCAATGCAGAAATGCTAAATCCCGCTTCTCGGATCAGTGTTAGCTGCAGTGAGAGAAATGTAGCTATAAATGCGGACCGCTACAAGATCACCCAAGTACTTACTAACCTGCTGAATAATGCTATCAAATTTTCACAGGAAGGAACTCCTATCTTCATTGAAGTCTCCGGTGCTGACCAAAATGTACGCGTAACGGTCAGCGACAAGGGGATTGGAATACCGAAGGAAGACCGTATGAAAATCTTCGAAAAATTTTACCGCGCTGCCCATAGTGAAAAAGTGGATGGACTGGGCATAGGACTTTTTCTCTGTTCTGAAATTGTGCTCCGCCATAATGGTAGGATAGCGGTTGAAGATCAGCGGGAGCAGGGAACGCGAATTGGCTTTACCCTGCCTCGCTGAATCGAACTTTGTAACCAATGGTTTAAAGCAGCTAACTCCCTGTACCTTTGGCTCTACGCCTGCGAAATCTCTTCAGCTGCCCCATGTGTTCTGTAGGAATGCTGTCACCGAGTATTTTGCCCCAGGGTTTAAGCTCCTCAATGCGGTCGAAAACAATCTTGAGTACCGCAATAAATGGTATGGATAGGAACATGCCAGGAATACCCCAAAGTGCGGCGCCCATTAGTACGATGACAATCGAGATCAGTGCATTTATCTGGACCTTTGAAGATACAATCCTTGGGACTAGTATATTATTATCGATAAACTGAATCAGGGCATAGGCTGCGATAATCAACAGCTGCGTAGTAAAGCCATCGCTGGTGAGCGTCGCCATCAGTACAGGTAGGGCAATGGCAATAATTCCTCCAATATATGGCAATAGGTTAAGTATCGCCCCAATTGTACCGATCAAGATTGCATTGGGCACGCCCAGCAGTAAAAGTGCAATAGAATTCATAACCGCCACAATACCAGTTTCTATAAGAAGCCCAACGATATAACTCTGTATCGCAGTTTTGGTTTCACTCAACACCTCGGCGACCTTTCGCTGGTTCTCTTCAGCAAACACCTCATAAAAGAAATTGAGTATAAGCGTTTTATAAAGCATCATTAAAAAAGTGTACACAGGGATCAAGAATATTACACTTAGTACCCCCAAGGCTCCGTTTAGCGTTTGTCCGATGACAGCTTTGCTGCTATTTGCTGCCTCATTGACCATCTGCACCTGCTTTTTAGCCCCAATGCCGAAACTTTGTTCAAGCCACCTTTGTATCAAGATGAGCAGCTCTGAAAGTTTCTGCTTCATCGCATCTACGTTATCAAAGAAATGCGCAATCTGTGCACTTAGAAAATAAGCAAGTGCGGTAATGCCAATAAGAGCAATTAGCATGGAAAGTGTTATCGCCAGGATCTTAGGCACTTTGCGCTCCAGACGGCTACTGATCGGATTGAGCAGGATAGCGATTAATGCGGCAAAAGCTAATGGCACCAGTATATCCCGCAAAACGCTTAGCATGTATATACAGATTACCAGCCCGAGCAGTACCATCGGCGCTTTGATATAAAAAGGGTATTCTTTTTTCATTTTAGAAAATTTATGAGGATAAACAGCTAGGCCGGGCAAATGGTTCTGCTATTGAACGATTTATTTCAGTAAAATCTATTATTGAATAGCAAAAAGAAAAAATAAGCCTGCCGGGTAAGAAAATTTATGCTATTTTCACACCGTCCAAATAGGATACTTTTTATGTAAATTGCCCGTTCCAGGATTGGAAGGGCTTTTTTTGTTCAATAGGACCTATAGCACTTTTAAACCGCAAACAGCGCGGGCAACCTTCGTTGAGCCTGAGCTAATGCTCGGTTATAAATTTAAAACATACACCATGAGGATTTCCAAATAAAACCGCGTTTCTACTGGTCCAGCCTAGGATAAAAACAGGTAATTGTTGAGGTGAGGGGGAATTATCCCTGCGCTATTTATTTGCAGCACAATTCAAATTTCAACGGTAAACCGCTTTACTGAAGATCAGCGTAGCCAGCAGAACCCTACACAAGAGAGATATGAAAGGCTTTCTTAGGTCTTGAATGCCTTGGCGGAACAGCGTCCGGAATGGCCGGGGGGCCAATATTTTCCGGGGTTTTGCTCTCCACCTGACTGGCGTGATGGCGGAGATTTCTACTGTATACTTGCTGATTAATGGATTTAGACACCATACTCCCTACTCATAAATTGCCTTTAAATCCAGATTTAACACTGGGATACAAAAAAATATCACTGGATGTGCCAAATTGTTCCACCTTGAAAGGCTAAAAACAGCTAACCTGCAGTCAGGAGCTCAATGAGGGATAGGGTGGAAACGATGTCAAAAGGCTTTTCAATATAGCCATCCGCACCGCTCAGTTTGTCTTTTTGCTGGAGGAAGCCGGCTGTCATCAATACCACAGGAAGCGTGCTAAAGCGGGGATGGGTTTTGATCTGCCTGCAGAGTGTATTGCCATCGATAATGCCCATAATGATATCTATCATCACCACATCAGGCTCGAATGAGGCGATCAGTTCAAGGACAGCTGCAGCATCACTGGTGGTAAGCACCTGATAATCCTCAAACAACAGTGGGGCAATCTCGAGCAAGGTGGGCTCGTCATCGATGAAAAGTATTTTCTTTTTAATACTGCTTGTCTTAGATTGGCTAAGGTAGATATAAAAATAAATTCGCATAGGGGTATTAATACGCAAATTTACATGCAATATTAACGCGCGGTAACTGGGTGTTTTGCAGTTTATTGGCGCGGATGTACCCTGACTATTTAGCTTTTCGATGGATGCAGTTTACGGGATTGCGATAAAGCCAATAAGCCATTATAAATTAAGGGATGAGGCCGGTAAGCATAGAAGCAAACGCCGTTTCGGTGCGCCTACTCTAGGGTGCCCTGCCGATAATCTGAAAGTTTCGCGGTGGAATCCTTATTGAGCGAATCCCTGAGTTTATCTTGTGCCCTGGCTAAAGAATCCAGTTGTTCATCGTCACGTGTTCGTAGTTTTGAATCATTTACACACGCCCCAGCAGTGATCACTAAGATGCTGATCAGGATATATATTAAATCTCGCTTATCCACTTTGCTTTTGTTTAACTACTTAACAGGCAGTTTGCTAATTAGTTTTAAAAGAATTGTTAAATTTAGCGATGCAAATCTTGAGCGTCGAACTGTTCTGCAGCGTCGGTTCATGTTTGTCAGATAGGAGAAAAAGAAAAGTTCAACGTACCGATCTACACTGAATTTACACCTGCAATTGATACCCATGCGGGCATTTATACGCATTTTTCAACGCCCCGGATATTTTCTATAAATGTTCGATAGATTAATGTATCTTCGTCCCGGCCATCTGGAACTAACTGAGGGTCAGCTTAGAGTCACGGATGGCGAAAGTCTGATTTAGATGGTCTTCCTTCCGGAGAAAGTAAATATTTACAGAACAGGCGGGGTAGAAGTCGCCTGTTTTTTTTTAGCGCTGACTGACCATCCTCAATCTTTGACTCAGTAGAAGTTTTTTTTAAAATAAGCAAAACTATTTCGGTTAATTAAAGTTATAAAGTGGAATAATATTTTTTATCATTCTATGTGTCAGTTAAGCCAACGATTTCCATCGCTGGCTTTTTTATGCCATCAGTAGGGGATGCTAATATCCTGCTTCCGGATTTAGCGGGAGGATATCAAGGATAGTTGATAACATTTATCGAATTGCACGCCTAAAGCTTATGCGCCTATAGCAATCGGGTAAGAGAAAACCATCAGTACTCCTTGCCACGGTCCGTAAATGCTGCGTACCGATTTTGCCGATGAGCTAATTATCATACACAGCAATAGTAGTTTACCTGTGAATGTCTACAGGTATCTCCGTAGGACAAATAAATCAATTTTTTTAGCTTAGCGGTCCGTAGCAGGCCCAGTTAAGTTTATCTAAGATAAGCGTGCGACCGGTATTCCAAAAATTTCAGGCTGCGTAAGTTGATCAAACACTCTTAAAAAACTAAGTCAGCATCACTTTTGAAAGTTCCCAAAAGCCCTCCCGCATACAAGCTGCCGAAAACACTACCATCATTGCAGCCAAAATCAGGCAAACGGCACCCGTTCAAGCCTGTATTTTTTATATTAAAAACTTTTTAATACTCCTTTTTGTTGTATATAAGTGCAGGCTCAGCGCTAGAGCTTAAATAATTTATCCCAACCATGAACCAGGGCAGAAACCAAGTGGAAGTCGAAGTTACCAACAGATTGATGGTGAGCTTCTTGATTGCAATTATATTGTTCACCACTTTAACATTTACCATCAGGCAACTAGCGCCTCACTTTCCCTGGATGATCAAGTTGGAAAAATCTTTCCTCAAAGCGACCAGAGCGTCTAACAGCGTGGACAACAAAAATTAGCAAGGCAACTTAGGCCATGCGTATAATAACCAATTCAACAATCCTTTAAAGATAATTTGGGAAACACTAATTGCTTTTGATTTTGAATGGCTTATATATTTCTATAATATTTTTAAAAACAATCATCGCTAAAGCGGGTTGAAATAAGACATGACTTGCCTCCACATCCCCATATTTGAGGATAACGCTTATCCCGTTTCCGGGCGAGCAGTAGCGGTGGACTGGCAGCATGTGAATAACACCACACCTGCAGGGGTTTCCAATACTTATTATAATGCGATAAACTATAGATGATGATAAAATTCTACAAAGAACTAAAAGAAAGCTTTTTACTCCTGCACCGGCAGTTTGAACTTCGCAGTGAGCTCCTCAAGGATAATATCCTGCTTCAAGTGGCAAAAAGCTTTGCCGATCTAATTTCAAATATGCTAATGAGTATCTGCATATTACTTGCCTTTTTATTCTCCACGATGACGCTGGGTTTTCTACTTTGCGAAGTACTTAAAAATTATGTGCTCGGATTTGGATTGCTTACCCTGTTTTATTTAGTGTTGGCCCTGATTGTATTTAAGAAAGGTTCATTTGTGGAAAAACTTCTCATCAATCTCTCCATTGGTAAATTGCTTTCTAAATTTTTTTATCATGACCCGCAGAAATAACATATCCTCGCTCAGCGATTTACTCATCCATATGCAGCAGATTAAAATGCAGCTTGTTGAAAACCACCTTCAGCTCAAAGAAAAGCTAAGTAGAATTTGGCCTGTAAAAGAGACTTTACCCCATTTAAAAACCCGATCGATGGATGCAACATTAGACCCGAAACTACCTCACAGTAGTGCTTCAACAACCAGCAGCGCCCACAAGAAAATTACCATCAAAGGCTTATGGCATGTGTTACTTGACGCTTTTAAAGGCTTCGGTGACCATAAGGTAACCAAGATGAGCGGTTCACTGGCCTACTACACCGTCTTTTCTATGGGGCCTTTACTCATCGTTGTCATCTCGCTTTGCGGGATATTTATGAAAAAAGAAGCCGCGCAGGGAAAAGTCTTCGATGAGTTAAAAGGTTTTTTGGGAAGCGAAACGGCGATGCAGTTGCAGGATATTATCAAACATGCAGGACTGGGAGATAAGGGTACGATTGCGTTTATTATCGGATCTGTTACGCTACTACTGGGTGCAACAAGTGTATTTGGTGACATCCAAGATTCAATTAATACCATATGGGGTATCAAACCCAAGCCTAAAAGAGGTTGGTTAAAGCTTCTGCAGAACCGCTTTTTGTCTTTCTCGGTGATCATCTCATTAGGTTTTTTGCTGCTCGTTTCCCTTAGCGTTACAGCAGTGCTTGATGGTTTCAGCAATAGACTGCAGGCACGTTTTGCAGATATATCAGTTATTATTTTCTACATTTTTAATACACTGCTCACCCTGGCGGTGATTTCCACGATTTTCGGCGTGATTTTCAAGGTCCTGCCTGATGCAGCCATACGCTGGAAGGATGTAATTGCCGGTGCGATGGTGACTGCGCTGCTTTTCATGGCCGGAAAGTTTGGGATCTCGGTGTATATCGCGCAAAGTAATGTAGGGGGTACCTATGGTGCTGCTGGCTCTCTGGTTGTACTGCTGCTATGGACTTACTATTCTTCAATCATACTCTATTTTGGTGCAGAATTTACCAAAGCCTATGCCGTGGCATATGGATCGGAAATCCGGCCGAATCACTACGCAGTTACCATTCAGGAAGTGGAAATTGAGCAAGGTGGCAAATCTGTACAGGCAGCCCAGCGAGAAAGTCTGGCTTCCGATAGTCCAAAGTCGCCAATCTCCACGCCTTAATCCAAGATTATAATGCACTTTTTATCGAACGCAGGAGTTAAGCTGGTCTCAACTTACTCAACGATTAATCAGGACTCACCACCCCTAGGAATAACTGTCCAGGCGATCCCTGAAGCTGATGCAAGGCCAGGCAAGAATCAGCTGTAACCATGCCACCTGCCTTTAAAAAGGCATCACCAGCACTGGCGAAGGCTTTTACCACTGAATTTTGATTACCAATAAAAGCGAAGCTACTAAGGGGTAGGATTTAAGCTAACAAGGTCAAAATGCTCGGGCGGCTAGAATGATTAGCTAAAAACCCATGGTTAGGATGCTAAAAACTGAAAGTGCAGCCATAATTCCCAACTTCACAGCACTACGGGCAATAATTTTCACTTATTCCCACACCGCCTGGGAATTCTGCCAAACTATTATATCCTTGGGATGGTTTTAGTAAATATATAATAATAAAACTATGGAAAAAAAAGAAACCAAATCACAGGCGTCCAAGGAGATGCGTGATCCGAAAACTTCGAAACAGGAAAAATCCCAAGCTGCCAAGACGCTGAGTGGTTCTGCCAAGAAAACATCAAAAAAATAACTACTTTAGGCGCATATTGTTATGCGCCTTTCTTTTAACGCACGGCTTCTGATGTGCGTTGTCTAAGGCGATATTTATAGTCTTCAAGTATAATAATGGGCAGAGTGTAACGTAATCAAGACCCACATCCTAAAGTTAGACCTCTACATCGAGTGTATCTTTCTCCTGTTGTCAATACAGTCCTGCCCAGGCGGCTTACTTCTATTTGCGCACGCGATGAGCGGCCGATAACCGGAATTTTTATTGATGCGCCTCAAGGCAAGCAAGAGTAACCCGTTGAGCAAGGGTTTGCCGGCTATTGACTTGGGATAAAGCAATTTTGGTAGCCGTATATTCTGCCAGATTTTTTTATTTAAGCTTGCGTACCGCTTACCCAGAGGGTGAACACCTCGGAGCTTTCCCTTTGCCGCTGTGTTCATCCCTGGTCGCCAAGCCGTCAGGTTTAGCCAGGATCTTTATTGCGCACTCGGAATTACCCGGTAAGTTGCATCAGTGAGCGATGCTAACCCAAAATAAATTTTCAAATATAGTCGCCTTTTTTCATGCGAAATGCTGAGCAGATCACTAAGAAAGATTTCGATTTCCCGAGGCATGCCCATAGCGCTTCCTTTTGGAAAACTGGCTACAATTTTGACTCGCCAATCAGGCAGTCAGGTTACTGGCTCACATCGTATTAGTTGACTTTTCAGGATTCTGCCCTGCGCATCGTATCCCAGTCCAACACTTTAATTATCAATGTTCTGGCCGACTAGGGCAAGAAGTCACAGTTATAATCAGAGCGAATTTAGTGCCCCGCCCGGTAACCAGCATACACAAGGGAGGTTGGGCAAAGCAATGCTAACGTGTTTCGCTCATGCGTGTCCTAGGGTCATAAATTTGTTCCTTAAACTTTTCTGGTTACATTCAATACCGCTGACAGGAAAAGACCATGGAACCTTAATGGAAAGATAACACTGCAGTTTTTCTGATGCGACTAAAAGCCCTCACCTTCCCGGTGATACTGTCAGCCTCATCGGGAAACAACGCTATTGGTTCGGTGCTCAAGTTCGGGATCATCTGGGAATCGCGAGAGGTAAAATTCCTGATAGTATGCTTTGATAATCGCAGCAAGCGGGGTAGCCAGTAATGCTCCGGTAAGACCAAAAGCAGTTCCCATTGCCAACAGTAAAAACAGGGAGGACATGGGATGGATGTTCATCGTAGATGAGCGGAGTTTAGGCATCAAAAAGTCCGCAATAAGTTCATTAAGTAACAAAAAGAAACCTAAACACCATAAGGCTGTTCCCGGGCTTACAGACAGCGCGACCAGCGTAGGGGGAATTGCCATGATGTAAAAGCCAATCTTTGGAATAAGTTCGGAGAAAAATGCAAGCGCAGCCCATACCAGCGCACCAGGAACCGACATCAAGGTGAGGAAACCATAAACAAGTACCGCCTCAATTGCCCCTCCTATGAGATTGGATTTCATCCAGCCTACAAGCATTATGGAAGTGTGCTTCATAGCGGCGGCTGCTTTCCCCCGTTGGTGCAGGGGAAATACAGTAAGGTACATCCCGATTACCGGGCCAGGGTTGCCAACAAAGAAGACCACCATGCAGATGAATACGATAAAGACGAATATCCCGCCAAGAACAGAAAACGAAAAATTCCCAATCCCCATCACCGTGTTACCAACAGATGGCATTGCAGCGGAAATAGAAGTACCGCTTTCGCCGATCTCTTTACGGAGCTCCGGGAATTTTTTCAGGAGACTATCCAGGTAACTTGATACGCTCGCATAATATTTTGGAATGTTACCTATAAGTACATCCAGCTGATCACTCAGGTGAGGAACGACCATCCAGCCCAGAAGCGCGGTAATTCCAAAAATGATCAGAAAGATAATTAAAGATGCCTGCCATCGCTGAAAGCCCCTTTTTTGCAAGTGACTCACCGGCGCATTGATAATTAGTCCTATAACCAGGGCAAAGATACCAAGCAAGACCACGCTGAGGATTTTGGAAAGGAACCAGAGCAGCACCAGAAGTCCTGCAGTATAGAGAATCGCAGAGGTCAGGGTCCTAAAAAGACCCTCGTTCGTTTTAATATTCATGTCCTATCTGAACCTTGGTCGGTAAGAAAATGTTTGCAAAAATAACAAAGCTTTTTGAGCAAAGGGACCAGAACTGGTGTAAGGAATAGATAACGAGCTTCGCGCGATAGACCATAAGCATGGACAATTTCGAAGATCAGCCGTTACTGCGATAACTGTTAAGGCTGCAATATGGCCTGGAATATGCCTAATTAGCCAAAAGCGGTAAAGACATTATTACCCAGCACAAGTTATGGCTTGCTCCATTGAGTTACCTTGATAAGGTCAGCTTTAAACTGTTCTTTGGATTTACTAACGGCCAGAGCCTCCGGGATTTAAATCGTTTTTGTGATAGGTTGTAATAAAAGTATTGATCAGATCTGAAAACAATTTTTTTGACCTGGATTTATCTGACGAAGATTTTTTGTACCTGGTGATCTTTTCCTTGATAATTTCCCACTTTCTTTGTTCATTCATATCGCTCCACTCTATTTGTTACACAATCTCTTGCTGAAATATCAGGCTTATCAACGGAAAAGTCAAACTCAAAAAGTAATCTTTATGTTACAATTTGGCCCGAATCACACTGAGGTACTTCAAACGATCAGCGCCGCAGACTGTAGCGTTGATCACAACTATCACTTTCAGCAAATTTATTCGCTTTACATTTCCTTTCAACTCCCATACAAAAGTTCCTCTTTTATTAATAAACTGGTTATCGTTACGCCTGTCCAGCTTTGTAAGCATACCTGCTGTGACTCATTAACTGCTCTTTCAATAATTTTCTTGCGCAATGAATCCTCGTCTTCACCGTTCCAACAGGTATTCCGAGTTCCTCGGCAATCTCATGGTATTTCCATCCTTCAAAATGCTTTACAAAAGCAAATGCGTAACACTCCGGTAACTTTTTGAGTGCCTTGTGTACATCTTTAAGGATTAGGTTGCTTTCCCCAGCATTCTGGCTGGCACTTCGAAATAAATCATGGCTGGAAATTTCCTCGCTTTGTTGTATAATCGAAATGGTTTTAGCCCGGCGGCGGTAATCGTTTATAAACGTGTTGCGCATAATTGTGTATAACCAAGCCTTTAGATTACTGCCCTGTTCAAACTGCTGATAATAACGCAAGGCCTTCACCAGGGTATCCTGTAGTAAATCCTGTGCATCGTCAGTATTATTTGTAAAACTTTTAGCAAAACAGAGCAGCGCAGGTGCATGTTTCATTGCCTGAACACTGAATGAGGATTGGGTCATAATTTGATGATTACGTTCAGTATACTTAAGCAAAACTAGTACCAAAAATTGCATTTTTCGATGTTTGCCCTATGTAAGACTAACTGAGGTAATGCGTGATTAAGCACGCTGCAGCTTGACAGTTTTGGGTGATGATTCAGAATGTGTCCAAAGCAATGCAAAATTGCTCAGGAATTTTTTGTGCTAATTTGCTGGATGTTAGCAGGCCAGGTCTGCGCGCTGTCTATAGCCAGCCATAATTTTTTAGCCGATTAATCACCGACGTCACTTTCGAGTATTCCTGTGAAAATCTTTGGCCACTTACAGGTCAGATCAGATATCCTGGATTCTAGCAACTGTTTGTTAATGCTTCTAGCCCTCACAACGCCAAAGTCCAGTACCTTCACAGACATTTTACAATAAAAGGGATAGCCTATATTGGTTTGTCATGTATTGCTGAGGATCTCCATTCACAATACACCTAATAACCCCTAAGGATCTTGTTTTATTAAATAAAAATAGCTTTACCAGCATTTTAATAAAAAAATATTGTGATTACCGGTTTTTGCATTCATCACTACTAAACTTAAAACGCTTAATTACAATTTTTAAAATAAGGTGAACAAAATCGGATTGTTCATGTTCAAAAGTAATGATGGCTATTGGCCGTGCAAGAATTAATGTAGAATATTAGCAGCTTAAAACTATTATCATGTCGACAGAGAAAAAACAAAAACTTGACAACCCAGTTACCAGATATCCGGCACCACCTTTCCCAAGGCAGCCGCAGCGTGTTCCCGGTCTTGCTTCTAAAATGGACCCTGTTCCAGACCATGGGGAGGAATCCTACCAGGGTCATGAGCGGCTATCGGGCAGAAAGGCATTGATCACGGGCGGCGATTCAGGTATTGGGAGAGCAGCAGCGATTGCTTATGCTAGGGAAGGAGCGGATGTCGTAATTAATTACCTGCCTTCAGAACAATCCGATGCAGATGAGGTACTCAGACTTATAGAAGCCTGCGGCAGGAAAGCATATGGAATACCTGGAGATATTACTGAAGAATCATTCTGCATAAGCCTCGTTCACCAGGCTGCTGAAAAACTGGGCGGCATCGATATCTTGGTTAATAATGCAGGACATCAGCAAGCAATAAGTTCTTTAGCTGATATGAGCACCAAAGACTTCGATGTTACAATGAAAACTAATGTTTATGCCCCATTCTGGATCACTAAAGCAGCACTGGAACATTTAAAGGAAGGTTCGGTGATCATTTCTACTAGTTCAGTCCAAGCCTACGATCCTTCAGAAAATCTTTTCGATTATGCTCAAACCAAAGCGGCTAATGTAGCTTTTGTTAAGTCGCTGGCTAAGCAACTCGGACCCAAAGGCATCCGTGTCAATGGTGTAGCGCCAGGGCCAGTCTGGACACCATTACAGACAAGTGGCGGGCAGCCACAGGATGCAATTGAGCAATTCGGCAAGATGACACCTCTGGGACGTCCTGGACAACCTGCTGAATTAGCGTCGATTTACGTACAGCTGGCCGATCATAATGCCAGTTATGCCACAGGACAGATCTATGGTGCCGCTGGAGGATCTGGACATCCTTAGCAGCGACCGTGGGTCTAGGAAAGCCTTGCAGTACTTGCGGGGCTTTTTTATCCTGTAGCAGTCACAAACAGTAAAACTGCCAAGTCAGTCGGTTCGGTAGGGTTTCAGCTAGTGTCTATCCCCGAGGGAAATGTCGATTTCGGCAAGGATTTCCTTGTAATAATTGCCTTCGAAATAATGCTGAGGGCCACGCTATCATTCGAGTTTACCGCATTGATTACGTTTTGGATGTCAAAAAGGGCTAAGCCTGATACAACACCGTTTATAGTGGAACGATGTTGCAGATTACTTATAATCATTTAAGTTAGTTACAGGTTTAAACCGATCACAATAGCGTATGCCTTCCATTAGCGTCTCCTGCAAAATGTCTTTGGCATCATAACCATCCCTTGCTAAAAATTATCGCATGACTTTACAGACTGCCTTCCATTTTTGCTGCCGCCGCAAATTCATCTTTATTCATAAATATCGGTTTTCACCGTATAAGCAAATGCTGAGGAGCTTGTCAAGTTGAAGTTTTAATAACATTGGAACCTGGTATTCAACAACTTTCATGATAAGCTTAAAAAATGTGATTTGGGGCCTATTTGGAATAATGTTAACTTTCCTTTAGTTTGAAAACTTCGCTTTAAGCGCACTGCGTTTGCAGAAAAAAAATTAGAACGAATGATGGCAAAGTCATCAGGCTTTTTTGGAGATGATAATGGAATAAGAAAAGTGATTGCGTTATTGCTGAACGAGAAAGACTTTCAGCTAATCAGGTGCGCAAGTATTGATACATTCAAAAAAATGGAAGGCAGGGCTACTAACTTATTACTATTAGGGTGTAACCTTGCATGGTTGAACTGGTACTATGGATTGACTAATCGTGAAAACTGCACAGCATACCAAACATAACCCCTTATGATGATTAACGCTCAGGTAAGAGCAGCGCATATCAAAAGCACGTGCCTGGCCGCTATTAGCGGCTGGATCCGTTAATAATGACCAGCGATCGAAAAAGATCAATGCAGCCACCCATTTAGCCGCATAACTTTTTGATGAAAAAACAATTCTTATTAGTTGTGTATAATATACACTAAGTCGCTGTAGGCCCATTTATTCTTTAAAGCGCTAATATGGTGTGTTTTAATGAGGAACAATTTGAACAGTATGGTGTTAAAAAATTAAGAAAAGATATATATCATGCATGTTTTTGCCAATACTGATACCAGAATTCTAGATGTAGACGGAACCATAATTATTATCACACTTTTCAAAGCTGAAACTTGTAGATACCGCATACTTATTGACGGAATTATGAAGGGATTTCTCATCGAGAATGGCGAAGATTTTCGACCGGAAAAGGGCACTGATATCCCAGCATATTACCTTACAAAAATTAATGAACTCGCCCGCAGGCACCATAGAATTAATGTGGCCAGTTAGTCCGTAATATCATTAAGACCCTTTACCTTGAATTTCTGACTAAATAAAGGCATGGCTAATGGATCATTCACGGGCTCTTGATGATTTATGGGCAAATAAAATTATACCGCGTCTGTTCAAATGGCGCTACCCTTACAATTGCCACCTTGAGACCAGATCATAAAACACCCTGGCCGATGCCTGGGATTCGTAGGCATCTCTCGCCGGCTTTACCTTTGGAAGACACCAAGCATATTTGCTGCAATCATCCTGTTATATACATGTATCCATCCTTATCATCCTGCACCATGTTGCCAAAGTGAGTACCCGCCCATAACATTTGCTTTGCTCGAAAACCTTATGAATTTAGGTAAGCATGCCTAGCGAGAACATCTGATTTTTCAGAAGCGGGTTCTATCGATGTCATCCTGACTCCATTGCTGAGCGATTCGAGCTATAGCATAAGATGAGACCTAAGCTATTAATAATAAAAAAAAACGCAATTTGTAACTTCGAGCAAAAACAATCCTATAGTGATGATGTTTTATGACGAAGTAGTCAATGGAAAAACTCATCAATATATTAAAAACTGTACTTAGCAGTCACCGCATCACTGATATTATTCAAGTGGGCGAGCGGGAACTTAATATCATCGTTTCAACAAAAGAGGATGCGAAGGATATCCAAAGAATGGCCGATCTCATTCATGATGATAGCGAGGTGAAAATTAAAGGGGTCAAAATAAACTTCGTCGACCAGTATGGGACAAAATTCGAACGTGTCTAAGCATAATGTACCCCATCATGACATGGTTTCCAGCAGTAAAATGCTGGTGCTCGATTACCTCTTTGGGAGCGGGGATGAATTGGAGGCCTATCAGTTGGTCCGCTTTGCAACTGACGAACCATGGCTTGTCCTACAGGATGGTATTCTACTGGCTACTATGGCTAAACATGAGGGCAAGTGGATCGAAATTGGTGTAAGAAGTCTCGAAGAAGCTAAGGCAACTGCTATCACAAAATTTATCGATCAGCAGCACTTTAACTTCCTGCCTGGAAAAATCAAAACCCACTGGCCCGATCAAATCCAGGAGGTGATTATGCAGACGGATAGCCTTTACCTGGTTATCACTAAAGAAGGTATTGATTTTTTGCACTTCAAGCGGTTATTCAGCCAATTCATTGGTCAATTAGTAGAAGATGAATGGGCAGTGGAATTCAAGGTTTATCGTGCAGACTTTAACGAAGAGTTCCTGGTCAGGATCTTTTAGCCAAAAAAAATAGCCAATTTAAAAACATCTCTGGCCTCCAGAGGGTTAATATAACAAGATTGATCTTTTAGTCTAAGGGATTAATTTTTTAGGAAGCGGTAGCTGACGCAATCGGTTACCGTGTTATTAATGAATTCCAATATCTCCAAAGACTAACATTTCAAAAAAGGATAATCGGTATCGATTATCCTTTTGTATTTAGATTGCCCTCTAATTCCTGGGCATTTGATCAGATCTCATTAAATTTATATGATAATAAAACCGATCAGGATTTATCCAGTATTGTTTTGGTAACCGGCCAGATATACTCGGCAATAAGCTCATAACCACTTGCCAGTGGATGCAAGCCATCAGGCAGATGAAATTGTTTTTTACCTTTAATCGGCGCCATAAAATCCGAAATATAGGCAAGCGAAAATGCGGCTGCCAAATCTGGATATATATGCGCATAACGCTGCTGGTAAGTAGCAGGTACCCAAATGGGGATCTCGATCCCTAGCAGCAAAATAACTGCCCTAGGGGCTATCTTTTTCACCTGGAGAACCATGCGGCAAAGAAATTCATACATCATTTCAGGATCATGCCCCCGCAGGAAATCATTAGCACCAAGCTCAAGGATAAAAAGCGCAATATTATCATGCAGCAGCGGAGCAAGCCTGGGAAAGGCAGCTACCGTTGTATCCCCGCTAAGCCCTGCATTACACACCCTGAAAGAAAGCCCGGCAGATTTTATCGCCTGAGAAATCCTTGCCGGAAAAGTGGTCTGTTCTGGATCTGTAAGTCCATATCCCGCCGTCAGGCTATCTCCAAAAAACAGAATTTCTTTCATTAAATGTAAATAAGTAGCAATATAAATAAACAAAGCCCCAGCTTCAAAACCTTTTGGCAGCGAATCTTGTTTGTCAAAAACACAAAGCATACAAAGCTATGAATCTACAGCTATCCAATCCATTTCAAAACTGCCTTTTTGATGAAGAATGCGGTGAGGTAACTTATGGGCATTTTACTACTTCATCTTATCCGCAAAGGGGTAATGAACCCATCGAGAATGCCCAGGATACAGCTGCAAAGGGAAATAAAATTTTAGATGAAACAGATCCAAAGGCCTACACCATCATTTTATAATAGCGTGTTTCAAGCCTAAGTAAATCATAATCTTTTATGAAAAAATTCAAAGATAAAGTGGCGCTGATTACCGGAAGCAGTCAGGGGATAGGCGCAGCATGCGCCATCAGGCTGGCCAGAGAAGGCTGTGATGTGGTATTGAACGGACATCAGTTTGATGAACGAGGTGAAAAGCTTATCAAAGAAATTGAGCAAATGGGACAGCAGGCCGCTTTCATTGAAGCAGATTTAAGTAAAGCCAAACAAGCCACTCAGCTGGTAGAGAAAGCGGTCAAAAAGTTTGGACACCTGGATATACTCATCAATAATGCCGGCATTGAAAAACGGGCTGATTTCTGGACAGTCAGCGAAGAAGACTATGACCAGGTGATGGATACCAATTTAAAAGGTGTTTTCTTCTGTACGCAAAGTTTCGTGAAACATTGTATGGAAAGTAAAATTGAAGGCGCGATAATCAATATGAGCTCTGTTCACGAAGAGATTGTTTTTCCTCATTTTGCAGCCTATTGTGCCAGTAAAGGCGCCTTAAAAATGTTGACCCGTAATTTAGCCACCGAGCTTGCACCCTTTGGTATCCGCATTAATAACGTAGCTCCGGGCGCGGTTTCTACGCCCATCAATCAGGACTTACTCAAAAATAAGAAACAGCTTGAACAGGTCTTGAACAATATTCCCTTGAGAAGGCTAGGAAGTGTGGAAGATGTTGCAGGCGTGGTTGCCTTCCTGGCTTCCGCTGATGCTGCCTATGTTACCGGTTCTACTTATTTTGTAGATGGCGGTTTGACTTATCATTACCAGGAACAATAGCGCGAAACCTAACACTCCAAAATTGTTAATTTTTCGATACCTAAAATACCCACATTCATTTTAACTGCTTTTCCTACTGAGCTGTTTGTTCAGTTCTACCGCAGCGCTGATCAGCGCCAGGTGCGTAAATGCCTGGGGAAAATTCCCCAGGTGTTCGCCTTTTCGTCCCAGTTCCTCACTAAATAAAAATAAGTGGTTAGAATAGCCGATCATCTTTTCGAAGTGTTCCACTGCCCGCTCTAGTTCACCGCTCTTGGCCAGTGCCTCAATGAACCAGAATGAGCACATATTAAACGTACCCTCTTCACCATCGAGCCCATCAATTTTTTGCAGGCCGTTTTTATAGCGGTAAACCAGTACATCCAGGATAAGCTCCTCATCAATCACTTTCATGGTAGCCAGCCAGCGTGGCTCCTGCGGACTGATGAAATGCGTCAGCGGCATCAGCAGCACACTGGCATCCACATGATCAGCCCCTTTGTATTGTACCCAGGCACCCAATTTTTCATTCCAGAAATTATGGTAAATATCCTCGTAGATTTCACTGCGCAAAGCATGCCACTCCGCCTCAGGATAAGGAAAGGAGCGGTGCTCCGCTATCTTTATCGCCCTGTCCATCGCCACCCAGCACATCAAGCGGGTATGCAGGAACTGCTTTTTTGCACTTCTGATCTCCCATATGCCATGATCGGGTTTCTTCCATTCTTTGATTACGCAGCCTACCTGTTTTTCAATCAGTTGCCAGAATTCATAGGTAATGGGTTTATGCGTTTTATTATAGATGTATATCGTATCAATCAGTTCCCCATAAATATCAATCTGCAGCTGTGATGCCGCCTGGTTACCAATCCGCACTGGCCTAGCGCCCCTGTAGCCCTCAAACTGCGATGCTTCAAATTCTTTGATATCCGGATTGCCGTCGATATGATAAACCAGCTGCAAATCATGCTTCTGGCAAAGATTGAAAATCCAGTCCATGAATGCAGTGGCCTCCTGCATGAACCCCAGCCTCAAAAAAGCATACATCGTAAAGGCCGCATCCCGGATCCAGGTAAAGCGGTAATCCCAGTTGCGATTCCCGCCAATGGTTTCAGGTAAGCCAAAAGTTGCTGCGGCAACGACAGAACCATATTCAGCAGAGGTGAGTAGCTTTAGCGTAATGGCTGAGCGGCGGATAAGTTCATCATATTTTCCCCGGTAGCTTGTCTGGTTAATCCATCGTCGCCAGTAGCTAACCGTAGCGGGATAGGCCTTGTCAAGGTAGTGGTCCAGATCAATCCCTTCATGGCCATCTTCAATAATCTCCAGTACGATTTTCGCCTCCTGGGATTCTTTCAGCGTAAACTCAGCATAGCCTGCTCCTTGTTTGATATGTAAGGATATATCACTCTTGAGGAGCAGCGTGAGCTTTTCTTTTTTACAGCTGAAACGGATAGTATCCCCTGAACGGCTGCTAATATGAGCTGATTTCATGTAGCCAAATGATGGTGCACAGGTCATCTTAAAGGTGATTGTCCCACGAACAGCTTTCACGTGCCTTACAATTGCACTCTGAAATTTTTCTTCCTCAGATACCGGCATGTAATCTGCGAGCTCTGCAATCCCCTCATCGGCAAAAAACCTGGTCAGTAGGACAGCGGTATCGGGCAGGTAAAGCTGTTTAGTGCTGCAGTGTTGCAACTGTGGTTCTATTGCGAAATAGCCGCCACCATTGGAATCCAGCATAGTGGCAAATACCGACGGGGAATCAAACCGGGGTGCACACATAAAATCGATAGATCCCTGGAGCGATACCAGTGCGACGGTTTTAAGGTTACCGATAATCCCATAACTCTCGATGGGCTGGAAAGCCCGCTTATCATGATTTGCCATATAACAGAGGAATAGCATTAATAAGCGTTTAAGCGCCGGTTTTGTTTGCTTAGCAATCGAAATCTTTAGCGAAGCAAACAATTACGTTTTAGTTCACTGCATTCATTTTAGTGCCTGAAAAACATTTTTTCAGACATCATTGTTATACAGAAAATTAAAGCGATACCGATCACCATGCAAAGCAATCGTGAAAAAATCAATGATTTAACCATTCTCAATGAAGAGTTAGAAAATTATTTCTCCAATACGATTATCCCCCAGCTCTTTGTTGATGCCAATTTAATTTTACGGAATTTACGCCGCCTGCGATGAAGCAATTTGTGCTTAAGCCCGAATTCATAGGTCGCTCTATGGAGGATATCGAAGAAAACTTTAGGTTTCCGACCATCATAGAAAATATTAAGGTCGTTATCGCCACCGGAAACATCCTTGAAAAAGAAATCCAGACGATCGATATGCGCTGGTTTCAAATGAATATCTTGCCTTATATCGACCGCATTGACAATAAAACCAATGGCGTAATTATCACCTTTGTCGATATTACCGCTCGGGTAAAGGACCTCCGTGATCAGGAGAAACTGGTAGCTGAACATGAACTATTATTGGATACCATTGCCCATGATATTAAAAACCCAATCCTGGGCATTGCGCTGAGCCTAGAGGCAATGAAGCTCAACCCGGAAAAAACTGCAGCGGCACTCCCTAAGCTGATTGGCGCAATGGAACGGAGTTTAACCAATATCAAACAGGTCTTAGAAGATCTTGTCCAGTCGCATTGGGACCGTCAGCGCTATCAATCGGCAGAAGAGTTGATAGATATTCAGCATATCATAGAGGATGTCCGCCTTTCTATAGCTGCATTAATACATGAAACCGGGACAGAAATAAGTTTCGAGCTAAAGGTTAGCGAGATCAATTTCGTTAGAAGAAAACTTAGAAGTATACTCTATAACCTGATCAGCAATGCGATCAAGTACACCCCTAAAGACCGTATCCCTAAGGTTAAAATCCTTACGGAAAATGAAGATGGAAATTTTATTATTCGCGTTATTGATAATGGCATGGGTTTAAGTACAGAAACCAAGCATATTATATTCGAAAAATTCAAACGTGCAAAGACCGGCGTTGAAGGCTCCGGCGTTGGGCTTTACCTGGTGAATACTATTGTAAGCAATGCGGGGGGAAAGATTACCATTGCAAGTAATCCAGGCGAAGGTTCCGAGTTTAAGGTTTTTCTGCCATTGTAAGGTTTGCATTTATGATCAATAGGAGAACGTTGATTAACCAAGCTGGGGCTATAAGAACACTAGTAAATTAATTTATGCCAGAAGGACTAGATATCGCAGATTATATACTTGCCCATGCAAAGCTTCGCGGCCCCGAAAAAAGTACCTGCCCTTCAGAGATCGCCCGTAAATTATTTCCCGAAAATTGGCGAAAACACATGCAGGAAGTAGTCCATGCAGCCATTGAGCTTAAAAGTCAGGGTAAAGTATCCATCACCCAGAAAGGCAAGCCTATCACTACCACGGAAATAAAAGGCCCGATCCGTATAAAAATAGTATGATCAGCTAGTGGCTACAAACAAAAATAGCAAGCGTCCAAAAGGAAGCCTGCCGCTCTAAAAAAATTATAATTGTCTATCCAGACCCTTGAAGGACTTAATTGAACTACTCCAAATTCAATAAGGCCTTCAGGCGATCAATCTTTCCATTGCCACCAGGTGACTAAGATAGCTTTATTAGTAACCAGAAATTAACACGAGAGTATCAGTCAGACCAATACTTCTTTTTGGTGTGCAGTTACGTATCTGGGCAAGTGTAGGGGGTAGATCCATTCAGTTTGTATGCTTACCTTAATGATGCTATCAATTGCTTCTAAGTATCAAAAAAGGTATTCCTGCAAACTATTCTCACATTGATGCTCAAACTTTATCTGCCAAATAAGGTTATAGAAACAACAACAAAATAAAAAAAATATGAAAAACTTATTTTATGCAATGGCCTTAACGGCCGCAGTGATTGGCTTCCAGGCTTGTAGCGGAGGAAACAAAGATGCAAAAGAAAATGCAGACAGCCTGAACATGGCTAAAGACACCACCAGCAACGTGGCCGCAACAGGAGGCATAGCTGTTCCTGAAGAGGATGCTAAATTTGCGACCACGGCAGCAGTAGGTGGTATGGCAGAAGTAGAATTAGGTAAAATGGCCCTTGAGAAAAGCAGTAATGCCCAGGTAAAAGAATTTGCGACCATGATGGTGAATGATCATGGGAAAGCAAATAGTGAGCTTAAAATGATTGCCGAGGCTAAAAATATCACGCTACCCACTACAGTGGATGATGAGCACATGAAAAAAATGGACGAGCTGTCGAAGAAACAAGGAAAGGATTTTGATAAAGCCTATGTTGATGCTATGGTCGATGGTCACAAATCTACCCTTGATCTGATGCAGAAGGAAGCTAAGGACGGTATGGATGCCGAGCTGAAAACGTTTGCCGGTAAAACCACGCCGGTTGTTCAGGCGCACCTTGAAATGATTAATAAAATCAAAAAGGACATGAAATAAATAGGATGAAAGGCCCGGGTAATCCGGGCCTTTTTCATTGCCTGTTATATCACCTGTAGAATAATTTTCCCGCGGGTATGCCCTTGTTCACTTAGCTCATGCGCCTTTCGGGCATCTTCCAGTGAGAGTACCTGATCAATAACTGCTTTTACTTTCCCGCTATCAATCAAAGCTGAAATCTCATCCAGCTGGGCCGAGTTTCCCTGGGCGGTAAAAGCCAACAGGTGAAATCCTTTCTGCTTCGCTTCGGTGGGATGTTCAGCGCCTAAAGTACTCACCACACGGCCACCCGGTTTTAGCACCAATAGCGATTTCGCCTGCGTTTCCCCACCCAGCGTATCCAGTACCAGATCAATATCGCTTAAGACCGCCTCAAAGTTTTCCATATGGTAATCAATCACCTCATCGGCACCGAGTTGTTTTAAAAAATCAATATTCGCTGCCGAAGCGGTACCAATCACGTAAGCACCTTTAGCTTTGGCAAACTGTACCGCAAGGCTACCTACGCCACCTGCCGCTGCATGAATTAAAACCCGTTGGTTTGCTTTTAACAGGCCATAATCAAATAATCCCTGCCAGGCAGTGAGACCGGCTAGCGGGATAGCCGCCGCTTCTGTATGTCCAATGTTTAGTGGCTTGGTAGCTACCAATTTCGCATTCACGGCCACATAAGCTGCATAGGCGCCGTTTTTAGTTGGCTCCAGTTTAGCATATACCTCATCACCCTTTGCAAAACCACTTACTTTTTCACCTATGGTTTCCACCGTACCTGAAACATCCCAGCCCAGGGTGAGGGGCAGTTTTGAAGGAAATTTCTCAGCCCTTAAACCTTCCCTGATTTTCCAGTCAACCGGATTTACGCTGGTGGCATGTACTTTAATTAACAGTTCATTTGGTCCTGCCTGAGGGATGTCAATTTCATCTAATTGAAGCTTATCTGCTCCGCCGTGCTGATGTATTCTTATTGCTTTCATTTAAAATTTATTTAATTGTTGGAGCCAGTCTTCCTAAGAACCCACGATTAGGCTAAAGAGAATGGCCTTATGTTTTATTCAACAAGCGCAACTTTGAAATTGTGTTGATTAATTGAAAAACATGGCAACTTTAAGGTCAATCATTAAATCTTTTTGAACGATGTGCCTTAATGCCTGCGCATCCTGGTGTGAAAACAAATCAAAGCGTAAAACTTTTTGTTGAAAGGAAGGGTTCTATATATTCAAAGCTATAAAAAATGGAAAACAATCAAAAAATAGTATCCGACCTGAAAGGAATTATTGCCATTGTTAATGATGGAAAAGAAGGTTACTCGTCCGCTGCTGAGTCGACAGACAATATTGAACTCAAAGCCGTCTTCGCGAAATACGTTGCCGAACGGGCCCTGTATGAAACTGAACTCAAAGCACATTTGGCAAAACATGGTGCAGCGTCTGATAATCAGGAGGGTGGTATTCTAGGAACCATTCACCGCACCTGGATCGACATCAAACAGGCCCTGACCGATAAAAGTGAGACTGCGTTACTCAGTGCGGTAATTACAGGTGAAAAAGCAGCCCTTGAAAAATACGACGGGGCAATCAAGGATAATCAGCTCCATGCCGATCACCTTAACCTGTTAACCAGTCAGCGTAACGGTATCGCCGAGGCGCTGAAAGAAATAGAGGTGCTGGAACAGAAATATAAAGATCTTTAGGCCTTTATTAATCCACACCGATGTGAAGAGCGGATTGGGCAAATGCCCAGTTCGTTTTTTTATCTCTTTTTAAAAAAGTCAGCTGATGATAAATGAAAATCAAAACCCGCCACAAAACCCCGGTGTTCCAGACCCTGAAGAAATCCGCTCACAGCACCCAATTGAAGATGACCATGATTCCTTGGAGGCTATGGAAGCAACGGCAAGTGCCGAAATTAATCCGGAAGACCCCCAGGATATTGCCTATTGGGCGATGCAATTCCAGATCAGTGAAGATGAGCTCCGTGCAGCTATCCTCTTACGAGGTACAGCTGTTGAGGGGATACGTAAATACTTAAGTGTTTAATGAAAAATGCGCCAGTGGCGCATCATCGTTATAAATAATGGATGTGAAGGCTACTGGTTCACTGAAATTTCTGATATTCTGCTATAATCATAACGGATTACTTCATAATCCCTGGCTTTTGCCCGTAATAAGGTAATCTCATGAATCTCTGCTGAAATGATACGCTGGCTGCCCTTTGAAAGCAGTAATTCAATCCTGCGTAAAGCCAGTTTATAATCTGCGTCGTTTAAAATATTTTCCATCCTGAAAGCCTTTAACCAAAAATAAAAGACTAAGCTCAGCCCACAAAGAAAATTTATTAACACCTGTGGAATTCGCCGCTGGCAATCCATCATCTCTGTGCAAGCAACATTTTCTAACGCTATTCTTTGCAGTTGTGCTTTCTTCGTAAAAATGCATCTTCGTTATTTGATTTACTAAAAATATTAGTATAATTTTGTCTTGTATTAAGGCAAGGCATTTATGATCAGATCGTTTGAGAACAGAGCAGCGCAAAGGATAACGGGTTTTCAATCCCCAGCGGCAGATTACCTGGAAGGCAGGTTGGATTTGAGTAAGAAGCTTATCGTAGATCCCCACTGCACCTTTTATTTTCAGATGAAAGGAGAGGAGATGGCTTCTTTAAGTATTCACCATGATGACCTTTTGATTATTGACCGTTCCTTGCAGCCCGCTCATGGCGCTATTGTGATTGCCTTTTATAACGGTGTATTTACCTGCAGGATGTACCAGCATGATAAAACAAAGCCTAATTTGAAAAACGATAGTGATACTATTGAACAAAGCAGCATGGAAAACCTGCAAATTTGGGGTGTCGTTACTGCAGTTTGCCGCAATCTGTTACCACAAACATTGAAGAGAGGGAGGTACAAAGATGTTTGCACTTTGTGATTGTAATAATTTTTATGCTTCCGCAGAGCGGCTCTTCCGGCCGGAACTTAATGGTAAACCCATCGTGGTGCTGAGCAATAATGATGGCTGCGTGATTGCCCGTAGCGAAGAAGCCAAGGCTTGCGGGATTAAGATGGGAGATCCTGAGTTTTTAGTCAGAGACCTGATCAGAAAATATGGTATTCAGGTTTTCTCCAGTAATTATGTGCTCTACGGCGATATCAGCGAGCGTGTGATGAACAACCTTTCCCGATGGTTCCCAAGACTGGACGTTTATAGCATTGATGAAGCATTTGGCTGGCTTGGTGGGGTAAAAGACCTGGATCGTTACGCGCCGAAAGTCAGGAAAACTGTGCTTGCCAATACGGGTATTCCCGTATCTATCGGCGTTGCGCCAACTAAAACCCTGGCTAAACTGGCCAATAAATTGGCTAAAAAGCATGGTGGGGTAATGGTACTTGATTCCAAAATTAAAATCAGCAGAGCGGTAGAAGAATTTCCTGTTCATGAACTTTGGGGAGTTGGCCGCGAGTACTACAAAAAGTTTGAGGCGCTGAATATCAAAACCGTAGCACAGCTTCGCGCAATGCCGGAGATGTGGTTCAAGCAAAACATGACCATAGTGGGGCAGCGTATGTGGAATGAGCTTTGGGGGAGGCCTGCTATACCTTTAGATGAAATCCGGGAAAGTACCAAGGGCATCACCGTCAGCAGGTCTTTCCGCAATTACATTGAGCAGCCGGAAATCCTGGCCGAAGCGCTGACGCTTTATGCGAGCAGACTGGCTGAAAAGTTGCGCGAGCAGGGCTTGCGATGTATGTATCTGCAGGTTTTTCTGTATACCAATAAAAACAGAGAAGATCATCCGCAACACTTTCCATCGCATACCCACAAACTGCTCATCGCCAGCAACAGCACTACTGACCTGGTGAGTATCGCTGTCAGGGTGGCTCAAAAACTATTTCGTTATGGCGTGAAATACCGTAAGGCAGGGGTCATCGCTACTGGCCTGATACCAGAAAGTGAACTTCAGCTCAACCTGTTTTCTAATCACGACGGCGGCAAGAAAGATACTGTGTCCAAAGTCCTTGATAAGCTCAATCTCGCCTATGGCAGGGGGACGCTTCGTATGGCTACCGAAGGGTATGAGAAGAAGTGGAAGCTCAAGCATGAATACCTCTCCAGAGGATATACAACCCGCTGGACTGATATCATCAAGGTGGTGTGAGTATTGTAAATCATAGATGATAGTCGAAGGCTAAGCAACACTTAGAGATTAAAATTTAAAATGTGCTCAACAAGGAAATAAAAAGAAATAATAATAATAAAAAGCAGAAAGCGTATGTGCGGAAGAACACTGATCGGTGAGAGCCAGGCTATGGCAGCCAAAGCAGGCCTAATCCTGGGAGGAGAAGCAAGGGAGAAAGATACTAACCGCCCACCGGGTACGGATATGCCAGTTATTCTGGATGCCCGGCCGGGTAAGTTGCATTACATTAAATGGGGCTTAATTCCGGCTTATGCTACAGAAATTCCTAAATTTTCAACCACCTATTGCCGCATAGAAACGATGCATAGCCTTCCGAGTTACAAAAATCTTATCGGGCGCAGGCATTGTGTTTTTGTCGTGGAAGGGTTCTATGAGTGGGACAGGGCAAGCAATAATAAACAGCCTTACTTTTTCGAGCGAAAAGATAAAAGCATTATGCTCCTCGCCGGCTTCTGGGATAGCTGGAAAGATCCCAAAACCGGTATCGTTATCCCATCTTGTACAATGATTATGCAACCCGCTAATGATTTTATATCCAAAATACATGACCGGATGCCCTGTATCCTCTCTCAAAGCGAGAGTGCCAGCTGGCTTGACAGGGAACTGCCAGCTAAGGAGCGGTTGAAAATTTTGCATAAAGTGGATAATGATTTACTTAGGGGCTGGCAGGTTGATGCTAAAATCAACAATGCGAGAAATAAAGATGAAGATAATAATAAGCCTTCAGGACCAGACTTGTTTAGCTAACATGCGCAGGCCAATGATTATAAAATGCAGCAGGCCATTTACCCCCGTGCTGTGAATTTATGCTGCCCAGTTAATCACATATCTCACTGAATCGAATCAACTATGCTGGAGTGGCTTTATTTTTAAAACTAAACCAAGCTCTTGCATGTTCTCTGACTATGGAACCGTTGGAAGGATTTGAAAAATTGGTAGGAATATTATTGGGCATATTCTTGCTTTTTTTGCTGGTGATTACCATCATCTGCCTCGCACTATTCTAATGCGCTAATTTAACGGTATTTAACAGGGCATTTCTTTGCTTTCGCTAATCTTCAAGTTTCTTAGCGCATTTGGGTGTTATATGCTATCTTTTTTGCCTGCAATTAAGCCTTAGCTGCTTTAGTTCAGTAGGTTGTGAGAAATCTAAAACTTTCGGTTGCTGCTGATGTTGACAGCATATGATTAAAGCTTTACATAACAAGCCCTTTACAGGTGAGGGCAATTCCGCAAGCCACATGCTGGAAATGCCTGAAGATAAACTTGTAAAGGCTTTGAAAGCCCAGGACCAGGTTGCATTTAACTATTTATATCGATATTACAGTGCAGCCCTCCACGGAATACTCCTAAGGATGGTCAATCAACAGGAAACTGCCGAAGACCTGCTACAAGAAGTTTTCCTTAAAATCAATAAAGGGATCTTGGGATACGACACCCAAAGGGGCAGGCTCTTTACCTGGATGTTAAACCTTGCGAAAAATACGGCCATTGATCATATCCGCCTGACCACTTCCAAATGTCGGCTGCGAAGTGAGGAGATCGAGAATTGCGTAAATATCATTGACGCCGCAGGATGTGCACAAACCAATACAGATAGCATAGGCTTACGGACCATTATTGGCGGGTTGACCCTTCAGGAGCAAAAACTGCTTAACCTGGTTTATTACGGGGGGTATACCCACATTGAAGCCGCAGCAGCGCTTGCCATGCCCCTGGGTACAGTTAAGACCCGAATACGCGCAGCTATACTAAAACTTCGCAAGTATTATAACTAGCTCACGCTGCACTTTCTCCAACATAGCTCTTTAAGGTAAAACAGTATTGAGGCCACCGTTTACTTAGTTTCACCATTCGCGGAGTTGACTCAATGGTATTCAAAAAGGAGTTTTCCGTTCTCAACATATAAATAAGTTGTCTGGTTAGCCAGGTAATTATGGATAGGGTATTTAGCACCCATATCCTCTAATGCCGCTACAATATCTCCGCTTACGCGGATGAATCTTTTCTTATAATATGAACGTTTTTCCTGCAAGTCTGTAATTTCTACCTCATTGATTAGCCCATCGATATCCTGGTCAATGTTATGCATCTGGTTGAGCAGTTTCAGGTATTCATTAAACTGCTCCTGTATCGTTAGCGTGCTCATTCGGCCTTTTCTTCTATTATTATTGTTCCACCCTCACAATGAATCAAAACCGCACTGTCATCCCGTTTATCTTTAACAAGTACTTTAGTGTTGATCCTGCATAACTTTTCCACCAAAATATCCTGCAGTACAGTCCATTCAGCGCTAAGGTTTTCCAGCTCTGCCTCCCGGTGTTCCCGCTCCAGGCAGGCAATTAAATGTTCATCCGCCTGCTCAGCAGAAATAAAGTCCTTGTCAGATAAGTCCGTCAAAACCGCAGCATCCACTGCGTTTTTAGCATCCTCAACAGCCAGCGAAATGCGTTCAAAATCATCAAATATTTCCTGTATCGTTCTTTCCATGCTATCAAAACCTGAAAAATTAAAATTAGTTTGCAATATTTTTTTTAAAGCAATAAGAACTTCAATGCATCGTGAGCCGAACCTAACAATATAACCAGCATCATCCAGGATCAAATTACATTGCAAAGAAAATAGAGATTTCAAATCATTAACATTCATAAAGGTTTGATGACCAACAGCGCGTTAAATGTTAGTGCGTAAAGCATGTGGAGCGGAATTTGCGCCTGCTTTTTTTTGTTTTTAGCGAAAACCTTTTCCCTGTAAATGCGTTGTATAAGTTAAGGATTAATTGGTTTGGGGCGGGAGGCGATGCTTTCCGCTTTTTATTAGCTGTCCACCAAGCAGCAGATCTTTTGACGCATTAAACCTTAATCGAATGGGATGAAATGGTAATATTTCCAGGACCCACTCGGATAATACCAAAGATCCACGCCCAAAACTGTTACTTCGAAAGGCTGGAAAGTTGTTGCTAGTTTTTCTAGCAGCATTTTAGCAGTCAGCACATCAACTTTGTTCTGAATGGTAATATGCCTACGAAAACCCTGGCGGTCCTGCATTTTCAAATCCTGCCAAAAAATATCGCTTAGATTTTTTCCTTAAGCAGAACGTACTTCACTTTCAATGCTATAAGCCAGGCCGGCACCTGAGAATCTGAGCCAATCTACTCGCATGGCGATCGGGGCAGGCCAACAGGCTAAAGTACATCCAAGGTGTTAGGCTTATCAGCTAAGTAATGAAATAAGGTCAAATGCGCAGCCAGGAAGTTTCGTCCTGCGGAAAAGTAGACCTGGCGCCTTTTATCGAAAAAGGCCTGACTTTTCTTATCCATGTGCATGGTTAAGATTAATGGATAATCATCGTCGACTCCTAAATAATTTCCCAAAGGCCCCAATTGACCAGAGCACCCAAAGAATCAGTACAGGCTGAAAGAATATGCATAATATGTTTTTAGCATCAGTATCTAGTCCAAATGCATAACGATCCCCGAGATATTGGGCCAGGTCCCCGGAAAAATCCAAAAAAAAATACGGCAGGGAAGATACCCATTTCGATGCGCTGAGTTTTCCAGCATAATAAAATTGACCAAGGAATTGCTCTACTATTCCTGAAAGGATGACGATTAATTCCTTGTTTAATGCAAGCCAGTCTGGTAGCTGTGCCTGAAAAGCTTAGCGTATAAAGCTCTAAGTGGCCAACGCGGGCCACTACCATCAAAAGGCCTATGATTAACCTAAAAAGATTTTGTGCAGAAGATGTTTGATAAGCTTATCTGATGGTATGCAATCCATTCAGCTAAAGTGTAATTTGTGTTATTAGCAAAATATCACCTTAGTTGTTTATAGATAATGCCGATGAAGAAAAATGAAACGTTTAAAAAAAGCCACCGCAAAACGATGGCTTAACCAAATATATAATCAAAGGTTTTACCAGGACCTATTCGCATTAAGCTCAGCTGTTTTTTGTTTTCAAAAACCAGAAATCAGCCTTTGTAACCAAATCCAGCAGCTAAATACTAAGAAGCCTGCTGTGCAGCGGCAAGTGCACCCACATAAATAAAACTGGCAAAGGCATTGCCATTAACCGTTTTTACAATTCCGGTGAAGCTATCTGGGTAATCACCAACCGATTCCCAAGTGTGCTTTGCTGCCTTTGCATAAAGTAATAAATCTGTGTCATCCTGAACCAGGAAAACCATGGTATTATCGCCATGTACGGGACTACGAAAACTATCAATGAACTGGCTACGGTAATAGTTAGGGGGTATCTGTGTTGAATCTAAATTGTACATGTTTATGGTATTAATTTGATAAGAGTAACATCCATGGCATGGGAAATGTTTAGGTTTTAACAACAACCTGTAGCGCTGGTTTTGTAATCGAGAAAATTGGCTTAAAATAAAACCATTCAGCATTCTGAAAGGTTATTTTCAAAGAAATTAATCAGATCACTAAAGCTTATGGAAAACATTTTACTCTCCGTCCAATATTACCAGCTCAAAGAAAAAGCACTATTGCAACGCCACTACATTGACTACACCAGGGCCGAACACGAAAAAGTATTAAAGGAGGATGAAAGCCCAACCGGTAAAGCGCATCTTGAGGCCTACAAAAAAGAGACAGTTAATGCTGAAGAGGATTTCAAAGAAACCTTATCATTGCTGCAACCAGTATTCGAAAAACTGTATACGCACCTGGAAAAACTCAATGCTTCGAGAGAAAATCCTTATCAGGTGCTTACCAAAGACTTAAGCCTGCAATTTTATATCGATAGCAATAAAAATATTCATTATTTGAAAATGAAATGAACTAGGCATGCTGGTAGCGTTTGAGGTTGATCGCTACCTGCTGCTTATTGCGGTACTCAGTCTCAAAGGTAACAGTTTCCCCTTTGGCAGGAATTTTCGTCGAATCTGCCGCATAGAAGCGGATATGTTCATTGTGATTATCTATAAGAATGCCTACACCTGCAGCCTTATTGAATGAAAGAATTATCCCGATTTTCATTTTTAGTTAAATATGTATTTATAGTAAGACAGGTATTCGGGATTTTTGTTTTGTATGAATTCACAACCTGAAGCGATGAGCGGTTGCATACGATCGCCCCGCTGGGATAAGCGCTGAAAAATCAAATCGCTAACAGCTCGCCTAATTCCTTATTAGGGAGCTAAGGTGTAATTGGAGGTATCTACTTGTGAATAAAACCACATAGTCCCCGCTTCTGTCAGCGCAAACCTATGTGGTCTAGAAATTTTCAGGTGGAAAGAATTAGATATCGTTGACCTCAGGCTGTAAATCCCGGGCTTCATCGCTGTCATCATTCGAAGGATTGCTATCATCATTGCCTGGTATTTCCTCATTTAACCGGGTGCCCTCTCCATCGGCAAACTCAGTTTCCTCCTTGGTATATCCGCGTTCCTCTTCGCTAGGTTCCTGAGCTTCAGATTGTGTATGCCCTTGCTGATGTGATCTACCTATCTGAAATTGCTCAGGATTGCTGATTTCTTGATTCTGATTATTTTCTTGTTTATTTTCCATAGTATTATTTTTTATAGGTATAGATAAAACACGTGATTTCAGTCAAAGGTTTGCTAGAATAACCTCAATTTGCGTTGAGGATTGATCACTGGATACAATTTCAAGCAACAAATCACTTGCTGATAATTGCTATTTCCGGTAAACCTTAAGGTATTTTTTCAGTTGCCTGCGCGCTTCAAAAATATGGGTTTTCACTGTACCCAGGGGGATATTGAGTTCTGCTGCAATTTCTTCGTACTTGTAGCCTTCCACATACCTGGTGAAAGGAACGCGGTAAAGCTCGGAGAGGGTGGAAAGCGCTTTATTAATATCGCTTAAGGCGAAGTTACTCGCAGCCTTGTTTGCTGTAGCGCTCAAAACCAGTTGTTCACTTGAAATTTCATCTTCTACCGTCATTAGGTCTTGCTTTCTTTTTGCCTTATGGTAGTTGTTGACGAAGGTGTTACGCATAATCACGAACAGCCAGCTTTTAAGATTGGTCTCACTATCGAAGCGATGACTAAACCTCAGGGCTTTTACAAGTGTATCCTGCAAAAGATCTTTGGCATCATCTTCATCCCTTGTAAATTTAAGTGCGTGGATATAAAGCTTATCTGCTGCTTTATTGGCCACAATTGCAAATTCATGCGCTTCCATAGTCAATAGCTTTTTTATAAGTCTGTGGTTAAATACAATCAGGGCATTCAAAATGTGTTGAGCTAACTGACTGTTTTTAAAAATGCCGTATTTTCAAATTAATCTGGGTATTTATACCCTTCCTAAATAAGGTGGCTTATCTAAATGATTACAGCAAGCCAGTCAGCCCATTTTTTGGAACTAGGAATACCAGCGGCTCGATCCATCCTGGAATATTGCGCCAATTGTGCCTGCCCGGCAAGGCAAGTATTTTAGCTCCAATGCTGGAATGATTACGGTATGTAGACCTTCTGTTTTTAAACACCTGTTTGTCTGCACCAAGCACCCGTAAACTAAGCGGTGCTGGTGTCTCGCTGCATTTCAATAACGCCATCGTTTTATTGTTAATTTATCGGGTAATGAGAAAAGGCTCCCATTTTTGGAAGCCTTTCTTTTATTCACTTGCAGCTTCGGCATTGATGGTGCCTTCCGCGATTTCAGTAAGCGCAACATCGGTCGCTTTCTCATTTTCTAAGGTTTGAGCTAACAGATCTGCAATGTCAGCTCTATCCATGTTCTGGGCAAATACCCTTAAAGTTCCGTAGGTAGCAATCTCGTAGTGTTCTACTTTTTGCGCTGCCAGTATTAACCCTGCATCGCGGATCATCGTGCCTTTTTCAGTATCAGCAACAATGCTGTCTGCCTCTTCAAGCAACCCTGCCATTGCATCGCACTTCTTGGCAGCAGCTTTCTCATCAAGTAAATCGAAAATCTGCTCCAGGGTGCTAATGTGCTGCTGAGTCTCTGCGGTGTGTTTATCGAAAGCGGCAGCAAGCTCCGGACTGGTTGCAGCTTTTTTTAATTTCGGTAATGCTTTAACCAAGTGCTTTTCTGCCCAATAGATATCTTTAAGCTCATCTAAGAAAAACTCGTGAAATTCATTATTTTCCAGTTTTGCTTTTTTTGAAGCACTTGAGGATTTAGCTTCTTTCGTACTTTTAGCGGTTGTTGTTTTAGCTGCTTTCGCAGCAGTCTTAGTTGTAGCCATATGTATGTTCTTTTAAGGTGTATTAAAACAACCCTGACTTGGCTGCAAAGGTTTTGGTAATAAATACCTTTTTTTTGGAATAAATACTAAGCCGGGTGAATAAACCTTCAGGGACAGAATACTGTTTTTCCTAAAGCCCCTTATCAACCTATTCCACTTCACCCTGAGCCAACCCATCCAATGGCCAGCCTGAATGATATTCAAAGTTTGCTTCCCGCGTTCCGTCTTCACTTTTGACAAGCCCGGTAAAATCATGGGCGATGAGCTTTTCTGCTTCTAGGAGTTCTTTAGCAAGCAGGGCATATTCTGCTACATTAAGGCCATTGCGTATGATATAACTCCGTTCGCCACGCTCGCTAAGCTGCTCCTGGATCAAGGCCTGATCGAAAAGCGCCCTTTTTTGCGTTATCGTTTTTGTTTCCATTTCTTGAGGTAGGTAATTATTATTTTTAAAAAGCATTCAAGTAAGCCTGCAGGGTTATGGAATTATTTTTTGCGCATGGCTGCGAGTGCTAAACCCGTAACCAGCGCCCCGCTAAGGTAATAGGCAATGGTCAGGCCACTGGTTTTCAAGTTTTTGTTGACCGGCTTCTGATCAAGTCCCAATGGCTCAGGCAGCCTGACTGCACCTATCCCGGCACTCAGACCTAATGCAATTGCCCTCGGCCATAAATATTTTTTGCCTCCCAGTCCAATCATGCTATAGTAAAGGGCGTTTGAGATGAGATCAGCTGCCAGTGTCGCCCGGTATTGGTTAGCTTCGCTCTCAATTTGAAAACCAAGTTTACCGGTGAGCTTATTTAAAGCTTCCTTGCCAACAAGGTCCACCCGAGGCATATCAGTTTGAAGATGCTTAAGGCTTTCATGAAGAACATTTAAACTCAGCGCACCAGCCAGACCAGAAAGTATATTGATTACGTGTTTCATCTTTAGCGGTAAATTAATTTTTTACGTCCGCAGGTGCATTACTTATAGAATCCACAGTGGTGTCACTGGGAACCTTATCGTTTACTTTGGTAGAATCCGCATAAGTATTTGTACTGTCCGCATTCGCCTGGTCCGCTTTCTTACCTGTGCACGCACTCATGAGTCCCAGCATTAGTACTAAGTAAAGGATTGACTTTTTCATAAGATTTTTATTTAAAATAGAAATGATGTTTATCTGCTCATCAGAAATGCGTCGCTATCTAGCGGTATTCAAGCTGCTTTGCATCCCTGTTTTTTTAAGAACATTTCCCATAGAAAATGGTTTGCTAAAATTCAGCTCAATAATAAGTTAAGCTACGGAAGTAGTCGCTTAATTCGTTTTAATAAATCTTCAAGCGCATAAGGCTTGGCAATAAAATCATCAGCCCTGCTTCTGAGTTTCATCTTCTGGATCTCGCTGTTCGCAGTAAGTAGTACAACCGGTATGGATCTGGTATCGCGGTTGAGCTTCAGATTTTCGCAAATGCTCACACCATTTCCATCGGGCAACATGACATCGATCAAAAAAAGATCTGGTTTGTTTAAGCTTATCGCCTGCTGGAAGGCTAAGCTGCTTAAAAATCCTTGCACCTGAAAGCCAGAAAGGGCTAAAAGATCAGTTAAACTCTCGAGTATATCTGCGGAGTCTTCAAGGATATAAATTGTGTTTTTCATATGTATTTAAGCTATGTCGGGCTATACAACAACACTACTGTAAAATTGTTCATTCCCTAACTGTTTACTGTTCTTTCCTAAATTGTTTAAAAAAGCAAACTTTTATTGCGCAAAAAGATTGTATGAGAAAAAAGTATTATGGATAGGCATGCGATTATTCCTTCACAGCAGGTTGGACAGCAAACTGATGCAGAAGAAAAAAAGGTATTTCCCGACTCAGAAGCAGCAAAAAAATATTACGGGCAAGCTAGGCTAAGGTTTGTTAATATAAATGAATGGCATAAAATTTCGCTGGTGGAAGCCAGCAGGTTCACGTTATTTGATTCAACCGGAAAGGCAAAAAAGGGGGCGGTTGCGCTGGGAGATTATATGCGCATTGATATACCCGGTCCAGGGAGCGATGATGGACATGGTTTTGATTGGGTGCATATCGAACATCTCGAAGAAGAAGAGGATGAATCCTCAGATGAAGAAATCCTTTTTTTCGCTGCCCGTCCCTCAGCACCAGCTGGCGAAATGGGAATAGTGGCCCACTTTTTTACCAGTCAGGCGAGTTCCACCTTTATTCTGCATCGCAAGGCAAATATTGTATTTGCCGCCGTCCATGGGCGAAACGAAGTGCCAAACCTGGTTGCCGGAAGTTTGCTGGACAAAACCAGAAACCTCCTAATTAACGCCGGCAGTCTGGCAGGGGCATCCTTCACCCAGTGGCACATTCTGCTAAAGGGAATTCTCGATTGAGTTTTAAAATTAACTAAAGTATCACTGAGCGGAATGTATTGGTTATTATCAAAACTTAAGTCTTGAAGGAGATGTTGTGTTTAAAAACGTTATACCATGAAAGACATCATTTTTATACACGGAATGTTCCAGAACCCCAAGAGTTGGGGGAAATGGGCCGATTTCTTTTCTGCCAAAGGATTTAACTGCATTATTCCGGCATGGCCAATGCACGAGGGAGAACCTTCGGCACTTAGACAAAATCCACCAGCAGGGCTGGGTGACCTTCACCTGGATGATATCATTACTGAGATAGAAACCCTTGTACTCAAACACGATAAACCCATTGTTATCGGTCATTCCGTTGGGGGACTGATCGTACAGCTGCTGATCAACCGAGATGTAGCCAGCGCGGGTATCGCCATCGATTCAGTAGCCCCTAACGCCATGCTCGATTTTGATTGGGGTTTTTTTAAAAATTCTGCCCTGATAGCTAACCCCTTCAAAGGCAATGAACCCTTTTACATGGATGAAAAAGCTTTCCATGGCTCCTTTGCCAATACCTTAAGCGAAGAAGCCTCCAATGAAGCATACAGGGAGTTCGCCACCCATGACAGCCGGAATGTCCTGCGGGATTGTATGGGAGCGGCCGGTGAGCTGGATGTAGAAATCACGCATCCTCCACTACTGCTTATTGCCGGTGAAAAAGATGAAATCATCCCCAATACGCTGACTAAGAAAAACTTTGAAGCTTACACTGATGCTTCCAGCATCACCGCCTTTAAAGAATTCTCTAATCGAAGCCATTACATCTGTGGCGAGCCAGGCTGGGAAGAAGTAGCTGAATATAGCTATCAATGGCTGCAAAGCCTTCCACAATAAACTAAAGGCTGCGGGTGAAAAGCCCGCAGCTCATTAAACTCTTCGGAAAATTTCGGTAAGGCTTGCCAATTGATCCGCCAACTCATCAGCTAAGGCAAGGCCAGACATCCGCCATCTCCAATTCCCTTGAGCGCTGCCCGGTATGTTCATCCTCGAATTTTCATCCAGCGACAACAAATCCTGCATTGGTATTATCGCCAGTTTTGCGACAGAACAATAAGCTAAGCGAACCATCAGCTCATTGATATTTGACTCGGTAACCCGGAGGCCAAAATACAAGTCCAGCCGTTTTCGTATTTCCTCAGTTGTTTCTTGCCTAAACCATCCTTTCAGGGTATTGTTATCATGGGTACCTGAATAAACTATGCAATTCGCATCCTCAAAATTATGGATTGCATGTGGCGAAGAGGAGAGCTGCTCGCTAAAACCAAATTGCAGCACTCGCATCCCTGGTAAGCCGAATTGTGCCATCAGTCTTTCCACAGCATCAGCTCTTTCTCCAAGATCTTCTGCAATAAAAGGCATAGTGGGAAAATGCTGGTTTACCAGATCAAAAAAAGGCGAACCGGGACCTTCTACCCATTCACCCTCGCTGGCATCCTCCGCGCCCGCAGTTATCTGCCAGTAAGCGGCAAAAGCCCGGAAATGATCCAAGCGGAGCAGGTCATATTGCATCAGATTCTGCTTAAGCCGACTCATCCACCATTTAAATCCCTCTGCCTTAATATTTGCCCAGTTGAATATCGGCATTCCCCAAAGCTGACCCGAAGCATTGAAATAATCCGGAGGAACCCCTGCGACAAACAGTTTATCGTGTTTGTCATCCAGTAAAAAATTATCCGGATTCGACCAGACTTCCACCGAATCCTCATCAATGTAAAAAGGCAGGTCACCTATAAGCTGTACCCTCTTATCGTTAGCGTATGCTTTGAGCCTATTATATTGTCGAAAGAAAATAAACTGCAGCCATTTAATTTCGCTGATTTCGGTTTTGTTTCTCTTCTCAAAACCCAACAGGGCTTTTGCTTTGCGAAATTTATATTCTTCTGGCCATTGGTACCACTCCCGGCCATTATGATGCTTTTTAATAGCAGCATATAAAGCATAGTCATCCAGCCAGAAGGCCTGCTTGTCGCAGAAGGCCTCGAAGGCAGCTTCCAGGTATTCGGGCTTGGAGACAAAAGATTTGAAAGCACGGTGTAGAAAGTGGCATTTCATTTCCTCACAAGCCTCAAAATCTACCATTTCAGAGGCGGGCAACTTTGCCTTGATGAGGTCGCTCTGGTCGATAAAGCCATCCTCAGCCAAATCATCCAGGCTAATCAGCAGCGTATTACCAGCCATAGCTGAACTTGATGAGTAGGGGGAATGCCCGTTGGCAGATTTGGTTGGGTTTAAGGGTAAAAGTTGCCAGTACCTTTGCCTAGCCTGTTGCAGGAAGTTCACAAAAGCCCTCGCGGAAGGTCCAAGATCACCAATGCCATAATCAGCAGGCAGCGAGCTGATGTGAAGCAGGATACCCGCTGAGCGTTCTGTTTTTTGCTTTTGAAGCTCAACAAGTGCAAAAGGAAGTTCGCTAAATAGCTCTTTAAGCATAATACCTTTATTGAGTATATCCTTGTGCCCATCTTTTTTATTCAACAAATCCAAATAAGCCAGCGGAGCCTCAGCAGGCAATAAAATCTGGGTGTCCTCCCAGTCAAAGTTTTCCATGGCTTCAGCATTTCCGCCAATCAGTTTAGCCATGCCTAGGGGCGCAGCGATAAGCAGCCACTGCTCTTTTAACCTTCTGGCGAAGGCGATTACGTGCGCTGCATATTTCCCGCTGACCTTCAGGGGAATGTATGCTCCTTCAGCGAAGAGCGCACGCTGATCGTTCCTTAATGCAAGTAAGCACTTGCTAAGCGCAAGTTTGACAAGACCTGAATCGCGCTCTTTCCAAAGCTTTTGTAAAGGTTGTGCCGAGTCAATAAGCATTAACATTTCTTTCCTGCGTGCATAATCCACTGCACGGCGGTTATCCGGGTCCACCAGTGAGAGCTCCCATAGCTCGGTTCCCTGGTAGCAGTCGGGCACACCAGGGCAGCTAAATTTCAAAAGCAGCTGCACTAAGCTGTTGATTACCGCAAAGTCTTTAAGATCAGCAAAAAGCTGCCAGAGGCTTTTGCCAAGGGGATGCCGCTCTTTTAAGATCGCAGCACTAAAAGAAATCAGTAAAGCTTCATAGGCTTCGTCCGGCGCTGCCCAATCAGAGCGTTTTTTAGCTTCCCTTAGCGCCTTGCGTATAAATTCCTCCAAACGCAATCCGAAATCTTCAGCGCCTGGGCCAGCGAAAGGCATCGCCCCGAAAATGGTCTGCAGGAGTAAATAAATATCATTTAGATGCAAGGCTTTGAATCTGGGTGCCTTTTTCACCATTACCTCCAGTTCAGCAGTAATTTGTTCCATCAAAGACGACCAGCGTTCCGGTAGGTCAGAAAGCACATTGAGCCTGGCGCGAAAGTCTTCCCCTCGTTTGGTATCATGAGTGGCGCTCGCATTCATTGCATGCGGCCAATAATGTTGACGGGCTATCATTTGCTCATGAAAGTCCCGTGTAGTGCTGCCAAAAGCATCTGGCGCATCACCCACTTCATTGTGCGCGGTAAAGCGGTTAAAGGTAAACATCATCGTATCCTCAATACCCTTTGCCATCAGCGGACCGGAAAACTGCATCAGCCGTTGGTAGAATTGGCTCAGGTTTTTGAGGTACGTGCGATCCGCCTTAAGGGGGATTTCAAGGAATAGTTGCTTTAAAAATAATGCCCTTTGCGCTTTACTTTTTTTGCTTCTAACTGCTGTGATGACACCTTCCACATCATCAAGCGCTTTTCCTGTGAGCGGGAAAGTATATGCATAAAAGCGATAAACCGGCATATGGACCAAAAAGTCTTCAATGCTATCCTTGATCAGTTGCCCATCAAAACCATTAGGCACTTCGAGTGAAAGCCGGCTGAACAATTTACTTAGGTTTTCCAGTTCGCCCTGCATGTGCCCAGACAACATTGCAGCCTTTTTTTCAAGCATCGTTTCAGGGACGTCCTGCTTTTTGCCGGTAAAACGCTGATAAATTTTTTCAAAATCCTGCTCTGCTTTCCTGTTGGTCAAAAGGTTATTTACCTGCGAGAGAAAGTCATAGCCCGTCGTCCCTTGAATAGGCCAGTTTTCCGGTAGCGCTTCGCCACTCTCAAGGATTTTCTCAACGACGATGTAGGTTTCTTTACCTACTGCTTTTCTGAGCTGCGTTAGGTAAGCTTCCACATCGTATAAGCCATCTACATGATCTATTCTAAGGCCATCAAAAATCCCCTTTGATAATAAGTCCAGCAGATAGCTATGGTAATGGGTAAAAACTTTTTTGTATTGGATATTCAGACAAATCAGGCTGTTGACCGTGAAGAACCTTCGGTAATTGATCCTCGAATCTGTCTCCCGCCAGTGGCACAGCCGGTAAAATTGCTCGTCCAGCAGCGCAAGTAACCTGTCGGTTGAACTATTGATATCTTTCAGCTTTTGACCCTTTAGTTTTCCAATACTTTGCGAATTTACCGGCCAGTTTTCGCCAGCGGCACTGATCAGGTATTCACCCTTGCTTTTTTTCAGCCGCACCGCACCACCCCTAACGGCCTGATCCAGCTCCTCACCAAGAAAGGGCACCATCAGCCGCCCATCCCAATTTTCAAAATCAATATCAAAGTATTCAGCAAACTTGCTTTTTCTGCCCTTAGTGAGTACATCCATTAACCATTTATTACTGGGGTGAAAGGCCATATGGTTTGGAACGATATCCTGTATCCAGCGAATGCCCGCCTTTTTTAACCTGGCAGAAATTTTCAGCAACTGTTTTTCTGTCCCGATTTCAGGATTAATTTTCAATGGATCGGTTACATCATATCCATGCGTGCTCCCGGGAGCTGCATTAAAGATAGGGGAAGCATAAAGCGTATCCACACCGAGTGCGCAGAGGTAGGGGATAATTTTTTCCAGGTGCGTAAAGTTAAAGTCCTTGTGGAATTGTATACGATAAGTAGCAGCAGGTATCATAAATTATTTTAAAAAGATTAGCAAAGATTCAGGGCTGAGTTTCAGCGGCCTGCTTGATTCAAAAGGCGAATAAAGAGAGCCACCATATTCCGCGGATGAAGAATTTAAGGCCATTTCCCATCCGCTTAAGGATACGCCAGGATCAATGGATTGCACATGCTTTGAGAAATTGAATAGACAAAGCGCTTCCTGCGTTTCCACCTTCCGCCTTAAAATTAGCACCTGTTGCGCAGTTAAAGTCTTCGCATAGGAATCTTTTCTTACTGTTCCAAGTGCAGCCTGCTGCTTTTTCAAAGCTATAAGTTTCTGATAATAGCAGAAAATTTGCTTCCCTTTCGCTGATTGTATTTTAGACCAGTCAAGTTTGCAGCGCAAAAAAGTCTCGACAGCTGCAGGATCAGGCACTTCGCCCGCCTCCTGAAATTCGGCAAACTCTGCGCGGCGTCCTTTCCTGACCGCTTCAATCAATCCTTCGTCCTGGTGGTTAATGAAGAACTGAAAAGGGTTTTCCGCTGCCCATTCTTCGCCCATAAATAGCATCGGTAAAAAAGGCGCACAGAAAACGGCCCCTGCCATGACCTTAAGCATCTCAAAGCTCACCAGCATACTACTGCGTTCCCCCAGCATGCGGTTGCCCACCTGATCGTGATTTTGCGAGAAAACAACGAAGGACTTTCCTTCATTCATTGCTGGAATTCCAAATCTTTTCTTGCGATGGGGGGAATACTGCCCAGTAAAGACATAAGCATCATTAAAAGACTTCGCCAGGTCCTCAATACCCTTGAAATCTGCATAATAACCGTGCTTTTGCTGTCCGCAGGTCACACGCAAGGCATGATGGAATTCATCCACCCACTGCCCATCCATTCCATAACCACTTTCCTTCAGCGGATTAATATATTTATTGTCATTCAGGTCCAGCTCGGCCAACAGATAATAATTCCGTCCGGTGAGGTTTTCAAGCTGGCTGACTTTGGTTTTTAGTTCTGATAAAATATGCCGGGCACTAAAGTCTTTAATGGCATGCACCGCATCCAGGCGCAATGCATCGACATGAAAATCACGTAGCCACATGAGCGCATTTTCCAGGAAGTATTCCCTCACGCCGTCACTCCAGGCATCATCAAAATTGATTGCTTTTCCCCATGGCGTTTGGTATTTGTCAGTGAAATAGGGACCGAAATCACCAATATCGTTTCCTTCAGGTCCGAAGTGATTATATACAACATCTAGGATGACAGCTAACCCTTTCCGATGACAGGCATCTACCAGTTTCATCAGCGCCAAAGGCCCACCATAGTTATTTTGCACCGCAAAAGGGAATACCCCATCATAACCCCAGTTTCGCTCTCCGGGAAATTGTCCGACCGGCATCAGCTCAATCGCAGTAACACCAAGTGCTACCAGGTGGTCCAGGTTTTGGATAATACCCTCAAAATCACCAGCAGGGCTAAAAGTCCCGGTGTGGAGTTCATAGATGATAAAATCACTCAACTTTATTCCTTTCCAACCTTCGTCATTCCATTGGTAGCTGCTTAGGTCAAAGGCAGTTGTTGGGCCATTAATGCCTTGCCGCTGAAAAAGTGATGCAGGGTCTGCATAATTTTTCTGACCGCCTGATGGGTTATCCTCACCATGCTGTGGTGATAAGACTATAGCGTATTCATCACCTGGAACAATAGTAGTGCCCGTCCAGAACCAGTAGCCAAAATCCTGCCCGCTGAGGTTAAGGCGCAAATTATTTTTTTTTAAGATTACACTTACCCCTGAAGCCATCGGTGCCCAGATCCATAATACCGCCTCTCCTGAATTATTGAAATTGAGCCCAATCTTTCGTTTATCTATCGTTAACTGCATGTATATTTTTTCTGCTGGGAGAACAAGAAATGAGCGCCCAAAGTTTTATTAACCGTTCACCACCTCACCACCATTGACGTGGATTACCTGTCCGGTAATGAAAGATGCATCCTCACTGGCCAGGAATACGTAGGCAGGTGCAACTTCGGAGGGTTCTCCCGCACGTTCCATTGCCGTCTCCGAACCAAAGGACTTAATCTTTTGCTCATCAAATGTTGACACAATTAGCGGCGTCCACACAGGTCCCGGTGCCACTGCATTTACACGAATGCCCGTCTTGGCAAGATTAGTCGCCAGGGAGCGGGTAAAAGAAGTAATAGCGCCTTTGGTAGAGGAATAATCGATCAGGTTAGGAGAGGAACGATACGCAGTTACAGAGGTGGTGTTGATAATGCAGTCACCGGACTGTAAATGGGGCAATGCTTCATTTACGAAGTAGAAGTAAGCGAAGATATTGGTCCTGAAAGTTTCCTCCATTTGCATATTGTCGATTTGCTTAGGATCTTTTTGAGGGATCTGCATGCCGGCGTTGTTTACCAAGATATTAAGCTTTCCGAATTTTGCCAGTGTTTTCTCGATAGCTTTTTTACAGAAAGCAGTTTTTTTAACATCCCCCTTGATGAGCAGACAGAAACGATCTTCGGCTTCGACAAGCCTTCTGGTTTCCTGGGCATCCACATCTTCGTTTAGGTAAACAATGGCTACATGTGCACCCTCACGTGCATAATGTACGGCCACCGCGCGGCCAATTCCGCTATCCCCACCAGTAATGAGTGCTACCTTTCCAGCGAGTTTTCCTGATCCTTGATAAGATTTTCTCATCACCTGAGGTGAAGGATTCATATTAGCTTCTATCCCTGGGCTTTGGTTTTGTTTCGCTGGTGTGTTTGTTTTCGCCATGGTTAAGTTTTGTTTTATGCATTTAAGGAATGCCTGCTGACTAAAGTGGCACTCTTTTCTATCTCAACTCCCTTATCCAGGAAATAGTTTTGATTTTTTACCCCTAAGCCAAACTCATTCATCCCAGCAGGCATCGCTGATGCACTAAGTCCTTAACAGATAATAAATTTTAAAAACTTTGCCAGCTAAATAATGTTCCCAGAACAACAGCAATATTTATTCAATACTCAGGATCAACAATGGACGCTTTTAAAACCTTCGACTTCCAGCGCATATTTTTTGGTGATCTGCCATACCTTTTTCTTTTAGAAATAATTTTTCGCACCGCAGTGATGTATACCTATACTATTCTATTGTTACGTTTGCTGGGTAAAAGAAGTATGGGGCAGCTATCTACCTTAGAACTGGCCATCATCATTTGCTTTGGTTCGGCAGTGGGAGATCCGATGATGGGGAAAGATATTCCGATTATCCATGGCATGGTCGTTATCACCACTGTGGCTTTGCTACAACTGGGAGCCGAATGGATAATCAACCGCCATAAAAAACTCGAGCATTTTATGGAGGGGCGGCCAGACTGCCTGGTTGCCGATGGAGAGATTATCAACAAATCACTCAACAAAAACAGCCTCAGCCAGGAAGACCTTTTTCGGTTCCTGCGCAATAAAGATGTTGAACACCTCGGACAGGTAAAACGCGCTTTCTTTGAGACCTCTGGATTAGTCTCAGTTTGGTGCTTCCCTAAAGCAGAGGTCCTGCCCGGCCTGGGAATACAGCCTGTAGAATATATTCAAAACAAGTACATTTTTAAGCTTGGTGATAAGACCAAATTTCCGCATCATTTCAGCTGCAGGAACTGTGGAAACACCATTTTTTTAGACAGTGGACAGGAATTTAGGTGCTGCACGCGCTGCGGGAAGCAAGATTGGGTCAAATCCACGGCGGGCACCCACAATACCTTATAGCTGTTCAATTGCCTTTATCCTGTGCATTTAGAAAATCTTTCCAGTCAACATAGCCTAAAAACTGGCTGAGGGTGTTGAGCATGAATATCGAATTAAAGAGTGGGTGTTTTCCCTCAAAACGGAAGAAACGTGCCAGCGTAGTTTTGGAGAGGTAATTTCTGGTTTGCTCAAAAATCAACTTGGACAATATAAGCGCATGGTTTTCTTCATAGACCACCCACCCGCACTTGTTAAGTACACATATTTTTAACTGTCCGAGCGCAGTAAATTCATCCATTTTGAGAGCAGCTAATCTTTAAGACGTTAGGATTTATTATGTTCAAAACATTTATGCCCAAAAAAAAGTTTCATTATTAGCGCTTAATCGTATTCATAAAAAGAGTATTAGCCCCAAATCATGCAGCGGCGTAAAATCGATGCTTAAAATATATTTAGATTTAAGCCCCGCTTAAGGATTTATAAGATCATGGAAAAAAAAGCAAAGGGTCTCAGTACCATTACAACTTTAGAAAAGCTGACGAGTAACCTCGTGGAATCAACAGTGACATTGATCAGGGAAATATTGGGCACGGGCGAAATCTCGCTATCCCTTGGCAGAAGTTCCATCAGGCCCAAAGGGGAAACAGCATTGGTGAAAACCTTCGCTCTTGGTAGCGGAAAGGAGCAAAACTTTATTTGTCTTAATGGCCTAAATCATGCCCGCCTAAGCAAAAAAGAGCAGCGGCAACTTTATGCTATTATCGCAAGCTTCGAAAAGCAATATATTGCTATACAGTCCTTAGGTCAGACAGGTCGCCAACTTAGTGAAAACCGTCAAGAAATTACCGCGCTTGAAACCGAGTTGGAACTTGCTTATTCGGATTTAAACCTGGCACATGAGGAACTTAGTGAGGCCTATACTTTAGGACACCTCCTCAACAGAAACCTGTCCAGGACCCGGCTCGAAATCAAGACCTTTTTAGAGCAGGCCCCGATTGCCTTGGGAATCCTGCGACACAGAAGATTAAAAATAGAAATCGCTAATGCGCTTATTCTACGGTTCTGGGGAAAGGACAAATCCGTTGTTGGTAAACCATTGGCGGAGGCATTGCCCGAACTCAAAGGGCAGCCATACCTGGATATTCTCGATAAAGTTTATCTTAGCGGCGAACGCTATATTGGCCGGGAAGCGCCCGTAAGTCTGGATATGCAGGGTAAAACGCAAACGGTCTATTTCAATTTTATCTACGAACCGCTTAAAAACGAAAAAGGATTAACCAATGCAATCATGATAATCGCAACAGATGTCACAGAGCTCATACAAGGCCGATTGAAAAGTGCTGAGGATAAATAAGATGATGCCGAATAAACCCGAATTCTATGCTGGTATGAGTGGGCTTATACTCCCTGTACCTAACAAAGCGCATTACCCCGAGGTATTTCAGTCGTACTCCAGACTCCATTACTATGCATCGCTGAACAACTCCATTGAGATAAATACTTCTTTCTACAAAATTCCGCAGTCGCGAACTTTAATCAAGTGGGTGGACGAGGTTCCTGAGGATTTTAAGTTCAGCTTCAAACTGTTCAAAGAAATCACCCATCAAAAACAACTCGCTTTCGATGCCCAGCTGATCCAGGCCTTTATGAAGGTGATTAATCATGTAGGAGAGAGAAAGGGAGCCTTACTCGTACAATTTCCACCCAGCATTAAAATTTCACAAATCAGACAGCTCCGGCATTTAATGGCTACTCTGCGAGAAAACGATCCAGATCAAGCTTGGGATATCTCAGTGGAATTTAGACACCCTAGTCTGTACGAAGATGAGGTATACAGTATTTTAGCTGAATACAATATTGCTATGGTCATCCAAGATAAAAAGGAAGCCCGTAGCCCGCTTATCACCACGAATCCCCGCTTCGCTTACCTTCGTTTCCATGGTCCTAACGGAAATTATCGTGGCAGCTATGATAGCGATACACTGAGCGACTATGCCAGCATCATCAGGGATTGGCTGGAAGAAGAAAGACGTGTTTACCTTTATTTTAATAATACCATGGGTGAGGCAATTGCTAACCTAAAATTGCTCCGCGAGCTAATCACTGTTGATTATTGAAATTCTGAGTGGATATATAAATGTCATTACAAATTATTTCGTACACCGCGCAGCATTCTTTGATATTTAACACCGAAAGACGCTATCGCTTTGTCTGAAGACGAGCTGGCTTTAGCTAGTAATTTTTCCGCCAAAGGACGGTCACTGATCAGCAGGTTTTGATAGGCTTTATCAAATGAGGGACCTTTCAATTTCTGCAAACCACTGGCCATTGCATTGCTTGATGCATCGTTTATGCCTGTTGCTTCTGCTTTAGCGATACCACTGTTTCCAGCTTCCCCGCCACCATTTTTTATCCTTGAAGTATCCCGGAGGTTCTCAGGACTGGCATCCACACGGCCATCAGGACGCTGACCACCCTCTGGGAAAGCGCCTGCCAGTACTACCTTACCGGACTTCGCCAAAACGCGTAGCTCATCATTGAATTTGGTTAAGACCATCGTCAGTTTTTCGGCCTGGCTGCGTGTCTGGGTGCCACCGTTTCTTGCAGCCAACGCAGCTGCACGTAACTGTTTATTGCATAGGGCGTTCAATTCATTTAGCAGAGCAGCATCTTCAGACTGGCGTTGATGGAAAGTAAAATGAGGAGCTTCGTGGGCAATACTTTTAAGTGCGTTTACAGCGCTTAGTCCTAAGCTGGCAGACAGAGCAATAAAAATATATTTTTTCATAACAATTTCTTTATCAGAGAACATGAATTGTACCAGATAGTTTTGTTTTTATCAAAAGCCTGTTCCCAGCCTAGATTTTCAATCATCACACTCATTATTTTTAACCCCATCCGACAACTCTTTCTTAATCTTCAGTGCCTTGATTGCTGAATTATATAATAACACGCATGTTACGTTTATTTAAAATTAGCTCACGTTTTTGTTCTATCTTAGCGGCCTAACAATTTTCAAAACGATGGCTCAGGAGGATTTATCAAAAGAACAGTTCTTGTCCGGTGGCGGTGAAATGGGTGCCTTGATCCGTTCCATGGACTGGTCTAAAAATCCACTCGGCCCGGTCGAGAATTGGCCACAGAGTTTAAGGACTTCTGTGAGTCTTTGTCTATCCTCTACTTTTCCTATTCTCATTGCCTGGGGGAAAGAAACCATTCAAATCTATAATGACGCTTACCGTCCAATCTGCGGTGCGATGCACCCGGCCTCGATGGGTATGAACTTTAGGGTTTGCTGGGAATCTGCACTGGAAGTTGTTGGGGATAAATTTACCAGAGGACAGCAGGGTGAAGGTACTTACATAAAGGACCAGCAAATGTTTCTTTTCAGGTACGGTTATCTGGAAGAAGCTTATATGACTTTCTCTTTTGCGCCAATACGGGATGAATCCGGTGAAGTGGGCGGCATTTTTCACCCCATTACTGAAACTACCGATAAAATGCTCAGTGCACGTAGAACCCAGGTGCTCAGGGATGTTGCTGCTTTATTAGCCCAGGCGAAAAGCATCGAGGATATCTGTAGCCTCATCGAAGGGCGTCATCATGATTTCGTGGCAGATTTGCCTTTCCTGCAATTTTACCATATTAATGCTGATAGCGAATCTGCATCGCTATTGAGCAGTTCAGGAACCGCAGAAGCTCCACAGCTTGAAGTGGCTACTATTGTTTTAAACCAGGATCATCCAGGTAGCTGGCCACTCACTAGCAACGCTAGTCAGGCAATCATTGTTTCTGAACTGGAAAAACGGTTTGGCGAGTTTAACTGTCAGCCTTATCTTGAAACACCACATACCTCATTAATACTTCCGGTATTTATATCCGGAAAAGATAAACCCTTTGGCTACCTGATTGCCGGGGTAAGTAGTCGCCGGGCACTGGATGAGCAGTACAAGGGTTTCTACGATATGTTGGCCAATACCTTTTCGACTGCTGTCTCCAATGTTTATGCCTATGAGCAAGAACAGCAAAGGGCAGAGGCGCTGGCAGCAATTGACCGTTCGAAGACCGCATTTTTTAGCAACGTCAGCCACGAATTCCGCACACCGCTTACATTGATGCTGGGACCGCTTGAAGATTTGACCAATAATCCACTCATCACCGAACCGAAGATTAAAGAAACATTGATAGCTACCCATCGCAATGCGATGCGTTTACTTAAACTGGTAAACAATCTACTTGATTTCAGTAGGGTCGAAGCTGGCAGGGTTCAGGCCGCCTACCAACCCGTGGAAATTGCCTCGCTGACTAAAGACCTGGCCAGTAGCTTCCGTTCCATCATCGAGAAAGCCGGGATGGAGCTTATTGTTGAAACCGGGAACAAGGCAATAGAAGCCTATATCGATATCCAGATGTGGGAGAAAATTGTTTTAAACCTGATATCCAATGCTTTCAAATATACGCTCGAAGGAACGATAAAAGTTTCCCTGCAAGAAGCAAACCAGCAACTGGTTCTTGAAGTTAGCGATACAGGAGTGGGCATACCGGAAAAGGAATTGCCACATATGTTTGAACGCTTCCATAGGGTTGAAAATTCTGCAGGAAGAACGCATGAAGGTTCAGGTATTGGTCTTTCACTGGTCAATGAGCTGGTGAACCTGCATGGGGGCATGATCAAATTAGAAAGCAAGCTTTCTATAGGATCAGTCTTCAGGGTAAGTATCCCATTGGGACATGAGCACCTGCCTGGCAGCCAGGTACATGAAAAAGACTTTCGTTCCGGCTTGAGCAGTCTTAGGGAGTCCTTCCTTCAGGAAGCTTCAGGACTTCTTGGGGAAACCGTATCGTCAGAAAAATCAAATCCAGAAATTGCTGGTTTGTTTACCCAAAGTGATGCTCATGTGCTGATTGTTGATGACAATGCGGATATGCGTGCATATTTGGAGCGGTTATTGGAAAAGGAATTTATGGTACATACTGCCGTCAATGGTTTTGATGCCCTCGGTCAGTTGAAACACTTCAGCCCGGACCTGATCCTCAGCGATATCATGATGCCTGTAATGGATGGGAAAGAATTGTTGGCAAATTTGCGTGCCCGCGAAGAAAAGCATTGGATCCCATTGATATTCCTTTCAGCCAGGGCAGGTGAGGAAGCCCGAATTGATGGCTTGGAGGCAGGGGCAGACGATTACCTGGTCAAACCTTTTTCTGCTCAGGAGCTATTGAGCAAAGTACGGGCGCAGGTCAAAATTAACCGCATTAGACTGCAGAATGAGCAGCGTATGCGTGATTTCGTGGCCGTAGCGACCCATGAGTTAAAAACGCCATTGACCGCCCTTTCGGGGTATGCGCAGCTTATAAAGTTAAAGGCTTCTAAACTCGAAGACACCACCATACAGCATGCTGCTGAACGCGCTACCTACCAGGTGCGTAAAATGGCCCGGCTGGTTGATGACCTGCTGGATGTGAGTAAACTTGATGAGGGGATGCTCCACCTGAATCCTGAAAACTTCGATATGTGCGCACTCATTAAAGAAACCATATTCGATGTGCAGTCAACAATTTCAACTCATGAATTGATATTTACCTGCGAGCATAGCTATACTGTTAATGGTGATAGGGAAAAAATCAGTCAGGTACTCACCAACCTGCTGACCAATGCCGCAAAATATTCACCCGGTGCTTCAAGGATTGATATCTCTGTGGAGCAAGTGGACTCCGGTGTGAAAACGATCGTCCGTGACCGCGGGATCGGTATAAAAAAAGAAGAACAGCCTTACGTATTCCGAAGATTTTACCGCACCCCTTCAGCCAATAAAGGGTTTCGTGGTTTTGGCGTAGGTCTGTATCTCTGCTCAGAGATCATCAGCAGGCATGGCGGTCATATTGGCCTGGAAAGCCAACCGGGCGAAGGGTCTGTATTTTATTTCATCATACCCAATGACAGCAATGAAGAAAGCCTCACTAATGCCAGGCTGAGCAGGCCAGAACAGCGCTGATAAAGTTATAATCCATATCAACAGCAATCCAAAAATCCCTGTTTTTCAATTTTTTCCAGCCAGTTTTCTGCAAAAACCACATGTTTGCGGTGCAGGTCTGATTTAATCATCCTGCAACCCTTATCGTCATTCAAGAACGAGAGACTCTCTTCACTGACCTGTGCACCATCGTTTTCAAAGCGGCAGGGCGAAACAAACACAGCCCCATAATCATCGGATTGCTTTCTGCTGTCCATCATTATAAAACCCATCTCAGGTAATTTAATCAATAGTCTATTCTGCTCTATGTAATTGCAGAGCGTATAAAGACTGCACGCACCGAAGGGCTCGAGGTAAAAGGTGGCAAGCCGATTTATTCTCAGTGGGATATAAGGGTCATTAATAATATCCAGGTAAATTTCCCCATTCATCAGCCCGATAAGTTTACAAAAGATTATCGTACTCTTTAAATTGATACATTCAATATTCATCTTTTCTCTTGGACGATTAGCGCCTCCACTGTTAGCTTCAACCATTGATTCCCTAGGTAGTGCTGATTTAGCTTAGAGCCTGCCGTGTTTTTTGCTTTGTGTTTCATCATTCAAATTTTTAGGTGAAAGCGACCTGATCTTTCATCAGCTATCAGCAGAGGGCAATAGCAAGAGCGTCAGGAGCGTCATTTAGATATTCAGGCTTTAGGTAAAAAGCAGTTGGACAATTATTTTAAATTTTTCATTCGTGGACTGCCGTTCGGCGTACTTCACAATACAATCAGTCGCAAAGAGCGCAGTATAAGTGAAAAACAATTGATCCGAGAAAACTTTGCTGCTACGCAGCATCGAAAACTCATGCTTTTTGATCAGACTGTTCGTCTCCGCTGCCAGGGCCATCCAGAAATCAAAAGACACCAGACCGCTATCCCAGTCCTTTCGATAATTTTCCCCAACTGAGCAAAGGTGTTCGCAGTATTCGGTAAGGTAATCCAGTAAATCTTTGATTTCCCCAGGGAAGAGTTCATGCATAAGCCTTGCTTTCGCAGAATTGCTCAATAATTCCAGCGCCTTCATTTCAAGAACCCCTGTTGTTTGATATTGGATAGCCAGGTTGCCGCGAACTGGAGATGCTGGCCATGTAACCTGGATAGATATATGCCTATCCGCCCACTCATAAAAGAGATGCTTTCCTCGTAAACACCAAGTGATGCGTTCTGATAAGTGCAGGGCACAACATGGAGCTGCGTCAAATCATCGCCCTCTTTTCGGTTATCAACCACCAAAAAACACATCTCCGGATCCTGCATAAGGTCCCCATTCTGCTGATAATAATGACATAAGCTGTAAAATTCACCTGCGCCCCAGGTGCTTAAAAAATCTCCGCCCAGTCGTTCAATCGTCAGCGGCATATAAGGTTCCTTAATAATTTTTTTATATGGCCTGCCTTCCATTTTGGAAAGTAGTGCACTAAATATTCGAGTAGCGTTGTTATCTAATGTTTCCATAATCATTCTTGCGCCCTTTGTCCGGTTGCGCCTCCGGTTAATTATACGTTTAAAAATGGTTTTGCTTTTCTACCAGGGTGGTTTACGGGCTCGCTGCCATACTTGGCTTTGATCTCTTCCAGGCTTTTGCCGCTGCTTTTACGCACGCTAAATACTTCACTCCTGAAATACCAGGCTAGCTTTTTTGCCGAAAACCTATATCCTGCGCTTTTCAGCATTTCGCGGTGCAACCTGGTATTGCCCGTCACCCAGATCCAGTTACCCACCAGCTCAACTAGCAATCCATCAAGATTTACGACCGCTTCAATCGCCTGGCGGTAAACCTCGCTATAGCGGATTTCCTGCTCCATTTCCTCCTCGGCAAATCCAACACTGCGGATCACCCCGGCTGATGCAAAGGCATATTCACTGTTGATCTCCTGCATCGTTGCGGTATCTCCACCAAAATCAGGATGGTGTTCCTTTGCCAGTTTTTTGTACAGCGCCTTAACCTGGTCAAGACTGCTACAGCTTGAGAACCATTTCATGACCCAGTGCTAATTTTCGCCATTCTACTTGCCAGATTTGCTGATCCGCTAAACAATTTGCATTCATCGTGCTTCTTTTCTTGCTTTTTCATATCAATAAATTTTGCTTAAAATCCCACCTAAACCATTTAGGTGGCAGCCATTTCTGGCTTTTTGTCAAGCAAACCCAATACTGATTTTAGCCAGGGACGGCAGACAAGACTTTGCCGAAAAAAAAACCTCGGCGGGCGAATGCACGTGCCAGGGAAGATTTTTTTCGTGCAAACCCTTTAGGGCCTGGTCTTTTGGGCTGGAACTGCGAATCAGAAATTGCTGAAACAAAACAGCTGGTAAATGTTGCTGAGCTAAAGAAAACATGCTCTTTGAACCTTAGTCATCAAAAAGCTTGGTCTGCCTAGTATTGATGCGTTTGGATAGCTCGACTGCCGCAAGCACCGAACATGCTTTAGCCATGCCCATGCCTTTATGGCGGCACAGTGAAGGAAAGCTGCTTTTAGAAAGGCCATGAAGATCTGAATGACCATCCAGGATCTTTGATGCCAGTTCAATGGCGGTTTCCCCAGGCGTGCCTGCGCCGAGCAGGATGGCCAGCAGTTCACAATCACTCAAACACGAGGGACCATGGTTAAACATTCGCTCCCTGGGACGCTCGGATTCAGGCATTGCTTTTATCCCCTGTGATGCCCTGCATTCGCGCGCAATATCTTTGAGCGTCTGGTATGGTTGTCCTTGAAAGGCTGCGGACTGGAAGGCTGAGCTGAAGGCCGTTATAAACTCAAAAAAATTATCTTCAAAAACCACTAGCACGGTACGCAGGTGACTACCGTCTTGCTGCAGGTCACTGCGCACGATGCGCAGGAAATACCTGCCATTTTCTGCCAATACAATGTCAATAAAATAACACCTGGTTGGGCTGGCTTTGAAAAATTCACTGGCTAAAATCTGTTGTTTTTTCATCACATATAAAAATTAGTGTCCAGCAAAATTCATTTCTCCAGCGCGATAAATTCGGTGCAAAATCAAATTACCCGAAGCAGCGTAGTGTTATCCGATCCCGGAAGAATTTACCCGGTAAAATCGTTTATTTACCAGATTTATAGTAACTTAGTTTTATGTCGGAAGAGTCCCTTAAACAGAAAAATTGCAGCTACTGCGGAAAAGTCCTGCACGGCCGGAGCGATCAGCGTTTCTGTAATGATGGCTGCCGGAATAACTTCAACCGCGATAAAAGAAAAGCAGATCGCATCACAGAACATGAAAATACCCCGGAGATATTAAGGATCATTCGCCACAACTATCAACTGCTCAAAAGCCACTGTCCGAAGCCCTTGGAAGAGAATACCTTCATCAGGTTGAATCGTGCAGCCCTGATTGAAAAAGGTTTTAACCCGAAATTTTTTACCAGCATTTTCAAGGATGATACTGGTAGCGAATGGAACTGCGTACTAGAAATTGGCTACCTATTGGGAGCGGAAGAAGTTTACATAAGGGATTTTCCTCAGCAAATGCAGCTTTGATGAATACCTTTTGCTCATACACTTTACCTTGTTATGGAAGAACTTTTTCCAGCCGGGAATGTTTAAATTTCTGGATGTCCGATAAATGATTAAATACATTTGCTTTGATAGAAAGACTTTCATTACCGAAATAAGTATTACATGGCAAAAAGGGGACTCGTTTGGTTTAAAAATGACCTGAGGCTGCACGATAATGAAACACTGATCACAGCACACCAGGAATGCAAAGATCTTATCTTTTGCTATTGCATGGAAAGCGCCAATTTCAAAGCGCTGGATTACGGTTTTGTTAAAATGGATGCGATTAGGCTTAAGTTTCTTGAACAATCCTTGCTAGATCTGCAAAACCAGCTCAAAAAATTGGGCGGGCACCTCATTATCGGCGAAAATTCTGCATTGGAAATCCTGCCCCGACTAATTGCCACTCACGAAATCACCGATATCTATGCCGAAGTAGAATATGCCAGCGAAGAACTGTCGCTGATCAAAAAGCTTAAACAGCGGCTACCTAAAATCAATTTTCATTTTACCTGGGGCAAAACGCTGTACCACAAAGATGACCTGCCGTTCAAAATCCCCAAAATCCCGCTGACCAGCAAAGCATTCAGGATACCCCTGGGGCAAAAGGCCAAAGCCCGCGAAGTTTTTGATGCCCCAAAAAAGTTAAAAGGCCTGAAAGGCGTTAAAAGCACTAAATTCCCCGACTGCAGTATCTATGGCTTTGATAAAAAGGAATACAAAAAATTAGCTCCACTGGTACCGGGTGGGGAAATCCAGGCATTGAAGAGACTTGAATATTATACCCGTCAATCCGAACTGCTTACCTCTTACCGCTGGAGCCGCAACCAGTCTCGCGGCCTGGATTACAGCTCCAAATTCTCACCCTACCTGGCTCTGGGCTGTATCTCGCCAAGGATGATATATCAAAGGGTCAAATCATACGAGCAGGAGATCAAAAAAAACCAAAGCACCTGGTGGATTATCTTCGAGCTGGTCTGGCGGGATTATTTCACCTTTAAAGCTATGCGCTTTGGCAATAAAATTTTCGCAGGTAAAGGATTTAAAAATAGACCTGTCCACTGGGAAAATGATACCATACTTTTTGACCGCTGGAAGGCTGGCACCACAGGTATCCCTTTTATTGATGCCCATATGCGCCAGCTGAACCAGACGGGCTACATGAGCAATAGGGGAAGGGTAAACTGCGCGAGTTACCTGACCCAAGACCTAAAAATAGACTGGCGCTGGGGCGCGGCCTATTTGAATCCCGGCTTATTGATTATGACGTCACTTCCAACTGGATGAACTGGCACATGCAGGCTTTTGAAATTTACTACACCAACCCCGTCCACCAGTCCAATAAATACAGAGCGCAGGATTTCATAAGGGAATGGATCCCGGAGCTCAGGAAGGCTAGTAACGTTGAAGTGCTGATTCCCTGGGAATTCAAGATCAAAGCTTATCCAAAGCCAATCCAGGTCTATCAGAAATGGGGCAGGGCAATCAACCTGATACAAAAAATCAAAGCCTGAGCACAACAGATCTTCAGCAGATGCCGCTTAATTTTTATAATATTGAATCCTCGAACAAAAGCAGGCGATAGATAATTTAACCCTACAAAAAAAATGAATCAATAGTTGATAACCGCAATAGATTATACTGACCCCGAAGCGAAAAGCAGAAGAGCCAAAGTGCGGCCCTTTCACCTGGAAAGCATGCAGCAATATCACAAGGGGGGAAATATAGTTAGTGCAGGTGCCATACTTGGGAAGCTGTTAACCAGAGGGTTGCTGGTTCGATCCCTGTATAATGAGCTGGTCTTAAGTCAGTTATCCCCATTCCGTCCGTGTGAGGCTTTTTATTTGCACGGATTTGCACACGAAATTAAAGTTATTCTCATACGAAATCAGGGTGCTTTTAAACCTAATTTTAGCGCATTTTTTCTTTTTAGATTGGAGATTTCAACTTACTATTTAAGTAAGCTAATATGTACCATAGGTATTTGCTATTTGCACAAAATTTGCACACAAAAAGAACTAAAAATTAGTTGAAGTGCAGGTGTTACAGACAAGTAGCAAAGGAGAGCGTTGCAATTCAAATTATCATAGTATTAACAATTACTAAGACTTGAGCTAAACGGAAAATATTGATACGAGCCCAGCAGAAGGAGCTATCTTTCATTCGGAAGCTTCACTCCATCCGAGCCAAGCTTTTTGTTCGCATAAAATTTGTATGCGAAATTAAAGTTATTCGTATACGTCGAGAGGGACTCTGGTTTACATCGTAATTTTGCCATTTACATAAATTTGTAAACATAGATTCAATAAAATAAGGGAAAATAGTAATTATGCTGTTAGGCTGTCTGACTAAAACTGAATACTATTAAGGTTTTTATCAACTAGAAGACCTTTTTGAGCTTTAAGGTTAAACTGTAATTTCCTTTTAGCCCTGAATTTTAAGATAAAAAGATCCTCGGTTCCGTTCAACGTTTCTTTTTGGCCTAGATTTACAAAGGTTGGGTATAATACTTTATCCCCGCTAGTGTGCAAGCGGTCATTTGTGAGGTTCTCCATACGGTTTAAGTTTAGTGGTTGAAGGCCGAGGTAATCATATGCAGATACATCGTAAGGTATGGCGAAACTTAAGGCATTTACGGCCTTTAATCCCAGACCTTTTACTTTAACTTCGATAATTTCATCTTTGTTGTATGTCTGTTTAATAGTGCTGATCTGTATATTGCCGGCCAGAGTCTCAATTTTTTCGTCATTCACAGCTCCTTCTAATTGTGTCGATACTACGGAAATGTCGTAGGCATCTATAAGGTTATTCTTATTAATGTCCCCAGCGACGATATACCCTTCAAAATCTGCATCACCCTTCCTGAGTCCGGTGTAATTGATATAGGAAGTCAAATCATTCTGATCGATTATATGGTCATTATTGATATCTCCAGAGAGAAAACTTTCTGTACCTGGGACTTTAAATACATATAGTTCCCTACCCGATCCAAAGCTATTAACACCTTCCAGTGCGGTAATTTTTAGATAACTGGCAGTAGGGTGCATCGGAAAATTAAATATTTTGGTCTCATCGTTATTTTCCCATTCAAAAGTACCTGCCGATGTCCAGGTTACTTTATTCTCGCTATAGAATACTTGCCCTTTTAGCAGCGTTCCATTTCCTTTTCCCTTGCGAGGCAGGTAATGGAATTTGTCGAGCTGATTTTGAGATTTAAGATCAATCACCACATCAAAAGGAATTGCTTTTAAGCCCCATTTTGTATGCCACAGGTTTCCTTCATCAAAATCGAATAGTTTTTCCAAGCCAAAACCTCCTTGGTTCTCAACGGAACTTTTTGCCATAATTCCCTGTATAGCGAAAGCCAAGGGGTTAGCTTTGGTAGTGGCATTAAGCGTCGTCCAGCCTGAATAACCGTCTTTGTTGACTGCCCGAAGTTTAAAGCTATAGGTAGTTTCTGCTAAAAGTCCCTCAAATAACAATGCCGTGTCCTTAATGGAAGTATAACGCATACCACCAAAATCAATTTCGTAAAAATCAGCATTTGGGGTTTTATTCCAGGTCGGTTTAAGCGTATAAGCACCTTTATTTTCTTTGCTAATCAAAGCATTCGCAGGAGTAGTTAGTTTACCTCCCAATACATGCTGCTTGTCTTTAGGTTCAAATTTATATCCTTCAATTACAACCCTTACCTGGTTTTTGCTGATATCAGTAGATTGGAGGTTGATGAACAGCTGTGCATTTTTGATAAAAGGAATCTTTTCGAATGCTGTTCCTTTTGTCGAGAAACGGTTTAGGTTGGGCGCGGCATCATAGAAATACACATTTCTTTGTGCCAAAAAATCAGCCCTTGTGCTTACTTCCCTTAGCTTTAGTTTTGTAGTTCCAATCTGTGCGCCAAGGGATTTAGGCTTTTGAGTGAGGTTAACCACTAATTGTGTTGTTTTCTCCTTGATGAAACCATTAAAATCACCTTTGGTAGGGTTGATCATCAGATGGACCTGGTGCTTTTCGTTAAGCTCGCTTGCTATTGATGTTGATGTCCCATGCCCCAGTTTGTAAGCTTCACTCGTACCATCGTCATCATATTCGGTGAAAGAAGTTTTTCCAGATGGATAAAACTGATAAATCCTGTTACCCCTGTTAATTTGCGAAACATTATTATTTTCATTAGCCATTGGTATAATGGCACCAGCCTTTACAAAAACAGGCAATTTCCATAAAGGGGCATCGAAACTGTTCAGAATGCAATTGCCCGAATATTTTTCCCCGGTGAAGTAATCAATCCAGGTGCCTTCTGGTAGATAGATGCCATTGCGGATATCATTACCTTTATCATCAGGTCGGGTTATTTGATAAATAGGTGCGACCAGAAAAGATGGCCCATATAAAAATTGGTACTGTGTTGAAATCCCCTTGGTATATGCATTTGGATAAGCCAACAACATCGCCCTCACCATCGGTAAACCGCGGACGGCCTCTTTGGCAATACTGTAGGTATAAGGGATAAGCTCAGATTTGAGTTTTAGATATGTTCGGTTAATCGAGGTATAAGGCTCACCCATGGCATGGGGGTATTTTTCATTTGCTCCCCAACCATCCATGTTTAATTGCATGGGGGTGAATGTTTTCCACTGAAAATCCCGGGTATTGATGACGGGGTTTAGACCTCCGAAAATACCGTCCATATCAGAAGTGATGTTTGGTTGGCCTGACAGTCCACTCCCTAGATAAGTCGGGATATGAAAACGGATATATTCCCAGTTACCGCCAGTCTGGTCACCTGACCAAAGGCCTGCAAAACGCTGCGTTCCCGCCCAGCCGTCCAGAGAAATGATAAAAGGCCTGCTATTATTTCCATACTTAGGCATTATTTGTGCGACATCAGTAACACCATTCAATCCAAAAGAGTAGCCAGCGCCTACCCAGGCTACATCTGTCTTCAGTACCCTTACACCAGCATCCTTGACTTCTTTGATAATATCTCGTTGCAATAATGGGCTGATGCCGGCTTTGGGATGAAGATCCGATTGTGTCCATAAACCAATTTCCACTCCATTTTTTCGTGCGTAATCACCAAAAAGCTTTAGGTTTTCAATATTCCCATCCAAACTTTCCCTCTGGCCATAACCTGCGCCATATCCATCATTGGGCAATACCCATCCTAAAGGCATGTCATTTTTCCGGTAACGGTCAATTACCGCCCGTGCAGAAAATTGATAATTTTCTTTCTCACCATTCAGAGATTCCTTTATTCCGCCATTATCTTTCTGGCTTTCTTTATAGTGTTTTCCATCCTCAAATAATACGCCTTTGTCACCTTCTTTCCAAAAGTCCCGGTTATAAGCGTTTAAATGACCTTCATAGAAACCAAATTTAGGTAAAAGCACAGGATTTCCTGTAAGCTGGTAAAAGTCGTTCAATAATGCTTCTGGTTTATCATCTATCATGAAAAACATATCCAGGTAATCGCTTTCGTGGCTCAGTTTAACTAATCCTTTTTTCCCGGCACCAAAATTATAGTTTCCTTTTTTAAAAGTGTTAAACAGTATTCCATAACCATTTGTCGACCAATAGAATGGCGTTGGCGAGGCGACACCGCCATCTGTCCAGCTATTCTGATTTTCGATTGCGATAGCTTTTCCCTTATGTGAAAAACGTCCATTTTGTACGCCGCCACCATAAAAATATTCCCATGGATTTTCCTTAAAACTAAGCGTTATTTTATCCTTTTCGAATTGAACAGGTGCTAACGCTTCTAGCGCTAAAGCTTGTGTAGAGCGGTTGATAACTTTAATAAGCGAGGTCTTTTTATCAATAAGAATAGTAATCTTCTCCGTTGATAGAAACAGTTGGTTATTTTCCTCACTTAAATTTAAAGTAGAAATAGGCATTCGGGGATTTTCAACCAGAATACTCGCGGAGGGTTTAGCTTCAGGATTATGCATCATACCTCCCTTGGGATCCAGGAAAAGACGAAAAATATTATCCCCATAAAAATCGATGAACATGCGCCCTTTGTTGGAAATCGATAATGCTACGGTTGTATGATTAACCTTCTTCGCATTGAGCACCTCAATGGAATCGATTGGATTTTCTTTTACAGCTTTTTCCTGCTTGATAATAGATTGAGCCGAAATAAAAGCGGGCGTAAAAATTAAGCCCAATACCAAATTAACAGTCGTGTTTTTTATGGTACTAAAAATAGGTGTAGATATAAATGAACAGAATGTCATTGGCTTCGATTAGAATTTAATTTTATACTTTGAGCTTGAAATTAACAGTAAATACTGAACCTCTTTGGGATAAATCTAATAAAACTGGCGCGCTAATAATGTGTATCCGGGGTCCTAAATACCGCGCAACCGTTTGCTTAACCTAATTATTACCTAGCAAAATGTCAATTCCGATTTCTATTTTTTCTTTTCATAAGTATAAGCAAGCTTTAAGATCTGCAGATTGATTTAATAAAAAATATCTTTCTACAAATTGCAAAGTACAAGCCAAGCTTTCTCAGGCTGCCATTAACCTGAATCGTGGACTAAACGACCCTTCCTGTTGATTCTAATTAACCAAATGCACTTTGATACACCAATGTGCTACCCATATCTATTTGATAAAATTGATTAATGATTGGCAAGCATTGTTTAATTCAGCTTTTACAGTCCTCGTTATATTCGTTATTTTAATACCTTAAGATGAAACCAAAAGCTATTTCAATAACACTATTTTTACTGTTCTCCTTTCTTCATCAGTATATACTGGCACAGCAAAGTATTAGGTTAAATGATAACTGGGAATTTTTAAAACAGGATTTAGGTGGTATCTGGGAAGCAGTTCGTCCGGTAGGTTTGGGCAATCCTGAAGCAGTTCCCCTGTGGCAGCAGGTTAAACTTCCTCATTGTGTAAATGCTGAAGATGCTGTAGATCCTGATGTAAATTACTACCAGGGACCAGCATGGTACCGCACACAGTTGGCCATTTCAAACCCTTACCAGAAAGGCCGGACATTGCTGCATTTTGAAGGAGCCGGACAAAAAACCGAAGTATATGTTTATACAACCAAGGTTGGAAGCCATACCGGTGGTTACGACGAATGGACGGTTGATATCACTGACGCTGTAGCAGCCTTTAAAAAGACGGAAGCCTTCAGTAAGCAGTTTAAAGGAAAAGTTCCCGTATCAATACGGACAGATAACAGCAGAGACCTGGAGATGATTCCTTCTGATTTATCTGATTTCAATGTTTACGGCGGTATCTACCGTTACCTGAATTTAGTTTATGCACCGGCACTGTCAGTAGATAAAATATTTGCTAAAGCAGAGGTTGATTCGCTCGGCAAATTCGGTAAACTGAATGTGAAAGCCCGCTTATATAACCCTAATCATTATGGTGGAGGTAGTTTTCGGCTAAAACTTCTTGATCCCAAAGGAAAAATGGTGAGTGAAACGTTTAAAAAATTTGAATCGGCTGAAGATTTGCAACTGTGGGATATAGAGATTAAAAAACCAATACTTTGGTCAACAGATAAACCTGCTCAATATACATTGCAATATGAAATCACTTCCGCTGAAAGTAGCGACAAGGGAGAAGAAAAAATAGGTTTTCGCCATATCGATTTTGTTGAAAAAGGACCTTTTAAACTGAATGGTAAACGTTTACTGCTTCGCGGTACGCACCGCCATGAAGACCATGCAGGCCTTGCCGCGGCAATGACAGAAGACCTCATTCGCCAGGAAATGGTCATGATGAAGGATATGGGGGTAAACTTTATCCGTCTTGGCCATTACCAGCAGTCGCGTATTGTACTTAATCTTTGCGATAGCCTTGGTATCCTGGTCTGGGAGGAAATTCCCTGGTGTCGGGGTGGCTTAGGTGGCGAGCTTTACAAAAACCAGGCACGTACCATGCTTAAAAACATGATCGAGCAGCATTACAACCATCCTTCCATTATGATATGGGGATTAGGGAATGAAAACGACTGGCCGGGAGACTTCCCTGAATTCGATAAAGAGAAAATCAGGACTTTCATGAAAGAACTGAACGATGAATCACACAGGCTCGATGCCTCGAGGTATACCGCCATCAGGCGCTGCGATTTTTGCAGTGATCTTGTAGATGTTTACTCTCCCTCTATTTGGGCGGGCTGGTACCGCGGTGCCTATACCGATTATAAGCAGGCCTCTGCGGATGAATTTAAAAAGGTGAAACGCTTCCTTCACGTAGAATGGGGTGGCGACAGTCATGCGTTGCGACATTCAGAAAATCCGGATAAGGCCTTAAGCAAAATTAAAACCGGTGGCGCAACAGATGAAAGGGCAGGCGATGCATCCCTTTATGGTGGTGCGGCAAGGATTTCTAAAGATGGCGACTGGAGTGAGTCTTATATCACGAACCTCATCGACTGGCATTTAAAGGAACAGGAAACCATGCCCTGGTTAAGCGGCACTGCCTACTGGCCTTTTAAAGATTTCTCAACGCCTGTTCGGCCTGACAACCCCATACCGTACATGAACCAGAAAGGTGTGGTAGAAAGGGATTTGACAAAGAAAGAGGCTTACTATGTATTTCAATCTTACTGGACAGACAAGCCGATGGTTCATATATATGGCCATACCTGGCCGGTGCGCTGGGGCGATGAAGGTGAAGAGAAAATGGTAAAGGTCTATTCAAACTGTACGGAGGCCGAAATCTTCCTCAATGGTAAATCATATGGTACAAAAAAGCGGAACAGCCAGGATTATCCTGCTGCAGGTTTACGCTGGAACTTACCCTTTCTAAAAGGAGAAAATACGGTTAAAGTGATCGCAAGGAAGGGAAAACAAACAGTTACGGATGAGCTTAAATTTAATTACCAGACCGAAAAATGGACAAAGCCTGTAAAAATGGAACTGAAGAAAATCGCTCAGCAAGGCGATGTGGCAACAGTAGAAGTTAAGCTGTTTGATAAGGATGGCGTACAATGCCTCGATGCTGTTAACTGGATTGATTTTGGTTTAACCGGCGATGGAAAACTGATAGACAACAGGGGGACTTCTTCCGGCTCACGCAAGGTTCAGGCATACAATGGCCGGGCAATCATCAGCTTAAATTTAAACAAGGGTAAGAGTGTTGTTTCGGTTAAGTCAGCAGGTTTACCTACAGTATTTGCGACAATTAAGAAGGAAGATTAAAATATAGCACATGGCGCTATCTAGAGTTCCATGTGCTTTTGATATAATGGAGCGAGCGTCTCGCGCAAACTTTTAAAAAAACTATAAGTTCTTTTATGGTAACTGCTTTTAGACAGGTCAGGAATGAACATATGGGTATTTTCCCCAGCGCCTAACCCAACAGCAGATTCTACAGCAATGCCTTCTGCTTTAAAACAAATCAGGGCATTGCCTATCAATGCCATTTGTTCTTCCTTAGAGATAATGATTGGCAGCCCTAAGATATTGGCGAAGATCTGTGGCCAAGCTTTGATTTGAGCACCGCCGCCGCCCATATATAACCTATCGATATTGATAGATTTATCCCAAAGGGCATCTAAAAGATATTTCATTGAATAAGCAACGCCCTCTAGGACCGCGCGGTAAAGGTCGATACGTGAGTGATGATTTTTGAGACCAAAAAAAACACCGGAAGCATAAGGCCCTGTTTTAACATCCCGCTCCCCACTGAGATATGGAAGGCAGATAAGGGCTGGATTTGGATTTGCTCCTGATAGATCGGGATAGGATAGCGCGCTATCAAAGATATTATCCTTTAACCAGTTAAGCGTCAGGGCTGCATTGTTTAAAGCACCCCCGTTAAAAAAAAGTTTTTCCCCTATAGCATAAGGTTGGATCCTTTCATCTTCGGTAATATCGAAGATAGGGCGTTTTCCCACAATTCGTAACATCGCAGAAGTACCGAGATTGATAACCGCACTGTTAGGGCTAAAACCGTTGAGACCATAACCAAGTGCAGCACCATCATAGAGGCCAAGAAACACCTTCACATTGCTATTCAGTCCAAATGCTGTGCAATGTGCTTCAAGTAATGGGAGGTTATAATGCATCCCGTTCTCGATCGCAGGAAACTGTTCTTTTTGTAAACCCAGGCGGCAAAGAAGCTCATCATCCCAACCCAATGTTTCAAGCTTAAGACATTGGCTAGCCGCTGCGGTACTGATGTCGGTAACAAATGCCCCGGTCAGCCATTCGAAAAGAAAAGATTTACTATCGCAAATATATTTAGCTTTCCTGAAAACCCGGGCTTCTTTGGCGCGAAAATAAAATAGCCTGGGCAATGCATAAGGGGTAATCAGGGGGCAACCTGTCCTTTCATAAAGAGATAAATCAGAAAATTTAGCTTTAAAGGCTTCAAAAGTACGCTGGGCACGGGTATCGCTAAGCAGGGTTAGTCCAGTTAGGGCATTGCGATCTTTATCTAAAAGCATCAGCCCAAATTGGTAGCTAGAGGATATGATATGGGTAATTTCACCAGCTGCAGGTAATGCCAGGAGCCTCTTGATAAGCCCCGTTATCAGCGACTTTAATTCCTCCGGGGAATGTTGAGCGGTCCCGTCTTGTTTTGTATTTACCGGACAGGGGGCAGAAAGCCATTGAACTGGCTTTCCATCAGATCCAATTAACCCAATTTTAAGGTTAGTTGTACCAAGATCTATGCTTAATACCATTGCCATATTCTATATCCGTTTTCAACGATACTTGGATTAGCGAGCTCGCCTGGGAGCGCATTGTTGAAAAATACTGCTATCATATCCTCAACACAGGTTAGGCCCATACCCTTTAGCGATTCCCAGCTATATCCCCCAAGGTGAGGGGTGATGAGCACGTTATCCAATTTTGTTAACCTGTGATCTGTGCCAATAGGTTCACCTTCAATTACATCCGTTGCATAAGCGCAGATCTTTTGCGCTTTCAATGCATTATATAGCGCATCTTCATCCAATAGCTCCCCACGGCAGGTGTTTACTAGGATAAGGTCAGCGCGCATCTGATCAAATTCTGCCACTTTAAACATCCGCCTGGTTTCGGCAGTAAGCGGACAATGAAACAAAATCACATCTGATAGACTTATTAATTCTTGCAGCGAAACTTCCCTGGCATTAAATTCGGCAAATTTTGATTTTTCAATATAAGGATCACAGGCTATGACCTGAGCGCCGAAGCCTTTCGAAAAGATTTCGGCACTCCGAGATCCGATATTGCCCATACCAATGATACCTATTGTTTTACCCTTTAATTCTAAACCGATCATAGTCGCCCTGGCAGACCAATTATTGCTTTTAACGGCATGAGCACCTTGAAAAACCTTTCTTCCCGCTGCAAGTGTCAAGGCAACAGCGTATTCCGCAACGGCCTCTTTTTCAACAAAACCTTTTACCCGCGATACTAGAATGCCAAATTCTTTTGCAGCCTCAAGGTCCACGTTATCGCAGCCAATGCCATGCCTGGTCAAAAGAACAAGATTTTTGCAGTAGGCCAGCGTAGCTCTGCTGAATTTAGGCGTCACACTGGCGATAATGCCATTAGCATCTGCAAGTTTCTCTCCTAATTCATCTTCATTTATATCAGCAGGAACATTAAGGTGCCTCAGGGTAGAAAAGGATTCTAGTTTAGTTAAGTGCTCATCGAAATGTTTGCCGAAAGTACTTGAGTTTACGATGTAGATTATAGGCTTTTTCATAGCTTTAAATACTTGGTTTTATTAAAGCAATAATACTCGCTTATACCACTCGAAAACTGCATGAAAACTGCATATTAGTAAGCTTTTTAGGCTTTTGAGTCTCCCTCTAAAGATCAAGTGCTACTATCTATAAAATATGTATCAGGTACACCGCGACCTATCGTGATCAGCTATGCTAGTCAAACGTTTGCGCTGTGATGCGCTAGATGCTTTAATTTTTATTAGATTTATAAGTCATTAAATTTGATTGTTAATATTTCGTAAAAGAAAGTGAATGAAGTACACGGAGAATAAAAAAAATGAAGTTTGAATGCATCAACTCACCTTGTTTTGAACCAGTTTATACCAGAAGGATTACTTCATTACCTATCAGAAAGCCACAGTTTAATCCCATTTCGTAATAATACCAGGCCAGGTCTTAAATAAGACTATACAGTTAGATGGCCAATATTTCGGTTCCCTGGATAGTTCAGCATGTTTATTCCAAGTTTTGCTTTTATCAAAATTAATCGCGTATGACATATTTACGTATTAAAAGATATAGCAGGTTAGTTAATAAACCCCGTTTTTAGGGTTAGCTCGGTCTCTAACATTAAACCATACAATATGAAATTTACTAACCTGGAAAAAGATAGTTTTTTGAATTTAGCTTGGATTTTAGTCTTAGATTGAAACTGATAAAGGATGCTAGTTTCAAAATAGCCTGTTTTTAAGTTGGCTTTTTCGGAGATTGAACAGGATCCCCAGAGTTCTAACTGGAATTAAGATCTGTCCTATTAACGACTATTGTGTTGTCTTATATTGATTTTTGATAACTTGGCCACCATTGTAGAAGAACAGTTGAGGGGCATTGATTGTGTATAAAATTTCTAGAAACGCCTATGGATATCCGCTGAGATAATAGCAAAAATAAGTAAATGATAAGGGGGCATCCACCCCCTTACCCAACATACAGCCCATCCCTAAAACTGCATGCGTATTATCGGCCCTGGTTTAAACCCCAGTGCCAAGCTGTATTGAATTGGTAGGGCACTGGATTAATTTCCCCAGTGGTTTGTTTTTTAGCCTTTAAGGTTATAATTTCACCCGCCTTAGTGTCAAAAGAAATAAGCTGTTGATCTTCAAAAACGCCAATAGTAACCCCAGTTTTTTCCGTTGAATCGCTCATCACTTCCTCAGGTTTCATTGTGGTTTGAATCCTGCAGATACCACCTTTTAAACTTTTGACCTGAATGTAAGTGGTATGCCTGTTTTCATACCGGGCGGAAACCTCGAAAGCTCCCTCAGCACCTAATTTATCAAAGCTTGCATTTTTCCAGTTCGAAGGAACTGCAGGAAAGACCCTTACCTTAGCCCCCCAGGATTGAATCAGTAATTCGCAGACAGAGTTGAGCGCAGCCAATGGCGTCTCAATCACAGGACCAGATTCCCTGTAGAGCGTATTGGGCTTGATATATTTAGTGAACAGTTGATCTAACATCCTCGCCGATGAATCCCCTTTTCCCATACTGGCATAAATCGAAGCAGCACCGGTATAAGTATAGCCTTGGAGAGCGCCTTTCAATGAGATCCAGTGATTCAAAGATTGGCTAATAACAGGCCGGTCTGCGGGATTTTCCCAATTGATCAAATGGTAAGGGTAGATCATCAATAGGTGAGAGTAATGACGGTGGGAGGTACTTAAGGGTAAACCCCTTGCAATCATAAAGCCGGTAGCATCTTTTGGGTACTCACTCAGATTAGCAGCGAGATCCTTCCATTTATCGGTATCGCTGTCATTTAGCTTCAACTGAGTATTCACATCCGATAATGTTTTCAAAGCCCAGCGCAGTGTTGATAATACATAGTTCGCATCAGCTCCGTTTTGGCTGTATTCTGGAGAAATAGAGACTGGAAAATGATATTTCCCGGATTCATCTTTTTTCAACAGGTGGATCATGAAATTTGTTGAACGTTTTAATAAAGGATAAATTTCCTTGCGCAGCCGCTGTTCATCCTTGGTATGGAGATAATATTCATAGCAGTAAAACATCGTCCAGCAAAGGTTAGCCGCCTCAAAATTCCCTGAAGCTATTTCATCCATCGATATTTTACTTTCCAGCGTATAAGAAGAACTCCTACCAATAAGAGAAGCATCCCCCTGCCATTGCTCAGGCACATTTTTTCTAAGCTGCTGCTCATTTTTCGCCAAAGTATTCAGCAAAGGCTCGCTCAACTCCGTATGATTGATAACAGCCATGGGCGAATAACTTAGCTGAACGTTCAGGTTCCACCAGATAGCTGGCCATGGGGTATCACTTGTCCATGGGCCCATTAAGTCAATCATCGGTTTATTTGGCCGTGTAAGGCAAGCTAGTTTGTAGAGCTGCGCCCAGTAGAAGCTTTCCATTCTTTTATCAGGCAGGGATACGAAACTCTTTTGATAATAATTATGCCACCAGTTGGCGTGTTTTAACAGATTAGTCGAAGCACTGTTTTTTTCAAAAGCCTTGACGTAGTTTTTTGCCTGAGCAATTTCATCTAAATTATTAAATTCATCATAACCGATGCTGATGTTGACTTTTTCAAAACCTTTTGACCGGTTACTCGTATAAACGCTTGCATAACCGCCCCGGTTAAGCAGTTGCTGATGGTAAATCCTGAAAGAGCCTTGAGTGCTTGCCAAGATAGGCGGATTAGCTGGATAACTTTCAGGCTTATCTGGACGGTTAAAACCAAGTCTGGCACTTTTACTCTCCTCAGGTACAAATTTTAGACCACTAGCTTCCTCCGCCCCTGTTTTATGCAGCTCAATTACCATCACTTCCCCAACAGCAGAGACATAAGCAGTGAAATCAATTTCCCCTTTTTCAGTTTTAATTTTACCCTTAGCGATGGCATTATAGATATCCAAAACGATTTCGGAGGAGGTAATTGCACTTTTAGTGCCCAGTTCGAAATGACCTATAGGAAGGCGTGCCTGGGTGTAGAGCTTATTCACCTGCGGCGCTACTGCGGTACGGTTATCTACTACATCAGATCGGCCGATGTCAAATCGAATAATGTTTTGTGCTTGCTCGTAGATATTGATGCCAAGCAAGCCATTACCAAGGATCACACCTTCATAGTAGTTTTTACCCAGCCTGTCCCATTTCAGGTTCTGCGCTTGCATAAAAGCAGGCCAGTTAATCTGCTGGGCACTTGACAGGATTGTTAAAATGGTACAGCAAAAAGCTATTATAAAAGAAGTTAATGTTTTCATAAATTTTGAATTCGGAAAAAATACATTTATTGTACAGGATAGGGAATAAGCTGAATTTCTAGTACTTTTATCAGCTCCTGCTTTGTTATCGTTACTGGAGTAATTTCCAGATTATGCAAGCCAGGGCTTAAGTCGATATCCCCAATGGTCTCCAGCTGAATTTGTTCATTAGTCGTTGATATTACGGTCTTTATTTTTTTAAACTTGTCGATGCTGATAGTATAAGTGCCAGCGCTTGCAGCATCAGAGAGATATTTAATCTTCAGCGTAAATTTTACGGGGCTAAGTGCTTTGAAATCCCAGCGCATCTGCTGGCTTTTGTTTTTCCAGCCAGTAACATAATACCGGCCTGCCTTTCCATCACCGTAGCCAAAGCCTCCGCCAGATAATCTGGCATCATAGCTTAGCAAAACATTATCCTGGTTTGAAGCCAATGAAGGAATAGGATCTGTTTGGATGGGGTCAGATGTTTCAAGCACGATCACCGTGTTGAGCGTATCCAAAGGCGCTTTAGGAAGATCTAGCTGGACCCCAGCCGAATCAATCCGCTTTGTTTTTATGGTTTTAGATGGAGCTGTTAAGAAGTAAGCCTTTGAAAATTTACTTTTAAGCCCTGAGAGAATAAGCTTATTATCTTTTGGCCAGTTGAATACATGCAGATATAATAGTTTATCCTTTTGGGTGATAACACCCCAGTTCTGGATGGGAAGCGGTGTTCTGCTGGTGCCATAGATGCTGGCAGAATTTTTAGCCATCCAGTTTCCTAAACCTTCCAGAATATGCTTATCTGCTTCAGCAAATTCACCGCTGCCCATAGCACCGATATTCAATAATAGATTACCTCCCTTAGAGGCCGCTTTAGCCAGTAGGCGGATAAAATGCCCAACTGGCTTATGGCTTTTGTCAAATTTAGCGTAACCATAAGATTCGTTAGTGGTTGGAATGGCCTCCCAATCTCCGCTTACCGGATAAAACTCTGCCGGACGATCAGCAGTATTCTTATAATCACCCATGTTCAGCATTTCCGTGTTCAGTAAACGTCCGTTAATGACAACGTTATCATCGGTTTCCCTGATGACCTTCAAAATTCTAAGATTCTCCGATAAGGGTAGCTTATGAGGCGTGTCAAACCACAAGATGTCCGGCTTGTAGATAGTTAATAGTTCTTTGATCTGAGGGATGGCTTTCTCATCAACATATTTGGCAGCTTTGGCAATAAGCTCGGGATGTACGTCATACCAGTTTCTGCCCCCGAATAATCCTAAGTCTCCTCCTGGATTTTGGTAGCTCCAGTCATTGCCTGGCGCATCGGGGTTCTCCCAGTCAAAGGCATGCGAATAATAAAAGCCAAATTTGAGACCATAGCGCTTGCAGGCTTTGGAAAGTGCTATCATCGGATCTTTCTTCCAGGCGGTTTCGTTAATCACGTTAAACTTTGAGACCTTGGAGTCATACATAGCAAAGCCATCATGGTGTTTGGCTGTGATGATCAGATAACGGGCACCTGCTGCCTTAGCGCTTTTCACCCAATCATCAGCATTAAAGCGGCCCGGATTAAATTCATGAGCGATCTTAAGATAGTCCTCGCGGGATATTTTTTCCTTTCGCATCAGGTGCTCACTGTATCCCGTGACTTTTTTGCCCTGCCATTCCCCTCCAGGAAGGGAGTATATACCCCAGTGTATAAACAGGCCCAGTTTAGCCTCACGCCACCAGGCGATCCTCGAAGCGAGGTTATCCATACTTTGGTCCCACCAGTTTTTTCTGGCCGAATCAATAAGTTTCTGCTCACGTAAGCGGTTTTCATTCGCCATAGTTTTATCTTCATCCCCCGTCTGTTGGGCGCTAGCGCTAAGGACAAATAAATGGCCGCATAAGATGAGCCCCAGTAGGGAAAGCTTATAGCTTGATTTTAATTTTACGACGATATTCATATGTAGGAAATGACTTATTAAATGCTGTCACATCTGCTTTATTGATCGACTATTTTCGATGTTTTAGTATTCTTTTGTACTGACCGAACGGGCGAGAGGCTTTGTGCCAGGGTTAATTTAACCACAGGTATTAATTCTTTAGCCATTTTTCCACTCGGCAAGCTAATGCTTATTAAACCATTTTCGCCGGAAGTGAATTTAAGCTTCTCGCTAGAGGCAATGAGCTTAGCTTCTTTTATTTTAATCTTTGCAGGCAAGTTGAGCAGCCCATTTTCTGGCATATCAAACACATAAAGAAACATTTCCCTGTTTTGCGGCCGGTTCTTAATCGCTATCTTACCCCACCTTACAGCCGCCAATGGCGCTTTAGTAGTTCCATATATAGACTCACCGTTTGTTTTCATCCATGCACCGACAGCGTTTAATACTTTTATTGACCCCGCTGGGATTAAACCATCGGGCTGGGGACCTATGTTGAGCAGGAAATTTCCCCCTTCCGAGCTGGCAGAAATGAGCGTCTTGATAACTTTTTCTGGACTTTTCCAGTTCGTATCCGGACGCTTATAACCCCAGGAACTGTTTAGGGTCATACAGGTCTCTACATCATGCACACCCTCCAGCTCTTCACCTGGTAATTTCTGCTCGGATGTTCGGAAATCACCTAGAAAATTAGGCCTTTTGAGCCTGTCATTAACAATAATGTTAGGGTATTTTTTTAGTTCATTGGCTATTTCTGTAGCCTGGGCATCAGTAATTTCGGCCGGAGTATCAAACCAAATTGAGGCAATATCGCCATAATTTGATAATATCTCTTTAATTTGAGGCAATGCGATCTGATGAATATAATCATCGAAACCCTTTCTCATCTGCAGGTAATCCCAGTGTCCATTGTTTTTAAGCGTATAATTATCGATACTGGTTGAATCCGGATTTGCCCAGCCTTCCCATACAGCCCTGCGCAGGGCAGCACCTCCGGGATTTACCCAATCCTGGGATTGACTATAATATAGCCCCAACTTCATCCCATGCTTGCTGCAAGCGGCTGCAATTTCCCCAACGATATCCCTTTTAAAAGGCGTGTAATCCATGATGTTAAAGGTTGAGGCTTCGCTTTTAAACATTGCAAAACCATCGTGGTGCTTCGCAGTGAAGACAATATATTTCATCCCGGAGCGCTTAGCAAGGAGAACAAGCGAATCGGCATTAAATTTTATTGGATTAAAACCGCTGGCAACCAGTTTATATTCCGAAACACCAATTTTACAGCGGTTCATGATCCATTCCGCACCGCTTCTGCGTTGCAGTTCCCCGTGGTACTCGCCACCCCAGATTGAGTATACCCCCCAATGTACAAACATACCAAACCTGGCTTCCCGCCACCAGCCCATCTTCTTGTCCTGATCTGTCCCTGTTTGTGACCAAGATAGGGTAGCGCTAAAATTTAGAAAAAGAGAAAAAAATAGGATCGAAAGCTGAAAACGGGATTTGTTAATATTCATAAAAAAGGAATTTAAAAGATGATTTAAATTGAAAAGAAAAATTCCCTGCCAACATATGCTGCTCGGCAGGGATGAGTAGGTGCTAGTAACCAGTATTTTGAAAATTGCTAACACCAAGGCTGGCCATAATATCCTGCTCAGATCTCGGAATCGGCCAAAGCACATTCCTTGACTGCCAGACCCTGGTCACACCATTGGGATTGGTTATAGTCGGAATTACATCTTTCTCTGTATTCCACCTTTTTAGTTCAAAGAAACGCTGACCTTCCATGCCGAATTCTACCCGCCTTTCGTGACGGATACGTACGCGCATATCAGCCTGTGATAAGCCTGGTGCTAATGCAGGCATGCCAATTCCAGGACGTTGCCTTACCAGATTTACGGCCGTATAAACACTTGCATCAGGTCCGGACGATTCATTTTGCGCCTCGGCGTACATCAAAAGTACATCCGCGTAGCGCATAAGTATAAAATCCTGATCACTTTGGGTAGAATAGCTTGTTGGATAACGACTTGGGTCGACGCCTTTGCGTGTTAAGAATAAGGTTGTTGAATTAGGTACAAATGGGTTTGAACTCGGTGCTCTAAAATCTCCCGGGGTGATAACTGTAAGTTTTAACCTTGGGTCGCGGTTCAGGTAAGGGTTGGCACTGTTGTAGAGTGGTGAAGTGCTGATGGGCAAACCATCTGTACATTCAAAATCATTTACCAGATAGCGCATCGGCTGAAGCGCCAGCGCACCATCGTAAGACATCAGCCAGTCTTGCTGACTGTATAGATTTGGCGGTAAGAAACGTGCCGAGAACATAATCTCATTATTACCGCTCTGGCCTGCTTTTAAGAACATCGCCCCATAGTTGCTATAAAGTGAAAATGTTTTGCCATCAATTATAGCCTTAGCCACTGTAGCGGCCTCAGCAAAACGCCCGTTAGTTAGCAGCACTTTTGCTTTATAAGCCTGCGCAGTCCCCCGTACCGCATGGCCAGTATAGCTGCTACTAGGTAAATTACTAATCGCATAGTCCAGATCAGCTAAAATGGTATCCACAACAATAGATTTGGCTGTACGTTCTTTTTTAATGCTGGTCTGGTCAAAGCTCAATGGCTGGGTAGTTAAAACTACGTCCCCGTAAAGTTGTGTAAGTAGGAAATAATGATAAGCCCTTAAAAACCTGGCCTCCGCGATATATGTCTTCTTGGTAGCATCGGCTAGCTGTACGTTCGCACTCTTAGCAATAAAGAGGTTACTCGCAGCAATGGCATCGTAGCTATAGTCATACATGTCACGAAGTATCCCGCCACTTGTTGATTCGTACTGGCCTAGGGTTACAGTGCCTAGCGCGCCACTGGATGAATTAGTATAAGCGTTATCAGTTAAGGTTTCCCAAAGCATATAGGCGCCGCCCACACCAGCAGCGGAAGCACCCACGCTGGTTGCATTCGCGCCGCGTACTAGAAAATTATAACAGCCATTCAAGGCAAGATCTAAATCACCCTGAGTTTTATAAAAAGTATTTTCAGATAATTGCGCTAATGGATCCTTTTGTAGGTAATCTTTTTTGCAGGATATAGCGCCAATTACCATGCACAGCGTCCCAAATAATATTGATATCTTTTTCATGCTTTTTGTTGATTAAAAGGTTACTCTTGCCCCAAAATTGTAAACCTTATTTTGTGGATGTGTTAAAAAACGGGTGTTGTTCGGAACACGTTCGGGATCCAGACCAGGGTAGTCAGTGAAGATGAACAGATTCTCACCAGAAAAATAAACCCTCAGGTTGCTAATTCCAACAGGCTTCAGCCATTGAGCAGGAAGGGTATATCCGAGTTGGATGTTCTTAATTTTCAGGAAAGAAGCATCACGGAGATAATAAGTCGAAACCGTAGAAACGTTTGAGTTCACAGCGCCACTACCGGTTAAGTATATTTTAGGCATAGTGGTGCTTTGGTTTTCTGGTGTCCAGGCATTGAGCCAATCCGTGGTCGGTACGGAACCTTGGTTAAAAGGTTGGAAGCCCCAACCGTTTACATATTGTTTTTGTCCTTGGGAGCCATACAGAAATATGGAGAAATCAAAGTTCTTGTATTCAAAATTCGTCGTTAACGAATAGTCATAATTCGGGAATATACCAGATACAACAGTTCTATCGCTCTCGTTGATTACACCATTGCCATCCAGATCCTTAAATTTGAAGGTACCTGGCGTAGGACTAAAAGGTTGGGCAGGCGCGGCAGCAATTTCAGCGGCAGATTGGAATATCTTGTCAAATTCATAGACATAGAAACTGCCATAAGGTAACCCCTCTTTAGTGATGGTTGTGGCTCCGATAACCTGAGGTCCAAATTTGACAAGTTTATTTCGGTTCGCTTGAAAGTTGCCAACGATGGAATAGTTAAGCGCACCGATTTTGCCCTTATAGCTCGCATTGATCTCCACACCGCGGTTGCGTAGCGTTCCGTTGTTCACCGTTGGTGCATCGTAACCTACGAATAACGGGATATTCGCATCCGTTAAAATATTAGTCGTTAATTTATAATAATATTCTGCGGTAATGTTCAGCTTGTTTTTCAGAAAAGAGATATCCAACCCAATATTTTTTTGATTGGTAGATTCCCAGGTAATGTTATTGTCCACTAGACGGGTTTGCCTTACCCCATCCGAAAGTGCTGTCGCAGTTGGATACGAATATCCAGTCGTGTAGACATCCTGGTAAGGGTAATTACCGATGTTCTGATTTCCCAGTTTACCGATTGAAGCCCTGATCTTTAAATCCGAAACCACCTCCAGTAGGGGTTTAAAGAACTCTTCCTGAGAAATCCGGTAACCTAAGGCTAGAGATGGAAAGAACCCCCATTTTTTTCCTTCACGAAACCTGGAAGATCCATCATACCTCGCACTTCCCTCCAATAAATATTTTCCGGCATAATCATATGAAACGCGGCCATAGTAAGAGTTAAGTGCCCATTCAAAAGCCTGACCTGTGTTCGATTGTGCACCGGTACCACCCACGTTAAGTTCCTGGGCATTGTTATTGGGATAGACCACCCTGGCGCCTGATAGTGACTGTGTTTTTAGGTAATCGCTTTGGGTACCGGCTAAAATGGAGAAGGAGTGGTTATTTATTTTTTTACTATAGGTTAGTTGCGTATAGCCCGCAGGATTGATCGTATTCTCATCATATACGGTTAGCCCCTGTCCTCCGACGTCTAACGTGCGGGTTGGGGCAGTCGTAGGGGCGGCAAGCCATTGATATTGGTTGATGACAGGCTTATAGGCATATAACTTATTGAAAGCAAAATTGGTACCCACACTGGTCTTCCATTGAAGCCCCTCAATAATCTTTACATCAAGGAAAACGTTTCCCTGAAGCGTGTATTCGTTGTTGCTTCCCGGTGCATTTTCTATTACAGCGAGAGGGTTTTTATTTGGGGTCGTACCATTCGATTGGGAATATATCGAGGTGTAACGGCCGGTTCCATCCGGTAGAATAGGGCCGTATAATGGCGCCTGGGATAATGTAGAAAGAAAGATATCCTGACTGATAGAACCGTTAAGGGTATTGGCAAGGGTAGATGAACCGATGGCAGGAAATTTTCTTGCACCATAATTTAAGGTTAAACTGCTGCCAAAATTAATTCGGTCGTTCACCTTTGCATTTAAATTAAACTGCATGTTATATTTCTTAAAGCTAAAACCGCGCATGATATCAGGCTGGTCAATAAAGCCCAGACCGACATTATAGGTAGTTTTCTCACTACCCCCCGATACGTTAAGGTTATGCGTTTGTACATTCACGGTCCGAAGCATAAGATCAAGCCAGTTATAATCGGGAAACCTTGTTTTATCAGTTGCGCTGGCATAGTCATTGATCTGACTGGCAGTGTAAGCCGTAGCAGGAACTCCCGAATTTGTTGCAGCCTGGTTATAAAGCTGCATGTATTGAACAGAGTTATACACGAAATCTGGTAACCTGGTAGCGGAGGTAACTCCATCGTTATAGCTATATGAAACCTGGGTTTTACCCGCCTTTCCCTGTTTAGTGGTAACGAGTATGACGCCGTTAGCCGCGCGGGATCCATATATTGATGCCGAAGCAGCATCTTTAAGTAAGGTCACGCTTTCAATGCTTTCTGGATTCAAAGCCGTAAGGCTTCCGGGAATACCATCAATAATTACTAAAGGGTTGCTTCCTGCACCATAAGAGCCTAATCCTCGGACACGCAGAACATTCCCCTCAGCACCAGCTTCACCCGAGGCCTGGGTTACCTGCAATCCCGGCAATTGTCCCTGCAATAGCTGGGTAGGGTTCGCAGCCACACGCTTGTTCATCTCCGCGCCGCTTACAGCAGCGACAGCACCGGTTAAACTGGCCTTCTTCTGCGTTCCATATCCCACCACAACCACAGTTTCCAGGTCAGTTTGACTGCTCTCGAGACTTAAGTTAATCGTCGTCCTGTTCCCAACGTTCAGTTCCTGCTGTTTATAACCGATGAGGCTGAAAACGAGCGTAGAGTTTGCAGGGACTTTAATCATATATTTTCCGTTTCCGTCACTGGCAGACGCAGTCTGAAGACCCTTGACGCTCACGGTTACCCCAGGTAAAGGCCCTCCGCCGCTTTCCTTGATTGTTCCCGATACGTTCAATGTTTCCTGAGCATTCGATGAAGCGTGAAGTGCAGCACATAGAAAAAGCATGATCAGTGCTTGCTTGAATGGCCAGTGGAAGACATTAAAGAAAATGGTAAAGTTCGTTTTTCTCATAATCTTGTTGTTTAGTTCGGCCCCTCAGGAATATATACCGAGGGAACCCTTTAATATTTGGTTAATTTCAATATGCAATTACCGGCTTTTACTTAATCGAAAAATTAATGAAATATGCAATGCATTAAGGGAAAATGTCCATTTGATCTTTAAAGGCTAGTTAGTGTTTTTAAGACTTCGAATGCCGTTTTTTATAAAAGAATTCCTTTTGATATACCGCAGGGGTTTTTTTGGTGACATTTTTGAAATGCCTGTGAAAGCTGACGAAATTATTAAAACCACTTTCATAACAAATCTGCTGGAGGGTATATTTGTCTTCAATCAAAAGTTTACAGGCGACACCAATTCTATATTCGGTTAGAAACTGGGAATAAGTTTTACCGGTTTGATTCTTGAAGTATTTGCAAAATGAAGTAGGGCTGATATTCGCAATAACGGCAACGTCTTCGATGGCAATTTTCTTTTTGAAATTCGAAAATGAAAACTGATAAATATCATTTATCCTTTTGCTTTCAGATTGCTGCAAGCCAGGGTTGAATGAGGTTGAAGACAGTAACCTATGTTCATCACTGGAGGCAATATGTTCAAGAATCTGCAGTAGTAAGGTAAGCCGGAAAACAGTCTTTGCCTCCTCAAGTTTTAAAATCAGTTCGACCACTGGCTTTTTAATCTGATCGGTTAGCTGCAGTCCAAAACGGGCCTGGTTGATCAGTTCCTGAATCAGCTTGGTTTCAGGTAGATTTAAAAAACCATCACCCCAGAAATCAGCGTTAAAATGGATGACATGTATATCCCTTTGCCCTGTATCAGATTCATCGAAACGCCAGAAGTGGGGTAGATTTGAACCTATCATCACGATATCACCCGATCGGAATTTTCGAATGCTGTCACCGATAAACTGTGTTCCCGACCCAGATTGAAAATAGATGATTTCTATTTCCTGGTGAAAATGCCAGATATTTTCAAAAACTGGTGCATAATCCCTCCTAACACTAAAAGACTGTGAGGGATTAGCACATACTTTTAATAGCTGTGCTCTCATAGTGATGGTGATAAGTAGAGATTTAAATAAGGGAATTTAAGGGGCAGTGCTAGTATGAGAAATACTCGTTTCTGCTTTACCGATCTGGTTCCACACAATAGAGATTGAGAAATGAAGAATCCTTTGTACATATGATATTTGGTTAGTTGATGCTCATCAGACTAAATTAGCTTATGTAGGATAATGGAATTCATGCTGTTTTCTTTATAACCTCAGGTCAAAATCGTTCTATTTTTAAGCAAAAATAGCTTTATTAATTTTTAACTTGTTTGTAATGAGTTGATTGCGTTGTGATGAGTCCGATTATGCTAGATGCGTCCGGTGTGCTGACTTGGGGGATAGCCATATAACTGTTTGAAACATTTTCCGAAATAGTTTATATCCTCGAAACCAGATTTAAAAGCAACTTCACTTACGGTGTACGCTCCTGTGGAAAGCAAATTTGCAGCATGTTTCAATCGAATGAGCCTGATGAACTCCACGCCGGTGAGGTTAGTTAGTGCTTTGATTTTTTTCGTAAAGCCACTTCGGCTCATTGCTACCTGTTGATTAAGCTGTTCAACGTTAAGCTGGGGATTATCTATATTTTCTGTTATGTATTTAATAAGTCCTGAGATAAAGTTTTCCTCTTTTTCAGCTATTTTTAAATCTATTGGCTCGAAGATAATTTCTTTCTGAAATCTCGAGCGCATTTTTTGACGGTTTTCCAACAAGTTCCATACCCTTGTTTCAAGCAAATTTATACTGAAAGGCTTTGATAGGTAATCATCGGCCCCAGCGTTTAATCCCTCGATCTTGAAAAGTGCTTCACTTCGTGCGGTTAATAGAATGATGGGAATATGACTGGTTAGGGTATCAGACTTCAGGATTTTACTTAGTTGCAAACCGTTCATTTCAGGGATCATGACATCACTTATGATTAGGTCAGGAAGTTTTGCCTTTGCGAGTTCTAAGCCTTCTTGTCCATTTTCTGCAGTAAATACCTCAAAGTCATGCTCAAAAATTAGCTGAATGAAATTATTCATTTCAGTATTGTCTTCTATAATTAATATACTTAAAGGATGGTCTTCTCTCTCAATAACCGCCGATTTTCGTTCACCGAATTGTTCAGGGCTTTCTGTTGGAAGGAGCGGCTGCATCAAAAAATCATCCTCAGTATTGATCGAGCTGATCTCATGCTGCTCCAGGTGCTGATTACCCATGGGGAGATGGATAATAAAACGAGTATAGCCTTGTGATATACTTGTTTCTGCCTCACTGATGAGATCAATTGTCCCGTGATGTAGCTCAATAAGTTTTTTCGAATATGATAAGCCCAAATGAGAGCTGGCCATCGAATCGTAATAACTCTCACGGCCAGAAAAGGGGCTAAATAAGGTTTTAATTTTATCTTTTGATATGCCAATACCATTATCAGTTATGGCTATTTCAACATGCCCGGAATATCCCTTAGATTGGATGATATTTATAGAGATGTTAATGACACCAAATTCATGCGTAAATTTTATCGCATTTGATATAAGGTTGAACATTACTTTCTCAAGCTTTTCATTATCAAACCAAGCTAAAAGTTCATTGTATTTGCTATCAAGGGATAGCAGGATACTCTTTTTATCCGCAAGCTCAGAAAAGGCATCCTTTACTTCCCTCAGGAAAGCAACCAGGTCCTGTTCTGAGGCCGCCAAATGTAGCGCTCCGGCTTCAAATTTTTGGCGATCCAGCAATTGATTGACTAGTCTTGAGAGCCTTGTCCCATTATCCTGCATGAGTTTGAGTTGTCCATAGATGCGCTTGTCGGCTGCAGATAATCTCAGTAGTCGCTCAATAGGAGAGAGTATCAGCGTCAGGGGCGTTTTGATTTCGTGAGAAATATTCGTAAAAAAATCAAGCTTATCCTTTGCAAGGGCTAGATCCTTTTCCCTGCTGCTTTTCTCAAATGACAATTGGCTTTTTAGCCGCATGGTACGTTTTGTATAGTATATATAAGCATAAATTCCAGCCATCGCGAGTCCAATATAAAGCAGATAAGCATACCACCGTTGATACCATGGGGGAAGTATAACTATTTTCAGAGACCTTATCTCTCTACTCCATATGCCATCATTATTAGCTGCCTTAATATGAAAAGTATAATGGCCGGGCTTAAGGTTAGTATAAGTCGCTACGGGATCATTAGAATATTGCCAGCGGTTTCCGGCAAAGCCTTCCATGGAGAAAGCAAATCTATTCTTTGTGGGATTTATAAAACTTAAAGCCGCGTATTTGATACTAAAATAGGCGCTGTCGTAGGGTAGTGTAATTTCCCTGGTCTCATCTATTGCTGTTTTGAATGGAGCGTTTGCCTGACCTGCAGAGACAGATTTATCAAAAATCAAAAAGTCAGTGAATACAACCCGTGGCTGATATTGGTTCACTTTAATTTTAGCAGGATTAAATACGCTAAGCCCATTAATACCCCCAAAAATTAACAGGCCATCCGGTGTTGCCAGGGAGCTATTTGTAAACTGGTTGCTCTGTAGCCCGTCACTTACATCGTAATCGCGTATAATATAATCGCGACTGGAGAATGGAAACTGAAAATTTTTGAATACAAGCAGGGATAAACCCTTGTTGCTGCTAAGCCAGAGCTGATTCTTTCCCTGCGCTAAGATTTGCTGTATACTGGCATCATAAAGCCCTGCAGCTTTATCAAGCCCATAAAATTTACCGCTCTCCTCCGATAGATAATTTAGTCCACCACCATCGGTACCAATCCAGAGTCTTTTTTGCAAATCCCTCCTGATACTCAGGATAGAGTTCGAGGAGATATGAAATGGCTGGCTTGAGCTAGCCGAATAGGATTTAACAACCCTTGTCTTTTTATCCAGCCTGTATAAACCCATCATTCTGGTGCCTATCCATAGGTATTTTTCATCCTGATACAAGGCAGTTATCTGTCCAAACAGCTTATCATTACTATTGTCCGGGGAAAGATAATGCGCAGTTAGTTTTTCATTGCTAAGGTAATAAAGTCCGTCGAAATTAGTACCCACCCAGAGTCCATCACCATCTTTGAGTAACACGTAATTCCTGATCATCCCAGGCCGCAGTTTTACTGCCTTTAGCTCAATTTTTTTGAAAACATGTGTCCGCTTATCAAAAATCGCTAGTCCTGAGGCAGTTCCTAACCATAGTTTATCTGGCGAAGAATGCGGGGCAATTGATTTGATACTGGCTGGATTTCCCTGCATGATATCAGACTTGTTCAAAAAAAACTGATTAGCAGAAAAATCTTTCGATACATGATTAAGCCCGCCTTCATCGGTAGCCACCCAGAAAGATTGATCCGGATCTTGATAAATGTTGTTTACAATGCCGTAGGATAGGCCGTTTTTGTCGCCACCCCTAATGCCAAAATGAAAGAAATTCCCCGAGGTCGCTGTGATAAGGCTAATGCCTCCATTATAAGAGCCCAGCCAAATATTGCCTTCCCGGTCTTTGATGATACAACGTACTGAGTTTTGGCCGATAGTCGTTAAATTATTGCCATCAGACTGATAAGCTTCAATGGAGTTTAAAGGCCTGGATATAATATTTAATCCTTCTTTGGTGCCAACGTATATGGTATGGACATCAGTTTCTATAACATCCCTTACCGTATTGCTTAATAGTCCGTTATTTTTAGAGAAATGAGTCGTTTTTTTTTGATTTACCTCCAGTAGATAAAGTCCGGAGGTTTCACTGGCAATCCAATAATTGCCCAAATGATCCTGCGTTACCTTTTGAATAACGCTATGCAAGAGTTCAGGATATTTTTCCAATCCAATGTCCGGGAGTGAAAATCGCCTGCTACGAAGGTTGTAAACTTTTAAACTATCATTATTTCCCAGCCATAAATTTTGCAATCGATCGATGTAAAGTGACTGCACGGCAGAGCTGCATATCCCTGAAGGCTGAAAAGTATTTTGTTTACTTGTAGCCTTCAAAACGTATAGTCCGCTGGTACTGGCGGCCCAGATATTGCCCCGATCATCCTCTTTAATGTCCATTACCTGATACACATTTGGAGCACCCTCAAACTTATACCTCAGAAAATTATTGCTATCAGCATTGTAGCGGTTGAGCCCATTTTGGGTACCTACCCAAATAAAACCCTTGCTATCTTCAAAAAAGCGTAGCACCTGATTATTTCCAGGTGTCCTTGTATCCATCGGATTGTATGGATAGCTATGAAAACCCAAACCATCATAACGTGTTATCCCGGCATAGGTGCCAACCCAGATGTAACCTTTTTTATCCTGCAGCAAACTCATCACCACATTATGCGGCAAGCCATTATCAACAGTAATTCTTTTGAAGCTGATTTTTTGTTGGCTACGGCTTTGCCCATGATGCATGAGCATGAACACCAGAATCAGAAATCCGTACTTGACCAGCAGTCTGGTAAACGCTGCTATAGACCCGCTGGTAGAAAAGTTTAACATGCTGATATTAAAAAAACAATTATCACTCCTAAATCGCTATACAAATAGTAAGCCGTTTATAAGATAATACCCGGCTAGCTAAAATTAAATTATTTTCTTAACAAGCAAGAATGCATGACTGAAACAAAAACGGCTAAAGACCTCTATCCAGATGCACGTAACCGCCATCAACATGAATAAGTTGACCGGTAGTGTGACTGGAACGCTCTGATAGTAAAAAAGTAACCATATCCGCTATTTCTTCCACACGCGTCATCCTGTTTTCTAAGGGGATGTTTTTTACAATATTTTTCAACTTTTCCTCAGGATTTTCAAAAGATTCGAGCCACTTATGGTATAGCGGCGTTAAAGCTTCAGCTACAATAACCGCGTTAACCCTGATGTTATAAGGCAAGAGTTCCACAGCCCACTCCCTGGTCAGGGCATTCCTACCACCATTTGCAGCAGCATAGCCTGAGGTTCCACCCTGACCGGTTTCAGCAGTCTTACTACCGATGTTTACGATCGACCCACCACTTATCTTTAAATATGGAAGTGTAGCTTGGGCAAGCAGATAGTAATGGATCAAGTTTTTATGCAAAGAATCCAAAAAGCTTAAATAACTTCCTTTTTCCAAGCCCACACCATCATTTACCCCGGCGTTATTGACCAGTCCATCGATACGGCCATATCTTTTTGCGATCCTGCCGGCGATATCATTGATTTGACTGGGACTACTTAATTCCGCCTGAATTGAGTCCGCCCGCAGGCCAAGCAATCTAATGGAATCTACCAATGCTTCGTTATCCAGTTCATTTCTTCCAATGATAATGGGAATGGCATGCTCAGCCGCCAGCCCTTTAGCAATGGCAGCGCCAATACCCTTAGCGCCACCGCTAACTAAAATCACTTTATCTGCTAAATTTAAGTTCATATTTATTTTTTTTATTTTTATTCAGGCCAAAGCTTATAAGCTAACACCTCTTTTCCAGGGAATAAAATCATCCTGATTAAGGGCTACAGCCTTCGGAATCTCAGTCCCGCTGGCAATTTTAATACAATATTCTAACAATGCTTCACCCAAAGACTCAATGCTCTGCGTCCCGCTAATAACGCCCCCGGTATCAATGTCAATGATATCATTCATCCGTAAGGCCAATGCAGAGTTAGTCGCTATTTTAACTACCGGACAAATCGGGTTTCCTGTGGGAGTACCCAGCCCGGTCGTAAAGAGAATAATCGTAGCCCCGGCCGCTGTTTTCCCGGTTGTTGCCTCAACATCGTTTCCCGGCGTGCAGACAAGGCTTAAACCTGATTTGGTGGCAGGCTCTGTATAATCCAGTACATCAACAATAGGCGAGCTACCAGCTTTTTTAGCCGCTCCCGCAGATTTGATCGCATCAGTGATAAGACCGTCGTTGATATTTCCCGGAGAGGGGTTCATGTAAAAACCGGAACCGAGTTTGTGGGCCAGCGCATCGTACTCGCTCATAAGCTTAATGAATTTATCGGCAGTTGCTTTATCTACGGCTCTGTCAATTAAGTGCTGCTCAACGCCGCAGAATTCCGGAAATTCTGCGGCAAGCACCTTACCACCCAAAGCCACCACCAGATCAGCGCAATGCCCAACCACAGGGTTAGCGGATATACCACTAAAGCCATCGCTGCCGCCACATTTCACCCCTATGCATAGCTTATCCAATCCTGCAGCACTTCGCCCGGTTTTATTCACGGCTATTAATCCCCTCAGCGTATCACGTATAGCTAGGCGAATGAGCTCCGCTTCGCTATGGCTTTGCTGCTGTTCGTGTATAACCAGTGGCTTGTCAAAGACCGGATTCGCCAGCTTCAAATCGTGCAGAAAATCCTTTACTTGAAGATGCTGACAACCAAGACTTAGTAGGGTGACCCCGGCGACATTTGGATGATTGGCATAGGCTGCAAGAAGTTTACTCAAGCTAGCAGCATCGGCCCTGCTTCCGCCACATCCGCCACTATGGTTCAGGAACTTAATGCCATCAATGTTCTTGAAAAACCTTGATTTCTTTGACGATCGGTCTGAGTGGAAGTCTACATCATTTAAATCAGTTCCTAGATCAATGGCCTGAATAAGTTGCTGGGTGTAGTCTTTATATTTGTCTCCCACAGCATAGCCAAGCTCGTTATGAAGCGTTTCCTTAATGATATCGAGATTACGGTTTTCACAGAATACGGTTGGAATGAATAACCAGTGATTTGCAGTTCCCACTTCGCCGTTGCTGCGATGGTAGCCATAAAATTTGGTATCCTTAAATTTGCTTACATCAGGAGCTTTCCAGAATGGCTTTACACCTCTAAATGAGTAAGCCCCGGCGGCATGTTTAGTATTCTCAACGCTCATTCTGCGACCCTTCTGTACCGGACACTGCAGTTTTCCGACAAGCATACCATACATAATAATTTCATGCCCAGCCTCCATATCTTTGCTGAAAAACTTGTGTTTGGCAGGTATATTTTCCAGAATCTGGTAAGGAACACCCTGATGGATTACCATCTGCCCGGCATTTAAATCCTCAAGGGCCACGATTACGTTATCGTTCTCGTTAATTTTTAAAGTTTGTGTTTTCATGAAAAGCGACTTTTTCTATTTTTTTTCTGACTTATACCAAAAAGCACGACAACAGCAAAGCAAATAAGGGGGATGAAATAAGCGGTATGAATATTACCTGTTAAATCGGATATGTAGCCTAGACCTAGTGGCAGAAGAGCGCCACCAACAATAGACATAACGATAAGCGATGAACCAAGTTGTGTATCAGTTTTAAGGTCAGAGATCCCAATAGAGAAAATAGTTGGAAACATGATGGACATGAAAAAGGCAATGGCGATTAGGGCATAAACCGTTAAAATGCCATGAAATAGGATGACGAGTAAACATAAGCAAACACAGCTCAAACCATAAATAATAAGAAGCTTAGCTGGCTGGATAAATTTCATTAAAAACGTTCCCGCAAAGCGTCCCAGCATGAAAGCAAGACCTGCACATCCCGCATACCAGCTCGCCTGGGCAGTGCTTAAATTGGTAGCACTGGTGGCAAAGCGAATAAAGAAGCTTAATATGCAAACCTGTGCACCTACATAAAAAAACTGGGCGATTATTGCCTGCCTTAACCTTTGGCTGTTGAGAACCCTGCGAAATCCATTGGCCTTAGCGAAATGATTTGGCTCTTTTACTTCGGGTAGCCTGGTAAATAGAAACAAAATGATAATTAAAATTAATGTTATGCCAATAACCAGATAGGGTCCTTTAACTTTTGCAGCCTCAGCTAAGAGGTGTTGGTGGAGCTGAGCCATTGATGGATTTTCCTGTATAGGCGCCTTATTTTGTTCACTGAGTATAAATTTCCCCCCTAGTATAGGCGCCAGAAAGGCCGCCAACCCATTGAATGATTGTGCCAGGTTTAAGCGCCAGGTAGCGTTTTTGGGATCACCTAATATGGTGATATAGGGATTTGCGGCAGTTTCCAGGAAAGTTAATCCAGAGGCAATAACGAATAAAGCAGCGAGGAAATAAAAGTACTTTGCGGTATCTGCCGCAGGTAAAAATAGAAATGCACCAATAGCAAATAAGCCCAGCCCTAGAAGAATACCGTTCTTATAACCAAATTTACTCACAAATAGGCCTGCAGGTACAGCCATCAAAAAGTAAGCGATGAATACTGCGAAATCTACCAGAGCGGTTTCAAGATCAGTAAGCCTAAAGGCTTGTTTTAAATGCGGGATTAAAACCGGATCGAGGTTGTGTATGAAACCCCAGCCAAAGAATAGGCTGATGATAAGTATGAGCGCAAAAGGAGATGCTTTTTCTTTAAGGTTTATTTTTCCGGAAGCTGCTGCCGATTCAGTCTTTATCATATTTAGTTCATTATTCGTATATTTTTATGCCCAGTTTATCCGCATTACCTTTTCAGATGTTTCTCAAGGTTATTTTAGATTAATAACTTGGTGCATAGCCTTAATAGTATTTGTTTAGCTGAAATGCACTCTTAATTCCTAGGCCATAGCCTTGCAAATAAGTTAATTTTTGCAGGCGAAAATTAAATGATATTGTCCATTCAATAAATCAAAAGGCTCTCCTGCTTAAACGCGGCAGCTGGAAAAAGGAGTATAGAAATTGAACATATCATTGAGGGTATTCTCCACACACTAAATAGAATTCCATCTTAAACACTTAAAATGGCTTTTTTCGCTCAATCATTTGCCTGTTGGATTTACTTTTCCTTTAGTGAGAAGCGTTTATTTTGTCGATGATAGATATAACGGGATTGATAGCGAAGCCCCGTTCATAATTGGTTAGCAATGGGTTGCATCGGAGGATGCAGCCCATTACCTTTTATAAGCCATCTCACATTGCGCTCAGCGATAGAGAAGCCTTTTTTTCTTTACTATCTGGACATTTGCGTTAAGTTTTGAGATGCTTTATCCTCGTAATTTGCAATTGGGATGACTAAACAGTGTTGATAAGGCGGGTAAATAACCTCTCGTTGCCTGCTTTTACCTGCAAGCTCAATCCATAAGCCTTTTATATGATTATGATATCAAAATACAACATCTTATGTATCCTTCTTTTTTTTGCATTTTCTTCGGTGAGCTTTGCACAGAGTTATTCTGGTTGCGTAATCACCGGGGTTGATTATGCGATTCGGACAGATTTTCCAGTCTATGAAACGCCGGCGGGTACTAGCGAGACTTATTCCGCTTCAGGCTGTTCGCCGAGTGGAGCCAGTAATACGGTGTATATCTATAACAATAGTTCAACTTCGGGGAATATAGGGTCAAGGTGTTATAACATCAGTCCTTCACCTTCGAATATTAAAAATTGCAAAGTTACCGTCAGTGGTATTGGACGATGCGGCTATATAGCCCGTTTGGATATTGTTCAGTGCTCACTGGATAACTATGCCTGGATTATGCTAGGTCTATTGGGTGCAGCTGGATTTTATCTTATACGGATGAAATCATGAATTATCCAACTTGCTTTTAGATAAAAATAGGTATGATAAAATACAACACAAAATACCCTTCAATTGATGACTTGAGAAAGAAATCGCGGGCTCGCTTACCAAAATTTGCATTTGAATACCTTGATGGTGGTTGCAATGAAGATGTTAATTTAGTTCGCAATACTGAAGACATCAGGGCAATCGAATTATTACCTTTCTACCTCAGGAACTTCAAGGAGTCTTCGTTGAAAACAGCGCTATTTGGCCATGAATATGATGCCCCGTTTGGAATCGCACCAGTCGGACTGCAAGGACTTATATGGCCCAACGCACCTGAAATTCTAGCTAAAGCAGCGCTCAAACAAAACATTCCCTTTGTGCTAAGCACGGTAAGCACCGCCTCAATTGAGCGGATTATGGAGCTAACTGAAGGAAAAGCATGGTATCAGTTATATCATCCGGCAGAAGAGGTGATAAAAGACGATTTATTGAGAAGGGCGGAAGCATCGGGATGTAAGGTCCTGGTTTTACTTTGTGACGTTCCCAGCTTTGGTTACCGTCCCCGAGATATTAGAAATGGACTGGCGATGCCACCTAAAATGTCCCTGAAAAATATGCTACAGATAGCAACTCGGCCAAATTGGGCGCTCCAAACCTTACTCCATGGGCAGCCCTCGTTCAAGACTTTAAAGCCATATATGCCAGCTGGCTTAAGTATGAGACAGCTGGGTTTATTTATGAATAAGACCTTTTCAGGAAGATTAAATGAACAGAGAATTGCTGCAATACGAGATAGATGGAAAGGCAAAATCGTACTTAAAGGTGTTGCAAGCGAGCAGGATGCCCAGATGGCTTTAAATCTAGGTTTGGATGGTATTATCGTATCCAATCATGGCGGTAGACAACTTGATGCAGGACAATCCTCCATAAAACCCTTAAGTGAGATTGTACCAAAATTCAAGAATAAGCTGACAGTGATGATGGATAGTGGCATTAGATCTGGGCCAGATATCGCGAGAAGTATTGCTGCTGGAGCAGAATTTACTTTCTTAGGAAGAACCTTTATGTATGGGGTTGGCGCTTTAGGTACTAAAGGCGGAAACCACACCATAGAAATATTAAAAGTCCAGCTCAAACAGGTAATGGATCAGCTTGGTTGCAGGAGGGTTCAAGACCTACCAGGACATCTCGCAACTTGAGCGTTCAAGAAATACTGTGTCGCAAATGAATGCGATGTAATCGACTTAATTACAAAGATATTTTACGGTAGATCTTGTGCCTTTTTGTAAAAATTTCCTAAATGTTGTTGGCAATTTAACCTACAGGAAGAATTGTGGTTTGCAAATTATCGGCAGTAGAAGAATCATATTGCTGATAATTTGCCTTTTATCCATTTACTTCTCCTTAAAATAAAGATTATCCATCTTTATTTATAGTAAGTTAAACGAGTGGCTACCTTGGTCGATTATTTTTTCAATAACGGCAGTAATGACGATGTGAGGAAACCATCAAGAGAATCAAGCTATTTTTTATTCTTTTTAAAATCTTTTGGACTATAACCAAATTGCTTTTTAAACTCCCTGCTAAAATATTTTGGGTCATTAAAACCAACCAGATAGGCTATTTCCGATATAGCATAGGTTTCATTTTCCAGTAAGGTTAATGCCCTTTTTAATTTAACTGATTTGATAAAGTCGTTAACGGATAATTCTGTTATTGCACGGATTTTCTTATAAAATACCGGGGCGCTCATCCCTAATTCACTGGCAAGTTCCCGAACACCGAAATCCTGATCAGCCATACGTTTTTCAATACATGCTACAGTTTTTGCCATAAAAGTGTTATCAATTGGACTTACTGCTATGTTTAAAGATTGAAGGTTTGCCTCGCTGTTAAACTTTTTTCTCATATTTACCCTCGACTGTAGCAGGTTACGGATATTTAGTTTCAACAGAGCAGTACTGAAAGGTTTGCTGATATAACTATCTGCCCCTGATTCCAGGCCATCGATCTGGTGATCTTCAGCAGCGCGTGCTGTTAGCAGAATAATGGGGATATGGGAGGTTCTTTCATCCTGTTTTAGTTTTTGGGTTAGTTCAAGACCGTCCAAAACAGGCATCATGACATCACAGATAATTAGATCAGGAAGATGCTCTGTTGCAAGCGTCCATCCGATCAGTCCGTTTTCAGCTAATAGTATTTCATATTGATCGGCCAAAAGAGTAGATAGGAGTGCCTGAATTTGCTGATTATCGTCAATAATTAATATGGTCTCTTCACAAGTTTTTTCCTTAGATTGATTAGTTAGTGGGCGGGACGGAGTTAAATCATACGCTTTAAGGCTGGGATGATGACTAATGGATGGATGTTGATGCTTACTGGTCCAATTTTGGGAAGATTTAAGTTTTACTAGAAAAGAAGTATAACCATCCTTACCATTGCGGGCCGGTGTGCTTTCAACCAGGATTTCCCCTTCATGAGCTAAGACAATGCTTTTTGAATAAGCCAGGCCTATCCCTGATCCTATGTGGTTGGATTCAAAGTTGTGAATCTGAAAAAAGTCGCTAAATAATTTATCGCGGTTTTCCTGAGGAATACCAACGCCGTTATCGGTGATGGTTATGCAGCTGTATTGCTCATCGGTTTTTATCTTAAAACTGATCTGTCCACCATCTTTTGTGAATTTAAATGCGTTGGAGAGTAGGTTAAAAAAAACTTTTTCCATTTGGGATTTATCAAAGTATATTTCCTGGCTACTGCAATCGCTCGAAAAGCTATAATCTATATTTCTGCTTTCTGCTAAGCTTTTAAATGCGTTGAAAATTTCGATACTAAAAGCAATCAGTTCACCCTTGGATAGCTGAAGTTTAAAGTTGCCGGTCTCAATTTTACGGAAATCCATAAGTTCATTAACAAGCCGCATCAGCCGGTCGGCATTTTCCTTGATGGGTCTGATCTGAAGATTCAGCTCGGGCTTGTCCTTGGTCTCTTCGAGTAGCGACTCCAGGGGCGCTCCTATTAAGGTAAGCGGCGTCCTTATTTCGTGGGATACATTGGTGAAGAACTGCAGTTTAATCTGCTGGATTTCTTGCGTTTTCTTCAGCATTGCTTTAGTGAAAAAATAGCGGAGCGTTAGAAACAAAATACAAGCTGATACCAGGAAGTATAACAGGTAAGCCCACCAGCTTAGCCAGGGTGCTGGCAGGATCTTAATTTTTAAGCTTAAAGCTTGCTTGCCAGGGGTGCCATCATTGTTAAAAGCTTTAAGGTGAAAAATATAGCTGCCGCCTTGTAAATTGGTATAAGTTGCACTGGGGATATCGCTGGTTATCCATGACTTGTCATAATCTTGCAGTTTATAACTGTATTTGTTCTTATCTGATTTGATATAATTCAAGAGGGCAAATTCAATGGTAAAATGGTTCTGCTCATGGTTGAAGGTAAGTGTTTCTGTATTGTTGATGTCTTGTTTAAGTATTTTACTCTTATCATTGACCGACACGGATTGATTGAAAAGTTTCAGGCCACTCAAGACAAGAGGCGAGTGAAAGTTATTTTGCCCAATGTCTTTAGGGAAAAAAGAGGTCAGCCCATTGATGCCGCCAAAAAATAATTGTCCCTCGCTATCTTTGAATGAAGACCTGGCATTGAATTCATTACCCGCCAAGCCATCACTTTTAGTGTAGTTTCGAAATCTTCCGTTCAGCGGATTGAGCTCGGACAGACCATTGGCCGTGCTGATCCAGAGATTTCTGTTGTTATCTTCAAGCACGCCCAGAACATTGTTATTGATCAGGCCATTTTTGAGCTGAAAGTTTCTGGTTTTATTTTTATTGATATTGTAAATATGTAGTCCTGTAAAGTAGGTTCCTATAAGAATGTCTCCGGCGGCATTTTCGCTAATGTAGTTAATGTACTCGGATTGAAATTCAGGAAGATAACCAAGAGATTTTCCAAAGGAGCGTGGTTTTTGGGCTTTAAAATCATAACAGAATAATCCGGCGGGGGTGCCAATCCATAGATTTTCATTCCTGTCTTCAAACAGGCAAGTGATTGCTTTTGTCCGGAGATATTTTTCCAGCGGACTCTTACTGGTTTGTAAAGGATAATTTCCATTGAATCGTTTTTCTAGATAACTGAGGCCATCATATGACCCTATCCAGATTTTATCCTGCCTGTCTACTTCCAGGGCAACGATTTCAGCTGTTCCAATTGTACCGCTGCTGCTGCGGATGTTTTTTACACGTTTGAAGACGCCACTTTCAGGATCAAAGATGTGAAGGCCGCCGCGATGAGTGCCCACGATGAGTTTATCGTTCAGCGGGGATGCTTTATGGATAATTTTTATCAGGTTTGAAGAAATACTGGTGCTATCGTCAGGATTGTTTTTATAGGCTTTGAACCGGTTTGCCTGGCGGTCATAATAGTTTAATCCGCCACCTTCTGTTCCAATCCAGAGATTTTGATGATCGTCTTCAACAATGGAGCTTATAACATTTCCAGAAATGCTGGATACGATACGGCTATTTCTATAGACTTTAAATTGTGTGTTGATGGGGCTTACCACATTCACGCCGCCATAATAGGTACCAATCCAGGTATTTTGGTTACGGTCAACAAATAAGTTATGTATAGAGTTATGGCTGATGGTTGTATTAATTAGCGGGTCATGCTGGTAGTTCTCAAAGCTTTCCCGTCTGGGATCCATAATACTAAGTCCATCCTGGGTGCCTATCCAGATTTTTCCGTTACTGGCCATTTTTAGCTCACGAATGTCGTTATGGATCAGTGAGTGTTCCAGCTCGTTATTATGTCGGAAGGTTTTACAGCTTTTCAAAGCCTTGTCAATTTTGAACAAGCCGTTTATTGAACCCACCCAGATGTTATCTGCTGCGTCCTGGGTTATAGCTGTGATGCTTATCGGGGGCAATAGTCTTATTTTTGTATGTGCATATTTTCCAGCATCAGGGTTTATACATATTAAGCCATTCTCTGTCCCCAGCCAGATGTTGGATTGCCTATCCTGAAAAATAGCATTGATATAATTGACCGGGTCCTTGTGATTTGATGTGAAAAAGAAGGTTTTAATTTTTATTTTTCCATGCTGATAGGATAAAAGATTTAATCCGCTATGGGTCCCTATCCATATATTTTTATCACTGTCCTGGAAAATTATCTCTACGTTATTGCTACTTAAACCCTTGATAGGCTTAAAATTATCCAAACTACTGTCATATAGATTCAATCCTCCGCTGGTTCCAACCCAAAGCCTTCCTTTATGATCTGTCAACAGGCTAGTTACTTCTCCAGGGAAAATACTAGCCGGATCTTTTGGATCATTTTTATAAATCTTAAACCGATAGCCATCATATCGGTTTAAACCCTGCCGTGTTCCAAGCCACATAAATCCGGTACTATCCTGGGCGATGGACATGACAGAATTCTGGGAAAGCCCATTCTCTACAGTCAAGCTTGAAAAACTTATGCTTTGCTGTGCATCTACCCTTTTTGATAAGATAAATAATAATATAAGGAAGGTTAGTTTAATGTTTTTGAGACTGCCCATTATTACCAGACAAGTTAAAAAAATAATCACTTGAAAACTTATCCCAAATTAGCTCATTAATGAGTAATAGTAGCTTATTTTCTTATAATTAGATCGATCTATCGAATTTTCTACCCATTCATTTACAATATTCATCTTTTTTTTCTGTCGAAAAGTTCAGTTTTGGTTAGTGTCCGATAACCGGGTACTATGGCTCTTACAGAATGGCTATCCGTTTTACTGTGCGTAAGTATGGCAAATGAGAAACCTGATGGGTAAAGGCCGATAACTAACCAAATTTCTGCAGCTTATCCGATGAGCGCTGGAACTAACAACTATTAACCAATAACTAATGAAATGTAACTTATTGACTAGGTGGCTTATGCTTGTCTGCATAGGAATAACCACGTCGTTCTTTTCCTGTAAGAAGGAGGAACCCACATCAGACATTTACACGCTGAGACAATGGAAGTCAGTAGAACTGACGCCTGCAAGCATCGTACCGGCAATCAGTGGACGAACCGATCATGCAGTAGCTGTCTTCTATTTAATGACAGATAATAAACTCCATTATTACATCTATTTCGATAAACCTTTAAACAATTCCGATACACCAGGTCAGGCGGTAATTTATACAGGTGTGGCAGGGACTGCAGGTACTGTTCTGATTAATCTGAACAACAGCGCGTTTGATGCCAATAGGGAAGTCAAGGGAGCAGTTGATCTTTCTGCTTCAATTATTTCGGAACTGAATACAAAGACTGTGTATCTGCAGATATCGTCTGCACAACAAGCCAGTGGATTAGTCCGGGGACAATTAACATCATACTAACCATAGCTGTAAATTATGAAGAAAAAATATACATTTATCAGCCTTAAATCAATCTTAGGATTATTATGCATGTTTCCTGCTTTGGTTTATGGACAAAAAAAGGACTCAATAGCTATAGATAGCAGCATCATTAAAAAATTTGATTCTGGTACCTTTCTAAATGCTGAGGTCGGTAGCTGGCATGGCGTTATTAAAAAAGCAAACCTGGTAGGGGGAGCATCTGCGATATATGCTGAAGAGATAAATACGACGCCTGTTGCCAATATTTCAAATACACTTGCCGGAAGATTAACCGGATTATTTACACTGCAATCATCAGCCCGCACTGGATATGATGCAACCTCACTCACCCTTAGGGGACAGACACCCCTTATTGTAGTTGACGGGGTGGTCAGGGACTTCACGAGTTTCAATCCTGCCGATGTGGAATCTATTACAGTATTAAAGGATGCTTTATCTACTTCCATGTATGGAATGCGCTCAGCGGGAGGTATTGTTTATATTACAACCAAGAAGCGTTCGGCCTATTTACCCTTGTCGATAAATTTTTCTGCAGAATATGGTAAATTGCAAAACCTTTTTGTTCCTAATTTTATTACAGCTGGCGCTTATGCAAGGATTTACAATGAAGCACAAAAAAATACAAATCCTAATTCTGTTCCGCTCTACAGCGATGCACTGATCAGTGCCTATGATAATAATAGTAATAATCCTTTCTTACAGCCAAACAATAATTGGTATGATTTGGTGTATAAGAAGAATAGTGCACAAAAGCGATATAATTTAGGGATAGCCGGTAATTCTAAGGCTTTCAAATATTATGGTAGTCTAGAGCATTTCGCCTCGGATGGTAATTTTGTCACGGATAGTAAAAATACCTATAACACTAATAATTATTATAAGCGCTATGCTTTAAGGACAAATGCGGAAATAAATTTTAACGATGATATTTCGCTAAGCTTAAAAATTTTCGGTTCAATAGAAAACAACAATCAACCTGGAGGGGCGATCTCGGCGTCGAATTTGTCATTGACTGCTGCTACAGGCATTATGAATTCAATATATGCAACTTCTCCTTTAGCCTACGCAGTAAAAAATCCTGATGGCAGTTATGGGGGAACAGCTGCAATTACAAACAATATCCTGGCCAGTACAATTAATTCAGGGTACATTTTAACGACAGGTCGTACTTTGACCTCTGATGTTGGCCTGAAATATAAACTCGATGATATCGCTCAAGGCCTTTGGGCTCAGGCATCGCTCTCCATTAATAATTATTATAATGAGAGTATTCTAAAAACCAAAACCTATTCTATATCCTACCCAACGGTAAATGGCAATACGGTCACTTACACGAAATCTGGTGTTGATGGTAATGTCGGCCTTAATACGGGTTCATCCATAGTGGTAAACCAGGTAAAACAGACCTATTATAATTTTATGCTTGGTTATCAAAAGGATTTCAATGCGCATCATTTAGATCTACTCGCTACTTATAATGGTGATAACACTAATGTAGTCATTAGCCAGTTGAACAATATATTCAAAACTGCCGGCCTTTCACTCAGGTATAATTATGATGGTAAATACCTGGCAGAATTTTCAAATGCTTACAGCAGTTTTAATAAATATTCAAGCGATAATAGGTGGCTTTATCTGCCAGCAGCTGGCTTAGGATGGATTGTTTCAAAGGAAAACTGGTTTAGCCCTTCATTTATAAACTACTTTAAGATTAGATCAACCTTTGGCCTCACGGCGAGCGCCAATTCATCGGATTATTTCTCCTACATCCAAAGATATTCACTCTCAGGTACGGGTTATGTTTTTGGTACCGGGCCAACAGCTGTCAGCGGTGCGACAGAAGGAAGTCTGGCCGCAACCGGTGTCGGCGCGGCGAAGGCAAACAAATTTGAGCTTGGACTTGACGCGGCCTTTGTAAAGAACAAACTCAATTTTGGTTTGACTTATTACAACAATAAATACTATGACCTGTTAATTTTCAGGCCATATACGAGTAGTATTTTGGGGAATGCCTACCCTGCCCAAAACTTGGGAAGCAAAAGGTATTCAGGAATAGAAGGAACAGTAGATTTTACCGGGAAAACAGGCAATTTTGGTTATAAGCTTGGGCTGAACCTTAGCGCTCAAAAAACAAGGGTACTGGATGCTGCAGAGCAGAATTTGCCAAACAGTTACATGTATACTGCGGGACAGGCAGAAGGGGTTTTTGGATACGAGGCCATCGGGTTTTACAAAAATGGTGAAAATGAAACCAATACACCGACATTGCTTGGTTACAGTCCATTAGCAGGTGATATTAAATATCGGGATTTGAATGGGGATGGGGTAATTTCTGAACTGGATAGAAAAAGGATTACTACAGTTAAGCCCTTCATTTTTGGTGGCCTTAGCTTTGCCTTCAATTTTAAAGGCTTTGATTTGACAGGTTTGTTTCAAGGTGTGACCAATAGACAGGTATTGTTATCTACCAGCGCTATGCTAGCTTTAAATAATAATACGGGGTATGTATTGGATTATACCACTGAAAATAGATGGACACCAGTCAATCAGGAAAATGCCACTCTTCCTCGCCTTACTTTAGGAACCAATGTAAATAATAGTTTAAGCTCTACTTTTTGGTTAAGAAATGCAGATTATCTAAGGTTAAAGAACTTAGAATTAGGCTATACCTTTTCAAAACATATCAGCACTAAGCTTCGAGTTCAGAAACTGCGTTTTTTTGTGAACAGTTACAATTTATTTACTTGGTCTAAACTTGACTTTGATCCGGAGTCCTTTGTAAATGGCTTCTCCAACCAGCGGGTAATTAACGGTGGGGTATCATTAACACTTTAGCAAATTTTTTATGAAAAAATATATATTAATGAGTTTGGTCACAGCGATGCTGATGACAATATGGAGTTGCAAAAAGCTTAGTGAGGATTCGCCGCTTGAAATTGTTGGTAAGGACATCGTATTTGATAAAACTGATTCCTTGGGCGTGAATGCAGAAAGATTTTTAAATAACATCTATGCCGGCCTGCCTAATGGTTATAACAGGATTAATGGAAATATATTGGATGCGGGTACGGATGATGCTATACCCAGTGCAGTCGGAGATGCCGTACAGTATTTCAGTAATAATGGCATTAGCCCTTCAAATATTGTTGATACAGTTTGGACAAAGAATTACAGAAATATCAGAAAAGTGAATGTCTTTCTGGCAAACATAGACATTGTACCGCTGAATCTTTCAGGGTATAAAAACAGGTGGAAAGCTGAAGCACGTTGTTTACGGGCGATGTCTTACTTCGAGTTGATCAAGCGATGGGGTGGCGTGCCTATTATAGGTGATAAAGTGTATGGTGCAAGCGAAACAATTGATGTGCCTAGAAATACCTATCAGCAATGTGTGGATTATATCCTAAGTGAACTGGACATAGCAATGCCATATCTTTTAACGGCAAATGCCAGTGTAAACGGAACATTTACGGCTAACTTTTATGGCCGCTTCGGCCGTGGAGCGGCTTTAGCCTTGAAAAGCCGGTTATTGCTCTATGCAGCCAGTCCTTTGAACAATCCAAATAACGATTTAAGTAAGTGGGCAAGTGCAGCGGCTGCGGCAAAGGCTGTCATGGACAGTGTTTCTGCAGCAAAATTCACTTACGCCCTGAATAATACTGCTACTACTGCACATTATACTACTGCGAATTTGACGCCGCTTGTTCCATCAACCGCATTAAGTGCTTACACCACTAATGTAAATAAGTTCCTGAGCATATTCAGTACCATAAGCAATAACGAGATCATTTTGCCATACATGGCCTCGATTAATTCCGGTGTTGAATCGAGCAATGATCCGGTAGGTTACACAAGAGCTAGCGGGGCAGGAAAAACGAACCCAACCCAGGAACTTGTCAATGAATATGAAATGGCAAATGGCCGGTTAATTTCAGAATCCGGTTCTGGATATGATGCTTCAAAACCTTACTACAACAGGGATCCCCGTCTTGCTGGCACAGTGATGTTCAACGGGCTGTTTTGGCTGAACCGAAATGTCGAAACTTTTGACGGAGGGCTCGACAGGCCTTTTGGTTATGGCAGGGTAACCAGGGGGGAAACCAGGACGGGTTATTATATGCGCAAGTTTATGACCAGTAATGCCAGTTCAACATCTTATTCAAATTATCCACATATGTTCCCAATTTTAAGATATGCTGAAATCTTGTTGAACTATGCTGAAGCTCAAAACGAAGCAGTAGGGCCTGATGCAAGCGTGTATGCCGCGGTGAACGCGATCAGAACCCGTGTAGGGATGCCCAATCTTGCTACCGGTTTAAGCCAGGTGCAGATGAGGGAAAAAATAAGGCATGAAAGAAGGGTTGAATTTGCATTCGAAGAGCACCGCTTCTGGGATATCAGAAGATGGAAGATCGCTGGTGCAGTACTTAATGGAATCTTGCATGGTGTTCAGGCTATCAATACTGCAGGTGTTGTCAATTATACTGTCGTTGATGCGACGACGACAAAGTTTGATGAAAATAAAATGTATTTGTTCCCGATACCCCTGAACGAAATGATCGCTAATAAATCCATGGTTCAAAATCCAAACTGGTAAACCTCAAAATGAATCATATGAAAAAAATTATAAATGCAATAATATTGCTCACTTCGCTTATGATCTGTAATAAGGCGATTGCGCAGACAGGAAAAATAATTACCGGCCGGGTTTCTGATGGTAAGGGACCTATCCCTGCAGCCACAGTTTTTGAAAAGGAATTTACAACTAATGGCGTAGTAAGTGATGAAAATGGAAATTTTAAGCTGAAGCTAAGAGGTAACCAAAGCATCCTCATCATTAAATCCGTTGGTTTTCTATCCCAGGAGATCAACGTTTCAGGCAAAGAAAATATCAGCGTTGTTTTAAAAGAAGATGCGAAAGGTCTTGAGGAAGTTGTCGTGTTGGGGGTGGGCCAGACGGCAAAAAAAATAACGGTCACCGGAGCAGTGAGTACTATTTCAGGTGATAAAATCCGTCAGAGCCCTTCTGCCAGTTTACAGAACAGTTTAGCTGGCCGTTTACCTGGATTCTTTTCCCAACAGCGTAGCGGACAGCCAGGAAATGACGGTGCTGCATTTCAGATCCGTGGCATCAGTACTTATGCCGGGGGAACAAATCCGCTTATTATCGTAGATGATGTTGAGGTAAGCATAGACCAGATAAGTGCGATAGACCAGAATGAGGTTGAGAATGTAACCATTTTAAAGGATGCTTCCACGACTGCCGTTTATGGTATCAGAGGGGCCAACGGAGTAGTTATTATAACCACTCGCCGGGGACAAAGTGGTAAACCCATGCTGAATTTCAAAAATGAAAGCGGTATCCAAATGCCAACACAGCGGCCTGTTGTCAATTCAGGTTACGTAACTTTAAATTTATTGCGTGAGCGATTGGCCGGAACTTACACAAACCCGCTGAGTTCCTACAGTAACTTTTTCGCAGGAGATAACCTTAATCATTATTTGATCAATGATGATCCTTATAATTATCCTAATGTAAACTGGTGGGATGAGGTGATCAAAAAGGTAAGTTTACAGAACAGGATTAATTTCGATATATCAGGCGGTACGGAAAAGGTTAAATATTTCGTTAATCTGGGTTATTTATATCAGGGTGGTTTATTTAAGGATTTTTCGCAGGATCAGGGCTATAACTCAAATTACCTGTATAACAGATATAATTTTCGTTCCAATGTAGATATTACGCCTAATAAAACCCTGAGTATTAAAGTTGATTTATCCGGGCGTTTTGGTGTCACGAACGAACCTAATGATAAGCCATGGAATAATGGTGGTACAACCTTCCAGTATTTATGGAATGGAGAAATTTCCTCGTTTTTATATCCTATATACTGGCCAAATGGTCTTATTGCCAGTTCAGCATCCTCGCAGACCAAGCCAAATCCTGTAGCCAACCTGACCTACTCTGGGTATAACCGGACTTCGAGCAATAATATTGCGGTGGCGACCAGTGCAACCCAGCGTCTAGATGCTATTACACCAGGACTTTCAGCAAACCTTCTGGTATCTTATACTGGTGATTATAGCTTCACAAGAAGCCTTACAAGGGCATCGAATGAAATTCTAGCTTACACCTATGATCCGGCAACACAAAAGTATAACCCAACGACCGCTAATTTATACCGGATGGGGGTACTAAGCAGAGGGTCTTCTACTTCATTGACAAAAAGAAGTATGAACTTGCGGGGGGGCTTGAATTATAACCGTGATTTTGGCGATCATAATGTAAGCGCTGTTGCACTGTTAAATCAAACACGTACTAATATTCTGCCGGTTGGTTCCTCGACAGTTACCTTAATTGATCCTTATAATATTCAGGGCTTTACCGGGAAGGCAAGTTATGCCTATAAGCAAAAATATTTGCTCGACTTCACAGCTGCTTACAACGGATCTGACCGGTTTAGTAAAAATAACCGTTTTGCCTGGTTTCCTGCGGCAAGTGTGGGATGGATTTTAAGCGAAGAAAAATTAATAAAGGATAATCTAAAATTCATCAATTTCTTAAAAATTAGAGGTTCTTATGGTTTAACTGGTAATGATAATATCGGGCAGAGTAACCTGGTTTATCAGAAGAGTTATACGACAGGGGCTAGCGGTATTGTTTTTGGTGAGACCCCTCAGAGCTATTCGGGGATAATCGAACCTACACTGGCTAATGAGAATGTGAAATGGATGACGGTAAAGGATTTTGATATCGGTATGGATGCCAAGTTTTTTAATGCTAAATTAGCTTTGACATTCGATTATTTTAATAAACTGACCAGGGATATTTTCACAACCCCTGGACTGGTTCCGGCGACATTCGGCGCAGCTTTGCCGCCTTATAATTTAGGCAGGGTTCATAATACGGGCTATGAAATAGACTTAACATACAGGGATAAAATTGGTGCTAATTTCGAGTTCTTTGTGAATGGGAATATGACCTACGCTAAAAATATAGTACTCTATCGTGATGAACCGGCTTATTTGTATGATGGTTTAGCGCTGACCGGAAAACCGGTCGGTGCGGTCTTCCAATATACCGCAGATGGCTTTTATGAAAGTTTAGCCGACTTATATAGTTCGCCTCGTTTAGCAGCTTCAACACCGCTGTCGACGCTGCAATTGGGCTCTATAAAACTGAGGGACCTTACCGGTGATGGCATAATTGATGCAAATGATAAACAATATATCGGAAATAATAATCCGGCCTATACAGGAGGCCTGAGTTTCGGTTTTTCATATAAAGGGTTTGATATCTCCACACTCTTTCAGGGGAATTTCGATTACATCATCAACATGACCCGCGGTGCACTTTCTTATAACAGACCTGATAGGATTTCTGTGCCCTGGAATGCCAACCGATGGACACCAGTCACTGCCGGCTCGGCTACTTTTCCCGAATTATCCGGTAGTGCACAAAATGCCTTTAGTGATGCAAGTGCCTTTTCTTCCACTTTTTGGTTTGTTCAGGGAGATTTTGTCCGCTGGAAAAATTTTGAGTTAGGCTATAGGTTTCCTTCGTCATTTGCCAAGAAATTGCATGTGAATAATATTCGTGTTTATGCAAATGGGTATAATTTAGGTCTGGTTTATACCAAACTTCCAACCTTCATCGATCCGGAGTCTGCATTGACTTCGAGTGCCGGAGAATACCCTCAGCAGCGGGTGCTGAATTTTGGGATTCAATTTGGATTATAAATGTTAAATAGAAAAATATGAAAACAAAAATATTTAGCCTAATCACGATACTTGGTATTATGATGATGTGTGCGTGTAAAAAGGGAGGTTTTTTAGATCCCCAGGTTGAGCCACTTTCAGAAAATAATGTATTCTCAGATAGTACGATGACCTTTAATTTCTTGAATAACATCTACTGGAATACCGGACTGGATATCCACCATTATAGAAATACAATTGGTGGCGCAACAGGTGCTGGACCGGGTTCGAGCGATTGGAATGACAGCTTTGAAACCTTGAGTTCTAATGCAGCGAGTGGTTATAGCGGACAGAATGCCTTTCTTACCGGAACTTCCACCTCTTCAAGTCATCCCTTACTTGCAATGTGGAGCCTGATGTACCGCAAGATAAGGGCTGCGAATAAATTTATCGCAAATGCACCTAATTCACCTATATCCGCGCAACGAAAGAAAATCCTGATTGCCGAGGCTAGGTTCTTAAGGGCATTTTACTACCAGATGCTACTCCGGTATTATGGCGGCGTTCAATTAGTAGGGGATTTGGTTAGCGATGATTTTCCTGAATTTGAGTACAAGCGAAATAGCTATAAAGAATGTGTGGACTATGTTGCTGCTGAGTATGATAAGGCAGCAGTGGATCTGCCATCTGCAATAACGCTTGAAGCAATAAACTATGGTAGAGCGACTTCTGGTGCCTGTAAGGCGATGAAAGCGAGGCTGCTTATAACCGCAGCAAGTCCCCTTTTTAATGGTCAGCCAGCCAGTACAGATGGGGCAGTATTGCCATATATTGCGTATTCGGCCAGTTATGATGCTGCGCTCTGGCAGAAGGCTGCCGATGCTTGTAAAGCTGTACTTGACTTGCCTGAATATACATTGGTGATTGATAACAGTAACGCGAGTTATCCAGGTAATGGATTTTGGCGAATGTTTACCGATGGCCGTAAAAATTCTGAATTCATTTTTGCTTATAATTTAACCGGAGCAAAAGAACTCGAAACAGCATGGTTTCCCTGGTCTATTTCAGGAATTTCAAGTCTGACTTATATGAACCCCAGTGAAAATGTGGTAAATGCTTTCGGGATGGCTAACGGTAAGCTAATAAATGATAGCGGATCGGGTTATAATTCCTTAGACCCCTATAAAAATCGTGATCCAAGGTTTTACTATTCAATTGTTTATAATCAGGCGACCATGACCAGTAGAACAACTACTGCTTTAACTACGATAAACATTTATTCAGATGCCAATAATAATAAAGTTGGTGATGGGATTCAGCAATACTATACGAGGACAGGCTATTATACCAGGAAAATGTGTAATGATAGGGTACCTTTTGCCAGTTTAACGGTAAACCGTTCATTGCCGGTTATTCGTTTAGCAGAAGCTATATTGGGTTATGCGGAAGCTTTGAATGAGCTGGGGCAAACAGAGGCAGCGGTAAGCGAACTCAATAAAATCAGGAACCGGGCCGGAATTAGCCCCGGGTCTGATGGAAGATATGGTATTGCTGTGGGGGTTTCGCAAAGCCAGTTAAGAACTTTGATTAGAAATGAATACAGGGTCGAGTTTTACGGAGAAGGACATTGGTATTATGATACCCGGAGATGGAAAACTGCTGAACTCACTGAAAATGGGAGTTTACAGCTAACCAGGGGTAAACAGAATCCTGCAGGGAGTGCTTATCCGTTTAGCTATACGAGCGAAAATTACCTTAGCCTAACTTTTATTAAGCCGGCGATGTATTTTGTGCCAATTCCTTTGGCAGAAGTTTTAAAATCAAAGGGCTTATTGATTCAGAACCCTGGCTGGTAAAAATAAATTTAATTTAAAATGGGTTTAATTTGCTATTATCCCCCTTTATAAAAATTGAATGATGGAGGATTTTTAGTTGGTTTTTTTGATGCGCAATAGCCTGGTGCCTTAAAGGGTACCGGCTTAGCCTTTTTAATAGTTCAGGAACTAAAATTTAAATAATAATATGAAAGAATACCAAGAGAAATTTATGTGGTTGGGAATTAGGTTCGGGCTTATTGTCATGTTGATATATATACTGACAGCCGCTGCCTTGGCGCAGGTGAAAACAGATAGTATTCCGCTTAAATATGGCTCGCACCGGACCGGCAACAGGACAGATGCTGACATGGCGAGGTGGCGCAGTTACGGGCTGGGGCAGTTTATCCACTGGGGAGTTTATGCGCTGGCAGGAGGACATTGGGAGGGTAAAACTTATAATGGTGCAGCAGAGTGGATCCGTTCCTGGTCAGGAAACACTGCTCCGGAAAATTGGAAAGATACTTATGATAAGCTTTATAAACAGTTCAATCCAGTTGATTTTAATGCTGACTCCTGGGCATATCAGGCTAAGGAAATGGGGGCTAAATACGTAATTTTTACAACCAAGCATCACGATGGTTTTTGCCTATGGCCGAGTAAATACACGGATTACACTATTAAAAATACGCCCTATAAAAAGGATATCGTAAAGCAGGTAGTTGATGCTTATACCAAAGCAGGAATTGATGTGTACTTATATTTTTCGATCATTGATTGGAACCATAAAGGTTACAGATCGGCTGCTCCAAAAAATGCTGCCGACAGTGCCAGTTATAATGAATTTCTAAAATTTACCCGAAATCAACTGCTCGAGTTGCTAAAAAACTACCCACAGACAAAAGGGCTGTGGTTTGATGGCACATGGGATGCTGCCTGGGTGAAGCAAAGTAAGTTTGCCGATGATCTGGAAAAAGAATTACGCAGCCTTCATCCGGGCTTGATTATCGGCAGCCGCTTTCGTGCCGATGAGTTCGGAAAAAGACATTTCGATAGTAATGGTAAAATGATGGGTGATTACGAGCAAGGCTGGGAGCGGAAGTTACCGGACAGTGTTGGCGTGATGAAAGGAAGAGATTGGGATTGCGTGATGACGATTCCACCTAACCAATGGGGCTATAATTCGGATTGGAAATCATCTTATATTAAAAATGCTTACGATCTCACAGATATGTTGCTTCATGCGGTATCAATGAATGGAAATCTTGTGGTAAATTTTGGTCCCGATGGAAAAGGGAACATCCGAGAAGAGGAGTCGCAGACTGCAAAAGATCTTGGCAAATGGACCAGGTTAAACGGTGATGCGATTTATGGCGTCAGGTATTCAGGGCTGGCCAAACCGGACTTCGGTTATTACACCAGAAAGGGAGATAAACTATTCCTGACCGTGTTTAACAAACCAGTAGATAATTTGCTGCGTCTTCCTTTTCCGCGCAGCTTCAAGGATAAGCCTGCGATGGCCTTTCTAAATCATAACACGCTAACCATCAAGCAGGTAGATATGGGCATGAGCAACGATAAAAACGTTTATTACGATATCAGCTTGCCTAAGGATTTTGATGTAAAAGAGCCTTTCGTTATTGCTATTGACCTGAAAACAGAAAAAGGTAGTGCTAATGGCTTTGGAAATGCTAAAACATAAGCCTGCTATAGGCTAATTTGGTAATAAGCCTTTTACCAGCATGCCTTTTGAGCAAAGGCATGCTAATAACTTGAAGGATTAATGCCTTAGGATATAATCCTGAAAAATATAATTCACGGGTCGTAGAACTTGTGTGGGAAATGTTGCATTTAGTTTCATTTTTCTACCCATTTGCTTGCAATTTTCTACCTGTGAAGAATTCTCAAGATCGCATTTTTGAAATATAGATATCCCTTATTGAAATATGAACAAATTTATTACAGCACTAATATTCGTTTTTAGTGTTGCACAGGCAAAAGCCCAGAAACGCGAAATGGCATCTATTATTGACAGACAATTCCATCTTGCCCAAAAACAGTATAAAGTCCTTGCTGAGCACACGCCAGCAGATAGAATGCCTAAGACTTACTATGCGGCCAGCAATAAATGGGAAACAAGTAATACCCAGTGGTGGTGTAGTGGCTTTTTCCCGGGATCATTGCTTTATATTTATGAATATACCAAAGATACTTCAACTTTGGCAGAGGCAAAGAAGAGACTGAATGTTTTAGAGAAAGAAAAGCATTATACCGGTAATCATGACCTTGGTTTTATGATGTTTTGCAGTTTTGGCAATGCTTATCGTATTCTTAAAAATCCCGTTTATAAGCCAACAATTGATACCGCGGCCGCTTCTTTGGCTACAAGGTACCGTCCATATGCGAAAGTTATTCAATCATGGAATTCAAGCAAAACCTGGAAAGGTCCGGTAATTATCGATAATCTGATGAATCTTGAATTGCTGCTGTGGGTTACTGCGCATGGAGGCGATGAAAAATACAGGCAAATTGCCTTGAACCATGCTGATAATACAATGAAAAATCATTTCCGAGCTGATTTTAGTTCCTATCATGTAGTGGATTATGATATGTCGACTGGGGCGGTTTTGAAAAAAGCAACTGCACAGGGGGCCGCAGATAGTTCAGCCTGGAGCAGAGGGCAAGGCTGGGCACTATATGGTTATACCATGCTTTACCGGATGACGAAGGATAAGAAATACCTTGATCAGGCAAATCATATCGCAGCTTTCATTTTAAATAACTCCAATATGCCAGCAGATAAAATCCCTTATTGGGACTTTGATGCACCGGGCATTCCAAATACCTATAGAGATGCTTCTGCAGCTGCAGTCATAGCCTCTGCTTTATTGGAGCTTGGTCAGTATAACGACCCGTTGCTAAAGAAAAAATACGTTACGCTGGCAGAACAAATGATAAAATCGCTCTCATCTGATAAATATACTGCAAAGGCCGGAGAAAATGGTGGGTTTCTATTAATGCATAGCGCAGGTGCGGTCCCTTCAAAATCAGAAGTAGATGTTCCGCTCAGCTATGCAGATTATTATTACTTAGAAGCATTACAAAGATATAAACGCTGGTACTTATAGATATGAAAAGACGAAATTTTATAGAAGGAATTACATTAATGAGTTTGATTAGCACATTTAATCCCATTAAGACCTGGGCTGAGGGAAAGCAGGATCTGGACGCAACATCATTAAATGCCGGCAGTAGTGACCGCAAGTACTGGTATAAGCTATTGCATAAGATCTCTTCTCCTGTGATTTCGGCTCTTGCAGCCGGAACATTGAAGAAAAACATGCCCCTGGATACCTCGCCAAGTTTTGATAGCCGAAGTCCTAGTGTTTCTTATCTGGAGGCTGTGGGCAGGACTTATGCAGGTATAGCGCCATGGCTTGCCCTACCGGATGATGGCAGCGAAGAAGGTATTTTGAGAAAAGCATTTAGGGCTGAGGCGGTAAGGGGACTGGATAATTGTTTTGCTCCTGGTAGCGCTGATGCACTGAATTTTACGAAGGATTATCAGCCTATTGTGGATAGCGCGTACCTGGCTCATGCTTTCCTGCGTGCACCGAAGGCTTTGTGGGAGCCTTTGAAAACAGAGACAAAAAAAGCTATCACTGAGTCTTTTTGCTCATTAAGAAAACGTAAGCCTTTTGAGAATAATTGGTTGATATTTGGTTCGATTACGGAAGCATTTCTACTCTCAATTGGAGAAGATGTGGATTCAAAACGCCTTAGTGAAGGGGTAGATAAGTTAAACTCATGGTATAAAGGTGATGGTTGGTATGGTGATGGCCCTAAGCTCGCTTTTGATTATTACAATTCTTTTGTTATCCATCCAATGATGGTGGATACGCTAGCTGTGCTGCTTGAAAAAAAACAGATTGACAAAAACAAATACGAATTGGCCTTAAAGCGAATGCAGCGTTATGCCGTGGGACAGGAACGAATGATTTCGCCTGAAGGTACTTTTCCTCCAATCGGAAGATCAATTACTTATCGTACCGGTGCTTTTCAGGCATTGGCTCAAATCGCCTTAATGAAAAAACTTCCTGAGCAAATTAAACCAGCCCAGGTCCGGGCTGCCCTGACAAAGGTGAAACGGAATATGTACGAAAGCCGGGGATTGTTTGATGCAAATGGGTGGCTGCAGTTAGGTTTTTGTGGACACGATCCTGAAATTGCTGATTACTATACATCGACGGGAAGCCTCTATATGGCAACACTTTCATTTTTACCGCTAGGCTTACCTGAGCAAGATGAGTTTTGGTCAGCACCCGCCATGGACTGGACGGCTAAAAGTGCCTGGAGCGGGAATCATTTTGCCAAGGACTATCACGTGGAGTATTAGCAGTCAAAAAACTTTAAATCCATGCAAGATATTATTATGTTTAATGAATTGCCAACATTTGATAGTAAAGCATGAAATTAATCCATTAATATTATCTCCCCTTTAATATACGCAGTTGGGAATTCTATTGAGATGAGTTTTCATAAAATTTTATTTCGATTTAGATACTTTATTTAAACTATTGGTAATGAAAAAAATGTGCTTCACCTTTTTAGCTTTTGTAGCTACAGCTTCAGTTTTTGCACAAGAAAATGTAGCTGATGTCAAATGGTTTAAAGAAGCCAAGTTTGGATTATTTTTGCATTGGGGGCTATATTCCCAGACGGCAGGAGAGTGGAAGGGCAGGCCTGCAAAGGGTGGTGAACATTTTATGCTGCATGAGCGTATTCCTTTGAAGGAGTATGCTAAAATAGCTGATGACTTTAACCCAACTGAATTTAACGCAGATACATGGGTGAAGTTAGCAAAGTCGGCCGGAATGAAATACATCGTTTACACAGCAAAACATCATGATGGTTTTGCGATGTATGATTCGAAATCAAGTGATTATAATATCATTAGTAAAACCAAATTTAAAAGGGAACCACTAGCTGAACTGGCTGTAGCATGCAGAAAATATGGACTTAAACTGGGTATCTACTATTCGCTTGGAAGGGATTGGGAAGATCCGGACGTACCTACTAATTGGCCAACGAAAGGTGGAAGAAGCAATCTTTGGGATTATCCTAATGAAGATGCCAAAGACTTGAATAAATATTTTGAGCGTAAAGTAAAACCCCAGGTAAAGGAATTATTGACTAACTACGGGAAGGTAGCGATTATGTGGTTCGATACCTATGAACTTATCAATAAGAAACAAAGTGCTGAGCTCAGAAAAATGATCTATGATTTGCAGCCCGAATGTATTGTTAATAATAGAATTGGCGGGGGCTATGGTGATTTCAATATTACAGAGCAATCATTAACAAAATCATCTGATAAAGCTTGGGAGGCTTGTATTACGATAGGGAAAAATTGGATGTACAGTAAGTATGATACGGTATGGAAGAGTAATGAAATGCTGATAAGAAATTTGATCAACATAGTCGCTCATGATGGAAACCTGTTGCTGAATATCGGACCAATGGGCAATGGGAAGCTACCCGAATATGGCGTAAATAGTTTAAAAGGAATAGCGGGTTGGATGAGCGTTAATGGAGAGGCGATTACTGGTACGAAACCCTGGCAGGTTGCTTCTGAAAAACCTGATGATGATGCTTTAAATAAAGATATTGATAAGAACAAAAGTGAGCTTAAAGACGCAGAGTTTGATGGAACGCCAACGGAGTTAAGCCCGGATATTTATTTTACATCCAAGGGGAATGTACTGTATACCTTTCTTAGGAGCTGGAAGGCAGATACTTTTGTTATAAGTCCCCTGAAATCTTCCAATACGGTTATCAAAGATATTTCACTTTTGGGTTCGAAGGAAAAGGTGAAATTTGAATTAACGAGTGCAGGTTTGAAAGGACAATTGCCTAAAGACTACAGAAAAGTAAATGCAATACCGATTTATGTTTTAAAAATACAATTATAATGAAGTTCATATTGACTTGTCTTATCGTTTCAAATTGCTGTCTTGTTTGGTCACAAAAATCAGAAGTGATTATGCCAATGCCTAAACATCTGGTTTTAGGGACAAGTACATTTACGCTTAACGCACAAGCGACAATTTTTACACCTAATGAAAACCTGATAGATCAGGTTAATTACTTAAGGCAAGGCTTATTCGATTTGAAAAAAATAAACTTCATTCAGAGGGGTAGCCAAAAAGCTTCAATAATTTTGGCTCTGGACAAAAAAGCGGAAAGTAAAAATCCGGAAGCATACAAGCTTTCTATTAAACCGCAACAAATTTTAATTACAGCCCAGACACCAAATGGTGTATTCAATGGCATTCAATCTTTATTACAATTAGTAAAAGCGAATGCTAATAATGAAAACACAAAACTGCAAGTGCAGGAAATTAATGATGAACCGCTTTACCACTGGCGTGGTTTAATGCTCGATGAATCCAGACATTTTTTTGGTATAAATAAAATAAAGCAGCTCATAGACTGGATGGCGCTTTATAAGCTAAACCGTTTACACTGGCATTTAACTGATGAACCAGCCTGGCGTATTGAAATTAAAAAATATCCAAAGCTTACCTTAGTGGGTGGGATTGGTTCTTTTACAGATGCTTTTTTACCTGCCCAGTATTATAGGCAGGATCAGATCAAAGAAATTGTCAGCTATGCTAAAGCGCGGTTTATTGAGGTTATTCCTGAAATAGATATGCCAGGGCACGCTACAGCTGCAAATGCTGCATACCCCGAATATTCAGGCGGCGGGTCAAAGGAACATCCTGAATTTACCTTCAATCCTGGTAAGCCGCAGACTTATCAATACTTAACTGATATATTAAAGGAAACCCAGCTACTCTTTCCTGCTAATATACTTCACATAGGTGGCGATGAGGTAAGCTATGGTACCGACAAATGGCATACTGATACCGCTATTCTTTCACTTAAAAAACAGATGAAATTGAATACCGATCAGGGGGTTGAAAAATATTTTATGAGGCGTATGGCAGATTCGGTTTTTGCCCTCAATAGTAAGGTGTCGGCTTGGGATGAGGCACTAAGTGCTGATTTGCCGGTAGACAAGACTATCATTTTTTGGTGGCGGCATGATAAACCAGATCAGCTAAATCAATCATTGGATAAAGGTTATAAGACCGTGCTTTGCCCACGTTTACCATTTTATTTTGATTTTGTTCAGGATAGTACGCACAGGTACGGTCGTAAATGGGATAAAAAATACAATGATATATTATCCGTCTATCACTTTGACATAACTAAACTCGTAACCAATCCCAACAGCTTAAAGAATATCTTGGGTATTCAGGCAAATTTATGGACGGAAACCGCTCAGAGTGAGCAGCGCCTAGATTATCTGTTGTTTCCCAGGATTGCTGCCTTAGCTGAGCGAGCCTGGTCTAACCCGAGAAATAAAAACGATGAAGATTTTTTGGACAGACTAAAAATACATTTACCTTGGTACAAGAAGGCAGGATTAAATTTTTACAATCCATTTAATCCACCACAAACCAGTGAGCCGGTAGGTAAAAGTAAAATGATTCAGAATTTTAAGGATTAAAGAATTAAATGACGGTAAATCATCAGAAAACGCCCAATCCTTCTTTTTTATGGATCGACAAAACTCCACATTCATCTTTGGTGATCAAGAAAATCTTTGATTTCACGCTGATTAACCAATTGGGTTTCATTTTATAACTCAAATTAAACTGGTAACTTTGTTAAGGACATTGCGCCATATATGATCAACAAATATGGAATGAGCAGCAACGATGCATTTAATTTAGCGTGGGCAGGTATAGGGGCTACCTACAATGGTGCATCCAACGATACTACATTTGCAACCGCAGATGGACAAAGCTTAACCAAATCTGAAATATCTGCAAACATGGCGCCTTATGCATATGTTGGAAATGGATCAAAAGGATCGCCAAATTGTCCGAAATTAAATTATATTTATCCCCATGCCGGAGACAAAACCCGGCTGCACACTTTGGACCGGAATCCGGTGGCTACTATGCGGTTCTTCCCCAATTTTGGTGGTCAATAATTTTATTAATCAATACAATAGATGTATTTAACAGCCCTCAAATGCACATATGGAGGCTAATAATTATCCATTAAAATGATTTTGTTTTTCCAAGTCAAAAGGAAATCATTAACTTTTTTGAATGTGAAAATAACTGTGTATGCACCATAATAGCCATTCTGTCTGTTTAGTAAATGAGAATTTTCAGAATACAAAACCACCAAAATTGGGGAAGAACCACTATGCCTGAAATCCCCAATCAGTTTTAAAAATATTTTTTATCTTAGCTCCTGAGAGCGTTAATTAGATAAAGGGTATAGATGCAAATCTATGCCTTTTTTCATTTCTCCTTTTTGGCAACAATCTTGGATAGCATCCCTTTAAAAATAAAATAATGGAAGGGGAGCATCGCTATCCAATACAAACGGCCACTGATCCCAAGTGGACGGAATGTAGCGGTTTGGTGCACCACATTTTCTTCATCGATACAAAACTCCAGCCAGGCCTCACCAGGAAGCTTCATTTCTGCATAAAGCAACAACCTGCGCTGCTGCCGGGAAGATAAAATCACCCGCCAAAAGTCCAGCGCTTCGCCGGCGGATAATTGCGCTGCATTTTTGCGGCCCCGTCGCAAACCCACGCCACCAAATAACCTATCCAGAAATCCCCTAAAGCCCCAAAGCCAGTCTGCATAATACCAACCATTTTTCCCACCAATCGCAAAAATCCTGTCCAGCGCCAGCTCCACATCACTCGCCTCGATGGCTTGCTTATCCTGAAATACCCCAAATTTGGGCACTTCAATGTGCGCTGATAATCCTTTAGCAAAGATCCGGTTATCGCCCGCATCATCCCACCGGGAGAGCACCAGGTTCTGTTCAATCTTTTCAAAAGCCATCCCAATTGCCTTTTTGTAAGGAATCAGTGAAATGCCCAGCTCATCATGCAGAGCATTCTGCTCCGGCACCACATCCACCTTCATACTATCCACTAAATTTCTGGCCAGCGAGTAAGTAGTCGAAGTCACAAAATAAAGCCAATAGGAGGATAGCCTGGGCGTAAAAACCGGTACAATAATGATTTTGCGCTTAAGTCCCCTAACTAGCGCAAATTGCTCGAGCATTTGCTTATAGGTCAATAAATCCGGACCATAGATATCATAATGCTTCCCAAAAGTATCCTGCTTATCGAGCACCCCGGTCAAAAATTCCATTACGTTTCGGATGGCTATAGGCTGGCACCTTGTTTCTAACCATTTCGGGGCAACCATCACGGGCAGCTTTTCCACCAAGTCCCTGATAATCTCAAAAGAAGAACTTCCTGAGCCGATGATAATTCCTGCCCGCAATACCGTTAGGGGCACTGTTGAGGAATTCAATTGCTCTTCTACCGCCTTACGGCTTTCCAGGTGTTTGCTTAATTTGCTTTCGTTAATAATCCCCGAGAGGTAAATCAACTGCCTGCAGGAACTCCCGTCCAGAAAAGACACAAAATTCTTAGCAGATTCGAGTTCACTTTTACTAAAATCTCCCCCGGTACTCATCGAATGCACCAGATAATAAGCCGCGTCAATATCTAATGGCAAAGCAGCCAGCGAACTGGTCTTGAGTAGATCCGCTTCCACCACTTCCACCTTTCCCGGTTTAAAGGCCGAAATATCCAGCCGCGCTTTATCCCGGACTAAACACACCAGCGTATGGCCCATTTCAATCAAAACCGGCATCAGTCGCCTGCCGATATACCCGGTAGCTCCAGTCAATAGAATCTTCATACTTACCCAACAATTCTGTGCCCCTTTTGTTATTAACAAATCCAATGAAAGGCGTCAAAAAATCCAACCTGCCAGCCAAAATTTGCCCGATTTGCGACAAACCATTTTCCTGGCGGAAAAAATGGGAAAAAGACTGGGTAAATGTCATTTATTGCAGCGAGCGTTGCAGACGCAGTTCCAAAACCAACGATAGCAATAAAGCTATTTGAAATTCCTTGCTGGTGGTATCGCTCCATCTTCCACTACCGTCCTGACCTGGGTCCGTTTATTCTCCACGGGAAAAGGACTGCGCTCATCCGACCTCGACAGCGTCAGTAGGGGCAAATCCGGATTTTCGCTAGCGGTCAATCCCCGCATTAACTTCGTCAAATCAAAACATTTCTGTACGATCACATGCACCACTTCACCTTCTTTCTGGAGTTTTCCTTCTACCATGAGTAACCTAGCCCCTAAAATCTCTTTTCGGTACTTTTCAAACAGGTGCTGAAAAACCACCAGGTTCGCTACCCCGGATTCATCCTCAATGGTAATAAAACAGACCCCACCAGCGGTTCCCGGTCGCTGGCGAACCAATACCAGTCCAGCCACTTTCACTAGTCTACCATCCCAGGATTCAGCTGCTTCTTTAGTCGATAAGACCTTAAGCAAAGACAATTTCTCCCGCACAAAACTCACCGGATGCGCTTTTAACGATAGGGCAGTAGTGGCATAATCCTGCACCACGTGTTCAGATTCACGCATCAGCGGCAGCGATATCTGCGGTTCCAGTTTTGTTTCAGAGACCTGCTTTTCAAACAGCGCTACCGGCCGGTCTGACAGCGCTGATACTTCCCACAAAGCTTGCCTGCGGTCCAGTCCAAGCGACCGAAACGCATCCGCATCGGCCAGCCGCTCCAGCGTATTTTGCGAAACGCCCTCGTCCATCAGCTCAGGAATGGTTTTATAACCCTGGCCACGGCCAGCCACCAAACCATTCATTTCCGCTTCCGCAATCCCCTTGATCTGCCGGAAGCCCAGGCGCATCGCATGGTACTTTCCTGAAACCTCTTCCAATATATTATCCCAAAAAGAAAAATTCACATCAATCTCCCGCACTTCCACGCCATGGTTCCGTGCATCAATCACAATTTGCGCCGGTTGGTAAAAGCCCATGGGCATACTGTTTAAAAGTCCGCAGGCAAATACATCCGGATAATAACACTTCAGCCAGCAGGATACATAAACCAAAAGTGCGAAACTAGCCGCATGGCTTTCGGGAAAACCATAACTCCCGAATCCTTCCAGCTGCCGGAAGATCCGCTTGGCAAAATCCTCAGTATATCCCCGCTCCAGCATCCCATCAATGAGTTTCTTTTCAAACTGGTTTACCAGACCCTTAAACTTAAAGGTGGCCATGCTTCGCCGCAAAGCATCCGCTTCAGCCGGAGAAAAGCCAGCGGCCACAATGGCAATCTTCATCGCCTGCTCCTGGAATAGCGGCACGCCCAGCGTGCGTCCTAAAATCTCTTTTAACTCAGGCGAAGGATATTCCACTGGTTCCTCCTCATTACGTCTGCGCAAATAGGGATGCACCATGTCCCCCTGTATCGGCCCCGGACGCACAATAGCGACTTCAATCACCAGATCATAAAAACAGCTCGGGCGCAGGCGAGGCAGCATTGACTGCTGCGCCCGGCTTTCGATTTGGAACACCCCGATGGTATCGGCATGGGATATCATCTCATACACCTTGGGGTCATCCCGCTCGTTAATTTTAGCCAAGCTCAAATCCAGCCCATAATGCAAGCTCGCTAAATCGAACGATTTACGGATACAGGTAAGCATGCCCAGCGCCAGTACATCAATTTTTAAAAAACCCAGTGCATCGATATCATCCTTATTCCATTCAATATTCGTCCGGTCCACCATTCTGGCATTCAGGATCGGGCATAGATCAGTAAGCTTACCACGGGTAATTACAAAGCCGCCGGTATGCTGGCCCAGTTGCCTCGGAAAGCCCATCATTTGCCCGGTCAGTTTCAATACTTTCCGCAGGTGCGGATCATCCGGATTTAGGCCAGCCTCCCTGATCCGTGCCTCCTCGAACCATTCATCGGTAAACTCCCAAATTGCAGAAGAGAGTTTACCTACCGTATCTGCTGACAATCCCATCGCTTTGCCCACATCCCGCAAAGCCCCTTTCTGGTGCTGCTGGGTAACGGTGGCCACAATTGCTGCCCGGTCACGGCCATATTTGGAATAGATGTACTGGATCACTTCTTCCCGGCGTTCATGCTCAAAGTCCACGTCAATATCCGGCGGCTCATTTCTAGCTGAAGAAATAAAACGCTCAAAAAGCAAATCAAACTTAATCGGGTTAACAGAAGTAATCCCTAAACAGTAACAGACCGTTGAATTGGCCGCAGAACCTCGGCCCTGGCATAAGATGCCCTTAGACCTTGCGAAGCGCACAATATCATAGACCGTTAAAAAGTAGGAAGCATAATTCATCTCCTCCATGAATTTTAACTCATAGCTAATATTGGCCGAAATCTTTTCCGGAATGTCCTCCCCAAACATTTCCCTCGCGCCCTGCCAGCTCAGGTAAGTCAGTTCATCCTGGGGCGTACGACCTTCGGTCGTAATTTCTTTCGGGTACACATATTCCAGGCTATCGAGTGAAAAGCTGCATAAATCCGCCAGCCGGCTACTGTTTAAAATCGCTTCGGGATAGGCGCGGAACAATCGCTCCATTTCCACCGAGTCCTTTAAATGCCGCTCGGCATTTTCCAGCAGTAGCAGCCCGGCATTCTGGATCGTGCATTTTTCCCGGGTACAGGTCAGAATATCCTGAAGTTCACGCCTCGATGGATGATGGTAATGCACATCATTGCTCGCCACCATCGGAATGCCTAAAGAAACAGATAGCTGATTCAATCGAAAGAGCTTCTTATGATCATCCCCGCTATAGCTCCGTGTAGCCGCTAAATAAAGGTGCCCCTTTAAAACTGATGCATATTCGCCTAAAGCTGATTTAAAGCCTTCCTCAAAATCAAAGAGCTCGTTTAAAGCCTCCGGCGGAACCACCATAAACTCCATTCCCGAAGCATAGGAAAATACATCCGCCTTATATAAATGACAAGTCCCTTTTTCCGCCCGCATGTTCCCTAAAGAAAGTAAAGCGGAAAGTCGGCCGTAGGCCTGCTTATCCCTTGGGTAAGCGAGAAGGGAAGGCCCGTCCATCAAATCCAGCCGGCAGGCTGGAATAATGGACATACCCGCATGGTTCCTGGCTGCCACATGTGCCCGCACGATGCCGGCTAGGGTATTCCGGTCGGTGATCGCAATACGTGAATAACCCATTAAAGCTGCCTGGTCCACCAATTCTTCCGGATGCGAAGCGCCACGAAGAAAACTAAAATTGCTGGTGACCTGTAATTCTGTATAACCCATATCGATCACGCAAAAAATCCATGAATAAACCAACCACTTTTTCGCTCCGCGTCATAGTGACCCGAACGGAAAAGCCAATACCTTTTGCCATGCTCATCCTCCACACTATAATAATCCCGGTGTTCTCCTTCCTGTATCCACCATTCCCGCTCAATACGCTCCGGCCCATCCGCTTTTTTTACCTGATGGGTCACCCCCTGGTAACGAAAGACCATCGGTGGGTAATCCGGAATGGGCGCAGTGACTTGAATGGCTTCGGGAACCGAAAGCAAAGTCACCGGTCTTGCCCGGTCCCTGCGCCAGTCTATGACCGGTGACTCCTTAAAATCAGAAATTACCTTCACCGAGCGCTCCGGCCAGTGATGGGGCAGGGGCAGGTAACGATGCACGATCCCTGCGCCCAGCTTTCCGGTGATCCGGTCGAGCAGTTCAGACACAGCCACCTCTTCGCCGGCTTTCTCTGTTCGCCATAGCACTTCCTGCTGAGCAGCTAGTTCTTCCACCTGCAAAGCCTCCAGCACGAAAAGTTCAATGCCCAATCGCGGTTCAATGCTATCCACCTTTAACTCAAATAATTTAAACAAATGTGGCACATGAACGCTAGCCGTACTGGTACCAATCGAAACTGACAATTCCTTTCCATCCACTCGGAAGCATTGCAGCGCCGCCTGGCGCAACCCTAAGCCATCGGCTGCTAATTTCTTGCAGAGCGACACCAGCAGTGATTCAATTGCGAGCTCAATCCCGTTTTTCGTGCGTATAGGTTCCATACTCGCCAAACGTTCACTGTATTCCACAGGTTCTGATAACGGAACAAACAATTCCTCACTTTGTCCCAGTACCTGCTCGATGCGCAGGACAGCTGCTTCCCCAATCCGGCGGCGCAATACCGAACGCGGCATGGAGATAAAACTGCCAACTGTAGTTAAGCCCAGTTTGATGAGTTTTTGGCAAGCCATACCCTCAATCCGCAAAGCCATCGGAGGCAGGGGCAAAAGAAAATCCAGTTCCTTTCCCATGGGTACAATGGGCGACACCCTTCCATAGCGCGAAACCGCCCAGGCGGCACCCATGGTATCCGCGATAGCTCCTCTGGCATGATAACCCAATTCACGAAAGCGAAAAATCACGGCTTTAAAATAGGCCCTTTCCCCGCCCCATAAATGGCAGCAGCCTGAAAAATCAATTACAAGTCCATCATCCCCATCCATCATCACCAGCGGCGAATAGCGGATGGCCCATCTTCCGATATGCTTTAACACCTTAACTGCGCGATAGCCCTGGTTTTCCACCACCTCCAGTTCCGGCAGGATCGCCCTGGCATCCGCAAGCGGCATGCCTAAAGTGATACCCGAAGCGGATGCTTCTGTGCTGACAGAACTGATCACCATCTGGTTAGCCACCTTGTCGGCAAAGACCAATGGCAACTTGCACAATTCTGGCCGCTTCACCCTTTTCCAGTCCGTCAGGAGCTCCGGAAACCATACTGCTAGATACCTTTTACTCATCAGACCACCTTCCTTTCCTTTATTGCCACAACTTCTGGCTCCAGTTCAAGTAACCTGAACCCGCCCGCCACATATTCCATCTCCCAGTTGCCAGGCTTCCCGTTTTTAACTTTCAACAGTTCCACTTTCCACCTGGGAAATCCCAGTCCAGGCATACCGCCTATGGTTTCACTGCTCAGCGCGGAAATCTGCCACCTGGCTACAGTGGTCGTTGAAGATAATTTTTCCGCATTTCGCCGGATGATGAAACAGCTGACCTTGCTTTTTTCCACCACCAGCTGAAGCCTGCGGCTTTGCGCAAAACTGATCTGATCGATTTCCATAACCACCGCAGAAAGGCTTTCACACTTCAAAGCCTCTTCAGTTGCCCACAAAACATCTTTCTCTGCACCCAAATCGATAAAGACCATCCGGTCCGGCGAAAGGCCAAAGCGGGCCAGCGCAGGCGGAAAGAGTTTACGCTGGGCACTTACATAAATGCAAATCCCCTTATCTTTCATCAATACCGAAAGCAGTGCCGCAGTAAAGCCGCCCGTGGATGCGGCATCTTCCATCGAAGTGCCAATAAATTCATGGATCGCACCAGTGGGAAACTGCCCGTTAGGAAAAGCTTCAACCAGCCCGCCCAGACCAAAGTCCACAGCAGCCCCCTCGGGAGAAAACTTAAAACCCTCAAGTTTTAAGATCTCTTTCCGCATGCTGTCGATCAAATCCTTTTTATGCTCCGCTGTCCTCATGAAATCTGCCTTACAAAATTAATACTAAAAATATTAGTAATTCATAATTGTTAACAAATTTAAGTCTAAGGTTGTTTTTGTTTATTTAAAGAGGGATTGACCGCAATTTAAATGTTGATAAATACTAAAATAAATAGTAAATAATTGCATCTTTGGTGAAAGCAAAATCAAAAACAATATGATAAATGACCCAGCTTGATTACTTTTTTACTGATTGCAATGGAAAGACTGAAAGCTATCAGATCATCCGGTTTTCTTCCGGCGAACCCTGGCGCATCGCTCTGGAAGGGGAATTCCTGGGCAGTATCGAAAAAATAGGGAAGGAGTGGTGTCAGCTGAGCGGAAAAGACCTCCAAAGAACATTTTTCATCGGCATTAGCAGCTTTATTGATGACCAGCACTTCAATAGCCTGCCCAACAATATGCTTTCCCGCTGGCCAAAACTCATCCAGGAAGTTGTGGTAAGATCAGACGAAGAATAATACCTGGTCATCTGTAAAGCAGGCATCAATTTTGAAAGTTTTCTGGGCATCTTTGCCCCGCTTTATCCCCGGGCTGTTGAAAGATGAATGGCCGGTCAGTTTTAAGCTCTTCAATCATGCCTTGATTTCAGCATCATCATTAAACCTGAAAAAAAAATGCCAATACCAGTCTACCAGCAGTGGAAGCGCTAAATATTGGCATAGCTTAGGGCTAACTGAAAATGTTTATGTGCGGCGGGTATACTTTATCCAAATTACATCATGCTCGATCTTTTTAATTCCGCTGAGCTTAAATAACGTGGATTTTGCCTTTTTTGCTTTGGGCTCAATCTCAAAAACAGAAGAATTCCCGCTGCTACCGTCAGCTAGCGGCAATAGCAGCTGATGAAATTCATCAATCAAGCCTTCATTTAAAAAGCTACCGTTGAGGTGCCCACCACCTTCAAGCATGAGTTTCTTGATGCCAAAAAGGCTTCGGAGCTTTGCTAGGGCAAGCTTAAGGTTAACCTGTTTTTTTCCTGCAAATATATACGATACGCCTATTTTTTGCAGCTGCGCCAGATAACCATCCTTGACCTGTTCGGTGAGGATAGTGATGACATGGTCGCCCTGTATGTCCGGTCTTTTCCAACCGAGCTTGCCCTGGCTATCCAAGGCGATGGCAAAGGTTTTTGCGTCATGATGAGCCACGAAATCCTTCCTATTAATGTTTCCCGCGTTTTTTTTGATGATGGGTTTCGCATAATCGGTAAAGTCCTTTTCCATGGTTCTGCGTCCCACAATCCATGCGCCATTGCCGATGCGTTCATGTACTTTCTCAAAACTTGCTTTGAGCTGTTCAACGGCTTTACTTTTGCCCCATTTTTCGCCCAGTATTTTTCCATCCAGGGAAGTCATCATCAGGCAGATTACTTTTGGTATGCTATTTTTCATTTTTTTCTTGTTCTCTTAGGGTTTTTTATCGATAAGCGTTCCTTTTAGGCCGTTAATCAAATTATGTCATCCATGCGGCTTATCTGTCAGGTTCTTTTCTAATGACGTTATATTGTGGTGAAAGCAGTTCAATGCCTGCCGAGCCTAGCCCGTCCTGGATATTTTCAAGCAGCTGGCTATAGATCAGCGCCTGCATACCGGCTTGATTGGTATAGGCATTAATCTGATAAGAAACGTAATAATCGTTCAGGTTCGTCTGCAAGACAAAAGGCTCGGGGTCAGCCAGGATATTAGGGGTTTTCTTCGCGGCATCAATCAGCAGTTCATAAACTTTTTTCCAGGGCACATCATAACCTATAGTTACCTCATAGTGCAAAATCAGTCCCAAGGAAGCCGCCTGCGCTGAATAGTTCACCGTGCTGCTGGAGAGTACCATGGCATTGGGGACAGTGATGTCTTCATTCTTGATCGTGCGTACGCGGGTCACCAGCATTGTTTTTTCAATGATATCACCCGTCACTTCTCCTATCTTAACCCGGTCACCGATTCGGAAAGGGCGCATGTAAGTGATCACCAATCCCGCTACGATGTTGCCAATTGCGCTCGAAGAACCAATGGAAATCAGGATCCCTAAAAACACCGATACCCCCTGAAAGGCCGCAGAACCGGAACCCGGGAGGTAGGGAAAGATAATGATAAGCATAAAAGCGTATAGCACAAAACGCAGGATATTGAAAGTGGGCAGGGCCCAGTCCGCATGGAAGCCGCGAAGCTGCACATTCCCCCTTTTCACTTCGTCAAAGAAATAGCGAACAGCTTTTAAACCATATCTGAAGATTAAGTAGATGACTACAATCGTAAATAAATTTGGAAGGTAGCCCGCAATGCCCTTGAGCGCAATACGTAAGGGCCCCAAAATCCAGCTTAACAGCGTACTCGTCCAGCTTTCAGTCTCCGGAAAAACGCTGAATAACAGTGGCAGGGAGAGGTAAATGGTAAGCAGGGTCACCAAAAGCCTTAATCCCCCACTGACTTTGGTGGCCAACAACTCCAGATCCTTCGCCGGGATCATGCGGATACTGCCCAGCTTGAGTCCATTTGTCCGTTTGCGAATCCGGTTATTCACCAGGGCAAGCAATCTTGAAAACAACCATTTGATGGCCATCACCATAACAAAGAGCAAGACCAGGATTAAAACGGCAAGACCAATTCGCTTGACCCAGTTAAACAGGCTATGGGCATCGCGTTCCCTGCTGATTTCTTTCCTGATCACCTGCAGGTATTCCTCAGCTAGCTGTGCATTGCTCTTGGCAAACCAGGGGCCATCCAGATTGGAGACGGTAAGGATGATTTCACTATTTTTATAAACCAGGTCAAAGTTATCGCCCGTTGCCCTTAGTTGCAGGGAATCTGTCAAAAAAAACGCATCGTTATAAACTTGTCCAATCTTTTTGGATATCCCTTGCGCCCGCTCTTGTGCACTGAAGGATCCCGTCCGGGTAAAGACATAAAAAAGCGTATCCTGGTTGAGTACCACAGGATAGCCCTTGGCATTGATTTTCAGTTTGCTGATCTCTGCTGCCTGCTGGATCTGCCGAAGTGAATCACTCAGGGCAATCTTGCGTAGTTTTTCTTCCAGTTCACGCGTCTTACGCTGGTCACCTGCTGCGGCTTTCAACTGCTTTTCGAGCTGTATCCTCACCAGCGAATCAATCTGTTTTTGCTGCTGGTCTTTGAGCAGCAGCACCTCATCAATGCTTTGGCTGGCGCTCGAAAGCGTATCAGCCTGGAAAGCCTTAAGGGTAATTGTGCTGATTAGTAGAAAAATAAGGGTATAGCTTTTAATCATTTCAGGAAATTATCGTTAACTAATCGCTGGATGCTGGCCGATGGCCACAATGGTAACCGTGAGTAAACCGCCCAATAAAAGCAAGATACCAAAACGCTGGATCAAAAGTTCTGTCTTTTTGCTGAAAGGAGTTCTGTCGGTAACCGCGAAACGGCGCAGTCCCTGTATTCTGGACCTAAGCCTCCTTCGATGCACGCTCAGGATGATCAGGGCCAATCCGAAAAAAGCCAGTACCATGCCGGCAAGTTGAAGGTCAGAAAAATATGGATTTAATTCATTTGCAATTGTCATGCTATAGCGACAAGCAGACGGTCCATAATGTTTTTATAAATTTCAATATGGTCACAGGCGCTGCGAGGATCTACCTGAACTTAGATCATATGGTCGCCTGTCCGTGGTAGCGTTTTAAGTACTTTTTCAATTGAACCTATCAGCCATCTGCACAGCCCTTCTCACCAATTCATCAACGTCAAAAGGCTTGGTGATAAATGCACTAGCAGGGCAGGGAATATCCTCGAATGAAGATTCCAAAATGGCAGATATGATAATCACCGGGATATGCGCAGTCTCATCGCTAGCATAGATTTCATTGCAAAGATTCCTGCCATCCCCGTCCGGTAATTTAATGTCAAGGATAATCAGGTCTGGCTTGATTTCCAATACCGATTTAAGAAAACCAGTAGCAGAAGCCAGCAAAGCAACCTCAAAGCCAGCATCGACCATGGCCTCAGCAATCATTTCCGCATTGGAGGCATAATCTTCGACAATTAAAACTTTGTGAGTGGACATAATAGTTAAATATAATACAGAAGATGCTAATAAAAAATACCCGCCCATATTTTGCGTATAAATCCCATCCATACCTAAAAACAAATCCAGCCAAACCAAGGAGGGATAAGATATGTTATAGAGCTATACTTATAAAAAACCGAAATTATGGCAAGAGGAACAAAAGTAGAGCGCAAGTCGGTATCCAACCAGGATCATGAAATCAATTACGAAGCAAAGAAGCTGGAGGTAAGACCCGATAAAATCAAGGACGCTAAATCCGCATCAGGAAACCAGCGCAAAGACATCGAGAAAAAAGTAAAATAGAAATCAGCCCCGAAAGGGGCTTTTTAGCATTGTATGAAAATTGCAACCTACAACATCAACGGTATCAACGGCCGCATCGATACGCTACTGAAATGGCTAAAGTTATCCGAGCCCGATATCGTGTGCCTGCAGGAACTCAAATGCGAAGATAAATCCTTCCCCATACATAAAATAAATCAAGCCGGCTACCAGGCCATCTGGCATGGACAGAAAGCCTGGAATGGCGTCGCGGTATTATCCAAAAAGCCCATCAAAGAACTTCGAAGGGACCTGCCAGGCGAAGATCCCCAGTTCAGCCATAGCCGTTACCTGGAAGTATTTACCTATGATGTAGTTATTGGCTGCATTTACCTGCCTTTCGGGAATCCCCTGCCAGGGGAAAAATATGAATTTAAAAAACGCTGGTTTTCGAGGTTAATCCAGCATGCGCTCACCCTGATCGCTACCGGCCTTCCGGTCATGCTCATTGGCGATTATAACGTCATGCCTACGGAACTGGATGCCTATAAACCTGAAAAATATAAAAATGATGCCCTCTTCCGTCCCGAAATACGAGAAAACTTCCAGGCGCTGCTGGATCAGGGTTGGACCGATGCCATACGAACCCTTTATCCCGGTGAGCGAATTTATACCTACTGGGACTACCTTAGGAAAGCCTGGGAAAGGGACGCCGGCCTGCGGCTAGATCATTTCCTGTTGACACCTGACCTTGCTGAAAAACTTAAAAGCGCAAACGTGGATAAGCAGCTCCGCGGCTGGGAAGGGGCTAGCGACCATGCCCCGGTCTGGATTGAACTGGCCGGTAAACCCCTGAAAAAGAATCTTAAAAAATCAAATTCCAATTCAAAAGCAGCTACCAGCACCTTAAAACACTTATCTCCGGAAATCGCTGCGATACTTAAAGAAGCGCAAAAGAGCCCGATGCCGGAAAACCTCAAGCCCATGAAAGCCACCCTGGTGGACTCACCATTTGATGAGCCCGGCTGGATTTATGAGATCAAGTGGGACGGTTACCGCGCGCTAGCTTATACCCAAAGCGAAGGGACCAAACTTTATTCCAGAAACAACCTGGAATTTGTCCAGTTCAGCGAGATCACGCAGGCGCTAAATCAGCTGAAGCTAAACGCAGTACTCGACGGCGAAATTGTGGCACTCAAAGACGACCTTAGCGCAAACTTCGGCGCACTCCAAAACTGGAAAAACACCAAAAACGCCAAGCTGCATTATTATATCTTTGACATTCTGTGGCTGGAAGGCTATTCGCTGCTCAGCCTCAAGCTGAGCCAGCGCAGGCAAATCCTGGAGGCGTTGCTTTCAAAAGATGATGAGCAGCTCAAAATAAGCCAGGCTTTCCTCACCAGCGGGATCGAGTTTTTTGATGCAGCAAAGCGAATGAAACTCGAAGGCATTATTGCCAAACGGGCGGACAGTTATTATTCTTCCGACAGCCGCTCACGTGAATGGCTCAAGATCAAGGCCAAAAGACGCCAGGAGGTGGTTATTGGCGGCTATACCCGAAATGAAGGTACCCAGAAATATTTTAGCGCACTAGCTCTTGGGGTATATGATGAAAAAGGCAAACTCCAATACATCGGCAAAGTCGGTACGGGATTTAACCAGGCCAGCCAAAAAGCGCTCATGGCTGAATTTGAAAAACGCATCAGCAAAACCTGCCCCTTTGAAACTACCCCGGATGTGGATGAACCCTCACCATTCCGGCCGCAAAGGCTCGGCACTAAACCTACCTGGCTAAAACCCACCCTGATTTGCGAGGTAGAATTTGCAGAACTCACCAACGATGGAAAACTGCGTCAAGCTTCTTTTAAAGGCCTGCGGGAAGATAAAGATCCAAAAGAAATCATCCTTGAAAAAGAAGCGGACACCCAAACCCTTACTAAAGGAGCGGAAATACAGCATAATTTAGCTGAAAACAAAGCCCTCAAGCCCAGCACCAAGATCCCAAAAGCGACCAAAAACATAAAGAATACTAAGCCATTTCTCTCCGGCCCGGCCCAGGTGGAGGAAAAAAAGGTGGATGGCCATAACCTTAAATTCACAAACCTGAATAAATTATACTGGCCCGAAGATGGGGTGACTAAGCGGGATATGTTTAATTATTATGAGGCGGTCTCACCACTGATGCTCCCTTACCTCAAAGACCGGCCAATGTCGCTTAACCGCTATCCCGGTGGCATCCACTCCAAAAGTTTCTATCAAAAGAACGTTAAGGAAACTGCCCCCGGCTGGGCCCGTACCATGCCCCATACCAATGAAAAAGGAGAGGAGAAAGAGTATTTGTTGGGAGATGATAAAGCGACCCTGTTATGGATGGCCTCGCTCGGCTGCATTGAAATGAACCCCTGGTTTTCCAGGACTCAAAGTCCCGATCATCCCGATTACTGCGTGATTGACCTGGATCCGGATAAAAATACCTTCGAGCAGGTGATCCAGGCGGCTCAGGTTACCCATGAAATATTAAAGAGTATTAACATAGAAAGTTATCCCAAAACTTCCGGATCCACCGGTATACACATCTATATCCCCCTTGGCGCACAATACACCTATACCCAAAGCCAGCTTTTTGCAAATCTGATCGTCCGGCAGGTCAACCGGGAACTCCCAAAATTTACCACCCTCGAACGCTCGATCAGAAAACGTGGCGGCAAAATGTACCTCGATTTCCTGCAGAACCGGCCTGGCGCAACCATTGCCGGTGTTTATTCACTTCGCCCAAAACCAGGCGCTACCGTTTCCATGCCCTTAAGCTGGGATGAAGTTAAACCCGGACTAAAGATGAAGGACTTTACCATATTTAACGCCACCTCTCGACTGAAAGAAACCGGAGATTTATTTGCAGGTACTTTAGGTAAAGGAATCGACATGCAGCAAATCATCCGGCAGGCAAAAGCGACTTTCCTTTAAGCTTAAAAATGGCTGAACAAACCCTGAAACCTAAAGAAACGAAAACGACCGAGAATTGGATAAGCCTTAAGTTTGGATAATATAAAGCCGCTTAGCGCTGGCCAGCCCGTGGCGCTAACGTTAGAAACATACGCTTACCTTCCAATTTAGGCAATAATTCGACCTTACCAACAGCCTCCAAAGCCTGCGCAAACTTAAGCAGCAGGATCTCCCCACGTTCCTTATAAACAATCGATCGTCCCTTGAAATGCACATAAGCCCGTACTTTCTCGCCACTGTCCAGAAAGGAAAGGGCATGCTTGAGCTTAAACTGAAAATCATGCTCATCGGTATTCGGACCAAAGCGGATATCCTTGATAATGGTCTGCTTGGCCTTACTTTTGATTTCCTTCTGCTTTTTCTTCTGCTGGAAAAGAAATTTGCTGTAATCAATTATCTTGCAAACCGGAGGGGAGGCCTTGGGTGAAATCTCCACCAGGTCAAGCCCAAGTTCTTCCGCCAAGCCAAGCGCCTGGGCCAGTGGGTAAATATTCATCTCAACATTCTCGCCGGTAACACGGACTTCAGGTGAGGTAATGAATTGATTGATTTTATGTTCCGCTTCTTTTTTTCTGAAGGGTAAGCGTGTACCCTTATAAAATCCTGCTTTTTTTAATGCCAAATTTGATAAGTTTTAATGAAAAATAAATTACTCGAGGACAGTCAATAGCGATGGAATTGATAATGTAGCAAATTTCAAAGCCTCCGCCAAATAAATTCCCCATCATGACTTTAGTATTACCTGGCACATTTATTCTCGCCAGGTGATATACTAATAAAAGCCCAAGAATAATTTACTGAAGCGAAGCTGCAACTTCTGCTAAGAGCGAATCGATATGAAAAGGCTTTGCCATAAACCCTTGTGCGGTGCAGGACTGCTCGATAATGGTACTGCTGGGATCTACGCTCATCATCAATACCGGAATTTGCCGGGTCGATTCATTATTTTTCAGCAGGGAGCAGACGTCAATCCCGTGTCCATCGGGCATCACATCGAGAATAAAAAGATCGGCAAGGTGGTGGTTATCCCGGCGCATAAATTCTGATACGCTAGCAAATGCCTCCACCTGATAATTTTCATCCTCCAGTAAAATTGTCACCACATCGCGCATCGCCTGATCATCTTCAAGTAAATATATCTTTTTTGCCATAACCGAATTCAATTGACTTGAAAACCCTAATTCAAGGGCAATTGTTTTTTCCAAAGCCTATAAAACGCAAACAAAATGGATAACCTGCATCGCCCGCCATCCCTTCCTTGCCAATACAACCATCTGCTTTGCTCATCTGCGAAAAAGGTGGCTTTCAAAACAACCTAAGCTATCTCGCTAAGATTTACCCCAGGGCTTAACGGGTGGCAATAAATCAAAACTTATCTAAATTACTGATGTTAACAGGATAGCATGAAAAACATTATCGGAATCAAAATCAGTAAAGGATCGAGCGCCATCATCGCAGCTAGCATTACCGCCTTTGCGCTCGTATCGGCCTACCTATTGCATAAAGGCAAACAGTACCGAAAGGAAAAACAAATATTAAAATCCTTAAACCAGGAAAACCTCAACATGGAGCGATATGTATTTACCCTGCCCAGTGACCAGGGCGATATTGATGTAATCGTCGAACAAGGCGGCGAATGTTATGCAGTCCGTTTAAACGGAAAATACGCCGGCAGCATGTGGCAGGATGAAGAAAACGAATTGTTTTGGCATAGCCATGACAAGGCGCTCCAGCCTTATGTATTTGAAATAGCAGCCAAGCTCTCGGAAGCTTTTTCCAGACAAGGATTCCCCTCAATACTAAAAGGAACCTATCCCGAAATCACCGATACTGAATGGAAAAGCAGCGAAACGCTGGAAATCACCCTTAAGCCGGATATTGACTTTGAAGTATTCACCTCCTTTTTAAAAGATGAAGTGCTCAACCTGGTCAGCTTTGAGGAGCACCTGGACCTGATGGTAAAAAAAGAAAACCAAGATTATTTCATGCTTATCAGTGTTAATTAAACCAAAAACCATGGGAAATACCAAAATAAATAACCACAAAGAGGATATCCCTGATCCAGAAGATATCAGGGAGCGTTACCAAATCGAAGACGAGGCAGATACCCTGGAACTTTTTGAAGATGAAAACGAACACCGGGAAATAAACGCCGATGATCCAACCGAACTTCAATACTGGGCGGAAGAATTTCAGATCAGCAGCGAACAGTTAAAAGCCGCCATCATCATCAACGGCACTAAAGTCCGGGAGATCAAAAAATATTTAAGCGCATAATTATGGCAGAATTACCGGATTTAACCGTCTTTGCCAATATATTGAACAAAAAATTTAAGGGCAAGAAATTAAAAAAGCTGGAGGTGAAAGTCGCTAAAAAGCTCAAGGTTACCACCGAAGAACTTCAAGAAGCACTGGAGCATCAAACACTACAAAAAGTAGAACGCTCCGGCAAAACGCTGCAATTTCATTTTGGAAAAAACACCATCTTAGGTCTGCATCTTATGCTCCAGGGAGAACTTAAAGAAATCAGCAGCGCTGATCCGCTACCCAAACACTGCATCTTAGCTTTTCACTTTAAAAATAGTAAGGGTTTTGCAGTAACCGATATCCTTAAACAGGCTACCCCGGCCCTAAATCCAGCGGAAAACAAAGTTCCCGATGCGCTCGAAATTGCCGAAAAGGAATTCTTAACCTTGCTTTCCAAAAGAAAAAAGACCATCAAAGAACTCTTAATGGATCAAAAAGCCATTCGCGGTATAGGAAATTCTTACGGAGATGAAATCCTGTGGGCGGCTAAGATCTCCCCGCTATCGATAGCCAATAAAATTCCTGAATCGAATGCCAAATACCTCTATGAGTGCATTTCCAAGACCTTAAAGCAGGCCATCAGCGATATTGAAAAAGCAAACAGCGATGAGCTTACCGGCGAACTACGGGACTTTATGAAAGTGCATGGCGCAAAAATCAAAACATCCCCAACAGGTATCCCTGTCAAACAGACCACCATAGGTGGAAGGACCGCTTACTTTACCCAGGAACAGCACTTATACACCTAACAATAACTATCCATGAAAAAAGTTTCCCTTAGCATTGCAAAACAAAAATACCAGATCTCCCTGCAGCCAGACCGCACTTTTGAAGTTTCGCAGGATGAAAACCATCTGGCCACCATTTACCCCTCGCAGGGCCATTTAAAACTCATCTGGAAAAGTAAGGATAAAATTGAAGGGTCACTGCTGAGCAAACTTGGCGAAGCCATCGAAGCCTATCAGCGCTCCAGCCAAACGCTTTAAAACGATCATTCGATGCAAATCCAGAACCTCATCGGTATCGCTGCAGGCTGCCTGACCGCCGTCTCACTATTACCCCAGATCATCAAAGTCATCCGTGAAAAGAATGCTGAAACCATCTCCACACTCATGCCCTTTGTCCTGCTTATCGGAAACGGCCTTTGGGTATATTACGGTATTTTACTCAGCGCCTGGCCCATCACCATTACCAATGCCTTTTCCCTGCTTTGCGATCTGCTGCTTATTCTGCTGCGTTTTCGATATAAACCTAAAAGTAAAGACTAACCAAACTCAACTGCAGGCAAAAAAAAAGGCGGAAAAGCTCACTCTTCCGCCGATATGAATACGATCATAATACCTTAACGATTACCTTGCGTCCAGAAGTTCAACCAAAGCCTTCGCTGCAGGACCTGCTGACAGCGGATTTTGCCCGGTAATAAGTAACCCATCTATTTCCACATGCGATAAAAATGGCACCAATGCCGTTTTCACCTCTGCACCTAAGCTTTTAAGTTTTTCCTCCAGCAAATAAGGCACATTCCCACTTCTTCCAACTAAAGTTTCCTCGGTATCACTGAAAGCCGAAATTCGCTTTCCTCTTAAAAAGCCTGGCCGAAGGTTTTCTGCGCTGAGGAGCGCCGCGGGTCCGTGGCAAACCAGTCCCACTGGCTTGGATGTATCCAGAAACGCTAAAATCAAAAGACCGCTTTCATTATCCTTCGCCAAATCCCAAATCGGACCATGACCCCCAGGATAAAATACTGCATCATAGTCAGCTGCGTAAACCTGACCCAGGGTATGGGTATGCGAAAAGGCAAGCATTGCAAGCTCATCATCCAAAAACCTGCGGTTAGCGCCGCTAATGTGCTCGGTAAGTTCACTCATTGGATCCACAGGGGGCCTGCCGCCCTTAGGGCTACAGAGGGTCACCTCGATCCCTGCATCCAAAAAAGTATAATAGGGATCGGTAAATTCCCCGAGCCATACCCCTGTTTTACCCTCGGTGTGCTCCAGCTCACTGTGAGAGGAAAGCACCATCAATAATTTTTTCATCCTGGATTATTTATCATCAGCGGAAGTTCATTACCTTCTTCATCTACCCGCTGATGCTTGTCCCAATTGCCCAGCGCTCTATTACTATTCTGCTGCTTAGCCTGCTTTGAAAGAGCATTAGCATTTTTATTGGCTTTATTAGCTTCCTGCACGTTAGTGCCAGTCTTTGGATCGGTCATAATTGCTGAATTTTTCTATTATAACACCAGAAATGCGCAATGGTTCTGAAAAGTCAGACCGAATCCAACACTGGCCAACTATTCAATGATTACTAATAAATGCAAACCAGCAACCAATTTTCAATGTTGTAGCTACATGGAAACAGCCGTCCCCGGATTATTTATCTATCCCGATTTCATTAGCAGCGAAAAAGAAGCGGCGCTTCTCGCTGAAATTGACAGCCAGGTCTGGATGGTCGATTATGCGCGTAGGCTTCAGTATTACGGCTTCCGCAATGAACTCGAAGAACCTTACGAATTGATCGCCATCCCGCTGGAGATCCCGCCACAAATTTATCAGTTTTCCAAAGATATCCACCGCCAGAATCTGCTAAGCCTACAACCTGATCAGGTCATTATCAATGAGTATCAGCCAGGGGAAGGTATCCGTCCACACAAAGACCGCAATTACTATCAAAACCAAATCTGCGGGGTAAATTTGGCAAGTGGCTGCGTAATGCGTTTCATCAGGGGAAAAAACTTGGAAGTCATTGATATAGAAATCCCCAGACGCTCGCTATATATCATGCAGGATGATGCCCGCAAAAAATGGACCCATGGCATCCCGCCCAGAAAAAAGGATATTATTGAAGGAAATGTGAAACACCGCCAAAGAAGGGTTTCCATTACTTACCGGAAAGTCAAACCCGGTAAAGTGCATCCGATTAATCCCCAAGGCAGGGTAGCGGCTATGTTAGCGGAAAAATTTGATCTTAAGTCAAAATAACATTAGCAAAACCAAAAATTAAAATCTAACAAATAATCCCTTACTCAAAAAAAACAAAACCATGATAGAATTAGCTTACACCCATACCACAAAAGACAACACTAAACAGACCTATACCATCGTTGAATACGCTAGTCCAGACCAGTTTGACTTCATGAAAAACGGAGACCTTGTTCACCGGGCAGCCAAAAAGGATGGTAGATGGGTGCAAACCGATAATAGCAATATCGATGGCGAAACCATTGATGCCCTTGGAAAATTCATGGATGAGCACCATAAAAGCATTAAAGGCTATTAAGTTTTAATCCATCCCGTTTTCGCTGGTGTGGGTTATTTGGACTAGCGCTGACTGGACATGTCCAGTAGGTACACCATAGCTGACCCGCGGGCTAATATTTTTCAGCCTACCAACTGGCAGATTTGAAAATCAGATCATGAATAAAACTTTCATCCAGGCGATAATCCTCCTCCGATTGATTTTGATTACTGTATATGTTAAAAATCAAAACTTATCGATAAAATATTTGGTTGTATTATAACTTACCTAACAAAACACCAAATGGCTATAAAACAATCAGGGGGCGATCCAAAGTTCGCAACCAAAACCACTGCGCAGGAATTGCCTGCCTTAAAGGAATTATTTAAAGATGGTATTGCTGACCTATATTGGGCGGAAAACCATTTAACAAAGGCCTTGCCGAAAATGATTTCAGCGGCAAGCGCTGCGCCCTTGCAAAAAGCAATCAGTAAACATCTCGAGGAAACGCTAAACCACGTTTCCAGGTTGGAAAAGATATTTGAATTATTGGCAGCAAAACCATTAGCAAAAAAATGTGATGCCATGGAAGGCTTGACCAAAGAAGCCGAAGGCATCGTAGAACAAACACCCCCAGGTAGTGCAACCCGTGATGTAGGTATCATACTCGCTTCGCAAAAAGTAGAACATTATGAAATTGCCAGTTACCGTGGACTGCAACAATTAGCATACACAATGGGCCTTGAGGAAATAGCAGGCCTACTGGCGCAGACGCTCGAGGAAGAGAAAAATGCGGATAGCAAACTTACCGACATTGCACAAAAAGATATCAATTACCAGGCAGGAGAAGAAGCCTAAGAAAAACGATTATGGCAAAGAAAACCGTTCAAAAAGAAAAAATGCCAGCGCAGCAGGAAAACAAAAAAACAACTAAGCTTGAAGCCTTTGTAGCTGATTCCCGCGGGCAGTCCATGACTACCAATCATGGCGTAAAGATCAATGATGATCAAAATTCACTCAAGGCAGGGGAGCGTGGGGCTACTTTACTCGAAGATTTTATCCTTCGGGAAAAGATAACACATTTTGACCACGAACGTATTCCCGAGCGTATCGTACATGCACGCGGTTCTGCCGCACACGGAGTCTTTAAGGTGTACAAGGACCAATCAGCCCTGACCCGTGCTGCTTTTCTTTGCGACACGCAAATCGAGACGCCCGTATTCGTTCGTTTCAGCACGGTAGCCGGATCAAGGGGATCTACCGACCTGGCCCGTGATGTTAGGGGTTTTGCGGTCAAGTTCTACACCCAGGAAGGAAACTTTGATTTAGTGGGCAACAACGTTCCCGTATTTTTTATACAGGATGCGATGAAATTTCCTGATTTGATCCACGCGGTGAAACCTGAACCCGATAATGAAATTCCGCAGGCGGCATCTGCGCACGACACTTTTTGGGACTTTATATCGCAGCTCCCGGAGTCTGCACATATGATCATGTGGGCAATGAGCGACCGCGCGTTACCCAGAAGTTACCGGATGATGGAAGGATTTGGCGTACATACTTTCAGGCTGGTCAACGCCAAAGGCGTATCGCATTTTGTGAAGTTCCACTGGAAGCCATTACTCGGTGTACATTCGGTCGCCTGGGACGAGGCACAGAATATCTCCGGAAAAGACCCTGATTTTCACCGCCGTGACCTTTGGGATGCCATCCAGGCAGGTGCCTTTCCTGAGTGGGAGCTAGGCATACAGGTGATACCTGAGCAGGACGAATTCAAATACGAATTTGATATCCTGGATCCTACAAAACTCATCCCTGAGGAACTCGTTCCCGTGCAGCGAATCGGTAAGCTGACATTAAACCGCAATCCGGATAATTTTTTTGCCGAAACAGAACAGGTCGCTTTTCACGTCGGGCATGTGGTACCCGGTATTGATTTTACCAATGACCCCCTTTTACAGGGAAGGTTGTTCTCTTATACCGATACGCAACTGATCCGATTAGGAGGTCCTAACTTTCATGAAATTCCAATCAACCGTCCTATAGTGCCTATATACAACAACCAGCGGGACGGGCATATGCGCCAAACGATCAACAGGGGTAAAACCAGCTATGGACCGAATGGCCTCTCTGCAAATGATCCTCAACAGGTCAGCCAGGCAGATGGAGGTTTTGTAAGCCACAACGAGCGTATCGATGCACGCAAGATCCGGGCGCGCAGCAGCAGTTTCTTTGATCACTTTTCCCAGGCAAGATTATTTTTCAATTCGCAGAGCGACCCGGAAAAAAATCACATTATCGATGCGCTAAGTTTTGAACTGGGCAAGGTTAAAACCCTGGGCATACGTGAGCGCATGCTGGGTATACTTGCACAGATTGATAAAAGCCTGGCTGCCCAGGTCAGTTATGCACTGGGAATTCATATCCCCAAGATTGCGCTGGAAGATTTAAACAATAGTATCCCCGCAGATGGGAAAAGAGGAGATTATGCCTCAAAAAATCCTGAAGGAAGCCTGGCGAAATCCGAAGCATTAAGCATGGCCCGAACAGCAAAGAACAGCGTAGTTAGCCGTAAAGTTGCCATTCTCGCTGCAGATGGTGTAGATGGAGATGCGCTGTCAACTGTAAAGGATTCGCTGGTCGCAGCCGGCGCAGTTGTACATGTGATCGCGCCCAGGTTAGCTCAGCTTATTTCCAAACAAGATCAGATTATCATGCCTGAGGAAAGTTTCTTAACAGCCGCCTCGGTATTGTATGATGCAGTTTACATCCCCGGTGGGACAAATTCGGTCGCGACTTTACAGGCGGATGCAGATGCCGTTCATTTCCTGAATGAAGCTTTTAAGCATTGCAAGGCAATTGCAGCGGACCAGGGAGGCCTGCAGGTCCTGGAATCTACCTACTTTTACAAAAAGCTTCCTGCTGAGTTTTCAAAACAAACTGTGATGAGGGAAGGAGTTCTTGTTGCTGCCGATCCGGCGAAACTGGCGGCTACCTTTGAAGAAATGATTGCCCAACACCGCTTCTGGGAGCGGGAAAAACCACGAAAAATACCTGCATAGAAATATTAATCAATGGGGATTATCCCCATTGATTTTTATGCTTTTAATTCCTCATCCTTGAAGGCTCAGGAATCTAGATATTTAATGGGATGAGGGTGATTTGGCCTCTTCGAGGATATTGCAAGCTTCCACGTTACCCTGTAAAGCCGCGTAATCATGCGCAGTTTGCCCACGGTGGTCTTTGAGGGCAATATTTGCGCCCTTATCCAGGAGCAGAGAAAGGGTGCTATTTCTGCCAAACATAGCAGCAAACATTAATGCTGTACCACCGTTACCATGCTGCATATCCAGATCCGCACCGGCCGAAATCAAGATTTCAGCTACATCGTTATACCCTTTAAACGCTGCGCCCATCAATGCTGTGTTGCCTCCACTGTCTGAGGCATTTAGGTCAGCGCCGGCATCGATCAGCAAACGCACGGCCTCCAGCTGATGATTATAAGCGGCAATAATCAGTGGAGTGTAGCCTTTTTCATCACGAAAATTAAGGTCTGCCTCCCGCCTAATCAGCTCTTTTAACACCTCAATTTCTCCTTTTCTGGCCGCGGGGATGATCAATAAGTTTATATTTTCCATACTTCAGATAACCTCGATTAATGCCAAAAGTTTTGGATTGCCAATTGAAACCTGCTCCTTTTTTTCCAGCTTAATGGATATGAATTCAATTATTGTCCTTACCGTTTTAGGCGACTTTGCCCCTTAGGCCAAAATGTAGCGTTGATAAACTCGGTGTCCAGTTAGCATTTCCGCAGATGAAGACCATATTTGGCTGCTGCGATTTGCTAACCTTTCGCTAGTGTGTATAAAGCTTCGGTACATTTGGACCGGTCGCCCGTAAGCCCTTTTAATAAAGATGGCACCAGCTCAAACTTATTTTTCACGGCTGGCTGCCCGAAAGTTTTTTGCTTGGCCATAACCGTATGCGGCATTTAGCCATCCAGGCGATTCGGTTCCCAAAGCAACAGGTCGCCTGTTGGATCACTAGTGCTTACGGTTGTAATTACGTTCAGCAGCTTAGCTGCTCGCCTAAGTGGAATAGACTGCTGTTATACTGGAGCTGGGAGAAATGATCCTCTGGCCGGGCATTTTGCTTATCCAGGGGTCGTGTCTATAAGTATATCTTCCAGCTCACGTAAAAATACCTAAACCGGGGGTTCACACTTGAAAATACAAAACAAAAGTGCGCTATTAGGGATTGTTGTATATAAGGGGGTGTATAGTTAAAGGTAATTATTCCATAAGATGATCCATACAGCTATCCTCACTGATATTATGTTTAACAGCATACCAATTTTATAACACATCCATGGAAAACAAAGAAAAAGGGAAAGAAAAAAGTAAGACAGGCCTCATCCCCAATGAGCAGCTCAAAGGCAGTGACGCTGATAAGGCCTATGACGAAAACCAAAATGCACAAGCGCTGGAAAACTCAGAACCGGACAAAGCGAATAAACAGGTATCACCAGGGGCAGATGCAGATAAACAAGCATGAAGTAAACATCCCCATCGTAAAGTTTTAATAAAATAACATCAACCCGGGCGAAGGCCCAATAAAAACGATCAAAATGAAAGCAGCAGTATTCCATAAACCAGGAGACATCCGCGTCGAGAATGTCCCGGACCCTGAAATTTTAGATCCCAGGGACGTCATTCTCAAAGTGACCTCAACGGCCATCTGTGGGAGTGACCTGCATATCCTCAGCGGTGCAGTGCCACAAAAAGATCCTATGGTAATGGGCCATGAATTTATGGGTATTGTCGAAGAAGTCGGATCAGCGATCAGCAATTTGAAGGTGGGCGACCGTGTGGTGGTACCCTTTCCCATATCTTGTGGGAAATGCTTCTTCTGCACTCATGAGGCCTCACCGGCCTGCGAGGAATCCAATTATAAAAATTACGGACCTGCTGGAAACGTAGCTGATCAAAAAGGCGGCGCACTCTTTGGATATACTGATCTTTACGGGGGATATTCGGGCGGGCAGGCACAATATGTTCGGGTGCCCTATGCAGACATCAGCCCCCGGATCGTGCCGGAAAACCTGAGCGATGAGCAGGCACTTTTTCTGACTGACATCTTTCCCACAGGCTGGTCGGCTATTGACTGGGCGCAGTTGAAAGGTGGGGAGACGGTTGCGATCTTCGGCTCCGGTCCGGTAGGATTAATGGCGCAGAAAGCGGCATGGATCAACGGCGCCGGCCGGGTAATCGCGATCGATCCACTGGACTACCGACTGGATAAAGCCCGCACGGTCAATAACGTGGAAACCCTGAATCCCCACCGGGTAGATGTCGTGGAGGCCATCAGGGAAATGACTGGCGGAAGAGGAGCGGATGTATGCGTGGACGCAGTAGGTTTTGAACCAGAGCGAAGTTTGATGGATAAACTTAAGGCAACGCTCAACTTCGAAAAAGGTTCTATGAAAGTGCTCGAGATGTGCTTTGAGGCGGTGAGAAGAATGGGGACAGTCTCTATCATGGGCGTATATGGTTCCCCTTATGATAATTTTCCATTGTTCAGGATATTCGACAAGGGTATAACCATAAAACAAGGTCAGGCGCCGGTGCTCAATTACATTGACACGCTCATTGATCTGGTTAGTGAGGAAAGGGTGGTGCTGGATGATATTATTAGCCATTCACTTCCGCTAGAAGATGCTGCGCATGCCTATAACATATTCGATCAAAAGCAGGATGAATGTGTAAAAGTGGTCTTAAAGCCCTAAGTATCCTTGTTCAACAAACGCTAATGGTTTAAGCAGGTAACCTATGCGGTTGCCTGTTTATTTTAAATGGTTTTCGATTTCGCCAGCGATCTGATTAAGTGCTGCAGCACCCAGCACGATACGGTGCTCTTGCGGATAAACCCTATGTCCAATGGAATAAATTTCTTCTTCAAGCATTTGCTCAGGCGGCATCAATATCCAATCCATACCGATCTTTTTAATGCCGCCAATAACGCCCTGCTTAGCGGCAATTATAAAATAATCAGCTCTTGGGATAATCGTTAATTCAATCAGCTGTTCACCATGCGGCATATTAATATTAAATGGCTTCATGACTAATGAACTCCAAAATTCCACCTTTGTTTTCTCAGGCTATGTTTTATTTATGACCAAGCCCTGGCTGATGTATTTAACCGATGGCCATGAGTAGTAAAGCCCTGAGAAAGCTTTTTCCCCAGTGGATAGGGTAATAGGCGAGGAATCGAGCAGCGGCTTTTTGGCCTATGCGCCCATTATAAGCAGCGTATACCAAAAAACCCTCCCTGTTGAAATTTCATTGCTGATCGATGTCAACGAAAGCAGCTAAAACCCCCTATCCCGTTTTGATTTGCAGGCAGTTCGGCTCGAATCACGAGTTTTATCGTATAGGATGATAATTCAAGTAAATGCCCGCCACCTAGCAGCCCATCACTACCCGTAACACTAAGATTGCTGTTGGCAGCCGGGCTCCCGTTAAATATACCAATACTCCCGATAAACGAACTCACTTCGCCAGTAGCTAAATGCATCATTTTAAATGCTCTTTTCGCTCATCATCCCAGCCAGGCTTTCGCTGCGCCGGCATAGCCTATGGCAGGATAATGTGCACTTCTAGTTCCCTATTTATTGGCAAAGCCGCTCAGCCGGAAACTATTTCATCTCCTTGGGAAAAGATGAGCATATATGGCTTGCCCTCTAATGTGCAGCTAAGCACATTGTTTTCATTTTAAGGGCGCTTCCCGGCTGCGGGTACTTATTCCTGCCCCTGGAAGGGTCCTTGGATTAGCTTCCTTTTTTCATATTTGAAGATGCGCTCTCGCTAATGCTTTTCCGTGTCCACTGGCCGCTGGACTTTCGCCATCTGCTCAGCCTGAATACTATCTGGGGTAATATTGCCCAGCGCTACCTGCACCTTATTTTTAAAGCCTGAGACCACCATATCTTTTCCGGCAATCATCGCCTGGTAGCCATCGCCGGCTACTATAGCCGGATCTGCAAGTTCACCTTCCTGGACCACTTTGGATTCAAGCATGTCTGCCTTTCTGAAAAAATCGGTATCCGTTGCCCCTGGGAGAAGTGAGGTAACACTAACACCGGTATCCTTAAGTTCAACCCGTATCGCCTCGGTAAAGGAATGCACAAATGCTTTGGTGCCGTGATAGACCGCCTGATAAGGACCTGGTGCCTTACCGGCCACTGAAGCCAGGTTGAGGATCCTCCCAAAGCCATTTTTGACCATATCCTGCGCAAAATACTTGGTTAAGGTTACCAGCGAGGATATATTCAGTTGGATGATGTCCAATTCCCGGTCGAGTTGAGTTTCGACAAATTTGCCATACACGCCCTGACCGGCATCATTAACAAGCATATCCACCGGAAGGGAAAGACCTTTAATATGGGTATATAAGTCCTCGGCAGCGCCCGGTCGGAACAGATCCAGGCTAGCAATGACCACTTCGATACCTTCCTTCTCGAGTTCACTGGCAACAGCTTTTAACTTTTGCTCATCCCTGGCAACGATAATGAGGTTTTTTTTATCTTTCGCAAATAACCTGGCTAGCTCAAGCCCGATTCCGCTGGTTGCGCCCGTGATCAGGGCAAATGCTGTATTTTTTTTCATGTCTTTTATGGTAATTGATTTATGCCCAGTGCCACCGGCACTGAAATTAAATTACTCCAGCCTGCTAGTGTTTTACGGGCTTGAATACAGCCTTCTGTATTGCAAATGTTTTAACCGGTACCGCGTTACTGTCAAGCAACTGGCTAAACTGGGCGTTCATCACCCATATATCTTCACCGTTTAATGTTGCAGTAGAAGGGTAACTGAAACGGTCTGTTGTATGTGTAGCTGCAGAGACTGTTGCACTTTTCCAGTTATCGCTGCTTTGCAATTGGTATACCTTATCACTTCCCCCATTCACCACCATCGTGATCGTGCTGGGATCATTGAGTAAAAGTCCATCTGCTCCCATAAAAAACTGTCCGGTTTCTACGATAGATACTTTTGAAGGATCTTTGAGTTCAATTTTAAACAGCTGACCTTTGGAAGAATTGTCCACCAAAAGAAATCCGCTAGGATGGTAAACGATGCCGTTGAGGCCCACCCCTTCGGTTTTAAAAAGTTCGGATTTACAAAAAACGGAAGCTTTTCCCTGGGGACTTACCCGATATACTGCAGCTGCAAAACTGTCGGTCAGATAAGCATTTCCCTGAGCATCGAAAGTGAGGTCGTTAACGAAATGCTTCCCAGGCACCAGTTCAGCTAAATCGATATCCCAAAGCCGTTTACCTGTAGCAAGATCTATGGATATCAGCCTGGCCATTTTCATTCTGGTAGCAGGATTTGTGTATTTACTGTAATTCGCGTCCGATACACAGGCGAAAAGCCGCTTTCCATCCGGATGGAGCTTTAAACCGTAAGTCGATTTCAGACTGGTGTCTCCATGTAGAATGCTATACGATCCTTGAGGGGATACCTTCCCAATATTTCCCAAACGGGCAGATGATATATAATATACATTAGCGCTTTTATCATATGCTATCCCTTCAGGATAGCTTTCCAAAGCTTCAAAAGAAATCCTCGGGCCTGGTTCAGCCTTCATCGCTGCAATCGCCGCAAAGCCCAGCAGAGCTGTCGAGAGATAAAGTAGTTTTTTCATGATTAATTGATTTTTTGGACTGCGTAAATATTTCCCGAAGCGTCGTCAGAAACGTAAACCACGCCCGACTGGCTCACTGACAGTCCTGCAGGTCTGCCGAAACGTGACCCTCCCTGTAGAAAACCGCTTAGGAAATCTTCGGCTTTTACCGCTACACCATCTTGAAAATGAATTCTTTGCACTTTAAATCCCACAGGCTTATCTGCATTCCATGATCCATGCCAGGCCACCAGGGCGTCTGCTGACCATTCTGAAGGGATATTTGATGCGCCCCGGAAAAAGGTAAAGCCAATTGGCGCCATATGCGCGGTGAGTTCTAAGGTAGAAGGTTCGGTGCCCTCAACAACTGCCTCTTTAGTATTTCCTGCAGGATCTTCCCGGCTTTTATCTACCTCACGTTTTCCATAAGCATAGGGGAAACCATAATCCTTCCCTTGCATAATATTATTGACCTCTTCAGGGGGCCAATCACTTCCCTTGGCGTCCCCACCATTGTCAACGCCCCATAACGCTTTAGTAACAGGGTGCCAGTCAAAACCAATGGTATTGCGCAGTCCACTGGCAAATACCTTTCTACTCCAGTTTTTAGGGTCGACCTGCAAGATAACCGCCGTCTCCTTGTCACTTTCCTTACAATCATTACAAAGCGAGCCGACACTGATATAAAGCATACCGTCCGGACCGAAGTCCATCGTACGGTTTGGATGCTGCCCGCCGTTAGGTAAATCTGTAATCAGGGTTTGCTTTGCATAGCTATTTACTGTACCGTCTGCTTTCAGCGGGTAGCGCCGCACTTCTGTGCTGTTGCATAGATAAAGCCAGTTATCCTTAATGGTAATTCCGTGCACGCCTTTGAAGTCCGAAACTATTGCGCGGTTGCTATCAAATTTTCCATCCTGGTTCTTATCTTCCAAAAACAGCACATCACCACCGTCCCTGCGCGTAACATACAATCCTGCGTTATGGGTGTAGAGCATTCTGGGTTTTCCAAGTCCGGCGGCAGCAAGGCTCACCTTCCATCCCTCCGGCACTTTAAGCAATGACACCATTTCCGGGCTGAACTCCAGCACCTGCGCATAACGGGTAACCGATACCGACCGCGTAACATCCTTTGGGGGTATTCCCCTTTGCGCCATTAACAGAGGGGAATATCCCGCTATCAATGCGGTCAATAAAATTTTTAGTCTACTGTTTTTCATGCTCATATTTTTATACAGAACACCCCTCAAAGCGACTTAGTTTTAGAAATGCGCGCCTATTGTGAATAGCAGGTATAAATACGTGAGGATAGCCCAGCACCAAAAAACAAAGAAAAAGGATGTGGCTGCGGCATACAGCCTGAGCTCAAAGCAGCCCCGGGGGACTGGCAATCATCTTTGGAGGAAATGCGATGGACCAACCAGCCTAAAATGCCTCCCTTAAAGTCGACAAGAAAAACCTGGCCGCTGGTACTACAAGCCTCTATACATCTTCAGGTATTTTTTCAGCTGTTCACGCGCCTGATGTATACGGGTTTTGACCGTTCCAAGTGGAATGCCGAGCTCGGCTGCGATTTCTTCGTACTTGTAGCCTTCAAAATAACGCTGGAATGGTATCCGGTAAGTGTCCGAAAGGGAATCCATCGCTTTACCGATATCTCCCAATGCAAAACTTGATACCGCAATATTTGAGGAAGCACTCTTTGCCAGATGGCTATAGGTAATTTCATCTTCGGTGGTAATGAGCTCATTCTTTGCCTTGGTCTTGCGGTAATTATTGATAAATGTGTTGCGCATGATCACAAAAAGCCAGGCTTTTAAATTAGTAGCAGGATCAAATCGTTCACAAAAACGCACGCCTTTTAGCATTGTTTCCTGTACAAGATCCTTGGCGTCATCTTCATCACGGGTAAAAGTCATCGCGTGGGAAAAAAGTTGCCTTTCGACCTTTCCCGCTTCACGGGCAAATTCTTTAGCTTTCATCAGTAATGTTTTTCTAGGTAGGTATTTAACAAATGGCATGAAAGGATTGTTTGCCCTTCAGCATTAATTCACCTGGTGGTATTGCCATACCCGGGGTTGATAATCTGCATTATTTAGTTTTTTTAGCCTTTCGCTTCGCTGTAAGCTTGGCTCGAAGGGTTTTATTTTTTTTGATCCGTGCCTCAAGCAATGTCAGCCTGCCGATCCACAAGTCAAGGATTTCATTTCGGTATTTGGGCTTCCCCTTGGCATCAAGTAATCCCATAGCTTCTGCAAGCTTGGCGCTATCTTTGGCTTTGGCCTTATGGTGCTGCATCCAGACTTTCCTATCATCATCGATGTGCTGTTGATAGTGCTTAATAGCACTTTTTATGGTGCTGAGTTCCTTTGCGCTTTCCCCGAGCTTACGGTACACAATCATCAGCCGATTATTCGCATCAATGTGAATCGGATTGGTTCTGAGCACTTTTTCATAGAAACTGGCTGCTTTTGAAAGATTACCGGGCTGCTCACTTGCCTCCAGGTCCTTAGCTTGGTGGAAATATGTTCTTTCGCTTATCTCTTTGCGTGTTACCATAGCATTCTTAAAAGGCTTTTTCTGTAAAACGATTGCTGATGCAAATGGTTTTTCCATCCTTAAGATTTGTTTGATCTCACCTGGATTTTTTCCAACGAGTGATTTATCCCATAGTACTCAACCGCCCAATGGCTGGAGAACCCCCTGGGGCTATAGTAGTCTTTTATCCCACGGGACCGCATCGATATTCCCAGTCAGCGCCTGCGACTGTAAAAAATGCTGCTGACTGAAAAGCTAACTAAGCAAAACAAACCCGGGAAGATCCTTTTGGAAAAACACGATAAAAGTATCAAGCGAAAAAGTCTTGATCCGATTTAAGCTACAAACCAATATAAAGCAAAGATGATCATAATACGGGTAACCATTTTATTCATTTTGCTGTTCGGTAGTGAGTTAAGGTCATCGAATGTTAAGTTTGCTAAGAAAAAAAAAACACGCTTTGAGAAAAATTACCACCCCGAAATATTCCTGTATCATCCTCGATGATGATCGTTCTGCCGTCGAAATATTAAAACACTACCTGCGGCAGATCGATAAATTAACCCTCACCAGTACTTTCACAGACCCCATAGCTGCAGCGGCCGCCTTTAACACTTACCAAATGATCGACTTCCTGTTTCTGGATATCTCAATGGAAGTTTCAGGACTGGATTTGGCCAGGATGCTTCGGAAAAAAGTCCGCTACATCATATTTGTAACCGCCTACAAAGATTTCGCCCTCGAAGCCTTTGAAAATGGCGATGCTTATCTGGTGAAGCCTGTTGATTTTGCCACCCTGCTCAGGTCGATCAATTACCTGATTGCCAAATCCAAAAACCAGGCCCGCCTGGGGAAGGTGCCCTTAGACTAAATTGATGTGCCGATTGCGCATTTTTCACGAAAAAAATGAGTTGCAAACCATTCGGGATGAATGCGGTTTAGCATTTATGAAAATCCTGCTTCAATACCTTCGTCCCTTTCATAAACTCATCATCGTCTCCCTACTGCTCGCAGCCGCCTCACAGCTACTCAACCTCCTTGATCCAGTTATTTTCGGAAAAATCATTGATAATTATTCCACCAATAAAGCGGGACTAAATCCAAAGCAACTAATTACCGAAGTTATCTACTGGTTACTCCTCGCACTGGGCATCGGCCTGCTTGCACGCCTTTTTAAATCACTCCAGGAATACCTCACCAGAAAAGCAGTGGCCAGCTTTGGCATGAACATATTCAATGACGGTTTAAAACAGACCTTAAGGCTGACCTTTGAGGAATTCGAGGAAAACAGGAGTGGGACCACCCTTTCGATCCTTCAAAAAGTCAAAACCGATGCCGAGCGTTTCATTAACGGCTTTATCAACATCCTGTTTTCTTCTCTGGTTGGCGTCGCCTTTTTAATCTGGTACAGCATCGATAAAAACTGGTTGCTGGTCCCCGTCTTTTTTATTGGGGTACTCATCCTGGGCTCATTAACCGGACTGGTGTCCAAAAAAATCAAGTTCATACAGCGTTCGATTAACCGGCAAAGCGATAAACAAGCGGGGATTATCACCGAAAGCCTGCGCAATATCGAACTGGTAAAAAGCCTGGGACTGACATTCGCCGAAATCAGAAGGCTCAACACCCAGACCAAAAAAATCTTCGAGCTGGAAATGCTCAAGGCCAGGAAAGTCAGTACGCTGTCCTTCCTCCAGGGCGGCATGCTCAGCCTGCTGAAACAATCCGTCCTGTTTATCCTGCTTTGGTTAATTTTCCGCGGTATCCTTTCTACCGGCGAACTCATTGCCATGCAGTTTATTTCCACGGCTATTTTCACCCCACTGCAGGATTTGGGCAATATGATCATCCTTTACCGCGAGGCCGCTGCATCACTCAATACCTTTGGCCAGCTGATGCAAAAAAGTATCGAAATCCGGCCCCAAGATTCGATTGAAGTCCCTCCACTAAGCTCCTTAGCCTTCAAAAACGTAGTTTTCCGCCATAAAACGGCTTCTTATAATGCCATTGACGACCTTTCTTTTGAGATCAGCAGCGGCGAAACCATTGCTTTTGTCGGTCCCTCGGGATCCGGAAAATCCACCCTGGTTAAACTCCTTGTCGGCCTTTACCGGCCAAATGTAGGCGAAATTTATTTCAATGGTGTCCCTTCCCAGGCCGTCCGCTATAATCCCCTCCGCCGCCAGATTGGCTTTGTCACCCAAGAAACCCAGCTCTATGCCGGCACGATCAAAGACAATATGACTTTTGTTAATCCAGCTGCCACTACCCAGGACATCGATGATGCGCTGCAAAAAGCGTCCGCAACCACACTCATCAACAAGGCATCCGATGGCATCAACACCCTGCTGGGCGAAAACGGCATGAAACTCTCCGGAGGAGAAAAACAGCGTATCTCCATTGCAAGGGCGCTGCTTCGAAAACCAAGGCTGCTGATATTTGATGAGGCCACCTCAGCACTGGACTCCATTACCGAAGAAGAAATTTCCAGAACCATCCGCGAGATCTCCAGCCGCAGGGAGCAGATGAGCATCCTCATTGCCCACCGTTTATCCACTATCATGCATGCAGATACCATCTACGTGCTGGAAAAGGGAAAGATTTCAGAAACCGGAAGCCATGACACCCTACTTGAAAAAAAAGGGCTCTACTCTTCGATGTGGCGCCAGCAAATCGGCGAGCGCCGATAGTAAAGAATAAAAAATAAATAACAAAAGCGCTACCAGGCCCCTCATCAAAACCGTTCCAGGCGAAGCTCAACGGGATAAAAGGATTCAGGGGGATGGGTTTTCAGCCATTTATATTTCGAAGTGAAATCTGATGCCACTTCCTCATTAAATAGCCTGGATATAACCTTATGCGCTGCTTCCAATGGATAGCTGCCCAACACGTCCAGCCATACCATCCGCTGGTAGACGGTTGCGGTATGCAGGATACAGATAAAATGTCCCAGGACAGTTACACTCACCACATCATCGGCATACAGGGCCTTTTTAATTTCAATCTCCTGCAGGAATTCGTTATCAAAATGAGCGAAATTGGCCTTGAGCTTCCCCTCATCCTCCGTCCAGCTCAGTAAATCATCCTTCGCAAATCCATCTACATACAAAATAATCGGCGAATCCTGTTCCATATACCTTTTTTATTTAAAGTTAAGCTTCTTCATCGATAAATCAATTCCCTCATATCTTCTAAGGTGTAGGATAATCCATCCGCCGGGGGCCCAATACCTTCCAGCTCATCCATCCTCGCGCGGAGCAGTTTGGTCAACCTTTCCAAAAGGAAGTCCTGCTTTTTAGCTTGCGCTTCTATCCAAAGCGGTTTTCTTTTTTGTAATGTGATTGCGTATAGAAAACATATCAATAGCCAGTTAGCTCCTGCTAAAAACGCTATCTTTACTATTTAAGACTTATCATGGATACAACTGGTCAAATATTTATTTATCAAACAACAGAAGGTGATGCTGCTATTGATGTTAAAGTTGAAAGTGAAAGCATTTGGCTATCGCAGGCTCAAATTGTAGCGCTTTTCCCATCCAGTAAAGCCAATATAAGTGAACATTTAAGGCATATTATCAGTACAGGAGAATTAACTGAGGATTCAACTGTCCGGAAATTCCGAACAGTTCAAAGGGAAGGTAGCAGAGAAATTGCCAGAGAAAGGACACATTACAATCTGGATGCTATCATATCAGTAGGTTATCGCGTAAATTCCAAGCGGGGAACCCAGTTCAGATATGGGCGAAGAAGGTGCTTAAAGAGTACCTGATTAAAGGCTACGCGCTTAACGAGAAAAGGCTACAGGAACAGGAGCAGCAATTGATCGGTCTTAAGGATATCGTTAATTTGCTTAGAAATGTTGTTGATAAGCAGCAACTGAGTTCCCAGGAGGCTATAGGACTGTTAAAGGTAGTAACAGATTATACCTACGCACTGGATATACTGAATAAATATGGCCATCAGAAACTGGCAATTGAAGGAACCACAATTGATCATCAAACTTTCGTGGCAACTTATGATGAGGCGATGAATGCAATAAACGACCTCAAAGAGAAATTTGCAGGGAGCGGGTTATTTAGGAAGTTCCTACAATAATTTGATTATTTCCTGTGGCGGAGAGCGCTAATTAATGCCAAACCAGAAAATAGCTATTTAAACTAATCTCTTTAATGAATTGCCTTTCTTTCAAGGCTGAAACCTATTGTAGCGGTAGATGATTACCAAAGATAGATAATTCAGTTCATGTTGCCGCTTCAGAAAATTGCGGACATCTTCATCCTCCACCTGCCCATTGCTTTATTTTCGATCGAAACATTGTACCGTTGCGACTTTACCTGTCATGGTAAAGTTTAAGGTTTATGACATCTTATGACCTTAACGGGATCTGATCATTTTGTCCCAGGCCTTTGCCTGCTGATTGTCTGGATTTTCCCGCAAAGCGATCGCTATATATTTCCTTGCCTGCTTGGGTTGATTCAATTTTTGGTAGATGCCGGCCATATATACGGCAGCCATATCATTTTGCGCGAACTTACCCGCACGGTATTCGGATAGATATTTCAACCCTTCTTTCATCCGGTGCCCGGCTTGCGATGCATATTTCCCAAGCTCAATCAAGGCAACGCCGTTATCCGGAAGGTAGCGGTTACCGCTTTGTGCTAATTGTAATGCCTGTATTAGAAAATTCCAGGCGTGCTCAGGCTGATCGGCGTAAATATCGAACGCCATATGCCGGTAACATACCATTAGATTTGGTGGTCCGTTTGCTATGCCGAGTTCTTGGCTATTGATCTTGGCGATCGCTTGCGTAAAGTAACGGGCCGCAAGGTCTTTCAGCTTGAGCCTTAAGGAGAATTCCCCAAATTGCATAAGGTTCCAGCCTTTTAATTGAGGCCCTTCAAAATAGCTAAGGATAGCTTTGAGCGCGGTGGTATCCTTATTGTCAATCGCCTCGTTAGCAAAAGGGCTGTAAAAAGTGAAGTTCTTTTCCATCTCCAGACCATAAGCGTTTTTGATCGTAGTGGCTACCTGTTTGAGGTCTGCGAGCGCGTCGAGTTCATCTTTTCCGCTGTAAGGCGTAAAAAATTTATAGATGTGCTTCAGTGCAAATTCTATGGAGAGCGTCAGGATATTGGTATGGTCAGCCCTGGCGATGCTATCATACTGAAAATAGAAGTGACCGCTGTCTATCCGGCTGGTTTCGCGTCCCATTTCCATTGCGAAATCTTTCCGCCGTTGCAGATCATTATATCCCACAGCAGAATAGAAGAAAGTATGATGTTCATCGTAATAATTCTTGGCCTGCGCGGACAAATGGAAGGGCGGTTGTTCCGCTCCGATCTTTTCCGGTGCGAGCAGAATAAAGCCATTGAACATTCCAGGTTCGTTCAGAAAAAGGTAACTGCCGAAACTGGCGGCAAAAGAATGGCCGATGTAAGTCCGGAAATCTGAGGTGTGGTAATGATGGGCGATCTCAGGTATCAGCTCTTCCTTCATAAAGCTAACGAACCGTTTACCCTCGTCGCTTAAAGCACCGGTCTGGTATTGATAGCCCATCCGTTCCATACTGGCGTTGATCACCACGATCAGACTATTAGGCATCGCATAGCGTGCCTTGCGAAAATAAGCGACCTGCGCAGCCAAGTAGTCACCATTCAGCATCCCATAGTTGACCGCATAGATCACAGGGTGCAGTTCACGCTGGTCCCATCCTTCCCAATCTTGTGGAAAATAAACAGTATAAGTTATCGTATCCCGGAGTTTCGGCGCATATAGTTTGTCAGTATGCGAAACTACCTGCCCTGTTGCAGCAAAGAAGGCAATGAAGACAAAACAAGAAATCAAGAAGATCTTTTTCATTATTCAAATATGTTTGACAAAGTAAAGGCATCTTACGCTGAAAAAATTGTATCATCCGGACAGTTTGGTCAAGCCGTGATATTAAAGATTAAGTTGCCTTCAGCGAATGTCGCCACATCTTTGAAGAAACTGCCCGGCTTGGTACCGGTGGCTTTACGATACAGTTTATTGAAATATGCTTGGTCGTAATAATTAGCCTGGTAACAGGCCTGCGAAAGTGAAATAAATTGATCGCTGAACAGTTTTGCATTCATCGATTTGCGGAACCGGCAGATCTGGCGGAAGGCATCAGCCGAGGTGCCTAAGCTCCGCCTGACCATACGGCTGAAGGTTCGTTCATTTAAACCCAGATGCCTAGCAATGGCGCTTATGGCCGGCTGGGTATCAATATCAGCAATCAGGGCAAAAGCCTCTGCCATCGTTTCCTGGTTGCCCGTCGAATGATAAAGGCTCAAGAGAAAGGCTTCGAGTATTTCGATACGCTTTTCCGCGTTATCGCATTTATAAAACGCTTTTATAAAACCGGGATATTCAGGCTCATTAGCCCAGGCCGTAAAAACCTGCGAGGCCGAAGGGGCGATATCACCGTAATTTCCCGCCATAAAATGACCTATGCCAAGCGGCTTAAAACCGATGGTCACCTTATCCAGCATGCCGGCCAGTTCTACTTCCAGCGGAGTGGTATATCTGCCCTGTACGATGATCAAATGTTCGTTCATCGGATCATGACTAACTTTTATGCGGTTCTCGCTGATCTCGGCCTTCACCTCGCGGTGTATGTTAAAAGATGTGATCGTATTGGGAAAACTGAAATAATGTGCATGAAAACTTTCATCTGTTTCCAAAAAATAATAATAGGCGATATGCTCGCGCAATAGCGGTTCTTTGGGATAAAAAACTCTAACCTCGTCTCTGATCATAAACATTTTGAATTGATAGTCCAAATTAAGAAAAACTGAGTATAATATCAGCGCACCTTTCCCATACTGGTCCGGTTTAAAAAATATCTTAAATCAATACTAATAGTATTAAAATATATTGTAAAATAAACTAAAGTTAATTTGCTAGCTTGACCCTCCACAGCAAAATAAACCAAATATTATTTTTTAGAATATCCGGCAAACCCTCACTTTTTGCCAAATTAAAACTTTTATTTTTTCCTCCAGCCAGCATGCCCAAATTTAACCGACGGGAATAGGGGCAAAGCCAGTTTCGATGCACCCCATACAGAATTTTAGCCGTGCATGAAAAGCGGATGCCTTCATGCACGCTCCCGCTAACCCATTAACGCTAGCACTCATGAGAACAAAACACCAGAACATTGGCCAGTGGCGGGCAATCCGATACCCGGATGAAAAACACTCCTTACTGAAAATTACCGCCCTGCTGCCGACCAATCATCCCGCTGCTCACATCACGCTCAAAGCCCTCGAACAATTTAGCAGCGAAGATTACGGCCTGGTTTACCTACTGGAAAATGCTGAAGAACTCAATGTGCAGTCCACGGCGCAAACCTATATCTGCTCACGAGCCCAGCTCAGCCTAGAGGACCGCTACCGCAAAATCATCATCATCGGATTTTTGCCTGGCGAAAAACATTCCATACTTATCGCCATGCTGGACATCCAGACTTCTATGGAAGTACTCCCATAAAACAAAAAAATGGCCCGGAGAACCCGGGCCATCCCAACAAAACTAAATTTTTCCGAAAAGGCCTTCTACGTGCCTAAGGATTAAAAAATCGCAGCGCATCCACGCCGAAAAACGTTTCTGAACCCGCGGCCTCAAGGCTAGACATGTCAGCTTGCAGATTTCCTATCTATCACCTATCGGCCGGGAATGCAAAAATGAAGGAAAGCCAGCACGAAACAAAAAGGCTTTCCACTTTAGCAAAACCCTGCATAAAAGTTGCTCTAAACAAAATTAAATTCTAAAAAGCCAAAAAATCCACCTGTAGAAGCATCAAAAATTTGGAGATCAGCCACCGAAAAGCCTATATTTATCCCGTTCACATCACGCTAGGCGAATTGATTAACGTATACAAAAACCAAACGTCATGGAACACTATTGCCTCGATGAAATGGATTACGCCATTTTAAAAGTCCTACAAGCCGACTCCCGTATTACTTATAACGAGATGGGCAGAAAACTGCACAAAAGCATTTCCCCCTTACTAAAACGAATCAAAAGAATGGAACGCCTGGGCTATATCCAGTCTTACGTTACTTTACTCGACTACTCCAAAATACGCTCTGTGCTGATGAGCTACATCAGCGTGAATTTGACCGATCACACCATAGAAGCGCGCGAAACCTTTAGCGCAGAAGTCGCCGCAATGCCTGAAGTCATGGAATGCGTCCATCTTGCCGGTCATACCGATTTCCTGCTTAAAGTTGCCGCACGCAACATGGACGACTACAACGAATTTTTGTTTCGTAAACTCGGTAAACTCAGTACCGTCGCCAGCTTTAAGAGTTCCATCGTCCTTGGACAATCCAAAAACTGCCCGATTATTCCGTTTTAGTCCTAACCCAAACCCGCTAACCAAATTAGATTTTGTAAAAGGAATCCGAAGTTCAACTATTTGCTAAAGAAAAAGCAAAATTAAAAAATACAGCGCACATGAGCATCTTTGAAAAACCAAACAAGCTGTAAACACACAAATAAATTAAGTATGATGATCGGCCGGACGCCATCCGGCCTTTCCTCGAGAAAAACCAATGAGCCACATTCATCACATTTTCCGGGAAATCTTCCAGCAGGAACCCATTACTTTAAGCATACCCAACTGGAGTACCTTTAGCCCGGAGACCTTCATTAAGTCCCAGGGCCAGCAGGCCCCTAACCATTTACAGCTCGCCATCGCTGGACGCAAGGATGCCCAACTCCACTTTTACAATGATGCTTTCCAGAGCTATTACTCCAACCTGGTGACTTCAGCGCTCCAGGTTAATCTCTGGTATTCACCCATGGAAGCGATTACTAAAGCCTTCCTGAAAGCAGGCCATCCCATACAAGGGATTAACCTATACTTTTTGGGTACCGCAGAACGAAAAAAAGGGAAAACCTATGAGCTGCTTATGAAAACGGCCATGGCCAAAGCCATCGATGAGCTCTACGCACTCAACCTGGAACGTGACGCGCTCATCAGGCTCATCTGCAGCACCAATGAAAATTCAGTCCTGGATGCGCTATTCCTGGGCCAAATTTTTCCGCAGGTCACCATCGAAACAGAACAAACACTCCAAATGCTGGCCGGCGGCTAGCGCTACAAAAAGACACAAAAACCTTCCAAAGGTTTATTTGATGCGGCGGGGAAGAGAGGCCCTGCTGCTCAAATACCTCGGAATATAAGATAATCCTGTTTTTTCATAACAGAATTTTAGTTAATAGTTAATGATTAGTAGACATGCGCCGCGAGGGCGCATGTTTTTTTAACCGCCCTGACCAATGAAAATAGAAAAACTATTCTCCATACGCGCCTATGAAGATACACGGGAAGCCAAAACCGCCTTAGTCACCTTCCTGCAAACCATCCGGTCAGCCTCCGATCTCCAGACCAGACTCTGCTGGAATCAGGAAAAAATCACGAGCAAACTCTCCAGCGGCATTTGTTTATTCATCATGCTGGGGGAAGAAATCTGCGGACTGGTCGATTACCACGTCCAGCCCCTTCCTCGGAGCAGCATTTCACATCCCAAAAACCATAAAAAAGATACCGTCTTTATCAGCGACTTCATCATCCATCCCCGTTACCGCAGGATAGGACTTGGTAAAATGCTTTTCCAGGTGGTCGAAAACTTTTCCCATTACCTGGGTAAAAAGACCATTAAAATAGCATTGGCACTCCAGGAAAAATCTTCCTTGTTGTTCTTCGAAAGATTAGGCTTTGAGCCCAGTGGCGTATTTGCATCCCAGGATGTCCACATATACGAGCTGCGACTCAAGGCACCGTTCATACAGAAGTCAATCAAAAGAAACGCGGAAAACCCCAGATTGAAGCAAAGTCATGCCCGGTCTGATATCAAAATCCATGATTTTTAAGCGAATAATTAATTTTTGTAAAAAAGCATGTATTCATGCATCTAAATCCTTACAAAATTCAATCGTAAAGGACCAAGATAAATCCCCTTATAAAAAGCAGTTCATGCATCAGTATTTACCTTAGGGCATGTTCAGTTAAATCTTCTGGATAGTAAAGACGCCACCTTGGATGGTAACTTTTTTTATCAATCGCATAGTCCAGGTAGAAGTCGATTTGTTTATTCCCAAAATCAAATAATGCAATTTCATCATCCTTATAATTCCCAGCGAATTCCATGTACAGGCCTATGCACTGTTGATAGGGGTATATGTAATCAAGCGCCTTTAAGTATTCAAGTAGTCTTTCAGCAGAAACGATTTTCTTATATCTGGCCATATAGAATGCATACAGAATATTGTGTGCTCCCCCGGCATAACTCGGTCTCACTACGCAATCTATAAGGGTACGCTCCACATCGGTTAACAGCACTCTATCTTTTTTTGTCTTACCCCACTGTTTAACACCCAGCCTGTCTGTTGCTTTGCCTTTAATCAGTACGATTTCATCCTGACCCAACTCGGCGATTGAATTGCTTACCCGTTGTTCTTTTTCAAAGGCTTTGTCTACCGCGCTTTAGATCAGTATACTTTTTTTTGAAGTGGTTTTCTTTTCAGATTGTTCCTGGTTGATATAACTTCTACCATTATTTTCAGCTGAAAGATGCCAAAGCTCAAGAGCGGAGTGGTGGGAGAGGTAGGCTTTGGAAACACCATAGCATATTTGATGATAAAATGATATCCCTCCCAAGTAATAGAATTCAAAATTTTCTGTGCCAAAGTCAAGATAACATGAATCAATAACGCCCTCTTCGTCCAGTTTCTCTACAAATGCAACAGGTCCCAAACTTTTTGGCAGGTTCCATGTTTGCTTAAATTCGTGAAAAATAGCATAGAGATCTTTCGATCTGAAGACCAAGGGGAATTGTTGCTGAAGTTTTTTTCAATACGGGGTACCGCCATTGAGAGCCTTGATCGATTAGCCATAGCATCTATTGGGTTTCATTTATTTTTAGTGTGTAGGCAACAGTTTTCATAATTACCAAAACTGATAATTAGTTGGCAGTTAGTCTCCATATTTTACTGAAATATATCCTTGTTTTCTTTTAAAAAAGTGAGCCATTACTACCCCTTGTAACTTGGTATATATACCAAGTTACAAGGGGTATAGTTAAGATGCAAATTTATTTTATTTATAATGGTTTGAACCTTCAGAATTTACCCATACCATTTGAAAATTAAATGATTCAATTATTTCCATGATACCGTCTAAAAACAAAATTTTATAATATTTATAAATAGCTGTATATAAGTGTTTTATGTGATTAATTAAACAAGTAATTTGTCACCTTTTTTCTGATAAAAGTGACATTTTAATTTTCAATTTGTCACCTTTTTACTGTAAAAAGGTGACAAAAATATTTTTTGCATTATATTTGTATCAATAGAAAAATGAGCAGTATTCATTCAAATATCGAAAACGCAATCAAACGCTATAAAAGAGGCGATTTGATTTTTCCCGTGGACTTTAGATCTAAGGGGAATAGTGATACGATTAAGAAGGCCTTGTCCCGACTTGCAAAAGAAGGAACACTCAAAAGACTTGGACATGGAATTTATGTCCTCCCTAAGAAAGATCCGCTTTTTGGCGACATTTTGCCCTCTGCAGAAGAGGTAGCTATTGCTCTGGCAAAAAAAGATCAGGTGAGAATTAAGCCTGCAGGGGCCCATGCACTACACAAACTGGGATTGAGCACACAGGTGCCCATGAAACTCGTCTATCTTACCGATGGTTCATCCAGGGAAATCAAGATAGGGAAAAATGTGATCAAGTTTAAGGCCAGTACCCCCAAAAAACTGTCCTTAAAGGGGACATACAGCAGTCTGATTATACTGGCCCTGGAAGAACTTGACCTTAAAAATATTGATGAAGGGATGGAGAGTCGCTTAAGGGAATTGTTAAAACTGGAGAACCAGCAGACCCTTAATCAGGATTTAAAAAAAGCAACGATTCAGGTTGCACAGTATTTAACTAAACTTATCTCAACAAATGACCCAGTGGCTTAAACTTACTGATGAACAAAGGATAATCACCCTAAATCAGGCCTCCAATGAAAGTGGTATTATTGCCAAATCCATAGAGAAAGACTGGTGGGTTACCCTAGCCCTCAAAGCGCTGTTTCAGACGCCCTATGCTGATTTTTTGATTTTCAAGGGCGGTACATCGCTCTCCAAATGCTGGAAACTGATTGACCGTTTTTCTGAAGATATTGATTTGGCACTTGACCCTCAGGTATTTGCGATTGAGTACGCATCAAGCCCTTCCCGTGGCTATTTGCATAAACTGAAAAAAGGCGGGTGCGAGTTTACAGGCAATCAGCTACTGCAGGCGCTACGAGAAGAATTGCTGAATATGGGGCTAGCCGAAGGAGACTTTGTCTTAGAAGCAGCGGAGGTAAAGCCTGAAATGCCGGATAAAGATCCTCAGGTGATTTTTTTGAGATACAGGTCATTGTTTGATCCCAATCCCTACCTGCCCGACGAGGTGAAAATAGAAGTTAGCGTACGTTCCAAACTCGAGCCACATGCAGCGGTACAGATCCAAAGCCTGCTATATGAATATTTTCCAAACGAGGCATACCTGGAAGGTCCCTTTGAGGTCACTGCTGTCAAGCCGCACAAAACATTCCTGGAAAAGGCTTTTTTACTGCATGAAGAATTTGCAAAGTCTCAAAGGGATAAAATCCGAACCGAACGGATGTCTCGACATTTGTATGACCTGGAAAAAATGATGGATACCGCCTACGCGGTGGAAGCACTTTCCAACCACGACTTCTACTATCAACTTATCGAACACCGTAAACACTATAGCGGTCTCAAAGGAATTGATTATGCAGGACTTGCCCATCAGGAGATTGATTTTTATCCCCCTGAAACACATATTGAAGCCTATCAGCGTGACTACAACACTATGCGTGAATTAATGATTTATGGGACTTCGCTTGAACCAGATGAACTTTTTCTGAGGATAGAAACACTCCGTGAACGCTTTAAAACTGCTAAACTTTAACATCCAGGGATAACTTTCACAAGTGCATGATGAGAGATACATCCAAATTCCGAATGTAGAAATTGCGGTAAACCCATCTTTAAACAATCATCTGGATTACAGACGAAAATACAACGCTCATGAACAACCAGGATTACCTTGAAAAAACTTTTCTTAAAGAACTCAATTATAAAATTTGGTCAACAAAAGGTGCCCGCTTCCATGCCCATAGCCGCCTGAGTAGGTTGTCTAAAGTATCCGGGTTGTGCAATAGTCTAATTTCTGTATACCTGACCGCTGCCGGACTGCTTTCTGTTTATAACATTTACAGTTCACAGTGGATAAGCGAAAGCGTGACAGCCTATCTGGTGACCTGCCTGTCCATTCTCGCATTGGTTTTTGGGCAAATTGAAAGCGCTAAAGATTTTAATGTCAAAGCCAGGGAATTTCACGCCTGTGGACTTGAACTTTCCGAACTTTACAATGAACTCCGTATATTCAAGACACTCAAACCCCATGCAGGTGACCAGGAGAAAGAACAATTTGCCCGTGAAGCCTCATCCCGTTACCAACGTATACTGGAGAAATACGATAACCATTCTCCCATTGACAATAGTCGTTTTAAAGCGACCAAAGCAGGTTATCATAATATGACCAGGTTTGATGTGCTTCGGGCCTGGTTCAATTACCACATCACTACCTTTTTTGTCTATTATTTTCTGATGGTCGTCCCCCCATTGGTGATAATTATCTTCTTTATCCGGCGCTAGCGGATAGCAAAACGTGCCGCTTAACGAAGATAGTCAGTATCCAACGTTAGTTTCTTGAAGTTAGATGCGGTAACGAATGTTTACAGTAAGCAGTTCTTTAACATACTGAAATAGCTTTGTTTCTGATTTTTTAAATCTACAAAAACAGATATTGGGTTTTTGATCCTTAGAAGTTTTTGTTTGTCGAACCTGTTCTGTTCGTTTTTATAGAACCAGCCAGCTGCACCCACCAATACCGGTAAAATAGAGATATTATTGCTGAGCACGGTTGGTAAAACTACCCCACTTGTCATAAGCCAATTCTTTCTGTTCACCTCTGCTTCTTTTTTTATTGCAATCCATTCAGCTTCTGCCGTTTTGATCTCCTCTAAGAAACTCTCCCCAAGATCAGCTAATTTGGATTCAGTTATGTCTTCAGGTTTTGTGCTGTTGATATCAGCATAAATACGTTTTAGTTGTTTTTCTCACCCCTGAAAGCCTATCTTCCTTTCGTAATTCCAAAGCAAAAGATGTATCCACGTTACTTAGAAAATTTAAAGGGATTTAGAATAGATATGATTTGCTTTTACCCAAAAATCTTTAGAATCGATATGTTTTATTTGCTCCCAATTTGTTTCTGATGCCGTATAGATATGGCCTCCGGTCTTCTCTGATAACAGCGTTATAGATTCGAGCGGACCTCCACCTTTAGTCGTAGAAATCATTGATCCAGTCAATGGTATCTCCAATTTCTTATACAAAGGATTTTTCTTATCCATTTGACTTAAGATAAGCTGTGTAAGCTGTTCTGCATCCGCATGACTAAAAACGGGCGTTTGAAGCTTAAGAAGACTCTCATAAATGTATTCCGCTGATTTGTTCTCATAGCTATTGGCAAAAGCATCTGCTATATGAGATAAAGTCTCCGGCATACTGGCATTAAAAACAGCTTCCTGGTTCAGTCCAGCCACTCGCTTCCTTGCAGCTAGGTCTATTTCTGATCTGATATCCAGATCATAATCATATGGATTAATAATTAGCTTAACAATTCCGGCAGTCACCCATTTTTGAATAACAATATAAAAATACAGGGCTTCCATGAAATCTGGTAACCAATATTTGGGATTTCGACCCGGATTGATGGCTTGATTAGTGACCACGGGATTTTGAAGTGGATGAAACACGACTATGGTGTCAGAATAAAGTGAGAAGCGAGTGACCTCATCAATGATTTTGGACCCCTTAAGCGTACCATAATGGATACTTGAAAATGTCCCCCTCATCTTTTCAAGTTCACCGTAATAGTCAACCTTCTGAGGAAAGAGTTCAGCAAAAATGCGATAAGTGCGCTTGATTTTGAATAGCGTAATATTTTTCGCAATATCATCCCAGTTCCTCGATTTGTTGATGTCAAAAAGCTCATCAAGAGCTTTGAAGAACTCCAAGTTCTTTAAATCAAATAAATCTTTTGCCATAATCTTCGGTAATTTAGATTTCTCCAAGGTAGATATTTTATTTTTAAACTGCCTTTCATAGCTTAACTGGGATATTATAATTGATGGGCTGAACTTAGATCAGCACAAAAACCTCTGAATACAATTTAATCTACAATAGAAAAGCAAGATGTTTGTGCGATGCCTAAACCGCTGCGCTAATAATCTCTTATAGAAAATAGTTCAGTTTGATTGCTTCAGCATCAAATAAAACCTGTGTTGATCACGAGTTGCCAATAGCAAAGTCTCCAATCAACTCTTCGATAAACTTACTTCGATTATTGGGGTTAAAAAGCAGAAAAACCTGGTGCCTTGCCCTGGTCAGCGCCACATAAAACAATCGCCTTTCTTCCGCATTCTCGAACCTTTCACCCTCATATAATAAATTACCCAAAATCGGATCATCCGCCATCTGCGAAGGAAAACCATAAACCCCACCATCCAAATCCAGAAGTATCGCCACATCGCAGTTCAATCCCTTACAGGCATGCGCGGTATGATAGCTGATTTTGAATTTGAGATACAACTTCTGCAATTCCCGCAAATCCCCCGGCGCATTATGGTGATACCGTCCAATCAAAAACACAATCCCACCAGAATAATTAATTGCAATCCTTCCCATTACCTCCACCAATAAATCAAACTTTTGCAGTTCCCGCTGCGCCTTGCTTCCAGAAAACACTTGCGGCACCAGCTCAAATGCAGAAAACTTTGCCTTAAAAGGAGAGGAGAGCCGCTTTCTTAGCTGCGAAGGATTCGCCTGTATAAAGCCGCTACTTAAAGAAAGAATTTTATCGTTAAAGCGGTAAGTCTGCAAAACACTGTTTTGCGCAGTTACCCCAAAATGCTTAGAAAACTCGGTAATGATACTAATGTCGCTTCCTGTAAAACGGAATATCGACTGCCAGTCATCCCCAACTGCATACAATTTCGCATCGGGACTGGCCAATTTAAGCGCTTTAAGCAATCCATACCGGCCCAGCGACATGTCCTGAAACTCATCCACCAGAATATACTTGTATCTCCGGGTAAACTCTCCCCGCGAAATATGCCCCGAGGCCAGGTTCACCATATCATTATAATCAATACTGCCCGTTCGCACCAGCTCCGCCTGGTAAGCATCATACAAGGGACTAAACACATCCAGAAATACCCTAAAGCGCTTATCAGAAACCCCACGACGCAAAGCAGCAATTGAAGCATTATTGGATTTCATCAGGCTCAGGAACGTATAAACCAATCCCATGAAATCCTCATAATCATCCAGCTTTTTCAGTTTTCCTAAAATCTCGCCAGCCGGCCGTTTATTCATAATCACGCCATGGGCTTCAAGCTGCACCTTTAGCGCCCGAAGCAAAGTTCCGTTCCTGTTCTGAAAAGAATAGGTCTTCACCAGCTTGGTTCCATACTTTTCATGAATCGAATCCTTCCAGGCCATCCCGCTATGGTACTGCTCATTAGCCGAGCGGAAAGGGGGGCTAAAACCAAAACGCTCCGGCACATTGCCATTTTCATCCACCCCATAATGCTCATGGTAAATATCATATCCCGGCAAATAAAAATCCGACTGATAATCCCCGAACTCCGGGTTTCGGTCTATTGCTTCGAGTGGATAAAAGCGCTCATATTCAAACTCCACCTGGTGCAAATACAAAAAGTTCGCCACCATCACTTCTTCCTGGCTTTTGCAGGAAAGCCCGTTTAAAGTCAGATTACGGTAGCTCTGCTCATGCTTAATAAAATCGCTATTGCTTTTAAAGCTAAATTCATCTCTACTAGGCCGAGCAAAAAAGGCCAAAAAATTAATCGCCTTCTGCTGAAAATCATCCGAGGAACGAAAAAGCGAATCGAAACTTTGCTGCAAAAAAGCCTTCACCCGGTAATCCTGTCCATCAAAAGCTATACGCCTTGGATGAGGACTACAGTACCTGCAAACCATATTACCAAAACTATTGAAGGTCTTAAAAGTAATCTGACGAGCCAATACATCATCCCTTAAAAAATTACAGGTCCGATCATACATTTCCTCCACTGCAGCATTGGTAAAAGAAATCACCAGTAATTCCTCGGCCCTGGCCAAATTCTTTTCCAAGATATAAGCCACCTTAGCGCTAATCGTCGTCGTTTTCCCCGTACCCGCGCCAGCAATCACCAGGTTATTATCTTCATCACACACCACCGCCCGCATCTGTTCATCCGACAGGGGATAGCTATCCAGTCCAGCAAAAAAGTCCCCAAACTCCACCAGCTCATGCCTGATAAAACGCGCATTATAATCCGCCCGCACCTTATCCAAATCCCTAAAGCAAGAAACAAAATCATCAATGATGCTAATCTCTCCTTTATCCAGACCACAGGAAAGATAATTTTTAGCTACAGCGCGAAACAACCCAAGATATAAAGCCCGCCATTTCTCCCCATCCGAATTCGCAAAATAAAAAACCATATCCTGCTTTTTCGCCAGGACTTTCAATGCCAGCACAATCGCAGGAATCAATTCGCGAATACGCGCCCTTCCGTCGAGTTCCTGCTGCCGCTGTTTAAATAAATAAAGCAGCCCCAAACTCAACACAAAAAGCAACACCTGCAACCAAACAGGCAGGTCAGCAATTTTTCGGGAAGGCGTGGGGTTCTTTGGAGGCATCAAAAGAGCTTAATAAAGGCAAATATACTAAACGCCGCACTAAAGCTATTCAGCCACTACCCACCATATTTTATCAACCTATAGGTTGATAAAAAATAAAAAATACCAATATGTTGTTAAAGTAGTATTGATAAATCAATTGAAACCAAAAAAGCCCGGTGATCACTAGTGATCACCGGGCTTTCTCCCAAATCAGTAAACGATTGATCTATTTACCTTCATTCTTTGCCGACTGCACTTCCGTGCGTCCTTCAGCTGCCAGATTTTTAATATCCAAATAAGCTTTACGCAGACGCGTACCAGCAGCTTTATTTCCTTTCACATAAAAGTTCTCTGCATCCTTTTCGGTTGCAGCAATCAGTTCCTTAATTTTTTCTAATGCATTCATGATTTAAAATTTATGGCCAAATTATTAAAATTTATTCAGACTGAAAATGATTGTCCTCATAATTGAAGCAAACCTTCGCAGCTTCCCACCTAAGGGATAAATCCTGGTTAAAATAAATAAACGCCTTGTTCATGCGCTTTATTGTCGGAAAAGCCTGGACTACATAAAAAATCAAACCATTAACTTCCTTTGTCCAACGCCTTTGCTACTTCCGGTGGACCAAAAGGAATATGAAAATCATAGTGTGCAAGAACTGATCGCGCCGAAGATTAACTTTATCGCATCAAAATTTCAAATCTGAAAATTGCACAATATTTTATGCATGATGTGTTTTACGCTTATTTTATTAAGCATTTATTTTGATCGGGCATTAAGCTGAAAATGCCAATCAAAATTCAATTTAAAATGAGTAATCTGATACATGGACTGTCAAAACTTAGCAGGCGATGAATGCTTCGATTCGAATTGATTCCACAAAGCTGTACGCTCCTAAACGGTCATCTTACCTGCTGTAGGCTACCGCAAGCATTTTCCTTTATACAGGCAATCAGATTATGTTGCGCTGCTTTTGCCTTCCTGTAATAACTTCAACAATCACAAAACCATCTCAGCGAAAACAGTGTTAAATGATCGTAGCAATTTTGCACATAAAATTTATTATTATGAATACCGGAAATATTGAATACGTTAATCTTGAAGAGTTATCAAATAGTAATTATGTTATTAATGATGGGCAGGCCAATATTATCGGCTGGCACGCAAAAAGTGAAGATGGAACTGCGCTCGGTGTTGTCCGGGATCTTTTGATTGATCCTGCGGAAAACACGGTAAGGTATGTAGTCATTGATCTTGACGCGGCATTGTTAATCGATGATGAAAAAGCGGTACTGATTCCAATAGGCTACATTAATCTGGCAGATGATAGCAAAGAAATTATCGTACCCGTTTCGCATGAAAGCCAGTTGATGGCCCTTCCGCAATACATCATAGGGGAGCTAACACGCGATACCGAGCAGCAGATCCGTATAGCGCTCGGTAGTCCTGCCGCATCAAGGCTGGAAGAAACCGAAATAGATCAACAAGCGATATCCTTTTATCAGCACCATCATTTCGATCGCGGCAATATTATTGGCTCCTCGAATGACCAGGGAAATAAATTGACGACATCCCAGCCAAGCCAAGCGCGCGAGGAAGAGCAGGAAAAAATTCATGAACTGATCGCCCGCGCCCAGGTTGGACACGAGGGAAATCATCTTGGGGATCATCAAGTAGAAAATCCAAACGAATTTACCGTTCATACCACCAATGGTCCTTTGCGTATTGAAAGCCAGGAAAATGGAACCTACCGGGTTTTTAATCATGACGAAAAGGTCGGCCTCATCTATGCGCAGGCTGGGGATGAGGCAGCACGTTGGGGAACGATGGATGATTTGCCAGAATCGCTGGTGAATGAAATCGGGGAGGCGATTACGATCCACAATAGCAAGCAGTCAAAGGAATAGATGGTCTTAAGCAAACGATAGCGCGCAAATGCATAAAGAATCCAATTTGACTAAAGTGGCCATCATAGGCGGTGGTCCAACCGCATTGCTGATGTTCAAAAGACTCCTCTCAAGCCAGCAAAAGAACTTTTCGGTAGCTATATTTGAAAAAAAGCAACTGCTTGGTGCGGGCATGCCTTATAGCAGGGATGGTGCACGTGATGAACACATCACCAATGTTTCGGGAAATGAGATTCCAGATCTCAGCTCGAGCGTTGAAGCGTGGATTTCCACTGAACACAGGGACACCCTGGACAGGTTCCATCTTGATGCAAAGCACTTCAATGACTATAAGGTACTTCCCAGACTGCTTTTCGGACGCTACTTATCTGATCAGTTTCAACTCCTGTTAAAACAAGCATCCATGATGGGAATCGATGTGGATGTTCACTATGGAAGTAAGGTTATAGATATCATCGATGACCCTAAGCATCGTATGACCACCGTTGTTTGCAACAATGGTCAATTCCAATATGACCGGGTGATCATTTGCAGCGGTCATCACTGGCCACAAAATCGGGAGGGCAAAATTAAAAACTATTTTGACTCACCCTATCCACCCGAAAAGATTGCATTGCGCACCAACCATCCGGTTGCCATACGCGGCTCATCACTTACCGCAATTGATGCGGTAAGGACACTGGCCAGAAGCAACGGGACTTTTAGTAAAGATGAAAACGGAAAGATTGGCTATACGCTAAATCCCGGCAGCGAAAATTTTTCCATGACGATGCATTCCCGAAATGGCCTGCTACCAGCCGTCAGGTTTCACCTTGAAGATCCACACCTATCCAAGGGATCAGTGCTGGAGCAAAGCGAAGTGAGCCGGGTGCGTGATGAGCATGAAGGCTTTTTGCCTTTGGATTACGTATATAAACGCAATTTCCTCGAACCACTCCAGAAAACCGATCCTGACTTTTATGCTTCAATTGCGCAGCTATCCATGGAAGAATTTGTGGAAACGATGATGTTGCACAGGGAGTCAGTACCTGCCTTCGAGCTTTTAGCTCAAGAGCTCCAGGAAGCTGCCCAGTCAATAAAGCAGCGGACATCCGTAAACTGGAAAGAGATGCTCGCTGTGTTAAGTTTCGCCATGAATTACCCGGCAAAACACTTTTCCGCAGAGGATATGGAGCGATTGAAAAAAACCTTAATGCCGCTTATCTCAGTGGTGATTGCATTCGCCCCTCAAGGATCGGTCAACGAAATGATGGCGCTGCACGAGGCGGGCTTGCTGGATATTATTAGCGTAGGCGAAGAAAACACAATAGAAGTGCTGGGTGACCAGGGCATAATTTACCGATATAAGAATGACCAGGGAGCAGAAATTGCAAAGGAATTTCCGCTTTTCATCGATGCAATAGGACAGCCCCATCTTCAAAAGGATGATTTGCCTTTTCCCTCTTTACTTGCAAATGCAACCGTTTCCACTGCCCTATTGAAATTCAAGGACCAACAACTGGCAGCAAAGCGCTCTCAAGAAGGAGATGAATCCGTAGTAAAATCTATTGACGGCTTATTTTATAGTAAAGTTCCAGGTATTGCAATCAATGATAATTTCCAGGTGCTGGATGTTTATGGTGCTGCAAACCAACGCATCTATATGCTGGCTGTTCCATACATCGGGGGATACAATCCAGATTTTTCAGGTCTTGACTTTGGAGAAGCGGCATCAGAAAGAGTGCTGAATGCTATCTTTAACTAATCGTTGTGTGGTTTAGGAAATCATTTCCTAGCACGCGCTTTACGGCGGGCACAAATTATTCAAAGCGGCTTGCTTTAGACTGAGCATTGCGAAATCATCAAAGTTAAAGAGCAGGCTCAAAATAAGCATTATTATCTAACAGAAAAGCTAATCAGGCCTGTTGGTAAGTGCTTTGCTATCCGGCGCATGTCTTTGGCTTATCTTAAACAATTGCTTATTCATGCCCCAACTTCTCCGGATTTAGCCGTAATGGCCACAGCATTAATAAAGCATGTACCACACCCGCGAAGCCATCGGCTTAGCTATCTGAGAGCAAGGCGAATGCAACAAACAGTCAGCTTTAAGATAAGGTAAGCAAACATCAACACAAATCAATTTACAGGGGAGGAGAGGAGCTGCGTTTACAAATAGCTGATGCGCTATTAGGCTAAATCGAATCGGAATCCCTGAAGTGCGTACTGATTTCCTGTATATATTCCCCGAGTTGAGCATCCTGGGCAAAAAAGCCAAAGTCTACCTGATTAACCTAGACACACTAAGCTTTAAATCACCCTTAACAGTGCAGAAGTAAACTCATCAGCAAAAGTAATATCAGCCTCCAAAGCCTTTATACGCCTATGATTCATCCCGAATTTTAGCGTATACCTGTTCTAAAATGTTAGGGTTTCAAATTAGTTTGTATAATTTCAGCCAAAACCAGCAGATCATCCGAATTATAATCCTGATTGCCACTTGCTGCAAACGACCAGCAGTTATTCCGATAAGACAAAATGCCGGTCAAAGCATTATCTAAAAATAGATAATAGGTGTCCGTCCAATACACTGAAATTTTAGCATCGATGATAGCAGACCCAAACTGGGCTTTAAACTTAAATTCTTCCTGCAGCACAAGCTAAATTTATTCTGTAAACAATGGCGTCCTTTTTTGTGGGTAATACCCTGGGCCACTTTGGTGCGAAGGATGCCTGAGGTTCCATAATTAACCCATTATCTGACACAATCTTGCGAAAATCAAATTGTGTATATCATGCCCATCCAAACGATAATACTCACCCGCCCTTTTTTCAATATAGCCGGCAAATTTGCTGTTAATCAAAATACGGTGCAAACCTTCCGCGCCACCGATTTTATTCACCACTATTAAATCTCTACCGATATTGATAATTCGCTGCTCATTAACTTTTTTGTACATGGCTGCAAATTTTACTAATATTATTAGTAATTACAAATAATTTTAATCACAAAAAAAAGCAGCTATCCTCGCGACCGCTGCTTAAACTTAATTTGTAATAATATGTATGTCTATAATTGCTAAACCACAGGCAATAAAAAAAGTTTTAAAAAAAAGCAGGCATGTCCCACCATGCCTGCCATAAAGCTAAACCAATACAGATGTTAAAAAATCTAAACTGGTAACAATTGATCGGCCCACATTGTTTTCAAAAAAAAAGTAGCCCCCAATCGGAAGGCTACTTGTAGGTAATGTTTAAAAAGGTGAATTGATAACACCCGATTTTTGGTTTTGTTTTAAAAAAAAGCAAAGGCTAAAAAGGGTTAAATAAAACAATTAATCATTTAATACCACTCAGAAAAAAAAGGAGCAGGATATTGCCGTACAAGCCCCCTCCAGAATCAACCAGGGAAACATCGGGTTCCTGATTGATAAAAAATTGACTAAACTATGCAAACTATGCTGATCTCTTTATATAAAGCAGGCGCCTTTTAAGCGCCTGCCCTTCAAAAAACAAAACGATATCTATCGTTGGGATGATAACCCGCTTAAAGCAACTGAGTTACCCAATCCTCCCGAATGACTAAGATACAAAATATTTTCCAGGGAAATTCCATAATAACCCATTATTAATTTACCGCTTTCCATGTTCAAATTCCAGCTCAGCTGGAAACAAAACACCAGTAAAAGCGAAAAGAGCCTATCCAATTGGATAAGGCTCCTTTCACAGCTGCAACAGATAAGGCTACTATCAAACTTTCCTAAAAAGAAAACCCCCTTACTAAACAGCTTAAGTCCTAAAGACTCAGCTCATTCTCCTGCGCCTGACTTTTTCCTTTACCTTTTTCTTTTCCTTTCTCCTGACCCAGCCCATTATCCAGCGAAACCTCGACCTTCAATTCTTCCCGCTTTACCGGCTTTCCCGAAAGCTCATAAAAATTCAGGTTCATATACCTGGGCACCGCCTCGATGCGTAAATCCTTCTCCTGCCCATCAGCCCCCTTCACACGCACGATCGGATTATTCCCATTCTGCAATTCATCCACCAGTTTCGCTGCTTTATCCTTGGTACCCATCTCCACAATATCATAGCTAGCCAGCTCCTTTTTCAAATCAAAACCATAACCTTCACCAAATTGCTTCATCGTGTAATTACCATATTTATCCTTAGGCTGGTCAAACTGGTACTGGCTCCAGGCTGCATACTGTTCACCGGCCCTGCTTACCATATCTTCGCGGAATACCGCCCGGCCCTGCAACATATTCGCCGCCTGTTCCACCGTAAAACCTTTTCCTCTATCCACATAATGCGAATTACGGATAATAGGCGAATAATAGGCCATCCTGAATTCAGGCGCTACATAATCAACCTTGCCATCTTTCATCGTGGCCAGCACATCCCTAAAAGGCATATCCTTATCCGAAAACTTCCCGGCCGCCAGCTCATAATCGCTCGTCTGAGCCTTAAAGAAATCCATCGCCCGAACCGCACTGTCAAACTGCTTAGTCTTTACCTCCCCATGCTCGTCTGGCCCTGTCACCAGATACTTATGATCCGGCGCTAATTCCTTCGCCGTAGATTTGGCTACCTCAAAACTGTTCAGGTAATAATAATCCGACTGACCCGATTTTTTCATGTGTACCGTCAAATCCAGTTTCCCCTTATCAGAAAACAATTGACCCTCCACCTCAAACTTTTCCACCCCTTTAGCCATCTGGCTTTCAGCAGCAGTAATCATATGGAGCGGCAACTTCAATGCAGCCGCCTCCAGTTTAAAATTTTCTAAAGAATTCTTGTTCATATTTTTATTTTTAAATTCAACTAATCCCATTGCTTTCTCACTCATCGCTCGCAGCGACTCCACATCTCTAATCATACTACCCACCAGTTCCACTGACACTTCTTTAGGAAAATAAAGCAGCTCATGCACCATTGGGGTAATAGGCACCATGAGCGCAAAACCCGAGAGGCGAGTAGCACCCTTATAATCCACATTCACCAAAAAGCCCACTTTACCCTCCCCAAACTCCCTAAACACCGGCCGCTCCGGACCTTCCCCAAACCGCACCAGATCCCTGATCTGCTTTTCCAAAAACGGCTCATACAATCCAATACCCTTGAGCTCAGAAAACACCTGCAAGATTTCCTTTTCCATCCGTGCTTCCACCACAGCCACATCTATCACTTCCCCTAAATCCCGCCGAAAAGAAATCCGCATCAGCGATTCAAAGAAATCCGAAGCATCCAAAGAAACCCTACCAGCAAAATGCTCTTTACCCAAGAACTCAATCTCCACCTCCCGCACCAGCTCAAAATCAGCCGCCTTATACAATCCAGAATGCTCCGAAAAATAAACCTGAGACATCCCGACCCCAAGCCCGGAATTGAGCATCTCCACCGTTTCCAGTAAATCCGCCCGATTAAACTTCATCCCCAAAATCAGCGTTTAACCGTATTATCCCGAAGCAATAGCGGATAACCCGCCCTAAGCCGCTGCGAAATCCGGCTCACCTTTTTATTCAACAGTGACCGCGCGGCATCGAGTCCTGCTCCAGCGAGCTGCGTGCCTAAATCAAAACCCACCACACCTATTCCACCAGAAGCCGACGAAACGCCACCCGCTACCGCATCATGCACCAGCGCATCCGGCGCATTAATCCCCACCATACCATCACGTCTGTCAAAGACCGTTAACTTCACCGGAATAATAGAAGTTCCCAAACGGATGTTCTTAATCTCCAGATTCAGCCGCTGGTTAGAAAAATTAGCCAGTCCATACACCAGATGCCCCGCAGGGATCACCTGACCGGACACCACCATCGAATCCACCAAACGAAGTTCCACTACTGAACCCTGCCTTAACCTTTGATTTACCGAAACCACGGCCGGCACGGCCTTAAACTGACTGTCTACACGATTACCAGCAATCACTCCATCACCGTTTCCTACCCCTGTACTCTTATCCTTCAATAACTGCTCAGCTAAACCCGGATTCTGCAAGGCCAGCAGCTTATCCATCATCGTCCCCAGCTGCTCTATTTCCGGGTCAGCTTCTTTTGCCGAACTCATGCTTTTCATCAGTTTTTCCAACCGGTCCACATCTTTTCCGATAGGGACTGTACCTGCTCCAGCATTAAACTTCGGTGAAACACCAGAACCCGAAACCGCAGGCGCAGGGGACGAAATCGCCTCATTTATAGAAGCCAGTTTTTCATTAATCTTCCGCGTCTGTTCATCCTCCGTGCGGCTCAACCCAAATCCCCTCACTTCACTCGTCACCTCATTCTTTGCTAGCCTCGCAGAATCCCGTTTAGCCAATTCATAATAAGCCATCTTATCCACCGGGTCTTTTTTTTCCAGTTTAGCGCCCGGCAGCGCCATGTTAATGCCCGCTTTCGGCGCCGCCTTTTCATCAGCCGAGCGCTTCCAGTAATACCAACCATAACCTAAACCAATAAGCATCACCACCAACAAAATGCCGAGCAATACCTTCTGGCGCGCGGACAATTCTATCCGCAGTCGCCCTTTCTTTTTGTTTTCTACCATAAATATTTATTAATTGAATAATTGATTTATTAAACTGCTTCCCAAATCAGGTAAGCGCAGTAAAGCCCGAAGACCACACAAAAGCAAAACAGCCAAATTTTCCATCGTAAGGCAGACCAAGAAAAAGTGTAAGCATTAAGCTTGTCCGCCACGCGGCGCTGGAAGCGTAGCAGCGAAGCTGCAATACGCGCCGCCAGCTTTTCCTGCGCCGGATTCAGCTCCATATCCTTACGCCTAAACCGCCTCATTTGCGACCCAAACCACTAGGTAAATCTCCATTTTCCAGCGTCTCCCAGTCTTCAATCAGAAAGCCATGGGGATTATGGTCCGTCTGCGTTTGCAGTACGCGCACCTTGCCGCGCGTCACCAATCGCCTAAGCACTGTAGAAGAGGAGCGAACCAGGCGCTGGGTCGCATAACACACAAATGCATATGGCGCCTCACTTCCCAACTGAATTGAATCCACTTCGAGCGATAGCGAGATGTTTGCTGAAATCAGATTATTATAATAACCCGCCTCCTTTAAATTATCATAAGCACGCTTCGCAGAACCATCTGCCAGGTAAAATGCCTTAGTCACCCCAGCTGCAATCGACTTTTCATCCGGATCGAGCGTAAAAAAGTCCTCATGAAAGGTGCGGATATGGTCACGAAGCTCTACCGCCAAATTCTCTCGCCGCTGGGAAGCGAGCGCTTCCAGCACTTTCCCGTTATAAAGGATATACACCCGGCCTTCAGCCACTTTTACCCTGGTAAAACTCCAATACACCACGGTTGCGCTTACTAATACACAAACGATAAGAAACACAATACTAAAAACCTTAATGTGCTGAAAAGCACGGTCTATATTTTTTAACTGTGAAAACATCTGTTCTTTTTAAAATACCACCACCATTGAAGGAAAGGGTGCGCAACTTTTTGCCCCCACAAACCTTAGCCGCCCTCTGATAAAGCGGATTTCTTTAACCTTGTTATAAATATGCTCATGAAAATAAGTCGTGCTCGTTCTTACCGGTATCAATAACACCACCAGCGTATCCTTCTTTTTAGCTTCCATTGCGCATTTCGCCACCCAGTCCGCAATTGATTTCCCGTAAGGCGGGTTACAAAATACCCGCTCTCCTTGCCAGTCCTGTTTAAGTCCATCTTGGGCAGCCGTATAATACTTCGCGCATTTCGCCGTTGCCGGAGTGCAACAAGGATCCAGCGTAAACCTGAATTCTAGATTTAAGGCTTCAAAAAACGCTGGAGGCGTTTCCCAATCCGTTTTTGCTGAAGAAAATAATACAGGGGATACCATAGACTAACTTTTCCCTCCCGAAATCCTGTCTTTTAAATAATCATTTTCTTCCCCTCCAGCTTTATCGGTATTCATCATTCTGTACTGGTCGCCCAGTGCATCTGCCGCCATGCCGCCAGCCGCCATACCCATACTGCCCATGGCGGCCGCGCCGCCCACAGTCAATGCGGTTACTTTTTGTAGCATCGCATTTCCGCCACCTGCATTCACCACGTAATTCGCAATACCCGGAACGGTAAAATAACCCACAATTCCAATGCACATAAAAACAAGATAACCAGCATCGGTAGGCGAGAAGAAAGTATCGCCAGCATCCGAGATTTGTGAGATGTCTATTTTTAGCATATTCTCCTGTATTTTGCCTAGTATCGCTCCAAAGATGTTGGCTATCGGCAGCCATAAAAACACATTCACATATCGCGCGAGCCATACGGTGAGCGAATGTTGGAAACCATCAAAGACCGCAAAACCAAATACTAGTGGTCCAAGAATAGCCAGCACAATTAAATAAAAGGTCCTAATCGTATTAATGCAAAGTGCCGCTGCGGCAAACAATACCTGCAACACCTCACTCATCCATTGCTTAATGTTGTTTCTAAAGTTATAGCTCATCCTGTCCATTTGGAACTTAATATCATTCCCTAGTCCCTCAAACATCCCTTCCTCGGTCCGCTCTGGATCTTTAGGATGGGTATAACGGTACCAGGCCCGGTCATCACCCGTTCCCGATTCCCCTACATACATTTGCCATTGCTTGGAATTTTTTACCGCCACTTCCTTTTGCTTTAGTAGTGCCGCGACCGCTAAATCCGAATTTTTCACCATCGCGCCAGTGGCCGAAGAAATAGGGGACAGCACTCCATTCATTACCCCAATGACTGAGGGAAAAAGGATAATGGCCAGTCCCAGTGCAAAGGGGCGAAGCAAGGGATAAAAGTCAATCGGCTCGGCGTTCGCCAAATGCCGCCAAACTCGGGATGCGATATACCAAAGCGCCCCAAATCCAGCCAGCCCCCGGGCCACGCCAATCAGCTGCGAACACATGGGCAGCATCTCTGAATAGACCTGCTCCAATACCGGCTGCAAGCCAGTAATGCTTCCCGCCACCCCTTGCCCAAAGGAAACAAAAGGGCAAAACAGTCCCATAACGGCTAAAGACAGCCGCAACAAACGATTCATTTTCATAAAAAAAACTTATTGTTTAAAATAATCCCCCAGACTACGAATCTCCTGAACCTCGCGCAGCCTTTGCACCTGGAGCACCGAATTCTTACGATTAAAAGTCCGCAGGAACACCAATTTATCCTGCATCCCCGCATGTATCCGGTCAATGGAACTTAACCGCTCTTCATCACTCATGCGCAGGGATCCGGCAGTTATGGCCATCGCCAGTTCATCCAGATGATCCAGGCTCTCTGAAAGCAATTTCCCATACACCGAAGAAAAATAAGATAGCTCCGAAGGAGAAAATACCCCAGCAGTAGAAAACCTCGAAAACGCCGACCGATATTCCACCACCAAATCCTTTTCAGCGGCAATCACCTCTGAAATCTTATAGTACTTCCGCACCTCCGGACTCACGAGCCACAACCCATTCAAAAACACGTCATGCAAAGAGAAATTTCCTTGCGCGATATTTTTTACCGAATTATAGCCAGTGGAAATCACCTGATAACCTTTTTTCATGTCCGCGAGGATATTTTTCAGCTGCGAGAGTTTCTCCACATTCAGCAGCAATTGTTCGGCTTCCGCGCTTTGCGCGAGAGCAGAGCGTACGCTAAGCAAACACAACCCAGCACTTAAAATCCCCCACATCAAAACCCGCAATAAAACACACTTAATCCAACCCATAATACCTCCTTAAATTTTCCAAAGCATCACTTTCAATTTTTTTGCTTCGAAGAAGCGTGCCAACATCCGCCGAAAATTTCCCGATAAAAGACTTTTTATCGATACTCCTGTGGTATAGCCTTTCCAGCCGCAATAGCCGCTCATCATCCGACAAGTCCACATTCCCGGAAACCACAATCCCAAGCAATTCTTCCAAATCTGAATAACATTCCCCCAGCACCGAAGCACAAACCGAGCCCAAGTAAGCCGCCTGCACGGCATCCAGTCCAGCCGCGGACCGCAATCCCGCAATCATACGCACCACATCTGTCTGCATGAGCAAAATTTCTGCTACTCTGCTATCACCCTTAACCACCGGGCTCACGAGCTTTAATCCAGAAAAAAATGCATCATGCAAACCCAGTTCTCCTGACGTAATCCCGCGGACCGTTTCTAGCCCTGAACCCACTAACTTATAGCCCTGTCGCCCATAGTTCAAATACACCTCCAGCGCGGCAATCTGCTCTAATAAATACCGCTTCTGGGTTTTCTTTTGCGCAAACCATTCCGAAAACGTTTGCGCGCTGGCTGAACCCACAAAGCCCACAAAACCAACCAAACAAAAAACCAGCAAACGAAACAACAATACCCTAATCCATCCCATACAGCTCCTTTAATCTTTTAGTTTCCAAAACCGATTTACTGCGCTGAATGCTCATCACAATACAAGCATCATTAAAACCCTTCAAATCCGAAAAATTGGCCTCAATTTTTTCTGCTGCTACATTGATGAGCTCCAGTCTTTTGCTATCTGACATTGAAGTTGCAAAACTGCTCACCACGGTAAACACCTGATCCAGGTTAGCAAGACTCTCTTTCAAAATCCCCTCATACACTTCCTCCATATGCAGGAGTTCTGTTGCTGAAAAGTGCTTATCTTTTTTAAATAGCGCCAGTGCCCATTTATATTCCTGCAAAATTGCCCCTTGAGTGCCCACTAAGTCCCGCACGCGCTTATAACCTGAAATGATTCCCTTTACCTTAACCAGCTCCTGATAATAATCCGCATAAAGCTTTCGCTGGCGCTCGGTCCAGTCGGAAATCTCTTCCAGCTTTAATTTGCTTGAAGCGTTTTCCAGCACCTTCTGCGCATTCTGCAGCCATATCGTCTGGTTTTGCAGCCGCTGGACTTTTAAGTCCACGGCCTTGATCACCTTTTTTACCCCGGCTTTGATTACTTCGGCTATGGCCAGCTGCGCGCTTACCGGCGAAGGCAGCGCAGTCAGCAGTACCGTCGCCGATAGCGGCAACACCACCATATAGGTCCTTAATTGCTCTTTCATAAAACGCAAACCCCTTCTCATTTTCCTGCAACCCTTTCATACTTTCGCCTGCCCACCAGCAGCTCACTTTCCGAAGCATTAAAAGAAATCACTTTACCGTTTCGGCTTTCCAGCAGCGCTTCGCGCTGCGCGTCCCATAGCGCTGACCACTCTTCCTTTTCCCATTTCCATGGCCCAAACCCGCTAGCTTCCCGCAAACGGTAACCGGTCCTGCGGTGGATAAAAAACTGCGCTCCAGCAGCTTTTTCCACCACCAATGTATCCCACGCTTCACTCAATTCCCCAACCGTATGGTTCACATACATGCCGGCCATGGCCGGCTGGCTTTGCCCGCACCCAAAAAATGCGCAGGTCAACACCACTACAAAAACGGCAGCGAGCGATAGCCTCAAGCCATCCGGCCGCCCAAAAACATTCCAATTCAAATGCTGATTCATATCCAAAAAATTATTGATTAAAAAATAGACCCCTCCTAAACCGGCACCAGCACCCCGAAGCGGATATCCGCCACCAGCGCTTTTAACCCCAGTGCTACCGAACCAAACCTGGCCGCATAGTTCGCCACCAGCACCTTTTCCCGCTCTTCAGTGGTATAGGCATAATATTCCAGCATCGATACTTCGGTGCGGAACACCTTGGAATGCCCGCCGAGCGAGATAAAGACCTCTTTGTATTTCAGCTTAGCATCATTCGCCCTATTCATCGAAAGCGCCAGGCTCTTATCATGCTCAGTCAGTCCCAGTAACTCCTGCACCACTTCAAACTTGTTTTGGTACTTCGACTGATCAAGCAATATCTTACAGTCCGAGTTATTGATTATCGCCTGCTTGACAATAGGAGAGGAGACAATGTCTTCGATTTCCTGGGTCACCACAATCGGTTCCCCAAAGAACTTTCTAAACGTCTTATAGGCATACTGGATGTATTCCGCCATCCCGGATTTGGAAATGCTCTTCCAGACTTCTTCCAGCAGCAGTACCTTTCGCACCCCGGATAACTTCCGAAGTTTTGCGATAAACATTTCCATAATAATCAGCGTCACCACCGGAAAAAGAATTGGGTGGGACTTGATCGTATCAATTTCAAAGACAATAAAGCGCTTGGACACCAAATCCAGGTTTTGCCTCGCATTCAGCAGAAAATCAAATTCCCCACCCTTATAATAGGGGTTAAGCACATATAAGAAATTATCGATATCAAAATCCCTTGGGTTGACCTTCCCGTCCCGCAAAACCAAAAGGTAATCCGAGAGCAAAAACTCATAAAAAGAATTAAAGCCCGGGAAAACCCCAACATTCAACTCCAGATAACTGTAATATAGCGTCAGCGCATTGGAAACCGCCACGTACTCTGCCCTCGAATAACCCTCATGCTCATTTTTCCATAGCGCCAGCAGCAGTGTTTTGATGCTCTCCTTTTTCTCCGTATCCAATACCTCGCCATCCGCTAAAAAGAAAGGATTAAAACAAATAGGCGAATCAGCGGAATACGTAAAATAATATCCCTCCACCAGTCCGCATAACCCTTGATAAGAATGCCCGATATCCACCACCACAATATGCGCGCCCAGCTCATAATAGCTCCGAAGTAAATGATTGGTAAAAAAACTCTTCCCCGAACCCGAAGGCCCGATGATAAACTTATTGCGGTTAGTCGTCCAGCCACGCTTCATCGGCTCATCCGAAATATCCACATGCACCGGCACCCCAGATAACCTATCACTCAACCGCAAACCAAAAGGCGATAAAGAGGAGCGGTACGCAGTTTCCAGGTTCAAAAAGCAGCAAGCCTGCTCTGCAAAAGTGTCAAAACACTCATTCAACGGAAAATCCCCTTCATTGCCCGGCATGCAGGCAAACCATACCTGAGCCGCCCCATCAGTCTCCTGCTTGCACACTGCATCTAACTTCGCCATCGCAGAAGACACCTTATTCCTCATTTCCGAAAGTTCAGCAGACTCCTCACTCCAGCACAAAACATTAAAATGCGCCCGAACCGGAAACCGCTGCTGTACCACCGCCTCATTTAAATAATCATTCACGCTGTCTCGAGCCGCCGCATTCTCTCTAGAGTACGCCGACAGCGACTGCAATCGCAACTTCTTCGCTTCCAGTTCCTTAATTCGAAGACCAGCGTCCCCCGTAAAAATAAACTGGTTGTAAATGTGGTTGCAATCCAGACCCAGTCCCAAAGGACTGGCAAAACTCACCGAATACTTCGCCCTATCGGTAGAATACTTTTCCTCATCAATCCTACTACCACAAAAGGATGGAAGCTCCGAACTATCCGAGAGCGTATACAGCTGGCAATGTTTATCACCCACCCGAATCCCGTCACGCAGGTGCACATCTCGCAGCACATTCCCTTCACCCGGCGCTAACAAAAACAAATATTTTTCCAGTATCCCCGGTGAACTCGCTGTCCCCGAAAGCTCCTCATCCCGAAGCCTGACCAAAGAAAATAAGCCACTATCCAACAGTATCCGCTCAAACGCCCCAACGGCCGAAAAAAAGTTCTTCAAAGAAACTTCATCCGCTTTCCCCACCGGCGCAATACTCTTGCGCAAAATATTACTGTAAGCCGAGCTCGCGGGTTTCCTTCCTCTAGACAGTAGCGTTAAAAACACATAGCAGCTGTGAGCAAGAAACGGCCTTTCATTAAAATGCCCTTCCGAAGCAAAAGCCAGTGGCGACCCCAAATCAGCTGCCTTTTCAAAATCTCCCTTAACCAAACTCGAAAAAAAGTAATCCGCCTTATGAAACACCACCCCCGAAGGCAATACCCTTATTGCCCTGACAAAAGCCTGCTGCGCCGAATCAAAGCCCGAAGCCGATAACGTTCCGGTTTCCGGCAGCTCTAGCCTAAAAGCCACCGTCACTTCACCCGCCACCGATAACAGGCAGTCATTTTCCACCTTCCATATCGGCATGATTTTTTCGATATCCATCATCGCCTGACCTGCCTTTCTGAATTGCTCTCAACCACCCGCAAACCCGTAAACACCCGGCGAGACGAAAAACGCAAATACCGTGGCAAGCCGCGGCGCGCCATAAACTTCCCCAGTCCATGCACCCCAAACCTTTTCGAAAGCCTGCCGAGAGAAAACACCAGTGCTGTACCCGAACCCAAAACCACCGGTAAAAGCACATATAGCGAAACCCCTGAAATGTACCCCACCGTAAAACCCAGCAAGAGTAACACCAATCCGCCCGCCAGATAACCAATATAGCTTCCTTGCAAGCCCTTAAAACTAATGGGCTTTCCTATTCCTTTATTCACCTGATACACTAAACTCATCTCCACTCGAAACTTAAATCCCAAAAAACGACTGCAGCACCGTTGCCACCACCACCAAAAATATACAGCTCCCAAACCAGGCCGCCGCCACTTTCGAAGTATCCGGTTCCCCCGCATTCCACTTCTGAAATACTTTCACTGCGCCAATCACGCCCAAAACCGCCCCAATCGCATACATCAGATTACAACCTGCATCAAAATAACTCTTCACCTTATTGGTCGCCTCATTAATCCCAGCCACCCCATCCTGACCATAAACTATCGCACAAATCAGCACTTGAAAAACCACCGAACCCAGCGCTACCAAACCCCTTAAAAACCCAAACCTTAAAACTCTACTCTTCATAAATCAAACCCCATTAAAACCTTAAACCAATCCACCAAACACCTAAAAAACCAACCAACCACAACTAATCCCAAAGACTCTCCAGTTCCGCCACCGATAAGAAGAATGGCACCTGCTCGCGGATAAATTCATCAATGCTGCTGCGCATCGGCAATGCCGCAATCCCGGGATAGCCTTCTCTAATGAGCCCAAACATTGAAAAGAAATCCTCCTTTGTTCCGTCCTTATCTGCCAGTACCTGGCAAAGGACCCTAATCTCCGTCTTGGCTGCCGTAAGCATTTCCTCTTCATCCAACCCCGTCTCACCCGAAAATCCAAACTCATCCGCCGAAACCTCCGCAACGCCAAAATCAGGCTTCGCTTTACCCATCACCGAGTAACGGTCCAACACCTCTTCCTCTAAACTTCCAGTATCGCCAGCTTCAACAGATTTCTCCTGCGGCAGTCGCTGGAAGACAAGCAGCAAAGCCGCACACAGAACCACCAGTCCAAACAGCCCATATGGACCCCATAAAAAATCAAAATAAATCATAAAAAGAAATGCTTTAGCCTCGCCGCACCCTTACCGCAAGGCAACAGCACAAAGTTTCAAAGGATCAATTGGCTCAAATCTCTACTAGATATATTCAAATGAATAAAGGAGATTAAATGAAGGTCTATTAAGATATTCATGCTAGAATTTGCGGTGTTTTTTTCCGGAGAGTGATTCCATTCACCACCTCAGGCAAACGAATCCTAGCGTTGAGCGATTGTTAGTTGGTATTGTAATCATTTATACCGCACCATTTGAAAATACAGTGAAACGAATAATTGGAAAGGTTGTTTTCATTGCCAGCCCAAGGGTCAAACAGAATAAGCGAACGCTAAAACCTTTTGACTACGCAAATTGTGTGGCGGCTTAGTTAGATTGATAGCTGCAAAATAATTATTCAGACTGATAAAAAATACAAAGCAATTGAGATTTGCAAAAAAAAAGTTTAAATTTAAATAAGATTTAAGTTAAGATGCCCTCAAATAAATATTACGATAAATCTGCTTCCATATTAAATAAGGCGGCATACTTCCAAACCAATAGCAAATGTGTTTTCATTTCCTATCAAAGCGACGATAGGACGGCGGCAGCGGCGATTGCTAATTTTTTCTTATATATTGGTGTAGATGTTTATTTTGATCAATATGATGGAGACTTAAGACTTCAATCACAAAAAGGCGACCCAAAGGTGCTTGTCGACGCCCTTTGTAGGGGTATAAATAACAGCTCACATATGCTCGTTCTCATTTCACCCAATACCCTGCAGTCCAGGTGGGTCCCTTTCGAAATTGGTTTTGGTTACGATAAGACCAAAGTCATCGCACTTTGCCTGAAAGGGATTCCGAAAGGTGGCCTGCCAGAATATTTGCGAACGGTGTCCATCATTCGCGATCTCTATGATCTCAATTATGATATTGGCAAATTTACCGGTAGAAGTGCAGATATTATGAAAGCTGAAAATTTAGGCTTCAGTGCCTTCAATACGCAACATCAACTTAATCAATTTATGGACAATCTTATTGTTGATAAAGCTTAGAAAATGAATAGAAGATGCTTTATATCGTGTAAAACAGAAGATTTTGACTTCAAGAAATTTATACTGGAAGATCTAAATATCAATATGATTGATAGATCGCTCAATGAACCAATTGATTCTACTAATGAAGAATACATCATGCGTGTTATCCGGAATCAGTATTTATCGGACTCCACTGTGACGATCCATCTCATTGGCGCAAAAAGCGCGGAGAATCTTGGCTGGGAAGAACAAAAGTATATTAAAAGAGAGCTGCAGGCTTCCCTGTATCATGGACCTGGTAATACGCAGAACGGACTGTTGGGCATTGTTTTGCCGAGCATGTATCACCAAATTTATGCAGGGGATATCACTTGCAATGGTTGTCAGGCTGTTCATAACGTGATTCGTCTAAATGATACAACGACCATTCGAGAATTTTGGCGTAATTATTACCTTCCAAATAACAAATGTTCCCACGCCGATCATGAGCGTTACTGCATTTTAGTGAAATGGGATGATTTTATTGTTAACCCGGAACATTACATCGAACAAGCCTTTTTGAAACGAAGTCAACCTATTGCAAATTATACGATTGTCAGACCTTAATATGAGTACAGCTAAAAAAACGTGTTTTGTCATCATCGGATTTGGACCAAAGACCGATTACGCCACCGGCCGTGTGCTGGACATGGATAAAACATTTGAAAACATCATCAAACCTGCCTTTGAAGCAGAGGGCTTCATCTGCTACCGCGCTTGCGATTTAACACATAGTGGAATGATTGATATTCCCATGTACGATAATATCCTTAAAGCGGACTTCGTTGTGGCTGATATCTCCACTTTGAATCCAAACGTGCTTTACGAATTAGGCATCCGTCATGCGGTGCGTAAAAATGCAACCTTGGTCATTTCAGAAACCGAGCTTGTCAAACCCTTTGACATCAATCACATTGTTATTGATACCTATGAACACTGGGGCAAAGGTATTGAATATGACGAGGTACTCCGATTCAGGGAATTGCTTCAGAAAAAAATTATCGAGCTGCAACAAAATCCGAAAACAGATAGTCCACTCTACAGCCTATTTCCCGAATTGAATGTTCCCACTTTCTCAAAAGTGGAGGTACAGGCCATCGAGGATAATATTAAAGATGACGGTTCGCTTTCTGATATACTTGGTCATGCAGAGGCCGCTAAAGCCGCGAAAGACTATAGCAAAGCGATCTCCTTGCTTGAACAGGCGCTGGGCCTGAATCAAGATAATATTCTTATCACGCAGCGTTTAGCGCTGATGACCTATAAGTCGAAACTGCCTGACGAAAAATCCGCTTTGCTTAAAGCAGCGGAAATACTAAAACCCTTGAATCCTCACCTTACTACAGATGTGGAGACCCTTGGACTTTCCGGCGCTATTCATAAACGCCTTCACGAAATAGATGGTGATTCAGATAACTTAAATCAAAGCACCTTCTATTATGAAAAAGGATTTTACATCGCATCTGATTACTATAACGGCATTAACCTTGCCTTTCTTTTCGAGCTCAACGCAAGTTTAGTTCAAGAAAGTGAAACCAGTATCATGTACCGCCAAAATGCCAAGCGTATCCGCAGACAGGTTAAAGAAATTTGCAATCACCACCAATCCGATACCAACTGGTCTGAAAGGGATGATAAAGATTGGATTCTACTCACCCTAGCAGAAATTGCTTTTGCTGAAGAACAATTCGATGAGGAAAATGTATTTATCGAGCAGGCGAAGCAACTTACCGATGGTGAGTTTGCCATTAGCTCTTATCTCGAACAACGCGAAAAACTGGCTCAAATTCTTCGAAGGACAAACTAACCACATGCCGAATTAAGAACTCAAAATAGAAATCAAGAGGCTTACAGTATGCATTTATTATGAATATTTATCCAACACTACTTCCATTGGTTTAGAGAAATTAATTAGTTCATCTTATGATTAGCCTCCACATCCCAGAAATAAAACGAAATATTGAAATCGTTCAAAAGTCGCTTGAAAAAAACATTTCGCGCAGGGAAAGTCAAATTTCATGGGCTAAAACTTCGCTGATTTTGTTTGGGTTAATAGGGACAACCTATTTTTTGTATTGTATAATAACGGTAGTATTTTTGGACAAGGACCCTTGGTTACAAAAGTGGATTTTTTTTATCATTGGCTTTATTACTTTTGTTGCAAGTCTGACTGAAAAGAGAAACACCGAAACGCTCGAAGGTTGGTTATATCAAAAACGAAAGAAAACAATCAAGGCCAATGAAGATTTCGAAAATATTTTAAATATCCTCGGTGAGCACAAAGATTTCATTCTATACCTCCGTGATTTTGAATCTGGTCTACACGAAAAAGCTACTCCCATACCCGGTGGTGGTGCATCCGGTATCGCAATGCCTGCAATCTGGCCACGCAGCGACTTCGGTAAAAGCAGCACAGCGAAATGTTTTTCTTTTTTTTCGGCCGGATATCCGGTGATCATGCTCAACAACACATCTGAAAAGACAGTTTTACCAGATGAATCTCTTTTAATCTATCCTCCAGATGAACTTTGGTTTGAAACTTTCCAATACCTCGCAATCTGCGCCAAATATGTTGTGATTGATTTCTATACACCGAATTTAGCCGATTTCGAAACATCGAATATTTCCAAAGGCTTTTGCATGGAACTTGAGACACTTATCGCTTTAAATGAAAAGAAATTGATCTTCACTGGCAGCATGAAAAGTTATGAATCATTGATTCAATTTGCGCCTCCGCTTCACTCACTAATTTTTTTTCGCATTGAAGATTATGCCGCGCAGGAGTTTACAGCCTTTAAGCAGGCGGAAATTTTTTATCATGGCAAATAATGTCTCCAGACCAGGTATTCATTTTCCCTTTTAACAACAAACTTATTTGAAAAATTTGTCGATTAATAATCAATCTAGGTAATTCATCAGTACCAATCTTTCAAAACTTTGAAGAACCAGTACCATAGCTTATAAATTAAAATTAACCCTCAACATGGAAAAACCCTCTATTATATTTGAACTTGAAGCTGAGCTTGGTTTTGAGCTTAGTCATGGCGGCGCAGTTAACAAGCACCAATCCTGCTATTATACTTTAGATAAGTTAAGTCGCGTCTCTGGTTTAAGCTTCATCAACATCGAGCGAGACATTGATTGGCGTGTTCTCGACAGTTTCACAAGTTTAAAATCGCTAAAAATGAGTGATTGCAACTTGAAAAATATTAATTTTTTGAGCAGCTTGAATACGCTCGAAGAATTGTATCTGAGTTTTAATGAAATAGAAGATATATCGCCATTGCGGGGGTTGAGGTCGCTTAGAACCCTCGATCTCGATGCTAACAAAGTCAAAGAGATTTCGACCATTCCAAAAGGAATTTCAGTCCTGCTTCTTAACCAAAACCAGCTCCGAGATTACAGTTTCATAAGCCCTCTAATTGGTTTAGTCCGGTTAGAAATCTCCAATGGAAACCTTGAAAATGTTGATTTTCTGGCACCTTTGAGAAACCTGGCCAAACTCAATTTATCTGTTAATCGTATCGCCGATATTTCGGTTCTTGCAAAGTTGAGAAAGCTCAGTAGCATTGATCTCAGTCACAACAAGATTTGGGATATTTCCGCCCTCAGCACCACGACATCTTTGACCAATATTAATCTTGATGGCAATACAATCAAGGATTTGAGTCCGCTGCTTAAAACAATTCGACGACCTACCAACCCCTTACGAAACCTAAGCGTAAAAGGCACCCCATTAACAAGTCCACCATCGGAGATCGCCGATAGGGGTAAGGTCGAAATCAGAAAATGGTTTAACGAAAATAACCGCTACGCCAGAAAGCTAATCAATGAAAACTTAAAAACGAAAGCGCCGATTCTGGATCTGGGTCGTTGCGGATTAACCGATTTAACTGAGGTTCCAGAGCTCTTCAATTGTACACATTTAAAAACTTTAATCCTTTCTAACCAATGGAAAAATCCCCAAAACAAAGAACCGATATTTCTTTTGTCGGCTAATCGTCAAACGCCTAATAATATTTTTTTTATTCCTAAAGCCATAAAAAAGCTCAAAAACCTTGAGACACTTATCTGTGGAGGTGATTGGGAAGTCGAGATAACAGATCTTTATTATCCAGTACGCTGGCGTATCAGAGATATATCAGCTTTAGCCACACTGAAAAAGCTTCAGTACTTAAATTTGGCCAATAACCAACTCAGTGACGTCAAAGTTTTAACGGAATTGGAATCGCTAAAAGAGCTTCACTTAAATAATAACTTAATTCAGTCTGCTGATTTGCCTGACGGCCATGCTAATCTTGAGACTCTCTACCTCAGCAATAATCAAATCAGTTCGGTTGAAGCACTGAGCGCCTTTCCCAAATTAGTAACACTGGATCTTCATTCCAACCGCATTGAGAACTTATTACCGCTCAAAGCGCTAATTATGAAGTTAGACCTCGAAGATAGCGCTTGGAAAAGCAGTACCATTTGTGTGGCTAATAATCCTTTGATTAACCCTAAAGCGGAAGTGGTCAAGCAGGGGAAAATGCGCGTATTAGCATACTTTGAGCAGGCTGCGGCAGAGGAGCGGGTGAATATACCGTTATTTAAAAATAACGAAATCAAAATCGTGCTGGTCGGAAATAGTGCCTCTGGAAAAACCACTTTTGCTCATTGGCTTAAATACAGCAATTTTGAGCCTCGTATCACCAGTACCCATTGGCTGGAAAACTCAACATTTATCCAATCCATTAATGGCCGCGATTTTCGCGTTCGTCTTTTTGATTTCGGTGGACAGGAATACTACCATGATACGCACCACCTCTTTTTTACCGACAGAACCGCTTACTTGGTTCTATGGGATCGGAAGGAAACTGAATTGCAAGTTTCAATGGTAGCTGAGGCGCAACATTTACCTTTGACATTCTGGCTGGATTCAATTGACTATCACCTCAAAAAGAAAACGCTACCATCCATCGCCGATATGCTTGCAAACTACAAACAAGCAGATAATGGTAACATTGTGCTCATTGAGGAACCTGATATGCATCTCCATCCCCACTTTAGCAACAATTCAAATGCAAACCAACAACCTAATATCATTGTTGTTCAAAACAAAGTGGACCGCAAAGCTGATCAGCAATTTTTAAATCAAGAACAGTTAGTTAAAAGCCACCCAAGGATTTACGATTTTATTAATATATCCGTAAAAGAAGACCGGAACTTGACAAGGCTAAAATCGATGTTAGCGGATATGATTTCTGATTTGGACTTTTCCGGTCAGGATTATCTGGGCACTTGGGGACACATCAAAGAAAAGATTCTCGCACTAGAAAATCCCCAACAGCTTAGCATCGTCGAATTTCAAGCATTCTGTAATCGACATATACAGGAGATACCATTGCTAAATTCGATGACAGCGCCTGAGATAAGTACCGTGTTGTTTAATGAGGAAGACACCAAGAGTTTTGCGCAGTACCTCAACGATATTGGGGTTCTACTTTATTTTCCTGAAGATCAGCTGTTAAGTGGAAAAATTTTCCTCAATCAAACCGAAGTAATTCAAAATATCCTGATTGTGTTACAGGGACTTCATGAAAAACGTGGTGAATTTGATATCCGTCATGCTCAAGAAAAATTGAGTGCTTTAAATCCAGAGAAGGTGAGCGACATTCTGGGCCTCATGATTCACTTTAAAATCATATTTAATCATCCAGTAAAGCAAAATAATTATATTGCACCACTTTACCTGCCGAGGAAACCTCAGCAAGGCATCGATTTATTTCTAACCGCTTTTCGAAAACCTGTATATCGTTTTGAGTTTAAAGGCTACATTCATAAACATGTAATCTTGGAATTTTTTCAGCAATTCGGGGCTCAAACCCTTTTCGAGCCAGAACAAGAGTCACTATATTATTATTGGCAAGATGGCATTATCATCAAAGATGACTTGGCGGGCCAGTTGGTCATGGTACAGTTTCACTATATTCAAAAGGGGGTAGATTTCCCCTACATTGACATTTTTTGTCTGGGTGAGGGACATAGCGGGGAATTACTCAAAAAAGTCGTTGATTTTCTGGAAAAGCTTAATCGATATCGAGCGGTAACACTTTTGGTCACCCTCGATGGCCAGCATTTCGTTCCGCTGCCCCTGATCCACAAAAATGAGACTGAAAACCAATGGATTTTCACTTACCAGGAAAAATACTATCAATTACGAGATTTTAAGGCCTATTTGAAACACCCAATCAAGCGTAAAAATATATTCATTTCCTACTCCTCTGTAGACATCCAGCTCTTAAAAGAACTACTTAGTCACCTCAGCGTACTTGAAAAAACCGGTCAGATCAGCATCTGGCATTGTCAAATGCTTCAAGCGGGCGAAAAATGGGATGATAAAATCAAAAAACAACTCCGCGATGCCGATGTGGTTATCTTTTTGGTCAGCAGCAATTTTCTTCAATCGGATTATATCTGGGACATCGAAATCAAAAGCACCATTGAACGCGAAAGCAACGATAATTCCGTACGTATCATACCCATTATTGTACGCAGCTGCGACTGGGAATCCTCACCACTTAGCGCGTACAATACAGCACCCAAAAAGGCACAAGTCATTACCCTGGCTGCTGATCGTGATCAAGCTTGGACTGAAGTCGTTAAAAAAATTAAAGCACTTGGAAATGAAGAGTTAAGTTAAGCCAAATTTAAGTAACCTTTACTTAAAGACTACGGACCCACTTAGGCTGTCTAGGGCTATTAGTCGGAATAATCCCTCGCAAAGCTAAAATAGCACTAAGAAGTTGTTAACATTGTTAAATTAAGAGTTTTTCTTAGTAGATTGAAGTTGTGATTAATTGATTATCAATGGAAATAATAGACGCTTTCATCTCTTATACCCATCAAGATGCCAGTTTAGCGGCTAAGAGTATTCAGCATAGCTTGGAAAATTTGGGCAAACCCTGGTATAAAATTAGGCGAGCACGCACGATTTACCGAGATCAGACCAGTCTTCCTGGTGGTGGTAAAATCGCCGATAAACTTCAACACGCAATTCAGCAATCTAAATATTTTATACTTCTGGCAACGCCAGAAGTCCTTCATTCCAACTACATCAACTTAGAATTGGAAATTTGGTTTGCCTCACACCAAGCATCAGCAACCGACAACCTTATTATCCTGTTGCTTGACGGTGAAATCGATTGGGACCCTATTCAAAAAGACTTCAACTGGCATAAAACCAACTCTCTACCAGAGTTGCTTGCTGGGAAATTCGATAATGAGCCATTGTGGGTTGATATGACAAAGCATGTTTACCGTGAACAAAAGCAGCTACAATTACGTAGAAATAACAATAGTAATTATGAACTTGCTAAAGTAGTTGCTTCTATGACCGGTAGAGAACCACGGGCTATCGCCTCCGCAGAAATTCGCAGAAGCCGGCAAATCTCCCTAGGGTTAATCCTCGCATGTCTACTCGTGATAGCAAGTATTAGCGGCTTTTTGTTGATGTTAAAGCAAAGGCATACGAGCACTAAATATGCCAAGTCGAAAGCCTTAACTGCTGCAGCAAATGCAATCAAAGAAAAAAACATCAGCAAAGCATTAATCCTTTTTGCTTACGCCTACCAAGCAAATCAAAATGCAGTTAACTTCAAACAGCTTGATGACTACTACCAAACAAACCTTGTCCATGGCGATGTATTCGATTCACATTCGCCAAGCTTCTACAGGAGAGTGAAATTCAACCCTTTCTACCGGCAAATCAAGACTGCAGATACCCCACTTGACACCAATTATGATCCGGTAGGTTATTTCCAGTATTTTGGATTCCTTGAAAAAATGCATCAATATTATACCCTCATTAACGATAGTGTACAAGTCTATTCCCTCAACAAGAAGCTACAAAAAATCATCCCCTTACCTTTTAAAAGACCTTTCCGCGGTATCAATGGTATTCAACCCGAAATAGTTTACTACCTATTCCCAAAAAAGGATACGCTACTTGCAGCTTATGACATCGCAAGCAATCGATTAAAGCCAATATTGCTACGAAAAGACCTTGACACTTATCCGGGGCCAGAAAAGGATTCCCTTAAGACACTTTTTTTTCATACCATCAGATTGCAGGTGTCTCCATCTGAGAATGGTCGATACCTACTTTTTTATAAAGAGAAAAACATGGGGGAAGGTAAACAGTTGCTTGCCTTGATTGATGTCGTCAAAAGAAAACTCGATCACATTTGGCTCAATAATCCAGATGAAAGCAGGAACTCGTTCTTTAATGATAGCTTACTGATTAGCAATGACGCAAAGAAACTTATCAGGGTAGCTCATCCCGATAACCAAACAGAGCATAAACACTATTTCTATTCACTGGGTAAAACACAAAAAGTTCTGCCTTTAATAAATATCGATATCGAGGGCGATATGTTGCCAGAATTGCCCACTTATTACCGATGGTGCGCAGATTCGAATCATTTCATCTTTGGAACCGAAGGTGGTCGTGTAGCTTTTTGTTTCATTCCACAAGCTCCAGCTGCCAAGTCAGCGTCGAATCAAATTGCTAGACAAGACCAATTTATAAGCAAAATCTATTCTTCACCCAGTCAACAAATCAGCCAAATTACAGCACTAGATTATTCCAAAGACCTGATTTTTGCCGGCACCAATAGGGGCGTGCTTGATATCTTCTTGAACCAATCAAATCTTCCAAGGAGCGTGTCACTAAGCATAAATGGTTTTTCAAATTTACTAAGTATACAGCTACCCAGTGATTACCCGGTGAAAAAAATAAACTATGAAAGCAAAAATGGGCTTCTCTATGTGCTTTTAAGGAATGGGGAAATCTATCAGCTCAATACTCATCAGCCGCTGAAAAAGCTTAGCCCGAATCTTACACTTCTGTTTTCACAGCTTTTCAAGCAACTTTACCTAGCTGATTTAACGATATCGGAAAAAAAGCAGTTCAAGATTCCATAAACCCCAACAAAAAGAAGAAAAAGCAGTTATATGGACACTAATGTCAAAATAGGGGCGGCCACTCACATTTTTAAACAAGTTGATTTATTGATATTGCAGAATTCCTTTCCATAATGTAAATTTAAGCCAAATCTAATACCTTTCAAAAAATGGCAATTAAAGTATTTATTAGTTACGATCATAGCGAGGACAGGCTTTACAAAGATCTGCTTCGTGCCTGGGATGCAAATACCAGCTTTGAATTCGAATTCGATCAACGCTCGCCCAATATCCCCATAGACAGCATCGATGCAGCGGTAATCAAGGGCAGTTTAACGAAAAAATTACAACAGTCGCAATGTCTTTTGGTACTTATCGGTGCGAAATCCTACACCAGCAAGTGGATGGCTTGGGAGATTGAGAAGGCAAAAAGCTTGGGACTTAAGTTAGTCGCTATTAAACTTTCAAGCACCAATCAAACACCGGCAGGGCTGTTGAATGCAAGGACGGTTTTTGCAACAGCATTTACCCAGGAAAAAATTATCACAGCGCTGAAGACCTTAGCTTAGCAACATCTGAAACAGTGAGTAAGGGCAATGTATACGTCATTTTCGATGCAGATAAAGATATGTGGGCATATGCTTACATGAAAGGTTGGAAGCAACAAAGACATATAGATTTTGATTTCCAAGACGCCCATGCACTAAACATTTTGACCCGAAATGCGCAAAATGAAGCCTACATCAAAGCAAAACTTCTGGTGCGAATGAAAGCCAGTCGAAAGGTAATCGTGCTAATCGGTGAGTCTACCAAATACCTGTATAAATATGTTCGTTGGGAGTTGGCTACAGCCCTTTCACTTGGGTTGCCAATCATTGTGATTAACCTCAATGAAAAGCGGCAGCTTGATCATAATCTGTGCCCAGCTATCCTTCGCAATGCAGGTGCAGTACATATACCATTTCGACGAAACATCATTAAATACGCACTCGGTCAGTTTAACCTTAGAAGCGGTAATAACAGCAGATCTGCCTACCACTATCCTAAAAGTGTATATGACAAGTTAAATCCTTAAAAAAGAATCTGGTTAAGGCTGAACTTGAATAACCTCCACACCTTTGGCTCGACATAATTGAACCATCTCAGATGCACCGCCTTCGCCATCACCATCCTTCCCGTCCCATAAGACAACAAGTAGCACGCGAGAAGGGATACTTGAAATAGCCTCCTGTAACATCCATTCGTTTGTCCTGCTATAAGGGTTTGCTGTAGTCGAATCTTTGGTTGGTTGGACTACTTCGGAAGGTCTGCTCTTCAAGATATGCCTGAAGCGCTCTATCCAATTTCTGCCAGCGAAGGCTACCGAACCCTTTATAAATTCATCAGCTGGCATCGGTAAATAAACCTTTGAGGATATTCCTAAATGAATACAAATTTCCTGAAACAAAATATCACCACCAGCCGCACCAGAGGAAATTCCAGCGCAGTCTGGATTTGCCGACTTTATTTCACTAACAATACTTTCCAATTTAAAGTAAACCTCATCTGCTTTCCAAACCGGAAATCTTGGCTTTTCACGGTCTGGAGCGTCTACCATATGTCCAGAAAATAGGATATTTGTTTTCATAAGCTCTTGCACAATCTCAGATACAAAATTCGGTCCATTTGATACCCCTAAAAGCTTACCGATCTAATAAACGCCTAAATTCAGCCAGAGCCCAGACAATTTCGCAAAACATTGATGCTGTACCGTTAAGATTTTGCTGAGTAAGCTTAGAAATTTAGTATATTTATTTAAAAAATTAATCTCTTATGTCAAAATGGGGTCCTTTGGCCGTTCGCTACCAAACAGAAAAACAGCGTAAAATATTATCACTTGACGGAGGCGGCATCCGTGGGGTACTATCATTAGAAATTTTATTAGAAATAGAAAATCAGCTCAAGACAGAATTGAAGCGTGGCGATGATTTTCGGCTATGTGATTATTTCGATTATATAGGCGGTACAAGCACGGGCGCGATCATTGCCGCCGGCCTCAGTATTGGCCTTTCTGTTAAAGAACTGCAAGAATTCTACGAACAAAAAGGCAATGCCATGTTTGACAAGTCTTTTTTGTTGAAGCGGATCAAACATTTTTACAATGACGGCCCATTGCTTAAAGAATTAAAAAAGGTATTTGGAGAGGGTACCATCGATTTGCAAAATGGTCAGTTCAAAACTTTACTCATGATCGTCACCATGAACCGGAGTACCGATTCCCCCTGGCCAATATCCAACAATCCTGATGCAAGATTCAACCAACCCTCACTTTCAGACTGCAATTTAAAGATCCCGCTTTATCAACTTATCAGGGCCAGTACAGCGGCGCCGGCCTATTTCAAACCCGAAACTTTGCAATGGGATCCCAAAGACCCTGAAAAGACTTTTGTTTTTGTGGATGGCGGGGTCACCCCTTACAATAACCCTGCATTTCTACTGTACCGGATGGCCACCCAGAAGGCTTATAACCTCAATTGGAAGACCGGAGAGAAAAATCTATTGATCGTTTCAGTAGGTACTGGCTCAGCACCAAGCCCAGGAGCCTATAGTAATTTGCTGGATACCCTTAGTTCACTTCCAGAAAACCTCATGTATACCATTCAAGTTGACCAAGACATCAACTGCCGCACGGTCGGGCGGTGCATCTTTGGTGCGGCAATCGACCGAGAACTAGAAGATATGGTTCCAATGGATGAGGATGGAAACATCTTAGATGCCATCAGCGATGCCAATCGCCATTTTAGTTACCTACGTTACAATGCGGACCTCAGTCAAGGGGGATTAGAGGATTTAGGCCTAGCGGATATTTTGAGTGAAAATGTCCGTAAGATGGATTCAGTCGAGTATTTGCAGGATTTGAAAAAAGTTGGGGCCGCCGTGGCCAAAAACCAAGTGAAGGTGAGCCCTCATTTCCGTCATTTTCTCGAAGAAAATTAATTTATACTGCTCAGCTGATGAGCTTTATTTAAGAAATGGACTTAAAATACCAATCATAAAGAATGCCTTTTGATCAAGACATCAATAACCAAAAGCAGCGTATTTGTCGCATCGAGAAAGACAAGGACCTTGATTGGATATTGTGGAACGCGCTCTATCCCGCTGATCTGGACAACAAGTTTGAGATAACATTCATCCCAAGACAAGCGGTACCTGCAATCGAGGATTTTATTGAACTGATCATCAAGGAGCAATACCAAATCATCATTTTACCCTTAACCCTTCGAGATTATGGTTCATTAAAAATTGCAGAATTCATTCACCTGATGGATTTAGATATCAAATTGATTCTAATCAGCCAAACCGACGCACCCCAGCAAGTGCTCTCGAAATTGTTTGATGTCGTTGACGAGACATTGCCAAGGTGGGAAGTCTTGCTTGGTTATTTAACTGCACCTAACATAAAAAGAAGGAAAGATAAAAATGCCATTGAAGAACTAATCGCTGCAATATTGTCCCTTGCTTCCTGCGTCCAAATTGGCGCAATCGGCATACACAAAGGGCGTCCCTCTCGCCTAGAGGAATACCGGTCAGGTAAGTTGGAACACCAGGACCAGAACAGAAAAAACATCCAAAGTAGGCTTTCCGTCTTCATCAGCTACGCACATCAAGATAGCCTTTACCTTAATCAGCTCGAAACACATCTATCACCATTGAAAAATCAAGGCATTATAAGCGTATGGCATGACCGTAGCATAAGTCCTGGTGAGGATTGGGCCGAAGCCATCGATATAAACTTATCCGCATGCGACATCTTCATCCTCCTGGTTTCAGCTGATTTTTTGCACTCCAGCTACTGTTATAACCTGGAAATGCAAGTTGCTTTGCAACGGCATGCTATAGATGAAGTTATGATAATCCCCATTATTATCCGCCCTTCAGATTGGTTAAATGCCCCATTTGCGCATCTTCAAGCCTTACCCACTGCCAGCAAAGCCATTTCCACCTGGGCAAATATTGATGAGGCGTGGTTAGACGTTATTCAAGGAATACGTCAAGCTATTCAAAATCGCATGTCCTAAAACCCACAGTCGCCCCATCAACATTCAGCAAAAATTAGCCCAATCCCAGCGCCTTACGCTTATTAGGCTTTCCTCCAGGCCTAAACACATCATCTTCATCCATATACTCAATCAACCTTGATTGACAAAACTCCATAAAATGCGTCCGGCTTAACCGCTTACGCCGCCTAATCTCCCTAAACCGATTCGCCGGAATCCCAATCTCCACCCCAAAACTCTCCTCCAGCCATCTAAAAATATCCTGCATGCCTGCCTTACCATCATTCAGTTGCCCAGTCAACCAAATCGCATAACCCAATTCCACTAGATTAATGACTTCACCTGTCCAGTCAAATCGTTTTTTAACAACAGTGGCACCACCGAAATTAACCTGCTCACCAACATCAGCCACACCACCAGCAATAAGGCCAACGCCTGCGGAAGGCAGGGGAGGCGCCAGTGCAGTCAGTTCAGCCAAAATCTCCTCACGCAGCCTTTCCAAAGCCATAAACTTTGCAAATACGTAATCCATACCCGTAGCATATTCCGGATCCGCATCCACCTCTAGCCCCATTATACCATGCTTCCCAGCCCCACGCACAAAATAAACCCCATCAAACTCGCTAGCCCTCGATTTATAATACAAATACTCAAACCGGTAACCCTCAAAAAAACGGTTCAGCACTAAAAGCTCCCCCTCGAGATAATTCCGCACCATAGAAACCGTGCCCACTGGCCGCTGCACCCACAACTGATACCGCTCAAAGCGGTACATCCGCTCCGCATAAAACCGCGGCTTCACCGATTTAAAAAACGCCACCTCATCACTATCCGACTGCGGCGCGTGCGCCGCAAACAGCACCTTTAAATCCCGCAGATAAGCCTGGCATATCGCCATCGAGCTCCCAAACGATTCCAGCACATCCGCACTCTTTCCATCCAACTCTAAAAGCGCCCCAGTAAAAGCCAAAAAAAGATTCTCATAATGTTTTTGCATAAAAGAAAAATATTAGGTTAGAAAATATCCTTATCCAAGCCAGACCAACAACCAAAAAGCTAAAAGTCCGACCCAGCATCTTTCAATAAAAAATTATCCCAAGGCCAAAAGAAAAAAACAGAAAATAAAAAAGCCCTAGTCAAAAACTAAGGCAAAATTGATTAAATAGAACCAAAAACGTACTACATAAAAAGTACCATTCGACTACACATTTCGTACCATTTTTAATGTTTTTTTGTCCTGTTTGGGTATGTTTTCTGATAAATTTGACAAAACATCTTGGATTTCAATTTTTTAATTCTCGTATTCGTGAATTTAAAGATGGCGTAAAAATGTTATGAAAAACTTGAGGGTTGACTATCAGGATTTGCCTGAAACTTATAGCCTTTTAAAAAGTAGCAACTAAAATTCGAATTATTGTTCGGTAACCACTTCTGTGGTCAGGATATCGAGTGAAATGTTTAAGGTCTGAGAAATTGCGAACGCAGTGCTCAACGAACAATTTACAAGTCCGCGTTCAACGGTACTTATTGTACCATATTCGACATTACACTCTAGTGCCAATTGATTGATACTCCATCCGGACTTAAGCCTATAGCGACGAACATTTGCTCCGAAAAGGGCAATCAAGTTTTCGTTTCTAGGGTTTTTAGTGGACATCGCACCAAAAATATTTATATAAAATTTTGATATATGTACGACATGTCGTACATTTGCTTTGTTTTTAATATTTCGGTTACAGAAATTTTTAATTTCTTGATCCAAATATTTCTAGCACAATAGCGATAATTACGAAATAGAAAGTAATTTTGCGGTACTTCAAGATATTTGAAGCATCCGCACTTAAGAGTCTCGTCTTAGAAACCTAGGAAATTTCAATTGGAAACGAGAGGATAAGTGAAAGTGCTCATGCATAAATGCGTGGGCCTGCTTATTCGTTTCCAGGCCTCCTAGGGCCTCTAAGACAGTAGGTAGGTTCCACGCCTTTATGTAAAAACCCAACCAAAGACTCCATATATAACCAGATATAAAAAGGAGCATCCTTGCAAAAGCAAACCAAGAAAGTATTTAATAACTTATTATCTATTCCTGAAACTAACCCTTTGAGTTCACAATTCAATAGGTATTCACGGATTTGAGAATATTATAAGCATCCAGACATTTCACCGAAAACGCTTTATATCAAGATAGTTTCCTTAAATAGTTGATTTCTATCAACTGAAAACAAGCAATTAATTCACACGCACTGTGAATTAAATCGCCTATCACTTTAGTTTTGAAGCAAATAAATAATTAAATTTAATCAAGCATAGACCAAACCACCTCTTGTATGAAGTTCCAGGGAAAAGACCTACCTAATGAAATGGATATCTTCCAAAAGTTTACGCAAGGAGACAGGGGAGCCTTCAAGCAACTTTATGATCATTACAACCAGCCAATTTCTTCCCTCATTAGCAAAATGGTTAAGCTACCAGACCTGGCTGAAGAAATCATTCAGGAAGTTTGGGTCATGCTCTGGAACGAACGCGAAAAAATGAAAACGGTTGAAACCCCCGCAGGCTATTTGCGACGCATCGCCGTGTACAAAGCATTTCGTTATTTAAGGGACATCTCCAAAAACCGTGAGCTAATGGAAAAAATAAAAAGCCACTCCACCGATTTCCACAATGAACTCGAGGAAATGGTGGATTTTAAGGATAGCGAAAAACTCATCCAGCAAGCGGTTGATGAACTTCCCCCTCAACGAAAGAAAATCTGGGAACTCAGCCGCAAAGCCCACATGAGCCACGAAGAAATTGCAAACGAACTGGGCCTAACCAAGAGCACCGTCAACAACCAGATTTCTAGCGCAAGTACTCATATCCGCCAATACCTAGAAAACCATGGTAACCTAATCGCTCTTGCCGCATTATTTTTGTTTCTTCAGGATTAGCCACATCTACAGTTTCCCAAAAAGAACAGTCATATAAATTATGAAACCAATTCATAAACTAACTAACACGAAACAGATTAATTTCGCAAGAAAATCAAATCCACTACCAATACTCGGAACAATAATTTGCTTTAAGAAATCTTCCCTAGCTTCTCCATTACATTAGCCGAGACACTCGTCACACACAGCTCTTCAAGATAAGTTACCTACTCGAATAAATTCGACTTATCCCAGCAGAAACTCTCGTTTTAGGCCTAAATATTCAACCCAACTAAACAAATAAATTCACTTAAGATATAATTTTATCCGTCTGTAAAACAGTTGTTTACTAATATATTCACAAATATTTTCACATCGAATAGTTATCCTACTCACTCACAATACCCTTAGTAAA
>NZ_JAVTSJ010000005.1:0-492763 GCF_032678405.1 Pedobacter aquatilis
ATAGAGTCGATATTTCTGTTTAAAGTATTTTTCAACTTAGTGGCAATTAAAGGCCTTTCAAGCAATAAAATGGTTAATTTGATTATATTCATAAGAATAATTGATTCATGTATTTATTACGTAAGCGTTACCAAATCTGCTATGTTCTAATGCTGGGGTACTAAAAAAAGGATAAAATAATTCACAAAACAATCGTCAACTTTTACAGAGTTGCCAAGCTTACCAATAATTTAGATAATTTGGTCAGCTTAGAAGACAATAAATATTTTTATGCATTTTAATTGTTTTTAGATCAAGGTTATTGATAAAAGGATGGATGAAGTGGACTGTGCTGAAGTCTAATATCCCCTAGTTGCATTCGTATTTTCATTCCAAGATGAAAACTTGGGCCATCAATTAAATATTCAAACAATCTATCTTCTCTATCTGCCTGCCTAATTAGTTCTAATAATCTGGGAAAATAATTCATATATATTGGCTCAAGGCTAATGAGGCATTTCTTGCATATATCGTAAAACTCTTTATCATCACTCAGCAAGGCTAAATAGAGGCCAATAATAGAATCAGGATCTCTGTCATTTAGAAGATAAAGCCCTGTTAACCTATTTTTTTCATCTACGCTATTAACAAGTTTAGCAACCGTAATTACCCATTCTTTCTCATTAAAAGGTTTTAAATGACCATAAGAAACCAAACTGTCCGGTAGTATCCTAGCACTGAAATTGTATATATTATTTCCATCTTTTAAGATGTTGTCCAAAGCTGCATAACCAATTTGTCTAAATGCAATTTGCATAGCATTATGTATGTATATATACCAGTGCGGAGATTTTCCTTCTAGTTTATTTTCCAAATCATTTACAAACTGTAACCACCGATCAAGTGCGGCTGGATGGGAAATAATATCTAATGTTTTATTTGGCGAAATGTTCAACATCATTTGCTCCCAAAGGCTATTAAGATTATGGAAAAGCGTAGCACATAATACACTTCTCGCTTCTGGAAATTCATATTGTTTCTGTTTAAAAAAAGAAGTTAATAAAGTAACCGCAAATTGATCTGCAGCTCTTTCGTCATCCATTGATATAGCATCATTTTTTTCTAGATGTCCTAAAAAGATATGTGCCACTTCATGCATTAAAATGAATAATTCTGTACCAACTAACAAATATGAGAGTCGTTCCTGATGTGGAACTGCATACTTATAGGGAACGGCAGTTCTCGGATCTCCATTAAGAAAAAAAGCTCTTAATAAATCTTCACATCGGAAATTTATATACGGATTTTGAGAAAGATATAACTGTAAATAACTAGCTGTTTGCATATATACAAGTCCCTGTGCACTCTGTTCCCAAGGCTGTAGAAGCGCAACAAGTTTACAACTCAAATTAATTAAGTTAAATAGACCATCTGGTATAATAATAACATAGTCATTTGTTTCAGGTACTTTTTGTGTGTAAGCATTAAGCCCACCTCCTGGTATGGTGCCAAAATATATATTTTCAATGTTTTTTTCAGGGAGCGATTCTGATATTACATTACGGAGTTCGTTAACTCGTTCTGCTAAAATATCATAGGTAGTAGAACGTTCAAAATTGCTTATTTGTTGATCGTTAATACTATCATGGCGTTGTAAACTCTTTAATTTCTCTGCTAATATTTCTTCCTTGTAATCCGGATCATTTTTTAAATAATCCTTCAATTGATCTAAGCTCAATTCTCTATTCTCCCATTCAGGGAATGCCATAGAAAGTTGTGCATATGAATTTCGTTTTATTTTTTCAAGAAATTGCTGCGCTTTTTCCATTTCTTATTCATCTATAAATACCAATTGAGTAGCCTCTCCAATATCCACATGATCTAATGAAAAACTATTTATTGGAACTGCATTCGCTCTTGTACTATCTAAGGGAATTTTTATTCCCGTTACATTAGATTGCCCATCCATCAATAATTCAACACATGTAAAAGCAAATGTTGCAGGTACTTCTCCAGATACTACAAGTTTATTTTCTTTGCTGTAAACGAGTTCTGATTTTGCATTTCCGGCTATTTTGCTTTCTAGTTTTGCTGTAATATCTCCAGAATTTGCACCTTCTATAATTAGTGTAAATTCCTTTGAAGTATATATAGAATCAACCAATAGTATTTTACATTCTTTTGAACTGAAGTTGAGTGATGGCAAACTGAGTTTCACATCTTGAAATGCTTTTGCGCAGGCCATTGGTGTGATATAATCTCTAGCCACTTTATTTATTGATATTTTCAGTTTGTGATTTCCTTCGCCTTGTCCATGAAAGGTTGATCCAATATCAAGTGTGGGAATAAAAGCTGTAAGGAAAGGTTGTATAAGTTTCAATCCTAGGTTAATCTTTAATTCTGAGGATAATACTTTTGATATGTCACTTATTTCATTTTTATTCTGTCTCGGAGCTAGCCATTGGGTTGAATAACTTTCATCATCTAATGTTCCAAGATATTTAATGTGAGTGCCATCGCTTGCAACTATCGAAAGCGGTTTGAAACGTGGATCAGGAAGACTTAATGGTATCGCCTGATAAGTTGTGCGGATAAATTTTGCCAAAGGGTCTTGTTGGCAGAAAGAGGTAAATCCCATTGAGTTAGCGTTTATTAGTGTTAAATCTATTAATAAAATACAGAATATCAAAGATATAACCATTTAATTTTCAAGATTTTTCAGTTAGTATTGGCATTGATTTTTCAACCAAAACCACAATCTTTTCAATATTTAATTTAAATAAATCACCATTGTTGTTAGATATACATATGCAGTCAATTTAATTAACCCATAACATACGGGTGTACTGGATTGTACACCCGTTCAAATAAAAAAATAAATTTTGCTACTGTTTGCGCTTGCGGTTAAACAAGCATTGCAAAATCCGGCTTACAAAAAAACTCACTGTTGCACCAAGCGCAGCAAGCGCCAGCGTTTGCAACACATCGTGTTCAATCTGTCCCAGAATGCTTAAAGCTAATCCTGTAGCAGTACCGGCCTTGGTTTCAGTGCTACTCATCCTTTTCGGCAGCTTTAATAATACCCGCAGCAACAACAATGTACTGTGCCGCCTTTAATACCTTTATCGGTAATTTCAATGGCGCTGCAAGGAGAATTCCCGCAGTGCTTCCCGCAACACTGATACATTTTTTGATCACTCGCAGCCAACCTTTCCCCGAAGTTTGTGCTACACCCTCTTCCTTTTGTTTTTTCAAAAGATTATAGATGCTGCTACATTTTGATGCTTTTCGTCTTTTTTAAAATATAACAGCAAGTAATTTTGTGCAGGGAAAGCCCCCTGCACAAACCACCTAATGCACTGATGTAATCAGCAAGCTAACCTGCTCTCCCGCATCAAGGACCGGGTAAATCAGACATTGCAACCTTTCAAGTGCAACCCTGCTGTAACTACCTGTTCCTTCACCGTTGCACTTACTTACAGGCGCAATACAACCTTGTAATTCACGCATGGCAAAATTTGCCGGATGTATTAAAATTGCCTCCCGGTTAGGAACAGTACTTAAGGCAAGCTGTAAGCCATGTTTCGGATGCATCCGTTTAACCAATAAATAACGGCCTTCCGGTATACAACTGATACTACGCTTGTTGTTCCGCCATGGCAACTCAATACTTTCACAGATAACTTCACCCTGATAGCTGATTTTACCATTAGTGCCACCTTTAAAATAGGTTCGGCTCAATAATAAATTCATTACACCCCGGCTATCTGTACTAATGATAAGCCGTTAAAAGCCCCATTGCTTAAAGGGTAATCGAATTCGTTAACCCTTTGGTAAAAGCTGATACCAAACAACAAGAACAGTGGCTTTGCGCTGGCGGCTGTTAACTGGCATTGCAGGTTAAATGAGGCTACATTGATATCCTTTACCTCAAGCATGTCGCTGTCTTTCGTGCTGAGCTCGAATACCTCATCTTCAAAATTCAGCATGGCTGCAGCGGCACTGATTTTAAAGTGAGTAGCGCCCTGCGGCGAAACGATCAGGTCTCTTGCGCTAAAATCTGGCAACTCGATTTCAAGAACGCCTGAAGCCCTGTCGATGCTTGTTGCATAAACAACACTAACCGTGCTGCTAACTGCGGCATTAATGTTAAACTCAAAACCTGTTAAAAGTTCTGTTTCAGCATCCAGTACCATGCGCAGGCCACGCTCATTCAAACTGTCTGCCTGGATTACCTTGAGCATTTCTTTCATTAGGCGGTTGCTCACACCTTTGTCGGCCAGTTGGTTCGTTAGCACCTTAAATGCCGATCTTAAAAATTTCCCCGCCTTGGTTGCCCTGCCAAACTCGGCCATGTTTTCCCTTGTGCGCTGAAACCTTGGATCGGTACTGATCCGCTCGCCGGCAACACCGCCTTTTTCCCTTGCCTGGTAACCGTTCCTTGTTTTGTAAAACGTCAAATCCCCGATTCGTCCGTTTAATTTAATGATTCCTTCCTGACGTGCCATAATATTATGTCTTACATCTGAAAACAAAGTTCGCTATAGCTCAGTATAGCGCCGTCGCGAAATGAAGCTTTTGCAGTTTTTATCCACTTTTATCCCTAAATGAAGCTTTTAGCAGTGTTTAACACTTGTTTAGCCGCTGGTTTTTACAGATATTGTAGTCATATTAATTTTCGTTCTTTTACTACTGCTTAAGGAAAGGTAGTATTTCACCATTCACGAAATACTTTAGGCACCTCCACGACTGCTGCGGTTCAACCAAAACTTCACATGAAAAGAGTATGTATATATCCGAAAGATGTTAGTATGCTAACCGGCAAAAGCGTAGCACAAGGTCAGCGTGTATTGCGCAACCTTAAGTTATTGCTGAACAAACGTAAAGATCAGCACATTACGTTTGATGAGTATGCAGATTATTCTGGCATTGATTTGGAATTAATCCGGAAAATTTGCCTCGTATTACCATTGTTTATGGTAATGGCCGGCTAAAAACAATAACCCGCCCCACATCCCCGGGTTTTGTTTTACAATCGAAAATTTTATAACAAGAAAAACTACTTAATTACATTAATTAAGCTCGTCTGAACCAGTCTAACCTTTCAATGCGCTCCATCCGGTTCTTCTTGCCCGCCCCTTACATACTTGTCGCATACCTATTGCATCCCTAAGGCATGATAATTGCATTTTATTGCATGTAAAAATAGATAACACGATAATTAACTTCGACAAGTAGCAATAAAAATGTCGAAGTTATTAATATATCATGCCTGTAAGTAGTTTAAAGGGCATTTAAAAGCGCCGAACTTATACAAAAAGCTGCAAAGTATAGTTAAGGTGATTGGTGAGAAGGTTAAAGATCCCTCTACTACGCTCAGGATGACAGGAGGAAATTGGTTCATTGGGCGGGCTGCATAAATAGTAGGAAATTAACCACCCCAACCCCTCCTAAAATTAGACGGGGAGTTACAGGCGTAATGCAGAAAAAGTTAATGACAGGGTTATGTTATTACTAATGGTTATGGTCGGTGGGTTTTACGGCTTAGGCTATAATGGAGTGATCAACCGTTGAAGCTTGTGCAGTTTTGCTCGGGTTTGCACGGTCCAAGGCTGCGCACCCATGCCGATTGTCAGGTTATCTCGGGAAGCATCGGCACTTGTGCAGCCGTAATTAAAGCTTTGACGAGTTGAACCGACATTATCGCCAAGCCTTGATTTTTTGCTTCTTTTCATCAAGGAAAAGAAGAACGCCTTCCGGCGGCTAGCCGGGGCAAGGTTATGAGTGAGGGAATTGGTACACTGGTTAGAAAATATCTTAATGGAACCAGTGCAAAATGTTTGAACGGTGCCTGTAGCAAGCAGATCCTTCCTGGCGTCAGGATGACAGGCTGAGTTGGAAATGGGATTGTTTCAATGGTTTATTGGGCTGGGTGTAGAAAAGGTTCAAAGATTTCTCCATTCCGTTGCACTCCAGTCGAAATGACGGCATGTGAAGGCAGGATGGGCGTGTGGGTTTAACGTATGTTAACAAATAAAAATTCCGTGTTTTCCGTGTTTCCGTGGCTAACCCTCCCTAGCGCAAGCCTGTGCATGTGGTCACTGCAAGTATCCGCCTGCTTTCTGCTGCTTCGATGGGCCAGGCCGTAAAACCCACCGACCATGCTTAGAAAACAAACATTGCATTTTATATTTTATATAGGATTTCTCTATTTACAACCCGAATTAGTGCCCTTCCATATAATTTCTTGTATTACGATGGGTTTATTTTTAGATTGACTTATAAAATCACTTAAGATTAACTAATCTAAAAACTAATCATCATTATGAAAAAAACGCTAAATTTAATGCTTAGTCTTTGTGTTGCCTCTGCCTTTCTAGGCTGTAAAAAAGACGCAGCCTTGCCCGAAGAAACGACCTCAACTTTCCGTGGTAAAGCGAATACATCGGCAGTTGTTGGCTATTATGAAAGCCTCGAAAAAGTGGAACTATTTGAAAAGCCGAATGAACCAGGCACCTGGCAAACATTTGCACAGTATGATGGGCAAACTTTCGAGTTTAGCCGTGTACATCTTAAAGATGGATATGCCGTTGGGTATTTGAACTTCGTTAGAACTGGCACACAAGAGTTTCCAAGCGGTGAATATCCGACTGTTGTAGCTGGTCAGGAAAGTGAATGGATGCCATCTAAATTATTTGCCTACAAAAGAGCAGTATGTACAACAACAATAACAAAAAGCACCAAATCATATTCACAGACAGTATTTGTTGGTAAAAATGATGCAGGTAATACATTTGTTGTTTACAGAGACTCTCTTCAAAAACATGTATACTACAGTGCGACTGATTTCCCTGATTATCCGCTAGAATTCTATGACAGGATTAATACAACGGATGTTCGAATGACAAGGGTTACTTTTGGCATGAATTGCCTTGGGCCCGATCGGATTGTACCAATAAAATTAAGTGCCTCAAAAGACGCAGAAGGTAAAATTCACTTTTGGGTAGGCAGTGTAAACCTTAAAGAACCCAAAGTATCTGAAATTACTGATGTGATTGACTAGTCTTCTAAAGCCCGTACAAAATGTATGGGCTTTTTTTTAATAGAACGACTCATCATTAACTTTTTCTGCAAATCCCTCGCTGGCGCACAATAGGCGATGCATGGTTTATCGTGTGTAAACAAAAAACCTTCCGTGTTTTCCGTGGTTAAATTTCTATTTTAGGGGGACAGTTGATGGCTTTTTATTTTTATTTCGCTTGCCCCACCAGATCAGGAAGCCTGAAATTGGTAGCGAAGCACTGATTAATGCGGCCAGAAATGCGATGATCTGCGTTCCTAAGCCATAGAGCCTTCCGGTATGGAGTTCAAGATTTGAATTCCGCCATTTCATACCCAGTGTCTTTTTATCATGTGGCAGTGCATCAATAAAATCACCTGTGCGGCCATCATAAAAGTAATAGCTTACCCCTCTCCAGGCATCGTGGTTACTTTCGATCTGAACGAAAGACATGGAAACTTTGGCTTTCTCAGTTGGAATGCCTATCCCGATTTCCGTCCAGTCGTTACCAAGCTTTTTAAGCAGCCGGTAATGGATAATATCGATTTTATTCAGTGTCGTATCGCTGGCATCAATCTTAGGGAGCGTCCGGGTAAACCCGGCTTTACCCTTATCGCCAAGGATACGGTAGATACCGGTTTCCCACCATTTAAAAGACCATACCAGTCCGGTTATGGCAATGAGGATAGCAAAAGGCAGCACATAAAAGCCAAAACTATTGTGGAGGTCGTAGTTAACCCTTTTCCATTTGGCGTTCCATTTTATGCTAATACTTTTTTTGAATTGCTTGTAATTCTTTGGCAGCCATAAAATAAAGCCGGTAATGAGCATGAGCAGGTAGCAGAGGATACAGGCGCCCACTAAAGGACTGCCAATGGGCTTAACCAATAGCAGTTGCCTGTGCAGTTGTTCCACTACATTGAAAAATTCATAGCGCATATCCATCACACCGAGCACTTTCCCGGTATACTGGTTTACATAAACTTCGTCGAGGTACTCAAACTGGCTGAAATACCAGAGGTTTATTTTTTTGCGGTCATTAACTTTAAATCCGGAGAAGACATAGCTTTTATTATCCGAACTGATCTTGACATTGCTAAGTTCTTTACCTGTTCCGGCTGCCTGCTGCGCATTGGCAAGTAATTCAGAAACCGGCCTTGCGGGGCCGGTTTTCTGAACGTATACCAAATCACTGTGGATCTTGTTAAAAATTTCCTCATCAAAAACATAAATGCATCCGGTTACGGAAACAATAACCACCACCAGGCCGGTTACCAGCCCAATCCATAGATGGAGCCAGCCCGCCGCTTTTTTAAATCTGCTCTTTGCCATTAAAATGAATAGCCAACGGTTAACATATAATTCTCTGGTTGTCCGGGAAATAAACGTAAGTAGTCGTAACCACCAACCCAGTGTTTTTTATTGCCAATATTATTGGCGTTAAGCTGAAGTTGTAGTTTTCCGATATTGTAAAAAAGTGCTGCATTGAAGAGCGTGAAAGATGGAATGGTGATTTGATCCTGCGGAGAGAACCTTGCATCATAAATCAGGTTACGTTTATCGGTATAGTTAATACCAAGGCCAATACCAAATCCTTTCACTGCGCCATCAAGGAAGGAGTACCTGGTCCACAAGTTGGCCGTATTCTTCGGCGCATTTGGTTTCTGGATACCAATTTCACCAGGTGTTCCGCTCTCGAGGATCTTTGATCTGTTGTATGAATAAGAAGCAATAACGTTCCAGTTTGGCATAATCTTACCAATAACATCAAGCTCAAAACCGCGGGATTGTTCATCGCCGATCTGTCTGAGCACATCTACCACACCCGGGGTTGCATAAAGTGCGCCGGTTTGCTTGATCTGGTACACGGCAGCGCTCACGCTCAGTTGATCCCTGAACCAGCTGGTCTTGGTACCAAATTCTACCATATTACTTTCCAGGGGATTAAACGGGCCACCTGCATTGGGGTTGGATATCGTTGCTGAAGTTTGTGGATTATATCCTTCAACATAACTTCCATAAAGGTTGATATGCTGATTGATGCTGTATACCGCTCCAAATCTTGGCAACCAGGCATGCGAATTGGCTTTAGCTTCAGCTGGCGTTTTATAGCCGGCGAAATCGGTATAATATTCATAGCGTACGCCAGCAAGAATCTGTAAAGCACCGATTTTAAACTGGTCCTGCAGGTAGCCTGAATTCAGGTAATAATAAGCCGGGGCAACAACAGACTGGGCAAAGAAAAGTTTGCTGTCATCCTGCATCCTTTGTGAAGACAGGGGATCGTTTAAATTAAAATGCGGCACATTGGGAACCGGATTCCCTGCAGCATCAAGCAAATACCTTGATTTATTAGCCACTACATAAGTTGCGATGAAACCATTGTTGGCTGCATTACGATAACCGCCAGCGGTGAGCTGAGAGCCACCAACGGGTGTTTTCTCACTTGCGAAATCATAGCCTGCTACAATTTTATGTTCAATGATGCCTGTTTTTGGGGTATAGTTAACATAACCAGAAAAATTATCCATAAAACGTTTACGCTTCCTGATCTGCACGTTCATACCGGCAAGGTTATTTATTGCAACACCGTTGCCATCAACGCCGTACGAATTTGAGGTACGGTGTTCATTTAAATCTTCCGAGTAGCCCGTTTTAAGGTATGAGGCATTAAGGCTTAGGTTATCGGTTATCTTATGGGTGATGGAAATCGTAGCATTGTAAGTAAGCTCGTTTAAATAATCGTTAGTGGTATTAAGCGACAACGACTGTGGGGTTGAGTTTAGATCAAAACTTCCGAAAATAGGTTGTCCACGGTCAAGCCTGCTTTTCGAATCGGTGTAAACAAGGTCAAAATTAATCCTGGTTTTTTCAGATGGTACAAAGGTTAGCGATGGAGCGATAACAAAATTGCGGTCAAACATCAAATCCCTGAAAGTTTCTGCGTTTTCATAACCCAGGTTAAGGCGGTAAAGTAATGTACTGTCTTTGCTTGCCGGACCTGTAAAATCTGCCAGCCCTCTGAAAGTATTAAAACTACCCATGGTTAAGCTCACCGACCTGCGGGTTTCATCTAAAGGTTTTTTAGTTACGCGGTTTACCACTCCTCCGGGACTTGCATTCCCAAACAAAGCAGAAGAAGGCCCTTTTAATACTTCAACACGCTCCAGGTAATTGGCCAGTGATTGTTTCCAGAAACCGGTACTGGTGCGCAAACCATTGATTAATTGCGTATTAGTTTGCCCGTTTACACGAAAGCCACGGATGGTTAAGTCGTCATAAAAGCTAAACTGATTAACGCCACTGAAATTCTTCACCACTTCCCCTACTCTCATCAAGCCCTGGTCTGCAATAAGTTCTTTACTGGCATAAGAAACCGACTGCGGAATATCCTTCAATTCGTTTTCTATCTTACCGATGAATGTAGCCTTAGTTTTGTAGGCTTTTTCCTTACGGCCGGTAATTTCTACCTGTTGCAGGTTGTCATTAGATTCCTGAAGCACAATGTTTTCAGTTTGCTCACCTGCGCTCAGATCCACACTTTTGGTAAGGGTTTTAAAACCGATAAAATTATAGCTAAGGGTATATTTTCCCGCGTTTAATTCGAGTTTATATAAACCCCTGTTAGTGGTAGCTGTATTGATATTGGTACCCTGAACAGTTATAGTAACACCAGGAATGGCTTTTCCTTGCGTATCTTTTACGCTTCCCTGCAGTGTTACCTTTTGTTGGGCGAAAACGTTGAGACATAAAAGTCCCAACAGGTTGATTAAAATCAACGATCTAGTAAAATTTATCTTCATGTAGTTAATAATGATTATTTAGACTGATTAAACAGAAGCGCGAAAATAATCCAAGTTTTTGATATTCGGAAACTATTTAGATTAATTCTAGATATTCATTGCTAACAATTTTTCGATAAATCATTTACCTGTGTAAGTTAATGAGAGCGATTGCTTCGTCATCCTTCCTCGCAATGACGCCTTATAGATTGTCATCCTGACGACAGGAAAGATCTGCAACCTATTTGCACTTAACTAACCCTGCCTCCACATTCCGTCATTGCGAGGCTGGACTGGAGCGAGCCGAAGCAATCTACCTCGATGGCCTAGGCCGCAAAACCCACCGACTAAAATAAATGTTAATGACACTACTCCATCATCAAATTTTCTGCACATCGCCTGTAACTCCCCTCCTTTTTTTAAGGAGGGGTTGGGGGTGGTTAATTTATATCCGATCACGCAATATTCCCCGCTCGCCCCAACTGCCATCCTGAGCTTAGTCGAAGGACATATCATCCCATCTTTGCGACGCTGGAATCAAGCGAACCGGAGCAATCTTTTGTTGTAAGTTAATGAGAGAGATTGCTTCCTCATTCTTCCTCGCAATGACGGGTTATTGATTGTCATCCTGACGACAGGAAGGATCTGTTTGCTACAAGCGCTGTTCAAACGTTTTGCACTGCTCCTCGCTGGTGCACACATAGGCCGTGCATGTCTTGTAGGTTTAGCGTGTGTAAACAAAAAACCTTCCGTGTTTTTCTTGTTTCCGTGGCTAACCCGTATAGATTTGTGATATTTCCTTATAAGACCTTACATGCCTTATATGGTAAAAAACTTATGCGGTGCATGGCATGTGGGTTATGCTTGTAAACAAATAAACCTTCCGTGTTTCTGTGACTAACTCTTTAGCGCAGGCGTTTTGCTCGTGCCTTATTTCAGGCATAAAAAAAAGGTCTTAAATTTACATTTAAGACCTTTTAAAATCGGGGTGGCTGATGGGGCTCGAACCCACGACCCTCGGCACCACAAACCAATACTCTAACCAACTGAGCTACAGCCACCGTATTTTTTAGTGTCACAAAAGTACGACTTTTATTATTTTCTGCAAATATTTTTTTGTTAAAGAAAGCAATCACAATTTAATTGGCTATTATTCAATAAATTGAATTTTAAATATTTTTTTAAAAGCCCGGTTAAGCATGGCTTTTAAGGCTAAAAACATAACTTTACGGCGTTTATGATAGAGATTTACACAGACGGCGCAGCCAGCGGAAACCCGGGGCCTGGCGGTTACGGAACCATTTTAAGGGCAGGGCAACATTATAAGGAACTGAGTGGCGGTTTCCGTATGACTACCAACAACCGCATGGAACTGCTTGCCGTTATTAAAGGGATCGAAGCCTTGAAAAGCCTGAACCAGCAGGTAACCGTTTACTCTGATTCTAAATATGTGGTAGATGCCGTAGAGAAGAAATGGGTATTTGGCTGGCAGACCAAAAACTTCAAAGACAAGAAGAACAAAGATTTATGGATCAGGTTCCTGGAGCTGAACAAGCTGCACAAAATCAGGTTCATCTGGATTAAGGGCCATAACGATCATCCCGAAAACGAACGCTGCGATCGCCTGGCCGTATTTGCTTCGCAGGATAAAGCGAACCTGGCTATCGATACTGTTTTTGAAGCCGAGCGTCGCAACAATCCTTAAGGAACAACTGTAGCTAACTAAAAAACCAGCAATTTTCTTATAGAAATAAGTGGCACTTAGCAAGTATAGGCAATGGCGGTTTTAGTCAATTCCGCCAATTACACCTAAATCTTCGAGCCTGGCTTCAACCTTTTCAGCCACAGAAAGTGGTTGCGGCGTATATTGCAGCATCATTTCTTCTGCCTTTTCTACCATGTGCTTGGAGCCGATAAAAATCGGTACCCGCTGGTGCAGTTCGGTGGGTATAATATCAAGAATCCTGTCGAAACCCGTAGTAGCCTTGCCCCCTGCCTGTTCAATAATGAAAGCCATCGGGTTGCATTCGTACAACAGCCTGAGCTTACCCTTTGGCGAGCGGGATGTGGTAGGATAAATATAGATACCGCCTTTAATCAGGTTCCGGTGGATATCGCCCACCATCGAGCCTATATAACGCGAAGTGTATGGGCGCTTCGTGGCATCATCTTCCACCTGGCAATATTTAATATATTTTTTCACTCCATCAGGGAAATGCACATAATTACCTTCGTTAATGGAATAGAGGTAACCCGTTTCGGGCATTTTCATTTCAGGATGCGAAAGGCAGAATTCGCCGATCGAAGGATCTAAAGTAAAGCCGTTAACACCTTTTCCGGTAGTATACACCAGCATGGTTGAAGAACCATAGATAATGTAACCTGCAGCCACCTGCTGCGTACCCTTTTGCAGCACATCGCTGATACTGGCTTTCCCTTCGGTCGATTTGCGCCTGTAGATAGAGAAAATAGTCCCCACGGCTACGTTTACATCGGTATTCGACGAACCATCAAGCGGATCGATACATACAATGTATTTGGCATTTTGCGATACCGGCGATTCGATGTGGATAATCTCATCTTCCTCCTCCGTAGCCACAATGCAGCATTCGCCCCCACTGGTCAGGGCCGCAATAAACTGCTCGTTGGCATAAACATCTAATTTCTTTTGTTCTTCCCCCTGGATATTGGTACTGCCCACGTCGCCCAGTATATCCACCAGGCCAGCCTTGTTCACCTCACGGTTTACAATTTTTGCCGCAATGGCGATATCCCTTAAAAGCCTCGATAATTCGCCTTTGGCATAGGGAAAATCAGCCTGTTTTTCTATAATAAATTGTCCTAGTGTTTTAACGCCACAAACCATACTTAGTGTATATTTTACATTATCTACCCGATAACTCTATCACCGCTAAGGTATGAATATTTTCATCAGTAATGCAAAAACGAATCAGGGTACGAACCTTATGCCAGCCATGTTTACCCGCTGCTCCGGGGTTAATATGCAGCGATTTTAGTTTTTCATCGTACATCACCTTCAGGATATGGGAGTGCCCGGTGATAAATAATTTCGGAGGCTTAGTGTAAATTTCAGGTTTTACATAGGAGGAGTATTTACCCGGATAACCACCGATATGGGTCATCCATACATCAACATCTTCACAGCTAAATCGATTTTGCTCAGGGAATTCATTTCTGATGGTGGCATCATCGATATTACCATAAACACCACGAAGCGGCTTAAAAGCCGCCAGCGGTTCGGCTACACCAGGACCAAAATCGCCGGCATGCCAGATTTCATCGCAATCATCAAAATGTTTAAAAACACTTTCATCAAGGTAACCATGGGTATCAGAAATCAGTCCTATTTTTTTCATTAAAAATTTTAAATTTTAAATATTCCGGTGCTGCCGGAGCCTAATTTTCAGAAAAACAAGGCTTATAAAAACCTGCCTTTTCCGTTAAAACCTGATCAGCATTGCACTGCTTTTTTGCTATAATTGATTATACAATCTTATCATTAATAATGCAGAAAAAAATCTTTCAGCAAATCTTTATAAGCCTGGGTATGCACCTTCTCGGCTACGTAAATATAGAGATGGTTTTCAAGGCATTCCCGGCTTGATTTAGTGAGGCAGATCATCATCCGGAATGGTGGCTTACTTTCATCTGAATGCATATAAACCTTTTCAACCACAAACAAGCCCATGCCTGCCCCTGTTTGCGCCACCACTTCAGCCTGCTTAAGGGGCAAAACAAGCCACAACCTGCCTTCTTCTGATAGAAGCGTGGCAGATTTACGAAGGAGCATCTCAAAGAAATCTTCATCGGCATGCCTGGCAATGCCTTTGCGCTGCTCCTCGTTTTTTAAGTCCTTAACAAAGAAAGGCGGATTCGAAACAATCAGGTCGTACTGCCTGTGGGTATCAAAATCCTGAAATGAACTGTGGTGTACACAAATCCTTTCGTCATAAACGGAGTTCCTGGCATTACGACTGGCAGTTTCCGCAGCCTGCAGATCAATTTCCACCGCATCTATTAAGGCTTCGGGAAAGCGCTGTGCCAGCATTAAGGCGATTACACCCGTGCCTGTCCCGATATCGAGTACATATTTTGATACAGGTGCACTGACACTGGCGGCCAGCAAAACACCATCGGTATTAATCTTCATGGCACAGCCTGCCTGGTCGACCGCAAACTGTTTAAACTTAAAGATCATATCTCCTGCCATGCCCTAAAATTATTTATTAATGTTTTCCACAATACTGCATCTCCTTAAAACGCTATTAACCAGACTACTGCCGCTATTTAACAGCTTTATCACCCCGACCGTTTACTGCTGTTAATAACTTCCACAAACGTTTGTTTTCGAAAGCGATTTCCTTAGCCTATGTTTGTTTCAGCAATTTGAATGAACCGCGTTTATACCGGGCTTTGAGCTGCAAAAACAAATGATTACTCGATCGGTATCTAAGTGGCCAACAACAAAATTGTTGGCCTCTTTGTTTTTAATCCAGTTGCTCATAAAGCTCAAGTGGCAGGCCATCCGGATCGTTAAAAAAAGTAAAACGCTTACCCGTAAATTCATCAATCCGGACAGGCTCAGTTTTAATCCCCTGTGCATTTAAACGTTCAATTTCCTGATCAATATTGGTAACATCAAAAGCCAGGTGCCTTAAACCACAGGCTTCAGGTCGCGAGGGCCTTTGTGGCGGATCGGGAAACGAAAACAATTCAATCTGGTATAAACCATTTACAGCCAGATCGAGCTTATACGATTTACGTTCCTCCCGGTAAACCTCGCCAATAACAGCAAAACCCAGCTTGTTTACATAAAAATCTTTCGAAACTTCGTAATCTGAGGCAATAATGGCAATATGGTGGATGCGCTTAAACATGAATTTACGTTTTGAATGAGTGAATGCTATGGCAAAGTTGCAGAAAAAAGCCTGAATTCATCCAATCATTCACCCAAGCCTTCCTTCTTCTCCACATTCGTATCATTATTTCAACATTCTATCATTCAATCAGCCATTCATTCACGCATTAAATTTAAAAAACCTAAATTTGCGCTTTCAAAAAAAAAGCATGATTCATTTCTTCCTTAGTCAATCGCAGGCGGTTTTTGTTGTTCAAATAAACGAAACGCTTTCACAAAATGATATTACTAAACTTGAATGGTTATTTGGTGGCGCCAAATTACAAACGGAAACTGCGCTGAGCGGTTTTTTTGTAGGCCCACGTGCAGCCATGATCACGCCATGGAGTACCAATGCGGTAGAGATTACCCAGAACATGGACATGCAGGGGATCATCAGGATTGAAGAATTTAAAGGCGTTGCCGAAGATTTCTCGGATTACGACCCGATGTTATCACAAAAATATGCTAAGCTTGATCAGTATGTTTTCACCATCAACATTAAGCCTGAGCCGATATTGGAAATTGACGACATAGCAGCTTACAATAAACAGGAAGGCCTTTCGCTTAGCGATGAAGAAGTTGAGTATTTAAATTCACTGGCCGAAAGCCTGAAAAGACCCTTAACCGATTCGGAGGTTTTTGGTTTCTCGCAGGTGAATTCGGAACACTGCCGTCATAAAATCTTTAACGGAAAATTCGTGATCGACGGTGTTGAACAGCCAACATCGCTATTCAAATTAATCCGCAAAACATCAGAAGAAAACCCTAACGATATCGTTTCGGCATACAAAGATAACGTAGCTTTTATAAAAGGCCCTGTTGTACAGCAGTTTGCACCTAAACGTGCGGATGAACCTGATTTTTACACCACCAGCGATTTCGAATCGGTGATTTCCCTAAAAGCAGAAACACATAACTTCCCCACTACGGTAGAGCCTTTTAACGGTGCGGCTACAGGCTCGGGAGGTGAAATCAGAGACAGGCTGGCAGGTGGTCAGGGTTCCTTGCCACTGGCTGGAACAGCTGTTTACATGACTGCCCTTTCCCGTTTAGAAGAAAACCGTCCATGGGAAAAAGGCGTTGAGGAAAGACAGTGGTTGTACCAGACACCAATGGATATCCTGATCAAAGCATCGAACGGTGCTACCGATTTCGGTAATAAATTTGGTCAGCCATTAATTACCGGTTCTGTTTTAACTTTCGAACACGAAGAACATTTCGACAAACTTAATAGCACACAAAAGCTGGGTTACGATAAAGTAATTATGCTTGCTGGTGGTATTGGCTACGGTAAAGCCAGTCAGGCTAAAAAACAAAAACCACAGGAAGGCGACAATATTGTTGTGCTTGGTGGCGAAAACTATAGAATAGGTATGGGCGGTGCGGCAGTATCATCTGCCGATACCGGTGAGCATGGCTCGGGCATTGAGCTGAACGCTATACAACGTTCGAACCCGGAAATGCAGAAAAGGGCGGCAAATGCCGTGCGTGGTATGGTAGAGAGCGATCATAACACCATTGTTTCTATTCACGATCATGGTGCAGGTGGTCACCTGAACTGTTTATCCGAACTGGTTGAAGAAACCGGTGGTTTAATTAACCTGGATAAATTACCTGTAGGCGACCCTACCCTTTCAGCTAAAGAAATTATTGGTAACGAATCGCAGGAACGTATGGGATTGGTTATCGGGAATGAACACATTGAAACCTTACAAAAAATTGCCGATCGTGAGCGTTCGCCGATGTATACCGTTGGTAAGGTTACCGGCGATAAGCGCTTCACCTTTAAATCGGCAAGCACAGGCATAAAACCTATGGATTTAGAACTGAAGGACATGTTCGGAAGTTCGCCAAAGGTGATAATGGAAGATAATACTATCGACCGGAAATATGAAGCCGTAAATTACGACAGCAGCAAGCTAACTGATTACCTGGAGCAGGTATTGCAATTGGAGGCCGTAGCTTCAAAAGACTGGCTAACCAATAAAGTAGATCGTTGCGTGGGTGGCCGCGTTGCAAAACAACAAACCGCAGGCCCTTTGCAGTTACCATTAAATAACTGTGGCGTAATGGCATTGGATTTTCAGGGCAAAGAAGGTATTGCCACATCGGTTGGTCATGCACCGGTTTCGGCATTAATCGATGCCGCAGCAGGCAGCAGGATTGCCATTGCCGAGTCGCTTTCAAACATTGTGTGGGCACCTTTAAAAGATGGCTTAAAAAGCGTTTCATTATCTGCCAACTGGATGTGGGCCTGTAAAAACGAAGGTGAAGATGCAAGGCTATACCAGGCCGTAAAAGCCTGTTCTGATTTCGCCATCGATCTGGGAATCAATATCCCTACGGGAAAAGATTCACTTTCGATGAAACAGAAATACAAAGACGGAGACGTAATTGCACCTGGAACGGTAATCATTTCTGCCGGTGCCAGCTGTAACGATATTAATAAGGTAGTAGAACCTGTACTACAGAAAGATGGTGGCGCAATTTATTACATCAACCTTTCTGACGACACTTATAAACTCGGCGGTTCATCATTTGCACAGATTTTAAATAAAATCGGCAGCGAAACCCCTGATGTTAAAGATGCAGCAAAACTTAAGCTGGCTTTCAACACCATTCAGCAGTTAATTAAAGCAGATAAAATTCAGGCCGGACACGATATCGGTAGCGGTGGTTTAATTACAACCCTGCTGGAAATGTGTTTTGCCGACAGGAACTTAGGTGCATCAATTGATTTATCGCCACTGGCAGAGCAGGATATTATTAAGGTATTATTTGCAGAAAACATTGCCTTGGTTTTCCAGGCAGATGCTTCGGCCGAAAGCATATTAAAAGATGCAGGCGTGGCCTTCCATAAAATAGGAACGGTTAACGCTTCAGCTTCATTAGCCATTAAAAACGGCGCAGAAAGTTTCAGTTTTGATATTGATCACTTGCGTGATGTATGGTTCAAAACATCTTACCTGTTAGATAAAAAACAAAGCGGGCCGGTTAAAGCCAAAGAACGTTTCGACAACTATAAACACCAGGCCTTAAAATATACTTTCCCTGCGCAGTTTGATGGAAAAAAACCGGTAATTGATAATAGTAAACCAAAACCTAAGGCAGCTGTAATCCGCGAGAAAGGAAGTAACTCAGAACGCGAACTGGCCAACGCCATGTTCCTTGCAGGCTTTGATGTAAAGGATGTACACATGACCGACTTAATTTCGGGCAGGGAAACACTTGAAGACATCCAGTTTATTGGTGCTGTTGGTGGTTTCTCTAACTCCGATGTTTTAGGTTCGGCAAAAGGATGGGCAGGTGCATTTATGTATAATGAAAAAGCAAGACTTGCTTTAGAAAACTTTTTTGCCCGTCCGGATACACTTTCTGTTGGTGTTTGTAACGGTTGTCAGTTATTTGTTGAGCTTGGCTTAATTAATAAAGACCATCAGGAAAAACCTAAGATGCTGCATAACGAAAGTCATAAGCACGAAAGTATTTTCACTTCTTTAACAGTGGCTGAAAATAATTCTGTAATGTTATCAAGCCTGGCGGGAAGTACTTTAGGGGTATGGGTATCACATGGTGAAGGCAGGTTCAGTTTGCCTTATGCAGAAGATCAATACAGCATTGTAGCGAAGTACGCTTACGAAAACTATCCTGCAAGCCCTAATGGTTCTGATTACAATACCGCTATGATGTGCGATACGACTGGCAGACACCTGGTAATGATGCCACATATTGAGCGTTCATTGTTCCAATGGCACTGGGCGAATTACCCGAAAGGACGTAATGATGAAGTTTCGCCATGGATGGAAGCTTTTGTTAATGCCCGTAAATGGATAGAGAACAAAGGATAGGATTAGATGGAAGATGTAAAACGGGTGATGGAATTAAAAACCATCACCCTTTTTTTTTGTAAAAAGATTTCTCCTCTACGGTCGAAATGACGATTCGATTTGTCGTCATGCTGAATTTAGTTCAGCATCCAATGAGTAAGACCCTGAAACAAGTTCAGGGTGACGGATAGCGCCCGCCTCGCAATGACGGTGCTAACTGTAACCTGCCAATTGAAAATTGTTCGCTAACTATTGCGGAGGCTTCTAACTCTGCTTCTACTTTTCTTAACCTTAACATTTGGAAAACTTCGGGACTTGTTCGGCTGGTGTTTTGGAAGCCATCGGTACGCCGGGCTTGACAAGACAATGATTTAATTGCTATCCTATAGCTATCCCGGTCTGATCCCTGAATACTTTAGTTCCCGGGAGTCGAAGTGTTACTGAAGCAGTATTGGCGTACACTGGGAGATAATATGAAGTAAGGGTGGATAAAAGGTGGACTAAAGGCGGACTTGAGTCGGACTTAAGGTGGACTTAATGATGAAAATTATTGGTGAAAAATAGCGGAATCGCGGTATTAATCTTGGCTGTGAACAGCTATACAGATTATCGATTAAATCTAAACTGGTTATACATACAAATTTCTAATTTCTTTTTCAGTTATACAAGTTGAAAGTGTACATTAAATGGATTGCTTCGGCTCGCTCATTCCAGGCCTCGCAACGACTGCTGAGTAATCCTTCGACTACGCTCAGGAGGACAGCCCCATAACTCGTCATTGCGAGGCACGAAGCAACCTCTTCCAAAACAACCTATTTCCTATAAGTCGTCATCCCGATTGAAGCGCAGCGGAACAGCGGGAGCTTTTAAACTGAAGCTATAACAAAGGTAACTAACCGAAAAGATTTCTCCGTTACAGTCGAAATGACGGTTTGGTTTGTCGTCATGCTGAATTCAGTTCAGCAGCTAATGAATAAGCCCCTGAAACAAATTCAGGGTGACGGATAGCGCCCGCCTCGTAGCTTCCACTCCACAAGTCGTCATCCCGATTGGAGCGCAGCGGAACAGCGGGAGCTTTTAAACTAAAACAATAACAAATGTAACTAACGGAAAAGATTTCTCCGTTACAGTCGAAATGACGGTTCGGTTTGTCGTCATGCTGAATTTAGTTCAGCAGCTAATGAGCAAGACCCTGAAACAAGTTCAGGGTGACGGATAGCACCCGCCTCGTAGCATCCACTCCACAACTCGTCATCCCGATTGGAGCGCGGAATAGCGGGAACTTTTAAAGATTGCTTCAGCTCACTCTGGCCCAGCCTCGCAATGACGACTTACTGAGCCCTTCGACTAAGCTCAAGAGGACAGACTGAACAGTACGATATGAACAACGGCTAAGATAAAAAACGGCTTGAGTTTAACTCAAAGCCGTTTCAATTTAACCCAACCTCACTATACCAAAAGAGAGCGTTTCATTCAAACCTAAATCCTCCATCTTACATTCTCCATCATACATCATCCATCTTACCTATTACATCACCACATCCTTCCTTACCTCTTTGCGCCAGTCCTTTCCAAATTTGCCATCCATAAAGGCTGCTACCACTTTATTATAATCCTTTATGGATATGTCCGCAGGCATAACACAACCAAACTCATAATACTTAAGGCCGTACTTTTTCTCAAACAGTTCCTGTCCTTTGAAATAAGTAGGTGCAATACCACCTCTTAAAAGGAATTTGATATTTCCGGCCTTAATATCTGCAGCGGCAAGTTTTTCACTATACACTTGTATGGTTTCGCCAGTGGTACAGGCCATAGCCTTTCCTTTATTAATAGCAAGCATCAGCATCAGGCATAAAATCATGTTTTTCATAGGTAGCTTAAGTAAGGTTAATTGGTAAGCTGAAAGTTAATTGGCAGGTTATAGCGTACACGTACCGGAATGCCTTTATTTTTGCCGGGTTTCCAGGCTGGTGATTTCCTGATCACTTTAATCGCTTCTTCATCGCAACCTAGTCCTATACCTTTTACTAAAGTTACGTTACTGATTGAGCCGTCTTTCTCCACCACAAAGCTTAAAAAAACTTTTCCCTGGCGTTCAGCTTCCTGCGCCTGGTATGGGTACTTTAGATTACGCTGAATGTATTTCGCCCAGGCTTTCATGCCACCCTCAAATTCCGGATATTCATCAACACCCGGCAAATCAACAACCTCGTTTCCGGTAGATGTTCCGGTTTCCGTACCTTTTGTTTCGCCATTACCATTTCCCGGGTTGGTAGCAATTACTAAATTCGGTTTAATTTCGCCGTCTTGCGTTACCGAGCTGATTACGGCATCTTTCATATCATTCATGGTTGGTGGCGGTAAAACTGCATCGTTGGTCACCACGATTTTCGAAGGAACAGCAACCGTTTTAACTTTTACAGGTGCTGCTTTTTCCGGCTCAACTTTCTTCTCAGGCTCCGGTTTTTTCATTGTATGAATAACATCCTTCAAATCAATAACCTTGGGAGCAGTTTTTACTTCCTCCGCCTCGGGAAACATTTTGCTGTAAACCATGGGGCTCACAAAAAACAGCACAAAGGCACTGCTTGCAATAAATAAGGATCTGGTTAAAATTGATGATGATTGCAACCTTAATGCATAAGCACCATAATTTTTGTTTCTGCCTGCGAATACAATATCGAGCCACTCGGTTTTGTAAACATTAATTGATGAGTTAAACATAGTTTTTGAGTTTTATAGCATGATGTAGAAAATCGGGCAATTCCATAAAACTTTAAAAAAATCTATATTATTTATGAAAAGTGAAATTTTCCACCTTAAAAACATTTTTATATTTCATTTTCTACAATTTTTATTTATTTAACCAAAATGTTTTATAAAAATTAATAAAATATACTATTTTTGACAAAAAACATAACAAATTAATGAAAAGCTTAAGAACCATCGCATTAAAAGAGGCTCAAAACAGAATTTCACCAGAAGTTAAATCTCCTTCATCGAAAATTTCTGACTTTTTTGGCGCTAATGTATTTGATAAGAAAAAAATGAGAGATTTCTTATCTAAAGACGTGTATGAAAAATTAATTTCATCAATCAATCAAGGTGAATTAATTAATTCTGATGACGCTAACCAGATTGCAACAGCCATGAAAGCATGGGCAATGAGCGCTGGAGCAACACATTATACACACTGGTTCCAGCCTTTAACAGGTACAACTGCTGAAAAGCACGATTCATTTTTTGAACCTAGCGGCGATGGTGCTATCGAGAAATTTGCTGGCAGTGCATTGGTTCAGCAAGAACCAGATGCATCAAGCTTCCCGAACGGTGGTATTCGTAACACTTTCGAAGCTCGTGGTTACACTGCATGGGACCCATCTTCTCCGGCATTCATTATGGAAAGTAAAGCAGGTAAAACACTTTGTATCCCAACTGTATTTGTTTCTTACACCGGTGAGGCTTTAGATTACAAAGCGCCTTTATTAAAAGCATTAGCTGCTTTAGATAAAGCTGCTGTTGATGTTTGCCAGTATTTCGATAAAAGCATCACTAAAGTAAATGCTTCTCTAGGTATTGAGCAGGAATATTTCTTAGTTGACGAGTCGTTATTTAATGCCCGTCCGGATTTATTGTTAACCGGCCGTGCTTTATTCGGACACATGTCTGCTAAAGGACAACAATTAGAAGATCACTATTTCGGTTCTATTCCTGAGCGTGTTTTCACGTATATGGTAGACTTCGAAAACGAAGCTTTAAAATTAGGTATTCCTTTAAAAACCCGTCACAATGAGGTTGCGCCTTCTCAATTTGAGTGTGCTCCTATTTATGAAGAAATCAACTTAGCGATCGACCACAACCAATTGTTGATGGATTTGATGGAAAAAGTTGCCCGTCGTCACCACTTCCGTGTATTATTACACGAGAAACCATATGCTGGTATCAACGGATCAGGTAAACACAATAACTGGTCGTTAATTACCGATACTGGTAAAAATTTATTAGCGCCAGGTAAAACACCTAAAAATAACTTAATGTTCTTAGCTTTCTTCGTAAACACGATTAAAGCAGTTAGCGAGCATGCAGATCTATTACGTGCAAGTATTGCATCGGTAAGCAACGATCACCGTTTAGGTGCTAACGAGGCGCCACCAGCAATTATCTCTATCTTCTTAGGTTCACAATTGAACGATGTATTAGACGAGATTGAGCACTCACGTATCAGCAAAAAAATTAAAGAAGATAACGCACTTTGGTTAGGTATCCCTAAAATCCCTCAGATTTTATTGGATAATACTGATCGTAACCGTACTTCTCCTTTCGCCTTCACAGGAAATAAATTTGAGTTAAGAGCAGTAGGTTCTTCTGCAAACTCTTCAGCACCAATGACGATCTTAAACGCGATCATGGCTGAGCAGTTAACTAAATTCAAAGTTGAAGTTGATAAACTGATCAAAAAAGGTGATAAAAAAGATATCGCTTTATTAACAGTAATCAAAAAATACATCAAAGAATCTAAATCTATCCGTTTCGAAGGAAATGGTTATAGCCAGGAGTGGGAAGATGAGGCTGCAGCACGCGGTTTATCAAATATCAAAACTACACCTAAAGCTTTAGATGCTTATTTAACTGATAAATCTGCTGAGTTATTTGCCACTACAGGTATCTATAGCGCACGTGAAATCCATGCCCGTCATGAAATCATGCTAGAGAACTTCTATAAAAAACTACAGATCGAAGCACGTGTAATGGGTGAAGTAGCAAATACAGCGATCATTCCTGCTGCTATTGCTTACCAAAACTCGTTAATTGCTAACGTTAAAGGTTTGAAAGAAATCGGTGTAGATAGCAAAGCTTCTTTAGAAATTGTTAAAAAACTATCTGAGCACTTAGATATCGTTAAATCAAATATCGATGCGATGCTTGAAGAGCGTAAAGTAACCAACAAACTGGAAGATACACGTGAGAAAGCAATTGCTTACGATGAGAAAGTTAAATCTTACTTCGATACGATCCGTTACCACGCTGATAAACTAGAGCAAATTGTTGACGACAGCGTTTGGCCGTTACCGAAATTCAGAGAATTGTTATTCATGAAATAAGCGGAAAGAGGAAAGCTTAAAGCTTAAAGCAGAAAGAAAAGGCGTGAAGTGAAAACTTTGCGCTTTTTTTTGTTGGGTCAATAGTTCGTTGGTCATTAGTTCGTTGGTCATTGGTTAATTGGTCATTCGTAACTGCCAGCTGCAAATTGGAAACTGCCAACTGATTACGCTTCGCGGGTGATTACACCGATTATAAGATTACACTGTTTGATCATTGTTGAACTATGCTAAAAACCTTTTACCTTTTACCTTTTACCTTTTACCTTCTACCTCTATTTGCTATCTTTGCGGCAACATGAGTGATAACAGGTACAATCAGCGTGGCGTTTCTGCCTCAAAAGAAGATGTGCATAACGCCATCAAAAATATCGATAAAGGAATTTTCCCGAAAGCATTCTGCAAGATCATTCCAGACATTTTAGGCAACGAGGAAGATTTCTGCAACATTATGCATGCTGATGGTGCCGGTACCAAATCATCTTTAGCTTATGTTTACTGGAAAGAAACCGGCGATATCTCCGTTTGGAAAGGTATTGCCCAGGATGCCATCATCATGAATATAGATGACCTGATTTGCGTTGGAGCTACCGATAACATCCTTTTGTCGTCTACGATTGGCCGTAACAAAAACCTGATTCCCGGCGAAGTGATTGCAGCAGTGATTAACGGAACAGAGGAAATTCTGGCTGACTTACGCGAACAAGGCATTTCAATTTACTCTACCGGAGGTGAAACCGCTGATGTGGGCGACTTAGTGCGAACCATCATCGTTGATTCGACAGTAACCTGCAGAATGAAACGTGAAGACGTCATCAGTAATGACAACATTAAACCTGGTGATGTAGTTGTTGGTTTGGCTTCATCTGGTCAAGCTACCTACGAAACAGAATATAATGGTGGTATGGGTTCAAATGGATTAACTTCTGCCCGCCATGATGTATTCAATAAAACCATTGCCAACAGTTATCCTGAAAGTTTTGATCCTGCTGTTCCTTTTGACCTGGTATTTTCAGGAAAGAAAGGACTTACAGATGAAATAGATGTAGAAGGTTTTGGTAAAATCACTGCGGGCAAACTGGTACTTTCTCCTACCCGTACTTATGCACCAGTCATTAAGAAAATACTGGAAAGCTACCGCAGCCAGATTAATGGTATTGTACATTGCAGTGGTGGCGCACAAACTAAAGTGCTTCATTTCGTAAATGATAATATCCATGTCATTAAGGATAACCTCTTCCCTGTTCCGCCACTTTTTAAGCTTATTCAGGAAGAATCAGGAACAGACTGGAAAGAGATGTATAAAGTGTTTAATATGGGGCACAGAATGGAGCTATACGTGCCGCAGGAAATCGCAGCCGACATTATTGCGATCTCTCAAGGCTTCGGTATCGATGCACAGATTATCGGTCGCGTAGAAGAAGGTGAACAGAAGCAGGTAACGATTGAAAGTGAGAAGGGTACTTTTGTGTATAATTAGTACGCAGACTTATATGATATTAAAACCGGCCTTGAAACGTAAAGTTCAAGGCCGGTTTTGGTTTAAGGAGATTGAAAGTTGAGGCTACCTACTCCAAGATCCGTCATTCCCAGCCTGACTGGGAATCTTAAAGCGATGGATATGAAGAGGGTACTAACTTTTTACAGCATTAAGATTCCCGCCTGCGCGGGATACATCCCGTTCGTACGGGAATGACGACTGCCTAACCAGCCTAATTCCAATAAAAATCGGGATAGGCTGCCTGCATGGGAATGACGATCGTCCTAATAGCTCTATTTCTTTAAATATAGGAATGAGAGAGTACCTCTATACGAATACTCATAAATGAAACGACCCATTCCAAAATCCGTCATTTCCAGCTCGACTGGAAATCTTAAAGCTATGAAAATGAAGAGGCACTAACTTTCTACAGCATTAAGATTCCCGCCTGCGCGGCAATGACGACCGCCCAACCAGCCTAATTGCAATAAAAATCGAGAAGGGCTGCGTGGGAATGACAACCGATCAAATTGAAAAATCTTAAGCACAAAAAAAGCCCCAACCGATGGGTTGGGGCTTCTAAAACATTTGAGTAAGTTTTAGTTAAAGTTATAACGAACACCAAACTGCATGTAGTAAGTTGAAGAAATAGTTTGTGATGTACCATAAGTTTCACGAACTACATCATTACTTACTGTATTTAATCTAAACGTTGGTCTTGTTGTATCGTTAACTGCAGAAGCATTTGTCGGAACAAGGATTGATGAACTGTTAACGAAGTTTACGTTACCCCATTTACGGTTTAACAAGTTACCAAGGTTAAAGATATCAACAGTAAACTGGAATGAATTTTTAGTTTTACCGAAGTTTTTGAATACTTCCTGAGTAAATCTTAAATCGAATTGGTTTCTCCAAGGAAGTGTCGCACCGTTACGTTGTGCATACTCACCTCTGTGTTTGCTTAAATAAGGATCTTGTGCAATGTAAGCCTCGAAGATATCGCTTTGCTCTTGTGCAGTGTAAGTTCTAGCAGTTGCACCAGTTCCAACAGTTTGTGCTACGAAAGTAATTTCTGAAGCATTTCTAGGGATATAGATCAAGTCGTTTCCTGATACACCGTCACGGTTGAAATCGGCGTTATAAGTATACGAGAATCTTCCTTGTCTTGAACCTTGATAGAATAATGAGAATGAACTCGCTAAGTTTTTAAGGAACTCTTTACGATAAGAAATATTAGCAACAATACGATCAGGGTTTAAGTTATCTGAATAGCTTAATGTTGGCATATTCGGATTACCTGAAGTTTGTGGAATTGACCATAAGTTACCTAACTGGTCACCAGCACCATCACCAAAGTTACGTTGGTCTGATTTAGTATAAGCGATCATTGCACCGATACCATTACCAAACTGTTTTGTTAACTGCGCAGTAACCATCCAGTTGTAACCACCTTTTGAGTTAGTCATTTCTGTAACGTTTAATGCACTTGTACCATTTTGAACTGGTATACCTGCTGAGTTAATATCAACAACTTGTCTTCCAGCTACAGAGTTTGGATACATTGGTCTGTTATCAGGATATCCTGAGATATTTAAGTTTGTTGGGTTAACTAAGTTAACATTTTTAGCTACAGCAACATTTAAGTCTCTGCCATAGATACCTTCTAATGTACCTACGATACCCCATGGTAATTTAGCATCGAAAGCTAAACTTGATTTCCATGTTTGAGGTAATTTAAGTGTAGGAGACATTACACTGATTGTACCTGGGATACTTGTACCTGCAGCTGGTTTAGTTGAGGTAAGTAAATTAGGTGCAATACTTGGGTTGAAAGAAGGTGTATTGGCTTGTCCTGAATATACTTGTAAGTATTGTAATAAACCAGCATCACCTGATTGAGAAACAATCCATACAAATGGTACACGGCCAGTGAAGATACCTGAACCACCACGTACTTGTAACGAGCGGTCGCCATTCACATCCCAGTTAAAACCAAAACGTGGTGAGTAAGAGATTCTGTTTTCTGGTAAAACACCTGTATCAACTTTTTTGCCATCAGCAAAAGTTTGAGCTGCTACTAAAGGGTGAGTTCTGATTTCGGTAACATCTGGATAGCTTGCTCTTTCAAATCTGATACCAGCAGTTAATTTAAAACGATCAGTTACGTTAAACTCATCTTGTAAATAAGCTGAGTACTGGTTGAATTTGAAGCTTGGATAAGCCTGAGAACCATCAGCAGTTAAAGGATAAGTTACTGAATATTGTAATGGTTTTTGATTTGTGATAAAATCGTTCCATGAAGCGAAGGTATAGAAACCTGTACCATATCTCTGGAAACCATTTTTAGTAGTACTGAATTCTGCCTGTAAACCTAAAGTAATGTTATGTTTACCTAAAGCTAAACTTAAATCATCACTGTAAGTATAACCTTTAACATCTCTTAAGTTACCATAAGTAAATGCTTCGTAACCAAAAGTTGTTAAAACGTTACCAGCGTTTGCAGAAGATTGTGTTCCATCAAGAATATCTACCAATGGGAATGGAGAACTATCAGATGTACGAGGGTCGTTCTGGTGAGAATAAGTAGCACGCAATACGTTGGTTACTTTGCTACCAAAGTTTGAGTTTAACTCAGCTACACCTGAATACAAGTTTGCTGCCTGGTAGTAGTTTGAATTTGCGAAAGGTAAACCTGCGTTTCTAGCGGTACCTGATCTGCTGTTACCGTATGCTAAAGCACCTGTAACACCTGAGTTAGATACTGATGTACTTGCCGAAGAAGGTGATTTACTTTCTACCTGGTTGTAACGTACACTGAAACGGTGATTTTTAGAAATGTTCCAGTCTAAACGAGCAAACATTTTTTCGTTATCACTTACCTGAGAATAACCCTGATAAGGACCAGTAGCATAACCATAGTTGTTCAATAAATAAGAACTCACCTGGTTTAAGAAAGTTTCAGAAGCCTGTACTGCATTTGGGAAAGCAGTTGAGTAAGGTGTTGCTGCTGAAGAAGCAATTCTTTGTGTTCCTGGCTGAGTAGTAATTTTCTTCTCATAGTTGGCAAAGAAGAATAATTTATCTTTAATAATCGGACCACCTAAGCTGAAGCCGTAATTTTTCTCATCTAATTTCTGAAGAACAAGATCAGCTGTAGTACCACCTACTTTTTTTCCTTGTTGCTCATCACCACGCATGGTATAAAATGCATTTCCCTGGAAAGTATTGCTACCTGAACGGGTTACTGCACTAACTGCACCACCTGTAAAACCTGATTGACGTACATCATAAGGTGTAACGTTGATGGAAATCTGCTCTAACGCATCAATTGAGATTGGTGAACCACCTGCAGGGATGTTCTGACCAATACCAAACTGGTTGTTGAAGTTAGCACCATCTACAGTAAAGTTATTTGAACGGTAGTTACCACCACCAATTGAAGTACCGTTTGCCTGTGGCGTTAAACGTGTTAAATCGTTTACACTACGGGTAATGGTTGGTAACGACTGGATCTGTGCTTTGTTAACAACAGTACTTGCACCATTTCTATTTGAATTTAAAATTGAATTAGTACCCTGACCAACAATTTTAACTTCAGATAATGTTGCACTGTTATCAGTTAAAACAGTATTTAAAACATATGGCTCACCTAATTTTAAGTAAACTTCAGTTTGTTTTTCTGGCTTGTAACCTACGAAACTGATTTCGATGGTATAAGGACCACCAACACGCATACCACCAATGGTAAAGCGACCATCGTTGTTTGTAGATACGGTGTAAACTGTACCTGTTGGTGTGTGTGTAGCTTTAATGCTTGCACCAGGTAATGTCCCTTTGTCGTCCTTAATGGTTCCTGTCATAGACGATGTAGTTACCTGTGCATTTGCACCTAAGGTAATCCCTACAAAAGCCACGATAACAAGTACTAATCTTAAAAGTAAAGATTTCTTCATACTTTGATTTTTTAATTGTTTTGTTTTTGAATAATAAATCGATAATGAATTTATGCCGCAAATGTACTTATTAATTTTTAACACATTTTAACATTCAATGTTAAATTATTATTAACTATCACAAAACTTTTCAACAATTAACATCACTTTTAAATATTATAACTTTCAGTTTATCAATAACTTGCCTAATTGAATGAATTTTCAACAAAAAAGAATTGTATTATTTCAAAAAACCATATTAAATAATCTTTAACAATAATATTATTCAAAAAATAACCGGAAATTTTAACATTTCGAATTTATAGCCATTTAATTATCGGAAGCAACTGCAGGTACCTTACTAAAACAGAATATTTTACGCTTCCAGCTATCAAACAAAACCAAGTCTTTCCCGGGCAAAGGCGATTGCAGTATAATATTTTGGAGAGATCCATTAATAGATAATTACTTCCATATCGGCAAACATGAAATGATTGTAAATTTTACGCTTTTTAACCGTCTATCTTAAATTACCACCAAATCAATTAACATTTTTTTTATAGTTTTGGGGATTATAAGAAACTTGCGTTTTTTAAAATGTAATGCTGATATAGTTATAAAAGCGAGGGAAATCTATCATTAGAGCCTTCTCCTTAGCCGGAGATTACCATAATACAAAACAACTAAAAGAAATCTCTTTAAAATAGATATGAACTACGACGTTATTGTTTTAGGCAGCGGCCCAGGTGGTTACGTAGCTGCAATCAGAGCTTCACAATTAGGAATGAAAGTTGCCATTGTAGAGCGTGAATCATTAGGTGGTATTTGTTTAAACTGGGGCTGCATCCCTACAAAAGCACTTTTAAAAAGTGCTCAGGTTTTCGAATATATTAACCATGCTGCCGAGTATGGCATTACTACGGCAGAAGCTACTGCCGATTTTGCAGCTGTTGTAAAACGCAGTCGTGGTGTTGCTGATGGTATGAGTAAAGGCGTTCAGTTTTTAATGAAAAAAAATAAAATTGACGTGATCATGGGTACTGGTAAAGTAAAGCCAGGCAATAAACTAGAAGTTAAAGGCGCTGATGGCACTCAAAAAGAGTTAACAGCAAAAAATATTATCATTGCAACAGGTGCACGCTCAAGAGAGTTACCTAACCTGAAACAAGACGGCAAAAAAATTATCGGTTACCGCCAGGCAATGGTACTTCCTGAATTACCAAAGAGTATGGTTGTTGTAGGTTCTGGTGCCATTGGTGTTGAGTTTGCTTATTTCTATGCTACTATGGGTACAAAAGTAACCATTGTTGAGTTTATGGAAAACGTAGTACCGGTTGAAGACGAAGACGTTTCAAAACAATTATTGCGCAGCTTAAAGAAAACAGGTATCGATGTAATGACTTCAGCTTCTGTTGAGTCGGTTGATACCAGCGGTTCAGGCTGTAAAGTTTCGGTGAAAACGGCTTCAGGTATGCAAACCATCGAGGCGGATATCGTACTTTCTGCAGCGGGTATTGTGGCGAACATCGAAAATATCGGATTAGAAGAAACCGGTATCAAAACTGAAAAAGGCAAAATCGTTACCGACGAGTTTTACAACACTTCAGTAAAAGGTTATTATGCAATTGGTGATGTGGTAGGCGGACAAGCGCTTGCACACGTTGCCTCAGCAGAAGGTATTATCTGTGTAGAGAAAATTGCTGGCCAGCATGCTGAACCACTGGATTACAACAATATCCCAGGATGTACCTATTGCACACCAGAAATTGCTTCTGTAGGTTATACTGAAAAAGCAGCTAAAGCCGCTGGTTACGAATTGAAAATTGGTAAATTCCCATTCTCTGCATCGGGTAAAGCAAGTGCTGCAGGTGCTAAAGATGGTTTTGTAAAACTAATTTTCGATGCTAAATACGGCGAATTGCTTGGCGCACACATGATTGGTGCTAACGTTACCGAAATGATTGCTGAAATCGTGGTTGCCCGTAAACTTGAAACTACCGGACACGAAATGATAAAATCTGTTCACCCGCACCCAACCATGAGCGAAGCCATTATGGAAGCGGCCGCTGATGCCTACGGAGAAGTAATCCATTTGTAAGCAAAAGCAGAAAGCAGAAAGCTGAAAGCTCAAAGCTCAAAGCTAAAAGGCGAAAGCTCAAAGCTGAAAAGTGAAAGTTCAAGGCTGAAAGGCAACGAATAATAAAACTTAATTATCTTGAAAACCCTTTAGTTAGTTCTGAAGGGTTTTCTTATTTTTAGCCCATTCGTTTTCCTTATCACCATTTGATACTCGATACTTACTACTAGATACTTGATACTAAAAACCTGCTACTACACAAATGAAACTCCACACCATAGATACCGGACTATTTAAATTAGATGGCGGCGCAATGTTTGGCGTTGTACCTAAAGCAATATGGCAAAAAACCAACCCTGCCGATGCAAATAACCTTTGCACCTGGGCCATGCGCTGTCTTTTAATTGAAGATGGAAATAAGCTAACGCTGATTGATACCGGCATTGGTGATAAGCAGGATGAGAAGTTTTTCAGCCACTATTATTTACATGGCAACGATTCGATGGACAAATCGCTGCAGGCACTTGGTTTCAGCAGGGAGGATATTACTGACGTTTTCCTAACCCATCTGCATTTCGACCATGTTGGCGGGGCTATTATCCGTGATGGCGAGAAACTTATTCCAGCTTTTAAAAATGCCCACTACTGGAGCAATGAAAAACACTGGCAATGGGCAACTGAACCTAATGCAAGGGAAAAGGCATCATTTCTAAAAGAAAACATTTTACCTATCCAGGAAAGCGGGCAACTTAAGTTCGTAGCAGAAAAAGAAAATATTACCTGGCAGCCAGGCGTAAACATCAGCTTTGCCTACGGCCATACCGATGCCATGATGCTACCTAAAATAAACTATAAAGGCAGAACCATTGTTTACATGGCCGATTTATTGCCTTCGGTAGGTCACCTGCCCCTGCCCTACGTAATGGCTTACGATATGTTTCCTTTAAAAACCCTAACCGAAAAGCAAGCCTTTTTAGAAGAAGCCGTAAACCAGAACTATATCTTATACCTCGAACACGACCCGCTAAATGAATGCTGCACACTACAACGCACAGAAAAAGGAATCAGAGTGGCCGAGACTTTCAAACTTGCGGATATAGAAAGCTAAAAGGCGAAAGTTTAAAGAAAAAGGGTTAGTAGCCAGGGCTTAGGGCTTAGAACTAGAGTTCAATGATTTAAAACTGAAATGTAAAATCAGAGAGCAATTCCTATCCGGTAATTTCCATTTTCTATCAACCATTTCAAACCACTCATATTACATTACATCATCCATATTACATCTTACATCAACCATTAGCATTTATTTTCACTTTTATTTGTATTTAATCTAAATAATACCAATTTTTGTACCCAATGGAAAAAGCGTGTGTAGATATTAACGAACTGATTAACGTATTCTCAAATACCCAGGGCGCTGTTTATCAGTCGGATAAGTTAAACTGCTTTTATGTTGACTTCGGCGGAAAGTTTGCCCGTTACAACTGCCTTTCCCTTCAAAAGCTTAAAAAAGTTGTTGAAGACATTAATATCGAAGATTTATTACTAAATACCCGTAAAGCTGATTTCGAACTGGTAACTTTTAATGGTTGTGAACACATCTATTTATTAAGCGCATTAGAAATCATTGCTTTTAAAGATTTATTGCAAGGCACCTTTACCATGTTTAAACTTAACCACATGGTTAATGATTGTTTAAACAGATTGGTTGTTTAATCATCGCTGAAGTTTCCCTTTCCTCTCTTTACAGGCAAAACACTAATCCCATCCGGATCTTCCTGCCGCAATATAAAGCATCATTGTTTTAATCAAGGTATCCTTACACCAGATCACCTGTAACCAACACCTTACACTTGACTATCAAGCTCTTCCATCTTACATCTTACATCTTACATCATACATCATACATTCTACATTCTACACCTCCCATCTTTCATCCTTATTTAAACTCATTATAAATACTTGCTGATGAGCAATTTAGACTAATTTCATATAGCAAATAATTGATACAAATGAACAAATTCGCCTTACATTTGTATTGTTATTAAAGCACAACAACATGAAAGATCTAATGCGTATCAAATGTTTAATATCACAGGATATTGAAGCATTATTAAATCAGCAAATCAAGAAAGAGGCACACTCATCATCATTATATTTAGCAATGGCATCATGGTGTAACCAAAATGGTTACGATTTTTCTGCCGATTATTTCACAAACCAATCAGAAGAAGAAAGAGTACACCAGTTAAAATTGTTTAAATATGTCTTAGACATGGGTGGTAATGCTATTTCTCCGGAAGTAACAGGTATTAAAACGGATTTCGCAGGCTTCAGAGAAGTTTTTGAAGATGCTTTGGAAGCAGAAATTGCAATTACCCAGAGTTTCAAAAACATTTATGCTAAATGCCAGAAAGAACAAGATTTTGTTACTATGGAATTCTTAAACTGGTTCCTTAAAGAACAACGTGAAGAAGAATACAAAGCCCGCCGTGCTTTAGAATTATTCGAAGTAATTGGTGAAGAAGGAACAGGAAGATGGGAAATTGACAAACACGTTAATAAAATCACTTACTCAGAACAATAACTAACAAAACATATATTAGAGAAAGCTATTCCGATGAAAATTGAGATAGCTTTTTTTTTATTTTAAGGCTAAGTCCTCCAAATCCTCCTTAAAAAATAAAGCTTCTCCAAATGGAGAAGCTTTTTGGTTTAGTTTAGGTTGTTTGGTTTATGTTGATTATGAATAATTCTTAAGATTTTTATAAAAAAAGCGCCGTTACCAGCGCTTTTTTTAAACCAAATATATAATAATAATTAACGAGCATTACAAATGTACGAACATTATCGACATAAACAAGAAAATAATTCAATTTCTTCATAAAAAATACCTTAAAAAACATAATCACCTAAAAATAAACCAAAAAATAACATATAAATAAATAGTTATTAGTTAATTTTATATTTTTTATATAAAAAAACAATACTATTTACAACTAAAAATTATACTTTAAGGAAATATTTAAGTCAAATGATAGAAAATTTTATAAAAAATTACTTAAATCATCCAAATACCTACGATGAAATGTTCTTGAATAGCGATAATTACAGAAATCACTATTCAAATTTCATCAATAATTTCGCTAAAGAATCACTCGACAATTTAAACAAAAAAGAAGAACTGGCTAAAAAACTATTCATGAGCCAGGGGATTACCTTTACAGTTTATGATAGCGGCGAAGGAATTGAGAAAATTTTCCCTTTCGACATTATTCCGCGTATTATCACTTCCGGAGAATGGTCTTTTATCGAAAAAGGGATCAAACAGCGTTTAAAAGCATTAAACCTTTTCCTTAAAGATGTTTACAGCAATCAGTTTATTTTAAAAGATAAAATTGTTCCGATAAACGTAATCTATTCATGCCCGCATTTCTTAAGAGAAATGCACAACGTTAATGTATTGCATGATATTTATATCCATATTGCCGGCATAGATTTGATACGCGACCATGATGGCACCTTTTATGTACTTGAAGATAACCTGCGCACGCCCTCAGGTGTGAGCTACATGCTCGAAAACCGTGAAATTACCAAGAGGCTTTTTCCTGACCTCATCCCGCAATGCGGTGTAAGGAGTGTAACTGAATATCCGGCAATCCTTTACAAAAACTTAATGGCCCTTTCGCCAAGAGCCGTTTCTAATCCAACCATTGTGATGCTGAGTCCAGGTATGTATAACTCGGCCTATTATGAACATACTACATTAGCCCGTTTAATGGGCGTTGAACTGGTAGAGGGCAGAGATTTGGTGGTTAAAAACCAGAAAGTATTCATGAAAACCACTACCGGATTACAACAGATAGATGTAATTTACCGTCGTGTTGATGACGACTATTTAGATCCGCTGGTGTTTAACCCGAACAGCGTTTTAGGTGTAGCGGGCTTAATGGCTGCTTACAGGAAAGGCAACGTTGCGATTATTAATGCTGTTGGAAATGGTGTTGCCGATGATAAAGCGGTTTACACCTATGTGCCCGACATGATAAAATATTACCTTAATGAAGAGCCCATATTAAAAAATGTACCCACTTACCAGCTCAGCAATCCGGATGAGCTTAAATATGTATTTGAGCATATTAATAAAATGGTAATAAAAAAAACTAATGGAAGCGGTGGTTACGGCATGCTGATGGGGCATGCTGCATGCGAGCAGGAAATTGCCGAATATAAACTTGAAATACTAAAAGACCCAAGAAATTTTATTGCACAACCAACTATAAGCCTCTCTTCTGCCCCATGCTTTATTAACGGAAAGCTTTCACCCAGAAGAATCGACCTGAGACCTTTTGCATTAAACGGGCCAGATGGCATTTCTATTGTGCCGGGTGGCCTTACCAGGGTAGCCCTAAAAGAAGGCTCGCTCGTGGTAAACAGCTCTCAGGGCGGTGGCAGCAAAGACACATGGGTATTAACTTCTTAGAATAACAATATGTTAAGTAGAGTAGCATCGAGCTTATATTGGTTAAGCAGATACGTAGAGCGCAGCGACGGTATGTTGCGCATGTTAAAAATCAATTATGCTTCCGCACAGGATACTATTCAGGAGTTTACCTGGAAACCCGTTATCAGGATTTTCTCTTCTGATGATGAGAATGAACTATTAAGCATCCAGCACGACAGCCGTGCTGTAATCGAATACCTGTTATTGAACAAAGAAAACCCAAATTCGATTTTAAATATTATTACCCTTGCCAGAGAAAATGCCAGGAGTGTTCAGGAGCACATTCCAAAAGATTTATGGCAATGCCTAAATGAATATTACCATACTGTAAAAGATGACAAACTACTGTGGTACGTGCAGAAAGACGACCCCATAACTGCTCTTGACAGTTTGATAAAACAGGTTATGCTTTACCATGGCACGGCCGACAGCGCCATGGAACGAGGTGAAAGCCGTAGTTTTATGAAAATTGGTAAGCACCTTGAAAGAAGTATCCAATCGGTAGATATCCTCGATATTAAGTTCAGTTCCATCAGCACCAATCCAGATTTGTTAACCGATATTGCCTACTGGAAACACCTATTGCTTTCACTTGGTGGTTACGAACTTTACCTTAAAACATACCGGCAAGGGTTTGACGCAAAAAACATCATCGAATTGGTAATGCTCAATAACGATTTTCCACGTTCTGCCCTTTATTCGATGAACAATATCGAAAGGTATTTTGGACGTTTAAAGAGCGAAAACAATATTGAACATTACAACAACCTGTCGTTTAAAATAGGCCGTTTAAAAAGCATGATTACCTACAGTTCGGTAAACACTATGGGCGAGGAACAATTACATGATTACCTGACACAAATCCGATCGGAACTTTACGGTATCGGAAATGCATTGAATGAATATTATTTCGCAAACTCATAAAGCCATACTTTAATTTACAAACAGAATAACAACGCATTTATGCCAGTTTTTAAAATTAAACACATTACCAACTATAAATACGAATCGCCGGTAAGGGATAGCGCAAATCAAATCATCCTGTTCCCGATAAAAGACGAATTCCAGAAGGTTGTACAGCACGACCTGAACATTTCGGGCAGCCCTGAAATTGAAATCTTTATCGATTACTATGGAAACGAAGTAGGCACTTTTACACAAAACGAACCACACAATCAGTTAAAGATTTTTTCGAAGGTAAGTGTCGAAACTTCAGCGAAACCTTTACCGCAAGACGATATTTTTAGCAGTGCACAATGGAACAGCCTGGAAGAAATAAAGTACGAAGTTCCTTTTATAGACTATTTGAGACAGGAAATTTTCAAGGGAATTGATACATTAACAACAACAGCACTATCGATTAAAGACAGGGAAGATACCCCCTATCAAGCTTCAATTAAATATTGTGCTCATGTATTTAATAATTATGAATACATTAAAGGCATTACTGCCGTAGATACCACTATAGAAGAAATACTTAAACTCAAAGCAGGGGTATGCCAGGACTTTGCGCATATTTTAACAGCTATGTTAAGGTTAACGGGAATTCCTGCACGGTATGTGAGTGGCTATATCTGCCCTAACCGGGATGGCATGCGTGGTGAAGGCGCAACTCATGCCTGGGCAGAAGCTTTTATACCAGAATACGGGTGGCTGGGCCTCGACCCAACAAATAACTGCATTGCCAACGAGAACCATGTTCGCCTGGCTGTGGGCAGAAATTTCGCCGATTGCTCTCCGGTTAAGGGTGTTTATAAAGGTGAATTCGAACACGTACTTGAGGTAAATGTATCGGTGGGTTATAATGATGAGGATTTAAACGACAACGAAAACTATTTCCAGCCTAAAGAAATAAACTACCCTAAACCTTCTGCCACACTAACAACTGCCCGTAAAAAAAACAGCTACCAGCAATACATGGAAGCTATCCAGCAGCAGCAACAGCAATAACAATAAGCCGGAGTTAAAGATGAGGTAAGTTTACCTATTCAGTCCTACAATCCGGATGCATAAAAGCCATTGGGTGAATAACAGCAATTTGCTTATATTCATACAATGGCTTTTGCTTTATAATGAAAAAGAATACAGGGTTTACCAATTGATAAATAACCAATTAACAATGACTAATTAGCAGTTGGTAGTTAAAAATGAACGATTAAACCATCCAAACATGAATAAAATTAAAATAGGATTTTTAGCAGTTTTGAGCACGGCAGTGTTTTCGAATTGTAAAGAAGATAAACAAACTTCAGTATTAGGCCCGATAGCTGCTGAAACAATAAAATCACATGTAGCAGTTTTAGCCAATGATTCGCTTGAAGGGAGAAAACCTTTTACAGCAGGCGAAACGAAGACGGTCAATTACATTACTTTTGAGTTAAAAAAAGTTGGTATTGAGCCTGGTAACGGCGACAGTTATATCCAGAAGGTACCCATGGTGGAGGTTACTTCCACCCCTTCGGCGACGATGGAGGTTACCGGACCAAAAGGAAATATGTCTTTTAAAGCCGTAAAAGATTTTGTAGCTTTTACCCGTCGCGAGCAAGATAGCATTCAACTCAAAAACTCGCCTCTTGTTTTTGCAGGTTACGGCATTGTTGCTCCTGAATTTAAATGGAATGATTATAAAAATTTAGATGTTAAAGGGAAAACCGTAGTGGTTTTAATCAGCGATCCAGGTTTTAAAGCTAACGATAAAACAATATTTCGTGGCGACACCATGACTTACTACGGCCGCTGGACCTATAAGTTTGAAGAAGCAGCGCGACAAGGTGCTGCAGGCATCATCATTATTCATCAAACCGAACCTGCAAGTTATGGCTGGCAGGTAATTACGAGCAGCAACACGGGTTCAAGGCTCTATTTACAGTCGGCAGATAAATACAAGTCGCGCTGTAAACTCGAAGGATGGATAACGGAAGAGGCCGCTACGAAACTACTCGCAAATGCAGGCATAAAAGGCGATATCAGGGCTTATGCCCGAAGAAAAGATTTCAAAGCCGTACCGCTTAATCAATCAGTTACCGTTGGCTTGCAGAACAAATACAAATATTCCACTTCGCAAAATGTCGTGGGCAAAATAACGGGTAGTAAACGCCCTGAAGAAACCATTATCTACACCGCCCATTGGGATCACTTAGGTATCGGCAAGGCCGTTAACGGCGATTCTGTTTACAATGGTGCAGTAGATAATGCCAGCGGCATTGCCGCAATGTTAGCAATTGCCAAAGCATTTAACGAGACAAAAGAAAAACCCGAACGTACAATTGTTTTCCTGGCGGTAACCGCCGAAGAACAGGGCTTGCTAGGTTCCGAATACTATGCTTTAAATCCACTTTATCCTTTAAATAAAACGGTAGCCGACCTGAATATGGATGCACTGGGCTTTTATGGTGAAACGGAAGACATCTCCATAAAAGGGAAAGGACAAAATGCTATCGAAGATTACATTATTGCAGTTTTAAAGCAGCATAAGCTTACCGCAGTCGGTGATACCAGGCCCGGCGCCGGCAGCTATTACCGTTCAGACCATTTTAACTTTGCCAAAGTAGGTGTACCGGCAATCGATATTGTTAATGGTTTCAATAGCAAGGAACATGGCGTCGATTGGGGTAAAAAACAAAGATTAGCTTATAATGAAAAAGATTACCACCAGCCTTCTGACAATTATACACCAGAGATGAATACTGCTGGTTTTGCTCAAATTGCTAATATTTTATTTAGTGTTGGTCATAAATTAAGCAATGAAACAACTTTTCCGGGCTGGAAAAAAGGCTCAGAGTTTAAAGCGGCGAGAGACGAATCGATGCGTAAATAATTTCTTATTTCAGGTATCCTTTAAAATCAAAAAAAAACGGCACTTAAAAAATCTTACACCATGAAAAAATTATCGCTCTTACTAATTTTCACAGGAATTAACCTCTTTGCTTCTGCACAAAACCTCATCCAGGTAAAAGATTCAGCAGGCAATATCGGCTATAAAGATAAAAGCGGGAAGTTAGTTATCCCTTATAAGTACCGAATTGCAGGCGAGTTCTCAGAAGGGCTTGCCTATGTTTGGGAAAAAGAAAAAGGCGAGGGATTTATCAATAACCAGGGTGAAGTGGTCATCCCGTTAATGTACGAAGATACCCAGGATTTTCACGAAGGTGTTGCAGCGGTTAAACTCAATAAAAAATGGGGTTATGTTGATAAAAGCGGAAAACAAATCGTTCCGTTTATTTACAGTAAGGTTGGAAATTTCAGCGAAGGGTTGGCTTATGTGGCATTGGTTTACGGAGAGGGCTATGGCTATATTAACCAAAAAGGGGAAATGGTTATACCCGTGCAGTTTAAGAGTGCATACCCTTTTTCTGATGGAGTAGCCATGGTGGATACCAAACAAAAGTGGGCACAACATATAGATAAAACCGGTAAAATACTGGAAGATAACAAAACCCAAACCAGTACAACAACAGCGCAAAACCAGGATAAACCTGTGCAAAATCTTTACATTGGATACAAGAACGGGCTTTTTGGCTACAGCGATAACACCGGCGCTATGGTAATCCCATACAAATACACCCAGGCAGGACGATTTTCAGAAGGGCTGGCACATGTATGGGCTGAAGGCAAAGGCTTCGGTTATATTGATAGCAGCGACAAATTGATTATCCCATATAGCTATGAGAATGCACAGGAGTTTTATGAAGGCCTGGCAGCGGTAAAGATTAAGGATAAATGGGGATATATCGACAAAAAGGGAAACCAGGTAATTTCGCCTATGTATGATAAGGTTGATGAATTCAGAGAAGGTTTAGTCGCTGTAAAACTGAACGGAAACTGGGGTTATATTGATAAAAAAGGCAGCCAGGTTGTGCCTTTTGAATACAATGTTATTAGTCCGTTTAGCCAGGGCCTGGCTGCCGTTTTTAAATACGGGCAAGGTTTCGGTTATATTGATAATAAAGGAAAGGTCGTTATTCCACTGCAATACAAAACTGCTTCTGTATTTGCCACAGATGGGACCGCAAAGGTAGGTACGGCAACAAAAGAGGGGCTTCGTATCGACAAAATGGGAAAGCTAATTAACGATGAAAGCCAAATCACTGTTACAAAAATGCAAAGCAGTTCTCCGGAACAAGCATGTTTACTCGCCGCCCAATTACTGAAAAGCCAGGGTAGCAAAAATGAAGCCATCGCCTTATTGAGGAAATACGATAAAAAAGGCAATATTCCTTCTGCATCCTACTACCTGGCGCAAGGTTTCCAAAACGGCCAAATCAACGCCGGTAAAAAAGAAATCGATTCGGCCATTTACTATTACCAAAAAGCCGCAACACAAGGTTATCAGGCGGCCATGTATCCCTTAGGATTACTGTATGAGTATGCTACCGGAAATGATTACCCCACACCAGTAGCCCAAAATATGTTTGCTTATTTAATTGATAACAAAAAAGCCCGTTATTGGTACAATGAATTTGCAAAAACCGGTAATCAGCTCGCTTTAATAAAAGTAAATTCTTTAGACAAAGTCATTAAAACAACTGAAGCTTCAGATGCTTATGCTAAAGGTTATGATGCTTTTGACGCTAAAAATTACGAAGAAGCTTACCGATGGTGGAAAATTTCAGCCTTTGAAGGAAATAATGCATCAGCCTATTTTGGCCTAGCCATTCTCCATCATTTGGGCAAGGCTCCTAACAACAGCTATACAACAGCCATGGAATATTACCAGAAGGCTGCCGATATGGGCATAAAAGATGCTTTAACGGAAAAACAAAAAATAAAAGATTACCTGAATGCAGTAGAGCTGGCACGTCAAAAAGCTGCAACAGCAGCGACGACAACTTCGAGAACAAGCTCAGGCTCCTCTCAAGGAGAATCTTATGACGAATGGTGGCAAAAAACCTATGGCAAAGGGGGCACACAAAATAGTTCGCCAATGCCTAACAACAACATTCCGCAAGCCACTTACAGAACAGGAAAGCAATCCGAGTCAGACAGGCATCAGCAAGCGATGGATGCTTTGCAACGTTCAATAGAACGGCAGCAAAGCAGAGATTATACCAGAAAAAATCAATAAACAGTTGGCGGTTTTCAGTTGGCAGTTAAACAATTAAGCAGTTTTCAATTAACCTGTTAATTAACCAATAAACAATTGAACCAATGAGTTACTGAACCAATATTTTTTTTATAAATTTGCGCCTTTTACAAATAACAATATGATTAAGAGACAGCAAATTAAAGATTTATTAAAATCGACTGCATTTGGCACAGAAGTAACCGTTATGGGATGGGTAAGAACTTTCCGTAACAACCAGTTTATCGCTTTAAATGATGGAAGTTGCATGAGCAATATCCAGGTAGTTATCGATTTTAATAATTTACCAGATGAGCTGTTGAAGAGAATTACAACTGGCGCAGCTATTGCAGCGACTGGTACCTTAATCGAATCGTTAGGAAAAGGACAATCAGTAGAAATTAAAGCTACTTCAGTTGAAATTTTAGGTGATAGCGATCCTGAAAAATTCCCCTTACAACCTAAAAAACACAGTTTAGAGTTTTTACGCGAAATTGCACACCTGCGTTTCCGCACAAACACTTTCAACGCTGTTTTCAAAGTACGCCATGCCCTGGCATTTGCCATCCACCAGTTTTATAACGAACGTGGATTCGTTTATATGCACACACCTGTAATCACCGCTAGTGATGCAGAAGGCGCAGGTGAAATGTTCAAGGTAACCACTTTAGATTTTGATAACACCCCACGTACTGAAGATGGGAAAGTAGATTTTTCGCAGGATTTCTTTGCCCGTGCAACCAATTTAACTGTTTCCGGGCAACTGGAAGGTGAGTTGGCAGCCATGGCATTTGGTAAAATCTATACCTTCGGGCCAACCTTCAGGGCAGAAAACTCAAACACTACCCGTCACCTTGCCGAGTTCTGGATGATTGAACCTGAATTTGCTTTTGCCGACCTGGAAGATAATATGCAGCTGGCAGAAGACATGATGAAGTATGTAATTAAATATGCTTTGGATAACTGCAAGGATGAACTTGAATTTTTAAATGCTCGTTTAGCTGAGGAAGACAAACAAAAACCACAGAATGAACGTAGCGAATTTAGCTTATTGGAAAAATTAGACTTCTGTCTGGCAAACGATTTCGAACGTTTAACTTATACTGAAGCAATTAAAATATTAAAATCTTCTAAACCAAATCAGAAGAAACAATTTAAATACCTGATTGATGAGTGGGGAGCTGATTTACAGAGCGAGCACGAACGTTATCTGGTAGAAAAACACTTCAAAAAACCGGTAATCTTGACTGATTACCCTGCAGATATCAAATCGTTCTACATGCGTCAGAACGAACCAGATGCTGAAGGCAGACAAACCGTTGCAGCTATGGACATTTTGTTCCCGGGCATTGGCGAAATGATTGGTGGTTCGCAGCGTGAAGAACGTTTAGACCGTTTAACTAAACGCATGGAAGACATGAATATACCTCAGGACGAACTTTGGTGGTATTTAGATACACGCCGCTTTGGTACCGCCCCACATGCAGGTTTCGGTTTAGGTTTCGAACGTTTGGTATTATTTGTAACCGGTATGACCAACATCCGCGACGTAATTGCATTCCCTCGTTTCCCTAAAAACGCGGAATTTTAAGAAAGCAGGAAGGCTAAAGCTTAAAAAACAACAAAGCCGTTTGATTGTTCAAACGGCTTTGTTGTTTACTTATTTTCCGTACCCTGGTCTGTGAGCCACAGACCAGGGTAAGAAAAAAATCTGGAGCTTAGCTCAGGTTACCTACCATCATAGTGGTTTTTAGAAAGGCTAGAATTTAGAAGTTTGGGGCTTAGAAAAAACAAATCTCGATATCAAAAGACGGGCTTAAGTTTCCTGTATTATATCGCTAACAAAGCTTGCATTGTTTTTTTTTCTTTATCTGAAATGATTTTTAAAATATCAGCTGCCTGTTGAATATATTTTAAATCGCTGGTCAGGCTTATTTTTTCGAATAATTGCGCCACAGCTGTCCAAAGTGAGGCAATTTCTATAAAAGCCTCATAGCCTGTTTTCAATTCATCAAGCTTGAGTAATTCGTAGCTTTCTTTCAAAAAATCGCGATAAAAATTCCTGAATAAAGCACCACCGGTTCCGGCTTTTTCCATAATCATGGCCGATTGTGCAAATTCATCGGAAATATTTTTACTCGCATTAAACCACTTTACTATTTCGCTACTTGCTTTTAAAATTCCTTTATAGGCAATATTATTAATGGGTGGATTCAGATATTCTTTTGCATTATTCTTAATTGCCTGCCGAATCACAATTTTCAGATCAGGCTCCTTGTCTAAACGTTTTATCGTATAAAATAGGTTCTTAGAGGCCATGGGTCCTTTTTCAGCTCGGGCCAGCGCCAGACTATCTAGAGAGGTTTCCACCAATCCACCTTGTTGTCTGGTATCTACCAAAAATGCATTATCGCTGTCATAACCATAAAGAGCAGCATAGTGTCCGGCAAAATGAAAAGGCTTAGAAAAGTATTCCAGGTGATAACAATCTAATTTTAGTCCTACTACTTGTCTTTTATCCAGCAGTTGCTTTACCTCATCCCAGGCTTTTAGTTTAGAAGAAGTTTCTTTAACTGTTAATTCGAGGTTTAAGTGCTTCGCAATATTTTGGGTTAAAAGATCTGCTTTTATTCTTCCTCCCATAAACGGGAAGTCCATACTTTTCATATTCCAATAAATAAAGCTCAACCCTTCACCAATCCCAAAAAGCAAGGGCTCTGAAAGTTCAATACCAAGCTGATGCAGCAAAGTTCCTGTTGCGGTGGTTTCGCAGTGCTGTCCATCAAAAGGTTTTAAATGCTCAATCTTCATGTTGCCATCTATTTTTTTTCGATCACTTCCACTGCTTTTCCAAGGCAGAGATGCTAAATAAAGCCGCTCGAACTTTATTACTCGCTTATATACTTAACTTATGGTCTGTGAGCCACAGACCATAAGTTAAGAAAAAAATCTATAGCTTAGCTCAGGCTACCTACCATCATCGTGCATTGTATCGCTGTATGGGTTCGCATGAGCGTAATCAACAGCCGAAACCTTATAATCTGTAGGAGCAAAACTCTTCGCACTACTAAGCGCCATCCCCAGCTCATATCTCGATGGATACGGTGTTTGCAATAAACTTCCGGCAGGAATGTAAGGAAACGTTTCTAAATACGACTGCATCACACTTGGGCTAACCCTCCTGTTAATATAAGCCCGGCTTAACTGGTGGGGTTCCCTTAAACCAGCAGCTCCAAGCAATTCAACAGCACTTGCTACAGTAAGGTTATGAAAATTCTTAACACGAACAGTCTTATCTTCAACCACTAATCCTTTCATCAGGCTTTGGTCTTGCGTGGCAACACCTGTAGGGCAGGTATTACTATTACACTCCAGTGCCTGTATACAGCCCAGGGCAAACATCATACCGCGTGCGGCATTACACATATCGGCACCCAAAGCAATGTTTTTAACCAGATCAAAACCTGTAGCAACCTTACCCGAAGCAATAATTTTAATATGTTTCTTAAGGTCGAAACCATTTAAAACGTCGTAAACAAAGGCTACTCCTTCGCGTAAGGGCATGCCTACCGAGTTCGAAAACTCCTGCGGCGCAGCACCTGTACCACCTTCACCCCCATCAACGGTAATAAAATCGGGATAAATACCAGTTTCTATCATCGCCTTGCAAATAGCATAAAATTCACTTTTACGACCTATACAAAGCTTAAAACCGACTGGTTTTCCACCCGATAAGTCCCTGAGTTTTTTAATAAAATTCAGTAAGCTTATTGGTGAATCAAAAGCGGAGTGGGCAGGTGGCGACAATACATCTTTTCCTTCAGGTACCAGGCGAATCCGGGCAACCTCTGCCGTAACTTTTTTCGCAGGCAACATACCACCGTGACCAGGTTTTGCACCCTGTGAAAGTTTAATTTCAATCATTTTAACCTGATCAGCCTTTGCACGTTCGGCATAAGCGTCGTAATTAAAAGTGCCGTCATCGTTTCTGCAGCCAAAATAACCCGTACCAATCTGCCAGATTAAATCGCCCCCTGGCTGACGGTGATAATCACTGATGCCACCCTCTCCCGTATTGTGAGCGAAATTGCCCATTTTGGCACCACCGTTTAATGCAAGGATAGCATTCTGGCTCAGCGAACCAAAGCTCATTGCTGAAATATTATAAATACTTGCCGAATAAGGTTTAGTACATTCAGGCCCGCCTACAAGCACACGCGGATCGGGATTTAAATCATGATGCGAAATCGCAGCAATACTGTGGCTAAGCCATTCATAGCCGTTTTCATAAACATTTAACTGCGTACCAAAGGGGATGGTATCATTATCTTTTTTAGCTCTTTGATAAATCAGCGATCGGTTTAAACGGTTATAAGGCGTACCGTTGGTATCACTTTCTACAAAATACTGGTACACTTTAGGCCTTAACTCTTCCATAAAATAGCGCAGGCGACCAAATACAGGGTAATTTCTTACGATACTATGTTTTGGCTGATATAAGTCGTAAACACCAAGAATTACAAAAGGTCCGGTAAAAACAAATGTCCACCAGAGGAACGGATGGTATAACCCCAACATTATGGTTAAAGCAACCAGAAAGGCTGCAATGGCAACGAAAGCTTTTCTCATGTGTTGTTAATTTATTGACAATTAATAAAAATGCAAAGATTAAGATTATTAAACAACTGACACCATTAAATTGTTATTTTTACGCTATGCTTATTAAGATTTATCCGGAAAACCCCAACGAACGTGCTATTGACCAGGTGGTTGAGGTATTAAAAAAAGGTGGTTTAATTATCTACCCTACCGACACAATTTACGGTTTGGGCTGCGATATTACAAATCCGAAAGCTATTGAGAAGATTTGCCGCATCCGCGGAATTAAACCAGAGAAGGCTAACTTTTCTTTTATATGCCATGATTTGAGCCACATTGCCGATTTCATTAAGCCTATTGACAACACTACATTCAGGGTATTAAAAAAAGCACTGCCAGGTCCTTTCACATTTATCTTTAATGCGAACAATAATGTACCAAAACTCTTAAGTTCAAATAAAAAAACGGTTGGTATCCGCGTTCCCGATAACAATATCGCCAGGTGCATTGTAAAAGAACTGGGCAATCCTATTCTCTCTACCTCGATTAAAGATGATGACGAGCTTATCGAATATTCGACAGACCCTGAGCTGATACATGAAAAATACCAGGATCTGGTTGATTTGGTTATTGATGGTGGCTATGGTGATAACGAGGCTTCGACTGTAGTTGATTGTACCAATGGAGAATTCGAAATTATCCGTGAAGGAAAAGGCGATATTGAAGATTTTTTATAGTTAAAAAACTAAAAACGAATAAGTTATTAACATCTTAATAAAAAAATCCCTAAAATATCTAGCTTTATTGCGACTAAACAACAACTACTCCCGTACTAACAAACTGACTGCAATAAATCATTATTAACATTAAGTTAATAAACAAGCCCTATTTTCGAATCCCTAATCACCCCTATATGATAAAAAATTAAAATCAACAGTGCTGTTTCTCAGCTTAAACATTTGCCTGGCCAATGTTTCCCCTAATTATTCACGTGTAAAAATTAATGGATAATTAAATCGTCTAATAATCACTTTTAATACCCTGAATGGTAAAACTTTACTTTTAGCTAAATCTATGGCTGACTTTTCTGGTGCCTATATCTTTCTGCACCTTTAATGCGACCGTATTAAAATCATTTTATATCCCTATAAAATTTGTATGAAAAAACTTCTACTATTATCCCTTCTATTTCTGTTTGTGGGAAAATTGTTTGCTCAGGTTTCACTGACTACATCTCCCTATACAGAAAATTTTGATGGAATTGGCACTTCGCTTCCATCTGGTTTTACCGTCAGAACAGGCGCTACAACCTCTGCACTTGGCACTGCGACAGCTTTTACAAATGCTGCAACAGCATGGAGTGTTCAAACAGGTGCGTTTAAAAATTTCGCGTCTGCAACAGCTGGAGCCACGGCAACTGCAACAGCGCAAGCCGCTGCTACCGATCGGGCGCTAGGCCTGAGACAAACTGCAGCTGTAGGCGACCCGAGTGGTGCCTTTGTTTTTCAACTAGCGAATACAACAGGAAAAACTGCTTTAAAGTTAAGTTTCAATCTCCAATCACTGGATTCGTCATCACCACGGCAAGCAACATGGCGTGTAGATTATGGAATTGGAACTGCTCCAACTACTTTCACAACGGCAACCACAACCGGTACGCTAACAACAGGAAATTCAGCATTTTCTAATAATGTTATTAATGTTGATTTTGGAACAGCATTAGATAACAATCCAAATAATGTATGGATTAGAATTGTTACGATAGCTGCAACCACGGGTGCTGGAAACAGGCCATCAACAGCTATTGATAATTTTAGTTTAACATTTAATTCTGGCGGTGGCCCGGCGACCCCTGCGTTGGTAGCATCTCCTAATAGTCTTTCATTTGGGAATCAAACCATAGCCACAAATTCCGCAAGCCAAAGCTTTACATTAAGTGGCACAAACATAACTGCAAGTACTGATGTTTCGACATCATTGCCTTTTACCGTATCAAAAGACGGTAACTCTTTCACAAATTCGATCAGTTATTCAACGGCTGAAATAGCTGCATCACCAACAGTTTATGTACGTTATCAGCCAACAGCAACAGGCCCATCAGCAGCTAATACGACCATTTCAAGTACTGGTGCTACGTCAATTAATGTTGCTTTAACAGGAACGGGAGTAGCCGGAGATGTAACCCCACCGGTTACAGCAGCCAATTATCCTAAAATTGCCAATCAAACGCTAACCTCTTTTGATTTAATCAATAACCTGAATGAAGCCGGAACTAGTTATTATGTTTTGTTAACTTCTGGTGCAACTGCTCCGACACCTGCACAGGTTAAAGCTGGTTTAGATGCTTCAGGAACCGCAGCATTAAAAGCCGGTTCATTTGCAAATCCAGCAAATACAGATGCTAGTACGACCATCAGTGCATTAACTTCCGGAACAACTTATACAATTTATATTGTTTCACAGGATGTTGCTGGCAATTTACAAACATCGACCAATACCATAGATGGAACAACAACAAATCCTCCATTGGTGAGCGCACCTGTAATCATCAGTCAGTATTATGAGGGTACATCGGTTAATAAATGGATTGAGTTAACAAACCTGAGCAACAGTCCGATCAATACCGCATCTCCGCAATTAAAACTTGCCTTATACAATATTTCTGGTGATGCCGGTAACATCAACATTACGGGTACACCATCACAAATTGTGAACCTAAATTTCACTATCCCGGCTCAGGGTTCTGTACTTTTAGGCAATACTGGCAACGGTACTGAGGTAAGTTATTTAACCCCGGCAAGTGCGGTGTTAAACAGCAACACAGTAATCAATTTCAATGGAAATGATGGTGTAGCTTTATTAGATGCGAACAATAATATCATCGATGCTTTCGGCCAAGGCGTAAATGCAAAAGATGTTTCTTACGTAAGAAGCTTGAATGTAACTTCTCCTTCACCAACTTTTATCGAAAACGATTGGACAAGAACACCATTGGCAACTGTTCAAAACGCCATTGATGACGATGATGCTAATCGTTTAGGTGTACATTTTCCGCCAAACTTACCTGTTTGTGCTGCACCAACAGTAGCTGCAACTTCATTAACTTTTAGCGGGGTAACCACCGGAAGTATTACAGCAACATTTGTAAAATCAACAGATGCAAATGAGTACCTGATCATCAGAAGCTTAAACAACACATTATCGGCTTTGCCGGTTGATGGTACAGCTTATGCCGTGGGTACGGCATTTGGTGGTGGTACGGTAGTAAATAAAATCGTGAGCAATACCTTCACCGATAATAATTTAACCAGCTCAACCAACTATACTTACTTTATTATTCCTCTAAATAACCTTTCCTGTACGGGCGGACCAAAATATTTAACCACTAATATTTTGTCGGCCTCACAATTAACCAAAACCTTACTACCTTGTACAAGCCCAACTGCACAGGCTACTAATTTTACCATCACCTCATCAAACTATAACTTTATACAGGCAGCATTTACGCCAAACGGTTCAAGCGATGAATACCTGGTGGTGATGAGTACCAGCAACACCTTATCTGCAGGCCCTGTAAACCAAACCGTTTATAATGTTGGCGATCAGCTGGGTGGTGGGATCGTAGTAAAACGTGGTGCAGGTGGTACATTCACCAGAAACAGTTTAACCCAAAATACCAATTATTACTTCTTTGTATATGCAGTAAACAGCGCTTGCGCCGGAGGCCCCTTGTATTTAACCACACAACCTTTACAAGGTAGCTTTAAAACAGGAGTATTGGATGTAAATAAACTAAATTTCTATTACGGTAACCTACACAGTCATAGCAGTTATTCGGATGGTAATAAAGATGATTTGACTAAAAAACCTGAAGATGACTATGCTTTTGCCAAAAACTCCATGAATCTGGATTTCTTAGGGATATCAGAACATAACCATACCCAGGCAGGCATGTCGTTAGCCAACTGGCAGCCAGGAATTGATGCTGCCAAAAAAGCGACTACCTCAACCTTCGTCGCTTTACATGGCATGGAATGGGGAGTAATTAGTGGTGGTGGTCACGTTATCGTTTACGGTATCGATTCATTAATTGGATGGGAACCTGGAGAAAATCAGATTTATGTCCCTAAAAGTACCTATACAGGTTCAACCGGATTGTTCAGGGTAATTAACAGACATGGTTTAAATGCAGTCGCGACCTTGGCACACCCAAACAGTACTGATTTTAACAATATTGCTTCCAGCTACGATTTAAGCGCAGATAGTGCAATTGTAGGTACCGCACTGGAAAGCGGTCCGGCTTTTTCAACCAATATTACCTATTCCGACCCGGCAAGTTCAATGAGTTATCTGAGCTATTATAACCGCATGCTTGCCAGAGGTTATCACCTGGGCGCAAGTATCGATCACGATAACCATAACCTTACATTTGGTCGCCACACCCGTGCCAGATTAGTTGTTCTAGCGCCAGCTTTAACAGAAAACGACTTGCTCGATGCGATTAAAAAAATGCGCTTTTATGCTTCGCAGGATTCAGCGGCTAAAATTGTATTCACCATTAATAAACAACCAGTAGGTAGTGTATTTAAAACTGCCGGTGCACCGTTAATCGAGGTAAATTCCATTACCACAAGCCCGGTAACGAGTATTAAAATCCTTTACGGAACACCTGGAAGTGGTATTAATCCGGTAGAGTTAACTGCTAGTACTTCTTCAAATTTAACTTATACGGATAATGCTTTGGCCAATCTGGCTACAGGTTATTATTATGCCGATATTGTAGAAGCAGATGGCAGCAGGGTCATCACTTCACCTATCTGGTACTCACGCGATGATGCAACCATAAAATCCAACCAGAACATTACCTTAGCTCCTGCTAAAACGGTAACTTATGGCGATGCTGATTTCCCAATCGGGGCCACCAGTGATAATACCACAATCAACCTTACTTATACCAGCAGCGACACCAATATTGCAACCATTATTAATAGCGATATCCACATTTTAAAAGCTGGTACCGTAACCATTACGGCTAATCAGGCAGGTGATACTTTCTTTAATCCCGCAGCTGCGAAACAACAGGTATTAACTGTTGCACCAAAAACGATTAATGTTAAAGCCGATGCCAAAACCAAATTAGAATCAACAGTTGATCCTATGTTCACCTATACTTATTCCCCAGGCTTGATTGGTGCCGATGCCTTTACAGGAGCATTAAATAGAAATGCAGGCGAAACTGCTGGCGATTATGCCATTACACAAGGCAGTTTGACTTTAGGTACAAACTACACCATTGCATACACGCAGGCAAATCTTAAAATTTATGCAAAACCTGCAGCAACTTTAAGTGCAAATGTATCGGTACCTTTAAATGCAACAGCTCCTTTAATTACCTTTACAGCAAGCACTGGTACTGCGCCTTTCACATTTAGCTATAATATTAATGGTGGAGCCAACCAAACCTTAACATCAAATACAAATACCGCTACAGTAACAGCTTCCACATCAACGGTGGGTACTTTTGTATATACCGTAACAAGCATTACCGATGCTTACAGTACACAAATACAAAGCGTAAGTACAACAGTAAAAGTAAATCCTCTTCCGGTAGCCAGCATTGCAGGTACTACGGCTTTATGCTTAAACAGTAATCAGTCGGCAATTACTTTTACAGGTGGTAATGGAACAGCACCTTATACTTTTATTTACAATGTAAATGGTGGTAGCAACAGAGCAATTACTGCGATAGGAACAACTGCTACAGTAGCGGTACCAACTGCCAGCGCAGGTACTTTTGTATATAACCTGGTGAGTGTAAGTGATGCAAATGCTTCACAAACACAAACAGGAACAGCAACAGTAACAGTGAATGCTTTACCTGTTATCAACATCAGTAGCAGTAAAGGTATATCAGTATCTAAAGGTGATATCATTGTCTTAACAGCAACCGGGGGTACACAATTCAACTGGACAGGTGCTGACATCATCAGCGGACAGAATACTGCGGCTTTAACCATTCGCCCGAGACAAAGCGGCACTTACCGTGTGGTGGTAACCAATGCAAGCGGATGTGTGGCTGACCAGAACATTAGCATCACCGTAGTTGATGATTATAAAATTGAAGCCAGTACAGTAGTTAGCCCTAACGGTGATGGATATAATGATAAGTTTATCATTAAAAACATCGATTACTATCCAAACAATACGTTGAAAATTTTCGACAAAACAGGAAGGGTGTTATATACCAAGCATACCTATGCAAACGATTGGGACGGTACGGTGAATGGCAGTCCGCTAGCAGAAGGAACCTATTACTATATCATTGATTTAGGAACAGGCATAGGTACATTTAAAGGATTCATTAACATTATCAGAAACTAATTACGGCATGAAAGCAATTACAAAAAACATAAAGCAAATAAGCCGTGTAACGTTTCTATTTGCAGCAGGTGTACTATTTTTCAATAAAGCGCAGGCACAGCTTTTGCCCCTTAACGCTCAATATTACCAGAACCGCTACCTCGTAAATCCATCGATGGCAGGTTTTAATGAAGGACTGAATATCAACGGAAGTTTCCGTAAACAGTGGTCAAACATTCCCGGTGCACCGCTTACGCAAAGTGTAACCATTGATCAGCAAGTGGGCAAAGTAGGCTGGGGCGCAAACGTATACAACGAAAAATCAGGTGGTATTCAGCGCACCAAGATGGTAGGAACATTTGCCTATCACCTCCCCCTAAATAATGAAGACCAGAAACTAAATTTTGGTATATCATTCGGCGCAAGTCAGGACAGGCTTGATTTAAGCAGTGTGCGCAACAGCGACATTAACGATCCGGCTATTGCCCGTTTTAACGACAGGGGTTACTATTTCGATGGCGACTTCGGTGTATCCTATACTGATAAAGCCTTAACCATTGAGGGAGCAATCCCGAATATGCGTTCTGTTTTCAGAAATGATGATTTGAACTTCGCCGATAAGCCAACCTTTTATTCTGCTGTAGGTTATAAATTTAATTTTGGAACAGGCCTTAATGGTATCAGTTTAGAACCTAAAGCGGTATTCAGGGGAATTAAAAACTATAAGAATTTATGGGATGCCGGTGTTAATGCCAACTTTGCAAACGATAAACTGTATGTAATGGCCATGTACCACAACACGCAGAATGCAACAGTAGGCTTCGGTATGAACTATAAATCGACTTTGTACTTTATGGCTTACTACAATACGGCAACATCAGCAATCAGTGGTTATACCGATGGTGATTTCGAAGTAAACATCAGGGTAAACATTGGGAAAAAGCACCCTTAAAAAAGCGCTGCTGAATTATTTCAGCTATCAGTAAACAATAAAAAGCAAAAGCCGCAGGTTAACATCATTAGGTTAATACTGTGGCTTTTTAATTAAACTGCCTGATTTATCAAAGAAATAAAGATTGCTTAAGCCAATATTCTTATTTTTACGGAATGGCAAAAGCGGCGAACCAAAATGTATTCCAACGTTTCTTTAAATCCGAAAAAACAGGTGGGATATTGCTTTTAACCTGTGTAGCCATTTCACTAATTCTTGCAAATACTTCCGCAAAAGTAAGTTTTACTAATTTCCTCGATATAACCATCGGTTTCGGAGCAATAAACTACAGCATTCTTACCTGGATCAATGACGCCCTCATGGCTATATTTTTTCTTCTGGTAGGTCTCGAAATAAAAAGAGAACTTGCAGAGGGAGAACTCTCGAGTGTAAAGAGTGCGGCACTACCTGTAATCGCCGCAATTGGCGGGATGTTGTTACCAGCTATGATATACAGTAGCTTAAACAAAGGAACTTCAACGGCAGGTGGCTGGGGTATTCCGATGGCAACTGATATCGCCTTTGCGCTTGCCATAATTGGGCTTTTGGGCAAAAATGTACCCCCATCACTTAAAATATTCCTCGCCGCCCTGGCCATTGTCGACGATCTAGGTGCGATCATTGTCATTGCTATATTTTACACCAGCCAGATTCATTTCCAATATCTTACTTTGGCAGCCGGAATACTCGTACTGTTAGGCCTTATGAATCATTTTGGTGTTAAAAACCTGGTATATTACCTTATTCCAGGTATATTCTTATGGTACTGCATACACCATTCAGGTATACATGCAACTATTGCAGGGGTGCTGCTTGCCTTTACCATACCTACAGGCAAAACGGCAAAAACCTCGCCCTTGCAAAAGCTGGAGCATGCGCTAACCAAACCTGTAAACTACTTGATCATGCCGCTATTTGCGCTGGCAAATACCAATATTACTTTCCATAAGGAAATGATTCAAGGCTTGATCTCACCTTTAGGTCTTGGCATTATCATGGGGCTTTTTGCCGGAAAAACTATTGGTGTAACCTTATTCAGCTGGATTGCCGTAAAACTGAAGTGGGCTAACCTACCTGTTAACGCAGGATGGAAACATCTGATCGGCCTCGGCATGCTTGCTGGTATAGGCTTTACCATGTCTATATTTATTGCATTGCTATCCTTTAATAATCCGCAGCACATTTCCGAAGCAAAGTTTGCCATACTTACAGCCTCTGTAATAGCAGGTTTGATAGGTTTTGTATTTTTGAAAAGCATTAACAAAGAAAAAATCCTAGTAAAAGAATAACCTAAATAGCTTAGCAAAGTTATCTAATCTTCTTAAATAGGAGTTCCGTATCACTAACGAGTCCTAATCGTTAAGAAAAAAACCAAAACTCTTTAAATATTACGCTGTTTTATTAACAACCAAATACAAATAGCATGAGCTTAAAATTCGAATTCACAGTAGACAAAGAAAATAACACCGTCCACGTACAGCGGGAATTCGCTGCTGACCTTGCAACGGTTTGGAAAGCCTGGACTACAGCAGAAATCCTCGATCAGTGGTGGGCACCAAAGCCATACCGTGCTGAAACCAAATCACTAGATTTTAAAGAAGGCGGTACCTGGTTTTATGCAATGGTAAGTCCTGAAAATGAAAAGCATTGGTGCAAAGCAAATTATGAGCACATTAGTGATAAACGCAGCTACAGTTATAAAGATGCCTTTTGCGATGAAGACGGCAACCTTAACAACCAGTTTCCCAGTTCGCATTGGACAAATACCTTCACTACTTCAGGAAACAATACCCTGGTGGATATTGTAATCAAACACCAACATGCAAACGATTTGGCGCAAATTCTGGAGATGGGCTTCAAAGAAGGTTTCACCATGGGACTAAGTAATCTGGATGAAGTTTTAGCTAAAAAATAGCACAGACTTGAATCTCCGTTAATCTTCATCTATTAATTCAAAAAATGCATTAACTGATGGTTATAAAACATTTTTTAACCACTAAAAGTGGATTATCTTTGCAGTGTCATACCGTTATACCATGCAGGCAAAATATATTATTAAAGCTTTCAGCGAATTTAGTATCGAAGAATTATACCATGTACTTCGCTTAAGAAACGAAGTTTTTATTGTAGAACAAAACTGTCCATACCAGGATCTGGATGATAAAGACCAGCGAAGTCTTCACCTGCTTTATTATGTGGATGATCAATTAGCGGCTTACACCAGGTTGCTTCCCCAGGGCATTTCTTATGAAGATATATCGATTGGCAGGGTTTTAACATCAGCTGCTCATCGGGGTATAGGTTTAGGTAAAAAACTTATGGAAGCTTCTATTGCTGGTTGTTACGAAAAATTTGGCCCCTCGCCCATTCGCATTAGTGCACAGCTCTATTTGTTAAAGTTTTACCAGTCTTTAGGCTTTGAAAAAATTGGCGAACCTTATGATGAAGACGGCATACCACATATTGAGATGGTTAAGCAAAACTAGTATTGGTATTATGTCTTATTGAAAAATAAAAACCATATAAGGCATATAAACCACAGCTAAGTACAAAGCCTTAGCTATAATTTATATGTCTTATATGGTGAAAACTAATTATTTCTTAGTCAAATCTAATTCCATCCCCCGCCTAAGGAACGATACAGGCCAACTACAGCATTAAGTTGTTCAGTTTTAATTGCTGTTAGCTCAAGTTCGCTTTGCAGCAAATTACTCTGGGCAGTAATTACCTCTAAGTAATTTGCCATACCGCTTTTAAACAGCAAGCTAGCATTTTTCGATGCTTGCTGTAAAGTCTGCACACGTTTTTCAGCAACACTATATTGTGTTTTAAGTTTCTCTACCTTAGTAAGCTCATCAGAAACCTCCCCAACCGCATTTAATACTGATTGACGGAACTGGATTACCGTTTTTTCTCTATCAATTTTTGCCAGTTCCAAATTAGCTTTTAATTGTCCGCGTTGAAAAATTGGTTGTGTTATCCCTCCGGAAACCAATCCGAATAAAGAGGCGGGCATACTAAACCAGTTACTCGCTTTGAAAGAATTTACGCCACCACTCGCGGTAATGACCAATGAAGGGTATAAGCTTGCCTTTGCAACACCCACTTTAGCATTTGCAACCGTTAAGGCCAATTCGGCTGATTTAATATCTGGCCTGCGGCTTAACAATGCTGAAGGGAAACCTGCATTTAAATCCTGAGGGATAACCATTTTATCCAGACGGTTTGAACGATTAATTGATTGGGGTAAAGTACCGATCAATACACTTAAAGCATTTTCTTGTAAAGCTACACTTTGCTCCAGGCGTGGGATCAGCTGCGCTGCATTCAGTTGCTGCGCTTCTGCCTGCTGAATAGCAAGCGATGTAACCTGTCCGGCATTAAACTGCAGGTTAATAATCCTTAACGTACTGTCGTTAAGTTTTAAGTTTTTCCGTGCAATCTCCAGCTGTGCATCAAGCATCAGCAAATTATAATATCCCTGTGCTACATTTGCCACCAAACGCGTTTGTACTGCTTTTCTGGCTTCTTCTGTTTGCAGGAAAGTAGCCAGGGCACCGGCTTTCTGGTTACGGATTTTCCCCCAGATGTCTGCCTCCCAGAAAACGCCCAGGTTAGCACTGTAATCTTCAATGTGCGTAGATCCTGTAAACTGGTTTAGGCTTAAACCATTTAAGCTATTATCAGAGGGGCGACTGGAACTGGCTGCTACCTGCAACTTTAACTCAGGCAGGTAACCCAGTTTTGATTGTTTGAACAACACTTCCGCTGCATCGATATTTTTCAACGCGATCTGCATGTCGTAGTTCTTTACCAAAGCCGTATCAATCAAATTTTGAACCGTAAGGTCGTTGATAAACTGCTTCAGGGGTAAATCGCCCACACTTGATGAATCTTTTGTACTGTTGTTTCTGAACATCTTTGGCGCCAGACTTTCGGGTAGGGCCAGATCTTTAGAAACCGAACATCCGCTCCAGATAAGTGCAAGGAGTAGGATGGCAATTATATTAAACCGTTTCATAAACTACATGATTTACAGGCTCTTCCTCATGCTGCTGATGATGAACAACCTCATTTGATTTTCTTGAAATTTTTTCTTGTAAGGCCTGGAAGATGACAAAGAGTACAGGAATGATGAACAGACCTAAAATTACTCCCGAAACCATCCCTCCTGCTGCACCAATACTGATAGAGTGATTACCCTGCGCAGATGGTCCCGTAGCAGTACTCATGGGGAATAAACCAAATACAAAGGCAAGCGAGGTCATGATAATTGGCCTTATCCTTAATCTTGCTGCTTCAATAGCCGCATCAACCAGGCTTAGTCCTGCCTTGCGCCGTTGTACGGCAAACTCCACAATAAGGATGGCATTTTTTGCCAGTAACCCGATAAGCATAATCAACGCTACCTGTACATAGATGTTGTTTTCAATACCGGTTAAACCCAATACCACAAATACACCAAACACACCTGTTGGGATAGAAAGAATTACAGCCAATGGCAATACATAACTCTCATACTGTGCAGATAACAGAAAATAAACAAATACTAAACAAAGCAGAAAGATGACGGTTGATTGCCCGCCAGAGGAAATTTCCTCACGGGTTTGCCCCGAGAATTCATAGGCATAGCCTGATGGTAAAAATTCTTTAGCAGTCTCCTCAATCGCTTTAATGGCATCACCCGAACTATAACCTGGTTTAGGAATAGCATTGATCTCGATAGAATTAAATAAGTTATATCGCGAAGCTGTTTCCGAACCGTAAACACGGGTTAATTTCACCAATGTATTAATTGGAACGCTTTCTCCTGCCTTGTTTTTAACATATACCCGGTCAATACTTGCAGGGTCAGTTCTATCGGCAACATCTGCCTGAACAACCACACGATAATATTTACCGAAGCGGTTAAAATCTGATGCCTGAGCCGTACCGAAATAAGTCTGCATGGTTTGTAAGATGTCTTTCACACTTACCCCTAACTGATCTGCCTTTTCGTTATTAACATCCAGTTGTAACTGCGGATAATCTGCTTTATAAGAAGTAAAAGCATAGGCAATGGCAGGTTTAGTCATTAACTTGCCTATGAAGTTATTGGCTACACCACTAAATTTATCTAACCGTCCGTTCGTTTTATCCTGTAACATCACGTTCATAGCCTCCACATTACTGAAGCCTGGCACCGTTGGAAAACTAAATACGAAGAATGTACCGTTGGATATGGCAGCCATTTTAGCCCTTACGATATTTTGTATCTCATCGATATTTTTTACCGCCCCTCTTTCCTCATTTGGTTTTAACAATAAGAAAATCTGACCTGCCGATGGACTGTTAGAGGCTGTTAAAAAGTTATAACCTGCTAACGACATCACAAATCTGGCTGATGGCATAGCCCTCAACTCAGCCTCGGCCAGTTTTAACATTTTATTGGTGTTAGCCAAAGAAGTTCCTGATGGACTGGAAACAGCGATAGCCACAAAACCCTGATCCTCTGTAGGAATAAAACCTGTTTTGGTTCTACCAACAAGAAAAACGGTGACCAAAACGACCAAGGCCAGTCCGATCACACTTATCCATTTATTACGGATCAGAACCTTTAAGCCCACAATATATCGGTTGGTCATGTAATTAAAGCCACCATTAAAGCCTGCATAAAACTTTTGTACAAAAGTCTTTTTAGCCACTTTGTGTCCACCAGCGCTATGGTTATTCTTTAAAAATAAGGCCGCCAAAGCCGGACTCAAGGTTAGTGCGTTAACAGCTGATATGATAATGGCAATGGCCATGGTTAAGGCAAACTGTTTGTAGAATATACCTGTTGAACCAGTCATAAAGCCAACCGGTAAAAATACGGCAGCCATAACCAATGTAATCGATATAATTGCCCCTGTAATTTCGTGCATGGCCTGGGTAGTTGCTGCTTTCGGGCCAAGTGTTGGGTTTTCCTCCATTTTGGCATGCACCGCCTCCACCACAACAATCGCATCATCCACCACAATACCAATCGCTAATACCAGCGCAAACAATGTTAAAAGGTTTACCGAAAAGCCGAAGAGGTTCATGAAAAAGAAGGTACCGATGATGGCCACTGGTACAGCAATAGCCGGAATTAAGGTAGACCTGAAATCCTGCAGAAAAATAAACACCACAATAAACACCAATAAGAAAGCTTCTATCAGGGTATGCTCTACCTGATTGATAGATTCATCAAGATCCGTTTTTGTACGGTAAAATTGGTTGTATTTAATACCAGCCGGGAAATCCTTTGATAGTTTTGCCAGTAGTTTGTCTATCGCAATCTGAATTTCATTAGCATTTGAGCCCGATAATTGGATTACACCAATGGTGATTCCATCATGTCCATTTAAACGGTTTACACTACTGTAGCTATAAGCGCCTAGTTCAACACGTGCCACATCCTTTAAACGCAGTACAGAGCCATCTGAATTGGAACGTATAGCAATGTTTTGATATTCTTCTGGTTTAGTAAGCTTGCCTTTATATTTAATTACATATTCAAAAGCCTCATCGCTCCGTTCTCCAACCCGACCGGGAGAAGCTTCTAAGTTCTTATCCTGAATGGCAGCGATTACTTCATTGGTTGTAATTTTGTAAGTAGCCAATTGACTTGGATTTAACCAGATACGCATGGAGTAATCTTTAATCCCACCGAATACACTGGCTGAACCAACACCCGGAATACGTTTTAATTCGGGAATGATATTAATTTGCGCATAGTTATTTACAAAAACAGCATCGTATTTTTTAGGATCCTCCGAGTAAACACCAATCGCACCAATAAAGCTATTTTGCTGTTTTGTAGTCGTGATACCGTATTGTACTACCTCTGCAGGTAATTGGCTCGTGGCTTGCGAAACACGATTTTGCACATTCACAGCCGCCTGATCGGGGTCGGTACCTTGTTGAAAGTATACCGTAATTCCCAATGTACCGTCGTTACTGGCGGAGGAAGTCATGTAGGTCATGTTTTCCACACCATTAATGGCTTCTTCTAACGATGGTGTTACCGAACGTAAAATTGTTTCGGCATTAGCACCGGGATATACAGCAGTTACCAATACCGATGGAGGTGCGATATTTGGAAACCGCTCTAAGGGCAACTTTGTTAAGCCCAGTATACCAACTATTACCAATAAGATGGAAATAACAGTTGAAAGTACTGGCCTATCTATAAATTTCTGAAACATGATGTTTTAAATTTTAGTATTGTATTATTTTTTTGTTCTTGTAGCAGCTACTTTATCTGCTTTCTTTTGAGGTTGGATCACCATACCTTCTTGTAATTTATCAATACCGCTCAATACAATCTGATCGCCGGTTTTTACACCCTGGTTAACTAAATAGTTTTCGCCTGATTTACCCACAATAGTAATAGCTTGTTTTTTCACCTTACTGCTATCGCCTACCGTAAAAACAAATACTTTGTCCTGCATATCAACCGTTGCTGATTGCGGAATTAGAATGGCATCATCATGTTTTAAACCTAAACGAAGTTTACCGGTGTTGCCCGAACGTAAAGTTCCGCTTGCGTTAGGAAAACTTGCTCTTAAAGTGATAGCGCCAGTATTTTTATCAAACTGCCCGTCTATCATGTCAATTTTTCCTTTGATAGGATAAACAGAATTGTCGGCCAAAACCAGTTCAACTGCAGGCAAATGTTTTATTCTATCGGCAGGGTTTTTACCTGGATAGTTAGCATTGAAACTATTGAAATCGTTTTCCGCAAGGGCGAAGTAAACATGTACTTCGTGGATATCTGATAATTGAGTTAAGGCTACTTGATCGGTTGGTGAAACCAAACTTCCTTGTTTTTTAGGAATACGGCCAATATAACCACTCACGGTAGCCTTAACATTGGTGTAACCTAAGTTAATCTGTGCGGCAGCAACACTTGCTTTTGCTTGCTCGGCATTTGCCTGCGCAATTTTATAGGCTGTTTTAGCTGTTTTTAACTGGAAATCAGAAACCACTTTATTCTGAACCAATGGTGTTAACTTATCAACCTCAAGCTGTGCATTTAAGATTGCGGCTTCAGCAGCATGTAAGCTAGCTTTTGCATTGTTTAAAGCCTCACGATATGGATTTTCATTGATTTTGAACAGTGTTTGTCCGGCAGTTACATAAGCACCCTCATTAACCAAAACGCTTTGCAGATAACCACTCACCTGTGGACGAACATCGATATCAACAGCACCCTGAATAGCGGCCGGATATTCGATAAATGTAGTTTCTGCGCTTTCAGTTACCATACTTACCGGTAAAATTGGCGGCGGTGGAGCAGCTGCAGATTGGTCTGGAGCAGATTTACAGCTAACCAGAAGAACAGAAATTAATGAAATAAATAAAAGAATCTTAACCTGATTAAATGATTTAACGGTGTTAAGTAAAATGAACAAACGATGGATAGCATTCATATGATTAAAAATTATAATGGATTTAAAGTGTATAAATAATCTAACAGTGTTAAATTACAGGGTAAAAAAAATTTAGTTGTTAATAGACAACGTAATGCCTTTAATGGCATCTTTTAAAATCTGCTGGTTTAATTCATCTGTAGTTCTTCCATTCGGGCGAACCAGATTAATGGAAATCAATCCGTGGATGATTGACCAGTAAGTATAGTATTTCATACAGATATCATCTTCCGATACCGGTTTTTTATCAAATAAAGATTCAATAACATCGCCCAGCATTGCACCAACATTTTCCGCTTCAGGCATCGAACTTTTCACATTACAGCAAACCATATCTACACCATACATCAGCTGGTAAAACTCTTTGTGTGAAAAAGCAAAGTTCCAGTAAGCTACCCACATGGCTTCCATTTTATCTTCAGATGATTCATGGCTGTCGCGGGCTTCGCGGATATCTTTAGCAAGAATCAGATAACCTCTTCTTGTTAATTCTAAAAGGATACCTTCCTTATTTGAAAAGTATTCGTAAATGATTGGTGCAGTGTATTCAATCTGGTCGGCAATTTTACGCATACTTAAAGCCTGCCATCCCTCTGTTTGAACGATGTTCAGGGCTGCATCCAGAATGTTGGTTCTGGTTTCTTCTTTTAAACGTAGAATTCTTTCTTTACTTCCCATGACTGGAATCTCCTAGTGATAAATAATCTAACACTGTTAAGCAAATGTATAACCATTTTAGAAATCAACAATCATTAAATTGTCAAATGAAGTTTGAACTTACAAAAAACCTCGTTTAAACATTATTAGAACATATTTATTTTGAAGTGATTCTTCTATCAGTTGCTTACTCAAGAACTAAACTGAATATATAGCATTAAAAATCTCTCCACAGATTGAAAAATACTAATCCACTCTTTAAAAAAAAGGCTTTGCAACTCGCAATGGAGAAAGTGAGCTATCGGTTAGTGAGTAAACGATAAAGCAAAATATTTATATTAGTTAATGATTTATCGCGAAGCAGTAATTACCGACATCCCTCAAATCCAAATTGTGAGGCATACGGTAAAAGAAAATACTTTATCCAATCCAGCTCTGGTGACAGATACCGATTGCGAGGAATTCATTACTAAGCGTGGAAAAGGCTGGGTCTGTGAAATCAACGGAACAATTGTAGGTTTCTCTATCGTAGATTTAAAAGAAAACAATATTTGGGCATTATTCTTAAGACCAGAATTTGAAGGTTATGGGATTGGAAAAGAACTACATCGTTTAATGCTAAACTGGTATTTCGCACAAACAATAACTACAGTTTGGCTTAGTACCGCACCAGATACCCGGGCAGAAAAATTTTATGAAATGCAAGGTTGGAAAAAAACAGGCATGGTAAATAAAGGTGAAGTAAAATTTGAAATGACTTCGGAAAACTGGATGAATAGGGATAAGATCTAAAACCAATAATGCTAAACAAAGTCAGTAATGTTAATGTACACCTTTCAATTTTCAAATGAGATCAAAAATTATGAACCATATAAGGACATATAAGGTTCATATAAGTTTGATTCTTAAATGACCTCATATGCCTTATATGGTAAAAAGCAATAGTACTATCCCTTAAACGCTTTCATAAACCCGCTTACTTTCTCTTCAATATCGCCTTCGGCAATAGCTTTTACGAAAGCTGTTCCAATAATTGCGCCATTTGCATATGAACAGGCTTTATCGAAAGTCTGCTTATCACTAATCCCAAAGCCAATCATCGTTGGATTCTTGAGGTTCATATTTTTAATTCTGCTAAAATAATCTTCCGTTGTATTACCAACTTCAAGGTTCTTACCTGTTGTTGCTGATGAAGAAAGCAAATAGATAAATCCGTTTGTTAAACCATCAATTTTATGAATGCGTTCTTCAGCGGTTTGTGGTGTAATCAAGAACACATTGCTTAAATTATGTTCTTCAAAGCAGTCTTTATAAAACTCTTCATATTCAATCATTGGTAAATCAGGTACAATACAGCCGTCAACACCTACTTCAGCACAAGCCTTACAAAAATTTTCTACGCCAAACTGCAACACCGGATTTACATAGCCCATTAACAAAACTGGTATGGTTACGTGTTTGCGGAGGTCTCTCAACTGCTCGAAAAGCACCTTAAGCGTCATTCCCTGATCTAACGATTGCTTGCTGCTGGCCTGAATTACCGGACCATCGGCTACAGGATCTGAATATGGAAACCCGATTTCAAGCATATCGGCACCTGATTTTTCCAGCGCCTCGGCAATTTGTATGGTATCGCCTAAATTAGGATAACCTGCGGTGTAATAAATCGATAATATATCTTTCTTCGTTTCGAAGAGTTGTTTAATTCTGTTCATTGTTTTCAATTTTTCGTCATTGCGAGGCACGAAGCAATCCTAAACGATAGCAAGGTTAATAAAACAAAGCATTAAGATTGCTTCGTGCCTCGCAATGACGACTTATCTTTATAAATTAAAATATTTAATATAGGTATCTAAATCCTTGTCGCCTCTTCCTGATAAGCAAACAACCACATTTTCGCCGGCTTTGAATTCCATTTTCTCCAGGTAAGCCAATGCATGTGCGCTTTCGATGGCAGGGATTATACCTTCGAGCTTGGTGAGCAATAATCCAGCATCTAAACTTTCTTCATCTGTGATGGAAACATATTGCCCGCGACCGGTTTTAAACAAATGTGCATGTTGCGGACCAATGCCAGGGTAATCCAGTCCGGCTGAAACCGAATGCGGCTCTACCACTTGTCCGTCTTCGGTTTGCATTAAGATACTCCTGCTACCATGCAAAACGCCTTCTTTACCCAGATATGTTGTTGCAGCTGAGAACCCGCTGGAAACACCTTTACCTGCTGCTTCAACAGCGATTAATTTTACTGCTTCATCATCCATAAAATGATAAAACATACCCATTGCATTGCTGCCACCGCCTACACAGGCTAAAACATAATCAGGCAATTCACTACCCGTTTGTGCTAACAGTTGCTTTTTAGTTTCCTCAGAAATGATGGATTGAAAAAGTGCCACCATATCTGGATATGGATGCGGACCAACTACCGAACCAATGATATAATGTGTATCAACAGGATTGTTAATCCAGTCACGCATGGCTTCGTTGGTAGCATCTTTCAAAGTTTTACTACCCGAACTTGCCGGAACAACTTTTGCTCCTAACATTTTCATACGGGCTACATTGGGTGCCTGGCGCTCAATATCAACCTCGCCCATGTAAATTACACATTCCAGGTTACGCAAAGCACAAACGGTAGCAGTAGCCACGCCATGCTGACCTGCACCGGTTTCGGCGATAATCCTTTTCTTACCCAATTTCTCGGCCAATAAAATCTGCCCGATTGTGTTGTTAATTTTATGCGCTCCGGTATGATTTAGATCTTCTCTTTTAAGAAAGATGTTGGCACCATATTTTTCAGACAAGCGCTTTGCCAGGTATAACGGTGAGGGACGACCTACATAATCTTTTAACAGCTGATGAAATTCTTGCTGAAAACCCGCATCATCAATAATTTTCAAATAATTCTGACGTAGTTCTTCTACGTTTGGATAAAGCATTTCAGGAATATAGGCTCCACCAAAATCGCCGTAATATCCTTTTTCGTTTACTTTGTATTTCATATTTGTAAATTTTGTCATTCTGAGGAACGAAGAATCTGTTATTTATCAGCGCAATTTCGCCTCTGGCAGATACTTCATACCACAGTATTAAATTTTCTTATTTTATTTTTCCTATAAACTCCATAATCTTCTCCACGTCCTTCACCCCTGGCTCAACTTCGAAGCGGCTGTTAATATCCAATGCATAAAGCCTCGAATCTTCTATTTTACCAATCGTTGCAGCGTGCTCCAAATCAATACCTCCACTTAAAAAGTAAGGTTTATTTAGTTTGTAACCATCAAGTATACTCCAGTCGAAAGTTTTCCCCGAACCACCATGTGCTTTTGTTTTGGTATCAAACAGAAAGAAATCAACAACATCATTGTAATCATCCAATACAGCAAAATCAAAATCTTCATCCATACCAAAAGCTTTGATTACTTCTAAAGCGTTAAAGCTATCTTTTAATGCCTTAGCATATGCAGCAGATTCATTTCCATGCAACTGAACCGCTTTGAGCTGGTGTAATTTTACTTTTTTACTTACTTCATCTATATCCTCATTTACAAATACGCCTACCGTTTTTATCTCCTCAGGAATGTATTTGATCAGCTCCGCAGAAACATCACTAATAAACCTTGGCGATGGTTCGTAAAAGATAAAGCCTAAGTAATCGGGTTGTAAGCCCGCTACCGCAGCAATGTTTGCCGCATATTTCATCCCACAGACTTTCAGTTTAAACTTATCCATTAGGCCACTAATTTTTTAAAGCTATCCAACGCTTTTTTACTCATCAAAGATGCTTCGGCCTCATAATAACAATCGGCAAAAGAAAGCTCAGGTTTAATCGTCCTGATGGCTAATGCAGAATTACATAAAACCACATTATTCTGAACATCAGTAGCCGTTCCGTTTAAAACATCCATAAATATTTTGGCTGATGATTCTACAGTATCCCCACCTTTAATCTCGTTAACCGAAACTTTTTCAAAACCCATATCACTAAGAGTCAAAATGCTTTCGCCTTTATTATTAAAGGTTTTCACATCGCAGGTTAGTGAAATCTCATCGTAACCTTCCAATGCGTGTACAATAGTATAATTTTTCGTGGTATCCTGATAAAGATAGTTGTACAAACGAGCCAGTTCCAGACTAAACACGCCAACCATCTGGTATTTAGGTTGCGACGGGTTCACCATTGGCCCTAACATATTAAAAAAGGTTTTAATACCTAAATCTTTACGGATTGGAGCAACAATTTTCATCGCCGGATTAAACAATGGCGCATGCAGGAAACAAATCCCCGCTGTATCTAAATTGCGTTTCAGTACATCCTGGTCACTTGTAAACTGATAGCCCAGATATTCCATCACATTAGATGAACCACAACCCGAAGAAACACCGTAATTACCGTGCTTTGCTACATGATGACCAGCCCCGGCAACCACAAAAGAAGATAGTGTAGAAATATTAAAAGTATCCTTTCCATCGCCACCTGTACCACAAAGGTCGATGAGCTCAAAATCAGAAAAATCGGCTTTAATACCTAAATCCAGCATCGCATCGCGAAAGCCCTGCAATTCATCAACGGTAATGTTCCGCATGGCATAAGCAGTAATAAAAGCCGCGATCTGTGAAGCGTTGAATGCGCCCTGACTAATCGAAATCAGGATATTCTTTGCTTCTTCCCTGCTAAAGCTTTTGTTTTCGAACAAATGGTTTAATATCTTTTTCATGTTAATGTTTTCTTTTTACATCAGTCTGAACCTGTTTTCTAAGCTGTTGAAATCAATTCAGCGTGATGATAGCACATAAAAAAAAGGATTGCTTTTTGGGCAATCCTTTTCATCGTTTATAAAATATTTTAAAATATATAACAATAGAGTTTGCCTAACGAATTTCGTTATGCCACCACCAATTGTTATTTAAGTTTTTAATTATCATGTTTGTATATCGCAAATATTGATATACTTTTTTATAATTCCAAAATTCTTGCTAAAAATATATGGCTTTTTTTAAACGGAAAGTTCAGTTTAACGACGACTTAGGCTTCGGCTCTGCACCTGTAATCAAGAATCAGCGGGTTTTAAACACCGATGGCAGCCCAAATATCGAAAGAACGGGCCTGCCATGGTTTAAGTTCGATGATACCTACACAAGGTTGGTTACCATGAGCTGGGCCAGGTTTTTCATGGTTATACTAATTGCCTATTTAATTGTTAACACGTTATTTGCTATTGCTTATAATGTTATTGGTATCGAAAATTTAGATGGCGCCAAAGGCACTACGCTACGCGACCAGTTTTTTGATGCTTTCTTTTTCTCTGCACAAACCATTTCTACTGTCGGTTACGGACATATCTCACCCCAAGGTTTCATCACCAGTGTGCTGGCGGCCTTCGAAAGCATGTTGGGTTTACTTGCTTTTGCATTGGCAACCGGATTACTTTATGGGCGTTTCAGCAGGCCTACTTCAAAAGTTTCCTTTACTAAAAAAATGGTAGTTGCACCTTATCAAAACCACACTGGTTTGATGTGTCGTTTGGTTAACCTGCGCAAAAATTCATTAATTGATGTTGAAGCACAAATGTATATGACTTTCAATGAAACGGTTGATGGTAAGTTAAGGCGTAGTTTTTATCCCCTGGAACTGGAACGAAGTAAAATAAGTGTGCTTTCCTTAAACTGGACTTTAGTACACCCAATTAATGAAGATAGCCCGATTTTCGAAAAAAGCCTTGAAGAATTAACTATTGCTGAGGTTGAGATTTTTGTGATCTTAAAAGCTTTTGATGATACTTTTGCCCAAACCATCCATACGCGAACAAGCTACCAGGATGAGGATATTGAATGGGATGCGAAGTTTAGCATTATGCATTACCATAATGAGGCGGGCAAAACGGTAATGGATTTCAGTTTATTTAACAAGACAGAAAAAATACAGATTTTGAACTTATAAGGTTTAATGAATGTCAATAAAATCGATAATATCCTTATACAAATCGTTTCCACCAAATATCATCTGGCTAATCATTGGTACATGGCTTTTTCCTTTCACTTCTTTCATTTCAACAGCGATATGATTGGTTTTCAATTGCTCAAATAACCTTGGTGTTTGTATTTTAATTGCCTCGTAGGTTTTGGCACCATAAAACAACAGGTGAGGATTTTTAATGTGCTGGACATAATTCATGGGCGAGGCCAGTTTCCACACTGCAGGCTGATCCGTAAATGTTCTTAAAAAATCATAATAATAATGGTCTTTCTCGGCAGAAGTTAAGTATTCATGAATATCCAAACCAAACGGATCATTTAAAATAATGCCTTTTATTGGGTTTTGAATCCCGGCTTGCTTAAAATATTGTGGATCGGCGTTGATAAGCTCCGCAAGATGGGCACCTGCAGAATGTCCCATAGCAAAGATTTTAGCTGCACTCCCATTATAATTTGAAATATTTTGCTGTACCCATTTAACCGCCAAGGCACAATCCGTAGCCATTTTTTCATATTGTGCTTCTGGTGCTAAAGGGTAGTTAATGATTACTGTTACAATTCCTTTTTTAGCAAAATTTCTGCCCAACCACCAATAGGTTTCTTTTTTCCCGCTACTCCATGAACCACCATGAATAAAAATCAAAACCGGCTTATCTTTAATGCTGTCATTTTTATAAAAAACATTCAGCGTATTCTTTTCTTGTGAATTGCCGGCGTAATTAATTTCTTTCGCTGTTTTTACCTGTGCTGCAGCAATAATGGTTTGAAATAAGAGCATGAATACAAAAAGGAGTCTGTACATAAAAGATTTATTCTTTCAACTTAAACAAACGAAATTGTTATCAGGATGGATGTTTTAAAGATGGAAGATGTGAGATGGAAAATGGATGATAGACCCAAATTTCTTGCAACATCTTCCATCTCACATTTCCCATCTTACATTTAAATTCTAGTTTTTTATCAAAGGATTTTTCTCCTTTGCAAACAAGTCAAACACCTTTTTATCTACAAATGCAGGGAAGAGTTTATTCATCCACACGGCGAGTTTACCTTGTCCTGTCATGATTAAAGTACGTTTACGTTTTTCAATACCATCGGCAATAATGCTTGCCACTTCTTCCGAAGTCATCATTTTACCTTCATCCATACTGGTTTCACCATGTGCTGCACCATCTTTTGATAAAGCCGTAACACGGATGTTGGAAGCCGTAAATCCAGGACATGCCAACAACACATTTACACCAGTTTTTAACAGTTCAGTTCTCAACGATTCGATAAAACCGTTCATGGCAAATTTGGAAGCCGAGTAACCTGTTCTGCCAGGTAAGCCCCTGAAACCAGCGATTGATGAAACACCAACAATTGTCCCTTTGGTTTTTAAGATCTCAGGCAAGGCATATTTGGTGCAATAAACAGTTCCCCAGAAATTCACGTCCATCAGGTTTTTCAATACCGATAAATCCAGATCATTAAACAAGGCACGCATCGATAAACCTGCATTATTCACCAGAATATCAATTCTTTGGAACGAAACCAAGGCTTGCTTAATGATTAACTCACAATCTTCTTCCTTGCTCACATCTGCCTGTACAGCTACTGCTCTGATGCCATATTTCTTTTCTAGTTCGGCCGTAATCTCACAAAGCGTAACATATTGGCGTGCAGCCAATACCAGATTTGCACCTCGTTTAGCAAATTCCTCAGCACAAGCCTTCCCGATTCCGCTTGATGCACCGGTGATGATAATTACTTTATCTTTCATTAAATATTTTATTCGTTGAATTAATTGATTGAATTGGCCAATCGTTAAACTGTATAATTGTTAAATTGTTAAATCGTTGAAAAATTGAGTTGCTTAAACAGACGAACTGTTTAGTTTAACTGGCAAATCAATCAGGGAATAAGCTATATGCTCCACTTAACCAATTTGACAATTAACCAACTACCCTATTTCATCATTGCATTTTCGTAAGGCACGCGGGTTACAATCGAACGGCCAAGGGTTATTTCATCTGTATACTCGAGCTCTCCGCCAAAGGCAATACCTCGGGCAATGGTGGTAATCGGCACATTAAATTCTTTTAGCCGTTTGTAAAGGTAAAACAGCGTAGTATCACCTTCCATATTCGGACTAAGTGCTAAAATAACCTCTTTAACCTCACCTGTTGCTACCCTTTGCACCAGACTATCGATGTATAAATCTGCAGGACCGATGCCATCCATTGGGGAGATTAAGCCGCCAAGCACATGGTAAACACCAAAATATTGCCCGGTATTCTCAATAGCCATCACATCACGCGTATCCTCAACAACGCAAATGGTTTCTTTATCACGCTTATGCGAAGTACAGATTTCGCATATCGTATGATCGGAAATGTTATAGCAAATGCTACAGTTTTTTATCTGTTGCTTTAACTTAATCAACGTGTTTCCAAACTGGTTAACCTCTTCCTGCTCTTTATTTAAAAGATGTAAAACCAGTCGCAGCGCTGTTTTTTGCCCTACACCTGGTAATTTCGAGAATTCGTTTACCGCATCTTCCAGCAGCTTGGATGAAAAATTCATAGCACAAAAATATGCAAAAATGTTCATTAGTTATTACGGCATTAGTTCAATGCACACAACCTTATTCAACCCAATTAGCACGGAATAATCAGTGGCATACAATTGAATTAATGAACCGCTTTTGCTATTGACATTAAATCGTAATTTCTTACATTTATCAGCTTAACATAAAACTATGTCACCAACCATCCTACTTTGTTTCCTCATCGGTTATTTTTTATTGCTGATTATTATTTCGTTTGTAACTTCAAAAGATTCGTCGGATAACAACTCATTTTTTGTTGCCAACCGGAATTCAAAATGGTATTTGGTTGCTTTCGGAATGATTGGGACAGCACTCTCCGGTGTAACCTTTATTTCCGTTCCTGGTGAAGTTGGTGCGCCCGCAGGAAATCAGTTCCAGTACTTTCAGTTCGTTTTAGGAAATGCGGTAGGCTTTATCATTATTTGCACAGTGCTGCTGCCGCTTTACTACCGGATGAATTTAACATCTATTTACGGCTATATTGAGCGCCGCTTAGGCCACTATAGCTATAAAACCGCGGCATCTATATTTTTGTTAAGCCGTACACTGGGTTCTGCAACCCGCCTATACCTGGTGGTTATTGTATTACAACGCTTTATTTTCGATAATTACCATATCCCATTTTGGCTTACCGTGCTGATTTCCCTGGGATTAATCTGGTCGTACACTTTTAAAGGCGGTTTAAAAACCATTATCATTACCGATACCTTGCAAACGTTCTTCCTGGTACTATCTGTTTTCTTAACCATTTATTTCATTTGCAGTAGCCTCGATTATAATATCCCGCAGGCTTTTGAAACCGTTAAAAACAGCAGCTACTCCAAAATATTTTTCTGGGACGATCTCTTAACCAACAAATGGCACTTCGGCAAACAGTTTATCGGTGGTATTTTTGTAACCATCGCCATGACGGGTTTAGATCAGGATTTAATGCAGAAGAACCTGAGCATGAGCACCATTAAGGAAGCACAGAAAAACATGTTCACCTTTACAGGGGTATTTGTAATCCTAAATGTATTCTTCTTAAGTGTGGGTGCGTTACTTTATATTTACGCTGCTAAAAACGGGATCGATATCCCATTGGATCACATTACCGGAAAACCACGAACAGATTTATTATTTCCTGAAATAGCCTTGAATAATTTAGGTGCCGTACCGGCAATTATTTTCATGCTGGGCTTAACCGCAGCAACTTTTGCCACAACCGATTCGGCGCTTACTGCATTGACCACATCATTTTGTGTCGATTTTTTAGGCATGGCAAAAAAAGACAATATCGAAGCGGCAAATGCAGTAACAAAACGCCATACGGTACACATTGCCTTTTCCATCATTATGTTTTTGGTAATTATTGTAATCAACGCCTTAAACAGTTCGTCGGTGGTAAGTTTAATCTTTACCATTGCTTCATATACTTACGGCCCGCTACTGGGGCTTTACAGTTTTGGATTGTTTGTAAAAAAACGCGGCTTGCACGATAAATTAGTGCCGATAGTTTGCATTTTATCGCCTTTTTTATGTTACTTGCTTTCAAGCTACTCAAAGGAATTATTAGGTGGCTACGTTTTCAGTGTTGAACTGATTTTAATTAACGGTTTAATCACCTTTATTGGTTTGCTTTTCATCAGCAAAAAAACGGATGCGCAAACCAGATTTTAATATTTAGAATACAGAATATATGACGAGTGAAGAAAAAATCAGAAGTGCTTTTGAAAATAAAGACTGGCAGGAAATTAAGGTAACCGATTCGTGGCAGATTTTTAAAATTATGGCCGAATTTGTGGATGGTTTCGAGAAACTGGCAAAAATTGGTCCCTGTGTTACCATTTACGGTTCTGCCCGTACTGCCGAAACAAACAGGTATTACCAGCTGGCCGAACAATGCGGTAAATTATTAACCGACCGTGGTTATGGCGTTATCACCGGCGGTGGTCCCGGTATTATGGAGGCCGGAAACAAAGGCGCCCATACCAATGGCGGAAAATCGGTAGGTTTGAATATTGAATTACCTTTTGAGCAGTTCCACAATAAATATATCGACCATAACAAATTGCTTCAATTCGACTATTTCTTTGTAAGAAAGGTAATGTTCATGAAATACAGTCAGGGCTTTGTGGTGCTGCCGGGTGGTTTTGGAACAATGGACGAGCTTTTCGAGGCTTTAACATTAATCCAGACAGGTAAAATTGCCCGTTTCCCGATTGTACTGGTTGGTAAAGATTACTGGGGTGGATTAATCGACTGGATTAGAGGAACCATGCTGGAAAAAGAACACAATATCCATGAAGAGGACCTAAACTTATTCCGCCTGGTTGATACTGCTGAAGAAGCCGCAGAACATATTTTCAGGTTCTACGATAAGTATGTATTGAAACCAAACTTCTAATATCAACTGTTTTTATAAACACTAAATTGCTTTAAAGTGCTTCTTTTCGGAAGCACTTTTTTTATGCTTTGAGCTTATCCTTGTAACAACTTTAAATTATGCCTATCTAAAACTAAAAGCTACCTTCGATGAAATTTATAAACTGGAAAAGAAATTGGTTTAGTTCGAATGTTGAACTTTTTATTGATGGCTTGCAAAAAGGTGCCATTATCTTTGAAACCTGGAAAAGCAATGCTAATTCTTTTTTTGAAGACCAAAATTATTACTTCCAGAATGAAGGGTTCTGGCAAACGAAGACTAATGTTTTCGACCGCAAAACAAATGATTTAGTAGCAGTAATTACCTACGACAGCTGGAAATCGAAAGCTTTGATTAGTTTAAAATCAGGCGAACAATACGAGTGGAAAGCGGCAGGAATGTGGAAAACGCAATTTACCTTGTCAAATTATAAGGATATTAATATTTCATACCATTCAAACAGCAATACCGGAGCCATAGCTGCTGATGCAGATCATCCATTATTAATCGTTACCGGATTATTTATTAAACAAATTTACAACAAAAGAGCTGCTGTTCTTGTTGCTTGTCTCGTACCAATAATGGTAGCCACAACATCAAGACATCATTAATAAAAATTAAATGGAGCAAACATTAAATTGGAGGAAAGGTTTATTTGATAGTAACTATCAGGTATTTGGCAATGCATTGCTTAAATTTTCACTCAATTTTAGTTCGCTTAAAAACTCGGCAATAGCCACAACGCAAAAAGGGATTTACCTATTAAAAAGTGAAGGCTATACCAAACCTGAAACGAAAATCCTCAATAATAAAAACGAAGTTCTAGGCATCATACGCTACGATTGGACAGGCTTTAAAGCAAAAATATTTTTAGCCACAGGCGAAGAATTTGACTGGAGTTTTCAGAACAGCTGGTTAAGCAGGTGGTCGGTAAATAATCATAAAGACAAGCATATCATTTATAATGCCTCAACCACTAATGGTGCTATCCACAGCAATACTGATGATGACGTATTAATTTTCACAGGTTTGTTCATCAGGGAATATTACACCCGGATCATCTTTGCTTTTGTTATGTTTATACTTATTTTATCTACCGGAAGAAGTATTTTTTAATCCGGTAGATTATGGCACAACAACATCAAAAGAAAACAACACCACCATCCGTCATGCTGAATTTAGTTCAGTATCTCTCTAACAGATAAGATCCTGAAGTATAGATTTAGCCTAAAATCTCATTAATCCGCTCAGTAGGTCTTGCGATTACGGCTTTATCGCCCGAAACTACAATTGGCCTTTCAATTAATATCGGGTACTTCACCATGGCCTCAATCCATTCGACATCGCTTAAGGTTTTGCCTTTATAGTTTTCGATGAAAATTTTTTCTGTTTTACGGATCAGCTCAACAGGTTTAATGTTCAGCTTTTTGATCAAAGTTTCAAGCTGTGCTACATCGGGAGGTGTTTCGAGGTAATATATCACTTCAAATGCCTTGCCGCTGTTCTCCAGTTCCTCAAATGCCTGGCGGCTTTTTGTACATCGGTTATTATGGTAAATCTGAATCATATATAAAACTTAAAGTCCGCTGACACCGCCACTAACAACCAGTTTCATGGCATCAGCAGCGCTCATATTTAAATCTTTAACCTTATCTCTACTCACAATACAAAGTTGCCCCGCAAAGGAATAAGACAAAGGAAAATATACGGCAACTTCTTCTGGTAAATCAAGTTTATTCAGGTCGTTCTGCGTAAGGAAACCAATTTTTTTCATCCCCCCTTCAACCTCAACCAAAACCGGATGGTTAAACTTTTTCTCATCCCCTACAAAAGCTTCGGTTAAATCTTTAATAGACGAATAAATGAAATTAAGCAAGGGCAATCGTTGCATAATCCGCTGGAACCAGTTGTACATGGGTTCAGTTACGAAATTCGTCACAAAAATCCCCGCAACTAAAATAATCGCCAAAACGGTAAGCAAACCTAAACCCGGAATATTCCGGCTTTCGCCCGTGCGTGGATTTACGCCAAGGATATTATTCACATTTAACCAGCTATCAACCGTGGTAACGGCCCAAACTACAATGAAAATACTCACAGCAATGGGCACCACAATTAATAAACCTTTAATTAAATAGTTAATAATGGCTTTCCCTACTTTATTCATGCTGCAAACTTATTCAAAATTGTTTAATAGTTCATTAGTCATTGGTTCATTTGTCATTGGTAACTCCCAACTGAAAACTGTTTAATAGTTCATTGGTTCATTGGTCATTAGTAACTCTCAACTGAAAACTGAAAACTGTTCAATGGTTCATTGGTCATTGGTCATTAGTAACTCTCAACTGAAAACTGCCAGCTGATAACTGAAAACCGCTTAACTACTCATAAAAATATACCCTTTTAACCCTTTGCGAGATATTGGTTAAGATTTCATAGGGAATGGTATTGATCTGTTTTGCCAGCTCCATGATATTATGTTCGTGGTTAAACACGATAGCCTCATCACCAGGTTTCACGTCTATTCCGCTGACATCGAGCATGGTCATATCCATACAAATGGAACCAATGGTGGGTACCAGATAACCATTAACCAGCATTTTACCTACCCCGTTACCAAAGGCCCGGTTATAGCCATCGGCGTAGCCAATCTTAACCGTTGCTATTTTGCCGCCTTCAGGCATTACCCCCCGCCTGCTGTAGCCAACGGTTTCACCCGCCTGTAATACTTTAACCTGTGTAACAGTGGTTTTCAGCACCATGGTCGTTTGCAAACCCCGGTTATTTAAAAGTCCGGCATCAAAACCATACAAACCTATGCCCAAACGTACCATATCCATTTGAGCGTCAGGCCAGCGGCTAATGCCTGAAGTATTCGCAATATGAAGAATAGGTTTATAACCCAAAGTATTTACCAATTGATGGGCAATTGATTTGAATTTATCAATCTGCTGCTGCGTAAAACCATCATGCTCGGCTTCGCCACTGGCAACCAGGTGCGAGAAAATGCTCTGCACTTTAATCTTTTGCGATCCTTGCAGGAATTCAATTAATGGCTCAACCTCAGTTTCATCAAAACCCAGGCGGTGCATGCCGCTATCAATCTTAAGGTGTACCGGGTAATCAAAATCGTATTCCGAAAGTGCATTCACAAAACTATGCAGAATCTCCAGGCTGTAAATTTCGGGTTCCAGCTTATGCCTGATAATGGCTTCAAAGGCCGATTCTTCCGGACTCATCACCATAATCGGTAAACTAATACCGGCCTTTCGCAAAGCGATGCCCTCATCGGCATAGGCTACAGCCAGGTAATCCACCTTGTGAAACTGCAATAAGTTGGCAATCTCAAAGCTTCCGCTGCCGTAAGAGAAAGCTTTAACCATCGCCATAATTTTAACGCCAGGTTTAATTTTAGAACGGTAAAACTGCAGGTTACCAACCATGGCATTCAAATCAATTTCCAGAACAGTATCATGGATTTTCTGCGTTAGCAACTTGCTGATCCTCCCGAACTCAAATCGCCTGGCCCCCTTTACCAATATGGTTTCATGGCTAAACTGCAAACCCGGAAAGGCTTCTATAAAAGCATTGGTGCTATCAAAAAACTGTGTTTCCAGCTTAAAGAGCGATGCATACTTAGCAATGTGTGTACCAATACCAATAAGCCTCGTTACTTTCTTCTGCCTAAGTAAATCAGCAATTTCAGTGTATAAATCTAAATCCTCCTGCCCCGTTTCAAATAACTCCGAAAGGATTACGGTTTTCTTGGGATGCTGGTTTTGCTGGTTCAGGAAATCGAGCGCAATGGCCAGCGAAGAAATATCGGCACTGTAAGAATCATCAATAATAGAACATTGGTTAATGCCGTTTTTCAACTCTAAACGCATATTCACCTGACTGAGTTTTTCAAGTCTTGAGTCGGCCTGCTCCGCAGTATAACCCAGTGCAAGTAACGTTGCCCAGCAAATAATTCCGTTTTCTATAGATGCCTTATCTTTAAAAGGCAGCATGCACTCAATTTCCCTGTCCTGGTAAATGGCCCGTAAATAGCAGTTTCCTTCTATCGGCTCTACGGCAATAATGCGTAAATCGGCCGCCTGAATGCCACTCCAGCTAAATTTCCGTTTGCCAGGCAAATCTTTAACATTTACTTCGCTCACGTAATCAGGCGAGTAAATAAACAGCTCGGCATTTTTAAAAAGCTTTAACTTTTCCGTTAGTTTTTCCCTTTTAGAAGAAAACCCCTCTGCATGGGCTTCTCCAATATTGGTTAAAATCCCGATTTTAGGTTCTATAATGGCCGCAAGCATATCCATTTCATTTACCGCAGAAATGCCCGCTTCGAATATCCCCAGGGTGTTATCGGCCTCAATCTGCCAAACCGAAAGCGGTACACCAATCTGTGAGTTATAACTTTTCGGACTCCTCACAATATGCTCATCAACCGCTAAAAGCTGATACAGCCACTCTTTTACAATCGTTTTTCCGTTACTTCCGGTAATGCCGATGGTTTTTAAATTGAACTGGTTCCGGTGTGCTGTTGCCAGTGCATGCAAGGCAGCTAAAGCATCATTAACGATAATGAAATTACAATCCGGATACTGGCTTACATATTTTCTTTCCGTGATTACAAAATTCCTGATTTCCTTCTGGTAAGCATCTTTAATGAATTCATGTCCGTCGCGGTGCGATGAAAGTGCAAAAAACAAGGAGTTTTCAGGCACTAAAACCGAGCGGCTATCAATAATCAAAAACCTGATAATGGCTTCTTCATTAACTAATCTGGTATCAGCATTTAAAATTTCGGCAATTCTGGAAATGGTGTAAATCGGGTTCTGCATGTGATTATCTTCAGAAAAATACGGTAATCGTTTTTATTTTTACGAATTTCAGTAATTAATTATGAAAAGCGGCAAACAAGAAGGTGCAATATTAGATAAAAAACAGGCTTTGGCAAAAGCCGAAAATTTTTGCGTTTACCAGGAACGTTCGCAAAAGGAAGTGAGGTATAAACTGGTCGAATGGGGAATACGTGGTGATGAACTGGAAGAAATTTTAACGGAACTCATCCTGAATAATTTTTTAAATGAAGAACGCTTTGCAAAACAATATGCTTCGGGCAAGTTTAACATCAAAAAATGGGGACGGGTAAAAATTAAACAGGGTTTAAAACTGAAAGGTGTTCCCGATAAGTTATTGCAGAAGGCAATTTACAGTTTAGATGAGGATGATTACCTGCAGACTTTAGAAAATTTAGCGCTTAAAAAAGCCGGTAGTTTGACTGAAGCAAACCCCTTAAAAAGAAAAATGAAGCTCATCGCCTATCTTCAGGGAAGGGGATTTGAAAATGATTTAATTTTACTTACACTGAAAGCCAGCAATTTAAACTAAATATTAAATTTTTAATAAAAAATCTCTTGACAGAAATATAAATCTCTCTATATTTGCATCACCAAAACGAAACGGCTTAGTTGTTTTGTTAATGCGAAAGTAGCTCAGTTGGTAGAGCACGACCTTGCCAAGGTCGGGGTCGCGAGTTCGAATCTCGTCTTTCGCTCTAAATGCTTTCCTACCAGAAAGCATTTATTTTAAAAGGTTAGTCACCTGCTCGGGTGGTGGAACTGGTAGACACGCAGGACTTAAAATCCTGTGCTTTCAAAGGCGTGCGGGTTCGATTCCCGCCCCGAGTACTTCAAAAAAAATCGAATAGAGCCATCAGCAATGATGGCTTTTTTATTTACAAAGCATTTGATTTCAACACACACAAAAATATTTTAAAATATTTTTTGGTACCGAAACTTTATTTTCTATATTTGCAACCCCAAAGGGAATACAGCGATTGTATTAAACATGCGAAAGTAGCTCAGTTGGTAGAGCACGACCTTGCCAAGGTCGGGGTCGCGAGTTCGAATCTCGTCTTTCGCTCTAAATGCCTTCCTACCAGAAGGCATTTATATTTAAAGGTTAATCACCTGCTCGGGTGGTGGAACTGGTAGACACGCAGGACTTAAAATCCTGTGCTTTCAAAGGCGTGCGGGTTCGATTCCCGCCCCGAGTACTCAAAGGAAACAAACAAAATTTGTTTCCTTTTTTTGTGCCTTTACATTACTGATTTACTAGCCAATCCAACAACCCTTAGCTGGCGCAAGCGTGCCGCTTGTGCCTTATGCTCTCCAACCAAAAAAAGCTATCCATAATGAATAGCTTTTTTTAATTTCAGTACATCACTCCGCTTAACCCGCAGGCCTTGCCTTAACATCATCATTGTTTATCTTTTTACCCTGTTTCTGCTCAAAAAGCTTCCCAAAAGCCCAGGTTACAGTAAACTTTACCGTACGATAGTATTGGCGGTTATAAGTGCTGGCGGTAAAAGCAGTGGCATTAACGGTTTCCCTTTGGTTAATGGTATTATTAAAGGGATTATAAAAAGCCAGTATAAAAGAAAGCTTGTTTAACGGAAGTTCCTTTTTCATGGTTAAACTGTAAAACGAACGGGGTGTTTTATAACCCTGCAAGGTTATGGTTCTATTGGCATAATCGCCGAAAGCCTGTACCGACATGGTTTCGCTCAATTTATAGGATGCACTCATGTTAAACTGCCCGTTCCAGCCCTGGTTATCAATTTGCAGGCCGGCACTGCTAAAATCCATGCGGTAAAGGTTCAGATTTGAGTTGATTTTAAATTTCGACGTAATGGGTATTCCGGCAGCAATGTTCAGCCCAAGCTGCCTGCTCGCCGCAAGGTTCTGCTTGCTCGTGGTAGAAATGCCATTCTGGTCGGTAACTGTGTATTCTTCAATCGAATTATCGGTTTGCCGCCAGAAGAGTGCCGAATTAATGGAAGCACCTGATTTCAGGGATACCGAATAGGCAATTTCTGCCTGGTTGGCCAGTTCCGGATCAAGCGCCGGGTTTCCGGTTACAATATTCTTAGGGTCGCTGGCATCAGGGTTTGGGTTTAAATCCCAGATATAAGGACGCGTAAGCCTTTTGGTATAGCTGGCACTTAGCGATTGAGCATCGTTGATCTTCTTCGAAATGGTGGCCGTAGGGATGAAATTATTAAAGTTCTTATTAAACCCTGTCACCGACGATGCGAAATTGCCGCTTAAACGCGTATGCTCCAGCCTTGCCCCTGTTTCTAAAAACCATTTATCAGGCAGGTTAAATTTCATGATGGCATAAGCGGCATAAACCGCCTGGCTGTAATCAAAAATATCGGTGCGGGCAGCAACAGGAACTAAAACCGCGGGGTTTGAGGCGCTGCTCCCCTGCACCTGGTAATCGTTGCTCACCTTCCGGTCAATCAGCTTTAAACCACCCTCAAAAGTATATTTCTTCTTCGCATCGAATGAATGCAGGTAATCTGCCTGAAAGGTCCATTCCGAATTCCGGGTATAACTCTCGTTAAGCTCCTTATAAAGCAGTTGATTTTGCGGCGACACCTGCTCCGAAACATAATCCGAATGATCTTTCGATGGCGAGAACTGCGCCAGCAAATTAAATTCCCTGCCCGGCTTTTTAAATTTACGGGTATAACCTAAATTAATGTCGCCACCAAGGTAGCCTGCCCTGGTATCAACCCTTTGACTATAGTTTTCGATAATTGCACCACTTGCCGAAAGTACCCTGCTGTTTAACGAAGTGTTTTCAGGCCAGTTACCAAACCAGCTGGTAAAGCCCAGGCTAAACTGGTTCAGGGTATCGGGCGTAAAATCGACGGAGAAGCTGGCCGAACCATGAGGTGCCGTATTATCCTGCAATTTAGACTGCAGGAGTATTGACGAAACTCCACCCTGCGCATTATAGTTTTCGCGTGTATAGTCGCTGCTGCTCTTCGTACGCAGGCGGTGCAGGTGCGCATTAGCACTCAGGTTCCATTTTTTACTGGTACTCGAAATCCTCGGGTTAAACACCTGCTCCCAATTACTTACCGAGGCCTCAAGCGAGCCATTCATCAGCTTACGGTCTTTTTTAGTTACGATATTAATTACCCCGGCAGCACCTTCCGCATCGTACTTCGCCGATGGCGTGGTAATAATTTCTACGGAAGCAATAATATCCGATGGGATCATGTTTAAGGCATCGGCAGCGCTCCTGGCCATCTGTCCTGAATACTTTCCATCAATCAGGATTTTAATATTCCGGTTACCACGCATGCTGACATTACCCTGTGCATCAACGCTCAGCACCGGGGCCTTACGAAGTACATCCGCAGCCGTACCACCCTTATTATCCGGATCATCAGCGGCATTGTACACCAGCATGCCGGGTTTCTGAACAACGGTTTTCTTTGTTCCGGTAACTTTAACCTCCGCTAAGTCGGTAATCGCCGATACCAGCAGGATATCACGGAGTTTAATGAGTTTACCACTCTGGTTGGTAAAACGAACTTCCCTGTTGTTATAGCCCACAAAGGAAACCTTAATATAAGCCGCAGTTCCGGAAGCGGCAGTAAACTGGAAAACACCGTTTTCATTGGTAGCCGTGGTGGCAATCACCTTTCCATCGTGACCAAAAAGACCTGCCTGTACAAACTCCATGGGTTGCCGGGAGAGCGAGTCGATCACGGTTCCCGAAATTTCGGTAAGCGACTGCGCCGATGAAAAATTAAAGGATAGAAACAAAAAAAGGAACGGAATAAAAAATACTGATCGCATCATTTTAATAAGGATTTGGCAGACTGCAATAGCCCGCTTGATTTATACAGATAAGAGAAATAAGGTTAATAAGTGCTTTTAAGGAAGAAAACTTCCCGGCTGTAAACTGCCTGAACCGGAAATATTCACATGGCCAAAACCCTTAAGGTGGCCATAACCAGATAATTTAAAAAAAACATGCACACCGGCACGGAGGGAAAAAACAGGAACACATAGCATTCCCCTAAACAAAATTTCATTACTTTGCATTACTTTTAATTTGACGTTAGAAGTTCCGGCATCGCCGGGCGAGCTGTTCAGGGCCAACTGAACAGCTCTTTTACTTTAGTTTCACATCGAATCTGATTTCAATGTGGCTACCCGGCTTCAAAGGTAGTATTATTTAGAATTATTCCAAATAACTACTTATAAAAGAAAATGATCATCCCCCTATCTGGTACAAGCATCACACTGGTGCCTGATACCTTGTTCAGCAGCAAGAGAAAATATTTTCAAAAAAAATGGAGCAGATCTAAAAGCTTAAGCTAATTTTAACAGGAATTGATACCTGAAACAGATGATGAACCCTAAAGTTGATTTTTACTTTGATAAAGCCGGAAAGTGGCAGGAAGAAATAATACATTTAAGAACAATACTATTGGATTGCGGCCTCACAGAGGAACTGAAATGGGGCACCCCCTGTTATACCAATGAAGGCAACAACATTGTATTGATCCATACTTTTAAAGCATACTGCGCCATCCTGTTCTTCAGGGGTGCCCAGCTTAGCGACCAGAAGGGTATCCTTATTCAGCAAACCAAAAATGTTCAGCTGGCCCGGCAAATCAGGTTTACCAATATTCGCGAAGTACTGGATTTAACAAGCGACATCAAAAACTACATTAAGCAGGCTATTGAAATCGAAAAAGCAGGCGTAACCTTCGATTTCAAGAAAACGGAAGAATTTCCGGTACCCGAAGAATTCGACAATATGCTTAAAGCCATCCCCGAACTTAAAACGGCCTTTTATAAACTAACACCTGGCAGGCAAAGGGCTTACCTCCTACATTTCGCTGCGCCCAAGCAGATTAAAACCCGCAGCGCAAGGATCGAGAAATACATGCCCTTAATTTTAAAAGGCAAGGGCTTAAACGATAATTAAAAACAAAGAAATCAAGTTTTCGTTAATTTACAATCTGATCATCTTTTGTTAATGACAGCTTAACGAGCAAAAATTTCTATTTTTATAAAAATATAAATAACACATTTAAAAGCACTTAAAACTGTATCTGAATATTTTTCAAAAAAAGGTTGGCACGAATTAAATTAATTTCTATATTTGCACCTCCTTAAACAAAAGGAAATGATTCCGTAGCTCAGCTGGTAGAGCATTACACTTTTAATGTAGTGGTCCTGGGTTCGAATCCCAGCGGGATCACAAAAAGCCTCACAGAAATGTGAGGCTTTTTTGTTTTAAGCCATCGTCATTATCTCCAAAGTCATTATCCCGATTGGAGTGCAGCGAAACACCGGGATCTTTGAAGTGGTTGTAGGATAAAAAAGATCCTTCGACTACGCTCAGGATGACAACCTCCACAACACGTCATTGCGAGGAGGTACGAGGAAGCAATCTCCTTAAAAATACCTAACGCTCCACAACTCGTCATCCCGATTGGAGCGCAGCGGAACAGCGGGATCTTTTTAGCTAGGCGTGAGACGAAAAAGATCCTTCGACTACGCTCAGGATGACAGATTGAGTGGTACGACTCCTTCATAGCGAAACGATGCTCCAGTCCGTCACCCTGAACTTGTTTCAGGGTCTCTCTTCCATGAGATGCTGAAATAAATTCAGCATGACGTTTGGAGTTAATAATCTCTTAGTTAACATTATTGGTTATTGGAAATTGTTCAATCGGTTAATTGTTTAACTGCCAACTAAAAACTGTTCATTGCTCATTAGTTTATTGTCGTCATCCTGATTGAAGCGCAGCGAAATAGAGGGATCTTTGAAAATAGGTGTGAGACGAAAAAGATCCTTCGACTACGCTCAGGATGACAACTTCCATTAGGCGTCATTGCGAGGTACGAAGCAATCTCTTTAGTTAAACATTATCTTTGACTTGGTTCAAGCAGATTGCTTCAGCTCACTCTCACCCGGCTTTGCAATTAGGAATGAAAGAATTACAAAACAAAAGAATGGCCCGCAGATTTAAGATGATTCACGCAGATAGAAATGGTTTCTGCGGTAATCTGTGAAATCAGCGGGAGCGTATGAAAAGCGATTGCTTCAGCTCGCTCTCACCCGGCCTCGCAATGAGGAATGAAAGAATTATAAAACAATAAAAGGATGGCCCGCAGATCTAAGATGATTCACGCAGATAGAAATGGTCTCTGCGGTAATCTGTGAAATCAGCGGGAGCGTATGAAAAACGATTGCTTCAGCCCACTCTCAACCGGCCTCGCAATGACGAACGAAAGGATTATAAAACAAAAGAATGGCCCGCAGATTTAAGATGATTCACGCAGATAGAAATGGCCTCTGCGGTAATCTGTGAAATCAGCGGGAGCGTATGAAAAACGATTGCTTCAGCCCACTCTCAACCCAGGATCTCTTACCTATTAGCACTTAACTAACACCGAGGCAATTCCCCCTTGCTCAGGATAACAGCCTACATTACACGTCATAGCGAGGTACAGCCCGGTTCGGATTATCGGAAAAACAATCTTCTTAAAAAAAGCCCCTAACAAACAAAGGGCCATCCCTATTGGGAAAGCCCTTTGTTTAGCGAGATCAAACTTACCAGTTGATACCAAAGTTCAATTCAAAACTACCGGTTGTATACCCACTCAAAATACCCGTTTGCGTAGTATATGAAGTGTTGATCGTGTATTTTTTCTTATAGTGGAGGCCTACACCAAAGCTCGCTGCTTTGCTGGTATGATACATCGCCATTAACAATAGCTGCTCATTTGCAAGGGCAAATTGCCCGCCAAAATCGAAAATATCAGACAGCTCATTAAAAGACCTGTAAGCTACCTTAGGCTGGAAATTGGTTTCGCCCAGTTTAATTTTATAACCCGCTGATGCATATACTACCGGCGAATTGATTAGTTTATAATTATCACGTTTCAGGTAGTTCTTCAGGTTAACCAGGGCAAAGTCGACGTTGAAGCGTTCACCTGTTACCCCCACACCAAAATCACCGTCAAAGTAAGTTCTGTGATCAGAATTATAAGCCCCGATCTGATTATCAGCCGAATTCCCAATTAAATCCTGTATGTCAATTCTTTGGTTTATGAAACCTGCAGAAAGACCAAAATGAAGTTTTGCAGTTTCATTTAAGGGTAAATGATAAGCGTAACTCGCAACAATACGTGTCTGGCGCTGCAGGCCTGCCTTATCGAGATTCATGTTTAAACCTAAGCCCACTTTGTCCCAGCCATAGGTAGCGCTAAGGTTTTGTACCACCGGAGATCCCTGTATTCCATTCCACTGCGAACGAAAGGCAAGGTCTACCGAAGCCCCTGTTTTTAATCCGGCCATTGCCGGATTTGCCAGATAAGTATTGTGGTAATATTGATTGACTAATGGACTGACTTGTGCACTTGCTATCGTCGTCGCAAAAAGTGCCAGCAGCACTAATATTTTCGTTTTCATGCTTTTCATTTCTTTAACGGTTTCTAACAATCGTAATAAATCCTTTCTGAACGAGCTTACCCGGCCCGTAACTAATCGTATAGTAGTAGGTACCTTCAGCTAAATCACTTCCATGTACAGTTCCTCCCCAACTGTTATCATATCCTTTTTTATTATAAAGTTCTCTGCCATTACGGTCAAAAATCCTCACCTCGTTATTAGGGTACATATCTATGTTTTTCACAACCCAGGTATCGTTAATTCCATCGCCATTTGGCGTAAGAATATTTGCTGCAACAAGCTGATAATCATCCTTTACCGCAATGGTTATTGACCGGGAAACAGCACATCCGCTGGCATTAGACACTGTTACCACATAAGTGGTTGTTTGCGAAGGGCGTACAGTTAAAACGGAAGTATTCTGGCCCGAAACGATTCCACCAGCTGTAGCCCAGCTATAAATTGTTCCGCCGGTTGCCGTTAAAACCGAAGTTTCGCCTTTACTGATTTCCAGCCCCTTACTACTTGTTATGCCGGCTATTGGCAGGGCATTTATAACCAATGAGCCATTGATGTATACAAAACTATAGTTAGCTGATACCGCATTTTCCGGAACAAGCGCATAAGTACCCGCAACGTTCCTGTTAGCAGTAGTTGATACTGCCGGCTTTGTACTTAAAGCACTTTCTGTATCGCCTGATTTAAAGCCGCTGTAACTTACAGCAAACCGGGGGAAACCATCTGACTCGCACATCGCAGCATTATCTGCAGAAATGGTAAGTACTGCTTTATTAATGATCAGATTAGTTCCGCTATAGTTGATTGTATAGTTACCATTCAGTGCAACTGTACCTTGATTAACCGCATAAGTTCCTACACCTTCTCCTGCAGCACGGCTTAATGAACCGCTAAAGCTATCACCGCTTATCAGGGCCGGTGTAAACGTATAAGTCAATGCCGGATCAGCATCACCATAAGTTTTCGTTTTTGCTGCTGCCGTAACCGTAATGCTTTTTGCACCAATGCTTAGGTTTGCACCATTATAGTTTAAAATATAGTTCGCGTTCAAAGCTAAAGTCCCCTGTGCAATACCATAAGTTCCTATACCTTCTCCTGCTGCACGGCTTAATGAACCGCTAAAGCTATCACCGCTTACAAGGGCCGGTGTAAACGTATAAGTCAATGCCGGATCAGCATCCCCATAGGTTTTGCTTTTTGCTGCTGCCGTAACCGTAACGCTTTTTGCACCAATGCTTAAGTTTGCACCCGAATAGTTTAAAGTATAGTTCGCGTTCAAAGCTAAAGTACCCTGTGCAATACCATAAGTACCTACACCTTCTCCTGCTGCACGGCTTAATGAACCGCTAAAGCTATCGCCGTTTATCAGGCCCGGTGTAAATGTATAAGTCAATGCCGGATCAGCATCACCATAGGTTTTCGCTTTTGCTGCTGCCGTAACCGTAATGCTTTTTGCACCAATAGCTAGGTTGGCACCCACATACGTTAAAGTGTAATTGCTGTTTAAGGCTAATGTCCCCTGGGTGATCGCATAAGTTCCGACGTTTTCACCCGGTGATCTTGTTAGGCTTCCGTTGAAGATATCTGTACCTAACAGTGCCGGAGCAAAGGTGTAGCTCAGTGCAGGATCAGCATCACCATAAATTTTGCTTTTTGCTGCTGCTGTAACCGTGATTGTTTTTGCACCGATGCTCAAGGTCGCACCTGCATACGTTAAAGTGTAATTACTGTTTAAGGCTAATGTCCCCTGGGTAATCGCATAAGTGCCCACGTTTTCACCCGGTGATCTCGTTAAGCTTCCGTTAAAAGTATCTGTACCTAACAATACCGGAGCAAAGGTGTAGCTCAGTGCAGGATCGGCATCGCCATAGGTTTTACTCTTTGTTGCTGCTGTTACCGTGATTGTTTTTGCACCGATGCTCAAGTTCGCACCTGCATACATTAAAGTGTAATTGCTGTTTAAGGCTAATGTACCCTGGCTGATCGCATAAGTGCCTACGTTTTCACCCGGTGATCTCGTTAAGCTTCCGTTAAAAGTATCTGTACCTAACAATACCGGAGCAAAGGTGTAGCTCAGTGCAGGATCGGCATCGCCATAGGTTTTACTCTTAGTTGCTGCTGTTACCGTGATTGTTTTTGCACCGATGCTCAAGTTCGCACCTGCATATGTTAAAGTGTAATTGCTGTTTAAGACTAATGTCCCCTGGCTGATCGCATAAGTGCCCACGTTTTCACCCGGTGATCTCGTTAGGCTTCCGTTGAAGGTATCTGTACCTAACAATACCGGAGCAAAGGTGTAGCTCAGTGCAGGATCGGCATCACCATAAATTTTGCTTTTAGATGCCGCGGTTACTGTAATTGTTTTTGCATTAACGGTTAGTATCTGTTGCACAGCTGTTGCTGCGCTATAAGAGGCATCCCCTGCCTGACTGGCTGTAATTGTTGATGAGCCTGCAGCAATGATATGAATCTTGCCATTCACAATGGTCGCTACGTTGGTATTGCTACTGCTATAGGTAATCGGAATACTCGAGTGATCACTCGTAGCTCCCGGATCAAAGTCTGCATCACCATAGGTTTTTGCAGACAAGGTATTGAATGTAATCGTTTGAGCAATGATTGGGGTTCCATCCACTAATACACCGGAGGTACTGCCCACATTGTTTAATGTAGTATTTGTATTATTACCTGCCGCATCCCTAATGGTAGCACCATTTATACTCAATGCACCTAAAACAATGCCATCCAAATCTCTGTCTGTACTGGCAACGATGTATTGAAATACCAGTGCGGAAGTGCCACTTCCTGAGGTATAATTTGCGGGTACCGTACCACCTGTATTTAAAGTTACAGCGATGTATGGTGTACCACCTGTGGTACCTACCGTAACTGCTTTTGAAAAATTAACAGTGAAATCAAGATTTTGTGAAGCGGTATAAGTACCATTAGCCGGAACTGTTACCGAGGTAACAGAAGGTTCGATTCTATCTATGGTGTAAGTTTCTCCGGCAAATGGTAATGAAGTGCTAATTGACGGAGTAATACCTGTAGCGTTAGCCAGGTTTAAGGTCAGATTACCTGAACCTGTACCTGTATTTACCGTTACGGTATAAGTACTTCCTGAACCAGATACAGATGAGATAGCTGCGCCTGCAAGGGTACTGGTAGTGGTGATCGAAAAATTACTGGTGGTTATTCCTGATATAGACTTATCAAACGTAACCGTGTATGGTACACTCGAGGCATTTGTTGGGTTTGAACCGGCACGAACAAGTGAAGTAACTGTCGCCGGAATAGTAACCGTAACATTTTTGGTAGCCGCATTACTATTATCCGTACCATCATTTACGGTAAAACTCATCGTTCTTGTTGAAGTATTCGGTGTAGCCGAAGAATTATTATATGCAATTGATCTGAAAGCGGCCTGCCATTGTGCTATTGTTGCAGTGCTCCCGCTTGATGTTAAAGTTAATACCCCTGTACCTGCATTGTAACTACCAGCTATGTTACCGAAAACTGAGGGGTTTGCAGTGAACACTAAAATGTCCTCACCAGATACGAAATTTCCGGTTATAGCAACTGTTGCCGAACTTAAAGTACTATTATCCACATCCGATACCGTTAATCCGTTATCTATTGCCACTGATGAACCTGTGAATGAAGTAGCACCGCCGCCAGTAGTAACTACCGGGGCCTCGTTAGCCTGTGTATAAGTAAATGAAAACTGACTCGCAGCAGTATTACCATTGCCTGCAGCATCCTGTGCTACATTAGTTGCAATATCGATTGTAACTGCGCCATTGGCTATTGGCGTTGCATTAAAAGTATAAGTTGTTCCGTTGCCAGAAAATCCACTGAGCGTGGCATTCCCTGGTGTGATACCTCCGTGTACAAAACCCGTTACCGATTCTGAAAAGGTCACCGTAAATGGAATTGGAGAAATACTTGTTGATCCGCCTGATGCACCAGCCGTACTACTCAACGTAGCCGTAGGTGCCACGTTATCAACAGTAGCATTAGTAGCATCTGCTGTGGTTGTGCTGTTTCCGGCATTATCAGTAGCTGTGACAGAAATGTTTCTGTTAATGGTTCCGTTAATGCTTCCGGCAACAATGGTATAAGTTGCCGTCCAGGTACCAGCGCTATTGGTGGCCGTAACCGCACTGCCACCGCCAAACTGACTGAAGTTAACGGTTACAGAAGAGATAACCCCTGGATTATTGTCGCCCCCAGCGGTATTGTTCCAGGTAGCGGTTACAACATCTCCAATTTTGTATGCACCACCTGTGCCTGTTGCTCCGCTGATATTGATTTTGGCATCAGTAACTATTGGCGCCACGTTATCAACAGTAGCGTTGGTAGCATCTGCTGTGGTCGTGCTGTTTCCGGCATTATCAGTAGCTGTGACAGAAATGTTTCTGTTAATGGTTCCGTTCATACTGCCGGCAACCAGGGTATAAGTTGCCGTCCAGGTACCACCGCTATTGGTGGCCGCAACCGCACTGCCACCGCCAAACTGACTGAAGTTAACCGTTACAGAAGAGATAACTCCTGGATTATTGTCGCCCCCAGCAGTATTGTTCCAGGTAGCAGTTACTACATCGCCTATTTTAAATTTACCACTTGTGCCAGTTGCTCCGCTGATACTGATTTTGGCATCAGTAACTATTGGCGCCACGTTATCAACAGTAGCGTTGGTAGCATCTGCTGTGGTCGTGCTGTTTCCGGCATTATCAGTAGCTGTGACAGAAATGTTTCTGTTAGTGGTTCCGTTCATACTGCCGGCAACCAGGGTATAGGTTGCCGTCCAGGTACCACTGCTATTGGTGGCCGCAACCGCACTGCCACCGCCAAACTGACTGAAGTTAAAGGTTACGGAAGAGATCACATCCGTATTATTGTCGCCACCAGCAGTATTGTTCCAGGTAGCAGTTATTACATCACCTATTTTAAATATGCCACCTGTACCAGTTGCTCCGGTGATACTGATTTTGGCATCAGTAACCGTTGGCGCCACATTATCCACGGTAGCGTTGGCATCATCTGTCGTAGTGGTTGGGCCTACTGAATTGGTAGCGGTTACTGCCACATTTCTGCTGGTAGCATCTATCGAACCCGCCACGATCGTGTAAGTAGCTGTCCAGGTATCGCTACTATTGGTTGCAGCTACCGCAGCACCTCCACCAAATTGGCTAAAGTCTATCGTTACCCCAGTAATGCCCGAATTATTATCGCCACTCGCTGTATTATTCCAGGTAGCGGTAACCACATCTCCAATTTTGTACGAAACACCTGTACCACTTGCACCACTGATACTGATGGCAGCAGCAGTAACCGTTGGTGCTGTCGTATTGCCAAGATTGAATTGTTTTGTATTATTAGCACCAAAGCCTTGAGTGAAGTCATATGGTGTACCTGAAGTTGTTGTATTACTCCAGTTAGCAGTATTGGTAATATCTGCTAAAATTGTTGCTTTAGTTCCGCTTGATGAAGTTGGATTATATTTTTCATTGGGATAGCGTGAATTCGTTGTCGGGGTAAAAAAGGCAGTTGAATAAGTTGTACCTAAATCAGATGGCAATTCACTATAATTTTGAAGCTGAGTTGCCGGTTCAATACCACTAGTATTAACATGCCAGCCGTTTGAAATATTTGATGCATTTAACCTCATATTATTAAAGGCAAAAATAAATGCCGGGCTACTTTCACTTCCCTGATAAATCAGTATTTGATCACCTGTTGATTGGAACCAGGGGTTAGAAGTAAGCACCGAAGTCGTCCAGGAGTTGGAAAGTATGGACAGATCTGCTGATGGAAGCGAGATGCCATTACCTCTTTTTCCTAACACAGTTCTGGACGACAAATCAATTGTAAATATAATTACGGTCCCTGCTGGTATAATGGCAGAAGGTTGCCATTGAAAAGTACCTTCAACAGTAGAAGGAGAATTTGCAAAGTGTGCTTGAGTTGAGCCATAAGTATTAACCCATCCACGATCTGTAAAATTGATTACCTCACCATTACTAATCGTATTAAGCGCCACAACAGCAAAACTGCGGGATGTTGCTGCCGGATCTGCGTCACCATTCATTCCAATTACCGCAAGATCGCCTTTAGATAAAGCAGCCCTGGCATCTAACACACTAATTAAAAGCACCGGGATAATGAATAAAAAATAAAATACCTTTTTGTAAAATTTTCTCATAAAATTACTTTTCTAAAATCTCCAATACTTGCTGTAGAAATAAAAAATACAAACGGGATTGAAGTTTACCGTTTCTACTAATAAATGATAGTTAATTATGTTCTGACTAATACCTTTTAGAATGCTCAGGGGATCATCAGCATTAATGTGCAAGAGTTTGTATTTCATAACCAATTGTTAACTAGGAGAAATAAATGTTGCTTGCGGTAACAGCGGCTGAAAAGTTATTTTTGAACAGCAGGCTATCACCCGGCTTGATTAAACTTCCTGTTAAAAGGAAAAAAGTTGATAAGACTGAAGCGGAATTGATTGCAATAAGATTTGCCTGTAAAAACAGATCAGGGCAAATAAATGAAATAGAGTCTTTACCTAAAAAGACCCATTTATTTAAGAAAGAGCGTTTCTTAAAACTCATGTGATTAGCTTGTTTGGATGATTTCGACAAAGATGTATTATTTTCTAAGACAGCAGAAATCCTACAAATCATCCACCCCAGAAATACTTAATAATAGGTGGTAAATAAGGGGCGAAATGGACAAAAAATGCGAATTAGTATTGTGAAGCAATTATTTTTTAATTGACATTTATCAACAACATTATATAAGCATCAAAAAACCTACTCAAAACATATTCAAATCAGTAAATAAAATACTACAAAAACAAAGATTGCTGCGTAATCACAATTTCGTGTAGATGTAATTGCGTCATATAAAACTGTTTTTTCATCAGAAGTTGCTCCTTATAACGATGTATACAGGGCAAAAAAGATCCTTCGACTACGCTCAGGATGACAACCTCTATAACACGTCATTGCGAGGAGGTACGAGGAAGCAATCTCCTTAAAAATACGTAACGCTCCACGAGTCGTCATCCCGACTGGAGCGCAGCGGAACAGCGGGATCTTTGCAAATGGATGCAGGATGAAAAAGATCCTTCGACTACGCTCAGGATGACAACCTCCATTAGGCGTCATTGCGAGGTACGAAGCTATCTCTTTAGTTACGTCCGATCAATTACTTGCCTCAAAACAGATTGCTTCAGCTCGCTCTAACCCGGCTTCGCAATGACGGTTGAGTAATCCTTCGACTACGCTCAGGATGACAATTTGAGTAAGGACGACTCGACTGCGCTCAGGATGACAATCTCTATAACACGTCATTGCGAGGAGGTACGAGGAAGCAATCTCCTTAAAAACACCTAAAGCTCCACAAGTCATCATCCCGATTGGAGCGCAGCGAAATAGAGGGATCTTTGCAAATGGATGCAGGATGAAAAAGATCCTTCGACTAAGCTCAGGATGACGGAATGAGTGGGCTGTTCCATCAACAGGCAAGCCCACAGCCTGCCTGTTGTATTGCCTTAAAGTTTCCGCTTAAAATAATAAAGCCCCAGCCCTACGGTTATAAGCCCTGCCAAAAGGTAAATCCAGAAGGGCACTTTAACCACCGCCTTTGTGCTGCTGCTTTGTGTGGTTTTTAAGTTCTGCTTTTCCTCCCTAAGACTTTTAATTTGCTGGCTACCGGCACTTTCCGTTTCCTGTTGCGACAAGGTACTGCGTACTGAGCTGCCCGATATACTGATGCGGCTGGCCTCACCTTTAAAACCCGAATCCATACGGTAGCTAAAAGCACCTTTAGGCCAAATCTCAATGGCATAAGTACCATTTAAGCTGTCGCTAATAAGCAGGTGCTGTTTTTCACTTTGCTGCAGCTGGCTAAAAGATGCCGAGCGGAGGCGCTGCCCGAAATGCTGGCTTTGCAGCTGTTTACTTTTTAAGGTACCACAAGCCGATAGCATAGCGAAAACCCAGATAAGCGCTATCATTAACCTAATTAACATGGCCTGCCTCCTTTCCTTTTAGCCAGCTGGCAAAATACCTTACTGTACGGATGTGCCGGTATTTTCGGTACACACCATCGCCTTCCCGGCTGCCTGCCACGTTGGTATTGCCCTCAATGGTAATCAGCCAGTTTCCCTGCCGCTTTTCGATGAAACCGCAGTGGGCGATGCGCTTAAGTTCCGGAAACCAGATGCCAAAAACCATGGCCGGTGCCGCATTTGTACAGCGTTTGTTTGCCGGAAAGAGTGCCGGGCTCCAACCTGTAAGCGGCTGACTATAACCTGCCTGCCCGAACACCCAGCTTACAAAAGCAGCACACCAGGGCGCCCCCTTTTCGAGTTTTACATAATGCAGGTAAGCCTCAACGGCTGAACCATCGTTGTGTCCGGTTTTTTCGCGGACATGGAGCTGTGACCGGGCCAGGTGCAAAACCTGAAGCGCTGCTTCCGGGCTTTGCCGGGCCTGCCACCTGTGCAGCCCTAAGCCTTTATGGCTTACAGTACCGCTGCCAGGCAGGCGATAGCTCCCAAAAACAATAAGGCAAATGATGCCCAGTAAAATCCTAACTGTTGCCATGTGCTTAGATCGTTAAATTGTAAAGTGACCAGATAAAGTGATTTTAAGCCGAAATGCTTAGCGATTTGCTCAAGCAATTGCCAGCACAGGCAGGTAAAGCTTAAAAAGCAAATGAAGCCCAGCAAAATCAGTTGCCAGATACCCGCATCGGGTAAGGCTGCCGTAGGATCAAAATAACGAAGCAGACGGCCAAGTGAAGGGTAAAACAAAAGCAGAAGCCCCACACCAAAGGAGAAAAATGCCGGCTGCTGTTTTTCCCTTATAAAGGATACTAAACCAAACGTTTTCATAATAAAGGTTTTTAATGTTTCGATGCCCGAAGGCTAAAAGTTAATTTGTAAAGGAAGCTCCCCGCGAAAGGGAGCTTCGGCGATTGATGGCACTTAAGCAATATCAACCGGACCTGAGTAGGTAGTTACCGAGCGACGGGTATCGTCGCGGTTAATATAAAACAGGTAAACTTCTACGGCCTGACCGGAAAAATTGACTGGAAGCTCGAAGTTAGCCGTTTCCGCAGCCCTCAAACCCAGATCGGTGTTAATGATAAAGAACTTTTGCACCGTGTTATATACTACCGCAAACAGACGGTCATCGGCAAAGGCATTCAGATCGTTTACCTGCCCCGACCAGCCAATGGTTAGCTGACCTGGTGCCGCCGAAGTCAGCGTAATATCCATAGGCTGCAATAGTGTTCCCTTACTCATCTGCACCAGACTGTGATCTACCACGAAATCAGGATATGTACCCACAAGGGCGTTAGCCAGGGCATATTGCAAGCCCATGTTGTAGCCGGTAACCCGCCCTGCTGTCTGCCCTTTGTAACCGATGTTCAGCACATCTTTTACAGGTGATAAAAAATTAACCACTGTTGCAAAGCGCAGCCTCTGGGTAATTTGTTTTTCTGTTGCCGGCTTAGTGCTTTTTTTGTACAATCCCTTGATGTAATCGAGGTTGTTCCAGCTGCTGCCGATAATACTTCCGGCCTTGCCGGAGAAGCCTCCATTGGCTCCTTTTCTAATGATTCCCATTTTTTATTTTTTTAAAGTGAATGTGCTTAATGGCCGGCCGGTCCATCTTGCACGGTTCAAACTTAGAACGCAGAAAAGGAGGGTGAAATTTATGAGCCACATTGGACCATATTGGATTTTATTGAACCTGAATGGGCTTTTCATTGGCTTAGTATCTACTGGCCTATCGGTTGCCGGGCAGAAAACCTTTAGCTAAAACCGTATCATGTTTTGCTTTTCTTTTGCATGGGTTTTGCACCCGGCCGAAGTTGTGCCGAAGTTTTCCCGAACTTGTTCAGGTGTTTTCCCGAACGGTTCCCGAAGCGGAGCCGAACAACACCGCAAGGTTTCCCGAACGGTTCCCGAAGCACAGTCGAAGCCAAGCCGAAGAAATGAGTGATCCTTCGACTACGCTCAAGAGGACAGTTTGACTAAGGACAACTCCTTCAGCGTGACACGATGCTTGCTCCAGTCCGTCACCCTGAACTTGTTTCAGGGTCTCTCTTTCATGAGATGCTGAAATAAATTCAGCAGGACGTTTGGCAGAAATTATGGTTTTACAGCCGCCCACGGTTATGGCTTTCGTTTAAGGCGCCGATTAAATCGCGTTTATAATAGCGGTGACCTCCGGGCAGTTTAGCCGGCTTCAGTGTACCGTCTTTAACCTTACGTTTGTAGGTGCTTTCGCTGATTTTAAGGTAGTCTTTAACCTCCTGGCGGGTCATTGGTTCTTCATCGCTTTGTGCTATAGCGGATAAGTAAAAATTATCCTGATTTTTTTTAAGGATCAGGTAGATATTATACAGGATTTTGATTAAGGTGTCTAATTTTTTCATAAGAACGTCTGTTTAACGCCTTCAGCCTGCGCACAGTTCAATGAAATTACATTCCATAGGGAAATGAAGGAGCAGTTTGAAAGCAGGTTTGCTTACTGCACCACGACCGGTATGAAACCAAATTTAATAAAAACGATAAAGCTTTCAAAATCAGCCTACTATTATTTTCACTACATTAAATTATCCGGTTTGCCACGCCTTAAAGCCCTCCAGAAATGCCGGAAAGAAACGCCTGCTGATATCGAGCGGTATGCCATCGAAATGAAAATCCTGCTTTAAAATTAGCTGGTGTTGTCTGCCAGCTTTGCGCAGCCCTGAAATCGCATCGTAAGCAAAGAATACCCCGCCGCGGGTTTCGACAAACTTCTTCGGATCGAGCTTTGCCCGCAGCGTATGCCTCCGGTAGGTCATGTTCATCCGTTTACCATTTTTCAGGAAAATATCGCCATAGCTGCTTCCGGTAATCAGGCAGAGAATCTCATCGGGCAGCAGTTCGTGCTTCTGATTGCTCAGGTAGCCGGTAACCAATGCAAAAGTTTGCAGCCCAGGTGTATTACCATTGCCCGATGTTCTCATCGCCCCTGCGTTACTTTTGAGCTGGTGGCGTTGCCGCAAATACAGGCTAAAGTGCCCGATACAGATCAGCAGTACATTAAGCGGCAAAATTTTACGTGTAAAGCCACTCCGGTCAAAATTCTGATGGGCAAATATAAAAACCAGTTTTACCAGCAGCAGATCGATGAGCACAACCGGCATTATACCGAAAAGCAATAAGAGGCAAAGCCTTTTCAGCAGGGCATGCCAGGGGCAAAAGCCATCGAGCCATACATTTACCCAATGGATCAGTTCGATAATTAGCCATGCAATAACAAAACCAAAACAAAGGGAGGTGTAAAATTTGGCATTCTTCACTAGCACCAAAAGGCTATCCCTGGTACTTATGAAAATCAGGAGCAGGCTGATGAGCAATGCCACCTTTACCCTGAAATAGCCTGAAAAATATAGGGATGTTTTAGTTAGGGTGATATGTTTTTCCATAACAGGCCAATTAAAACTATTTCAAATAAAGTTAAAGTAAGGGTATTTTCCAATTTTAGTTGGCTACTAAAATGTTAAAAAATAACAGCTATCACCTTTGGTATTGCCAGGGCATCTACCAGCTATTGCCAAAATGGTACCACCTAATCAATTCATTCTTTCATTTTTTTGGCGTTGCTGGTGCCACAAATAGTTTTGCCCTCAGGTTTTGCAATGGAGCAAAAACCTTAACCTTAAACTTTATGAAGACGTATCCGTTTACAGCGGAGGGCTTTGCTGCGCTCTTGAGCGAGCTTTATGCCCTCCCCGACGAGAGCCTCAACAGTGAGGCTTCAGCCCTGCTGGCCGATTTCAGAAACTGGACAAGCAGCCATTTCGAATTCAGCAGCACACAGCTTACTTACCTGCAAAAACTCGACGACCGGTTTATTAACAATGCTGCCCAAAACAGCCATGCGTTTATGATTAAACGATTGCCTATTAGCTTAATTAAACCGGATACCGCAGCAAAGGCTGCTGCTGATGGGGAGGGAAAAATCATTATCCTGGGTACAGCAACTGCCATCCAATATTCAGATGAAAGCGGTGTGGCTGAAACAGAAAGTTTAACCTATACCATTTCTTACACCTAACCCACATCTGATCCAGCAGCCGGTGCCAGCCCGCACCACGACCGGAAAGGCCGGCACCGGCTTATATTAAAAAATCCCTCTACCTATGGAACATGAACAGCTATACCGCTTAAAGTTGCAGTTGCAAAGCTTTGGCAGCCTCCGACCAGAGGCCTGGCTTATGCTTCAACAACTGCTTCAGTTTAGCAGCCTTAAAAAAGGCGAACATTTTAACCGTACGCCTGGTACCCTTACCTGGCTCGCCACTGGCGTTTTGAAAGAATATGATGCCTATGCCCGCAAAAAGCCCTCAGTTATTAACTTCCTTGTAAAAGAAAATGCAGTGGTTACCCGCAAGCTCAATGCGGCCAACTTTCTCGTTGCCTGTACCAACAGCCTGCTTTGCTCGCTCGACTTTGATGCCTTAGTATCTTTACACCAACAATTCCCGGAGTTGAAACCCATTTATTTTGCGCTCTGTGCACAATATGATGAAGGGCAAAGGTTTCGCGTTCTCCTGCTCGAAGAAAAGGCCGCAGCACTACGTGTTGCCAAACTTATCGACCGTTACCACGGCCAGCTGAGCTTTATGGCCCGTAAAGACCTGAGTAATTACCTGCAACTTAACTATGATTATTTCTGTCGCTTGTATGCCCGCACACTCTAGGTACAAGCATTTTTTGCCGTAGCTGTAAAGTAATTTCCAGGGCAGCTGTTCAGCAGGTATGCTTCCCTTTGTGCTATAAATTAGTATAGTAAAACAGAAGGTGATGAATAGCAAAGAAATCCAGAAAATCAGCCTGCGGGGTATTGCGTTTATGCTTATAACATTATGGATATATGTGGCTGTAGCTAAACTTATTAATATTACTGCGTTCAAACATGCATTAAAAAAGCAACCTTTTCCCAATGGCTGGGCAGAACAGCTGGCCTGGCTTTTGCCAACCTTTGAATTATTTATTGCGCTGCTTCTTATTTTTCCAAAAAGTCTTCGCTATGGTTTGATTGCATCGTCAACACTTCTGTTCATCTTCACTGTATATATAGTGCTTATTCTAACAGGTTCTTTTGCCAACAGCGTACCATGCGCTTGCGGCGGCCTGATTACACAGTTTAACTGGTCACAGCACCTCTTTTTTAACACTATAATATTGCTGATGAACCTTTATGGGCTGTATTATCATTGGCAGCAGAGAGGAGGTATTAACTGAACAGCAGATGAAAGAATATACAGCTAAACCAGGTTTAGCTGCAAGAAGAAAAAATTATTAATTAACAACCTTTTTCGCTTGCTTTTTCAATGTAACAAAGCATTTATGATTATGAAAACAAAAATTAAAAATTTAAGTACAGGTTTATTTGCACTGGTTTTTGGATTAACCCTTGTATTTGCGAGTTCAGCTTTTAAAGCTGTATCGAAAGGCGACAAACGTATTAGTTATACTTTTTATTATGATGGACCAGATTATACAGCTACCGAAGTAACTGATGAAAGTAACTGGAAATATGATGCAGATGATAATACTTGTAGTGACGTAAATGAACAAGCCTGTACTATCAGGGTATCTTCAGCTTTTGTAGATAATCCAACAACTGCACCGACCTTAAAAACAAGCTTAAACTTAACCGCAGCAGCATCTGCGCCTTCCGTTAATTACATAAACGGTTCGGCAGATGGAACCATGCAAATTTCTAACGAACCTCACAATTAGTATTCTTCAAAAAGGAACAGGCAGTAACATCTGCCTGTTCCTTTCTTTTAATTTTGTTGAAGTCCTGTCAGGTTAACGATATCTGTTGGTAATGGCAAAGCATAGAAAGCTGCCCCGGGCAGTAATTCTACAATTTTTCCATTAATGTTTCGCCTCATGATTATCCCTGCCCCTTCCTTGTTCCAGCGCTTAACGTCCATCCATCTCAAATTCCGCATCAATAATTCTTTACGGCGTTCTGTTCTCACTTTCTTTAATGCATCTTCTCTATCTGTAGCCGTGATAGCGGAGTAAGTAATGGTATTTTTCCATCTTTTTTTCATCAAATAATTTAAATCTATCATGGCATCACTTGTATTGCCAAGATATGCGTTAGCCTCAGCCCTGTTAAGGTATTGTTCGTCGGTAGCCAGCCCTGTAAAAAAATTATTTGCATTTGCGGCATAACTGCCTTTAAACTGCTGGTAACCTGAATTTGCCTTGAAAAAACAAGTCCGTCTTAAATCATTTGTGGCATAACTGGCATACAGCGTTGAATCTATCTTAGCCCGGGCGGTAATGTGAAATGCCGTAAACGTACCCATTTCAGCATAAAAAATAATCTCCTGATTATATTTCCTGAAAGGCACGGCAGCAGTGAGGCTAATTATCGATGCATCATTGTTATAATCCATCAATGTGCTATTTAGCTTTAAGGCTTCACCGGCATATTTCAAAGTTTCACTGTATTGCCGCATGTAAAGATAGCTTCTGCTCAATAATGCATAAGCGGCTCCTTTTGAGGGGCGCATTACATGTTGAGGATAATCAGGCAGATAAGATAATGAAGTTTTCAAGTCGTTATTAATCTGTTCATAGCAATCATGCACAGTCGCCCTTACTGAAGGAACATTGAAATCTGAACCTGTCCGCAAGACAATACCGAGATCTTTATCAGATGTTTGTTCATCATAAGCAAATCCATATTGCCCCAGTAAAAGCAAAAAATAATAGGAACGGAAAAATAAAGCGGAACCCTTTGCATTATTCCATTGTGATTGATTTGCAGTTGTAACTGGTATTTGGTCAAGCAATTCGAGACTTAAATTGGTATTATATATTGCACGATAAGCCTGCGACCAATCATTACCATAGTTCATTTCCTGAGGTATCCATTGGTAAAGCTTTTGATCACTTTCCGGCCGGGCACTGTATGTTGCCGGTAACCAGAAATAATCATCAGCCATGGCTTCACCAAAACTAGGTGTAGTTCTGATGTTCATTATTGTCGCATCATCTAATAAAGCCTGTACATCATCCAGAGTATGCGGAACTACCAATTTATCATCGGATTTTACATCAAGGTATTTTTTACATCCTTGTAGCCATAAACCTGCTATTAGCAGTATGGCCAATAATATTCTTGTTTTCATTTTTAGTCTGCTTAGTTTTAAAAATTTCCTCTTACACCAAATGCAAAGGTTTTTGTTGGTGGAATGGCGTTGGCATAATCGGGGTCTATACCCACCTTATTTGCTTTCCATATTAAACCTGCATGCTGAAGATTGCTATAACATTCAAGTGTTTTAAAAGGGATATGAAGCTTAATCAAATTAAACTTGTAAGCCAGGGAAATGTAATCCAGCCTGACATGATCTGCTTTAACCACATTTACAGCAGCAGCCTGGTAAAAGGCATCGCGTAATGTATTTACCGGATAAACCAATGAGGGGACATTTGTTAAAAACTCATCACCGGCCTTTTGCCACCGATTTTCATAATCAGCGTTACCCATACCTGTATTGATTAGCGTACTATAGCTTAATGATGGTTTTTTAACATAATAGCCAAGTTTAAAATTTAAATTAACCGCAAGACTAAAACCTTTGTAGGTGAAAGTATTAACTAATGAACCAAAGCATAAAGGGCTTGCAGCGCCAATAAATTCGATATTGTTACCCGTAGTACTCGCTTCAATCGACATGGCTTCATAATCAGTACTTAATTTTCCGTTAAGATAACCCTGTGGATTACCATTGGCATCTAATCCGCCCCATTTATATCCGGCTAATGCATATAGTGGCTGGCCAACAACCGGATTGATACTAGCGCCTCCATTTAAAAGGTTAAATAAACCAAAAGTACCTGAGCTGTAATATTTCGTTGTTTTGTTATTATTATAATTGAAGAAAAAATCTGTTTGCCAGTTTAAACGAGCACTTTTCAGGTTTAAACTATGAAATTCCATTTCAAGGCCTTTACCAATCATATTAGCTACATTACGTACAATTACACTTGTACCGCCCCAGGCCGTATAATCATAAGCTGCAGGGCCATATAAATCAGTTCCTTTTTTCACGAAATATGCTACCGAGCCTTTAAAGCGTTTGGATTTTAATTCAAAATCGAGCTTTATATTACTTTGTTGAAGCTGTTCCCATCTCAAATCCGGATTATTAATTGTTGTTACCCTTGCGGCAGGAAATGTGGTTAAGGTATTATCAAGATATGTGGCTACTGCTGATGCTGTACGGCTAAGGTCGACATTGCCACTGGTTCCATAATTCATACTCAAGCGCAGTAGGGAAATACTTTCCAGGTGGTAAAAAGACTCTCCTGAAACCCTCCATCCCAAGCCAGCAGACCATAGCGGCTTCCATCTATCATTTGTATTTGCCCCAAATATATTAGAGCCATCCCGACGTAAACTACCTGATAACTGATATTTATCGGCATAAGTGTAGGCAGCATTACCATAGAAACTGATAAACCGATATCGTGTATGGCTAAGTAAGTTGGTATTTGGAATCTGACTATAATTTCCCGAAAGAATTTCAGGATAGATATTTACAAAATCGACATTTGAGTAGGTTAAAGGATCTTCCTGAAATCCGTATTGAATATTGCTGCTGCCCGTGGTTTCAGCATTTCTTGCTTCGGCCCCGGTAATTGCAACGATGCTATGCAGGCCAATACTTTTTTGAAAATTAAGTTGTGCCCTACCTGTAGCTGTGCGCACATCGGAAATACCCTGATTATATATACCTCCTTTTGGTACAACATACGTTATTGCACCAGTGGTACTGTTTACCTGTGTGTAGGTATTAATCAGATTGCGGGCATAATAACTTTGCAGATCAGCAATAGTTGTTACCTCATTTTGCTGTTTCTGATATTGATAAGCCAAATCAAATTGCAAACCATTAAATATTTGATATTTGAGAGCGGCGCTGGCAAAAATCTCTTCCTTATTGTTTATCGTGTGGTTATGTTTATATTCTTCTGTGGGGTAATATTTCCAGTCTAACAGTTTTCCTTTTCCCGCTGTATCGGTATATGCGGCATTGTATGTTAATGCAAGAGGTAATGCTTCGCCATTATTGTTTGAAAACTGGTAATAAGATGAAATTCTTTTGCCTGTACGTAAGGTGTTAAAAGCGGGGCGGCCTGATCCGGTATTTAATTTCGTGTAGTAAATATTCGTTGCAAGCACTAAGTGATTTAATAATTTGAAATCATTGGCAAGATGGAAGTTCAGTTTATTACTGGTGTTGTAATTTTCGCCCTTTATCCTATCATAATCTGCAGAAAAGGAATAGCGCTGATTTTGCCCGCCACCATTTAAATTTAAACTGTAAGTTGTGGTAAGTGCATGGGTATAGAAATTATCGAGATAACTCTGTCGACTATCTTGTGTTGCCAGTGTTGCTAAATGTGCCTCGGCTGCATTGTTATTTATTTTCCCGTTTCGCCTTGCAAGTAGTATTTCAACGGCAGGCGTTAAGGCACTGTAGGGCTGCGTACTAATCTGATCATTGAAATATCCCTTTTCAAACAACATTCGCTCAAGTGCTACCTGATCTGCACCCGACAGCTGACCTACTGCATATAAATCGGGTATTGCCTGAACACTGATATTGGCATTAAAACCTAATTGCGGGGCCTGGTTAAACTTACCTTTTTTGGTGGTAATCACAATTACGCCATTGCCTGCCCTCGCACCCCATATCGCAGCGGCTGAAGCATCTTTTAAAATGCTAACATTTTCAATATCATTGGGGTTTAAGTTTGAAATATCCCCCTCATATATAAAACCATCAAGCACAAGCAGCGGATCGAGCGGGCCATTTATCGTACCCAGGCCCCGCACACTTATGCCGGTAGCATTCTGTGGGTTTCCATTACTTTTACCAACGTTAAGCAAAAGGCCTGTACTTTGTCCTAATATTCTATCTAAAATGTTGGTGCCTGTTCGGGTATTCAGTGCCTTTTCATCAATTACAGACACTGTGCCGTTAATTTCATTAGGCTTTAAACTTTGATAACCCGTTTCAATCTTCACTTCTTCCAAATCCTGTGCCCTTATGTGCATTACCAGCTCTACAACACTGGCACTATGTTTTACTGCTACAAAGATGGGTTGATAACCTACAGCGGTTACAGAAAGGGTATCAGGCGAGTGCTTAATATTGAGCATGAAATCACCTTTATCATTGGCGATTGTAGTACCATTATAAAAACTTCTTACAGTTGATTGCAGGGCTTTTCCTGTTTCATCCGTAACATGACCCTTCCAAATAAAGGGCGCAGCCTGCTGGCCAAAAGCAGTTATACCTACTAATACCAATAATACTACAGCGCTAATTAAGAGCAGGTATTTCCAGCGGTTATGCTGTGCGTTAAATTGATTATGTTGCATCGTTAGTTAGTTTTAATTGTTAAGGTTAGTTCTTCGCCTGCTAGAAAATGACTGATATTATTCTTTGTCAATTCTTCTGCACCTGTTATAGCTACAATTTTTCCCGACTTTGAAATCCATACATAATGTGGTAATGCATAGAAAGGAAATAATTTTTTTAATGCTATTTCTGCCTTAATAATGGGGACACTAAATTGGGGTAATACTTTTTTTTGGGTGCTAATGAAGGTTTTCAAAATAGCTATACTGTCTCTGGTTGAAATATTAAGTAATAGCAGTTGCAAATGATCAGGGTATATTCTTTGCAGGCTATCAAGGTGTGGAAAGGTTTTAACACAGCTTGCGCACCAGGTAGCCCAGAAATCGAGAATAATAGCCTTATTCTTAAAATTGCTCAGCCTCAATTCTTTTATATGATTATTAAGAATCTCCTTAAAAACTAAATCCGGCACTGAATCACCAATACGAAGTGGTTTAGTTTGAGCATACAAACTGCTGTTCGAGATTATTATCAACAACAGAGCAAGCATACGTAGGGTTACTGATCGCCTGAGCCTTTCAAGCCTGATTTCGCTTATTGCAAGCCGACTTACAGATGTTAAATTGTATGTAATGTAATAGTGATTTAAATAATGTTTTTTAACCGTTTGATTGACCATAGCTTGTGTTTTTTTTAAGCATGGCAGAGCCCTTACGGCAAGGGCCGTTATTTTTTTAACCATAAATTTCTAATTGTAGTTTAACCAGCCAAATCAATTGACATTGTTATATTCAGGTAATGGCAAACTTACCTGCCTATGCATTTGAAATAACAAAAGGTTAAACTCGTGAAAAATGAATAATTGCATTAAAACAAACCCCGCCTGCTCATTTAATTCTAATTAACCTTAAACTTTAATGAAAAAACTGAGCATAGCGGGGTTAAAGACTTTATACAGGATTCTTAGGTTTTAACGCATACAAATAATCAAACGGGCATTCAAATGGATGATCAACATAAAGGGAATATTTTTGAATAAAGCTGACTGCAAAAACATATATCACTTTGAAATAAAGCATTGTGGCTGTTCGGAAATGTTTTATTTGCAGGTTCATATGTAAGGTGTACAAGTATAGAATGCCTCAAAACGTCATCATTATATGACCAGGCTTCTCTACAATATTTAGTTAAACGAATATAGCAAAAAGGAGTATTGTATGCAAATTATCCTACAAATAAATTATTCTATTTTTTTCTATTTGTTATGTGGAACCTACAAGAAAAGCGGAGATATTGAAGGCCTTCGGCTTGCACCTTAAAAAATTAAGGAGTAGCAAAGATGTAAGCCTTAGGGTGCTTGAACAACTTGCTGATGTTGATCACAGCCAGATACACCGCATCGAAAAGGGTGAAACGGCACCATCAATTATTACCTTACTGTCATTAGCCGAAGGATTAAAGATTGATCCAAAGGACCTCCTTGATTTTAAGTAGATAATATTGCCATCCTGACGACGGGAAGGATTTATAACCCATTTGCTCCCCACTACCACTAAGCATGTAGCCTCAACTGTCATCCTGAGCGTAGTCGAAGGACATATCATCCCGTATTTACGACGCTGGATACGAGCGAGCCAAAGCAATCATCGGTTGTAACTTAGTGAGAGAGATTGCTTCGTCATTCTTCCTCGCAATGACGTGTTATAGATTGTCATCCTGACGACAGGAAGGATCTGCAACCTATTTGCACTTAACTAACCCTGCCTCCACATTCCGTCATTTCGACTGCAGTGCAACGGAATGGAGAAATCTTTGAACCATTGAACCTACTCTGCACCCTGCCCAATGAACGAATGAACCAATGACCAATGACCAATGAACCAATGACCAATGACCAATGACTAATGACTAATGACCAATGACCAATAAACTAACATCACATCTATCTTAAACTCCTGTCTTCCAACACCTAATCATTTAATCATAAATAACATTTGGAATGTTCGTTCCAAATAACATACCTTTACGGAACAATCATTCCATTATTAATTAAAAAAAGAAAAATGAATAAGTTAAAAGATAAAGTAGCCGTGGTAACCGGTGGTACATCGGGTATAGGCTTTGCTACGGCCAAAGCATTTATTGCACAAGGTGCAAAAGTGGTGATCACAGGGCGCAAGCAGGCTACCCTTGATGAGGCAGTGGAAGCATTGGGTGCCAATGCAACAGGCATCCGTGCCGATGCTTCGAGCGTGAAAGAAACAGAAAAGCTGGCGGCAGAAGTGAAATCGTTATTTGGCAAGGTCGATATCCTCCTTGTAAATGCGGGTGGCGTGGAAGTATTTGAGCCCATCGGGCAAATTACTGAAGAAACATTCGATGCCGTGGCAGGGGTGAATTTCAAGGGTGCTGTTTTTACTACCGAAAAGTTTGTACCCCTTTTGGTTGATGGCGCTTCGGTAATCCATTTAGCCTCGGTTTCGGCCTTTTCTTTTAATGCCGGCAATGCCATTTACTCGGCCAGCAAGGCGGCTTTAGTGGCTTACAGTAAAAACGCAGCCCTCGAGCTGGCGGCAAGGAAAATCAGGGTAAACGTGGTAGAACCTGCTTTAACCGAAACACCGGGTATACACAAAGGTGCCTTTGCCAACGATGAAATCCACGAACATATTAAAACCTTAATGCCTTTTAAACGCTATGGCACCGCAGAAGAAGTGGCCGGGCTCATTACCTTTTTAGCTTCAGATGAGGCTTCCTTTATTTCGGGCAGCGAAATTACCATCGATAGTGGTGCATCAATCAATGTACCCATGCGCTTGTAATTTTTTTTGGCTAAATACGGAACGCCTGTTCCAAATTACTTACCTTTGTGAGATCATATATTTCACAAAGGTTTTTTTTATGGCACGCAGCAAGGTATTTAACGAAACAGAAGTTTTAGATAAGGCGATGAACCTCTTCTGGCAAAAGGGCTATAATGCAACATCAGCGCAGGATCTGGTTGATGGACTGGGCATTAGCCGTTCGAGTTTGTACGATACTTATGGCGATAAGCATTCGCTTTTTGTGATGGCCCTGAAACAATACCGTAAAGAGCGCATTGATCCGGTAATGGAGGGATTAAATACCGCGGTGGATATTGAAGCTTACCTGAAACAGGTTTTTGAGGCGGTAAAGGAAGATGCATTGAATGAAAACCGGTCAAGGGGTTGTTTTATGGTAAACTCAGCAGTAGAATTGGGCACTGTTGATAGTGATGTGGCCGCCATAGCAAACGACATAATGAAGGATACCGAAATGCTGATTACCAGGGCGATTGAGAAAGGACAGGCACAAGGTATATTTACCAAAACATACACGGCGCAGTCTTTAGCGAGGTTTATTTTTAATTCATTAAATGGGCTAAGGGTAACGATGAAATTCGATGCAAGTAAAAAAATGTTTGATGACATTGTAAATGTTTGTCTGGCGAGTTTAAAAGCTTAACCCTTCCTGTCATCCTGCCTCCACATTCCGTCATTTCGACTGGAGTGCAACGGAATGGAGAAATCTTTGAACCAATGAAAAATGACCAATGAAGCAATTCCCCCATTTACAACCCCAACTGTCATCCTGAGCGTAGTCGAAGGACATATCAACCCGTATTTGCGACGCTGGATACGAGCGAGCCAAGCAATCATCGGTTGTAACTTAGTGAGAGAGATTGCTTCGTCATTCTTCCTCGCAATGACGCCTTATAGATTGTCATCCTGACGACAGGAAGGATCTCTAACAAATTTGCACTTAACTAACACTGCCTCCACATTCCGTCATTTCGACTGGAGTGAAACGGAATGGAAAAATCTTTGAACCATTGAACCTACTCTGCACCCTGCCCAATGAACGAATGAACCAATGACCAATGACCAATGAACTAATCATTATTGAAAATTGATTATTGGATATTGGTTATTTACGACAGGCTTTCCTTTGGCTTTCTACGGTTAAAACCAGATGGCCCATGCAGCTAGCCCGCCGAACGAATTTATCGCGGCAGCTAAAAAGAAAATTTATTTACTATTTTGCAGTTCAGTAGAAACAGATGCCATGAATATCCTTACGCTCCAGCCTCAACCTGCCTTAGCAAAGTATATCGATTTTTATTACTTCATCAGGGAAGAACGGCACGATTTCAGGAGTGCCCACTATTCATTTCCACATACCTGCAATGTGGTTAGCATTTATCATAAGGCCAATGGCAAAAGAAGCGACAAAGTAGTTGAAGTATTTGAAGACCCGCAGCGTGAATTCATGACTTTACTACAGGCCAAAAGGCCTATGCCCCTGCGGGTAGAAATGCGTGGAAAAACCGACCGGATAAGCATATTCTTTAAACCATTGGGCTTAAATGCCTTTGTATCATCGCCCCTGTCAGTGCTGATGGAAGGCTTCGAACTGGCAGAATGGGATAACAAGCCCCTTTACCAGCAAAGCCTGAAGCAGGTTTTCAATGAAAATACTTTGGAAAAAAGGATTGAGATACTTGAAAACTTTTTGTTGGGCATAATAGCACCCGGCGAATTTAGCTTTCTCGAAAAACCTCTGGCACTACTCACCGACCTGGAAAACAACTACCAGATTGAGGATATATGTACACAAAGCGGGTTTTCGCTGCGCAGTTTTAACCGTAAATTCAAAGACGCCATTGGTGTTTCGCCCGTGGTTTACCGCCAGATTGCCCGCTTCCGTAATTCACTCGAAAACAAATTATACCACCAGCAGTTTAAGCGACTCACCGATATCGGCTATAGCAGTCATTTTTACGATCAGTCTTACTTCAATAAAATCTACCGGAAAATGTCGGGTGAAAACCCCGGTGCCTTTTTCGGGCAGGTACGTAAGCTGGGTAACGATAAGCTCATATTCAAGCTGATTCAAAGCTAAAACATTGGCCAATTTGTACAATTTTTATTTTTTCAGGCCGCTTAAATTTGTATAAATCAAAGATGTATATGAAATTTCTATCGGCTAGCCTGTTCTTGTTTTTCGCTGCTACAGCAGCTTGTTTTTCACAAAATAAGGTATCAAGGAGTTACCTGGATACGGCAAGTGCTTATTTTGAAACGGCACGCTATGCCAAAGCCTTAATCTACTATGAAAAAGGCATTCAGGCGGGCGATACCGGAAATTACACCTACTACCGGGCATCTCAATCTGCCTGTAAAAGCGGCGATGAACAAAAAGCCATCGCCTATGGCGAGCGTAGCTTCAGCAAGTCTCAGGATTTCTACAATTATGAATATTTTGCAAGCGACTCACTCAACAGCTGCTTCCGCAATTCTGCGGCAGGTAAATCGATCATCGCCGCATTAAAAACCAAATATGATGCCTGGCAACTGGAGCAAAGTAATTATATCTCTTCCATTAACGACAGCACAAAAAGAATTCGTTCAGCGGCCTTAAGCAGCCCGACTAAAGCGAAAGAAAAACTGATTAACCAATCGCCAGCACAGCTTAAACAATGGATAAAAAATTTTAACGCCTTCCCTGTCCCACCGGTAAAAGACCACTGGACCCTTTACCACATCACGGTAAGGGATACCATTAAAATGCCTTTCCTGCTCTATATTCCAAAAAATTACAACCCTGCAAAAAAGCATTTCCTTTACGTTTACCTGCATGGTGCGGCCACAAGGCGCAAGCAGTTTTATGTAAATTCGATGATACCTAAGTGGGAAAAAGAGGTATTGATGAAACCTTTACAGGAAGGCGCTATCATTTTATATGCCTTTGCCCGTCAGGATATTAACTGGGTAGACTACCAGGATGCTTTTTCGGCCATTGAGCAAGAAATTGTTTTAACAAAAAGCCTGTATAACATCGACGACAACAGGGTTTATGTTGGCGGGCATTCAGATGGCGGACGTGGCGCCTTTGGCTTTGCCCTGAATAAGCCCAGCCTTTTTGCAGCGATGTATGGGGTTTGCTATTTTCCTTCTTTATACTCGGGCGATACTTTCCTCGCCAACCTGCGTAATGGACAGCGTTTTTACGGTATTTCGGCAGATGATGATGAATTATTTCCGGCAAAACGAATAGAACCGGTGTACGATATGGCTAAAAGCATTGGGGCAAACTGGGAAAACTATACCTTAAAGGGCGATCACGGATTGCCCACCGAATCGCCTGAAGCTACTTTTTTTATTTACGATTTACTTTTTAAGCAGCAGCGAAACCCCTTTCCGCAAAAAATAAACTGGGAAACCGACGACATAAGCAATGGCAGAAATGCATGGATCGAGATTACAGCACTCGATACCCTCGCCGAAAAAAAGGAGTGGCAAAAAGAATACAGCCCCATCCTTACGCAGAATGGTAAAACGGTCAAGGCAAACTTTTACAAAAGGAAATCGGGTGCCATAGTAGCCGAAGCAAACGGTAATAACATTAACATCAGCGCTTCGAGGGTAAAGAAAATACGTTTATACCTATCGCCCGATATGTTCGATTTTAACCAGCAGCTAAAGGTGCGTATCAATGACAAGGATTTTATTAATATCAAGTTGGCACAGGATAAAACCATCATGCTAAGTGAATTTGAAAAGACGAAAGACCGGGCATTTATTGTGGGACAGTATATGGATCTGACCATCAACTAAGCCAGGCAGCCAGGGGTAAAACAACCACATGCTACATAAAAAAATAAAATACTGGCAGCGCTTTTACAGAACCCCTTAACGATGATTTTCAGGACCGCATTATTAAAGATTTTAGAAAACAAAAAATTAACCTAACTTGTTATAAAATCCAAGCATCCCTGAATTTTTAAATGAACGTTTTAACATCGCCCCTGTTCAGATCCCTTTTTAATGATGATATCCCCAGGATTATTCTCAAAACCGATGTACCCGACTTTACCATTGTTGCCTATAACGAAGCCTTTAAACGCGATACCTATACTGCAGACCGCGATGTAACCGGCCTATCGGTATGGGAGGCTTACCCCAGGGATGACAATAACGAGGGCACCCGCATACTGATTGACGGGCTCACCACCGCAAGCCGGGAAAAAATTAAGATACAACTCCCGCCTTTCCAGTATGATGTACCATCGGCCGATTTAAGCACGATGGAAACCAGCTGGTGGCAGGTAGAAATCGAGCCCATTAGCGATACAGCTGATGTTGCTGAATTTCTGCTCGTAAAAACAGAAAACATTACTGCAAAAATACAGCAACACAAGGCCATTAGCGGTTACATGGAACGTGAAGAAACACTTAACCGCAAACTATCAGATACGCATGAAGAGCTACAGGCCTCGCACGAAGAGCTGCAGGCCAATCTCGAAGACCTGCTGATTACCAATGAGGCTTTGGCCAACTCCAGAAAGGAACTTCAGCATTTAAACGCCGTTTTGGAAAACAGGGTTGAAGAACGCACCAAAGACCTTCAATCGAGCAGGCTGCTGCTGCAAAACATTATTGCTACGGCAAATATTGCCATGACCCTGCTAAAAGGGGAAAGCTTGATTATTGAACTGCCAAACCCTAAAATGCTCCATATCTGGCAGCGTGAGCTGAAGGATGTTGTGGGCAGGAGGATAACCGATGTTTTCCCGGAGCTTAATGAGCAGCGTTTCCCAAAGCTGCTGGCAGATGTGTTCCGCACCGGAAAACGTATAGCCATGCCCGAAGTGCCTGTGAATATTTCTTATCCCAATGGCGAAATAAAGCTGATTTACGTAGATTTCTCTTACGACCCCATAGTTGACGAAAACGGAAATGTAGCCTATATACTGGCTTCGGTAAAGGAAATTACCGAACAGGTTGAAAGTTTTAAGCGTTTGGAAGAAAGCAAATCGGAGTTACAGGCAACAACCGAAGAGCTGGCGGCTTCAAACGAAGAACTAACCGCTACCAACGAAGAACTGGCTGCAACCAACGAAGAGCTCGAGGAAGCGCAGGAAAGCTTATTCATAAAAAACGATGAGCTGGCCGAAACCGAAGAGAGTTTACGCCTGGCCCTTGCCGCGGGTAATTTGGGTATCTACAGCGTGGTACCGGGTACAGATAACTTCGAAATCTCAGAAAAGGCACGCGAATTTTATGGCTTGCCTTTAAAGGAAAGCATTAAGTGGGCAGATGTTACCGCAACGATTGTTCCCGAATATTTACATGTAATTGAAAGGGCAAGGGCTAAAGCTCTGGCCACACACGAGCCTTTTGATGTGCAATACCCGATCATCCAGCCGGTAACTAAAGAAACCCGGTGGATCAGGGTGATTGGAAAAAGCGTAGCGGAAAACCAGTTCAGGCCGGCCAGGTTTTTAGGGGTTTTAATGGATATTACGGATGATGTGGAGCATCGTTTAGCCATTGAGGAAAGTGAAGACCGTTTCCGCAACATGGCCGAAGCCACGGATGTTTTCATTGCCGTGGGCGATGAAACGGGTAAGGCAACTTATTTTAACAATGCCTGGATCAGGCTTACCGGGCGCTCCATGTCGCAACTGGTCGAATATGGCTGGGTAGACCTGGTCCATGAGGACGACAGGGCAAATTATTTAAATTTATTTAAGGCGGCCTTCGATTCGAAAGTACCTTTTACCGGCGAACTGCGTATTTTGGGCGCCAATGCCGAATATACCTGGATGCTGGCCAAAGGGACCCCACGCTTTCATGCCGATGGTACTTTTACAGGCTACATCAGCTCGGGTGTAGACATTACGGAACTGAAAAAAGATGAGCTCCGTAAAAACGATTTCATTGGCATGGTGAGCCACGAGCTGAAAACACCTTTAACAGCCATTAGTGGTTTTGTGCAGGTTTTGCAGGCCAGGGCCAAAAAGAACGAAGATACCTATGCCCTGCTGGCACTTAACAGGGCTTATAACCAGGTAAGAAAGATGACCACAATGATCAACGGCTTCCTGAATGTATCCCGTCTGGAATCAGGTAAACTGCTGATAGAAAAATCAAGCTTCCAGCTGGATGAACTGCTAAAGGAACTGATAGAAGAAAGTGACATTGTTCAGTTTTCGCATGAAATTACGCTGCAAATCACTGAGCCGGTAACGCTCTTTGCCGACAGGGACAAGATTGGAAGTGTGATTTCGAACCTGCTCAGCAATGCCGTGAAATATTCACCGGCAGGAACACGCATTGAGGTAAAATGCGAAGTGCATAACCATAAGGTTAAGGTAAGTGTTAGCGATAATGGTATCGGCATTGATGCTGAAGACCTGGAAAAACTATTCGACCGTTATTATCGTGTGGGCAAACACCATACGGTTTCGGGCTTCGGCATTGGCCTTTATTTAAGTGCCGAAATTATAGAAAGGCACCAGGGTAAAATCGGCGTAGAAAGCACAGTAGGCGAAGGCTCAACATTTTATTTTGAGATTCCCCTATCGGCAAATTGATAAAACCTACCCTAAATTTGTCTGATTTAACCGCATACAATCTTAAAATCTTCTGATACCTTTAACCATAAATAATTTAAACATGGCAACAGAAAACTTAACACCGATAACAATAGAAGCTACTGTAAATGCACCGGTAGCAAAAGTATGGGAATACTGGAACAATCCTGAACACATTAAAAACTGGGCTTTTGCATCGCCTGAATGGCATGCCCCTAAGGCGGAGAATGATTTACGCGTAGGCGGAAATTTCTCAACCACCATGGCCGCGAAAGATGGCAGCATGAGTTTCGATTTCGGCGGAACTTATACCACTGTTGAAGAAAACAGCCTTATTGAATATGTGATTGGCGATGGCCGTAAGGTTAAAATTGTTTTCGAAAGCAACGGCGATACTACGCACATTACCGAAACATTCGATCCGGAAAGCAGCAATCCCATTGAAATGCAGCGTGGTGGCTGGCAGGCTATTTTGGATAATTTCAAAAGCCATACAGAGCAAGATTAGGCTATAAAGCCAAAAACCTTAGCGAATCCCCTTGCATAAAGGGGATTTTTTTTGTTGCTATAAAAATCAAACCACAATTAAGTAACATTTCGATGATTATTTGATTTGAATAATAATTGGTTTGCTTTAAATAGTTTGTTATTGCAATCATAATTTACATTTGCGGTGTAAATTATACACTATGCCTCGAATATCATTTTTTAAATTCGGTTTTCTAATCATTATGCTCACCGCTTGCCAGGTTAATGCCCAAACCTTAACCTTAAAAGAAGCTGTAAATACCGCATTAACGAATTATGGCACAATAAAAGCCAAAAATAATTATGCAAATGCATCAAAATCCGGTATTCAGCAGGCAAAGAGAGACTACTTACCCAATTTCAGTCTGAGTGCACAACAGGATTACGGTACCATTAACGGGCAAAACGGTCCTCAGTACGGCCTTGGCGGATTGGGTACAGCCTCATCAGGGCCGGCACTTGATCATCAAAACTGGAATGCCGCATTCGGGGCCCTTTACCTGGCTAATGTTAACTGGGATTTTTTCACCTTTGGCAGGATTAAACAACGTATAAAAGTTGCCGACGCGGCTTTTCAGCGTGATAAAAACGACCTGGAACAGGAGAAGTTCCAGCATGAAATCAGGGTTACTGCGGCTTACCTTAATTTACTGGCTGCACAACGTTTAACTAAATCGCAGGAGAAAAACCTTTCGAGGGCGGTAACCTTTCAGAATACCGCCATTGTTAGGGCTAAAAACGGTTTAATTGCCGGTGTCGATTCTTCATTTGCAAAAGCTGAAGTTTCAAATGCCCGAATCGCCTTAACAAGGGCTAAGGATTTTGAGCAGGAACAGGCGAACCGTTTGGGCGTTTTAATGGGCAGCATTGCCACATCCTATACCATTGATACCACCTCCATTACCAGAATCCCTGCCGATTTATTAAACGACAGCATTAAGAATTCCCATCCGGTACTTAAATTTTACCAGAACAGGATTGATGTAAGCAACCAGCAGGTCAGCTATTTCAAAAGACTTTATTACCCAAGCTTTTCGCTTTTTGGGGTTATGCAGAGCCGTGCCTCGGGTTTTGGCTCCAACTATCTGCTTAACCAGCACGATTACTCCAGCAATTATTTCGATGGCATCAATCCAACGAGGTCAAACTATTTGATTGGAATAGGAATGACATGGAACTTAACCTCACTGTTAAGAAACCATCCGCAGGTGAGGGCACAGCAATATACCAGCGAAGGCTTAAAGAATGAATATGAGCTTGTAGACCAGCAGTTAAAATCGCAACTGGCCCTTGCCGAAACCAAGCTAAAAAATGCACTGGATAATTATAAAGAAGCACCCGTTCAGGTTAAAGCCGCATCAGATGCTTACCTGCAGAAAAGTGTACTTTACAAAAACGGCCTCACTACGCTGGTAGATTTAACCCAGTCGCTTTTTACACTTAACCGGGCAGAAACCGACCGCGATATTGCCTATACCAATGTATGGCAGGCCTTATTGTTAAAATCAGCCGCCTTAGGCAACTTCGAAAGCTTTATCAACGAATTTTAATACGTTTCCATAAATGAACTTAATACGTTTCGCATTACGAAAACCAATTTCAATACTTGTTTTAGTAGCAGGTTTATTTTTCTTTGGTATAGGGGCAATTAACCAGATCAAGGTTGATATCCTGCCGCAGATGAATTTACCGGTAATTTACATTGCACACCCCTTTGGTGGTTATACGCCTAACCAGATGGAGGCCTATTTCGGCAAGCAATATGTTAACATTTTGCTGTTTGCCAATGGTATTAAAAGCATCGAAACCAAAAACACACAGGGTTTAATGCTGATGAAGTTAACTTATTACGAGGGTACAAACATGGCGCAGGCAGCAGCCGAGCTCAGTGCGCTCTCTACCCGGGCGCAGGCAATCTTTCCGCCCGGCTCACAACCGCCTTTTGTTATCCGCTTTGATGCTTCCTCACTTCCGGTAGGGCAGCTCGTATTAAGCAGCCCTAAACGTACCAACAACGAACTGCAGGATCTGGCAAACACTTATATCCGCCCGGGTTTCTCCGCTATTCCGGGATTATTGTCGCCCGCACCTTTTGGGGGTAGCCCGCGTACCATCGAGATTAATGTTAACCCTTCGTTGTTACGTTCGCACAATTTAACGGTCGATCAGGTTGTTGAAGCCATCCGCCTGAACAACCAGACAGCTCCTTCGGGAAATATCAGGATAGGCGATAAAAACTACATCACCCCTACCAACTACACTATTAAAAAGGTTAAGGATTTTGAAAACATCCCGCTTTTTAAAGGTGGCGTTCAGAATTTACAGCTTCGCGATGTGGCTACGGTGAAAGATGGTGCCGATTTAGTAGCAGGTTATGCCTTGATAAACGGAAAGCGGTCAGTTTACCTGAGCATTGCAAAATCGGGTGATGCCTCTACCTGGGATGTGGTAAAAAATCTGAAGAAAAACCTGCCCAATATCCAGGCTTCCTTACCTGAGGATGTAACCTTATCCTATGAGTTCGACCAGTCGGTATATGTTATCAATGCCGTAAAAAGTTTAATCAGCGAGGGGGCCATCGGGGCGATTTTAACAGGATTGATGGTTTTACTTTTCCTCGGCGACAGAAGAGCTGCCCTGATTGTAATTTTAACCATTCCGACATCGATTATCGCCGGGGTACTGTTTTTAAAACTCTTCGGGCAAACCATTAACATCATGACATTAAGTGGTCTGGCACTGGCCATCGGTATTCTCGTGGATGAATCGACGGTAACCATCGAAAACATACACCAGCACTTCGACATGGGTAAGCCCAAGGCACTTGCCATCTGGGATGCCTGTAAGGAAATTGCCTTTCCGAAGCTTTTAATTCTCTTTTGTATCCTGGCTGTGTTTGCCCCGGCATTTACCATGTCAGGGATTCCGGGCGCCTTGTTCTTACCCTTGGCCCTTGCCATTGGCTTCTCGATGGTGGTTTCCTTCCTTTTATCACAAACCTTTGTGCCCATTATGGCCAACTGGCTGATGAAAGCGCACCCTAAAAAAGGTGCAGAACACCATCCGGGCATTACACAGGATGAAGCAGACTTTACGGCAACGGGAATTACACTCGAATCGGAAAAAGATACCCTTAACCAGAAAAAAGTTTTAGTAGAAAGAGACGATTTCAGCGGCGATGGAAAAATTGGTTTCTTTGATAAATTCAGGAATCGTTTCATGCGTTTTATCGACCGCATCTTGCCTTACCGTAAATCGGTCGTATTAATTTATTTGTTTGTAATTATCGGTATTGCGGCGTTATTACTGGTTAATATTGGTCGCGATGTTTTGCCAAGGGTAAACTCCAGCCAGTTCCAGTTAAGGTTGCGTGCACCTGACGGGACACGTTTGGAACGTACCGAGGAAAAAGCAAATACCGTTCTGGCAGAACTTAAAAAAATGGTTGGTCCTGAACATGTTGGCATATCATCCGTATATGTAGGGCAGCATCCGGCGCAGTTTTCTGTAAATCCGATCTACCTTTTCATGACCGGCCCGCACGAAGCTGTTTTCCAGGTAAGCTTAAAGGATTTTGAAGGTGATATGGACGATTTTAAAGATGCTTTCAGGGATAAAATCAAAACAGTTTTACCTGATGTTAAGCTTTCGTTCGAGCCCATAGAACTTACCGACAAGGTTTTAAGCCAGGGCTCCCCTACACCGGTTGAAGTACGTATTGCAGGTAAGAACAAAAAGCTGAACGAAAAGTATGCGAAGAAAATTTTAGCGGAGCTGAAAAACATCCCTTACATGCGTGATGTACAGATTGCACAGCCGATTAAATATCCTTCATTGAATATTGATATCGACCGCACCAGGGCTGCGCAGATTGGGGTTGATATGGCCGATATTTCGCGTTCGCTGATTGCCTCGACCTCTTCATCACGTTATACGGATAAAAATATCTGGCTCGATGAAAAAGCTTCCTTACCGTATAGTGTTCAGGTGCAGGTACCTTTAAACCAAATGACAAATAAAGATGATATTGGCGAAATACCGCTCTTAAAAAATGCAGCAAGACCTGTTTTAAGCGACGTTGCCAAGATTACGCCGGATACCACTTACGGTGAGAATGACAATATTGGCGCAATGCCATTCCTTTCGGTTACGGCAAACCTTTACCATACCGATCTGGGAACAGCATCAAAAGATGTTGATAAAGCAATTGCAGCACTCGGCGAACTGCCAAGGGGTCTAAACGTTTCTCCTATTGGAATGAGCAAAGTACTTACCGAGACGCTTGACAGCCTACAATCGGGCTTATTTGTCGCCATTGTGGTGATCTTTTTAATGCTCGCTGCAAATTTCCAGTCGTTTAAAGTGCCTTTGGTTATTTTAGCAACCGTTCCGGCGGTAATACTTGGTTCACTGCTATTATTAACCCTCACAGGATCTACCTTAAACCTGCAGTCGTATATGGGTATCATCATGTCAGTCGGGGTATCCATTGCCAATGCGGTTTTACTCATTACCAATGCCGAGCAATTGCGTAAACATAACGGAGATGCACTGGCATCGGCCCGCGAAGCAGCAGCATTGCGTTTACGCCCGATTATCATGACCAGTATTGCAATGATTGCCGGTATGTTGCCAATGGCTATCGGCCATGGCGAAGGTGGTGGTGCCGTTTCACCACTGGGCAGGGCGGTAATCGGTGGTTTACTTGCATCAACCTTTGCCGTACTTATTGTATTACCTTTGGTATTCGCATGGGTGCAGGGCAAACAAAGCACAGATTCTATGTCACTCGACCCGGAGGATGAAGACAGCATACATTACATTAAAGGTTTAGCAGAAAACGAATAACAGCAACAGCATAAATGAAAACGAATATATTCTCAAAAACAATTTTAGGTTCGGGTTTAATCTTTTTAACCGTAGCCAGCGGCTGTAGCAATGCCGAAAAAAAGGAAGTAAAAAAAGAGAAGGAAGTAGCCATACCCACTTTCGACTTAAAGAAGGATAAACTTTCTACAGCTTTGACTTTACCAGGCGAACTGATCGCTTTGCAACAGGTAGATTTATATGCTAAGGTGAGCAGCTTTGTAAAAACGCTGAAAGCTGATATCGGCTCAGAAGTTACTAAAGGGCAACTTTTAATGACCTTAGAAGCACCAGAAATGGGATCGCAGGTAGCGGCAGCACAATCGAGGTTAAAATCGCAGGAAGCGATTTATATGGCCAGTAAAGCCAATTACGACCGCCTATACGAAACCAGCAAAACACCAGGAACCATTTCTAAAAACGACCTGGATCAGGCAGTAGCGAAGCGCAATTCGGATCTTGCACAGTTTGAAGCCGCTAAGGCATCGTTTAAAGAAGTTGGTTCGATCCAGAATTACCTGGAAATCAGGGCGCCATTCAGCGGTATTATTTCAGCAAGAAATGTGAATTTAGGCGCTTATGTAGGTCCATCGGGAAAGGGCTCAGAATTACCTTTATTTACCCTTCAGGATCAGAAAAACCTGCGTTTAGCGGTTTCCATTCCGGAGGTGTATACCGGTTATTTAAAACAAGGCGATGAAGTGAGCTTTACCGTAAAATCATTACCGAGCCAAACCTTTAAAGCTAAAGTAAAACGCTTATCTGGTGCTTTGGATTTAAGGCTTCGCTCAGAACGTGTGGAAATGGATGTACCGAACAGCACTAAAGTACTTTTACCGGGTATGGTTGCCGAGATAAACATACCGTTACCCGCCAGTGCAAGCACCTTTGTTATTGATAAAAAGGCACTGCTGGACACCAGTGAAGGGTTTTACGTGTTAAAGGTAGAAAATAACAAAGCGGTAAAGATTGCAGTAAAAAAAGGCCGTGAAACCGATGATAAAGTAGAAATTTTCGGCAACCTGAACGAAGGTGACAAATTAGTTGCAGAACCTACGGAAGAAATGCATGAGGGAATGACGATTAAACCTTAACTTTACCTTAAGCAATTAATGGATATGCTCGCCAGAACGGAAAGTTTTAATACCCTTACCACGCACGAAACGCTTGAGGATTTTTATAACAGGCTTAAAATTACACGTCCTGAAATTCCTACACCGAATTTAGGTTCCATTAATGAAATCGGGCATTTCAATGTTTTCAATCGTGCCATCGTTTGTACCAATACACCATCAGTTTTTAGCAGACGTGATTTTTATAAGATTTCTTTAATTATCGGCAATGGCATCCTGCATTATTCAGATAAGCAGATCGAAATTAAAGGCAGGGCTTTGCTTTTTACCAATCCAAATGTACCCTATTCGTGGGAAAGCACTTCAGCAAAGCCCAACGGTTATTTCTGCCTGTTTACCGACAACTTCATCCACCACCGTAACGAAAACCTGCGGGAATCTTTTCTGCTAAGGATAAATGACAACCCGGTAATCCATATCGACGAAGAAAAAGAAGTTGCAATAAAAGATATTTTCTGCAAAATGATTACTGAAATGGAAAGCGATTACATCCATAAGTATGATTTATTGAGAAACTATGTACAGCTGATTGCGCATGAAGCATTAAAAGTACTGCCTAAGGAAAATATATTTAAGCTTAACAATGCCTCGGCCCGTTTAACCGCCCAGTTTACCGAACTGCTGGAACGTCAGTTTCCGATTGGTTCTACCGAACATGTTCTGGAGCTGAAAACTGCACATGATTTCGCCTGCAGGCTTCTGGTTCATGTAAACCACTTAAACCACGCCGTTAAGGAAGTTACCGGGCGGACAACTTCTGAGCATATTGCCAAACGCATTACATCAGAGGCGCTGGCATTATTGAAACATACCGAATGGAACATTGGCCAGATTGCTTATTGCCTGGGCTTTGAATACCCCGCAAACTTTAATATTTTCTTTAAACGCCAGATGGGCTGTACACCAAAGGCTTTCAGGAACTAAACTCCCTGGTTTTTAAAGGTTTTAATGGCTGATTTGAAACCATGCATTTGGTTATTAAAATCTTATTTTTGACGACCAAATTTAAATCAGATGACGCAAGCTCCTTTCCCGGCACAATACTCTACCCTTTCTTCCCGAGCATTGAACGAACACTTATCTCGTGCTTATGACTTAAGCGGTTTTGAGTGCCGCCTGCTGATCAGAAATGTTAGCGATACTTACCTGCTTGAAAAGGGAAAGGAGAAATACATTTTCAAAATCTACCGTGATGCACACCGGAAACGCCATGAAATTGAAGCTGAAGTAGAACTGCTGAATATTTTAAAAGAAAATGGCCATCCGGTTTCCTATCCGATAAAAGCTGTTTCAGGCAAACAAATACAGCAGTTTAATGCGATAGAAGGCATCAGAAATGGTGTTTTATTTTCGTATGCTGAGGGTAAAGTAATCCACGACCTGGAAGAAGCCCACCTGGTTCAAATCGGACGGGATATTGCGAAATTACACAACACTACAGCCTCAATTAAGCTTAAGCAGCAAAGACATGTTTTTAACTTTGATACGACGCTTTTTGAGCCTTTAAAAACCTTAAAACTGCACTTTACAGAAATGCCTGAGGAATACCGGTACCTTGAAGAAATTTCGGCTGCTTTAGTTGAAAAATTTAAATCTTTCGAAACGGCTGCATTTAGTTACGGCTATTGCCACTATGATTTTTTCCCTAAAAACTTCCACTTCGACGAGTCAGGAAACATTACCTTCTTCGACTTTGATTTTGCTGGCGAAGGTTACCTGATCAACGATTTAATGTCTTTCCTTAACCATTTCTTTTTTCATGTTTTAAATAACCTTTTAACGGTTGAACAGGCGGCTAAAGATTTCAACACCTTCTTAAAGGCTTATCAGGATATCAGAAAGCTAACTGCTGATGAAATAAAGGCCATACCCTACCTGGGCATTACTTTTCATGTTTTCTTCCTCAGGTTTTTTTACGATAATTATGATGACTGGTCGAATACGTTTTTAACGCCCAGGTATGTAAAACACCGGGTAGGCCTAATCAAAAAATGGGTAGAGATGTACCAGTTGTTTTAACATCATTAACGTTACCAAACCAGTGTTTTAATTTCAAAATGAGAATGTTACCTTAGCTTACACCCGAAAATTACTCCCATGGATCAGAAAATCATTAACCTTTACGACAAATACACGCATAGCCAGTTAAGCAGAAAAGACTTTATGAAGAAGCTGGCCATTTTAACCGGAAGTACGGCACTGGCCTTAACCGTTTTACCATTACTGGAGAACAATTATGTGTCGGCAGCGGCATTTGTCAGCGATGACATTACTTCAGAAGAAATAACCTATCCGGGTGTTGATGGTGATATAAAAGCCGTACTGGCCGGGCCTAAGGCTAAAAAGAATTTAGGTGCCGTATTGGTGATACACGAGAACCGGGGTTTAAACCCGCATATCATTGATGTAACCAAACGCGTTGCCGCAGAAGGCTTCATTGCATTGGGTGTTGATGCCTTATCGCCTTTCGGCGGAACACCGGCAGATGAGGATAAAGGAAGGGAATTAATAGGTAAACTTGATCCTGAAAAGAACCTGCAAAACTACCTTAAAGGCCTTGAATACCTACGCAAAGTTAAGGGAGGAAATGGGAAAGTGGGCTGTATAGGTTTTTGCTGGGGTGGCGGCATGGCGAACAAACTGGCCGTAAACGACCCAAAATTACAAGCTTCTGTTGCCTATTACGGCGCACAACCCGCAGCAGCCGATGTACCTAAAATAAAGGCAAGTGTGATGATGCATTATGGCGGTTTGGATCAGCGTATAAACGCCGGCATTCCTGCTTACGAAACAGCTTTAAAGGCTGCAAACATAGATTATAAGATATTCATATATGATGGTGTAAACCACGCTTTTAATAACAATACCTCACCAACGAGGTATAACGAAGCAGCAGCAAAGCTGGCCTGGCAAAGAAGCATTGAACTTTTTAAAAATAAGTTGGGTTAATACATTTATTTAAACAGAAACGCTCTGTAATGAAAAAGACATTCCTTTCTTTTGTAACCCTTTTGGTGTTATGTGCATGCACGAAAAATTATAAAGCTGACGAGGTAGATATCACTAAAGTTCCCAATAAATCATCTAACTCCCAATTTAAAAATTATCTTGGTGTTAATGCCTTTGAATGGGATTTAGTTGAGGATAATAATTCGAACTTAATAAGTGAAAAAAAGATAGCTGTTATTAAGTCATTTGGTGCAATCAGACATTATCTTGATTGGGAACGAATGGAATCTGAACAAGGTCAATACAGCTTCAATCCTACCCATTCCGGTGGAGCTAATTATGACCTGATTTACACAAGACTAAAAAGAGATGGGATTGATGTACTTGCATGTATTAAAAATGTGCCACAATGGTTGATAAAAACCTATCCGAAAGACCAACAGGGTGCTGATAACACACCAGTAATATTTGATACTGATAAAAGTAAACCATCTTCCTATATTGCGCAGGCAAAAATGGCTTTTCAATTTGCTGCCCGCTATGGCAATAACAAAAAAATCGACACCACATTGGTTTCTGTTAATAAAAGCCCCAGATGGAATGGAGATAGTTTAAATGTTGTAAAAACAGGTCTAAATCTTATAAAATATATAGAATGTAATAATGAACCGGATAAATGGTGGGCTGGTAAAAAGGCTCAACAAACTGCTGAGGAGTACGCATCAAATTTGTCAGCTTTTTATGATGGTCATAAAGGTACTTTAGGAAAAAATGTTGGTGTAAAAAATGCTGATCCTAATATGACCGTTGTTATGGGAGGACTTGGTACTGCTGATCCGGAGTATGTAAAAAAAATGATTATCTGGTGTAAAGAGAACAGAGGGCTCAAACCTGATGGAACCGTAAACTTATGTTTTGACGTAATCAACTATCATCTTTATGCTAATGATGCATTTTTAAATGGTGGAAAAGCTTCAGTTGGTGTTGCTCCAGAACTTTCTGAAATTGGTACTATCGCTGATAAATTTATTAAAATGCGAGATGAGCAAGCAATAAATATACCTATTTGGGTTACGGAAACGGGTTATGATGCTGGAAAAACCCCACAAGGGGCAATTGCGATTGGAACAAAGTCTTCATTTATCACACAAGCGGACTGGAATTTAAGAACAGCGCTTTTATATGCCCGCCATGGTATAACAAGATGTATGTTTTACATGCTTGACGATGCAGGTGGTATTAATAATCCTGTACAGTATAGCAGTTCAGGATTTCATGATGATTTTAAGAAAAGACCATCGGCTGATTATATACTGCAAGCAAAAAAACTTTTAGGAAATTATACTTATTACCGCACACTGAGTAATGATCCTTTGGTTGATTTATACAAACTTGACAAAAAGGAGATTTATGTATTAACGGTTCCGGACCAAAAGAACAGAAAAGTGAGTTACTGGCTCAATTTAGGTACTGCAAAACAAGCCGTAATACATAGTTTACAGGTTGGAAAAGATAAAATGTTGCATAAAACCGTTAACACTAAAAACGGAAAACTACAAATCACTGTAACTGAAACACCTGTATTTGTAGAAAAGATATAAATCTTAATTGATTCAGCCCGGGCTTATTTAAGCTCGAGCTGATAGATGAAACCCTTGTTGCCTGCAAGTAATACCACACGGCCTTTTTTTGCCTTTTGTACAGCATTAAAACTGATATCGGAAATGTGCATCCAGTTTTTTCCGCTATCAACAGAAATATCGGTACCTGAAGTGCCTGTAGCAATTAAGGTATTTTTATCAATATAAGTAACACCTGAGCGGTAGCCAGAAACAGGAGTTTCGGGCTTATGCCAGTTCTTACCCCCATCATTGGTAAGCAGAACATTATTTGTATTTTCCTTGTCTTTCACATAATTGCCACCTACAACAATACCATTTTTTGCATCGTAAAAATCCATGGAGAAAGGACCGGTACTGTTCTCTCCCTGCCAGATCGGGCATTTAAACACCTGCCAGCTTGTTCCGTAATCAGCAGAATAATAGATATTAGATACTGTTCCGCCACTGGCGACCCAGGTTTTACCACCCGACAATGTTTTTATAGTAGTACCACTAGCAGCAAAACCAGCTTCGCCCTTGGCTAAGGAAATGCTTAAGTTTGATGAAACATCTGTCCAGCTTTTTCCGGCATCGGTTGTTTTAAGCAATTTCATTCTATTATCAATGGGATCACCAAAGATGATGGCTTTGTTTTTATCCCAAAAACCTAGTCCATCTAAAAATATTGCAGTGTCGGCATTTTTATAAGTTTCGATCCAGCTTTCTCCCCCATCCGTAGTTTTAAGAATATAGGCTGGCGAACCCGCATTTACAATAACGGCTTCCTTTTCATTAAATGCCTCTATGTCCCTGAAATCTAGTTTTTCGTAACCCTTAGGCTTTGTCCATTGCCAGGTTCTGCCACCATCGGTTGTCTTTCCTACAGCGCCATTACTCCCGCTAACCCAGGTTATTTTATCATTAACAACACTTAATCCCCTTAAACTCGTTTTGGTATTCTCATTTAAAGGCTTTAATGTATAATTCTGAGCAGTGCAAAAAAAAGGTGCCATCATCAGGCACCATAATAATTTTTTCATTTTCAAGTTTTACTTAACTCTTCTAAAAGTTTCTGATCGGCCAAGAAGTGAAATACCAATATATCCCCTTACATTCATCACATCTGCACTTTTTAACGATATATTACAACTGTAGGTTTTTCCGCTTTTTGGGTCGTAAATGGTTCCGTCAGTCCATTTGCCATCATCGTAAACAAAATCCTTTAAAATTTCCAAGTTCAGTAATGGCCGGGTTTTTAAACTTTCTGCTGGGTTTTTAGCATCTACTTTAGGTTTACCATTTAAATTAGGTTCCTTTAGCCAGGCAAGTTTTCCATAGTACTTATCGCCTTTTTTATAAATCTCTATCTGTCCTTCGCCAGAAGGATTTAACCATTTCCCTACAATTGCATCTTTATTCTGAGCAATTGCATTAAAACTTATTGCCGCGAGTAGCAGCACTAAAAACTGGAACTTTCTCATAACCGATTTCTATTTAGTGTTTTTAAAGATAGTGATTTGTATTTCTTATGCAAACATAATAAAGAGAAAAAGCGGCTGAAAGTTTTAATTTTCTTAAAACTATCGGGAAACGATTAGAGGTATTTCTGAGGGTATGCGTAAAAGGAATGATTTAAAATAATAAGACTATTTCTGGTTATAATCGTAATTAACCATCCACTGAATACCGAATTTATCAGTAAGCATACCGAATAAAGCGCCCCAGAACATCTTATCCAAAGGCATTGTTGCTTTGCCGCCTGCTGATAGTCCATCAAATATCTGGTGTGCTTCCGCTTCGCTCGATGCATCTACCGAAATGGAAATACCGTTTCCGAAAGTTGCCTTAGGCATTGGCTCCGTAACATCTGTTCCCATTAAAACATTGCCGCCAACAGGGAGTGCAATATGCATCAGCTTATCCTGATCTTCTTTCTTCATCCCCTCGCAACCTGGCGAATCTTTAAATCGCTGAACAGTTAGAAATTCTCCGCCAAATACCGATTTGTAGAAATTAAAGGCCTCTTCTGTATTGCCGTTAAAATTTAAGTAAGTGTTTATAGTAGCCATCTTGTTTAGTTAAGTCCCTGCCGGGCATGTATATATCTATTTGTTTTTAGTATTCTTTGTTAATAAAATTACGATAAAAAACCTGAAACCTGCATTGCTGGAAAAGTCAACATTAGGGTGTGCTTAAGACAATTATTTTTATATTTACGATATAACAACAGCTAACCAATGATTAAAATTGCCTTATTAATACCTGAACAATATAAATTACTAAGTGTAGCAGCAATATTAGAAGTTTTCGAAACGGCAAATAAGTTTCACAGTGCCAAGAATTCAGAAGCGGCATTTGACCTTTCTCTCCTGACGCTACACGATAATGTTGATGGCTTTTTTAAAACTTACAAAACGGCAAGGCTGGCAGATGAAGGCAATTATCAATTAATTTTAATCCCTTCTTTTACTACAGATGACATGAAGGCGACCATTACTGTAAATCATGCCTTTATTCCCTGGTTAATTAAACAATATCATTCAGGTGCTGAAATAGCAACTTTCTGCACGGGTGTGTTTTTACTTGGTGCTACAGGTTTGCTTGACGGCAAAGCGGCCACTACACATGTTGATGCCTGTCCTGCTTTTGCGGCGGCATTTCCTTCGGTTCAGCTAAAGGCTGATAAAACCGTTACACAGGATGGAAAACTTTTCACCAGTGGGGGTGCAACTTCTACATTTCACCTGTTGTTATACCTTTTGCAAATACACTGCGGAAAAGACATGGCCATTAAAACGGCTAAAATATTTGCGATAGATATGGACAGGCATAACCAATCATACTTTAGCTCTTTTCAGCCTTCAAGGCACCATAACGATGAAATTGTAGCTTCTGCGCAAGAAAAAATTGAAAGCAGTTACCAGGATGTTGCAACCATAGAAGAGATGATTAAAGACATTCCATCAAGCAGAAGAAACATTGTAAGGCGTTTTAAACAGGTTATCGGGATAACACCTATAGAGTATTTGCAACAAACCAGGATTGAAGCGGCAAAAAAGCTTCTGGAGCAAACGGCTCAACAAATGACTGAGGTAATTTATAATTCGGGCTATAACGATCCCAAAGCTTTTAGAAAAGTATTCAGGAAAACCGTAGGTATGACGCCATCTCAATATCGCGATAAATTTCAGGCCCGGTAACCGGGTTAACATTTTTTAACACAAACGCTCATTATTTGTAATCATTATAATACAATTAAAAATAATTCTGAATAATAAAATATTTCTGATTAACTTAACGTTATAGTATTTTAACCAAATAATTAATTATATGAGCACACTAATTGTAATTGTTGGTTCTTTCTATTTCATTTCACTTTGCGCAACGGTTTACAGCTACTACTCGGCTGAGCCTATGCCAAATGATTATGAGAAATTTTAGAATTATCTTAGGGTTTTAACCGGTATTTTCTTGAATTAACCTAACTAAGGTTTACTGGGATGTTTGGTTATTTGATGATCAAAATTACACCCTCATCTTTTATTTTATAGAAATATTCCTTTTGGGTATTGTGTGCCAATACCTGTACAGCTACAACTTCTCCCATTTTACCACTCTCGCAACGAACAAAGTCGCCTTTCTTTACATTATCGAGCACTACAGCATGTGTATTTTTTGAAATATTAATCATAACCGTTTTACCTTACCTGTATTGATAACGTTAAAACGGATGATATGTTTTAAATTTTCTGATTCTGGCTTTAATTAATAAATGAATTGTTAAGGCCTACTTCCATAAAAGTGCTGCAATACCGATGCCGTATACAATATGGTTATATCTGATCGATACCTCATTTTTAAAGCTGTAAATATATTTTCCATTCGGGTCGATGCTGCTCAGGTAATCAACCTTGAAAAGATGCTTAGAATCGAAGTAATTAACATATGCTTTTAGCGCCAGGTTTCTACTCAGTAATTTTTGCACTGCAAAACTAGTCGACCAGCTCGTAGCCGGATTAGGCTTATATTTAAAATAAGGTAATTCTACAGCCTGAAAAATGGGTTGATATTCTTCTTTAAGTGCAAGTATAATGTTTCCATCTGCACCGATCGACTTTCCAACCAGGAAATTGGCGTTCAGAAAAAAACCTTTTTTCAAGGGAAATGAAAAATATGGTCCAAAGTGAAGGTACCTCACTCCAGTTGGCTGGGTATAAATATCTTCTGAAATTTTAGGTATATCAGGATCAGAATAACGATAGTTATCATTTCTTATAGGAAAGCTGGAAAAGGCAAACTTTCCGCCAAGGCCAAAGTTTTTCTTAAAAAACCAGGCACCACTCAGCTCCATCCCGAAACCATGCTCTGCATTGATTGTTCCGTTTGGGTTATTCAAATCTTGAGTTACTGCCCTCGCTACACCAATGTTAATTCCGATAAAGCTAGGTTTACCACTTCGGGGCATATAGGTCGTTGCGAAAGACTCCTTGATTCCTTTATCCTTGTAAATCTTATCTGCTATTAAATAACCAGCTTCTGTTGCCAGTAAACCTATTCCTGCACCTGCAAGTACATCCGACACCCAATGCCGATTGTTCATTTGGCGGCCAACGGCAGTTGCTCCGGCCATAGTATAGGCACCGATTCCAAGCAAAGGGTGTGCTTGCCCGTATTCTTTATTCAGGAAGGCCGCATTCATGAAAGAATTTGCGGTATGGCCTGAAGGAAATGAGTTAAAAGCACTCCCGTCAGGTCGCTCTACGCCAGCTGAATGTTTTAAGGTATTTACAACAATAGCCATTGTAGCTGCAGAAAACAAATAGGAAACCGTTGTACGCTGAATGGAATGCCTGCCTTTTACACCTGCTGCATTTAAACCACATACACTTATGGCAGGCACATACTGTAAATAATCGTCAAAATGGTTTCTGAAATCGGGCAGGTAGCGGTTCCTCAACTTACGGATTTCCTCTCTTTTACCCCAGCTTAATGCGCTGGCAGAAAATAAGACGGCTGGAGCAATTGATGCTTTAAGGAAACTATTAGGATGACCACCATTATTTTCGGAGAAGACAGTGCTATCTGATGGGATTTGCTGACATACACAAATTAGCGGAAAAATAAAGCAGGTAAATGTCAGCAGTAAATTCTTTCTCATTGTTAAAAAAATGCAGCTTTCAGCCGCAGCATCTTTGTTGGTTAAGGATCGTTATCTGGTTTGAATCCTAAAGAAAGTAAATTATTTGGTCATTTCAAGTGATGGACTAATTTTTAAGATTAAATAGCAGTTAACCAATGCCGAGATGCAGCATTTTACAATTACTCACGTTTTATTGAAAACACCTATTATGAAAAAGCTAAGCGTTCTTTTTTTACTAACGATCGTACTTCTATCCTGTTAACTTATTTATGCTTCTGTTTGTGGTAATATAAAGTAGAATGTGCTGCCTTCACCTATCGAGCTTTCCATCCAGATCTTTCCTTTTTCAGCTTCGATGAAATCCTTCGAAATTGCCAATCCTAAACCATAACCCGATTTATTTTGTCCATCGGTGGGCACCTGGAAATAACGGTCGAAAAGTCTTTTCTGGTAACGTTCATCTATTCCCTTTCCAAAGTCTTTCACAGAAAATCTAATGTCACCGTCGAGGGACAAGACCTCAACAATAATGACTGATTTTTCAGCACTATAACGTAAAGCATTCGACAGGAAATTAACCAGCACCCAGGCCGTCTTCTGTATATCAGCCATCACCTCAGGCAAATTGTTGTCACAAATAATTTCTAGTCTTATATTTTTCTGTTGCGCCTGAAACCTCACTGCATCTACGGCGTAATTAACAATATCTACAGGCTTGGTTACGGCGAAACTGAGTTTTAAGTTTCCGGTTTCAGCCTGCGATAAATCCAGCAATTCACTTGTAATTTTCAACAGTCTTTCCGAATCTTCTCCGATATGTTCTATGAGTTGTTTCTGTTCCGGATTCATATCACCTACACGTTCATCTCTAAGCAGCTTAAGGCTCATCTTTATCGACGATAAGGGCGTTTTTAGCTCATGGGAAACCGTGGCGATAAAGTTGGTTTTGGCTTCATCGAGTTCTTTAAACTGCGTAATATTTTTTAGAACATACACACTCCCGGCAGATCGTGTAGACTCAACCAATGTATCCTCCTGGCTGGCTTCCAGGTTCGGGATAATAATCTCCCGGTTTTCCAGCTGAAAATAGGATTCACGCTCGTCAGTATAAATTTTTAAAGGTTGATGATCCTGTTCCACGTTCACAATTCTTTTCAACAGCTCATTTTTCTGCTGCAGTACGGCAACATTTTCTCCTACCGTTTTTTCCGCGTCAAGATTAATCAGTTTCGAGGCCTGCTCATTCAGAAACAGTACTTCTCCCTTTTCATTTAATCCGATAATGGCGTCTTGCATCTGCTCAATGATTGTTTCAATACGCAGTTTTTCACTTTTTAATTTAGAGAGGTTACTGTTTTCCCATTCGTTAAGTCGTGAAGCCATTGTATTAAATGCACCAGCAAGTGCTGTGAATTCATCGTTATTATCAAAATGTAAGCGTTGCTTGTAATTTTTATTGGCAATTTCACGGATGGCAGCACTAAACTCAGCTAGTGGATTAGCAACAAAACCAGGAAAGTTGATGATAAAAGTAAATAATACCAGAAAGCAAACCGTTGCGGAAATGGCAATGTAAATGTTGGCCCGGTTTGCCACAGCGTTGGCCTTTTCATTTTTATTGACTATGGCCTTCATATTTACCTCTTCAACCTTTTGAAGTGAGGTACGAAGTTGAAGGAGCTGACCGCTCACTGCTGTATTGGTTTGCGCCTGTATGAGTTTCTGGTAGCCCGATTTCAGATCCGCTACGGCTGCCTTTTCGCCAGGCTCCGTAATATTCCTTTCTTCACTACTAAGCGCAGACTCAAATTTATCTTTTGTGCTTTTTGAGAACGGAAGCGTATTCTTATCCAGCATGCTCCGCATTTCAGCAACATATTTTAAGCTTTCGTAATTATCCTTAAGGATGATTTTAGATTTATCGGAAAGCTCGTTTAAAAAGAAAAGCGCAATTAAGCCGAAAGAAAGAACGATGAAAAACAGAAAGCCGAAGCCAAGGCGGAGTTTGGTTTTAATTTTCATATTGGCTGTTTTATGATTTGCTAAATTTAGGAAAGGATAACCAAATCGATATCTTTCTTTGCCAGGTTTTTTAATAACCCATTAAATACGGCAGTACGGAGAATCACCTGAAAAATATTTAAATGTGGTTTACCGATACAAATGGTGGTTACTTCTTTTTCTGCGGCCAGATCCATAATCGCTTGTGTAACCTGATTATTTTTTATTTTAATTACTTCTGCACCAAGTGCGGTAGCCAGTTTAAAATGATTGATTAAATGGCGTTGCTTATCCAGTTTGATGCGTTCGGAGCTCTCCTGATCACTTTGTACATACAGCACAATCCAGGGCGAACGGTAATAGGAAGCCAGTCTTGCTGTTTTACGAATCACCACGCCAGCGGTTCCGGCATTGGATGAAATACAGGCCAGAAACCTTTCTGGCCGCAATTTAACTGACCGGGGAACTTCCGACTGTATTTTACGTTCAACCTGATGTACTACCTCTTTCAAAGCCAGCTCCCGCAGCTGCAGGATTTTATCTGTTTGGAAGAAGTTTCCAAGTGCACGTTCAACTTTACTTTGCTCGTAAATCTTTCCCTGTTTAAGCCTTGTTACCAGTTCATCAGCTGTTAAGTCGATGTTTACGATCTCATCCGCCATTTCCAGCATTTTATCAGGAATACGTTCACTAATTGAAATACCGGTTATTTGCTCAACCTCTTCATTAATACTTTCCAGGTGTTGAATATTTACGGCTGAAATGACGCTTATTCCGGATTCCAGCAAATCAAATACATCCTGCCACCTTTTGATGTTTTTACTACCCTCAACATTGGTATGGGCCAGTTCATCAACAATTACAACCTCAGGATGGCGGTTGATAATGGCTTTTAGATCCATTTCTTCCACCTCTTTTCCACGGTAAAATAGCTTCCGACGGAGAACGATGGGAATCCCACCTAACAGCGCATGGGTTTCAGCACGGTTATGCGTTTCTACATAACCTATACAAATATCTACACCTCCCTTAAGCAAGGCATGAGCTTCCTGCAGCATACGATAGGTTTTACCCACACCTGCACTCATGCCGATGTAGATTTTCAACTTCCCCCGCCTGGACTTTTTCACCAGGTTGAGGAAGTTTTTTACTGAATCATTTTGCTGTTCATCCATAATATCCTGTATTAAGCTGCATCCGCTTATTAAAACGAAACAGCAATACTTGCCGTGATACTGGCATTGGTGTTAACAGCGCTGGCATCACGAACAAATATTTTATTCTCACTATCGTAAGCCTTACCTTCCACACGGATGACGGCATTACTAATGGGCGAATAGTCGAGATTAAGCGAGTAGCCCTTTGTTTTAAAACCATCAGGTGTTCCGGTGCTAATGAGCATACCGTTTTTATCCTCATAATATTCAAATCTTCCGGCTACAGCCCACTTAGGTGCAAACTTATACTGAACAATGGCCACAGGAGATATGATCTCATTATGCCCACTGCTTCCTTTTTGCTTTTGCTGTGTTCCATAATCAAAACCAAGTGTTAAACCAAGCTGATCAGTGAGCTGGAAAATTCCATACAGATTATGATAGAACCTGTTTACGCGAACAGAATCTGCGCCTTCAGCGCCCAGATAGTTGCTGTAATTAACCGTTATTTTAGCTGAAGGTTTCCACGTGAATTGTAGCCCACCGGCGGGTTTGTTATTCCCGTTTAACCGTGTAATTCTTTGCCAGCCATTCAGGTACAATGCCGTTGCGGTAAATTTTCCATCCGTTGTAGCATAAGTTAACTTTGCACCCGACTCATAATAAGGTGTATTCTCTGAGGAGATATTCCTGGTGAGTACCCAGCAATCTTTGGAAATAGCACTTTCAAAACCAATATGCGAAGAAAAGATCCCGGCGTCCAGCCATAAGTTCGCTGTTTTAGACAATTTTACGCCTGCATTGGCTTCAAAAATGTTCTTAAGCACACCTGGTTCTGCTGATAAATTTGCATTGGCATAAGTGCCAGCCATTACCGCCAGGTTTGCACGGACATTTCCGCTATCGTAAGCTGCTTTGATAAAACCCAGATTCAGGTTTACCTCGTTCGCCCGATTGTGCGAATAGATAAATCCCGGACGGTTATGGTCTGCTGGTTTATTGAAATCGTATCCATAATAAGTTTCCAGGTAGCCTGAAACTTTTATTTTTGGTGCTTCCTGTGCTTTGGCAAGGAAGGTTGTGGTGATTAAAGCGGATAATATTAAAATTCTTTTCATGTGTCGATTAAAGGTTATCTAAAGCAAGGTTTAATTTGAGTACATCTACCGATGAAGGGCCGAATAATCCAAGCAAAGGTTTCTGTGTATTCATGGCCACCAGTTCCTTCACCTTTTGTGTGCTTATTTTTCGTGCCTCCGCTACCCTTCTGACCTGAATAACAGCCCCCTGTTCGGAAATATTTGGATCAAGGCCACTTCCGGATGCCGTAACCATGTCTGCAGGGATGTCGGATTTCTGAAGTCCTGGATTGTATTTCAATAAGGTATCAATACGCGACTGTACCTCCTTAAGGTAATCAGGGTTTGACGGGCCTTTATTTGAGCCCCCGGAACCCGCAGCATTATATCCGTTAGCTGATGGTCTTCCCCAGAAATATTCAGGTCTGGTAAATGATTGTCCAAGGAGGGCATACCCCACTACTTTACCATTTTTCATCACCTTTTCCCCATCTCCGCCTCCTTTAGAAAACCTGGCAACAAAAGCCACGCTTAAAGGATAAATAGCGCATAATAGAACCACCAACACTACCGTTAATCGGATCGATTGCATAATGTATTTTTTCATGATTTTTTTCTTTAAAGCCTATACAAAAAGGCCAACTAATAAGTCGATTATTTTAATGCCTATAAATGGTGCTACCACCCCGCCTATCCCATAAATAAAAAGGTTTCTGCGTAAAAGTGCCGTTGCACCGATAGGTTTGTAAGCCACACCTTTTAAAGCAAGTGGAATCAGAATAGGAATGATGATGGCATTAAAAATCACTGCCGAAAGAATGGCCGATTCTGGTGTATGCAAACCCATAATGTTTAAACTTTGGAGTGCAGGGATTGAGGCAATAAACAGCGCCGGAACAATGGCAAAATACTTTGCCACATCATTGGCGATAGAGAAAGTGGTTAATGTGCCCCGTGTAATCAGGAGCTGTTTACCAATCTCCACAATTTCAATCAGTTTGGTTGGGTCGTTATCCAGATCAACCATATTACCAGCCTCTTTTGCGGCCTGTGTTCCACTGTTCATGGCTACGCCCACATCTGCCTGTGCAAGCGCAGGGGCGTCATTTGTTCCATCGCCCATCATGGCCACCAGTTTTCCCAGCGCCTGTTCATCCTTGATGTAATTCATTTTATCCTCAGGCTTCGCTTCGGCAATAAAATCATCAACACCGGCTTTTTCAGCAATGTATTTAGCAGTAAGTGGATTATCGCCAGTCACCATGACTGTTTTCACCCCCATCTTTCTCAGGCGTTCAAAACGCTCGCTGATACCAGGTTTAATGATATCCTGAAGTTCGATTACACCTAAGGCCTGCTCATTTTCGCAAACGACCAGAGGTGTTCCGCCATTGATGGCAATCGTTTTTACATGATTTTCAATATCAGAAGGGAAAATGTTCCCCGACTGCTCAACCATATTGCGGATCGCATCGAAAGCACCTTTCCTGATCCTTCTGCCATTTGCGGTATCTAAACCACTTGAACGTGTTTCGGCAGTAAACTTGATAAAGGTTGATCCTGCAGGTGTACCGGATGAGTGGTAACCTTGTTCCGCGGCAAGTTCAAGAATAGACTTTCCTTCGGGTGTTTCGTCTGCCAGTGAGCTTAAAATACAGGCATCGCTGAAGTTTTTAGGGTCAACTCCCGAAGTAGGATAGAAATTAGTGGCTTTGCGGTTCCCGATGGTGATCGTTCCGGTTTTATCCAGAAGCAATACATCAATATCACCCGCCGTCTCAACTGCCTTACCCGATTTGGTAATCACATTTGCCCGCAAAGCCCTATCCATTCCGGCAATACCAATGGCTGATAACAAGCCCCCTATAGTTGTTGGAATTAAACAAACAAAGAGTGAAATCAAGGCTGCAATGGTAATGGGGGTATTGGCATAATCGGCAAAAGGTTTAAGTGTTACACACACAATGATGAATACCAGCGTGAAACTGGCCAGTAAAATGGTTAATGCAATCTCATTAGGTGTTTTCTGGCGTGAAGCACCTTCCACAAGGGCAATCATTTTATCCAGAAAACTCTCGCCAGGGGCAGTGCTTACCTGAACTTTAATTTCATCAGATAGCACTTTTGTACCCCCGGTTACGGATGACTTATCGCCTCCGGATTCCCGGATTACCGGAGCTGATTCACCTGTGATGGCTGATTCATCGATGGTAGCAATACCCGCTATAATTTCGCCATCGGTTGGAATGGTATCACCAGGCTCACACAGAAACACATCTCCTTTTTGAAGTTGATTTGAAGATCTGATTTCAATACTACCATTTGGCAGCAGCACCTTTGCTGGTGTTTCTTCTCTTGTTTTACGTAAACTATCGGCCTGGGCTTTCCCCCTGGCTTCAGCAATCGCCTCAGCAAAATTTGCAAAGAGCACCGTTAACAGCAGGATAAGGAAAATTAAAAAGTTGTAAAAAGCAGAACCCTGGCCGTTATTATTGAATGAATAAACAGTAACATAGGCCATGATGGCGGTTCCGATTTCAACGGTAAACATGACCGGATTACGGACCATTACCCGGGGATCTAATTTTATAAAAGATTGCTTTATTGCGGTCTGCACAAGCGCAGCATCGAACAATTTATTATTTGATATCATCTTAAACCTATTATTTGTTCATTGTAAAGTATTCAGCAATTGGACCGAGGGCTAAAGCTGGAAAGTAAGAAAGAGCATTTAATACCAGGATCACGGCAAAAGTCATCAGCGCAAAAGTTTTGGTATCGGTTTTAAGTGTTCCGGCAGATTCGGGGATGAATTTCTTGGCACCCAGCAAACCGGCAATGGCTACAGGGCCGATAATTGGAAGGAACCGACCAATCATCAGTATAATTCCGGTTAATACGTTCCAGAAAATGTTGTTATCGCCCAGGCCTTCGAAACCAGAACCGTTATTGGCATTTGATGAAGTAACCTCATATAACATTTCGGAGAAACCATGAAAGCCAGGATTATTCAGCCAGTTTTTAGGTTGTACTGCCCATGAGGCATAGCCATGACTGGTAAAGAAATACGTTGCTGCAGCAGTGCCGGCGAGAATTAAAAACGGGCTAAGCAGGGTAATAATTGCAGCGATCTTGATCTCTCTCGCTTCCACCTTATGCCCTAAAAATTCTGGTGTCCTGCCAACCATCAAACCGGAAATAAATACAGCAATCATCAGGTATACAAAGTAATTTAATAGTCCTACACCACAGCCGCCATAAAATGAATTAATCATCATGGCCAGTAGCTGCCAGAGTCCGGTAAGTGGCATGGCAGAATCGTGCATACTGTTCACCGATCCTGTAGATATAATGGTGGTTACGGTGCTCCAGTAAGCCGATATGGCCGGGCCGAACCGCACCTCCTTACCTTCCATGGCACCTGTTGTTTGCGATATGCCCATTTTTGCCAGGGCAGGGTTTCCTCCCAACTCTGAACTGATGGTTGGAATAAGCAGGAGCAGCATCCCGATGGTCATGACACCAAAAATGGTCCAGGCCAGTTTTCTTCTTTTAATGAAAATACCAAAGGCAATTACCATGGCAATAGGTATAATAACCTGGGCAATTAATTCAACCGTATTGGTAATGTAATTCGGGTTTTCAAAAGGATGTGCAGAGTTGGCTCCAAACCATCCACCGCCATTTGTTCCAAGATGTTTAATGGCAATGAACTGTGCCGCTGGTCCCCGCGAAACATGTACGGTATCCCCCTGCACGGAAATAAACTGGTCTTTACCTTCGTAACTGGCAGGTGTACCATTGAAAGCCAGGATCACAGCCATCACAAAGGATAATGGCAACAGTAGCCGGGTAATTGACCTCACGAAAAACACCCAGAAATTACCCAGTTTAGCAGCTGTTTTATCCCTGAAGGCTTTAAAGAGTACAACCGTTGCCGCCAGCCCTGTTGCACAGCTTACAAACTGCAGAAACATTAAAACGTAATGCTGCGACAGGTAACTTACGCCTGTTTCACCAGAATAGTGTTGCAAATTACAGTTTACTACAAAGCTGATGATGGTGTTGAATGACAGGTCAGGTGTCATCCCCGGGTTAGCATCCGGGTTCCAGGGAAGTTTATCCTGATAAATCAGAACGAAGAAACCATAAACCAGCCAGATAAGGTTAATCATCATTAAGGCTTTAAGGTGTTGTTTCCAGTTCATCTCTTCTTTTGGGTTTATACCCGAAAGCTTATAAATGCCCGATTCAATGGGCTTTAAAAAGTCAGTCCAGACTTTTTCTCCGGCAAATACTTTCGCCAGGTACCGTCCTAACGGAATAGCAATCGCCAGTGTAAGCAGATAGGTTGCAATTATTCCGGATAATTCTGTGTTCATTTTCTTTGATGTTTAATTCACCCTTCAGGGAAGCGTTTAAAATTTTTCGGGTTTTATCAGCACGTAAATCATATAAATGAAGACGGCGATAGCGATAATGAATAGTGTGATCATGTCTTTAAATTTTGTCGAACCAGTTAATGGATTTGTAAGATGCCCACCAGAGTACCAGCAGGAGAATAAAGAGTAGTAATTGCATAGCTTTTTGTTTTTCTCTGCCAGGATTCAACTCCTGTACCACAAAAACCAGCAAAACTGATAGAACACTAATAATCAGACACTTAATTAATCATTTAGCCGATTCCAAAAAATAAGGCATAAAAAAACCCTTCCATTTTGGAAGGGTCGTTTTCATTTTGAAAAGAACTAGCTGATGCTGTATTCTTCTATTTTTCGGTAAAGGGTAGTTAAACCTATACCAAGCAACCGGGCAGTTTCTGTTTTATTGCCCCCGGTATAAGCCAATACTTTTTTGATATGTTGTTTCTCTATTTCCTCCATACGCATTCCATTTTGCTCATTTTGGCTTTCATGAAATTCGAAAGGCAGGAGTTCGACGGTTAACAGGTTGCTGTCTGACAAGATTACGGCACGCTCCATTACATTTTTCAGTTCTCTGATATTGCCTTTCCAGGTATAGCCGGTTAAAAGTTCAGCAAATGCCTGGTCCATTTTGATTTCTGTACGGTTAACTTTTAAGGTGAATTCAGCTAAATAATGCTCAGCAAGGGGAATAATATCTGCCTTTCTTTGCGCTAATGCTGGCAGCTGGATTGAGAAAACAGATAAACGATAATATAAATCAGAGCGGAAACGCCCGCTTTCAGCTTCTTCTTTTAAATCCCTGTTCGTGGCAGCGATAATACGGACATTTACTTTACTGGTCTTGGTATCACCCACTTTAATGAAAGTCTGGCTCTCCAGCACCCTCAGGAGTTTAGCCTGTAAATCTACATTCATCTCACCGATTTCATCAAGAAAAAGTGTTCCTTCATTGGCTTCTTCCAGCAAACCTTTTTTATCTTTTGATGCACCAGTGAAAGCACCCTGACGGTAACCAAAAAGTTCGCTTTCTAAAAGTTCGGGATTGAAGCCACTGCAATTAAGTGCAACAAAGGGTTTAGTATTCCTCGGGCTTTCCTGATGGATGGCTTGTGCAAAAACTTCTTTTCCGGTACCTGTTTCGCCAAGCAATAACACCGTAGCATCGGTAAGTGCTACCTTACGGGCCATTTTAACGGCATCCTGAATGGCCGGGGAAAAACCAATAATATTTTCAAAACGGTGGCTTTGCCCTACTCTTTTTTCCAGTTCAAGAACCCTTAACTGAAGCTTTACCTTATCTACCGCTTTACACAGAAGGGGAATAATCTTATCGTTGTCGTCTCCTTTAACAATATAATCGAAAGCACCATTTCGCATGGCCTGTACCCCATCATTAATTGTTCCGAAGGCCGTAAGGTTTATTATCTCTATAAATGGCTTGATTTCTTTAATTGCCGAAACCAGCTCAACGCCATTATAATCCGGAAGCTTAACATCACTGATCACCACGTGTACCTCCTCCGACTTAACCATCCGGAGCCCTGATTTACCAGTGGCTGCCTGCAAAACCTTAAAGCCTTCAAGTTCGATAATCCTTGATAACAGCCCAAGTATTTTTGGTTCATCGTCTATGATCAGTACCGTATTTTCCATAGGGTAAATATAGCTTAGATTTTAATATTCCTTTTCATATTAATGATTTCTTGAATTAGGTTATGAATGTCCTTGATTTGGTTAAGTGAGCCGGTTTAAGTATGCTGACATTTGTACTATTCAATAATCAATTAAGATTCATATGGAAAATCAAACTAAAAAACCGACCAATAAACCTGTTGCTTTGGTAACGGGTGCCAACCAGGGCGTAGGTAACGAAATTGCCCGGGCGCTGGCCGCCAATAACTATATTGTATATGTGGGCTCACGTAATTTAAGCAATGGTGAAAAAGCCGCTGCCGAAATAGGTGAACATGCAATAGCCATTCAAATTGATGTAACTAAAGAAAACACCATACGTGATACCATGGCCACCATCGAAAGCAAACATGGCCATCTGGATTTACTGGTAAACAACGCCGGTATTTCCCATGCCGGAAACCCCAACCGCTCGATGGAAGACATGCTTGCTGACGGTAAAGCCACAACGGCATCCTTAGCTGAAATAAAGGCAGTATGGGAAACCAATGTATTTGGGGTAATCAGTGTTACGCAAGCGGCATTACCCTTACTGCGCAAGGCTGCCACCGCCCGCATTGTTAATGTTTCGAGTGGATTAGGCTCACTCACCTGGATTTCCGACCCCGAATGCTGGGCCCGTGAGAACTTCGGCGTTGTATATGCCGCTTCTAAAACAGCATTAAATGCAGTAACAACGGCATTTGCAATAGAACTTGAAAAAGAGAACATTAAGGTAAATGCCGTAAGTCCTGGTTTCACGGCAACAGCACTTAATAATTTTCAGGGTACAGATAGCCTTGAAGTGGGCTCCCGCGAACCTGTTCGTGTGGCTTTGGAAACCGACGGCCCTACCGGGACTTTCACAGGTCCTGAAGGTATATTACCATGGTAATTTTAGCTGAGGGATAAAATCATTTCAATTATGACCGGTTGCTGAAACAGTAACCGGTTATTAGCACTAACTTTAAAATTAAACAGCAATACTATGGACAACATAACCCGACTTGATACCATCGCCGATGTTCACCGTGCACATCAGCTTCCCGGACCAACGCACCCCTTAATTACGATTCTGGATGCTTCAAACGGGCATTTAAAATTGTGTAGTCTGCCGGAACGTTATGTACTGAATTTTTATAAAATCACCTTTATAACCAAACTGGGTGGAAAAATAAAGTATGGGCAAGGTTATTATGATTTTGATGAAGGCAGTATGCTCTTCGCTGCACCCAACCAGATTATGGGCAGCAGTGCAAATTATGGTGACAATGAGGGTTACTCGCTACTGATTCATCCTGATTTTTTTCTCGGTTATCCCCTTGCAAAGAAAATAAAGCAATTTTGTTTCTTTTCTTATGCTGCAAATGAAGCACTTCACCTTTCTGAGCAGGAAAAATCGACCATTATATCAATCTATACCATTATACGTAATGAACTGAATAGCCGTATTGATGACTTTAGCCATGATGTAATTATCGCACAAATAGAACTACTGTTAAATTATGCACGGCGCTTTTATAAAAGACAATTTTTAACGCGAAAAGTGGTAACGAATGATTTACTCCAACAACTGGAAGATTTACTCGACAAACATTTCAATAGTAAGCTCGCTACTCTGCAAGGTATTCCAACCGTTCAGTATATTGCAGAGCAGCTGAACTATACGCCAAATTACCTGAGCGGCATGTTGCGTTCGCTCACTGGCCTCAATGCCCAGCAGCATATCCACCTCCGGCTGATTGAAAAATCAAAAGAACTTTTATCTACAACTGATCAAACAGTAAGCGAGGTTGCCTTTCAGTTGGGTTTTGAACATCCGCAGTCGTTTACAAGGCTCTTTAAAAGCAAAACCAGGATGTCTCCAGTTCAGTTCAGGGCATCCTTCAGTGATAATTAAATTCATATAAACTAAAGCATGAATAATTAAGGTTATTTATTCTGAAACAGGCGATAAGTTTCCCCTGTTAAAACCAATGGTATTCCGGTAAAATTGTGGCGATATATCGGTTTTACCTTTAAAAACACGGCTGAAATAATACTCATCATCATAACCCAGTTCGTAGGCAATTTCCTTAATGGTTTTATCAGTAAGGTATAATTCACGCTTTGCTTCAATGATGATGCGTTCGGTGATTAAATCGGATAGTGTTTTATCGAAATGGTTCTTCGTGATTCGCGCCAGCGAAGCCGGTGTAAGGTTTAACAACTCAGCATATTCACTGGCAGAATGTTTAATCCGGAAATTATCCTCTATGGCATTCTTCAGGTTCTGGATTACAAACTGTTGTTTGCCGTTAAGTGTTTTCACCTCCTGCGGGCTTTGCTGCTCCAGTTTTATCCGGGTAAGCATTACCAGCAAAATTTTAAGGTAAGATACAAGCGCTTCATCTTTCCTGAAAGCGTCGGCCTTAAGCTCATTAGCTATACCTTGTATCAGATTAAGGATGTTCGCATTGCAGGTATCGTTCAGCTTAACGAAAGGCTGCTCATATACATTATTGAATAAAATACCATTTGCGGCAATTTCCTGATGGTGGCGGTAAATACAAAAAAAATCGTGGTGGAACTGTATTGAAATCCCTATCAGTGGCTTTTTAGCTTGAAGCATAAAGGGTTGATAAGGATAAAAGGCAAATAAGGTATTGGCCTCAAACCGGTAATCGCATAAATCAACCGTTGCAATGCCCTCGCCAGAAGTGATTAAGATAAGCGTGAAGTAATTATTGCGTTGGATATGATCGAAATAACTGTTGTTATCGAACTCAAACAATTTAAAGGCAAGGTTGCCGTTTTGCTGATTTACAAGTGTATATACCGATTGGGATAACATGATGCTTAAGATTTTACTGATATTTTAAATGCTTCGTTGAGTGTTTCACAGGCTTCACGAGAAATACCGCTAACTATTTTCGGACTTTTACCCCATTTGGGTACATCCTGCGTAGCTAAAACGTTGAATTTCGAAGTTATCCCGCCAACAAAGGGAACGGCGATTCCATAAATGATTTCGGCAATGTGATGGTGACGAATCAGATAAGCACACATGATACAAGGTTCGTGTGTAGTATATAGACTGGAAAGGTGCAATTGTGCTGCATAACCATTGGCTATTGCCGCCCTAACCGCTAGTATTTCGGCATGGTTGGTAATGTCGCCACTCGATTTGCCCGATTCTATTCCCTCACCGATAACTTCCCCATTTAAAACCACAACCGCACCAACAGGTGGATTACCTGCAGCCAATGCCTTTTTACCAAGCTGTAGGCATACTTCCATATAATATTCAGGGTTCTCTTGCATAGTCTTCCGATCTGGCTTTAAAGCTGTCAACAATCTTTTGCTAAAATACTTAAAAAATACTAGCTCCTTTTTCTACGACAAAACTGTCTTCCTCTTGTGGAGAAAGACAGTTTAAACTTCGGTTAGAAAATCATGATACTATAACCATCTGCTCTAAGGTTCAGAAAACTGGGTAAGCCAGGCGTACCAGGTACTTCATTGTCGTTTAATAAATCGTAACCGGATACTTCTGTTCCAAAAACCGCCACACAACCTTTAGATAAACCATGTACATGATCTTTCACTTCTGAATAAAGTGCATGAACCGGGTGTTCTGGTTGCTCCAGTAGTTCAGGCCATCTAATGCCTGCTCCCTGAAAGATGATCTTCACATCTTCTCCGGCATGTTTAAATTCGTATGCAGATGCTAAAGCGTTAAATACTCGTCCTAATGCTTCTTCTGAACCAGCCTTGGGGTCAGAAAGAATAATAATTGCTGTTTTTTTCATGATAATCAATTTATTACACCGCAAAGATGGGGTGCCTTTTATTTTTAAAGAATGGATGATTTTTAGGATATGATGGAGATTTCTTAAGGCAATTTTTTTTCCCGCAGATGCGCACAGATAAACGCAGATTTTCATCTTCAAATCCATCAGCTCATTTCTCACTGTATATCAGTGGTTTATATTTTTTTATTAGCCTAAATATTAAGAGCCAGGGATCACGAAGGTCTGCCAACCCCTCATCGTTTCAATAAAGTGTTCGCTAAGTCCACCCTTTCGCAGGTAATCGGCGGTTACAGGCAGTTTCGGGCTATCGTAATTCGGGTTTGCCTTTACCTGGAGCGGGAAGTCGCGTTGCAGGATTCCGGCTCTTGCGATCAGTACAAAATCGCAGCCTTCATCCAGCAATTGCGCTGCTCTTTGCGCACTCATAATCTTTCCGGCAGCACCCAGCCGAACTCCTTTTCTCGGAATTTCTGTAAATACACTGAGCATGGTTTTGCCCTGAAATGTACCTTCACGAACCAATTGAGCCGAATCCCATAGTGCCAGATCGAGGTAATCAATCAGCTCGCGTTCAAAAACTTCATCTGTAATTTCACGCAGCTCTTCCAAACGGAGGCCATATCTTTCTATAGATAAACGCCAGCCAATCTGAAAATCCGGTCTGCAAGCTTTGCGGATGCCTTCAATTACTTCGAGTGTAAACCTTGCCCGGTTTTCTACGCTACCGCCATACTTATCATCTCGATCGTTCAGGTTGGGCGATAAAAACTCTGAAAGAATCCACCCAAAAGCACCGTGTACTGAAATACCATCGAAACCCGCCAGCTCTGCCCTTTTAGCGGCAGCAATAAAACTATCGCGGATGCGCTCCACCGCCTCGGTTGTCAGTGCATTAATGCCAGGTAGTGTTTTAGCGGATGCCGGCGCAGGAATACCTCCAATGGCCGGTTTTGCCCGATGTCCGGCATGATGCAACTGCACGGCAGATAAAGCCCCACCCTGACGAATCCTGTTGGCCATCTGGGTTAAGCCAGGCAAATGTTCATCACTGTGAATGCCCAGTTGCCTTTCGAAAGCGATACCACCCGCTTCAACTGTGGCAGCACTGGTTTGAATTAAGCCATAACAGCTTTCAGCAAGTTGCTCCATCCAGAACTGATCATATACTGATGCGCTGCCATCATACTCACTCTGCTGACTCGTTAATGGTGCCAGCATGAAGCGATTGCGCATTGCAGGCCCGTGCAAAAATGTGAGTGGCTTAAATAAATCGTTTACAGACATTTTCTATAATATTTTAGGATTTAACTGAATAACTCTTGTCTGCTACAAAAGTGGCCACTTACTTGCAAGCTAAAAATGGACGATTCCAATCATATAATGGATGTTTTTACTGTCTGACAGCATCAGATAAAATAAATATCAGAAATAGTTTAAATATTGTTGTCACATATACTATATTTGCAGCTACAATATTATATACAATGAGAAAATTAACATTTGCATCGCTACAGGTTAGCGATATAGAAGCTTCTAAAGCCTTTTACGTAAACAATTTAGGTTTTGAAATTGCCGACACGAATCCGCAGGCTTGTGTTTTTCAATATAATCATGGTGAAGCGAGTTTTGCAATACGTACGCCCCTTGAACCAATTGATGATAAAGAACTGGGCATAGGCGTGGCCATCTGGTTTGCGGTTGATAAAAAGGTAGATGAACTTAAAGCACAATTCATTTCTAAGGGTGTAACTACTGCAGGGCCTGTTATCAATACACCTTTTGGCAAGGCCTTTCATGTTAAAGACCCTGATGGTTATAAACTTACCTTCCTGGAGGAAAATAACCCGACAAGTCATGACTAACCTTAGCGCAAAATACTGGTTGATTGTAGCATCCAAAGACCATGTAAAAGCAGGTATAGCGGATGGAATTGCGCAAGCCTGTCATGGAAAATCTTCGCCGCTAAAAAGAATGCGAAAAGGCGATTTCATTATTTACTATTCCGGGAAGCAGACTTTAGGCAAGGATGATAAATGTCAGGCTTTTACAGCTCTGGGACAAATACTTGATGATGTGCCCTACCTTCATCAGGTAGCTCCCGATTTTTGTCCATCGAGGCGAAATGTTGAATTCAGGCAAACAAATGATGTTTCCATCTTGCCTTTAATTAACGACCTCGATTTCATTAAAAACAAAAAAAGTTGGGGTTATCCGTTTCGTTTTGGTTTCTTTGAAATTAATCAGCATGATTTTGAGCTGATTGCATCCCAAATGCTTAAGCACCAATATGTCTAAAGAAATTGAATTCCGTTTTAAAAGTCCGGCAGACAGTCCGGGTTACCTGCTAGGGCAGTTAACCATGCTTTGGCAACGTAAGGTAAAAAAATGCCTGGATCCATTGGATTTAACGCAAACCCAGTTCGTAATGCTGGCTGCATTGGGCTGGCTTTCTAAAACCAATGATGCGGTAACCCAGGTAGACATTGCCAACCAAAGCAATGCAGACCGAATGATGGTTTCTAAAGTTTTAAGGACTTTAGTGGATAAAGGCTTTATTACACGCCAGGAACATGAAAAAGATACCCGTGCAAAGGTTATCCGGCTCACCCCAAGTGGCGAGAGCGTTTTACAAAAAGGACTTATCGCAGTAGAAAATGCCGATTTAGCTTTTTTCAATCCCATTAAAAATCAACTTCCGGCATTTAATCAATCCATGTTGCAGCTTATTGATACACATAAGGAATAGCCGAACATTTATATTTTCAGTGGTGATTGCCACTGATTAACATCTTTAATATAGATGAAATTGAGTTCTAAATACCTGCTCAAATTAAGTATTTGATTTGCTTATGATACTCATTATATTTAGCAGATGAAACGCTATCTCCTCTACCGAACAACATCAATCTCACCACTATTTTCAAGTATATTTCTGTATTATTCATCCAGTATATAATGCTGAAAACTTTACCTATTTGTTAACTGATAGCTCCAAAATGAAAAAGCACCTGAAATATATTGAAGGCAGTTCAGATAAATTCTGGCAAATTGAAACCAGCGATCTTAGCTACACCGTTACTTATGGTAAAAACGGCACTAATGGCACCTCGCAGAGCAAGTATTTTACAACAACTGATGAATGTTTAAAAGCTGCCGAAAAACTATTAAATGACAAGATAAAAAAAGGTTATTCTGAAAGCGGTGAAGTAATGATAACAGCCAGCAAGACATTAAAGGAAAATGAAAAAAACCTAGATAAACAAACTATTATTGCCGAATATGATAAGCTTCTTAAGTCGAAAAACGTAAATGATTTGCTATCTTTTCTGCAAAGATACGCCAAAGGGAATATTGATTTACTGAAAAAGCACATCAAAACACAAAAGCGTTATTACATGAATTTTGTGGATCTCAGTAAGGAACCCGGTTATCCATCAAATCATTGGGGAACCCGTGGAGATGAGTTTCAAAAAACAATCCTAACGCTTAGCGCTATAGCTATATTCAATAAGTCAGACCTTATTACCTGGGAGGAAGTAAGCGATCAGCTAACAAAAGCGAGGTCGCCGGAAGTGATTGACATTTTACACTGGGCCAAACCTAACTGGATAACCGAGTTACTGTTAGAAAGAGTGAGAAAAAATGAATGGCGAAACATGCCTTATCAAACATTACGTTTTCTTGAAGCAGAAGGATTAATAACCTATGAACCGGAACTTTATGCCCGAAGTATTGCGCAATTCAACGAATGGTCTGCCAAAATTAACCATACACAATATATAGACTACATTGTAAATGATGAACTGGCTTTCAAGCGAGATGTACCTGCAGTTTTTGAATACGAAACCGGCTTGCAAAACAGTTATTTCAAGCTGGATAAAGATGCACCATACGACCAATACAAAACCTGGGAAGTTATTTTCACCAAATTACTCGAAAGTGATAAAATAGCCAGAAGCTACTTCATTGAACAGTGTATTCTGATGCAAACTAAAGATTGGAACACTAACCTTAAATCTTTCTTCAGGAAACGATTGGCAGCCTTAGCTCCGAATAGTGCTGAACTACTAGATTTCCAGGAACAACTCTTTAGCTGCCTGCAACATCCTGATAGTCCGATTGTAAACTGGGCAACGGATTTTATTAAAAAGATGTATGACTCGCCCACATTCAACGCTGCTTCTTTTTTGGATTGGATTGTACCAACCATGATGAGCAATGCGCATAAAAGCGGTGTAAAAAACCTGCTAAGTATTTTTGAGAAACTGGCGAAGCTAAAACCCAAACTAGCTAAACAAATGAGTTTGCTCATCGCTGACAGCTTCGTAATTCCCGACCTCGGTTTACAAGAAAAAGCCACAAAAACCCTGCTTAAAATTGCAGGAACAAATGATGCAGAACTCACCGACAAGCTTAATATGTATGGCAGTTTAATGCTCGGGCAGACTAAAACAGCATTAGCTGCCTATTTGAATGAGGATACTGCATACACGCAAGCGGATAGAACAATCGATTACGTGTACCAAATGCCTGAGGTAGATGTATTGGACCAGCCGATTTCACTACCGCAGAACTGGCAGGAAGTTTTTCTCCTTTTCGGAAGATTTATTAACAGCGAAGAAGTTGCAGACGCTGAATTGCTATTAAATGCCTTCATCACGCAACGTAACCTCTTCCCCAGCAACCATCAAAAGCAATTACAAGCTTACTTGCAGCAACTTGAAAAAAAGTATTTCGAAAGCATAAACAAAGCTTACCTCTCGGTGTTTTTTCAGCAAAAAACCAAAACCTACCACGAGCAATTTAGAGTAAGGATAGGCGAATACCATAAAGTTAAAACACTATTACTAATACAACCTTTGCTGTACACAGCACAAACACTTATCGATACAGGTAAGCCGTTGCCCTTACTATCTTTTCCAAGCCATTACCCGCATTGGGTTGCACCGAAGGTACTGATAGAGCGTTTAATTGCCTATATCAAAAATGGTGTACCAATAGATAAGCTGGACCTGAGTATAGCAATCAGCCGTATGCCCAGGGCTCAGGTAGCTGAAGCCATCCCTTTACTTGATCAGTTGAGTGGTCCTATTAAAAGCTTAATGGAATTTTGTTTGGGCGTAAGCAATGAAATCAACCTGAAGCCACAAAGCTTATTTAAAAAGTTGTTAGGTAAGGTATCTGCAACTTTTAACGATGATAACATTGATGCTGTCTGGGTCACTGCAGCACGTACATTTCACCCTAATGCTACCTTTGAAATATTTAATCAAACAAGCTTAAGTAAGATTCCTTTTGCTGTTGCGCCATATTCACCCCCTTTTTATATTAAGGAAAGGTGGAATGAATATCAAAACTACTACACAAAAAAAATGGAACGTAGTGAATCCTGGCAGGAGTTAATCTTTGAGGATGTTTCCTTTCCCATGCCGCCTTCTTATTTCTTATATGCGCAAGATTTAACCGGTAAAAAGAATATCTGGAACTATTTACTGGGCAATGAGGGTAACGTGGCTTACTGGCATAGTTTAATGCCTCAGAATAACGACCCACTGGCACTATACCTCTTACGCTCTACATGCATTACCGCCAACGGAGGCTCGGGTAATGACTTAAAAGGTTTTCTTACAATAGTAAACGGTAAAGGTTTTAAATTTTCCGGACTTTCAATATTTCTTTTCGCTTGTATCTGTTTCCAGGAGAAAAAAGAAATCAGGTTAATGGCTTCGGAAGTGTTCATCAATTTAGTTGAAAAGCAGGCAATAGACATGACTGCCTTCGCCACCAAAGTTGCCTTTTTAACCAACCATAAGTACGGGCCTTTTTCAAGAATGATAGAAAGTACTGAAGCCGTAAAAGAACTCTCTCCCTTACACCAAAGTGCTTACCTTCAACTTATTGAAGGTTTATTAGCTAATCTTCAGGTTGACGAAAAGCTACCAACCAACTTCAGGAAACTGGTAGAAAACTATGTCGATTTGCTTTACAAGACCGAAAAACAACCTGGTTTAGCTGCAGTAAATTTCTTTAGTCAATGGAAAGATAACAGCACCTTAAAAAATCTAATCAAACAAATATTAGCTCCACAAAAATGACAGATTTACAATATACCTATTCCGGGATTTCGACCTTTACCAAAAACAAAGGAATTAACAGTTTAGTTTTAGCCCATCAAACCGAAATACAAAGTGTAAATAATATTCCTTGCTTTTTTTGGGGTAACCTCACTGAGCCTTACCTTACTGCAAAATGCTGGACTACTATTGCAAAAGTTGTACGCAGCAGCTTTGGCCCCGTACCGCCAAGTTTACGCGATCCTATTGTATCTGCCGGTACAGACAAAATCAGGTTTGAAGGTTTTTCATCCTGCAATGGTGTATATGTACGCCTGGATATGAAACCAGACGCTGTAGATGGCGAATTCATTGCTAATGGGACAACCAATGTCGATTTTAATGAACCCATGCTGAATGCCTTAAATGCGATACAAAAGAACGAACGTGTAACCCTTGCCGTTGGCCAAAAGGATATGCAGGTAATTACCAGCAAGACCAAAGTTGTAGAAAAGAAGGTAAGTTTGCCTACGCGATGGATTAAGGGGCTAACCAGTGTACAGCTCTATCTTGCTGATATGACGCCTAAATTTCAGCTTTCAAAAATTCAGACAATCCAGCTTTTTCATGGCCTTCCTAAAGGAAATGTGAAAAGCGACTTCTATATCAGTAACCGTGCCGGTCGCTTTATGTTTTCTACCTTAGCCACAACCGATGCCGTTCGTATCAGTGGGATTCATCGTTTACGCTTACTTGAAGGCCTGCTACCTTTGACCGACCATTTATTTGTGTATGAATCGGAAGATAAGCAAACCGCAGCCTTTGTTTGCGAATTCGGTAAAATGCAATTGCTGATGGCCTTTTCTCCTGATGCGTACAGGGGGTTCTCAGGCGAAGGAAAAGCATTAGACCAACTCACCGAGAATCTGCCGATGGAATGGATATATGGATTAAACGGTTTACTAAAAGCCAACGAAACCTTTGACCCAACATTGATTTCGATTGACCATGATATCGACTTCGGGACAATGGATCAGCTTACTGCAAATTTATCATCTATTGGTTTACTGGGCTACGATTTAATGGATCGAAATCATTTTTACAGGCAGCTGCCGTTCAAAACTGAACGTATTTTAAGTCTAAACCCCAGGTTAAAAAATGCAAAAAAATTACTTGCCGAGCAGGATGTGAAAGTAATTAAAAATGACAATGGCAATATAGAAGCAGAGGTAAAAGGAACCAATGTAATGCATCGGGTACAGCTTAGTTCACAACATCAGCATTGCACCTGCGAATGGTTTACCACCTACCAAGGTAAACGTGGTATCTGCAAGCACATTTTAGCGGTAAAAATGTTAAGTTCAAGTATTTCTTCAGGTTAGTATTAAATGAATTCTGCTTCAAACTATCTTCGGAAAGAAAGCTTATTAAGATTGTTCGGCTTATTTACCGCTCAATAATGGCATTTATAAAGGAAATCGCTAAATAACTCGGTAAAGTTATAGGTTTATCATACGATTGAGGTGAAGCCGTATATCTACGAGACGAAGCTCTAAGAGCATAAAATTATTAACAAGATTTTACTGTTAAGTCGCATTTTAGTCGGGGTTTGGTCGGGGTTCAGACGGAGTTATGACAATTCTACCCGACCAAAGCCCGGCTTAATCACGAATAAAATCTGTGGTTAAGATTAAGAATAGATAAACCTTTGCATTTGTTGAGCCATTAAAAGCAAAAAAGTGCAGAACTATAGACTGCATGAGATGGCACAAGGCTGCTTTGACTGCGAATAAAAAATCGATGTTGTTAATGACATAAATTCTGTAAATTTATTTCGAAAATCTAATATCCTCAATAATGAAAAAACGCTACTTCCTTTTATTATCACTGCTAACCCTTTCAATACCTGCCCTTGCTCAGGAGAACTGGGTTCGAACCAAAATCGATGAAAAGGTTTCGGTCGCTTTTCCAAGCGAACCCCAAAAAACCAGCAAAAATGGAAATGATATTTTTATTGACCGTGAAGCAGACAGCATCCTCTATAGTGCAGTCATGATGGACCTTAAGCCACTTGCGGGCCTGGATTCGGCGAAGCTTGCCACAATCAAAGATACCCAGGGCTTTGCTGATCAATTTATGAAAGGAGTGGCCAGCCAAAAAACCAATTATGAATTTGGAAAGACGACCATTGCAAAATGGAAAGGCTTTACCAGTTATGAAACATCGGCTGTAGATAAAAATGGCAAGGGAACCTTATACACTTATCTAATCATCATAGGCAGTAAGGTCTATACATTGACCTGCCGCGTACCCGACAAGCTCAGCACTAAAAACAAGGAACGCTTTATCAGCAGTTTAATGCTCCAGTAAGCGTAACTTATACTGCATTTCTTACTTTCAGGAAATTTCGCTACAAACTGACACCCGCTGGCATAGGCCTTAGTACACTACATTGATTCCTCTATTAAAGCAAGTTTAGCGCCTGGCCAATGCAATGGCACTAACTTGTGCTTTCGTTACGCTTGCAATTAGAGTTGTCGAGCTGTGCTTGTGTTAGATGGGAGACTTTCCTATTTAGTTTTACTTTTATAGATATCATTCAAGAGCAATAAAATAGATGGCTTGAGATATCTATCAATCTTATTAGTCGAAACAAACTCTTTGCTTTCGATAGTAGATTTGTCAATGAATTTATAATTACTATAATTAGCTAATGTGTCAAGAAAATTTGGCGCTGGCATCTTAGTTTTCAATCTAGCTACAGACTCTAAACAATTATTTCTTTTAAATTCATAAATATCCAGAACTTCAGGAATTGAATTATTTGGAAACATATTTGAAACATTCGTGTAGTATACCGTAGCATTTTTGTATTCTAAATTATATATACTATATAGATTAATTAATACTGAACGATAAGTATCAGCCTGAGCAGAATAAATGTCAGACAAAAACAAAACAAATTTATCATCTGTTGCAACAAAGAAATTTGGTAATTCCCCACTTTCGAGAAATAAGAAGCCTTGGATAAAGTTATTTGTTTTTTTATAAATCAACGACTTACCCTTAAGTCTTGAGCTGTTGGTTACTTTTTTTAAATCTTTGAAAGATTTGACACATTTCATTTTGTAACCGTTTTTCACAAAATAATTAAGTTCAGTGTTTTGTGAAAAACAGTAATAGTTTACAGAAACCATAAAAAAACAAAATATTAAAATTTTTCTCATTGTTGTTTGGATTTATCGAACAAAGGTATCAATTCAAAAGGTTTGCCTCACTACGGCACGTGTGTCAAGCCTACCCTATACTGGCCGTCCTGGCATTGCAACTGTCCTGAGTTGTACCTTTGTCTAGCCGACAGATTGATTCCGATTAAATATAAGGCAGAGTGTTAAACTCCGCACATTACCTAAAGTAATTTAAAGCACAAACAGTATCCTTACGCTAGTATCAAGATAGCTTTTGCCATATAAAGTTTAAGTGGCAGCTGAAAAAGCAAGCATTTAAGCCAAAGAAGGATTAATAATTAGTTCCTATTTGTTTCTTTAAAAAATCTAAAAAATCATCGGCATATTTTTTGGAATTAGATAAGGTATATATAGGGCTCTCTCCCAGATCATCTTTTTGTTCTAGATCAAAGTAAAAAGTTTCTCCTTGATCAGTAGACATAATTGATAATTGGTGTTTATTTAATATGCTGTTTTTTCTATCAAGTTCATTGATATACACGATATCTCCACCAGGCATGGAACCTAAAGTACTGTAAACACTGAATATTTCATCACCATATATTTCGCCACCGGCATAATTTTTTAACCACCAGATATATGAGGGTGGAAAGTGAACATCAAGTTTTTCTTGTGCTTGATCAATGAGCTCCTGTGAAGTGCCCTCACCATATTCGGCAAAATTTGCAATTGATTGATTTTTGTTTATAAGTTCAATTATTGAATCAAATCTGTTCATATAATATTTTATTTAAAATTCCCTACTGGCGAAAGTTTTGGCGCCATAGCAGATACAACGTATTGCCTTGTGCTCCCTAAGGAGATTGAATCAATTCCGATTAAATATAAGGCATAAGTGGTAAACTCCACACATTTACTAAGCTCAAAACTTAAAACAAAAAAAGCCAGGGAAAATTGCTAAGCTTAACAGTGGTTTAAAGCACAAGTGTAAGCTTGCGCTAAAATTATCGAAATGTATTTGTGTTAGATAAAGCTATCTTATTGTCCAACCTGAATAAGCAAATACTATTTACACTTGAATTCAATACCATTGACTTTAAATCCTTTATGAAAACAATAATTAATAGACCTCTTCATACAATCAAATACGTAATCTTGTCTATTATCAAACTTAAAAAAATCAACTTCTAACAAATTAAAATTTTTCAAAATATGATCTAAATGACTCGACTCCTTATAGACATGATCTTCACTCGGAACACCCCAACTAGCTTGACTTTTATTAGGAAAAGGAATATGAACTGTAATATCCTTGGTCTTTTCAGAAGATAAGGATTTCTCCTTTAAATATATCATAATTGACTTTACATTATTATATCTGAAATAAAAATACAAAGTCCAGTCATGAAGTTTTGTGTTTTTCTGCTTATTTAAGTTCTCGATTACAAAAGATTTGGTTAAGTCACGTATTTCTTCAGTATTAAATTTGAAGTTATAAATATAAGCGGAGTCTAGTATTCTAATTTCCATTGATTAATTTTTGCAATTTTTAGCTTTCTTTATCCAAAGGAAGTATTTCGCTTAGCTCCTTCAGTCTCACCAAATCTCCATTTGTCATAGTTTATCATCATATGCGATTCGAGTCTTAGCCCTCACTACAAATTGGAAAGTCGAAAATTATATCAGTCGGGGTAATGTACTTGCTGTGATATCTAATTCCAATCCTTTGTCGTCGAACAATGCTATTAATCTGTCAATTTCTGAAGACAACATATTTTCAAAATTACTCCAACTTAAAAGGGAAGTAGCATCATCATTACTGCATAAATGTACACTTTCAGACAAAGAGTCTATATAAACCATTGATCCGTCCCAATCATATCCTCCAATGAAAAAAAAATGCTTTTTAGAATTGGTAGGTCGCTCAAAGAGATTTTTTGTTCGAATATCAAAAGGCTGCCAAAGACTATTCAAATCGCGCCTGTTATTACTTCTTATACCATCTAAACAAAGCGTTGTGTTAAAAAGTTTCAGCCCATTATTTTGTAACAAAAAAGCAATGTATGAACTCGGTATTGAGACCTTTAATTCTTGTTCTAAATTTTGAATATGCTTTATGTCGAGACCAGGAAAAATTGAATGCAACCAGGCTTGTGGTGCAATATGCGTTGCTTTCCCAATTAAATATGTTCCATCTTCTAAAATTTTTTCGCCAAACCTGGAGTATTTACTTAGTTTATCCAAAATATCCATATTTTATTCTTTCGTTTTATTCAGCTTGTTTTTTTCTTGTCTGTTTATTAATGCGACCTCAACTGAACTAAGTCTTAAAGCCCAGGCCATTGCAACGGCCTTGACTTGTATCCTCGTTATGCAGATAGAATCAATTCCGATAAATATAAGGCATAAGTGGTAAACTCGACACATTTACTAAGCTCAAAACTTAAAACAAAAAAAGCCAGGTAAAATGGCCAGGCTAGACAGTGTTCAAAGCACAAGTGGTAGGCTTGCAAATGGAGTTGACGAGATATGCTTGTGCCGGATAAGGAAGAAAATTTACATTTCTTGTTCAAATCTAATCGTCGAAGTAAAACTATATCTAACAATAACATTTTTGTTTTTACACTTCCCGGGAATCCAGTTAGGCATATCAGTCAAAGCTTTTACGACAGCTTTATCTACATTTGAATAATCCTCAACACTCTTATTATTAATCTGACATCTGTCGATTTTTCCATTATCAAGCACATGAAATTCGACATCAAGGCGATAAGATACCAAAGAAGTATCAAGAGAAAATTTCACATTCTTTACAAGATAATTCATTAAGCTACTATAATGTTTGCTTTTGAAAACAGGCATATCATCAACCAGAGAATAAATTAATTTCCCGTTATAACTCTTATCCTCGACCTTACAATTAGTCACTGGCTTATTATTATCTTTAGGAAGATACGATGTCAAAAAGATTATATTACAAAATGCTATTAAATAAAATAAGTTACGGTTTCTGTTCCACCGCTTCTCTTGGGTAACCATGCCATTACTTATCAGCTTTGTGCCGATATGATTTTGATAATCCCGCTCCATATTTTTGCAAATTAATATCGTTTAGAATTAATTTTAACTGATCATTTGTTAGCATTCTTAATCTAACACTACTGTTGCAAACCTTAATTCCCTAACCAATGCAATGGCAAAATGTTAGAATAACAAACGGCTAAATTTAAGTGATAGCTGAAGAAGCGAATACTTAAACTAGAAAAGCTGATTAATAATTTTAAAAATCACTTAGCCTCTGAAATGCATATTTTAGACGGGCATCACTAAATATTTACGGATATTGAGAACTTAATTGCTTTATATTTATCCAATCTAGCCAGCTTTGTTGTATTACCATATTTTCTTCTGAATCGCTCTCTTCAACATCATCAAATAGCTTAATAAAAAGACAACCATTTTCGATCTCTTTGATTTCTGATGCATTCGGGAATGAAACTAAACGTTCCTTTGGAACCAACTTAAAGAAACCTGGGCCAAACCACATTTTATGTGCAGCAATTATCCAAGTATTACCAATTAAAAAACTTCGTCCAGGGTTATTGGAAATGTCGTAGATTTTAACTCCTGTAGAATTATCAATTGTGAAGGGCGTATATCTTAAAGACTTTAAGGAATAACCTAAACCTTGTATGTTGCCTTCATACTCTGTATCCTGAACTGCAACATAATTAGTACTATATCGGTAAGCGGAGCAAAATCCCTTATTTTGAATAAAACATTCAATATCATTATCAGAAATAATACCATTATCTTGTGACAAAGCTATACTAATAAATGGGCTATCTGGATTAGCTGTTGTAACAGAAAAAAATCTTTCATTTTGTGATGCAGAAAAATTATCTAAATATCCTGCCTCACTTATTTCTAATTTATATTTCTCTTTCCAATTAGTGACCTTCCAAGTCCCCCCCTCTTTTTTTAAAGAAAAACGACTTGGATTAAAATTTAGAAACAGATTGAACATCTTAATATACTGCTTTCCGTTGATTGAATTGATATCAAAACTATATTTTATGGTTTCTTGCATTATTATTTTTCTATTATTCGTGTTTTTACTTTTTTGTCCGCTGCATAATTTAATACATCTGTTAATACACTTCTATCATAGTCCTTAGGTATAACAATGTCCAGCCTAACACCTTTTAATTGTCTTTCGGCGCCATTGGAAACTATCTTACTTTACTTTGCAATATCAACTAATTCGTCTATATTTTTTCTTATATTATGAAATTTAAAATTTTCAATTGAATTAACCGTTTTTAGGCTTATACCTAATTTTGATGCTGAATCATAAAAATCTATTGTCTTAAAAAATGGAGAAACAGTTTCTCCTAAATGCTCAAGTTTTTTTATAAATTGTACCTGCCAATTTATACTCCATTAAAGTTCCTCTAATAAGGCTCCTTTTTGCCAGATTTCTGCAGTTGATGTAGTTCGTCCTAAAGCGCCAGTAGCCCTTAAATCAGATATACCAAAAAAGCAAATGCTAAATTTGTAGTTCCCCAACCATAATCGCCATTTGTACAAAACCTGGTTTAAAAAATTTAGCGAGGAAAAAGCAGTTTTAGAAAATGCGCTCAAACCAAAGGCTTCTTCAAAAATGTCCACTCATGAGTTAATAAAAAGAACGCTACCCAATTTAAAAAACTTATTAGGAATTTATGAAAAAGGAAATATTTTTCAAAAGCATTCTATTATTAGAGCGGTGTTCAAAGATTCGTTGGCTTACAGTAATGGGATGTTTAGAACACCCTACGTCAACCCAGCATTCGAACACAACTTATTGAATATCAATGAAAAAGGGCTGCTAATTTATGAGCAGGCCTCTAAAAAAAATTAAGAAATCTTCGTTAAGTACCCGGAAGAAAGATTACTTTACACAGCTAGACGAGCTCTGTATTGTTTTAGAACCAATTATCCAGGATTTAAGAAGTAAAGGATTTATAGAAACCCTTTAAATTTGCCTTGCAGAAGCACCGCAAGGCAACAAAAAAAGAACTATGTTTTTTGGCTGAATTTCCCAACTTTTTGTATGACCGTTTTTTCATTCGTACCGGAAAAACCATCCAACTAAAGCTCTCTGACATCTCGGAGATTCGGTGCAGACAAAGCATATCGGCCAGCTGAAGCGCTTGAGGAGAAAGTACACAGGGTTGGTTATTAATGGCTTTTGTTAATTATTATTTGATCAGCATTGATGATGTTATCGATCAGGTCTAAAAACGGGCATTGTTCTGACACTCCGATCATTCGGAATTTGAGTACTAAAAAGTTTACCTCAGATTCAGGGTGTGATTGAAGTGTCCAAAGACCAATTATCTGATTTTATAATGGTTTAGTTCTTGCTATTTCCTATCTTGCAGAAACACTTAATCGTCCCGATATGCTGCTTTTCCTGGTACCCGCTTATTTTATACTATTCTTTGGTTGGCTGATTTATGCCGGTTTAATTAAAAAGAACCTTAAGAAACACAAACAGGTGGTTTATGTAGGCAGCGTGTTTAGTGTAATATGGATGATTGTAGCCGCGTTGGCGATTTATCTATAAGTTTTTAGCTGCATTTGTTGTTGCAGAATGAGCTGAACGGTATCCTTTTTTAAGCGCGATTTTAACCAACGATTCATCCGCTGCCTTTCCGGAGCCAACATAGATGATTTTAACCTGGCAGCAAACTGCATCACCGTATCTCTTTTTAACGTATCCATCCGGACGATGATGGCCTGATTCAGGCTGTAGCTTGCGACAGATGGAAAGAGCGCTTTGAGTTCTTCCCGGATATCAGGCAACTGCCCTTTAACATTATTATTTTGTTTTGAAGCCAGAGAATCCCGGTTAAAAACGTCTTCCATAATACTGGCCTTAATCTGCGAAAAGTCGACGTTGGCACGGGCATCTAGTCCCTGACGGATAATAAGTTTGGTGCCTTCCAGTTTATAACTTTTAAGTTTTGTTTTAATGCTGTCGATGGCTGGTTTGGTAATTTCCGCTCCTATCAGCAGCAGATCGATTTCTTTTGAGTTTCTGGAATATTTGAAGGTCTTGTTAACCACCTGTGTATTGGAAAAATCAAATACCTCCCTAACGAAACGTTGCGCACTGTTCTCAAAGATGCTTTTTTGTACAATCCCATAAGCAAGGTAAATACTTGGCAGAATGGTAATGAGCACACTGATCAGGATATAGCGGGATACCTTTTTTTCTGTGCTGCGATCTTCAAAATGCTTTTTATTGAATTTCAGGAAACGAACGATGAGGTAGGTAGAAATGCAGATGAATAGGCTATTTATAAAAAACAGGTAAAGTGCGCCGGCAAAATAAAGCAGGTTACCTGCAGCTAAACCAAAACCCGCGGTACAAAGGGGCGGCATGAGTGCCGTGGCAATGGCAACACCAGGAATAACATTGGTTTTTTCCTTTCTGGTCACCGCGATTGCACCGGCAAGCCCACCCACAAAAGCAATGAATACATCCCAGATGGAGGGCGTAGTCCTGGCCAGTAGTTCGCTTTGGGCATCATGCAATGGGGTCAGGTAAAAATAAAGCGTGGAAGTGGCGATACTAATCAAGGCAGCAATAAGCAGGTTCCGCCCACCTTTGCGCACCAGTTCCAGGTCGTTAATGCCAATGCCGAGTCCGATACCAATAATAGGGCCCATTAAGGGTGAGATGAGCATGGCACCAATAATCACCGCTGTCGAATTTACATTAAGCCCGATAGAGGCAATAAAAATCGCAAAGATCAGAATCCAGAGATTCGGCCCAACGAAAACGCTGTTCGCCTTGATGGAGGCAACCACTTCTTCTTCGTTGGCTTTATCCAGGTGCAGGTTAAACCTGCGGGCCAGAAACAAACGGATATAAGCCCAAAGACCATTATGGTGTTGTTGTTCTTCCATATTTATTTAGCGCTGAGGATTTTAGCTTTGGTAGATTTTAATACGATCGTTCCGAGTATTCCGGCAAGTACCGAGGCGATCAGGATGCCATATTTGGCCTGTTCTGCAAACCGGGGATCATCAAAAGCAAGTCCGCTGATAAAGAGCGACATGGTGAAACCAATTCCGGCAAGGAGGGAGATGCCCATCATTTGCTTCCAGCTAGCCCCTTCGGGCAGGCGGGCAAAACCAAGTCTCACCATTAAAAAGCAGAAGAGCATGATCCCCGTAAATTTACCGATCACCAGGCCAGCGCTTACCCCCAGTGATACAGGATTGAGTATGGCACTAAAGAAATCCGGACCAATGATGATCCCGGAGTTTGCCAATGCAAAAAGCGGCATAACCAGGAACGCAACATAGGGATGTAAGGCGTGTTCTATCTTTTGAAGTGGCGTTTCAGCCGCAAGGCTTAAAGTTTTAACCTGGCGGATGGTACGGTGCTGGTCTGGGGTGGTCAGGGTACTGTTACTAGGGATTTCGCGATCAAAATCATCAGTCAGCCTACGCAGGGTTTTGGAATACAGCATTTCATCAATCCTGGTTCTCGCCGGAATGGTAAAAGCCACCAGTACCCCGGCAAGCGTAGCATGCACACCCGAGAGCAGGAAACCGATCCAGACCGCAATACCTACAATGAGGTAAAAAGCGCTGCTTCTAATGCCCATAGTATTCCCGATAATAAGCACCAGCAGTAATAATCCGGCAATGCCAAGGGCCATAAAGTTTACCCAGCCCGTGTAAAAGAAAGCAATCACCAGTACAGCGCCCAAGTCATCAGCCACGGCCAGCGCAGAGAGAAATACTTTTATTGAGGATGGAATATGTTTTCCCGCCATAGACAGCAGCGCCAGTGCAAAGGCAATATCAGTGGCCATCGGGATACCCCAGCCATGTTCCGCTGATGAACCGTAATTAAACAGGATATAAATCCCTGCAGGTACCAGCATACCACCAAGGGCCGCCGTCATGGGCAACAGTGCTTTCGAAAAGGTAGAAAGCTCCCCTTCCATAAACTCCCGCTTTAATTCCAGGCCTATAACAAAAAAGAACAATGCCATCAGGCCGTCATTTATCCAGATGTGCAAGGGTTTGTCCAGAATGTTTGAACCAAATCCTACTTTGAAGTGCATATCCCAAAGGTGATGATAAGACTCACCGTAAGCCGAATTGGCCCACAGTATAGCAATAATCACGCTAATTAGCAGTACAATGCCACTGGTATATTCCAGATGGACGAAGCGACTGACCGGGGCTATAATTTTTTCAATAGGCGTTTTGGGTAGATTTTTAATCATAGTATACTTGTTCTCGTGGCTGCAAAATAGTGTTTTTATCTGGCTGGTGATTAATTAAAGTTTAAACAGGTATTCAGCTGGACGGTTTTGATAAAAATCGGATTTTACTTTGAAAGTGTCGATTCTTTGAATTGATAAGTTTAGCCGAACTAATGAGAAAAACTGTAATTACCTCTACAAGAGCGGCTATGTGGTTTCAATGGTTGTATCCCCGTTTTGAGGATATTCAAAATCAATAATCTTGTATAGCCTAAAAAGCTTAAGTCCTAACTAAAACGTGATAAAGCAGTAAGGAAATTTAAATCGACTGGTTGCGATTTATCGTTTCATGAGGAACCGTTGATGGTATGAAGTTCAAATTTGAAGTCCGCCATTTCATACCCAGCGTCTTTTTATTATGTGGCAGTGCATCAATAAAATCAGCTGCTCAACCATCATAAAAGTAATCGCTTACTCCTCTCCAAGCATCGTGGTTGCTGTCGATCTGAACGAAAGATATGGAAACCTTTGTTTTCTCATCAGCTGAAGCACTTACGGTAAAAGCCTTCGTGGCTATCAAATAAATAAAGTATGTTCTGGTGATAAATTCACTAATAAGGAGCATTAATCTGTCATGGCCTGCGCTGTTAATACAAATACTAATCCTTAATGGGAAGTGTAAACCAGAAAGTACTACCTTCCCCTTCTTTGCTGTCTGCACCAATTTCACCTTGATGGGAACGGATAATCTCTGAGGAAATATAAAGCCCCAAACCGAGACCTTTGCCTTTTTGGCTTCCGCCCTGATAGTAACGTTCAAAAAGATGAGAAACCTGGTGTGCTGGTATGCCCTGCCCCTGATCACTTACGCTTATGCGTATTTGCTGTCCTAAGTTTTCAAGCTTCAGACTGATCCGTTTACTTTCAGGAGCATACTTAACGGCATTATTGACAAAATTGGTAATCACCTGCCCAATGCGAATCTGATCGGCTTCGATCATCATTGATTCGGCTAGTATACTAATATCAAAGTCTTGATTTTCCTGGACATGCTGGCTACACGCAGCCATTAACAGGGAGATGTCGAAGGGGGTTTTGTGCAGATTGATGTTGCCGTCAGTATGCCTGCCTAAATCAAGCAATTCATCAACCATGTTATTGAGCCGATCCATGCTGGTTAATGCCGACAGGATAAGTTTCGAGGCCATTGGGTGGTCGATTTTATCGCGGATTTTACCCAAGAGCTGGAGGTTACCCTTCAATACAGTAATCGGGGTCTTCATCTCATGGCTGGCTACCGAAAGGAAATCATCCTTCCTAAGCTCATACTGTTTTCTCAAAGTAATATCCTGGGTAACGCCAATCATTTTAACCGCTTTCCCTTTCTGATCATACCTTGGGCGGCCATTGACCTGAATCCAGTGGATACTGCCTTCGGGCCAGGCGATCTGGTATTCAATGTCGTAAAGGGTGTTTGACTCGATAGATTTTTCGACACTCTTTTGCACCATTTCCCGGTGATGAGGCATAATGGCCTGCATCAGGTCCGGAAAATCGAAATCCTTTGTTAACGGAATGCCGAAATTTGTTTTGCATTGGTCGCTGCACAGCATCTTGCCACTTTCCAGATCAAGTTCATAAGAACCCAGCTGGGCCGCATTAAGGGCAAGTGACAGTCTTTGGTTCTGCTCTTCAACCAGTTTTCTTGAATGTACCTGTTCGCTCACTTCTGATGCTACAACAATGATGCTTTCAGTAAGCCTGTTTGGGCCCAGAATGGGTTTATAGATAAAGTTAAAATGGTATTCATCTCGTTTTCCTGCACGTATGAGCTCAATTTGTTCTTCCCAGCCATTGTAGGTTTGTCCGCTGGAATAGACCTGGGCGAGGATTTCGGGCAGCCGCTGACCGGTGAGTTCAGGGAAGACTTCAAGCAAGGGATGTCCTATAACCGAAGCGGATTTCCCCCAAAGCTCGAGCATAGCAGGATTCGCACTTTCTATTCTCAATGTACTACCCTTCAACAAGGCAACAGCAAAAGGGGTATCATGAAAGAAGCTAAGCGCCCTGGCTACTGCGCCGCTCAAAGAGGTGTTCTCCTTGTTCAGGTTCAGATTGATACCGTGAAGCTGACTGTTTGCCTTTTCCAGTTCCAGGGAAATGGACTCCAGGCGTTCATTGGCCTGCTGTAATTGTTCATTGGTTGCAAGGTATTCTTCATTCATGGCAGCAAGCTGTTCGTTTGCTGATTGCAGCTCTTCGTTGGTGGCCTGGTATTCTTCGTTCAGGGCTGCCAGTTCATTATTCAGCTCGCCAAGTATTATATTCCCCCTATTGAGATCCTGATTAAGCTGTTCAGCCTCTGCCTGTTTTTCGTGGGCCAGTTTCCAGGCAGCTACACGTCCGCTCACATCGGTGGCCGTATGCAGGATGCAGTACATCTTGCCATGTTCATCACGGATGGCACGGTAGGTGAAATCAAAATATGAAGTTTTCATCTCCCCATTTATTTCAAGTGTAGCCTGTGTATCTGTGGCCTGGAAAGTTTCACCCGTTTTCCAGACATTTTTAAGCAACTTGGTAAAGGGTTGTCCTTTCATCTCGGGTATGGCATCCTCAAAACGCATCCCATGAACGGATGAATTTTTCCCCCAGATGTTGAGCATGGCATCATTGACAAGCTGTATGGTAAGCTCTTCGCCAGTATAGATCGCAGTGGCATCATGGGAACGCAGCAGGATATCCAGGAGCGCCTGGCCACTCATTGTACTGATAAATTTAATCATTGCACGCTCAACTTAACAGGGCATAAACAAAAATAATTAAATTGGTTTAATTTAAAAAAGCTTAAAAACCTAGATGAGTATTTTTAAACGAAAATCAGCATATAACGGGAATTTGTTATCCGTATTCGGACACAAAGTTTATAATCTTACCCGAACTCGAATAGCTGTTCGTTTTATCCATCGCGATGGAAGAGTTCCGCTCAATGCTCCGAAACAGTCCATAGTTTGCAAGGAATCAATCTAGGAAGCTCTCGACAGTATCTAGTAGATTATCCATGTCAAAAGGTTTGGCCATGTAAGCAGATGCCCCTGCAGCAACTGCGATTTCCTGCCCATCCCGGCTGGCGGAGATAATCATTACCGGCAGATGCTTCGTTACCGGATTGGCACGAATAGCCCTGAGTAGCTGATCGCCCGATACCACGGGCATCCAGAGATCGAGAATCACCAGGTCCGGCTGCTCTCTTTCAATGAGCATGGGTACGTTCAAACTATTGAGTTCACAAATGATTTCATGAGAAATGTCAGCGAGCATGAGCTCTAGTACATCTAGGATACCTTCGTCATCATCACAGATGAGTATCTTCTTATTCGGCATCTGCTTCCTTTCCTTTTTTAGGTAGCGTAAAACTAAAGACAGACCCTTTTCCTTTTTCACTTTCCACCCACAAGCTCCCCTGATGATTCTTAATGATCTGGTCACAGATGTACAGGCCTATCCCCATGCCCGGAAATTTCTTTTGGATATCATTGCCACGGTAAAAGCGTTCAAAGACCTTTTTCTTGTCTTCTTCATTCATTCCAAGACCAAAATCCTTGACCGAAACCTTTACATAATCGCTAAGGCTGGCCACATTTACTTCAATCTCACGGGCATCTGGAGCATACTTAATGGCATTGGAAAGCAGATTGTTGATCACCTGGATCAAGTGGGATTCATCTCCTGTAACCTGTGAACCAGTTTTTCCGATAAGAGAAATTTTATGTCCAGGAACCGTGGCCCGAATGGCTTCAACCGATTCGAGTACCATCTGATCAAAATCAAAAGGTGACTTATGAAGCTCTATGTTTCCTGTCTGGATGCGCGAAACGTCAAGCAGTTCGGCGATAAGGCTATTCAGGCGGTCAACATATTGTGACACTTTATTTAAAGTAGCAGTATATTTTTCGGGAACGTTATTAGGGACTGTTTTTTCCAGAACCTGTATGTACCCTTTGATGGCAGTCAAGGGGGTTTTAAGTTCATGGCTGGCAATGGAGAGAAAGTCATCCTTACGCCGCTCAATTTCCTTACGGTCGGTAATATCCTCTATAGCCAACAGAATCTGGTCTTTAAACTGCCCCTCGAGCTCAATCCGGTAGGCATTGAGCAGCATCAGCTTTCTGCCGATGTGTGGAAAATCATAATCAACCTCGAAATCAACGACCGGGTTATTAGTCGGTAGGATTTTGACCAAGAGCTCACGAAGTTGCGGAATATCCCATTGGTTGTTCCCCAATTCATAAAGGGTCCTACCAATAGTTTCCTCTGCACTTACCTTAAATGTTCTTAAGAAATGGTAATTCACGCTGAGCACCTTGAAATGGGGATCCAGGACCAGAAGTCCTTCCCGTACGGTCTGTATGATACTTGATAAAAAGGCTTCGCTATCTTTTAAATCAGCTGTTCGTTCTTCAATGCGTTTTTCCATGATGGCCTTTTGCTGTCGCAGGTCATGTTCGGCATTTTTCCTGGCGGTGACGTCATTCTGTACGCCAATGAAATGAGTTACAGCGCCAGAGGCATCTTTGACCGGAGACATATATAATTCATTCCAGAAAAGTTCTCCATTCTTTTTGTAATTACGGATTTCCACGGTACATTCTTCCCCATTTTCAACACAATCTGAAAGCATATACCTTTCTTTCTGGTTGCGGTCTGCAGACTGCAGAAAGCGGCAGTTGTGTCCGATAATTTCTTTTCGATTATAGCCGGTCATTTTTTCAAACGCAGCGTTACAGTAAACGATTGGATTATCAGGTTGGGTATGGTCGGTAATGATTATACCTGAAATGGAGGCATCAAGTGCCTTGGTCAGGAGTTCGAAATTCTTCGTCAACGAATCGCCCGATAGGTCGAACTTGCCTTCTTTAAATGTGCTCAATGTTTAATTGTAAAGTGTAACCATATATATGGAGCGGTTTAACTGACTATGCCGAATAATCAAATTACTTAAATGATCGATTCATTCGCAGCTAAATATAGTACATTTAAATTAAGCAAATTGTTTTTGCCAGCATACAACTATTTCGTCTATATCTGTTCACTGAAGTTAGAGTGATGTATACAGCGCTAGATGTTTGGAGATTTCGCCGGACTTCTTTGAAATATCACTAAATAGTGAATAACAAAACAGACCATCTGACAATAATGTCAGTACTATTTCCCCTTCATCAATGTTATTACAGTTTCTAATAGCCGAAATTTTAAAAAGTGGAGACAAAACTGAAAAAAATGTTCTAAGCTAATCTGCTCAAGGTATCAGCACTCACTTTATTTTTATAAAAAACACTCCAAATCTTAACAAATTGACATTCAAAATGATGCAAAAACCAATAGAAAAACCGTAAAAAACTAGTATTTTGAAGTGTTTGAAAATCAGAAATTTGCAAAATTAAACTTTCTAAAATCACGGCAAAAAAAGCTTAAAAAAGAAACATTTTTAAAACACAAATAGCTAACAATCAGATTGTTAGCTATTAAAAAATGTACCCAGAAGCAGATTCGAACTGCCACGCCGTTGCCAGCGCCACCCCCTCAAGATGGTGCGTCTACCAATTTCGCCACCTGGGTATTTATGCTGCAAATATAATTTAATTTTGGATTTTGGAAACAGCTATTTACAATTCGATTTTCAATCCATCATACGCCAGCCTGATGTTTGGAGGTAAATCCTTCTCTACAAGTTCATGCAAACCTAAATTATGGCTGATGTGTGTTAAGTAAGTCGTTTCTGCACCTACCTGGTTTGCAAATTCAATTGCCTCTGCTAAGGTAAAATGTGAGATATGCGGCTCTTTCTGTAAGGCATTAATCACCAGTATTTTGCTACCTTTAATTTTCTCAAAACTGCTTTCAGGAATGGTTTTGGCATCAGTGATATAAGTAAAATCGCCAATCCGGTAACCCGTAATAGGTAAAAGATGGTGCATCACTTCAAATGGAATGATGCTATGCTTACCTATTTTAAAGTCTTCGCCATTGTGTACGGTATGCAGGTTAATTTGCGGCAGGCCATGGTATTTAGTTTCTGCAAAAATGTAGTAAAACTCGCGTTTTAATGAGGTTTGAACCCGCTCTGTTGCATAAACATCAATAATTTTATGCAGCAGATAATTAAAGGGACGGATATCATCAAGACCGGCAATATGGTCTTTATGCTCGTGTGTAAATAAAACGGCATCCAGGTCTTTTACTTTTTCACGCAAAAGCTGGTAACGAAAATCCGGACCACTATCTACCACAAGGTTTTTATCGCCAAGCTCAATTAAAACAGAAGTCCTTAAACGATTATCGCGTTTGTCTGTCGATTGACAAACCTCGCAGTTACAAGCAATAACAGGAACGCCTTGTGATGTACCGGTTCCTAAAAAAGTAACCTTCATCTTAAATTCTTTCCTTTCTGACTAAATAATTGCCTGTTTGCTGCTGCATTAAAATAATTCGGTTTGCTGTAGTGAATGAAAAAACTGGCGTTGCTTTTCATCTAACAGATTTTCGTCGGGATTGGTTTGCTTTACCAAGGTAACCAGGGCAGCAATTTTACCTTCGAGGTTAGAGAATTTATTAACAACAATGATTTTATTATGTTCGAGCAGGCATGACCCTGTTTTAAAGTTCCCTTTCTCATAACGAACCTTAAAACCCATTGCATGGAGCAATAATTCTAATTTCTCTAAAGTATGGTTTGTTAGTGGCAACGACATTGGAACAAACTTAGAGAAATCTAAGCAGCATTCATAAACACATGCTTGTTTTTTTTCACCAACTTAAACAGCTAAGTGGACAAAATAAATAACAAAGGTTCAATTGTTTCCAACTGAACCTTTATATGTATCATCCGCCATGCGGAAAGATAAAATTATCTTAAATCGACAACCTCAACACCAGGATATTTCTTCGCATCGAAAGCAAATGTTGTTTCAGGAACATTTACATTTGGCGAGAAAGTTTTCACGTTGTACGTGTATTTATTACCATTTTTATCAAATAACACCACATTTGCAATTTGCTTTGCCGTTTTATCAATACTTAAGCGAACTTTAAAGATTGATTTTTTCGCATCAACAGGCGTTAAGTCAATCATCTGGTAAGTTTTAGCACCTACTTTTTCTTCACCTGTATAAATATATTTAAATCCTTTTTCGTAAACGGTAAAGATTTTAGCAGGATTAATGGCATCGCCGCTGTTATCCACATTGCTTACCTGTACTTCTTTATCTTTTTTCAGATAAGTCCACTGGCTTTTACCATCGCTGAATAATTCCTGGTTTGTCATTGCCACTTTATACTTATTTGAATTGGCTTTAACATATAAAGTACCTTGCTGTGTTTCTTTAACCTTAGCTTTAGGATTATCTAAAGTGAAAGTAAAATCGGTTTTCACAATATTATACGATTTGTATTTTTTACTTACTTCTGCTAAAATTGCTTTAGCCTTTGCATCAGTTTGAGCATAAGTTGATGTTGTAAAAGCAACCACAACCATTAATGCTGAAATTAATTTCTTCATCTTATATCTTTTATATTTTCTATTGAACGTTAGAGTAGATTTTTAACAATTAGTTTAATCTAATCTTTGTTATCCATGCTATTCAAGAATTGTTCCAAAGAATACTCATCAGGATATAAAACTTCCCGGGCCTTGCTTCCTTCAAATGGGCCAACAATACCGGCGGCTTCCAGTTGGTCGATAATCCGGCCTGCACGGTTGTAACCGAGTTTAAGTTTACGCTGAATAAGGGATGTTGAACCTTGTTGGTGCAATACAATCAGCCTTGCAGCCTCTTCAAAAAACTTATCACGTTCGTTAGGATCGAAATCGGCCTTACTCCCCTCTCCTGCTTCATCTATGTATTCAGGCAACTGATAAGCATCAGCATAACCCCGTTGGTTACCGATATATTCAGAAATTCTATCCACTTCAGGTGTATCAACGAAAGCACACTGTAGCCTGATTAAGTCGCTGCCTGTAGATAACAGCATATCTCCGCGGCCAATAAGCTGGTCGGCACCACCGCTATCCAGAATTGTACGTGAGTCAATTTTCGACAATACCCTAAAGGCCAGCCTTGCCGGGAAGTTGGCTTTAATTGTACCTGTAATGATATTAACTGATGGACGCTGCGTAGCCAATACGAGGTGAATACCAATGGCACGGGCAAGTTGTGCTAAACGGGCAATCGGCGCTTCTACTTCTTTACCCGCAGTCATCATTAAATCGGCAAACTCATCCACCACCAATACAATGAAAGGCAAGAAACGGTGCCCGTTGTTAGGATTAAGCTTGCGCTTGATGAATTTATCGTTGTATTCCTTTAAGTTCCTTACCTGTGCATCTTTTAGTAAATCATAACGCTGATCCATTTCGATACATAAAGAGTTAAGTGTATTAACCACTTTTTTGGTATCCGTAATAATAGCATCGGCTTCTCCTGGTAATTTAGCCAGGAAATGGCGTTCAATTCTGTTAAACAGGGTAAGCTCTACCTTTTTTGGATCGACAAGTACAAATTTTAACTGCGCCGGGTGTTTTTTAAATAGCAGCGAAACCAGAATGGAGTTAATACCAACTGATTTACCCTGTCCTGTAGCCCCAGCCACCAACAAGTGTGGCATTTTAGCTAAATCGGCAATAAACACTTCATTACTAATGGTTTTACCCAATGCGATAGGTAAATCCATGGTATTCTGTGTCCATTTTTCCGTATTTAAAATGCTCCGCATGGGCACCATTTCCGGATGCTGGTTAGGCACCTCGATACCAATGGTTCCCTTACCAGGCATCGGTGCTATAATACGGATACCTAAAGCTGCCAGTGAGAGTGCAATGTCATCTTCCAGATTTTTAATTTTCGAAATCCTTACACCCGGAGCCGGAATAATCTCGTATAGGGTAACTGTTGGGCCAATCGTTGCTTTAATCTTATCAATTTCAATGTTGTAATGATTGAGGGTTTCGACAATTTTATTCTTATTGGCTTCGAGTTCTTCGGCATTAACCGAAATTTTATTGGTACCGTAATTCTCCAGTAAATCTATAGTAGGGTACTTATAACCTGATAAATCAAGTTTTTCGTCGTAGTTACCAAACTGTTCAACCAAATCATCAGATTTTTTCTCTTCTTCGGTTTTTTCGATGGTAAATGCAGGTTCCTTTTCTTCTTCGATGGCAGGCTCAACCGTTAGTGGTAATGATGATGCCGCAGCTGAAGTGACTAAAGGTAAATTGGTGGCCATTGGCGACAAAACTACTGGTGTAATCACCTCATCTTCTTCTTCCTTCCCTTCGTAACGACTTGGCTGAATAACGACATTTTGTTGCTTGCGTTCGTTATTAAAAGGAGCCTTGTCGCGAACCGGAAATTCAATTGACTCAGATGGTTCTTCAACTTCGCGGTTTTGAGCAAACTTCTCCCTTACTTCATTAACATAATCAGGGGTTTCGTTATCAAGGTAAACTTCTTTCTTTTTACGCTCGGGGATCTTAAAATCAATATTGTAGGCAATGATTAAAATGGTTAAACCGGCAAAAGCAATTAGTCCTGCCACACCCGCCGCACCGATTTGGGCAGCAAGTAATTTGTTACTCCAGTAACCAAATTCGCCTTCAACATAATGTGGCGACTCTGACCAGAAGCTATGCGCAAAACCCAGTGTTAAGGATATAAACAACAAAAAGAAAAAGCTATACCCTAAGGTTTTAGAAATAGACAGGATTTTAACCTTAAATAACAACCGGTAGCCGATAATAAAGAAAGCCAGTACAAACAGGAAAGAAGCAATTCCGAACCATTCGTAAATAAACTGGTGCGATAAGAGTGCCCCAAATTTACCCAGCCAGTTTTGTACCACCGGAATGGCAACGCCCGAATCTTTAAGTTCATCGGCAGTTTTAAATAAATTGCCCCAACCGCCGTTGGCATCGATTACATAACTCTGGTCGTCTTGCCAGGTAAATAAGTACGAGGTAAAGGCAATTAAGAAGTAAAGAGAAAGAATAACAAAAAACAGACCTACTATCTTTACGGCACGCCCATCCTGCAAGTCGAAACTTGGTAAATATGCTCTTTTTTCCTTAGGCTGCCTTGCCGAAGACGATCTGCCCGAAGCATTTTCGTTGCCTTTATCTTTGAATGTGTTGGTTTTAAACTGGTTTCCCCTTACCGCCATTTTCTATCCTAATATTTTTAATAATGAACAAACTTAACTAAAACTGCGCAGCATTCACGAAAGCGTTATAAAAAATATAATCTATTCGAGGTTGCTTCCGCTGCGAAAAGTTTTATTGTACTATTCCGTGCACATGAAACATAAATAAAGCCATGGAATCAGTATAAATTACTATCATCGTTGCACTTTTAAAGCTCCCTTAAATTAAATAATTATTTGGGCAACATTAAACCTTTAACTCAAAAAATCGTCTATTATTTTAACAACACACAAGTTGTACGTTTTGTCAAATGAAGCGGATTTTGTTTTAGGTTTTATCCCGTTTGTTCCTGGAGAGGTTAAACGGGATTTTTTTATTAAAATTAAATTGGCCTTAATTCTTCATTAGCATCATTGGTTGAAGCCAATGGCCTCAGCATACATATTTCAGTAAAAATTTCTTAACACTATTAATTTTTTGTTAATTTAAATCGATTATTTGAAACGAAAATCAACTATATGAGTATAGCACAGCTCGAAGAACAAATTGAAGCAGGGAATTTTCAGGGTGTAAAAGAAATCCTGGTTCAAAATCCGCAACTTGCAAACACCAACACTTCACACCATATTTCTCCATTATTGCTGGCCTGCTATTATAAAAAACAGGATATCGCCAATTTAATTGCAGAATTTACAGATGATCTGACTTTGTTTGAAGCTTGTGCCGTGGGCAAGTTTGATGCGGCAACTTTACTCATCTTTCAGAAACCAGACTGTGTTAACGATTTCTCAGAAGATGGTTTTACACCATTGGGATTAGCCTGTTATTTTGGCCATGAGGAACTGGCAAAGTTCCTCGTACTTAAAGGTGCTGATGTAAACCTTGCCTCGAAAAACGGTTTTAATGTTTTTCCGATACATTCTGCGGTAGCCGCTAATAATATCAATATTGCTAAAGTGCTTTTGGATGCTGGTGCATATCCAAATGTTTGTCAGAAAGCTGGCTTGGCGCCTTTACATACCGCAGCGCAATTGGGAAATATTGAACTAATTATTTTATTGCTAGAGCATGGTGCAGAAGTAAGCTTACGTATGGAAGGTGGAAAACTACCTGCTGATTTGGCCGCAGAAAAGGGTTTTCATGAAATTGCCGAGATTTTGAGAGACGACGATTAGCCGATTTCTTCAACTTTAGATACTTAAACCAAAAACGATTAACTAAAATAGATTACTCCCAGATGCGCAAGCGCATTTTCTTCATGTAAGTTCTGATATCGAGTACTACTGCTGCTAAAAAATAGAACAAAATGGGAAAACCTACGGCAAGGAAGGATGAGTAGATAAAAAACAGCCGGACTTTTGCAGTACTCATATGGAGCTTATTTGCCAGGTAAGTAGAAACCCCAAAACTCTGCTGCTCGAAATAAGTTATAATCCGTTGAAACATTTTCTGCTCATTTTAAATCTTAACCATATCCTGTTCAAAAAGGATAACCAGTTTTCCTGCACTAATTTAGTAAATATTTTCACTTTACCTTAATAACGCTAAAACGTATTACTCTAGTGTAAGTCTTTCGAAATCCTGTCGATCTTCATGTTTAATAAACAGAATCTGCTTATCATCCAGATGGGCATATTTTTTCTTCAGCTCGTTTTTAAACTTATCTATATCAACTTCAGCGCTCAAAATTACCGTTAAAGCATCGGCATTGCCCCTAACCTCGATAATTTTATCGGGATAAAGTTCTTTAAGTTCGTGTGGAAATTCCATAATAGCTAAACCGATTAGTGCGCAGAAAGTTTTATGATTACTAAGCCTGTTTTAATATTTTAATGCCAATACCACAAGATAAACATTTTTTAGCATCGCAATAATGTTTTTTCAACTGCAAAATACCTTGTGTTGAGAAGGCATTTTTAACTTTCACACCTGCATCAGTAAATTTATCAATTATCGCATTTTCTTCTGGTGGCAGGCTTTCGAGTAGTTTTATCGCCCGGTTGATGTAAAACTGTGAAGCAGTATGCTTACCATATGCGAAAAGAAACAATGCAATGGTATTTAATAGGATATTATCGATAGAAGTTTTTCCGATTGCTGTACTGACATGATCGGCTTCTTTCTTAAAATGATAGTGGTTTCTCCAATAGTCGTTAACAGGCAAATCTTCAAATAATCCCCTCAATCCGGATATCTCCTTTATTTCCATTACTTTCGAAAACATATGATTGGATTTTACAATTAATGCAGCGAATTGTGCTAAACGGAGAGTTGGAAAATTTTGAGGGCGCATCCGCATAAACTTCCACGATGATACTTCTATGGGTTTGATTTTATATTTCTGTTTTAAAAACAGAAACTCCTCCTTCAGTTTGGCAGGGTATTCATCTTTAAAGCTTTCGCTTAAGAAACCTGCCGCACCAAAAACCAAAGCTTCAATCTGCAAGTTATTGTCTTTATGCTTGCTGTAAATTTGCTGGGAAATGGCCTTGGCAAAAAGCTCAAAAGGTAAAGCATTTATCTTAAATCCAAAGTTCCGGGCCATGAAGCGATAAAATGTTTCATCCCAGTTCCCGTTCAGCGTGTTTAAAGTTTCAAAAACGGCTTCTGTTTTTTGCGCAAATCTTTCTATCAATGTTCTGGATAAAAATGAATCAACTATGAGCGGGTCTACCTCTCCTATCTGCGCTGTGCAGGGAAAATCGGTCAGTGTTAAAAATATACTCTCGTATTTCGAAATTAAATCATCTGCGATACGGGTTTTGAGCTCCAAAACAGGCAAAACTGTTCCATTCATTCTTTTTATTTCCATATCATGTTCAAACACAACATGCAGAATTACATTCTCATAACCAGAATCATTCTGATGATTGTGCTTAAACCAATCAGAAGATTTAACATGGATTTCTATATTGCCAGCCCAGACTGTTTCCCCTAAATTTATCTTGGCATTACTAAAATCGGGCCCGGCATTCTTATTCAGAAAACCAGGATGAATGATCTTTAAACTTTCCCCATGATCAGTTTTTAGCCCGTTATGATCAAACAATCTGAATTGCCATACGTAATGAAGAAAGTCTTCAGGAAAATTCATTATTGAAGATAATGAAATATTCCCTTAAGTTGTAAATAAATTTTTAGCTTCTTTCGAGTACGGAGGGATGGAAATTTACAATTACTTCCAAGGCAGGCTATCAATGTGTTTGAATATTGCTGTTTTAAACTGTTCAGCGGTTAAGCTATTTTCCCATTTCTTATCAAATTCAGTAGGTTTTTCTAACGCTTTAGCATAAACTGGAACCTGTTCATTTACAAGAGGCAATTGATTTTCGAGTAAAATTGACAAAAGTTTATTTTTCTCAGCTTCAGACAATTTCTCAATATGCGATAGCAGTGTTTCGAAGTCTATATTTGAAGCGGGTTTATTCATAAAGGCATTTCAATTATTTAAATATAATCATTTTAAAAATTCAGACGCTATTTTAATATAAATCCGATTATTAAATACAGGTTATATCTGTTTTAAACAACCAAATCAGCAGCAATTAAAATCTGCTCCATCTCTTTCTGTAGTTTTAAAGCCTCTATCCTTGCCTTTTCAGCGAAATCTTCGCCATTGCTGGCATATATAATCCCTCTTGATGAATTAATCAGTAATCCACATTGTGCGTTTAAACCATATTTGCAAACCTCCTGCAAATCGCCGCCCTGTGCACCAACACCCGGTACAAGAAGAAAATGATTTGGAACCAGTTTACGTACATCGGCAAATGCGGCACCGCGGGTTGCGCCTACAACATACATCATTTGTTCATCAGTTGCCCATTGTTGTGAAGTTTTAAGCACCTTTTCAAAAAGTTTGTCGGTTCCAACTTCCTGCAGTTGAAAATCGGCATGACCGGAATTAGAAGTGAGGGCTAAAAGAATTACCCATTTATCTTTAAAAGTTAGGAAAGGTGTAACCGAATCGCTGCCCATATAGGGTGCTACGGTAACTGAATCGAAACTCATTTCAGATGATTTTTCATTAAAAAAAGTTTCCGCATACATGGCAGAAGTGTTACCAATATCGCCCCGTTTTGCATCGGCAATTGAAAAAATATCTTCTGGAATATATTTCCATGTTTCGGTTAAGGTTTTCCATCCTTTTTTACCGTAACATTCGTAAAAAGCAGTATTTGGTTTATAGGCCACGCATAAATCTTTTGTTGCATCGATAATCTGTTTATTAAATTCAAGAATGGGATTATCGTACTTTAACAGGTGCTGGGGGATTTTATCCAGTGATGAATCTAATCCAACGCATAAAAATGAACGTTTTTTTTGTATCTGCTCAAAAAGTTGCTGCTTAGTCATATAATGCTTATTTGCTGCAAATATGAGGTTTTTTGAAATTTTTGAGGAATAAAAACAACGTCATATTAATTATTTTTATAAACATTTTAAACTTTTTCTTGCGGATTACGTTTCAAATACATACAATTGCAACATAATTTCTCAACCGTTTATCTGAATATCCCAGAAAAAATTTATCAAGACTTGTTTTTTGTTACCATTTTTTGAAAGCGATTATCGTTTTTATTCAGCTCGTAAACAATTATGAAACCATTTTGAGTACACCAACATAACCAGCTCATCTTAAGTTTTATAGCCATAAGAATTTATACACAATGAAACCGCAGGGCTTGCGCTAACACAAATATTTAAAGCCTTGCAGATTTATAGCCGGAAAACATCCGTTATAAACAAATGAAAAATTTCTTGAAACATATATATTTAGAATGTTTAGCAAATCAGAATTAAATGATAAGCTCACCCCCGAATTACGTGAGCTGGCAAAAACCTATGGCATCGAAGGTGCCGACTCCCTAAGAAAAATCGACCTTGTTGAAGTGCTTCTACACCAGCAGGAAATTATAAATGCCGCTAAATCTGCCGGAGCTGGCGACCCATATGGCGAGGCTGAACCTGTTGCAGTTTCTCCAGCCCCAAAAACTAAAGCAGCTAAAGCTGAAAAGGCTCCAAAAGTAGCCGCAGCAACAACTGCAACTGAAACGCCAACACCAGAAAAACCAATTAAAAAAAGAGCCAGACTACCTAAAGAAGATTCGGCAGCGCCTGTTGAAAGAAGAAGAGAATCGGTAACTTTATTTGACGAACCACAACACGAACAACCAGAAGTACAACCGGATCGGGTTATCGAATCGGATGAAAGCGTTAAACCAATTTCAGCATTAATTGAAGAGTCTGCTGAAGTATTGCCACCGGTTCAGAAACAAAAACAAGAACCCCGCGAAAAGCAACAACGTGATGACAACCGCCAGCAAAAACAGCCTGGGGGTGGTAATCACCACAAAAACGAAAACAGTTATTCAAATCTGGATTTCGATAATGTAATTACAAATGAAGGCGTTCTAGAAATTATGCCAGATGGATATGGTTTCTTACGCTCTGCGGATTACAACTACTTAACTTCTCCTGATGATATTTATGTATCTCAGTCACAAATTAAACTTTTCGGTTTAAAAACTGGCGATACAGTAAAAGGCAGTATCCGCCCACCTAAAGAAGGTGAAAAATATTTCCCTTTGGTTCGTGTAGAAACCATTAATGGCAGAATCCCTGCCGAAGTTCGCGACCGCGTTCCTTTCGATTATTTAACGCCACTTTTCCCAACTGAACGATTGAATCTTTTTACGGATACAAATAATTACTCTACCCGTATTATGGATTTGTTTACTCCAATTGGTAAAGGACAGCGTGGTTTAATTGTTGCGCAGCCAAAAACAGGTAAAACCAATTTATTAAAAGAAGTTGCTAATGCAATCGCCAAAAACCATCCTGAAGTTTATTTAATTATTCTTTTAATTGATGAACGTCCGGAGGAGGTTACTGATATGGCCAGAAGTGTTAGAGCAGAGGTTATTGCTTCTACATTTGATGAGCCTGCAGAACGTCACGTTAAAATTGCCAATATTGTATTGGAAAAATCTAAGCGTTTGGTAGAAAGTGGTCATGATGTTGTAATCCTTTTAGATTCGATTACACGTTTAGCCAGGGCTTACAATACTACTGCACCTGCATCCGGTAAAATTTTATCGGGTGGTGTTGATGCCAATGCATTACACAAGCCAAAGCGTTTCTTTGGAGCTGCACGTAATATCGAAAATGGAGGTTCATTAACCATTTTGGCTACGGCGTTAACTGATACCGGTTCTAAAATGGATGAGGTGATCTTCGAAGAATTTAAAGGTACAGGTAACATGGAGTTACAATTAGACCGTAAATTATCGAACAAACGAATTTTCCCTGCTATTGATATTACTGCTTCGAGTACACGTCGCGATGATTTATTACACGACAGAGATACCTTGCAACGTGTTTGGATTTTACGCAACCACCTTGCTGACATGAATAGCCAGGAAGCGATGGAATTTGTACAATCTCAGATAAAAGGTACAAAAAGCAACGAAGAATTCTTAATTTCGATGAACAGCTAATAAAAGGTAAAATGTAAGATGGTAGATGGACAAAATAACGTTCCATTTACCATCTCACTTCTTACATCTTCCATTATATGAAAAGGCATATCCCTAATGCGATTACCTGTGCAAACCTTTTTTCAGGTTGTATCGGAATCGTTTTTGCATTTAAAGGCGAACTTCAAACCGCCGCCTATTTTGTAATCCTTTCGGGAATTTTCGATTTTTTTGATGGAATGGCAGCCCGTTTATTGAATGTAAAATCGGCTATAGGAAAAGACCTTGACTCACTGGCAGATATGGTAAGTTTCGGTTTCTTACCTGGTGTAATTATGTTTCATTTATTACAGAAAAGTGATTATTCCTCAGCTTATTTACCCTACGCAGGATTTCTCATTACTGTATTTTCTGCCCTTCGTCTCGCAAAATTTAATAATGATGAGCGCCAAACTGAAGACTTTATTGGTTTAAATACGCCAATGAATACTTTATTTATCTGCTCATTACCTTTTATAGCAAATGATTACCCGGAAATAATTGGTTCTACAATCCTCCTCATCGCTGTAACGGTAATTACAAGTTTCCTGCTAGTTAGCGAAATCAGAATCTTCTCATTAAAATTCAGTAACCTGAGCTGGGCAAAAAACAAAATCAAATTTATATTCCTGATTTTATCGGCAGTACTTATTGTTGCTTTGCAATTCGCTGCAATACCATTTGTTTTAGTATTGTACATTGCCCTATCCTTTTTACATTTTAGGAAAACTGAGGCTTCAATAAATTAAATATTATACTTTGCTTTGATCTCTGCCATAGCATCTTCTACCTGAAAGTAGACTTGATCCATTAGTACGCGAAGTTTATTGACACTTTCGGCCATTTTATTTAAGCCCTTTTCTTCCTTGCACGCAGTTTCGATGGTATGGATAAAGTCCTTAACATCATTTCGCCCAATATATGTGAAAGTTGGTTTTATTTTGTGAGCGCAATCCGACATCATTACCCAGTCTTCAACCTGCAAGGCCTTTTCCATCTCATTCAGATAGAAACTACTTTGATCGATAAAGGTATTGAAAACCTCAATTATAAATTCGGGATCTTCACCTACCATTTCTGTAAGATACGATAAATCTAGAGGAGGATTATCCAGGTCATCTTGCATAATCAAATTTAATAATTTACAATCTGTTTACCTCTAAATCATCAGTAACATTTTCGAAAATTTCTAAAATAGTATTCCCTGTTACCGGATGTACAACATCTGGCGCTATTTCTGCCAATGGAACTAATACAAACTTCCTGTTCTGCATGTGTGGATGAGGAATCTGGAGCCGCCCTTCTATATCGATAATTTCATCACCAAAAAGGATTAAATCAATATCAATTAATCTTTCTCCCCATTTTTCTTTCCTAATCCTACCTAATTTCTGTTCAATTTCCAATGCTTTATCCAATAAGCTCAAAGCACTTAAGCCTGTGCTCAGGGCTACCGCCTGGTTCAAAAAATCAGGTTGATCTTCTTTACCCCACGCTGCAGTTTGATAAATAGACGAAACCGCGATAACATCGCCAGCTTCATCATTTAAAAGCCGAATGGCCAGTTCCAGATTTTTATTTCTGTCACCTAAATTTCCACCCAGTAACAAATAAGCAATTGTACGCTCTAATGCCATATTAAGCCCTTGTATTTTTATATCTTTACCACAAAATTAAAATATTTAAATGAGAGATTTCTTCAAGTATCTGTTTGCTTCAATGCTCGGATTTTTCCTGTCTGTTATCATCCTGTTTTTTATCTGCTTCGTTGTTATTGTAGCTGCCATTTCATCGGTTGATGATGATAAAACAGTGGCTGTTGGTAATAATTCGGTTTTGTATTTAAACTTAGATCAGGCAGTAATGGAACGTACGCCTAAAAACCCATTTGGCAATCTTCCTATAGTTGGCGGTGAGGAGAAAGACGGTATTGGATTAAACGACCTTTTAAAATCGATTAAAAGAGCTAAAAACGACGATAACATAAAATGTATTTACGTTAATGTGAGTAGCCCCAATGCTGGTTTTGCAACCATGCGTGAAGTGAGGAATGCACTGATTGATTTCAAAAAATCGCACAAAAAAATCCTTGCCTACAGCGAAGTTTACACCCAGGGTGCTTATTATCTAGCCTCTGCTGCCGATAAAGTTTATTTAAACCCTGAAGGTGCTTTAGAATTTAAAGGCTTTAGCTCTGAGTTAACTTTCTTTAAAGGAACACTTGAAAAAGTGGGTGTAGAAATGCAGGTTATCCGCGTAGGAAATTACAAGAGTGCTGTAGAGCCTTACATCCTTGATAAAATGAGCGATTATAACCGTAAACAGGTTACAGCGTATGTTGGTGGACTTTACAATACATTTTTATCAGATATTGCACAATCGAGAAGCCTCGAAAAAGACAGTCTTTACAGCATAGCCGACAACTATAAAATCAGGGAACCCAAAGATGCACTTAATTTTAAAATGGTTGATGGCCTGAAATATAAAGATGAAATTCTGGAAGAGCTTAAAGCTTTATCAGGCAAAACCAAAAAGCAAAATATTACCTCTGTATCGGTGAATGATTACGCAAAAAACAACAATCAAACTGGTTCAGGCAAAGATAAGGTAGCGGTTATTTATGCTAACGGAGAAATTACCGGAGGAGAAGGTTCCGATAGTCAGATTGGTTCTGAACGTATTTCCAGGGCAATTCGTAAGGCACGCCTTGATGACGATATCAAAGCGATTGTTTTAAGGGTTAATTCTCCAGGAGGAAGCGCTTTGGCTTCGGATGTAATCTGGCGGGAAATTGTGCTAACTAAAAAAGAAAAACCTGTTATCGCATCCTTTGGCGATGTTGCCGCATCAGGCGGCTATTACATTGGCTGTGCGGCTGATAGTATCTTCGTTCAGCCTAATACAATTACCGGTTCTATCGGCGTGTTTGGCATCATCCCTAACTTCCAAAACTTAATGACAAATAAACTGGGAATTACATTTGATGGCGTTAAAACTGGTAAATATGCGGATATAATGGCTACTAATCGCCCGATGACAGAAGGTGAAAGATTCATTATACAGAACGAATTAAACAGAATTTACAGTGGTTTTGTAAGTCGTGTAGCGGATGGCAGAAAGAAAAGCAAATCTTATATTGACAGCATTGGCGGAGGCCATGTCTGGATTGGAACCGATGCTGTACAAATCGGTTTAGCCGACAGAATCGGAAGTTTTAACGACGCAATTAAATCTGCCGCTCAAAAAGCCAGGCTAAAAGAGTATAAAGTGGTTGAATATCCTGATGTTATCGACCCACTGAAATCATTGCTGGAAGAAAGTACCGATAAAATTAAAACCTACTATACCAAACAGGAATTAGGCGACAATTATATGCTTTATCAGCAAATGAAAAAGGTTATGGCAAGCTCTGGCATTCAGGCCAGAATGCCTTTCGAAGCTGTGATTAAGTAGCGTAATGGAAGATGTGGGTAGGTTAATCCCACATCTTCCATTTCACATTCTACATATTTCATCCCCAATATTCTATCTTATATTTTTTTCCACTCGGGATGTAAGGTTAAATAAGTATTGTTAATGGATTGATTAACCGGATGCACGGTTAAGGAAATACTTTTCCCCTTAAGGAATTCAAATCCAATACCATCCTTTTTAGCGTCGAAAACATTTATCGTATCCTTTTTCTCGTTAATATAAGTAGCCGCCAGCTCCATAGCCTTAAAATTCAGTTTAGCATCAGCTTCTGATATACCCACACCAATCCCATCTTTAGTTTTGAATTGGTTAGCAGTAATCCTAATCTGTTTTACTTCTTTAACCCGCATCGAAGTATCGCGATAAGCAGAATATACGGCCAGTTCATTCCTTGTATTACTGGAAGAATCTTTTCCATACCAGATCCCCCAGGCTTTACCCATTGCGGCATCGCCTGCATCAGGTTTACCTAGCTTTTCACCAACTGTTATCATATCTTCACCAAGGGCAACCTGACCAATTGACCTGCCAGGAACAATTAAAAAATCTGTTTCGATAGCTTTTTCAGCAACCGATTCGGCATGAACAGTTGTATCTTGTTTATTTTCTGTGTTGGCAGGTGATTGACAAGCAGCGAAACACAGGCTTAAGCCTGCCAATAGAATATTAGTTGTTTTCATACTTAATCAACAAAGCTTTAATAAATTCTGTTTCGGAAAAAATAATGTGTAGTTAAGTTTCAAACCATAATTCATAATTTTACCGCTTATGGAAAATAAAACCATCGCCAGAACCCTTCGTCTTTTATCGCAATTAATGGAATTGCACGAGGAAAATCCTTTCAAAATCAAATCAATTGCCAATGCTTATTTTAAAATTGATAAGTTACCTTTTGCGTTAAAAGATAAACCTGTTGATGAGATTGATAAAATTGAAGGGATTGGAAAAAGCCTGTCGGCAAAAATTATCGAGTTATTGCAAACCGGCAAATTAAAGGAACTAAACGACATTGTACAGCAAACCCCTGAAGGCGTTGTTGAAATGTTAGGCATTAAAGGTATTGGCCCAAAAAAGATTTTAATTATCTGGCGTACATTGGGCATTGAAAGCGTTGGTGAATTATATTATGCCTGCAACGAAAACCGATTAATTGAAGCTAAAGGGTTTGGATTAAAAACGCAGGAAGAAATAAAAAATGCCATTGAATTTAAGCTTGCCGCGAATGGCAGGTTTTTATATGCGCAGGTAGAAAGTTTTGCCAACAGCATTTTTGACGAGCTTTCAAGATGGCTGGTTAATGTAGACCATAATGCTGCAATTGCATTTGCAGGCCAGTTTCGCAGGGCTTGCGAAATTATTGATGAACTTGAAATTGTAATTGGTGCAACACATATTGATGAAGTACAGGCTTCACTCCCTGGTTTCGAAGCACTTTCTTTGATAGCTGCTGAAGACTCCTTTATCACAACCACCGAAACAGGTTTAAGAATTAAGATTTTTGTGGTTGAAAAAGCTGGATTTTATCTGGATTGGTTTAAACTTACCGGAAATGCTGAACATGTTGAAAAAGTTTTAAATTTAGCAGGCAATGGCCCTTTTGCCAATGAGCGGGAAATTTATGATCGGGCTGGTTTGGCCTTTATTGAGCCCGAATTACGTGAAGGTTTTAATGAAGTTGAATTAGCGAAGGAAAATAAACTTCCTCAGTTAATTACTTACGAAGATTTGAAAGGCAGTTTACATAACCACTCTACCTGGAGTGATGGCGTACATAGCCTCGAAGAAATGGCCGTTTATTGCAAAGATGTTTTAAAACTTGAGTACCTGGGAATCTGCGACCACTCCAAAACAGCAGTTTATGCTAAAGGCCTAAATGAGCAGCGTGTTTTTGGCCAGCATCAGGAAATTGATGAACTAAATAAAAAACTTGCCCCTTTCAAAATTTTTAAGGGAATTGAAAGTGACATCCTGAGCGATGGCTCCCTGGATTACAGCGATGATATTTTAAAAACTTTTGATTTCGTTGTTGCCTCTGTGCACAGCAATTTGCGTATGGATGAGCTAAAGGCAACCAGCCGCTTACTCAATGCGATCGAAAACCCTTACACTACAATTTTAGGTCACCCAACCGGTCGCTTACTGTTAAGCCGGGCTGGTTATCCAATTGATTATAAAAAAATTATCGATGCCTGCGCGGCCAATAATGTAGTTATCGAAATTAATGCAAATCCATTACGATTGGATTTAGACTGGCGCTGGCATCGCTATGCTTTAGAAAAAGGCGTATTACTTTCCGTAAATCCTGATGCCCACCGAACAGAAGGTTTTCATGATATGCGATATGGCATTAAGATTGCCCGAAAAGGTGGTTTGAGTGCCGACAAGTGTTTGAATGCTTTTTCTCTGCAAGAAATAACAAAGTATTTTGAAAGTAAGAAATAAAACTCACCACAGATGTTAAAAATGGATACGGACAAGTTTAATCTGTGTCTATCTGTGAAAATCTGTTGTAAAAAAGCATAACTTTGCCCCATGATAAGTGAAATTGCCAACCGCGTATTTAATCAGGTTATTACAGACTACCATAAGTTTGATGATATTGACCATCCGGTTGAAAACCCATATGATGCTGAAAGTTTAGAGCATCTTTTTTACATTAAAAATTGGATAGATACTGCGCAATGGCACATGGAAGATGTGGTTCGTAATCCGGAGATTGATCCTGTTGAAGGTTTAAGCTGGAAAAGACGTATTGACGCACAAAATCAAGTACGTACGGATATGGTAGAATTTATTGATGGTTATTTCTTAAACCTATACCAAGGTATTTCGGCGCTTTCAGATGCAAAAATCAATACGGAAAGCCCGGCATGGGCAATCGACAGGCTTTCTATCCTGGCTTTAAAAATTTACCACATGCAGGAAGAAGCTGAACGCGAAACAGCATCAGCCGAACACCGTGAAGCCTGCCAAACCAAACTAAATGTATTATTGTCGCAGCGTGATGATTTATCACAGAGTATTGATGAATTATTAAACGATATTGAAGCTGGAAAAAAATATATGAAAGTATACAAACAGATGAAAATGTATAACGACCCGAGCCTAAACCCGGTGTTGTATAATAAAGCATAGAATCCACAAGTCGTCATTGCGAGGCACGAAGCAATCTCTCTCATAAAAAAAGATTGCTTCGTGCCTCGCAATGACGAATGATCAAAAACGCCATGTCAAAAGAAAAAATTATTGTTCTACGTTTTTCGGCCATGGGCGACGTGGCAATGGTGGCTTCTGTTTTAAAAGAATTTCCAGTTCAAAATCCTTCTGTAGAAATCGTAATGGTTAGCCGTGAGGCTTTTAAACCATTTTTTGATGAAATTGAAAATCTCAGTTTCCACGCCATACAGCCAAAAACTGTTCATAAAGGAATTAATGGTTTATTTAAACTCTACCAGGAACTCCGGAAATATAATCCAACAGCAATTGCTGATTTGCACGATAATCTTCGGAGCAGAACGATTTCGACTTTTTTCCGTATAACCGGCATAAAAATCAGACGAATTAATAAAGGCAGGGCAGAGAAAAATGCCTTAACCCGTCCCGTTAATAAAATCTTTAAACCTTTAAAACAAACCGTAGAACGTTATGCAGATGTGTTTCGTAGCCTCGGTTTAAGCATTAAATTAAATCATCAGCTTCAGCAATCGGCAAGAGCACTTCCTGCTAAGGCTAATGTTCTTTTTCAAAATCCATCGACCAAAAAAGTAGGTATTTCTCCATTTGCACAGCATATTTACAAAGTTTATGCTTTAGAAAAAATGGAACAGGTAATTTCTTCATTAAGCTCGCAAGGATTTGAACTGTTTATTTTTGGAGGAGGAAAAACTGAGCAAAGTATCGCTGAAAAATGGGCTAAAACTTATCCAAACACCAATAACGTAATTGGAAATTTTAATCTGACCGAAGAACTTGCCATTATTTCAAATCTCGATTTAATGCTGAGCATGGATTCATCGGGTATGCACATGGCTTCACTAGTTGGGATACAGGTTGTTTCCATCTGGGGGCCAACACATCCTTATGCAGGGTTTTTGGGTTATGGGCAGCAGGAAAGCGATTGCATCCAAATCGACCATCCTTCGAGGCCAAATTCTATTTATGGAAACAAACCCTGTCTTTGTGGTGTTGAAAGTTGTATAGATTTAATTAAACCGGAAACGATTGTAAATAAAATTAAAGAAAAACTAAATGGCTAAGCAACTACTATTGATTCGTCACGGAAAATCAGATTGGGGAAATATTGACTTAAAGGATTTCGACCGACCGCTGAATAAACGTGGTAAAGAGAATGCACCCAAAATGGCCGAAAGACTGGTAAACAGGGCTTTCAAATTTGATTTAATTGTGAGCAGTCCGGCGAAAAGAGCAAAATCGACTGCAAAATATTTTGCGGAAGCCTATCAGTTTGAAGATATCCGGTATGAAGAAGCCATATACGAAGCCAATACAACAACACTTTTGAAAGTAGTAAATGACTTAGATGATTCGGCAGATACTGTAATTATGTTTGGACATAATCCGGGTTTTACGGATTTAGCTAACGAACTGAGTGATGCGGACATTTATAATATTCCAACTGCGGGAATGGTTTTAATGTCATTTCCATTTGAATCGTGGAAAATGGTGAGCCGTGGAACCGGGGATTTAGTTTTCTTTGATTACCCGAAGAATAGTGATGAAATGTAGTTTTTTTTCCACGGAAACACGGAACGGAGTTCAAGAAATCGTCATTTAGATTCACTCCATCCGCCGTTTTGACCGTAGTGGCCAAATTCATTCGATAACAACTAAAAGTTCTGCTAGTGCCCACTAAGGGAATCACAGCCCTTTGTTAAATAAACCCGATAAAACGAAAAGCCCGGAGCGAGAAACGAGTGAGGACTTGAAGTGATAGCGGGGCTGCAAGATCAAAAGCACTACTGAACGTAGATTTCCAAAAAAACAAAAAACAATCCTATTTGTAATTAAAAAGATTATCTTTGAACTATAAATAACGAAAGTCCGGCAATAGACATTTCGGTGAATTCATAACCTAAACTCTCCTGGTTATTTCATAATTCGTAATGCCGGAAGATTTATCCATTAAATTACCTTACATGAGTTTTGATTATAACACCACGCGAAGCCATTTAATTTTATCGGAATATGGCCGGAATGTTCAAAATATGGTGAAGTACATTTGCGAATTACCCACCATTGAAGAACGTAATAAATATGCCCAGGCGGTTATCGACCTGATGGGATTTTTGCAACCTCATTTACGTGATGTTGCTGATTTTAAGCATAAACTTTGGGATCACCTTCACATTATTTCTGGCTATCAGATTGATGTTGAAAGCCCGTACCCAAAACCTTTGCCTGAAAATGCTTTTAAAAAGCCAGAACCACTTCCCTATCCGCAGCAAAGAATTACCTATAAACATTATGGTAAAACCGTTGAGGATTTGATTGAGAAAGCCATGCGGGAAGAAAATCCTGAACATAAAAAGGCAATGGTTCAAAGTATAGCAAACTTTATGAAGATGGCCTATGTTACCTGGAATAAGGATAACGTAAGTGATGATACTATTATTAAAGATTTAAAATACCTTTCGGGAGGTTTATTATCGCTCGATGAAGGAGTAAACCTTGCAAAAGTTGAGTTCAGGGCGCAAAATCCTCGTCAGAATAACAACAATAACCGGGGGCGCAACAACAATAACAACAACGGTAAAAACCGTCAGAACAACAATAACAGAGGACGTAACAACAATAACAAATCTAAATATTAAAGGAAAGGTAAAAGGCAAAATATATGCATAGCCTTGATACTTAATACTAAATACCAAAAAGATATATGAACGCATTTGAAATAACAGGCGGAATTAAATTAAAGGGCGAAATCACACCTCAGGGCGCCAAAAACGAGGCTTTACAGATTTTATCGGCTGTATTGCTTACCGAAAAGAAAGTAACCATCAGCAACATTCCTGATATTAAAGATGTAAACAAACTGATTGAGTTATTGGGCGATCTGGGTGTTAAAGTTGAGCGCATTAACAAGGATACTTACACTTTTGAAGCAAAAAATATCGATTTAAATTTCTTTGAATCGGATACTTTTAAAGCAAAAGGTGGTGGCCTACGTGGTTCGATTATGATTGTTGGCCCATTGTTGGCTCGTTTCGGAAAAGCAGCTATACCTAAACCAGGTGGCGATAAAATCGGTCGCAGGAGATTGGATACGCACTTTATCGGTTTCGAAAAACTAGGTGCTAAATTTGTTTACGACAGCAAAAAAGCTTTCTTTAACGTTGATGCGACCAATTTACAAGGCGCTTACATTTTATTGGATGAAGCTTCAGTAACTGGTACAGCAAACATTGTAATGGCTGCTGTATTAGCTAAAGGCACAACAACTATTTACAATGCTGCCTGCGAACCTTATTTACAGCAACTTTGTAAAATGCTTAACCGCATGGGTGCAAAAATTTCGGGTATTGGCTCAAATTTATTAACCATTGAGGGGGTTAAAGTTTTAGGTGGTACTGAACATAGAATGTTACCGGATATGATTGAAATTGGTTCATTCATTGGTATGGCGGCTATGACGGAATCAGAAATAACTATCAAAAATGTTTGCTATGATGAACTTGGTGTAATCCCTGAAGTATTTAAAAAATTAGGTATTAAACTGGAGCGCAGAGGTGATGATATTTATGTTCCATCGCAAAAGCATTATGAAATTGATACGTTTATTGATGGCTCTATCCTTACCATTGCCGATTCTCCATGGCCAGGTTTTACTCCAGATTTATTGAGTATTGTGCTGGTTGTTGCTACACAGGCAAAAGGAAACGTTTTAATACACCAGAAGATGTTCGAAAGTCGTTTATTCTTCGTGGATAAATTAATCGATATGGGTGCCCAAATTATCCTTTGCGACCCACACCGTGCCACCGTAAACGGTATTGACAAAAAATACAAACTTCGCGGAATCAGCATGACTTCTCCTGACATCAGAGCCGGGGTTTCTTTGCTAATTGCCGCATTATCTGCTGAAGGTAAATCGACTATTTACAACATTGAGCAGATTGAGCGTGGTTACCAGGATATTGATACACGTTTACGTGCCTTAGGTGCGCAAATAAAGCGTGTAAATGCTGATGCGCCAAGCCATTAGGCTTTAAGCTGAAAGATTATAGATGAAGGCGAAAAGCCGAAAGCTTGAATAGCATAACGCAAAACGCCCGAGTAATTTCTTACTCGGGCGTTTTTGCACGCTATAAATTTTGGGATTCGTCATGCTGAATTTATTTCAGCATCTTTTAAATGAGAACCTGAAATGAATTCAGGTTGACGACCGGCTTAGACTGGATTCATTGCACATCTCATCCATCTCACATTATCCATTTTACGTCTTACATCATTATCCCGAAATCGCATTAATGATATCGTACTGCGTAATAATTTCGATTTTACCAGACTCATCTTCAACTAACACGGCTGAATTCTCCTTATTAATCAATGATGAAATTTTATCAATAGAGGTATTCAAATCAACAAAAGGAAATGTAGCAGTCATGATTTCAGCAACCGGAGCTGATTTCAAACCAGGATTTTCAAGTAAAGCAGATAAAATATCGCTTTCGGCAACTTTACCTACAATCATACCTTGCTGCGTAACCGGAATTTGCGAAATATTCATCGACTTAATGGTATTTATCGCTTCTAAAACAGATTTTGTAGTATCAAGCGTTACAATCTCTGTTGATTCCTTTTTAGATAAAATAGATTTTGCAGTAAGTTTCTCATCCTGTAAAAATCCACGTTCGCGTAACCAGTCTTCGTTATACATTTTACCCATATAACGACTTCCATGATCATGGAAGATTACCACAACAACATCTTCCGGTTTTAATTGATCCTTTAACTGGATTAAGCCGCCAATTGCCGCACCTGCAGAGTTTCCAACAAAAATTCCTTCTTTACGGGCAATATCGCGGGTCATTAAAGCAGCATCCTTATCGGTAACTTTCTCAAATAAATCAATTACATCGAAATTCACATTGGCAGGTAAAAAGTCTTCTCCAATACCTTCGGTGATGTAAGGATAAATCTCATCCTTATCAAAAATTCCGGTTTCTTTATATTTTTTAAAAACTGAACCGTAAGTATCAATTCCCCAGATTTTTATGTCAGGATTCTTCTCCTTTAAATACCTGCCTGTTCCGGAAATGGTTCCACCTGTACCTACACCAACAACCAGGTGCGTAATTTTACCTTCAGTTTGCTCCCAAATCTCTGGCCCTGTTTGCTCATAGTGCGCCTGCGAATTGGCTAAATTATCATATTGGTTGGGCTTCCATGAGTTAGGCACCTCACGCTCTAAACGTGATGATACAGAATAGTATGATCGCGGATCTTCAGGTTCAACATTAGTGGGACAAACAATAACCTCAGCACCAAAAGCACGTAAGGCATCTACTTTTTCTTTCGATTGTTTATCCGTTGTGGTGAAAATACATTTGTAACCTTTAATAATGGCTGCCATAGCCAGGCCCATCCCAGTATTTCCTGAGGTTCCTTCGATAATTGTACCACCTGGTTTTAGTTTACCACTTTTTTCGGCATCTTCAATCATTTTAACTGCCATACGGTCCTTAATTGAGTTGCCTGGATTAGTAGTTTCTATTTTGGCCAGAATTGTACCTGGAACACCTTTAGTTATCGTATTTAATTTTACCAATGGCGTATTGCCAATGGTTTCTAAAATATTATTGTACCACATGCAGCAAAATTAAGCAAAGGCATTAAGTATTTTACAAACAATATTTTATTTGAAACATAATTACGAAAATTTAAAATAAATAAAATTTTATTTCATAATCTATAATTATGATAGGTATTATAGATTGATTATTGGGTGAAACGCAATATAGATTTTTGGATTGGGCAACATTTAAACAGCAAATTTTGCCATTCCCGATAATCAGCATTGCTTTCAGCTTTATATTTTATATGGAAGAACATTATTATTTATCAGGCTAACTTATAAACCTTCCCTGGTAAAGAAATGATAACACCCTGCATTTCCAGTGTTAATAATACAATGGCTAACTTACTCTGCTGAATATTCAATACAATACTAAGTTCATCAATAGATGATTGTCCGCTTTGCAATTTATCCACTACTTTTTGTTCATCTGCCGTAAGGTTTAATTGCAGGCTAGTCTGGCCTGGATTTTTCTTTCTTTTAAGTTCGTCATTCCAGCCCAGGTAATAAATTAAATCGCCGGCATTATTAATCAAACCTGCCCGGTTGGTTTTAATCAGGAAGTTACAGCCTTCCGAGAACACATCATTTGTACGGCCCGGAAAGGCATAAACATCCCTATTGTAAGAATTCGCAATTTCTGCTGTAATCAGCGCACCGCCTTTTATCGAGGCTTCGATTACAATTGTAGCATCGGCGATACCGGCAATAATCCTGTTTCGCTGAGGGAAATTTTGCCTATCAGGATTGGTTAAAATCGGAAACTCTGAAAGCAATCCACCGTTTAAAACCATTTTTTGCGAAACGGTTTTATGTACCTGTGGATAAAGCCGATCTAAACCATGCCCCAACACACCAACCGTTGTGATATTATTTACCAAACACTCTTTATGTATTGTAACATCTATTCCGTAAGCCAAACCGCTAACAATTAAAACATTGTAAGGCGCCAATATTTCACAAAGTTGTTTACATAGATTTCTGCCGTATTCAGTAGCATTTCTTGTGCCCACAACACTGATGATTTTAGCATGATTTAAATCTGCCTTACCCTTAAAATAAAGTAAAATTGGAGCATCCACACAGTTTTTCAGGCGTTTTGGATAGTTCTCATCCGTAAAAAAAAGCACTTCAATGCCATGCTTTTGAATAAACTGAAGTTCTTCTTCTGCCCTAATTAATGCATCGGTATTTAAAATTGCTTCAACTGTTTTCGTACCGATCCCGGGAATCTGTTGCAACTGTTTTTTTGAAGCGGAAAAAACGGCTTCTGCACTACCGCAATAGGCCAGTAAATTTTTAGCATTTACCCGACCAATGGATTTAATGAAGGTTAAAGCAATTTTGTGGAGCGTACTCATCAATTTTCAGGTTAAGGTTAATAAATGCGGGATGATTTATTTCCTTAAAAAACTGCCTAAAAATCGATATCAATTAAGCTTTTTAATGGAATATGGATATTATTTTTCAACTGAATATAGTTTTCGGTAACCGACCAAACGGTAGTATCTACTTTCTTCGGACCAATTGTAGTGTTAAAAGTAATTACAGCTTTTGATTTAAATTCGTTGCCAAGCCGCTGAGCTTCATCTAATTTAGTTTTTAGTTCGCCGGAATGGTCTTCTTTTGCATTGATTATATTTAAGTAGCCTATGTGTTCCTTTTCTACAATTTCTATTGGCATAATATCTCTTTAACGATTAATGATAAACAAGCTTATCGAAATTTTATAAAAAAAACAACCTCAAAAATCGTTTTTTTTGTAATAATTGAGATAAAAAAAGCCGGTATTATTTAGATACCGGCTTACAATTTATGGTTTGGTTTATTTATTCAGTTTTAATTTTCTGGTTTCAATCATTCCCTTAAACTCGTGATCGATTTTACCCGTTAAATCCTCCATCTGCATTCTTGATAAAGCAGATGTACTGCTAATGGTATTATCTTTCAAATAAGAAGTAAAAGCGCCATTAGCAGAATAATTTAAGGCTTGTGCTAAAAGTTTCTCCGAAGTATCACCGAAATCCTTTGTCACATCATCAGCAATATCCTTATCAACGGTCATGCCGTCAAAATAATCGCCCTGATTTAACTGGTTTTTAGTTTGGAACTGCGGAATGTATAAGTCATTTTTATCTATACGGATAGAAAAGAAGCCAACTGGCTTACCGTAAGTTTTACGTCCAATCAGTTTAACATCCATCACCGGTTTTAAATTATTAATTAACAGCTCACTAGCAGAGGCTGTAGAAGAAGTTACAATAAAATAAACTCTTGAAAGGGTATTAAGTGAGCCTCTTTTTGCAAAAACCTCCTGATTACCTGCAGCTGCAATTGGCTTATATGAATAATCATAATATGAATATAAACGAGTTACACCATCATTACCTTTAGCATAAAATTTCTGGTTTTGAAGAATAGTTGCATTACCATCCTGCATGGTTTGTGTCCAGTAAGTAGTATACATCACTTTGCCATTCTGCGAAGATGGTGCAATTAAATTAGTAAATGCTTCAGAAGTAGCTACCGAACCACCACCGTTGTATCTTAAATCAACAACCAATTCAGTTACACCATCAGTAGCAAATTTTGCAAATGCGGCATCTAAAAGTGATGTAGAATTAGTGGTAAAGCTGTTAAATACTATATAGCCTACTTTTTTCGTACCGACTGTGTAAGTGTTCGTAAATAAAATAGGGTTAATATTGTACGAAGCACGGGTAACCACAACATCCTGTGAGGTTCCGTCCGGCTTCAGAACAGTTAAGGAAACGGTAGTCGCTGTACCAAAAATCGCATCTACAATTGCATTAACCGATGCATCTGTAGTGTTAATATTAGTACTGCCATTAATCTTGGTAATCTGGTAACCACGTTTTAAACCCTGTGTTGCTGCCGGAGAACTGGCATATACATATTTTATCCTTAAGTCGTTAGCTGCATTAAAGAAAACTGAAAAACCAAAATCACCGCTAACACCGCCTAACTGGCTTGCCACTGTTCCATCATCAATAAAAGAGTATTTATCTTTTCCACCCGTACTAGGCAAGGCTTTAATCGCAGCTAGAACAGCATCATTGGAAGCATATTGCCTTGGATTGAAGGTGGTATAGCTTGGCATTCCTGTATTCCAAAAATACGTTTGCTGTGCATATAAATAAATAGAATCTTTTGTTAACTCAGCCCGGGTACCAGGTGTTCCTGGTGTAGTTGTGGTTCCACCGTCTGGATTAACAGAAGACTTTTTACATGAAGTTGCAAACCCTACAACAGCAATGAAAGCGCACAGAAGCATTTTTTGTGCAGTAAACTTTTTGATCATATTTATTTGTAAATTTCTAGTGACACAATATACGGCAAATTAATTAATTTTGATTGTTGCTCATCAAATTTATTTGCACCAACAACTAACGCATCTTTTACTGATAAATTGTTGTTGCTTAATATGTTCTGAAAAATTTCTGATTTGGGTTGATTTAGTTCCTCCGCAAAGAAAACGGTAAGGTATTTTTCAAGTCCATTCCACTCGGTTTGCTTTATTTTATTCAATTGCTGCTCGGGATTGCCAGCGGTAACAATAAAAATCTGCTTTCTGTTTACTACCAATTCCTGCATAAATTCTAGCATATTTTTGTAGAGCAGTAATTTCAATGGCAAACGGGCATTTAAATGCAATAAATCATAGTTATGCTGATAGCTTTCCGCAAGTTCAAATTTGGTTGCTGTTTTTTGAAAAAGGCCTTCAGTCCCTTCATGCTCATATGTTATGCGCATGAAATCTAAAATAACCTGTGCATTTTTTTGTTCTGTATACTCGATAAATTGGGCAAACAAGTAATAAACCTGAAGCAGGTAATCTTTCGAAGGGAACAAAACATCATCCAGTTCGAAAATTACAATTTGTTTATCATCAGCAAAGGAATAGTTTTCCATATTAAACGGTAAAAAGTTTATAATCTTGGTTCTCCGACAGGTAAAACACGCCGTTTAGGGTTTCTGAAAGTTTTGCATCAGGCCTGTTTCCTGATGAATAAATACAATCACCTTTCACAAAGACATTTAAATCAGTACCTGAGGCTTTTATACCTGATAAAAAATCATTTAAATTATCCTGTGAAGGCAGCAGCACATCAATTCCATATTCACTAAATAAAACTGCCGATTTTGCGATGGCTTCTACTTCAAAATCGTGAAGGGGAATAATGCTATCAATGGCTTCCGTAATGCAAAAATTGAGCAAAATGTGGGCAATACTATCTTTATTTAATTCTCCTAAGGAGCTAAGCGCATAATTGTTCGTTACCATAGCCGGCACGTCGCCATAATCGGCAAATAAAATAAAATGACCTGGAAAGGCTTTTAACAATTTAAAGGCTTTCGAATTATTTCCGCCTGTAATGAGTATTTTCAAAGTTGAAAGTTAAATTAATGAATTGTTTATTGGATACATGAAAGAATGACTGAATTGCAAAATTGTATAATCGTTGAGGAATGCGATGTTTCATAGAATCTTTTATTCCTAATAATTTTATCTCTATACAATTAAACCATCTTTCATTGTCACGATCCGATCGCTGGTTTTGGCAAGGTGCTCGTTATGTGTTACAATAACAAAGGTTTGCTGAAAGTTATCACGCAGATTAACAAAAAGCTGGTGGAGTGCAGCGGCATTTTCCGAATCCAGATTTCCTGATGGTTCATCTGCAAGAATAATGGAAGGATTATTTATCAAAGCCCTCGCAATAGCTACTCTTTGTTGCTCACCGCCTGAAAGCTGATTAGGCTTATGATTTCCCCTATCTTTTAACCCAAATAAATCCAACAGCTCCAATGCCCTGGTTTCAGCTTGCTTTTTATTTGTTTTAGCAATAAAGGCCGGGATACAGATATTTTCTATGGCACTAAACTCTGGCAGTAAATGGTGAAACTGAAATACAAAGCCGATATTCTGGTTACGAAAAGTACTGAGTAATTCGCCCGATAATTTACTAATCACTGTTCCTTTTAATTCAACTACGCCTTCATCAGGCTTATCTAAAGTACCCAGAATATGAAGCAATGTACTTTTCCCTGCCCCCGAAGGTCCAATAATGCTTACAATCTCCCCTTTCTGTACCTCAAAATTTACGCCTTTTAATATTTGTAAATTCCCGTACGACTTTCTTACTTCAGTGGCTTTTAACATGCTTCAAATTTAATAAAAAAGGTAAAAGCTGAAAGCAAAAAGACTAAAGCTTAAAAAGGAAAGTGAGCTGAAAATAAATACCAGGTGTGTTTCGGGAAAAAATGAAAATAAAATTTGCAGATACCAATATGTTATTTAACTTTGAAAAACAAAGCACTTTTAATATGAACCCTCAGGAAGAACAGTTAAATGCACTAAAAGACATCAGGCAAATGATGGATAGGTCATCGAGATTTATTTCATTAAGCGGTTTATCGGGCGTATTTGCAGGGGTAATTGCTTTAATTGGTGCTTATTTTGCCAACGAGGAAATTGACAAATTTCTTAATAACCGGGGTTACAGCTATGGTGTTCAGGGCGAAATAGACCTGGAATATAACCTGATTAAATTAGCCTTAATCATTTTATTTGTGGCCTTAGCTGGTGGTGTCCTTTTTACTTATCGTAAAAGTCAGCGAAACAATCTTCCTATCTGGGATAAAACATCAAAATCTCTACTAATCAATCTTTTTATCCCATTGGCTGCCGGTGGATTATTTATTATTGCCTTACTATTTAACCACCCTAACACTTACAGCATTATAGCACCTACCTGTTTAATTTTCTATGGTTTAGCATTAATTAATGCCAGTAAGTATACTTACAGCGACATCCGTTATTTAGGTTTTCTGGAAATAGGATTAGGTTTAATTTGCATGTTTAACATTGGTTATGGTTTAATTTTCTGGGCTATAGGTTTTGGTGTATTGCATATAATTTATGGTCTTTTAATGTATTTCAAATACGAGAAAGGCAAATAAGATGAAGAATCCGATAGCCGACTTAAATAAAATATTCGATAGCCGAATCCGGTTAGGGGTAATGTCTGTATTGGTGGTTAATAACGAAATAGGTTTTAACGATTTAAAACAAATGCTCGAATTAACTGATGGGAACCTGGCATCGCATTTAAATACGCTGGAGCAGGCTGAATTTATTAAAGTACACAAAGGCTTTATCGGCAGAAAAACCAGTACCACCTACTCTATTACAACTTTAGGAAAGCAAGCTTTCAAGGCGCATCTTGATGCACTTGAAAAAATGATTAAGAAACTATAATATTTTTTTTAACTATTTACTTTGAAATTCAAAGCACTTTTAAATAAAAGATGAAAATGAAAAATAAATCTAACTTTTTACTATTATCAGCCTTTGTAGGCGGTTTACTATTCAGTTTTTTATTCTGGGAAGAACGACTGGCAATTAATCTATGTATTTACAGCATATTTCTGTTAACCATTACCTGGCTGAACCCTGATGTAACAAAAACTACCAAATTCAAATTTTATGGAATGGCACATCTTTTAGCTGCCATTCTAGTCGTTATTAACAACTCAGATTTAACTTTGGTTAGCTATTACATAAGTTTAATGTTGTTTATCGGCTTTAGTCATAACCAGCAATTAAGAACAGTTTTTACATCGCTGCTTAGCACTGTTCTGCAAATGCTTACCATTCCTTTCAACGCAATCAGAAATTTAAGCGAGGTTACTGTTGGTAATTTTAATTTGAAGCCTGTTTTCAGATTAATCAAATATGTCTTCATCCCGGTACTAATTATAATTGTTTTCAGTAGTCTTTATGCTGCTGCCAATAGTGTTTTTGCACATTACACCGAACAAGTACTGGTTTCGATTGGCGATGTTTTCGATGCTATTTTCGGTTTCATTTTTAAGGATTTAAGCTTCCCTCGTTTTATTCACTTTTGCTTCGGATTAATTGTTACCGGAGGCTTAATAATAACCTTTTCTGATAAAGCCCTACAAAATTTCGAACTGAAATTTAAAGAACAATTATTCAGAATCAGGAATAATTCAAATCAGAAAACCATATGGTTTGAACTTGCAAAAACTTTTAGTGGTAATTTACTAATCAGAAAACTGGCACTGAAAACAGAATTTATTACTGCACTTCTCTCTTTTACAGCATTAAATCTACTCTTGCTCTTATTAAATATCATTGACATTACTACGCTTTGGTTTGGACAAAAACCATCTGGAAACTTTTCTGCCGAGTTACATGACGGCACTAATACATTGATTTTCAGCATTATTTTAGCTATGGCCATCATTATTTATTTTTTCAGGGCTAACCTAAACTTTTATAGCAAAAGCAAAGTATTAAGAATGTTGGCTTTTGCCTGGATGTTTCAAAATGCCTTGCTCATCATTTCTGTATTAATTCGTGATGGTTATTACATTGAATTTCATGGCCTTACCCATAAAAGAATCGGAGTTTTGGTATTCGCTTTACTTTGCGCCATTGGCTTAAGTACAGTTTATTTAAAAGTAGTGAGGCAGAAAACATTTTTCTACCTCTTGAAAATTAACGGTAACACCTGGTTTGCTTTATTACTCGCATTTAGTGTAATTAACTGGGATGTTTTTATTGTGAAATACAATTTATCACATGCAGATTCTATAAGTATTGATACTACTTATTTATTATCCTTATCAGATAAAACGCTACCATTCATCGATAAAAACAAAGATAAACTATTAGCTACGCCAGTATTTATTCCCAAAGGTGAAGTAATTATCGACCCAACAAATGATCAGCTCATTAACCGACTAGATCAAAGAATTAACTTTTTTAAAGAACGTTATGAAAAATCAGGCTGGCTATCCTGGAATTTGCAGGATTGGAATACGGCGGAATATTTTAACCTTAATAAAAAATAGTTAGACTGTTAACAACAACCGATAATCAACAAAAAAAATTAAATTTATACATCATGAAAAATCAAAAAACACTCCATTATGGTAAACTAAGAGTGGCAATTATTTTAGGTTTAATTGCAATTATTCTAAGCATTCCACTAATTGCCATGCAATTTACCAATGAGGTAAAATGGACTTTAACCGATTTTATTGCTGCCGCAGTTTTACTTTTAAGTGCAGGTTTAGCCATAGAAATTGTTATCAGAAAAGTAAAAACAACCACTACAAGAACCGTTTTATTTTTCCTTATTCTGCTGGTCTTATTTTTAGTTTGGGCCGAACTGGCTGTAGGTATTTTTGGTTCGCCGATAGCCGGCAGTTAAAATGTAATATTCTTTGAAGTTGCAACAGCTCATTAGCCATTCATTTCGTACTTTGTTAAATAAACCCGATTGAGCGGTAATACTTTTTTTAAGCTTCGATGGTCGCAAAACGATCAGCTTGGCAATGGCTTTCGAAGCGTATTAAAAAAAGATTAGAGCGAAAGCGGGGCTGCATTTCCCGATTAACATAAAACGTTCATTTTCTAGAAAAAAACGGCAATAAATATTTGTTTAAAGCCTTTAGAATTGTAGCTTTGGGCAAATTTTGTAGCAAATGAATATTCACGAATACCAGGGTAAACAAATATTAAAAAGTTTCGGTGTTAACGTTCAAGAAGGAATTGTTGCCGATACGCCAGAGCAAGCTGTAGAGGCTGCAAAGCAATTGAAAACTGATTATAACTCTGACTGGGTTGTAATTAAAGCGCAAATCCACGCTGGTGGTCGCGGTAAAGGTGGTGGTGTTAAATTAGCCAAAAACCTTGATGAAGTTAAACAACGTGCTACCGATATTATTGGCATGCAGTTGGTTACACCTCAAACCGGTCCGGAAGGTAAAAAAGTGAACAAGATTTTAGTTGCTCAGGATGTTTACTATCCAGGTGCTTCTGAAACTAAAGAATTTTATATTTCTGTATTGTTGGATCGTGCCAAAGGCCGCAACATTATTATGTACAGTACTGAAGGCGGTATGGATATCGAAGAAGTTGCTGAACATACACCACACTTAATTTTCAAAGAAGAAATTGACCCTAAAGTTGGCTTACAAGGCTTCCAGGCACGTAAAATTGCTTTTAACTTAGGTGTTAGCGGTAATGCTTTCAAAGAGATGGTGAAATTTGTTTCAGCATTATACAAAGCTTACGAGGCTACCGATTCTTCGATGTTTGAAATTAACCCGGTGTTAAAAACATCTGATGATAAAGTAATTGCTGTTGATGCTAAAGTTAATTTAGATGAAAACGGTTTATTCCGTCACCCGGATTATGCAGCAATGCGTGATGTTACGGAAGAAGATCCAATGGAAGTTGAAGCAAGCGCAAGTAACTTAAACTTCGTTAACCTTGATGGTAACGTGGGTTGTATGGTTAATGGTGCTGGTTTAGCAATGGCTACTATGGACATTATTAAATTAGCTGGTGGTGAGCCTGCTAACTTCCTTGATGTTGGTGGAACCGCAAACGCACAAACGGTTAAAGCTGCTTTCAACATCATTTTGAAAGACCCTAACGTTAAAGCTATCTTGATTAATATTTTTGGTGGTATTGTTCGTTGCGACCGTGTTGCGCAAGGTGTTATCGATGCGTATAAAGAAATCGGAAATATCCCTGTGCCAATTATCTGCCGCTTACAGGGAACAAACGCTGAAGAAGCTAAGAAATTAATTGATGAGTCTGGCCTTCAGGTTTACTCTGCTATCGCTTTAAAAGAAGCTGCTGATTTAGTTACTAAAGTTTTAGCTGAAAAAGCATAATTAGCTTAGCGAAGTCTTAAAATACAGAAACCTTTCAGTGTAAGCTGAAAGGTTTTTTTTTATGCACAACGCCGTCATTGCGAGGCACGAAGCAATCTATTTAAAAATAACTTTAATGCAGAAAGATTGCTTCATGCCTCGCAATGACGTGATGGCTACCTTAAACTATAAAAAATATTTAGAAAATCAGGTTTCTGCGTGCTTCGGTTGCGAAAGTCCTGCTATCACTTCAATCTTTTTGTAAAACAGTGTCATACTGAGGTATGAAGCAGCTGTTTCATAGGCTCAAGATGCTTCGTACCTCAGCATGACGGTATATTTAAATTTGTGTAAAACAAAAAGTATTTCCGTTCTATCAGGTTTATTTAGTTAAGTGAATTCTTCTTCGGTTAAAAGTTAAGCCAAAAGCCCAAAATATCACTATGCTGGACAATCCAGAGCATTTCATATAATGTGATAAAAAGACAAGCTGCACTAATGTCAGAATATAATTTGGAATGATTTTTGTTGTAAGTAAAGCTGTAAAATACTTGTGCAAACACCTACATTTTCAGCATTTTATCCTTTCAGATTGCTATACAATTTCGTAACTTTGCACACTCAATAATTAAAGAGCACACAATTCGTATAAATGAGACAACTCAAGATAACGCAATCCATTACCAACCGTGAAAGTCAATCGTTAGATAAATACTTACATGAAATTGGTAAAGTAGATTTAATAACAGCAGAGGAAGAGGTAATTTTAGCAAGAAAGATTCGCGAAGGCGATCAGGCTGCATTAGAGCGCCTAACTAAAACTAACTTACGTTTCGTAGTATCTGTTGCAAAGCAATATCAAAATCAAGGTTTAACTTTAGGCGACTTAATTAATGAAGGAAACTTAGGTTTAATTAAAGCTGCAAAACGCTTTGATGAAACTAAAGGTTTTAAATTCATCTCTTACGCAGTATGGTGGATTCGTCAGTCTATTTTGCAGGCAATTGCCGAACAAAGCCGTATTGTACGTTTACCTTTAAACCAGGTAGGTTCATTAAGTAAAATCAGTAAAGCTTTCTCTAAGTTAGAGCAGGAATATGAGCGTGAGCCTTCTCCTGAAGAATTGGCAGATATTTTAGAAACTACTGTTGATAAAATTTCTGACACGCTAAGCAATTCTGGCCGTCATGTATCGATGGATGCTCCTTTTGTTCAGGGTGAAGAAAATACCTTACTGGATGTATTGGAAAACCATGAGCCAAATACAGATAGCTCGCTGATCAACGAATCATTATCGGAAGAAATTAAGCGTTCACTATCTACTTTAACAGAAAGAGAAAGAGAAATCATCGTTTTATTCTTTGGATTAGGTTCTAACCATCCGCTTTCTTTAGAGGAAATTGGTGAGAAATTTAATTTAACCCGTGAACGTGTTAGACAAATTAAAGATAAAGCTTTACAACGCTTACGTCATACTTCAAGAAGCAAGATCTTAAAATCTTACTTAGGATAATAATTTCCAAATTAGGAAATTCTGGAATTTTAAAGACCGACAAATTTGTCGGTCTTTTTTTGTATAAAATATCTTCGGTTTATTTTCTATATATTTAAGGATGTCGCTCAGCATTCTTAAAAAATCGATACTGGTTTATAAACCGATTATTTTATGGAATATTCTTTTGAGTTTGCTGTCAGGAATTTTCTTTGTAATTGACGGTTTTGAAAAACCTGGAGGTTATGCAATGGCACTACTAATGAAACCAACAGGCTGGTTATTTTCAATTATTGTTGAGCGATTTTTCCTGAGAAAACACTTATACTTCTACAAGAACATGGGTTTAGGTTTTCGAAGGATATTAGTTAACATCATTGCCTACGATATTGCATTTCTAATTATAATTATAACTGTTAGTCTTTTATGCCGGAACTTTTTATTGACAGTGTTACCCACCAGTTTAATCAGCAAAAAGTACTAAATGGTGTTTTCATCAGTTGTAAAACAGGCGAAATTGTAGGTTTGCTGGGCAGAAATGGTACTGGAAAATCTACATTGTTAAAAATCATTTTCGGAAGCCTCAAAGCTGATTTTAAGCATCTCAGAATTAATAATCAGGTAATCAATAAAAGTTACAAGTCAGGCAAAATTGCTTATCTACCTCAAGATAACTTTATCCCGCCTAAATTAAGTGTTGAAGCGGCCATTGAAATATTCTGCAAACACCATAAACAAAAAATACTCGAAATTGAGTTTGTAGCACAAAACCTTAAAAAAAGATTCAGGGATTTTTCGGGTGGAGAAAGCAGATTATTAGAAGCATTAATTGTGATATACAGTGATGCTGATTTTATTCTTTTAGACGAACCGTTTTCGCAACTAGCCCCTTTACTTGCCGAGGAAATAAAATTACATATCAATAAATTAAAACCGGATAAGGGTTTCATTATTACCGATCATTATTACCAATCGATACTCGATACCGCCGACCGGATTATATTATTGCATAATGGCGCCAATTACCAGGTAAATTCAGCTGATGATTTGATTCTTCATGGCTACCTTCCAGTTATTAAATCATAAAAAAAGACCGGTAAACCGACCTTTATCTTTAAAATTAAATTGCTTTTTCCCTCGAAATTACAGCCAGGATTAGAACAACAAATGCTTAACCGTTAAGCCATTATTTATTAACTGCTTTAACGAATCAATACCTATTCTTAAGTGTGTTTCTACATATTTTTCTGTTACACTGCTATCACTTTCAGCTGTTTTAACACCTTCAGGTATCATCGGCTGATCGGAAACTAAAAGCAGCGCTCCGGCAGGGATTTTATTTGCAAAAGCTGTGGTAAAAATTGTCGCTGTTTCCATATCGACCGCCATAGCCCTTAACGTTTTTAAATATTTCTTGAAATCTTTATCATGCTCCCAAACACGTCTGTTTGTTGTATAACAGGTTCCTGTCCAGTAATCTCTGCCATGGTCGCGAATGGTTGTAGAAATCGCTTTCTGTAACGCGAAAGCCGGCAATGCAGGCACTTCCGCAGGCAAGTAATCGTTTGAGGTACCCTCTCCTCTTATTGCTGCGATTGGCAAGATTAAATCGCCAAGCTGATTTTTCTTTTTTAAACCACCACATTTACCTAAAAACAGTACTGCTTTAGGTTTTATAGCAGTTAACAAATCCATCATTGTTGCAGCCAGCGGGCTGCCCATGCCAAAATTAATAATGGTAATACCGTTTGCAGTTACACTTTGCATTGGCTTATCTAAACCCATAATCGGGGCATTATCATTCCATTCAGAAAACATGGTTACATATTTACTGAAATTGGTAAGCAGGATATACTCTCCAAACTGATCCAATGGTCTTCCGGTATACCGCGGCAACCAGTTTTTTACAATTTCATCTTTAGATTTCAATCCAGGTTTTACCGGACTTTCAACCTCTTTTATTTTTTTTGAATTCTCTACTACTGATTCGTCTTTTTTTACGTCTTTTTCTTCGTTCATATATTTTTATTCCTTTCAATAATATAAGACAATAATTTCAAAATAACAAATTTCGTTTAAGCTACGCATTAACATGGTTTTAAATGAACGTATCAATTTCGAAATAAAATCTTAAGGTTAAAAAAAATCCCTCCCGATGCTCGGGAGGGATTTGATTTTTTTATGCGGCCTTTAATTTTTTAAAATCGGCCTTTTCAAATTTCTCTATGGCATATTCGAGATTGATGTGTAATTCTTTCACATCGCCCTGCGTTGGCGTATCAAACATTGCATCGAGCATAATAGCTTCGCAGATTGACCTTAAACCACGTGCACCAAGTTTATATTCAAGCGCCTTATCAACAATAAAATCAAGCACTTCATCATCAAAGATCAATTTAACATCTTCATAATCAAAAAGCTTTTCGTATTGTTTTGTTAAAGCATTTTTAGGTGCTGTAAGGATGTTTCTAAGCGTAGCTTTATCAAGCGGATTTAAGTGTGAAAGAACCGGAATACGACCAATTAATTCGGGAATTAAACCAAATGATTTCAAATCCTGTGGCGTGATGTACTTGTACAGGTTTTTAAGATCTAAAACCGTATCGTCTTTCTTCACTTTATAACCTACAGCCTGTGTACGCAATCGATTAGCAATTTTACGCTCAATACCATCAAAAGCTCCTCCACAAATAAATAAAATGTTATTTGTATTAACAGGAATCATTTTCTGATCAGGATGTTTACGTCCGCCCTGAGGTGGAACATTAACAATAGTTCCTTCTAAAATCTTTAACAAAGCCTGTTGCACACCTTCACCAGAAACATCGCGGGTAATTGATGGGTTGTCGCTCTTACGTGCTACTTTATCAACTTCATCGATATACACAATTCCACGCTCAGCCGAAGCCACATCATAATCTGCAGCCTGTAATAAACGGGTTAAAATACTTTCAACATCTTCTCCTACATAACCCGCTTCGGTTAAAACGGTTGCATCACATATACAAAATGGTACATGCAGAATTTTTGCTATGGTTTTTGCCAGAAGCGTTTTACCCGTTCCGGTTTCACCAACCAGCATAATATTCGATTTTTCTATCTCTATCTCGTCTTTATCAATTTTTTGATTTAAACGTTTATAGTGATTATAAACCGCAACCGACAAAACCTTTTTAGCATCATCCTGACCAATAACATACTGATCAAGGTGCTGCTTAATCTCAAGCGGCTTTAATAAGGTAAGTGTCGACTGAATACCTTTGCTGTTTTTCGTACCTAACTCCTGCGCAAGCAATTGATTAGCCTGGGTAACGCATTTATCACAGATAAATGCATCCATGCCTTCAATTAGCATTAGTGTTTCATGCTTGCCAGAGTGGCAGAATGAGCAACGGGATTCTTTATTTTGTTTCGCCATCTTTTTTCGAGTTTCTCGATAATACTTCATCTACCATACCAAATCCTTTTGCTTCATCAGCAGTCATCCAGTAATCACGATCTGAAGCTTTCTCTACCCAGTCGTAACTTTGTCCTGAATGCTCAGAAATAATATCGTATAATTCTTTTTTAAGCTTTAACATTTCTCTTAAGTTGATCTCCATATCAGATGCCACACCTTGTGCACCTCCTGATGGCTGGTGAATCATTACCCTTGAGTGAGGTAGAGCAGCACGCTTACCTTTAGCACCCGCTACCAGTAAAACCGCACCCATTGATGCTGCCATACCTGTACATATGGTTGCTACATCAGGCTGAATATACTGCATCGTATCATAAATACCTAAACCAGCATATACGGAACCTCCTGGTGAGTTAATGTAAATCTGAATGTCTCTATCGGCATCTGTTGATTGCAAAAACAATAACTGCGCCTGAATGATATTCGCATTCTGATCATATATTGCATCGCCTAAAAAGATAATGCGGTCCATCATTAACCTAGAAAAAACATCCATTTGCGCTACGTTCAACTGGCGTTCCTCTATAATATACGGCGTCATGTTCTGAGGGTTCAGATTAGCCTGTGCAATAAATTTATCTACGTGTAAGCCGCCAATCCCCTGATGTTTAACGGCAAATTTTCTGAATTCTTGTGAATCTATGTTCATATCTTTGATTAGGGTTAAGCTCCTGGTTTTGATTTTTCATCCAAAACCAATCGACTGTAATTTTAACTATTATTTCTTATAGCTGGTTAATTTCCATGCCAATTTATTTATTTATCTCCTAATGTAAAGCAATTATGTTGCAGAAATAAAAAACTTGCTTTTTAAAGATAAAACAATTTGAGAATATGAGCTCAAAAAAAACACATAATACTCAACAAATGAGCCAATTAACACTAAAAAACAGTTAAAAATCTTATATAAAATAAAAGCAACCTTTCGAGTTGCTTTTATTTTATATATAAGTAACGACTGCCATTCGGTCAGTCAAATACATTAAGCTTTCGCTAATTCGACAAATTTATCGTAATCAATTGCTTTATCTTCTAAAGTAACGATAGATTTAATTTGTTCGAAAGTTTTTAAAGCTTTTACTTCTTCAAAAGTACGGTTAGCATTTTCTTTATCCTGTAAAAACTGAACGGCATATTGCGCAAGCTGATCTTCAGGAAGCGGACTTGGACTGTACATTCTGAACTGCGCATCTAATTTTGCTTTAGCTGCCTGCACCACATCTTCGTATTTAATTTCGATGCTGTTATCTTTAATGATTTTGTTTTCGATTAAAGTCCATTTCAAGTTCTTAGCGAAGTCATCATAACCTTCAGCCAGTTCTTCGTCGGTTAATTTTTCGTTTGTTGCTTTTAACCAACGACGTAAGAACTCGTCAGGTAATTCGAAGTTATGTTTTGCTAAAAGCTGCTCATAGATATCGTTTGATAATTTACGCTCAGCATCTTGTTTAAACATGCTTTCTACTTCTTCTGTAATTTTTGCTTTGAAACCAGCTTCATCAGTTACTGTACCTTCACCAAAAAGTTTATCAAAAAACTCCTGGTTTAAGTCAGATTCTTCTAAACGGTTAACGTTTTTAACCGTTAACTGGAAACTTGATTTTAATTCTGCTGCATCTTCTTCAGAAATATTCAATGCTTTAGCAATTACTGCAGCATCGCCAAAAGCTTTCTGAATATCGATGGTAACTACATCATCCTTTTTTAAACCTACTAATGATTTAAGGATTTTTTTGTCTGTTACCTGATCTAAACGAAGCGTTGCCGTGTTAGTGATTCCACCTTCGAAAACAGAACCGTCAGCACCTAACTGTACTAACTCTGCATAAAGTACATCGCCTTCAGCCGAAACCTCAGGATTTGTCATTTTGCCATAACTGCGACGGATATTTTTAATACGTGTTTCTAAAGTTTCTTTATCAGCTTTGATAACGTATTGTGTAAATTTATCTTTTGATGAAACATTAACATCGAAAGCAGGCGCTAAACCTAATTCATAATCAAATTCGAAATCATCAGTGTTATCCCATTTGAATTCTCTTTCGTCGTCCATTTTTGGAAGTGGCTGACCTAAGATTTCTAATTTTTGTTCAGTGATATAATTTGATAAAGTATCGTTTAACAGGTTATTTACCTCTTCAACCAGAATACTTTTACCATACATTCTTTTAATGTGGGCTGCTGGCACCATTCCTTTACGGAAACCTGGTAACTGTGCTTTTTTAGCCTGGTCTTTAATTGCCTTATCTACTTTGGCGGTATAATCTGCAGGTGCAATTTTGATTTTTACAACAGCATTTAAATTGCCGGTTTTTTCCTGTGTAATATTCATTTTTTTTGAATCAAGGTTTTTTAAAAAACAAAACCGTTCCGATGTTTAAATCGAAACGGCCTTTATCTTATTGTGCGGAAGAAGGGACTCGAACCCCCACGCCGTGAAGCGCCAGATCCTAAGTCTGGTGCGGCTACCAATTACGCCACTTCCGCAGTTAGGATTGATTAAGGACTGCAAAGATAGAAATTAGAATGAAACTTCAAAAGGGTTTCGTGATATTTTCTAATTTATTTTATCAAAACAATGCTAAGTAGCTAATAATTAGCACGAATAATTTTTACAGTTTTACAAGGGTTACATCAACAAGTTCTGGTCCGCCCGATAAAGGATAGCCGGAAACCTTTTTTCCTTTTATTGTAACCTTCTTATCCAGGTATGGATCTAAACTAAACGTACTCTTCAAAGCATAAGTTTTATCGGCAGTTTTGAGGATGTGTGTACCATATTGATAAGTAGTCATACCTATTTTTTGAATGGTACCTGTTGCTGTAACGTGTGTTCTGGTTTCAGAATCTTTCATTGATGTACATCCTGAAAATATGGCTACAAACAGTGACAATGCTAATATTTTTTTCATAACGGAGATGGATTTTAGATTTTATAGTTCAGCAAATTTAGAAGAAATAATGGCAAAGCACTAATAAAGTAGTTTTTGAAATTCGAAAAAATACTGAACGGCTTTAACCAGACGGCTTCCATACCAGCTAAACATTTCCCCATCAACAAGTATAATTTTAGCTTCGGCGATTTCGGCCCGAATTTCTTCGATATGCTTTTCCTTGAAAGGATAAGGTTCTGATGGAAGCAGGATCAATTCACAATTTAAAGTTTTCAGTTGCTGGAGTGTGATTTCCGGATAACGCTCTTGCTGAATAACATTTACCATCCCATTGGTAAGCAAGACATCATTAATGAAAGTATTCTTTCCTGCGCTCATGTAAGGGTTACGCCAAATCAGGTATGCTACTTTTATATTTATCTGGTTTTGAAGCGCTAATGTTCTTAAATCGTTAAAACCCGCTGAAATAAGGTGATTTAAATAGGAAGCTTCGGGAGCCCGATCAACCAAATCCCCTATTTCGGTAATGGTTTTCATGGCATCATCTACGGTAAAGATATCGCTCATCCAAACGGGGAAAAGATCAGCAAGTTCTTCTACATCACTTTGTGTATTTTCTTCTTTATTACCAATAATTAAATCGGGCTTTAAATCTTTTATCAAATCGATGTTGAGCTTTTTTGTTCCACCGACTTTAGTACGCCCTGCAAATTTTTCGATTGGATGAATGCAAAACTTTGTTAATCCGATAATTTCTTGATCAAGACCTAAATCAAACAACAGCTCAGTTTGGGAGGGTACTATTGAAATTATCCTTTTTGGTGGAAAATTTATAGTGATTTCCCTTCCCATCTGGTCGGTAAAAGTTTTTTGCATGTAGCAAATATACTCGCTTAGTTAATTTTAAAAATTATAAAACCCAAAAACTGTTAATTAAACCTTTACATCATCTTTGATAACACCATCGGCGATATGAAGAATCCTGTTGCCATATTCTGCATTTTTTTCCGAATGTGTAACCTGGATAATAGTGATCCCTTCTTCTTTGTTTAGTTTCTGAAAGAGTTGCATAATTTCTTCGGCCTGAGTAGACTGCAGATTCCCTGTAGGTTCATCTGCAAGAATTATTGAAGGTTGTGCCGCCAAGGCTCTTGCAATACCTACGAGTTGTTGCTGACCACCCGACAATTGATTTGGAAACAAATCTTTCTTCGCGACAATATTAAAACGGTCGAGCAAATCGGCTATGCGGCTCTTACGTTCAGAACTTCCAATTTTTTTATAAAGCAAAGGAGCTTCAATATTTTCATAAACAGTCATTTCGTCAATCAGGTGGTATGCCTGAAACACAAAACCAATATGGTTACGATACAACTCAATGCGTTTTCGTTCATTTAAACTGGTTACATCTTCACCCATAAATTCGTAATTGCCATAGGTTGGCTCTTCGAGCATACCCAGTATATTTAACAATGTAGATTTTCCGGCGCCGGATGGCCCCATAATGGAAACAAATTCGCCCTGTTTAATCGTTGTCGTTACATGGCGAAGCACATAATGCTTAATGCCTTTACTTGAGTAATATTTTTCAATGTTTTTTAATTCTATCATATTTTTAAGTTTTAAAGTAGCGTATTTGAGGTTTTGACGTGCTATTCACATCTTTTGCCTCAAACTATACAACTTTTATTCATATTTAAGTGCATTAACAGGGTCGGTTACTGCAGCTTTCCTTGCCTGAATACTTACCGTTAGTACTGCTATTATTACCGAAACCAATGTGGCTACGAGGAATGGAATAAATGGCATATCAATGCGATAAGCAAATCCATCGAGCCATTTTTTTATGATGATGTAAGCAATTGGCCAGCTAATTAAGTTTGCCACGATAACGAGTATTAGAAATGATTTGTTCAATAGGTTTACAATCTGAATATTCGACGCCCCAAGCACTTTTCTTACTGCTATTTCTTTTGTCCTGCGTTTTGCCACAAAGGTTGAAAGCGCAAATAAACCCAATAGTGATAAGGAAACAGAAACCACGCTAAAAAGGATAATCATATTCATAAAGCGATTATTATCTTCAAGACTACGCGAAAAAGCATCATCTAAGGAAGTGTATTCCATCGGAAAGTTAGGATATAAAATTTTCCACTCCTTTTCAATCTTGCTGATAATTTCTTTGTATTGAGCAGTGTTGAAACGAACAAGCAAATTGTTTGTACTCGAAGTTCCACCAAGGGAAGTTACCTTATAAACTGTTGGCAAAACTGTTTTATCAAAACCTTCGTTATGGTAGTTCTTGATTACGCCTACCACCTGAAAAACGTTGTCTTTTCCTTCCCAATCCGTTTTATGATAACTTTCGCCAACCACATTCTTACCAAACAAATTAGCGGCTGCCTCATTTAAAACCACTGTATTAATCGTATCCTGCTTATATTCTTTAGCAAAAATCCTTCCCTGCAATACTTTTACGCTTAGTGCAGGTAATGCATCCATCGTAACGGTAACTGTGTTTAGGTTTATTGCATTGCCTTTGTATTTAACTTCTTCGGGTACATTAAAAGTGTTTCCCAGAATCTGCGTAGTGGTTGCGACATACTGCACACCTGGAATTTTCTTTAAACGTTCGGCAAAATTATCTTCATAGTTTGATTTTATGTTGATCATGTTCCCTCTTTCAAAGCCTAAATCTTTATTACTCATAAAGCGTGTTTGCATTTGCATTACACCAATAGAAATAATAAAAGTAACCGAGATTATAAACTGAAAGATAACCAGTACATTTCGCAGGGCGATACCACGCAAGCCGTTTTCATAATTTCCTTTTAGAACAGACACTGGATTGTAGTTTGATAAAACCCAGGCCGGATAAAAACCAGCAAGCAGGGTTACAAAAACAAACAAAAGCAGCAGCTGGAAGATCATGGCGAACAATCTTGCATTGTGCCAAAAACTTAAGTCGACTTTAAACTGGTGGTTGAAAGTAGGTAACACCACCTCAATTAAAATAATACAGAGAAAAAGTGAGATCATACTCTGCAGGGCAGATTCAATTAAGAACTGTCCGGTTAACTGCTTTTTATATGAGCCCAATACCTTTTTCACGCCAACTTCTTTTGCCCGCTGAACCGACTGTGCTGTAGCCAGGTTAATGAAGTTTATCACCGAAACCAAAAGCAAAAATGCAGAAATAGCAATTACTGGTTTCAGTTTTTCGAACCAGTTAATGGTGTAAGGTGGATTTGAATGAACTGTTTCTAATGGAATTACTTTTAGCCCTGGTAATTTTCCGTCTTTATAAACATCGTTATAGCTTTTCTTTTGGCCTTTTAACAGGTTCTTTTTGAAATCGACATATAACTTTTGTAAGGTTTGGTTTAATACTAATGTATCGCTCGACTTATTAAGCCTTGTATACACCAGGCAATAATTATTATTGGTTGGATTATCCGGGTCTTTATCTTTATCTCCTGTTCTGGTAATCGCATTAAAACTTAAACTTTGTGGCGATGCAGGTTCGCGGACTATGCCAGTAACCGTTAATGCACTTCCTTCATCGCTTCTCCAACGAACGATTTTAACCGTTTTACCCAAAACCTTCGTTGTACCGAAAAGTTGCAATGCCAGCTGCTCTTTTAATACAATTGTGTTTTTATTTTCTAAAGCCTTATCAGCACTCCCCTGCACAAACTGATATGGAAATACCTTAAAAAAGCTACTGTCTGAATCCTTGATTTTATTAATCATAACCGGATCCGCATTATCAATTTTAAGAGAGTAGCCACTGCTAAAATCCCAGTCGTTATCTACCCTGGTTACAGCAATTGCCTGTGGCAATTTTGTTCTTATCAAATTGGCAATCCGACCGTTAGCTATTTCATTCCAATGCTCTTTGTTGTCAGGTGTAAAAAAGTCATGCTTCTCCCTAATCTGGTAAACATTTTTCAGTTCGGGCGACCATTTATCATAGCTTTCTTCATGATTGATATACAAAAGCATTAATACAAAAGCAGTTAGCCCCAAAGCCAGCCCGCCAATATTAATTGCAGCATATATTTTGTTTTTCCAAAGGTTTCGCCAGGCGATTTTTAAGTTTAGTTTGAACATCTTTTTTAAGGTTGAGGGTTGAAAGGTTGGATGGCAGAAGGTTTAAGCGCTTAAGTTATTCATATTTAAGTGCATCAATTGTATTGGCTACCGCAGCTTTATAAGAGCGTATGGAAACCGTAATTAGCGTAATCGCCATCGAAATAAACATCGCGAGCGCAAATGGCCAGATACTAATATCTATCCGGTAAGCAAAACCTGCAAGCCATTTAGAAACGAAGAGATAAGCCAAAGGCCAGGCCACGAGGTTTGCTATAAAAACCATAACGAGAAACGAACCGTTAAGCATTTTTACCAGTTCGAGCGTTGAAGCGCCCAAAACCTTTCTGATGGCAACTTCTTTTGTTCTTTGTGTTGCCACAAAAGAGATTAAGCCGAATAATCCGATGAACGAAATAAAAATAATTACTCCGGCAAAAACTTTAAATAAAATACTCATTACTTGTTCGCTCTCATAATTGTTACGAATACTATCATTTACAAACCTTGAATCGAAAACACCATTCGGAAAAACACTATTCCATACCTTCTCGATAGCAGGCATTGCAGTTTTTATTTGCGCTCCATCCATTTCTATGGCAGCATTCCAATAATCTTTTTTCCCGGGAAAAATCGCCAGTCCCGAAATGTTTTCTTTAAGCGACTTGTCATTAAAATCTTTAACAACACCAACAATAGAAACTGAATTACCGCCCACGTTTATTATCTTTCCAATTGCATCCTGTGGATTGGAAACACCAACTTTATTTAAAAAAGTTTCATTAACTACGCATGCATTTGCAGTATCACTTTTATTAAATACTTTTCCGGCGATAAATTTTAAGTCAAAAAGTTTGAAATAATTTTCATCGGAACGCATATACCTCAACTCAAAATCTTTGTTTTTTACCCCATTATATGTGAAATCGCTAGAATTAACATTATTGGATAATGGAGCTGACTGACAGAAACTAATCTCCTTTACTCCAGGGATTTGCATAATACGCTCTTTAAATGTATTATATTTTGTGAGACCAATGCTATCATTTTGAATGCCAACCATTGTGACCGCATCCGATTTAAAGCCCAATGATTTTTGTTGGATGTATTCCATTTGTCTGATAATTACAAAGGTTCCAATTATCAAAATTACCGTAATTGAAAACTGAACAACCACTAATATTTTTCGCAAACTTAAACCATTATTGTTTAGGGCTATTTTATTCTTTATCGCTAAAACAGGATTAAAACCGGAGATAATTAAGGCCGGATAAAAGCCTGCCAATGTACCGACAAAAAAAACCAGCAAGCCCATGAAAACAAAAATAATTGGATGGCTAAATAAACTGAATTCCATTTCTCCCTTAAATAGATTCTGCATTTGCGGAATTGCTAATTCCGTAATTACGCATGCAATTAATAATGCAATTATGCTGACGGCAAAAGTTTCGGTTAAAAACTGAGCAATGAGTTGCTTACGTTTTCCACCCATCACTTTGCGAACACCAACTTCTTTTGAGCGACTTACGGATTGTGCTGTACTTAAATTGATAAAGTTTATGCAGCCTGTGAGAATCAAAAATAAGCCAATTACTGTTAAACCATAAATTTCACCTTTACTTATTGATGAATCAGCAAAATTGTCATACTTATCATTAAAGTGAATATCTCTTAACTTTTGCAATCTGTTGGTTTGATTACCTGCAATTTTCTCAATTGGATAGTATTTGTTATTGAATCTATCCATGGTTTCTTTCATATCAGAAAGTTTTAAGCCTTCTTTCAAAAGTACATAGCTTGACGAACTCGAATTTACTGAATCCCAATTATCGTTAAATCTTCCCCAATAGGTTTGATAACTGATAATAATTCCTATTGGGAAACTGCTGTTTTGAGGCATATCCTGAATAACACCAGTAACTTTTAAATCCGTTTTATCACCTATTCTAATAATTTTACCAATTGCATTTTCTACGGTTCCAAAAAATTTAGTTGCGTATGTTTTAGAAAGTACAACTGTATTCGGTGCAGAAAGCGCTTCACCGGCTTTACCATTAAGCCAATTTATGTCGCTAAAAACATCAAAAAAATCTGGCTCGGCATAATAAACTGGTTCCTGAGATTTAATTACTTCTACCCCACTTGCATTCTTAACATGAATAATCCCACCACGTTTAACTATAGTTCCAACTTTTTCGAAACCAGCAATTTCATTTCTGGCAGCTGCTGAAAAAGGAATAGGAACACCTGCAGAATAATCATCATAGGCGTTATACTTCCAATCCGTTACAACCCTAAAAATTCTATCCTCATTTTTAAAACCCTCATCAAAACTCATTTGATAACGGATAAAAATGAAAATCAGAATACAACTCGCCATCCCAATTGATAAACCAAGAACATTAATCAGCGTATAGCCCTTGTTTTTCCAAAGGTTTCGCCAGGCGATTTTTAAGTTTAGTCTGAACATCTTTTTTAAGGTTGAGGGTTGAAAGGTTGGATGGCAGAAGGTTTAAGCGCTTAAGCCATCCACCTTCTGCCTTTCATCCTTAGTTATTCATATTTAAGTGCATCAATAGTATTGGCTACCGCAGCTTTATAAGAGCGTATGGAAACCGTAATTAAAGTAATGGCCATCGAAATAACCATAGCTAGTGCAAATGGCCAGATACTAATATCGATCCGGTAGGCAAAACCTGCAAGCCATTTTGAAACGAAAAGGTAAGCCAGTGGCCACGCAACCAGGTTAGCGATGAAAACCATAATGAGAAAGGAACCATTAAGCATTTTTACCAGTTCAATGGTTGAAGCGCCCAAAACCTTTCTAATGGCAACTTCCTTTGTTCTTTGTGTTGCCACGAAAGAGATCAGTCCAAATAAACCGATGAACGAAATGAAAATAATTACGCCGGCAAATACTTTAAACAATGTGCCCATGATTCGTTCTCCCTGGTAATAATTGTTAATTTCTTCATTCAGGAAAGACTCATTGTAAACCGACTCAGGAAAAGTTTTTTGCCAGATACCTTCTACCGTTTTCATCGTTTGTAACATTTGCTTCGAATCTAATTTAATAGCAGCATAGAAAAATCTTGGTTTAAGTGCTCCGATTAAAATCGGATCGATGTTTTCATGAAGGCTTTTATTTTTAAAATCCTGAATTACACCAACAATCGGTGCTTTCATTCCACCCATCGAAATCATTTTTCCAATGGCTTCATTTGGATTTCTAACATTCAGTTTCTTCAGCAAAGTTTCATTTACCAGGTATTCATTGGTTGTATCTGATTTAACCAGGTTTCTACCCGCTGCAAGTTTTAAATCAAATGTTTTCAAGTAATCTTCATCGGCATTTTTTGTATTAACCTGAAATTCGGCATCCTTACCCCCGTTGTACGAAAAAGAATTTCCATTGTTATTCTGTGATGATGGTGCTGTACGGCAAAAACTTACTTCTTTAACACCAGGAATTTGTTTCAGCTGCATTTTGAAAGTGGCAAAACGTGGCGTTGTTAAGCTATCGTTAGGTAAATCGACCATCGCAACCGCTATTGGATTGAAACCTAAAGGTTGTTCCCTGATATACTTCATCTGTTGAAGAATAACCAAAGTTCCTATAATTAAGGTTACTGTAATGGCAAACTGAACCACAACCAGGATCTTTCTCAGGCCCAGGCCTCCGGTATTAGCAACCACCTTATTCTTAATGGCTAATGCGGGGTTAAAACCCGACATTACAATTGCCGGGTAAAAACCTGCAAGCAAGCTTACAAACACAACCAGACAAAACATAAACACCAAAATAACAGGATGTTGAAAAATACTGAAGGATATTTTTGATTCGAATAAACGCTGCATGCCTGGTAAAGCAATTTCGGTAAGCACACTTCCAATAAGTAGTGAAATGAACACTATTGTTAAGGTTTCAGTTAAAAACTGTATAACCAGCTGGCTGCGTTGGCTTCCCATTACTTTACGAACCCCCACTTCTTTTGAACGGCTAACCGCTTGTGCTGTAGCAAGATTTATAAAGTTAATTGAAGCAGTAACCATCAGAAAGAAGCCGATTATAGCTAAACCATAAAGTTGTTTCTTTGGCATAATTTTACCCGAAAAATTTCCAAATTTATCGTTGTAATGAATATCCCTCAAACGTTGAAAAAGATGCCCTTCTTTTCCGGGTGCATTCTCAACATAATATTTCTTTATGAAAGCCTTTAAAGGTCCGTTGAGGGTTTCAACATCAACATTTGGTTTTAGCTTAAAATAACTCTCAGAATTTGAACCTACAGAACCCCAGTTTACCATATTTCTATCTTTAAAAGATTTATATGGAAGCATGATTTTAAGTGGAATGGAATTATTTTCTGCAACATCGTCGATTACGCCGGTAACTGTATAATTCTGGCTGCCATCAAAATTTATGCTTTTGCCTAAAGCAGACTTCCAATCGCCAAAAAACTTATCAGCCATTTCTTTTGAAAGAACAATATTTCCAGGATTACCTAAAGATTTATTGTTACCTGACAACCAGTTGTAATTAAAGACTTCGAAAAAATCTGGCTCTACGTAAAAAACATTCTCAATACTTTTCAGCTTTTCCTTGCCTGATGCATCGACTACCTTAATTAATCCGGCACTGTTTTGAATAGCTGCAATTTTCTCGATATATGGAGAGAAATCGTTTCGCATCGCTGGCGTAAGTGGCAAAGGAACACCCTGTGAGAAGAACTGATTTCCATCAACATAATCCCAACTTGAAACCACACGATAAATCTTATCCTCATTTTTAAAACCTTCATCAAAACTCATCTGATAGCGGATAAAAATAAAAATCAGAATACAACTAGCCATCCCTATGGATAAACCAAGGATATTAATAAAAGTATAACCCTTGTTTTTCCAAAGGTTTCTCCAGGCAATTTTTAGGTTAAGTTTGAACATCTTTTTTAAGGTTGAGGGTTGAAAGGTTGGATGGCAGAAGGTTTAAGCGCTTAAGCCACCCAAACCTTCCATCCTTAGTTATTCATATTTTAAAGCATCAACAGCATTAGCTTTAGCAACTTTGAAGGTTTGCAGGCTAACCGTTAATACAGCAATTATTATTGATGTTAAGAGCGCAAGCACAAATGGCCAGGGGTTAACACTTATTTTATAGTCATATTTATCGAGCCATTTACTTACCAAAATGAAAGCTACCGGAATGGCAATCAGGTTTGAAATGATTACCAGCTTCATAAAATCCTTATTTAGCAGAACCAGAATATCTGATAAGTTTGCGCCCAGCACTTTGCGTATACTAATTTCCTTACTCCGTTGTTCGGCCATGTAGAGTGCCAATCCTAATAAACCTAGGCATGAAATAAAAATAGCGAAGCCTCCGAAGATATTAGAGAGTGCACTTAAAAGCTTCTCGCTTTTTATCTTCTCAGCCAGCCCTTCACTTACTAATTTTATTTCAACCGGATAAGCCGGATTTAGACGCTGACTTACCTGTTTAATGGTGTCAAGCGAGGCCGTTAAAGATTGCCTGGTATTCAGTTTAAGCAACAGCGTTCCACTTTTCCTCACGTTGTAATAGTAAACTGTTGGCGAAACCTTAGCGCCTAAAGATTCGTTAAAGAAATCCTGCACCACACCAACAACTTTTAACGGTGGGTTATCGCCCCAGGTAATAATTGTTCCGACAGGATTTTTTAACTGCATTAATTTAACAGCTTCCTGGTTTAACAATAAAGAAGTAGCGGTATCTGCAGGGAATTCTGAAGAGAAGTCTCGTCCAGCAACAATTTTAACGCCTGCTGTATTGGCAAAATTAAAACCAGTGCTTCTGTAACTAACGATAGAAACGTCGTTCTTCGGCTTATTTGGCCACGAAATATCACCTGTAATGTTTCCTCCACGAGTAAATGAGCTCGCATATTCTGTTGCTGATTCGATTGCGCCGCTACGTTTGAGCTCGTTCTTGAAGATTTCCATTTTACCTGGCTTGGTTAACTCACCTTCAAGATCTATCTGAGCCAGGGCGGCAGCATCAAAACCAAGTGGTTTATCACGCATGTATTGTATTTGGTTGTAAATCACAATGGCGGAAATAATCATGCAAATGGATAAAGTAAACTGAAACACAACAAGCGTTTTACGAATAGATAATGAGCCTGCTGAACCTTTGAAGCCTTTTAAAACCTTTACGGGAATAAATGATGACAGGTAGAAAGCAGGATAGCTTCCGGCCAGTAAACCTGTAATTAATACTAAACTCAGCAATGTAATCCATATTGGTGCCGAACCGTAATTAATTACAATTTTTATATCGAGGAGATTATTGAAGTAGGGTAACGTTGATTCTAATAATGCAAAAGCGATGAGCATAGCAACAAATGACAAGATTAAAGATTCTATCATAAACTGGCTCATGATTGTTTTGCGTGTTGAACCTAAAGCCTTACGAACACCTACTTCCCGGGCACGTTTCTCTGAACGGGCGGTAGATAAATTCATGTAATTAATACAGGCGATTAAAAGCACACAGAAAGCCAGAAAAATAAATAACCTTACCTGGTCTATCCTACCCCCAACTGATTTACCGTTCTGGAAATCTTCGTAAAGATGCATCTTGGCAAAAGGGAATATGAAAGGTTCGTATGTCATTTCCTTTAAATCATGCTCTTTATTTACGATGAATTTCTGCAGCAACTGATTAGTCGATTCTACCGATACCTTATCCTTCAATTCAAAAAAGGTAAAACAAGTAATGGCACCCCATCCGTTTTCTTTATCCTGAGGGTTTAACTGATCGAAGAAAGCCCATGGATGTAAAACATCAAACTGCATGCTTACATTTTTTGGTAAATCTTCGATAACAGCGCTCACCTTAAGTTCCCTCTTTCCATCGTAGCTAATCCTTTGCCCGATCGGGTTTTCATTACCAAAAAGCTTTTTAGCAGTTGTTTCGTTAATAATAACTGAGGCGGGATCGTTTAGTGCAGTGTTTGCATCGCCATAAATAAAATGGTAATCGAAAATTTTAATAAAATCAGGGTCGACGAAGAATGCTGAAAGTTTAAAATTATCGCGTCCATGGCTATACAATTTCACGTTATTTTCATTCGATGCCCTAGCAGATCTTTTAAAGCCAGGCAACTCTTCCATTGCTGCTTTCGAAAGTTTATTAGGTAAGGCCATTGTTGTGGCCAGTTTACCGTTAAACTTTAAATTTAGTGCGGTAATGTAAATTTTATCAATATTTTTAAACTGTCTATCATAACTCATCTCGTAGTTTACATACAAGAGCAACATTAAGCAACAGGCCATGCCAATGGCCAGCCCACCAATATTGATGAACGTAAAACCTTTGTTTCTCCAGAGATTTCTGAGGGCTATTTTAAAGTTTAGTTTGAACATATTTTTTAAGGTTGAGGGTTGAAAGGTTGGATGGCAGAAGGTTTAAGCGCTTAAGCCATCCACCTTCAAACTTTCTGCCTTTCATCCTTAGTTATTCATATTTAAGTGCATCAACCGGATTTGCTTTTGCCGTTTTATAAGCCTGAAAGCTAACTGTAATTAATGCCATGGTTAAAGTACCCAAGGCTGCAACTGGAATAATCCACCAGCTTATTTCGGTATGGAATTCGAATTTATTGAGCCATTTCCCCATTGCCAGATAACTGATTGGGACAGCAATAATTATTGCGACCACAATCATTTTTATAAAAGAAACGGATAGCAACTGCATCAAATTGGTTACTGATGCACCCAGCACTTTTCTTACGCCAAACTCTTTGGTTCTTTGCTCTGCACTGTAAGCCACCAAACCGAACAGCCCTAAACAAGAAACAAAAATTGCAAGTCCGCCGAAAAGATTAGAAAGAATACCCAATGTTTTTTCTGACTTATACTTATCAAGATATATGGTATTTAAAAAATTAATTTCGACTGGATACGCGGGGTTTATTGCCTTGGTAATTCGATTAATTGTTTCAATATTACTTTGCAAGTTATTCGAATTGTTCAGGCGCATGGTAATAGTTCCTGTTTGCGCAGGATTTAAGAAAACCACCTGTGGGTTATTAGATTTATACGGAGAATCCCAAACGTAATCATTGAAAACACCAATAATAAACGCATCTGAACCAAAAATCTTAACTTTCTTTCCGATAGGATTCTTATAGCCAAAAACTTTTACTGCAGAAGCACTAACCATCACAGCGCCTGTATCAGAAGCAAAGCTTTTCGAAAAATCTCTTCCCTGGATTAATTTTATGCCGTTGGTTTTTATGAAATCATAGGTAGTAGCCACCTGATTAAACATAACTGTATTATCTGGTTTAGTCATTCCATCCCACCTGATATCCATAAAATTGCGGCCGTGATGTGAAAGACCAATTGAGGATTGATACATCGAGGTAATTGCCCCTGATTTTAGCATTTCTGTTTTAAACAGCTCATATTTGGTTTTCAATTCACCATCCTGAGGAATTTCTACCAGTGCATTTACATCAAAACCGACCGGCTTATTTTTAATGTATTGAATTTGCCGATAGATTACCAGCGTGGAAATAATGAGAATGATGGCAAAACAGAATTGCCCAACAACTAAAACCTGCCTTAAGCTAACCGATAGAAAACCTTTTGCATTGATTTTTCTTTTGAGTGTTTGTATAGGGTTGAAAGCAGATAAATAAAATGCCGGGTAACTGCCTGCTATCAAACCTGTAGCAATAACAATCCCTAGTATACCCACCCAGCTAAGGGCACTAAAATAAGCTATCCCCAGATTAATATTTAAAAGCTGATTAAACGATGGCAAACAGATTTCTAACAATGCTATGGCAACCACCACGGCAACTAAAGTAAGCACCATCGATTCGGTTAGAAACTGAAGTATTAGTGAAGTCCGGTTTGCACCAATCGTTTTTTTAATACCAACCTCTTTAGCTCTTTTTTCTGATTTAGCCGTAGCCATATTCATAAAATTGATGCAGGCAATTAATAAAATCCCAAAAGCTAAACCTACAAATAGCAAGATTTGCTCAATATCTCCCCCGATTGATTTACCATTTTCGAACTTTCCGAATAAATGAAGTTTGCTTGCCTGGAACAAAAAGTGAGGTTGCGATTGCTGATTTTGTACGGTATTTTCTTTCACTAAGGTTTCAACTTTTCGATTAACCAAATCAATATTTGCATTTGGATCAAGTGAAACCATCGTGACAAAACTGTAGTTAGTCCAGTTTAAGCTTTTAGCACTTTCATCAACCATTTCGTAAAACGACCATGGCATTAAAAAATCAAATCTGTTCGAGCTGTTTTCAGGTAAATCTTTAATTACTCCTGTAATGGTTAGGTTTTCTTTATCTTGATAACGTACAGCTTTATTCAAAACATCTGTTGTACCAAATAATGTTTTGGCCATACTCTCGGTTAAAATTACTGAAAGTGGGTTAAGCATTGCCGTTTTCTGGTCGCCATAAATGAATTGGTAATCGTACATTTTCAAAATATCAGGCTCTGCGAACTTTGCATCCTTCTTATAGCTATTTTGTCCGTTAGCAATTAAGCTTTTCTGGCCGTAATTCATTCGGGCAACATATTTCGCTTCGGGTAAATTCTGTTTTAAAAGCGGTCCCAATGCAGTTGTAGAACCGTTAAAAGTTCCAGCAATTTTATCGCCCTCACCCGGTACATTCGTCATGGCCACATAAACATTTTGCCAGTTTTTAGCCTGTTTATCAAAATTCCATTCGTAGGAAACATATAACAATAGCATTAAACAAGCCGCAAGGCCGATAGCCAAACCAATAACATTAATGAAAGAAGAGGTTTTATTCTTCCAAAGGTTTCGCAATGCGATTTTTAAGTTGAGTTTGAACATTTTAGTAGTATAAAGTGAGCAAAAAGTGGAAAGGAGAAAGCTAAAAGCTATTTTCGTGTTGCTTTTAGCTTTAGTCTTTCAGCTTTCGACCGTTATTCATATTTTAAGGCATCAACAGGATTAGCCTTTACAGCTTTCCTTGCCTGTATACTCACGGTAATCACGGTTAATAAAATAGTTATCAATGCGCTAATCACGAAAGGCAAAACAGGTAAATTGATTCGGTAAGCAAAGGTTTTGAGCCATTTTTTAGTGAGGATATATGCTACAGGCCATGAAATTGCATTGGCAATAAGCACCATCACAAAAAATGCGCTATTAATTAATTTGAAAATTTGCACATCACTTGCGCCTAAAATTTTTCGTACTGCAATTTCCTTTATCCGGCCATTTGTGATGTAGCGTGCGAAAGCAAACAAGCCCAGAATTGCGATGAAAATAGTAAGCAAAGCCGCAGCAAAAAATACAGATTGTAATTGCTCCTGTTTTTTAAAGAGTTTACCATAAAGTTCATCTAAAAACTCATACCTGAAATCTTCACCATCTTTGGGGTTAATTTGTGGCCATTGCGCTTTCAAAGCAGCCAACGCATCTACCATTTTATTTTCCTCGATTTTAAGCATGAGTTGCGTTTTATAATTCCCGCAAGGATTTTTAATTGAATAAATGGTCGGTTGAACGGCATTTTCAAAACCCTGTGATTTGAAATCTTTAACCACACCGACTATTTTATAATCGATATTACAACCTCTGATTGTCTTTCCTACAGGATTTTTCATGCCATACTTTGCAACTGTACTTTCATTCACAACAGCAGCGTTTGCAGTATCAGTTCCAAATCCTTTGTTAAAAAAGCGACCTTCTTTTAATTTAATGTCGAGCGTTTCGAAATAATCGAAATCTACATCAACAAAGTCCAGGCTTCCCTGCCTACCTTCAAATGTATAGCCATTAGCACCATTATCAGAACCATCAGGAATAGCGGTGGCTACAGTTGCCGATTTAATTCCAGGGATTTTTAAAATCCTTTCCCTCACAGGCTGAAAGTTTTCAGGTTTATTAAACAACGATACATTCTTGATATAAACGACTTGATTTGCCGTAAAGCCTAAATCCTGGGTACGCATGTATTTGAGCTGCGAATTAATAATCAGTAAACCAATAATAAAAATTACAGCTATGCTAAACTGAAAAACAAGCAAACCATTTCTCAACCACGAACTCTGCTTACTGGTCGAAAAATTACCTTTAAGCACCAACGCCGGTTTAAAGCCCGATAGAACCATTGCAGGATAAATGCCGGCTATTAAAGTAATCAGGCATAAAATAAGCGGCAACTGCCACAATAAATTATTATCAAAATGCCAGATTGATAAGTTAACCAGAAATAAATTATTGAAGTACGGTAATACCAGTTCTGCAAGAATTAAAGCTAAAACGGTTGCAACGGCACATTGAATAAATATTTCGGTCAGGAATTGAGTAGTTAGCTGAAAACGATAAGCGCCCATTACTTTTTTAACACCAACCTCTTTGGCTCTTTTTGTTGCCTGTGCAATACTTAAGTTAGTGAAATTAATGCAGGCTATTACCAGAATCAGTATCCCTAATACCGAAAGTGCAACGAGTATTTTATATGGTGCATCATTACCAGCCTTTGGCTTAAGGTGCAAATTCGATAACGGATCTAAAAAAGTTGAAACCGTTTTTATCTCATCAACCACTTTTTGATCGGTTTCTCCCTTCAATAGCTCCTTACGGTATAATTCGGTAATTTTTTGCTCGAGGTTAGCAATGTCAGTACCTGGTTTTACCTGAATATAGGTGTTGTAATTATTGTAACCATAATTTTCCCCTTTTCCTATTTCATTACCAATTGAAACGCCATCAAAAGCAAAGTTTGAATGCAGGTTATTAACAATTGAACCGGCAATTATTCCTGTTACGCCTGAGTTACTTGCACCAAAACCAACCATTTCAGGTTTGTTGTCGGTTTTATCCGGAAACAATGTTTTCATGTTTTCCGTATTTAAATAACTGAGTCTTTCAACCTCACCAGATGGCTTTACTAATCCTCCATTTGGCTGGATATTTAAGATTTTTGCGGCATTATAATCAGCCTGAAGAATATTTTTAGCAAAAACAGTATGCTTGCCCTTCTTAATTGTCAGTTCAAAAAAACTACCCTTGGTAATACCTGCTTCTTCTACTTCCGGAAAACTTTGCTTAATTGCTTTCGCCAAAGGCGGAGAAGTATAATTCGTTTTAAAATCAGGTTCAATCCGGCCTACAATATAAATGTTATCGTAATTCGGGTTTGTCTTATCAAAAGTGGTTTCGTAAGTAAAATACATTACAACCAAAATAAATGCAGCCAAAGCAATTGCTAAACCACCAACATTGATTGTGGTAATTCCTCTGTTTTTCCAAAGGTTTCGTAAAGCGATTTTTAAGTTAAGCTTGAACATAGGGTTTAAGGTTTAGGACTTAGGGTTAAAGGTCAAAGCGCATATACCTTATGCTTTTCACCTTTAACTTTTTAGCCTCATTCATATTTTAATGCATCAACAGGATTGGCTTTAGCTACTTTAACAGACTGTATACTAACCGTTAAAATTGCTATTATAACCGATAAACTTAGGGCAATTGCAAACGGGATCACTGAAATCGAAATCCTGTATTCGTATGCTGAAAGCCATTTATTAATAATGATATAAGCTAATGGAAAAGCAATCAGATTAGCTATGGCCACAAGTTTTATAAAATCTTTATTTAACAAGGTGAGGATGTTAGAAGTGCTCGCCCCTAAAACCTTACGTATACTGATTTCCTTTTTACGCTGTTCGGCCATAAAGAGCGCTAAGCCTAGCAAGCCTAAACAAGATATGAAGATGGCAAAACCACCAAACCAGTTGGAAAGCGTACCCAAGAGTTTTTCATCCTGAAACTTTACATCGAACGACTGGTTAACAAATTTGCGGTTAATGGGGTAATTAGGCTCAATCGTTTTAACAATTTCATCAACTTTTTCCAGTGATGAGCTTATATTCTGATTCGGATTTAACCTAACAATGATTACTTGTGCATTATCATTCGAGCTTCTGTTAAGGTAAAATATCATAGGTGCTACTTTCTGATAAGCACTTTCTACTACAAAATCTTTTACTACGCCAACATTAGTTAGCCTGTTACCCCAAAAAGTAATTACTGAACCGATAGGATTTTTTAAGCCCATCATTTTAACGGCCGCTTCATTCAACATCACATTGTTGCTGTCATTAGGAAATTGCGGAGAAAACTCCCTGCCACTAACCAATTGTGTACCAACCGTTTCAACAAAATCATACCCAATTGCCCGATGATTAAATGAGATGAGTTCGTTTGGTTTCTTACCCTCCCACTCAATATTCGTTGTATTGTTTCCACCTTCAGTTAAATCGGAGCTGAAAATAGTAACATGTGATGCCGCACCAGATTTTACAAGCTGTGTTTTTAGGAGCTCTAGTTTACTCTGGTCATGCATTTTCCCATTTATTGCAATCTGTAGCAAGTTAGATTTATCATAGCCGATAGGTTTATTTTTTACGTAGATAAGTTGCTGATAAATAACTACAGTGCAAACGATTAAGCAGGCTGCAAATACAAATTGCCCAACAACCAATATTTTCCTTACCGATACGGATGAATCTGTTTTGATTTTTAATCCCTTTAATACTTTTATCGGTTCAAAAGATGATAGGTATAACGCCGGATAGCTCCCTGCAACAAAACCTGTAAAAATCATCAGTCCGGTTAATGTTAACCAAAAGGAAATATTATTATAGTTTATGGTTAATTTAATATCTAATAAATTATTAAAATAGGGTAAACTTACTTCAACCAAAATGAAGGCAAAAACAGTGGAAATAAATGTCACCAATATCGACTCTAGAAAGAATTGGCTGATTAGTGATTTCCGTGTTGAACCGATTGCTTTACGAACGCCTACTTCTTTTGCTCTACGTTCCGAGCGTGCAGTCGATAAATTCATAAAGTTTACACAGGCAATGAGCAGTATGCAGAAAGCAAGCAATAGAAATATTTTAAGCTGATCTATTTTTCCTCCTACCGATTTTCCATTTTCAAAATCGCTATATAAGTGCCATTTATCCAATGGATGCAATAATGCTTCAGCAGTTATTTCCTTATCGTGACGTTTGTAAATTTCCTTTATGTCGGCATTTGCTTTACCAAAGGCATTATTATCTTTTAACTGAACCAGGGTTAAACACATATTATTCCCCCAGTTAGGCTCTTTTACCCATGGTTCTCTTTGCTCATATAACTTCCAGGGCATTAAACATTCAAAGTAGATACTGCTATTTGCGGGCACATCATCTATTACCGCCTCAACTTTTAAAATGTTCTGGTTTTCAAATTTTACGGTTTTATTGATTGGATTTTCCTTTCCAAATAATTTCTCAGCAAAAGATTTAGTTAAAATAATTGTATTAACATCTTTTAAAGCACTGGCAGGGTTACCCGTTAAAAAATTATAGTCCAGAATTTTAAGGAAATTTGGATCAGCAAAAACTACTCTGGAGCTTATCTTTTTATCACCAACGGCAACCAAGTTCGGGCGTGGATATGTTGAACGTGAAGCATATTTAACCCCAGGAAACTTTTCCTGCACTTCAGCTGCCATTACATTAGGCGTCCACGACCAACTGAAAGTTTTACTATTTGCCACAACACTTTGATAAACAACATAGGTTTTTTCATGATTGGTAAACTGCTTATCGAAACTCCATTCATAAGCCACGTATAAAAGTAAAATCATACAACTGGCCAAACCAATAGCCAATCCACCAACATTAATTAAGGTGAATCCTTTATTTTTCCAAAGGTTTCGCAAAGCGATTTTTAAGTTTAATTTGAACATGGTAATAGCAAGTAGTTATTATTAAGTAACAGGTATCAAGACTTTACTAAGTTTCTGTCTTTCTTTTTGTTGTTTCAGTATTTCCTTTTATTAGCGCCTTTTCCGAATCTCCCCATCCAGGGAGATGTCGGGTGGCTTATCATTAACTAAAACTAAATTTTCTTTATCTGCCTTTTGGTGCTAAAAGGTTTATATCAACTCCTCATTCCGGCTTTTATTAATCTTTTCCGAAATCACATGACCATCTTTCAGGTTAATAATTCTGTTTGAAAAACTAGCATCATGGCTGGAGTGCGTTACCATTACAATCGTGGTTCCGGTTTCATTTAACTCACAAAGCAGTTCCATAACTTCGTTACCGTGCGAACTATCAAGGTTACCTGTAGGCTCATCGGCTAAAACCAATTTCGGTTTGGTAACCAGCGCTCTCGCCACTGCAACACGTTGCTGCTGACCACCTGAAAGCTGTTGAGGAAAGTGACCGCTACGGTTAACGATATTCATTCTTTCAATAATCTCGTTAACCAGTTTTTTGCGCTCGCCTGCAGGAATTTTATTATAGATTAAGGGTAGCTCGATGTTTTCGAAAACAGTTAACTCATCAATTAAATTAAAGTTCTGAAAAACGAAACCCATATTTCTTTTCCGGAAATTAGAGCGTTCTCTGTCGTTTAAGGTTAAAAGTTCAGTATCAATAAACTTATAACTGCCACTTTCAGGCTTATCCAGTAAACCCATCACATTTAATAAAGTAGATTTTCCGCAGCCCGAAGGTCCCATGATGGAAACAAACTCGCCTTCCTTTACGTGTAGGTTAATGCCATTTAAGGCCGTTGTTTCTACTTCTTCAGTTTTGTAAACTTTTTCCAGGTTTTCTATTTTAATCATGAAGCAATTTTTTTGATGGTTAGTTTAATATTGTTTTGTTGAGCTTTTTTCAGTTCGACTTCGAAATCCTTTTCACTAAATATTTTATGGTAAATTTTAAATGTATAAACTCCGGGTTGTAATTCAATTTCATTAGCTTCTGCTTTTAATGGTACATTCATTTTCAATTTCCCATCAAGCATCAGGCTAACCTTTTCAAGCAGCGTCAGGTCTCCATCTATCGTAAATTTAATTTTGGCAAGGTCTGATCCTGCATTTTTTGCCGATTTGCTATAAATATTCATTTCATAGCTCACCCCATTTTTTTGATCAATCCAGTTAGCCTCTTTTTTAAAAATACTTTGAGCATTCGCCATTAGCGAAAAACAGGCTATTGCTATAGTTATTAAAATTCTGTTCATCATATTTATTTATTAATTTCTACCTGATCATACTGGTTAAACTGATCGTAAGAAGAAGTAATCACTTCATCACCTTTGGCTAAACCATCCAATATTTCGTAATACAGGTAATTTTTTCTTCCGATTTTCACATTTTTCTTAGTTGCCTTACCATTGTTTACCACAAATACCCACGAGCCGCCTGTACTTTGGAAAAACTGTCCCTGAGCAAGCAATAACGATTTGCTATTATCAGATAAAGTTAATTTTGTTTGAAGCGATAAGCCTCGACGTAAGCCTTCAGGTGCAGGACCTTTAAAAACCATTTCCACTTGAAATTGACCCGCAGTAACCTCAGGAATAACCTTGCTCACGGTTAAATTATATGTTTTGCCATTAAACTCACAGGTTGAAGTTTGTCCTTCTTTAACACGATTGATATAGTATTCATCAACACCAGCCTGTAGTTTATAGCCTTGTAAAACATCAATCTTTCCAATCATTTCATTGGCATTATACGATTTGCCAATAACCGGATCGTAAGACGATAGCTTTCCCGAAACTGGTGCTTTGATTGTCATGTTTTCGATATTCTGACGAATCATTTCCAAGCTTTCGTTCATTTGCCCCATTGATTGATCGATTTGCGCCAACTGCATTTTTCTACTTTGGTTTTCTTGTTTAACCGCCTGGCGAACAATTTTCAGTTTACCCTGATAATATTCATAGTCCTGACTCGATTTATTGAACTCTTGTAGTGTAATTACTTTTTTTGCAAAAAGCGCACTATCCAGGCGGTATTGACGGGCAGCGGTCCTTAGGTTATTTTCAACATCCAAAACATCTTGATTCAAAACCCGCTGATTTTGCTCTAAATCTAATCTTGATTTACGTAACTGGTTAATTTGCTCTGTAGCTGCCGTTTGACTTGAGGTATAACTTAACATGGCATTTGAGTTGGAGATTCTTAACAAGGGTGTACCTTTTACCACAGATGCTCCATTTTCAGTAAAAATTTCGGCAACCGTACCTCCTACAGAAGAACTAACAATTACCGAAGTTAATGGAACAACACTCGAGTTTAGTAAAACTACATCTTCAAAATCGCCATATTCTACTTTACTGATGGTTAACTTATCAGCATCGGCACTGTATGTTTTTTTCAATGATAAGGTGTAGCCATAAATAACAACTGCAACAAAGGCAATTGCCCCTCCTATTATGGTTAAGGTTTTAGTGCTAAATCTCTTCTTCTCTATTTTTTTGTCCATTGTTCGGTTTTACTATTTGATTACCCATTAACCAAGCCTGTGCCAAAAGCTTAAAAAACAAATAAAACACTAATAAACAATGACTTAACTAATTTTAAAATTTTAACCTGTTCATTATCGAACAGTTTATGTGCGGGAGCGGACAGTTTGATTAAATTTGTGATAGAAATTACTACTTTCTTCAGCAAATAGAGATAAACACTTTATGTTAGACGCTACCGTTTTAATCATCGACGATGATGATGATATTCTTTTAAGTGCCCGCCTGTTCTTAAAACAGCAGGTAAAACAGGTAATTACCTGCAAATCGCCAAAAGAAATTAATGTTTTACTTAGCAAAAACGAAGTCGATATTATCTTGCTGGACATGAATTACCAGAAGGGTGCAAGCGATGGACGTGAAGGTTTATACTGGCTTGAGCACATTTTATCGATTGATAAGGATTATGTGGTCATATTAATGACGGCTTTTGGTAATGTTGAGCTTGCCGTTAAAGCCATAAAAAACGGCGCAACCGACTTCATTCTTAAACCTTGGGAAAACGAAAAACTTTTTGCTACCATCTCAGCAGCATCAAAGCTTCGCGAATCGACCAGAAAAGTGAAAAAGCTGGAAAAAATCCATACTTCTTTACAAAAAGATATGGCCAGGGGTTTTGAACACATTGTTGGTGAGGCCGATGTTATAAAACAGCTTCAAAATACCTTATTAAAAGTTTCGCCCACAGATGCCAATGTATTAATTTTAGGTGAAAACGGTACCGGAAAGCAGGTATTTGCTTATGAAATCCATGGAAATTCGCAACGCAAGAACCAGGTTTTTATGCATGTTGATTTAGGTTCCCTAAATGAAAATCTTTTCGAAAGTGAATTGTTTGGATATGCCAAAGGTGCTTTTACCGATGCAAAAGAAGATAAACCCGGTCGTTTCGAATTAGCAGATGGCGGAACTATCTTTTTGGATGAGATTGGAAACCTGAGCTTACCATTACAGGCCAAACTCTTAAGTGTGTTGCAAAACCGAACGGTTACCCGCCTTGGAGAAAGTAAAGAACGTAAAGTAAATGTTAGGCTAATTACAGCAACTAATATGCCCCTGAACGACATGGTTGCTAAAAACACTTTCAGGCAGGATTTGCTCTTTCGTATCAATACGGTTGAACTTTTATTACCGCCGCTAAGAAAGCGTGGAACCGATATTCTGCTACTTGCAAATCATTTTATGCAGGTTTTCAGTTCGAAATATCATAAAGAAATTAGAAATTTAAGTCATAAAGCCGAAGAAATGCTGTTAAATTACAAATGGCCTGGCAATGTGCGGGAGTTACAACATGTTTTAGAGCGGGCAGTAATCATGAGCGATGGCAATGAAATTTCGGATGATGACTTACAATTAAGCCCGCAGCGCTTTACACAAACTACTGCGGTGCCTGATGAAATGGCACTTGAGGATATGGAAAAAATGATGGTTCAAAAAGCCATCGACAAGCATAAGGGAAATATTTCTAAGGCTGCAGCAGAATTGGGCTTAACCCGGGCAGCTTTATACAGAAGAATAGAGAAATTTGGAATTTGAGCGAAAAAACCTGAAGACTAAAGCGGAAAGCTTTTGGCCTTTTAACTTTTTAGCTTTTAGCATAGAAACATGTTTTATAAACGCTTTACTTTTCGTTTAGTATCCAGATTGGTAATCATTAACCTTTTAGGTTACCTGCTTTTTTACCTGGTTAAGAATACACAACTGTGGTTTACGATTATAGGTGTAAGCTTAATTTTGATAGGTTCGATTATTTCGCTCTATTATTATATCAATGAAATCCGCTCTGATATTAAGCGATTTATTTTAGCTGTAAAAACCCGCGACCATACCTTAAATTTTAAGAATAAAGCAACCAAGGGCAGTTTCCCTGAACTATATGAATCGTTTGGCGAAATTTTACAGGTGCACAAACAAATCAGGATGGAGCAGGAAGCCATGTTTCAACTCATTAAAACCATTCTTGAACAAGTTCCTGTTGGTGTAATTGTAGTTAAGAATAGTGAAACTGAGCACGATAATGAGGAAATCGCATTTTTTAATCAGGCGGCTTCAAATCTGCTTGGCGTTCCGGCTTACAAATACTGGCATCGTTTAAAACAGCATTTGCCAAATTTCACTAACGAGGTAGACCAGATTACTGCCGGAGGAAAACGATTTCTGGAGTTGAAAATCCAGGAAAAATTGATTCAGCTATCAACTGAGGTTATTCCACTAAACCTTTACGGGAATAACTACACTATTATCAGTTTCCAAAACATTAAAGATGAGATTGAGCAAAAAGAAACCGAAGCCTGGAATAGGTTAATTGGTGTAATCTCGCACGAAATATTAAATAGCATTACGCCAATCAGCTCTTTATCCGATACCATCAATAGCATGGTAAGTAACAAGGAGAACCTGGATTTGGATGAAATGGAGGATTTGAAAACGGCCCTGCAAACCATCAAACGCCGTTCAACAGGTTTATTGGATTTTGTTAAAGATTACCGTTTGATTGCAGAATTGCCAACCCCAAACCTCGAATCACATACTATTGGCGAAATCCTTAAACACATTAAAGTACTCATGCAGCCATTTGCCAAGGTTAAAAATGTGGTTCTCGATGTTGAACAAACTTCATCTAAAATTACAGTTCAACTCGATTTAAAACTTATCGAACAGGTATTAATCAACCTGATCACCAATAGTATTTATGCTGTCGAAAATAACGAAAACCCTTATATCTCTGTAAAATACCGTTTAGAAAACACCAAACTTTATATTGATGTAAGCGATAACGGAAAAGGCATAGAATCAGCTGATTTAGAGAAAATTTTTGTCCCTTTTTACACTACCCGGAAAAATGGCTCAGGCATTGGTTTAACCATTAGCAGAAACATTATGAAAATGCATCGCGGTAGCATTGAAGTGGTTTCGATACCAAATGAGCAAACAACTTTCTCGTTGCTTTTTAATTACGTTTAAGTTATTTACGGCAACTTTCTTTATCGGGGCTTATCCTTTTTAGCAATAGTTCTACTATTTCAAAAAATCATCTGAATGTTCTTTTAAAATAAAAATTCAAACAAAAACAGAATTAAGCGCTTTTATTAATGTGGATACATCAAATACAAGCATGAAGACAGTTATAATATCGAACAGACTACCCGTTAAAATTATTGAAGAAGACAACGAATATACTTTTATACCCAGCGAAGGAGGCCTTGCCACTGGTTTGGGCGACGTTTACAAATCAGGCAATTCAATATGGATTGGCTGGCCGGGAATAGAAGTTCCTGAAGAAAGACAGGAAGAAGTAATTCAAAAACTTAGTACGCTCAACCTGTATCCCGTTTTTCTTACCCAGGAAGAAATAAATCTATATTACGAAGGCTTTTCAAACGAGGTTTTGTGGCCTGTTTTTCATTACCTGGTTACCTACGCACATTACGAGCAAAATTATTGGGACTGCTATAAATCAGTAAACGAAAAATTCGCAAAAAGTGCGATGCAGGTGCTAAACAGGAGAGATAAAATTTGGATTCAGGATTACCAGCTACTACTATTACCAGGAATATTGCGAACTAAACTTCCGAATTCTACCATTGGATTCTTTCAGCATATTCCATTTCCATCTTATGAGATATTCAGGTTAATCCCCTGGCGTGAGGAATTACTGAATGGCTTAATAGGAGCCGATTTAATCGGTTTCCATACTTATGATGATGTACGACACTTCATCAGTACAGCAACACGATTACTAACAGTTACTTCTTCTTCAAATGTCATCCATAACAGTGAAAGACAAATTGTTATCGAAGCTTTCCCGATGGGAATAGATTATGATAAATTTTCTGCGTTAACAGCAACTGATGAAGTAAAACATGAAATCTCGAATTTCAGAAATGGAAAAGAAGATATGAAAATTATCCTTTCCATTGACCGCCTGGATTATAGCAAAGGAATTTTAGAACGACTGAAAGCACTCGAATTACTGTTGCAGGTACATCCCGAATACATTGGTAAAATCGAGTTATTCATGATCGTAGTTCCTTCAAGGGATACGGTACCCCAATACAATGAGCTTCGCGAGCAAATTGATCAGTTTGTTGGAAATTTAAATGCCCGCTACCGTTCTATGGATTGGATTCCGGTTAATTATTTCTACCGCTCTTTCCCTATTGAAGTATTATCAGCGCTGTATTCATCTGCTGATATTTGCCTGGTTACCCCCATGCGTGATGGCATGAACCTGGTAAGTAAAGAATACGTTGCCAGCAGAAATAACGAAGATGGTGTTCTTATTTTAAGCGAAATGGCCGGTGCTTCCAAAGAGTTAACGGATGCACTTGTTGTTAACCCGAATAACCTTGGCGATATCATGGATGCCATCGTTACCGCCTTAAAAATGCCCGTAGAAGAGCAGCAGCAGCGTATGAAAGCCATGCGTTCCATAGTAGAAAAATTCAATGTGAAACATTGGGTAAACAATTTTATATTAAGATTAAACGAAGTGAAAGATTCACAAAAATCATTACTAACAAAACACGCAGTAAATACGATTAATGAGATTATTGCTGCAAAATATGCAAAAACGAAAAACCGCGTACTGTTTCTTGATTACGATGGGACGCTGGTAGATTTTACCGGAAATATTGATGATGCATCGCCGGATGATGAATTATATGACCTGATTGAAAACCTGACATTAGATAGTTCAAATACGGTTGTTATTATTAGCGGCAGAAGAAATGAAACACTTGAAAAATGGTTTGGACATTTAAAGGTTGATTTGATTGCCGAACATGGTGCCTGGCAAAAAACCTATGGCGATAAATGGAATTGTCTTCCTTTATTAACTGACCAATGGAAAAGTGAAATTAAAGCACAACTGGAAACCTACACAGATAGGACACCGGGATCATTTATAGAAGAAAAAAGTTATTCATTGGTATGGCATTACCGCAAGGCGGAAGAAGGACTTGGCGATTTAAGGGCGAACGAAATTGTAAGTCATATGAAAATTTTGGCTGCAGATAAAGGTTTACAACTGATGCCAGGAAACAAGGTTATCGAATTTAAAAATATTGAAGTAAATAAAGGAAAAGCTGCATTGAACTGGTTATATAATAAACATCCTGACTTTATTATGGCTTTAGGTGATGATCATACCGATGAGGATATTTTCAAGGCTTTACCCGATGATGCTATTACGGTTAAAGTTGGCAATAATCTTTCTGAAGCAAAATACTATCTAAATGATTTTAAAGAAGTTAGAAAACTTCTCTGGAGTTTAGTTAAAGAAGAATTTGTGGAGAGGGATTGAGTTCGTTACGTCGTCATTCTGAATGCAGTGATCTCTTACATACTGTTTTCTGGTTCGGTGACACAATAAATCAGGTTAAAATACCAAAACGCTAAATACTGGTCGGTGATGCACCGACCAGCTTAAAATTAAATCCTTACAAAAATATTGGTCTATCCAGTTTAATCGCAATGCGATACGCGGCGTTCATTAAGCCTACATGGCTATATGCCTGCGGAAAATTCCCCCATTGACTACCCGTTTTGGCATCAACATCCTCACTGAAAAGTAACAGGTGATTACAATATTTAATAATGTTTTCAAATTCCTTAATCGCCTCGTCAGTTCTGCCTACGCAAGCCAATGCTTCAACGTACCAGAAAGCACAGATTAAAAACGTTGTTTTAGGTTTTCCAAAATCATCGGCATGCAGATAACGGTAAAATAAACCATCCTCAGTTTTCAATTCTTTTTCCAACGCAATTAAATGGTCTTTTGCTTTATCTGATGCAGGGTCAAGGTAATTCATCATGATTAGCTGCAATGTACTGGCATCCAGATGGGGGCTTCCAACAGCATTGGTATAAACCTTTCTTACTGGATCGTAACAAGCCTCAATATGTGCTGCTGCTTTATCGATTAGCACTTTTGCTCTGTCCTCGAAATCCTGGTTACCGATTGTTTTTGCCATTTTTAAGGCGGCTTGTGCACCTGCCCACTGAAACAAATTACTATAGCAATGTACATTTGCTATATTCCTGAACTCCCAGATGCCGGCATCTTCCTCATCAATTGTTCGCTCAATTTTAGACAGTACGCCCTCTATCCATTTCACCGAATCACTTCGTTCTGAGAATACAAAACGATGATCAGTATAAAGTGGCAACATTGAAATTAACACCTGCCCGTAAATATCATTCTGTATATGTTCATAGGCCTGGTTACCAACCCGAATGGGCTGTTCACCTTTGTACCCTTCTAAATGCGGTAAAGTATGCTCAGTAATTTCCCGCTCACCGGCAATTCCATATAAGGGTTGGTAGCGTGTATCCTCGGCACGAGAGATATCAGATAAATAATTAAAATACTTTTCCATTTCCTCAAAATGCCCGATATGATTAAGCGAAGTAAGTACATAGTGTGAATCCCTTAACCAGCAATAACGGTAATCCCAGTTTCTTGTGCTTCCAGGCGATTCAGGCAAACTCGTAGTACTTGCAGCTATAATGGCACCGGTATCTTCGTACTGATGAATTTTTAAAACCAAAGCCGAACGAATTACAAATGGCTGGTAAAAGCCTGCAATTGATGAATGTTTAATCCACAGGCGCCAATAGGCAATCGTATCACGAAGAAAGTTTTCAGCAGTACTTACTACAGGTGCTTCCAGGTTCTGACCATAAGTCATGATCAGGTATTTTGCTTCGTTTAGCACAAAAGCTTTCTCATCTAAAATATAAGTTAAGGAAACATTTGTACTCAGCCTTATATTCTCATCACAACCTAAATAGTCGATATGATTACTGCCTCTGCTCGAAAGCATTTTCCCTTTTCCATAATTGCAAACCGGTTCGCATTTAACTGTAATCCTCGGGCTTCCCTGTAATGGTTCTATTTTTCTGATAAACATTAAGGGTTTGAAATACCTGTCGTATAAACGGAATCGTGGCGCAAAATCAGTTATACGATACTTTCCATCTTCTGCCGTGATTTCCGTTCGCAATACATTCGTATTTTCAATATAGTATTGATTTGTAGTGTACTCACCTTGAGGAAGAATAGAAAATTCACCACCTTTTTTCCTGTCCAGTAAGCTACCGAAAATAAAAGGGCTGTCGAAACGCGGCCAGCAAAGCCATGAGATATCTGTGTTTTTATTTACATGCGCTAAAAAAGCGCAATTTCCAATTATTCCCGTTTGATAGAGGTGTTGTTCTGCCATGCGATTAATTTGAGTTTAATTAAATACTAACAAGCGTGGCCCTAAAATGTTGGAGCAAATGAGGAATTTTAAGGAGAATTAAACATCGTGTATGAAACAAGCTCTTATTAAATAAGCCTGATTGAAGAGGAAATATTTTTTTGCTAATAACTTTGAATAGACTGTCATGCTAAGGCACGAAGCATCTGCAACCGATGAAACGGCTGTTTCTTGCCTCAGCATGACAACAGTTAAAATATTGAAACGTAAAACAGGGCTGCAACCGGCGCTAGAATGCTGAACGTTCAATTCAAAAATCATAGATAATCATTAAATTCTTTACAAGAAAAAAGCCAGTTCCGAAATACACGAAACTGGCCTAGTTAATGATAATGATTATCTTAAATTACTGTTCCACTTGGTAAAACAGCACCTTTTTTTACCACTACAATGCCGTCTTTAACAGCATAAAGCTCAAAATCGCCATCCTCTAAATGCGGACCGCCATTAATTTTCACATCATTTCCAATTCGGCAATTTTTATCGATGATGGCATTGTTAATGTAACAACGATCGCCAATACCAATTAGGGAATTGCCTTTACTATTTTCAGATTGTATTTCTTCTAAAGTCTGGTACCGGTCGCTTCCCATGATATAAGCATTAGTTACAACAGTATGCTTGCCAATTCGGGCACGAATACCCAAAACAGCATGTTCTACCCTACTCGCCTGTATAATACATCCTTCAGCAATAATGGCTTTCTCTAAAGTTGTACCCGAAATTTTTGATGGAGGTAACATCCTTGCACGGGTAAAAATAGTATGATTACTATCAAACATATTAAACTTCGGAATCTCATCCGTTAAGCCCAGGTTAGCTTCGAAGAACGATGAAATATTACCTATATCTGTCCAGTAACCTTCATACTGATAACTTAGCACACGACTTTGCGTAATTGCTCTCGGTAAAATCTCTTTACCAAAATCTTTCTCCTCCTCGTTTTCGTTCAGGATATTGATTAAGTATTCGCGATTGAAAACATAGATACCCATTGATGCCAGAAAATTACGCCCCTCGCCTTGCATCTCTTCACCTGTATCAGAAATCCACTCTTCAAGACCTGTTTTTGGTTTCTCGATGAAAGAAGTAATCATATTTTCATCATCTGCCTTTAAAATACCAAAGTCGGTAGCATCTTTTGCATTCACCGGAATGGTAGCAATCGTAATTTCCGCATTGGCTTCGATATGTTTTTCAATCATATCTTTAAAATCCATCTGGTATAACTGATCGCCAGATAAGATTAAAATGTAATCAAACTCATGCGAAACAATGTGGTGCATACATTGGCGAACGGCATCGGCAGTTCCCTGGAACCAGCCTGCATTCTGTACCGTTTGCTCTGCCGCAAGAATATCAACAAAAGCCGTACTAAAATGGCTAAAATGATAAGTATTTTTAATGTGTTTATTTAGGGATGCTGAATTAAACTGGGTTAACACAAACATACGGTGGATGCCAGAATTGAGGCAATTTGATATTGGGATGTCTACCAACCGATATTTACCAGCAATTGGAACTGCCGGTTTAGAACGTGTTTGTGTTAATGGCGATAATCTAGAGCCCTGGCCACCGCCAAGGATAACGCCTAAAACTTTGTCAGTCATGTTTAAGCTTATTTTAATATTTGGTATAATTCTATGTAATTCGTTGCTGCCCTATCCCACGAATGATCAATCTTCATCATGGTTTTACGTACTGCTTTAAAAGCTTTTTTATCATTGTAAAAGTTTACTGCCCTGTTAATGGAATGCATAACATCCCAAATGCTGGTCTGGTCGTGGCAGATACCAAATCCATCATCTCCAATATCAATCACGGTATCCCTCAAACCGCCAACTCTGCGCACAATCGGAACCGTTCCGTAGCGCAAGGCATAAAGTTGATTTAAGCCGCAAGGTTCTACCCTTGATGGCATTAGGAGAAAATCAGCCCCTGCGTAAATTTGATGAGAAACCTGCTCATTGTAACCAATGTAAGCGTTGTACTTTCCATCAAAAATTCCTTTTAACTGATTTAATCTTCCTTCTACCCAATTATCGCCAGAACCTAAAACTAAAATATTAATATTTTCGCCATGTTGCTGCAATGCGGTATAAAAAATATCAGGAAGTAAATCTGCTCCTTTTTCATCTACCAGCCTACCAATAAAGGTGAATAATGGCTTTGAAGCATCTAATTGAAAAACATCGCACAAGGCCTTTTTGTTTGCAGCTTTTCCTGCCTCAACTGTTTTTAAATTGTAACTTTTGCCTAACATTGGGTCAGTTTCCGGATCCCACACTTCATTATCGATGCCGTTTAAAATGCCGCTGCATTTCCAACGCTCCTGCCTAAGCAAACTTTCCAGCCCACGGGCATTATTCATCATCTCTTCCAGATAACTTGGCGAAACAGTAGTTACCCTCCAGGCACATTTTATGGCCGATGCCAGTGGATTTATTGCATCATCCCAACCTAATAAACCACCTTTCCATAAATCAAAAGCAGGTAAATAATATAATTTATCCCATCCAAACTGACCTTGATATTGTGCATTGTGAATGGTTAAAACAGTAGGTACTTTACTTATATTTTGATATTTAAGGCAGTTCGAAACCATGAAAGGTATTAATCCTGTATGGTGGTCGTGACAGTGAATTACATCCGGGCGATGTTCCCACTGCGCTATCCAATCTAAAGTAGCAATCTGGAATGCAACAAAACGTTCAGTATCATCGCCATAACCATAAACATTTGGTCTATCAGTTAATCCCTGTATGTGAACAATGTATAAATCGTAACCAAGCTTATTGGTCTTTTCCCTTAAAATCCGGTAAGCAAAATGGTGATTACCATAATTAGCCCAGGCATCGTATGCTACTTCAAATTCGCTCTCGCGAACAAATTTTGTTTCATACGCAGGCACAACCACTTTGGCTATGTGGCCGGTTTTATTCTGGTATTTAGGTAGGGCCCCTACAACGTCTGCTAAACCACCAACTTTAGCAACTGGGTAACATTCGGCACTAATATGTATAATTTCCATCAAATATTTGGTGTAGATAACTCCGTTAAGTTAGTAATTGTTTTCCGATTTAGAAATAATCGGAAATTTATTTTTGATGGCATTTTTTTCGTCAGAATCGGTTCTTATTGGAAGGGAATATTCATCACTTTTAGTGGGCTACAGCCCTGCTTTTCGTTCCAATATTTTTCAAACTTCTGTTATATTAAGACCCGAAGCATCCGTTTCAACGGTTGCAGATGCTTTGTACCTCAGTATAACATTATATTAAAGCTTAGCTGCAATAAAAAGTATTTCTAATCAATCAGGTTTATTTAACAAAGGCCTGTTTATAACAATTCGTCTGATCTTATCATATTTTACTTCTGCGGAAGATCATTAAAAACAAAAAAGCCGTTAACTTTCGTCAGCGGCTTTATAACAAAACAAATAAATGTGGTTTAGGTTAATTATTAATATTCTTCTGCTATAATTTCGTAGAAATCTCTGATAGGCTGAAATTGCGGATGTAAAGAAACCACATCACCAAAAACCAGTAATGCCGGGGCGGTAATTCTTTTATCTTCTACAACCTCTGCAATGGTATCAACAATGCCTACTGCTATTTTTTCCTGTGGCGTAGAACCATTTTGAATTACTGCTACTGGTAAAAGGTTTTTATTTTCAGCCTGAAAAATGGCTGCAATTTCTTTCACTTTCTCAATACCATTTAAAACGACAATTGTTGCTTTTGTTTTGGCAGCAATGTATAAATCTTCTGAAATTTCTCCCTGCGCATTTGTTCCGGTTACTGCCCAGAAACTTTCGCTAAGGTCTTTATAAATCATTGGTATTTTCTGTAAGCTTGGTGCTCCTGTTGCGCTAGAAATACCAGGAATAATTTCTGTAGGGATGCTGTACGATTCTGCGGCATCGATTTCTTCGTAACCTTTTGCAAAGAAAAACGGGTCACCACTTTTTAAACGAACTACGTGACCGTAGTTTAAAGCATAATCGATAACCAATCTGTTAACAGCTTCCTGTGAGAAATTCTCATCATCAGTACGCTTTCCAACGAAAACTTTTGGAATACCATCTGGTGCATGACACAATAAAGCTTCGTTCACATTTGCATCATATAAAACAACATCAGCTGTTTTTAATGCTTTAACACCTTTTAAACTAAACAAATCCGGGTCGCCAGGACCAGCACCGATTAGTGTAATTTTTGGTTCAATGTTCGCTTTTTCTACTTTATTTAAAATCATGGCAGTAACAAATTAGCTCGTGATAATTTTTATTAATTATACAAATATATAAAGTCTATAGAAATTGTAGTAATTTATTTTAAAATATTTTAATTTTATAACATATCTGCAAGAAACAAATCGATCAGTTAGATCAATTCGCTGAAAATCAAAACAATATGCACGGAATCCATTTTCTAGAAAAGATTACTTACAAGGTACTTCCTCGAAAGTAAATTTACCTGCCTCATAATTAATCGGCTTGCCTTTTACAAAATAAGATCTACCCAGTGTAGTTTCTATCTGGGCAACACCCATTATTAATTTACCATCTTTCTTTAAAAACGCAAGTGGGTTGGTAAATGCTCTCGTGGTATCGCCACCAGTATTAAAGCGATAATCAACCAGTAAAGTATCGCCATTAAACTTGCCATTTAAAATACCATTATTCTGTGGCTTTTCGGCATACTTAACCAGCAAGGAACCCGTAACTTTTCCTGAAGCCAAAGTCTTAACAATCATTGCAGCACTATCTTTTTCAAAAGATGATGTATAACAGGTTTGGTTAGTTACTGAGTCTACTTTGGCACCATTTGCTTTGTTATCTGAAGAATTGCAAGCATAAAAAAATGGAAAAGCAGTAATAGCGAGGTAAATAATTTTGTTTTTCATCTTATGATTTTTTAAAGATTAACAGTTATCAAATATAAAAATACGATGAAAAGTTTTATTCATTTCCATAATGATAAGACCATAATCTTTATTTTTTTCTCATAAAATTTGTAGTCATATCTGTAGCTTTATAAAAGAAAAACGGGGCTATTGTTTTTCAATGCCCCGTTGAAATTGCTTTCACCTCAAATTTTAATCGAGGCTTTCATTATTATATTTGGTTGTGGTTCTACTGTACAATGACATACTCCATCTCCCCTTTATATTTTATTTTAACTATTCTACTGCTGCTCTAAACATTAAAGCACCTACTGTTAAATTAGTTCGGCTATCTATTAATATTGCTGAACCATTTGCTCGATTATCATCGTATAAATCAAATGCTAAAGCATCAGCTGTTTTAACGATTACGCGACCGATATCATTTAATTTAAATTCGTCGGCTGGATGTTTTTCTAAAGTATTAATATCAACCTTGTGGAGAATTTCACTGATTTTACATTTCGTAACCTTGCTATTATGCTGAATTAGATACATAATAGAGGTATCTAAAGCACGGCCGTCCATCCAGCATAAATCGGCTTCAATTAATTTAGATTCCTGAGGTAAAGCAGTTGCATTTACAATAGTATCGCCACGGCTGATATCTACATCATCTTTTAGATGAATGGTAACCGACTGCCCGGCATGTGCGGCAGTTGATGTATGGTCAAAAAACTCTATCTTTTCTATAGTTGAACTTGCGCCTGATGGCAAAACAGTCACCTTATCATTCACATTAAATGTACCGCTTAGAACGCGACCAGCATAACCACGATAATCATGCAGTTCATCTGTTTGAGGACGGATAACCCATTGCACAGGCATGCGGGCTAACTGTGATTTTTCCAGGTGATCAGTATCTACTTTTTCTAAGAAGTGCAATAAACTTTCACCTTCGTACCATGGCATGCGCTCTGAATTTTGAACAACATTATCTCCTTTTAGCGCACTAACGGGGATAAAGTTCACATCTGTAAGTCTGAGTTGCGCTGCTAAGACCTTGTATCTATCCAGGATCGCATTATAAGTCTCTTCACTATAATCTACCATATCCATTTTATTGATACAAACCACTACATGTTTAATACCCAATAAAGAAACTAAGTAAGAATGGCGGATAGTTTGCTCAACAACACCATTTCGGGCATCGATTAAAATGATTGCCAGATTAGCTGTTGATGCTCCTGTAACCATGTTTCTGGTGTATTGAATATGGCCGGGCGTATCGGCAATAATGAATTTACGCTTATCGGTTTGGAAATATTTGTAGGCTACATCAATAGTAATACCCTGCTCGCGTTCTGCTCTTAAACCATCTGTTAAAATGGCTAAATCTATTGTTCCATCATCGTTTTTTCGGTTAGAACTTTGCAAAGCCTCCAACTGATCGGCTAAAATAGAGTCTGTATCATATAACAAGCGGCCAATTAAGGTACTTTTACCATCATCTACACTGCCCGCTGTGAAAAATTTTAATATGTTCATTTTTTATAGTATTAAGATATTAGTATCAAGTATCAAGACAAATTGTAGTCTATCACTTCCATACTTATACTTAGCTTAAGTTAAATTATCTAAAAGGTTTAATTGCATCCCATCTTGATACCTGATACCCCAACTTGATACTCCCTTAAAAATATCCTCCCTTTTTCCTGTCTTCCATTGCGGCTTCAGAAACTTTATCATCCATCCTTGCACCTCGTTCAGAAATTTTTGAAGCACTGATTTCTGAGATAATGTCATCAATTAATGTTGCTTCAGATTCAACTGCGGCAGTGCATGACATATCGCCTACAGTACGGAAACGCACTTGTTTTCGGAAAATAAAATCGTCTTCATCCATATTCAGGAACGGAGAAGCCGCCATTAACTGCCCATTTCTGGTAATCACTTCTCGCTCATGAGCAAAATAGATACTCGGTAACTCAATATTTTCTCTACGAATATAATTCCAAACATCTAACTCCGTCCAGTTGCTGATGGGGAAAACCCGTACATTTTCACCTTTGTGGATTTTACCATTATAAATATTCCATAATTCAGGCCGCTGGCGTTTTGGGTCCCACTGGCCAAATTCATCGCGAACAGAAAATATTCTTTCTTTAGCTCTTGCCTTTTCCTCGTCTCTACGGGCGCCACCAATACAAGCATCAAACTCATATTTCGCAATTGTATCCAACAGCGTAACGGTTTGTAAAGCATTTCTGCTGGCATTCTTACCTTTTTGTTCCACAACTTTCCCCTGATCAATCGATTCCTGAACGGAGCCAACAATTAGCTTTTCACCAATTCTTTCAACCATTTTATCACGATAATCTATCGTTTCCTGAAAATTGTGGCCAGTATCAATGTGAACTAAGGGAAAAGGAAATTTCCCTGGACGAAATGCTTTTTCGGCTAAACGAACTAATGTAATCGAATCTTTTCCACCTGAAAATAACAAGGCGGGTTTTTCAAATTGCCCTGCCACTTCGCGTAAAATGTGAATGGCCTCGGCCTCTAATTCATCTAAATAATCAAAATTATAGTTACTCATTTATTAAGTTCTGATTGATTGAATACCGAATAATTGAATATGACTTTATATTTCATTACAATCATTCAAACATCAATTGTTATATCATTTGTTGTTAATCCTGTTGTTTGTAAGCCTTTAGGCCTTCTCTATAGCATGTAAGCCACACTCTTTTTTACTTTGGTCTTCCCACCACCATCTTCCTGCCCTGAAATCTTCGCCGGGTTGCACAGCCCTTGTACATGGGGCGCAACCAATGCTCGGGAAGCCCTTATCGTGTAAAGTATTATAAACGATGTTGTTTTCCTTAATGTAGTTTTTCACATCATCCAGCGTCCAGTCGAAAATCGGGTGAAATTTGATCAATTGATTCCCTTCATCCCATTCTAAATCGTGCATATCTTCCCGGTTCGGGCTCTGCTCAGCCCTAATTCCCGTTACCCAGATTTCGTTACCTTTCAATGCTCTTTTTAAAGGTTCAATTTTCCGGATAAAGCAACACTCTTTTCTATTTTCTACCGATTCGTAGAAACTGTTCGGTCCTTTTGTATTCACCATATCCTGCAATAATTCGTTTTGCGGATAATAAGCGTGAATCGGTTTATTGTATACTTCTAAAGTACGGTTCCATACATAATAGGTCTCCGGAAAAAGTCGCCCTGTTTCCAAAGTGAATACCTTTATCGGAATATTATTCGAAAAAATTAAATGCGTAATGGCCTGGTCTTCCCAACCAAAACTGGTAGAAAAGATTATCTTACCGGCAAATTTATCTGCCAGGAACCTCAACTTATCTACTGTAGATAAGCCTGCTAATTCTTGTTTTAACCCCGCTATATCCATTACTAAATTAATTTTAAAATAAACATAATTACACTGCGCAAACTTACAATCATAACAATAATGCCAACGGCTACCATAATGGTTTTTGCTGAAATTTTGTTTGAAACCCTCGCAGCAATTGGCGATGCTATGGCACTACCAATAATAAGGCCAACAACTGCTTCCCAGTGCTTGCCACCCAACATTGTAAAGAATGTTAAAGAGCTTAATGTTGCAATAAAAAACCGACTGATTTTTACTGTTCCCAATGAAAAAAGCGGATGACGGCCACCGGCAATTAAACTTGAAAGTACAATTGAACCCCAACCACCGCCAAAAGCAGCATCGATAAAACCACCAAGAAAACCCAATAAGCCGATTTTTTTAATTTTCTGATCGGCTTTTTTTCTTTTGATGTTAAATGCTTTCATCAGGATTACTCCACCTAAAAATAAGGTGTAAACAGCAACAACAGGCTTAACATAAGAACTGTAATGTTCTAAAGAGGATAAAATATATGCGCCTAAAACCGCACCGATAATTGCCGGAAGTATCAGGATTTTAAACAATTTCCAGTTCACATTACCCATGCGATAATGCATCCAGCCGGCAATGCCATTGCTCATTACTTCGGAAATGTGGATGGCCATACTTGCAGATGCGGGTGGTAAACCCATTGCCAGAGAGAATGATGCTGTAGTTACACCATACGACATTCCAATAGCGCCATCAATCAGGGCAAATACAAATCCTGCTCCTAAAAACCAGTAAAACAATGGGTCGATATTAATCAGGAAAGATTGAAATTCCGGCTCAGTATTCCATAGCGTGGCGCCGATTGTTCCTATCAATAAAATTGAAGTCAGCCAGATCAGCCATTTGATATTACGTTCAGCAAAACTTTTTTTAGGATTTATTAAGCTCTCTGTAACTTTATTCAGCTTTTTAACCTTTGCCGAAAAATCGCCGTTTAAGGTTTGACGCAAGGCACTCATGTTTTGCAATGTTTCATCCAGTTCCTGAGGAATACCTTCATTCAAAATCTGCTTTAAACGCTTTGCAATGGTTGGCGACTTACCGTTGGTAGAAATAGCAATTTTTAAGTCGCCTTTCTGCACAATAGAACCGAGATAAAAATCACATAAATCAGGTTTATCTGCCACATTAATAAGTAAACCTTTTTCGTGTGTAACCGCCCTTATTTCTTCATTCAAAATATTGTTATTTGTTGCTGCAAATACAATATCGATGTTTTCAAGATCCGAAACATCAAAACTTTTTTGTTTCACTTTAATTTGAGGGTAATCTGCAACGAGTGCACAAACCTCCTGCGAAACAGTTTCGGCAACAATAGTAATTTTAGCACTATGGCTGTTATTTACAATTGCCGTTAATTTTTCCAGACCAATATTTCCTGCACCAATTAATAATGTACGCAGCTTGTTCAGCTTTATAAAAACCGGAAAAAGCTGGTTACCTTTCTCCTCTTCAGAGAAAGTTGCCGCATTATCTTGTTGGTTAGGCAATACTTGCATACTGTTTTATTAAGTTTTTAAATGATGGATGTAATGAAACAACTTCTCCAAAAATCAATAATGCTGGTGCTTTCACGCTTTCTTGCTGAACTAAACTTTCAATTGTATCAACCGTACCCACAACAAGTTTCTCTTCTTCAGATGAACCATTCTGCACCACTGCAGCTGGTAAATGATGTCTGCCCGCAGCTTTAAAAATCTCAACAATTTTTGAAAGCTTTTTCAGGCCCATTAATACTAAAACCGTTGCGTTCGATTCAGCCGCCTGATAAATATCATTTGATACTTCTCCTGAAGTTGTTGTACCTGTTATCACCCAGAAGCTTTCACTCAAACCACGATGTGTTACCGGAATTTGCTGCAGGCCAGGAACACCGATAGAACTCGATATACCCGGAATTACATCAACCGGAATACTGTAAGAAGCAGCATAATCCAATTCTTCATAACCTCGGCCAAAAACAAACGGGTCGCCACCTTTTAAACGTACCACATGGCCATAGTTTAAAGCATAATCGATCATTAGTTTATTAATGGTTTCCTGGGGATAAGAATGTTCACCCGAACGTTTTCCCACATAAACTTTAATGGCTTCAGCAGGTGCGTGTTCCAATAATGCTTCATTGGTTAATGCATCGTATAAAACCACATCGGCTTGCTGCAAAGCCTTAACTCCTTTTAAGGTTAATAAATCGGGATCTCCCGGACCAGCCCCTAAAAGCGTTATTTTTGATTCTTTATATATTTTTTGATCGCTCATGATTATGCTTTTATGGTTGCTCTTTTTTCTTTAATCTGATTTAAAAATTCTTCCGCCTGGTTAAAAAAGTTTTTTGCAAATGCTTCAGATGGTTCGTTTTTATTAATCTGCAAGACCAGATCTGAGAAGTTTGTTGGCAGGTTAAATTCTCCAGTTTCCACGTAGTGATTATCAAATTCTCTGATTACACCAACCTGTGTGCTGCTATTTATGCCTTTATCTAAAAGCAAAGATTTTGCTGCACTAACAAATGTGCTGTAGGTATGGTAAATGGCATCGGCATAGGCACCTTTCTCTAAATTTTGCTTGGCCCAATCAAATTTTTCATCAGCTTCCAGCAATAAGGTGGCTACTAAATCGATAACTACACCGGCACACTCACCAACACCGATTGCCGTAGCAAACTGCTCTACATGGCCCCAATCAACAAATTCTTCCTGCTGAAGATTGGTTAAATCAGCCAAAGGCTTTAATAACTGATAAAAGTGATCTTTACCCTTTCTATCATAATATTGATGAAAGTTTTCGTTTTCACCGGTATTAGCTTTGAAATCATTTAAAATAAAGTGAAGTACGCTGGTTGCTCTTTTAGATGGCACCTTAATTACACGTTCTGCAACACGACCAACACCATTACCAACTGTACCACCGCCAAGCATTACCTGCACTGCTGGAACAACTTTACCTTCGGCTTTAACAGAACTACCATGAAATCCAATTTCAGCTAAACCATGTTGCCCGCAGGAATTCATACAACCACTGATTTTTATCTTGATGTTCTTTTCGTAGATAAATTCAGGAAAATCAGTATAAATCACTTCCTCTAAAACCTCGGCAAGCGTCATTGAATTCGATATACCCAAGTTACAGGTATCGGTACCAGGACAAGTTGTAATATCGGCCAGGCTATCAAATCCGGCTGTGGTAAAACCAATTTTATTTAAAGCAACATATAATGAAGGTAAAGCTTCCTTACGAACAAACTTTAAAAGCAATCCCTGGTTTTGGGTTACCCTGATTTCATCGGCAACATAAGGTTTAATCGCTTCAACAAAAGCTCTTGCCTTATCAGTTTTAATATCACCAACCTGAACTTTAACATATACGGCATAGAAACCTTCTTGTTTTTGTTCAACAACATTAGTCGCCGACCAGTGCTTATAATGGCTATCATTTAAAATTTCAACAGCATCATATTCTCTGGTTTCGGGCAATGCAGGTTGAGGAACTGTAGCTCTGTCGATTACAAAAGTTTTAACTTTATTGGCTACACGCTCTTCAGCAACCAATCTTAAAACTTCTTCCAATCCTAGTTTTTGTACCAGATATTTTAAACGTGCTTTATTTCGGTTGGTACGTTCTCCATATCGGTCAAAAACCCTTAACACGGATTCGGTAAAGGGAATAAGCTGGTCTTCAGGTAAAAAATCGTTTATCGCACTTGCCAAAAAGGGCTGGGCGCCTAAACCACCTGCAAACAGAACCTTAAAACCGCGTTCACCTTGCTCATTAATTTTTGGAATAAAACCTAAATCATGGATATAACTAAAAGCAGTATCCCTTTCGCTTGAAGAGAAAGAAATTTTAATCTTCCTGCCCATTTCCTGGCAAATCGGATTACGCAGAAAGTATTTGAATACTGCATGGGCGTATGGAGAAACATCAAAAGGTTCCTCTTTATCGATTCCTGAATTTGGCGATGCCGTTACGTTACGTACCGTATTTCCACAAGCTTCTCTCAACGTGATATCATCCTGTTCGAGTTTTGCCCAAAGTTCAGGTGTTCTATCGAGGCTTACGTAGTGTAACTGAATATCCTGACGAGTAGTTAAGTGCAGGTTTCCACTGCCATACTCATCAGCTATATTCGCTATGCGTAATAATTGTTTAAAAGTTACCTTTCCAAATGGTAATTTAATCCGAATCATTTGTACACCGGGCTGCCTTTGGCCGTAAACGCCCCTGGCTAAGCGTAAGCTTCTAAATTTCTCGTCGTGAATGGTTCCATCCCGAAAAGCTTTAATCTTATTCTCTAAATCGATAATGTCCTGCTCGACAATATTGTTTTCGAGTTCTGTTCTGAAACTTTGCATATGTGTTGTTAGCTTTATCCAAAAAATGCCTCTCTTGTACCGAGAAGCATCCAATATTTTATACCAATAAATTATTAAAATACCCCCTTCTATTGTGTGTTACAACAATAGTTGATGGTTTTCATATAAATATTTGCTGACATAAAACTGTAATTCATCTTCCAAATATATAAAGTATATAGAAATAGTCGTAATTTTTATTAAAAAATATTACATTCGATGGATGAATTTCAAAATGAAGCGATTAAGAATTGGTGATATCGAGTTTTAAATTATCTTCCCTACCGATAACATCAGCGATGCTGGTTTCACTTAAAACCTTTAGTGTAGCATCCCTAACATCAATAAATGCGCTTCTAATCCCGCAGGTTTTTTCATCAACACATTCATCACATTTGTGGTAAAAATTTAAACTTGCACATGGAACCATTGCAATCGGGCCATCTGTAACCCGCATTACCTGAGCCAGTAGAATTTCTTCAGGCTTCTTGTTTAGACTGTAACCACCACCGGCACCTTTTTTACTGTATAAAAAGCCGGCATTGCGTAAATCTAACAAGATTTGTTCTAAGAATTTTTTTGGGATATGCTCTTCCTCAGCAATCTTCGAGATTTGCATTGGTGGTTTCTCTACATTTTTACCTAGTGCAACAAGTGCTTTAATGGCGTATTTTGTCTTTTTGGATAGCATATTTTGTACAAAGCTAGTAAAAGTATGTAATATATAAAATATGGCGTGATTACAGTTAATTAAACGCCAATAACAGCTTGTTTAATAAATCAATTAATAATCAGCAACCGTAAAAAAAGTGTAAGGAAAAACCTTCTCTGCATTATATCTGTCTTTTAGATTTACTTTTACCCAAAATCATTTTATGAGAAGGAGATTTAACCTCATACCAATCATCATATTTGCTGCATTGTTCGGCTTTCTGAATGCATATGTATTATCAGGATTAACAACAATAATTACAGACAAACTGTTTGTTGGAGCTTTCTGGATATTTATTACAGGGTTGGTAATATCTTTAGTTTTTGCCATAAGAAGTATGCAGGCAAAAGGAATAACTAATTTTTTCAAAATTGTTGGCCATTTGTTCCTGATTGTATTCGTAAGCGAAATCATCTTTTCAGTTATTTTAATTGCCGGAGATTTATATCGTTTAATATTAGGGATTACATCAAACTTTCAACCATCGGGTTTCCATTGGTTAGGCAGAAGTAGTTACTGGGTAGATTTTGCGTTTATTATGTTCTGCTTAACCATAGTAGTGTTTATTTATGGCATAGCCCGTGGTAAATATGCTTACCGTGTTATTAAACACACTTTATATTTTAATGATCTGCCACAAAGCTTTGATGGTTTTACGCTAACCCAAATATCAGATATACATGCCGGTAGTTTCACCAATCCAAAAGCAGTACAAAAAGGCATCGATTTAATAAATGCTCAAAAAAGCAATTTATTTGTTTTTACTGGCGACCTTGTTAATAACGCGGCGTCAGAAATTGTTCCTTATATCGGCCATTTCTCGCAAATAAAAGCGCCTTTCGGACAGTTCTCGGTTCTGGGAAATCATGACTATGGCGACTATATTAAATGGCCAACAGAAGCCGATAAGATTAAAAACTTGCAGCAGTTAAAAGCTTATCACGCAGAACTGGGTTTTAAATTATTATTGGATGAGCATGTAGAACTACATAAAAACGGAGATAAGATTATTCTCGCCGGTGTAGAAAACTGGGGTGTTGGTTTTGGTGAAAGAGGTGATTTGAAAAAAGCACTTAGCGGAACACAAAATAACGATTTTAAAATTCTGCTATCTCATGATCCTACGCACTGGGAGGCGCAGGTTAAAGTATTTTCATCGAAAATTCAGCTTACGCTTGCAGGACACACGCATGGAATGCAATTTGGAATTGAAGCTTTTGGAATAAAATGGAGCCCGGTAAAATACCGTTATAAACATTGGGCCGGCTTAAAAAATGAGAACGGCAGATATTTAAACGTTAACCGTGGTTTTGGCTTCTTAGGTTTTTCGGGTCGAATTGGCATTTGGCCTGAGATTACCGTAATTGAGCTTAAACGTAAAACAGATGGTTAGCGATTGAATAAAATCTTATATTGTTCCGTAAATCCTGATGATGAGAACATTGATTTTAATCTTACTGAGCACTCTTTTCTTCCAGAAACCAACGATCGACAATAATAAGGACAGGTGGAAACCATACTACCTGAATGGAACACCGGCACAAACTGCCGACAACTGGCTACTTCCATTTGCAGCATCGAGCAGAAAAGATGTCAAAAGCATTAAAGTTATTAGCATATTCGGCGACCACAGGGATAGCTTTTACAAAGGCCATATTCATACTGCGATCGATATCAATCCGTCGCAACCAAAAAGCAAGCTGGTAGCAGTTTATTCAATGGCTAATGGAATGGTTTGTTCTATTCATCTTGGTGAAAACCAGCGTACCGTTGTTATTAAGCACAAACTAAAAAATGGCTCGGTAATGTTTACAACCTATAAACACCTAAAAGAGGTTTATGTTAATATTGGACAACAGGTTACGCCAAACACCAAACTGGCCCGTTTATTTACAAAAGAAGAAAGCAAGAAATACGGTGGGGATTATCATCACCTTCATTTAGAAATCCGCAAGAAATTTGACGATTATGGCTGTGCCAGCTGGTTAACCATGAATAAAGTACAGCTTAACGAACGTTATTATAATCCTCAGATTTTTATCAAAGAAAATATAAAGTTGTAAAATTACCCGCTATATTTTCCTTTAATTTGAAACTGTAAAAATCATTCATCAGAAAAATAAAAACCTAAATGAGCAATATAGATTTATCAAAGCGATATGATAGTATGAGTTATCGCCGTAGCGGAAAAAGCGGGCTAAAACTACCTGAACTTTCGCTTGGTTTATGGCATAATTTCGGACATGTAAATGTTTATGAAAACAGTAAAAAACTTATAGAAACAGCTTTTAGCCAAGGCATAACACATTTCGATTTAGCCAACAATTATGGCCCGCCTCCCGGTTCGGCTGAAGAAAATTTCGGTAAAATTTTAGCAGAGAACTTCAAAAGCTATCGCGATGAAATGATTATTTCATCGAAGGCTGGTTATACCATGTGGGATGGCCCTTATGGCGATTGGGGCTCAAAAAAATACCTTGTTTCGAGTTTAGACCAGAGTTTAAAACGGATGAGGCTTGATTATGTGGATATTTTTTATCACCATCGCCCTGATCCAGAAACACCTTTGGAAGAAACCATGGCTGCTTTAAACCTTATTGTTCAGCAAGGCAAAGCACTTTATGTAGGGATTTCTAATTACCCTGCCGAAGATGCAGCCAAGGCTTTCAAAATATTAAAAGATATGGGTACGCCGTGCCTAATTCATCAGCCAAAATATTCGATGTTCGAAAGATGGGTAGAAGACGGCCTTATGGATGTGCTTGAAGCTCATGGTGTGGGTTGTATTCCTTTTTCTCCACTAGCGCAGGGTTTACTCACCGACAGATATCTTCATGGTATCCCAGCAGATTCGAGGGTTGCTACGAGTGGTGTGTTCTTAAATGAACGTAACTTAACGCCTGAGAAATTAAGCATTATTTCAAAACTTAACGATGTTGCGAAATCAAGAGGACAGAAACTGGCGCACATGGCAATTGCATGGTTGCTTAAAGATGAACGTGTAACATCTGTTTTAATTGGGGCAAGTAAACCTGAACAGGTTACCGATTCGATAAAAGCTTTGGATAATATTCGTTTTAGCAGTGAAGAACTCCAAAAGATAGATTCGATTTTAGCAGGTAAAGCATAAAAAAGCGGCCATCCAAAAAAAGGATGGCCGCTTATCTTTTTTATCGGAATCTATTTTGAAAACTTATAAACAGAACTTGTTTTATAAACTTGCCCCGGTTTTAATGTCGTTGTAGGAAATTGTGGTTGATTTGGCGAATCAGGAAAATGTTGGGTTTCCATGCAAAATGCTGTCCTGAAATCATCCTTAACACCAGTTTTGAAAGTATTTTTACTTTGCATAAAATTACCACTATAAAACTGTAATCCTGGTTCCTGTGTATAAACATCCATTACAATCCCTGACTTGTCGCCCTTAACAGTTGCTGCATGATACATGCCTTCTGCTTTTGTTTTATTTAAAACATAATTGTGGTCGTAACCTTTACCATTGGTCAACTGTTCATTCTTATCTTCGATATTGGCACCGATTGTTTTCGTTTTTGTAAAATCGAAAGGTGTACCAGCAACTTTTTCCAGTTTACCTGTCGGAATTAGCGTCGAATCAACCGGTGTATATTCGTCGGCATAAATCTGTACCTCATGCTTTAAAACATCGCCACTTCCCTCTCCGTTAAGATTGAAAAATGCATGGTTTGTTAAATTCAAAACAGTTGTTTTATCTGTTGTAGCAACATAATCCATCTTTAATTCATTATTATCCGTTAAAGTATAAGTTACTTTAACATCGAGGTTTCCTGGAAATCCTTCTTCCATGTCTTTCGATAAATAATGGAATTCTATAGTATGCTCATTTACTTGTTTTGCATCCCATACTACATACTGATAACCTTTTTTACCTCCATGCAAAGTATTTACGCCATTGTTTGTAAATAAGGTATAATTTTTACCATCTAAAGAAAATTTTCCTTTTGCAATGCGATTGCCATAACGCCCTATTGTTGCTCCAAAATAAGGTTCAGTAGATTTTTCATAACCATTAACACTTCCAAAACCAACAACAACATCGGTCATTTTTCCGTTTTTATCCGGAACAACTAAACTCACCAAACGGCCACCATAATTTGTAAATACGGCTTCGGCATTGTTTACATTTTTTAAAGTATAAAGCGCAGTAGGCTTACCATCGATTTCTTTTTTAAATGAATCGGCTACAAGTTTTACTACTGCAGAGCTATCTGCTTGTGTACTATCATTTGATTTCTTTTGCGTTTCTGACTGGCAGGAGGCAAATGCAATTGCAGCAATGGCTAATAATGAAAGGGATTTAAATTTCATAAGAATGATGAGAATTGGTTAGTACTTTTTAATTGAGATTAAATCTATTAAAACGTTTTAGAATAACGATTTAAATCTATAATATTTTTACAGTTATTTTTTTCATTCTGAAGAAAACATTATTGTCAATTATTTGTTTATCAAAAAGATAAACAGCCCCAGATATGAACCAGCAAATTATTCTAGATCCAAGAGATGAATTTATCGGTATAGCCGAAGAACAAGACAGAAATTATTGGGCCGAAAGATTAGGTGTAAGTATAGAAACACTAAAATCGGCAATCAGGGCAAGCAAAAGTACTGCACTGGAAAGTGTAAAAAACTATCTGGCTCAAAAGAATAAATAAGCTAACAGATTTCATTTCCAGAATATTAACTGAATAAACAAATTATTTATTCAGTTAATAACGTTTTGTATCACAATTATCCTGGTTCTTCCTCCGGAAATTCTTCTTTAAGCTTTGTAACAACTTTAGAAATTGTATCTTCTATAAGCTGTAATGATGCTGGTATAGAAACGTCATTTATACGTTCTCTGCCCAAAGTTTCAACATCACGAATTACTTTTTGTAAAGGCATTATACCTAAATTATCGATATTCGATTTAAGTTTATGGGCAATAGCACCCATTTGTTCCAAATCGCCAGCTTGATAAGTCTCGATCATTTCCTGCACGGTTATAGGTGTTTGCTCGCAAAACATATCTACCATTTTCTTAACAAACACTTCCCTTCCCTTGCTGATGGTTCTTAATCCGGCCAAATCGTAAAGCACTTCATCTTCTTCCTGCGTAAACTGTTCCATAATATTATGAGTATTTGGCTGACTCTCATCTGCCGAGGTTATCCACTTATCAATAGTTTTTAAAAATTCTTCTTCATTAATTGGCTTGGTAATATAATCGTTCATGCCTGCAGCTATACATTTTTCTCTTTCACCTTTAATGGCTGAAGCGGTTAACGCGATAATCGGTGTGTTTATATTAAGTTTACGAAGCTTTTTAGTGGTTTCATAACCATTCATTACCGGCATTTGAATATCCATCAGTATCACATCAAAGGTTTCCCGGGCTATCATTTCAAGTGCAATTTCACCATTTTCAGCAACCATTACCGTGGCGCCGAAATCTAGAAGTAATATTGAAGCTACAAGACGGTTCAAATCGTTATCATCTGTAACCAGCACCTTTTTTCCAATAAGAAAATCTTCGCTGAATTCGGTTTCCTCTTTTTCTGGCATATCTGCAGATTTGCCTTTTGGTAATTCAACCACAAATGAAATTGTTGAACCTACGCCTTTCACACTTTCTACAAAAATCTCCCCACCCATTTGCTCAATTAACTCGCGACAAATACTCATGCCTAAACCAGTACCACCGTATTTACGGCTTACAGACTCGTTTTCCTGGCTAAATTTATCGAAAAGATGTTCTACGAAAGCAGCATCCATACCTATACCAGTATCGACCACAGAAACATGTATAACCTGCGAATTAGGTTTATCTGCAATTACACGACATATTAAATCAACTGAACCTTTTTCGGTAAACTTAACAGCATTTGTCATTAAATTAAGTAACACCTGATTTAAGCGATACGGATCGCCGATTAGTACGGGTGCAATATTTCCATCGAAATGGAAATTATTTAAGTCCAGGCCTTTTTCTTCACCTTTATGGGTAATTACCTGCATTGCATTCTGAAGTACATCAATCAGATTAAAGCCTATATTTTCAAGGCTAAGTTTACCTGCATCAATTTTCGATAAATCGAGTACATCGTTAATAATTACCAGTAAGCTTTTTGAAGCAGTATGTATGGTTTCTAAATAAAACTCCTGCTGGGGTTCGAGGTTGGTTTTGGCCAGTTGGTTTGCCATACTCATAATGGCATTCATTGGAGTTCTGATTTCATGGCTCATATTTGCCAAGAATATCTCTTTAGAATGGGCCGATTGTTCTGCTTCAATCCTAGCCTCAACCAAATCAGTTTCCTGCGTTTTCTGATTGGTAATATCCAGGTGAATTCCAATCGAACCTACCAGTTCGGCCTTATCGTTATAGCGAGGGGCACTGCTAATCAGCCACCACTTTTTATCGCCACTCTTATCCCTTGTTTCTACTTCATAGGCATCAGCAAGCCCATTATCACTACTTTTATTTTTTTCCCTCTCTGCATTAGCATCATCATTTACCAGGAATAATTCTGCAAAATTCTCACCAATAAGCTCAGGCATTGAATAACCGCTCATATGACAGAAACTATTATTAGCATAAGTTATTCGTCCATCATTGTCGACCTCAAGTAAACCGAGTTTCATATTAGCGAGAATACTTCTGTATTTTTCCTCGTTAATACGTAATGATTCTTCTATACTTTTACGCTCAGTGATATCAGCCATAAAGCCGGTAAAAATTTTCGAATCATCCTGATCTGTATAAGAATAAGATGAATGTACGGCATACCAACGTGTATTTAAGCCAGGAATCGTGATTTCGGATTCATCGTAAAATGGCTCGAGCGTATTCCGGCTGTGCTGCTGTTTAATATTAATTCTTTCCTGGTCAAGAGGTGCAATATATTTCTGGTTCCAGAATTCTTCAGGCGTAATTCCGAAAACACGTTTAATAGCAGGACTGATGTACCTTAATCCATCAGTTCCATCAGCACGGTATTCATATTCATAGATTACACCTGGTATGTTTTCTGAAAGTGATTTAAATTGTCTTACCCGTTGCTCAAGTTCTTGTTCTGTCCGTTTAATTTGTGTAATATCTGTATGTGTTCCAACTACGCGGAGCGGCCTGCCATTCTCATCTTTTTCGATAACAACCCCCATATCCAATACCCACTTAATATCCCCGTTTTTATGAATAATACGATATTCTTCGTTATGTGTATCGATTAACCCTCTTCTATACTTTTTAAAATTAGTAACCAATAAATGAAAGTCATCTTTATGAACATGATCCCACCAGTTCGATTCGCTCTGCTCAAGCTCATTTTCATTGTAGCCCCAAAAGTCATTATTGGTTTTAGAGAAGAAAGTTTTACCGGTTATAAAATCGTGTTCCCAAACATTCCCTATCTTTTCAAGAGCTATCCTGAAGCGGTTTTCAGATTCTTTAAGTCGTTCCTGGGCCTCTTTTTCATTTGTAATATCCTCAATTACGGCAAAGAAACCCGTAAGCTCTCCATTCTGATTATGGATAGGTTGTCCTTTTATACGTGCCCAATATGGTTTACCTGATTTCGCATAGTTGTAAATGTCTGCGCTGAAATTTTCACCTTTAGCTACGCACTCATTTAAATAATCCAAAGTTTCGCTACTGGTATTAGGCCCATGTAATAAGTGTTCAGGTTTTTTGCCAATAGCCTCATCAAAAGTATACCCCGTCATGTTGGTAAAACTTTGATTTACCCACGTTATTAAATCTGCGCTATCAGTAATAATTACAGTATTTGTATTTACCTCAGCAATTTGAGATAGGATTAACAACTGTTCTTGTTGCTCCCTTAATGCTTTTTTCTGTCTAGCTACACTGTCCAGGTCTGTTGATTCAATGCCGGCGAAAAAAAACAAATTATCGCTCAGTAAATATTCAAAGTCCCCCTCTATTAACACATTCGAATTAAATAAACTGTTTAGCGTTACCTGTTGGCCGCTTAAAGTTTTAAGAAATTGACTTATATGTTCGCTTTGATTAGCATCATTAATGTTAAAATGCTCAAAAAATAATTTGTTAGAAAGTTCAAGCCCTAATTTATCAAAGCCATCCCCACAAGATTTGATAGTCAAATCACTGTTGATAATAATATGAAATGGAAATAATCGGTTAAGTTGATCTTTATTAAAAGAAAAGAGGGACGCACTCATATTTTTCAACGATAATTTATTATTTGAGATTTTGGTCTCAAAGAGAGTTTAATTTTTAGTAGATGATTTCTTCTTCGCCCCTTATAATGAAAAATAATTGTTACTTAAGAAGTAAAAAGAAATTAAAGATATAAGTTTAAAATTTAAAAATATATATTGCCAAAAAGTTTTAAGAAAGCAGTATAATTCCAAAGTTAAATTTTGAAGCTTTCGTCTAAAATAATCAAAAAAAAAGCTTTATTACCCTCTAATTTTGGCACAAGACTTTATTTTCGTCAAAAAAAATATTTTTTCAAAATATTATTCCAACAAATTGATTTGTAATTAGAATGGTTTTTTATATCATTGCACAAAATATCATCACCTGTTATATACTTTATAGGCTTGATTGTCGAAAAACGGCAAGATATTCAAATAATGGTTATATTATTGATACTATAATAGATAGAACTGGTTTTTTGTTAAACTCCAAAACAAATGAAACCGATCTTAACAACGCTACTACACAAATATCCAAAGGAATTTTATGCTGATGCATTTCTTCCTCTTAGAAATTATGTAGAGCACCTTACTAAAGGTTATCATTTTATTTGTTAAAGAAAGATTAATCAGTCCCAACAATAAAGCATAGATTTATTAGTTTTAAAAACCTAACAACAAATTTTTACGTTATTTAATAGCTTTAGTTTAAACCACGTTCTAAAAAATGAATTCATCAGGTACACGAAAAATCAAAATTCTAATTGTAGAAGATGATATTTTCATGCAAGCTATCCTCGAGGAGATTTTAAGTTCTACTTATGATATTGATATCAGATCGAATGGTATGGACGCACTTTCTTTTCTCCAGAACGGGAATATCCCTGATTTAATTATTGCCGACTTAAATACACCTAAACTAAGCGGATTGGAATTAATTGAGCAGGTTAAAGTAAGTGATTTTTTCAATTCCGTTCCAATAATCATTTTATCTGGTGAAGAAAGCTCGGATAAACGAATAAAATGTTTGGATGCCGGCGCTGATGATTTTATTGTAAAACCTTTTAACCCTGCCGAATTAGAAGCAAGAATTAGAGTTGTTTTAAGAAGAATGGGCAAATTGAGTGCATAATTTTATGAGTGAAGAATTTTACGCTCCGCCAGGCACACCAATAATTGCTTTAGTTGGCTTCGAAAATGCTTTTGCAGAAATGTTTGCAGAATGCGATTTTGGAAGCAATGAGTTAATGCACTTCGAGAATGGAATGAAGATGGTTAACACCTGGACGGAACAGCATCTTAATATCGTTGCTATCATCTCGTACAGCGAAATTATGGCTCCGGCCGGTTTGGCACTTGTAGAAACTTTAAAAAAGAGAGAGCTTCCATTAGTTCCATTTTTCCTTGTTGTAAACTATTTTAACCCTAACTTACGTAAACTCGCATTATCGGCTGGTGTTTCTGATGTTTTCAGAATTCCTTTAAAGTCGAACAGGGTAGAAAAGAGGGTCAACTTTTTAATAGACAACTGGATTTTACTAAAAGACAATATAAAAGCTGATGTGCCTCCAATAAAAAATATCGGCTTTGCAAAACGGGTTTTCGATATTTTCTTTGCAGGTTTAGCTCTTTTTATGCTGTCGCCTTTATTCCTGATTATCTATATTCTTATAAAACTAGAATCAAAAGGCCCGGTATTTTACTATTCGCTTAGGGCAGGTACAGGCTTTAAAGTGTTTAAATTCTATAAGTTCCGTTCGATGTTTGTAAATGCTGATCAGCGAATTAAAGATCTTAAACACCTTAATCAGTACGATATTGATTTGGGTAAAAAGGAAACTGACAACACAATTAAAGAGAGCTTGTGTAGCCAATGTGCTGCTGATGGCAAATGCCAGTACCCGCTTTATGCAGACAATATCCAATGGTGTGAAAAAGATTTCAAATATGCCAAAATAGCCAATTCTGGTTCTGCTTTTTTCAAAATTAAAAACGACCCGAGAATAACTAAAGTAGGTAATTTTATCAGAAATACTAGTATTGACGAACTTCCTCAGCTCTGGAATGTAATTATCGGTGATATGAGTATTGTTGGTAATAGACCCCTCCCGCTCTATGAAGCAGAAAAACTAACAACAGATAAATATGTTTTACGATTTGCAGCTCCTGCAGGAATTACCGGTTTGTGGCAAGTTGAAAAACGCGGAAAAGGAGATATGAGCGAAGAAGAAAGGCTAATGCTTGATAATACTTACGCTAAAAATCAAAGTTTTGCTAATGACATCAAGCTTATCCTGAAAACTATTCCGGCTTTATTACAAAAAGAGAATGTGTAACAACTAAGTTTCTTTAAAAAAATCTGAAAACACAAAACTATTTCTAGTTTCGCATTAAACAGATAAACAAAATCATCCATCATTAATTATTGCCTATTGAAAAATTTACTACTCGCCCTTGCATTAGTATTTTGTTCTTTTTGTGCAAAATCTCAGTACGTTTTTGAACAAGGTAATCTACCTGAAAAAATCTCCATCCTTAAATATGCATCTCTTGCTAATGTTGGTCAACAAAACTTAACAATTAAGCAGGTTATTGCTGATTCAATTAAGCTAAATTTTAAAATGCAAAACGGCAAACTTGCCAATTTAGGTTTTACAAGCAGTAATTACTGGTTAAAATTTACGATTAAGAACAATCTAAGGGTTCCAGTTTTATATTACCTGGAAACATCAGAACCCGTTACTGATAATACTAATTTGTATTTGATTGATGAGCAAGATAAAATTCAGGAAGAATTTAATGGTGACAACATTGCTTTTAGTAAAAAAAATGTAGCATCGCGAAAAACACTTTTCAAAATTGAACTCAATGCAGGCCAAACCAAGCAAGCCTATATTGAAATCAAAAATGATGGCGAAAAAAACACTTTACCCCTCTACCTGATAAGCCAGCAAAAGCTACTTAAAGATACCTACTATTACCAGCTTGTAATGGGTATATTTTACGGTATATTATTGATTATTGCTATAACCTACTTTTTCTTTTATTTCGCATTAAAAGAAATCTCTTTCCTGTATTATTCCTTATATGTAATTTTTGTAGGGCTTTGCCAGTTTACGCTTGATGGTTTCTATCACCAATACATTGGTACTGGTAATTCATGGCTTGATTTGCACATGGTTATAATTTCTGCAATTCTAAGCTGTTACTTCTTCGGCAAGTACAGCGAAGTTATACTCGACCTTAAGGAAAAAAATTATAATACCCACAGGTTATTTAGTGTTTTATATATCCTATTAGGGATTGTAATGATTGGCATTATTATTTTCCCAAGCTTTTTAAAGTACGCTTATCCGATAATTAACCTACTCACTTTTGCAGGAATGCTGTTAATCTTTTTGGCAATATTCTTCATCATCAAGCGAAAACAAACCTTAGATGTATTTTACACGGCGGGGATTGCTATATTATTCTTGTGCATACTGCTAGCCATACTCATGAATTTTGGCGTGTTTCCAGAACATTTTTCAACTGATAATATTACTAAACCTGGAATTGGCCTTGAAATCATTGCATTATCACTTTCAATGGCCAACAGGATCCGTTTACTTAAATCTAAAAAGGAAGAACTTCAAACCATTGCGCTCCAGAAATCTGAAGAAATGAATGATATAAAGTCTTACTTTCTATCGAACATGAGCCATGAGTTGAGAACCCCGCTTAATGCAATTCTTGGTTTAGCAGCAATAATGGAAAACGAAACCAATGATCCAAAAGTTAGGGCAAACTGCGAAGTAATCAAATATGCCTCCCATGGACTAATTTCGTCGGTAAATGATATTCTTGATTTCTCAAAAATTGAAAAGGGCGAGCTGGAACTTGAAAAATCCGAATTTAAGCCTTACGAAATATTTAATAAGCTTGCGTTAAGTGCTAAACGCCAGATTGAGGACAATGGTTTAGTATTTAATTTTTACAGTTCATTAAGCCCGGATACAACGGTAATCGGTGATCCAGTAAGACTTGAACAAATTGTATACAATGTTTTAAATAATGCGGCAAAATTTACTCAACATGGTTCAGTATCCTTTAAAACGAAATCTTCCTTCAATAACGATAACCTTAATCTAACCATCCTGATAAGCGACACTGGCGTTGGTATCCCTCCTCAAAAACTTGATTCAATTTTTGGTTTATTCTCTCAAACCACATTGGATAACAAGCGCAAATTTGGAGGATTTGGTATTGGATTAACCATTGTTAAGGCACTTGTTGATTTACATTTCGGAAAAATAGAAATTAAAAGCAAGCTGAATGAAGGAACAAGCTGCGAAATCTCATTAAGTTTTCCTGTTATTGTTAAGAAAGAAATGCCAGCAAATATTTATTCTGAGGATAATTATGATTTATTCGGCAAAAAAATACTTGTGGTTGAAGACAATCCGATGAATCAGATGATTATCCAAATGATGCTGGAGGATTGGAAAAACACAACAGTAAGCCTGGCAAATGATGGCTCGGAATGTTTGGAAATGCTGAAAACCGAACATTTCGATGTAATACTAATGGATTTGCAAATGCCGGTGATGGACGGTTACGAAGCTATTGAAGCAATAAGAAGCGGTAAAACCGGCTCTGATAAAATTAACATACCAATTATTGTAATCACTGCAGATGTTACGAAAGAAACTAAAGACAGGGTATACCATCTTGGCGCTAATGATTACATGAATAAGCCTGTTGACGACAAACTGATGTATCAGAAAGTGACCTCAGTATTGGTTGCATAAAAAAGGTTACTAAAACGATTTGTAACAGTTTAAACGCATTTTATTAGAAATAAATAAATTCAAAAACTATTTATTACTTTCGAAATAAAAAACCAAAAACCCAATGAAAAGAGCACTATTAGTTTTCTCTCTGTTTACCATGATTTATGGTGTTGCCGTTGCACAAACGCCCAACACTTTAACAAAAAAAGAAATAAAAAAAGGCTGGAAGCTTTTATTTGACGGACAAACAACCAAAGGCTGGCATACTTACCTACGAGATACTGTAGGTTCTAAATGGACAGTTCAGAACGGTGCAATCGTTTTCGATCCTAGCAAACCAAGGAATGGCGGTGGCGACATTGTTACCAATGAAGAATATGAAAACTATGAATTAAACCTGGAGTGGAAAATATCTAAAGGCGGAAATAGCGGAATTATCTTCGATATACAGGAAGATCCAAAATATCGTGCAACTTATTTAACAGGACCTGAAATGCAGGTTTTGGACAATATCGATGCTGAAGACAATAAGAAAGAAAATCACCTTGCAGGTTGCTTATATGATATGTCTGGCGACGCAACGGTATCTAAACCAAAACCAGTTGGCGAATGGAACCAGGTAAGGCTAATTCAAAACAAAGGCCATTTAACTTTTTATCTTAATGGCGTAAAAACCTTCGATGGTCAAATTGGAAGTGAAGAATGGAATAAACTTGTTCAGAACAGCAAATTCAAAGATAAAGCATTTGCAAATTTCGCTAAAGTAGCTAAAGGTAAAATAGCTTTACAGGAGCATCCAGGATCAAGCCAATGGAGAAATATTAAAATCAGAGTATTGTAATCATCCCTAATCAATTCTATAGGCCTGTTTGCTCAAAAAGTAAGCAGGCTTTTTTATTTCAAATGGCTTAAATCGCAATTTAATATGGCCTATATAAGCCCTGTTATTTCAATAAATTAATGATTAATTTGTTAAACAATTAATCATAAAACTATGTCATTTCAGGGATATTTAAGAACCATAAAAGAAAAAACAGGCTTAGGGCCTGCCGAATTAAGAGAAAAAGCAGCACAAAAAGGCTTTACAGTAGCTGGCAGTTTAAAAACAACCGTAAAAGCCGGAGAAATTGTATCGTGGCTAAAAGAAGATTATGGCTTAGGTCACGGCCATTCAATGGCCGTTTACGCACTTTTAAAAGGAATAAAGAACGAGGATAGCGAATAAAACAAAAAGCCTCTGATGTAAACATCAGAGGCTTCAGATTTTGCAATAAGATGGAATTACAATGTTGCCATATCGATTACAAACCGGTAACGAACATCTCCTTTTTCCATTCTTTCGTAAGCCTTATGAATGTCTTTCATGTCTATCATTTCAATTTCAGAAACAATATTATTTTCGGCACAGAAATCAAGCATTTCTTGCGTTTCTTTAATTCCGCCAATACCTGAACCCGCAAGGCTTTTTCTACCGCCAAGTAAACTGAAAGCAGCAATTTCGGCAGGTTTTGGTGGTACACCTACGCAAATATGTGTTCCGTTAGTTCTCAACAAAGAAAGGTACATATTGAAATCGTGTTCAGCAGAAACGGTATCGAGAATAAAATCGAAAGTTCCTTTTGCGGCCTTGATTTGTTCAGGGTCAGTGGTCACCACAAAATGATGCGCACCTAATTTTTTAGCATCTTCCTCTTTTTTAGGAGAAGTACTTAAAACGGTTACATCAGCGCCGAAGGCAACACCAAATTTAACCGCCATGTGGCCTAAACCACCTAAACCTAAAACGGCAAGTTTATGCCCTTTACCAACTTTCCAGTGGCGCAGCGGCGAATAAGTGGTAATGCCTGCACACAATAATGGCGCTACAGCAGCCAAATTTAATTTATCAGATATATTAAGCACAAATTCTTCACGCACCACTATGCTATCTGAATAACCACCATAGGTTGGCGTTTTGCCATCACGTTCTAAACCATTATACGTCTGTGTATTTCCTTCAAGGCAATATTGTTCCAAATCCTGCTTGCAATTCTCGCAAACCTGACAAGAATCTACCATACAACCCGTACCAGCTAAATCACCAACTTTAAATTTTTTAACGTGATCGCCAACTTTTACTACCCGGCCAACAATTTCATGACCCGGAACCATTGGAAAAATACCTGGAAACCAATCATTTTTTATCTGGTGTAAATCGGAGTGACAAACCCCGCAAAAAAGTATTTCAAACTGTACATCATGTGGTCCAACTTCTCTGCGCTCAAAATTCCATGGAGCAAGATCTGTTTCGGCACTCTGTGCCGCATATCCTTTTGCTGCTATCATAATTTTTATTTTGTTTTACTATCTATACAAAGATAATGGCCAATTGTTAAGCAATTATTACACTTTTCAAAGAAATGATTACGATATTCAAATAATTTAACCAGAAAATTAAAGATTCAGCTAAGCATTCAAAAACTCCAGCGATTGCTTCAAAATGGTTAAAGAATCCTCCATTTCTTGTTTCTCGAGTCCCCCAAAACCCAAACGTGTTGCGGTAATGTCTTTGGTTTGATAGAGAATCGTTTTTGGGAGAAATAGCCCAAGTTCTTCGCATTTCTTCTTTAGCTTAAACAGATTTGGAGCTTTAATCCACTCCACCCAAAAAGCCAGCCCTCTTACCGGAATTTTAAATTTGATTTCGGCTTTAAACTTATCATTTAACAATTGTTCAAAATGGGTTCTTCTCTCCTTATAAATTTTCTTGTTCTTTTTTAATAGCCTGTGGATTTCACCTTCATTAATCCACGCTGTGAGCACTTGTTCCTTTACAAGGTCAATACCAGGCTCTAAAATATTCTTATGCTTTTCGAGTTCCTGGATAAGTGCTTCTGGTGCCGAAACGAAACCATAGCCAAAACCAACCGGCAATGACCTCCCCAACGAACCGACATAAATTACCTGCTTTTCCGAATCCATTGCAGCCAAAGGCAGAATCGGGTTGTTATCAAAATGAAGGTCAAATTCATAATCATCCTCAATAATGATAAAACCATACTCAGTGGCCAATTCTAAAATTTCAATTCGTCTTTTCGCAGTTAAAGAAACCGTAGTTGGATAATGATATACAGAAGTCAGATAAAGAATTCTAATGGCCTGTTCCTGACAAATTCTTCTTAGATGACTTGTATCAATCCCATCATCATCAACCTGAACCGTAATAATGTCCGCACCACTGTCGGCTATGGTCATATTGGTTAAATAGTAGCCTGGCATTCCGACAACCACCTTATCACCGGGTGCAATGAGCATTTTAAACAAAAGGTATAAACTAACTTCATGACTCGTTGTGGTGAGTAGGTTTGAAGCTGCTATCTTCAGGTTCCGTGTTAAATTCAAAAAATTAGAAATCTGTTTTTTAAATTCATAATTAGTTCCTGCAATCTGCTTTGCAGGAACATTATTATGATTTTTTCCTTTTAATTCAGATACATAGAGACGAGCGAGTACATCCGATTGCGCTAATCTTCCGTCAGGCAAACCATCGTTAAACTGCAAATTTAAGTCGCTGGTCTCAGTAGGGTTTTCAAGTAAGGAAGATCGCTTAAAATTAATGCCTGAGCTTTTCTCAACACCATTTTTAGTAATAGATGATGAGACTATATTTTTGGAATTTTCTTTTTGATCGGACAAGATAAAAACACCCTTATTTGGCTTGATTTCAACAAACCCTTGCGATTCGAGTTCCTGAAAGGATTTTATTAATGTATTCCGGTTAACCGATAATACTTTACATAGCGCCCTCGTTCCAGGAAGTTTTGTACCTTCTGGTAATAAGCCAAGCTGTATTGCTTTTATAAACTCGAAAACAATCTGTAAATAAACTGCTGTTTTATCGCTACTGTTAATACGAACGAAACTTTTGAAGGGAATTTGAACCGGACTATCCATTATATTTAAACTGGCTTACTTTAGTGGTACGGCAATATACTACTTTTGCAAAAAAATTAAAGATGAGAAAAATTTACTTCTTAATATTGATGTTACTAAACATCAGTTTATATGCCCAGCAAAAGCTGGATAGCGTAATAACCATTAAAGAGGTTGTGATCAATGAGAATGGCTTCAGCACACCTATTTCAAGGCAGAACAGAAATGTTTACATCATCGATAAAGAAACAATTGCCAAACTTCCGGCCCGTACTTTACAGGAAGTATTACAGTATGCCAATGGTGTCGATTTAAGACAAAGAGGCCCTTTTGGTGGGCAGGCAGACATTAGTATTGACGGAGGAAGTTTTGAGCAGACTGTAGTATTGCTAAACGGCACAAAGATTATCGATTCGCAAACGGCACATAACATGTTAAATTTACCTATCCCGGTTGAAGCCATTGAACGTATCGAGGTTATTCGCGGACCAGCCGCAAGAATTTATGGTATTAACAGTTTAACCGGTGCAATTAATATCATCACCAAAAAACCAACTAAATCTGGTGTTCTATTAGATACACATGCAGGAACAAATTTTGAAAAAGATACAGAAGGAACCGGAAAAACTTTTTATAATGCCGGAATTCAGCTCGGTGCTGTTTTAGCAAACAAAAACAACCAGCAATCTTTTTTCGGTTCGCACGATAAAAGTAATGGCTATCGTTTTAACACCCAGTTCAAAAATTCGAAACTGCTTTATCAGGGAAGTTTCCAGTTCAATGAAGCTAACGAACTGAATGCTTCATTTGGGTATACTGAAAATGAGTTTGGCGCCAATGGCTTTTACGCAGCACCAAGTGATAAAAATTCGACTGAAAAAGTGCAAACTACACTTGCAGCATTGCAATCGACGCACAAATTATCAGAAAGATGGACATTAATGCCACGATTGAGTTACCGTTATAGTTTTGATGATTACCGTTATTATGGGAATATCAATCCTAATGCAGGTGTCAGCAAACACACTACAAACACAGTTTCAGCAGAAGTTACCGGTACTTATAAAACAGACAATGGAGAGTTGGGGTTAGGCGCAGAGCTGAGAAGTGAAGACATCAATTCCTCAAATATCGGAAAACACCAGCGTGAAAATGCAGGCTTTTTTATCCAATACAGAACTAACCTGCTTAAAAACCTGAATGTAAATGCCGGAACGTATGTAAATTATAATTCGATATATAAATGGCAGGTTTATCCAGGCCTCGATGCCAGTTATACAGTAACACCATCGTTTAAAGTAGTTGGAAATATAGGAACAAGTCAGCGTATCCCCTCTTTTACCGATCTATATTTAAGCCAGCGACCAGGAAATATTGGAAACCCTGATGTTAAACCTGAGAATGCTTTTCAAAGTGAATTAGGTTTTAAGGCCTTTACCGGAAACTTTACTTTTAATGCCAGCGGTTTTTACAGGCAAATTGATAAGTTTATCGATTGGACCCGATTGGTTACAACTGAACCTTGGCAGGCCAATAATGTTGGCGATATGCTTACCAAAGGAGTTAATGTCCGTACTAATTACAGCCTCGGGGTTTCAGAAAATGCTAAATTCAACCTCAACCTTGCTTATTCTTATCTAAATTCGAAGTTCAGCAATATGGAAACCGTTCTCGCTTCTAAGTATCAGCTATCTTCTTTAGAACATCAGGTAACCAACACGGTCGATTTTAAGTACGCAAATTTCTCCATCTTACTGGCAACCCGCTATAACCAAAGAATAACCGGACAATCTTACTGGATTAACGATGTAAGAATCAGCCAATCGGTTAAAAAATTCACCATCTATCTTGATGCCCAGAATATTTTCGATGCGCAGTATGTCGAAATTGGCGCTATTCCGCTGCCATCACGTTGGGTAGGTATAGGTGTTAAATTCGTTACTTTTTAGACTCCGAATTATAAAAGAATCAGCATCATTGCTGCAAAAAGCTTTTAAAAATTTATTGTATTTTTGCAGCAATGATTTATTACAAAACCGAAGAGCAAGTTGAACTGATGCGAATCAGTGCACTTTTAGTAAGCGAAACCCTTTCTGAAATCGCTAAAATATTAAAGCCGGGTTTAGCAACTATCGAAATCGATAAACTTGCCAACGAATTTATTCTCGACAATGGTGCAGTGCCATCATTTTATAATTACCAGGGTTTTCCTCACCATATTATAACCTCGCTTAACGATGTTGTTGTACACGGTTTTCCGGGTAAGGAAACCCTAAAAGACGGAGATATCCTTACTGTTGATGTTGGCGTAATTAAAAACGAATATCATGGCGATCATGCCTACACATTTGTGATTGGCGATGCAAGTGAAGAAATTTTAAAGCTTGTTAAAACGACTAAAGAATCGCTTTTTGTTGGGATTAACGAGGCTGTAGTTGGTAAACGCTTAGGAGATATTGGTTATGCCATCCAAAACCATAACGAAAAACAAGGTTATGGCGTTGTCCGCGATTTTGTTGGTCACGGATTAGGTAAAAGCATGCATGAAGACCCGCAGGTTCCGAACTACGGAAAAAGAGGCAGTGGTTTACTTTTAAAAGAAAACCTTGTACTTGCCATAGAGCCGATGATTAACCTCGGTAAAAAGGAAGTATATATTGAAAAAGATGGCTGGACCGTTAAAACAAAAGATGGCAAACCCTCTGTTCATTTCGAACATGATGTTTGTGTAAAGAAAGGAAAAGCACTTATTTTATCAGATTACGCACCTATTGAGGCGGCTGAAAAAGCAAATACTAATTTAAAGTTTGTTGGCTAATACAACTGATAAATTTTAAACCATACAGGTAATAACTACAAAGCCTTGGATTTTTTCCGGGGCTTTGTGGTTTAAATCAACTGTTTGATTGTCGAGAGCAATGAACCCCATTCGTAGGGTTTTCCAATAATTGCATCGGCCTCACAATCAATTTCAGCGATATCATCATAAATAAGTCCTGTAAGCAGTATTACTGGAATGTGAGCTGTTGATTTACTTTTCTTTAAATCATCACAAATTAAACGGCCATCTTCTTCACCTAACCTGATATCGAGAATAATTAAATCTGGCTTCAGCTCAATAATCGCATTATTGATTTCAGAAGGTTCGCTGAGCGCCCTTACTTCAAATTTTGCTTCTGATAAATATTGTTCAAGTGCATTCAGCAACAATTTATCATCATCAACCACAAGAATTTTCTTTTGCATAATACTAATTTTCAACCTGTTGAACGGAGCGCTATTGCAACATTAGTTCAATTATAAGGCCATATTGAGATTCTGAACAAGAGTTTAACAATTTTGTTAAGAAAATAACAAAATTATCACAAAGAAAAATTATTTACCGGCATATATCCGATAATGAAAACAAATTTTAATGAGTATTGTTCAGTATAAAGCACCAAACTGTTAAAACTTTCCAGCATATGAAAAAAGTTGATTTTCATGCAGAATTACGAAAACAAATACTTTCAGTTTGTAAAATAGAACACCTAACCATTAAAGACTGTAAAGAAATTTCGGAAAAAATTTTCGTCAGGGACAGAAACTACCTGTCGGAAAATACGATAAAACGTTTTTTTGGCTTTACTAATCTACCCGTTTTATTCTCGCCTTTTGTATTAGATAGCTTATCTCACTTTGCAGGTTTTAAGGATTGGGATGATTTTTTAAATCAAAAACAAGCGCAACTCAACACCTATATTTAAGGTTTAATTACCTTGCATAATCTGTTTTTTTAGTGTTTCATCTTTATTAAAAATATAATCTGACACACCATTAAGCATGGCTTTGTAATAGATATTTTTATTTAAACCTTTACAGATAAAGGAAACGATATAGCCTTTCCCGATTTCAATCTCTGAAAAAATCAAGCTAAACTTCTTCGACTGAATCCAGGAGTGAAAAGCAGCGTCAACAGAACCGATATGACATTCTACCGTGCATTTTTTCGGCAAGCTTTCACTAAACTGTAAGGTATAATCAACAGGAAGTTCAATAATACCAAAGCCCATCAGTTCGATGAGAATATTCGCTTTGTTTATGTATTTTTCAGTCATAATTTTTCGAGTTCAAGCATTTTTTCTGCAAATCTTTGTCCCAGCAAATCGGCAGACGCTGTATTAAAATGAATCCCATCTCCTTTATCACACAAACCTTCAGCGCTTACTACAGCTGTAAAAGGAACCTTACCAGGTAATTTTGCAAGCTCTTTATTGATTGAACCATACGCGGGATTATAATGTCCCAATTCTCCGACAACAAAGGGCAGATTGGGATTGCCTGTTAAATTTCTGATTCGTTTAATTAATAAAATCAGCTTTGGGAGGTAAGCTACAGCCTTTTTCTCTTCACTATCTGATTCGCCCTGATGCCAGAGTACTCCTTTAACTATTCCAGTTTTCATTGCCGCAACAATTCTTTTTACGGCATCATCATAAGGATACTTCTTTGTGTTTTTATCTAAGGCTTCCGGCTTCCATACATCGATTGATGTTCCGCCCACGGCCGTAGGCACCAGCCCGATTGTTTTCGAAATATGGTTTGCCGGCAACACTAATCCAAATGATAAACCTGGTCCCACACCTAAAATACCTGGCTTATCGAAATGCAAAGGATTTTTAGCAGGGAGCCATTTTAAATCGGCTGAAAACATCATTACTTTATTATTTTTAACAAGACTATCTCCTGCGCTTATAACTCCCCTGCCCGCCATGTTCGATTGCCCCATTAAGATGTATACATCCATACTATCTGCTATAAGATTTGCTTTTCTTGTAGCAAACGCAGATAAGCCTAACAGCAGAAAAATGGCTATTCGCTTAAAATTAAATTGCTGATAAAACATTATATTTTCAATTACTGCCTGGTTTTTTGAATTGTTCAAAGGGAACAACGCCGCTTTTTTCAGCCCACTGTACATAAAGTTTGTCCATGATGGCGACCTGCTTTTTATGCGATGCACTTAAATCAAATTGTTCTGTACGGTCGCTTTCCATATCATATAACTTCCATTTTTGTTCTGGAAATGTAGCTACAAGTTTCCATTTACCCTGTCTAACAGCTTTGTTGCCCTCATGTTCAAAGTAGATTTCGCTGTGGCCTTTCCATTGCTGATTTTTAATCAATGGCAGAAGACTAATACCAGGAGTTGCAGTAATGTTATTCCCTTCGAATTGTGTTGGATATGTCGCCTGAGCAAGTTCAAGGCAGGTGGGCATCAAATCGATAATATGTGCAGGTTGATGGTTAATAAATCCATTTGAAATCAAACCAGGATAACTGACAATCAGAGGAGTTGAAATACCACCTTCTTGCTGCCAATGTTTATAGCTGCTGAAAGGTGTATTGCTTACGTTAGCACCCGCCCGCCCATAGGCAGTAAAAGAAGTGTGATCATAAGAAGGTTTTTTACTCGCCTGAAGGATTTCGGGCAGAAAGCCTCCGGAAATTTCTTCATGGCTTGCACCATTATCAGAAAGAAAGAAAATGATGGTATTATCTCTTTGTCCACTTTTTTCAAGTGCAAGCAAAACTTTACCGATATTTTGATCCATCCGATCAACCATAGCGGCATAAACCGACATTTCAGCATCCCATTTATCCTTTTCTTCGTCCGAAATTTCATCCCAGGCTGGTATTGCAGCATCTCTTGGAGAAAGTCTGGTTTCCTTGGGCAGAATACCTAAGCTCACCATTTTTTTTAACCGCTGTTTTCTTAATTCATCCCAACCGGTTTTTTTATAATTGCCCCGATATTTACGGATATCTTCTTGCAAAGCATTTAGCGGCCAATGCGGACTGGTGTAAGCCAGATACAGAAAAAATGGTTTTTTATCCTTTTCAGTATTAGCAGTAATGTAGTTGATGGCCTCGTTGGTATAGGCGTCGGTTGCATACCAGTTTTCTTCAGATGAAATAAGGGTATTATCTTTTACCAGTTTTAACTTTTGATTAGGCCGGTAAGGTGTTGTTGGATTAAAATAGCTACTGGCTCCGTCAATCAGGCCATAATATTCATCAAATCCACCTTGTAAAGGCCAGTTTTCGTATTTCTGTCCAACATGCCACTTTCCTGACATGTAAGTACGATAGCCGTTGGAACGAAGCACTTCAGCAATGGTTACTGAATTTTTATTCAGGTATCCCTGATACCCAGGTGCTGGTTTTGCATCGACCATATCGCCCATTCCTGCCTGATGTGGATATAAACCGGTAAGCAAAGAAGCCCTTGAGGGGCAGCATCGCGACGCGTTGTAAAATTGGGTCATTGTTAATCCCCCGGCGGCAAGTTTATCAAGGTTTGGAGTTGCAATTTCTGAACCAAAGGAGCCAATATCAGAATACCCCATATCATCGGCCATGATGATGATGATGTTTGGCTTTTGTGCGTAAAGCTTAGCTGTAGAAAGAAGCAGTATGACAATCAGTATTTTATAGAAATTCATAATCATTTACCAGGATTTTTTTGATATCTTTTATCATACTATCTACAAATCACCGACTGTAGGTTCTGTCTATTTCTGCTCCCCTATCACCCTGAGCTTTCATCCAGCTTTCAAGTTCTTTTTTGAAAATGGTTATTTTCTGCTCATAGACTTTATCTCCCGCGAGATTGTGAAGCTCATATGGATCTTTGCTTAAATCGAAAAATTCTATAGCTGGCCGGTTACTAACCCTGTTTACCAGAAAAGAGGCCTGTTTATCCGTTTTCGCCTTGTCTTTCCACGATTGCCATACACCAAAATCACCTGGTGTATCATACCATTTAATTGAATATGTTTTTTCAGGAGATAAATTGAGGATCAGTTTGTAACGGTCGCTACGAATACTTCTGCTTGGATAAGCAGGTCCTTCGGGGATGTTATTGTACATCCCATAAGCATAATTACGGGCAACTTTAGATGTTCCTTTAAGTACAGGAAGAAAACTTTTGCCGTCGAGTGAATCAATAGGTTTTCCGCCCGCTATATCAATCAAGGTGGGGGTTATATCTTCATATTGTACTATAGCGCCTGTTTTTAGATTAGACTTAATGACGCCTGGCCATCTTACAATCATCGAACTTTTCTGTCCGTAATCCCAGCAAGTCCATTTACCACCAGCAAACTGAGGACCTTGTTCACCCAGAAATATAAAAATGGTATTATCCTCCTGTTTATTTTTTTTGATGAGTTCCATTAAATCGCCCACCTGATTATCCAGACGTCTTATTTCGGCGAGGTATTTCCGGTATTGTTCACGGGTTTCTCTCGTATCGACCATATTTGGAGGCAAGATGAGTTTATTTACATCGAATTCGTTAGGGTCGCCTTGATCCCAAGGCATATGTGGGTTAATACTCATTACGAACAGGCAAAATGGCTTATCCCCTGTGGTCATATATTCCGACACACCGGCAAGATTATATTCATCATTACTGGAAACACAATTATTCTGAAAGCCTTTAATGATATCAAAAGGGAAAGAAGTAACTGGTTTCGTACTGTGGTCTTTACCAGTTAAACCAACTTGATAACCTAAATCTGCCAAATAATGACCAATGCTTTTTACATTTTGGTAAACGGGTTTATGATTCTGAAAGGAGCCATGCCTGGCCGGATATAAACCTGTAAACAAGGAAGCACGGGTAGGAACACATGTTGCATGAGATGCATAAATATTGTTAAACTGTAACCCCTGGCTTGCAAGTTTATCTATATTTTGTGTTTGCAGGTTTTTCCCTCCGTAGCAGCTGAGTTGTCTGCTATCAAGATCGTCGGCCATAATAATGACAACATTTGGCCGCTTTCTTCCTGCCTGAGCGTTAACGATGACAGGCAACAAAAACGCAAGGATGAAAATATGGAAAAACTTATTCATAAATACATGCAAGTTGGTTGTAACCACCTTAGGCAACTTAGTTCAACTTAGTTTAAAAATCCCTTTAATGTCTTAGGTGGTAAATAATTAACACTTCTTATTTTAAAAACCACCTTAGGCACCTTAGTTCTGCTTAGTAAAAAAACTTAGGTGTCTTAGGTGGTAAATAGATATTATTTTTTTTCTTAGGTATTTAATAAATTAATAGCCTGGGTTCTGCTCTAATTTAGCACCGTTATTCCTTTCCAGTTCTGAAGCGGGAATAGGCCATAAATTATAGGTTGGTAAAATGTCTGAGTAATAAGGATTACATTTTTTAACCCTATCGTAAACTAAACCAAGTCGCATCAGCGTAATTCTTCTTTTTTCTTCTGAACCTAATTCACGCATACGTTCGTCAAGGATATAATCGATATTTACGTTTGCAGGAAGTACGTCTGTCGCGTTCGAGCGACTTCTTACCGCATTAATATCAGCGGCAGCGTTAGTTAACTGGTTTAATCCAAGGTAGGCCTCGGCCCTTAGCAAATACGTTTCTGCTAGCCTGAACATGTACTGATCGGCATAAGTTGCACCAGCACTTGCTTTGAGCAATAAGGTTGCCTTATTTTCAAACATCCCGTCCGGATGATCTCCCGGCGTAGTTACTTTCGATTGAAAAGCATAAAAATCTCTACGTGGTACTGTTATACCTGCCGGAGGTGTTCTTGTCGAGATCATTTGTCCAAATTGCGGGTGCGAAGGATTTGTAACCTTAAACTCGCGGACAAAATTAAATGGTGCATTTCTGATATCATTGTTAAAATCACTCGCCCAGATAACATCAGAGAAGTATTTGGTAGAAATTGCCCAGCCAATACCTCTTCCTCCGGTATAATCACTTATCGGATAAAGAAATGGCTGAATACTGCTTCCGGCTAACCTAAAATTAAGAAACTGAGGTGCAAAATGTCTTTCCATCTGGTAAGAACCGCCAATACCTGTTGATACTGTACCTCCGCCAGGAACATCCGTTTCAAATTGAATTACCCACAAACCTTCTTTATTTGTACCATTTTTCCGGTTTTGGTTTCCTTGCTGAAAAAGATCCCAATAAACGTTTTTGGTCGCATCAGATTGTTTTACGCCAAACCGGGTACGCATTAACGCAACATTAGGGTTGCTGATGACTACAGTTGCCGCATCAACCGCGTTTTGAAATTGACCTAATGCCAGGTAAACTTCAGAAAGTAAGTGGTTTGCTGCAAGATTATTAATCTGACCATCCTGTACTGCATTTATAGCTGGCAAATTGGCAGCCGCAAACTTCAGGTCAGTAACAACCTGCGCTAATACCGCAGCTTTCGTTGCCCTGATATAATCGGTTTTTGGTGATACTACTTCCGTAGTATTTAAAGGAACACCGCCATATAGATAGGCTAATGTACGATAAGCCATCCCCCTGAAAAACCTTGCCCTTGCCTCTACTAAAGTCTTTTCTGCGGCACTCATAGATGACGCCGGGATCCTGTCGATGATGGTATTCGATTCGGCAACAATTTTAAACAGTGAGGTCCAGTGAATAAGTGGAATTTCAGTACTCAGAGGAGAATATGCCGCTACCATGTTGGTATGCCTTGTGGTTGCAGGCTGTCCATCGTAAACGATATCAGTACCGAAAACATAATCGAAAGGTCTTTGCTCTCCGCTGCTATAAAATTCTAGCCTTATGCGACTATACAGATTGTTTACCGCAGCATCGAAATCCTTTGAGGTAACATAAGCATTTGAAGTACTTAGGAAATCAAGGGGTGTTTCATCCAGAAATGTCTTTTTACATGAAAAGCTGATCGTGGTTAAAAGACATATTATTATTGTAATCTTTTTCATCTCTTTTAAGTTAAAATGTAACATTAAGTCCAACAGCATAGCTTCTGAAAACAGGCCTTCCATCGTTAACTAAGCCTTGATTTGTCTCCGGATCCCAACCTTCCCATTTGGTCCATGTTGCCAGGTTTCTTCCGCTAACAAATACATTCAGGTTTTGAAGTTTAAGTCGCTCGATAAATTTGCCACTAAACTTATAAGTTAGTGACACATCCTGTAACCTGATAAAGCTTCTGCTCTGGTATAATGATGGATTTAAAGTAGCGGACACAATAGATCTCGGATATTTTCCATTCGGATTATCAGGCGCCCAGAAATCGATACCGCTTAAGTAGCTATCTCGAACAGCATTGTCATCTCTGATTTTACGTGGGGTATTTCCTGATAAGTAAGCATCGCCGCCTCCCTGAACTGAATTCAAAAATACCGTAAGGGTAAGGTTTTTATACTGGAAGTTATTTAAAAAACTAAATCTGTAACCCGGATTCGTTGTACCCAGAATGGTACGGTCGCTGGCATTGATTACACCATCTCCATTCTGATCAACGATACGGTATGTTCCTGGCGAATAACCTGCCGGAATCTGTTCACCAATCTGCCATATTCCATTGGTTTGATAATCATAAATAACACCAGTAGTTTGGCCAATGAAAAGCCCTGATTGCGGAAGATCATCTTCTACTCCATCGCCGTTTTTATCGCCCAGCAGCTTCACAACTTTATTTCTGTTCCTTGAGAAGTTTAAGGTTGAGGTCCATTGGAAATCTTTGGTAACGATATTTTTTGAATTCAATGCTACCTCAATTCCCTTATTATTCAACTGACCAATATTGGTTAAGATGTTACTGAAACCGGTTATAACTGGAATATTTACAGAATAGAGTAAATCTGTGGTTTTGGTATCGTAATATTCTATCACGCCCGATAACCTGTTTTTCAAAAGTGTAAATTCTAAGCCCAGGTTAAGACCAATGGTTTTTTCCCACCTCAAATCAGGATTGGAGAGCGAGTTTACCTGTTGTCCGAACTGTGTTGAACCGCCATCACCAAAAACATAAGCAGCACTTACATCAACATTGGCCAGTGAGGAATATCTTGTGGTTTGATTACCTGCCACACCATAACCAGCTCTAAGCTTTAAGTTATCGATCCAGTTAACTTTAAAGAATGATTCTTTTGAGATATCCCATCCAACAGAAACAGATGGGAATACACCATACTTATTGTTCTCCGCAAAGCCGGAAAAGCCATCTCTTCTGATTGTTCCGGTAAATAAATACTTACTATCGAAGTTATAGTTTAAACGGAACATCTGGTAATTTAAAGCTTCTTTCCAGGCACTTGAAACAGCAAATCTGTTTGTTCCTTGCTGCAGATTGTTATAACCCAGGGTTAGTCGCGAAAATCCGGTTGAATAAGCCCTGGTATAGCTGTTTTCGCGTTCAATTGCACCATACAATAAAGTACCAGTAAAATTGTGCTTCCCTACACTTTTGTTATAGGTTAAGATATTATCAAAAGTATAATCGTAATATATAGTATTTTCTTTCGATGCTTGCCCGGTTAGGTTGGCATCATACTGATTCGAAATATTTTTAAGCTCTACACGATAGTTATTACCAAAACTTACTTTATAGCTAAGTCCTTTTATTGGTAGCTGTACATTGGCGTAAACGTTCGCAAAAAAGTAATTCTTACGGTCATAATCATCTGCCTGGTAGCTTAGAAGCGGATTGGTTAAATTGGTGTTATATGGATTTATCCTTAAATTTCCATTAGCATCCCATGGCAAACTGAGGGGCGACATGGCATTTATGGTTCCAAAAGCAGGTTCAACGCCATCTTCATTTACAAATGTTCCAAACGATTGTAAACCGATGGTTAACCAGTTTGTAGCTTTACTTTCGATGTTCGCCCTGATTCCTTTTCTTTTAAAAAGGTCGTTATTAATAAAACCGGCATTTTTAGTTAAACTTCCCGATAAAAGGTAAGTAACCTTATCACTTCCACCTGATACACTTAACTGGTTATCTAAAACCGAACCCGTGCGTGTGGCTTCATCGTACCAGCTGAAATCGTTTGGTAAAATATTACCTTGCGAATCTTTCATCGATGCATCTACATAAGTTGCAATATTAAAGGCAGGATTAGGTTGCGTATAGCCCGGTGCTAAAAATGCCTGATCATAGTACAGGTATTTGATATGGTCGAGGTATTCATCTCTGGCCATCGGCTTGAGATCGATATTTGGTTTTTGGGTGGCATATTGTGTTGAAAACGAAATTCTTGTTCGCCCGGCAACACCTTTTCTGCTCGTAATCAGAATTACACCGTTTGCAGCTTGTGCACCGTAAACAGCTGTAGCACTGGCATCTTTCAGTACGTCGATGGTAGAAATATCGTCTGGGTTTATCGATGTAAGTGAACCACCATACTGCACACCATCAAGAATGATTAATACGTTCTGGTTTCCGCTTAAAGTGCTTTGTCCCCTGATGTTAATTGAAGGTGTAGCACCCGCACGGTTTACCTGTCCAACATTTAACCCGGGAACTGTTCCTTGCAAAAGGTTGGCAACATTTGTAGTTGGTGAAGTCCTGAAATCATCAAGATTTGCCCTGGCTACCGAACCTGTTACATCGGCTTTCTTTTGTGTACCATAACCCACAACAATTACTTCGTCGAGGTCGGCCTGGGAAGATTTCAGCGATACATTCAGAATTTTTGAATCGCCAACAGCTTTTTCCTGACTATCGTACCCTACAAATGAAAAGACAAGTATAGCCTGTTCATTGGGCACGGTAATTTTGTAGGCACCGTTTTCGTCGGTTATAGCTGTAACCGTGGTATTTTTCAGCTTTATGGTAACTCCGGGAATCGGGCCACCACTTTTCTCATCAACAACTTTACCCGTTACAACAAATTCAAATTTGTCGGCTATTGGGTTGCTGTTTTTTAGTTTAATACTTTCATGCGCATCTACACTATCCGCCAGACATGTTGTAACGAAACCTGCCGGGATGACAAACTGCAAAAAAGTAATGCTCATAAATTTGAGGAGTAGAACTTTAAGTTTCATAATATTTGATTCAGATTATTGGTTAGATTATTTATTTGAAGCAATTCATTTACGCAGCTTAGAATCAACCCTTGGCTAATCTGCTGGAAATGAAAGCAAAATATACTACCGGCATATTGCTACCGGTAGTTTAAATCTGAATATTATACGGGTACTAGTTTCATGGTTCGTTTGGTTAGGTTTATAATTTGGTTAGGTTTTTTAAGTTGAGAGCGCTTTATTATTTTCCGTTAAGTTTTTTTATCAGATCGGTTTCATCCTTACGGTAAGGGGTTCCGTCTGGATTGAATATTTCATGAAACCATTCTATAGGTTCGCTACCATCGGCCAATGGCGTATCCCAGGCATATTTGGTATTGGTTTTTCCGGCAACAAACCCCCAGTTAATGGCACCAACATTTTCTTTTTTAAGCAAAGGAAGGATGTTCGAAAAGCGGCTGTTACGGCTGCGGGCCATGTACTCCGTACAAATTAATGGCCTTCCGTTAGCCTTTAATAAATCGATAACACGTTGATGCCATTCAGGGGCTTCGTAATCATGGTAGGTAATAATATCTGAATTTGCGATTTGCAATGCATTTAGCTTTTCAAAACCCCAGCTCCACAAGCCAATACTAATCGGCTGACTAGGGTTTACCGCCCTTGCCCATTCAATTGTTTTGGTTAATAGTGGAATGGTTGTTTCAAGCTTCCCGCTGTTGCCAGGTTCGTTGTACAAATCCCACAGCAGCACTCGTTTATCATTCGCAAAATGGTTAAGCACTGCTTTTACATAAATTTCAAGCTCAGGAAAATTGCTTTCTTCTTTGGAAGCAGGATCGCCAGGGTCCTGTAGCCATCCCGAATTATGAATTCCTGTTTTAGGAGCTGGCTGTTTTCCGATATCGCCGGTTTTATTCCAGCAATCATCAAAGAAAACAAACATTGGACTGATATGGTGCTTATCGGCAATGGTTAAAAACTGATCCATACGATTTAGGAAACCTTTCGGATCCTGTATATATGCTTTGCTGTGAAGAAACACTCGAAGTGTATTAAAACCGATGCTTTCTGCCCAGTCTAATTCCTTATCTATTAAATCAGGACTAAAAGTATCTGCCTGCCACATCTCAAGTTGGTTGATGGCATTTGCAGGAATGTAGTTGGCACCCGTTAACCATTTGTGCTTGCTGTACCATTCGTTTGCTTTTTGTACCGACCATATTTGGCCTGGTGCTTTTTGAGCTTTCTGTGCAGCAACATTGCTGATAACACTTAACGTTAAGAGGCCGGATAGTAAAAAATTCTTGATCTTCATTTCGTTTTAGCTTGATTAATTTAAATTAGACGGTATGTTTAAAGGAATACCAGTTTTAACAGGCACACCAAAATTTGGTGTACCATCTGCATTCCAGGTAAATTTCTGTGCCCTTGGTGATCGGAAACCGCCGCAGCCTTGCCCAGGTTTATCATTGGCATGATATAAAATCCAGTCTTCCTTACCATCGGGCGATTTGAAGAAAGAGTTATGTCCCGGCGCATAAACGCCGTTTTCCTCCGATTTAAGAAAAATCGGTTCCGGGTGTTTAGTCCAGGTAGAGGGTTTCATAAAGTCATCACTAACTTTTGCTGATAACATTCCGAGCGCATAATAATCAGTCCAGCAGCCACTGGCAGAAAAAACAATAAAAATCTTATTGCCATGAACTAAAAACTGAGGGCCTTCATTTACATCAACATGAGGCGGATTATCTTCTGATTTTAAATCGCCATGTCGTTCCCAGGGCAAAGTTGGTGTAGAAATTTTAACCCGGGCCGAGTTAATTGTCCACGGATTTTCCATTGTGGCAATAAATATTTCCTGCTTGCCGTTTACATCACCTTCCCAACCCGACCAAACCATGTACAGCTTATTTTTTATTTCAATAATGTCGGCATCAATGGCCCATTTATTGGTTGCATCGCCAACTTGCCCTTTAAAAACCCAGGTTCCTTCCATCGGGTCGGGCGAAGAATTCTCCAGCACATACATCCGATGATTCGCATTTTTACCATCATCAGCAGCAAAATAGGCATACCATTTGCCTCTTAAGAACATCACTTCAGGGGCCCATATTTCTCTTGAATAAGGTCCTTTTTCAGGTGCTTTCCAGATGGTTTTATGCGGCGCTTCTTTTAAATCGGCCAGGTTTTTACTCTTCCACAATTCTATCCGGTTACCGGTAGTATGGGTATAGTAGTAATAGCCATCTTTATAATAGCTGTAGGGATCTGCGCCCGCTGGCAATAAAGGGTTGGTAAAAGTTTGCGATCTGACAGTAATTACTGCAAGCAAAAGGAAAAAGCTTAATAAAATTCTTCTCATAAACAGTTTTTTGTGCCGAAACAATCCAGCGCCTTAGGGAAAAAATATGCGTGTACCTTAACTAATTTGGTTAGTTCGTAAATGCCTGCTTTTAGGGTGGCTAATTACAATAGTCAAATATGATTGATTTTATAAAGTTCCTTTTCCCATAATATTTCAATATTTCCCCATTTTAGTTCTATTTTCGATTAACGCTACGTTAAAAAGCCTTTAAAGTAGTCTTATAAAGGTTTTAATACATGGTAGCGGTTATTTCATAATCTGGCATTGCGAGCGAAGTAACCATGCACTTGTTAATCACATTGTGATATTGATATATTTGATATTGAATTTATCCGTTTGAAAAAGTTATTCCTGATTTCTGTATTTTGCCTTATAGCTACAATTTGTGTGGCGCAACCCTACTATTTCAGGCATTACCAGGTAGAAAAAGGCTTATCCAATAACGCAGTTTTCTGCGCTGCCCAGGATAACAATGGCTTTATGTGGTTTGGCACTAAAGATGGCTTAAACAGATTTGACGGCTATCAGTTTAAAACCTACCGGCACGACACACAGCTTCCTGGCAGCCTTGGAAACGATTTGGTTTACGCCTTACATAAAGACGCGGCAAATCATTTATGGGTAGGCACTAACCTTGGCGTTTACCTATACCTGCCACAAACAGAAAAATTTCAGGTTATAAAAGGAACCGAGCATTTAAGGATAAACGACCTAACATCAGACAATAATGGAAACCTATGGATTATTTCCATCAGGAAAACCTTTATCTACAACATTGCCACTAAGAAACTTTTTGCTTTTGAGAAAAAGGCGCCTTTTGATGCAACTTCTGTAACAAAAATGAACGATGGCAGTATCTGGATAACCACTTTACAAGGTACTATTCAGCATTATGATGCTAAGCTAAAGCAATTCAGGTCGTACAATGTGATGGATAAGTCCAACCCAAAGGAAAATAGCTGGGCCACAAAAATGCTCGATATCGGTCATGGCAAAATCCTCATTGGAACTGCAAACCAGGGGATTAAAACTTTTGATCGCAAGACAGGGTTAACAACACCGGTTATAACTTTCAACAGTAACAAAACTTCCATCTATGTACGCGATATGATAAAAGCTTCGGATAATGAATGCTGGATCGCCACAGAATCGGGAATTTACATTTATAATGGAAAAAAAATAATCCAGCTAAATAAACAGTACGGAAATATGTATGCACTTTCTGACAATGCTGTTTATACTCTTTTTAAAGATCGCGAGAACGGCATTTGGGCGGGAACATACTTTGGGGGATTGAATTACTGTTCGAGCCAGTATTCGGTTTTCACCAAATATTTTCCCCAAAAAGGTGTTAATGCAATAAGCGGAAGTGATGTAAGGGAGATCTGTAAAGATGGCAATGGAAATCTTTGGGTAGGTACCGAAGATGCCGGATTGAATATGCTGGATGCAAAAACCGGTTTATTTACCAATTTTTCTCCGGATGGAAAGCCTTCCAGTATCTCCTATTCAAATATTCATGGTTTGCTTGTAGATGGAAACCGGCTATGGATTGGCACTTTCGAACACGGCCTTGATATCATGGATATCAAAACAAAAAAAGTAATTAAACATTATACGCCCGGAAAAGGGAATTCCCTGTTAAGCGGGTTCATCCTAACTTTTTGTAAAACCAAAAGTGGCGATATCCTTCTCGCAACCATTGTTGGCCTTTATAAATACAATAAACAAAAAGATGATTTCGACTTAATTGAAGGCCTCCCCCTGATCTTCTATACCACAATAACAGAAGACAGTAAAGGTAATATCTGGGCTGGTTCGTTTAATCATGGCATTATTAAATTCAGGCTTGATAAAAAAGGATTTGTTCATTACGAGCATAACCAGAAAAGCCCGAAAAGCCTGGCTCATAATACCGTTAACGGTGTCTTCGAAGATAGCAGCAAAAACATTTGGGTTACAACAGATGGTGGTGGTTTAGATAAATTCAATCCAAAAGATGATAACTTCGAAAGCATTACGGTAAAAGACGGTTTGCCCAGTAATTTTCTTTTTAAAATTATTGAAGATAGCGACAAAAAGCTCTGGATACCCAGTAGCCGTGGCCTTGTAAAGTTTGATCCGGAGACAAAAGCGGTAAAGGTTTATTCCAGTTCAAATGGTTTGCTTTCTGATCAGTTTAACTATAGTTCGGGTTTTAAAGATAACGATGGGAGAATTTTCTTTGGAAGTGTAAGTGGAATGATCAGTTTTAACCCAAAAGACTTTAAAAATATAAGCATCCAGCCACCCGTAAAAATAACGGGATTCCAGATAAATAATGAGGAAATTGATGTACAAAACAAATCTGTATTATCCGAATCAATATTAAATACAACAAAGATTGTATTAAATGATGCGCAATCCTCTTTCAGTCTTGATTTTGCAGCAGTGAGTTTTCTTTCACCGGAAATGACGCAATACGCCTACCGTATGAAAGGCATCAGTGATGATTGGAACTACCTGAAAACAAACCGGAAAGTTTACTTCACCAAACTCTCGGCAGGCGATTATGTATTCGAGGTAAAAGCCCTTGGTAATGGCAATACCACCTGGACAAAAAACAATCCGCATTTAGCCATCACTATACTTCCACCGTTTTATAAAAGTAGGCTCGCCTATGCAGTTTATATACTTTTGCTTTCGCTCGTTGCCATATACCTTTTCAGAAACTACCATAAGCGCATGGAAAACCGGAACAGGCAACGGATGGAGCGTTTCGAAAACAAAAAAGAAAAAGAGATTTATCAGGCTAAAATTGAGTTTTTCACCAATATTGCCCACGAAATACGCACACCGCTTACTTTAATAAAAGGGCCTATGGGCGATTTAATCAAACAGGCATCAGATGTGCCTTATATGGAAAAGAAACTTAAAATTATGGAGCGGAATACCGACCGGCTCTTTAAGTTGACCAATCAGCTATTGGATTTCCGTAAAACTGAAGTAAACGGCTTTTCGCTTAATTTCGTTAAAGCAGGCATTTCCGAAATCCTCAGCGAAATTTTCACCATCTTTCAACCAGTTGCCGAACAAAAAAAACTGGACTACAAATTAAATCTTCCTGAAAAAAAGATTGAAGCTTATATCGATACAGAGGCCTTTTATAAAATATTAAGCAATTTAATTGATAACGCTATCAAATATAGCGATACGCTGATAACGGTTAATTTAGAGATGCCGAAAGATTCATCATCGGTGTTTCAGATTACGGTAATTAACGATGGAAAAACCATTCCGTCAGAGTTGCACCATAAAATATTCGAACCTTTCTTCAGGGCTACCCAAACGCAAATGAAACAGGGAACAGGAATCGGATTGTCTTTATCAAAATCATTGGCAGAACTACACGGAGGCAGTATTGTTGTAATTAATAACGAAGAAGGCCATAACCTGTTTGTACTCGAATTGCCAGTGCATCAGTTAATCGAGTTTAATTTGAAGGGAAAATGGAAAAAAAGAGTATAACCGATTTAAGTACTAATGAAGCACAGCCTGATAAGTTCGTGGTGTTGCTGGTGGATGATGAGGAAGACATCCTTGAATATGTTTCTGATGTTTTAAGTGAAAAATACAGGGTAATAACGGCAAGTAATGGTCTGGAGGCATTAGAAAGGTTAAACGAAGAAATTATTCAACTCGTGATTAGTGATGTGATGATGCCAGAAATGGACGGTTATCAGCTTTGCGATAAAATTAAATCGAACCTTGAATACAGCCATATTCCGGTGATATTACTTACTGCAAAAACCGGGCTTCAAGCTACCATCGAAGGCCTGGAAATGGGTGCTGATGCCTATGTAGAGAAGCCTTTTCACACCGATTTTTTATTGGTACAAGTGGCATCATTACTTAAAAACAGGGATAAAATAAAAGCCTATTTTGCCAGTTCTCCACTCATTCACATTAAAAGCATGGCTCATACCAAAGGCGATGAACTATTTCTTGAAAAACTCCAGAACCTGATTAATGAACGGCTGGATGATCCTGAACTTGGCGTAGAATACCTTGCCGACCGTATGAATATGAGCCGGCCCACGCTATATCGTAAAATCAAATCGATTTCAAACCTGAGCAGTAACGAGCTTATCAATATTACCAGGTTAAAAAAAGCCGCAGAACTGCTCAATGAAGGCATATTAAAAATATATGAAATATCTGAAATGGTTGGTTTCAGCTCGCATAAACATTTTGGCCGTACTTTTTCCAAACAGTTCGGCATGTCGCCAAAAGAGTACGTTCAATCAAGACAGGAATCATAAATTCATTATCAAACTGATTCCCCTTAAATATGGATTTTCTTAAAGACTGCTTAAGATTAGTTTTACAGAAAATACATTAACCAAAAAATATTCATTTTGTATTTGGTATTATACAAAATTTTAAATAATTTGCGCCTTTCATATTTCATATTATATGAACAAAGGCTTATAAAATATAGCCCTTATCAGGATTGATAAGGGCTATATTTGTTTTAAAGCTATACATAACTGTGCTTAACTTATTTAAGCAAATATGAATAACAAGTTATATTTTAAGCAACAGGTTGATAATATTAGCGATAATCGGATTTTGATCATTGCTTCTCCAGTTTAAATAAAGATCTGTTGGATAGGGCAAACTAATGTACCTAACTCCAGGAATATCATGAAAGATATAAGAATCGGGCAGAATGGCAATCCCTTGATTTTTCCTTACCAATGCAATAATGGTTGATCCAAATTCTGAATGCAGGTAAACGTTTGGCACCACTTTAAGCGATTTAAACATATTCCTGATAATTTGATTGTAACTACTTCCTTCATCTTTAACGGGTAAAATAAACCTTTCTTTGGCAAGCGCTTCACTCGTCAAATCCTCCACACTTTTAATCGGATGATCTGCAGCAACTACAAGAGCCAGGTGATCAGTATAAATCTTTCTTGCACTAATTCCTTCATCATGGTTAGTATCGCGGGTAATTACCAGGTCAAGTTTATAATTACTCAAAAAATCCTGCTGGTTTTCATACATTACCTGTACCAGTTCTATCTGTAGCTTAGGAAACTCTTCACTTATTCTTGATGTAATCTGTGGTACAAGCGAGCCTGAAATAGAATCAGGATGAGCAATCCGGATTGTTCCGTATTCTCCCAAATGAATTTGCCGGGCAAATTTATGAATATGCGTAATCTCATTAAGTTCATTATCCCACTTCTCTTTTAAGAATTTTCCGGCTGGCGTAAGTTTTACATTTCGTTTATTCCTAAAAAAAAGTGTTACACCCAGTTCATTTTCAAGCGATTGTATCTGGCGGCTCAGTGCTGATTGCGTAATATTCATTTTTGCCGATGTTTTCCAGAAATGAAGCTCATCCGCCAGGGCAAGAAAATATTTAATTTGTTGAAGATCCATTATTGCAATTTAAGCATTAGTTAATGACATAATAGCATTTTATTGAATTAATCTATCACCTATTTTTGATGTTATGATCAAAGTACAAGATGATAGTTTAATAATAACCCCGGTTAAGCATGCAGATATTGCTGAATTGCAAAAAATTGGTCGTGAAACTTTCCTCGAGACCTTTTCAACTACAAATTCTGCTGAGAACATGAAGGATTACCTGGATAAAAGTTTTTCGGATGATAATCTTTTGAGGGAATTGAATAACGCTGAATCATCATTTTACTTTGCCATTTTAGCCGGAAAGGTGGTAGGTTATTTGAAATTAAATACCGGTTCAGCACAAACAGAAAAAAACATGCCTGATGCTTTGGAAATTGAACGTATTTATGTTTTGGCAGGTTTCCACGGTAAAAGCGTAGGGCAATCGCTTTTTAATAAAGCCCTTGAATTTGCAAAGGAAAAAAATTACAAAGTAGTTTGGCTGGGTGTATGGGAAAATAACCACAGGGCCATAAAATTTTACGCAAAAAATGGTTTCGAAGTATTCGATTCGCATGTTTTCCACCTTGGAGCAGATAAACAAACCGATTTAATGATGAAAAAACAGTTATCATGAGTAGAAAAAATATTTTCCTGATACTTCTAATTGTCGGCACGGCCTTTTGGGGCATTTCATTCTCTGTTACCAAATTATCAATCAGCAACCACGAAGCTTCACTGTTTTTGTTTTACCGGTTTCTTGGAGCAACCCTTATATTATCCATAGTATTCTTTAAAAAATTAAAAAGCCTGAATTGGAAAAATGCGGTAAGTGGTGCAATACTGGCCATCCCGTTAATGATTAGCATAGGTTTACAAACACAAGGCATAAAACTAACATCGGCATCACAATCAGCTTTTTTAGCCGGAACTACTGTGGTAATTGTTCCGGTTTTAAAAATGGTCTTTTTCAGAAAGCTTCCACAAATGAAAATATGGATTGCCGCAATATTATCTTTAATCGGTTTGTTTATCATCTCAGTAAAAAACGATTTTTCGATAAATGCCGGAGATTTCCTAACCATTGCAGGTGCATTTGGTTTTGCCTATTACCTGATTAAGGTTGAGCAACAATCGGCAAAAACCGACATCATTGCCACCATAGTACCAATGTTTGCCACCTGTGCCTTATTTACTTTTGTAATTGTTTGTGTTAAAGCACCTGCAACAATGCTTCCCCTTGATAACACCTTCTGGATTGGCGTTGTTTTCTGTTCATTCTTTTCAACTGCATACATGTATTCCATATCTAATATTGCACAGAAATACATCAGTGCGGAAAGGATTGCTGTAATTTATCTGCTCGAACCCGTTTTCGGTGCACTTGCCGCAGCTTCGCTAATCGGTGAAGAATTAAGCTGGCGTTTACTTGTAGGTGGATTGTTTATTTTCATTGGGATGGGCATTTCTGAATTGAACTTGAAAACTTTACTTAAACCGGTAAACCTAAGATATAAGCAGGCAAATTAGAGCCACATTAGAAAAAATCAATTTAACCATGAATTAGTACGCATTTTAAGTACTAACAACGCATTTCTTCCTGTTTAGCAGAAATCACCATTATATATTCTTATATTGTTTGCGATGGATTTAAAAAGTGAAATTTCGCAGGCTGTGGCTCATCTTTCTGAAAGGAATAGTCCTCATATTTTAGATGAAGATCAAAAGACAGCCCTGTTGGAAGCACTTAAAACTGCAGATGAGAAACAGGCTATTTTAGATTCGATCATCAATTTCTCTGATGACGCCATTATCAGCAAAGACCTCTCCGGAAACATTACAAGCTGGAATGCAGCAGCTGGTAAAATTTTTGGCTATACACCCGATGAAATTATTGGCACTTCCATAACCAGGCTCATCCCGCCTGAAAGACTATCTGAGGAAGAAGAAATTCTGGCGAAACTTAAGGCAGGGCAACGAATTGAACATTTCGAAACGAAGCGACTACACAAAAACGGAACTATTATTGATGTTTTACTCACCATTTCTCCGGTTAAAAATAGCTATGGTGAAGTTGTGGGGGTCTCGAAAATTGCCCGGGATATTACAATTCAGAATTTATATGAAAGAAATAGTGGCTGGCTAAGTGCCATCGTCGAATCATCAGACGATGCCATCATCAGTAAAAACTTCGATAGCATTATTACCAGCTGGAACAAAGGTGCCGAACGAATTTTTGGTTACACCGCCCTGGAAATGATTGGTTTTTCCATCTTAAGGTTAATCCCCGAGGACAGACTGCAGGAAGAACCTGAAATTTTGGCGAAATTAAGAGCAGGGTCGAGGGTTGATCATTTTGAAACCATACGCCTGCATAAAAGTGGCGAACTGATTCATGTGTCGCTTTCCATTTCTCCCATAAGAAATAAAGCAGGCGAAATTGTTGGCTTGTCGAAAATTGCCCGTGATATTACCGATAAAAAGGTTTTAGAAAACAAGAAGGATGAATTCATCAGCTTTATCAGTCATGAGCTGAAAACACCACTAACTTCCTTGCGCTCTTATGTTCAGATAGCACTTTTAAAAACCCGTGAAGCAGGGCTCGATTTTGTTGTAAATGCACTTTCAAGAGCTGAAAAACAAACCAGGAAGATGGAAAATATCCTTTCAGATTTCTTGAATGTCTCCCGGCTCAAAGAAGGCAAAATGATTCTTGAAAAAACCCAATTCGACCTTGTAACACTCATAAAAGAAAATGTTACAGATGCAGCATTGAGCGCAAAACAAGAGATTATATATGAAGGTGTAGAACAGGCAAGCGTTTATGCTGATGCTGAAAAAATAGGAATGGTGTTAACCAACCTCATAAACAATGCGATAAAATATTCGCCCGGAACTGATAAAATTATTGTTTCGTGCAATCTTTCAGAGAATAACTTTATTGTTGCTGTGCAGGATTTCGGCATCGGCATTTCCTTGGAAAATCAGCAGGGCTTATTTACAAAATTCAACCGTATCAGAACGGTAGAGACTAAGTCAATAGGTGGTTTTGGTATCGGACTTTATCTTTCTGCTTCCATTATTTCATTACATAATGCGGTTATTAAAATCCAAAGCGAGCCGGGCAAAGGCTCAACCTTCTCGTTTTCATTACGAAGCCTTTAACCTCTAAAGACTTCATCTACTCAAAAATAGCCATACATATCCTGTCAAACAAAGTGATAAATACGTAATTTCTTTCAGTTACGTAATTATTATAAATCTAAAGCGGGTTTTAAGTAGCATTTTTTAACTTTGGCACATCATGAGTCCCGAACAAAGTGTAACATTTAATTTTTTTGATGATAGTCTGCTTTTAAAGGCGCTGCAAACTGCAACAGACGCAACAGCAATATACATTAACGAAGATATTCAGATTCGTTTTGCCAATGATGCGATGCTGAAAATCTGGGGCAAGGATTCCGGTATTATCGGAAAAACACTTGCCGAAGCTTTACCTGAGTTGGATGGACAGCCGTTTATAGAAATTTTACAAAGGGTGTGGCGTACCGGCATTACTTACTCTGTATTTGATACGCCTGCCACACTGGAAATCAACGGAGAATTAAAAACAGCTTTTTTTGATTTCGAATACCGTGCGCTACAGGATGAAAACAAACAAACCTGGTGCATCATTCATTCAACAAAAGATGTTACACAACGTAGAGAACAATTGTTACGTTTAGAAGCCAGGGATGAAGCTGAGCAAACCCTGAATGAAGAAATGGCAGCAACAGTTGAAGAACTGCTTTCTACCAACGAAGAACTAAACCGTTCAATGGGCTTGCTTGCCGATAGCCGGGAGCATATCCGAACCATTATAAACCAGGCACCTGTTGGTATTTGTATGCTTGAAGGTCCTGAACACATTATTGAAATCGCAAATCCTGCCATTCTTAAAATCTGGGGACGGACTCCTGCAGAAGTAATTGGCAAATCACACCTCACTGCCCGCCCTGAATTAAAAGGACAGCCGGTAAATGATTGGTTAAAAACAGTATTCGAAACAGGTATTCCAAAAGTTAATCATGAGTTTCAGGTTAATTTATACAATAAGGGCAGTTTAAGAAAAGCTATTGTAAATTCAATTTACCAGCCAATTAGCTCTTCACGTGGTGAGATTACAGGTGTACTTGTTATACTCGAAGATATTACCAGTCAGGTATTAAGCAGACAAGCTCATGAACGTGATCAGCATATGCTTGGCGTAGCCATTGAAGCCGGAGAACTAGGTACTTTTTATTACGAACCCTCAAACAACCTTTTTTCAGGTAATAATTTACTTAAAAGCTGGTTTGGCTTGCCTGCCCATGAACACATGGATTTATCTAAGGCAATTGATGCTGTGGTGGAAAGCGACCGTAAGCGTGTAGGTAACGCCATTCTCGAGGCGCTTGCACCAGAATCTGGTGGGAACTACGCTATAGAATATCAGATTTGTGCCGGCCCCGGAGAACCTTTACGAACCGTTCAGGCTTTAGGAAAAGTAATTTACGAAAATGGTTTGGCAATAAGCCTTAATGGAACGCTAAGAGATGTTACTGAGCAGAAAAAAGATGAACAGCGTAAAGACGACTTCATCAGCATGGTAAGCCACGAACTTAAAACACCTTTAACTTCCATCAATGCCTACATCCAGGTACTACAGCGAAAGGCAATTCAATCAGGAGACAAACTACTGCAGGACACCCTGGAAAAAACGCTCAAGCAGGTACGTAATATGGGCTCGATGATTAACGGCTTTTTAAACGTTTCCCGCCTTGATTCCGGTAAAATGGCAATTGACCTGCTTGAATTTGAAATGGTTGATTTATTTACCGAACTGGAAGATGAATTGCAATCAACAGTTCATACACATCGGTTGGAGTTTAAATACGGAGCACCGGTAAAAATAAAGGCCGACCGTGAAAAAATTGCTCAAGTGATACAAAACCTGGTAGGCAATGCTGTAAAATACGCACCAATGGGCACAAACATAACGGTTGGATTTGAAAAAAAAGGCAATCACCAGCTAACCATTTCAGTTAAGGATGAAGGAATGGGAATCGATAAAGCAGATCAATCGCAGATATTTGAACGCTACTACAGGGTAAAAAACAACAACATGGGTTCTATATCTGGCTTTGGTATCGGTTTGTACCTTTGCCGTGAAATCATATCGAGGCACGGTGGAGAAATCAGTATCGAGAGTACCCCCGGAAAAGGTGCATTGTTTCTGATCAAATTACCAATTGATTAAAAGCCAGAATTATCATCTATTTCAATTCTTACTTCATCTGCCAAACTAATTCCACAATGTACCTGCAAGCCCCAATACCAAACTCATCCATATACCTACAAAATAACCAATTAAGCTTAAAACTATTAACAGCTTTCCTGTCCAACCATTAATTTTTCGTAAACGAGCGGTAATATCGTAACAAAAACCAGTTATAGAACCAAGAAATGGCGAAAGTAAAAGCGGCTTTATCTGCCAGTAACTCCCCCACCCCGGGTTTCCTTTACCGGCAACGATTAAGAAAAAACTAACAATACATAAGCTTATCAATGCGCCAGTAAGCATTCTTTTCCCAACTAAAAGAGTAAGAATGGATTGCTTCTTAAGATTTTGTTCCTGTGTCATGTTCAAAATTTTAAACAAAACTACAAAACAACTTTGTATTTCAAAGTACTTTTTAAAATAAAATGCCTGATTCTTAAATTATTAGAAATGCTGTAATCAAGTATTTTGAAACAGAGTAATTATACAGTTACAGCCTTAAAAGTTATGATAATGTTAAATATAAAATCGTCCAAAACCTTTTTTTATCATGTGTGTTCATTTATTTCAATCGCGATAAAATGAACACTAAATTTAGAAATGCAATATTACTGGCTACCCTTGGAATGATTGTGGTAACCTATGTAAGCTGCAAAGTTTCCATCCCCGAAGGCGCAACAGCAATAAAACCGTTCAATAAAGATAAATATTTAGGAAAGTGGTATGAAATAGCCCGGATGGATTTCAAGTTTGAAAAGAATTTGAATAATGTAACTGCAACCTATTCTTTAAATGGTGATGGCTCGATTCGCGTAGATAACCGTGGTTTTGATTACGTAAAAAAGAAATGGAAAGAAAGTATTGGCAAAGCAAAATTTGTTGGTGATAGCAATGAAGCTCGCCTAAAAGTGTCCTTTTTTGGTCCCTTTTATGCAGGTTATAATGTAATTGAACTCGATGAACAATATAAATATGCTTTAGTTGCCGGAAATAATCTGGATTACCTTTGGATTTTATCACGAACAAACAGCATACCGGAACCGGTAAAAGCCGCTTACTTAAAAAAAGCAGTTGCACTGGGCTTTAAAACTCAGGAACTGGTTTGGACAGAACATACTCAAGATTAGTAACATCTACATTTCTTAATTGAAATCCGGAAATAAAAAATTGTTAATATTGTTTACATAAAAATTTAACGCCGTGTCATTAAAATCGCTCGTAAAAACCCGCTGGTCAGTAGAAGCTGGCCGGATCTCTATATTTCCTTACGGATTAACCTATATTTTAGCAGGTGTTTTAGGCATTTTGTTTTTGGGTATTTATCTGGTCTATGCTAATTATCTCACTGCTGATCTATCTTCTGAAATGCTATTTCCTGCAATAATGGTAATCATTATACTCATTTTTGCGAGCTGGGGCGCAACAGCTATAGAATTCGATCTTAGCCGGGGAATTATGCGCAGACGACTTTTCGGTTTTATTAATATCGGCACTATCCCCTTTTCCGCCATTTATGGAATCAATCCGGTATCCAATATGATGGGATCTTACAAGTACAAGGTATTTAAAAAAACTAACCGCTATGGAAAAGGGATTCTAGTTTCTTGCAACTATACTAAAAATGACGACCCGAATGCAGTTGCCTTTGCCAATGAAGTTATTACACCGATCCACGAATCATTACAGCATTATGATGCGCCCGGCGATTTTAGTCCCGCCTATATCGATGCTTATACATTTTTCAAAGTTGAAGGGAATATATATACCTTAAAGAAAAATAAGGCCGGTAGTATCATATTTGGCTTAATTTTGCTGGCAATAGGAATACATGAGCTTACACCTGCTGCCTGGTTAGGTCATGACATAAATGTTGGCCGGGTTTGTTTTTTACTTTTCACCATAATTGGCGGGGCAGCTTTAATACTGGGCGGTTTTACAGATACTGTTTTTGATAAGAGTGCCCGCATGGTGAGCAGGAAAAGCCCGATTGGCTTAGGAAATAAAACCTATTATTTTGATGAATTTAATGGCATTCAAACTGTTAGGAAATCAACAAATTTCATTTATTCTGGTACAGATGTTCAGGCTTACTTTTTAAAACCTGGTGCAAAAAGCGAACAGGTATTGTTGTTAAGTAATTTCTTTAGCACCCGCAAAGTCGAAAGGTTTATTACCGAAGTAAATAGTATTCTATTATAATTGATCAGGTTATTGTATTCTAATTAAAAGATTGCCTGAAAGCCAATGGCGAGAGTTTAGTTTTGGTTTTAAAAAGCTTACTGAACGATTGTAAATGTTCAAAGCCGAGCTGGTAAGCGATTTCACTTACCGAAAGATTTGTAGTGGATAGCTTTTCTTTAGCCAGCTCAATTAATTTATCATGTAAATATTGCTGGGTGTTCCGCCCGATTAAAGATTTAAGCAATCCTGTTAAATAACCAGATGAAATATTCAGGTCGAAAGCTATTTGTGCTACCGTTGGCAGGCCGCTGGTAATTAAATGACCACTCGAAAAATAGTCGCTTACAAGTTGTTCCAGGCGATCAAGTATTTCGTGGTTATTCGCTTTCCGTGTAATAAACTGGCGCTGGTAAAAACGCTCCGAATAGCTTAATAATAGTTCAAGTTGAGATATAATCACCTGCTGCGTAAAACGATCGATATTTGCATGCACTTCCTGATTTATCTGTTGAGAGATTGAATTCAAGGTAAATTCTTCATTTTCTGATACATGAAGTGCTTCGTAAAGTGAATAATCAAAAAAATCGTATTGTTTAATGGTTTTGGCAAGATGGGTTCCCCAAAGTAAATCCTGATGAAACAAAAGCATCCATCCTGTCGGGCGATGAATACGGTCTTTATACACTTCTACAGTAAATACTTGTCCTGGAGCCATAAAAAACAACACACCATCTTCAAAATCGCTGGTCTGCTGTCCATATTTAATTTTCGCATCTGGAACCCTTTTCAGCGCAATGGAGTAAAAATCAAAAATCATACTCGCCGAACCATTTTCTAATGGGATTTTTACTTCCTCCATATTCACCAAACTTACCAGCGGATGGGCTGGTTTCCCCAGCCCCGCCAGTTTATAATATTCTGAAATTGTTTTAAACCTATATTTAAGTTTCTCCATCCTGTTAAGGTATTAAAAATAAATGCCAGATTGCAAATCTTCAAGTAATGAAGGTTGAGATGGATTCCAGTTTAGCATCTCCTTTGTTAAATTAGCAGTTGCAGGTCCATCTATTGAAGCAAAATGTTCGAAAAACCCAAAATGTTCCGGCGCTTCGTTCCTGGTTTTAGATGTTACAGGCAAATTAAGGTTAGAACCAATGGCTTCGGCAATAGATTTTAGGGTAACCGATTCCTCTGCAACTGCATGGAAACGTAATCCGGGTTGCGCTTTTGCCAAAGCCAGGCGGTAAAGTACTGCCGCATCTTTGCGGTGTACGCCTGTCCAGCGATTTTGTCCTTCACCAATATAGGCTGATTCACCTTTTTTACGGGCAACATCAATTAGCATGGGCACAAAACCGTGCAGATCACCTTCGCCATGCACCGATGGCGACAGGCGAACCACTGAAACTTTTACGCCTTTAAGAGCTAATCCATCAACAGCCTGCTCCGAAGCTACCCTTGGATTGCGTGCATTAGCGTAATCAGGAATCGTTTCTTCTGTTGCCGGTTTCCCTGGCCCAGCTACTAAAGTACCAGATGTTACCAGAAAAGGTTTTGCTGTACCAATAAGTTCATTCCCTATGGCTTCAATTGCCCTTCGGTCTATTTCGCAAACTTCGGCAAAACGGGTAAAATCATGAATAAAACCTAAATGAATAACGGCATCGGCAGCATTTGCCCCTGAAACAAGGCTTTCGAGATTCTCCAAATCACCATGATGCACTTCGGCTCCTGCGTCATTTAGAGCTTTCACTGCTTTTTCATTGCGTGCCAAACCTAATACCTGATGGCCTGCATTAATTAATTCGCTAACAACGGCGGCACCTACAAAACCTGTGGCACCTGTTACAAAAACTTTCATATCATCTTTTAATAAACGTTTAACAATATTTATTGATAATTGTGATGTTTTAAACATCAACAATGCAAAGATGATCGATTTAAAACCTGCTTATTTAGCCAAATCTGATTTTGATTTAGCCTAAACCAAGAAATTCCTGTCCTAGCCTTAACATTAACTTTTCTATGTTAATCATTTTTCTTTTTTGAAGTATGGTTTTCCCATATTCGGTAAAATATTCATGCTCCAAAAGCAGTTTCAGGTTTAACGAATCCCATTCCTGGTTTGAAAAAAACATATTCAACTTTTGCTCCCACTCCTTTTTTAACAGGCTGGCATAGTTTAGGTATTCTTTGAGCGAAAAATGATAAAAATCTGCATCACAGATGATCCGTTCAATTGCTGATTTAGGATCTTGTGGATAAGTTGTTGCCATGATACAGCGCTGAATTTCTGCAATAACTCCTTCATCAATTTTAAGCTTGATAAGAAAATCAGCAGCCATTTTTGCGCCCAATTCTTCATGACCGATATATTTTTCAGTATAGCCGATATCATGAAGCATAGCTGACAGATGGAGGGAAAACTTTTCATCAGTTGAACAATTTTCGTTTTCGGAAATTAGCCTGACAGCTTCTACAACCAATTGGGTATGCGCATAATTATGGAAGTACATACCTTCAGGTAGCTGATTGGTATAAATATCCTTGATAAAATGCGCTGTTTGATTTAAAATGAACTGCTTCTCATCCATGATCCCTAAATTTTCCACAATGTTAAGTTTCAATTCTGGAGAAAATCTGGAGGTAGAAATCCAACTTCAGATTTCCTTTAGAATTGACGCTTATTTTAGCCTGCTATGTTAGTAAATGAATCTAAACCAGAGAAAAGCACAATTAAACCAAAGCATATTGGTAAGACTGAAGGTACTTCGGGCGTAAATATTGGCCTTTTAATATGGAAAGAGATGAAAAGGCAGGGTATTAGCCAAACCGAACTGGCGGAAAAACTAGGTATTAAAAAGGGAAAAATGAGTAATATCATTAATTCAACCGATTTAAGAACCGACCAGCTATATGATATAAGTAAGATCTTAAACCACGATTTCTTCGCTTATTATCATCCTGTTAACGGAAAAATTAAATCTGCTACTGGAGAAAGCAACGCTTCAATTGAAAAGATTGCTTTACTAAATTCATTGCTTCAGGAAAAAACGGTAATGCTGGGTCTATCCGATAAAACCATCCAAAGCCAGAAAGAAATCATTAAGAACCTTGAATTATTACTGGGTAAAAAATAAGGTTCGCTGAACTAACATCCTAAAACCTCATCGCTATTTAACATCTTTTTGCCAGATATCCTGGTATTTTTCAGGATGGCGATTGAATTCCGCGTGTACATAAGGGCACAAAGGCAAAATTTTAATGTCTTGCTCCCGGGCGTAACCAACCAGTTTTTCAAGTAATAGTTTAGCAAAACCCTTTCCGCCAAATTTCTCATCCACTTCAGTATGGTAAACGACTAAAGTGCCATCTATAATGGCAATATCCATTTTACCAGCCTTTTCATCATCAGAAAATAATTCTACCTCTCCCCGATTGTATTCATTTAAAACGATTTCTGTTCTTTCCATTGTATTCAGTTTATAATTTCATGTAGACAAATGATCTATCCCTTGAAGATTTAAAAAAATTAAGACTCACATCAAAGTTTATAATTTCCTAATACACCAGGTAGTCATAGCCCGTAAGTTTTGTACATTAGTTGTTTTTATGGGTTCATGTAACTCAGCGCCAAGGTTTCTGGTCAGGCGAAGCAACATTTCCTGATTCACCAGAAAACGTTCTGATTCGTCGGGGAGAATGTACCTTCCGTTTCCGATAAACCTTACATTAGCTTCTATGCCAATATCTGAAGCGAGACGGCAGAAAAAATATCCCCCGCGACGCAGTACCCGCCACATAGAACTAAGCATAGTATCAAAATGTTCAGGATTTGTGGCAAAATGAAGCACCGCACTGCTGATGACCAGATCAAATGATTCATCGTTGAAAGGAAGCTGAGATACCTCCCCCACCATAAAATTATTATTAATTGCCTTTCCTGATATTTTTAAGGCAAGATCTCGAATTTTTTCTATAGCTTCCGCATTACGATCAACGCCATAAACATCAAGTCCCGTCCTTAGAAAAAATTCAATGTTGCGTCCGCTCCCACAACCCGCATCCAATACCGACTGACAACTTGAATATGTACCCTTCAATAATTGGTCGAATAAATAAATATCAATGTCACCATAGGTATTACGCGGATCTGTTTTTATGCTGTTCATTTGTTCAAAGGTAAATATAAAAATATCAGTTTTGTCTGCGCAAGTACTTATATAAACTTGTGGTTCAAACCATTTAGTTTGATATAAAAATTATTTTTGTTTTGAGCTTCTGTGATGAATTCATTTTATTTTAAACATTGCCGGGCTATATGAGTTTATAGCATAAACCATTACATTAATTCATAATAAATCCTCCCAGATGAAAAAATACGATGCGATTATTATTGGTGCAGGACAAGCGGGTGTACCGCTCGCTAAAAAGCTGGCGCAGGCAGGAAAGAAAACTGCTTTAATAGAAAAAAGACTGATTGGCGGGACCTGCATAAATGACGGTTGTACGCCCACGAAAGCAATGATCGCCTCGGCAAGGACGGCTTACCAGGCCAGAAATGCTGCTGCGTTAGGTGTAACGGTTGGCAAAGTAAAGGTGAACCTGAAAAAAATCATACAGCGTAAGGATAAAATTGTGGAAAGCTTTCGGACTTCCTCAGAAAAAGGCATCGCTAACACCAGTGGGTTAGATCTTTATATGGGTGAGGCAACTTTTGTTGGCAAAAAACAAATTCTGGTGACTCATCCAGATGGAAAGCAGGAAAGCCTGACTGCTGAACTTATTTTTATCAATACAGGAGCAGAAACCATCATTCCTGAAATTGAGGGTTTAGCTGATATCGATTTCCTGACTTCTACCACTATGCTGGAATTGAAGACTGTACCAAAGCATTTAGTGATCATCGGGGGCAATTATATCGGGCTTGAATTCGGGCAAATGTTTTCCCGTTTCGGTAGCAAGGTTACTATTCTGGAGAAATCTGATCGGATTCTATCCAAAGAGGATGAAGATGTAGCTAACATGATGAGCGACATCCTGATTGAGGAAAAAATCGACATCATTACCAGTGTTAAAGTAAACTCGTTTAGTCGTGAAAAAAGCAAAACTAAAATCAACATCAAAGTAGGAAATAAGACCAGGCAGCTTAAGGCAAGCCATATTTTATTGGCTGTGGGCCGAAAACCACAAACCGCATCGCTCGGACTTGCCCTTTGTGGAATCAAGACAGATGATAAAGGACACGTGCTGGTTAATGATAAACTGGAAACCAATGTAAAAGGAATTTATGCACTTGGCGATGTAAAAGGAGGCCCGGCTTTTACCCATATTGCCTATAATGATTATACCATCGTTTACCGTAACCTGATTGAGGGTACAAATTTTAGCAGTAAGGACAGGCCTGTACCCTATTGCATGTTTACCGACCCTCAGCTCGGCCGGATAGGTTTATCTGAAACCGAAGCAAAAGCGAAGAAATTGAATTATAGGGTTGCAGTATTACCGATGTCAGCTGTCGCAAGGGGTATCGAAACAGGTGAAACCAGGGGCATGATGAAAGCAGTGATTGATCCGAAGTCCGGAAAAATCCTCGGTGCGGCAATATTGGCTGCTGAAGGTGGTGAGGTAATGTCTGTTATTCAGATGGCTATGGAAGGTGGTATCAGTTATGCTCAGCTGCGTTATTGTGTATTTGCCCACCCCACTTATTCCGAATCCCTTAATAATCTTTTTATGAAAATCGAAAGCTGATATGATTATACTGGAATCGTTAACTAAATCTTATGGCGCACAGAAAGCGTTGGATGAGGTATCATTAGAGGTTAATGAAGGGGAAACCTTGATTTTGCTGGGTACTTCGGGTTGTGGCAAAACCACCACGCTTAAAATGATTAACCGCCTGCTATCACCGGATGAAGGTAAAGTGAGCATACAAGGCAGGGATATCAAAAATGAAGATACTGTTACACTGCGCAGGGGCATTGGTTATGTGATGCAGCATATCGGGCTTTTTCCGCATTATACGGTCGCAGAAAATATTGCGGTGGTTCCTGGCTTGCTAGGCTGGAAAAAAAGCAAGATCGATTCCAGAATCAAAGAACTGATGGATACGCTCCACCTGCCAGTATCTTATCTGAAACTATATCCAGCTGCTTTGAGTGGCGGTCAGCAACAAAGGGTTGGCCTGGCAAGGGCGCTGGCGGCTGACCCGAAAATCCTGTTGATGGATGAACCTTTCGGTGCCCTGGATAATGTTACCAGGGCAGGTATCCAACTGGAATTCAAAGCCTTGGAAAGCCTGAAGCAAAAAACGGTGGTAATGGTCACCCATGATGTACAGGAAGCTTTTGAACTCGCAGACCGGATATGCCTGATGGATAAAGGAAAAGTTATGCAGATTGGAAAACCGGAAGATTTACTCTTCAAGCCGGAAAATGAGTTTACCAGAAAGTTTTTTGATGACCAGCGGCTCGCACTTGAATTGAAGGCTATAAAAATCAGCAACATAATGGAGCACTCAGCAAAGCAAGAAGAATTACATCTTCCGGGTTTATCCGCCAATATGAGTATCTGGGCAGCAATGGAAAAACTGCAAGCAACCTCAATTGGTAATGGTGATGTAGGTAGAGACATATCTGAAGAAAATACATCAGATTTTAAAAATCTGATGACTGCTTTCTATAATTACAAAAAACATATAAGCAATGAATGAGCAGCAAAGTTTATGGCAGTTCATGACGATGGAATCGGACAAACTGCTTCAACAAAGTCTGGCACATATTGGCCTGACTTTTATCTCATTGCTTTTTGCCATTGTGCTTGGTCTGCCACTGGGTATACTGATTTCCAGAAGGCGCAAACTTTCGGGACTGGTTTTAGGGATTGCAGGTATATTGCAAACAGTACCAAGTATTGCATTGCTGGGCTTTATGATTCCGCTACTGGGTATTGGAGCAAAACCCGCAATTGTAGCCCTGATGATTTATGCTCTTTTGCCAATTATCCGCAATACCTATACGGGCATAGTAGGTATTGACAACCACATTACCGAGGCTGCAAAAGCTTTAGGCATGCGTCAGGGCCAGATTCTCTTTAAAGTAGAACTTCCGCTGGCAATGCCAGTCATTTTAGCAGGGATAAGAACGGCCACCGTGATCAATGTAGGCGTAGCGACACTTGCCTCTTTCATTGCCGCAGGAGGTCTTGGCGAGTTTATTTTTGGAGGGATTTCCCTGAACAATACCAATATGATCCTCGCGGGAGCTATCCCCGCAGCGCTGCTTGCCATACTCTTAGATGCCTTGCTTGCACTCATCCAGCACATGGATCTGAAAAAACTTAAACGGGTATTTTTTATAATTCCAATAGTTGTGCTCATTTCAGGCTTAGTATATCTGCTGGCCGGCAAAAGTGATAAGGGATTAAAGGCAGGCTTTACACCAGAATTCATGGGGAGACAAGATGGAGACCTGGGACTAAAAACAGCATACAAGCTAAAAATCCCTACGGTGGTGATTAGTGATGCGGTGATGTACAAAGCGGCTTATGAAAAAGAAATTGATGTCATCAGTGGCTATTCAACTGACGGGCGGTTAAAGGCTTTCGGGCTTAAAATCCTAAAAGATGACAAGGGAATATTTCCTCCCTATTATGCAGCGCCAATTGTATTGAACACATCGCTAAAAAAATTTCCGGAACTGGAGGGCGTACTAAATTTGCTGGCTGGAAAGATAAGCGATTCACTGATGACAGATTTGAATTACCGTACCGATTACCTGCATCAACAGCCCGGGCAGGTAGCTAAAGAATTCTTGCAAAAGGCTGGCTTATATCAACCGTCAAAAAATGGTCAGGCGGGCATTGTGCGCATTGGTTCAAAGATTTTTGGGGAGCAATACATTTTGGCAGAAATGTACAGCATGCTTATTCAGGGCTATACCAATTACAGGGTAGAAACTAAAACAGGATTAGGCGGCACCAAGATTTGTTTTGATGCACTGATGAATAACCAGATTGACCTCTATCCTGAATACACGGGAACGGGACTACTGGCCATTTTGAAACCTGGAAAAGATCAGGTATCAGCAATTTCTCATGATAAGGATAAAACTTACGCTTACGTTAAAGATGAATTCCTGAGAAAATACCAAATCAAATGGTTAAAACCTATAGGTTTTAATAATGCCTATGCTTTAATGATGCGGGGAAAACAATCTGCGGAACTTAATGTTAATACCATAACAGAACTTAAGAACCATCTTGATAAAAATTAATGAACTTCGCCGAACAATACCTGCGTATACGTGCGCATTCGGAGTCACTTTGCGCACCTTTACAGACTGAGGATTACGTCGTTCAGCCTGTTGCGGAAGTTAGCCCTCCAAAATGGCACCTGGGACACAGCACCTGGTTTTTCGAAACATTTATTCTACAACCTTTCGATAACCTCTATAAGCCTTTTGATGAAGATTATAATTATGTTTTCAACAGCTATTACGAGAGTATAGGCAAGCGGGTAATCCGTACCGATCGTGGCAATCTGAGCCGCCCGGGTGTATCTGAAATTTACCGTTACCGTGCCTATGTGGATAAGGCGATGTTAAAATTACTCGATGGAGAAATCAATGCTGAACTGAAAGAGTTATTGAACCTGGGTTTTAATCATGAACAGCAGCATCAGGAATTGCTGCTAACAGATATCAAATATATATTGGGTCATAACCCGCTTTTTCCGGTATATAGCGAAGACAAAACAGAAACAATTACCACAAATAATGAAGGCGATTTTATCGGGATTCCGGAAGGGACTTATGAAGTTGGCCATCAGGGCACTGATTTCTGTTTTGATAATGAATTAGGCGGGCACAAGGTTTATTTACAGGGTTTCTCCCTTTGCACATCTCTGGTTTCCAATGCTGAATTTATGCAATTCATTGAAGCAGGTGGATATAAGGATTTCAGTTTCTGGCATGCAGAAGGCTGGGACTGGGTTTGCCAACAGCAGGTTTCTTCGCCAATGTACTGGCACAAGATAGAAGGAAAATGGTTTAATTATACCCTCGCTGGATTGAAAGCCATTGAACCCGATGCACCTGTAAGCCATATCAGTTATTATGAAGCTTATGCCTATGCAAGCTGGAAAGGCATGCGTTTACCAACTGAATTTGAATGGGAAGTAGCATCAGGCAAATTTAACTGGGGACAGCGCTGGGAATGGACCGAAAGCGCCTATCTGCCTTATCCCGGATTTAGCAAGGCTCCCGGAGCCATAGGAGAATATAATGGTAAATTCATGGTCAACCAAAAAGTATTAAGGGGTGCCTCTATTGCCACTCCTTCAGGTCATAGCCGCCATAGCTACCGCAATTTTTTTCATCCGCATTTAAGGTGGCAGTATACTGGCATCCGCCTGGCCAAATAACAATTAATTATGAGCACATTAGACAAAACAGTTTTTGTTGACAGCCAGTTTTTAAACGACAGTATTGCTGGGTTAAGCCAGCATCCTAAACGCCTGCAATCCAAATATTTTTATGATAAAACGGGTGACCGTATTTTTCAGCAGATTATGGAAATGCCTGAATACTATCTAACCCGGGCGGAGATGGATATCATGAAAACGCAATCGGCACAAATTGCTGATGTTCTAGAATTAGATGGCAGCCCCTTTGATCTGTTTGAGCTTGGAGCGGGTGATGCGAGTAAATCGGTACATCTGCTTAAAACGCTCCTGGAACGCGATATAGCTTTCACCTACTATCCTATTGATATTTCTGCCAATGTAATTGCAGGCCTCAACAGCAGTTTACCCAGGCTCTTGCCCAAGCTTGATTTCCAGGGGTTGGAAGGTGATTATTTTGCGATGCTGAAGGAGGTAACAGACCGCTCAAAAAGGCGCAAGGTTGTACTTTTCATGGGTGCTAATATTGGCAATATGCATCCGGAGGAAGCTGTGGCTTTCTGCCAAAGTTTAAGTAAAACTTTTTCAGGTCAAGACCGCTTGATTATTGGTTTTGATCTCAAGAAAAATCCGGATCAGGTACTGAAGGCTTATAATGATGCATCAGGTATTACCAGGGATTTTAATCTTAATCTACTTCGCCGGATGAACCGTGAGCTGGGAGCAGATTTTGAAGTTAATGCATTTGAACATTACGCCAGTTATAATCCCGAAAGTGGCGCTTGTAAAAGTTATCTCATTTCCCTTCATGAGCAACGGGTTTTAATCGGAGATACGCTAATCACTTTCGAACAAAATGAATATATCCTGATGGAAATCTCTCAGAAATACAGCCTTGAAGATATTTCAAGGCTTGCCCTTAATAGTGGCTTCGTAGCGGAAAAGTATTTCAGCGACAGTCAGGGTTATTTTGTGGATGCCCTTTGGAAATTGACCTAAGCGAGTGTGTCTAGCAGATGCTCCAGGTCGTGTTTTGTGTTATAATAGTGAAATGAAATCCGGGTTCCTGTTCCCCTCGGCGAACAGCTAATATTAGCATTTTTTAACTTATCGATTTGGCTGTCATTCAACGCCATGCTGATGATGGTCGATTGTTCTTTTCTTTGCAGCATCCAGGCTGGTAAAAATCCTTTGTTTTCAAGTGCTAAACGTGCCTGGTTAGTCAAATCCATGTTCTGCGAGGCAATCTTATCCAGTCCAATCTTATTGAGATAGGAAATTGACACATTCAAACTCCCAAAGTTGAGGCTGTCAAGGTGTCCCGGTTCCAATGCAAGTGAGGTGTAAGCCCGTCCATGGAGAAAAGGTGCCGTAGGTAAAGACATATTTTTCCTGTTTTCAAACAGCTGCTCTTTTGCATTATCCGAAAGAAAAATATAACCATTTCCATATCCACCGAGAAGCCATTTATAACCACTCCCAATCAGGATATCCAGACCAGAGGCATTGAAATCGAAAGGACCAGTCCCTAAGAATTGTGTACCATCGGCAATTAATTGCAGCTCCGGATAAGTTGCTTTAAGCTTAAGGATGAAATCACTTTGCATACGCAGTCCGCTGATATACTGCACCATACTAAAAGCAAATATGCTTGGGCGAAAACGATCAATTGCCTGCAGAATATTTTCTTCCAGGTTTTCATCTATTTTCACTTCTAAAAATGGATAGCCTCTACTGCTTACCGGATAACTTACTGAAGGATAATCTTCCCCAAGCAGGAGTACCCGATGTTGCTGACCCAGACCATCAAGAATGGCATTAAATCCGGAGGAGAAATTCGGGCTTAAAAAAGTATTTTCCTGATTAACGCTGAATGTAGCAGCCAGGTTGCTACGCAGATCTTCCATAACCCTTAAGTTTTCTGCCCTAAACATGCTCCCACCCTGCATAAAGGCTTCATCATGTTGGCTACGCCAAAGGGCCAATGGTTTTGATAAAAGACCAGAGTTTGCCGTATTAAGGTAAGTACAGGTTTGGAGGATCGGAAAGTCTTCAGCATAGTTCATGCTCAAAAATAAACAAATGTGTAAATTTTATGGGCATGAGATGCAAATAAGCAAAAACCATGTCAGCCTGGGAATTGTTGTTAAGTAATGGAAAGCAAGGATATATTAATTGCAGAACTGGAAAAATTGCTGAACGGCGGTTCGGCACATGCCGGTTTTAAGGATGCTATTGCAGGTTTACCATTTGAGCTGCTTGGTGAAAGGCCATATGGGCTACCCTACAGCATCTGGCAGCTGACAGAACACATCAGGATTGCCCAATGGGATATGCTGGAATTCAGTAAGGACGCAAAGCATCAATCACCCAAATGGCCTGATGATTACTGGCCAAAGGAAACTGCCCCGGAAAACGAGGCTAAATGGCAAGCTTGCCTTGAGCAGCTAGAAGCCAATCTTAAGGAATTTATACAGCTGGTTAAAACTGATGATTTGTTTAAACCTATTCCCCATGGTAGCGGGCAATCCCTTTTAAGGGAAGCCTTGCAGCTGGCAGACCATAATGCTTACCATATTGCAGAAATCATTGTTATACGCAGGCTATTGGGTGCCTGGAAATCTTAAGTTTAATTACCAAAAATCACCAGATATGTTAAAAGATTCAAAAGCATTTAGTTCGTTTTCCGTAAACGACATTCCAAAAGCAAAAGCCTTTTATGAAAACGTACTTGGCTTATCAGTAAAGGACAACCCAATGGGCATTCTCGAGCTGGAGATTCCCGGGTCATCGAATGTAATGGTTTATCCCAAACCAAATCATCAGGCTGCCACCTTTACCGTTCTTAATTTCCCGGTAACAGATATTGAAAAAACAGTCGATGCATTAACGGCTAATGATGTTATTTTCGAACAATATGACCAGGAATATCTCAAAACAGATGAAAAAGGCATTTCAAGAGGTAATGGAGGTCCCAGTATTGCCTGGTTTAAAGATCCGGCAGGAAATATTTTTTCAGTACTCGAAGTTTAAGACTTGATTTATAAGATAGCTATCTCCTAAACACTGGCTTTTCTTTGTGACAAGGATAGCTGTTTACTTTATGATGAAGCAAGTTCCAGCTGAAAAACTCCCTGTTGGAACTTGCTTTAAAAGCCGCAATCCTGCATTTAAAAAAACAAATCCGAGTTGTTATTGTCTAATAGTAAATTAACAGGATAATTTTATCTTAAAGATTTCCTCTCAGGCGAAATGAAAGTCATCAATCAGCTCATTAATTTCTTTTGGACTTTAATTGCTTTCTTTCCAATTATAGTACTTTGGAATCAGCATTGGCACATCGGCTACTTCATTACAATTTCCTGCCTTAGTATCCTTATTGGATTTACGCCTTTGTCTTACTTCGTAATCAGCAAAACAACCAAATCCTATCAAAAGATCGGCGTAGGACATGTTTTGCTCTTTGTTCAGGATGGAAAAATTGCGAAAAGATTTGCGGGTAAAAACAGAAAAAACCTTACTGCTAAACTGAACATAAAATCCTTAATACTCAGAACGGTCGTTCAGGAGCGTTTTCATCTGGTCTGTCTGTTTTTCTTTTTAGGGAGTATGAGCTATGCGATGGCCTTGAAGCTTTTTTATCTTTCCATTTGGCTTTTGATAACCAATATATTTTACAATTTTTATCCGGTACTTTTACAACAATACATCCGCTTAAGACTGAAAAAAATAAACAAGAGCAATCCCCCCGACTTAAGATTAAACAAATCTTAATCCGCAATACAAGCTTTCCTGAAAAATGGTTAAATCAGCTATATTTATTGTGAAAAACTTACTTATAAAGATTAATAAAAAATGAAGGCACTGGTCATATCCGGAGGCGGCAGCAAGGGCGCTTTTGCTGGTGGAGTATCTGAATACTTGCTCAAAAATGCAGGAAAGGATTACAATTTGTTTGTCGGCAGCTCAACGGGTAGTCTCTTAGTTCCATTCCTCGCAATTGGAGAAATTGACCGGATCAAAAAATTATATACAACCATTGTTCAATCCGATATATTCACGGTATGTCCGTTTATCATCAAACGGAAAGATGGAAAGGTGAAGCTACGCATTAATCATTTTGGGGTTATAATGCAGTTTATTAAAAGACAAAAGACTCTTGGCGACAGCAGTGCCTTACGAAAATTGATCAGGGAAAATTTCCTGGAAGAGGATTTCCGCAGCATAAAGGCAAAAAACAAGGAAGTTGTGGTAACGGTAGCGAACCTCACGAACCAAACAATCGAATACAAATCTTCTAATGACTGTTGTTATGATGAATTTTGTGACTGGATGTGGGCATCATGTAACCTGTCTCCATTGATGAGTTTGTTTTGCAAAGACGGAAAAGATTATGCCGACGGTGGTTTTGGTAACCTTATACCGGTTCAGGAAGCGATTATAAAAGGAGTCACCGAGATTGATACCATTGTTTTGCGTCAGGAAAAAGCAGACTACAACAATCCGCCACTCCAAAATGCGATTGAAATCTTTGCCAGAACGAGCGATTTTATGCTTGGACAGATCGCAAACGACGACCTGATCATATCTAAACTCGAAACAGCAAGCCGAAATGTGAAGATCAGTTTCTATTACATTGACAGGGAACTTACCGCACATTCCTTTGTTTTCGACAAGGAAGAAATGACTGCCTGGTGGCAGGAAGGACTGGAATTATTCAACCGCCTGCATTGTAAGACCCATTTGCTGGAAAGCAAATAGCTATCACAGGTAATAAAACGCATTCAGGTTATTTGGATAGATAAAAGATTGATCAATTGATGAGCCCAGTATTTTAAGTATGGCAAAGCGTAGAAATGGCTGCCCTTAATGTAAAATATATTTCTGAATGATATCCATCTATTTATTCAATTGAAGTAGAGCAATAGCAGTACGAGATGTAAAGCTATAGCCATGTAAAACAATGGCCAAAATGAATAGTTGAGTCGCATTTTAGTCGGGGTTTGGTCGGGGTTCAGACGGAATTATGACAATTCTACCTGAGCAAAGCCTAACTAAATCACGAATAAAACCCGTATTAAAGGTTAAAGTTATATAAACCATTTTGCCGGTTGAGCAATACTTTTCTTTTGCTATTATCTCTTTCTGGATATTCAGCCTCAAACCGAATCTTTTTATTGTGCGGCAAGATTACAGGCCTAAACAGTAAAGCCCAACAAAAATGCCAGGTTCTAATATTTTTTATTTGTTTTTCACAAGCGACACGAATGTGCCAGAGATGGGCGTCTTGACCATAGCTGCTATGCCAGTATACCAATAGATTTTTGGCAGAATTTATTTAACCGAACAAAAAATGCAAGTGTGCAAAGCGCCATAAGAAAAACCCCTATAAACAAACAGAAGCTTGTTTATAGGGGTTTTCTAACGTACCGAAATCGGTAATGCTACTTTACTTGATAAGCAACTATTGAATTGCTTCTTACAGTAGGCACGTAAAGTGTTTTGCTGGTCTTGTTGTAATTTATATCCGCTGCACTAATCTTTTCTGCTCTGGTGTCAAGCAATACCTGATTTGAGCCATCTGCATTGACATAATAAACAAGCCCCTGCCAGCCTGAAACCAGAAATTCCTTATCATTTACCTGGGCTACACCGTCAAGTCCTCCCTCCATTCCTTTAGAAATAACTTCGGTATTTTTATTTTCATCAGCCTTGATCAAGGCTCCATCTGACAGGATATAGAGCATTTTTCCAACGGCAAGTAAACCATTTACCCCTTTCAGATTTTCAAGATATACCGCTGGCTGATCATTTTCAATGCGGATTACCTTTCCTGTTCTCGTATCGCTGACATATACAATTCCTTTTTCATCAATGGTAATATCATTTAACAGTACAGCACCTTCAACAGGGATTCTTTTAATTACTTCAGCAGTTTTAATATTGATAACGACCAGTTCCTTTGAGTTGGCTTCTGCAGCGTACAAACGATCTTTGTACATGCCTAAGCCTAACACTGCATTTAAACCCTTAATCCATTCCCTGCTGATGAATTTACCATTCATATCCAGTTTACTGATAAAGCTAGTTCCTTTCTCATTAAAACTAACGGTGTTGGAAACGTAAAGCACTTTATTTTTAGCATCAATACATACCGATTCCGGTGATCTTAGTGTTGTATCTGATTGCCATAATTTAGTTAGATTTTTTTGAGCGAATACCACTTGAGTAAGAATGGCAAAAGTTATTGTTAAAATCGTTTTCATAGTTTTTCGTTTATTTTGTTTAAAAATATAGGAATAAGCTATAGATAAAGAATAAAATATCTTTTATAATTAAATATTGAGGATAAAGGAGTGCGGGCATTCGCGATCCCAAATCCAATCCAAACATTATTAAACAAAAAAAGGATTGCTTAGCAAAGCAATCCTTAGTTTTCAGGCTTTAGCCCGATTAGTACCCAGCGCCGGAGTCGAACCGGCACGGTTTCCCACAGGTGTTTGAGACCAGCGCGTCTACCAATTCCGCCAGCTGGGCATGTGTTGGACGGGGTTGCAAATGTATGGAACGAAAGCTAAAATCACAAAATTATTTTAAATTAGATGTTAACCTCCTGTTGTACAATTACAATGGTCGTTCATCCTTTAATTTTCTATCCACTACAAATGGCATAAAAGGTAATAAGGAAGCCAGAAAAATTAATAAGGCTTTACCAAATTTCCACTTCTGTTCCTGCCAGGCCATAACTAGGCAAGCCGCGTAAGCAATAAACAAAATACCATGTACCCAACCTGTATATTTTACCAATTCTTTGTAGTGAAAAATATATTTAACAGGCATAGCCACCAGTAATAAAAGTAAATAGGAAATACCTTCGGCCACAGCAACTTTACGAAAAATAGAAAGTGAACTCATATATCTGATTGTTTGTCCCGAAAGTAGGCTAAAGGAGTTATCATTCAAAAGCAAAAAAAATGATTTTACAATCAAAAGATAACAACCTTATAAATTCTATTGCTTAGGCAATCGTTCCCTAATTCGGGCGATGTATTTTTGACGATAGTAGGAATCTTTAATTGCTTTCAGTAATTCAGCGGTATCATCCTGTTTTTCATCAAAGTGGGTAGTTAATTTAGCTAATTCTTCTTCGAGCTGGTTTTCTATTGAAATAACATCAGCGTTAACCTGGCTTTGTTTGTCAGCATCAGGCTCAAACTCCAAATCCATTATTGCCTCGTTAACATCCATCATCTCCATTAAAAAAGATTGCGGCAACTGGTAGGCTTCATCGGCTTCTAAAACACCTTCCAACTCCAATACATATTTTAAGCGCTTTTGATTATTGCTAAGCACCTGGTAGGCCTTGTTATTCAACGTTGATAAATCCAGCACTTCCTGCTGCTTTTCTTCACTTTCGTTAGCATAAAAATCGGGATGGTATTTTTTGCTTAATGCATAGAATTTAGTTTTTACCGCATTCAAATCAGGATGAAACTGAACTGGTAATTCATAAAATTCAAAATAATTCGGGGTTGTATTCTGGGTAGCCATATCTGGAAATTAAAAAGCCTCAGGTACTGACAACAAAGTGTGAATACCTGAGGCAATATTATAAAATAGGTTTTACTTACCGAATATTTTTAAAATATCGTTACCAAAAGCAAACACCATTAAACTAATCAGAATAACAAAACCGGCAATCTGGGCTTTCTCTAATACCTTTTCGCTAACAGGTTTACGCTGCACCATTTCAATTAAAAGGAAAACCACATGCCCTCCGTCTAATCCGGGGATTGGCAATAAATTCATAAAGGCAAGGGCCATCGAAATTAAACCGGTTAAAGTCCAGAATTTAACCCAATCGAACGTGCTGCCATATACTTTGGCAATACCGATCGGGCTGCTGATGTTACGGGCACTAACTTTTCCGGTAATCATTTTACCAATACCTTTTGCGTTATCGGCAAAGGTATTCCAGGCCATATTTGCACCAACCGGAAGTGCCGCTAAGAAGCCATAATTAATAGTTTTACGTTTAATTTCGTTAAAATGGCCATAAAAACCAATAGCACCGGAGGTATCAACTTTAACAGTAAAATCTAATGGTTTTCCATTTCTGCTAACCGATACAGCAATATTTTGCCCTTTTTTCTTTAAGGCGAGGGGTTTAACCTCGTCCTGGAAATTTACCGGCACACCATCAACGGCAGTAATTCTATCGCCAACTTTTATTCCGGCCTTCTCTGCACCGTAACCACTCATTAAACTATCCACAATGGTTTTTAAACGTGGCTCGGCAAAAAGACTTTTTCCATCAGCTACTTTATTAAGAAAATCATCAGGGACTTTAATTTCTATGGTTTTATCGCCACGGATAACCGTTAAAGTGGTGTTGCCCATTAAAACTTTCGAACTTTTCAGTTCTTCGAAGCGCAATACTTTATTACCATTAATGGCCAGGATTTTATCACCATTTTTTAAACCAATATCGGAAGCTACTTTACCAACCTGAATACCGTTTACAACAGCACTGTTTGGAGTAAAGGTTTCGCCGTATTTAAAAGTAAGCATCCAGAAAATGAAAATACCTACGATTACGTTAACAATAATTCCACCAAGCATAACAATTAAACGTTGCCATGCTGGTTTAGAGCGGAATTCCCATGGTTGTGCTGGTTGAGCCATCTGCTCGGTATCCATGCTTTCATCAATCATGCCGGCAATTTTAACGTAACCACCTAAAGGCAGCCATCCCACGCCATATTCTACATCGCCTTTTTTAAAGCTGAAAAGCTTAAAACCCCAGGCATCAAAAAATAAATAAAACTTCTCTACCTTGATACCAAATGCCCTCGCTGCCAGAAAATGCCCTAATTCGTGTAGTATAACCAATAAAGACAATCCGAGCAACAGCTGACCCGCCATAATCAATCCATTCATACGCTATTTCTAATATTTTTATGTTAGATGTTAAAATATACTTTTTGTTACTAATTCGGCCGCTAAGATACGGCTATGTTTATCAGTTTCTAAAAAATCTGTTAATTGTGGTTTTTCAATGAATTTCACATCATTCATACACTTTTCAATTACATCGCTCATTTGCAGGAAACCGATTTTATCGTTCAGGAAGGCTTCTACCACCACTTCATTCGCCGCATTTAAAATGCAAGGCATATTCCCACCCTTTCTTAACGATTCAAATGCCAAACCAAGGTTCCTAAAGGTTTTCATATCTGCCTTTTGAAAGCTGAAGTTCGGATAATCCAGAAAGTTAAAACGCTTAAAATTGTTTTTTAGCCTGTCGGGATAATTTATCGCATACTGTATAGGCAATTTCATATCAGGAACGCCCATTTGTGCTTTCATGGAACCATCTGTAAACTGTACAATGGAATGAATAATGGATTGAGGATGTACAATCACATCAATTTGATCGGCATTAAGATTAAATAACCATTTTGCTTCAATTACTTCAAGCCCTTTATTCATTAATGAAGCCGAATCGATGGTAATTTTTGCGCCCATTACCCAGTTAGGGTGTTTTAAGGCCTGCGCTTTGGTAACCGTTGAAAGAAAAGACTTATCCTTACCAAGGAAAGGACCACCAGAAGCTGTGAGGTAAATTTTTTCAATTTCGTTGTGTCCCTCGCCTACCAGGCACTGAAAGATTGCTGAATGCTCAGAATCAACCGGAAGGATTTTTACCTGATGCTTTTCGGCCAGTTGTGTAACAAGCTCACCTGCAACTACCAGTGTTTCTTTATTGGCCAATGCAATATTTTTGCCGGCCTTTATTGCCTCAATGGTTGGTTTTAAACCTACTGAACCCATTAAAGCTGTTAACACAAGATCACTTTGCGGAAGGGATGCTACTTCGGTTAAGGCTGCTTCTCCTGCTAAAACCTTAATATTTAAAGGTGACAAAGCTTCTTTAACAGTGGAATATTGTCCTTCATCACAAATCACAACAACTTCAGGACGAAATTCTTTTGCCTGCTCAATCAATAAAGCAGCATTCTTCAGTGCAGACAATACCACCACCTTAAAAATAGTGGGGTTATCGCGGATAACGTCCAGTGCTTGTGTGCCTATACTACCCGTAGAACCGAGTACAGTTATATTTTTTATTGATTGTTGTATTGTAATATTATTCAATTGTTTTTCTTTCATTTATTAAAGGCCATCATCCCATATTGAATTAGACAATAATATACCTATTCAATTCATCCGCCAGCTTTCTATCGTTACTTAACCTTGGAACCTTATTTTGTCCGCCTAATTTCCCTTCGCTTTTCATGTAATTTACAAAGGCATCCTTCTGTAAAGTCCGGATAACCAAAGGTTGCAATATATTCCCTTCAATCAGGTCAAAATAGTAAATATTTTTCTTCTGCAAAGCTTCATCAACCTTTTTACTAAATGCAACGATATCCTCTGGTGCTGTAGAAAACTCGATAAACCATTCATGATAAGGCAATTCACCGGCATTAGGATTAACCTGGGGTGCCACCGTAAATTCTGTAATTTCGACCTTTTCATCATTTGCTACTGATAAAAGGGCTTGTTCTACTTCTTCTCCAATTACATGCTCGCCAAAGGCAGAAATAAAGTGTTTAATCCGGCCGGTAACGACAATTTTATATGGATTCTTGGATACAAATTTTATGGTATCTCCAATACTATAACCCCACAAACCTGCATTGGTGTTCATAATCAGCGCATAATTTTTATCGAGCTCCACCTCTCCTAGTGATAAGCGTACAGGATGCTCATTATGGTATTCATCTGCGGGAATGAACTCATAAAAAATACCGGCATCCGCTAAAAGCAATAAGCCTCTATCCTTTTGCGAATCCTGGTAAGCGATAAATCCTTCTGAAGCGGGATAGGTTTCAATTGCATCGATTTTCTTACCAATGCTTTGCTGTATTTTTGCCCGATAAGGTTCGAAATTTACACCACCATAAATAAACAAACTGAAATTTCTGAAGATTTGGGCAATCTTTTCACCTCCTGATTTTTCGGAAAGTTTATCAAAATACATCTGCACCCATGGCGGAATACCCGAAATTAAGGTCATGTTTTCATGAATTGTTTCCTCCACAATAGCATCAACCTTTTGCTCCCAATCTTCGATAATATTGGTATTGTAAGAGGGCAACCTGTTCTGTTGCAGATAATTTGGGACATGGTGAGCAACTATACCAGAGAGCCGGCCAACATTAACACCATTTTTTTCAGTCAGTACAGGGCTTCCCTGCAAGAAAATCATTTTACCATCAACAAAAGCGGTATTACCTGTTTCATTTACGTAGGTTAAGATTGCATTCCTGGCTGCTTTAATATGCTCAGGCATTGATTCCTTCGAAAGTGGAATGTATTTTACACCAGAAGTAGTACCCGATGTTTTTGCAAAATAGAGCGGTTTGCCTTTCCAAAGTACATCAGCTTCACCCGCAACAACACGGTCTACGTATGGCTTTAAGCCCTCATAATCGCGAACAGGAACATGCTGCCTGAAATCAGCATAGTTTTTTATTTCAGCGAAGTGATGGTCTTTTCCAAATGCCGTGTTTTTGGCTTCAGCAACCAATTTCAATAGGATTTTTTGCTGAGCGGCAACTGCATTATGTTTCCATTTATTGATTTGCCACACTGCAAAGGCTGCAAAAGGTTTACTTAATGCTGCTTTTAATCCCATTCGTTAAATTTTTGAATTTTAGTTAAGAGTACCTTTTGTTAAACAATGTTATGCAAAATATCGGGATGTTCATCGCCCTTATATTCGCTCGAAATTTTACGGTAAGCTACAGTTAATGCTACACTTGATAAGGGTACAATAATAAATGAGCTTAAAATGTTCACTACAAAGGCAACCAATGGCCACTGTAAATAGTTTAATAAAAGGTAAATTAAATAACCTCCTCCAAGAACGATCAAAAGCAATAAAATCTTGGTAAAATTGCCTTTAGTAGTTGCCAGGCTTAATTTTATTGAATCAAACGGAGTGGCATTTTTATCGATAATAAAAAAAGGAAAAAATGATATCCTTAACCAGGTAATAAAAATAGCCACAATACCAACGGATATCGCTACATTTTTAACTATGGTGATATCAATACCTGTATAAATAAATGGAAAAGCGATTAAAATTACAACCAGATAAACGCCAAATATACAAGCCACAAAATATAGGGTAGCAATAAGAAAACGGATAATTTGCTGCCTTGTTGGTAAGGTATCAACAATTTTCACATCACTAAGCTCATCATCCATTAAGTGGAAAATATATTTGAAAAGCGAAAGGTTAATGGTAAAGTAAAGCATGATAAAAATAAATACCATAGCGATACTTAAAACCTTGCTCACATCTTTTATAAAAAACGCCATTAAACTCGAAGCACTCGCAGTAATAAACATTAAAAAACATAGCGTTGCTATTGAGAAATAATGTTTTTTGGTTATGCCCCAGGCCTTTTGAATTACATCGTTAACAGCAAAAGTGCTTTCTTTTAAATAATTTATCATTGTTGTTTAAATACCACTCTTTTAAATAAATCCTGAATAAAGCCTAAGCCATAGGCGGTTAATTGGATAAATGAAGATATAATGCTCAAAAATGCAACTTTTAACGATTTATTTACAGACCATGAATGAAAAAATATCAACATAAAAAACAGCAGTAGAATAAAATCGCCCAATAAGCCTAAAGGTGGGTAGCATATATTGAAGAGTATTGTTGCGATAAAGCCAATAGTAAACACAGCAGGAAAAAAGTGCACCAGTTTTAATTCTTTCGGAAAGTGTTTATAAATATTAATTCTTGCACGGCCAAAAAAGTGAAGTTGTTTGTAAAACTGGCTAAAGCTTGTTCTTCTTTTATGGTACACTTTGGCTTCGGGGATTAGGCCTATTTTAAAACCATTTTCATGGATTCGGATACTATATTCGATATCTTCGCCTAAACGGGTTAAGATGAAGCCACCAAGCTTTTCCCAAACCTGCCGGGATACCCCCATGTTAAAGCTTCGTGGATGAAACTGCCCCATGTGTTTTTTATTACCTCTGATTCCTCCAGTTGTAAAAGGCGAAGTCATGGCGTAGCTAATGGCTTTCTGTACAGGCGTAAAACTATCATGCGCAGCATCTGGTCCGCCATAGGCATCGAGATGGTGCTCGTACAGGTAATTCTTTACCACTTCGAGATAATTGTGGGGAATCAGGCAATCGGAATCGAAAATCACAAAATAATCGCCTTTAGCCCTTTCGAAACCAAAGTTCCGGGTGAAACCCTGTCCTTCGTTTTCCTTGTAAAAATACCTGATATCCAGTTTATTTGAATAGCCTTCTACAATTGATTTAGCATCCTCTTTCGAACCATCTTCTATAACCAGCACTTCAAACTGCAGGTAAGTTTGTTTGGTTAGCGTATACAATAGCTCATTAATTTCCTGCGGACGATTGTAAAGCGGTATGATAATAGAGAAAAACATATTTTGGAGATGGAAAAAGGAAAATGCAAGATGTATAATGGAATTCCATTTTACACCTTACATTTTACATCTATTTTAATTCTTTTTCGATTAAATATTGATTTCTTTCAGGTGCATTTCTAGATAACAGTTCGGCAATAAATCCGGCAAGGAACATTTGTGAACCTACTACTATGGCAACCAGCGAAAGGTAAAACAAAGGCTGCTGGGTAACATCGCGGTAGCTAAGCCCTTTCCAGATTAAATATTGTTTCTCAAACAGTGTATACAGTGCCATAACAATACCAACGAAAAAACTTAATACCCCGAGCGAACCGAAGAAGTGCATGGGCCGTTTACCAAATTTCCCAACAAAAAATATAGAAAGTAAATCTAAAAAGCCATTAATAAACCTGCTGAAACCGAATTTAGTGGTACCGTATTTTCGGGCACGATGTTCTACCACCTGTTCTTCAATTTTATTAAAACCTGCCCATTTTGCAATAACAGGTATATAACGGTGCATTTCACCATAAACTTCTATGGTTTTAATTACATCGCTCCGGTAAGCCTTTAAGCCACAGTTAAAATCGTTCAATTCAATACCGCTCATTTTTCTTGTGGCTGCATTAAACAATTTGGTTGGAATGGTTTTAGTAATCGGATCGTAGCGTTTCTTTTTCCAGCCCGATATTAAATCAAGCTTTTCTTCTTTTATCCTACGGTATAATTCAGGTATTTCATCCGGGCTATCTTGTAAATCGGCATCCATGGTAATCACAACATCGCCTGCCGTAGCTTCAAAACCAACATTTAATGCTGCCGATTTACCGTAGTTTCTCCTGAATTTAATTCCCTTAATTGCATTGTTCTGCAATTTTAAAGTTTCGATAACCTCCCACGATTTGTCAGTGCTGCCATCATCAACAAGAATAATTTCATAGCTGAAATTATTCTCATTCATTACTTTGGCAATCCAGGCCGTTAATTCCGGCAGCGATTCATCTTCATTAAATAAGGGTACTACTACTGATATATCCATGTATGAGTATCAAAATTTGAGTATTAGTATCAAGATCTAAGTTCTATCAACAAACTCTTTTAAAATAAAACGTGCAAATTTCATCAAATTAAATGATAAAACCTGCACGTTAGAAATTTTTACATGTTTAAATTAGGCGTCCTGCTCAGGCAAGGTGTTGAAAGTAACAGGAGCTTTCTTTTTCAATATTGCGGCAAGAATTAATGACAATACGCCGTACATTGCAATTGAAACACCAAAACTTGTAAAAGAATTCTTAAATGTTGGTGTTAACTTTTCCTGCATATTTCCGGCCTTGGCCATAGCTTCATCAATTTGCTCAGAAGCCATTCCAAATTTCTCCATCATGCTTCGCTGCGACTCTTCAATTGCTGCTGCTGCTGTTGCTGGCAAGCTTGGGTCAATCCATGTCATTAAAACAACATTATATAATACTGAGGCTAATGCTAAAATCAATGCAATAATTAAAAATGATTTGAAAGCTTCGCCAAATGTCCAGTAACCACCAATCTCTTTTCGAATGCTTATTCCAGAAAATACAAGAAGACCAATAAAAATAATTAAAATTATAAATGGCAAGGCAAAATTAGTGTAAAGCATTACCGGATTGATAAAATATAAAGTTAAGGAGATTACTATTGAAACGGCCGCAAGTATTAGACCATACTTAAGGGATAATTTGGTAATTAGTGTGCTCTTGTCCATAGTTTGTTTGATTTTAATTTAGTTATTAATTGTTGTGATTAATATATAAGTAGCAGAATCGAACGATTTGTTACTGCTAAACTGAATTATTTCTTTAGTTGTGGTTGCACTACCCTCTACATCAAGGAAAAAAGCCATAAAAGGAACAAATAATTCCTGCAGTTCTTCACTGATATTTAGTGTTTTTGCAGATTTACAAATTTCCTGAATACTGCTTTCTGCCAGTTGCTGGTTGCTGATAATCTCCTCATAAATTTCAAACTCGTCCTGAAACTCATCATCTTCCACCAGTAAAAATTCTTTAAGGAAATCGCCTAGTTCTGGCTCGATGTTTTCATCCTTACATTCTTTGATATAGAGCAACAGGTTTAAAAGCTCGGTACCTCTGTCAATAGTTTCTTCTTCTATATTTGCCCATTCATCACTTTCCAGGTAATCTTCTTCCAGTTTCTGCACATCACTGCTAAAAAAATTCACCATTAAAAGATCGAAGAAAATTTCCCGAAGCGCTTCGAATTTTGGATTAGAATCGAAAACGGCATCAAATGATGTGGTTTTATCAAGGAAATTCAGGTCAAGCTCAAACGCAGCAATCAACTCCGTTTTAAAACTGCCCGATTCTATATTTTCCACCTCAGCATATTTATCAATCGAAGCACTGAGCGCTTTTTTTACATTATTATCCATGTTTTATAGTATGTAGTTTAAGTATTAAGACCTTGGATAGCTTTAGTCTTTTGCTTTTAGCTTTCCTGATATTGATTATTATTATAAACCAAAGCTACTTTTCCGGTAAGTTCTTTACCTAATAAAGGATTATTTTCCGATTTAGATTGATTTGATGCCGAATCATACATCCATTTCTGATCAGCCGCGTAAACTGTAAAGTTTGCCTCCTCACCTTCTGCTATTACCGGAACAGCTAAATTTAGTAATTTGCGTGGATTAATCGCTAATTTCTCTGTAATCAGGTTTTCATCAAGCCCAGCTTTGAGCAATAATGGAAGAACAGTTTGTAGCGCAATAATACCATAATGGGCGATTTCAAACTCTACATTCTTAAATTCGATTTCTTCAGGGCGATGCTGCGAAGTAATTGCATCAATGGTTCCATCTTTTAAACCTGCTATTAAAGCCTTGACATCACTTTTGCTGCGTAATGGAGGTTTTACCTTATAATTGCTATCAAAATCGACTAGAAGTTCTTCAGTAAAAACGAGGTGATGGGCAGTAACATCACACGAAACCTGTACGCCATCTTTTTTCGCTTTGCGAATTAAGGCTACTGCACCAGCTGTTGAAATATTACTGATGTGGATTTTTGTTTCGTTGTAAGAAGCCAGAAAGATATCCCTTGCAATATGCATTTCTTCGGCAAGTGCCGGAAGTCCTTTCATACCCAGAAGTACTGAATTTTTGCTTTCGTTTATCTGTGATTTTCCGGCAATTGATTTATTTTCAGGGTAAACCATCAAGAGTGCATCAAAGCCTTTGGCATATTGCAAGGCACGACTCATAAAACCGTCATCTTGTAAAGCCTTATCACCATCAGAAAAGGCTACAGCTCCTGCCTGTTGCATATCAAAAAGCTCTGCAAGTTCTTTCGCCTCGCGGTTCTGGCTGATTGCCCCTACCGGGTAAACATCTACAAGGTTGTTTTTTGCTTTATTGATGATGTATTCTACCTGCGATTTTGACTGAACTACAGGATTTGTTTGCGGCAGCAATGCCACTCCGGTAAACCCACCGGCCTTAGCCGTTTCTATTAGCGTTTGTATGTCTTCCTTGGTTTCAAATCCCGGATCGCCCGCAGCGCAATTTAAATCGAAAAAACCCGGAGAAAGTATTGCACCCTGTCCATCAAAAACAGTTTCATTTTTTTCGGGCGATAAATTGCCAATGTTTTTAATTTTCCCATCAATTACCCTGACATCGCATTGTTGTTTATTAAACTTACTCTGCGGATCGGAAATAATTACCTGTTTTACAAGGAGATTCATATTGTTCTTTTTGTGTTGTTAAAAAATCGGATGAGCAAAATTTCTGCTGCAATAAAAATCAGCGACAAAATTAGACAAAGTTTCCATAATGTTTGTCCGATTTTATTCGCTCCGGCAACTAATTTAACGGCATCTTTATCGGTATCATAAATTTTTAAGTTACTTTTTCCCGCCAGGTTTTCAAGCTCACTTTTACTTAAATAATGCATATCAGACTCAGACCTTCCGTTATTAAAGCTATATACCGCCAGCAAAGAATCGGCAAGATTTAAATTGTAAAAACCTGAGGTTTTTATTTGGTCGGCAATATAAATGCTTGTCTTACCTTCTGTTTGCCTTACTTCCGGTATGGCTTCAAAATTCTTTGCACTAAGTTTTAAGGTCTGGTTTTTACCGATGGTGATATAGCTTGCTGTTAGCACTACGTCATTACCAATAGTTGCATAAAGTGCACTTTCATTACCGCTGCTTAAAGCCAAACGGTACATTAGGGGTACAAAAACAGGATGGCGAGGCAAATTCCCATCTTTTTCATTTAAACCCGTTGCCGTCAAATAAACCTGGCCATTGCCTACACCATATTTCGAGAAAAAGCTTTTTCCGCCGGAAAAACTTAAAATACTTTCCTTGCTTGCACTATTGCTTTCAACAAAGGAAAAAAACCTGTTGGCTGTTGGTAAATCCAGGTTTTTGGGTATTTCTTCAAAAACGGCTTTGAAGATGGGATTTTGTAAATCAATCTGATCGACCTTGCTCGCTAATGTATTCAGACTTTGAATAGCTGGAAGTGAAAGACCACTTAAAAAAGAATTATAGGTGTTAATATCTGCATCTAAATCGGGAAATATCACGACCGTACCACCTGTTTTTAAGTATGTTTTTAGTTGCTGCGCCAATCCACTAGAAGGATTTTTAAGGCCGTTAAGTACGATTAACCCATAATTTGCGAAACCATTGTAATTCACATTACTTTCAGCATTTTCGGTTAGCTTGTAATAGTTATCAGCAGCGAAAAGTGCTTTGATGTAGTTACCGGCATTACTTCCGTTGATACTTAACACCGGCAAACTCGAATCGACCTTGAAACTAAAATTCAGTGAATCATCGAAAGTAACGGGAAAATCCTTTATGCTAATTACCCCTTTTTGCCAGCCGGGCATTAATCCCGAAAAATTAAGGGTATCTCTTTTTATTTTCCCCGCAGGGATAGTTACTGCGCTTAAACCCTTCTGCTGGTTATTAATGGTGAGTTTAAGTGGAACATTAACGGCATCCTCCTCCGAATAATTTTTAACCTGCACAACAAATTTCTCGTTTGCTCCGGGCTGGTGATTTGGTGATAATGTCCAGACGCTATCTACCGCCACATTTGGCAGTGTGGTTGCATTAAGTTTTAGAAAAGCATATTGAATATCAGGACTGGTTTCCAGTTTTTTATTGGTGATGATATTCTTCTGAAAATCGCTAATGAGGAAACTGTATTTATTTGCAGTGCCGGTAAATATATTGTTCTGCCGGTTTAAAATCTGCTGAAGATTTCGGTTAGCGGGTGAAATTTTAACATCATCAAGTGCTTTCAGGAAAGCCTCTGCACTCAATAAACGCTGGTGCTTACCTTCAAAATCGTTTGTTAACAACTGGAAGCGATCGTTAATACCAAATCCTTTAATCAGTTCTTTTGCCCTCCTTTTGGCTTCATCAAGCAGGCTGCCATCTTTATTAACCGCCTCCATACTGCTCGAATTATCGATATAAATACTAATCGTATTGTTTAAAGAGGTTGTTTTCTGGTTATTTAAAGGGATGTAGGGTTGTGCAAAGGCAAGCACCAAAAAGATTAAGGCTAAAATCCTTGAGAAAAGAATAAGCAGGTTTTTTAGCTTTTCCTTTGATGAATTTTGCTGTTCTACTTCTTTTAAAAGCTGAACATTAGAGAAATAAACCTTTTTAAATTTTCGGAAATTGAATAAATGAATAATAACCGGAATTGCAACCGATAATAGTGCGAAAAGAAAGCCCGGATAAAGGAAATTCATTAAAAATCAAAGATAGAAAAATAATGTAAAGCGGCGAATTCCTATCGTAACAAACTTAAAGAATGCTTTCCAATACTTCTCTGGCTTCGTCGGCATCCTGAACAATTTTCACGATGTTTCCTTTTTTATCAATCAGAAGATGTGTTGGAAATATGTTTACACCAAGTTTATTTAACATATAATTCTCCTGATTGGGAACAACGGCATAATCAAACGTGGTTTTGGTTAAAAAATTCTGTAGCGGTTTTTTATCGTCGCTGGCAAGGCTTACAAACAATATATCTTTTCGTGTTTTATATGCTTCAACCATCTCATTTAATTCAGGCATTTCTTTTACACAAGCCACACAACCGATAAACCAGCATTTAAACATTAAAATTTTGCCCTTTGTATTTTCTGATGAGTAGCTGATGCCATTAACATCTTTAAAATTAAACCTCGGCACGGGCTTTCCTTCCATTTTAAAATAGCCCAGTTGTGTTTTAGCATAAGCTGCAATAACGGCTCCTACTTCTTTTGCTATTCCTGCTGGAATTTTAGCAAGCTTATAATGTGGCGTATCATTTGATGAATGGATTAACAGGGGCAGGAATTTTCCTTTGGTCAGTTTCAGCAGGAAGTCTTCTTTCTTTATCGGTTTGTCATTTTCATTGGTAGCCAAAAAATTGCGGTATAATTTTACGTTGTAGCAATGATAAATCCAGTAAGCACTAAAATTTGAAGTTATCGAAGTCAGCGAAAATTCGGGTAAACCGACTTTAGAATCGACCTTCTCAGTGTTTTTAACGCTAACTGAATCCTTTTTGATTTTATCCGTTTTAGGATTTGAATTACAGGAAACAATAAAAATTGCGATTGACAGTAAGGCGATATGTAGCTTTCTCATATTTAAGGGAGGTTAATGAGTAGAAAGCTACGAAAAAAAATATTAAAAACTAAAAAAATAGTTAAACTAATATTTAAAACCCGGAAACTCGATGTTTACGATTTTCCAGGTATCATCCTGTAATGCAAAATAAAGCTTAAAAGGGCCGCTAACAATTTTGGTTTGCTTTTGAACAACATCGCGATAACCTGCAACCCCTTCAACAAACCCCATCCCTTTACCATCATTCAGCAATTCGAAATTAACATCTATGATGTCGTATCTTCCGCCAACATACTCATCCGATTGACCAAAGATGCCTTTCAATCTGCCGATAACCACATCCTTACCTATAACTTTTCCTTTCGGTAGGATAAAAAAATCGTTTAGTTCCAGTGTTATTAATTTAGATTGTTTGAACCATGCGTTGATAAACCGGATGGCACTGTTAACAAGATCAGCCTGGTGATTAAAAGTTGGGGGTTGCTGCATCGTGCAAATCTACAATTCTATCTAAACTTTTTCATGGCCACCCAAAGTTTTTCATCCATGTCATAAACATCCGGACGATATACTATTTTATCGTTTTGCGGCCATGCAGTAAAGTAGGTAATCAACAGCGGAACCGATTTTTTAGGGCCAAACCACGCTGGCTTTAACTGGAAAGATTTCAAAGTATCGGCCTTTTTAGCCATACGCTTGCGATACCAATTCATGTGAGTCGTATCAACAGGCATCAAATCTACTTCTACCCTCAACCTGTCGTAAGTGTATTTATCATTTAATAATTTCTCAGCAAACTCGAGTGGTTTTTCAATGCGAACACATCCATGACTAATTGCCCTGTTCGTTAAATTAAAACCGTTCTTATTGTTGGTATCATGCAAATAGATGCTTGAGCTATTATCAAAAATAAATTTGAATTTACCCAAAGCATTTCCGCCACCCGAGCCTTGTTTAAACTTGAAAGGTAATTTATCTCTTGAGTATTTATTCCAGTTGATGGTATCAGGCTCGCCGATTAACTTATCTTTATAATATACATTGATATTACTGTTCGATAAATAATAACGGTCTTTACGGGCCATCCAGTAAATTTCACTCTGGGCAATACTTACCGGAATATTCCAAATCGGGTTTGCCTGTATCGAATTAATTTTACTGAACAATAGAGGCGTTTCATGGTTCTTAGGTTTATCATCCAGGTTACCTGATTTGGCAAAAGCTTTCATCTTTTCTTCGTAGCCATTTTCACGCTTGCCACCAACACAAACTTTCATCGATATTACCGTATCCTGTTTGTCAAACCATGTGAGTTTAAAATCGGGAATATTTACCTGAACATAGTTGTCGCCAGTCTCTGGCATTTGCCAGCGGAAGCGCTCCATGTTTAACAATAAAATCCGCTTTTCATCAGCCGAGTTTGCATTTAAATAAGCGGCCTGTAAACCCTTGTATTGTGCCGATTTTGGCTGAACCGATTTCAGGGTATCAGCAAGATTTTCTGAAGCAAGTAAGTTAGACATTCCAACACTATCCGGGCGCTTAACTTTGATGTAATACCTTGAGAAAATATTGCGTGGATTTACCACACCAAACTTCAGGAAGTTGGTATAATTAAGATAAGCGTTTGCACTTAAAATTTCGAGCTTAGCGATTACCGGATAAGCTTCATCAACTTTCTGAAATTTATTCGAGCCTAGCTCTTGAAGCAACTCATTTAGCTCTTTAGTTTTAAAAATTTCGGGATTAAAACCATGTCTCGTGCTGGCATTTAAATAATTTACAAGCGAATCCAATTCACCATCTATATAAAACTTCGTTACCAGTTTAGGTTCGTTATTTTTTGATTTATAGAAGGCTTTTATGGTTTTTGGGTTAATAAAACTATCCGACAGGCTATCCAGTGTTTTCACAAAAACACTGTCGTAGGCAACAGTATCAAAATCTTTATAAATTTTATTCTGAAAATGTTCAGCCAAAACTTTCCCAATTTCCGGTGGCGATTTAAACCAACCACAAGCAGAAACACATAATATAACAGGGATTAACAGAAAGCGAGAATTCTTCAACACGTAAATAATTTAATACAAAGTAAGGAATATTGCAACGTAAAACAGCATAAGGACAAATTAAGTGCCATTTTTTTTTGTTTTCCGGTTTCAAACATTATATTTGCCAGCGCTTATCAGCTAAAGTATTGATACTGGCATAAATAATTTATGAATTTAACTTTGAACCATCACTTACATTTACACCATCGCCAGTAGGCGATGATATATGTTTGTTTTGTACTTCAAAACTTTTTTTCCGTAAAATTATTTCTTGTTCATTCTTTATTCAATACTTTGAAAACACTTAAAATTGCTATCCAGAAATCGGGTAGGTTAAACGAAAAATCTGTAGAAATATTAAAAAACTGTGGTCTTTCTTTCGAAAACTACAAAAGCTCTTTAATATCAACTGTTCAAAATTTCCCTCTGGAAATCCTTTTCTTACGTGATGATGATATTCCTGAATACGTTCAGGATGGCATTGCCGATTTAGGTATTGTTGGTGAAAATGTGATTACCGAAACCAGGGCTAATGTAGAATATTTACAACGTTTAGGTTTTGGAAAATGCACATTAAAAATCGCAGTACAAACGGGTAGTGAAATCCAAAAACTGGAAGACTTAAATGGCAAGGCAATTGCCACTTCTTACCCTGTTATTCTTGAAAAATTCTTAACCGAAAAAGGCATAAAATCAGACATCAGAACCATCTCCGGTTCGGTGGAAATTGGTCCAGGTTTAGGTTTAAGTGATGCTATTTTTGACATCGTTTCTACTGGCGGAACTTTAAAGAGCAACGGACTGAAACCTTTCGCAGATGTCATGCAATCGGAGGCTGTATTAATCGGAAATAAATCAATATTAGATAACCCTGAAGTTGCAGAATTACTTCAAAGAATCCGCTCAGTACTCAGTGCAAAATCTAATAAATATGTGGTATTAAATGTATCAAAAGACAACCTACAAAAAGTTGTAGATTTATTACCGGGTGTTAAAAGTCCAACCGTAGTTCCACTATTCGAACCTGATTGGGTTGCCGTTCATTCTGTGATTGCCGAAGAAGATTTCTGGGATAAAATTAACAGCCTAAAAGCAGCGGGCGCAGAAGGTATTTTAGTGATGCCAATTGAGAAAATTATCACCTAAAAAGAGCATAAATCACCAAAAAACACATTAACTATTAGTTAATTTTAAATTATAAGACATTGAAAATCTATAATTATAAGGATTTATCTAAATCAAAAATTCAAGAACTGTGTTCACGACAGATTGAAGACGATAAATTGATTGAAGAACGGGTTGAAAGCATCATTAAAACGGTAAAAAATGATGGTGATAAATCGTTATTTAATTTCGCCAAAGACTTTGATAAAGTTGAATTACAAAAACTTTATTTAGATGCAGAGGAATTAAAAACAATTGCCTCCTCTATTCCTGCTGAAGCAAAAAAAGCAATAGAAACAGCTTACCAAAACATTAAAGCTTTTCATCTTTCGCAGCTAAAAAAAGAAGATAAAGTGGAAACCATGCCAGGGGTTATTTGCTGGCGAGAATCGAGAGCGATAGAAAAAGTTGGTCTGTATATTCCAGGCGGGACCGCAGTTTTGCCAAGTACTTTTATAATGCTTGCAACACCTGCAATTATCGCGGGTTGTAAAGAAATAGTTGTTTGCTCTCCTCCACAAAGCGATGGTAAAACAAATTGCTACCTGGCATATTGTGCAGTTCTTTTGGGCATTGAAAAAATCTACCTGATCGGAGGTGCGCAGGCCGTAGCGGCAATGGCTTTTGGAACGGAAACTGTACCACAGGTATACAAGATATTCGGCCCTGGAAATCGTTATGTTACCACTGCAAAAACAATGGTACAAAACAAGGTCGCAATTGATATGCCGGCTGGTCCCTCGGAAGTTTTGGTCATTGCCGATGAAACTGCCAATCCGTCATATGTGGCCGCCGACCTACTCGCACAAGCTGAACATGGAGTTGATAGTCAGGCTATTTTAGTAGCTACCTCAAATCAAATAATAGCTGATACTATTCAAGAAATTGATAACCAGTTAAAAGAACTACCTAGAGCCCAAATAGCAGCAAAAGCCATAGAGAACTCTTACGCATTATTAGTCAACGATTTAAATGCTGCAATGGCCTTTTCAAACGAATATGCACCCGAGCATTTGATATTGGCTACAACTGATTTCGAAACACTTATCCCTCAAATAGCAAATGCAGGTTCTGTTTTCTTAGGAAATTTAACCCCGGAAAGTGCCGGTGATTATGCCTCCGGAACGAACCATACCTTGCCAACAAGCGGTTTTGCAAAGGCTTATTCGGGCGTATCTACAGATGCCTTTTTAAAAAAGATCACTTTTCAGCATTTATCACCCGAAGGCTTAAAGAACATCGGTAAAACCGTAGAAATACTTGCCGCAGCCGAAGGCTTAGAGGCCCACAAAAATGCAGTTACAATTAGATTAAACACTGTGGAAGACCTAAAGTAAAAGGTTTATGGCATCATGCCGATCCCTTTCAGCTTTCACCTTTCACCTTTCACCTCATAAAATGGATATTAACGACTTAGTTAGAGAAAATATAAAAAACCTTAAACCTTATTCTACCGCAAGAGATGAGTTTAAAGGACAGGCATCAGTGTTTCTGGATGCCAATGAGAACAGCTATGGTTCTCCCCTACCCGCGAATTACAACCGCTATCCCGATCCATTACAGCTGGATTTAAAAGATGCGATTAGTAAAATTAAGGGTGTACCTATTGAAAATACTTTTTTAGGAAACGGAAGTGATGAAGCAATCGACCTGCTTTTCCGTGCATTTTGTAACCCTGGAAAAGACAATGTAATTGTACTCCCTCCAACCTATGGAATGTATGAAGTTTCTGCTAATATTAATGATGTAGAAATCCGCAAAGTTAGCCTGCTTCCCAGCTTCCAGTTAGACATGGAAAAGATTGCAGAAACGATTGATAAAAACACCAAGTTAATCTTCATTTGCTCACCAAATAATCCCACCGGAAATTCAATAAACCGTGAAGATATTGAAACCATTTTAAACAACTTTAACGGCATCGTTGTAGTTGATGAAGCTTACATAAATTACGCCCGACAAAAGACCTTTATTCAGGAGCTAACTGAGTATGCAAACTTAGTCGTTTTACAAACTTTTTCTAAGGCCTGGGGACTTGCTGCATTACGTTTGGGAATGGCATTTTCTTCGAGAAAAGTAATCGATATTTTAAACAAAATTAAACCTCCATATAACATCAACCAGGCTACACAAGATTTAGCTTTTGAAGCTTTAAAAAACATTGCACAGGTTAACACCTGGATTAAAGAATCAGTAGCAGAAAGAGAACGCCTGTCTATCGATTTAAATAGCCTGAATATCGTCACAAAAGTTTATCCATCGGATGCAAATTTTATATTAGCCGAAGTAACAGATGCAACAAAAATTTACGACACTTTAGTTGATGAAGGTATCATTGTCCGCGACCGTTCGAAGGTAACATTATGCGAAGGCTGTTTACGAATTACGGTTGGCACAGAAGAAGAAAACGACAAACTATTAACCATTCTAAAAAATTTCTAAGCGATGAAAAAAGTACTATTTATTGACCGCGACGGAACCTTAAATATTGAACCAGATGACGAACAGGTTGACAGTTTTGCAAAGCTGAAATTTTATCCACGTTCGCTTTATTACCTTTCGAAAATTGCAAACGAAATGGATTATGAACTGGTGATGGTTACCAATCAGGATGGGTTGGGAACACCATCAAACCCTGAAGAAAATTTCTGGCCAATCCACAACTTCATGCTCGATACTTTTGCAGGTGAAGGTGTGAACTTTAGTGAGATTGTAATCGACAGAACTTTTGCAAAAGACAAGGCACCTACCCGCAAGCCTGGCACTGCTTTACTAACAAAATACTTCAGCAGCGATTACGATTTAAAAAATTCTTACGTCATAGGCGACCGCTTAAATGATGTAATCCTGGCGAAAAATTTAGGCGCTAAAGCCATCTTTCTTCGCCAAAATGATGCACTTGGTTCTGCTGAAGCTTTAGACAAACATGAAACTTTGCTCGACGTCATTATTCTCGAAACTCAAAAATGGGAAGACATCTACAATTTGCTTAAAGCAGGGAGCAGAAAAATTAACCATGTCCGTAAAACCAATGAAACCGACATCACAATCAATCTGGATTTAGATGGTACCGGTAAAGCTAAGATCGAAACTGGTTTAAACTTCTTCGACCACATGCTTGACCAGATTGCCCGACATGGAAGTGTAGATCTCGAAATTATTGCCAAAGGTGATTTACACATTGATGAACACCACACCATTGAAGATACCGGAATTGCACTTGGAGAGGCCTTTGCTAAAGGCTTGGGTAATAAACTCGGTATTGAACGTTATGGCTTCTGCCTGCCAATGGACGACTGTTTAGCGCAGGTAGCGATTGACTTTGGTGGTAGAAACTGGATTGTATGGGATGCCGACTTTAAACGAGAGAAAGTTGGCGATATGCCTACAGAAATGTTCTATCACTTCTTTAAATCGTTCAGCGACGCTGCAAAATGTAATTTAAACATTAAAGCCGAGGGCGATAATGAACATCATAAAATTGAAGCGATCTTTAAAGCCTTTGCTAAAGCAATTAAAATGGCGATAAAGCGTGATGCAGAAAAAATGGTGTTGCCGAGCACGAAGGGGCTTTTGTAGGATGTAAAAGAGAAAATGGATGATGGAAAAAATTCAAATAATTACATCGTCATTTCGACCGAAGCGGAGAAATCTTTGTAACTGGATTAGGTAAAGTTCAAAGATCTCTCCATTTCGCTACGCTACAGTCGAAATGACGAACCCTTTGAAATACTGAACATTGTTAAATAAACCCGATAGCAGTGAAAAGTTTTTTACTTAGCACCAACCTTACATAAACTGTCATGCTGAGGTACGAAGCATCTGAAACCGATAAAACAGATGCTTCGTGCCTCAGCATGACAGAAGTAAAAAAACTTGTAACAAATAGCGGGACTACAGCACCATTGAAAAACTGACATTCATTTTCAAACCTTTTAAAATAAAAAGAATCTTATCTTGATACCTGATACTAATACTCAACACTAATATGATCGGAATAGTAAATTATGGCGCAGGAAACATTTTTTCATTGACCGCAGCATTGGAGCGTTTAAACCTTCATTATGGTATGGTTAACGTCGAAAGTGACCTGGAAAAATTCAGTCACATTATCATACCCGGTGTTGGACATGCCGGTGCAGCGATGGACAAACTGAAGCAAACCGGATTGGTGAAAGCCATTAAAGCATTAGAAAAACCAGTGCTCGGTATATGTGTAGGGATGCAACTCATTACTGAACACTCAGAAGAAGGCGATGCAGAACTATTGGCCGTTGTGCCGGTAAAGACCAAAAAATTTGATAAGTCGTTGAATATCAAAATACCGCACATGGGATGGAATGCCATTAACATTAAAAACAATAGCCTATTTAACGGTGTTGAAGATAATACACAATTTTACTTTGTTCATTCGTACTTTATTGAATATAACCCTATTTTTGACATCGCATCGGCTGATTATGGATTAAAGTTTTCAGCAGCAGTGCAAAAAGACAACTTTTATGGCGTTCAGTTTCATCCGGAGAAATCGGGAAAAGCTGGCGAACAGATATTAAAAAATTTTTCAAACTTAAGCTTATAAAATGTACATAATTCCTGCTATTGATATTTTGGATGGTAAGGTTGTTCGCCTGCGTGAAGGCGACTACAACCAGAAAACTGAATACGATGTTTCTATTGCCGACATGATAGAGAAATACCAATCAAATGGTACCGATTTCATCCACATTATTGATTTAAATGGCGCCAAAGGCGATTTCAGCAACCAGAAATCACTTTTCGAAATCATTAAAAAAACGGAAATGAAAGTTCAGTATGGGGGTGGTATTCGAACCATTGAACAAGTTACTAATTTGCTGGATGCTGGAATACACCGTGTTATTGTGGGTACGCAAGCCATTACAAACCCTGATTTCCTGCAGCAATTAAGCGAAGCCTTTGCAAAAAAAGACGACTATGCCAACCGTATCGTAATTGCCATTGATGTATTAGATGAGGTGATTAAATATTCTGGCTGGATGGAAAGTTCTCCAATCAAATTAATGGATTATGTTGATAAATGCCTGTCTTTAGGTTTTTTCCGTTTCTTATGTACCGATATCAGCAAAGACGGAAAACTGGGTGGTGCTGCAGTTGAACTGTATAAAAAGCTATTGGAGCACTCACCAATGATCAAATTGATTGCATCTGGTGGTGTGAGTTCAATGGACGATATTCATGAACTAGCTAAATATCCGATCAGAAGTGTAGTCGTAGGAAAAGCAATCTATGAAAACAGGATCACGATTGAGCAAGTGAAAGAATGGAATCTGAAGATGTTGAGTAGTATATAACCTTTAAATACTGATGTCATCCTGAAGAATGAAGGATCTGTAAGCAATGAAACAGATGCTTCGTGCCTCAGCATGACAACCAAACTAAACAAATGTTATCAAAACGTATTATCCCTTGTCTAGACGTTAAAGACGGCCGCACCGTAAAAGGTGTAAACTTTGTCGATTTACGCGATGCAGGCGACCCCGTAGAATTAGCAGCTCAATACGCACAACAAGGTGCCGATGAGTTGGTTTTCTTAGATATTACGGCCACACACGAACGCCGGAAAACCATGATCGAAATGGTAAAGGCAGTGGCACGCCAATTAAATATTCCTTTTACCATTGGTGGAGGGATAACCGAAATTGCTGACGCAGAAGCACTTTTAAATGCAGGTGCAGATAAAATCAGTATCAATTCAGCTGCAGTAAGAAACCCAAAACTGATTGAAGAACTTGCAAAAGCCTTTGGTGTTCAGTTTGTAGTTTTGGCCGTAGATACTAAACATGTTGATGGCAGGAACATGGTTCACCTCAACGGAGGACGACTCATTACTGAACTGGAAACCGAAAACTGGATTAAACAGGCCGAAGATTTAGGCGCAGGAGAAATCCTTTTGACTTCTATGGACCATGATGGCACAAAGGCTGGTTTCGACTGTGGTTTATTAAGCAAAGTGAATCAAATGATTAATATTCCGATCATTGCATCAGGTGGTGCCGGCAGTATGGAACATTTCACTGAAGTTTTCCAAAAAGCCAATGTTGATGCTGCATTGGCCGCATCGGTATTTCATTATGGTGAAATTCTGATCCCGGATTTAAAACAGGAATTGAAAAGTAACGGCATTCCTGTCAGGATATAATAATACACTCGTCATTGCGAGGCACGAAGCAATCTCTTCAATAATTAGATTGCTTCGTGCCTCGTAATGACGGAAACAATATAAAAATGAATATTGATATAAACTCCCTCGATTGGGAAAAAACAGAGGGCTTACTTCCTGTAATCATCCAGGATTATAAAACCTTGGAAGTTTTAATGTTAGGCTACATGAATGCCGAAGCATTGGAAAAAACGCAGGCTGAAGGCAAAGTAACATTCTTTTCGCGTACTAAAAACCGCCTTTGGACCAAGGGCGAAACCAGCAATAATTTTCTCTATGTAAAAGAACTTTATACAGACTGCGATAACGATACCATTTTAATTAAAGCAGATGCTGTTGGTCCAACCTGCCACACTGGTAGTCGCAGTTGTTTTAAAACAGATTTTAACCAGAACTTTATTTTCGAGCTCGAAAACATCATTACCGATCGCTACGAAAATCCCGTTGAAGGCTCCTACATCAATAAAATGCGAGGCAAGGGGTTAAATAAAATTGCGCAGAAAGTTGGTGAAGAAGGTGTTGAAACTGTTATAGCTGCTTTGGCAGAAACGGAAGAGGAACTGATTGGCGAGGCATCAGATTTAGTTTTTCACTTGCTGTTCCTTCTAAAGGAAAAAGGATTATCTATTCAGGATATTGCAAAAAAATTAGAAAGTAGACATAAATAAGCCTAGAGGCGAAAGCTTAAAGCGAAAAGTACAATTGTGATTCCGCTTTAATTCTTTGGCTTTTAGCTTTCAGCTGAAAATATGCTTAAACACCACAAAACCCTTTCGGGTCACCAAAATCCCATTTATGCATTAGCCAATTCAGACCAGCCTGAAACTTTCTTTAGTGCAGGCAATGATAAAGGCGTGGTAGAATGGTCGCTTGAAAGCATGGCTTTTGTAAAGGTAAAAATGCCTGTCCAAAGCTCGGTTTATTACCTTCACTACTATAATAACCAGCTTTTCATTGGCGAACGCAGCGGAGCTTTCAGTGTTTACGATTTGAGGGAGGAAAAAGTTATCTCCCGGATAAGTGCGCATACCAAACCAATATTCAATATTCAAACAGTTAAAAGCAAAAACGAGCTGCTAACCACAGGTGAAGACGGAACAGTTGCTGTATGGTCGCTCAATGATTTTTCTGAAATCTATCGTTTTCAGGGATCTTATCAAACTGTGAGGGCCATTGCCATTTTTCCTGATGAAAAAGAAATTGCCTTTGGGTGTAAAGATCACCTGATTAAGATATACAATCTGGACGATTACAGCCTGAAACAAAATCTGGAAGGCCACACCTTACCGGTTACTTCATTGGCTTACCACCCAACAGGAAAATACCTGATCAGCGGTGCACGCGATGCACAGTTAAAAATGTGGAGTTTGCCCAATTACGAATTACTTCAAACCGTGCCTGCACATATGTTTACCATCTACGATATCGCATTTCATCCAACCCTGCCCTACTTTGCTACCAGCAGCCAGGATAAAAGTATTAAAATCTGGGATGCGGAAAACTTCAAACTCTACAAAATATTGAGTATAGAGAAAGCAGGAATTGGCCATACCCACTCTATCAACAAATTAATGTGGAGCAATGATGGTAAATACCTGATCTCCACAGGAGATGACAAGAAAGTGATGGTTTGGGAGGTGGAATAAAATCTATGCCACAAAACGTTTGATAATTCTTAATTTGTGGGTATACTTTCCTAATTCCTTACTAAAAATCCCCTGATCATCAATCGGATCAATTCTAACTTTGCCTGATGCGTGGATAATTTCATTTGGATTCAACATAATGCCTACATGGGTAATTTTACCTTCAGCATTATCGAAAAAAGCTACATCACCGGCCCTACATTCTGCCAGGAAACCAACCAATTCTCCTTGTTCAGCTTGTTGTGATGCATCACGGTTTAACTTAATATTTAATAGCTTAAATACCGTCTGGGTAAAACCAGAACAATCTAAACCGAAAATATTTCTACCTCCCCATAAGTAAGGTATATTCTGAAAGAACTTTGCTGTTGGTATTATATCCTTTTCAAAATTCGCCAACTCACTGTTATAGGGTTCAAAGGTAACTTCGAATTTTTCTTCGCCTACGTAACAAAAACCATCTTTATAAAAAGGTAAATTACTGCCCGAACTCAAATGATATAAACTACCATCAGCAGCTTTTAAAACATTGTTATAATTTAAAGGCGCAAATAGTCTGCAATCGTGCATAGCGGCAAATTCTTCCTGAGAAATTGAAGCGAGTTGCTTAAAATCAAGCCAGCCTTCATAGCCATCGTAACCATTTTGTACCAGCCACCAGCGTTCATCCTTCTGGATAACTTCAACATGATCGCCGAATAATAACTGCGATACAATTTCAGCTCTGTCTGATGCATCGGCCCTTAAAGGTGCAATTGCTACCCTGCAAATACCGTATTGATTTTCCATTCTTGTGTGCTCTTAAATTATGCCTTAAAACTAATAAATTACATTGGGCTGCTAACATTTTGCGAGCAAATTTGTTATTTTTATGATGATAACATTTAAAACTGCTCACCATGAACTTTAAAAAAATATTAATAGCTGTTGATAATAGCACCTGCTCAGAAAAAGCAGCTAAAGCAGGTTACGAAATTGCCGAGAAGTTTAATGCTGAAGTTGCGCTGGTAAATATTATCGAACCTATACCGGCGAATGTAAATCCTGATTTAACCTTGGCACCTGTCTTTCTGGAAACCTACGATAACAGTGAGGAAAACAGCCATATCTTGCTTAAAGAAATGGAGCATAAATTCGCAAACGGAACAAAAACCACTTATCTGAGTGTTGTAGATACCGCAGCTCATGGCATTATCCAACAATCAGATGAATGGGGTTCTGATTTAATTGTAATCGGAACTTATGGCAGAACAGGCCTCTATCATTTTTTAATGGGAAGTGTTGCCGAACATGTAGCCCGAAAATCGGCCTGCCCGGTTTTAATTATCCCGAATAAAAGCGATATAGATTAGTGCTATTAATATGAGAAAGCTGATTTATATCCAGGTTCTATTTGTTTTTTTAAGTTTTGTTTCTTGTGCTCAAACCGTTTTAAAAGCACCAGTCTTTTCTACGACGGATAAAACTAAAATCGATAATCTGTTTAAACAATACCTGAACAACGGCTGGATAAAGGGAATAACAGCAAGTATTTCTATTGATGGAAAAGTTGTATATGATCGGGCTTTTGGAAATAACTTAAGCCGTCCTTTCAAAACAGACGACATTTTAAAAATTGCCTCCCAAACAAAAGCAGTAACATGCACGGCGATGATGATTTTGTTCGATGAAGGGAAATTTAAGTTAGACGATCCTGTTTCAAAATACATACCTGCATTTAGTAACCCAACAGTTCTGGATAAGTTTAACCCTTCTGATTCAAGCTATACGACAAAACCTGCAACACACGAAATTACCATCCGTGAGTTATTCACACATACTTCTGGTTTAGGTTATGCCCAAATTGGAACGCCCGAAATGAACGCAATTTATGCTAAAGCCGGAGTTGAAGCTGGCTTTGTTACCCATAAAAAACTACTGGAAACAGACATAAATAAACTGGGTAAATTACCTTTGGCTAATCAACCCGGCGAAAGCTGGCACTACAGCTTAAGTATCGATGTGCTGGGACGACTGGTTGAGGTGCTTTCTGGCAAAAACTTAGACACCTTCTTTAAAGAACATATTTTTCTACCCTTAGGAATGAATGATACCTACTTTGCGTTACCAAAAGAAAAACAGGTTCGGCTGGCAACAGTTTATACAGAAGACCCTGAAACACATTAGGTAAAACCTTGGAAAGACGGTACTTTTCCTGGAGCAACCATTAATTACCCTATTAATGACAATGGCTATTTTGCAGGTGGTGCAGGCCTTGTATCAACTTCGAAAGATTATGGTATCTTCTTACAAATGCTGCTTAATGGAGGTACTTACAACGGGAAAAGAATTCTTTCTGAGAATAGTGTTAACCTTATGACTTCCAGCCAGATTGAAAAAATCCCCTTTACAGATAATACGTTCGGTTTGGGCTTTGAGTTAGTGACCGAAAAAGGCAGTAAAAAACTTGGTCAGAGCGTTGGCTCTTACAGCTGGGGAGGTTTTTTTGGCTCGAGTTATTTTGTAGACCCCAAAAAGAAAATTGTAGCCCAGATTTATATTCAGCAGTGGCCTTTTTCTCACGGCGAATTATCAGATCAGTTCAAATCTATTATTTACAAAGCCGTAAATTAATTGTATAAAAAAAGTCCCGGTTTAAGCCGGGACTTTCTTCTATAATGATTTAGCCTTTATATTAATTCTCCTGATGTAACCAGGCTTTTTTAGCTAATAGTTCATCTTCAGTTTCACGAATATCCTCATCATCCACACAACAATCTACGGGACAAACAGCCGCACATTGTGGTTCATCATGAAATCCTTTACATTCGGTACATTTATCCGATACGATATAATAAACTTCATCAGAAACCGCTTCCTGCGAGGCATCAGCTTCGATTTGTTGATTACCAAAATCTATAACGCCTTCTAAACTTGTTCCGTCAGAAAAACGCCATGCAGTACCGGCATCATAAATTGCATTATTAGGGCATTCCGGTTCGCATGCTCCACAATTTATACATTCATCTGTTATTTTAATTGCCATGTCTTCGTCTAATTCTTTTGCTTAGTTTACCTTTGCAGCAGCAAATATAAGATATAATCAATTAATAATAATTCTAAATATGTCAGCATTAACTCAGGATAAAGTAATAATCGCCTTCAAAAAGTTAGGTCAAAAGCTAAGTAACCCCACTGACATACTAGGAAATGCAATTTATGGTGCCGAAAGCAGTAATGCATGGTTCACAATTGATAATATTAATAAAGCTGTAATTTCTTTTTCTGACATGCTTAACCCCGGTGATATTGAAACATGGTTTCAGTCGGTTAAGTTTAATTCTTCGCCGAAAAAGGTAGGACTGATATTGGCAGGAAATATCCCACTGGTAGGTTTACACGATGTTTTAAGTGTTTTAGCTACCGGAAATACCGCACTGATCAAATTATCCTCATCAGACGATAAATTAATTAAGGCTGTACTTAGTGAGCTTATAACTATTGAAGCTGGATTTGAGAATAGAATTGTGTACGTTGAACGTTTGAAAGACTTTGATGCAGTCATCGCTACGGGAAGCAATAATTCCTCTAGATATTTCGACTATTACTTTAGCAAAGTTCCGAACATTATCAGAAAAAACAGAAACAGCGTAGCGGTTTTGGATGGTTCAGAATCGGCTGATGACCTAAAAAATTTAGGTGCCGATGTATTTGATTATTTCGGCTTAGGATGCCGGAATGTTTCTAAAATTTACTTCCCAAAAGGGTATGATATTGGTAAATTTTATGGAGGTATTGAAAGTTATCACCCCTTAATAAATCATTTTAAGTACCAGAATAATTATGATTATAACAAGTCAATCTATCTGGTAAATGCGGTTAAACATTTCGACAACGGCTTTTTATTGATCAAAGAGGATGAAAACATTGCATCCCTGCTTGCCGTACTTTTCTTTGAAGAATATACTGACATTAGTGCTATCGAAGAAAAGTTGAAATCAAAAGAAGAACAAATTCAATGCGTTGTAAGCAATATTCCGTTAAAAATGAAAACTTTTAAATTTGGCGAAAGCCAGCATCCAAAACTCTGGGACTATGCAGATAATGTTAATACCATCGAATTTTTAAACAGTTTATAAGTTTAAGTAGAAACGGTTCAATATTTCGGTTTTTATTGAGATATTGTACTTAATATATCCCACTTAAATGCGCTATCAAATTAAGAGCCTGCTGCTGTTAGTACTCTTATTATTTATACTGAACAATGTTTCTGCACAACAGGTTTGTACTGGTGCTCTTGGTGATCCCGTGATTAATATTAATTTCGGTTCAGGAAGCGGCAACTTTGGCTCTGCGCTTGCTACTGGAACAACTAACTACCAATATGTTGCAGGTACACCTAATGATGGGCAGTATACAATTACTAAAAGTACAAACGGTATGCATACGGGAGGAACAGGCTGGCATCAAATCTCAAATCATACCATTAGTGATCCAAATGGTTATATGATGGTTGTAAATGCATCGAATAGCCCAGGAATCTTCTATCAAACAACAATTCCAAATCTATGTCCCGGCACTACCTATGAGTTTGCCGCATGGATTGTCAATTTATTAAACTACTCTGGGATAAAGCCTAACATAACCTTTACCATTGAAACCAGTTCCGGTACCATTTTAAAATCGTACAACACAGGTGATATTCCTGACGGTCCTTCGCCAAACTGGGTAAAATATGCAACGACATTCACAACAACCGCACAAACTGATTTAGTTTTAAAAATAACCAATAACGGACCTGGTGGCAATGGAAACGACATCGCATTAGATGATATTACTTTCAGAGCTTGCGGCCCTGTTATAACATCAACTATCAATAATACTTCCGCCAACGTATCAATATGTGAAGGTACAACGGCGAGCTATACCTTAAATGCAAATGTTTCTTCGGGATATACTGACCCTGTTTTTCAATGGCAGGTAAATAATGGTACAGCCTGGACTGACATCCCAGGTCAAAATACGACACAAACAACCGTAAATTTTAATAACGCAGTAGCAGGAACCTACCAGTATAGACTAGTTGCCGCAGAAAGACAAAATATTGCATCTGTAAACTGTAGGGTAGCTTCTACTCCACTAATCATTACTGAAAACGCAAAACCAAATACAGTTGCAGGCAATAATGGCCCTGTATGTATCGGGGCAAACATTCAGCTCTCCGCAACAGAAGGGACAACTTTTAGCTGGACAGGACCTAATGGCTTTACCTCAACGGATAAATCGCCAGTAATCAATAATGCGCAGTTAAGTATGGCCGGTGTCTATACTGTTATTGCAACCTTAAACGGCTGTACAAATTCTTCCTCCACTACTGTTCAGGTTTTAGCGCCCATTAATCTCAATGTTATAAATTCTGTTACTAAATGTGAAAATAACCCTGTTCAATTATTCGCTTCAGGCGGAACAACTTATAAATGGTTACCAGCCGATGGATTATCAGCCGCTGATATTGCAAACCCAATCGCTACGCCCAAAGAAACCACCACTTACACCGTTACTGTATCAAACGGGGGCTGTTCGGCAACTGCTACAATTGTAGTAAACATCATTAAAAATGCTGTTGCCGATGCCGGTGCAGATCTTAAAACTTTAAATGGTCAGTCAGTTACGCTAAATGGAAAAGTTTCAGGTGATAATGTGACCTACTATTGGACGCCATCAGATTATTTAGATGATCCTAGAAAACTAAACCCCATCGCAACGCCACCCTTTGATATAACCTATACCCTACATGCTGAATCTAATTCAGGGTGCCTGAATAGTACGGATGATGTTTTTGTAAAAGTATACCCGAAAATTGTTATCCCAAATTCGTTCTCTCCTAATGGTGATGGAATTAACGATACCTGGATTATTCCCGCTTTAGATGCATTTCCCAACGCGAAAGTTAGAATAGTAAACAGAACAGGGAGCCTGCTTTACCAGGTGAATGGCATTTACAAACCCTGGGATGGAAAATTTGAAGGTAAAGATTTGCCAGTCGGCACCTATTACTACACCATTTATTTTAACGAAGACTTTGAAATGTTTTCGGGATGGATTTTCTTGACACGATAATCTTTCAGCTTTCAGCTTAAATAGCTATTTTTGGACACAATGTACATCATTAAAGTAAAAGGCATCGCCAAAATTCCCGATTATGTTCAGCTCAGAGATGACAAGTTTACCTTACTTGCCTATTTCCGCGTAGACAGACCGGATAAATCTCTTGATAAATTAGGTTTAGGTGATAAATTAGACGATATAATGAAAATGGTAAAAGATTTGCCTTTCGGGCAAATTGCGAAATTAGAGATATAAAATGGCAGAAAACGCAGTAATTCATTTAAGCAATGTTGATGTTTTTCAACAAAAACACTTAGTACTCTCGAATGTAAATTTACATATAGAAAAAGGTGAGTTTGTTTTTTTAATCGGACAAACAGGTTCGGGTAAAAGTAGTTTGCTTAAAATTTTATATGGCGATTTACACATCGGAAGCGGTAACGGTAACATTGCAGGCTTCGATTTAAAAGACTTAAAAGAAGCACAGGTTCCTTTCTTACGTCGTAAACTCGGCGTTGTTTTTCAAGATTTCCAGTTATTAACCGACCGTACGATTGAAAAGAACCTCGAATTTGTTTTGAAAGCTACGGGTTGGAAAGACGAAAACCTAATTAACGAACGCATTAAGGATGTTTTAGACAAAGTTGGTTTGCGTTCAAAAATCAAGAAAATGCCGCACGAAATTTCTGGTGGAGAGCAACAAAGGATTGTGATAGCAAGAGCCTTACTCAACGACCCTGAAATTATTCTGGCAGATGAACCTACCGGAAATCTCGACCCTGAAACATCTGAAGAAATTGTAACCCTGTTAAAGCAAATTAGCCAGAACGGTACAGCGGTTTTAATGGCCACACACGATTATCATATCATCAGGACTTTCCCATCGCGTATTATTAAATGTGAAAGTGGAATAGTACATGAAGATGCGCAAATCGCATAAACTGATTTACAAATAACAATTAGCAAAACATCATCTGAAGCTATTTTGCTTTCTGCCAAAATAGTCGTACAAAATCTGCAACCTGCAATCTCCTGTCAGTCTGTTCAGATAATTTAACATAAGTCTGCCAGCTTGGCTGATTTACGTTAATGGCAAAATAGTTGAGATTGACACAAAAAAATCAGCATAATATTATGTTTAATAAGAAGAAAAATAACGATACAGAGGAAAATATAATGAATACTGAAAATTCATCAGAAAATTCAACACCAGAAAATGTTGAAAACACTGATGCTCAAGAAACTGGCGAACAAACAGAAGAACAAACTGCCGAAGAAAAACTACAAGCTGAAGTTCAACAACTTAATGATAAATATTTACGCTTATATGCTGAATTCGACAATTATAAGCGTCGTACGCAAAAAGAGCGTGTAGAATTGCTTCAAACTGCTGGTAAAGATGTTATTGTTTCATTATTACCCGTGCTTGATGATTTCGACAGAGCGTTAAAAGCAATGGAAAATGCAACTGAAGTTGCTCCTGTAAAAGAAGGTATTGTTCTGGTTAGCAACAAATTAAAAAACACCCTGGCTCAAAAAGGTTTAAAAGATGTTGAAAGCATTAATCAACCTTTTGATACAGATTTTCACGAAGCGATTACCAATATCCCAGCACCAACTGATGAGCTTAAAGGAAAAGTAATCGACGAAGTAGAAAAAGGTTATACCTTAAATGATAATGTGATTCGCTTTGCTAAAGTTGTAGTTGGAGCGTAAAAATTAATAAATGATAAAATGAGTGAGTGATTGGATGTTTAGTACATTCTCTAATTCAATCATTCAAAATTAAATCATTTTAAAAAGAAGATGAGTAAAAGAGATTATTATGATGTGTTAGGCGTTACCAAAAGCGCCACTGCCGACGAGATTAAAAAAGCGTATCGTAAAATGGCTATCAAATATCACCCGGATAAAAATCCTGGAGATAAAGAAGCTGAAGATATGTTTAAAGAGGCTGCAGAAGCATACGAAATATTAAGCAATCCGGAGAAAAAACAACGCTATGATCAGTTTGGTCATGCAGGTGTGGGTAGTAGTGCCTCCGGAGGTTACGGTGGAGGCATGAACATGGACGATATCTTCAGTAATTTTGGAGATATTTTCGGTGGACATAATCCTTTCGAAAGCTTTTTTGGTGGAGGTGGTGGCCAGCAACGAGGTGGCCGTCGTGTGGCAAAAGGTTCTAACCTTCGAATTAAGGTTAAATTAACCCTTGAAGAAATTGCACACGGTGCAGAAAAGAAAATTAAGGTTAATAAGCTTATCTCTTGCAAAACCTGCGACGGAACTGGTGCAAAAGATAAATCATCAGTAAGTACTTGTGGAACCTGCGGTGGCAGTGGGCAAGTTCGCCGGGTTACCAATACCATTTTAGGGCAAATGCAAACAGCATCTACCTGCCCTACCTGTAACGGTAGCGGACAACAAATTACGGCTAAATGTAATGTTTGCCATGGTGATGGTGTTGTACGCGGTGAAGAAACCATAACCATCAATATCCCTGCTGGGGTAAGCGAAGGCATGCAATTAAGCATGAGCGGTAAAGGAAATGCAGCACCTAATGGAGGCATTCCGGGCGATTTAATTATTCTTATTGAAGAAATTCCTCATGACACTTTAAAACGTGAAGGAAATAATATCGTTTACGATTTACATTTGAGTTTTGCTGATGCCGCTTTAGGAATTAGTATTGAAGTGCCTACAATTGATGGTAAAGCAAAAATAAAAATCGATCCGGGAACACAAAGTGGTAAACTTTTACGCTTAAAAGGAAAAGGCTTACCAGAAGTAAATTCTTACCACAGGGGTGATGAAATTATCCATGTTAATGTATGGACACCTAAAGCTTTGAGCAGCGAAGAACGCAGTATTTTAGAAAAATTACGTGAATCAGCTAATTTTAAACCACAACCTGGTAAAAATGAAAAAAGCTTTTTCGACAGAATGAAAGAATACTTTGAGTAAAACAGCTCAGAATCATTAAATAAAAAAACCGATGCTTTCACATCGGTTTTTTTATTTTCTCATATTGGCTACTAGCCATTTAATTTGGTTAATAAATTATCTTTATCAAATTCGGCAGTAATTTTATTATAACCTTTTATACCTGTTATTTTGTGTCGTTCTACTTTAGTAAAGTAACCTTTCGCTTCAAGATAATACTTTAAAGCAAGTTTATGGTCAACATCAAAATCAGAAATTAACTGAGGGAAAACGCTTAAAATACGTTCGTGTTTATTTTTCGAAATTTTCTCAATAGCATCACTTTTTAAAGTGAAAACCATTGCACCTTTTCCGTAATCGGCAATATAGTAGCCGCTGGCATTCATCATGCCCGAGGCAGTTAAGCCGATTAGGTGTAAATCAATATTAGAAGCTTCGAAGTGATCGATTTTTAAAAAGTCGATATTATTCTCTTCACCATATTTCTTAAGTTTAAAGGCATGTTCTAGAGAATCATTTGCCATTTCTGCCTGTGTATTTGCCCAGGCCCATAACCAGCTTTGCGATGAACGTGAGTAAGAACCTAAAATCTGAAACGGAAAGACTAAATCATCACCAAAATTAATTTCGCAATTAACCATATCAAGACTCCAGCTATTATCGCCAATAATTTGGGCAACATCAAGCTGCTTATCAAAAGCAATCCCTCCAAAACGTTCAATAAGCTCCTGTTCCGATTTACAGAACTGAGGATATTTCATTGAAACAACCTTTGCAGGCTTGGCTTCAACTTCCGGACGTGCGAAAAATTTCCTTAAAAAGTTCATTTTGGCCGGAATTACCTGGTTTACCAAGGCATTGTAGCCAACGCGTAGGTTATCAGTTTCTGTGTAACTCCCTGCTAAACTACTTTGATTAACATTTTTTACTTGTTGCAGCATATCCAATTAAATTAAAACAATGTTGAATATTACGAATCTATTTAAGTGTAATTTTTCCCGTTTAGCGAGCCATAGTTGCCAGTTAAAGGGAAATGAAAATAATTTTTAAATGATAAAATACAAAACCACAAGTATAAAAAGCTGACAAACAGCCTTTTACAAAAGAAAACAAATAATACAATTAACTTATAATCAACAAGTTAACTGTTTTTGAAGATTACTTTTATTACACGAAATATTTGGCTAAAAATTGAAGAATTTAATTTTTTAATATTTTTGCTGCTTCCTAAAGCACTCAAATACAAAAAGTTAAACGCTTCATAACTATAATATCCGAAGTGTGTAATTTGTTTTAAAATTCTCAAAATACCTGTTTTACTAATTCGCATGTAAAATCAGGATAAAATAAATTAATGGGATAAAATCATCTTTATTGTAACCTTTCGCTAATTTTCACGACTAATAAGCAACTAAAACTTTAACTATGCTCAGCGTAAAAAATATCGTAAAGCAATATGCCAATCATCGTGCGCTTGATGAGGTAAGTCTGGAAGTTGAAAAAGGTAAGATTTTTGGACTTTTAGGCCCTAATGGTGCAGGAAAAACATCATTAATCCGGATTATAACCCAAATTACAGCACCAGACAGTGGTGAGGTTACCTTTAACGGACAAAGGCTTAATTCAGAACATATCAATCAGATTGGTTATCTCCCCGAAGAACGTGGTCTGTATAAAAAAATGGAAATTGGCGAGCAGGTTTTGTACCTGTCGAAACTTAAAGGCTTAAGTACTACAGAAGCTACAAAACGCATTAAATTCTGGTTCGAAAAATTAGACATGGGTAGCTGGTGGAATAAGAAAGTTGAAGATTTAAGTAAAGGCATGCAGCAGAAAGTACAGTTTGTAGCAACCGTATTGCATAATCCAGAACTTATAATTCTTGATGAACCCTTCTCCGGCTTTGATCCTGTTAATGCCGACTTAATAAAAAACGAAATACTCGAATTAAATGCTCAAGGCACAACCTTCATTTTTTCCACGCATCGGATGGAAAGTGTTGAAGAACTTTGTGATAACATCGCATTAATTAACAAATCAAAAAAGATTTTAGATGGTGCTGTTGATGATATCAAAGCTTCCTATCGAAATAATACCTATCGCATAGAATATAACGGAAATGAGGATTTTGAAAATAATGCTTTATTCGATGTATTGGAAAAAGGTAAAACCAAAGATGGCCAAAGCCTTAAACTTAAGTTAAAGGAAAATTACACTGCGAATGATGTTTTAAGTTTAATGATACCAAGGGTGAGCATCCTTAATCTGGCTGAAGTAATTCCTAATATGAATGATATTTTTATTGAAAAGGTTAAAAACTAGACTATGAATAAGATTTTACTAATTATCAGAAGGGAATATTTATCACGGGTTAGAAAAAAGTCGTTCATTATCATGACTTTTTTAACCCCCTTGATTATTGCTGGTTTTTATGGCCTTATCATTTACTTTTCAATAAAAGGTATTAATGATAAAACAGATAAGGTTGCCGTTATAAACGATAACAAAACCTTAACAGAAAAACTGGCCTCGAATAAAAATGTAACTTACGAATACGTAGACAAATCATTTGAAACTTTAAAGAAAAACCTGAGCAAAAGCGGCTATGATTACATTTTGTACCTGCCCGATTTTAACATTGAAAACCCAAAGGGGATTGAGCTCATCGGAACTAAACAAGCCGGTTTAACTTTGGATGGCAGAATTTCCGATTCAATTGAAGACTTAATACGTGATTATAAATTGAAGCAATCCGGAATTTCGCAAACCGATTTAGATAACCTGAAGAGTAAAGTAAATATCAATACGAAGAAAATTGGCGACACCGGCGAAGAAGAAAACAGCAGTGCAGGTGCAAGCACAATTATTGCCTTTGTGGCCGGTGTGCTGATGTTCATGTTTATCATGCTTTATGGTGTACAGGTAATGCGGGGTGTAATCGAAGAAAAAACCAGTAGAATTATCGAAATCATGATTTCTTCCGTAAAGCCTTTTCAATTAATGATGGGTAAAATTATTGGTATTGCAATGGTTGGTTTAACACAATTCCTGCTTTGGATTGTGTTAACATTTTCGATATCGGCTTTGGCAGTAAGTGTCTTTATTAACAAAGATGATGCAAAGGAAATAGTTTCATCTAGTACGCAGCTTAAAGCAAAAACAACTGGCACACAACAAATACAGGCAGCAGCTGTTAACGAAAGCCCTATAGGTGATATACAAAAAAGCCTTCAAAACCTTGATTTGGGAAAAATCATTGTGGTATTTATATTCTATTTTTTAAGTGGATATCTTTTTTATAGTGCATTGTATGCTGCAATTGGATCAGCCGTAGATAGCGAAACCGAAACACAACAGTTTATGATGCCTGTAATGATGCCATTACTTTTGGGTTATGCACTTTCGCTAAGTGTGGTTACAAATGATCCTTATGGAAATGTAGCTTTCTGGCTTTCGATGATTCCCTTTACCTCTCCTATTGCCATGGTTGTACGCCTTCCCTATGGGGTACCAGGCTGGGAATTGGCGTTATCAATGGTAATTCTGATAGCCGGATTTATCGGAACCGTATGGTTTGCTGCCAGAATTTATCGGGTTGGTATTTTAATGTATGGCAAAAAAGCCAGTTTTAAAGAAATGGCCAAATGGTTCTGGCATAAAAACTAAGGTGCGACCAGCAAATAAAAACACATAAATCATTAATTATCAAAACGTTATTAAAACTGTTTTTGTAACTTAAATAAATATTTTTCAGCACAAAATTGAAAAAAGTAATTATTATTGGTGCCACCTCAGGTATGGGCAGATCAATGGCCGTTCAAATGTCGGCTAAGGGATATAAGGTTGGCATTACAGGTAAACGCCAGATTCTGATAAATGAAATTGAAAACCAAAATCCTGAGCATATTTTCGGCTCCTGTTTTGATGTTAACGACGAGGAAAACCTTATAGATAATTTAACCTCATTGATTGAACGATTAGGAGGTTATGACATTTTAGTATACAGTGCCGGCTATGGAGAGATTAATGAAAACCTTGATAATCAAATTGAGCAGGACACGATAAATACAAATGTTCGCTCTTTTACCAACGTTATTACCTGGACATTCGATTACTTTAAGAAACAAGGATATGGCCACATTGCCGCAATAACTTCTGTGGCGGGTTTACGCGGAAACGACATTTCTCCTGCCTACAGTGCTTCGAAAGCTTATCAGATTAATTACCTGGAAGGTCTGTCAAGAAAATCAGCAAAAAAGAAGCTTGGAATCAGTATTTTAGACATAAGACCAGGCTTTGTTGACACCTCGATGGCTAAAGGCGACCATTTATTTTGGGTTACACCCGTAAGAAAAGCGGCTAAACAAATTCTAATGGGCATCGAGCGTAATGATGAAGTAATTTACGTGAGTAAAAGATGGCGTTTATTTGCATGGACATCTAAAATTATACCCCGATATTTGCTTAAAAAAATTTAATATGCGCTTTGCCGTTATCGACTTAGGAACAAACACTTTTCACCTCATTATCGCCGAACAAACAGCTAATGATTTAAATATTATTTACAAAACCAATGTACCGGTTAAATTAGGTGAAGGGCGCATAAACGAAAACATTATCATTCCACAGGCTTTTGAAAGGGGAATTAACACCTTAAAAGACTTCAACAAAACAATTGAACAACATCAGGTAGATAAAGTTCGGGCAACTGCTACTTCAGCGGTAAGAAGTGCAGAAAACGGAAACGATTTCGTTTTGGCAGCAAAAGAGCAGGCAAATATCCAAATTGAAATTATATCTGGTGATGAGGAAGCTGAAACCATATATGAAGGTGTTAAGCTTAGTGGTGCTATTAAGGAGCGATCTTTAATTATGGATATTGGTGGAGGAAGTGTTGAATTCATCCTATGTGATCCACAAAAAATCCTTTGGAAGAAAAGCTATAATATTGGAGCAGCCAGATTAATGCAGCAGTTTTTTAAATCAGATCCCATTACAGATGAGGAGAAACAAGCCATTCTGGGTCATATTCAAAATCAGCTTACCGATTTATTCGAAATTTGCGAAAAACACCAACCAACTACATTAATTGGTTCAGCAGGTGCTTTCGAAACTTTTGCAGAATTAATTGTAAGAAAGCAAAACCAATCGGTTGATATTGCTACTGCAAAAACATATCGCTTTGATTATGATGACTATATCGATACTACCTTAAAACTGATTAATGCAAGTCACGACGAAAGGGCACAAATGCCCGGAATGATTCCATTACGGGTTGATATGATTGTTATCGCCGCACTTATTACAAATTATGTTTTGGGGAGATTAAAGATTAATAACCGAACCTTATCTACCTACGATTTAAAAATGGGCGTTTTGGCTGGATTAAGTAAGAAATAAAGTTTATAGGTTGTATCAAAAGAAGTTATAGAAAGCTTAAAAGTTCTTTATAAAGCTTTTCAGTTGGTAAGCCCATTACATTGGTATAGGAGCCATTTATTTTCTCTACAACTACAATTCCCCACCAATCCTGAACACCGTAGCTCCCAGCCTTATCGTAAGGTTTATAATTATCAATATAGAAATCTATTTCTTCATTGGTAACGGGTTTGCAGGTAACTTCAGTTACATCATAAAATGATCTGCTTGTATTGTTTTTCACAATAGTTACCCCGGTATAAACTTCATGTTTACTAGCCGATAGTTTCCTTAACATTTTCTGTGCATGGGTTCTGTCAACAGGTTTACCCAAAATCTCATCTTTTAAAGCAACAATAGTATCAGCTGTTATAATGATTTCGTTTTCGGCATGAAAGGCCTTGGCTTTTTTCTCAGAAATGTAGACCGCAATTTCCGCTGGGCTTAAACCTTCAGGGTAACTTTCATCAACATCTTTTAGTTCTACCTTAAAGTTTAGTCCCATCAGGTTTAAAAGCTCTTGTCGGCGGGGTGATTTCGAAGCAAGTATAATCGGTAAGTTTTGGATCATCTGAGTAATTTTTCGCTAAAATAACAAAAGCGACATAAAGCCGCTTTTGTTATTTTATTTATTTAAAAATGGATGTTATTGACCTCCGCCATTCATGCGGGCTTCCATTGCTTTTTTTCGTTCTTCTAATAAAGTTTTAAAAGCAGGTTTTTGTTCATCAGTTAAAACAGCCTCAATTTTAGTGTTTGTTTCACCCATCATTTTGGTCATTTTTTCTCTCATTCCCGACATGTCATCTCCAGCTGCTTCTCTTGCTTTAGCCATTTCTGCGTTCTGAGCAGTATAAATAGCCAAAACCTTAGTTTTCTGATCTTCAGTTAATTTTAATTTTTCAGCTAACTGATCAGTATTTCTTTTTGCCCGCTCTTCTGGAGTACCGCCCATACGTCCACCGCCTTGTTGCGCATTTGCATAAGTTATTACCGAGAATAACAATGCACAAATCATCATTAATTTTTTCATGTTTTTTGTTTTTAGTTGTTTCGAGCAATTTACTGCTCAATTTTTGGTTAAATTTTCAGTTTTATTTGAATCGTGAGAATCGCAAAAGTTTAAAGCCGATTTGTAACTTAAGTGTTGCAAAACAAAAATAGTTAAACGCTGATAAATTAACGTTAATCTTTCAGCAGTAGTACAGGCACATGTGATTTAATGGTGAGCTTTTGAGAAACACTTTCGTGCAGCAGACTTTGAAAAAAACTATAATTTTTGGGCAATGCAATTATTATATGGGCTTCTTCTTCTTTTGCAAACTTAACAATACCCTTTATCGTATCCGGATGTTCAGAGTAATGATAGGTAGGAGAAAAGTCTTTCAGCATATCATGCAGAAAATGTGCTTCTTTTGAATCAACCGTATGCCCTGAATTAATGTTTAAAACCAGTAGTTCAATAGCGTGTTTACTTAATATATCTTTTAAGGCCTGCATTGGAATCACCTCCCTGACTTTTTTAAAATCGCAGGCTAATACCGCCTTCCTGATCGACTGGTAATCGGCTTTAGGCGGAACAACCAATACCGGAACCGGACTTGCCTTTGAAATAATGATTGCATTTGAGCCAATATCGCTTTCATCTTTCGCTTTTTTACCATTACTGCCTATAATAATTAAATCGATTTCTTCTTTATTAATCCAGTCGATAATCGACCTTAAAACCGTTTCACGTGTTAAAGAAACTTCTATCTCCGCATCAGGATTAATTTCCAAAAGCTTTTCTTTTAATTTCTGCAAAGCAGCCAGTCGTTCCTTAACCTCGTCGGCAACCTGCTTATCTGTAGTAATAATCATGTCGGGTACCGAAAAAATGCTTTCGTAATCGGAAACATAATAGGCATTTAATAGGATTAGCTTAAAATTGCTTCTGGTACGGCTTAATTTTGCAGCGTATTTAGCCGCATGAATAGCTGTTTTAGAAAAATCGATTGGTATAAGGTAAGTGCTCATAAAACTAAATTTAACAAATTCTGTATTAAAATAATTAATCAATCGATTGATTAATTATTAGTTAAATTTCGCGTTTTATCTAGTTTATTGCAAATTTTAAATGTCTTTAAATTATAATCTTATTTACCGGAATCGGCAGCATTTGGGTTTTCATCATACCATTTCCCCTGAACTTTCATCACTTTTTCAATGATATCACGAACAGCAGTTTTCCCGCCCTGGTATGGCGATATGAAATTGGCTATTGCTTTGATTTCCTCAACGGCATCAGCCGGACAGGTAGCTAGACCTACTAGTTGCATTACCTTGAGGTCGGGTATGTCATCCCCCATGTAAAGTACTTCACCGGCGGTAATATTTTTAGCTGAAAGGTAGTTTTTAAAAATTTCCACCTTATCGCCTGCGGCAAGGAAAACATCTTTTATTCCGAGATTAAAAAATCTTTTTCCCATTGCAACACCATCACCACCAGAGATGATGCAAAGATTATAACCACGTTTTACTGCCAGTTGCATAGCATAGCCATCTTTTATGTTGAAGGTTCTAAGCGATTGGCCATTGTCGGTTACCTGAACCGAACCATCCGTTAAAACACCATCAACATCAAATACAAATGTTGTGATATCTTTTAGCTTCTGGAGAAACATAGAGGTTATATTTAGATGGCCTGAATTTTGGTACCTCAGGCCATCGAACAATGTTATATTTATTGATTATCCCGCCATTCGTAAACCCAGGCCGATTGAATTTGCTCTAAATGGCCTTCGTTACTTTCTTCGCGGGTGCCTTTAAAGTTAGGCAACTGTAAAACCCATTCTAATAAATCGGTAAAACGGATACGGTATATTTTAGTTTCCCCAAACTCATCACCAAATTTCTCATACAAAGACATTGCTATATCTTCGTAATCATTCCAGTAAAAGGGTAAAGCAAATTTATCGTTATTCATGTTTTGTTCTTGTTAAAATGTTGATTTGGTAAATTGTTAAATCGGATAAACAGTTTGGGATTTAATTAATGTGCTATATCGTATAGGCCTTAGTTAGAAACTTCAGACAATTTTAATGTCCCATGAAGCCTGATTGGTCAGGAATTGTTACTTCGATATCGCCGTTAATTACCACACACTGGCAGCCTAATCTCGAAGTAATCCTTGGACGAACTGCCCTATCGATAAAATCTTCTTCTTTATCGGAAATTTCTTCGATGTTATCCATGCCTTTGGTTACATACACATGGCATGTACTGCAGCCGCAAACACCACCGCAATTATGTTGTAATTCGATTCCGTTATCCAGACAAACATCTAAAACAGATTCTCCCGCCGCTATAGGTAATTCTATTGGTTCGTGATCTGCTTCTTCAAAATTTATTTTCAGTTTAAAAATGCTCATAATTATTTTGCAAAAGTAATAAGCAAAAGCCGCAATTATACTATTTATGTAGTAATTTAATGCTAGTGCTTAAGGTTTGATAAATTTCCTGCAGTTCAGGCAGGTCTGTCAGCATGGTTAAATGCTTATTTATAGTGCTTTCATCATTTCTTACCGCCGGACCAGTTTGTACGTTTTCAGGCAAATCAGTCATAGCCTTATCGGCAGTTTCAGCAATTAAAGGACGTATAATATCGAAATCCAAGTCATTTTTAGCTAAAATCTGGTTTGATAACGCATATAAATGATTGGTAAAATTACATGCAAAAACGGCCGCAAGGTGCAATACTTTTCTTTTCGCTCCATCTAGCTGATAAACTTTATCGCTTAACTTTTTAGCGAGCCGGCTTAATTGCCCAAGCTGAATAGCATCAGTTGCCTCTAAACAAAGTGGAATGTTTTTAAAATTAACTTCCTTTTGTTTAGAAAATGTTTGAAGCGGATAAAATACCCCCGCATTTTTTATCACTGAAGACAGTACTTTTATGTCTGTTGTACCAGAAGTATGTACAACCAGGCCTTTAACTGCTTTAAGATAATTCACTACATCTGCGATTGCATCATCTTTAACCGCAATAATATATAAATCAGCTTCAGGTGTAATTGCTGATGGATTATTTACCGGCTCTGCATTTACCTTTTCGGCAAGAACAGTTGCATGAGTTAAATCAGGGCTAAAAACCTGCACAATATCTTCGCCTGCAGTTTTTAATGCTAAGGCTAAATGTGTAGCAACATTTCCAGAACCTAATATAACAATATCCATTTCTATGCAGTTTTAGCTTCTTTTCGTCTTCTAAAAATCGACAATAAGAAACCAACAACCATTATAATTGTACCCGACCAGTAAAGGTTTATGTAAGGGAATTCAATAGCTTTAAATACAACCCAGTCTTTTGCTTGCTGTGGTTTTTCGAAAATCTGCAGCTCAACTTTCTTTTCATCAGGCAATACCCTTGAAAAACGGAATTTCAAATCGAGTTCATCTACCTTACGGGCAAAATCGAAAGTGTTATTTCCTTTGATTAAAAAGATTGGTTCTGTATTGTATATTTTACCACTAGCGTTAATTTCCAAAGGTAAACCTACAGCGAAATCGCCATTGGCAAGTGCTAAATCTTTAGCTGTTGGCTTGTTATTTAATGCTTTTACCGTTACAATACCGCTCGATGTATGAATGGTATCGCCAGCAGCAACCTTAATTATACGTGGGGCTTTATAATTCTCATCATCCGAGTGGCCTTCATGGTCGTCGTGAGCAGTTTTTTTAATCGCCGCACTTGTAATGTGTGTGTAAACATCATAAGTTAAGTAATGCTTCGTATCTGGTGAAGCAATTAAACCCATCTTCTCATTATCCTGAACATGCGGATGTAAGTTAAAGTCCTCTTTTAGCTTACCCTCATCGTCATAAACTTTAAAATTGAGTTCGTAAATGGTGTTAGGCAATTCCGTTGTATCGCTTACATAGGTAACCGTATACTTACCCATTTTTTTAGGCTCATTCTTGTATAACATAATGTTTTCACCAGGTTTTTCAGTTTTTTCGAAATCCTTAACCGGGATGAAATTATTTACGTTAATCGAAATTGGGTTATTGGTTGCAGCAGAAATCAATGCACCTAATATTAAGAAAGCGAAACCAATATGTGCAATTGCAGCACCTGCAAGCTTTGCTTTTCCGCCGAATGCCTGATATAAAATAGCTGCATTGGACAAGATAGCGAATAAACAACTGAACGTAATTAGTATGTACATGGTATTGGTATAAATACCTGCTATATATACCAGTCCTCCTGTTAAAACAACTGAAAATAAAATAGCCGAAACCAGGCTGCTGTAAAACTTACGTGGATCGGTCCTTTTGTATTTCAGGTATTGAGAAAAGCCTGAAATAAGCGTAATCAATACGGCAAAAGGTGCCTGCCATTGGTTGTAATACTTTACAGCATCGATAGGCGGCGAAAATTTTGTACCAAAAGCCTTGTTAAATACCGGCACTGAAGTTGAAAATATAACCTGAATACAGGCAATTGTAACCACTAAAGCGCCAATAAACATCCAGAATTCGCGTGAATAAGTTTCCTCATCCTTAGTGGTAATCGGTAACTCTTTCCAACGAACTACAATAAGGACTACCGCTAAAACGGCAAACACAACATTGTAAAGAATCAAGTGACCAAACATGCCCATATCGGTAAATGAGTGTACCGAAGTATCGCCCAGAATACCACTTCTGGTTAAAAATGATGCGTAAAGCACCAACAGGAAACTTAAAAAAACCAATGCAATTGCAGTGAAGTAAGCATGCCCGGTGTTTTTATAGGCAATCATTACGTGTACCGCACCGATAAGCGTTAACCATGGAATTAAAGAAGCATTTTCAACAGGATCCCATGCCCAGAAACCACCAAAATTTAGTGCTTCGTAAGCCCAGAAAGATCCCATGATAATACCTGTTCCCAACACCATCACCGCAAAAAGTGTCCATGGCATAGCAGGCTTAATCCATTCCTTATATCTTTTTTGCCAAAGTGCCGCGATTCCATAAGCAAAAGGAACCACCATACTCGCAAAACCTAAGAATAAGGTTGGTGGGTGAATAACCATCCAATAATTTTGCAATAATGGATTTAAACCTCTGCCATCAGTAATAAATTTCAAATAATTGGCGAAGTTTTCAGGATTTGCGAAAACTACAGGCGCCATCGATTTAAGGTCTAATGAATCTCTTAGCAGAATAAAAGGAGAACTTCCGATTCTTTCCCCGAAAATCTCTACACCGAGCATCATCGAGGTTAGAAATACCTGTGAAAAGGCAATAACGGTCATTACAGGTCTTTCCCAGGTTTTAGCCTTCCAGATTAAAAGCGCACCTAAAAAGGATTGCCAGAAAGCCCAAAGCCAGAAACTTCCCTCTTGTCCTTCCCAAAAAGCAGAAATAATATAGTAAATCGGCAATTCTTTTGATGAATGCCAGTAAACATAACTGTATTCATTATAATGACCTAAAACGAGATAAAAAAGGGTTACACCGATACCGATAATACTTGCCCAGTTTACCAGAAATCCAATCCTACCAAGGTTTCTCCAGGATTTATCTTCTAAATTTTTCTCGCGACTGGCATAAAAATATGCAATTGTTGATAATAACGATGCACTGAATGCCAACACAATAAAAAACTGTCCGATTTTACCCGGTAACAGGTTTTCGCCTACAAATTGAATGTCCATTAAATTGATTATATTTTTTTCTCGCCATATTTGCCAACTTCTTTAACCTTACCATCTTTATTGATTTCAACAAGGTTATCATTATATTTTGAAGGGCATTTCATTAAAATTTTTGAGGCATAGAATTTATCCTTATCCATTTTTCCGATAAGAACCAGTTTTTCGGATTTCTCAAAATCCTGAGGTTTTGTTCCGCTGTAGATTACTTCGCGAATTTCACCTTTTTCATCCTTCATGTGGAAAGAGAAATGATTGGCATCTTTAACTGCATCATAATAAGTGCCCTGAGATTTATCCCAATAACCCATAACATGCTCTTCCTTATTTGAGCTTGCCGCTTCGCTGAAATTAGAATAAGTATCTGTATTAGCATTTAAGCTAAATAAGATTCCAACTGAAATTGCGATGGTGATTAAACCGATTATTGCACTTTTTTTCATTTTATGTATACTTGTAAAAGCTGGCAACAAAGATAAAAAAATAGGCTTAGCGAACATTCATTTACATATTTCTTGTCTTTATACTGACAATTAGCTGATCATTTAAGCACTTTGAAATTGATTCAGCTTACTATTTATATCAGTTCTAAATATTTTCTATAAAATCAGTTACTCTTAGCATTAATTATTAAGTTTGAACATTCGGATCATGGTTTCTTTTCTCTCGTACAGATAATCTAATGTAACTCGCTATGAAGCTTAAACAATTCTACAAGTTTTTACTGTTTATTGCCTTAATTCCTACTTTAAGCTCGTGTTTTGAAGTAATTGAAGAAATTACAATGCGAAATGATGGGACAGGTGATGTTACATTAACCATTAATCTTAGCCAAAGCAAAACTAAAATCGCCTCAGTTATGCTTTTAGATAGCGTTCAGGGGTATAAAGTACCGAGTAAGCAGAAAATCCAGCAGGAATTAGGCGAGGCTGTAGCTTACCTGAAAAAATCAGAGGGGATTTCGAATGTTAAAAGCACTAGTGATTTTAACAATTACATTGCTACCATAAGCTTTAATTTTAAAGATGTTTCTAATATCAATAACATTACCAGGAACATTTTAGCACAACAGAAAATTAAAGCTACCAATACTTCATCATACAGTTTTAATAAAGCCACAAGAACTTTTGTGCGGAAATATCAGCCTGTTAGTACGGCTAAAACCGAATTCAATAAGTTAAAAAGTCAGGATAAGGCAGTATTTAATGGTGCCACCTACACCAGTATTTACCGTTTCGAATCGCTTGTAACAAACACCAGCAATCTGGCATCAAACATCTCAAAATCTAAAAAAGCCGTAATGCTTAAAAGCAGTATTATGGATTTAATCAACGGAAAAATAAACGTCTCCAATCAAATACAACTATCTAAATAAAATGAAAAAACTGCTAATCGTTATTACAATTTTACTGCTCGCCAAACTAAATTACGCTCAGGATTTAGTAAAGAAAATTCCGGCAAATGCCTTCACAGTTGCCACAATTAAAGGTGATAACGTTTTCAAACTAATGTTTGTAAACGATTTTAACGAATCATTTGTAGGAAAAAAGCTTCTTAGTGAAACGTCTAAATCGCTTGATAAAAATTTCACCAGTATTGAAGATTTCGGGATTAATCTGGAGAAAAACATGTACTATTTCAATCAACTAAGTGACAGCATTACTTATCACTGTTTTCTTATTCCGATTAAAGATGCATCGAAGTTTGAAAGTTTAATAAACAACAAAGAAAGTAAGGTGCAAGCGAATGGTGATATCAGAACATTGATTTTGCCCGACAGCACCAGTATTTTAAAATGGAATAACAGCATGATGTACTTTGTTACAGGAAGCATCAAAAGTTCGTTCTTTGCAGATTCTGTAAAATCTGCTAAATACGGTATTAAAGATATCAGATATCAAAACAAATACGAGGATCTTACAGATAGTGCAATGGTAGCTGTTGATTCTACTTACATTACTACTACAGCTCCAGTTATTGAAGAAACTATATCAGCACCAGTTGTAAAAAACACAATTCAGAAGAAAACAACTACGAAAAAAACAACTTCAACAAAAAGCGTCGGTAAAAAGAAATCGTCAAAAAATAAAGCTAAGGCTAAAGTAAAAAACAGAAAAAGCAACCCTAGCCATGAGGTTGAAGAAATTGTAGCTACAACGGTAGCAATTACGGATAGCATGGATGTAGATACGCCACCTCCTCCGGGCTATGAAGATGATCAATACGCGGCATATCAAAAAGAAAAAGCAGAACAAGATGCTAAAGCAAAACAATTGGCCTTTGTTTGGATGACTGAGCAATCCAATAAAATTTTCAATTCATCATACGAATCCATCGAAAAGAATAAGTCGTATACATCTAGCTTAAATGATAAAGCCATCGCCGAACTGTGGATTTCGAGCTTGCAGGATGTTTATAATACTATGGCCCCCGAGTTTGGCGCATATGGAAATGCAGGAGTATTGAAGGGCTATGGCAGTTTAAGTGCCAAACTTTATATGGATAAAAAGAGTTTCCGAATTAGTACTGGTGTTCAATTAGCTAAAGAACAGGCCGATTCGTATAAAAAAATAATGAACCGGAAATTGAATAAAAAATTCAAAAACTATGTAAACAGCGAAAAAGCAATCGGTTTTATGAGTTATTCCATGGATACCAAAGCTTATCTGGAAGAATTTCCAAAATATTTTGAACAAACTTACGGTTCGTTTTTAGGGGGAAATGTAAAAGACGAAATTGAACTGGGAGCTGATTTATTTTCACTTTTACTGGATGAGGAAGCTGTAAGTAACGTAATAAAAGGCGATGCCTTGTTTGTTATTAATGGATTGAAAAGTAAAGAAGTTACTTACACTTCTTATGAGTATGATGATGATTATAACCGTAAAGAAGTTACTAAAACCAAACAGGAAACCCTACCCGATTTTCTATTCATGTTTTCTTCTGAAGATAATCGTTTATTTAACAAACTTATCAAATACGGTGTTAAGAAAAACTACCTGAGTACAAACGATAATATTTATAAAATTGAGGAGAAAAAAAGTCCGGTCGACATTTATTTCATGATAAAGGATGGCATTGTTTTTTTCGGCAACTCCTTAACAGAGCTGCAAAGCATCAGCAATAATACCTTTAACTCGAAAATTAATAAAGCCCATAAAACCCTGCTTACAAAAAACAATTACAGTTTCTTATTTAACGCCAAAAATCTGGCTGGTAAAGTTCCTGTTGAAGAATTTGGCGGACAGGAAACCGCTAAAAAATTCAATGAAACCTTAGGGAAGATGGGTAACATATACATGAAATCTAACCCCATTAAAGGGAATCTCGTATCGGCTGAAATTAGTGCCGAAATACCTAACGGCCATGAAAATGCACTGAAATATTTATTTTCGTTAATTGAAAATGCTGCAAAATAACAAAGCTTGCAACACTCAATTAAAGTTAACCAGTTCATTATTTAAGACAGTTAACCCAATTGCATGAAGAAATTTTTAAAAATAACTGCAGTGATATTTTTATCGCTGCTTATTTTTTTTGTCGGAACCTTTAAATACAGGCAATACAATGCCAATCGGGTTAAACTACCTAAACAGATAACATCGCTTGTAAAAATCAATGTAGATGAGCTTTATAAAAGTTTAGCCGCCAACATCATTTCTAATCCGGCGTTCTATTTCAAATCGGATTTTAGCAAAAGAAAAGATTCAAAATTTTCTGGTTTCGAACATGGCTTAAAAATTCCGGCAAGCATTTATTTATACACGCTTGAAAACCAACCTAAATCGGCAATCTTCACACGACTGGAAATTAAAGACTATAACGATTTTGAAAACTTTTTAAAAACTGTTACCGGGTTGAGAATTGAGAAGAAAGCTGGACAGCTAAAATGTGCTAAATCCAAACCAGGAAATTTTAGTGTTTATTACAACAAACAGGTTGCTGCAATTGTGCTATCAAATGAAATAAATAACTACGATGCTATATTGGCGGATATCCTTATCCAAAAAGACTTTGAAGAAATCAATAAATACAAGTTTGGGAATCTGATTAATGCGCACAAACATATCTGTTACGAAATGGGTACCACCTATGCGGAACTGAACTTTGAAAATGGTAAGGTAAATTTCCTGAATACTTTTAATCAACCAGTTGGAACAATACTTAACAGTGGATTTCCGCATCCTGTAGCTGATAAAAACAGTACGGTAAGTTTTTGGTTAAATGCAGGTTTTGCTAAAGCTGAAAACAAAACCTATAAACTTAAAAATGTACATGTAGAACGCGATAGCCTGGCAAAATACTACAAGAACTCTTTAGCTTTCGAATGGACCAACACCATTCTACAAACCGATTCAATAATTACGTATGATTATAATGATGATTTTGAAAAAGTTGAAAAGGTAGCCCTGCAGAAAAAGGAAATCCCTGATTTCGTTGTCAATATAGCTGCCGATGTAAAGGGCCTGAAAAATTACCTTAGCCATCAAAACATTATTAATCCCGATGGTGGCACACTAAATAAAGCGGCATTTCCATTATACAAAGTGTTGGTTAGCAACACCGATAAAGAGCTTGTTCTAAGCACAAAACAACACCACAAAACAGCTACAAAAACAGCTAAAACCGATGACTTTTTTGCCTTGAATGTAAATTTTATTAAACTAAATAAACAGCTTAATCAACCCTTAACGACCCGCTATTTCAAAAATCTTACGCAATTAACCATGAGTGGAAAAGCAAGTAATACTGGCGAAATTAAAATTGAAGGCAAGTTAAGCATGGTAAATAGAGATATAAACTCATTATTCCAGCTATTAAACAGTTTGTAAATTATACTTAAAAGCTAAATTCGCCGATATATTCGTAAATTAACCGTAAAACATCTTTTAAATGCTGCATGACAATCTGATTCTCATTCTGGTTCTACTTTTGGGCGTAACCCTGCTGGTTATGGTTGGCCAGAAAATAAAAATTTCCTACCCGATTTTCCTGGTACTGGCCGGTTTGCTTATTGGTTTTATCCCCGGAATACCAAATATAAAAATAGACCCTGATATTGTTTTCCTCCTTTTTCTACCTCCCCTGCTTTACGAAGCAGCTTGGTTTACATCCTGGAAAGATTTCTGGGAATATAAAGGCGCCATTTTTTTAATGGCTGTAGGTTTGGTATTCATTACCTCGGTAGCCGTTGCCTATGCTTCTGTTGCCTTTATCCCAGGTTTTACACTGGCATTAGGCTTCTTACTAGGCGGCATTGTTTCTCCTCCCGATGCAGTAGCGGCCGCAGCTGTTTTAAAAGGCATGAAAATACCTAAAGTAGTCAGTTCGCTACTTGAGGGTGAAAGCCTGGTTAACGATGCTTCCAGTTTAATCGTATTTAAATTTGCTTTGGCAACCGTAGTTAGCGGAACATTTGTAATACAGGATGCCGCGGTAAGCTTTGTTACTGTTGCCGGCCTTGGCATTTTAATTGGTTTGGTTATCGGAGGCATTTTCTATCTAATTCACCGCTTTTTGCCTACAACTGATAACATTGATACCGTTTTAACGCTACTCACGCCATATTTCATGTACATAATTGCCGAACATTTTGAGGTTTCCGGTGTTATGGCTGTCGTTTCCGGAGGGTTATTACTCTCGAGCCAGTCTCACATAATTCTCACCTCAAATTCCAGGGTAAAAACAGTTAATGTTTGGTCGTCTTTAATATTTATGCTTAACGGTGTAGTATTTATATTAATTGGTTTGGCTTTACCAGATATTGTAAACGGGCTTGGTCCGGATTACCCTATAGGAAAAGCAATAGGTTATGGTTTTGGGATAAGTGTATTGGCACTTATTGTCCGCTCCCTGTGGTTGGTTTCAACGGCTCAGATTACACTACTCTTTAATAAAAAAACCAGAGTACGCTATCGCGATATGACCTGGCACTCATATGTAGTAATTATTTATGCGGGAATGAGGGGCGTTGTATCTTTAGCCGCAGCACTTTCTATTCCGGTAATGATTTCTGATTCGGTTGCTTTCCCTTTAAGAAACCTGATCTTGTTTATCACCTTTGTGGTCATCTTCATTACCTTGGTTCTACAAGGGCTAACCCTACCATTTGTAATTAAATTACTGAAAATTCCTGAAGCGAAAAGTAAACTGTCAGAACAAGAGCAGACTGATCAGATTAAGCTAAAATTAATCGATCTTTCATTAGACAAACTAAATGCCGATTACCAGCATCAATGCACACACAATGAATTGATGGTTAATTTAAAAGCCGAACTACATCATTCTTTAAAAGAGAAAAAAGATAATATTCAAGCTTTTAAAAGAGGTGAGATAAATAAGGAAGATTTAAAAGCCTATCAGGAAATTGTACTCACGCTAATTAAAATTCAACGTGATGAATTGCACCATTTAAAAAGCAATAAAAATTATGATGACGAAGTAATACGAAAAGAAGAATGGCGGCTTGACTTAGAAGAGCTCAGTGTTACTTCATCGTAATAAAAAATCCTTGCAAGTTAAACATCTGCAAGGATTTTTTGCTTTAAGCTTTAGCCTTTCAGCTTTTTATGGCCAAACACCTAAGTTCATATAAGAAACTGCAATTTTATCAATTGAATTAACGAAAGCAGCGGTTCTTAATGTCTGTGTACCAGGTTTAACCATCAGCGTTTCGCGAATTTCATGATATGAATGGATCATGGTATCTTCTAAACCAGAGTTTACTAGTTCCATTTCTGATGCACCTTTAACAATCATTAAGCGGTGCTCAGGAAGAATAGTTTTTCCTGTTAGGTTTTCTAAAGTAGCAATCAAATTTGCATTTGAGTTAGCAGCATAACGGTTTTCCATACGACCGAAAGCTACGTGAGAAAGGTTTTTCAACCACTCGAAGTATGATACAGTAACACCACCAGCATTGCAATACATATCTGGAATAATGATACCACCCATTTCTTTAAAGATAGCTTCTGCTTCAGGAGTAGTTGGCCCGTTAGCACCCTCAGCGATAATTCTTGCTTTAATGTTACGGATATTTGCTTCAGTAAACTGGTTTTCCAATGCCGCCGGAACGATGATATCGCAATCCTGCTCCAAGCCTTCCATTGAGTTTTTAAAATCGGTAGCACCTGGGAAGCCTAAAATTGAACCTGTATTTTTACGGTGGGCGAAAACTTCATCAACGTTTAAGCCATTCGGATTATAAATAGCGCCTTCAAATTCGCATAAACCAACAATAGTAGCACCAAATTCAGCTAAGAATTTAGCAGAGTGGTAACCAACATTACCCAAACCCTGAACAATTACTCTTTTATCACCCAAACCAGCTTTAAAACCAAGTTTAGCCATATCTTCAGCAACTTCTACACACTCGCGTACTGCATAAGCAACACCACGGCCAGTAGCCTCTTTACGTCCACGGATACCGTGTAATGCAATAGGTTTACCTGTTACACAGCCCAGGGCATCCAGCTGACCTGGATTCATAGTCATATAAGTATCCGCAATCCAGCTCATTTCGCGTTCACCAGATCCGTAATCCGGAGCAGGAACATCGATACCAGGGCCAATAAAATTCTTTTTGATTAATTCTGTGGTATAACGACGGGTAATGGTTTCTAACTCCGCTACACTATATTGTTTCGTATTGATTTTGATACCGCCTTTAGCACCGCCGAAAGGTACGTTTACGATAGCACATTTATAAGTCATCAAGGCTGCAAGTGCCATCACCTCATCTTCGTTAACCATTTCGCTGTAACGAATACCACCTTTTGTCGGGCTCATGTGATGCGAGTGTTCTACACGCCATGCATCGATAACTTCAAAACCGTTTCCTCTGCGAATAGGGAATTGGAAACGATACACACTATTACACGCTTTAATCTGGTTCAATAAACCTTCAGGATGATTGGTGAATTGAGCCGCACTGTCAAAGTTTTTGCATACGTCAGCAAAAAACTTGTTCTCGTCTGCTAGATTAGCCATTTTTTCTTTTTTATGAATTAAGTATGGCGCAAAATTGCCTAAAAAAACCGCATATCTCCAAATGAAAAAACACTTAGTGTAAAGCAAACACCAATTACTTTCGGTTCAAAAAACTGGTTTAAAACGTTTAAACTTAGTTTTTAGGTGAGTTTTCTTTTTCTATTTTTTTTAATCTTTTATCGATTGAGAAAAGATAGGCCAGTAAACCCAGTAAAATAATAACGATACAAGTTACCACAACGTAAATTTTACCGTCGCTACGCAGCTTATCGGCCATTTCCACGCCATTATCCTGAGCAAATAATTGTGCAGTTGCAAGCATTAATATAAGGGAGAATAATATTTTTTTCATTTCTTTTTTAATTTTTTGGTTGTTTAACCAATTGGTGTTGTGAGCGGGCTTTAAGTTCCGACGGTTAATTTTGTTGTTGTTTGGCTTCTATTGATCGGATCCGGAAACGGATGGTATACACCCAGTAACCGATTAAGATCCAACCCAAACATGCCGGATAAAACACCATACGCATTCGGCTATCCAAATCGTAACTGTTAAAGCCCGGGTTGCCTCCATTTCCAGGATGTAATGAGTCTTTTAAACGTGGTAAAACAAATAACAATACCACCATCATCGGGAAAGCGAAAATATTATAAATCGCAGAAATTTTAGCTCTTTTTTGCTCTTCGTCAATCGCGTTGCGAAGAATTAAATAGGCGAAATACAATAGAACAGAAATCGCTGCAAAGTTCTGTTTCGGATCGAAACTCCAGAATTGTCCCCAGGTATATTTTGCCCATACAGCACCGGTTACAAGCCCTAAAATACCGAAAATAATTCCCGCATTCACACTCTCAACAGCTTTCATATCATCGATTTCACTTTTGGTGCTTAATGTTTTAATGCTGTAAAAAACCGATATCGAAAAAAGCACAATCATGGCAAACCACATCGGTACGTGAAAATACAGGTTTCTGATTGATTCATTTAAAATAGCTAATCTAGGTACACCTAATAATAAACCTGCAATTGCAGTATAAACAACCAGTACCGACCCTAAAATTTTCCACCACGTTTTATTCATATATATTTAATTTTTGAATGATTCCATTCTACATCATCCATCTTACGTTTTTAGTCTCTCCAAAGGTAAGGAAATAACAATAAAGAGGTTGCTACCGTAAGCACGTTAACCAACAGCAACATGCCTATTTCATCGTAACTGTTTTCCCAGGGCAAACCATCTACAGCGTTTTTAGCCAGCTTAATCAAAAGTATCAATACGGGTATAATAATCGGAAAGCTTAAAATTGCCATAAGCATACCGCCATTACCTGCTTTACTGGCAATTGCAGAAACCATTGTAAATACCGTAGAAAAGCTAATACTCCCTAATATTACAGCAATATAATAAAGTGCTAAATCGGGTGGTGTAAATGAGTCGAAAACGAGTGTATAAAAGCCTAATGCAATTGTAGTGAGCACAAGCATTAATAAAATATTATAAACTGTTTTTGAGATGAGTACCGCAGCCGGGCTTGCCAAAATGTAGCTGTACAATTGCTGGCCTTTGGTTTCTTGTAAAAAGCTTTTAGAAACGCCATTTATAGAGGCAAAAAGAATAATGATCCAGAATAAGGCGTTCCATGCCAGCTTATCGCTTAAACTGACAAAAGATAGATAACAGGTAAAAATAGTTGAAACCACATATAGTAGTATACCATTAATGGTGTATTTGGAGCGCCACTCTAACAGTACTTCCTTGTGGATTAAGTATTTAACCTCTTTGGCCAGTTGCATAACCGCAAAGATACTTTTATTGTGAAATATTGCCAGCGGAAATTGTAGGTTTGTTGTAATATTGTTTAAAGCAATATCCACAGATTAGGTTACCACGGAAACACAAAAAAATGAACGCTTCTGTTCCGCGGTCTCCGTGTTTCCGTGGCAAAAAAACATGAAATACGCGTCAGTTATAACTTCGCCCATAGGTAATATCATCATCCTTGCTGAGGATGACTTTGTTTATGCTGTTACTTTTGCAGAAAAGGATATTGATGGTTTACCTGAAAATGAATTGACCAAAAATGTAGCCCGGCAGCTGGAAGCTTATTTTAAAGGCGATTTAAAAGAGTTCGATTTCCCCATGAAACAGAAAGGAACTGATTTCCAGCAGGAAGTATGGCGAAACCTACTCAGCATTCCTTACGGAGAAACAACTTCCTATGCAAAGTTTTCGGCACATAAACCACTCGCTATTAGAGCCATCGCCGCAGCAAATGGTAAAAACAACATTGCCATTGTGGTTCCTTGCCACAGAGTAATTGGCAGCAACGGCAAATTAGTGGGCTATGCCGGCGGCTTATGGCGAAAGCAATGGCTTCTACAACATGAACGGGAAATTGCCCAAAAAGGACAAACTACATTAAAATTTTAAGATGAATACCAATCCAGAACAAGCCGGTACACCAGATTATTTAAAAGCGATACGTTTAATTAACATTGAAGCGGATAAATGTGATTTCGAAATAGGAAAGCTCAATATCCGACAACATGTTAATGCCACTCATTTTTTCGCCCAAACAGATACCTCCTTACAATATGCATCGCACCCGGCGCCTCGCAGGCAGTTTGTAATTACACTAAAAGGGAAACTAAAATTTACTGTTACCAGTGGAAAAACGTTTATTCTTGAGCCAGGCATTGTATTAATTGCTAACGATACAAAAGGAACTGGCCATACCTGGGAAATTATTGATGGTACTGAATGGGAAAGGATTTATATTCCTCTGGATGAGGAAACTGAAGATTATTTTATTGCAGACTAATCATTTAAAAACCGATTGCAACTAAATTGCGTAAATAACATTAAATCTTCAATGTTATGAAATTCGTTTGCGCCGTTTTACTCCTGTTATTAAATTTTTCAGCAGCAGAAAAAAATACAGCGATTGATAAGCTGGACCTGAAAAAATATTCAGGAACCTGGTATTCGCTTTATTCCATTCCAACCATATTCGACAGAGGAAGTAGGGAAACCACAACGAAATACACCCTAAATAAAGATGGTTTTTATAATGTTTTAACCACCTATAAAAAGCCTAACGACGAAAAAGTATACTCCAGGAATTCGAAAATGTTTCCATCAGAAGAAGGAAAAGATGGAGCGCTGCAAGCACAATTTGTCTGGCCGATTAAAGTAGATTATTGGATTATAGAACTTGCCGATGATTACTCTTATGTGGTAGTAGGCCACCCCGACCATAAGTTTTTATTCATCATGAGCCGTAATCAGGCTATGCTTAAGAAAACTCATGATGAAATTGTTGCCCGCTGCAAAGCGAAGGGTTATGAAGTTGAAAAACTGACTTCGCAGTTTAAAGATTAGTTTGCGGTGTAAGCTTTTCTCCTCGTTTAGTACTGAAAAGCATAAAAATAACACCAACAAGAAATACAATCCATCCCCATTGAAAATGAACAACTTTTCCGATTAACTTGTTGGCAAAGCCGTATTTTGTGTAGTTGTGCGCTGTAAAATACACAGCTACAACTGCTAAAACATACCAAATGGCCATCACGACACCCATAAACTTAAATGCGCCTACTTTCCGAATAAACAAAAAGAATACCGATAAGGCAATAATGGCAAACGTGATAAAAAATAACCTGGCATCTGATTGATACAAGTTCCAGTTCCCTTTAATAGGAACTTTTAACATCGGGCAAAATGCTGCAATTACACATAATAATATCCCTAGCCAGGCCCTGAATTTATTTAAAACCAACATCGTTCGAAATTTATTAATTGTTTGAATTGGTTAACTGAACATGAAACTATTGCCCTTCGATAATACCCATCTTATCGGCGAAATGCGCACAATAATCACGCAAATCTTCAACAATTAAAGTTTCGTTGGTTGCTTTTAAAAAACTATCACCCATGGTTTGTAAGGTTTCATAGAAGAAACGTTTCATTTCATCAACAGGCATATCTTTAGTCCAAAGATCGATTTTCAAGGTATTTTTATAGTTATGATCCCAAACGGATAAGAACATGGCCTTTGCCGGAACTTTATCTGAGTTTACGGAATCTGAACTTTCCCAAAGAATATTATCAGGGTTATTGCCCTCGTCTAATTCAACTGTTAATTTTATTTCTGCTGTTTTCATTTTAATTTTTTACGGTTGCAAAGATGCTTATTTTAGTAAAGACTTCATGTTTATCTTATGTTACTTTTTGTAATATTACCATCAACACTAGGGTAATAATAATAAAAGCAGATTCCACAATCCAGATCCTTTTTAAATCTTTTAAGGTAAAACGAAAAATCAAATCGGTAATAAAAGTTACCAGAATTAAACAACCCAGAATAAGCAAGTAAAAACCGCTTAAATCAATATGTCCGGGTGTGATAGCTTTAGCAGAAAATAAATTTACGGCTACTAAACCCAAACTAACAGCGCCAACTATATTTAATGGTGTAATCCTTAACTTCATTTATTTCTTCTTATCAAACCGTTTACCTTTTTTGAAAGATTTAACCTGTTTACCAGCTTTTGCTTTAGCCTTATCTCTTGCCTTTTGCTCAATCACTTTTGCATTTTTCTTCTCATGGAAAGCACCTTTAAAGTCAGGATCTTCTTTCCGTTTCTGCATATCAATTTCACGGGCAATATGCTGGCGCTCTTCATAAGGAGTTTCATCGATGTAAACACCCTCAGGAATTTCAGCTACCGGAATATACTGCCGAATGAGCTTCTCAATCTTCCGGATATAATATTTCTCGGCGTCTGTTGCAAAAGTTATGGCATCACCTTTTGCAAAAGCCCTTCCCGTACGTCCGATTCTGTGTACGTAATCTTCGATAATAATCGGCACGTCGAAATTAATAACATGGCTTACATCACTCACGTCAATTCCTCGGCTTGCCACATCAGTGGCTACCAACACGCGAATGTTTCCTTCTTTAAAACTGTTAATGGAATTTATTCGAGTGTTCTGTCCTTTATTAGCATGAATTACCCGAACATTTTCGGCACCGTACCTGCGTTCAATAAAGCTAAAAATATTATCGGCTACCGTTTTTGTTTTACAGAAAATAATCAGACGGGTAAAAGCCTCATCATTCTTTAAAAGATGCTGTAAGAGATTGATTTTAGTCTTAAAATTCGGAACGTAATACAAAGTCTGTGCTACATTGGCGGCAGGCGTTGCCTGTTCAGAAGTTTCGATGATGGTTGGATTCTTCAGGAAATCACCGGCGATTTTTTGTACCAGTTCACTCATCGTTGCCGAAAACAGCAAATTTTGTCGCTTGCGGGGCACAATCTCCAAAATACGGTGTATTGAGCCAATAAAGCCCATGTCCATCATTTTATCTGCCTCATCAAGTACCAGAAATTTCAGGCTTTGGGTATTAATGTCACCCGACAAGTATAAATCAAGGAAACGCCCAGGCGTAGCAATTAAAATATCTACTCCTTTTGCAATTTGCTCCTTCTGCGCTTTCGGACCTATACCGCCAAATACCACTACTGATCTTAAATCTGTATAGGTTGAAAACAATTTCACTTGCTCTGCAATTTGCATGGCCAGTTCTCGCGTTGGCGACAAAATTAAAGCCCTTGGATTTTCGCCTTGTGCATATTTCAACTGCATTAAAATGGGCAACACAAAAGCCGCCGTTTTACCTGTCCCCGTTTCAGCAATACCAAAAATATCCTGCCCTGATAAAACCGGAGCAATTGCTTTTTCCTGTATTGGCGTAGCAACGGTGTAGCCTGCATCGGCAATTGCATTTAAAATCTGCCTGTTTAACTTAAATTCTTCGAACGATTTTGCCATAGCGCACAAAGATAGTGATTAAGGTTGATGGTTTGAAGGTGGATGGTTAAAACCTAATCCTGAACTTAATACAAATTACCACCTTTCATCCACCCAATCTTGATACCCGATACTTTCTACTTGATACTAATTTACTACCTTTGAAACCATGAATACTTACCTGATAAAAGCTGCTACCATTGTAAATGAAGGGCAAAAAATTGTTGCTGATGTATTAGTTAAAGATGGATTTATTGCCAAAATAGGCCAGAATCTATCTGCTCCGGAAGCGCAGGAAATTAATGCCGAAGGAAAATATCTTTTACCAGGAATGATTGATGATCAGGTGCATTTCCGTGAACCGGGTTTAACGCATAAAGCCGATATTTTTACTGAAAGTATGGCGGCTGTAGCCGGTGGAATCACTTCCTTTATGGAAATGCCGAATACTGTACCGAATACCTTAACACAGGAACTACTTGCAGATAAGTATAACATTGCCGCTGAAACTTCTTTAGCCAACTATTCGTTTTACATGGGCGCCAGCAATGATAATATTGAAGAAGTTTTAAAAACCGACCCTAGGAATGTATGCGGCATCAAGGTTTTCATGGGTTCATCAACCGGAAATATGCTGGTTGATAATGAAAAAACCTTAGAAAATATTTTTAGTAAAGCACCCATATTAGTGGCAACGCATTGCGAAGATGAAGCAACGATACGCCATAACCTGGCAGAATTTAAGGCTAAATATGATGATCACTTAACCATAGATATGCACCCTTTGATTCGTAGTGCAGAAGCTTGTTATAAATCATCATCACTGGCAGTTGAGTTGGCAAAACAATACCAAACCCGTTTACACATACTCCACATATCAACAGCAAAAGAAATTGCCTTATTTGATAATACCATTCCTTTAAAAGATAAAAAAATCACTGCAGAGGCTTGCGTTCATCATCTGTGGTTTAATGATCAGGACTATGCAACAAAAGGAAATTTCATTAAATGGAACCCTGCTGTTAAAACTGTAGAAGACCAGCAAGGAATTTTAGCAGGCGTTTTAAATGACAACATCGATGTTATTGCGACCGACCATGCTCCCCATACATTGGAAGAAAAGCAACAACCCTATGCGCAGGCTCCTTCTGGTGGACCATTGGTTCAACATGCTTTGCCGGCACTATTGGAAATGCATTTACAGGGTAAAATATCATTAGAAAAGATTGTTGAGAAAACAGCTCATAACCTGGCTATTTGTTTTGATATTGAAAAACGTGGCTTTATCCGCGAAGGTTACTGGGCCGATTTAGTTTTGGTCGACTTAAACGATTCCTGGACAGTAACCAAACTCAATAACTTCTATAAATGCGGATGGAGCCCTTTCGATGGCGACACTTTCCAGGCCAGCATTACACATACTTTTGTTTCTGGGAATCTTGCTTATGTAAAAGGCAGGTTCACTACCGATCAGATTGGCAAGCGGCTAAGTTTTACAAGATAGATTTGTTATATTTGATAAAGTAAAATGATTAAAAATGTCTGATTTTGAATTATATTCCGAAATATCTTCACTTCCTTCTGATTTGAAAAAGGAAGTATCAGACTTTGTTGCATTTTTGAAACAGAAAGAAAAAAAGAAAAAAAAATCACAGGAAAAGTTGAATCAGTTAAAAGAACCTTTAGTTCATTACGGCGCTAAATTTTCAGAATTTCTTTTAAAAGGCCCTGTTTTTTCAGACGCACAAATTCAAAAAATTGATGAGACAAGAAAATCAATTAATGAATGGCGGACGAGATAATAATGATCGACACTTCAATCCTAATAGATTATTTTCGAAAAAAAGACAAATCGAAAACCAGGCTATTCAAGCTTTCACAACAATTTCAGAAGCTATGCATCTCCACCATTACCGAATTTGAAATATATACCGGAGCTACAGGTAATCAGCTTGATTTCTGGAAAACAATGTTATCAAGCTTTATCATTTTCCCTTTTGATAGTAATGCTGCTATCATTGCCGTGGAAATTAAGAGCAAATTAAAAAAATTAAGACATTCTATTGATACGGCTGATTTATTTATTGCAGCAACTGCAATTTCAAACAAATTAATGTTCGACACACTGAATCAAAAACATTTCAGCGCTATTGAAGATATAGAACTGCTAAATAGTATTTAGTTATGTTCTCAATAAATTTAATCGGCAAAAGATTTTTTATAACATTTGGCTTATTTGCCTTAATCTACATTTTTGGTCTTTTTCCTAACCTTGTCCAAAAATGTTACTCAACAGGCATCTATCCTTACATTTCTTCAGTATTAAGATTCATTTCTTCGATATTTCCTTTCGCCATTGGCGATATCGTTTATTCCTTATTAATTGGCTTTGTACTTTACAGGATTTTCAGATTTTACAAAAGAAGGAAAACACTAAAAAAAACCGATCGGATTCGGGTTCCCTTACAGGTTTTAAACTTCTTTTTGTTACTCTATATTCTTTTCAAAATAGTTTGGGGGCTGAATTACAGTCGCCCGAGCGTTAGCGAGGCTTTAGGGATAGGAAATGAAAAATATAGCGTGAAGGAATTAATTACACTGGGAGATTACTTTATAAAAAAGACTAACAACTTAAAACAGCTCAAAACCCCTGTTTATAAAATCGATGAGCTTGAAACTAGCTCAGCAAAGGCTTACGATTTAATGGCAAAGAAAAACAATGTATTTCAGTATACCAATCCCTGCCTCAAATCGGTCTTAAATTCATGGCTGATTAGTAAAGTTGGGATTGAGGGCTATTACGCTCCATTAACCGGCGAGGCCAATATGAATATGAACCTGCCCGATTTTGTAAAACCTTACGTTTCATGCCACGAAATAGCCCATCAATTAGGTATAGCCTACGAAGATGAAGCTAATCTTTTAGGCTATTTAACCGCTTCAAACAGCCCCGATATTTATTACCAATATTCAGCTAACTATGAAATGTTGAGGTACATTTTATTTGAAATCAGGATGAAATCGCCCGAAGATTATAAGAAACTATATACTGAACTATCACCAGGCGTTTTGGCCGATTTCAAAGCCGAGAAAGAATTCTGGCGTAAATATAACGGTGAGATGTTCGGTTACATGGATGCTGCTTTCGATAGCTTTTTAAAGCTCAACAACCAACCCAAAGGCATCGATAGTTACCAGGATATTGTAATTTGGTTATGGAATATACATAAGTCTGAAATTAAGGAATAACTAATTCTCATCCATCTTACATCTTACATCATCCATCTTACATCTCACATCACACATCATCCACCTTACATCTCCCATCTTACATCATACATCTCCCCTCATTTATCCGTGTATCGCTTCTTTAGTTCCGAAACTTTGAATCAGTTCTCCTTCAAACTCCAGCCATTCTTTCCAGCGTTTTTCAACATCAACATCTGTACTGTATTTCCGGGCGAAGTTTAAAAAAGTAGTGTAATGACCAGCTTCTGATACCATTAGTTCATGGTAAAATTTAGCCAATGCTTCGTCTTTAATGTTTTGGGAAAGCACGCGGAAACGCTCACAGCTTCTGGCTTCAATCATTGCGGCAAATAAAAGTCTGTCGATAAAAGCCTGGTTACGGCTACCATCTTTTTTACTGAATTTTACCAGGCGCCCTACATAATCATCTTTGCGCTCACGACTCAAAGTATAACCACGTTCTTTGATAATATCGATTACCATTTTAAAATGCTGCATTTCCTCAATGGCAATGGCAGTAAGCTCATCCACTAAATCCTGGTGTTCTGAATTTTGCGTGATTAAGGTAATTGCATTCGATGCTGCTTTTTGTTCGCACCAGGCATGGTCAGATAAAATTTCTTCTAAATTCGATTCCGCAATATTCGCCCAACGTGGGTCTGTCAACAACTTTAATCCAAGCATCTGGTATAACTAATTAAGCTGCAAAATTAAGAATATTTAACATACGATTAATAAGTCCTGCATATTTAGAAGATCTGGCAAAATATAATTTTAATCTGCTTAAATTACATTTATCTGCGGGAGACAAAAAAAAGCACTTATTTTGTAGTTTAACGAATATGAACGAAAAAAAATTATTGATCATTGGATTAGTCTGGCCTGAACCTACCTCCTCTGCGGCAGGAACCAGAATGATTCAACTCGTCGATTTATTTCTTCGCAAAGGTTATGCGATTACTTTTGCATCAGCTGCCTCAAAAAGTGATTTTAGTTATGATTTCACTCATACAATCGTTAACGAGCAGCAAATAAAACTCAACGATGCAAGCTTCAACTCATTTTTAAAGCAATTAAGTCCTGATATCGTCATGTTCGACAGGTTTATGGTGGAGGAACAATACGGCTGGCGGGTACAACAGGAATGCCCGGATGCTTTACGAATATTAGATACCGAAGATTTACATTTTTTAAGAAGTGCCAGGCAGCAAAGCGATAAAAAGCAAAACCAGGTTGATTTATTTTCTGATACAGCTAAAAGAGAAATTGCGGCGATTTTACGTTGCGATTTATCCTTAATTATTTCGGAAGTGGAAATGGATATGCTGCAGGAAACATTTAAACTTGATCCCTCATTACTTTATTACCTGCCGTTTCTGGAAAATAAAATAACAACTGAAATTTCGCAAAACTGGATACCTTATGAAGAAAGGGCCGATTTTATGTTTATCGGGAATTTTCTTCATGAACCCAACTGGAACACCGTTCAGGTATTAAAAACTAAAATATGGCCAACCTTAAGAAAGAAATTGCCGGGAGTAAACCTGAATATATATGGTGCCTACCCTTCGCAAAAGGTTTTACAACTGGAGAATAAGAGCGAAAAGTTTTTTATTCGCGGAAGAGCAAATCATGCACAGGAAACGATAGCAGCACACAGAATCCTATTGGCTCCCATTCAGTTTGGAGCCGGTGTAAAAGGCAAATTCATAGATGCCATGCAGGTTGGCACACCATCGGTAACAACTTCAATAGGTGCTGAGGCCATGAAAGGCGAATTAAAATGGAACGGTTTTATTGAAGATGATTTAACGTTTTTTATTGATAAAGCTGTTGAATTATATCAGGATAAGTCAGCTTGGCTGGAAGCTCAGCAAAACGGAATCGAAATTATTAATAAGCGGTATTCATTTTCACATTTTGCTGATGATTTCATTAACACAATTAAAGAAATAGATTTAACAAAGCATCGTCAACAGAACTTCATGGGCCAGATTTTAAATCATCATACTACCCAAAGCACAAAATACATGTCGCTGTGGATTGAGGAGAAAAACAAAAAATAGTCAGGATTTTCTTCCGTTTCGGAGGATGTGACGTGTTTAGAACACTTTACCAAAAGCAGCTCCTTTTTTTATAAACCTGATAGCAACGGAAATACTTTTAAATAGCAAGAGTGCTGAATAAACTGTCATGCTGAGGAACGAAGCACCTGCAAGCTATAAAAACAGATGCTTCGTGCCTCAGCATGACAGCATTTTCTAAACGATTTGGGTAAATAGCAGTTTTGTATTCTGCAAAGAATTACCAGATTCAACTTTTCAAATCACCAATCTTTACAACATTAAAACATTTCGACCTTAAAACATTGCAACAATCTCTGTAAATTCGCCCCATGGCAAAAATATCAATTAACCTTGCTACAGGTTCGTTTCAAAAGGAAGAAATTATCGTCGGTATTGACTTGGGCACAACCAATAGTCTGGTTGCTTTCATCAATCCCGATAAAAATCCACAGGTAATTAACGATGCCGGTAAAGGTTTATTAGTGCCATCTGTTGTTTATTTCAACAATCAGAATGAAGCTATTGTAGGTAATGAGGCCAAAGAATTTTTAACGAGTGACCCTGCAAATACCATTTTTTCGGTAAAACGCTTATTGGGCCGTTCATACAAGGATGTGGCTGAACATGCAGCTATTTTTTCTTACAAAATTATCGATGATGATAGTGATGCTTTGGTAAAAATCCAGGCAGGAAACCGCTTCTATACCCCGATTGAGTTATCGGCAGAGATTTTAAAAGAATTAAAAGCCAGAGCAGAACATGCTTTAAAAACGCCGGTAAACCGGGCAGTAATTACCGTACCGGCATATTTTAACGACAGCCAACGCCAGGCCACACGCGATGCGGGTAAACTTGCAGGTTTAGATGTGATGCGCATTGTAAACGAACCAACTGCTGCAAGTTTAGCATACGGAATCGGTTTAAATCCTACAGAGCAGAAAACCATTGCAGTTTATGACCTGGGTGGTGGTACTTTCGATGTGTCCATCCTTCAGATTCAAAATGGTATTTTCGAAGTGCTGGCTACAAATGGTAATACGTATTTAGGTGGCGATGATTTCGATAACGCTATTTTAAACTACTGGCTGGAGAAAAACAACCTTGATTTAGTTACTGTTGCGCAGGATAACATTTTGATGCAAACCCTTCGCTTACAAGCCGAAGCTGCAAAAAAAGCCTTATCTTCTCAAAACTTATATAATGAAAAGGTTGGTGATATTTGGTGTACATTAGATAAACAAACTTTTGAGCAGCTGATTGCAGCGAAAGTTGATGAAACCATTACGGCCTGTAAAAATGCATTGAAAGATGCTGATTTAGTGGCTTCGGATATTGATGAGGTGATTTTAGTTGGCGGTTCTACCCGTACACCTTTTGTAAAACAAGCCGTTGAGAATTTCTTTGGCAAAAGACCGCAGGATAATATAAATCCCGATGAGGTTGTTGCGCTAGGCGCAGCCATTCAAGCTGATGTTTTAGCAGGAAACCGTTCAGATATTTTATTGCTTGATGTTACGCCACTATCCCTAGGAATAGAAACCATGGGTGGTTTAATGGATGTAATTATTGCACGAAACAGCAAAGTTCCAACGAAAGCCGGCCGTCAATATACCACTTCAGTTGATGGACAGATAAACATGAAAATTTCTGTTTTTCAGGGCGAACGCGATTTGGTTAAAGAGAACCGCAAACTTGCTGAATTTGATTTAAAAGGAATTCCGGCCATGCCTGCAGGCTTACCAAAAGTGGATATTAACTTCTTGCTGAATGCTGATGGCATTTTAACTGTGCAAGCCATTGAATTACGCTCAGGTGTAAAACAAGAAGTTGAAATTACACCAAGTTATGGTTTAAGTGATGATACCGTTGAAAAAATGTTACTAGACAGTATCGAACATGCGCAAAGCGACGTACAGCAACGTATGCTAATCGAAGCCCGCAGCGAAGGCGAACAACTGCTTTATACTGCAGAACGTTTCATCGAAAAACATACTGAACATTTAACTGAAGTAGAAATTACGGAAACAAAAACTCACATTGAAGCTTTAAGAAACGCTCTTACTTCTCAGGATAAGGATACAATTTTGAAGAAAGCCGACGATCTAAATGAGTTTACACGTCCCTTTGCTGAGCGTGTAATGGATGCCGCCATTTCTACCGCAATGAAAGGTAAAAAGATAGAGTAATATTAACAATTCGTCATTCTGACATTGTTTCAGAACCTGTTACAAAAATCTCCATATAAGAAATTTAAGAATGTAAGACAATACACCTATATGAACTTCAATTTCTTATATGGTTAACAATCTTTTCTTACCATACATCAAAAATTCTCTGCGCCTAACCTGTTAAATTTGCTTCATAAATTATAGCAATTATGGAATTAGGTATCGGTATGTTTGGCGATTTGCAGTTCAGTGCAAATGGAGAAATTCAACCTGCGCAGCAAAGGCTTCAGGAAATTATTGAAGAAATTAAATTAATGGACGAAGTAGGACTTGATTTCTACGGCATTGGCGAACACCATCGTCCGGATTATGCCGTTTCGAGCCCTGAAATTATATTAGCCGCTGCCGCTACGGTTACCAAAAACATTAAGTTAAGCAGTGCCGTTTCTGTTTTAAGTTCTTCCGATCCGGTAAAGCTATATCAAAACTTCGCGACGGTTGATTTAATTTCCAATGGCCGTGCCGAATTAATGGCTGGTCGAGGAAGCTTTATTGAGTCTTTTCCTTTATTTGGCTATAACCTTCAGGACTACGACGAACTTTACGAAGAAAAATTAGACCTCCTTTTAAAAATCAATAAAGAGCCAAAAATAACCTGGAAAGGCAAGTTTCGTCCAGAACTTAAAGATCAGGAAGTTTTACCACGTGCGGTAAATAATAATTTAAAAATCTGGGTTGCCGTTGGCGGAACACCTGAATCAGTTGAAAGAGCGGGCAGATTGGGTTTACCGGTGATGTTTGCAATTATAGGCGGACAGCCGGCACAATTTAAACCACTCTTCGATTATTATAAAAAAGTTTATCAGGCATACGGGCACGACATGGATAAATTCCAGGTCGGTGTTCACATGCATTCGTTATTTGGAGAAAACAGTCAGGATATCTCTGATTATTATTTCCCACTTTATTCAGCACAAATGAACAGGATTGGTCGTACACGAGGCTGGGCACCATTTCAAAGAAACCAGTTCGAAGCCGGAAGAAGTGCTAATGGGGCATTAATTATCGGTGATGCAAATGAATCTGTTGATAAAATTCTGGCAATGGAAGAAACATTTGACCTGACCCGTTTCTCCGCTCACATGGATGTTGGTGGCCCATCTCACGCTGCAATGATGAAGTCGATAGAAATTTTCGGAACTAAGATCGCTCCACAGGTTAGAGATGCACTGAAAAAGTAATTTATTTCCCGCAGATTAAAAGCCTCGCGTTAAAATCGGCGTCAATCTGCGGGAAAACATTATGCAATTGACAACAATCATAGCACATCTTCGGGCAAAATTGTAAATCTAAAAACACACTATCCTTTACCCTTCAACATACTCAAAAGCGTATAAACATAACACCCCACGCAAATCCCCATCAAACTTTCCAGCAATGCAAAAACAATCATTACTGAAGTAAGTACCAACGATGCGGTAAGAAAATTAAATAGAAATGTTGCGGTAATCAGCAGGCAAAAAGCAAAGCCCATGGTTGCCGCAAACTTTTTTGGAGCCAAATCTGTCATTTTTATTGGCAGATTAAAAGCAATATTAAGCTTAAAGGAAAAAGACCTCAAAATACTCCATTTGCCAGAAGTGAAAGCACGCAGGCCAAAATCGAATATCAAAAACAATATCGCCCAGTAATTTTCTGTAAAAACACATGTAATTGCAATAGCTGCAACAATAAGAGCAACAACTCGAACTACATTTTCGTTAACTCTTTCGGCCGATATCGGGCATGATAATTCCATTATTTTACTGTTCTTATTGGTAAATGTATCTATTTAAAAAAGAAATATCCCGCTCAAATAATATTATGACATCAAAAATGCATAATCACATCTCTTAAATATATTGGCACTACTCATTTCAAAACGTAACATTTTCAAAAATCTTGTAAATTCATTACCTATATTAGTTCTTCAGACTGCGCCATCTTTTCTAATAACAGATAAAAAAGAATTCGAAAAAGAGAAAATTCGTTTAATTGATTACCTGAATAAAACTCAGGGGTTTGGTGAGCATTATTTCGATGGAAAAGAATCGCATTCTTTTGGTAAATTAACTAAAAAAGAATGGAACAACATGTTTTATAAACACTTAGATCATCACTTAAATCAATTTGGTGTTTAAACTACGATATCCTTAAATTAATATGAAAAGATTAACGATAATCACAGCGTTAATCATCCCACTATTTCTTTGTACATCCTGGGGATTTTTTGCCCACCAGCGGATAAACAACCTCGCAGTTTTTACCCTTCCCACCAGTATGATTGGTTTTTATAAGAAGAACATCAAATACATTACTGAACATGCTGTAGATCCTGATAAACGCAGATATGCCGATACTCTGGAAGCACCAAGACACTACCTCGACGTTGAAAATTTCGAAAAATGCATTGACAGTATACCCCAAAAGTGGAACGATGCCTTAACAAAATACGGGCTTAAACATTTAAATGAGAATGGTATCGTTCCATGGCAAATTCAAAGAACTTATTACAGTTTAGTTAAGGCCTTTAAAACAAGAGATTCGATAAAAATCCTAAAATACTCGGCAGATTTAGGGCATTACATCGGTGATGCTCATGTTCCCTTGCATACCACGAGCAATCACAACGGACAATTAACCAATCAGGTTGGCATACATGCTTTTTGGGAAAGCCGATTGCCAGAATTATTTTCTTCCAATTATAATTTTGTAGTAGGTAGAGCTATCTATATCGAAAACCCACTAAAAGAAGCGTGGAGAATACTTAAACATACTCACAGTCTTGTTGATACCGTTTTAACTTTTGAGTCGCAGCTGGCAGCGTCTTATCCTTCTGATAAAAAGTATAGTTTTAGCGAACGGAACAATATCGTTTTAAAACAATATTCCTTAGCTTATTCAAAAGCATACAGCGATAAAATGAATGGTATGGTTGAAAAACAAATGCGGTCGGCAATTTTAGCGATTGGTTCTTTTTGGTTTTCGGCATGGGTAGATGCAGGACAACCAGAACTAAAAAACCTAATTAAAATTGATCTGGATGAAGAAGAACAGAAAGCCGAAAAAGATGCGGAGAAAAAATACCAACGCGGAGTTCCGATTGGAAGAGAAATTTAGCTTACCATCATTTGTTACTTCTTCCAATTTGGTAGCACACCATGAAGTAAAAGGTCTTTCCCTGGTTGGTGAGGCACCAACCAGTAGGGAATGGAAATTTTTAATATTATTTCGAATCTTCTCCTTCGATAATTTCTTCTATTTTCTTAGGTTGCATCCTGCTTTTTATCGCGGCCCATATTGCTGGAACAAATGTTACAACCGCAATGGATAGAATAACAATTTCAAAGTTATTTTTAATCACTGGAATCTGTCCTAACAGATAACCACCAATTAGCAGTGCAAAAATCCAGGTTACACCACCGATAATATTGTAATAAGTAAAACGGCCGAACGGCATTTTTGCTATTCCGGCTACAAATGGCGCAATTGTTCTGAAAATAGGCAGAAATCTGCTCAGCATTATGGCTTTACCACCATGTTTTTCAAAAAACTCGTGCGACTGGTGATAGTATTTAAGCTTTAGTATTTTATTTTCTTCTTTAAAAACGCCTGCTCCTAAAACTGTACCAAGCTTATAATTAAGGGTATTACCGGCAATTGCAGCAACAATTAAGATAAGCAGCATTAACCATACGTTTAAGCCAGTGTTTCCGCCTGCTATTAGAGCACCCGCAGCAAAAAGTAACGAATCGCCTGGTAAAAAAGGTGTAACAACAAAGCCTGTTTCAGCAAAAATAATTAAGAATAAAATAAGATAGGTCCAGGTCTGATAATCGCGGATTATTTCCGCTAAGTGAACATCTATGTGGGCAATAAAATCCCAGAGTTGCTGTAGTAATTCCAATTTTTCTGATTTTAGGCAAAAGTAGGAATATCAAATTTATTAAAAGATAAATCTGAACTTATTAATTGAATTTTACTTAATTATTTGAAATTAACCTTTCTCTAAGCTTCCCTTTACTCGCACCTTTATTTACGCCATCAATAAGAATAGTATAGGTTTTACCTTTATAAAAGTTGGTATAGGAAATCGTATCTACAACATTAGTTGAATCTGCCAGGTTAAAAGATAATCTTGAATTTGTATCAATAGGTAGAAAAAAGTAATCTGATTTTTCATTTGGGCCTATGGAAAGTGTAACTGTAGAATTTCTATTTTTGATATTGACTTTAGAACCTAAAGTGTAACCCAAGTTTATAACCTGAACCTTGGCCATGTCAGCATTTGGTGTTAAGTCATCCTCATACACTACTAAAACGGAATCAGCCGCTGAAGTTTTGTAATAATAAACAGAATAATTTTTACCAATGGCAAATGTTGTTTTTATAGAATCACTTATTAATGTTGTTCCCGTATTTCTGGCAAAAACATTATAGCTTTTATCACCCGCAGCTACAATGTAATCGCTATTAGAGCCATAACCAATACTTGTAGATAATTTCACGCCGTTTAAATAAAAGTCTTGCGAGGCTTCATTAATAACATTATAAAACTTCACTTTAGTATCATAGTCGACATTATCGCTCTTTGCGCATGATAGCATTAAACACATCGCTCCGGTTAAAAAAGAAAGTTTGAGCAATAACGCTGGTTTAACTTGCATAGAAATATGAATAGGTACTGGCAAAGATAATCTTTGTATTCCAATTGATAAACGAAAATAAGAATAACTAATTATCCTGTATTAAATGTGCCTCAACAGTTGCGGCAGTAAGCCCGCTGAACCAGATGGTGTAAATCTTTCCGGGAAGTAAATCAGCTGCAGCTATTGTTTTAATTGTACCAGAACCAACTACATTGTAACGAAGTGCTGCTCCTGCCTCGAGATTAAAATAATTAGATGCTTCTTTATAAAGTATTGCATTAACAAAAGGAGAACCCGTTTGAATACTGACATTAATCCCTGTGTTAAAATATGGGGTTAAATTAATTACCCGAAATTTCGCCGTGGCCATATCGGTATTGCTTAAATTATCTTCGAAACTTAATATCTCACGGTTTCCATTTCTATCAGACACTAAAAAAGTGCTGTAAGTTATAGATGGGGTAAAATTTACACTTGCATCAGTATTTAAATTATTACTGCCAACGTAACTTATATTCCTGTTTCCAGAGGGGATTTTAACATAATCGCTTGCTTCACCAAAAGCCAGCGCTGATGTCGTTAGTTTTTCATTATCAATAAAAACGTCCTGTTTTGTTTCAGTTTGTACCGCATTGATAACTTTAAGTTTTGCCTGACCGTTAACAATTACATCAGGGTTCTTTTTGCTGCAAGAACTAAGAGCTATTAAACAGATAAATGGTGTTAAGAGCGATGATAAGGAGACACGTTTTGTATAGATTTTCATAGGTAGTTGTATTTGGCTTAAACAATAATGGCTCGGTCAAAAACCAAGCCATTATTTATAATAAAACTAAAAATCTAGTAGATTAATAACTATTGTTAAGCATAACAGGCATAACAAGCATTAAGACATCTTCATTCTCATCGTTTGTTTGCGGAATTAATAACCCTGCCCTGTTCGGTGTAGAAAGTTCTAAAGTAACTTCATCACCACTTAAATTACTAAGCATTTCGATTAAAAAACGTGCATTAAAGCCTATTTCCAGGTCTTCACCATCATACTGACAGCTTAAACGCTCGTGTGCTTCATTCGCAAAATCTAAATCTTCTGATGAAATATTTAATTCGCTACCGTTAATTTTTAAACGAACCTGGTGTGTAGTTTTATTTGCAAAAATTACTACCCGGCGTAGTGTATTTAAAAATAAACTTCTGTCAATAACTAATTTATTTGGATTGTTTTGCGGAATAACTGCCTCATAATCAGGATAACGCTCGTCTATTAAACGACACACTAAATTGATGTTCTCAAATTTGAAAAAAGCGCTTGTTGCATTATAATCAACAGATACATTAATATCATTTGAAGGTAAAGCAGCTTTTAATAATGTTAAGGCTTTTTTAGGCAAAATAAATGAGGTTGCCTTATCAGCTTTGCTGTCCATACGACGATAGCGTACCAATTTATGGGCATCAGTTGCTACAAAAGTAATATGCTGTGGCGATAACTGACAGAAAACACCTGTCATAGCCGGGCGCAATTCATCATTACTTACTGCGAAAATAGTTTTTGTAATGGCTTCTGTTAATACCGAAGCAGGTAAATTTACCGAAGAAGCATTTTCAACCACCGGAATTTTAGGAAAATCATCGCCGTTCTCACCGCTGAGTTTATATTTACCATCGCCTGCACTAATTTCTATTGCAAAAGTACTATCGTCAATATTGAACGCTATTGGCTGATCAGGAAGTGTTTTAAGTGTATCTAATAAAATTTTAGATGGTACAGCTACTTTACCTTCTTCTTTTGATTCTACAGCCAAAGCAGTAGTCATACTGGTTTGTAAATCAGTAGCAGAGATGGTTAAGTTACTATCTTTAATTTCGAAAAGAAAATTTTCTAATATAGGTAAAACAGTACTGCTGCTAGATGCACCATTAACCGTTTGCAGGTGTTTTAATAAAGTTGATGTGGATACTATAAATCTCATGATATCAATTAGTCTTCTTCAAAAATATAAAAATTATTTAGCGTACTTGTACTTGCGGTAATAATGTTGAAAAATTGCAAAGAATATTAACAATAATAAAGGAAAAACGATATTAATAAACTGCCATTTTATTTTCTCGAGCTTAACCTTTGCCTTATCCAGCAGCCGAATTTTTAAATCTTTATTACGTAAAGCAATCAAATTATCATCATCGGTAAAATAATCGGCAATATTTAACAACAGGGCCCTGTTTCCATAGGTACGCTGGGTGTAACGATCGAAACCTAATGGTAAAGGCGAGTTATCTTTGGCAACAACCTGATTTTTAAAAACATCACCATCTCCGATAACGACCATTTTTGCTGGCTTACTAACAGCAAGATTTGTGTAAGGCGATTGAATTCCTGAAGGTAATGGCCGCCCAGCAAAAACCGATGGAAAATTTCCTTCAAGTAAAACACCTCCACTTTGCAAAGGATTTTGAAATGTCTTTGGGTCTGGTTGCTCGGCCACCATTTGCAGGGAGAATAACTTCGGCACATTAAATACCTTGTTGAAATTTGAGCTTGTCAAAATATAAGTTTTCTTAACCCCTTTTGATCCAATGGTATCAACTGTACTTGGAAATTCGGCCTTAATTCCATCTAAATTTTTAACCAGTGCGGCCGCCGTATCAGGTAATAATATCGGATAGTAAATCCACGGAACCAGCTGAAGCTGAGGCTGCCCGCCAACCGTGCCCGTTGAAACCGGAATTTCGGCAGAGTTTTTATCTGCAATAATATTATAATTAATCCTTGCGCCGTACATGAAGAGCATGTCATCAAGATTAAGTTCTTTGTTAAAAACCATCTGACTGCCCTTTCCCCGTAAACTATCCAGCTCTGCCGAAACCTGATCAATGCTCCAGAGTACACGTCCGCCGTTCATCACAAAATAATTTATCTTGTATTTCTCAGTTTCAGAAAAAGCAGTTTGCGGCTTTACAACAATCAGCATTTTCAGTTTATCCAATCCTGCTTTATCAATTGTATTCAAATCGACCCTACCAACTTCATAACTACTAGCCAGTGTATGCATGGCATCGTAAAGTTGCAAATCTCCTGGTTCGCCGTTCGATTCGGTAAACCCAATCCTCGGATTATTTCCGGCAATTACCTTTTTTATGCTGGAAGTAAAGGTATATTCAAGATTCTCAATAGAGCGGTTGATGTTATCTTCATAGCTTCCGCCGGCATCGAGATTTTGCAAAAGCTTTACAGGCATTTGCTTACCATCGCTTTCAATCATCGCCATTGGATAAACCAGTTTTTGCGTTAAACCACGCTCCGTTTTCACACTTAAATTGGTTGCTTCAATTCCTTGCTGATACAAATTGTTAATTACGGTATCCTGGTCGGCTGCATTTAAACCTACCAGTGGATCGACAAAAACAATTTTTAAATCAGCTTTAGCATAAGCTTTGTAATCGCTCAACAGATCTTTAACCGATGCCTGTAACCTTTTGAAAGCAGCCGGCAATTCACCATCTAAAAAAACCGTAATTACAATTGGTTTCTGTGTGTTGCTTAAAAGTTTCTTCGTTTTATCATTCAAGGTAAACCGCTTATCCGCAGTAAAATCAAAACGATGAAAAATATATTTACCACCAAAATTTAACACTATAAGCGCTAGCAAAACCAGCAAAAAGTTCATCCATTTATTCTTCATTATCGCTTCCCTCCCGTTGCAAGTTTGGTTAACAATAAAAACAATGTAGAAAAACTGATAAAGTAAATTAAATCGCGTGTATCTAATACACCCCGACTAATGGACTGATAATGTTGATTTATACCGAGTGAAGAAATAGTAGTTTCGAAATCAGACATGGCAAAAATCTGACTGGTATAATCAAAACCTAAAAATGCAAAAGCGCATATTGCCGCCGAAATTGCAAAAGCGATAACCTGATTTTTGGTTAGTGCAGATGCAAAAATACCAATAGCAGTAAAGGCCGAACCTAAAAGAAATAAACCAACATAAGAGCCAATTACCGCTCCCGAATCAATATTTCCTTCTGGAAAGCCCAATTTTGATATTGAATAATAGTAAACAAGCGTTGGAATAAGCGAAAATAAAACCAATACTAAACAGGCTAAGTACTTTGCTGATATAATTTGCCAAAGCGTTATCGGCCGTGTAATCAGCAATTCATAAGTACCTTCCCGCTGTTCTTCTGCAAATGAACGCATGGTTATCGCGGGAATTAAAAACATGAAAAGATAAGGTACCAGGCTAAAAAAACCACTGAGTTCTGCATAACCGTAATCTAAGACAGATGTATCCGGAAAAAACCAAAGTAAAAGACCAGAAACCAAAAGAAAAACCCCGATGGTAATATAAGCAACCATCGAATTCAGAAAGCTAAATAATTCGCGTTTAAATACTGCGTACATACGATTTTAAATGCCGAAGATAATTAAATATTCGTGCAAATTTAAATGTAGATGCAGCTTCTTACAGCTTAAGAATTAATTTCAGGCGATATACGATTACCAGGTGACACGCAATCTTGATTAGCGAACAACTAAAAGCAAAACCTACACTAACTGGCAAAACCCTCTTGTTTAATTTTGTATCGTTAAGTTATCCATATCGATGCTTGATAAACCTAAGCCGTAACAGTATGAAGATTAATACCAGTGTTTAACTAATATCTACCCTGAAAAATTGCTGTTATCAGTTTATTTTTTTTAAAGCATAACATAAAAAAAGCCCCCTTTAGAAGGAGGCTTAAAATATTTTTTGTTAAATGTTACAAACCGAATGCCCAGGCCGCACGCAAGCCAACAAAACCTGTAGAACCGCCATTTCCTGATAAATTTTCGTAACGTAAACCAAAATCCAGGTTAGATTTTTCTGAAACAGAGAACGAAGCACCCAAAGTTGGCGCTACAGTAAATAATGTTGTAGAACCTGTTTCAGTGCCAAATACTGCTCCTAACTCAGCTGCACCATAGAAATTACCACCAAAATAATATTTAGCACCTGCCTTTACAGGAATTAAACCGATGCTTGGAAAAGATCCCTGGCCTGTATAGGTTAAGGAAAGGTAACCTGCAGAACCCGTTAAGTTCAAATCTTTAGCTACGGGATGTTCATATTGAAGTGAACCACCAAGGTAAAGAAAATCTTTAGCACCTTTTTCCGTAGGTAAACCAAATTCGGCGCCTACACTTAATTTTTGAACGGCACCTTCTGTTTGAGCTGATGCTGCAAAGCCTAAACCTGCAACCATTAATAGAGATAATAATACTTTTTTCATGTGATTTCTGTTAATTATTGATAGTTAAATTATTTACCGAACAACAATCACTATGCCGATAACAGATACATCATCAAGCAATTAACACTAAACAGCTGATTATTAAGCACTAAAAAAACATTCTCAAACGTTTTGATTAGTTAATTTTAACTAACCAGCTGTTCCTGCTGTTGTTTTAAGCCTACAATGAATAAGAAATATAATTATAACCCAAAAACATATGCAAACCTGACACTTGCAAAGCCCTTTGTATTTGAGGTATTTAAAAATGACAGGCTTTCATTCTTTCCTGTCCAGCCTTCGTACCTGATACTTAAATCAAGTGCACTCTTTCCCGGCAGGTTAAAAAAATTACCTAATCCTGGCGACCAGGCAAAAAGTGTTTTCTGCCCGTTATTTAAAGGTAAGGCCGCTCCCAATTGTCCTTCTGCATAAAAAGTTTCACTCAGTTGGTATTTCAAACCACCTTTTACGGGTATATAAGTGAAATCCTGGATGTTTACCAATTGACTATGTCGCCCGAAAAAATTCATAAAACCACCAGTTGCTGTGAGTGAAAATGCCGAAGCTATTTGGAATTCGACTTTTAAAGATGCTCCTGTACCAATTGCAGAAATACCGGAAAAATTGCCTGATGGAAAGCCTGCTTCAACCCCGACACCAATTTTTGTTTGTTGTGCCTTTGCACCAATTGTTAAAAATATTACCGCTGTAAATAAAATTGATTGAAGTTTCGAGCTTAACATATTATGCCGTGAGTTTTCTAAAAATATCTTCCAATGAGCTTTGGTTATTCGCGTTCTTAAGGCCTTCAAGTGTATCGTTTGCCACAATTTTTCCTTTGTTGATAATGATGATATCATCACAGATTGCCTCAACTTCCTGCATAATGTGCGTAGAAATAACAACCGTTTTATTCCTCCCCAGGTTCTTAATTAGTGCCCTGATATCTACCAACTGATTTGGATCTAAGCCCGAAGTCGGTTCATCCAGTATTAAAACTTCAGGATTGTGGATAATGGCCTGTGCCAATCCTACCCGTTGCCGGTACCCTTTAGATAACATACCTATCTTTTTATGTTGCTCCGGCGTTAAACCAACCATCTTAATTACCTCTTCTACCCGCTGTGTTAGGTTTTGCAGTCCATATGTCTGACCAACAAAGCTGAGAAACTCTTTTACATACATATCTGTATACAATGGCGTGTTCTCGGGCAGGTAACCGATATGTTTTTTAGCTGCGATGGTTTGAGTTAAAATATCCTTCGCTGCAATTTCAGCGCTTCCCGATGTAGGTTCCAGGTAACCGGTAAGCATGCGCATTGTTGTCGATTTTCCTGCTCCGTTTGGACCAAGAAAGCCCAGGATACGACCGGCTTTTGCTTCAAAACTTATTGAATCAACTGCCTTTTGCTTATCGTAATGTTTAGAAAGATTTTTTACAGAAATACTCATTTTGCTTCTTTATAACTCAGTCGTCATTGCGGGGCACAAAGCAATGACGGTAATTAATTAATATTTGCCGAACTCAATTTCTTGTTATACCTGAACTTATCCAGCTCTTCTGAGGCCTGAGGCAAATTATCTCCCGATAAAATATCAGCCCCGTTGTTTATTAAATGGTAATAAACATTTTTTGCAGGACTCGCAATGGCACTTTTATCAATATTACCCATTGTACCTAAAATGGTGGTAATGCCTTTATTATGCAAAAACTTGTATAATTCTTTATCAGGTGCTGATACCCCTACAAAAGCGACTAGCCTGTTATCAGGAATACCTAAGCTGTTAAGCCTTTTCAATTCCGATTTCTTTTGTATCGAAGCAGAAATCATTAAATCTGGTGCCAGCTGGTGCACTTCCTGCGCCTGATTTGCGGTATAAGTAATTATAATGGAATTGCTTTCTACCTTGTACTGCCTTACTTTTTCAATCACTTTCGCATAAGAAACGCCCTTTTTTAAATCGATGGTTAACAAAACTTTGCCCTTACTCCAGCTTAAAACACTATCAAGCGTCGGAATTTTAAAGTTGGTTTCCTTGCCTTCATCATCTTTAAGATTGAAAGCTTTCAGCTCTTCATAAGTATAATCGCCAATATCTCCTTTTCCGGTTGAGGTTCGGTCTAGTTTATCATCATGCATAATCACCATTACCGAATCCTTGCTGTAGGCAATATCAAATTCAATAATTACCGGATTATAGGTTGTAGCATTATCAAAAGTTTCAATGCAGTTTTCAGGAAAGCCTGGCATTGGGCCACCGCGATGCGCACTGATTAAAGGAAAACGGTTTTCGGGCGTCCACTTTAAGAACTGATATAATTCTTCCGTTTTATCGAATTTAATATAGTGATGAACTTTTTCTTCCTGCTTACACGAAACAAAAATCGTTACAAACGCAACAAGAAGTAAATGATGAAATTTCATGGCTCAAAAATAGAAAAAAATGGAAGATGTAAGATGTGATAAGGAATTCTTAGCGGTATTCGTATAAAATATAAATAAATTGATGTTTTTCGACACTAAACCCAGGTGCAGCGTAAATACCTTTAAATAAAAACAGCAATAAATAAACTATCATCCTGAAGAACGAAGGATCTGTTTATCACCTGCAAATCCTTCGTTCCTCAGGAGAACAGATTTTTTTGAAAATCCTGATCAAAAACCTTTTACCTTTTACCTATTACCTTTTACCTTATTTATTATCTTTGCCTCCATTATGGCTCAAAAGAATAACGACGAACAATTTAAAAATGTAATCTCACATGCTAAAGAATATGGTTTTGTATTCCAAAGCAGCGAAATATATGATGGCTTAAGTGCCGTTTACGATTATGGCCAGTTAGGTGCCGAGTTAAAAAACAACATTAAATCGTACTGGTGGAAAGCCATGGTACAAATGCATGAAAACATTGTGGGGATTGACTCTGCAATTTTTATGCACCCTAAAGTTTGGAAAGCCAGCGGACACGTTGATGGTTTTAACGACCCGATGATTGACAATAAAGATTCGAAAAAACGTTATCGTGCCGATCAGTTACTCGAAAATAAAATTGATGAGTTATATGCTGAATTAGCCAATTTCAGCGTGGATAACAAGGCAAAATTTGAAGCCTTCCAGCAAGAAATATTAGGTTTAAGTGATGAAGGACAAGCTGCCTGGGTACCTGGTTTTAAAGATGAAGCAACCATTTTAGATAATGCACAATACCCTTTTGTTGATGAAGCCAGCTGGAGGTTTGTAAAAAAGGGACTGGCACTTGAGGTTGAAATGAACCTTGCCCTTAAATCGGAAAATTTAGCACAGCTGAAAGATTTGATTATTGACTATAAGGTAATTTGCCCGATTTCGAAAACTTCTAACTGGACAGATGTTCGTCAGTTTAACCTGATGTTCAGCACGCAGTTTGGTGCCATGGCAGAAGGCAGTGATGAAGTTTATCTTCGTCCGGAAACGGCACAAGGTATTTTCGTAAATTTCTTAAACGTTCAGAAATCGGGAAGGATGAAAATTCCTTTCGGAATTGCACAAATTGGTAAAGCTTTCCGTAATGAGGTAATTGCCCGCCAGTTCATTATGCGTATGCGTGAGTTCGAACAAATGGAAATGCAATTTTTTGTTCGCCCTGGCGAAGATAAAAAATGGTTCGAATACTGGAAAGAAGCTCGCTTAAAATGGCACAGGGCTTTAGGAACAAACCCGGAAAAATACCGTTACCACGACCACGTTAAATTAGCACACTACGCAAATGCTGCTACCGATATCGAATTTGAATTCCCATTTGGCTTCAAAGAAGTTGAGGGTATCCACAGCCGCACCGACTTCGATTTAACACAGCATCAGGAATACTCAGGCAAAAAAATGCAGTATTTTGATAACGATTTAAATGAAGAAGGCAAGCCTTACGGAAATTACGTTCCATATGTAATTGAAACTTCAATCGGTTTAGACCGTATGTTCCTGTTAACGATGATCAACGCCTTTGAAGAGCAGGATTTAAGTACTGAAGATAAACAGGATAGCCGTACTTTATTACGTTTACACCCTGCTTTGGCCCCTTATAAAGTAGCAGTTTTCCCTTTGACTAAAAAAGATGGTTTACCAGAAAAAGCACGTGAAATTATGGATACATTGAAATTTGATTTCAACTGTATTTATGAAGAAAAAGATGCTATTGGTAAGCGTTATCGTCGTCAGGATGCCGTGGGCACTCCATTCTGCTTAACTGTTGATCACCAGAGTCTGGAAGATAATACCGTGACGATTCGTCATCGCGACAGCATGGAGCAAGAGCGTGTAGCGATTGCAGATTTAGCTGATATTATTGGAAAAGCAGTAAGCTGGAAAACACTTTTAGCTTAATTTTATTAGCTTAGCTAATTAAGAATTTATATAAGCCGCAGGTTTGAAACCTGCGGCTTTTTTATTAAAAAAATCAATCTGTGCTTTATCAAATTATTTTATCTTCGCAACTGATTAATCATTAAAATTTTACGCTCGTGAAACTATCTTTCAAAACATTCCTTTTGGCGGTATTCTGCCTTGTTATCTACTCATCTTGTAAAAAGGAAATCGACTATCATCCTGAATGGAATATTTCATCGATGAGTGCAAAAGTTGATGGTATTTTATTAGAATGTCCAATTGCTTCTGCCCAAACTTATCCGAATGGAACAAAAACAACCATTCAGATTTCTGGTAATAAAGGTCAAACTGGTTTCAGCCTGATTATTGATGATTTTAAAGGTGTTGGCACTTATAAAACAACTGATAACAATATTGCTATCTACCTGTCGAACACATCAGGAACTGGCAGTTTTATGAGTACAGCTAACGGAACGATAAAAATAACCAGTTACACCGCAGATAAAATTATAACCGGTACTTTTGAATTTGAGAGTGCTAATATTTCTAATTCAGAAACCAAAAACATTACCGAAGGTAAATTCAGCATCAGTTTGGTACCCGTTAAACTCCCGGAAACGAACAGCAGCACCAATAATTTAAATGCAAAGATTGATGGTGTATCGATGGGTTTTACAGGACAGGCAACAATTGTTAATATACCAACTGGGGGTAATGCTCTAACGGTTATATCAGCAAACGGAGAAAAGCGTATTGTGTTAGGACTTTTTGAATACAAAGGTATTGGCACTTACGATTTAGCTACTGATGGTTTAGGCTCATACATGAAAGACCAAACACCTACCGGCTCATTCACATCAGATAGTGGAACTTTAAAAATTACCAGCGAAGCCAATGGCAGATTAAAAGGTACATTCTCATTCAAGGCACCCAACGAAGATAGCTCGATTAAAACATCGGTAAATGTTACTGAAGGTTCATTTGATTTACCATTGGGCAGAAAGTAAAATACAAAATCCACAAAAAAGCCGCTGGTTTGAAACCCGCGGCTTTTTTTTATATAAATTATCAATCGTTTGAAATATCATTTAACCCATAAATATTAAGTTTTAGAGGGTAACTATCTCACAGGTATTGTTGATTTAATTAATTTTAAACAAAATACCCTAACCAAATGAACAGAAGATTTTTATTGCTTTCGCTATTGCTTTTTTGTGCAACTACATCTTTCGCCCAATCCAAACACCCAAAGTTCAAAGTGATTGCATTTTACACTGGTAAAAATGACCTGGCACATGTAAGTTTTGTACACGAAGCCAACAAACGCTTTCCTGAAATGGCTGAGAAAAATAATTTCAGCTACGACTCCACCTCGAACTGGGAAAATCTTAATCCTGAATTCCTGTCGAAATACCAGGTAGTTTTATTTTTAGATACACGTCCTGAAAAACCTGAACAGCGGGCTGCTTTCCAAAAATACATGGAAAATGGTGGAGGCTGGATGGGCTTCCACTTTTCCGCATTTGCGTTAGAAAAATCGGCATTTGACATGAACTGGAGCTGGTACCACAATACATTTCTGGGCTCCGGAGGTTATGGAAGCAATACCTGGCGACCAACATCGGCAATACTAAGGGTTGAAAACAAGAAGCACCCGGTAGTTAAAAAATTACCGGAGACCTTTAAAGCGCAACCTAATGAATGGTATCGCTGGCAAAATGATTTGAGAAAAAATCCTGATATCAGTATTTTACTGGCAATCGACTCAACAAGTTTTCCCTTAGGTACCGGACCAAAAGCACACGAAATATGGCACGAAGGTTATTATCCGGTAGTATGGAGTAATAAAAACTATAAAATGGTTTATGTTAATATGGGCCATAATGATATGGATTATGAACACAAATTTGATAATACCAATAAAACCTTGTCTTTTACCTTCGATAATGAAATACAGAATAAAATGATTTTAAACAGTTTAATTTGGTTAGGTACAGGTAAAAAAGTTAGGTAAGCGATAGAATTTGGATTATGGCACATTATATTTGAAATACATAAACGTAATTGAAGATGAAAATCCCTCAGAAATTCTTTGCCCGCCAACATGAAATCGCAGCCGATTATTTAATTGAATTAGATAAACATCTGGCAGATATTGTATCCGGACGTGCTACTGAAATGTTTGAAGTAAGGGATTTTGCCGAATTGCTACACGTACATCCTACACATTTTAGCAATACCATTAAATCGGCTACCGGATACTCACCCTGCTTCTTTTTTGAAGAACGTTTAATGGAGATTTCCAAATCAATGTTGCAGAACGTGAGTACCCCAATTTCCGAAATAGCAAGGATATTAACTTACGACCCATCAAATTTCACCAAGTTTTTCAAACATTTTTCAGGGCAAACACCAAAACAATATCGCGAAGCTTATTTTCAGTCGCTCGCCGAAAAAAAGGAAATTATCACCATATAAAACTTAATTGCTCACCATTTTTCCTTAACGTATCACCATTTTTGTATCCATTTTGAATTTAACTTTGTTTATCAAATTAAAAGAAAATGGAAACACAAAATAAAATTGTACTGGTAACTGGCGGAAGCCGTGGTTTAGGTAAAAATGCAGCGGTACATATCGCAAAGAAAGGCTTAAATGTCATCCTTACTTATCAATCAAAGAAAGAAGATGCAGAAGCTACAGTGAAGGAGCTTGAGCGTATCGGCGTAAAAGCTGCAGCAATACAACTTGATGTTGCCGATATTAAATCTTTCGACAGCTTTTTTGGTGAAGTTAAATCAGTTTTAAAATCAGCATTTAATGCAGAAAAGTTTGATTATCTGGTTAACAACGCGGGTATTGGTATTCATGTTCCTTTCGCTGAAACTACGGAAGAACAGTTCGATACTTTAGTGAACATTCAGTTTAAAGGCGCTTTCTTCTTAACACAAAAAGCACTTCCGTTTTTGAATGACGGTGGCGGTATCATTAACGTATCAACCGGACTTGCACGTTTCGCCTTGCCAGGATTTGCAGCTTATGCTTCGATGAAAGGTGCAATGGAAACCTTAACAAAGTACCAGGCTAAAGAACTTGGTTCAAGAGGTATAAACGTTAACATTGTTGCTCCGGGAGCTATTGAAACCGACTTTGGTGGTGGCGTGGTACGCGATAATGAACAAATGAACAAAGGCATTGCATCGCAAACGGCATTAGGCAGGGTTGGTTTACCAGATGATATTGGTCCTGTTGTAGCCTTTCTGTGTACTGAAGATGCAAAATGGATTAATGCGCAGCGCATAGAAGCCTCTGGCGGTATGTTCTTGTAGGCGATCAAACTTCTAAAACAGGAAGCAATCTTATGTATAATAGATTGCTTCCTGCTTCGTCATCAAATAAAAACCTAAAGTTTATTTTCCATACCATTCATGCTCATCAACTCTTGTAATTTCTGGCTTACCAATTTCTGTTAAAAATCTTCGGGCACTTACCAGGGTTTTACTCTGGTGCTCATCGTAATTTGTTGCTGTTGGTACCAGACTGCTTATTTTTACCATTCCTGCCGATTGAATAAACTCGCCATTCCCCATATATAGTGCCGTATGCGAAACCCTTCCCCCATTAATACCCCTTCTTTTCGCTGCCGAAAAAAATAGTAAATCGCCTGGCTGAAGATTTTTCAGGCATTTTTCAACACTTATCGAATCCGCATCAAGTACATCAACCGCTGAGCCGACCAATGCCTGCTGCGAAGCATCTCTTGGGATTACTATACCATTTAAAAAATAACTGGTTTTGGTAAAACCACTGCAATCTACTCCTTTAACAGATGTTCCACCCCATAAATAAGGTACGCCTATTAATGTTTTGGCTGTTTCCAAAATGGCACTGGCATTAGGATTTGGTTTTTTCTCCCATTCTGAAAAGATTTTTGCATCAGTTTTTTTCACATATCCCATTCGCTTATCCGGGAAAACTACTTTATAAAAATCTTTACTCTGTGTTTCTATTTGCAATATATTGCCTTTAACCAAATCAGAAACACGCAAAGAATTTACATCAGCTTTGCTAAATGCATGACCAAAATCGGTCATATAAATTATCCGATTTGATTTCTTCCAGGTTTCGAAATCTTTAGCATTCATTAAACTAACCGCTGTGCCATCAGTATAAGAAAGATAACCATCAGGGGTTTTAACCAGATAATATCCTCCCTGCTTTTTCAAAACCTGTACCGGTGTTCCCAGAATCATTTGTGTCAGCATTTCAGCCGCATTTTGTGGTGCAGCCCTGTTGTTACAAACCGATAAGTTTGCCAGTCCAAAGGTCATTCCATTCAGGTTTTTCGCCGGCAGCAAAGCATTGGCTAAAACAAAGCCTTTAACTTCTTTAACCTGATTAGCTAGTGCCGCAAGCGCTTCCTGCGACGTACTTTCAACTAAAATGCTATCACCTTTAATCTGTGTATTGAAATAAACTGAGCGTTTATCGGGTGCAAATTCTTTTTTAATCTGGTTAGCAATCGTTCTGAAAGCTGCCGTATCAATCTGCGCTTTTAAGGAGGCAGAAGCCACTAACAGACAACATATTATGATTAGTTTTTTCATTATCAATAAAATTACGAATTATAAGTCCTCATCATTATTGAAAAGCTGTAACTAATTACTTACTGAAGCTAATTCAGGTTAAATTTTCAGGTTCGAGAAATAAATAATTTTCCTTCACGTTATTCAAGAAAAACCAGGCATGAAGAAACCTTACTATCTTTTAATATTCCTTGTACTGCTTGGAGCAAAAAGTTTTGGCCAAACCTGGACAGATGCTGAGTTTAATAGAGCTAATACCGCTGCCAACGCCGATTATTTAACAGATGAGGAGAAAAACGTTATTCTGTACATGAACTTAATCCGTATTGACGGCGAAAAATTCTACTATACGTTTCTGGAAGATTACATCAACAATTACAATGCAAAGGTTCGTAAATACAGAAATTACAACGAATTAAAAATTGCTAGAAACAACAGCTATTACTTATCGTTACTGAAACATATTAAGGTAAAAAACCTGCAAATGTTTTATCCGGATGAGAAATTAAGCACTTTAAGTCGTGGACATGCCAACGACTTAAATAAGAATAACCTGGAGAGTCATGATAGCAGCAATGGCGATAAGTTCAGTAAGCGCCTCTCTAAATATTTCCCCAACAAATCGATGAGTGAAAATATCGATTTTGGTTACTCTAATAGTCTCGATATTGTTTGTCATTTACTACTCGATTGTGGTGTACCTTCGCTCGGTCACCGTTTTAATTTATTAGATCAGAAGTACAAACTGAATACTGTTGGTATTAGCATCCAGCCACACCCCTCCTATACCTGGTGTGCTGTTATCGATTTTGTTGCGCAACCTACTTTTTACACCAACAACCAGTAAAAATTAGTAAATTTAGTTTATTCAGGTTTTATAAAACATATCAATAATATCTATGTTCAGATAGATAATAACAGTTTGATATAGCCGTTAAATTACCTCAATTTTATCATCGCAAAACATAATAAAACATAAACTATGAGCGAAAAGAAAAAACTAACAAGTGCTTCCGGTATTCCATACGCGAATAACGAAGACAGCATGACTGCAGGTCCTCGTGGTCCGATATTACTTCAGGATTTCATATTACACGAAAAAATGGCTCATTTTAACCGTGAGCGTATCCCTGAACGTGTTGTACATGCCAAAGGATCGGGTGCTTACGGCACTTTTACAGTAACACACGATATTACAAAATATACAAAAGCAAAAGTTTTCTCGGAAATCGGTAAGAAAACCAGAACTTTTTTACGTTTTTCTACCGTAGGCGGCGAGAAAGGTTCGGCTGATAGTGAACGCGATCCACGTGGCTTTGCCGTAAAATTTTACACTGAAGATGGTAACTGGGATTTAGTTGGTAATAATACACCGGTTTTCTTTGTTAAAGACCCTAAAAAATTCGGGGATTTTATTCACACACAGAAACGCGACCCGCAAACCAATACGAAAAGCCCTACGATGATCTGGGATTTCTGGAGCTTGAATCCGGAAAGTTTACACCAGGTTTTGATTTTAATGAGCGACCGTGGTACGCCATTTTCATATCGCCACATGGATGGATTTGGTAGTCATACCTTTTCATTTTATAATGATAAAAATGAGCGTTTCTATGTGAAATTCCATTTCAAAACCAAACAAGGTATTCAGAATTTCACCAATGACGAGGCTGTTGACATGAAAGCGCAGGACCCTGATCATGCTCAACGCGATTTATTTGAGGCAATTGAAAGAGGTGAATTCCCTAAATGGACTTTATCGGTTCAGATTATGCCTTTTGAAGAAGCTAAAACATACCATTTAAATCCTTTCGATTTAACAAAAGTATGGCCGCATGGCGATTATCCATTGATTGAAGTTGGTGAGCTTGAGCTAAATGAAAACCCTGACAACTATTTTGCACATGTAGAGCAGGCAGCTTTTGCACCTGCACATGTTGTTGACGGCATTTATTATTCGCCCGATAAAATGTTGCAAGGTAGAATTTTATCTTATCCTGATGCACAAAGGTATCGCCTTGGTGGAAATTACGAACAAATCCCGGTTAACCGCTGCCCGTTCATGGTTAATAACTATCAGCGTGATGGATTAATGACGGTAAATGGCAACGGAGGTTCAAACCCTAATTATTTCCCAAATAGTTTTGATGACATTGAAGCAGATGAAAGCTATAAACAACCGGCATGGCCTTTAGAATCACTGATGGCTGATCATTATGACAGAAATGCGGAAGGAGAAAACGACCACTATACACAGCCAGGCAATTTATTCCGTTTAATGGACCCTGAAGCTAAAAAGAATACCATTGCCAACATTGTGGGTGCAATGGGCGGTATTAATGGTAAAAAGAAAGACGAAATAATTAACCGCCAGTTATGTCACTGGTTCAGGGCTGATATGAATTTAGGCTTGGCCATTGCTAAAGGCCTTGATTTAAACCTCGATAAAGCCATGGAAAGTATGGTACATCCCGACCCAAGCCATAAGGCAACAAATAATTAAAGCCTTAAATTAAAGTCCCGGCAATTAGCCGGGACTTTTTATTTTCCAATTTTTAAAGAAACAGGTTAAAAAAATTACCTTTGCGCACACAACTTAAAATTATTTAGAGGCTAAATTATTGCCAATTAAAAATTTAACAATTGATACTAACATGCGAAGATTAATTCTGGCCTTTATAGATTTCTTTTATCCACCCTTTAAGGGCTTTATTTCCCAGCATAATTTCAGATATCTGGCTACAGGAGGCAGCACTTGGCTTTTGGGCAATATTGTTTATTATTTAGCCTTTCATTATTTATTTCATACCGAAGATATTGATTGCATATTATTTACGCTTAAAAGAGAAACTGCCGCGTTGGTAGTTGATTTTTTGGTTGTAATTCCTTACAGCTTTTTATTAAACAGATATGTTATTTTCACCCATAGTGAAGTAAAAGGCCATATACAGCTAATCAGATTTTTAAATCTTAATCTCGTTAATATCCTTTTAACTTTTGCACTTCAAAAATTTTTCATCGAAATATTAGGCATTTATCCAACAATTTCAAAAGTTGCTGTTTCTGTACTCATAGCAGGTTTCAGTTATCTATATCAACATTACTTCACTTTTAGTGTAAAAAAAGTTGGTGATAAAAAGAGTAAAAGAAAACACTGATTCTGTCGTAACTCTCAACAAATATAATTCCAACTGTTCTTATCGCCCTTTTTCCATTGCACAAGCCTGAATTAATAAACGGGATGGCAGCGATATCCTTTTGAGCTTTTTTGCGAAAAAGATTTAGCGAACAGCCCGGCTATCTGCACAAATGAAATGCGGAAACTGCTTTTCAAAGGATTATAAATCCACTTCTAGTAGCAAGAACTTTATTTACCGTCAGCTGTTAATTTAAATGATGGCTTTCTTGCTTTGGTTAAAACAAGAACCTAATTTAGCCAGTACTAACTTATATAATACTTAATGAGCGATTTTAATGATTTTAATAATGCGCAGGTAGCAAAATTGCCTAAGCATTTGAAGCAGTTTATTGTTGCCCAGCATTACGAAAAGTACACTCCAGTAGACCAGGCAGTATGGCGGTACGTGATGCGCCAGAATTATAGCTACCTTAAAAATGTTGCCTATTATCCTTACATAAAAGGCTTGCAAAGGGCGGGACTTAGTATCGAACACATCCCCGATTTGCAAACCATGAATGATAATTTAGGGAAAATCGGCTGGGGTGCAGTTACTGTTGATGGATTTATTCCACCTGCGGCATTTATGGAATACCAGGCTTACCGGGTATTGGTTATTGCTGCTGATATCCGCCAGATTAACCATATCGAATATACGCCGGCACCAGATATTATACATGAAAGTGCAGGCCATGCTCCCATCATTGCCGATACGGATTATAATAATTACCTGAGTTATTTTGGGTCGATTGGTGCAAAGGCCATGTTCTCGGCTAAAGATTTTGAGCTTTACGAGGCCATACGAAAATTATCTATCTTAAAAGAGGCTGTTGATACCGATGAGCACGAAATAGCAAAAGCAGAAAAAGCCCTGAGCTTCATTAGCGAAAACATGGGAGAACCATCGGAAATGGCACTATTGGGCCGTTTACACTGGTGGACGGTTGAGTATGGCCTTATCGGCACTCTGGAAAATCCAAAAATTTATGGTGCGGGTTTACTTTCTTCAATTGGTGAAAGCGCTTCCTGTATGCAAAAAGATGTAGAAAAACTTTGGTATAATATTGCCACAATAAACTACCAGTACGACATTACAAAAACACAACCGCAGCTTTTTGTTACCGAAACATTCCAGAATTTGATTGATGTACTGGAACAGTTCGCGGATACAATGGCTTTTAGAAAAGGCGGAATGGAAAGTTTAATGAAAGCCATTGCCTGTAAAAATGTGGCAACCGCGGTATATAGTTCAGGCTTACAGGTTAGTGGTATTTTTACCGACATAGGCATTAGTGCAAACGATGAGCCAACATTTATTAAAACAACGGGAGCTTCTGCCCTGGCATTTAATGGCAAACAGCTACCCAACCACGGAAAAGATTACCATGCTGAAGGTTTTTCATCGCCCGTTGGCCGATTGAAGGGAGCCGCCAAACCTTTAGAAGATTATACTTCTTCGGAATTTAGAGCACTTGATATTTTTCCTGGTACAAGAGTAACCTTAAACTTTGAAAGCGGAATTAAGGTTGAAGGAAGGATAAAAAATATTACATCAGAAAACAATAAAACCATATTAATTGCCTTTACTGATTGTACCGTTACGGAAAACAATGGAAATATCCTATTCAGGCCCGAATGGGGTACGTACGACATGGCCGTAGGTGAAAAAATTATCTCAGTTTTTAATGGCGCAGCAGATAAAGATGCTTTTGAGGAAATTACCCTAATCAGCACTGCTAAAACACATAAAATTAATTACGATGATAAAACTTTGCAATTGCATGTATACTACGATCAGGTACGAAAAATAAGAGAAAGTGGTGAAGGTTTAGCAAAACTGCAGCCCATTTTTGATGAATTAAAAACCAAACACCGGACTGACTGGCTTTGCGCTATGGAGATTTTAGAATTGGTATATCATAAAAAAGCCTACCATCACTTAGAGAAAGAAATAACTGTATATCTTGAAATTAAAGCAGGAAGAGAACCTGAACATAAGAAATTAATAAGTGATGGCTTGCATGTAATTAAAAACCCGGTTAGCCAGTTAATTGAGGAATAGTTAAGTTTGCAAAAATAAGATAGCATGAACATTATAATTACCGGCGCAAGTAGCGGCATAGGATTTGAAACCGCATTAGAATTTAGTTTACAAAAGGAAAATAAAATTGTAGCCATTGCCCGCTCTGCCGATAAACTCAGAAAGCTTTTAGAAATTGCAAAAGGTATTAATCCTGATTGTACACTTTTACCAGTAGAATTTGATATTGTTAATGACGATTATGCTGCGCTCATCCTCTTTTTAAAAGAACGGCTTGGCAGCATTGATATTTTAATTAACAATGCCGGGGCATTAGTAAATAAACCTTTTGCTGAAACTACAGAAGAAGATTTAGGAGAAATGCTTCAAAGCAATGTTATTGCTCACTTCAGGATGATACAAAATACCTTGCCCTTGATGCAGCATGGCAGCCACATTGTAAATATTGGCAGTATGGGTGGTTTTCAGGGAAGTGTTAAATTCCCCGGACTTTCTGCCTATTCAGCAAGTAAAGCGGCCTTACACACTTTAACCGAATGCCTGGCATTTGAACTGGCCGAAACAGGAATAAAAATTAACTGCCTTGCTTTAGGTTCGGCGCAAACGGAAATGCTGGAAGCTGCGTTTCCGGGTTATCAAAGTCCGGTTATGGCATTTGAAATGGGTAAGTACGTTGCTGATTTTGCTAAAACAGCTCACAAATTTTTTAATGGAAAAATACTGCCTGTCGCCGTCACAACTCCTTAAAAAAGAACAATTTGTGAATAAAAATATTTTCTACTCTTGATTATTTTTCCTTATTTAGTAGAGGCTCCCGTATTTTCATAGCGAAAAACTAAATCTAAATATATGGAAACAAACAACAACTTTGCTACAACCGATAATGGCAAAACTGCCGGTATCCTCAGTTATTTTACAATCGTTGGCTGGTTAATTGCCTATTTTGCGATGCATAAGGATAACAAAACCGAGTTAGGAAGTTATCAATTAAGACAAACACTATTATTCGCAATCGCCTCGACTGTACTTTGGTGGGCTTTAAGCTTTTTACTTGGCATTATAGTGCTGTCAACAGGAATTGGCGCATTGGTTTACATTGTTTACCTGGTACAGATTGCGCTTTTTATTATCTGGTTGATAGGCTTAATTGGTGCAATTAATGGCGAAAAAAAACCAATGCCTATTATAGGCGAAAAGGCACAGACTATGTTTCCTGGTATATAAAAACATAAAAAAATTAAGCCTCTGGTAAACCAGGGGCTTTTTAATTGAAGCTCATTTTCAACACTTTAAACTGGTTTAATAAATTTTTATATCTTTGCAGCCAACATATGAAGAAAATATTAATCCCGATTTTGTTTTTCATTTTGTCTGCAAACGCAGTTAAAGCCCAAACAACCTTACCTGTACAATACCAGGAATTGGTGAAAAAGCTTTCTGAAAACCTCAAAAATAAATCCGAACAAACGCCTAAAGAAACGAATCAGACAAGCTCAACAAGTTTAATTGATTTTGCAAAAAGTATGCTGGGTATTCCCTACCGTTATGCAACAAGCAACCCTAAAATTGGTTTCGATTGCTCTGGTTTTGTAAGTTATGTTTTCAGTAATTTTGGCTTCAAAGTTCCGCGTTCTTCAAGAGAATTTAGTGCTACCGGAAAAGAAACCAGCATTGAAAACGCTAAAGTGGGTGATGTTTTAATCTTTACGGGAAGTAATTCCAGAATCAGGAGAATTGGGCACGTAGGCATTGTGTATTCAATAGATGAATCCGGAATAAAATTTATTCACGCTTCATCCGGGAAAGCCCGTGGCGTTACCATTACCGAGTTTAACGGCCATTACAAAAGCCGTTTCATGAAAATAATAAGTATTTTATAACTTTACTTTTTATACTTCCACATCCTCGTTTTACCCTCAGCAATCCATTCTACAGCAGTTTCCAGTCGCTTTAAGCGAGTTGCTTCTGTTTTGGCTTCGATTAACCACTGCACATATTCTTTTTTATTCGAATTACTAAAGTTTTGAAAAACAGCCAGTGCTGCCGGATCTTCCTGTAAAGCATCAATAAAATATTCTGGCACTATAAGTTCCTTTGGGGCAACTTTAGGTTTTGGAGGGAGGTTTATTCCATCTTCATTTAATTTTATAGCCTGTTGAATGTATGCAATTAATACATCGTCGTCAGGTAAATCGCTAAAAGATTTGATTTGCCCTAGCCATCCCATGGCCTCTGAACGGTCTTTAAATATCTTATAGTCATCATTCATTAAGGATGCTTTCCAGAAGCCAAAAGCACAGTGATTTTTAAAGGCAGCCATATGGCAAACTGTTCCCTTAAAATCAAAAAAAGGCATACTCCATTTTATTTTTTCTTCAATCCTTGCATCGGCACGATGAACAAGTTTTCTCAAATGTTCTAAAATGGGAATTGCAAATTCAGCCGAGTTTGCAATGTACTGGTCAACTCCTACAATTGTATGCATAATGGATTTTTGGTTTACTAAAATTAAAGTAAAACAATCTTTAAAGCAAGCGATACATTTCCCTGCCTTAAAAAACTTTGTGCCAGTTCATGGAGCTCACGTTCTCTGTTGGTACTATCGCCTATGGTGGCATCTAAAACTTCTTTAACCTCAGGCAACTGGATAATTAAATCAATTTCTTCTTCTGTTGGCAAGGTTTCAACATTTCCAAGCATCCCGAGATCGTTTCCTGTTAATACTTTTGATAACCTTACTGATTTAGGCAAACTATCGACACCAAGCCCCAGTGTAGCCAATGGTTTAGCAACTTTAAACAGGTTTTCGCTTGTCACCCTGCAATACCAATCGCCACCTAAGCGGGCCACCAAATCTATTTTTTGCTGGTCGATTTTCCCCTTTTCATCCAGTATAGCTTCATTAATATGGATTCGTTTTATTTCTGCCAAAACCAGATTACCAGCGCCATGATTATCGCCCAGTGCAATTACATCGTTTATAACACATTCAAACTGAACGGGTGCTTCTGCTACACGCGGAGGACGAACAATGTCTGACTCCAACATCGTAAAACCTGCCTTTTCAAACTCATTAATCCCCTTTCCATACTCTGTACTAGCCAGACTCATCTGTTGTACCATATTGTAATCAACAATATTGATCACACACTCTTTAACCTGCATTACGTTTTCCAAAGTGTGTTTCGTTGTGTTATCGCGTACTCGCCTTGCTGGTGAAAAAATACAGATTGGTGGTTTTGTACTGAACATATTAAAAAAGCTGAAAGGGCTTAAATTAATATTTCCTTCCCCATCAATTGTTGAAGCAAAGCAAATTGGCCGTGGCGCTATTGCATATTGCAGGTAATCCTGCAACTGAACGGCCGATAAATCTTCTGTATTAAGAGATAACAATTTAAAAGAGTTTGTCGTTAAAAGTTAATCGTCAATTTTTCTGTCTTTAATTGTCGTCACACTGAATTTATGTCAGGGTCTTAGTGCAAGAGAGATGCTGAAATAAATTCAGCATGACGACAGCCCAAAACTATTTTTTCAAGGCCAATATCGAAAAGTCGGTTTCTACTTTAGTAATTGTATTGGTTAAGGCTCCCAAACCTGTAATTTCCATTTCAACAACATCGCCAGGTTGTAGCCATTGGGTTTTATAATCTGGATTGCTTAGCAAACCTGTTCCGTTTAACTCCAGGAAGCATCCTGTTCCAACAGTTCCGGAACCAATAACATCACCAGGCAAAACATCAACACCATAAGCGCAGCGCTCAATAATTTCGGCAAATGTCCAGTCCATATCCGCAGCATTTCCATTTGAAACCTCAGTTCCGTTAACTCTGCAAGTCATTTTTAAATTATAGGCATTACCGGTATGCCCTTCTTTCGGTGCAACCTTATATTGTTCCAGTTCATCAGGTGTTACCAACCAGGGACCAATAACGGTAGAAAAGTCTTTTCCTTTTGCCGGGCCCAGGTTTAACAACATTTCTTCCATCTGTAACGTCCTGGCACTCATATCGTTCATAATCATATAACCAGCAATGTATTCATCCGCTTCTGCAGCTTTAATATTTCTACCTTTCTTACCGATTACAATCGCCAGTTCCAGCTCAAAATCCAGTTTTTCAAAATGATCAGGCATACATTCTATTTCACCCGTACCCTGAATGGCGTTATGATTCGTAAAGTAAAAAATAGGGTATTCATCAAACTGAGGTATCATATCTACTTTACGGTTTCTACGGGCCGCTGCTACGTGTTGCCTAAAAGCATAACCGTCCCTGCAACTTGTAGGGTGAGGAACAGGAGCCAGAAGCTCATAAAATATTTCTTCTTTGGCTTGAATTGTATTACTCTTTATTTCCGAATCTACCTTTTTTGCCCTTTCCATCAGTACTTCGCCACCTTCCAGAAACTCTTTCATATTATCAGGAATCAGCTTGTCGCAACTATTAAGATTATAAATATGTCCGTTATTGAAAATGCCAAGATGCTCTTGGTCTTCGGTTTTGTAGGATACAAATTTCATATACGATTTGGTTAAAATACGAGGTAAAGCTAATGATTAGCGTTATAATTAAAACTACAAATTAATTTTTATTGGAGCTTCATAATTTTGTGTTCAAAATAAAATCTGTATTTTAGCTCCATCAAAACCATGATTTTAAAAGCATTACATATCAATCTTGTAAACGATGCCATTGCTGCACGTCGTTACAAAATGCTATCTAAATTAATCATGGCTCAATATTCTCTGTAATATCCACTTCTTTTCTATTTAATTGAAACGCATCTCCGTTTTAATTGTTTATTTCTTAAAGATTTTTTTCTAACCAAAACATAAATCAATATGCCTGTTTATCATAAATTGGGGCAAATTCCTGCAAAGCGACATACGGTTTTCCGTAAACCTGATGGTAATTTATACGCTGAAGAATTGGTATCGACAGAAGGCTTTTCGAGCCTTTATTCGCTGGTTTACCATTGTCACCCGCCAACCATTGTAAAACATTTAGGTGAGCCCTATAGTGTTGAGCCAAAAATTGCACGCGAAAAGCACCTTAAACACACCAGCTTAATTGGTTTTAAAATTAAGCCTGAAGACGATTTTTTAAAGAGCCGCAAACCGGTTCTGGTTAACAACGATTTGCATATCGTTCTCGCTGCGCCACGAAAATCGATGACAGACTACTTTTATAAGAACAGTCAGGCTGATGAAATGATTTTTATACATGAAGGATCGGGAAAGCTTAAAACCGGATTTGGTGAAATTAAATTTGCTTATGGCGATTACCTGATTATTCCACGAGGAACCATTTACCAGATGGAATTCGATAATGAAGAAAACAGGTTGTTCATTGTTGAAAGCTTTAGTCCGTTAAGGCCGCCAAAGCGTTACCTGAATCAGTATGGTCAGTTAATGGAACATTCGCCCTATTGTGAACGGGATTTGCGATTACCCGAAAACCTGCAAACCCATGATGAATATGGGGATTTCAAGGTACTCATCAAAAAGCAAGGTTTAATTTATCCCTACACTTATGGCACCCAACCTTTCGATTATATTGGCTGGGATGGTTACCATTACCCTTATGCATTTTCTATTCACGATTTCGAACCGATAACGGGCCGTTTACACCAGCCGCCTCCGGTGCATCAAACTTTTGAAGGACATAACTTTGTGGTGTGCTCCTTTGTTCCACGCAAATACGATTACCATCCTGATTCAATTCCAGCGCCTTATAACCATAGCAATGTAGATAGCGATGAAGTGCTTTATTACGTTGATGGTGATTTTATGAGCCGGAAAAGTGTGGTTAAAGGACAGATTACCCTACACCCGGGAGGGATCCCTCACGGACCGCATCCCGGAACAGTGGAAAAATCAATAGGTAAAGAAAAAACCGATGAACTCGCTGTAATGATTGACCCATTTAAACCTTTAATGCTAACGCAGGATGCTTTGGATATTGAAGATGAAAATTATTTCAAAAGCTGGAAAGAACAAGATTAGCCTGGTTAAAGAACTTCAGTTTAGGCTGCCCTTTATTCCTTTTATAAACGTATAACAACACAAACAAAAAATGGAAACACTAACATTTGCGGAAAAGATTTCTAAAGCACAAGATTTTCTGCCAATTAACGGAACTGATTATATCGAATTTTATGTGGGCAATGCCAAACAGGCTGCTCATTATTATAAAACAGCCTTTGGCTTTCAAAGCCTCGCTTATGCAGGCCCTGAAACCGGGGTTCGCGACAGGGCATCTTATGTATTACAGCAAGGTAAAATCAGGTTAATTTTAACTACCGCTTTAAAATCCGATCATCCTGTTTCAGAGCATGTAAAAAAACATGGCGATGGTGTAAAAGTTTTAGCGCTTTGGGTTGATGATGCTTACAGTGCCTACGAAGAAACAACTAAACGTGGCGCTAAATCTTATATGGAGCCAAAAACATTGAGTGATGAGTTTGGAGAAGTTAAGATGAGTGGTATTTACACTTATGGCGAAACGGTTCATATGTTCATTGAACGTAAAAACTATAATGGTACTTTTTTACCTGGTTATCGCGTATGGGAAAGTGATTATCAGCCAACCGAAACCGGATTGCTATATATTGACCATTGTGTGGGTAATGTAGGCTGGAACCGCATGAATGAGGCTGTGAAATGGTATGAGGATGTTATGGGCTTTGTAAACATTTTATCTTTTGATGATAAACAAATAAATACTGAATACTCAGCTTTGATGAGTAAAGTGATGAGTAACGGTAATGGTTATTCTAAATTCCCGATCAACGAACCTGCAGAGGGAAAAAAGAAATCGCAGATTGAAGAATATTTAGAATATTATGAAGGTGAAGGTGTGCAGCATATTGCCGTAGCCACAAAGGATATTGTTAAAACAGTAACAGAACTAAAATCGCGTGGCGTTGAATTTTTGAGTGCACCGCCAGAGGCTTACTACGATATGATGCCTAACAGGGTTGGTAAAATAGATGAAGAAATTGCGATACTTGAACGTTTGGGTATACTGGTTGATTGTGATGAGGAAGGTTATTTATTACAAATCTTTACAAAACCAATTGAAGACAGGCCAACCTTATTTTTCGAAATCATTCAAAGAAAAGGTGCTCAAAGCTTTGGGGCCGGTAATTTTAAGGCATTGTTCGAATCATTGGAACGTGAACAGGAACTACGTGGAAACTTATAATTAATTAGTTAAGAAGTGAAAATGAATTTTCTTCACTAAAACTTCATAATTGAAATGCACCTTTGAATTAACGAAACACCAGAAGCGATTTCCGTTTTGTTAAATTCTAAAAACTCATAATTAGTTTTTTAGTTTTCCGGTTACCCTTATCTGATACCTCATGTATTGCAAAATACATGAGGTTTTTTATTATTCAGCGCTTTCCTTCAGCATTTGAAATAAATCCATCACACCACCATCGAACTTCGTTCCATTGATATAGAATGATGGAGTTCCGTTTACACCACTTCTTATACCACTTTCAAAGTCTGATTCAACCTTTTGCTGTGTTTCATCAGCCTCAACATCCGCTTTGAATTTTTCTAAATCCAATCCGATGGTTTTCGCCAATTCGTCGAAAAGCTCATTTCCAATACGGCTTTGATTTTCATATATCGCATCGTGCATTTCCCAGAATTTACCTTGCAGTGCAGCTGCCTCCGCCGCTAATGCGGCAGAAAACGCAAATTGATGTGCTTCCTGTAAAGGAAAATTACGAAAAACAAATTTTATCTGGTTACCAAAAACCTGCTGTATTTCTTTAATAACAGGATAAGCATTTCCACAGTGTGGACATTCATAATCGCCATATTCAACAATTTCTATAGGGGCCGATGCATTACCTTCAAAGTGGTCTGTGGCCGAAACTTCGGGTTTTAATGTGCTCATATATTATTTTTTGGTTAAAGTTTCCAATGCATCTAAAATTCCATCGGCACCCGGATTAACTGCTGTTGGCGATAAATAACTCCAGGCTATCTTTCCTTCAGCATCAATTACGAATAAGGCTCTTTTACTTTCGCCTGTTTCTTCATCATAAACCCCGTAAGCTTTAGAAATTTTACCTTTAGGTTCAAAATCAGCCAATAAAGGAAAGTGAAGTTTACGGTCGCCTGAAAATGCTAAATGGCACCATACACTATCAACTGAAATTCCGAAAATCTGTGCGTCGTACTTGTTAAAATACTTAAGCATTTCATTATACAGTGCCATCTGGTCGCTGCAAACCGGGCTCCAATCGGCGGGATAGAAAGCGAGAATTACATTTTTTCCTTTAAAATCTTTGAGTTTTATTTTTTGGTCGGGAGTAGCATTCAATTCAAAATCTGGTGCTGTAGCGCCTTTTTCTAACATATTTTAGCTTTTAAAATTACATCATTAGTAACAGCTTAATGCCCCAGTTGTTTGTCATCGGTTTAAAAGACTTAACCTAACTTTTGTCTTTTAATTAAATACGACTGGAGTATTGGGTAAAAACCTTCATTTATGTCTGCATCGATGAGGTCGATTTTATATTGAGCACATTTTAAAGCAACCTGCCGGCGATAATCTGAAACTGCTGCAGTATAGTTTTCCTTAACCTGATTGGTGTGTACCTTAATGGTATCGCCGGTCTCCATGTCGATAAACTGATATGGGCGATTCTCAAACTCGAAGTCTACTTCCCTGGCTTTATCAATTACATTAAAAACAACAATTTCGTGTTTGTTAAACTTAAGGTGTTGTAAAGCGTCAAAAAATTCATCGGTTTTCTCGGCACTGGTATAGGTATTAAATAAATCGCTGAAAATAATTACCAGAGAGCGTTTATGAATTAATTCTGCAACCTGATGTAATGCTTCGCTTAAATTGGTTTGGGCATTTATTTTAGGCTTTTGCAGCAAATCTTCAAGCCTCGAAAACAGATACTTCTGATGTACCGTTGTAGATTTTGCTGGTGAATTAAGTAAAATTTCATCGGTAAAGAGGCTCAATCCGAAAGCATCACGTTGTTTCTTCAAGAGATACATTAATGAAGCTGTAGCCTCAATCGAAAAACTGAGCTTATTGTTTTTAGGTGCAGGAAAATACATCGATGAAGAAACATCAATTACAAACTGGCAACGCAGATTTGTTTCTTCCTCAAACCGCTTACTGTAAAGCTTATCGGTTTTGGCATATAATTTCCAATCGATGTTTTTAACGTTATCGCCATTATTATACTGGCGGTGCTCTGCAAACTCTACCGAAAAACCATGAAAAGGACTTTTATGCAAACCTGTTATGAAACCTTCTACAACCTGCTTTGCCAGCAGTTCAAGATTACCATAACCCGATTCGTTTTCATAATTAAGTTCCTGCATATCGTAAAGCTAAAAATTATCCTGTCAATCTTCATGCATAAAATGCTTTTTATATCTTAGTTACAAAAATTAGCACTCATGAATAAAAAAGCACATTTTTTTATTGACGATATAAAATCATATAAATGGAAGAAATTAATTGTCAAATATTTTTTTGTTATCCTACTGACGTTTCCCTTTATAACATTTGCGCAAAAGTCGTCAAAAAACAAATTTTCTCAGAAAGCTATTGAACTACAGAAAAAAGCTGTGATGTATCAATTTAGCACAGAAGAGAATCAGGATAAAAAATTTAAAAATATGTTAAAATTCCTTGATAGTGCCACTACAATAGAACCTACATATGCTTTGGCTTACCGAACGAAAGTTTTCCCATTAGTACGACTCAAAAGATACAAAGAGGCATTACTTGTCCTGTCTAAAGTTAGAATTATTGAACCTTTAAATTTTAAAAACATTATTAAGCAAGGTGTTATTTATGAATTTTATCTCAAGGAACCTAAAAATGCTAAACTCTATTATAAAGAAGCTTATGATAGTGTGATAAAAAACAAGGATATAAAGAAGGCTAAAAATCCAAATTATGATGAATCAGTGACCTTCTGTTTATTGTTTCACAAGGGCAAAGAGCAAGCATTACTATATTTATCAGAATGCATTAAAAATTACACTGATCATAAATCAATAATTGAATTGAAAAAATTTGATAACCTAGTACGGTCTACATCTGATGCGGATAAGATAGGCATGCTTGACGGAAATAATTAAAAAATCCCGAAATCACTTTGTGAAATCGGGATTAATATATCCATTATAGCTTTTACTTCTTTGCTATCTTGTATAACTTTCCGTTATCGGTTACACTGTATATTGCGCCACCTTTTTCTACCATATCACGGAAACGTTCGCCCATTCCTTCCAGTAATCTTTCTTCACCAACAATTTTATTGTCTTTAATAACCAAGCGGATAATATGCGAACCGCCTAAGCCGCCAACAAAAAGATTACCTTTCCATTCAGGAATTGTAGAAGCATTGTAAAAAGCAATACAGCCTGGAGAAATACTTGGATTCCAGAAATAAACCGGTTGCTCCATACCTTCTTTTTGCTGAATACCATCACCAACTTTTTGTCCACTGTATTCCGTACCATAGGTAATTATTGGCCAACCATAGTTCTTACCAGGTTTAATAATATTCACCTCATCGCCACCTTTTGGACCAAATTCGGCTTCCCATAAATCGCCTGTTTGTGGGTTTATGGCCAAACCATCGGGATTACGTAATCCGAGTGCATAAATTTCCGGCCTTGCATCTGCCTTACCAGCAAATGGTCCGTTAGGCACGGCTTTTCCATCTTTGGTAAGGTGTAAAATTTTCCCTAAAGAAGAATTCAGGTATTGTGCCTGGATTCTGATATCATTTCCGGAACGTTCGCCTGTACTTACAAATAAATTTCCATCTTTATCGAATACGATACGTGAACCATACTGTAGTTTACCTGTATAAGCAGGTGTTGCACGATAAATTACGGTTTGATTTTCCAAAGCTGTTTCACTAGCCGATAATTTACCTTTTGCAATGGCCAGTAAAACACCTTTATCCTGAGGTTCTGAGTAAGCATAATAAACCATTCTGTTTTTAGCAAAATCAGGGTCTAAAGTTACATCAAGCAAACCACCTTGTCCGGATGGGTCTACTTTCGGCAAACCAGTAATTGTTTTGCTTAATTTACCATCAGCACCAAGGATAACCATTGTACCTCTCTTTTGGGTAATTAAAAATCCACCATTAGGCAATACAGAAATTGCCCACGGGTTTTCGAGTTTATCATTTAATACAGAAACATCAATGGCTGTACTTGTTTTTACGCCTGCAATTCGGGTTTGTCCTTCAAAGGCAGGTTTATAATCGGCAGAAGGTTTATTCGTTTCTACAGGATTTTGAGCAAAAGCCGGGCTCGTTAAGGCCAAACCTGCTGATAATGCTGTTAAAACTACACCTAAAGTTTTGTTAGTTACTAGGTTCATAGAAATGATTGAGTTTTACGATAAAGGAACAAAATTATTCTGGCATAAAAAAACCCGAATCAAACAATTGAATCCGGGTTTTAAATATGTTACAAGCCTGATGGCTTTCATCTTTATGCTTTAAGCGTAGACTAGGCTAACTGCTTGTTTAATTTATCGGCTAAGATAGATTTTGGAACTGCACCTACTTGTTTATCAACAACCTGTCCGTCTTTGAAATACAACAAAGCAGGGATGTTACGAATACCAAATTGCATCGAAATTTGAGGGTTATTATCTACGTTAACTTTACCAACGATTGCTTTACCATCATACTCTTTTGCGATTTCTTCTACTACAGGACCTACCATGCGACAAGGGCCACACCACTCTGCCCAAAAATCTACTAATACTGGTTTATCTGATTTTAATACAAGCTCCTCGAAGTTTGCATCTGTGATTTCTAATGCCATAATTAATTTTTTTTATGTTCAAATATATGTATTCAATTGTAATGCCACTCACTCTGTAATGTCAATTTGACATTAGCTTTATAAAGTTAAAAATCATCCTTGTTGTTGGGTATGATAAACCTTTATGCTAACAAATTACTTTGTACTTCGTATTGAATTAACAAACCTAGTTTAACTTGTAATTTACAACATTCAATCCGGTTAATTGTTCGAGGAACTTATTGTTTGGATTGATCTTTAAATTTTTGGAAGGCAAATCGAGCATTATCTGCTTCTCGCTATCAAAAACGGCAAAATTAAGCTGACAGTTTTGCTGCTCGGAATTTGCCTTATTGTCTGCTAAAATCTCCTCAATCTGGCGCATTAAATCTTCGTTTACCCTTTCGATAGGCACCTGAATGGTAAGGCTTTTAGCCAGCTTATCCCTTAACTCTGACATCAGATTTATCGAAGTGATTTTAAACTCCCAATCACCCGCTTTCCCAAAACGTTCGCCCACTCTTCCTCGTATCTGAAGGAAATAACCTTCAGTTAAAAATGATTTGAACTTAAGGAAATCTTCGCCGAATAAGGCCATTTCACAGGCATCATCATAATCTTCAAAAACAAATGTGCCGAAAGGTTTACCTGTTTTAGTTATTCTTTGGGATGCGGTAACAACCAGACCACCAACACACAGTTCACGGTTCTGTAGCTTCGTAAACTCTGCAAGTACCTCCTCATTTGTATCGCCCATCCTAACTTTGTTAATTATGCTTAATTGGCGTACACCGTGTGTACAGAATCTATCCAGTTCGAGTTTATAATTATCCAAAGGATGGCCTGAAAGAAAAATTCCGATGGCATCTTTTTCATACTTAAGCCGATCCATTAAAGCCCATTCCGGAGAAACCGGTAAACTTGGTTCCAAAATCATATCAGCCTTTGAACCGCCAAACAATGAGGCCTGAGAAGTACTTTCATTGTTTTGGAAATCGTTGGCGTATTTGATAATCTTCTCGATGCCGTTCATTTTATCGTTAGGGCCGATGTAAAAATATTGGGCCCGATGTCCGCCAAATGCATCAAAAGCACCGCTATAAACAAAGCTCTCGTAAGCCTTCTTATTTACAATCCGCGTATTCGAGCGTTTCGCAAAATCATAAACTGTAGCATAAGGTCCCTTTTCGGTACGTTCCTCAATAATACTTTCAACAGCTTTTTCACCAACTCCCTTAACGGCTGACATGCCAAAACGAACCTCACCTTTGGTATTAACGGAGAATTTAAGGTCAGACTCGTTAACATCAGGTCCTAGAACCACAACACCCATCTGACGGCACTCTTCCATAAAGAAAGCCACCTGTTTAATGTCGCTCATGTTATTGGAAAGTACCGCAGCCATATATTCTGCAGGGTAATGTGCTTTTAAATAGGCTGTTTGATATGCAATCCAGGCATAACAGGTAGAGTGCGACTTATTGAAAGCATAAGATGCAAAGGCCTCCCAGTCTTTCCATATTTTCTCTAAAACCTCTGCTGAATGCCCTTTTTCTGAAGCTTGTTTTACAAATTTTGGCTTCATTTTATCAAGTACATCTTTCTGTTTCTTACCCATCGCTTTACGCAAAACGTCGGCCTCACCTTTGGTAAAACCAGCCAGCTTTTGCGATAAAAGCATTACCTGTTCCTGGTAAACGGTGATACCATAAGTTTCTTTAAGGTATTCTTCGCATGCATCAAGATCGTATTTGATTTCTTCCTCTCCGTTTTTTCGACGAACGAAACTCGGAATATACTCCATTGGCCCCGGACGGTATAAAGCGTTCATGGCAATTAAATCGTCGAAAACAGTTGGCTTAAGCTCCTTCATGTATTTCTGCATACCCGGACTCTCGTACTGGAAAATCCCAATGGTTTCGCCACGCTGGAAAAGCTCGTAGGTCATTACATCATCAATCGGAAAATTATCCGGATTAAGGTCGATGCCATGCCTTTTCTTCACCAGCTTTACCGTATCCTTTATCAGGGTGAGGGTTTTTAAACCCAGGAAGTCCATTTTCAGTAATCCGGCACTTTCTACCACCGAGTTATCGAACTGGGTAACGTATAAATCAGAATCTTTGGCAACCGATACCGGAACGAAGTTGGTAATGTCGCTCGGCGTAATGATTACCCCGCAGGCATGGATACCGGTATTCCTTAAAGAACCTTCCAATACCTGTGCCTGCTGTATGGTTTCGGCACTTAAATCTTTCTGATTACCCAGATTTTTAAGCTCTACTACCTTCTCGTATTCATCAGGACGTAAGGCATCTTTCAAACTCTTTTCATCGAGATTAAAGATTTTGGCCAGCTTCATATTGGGAATCAGCTTGGCAATCTTATCAGCCTCGAACAATGGCAGATCAAGTACCCTTGCTGTATCCCGTATAGAAGATTTGGCCGCCATGGTACCATAGGTAATGATTTGCGCTACCTGATTAGCACCGTATTTATTGATTACGTAATCCATTACCCTGCCACGGCCCTCATCATCGAAATCGATATCGATATCGGGCATGGAAACCCTGTCGGGATTCAGGAAACGCTCAAAAAGGAGATCATATTTAATCGGGTCGATATTGGTAATCCCCAAACAGTAAGCCACGGCTGATCCTGCTGCCGAGCCCCTACCTGGCCCTACCGATACATCGAGATTACGTGCCTCGGCAATAAAATCTTGTACAATAAGAAAATAACCCGGATAACCTGTTTTTTCGATAGTAGCTAACTCAAAATCCAAACGCTCGGTTATATCCTCAGTTAAGGTTCCGTAACGGCGTTTTGCACCCTCGTAAGTTAAATGGGCTAAAAATTTATTCTCCCCGCGTTTACCGCCATCGGTTTCATCTTCAGCAACCTGAAACTCTTCAGGAATATCGAATTTAGGTAATAATACTTCACGTGCAAGTTTATAGGTTTCTACCTTATCTAATATTTCCTGAATATTCAGGATGGCATCGGGCAGATCAGCAAAAAGCGATTTCATTTCATCGCCCGATTTAAAGTAGTATTCCTGGTTTGGCAATCCGTAGCGGTAACCACGGCCACGGCCAATTGGCGTTGCCTGCTTTTCACCATCCTTTACACACAATAGGATATCATGTGCATTGGCATCCTTTTTATTTATATAGTAAGTATTATTTGTTGCAATAAGCTTTACATCATGCCTTTTAGCCAGCGAAATGAGGGATGCATTCACCCTATCCTCATCTTCCTGGTTATGCCGCATTACCTCGATGTAAAAATCATCACCAAATTGTGCTTTCCACCAAAGCAAAGCTTCCTCTGCTTGGTTCTCACCTATATTTAAAATTTTATTGGAAATCTCGCCCGATAAGTTTCCCGACAATACGATAATATCTTCTTTATATTGCTCGATAACCTGTCTGTCGATACGCGGCACGTAATAAAAACCTTTAGTATAGGCAATTGACGACATTTTCGCCAGGTTATGATAACCGTTCTTATTCTTCGCCAGCAACACAATCTGGTAACCATTATCTTTAGCAGTTCTGTCTAAGTGGTTTTCGCAAACAAAAAACTCGACACCCACAATCGGAGTCATTACGACCTCCGTTGGTCTTTCACCTGCTTCTATCGCAGCTGCATTTTTTGCCTCAGCAGCTTTGTTATGGTTTAAAACATTATTTACAAAATGGAAAGCCCCCATCATGTTGGCATGATCGGTCATTGCCACGGCAGGCATTTTCTGTGCCGCAGTAGCTTTTACCAGATCAGAGATACTTATGGTACTTTGCAGTACTGAAAACTGTGTATGGTTATGTAAATGAACAAAAGTTGCGGCCGCCAGCTCTTGTTTATTTTCAGCAAGTTCTTGTTTAGAAACACCTCCGCCTTCTGCTTTTTGTAACCTTTTACGGATTTCATCGGAAGCCGATTTAAGGTTTACATGAGCAATTCCAAAACTTGGAATCTCGCCGGGATTTACTTCCCTGAAACGGGGAAAATATTCTGCATCTACAAGAAGTTCTTCTTTTTTAAAAACCTCTTTCTTAATCAATGCTAAAAAACAACGGGTTGTTGCTTCAACGTCGGCGGTTGCATTGTGCGCTTCGTTAAAAGGAACACCAAAAAGATAAGAATGTAACTCGGTTAGCGTTGGTAACTTAAATTTACCACCTCTACCACCCGGAAGTTTCAGTAAATCGGCTGTTACTTCGGTACAGGTATCAAGAATAGGCATTTCAGCCATGCGGTTTTCTACACCAAAACGGTAGAACTCGCAACCCATAATATTCACGTCGAAGCCAACATTTTGCCCGACAATGAATTTAGCTTTTGATAAGGCAATATTGAATTTTTCAAGAACCTCGGCAAGTGTTATTCCCTGCTCAGCCGCAAGCTCGGTAGAAATACCATGAATACGTTCAGCATCATACGGGATATTAAATCCTTCAGGTTTAACCAGATAATCCTGATGCTCAACCATCCTTCCCATCTCATCATGTAATTGCCAGGCAATTTGTATACAACGCGGCCAATTATCGGTATCGGTAATCGGAGCATTGTAGTTACGAGGCAAACCAGTAGTTTCCGTATCAAAAATCAAGTACATATGTTGCTTTAAAAGATTAACCGCAGGATATTAACGGTTCTTCAAAAATAACAATTTCGCGGGTTGATGTTGTCAGGATTTTATCAACAAAAGATAGGGATTGAATGAATGAATGTTGAATTAGGAAATTGATTTAAGTTCGTCATTAAACCGAATATGGCTAGGACTAAACTGCGAAATCAACTTCTGTAATAAGATCGCCGGGCAGATAAAAAATCGGCTTCGAAATGATGAATGCATTTACAAACATCCTAAAAATGTTCCTGGCTTACCAAATCGCTTACTTCATAGCCTTTTTGTCTGCAACGTTCAATAATATGTACCAGTAAATCTGCTTCCATTCGTGGTTCCCTTGCCATAATAAAAAGGTATTTTTCTTCAGGATGCCCCACCACCACATAACTGTAATCATCGGCCAGTTCAATAACCCAGTAGCCAATTTTAAAAGGCCATAAAAACTGTGCTTTCATATCCCCGTCTGGCTTTTCCACGTTAAAGAATAATTTCGATTTTATCGATTTTTCTTCTGTTTTGCCTTCTTTATGATAGCTCGTATAAACATCAAAATGCTCGTCATCAACAAGGGTGTACGTTTCAGTAGTTTGCTTCCAGTGTTTATCCATTAAAGTCGGAATCGAATACAAAGAATACCACTTACCTTCAAAAGCCTTGTAATCAATTGTTTTTACGGGTTTATTTTCCATAATATAAAAATGCTTTAAGCCTTAACCTCTCTACATTAAGCCTGATCAGTAAACCATCATGAAATTATAAAGTTTTGAAAAGGATTTTTTAACCTTATATTTATTTATACCTTCGATTGGTAATTAACAGCAAACCATAAAATTTAGATATATGAAAGTAACGGTTGTAGGAGCAGGCGCTGTAGGCGCAACTTGTGCAGATAACATTGCACGGAAAGAACTGGCGAACGAGCTTGTATTATTAGATATTAAAGAAGGATTTGCAGAGGGCAAAGCCATTGATATGATGCAAACTGCAACTCTTCTGGGGTTTGACACCAAAATTACCGGTGTAACCAACGATTACAGTAAAACCGCAGGCTCGCAGGTTGTGGTAATTACCTCAGGACTGCCACGTAAACCAGGAATGACCCGTGAGGAACTGATTGGAATTAATGCGGGTATTGTTAAAGGCGTTGCGGAAAACATACTAAAATTTTCGCCTGAGGCTATCATCATTGTGATCAGTAATCCAATGGATACCATGACCTACCTTGCTTTGAAATCGTTAGGACTACCTAAAAACCGTATTATTGGAATGGGTGGAACTTTAGACAGTTCTCGCTTTAAATTTTATTTATCGCAGGCTTTAAATTGCAATCCGGGCGATTTACAGGGTTTTGTAATTGGTGGACATGGCGATACAACAATGATTCCTTTGACGAGGTTAGCTACTTACCAAAGTTTACCCGTAAGCAATTTATTAGATAAAGATACGCTTGACAAAGTGGCGGCCGATACCATGGTTGGCGGAGCAACTTTAACTGGTTTGATTGGCACATCTGCCTGGTATGCTCCGGGTGCTGCCGGTGCTGCACTCGTAGAGGCAATTCTTCGCGATGAGAAAAAACTGTTCACCTGCTGTGTTTCCTTAGAAGGCGAATACGGCCAGAGCGATATCTGCCTGGGTGTTCCGGTTATTATTGGCCGCAGCGGCTGGGAAAAAATTATCGATTTTAAATTAAACGATGAAGAGCAGGCTGCTTTTAACAAAAGTGCCGACGCCGTTAGAAACATGAACAGCGTTTTAGCTGAAATGAAACTTGTGTAACGAAAGGATTAACCACCTTTGATAACCTAAGTCACTTATGCTTATATGTACTAAGGTGTCTTAGGTGGTGAACAACAACTTAAAACCTAAGTTGGCAATATATAATAAATTAACCACCTTAGGCACCTAAGATAACCTAAGTCATTTATACTTATGTGTTAAGGTATCTTAAGTGGTGAACAACATTTAAAACCCAGGCTAAAAAATGAAAGAGCCTCAGGTATTATAAAAAAATGAAATCGATTTCGATCCCTTTAAAACTTATTAATTTACAAGACGACGGTTTCCATCTTTTGGTGGAAATTGTTGTTTTTAAACAAAAACACTACGCAGTTTTAGATACCGGCGCCTCACGAAGTGTTTTTGATAAAGGACTTATTGAGCAGCACCTTGCTGAAACACTGCAGGTTTCTGATGAAATTAATGCCGCAACGCTTTTTACAACCACCACTACCATTCAGGCCACTATTCCTGAACTTAAAATCGGTTCGCTTAAAATTAAAGGCTATGAAACTGTTGCTTTTGATTTGCAATCGGTAAGTGAAACGTATCAGCAGTTTGGTCATCCACCAATTATGAGCATAATCGGTGGAGATATTTTAATGAAGTATAAAGCCACCATCAATTACAATAAATTAAAACTTAAGTTATACAAATAACTTTATTCCTTGACTCCTATCATTTTTTACCTTTAATTTAAGCTCATATTTGTAAAGAAATGAGAAAGAACATAATCATCTTCTGTACAATTTTCTGGGCCGGATTAATTGCGGGTATTAGTTTTCTGGAAGCTCCGCTTAAATTTCAGGCACCCGGAATAACGATAAAGCTTGGTCTGGGAATCGGACAACTGGTTTTTCAAGCCTTGAATAAAATAGAAGTCGGCTTACTGGTAATTATATTATTTTGTGCTTCGAAATTTGTCTTGAAAAACTTTAAAGGCGCTCTTTTATTCATAATTACCATAATATTGATTACCGATACCTTTTGGTTGCTGCCTTTATTAGATGCCAGGGCAAAATTGGTTTTAAGTGGTTCAAACCCGACACCCGACTATCACCATGTTCTTTATATCATTTTAGAATGCTTTAAATTCTTGTCGCTTACCGTATTTGCTTTCTTAAACTTAAAAGATCTGAAATATGAAAAATGATATTCTAAACCGCAACGACATCATTTTATTGGTTGATACCTTTTATGGAAAAGTTCAGGAGGATAAGCTAATTGGCCCGATATTTACCGATATAGCAAAAGTCGACTGGTCTCATCACTTGCCAAAAATGTACGATTTCTGGGAAAGTATATTATTTGGAAAAGCAATTTATAAAGGCAATCCAATGATTTCGCATTTTATGCTTAGCGAAAAAGCATCGCTAAAGGAAAAAGAATTTGTTGCATGGAAAGGCATTTTCTTTGAAACAGTAGACAATTTATTTGAAGGAGAAAATTCTGAAACCATTAAACAGAAAGCACAATCAATTGCCGACCTGATGCATTTTAAACTGAATTCGCCAAAACCAAGGTTCAATATCCATTAAAATTATGATTTTGATTTAGCTCGCTTTCTTTTTAAATTTAAGTAACTAAACAATTCAAATTATGAAATTCTTAAAAGTTTTACTCAGCATTATCGTTGTGCTGATTGTAATTATTGTAGTTGGTGGGCTGTTTCTGCCGAAAACCTATTCGGTAAACAGAAGTACCGTAATCAACGCTCCCGATAGTGTGATTTACAAAAATGTTGCAGATTTCAACGAATTCTACAAATGGAATCCCTGGGCAAAAATGGAACCAACAGCAAAAACAACATTTTCAGGAACGCCACAACAACCAGGACATGTGTATGCCTGGGTAGGAAAAGAGATGGGCTCGGGTGAAATGAAAATTTTAAAAGTTGATCCTTACAAACATGTTGATGTGGATTTGTTTTTCAAAGAACCATTTGAAAGCCATGCTGACACAAAATTCGATATTCAGCCTGAAGGCACCGGAAACAAAGTTACCTGGACCATGAGTGGCGAGAATAATTTAATCAGCAAATGGATGTGTGTGGTAATGGGTGGAATGGACAAAATGATTGGTAAAGATTTTGAAAGTGGCCTTGCAAGCCTGAAAGAAAAATCTGAAAAAGGAAATTAATTAAAGAAAAAACTATATTAAGCGCCCTCCAATCATGGAGGGCTTTTTTGTTCACGCTATAGGCAAATCAAACAAAATGTGTCGCATTTACGTTAAAAAAGCTTTTACGAGCGATTTTAATTAATTAAGATTTTGAATTTCACCATTTTTTAGATTATTTGCCAAAGATGAATTTATTACTTGTAGAAGATGAGCCAAGCGTTGTCTCGGTTATTTCGCGAGGTTTAACCGAGGAGGGTTTTACCGTTAGCATTGCACCCGATGGCTTAATTGGCAAACAAATGGCACTGGAAAATCAATTCGATTTGATAATCCTCGATATCATGCTACCCGGAATAAATGGACTGGAACTCTGCAAAATCATCAAAGAACAAAAACCTACTACACCAATCATTATGCTAACGGCTTTGGGAACCACTGAAAACGTAGTGAATGGTCTCGATAATGGTGCCGACGATTACCTGATTAAGCCGTTTAAATTTGCAGAACTTTTCGCCAGGATAAGAACATTGTTAAGAAGATACAGTGGAACAGTTTCTTTAGACCAGATTATTTCTATTGCCGATTTACAAATTAACCTGAGTGCAAAAACGGTTAAAAGAAATCAGGAAGATATTACCCTTACCGCTACCGAGTACCGTTTACTTGAATACATGGCGAAAAATAAATCGAAAATCTTGTCGCGTATTGATATCCTGGAAAGTGTTTGGGACATCGATTTTAACCTCGGTACAAATGTGGTTGACGTTTATGTAAATTACCTGCGAAAAAAAATAGATAAAAACGCTAACCAGAAACTCATCCATACCGCAGTAGGATTAGGTTATGTGTTGAAAGAAAAATAATGGAAATCGCTAAAAAAATAACGCTTCTTTTTGCAATCCTTTCAGCAGTGATTATCTCGCTGCTAAGCGGTTTTGTTTGGTATTTCTCTAATGAATTTGCTTTCGAAGATTTCTACAAGCGACTGGAGGCGAGGGTAAATATCGCGGCACAGATTAAACTTTACAATGATGACAACAACCAGGTATACGCCAAAATGCGTAACCAGTACCTGGAAAGGCTTTCATCTGAAAAAGAATATATCCTGGGAGCAGGAAAACCTGAAATAAAAGCCGATATCGTTCTTCCTAAAAGTTTCTACAACAGAATTAACGCCGGTTTTATGGCCAGGTACAGGGTAGATAATCATTTCTATGCCGGCAAGTTTTTTAAGAAGGGCAATAATGGTTATATCGTTGTGGTTTCCGCTAACGACCCTTTTGGTTTTAGGGAATTGAAAGACCTCCAAAAAATCCTCATTATCGGTTTCTTCTTATCGGTAATATTATCCTTTGTAGTTGGCTGGCGGTTTTCGAACTACATGTTGATGCCTTTGAGAAACGTAATTAAAAGTGTAAAAAAAATTAAGGCCGAAAATCTCCATTTACGGTTAGATGTAAAAAAAGGCAGCGATGAAATGTCGCAGCTGGCAGAAACTTTTAACAATATGCTTAATCGTCTGGAAACTGCTTTCGAAACACAAAACAACTTCATTAGTAATGCTTCGCACGAATTAAGAACACCTTTAACCATCATTAGCGGAGAAGTGGAACTGGCCATAAAAGCTAAGGATGATGCTGAAAAACAGCATAAGGCCTTAACTAAAATCAAAGATGAATCCGAAAGGCTTGAGCATATTTTAACCAGCCTGCTTGGTTTGGCGCAATCAGGTTTCAACGGCAAAAACCAGCCTCGTGAAGAGGTAAGGATGGATGAATTGTTGTGGGAGATTAAAGATTCGGTTCATCAGGTTCATCCCGATAGTAAAATAGAAATCGACCTCAGTGCTTTACCGGAAGATGAGGAACAACTTACTTTAAAGGTTAACAAAAACCTCATTAAACTGGCAATTACAAACATTGTAAGTAACGCCTGTAAATATTCCAACAACAAACCGGTGTCAGTAGTGCTCGAAAGTAAGTCAAACATCCTGTCAATTGCAGTAACCGATCAGGGCATTGGTATTCCGGCATCTGATGTTCAGCATATCTTCGAACCTTTTTACAGGGCATCAAATACAAACCAGTTTAAAGGATATGGTGTTGGCCTGCCGCTATCTTTAAATATCATCCGTTTACACCGTGGCAGCATTGCCATTAAATCGCAGGAAGGTATTGGAACAGAAATAAAGGTGATATTACCGATCATTGCTTAGTTCGTCAGTTATTTAACTTAAACGTCATAGCAATTAAACAGCTAAACCTTTAATCGGTTAAACTCAACTAAATTCTAATCTCGTTTTAATCTTGCTCTTATCCCGCTGTAATACCATCAGCTTAAACTTGTATTAAATAATTAATCAATTCATTTAAAACAAGTACATTATGAAAACAGTATTAATTCCTACAGACTTTAACTTAGAGAGCACCAAAATAATAGAATCATTAGTTTTAAACACAACAGAGAAATTAAACATCATCTTTTTGCATGCTTTTAAATTATCTGATTCCATTACCGACATGCTAATGCTAAGCCGCCGAAGCCGCGATTACGAGAATGTTAGCGACGATTTTTATCAAAAGATAAATCAATACAAAAGCCAGTTTCCGGAACAAATAAATACGATTGGTATTGAGTATTTTTACGGGAGTACCGTTGTGGCATTCAAGAATTTCATTGAAGCCTTCGATGTAAACTACATCGCCTATTTGAAAAATTACGACTTTAAGCCGATTAACAAATATAGTATCAATCCTAAATTTTTAACAGAACGTTCTGGATGTGAAGTGCTTTACTTAAATGCTTTAACTGTTCATTCTTCTGAAAACTTAATTGATACTAAAATTCAGGAAGCTCAGCCGCAAGTGCTGAATGCTTAATTTAATATCAATTTTAAATTTTATATATCATGCTGCTACGAAATAATATTCCGGTCACATATATATTCGGAAAAATCAAAAAAGAGCTACTCTTCGTTATCGCTTATTCGATTGGGATTGTAGTATTATATCAAAACTTTCACGTTACACGTATTTCTATTCCGGTTGCAGTTCCTGCATTGCTGGGAACCATAATATCACTACTATTGGCATTTCGTTCTAACCAGGCGTACGATAGATGGTGGGAAGCAAGAACACTTTGGGGTGCAATTGTTAACGATTCCAGATCTATATCCCGCCAGATATTGTCGTTTGTAGAAAACCCATATGGTCTTGATGAAATAGAAGCCTTTAAAGCAGGTTTCATTAAGAGACAAATTGCCTGGTGTTATGCCTTAAGTCAGGCACTAAGGGGCTTTAACCCGCGTAAAGGTTTAGAACAATACCTTTCGGCCGATGAAATGGCCTTTATTAAAAAACGTAAAAACGTAACGACTTCCTTGCTTGAGTTACATGGCATGGATCTAAAAAAGGCCCTACAGGAAGGCTGGATCAATAAATACCAGCAAATAGAGATAGATAAGATTATTTGCGGCTTGTGTAATCACATGGGTGGTTCTGAAAGAATTAAAAATACCGTTTTCCCGGTAACCTACAGTAAATACATCAGCATGTCTATCCACTTATTCATCGTTTTATTACCATTTGGTTTAATAGAGTACTTTGGTTACATGGAAGTTCCTTTAGTTGTTGCCATTGCGGCGTTCTTTCTTTTAGTAGAGAAAATGGCTGTTCATCTTCAGGATCCATTTGAGAATAAACCTACAGATACGCCCACAACAACCATCTGCCGAACGATTGAAAGGGATTTGTGTCAGATGCTTGATGACAATAAAATATATGAGGATAAACCTCAAACCGAATTAGCGCCTGTTGGCTCTTATTACATTCTATAATTCTTATAGATTTTTAGTTGAAGTCCATGTTTGGGCTGGTTAGTTAATCAACAAGCCGTTTCTGGATGGAAACGGCTTAAGATAAGTTTGATAATTGACTTAATAATTATCGATTCTAAACAACAAAACCTCTGCAAGTATTACTTGTCAGAGGTTTTTTATTTTTTGCTTTTGAGTAATTTAAAGCTTTAGCTCAATTAAGCATCAATTTTAGCATATTTTGCGTTACGTTCAATAAATTCTCTACGAGGAGCAACTTCATCGCCCATTAGCATAGAAAAAGTATGATCGCATTCTGCTGCACTTTCAATAGTAGCTTGCATTAAGGTACGTGTAGCAGGGTTTAAAGTGGTTTCCCAAAGCTGTTCAGCATTCATCTCACCTAAACCTTTATAACGTTGTACGTGTACGCTATCTTCTTTACCAGCACCTTTTAAACGTTGTACAGCGGCATCACGTTGCACATCAGTCCAGCAGTATTCGAAATCTTTACCCTTTTTCACCTGATAAAGTGGTGGCGAAGCAATATAAACATAACCCGCTTCGATTAACGCCCTCATATAACGATAGAAGAATGTTAAAATCAAAGTAGTAATGTGCGAACCATCAATATCAGCATCCGTCATGATTACGATTTTGTGGTAACGTAACTTTGTCAGGTTTAATGCTTTATCGTCTTCAGGCGTGCCAATACTAACGCCGATAGCGGTAAACATATTTTTAATCTCGTCGTTCTCGTAGATTTTATGCTCCATGGCTTTTTCAACGTTCAGAATTTTACCTTTCAAAGGAAGAATGGCCTGAATGTTCCTGTCGCGACCTTGTTTGGCAGTACCACCTGCCGAATCTCCCTCTACCAGGAAGATTTCGCATCTTTCCGGATCACTATCAGAACAATCGGCAAGTTTACCTGGCAAGCCTGAACCTCCCATAACACTCTTACGTTGCACCATTTCGCGGGCCTTACGGGCAGCGGCACGGGCTGTGGCAGCCAAAATCACTTTATTGATAATCAATTTAGCTTCTTTCGGGTTTTCTTCAAGATAATTACCCAAAGCTTCACCTACAGCAACATCCACTGACCCCATCACCTCACTGTTACCCAGCTTAGTTTTCGTTTGTCCCTCAAATTGAGGCTCAGCAACTTTTACTGAAACTACAGCAGTTAAACCTTCTCTAAAGTCATCACCTGTAATTTCCATCTTTACGTTCTTTAACAAACCTTCCTTATCGGCATAGTTTTTTAACGTACGCGTTAAGCCCCTGCGGAAACCCGCAATATGTGTACCGCCCTCATGCGTATTAATGTTGTTTACATAAGAGTGAACGTTTTCCGAGTAGCTGTCGTTATACTGAAAAGCAAGCTCAACCGGAACACCATTTTTAATGCCCTCGATATAAATCGGCTCCACTAATAATGAAGTACGTGTACCATCTAAAAAGGCAACAAATTCTTTTAAACCACCTTCCGAATGGAAAGTTTCTGATAAAAATGAACCATCTTCCAATTTCTCACGCTCGTCAGTTAAGGTAAGCTTAATTCCTTTATTTAAGAATGCAAGCTCACGCAAACGACCTGCAAGTGTATCGTATTTATACTCTAAAGTTTGGGTGAAAATTTCCGCGTCAGGCTGAAACGTCTGGATAGTTCCTGTACGATCTGATGTACCGATTTCTTTTACATCAAACAAAGGTTTACCACGTTCGTATTCCTGTGTAAAAATTTTACCTTCACGGTGTACAACGGTTTTTACATGTGTAGACAAGGCGTTAACGCAACTTACCCCTACACCATGCAAACCACCTGATACCTTATAGGTGTCTTTATCAAATTTACCCCCCGCATGTAGAACCGTCATAACGATTTCCAATGCAGATTTTCCTTCTTTAGTGTTGATTCCTGTCGGAATACCACGTCCATTATCTTCTACGGTAATTGAATTACCTTCGTGGATAGTTACCAGAATATCAGTACAATAACCGGCAAGTGCCTCATCGATAGAGTTATCCACAACCTCGTAAACCAGGTGGTGTAAACCCTTAACACCGGTATCGCCTATATACATTGAAGGGCGCTTACGCACCGCTTCTAAACCTTCTAAAACCTGTATATTATCTGCCGAATAATTTGACTTTAAATCTTGTTCTTCGCTCATATTTTAATTAAAAACTATAAGTATCAAAAATACGGAAATTTCGGCATTTAAACTAATATGTGGATAAGTTTTAGCCGTTTAAAATCACCGCTTTAATTCTGACAGGCAGCATATAAAAATACCTGAAAGCCCCTCTATCCCCCCTATTTTTCTTCAGGATTTTGCAGCAATAATTTCCATTTCACAACCATGAGATTGCGAACAGCAACGACCTTAAAACTTATAAAAAATAAATTAACAAGTTATTCTTTTCAACAATAAGCCTTGCTTAACCTGCGTTGAATCTGGTTGTAAACAATTACTATATAAAAGCTTATGCTTTAAAAAGTATTTATTGCATAAATAATTATCATTTTTATCTTTGCTAAAATTTATTAAACAATAATGGAAAGAAGAACCTTGAAAACCTTTGGTTTATTTGCAACCGCAGCATTAATTACTGCATTTTCAGCATGCCAGAACAAAGACGCTAAAACAACTGAAACAAAAAAAACAGGTAGTACTGCAGCTGTTTCTGCTGGGGAGAAAATTGTATTTGTAAACTCTGATTCGTTATTAACCAAATACGATTACTATAAAGATCTCAAAGTAAAATTTGAAGGTAAATCTAAAAGCGCACAGGCGGATATGCAAGCTAAAACACAGGCTTTTCAGAGAGAAGTTGCACAGTACCAACAAACTGCTGGTAGTTTAGCTGCTGATGTACGTAAAGCTACTGAAGAGCGTTTAGGTCGTAAACAACAAGAGTTGCAAACTTATCAGCAAAATGCTGGTGGTGCTTTACAAAATGAGCAGGCTGCGGAAAATGAAAAATTATACGATAAAGTTGCTGGTTACTTAAAAGGCTACGCTAAAGAAAAAGGTTATAAAATGGTATTAACTTATTCTAAAGGTAACAGTGCTATTTTATTTGCTGATGAGAGCTTAGATGTTACTTCTGAAGTAATTAAAGGCTTAAACGCTGAATACGCAAAAAAATAATCATTAAAAAATACTTATTTTAAATGCCCTGCATAGTCAGGGCATTTTTTTTACCCTATAATGTTTGATAAGAAAACGGACAAGCTTGAAGATTTTATGAAATTAAAAGGACCTGCACTATTGAATAATAACAAAAATGCCCGGTTAAAACCGGGCATTTTTGTTATTTACTAGCTTCTTTTGTGGTGAGCAGACCAATCATAGAATCAATCTCTTTAACTACACCATCGTCCGAACCCGAGAAACCAACTGCTTTAAACCTGATATTTCCTTCACCATCAATAATGAATTTAGTTGGGATACCATCAACTTTATAAGCACTTATAACATCAAATTTAGATGGATCTTTAGCATTTTTTGTATCATATAAAACATTGAAGTTTAATTTTTTCTCAGCAATGAAATCAGTAACCACTTTCTCTCTGTTCTCTTCTGTTTGCCATGTATTCACAAACAGGAACACTACATTAGGATTGCCAGAATATTTTGCCATTGCTTTCTGCATACCCGGGAAAGACGCCACACAAGGCCCACACCAGGTTGCCCAGTAATCTAATACAACAATTTTTCCCTTTAAATCTGCCAGGCTTACTTTTTCCCCTTTTAAATTTGCCAGCGTAAATGAGGGAGCAGGAATATTAATCATTTTTTTAGTCCACTCGGCACGTGCTTTTGCATTAGCATCCTTTTCCAGGTTAGCCATATATGCTTCGTAGGTTCCTTGTTTTTTTAAACCAGCATATAATCTTTTAAAATCATTTTTTAATGAATCAGATCCTTTTCCTTCTCTGATTAGTTTTTCAGCTTCAGTAAATGCTTTTTCATTTTGTCCATCTTTTATCAGATAAGTAACATAACGTGTTGTCACATCAGGAGAAACTGATGTTCCGTACATAGGAATAGCTTTCTCTTGTACTGATAATGCTTCCTTAAAATTTCCCTGATGGTAAAGCAATAAAGCATAAGTATCGGCATACATACCATAAGTTTGGTTGAGATTTTTTAAATACTCCTCTTTAGTTGAAAAATATGCCGGCATTTCTTCACCTTTCGCTTGTTCAACCAACTCCAGCGATTGTTTTGAAATCTTCGCTGCAAAGGCAAGATTTTCCTTCTTTTCGGCTAAAGGCCAGGCAAATTGATTGTAAATACTTGCTCTGCTTAATTTGTTACTGATTTTATCTGCATAGAATTCAAACTTCTCGTTATTAGTGGTTTTTGCAAATGCATTAGCTACAATACTATAAATAGATGTCAACCTGGCAGCATCGGCTTTTTTAGCCGGATCAAGCTTGAATTTGGAAATTAAGGACGTAGCCTTTTGCTCAATAACTGCTGCATCTTTTTCCGAATAAAGGGCGTTCATGTCTTGGCCATAAGCATAATTTCCAATCGGATACTTTTTCAGCAACACTGCCTTAACAGAATCAGCCTGCTCTTTTTTCTTAATTATGCTAAAAGCATTTAACATAAAAATTAAGTCACTCTCTGGAGCTTCTTTAATTTTAGCTACTTTAGCAATATTTTCCTCTACTAATTTGGTACCGGTTTCTTTATTTGACTTGTATGCTAAAGAAAGGTAGCTATAACGGTACTTTTCAAAAAGCGCTGGTTTTTCAGTAAAAGCTTTTTTATAAAGCTCAGCCCCTTTTTCACTGTTCAGCGTTAGTCCGAGGTAATAATTACCCGCTGAACCATACATAAATGCCTCATGGATGTAGGTTTCAGGCAACACTTTTCCTCCTTTGGTAAACTCTAGTAGGTATCCTGCCGGTGTTTCATCTTTTTGCTCGTCAACATTAAAGGATAATCCAACAAGTGTAACACTATCCGAGGCGGCAATTTCACCTTTATATAATTCACCATCTTTTATTAAATCTATCCGCTTACTTTTTGGCCCGGTAGAAGTATAAAAAGAATATGAGGTACATTTTACATCGGCAAGATTTTGCAAATTTGTACCCTTGGGGTCGTACGTAAATTTAACTGTTGTACCTGCTTCAGGTTTATCAGCTGAAAATTTCACCCCTTGTGCCTTAGCCGCTCCAGCAGCTGCAAGCAACACCAACAATAATTTAAACAATTTCATAATGAGTAGGTTAAAGATTTTATAAAGTAACTAAATATATAGTTTATAAATATTTTTTACAAGCTATTTTTAGTTAAATTTTGAGGAATAATTATTGCAGTTAAAAAGGATGACCTACGATCAAAAAATTACAAGCGAAATGGAATTCTGGAAGTTTAAAATTTTACAGAAACCTTCATTATTTAATAAGGTTACGGATAAAGTACAGAAAAAAATCAATAGCTATATCCCTGATAAAGTTCATGATGCCATAACGCTTGCAATAAAACAAATGGTTAAAGCGGTGCTGTTTGGGTCGGCATTTACCACATCAAAGCCTGTTACCGATTTAACCCTGATGCATCGGGAGGCCTTGATTAAGCAAAAGATTAATAATTATAAAAAAACCGGTGCAGCAGAGGGCGGTATTACAGGTGCCGGAGGTTTTCTGATGAGCCTGGCTGATTTCCCTTTATTATTAAGCATTAAAATGAAAATGCTTTTTGATATCGCAGCCGTTTATGGTTATGATGTAAAAGATTACCGTGAGCGATTATTTATTCTTCATATTTTTCAACTGGCCTTTTCCAGTAAAGAAGAAAGTAAAAACGTGTACCTGAAAATGGAGCATTGGGACAATAAAGCGCACCTGCTTCCGACAAATATTGATGAATTTGACTGGTTAACTTTTCAGCAACAATATCGCGATTATATTGATTTGGCTAAACTGGCGCAAATGCTACCTTTTGTTGGCGCAGCAGTAGGTGCTGTTGCAAATTATAAACTAATTGAAAAACTGGGTAAAACAGCAATAATGAGTTACCGGATGAGGTATTTCAGTTTGCAATATGCGGTTAACGGTACGCATGAAGAAAACTCAAAACTGGCAACTAAAAACTGATTACTCTTCTTCAAATATCCCTTCCAGCAAATCGTCGGTTTCCCGCCTGTCTTTTTTGGTTGGACGGCCTGTTCCCCGATCGCGTTTAAGCGTTGGCGCATGGAAAGCTGATTTAAACGCATGTGTTTCCTCAACAGGTGTTAGATCTTTATACTTGGTTAATGCTGTTGGCGAATCAGTACGGTTGTATGAAAAATCTACCACTTCAATAATTTTCTTTTCAATTCCTTTCGATACCTGGTAAACATCACCGATTTTCACTACCGCCGAGGCTTTTATGTTCTGACCATTAAGCTTCACTCTTCCTGCCTTACAGGCATCCGTAGCCAGACTTCGGGTTTTGAACAACCTTATCGCCCATAAATATTTATCAATCCTGAGTTTTTCTGTTTCTGCCATAAAGCTACAAAAGTACGCAATTAGGTTAAATGTATAAACTGGTTAATCGCTATATTGGTTAATTGTATCGAGCGTAATCAGGCAGTTTACCTATTTAAACAATTAGCCAGTTAACCAAAGAACAAACAATTTGAACAATTAACCCTTTAATAAGTAAAAATTGATTTATTTTGCGTAAAATTTAAAAACATCATGTATTCAGATTTAAAGAAACTTATTGAAGCCGCCTGGGAAGACAGAAGCCTTTTAAAATATAGCAACTATTGCGAAGCCATCGAAACCGTAATTCAGGGCTTAGATAAAGGTGAAATTCGTGTTGCTGAACCTGTTTTAAACTCATGGGGCATTAATGAATGGGTAAAGAAAGCTGTTATTTTATATTTCCCAATCCGCGAGATGAAGGAAATTAAGAACAGTCCATTTGTTTACCACGATAAAATGGAATTAAAAACCGATTATAAAGCAACAGGAGTTCGTGTTGTACCAATGGCCAGTGCCCGTTATGGTGCATATTTGGCTAAAGGGGTTATCATGATGCCATCTTATGTAAATATTGGTGCATATGTAGATGAAGGTACCATGGTTGATACCTGGGCAACTGTTGGTTCTTGTGCCCAGATTGGCAAACGTGTTCACTTGAGTGGTGGTGTTGGCATTGGCGGTGTTTTAGAACCTGTTCAGGCTGCACCGGTTATTATTGAAGACGATGCATTTTTAGGCTCAAGAGCAATTGTAGTTGAAGGCGTTAAAGTTGAAAGGGAAGCTGTTTTAGGCGCTAATGTTGTTTTAACAGCATCAACTAAAATCATTGATGTAACAGGCCCTTCACCAGTGGAGTATAAAGGTATAGTTCCTGCCCGTTCAGTAGTTATTCCTGGCAGTTACACCAAGAAATTCCCTGCAGGCGAATACCAGGTTCCTTGTGCTTTAATTATTGGAAAACGTAAAGAAAGTACCGACAAGAAAACTTCACTTAACGATGCGTTAAGAGAAAATAACGTAGCCGTATAAATGGCTTGAGGTATAAGGTTTAGGGTGTAAGGCACATCCAAAACCTTAAACCTTTTACCTTAAACCTTTCACCTCTATGAAAATTGGTTACGATGGCAAGCGTGCTGCAAATAACTTAACGGGTTTAGGCAATTATAGTAGATCCTTAATTGAATCGCTGGCGACACAATTTCCGGAAAACCAATACCTTGTTTATACGCCGAAAGTAAAAACGGCTAAACAAATCGATTCTTTTTTCAGTAAAGATAATATCCTCCTAAAGCTACCGAAAAGTGGCCCCTTTCTTTGGAGAAGTCTTAATATCCTAAAAGATTTAGTTAAAGATGATGTTCAGCTTTTTCATGGATTAAGCCACGAAATCCCTCTGGCTATACAACATACCCGGATTAAATCTGTAGTAACCATTCATGATTTAATTTTCCTTCGCTTCCCTTCCTACTACAAATTTATCGATCGGAAATTATATGAATGGAAAAGTAAATCGGCATGTAAGAGGGCAAACAGAATTATTGCCATAAGTGAAAAAACCAAGGCAGATATTATCGAATTTTATGGGATAGATCCTGATAAAATAGATGTTATTTACCAGAGTTGCGATGATAGTTTTAAATGTAATCTCGATGCAGATACGCTAAATCGAATTAATCTGACTTACAAACTACCAGAGAGATACATTCTTAATGTTGGCACAATTGAAGCGCGTAAAAACCTCAAACTACTTGTTCAGGCATTAAAAAATGTTGACGAAGCCTATAAACTTGTTGTAATAGGAAAGCAGACTGCTTATTTTAAAACCGTAGAAAAAGAAATACAGCAACTTGGATTAAACGGGCGGATAATCTTTCTACAGAACATCCCATTCTCAGATTTACCAGGCATTTATCAGCTCGCAAAACTTTTTGTTTATCCTTCATTTTACGAAGGTTTTGGCATCCCGATTATCGAAGCATTATACAGCGGCATTCCAACTATTGCAGCCACAGGCTCTTGCCTCGAAGAAGCAGGTGGTCCGGATAGCATCTACATTTCGCCAGATAATGCCGATGAGCTTTCAGCTGCCATAAATCACGTTCTTTCATCAACCGCTTTGCAGGAACATATGAAAAGAAAAGGGCTGGAATTTGTTCAGAAATTCAACAGCCCTGTAGTGACGGAGCAATTAATAAATTGCTATAAAAATATTTTGAGTTAAACCTTATTTGGCTGCAATTGCATTTGGAGGGTATTGCGCCAGAATTTCTTTAACCCCTGTATACAAACGTTGCTCTCGTTTACTGAAATTATCCAGGTTAAAACCAGCCCCCTGGCCGTGCCAGAATAAAATCTTTTTAGCCGGGTCTAAGAAATCGATAATAATGGTTCCTTCGATGTACTGGTTAACGTAATTGGAGCCCCATCCGCCCCAACCTCCCCATCCGCCGCGCCAGCCCCAACCCCATCCCCAGCCACCATAGTAAGCAGGGCCATAGAAATCAGTTTTCTCTCTGGCAACAACAACAAGGTTCACCAATAAATCAGGTCGGTCTGATTTGGTAAATCCTTTCGCATTCATTTCAGCTTCAACAGCCGCCATCAATCTTCTTTTATCAAGGTTGTTCAGTTTTACCCGGGCAATACCTTTATCGTAAAAATTGTAAGTTTTATAAGCGTTAAAATCTACGCTTTTATCATAATCTGAGGCAGTCCGGAGCGACGAACATCCGGAAAATGCGATCACAACGGCAATCAGCATTAATAATTTTGGGAAAATTTTCATTTGTTCTCGTGTTTATGTTTATTAAATAACCTGTACTAAATATAACAATTTTAAACTGAAAAGGTTACAGTTGATCTAAATTTTACAAAGAGATTTAATTTATGGAGAATGCTAATAAAAAATAACACGTATTTGCTTATTTTACCATCGCTCAATATAATTCCTGAATTGGTGCTACTTCATGTTTAATATTCGATGTACCAATTAGTGTATAGGTAATCTTATCATTATCTTTTTCAACATCTTTTTTAACATCTTTCCATTTCGCGATAAAATCCTTCTGACTAATCATGATATCATCATTATATAGCGCTGGTAATTGTAAGTCAACGGGAAAACTATCTACAAAATCATATCCGGTTAAAAGGTAAGTAAAAAGCTCTTCCGAATCTTTTACTTCATAAATTATACCAGGCAAGCCTCCAAATTTCCACGGACCAACTTGCAGAGCATTGTCTTTCTTAAACCATGCCGTGTATTTACGACCTCTGAAATTCGTTTCTGCTTTAGTACAAACTACACCACCAATACTTTTAGTTTCATTAAAAATATTCCATTTAAAATTATTCAGCGTATCCACAACCAATATCGCTGGCTGTATCCATAGTCGCTGGGCAAAGATAAGGCTATTGCTGGCCGGAGATTTTAATACAAAAGGAGGTTTCTTATCATTTTCTCTTATAACCCTCCTCATAACAACGTTTGCCCCCTCGTAGGTTGTTGTATTTTTCAGCGTATCATTTATTTTAGGTAATTCCAGTGAGTTCCCGTTTTGGTAATACAATTCAAGTTCACTGCCACCAGTTATTCCTTTAATATTCTGTACAAATTTATAATGGAAAATAATTTTTTGCTGGGCAAACAATCCTGAAGTAAACCCTAAAAGAAATAAGAATGTGACTATTTTTTTCATTTTTAAAAGCGTTTTAGGTAAAGCTAGCAAATAGTAATGTTAAAAATCTGTCCTTAACATTATTTAACTTCAGCTAATAATAAATACTTTTGTGTTATGCTTAAAGAAGAAATTAACAAGGCTTTAGAAGTGTTGAAGGCTGGTGGAGTAATTTTATATCCTACAGATACAATTTGGGGCTTAGGCTGCGATGCAACCAATCCTGAGGCAGTTGATAAAGTATTGAAAATTAAAAACCGTCCTGCTGAGAAAAGCCTGATTGTTCTTTTGGATGTTGACAGCAAAATCCAAAGTTATATTGAAGACGTTCCTAAAGTAGCTTATGACTTAATTGAATATGCTGAAAACCCACTAACAGTTATTTTCTCAGGGGCAAAAAATTTGGCAAAAAATGTTATCAATGAAGATGGAAGCGTTGGGATAAGAATCGTAAAACATGACTTTTGCACCCCCCTTATTCAGCGCTTTCGCAAACCGATTGTTTCTACATCAGCCAACTTAAGTGGTGAACCATCACCAAAAAATTTCGACGACATCAGTCCTGAAATTATTGATGCTGTTGATTACATCGTAGACTTTGAGCAGGAAAACAGAACATCGAAAAAACCATCAACAATAATGAAACTTTCGCCGGGAGGCCAGTTTCAGTTTATTCGTAAGTAATTTTATTACTTTTGCAATTCTTATTGCCATTCTGTAGTACGGAGTTCCTGTTTCAGGGGTTTTTCAGGCATCAGCTACTGAAATAAATTCAGTAGGGCAAGAATACTATTATGCAGGAACATCTACAAAATCCCGTTTTCAAAACTTTATCAGCCATAGCCGATAAAAACCAGGTGCAAGCCTATGTTATTGGCGGCTTTGTTCGCGATTTATTCTTAAAACGCCCTTCAAAAGATATTGATGTGGTGGTAGTCGGTAGCGGAATAAATTATGCAGAGGCTGTAGGCAAAAAACTAAATACAAAAGTCGCTGTTTTTAAAAACTTTGGCACCGCCAACATTAAAATACAAGATTTAGAAATCGAGTTTGTTGGTGCCCGAAAAGAATCATACCGTTCTGATTCGAGAAAGCCTATAGTTGAAGATGGAACTTTGGAAGATGACCAGCTTCGCCGCGATTTTACGATTAATGCTTTAGCCATCAACCTAAATAAAGATAACTTTGGCGAATTACTCGACCCTTTCAACGGTGTTCAGGATTTGGAAAACAGGTTGATACGTACGCCATTAAACCCCGAAATAACCTTTTCTGATGATCCTTTGCGCATGATGAGGGCAATCAGGTTTGCAACACAGTTAGATTTTAAAATTGATGATGAAGCACTAACTGCAATAAAAACACAAAAGGAGCGCATCAGTATTGTTTCAAAAGAGCGGATTACCGACGAACTGAATAAGATCATTTTAGCGAAAAAACCTTCAATAGGTTTTAAACTCCTTTTTGATACAGGATTGCTCCACCTCATTTTCCCGCAAATGGCTCAGCTTTATGGCGTAGATATTATAAAAGGGAAAGGACATAAGGATAATTTCTACCATACCTTAGAGGTTCTGGATAACATTTGCGCTGACACAGATGATTTATGGCTTCGTTGGGCTGCAATATTGCACGACATTGCCAAGCCTGCTACCAAGCGTTTTGAAGAAGGTCATGGCTGGACCTTTCATGGACATGAAGACAAAGGTGCCCGAATGGTTCCTAAAATCTTCAACCAGCTAAAGTTACCTTTGAATGAAAAAATGAAATTTGTTCAAAAACTTGTTCAGTTACATTTACGGCCAATTGTTTTAGCCCAGGATACCGTAACCGATTCGGCTGTTCGCAGGTTGCTTTTTGATGCAAGTGAAGAAATTGAAAGCTTAATGATGCTTTGCAATGCCGATGTAACAACCAAAAACGAATACAAAAAGACCAAATACCGTAACAATTTCGAACTCGTTAAACAAAAGCTAAAAGACGTTGAAGAGCGTGACAAGTTAAGAAACTGGCAACCGCCGATAACAGGCAACGATATTATGGAAACATTTGCACTCGATGCCGGAAAAGAAGTGGGTATAATTAAAAATGCTATCCGGGAGGCAATTTTAGAAGGTGAGATAACAAACGACTACACTGAAGCGTTTAACTTTATGCTTAATCTGGCAAAACAAATGGGATTAAATCCTGTTAATAAATAATTTAATCGACAACTCAACCCTATTGGTTACATTTTCTCGCAATTGCTGTTTTGCGATAAAACAAATTAACTTTATTTTTACAGCTCCAAGAAACAACAATGGCTATTTATAAATTTAAAATTACTTTCGAAGATTTTGATGATGTTGTAAGAGAAATCGACATTAAATCTAACCAGACATTCGAAGATTTACATAAAGCAATCCATAAATCTACTGATTACAATGCCGAAAAACCTTCATCTTTTTACGTAAGTACCGATAACTGGCTAAAAGGCGATGAAATTGCTTACTTACCCAGCGAACGTAAAAAAGACAGAGTTGTTTTGATGGAAAATTCGAAGCTTAGCGGCTTTATTGAAGATCCGCACCAGAAATTTTATTATACCTATAACTTCGATCGTCCATACGATTTCCACGTAGAGCTGGTTAAGATTATTTTAGATGCCGACCCGCATATTGAATATCCTTTTTTAGCTAAAAGTTCAGGCGAAGCGCCTAAAATTCTGGAAAGAAATAGCCCACAGGCTGTTGATCCGCGTGGCTCAAGTGCTTCAGCAAGCGAATTTGATTTCCTTAATGAAATGAATTTCGTTCCTGAAGATACCGATGAACTTGAAGCTATGGGCGAAATGGGCATTAATGAAGAGGAGCGTGATGAAGATGATGAAAATGATGAAAATGAAGACGAGTTCGGTAACGAGTTTTCTGATAATGAAGGCTACGATGATGACGGCCATAAAGACGACTACTAGAAATTTCAAGCTTAGTTTTTAAAATATTTTAACTGTCGGATAAACCCCATCCGGCAGTTTTTTTATACCTTAACCTTATGCCGCATAATAAGAACAAAAAAACTTTATTGGTTATTGTTGGCCCTACAGCCATTGGCAAAACGGCTTTGGCTATAAAAGTTGCTACACATTATAAAACAGAAATACTATCGGCCGATTCAAGACAGTTTTATAAAGAAATGGAAATTGGCACAGCTAAACCCGACGCGGCTGAGTTAGCTGCTGCAAAACACCATTTCATCAATTCCCATTCAGTAGATGAATTATTCAGTACTGGCGATTTTGAAGTACAGGCACTAAAAACGATAGAAACTATCTTCCAAAACCACGATTTGGCCGTAATGGTTGGTGGCAGTGGTTTATATATTAACGCTGTTGTAAATGGCCTGGATGAAATGCCGGAAATAGATCTCGCAATCCGTGCAAAATTAAATAAGCAGTTTGAGGAAGAAGGTTTACAGGTAATCCAGGATCAGCTTAAGCAGTACGACCCTGAATATTTTGAGAAAGTAGATCAAAATAACCCTCAGCGTATGATCAGAGGTTTGGAAGTATTCCTTTCAACCGGGCAGAAACTTTCCTCAATGCTTTCTGCTACAAAAAAACAAAGACCTTTTAACATCATTAAAATAGGTTTGAACACCGATAGGGCTCAATTATATAGTAGCATTAATCTTCGGGTAGATAAAATGATTGAAAACGGGCTTTTAAATGAAGTCAAATCTTTAGCCCATTATAAAGATTACAATGCCTTAAATACAGTGGGATATAGTGAGTTTTTTGATTACCTGGATAACAAAACAACTCTTGATGATGCTATTGCTGCTGTAAAGCAAAACACTCGCCGGTTTGCAAAAAGGCAACTAACCTGGTTTAGGAGAGATGATGAGATTAATTGGTTTGAACCTCACGATATCGATAAGGTGATAAAACTTATCGATATGAAGTTGCTCGATAGCCAATAAAAAAGGGCTCCTGATCGGAACCCCTTTTTCTTAGCATTTAATTTATTTAATTAGGAAACTTCACGCCTCTGTATTGTGTAATATCAATAGTAGGAATATTTGATCCATATTTACCATTGATGGCATCAACAAAAACATTGGCTATAACAGCATTTCCACGAGGCGTTAAGTGAACTCCATCAAGTGAAAACGCACCACCAGTGATAAATGAAGCGTTAATGCCTATGCCTTGAATCATAAGTCCGGTTTTAACCTGGTTAAGATAAGTATAGGTATCAGCAACAGCAAGTCCTTTACTATCGGCCAAAGATTTAATGCTGCTATTGTAGCTGGTTACATAATCTTTAACTTTTACAATTTCATCTTTATCAAGTACCCAGTTATTTGCAATAGGGTTTAAAGGATGTAAACCGTAAGGTATACCCGCTGAATTTACTACACCAAATAAACCAGCAGATTGAAATGGCAAGCGGATTAAATCCTCTGCGGTTGCAGCCCGAACTGCACCTGTTCCGGTTTGAATATAAATTGCAGCTGCAGCCGGATTGATCGCCTTAGCGGCATTTAAAAGTGCAGCAACGGTAACCGTATTGAAATATGGTATCGCTGTTACATCTGGAATTGTACCTACAACACCTTTTTGTCCTCCGGCAGTCAATGCATTCACTAAATTTGAATACAATAATGCAAAAGTAGATTTATCCGTTAAAACGTTCGTAGCATCGGTAGTTACACCACCATTGGTTGCCCAGCCCAACGCGTCATTATTCCCTAACCATAAAGAAAAGAAGGTATGATTTCTACCTTGAATAAATTGAAAATAAGTGGTTGTACCAACCTGCGTATCGGTCAATAAACGCTCAAGGTAAGGATTGGCGGCACCATAAGCAGCAGCAAAGGCTAAATCGACACGCATACCAGGAATACCCAAATTCTGTACCTCACCAGAATACTTGGTTAAATGAGTTGCATCACGATAGGCAAGGTTAGTTGTAACACTGCTAATGGTTGGTGTGCCATTAACCAATGCAGTAAGTGCTAAATACCCGGAGCCATTAGCCTGTGCATCGGTAAAAAAGGGTGAAGTAAAACTTCCACCACCAACAGTTGCCATTTGTGCTGCAATTAAATTTGGATACGCAACTTTCTGCCCTTCAAGGTAAAGTCCGCCATCGGCAAAGCCCGAGGTTAGGGAATTACCTACGGCAATGTATTTACTAAAGTTCGCCTGACCAGCAGTAGTACCTGCTGTAGTATCAATTTCAGGTTTACAAGCTGCAGCAAAAAGAATAACAGCAGCTAAAAAACTATTTAATATATATTTTTTCATTTGTGATTCTCCTACCATTTATAAGTTAATGAAATACCCGGCGCATAAACTAATGTTTTAAATGTACCATCCAATCCGGTTTCTAAGTTCTTTTGTTTACGCGATTTAACATCTTCAAAAAAGAATGATGCATTAACTTCAAAATGACTCGTAGGCATATAACCGATACCTGCACTCAGGATATAACGGTCAGCATCCGGAGCTTCTGGCGTTACATAGCCATCTTGTACCGGACTAAAAGCATAACCTACACCGGCTCTTAAAGCAAGTTTATCTGATGCCTTATGATTCACACCTAGTTTAAATGAAGAACCATCACGGTAATTACGGGCAGATTTAGTATCAGCCAGTGCCGATGTATTAATTGCATAATCGAAAGCTAATTCTTTATAAACTCTCCATTGTACCCAACTGGCATCAAAAGCCAAAGTAGTGCTTTGAGAAAGTGGTATACCAATACCTAATGTTGTTGTAGATGGTAATGGTAGTTCTGCGTTAAATGTATTTCCGGCAGGGAATGATGTTCTTAAAGAGTTAGGCACATCAAATTCTGCTGTTCCGCCATCTAACTTGGTTACAACCTTTGATTTATGAACTACAGCAAAAGTGATATTACTTAAGGTATTGATATAAATACCAGCATTCCAGCCATAACCTTTTCCTGTACCTTCTAATGTAGCATGTCCAGATCTTCCATCAGGAAAATTAACCGGTAAGGCCCGCTGAAGATTTACTTCACCATGGTTATAAACAAATCCTGCACCGATACCGATTCGATCTGTAATTTTAACGCTTAAAGTAGGTTGGAAATAAATTGCTTTTAGGTTTAAGGAAGTTAAGGCATATTTTCCAGACCAGTCGTTGCCCCAATCTACCATCCCACCAAATGGCGTGTAAACACCTAATCCTAATTTCCATTTATTCGATTTCGGTCCCCAAACAGCATAAGCCTCAAAAGGTGGCGCTATTTTATTTTTTACATTTTCAGTTATATTCGAACCACTTCTTTGGAAAGCTGATTTAAACAATAATGGGTTAACGCCTGCTGAAACTGAGTTTTTCTCTAAGAAACTAACTGCACCAGGGTTATAAAATACAGAAGCTTCATCCAATGCCAACGCCGAACCTGCTCCGGCCATACCTATTTGCTTTTGCCCTTGTAAATTAACCTGGAAACCCTGCCCCAAAACCCATAATGGGGCGGATAGTAATACGCTCAATAAAATTTTTTTCATTTATATATGGTTATAGCACAAATGTATACTATGCTAACATAGTAATCAAGTATTTGTTTGAGAATGTTAAAAGAAAATTATGCTTGGGCAGTAGGTCCGCCAAATCCCATTGGAAACGGAGGCTCTTCCTGTGTTTTAATCCGGCCGTTAACGTGTTCAAATTTTTGGATATTATCTTCCAGCGCCGTTAACAATCGTTTTGCGTGTTCTGGTGTTAAAATAATCCTCGATTTCACTTTAGCCTTTGGTAAACCCGGCATTACGCGGATAAAATCAAGAACAAACTCTGTATTGCTGTGTGTGATGATGGCTAGATTTGAAAAAATTCCTTCGGCAACTTCTTCTGATAGCTCTATGTTTAACTGGTTTTCGTTCTGCTGTTCTTCCATGGGTAAGTTTATAATTAATTGATATACTATTAAAATAAGTGCTTTTAAAGTTAGTACTAAAGTACGAGGGTTTAAAATTATTTAAACAAAAAAGGGTTGTTCCTTTACGAAACAACCCTTATTAAGATTATGGAATATTTATTAAGCCTCTACTTCTTCTTGTTTTGAAGCTAATAATTTATCGTACTCTTCCTGAGAACCAACGATGATTCTTTCGTAACCACGTACACCAGTTCCTGAAGGAATTAAGTGACCAACGATTACGTTTTCTTTCAAGCCTAACATGTTATCACGTTTACCTGCAATTGCTGCCTCATTCAATACTTTCGTAGTTTCCTGGAACGAAGCCGCAGAAATGAACGATTTAGTACCTAATGATGCACGTGTAATACCTTGTAAGATAGAACTTGCGGTAGCTGGTCTTGCATCACGAACCTGGATTTGTTTTAAATCCTTACGTTTCAGCTGAGAGTTTTCATCTCTTAATCTACGTAAAGAAACAATTTGTCCTGGTTTGAATTCTGTAGAATCACCTGCGTCTTCAACAACTTTCTTGTCGTACATCGCATCGTTTTCTTCAGAGAAATCCCAACGGTCAACAGCATTATTTTCTAAGAAAATAGTATCTCCCGGATCCTCAATGTGAACTTTCTGCATCATCTGGTGAACAATCACCTCGAAGTGTTTATCATTAATTTTCACACCTTGTAAACGGTAAACCTCTTGGATACCATTTACTAAGTATTCCTGAACTGCTGCAGGTCCTTTAATAGCAAGGATATCAGCAGGAGAAATTGAACCATCAGATAATGGCATACCCGCTTTCACAAAGTCGTTATCCTGTACAAGGATGTGTTTCGACAATGGAACAAGGTATTTTTTAACTTCACCATCTTTCGATTCGATTGTAATCTCACGGTTACCACGTTTAACGCCACCTAAAGTTACCACACCATCAATTTCAGTTACTACAGCTGGGTTAGATGGGTTACGCGCTTCAAATAACTCTGTTACACGAGGTAAACCACCCGTAATATCTCGGGTTTTACCAGTTGCACGAGGGATTTTCGCGATAATCTGACCGGTTTGAATTGCTTCACCTTCATCAACTGAAACGTGGGCACCTACCGGAATGTTATATCCTTTAATTAATTCGCCTTTTTTATCAACGATTTGAACTGAAGGGTTTTTAGTTTTATCACGTGTATCGATAATTACTTTCTCACGGTGACCAGTTTGCTCATCCGATTCTTCACGATAAGTTACCCCATCGATAATTGCATCAAACTGAGCTTTACCCGCAAACTCTGAAAGAATTACGGCGTTATATGGATCCCACGAACAAATCTTATCACCTTTGGTAACTTTGTCTCCTTCTTTAACAAATAAGAATGCACCATAAGGAATGTTGTTGGTAACGATAACTCTACCGCTTCCTGGCTCAACAATTCTAAATTCACCTGAACGGCCTAATACAACTTGTACAGTTCCGTCTTCAGTTTGTGTATCTACAGTACGAATATTCTCGAACTCAACAACACCATCAAATTTAGCTACGATATTAGATTCAGCAGCAATGTTCGATGCAGTACCACCCACGTGGAAAGTACGTAATGTTAACTGTGTACCCGGCTCACCGATTGACTGTGCAGCAATTACACCAACAGCCTCACCTCTTTGAACACGCTTACCAGACGCTAAGTTACGGCCATAACATAATGCACAAACACCACGTTTAGATTCGCAGGTTAATACCGAACGGATTTCGATACCTTCCAATGGCGACTCATCGATTGCTTTCGCTAAATCCTCGTCAATATCCTGACCAGCAGATATTAAAAGCTCACCATTTAATGGATTATATACATCGTGTAATGAAGTACGACCTAAAATTCTGTCATATAATGGCTCAACGATATCTTCGTTATCTTTTAATGCAGTTGTATACATACCTCTTAATGTACCACAATCTTCATCGTTAACGATCATATCTTGTGCAACGTCATGTAAACGACGGGTTAAGTAACCCGCATCCGCCGTTTTTAACGCCGTATCCGCCAAACCTTTACGGGCACCGTGGGTAGAGATAAAGTACTCTAATACAGATAAACCTTCTTTAAAGTTTGATAAGATCGGGTTTTCGATGATATCGCCACCTGAACCTGATTTTTGAGGTTTCGCCATCAAACCACGCATTCCGCAAAGCTGACGAATCTGCTCTTTAGAACCACGTGCTCCCGAATCAAGCATCATATACACCGAGTTGAAACCTTGGTTATCAGATGATAACTGGTTCATAACGAAAGTGGTTAACCTGTTGTTGATACGGGTCCAGATATCGATAATCTGGTTGTAACGCTCGTTGTTGGTAATGAAACCCATGTTATAGTTGTTTCTTACCTCTTCAACTTCGTTTGCAGCCTGCTCTAATAATGTATGTTTTTCAACCGGAATGTTTACGTCTTGTAAGTTGAACGATAAACCTCCCTGGAATGCCATTTTAAATCCTAATTCTTTGATATCATCTAAGAATTGAGAAGCACGTGCCATACCTGTCATTTTAACTACTTCACCGATAATATCTCTTAACGATTTTTTAGTTAATAATTCGTTGATATAACCTACTTCTTCAGGAACCAATTGGTTGAATAATACTCTACCAACAGTAGTTTCTGTTAACTTATTAACGATAGAACCATCAGCTTGTTTAACATTTACTCTTACTTTGATAAATGCGTGTAAGTCTAATTCTTTTTCGTTATAAGCGATGATAACTTCCTCTGGAGAGTAGAAGCTAGAATCCTGTCCTTTTACAACTCTTGTTTCATCAGTTCTGCGGCCTTTAGTAATATAATAAAGACCTAAAACCATATCCTGAGAAGGTACTGTAATAGGTGTACCGTTTGCAGGGTTTAAGATGTTGTGTGCAGCTAACATTAATACCTGGGCTTCCAAAATTGCTGCGTTACCTAAAGGTAAGTGAACAGCCATCTGGTCACCGTCGAAATCGGCGTTGAATGCGGTACAAACTAATGGGTGTAACTGGATTGCTTTTCCTTCAATTAGTTTTGGCTGGAAAGCCTGAATACCTAATCTGTGTAACGTAGGTGCACGGTTTAACAATACCGGGTGACCTTTTAATACGTTCTCCAGGATATCCCAAACTAAAGGATCTTTTCTGTCAACAATTTTCTTAGCAGATTTAACTGTTTTTACAACACCACGCTCAATCATCTTACGGATGATGAATGGTTTGTAAAGCTCAGCAGCCATATCTTTAGGAATACCGCATTCGTGTAATTTAAGGCTTGGACCTACAACAATTACCGAACGTGCCGAGTAATCCACACGTTTACCTAATAAGTTTTGACGGAAACGACCTTGTTTACCTTTCAGAATATCTGAAAGTGATTTTAAGGCACGGTTACCTTCAGTTTTTACCGCGTTAACTTTACGTGAGTTATCGAATAACGAATCTACAGCTTCCTGTAACATACGTTTCTCGTTACGTAAAATTACCTCTGGTGCTTTAATCTCGATCAAACGTTTTAAACGGTTGTTACGGATAATTACACGACGGTATAAATCATTTAAATCTGAAGTAGCGAAACGACCACCTTCTAATGGCACCAACGGACGTAATTCTGGTGGAATAACCGGAACGATTTTAACAATCATCCACTCAGGGCGATTCTCGATACGTGTATTGGCGCTACGGAAAGCTTCAACAACCTGAAGACGTTTTAAAGCCTCATTTTTACGCTGCTGAGAAGTTTCGTTTGCTGCCTGGTGACGTAAGTCGTAAGATAAAGTATCTAAATCAATACGTTTTAATAAATCTTCTAATGCTTCAGCACCCATTTTGGCGATGAATTTATTAGGATCTTTATCATCTAAATATTGGTTTTCTTTAGGTAATTTATCTAAGATATCTAAATATTCTTCTTCAGTTAAGAAGTCCATATAGTTGATACCCTCCTCGGCCATTAAGCCCGATTGGATAACTACGTAACGCTCGTAATAGATAATTAAATCTAATTTTTTAGTAGGTAAACCTAATAAATAACCGATTTTGTTTGGTAAAGAACGGAAATACCAGATGTGCGCAACAGGAACCACCAAAGCGATGTGTCCCATACGCTCTCTACGTACTTTCTTTTCAGTTACTTCAACACCACAACGATCACAAACAATACCTTTATAACGGATACGTTTATATTTACCGCAATGACATTCGTAATCTTTTACCGGACCAAAAATACGCTCACAGAACAAACCATCACGCTCAGGTTTGTAAGTACGGTAGTTAATGGTTTCTGGTTTCAACACCTCACCACTTGAACGCTCCAGAATAGTTTCAGGAGACGATAAGCTAATCGTGATTGATGTGAAATTGCTTTTTAATTTATTATCCTTTTTGTAAGACATATCTTTTTGTTTTTAGTAGCAAGTACCTGGTATCAAGTATCAAGATTGGATTACCCGTCTTGATACTCAATACTTTATACTTAATACTTAGTCTAACGTAATATCTAAACCTAAACCGCGTAACTCATGTACCAATACGTTAAACGATTCTGGTACACCTGGAGTTGGTAGGTTCTCACCTTTAACAATGGCTTCGTAAGTTTTAGCTCTTCCGATAACATCATCCGACTTAACGGTTAAGATTTCCTGAAGAATATTAGCCGCACCGAATGCTTCTAATGCCCAAACCTCCATCTCACCAAAACGCTGACCACCGAACTGGGCTTTACCACCCAATGGTTGTTGTGTAATTAATGAGTATGGTCCGATTGAACGGGCGTGCATCTTATCATCAACCATGTGACCTAATTTCAACATGTATATAATACCTACAGTTGTAGTCTGATCGAAACGCTCACCTGTTAAACCATTGTATAAGTAAGTTTTTCCTGATGCAGGAACGTTGGCTTTAGCAATCCACTCTTCAACCTCATCATGCGTAGCACCATCAAAAATCGGAGTAGCGAATTTCACACCCAATTCTTTACCGGCCCATGCCAATACGGTTTCGTAGATCTGACCAAGGTTCATACGTGAAGGTACACCCAGTGGGTTCAACACGATATCAACCGGGCTACCATCAGCTAAGAAAGGCATATCTTCATCACGTACAATACGTGCAACAATACCTTTGTTACCATGGCGACCTGCCATTTTATCACCAACTTTTAATTTACGTTTTTTAGCAACATAAACTTTCGCCATCTGTACAATACCTGATGGAAGCTCATCACCTACACTGATCGCGAATTTATCGCGTTTGTAAGCACCAAGTTCCTCATTAACACGGATGCCATAGTTATGCAACAACATTTTAATCAGCTCGTTTTTATCATCATCAGTAGTCCATTTGTTAGGGCTAATGTGGTTATAATCAAGATCTGCTAAAATTTTCTGCGTAAATTTAGCGCCTTTGGCAACTAATAATTCTTTGTAAATATTAAATACACCTTGCGATGTTTTTCCATTTACAATAGTGAATAATTTGTCAACCAATTCTGCTTTTAACTTATCGCTTGCGTTGTTATAGCCTTTATCTAACTTCTCAATTGCCGATTTCTCTTCAGCTTTTGTAGTTTTCTTAGCACGGCTGAATAATTTAGTATCAATTACCACACCCTGGATTGAAGGAGGAGTTTTTAAAGACGCATCTTTAACATCACCTGCTTTATCACCAAAGATTGCACGTAGTAATTTCTCTTCAGGCGAAGGATCAGACTCACCTTTAGGTGTTATCTTACCAATTAAAATATCACCTTCTTTTACATCAGCACCAATACGGATAATACCATTTTCATCAAGGTCTTTAGTAGCCTCTTCTGAAACGTTAGGGATATCTGGTGTTAATTCCTCTTCTCCACGTTTTGTATCACGTACTTCTAACTCAAACTCTTCAATATGCAATGAAGTGAAAACGTCATCACGAACAATACGTTCGTTGATTACAATCGCATCCTCAAAGTTAAAACCTTGCCAAGGCATGAATGCCACTTTAAGGTTTCTACCCAATGCCAATTCACCGTTTTCAGTTGCATAACCTTCGCAAAGAACTTGTCCTTTGGTAACTTTCTGGCCTTTTTTAACAATTGGCTTTAAGTTGATACAAGTATTCTGGTTGGTTTTCTTGAATTTAATTAAACGGTAAGTTTTGCTATCACCTTCAAATGAAACTAAACGATCATCTTCGTTACGCTCGTATTTAATAGTGATCTCGTTAGCATCTACATATTCTACAACACCATCACCTTCTGCATTGATCAAAGTTCTTGAATCGCGTGCAACACGACCTTCCAAACCTGTACCTACAATTGGTGCTTCAGGACGTAACAACGGTACGGCCTGACGTTGCATGTTCGATCCCATCAACGCCCTGTTCGCATCATCATGTTCTAAGAACGGAATCAACGAAGCAGCAATTGAAGTGATCTGGTTAGGTGCTACGTCCATCAAGTCTAATTTCTCAGGCTCAATAATCGGGAAGTCACCCTCATAACGTGCTTTAACACGTGGTGTAACGAAAACTCCTTTATCATCATATTCAGCATTAGCCTGAGCGATGGTTTTACCATCTTCATCTTCAGCTGATAAATAGATAACGTCTGAATCTACTACTACTTTACCATCTTCAACACGTTTGTAAGGTGTTTCAATGAAACCTAAATTGTTGATTTTTGCATGCACACAAAGTGATGAAATCAAACCAATGTTTGGTCCCTCAGGTGTTTCAATAGTACATAAACGACCATAGTGCGTATAGTGAACGTCACGAACCTCGAAACCAGCACGCTCACGTGATAAACCACCTGGACCTAAAGCTGACAAACGACGTTTGTGTGTAATCTCTGCCAGTGGATTCGTTTGATCCATGAACTGAGATAACTGGTTCGTACCAAAGAAAGAGTTGATTACTGATGATAACGTACGGGCGTTAATCAAATCAGTTGGTGTAAACACCTCGTTATCGCGAATGTTCATACGCTCACGGATAGTTCTTGCCATACGGGCTAAACCTACACCGAATTGTGCATATAATTGCTCACCTACCGTACGTACACGACGGTTTGATAAGTGGTCAATATCATCCACCTCTTCTTTAGAGTTGATCAATTTGATCAGGTATTTAACAATTGCAATAATATCTGCTTTCGTTAATACTTTTACATCATCCGGAGTATCCATTTTCAATTTACGGTTGATGCGGTAACGACCTACATCCCCTAAATCGTAACGTTTATCTGAGAAGAATAAACGATCGATGATACCACGGGCAGTTTCCTCATCAGGTGGTTCTGCGTTACGCAAAGCACGGTAGATGTTTTCAACAGCCTCTTTCTCAGAGTTTGATGTATCTTTTTGTAATGTATTATAAATAATGGTATAATCAGCCTGACTAGCACCGTCTTCTTTTGATAAGATGATACTTTTTACACCAGCTTCAATTACCAAATCGATATGTTCGTCTTCTAAAATAGTTTCCCTTTCAAGAACTACCTCATTACGCGGGATCGAAACTACCTCACCAGTATCCTCATCAACAAAATCCTCAATCCAGGTACGTAATACCCTTGCTGCTAACTTACGGCCGATATATTTCTTTAATCCTGATTTACTAACTTTTACTTCGTCAGCAAGATCAAATAATTCAAGAATGTCTTTATCCGAATCGTAACCGATAGCACGTAATAAAGTGGTAACCGGGAATTTTTTCTTACGATCGATGTAAGCATACATTACGTTGTTAACGTCTGTAGCAAACTCGATCCATGAACCTTTGAAAGGAATAACACGTGCAGAATACAATTTGGTTCCGTTAGTGTGACGGCTCTGGCCGAAGAACACACCCGGAGAACGGTGTAATTGCGAAACGATAACACGCTCCGCACCGTTGATAACAAATGTACCTTTTGGTGTCATATAAGGAATAGTACCTAGGTACACATCCTGAATAATGGTTTCAAAATCTTCATGTTCAACATCGTTACAAGAAAGCTTAAGCTTTGCTTTTAATGGAACATTGTAGGTTAAACCACGCTCGATACACTCGTGAATGTCGTAACGCGGCGGATCAACAAAATAATCAAGAAACTCTAATACGAAGATATTTCTCGAATCTGTTATTGGAAAGTTTTCAGCAAACACTTTAAACAAACCTTCGCTCGAGCGATCGTCTGATGTGGTATCTATCTGGAAAAATTCTCTGAATGATTGCAATTGCACATCCAGAAAATCCGGATAGTCTATAATGTGCTTACTAGTTGCAAAATTTACTCTTTGTTCGACTGTCTTTGCCAATGGACTAAAAGATTTTAGTTTAAGAATAAACTATTTGTTTGGTTCGGGTTTGAAACTTTCTCATCAACCAAGCAAAATGAGAAGTTTATAAACAGGTAAAGACACCGACATTTTCAGTCGGTGTCTAATACATTTTTAGCTTAGCTAAATTAAGTGATTACTTAATTTCAACTACTGCTCCAGCTTCTTCTAATTGTTTTTTAAGAGCTTCTGCTTCGTCTTTAGCAACACCAGCTTTTAATTCTTTTGGTGCACCGTCAACTAAGTCTTTAGCTTCTTTTAAACCTAAACCAGTTAAGTCTTTAACAAGTTTTACAACTGCTAATTTCTGACCACCAGCTTCTTTTAAGATTACATCAAAAGATGTTTTTTCTGCAGCAGCAGCAGGTGCATCACCACCAGCAGCAGGACCAGCAACTACAGCAGCAGCTGCAGGCTCAATACCATACTCATCTTTTAAGATTTGAGCTAATTCATTAACTTCTTTTACTGTTAAGTTTACTAATTGCTCAGCAAACGCTTTTAAATCTGCCATTTTATTAAGATTTTAAAAATTTACGTGTAATAATTTTGTTTAATTTGCGAACTTAAGGTGTTCGTTAACCTTCTCTCTCTTGTAGAGTTTTAACAATTCCTGCAATTTTGCCACCGCTTGATTTAAGGGCAGAAACAACATTTTTAGCTGGCGATTGTAATAATCCAATGATATCTCCAATAAGCTCTTCTCTTGATTTTAAGCTTACTAAGTTATTCAATTGATCATCACCAACGTATACTGATGAATCTATGTATGCCGCTTTAAGCACTGGTTTATCAGATGTTTTTCTCAAAGCTTTAATCAACTTTGCCGGAGCATTAGCTGTTTTTGAGAATAATAAAGATGATGAACCTTTAAGGGCTTCATATATCTCTGAAGAATCGCCTTCTAAACCTTCAATCGCTTTACGGATTAAAGAGTTTTTAGCAACTTTCATTACGATATCACCTTCGAAACATTTACGACGGATATTATTAACCTGCTCAACAGAAAGGCTAGATGTATCAGCAATATAAAAATTGCCATACTCTTGCATTTGTCCTTGTAGTTCTAAAACTACTTCGTTTTTTTCTTCTCTGTTCATGATTAAATCCCCGCTACTGATTTGGTTTCAATTGCAATCCCAGGACTCATTGTAGAAGACACGTGAATGCTTTTAAAATAAGTTCCTTTTGCAGCAGATGGTTTTAATTTAGAAATTACCTGAATTACTTCTAAAGCATTTTCATAAATTTTCTCTGCCGGGAATGATACTTTTCCTATCGAGGCGTGTATGATACCTGTTTTGTCTACTTTAAAATCAATCTTACCACCTTTTACGTCAGTTACAGCTTTACCAACTTCGTTAGTTACTGTACCTGATTTTGGATTTGGCATTAAGTTACGAGGTCCTAAAACACGTCCTAACTTACCTACCTTAGCCATACAAGCTGGTGTTGTGATAATAATGTCTACATCGGTCCAACCACCTTCAATTTTAGCCACATATTCGTCTAAACCTACGAAGTCTGCGCCAGCTGCTTTTGCTTCTTCTTCCTTATCAGGAGTTACTAAAGCTAAAACACGTACAGTTTTACCTGTACCGTGTGGTAAAGTAGCAATCCCACGAACCATTTGATTGGCTTTACGTGGATCTACACCTAAAGAAACATCAATATCAACTGATGCATCGAATTTAGTGGTAGTGATTTCTTTTACCAAAGCAGCAGCAGCTTGTAAAGTATAAGCTTTACCAGCTTCTATTTTAGCATGTGCCTTTTTTTGATTTTTAGTTAATTTCGCCACTGTTGTAAACTTTTTTTAATTAATTTTTCCAGGGTGCGTCACCAGAAACGGTGATTCCCATACTGCGTGCTGTTCCGGCAACCATACTCATTGCTGATTCGATTGTAAATGCATTTAAATCAGGCATTTTATCTTCAGCAATAACTTTAATCTGGTCCCAGGTCACCGACCCAACTTTTTTACGGTTAGGCTCAGCAGAACCACTCTGTAATTTAGTAGCATCTTTTAACTGGATAGCTACAGGAGGGGTTTTGATGATGAAATCGAATGACTTATCAGCATAAACAGTGATTACAACCGGCAATACTTTACCTGCTTTATCTTGGGTACGAGCGTTGTACTGTTTGCAAAACTCCATAATGTTCACCCCTTTAGCACCTAATGCAGGTCCTACTGGTGGCGATGGATTTGCAGCTCCGCCTTTGATCTGTAATTTGATCATCGCACTGATTTCTTTTGCCATTTTGTGTTTTTTATTTATTTAAAACTCAATGTTAAATAGTGGAAGCATGTAACATTTTATTTCCCTTCAATTCCTATAAAACTAAAAGGACTGCAAAGATATGAATAATCCTGCAGTCCCACAATATATTTTGTAAAATAAATTTTACTCTTTTTCTACTTGCATATAGTTAAGCTCAAGTGGCGTTTTACGACCGAAAATCTTAACCATAACTTTTAATTTTTTCTTCTCTTCGTTTACCTCTTCGATAACACCAGTGAAACCATTGAACGGCCCATCCATTACTTTAACGTTTTCGCCAACGTAATAAGGAACATTCATCATTTCGCCCTGCTCGCTCATTTCATCAACCACACCTAAAATACGGTTAACTTCTGCCTGGCGCATTGGGATTGGATTACCGGCTTTATCGCCTAAAAATCCAATTACACTATTTATTCCTTTAATAATATGTTCTAACTCACCATCTAATGTTGCTTCGATTAAAACATAACCAGGATAAAAATTACGTTCTTTGGCTATTTTCTTGCCATCTTTCATCTGGTAATATTTTTCCATTGGTATCAATACCTGTGGAACCAGATGAGAAAAGCCTAAACGACTAATCTCAGCATCAATATACTGTTTTACCTTTTTCTCCTTACCGCTTACAGCTCTTACAACATACCACTTTAAAAGATCGCTCATTAGTATATTAATTAGAAAGTGATTTGTAAAAAGTATCTAACACGAAAACAGAACCTTTATCCATTGCAAAAATAATTAATGCAATAATTAAAGAGGCTACCAAAACAAGAACCGCTGAGTTCTGAAGCTCTCCCCAGGTAGGCCATGTAACCTTCTGAGTCATCTCATCGTACGATTCTTTTATAAACTGAACTACTTTAGCCATATCGATTATAATGATTAAATGATTGAGCTAGTGAGCGAAAGAAAAGTAACATCCAATCCTTTAAACATCCACTAATTCAATCATTATTTTGGCACGGGAACAAGGATTCGAACCCTGATCAAAGGTTTTGGAGACCTCTATTCTACCGTTGAACTATTCCCGTGTGTATAAAAAAGAGCTAGCCTAAACTAGCTCTTTTTATATTATTGTTAGCTTAAAATTAAGCTAAGATTTCAGTTACCTGACCAGCACCTACTGTTCTACCACCTTCACGGATAGCGAAACGTAGACCTTTTTCCATTGCAATCGCGTTAATTAATTTAACTGTGATTGTAACGTTATCACCTGGCATTACCATTTCAGTACCTTCAGCTAGTGAGATCTCACCAGTTACGTCTGTAGTACGGAAATAGAACTGAGGACGATATTTGTTGAAGAATGGAGTGTGACGACCACCTTCTGCTTTTGATAATACATAGATCTCAGCTTTGAAATCTGTGTGAGGAGTTACTGAACCTGGTTTACAGATTACCATACCACGACGGATATCAGTTTTCTCAATACCACGTAATAATAAACCTACGTTATCACCAGCTTCACCGTAATCTAAGATTTTACGGAACATCTCAACACCAGTTACTGTAGATTTTAAGTTCTCAGCACCCATACCTAAGATTTCAACTGGATCTCCTGAGTTGATTACACCACGCTCAATACGACCTGTAGCAACAGTACCACGACCAGTGATTGAGAATACGTCCTCAACAGGCATTAAGAATGGAAGATCAGTTAAACGTGGAGGAATTGGAATGTAGCTATCAACAGCTGCCATTAAGTCCATAATTTTTCCAACCCATTTTGGATCACCGTTTAATCCACCTAATGCTGAACCTTGGATTACAGGAATATCATCACCTGGGAATTCATAGAATGATAATAATTCACGAACTTCCATTTCTACTAATTCTAATAACTCAGGGTCATCAACCATATCCACTTTATTCATGAATACAACTAATGAAGGTACACCTACCTGACGAGCCAATAGGATGTGCTCACGAGTTTGTGGCATTGGACCATCTGTAGCAGCAACAACGATAATTGCACCGTCCATTTGAGCAGCACCAGTTACCATGTTCTTCACGTAATCCGCGTGACCTGGACAGTCAACGTGTGCATAGTGACGGTTAGCTGTTGAATACTCAACGTGAGCTGTATTGATTGTAATACCTCTTTCTTTTTCCTCTGGAGCAGAGTCAATAGATTCGAATGAACGTGCCTCAGATAAACCTGCATCAGCTAAACATTTTGTAATAGCTGCTGTTAAAGTTGTTTTACCGTGATCGACGTGACCGATTGTACCGATGTTTAAGTGCGGTTTACTGCGGTCAAATTTTTCTTTTGCCATTTTATTTATAACTAATTAGTAGGTTAACTTTTTTATTATTTTTATTTATTGTTTTGATGCAATGCAACACAAAAAACCTTGTCTACTCTGTTTAATTTAACAGATTTAACAAAGCTTCTTTTACCTGAGCCAAAGATGGGACTTGAACCCACGACCTCTTCCTTACCAAGGAAGTGCTCTACCGCTGAGCTACTTCGGCTTTTCCAGTTTTCAGTTCCCAGCCCTCAGTTTTCAGTAAACTGTCAACTGTAAATTGCCAACTGCTCAACTTTATTATGGAGCGGAAGACGAGGTTCGAACTCGCGACCTATAGCTTGGAAGGCTATCGCTCTACCAACTGAGCTACTTCCGCTTCTAGATTTACGATTTTCAAAATTATGATTGACGATTTGCATCGTCAACCTAAAATCTTAAATCTAAAATCATTTGTGGGGAGAGAAGGATTCGAACCTTCGAAGTCTTACGACAACAGAGTTACAGTCTGTCCCATTTGGCCGCTCTGGTATCTCCCCATCTTTTTACTTTCAATTTCAACCTATCAAATCTCAATTAAACTTTCGCTTAATCTAACATCATAAATCTACAATCTTAAATAAAAATGAGCCTCCTATCGGAATCGAACCAATGACCTACTGATTACAAGTCAGTTGCTCTACCAGCTGAGCTAAGGAGGCTTTTATTTTTTATGCTATGTTTAAAAAAACTCGTTTCTCAAACAATTGAATGCATTTTTTATAAAATATTATACTTTCACAGAACTACCCATTTCTTCTTTGGGGTAACCCCCTTTCCGAATTGGAATGCAAATCTACACATTTATATTTCTATTCAAAATAAATTTCAAAAAAAATTAGCGAGCCTTTTAACCCGCTAATTTTTTATCTAAATTTTAAAAAAATATTTACTTAATAATCAGATATTTCGCTATCAATTAAAACAGCTTTCTGCTCACTATTTTTTTTTCTTGTTTTTTCTTTGTGTTTGGTAATTTGCTTCCTTAACGACTCAATTGCCAGGTCCGTGGCTTCCTCAAATGATTTACATTGTTCTTTAGCGAATAAAGTTCCACCCGGCACAATCAGCTTAATCTCGCTGATTTTATTGGCTTCGTCTTCTACGTTCTCTAATTTTAAATACACTTCACCACTAATGATCTGGTCAAAAAACAGATCCAGCTTATTCGCCTTCTTCTGTATAAAGTCTAACAACTTACTGTCTGCATTGAAGTGGATTGATTGAACTCCGATTTTCATTTTTCCTCCTTTTTTATGCCTTTGGATGGGCTTGTTTATAAATTGTTTTTAATCTTTCGATTGAATTGTGTGTGTAAACCTGCGTTGCAGCCAAACTGGCGTGGCCCAGCAACTCTTTAATAGCATTTAAATCTGCACCGCCATTAAGTAAACTTGTTGCATAACTATGCCGAAGCACATGCGGACTTTTTTTATCGTTAGTGGAAACCAGACTCAGGTAAGAATGCACAATACGATATATTAATTTCGGATAAGCCGCAGCACCCGTATTGGTAACGATCAAGTTAAGCAAATTGTTATTAAACTTTTGCAACTTTTTTAACTCAATATAGCTATTTAACTGATTAATAAGCGGTTTATTTACCGGAACAATCCGTTCCTTATTTCGTTTACCAATAACCTTTATAGTGCCGGCATACAAATCAAAATCAGTTTCCTTTAAACCGATCAGCTCAGCTAAACGAATCCCTGTACCAAAAAGCAATTCAATAACCAGATGATCCCGTTTCGAATTAAAATCATCAGCAAAAAAACCAGCTCCATCTAATAAATGATCCAGCTTTTGCGCTTCCACAAAAACAGGTAAACGTTTCGGTATTTTAGGTGCCTTAATTAATTGCATTGGATTTTGCACAAGCTTATCCTCCCGCAATAGAAATTTATAAAAACTCCTTAAAGCCGATATCTTCCTGTTAACTGTATTTTCTGATGATTTTTGCTCCATTAAATCAACCATGAAGCTCCTGATATGGTTATGCGTGGCCTCTGTTAAACCCAGGCCGAATGTTTCACGGATATAGTTTTCAAACTGACTCAAATCAGCCTGATAAGAGGTAATGGTATGCTGAGAATACCTTTTCTCGTGTAATAGATATGTTAGAAAACTGTTCAGCAACATTAAATATATATTAGTACCTCACTAGAATTGAAGTTACTAATTGTTTTAACATTAAGAAATTATTAACAGAAAATTTTACATAAAAAAAATGCCCTTAGAAAATTCTAAAGGCATTTAGTATTATTATATAGTGTAACAACTATGCAGTTGTATCCTGGTTCATGTTTTGAATATAAACAGCATGTTTAATTTCAGTACGACGAGCTACAGATTTTTTCTCGTATGCCTGACGGCTACGTAGTTCTCTTAATACACCAGTTTTTTCGAATTTCTTCTTGAAACGTTTAAGGGCTTTATCTAATGATTCGCCGTCTTTAATATTGATAATGATCATAACGCTGAAATACCTCCTCTCGTGGTTTTTAAAATTTCCTTTATTGTAAGGGCTGCAAATGTAAGTAAAATTCTAACAACTAGAAAATGTTTCAGTAAAAAAATCACTATACAATTTACTGTTCATTAAGCAATTAAAGAAAAAAAGAAAATGCGCTGAAAAATTCAGCGCATTTTCTTCTAAACGGAATACGGGTTTAGTTATCTGTCATCAACCTGTTGTACAAAAGTTCAGACTGTGAGATGGGGAAAATGTACCTTCTGTCGCTTGGTGGAACGGCAGAAACTGTTCCTTTTGCAGGTAAATCCAGGCCCAACCTCAGCAAATCCGGACTCCTTAAACCTTCACCCAGGAATTCAATATTTCTTTCTTTCAGAAATGCATCAAACAAAGCCTGAGGATTGGCAAAGTTTGCAGCCGTGAAAGTTGTACTCGCATCCGATCGTTGCCTTACCGCGTTTAGTAAACTTATTGCCCTGGTATCAACTGAGTTGGTACTTCTGGCAATTGCCTCACCCAAACTTAATAACACTTCGGCATAACGGATTACCGGTACGTAATCGCTGTATGGTGAACTTGGAAATTTAGCCATTAACTGACTAGGCACATTAGCTACCGTAGCTGAAGTAATCAGCCCCCTTCTAGCATCAGTTGTTTTCCAGCCAGCATCAGCTACAATACCTGCATCGTTTAACTTATATTCCCTTACCGAATAAAAATAAGAACCTAAAGCAGTTTGTCCGCCAACAATGTCTGCGCCAACAACCATTGGCGATGAAAGTATAGACTCGGTTGTTGTGTATGGGGTTTTGTAAACATTGGCCACTGTAGCCTGCAAAGCATTAGCAACACCGGTTGTAGCCGTATACGGTGCATTTGCACTCACAATTTTATTGGCTTCGGTAATTACATCAGCGTAGCGCTGCATACTTAAATAAACCCTGGTTTTAAACGCAATAGCCGTATTACGATGACCACGCACTGTATTATCGTAAGCGCTTGTATAACTCAAAGGCAAAGCCGTTTCAGCATCATTTAAATCCGTAAGGATTTGTGCATAAACCTGCCCTACCGTACTTCTTGCAAGATCATAATCACCCGCTCCGGAGTTACCTTTTAACCTTAAAGGAAGCCCTGGCTTACTACCATTTCCATCCCAATAAGGCCTTGCATATAATTGCAACAAACTATAGTAAGCAATTGCCCTTACCAGTTTTGCTTCAGCAACATAATTTGCAGCCAGTGCAGTACCAACGGTAGCCGACCCACCCGCAGCCATACCATCAATAAATAAATTGCAGCGGTTAATTACAGAATAGGCTGCAGCCCATAAACCGGTTACTTCCTGTGCATTATTTGATGTTGTAAAATTCCAGACCTGATAAGCGGTCACGGCATTGGTGGTTAAGTTGATGTAGTTATCCGCCCTTACTTCATTATATACTATATAACGACCTCCGTAGAAATCACCGGCCTTTAAGCCTGAGTAAATCCCTAAAACCTGTGCTTTAATCCGGTCGGGTGTACTAAAAGACGATTCGAAATCCACGGCATTAACCGATTTTGGATTTAAATACGACTCCTTTCTGCATGATGTTGCCATTACAGCTACCATTGCCAGTGTATATATTAATTTTCTTTTCATGCTAATAATCTTAAAATTTGAAGTTTAATCCTGCTGTAAATACTCGTCCGCTCGCCACTGAGTTGCGCTCAATTCCCTGAGATGCATTTGCACCTCCGTTTGATGAAACTTCAGGATCGGTACCATTATATTTTGTAAGAATGATTAAATTTTGTCCGCTAACATAAATTCTGGCATTTGATATTTTGAGTTTAGCAAGCAAACTGTTTGGCAAGGTATAACCCAGAGAAATATCCCTTAATTTAATGAAATCACCTTTATATACATTAATATCCAATGGAACAGCCGAACCGTTCGACATGTTATCGCCGGCAACAACCCTCGGAACCGAGGTAATCTGCCCTGGTGTAGTCCACCTGTTTAGGATATCGGTTGAGTTATTCCAGAAACGCTGATCCATAATAGATGCCTGGGTACCGTTATAGATATAAAACCCTGCCTGATAAGTTATCGTAAAACCCATATCAAAGTTTTTATATTTAAAACTATTGATAAAACCACCATAAAACTTAGGCTGCGAATTACCATAAATCTGCTGATCCTGCGAAGTGATACCGGGAGCGATTGTACCATCTTCATAACGCCACCTGCTGGCAACCGGCGAACTATGATCGTACAACATTCTTCTGCCGTTTGCGGCGATAAAAATCCTGCGTCCGGTAGCCGGATCAACACCATCAGTTCTGGCAACATAGATCATACCTAAAGAAGTGCCTACTTTTGAAATACTGGCCGTTTCTAAAGATGAAGTTGCCGATGTAAACTGATCGATGGTTGGTGTAAGTGAAGTAATTAAGTTTTTGTTATAAGTAAAGTTGAAGGAAGGTGTCCAGCTAAAATCTTTTGTATTAATCGCCTGAACATTTACACTGAATTCGAAACCTTTATTATACATGGTACCGATATTGGTTTGCGGCGAATTTGGCAAACCAGCCGATGGTGCCTGAGGCACGTTATAGATTAAACCATCGATATCATTTTTATAATAGGCCGTTTCAAAAGTAATTTTATCATTTAAAATACCGAAGTTAATACCAACATCAAGCTTCTTACTGGTTTCCCAACCGATTATCGGGTTACCGGCCTGCGAAAAGTTCAAAGTTGGTGCACCTCCAAATAATCCGGCGCTGTAATAAGAATTTGGAGCATAATCGCCCAAACCATTAAAATTACCAACCTCACCATAACTACCCCTGAAACGGAAGCTGCTGAACACTTTACCAATGCCCGCATTTTTCCAGAAATCCTCCTGCGCAATTTCATAACCTCCACCAATACTATAGAATGTTCCGGCTTTTTTATCCGGCCCAAATCCTGAGTATTCATCCTGACGTAAAGTTGCATTAATAATATACTTCTTTTTGAAATCATAGCTCAAACGACCGAATAAAGAAAACAGGTAATTTTCGCCATAACCGCCCGAATTGGAGAACTGCGCATAACCTGCAGTAAAATCATTAAAAGCCTGATCAGATAAACCTGTTCTGGTTGCACCAAAAGATCTTCCCGTAGTACGCTGCTGCTCTGTACCAATTAATAAAGAGAAACTATGCGCATCATTGAAAGTTTTATCTGCCTGAGCGGTAGTAGTCCATACCCAACGCTTATTCTGGCTGTAACTTAAAGTTGCTGAACCCGCGTTTGCTGGCGTGGCATTATAGCCATCACCATTGAAGGGGTTTGCGAACGAATCATTTGTAGAATAAAGATAATCCAAACCATAAACACTTCTTAAAGTAATCCAGCCAACAGGTTTATATTGCACATAAGCATTGGATTGAATACGGTTTAGGTAATTGTAAGACCTGTCAAGATCAATCTGTACAACAGGATTGTAAAAACCAACCTGCGATACCTTGTTATTCATTAAACCCAGGTTGTTTCCTGTTAAATTGTAAGCACCTGTATTGGTATAAGGCGAAACGTTTGGCGCATTAACTAAAGCCACACGACCTAAACCTGCTGTTGAAAACGCCTGTCCTGATAAGGAACCCGAACTGATTACAGCCAGGTTATCTTCATTGGCATATTGCAATTTCGCACCAACACTTAATTTCTGGCTGATCTTATGATCGACATTAAAAATAGCACCTAATCTTTTATAGTCATTTTTAACAATAATACCCTGTTGATTAGTATAGTTTACCGACATGTAATAGGTTGTTGATTCAGAACCGCCCGATACACTTAAGGAATTACTGTACGATACACCCTGACGATAAGCATAATCATACCAGTTCGTATTGATCGGCTGCCCATCCGGACCATTAGTTAATGCATAAGCATTTGAAGTAGCATTATAAGTACCTGCATTCCTTAAGCCTTCATTTTTAATATCGGTATACTGGAAGGCGTCCATCATTTCGGGTAAACGCTGAACATTGGTTAAACCAGCCCAACCATCATAAGTAACCACTGCCCTGCCTGTTTTACCTTTCTTTGTGGTAATTACCACAACACCATTGGCCGCACGACTACCATAAATGGCAGTTGCCGATGCATCCTTAAGGATATCCATGGTCTCGATGTCGTTTGGATTTATACTGGCTAAAGCATTACCCGCAGCATTTGTTCCGCTGGCATCACCCGTAAAAGTCGCAACACCATCGATAACAATTAAAGGATACGAACTCAATGAAATAGAGTTTGTACCACGGATACGGAATACTGGCGGATTGTTTAAAACACCATTAGGAATAGAGATTTGTACACCGGCTGCCTTACCACCCAAAGCCTGGTCAAAACTTTGCACTGGTTTATTAGCAACCTGCTCTCCCCTGATTGAAGCGACAGACCCTGTTAAATCCCGTTTTTTCATTGTTCCGTAACCGGTTACAACAACATCATTCAATGTATTACTATCTTCTTCCAACGCTGCATTTACAGGTCCCGAGCCAATGGAAACTGTTTTACTAACATAGCCCAGGAACCGGAAAGTAAGGGAATTGGTATTATTGGGCACCGAGATGGAATAAACACCATCGGCACCAGTTTGAGCCGCAATACGTGCTCCCGGAACAACAACAGATACACCCGGCAGTGGAAGTTTGTCTTTTGCCGAAGTTACCTTTCCTGTAATTTGCTTTTGTTGTGCATCTGCATGGAGGCAGAACGCAAAAAGCATTAACAAAACGAGTAATTTTTCTTTCATACGTTTAATTTTAGGTTATTGATTAATTATTTATTGAGGAAAATTGTATTCTTTTACAACATCAATCCTTTAAATCGACCAATAAGCCTAAAAAATGACTTAAAACACATGAAATACCTTATCTGATTTTAACAAAAATAATTTTAAACAAAAAAAATACTTCAAAATCATAATAAAATCAATAAAGACCTTATCTGAATAAGAAATATTTGGTTAAAATTAATTTGTTTTAGGTTTGATTTCCATAAAACAACAAAAAATAAAATTAAAAAAAGAATAAAATAGCAATAAAAACAATTTTACAACAAAATAATACAACTTATAATTTAGTTTTCAGACAAAAAACACAATAAAAAAACCAAATAATTCAAAAAAAATACAAAAAAGCATTACAATCAATTAAAAAAAGGAATAACAAACCATAAAAACCCTACAAAAAATCAAATCCACAAAATCCTTCACTAAATACAAGCGCTTTAAGAAACTTAATGCTTTTCTTTTCATATCTTTAAACAAAAAGCAGGAAAACAACATGACAACCGGAAAAAAAGTGATCACAACCATAGTGATAGTAATAGTATTAATTATCGCGGCTTTGGTTTACTATAAATATTTCTTTGTTTTCGGAGAAGGCGTAAAAGCTGGAGAACTGAATTTTGTGGTAAAAAAAGGTTATCTGTTTAAAACTTACGAAGGAAAACTTATTCAAAGCGGCCTAAAATCGCGGCAAACCGGAACATTACAAAACAATGAGTTTGAATTCTCCATCGCAAATAAGCATATCGCAGACAAAATGATGGCCAACAGCGGTAAATTCTACGAGCTCCATTATAAGGAATATAAAAATACATTACCCTGGAGAGGCTTTAGCGTATACGTGGTCGACAGTATTTTGACTGTAAAAGATTACTAGCCAGAAAAGCAATAACAAAAACCCAAAAGCACCAGCTAAACACTACACCTCCCGCTAGTTCATTGGTCTTCCCAAGTCGTCATTGCGAGGAGGAACGACGTGGCAATCTCTTAGTTGACATTTTTGCTAATTGGTTATTGCTAATTGGTCATTCGTCATTAGTTCGTTGGTATCAACAAGTCGTCATTGCGAGGTACGAAGCAATCTCCTCATTAACTTCATTGAAAATTGATTATTGGTTATTGATCAAAACCCCTGCGCATAAAAAAATCCGGAGGTAGTTACACCTTCCGGATTACTCATAATATATTTGGTTTGTTGTTTCTTTATTCTATAGGCTTTGAGCTTTTAACTTTAAGCTTTAACCCAGCACCTCTCTTGCAATCACTATTTTTTGTATCTCCGATGTTCCTTCTCCAATAGTACATAATTTACTGTCGCGGTAAAACTTCTCTACCGGAAAATCCTTCGTGTAGCCATAGCCACCAAAAATCTGAACCGCATCTGTCGATACTTTCACCGCAACTTCCGAAGAAAAATACTTCGCCATTGCCGATTCTTTAGTCATAGGCAAATGCCTGTTTTTAAAATCCGCCGCCTGCCGAATCAGTAATTCCGCAGCCTCAATTTCTGTTGCCATATCAGCCAGCTTAAAGGCAATAGCCTGAAAGCTTGCAATAGGCTGCCCGAATTGCTGGCGCTGTTTTGCATACGAAACCGCCGCATCAAAAGCACCTTTGGCAATACCTAAACCAAGCGCAGCGATAGAAATCCTTCCCCCATCTAATACCTTCATCGCCTGTTTAAAACCCTCACCAACATTCCCAAGCAAGTTCGCCTTCGGTACACGGCAGTTATCAAAAATCATCTCCGTGGTTTCCGAAGCACGCATACCCAGCTTATTCTCCTTTTTCCCTGCACTAAAACCCGGTGTACCACGCTCTACAACAATGGCCGAAATCCCTTTCGAACTCCCCGACTCACCTGTACGTACCATTACAACAGCAATATCACCACTTTTGCCATGGGTAATCCAGTTTTTCGAACCATTAATGATATAATCATCACCATCCTCAACAGCCGTTGTCAGCATACGCAAAGCATCAGAGCCTGTATTTGCCTCAGTCAATCCCCAGGCACCAATCCATTCTGCCGTAGCCAGTTTCGGTAACCACCTTTGCTTTTGCTCCTCATTGGCAAATGCCATGATATGCCCGGTACACAACGAATTATGGGCTGCCAACGACAAACCTATAGATCCGCAAACCCTTGCAACTTCTACGATAACATCTACATATTCCTGATAACCTAAGCCCGAACCACCATATTCTTCAGGAACCAGAACACCCATCACCCCCAGCTCACCCAGTTGCTTAAAAACCTCAACCGGAAAAATCTGCGCCTCATCCCACTCCATCACTTTCGGACGAATATGCCTTTCAGCAAACTCGCGAACCATCGCCCTAACATTTACCTGTGTTTCAGTTTCCGAAAAATTATAGCTTACGCTCATTAATTTATATTTTTTATGGTTAGATGCGGCAATGATAAACAATTATTTTTGAGTTATTTACAATTAAATATTTGCGCAAAAGCAGAACAAAATGGTATTTGGTTCAATAATCCGACAGGTTATTTTTAATCACTATTAAAGCACGAAAATATCTGTCGAAAAAAAATCAGATTATTTAACACACCAGCAAAACCAACATAGCATGCAATTAAAAAGACAGATAAGGCAATAGCTTATCAATAAGCTGAGGAGGTAAAATAGCAACTTTTTTCAAATCATCTTCATTTCTATAATTACCATGTTGCTTACGGTATTGAATGATGGCATTAATCTGCTTAAAGGATAAATAAGGCGAAAGTTTCAAAGCATTAAAATCGGCAGTATTAATATTTATGGTTCTTATTGCCGTTGGATTTATACTTACCTGCTCTTTAATCTCATTATACTTTGCCGAATCCAAACCATACACTTCCATAAGTTGCTCTTTTCTGTAAAAACCGCCCAAACGTTCCCGGTATTTTAAAATCCTGATGGCAAAAGCCGGTCCTATTCCTTTTATCGCATCAAGCTGGGCAGAATCTGCGCCATTGATCTCCACGATAACCGGCGCCTGTTTTACATACGCCTTACGTTCGTACTGAAAATCCTTCCGCTCCGGAAATTGTTTAACGATCGAAACATAGGGCAATAACTTATTATACATGTCAGCAGATATCGTATACATCCGCTGCAAATCTTCAGCCTTATAAAATTTACCTCCCTTGTTTCTGTAATTTATAATGGATTGTGCCTGCTTTGGCGATAAACCCAGCGCTTGCCAGCCTCCTGCATCAATGGTATTCGGGTCGAACCTGAATAACCTGGAAGCAGGCTTAACTTCAGAATGTTCAATTTTATCACGCAGCGTAGCATAACTTTCCTCATCCCTTATTGTTATCTTTTGAATTGATAAGCGTAAATCGGGCGCATCTTTTGCTAAAGGCTTATAAAAATTATAAATTAAAGGAAATGATTTTAAAAGCCCGATTAATACAATCAGGAGGATTATTCCGTTGAATTCGCCCTTATTAAAGCCGAAATTTCTGTTTAGCCAAGTACCCATTGTACGATATGACGTGCGTATTATAAATATAAATCTTATTTTTGGGATTGCAAAACACTTGCTGTTTGGCATATCAACAAGCTAATTATTTTTTATGAAGATTATTACAACCTCAGAATTTGCTAAGGCGACGAAGATAGATAAGTTAGGTGTTCCGGGATTGGCTGGCTTAATGATGGAAATCATGAAGCTCAACGACATCAATGATGTTTTCTCTCAGAACCAGCATTTTAAAGGTTTAGAATTTGTTGATAAAATACTGGAAACCATTGGGGTTTCTATCGATTTTGATGAAGATGAATTAAACAGCATCCCTAAAACAGGACCATTTATCGCCATTGCCAACCACCCTTATGGTGGTGTAGAGGGTTTAGCCCTGGTTAAACTCTTATGTACCGTTCGCCCGGATGCAAAGGTGATGGTTAATTTCATCCTGAAAAAAATACCAAACCTCGATGAGTTTTTCGTTGCCGTAAACCCTTTCGAAAATGTACAGCACTCATCAAGCATTAGTGGCTTAAAAACAACTTTCGATCTATTAAGGAATGGTACACCTATCGGAATTTTCCCTGCAGGTGAAGTTTCTACATTTAAACTGGATGCCCAGCAGGTAACCGACAGGATGTGGCACCCCGTAGTAGGCAAACTGATCGCCAAAGCAAAAGTACCTGTTGTGCCTATTTATTTTCATGGCAACAACGGGGTATTCTTTAATATCTTAAGCTTTATACACCCAACATTACGCACCGCGAAACTCCCGTCTGAATTCTTAAACAAACATGGCCGTACCATACGCGTAAGAATTGGTAAAGCCATCGGACTGGATGAAATCTCGCACATGAACAGCACGAATAAGCTGATGGACTTTCTCCGTGCCCGTACCTATGCGCTCGGTGTTGGGCTTGATACAGAAAAGAAACTTTTCAATCCGCTAAACCTGTTCAAAATTAAAAAGAAACCTGCAGAAGTTATTGAAGAAACTTCAAGGGTATTGATTAAAGGCGAAGTAGAAACCCTCGAAGACTTTAAGGTATGGACAGAAAAAAACTATGAGGTTTATATTGTACCAACTTTAAAAATCCCTAATATCCTGAGGGAAATCGGCCGCCTGCGTGAAATTACTTTCCGCGAAGTTGGAGAAGGGACCAATAAAAAGATTGATTTAGATAATTACGACATCTACTATAACCACCTGTTCATCTGGGATAAGGATTTAGAAAACATCGTGGGCGCTTATAGAATTGGTAAAGGTGATGAGATCCTCGAGAGCATGGGACGCCGAGGATTCTACCTGTCGGAACTTTTCAAAATGAAAGACCAGTTTTACCCGATGTTAAGACAAGGAATAGAACTGGGTCGTTCATGGATCAGGAAAGAATACCAGGGCAAACCACTTCCTTTATTCCTGCTTTGGAAAGGAATATTAAAATACCTGATCGATAATCCGCAATACCGCTACATGTTTGGCCCGGTAAGTATCAGCAATAGCTTCTCTAAATTCAGCAAGGCACTTATTGTAGATTACATTACTAAAAACCACTTCGATTATGAAATGGCTAAATATGTAAAACCAAGAAATAAGTTTAAAGCAGATTTGCTACCAATAGCGACAGATACATTGGTAGACAGCAGCGACTCATTCAAAGATTTAGACAGCATTATTGGCGATATCGAAAACTCACACATCAAAGTTCCGGTACTGTTAAGGCAATACATGAACCTGAATGCAAAAATCATATCATTTAATATCGATCCTAAATTTTCTGACTGCCTCGATGGATTCCTGGTAGTCGATACACACAACATCCCACCTGAGATGATTGAAAAGTTAGGAAAGAATTTTTAAGCTTAAATAGAAAAACCCGGGTATCCACCCGGGTTTTTTCTTATCAACTAACCTAAACTTTTATAAATACTAACCAAATATTTACGCCACAAAGATGAGCTTATCGCATTACCTTAATATTAACAAAACGTTATAAAATCAAGGCAATAAGCATTCCCCAAAAACAGGAAATGCAGGCAATAAAATCCTGCAAATCCATTTACTCATACGTTCACCATAATATACGTTAAATACAGCAGCACGGTTTTCATCAGCAAAAACCCTACAAACTGTTAATCAACAGATTAAGAATATATTAATACAATGGCTTTTCTTAACATAAATAAATTGTTGATTTATTATTAATTATAGGTAAATTTAATATTAACAAAATTCATAAAATTGAAAAGAAGGCTTCATAAATATTTAGCGTTTGCAGCATGCCTGTGCTTAATGTTTTCGTTTTTTCAAACGAGAGCACAGAACCATTCTTTTGAATTTTATAACGGCACTTTTAATTTTACCGCCGATTCTTCTATAATTGTCAACACAGAAGTCAGTGCAACTTCAAAATCAGTGAGGGAATTTTACAACCGGATAAACAATGGAAATTACACCAGCCTTATTTCCTCATTAATCAATTACAAAGAAAAATATAAACTTAACGACTGGATTTACTACCAGCTGATCCGTAAAACCGCCGAACAGATAAGCCCCAAAGCAGAAAACTATAGCCGCTATACACTATATAAATGGTTTCTGTTAAATAAATGTGGTTACGATGCAAGAGTAGCCGTAGGTAATGGCCAGATTATTTTTTACGTAAAGAACGATGAAGACATCAGCGACATCCCCTTCTTCATGATCGACGACAACAAATACATGTGCCTTAACTACCATGATTACGGGAAACTTTTCCAGCAGGCAAATACTTACAAGCCCGTTAATATTGCCATTCCCGAAGGCACAAATTCATTCTCTTACAAGGTTACGCGATTACCCGATTTTAAACCCGACAGCTATATCGAAAAGGATGTAGATTTCAGTTATAAACAAAAAACTTATCACTTTAAACTAAAAGTAAGCAGTGATGTGGAGGCCATTTTTGCAAACTACCCCGGTGTAGATTTCGAATCGTATTTTAATATCCCCTTAAGCAGGGAAACATATAGCTCCTTAATCCCGATGCTTAAAAACAACATGCAGAAAATGGATCAGAAAAAAGGTGTAGATTATCTGATGCGCTTTACCCGTTATGCATTCTTATACGAAAATGACCAGGATAACTTTGGAAAGGAAAAACGCCTTTCACCGGAACAAACCCTGCTGAATAAATATAGTGATTGCGACGACAGGGCTGCACTGTTCTTTTACCTCGTGAAGGAAATTTATAATTTGCCAATGGTTGCACTCCTCTACCCTACACACTTAACCATGGCCGTACAGTTTGATCAACCTTTGAAAGGCGATTATGTGGTTTATAAAGGCAGGAAATACTTCTTTTGCGAGCCTACGCCACAAATGCAGGACTTAAAAATCGGACAGGTTTCTGTACAGCTTAAAAATGTTGAATATAAAGTGGTGTACAACTACGAGCCTGGGAAATAACTACAAACGTTAAACAAAGATTAAATTAATGTTAATTTAAAGTTATTAAATTAACAACACGGCTGCACCTGTGGGTTTTTCGGTTATTTTTATCTTCAACTCAAAAAACTAATTCCTATGCAACCAGTAATTTATAACGTTTTAAAGGAATATTTCACCGAAATACATTCAAACCCGATCAAGGCAAGAATTATGTCGCCCATTAATAAAAGCGATGTTTTTGTATTTCAAACCAGCCATTATTACAAAAATTATAACAGCAATGAGGCCTATGAACCATCTGCTTCCTTTACCTCTTTTGCTACAGCCGAACGGCATCTACTCCAATACCTGGATGAATTTCAGAGTGCCCTGGATATGGGTGGAAGTGTAGCCAAAGGTTCGGAGATTTAAGATCGCTACATTTTATCTTCCTTATGCTTTTCAGGTTCCAGCTCTTCCTGAATAATATCTTGCTCCAATTCTTTTTCATCCTTCTTATTTCTCCGCAGAAATAAAACCAGAAGCACCACAAGAATAAGAATAACCGCGGCTATGATAATATAATTTACATTCATAATCACTGTGTTAGGTTAACCCTTTACATAAATATAGCTGAAAATTATCGCTTTGTTAATTGATTACGAATCAGTTAACATAATCATAATATTAATTTAACATGCCGATATTTTATCTTTGAGGAAATCCTGATAAGTTAAATGAAAAAGAATAAGTCGAAGTCGGAGAACCATCCGGCAAATAAAAAATTACGTAAAGAATTAGAATCAAAGTTAGCCGCAGCAATTAACGAAACAGTAAGCCAGTTTGGCAAAGCAAAGAAAGCAGATAAGGTGATAGAAAAGTTTGCCAAACAACTTGCAAAAAGAATAAGCCTGGTTAAAGCCGACGATTCAATCGCACCATTTATTAAAGAAGAAGAAGTTTCAGTACAAGCGCCAAAAGTGAAGGTAACAAAACCAGCAACACCAAAAGCAGCTGCACCCAAAGCAAAAACTGCTGTAAAAAAAGAAGTTTCAGAACAATAAATAACATAAAAAAGCCGGCACAATGTCCGGCTTTTTTTATGATTAAGAATTTCGTTGTTATTATTTTACTGCTCCTGGAGTAGTATATGGTAATGATTGAGGATCGAAACTAGCCCAACCTGCAGCCCAGTTATCAGCACCGAAAGCACCTTTATAAGGTACACTTGTAAATCCTGAAGTTAATTTAGCATTTGCGAATGAAGCACCAGATGCAGCAGCTGAATTGGCAACTACAGTAAAGTTTGGTGTCCCAACTCTTGTACTAGCTACTAAATCAGCAGAATATTTATATGGATCTGTAAATATGCTTGCAGCTAACGCAGCAGGATCAAAAGTATTTACTGCAGTTAATAATGGGGTAACTATACCTAAAGCTGTTGTGTTTGAAGCTTTAATCTGATTACTTTTACTGTTTGAGTTATATACCAGGTTATTAGCGAATACTGAACGGCCAGCTACTAAGTTACCTGATGAATTTAAAGTACCACCTGAAGGTAGTGCATCATCATAAAAGATACCTTCTGTATAACCAACAAATACTGAATTGAAAATGCTGATTGCTGAGTTACGACGGATTTGAGCGCCGTGTTGGAAGTTAGCATTAATACTGCTACCACCTGAGCCAACAGGACCTAAAATTGTCATGTTTGAAAATACCGATGAAGTTTGTGGTGTAGAGTTATCCCCAGCAGCATTATTATCTGATTCAAAACCATTTGAACCTGATACGTCAGCAGTTACAGCTAAACGTTGCGCTAAACCAAACTGAACTTTACCTGAGAAACCGTTATCAGTATCGAAATCATCATCCCAACTGTCAATAGCTAATAAGTGTGTACAATTAACTGAACCACCAAACCATTCGAAAGCATCATCACCTGAACGGTAAACCTCAATATAATCGATTGTAGTACCTGAACCAACTGAACCAAAAGTTAAACCGTTGATCTCGTTATCAGGACTTAAAGCGATACCTGCATACTCAATACGTACATATTTCATAGTACCTGAGTTATCAGCATTATCCGTACCTCCGTGCTTTCCTTTATCAGTTGCATCAGAGATACCTTCAATTGCTACCGAAGTACCTACGTTATTTTGTGCCTTACCTAATAAGATAACACCACCCCAATCGCCTTCTTTACGTGCGCCTGCAGCAACACTTGAAGTAAATACAATTGGTTTATCAACTGTACCTGTAGCGTTGATTTTTGCACCACGTGTAATAATCAAAGCACCTTTAGTAGCTTTATCTCCTTTAATAATTGTTCCTGGCTCAATTGTTAAAGTAGCATTATTTGTTACAAACACATTACCTTTTAAAACATAGATTTTGCTGGCCGACCAGGTTGAGCTGGTTGTTACATCACCAGAAATTTCTACTGTATTAGCATCTGCAGGGGGATTAATATCTCCATCGTCAGTACTCTTAGAACAACTTGCTAAGAAAACCATCACACTTAATGCGCATAGTAATAATTGTTTTTTCATTGTTTTTTTAGTTTTTACTTTTTTTCAAAAATATTATTAGGATGTAATTCAAAAGTTAAGCGTACTTTAAGATATTATTAACATTACCTGAATCTGATAACATCAAGTTTACCTTAAAATGTGTATGAAAATGATAAAGAGAAATTGCTTCCTGGTTTGTAACTGCTAATGGTTTCATCCGAAGAACGGTCATATTTCTTGTTTAAATCATTATCATAATATTGCGTAAAGCGGCTGTTCAATATATCGCCAGCGTTAAACTTCAGCTCACCTTTATTTTTAAGTACTTTTAAAGCAAGTTGCAAGTCGATCACATCTCTTGGCACTTCCCAGATTTCAGGGAATAACACACCACCTGCTACAACCAGTCTTCTGCCTACGCGATTGTACAAAGCATTGAAGCTCAACTTATCGCCTAAGAAATTATGTTGCAAACCAGCATTAATAATGTATGGTGCCTGACCTACCATTGGCCTGCTCGTTTGTTTTAAGTTGATACCGGTATTTGCCGTTTCAACTTTTGATTTAATTAAAGATAGGTTGGTATAGAAGGTTGTCTGTTTTAAGAAATCTGTTTTTGCAATAAAATCTAAGCTCTTACGGAATTCGAATTCCAAACCATAAACATCTACATTATCAGAGTTGATATAAGTAATGATCCTCGTCGAACCTGCATCCTGGTTATAAGACTCAATCGCATTGTGGAACTTCTTATAGAAAGCCGATACCGAGATAATCTGGCCAGCCTGTGGATATAATTCAAAACGGATATCAGCATTATCAATTTTTGCTTCCTTCAAACTAGGGTTACCTTGTTGCAGCGCAAGTAATTCATAATCATAAATTGCTGCCGATGCAAGCTCCCTGAATTCCGGTCTTGCCAGTGTACGGTAGTAAGAAGCCCTTAAGTTTATTTTTGGTGTTAAGCTGTACGTATAATTTGCTGATGGTAAAACGTCAACATAATTATCATTTACCGATGTTTGCGGAGAAGGAACTTTAGCATCTAAAACCACGTTAAACTGCTCAACCCTTACACCCCAAACCAATCTCGATTTTTCACCAAATTTATTATCAAGCATCACATAACCAGCATTGGTCAATGAATGCGCATTGTAACTGTCAGCATCTGCCGAAATATCATCTAACGAATATGCACCATTATTGATCGCATCAGCACCATATAAAGTACTTAACGGACGTTTACTGATTGCATCTGCATTTTCAGCACCAGTATTGGCTCTGAATCCAACAAATCTGGCATCAAAAGTACGGTCGCGGTAAATAGAACTTAAACCAGTTTTAAAAGTCGCCAGCTGACTGAACATTTTTAACGGCAAAGTATAATTTACACCACCACTATAGTTATCTTCATTTAATTTAGAAAACAACCTCGAATTCTCTTTACTTAACGTACCGGTACTGGCAATATAAACATAGTTCGCTGTACCGGCATCCGAAGGATTTCTTTGGTATGAGATTTTCTTCTGGTCTGGCTGGTCATTCAGAATATTGGCATAGCTTACATTCCATGTTATTTTTGAATTATTCTCGCCTAAACCATGACTACCCTCTACAGTCGATTTAAATAAAGATTTTTGCATTAAATCGAAAGCAAAGAATTTAATATCCCGTCCCCTGTCGCTGTTAAAACCTTCCCTGCTCAGGAATGAGTCGTCATATGCCCTGTTGTAGATATTTTTGAAGGTAATTTTACTTTTGCCATAAGTATAGGCAAAATTGGCAATCGCACCTAAGCTGGTAGAGAACCTGTAAATATTATCGTGATAATCGTAATTTACATAATCACGGATCACATCATTGTTAATCGTTTGCGCATTGCGATAAGTTAAAGAGAACAAGGCACCGAATTTATTGGTACTCTCTTTAAAATCCTTTACCCTACCCAAGGTGAACTGGTAGTTCTGGGTTGGTAATGCTGTATTATTATATATTTTCCAATCCTGTGAAAGCGATCTCATTGCCGAAATTTGTTGTGCTGAAGTTAATCCACTACTGATTCTGCTGCGTGAAGGGAAGTTTGAAGGCAAAGCTTTATCGCCGTTATCAAATCCCAGGTAATCTGTAGCATTTCTGGCACCGCTTTTAAAATTTTTAAATGTCGATTCAGTATTATAACCTGCACCAACACCAAAGCTGATAAAATTGTTATCCGGAATATCTTTTGTCGCAATCTGGATGGCACCACCTGTAAAATCTGCCGGTAAATCAGGCGTAGCTGTTTTACTGATAATCAGGTTATCAACCAGGTTTGAAGGAACAATATCAAATGAAAATGCCTTACGGTTTGGCTCTGTACTCGGTAATGAAGAACCATCAAGCGTTGCATTATTATACCTGTCGCTAAGACCACGGATAACCACAAATTTATTATCCTGAACAGTAGCACCACTTACACGTTTTAAAACGTCGGAAGTATTTTTATCAGGCGATTTTTTAATCTGGTCGCTCGAAACACCATCAGAAATAACAGAACTGTTTTTCTGTTTAGCGTATAACGAGTTTACCGATTCCTGTTTAAAGCTCGCTTTAACCACTACTTCACCAAGGTTCTGACCAGCAGCTTCGTCTAAAACAACATTTAACGAAGTGATGGCAGGTCCTTTTACCTCTACATCCGAAACTTCTTTGGTTTTATAACCTACATAAGAAAATTCAAGGGTATACTTACCATCGGCCATGGCCTGAAGTGTATATCTTCCATCTACATCAGTAGAAACACCCTTGGTAGTGCCTTTAATTTTTACAGTAACACCGATTAAAGTTTCACCGGTTTTTTTATCGCTAACCGTACCTGAAATTTTACCTGTTTGTGCATAAGCAGCAATGCTTAAAAAGAAAACCAGCATGGTTAATGCTGCGCTTTTAAATGTTGGGAGTGAGTTCAATTTGCCAGTATTTAATTTTAGGCAAATCTATTACCACAATGTTAGCTACATGTTAGATGTTAATTAAGCTTTGTTTAGCTAAAGGTTAATTTAATGTTACCAGCCGGAGGTTTAGTACTTAATACCAACCTTCTGGCAAATGAAGTGCAATAACCATATCGGCCCGATTAACAGAAACTTAACATCATCTAAAAACGAAGGTTTTTTACCCTCAATTTTATGCCCGATGAACTGACCGATCCATGCAGCAACGAATATGATAGCATAAATACCATAAGCTGTTCCGCTACCTAAACCTACCGCCTGCTCTATCTTTACAATGGCATAACTCATTAAACCTACAATCCAGATCATCAGGAAAAATAAAACTGGCGATAAGGTGAAGTAATAATACAAGCTAAAAGCCAGCAGAAAAGATGCCCAGTTAAAATAACCGTTGTAGCTTCCTAAGAAACTTAAATGCGGAAAGGGAATTTGCCAGATCAGCCCCAGCAAACTGAACACAATTAAAGGAACACAAATCCAGTGCACCAGCTTATTGGTTGGATTCTGATGGCTTTCGGCATACTTATCGAAAAGTACATCAACAGGCCGCTTAGGCTCAATTTGGATAGTGTTTTTGCTCATGATGTAAAATTAAAAAAAATATTCGATGATGCGCATCTCCTTAGCAGTTGGCAGTTTTCAGTTACCAATGAACTAATGACAAATGAACCAGCCGAAGGCCTCCCCAACACCCCTGCACCTCGCTACCCGGCCTAGGAGATGCAGGAAGGAGAAAACGTTAAAGCTTCCCGGATTAACCCTTCAAACCACCATGAACCAAGGCAACGCGTCCTGTTCCGACTTTTCGTCGGAATACTTGTGTTGCCGCAAAAAAAGCTTTAACGAATTTATCCGACTGCAGATCCAAGCCTTGATTTTTGGTTACCTTTTTATCAAGAAAAAGGTAAGAGCCCTTGCGGCGGTGAGCAAAATAATCAGTTGGCAGTTTTCAGTTGGCAGTTAAACAATTAACCGATTGAACAATTTCCAATAACCAATAATGTTAACTGATAAGTTATTAAGTCCAAACGTCATGCTGAATTTAGTTCAGCATCTCTTGAAATAGAGACCCTGAAACAAGTTCAGGGTGACGGACTGGAGTGTCATTTCGCAATGAAGGTGTCTTCCTACTCAACCTGTCATCCTGAGCGTAGTCGAAGGATTGACGCATCCGTCAGAGCGAGCTGAAGCAATCTATATCAATCAGTGGTATAATTAGAGATTGCTTCGTACCTCGCAATAACGACTTGTTGAGACCAATGACAAATGAACCAATGAACCATTGAACCAGCCGAAGGCCTCCCCACCCCCCCTGCACCCTGCTACCGACCTAGCCCATCGAGGAAGCAGAAAGCAAGGGAATACTTGAATTCCCTTTCATTTCCCCACAGCCAAGGGAATTTGCAGCCGAAGGGGCTAGGTGTGTAAGCCAGGCCTCAAATTACCGCCATTGGTATTCCCTTAGCTTTATGCAACAAGAGGGGCAAGCCTTGATCTTTTGTTTCTTTTGGATAAAGCCAAAAGAAAGAGCCCTTGCGGCGGTGAGCAAATAATCAGTTGGCAGTTTTCAGTTGGCAGTTAAACAATTAACCGATTGACCAATGTTCAATAACCAATAATGTTAACTGATAGGTTATTAAGTCCAAACGTCATGCTGAATTTAGTTCAGCATCTCTTGAAAGAGAGACCCTGAAACAAGTTCAGGGTGACGGACTGGAACGGCGTTTCGCTCTGAAGCAATCATCCTACTCAACCTGTCATCCTGAGCGTAGTCGAAGGATTGACGCATTCGTCAGAGCGAGCTGAAGCAATCTATATCAATCAGTGGTAATAATTAAAGATTGCTTCGTACCTCGCAATGACGACTTGTTGAGACCAATGACTAATGAACCAATGACTAATGAACTAGTGAACAACTGACCATTGAACTAAAAACAAAAAAAGCGATGGAGCATTCCATCGCTTAATTTATGCTGACTTAAAAATCAGTCAAATCACTTCCTATTTCGCAAAAGCCACAGATCTGGTTTCCCTGATAACAGTAACCTTAATCTGGCCCGGATACGTCATTTCCGTTTGAATACGCGTTGAAATATCAGCTGCCAGCAATTCAGCCTGTGCATCTGTAATACGCTCACTCTCTACAATAACACGCAATTCCCTACCAGCCTGGATAGCGAAAGTCTTCTCAACACCCGGATAAGAAAGCGCAAGCTCCTCTAAATCCTTTAAACGTTTAATATAACTTTCAACAACCTCTCTGCGGGCTCCCGGACGGGCACCTGAAATCGCATCACAAGCCTGAACAATTGGCGAGATCATCGAAGTCATCTCAATTTCATCGTGGTGGGCACCAATGGCATTACAGATTTCAGGATGCTCCTTATATTTCTCTGCAAGCTGCATACCTAAAATAGCGTGTGGCAATTCAGGGTTATCATCAGGCACCTTACCAATATCGTGAAGTAAACCTGCACGTTTAGCCATCTTTGCATTTAAACCAAGCTCAGCAGCCATGGTTGCACAGAAGTTGGCTACCTCACGCGAGTGGTGTAAAAGGTTCTGACCATACGACGAGCGGTAGCGCATACGGCCAACCATACGGATCAGCTCCGGATGCAAACCGTGGATACCCAAATCGATCACTGTACGCTCACCGATTTCTATAATTTCATCTTCAATCTGTTTCTTGGTTTTAGCAACAATCTCTTCAATACGTGCCGGGTGGATTCGGCCGTCTGTTACTAAACGATGTAAAGCCAAACGGGCAATTTCCCTTCTTACCGGATCGAAACCCGATAAAATAATGGCTTCAGGGGTATCATCAACAATAATCTCAATACCTGTTGCAGCCTCCAAGGCACGGATATTTCTACCCTCACGACCAATAACACGTCCTTTAATTTCATCACTTTCAATATGGAAAATAGATACCGAGTTCTCAATCGCCGCTTCCGTAGCCGTGCGCTGAATGGTTTGGATCACTACTTTTTTAGCTTCCTTGCTTGCCGTAAGTTTAGCTTCATCAACAATGTCCTTCACCTGCATCATGGCTTGTGTACGCGCTTCCTGCTTCAGGTTTTCTACCAGCTGCTCTTTAGCCTCCTCAGCCGAAATGCCAGCAATGGTTTCCAGTTGTTTCAAGTGCTGGTTCTTTAAAACCTCAACTTCCTCCTGTTTTTTTACAGCTAATTCCGTCTGCTTTTCAAGATTTCCCTTCTGCTTATCCAGCTCCTGCTCTTTTTTGTTGGCATTCTCCAGGCGCTGGTTTACCGATTGCTCTTTCTGCTTAATCGTATTTTCACGCTGGTTAATGGTATTATTTTTAGCATTAACTTCTTGTTCATGCTCTGCTTTCAACTGCAAAAATTTCTCTTTTGCTTCTAAAAGCTTATTCTTTTTTAAAATCTCAGCATTATTTTCTGCGTCTTTTAAAATCTTTTTCACCTTGTTCTGGGCAGCAACCTCCTGCTGTTTAAGCAAGTTGCGCAATAGGAACCTGCCTATTGCTACACCGATACCTAAGCCTGCAATCAGGGCAAATATGTATCCTACAATTTCCGTTATATCCATTTTGTTTTTTAAGTAAAAAAAAACCGCAGCTAATTTTTTAAAGTCTCATATTTTTAAACCTCAACTAAGCATAATTGGGATTTAAGCCATTTTCAGGTGCCATAGCAGATGAAATACGCCCTCTTAACCCCATACATATTGAAGTGTTAAGTTTTATAAAATTGAAACTCAAAAAACTAGCCGCGGCTATGTTTTTATGCTATACATTTTGTCATGCTGCGCTACAATTAACCATTACCGGAACAGGCTTTTACAACAAAGCGTTGCTCCCATAAATCCTTCACTGTGCTCAGGATGACAATTAATAAAAAGAACGTACCTTTATTTTGAAAAGAAATCGTTTAATAAAACATCCAATTCTTCAACTTTATCAGCAACAGCAGTATCCTGGCTTTGTACTTTGTTCTCCGTTCTTAATACCGCAGTTGCATAATGCAATACTGCCATAGAAAGTAGATCCTGCTTATCTCTGACCGCATAATTATCCTGATAATCCTTTATGCGCTCATTGATCAATTTTGCTGCCCGTCTCACAATCTCTTCCTCTTCCATATTAACCTTTAAAGGGTAAATACGGTCGGAAATCGTTATTTTAATCGAGATTTCTCCCATTGTTAGCTTAGTTTCTGATTTTTTCCCATCACTTTATTTCTTCAGCAATGCGATACTTTTATCAATCTCCCGCACAAAATCGTTAATTTTTTGCTTAATATCAAGCGACTTCTCGCTCGTTCCCTCAATACTTTTGGCAAGCTTGGTAACCCTCAGTTTTTCTTCAAGTTCGGTATGCTTACCCTTAAATGTATCAAGCGCTACTTTTAACGATTGATTTTCAAGCTTTAACAAATCATTTTCTTCCTGCAAAGCATTACACAACTCGATTACCCGCGTTGTTTTTTGTAGTACCTTATCTAATTGATCTGCAACAGAAGCCATGAATTATTTTTAAAAATACGAATTTATATTTTATTTCCTAATTTCTGCACCAGCTTGTCCGGTTAAGTTCGCAATTAACTTCTGCATCGTATTTTCGATCTGCTTATCCGTTAAGGTTTGCTCTTCATCCTGCAGGATAAAGTTTAACGCATACGATTTTTTACCTTCCGGCAGCTTATCCCCTTCGTAAACATCAAAAACACCAACCTCTTTAATTAATTTCTTGTCGGTTTTAAATGCAATTCCCTTTAAGGTATCAAAAGTAACCGCCTTATCAACCAGCATAGAAAGGTCTCTTCTTACCTGCGGGTATTTTGAAACTTCCTTGTTAACGATTTTATTTTTCCTTACGATATCCAGCAGCGCTGCCCAGTCGAAATCAGCATAAAATACCTCTGCATTCACATCGGCTTTTTTGCGGTCGTCCTTGGTGGCAGCACCAAAACTTACCAGGTTTTTATCCCCCCTGAAATAGCGTATACCATAAGCATAGTTCTCATCCTGTAAAACATCCGACTGGTAAGTAGAAATGCCCAGACGTGAAATTACCGCATCAACCGCAGCTTTTAGATTATAGAAAGTAGCCGGTTTAGCCTGCTGGTTCCATTGTTCGCTTTGCTTGGCACCCGAAACTACCAGTAACAACCTTGGGCGCTCAACATATTGCCCGTTAATTAAATGATAGGTTTTTCCGAACTCGTAAAACTTAACATCGGCATTCTTGCGGTTCTGGTTATAAGCAACACTTTCCAGGGCTGGCATCAGCAGGGCCTGGCGCATTACATTTAAATCACTGCTTAGCGGATTTAAAATAAATACAGCCTCTTCTAAATTTTTTGAATAAGCAGATTTCGTTAAGGAGTTACACCAGATCTCGGCAAAACCATTCGCCGTAAGCATATCTGCAATAACATTCTGCGTATTTTCCTTATCCGGTTTTGAAGTATAAGATAAAGAGGCATTGATTTTTGAAGGAATGGCGATGTTGTTATAACCATAAATCCTTAAAACTTCCTCGGTAATATCACATTCACGCGTAACATCAACTTTAAAAGAAGGTACCCTTAAAGCCAGTGTATCATTCGATGTGCTTGTAGCGGAGATGCCTAAAGCCGTAATAATGTGCTTAATCTCAGCTGCAGGAATAGCTGCACCGATCAGTTTATTAATATTGGTATAGCTAACTTCAAATTCAAAAGGCTTGATATGCTCCGGATAAATATCCGAAACCGACGAAGAGATTTCACCTCCAGCAAGCTCCTTAATTAAAAGCGCCGCATACTTCAGCGCCGTTACGGTAATCTCCGGATCAGTGCCACGCTCAAAACGGAATGAAGCATCGGTTTTTAAACCATGGCGCTTGGCCGTTTTACGCACTGAAACCGCATTGAAATAAGCGCTTTCTAAAAATATATTTTTGGTTTCCGTATCCACACCCGATGTTTTACCACCGAAAACCCCGGCAATACACATCGGTGCCTCCGCATTGCAGATCATTAAATCATCAGCGCTTAATTTACGCTCAACATCATCAAGGGTTACAAATGGCGTACCTTCCGCCACCTTTTTAACAATTACTTTACCCCCTGCAATTTTATCAGCATCAAAGGCATGCAAAGGCTGACCTAAACCATGCAATACATAGTTGGTAATATCAACCACGTTATTGATGGGACGCAGGCCAATCACTTTTAATTTATCTTTTAACCAGTCTGGCGACTCCCCTACCGTAACACCAGAAATGGTTACGCTGCTATAACGCGGACAAGCGGCTAAATCTTCAACCGTTACCGGAATAACCAGCTTTTCGTTATCTACTTTAAATGCTGCCAGATCAGGCATTTCATATTCACTTCTGAAATAAGCTGCCAGATCGCGGGCAACACCTAAATGCGATGCCGCATCAGCACGGTTTGGCGTTAAGCCAATTTCGAAAACATAATCATCATCAAGCTTAAAATAAGTTTTCGCAAGAATGCCCGTAGCAGTATCAGCAGGTAAAACCATAATACCATCATGCGACTTCCCTAACCCTATTTCATCTTCAGCACAAATCATCCCCTGCGACAGCTCCCCTCTGATTTTCGACTCCTTAATTTTAAAAGGTTCCCCTTCCAGCGGGTATACGGTAGTACCAATGGTAGCCACCACAACTTTCTGCCCGGCAGCAACATTCGGCGCACCACAAACAATCTGCAGGTTTTCTGCCCCACCAACGTTAACTGTGGTTATACGTAAACGATCGGCATTAGGATGTTGTACACAAGTTAAAACTTCGCCAATAACCAAACCCTCAAGCCCGCCGATAACCGGCTGAACTTTATCCACACTCTCCACTTCCAAACCAACATTGGTCAGAATTAAAGAAAGTTCCTGCGGCGTTTTATCGATTTGAACAAATTGCTTTAACCAGTTATATGATATTTTCATTTATTGAGATTTGAGATTCCCGAAATGAGATTTGAGACTTTAGAACATAACAAACCCATTTAAAGAATTATAAAACGCAAAGATATTATTTATAGGCCAAAGCAGAAAGCCAAATTGTAAATGTTGAATCAGCAGTTTTTAGTTTTCAGTTTACAGCTAGCAGTTCCTAATGAACTATTGAACAGTTGGCAGTTTTCAGTTTTCAGTTTTCAATTTTCAGTTAACACCGTCATTGCGAAGCCAGGCGAGTGCGAGCTGAAGCAATCTATATCAGTAAGTATTAAAATTAGAGATTGCTTCGTACCTCGCAATGACGACTTGTGGAGACTAATGAACCAATGACAAATGAACTAATGAACTATTGAGCCAACTCAACCTGTCATCCTGAGCGTAGTCGAAGGACTGACTCATTCGTCATTGCGAAGCCGGACGAGTGCGAGCTGAAGCAATCTATATCAGTAAGTGATATAATTAGAGATTGCTTCGAACCTCGCAATGACGACTTGTGGAAACCAATAAACCAATCAAGGAATGTTCAATAACCAATAACCAATTTTCAGTTGGCAGTTGACACCGTCATTGCGAAGCCGGGTGAGTGCGAGCTGAAGCAATCTATATCAGTAAGTGATATAATTAGAGATTGCTTCGTACCTCGCAATGACGACTTGTGGAGACCAATGAACTAATGACAAATGACCAATGAACTAGCCGAAGCCCTGCACCCTGCTACCCGGCCTAGCCCATCGAGGCAGCAGAAAGCAAGGGAATGCTTGAAATCCCTTTCATTTCCCCACAACCCAAGGGGAATTTGCAGCCCTAGGGGGAATGTGTGCCGGCCTGGCCTCAAATTACCGCCATTGGTATTCCCTTAGCTTTATGCAACAAGAGGGGCAAGCCTTGATCTTTTGTTACTTTTCTATCAAGAAAAAAGTAAGAACCCTTGCGGCGGTGAGCAAATAATCAGTTTTCAATTGGCAGTTTTCAGTTACTAATGAGGAGATTGCTTCGAACCTCGCAATGACGACTTGTGGAGACTAATGAACCAATGACAAATGAACTAATGAACTATTGAACCATCAAACAAACATTTACCTAAAACCACAACCGAACGAATACCGGTAAATGATCAGAAAAATAACGTTTATCCTTACTATCACTTAAAACAGCAAACTTCTGCACCTTAAAACCCTTATTTACAAAAACGTAATCAATACGGTTCTTCAGCTCACTGTTAAAATCAAAAGCATTAAAAGTACCTGCCGGACCATAAGGCGGCTCAACAGAAATTTCCTTAGCATCCTGAAGAAAAGATTTAATGGTCGCAATCGCATCCGTTTCAGGCGTTACGTTTAAATCGCCAGTATAAATAACCGGAAGCTTAGGCGCTATCTTCTGTATTTTTTGTTTAATCAGCTTTGCCGATTCTATCCTTGCCTTAACCCCTACATGATCGTAATGGGTGTTAAAAACGATAAACTCTTTTTTATTCAGCTTATCATAAAGCTTAACCCAGCTGCAAATACGTGGTAAAACAGCATCCCAGCCTTTCGATGGCACATCAGGTGTTTCCGACAGCCAGAAAGTGCCGCCATCCTTTTTCGTGAACCTCGTTTTATCAAAGAAAATTGCCGAGAACTCCCCTTTTCGCTTACCATCATCGCGACCAACACCCACGAAATCGAAATTCGTATTTTCACTTAAAGCATCAAACTGCTCCGCAAGCGCTTCCTGCACACAAAGGATATCGGCATCGTGAAACTTTACCAGGGCCTTAACATTATCCTTACGGTTAGGCCAGGCATTTACCCCATCGCCGGGGTTATTATAGCGGATATTATAAGTGATCACATTAATCGGCCTTTCGTTTTTCTGGGCGAATAACGACAGGCTCAGCAGCAGGCTAAAAGCAAAAGTAAATACAGTTTTCATACCGCCAAATTACAAAATTGTTCCTTTGCAATATTGATTTAATGTTAAGTAACAATTGTTTTATCATCAGATCAGCCCCTCATCCTTATAGCTGTAATAACCATAATCGGTAAAGATGAGGTGATCAACTACCGGCAGGCCCAGCATCAGCCCCGAAGCCACCATGGCCCTCGTAAGCTTGTTGTCGCTGTCGCTAGGCTTCAGGCTCCCCGAAGGATGGTTATGTGCCATCACCAGGTTTGCCGCATTATGCTCCAGCGCAAGCTTGAATATTATTTTCGGATCGGCTATCGTTCCCGCCTGCCCGCCTTTACTGATCAGGTGCTTCCCTGTAATCCGGTTCGAGCGGTTCAGCAGCAAGACCCAGAACTCCTCATGGTTAAGGTGCGCAAAAGTATGCTGCAGGTACCGGTGCACATCGCTCGATGCAGTAACCCGCACAAGCTCCTCCGGCACATCCTCCTTAACCCGCAGCCCCAGTTCCAGTGCCGCAACAATCGCAATGGCCTTTGCCTCGCCAATCCCCTTAAACTTCGACAGCTCCGCAATCGTTGCCCGCCCCAGTTTCGTGAGGCTGTTATCATAAAAACGAAGCATCCGCTTGCTCAGGTCAACGGCTGTTTCATTTTTACTGCCCGAACCAATTAAAATGGCAATCAGCTCCGCATCCGTTAAATGCCGCCGGCCATTTAATAAAAGCTTCTCCCGAGGACGGTCTTCCTCCGCCCAAAGCTTAATCCCGATTTTTTGTTCGTATGCTCCCATAAATTTTTACGCAAAAAAAAGGCATCCCAACTTGCGGTTGGGATGCCTTTTACTAATATCGTAAAAATTTAGCTTATTTTAAACCGTTAACGAATTTCGTTAATTTCGATTTGTTGTTAGCTGCTTTATTTTTGTGAATAACGTTTTTCTTTGCTAAACGATCTAACATAGAAATTACTTTAGGCAATAAATCTGAAGCAGTTTTTTTATCTTCAGCTGCACGTAATCTTTTAATAAAAGTACGGGTAGTTTTTGCCTGATATCTGTTACGTAAACGTTTAGTAGCGTTTGCTCTAATTCTTTTTAATGAAGATTTATGATTTGCCATTTTTATTTAGCCTTTGTTTTTTCTTAATCGTTTCCTTTAATTCGGGTTGCAAATATAGAATTAATCTTTGTAAATTACAAAACACTTTTACTTTTTTTATTCATTTTTTTTCTGCCCCCGTTCCGGCTACAAAAATAAGTTAAATTTAGCTGCCCAGCCACCCTTAAATTAAATATCCTAAAAAAACGGTGACGATTTAAAAATAGCTGCTTAAAAATACTATTTTTGAACAAAACCAATTTTGAGTGAAAAAACGAATAGCCATCTTTGCTTCAGGTTCAGGTTCTAACGCCCAGAAACTCATGGAGCATTTCAAGAGAAGTACCGATATCGAAATCGCTTTAGTGTTAACCAATAATGCAGATGCCTATGTATTACAAAGGGCCGATAATTTCGAAATTCCAAGCCATATATTCGATAAACACGAATTCTATAAAACAGATGAAGTAATCGATTTACTCAAAAACCTCGACATTGATTTTATTGTACTGGCAGGCTTCCTGTGGTTAATCCCTAAAAACCTCATCGCAGCCTACCCTGGCCGCATCATTAACATCCACCCGGCCATTTTACCAAAGTTTGGCGGCAAGGGCATGTATGGCGACAATGTACACAATGCAGTGCTTGCAGCCGGAGAAGCCGAAGGCGGCATCACCATACATTATGTAGATGAACATTATGATGAAGGCGAATACATTTACCAGGCCCGCTACCGCATCGACAAAAACGACAACCTCGAAATGGTAAAATTCAAAGGCCAGCAACTCGAACACCTGCACTACCCACGCATTGTAGAAAGCTTAGTAAAGAAAATTAAAAAGTAAACTTTCAGTTAGCACCGTCATTGCGAAGCCGGCCCAGATCGAGCTGAAGCAATCTATATCAATCATTGGCATAATTAGAGATTGCGTTGTACCTCGCATTTACAACTTGTGGAAACCAATGAACTAATGACTAATGAACTATTGAACTAGCCGAAGGCCTCCAAAACACCCCTGCACCCTGCTACCGGCCTAGCCCATCGAGGAAGCAGAAAGCAAGGGAATGCTTGCAGATGCTAACCTATTCCACAACCCAAGGAAATTTGCAGCCGTAGGGGGAATGTGTGCCGGCCTGGCCTCAAATTACCGCAATTGGTATTCCCTTAGCTTTATGCAACAAGAGGGGCGAGCCTTGATTTTTTGTTTCTTTTGGATCAAGCCAAAAGAAAGAGCCCTTGCGGCGATGAGCAAATAGTTAATAATCAATTTTCAATGAAGTTAATGAGGAGATTGCTTCGTACCTCGCAATGACGACTTTTTGAGACCAATGAACCAATGAACCAATGACCAATGAACCAATGAACTATTCGTCCAACTCAACCCGTCATCCTGAGCCTAGTCGAAGGACTCTTTTCATCCTACAGCAGTTTCAAAGATCCCTCTGTTGCGCTGCGCTCCAATCGGGATGACGACTTGGGGATGTAAAGATATCATACAGGGGCAGTGCAAAATATTTGAACGCAATGCCAGTAGTAAACAGATCCTTCCTGTCGTCAGGATGACAGCAGGGACGAGCGGTGAATATTGCGACATGGGATAGAAATTAACCACCCCAAACCCCTCCTTAAAAAAAGGAGGGGAGTTACAGGCGATGTGCAGGAAAATTGATAATGGAGTTGTGCTATTACCACTGTTTTTAGTCGGTGGGTTTTGCGGCCTAGGCTATAATGGAGAGAGAAACCGTTGAAGCTTGTGCAGTTTCAGTCGGGTCTGCACTGCCCAAGGCTACGCATCCATGCCGATTGTCAGTTATCTCAGGAAGCATCGGCACTTGTGTAGCCGCAATTAAAGCTTCGGCGAGTTTATCCGACATTATCGCCAAGCCTTGATTTTTTGGTACTTTTTTATCAAGAAAAAAGGACTAGCCCTTGCGGCGATGAGCAAATAGTTAACGACCAATATTCAATAACCAATTATCAAAAATGTTAATTAAGAGGTTATTAAATCCAAACGTCATGCTGAATTTATTTCAGCATCTCATGAAAGAGAGACCCTGAAACACGTTCAGGGTGACGGATTGGAGTAGCATTTCGCTATGAAGCAGTCGCCCAACTCAACCTGTCATCCTGAGCCTAGTCGAAGGACTAACTCATTCGTCATTGCGAAGCCGGGCCAGAGCGAGCTGAAGCAATCTATATCAGTAAGTATTAAAATTAGAGATTGCTTCGTACCTCGCAATGACGACTTGTGGAAACCAATGAACAGTTTTTAGTTGGCAGTTTTCAGTTACAAATGAACCAATGACTAATGAACTATTGAACTAGCCACAGCCCTCCATAACACCCCTGCACCCTGCTACCCGGCCTAGCCCATCGAGGCAGCAGAAAGCAAGGGAATACTTGCAGATGCTAACCTATTCCACAACCCAAGGAAATTTGCAGCCGTAGGGGGAATGTGTGCCGGCCTGGCCTCAAATTACCGCAATTGGTATTCCCTTAGCTTTATGCAACAAGAGGGGCAAGCCTTGATCTTTTGTTTCTTTTGGATCAAGCCAAAAGAAATAGCCCTTGCGGCGATGAGCAAATAATCAGTTTTCAGTTGGCAGTTTTCAGTTACCAATGACCAATGAACTATTAAACCAATAAACCAGAAAAACTAACCTCATACCCCTCCCTCAACCTCTCAAAAAACACAGCAAAATCCCCTTCATAATGACACTTTAAAATCGAAAAACCATAACCGAAATCCTTAAAAAAAGCAGCCACCCTAACATCCTGAATACAATCCCATAAATAATATTCATCAGGTTGCTTTTCTGAAGCCGTAAAAAACAATCCGGTAAACTCCGAAGGCTTAAACACCCGTTTTCCAACCCTCACAAGCATTAATAACGCATAATAATCCTTGCAATCACATAGCTTGAAACAAATCTCAGGACGATCATCATGTAACATCGCGGCGCTAACATGCCGTTTACAGGGTTTGCCCCGCAACAGCCCCCTGTCAATCGAACCATAAAATTTGGTAAAAGGCATAGAAACCAGATAAGGCCACACCTGATGCCATAAGGTAAAAATCTGAGCCTGCCTGGATGCGACCACTTCCCTATCACTGTATATTTTATTGCACCACACTTTTTTGTCAGCCAGCCAGGCAATACCCTCCATTTCAAAACAAATAACATTAAGTAGCCACTGCCTTTCAGTCCAGAGCGGTCCATTGATGTCGTCAGGACCGGGCATGTTGCTATAATTGCGTATATCCGTACCAGCCTTATTCAACTGGCCAGTGTATGGCACTAAAATCGGGATATGTTCGCAATAAATCCCCCAAATCGGTACAGCGATAAAATAGCCCAAAACCTCACCCTCGGCGGGATCAGGCTTATCCATACAAGGTTCAACCGGAAGCTGCCTTTCCGATCGCTCCTCACCCGCTTTAAAACTAAACAGCTCATCCCCTTTCCTCCAGAATTCACCATACCGCTGCTTCACATTAATATCGAGCCCTTCCCGGTCGCAAATCACATTCAGGTATTTGCTTTTCTTTTTACCCCCTTTCAAAGAAATCAAACCAGTTGTATCTGCTAAAATTGTTTTTACGATGATGGTTCATTCCCTCATGCAATGCAAAATAAACATGGCGACTTAAAAAGCCTTCATCCGTTCCGGCATTACAAGTAACCAGCAGCTGCCTTTCCCTCACGATTACATAAACCAGTTGTACAGGGGTATTACGCCCAACCACCACCTTAAGCACCAGTATACCCCCATCAAACCCGGTTTTAGATACCGTAACATATAAATATGGCCTGGCCGGCCGCCTGAAATCACTGTGTTCGTTCAACCCTGCTTCTGTAAGGACACATCCATTATCAAGCGGAATAGCATAAAAGCCAAGGCAATCTGCTGGTAACATCTTTTCACTTAACATCTTTCACCTCCATTCTGGCTGCATCATTAACAATCTTTTTTTCCATAAACCTTTCTTTACACCACTCATCGGCACGTTTCAAAAAGCTTTCTACCAGTTCCAGTAACCGATATTCAGAATGCCCTTCCAGATTAAAATCATCGTCGTAACGTGCCTGGCTGAAAGCTTTGATCATCAACATTAATAAAGATTCATGATCAGGCAAACCAGTAAAATGAAGCAAAGGAAGCGGAGAGAAACAAGTGCAAACATGAAGCAAACGGGCCAGATTACGAATATCTGAACGATACCCCATAAATACATATATCAAACCCACCAAAGCCTGCTCGGTAGCCTGATGCAGTAAAAATACACCGATGCTTTCAGTCCCGTTATCAATAGCTTCCTGACTGGCTGCAAGGAACGCCCTTGCTTTCCCGTATCTTTTATCCCAGCAAGCCACTTCACGTTCCAAATGTTTGCCTGCATTGGGTGGCTGAACATGTGCATAGGGAAATGCTCCTTCCTCAACGTATACCAGTTTGCCATTAGTCAGAACAGACGTAAAATAGCGATTGGAAGCCTGAAGATTTCGGGATACAATTTCATGCCCATGAACCTGTAATATCACTTTTATCCCAGCAATATGCCGGTCAATATAATCCTGAACCTTATGCTCCAAACTTTCACTACCTGATGTAATCACCAGCAAATGAACAGTACATTGCGCTGGCTCGCCCCGATCATAAAAAATACTTTTCGAATAATATTTGCTTTCCACCGTTGCATAATGGTAGATATACATCGGAGAAAATTCGCTAACCAGTAGTCTGATTACCTGGTCGGGCAGGTGATGGTTTTTAGGCTTCAATTTCTTTGTTTTAACCTTCATAGCATTTGGCATTAATCATTAGGGCTAAGCACAGCTTAGCTTTAAATAAATTATCTATGGGATGCTGAATGTAATGAAGCGGGTATTGCGTTTGAATGATGGAACACACGAATTTTTGTTTTTTCGCTCCATAGCTTCAGGTTGTAAATAAAAACCTTAAATTAGATCAGCTAACTGGCGTATCGAACCACAAGCAGTTGTTTAAAACAATTATTCGCTTGTTTCTTACGCTCCGTAAAATTCATTTATATTTGAAACATGGAAACCTCAGAAAAACCGAAAAGAATGCACCTTGGCCGTAAAATTAGCCGCATACGCGAACTGCGTGGCATGAAACAAGATGCACTGGCAGCAGAGTTGGGCATCAGTCAGCAGGCCATTAGCAAACTGGAGCAAAGCGAAGAAATTGAAGATTCTACACTGGAGAAAATAGCAAAGGTCTTGGGGGTAACAACTGAGGCGATCAAAAATTATTCTGATGAAACTGTATTAAATATCATATCTAATACTTTTACCAGTAATGATAATTCAACAATAAATGCGATTAATA
>NZ_JAVTSJ010000006.1:0-446424 GCF_032678405.1 Pedobacter aquatilis
ATCATCTAAGGCATCTAAGGGCAACTAAGTGTTTGATGCCGGGGAAATTGTTAACCCGGTTTTCGGTTTCATATTATTCATCGAAGCAAGGGGCATTGAAATCTAAACCTGATGGACGCGGAAATCCTTTTTGGCCTGGCCGGGCTTGAAAAGCCGTCAAACAAGCTACCAAAAGATTGAAGCAAACAGCAGGGCTAAACTCCCCATGGAAGACTTACAACCGTTTACTAATATTTAAGGCGGTGATATCAACGATTAGTTTTTCTATAGTTATGCTTGAAAATTGAGTAAATAAAAGCTTTTAAGCTATTTAACATTTTAGTCGATACAATTAATATGTTTGTCGATACTCTTAGTGCTGTACTGTTTTAGCTCGTTTAATAAAGCTACCTTTAAAATCAGGTAAGCTCTGTATTGCCTTTGCTCTTGCTTATAAATAAAGCTTAAAGTTTGAGCGAAAAAAATTGCCAACTGAATAAAGGCTAACCAAATATTGCAAGACAGAATCACAAAAATAAATCATAAGATAAATTAATAACCTAACCAATTAGCCCATGAGAAACAGACACTAGAAACAACTAAAACCTTTTAGTAGGTTCTTAAAGGCGTAAAAAAAGCCGATGGTGTTGACGCACCAATCGGCAAAAGTTCAGCCTTAAATTCCACAAATCGATGAAAATTAATGTAATGTTAAACTAAACTTAACAAAGATATGAAATATTATAATGGGTCGGCAATAAAGCCCTGGCCACATTATTGTAAAATGATACTGCTATCAGTATTTGTTTTCGTAATTGCTTTTCCGGCGATCAATAGCGCAAGCGCCAGAACAGTTTCCAGATATAATACAGCACCTGAGCGATCGATAAATATCCTCAAACAAAAAAGAATCAGCGGAAAAATTACCGATAGTAAAGGAGAGCCACTTGTTGGTGTAAGCATAAGGGAGAAAGGTACTACCAACGGAACATCATCGGATAGTGAAGGACGCTATGCGCTTACCGTGCAGGATAAAGCTATACTCCAGTTCTCATTGATAGGATATAAACCTTTAGAACAATCGGTAGGTACATCTGCTGAATTAAATGTTCGTTTATCAGAGGAACAAAATGACCTTGTTGATGTGGTAGTAGTAGGTTATGGAACACAGCGTAAAGAGGATTTAACTTCGGCGGTTACCAATATTCAGGCGAAAGATTTCAATCAAGGAGCTAACCGTAACCCTCTGGATTTGATCCAGGGAAAAGTTGCCGGATTAACGGTTACACGTTCTGGTGGAAACAATCCTAATTCAAGCCCATCTATACAATTAAGGGGCGTTACATCTATTAATGGTGATATCAGTCCATTAATTGTTATTGATGGTATACCTGGCGGGAATATGGATTTACTTCAGCAAGATGATATAGAATCGATATCGGTTTTAAAAGATGGCTCTGCAGCTGCTATTTACGGTACAAGGGCTAATGGTGGGGTAATTATTATTACCACTAAAAAAGGGAAAAAGGGCCCCGTTCTTTACGATTATTCAACCTATTTTTCGAAAGATTTTGTAAGCCGCAGACCTGATTTTCTTACAGCTGCTGAATATCGCGAACTGATTGCCCAGGGCATTATTGATAAACAATATGATCACGGTTCATCTAATGACTTTTACGATATGTTATTAGATAAAAATAACCTGAGCCAGTATCATAACCTATCCTTATCGGGTGGTGGAGATAATTCATCTTACCGTGGAGCTGTTTTTTACAATGATTTAAATGGTATTGCTCTTCAAAATGGGCGTAAAAATTATGGGGGTAGGTTAAGCTTTAACCAGAAAGGTCTTCAGGAAAAACTTACTACACAGATTAACCTGGCAACAAACTTTAATGAAGCGAATTTATTAGGTGGTGGAACAAGCTTTGAGAGTGCATTAATCCAAAACCCAACAGACCCACTCTACAATGCTGATGGAAGTTACTATGAGGATGCAACAATCGCGAATCAAACGGCAAGGTTAAATCAGGAAAAAAGCCTAAGAGACCAGCAAACTACAGCCATTGATGGAAAGACAACTTTGGAAATCGTTAAGGGACTTAAGGCATCCATATTTGGCTCTTATCAAAGAAACGCTTACATCGACAATGTATACTATAGTCAGGATTCAAGAAGTTCTGTTAAAGGCACGCTCAATAGTACAGCAATAAACGGGACGGGTTATGCAAGTAAATCTACCTATCTGGAAAAGAATTATACGGTAGAGCCAACGCTCGAGTACAATACGGTTATTGCTAAGGATCATACAATAAGTGCAATAGCAGGATATAGCTACCAGTACAATGTAAGTGAGGCATTTAATGCAGCAACAGCAGGTTTTGCCAACGATGTTTTTGAAGAAAATAACTTAGGTGCAGGAACATTTCTAACAACTGGTAAGGCAAGTATTGGCAGTAGCAAATCGGATAACCGTTTAATTGCCTTTTTCGGCCGCATTAATTATAACTATAAAAACCGCTATCTGGCGCAATTTGTACTCCGCCATGAAGGTTCTTCAAGATTTGGTGAAAACCATAAATGGGGTAATTTCCCGGCTGTTTCCCTTGGCTGGAATATTACCAATGAGAAATTCATGGAAAATCAGAAGCTATTTCAAAGTCTTAAGATTCGTGGTGGATATGGTGTAACCGGAAATCAGGGTATTGGTAATTACAATTCAATTGTAACCTTAAGTACAGGTAATTACTATGTATTTAGTGCTGATGCCAACGGCAATGAAACCTGGAGCCAAACCTATGGCCCAAGTAAAAATCCAAATCCCGATTTACGTTGGGAAAAGAAAAAGGAGCTTAATATCGGTTTAGATTTTAGTATGCTAAAAAATCGTTTAAGTGGTTCAATTGATGTTTATGACCGAAAAACTGTTGATTTACTTGCGAGTTATAATACACAGCTTCCGGCTTATATTCAGTCGACTATTTTTACCAACGTAGGTTCTATCCAGAATAAAGGTATTGAGCTAAGTTTAACCGGAAATATTATTGAAGGCAAGGATTTTAGCTGGATTTCGACAATTACAGGAAGCCATCAACGCAACAAAATGATCAGTTTCTCTAATGATGTTTACAATATCGATTATATGGAATTTGGTTCAATTGGCGGTAATGGTGCGCTTGGTAACGCCATCCGTACAGTTGCCGGAGGAGATTTAGGTGAGTTTTATGGAAAGCGATTTGCTGGTTTCAATGCTTCAGGACAATGGTTGTTTTATAAAGCAGATGGATCGGTGGTAACCTCTGATAAAATCACGGATGCAGATAAAACCGTAATCGGAAATGCAATTCCGAAATACTATGCATCCTGGTCAAATACTTTCAGGTATAAAAAGCTTGATCTTACTATTTTCTTCAGGGGTAAGTTCGATTATGATGTACTTAATACGAGTGAAATATCTTACGGTAACCAGCGTAACTTACCAAACAACGTACTTGCCAGTGCATTTACAACCAACGCAGCACTTAAGGATACTTATCAATACTCAGATTATTACCTCGAAAAGGGCGATTTCGTTAAACTTGACAATGTAACCTTAGGCTATAACTTTAATCTTTCTACGAAGTTTATCAGAAACCTGAGAATGTATTTCAGCGCCAGAAATGTCGCTACGATTACCGGTTATAAAGGCTTAGATCCGGAAGTTGAGGATACCGGATTAGGTGGCGGTATAGAAAGCAGAAGTGTTTATCCGCGAACCAGAACATTCACTTTAGGTTTAAACATCGGTTTTTAATTAACTAGTTATGAAAAATTTAATCAACATAAAAAATATATTATTTGTGGTTTTGGTTTTATTCAGCAGTTCTTGTACAAAGCTTGATGAAACAGTATACAGCTCAATAACCTCTACCAATTTTTATAATAACCCTAATGAAGTGCTGTCTGCCGTTTTGCGTCCTTATACGCATGCAAATGCATGGGCGGCGCCTACGAGCCAAAGGAGTTATTACAGACTGAATGAACTTTCTGCCGACCAACTAGCCTGGCCAGTTAAGGGAATACATGGTTATGATAATGGCGATTGGATCAGACAACATTATCATACATGGGTAACAAGTGAAGATAACATTTGGAATCCCTGGAGTTTAATGTACACCGGAATAGGCTATTGTAACGATCCCATTAAGAACCTGCAGGAATACGATCTTGACCGAATGGGCATTACGGAAGCACAACGTAACCAGTACATTGCGGAACTAAAAGTATTACGTGCCTGGCATTACCTTAAACTAATGGATCTTTATGGGAATATTCCTGTTGTAACTGTCGTGGGCGAACCATTAAGTCCTCCTACACAATCGAGAGCCCAGGTATTCAGTTTTATTGAATCGGAGTTAAAAGAAAATGTTGGATTGCTACCGGTACTTTCCCAGCAATATGTTGGAAGAATTACCCAGGCAGCAGCTTATTCAATGCTTGCAGAACTTTATCTTAATTCATTGGTATGGACAGGAACCGAGCGCTGGGCAGATTGTATCAGTGCTTGCGATAAAATTATATCTGGTGCTGCAGGTGGTCAGGGTGGTGGCGTTGCTACACTTGATACTGATTTAACAACCACTTATAAAAACACCAATACTACGGCATCGAAGGAGAATCTTTTCGTTATTGCTTATAATTATCAGTTAACAACAACCAGGTGCGGCTGGAACAGTGATTTTTATCATTTTAGCCAGCAGTATATTTATGGTGGTGCATCGAATGGTAATGATGGTGTAGTGGTAATTCCGAGTGCTTATGATGCTTTTGCAAGTAATGATAAGCGCAAAACAACCTGGATGTTAATTGGTCCTCAGTATTATTATACCGACCCGACAAAGGCTGTTACCGGAAGCTACGAATACAAAAATCAGCAACTTGTTTTTGTAAATAATATACAACGTAACAGTGAGGGCAGCATTGTTTCCAACATGAACACCGGTGAAGAAAACAGTGGCGCCAGGTTTAATAAATACAATCCTGGCCCTTCTACCGATGCCAATTATTGGAGTAACGACTGGGTTTTATACCGTTTGACAGATATCTATTTCTACAAAGCAGAAGCACTGATGCGTCAGGCTGGAAATGTGGCTACCACAGAAGCTGTAAGTTTGATTAATGCCTGTCGGAAAAGAGCGTTTTCCGATGCTGACTGGAGCACTGCTGCTTATACAACAACATCGTTAACCATGGATGAGTTGTTAGCAGAGCGTGGCCGTGAATTTATTTTTGAAGGAAAAAGAAGAACGGATTTAATCCGTTTCGGAAAATTTACAACCGCAAGCTGGTGGGACCATACGCCAACAGGAAATGCTAATCTGAATATTTTCCCTATTCCCCAACGGCAAATAACCGCCAATAAAAACCTGGTTCAAAATCCAGGTTATTAAAATACCATCTCCATTACTTGTGCTTGCTGATAATGGAGGTTTTTATAGTGTTGCATCATTAACTTAATGATTTGCAAGCTTTCCTAAGCCTTAGCTGTTCAGCTAAGGCTTATTTATTTAGCGGTATAAAGCACTAAGGATACAATCCATTAACTGCTTTTTTAAAGCATTTATCTGTTTTAGGTATATAGGAGTAAGCTCTTCGAGAAGAATCCCTTCGTTAGAAACGGATATTTTAATAAGCGGCTCATCAAAAACCAGCGGTATGAAGTATTCAAGTGAGCAGGATTCTTTTTCTAAAACTTCAACCTGATGTTCCTTTATAAAATCTTCCGGCACCAATTCCAGATAACAGGTAGTAATGAGTGCTATATTTTGTTCGTTAGAATAACCAGCTTTCTTTGGAAATAGCCGTTTTCGGTTATTTCTGCTCAATGCCATCCGTTCTTCGATATGAAATCTTTTCCAAAACCAAAGAAAGTTTTCGAAATACAGCCTTTTAACAATTTCAGGTAATTCCGGATTTTGCGTGTACTTTGTAAATAGCATGGCAAAATGCTTTATCCAAACATGCCTTCCTTTTTCAAGCGAGCCAGAAAGTAGATTTAAATCTGATATCGCTTCGTATAATTGTACATCTTGCTGGGCCTCCCCATAAATCTCTTGTGCTATTGCCTTTAATTTATCGGCAAATTCTTCCAGCCCCGTGTTAATGTTCATTTGTGTGTGTTGTTGGTAATAAGAACGAATACCCTGATTAGCGTAAGTAAGTATTCATCTTATATGGGTGGCTAATTTATGATTTTGCAGTTAACTTTTACTGTGTTCGGAAATAAGCTTGCCAACCTCACGAATTCGTTACTTTCATCATTTTAGTTGAAACAATTTTGAAATAGAAAAACAATGTTATGCGCTTTTCATTCTTGCCCTAAACTATATGTAACTGGACTCATATATCAGATTTAGGATAAAAGCAGTAATTTTTAAAAATCGTGTAAGTGTATGATTTACACTATTATCCCGCACAACCACTTGTTTTTATTTAAATTAATTCTAAATAACTTTGTAAAACTAGCCCCTGTCTTTTATATTTGCAGAAAATTTAGGTTACGCTTTTACAGACGTTCGCCTAAACCAAACTAAATTATGATAACGACAGCCTGTTTATTATTGCTTTTTGCCTTTGAAATTTTATACCTGACATCCAAACAGTATAAGCAATCGAATTCTCCTTTTTGGGTAACTACAATTATCGCTAAACCAAAACAGTTCCGCTTAGGCGCTGCAATTCTGTTCATTATTGGGGGTGCTTTAATAATATGCAACATGGGATGGGCAAGCGGCTTCGTGGCTTTAATCGTTGCTGTTATGGCAGCGGGAAGTTTAGTAGTTGTTCTTCAACCTTTCCGATATATAGGTTTAATAAGTCTTTCTGCGCTTTATGCGGCAGTTTTGTTATTAGAAATTTTCATTTAAATTATTTATGCCCGCGAACAAGAAACACCTGACCAAATCTCCATGGCTTAGGCTAGCAAAAATCCTTACCGGAACCATTGGTGGCTATCTGGTTATGTTTACTTTTCATTTATTACTATGCAAAATCTTTCCAAAAGAGAACGTAGTAGCAACTTCTTTCATTACGGGTTATACGCTATGGGCAATCCTACTGCTCGTTGCTTTTTTAGGTAAGAAAGTTTGGAAAGTAGCCGGTATTTACCTGGTATTAACACTTATTTTTTCGGGCGCATATTTAATCGTATAAAATGGATAACAGAAAATACAATATATATTTCCATACGCATACCATCAGTGGTATCATCATTTGTGCATTACTCTACGTTATATTCTTTGCAGGCTCCTTTTCTTTCTTTAAGGAAGAGATCAGCGCCTGGCAAAAAAATACATCTTACACGCAGAACCGTAAAACTGTAAGCAGGGATTTTGACCACATTCTTGATTCGCTTTCACAAAAAAATAAATTGCAGGGTCGCGATTTTGATTTTTTCCTGCAGAAACACGATATGGGTGCTTATGTAAGTATGAGCGCTTCTAACGATACGACCTTAAAAAAGAAACCAAAAGCTAAACCTTCAGGACCAGCTAAAAAACGTGGTGGCCGTGGCAGAGGAGGTGATGAGGATTCAATGTATTTTAATTATGATTTCGCTCAACAAAAAGCTGGCGATTATGCCGATGCTTATGATATGGGTGAATTCCTTTATCGTTTACATTTTCTTGCGCAATTAAATGTTGTGCCGATCAGGCTTGGTGCACCTTTTGGCTATCTCTTAGCAGGAGTGGTTTCCTTTCTTTTCCTCTTTGCACTTATAACAGGTTTGATGCTGCATTGGGATAAGATATTTTCAAACTTTTTCACTTTTAGGCCGTGGTCTAAATGGAAAACTCTATGGACTGATTTGCATACTGCAATTGGAGTAATTGGCTTTCCCTTTCAACTTGTATTTGCTGTAACCGGTGTGGTATTGATTGCCAATGTATTTTTAATAGGTCCATACACCAAATATTTATACAAAGGAAACAGTGCAGCGATTTACCAGGATCTGGAGTATAGCGATTCTACTAAATTTGTTTACAGCTATAAGCCTCTACAAACTAAATTCAGCATTAATGATTTTGTTGCACAGACGACAAAAAAATGGCCGCACAGCAGGATTGCTTCTTTACAAATAAAGAATTATGGCGATTCGAACATGCACGTTATCCTAACAGCTAAACCACATGCTCAGGAGAGTTTCTCTGGTACAGGGAAAATCTTGTATCGTGTAAGTGACCAAAAGATTTTAAAGGAAATTTCACCGGTTAAAAGTTCTACTTATGTGGATAAGGTGAGGAGTATGATTTATCACCTTCACTTCGGAGATTTCGGAGGAAAACCACTACGCGTAATATTTTTTGTATTGGGTATTATGGGCTGCCTTGTGATTATTTCAGGTATATTAATTTGGCTGGTAGCCAGAGATAAAAATAACATCCCAAAAAAGAAAAGGGTCTTTAACTTCTGGACAGCTAATGTTTTTATGGCTTCCTGTTTAAGTATGCTGCCCGTTACAGCTTTCACCATGACGAGTTTGCTTTTCATGGAAAAACCTGGCCAGTCGGATATTTTTCATCTGTATTTTTATAGCTGGTTAATATTAGCGGTTTATTTTATCGTCAGAAGGAACCTGAGCATAACGAATCATCAAACATTGATTCTCTCTGCTTTATCTTGTATTGTATTGCCTTTGGCAGATGGGATAAAACGTAACAATTGGTTCTGGAATACCTTTAACCAGGGCAAATTTGATATTCTGTTTATTGATTTGCTATTCCTGATTTTGGGAATTATATCGATTGTTGTGCTTATTAAAATGAAGCAACATGAAAAGTTAAAAACTGTAAAAGCTTAATCCAGAAAAGAATAATTAATCAGAATATGAAATAATTTAACAAACGCATTTAAGTACCGGAAATAAATAAGTGCAAAACTGATTTGAGGTAGTAATACCAATAAAAAACCGGATGGCTGCAACCATCCGGCTAATCATTTGCTTTAAGGCAAACAAACTTCTAACGTCAATTAAAAGTAATGCAAATTAAGAAAAATTTGTTGATCGGAATATTTATTATTCTTTGCTCAACGGCTTATGCCCAAACGGGTTCCCTGGGTGGAACCGTCCTCGATGAAGCTGGCAAACCCCTGCCCGGAATCGCTGTTAAAATTAAAAACAGCAAGCTTTTTGCTCTTTCTGAAAATAATGGTAGCTATTTTATCGGAAAAATTCCGGAGGGAAAACATACCGTTCTTTTCAGCGGTGTTGGCTTAAAAAATCTCGAGAAAACAGTATCGATTCAGAATGGGGAACAAAGCACACTGGATGCTAAAATCCTTACTGATGCCCAGCAAATGGAAACGGTACAGGTTTACGGTAGGACCAAGGCTGAGGAAACTAACAGACAGGCTTTCAATGTAACCGCTATTGATGCCAAGAAACTTTACAACAGTACACTCGATATTTCAAGTGCTTTGGATCGCGTGTCGGGTGTAAGGGTTCGTGAATCTGGCGGTGTCGGGTCTAATTTTAATCTTTCTTTAAATGGTTTCTCCGGTAACCGGATCAGGTATTTTATCGATGGGATACCGATGGATAATTTTGGTTCTTCATTCCAGATTAACAACATTCCCGTAAACCTTGCCGACAGGATAGAGGTTTACAAAGGGGTAGTACCAATGTGGCTTGGCTCTGATGCACTGGGAGGTGCTATAAATATTGTAACTGCAGAACGTGCCGGAAGCTATCTTGATGCATCTTATTCTTTTGGTTCATTTAATACCCACAGAACCGTTTTAAATCTAGGTACAACGACCAAAAGTGGTTTCACGGTACAGATAAATGCTTTTCAGAATTATTCTGATAACAATTATAAGGTTAAGGTTGATGCTGCAGACATTAATACCGGCGCTTATACTGTAGATGCAATGGTAAAGCGTTTCCACGATACTTACCATAATGAAACTGTTATTGCCAATGTTGGGGTGGTAAATAAATCATATGCCGACAAACTTTTATTAGGCGTTACACTTGGACAAAACTATAAGGAAATACAAACAGCGGCCAGGATGGTGGCTGTTTATGGTGGTTTCCATACCAGGGGAAACATTATTATGCCTAGTTTAAAATATCGTAAAGCTAACCTTATAAAAGGCCTTGACCTTACCTTAAACGCCAACTACAATCTGGGCCGCGAGAAACGTATCGATACTCTTAATGGTAGGTTTGACTGGTACGGGAATTTCAAACCTATTGGTACCAACGGTGAAAACTCACGATCGTTATATAACTACCAGAATAATAATGGCCTGGTAACGGCAACCGCAAATTATGCAGTTTCCGAACGCCATAGTCTGGCTTTAAGCAATGTGTTAAACCTTTTCAACAGAAAAGGTTACGACGAGCTGAGACCATTAAATACTACTGATGAAGCCCCTAAAAGAACCAATAAAAATATTCTTGGTTTAGGCTACAGCTATGCGATAAGGGATAAGTTCAGTGCTACTGCATTTGGAAAATATATTTATCAGAATATCGTAACCACAAACACAGGCATTAATCAGCCGCCGATAGAGAAAATTGGCTATGGAACGGCCTTGACTTATTTCTTTAGCAGAAACTTCCAGGTTAAGGCATCGTACGAACTTGCAAACAGAATGCCTGAAGCAAATGATATTTTTGGTGATTTGGTGAATCAGGAAGGTAATCCAAATCTTAAGCCAGAGCAAAGCGACAACTTTAATTTAGGTTTTAGCTATGACTTTGCCCTAAATAAAATCCACCGTTTCGGTATTAATGCAAATGGAATTTATCGCTACGCAAACGATTTTATTTACACCCGTTTAAATAGCAACCAAAGTAAGTACGTTCCTGATAACAGGGATGGTGTACGTACCTATGGTGGAGATGCCGAAATACGGTACTCTTATAAAAACTGGCTTAATGCCGGTATTACAACAACCTACCAGTATTTGCAGAACATGCAAAAGGTAGAGGCTGGTTATACCGGGGTTAGTCCGCTTTACCTCGATCAGATGCCAAACATTCCCTACCTTTTTGGCAATGCCGATGTATCGGTAACACTAAAAGATTTGGGTAAAAAAGGTAATAGTTTAAACATTGGCTATAACCTCCTTTATGTACACGAGTTCTACTTGTATTGGCCAAGTTTAGGGCAGCAAAAGTATAATATTCCACAACAATGGGCACACGATGTGAACGCCGTTTACAGCATGGCAAATGGTCGCTACAACATTGGTTTGGAAGCAAAAAATATTACAGATGCCTTCCTTTACGACAACTTCAGCTTACAAAAACCTAGCAGAGCATTCTACTTAAACATCAGATATTTCTTTAATAAAAACCGTAATTAACATGAAAGTAAATTTTACAAAAGCTTTTGCTGCATTGGCATTAGCAACGACAATTGTTTCCTGCTCAAAAAAATCAGATGATGCGGTAGCAGAGAACCCAGGTAATTATATTTTAACCGTTACGCCTGTAGCTTCAACCGCTGTAGCAGATTATTTACTAACAGCAAGTAACCTGGAGAGCGGAACAATCTCAACGGCAGGTAATGGTATTGAGCAGGATGGAACATACAGGTATTATGTTACACACAATAACAAATTTTTCAGTATGTTATATGGCCAGGGTAACCCGGGTGCTGTTACCACTTACAATATTCAAGGTGGAAAATTAACTAAACTGTCAAACTTCCAAACGGAAACTGTTCAGGCATTTGCGCCTGTTAACAGCGACATTTTGTTAACTAAACTACCAAGATCTATTAATGCAACAGGTTCTACAGTTGCTACCTGGTACCAGGTTAATACCAATAGTTTATTAATCAGCAGCACAGGTACGGTTGATGCTTTGGCTCCTGGAAACAATGGAGAAATTGCTCACTTTAGCTGGTTGCAGCAAGTGGGTACAAAGGTATACGCTCCATTTTTCAGCATTAAAAACTCAAGCTTTTCAACTGATTTCCCTGATGAAGCATGGATTGCCGTTTATTCATACCCAGGTATGCAGTTGGAAAAAACCATTAAAGATAACAGAACAAGTTTTATCGGCCGTTATTTTACTAACGGATTAGGTGTTGTTGAAAACGGAGATACCTATGCCTTCTCTTCATCTGTTGCTACAAACGATTCTAAATTTACATCAACAAAACCATCAGCAATTACCAGAATTAAATCAGGTACAACTGAGTTCGATTTAACCTATTTCTTCAATTTTGAAACAGCATTGCCTGGTTATTACATCACCAACTGGATTTACTTAGGCTCAAATAATTTTGTAGCGCAGGTTCAGCCGATTGCTTCGAAAGGTGCTTATACCGCAGGTATAGAACTGGCAATTGTTAATGTTGTTGATAAAACAATTAAAAAAGTAACAGGCTTACCGGCTGATGTTAAGAGTATTACAACTAATAACTACACGCCAAAAGATGGTAAAACAGCTTATTATGGTGTAAACTTAACCAGTGGAATTGGCTATATCTATAAAATCGATGCAGCTACAGCTACTGCAAAACAAGGTTTAAAGGTTGAGGGTGGTACAGTTACTGCTGTACAACATTTAGACTAGTATATTTTATACACTCCTGTCGAAGGCAGTTAGATTTTCTAACTGCCTTTTTATTTAATAAGTATTCTGCTATTAGAGCTTATCTAGCTTAAAATAGCCCAAGTGGATTTCATCTTCCGTTTTATCCAAAGTTTCTTCAATAACAATGTGATAAATTTCCTTTTGATCAGGGGTAAGGATATCCTCGATTTTATAAATGTCATCTACATCGACGCCATATTTTTCGTCGATATGCGAATTGGCTCCTTTGATAGAATTTGTTTTAAAGAAAATGGTTTTCTTAGCATCCTTTACTGCATTTGCACGATTATCCTGAACACTTAAAACAGTGTAATGTTGCTCTTCCAGTTTACCAGATTGATAACCACCGAGATTAATGAAAAATAACTTACGCTCGGAGTGCATAGTGGCTTCATTCCTGGGAATTACTTTTACGTGATAACCATCAACATAATTTACTTCCCGCCAGCCATCGATATGGATACTGTTTCCTGCTTCGGGCCAGAAGGCTTTTATTTGAGGAACCAGTTCTTTTAAATTAGTGGCTATTGCAAAGAAATAATCATGTTGTTCTACATTTCTTCCTGGTGCTTTTGAACCTAATAAAAGCATGAAAAGCTTTTGGTTGTATTGCTGATCTATTTCCATTGCCTCTTTAACAAAATACAAACGGATCAGTTTTCAAAAATCGCTTTCGCAATTCTTGCGGATGCGGCTTCACAAAAATCGAGACCCGAATAATCAGGGTTATAGCCACCAATGTAAGGTACGGCCATCATAAAAATGCGTTCGTTCAATGCATTATACTTATCAACCACCTGAAAACTATCATTAATGGCAATGCCCGGCACATTCAGAAAGTAATCGCCCTTTTCATCTTTAACGATTTTTTTATTTGTTTTGGCGGCTACCATTCCGTTTTTATTATGCTCAAACTTTAACCTGGCTGCCGTTACGGTTTCTTCGCTAATTAAACTTTTATAAGGTAAATCATTTAATGATAAATGCGGCTGGCCAACGCAGTTAATGAACGTTTTGTAACGAATAGTTCTTCTGATGCCTGATTCATCGGTAAAATGATAAACGATTCCACCCTCAACTTTTGGTTCCTCTTCTCCGTCTTCCCCAACCGAAATAATTTCCAGAACGCCAGCTTCATGTAGTGCCAGCAATTCTTCAACAGAGCTTTGCGGTACAAAAGCTATTACAATCGATATTAATGGCATCAATGTTTTTTGCAGCCTCAACATATCCTCGGCCGAAAAGTACTTCGCAGGATAATTCATCGCGAAGCTTAAAACTGCAAGCAATTCTTTCCAGTAAACAGACTCTTCTTTATCAATCGATTCTTCAGCTTCAAAATATTCTGCCTTAAAAAGTTCAAAAGGATCACTGTTTGCCCGCTTATCCATTACAATAGCAACAAATTCTTCCATGGTAAGCGCTTTAATTATCTCGTAAAACTGAGGGCGTTTTTCTTTGAAGAGTTCCTTGAAATTCCGTTCGAAAACAAAATCGAGCGATAAAAAACCATTGTTTTCTGATTTGTTTTGTTCTACTTCCTCTTTGCTCAAAATCGAATCCTTTAAAAGATGTGGATCTTCCAGATGAAATCTCACTGCTGGCAGCATCCCGTTTCGGGAATGCATAACAAGTTTAAAATCTTCACATTCTACCGACCTTTCAAATAACAGCTTTTCATTTTCTGTCAATTTAAAATGACCATTACTGCGGGCTAAAGTCCTTATGGCATCGATGGCTGTTAGTGAAGAACCTTTTATGGCGATAGGATGATTGGCTTTAAATTCAAGCTTTGATGGTGGGTAAGGCGAGTCAAAATATCCTGGAATTTTACCTTCAAATTTTTCAGGCCAGCGGTGGCCCGTACAGATAACGGCCTTATCATATTCAAAGGAAGAATTATCACTACACTTTACAATAACCTTGTTTCTAACGGGATGATCTACAATATCCACAATCTCCTTATTGGTGTAAATCTCTATCGAAATTCCCTTGTTATCGGCTTCTTTTTTTAATAAATCAAATTGAGCCGATAAATACTGGCCGAAAAGCAAGCGAGGCATTACTTTGTAATCATTAAACTTTTCTGGATTGATGTTGAAACGATTGAGTGTTTGCGCTGGTAATGTGCCAATCCATTCTTCTACCGAAGTAACAAGTTCCGGAATTTCATTGCCCGAAACATTTGTAATATGTTCAGTGTTTGCTCCTGCCTTACTGTAGGGCATTCCTGCACCAAGTTGTGCGCTTTTTTCAAAAATATCGATACTAATATCTGTTCGGCCTGAATCTATAAGCCGTTTAAACATAAAAAGACCACTCGGACCACCTCCGATGATAACTATATTGTTGTTTTTTTTCAATGATTTAGCGTTTAATTGCTGATGAATAATTCAGATAACCTTTTCTGCAGAATAAAGTTTTCCTGAATGTAAATATCACGTTAGGCATTAAGTAAAACGTTTTATAGTAGCAGAATCGATATGATATTTGTATATATTTGTTTAAAGCCTTTTTAACCAGATAATTCTTAACCTTTTATGAAAATCAAATTATCCTTAACTGTATTATCACTTTTAGTTTCCTTTAAACTTTTCAGTGCTCCAATCGAACTTTTATCGCCCGATAAGAAAGTAAAAATAACAGTGAATTTAAAAGGTAAAATAACTTATTCGGTTAATGTTAATGGCGACAAAGTTCTTGAAAATTCGTTTCTGCAACTTGCTTTAGGGACCGAACAGTTGGGTGAAAATCCACAACTTTTAAAGAAGGTGATTTCAGCACATAACGAAGTTTCAAAACCTGTAGTTCCATTAAAGAACAGCACTGTAGAGAATAAGTATAACCTTTTGCGAATGGATTTTAAGAAGGATTACAGTGTAGAATTCAGGGCTTACAACGATGGAATAGCTTACCGTTTCATAACCAATAAAAAAGATTCAGTAATTGTTCAAAATGAGGATGTGTATATTGAATTTGCAAATGATGTTACTTCGGCATACCTGGAAACAAAGAGTTTTATGACCTCTTACGAGATTCTGTATCAGAACAAAAAATTGAATGATGTTGATGCACAGAAAATGAGTGTGCTGCCTATACTCTTCAATGATAAGAAATATAATGTTCTGCTTTCGGAAGCTGATTTATATGACTATCCGGCAATGTTTGTTAAAGTAAAGGATGGTAAATCAGTCAACTCGATTTTTCCAAAAGTACCCGAGGTTTATGCGCCAAATGGTGATAGGAATCTGAAGATTGTTAAAGAGTACGATTACATAGCAAAAACCACAGGAAAGCGTTCTTTTCCCTGGCGTTTTATGGTCATATCTGATAAAGCCGAAGCTTTACCTGAAAACCAGATGGTTTATAAGCTTTCAACAGCTAATCAGCTAAAAGACTTTTCGTGGATTAAACCTGGTCAGGTAACCTGGGAATGGTGGCATAATGCTTACGTTTATGGTGTTGATTTTAAGTCGGGTTATAATCAGGATACTTATAAATACTATATCGATTTCGCATCAAAATTTAAAATTCCTTACATCATTATGGATGAGGGCTGGGCGAAAACGACGTTAAACCCTTATGAGCCTAATCCAACCATAAACCTGCAGGAACTCATCGCCTATGGCAAGCAAAAAAACGTAAAAATTGTTTTGTGGTTTACCTGGCTCGCTGTTGAGCAAAATCCTGATGTGTTCAAAAAACTTGAAGAATGGGGAATCGCTGGAGTAAAGGTAGATTTTATGGACAGGAGCGACCAATGGATGGTGAATTATTACACAAAAGTGGCTAAGGAAGCCGCGAAGCATCATATACTGGTTGATTTTCATGGCGCTTTTAAACCTGCCGGGTTAGAAGTAGCTTATCCGAATGTACTTTCTTATGAAGGTGTAATTGGAATGGAGCAAAATATCTGGGGCGGTTTAGCAACACCGGCAAATAATCTTTTTCTGCCTTTTTTAAGAAATGCGGTTGGTCCGATGGATTATACCCCAGGTGCAATGCGTTCGGCTCACCCGAAAGATTATAAAGCTAACTGGATCAATGTAATGAGTATCGGTACGCGGGCACACCAGGTTGCCATGTACATTGTATTCGAAAGTGGTTTTCAGATGCTCGCTGATAATCCTGTTAATTACCTTCGGGAACCTGAAACAACCTCTTTTATAACCAGTATTCCGGTAACCTGGGATGAAACAAAAGTACTTAAAGCCGAAGTTGGTGAATATATAGTTACTGCAAAACGTAAAGATGAAGAATGGTTTTTAGGTGCTATGACAAACAGTACGGAACGTAAACTGGAGATTAAAACAGATTTTCTGACTAAAGGCAAAAACTATGAATTAACTTTAATTAAGGATGGTATAAATGCCGATTTTCAGGCGATGGACTTTAAAAGACTCACAATTAAACTAAAAGCTGGCGATCCGATTAGTATTGATATGGTTAAAGATGGAGGTTTTGCAGCCCGGTTAGTTCCCTTAAATTAACTTTACTGATACATATCGCTTAATTTGCTGTAGATGGAAAATATTCATTAACTTATTATAATCTAATCATTTATCTTAATCTTTATGCGCAATTCAATTATTTTATTCTTGTTGATATTTACAGGTGTAAATGCCAAAGGCCAATCTGCCAAAGACTATAAATTCGGTCACTATTACACAAAAAAAGGCGATAAAATTTCTGGATTTCTTTATTGCTCTTCCAACTTAAATTCTTTGGTGTATAAGCAAGATAGTGAAACGCCACAGCAAACTATTAATCTTGATGATGTGCAATCTGTTGTACTTGCATCAAGCAATGATAGCCTTGTAGTAAAAACACAAGATAATAAATCGGGTAAAAAATACCTGGCCACGCAGGTTGCTTCAACACCTGAGATGAACTTTTTTTGTAAATATACTGTTTATACTACTGCAGGTTCTCAGAGCATGAGTATGAGTGCAGCGCCAACAATGGCTGCTTCATCAGGCAGAGGTATTTACACGAATACCAATTCATTTTCGAGCGCTTCAGGTGTAACCGGTGTAGACGAAGCTTATTTTTATGAAGCTGGTGATACTACCTACGAATTGACAAAGAAAAACTACATTGATATCCTAAGTAAAGCCTTTGCTGATAACCCGGTACTAATTAAACAACTTCAATCTAAATATTTAGGATTTAATGATTTAGGTTTGATTTTTAAAAAGTACAACGAGAATAAAAAATCTGCTTCATCAAAATCATAAACTACAGGCGGCACCATAAATAAATAGGGTGCCGCTTGTTTTATCTACTTATTTACAAGGTTCATCTACTTTGGTTAGCCGTACAAAACAAATGTTGTTCATTTGGGTTTTATTGTTGAGTTAGGGAAATTAGCGCTTTCAAAAAATTACCTGAACTCTTTAAATTAATCATTATGAGTCAGGGAAGAACATCGGTTCAAATCGAATCAACAAATAAAATTATGGCAACATTTCTTGTTGCTCTATTGGTTTTTATCATTTTTACTTATCTTTTTGCACTAATAGAGCCACAAAGCCTCTGGATACAATATCTTGAGCAAAAACTAATTGCTAAAAACAGTTAATCTATTCCAAAATAAAAGCGGCATAAATTTCTTTATGCCGCTTTATAAATCATTTTTTAAGAGAATAACTCCTGTTCATCCCTGTTCTCTGTTGGTATTTTCTTAAGGAAATCATCAAATGATGATCCTATATTGTCTGAATAAATTCCATAGGCATCTAAAATATAGCCTATTTCTTTGTCTTCGTCCTCTGTTAAATAGAGTACAGAATTATCCGCAGGGTCAGAATCACCTTCAAAGCGGTATGTTTTAACAATCGTTAAATCTTCAGGTTTATAGATTTTACCTTTCTGGCTTTGCATTTTGCCATGATCGGTCATCTTTAACTCATTATCTTTTCCTTTCAGCCTCAATTTCTCCAGAATTTGACTCAAAGTGTTCATTGCAGTTGGCTGTTCCATTTTTTTAGATTTTTAGTAATGATTAAACAAGTAGTAACTGGAAATGGTTTTGCTGATTTTATTATATCGAAAACCAAATGAAAATCAATATGTTAATTGATAAACTAAATTTTTATAATATGAAAAAATATCTTCTAACAGTAGCCGTAGCAGGATTAGCATTTTTAAGTGCCTGTACAAAAACCGATAAAGAAATAGCTTCGGCTACATTAACTGAAACAGCTGATAATTCAAAAACAATTGGTACTGCGAAATTTTACGAGCTGAGTGATGGTAAGATTAAAATGGATCTGGAAATAAATTATGCTGCCCGTGCTGATAGTAATGTTGCTGTTCATTTTCATGAGCATGGCGATTGCGGTAATATGGGTGAAAACACACATGGTCATTGGAATCCAACAAAAGAAAATCACGGGAAATGGGGCTCTGCAGCTTACCATTCGGGCGATATTGGCAACATAATGCTGGATAGTAAGGGACATGGAGCCATTTCGGTAACAACTGACCGATGGAGTACGGCTGAAGGCGACATTAAAAATATAATTGGCAGAGGTATAATTGTTCATGGCGGAACTGATGATTATACTACTCAACCCACAGGAAATTCTGGTCCGAGGGTCGGCTGTGGTGTAATTGAAGCTATTAAATAACTGCCGAGATTGAATAAAACGAAGCGGTGAATAAAATTATCGCTTCGTTTTTATGTAATTTACTGCCCATTGTCATCATGTTTAAAAAACCTAAACATTATGGCAAATCTCGAAGTTTCCAGTAACAGCAAGGCTGTAAAGGGAAGAACTAAAAAAGAAACCCCAAAAGTGGATTTAACCGCTATGGTTGATCTGATGTTTCTGTTAACAACCTTTTTCATGTTAACGACCACGCTTTCAGAGTTAAAGGCTGCGGATGTAGCTAAACCTATTCCGGCAGATGTAAAAGATCCCTATCCGGCATCAAGGACAATGACAATTTTGTTGGGAAAAAATGGTCAGTTAGTACATTATATGGGTGAAACAAAAAGTGCAGTAATGAATGTTTGTAACTTACAGCAAATTGATAAGCAGATTACTGCAAATAAATTAAATGTTGCAAAAACCCACAATAACAGTCCGGGGAAATTTATGATCGTAATTATTAAGCCTACGAAAACAGCTACTTATAAAGATTTTGTAGATGTGGTAGATGAAATGAAGATAAATGATATAAAATCTTTCGCTATCGATGATGAGAATGTTTTAACGATGGAAGAAAGTTTTATGAAAAGAAAAGGTATATAATTTAAAAAGCCCCGATTTTTCGGGGCTTTTTAATTATAATGTTGTTATTAAATGCCGAAGGCTGCTTTAACTTTATCTACGAAATCTAATTTTTCCCATGTAAATAATTCAACGGTTACACTTTTTTCTTCACCATTCGGAGTTCTGAAAGTCTTGGTAACTGTTTCAGGTTTACGGCCCATATGGCCATAAGCTGCGGTTTCGCTATAAATTGGGTTTCTTAATTTTAAACGTTGCTCGATGAAGTAAGGACGCATATCAAAAATAGCTTCTACTTTCTTGCTGATTTCACCGTCAGTTAAATTAACCTTAGCTGTACCATAAGTAACCACATTAATTGAAGTTGGTTTTGCAACACCGATCGCATAACTTACCTGAACTAAAATTTCATCAGCTAAACCTGCAGCAACTAAGTTTTTAGCAATATGGCGTGTTGCATAAGCGGCGCTTCTGTCTACTTTACTTGGGTCTTTACCCGAGAAAGCCCCGCCACCGTGTGCACCTTTTCCACCATAAGTATCAACAATAATTTTTCTTCCTGTTAAGCCTGTATCGCCGTGTGGGCCACCAATTACAAATTTTCCTGTAGGGTTGATGTGGTATGTGATCTGGTCGTTAAACAAATGAGCATACTGCGGATATTTAGCCTTAATCCTTGGGATTAAAATAGAAATCAAGTCTGATTTAATTTTAGCAAGCATCGCGGTTTCTTCATCAAAATCATCGTGTTGAGTAGAAATTACAATCGCATCAATTCTTTGTGGCTTATTATCATCAGAGTATTCTAAAGTAACCTGCGATTTCGCATCAGGGCGTAAATAGGTGATTTCTTTATTTTCTCTTCTCAGGTTAGCTAGCTCGATTAATAAAGCGTGAGATAAATCAAGCGCCAAAGGCATGTAATTTTCAGTTTCGTTAGTAGCGTAACCGAACATCATTCCCTGGTCGCCGGCACCTTGCTCTTCTTTCGTCGTTCTGTCTACACCCTGATTAATATCCTGTGATTGCTCATGAATTGCAGATAAAATACCGCAAGAATTTGCTTCGAACATATACTCGCTTTTGGTGTAACCAATTTTCTTGATTACGTCACGGGCAATTTGTTGAACATCAAGGTAGGTTTTAGACTTTACTTCACCGGCTAAAATAACCTGTCCTGTAGTAACTAAAGTTTCGCAGGCAACCTTCGATTCTGCGTCGAAAGCTAAAAAGTTATCAATTAAAGCGTCAGAAATTTGATCGGCAATTTTATCCGGGTGACCTTCAGAAACTGATTCTGATGTAAATAAATACGACATTTACTAAATAATTAGAATGAAAATAAACAATTTAATAAGTGCTAACAACTGCCTGGAACAGGTCTTGCTTGTGTAAAGGAAGGCATTAGCAATTTTTTTAAGTGGTTGCAATCCGGTCCCGATGATGCGGGATAGCAAATCAATCCACTTTTAATGTTGCAAAATTAGCATATTTTCTTTATTTCAAAAATTATAGATTATTTTGTATTCTCATTCTAAAGCTTTGCAAGTCAAAACAAATATTCTATTCGTAATCAATCCGATATCAGGAGGAAAGGCTAAAATTCGTATTCCTGCGCTTATTGATAAATATCTGGATAAAGAAAAGTTTAATGCTAACTTCCTTTTGACAGAATATCCCGGGCATGCAACAGAGATTGTAGAAGAAGCGATCGCCAAAAATTTTGACATAATTGTGGCAGCCGGGGGAGACGGAACCATTAATGAGGTTGCTTCAAAAGTGCTTGAGCATGGTAAAATCCTTGGTATTTTACCGCTGGGTTCGGGTAATGGCCTTGCAAGGTTTTTAAATATACCTCAAAATTTAAAAGAAGCTATTTTGTTAATCAACCGGCTTAAAACCGATAGAATTGATTCAGCCTACTTCAACAATAAGTGTTTTTTCAATTTGGCGGGGATGGGTTTCGACGCCCATTTAAGTGCAGCATTTTCAAAAGATAAGAAAAGAGGCTTGGCAGGCTATGTAAAGTTAAGTTTAAAAGAGGTTTTCAGTTATAAAGATGAAGTTTACCAGATTAATATCGATGGTGTTGACTATGAAAGAAAGGCCTTCGCACTTACCATTGCCAATTCATCACAATATGGAAACAATGTTTACATCGCACCCGATGCTTCAGTAAAAGATGGTTTACTGGATGTTTGCATTATTAAACCGTTTTCGGTACTAAAATTACCAGTGCTGAGTTATGTTATGTTAAAGGGATCAGCAGAAACTTCAGATATGATTGAAATCATAAAAGGTAGAAATATTAAAATTTCAAGGGAAAAGGAAGGCCCGGTTCATGTTGATGGGGAACCTTTAAAAATGGGAAAGAAAATCGAAATAAATATAAACCCTCTTTCATTACACGTAATAGTGCCCTAACTTCCCATTCAATATTATGAAACAAAAAAAGAATAGCTTAAGCGATTTAGGTGGAATTATGTATTCTACAAATCCTGATTTCGAATATGAACAGGAAACAGATGATACGGTTACTTTACCCAACCAACAACAGGATTTAAGGGTAATGCTCGATAAGAAAAATCGTGGAGGTAAAGCCGTAACCTTAATTACAGGTTATAAAGGAAAAACGGAAGATTTAGAAGTTTTGGGCAAAATGCTTAAAAATAAATGTGGTGTTGGTGGCTCTGTAAAAGATGGTGAAATTCTTATTCAGGGTGATGTTCGGGATAAAGTAATGCTTATTCTTCAAAAAGAAGGTTTTAAAGCTAAAAAAGCTGGTGGTTAAATCGATGCCTTAGTGTATTTTTTTAATTTTTTTATCGCTTTTTAAATTGATTTAGTAATCTGATTATCAATTATTTAAATCATAGTGTATAAGCTACAATATGTAAAAAAAGCATTTAAAATATTTGATTCTTCCATAAAAATCTCTTTACATTTGCTCCACTAACTAACTTATTGTTATGAGCAAAATTGAACTGCAATCGCCAGATTTAAGCTACTTAAATCTACAGGATGAGGTATGTGTAAAATATCAGCTTTCAGCCGCTGAATTGGTTAAAGAAGCACTTCAAAATAATGAAGGGGTTTTAGCTTCTTCAGGTGCACTGGCTGTAGATACAGGCAAGTTTACCGGGCGTTCGCCTAAAGACAAGTTTATCGTTTATGACGATATTACGGCCAACAATGTTTGGTGGGGCGATATCAATATCAGATTCAGTTCGGAAAACTTTGATAATCTCTTCAATAAAATGACTGCTTGGTTTAATAACAGAACTGTTTATGTTAGAGATGCTGAAGCATGTGCAAATCCGGATTACGCTATTTCGATAAGGGTTATAACAGAAACAGCTTATCAAAATCTTTTTGCTAATAACCTTTTTATCCGTCCTGATGAAAAAAACTTAGGAAAAACACCTGAGTGGACAGTTATTGCTGCGCCAGGCTTTTTGGCCAACCCCTTGGTTGATGGAACAAGGCAGGAAAACTTTTCTATTATTAATTTCACCAGGAAAATGATCCTGATTGGAGGGACAGGCTACACCGGGGAAATCAAAAAAGGTATATTTTCAGTTTTAAACTTTTTGTTACCTATATATAAGGATACACTTTCAATGCATTGTTCGGCTAATGTTGGAATAGATGGAGATACTGCCATATTCTTTGGCCTTTCCGGAACAGGAAAAACCACGCTGTCTGCAGATCCTCAACGGGCATTAATAGGAGATGATGAACACGGTTGGAGTGAGGATACTATTTTTAATTTCGAAGGAGGCTGCTATGCAAAGTGTGTTGATTTGACGTTGGAGAAAGAACCACAGATCTATAAAGCGATAAAATTTGGCTCTTTGCTTGAGAATATAAATTTTTACCCAGATAGTCATGATGTAGATTTCTCAAACATCGGCAAAACGGAAAATACACGTGTAGCTTATCCGATAGAGTATATTGATAATGCTGTTTTACCTTCGATAGCATCGGCACCAAAAAATATATTTTTCTTAACCGCCGATGCCTTTGGTGTGCTTCCGCCAATCTCAAAACTTAGCACAGAACAAGCTATGTTTCACTTTATGAGTGGCTATACGGCTAAAGTTGCAGGTACAGAAGCTGGCATTACCGAACCACAGCTAACTTTTTCAGCATGTTTTGGTAAAGCATTTTTGCCATTGCACCCTTCGAAGTATGCTGATTTGCTGGGGAAAAAGATTAGAGAGCATAATGTTAACGTATGGCTGGTAAATACAGGCTGGACCGGCGGGCCTTATGGCATAGGTAAACGTATGAAACTGAGTTATACACGTGCCATGATCACTGCCGCAATGAACGGAGGCTTGTCTCATAATAACTATAAGCAGCACCATGTTTTTAAATTAATGATGCCTTTACATTGTCCTAACGTTCCGGATGAGATTTTAGATCCATCTAAAACGTGGAGCAACCAGGAAGAATACTTCATAAAAGCTTATGAATTGAATAATGCTTTCGCAGAAAATTTTAAACAATTTGGAGAGGTGAAAACATCAAAAGTTGCCGAAGAAGCGTTAAAATTGTGTTAAATGCACTTTAAAATGCATTTTTTGGCCAAAAAATTTGCAATTCGATTTTTTTTTAGTTTTTATTGTGCAAGAATTGCCTCCGGCTGAGGCAATTTTTTTGTTATATACCCAGGCGATAAGCGGAAAACTAAAAAGTTAAGTAACGATTTAATTGTTTATTGATTTATTAATTTGTAATTTAAAATCAATTTATAAATTTGTTTTCGCAACAAAAACAGGTAGACTTACGTTGTGTGTAATACAAAAGAAAAAAACAGCTAAAAATTAAAAACAAGAACTAAAACTAAAAATTAAAAAAAATGGCAAACGCACCAAAACCAACAACTGTTAAAACTGAAAGCTCTTCAAGTGCATCAAATGTATTTGCGACATTTGTTATTCCAATTTGTATCATCATCGGATTCATCATCTGGAGATTCGTATTGGGAGCTTCTGATAACTTCATCGGAGGAGACAACAACAACTTACCATTACCAAACAACTATCCAGGTACAGCTTTTAAAGGTGGTCCGATTGTAGCGATCTTAATCGGTTTACTTTTAGTGGTTATCGTGTTCTCTATCGAGCGTTTAATCGTTATTGGTAAAGCAAGTGGTAAATCAAGTTTAGATACTTTTATCGTTAAAGTTAAAGGTTTCTTAAATTCAGGTAACATCGAGGCTGCAAAAGCAGAATGCGATAAACAACAAGGTTCTGTTGCAGCTGTAATTAAATCAGGCTTAAAAAAATATAGCGAAGTTGAAGCTGATACTAACATGGATGTTGAGCAATCAATCGTTGCTATTCAGAAAGAAGTTGAAGAAGCAACTGCTTTAGAAATGCCAATGTTAGAGCAAAACTTAACTGTAATTGCAACTTTAGTATCGATCGGTACGTTAATCGGTTTATTAGGTACAGTAACAGGTATGATCCGTGCCTTCGCTGGTTTAGCTAACTCTGGTGCTCCAGATCAGTCAGCATTAGCGGTAGGTATCTCTGAGGCCTTAATTAATACGATGACTGGTATCGCAGTATCTACTTTGGCTATTATCATGTATAACGTATTAACTTCTAAAATTGACAAGTTAACTTACGCAATCGACGAAGCTGGATTTAGCATCGTTCAAACATACGCTAGTTCGCATAAATAAGAATTTTGAAAAAATTTTTACCGGCTTTATGGAAAACCGGAAAAAAGATCATCATTATTAAAAACTAGTAAAAATATTATGCCTAGAATAAAAGTTAAAAGAACAAGTACGATAACAGATATGACCGCCATGTGCGATGTGGCGTCATTGTTACTTACTTTCTTCATTTTGACTGCTACGGCAAGACAACCTGAGCCATTGGCTGTTTCTACACCTTCATCTACGTATGAGTTTAAGGTGCCAGTAGAAAACAACGCGATTTTAACAATTGGGCAAGGGAAAGTTTTCTTCGAAGTAGCAGGACAAAAAGTAAGAGCAAGAACATTAGAACTAATGGGCGAGCAGTACAAAATCACTTTCACGCCACAAGAGCTTAACCGTTTTTCGGGAATTTCAAGCTTTGGTGTGCCGATTCAAAGCTTAAAGGCTTTGATCGCAATGAATGGTGCTGATCGTATGAAACCTGGTGTTCAGCCTGGTATCCCTGCCGATTCAACTGATAATCAGTTAAATTCATGGGTGTTAAATGCTCGTAAAGCCACTAAAGAGCTTAATAATCAGGATATGCGTGTTAGTATCAAAGGTGATGCTAAAGAGGAATATCCTGTGGTTAAGAAGGTTATTGATGTACTTCAGAAACAAAAAGTTAACAAGTTTTTATTGGTAACTAACTCTGAAGCTAAAAAGAAGAAATAAGAAATGGCAGAATTAAACACAGGTGGGAAGAAAGCCACCCCAAGAGTTGATATGACTCCAATGGTTGATTTGATGTTTCTTTTAGTAACATTCTTTATCTTAACCACTGTAATTTCTACGCCACAGGCAATGGATATTACCAAACCGGATAAAGACGATAACTTACCGGAAAATAGGTTAGCCTTAAAAGCAACCAAAACCATGACTGTTTTGTTAGGAAAAAACAATAAGATAGCTTGGTACATGGGTGAGGCTGGAAAAAGTGCTCCAACAATTGAATCATTTTCCGGAATTGAAGAAACAATCATCAAGAACAGAAAAAATTCTAACGAAACTGAAAAAGATCCTTTTGTTGTTTTAGTTAAACCAACTTCAGGTTCAACGTTTCAGAACTTTGTAGATATGATGGATGAACTTGAGATTTTAAAGGTTAATGCCCGTCAGATTGATGACGACAATATCCTTGACAATGAAAAGGCGTTCATGAAAGAACAAGGTATTTTATAATTAAAAGTCAGGAATTATGTCGAAGTTAGATATATTTAGAAAAGAATGGCTGGAAGTCGTTTTTGCTGATAAGAATAAAGCTTACGGTGCTTACCAATTGCGTAAAGGTAGTGCCGGTAATACAACAAAGGCGCTTTTATACGGTTCGGTTGTATTCTTAATTTTGTTCTTTTCTCCAAAAATTTACAGCCTTATAAAAGGCTCTATTCCAGAGGAAGAACAGTTAAAAGCACAAGAAGTTGTGTTAAATCCACCTCCACCAGTAAACCCTGAAACACCTCCACCGCCACCGGTAGAGCCACCGCCACCAAAAGTGGATCAGGTAAAAATGCCACCTCCGATTGTAAAACCGGATATCGAAGTTCAGGATGAGCCACCTACCGTTGAGAAACTGAAAGAGGCAGACCCAGGACAAAAAGATATTAAGGGTGACCCTACTGCTGATATCGTAATCGCAGAACCTGTTGGTGAAGGGCCGAAAAAAGAAGCAGCAGTTGCTGTAGATGATAACAAAGTTTATGACTTTGTTAGTATCGAGAAAGTTCCTGAATTCCCAGGAGGTATGTCTAAGTTCTATGCATTCTTGCAGAAAACAATGAAATATCCGCCAATGGCTCAGGAGAATAACGTTCAGGGTAAAGTTTGGTTATCGTTCGTTGTAGAGCGTAACGGTGAGCTTACCGATATCGTGGTAACACGCGGTTTAGGTAGTGGTACTGATGAAGAAGCTAAACGTGTACTAAAAGCTAGTCCACGTTGGGTTCCAGGTATCCAGAACGGTAAGCCTGTACGTGTAAAGTACAACATCAACATTAACTTCACACTTCAGTAGTAGATGTTAAATTTTGATATTTTTAAGCAAAAATCGCCTAAACAGCGGTTTTTGCTCATTTTAGGCCTAATCATGTTCTTGTTTTATTTATTCATAGGCTTTACCTGCATATTCTGGAAAGACCTGCCGCTAAATATCGCACGGCCATATAAAATAGGTATCGGAATATTTTTAATAATTTATGCTTTTGTAAGATTATTAAGCCTTGGAAGGCGAGACTAATTATTAATGAGAAACATCCTTTTATTATTTATTGCATTATTTTTTTTCTCTTGCAAGCGTAAAGAAAAACAGGGCGTGGTTAAAGAAACCCGTACCAGTGGAACGTTAAAAATACTTGTAGATGAAAGTGTTGGCCCTATTGTACAACAAGAAATTGATGTATTTAAAATAGACTATCCACAAGCTAACTTTATTACCACTTACAAGCCTGAACTCAAATTACTTCCTGCATTTCTAAATGATACGGTAAGGGTAATAGTATTACCGAGATTACTTACAAAAGAAGAGGAAAAATATTATACACAAAGGAGTATAAAGGTCAATACTTCACGCTTTGCAGTGGATGGTATCGCTTTAATTAGCAATGTTAACAATATTGACAGTACAATTAACGTTAAAGACGTTGTAGATGTATTACAGGGTAAAGGCTCGGGGAAGAAATTAGTATTTGATAACGCTTATTCCAGCACGTTTCAGTATTTTAAGCAATTGGCTAATATCAGTCAATTTCCTTCAAAAGATGTTTATTCAAAAAACTCAAGCAATGAAGTAATCAAACTTATTGCTGAAGATAAAAATTTTATTGGTATTTTAGGCGTTAATTGGCTTTCTGATAAGAATGCAGAATTTTTGAAATATCGTGATAAAATCAGGATGCTTGGCGTTAAAAACCTTAAAGGTAAGCCTGGCGATGATAAATATTATCAGCCGACACAACCAAACTTAATAAATGGGGATTATCCCTTTTTAAGAAATATAAATATTATGGATTGTGAAGGCAGAGACGGTTTAGGCACGGGGTTTGCAGTATGGTTAAGAAGCCAACGGGGGCAATTAATTGTACTTAAATCGGCATTGGCACCGCATAAATTAATGCCAAGAGAATTAAATATAACAAAAAAAGAATAAATTGGACCACGATTGTTTTATACAATCAAATTAAAAAAACAGAGTATCAAATGAAGGTTGCATCTTATGTAAACTTTATAACCATTAAAAAACAGATTAAAGAACTATGAAAATTTTAAAGAAAGCAATAACCTTAAATGTAGGTTTGGTGTTGATGGGTTCTGCAGTTTTTGCTCAAAATTTAAATGACGCGAAAAAAGCCATTGATGCTGAGCAGTATCAGAAAGCATCATCAATGCTTAAAGCTTTGGTAAACTCTCAGGCGTCTAATGGTGATAATTTTTATAACCTTGGGTTGGTATACTTGAAAACAGGTTATATCGATTCGGCAAGAGCAGTTTTTAACAAAGGTATCGCGGCAGATGCAAAAAATGCTTCAAATTATGCTGGTTTGGGCGAAGCAGATTTGTTGTCGAACAATCCAACTTCAGCGAAAACAAATTTTGATAAAGCGGTAGCTGCAGCACCGAAAGATTATAAAACTTATTTAGCAATTGGTAAAGCATATTTAGCACAGGATAAACCTGGCGATGATGTGTCTAAACCTGATTTTGCAAATGCTTTAGCAAATCTTACAAAAGCAGATGAGCTTGATGCGAAAGACAAAGATGCTGAAGTGTTTATTGGCTTAGGTGATGCTTACGCCTTACAAAAGAAAAACTCTGAGGCGATTGGACCATATTTCCGCGTAGGTGATATTGACCCAACCAACAGAAGAGCTACAACGCAGGTTGGTAAAATGTACAAAGAATCTCGTGCATTCCAGGAAGGTGAAGAAGAATTGAAAAAAGTAATTGCTGCTGATGCAAATTATGGTCCGGCTTACCGTGAATTAGGAGAATTGTACTTACAGTGGAGTAGCTTTGGTACCGATAAGGAAAAAGCAGCAAAGGCGGTTGAGTTCTATAAAAAATACCTTGATTTAACAGATAAATCATTAGAATCTCAATTGCGTTATATGCAGTTCTTGTTCTATGCAAAAGATTACCAGGCATTAGAGCAGGTTGCATCATCAATTCAGGTTCCTGCTAACGATCCAAAAGGTGTTATCGTTTCAAGATTAAAAGGCTGGTCTGCTTACGAGAATAAAAACTATCCTCAGGCATTGACCAATATGACTGAATATTTCGCTAAACAAAAAGACACTACAAAAATTTTAGGTTTCGATTACCTTTATTTAGGAAAATCACAGTTAAAAGCTGGCCAGGATAGTTTAGCGTTAATCAACATTACCAAAGCTGTAGCTAAGGATTCGACTAATGCCGATGCATTATCGGAAGTTGCGAAAAGCTTATATGATGCTAAGAAATTTGCTAAAGCAGCATCGGTTTATGAAAAAGCAATTAAAGCTAATCCAAGTGGTAAAGGTTCATTGTATAACTATTACTATAATGCAATGGCAAACTATTTTGATTACGGTGCAAAATACAGCGCTAAGCAAAATCCTTCGAAAGATATTTTAGTTAAAGCTGATTCTGCAATTGCTAAAGTGACTCAGATATCTCCAGACACTTATGATGCTTACTTAACCAGAGCACGTATAAACAGTTTGCTTGATGATGATAAAGATCCTAAAGGATTAATGATTCCTTATTACGAAGAATATATCAAAAAAGTAACAGAAAAGCCAGAGTTGGCCGCTCAGCCTGCTTATGCAAAACGTCTTTCAGAGGCTTATGATACAATTGGCGGTTATTACTTCTATAAAGATAAAGCAAAAGCAAAAGAATATTTTGATAAGAGTGTAGCAGTATATCCTAGCGGTACATTTGCTGCGGCAAAATTAAAAGAGTTGGCTGCTCCTGCTCCAAAAGGAAAAACAAAATAGTTTAAATTTTAAATAATTTAGAAAAGGCAGAGTTTGGTTACTCTGCCTTTTTCTTTTACTTTTGCATCAGAAATTAATTATTATGCAAGCACAAAGTTCATCAATAGATTTTTTACCAATTATTTTTCAGGTAGTGGTTGCCCTGGGTTTTGTTGTTACAACATTAGTTGCAACGCATCTTTTAGGCCCGAAACGCAAAACAAGCGATAAACTTGAAACATTCGAAGCGGGTATCAAATCGATTGGTAATGCCCGTCAACCCTTTTCTATTAAATATTTTGTAGTAGCTATACTATTTGTACTTTTTGATGTTGAGGTTATCTTTATGTACCCTTGGGCAGTTAATTTCAGGGCTTTGAAGATGGATGGTATGATAGAAATGTTCATTTTTATGGGGACATTGCTATTAGGCTTTATCTATGTAATTAAGAAGAAAGTTTTAGACTGGAACTAGGTATTTTGTAAGTTTCACTATACGTATTAGCTATTCATTGGTGTTCAATTTAAGGTTTATATAACGTGTGTAATAACTACACTAAAGCTATTGAAATTTAATTATTTAGAAAGGTTCTAAATCAAGCGAAGCTAGTTTATTTGCCTTTAAAATATTGTAGATTTGTTGCTCATTCTGTAAAGGGATGAGCATTTTTTGTTTATAACATGAGTGAAATTAATATAGTTGATGCGCCTCCAGGAACCGAAGGACCTGGCTATTTTGCCACTTCTTTAGATAAAGTGATTGGATTGGCACGGTCAAATTCATTATGGCCGCTGCCGTTTGCTACTTCGTGCTGCGGTATTGAGTTTATGGCAACAATGGGTTCTCACTACGATCTAGGTCGTTTCGGTGCAGAACGTTTGAGCTTTTCTCCTCGTCAGGCCGATGTTTTAATGGTGATGGGTACTATTGCAAAAAAGATGGCTCCGGTATTAAAACAGGTTTATATCCAAATGGCTGAGCCACGTTGGGTAATGGCTGTAGGGGCTTGCGCAAGTAGTGGCGGTATCTTCGATACTTATTCTGTTTTACAAGGTATTGATGAAGTTATTCCTGTTGATGTTTACGTACCAGGTTGCCCACCAAGACCAGAGGCTATTCTGGATGGTTTCCAACGTATTCAGGATTTGGTTAAAAACGAATCTGGCAGAAGAAGAAACTCTGATTATTACAAACAACTTTTAGGTCAATACGGCATTAAATAATGGAAGAAACGACGCTAAATAACGACATTCACGTAAAGCTTACTGAAAAGTTTGGCGAAAAAGTTACAGCTGTTTCTGAGCCTTATGGTTTGTTAACCTTTGTAACCTATAAAGATGTTATCGTAAATGTACTTTCACATCTGAAGAATGAATTAAAGTTTAATTTCCTTACTGATATCACTGCTGTGCACTACCCAGGTAAAGACCACGGTATTGCAGTTGTGTACCATCTGCATAATATGGTAGAAAAAGTAAGGATCAGGATTAAAGTTTTTATTTCAGAGCAAAATCCAACAATCCCTACTGCAACTTCGGTATGGAAAGGTGCTAACTGGATGGAGCGTGAAACTTACGATTTGTTCGGGGTTAAATTTGAAGGCCACCCTGATTTGCGCCGTATTTTAAATATGGACGATTTAGGTGTACACCCGATGTTGAAACAATATCCATTGGAAGATCCGAACAGAGTAGATAAAAAAGACGAATTTTTTGGAAGGTAATATATATGAATCATAACCATCCGGTATTTACAGATAATGACCCGCAAAGTGAGCTGGTAACCTTAAACTTAGGTCCAACCCACCCTGCAACACACGGCGTTTTCCAAAACGTTTTGCAATTAGATGGCGAACGTATTGTTAGCGGCGTTTCTACAATAGGTTACATCCACCGTGCCTTTGAAAAAATTGCTGAACATCGCCCTTTCTATCAGATTACACCACTTACTGACCGTTTAAATTATTGTTCTTCGCCTATTAACAACATGGGCTGGCACATGACGGTTGAGAAGTTACTGAATATTAAAATCCCAAAACGCGTAGATTATCTGCGTGTTATTGTAATGGAGCTTTCCCGTATTGCTGATCATATTATTTGTAATACGATTATTGGCCAGGATACAGGAGCAACAACTACATTCCTTTATTTGTTCCAGTTTCGTGAACATATTTATGAGATTTTTGAAGAGGTTTGTGGCGCTCGTTTAACAACCAACATTGGTCGTATCGGTGGTTTTGAAAGAGATTTCAATGATATCGCTTTTGCAAAAATCAACAAGTTTTTAAAGGAATTTCCGGTTGCATTAAAAGAGTTTGAAAACCTGTTAACGCGTAACCGTATTTTTATCGACAGAACTGCTGGTGTTGCGGAAGTAACAAAAGAAACAGCCCTTGAATATAGCTGGACTGGTCCGCTCTTGCGTGCAACTGGTGTAGATTATGATGTACGTGTAAGTGATCCATATTCTTCATATCAGGATTTTGACTTTGAAGTTCCGGTAGGTACCAGCGGCGATATTTACGATAGATACCTAGTTCGTAATGAAGAGATGTGGCAAAGTGTTCGCATCATTGAACAGGCGATGACTAAGCTAAAAACAGAAGAAAAAGGCATTTTCCATGCTGATGTTCCTGATTTCTATCTTCCGCCAAAACAAGAGGTTTATAATAATATGGAAGCATTGATTTACCATTTCAAAATTGTGATGGGTGAGATTGATGCACCAAAAGCAGAAGTTTATCATGCTGTTGAAGGTGGTAATGGAGAGTTGGGTTTCTACCTGATTAATGATGGTGGCCGTACGCCTTACCGTTTACACTTCCGCAGACCAAGTTTTATAAATTACCAGATGTTTGCGCCAATGAGCGAAGGAATGTTATTGTCTGATGCCATTATCAACATGAGTAGTATGAACATTATTGCAGGAGAATTAGATGCTTAAAGTAGAAGAACAAACACCTGTAGTGTTTTCATCAGAATTGCTTGCCAAATTTGATGAAATAAAAAGCCGTTATCCGGAAGGAAAACAAAAATCAGCTTTGTTGCCATTATTACATTTGGTACAGGCAGAATTTCTTTGGGTGCCTACATCAGCCATGGATCAGGTTGCTGAATATTTAAATATCCAGCCAATTGAAGTGTATGAAGTAGCAACATTTTATACCATGTACTTTTTAAAACCACAAGGTAAATATGCTTTGGAGGTTTGCCGTACAGGACCTTGTTGTTTAGTAGGTGCTGAGAAGATACTAAGTCACTTAGAGGATAAATTAGGTGTGAAAGAAGGAGAAGTTACTGCAGATGGTTTATTCAGTTTCAGAGGAGTTGAATGTTTGGCAGCTTGTGGTTTCGGACCAGTATTACAGATTAGTCCTGAATATACTTTCTACGAAAACTTAACTACAGAGAGCGTAGATAAATTGATTGAAGATTTAAAAAATAAATAAGATTTGAGAAACCAGATTTGAGATTTGAGAACGGCAATTTGTCTAAAAACTCACATCTCACATCTCATATCTATAAGCAATGAGTCGCAAATTATTACTTGAGCATATAAACGTACCAGGCATCAATACACTTGAGGTCTATCGCCAGAAAGGCGGGTATCGTGCTGTAGAAAAAGCCCTGAAAACTTTAACACCTGAAGATATCGTTGAAGAAGTGAAGAAATCGGGCTTACGCGGTCGCGGTGGTGCGGGTTTCCCTACGGGAATGAAATGGAGTTTTTTGGCTAAACCTGAAGGCGTTGCACGTTATCTGGTGTGCAATGCGGATGAATCAGAGCCGGGAACTTTCAAAGACCGTTATCTGATGACGCACATTCCTCATGCACTAATTGAAGGCATGATTGTATCTAGTTTTGCGTTAGGTGCAAATACTTCGTACATCTATGTTCGTGGTGAAATGATGCCTCAGATCCGCATCCTGGAAAAAGCAATTGCTGAAGCCAAAGCCGCGGGTTGGTTGGGTAAAAATATTTTAGGTTCAGGTTATGATCTTGAACTATATGTTCAGCCAGGTGGTGGTGCATACATTTGTGGTGAAGAAACCGCATTGCTAGAGTCGCTTGAGGGTAAACGTGGAAATCCAAGAATTAAGCCACCATTTCCGGCAATTGCTGGTTTATACGGCTGCCCAACGGTTGTAAATAACGTAGAATCAATTGCCGCTGTTGTTCCGATTATTAACGATGGTGGTGATGAATATGCAAAAATCGGTATCGGTAGAAGTACAGGTACAAAATTAATATCTGCATCTGGAAATTTAGTTAAACCAGGTGTTTATGAAATTGAATTAGGCTTGCCAGTAGAAGAATTTATCTATTCGGATGAATATTGTGGTGGTATTGCAAACGGAAAACGTTTAAAAGCAACAGTTGCAGGTGGTTCATCTGTACCGGTATTGCCAGCTAATCTAACTTTGAAGTTAGCCAATGGTGAGCCTCGTTTAATGAGTTACGAGTCTTTATCAGAAGGTGGTTTTGCAACCGGAACAATGTTAGGTTCAGGTGGTTTCATCGCTTTTGATGAAGATCAGTGTATCGTTCGCAATACCTGGAATTTCTCTCGTTTTTATCATCATGAAAGTTGTGGCCAATGTTCGCCATGCCGTGAAGGTACTGGCTGGATGGAAAAAGTGTTACACAAAATTGAACACGGTAACGGTACAATGGAGGATGTTGACCTGCTTTGGGATATCCAACGTAAGATCGAAGGAAATACCATTTGTCCGCTTGGCGATGCGGCTGCATGGCCAGTAGCGAGTGCAATTCGTCATTTCAGAGATGAATTTGAGTGGCACATTAAAGAACCGGTTAAAAGTCAGACACAGAATTATGGTATTGCAAACTATGCAACACCAATTGAAAAAGCTCCGGTAACGGAAGAAAAATAGATTATCATTAACCATGAGTGAAAAAGTTAAGGTTACGATAGACGGGATAACAGTAGAGGTTGACAATGGTACTACCATCCTGAATGCTGCAAGGCAAATAGGTGGTGACATTGTTCCGCCAGCAATGTGCTATTATTCTAAATTACAAGGCAGTGGCGGTAAGTGCCGTACCTGTATTGTTAAGGTAACAAAAGGTTCGGAGAAAGATCCACGCCCTATGCCAAAGCTCGTAGCATCATGCCGTACAACGGTAATGGATGGTATGGAAGTGCTGAATATTACTTCGCCTGAAGTTTTGGAGGCTCGTGCAGGTGTAGTAGAGATTTTGTTGATTAATCACCCTTTGGATTGCCCGGTTTGTGACCAGGCGGGAGAGTGTGATTTACAGAATTTAGGTTACGAACATGGCTTACAAAAAACGCGTTACGAGTTTGAACGCCGTACTTTTGAGCGTATCGATATCGGCGATAAGATCCAGTTGCACATGAACCGTTGTATTTTATGCTACCGTTGTGTATTCACTGCAGATCAGATTACCAATAAACGTGTTCACGGTATCTTAAATCGTGGAGATCATTCAGAAATTTCAACCTACATCCAGCAAGCTGTTGATAACGATTTCTCAGGAAACGTAATCGATGTTTGTCCGGTAGGGGCTTTAACAGATAAAACTTTCCGTTTTAAAAACCGCGTTTGGTTTACCAAACCAGTTGATGCTCACCGTAACTGTGACCATGAAAAATGCAACGGTAAGGTAACACTTTGGTATAAGGGAGCGGATGTGATCCGTGTTACTGCACGTAAAGATCAATTTGGAGAAGTAGAAGAGTTCATTTGTAATACTTGTCGTTTTGATAAAAAGGCAACTTCTGACTGGACTATTGAACATCCAACACACATAGATGATACTTCAGTTATTGCATCTAACCACTACGAAAGATTAAAACCGCTTCCTGTAATTAACCCTAATGCGGCTTTACAGGCAGCAAATGAAGTTGAATTTCATAAAACAGCTAAGTACTAATGGATATTGCATTTATCATAGAGAAGTTTATACTGGTAGCCGTAATTTTTGGTATCAGTTTGGTAATTGCCATGTATTCTACTTACGCTGAGCGTAAGGTGGCTGCTTTTCTTCAGGATCGTTTAGGTCCTGACAGAGCTGGTCCTTTTGGGATTTTGCAACCTTTAGCCGATGGCGTGAAGATGTTTATGAAAGAGGAAATTATTCCTACCACATCAAACAGATGGTTGTTCATCCTGGGCCCTGGTTTAGCTTTACTTTGTGCCTGTATTGGTACAGCTGTTATTCCATGGGGAAGCCCAATGGAAATTGGAGGTAAAGTTGTGCCGCTGCAGGTTACTGATATCAACGTAGGTGTTTTATACATTTTTGGTGTAGTATCATTAGGTGTTTATGGTGTAATGATTGGTGGATGGGCATCAAACAACAAATACTCTTTATTGAGTGCAATCCGTGCAGCATCACAGAATATCAGTTATGAAATTGCGATGGGATTATCCATTATCGCTTTGCTTTTGATGACCAATACGCTTAGCTTAAAGGAAATTGTTGCGCAGCAACATGGCTGGCACTGGAATGTTTTATATCAGCCTTTAGGTTTTATCATTTTCATGGTATGTTCTTTTGCTGAAACTAACCGTGCACCTTTCGATTTACCTGAGTGTGAAACCGAGTTAATCGGTGGTTATCACACGGAGTATTCATCAATGAAATTAGGTTTTTACCTGTTTGCTGAATACATCAACATGTTTGTATCATCGGCGGTAATGGCAACCTTATATTTTGGTGGATATAACTATCCAGGTATGGATTATATGGCTACATTGTTAGGGCCAACCTGGGCACCACTATTTGGAACAGCAATTTTGTTTGCTAAAATATTTTTCTTCATCTTTTTCTTCATGTGGGTACGTTGGACAATCCCTCGTTTCCGTTACGATCAATTGATGAACCTGGGCTGGAAAGGCTTAATCCCCTTAGCTATAGCCAATATTATAATAACTGGAGTTGTGATTGCGATTATTGAGAAGTTTTAATTATGGAATCATTAAGTAATAAGAAAAAAGTACTCGAACAAAAGCCGTTGAGCCTTATGGAGAAAATGTACCTGCCTGCAATTGCAAAAGGTATGAAGATTACCATAAGTCACTTATTCAAAAAAGAGGCTACTGTAAGATATCCAGAAGTGGAGCGTGAATTCTCGGCAAACTTTAGGGGAATGCACTCGCTTAAGCGCGATGAGAATGGTAAAGAGCGTTGTACTGCCTGCGGTTTATGCGCTTTATCATGCCCAGCAGAAGCGATTACAATGATTGCTGCTGAACGTAAGCCAGAAGAGAAGCATTTATATCGCGAAGAGAAATATGCGGCAACTTATGAAATTAATATGTTGCGTTGTATTTTCTGCGGATTATGTGAAGAAGCTTGCCCTAAAGAGGCAATCTACTTAGATGGACCAATTGTACCTGCAGATTATTTACGTAAAGATTTTATTTACGGAAAAGATAAACTGGTAGAAGCTCCATTGGAGATGAAAAAATAATTAAACAATGCCGTCATTGCGAGGAACGAAGCAATCCTTAACGCAACGATAATTAATAAGATTGCTTCGTGCCTCGAAATGACGAGGAGTAAAAAAACAAATTAATGGGTACACAAGTATTCTATTTCGTAGCCACATTAAGTATCATCTTTTCGCTGATGGTGATTTTTGCAAAGAATCCGATCCATAGCGTATTATACTTAATTCTTACCTTTTTCACATTCACGGTACATTACGTATTGTTGAATGCCCAGTTCTTAGCCGTTGTAAACTTCATTGTTTATATGGGGGCTATTATGGTACTCTTTCTCTTTGTACTGATGTTATTGAATTTGAATAAGGACACTGAACCTGTAAAATCACCATTAATCAAAATAGTTGGTGTAATTGCAGGAGGATGTTTAATTGTAACTTTATTCGGCTCGCTTAAAGCGGCAAGCATTACAAGTCCTTTAACCTTAAAAAATCCTGGCTTAGGCTTAGTAGAAAATTTAGGTAAAGAGCTTTTTGGTCCGTTCTTATTACCATTCGAATTATCATCTCTGTTACTATTGGCGGCAATGGTTGGAGCAGTTTTATTATCTAAAAGAGATGAGGTAGAAGCATAATGGAAAATTTAACAACACAAATGGCAGGCGTTCCGCTAAATCACTACATCTATCTATGTGCGATTATTTTCACAATTGGTGTAATTGGTGTATTGACCCGTAGAAATGCAATCGTAATTTTTATGTCGGTAGAGTTAATGTTGAATGCAGTAAATCTGCTTTTAACTGCTTTCTCTGTACATAGCAACGATCCATCAGGACAGGTTTTCGTATTCTTTATCATGGCACTTGCAGCTGCAGAAGTAGCGGTTGGTTTGGCTATTATCGTTATGGTATATAGAAATACAAAATCAATAGATATTAATGTTTTAAACCGCCTTAAGTGGTAAATATATAGTAAGAATGAGCATAGAACAATTGATTTGGTTGGTTCCGTTACTTCCTTTTTTAGGATTTGTAATTAATGGACTGGGCAGAAAATCTTTATCTAAAGGACTTGTTGGTATTATTGGAAGCGGAGTAATCCTTGCAGCTTTCGCCATCAGCGTAGTCATTTTCTTTAGTTTACAAGGCGATACACAAAAATCTCACGAAGTATTTTTATTTGACTGGATTAGTGCAGGTACATTGCATATTCCTTTATCATTCCTGGTTGATCCATTAAGCTCAATCATGCTTTTGATTATTACTGGAATAGGTTTTTTAATCCATTTATATTCTACCAGCTATATGCATGATGACGAGGGTTTTGGTAAGTTTTTCGCTTATTTAAACCTGTTTGTATTCTTCATGCTTTTATTAGTATTAGGCTCAAACTACATTGTGATGTTTATCGGTTGGGAAGGTGTAGGATTATGTTCTTACTTATTAATCGGTTTCTGGTACACTAACAGTGCTTATGCATCAGCTGCTAAGAAAGCTTTTGTGATGAACCGTATTGGTGATTTAGGCTTTTTATTAGGTGTGTTTTTAATCTTCACCACTTTTGGTAGTGTTGAATTTGCTAAAGTTTTCCCTCAGGCAGCAAATATGCTACCTGGACAAAATACTTTGTTTTTAATCACAGTATTACTATTTATTGGTGCCTGCGGTAAATCGGCGCAATTGCCATTATTTACGTGGCTACCTGATGCGATGGCTGGTCCAACTCCGGTTTCGGCTTTGATCCACGCTGCAACAATGGTAACTGCAGGTATCTATATGATTGCACGTTCAAGTGTATTATTTGATTTAGCGCCATTAACGCAACACATTATTGCCATAGTGGGTATAACAACTGCATTAGTAGCTGCCATCATTGCGTTAACTCAAACAGATATCAAAAAGGTATTGGCATATTCAACTGTATCGCAATTAGGTTATATGTTTTTAGGCTTAGGTGTTGGTGCGTATACAGGTTCATTTTTCCATGTATTAACTCATGCGTTCTTCAAAGCATTATTATTCTTAGGTGCTGGATCGGTTATCCACGCCATGCACCATGAACAGGATATGCGCCACATGGGTGGATTGAGAAAAAAACTTCCTGTTACTTTCTTAACCATGATGATTGGTACAATTGCAATCGCAGGTTTACCACCTTTCTCAGGTTTCTTCTCTAAAGATGAGATTTTAGCAAATGCCTATCAGGCCAGCCCAATTCTTTGGGGAATTGGCGTGCTTACCGCATTCTTAACTTCTTTCTATATGTTCAGAATGATGTTCCTTACTTTCTCAGGAAAGTACAGGGGTACCCATCACGAAGAAAGCCATGTGCATGAGTCGCCTAAGGCGATGACCCTACCACTAATTATTTTAGCTGTTTTGGCAGCTATTGGCGGATCAATTAACATTCCGCATGTATTTGGTGGACATGAATGGTTAGCACACTGGTTATCGGGTGCTGGCGCTGCACAACACGAGCTGGAATTAAGCCATTCGACTGAATTTACATTAATGGGGGTTTCAGTAGTAGCAGCGATTGTTGCTTTACTGTATGCTTACACAAGGTATGTGAAAGGAGCCCGGGTGCCTGTTGCTGATGAGGCACCACGTTCGGCCCTTGCGAAACTATCATACAACAAGTTTTATTTAGATGAGATTTACGATTTCATCATTACAAAACCATTGGATGCTTTCTCTAAATTTTTCTACAAAATTGTAGATACGAAGATTATCGATGGCATTGTAAATGGATTAGGCTGGAGTACAAACGAGGCCAGCAAAGGCGTTCGTTTATTGCAAAGTGGAAACGTAGGTTTCTACATATTTATGATGGTTGCTGGTATCATCGCATTGCTTGCTTACACATTTTATTACATATAAAAAGGGTTCAAAATTAAATAATGGAACAACTTTTACTACTTATATTTCTTCCGCTTTTAGGTGCTATTATTACAGCATTTGCGGGTAAGTCGGCTAAAATCATTTCAACTGTCGTTTCAGTTGCATCGTTATTGCTGGCTCTGTTTATTGCATGTAACTTCATTCCGGATGCTACTACGCAGTTTGAGGCTAATTTACCATGGATTACCGATTTAGGCATACACTTCCATGCAGGCATTGATGGTATCAGTATGTTGGTCGTTTTGTTAACCAACTTATTAATTCCGATCATTATCCTATCGAGTTATAGACATGATTATAAAAATCCATCGGCTTTTTATGCGCTGATATTATTTATGCAAAGTGGATTATTGCTTGTTTTTACAGCGATGGATGCTTTCTTATTTTACATCGGATGGGAAGCAGCATTAATTCCAATCTATTTTATCTGCGCTTTCTGGGGTGGAAAAGATAGAATTCGTATTAATATGAAATTCTTCGTTTATACGATTGCAGGTTCGTTGTTTATGTTGATGGGAATTATCTATTTGTATCTACAAAACCCAGCTCATAATTTTGAGATTGCTGAATTTTACAAATTAAGTTTAGATAGCACACAACAAGGATGGATTTTCTGGGCTTTCTTTATTGCATTTGCGATAAAAATGCCGGTTTTTCCTTTCCATACATGGCAACCCGATACCTACACCGCGGCTCCAACTCAAGGAACCATGTTATTGTCTGGTATCATGCTTAAAATGGGTATTTATGGAGTGATCAGGTGGTTATTACCGATTGTACCTGCAGGTGTTCAGGACTGGTCATGCCTGGCCATGGTGCTTTCTATCATTGGTATAGTTTACGCATCGCTCATTGCATTCACACAAAAAGACGCAAAACGTTTAGTAGCCTATTCATCAATTGCGCACGTTGGCTTAATCGCCGCAGGTATATTTGCTTTGAATCAGCAGGGTATGCAAGGTGCAATGGTGCAAATGTTGAGTCATGGCATAAACGTGCTAGGTTTATTCTTTGTATTGGATATTATTTTTTCAAGAGTAAAAACAAACAAGATAGAAGAATTAGGTGGTATAGCAAAAGTTGCCCCTCAATTGGCCATCACATTCCTGATCATTGTTTTAGGAACAGTAGCTTTACCAGGTACAAATGGTTTCATTGGTGAATTTTTATTACTAATGGGCGTATATAATTATGGTATCTGGGCAGCAGCTATAGCTGGTTTAACCATCATTTTCGGAGCCGTTTATATGTTGCGTACTTACCAAAATGTTATGCTTGGCAAAACCAACGAACTTACGCTCACGTTCACCGATATTCAGGGATCTGAGAAATTAGTTCTTTACATCATTTGTGCATTAATCATTGTATTTGGTGTTTATCCAAAACCATTGTTGCACTTAACAGAGGCATCTGTACAACATTTATTAGAACAGGTAAATCAAAAATTAACATCAGTAAAATAAGCAATGAATATTATAATAACCATTAGTATAACCGCTTTTATTGTTCTTTACGCAGGTTTGTTTAAAGCAAATAAAGCATTATTACCGCTTACCGTTGTTGGCTTGCTTACTGCATTGGGTTTTACATTCTGTGCCTGGAACGGTAATGCCGTTCACTTCGGCATGATGCAGACAGATAACTTTGCCTTAGCCTTTTCTGGTGTTTGTATTGTTGGTACACTCCTTATTTTTTTACTAACGCAAAATTACTTTCATTCCAAAAGTGATAACATTGCGGAGTATTATACCTTAATTCTTTTTGCCCTTGCAGGAATGATTATGATGGTATCGTATAAAAACATGGCGATGCTGTTTGTGGGATTAGAAATTATGTCGGTAAGTTTATATATCCTTGCGGGTATACGTAAAAAGGACTTCGCATCCAATGAGGCTTCTTTAAAGTATTTTTTAATGGGGGCATTTTCAACAGGTTTCCTATTATTCGGTATTACCTTACTTTATGGTGCTACAGGTTCATTTGATTTGGATAAAATTCAGGCATACCTGGTTGATAATAGTAAGGCAATTTCTCCGATTTTTTATCCAGGTGTTATTCTGATGATGATTGGTTTATGTTTTAAAGTTGGCGCTGCACCTTTCCACTTCTGGACTCCGGATGTTTATGAAGGCGCACCAACATTAATTACTACTTTCATGAGTACTGTTGTTAAAACTGCTGGTTTTGCTGCTTTCTTAAGGTTATTTGCTGATGCCTTAGCTCCGCTTCATGATTTCTGGGTTGGTCCACTCGTTGTTATTGTTTGCCTTACTTTATTCATTGGAAACGTTACAGCTTTGTTTCAGAAAAATTTCAAGCGTATGCTGGCGTACTCGAGTATTTCTCATGCAGGTTATCTATTGTTTTCACTGGTTGTAATCGGTGCAAACTCCCAAAATAATGTATTGGTTTATGCTGCTGCCTATACCTTTGCTTCGATTATTGCATTTGCTGTATTAATTCTAGTTAAACAGAAAACAGGAAGCGATAGTTTCGATAGTTTTAATGGTTTAGGAAAGAAAAATCCTTTAGTTTCATTAGCGCTAACAATTGCTATGTTATCATTGGCTGGTATTCCTTTAACTGCAGGCTTTATTGGTAAATACCTGATGTTCCTGAATGTTATGGACGAATATCAGACACTTTTAGTGGCTTTTGCAATTCTAAATGCTTTGGTTGGTTTTTACTACTATTTTAAAGTAATTGTTGCTGTATGGTTTAAAGATGGCGCAGAAACTGAGCTTTCAACACCTGGTCAATATAAAGTAGTTTTATTGGTATCAGTAGCAATTACATTAATTCTTGGTGTTTATCCTGCAATAATTTTAAACCTGATATAGGTATACACTTGTTAGATAATTATTTGTAGTTTTACGAATAATTGAATATGCACGATTTTTGGAATAACCTGCATCACCTGATTTCTCCCGAAAAATTATTGAGGGAAGGCGGTTTCTATCTCGTTGTATTCGTGATATACGCCGAAACGGGTTTGTTTTTTGGTTTCTTCCTTCCTGGCGATTACTTGTTATTTTTAGCCGGAATGTTTGTTGCTACTGGAAAACTTGATGTTAACATCGTTATTCTTCTTGCTGGTTTATGTGTAGCCGCAATTTCAGGCAATTTTACAGGTTATTGGTTCGGACGTAGAACAGGCCCTTTATTGTATACCCGAAAGGATAGCTTCTTTTTTAAAAAACGTTATCTAAAAGCAGCAGAAGAATATTACCATAAACAAGGCGCTTTTGCATTAATTATGGGCAGATTTGTTCCAATAGTAAGAACATTTGCGCCAATTTTTGCTGGCGTGGTTAAATTAGATTTCAAACGATTTGCCTTTTACAATGTTGTAGGAGCAGTACTTTGGATTTGTTCACTAACCTTGTTAGGCTATTTTTTAGGCCGCAGTTTCGAAAAACAAATTAACGATTACTTATTATATATTATTATTGGCTTTATCCTTATCACAACTATCCCATTATTGATTACCTTTGTAAAAAGTAAAGTGAAAAGTCCTGAAGAGGAAAAGACAGATTTAAATTAAAATGGCAAAAGACGAAACTCACGCTTGGCACAGCGTATCTCCTGGTAAAAACGTACCAGAAATTGTAAATGCAATTATTGAAATTCCAAAAGGCTCAAAAGCCAAATATGAAATAGATAAAGAATCAGGATTAATTAAATTAGACAGAGTTCTTTTTTCTTCTGTAATGTACCCGGCTAATTATGGTTTTATTCCGCAAACTTATTGCGACGATAAAGACCCTTTAGATATTTTAGTACTTTGCTCGGTAGATGTTTATCCAATGACATTAATCGAAGCTAAGGTTGTTGGTGTAATGCACATGGTAGATAATGGTGAGCAAGACGATAAAATCATTGCAGTTGCCGCACATGATATGTCGGTAAACTACATTAACGATTTAGATGAATTACCTCCACACCAAATGAAAGAGATTGTTCGTTTCTTCCAGGATTATAAAGCTTTAGAAGAGAAAAACGTAACGATTGAACATTTATTAGGTGTTCGTTATGCACATAAAGTAATAAAAGAAAGTATAGAACTTTATAATACAACATTTAGAGAACTTGTTTAATGGATTTACCCACGGTCTGTTTATTTTTAAATTCTGAACTAAGCTCAATTTTACCGGCTAACGTTGTTTTAGTTGCACTACAAGAACCTGATACAGGTAGTGTTGGCTGGAGATTGTTCTTTGCACTATTTTTAGTGTTATTAAATGGTTTTTTTGTAGCAGCCGAATTTGCGATTGTAAAAGTTCGTGCTTCACAGATTGAAATTAAAGCAAAAACAGGAAGCCGTGTAGGTAAAATGGCTAAAACCATCATCCACAACCTGGATGGTTATTTAGCCGCCACACAATTGGGTATAACGCTTGCATCACTCGGTTTAGGTTGGGTAGGTGAAGGCGTTATGCATACCATCTTTAAAAATCTTTTCGATAGTTTACATTGGGGATTAAGTGATGCTACAATCCATACGGCTTCCACTATCGTTGCATTTTCACTTATTACAATTATGCATATTGTATTTGGAGAACTTGCTCCAAAATCATTTGCCATACAACGCCCCGTGGCTACAACCTTATTTGTTTCCATTCCGTTGCAAATCTTTTATGTTGTTTTCAGGCCATTCATCTGGACATTAAACAGCCTTGCCGCAGTAATTCTTAAACCCTTTGGTATCGATACCTCTGCTGGTCATGAATCTATTCATAGTACTGAAGAATTACAGTACCTGCTCGATCAGGGAAAAGAGAGCGGTGCACTTGATAATAATGAGCACGAGCTGATTAAAAATGTTTTTGATTTTAATGAACGTGTTGTAAAAAATATCATGGTGCCCCGAACCAAAATTTCGGGAATTGAATTAACTTCTGCAAAAGAAGAAGTGATAGATACCATCATTAAAGAAGGTTATTCCCGTTTACCGGTTTACGATGATATTATGGATAAAATTGTTGGTATTATCCATGCCAAGGATGTTTTACCATTAGTAGCTTCCGGTAATCAGCATTGGACTTTAAACGACATTATCCGCAAACCTTATTTTGTGACGGAAACTAAGAAGATTAACGATTTGATGAGTGAGCTGCAAAGCAACCGTATTCAGATTGCTATTGTTTTAGACGAGTTTGGTGGAACTGCGGGTATGGTTACCCTTGAGGATATTGTTGAAGAGCTTGTTGGTGAAATCCAGGACGAATATGACGAAGAGAAACCTTTGGTAGAAAAAGTATCGGAGAACGAATTTATAGTTAATGCCTTTGCTACGGTTTACGATGTAAATGAGCATTTACCGCACGATTTGCCTGAAGATGAAGATTTTGATACTGTGGGCGGATTGGTTTCCCATATTTTCGAGCGCATTCCTGAGGTTGGGGAAAGCAATGAATCTTATGGTTATCTGTTTACCATCCTTAAGAAAACAGAACAAAATATCGAAACAATTAAATTAGAATTGGTTTTAAATAAAGAAGATCAGGTTGATAATCACTAATTTCAACTATGCATATTTTTTATACGCCCGATATTACCCCCAACACCTATACACTTAATGAAGAAGAAAGTAAGCATTGTGTCAGGGTTTTACGTTTGCCTGTTGGCGCTCATGTAAACCTTGTTGATGGCAGGGGTGGCTTTTATACCGCCGAAATTATTTCTGATAATCCTAAGAAGGTAATCCTCTCTATTCTTAATACGGAACAGGAGTTTCATAAGAGAAACCACTATCTGCACATTGCTGTTGCGCCAACTAAGAATATCGATAGAATTGAATGGTTTTTGGAAAAGGCGACCGAACTCGGTATTGATGAAATTACACCGATTATTTCTGATAGGTCTGAGCGCAGAATTGTTAAGGAAGACCGGCTTAATAAAGTAATCACTTCGGCGGTTAAGCAATCCATAAAAGCATACCATCCTAAATTAAATGATGCAATTTCTTACGATGCGTTTATGAAGATGCCATTTGAAGGAGATAAATTAATTGCCGATTGCATTGAAGGTGATGAAAAAAAATACATCTCAGATCTTGTAAAACCACATCAAAAGTATTTAATTCTTATCGGACCCGAAGGAGATTTTACACCCGACGAAGTTAAATTGGCTTTGAATAAAGGCTTTAAACCATTAACTTTAGGTGAAAACAGATTGCGAACAGAAACTGCTGCACTCGCTGTTTGTTTTGAAATCAATTACCTTAACCGTTAACGAGTTTGAAGTTTTCAGTTTTTAATTTTCAGTTTCCAAGATTCCGAACATTGGCTTTAGCCTTCGTTCTTTTAGCTTTCTGCTTTGGCCTTTCTGCTTTCATTCCGCCAACCTACCGAATGGCTAAGCTTAAATACAGTGGTGGTGGCGATTGGTATGCAGATCGGACTGCGCTCCCGAACCTGATTGCTTTCTGCAATTCCAATCTCAAAACAAATTTTTATCCGGAGGAAAGCATAGTTGAAGTTGGTTCGAAGGAACTTTTTAATTATCCGTTTGTGTACATGACAGGACATGGAAATGTTATTTTCAGCGGACAAGAGATTAAAAACCTTCGACAATATTTAATCGGAGGAGGCTTTTTGCATATTGATGATAATTACGGTCTTGATAAATTTATCCGACCTCAAATGAAAAAGGTTTTTCCCGAACTTGATTTTGTAGAGTTGCCCTCCAATCACGCTTTGTATAATCAGAAGTTTAAATTTCCAAATGGTTTGCCCAAAATTCACGAGCATGATAATAAGCGCCCACAAGGATTTGCATTAATATATAAAGGAAGGATTGTGTGCTATTACACTTATGAGTGCGATTTGGGTAACGGTTGGGAAGATTTTGGAACATATCCTGAAGACACACAGGAAACGCGTTCAAAGGCGCTGAAAATGGGCGCTAATTTAGTTCAGTATGCTTTAACCCAGTAATTATGTATAAAGTAAAAGTTAATGATAAATTCCATTTTGAGGTGGATAATAAAGATTCTGGTATTTTGCTAAACAATAAGCAGCTAGATGTTGACTTAAGGGATTTGGAAGGTAATATTACCAGTGTTATTTTCGAAAATAAGTCGTTTAATACCGAGCTGGTTGAATTAAACAGGGCAGAAAAGACTTGTACAATAAAAGTTAACGGAAACATTTATAAAGTGGATATAGAAGATCAGTTCGACCAGCTATTAAAACAGCTTGGGCTTGATAACCTATCTGCAAATAAAATTGCTGAAATTAAGGCACCGATGCCTGGTTTAGTTTTAAATGTGAAGGTAAATGAGGGAGAAGAAATTAAAAAGGGTGATAATCTGCTGATATTGGAAGCCATGAAAATGGAGAATATATTAAAGTCTTCCGCCGATGGCGTAATTAAAAAGATTCTGGTTAAGCAAGGTGACAAAGTGGAAAAGAATCAGATTCTTATTCAGTTTAATTAATAGATAAAAACTTGTTCAATAAAAAAGTCCCGATTTTCGTCGGGACTTTTTTATTATTTTTTAGGATTAAAAGCCTTTGGTTTTGCTTGTTTAAAGTTTCGCTTACCAGCGGTACTTATTTCTGGAGCACCTAACATCGTCATGGCGCAACGGAAACCGACTTCTGCCGATGCTTCATCTTGCTGTAAGAACCTACGTGTTGCAGGGTTTAACCAGTAAGGCATATCGTTCCATGATCCACCTTTATAAACTCTTGATTTATCATTAACCAAAGAAACACCTTCTTCATTTAATAATTTATTTTGTTTATCACGGTAACCTCTTTCATCCGCCTGATATGAAGTTACAGCAGCACTAGGGTCTGGAGATTTAGCAATCGAATCCGCTCTTTTAGCTAAGGCTTGTTTTTCTGCCCATGTTAATTTCTTACCAGAGTAAGCATTTTCTTTAATAGGTTTACCATACTTGTCTAAGGCAATTTTACCATTCGCTGCATCAGCAAGCTGTTTATCTTGAAACTGGTTACCGCGATAAGGGTTAAAGGCTTCAGCATCGGTAAATGTACCCGTACGATAAACATCATTTACCCACTCGTTAACATTTCCGGCCATGTTGTACAAACCAAAATCATTTGGATTATAAGAAAGTACAGGAACGGTTAAATCACCTTTATCATTTAATGAACCACCAACACCCATGTAATCTCCAGGAGCTCTTTTAAAGTTGGCCTGAATTAAACCCCTTGTTTTTTTGCTGGCTGAGCTTACGCCCAAACCATTCCAAGGATAAATTTTATTCTGGTTAATGTTTTCATACTCTGTATTACCAATTAAGCCTAAAGCAGCGTATTCCCACTCAGCTTCTGTGGGTAAGCGATAAGGCTGCATAATTACACCATCCTCTAGTGTTGCATTTCTTGTTGGTACGCCACCTTTTCCACCTGCAGCACCTACAGAGGCACCGGCTTTGGCGTTATAGTCTTTTGGCGCATTCTTACCTTTATCATCATACTGGCCATTCAAATAAGCATCAGTATTAAATGGTTTATCAGGTCGGGCTGCAGCTGTTGCGCCAGTGGTTGTATTACCCCCACCAGCTTTGTTATTAGCGGCAAGCGTTTTATAATCTGTTAGAATACCTTTCTGACGTAAAATATATTCGTTAGCCTGAGAAGTTCTCCACTCACAGAAACGCGATGCCTGCTCCCAGCTTACACCTACAACAGGATAGTCTCTATATGCCGGATGTCTTAAATAGTTATCTACATAAGGCTCGTTGTATGATAAAGCACGACGCCAAACCAATGTATCAGGAAGTTCATTGTAATAATATTCACGATCTTCAGGGTAGCTAGTTCTAATCCAGTGTAAATATTCTAACCAATCGGTATTAGAAACTTCAGTTTCATCCATATAAAAAGAAGGCACTGTAACCTGTCTTTTGTAGTTATAAATATTTGGCTCAACACCTGCAACTTCAATTGCACTACCGCCAACAATCAATACACCACCTTCAATAGGAATTAAACCTGGGCCAGGTGCACGCTTGTATTTACTCGCTACGGAGAAACTGCTGTAAGTTTTGTTATTCTTATCAGCATAGGGGATTCCTGTTTTACTAGAAACACCACCTTTGTTTCCTCCACACGAAGAAAGGATGGCAGCAAATGCAAAACAAGAAAAAGAATATAGTAATAGTTTTTTCATAAAATGCTATAACATGAAATAAGGCTTATTCAAACGATAAATTTACGGAAATTTATATGATTTAGTAAAATTTGTGTTAATAAATGTTTTGAATATGTTTTTTTAAGCAAAACGTATTAATTATCAATGTATTGTGTGTGCGATGAAATACTTTTGAAAATAGAAATTTAAGGGATTTCAATGTAGATAAATTGAATAAATTCTGAAAAAAAGAACAAGAAAATCGTTTTAGAAATACTTTGAACAGAACATAGATTTAAGCGCATTACAATCCGTTTTAAATTGCGTAGTTTTAGTTAGTAAAAATTTCTAAAATCGTAAGTTTACTGTAAAATATAACTTCAGCTATTACGTTTGATAAATATATTCTACAAAAATATTAACTTACCAAAAATCTTAAACTACGTACCTTTAAGGATGAATTTCAAGTATATCAGTAAACTTGCTTTCTCTGCATTGTCTTTTGCTTTGGTTTTCGGCAAAGCAAGCGGGCAAGCCACAATTTCTGGTACCCAAACCAATGGGAGCGAGGCTAATAATATTGTTACTGCTGTACCATTTTTATTGATAACACCTGATGCCAGGGCAGGCGCTATGGGCGATGCTGGTGTTGCTGTTCCAGGTGATGTGAATTCGGCGAGTATAAATCCGGCTAAACTTGCATTTTTAGATAAGCCATACGGCTTTGCACTTTCTTATAGTCCGTGGTTAAAAAGTCTTGTGCCTGATATTAATCTTGCTTATTTAGGTGGCTTTTATAAACTCGATGACAGAAATACCATTGGTGCTTCTTTAAGATATTTTTCTTTAGGTCAGATTCAGCTAACAGATATCAATCAACAGGATTTAGGTATTTCAAACCCTAATGAACTTGCTTTTGATGTTACATTCGCCCGTAATTTTGGAAAAGAATTTTCTTTAGGAAGTTCGCTCCGATATATTTATTCTAATCTGGCTTCAGGACAATTTACCTCTACAGGTCAGGTTCGCGGTGGAAATGCGCTGGCAGTAGATATTTCTGGCTTATATAAAACATCGACAACTCTTTTCGATAAAAATGCCATCCTTTCTGCAGGCGCCAACATTTCAAATATCGGTACAAAAATGAGCTACTCTGATGGTGGACAAAGTTATTTTCTTCCTACCAATTTAAAGCTTGGAGGAGCGGGAACTATTGCAATTGACGATTTTAATACGTTTACATTAGCTTTAGATTTCAATAAGCTATTGGTGCCTACACAACCGATTTACGATTCAAATAATAACATCATAAGTGGAAAAGATCCTAACCGATCTGTTCCTGCAGCCATATTTGGTTCATTTTCTGATGCTCCAGGTGGTTTCAGTGAAGAATTAAAAGAAGTTGGCATTTCAACAGGGTTTGAATATTGGTATAACCAACAGTTTGCAATACGCGGTGGGTATAATTATCAAAGTCCGCAAAAAGGCGATAGCAGATATTTTACATTAGGAGCTGGTTTAAAGTATAATGTGTTTAATATTGATTTCGCTTATTTAATTGCAAACGCACAATCGAGTCCACTGGCAAATACTTTACGCTTTAGTCTTCTATTTAATTTCGGCGAGAAAAAGATATTAAAGTAAGCGTAGTTCAGATTATTTTGGCAATTTCGTGCCGGTAATTTAACAATCAATTTTTATGAAAATCAGAGTAGGCTTTGGATTTGATGTTCATCAGTTAAAAGATCAGCATCCTTTCGTTGTGGGTGGTGTTAAACTTGAACATCATAAAGGTGCCTTTGGCCATTCAGATGCCGATGTGTTATTGCATGCAATATGTGATGCGCTTCTGGGCGCCGCAAATCTTCGGGATATAGGTTTTCATTTCAAAAATACTGATGACAGATGGAAGGGGATCAGCAGTATAATTTTACTGAAAGAAACAGTTAAATTATTGAGCGAAAAAGGCTGGCAGGTTGGCAATATTGATGCGATGCTTTGTCTCGAAGCCCCAAAAATAAATCCCCATATTCCTGCCATGCAGGAAAATATTGCGGCAGCCATTGGAATTTCTACTGAAGAAATTTCAATCAAGGCAACAACAAACGAACTAATGGGGTTTGTTGGCCGTGAAGAAGGCGTAGTAGCCTATGCAGTTTGCCTGATCGAAAAAGTTTAATCATCTTAAATCTTATCGTCAATAATTAAGGAAGCAACACAATTACGTTGTTGCTTCCTTAACGTTTCCTGTTCTCTTCAATGTTCCCCAGGTTCCCAGTTCGCCTTTTATCGCTTTGCGGAAGGAGCGGAATAAAACAACATACATTAACTGTCTCCAGAAAAACCGCTGAGGGAATAAGTAAAGCAGGTTTTTGAATTTTTCATTCTCCATTTTAAAGGCAATGGCAGCAAAAATCATGTCAACCAGAATAAAGATCAGGTAATAAAATAAAACCTGTCCAAATCCATTATGCAAACTTAAAATCCCTGTAAAACCAGTTAATGTTAAGTTGTTAATTGCACTTAGTGAAAACAGGCCGCTTATTAATGAAATAAGCATAAAGAAATCTGCTAGTGGAGAAAATAACGGCAAAATAATCTGGTATATCAGAATATTTGGCATGCCTACCATTCCGAAATAACCATATTTTTTATTCAGCAACGTTTTTCTGTTTTTCCAGAAACTTTGTAATACACCAAAACTCCAGCGGAAACGTTGTTTTAACAACATGTTCACAGTTTCGGGAGCTTCAGTATAAGCAATTGCCGCATCGCAGTTCTTAACTTTGTATCCGGCTTTTAAAATCCGCATGGTTAAATCACAATCTTCCGCAAGGGTATCAGTTGTGAAAGCACCAACTTCTAAAACAACATCCTTACGAAATGCGCCAATTGCACCAGGAACAACAGTTATGGTATTTAGTAAATCGAAAGCACGACGGTCCATATTTTGTGCCGTAATGTATTCAATTGATTGCCATTTGGTAATAATATTGTGCGTGTTCCCAACTTTCACGGTTCCGGCTACAGCTGCAATTTTAGGGCTATAGAAATAACGCATCAGTTCGGTCACAGCATCAGTTTTTAGTTGCGTATCTGCATCGATACAAACTATATAATCTGCGCTGGCCTTAGTAATACCAAAGTTAAGGGCGGACGCTTTTCCTCCGTTTTCTTTGCGGTAAACCTTAACTTGAGGATGATTCCCAAAATGCTGACTGATAATTTCGTAGGTCTTATCTTTTGAACCATCATCTACGAAAATCAATTCAAAATTCGGATAGGTGGTTTTTAACAGACTGTTAATTGTTTGTAATGCAGTAATTTCTTCATTATAAGCAGGAATAATAATACTTACCTTTTCCGTTGGATTCTGGATTAGTTTATGGATATTTTGCTTAGCTCTTTTGCGCTGTTTTATCGCCAGATATGCAATGAAGAGTGTTCTCAGGATTGCCAAAACAATGGCTACACTAAAAATAATGTTCAGAACAAGGTTTCCGTAATAGAAAAAGCTGATGAAGAAATAATCGCCGGAGCCTAGAAAGCCACTATTAGCACTTGATTTTACTGCGGGCATTAATTCTGATCTTTTTTTGCCCATTAAATCACCTACCGTTGTAAAGGTGTATCCTTTTTGTTTAAAATATTTGATGATTCTTGGTAAAGCAGCCACTGTCGCCTCACGGTTTCCACCTGCATCGTGCAATAAAAGTATATTTCCGTTATTCTGTTGTTTAACTACATCGTTAAAAATCTGGTCGGCTGTTTTTCCAGGCTCCCAGTCTTCCGGATCGATTAATTCGCCAATGTTGATGTAGTTTTCTTTTCGGCTTTGCGCCACTGGCAAAATCTCAGAAGTGTTTTGTGGCTCTGCATCGGCATTAAATGGTGCCCTGAAAAGAATTGTACTGTGGCCGGTAACCGCTTCTATTAACCTCCGTGTTGCGTTTAATTCGAACTTTACCCGGCGAGGGCCAACTGAAGACATATCCGGATGGAAAAAAGTATGATTACCGATTTCATAACCTTCATCATATTCCTGCTTCAGCAGTTCCATGTTTTTCTCAGCCATAATACCTACAACAAAGAAACAGCCTGGAACACGCTCTTTTTTAAGTATGCTCAATACCTGTGGTGTATAAACCGGATCCGGTCCGTCATCGAAAGTCAGTGCTATTTTTTTATCAGCTTCACCAAACCTTTTAATAACATACTGCGTTGGAAGGCGCATATACTGCTGGTTAGCGATGGTAAAGTCATCTTTATTTAAGGTAAACCTAACCGCACCAGGGTTTGGCGTAGAAATTAAGTCAAGGATTTCACCATCGCCAATGTACGCAATGCCACCCATGGTTAATGGTGATATTTTGCGTAAATCCACCGGATTTTTCTTGAGCGAATCCAGGCTTAAATCTTTAGAAATAAACTGCCATAATCGCTTATCTTCCGAGCCTAAACGCCATAATGCGATTCCCGCAATATCCCAGTCATCAGCCTTGCGTATTAAATTAAAATTAGTAGCTGCATCAGTGAAATATACTTTGTGGTTGATACCACTACCATCTTTATAGCTGAAATTTAAATTTGCTGAAGCAGGATCGAAGTTTACGCGGCTTTTATAATTTACAGCCGTAGTCATTGCTGTTTCATAAGTAACAGAAGTGCCTATACTTTTTTCAGGCCAGTCGTAACCATAACAGGCTAATGCTAAAATTACCTTACTGGCATCCATTTTACTGCAGATATCATCTAATTTTTCTTCCACCCATTCCTGGTGAGAGATGTCTCCTGCATTACTGTCTTCCGAGTGCTGATCGTAAGCCATTAGAACAATATAATCATTATAGTGCTGTAAAACTTCCGGACTGTAATCATCATTTTCAGGAGAAATATCTTGCGATACAATAAGGTTTTCGGCGTGAAACTGCGCATATAAATTTTTCATGAAAGCGTTAAAGCTATCACGGTTCTGGAGGTTTAATTCTTCAAAATCTATATTGATCCCCTTATAACCATATTTCTTAGTAATGCCGATCAGGTTGTAGATCAATTTTTGCTGTGCAGGCATATCGTTTAACAACCTTCTTACTGCTTCACCATCCCAATGATCTTTGTTGAAGTTAGATACAACTGCAATGGCTGATTTTTTCCCTTCGTGAATTACGCGTAAAGCAGCTGTGTCGGCTTTATCAACAATGGAATCGCCGTTGAGGAAAAAAGATTCTGTGGCCACCATATCAAGATGGCCTATATTTCTTTTTAAATCGGGAAGTGATTTGGCAACAGTGCCTGCCCAGCTCACATAGAAGGCCATGTTAATGCGCTTGTTATTGCCATGACGGGTAAGAATTCTCTGCTCCCGATCTTTTTTTATTTTTTGCAGCTTTGATTTCTCAATAGAAAAATCTTTGTATTGTTGAGACCTTTTTAATTTTTCGAGTTGCTTTTCAGTTAGTGGTCCATTTGTATTAATGTAGGGTAAGTTCGGATATTGAACCGAAGACAGGGTAAAGGCCACGCAAATTATTGCGCCAATGAAAACTAAAAAGAAGGAACGGCTTACCCAAGTAAAAGCGTACCAACGTCTTTTGGTTTCAGTTTGAAATATTTGTTTTCCGGACATTTTTTTCGTTTCTGATTTATGTAACAAATATGATGATGCAAAATGAAGATTTTATGAAAACTAGCTTCTAACGGTAGGAGGATGACTTTTTATAATCTTCATGGTGTTAGCACAAATTTGGGGTCAAGACAAAAGATACAAAAAAGCCGGCAAATTTTAAAAAAGATGCCGGCTCAAAATATAGATTATAAACCTGTATTATTCCTCTAAATAGCCAAACTTACCTTGATTGTAATCGGCTATAGCCTGATGTATTTCAGCCTCAGTATTCATTAAAAACGGGCCGTATTGATTAATGGGTTCATCAATTGGTTTTCCACTTAAGATTAAAACAACACTGTTTTCAAGTGCTTCGACATTTATAGCTGTTCCCTCGTTTTCAAAGTAAACAAAGTTGTCAGCAATAGCTATTTCTTTACCATTGATTTTAATTGAGCCTTCAATAACCATGAAGCCGGTATTAAAATCGGCGGGGAAATTAAAATTGGCTTTTCCACCTTTATTCAATCTGGCATTATAAACCTCGATGGGTGTAAAGGTTTTTGCAATTCCATTAATACCGTTATAATTTCCAGCTATGATTTCAATTTTGCCACCATTATCAGGCAAAATGAAATTGGCCATATCAGCTTGTTTAATCGCCTGATATTTGGGCTTGCTCATTTTGTCTTTCGCAGGCAGGTTAACCCAAAGTTGCACCATCTGAAAAGGACCTCCCTGTAAGCTGTAATTCTGTTCGTGATACTCTTTATGTAAAATACCACTTGCCGCTGTCATCCATTGTACATCGCCGGGGTAAATAACGCCACTGTTTCCGGCACTATCATGATGGGCAACAGCCCCATGATAGGAAATCGTTACAGTTTCAAAACCGCGATGCGGATGAACGCCAACTCCCCTTGGTTCCTTCCTTGCTGAAAATTCTATTTTAGAACCATAATCCATCAGGAAAAACGGGCTCATTTTTATTTTATATCCCCCTGGGAAAAAATTGTGTACCCTAAAGCCATCACCAACCATGTGTGGCGCAGGTGCTTTTAATACACTGGCTACTTCTTTTGTTTCCATTACCTTTAATTTTTTAAGGCATGGGGTTAAGCGCATAGTGATTTATGCGCTTAACTCAACGCTCTATGCTTGTTTAACGAACTGTAATTCGCCTAAAATACGTACTTCTTCACTTACCATAACACCACCAGTTTCTAAAGCGGCATTCCAGGTTAAACCAAAATCAGAACGGTTAATTTTACCGCTTAAAGTAAAACCTGCTTTTGTATTTCCCCATGGATCTGTAGCAATACCGCCAAATTCTGCTGTTAATTTTACAGGTTTGGTTTCACCTTTAATGGTCAAATTACCTTTAACGATGTAGTCACTGCCATCTTTTTCAACCGAACTTGATTTGAATTCGATGTGTGCAAATTTTTCTGCATCGAAGAAATCGCCGCTTTTTAAATGATTATCGCGATCGGTATTTCCGGTGTCTATTGAATCGATATCTCCTTTGAAAGAAATTTCACCGTTTTCGAATTCATCACCTTCAGAAGTTAAATCTGCTGTGAAAGATTTTAAGCTACCTGTTACAGTAGTAATCATTAAATGTTTTACTTTAAATTGTAATTCGCTGTGGGTTGGGTCTAATACCCATTTTGTAGTTGCCATATCTTTTTGTTTTTGAGCTGTTTAATATTAACAACACAAAAGTACAGCACTAAGTTTAACCGATTATTGATGTATGATAATTAATGATGGAATCAGAAAGCGACTGAGTTACAGCGTAGGTAATTGCTCTTATGAGTTCCTCCAAAAATCAATTAGCCCTAAAATGTTTATTGGCAAGTTCTTTTCTTACGCGGCTTAAGGATTCGGGAGTAATGCCTAAGTAGGAGGCAATCATCCATTGTGGAACGCGTAAGGTAAGATTTGGATAGAGCTTTATAAAATCGAGGTATCTTTCTTCGGCAGTTGCACTTAAAAGCATATTAATTCTTTTCTGCATAAAGCGGATAGAATTGTTGAGCAAACGTGTATGCATGGGCTGCAGGCATGGAACCTGCACTGCGGCCTGCTCCATAAAATCGTTTGGCATAATAACTACCTCAGTAGCTTCAATGGCATCAATAAAGAAAATTGATGATTCATTATTCATACTGTTACGATCAGAAATAAGCCAGTTTTCAGGGGCGAACTGAAGAATGTGTTCTTTACCTTTGGCATCAACAGAATAAGCCCTTAACAAGCCTTTACAAACAAAAAAGCCATGTTTGGTAATATCGCCGGTGTATTGGATGATCTCGTTTTTATCAAATTTCCTGATTTTCAAATCGCCCGAAATACTGTCAAATTGTTCATCAGTTATTTGTATTTTTTCTTTAAGGTAGTTTTTAAACTGATCAATCATAAATACAGAAGCTTACTTTTTTGCTGGTTTGATGTCAGAAAAATCCACATCACATTTGCAATTTCCACCGCAGCCATCTTTCTTTACCTGTAAAGATTTGTAAACCAAACGGCCAACATATACCAATGCGATTGCAAAAAGTAAAAATACTAAAATCGTTTGCGTATCCATAATACAAATATAAAAGCTTTTAATGCTTAGGCTGTTCAGTTTAATGTAAATTATTGGATTACAAGCAAGAAGTTATTTCTCCATAAAACCAACAGTGCCGCCAACCCAATCAAAATCTGCATTGTAGCGTACACCTATCATTTTACCCCTGCTTAGTCTGGCTAAATTTATGCAAAGCTGTGGTTCGCCTCCATCAGGCCATAAATACATCATTCGTATTTCAGCCTTAACACCACCATCAGGCGATTGGACAGCGGGTTCATAATTTACTTTTCTTTGCAGAATCCAGTTTTCGGGATCTGAGATGTTTTTGATATCCGCTTCGGTAACATCGATTATTACGCCCATACCGGCAAAAGAGAAAAGTGGTTTTAAAACATAATTTTCTAAATCTGCCGGAATATTTTTTATTTCATTCAGGAAATTTGTTTCTGGTACAAATTCGCTTTTTAGGAAAGGCATGGTGAATTTGCTTATCCTGTAAAACCAGTTTGGGTGTGTTACCCATTCCACATCAAGTTCTTCACGGGGGTCGAAACTGTTTTTAAAGATTTCTGTATTGCCCGCAACTTCGTCAAATATGAGGCGGTTATAAATTCGCTTCAATTGAATTTTTCGGCCATTTTCCTCGTAAAATAATTGTTTCCCTTCTTTTTTAATTCCTTCGAGCGCCAGTATTTTAATGCCTAAAATTTTTTGGGTTACAAAAAAATCAATTGCCGTTTTCTGATTTGGAGCATCAACATCCATTAAGGCAACTTCATGTGGTTGGTGTTTTCCAATAATTACTTCACTGAGCAGTTTAATATAGGTTTCACGATTAAATCCTTTAAGAAAGTAATCTACTGAATCATCAATATTAAAACTTTGCTTAAATGTGTTAGCCAAATGGGATTGAAAGCCATAAAGCGATGGAAAGCCCTGCATTTCAATTAGCATTGGTGTTAATTCACCTGCTTCGTTTTTACAAATGCCAAAATCAAAAGTTAAAAAATGGGGTTGCTCATTCTCATTAGGCACATTCCAGTCTTTTGGTATTGAGTTTCTGGTTAATTCCTTGAAGTTCGGCTGTTGGATTAGTTTTATAATTTCTTCTCCTGCTGCAATTAACTTTTCTTTTAAAGCCCTTGGCACAAAAACAGGTGTTTCTGCAACGCGGAAAGGGATTTGAGGATAACCTTTTTGTAGTTCAGCCAAAAAACTATGGTACTTATCCTCAGTAAATTGCTGATTATATTTTTGACGTTGACCAGGTATCATAATATTATCTTTAAAAACTCGTCATTGCGAGGCACGAAGCAATCTAAATTGATAGAGATTGCTTTGTGCCTCGCAATGAAGAATGCATGAAATCAACTTAATAATTGTTTCTACGCTTCCTGTAAATTTCCTATCGCTTTGCTTAAAAAATTAGGAAGAATAACACTTTGAGTGAGCACTATTCTATCCGGATCATCTAAACTGTTCAGCATGTCGAAATATTTTGCTTCGCCATGTGTATCGATAATTACCTTTTTCTTCTCATCTTGTAGAAGGTACATTTTCATGCCCACCGGGTCGGCTTCGGGATGAAACTGTGTACCAATAATTTCATCAGAAAAACGAATCGACATCATGCATCTTTCCAGATTAACATGCTTGCGTTCTTTCTCTATGGCTAAAAGTTTTGCTCCTTTTGCTTCAAAGGCAGCCAAATCGGGTTCTATTACCTGCCAGTCCCTGCTATCGACTGAAAAGAAAGGATTGGTAATGCCCTGAAAAATTTCATCTTTTTCGCCATCCTCAGTTAAGGTTATTGGAAAAATTCCAAATGCATTCGAACGCCTTTCTGTTACATTTCCCAGTGCGTATTTCCGGCAAGCCAGCTGAAAAGAATGGCAGATTAGAAAAGCATATTTTTTCTGCTCATCATTCGCGGCATTAAATACCTCAATATGATCTAAAAGGTTAAAAAAATCATTTTCCCATTTTTCGCCTTTGCTTTCGATAGGGCTACCTGGACCACCACTGGAAATATAGGCATCATATTCAATGCCTGGAATTTCACCTTTTTGCCTTAAATCGAAAATATCGAAGGTAAGGTTAATGTTGTTATCGTTTTTAAACCAGGATAAAATTTCCTGAATTCCCCGCATACCTTGATTAGGTGCGCCGTTATTCATGTCAATAACGGCTACCTTTAAATCTCTTTTATCCATTGTTAAATTACTTTGCACCTATAAGTGTTTGAGTAGTAATGTAGTCTACCACCGATTCAAAGTTACCGGTTTGTTGGTAAACAGCCAACTGCCTGTCTGCACCTGTGCCATGTTCAAGTATTTTATGAACGTAATTTAAATCATTTCTACAGCCTAAATCATCAACAACATCATCCACGAAATCGAGCAGTTCGAGTACCAGGTTGCGACAGTTTACTTCCATTTCTTTCCCGAAATCGATTAAATTTCCATCAATACCATAACGGGCTGCCCGCCATTTATTTTCATTAATTAAAGCACGGGAATAACTGATAAATTCCATATTCTGCAAGCGAAGTTTGTAGAGTTTGGCACATAAAGCCTGAAACAGAGCAGTAAAAGCCATGGTTTCATCAATTAACATGGGGCAATCGCAAATGCGGAATTCAACTGTATCGAAAAAAGGATGCACACGGATATCCCACCAGATTTTCTTCGCATTATCCATACAATTGGTTTTGATGAGCAACTTTACGTAGTTGTCATAGTCTTCAATGCTGTTAAAAATATCCGGGATTCCTGTCCGAGGAAACTTATCGAAAATTTTAGTACGGAAGGATTTGTAGCCGGTGTTTCTGCCCTCCCAAAATGGAGAATTGGTTGATAAAGCAAATACGTGCGGCAGAAAATATCTTACCTGATTGGCAATGTGGATAGCCAGCTCACGAGACTGAAAGCCCACATGGACATGCAATCCGAAAATTAAATTCGAACGTGCCGCTTCCTGCAATTCGTTTACAATTTCGTTATAACGCGGATGCTCGGTAATCAATTGTTTTTCCCAGTGTGAAAACGGGTGTGTGCCTGCAGCACCGATTCTTAAACCTTGTTCGCCTGCAAGTTGAGAAACCGTAAATCGCAATTGCGAAATTTCTTTACGGGCTTCTTCGGTGGTTTTGCAGATGCCTGTTCCAACTTCTACAACAGCCTGGTGCATTTCTGCTTTTACCTGGTCTTTATGTATTTTTTGTGCGGCTTCAACAATTTTTTGGTCATGAGAAGTAAGTTCCCTGGTAACGGGATCAAGTACCATGTATTCTTCTTCTATGCCCAGCGTAAATTCATTCATTGTCGTAATATTTGGTTAAATCCCTTTTTATTTCTTTGGAGCAGCTTTTTTAGCAGCTGCAGTTTTTGGTTTTGCAGGCGCTTTCTCTGCTTTTTCTTTTGGTGCTACGGTTTTTGCTGCGGCTCTTGTTATTAAAGGTTTGCCGGCAACCGATGCCTTGATGTATTCACCCCAGGTTAAGTTGTCTTGTCCTGGTTTTTGTGCTTTTGCTCTTTCAATGGCGTAGTTAGCAGTTGTTTCTACTACCCAATCGAAATTTTCCTGACCAACACTTTTTATATCGGCATCGGGTGCAGGGTTACAGAAATCAATGGCAATAGGTACCCCATCTCTAACGGCAAACTCAACGGTATTAAAATCGTAACCTAAATACTGGCATAATTTCAATGTGTATTCCTCTACTTTTTTTAACAATTTTGGGTCTGGCGCTTTGCCATCTACTGCATAACGCAAATGATGCGGGTTACGTGGCTCGTATTGCATAAGGCGTACATGCTTACCGCCGATGCAATAGCACCTGAAATACTCATCAAAAATAATTTCTTCCTGCAATAACATTACCAGTTGCTCGGTTCCGCTATGTTTATCGAAGAAATCTTCTTTATCATGAAGTTTATAAACATCTCTCCATCCACCACCGTCATAAGGTTTCATATAGGCAGGAAAGCCAACATAATCAAAAATGGCATCCCAGTTTAAGGGCATGGCTAAGTTTGAAAACGATTCGCTGGTTGTTCCTGTTGGATGTTGACGTGATGGAATCAATGCTGTTTTAGGAACGGGAACGCCAATTTGTTCAGCAAGTGCATTGTTGAAAAACTTTTCATCTGCACTCCACCAAAAAGGGTTATTAATTACAGCCGTTCCGGTAATTGCGGCGTTTTTTAACGATGCACGGTAAAATGGTACATCCTGCGAAATGCGGTCGATAATTACTGCATAATCCAACGGACTATTTTGAAGTATCTTTTCTATTTTAACAGCTTCGGCAGATATGCCTTTTTCAGCTTTCTGGTTAATTCGTGCTACAACGGCTTCAGGAAAAGAGCGCTCCTGGCCAAATAAAATCCCTATTTTTTTCATTGGTTGTATATGTTTTAGAGGTTACGAAACTATCATGGCTTTTTTTGCTGATTGTATGAAAATCATGATTGCTTCATTAAGTTTAATTGTATAATGGGGCAAATTGTTTTAAGTAACTAAAGTTGTGCGATATAGTTCGGGAACATTTCTCTCCAGATTGGCCAGTCATGGTCGGCATTTGGCCTGATATCCAGCCAATGGTTAATTCCTTTCTGGTTCAAAATTCCTGACAACCGCTCGTTATCGGGTTTACACATATCCCTGTCGGTAGTGCCAAGAACAATTTTCATGTAATGCAATTCAGGATTGCTATTGTTCATGATGTAATCAACCGGATTATTAAAATAAACATCGTCGTTATAAAAACCATCAAGCTGGCCGGTGATATCAAATGCGCCACTCATGCTAAACATATGGCTCACCAGCCAGGGGTGCCTGAATGCAAAATTGGCGGCATGATATCCGCCGAAACTGCAGCCGGTGGTAATAATCTTACTGTGTCCCGTTTCGTGCCTGGCTAAAGGCGCAACTTCTTCTAACAGGTATTTATCGTACCAGATGTGGTTTTTAACCCTGTCGGCGGGATGGATGCTTTTGTTGTACCAGCTTTGTTTATCAATCCCATCGGGGCAATAAATCTTTATTTTCCCTTCGTTGATAAAACCTTCAACCGAGTCAATCAGTTTGAAGTCTTTGTTTTCGAAATACCGCCCCATACTTGTTGGAAACAGCAGAATAGGGATACCGCTGTGACCAAAGATGAGCATATCGATATCAGCACTTAAATTAGGGCTGTACCATCTTTTGTATTCTTCTTTAACCATATGTAAAATTGAATGTTTTAAGATAGAAATTTAATTCTACAAAATGAATTCGAATGCGGTAAAATAAAAGGTAGAATGTAAAAATTGGTAACTGATAATTAATAGTTTAACAGGATTTGTACCTTTGCCGAAATTCTGAGGCGTTGCCAGGTGATAGGGGATTTGAATATTATGTACACAACAATTTTATCAGTAAAAGTTAATACCAGTAATTTTAAGATACCATCTGCTTATTTGAAGCATGAGGTTGAAATAGATATTTATGCACCCGAGGGTATATTGGGTAATGAAAAAATAGAGCTTCTTTTATTAAACGATGGCCAGGATGTGGCTAAGATGGATTTTGTTAAAATCCTGCAAAATGCACACCACAATAAAAGAAACCACAGGTTAATTGTAATTGCCATTAGGGCATCGGCAGATCGCTTGATGGAATATGGTGTTGCAGGAGTACCTGATTTTAAAGGTCGTGGGGCCAAGGCTAATTTATATTCTGATTTCGTAATTAAAGAGCTTTTACCTTTTGTTAAAAAGAAAATTTGGATGCCTGTGTCTGGTAAAGTTGCATTTGGCGGTTTCTCTTTGGGCGGTTTATCTGCTTTTGATATTGCCTGGAATAATCCTTCTGTTTTTGATGCGATTGGCGTTTTCTCAGGCGCTTTCTGGTGGCGTAAAAAAGATCTAACGGAAGGCTATACCGATGCCGACAGGATTATGCACGCCATGATTGAGGCTTCATCTACAAAGAGGGATATGAAATTCTGGTTGATGACCGGTACCGACGATGAAAAGGCTGACCGGAATAAAAACTTTATTATCGATTCTATTGATGATACAATTGATGTGGTAAAGGCACTCCTGAAAAAAGGTTATAAGCGACCTGAAAATATTTTCTATTATGAAAAAGTGGGCGGCAAACATGATGTGTCAACCTGGGAGAATGTTATGCCTGCATTTTTAGATTGGGCTTTTGAGGTTTAATATAATCTTAAAAACACATCCTCTTTTTAGCATTTTTATTTGTTTCTCCGGAAATTTAATTTGAATGTTAAGTAGTCCAATTTGTTCTTATAAACTTATCATAGCTCAGGCAATATATTTAATCAAATAACTGAACAAAGTAAAAGGGGCATAATTTCTAATGATATCACTCTTTTAACGAACTAATGCAGTCAGTGATCCCTTTTCTAGTTAAAAATGAGATAATTGCAACATTATCATAGCATTAAATAGTTGACTATATAGTAGAAAATCAATTTTTAAACACTATCTTTGCGCCAAATTTGAGGCGCATTTTATGCAAAAGATTAGAAATATAGCTATTATAGCACACGTTGACCACGGTAAAACCACGTTGGTTGATAAGATTTTACACTCTTGTTCTATTTTTCGTGACAACGAACAAACAGGAGAGTTGATATTGGATAACAACGATTTAGAGCGTGAGCGTGGCATCACCATCGTATCTAAAAACGTATCTGTTCAATACAAAGACGTAAAAATTAACATTATCGATACACCTGGTCACGCGGATTTCGGCGGTGAGGTAGAGCGTGTTTTGAAAATGGCCGATGGTGTACTTTTACTTTGCGATGCTTTTGAAGGTGCAATGCCTCAAACACGTTTCGTAACACAAAAAGCTTTAGCATTAGGTTTAAAACCAATTGTGGTTGTAAACAAAGTTGATAAAGAAAACTGCCGCCCTGAAGAGGTTTATGAGCAAATTTTCGAATTGTTCTTTAACCTTGAAGCAACTGAAGAGCAATTGGATTTCCCGGTTATTTACGGTTCATCAAAACAAGGATGGATGAGTACTGACTGGCAAAAACCAACAACAGATATTTTTGCTTTGTTAGATGCTGTGGTAGAGAATATTCCTGCTGCACCAATTAACGAAGGTACTTTACAAATGCAGATCACTTCGTTGGATTATTCATCTTTCGTAGGTCGTATTGCAATTGGCCGTGTTCACCGTGGTACAATTAAAGAAAACCAACCGGTTACTTTAATCAAACGCGATGGCAAAATTGTTAAATCAAGAGTAAAAGAACTTTATACTTTCGAAGGTTTAGGTAAAGTAAAAACTACTGAAGTAAGCTCTGGCGATATTTGTGCCGTTGTAGGTATTGATGGTTTTGATATTGGCGATACCATTGCTGATTTCGAAAATCCGGAACAATTACCAGTAATCAGCATTGATGAGCCAACAATGAACATGTTGTTCACCATCAATAACTCTCCATTCTTTGGTAAAGAGGGTAAATTGGTAACTTCTCAGCGTATTAAAGACCGTTTAATTAAAGAAATGGAGAAAAACTTGGCGTTGAAAGTTGTTGAAACTGCCTCTCCAGATTCATGGTTAGTATATGGTCGTGGTATTCTCCATTTATCAGTATTAATCGAAACTATGCGTCGTGAAGGTTATGAATTACAGGTTGGACAACCACAGGTAATTGTTAAAGAAATCGACGGTAAAAAACATGAGCCTGTTGAAACTTTAATCGTTGATGTTCCTGCTGAAGTTTCTGGTAAAGTAATTGAATTGGTAACGCAACGTAAAGGTGAGTTATTGATAATGGAGCCAAAAGGCGATTTACAACACTTAGAATTCGAAATTCCTTCTCGTGGTATTATCGGTTTACGTAACAACGTATTAACAGCAACTGCTGGTGAGGCGATTATGGCACACCGTTTCAAAGCTTACGAGCCTTGGAAAGGTACAATTCCTGGTCGTTTGAATGGTGTATTAATCTCTATGGATAAAGGTACTACTACCGCTTATTCAATTGATAAATTACAAGATAGAGGCCGTTTCTTTGTTGATCCGGGTGTAGATATTTACGAAGGACAAATTTTAGGTGAGCACATCCGTGATAACGACTTGGTAATTAATGTTGTTAAAGGTAAAGCACTAACCAATATGCGTGCATCAGGTACTGATGATAACACACGTATTGCACCAGCTATTAAATTCTCTTTAGAGGAATCGATGGAATATATCCAGGCTGATGAATACATTGAAGTTACACCAGCAAGTATGCGTTTACGTAAAATTTTCTTAACTGAACAAGAGCGTAAAGTTAAAGGAAAGCAATTTGCTTAATCGCTAAATCCCTAATCGGGAATTTAAAATATAGAAAGCCTCCTTATAAAGGGGGCTTTTTTTGTTGGCTCGGGCCTGTAATTTAAGGTACCTGGGGTAGTCAAATTTTTGCTTATGATACTTTTGTAGCTCAAAAAAAATTAATCAATCGATTGATTTTTTGTCAGGTGTTTTTCATAAAACTTCCGGGAATAGAAAACTAACAATTACGTGGCAATTCCTTTTTGGGATGAATCTAAATTTGTATTGTTAAACTAATCAACCCTATGATTAATAAGATCTTATCTCGAATCGGGATTTTTTTATTAAATGCACTTTCTCTTTTACCACTATTTCTACTATATAGATTAGCTGATACTTTTTATTTATTGATTTTTTACGTGTTCAAATATCGTAGAAAAGTGGTTAAGGAGAATTTATATAATGCCCTGCCTGATAAGTCATCTAAAGAGCTTAATGCAATAGAAAAAGAATACTATAAATTTTTGTCATCGCTTTTTGTAGAGGTAATAAAGATGAAAAGCATCTCAAAAGCGCAATTAAATAAACGTGTAAAATTTAAGAACAAAGATTTGGTTGAAGCTTATTTGCAGAATAATGAAAGCGTGCTCTTTTGCTCATCACATTATGGCAATTACGAGTGGGTCTGTATGGCAATCGGCTTAAATTTCTCTGGTCAGCATTATCCTATTTACAAGCCATTGAGCAGCGAATTGTTCGACAACTGGTTTCTTAACATGAGGAGCAAATTTGGCAACAATATGGTTTCCATGCGCCAAACGTTAAGGGCTGTACAGGCAAGTAAAAATGCCGCAAGCATGTTTACATTTGGCAGCGATCAGGCGCCATCAAGAGAAGAATCTAACTACTGGACAAATTTTTTACATCAGGAAACTTCTGTTCAGCTAGGTGTAGAGAAGATCGCCAGAAAAACTAACCGTCCTGTATTTTATTTAAAGATAAATTATTTAAAAAGAGGCTACTATGAGGTTGATTGTGTGCCGATTTGTCTTAATCCTAAAGAAACAGCGGAGTTTGAAATAACCGAACTTCACACCCGGTTTTTAGAAGACATGATTAATGAGCAGCCAGCCTACTGGCTTTGGAGCCACCGAAGGTGGAAATACAAACCTGAAGTAAAGCTACCTAAAGTTGATTTAAGCGACTTAAATAATGAATCGCTCCTCAGTCATTCATAAGCCACATAAATCTCTTGAGTTAAATCAGGTTTAAGAATTATATTTACGGTTAAAAGGCTCCTGATGAAAGTTTTTAAAAGAATATTTTTAACTGGAATTATCTTCATTTTAATTACTGGAGCTGCGTTATTCATCTGGCATCCTTATTTGATGAGGGTTTTAAGATATCGAACGCCCGATGCAGAAACATACAAGGCTTTTCCACAGGCCGTTGTACACAAAAGTGATAGTGCATTCCATTTTGTTCGTCCTGTTAAGATGCGGAATGATATTGATACCCTTCAGGTGATGGATGGAAACAATACAGCTATTCCTTTTAATAAATATTTTGAAAACGGGAAGCTCAAAGCATTTCTTGTAATAAGGAACGATAGTGTTTTATACGAGAAATACAGCAAAGGTTATAGCGACAGCACTTTAACTACAATTTTTTCAGGTGCCAAAAGCATGGTTTCCATTATGCTGGGGAGGGCACTTGCCGATGGAAAAATTAAAAATCTGAATGATAAAGTGACGCAGTATATTCCTGAACTAAGGGCAAATGCCGCTTTTAAGGATATAAGGATCAAACATCTTTTAGATATGAAATCAGGGTTGGAATTTCAGGATGCATTGGGCGGGGTAGTAAAGGCTTTTTTTTCTGACGAGGCTAAATATTATTATACACACGATATGAAAGCGGAGCTGAAAGAGGTTAAGCTCGTTAATAAACCCGGAACAGTGTGGAAATATAAAAGTATTGACCCAATTTTACTGGGATGGGTTTTGGAAAGGGCTACAGGCAAAACAATAACACAGTATTTTGAAGAAAATATCTGGCAGAAAATTGGCTCGGCATACAACGCAAGCTGGGGTTTGGATCATCCTGATGGTTTAGCCAACACCGCAAGCCGGTTTCAGGTAACAGCCATCGATCTGGCAAAAATTGGCAGGTTATATTTACAAAAAGGTAAATTTAACGCTATCCAGGTTCTCCCTGAAAATTGGGTGAATCAATCGGTAAGCATTGGAAACGAAAAACCTGCATCAGCAAAAGGCTGGCAGCAATCAGCCCACCATTATTTATGGTGGATTCCGCAGCAAGGCGATAAAGGTGATTATGCCGTTGAAGGGATGCTTGGACAAAGGCTTTACGTTGACCCTGTAACGAATACCATTATCGTGCAGTTTGCTACACACGGTGCCGGCAATTATCCATACCGGAAAATAAGCAGGTATTTAGCAGGTTTACCCTTTAACTATCCATAACTAAAATATTAACCACCAAGTGAAAAATTTTAATAAGAAAATTAAAGTTATACCGTTTACTTTGTTCGTTTTGCGCTCAGTTTAAAAATCTTTGCTGTTAAATTTTTAAAACATTACATTGCTTCATCATGGAAAACAGTGATGTAAAAATTTCGAAAAAGAAGCCGATTTTTCCGGTTACGCCTGCCTTACAGAAATACCTCCGCCTTTACCAGCGCGAGGCAAGACTGCCAATTTCTTATAACGATTTGATGCAGTTTAACGAGGCCTTTCCACTAATGGATAAATTTGGTAAAGATTCGCTTTGGGAAGGACCAATTTATGCCCAGGATTTAATTGAAAACCTGCATAATGGCTTAAAAGAAATCTATGCTAATTTAAAAGCTTCAGGAAATCTGCGGATTGTTGAACATAAATACATCGATAAAATAGAGTATTGCACATTTGGTAATACCCATCCTTTCCGAATCAGAATCGTAAACCGGTTAAATGATGTTTACGATTATTTCTATATTAAAAAAGCTGATGCCTCACGGATTTACGGACTTGAACTGGAAGAAATTTTATCGCCCAACCAGGTAAATTATTTAGTGGATGGCGATACACTTGTAGAAGAACACATAGCTGGTATTCCGGGTGATGTTTTTACCAAAGGGCAACTTTACTCGCCTGAGTTTAACCCAACACGAATTGCAAAAGAGTTTGTAAAGTTTAATGAGCGCTGTTTAATTATGCTTTTGGGCGATATGCGGGCGTATAATTTTGTTGTTCAGATTACGCCCGATTTCGATGATATTCAGTTCAGGATAAGGGCCATAGATTTCGATCAGCAGTTTTATGAAGGAAATCTTAAAGTTTATCTGCCCCAGTTTTTTAAAGAGAACTTACCTTATGTAAAAATGAGTATGGAGCAACTTACTGAAAAAACGGTTTTGCAATACCAGCAGGAAGAGCGTTCGTCAATCGTTCATAGGGTCAGAAGTGAACGCCATAGGCTTACCGATTTGAGGGACGTATCGAATACGGATGCTTTAACTACACCCGAAAATATCGAATTACTTAAACAATCCATGTCAGATTATTTTAAAGACCAGAATTATCTGAGCTGCAAAACAATGACTGATATCATTGAGCTGAATATTAAAAACATAATCAGGCAGGTTAAGCTGTAATAAAAACGGCCGGTTTATCAGAACCAGCCGCCTTTTGAGTAATTTAGGAGAGCGCTCAAAGCGTTTTAGGCATGTTGCCCCTCATGTACACCTTCTGCAAATTCCTCCACTATTTTATCGTTAAATGCAGGTAAATCTTTCGGTGTACGACTCGTTACCAGACCCTGATCTACCACAACCTCCTCATCAAACCAATCAGCCCCAGCGTTAATCAAATCCTGCGATATATTTTTTACAGATGTAAGTTTTCTGCCCTTAACAACATCAGCATTTATTAAGGTTTGTGGGCCATGGCATATTGCTGCTACAGGTTTTCCAGCCTCGAAAAATGCTTTTACAAAAGAAATTGCTTCCTCATTTACTCGTAAATGATCGGGATTAAGCACGCCGCCAGGCAAAACCAAACCGTTATAATCATCGACATTTGCTTCTGCTATTGTTTTGTCAACCTGTACTTCAATAGACCAGTGGTCGTGGTTCCAGGCTTTAATTTTACCACTTTTTGATGAGATGATGTGGACCGTTGCTCCCTCTTCTTTTAACCTTTTTACCGGCTCTGTTAATTCTACTTCTTCAAATCCGCTTTCTGAAAGCACGGCAATATTGCGGTTACTTAATTGTCCCATAATCTTTTCTGTTTTTAATAAGTATATATTAAAGACAGTAGTTATGGGAAATTTGTTTTTGGAAAATTGTATTGGCCCCTGATTTTAGTCATTCAGAGGCACGAAGAATCTCTGGGCGATGAATGCTAAATCTTAAAATAATACAGTACAAGTATTTTGGAAAGGGGTTAATAACTGCGAATTCTTCACCTCGTCAGAATGACAATCAAGATGCTGGAAAGTATTAGCTTAGCTTCAGCACTAAAGTAATTTGCCCGTAATTCTAAAAGAATTACGGGCAAATTACTATCGCATTTCCTAGTCATTAGTTCTTCTATTCTTGAGGAAGTAAAATGTTAGGTTACCCGCAATCACAAAATGATTAAGAATATTTGGTATTAACCCATAATATTTAGTGAAAATATGAAATCTCTCTTTTAAGCTTTCACGATGTTTTTTCTTGCTCATACCGCCAACAAGGTATTTTGCTACATAACGGTGAACGTTTACAATGTTTGATGACTTTTTAGCAGCCTTTATAATCCAATCGATATCCGAACTGTATTTGTATTTTAAATTATAAGGAACAATGATGCTTCTTTTAATATATATGGCCTGGTGGCTAATGCTCATGCCGAAACGGAAGCTTCGCCAGTTAAATTCCTCAGGAGCCTCATGGCGTCTTCTACCTAAACTTTCCCAGTTGTCGTTATACATTTCTGTTTCACCGTAGTAAATATCTGCGCCTTCGGCTGATGCAAAAACATCTTCAACAGTATGTTCATCATAGATTTCATCACCAGAATTCATAAACAACACATAATCGCCCGTAGCTAAGTCCAGGCCTTTATTCATAGCATCGTAAATCCCTTTATCGGGTTCTGAAATAATTTTGCTGATAGATGATGAATAACTATTCACAATAGCCAGGGTGCCATCTGTTGATTGACCATCGATAATGATATATTCTATACTTTTATAAGTTTGATTTAAAACAGATTTTATCGTTCGCTCGATATCGCGAACATTATTATACACAATTGTGATTACAGTTAATTTAGGCAAGGTTAGCTATTTTTGGGTTACTGTAAATTTAATAAAGATTGGTTGTATTTTGGTACTTAGCCCGGAAAATGAAATTTCGTAAACACAAATTTATTTTGGCTGCAAATCAATAAGTGTTTCGTAAAGGTGAATGTGCTCTGCAGCGATAACTTCTTCTGAGAAATCGGTTAAAATACCTAAACGTGCTGCTTTATGTAATTCTTCTTTATTTGGGCGATGGTAAAGCCATTCAATGCCATTGGCAAGGTCGGCAGCATTTTTATATTCTGCTAAGTAACCGTTTTTATGGTGTTTAACCATATCCGGAATCCCACCGGTGGTAAAGGCAATTACAGGTGTAGCACAGGCAAGGCTCTCCATTACTGTATTAGGCAGGTTATCTTCTAATGATGGCGTAATAAAAGCATCGGCTGCAGAATAACATTTTGCCAGATGTTCATCTTTATTAATCGTGCCCAGAAAAGTCGTTTTGAATGGGAATTCCGGCATTTCAGCATTTTCTTTGTTCCCGAAAATAACCAGCTCTATTTTCGATTTATCAATACCTTTACGCTTCGATAAAATTTCAAGTGCTTCAATAAGGTATGGTGTTCCCTTATGCTTATCGTTCTTTGATGGCATAAATCCGCTCATTAATACGAATTTTTCAGGGTCAATTTTCAGGACTTTTTTTGCCTCTGCTTTAACATAAGGTTTAAAGATATTCGTTTCGATAGTATTTGGAATAACCGTTGTGCTGCGGGTGCCCAGTAAACTGCTGAATTTAACTGAAGCGGCCATCCAGTTACTTGGTGCTACGATATGGAAATTTAATTCGCTGTAAGCTTTTTGTTTTCGTAGCCAGGTTTTGTTCGAGATATCGTTTTTACCACTAATTTTTAAGATCGGGCAGTTACCGCATTGCTGGTGAAAGTTTTCGCAGCCATAGCGTACATGGCAGCCGCCTGTAAAAGCATTGCTGTCGTGGAAAGTCCAAACTATAGGTTTTTCAAGTTCATCAAGCTCTGCTAAAAATTTCGGTGTTAAAAAACCATGATTAACCCAGTGCAAATGAATTATATCTGCACTTTTAACATCGGGATGGTTCTTTATCGAACGTCCGAACCATTGCAGGCTAAATGGTGTTTTTACCGATTTGCTTAACAATTTGGCATAATATCTTTCTGAAAGAATATTGTAAACGGCTTTAGCTTTTTGGAAAGGCGACTTGCTGAAGGTATCAATTTTTGGGTTTTGCCCGAACTTGTAATACACCAAAACTTTCGAATCAATACCGCTGGCTTTTAAAGCATCACTCAGGCGTAAACAGGCTCTCCCTGCTCCACCGTTTCCATCATACGTATTTAGGTGTAAAATCTTCAAATCAGTTCAAAAATACATTTTATTGTTTACGAATATAAAATCTGTTGTGTAATTTCATCCTAATATTTTATTGCATTTTATTGAAGGATGGAGCCTTTGATGATTAAAATAATTATTAAGAAAAATTAATGATTATTTTAATCATTTCGGGTTCAGCTTTCCAAAGCCAAACAAACAAAATCATGATTAAAACCCTGTTAAAATCGCTCGCGGCAATAGCATTTTTGTTGCCTATTAACTCCTTTGCACAAGGTCAGACCTATTTTGCTGCTTATCCTGCTTTAACGCCCGATGCGCAAACAATAGTATTCAGTTACGATGGCGATATCTGGAAAGTTCCTGTTAAAGGTGGGCTTGCATCGAGAATTACGGCCATGCAGGGCGAAGAAATTAATCCAAAAGTATCACCTGATGGTAAATGGCTGGCTTTCTCATCTAATCAGTTTGGTAATTACGATGTGTATATCATGCCAATGGCTGGAGGTGATATTAAACAATTAACTTTTAATGATGCATCTGACGAAGTTGATAACTGGAGCTGGGACTCGAAAACCATTTATTTTACCTCGGGAAGATTTAATTCTTTTTCGAGCTATAAAGTTGGTATAAACGGCGGAACGGCAGTACGTTTGTTTGAAAACTATTTTAATACAACCCATCATATTGCAGAGGCGCCTGATGGAGAATTATTCTTTAGCGACACCTGGGAAAGCTATCGTTTTGCAAACAGAAAGCATTATAAAGGGGCTTATAATCCCGATATACAGTCGTATAATCCTAAAACAAAGGCGTATAAACAATATACTAACTACATTGGTAAGGATTTCTGGACAAGTGTAGATTCGAAAGGTAATATCTTTTTTGTTTCAGATGAAGCAAATGATGAATATAACTTATACACTTTTACAGGAGGCAAGAAAACTGGACTGACTAATTTTGATTCATCCATAAAGCGCCCGTTTGTTGCCGCAAATGGAGCAACGGTAGTTTTCGAAAAAGATTATCAGCTTTACACTTATGATGTAGCAACAAAGAAAGCTGAAAAAGTAAACATCAGTACCTCAAGAAACCAAGTTTTAACAAAAGCTCAGGAATATGATGTTAAGGGAAATATTTCGGCTTTTGACGTAGCGCCTGATGGTAAAAAAATTGCCTTTATTTCGCGGGGTGAACTGTTTGTGAGCGATGCCGACGGTAAATTTATCCGTAAAATTACCAACAGTGGCGAGCGGGCAATGCAATGTAAATGGCTTGCAGATAATAAAACTATTTTGTTTTGCCAAACCTGGAACGGTTATCAAAACTGGTTTACCATTACCGGAGACGGAAAAGGAACAATTAAACAACTTACTAAGGATAAAGCTAACGACAGGGATATTACGCTAAATAAAAGCCGTACTATGGGCGTTTATTTAAGTGGTAGAAATGAACTTAAACTTATCGATTTAAAAACATTTGAAAGCAAAACGCTGGTAACGGATGAGTTTTGGGCAATTCAGAATTCCACTCCAAATTTTTCTCCTAATGATGAGTATGTGCTATTTACTGCCTACAGGAATTTTGAACAAGACATTCTTGTTCACAGCATCAAGGGTAATAAAACAATCAATTTAACCAATACAGGTGTAACTGAAACTGCGCCGGCATGGTCGCCAGATGGAAAATACATTTACTTTACGAGCGCCCGTACGGAGCCGTTTTATCCTTCAGGAAGCGAAAATGTTCACATCTATCGTATGGCACTGAATAACTACGATGCACCTTACCGTTCAGATAAATTTGATGATTTGTTTAAGGAAACTGCTCCTGAACCAAAAGATGTAAAACCTGCGGTTGTTGATAAGAAAAGTGCAAAAGCGGCTGATACCACCAAAAAGAAAGCAGATGCTAAACCTACGCCGAAACCTGCGAGCGTGATTACCATCAATACGCAGGATATTCTGGATCGTGTTGAACTGGTGAGCCCAGGTTTTGGAAGCCAGTTCGGTACCGATGTTTTTGCAAAAGGAGATAAAACCTACGTTTTCTATTCTTCTAATCACGAGGGAGGAAAAAGCGCACTTTATCGCACAACAATAGAACCTTTTGAAGCAAATAAAACGGAGAAAGTTAGCGATGGCGGTGATTACAGCATAATTCAAGTAGGTGAGAAGTATTTTACACTAACCGCTGGCGTAATCGGAAAGTATAATCTCGATGGAAATAAGCTTGATAAAATTGACCATGCATACAAATTTGCAAGGAATTTAAATGCAGAATTTAACCAGATGTTCTACGAAACATGGGTTGGCCTTGATGAGAATTTCTATGATGAAAATTTCCACGGTGTGGATTGGGAAAAAATGAAAACCCGTTATGCTGCATACCTTCCTTATGTAAACAACAGAAGTGATTTAAGGATTTTATTAAATGATATGCTTGGCGAGTTGAATTCTTCGCACATGGGCTTTAACAGCTTTGGTGCTGAAGAGCGCAAAAATCTAAATTACATTACCAATCAAACAGGAATTATGTTTGATAATGAAAATCCCTATAAAGTTGAAAGATTAATAGCGAAAGGCAGTGCTTCGTTCAATGGTGTAAATATTCAGCCCGGCGATATTTTAAAAGCCGTAAATGGTATACAGGTAGATGATCAGGTAGATCGTGATTTTTACTTTAGCAAACCATCGTTGGATAAGGAAATGACTTTAACCTTATCTCGCGGAGGCAAGGAAATCTTTGTAAACATTCACCCTCAAAATTCGAACTCGTTAAGAAATAATCTGTATGATGAATGGATTGCTAAAAACCGTCAGAATGTGAATAAATGGGGGAACAACCGCATTGCATATTCTTACATGAAAAATATGGGTTCTGGCGAGCTTGAGCGTTTTATGCTCGATATGGTAGAACAGGAAGAAAATAAGGATGCTATCATCTTAGATTTACGCTATAATACCGGTGGAAATGTTCATGACGCAGTATTGAAATTCCTATCACAACGCCCGTATTTAAAATGGAAATACCGTGGTGGTAAAATGGCTCCTCAAAGCAATTTCGGCCCGGCCGTAAAACCGATTGTTTTATTGGTTAATGAACAGTCGTTAAGCGATGCCGAAATGACCGCTGCAGGATTTAAACAACTAAAACTTGGGAAAATTATCGGTACTGAAACTTATCGATGGATTATTTTTACTTCTGCCAAAGGTTTGGTAGATGGTTCTTCGTATCGTTTACCATCATGGGGTTGTTATACCATGGACGGAAAAAACATCGAGAAAGAAGGTGTAAAACCAGATATTTTCGTTAAAAATACATTTGAAGACCGGCTTGCTGACAAAGATCCACAATTGGAAAAAGCAGTTGCCGAAATTTTGAAAGATTTGAAATAAGCTAATTGCTCAATTGTTTGAACTGGTTAATTGTTGATGTAATCTCCACATTCACAATTAACCAATTTATCATTTTTACAGTTAACCAAATTTTCCGTTTCTTTGAGCTTTGGAATCAAATTAAAACATGGCAAATTTATTAACCGACAGGGCTTTTTGGGTAAATTATTGGGAAAGTAAAAAAGGACTTGCTGTTCAACTGCCATCAAACTACCTGTTTCATCGCCAGCTGGCGGATATTATCGAAAAAAATAAAGTTAAAAATGCAATTGAACTGGGTGGTTTCCCGGGCTATTATGCTGTTTTTTTAAAAAAATATTTCAAAATTGATGTCACGCTGCTTGATTATTTTGTTCATCCGCCAGTAGTTAAAGAACTTCTGGAAAAAAATGATTTAACTGAAAAAGATATTAATATTATTGAAACAGATTTGTTTAATTACCAACCAGCACAGCAATATGATTTGGTATTGAGCTGCGGTTTAATTGAGCATTTTAACGATACTGCTGATATTATTAACCGCCACATTGCATTTGTAAAACCTGGTGGAACACTGTTTATTACTTTGCCGAATTTCAAGGCTTTTAATGGCTGGTTCCAGAAAAACTTTGATAAAGAGAATTACGATAAGCATAACATTGATAGCATGAATCCGGATTTGCTAAAATCAATTTGCGAAAAAGCAGGTTTGAAGGATGTAAAATCAGGTTATTTTGGGAAATTCAGCGTCTGGTTAGAAAATGAGTCACAGAAATCTGCTGGTGTAAAGCTGTTTAAGAAATTAATATGGTTAAGCGGAAAGGTTTTTACAAAAATTATCCCGTTCGAAAGTCAAAGTTTATCACCTTATATTATATTAGAGGCTAAGAAAATTTAACGCTCTATGTCTATAAGTTGGGGTTACTCACCCAAAGTTGAACAGTTCATCCCATTGGCCGATTTTCCGGTTGATAAATACCTGATTATTGCAAGACAAGCCATCGAAAACCTCGGCTGGAACTTAAGTCATGTATCCGAAACAGGTGTAATCGCTTACACGCCGATATCATTTCAATCCTACAGTGAAGAAATTTCAATTCGCATTCATGGCAATTTTGCCATTGTTAAAAGTGAATGTGTAGGCATACAGATGTGGTTTAATGATTATGGGAAAAACAATCAGAATCTTGAAAAATTTTTTCATGAGTTCGAATATGTGCAGTTTCAGCTAAAGGATGTCTGGGAAGAAAGCCTGGTAAAATTCCACGAGTTTGCCGAGACACAGGATGTTGATTATTTTGAAAAGGCACCACTGGCAGCAAAGAATAAAATAAAAAATATACTTTATGTTTTTTTACCTCAAAAAGGATATTTCGTAGCACCTGTCCTGGTAATTATCAATATTCTATACTGGTTTTTTAAAAAGATAATTACCGTTATTTACGCCGGGTTTCTTTATCAACAGGCATTAAAAACCAATTCCAGGGAAAGCTTCATTTATAAAATGGATGAATTGCTGTTGACTTTTGGGGTAAACAACAGGCATTTGGTTTTGGATGGGCAGGTATGGCGTTTAATTGCACATCAGTTTGTACATTACTCTTTTGTGCATTTATTTTTTAACATGTATGCGCTGGTGTATATCGGTTTAATGATTGAAAATAAACTGGGGTGGAAAAAATTTCTATTCATTTACCTCTTCAGTGGAATTTGCGGCGGCTTAACAAGTTTGTTGTTTCACGAGGAAGGTGTTATGATGGGCGCATCAGGAGCAATTATGGGGTTATTCGGCGCATTTTTAGCTTTGTTGCTTAATAAATCATTTGAAAAGAATGCTACTAAATCTTTATTAATTAGTACCGCAATAGCGACTGCGATTATTTTATTCAATGGTGCTGTCTCAAAGCGAACGGACAATGCTGCACATATGGGCGGTATTATTTCTGGTTTTATGCTTTGTTATATTTTAATCGCTGATTTCAACTTTGAGCCATTTAAAAAACCAATATTTAAATATGGTTTTTCCGTATTGCTGATTTTAATATATAGCGTAACAATATTCCTTACCACACCCAATTACCAAACGGAAAAATATAAGCGGTTAAAGTATGACTTTAGTAAGAACCTGTTAAATTTTAATAATGTTTTATACCTTAAAATTGATTTAACAAAAAGTGAAAAAATTAGTCAGATTGAGGAATACGGAATTAAAGAAGGGCAAAAAAATATTGAGATAATAAAAAAAATGCAGCCTTTAAACCTCAAAGCGATTGATGCCTACGATAGAAAAATGAAGACCCAAATTGCAGAAAAGTCTCTTAGTGTGGCAAAACTAATGCGAAGAGATATTCATGCCGATAGTCTTACGAAATACAGTAAACAAACCACCAGGGAAATTGAAGCGCTTTTATTGTTAACCTATAAGTTAAGGGATAGCATGAATAATGCAATCAGATAATTAACCGGTTTTCTTATAAATTCCAAATTCGCTTAAGGTAACACAAACTGGCGATTTGGTGATGTTTAACCTTAATTTTGATGTAGTTACTGGTTCGTCAAGTTTGATTAACCTCTTTGCTCCAATACTGGTTCCGTCGTAAATTTTTTTCCAGGTATTATTTTCGAAAACTTCGATGTTATATTCCTCAATTCTTTGGCCCAAAGGGATGTATTCCTGTAAGCTAATAATATCAAAAGTTTTTGGCGATTTTAAATCGATTACCAAGTTGGCTGTATGTATCTTGTCGGCAGTTGCCCAATAGCTTTTGTTGTTTTGATCTAAAAGGTTAATTGCATTGAAACTTTTGCCACGGCTATTACTTGTCGTAATCTGAGCGCCTTTAGCCAGGTTATTTGCAAAAGTGTGTTTAACCATATCGCCAAAGGTTTTTAAGGCTTCCACATCATCATCATGAAGTTGCCCACGGGTGTCGGGAGCTAATCCGAGGTCTAAACCAGCTCCATGCCCCACGCTTTTTAGGTAAAGATCAAATAAATATTCCGGTGTTTTAGGTTTTTCTGAAGGGTGATAAAACCAGCCTTTTCTTAAAGGTACATCACATTCGGCCGGCATCCAGAATTTACCATTCCGAATACCTGTCGGGCTTTGCGGGTAATTTGCCTGGCCGGGAACAGCCACATTTTTTCCTTCAGGGGGTAGTGGTGTGAAAGTTGCCCAGCTGGTTTCTCCGGCAAAACCATCTTCGTTACCAACCCAACGGATATCTAAACCAATATCGCTGAAAATATTAGCCATAGGCTGCATTTTTCTTGTGATAGCCCAGGTATTATTCCAATCATAATAGGTTGTGTTGTCAATAGAGCGTTTTTCTTTGGCGCCACCATAGTAACCATCGCCACCATTTGCACCATCGTGCCAGCTCATAAAAAGCGCACCATAGTTACTGTAAAGTTCTTTAAGTTGTGCCTGGTAAATGGCCAGGTATTCTGGTGTGCCATATTTAGCATTGTTTCTATCCCAAGGCGAACAATAAACCCCAAACTTTAAACCATTTCTTCGTGCAGCCTGTTCAACTTCTTTAACCAGGTCTCCCTGGCCATTTCTAAACGGGCTTTTCGTAATGTTGTATGCTGTTGTTTTTGTTGGCCATAGTGCAAAGCCATCGTGGTGCTTGGCAACCAGAATTATACCTTTCAAACCTCCGGCTTTTGCAACTTTAATAATTTGTTCGGCGTTAAAATCTGATGGATTAAAAGATTTAGGATCAGCATCACCAAATCCCCATTCCTTATTTTCGAAGGTGGTTGGTGTAAAATGAATTAATCCATATACTTCTGTATCATGCCAGGCTAACTGTCTTGCCGATGGTACAGCTCCATAAGGCTTTGGAGCGGTTTGAGCATAAGCAAACGAAGAAATGAAAAAAAATGCAGCAAGAACAAACTTCATATTTAAATTATTTGGTAATCTAAAGTACAAAGAAAACAGATTTTAAAATTAAATCATTTTAGCTATTTATTCAGTTTTTCTATCAGGAATCGCTTAAGCCGATCCCAGAGGTTTCCTTTTCTGTTGGTGAGAAAATTTTTCACAATTTGATAAACCTGTGGATTTTCCTCAATCACCTTCGGAAATTCAGTTATTGGTTTTGGATTAATGATGACGTTGTAGATGTCGTTTATGCCGGAATGGACACCGGTTCCATCATGACCAATGTTGTTTACCAGCGACTGCGATGGATTGAGCGTTAAACCACCTTTCAAAAAAATAGATGCATACCAGCGTATTGCCCAACTGTTGTTTTTCCCGTTTTTGAATTCCATCATTTGTTTCCAGAAATTCATTGTGCCATCAATAGCAAAAGCAGCCTTTTTCTTATTGTCGAACTGATTTAAAAGGGTATCGATATTTGGCTCGAAATGGTTCCATGCCCTATCCCAGGTGGCCCATCCCCAGCTTGTTGCAGCCCTGTAAAAAAATGACTGCGGGAGGTTTTCAGCTTTTAAGGGATACATGTATGCTCCGATATGCATCACCTTTGGTTCATTCTGATAGTAATTTAAGCCTTCATTGAAATAGGTTAATGTATGTGGCGAGGTTACTAAATCATCTTCAAAAACGATAACCCTGCCATAATCTTTTATCAGTTGGGTAACACCGGCAATAACTGAATTTGCAAGCCCGGCATTTTCCAATCGCTCGATTACTTTAACGGATTTAAAGCCTTCTGTTTTGTTTATTATTGACCGTACCTCAGCAACTTTTGCTTCATCTTGTTGCGTTTTAGCTCCATCAGAAAAAATATATAACCTGCTTTCTGCCGCCAGTTCGTTTTGTTGTAAAAACTTTAAAGTACGCTCGGTATGCTGCGGGCGGTTATAAACGAAAAGTGCTATTGGAGCAAGGTTTTGCATAATGTCGTATTACTAATAAAAGATGTAGTGGCGTTAAGAATTAGATTGCTTCATCGTACCTCCTCGCAATGATGTATCTTTTATTGTCATTGCGAACCGAAGCCTTTGGAAGGTGTGGAATGGGTGAAGCAATCCCATTTTAGTAATTTAAAATATTTGTAAGTTAGAATCTGATTTTCTGGTTAAAACGGTATAAGCGTTGGCAAATTGCTCCTGTTTTTTTCTTCCCAGAAGATTTCCCAATGTTTTTTTTATTCGATATTCCAGCTCGATTTTTAGGTTTTTACTGAAAGTTTTAGGTGCTTTTTTATTAACAAACTCATTAAATTTAACTGTTTCAGTTGCGGTCATTGAAACTTTATCTTCTAAAATCTCCAGTCCCTCGCTTTGCAACAGAAATCTTAACGATGTAGGCGTATACATATTTATATGGCCGTAATCTAAGAAGTGCTTCATTCGGGTGTCAACGCCAAAACGGTAATCTTTAGGAACCTCAACTACAATGTATTTTGCAACCCTTTTTAATTCCCGAAGTAAAATGCGTTCGTGTTCTACGTGTTCAAGCACATGGGCTAAAATCACCAAATCAAAAGTATCATCCTCATAAGGGATTTTGTAGCCATCAAAAGTTTGTACTTCCTTTAAAAGTGTAAGTTTGCGATCCTTTATAATATCAACACCACTCTGGGCAATTTCCAAAGCGTAAAATTCCGGTGCAAAGTGCCAGTCGTTAAGAAAATGCAGAATGCTTCCGTCGCCTGCACCAACCTCTAAAACCTTTTTTGGCTTTATTTCTTTGCAAACATCAACAATATTCTGTGCTTTATATTTAGCGCCAAGCATGCGCCAGGCCACATCACTATTGGTATAAAAGTTATCGTAGGCTGTTTTTACTTCTTCGCTAATCATAGGTTGTAAATTCTGAAGGTTAAATGCCTAAACAGTTTTCCGATTTGTAAAATACTGAGGTTGCTTTCTCATAAAACAAGCCTGGAGAAATACCACTGAAACTAATTTCTTTAAAACCTTGCGCTTTCAATAGGGCCCTGGCTGGTTGGTAAACTTCACGTTCACTATCATCTAAAACCAAAACGCCATTTGCTGTTAAGGCTGCAACACTATATTTACAACAGTTCACCCTGTCGCGGCCGTCCACAATAATAATGTCGAATTTCTTGTCAAGCAAGGTAGCCTTTTTTGCGTATTCGCCATCTCGTTCCAGGTTGCAGAAAATCATTTCTGCATTTGCCGGACTGCTGTTTTTTACATTGTCGAACCAACCCTTATCGTGCTCAACAGAAGTGACAGATCCTGCTCTTTCCGCATAAAAAATGGTTGAACTTCCGGAGCCATACTCGAAAATATGCTGTGTTTTATTTATCCTTTCTTTGATAAAATCGATAAAGGAATAGGTTACCCATGGAAGCGCTTTACCTTGCCCGTCTACTGCCTGTTTTTTGTCGAAGGCAGTGAACCAGCCAATGCTGTTAAGGTAGCCTTTATGTCCGTATGATAATAATGCCTTAAGCCTGTTTGGCTTGGCAATTAGGTTTGTTAATGCTTTTAGAGTACTCAACGTTTAAATATTTTTTGAAATGCCGTGATCAAAAATAATGATTTTAACATCATTATACCTTGTTGGCGAAGTTTAGGAATAAATAGTACAAAGAATGCAGAAACAAAGTATGCTATAACTGTTGCAATAGCTGTCCCCATCATCCCCATTTTAGGAATTAAAATAATATTTAGAATAATGTTTACGATTGCTCCTAACCCAGTTCTTATGAATGATAAGTGGCCAAAATTTTCGGCGATCAAAAATTGACCGCTAGCGACACCAAGAAAGACAAAAATTGAACCCCAAACATGAACAGATAGAACTTTCGCTGCAGCAATATACTCAGGTTTATAGAGTTTGTAAATAAGGGGTGAAGCAAAGGTTATAAATAAAGCAAAGCTTAAACTTAGCCAAACCATTAAGTCGTAGAGATTCTGCAATCGTTTCTGGTATCGCTCTTTATCATCTCTTCTGGCATTCAAAATAGCGGGGAATAATGATGATACAATCGCAATAGGAACAAAATTTAAAGCTTCACTAAACATAACAACTGTATTATATGCTCCCGCTTCTGCAATTCCATGTTCGCCTAATATCTGTTTAAGCATAATTTGATCCACTCGCATGTATATGGAGACCATTATTCCGGAAACGATAAGTGGCCATGAGAGTGAAAGTAATTTTTTTGACAATTTCCAATCACATGTCCATGCCAAAATGCTTCTTCCTTTTTGATTGTAAGAAATGACATAACCAATTGATAATAAAACTGTATCAAATAGGTAGGCGAAGAAAAATAATGTGAGGTTTGAGTGCGTGAGAATTAAACAAACTTTTATCGCTGCGGAAACAAGATTGCCAATTATTTGAACCTGCATTATATATTTTGATTTAACCTCTGATTGAAAGTATGAATCAATCACGGTGAAGGATTGAAAAATCCCCATAAAGGATAAAAGAAATATATACCCAAATTTGATTCCTTCGAGCGGATAAATTGACCAGGAAATATATATAAGTGGAATACAGATTAGACCTGCAATTGATTTCATTGAAAAAGCAGAACCAAGAATACTATCTCTTCTTTCCGGGAACTGATGAAGCTCCTTTACGATAAACTGATCAAGCCCAAGACCAGCTAAAGCTGCAAAAAGAAATACATATGATACAGATGTCGTTAAAATCCCATTTCCATAACTGAGAAGATAATTGGCTACTGCAATACTACTAAGCATTTTAATTGCTAAACTTCCAACTTTACCAATTAAAAGCATACCGGTATTTTTAAAATACTTCTTTAGTGCTTCCTCATCAAAACCTTTTATGGTGGGTAATTTCATTAACGCAAAGATGTAAAATTTAAATGCTTTGCTGAAAACTCTTTTCTATGCGTACCAGCTGCTTTATGTGATGCTTTAAATGTACTTCGATAAACCTTAACCATTGCTTTGCGTTTAAGTAACCCAATCGCGGATGTTTGGTTTTGCTGGTCACTTTAGCATCTTTAATTAAAGGATAAGCCTCTTCCAATGCTTCTTCGAATTCGAGGATAAAATCCATCGCATCGGTTTTGCTTATTTTTTTCACCCTTGAGGCCAGTCTTTTCGGAACTTTATATTTTTGTGCTGGAGGAAGGGCGCCGAAAAACAAAATCAGTTTTACGGCAAAATGTGTAGGTTGGTTTTCGCCTTTGTCCTTTGCTGCATTTTCCAGTGCAATTAAAGAAAGCAGGCTTGAATCAAAAATATGCGAATAAACTTCGCTGTAGCTCCAGCCTTGTATGGGAGGTACCAATTGAAAAACATCATCAGCATAAGAAGAAAGTTTTGCTTTATAAGCATCAACAATCTGGTGTATGGATCTTTTAACTTTGCTGGTGTTCATTTTGCCGAAAGTTTAAAATAAAGTTAATAATTCTTCCAGGTGAATGATTTCCTTTTTAATTTCCTCGGGTTTTTCTTTTTTCATCGGATTAAAAAAGATGGCGTCCATACCAAAATTCATCGCACCATAAATGTCGGCTTCTAAACTGTCGCCGATCATTATACTTTCTTCTTTTAGTGCCCTGGCTTTATCCAGTGCATACTCGAAAATGATCGGGTTTGGCTTGTTTACCCCTACATCTTCCGAAATGATAACATTATTGAAATATGGATTTAATCCCGAAAGGTTCATTTTAGTAAGCGTAGTTTCTTTGAAACCGTTGGAAATAATATGGAGTGTATATTTTTCTTTTAGATAACCCAGTACGTTTTCTGCACCTTCAAAAAGATTGGTTTTGGTTGGTGAGATATTAACATAGTCATTTTCAAACTGCTGCGGAACAGCATCGGGATGAATGCCCATTTGAATAAAGGTTTTTCTAAATCGTTCCGATCGCAGAAAATCCTTGGTGATTTTGCCTAAATGATAATCCGCCCATAGTTGATGGTTGTTCTCCGTATATGTGGCGATAAAATCTGCGCAAGAATTTAGTCCAAGCTTATTCAGGTTATAAGTATTATAGAGTTCCTGTAAAGTTTCTTCTGCATTTCGGTCAAAATCCCAGATGGTATGATCCAGGTCGAAAAAGATGTGTTTTTTGTCGTTCAAAATCTAAATTTTCTATGGTAGGATATGAGCTGTTAAATCTTAAGGTCTCAGTTATACTTTTTCTCCGTAAGCTAAATCTCCTGCATCACCCAAGCCCGGCACGATATAAGATTTACTGGTCATTTCTTCATCAATTGCGCCAAGCCATAATTTGGCCTTAGGTAAGTTGGCTTTTACATGCGCAACACCTTCTGTGCTTGCTATTGCAGCTACAATATGCAGTTCTGAGATTTTATACCGGTTAATTAATTCTTTGCAGCACATTACTATACTTTGGCCGGTAGCTAACATCGGATCGGCCATAATTAAAACCCTGCCTTCCAAATCGGGAGTAGAAATGTAATCCATCTGGATAACGAAATCACCACTTTTTTTCACTTTCCGGTAAGCGGAAATAAAACAGCATTCGGCCTTGTCGAAAATATTGAGCAGGCCTTGTTGTAATGGTAATCCGGCACGGAGAATAGTTGCTAGCACTGGTTGTTGTTCCAGAAAATCACATTGGGAAGTACCGAGTGGTGTAATTACTTCTTTTGTGGTAAATTTTAGGGTTTTACTAATCTCATAAGCAAAAAACTCGCCGAGGCGTTCAAGGTTTTTTCTGAAGCGCATGGAGTCTTTCTGGATGTTTTCATCGCGAAGTTCGGCGATGAAGGTATTGGCAATAGATTTTGTTTTGCTTAAGTCGAATGTCATAATGTTCAGATTAGCCTGCGTATTTTAACATTTCGTTAAAAACGGCTTTCCATTTTTTAAATTTAGCATTTTCTGATAGATTTTTGAGTTGCCAGCTGCTATAAAAGTGACCATCAACGAGTTTTATGGCATCAATAACATCACTTATGGTTTTAGTGGCATCAGTAACATTTTGATAATGAACGGCCGAGTCGCTTATTGAATAGGATTTTACATTTATAGGGGTTACCTTTTCAAGTTGCAGATCGTACCAGTTAAATGGCGTGCATGTGCCGGCCCTGAAGCCAACTTTGTCTGCATAACCCATCGAATAATCTGAGGTAATACCGGCAGAGAGTAAGTGCAGGTAACAGGTTGGTAATTTTAAAACGTCTAACTGCTGACTTTTTAGGTTTATTGAACTGTTTTGAAGTTTGCCAAGTTTCACTAAACCGGCTTTTAAATAGCCAGACTTTTCTTTGCTGGAGGTACATGGCCTGAGCAAACCGATTTGTTTTTCCTTTAAAAATGCAGCGCTGTTGTCGAAAGTTAACCGGCTTTTATCGTCGATAGGGAAATCTACAAAATAAAGCGGCTGGCTTTTTAAATTCAGCCGGTCTAATCCGGCAATAACTTCTTCAGGGTTTATGCCAAGGCCGGTTACGTTGTCGAAGATGGTACTTAAAAATTTGTGTTTCCTGTTAAATACCGAACTGAAGATGAATTTTGTTTTAGGCAGAAAACCCGTTGGGATGTCGGGTTGGAGTGTGAAATTAATCGTTGGCTGGTGATGGAACCTTTTTTCATGAAATTTAAAAGATGGATGTTTCTTTTTAATCATGTTTTTTAAAATCAATGCCCATTCATCTATTATCGGTCTTTTTAAGATCTTCCATTTATGCTGAAAACTGTTTTTGGCCGTAAAATCAATATCTGATTTTGCTTTGTGAAGGTATTCCTCGTATCGGCTTAAAATAAAAAACGAGGCTGCAAAAACATCAAAGGGCAAGGCCGATTCCGCAACCGGAAATGGTGCAAGATAATCGCCAAAAGAAATCGTTTTAAGCTTAAGTTCCTCAACTTTGTTGGCTAATAGTAAAGATGTGTTTTTAAAAAACAACTCATCGCCCAAAGGCTTATCAGCATAGCTTATTCTGATGTGCTCACTTTGTGAAAAATGCTCAATATTTCCTGTAAACTCAACTTCGGCTTTTAAAATATCTTTAAAAATAAAGTTAAAAATGTACTTTATTCTTGGTGTAAGAAGCGGGGAAAAGACAATTATATGCATAACTTATTTAACAATAGGGAGCGTGTAAACTAAGATAACAAACAATTTATCCTGCCAATTATTGCCTTTTCACTTGACCTAAACAAAGGAAGGGAACTAATAAAATTAATGTATTTAAGTCCCCTTTTTTATATCTAATACAAAAATTACATTTAAAAGTTTGCGGTGAAACTTTTATCAGGATAGAGGATTTTGGTGCTTTTTCTTACCGGCCCTTTAACAATATGGACAATACTCATCTGATCGTCAAACATATCGTATAAAATCGTACTGCTTACTTCTACGGTTTTTGGTGGAGTAATTTTTTCTACTTCAAGGTAAATATTGGTGGCCTCATGGTCGATTTCATAACCGATATAGTTTAAATTTACCGGTTTGCCATTGGCTTTAACCTGTAAGTGGCTGAGCATATATTTTTTTACCAGGGCATCCATCTGGGTTTTCATGGCAGGGCTACTCAGGTCGGTTTTTTGCTTGTAAAGTTTTACCAGAATGGCTTCAAAATCGTCGCTGAAAATTCTCGAGCTAATCTCAAGCGTTTTATCTTTACCGTTTATGTTTACTTCGGTTGTACTTACATGAAGCGGATGTTTTAGCGCTTTTGTGCTTATGCCAAGTGCAAAAACTAAAAATAAGGTAACAAATTTGGTATTTAACAAATGCATTTTGCCGATTTTATCTTTTTTATAATTAAAACTTTAATTTTAAGCGTTCAAAGCTACTAAAGCTTCGCTCACAAAGCTAATTTATTATAAATGCCGATACAAGATTTCATCTTTTACTTCAAATTGGGGTGGGAACATATTATAAGTGCCGATGCTTTAGATCACCAATTGTTTATTTTAGCGCTTGTTGCTATTTATAGTTACAGAAACCTGAAACAGGTACTGATTTTGGTAACAGCTTTTACAATCGGCCATTCGCTAACCCTGTTTTTAAGTGTTACCGATGTTATCCGTTTTGAAAGCAAATGGGTGGAATTTTTAATTCCTTGTACCATTGTTTTTACGGCAATAAGTAATTTGTTCAGGAAAGATTTTTCTTTAAAATCGGTAAGGATAAATTACTACCTGGCGCTGGTTTTTGGTCTGGTACACGGAATGGGTTTTGCAAATTCCATCAGGATCATGCTGGCGAAAGACCAGAATATAGGCTGGGGGCTTTTTGGTTTTAATGTGGGTTTGGAAGCTGGACAAATTTTCGTAGTGATGATTATTTTAGCGATCACTTTATTTATTTTTAATTATACCAAGATAAAACGCCGCGATTGGGTATTGTTTTTATCGGCAGCCGTATTTAGCCTGGCTTTACAAATGGCTTTGGAGCGAATCCCTTTTTAACATAACATAAACAATGAATAAATTATTTACATTAACAGGCCTGTTGGCTTTTGCAGGCAGTTTGGCAATGGCGCAAAACATTCAAAACAACCCGGGGAGCAACCACGGGAACAAGTTTGAGCAGTTGGGTACCATTTTGCCAACACCAAATGAGCAACGTACGGCCAGCGGAGCACCAGGCGTGAAATACTGGCAGCAGCGTGCTGATTATAACATTAAGTGTTCACTTGATGAAAAAAACTTATTGCTTACAGGAAGCGAAACGGTTACCTATACTAATAATTCCCCCGATCCGCTAACTTATATCTGGCTACAGCTTGATGAAAATGAGCATAGTACTAATAAAAGTGCCAATTACCAGGATGCAACAAAAATGCCTGCAACCGGAACAACACAAAGTATCGATAACTTAAGCTCAAAAGAAAACAATGGTTTCGGTATTAACATCGTGAAGTTAACGGATGCTACTGGCAAAAAGCTAAGTTATACTGTAAACAAAACGATGATGAGAATTGATTTGCCAGTTGCTTTAAGAACAGGACAGAAATTTATTTTCAATATCGATTGGAATTATAAGATTACCGACAGAATGACTGTTGGCGGTCGCGGTGGCTATGAATTTTTCCCAGCAGATGGCAACTACCTCTTTACCATGACACAGTGGTACCCACGTCTTTGTGTATACAGCGATTTTCAGGGCTGGCAAAACCATCAGTTTACAGGAAGAGGCGAATTTGCCTTGACTTTTGGTGATTTTAAAGTGCAAATGACCGTTCCTGCAGATCATCTTGTAGGTTCTACAGGCGAATGTATTAACTACAGTGCGGTTTTAAATCCGGCGCAGTTAAGCAGATACAATTCGGCTAAAACCGCAACTGCCCCGGTAGAAATCCAAACACTTGCCGAAGCTAAAACTGCAGAGGGTAAGAAAGCGGCAGGTACTAAAACCTGGGTTTTTCAGGCCAACAATGTTCGTGATTTTGCATGGACATCTTCACGTAAGTTTATCTGGGATGCAATGCCTCAGAAAATTGCTGCAAATAATAATACTGTAATGTGTATGAGTTTTTATGGTAAAGAGGCCTATAATCTTTACAGCAAATTCTCTACACGTGCTGTAGCGCATACCATTAAAACTTATTCTGATTTTACCATTCCTTATCCTTATCCGGTTGCGCAAAGTATAGAAGCGGCAAACGGAATGGAATACCCAATGATTTGTTTTAACTACGGCCGTACAGATGCCGATGGAACATATAGTGAAAGCACTAAAAATGGTATGTTGGGCGTAATTATTCATGAAGTTGGACATAACTTCTTCCCAATGATTGTAAATAGTGATGAACGTCAGTGGACATGGATGGATGAAGGCTTAAACTCATTTGTAGAATATTTAACAGAAGAACTTTGGGATAATACTTTCCCAAGCAAAAAAGGCCCGGCATACACAATTGTAGATTACATGAAATTGCCAAAAGATGAGCTTGAACCAATTATGACCAATTCGGAAAATATTGCCCGCTTTGGCCCGAATGCTTATTCAAAACCTGCAACAGGTTTAAACATCCTTCGCGAAACCATTATGGGCAGAGAGCTTTTTGATTATGCGTTTAAAGAATATTCAAGAAGATGGGCTTTCAAACATCCGCAACCGGCAGATCTTTTCCGTACGATGGAAGATGCAAGTGGTGAAGATTTAGATTGGTTCTGGAGAGGCTGGTTTTACGGGACTGAACCTTGCGATATTTCTTTAGATACCGTAAAATTTGCTAAAGCAGATTTCCCGACAACTATTCCTGAAGCAAGAACAAGAATGGTTAAGATTGATAGACCCGCTGTAAATGCCTTTCAGGATATTTCTAAAATCAGAAACCGTGAAGATAAAAAAATCAGTTTCTACGCAGATAAAAACCCTGCAGCACAGGATTTTTACTACAAATACGACAGGGGCTTAGTTTCGGTTGATACCACTACTGCTATTAAAACACAAGCTGCTTTGCCTCTGGATGTTGTTCCTTCAAATGAACAGCAGAAATACGAGAATAAATTTTTCTATGAGCTGGATTTCAGTAATAAAGGTGGTTTAGTAATGCCGATTATCGTTGAGTTTACTTATAAAGATGGAACGAAGGAAATCGACAGAATCCCAGCGCAGATATGGAGACACAATGAATTAAAAACTTCCAAATTCTATGTGAAGGATAAAGAAGTAGAATCGATTTTAATTGATCCGCTTAGAGAAACTGCAGATATTGATACATCGAATAACACCTGGGGCGGGAAGGCTAAAGAAAGCAAATTCAAGGTTTTCAAAGCAAAGGCAGCCTCATCTGTTCGCGGCCAATCGGTTGGTTTAAACCCAATGCAGAAAGCTGCAGGTAAATAATCTTACCAAAGAAATAAAAGGAAAGGCCCGGCTATTTTAGCCGGGCCTTTCCTTTTATTATAACTTTTACTGACTTTAAGCTGTTTAGTCTTTGTTACCGAAATCGTATATTTGATACACCGATGAAATTCAAAATCACCTCCGCATATCAACCTACAGGCGATCAGCCAGGCGCAATTAAACAACTTGTAGATGGCGTAAATGCAAATGAACATTATCAAACATTGTTAGGCGTTACAGGTTCAGGAAAAACCTTTACCGTAGCCAATGTTATTGAGCAAACACAAAAACCAACCTTAATCCTGAGCCACAATAAAACACTTGCGGCCCAGCTTTACGGAGAGTTTAAAAATTTCTTCCCTGAAAACTCTGTTAACTATTTCGTTTCGTACTATGATTATTATCAGCCCGAAGCCTTTATTGCCTCAAGCAATACTTACATCGAAAAGGATTTAAGCATTAACGAAGAAATCGAAAAATTGCGGTTACGCACTACTTCTGCTTTAATGAGTGGGAGGAGGGATATTATAGTAGTTTCCTCAATTTCCTGTATTTATGGTATGGGAAATCCTGATGATTTTTCGCGAATGGTTTTCCGTTTTGGCGTAGGTTTAAGAATTTCTCGAAATGCTTTCTTACATAGCCTGGTCGAAATTCTATATTCAAGAACAACGACAGAATTTAAGCGTGGAACTTTCAGGGTAAAAGGCGATACTGTTGATATTTTTCCAGCTTATCTGGACCATGCTTACCGGATTTCTTTTTTTGGAGATGACATTGAAGAACTTTCAGCAATTGATCCTGTTTCAGGAAAAACCTTGGAAAAAATGGAAGATATGGCGATTTACCCTGCGAATCTTTTCGTTACACCAAAAGACAGGTTTAATCAATCTATCTGGGGAATACAGGAAGAACTTGAAATCCGTAAAAACCAACTCATCGCTGATAAGCACCTACTGGAAGCAAAACGCCTTGAAGAAAGGACAAACTTTGATATTGAGATGATGAAGGAATTGGGTTATTGTTCAGGTATCGAAAACTATTCGCGCTTCTTTGATGGCCGTTCTCCAGGAATGCGCCCTTTCTGTTTGTTAGATTATTTTCCCGAAGATTACTTAATGGTAATTGATGAAAGCCATGTAACGGTTCCGCAAATCAGGGCGATGTATGGTGGTGACAGATCGAGGAAATTATCGCTGGTGGAATACGGCTTCCGCCTTCCGGCTGCTTTAGATAACCGTCCGCTTAATTTCACCGAATTTGAAGCTTTGGCACCACAAACAATTTACGTGAGTGCAACCCCTGCAGAATACGAACTCGAAAAATCAGAAGGTGTTGTGGTTGAACAGGTGATTCGCCCTACAGGATTATTAGATCCAGTTATCGAAATCAGGCCGGCAATTAATCAGGTTGATGATTTACTTGAAGAAATTGATGTTACCATAAAACAAGGTGGACGCGTTCTGGTTACTACGCTTACCAAGCGAATGGCAGAAGAATTAACAAAATACCTGGACAGGTTGAATATAAAGACCCGCTATATCCATTCGGAAATTAAAACTCTTGAACGGGTAGAAATTCTGAGGGGCTTACGTTTGGGAGAATTTGATGTATTAGTAGGGATTAACCTTTTAAGAGAAGGGTTGGATTTACCTGAAGTAACTTTAGTGGCAATTTTAGATGCTGATAAGGAAGGTTTCCTGCGTTCGGAAAAATCTTTGATTCAAACTATTGGCCGGGCGGCAAGAAATGATAAAGGACGCGTAATCATGTATGCCGATGGCATAACGGAAAGTATGGAAAAAACGATTTCAGAAACAAACCGACGCCGGGATATTCAGATTGCCTATAACCTCGAAAATGGCATTACACCTTTAACTGTTGGTAAATCGCGTGAGGCAATTCTGGAACAAACGGCCGTGCTCGATTTCTCTCAAAAGGCAAGTGACAATAAAGCTAGGGCTTATATCGAAAATGCAGAAGTTAGCGTTGCAGCTGATCCTATTGTACAATATATGGGAAAAGCTGAACTTCAGAAAGCAATTGATAATACCAGAAAAGATATGCAAAAAGCTGCAAAGGAAATGGATTTCTTGCAGGCAGCAAAACTCAGGGATGAAATGTTCGCCCTGGAAAAAATGTATAACGAGAAGTTTGGTAAATAGCCGTTTATCAGTATTAACAATTATATACTTTCTGGCCATATTTTAAATTTATAAATGAAACTCATTAAAGTATTCTTTTACTTCATAGTCCTTTTGACTGTAAAAAATGTTTCGGGCCAAAATGTTATTTCGCTCCCGCTTGCCGGCAATGCCTTTAGCTCTTATCATGTAGATGAAGGAAAAACAATTACAAACGATGGTCTTGTAAACTGGACTGATCCGAAAGAATATTTTACAGCGTATATCAGAATTTCTAAACCCGGTCTGTTAATTCTTTCAATTAATGAAAAACCTTTGATTGAGGGAGAGTCGACACTTGAATTTTCGATCAATAAACAATCGAAAAAGGTTTTGTTTGAAGAAAAAAAAGCCTTTAATGGTAAAATTGGTGAGTGGCAGATTAAGGATACAGGTTACGTAGCGATTCAAATTAAAGGGCTCAAAAAAAGTAAAAAGTATTTTCCTTCAATCAAGAATTTAAGCCTTTCAGGTTCTGCTTTAGCTGGAAAAACTGCTTTTGTAAAAAACAATGAAGGTAATTTTTTCCATTGGGGAAGGAGAGGGCCATCTGTTCATTTAAATTACATTCAGCCTAAAGCAGTAAATGCAGAGTGGTTTTATAACGAAGTAACGGTTCCTGCCGGAGAAGACTTGTTGGGTTCTTATTTTATGGCCTGCGGTTTTGGCGAAGGATATTTCGGTATGCAGGTAAACGGGCCCAGTGAAAGACATATTTTGTTCTCGGTATGGAGTCCTTTTAATACTGATGATCCTAAAAGTATTCCTGAATCGCATAAAATTAAGATGTTAAAAAAAGGCGAAAATGTCCATACAGGAGAATTCGGAAATGAAGGATCAGGTGGGCAGAGCTACTTAAATTTCCCCTGGAAGGCAGGGAATACTTACAGGTTTTTGCTTCACGGCGAACCTGGAACTAAAAAGGCAAAGCCAAATGCCACAGATGGTACAGTTGATATCGTAACAGAATTAGACAGTACAACCACTTACACAGCTTATTTCTATGCGCCTGAAACAGGTAAATGGCAGCTCATCGCCAGCTTTAAACGCCCGAAAACGCAAACTTATTTAAGCCGTTTTCATTCTTTTCTGGAAAATTTTATTCCAGAGCAAGGCGATAAAACACGTAGCGTTTTTTTTAACAATCAATGGATGTGCGATGATAAAGGCAACTGGACAGCGTTGGATACAGCAAGGTTTACTACCGATAATACCGGAAATAAAGGTTATCGGATGGATTTTGCCGGGGGTGAAAAAAACAATGCATTTTATTTGAAAAACTGTGGATTCTTTAACCTTTATACCATTCCAAAAACTACTTTTGTAAGGAAATTAACCGGAAATAAACCTGAAATAGATTTCAGAAAGCTTCCTTAAGTAAATATGGACGGACAAAACAGAAAAGATATATACCCAGGCTTAGAAGTAGGGATAATCCTTAAAAAGGATCAGCGAAGTGGAAATGTTACCTATGGCATTGTTAAAAATTTATTAACTTCAGCTGATTTCCATTCAAGAGGGATAAAAGTAAGGCTCGAAGACGGGCAGATTGGAAGAGTTTGCGAGATTGTTGAAGATTAATTATTTGTAATCAAATTGCAATTAATCCGTTAAAAAGTAACAAAATAAATTTAGCTACGTCTATATTTGTACTAAACAGAAATAAGAATGCCATTAATTAAATTCCTTTTCATAGCCGTATTGGTACTGTGGGTAATCAGAATCCTGATCCGTTTATTGTTACCTATGCTTTTTAATAACCTAGCCGGTAAAATGCAGCAGCAGGCAAGCGGACAGGCACAGCAACCTAAAAGAAAACCAGAAGGATCTATATCAATTGATTATATGCCTCCAAAATCAAATCATGGAAATGCAGATAAACTCGGAGATTTTGTAGATTACGAAGAGATTAAATAATTAAAAGTCCTGATGAAAATCAGGACTTTTTTGTTTATAAAAGCTTCACTGCCAGACATATTTTCCAATAATGGGATTATGCTTTTAAACCTTCAAGCTTAAAATGTCGTGAAAAGCGTCTTCCATTTTGGCGTATTGAAAAGTAAATCCTGAATTTATTAACACAGCTGGTTTTACCCATCTGCTTTTTAAAATTAACTCTGTTTCTGTACCTATAATTTTTGCACCGATTTCGAGTAACCAGGTTGGCGTAGGTATTCCAAAAGGAATCCCATAGGCTTTTCTAAGTATTTTCATCATGGCGGTATTTTTAACGGCATTTGGAGCTGTGCAGTTTACAATTCCTTCAATTTCCTGATGGTCAGTTAACCATTCAATACTTTTAGCAACATCTTGCTCGTGTACCCAGCTTACGTATTGTTCCCCATTACCTTGTTTTCCGCCCATTCCGATTTTAACCAGGTTAAGTAGTCTCGGAAATGCGCCATCCTTTCTCCCCATAACAATGCCCATTCGTAAGGCAATTTTTCTGGTTTCTGGAATATTGGTTTCAAAAAATGTTTGCTCCCAGATTTTGCATACATCAATTGAAAAACCATAACTAATATCTCCGGTAAGTTCATCCTGAAACCTGTCTTCTGCGTGACGATAAATAGTTGCAGAAGTAACATTGATGAATAACTTTGGTGGTTTAGTCAATCCCTGCAAAACGTTATTTAACAAGCGTGTTGGCAATACCCTTGAGTCGATAATTGCAGTTCTATTCTTTTTTGTATACCGGCAGTTTACATTTTTACCACAAAGATTAACGAGTAAATCGGCGCCCTCTAATTCCTTAGCCCATAAACCTGCTGTTTTTCCATCCCAGACAAATGTTTTGATATTGGCTTCATTTGCTTTGGAATTTCTGGCCAGTATAACCACTTCATCAGCCATATGGCTGAAATGTTTTGCCAATACACCTCCCAGGTAACCATTGCCGCCTGCAAGAACTATTTTGCTGTATTTCATGTCAGTAAATAAAAATGATTCCTAAAATAACTATCCTGTAAAATACCCAGCTAATACTCATGAGTAAGCCAAGTTTTAAAATCCTGCTTCTTCGTAAGTGCTCCAGAAGCATTAAACTTGCAATCAATAAAAAATATAAGACGTAAAATGTAGGAGGTGCTTGTAGCCATTTACTTAAAACTAACGGAAGAGCCAGTAGTAAACTTCCTGCAAACGAAATAGTCATCATGTTTCCCAAGTAATCCCAAAGCTTTTCTCTTTTATAGCATGTGATGATCACACCTTGAAAAATGATTTGACCTCCGCAAATAATGTATTCACGGTATTTACTGCCTAATGGCACAAAATCTGTCAGCAGCTGTGCATAAGCAGTTAAAATGTATGCTGTTAAAAACCAGGTAAATAATAAGAAGGCAATCCGGTAATTGAGTTTAAAATCTGGCTGTATAACATCTTTTTTCACTTCAGCCGGAATAATGATTTTCCTGTTGTATGAGATAAAAGCATAAACTTTTTTCATTAACCATAGAAATGGGCCAAAACCAAACAATGGTTTAAAAAAAGGTATTGAATTGCCTATAATTTTAAACAAACTATTTATTCCATAAATTACTTCACCAGTTGCAGTATTTACCAAAGCAATTTCGTTAGCAGCCCGCTTTTTGTCGACCATCGGGCAAATGTGCGCAGGTGTATTCTGATAAGCCGCCCGCCCATTAACTGGTAGCATGTTTAACCGTGTGAATGCCTTTGTGTAAGCGTGGCACATCGGACAATCCTCATCAAAAAGTATCACATGATTTTTTAGTGTTTTCATGATATTTTATTTTTAGAATTTTCAGTAAATAATGAAATATTGTTTGAAAAAATAAGACCATTTAAGGTCTATTTGTATCTATCACCATTATATCTATTTAAACACTTTTAGTATTGAGCCCCAGAACCAGTTTTCTTCAGCTTTTAGCATAGTTTCGATCGTTTTATCAGCGTTTTTCGCTAGCTTATTAATATCTGCTACTGATTTTTGAAAAGTCTTAAATTCTGGGTCTTTTTCATCGCCGGTTACAGCAGATAGTTCCCCAAGCACTTTTAATATGGGTTCAAGTTCACGCTTTTTACGTTCTTTGGCTACCTGACGGGCAATATTCCATACATCTTTATCTGCAAAAAAATATTCTTTTCTTTCGCCGGCTTTATGCTGTTTTTCAATTAGTCCCCAACCGATTAGATCACGGAGTGTCATATTCGCGTTCCCTCTCGAAATGCTCAGCTGTTCCATTATTTCCTCGGTGGTAAGTGCCTCCGCTGAAATTAATAAAAGCGCATGAACTTGTGCCATCGTTCTGTTAATACCCCATTCAGAACCTATTTTGCCCCAGGCCTCAATAAATTTTAATTTTCCTTCAGCTAATTCCATGACCAAATATATATTAATTTTTTAAACTTTCAAAAATTATTGAAAGTTTATTCATTTTGCCTGATGTCATCTGTAAACATTTGCCAGTCTTTGCCTTTTTGATTTAAAGCGGATAACAAATTCATCTGGCTTGAATCGAAATATACGGATAGTTTAAGTACAGGTAAAGCCAGTTCTGGTTTAAACATAGTGCCGGGAGCAAAGCCTGCTTCGTTGTTTTTTGCCCTGTCTCTGTCGAATTTTACAGTTGTGTTAATATATTCTTCATGCTGTTTTTCACCTTTAATGTAAGGTATAAGCCAATCGACAGACTTTTTAATTGACGAACCCTTGGGCGATTGATAAGTATAAAAATTTTCTCCGCCCGCACGTTTTATTAACAATGCAAGGCGTAACATCGGTTCTAAATCATAGATGTGATAATGCATGGCATCACGTTCCTTAAAATCAAAACTTGTTCCATCTTCATTCAAATTTACTTCGATATGCTTTTTTAGGCGTTCAATTGTCCAGTTTATAAACTCCAGGTTGTTTAAAGCATAGCCAATTTCGCCAACTATTTTTAAACGGTGTGCATTCCAGTTATTAATACCGGTGCCCTGGTTTCTGTTCATTCGCTTACTATTAATTTCAGCTAAAGCCGTCGCTTTTAACCATGCCGTGATTAAAAATTTATCTTTTGACGGAATATCATCCTTAATCAAATCATAAGCTTCGATGGCCTTATCCAGGTTCGTATCATCAATCGGATCTCCATTTGGTGTGTTGACTCCTGCCCAGGCTATCAGAAATTCATCAGCCTTGCTCAGGTATTCTTTATTGCCGGTAATTTTGTATTGTAGCGCCAGGACATACATCTTGTTCATATCGCGTAAAGCAACTGCAGTACGTTCTTTTTTCGGGTTGCCACGCAATAAGCCTTCCGTGCGTATGGTATCAACAGGATTTGGTAATTCGCTAAGGAAATCATCAGCCGATTTAGCAAAATTCAGGTAAAGTTTTTTTGCTTCAGGATTCTGATTTATTTTTTGCTTCAGGCTTTTTATTTCGGCTGAATTTAAACTAACCAACTGTGCAAAACTGGTGCTGATCAATATTGAAAAAAGAAGGGTAATTGCAGTGAATTTCATGATGAATATTCTGGATGAACAATAGCGATTATGCAAATCTAAATTTTTAATCTAAAGGCATTCAATTTATTCCTTTAATATACCGTTCAAATTTTTATTTTTGACGTTCGTTTAAACTTAAACAAACCTTAATGAATAACTGGTTTAAAAACAATGGCACTCATATAGCCATTATTGCAATTTTCGTAGTCATTTGTTTTGCCTACTTAAGCCCTGTTTTACAGGGTAAAACGCCTACACAGAGCGATGTCATCCAATCGCAGGCTATGCAGAAGGAGATTATGGATGTAAAAGCGCAGACAGGCAAAGCACCACTCTGGACAAACCAGATGTTTGGCGGTATGCCGGCTTTTCAAATCTGGGTTCCTTATGCATACAATGGTGCAACTTATGGTATTGCTTTAATAACGAAAGCATTGCCTAATCCCGTTGGCACGGTTTTGTTACTGTTAATCGGTTCTTATTTCCTGTTTATCGTATTAAAGGTAAATCCATGGCTTGCTGCAGCAGGAGCTATCGCTTTTGCCTTTACAACCTATAACTTTGTTCTCATTTCCAGTGGGCACAGCAGTAAAGCTTTAGCAATAGGCTTTTTTGCGCCTATAATTGCCGGTATCATTTTAACAATGCGGGGCCGGTATTGGTATGGGGCCAGTTTAACGGCATTGTTTCTGGCGCTTGAAATCAGAACCAACCACGTACAGATGACATATTATCTGATGCTTTCTATCCTGATTTTTGTTGGCGTAGAATTGTTTAAGTCAATAAAAGCTAAAACTTTACCATCGCTCGCCAAATCAATAGGCTTCCTGGCGCTATCTGTTATTTTAGCTGTTATGATTAATGCTGGTTTGCTTTGGTCGACTGCAGAATATGCAAAAGAAACAAACCGTGGCAAATCAAATTTAACGGTTACTGCGGCTGCGGGTAAAGATACAGGCATGTCAAAAGAATATGCTTACCAATGGAGCCAGGGTGTTGGCGAAAGTTTTACTTTCTTAATCCCCGATTTATATGGAGGTGCAACCGGTGTTGATGAATTGGTTAAACCTGAGAGCAATATGTATAAGGCTGTTTCTGAAGTTACAGGAGGTGATCCTGGTCAAACAGATAATGCAATCCGTTCTTTGGCTCAAAACTTTAACATGCAACAATACTGGGGCGATAAACCATTTACACAGGGCGGTTACTACTTTGGTGCAATCATCTGTTTTCTTTTTGTATTTGGATTATTCATTGTTAAAAACCAGCTTAAGTGGTGGATTTTAATTACAACAATTCTTTTCATGTTGCTTTCATTCGGAAGACACCTTCCTTTTGTTAGTGATCTGTTTTTCGATTATTTCCCGCTTTACAATAAGTTCAGGGCAGTAGAATCTATTTTGGCCGTGGTAGGCCTGGTAGTGCCGATTCTGGCAATCCTCGCGGTTAAAGAAATTCAGGAAGGTAAAACTGATCAGAAAATTTTGGTTAAAAAGCTTACCTGGTCGGCGGGTATAGTTGGCGGTATTTCGTTAATTATCGCGATCGTTCCAACCTTGTTTTTCAGTTTTAAAGCGGAAAATCATGCAGAAGCTGTACAGGCCCTTACTCAAGCACTTCAGAATAATGCAGCCATCGCACAAAAAATAGCAAATGGCCTGGTTGAAGATAGAGTTTCGATAGGACGTAGCGATGCTTTCCGTTCATTTATTTTTGTAGCCATTGGTTTTGGTGTTGTGTGGGCATTCATCACCAAGAAAATGAATATGCAACTGGCATTCGGATTATTAACTTTCGCTGTTTTAATTGATATGTGGCAGGTTGATAAGCGATACCTGAACAACAAAAGCTTTGAGGCAAAACGTGATCTTTCTGATTACTTTCAGCCGCGTGATGTAGATACTTTTATTGCTGCCGATAAAGATCCTGATTTCAGGGTTTTCGATATGTCTATTGCAACATTTTCTGATGCAAGTACTTCTGCATTTCATAAAACTATTGGTGGTTACCATGCTGCCAAATTGAAGCGTTTTGACGAACTTATTCAAAACCAGTTTTCGAAAAGCATCAACCAGGATGTATTGGATATGTTGAATACAAAGTACATTATCTCACAAGACCAGAAAACTGGTTCTTATAAAATGCAGCGCAATCCAACTGCTTGTGGTAATGCCTGGTTTGTAGAAAGTGTTCAGTATGTTAAAAATTCGGATGAAGAAATGAAAGCCATAAGCAGCTTCGATGCTAAGAAAGAAGCGATTGTTGATGAGAGTTATAAAAACTTAATGAACAGTAAAATTTTAGGCACCGGACAGGAAGGTTTCATTAAATTAACAAACTATAACCCTGATCATTTAACTTACGAATACTCAACTTCTAAAGATGTAGTGGCTGTATTCTCTGAAATTTACTACAACAAAGGTTGGAAAATGTATATCGATGGTGTAGAAAAACCATATTTCAGGGCTGACTACGTTTTACGTGCTGCACAACTTGAAGCTGGTAATCACAAATTGGAATTTATTTTCCACCCAACCTCATATTATACCGGAGAGAAAATCTCTTTGGCAGGGTCAATTTTATTGGTACTGGGTTTAGGTTTCGGCTTTTATTCGGAAAACAAAAAGAAGAAAGTAGCCAAGGCATAACCTGAGCTACTTATATTTTTCTAAAATACCCTTAGCGAAAGCGCTAAGGGTATTTTTTTTGTCATTTCAGTAGAAATATTAATCGGGTGATTAAATTTAACAATGTCGTAACATTTGTTTGATATACAGAGTCTTACCTTTGTTTTAAAATCAGGTGATATGTTAGAGTCATTCTTTGCGATTTGTCTTTTAATCGTTGTTATTTACTTTTTTAGTCCTTTTGAGGTAAAACTCGATGAGGAAGAAGAATGGTAAAATAGCTTTATTGTTCTTAAACTGCTTTTTCAAAGCGGTAACAAAATCACTCCCCCTTAAAATTCTTAATTATGGATAAAAGAAATATTGATGTAGTTGTTATATCAGATGTGCATCTTGGTACATATGGTTGCCATGCTAAAGAGCTTTTGAAGTACCTTAAAAGTATTAAGCCAAAAATGCTTATCCTTAATGGCGATATAATAGACATCTGGCAGTTTAGTAAAAGCTACTGGCCAGAGTCGCACATGAAAGTTATCCGTAAGCTCATGAAATTTGTTTCGGAAGGAGTAGAGGTACATTACTTAACCGGTAACCATGATGAAATGCTTCGTAAATTTGATGGAATGGAAATGGGTTCTTTTCACCTGGCCAATAAACTTATTCTCGAGCTTGACGGGAAAAAAGCCTGGTTCTTTCATGGCGATGTTTTTGATTTTACCATGCAACATTCGAAGTGGCTTGCTAAGATGGGCGCAGTTGGCTACGACACACTGATCTTATTAAACAGTTTTGTAAACTGGGTATTAAACGCTTTTGGAAGGGAAAAAATGAGTTTCTCCAAAAAAATTAAAGCCAAGTTTAAAGATGCCGTTAAGTTTATTAATAGCTTTGAGCAGGTAGCAGCAGAACTGGCCATTGAAAAGGGTTATGAGTACGTAGTTTGCGGCCATATTCACCAGCCTGAGAAAAGGGAGATATCTGCCGAACATGGAAAGGTTACCTACCTGAACAGTGGTGATTGGGTCGAGAGTTTAACGGCATTAGAGTACAACCATAAAAACTGGACTGTTTTTAAATACGATCATAAAGATTTTATGAAGGATGAAACTGATGAGGGAATCCTTTCTGATGCTGAAGATTTGAAAAGTAAACTTGATATAAATTTACTTTTAGAGAATATTAAATATGAAATTGCCCGATAATTTTAGATATTCGGACATTATCAGATGAAAATACTTTACGCAATTCAAGGCACCGGCAACGGACATATCAGCAGGGCAAGAGAAATTATCCCATTGCTTCAAAAATATGGCGAACTCGATATATTGGTGAGTGGGACGCAGGCCGATGTAAAATTAAGCCAGCCGGTTAAGTACCAGTTGCATGGTTTTAGTTTTATCTTCGGAAAAAAAGGAGGCGTAGACCATTTTAAAACCTGGTTGAATATGAATCTCTTCCGTTTCCGGAAAGATATGAAACAGCTTCCGCTTAAAGATTATAACCTTATTGTTAACGATTTTGAACCCGTAAGTGCATGGGCCTGTAAGCTGCAGGGCATAGAATGCGTTTCATTAAGCCATCAGGCTGCATTTAAATCAAAAAAAGTTCCCCGTCCACGAACCATCGATTGGGGAAAAGTTATTCTTAGCCACTACGCACCCACTAAATACCACATAGGGTTTCATTTCGACAGGTACGACGACTTTATTTATACACCCGTTATCCGTTCGGAAATCAGAAAGCTGGAAAGTAAAAATCTCGGTCATTACACCGTTTATCTGCCCGCTATTGATGATAAACATTTGGTAAAATTACTGGTGCAGATATCCGAAGTGAAATGGCAGGTTTTCTCTAAACATAATAAAGTAGGCTATCAGGAGCAGAATGTAACTGTAGCGCCGGTAAACAACGAAAAGTTTAACCAAAGTCTCGCCACCTGCGAAGGACTTTTCACCGGAGGTGGTTTTGAAGGTCCTTCTGAAGCACTTTACCTGGGCAAAAAATTGCTGGTTGCACCAATGCGTTTCCAGTTCGAACAGCAATGTAATGCTTATGCCTTAAAACAGTTTGGTTTGCCTGTTATCTGGGGGAGCAATAAAAAGTGGTTGCCCATTATAAAACAATGGGTAGAAAACCCACAGCAGTATCAATTTAACTTTCCTGACGAAACAGAGAAGATTATCGACGATATGGTGAAAAAGTACGCCCGTCTTTAAGCATAACCCTTTCAGCTTTCAGCTTTTTATCTTTACTTTGCCAATTCTACTAAAGGCATGATTAATCAGTTCAGAAAGTTAAATCCGGTAAATCTAATATTGCTGCTGGCATATACATTTTTTATGCGCATGGTGATGTTTTATGAGCTTCCTGAACAGTTGAATTTCGACTTTCTGGAACCTTTCGCCAGGCTGCTGATCAACATCAATTTAGAAAAAGCATTCTCCCCTTCAACAAATGTTTTTTTTGCTGCGGTTTTAATTTTTGTTCAGGCCTTAATTTTTAACCGCGTTATTAATAACCATAACCTTTTGGCCAAACCAAGCTTCTTGCCAGCTTTATTGTTTGTAACCGGAGCGAGTTTGTCAAAGGAACTTATGGTACTAAATCCCGCACTGATTTGTAATTTCTTATTGATATGGCTTATTGATAAGTTTTTAAAGCTTAATAAGAGCGTTAACTCCATTACCACGGTGTTTGATATCGGTATGATAATCGCCATTGGCACTTTGATTTATTTTCCTTTCATGGCCATGCTGATCATGATTTTCCTCTCGCTGTTACTCTTCAGATCCTTCAACTGGCGGGAGTGGGTTGCCGGTGTAGTAGGGTTTTTAACTGTATTTTTCTTTCTTGCAGTATTTTATTTCTGGAAAGATAACCTGCCTTACTTTTATCAGATCTGGAAACCGCTTGGAAATAAATTCCCTTCAGTATTTAAAATAAATTACAACGACTACCTTGTGCTTATCCCCGTTGCAGTTATTATGGTGCTCGCATCGTTGCAACTCAGGGAAAACTTTTTCAGAAGTTTTATCAGTACCCGTAAAGGCTTTCAGATGTTGTTCTTTATGTTTCTGGTTGCCGCCTTAAGTTTTTACCTCAAACCAGGCTTCCGTACATGGCACTTTTTACTTTGTGTACCACCCGGAGCAGTGCTTCTTGCATATTATTTTAGCAACGCAAAAAAAAGATGGTTTTACGAAACACTCTTTCTTTTATTCGTAATTGCTGTGCAGTACTTTCTCTTTGTTTAACCTTTTTTAACAAAATGATTCCTCGAAACTTGTTAAAGATTAATAGCTTTGTGGCATGATTGTGGAGTTTCCGGACTTTTCAGCACGGTATAGTGATGTTGATTCAATTGATTCTTGTTTATATAGATGCATAATTTAAGTATTGATATTGGTAATACTTTAACCAAGATTGCAGTTTTTGCAGGCAGGGAAATTATCCATTATCACCGTTTTAATAAGCTAACGGTAAACGACTTGAAGATGCTGGTTGGAGAGTACCAGGTTACAAAATCAATTATTAGCACTGTTGATGAAGAAATTGATGCCCTCGAGTTTTTTCTAAAGGAGAAAACCAGGTATAATCGTTTTTCAGCTTTGCTTACAAATGGCGTGCAAAACAAATATAAAACGCCTGCAACCTTAGGATTAGATAGGTGGGCTGCTATTTTAGGAACCAATGCAATATTTCCTGATGTTTCAAGTTTGGTTATTGATGCCGGGACTTGCATCACATACGATTTGCTTAATGCCCGAAGAGAGTATTTCGGCGGGAGCATAAGTCCGGGGATAAACATGCGGTTTAAAGCTGTGCACGAATTTACCGGAAGATTACCATTGGTAAACTGGGATGCAGAAGCAGCTATCCCGGCAGGAAGAGATACCCAAACCGCTATTCAAAACGGTATTTTACAAGGGGTAATGAATGAAATTACAGGGTTTATAGCCCTCAATAATAAAGAGGAAAGTGCCTTAAAGGTTATTTTAACAGGTGGAGATGCTGATTTCTTGTTTAACCAGTTACAAAACAGCATCTTTGCGCCACAAATAATAAAAGATTCCTATTTGGTATTAAAAGGATTAAATGAAGCTATTGCAGATTAAAATGTACAAAAGAATAAATTATATTGCAGCCATACTCGTTCTAGTTTGTGGTTTAAGTGTTAAGGCACAGGTTACCACATCATCACCATATTCGAGATATGGACTTGGAAATGTTAAAGGTTCGTTATTGCCACAATTAAGGGCCATGGGGGGTATTTCTACTGCAGTTAGCGCCATTAACGGGTTTAATTACATTAACATGCAGAATCCGGCTTCTTATTCGAGCATTAATTTAACTACAATAGATGTAGGGATGAGCGCCAGCATTACAAGTTTATCAAGAAATAACCTGTCAGAATCTAGCTTTAACTCTACATTCAGCCATATTGCTTTTGCAGTTCCTGTAACAAAAAAATCGGCTTTAAGTTTCGGTGTACTACCATATTCAGATTTAGGCTATAACTATAAAAATACCGTTCAAGTTGATACCCTTTCTGTAGATCAGCTTTATGAAGGTGAAGGCGGTTTATCAAAAGCATATTTTGGTTATGGTTATAAGTTTGGTGATCACTTAAGTATTGGTGGTAATGTTGAGTATATTTTCGGTAATTTATTAACTACCCGTGCAACGGAATATACTGCTGCTGGTGCCGTTAATGCCAAATTGCAGAATAAAAACAGTGTTGGGGGCCTTAACTATTCTTATGGTATTCAGTATAATTTTAATTTGGCACCTAAAACATCAATGACATTGGGTTATTCTGGTAGCACTGCCGGTAATATCAGTTCAAAACAATCATTTTACGCCACACAATATACACGTGATGCCAGTGGGAATGAAAATACCGCACGCGATACCGTAAGTTATACTGTTAATGCAAAATCGAACCTTACGCTGCCTTTAACGCATAATTTCGGTATTTCCATTCAGCAAACAGATAAATGGCTAATTGGTGCCGACTTCAGAATGAGCAAATGGTCTACAGTTAGCATTAATAATGTTAATCAGGGTCTGCAAAACAGTTGGGGAGCATCTTTGGGTACACAGTTCACACCTGATATTACTTCCTATAACAGTTATTTCAAACGTGTTGATTATCGCTTAGGGCTTAGCTACGATAAAACTTACATTCAAATTGGTAGCCAGGATATTAAGCAGATGGGTGCCTCCATTGGTTTTGGCTTCCCGCTGCCTTCTGCAAACGGCTTGTCTTTCTACAAAATTAACTTTACAACAGAGGTTGGTCAGCGTGGTACTTTAACCAATAACCTTGTAAAAGAACAATACATCAACTTTCATTTAGGCTTTACGCTGAACGATAAATGGTTCCGTAAGTATAAAGTAGATTAATGGCTTCGAGGGCTTTTTTATATGGCTTAATTCTACTGTTGCCACTTTTCATAGTGTCGTGCGGAGATGATGATATGAAAAAGGCCAGTGCCGTAAGTAGCCAGAAATCAGCCATTACCAGAGACAGGACTATTGGTGTTGAAATTATCTATAGCGACTCTGCGAGGGTAAAGGCTAAAGGAAATGCCCCGATTATGGATAAGGTAACCAATGCAAACGGTACAACTTATCAGGAAATGATTAAGGGCGTTAAAATTGATTTCTTTAACGTTAACCAGCCTGGCGTAATTGATGGTACGCTCATCTGTGACTATGCTGTCAGGAAAGAATGGGAGCAAAAGACCTTTTTCAGGAAGAATGTCATCGTTAAAAATGCCAAAGGTGATACCTTTTCTTCAGAGGAACTTATATGGGACGAGGCTAAGAAACTCTTCTATTCTACACAGAATGTTACGGTAAAATCAATCGATGGAAATATTCTGAATGGTGTCGACTTCAAAGCGCCTCAGGATTTCAGTACCTACGAAATCAATACCGCTACCGGACAAGGCGTTTTAAAAGATGCAATAGTGCCTTAAAAACACTTTTTTTTAGTCTTCTATTTACTTAAAAATTAAACAGTTGATAAATAAAATTTTGTATTTTCTTTTTTAAGGCAAATTTGTATCTTGCGCCCTCTTAAAAAAACTAAATAATATAAAGTACAATATGGGATTAATGACATTTTTGCGTAACCGTGCAGGCTATATACTGGTCTTTGCTATTGGTTTTGCAATTGTTGCATTTTTAGTAGGCGATGCAATTAACGTGGGTAAGCCTTTTTGGGCCGCAAACCAGAAAACGGTGGGTTCGGTTGACGGAAAAGATATCAGTATTGATGATTTTGGCCCGAAGGTAGAGCAAAATTTAAATCAATTTAAACAACAATACGGCGGAAGTGCAAATGCACAGATGCAGGCGATGGCTGTAGATCAGGCATGGAATGCTGAATTAGCCAGTGTTTTGTTAACTAAAGAATACGATCGTTTAGGTTTACAGGTTTCTCCTGATGAACTTGTTGATTTATTGGTAGGAAAAAACCCTAGCCAGTTAATCAAACAATACTTTACAAATCCTCAAACCGGTCAAATCGACCGTATGCAGTTAAACAGCTTCTTGAAATCTAAAGATCCTCAGGCACAAAGCCAGTCTGCATTATTGCAAACTGAAGTTACTAACCAGGCTTTACAACAAAAATATTCAAACTTAATCCGTAATTCGGTTTATGTAACTTCATTAGAAGCAACAGATGAATATAACAATCGTAATAAACTGGCCAACTTTAAATATGTAAGTCTTGATTATACATCAATTCCAGATGCATCTGTTAAATTAACCGATGCAGATTACACTGAGTATTACGATGCAAACAAAGCCCGTTTTAACAATCCTATGGAATCACGTACTTTTGAGTACGTAACCTTCAGCATTAAACCAACGCAGGCTGATTCGTTAGCGGTTAAAGCACAAATAGAAAAACTTGCTGCTGATTTTAAAATAGCTAAAAGCGATTCACTTTTCGCAGCAATTAATTCTGATGTTAAAGTTCCTTTTACCTATATCACTAAAGGTAAATTAGATCCTGCGGTAGATTCAGCAGTATTCTCATTGCCTGCTGGGAGCTATTATGGCCCGGCTTTATCTGGTAATTCTTATAAAGTTGTTAAGGTTGTAGCAACCCGTTTCTCTCCTGACTCAGTAAAGGCAAGCCATATTTTAATCGACCCTGCTAAAGTTGGTGGTGAAGACAAAGCCGTTAAATTAGCCGATTCATTAAAATCAGTGGTTGCCAAAGGCGGTAACTTTGCAGAACTGGCAAAAACTTTCAGTGTTGATGGTTCGAAAGATAAAGGTGGTGAGTTGGGTACTTTTGCACGTGGTGCTATGGTTCCTGAATTTGAAAATGCTGCATTCGACGGAAGTGTTGGTGATTTGAAAGTGGTTAAATCTCAGTTCGGGATTCACCTGATTAAAATTGAAAAACAAATTGGTTCATCAAAAGTGGCAAAACTTGCTTATGTTGAAAAAGCATTAGCTGCCAGCAGCAAAACACAGGCGGCTGCTTATAAAGCTGCAAGTAATTTCCTTTCAGAAGTTAAAGGAAATGATTTTGCAAAACTTGCTGAAAAAGATAAACTGAAAATTGCTGTAGCTGATAAAATTACTGCAACACAAGGTTTTGCTCCAGGTTTAGATAACCCACGTAAATTAATCCAGGATGCTTATGGCGCTGATAAAGGTGATGTGTTACCTGAGATATATACCATGGGCGATGCTTATGTTGTAGCCCGCTTAACAGATATCAGACCAAAAGGAACCTTACCTTTAGATGCTGTTAAAAAAGAAATCCAGCCAATGGTGTTAAATGCTGCTAAAGCTAAATTGCTGAAATCTAAGTTCGAAGGAGCAGGTAAAACCAGTTTAGATCAGGTTGCTGCTAAAGTTGGCCGTTCGGTAATGCCGGTTCAGAATATCGTTTTTGCTAACCCGATTATTCCAGGTGTTTCTCAGGAAAATAAACTTGTAGGTACTGTATTTGGTGCGCAGCCAGGTAAAGTTTCTGCACCTGTTGATGGTGAGCGTGGTGTTTATGTATTCTCAGTTGATGGGTTTACAAATCCTGCCCCTATCGCCAACATGTTCAAACAAAAAGAAACAATGATGTTGAGCTTAGGTCAGCGCTCGTTAGGTGCTGCTTTCCAGGCTTTACAAGATAATGCGAAGATAAAAGACAATCGCGTGAAATTCTATTAATTAGAAATTACGTAATTTTGTAACCGTTCTGATGTTAAGTCAGAACGGTTTTTTTATTTAGAGGCTATGGAAATTCAGGAAAACTTTGTTAATAAGGTTGCTAACAGTGGTTTAATTACTTTAAACCTCGAAGATTATTATCATTCTGGCGAACGCATTGTTTATGATATCAAGGAAAATCTTTTCCATGGATTAATGCTTAGAGAAAAAGATTTTCGTGAGTTTATTAAGAACCACGACTGGTCACAATACCAGGACAAGAATGTTTCCATTATCTGTTCGGCCGATGCAATTGTCCCTACCTGGGCTTACATGCTTCTGGCTAATCGCCTAAAACCTTTTGCAAACGAAGTGGTTTTTGGAAATCTTGATACCCTGGAGGCTGTAATGTTTTCAAAGGCACTGGCAAAGATTAATCCTCAGGATTATGCAAACGAGCGTGTAGTGATTAAAGGCTGTGGTGATATCGACGTTCCCGTAGCTGCATATGTAGAAATTACAAACCTGCTTACGCCTGTGGTTAAGAGCATTATGTTTGGCGAACCTTGTTCTACAGTTCCCGTATTTAAAAGAAAAGATTAATTTTTGGTTTGCTTTTTGCATATCTTGTCTTGATAACTGCAAATAAGGTATCTTTAATGTAGTGTCGGCACAATTGAAACAGACAAAGCAAATGAAAAGGTTATTAATAATTATGGCGTGTGCTTTAAGTACACTAACGGCTTCTGCGCAGGAGTTGCCGCTCAAAAAAGAAGCGGTTTTTCAAGAAGGTGAAGTTTTGAATTATAAGTTACGCTACGGCTTCATTACCGCTGCTGAAGCAACAATTAAGGTGCAAAATTCTGATTTGAAGTTCGACAATAAGCCAACATATAAGCTTACCGTTGATGCACAGACATCGGGAACATTCGATGTTTTTTATAAAATAAGGGATCATTACGATTCTTATATCGATAAAACTGATTTACTGCCTTATTTCTATCAGGAGAATATACGTGAAGCAAGCTATAGAAGGCAGGATAAAGCCCGTTTTACACAAGATGCTAAAAAAGTAGTTTCGAACAGGGGTACATTTACGACGCCCACAACGCAAACCTTCGATTTAGTATCAGCTTATTATTTTGCCAGGAGTCTTGACATCAGCAAGCTTAAGATAGGCGATAAATTTAAATTGAATTATTTCCTTGGCGATGAAATTTCGGCGCTGGAAATTGAATATATTGGCAAGGAAACCGTAAAGAGTAAGCTCGGAAATATCCGTTGCTTGAAATTCAGTCCATCGATAAAGCCCGGAAGGATTTTTAAAAAGGATAGCCGTTTGTATCTTTGGGTAACCGATGATGGGAACCGGGTGCCCGTAAAGGCCCAGGTAGAAATTTTGGTTGGCGCTGTAACGATGGAATTAAAATCGGCCGAAGGTTTAAAATATGCATTAGCAAAAGAGTAATGATGATAGAAGTAGAACAGGTGCTGGTGCACGAAGATGTTTTAAAGGAAAATTTTGTTTGTAACCTCAGCAAGTGCAAAGGGATTTGTTGTGTTGAAGGAGATTCAGGGGCACCGTTGGATAATGATGAGAAAGTTATTCTTGAAGAAATTTATCCTAAAATAAAGCATCTTCTAAACGATAAAGGGATTAAGGCTATCGAAGAACAGGGTGTTTATGTTGTAGATGAAGATGGCGATTTAACAACCCCATGCGTTGATAAAAATAAGGAATGTGCTTATGTGCTTTTTGAAGGCGGTATTACTAAATGTGCCATTGAGAAAGCCTATGAACAGGGGATTGTAGATTGGCAGAAACCCATTTCCTGTCACTTATATCCAATCCGTATTACAAAATATCCTGAATTCGAAGTTTTAAATTACGACAGGTGGCACATTTGCCATGATGCCTGTACTTTTGGCCGCGAATTAAAGGTTCCGGTGTATAGTTTTTTAAAAGGACCACTTATCCGTAAATACGGTGAGGAATGGTATAAAGAACTTGAAAATTCTGTTAAGACACTTTAGTTTTCTAATTAAGTACGCTTAAAAAATCAGTTAACTAATAACTTTATTAAAATCAGATCAGGTTTCTGGTAATCTTTCCTTTGATGATGTAAAGGGAAGTAATGCTTGCTTTTTCGATTACTGTATCGCCTTTAAAATTTGGATTAGATGAACGGAGGATAAGTTTAGCCTTATCGCTATGTTCAAAAAGTAATTTTATACTTCTTAGCTGATTCGATTTTTCGTTAGTCATAATTACATAAGCTTCGCCCCATTGCAAAACATCGTAATTGGTAACCTCCCGAACGGCTATAATTTCACCTGAAGCATATTTTGGATACATACTATCGCCATAAACAGGCAGATATGCCGTGCAATCATTAAAAGGTTTATAATTTACAAAGTAATCTGCTTTTTCTTCTTCAAGTATTAATGTATCAATATCTGATAAACTAACATCAAAATAAGGAACGCCTTCTTTGCTTTCTGATACTACGGGACCTCGCTTATTAAAAGGCTCTCCGGTACCCGTTTCAAGCCATATTCTGTTTACATTAAATCGGAACTCCAACTTATCCTTGACACTTTCCGATATACCCATTCCCCCACGTCCCCGTAATATGTCTGAGAGTGAACCTGCTTTGATCTTCATTGCATCAGCAAAATCTTTTTGCGTTTTAAATTTTAACAGATCAATTAAAATTTTTAACCTTTGATTTTCAGTCATTTACATTTAAATAATAAGATTAATCTAATTAAAATTAGATATTCTTACTTCTTTTAGCTATATTAGTTCTGGAATACAGTTAGTCAATTTAAATAATTTTTTAAGATTATGAATAAACTAAGTACAAATTTTATCTCCAAAAAGCATAAGCGTTTTCAGGATACCTGCCCTTACCTGTTAAATGATGAGTACCTGGAAAATCCCTATCTCGAGATCGAATCATTTTTTAGTGCATTCAGCCTGGGTGAGTACAAAAGAGATTTAAAAAAATGGTTTAAAGCAGTTTTAACCGAAAAGAACCGGTTTAAAAATACAGGTGCTTTAATTTTCTTTTACGAACAGCTCATCCGTTTAATTCATGCCAGCTATGTTATTGCGCAAAGCGATTTAAAATATCCAAGGGATAAACCTTACAGCCACAAAGCCGATAGTTTTGGCAGTTGGATTTTGTTTACGCATGAAGCAAATGAATCATTGAGTATAAACACAGATGTAGCATATGTTATAACTGAACTAAATACTAAGGATAAGGCGAATCCAATGCGCTATTTAAGGACGCACCTGACATTTAAAAAAGTAAAATGGATCAGATATGGTTTAAAAGAATGGCTTCAGATTGGTTTGAGCAAAAAGAGTAGCATTGTTGATGCAGATGAACGTATCATCTATCCTTTGTATGAACAATTGGAGAAGCTGCTGGAAATATGCTTTCTTCTCTTAATGCTTGTCTCCCAAACAAATGCTGGATTAGATTTTCCTTCAGAAACTGATTGACAATTGTATCATCCGTTTCAAAGTTTAACCATAAATAAGTTACATAACTGCCAACCTAAATTGTTTATTTCCAATAACTATCTTATTTTAGCCGATTGAAAATGCATTTATCCTCATAAAGTGAAAAAAATATTAATAACCGGTGGTGCCGGATTTATCGGTTCCCATGTAGTGCGCCGTTTTGTAACCAATTATCCTCAATACGAAATCGTAAACCTTGATAAGCTGACCTATGCTGGCAATCTTGCAAATTTAACTGATATCGAAAATAAACCTAATTACAGGTTTGTAAAAGAAGATATTACGGATGCTGCTGCAATGAATGCTTTATTCAAAGCAGAAAACTTTAATGCCGTGATTCACCTGGCGGCTGAAAGCCATGTAGACCGTTCAATTACTGACCCTACAGCTTTCGTAATAACAAATGTAATTGGTACGGTTAACTTGCTAAATGCTGCCCGTGAATATTGGAAGGGCGACTATGATAAAAAACGTTTTTACCATGTAAGTACAGATGAAGTTTACGGCGCTTTGGGCGAAGAAGGTATGTTTACAGAAACAACAGCATACGATCCGCACAGTCCTTATTCAGCATCTAAAGCTAGTTCCGACCACTTTGTTAGGGCGTATCACGATACTTATGGTATGGATTGTGTAATTTCAAATTGTTCAAACAACTATGGTTCTCATCACTTTCCGGAGAAATTAATTCCTTTGGCCATAAATAATATTAAGAACAACAAACCTGTACCTGTTTATGGTAAAGGAGAAAATGTTCGCGATTGGTTATGGGTTGAAGATCATGCCCGTGCCATCGATGTTATTTTCCATAACGCTAAAACCGGTGATACTTATAATATCGGCGGCCATAACGAATGGAAAAACATCGATTTAATTAATTTACTGTGCACCATCATGGATGAGAAATTAGGTCGTGAAAAAGGTACATCGGCTAAACTAATTACTTATGTAACCGACCGTGCAGGCCATGATTTAAGGTATGCTATTGATTCTTCAAAATTACAAAACCAGTTAGATTGGGTGCCAAGTTTGCAGTTTGAGGAAGGTTTGGCAAAAACAGTTGATTGGTATCTTCAAAATGAAGATTGGTTAAATAACGTAACATCAGGTAATTATCAGTCTTATTACGAACAACAATACAGCAATAAATAATGGAAATTCAGGAAACGGGATTAAAAGATTGTGTGATTATTAAACCAAGGGTTTTTGAAGATTCGAGAGGTTACTTTTTTGAAAGTTTTAATAAAAAAACATTTGAAGAAAAAACAGGCTTATCAGGTAATTTTGTTCAGGATAACCAATCATTTTCATCATATGGCGTAATCAGGGGCCTACATGCCCAGGCTGGCGAGTTTGCGCAGGCTAAGTTGGTTCGTGTTTTAAAGGGTGAGGTTTTAGATGTTGCTGTTGATATCCGTCCGGGCTCACCAACCTATGGCAAACATATATCTGTTAAATTAAGTGCCGAGAATAAATTACAACTATATGTACCCCGTGGCTTTTTACATGGGTTTTCGGTATTAAGTGAAACGGCTGAGTTTTTTTATAAGTGTGATAACTTTTATGAAAAATCTGCTGAAATCGGCATTATGTACAACGATCAGGATTTGGCCATCGACTGGATGATTCCGGCTGAGAAAGCTGCTATTTCTGATAAGGACTTAATTTTAAATACTTTTGCTTCTTTAAATGGCTAAGATATTAGTAATAGGTGCTGGCGGTCAGCTGGGGCAATGCCTTAAAACCGTAGCAGAGCGAAAAGGGATTACAGATATTGTTTTTCCGGCAGAAAAAGATGCAAATATCTTGGATGCTGCGCTTTTAAACACTTTGTTAGAAAAGGAAAAACCTGCCTTTGTAATTAACTGTGCGGCATATACTGCAGTAGACAAAGCGGAAGATGAGCTTGATTTATCAAAAGCAATAAATGAAACTGGTGCTGCCTATCTGGCTACTGCCTGTAAGGCAAACCAGACTACTTTAATCCATATTTCTACCGATTTCGTTTTCGAAGGGAATGAAGTAAAGCTTTTAACAGAGGATGATGTAGCTAAACCTATTAATGTTTATGGTGTAACTAAGCTCGATGGAGAAAGTGCTGTTATCGCTAATGTAGATGAACATTTTATTTTGCGCACGAGCTGGTTATATTCAGAATATGCCAATAACTTCGTAAAAACAATGCTGAAGCTCGGAGCAGAACGTGATGAGCTAGGCATTATTGCCGATCAGGTGGGTACTCCAACTTATGCAATTGATCTGGCCAACGCTATTTTTGAAGTTATTGATTCGGGAAGCGAAGCTTATGGTATTTATCACTATAGCAACGAAGGCGTAACTTCCTGGTTCGATTTCGCAAAAGCTGTATTCGATATCAGTGGTACAGAGGTAAAGGCTAATCCGATTCCTGGTGCTGCATATCCAACAAAAGCAAAGCGCCCGGCGTTTTCTGTAATGGATAAAACTAAAATTAAAAAAACATTTAATCTGACCATTCCGTACTGGAGAGACAGTCTAGTTGAATGTATCGCTCAAATTAATAATCAATAATCAATCTTCAAATATGAAAGGTATAATCTTAGCTGGTGGCAGCGGAACACGTTTACATCCATTAACACTTGCATGTAGTAAGCAAATGATGCCGGTGTATGATAAACCAATGATTTATTATCCCTTATCAACCTTAATGCTGGCTGGTATCAAAGAAATTTTAATCATTTCTACGCCCCATGATTTACCAAATTTTGAGAAACTTTTAGGTGACGGTAGCTCGCTAGGTTGCAAATTCAGCTATGCCGTACAGGCTGAGCCAAACGGGCTTGCCCAGGCATTCGTGATCGGTGAAGAATTTATCGGTAAGGATAAAGTTGCCTTAGTACTTGGTGATAATATCTTCTATGGTGATGGAATGGCTAAATTGTTACAAGCCAGTTCAGATCCTGAAGGCGGTGTTGTTTTTGCTTACCAGGTTTCAGATCCTGAACGCTATGGCGTAGTAGAGTTTGATGAGAACAAAAAGGCAATTTCAATTGAAGAAAAGCCTGAAAAACCAAAATCTGATTATGCGGTACCAGGTTTATATTTTTATGATAATGATGTAGTAGAAATCGCCAAAAATATTAAACCATCTCCAAGAGGTGAATATGAAATTACTGATGTAAATAAAGTTTACCTGGAGAGAGGTACCCTAAAAGTTGGTGTTTTATCAAGAGGAACGGCCTGGTTAGATACAGGTACCTTTACTTCCTTAATGCAGGCCGGGCAATTCGTTCAGATTATCGAAGAACGTCAGGGTTTAAAAATCGGATGTATAGAGGAAATCGCCTATCGCATGGGCTTCATCAGTGGAGAGCAATTAAAGGCAATCGCAACACCGCTGGTAAAAAGTGGTTATGGTGCTTATCTGCTCAAACAGATCAAATAACGTTTAAAAAATAGTCAGCTTAAAAGGCTCCTGTAATTTACTTACAGGAGCTTTTTTTTGAAAAAAGTTCTTGAATAGGCAGTATTTTTCTGATTAATGATAAGCTTTCAGAGGGGGATAAAAGGGATTTTAGTCGGACTTTGGTCGGGTTTATGACAATTCTACCCGAGCAAACTGTTTCTCAAAACAGAATTAATTATGTATTTCATATAAAGTTTTATTAAATTAGTACTAATCATCCCATAATCTTAAAAGTTATGGCGATATTAAATGAAGGAATTAACGGTGGTTTCACCGGTAAAGTTGGAAGCGTAATCGGCTACCAGCTAAATGGAAAATGGGTAATCAGAGGCTTGCCAAAGTTTAGCCAGAAGAATAAAATCGGGACAGCGAAACAACAGGTTTGTCGTAAAAAATTCACCCTAATGCAGCATTTTCTTGCTGGCGTATTCTACTATATTAAAACTGGTTTTAACCTCGAGTCTAAACGCAGGGGTATCTCTGCGCATAACGCCGCCAAATCTTTTAACATGATCAACGCCTTTAATGAGGCAGGTGAAATTGACTATTCAAAGATTATCCTCACATATGGTGTACTGGAACAGCCAAATGTCCCAAAACATTATATTGATGATTCCGGATTACACTTTAGCTGGGAAATAAATTCAACCGGAGGTAACGGGCGTACCACCGACCAGGTAATGGTTTTAGCTTATAATAAAACGAATAAGCGGGCTGATTGCATTTTTAGTGGTAACCGGCGATACATTGGTAAGGAAACGCTGGAAATACCCAACTTAACAAAAGGCGATACCTTTCATACCTGGATTTCATTTATCAGTGATGACAGGACTTCTATATCAATAAGTGTTTATATAGGCCAGATTACATATTGATCTACACAAAATTAGAAATGAAATTAATAAACCCTTTAAGTCACTTTAAGAAAGACCTTCAAAAAGGCATTGATTTATCTATCTTTGTTATTATTTAAGCACGAATGGATAAAGTAAAACAAATTGCGGTTATTGGATTAGGTTATGTTGGTTTACCATTAGCGATCGAGTTTGCAAAGAAATATCCTGTAATTGGCTTCGATACGAGCGAAAAGCGGGTAACAGCCCTCAACGCTGGCTTAGATATTACGAAAGAGGCCAATCTCGATGAACTTAAGCTGGTATTGGAGAACACCGATAAGGGGAAAGGCTTAAAATTTAGTTCGCACCTGCCCGATATAAGCGCATGTACTGTTTTTATTGTAACCGTGCCAACGCCCATCGATCATTTAAAACGCCCGGATTTAGAACCTTTGCTAACAGCATCGAAAATGCTTGGGATTGTTCTAAAGAAAGGAGATATCGTTATTTATGAGTCAACGGTGTATCCGGGCTGTACAGAGGAAGATTGTGTGCCTGTTTTGGAAAAAATATCCGGTCTGGTTTACAATAAAGATTTCTTTTGTGGATATTCTCCTGAAAGGATTAATCCCGGAGATAAGATCAATACACTCACTAAAATTAAAAAGGTTACTTCGGGTTCAACACCTGAAATAGCCCTAACCATAAACGAATTATATGCAAGTATAATCACTGCCGGCACACACCTGGCGCCCAACATTAAAGTTGCCGAAGCTTCGAAGGCCATAGAAAATGCGCAACGTGATGTTAATATTTCGTTTGTTAACGAGCTGGCCGTAATTTTTGATAAAATGGGGATCGATACAGCAGATGTACTTGCTGCAGCTTCAACAAAATGGAATTTTCTAAATTATAAACCCGGACTGGTTGGTGGCCATTGTATCGGTGTGGATCCATACTACCTGGCCCATAAATCAGAGGCGCTAGGCTATAAACCCGAAGTTATTTTATCCGGCAGGCGGGTAAATGACAATATGGGCATGTTTGTTGCTAATAAGGTGATCAAGATGATGGTGGCACAAGATAAAACGATCAAGAACTCGAGGGTGCTTATACTAGGCTTTGCCTTTAAAGAGAACTGTCCGGATGTGCGCAATACACGCGTGATTGATATTTATAAGGAGTTTAAGTCTTTTTCAATTGAGGTGGATGTTTATGATCCCTGGGCCGACCCTTTTATTGTAAAAGAGGAGTATAATATTTCGCTCTTAACCGAAAAGCCAGCGGCAGTATATGATGCAGTGGTTCTGGCTGTTGCCCATCAGAAGTTGCTTGAACTTGATTTTGCCTCTTTTAAAGCAAATGGTGCTATTATTTTTGATACAAAATCTTTTATTGATCGGAAATTAACAGACGCAAGGCTATAATAAATATATTTTATATGCCGGTTTGTATTTTAACAGGCAAAAATTATTCAGTATGTTTGTTGGCTTAAAATCTATGAATTAATATATGAAAGTTGCTCTTATTACTGGTGTTACCGGGCAAGATGGCGCTTATTTAGCTGAATTTTTGTTAAAAAAGGGTTACTTCGTTCATGGAATTAAACGGAGAACTTCACTTTTTAATACAGATCGGATTGATCATCTTTATCAGGATCAGCATGAAAGTAACGTCCGTTTTAAATTGCATTACGGCGATTTAACGGATTCAACTAATTTAATCAGGATTATTCAGGAAACACAACCTGACGAAATTTATAACCTGGCTGCTATGAGCCATGTTCATGTAAGTTTTGAAATGCCAGAATATACTGCAAATGCTGATGGCATTGGAACTTTGCGCTTACTTGAAGCCATCAGGATTTTAGGGCTAACGCAGAAGACTAAAATTTATCAGGCCTCTACTTCAGAATTATATGGGCTGGTTCAGGCTGTCCCACAAAGTGAAAACACACCTTTTTATCCCCGCTCGCCTTATGCGGTTGCAAAAATTTATGGTTATTGGATTACAGTAAATTACCGTGAAGCCTATGGTATGTTTGCCTGTAATGGTATTTTATTTAATCACGAGAGTCCCTTACGTGGAGAAACCTTTGTAACCCGTAAAATTAGCAGGGCAGCCAGTAAAATTGCCTTGGGACTTCAAAATTGTCTGTATTTAGGAAATCTTTCAGCACAAAGAGATTGGGGCCATGCAAAAGATTATATAGAGGCGATGTGGCTAATCCTTCAACAGGAAAAACCTGAAGATTTCGTTATCGCAACAGGGATTACGACTACCGTAAGAGATTTTGTAAGAATGAGTTTTGCCGAACTGGGAATCGAAATCGAATTCTCGGGTAAAGAGGAAAATGAAAAAGGCGTAATTATCAATGTGGAAGAAGAAAGAGCCATTGTTTTAGGTTTGAATTTGGATAACCTGAAACCAGGACAAACGGTAGTTCGGGTTGACCCAAAATATTACCGGCCAACAGAGGTTGATTTGCTTTTAGGTGACCCAACCAAATCAAAAACACAATTGGGCTGGCAACCTAAATATGATTTGCCTGCTTTGGTAAGTGATATGGTGATTTCCGACCTCCATTTGATGAAGAAAGATGAGCACCTGAAGTCGGGAGGTTTTAAAACTTTAAATTATTTTGAATAATAAAGTGATGCTAAATGCATTACATACAATATCTATGAAACAAAAAATATTCCTCTTATTATCCTTCTTTTTTTTAACGTTATTCACTGCCTCTACAGCGCTTGCACAGAGCAATTATGCTAACCAGAAGGTAGACGAATTATCTGATGCGCAGATTAAACAATTGATGCAGAGGGCCGAATCACTAGGTTATTCTGATGCACAACTGGAGCAGATTGCTGCGGCTCAGGGTATGAAGCAGGAAGAAGTTACCAAGTTGCGTGCAAGGGTTGAAAAAATCAGGAAACAAGGTGCCTCTTCAAGCCCTGTTAAAACGGCTACAAATAATAATACATCTTCTGGTGGTACGGACAGGCAATATGTTGGTGGGGTTGATACAACCTCGACTGGACAGCCTACAAAGCAGGAATTAATTGATAAAGCCTTTAATGATTTAAAACCCAAGGTATTTGGTTCAGAATTATTTAAAAATACCAATATCACCTTCGAACCTAATTTACGAATGGCCACACCGGCAGGTTATGTTATTGGTCCTGATGATCAGCTATTGATTGACATAACCGGTGATAATGAAGCGAATTATGATCTTAAGGTTAGCCCGGATGGCTCAATCAGAATTGAATATGTTGGCCTGGTTAAAGTTGGTGGCTTAAGCATTGAAGAAGCCCGTTCCAAGATAAAAAGTCTGATGTCTGGAACCTATCCTGCATTACGTTCAGGCAGAACAAAACTGGCCATTAACCTTGGCAATATACGAGGGATTAAAGTGGTGCTGAATGGACAGGTGACAAAACCAGGTACTTATACCTTATCATCTTTATCGAGCGTGTTTAATGCACTTTATGCCGCCGGTGGGCCAAATGAAAATGGTTCTTACCGAAAAGTACAGGTAGTAAGAAATAACAAAATTGTAGCGACAGTCGATTTTTACGATTTAATCATCAATGGAATGCAAAAGGGAAATATTCGTTTGCAGGACCAGGATGTGATTAATGTGCCGGTATATGAAAACCGAGTTGAAGTGGTTGGTGAAGTTAAAAACCCGGCAATTTTTGAAACCATAAAAGGCGAAACCTTTCAAAATGTTTTAAATTTTGCAGGTGGTTTCTCAAATGTCGCTTATCAGTCGGCGGTAAAGGTTTTTCAAAATACAACACGTGAACGAAAAATATCAGATATTTTTGCGGCTGATTTTAATACCTATATTCCCAAAAACGGTGATAAGTTTTTTGTGGAGCCGATTCTGGATAGGTTCGAAAACAGGGTAGAGATTAGTGGTGCTGTATTCAGACCAGGTTATTTCGAACTGGAAAAAGGTATGACTTTAAAACAGTTAATTCAAAAGGCTGATGGTTTAAAAGAAGATGCATTCATGAGCAGGGGCTATATTTCCAGATTAAATCCTGATAATACTTTAGCGCTAGAATCCTTTGATGTTGCTGCCATTATGAATGGAAGCCAAACCGATATTTCACTTAAAAGAGAAGATAAGATTACCATTTCATCGATTTTTGATTTAAGGGAGGAATACAAAATTACCGTACAGGGAGAGGTGAGACAACCTGATCAGTTTCCTTATGCAGTTAACATGAGCCTGGAAGATGCAATACAAATGGCAGGTGGTTTTAAAGAAGGCGCCTCACCAAACCGCATCGAGATCTCAAGAAGGGTTAGAAACAGCGATCTTTTATCAACCGCTGCCAGTACGGCCGATGTTTTTACGATTAATATTGATAAAAACTTGAAACTGGTATCGGATACTACTTTCAGGTTACAACCATTTGATATCGTATCGGTAAGAAATGCCGAAGGCTATGTGGTGCAAAAACAGGTTAAAATAGAAGGAGAAGTATTGTATCCGGGTACTTATACCATTAAAAGTAAGGATGAAAAAATATCTGATTTAGTAAAAAGGGCAGGAGGTTTAACAGCGCTCGCTTATACGGATGGCGCATCTTTAAAAAGATCGGGTAAGGATACTTCTTTATTCAGGAGTCAGAAAGATTCCCTTAATAAGGAGTTACAACTAAAGCGTGCCAGGTATGGAAATAGCTACACAGATAAAGATGATAATCAGGAAGATAGGGCTTCTTTGGAAAAAAAATCTGAGGATAGGGCCAGAATTATGAATTTGCAGCGACTCACCCAGTCAGGTGTCGATACCACTTCTTTTAGCAAGCAACCACAGGTTGTTGCTTCTGATATGGTGGGAATTGATTTAACCAGAATTCTGGAATCTCCAGGAAAAAGGTACGATTTACTGTTAGAAGACGGCGATGTGATTAAGGTGCCCAAACAATTGCAAACCGTTAGGGTGAGCGGAGAAGTACTAAACCCAAATAACATTGTATTCAAATCCGGTAGAAGTTTTAAAAGCTACGTAAATGGTGCTGGTGGTTTTACAGCCAATGCCTTGAAAGGCAGTGCCTATGTGAAATATGCTAATGGTTCTGTAGAAGGCGCCAGAAGTTTCCTGTTTTTTAACAACTATCCAAAGATTAAACCTGGAGCTGAAATCTTAGTGCCAAAACGTGCAGAAAGAGAACGTATCTCTGCGCAAGCCTGGATAGGAATTGGTACTGGTTTGGCTTCTTTAGGGGCTATTATTGTAAGTTTACTACGTTAATTAATTCATTTAATATAAAATGACAACAGAGATTCAGGAGAATAATGTGAATGAAAAAAGCGAAGAAATTTCTCTCAAAGAACTTATTTTGAAATTTTTACAATGGTGGCGTTATCTCTTATCAAAATGGCTGCTTATCGTATGCTTTGGTTTGTTAGGCGCTATTTTGGGTTTTTACTATGCGTATTCAAAAAAGAGAGTCTATGTTGCAACAACAACTTTTGTATTGGAAGATGAGAAAAGTGGTGGTGGATTATCTAACTTGGCCGGCCTAGCATCTTTGGCGGGTTTAGATTTAGCAAGTAGCGGCGGGGGTATTTTTCAAGGAGATAATATTCTAGGGCTTTATAAATCTAGAACTATGATCGAAAGAACTTTATTAGCAATTGTTTACGTAAACGGAAAGAAAGAATCATTAGTGGAACACTACGTCCATTTTAATGGTTTAAGAAAAAAATGGACAAGTAATCAAAATTTAGAGAAATTGAATTTTTTTCCTGACAGTTCGCAAGCTGAGGTTGGCTTACTTAAGCAAAATAGATTAAGAGATAGTATTATTTCGGTGATAGTGTTTGATATTAATAAAAATTATCTATCTGTAACCAGGCCTGATAAGAAGTTAAGTACTATTCAAGTTGATGTAAAAGCAACGGATGAGTTTTTTGCCAAAACATTTAATGATGAACTGGTTAAAAATGTAAATGAATTTTACGTAGCCACTAAAACAAAAAAAAATTTGCAAAATGTTAAAATTCTACAGCATAAAACCGATTCGGTGAGATCTGTAATGAATGGTGCTATCTACTCTTCTGTGGCGATTTCTGATGCCACACCCAACTTAAACCCAACCCGACAAATTCAAAGGTTAGCTCCATCACAAAAATCTCAGTTTTCGGCTGAAACAAATAAAGCCGTTTTGGGTGAAATGGTTAAGAATCTAGAACTGACAAAACTGGCACTGTTAAAAGAAACGCCGTTAATACAGGTAATAGATAAACCTATTTATCCACTTATAAGTGAAAAGTTTGGAAAATTAAAGGGAGCAGTTTTAGGTGGAATTATATTGGGATTGTTAACTTGTGCAGCCCTCATCTTTAGGCGCATAATAAGTAATTCGCTCGTTTAGATAACGGATTTATTTGTGCCTATACACTAACCAGAATGGTTCATTAAATTTAATACTTCAAAAAAAATCAAAATATTGAAACGGAGATCCAGCTTACTCTTTTTAGTAAGAATAATCAAACTATTAGTTGGTATTATGAGTCTATCATTAACAGCAAAATATTTTGGGGTTAGCATTGATAAAGATGTATGGCTACTTTCCTTATCTGCAGTACTGTTTCTAGATATGGCTGTCTGGGGGCCCATCAATGAGACTTTTAGGTCAAAATTTATTTTTTTAAGAGGCGAAGTTGGTGAAGAGCTTGCACTCCAAAAAACGCGATCATTATTATTTTTTAGTTTTATTATATCAATTGGATTAGTCTGCTTAATACTTATATTTCCAGAATTTTTAGCTAAAATCATAGCACCAACTTATTCTGGTGAGAAATATCATAAATTAATTAATATGATAGTAACAGCAGCACCAATTCTTCTTATTACACAGATGTCTGCCATATATGTTAGCATATTGAATGCATATGAATCATTTTTTATTCCAGAAATTACTGGTTTTGCAACATCTATTCTTAATTTGATTTTGTTAATTTTGTTGGCACCTAAAATAGGTATTTATTCGATAGTGATTTCTTACTATATAGGGTCAATTCTGTTGCTTATTTTGTTATTTATTCAAATAAGAAGAATGAAAATTCCTATTTGGGTAGGTTATAATGTTAAGTTCGCTGATTTCAAGATTTTTTTCATGTTTGCATTACCATTTTTTCTCCCATACTCATTTGGACAAATTTCAGGTGTTTTGGAGAAAACTCTTGTGAGTACAATTGGAATTGGTAATGTCTCTGCATTGGATTATTCCAGAAAGTTTACTGACATATTTGTGAGTGTATTAACAAGTGTTTTGGTAACAATGCTGATTCCTGTTTTGTCCTCTAAATTCGTTGAAAGTAAGCCAAGAGAATTTTCAGCTAACTTCATGCAGATATTTCAGCTGGGAATTCTTTTATTATCTATTATTATTCCAATATTCACATCAGCATCCCCATTTATTGTAGATATTTTTTTTAATAAAGGCAAAATTTCATCTGACACGTTGACAGAGATCAGTAAATTAACAATGTTATATAGCTGGAGCACGTTTCCGGTATTTGTATATTTAATTTTTGGGATGGCTTTGTTGGCATCTGGACGTGGTAAGAAATATGCATTTTATGGTATGTTGGCGCAGATTTTTTCAATTTTTATAAACTTGGCATTTGTGAAAGTAGTGGGGATTTTTATATTTCCTATTTCACTTTTGATCTCCCATATGATTTCAGGAATGATTATGGCCTATAAATTTCCTTTTAAAAATAGAGCTATAGTAAAACTGTTTTTTAAATATATTATAATATTAATATTAAATACTGTAGCCGTATACTTTTGTAGTAAAATCATCCAATTTGGAAACGGGCAGTTTTTACAAATTGTAATTAATTCGGCAATTACTTTTATACTACTACTATCATTTATATATCTTCTTAATTTGGAAGAAAAGAATACAATTAATTTGTATTCCTCAAAACTCATAAGCAAATGGAAAAATTTTTAACTCTCTTCCCGAATGCAGAAAATGTGCATTTGACAAAAGATGTAGGAATGATTCCATTTGTCTTGAATAGAGAATATAAATACGATGCATCAATAGCTTGTTTCGAGAATGGTGATTACCCATACTTAACAACAGATGTTAACGGATTAAAACAAATTTTCATAAAACAAATTTTCAAAAGTGAGTTATTAAATGTCGGTTGGTTTTTAATACGAAATTTTAGGAAATTCAATGTGTTGCAATGCTATCATATTTCTAAGAATAGCATTTTTTACCTTTTACTCTTTAAAATTTTACATTTAATCTCTATTTCTAAAAGCTCAACTTACTTAAAGTTTGACTTAGATGATTCTATTAAAAGCAAAAAGTTAAGTAGAATGTCAATTTTTTTGTTAAAACGAATTGATCTTTTAAGCGTGGAAACCAAGGATTTATGTGATTATTTAAATACCAAAGCCTTATTTAATGGTAGAGTAAAATATGTGCCTAATGGTTATTTTGACTCAAAAGCGAGGAATGTTATTGAGTTTAATTCAAAGGATGATACAATTATAACAGTTGGGAGAATTGGTAGTGAGCAAAAAAATAATGAACTTTTATTAGAGGCGTTTAAAGTTTTTTCGAGAGAAAATGAGAACTGGAAATTGGAATTAATTGGGCCGATTGAAAAAAACTTTCAACCCTACATCAAAGTTTTTTTTGAAGAAAACCCTTCCTTAGTTTCAAGAGTTTTTTTTATTGGTAATATATCGGATAGAGAGATTTTACAAGCTAAATATGATAAAGCAAAAATATTCATATTAACATCTCGCTGGGAGGGCTTTCCTTTAGTGTTTTTAGAGGCAATTAAGTCCGGGTGCAGCTTGATCTCGCCAAGATTTTCATGCGCAATAGATGTTACAGACAACGAAGCTTACGGTTCATTATTTAGCCGTGATGAAAACCCTAGGCTTTTAGCAAATAGGATTTTAGACTTGGTAAACGATTCAAATAAACTAGAGACTGATTGCTTGAAAATTCAGGAATTTGCACAAAAGAAATTTTCTTGGTTAAAAATTTGTGCTCACATAAATATGTTGCTTAATCACTTAGCTAAAAATTAAAGGTTATGGACATATCAATTATAATTGTTAACTATAATACAAAAGATTTACTTAAAAATTGTATCGACTCAATTTATACTCATACCCATGGTGTAGAATTTGAAATCATTGTAGTTGATAATGCTTCATCTGATGGTTCGCAAGAATACATTAAAAATAACTTTTCTGATATAGTTTTAATTTGCTCAGATAATAATTTAGGTTTTGGCCGGGCTAATAATTTAGGTGTTAAATATGCGAAAGGTGAATTCTTATTTCTTTTGAATTCTGATACTCTATTAGTGGAGAATTCGATAGAGAAATTGCTGTCTTTTTTTATTAAACATCAACATAAATTAAATATTGGTGTAGTAGGAACTATATTAGTTGATGAGCATTTAAAAAATAATGGATTTGGTAGTGATTTTCCAACTTGTGCAAAAGAACACAAAAAAAATTTACTTACGGTTCCATTTTTGAAGCACTTTGTTAAAAATTCTCCAGAAAGAGTTTACGATTTTGGTAATGAATATTTTGAAATTGATTATGTAATTGGTGCAGATATGTTATTAAAGAAAAGCTTATTTGAAGAAATGGGAGGTTTTTCTGCTGAGTTTTTTATGTATTTTGAAGAGTCTGACTTACAAAAGAGAATCAGTAAATTAGGATATCATCAATATATTTTTACAAAAACTAAAATTATACATCTTGAGGAAGGAAGTGGAAAGGCAATTAATAATTATTCTAATAAAAAGAGAATAATCACAAATCAAAGTCGAATTATTTATTTAAAGAGAAATGATGCACAAAATTTTTATAAGTGCAGCTTAAGTTTTACAATTATTTTATTTTTAAATTTTTTTAATCATAAATATACCTTTAAAGAGAACATTCTATATTTTAAACAAGTGTTAAAAGTGCTATTGAAGTAGATAATTTTTTATGAATATTTTAATTTTAGGTTCATCTGGTTTTATAGGAAAAAACCTAGTTACTAATTTGTCGTGCGATAATGATGTTTATATTGCGAAGATCGACGAGGATGATTTACTTTTGATTGAAAAAATACAAAAGGCAGATGTTATTATAAATGCGGCTGGTGTTTCTCGCTCAGAATTTGAAGATGACTTTTTTCGATACAATATATACCACTCTCAAAGACTTTTTTCAATCATAAATAAATTTGAGAATAAAATGTATATATATTTTTCATCAATTCATTTCGGTGTAGATAGTTTGTACGGTTTTAGTAAAAGATATAATGAATTTTTACTCAGAGAATCAGATTCTAAGCATAAAAATCAATTTCTATGCTTAAGAATTCCAAGTATATTTGGACCTGGCGTTAAGCCAGATTATGTTTCGGTTGTGGCAACTTTTTGCAATAATGTTGCAACGAAAAGGAAAAGTGAAGTTATTGATGGTAATAAAATTCTTAGTTTATTATATATTGATGACTTAATAAATTTTATAAAGGAAAAGATAAACAATAGATCCATTGGTTTTGAATTAGTTGATTTTTTCCCCTTTACAGTAGAGATAACCGTTAATGCTTTGTTTGAAACAATAAACGCCATTGGTATTAACAAAACAGATACTATAAAAGAAAATAAATTCTTAAATAATTTATCTAAAACATATAACTTCTATAAATAGATATGAATACAGCTTTTTTGAAAGATAAAACAATTACTATTACCGGCGGAACAGGATCATTTGGTTCTACCCTGTTAGATTTTCTAAGCGATAGTGAGGTCAAGAAGATAAAAATAGTTTCTAGAGATGAAACTAAACAAGATATTTTAAGAAAGAAATTCCCAAGCGACAAAGTTGAGTTTATTATCGGCGATATTAAAGATCGAGAATCACTTTTTGGTTCTTTTGAAAACTCTGATTATGTTTTTCATGCAGCCGCTTTAAAGTATGTGCCTTCTTGTGAGTTTTTTCCATATGAGGCTGTTAAAACCAATATTATTGGCTCAAATAATGTTTTGGAGGTAGCTCGACTTGTAGATGTTAAAAAGGTTGTAATGTTGAGCACGGATAAAGCAGTGCAACCAATAAATGCAATGGGTATGTCGAAGGCAATGATGGAAAAACTGACTTTTACATATGGTTTGAACCACAAAAACACTGTTAAAACAATTTATAATGTTACTAGATATGGTAATGTTATGGGATCCAGAGGGTCCGTTATACCGCTTTTTATAGATCTTCTTCTGAAAGATAAAGAATTAACCGTTACCGACATGAATATGACGAGATTCATGATGTCGTTACAGGAATCTGTTAATTTAGTTCTTTATGCTTTAGAACATGGTACTCAAGGTGAATTGTTTGTGCAAAAGGCACCAAGCGCTACAATTGAATGTCTAGTTGGCGCTTTGGAATTAATTTTTAATAAAAAGGCTAAAATAAAAACAATAGGCTTTAGACATAGCGAAAAACTTCATGAAACATTGTTGTCAGCTGAAGAAGCTACAAGATCTTCAAGTCATGATGAATACTTTAGGGTAAAACCAGATTTAAGAGATTTAAACTACTCTAATAATAATGCTATTGAAAGTTCATCTTTAGTTCCATTTGATTCAAGTAATACTAAAATACTGAACGTAGATGAATTAGCTAGATTATTACTTAAACAGGATTTCATCAGCAAGTTTTTAAACTAAGTATTTTCAAACTTATCGTAATAGATTTTTTTGCCTGTTAACATAAATGATAAGAACTATCTAAGTGCGAAAGTAAATATTGTCTTATATCTGATAATATTTTTATTTAAAAACGTAAATTGAATATGAAAAAAATATTTATTATAGGTTCCGATAGCCAGTACGGAATGGAAAGGAGCTATAAGTCAGCATTAGAAAAATTGAACTTTGATGTTGAAATTCTAGATTTTAATAAAATTTGCAACTCTTTTATTCCAATAAAATTTTTAAAAAAGATAGGACTCTATCTTAATATTATTCCAGCGATAACTAGAGCAAATCATGTTGTTTCAAAACGAGTATTTTCAGAAAGGCCACATGCGATAATTGTATTTACGCATGTGAGGATTAATCCTGGGTCTATAGAATATTTTAAAGATTGGTGTGATAATGTTTTTTTCTATTGGCCAGATTCCATCGTTAATATGTCAAGTTCAATATTCTCCAATTTAAAACATTATCATAAGGTTTACACACATTCCGAAAGAAACGTTGAAATTTTTAAAAAATATGATATAACTTCTTATTGGTTACCTTTCGCTGGAGATACTTTAATCTCTGAACAATATAGTCCAAATACTGAACTCAAGAAAGAATATGATTTTTCCTTTATTGGAGCATATAGACCAGAAAGATTTGAAGCCGTTAATACATTATTAAGTAATTTTGAAAATAGTAAGTTTTTAGTTGTGGGACTTGGTTGGGAAAAATTAGATTTTATCAATCGAAAAAACCTCATAATTGTTAATAAAATGGTGAACCTAAATGAGTTCTTAAATTACTCTTCAAAAAGTAAAGTTGCTTTAAATGCTATAGATCACTTGAATTTTCCGTCATCAAATTTAAGGTTTTTTGAAATTGCACTTTCCTCTGTGCCTCAAATTTCGACCCACATCCCTGAGTTTGATGATAAATTTAAACATGGAATACACGTTTATTACTACAAAAATCAAAGAGAATTAGTTGAAGTAGCAGAATACATTTTAAATAATTATGATGAAGCTCTAAATACTGCCAGAGAATTCAGGAAAAGTATAGATTTTGAGAATAATTATCTTACCAGATCATCATATTTGGCTAATCATTTTTTATAAATCCTTGCCATATTTTTTTGTGGTAATTCACAAGTTAAAATTTATAAATCAACCTCAAAATAAATTATTTTCAATTTCAAATAATCATTTAATAATTAGTAGTGGCTGTTTATATTTTTACTTTTATTTTATTCAGCGTCTTTTCTTACTTAGAAGTGCGTGTTAATTTGACTGAAAGTAGTAAGAAAGCATTATATTTTACAGCATTTTTCTTGATCGTAGCTCAAGTGGGATTAAGATGGGAAACCGGCACTGATTGGGTTCCTTACTATAAACATTTCGAGGCTGCAATTTCAATAGATAAAGTTTTATTAGATGTTTTATTAGGTTTTGAAATTGGTTATGGATACTCAGTTTTTTTAATTCGTTTTTTAACAGATAGTTATACTGTTTTTTTATTATTGCATGCTTTAGTCTATTATCTCCTGGTATTCAAAGCTAATAAATTACTCAGTCCGTATCCGCTTATTTCTATTTTTATATTTTATACGTCAACAATGGGCATTTTAGGCTCAAACAGACAATTAATAGCTTTATCTATTTGTCTGTATTCCTTAAAATTTGTTCTAGACAAGAAGCCTTTAAAATTTCTATTTTCAATTGCAATAGCATTTTCTTTTCATACTTCAGCACTTTTCTTCCTCATATATTATTTTTTAAATAGGGATTACAAAAAGTATTTAGTGGTTTTATTTTTGTTATCGGCAATAGTAATTGGAAAGTCAAGCATACCGACCTACGTTTTCTCTAATTTTGCTAATTTTTTAGGGGGAGCAGCCTCTGTAAAAGCAGAAGCGTATAGTGATAATGAATTGTCCGCAACATCATTAAGTTTAACAGGATTAATAAGAAGATTATTATTTTTTGCCTTATTCTTATTTAATTATGATGCAATAGTTAAGAAATGGAGTGCTTATAAAATATTATTTAATGGTTATTTATTTGGATTGGGTATATATTTTTTGTTTAAGGATACATTCATAATTTTAGTGGGAAGAGGAAGTTTCTACTTTAATGTAATGGAATGTTTCTTGCTTGCAAGTCAGTTATTAATATTTAGATATAAAAAAGATAAGAGTTACATTTTAATAATTCTTATAATGTACGCAATTCTTATTTTTTTTCAGTCAATATCTGAATTTCCAAATCTATTTCTTCCATACAAGGGTATATTTATCAATGAAGATTTTCGACGTGAGGGGCTCTAGTAGTCAGTTAAATATACAATATCCATAATTTAAGCAATTCAACTTTATAAATTTAATGTATGATTAAAAATAAAGAACTTATTATTTTTTCATTTGACTTTCCTCCTTCAAACGGTGGTATTGCAAGACTATGTCAAGAAATCGCTGCTGGTATGAAACCATATTATGAGAGAGTCCGCGTTTTAACACGAGAAAAGGAAGGTGTCAATATTCCATATAACATTGAGCAAGTTGAAATAATTACCTTACCTCATAGACGATTTTTATGCGAAATCAAGGCGATAATATTTTTATCTAAATTAAAAAATAAATACAACTGTGATATTTTATGTGGAACATGGCATCCCGAAGCAATATTATCTTTGGTTTCTGGCTTTAAAAATGTTTTCATTTTGGGACATGGAGCAGAATTTACAAGTGGAAGTTCATTATTCAGAAAAACAATTTGGCTACCACTGTACTCCAAAATAATTCTGAGCCAAGCAAAATTAATAATCGCAAACAGTAGATACACCAAGAAATTAGTTCATAAAATAGCCCACTCTGCAAGTTGTGAGTCATTGCCACTAGGTGTAAACCACAATTTTTTTAAGCCCGATTTTACCTTACATAAGGATAATAAATGTTTAAGGATTTGCACAGTTTCTAGAATTGAAAAATTTAAAGGTCATGATTTTGTTGCACGTGTATTATCGAAAATAAATGAAAGCCATCCTAATATGGTTATATGGAATGTGGCTGGTACTGGAGGTTATCTAAATGAGATAGTAAAAATAACTCATGGTTTAGGTATTGATGAAATAGTTAAATTTCATGGGTATGTAAAAGATGTAGATTTACCCAAATTTTACAATGAAAATGATTTATTTCTTCTTTGTACTAGAGAGAGTGTTAACGATGTTAATGTGGAAGGCTTTGGGTTAGTTTTTTTAGAAGCCCAGGCATCCGGGATTCCTGCTATTGGAACTAAAACTGGAGGCATTGCTGATGCGATACATGTGGACAATGGAGGGTGGTTAATAAGTCAGGATAATGAATTAGAACTGTATAACCTTTTAATAAATCTGTTAAATAGTAAGGCTATTGTAAATGAGGAAGGATTTAAGGCTAGAAAACGAATTGAAGAAATGTGCACTTGGGAAATCTACTGTAGGGATTTGGCAAAATTGATGAATTAGTGTTAATCTTATTCATGTTATATTTTGATTGATAAAAAAATAAAGTTATAATGGAACGAATTAATAGGTCGTTAATCAGTGTAGTTATACCTGTCTACAATGCATCTAAAACTATCCTTAACACTTTAGAGTCTGTTAAAAATCAGACATTTAAAGATTTTGATATAGTTGTTGTAAATGATGGCAGTACTGATAACTCTGACAGTATTGTAAATGATTTCATATTAAACAATCCAATGCTTGAAATTAACTACATTGTTCAAGAAAATGCCGGCGTTTCTGCTGCAAGAAATTGTGGTTTGAAGTTCGCAAGCGGCAGTTGGATAGCACTGTTAGATAGTGATGACCAGTGGTTACCAACTAAGCTGGAGCGTCAAATGGAAGTGATCAAAGCAAATTCGGATATTGAATTTCTTGGTACTAGTAGAAATGGAGAAATTATTAAAAGTAATGTCCTAAACAAAGAATCAACTTTGACCAAAATTGATGCAAAATATTTATTGCTAAGAATGCTCTTTATTACACCAACAATAATTTTTAAAAGGGAAATTTTGAATGATGTAAGCGGTTTTCCATCGCATCAGAATTTCTGTGAAGATGGAAATTTTTACATCAGGATATGTAAAAGAGGTCATAGCTATTTTTTAAATGAAAGTTTAGTCATAACTGGAGGTGGAAAAGCCCACTTTGGGGAAAAAGGACTTTCCAGTAATCTTTGGGGGATGGAAATTGGTGAGCTTCAAAATATTAAACTAGCATGTGAGCTAGGGATAATTAACAATATTCAATATCCATTTTTTGTAAGCTTCTCATTATTGAAATACCTCAGACGTGTAGTCATTGTAGCAAAAAATAGTATGTCTAAACCTTCAAAATAATAATTTAGTCTTGGAAAAAAAAATAAAAATATTGAGGGTTGTTACCCAAGCTGAAGTTGTTCCCTGGCATCTAAAAAATTTTTTAGATAGATCTGTTAACGATTACACGATTTATGTTGCAGGTAATAACGTGTCTCGTTATAAAGCAGAATACCCTTTGATAAACTTTATTGACGTAAAAATAATCAGAAAGTCTTCACCCTTTCACGATCTTATAGCCCTCATCAAACTTATTCAAATTTGCATCAAAATACGGCCAGATATTGTTCATTCTATAATGCCAAAATCTGGTTTTTTGACTGCATTAGCTGGTTTCTTTACATTAATTCCTATTCGAGTCCACACATTTACTGGTCAGGTTTGGGCAACGAAATCAGGTATTGCTAAAACCTTATTAAAGTTTATGGATAAGGTAATTTTCTATCTTAATACAAGATGTTTAACGGATAGTCCATCCCAATCTACATTTTTGGCTAACTCAGCCTTTTTGCGAAAAGGTCAACAAATACATTGTTTAGGTAAGGGTTCATTATCTGGTGTAGATTTGGACAGATTTAAACCTGCATCATCTGATGACAAAATAAATTTTAGGCAAAGTATTGGTTTAAAGCCAAATGACTTTGTATTTGTATTCTTGGCAAGAAAATCAGTTGTCAAAGGAATCGTTGAGTTATTTGCAAGCTTTGAAGTCTTTCATTCAACAAAAGATGTGAAGCTTCTGTTTATAGGCCCAGATGAGTCTAATGGAGTATTAAAGGAATTATATGATAAGTATCAAAATATTTCTGATCAAATTATTAGTTTAGACATCGTTAAAGAACACGAAAATTACTTAAATGCCAGCGACGTGTTATGTTTACCAAGTAGCAGTGAAGGATTTGGAACAATTGTTATAGAGGCTGCTGCACTCAAAGTACCTACTATAGGTTTTGATATTGTAGGACTAAGCGATGCTATTGAAAATAATCAAACTGGCATATTAGTACAATTTAAAAATGTTACTGCTTTTTCTGATGCGATGAAAATGTTATACGAGAATCAAACGAAATTTCATGAGTTGAGAGAGAATGCACGAGCAAGAATTTTAAAGGATTTTTCAGCCGATGCCATTTATAATTTACAAAAAAAATTTTATCAATCTTTATCCAAATAGAATATATGATTATCGCAATTACCGGGGCAACAGGTTTTATAGGAAAAAGGTTAGTGAATCATCATTTAGAGCTTGGTCATGAGGTTAGAATTTTAAGTAGGAAAAAAATAAACAGTCTATCCCCCAAGGTCAAACTTTATAATGGACATCTTCTAAGCGATGGAGAAACTCTTAAAAAATTCACTCACAAAGTTGATGTATTATATCATTGTGCAGCAGAGATTAAAAATAATAGTTTGATGTATGAGGTAAATGTGTTAGGAACAAAAAATCTTTTACTCGCTGCAAAATCTGAAGTAAAACATTGGGTCCAATTAAGTAGCACAGGTGTCTATGGACCTTTGTATAATGGCATTATTGATGAAAAGCAAATTCCTAATCCTAAAAACGACTATGAAGGCTCTAAATTAGAGTCAGACAAGTTGGTCATGAAGGCCGGTAAGGAAAAATGGTTCACTTATACTATAATCAGGCCCTCTAATGTTTTTGGCCCAGATATGACCAATCAATCCTTATTTCAATTAATAAAAGCTATTGACAACGGTAGATATTTTTATATTGGTAAAACTGGAGCTAATGCTAATTATGTTTCGGTTGAAAATGTAATCGAAATACTATATCAAGCGGCAACAAATAAATTGGCTATAGGAAAGATTTACAATATTTCAGACCAATTGCCTTTAGAAAAATTTATTGAAGCAATAGCAGATTTTCTAGGTAAGCCCAAGCCAAAACTTAGGATGCCAAATTTTTTCATGAGACTCATTGGTTTTATAGGCGATGCTATTCCTAGTAGCCCTATTACAACCTCAAGAGTAAGAGCGCTAACAAATAGGGTTTCGTATAGTAATGATTTGGTTGTACATGAACTAGGTTATCTGCCGAAAGTTGATATTTTAAGCACATTAAAAAAGATGGTAGAAGTATATAAAGAAAACAAAATTTAACAATCTTATAATACCAAATTATGAATGCTTACATAACTGGTTCAACTGGCTTCGTTGGGAAGCACTTATCAAAATACCTTAATGATTATGGCTTAGATGTTAAGGCTATTAACAGGCAAGAATTGAATGAAGCGGATAAACTATTTTTCACAAAGGATTCTAGCATAATACATTTGGCTGGTAAAGCTCATGATCTAAAAAGAACCGCGAAAATAGAAGAATATTATGAAGTTAATTTTGAGTTAACTAAAACGTTATATGATGCGTTTTTGAAATCAGAAGCAACTATGTTTATATTTGTTAGTTCTGTTAAAGCTGTTGCCGACTCACTCAATAGCCCATTAACAGAGGAGGTTATAGCCAATCCAAAAACACCTTATGGGAAATCTAAGCATATGGCTGAAAATTATATAATTAATCAGCCATTGCCAAATGGTAAGACCTACTATATTTTGCGACCTTGCATGATTCATGGACCTGGTAATAAAGGGAATTTAAATCTTCTATATAAATTTGTTAAAAAAAGTGTTCCCTATCCATTGGCATCCTTTGTAAATCAAAGATCGTTTTTAAGCATTGAAAATCTATGTTTTGTAATTGCTAATATGTTAAAAAAAAATATTCCCTCAGGTGTTTTTAATGTTGCAGATGATGTAGCATTGTCCACTAATCAAGTAGTTGAAATTTTAGCAAATTCAATGAATAAAAAACCTAAACTATTGGCAATCCCTCAAAGTTATATTCGCCTTTTGGCGAGAATAGGCGATATATTTAGATTACCATTAAACAGTGAAAGATTGTATAAGCTAACAGAAAATTATGTAGTCAGCAACAAAAAAATTAAACAAGCCCTTAATTTGGAATTGCCCATCTCAGTCGAACACGGCTTAGCAATCACTGCTAAATCATTCGAAGCTTAATCTATGATTCTAACTAATAATAATATCCTCATTATGGCAGGCGGAGTTGGCTCACGCTTTTGGCCTAGAAGCCGTGACCACTTTCCTAAACAATTTATTGATATTTTAGGTTTAGGAAAATCATTGTTGCAACTCACTTATGAACGCTTTCTAAAAATTTGCCCAAATGAGCAGATTTACATTTTAACCAATGCAGACTATGCTGGCTTGGTAGAAGAACAACTTCCTGAAGCTCTACAAAAAAATATATTGTTAGAGCCAAGTAGAAATAATACGGCACCTTGTATCGCTTATGCCAGTTATAAAATAGCAAGGACTAATCCAAATGCAAATATAATCGTTGCACCTTCCGATCATCTGATCTTAAAAGAAGAAGAATTTTTAATTAAAGTTATCCAAGGATTGGCTTTTACTGAAGAGAATGATGCATTATTAACCTTAGGTATAAGTCCAACACGTCCTGATACTGGTTATGGATACATAAAGTATTGTGATGAGCAAGGAGCAATGAACAAGGTGCAAGGAATAAAGAGCAAGGTGCAAAGAGAAGAAATAAAGAAAGTAACGGCTTTTATGGAGAAGCCTTCGCTTGAAAAAGCACAGGCATATTTGCAAAGTGGCGATTACGTTTGGAATGCAGGTATCTTCATTTGGTCGGCAAGTGCGATTAAAAATGCTTTTGAAAAATATGCTCCAGAAATCGCATCTATATTTGAGAAAGGGAATGAATTATACAATACAGATGAAGAAGTAGCATTTGTTTTAGAAAATTACCCAACAACTCCGAACATTTCAATCGATTATGCTATATTGGAAAAAGCGGATAATGTTTACACAATTCCTGCTGATATTGGATGGTCAGATTTAGGTACCTGGGCATCTTTACATAGTGTTGCCCAGAAAGACGAACAGAATAATGCCATCAGTTGTGCACATTTAAATATCTCAGAAACTGCAGATTGTTTAATCCAGCTCCCTGCCGGGAAAGCCGCAGTAATTAAGGGCTTGTCGAACTTTATCGTGGTAGACGATGGAAAAGTATTGTTAATTTATCCTAAGTCTGATGAGCAGGAAATCAAACAAGTTGCCTCAGCAATGGTGAAAGCATTTGGAGATGAGTACAAATAATTACTATCGAAATCTTATTTATTGTTTTGGGTTAAGTAAATAATTTAAGCTATTAGGATTTGAATTCTTTATCTTCGCGGTTTTAAGAAACTATGACATCAACCTTTGCTTTTATGATTCTTGCCGGGCTTTTTCTCCTGGAGGTGACTTATTTCAAGATTGCTGATCGTTTCAATATCATAGATAAACCAAATGAAAGGAGTTCCCATAAAAACATTACTTTAAGAGGTGGCGGAATTATCTTTTGTTTGGCCGGATTAATTTACTTTTGTCTATCTGATTTTCAGTACCCATATTTTATAGCCGGTTTGTTTGCAATAGCAACAATTAGTTTTATAGATGATATACTAACCTTAAATAACAAGGTACGGCTTAGCATTCATCTTATAGCTGTTTTACTTATGTTTTATCAATGGAATCTTTTTGAACTTAACTGGTATTGGATTCCTGTAGCTTTGGTTTTTGTGATCGGAACCATTAATGCATACAATTTTATGGATGGGATTAATGGTATTACAGGTGCTTACAGTTTATTGGCCATAGCTTCTCTGTATTTTATCAATAAGAAAATTGTACAATTTACTTCTTCAGATTTATTGATTGTTGTTGGTTTATCTTTATTAGTTTTTAACTTCTTCAATTTCAGGAAAAAGGCAAAATGTTTTGCAGGAGATGTAGGGAGTGTAAGTATCGCGTTTATCATCATTTTTTTAACCGGACAATTGATTTTAAAAACAGGAAATTTCAATTATATACTACTTTTGCTGGTTTATGGTCTGGATGCTGTAATCACAATTATTTTTAGGGTAATTCGTAGAGAGAATATTTTTGAAGCACATAGAAGCCATTACTATCAATATCTGGCTAATGAAAGAAAATGGCCACATCTACTGGTTTCGGGGTTATACTTTTTAGTACAACTGGGGACAAATATCCTACTATTTATGGTAGTAAAAGATTCTGCTCTCCTCGTCATTTCTTTAGCTATTATTTCCGGTATACTGTTCGTTTCTATACGTTTCTTATCAGAAGGAAAGGTGAAGCTTCTTGGTATTTAGTGTATTATTTCACAATCAAATCAAAATCTACCCTGATTTTTTAAAGGTTAATTTTACATTTTATTTGTTTTATGGCATCTTAATTGCGAGTTGTAATAAAGTAAAGAAATATAAATTTAGCAGTAAAAATATTATATTTATCTTTACGTGAAATATAGCCTATTGAATTTTGTTTACTCAAATTAATATTGTTCCACGCTGGATTATTTTTCTCTTAGATCTGGCGATTTGTACAGCTTCAATGATTTTTGCCTATACTTTAAGGCATAATCTTGATCTTACTTCTGTAGATATTCCTGAACTGGCAAGGAATCTGCTAATTTTTGGTGTTATTAACTGTGCTGTATTCCTGCATATAAAAACTTTCGCCGGAATTATCAGGTATACCAGTGCCCAGGATTCTTTTAGGATATTGGTTGCAGTAGTCATAGGAAACGGAACTTTTTTTGTGCTCAATCTTATTGCGATTACGTTTTTTAAGTTTCCAATAATTTCCCATATTATTCTCATCACAACCGGCCTTTGTAGTTTTTTGTTTCTGATTGTTTACCGGGTTTTAATCAAATACTTCTTCATGTATATCAAAAACCTTAAACTGGATAAGGTGAAGGTAATTATCTACGGTGCAGGTGAAGCGGGTTTAGCAGCAAAAAGAACTTTTGATCATGATGGCATGGTTAACAAAACAATTGTTGCCTTTATTGATGATGATGAGCGTAAGGTTGGTAAAACCATTGATGGTGTAAAAATACTGGATGCGAATAAATTAGGTAGCCTGATTGCTGAACACGAACTAGACGAAATTATCTTTGCTTCTTATACCATTCCCGAAGAACGCAAAGACTTGGTGATCGATATGTGCCTGGAGAATGATATCAAGATATTAAATATTCCTCCCCGCGATGTATGGACAAATGGTAAGCTGCAATCAACACAAATACAAAAGTTAAACATCGAAGATTTGCTGAACCGGAAATCAATAGAGATTGATATTGAAGGTATAGGCAATATGCTTGATAATAAACGCATTTTAATTACCGGTGCAGCGGGTTCCATCGGAAGTGAAATTGTGAGGCAGCTTTCTAAATTCGGTGTAGGTTTAATCATTATTTGCGACCAGGCTGAATCGGCTCTACATGAACTTTATCTTGAATTGGAAGAAAATAATAAAAATAAAAACTTTCATGCCTTTATTGGCGATGTAAGAGATGAACAAAGAATGGAGGTACTGTTTAATACTTACAAGCCACATTATGTTTACCATGCTGCTGCTTATAAACATGTACCATTGATGGAGGATAATCCTGCGGAAGCCATCAAAGCAAATGTTTTAGGTACTAAAACAATTGCAGATAAGGCTGTTAAATATGGGGTTCAAAAATTCGTTATGATTTCTACTGATAAAGCAGTAAATCCTACGAACGTAATGGGTGCTTCAAAAAGAATTGCAGAAATTTATGTGCAGGCCCTGAGTAATTCATTAAGCCAGGAGAATTTTATATTTAGCAATGGTTTGAGTTATATCAATGAGCTTGAAGTAAAACCAATTACAAAATTCATCACCACACGTTTTGGTAACGTTTTGGGGTCAAATGGCTCAGTTATCCCAAGGTTTAAACAACAGATAGAAAAGGGTGGACCAGTTACAGTAACTCATCCGGAAATTACCCGTTATTTCATGACCATTCCTGAAGCGTGTCGGTTAGTGCTGGAAGCTGGTTGCATGGGTAAAGGTGGCGAAATTTTTGTCTTTGATATGGGGAAATCTGTCAAGATTGTAGAGTTGGCAAAAAAAATGATCCGTTTGGCAGGCCTTGAGCCTAATGTAGATGTCAAAATTGAATATTCAGGATTACGTCCCGGAGAAAAATTGTATGAAGAACTACTGAATGATAATGAAAACACTATGCCAACACATCATCAGAAAATAATGATCGGTAAGGTTAGACAGTATGTTTTTGACGATGTAGTTAGTCAGATCAGTGCACTTATTTTATCTGCAAAAAATAATAACGATCGCCAGGTGGTGATCAATATGAAAAAGCTGGTTCCAGAGTTTAAGAGCAAAAATTCAGTTTTCGAAGAACTAGACCATATCTCTTAAACGAAAATACTTTATGAGAAAATTAATTGGGGTTGTATTGGTTTGCCTTTTGTTTTGGGGTTGTGCCAAAGAAGTTAAAAATGAGCAGGAGGTTTATTTCAATGATTTTGAAACCAGTAACCTCACCGGCTTATTGTATGGGCAAATAGAAACCTATAATGGTACTAAAGTATTAGGCCGATACAATTCATCGGGGTTTGATTTAAACTTATCTGATCTTCCGAAGCACAAATTGGTGGAAATTTCTTTCGATTTATATATTCACGACAGCTGGGATGGCAATAAAACCAGCAATGGAATAGATGGGCCTGATATCTGGAAATTTATGGTAGATGGAGGACTTTATATAAATACCACATTCTCGAACACGGATTGTAATACCCCGGGTTTATGCCAGCCACAATCATATCCGTCAGATTATCCAAATGCTAATAATAACCCAAAGTCAGGTGCATCAAACATTACTTTACCGGGTGTTTGTAATTTGTCAGGCAAAATTGGAGGTACTACACTTTATAAGATTACTAAAGTGATAGAGCACAATAAGTCCTCATTATTAATGCAATGCCGCGATCAACTTGTTCAGACGAATGCTTCAGACCCTAAATGTGATGAAAGCTGGTCGGTGGATAATATCAGGGTTAAAGTAATCAATTTATGAGAAAACTAATTTACCTTTTTATATCAGGTTTATGCCTAACTGTAATTAAAAGCTATGGGCAATCCATTCCTGTAGGTTCGGTTGCTTTGGAAGATTATTACAGAAGAGCACAGCTGGCAGGCAAGTTAGATTCAACAGTATCATTTACCGTTCGTCCGATTTTACCTAAAATTGCCTTTCGAACAAAGGATGCTGAATATCCGGATTCGACGGAAAACAGGTATAATCTTTTAGATGCTGACCATTCGGGTGTTTCAAAAGATGGAAAATTTAAGTGGCAGCTGTTGCCGATGGGGATACTTTTGCAGGCAAATTCGCACCACCCATACGGCTGGAATGATGGCGCAATGATTCCTGCGAAAGGTATCCAGACTTTACTTACTGGTGGCATTTATGCTGAATACGGGTTATTATCTGTTCAGTTTAAGCCTGAAATAGTAATGGCTGCAAATAGCAGTTTTGATACATTTGATAAAGATCATTATCCAATTATCACAGCCCGTTATTACGACTTCTACAATAATATTGATTTACCTGCACGCTTTGGTAACGCAGGTGTAACAAAAGCCTACTGGGGGCAAAGTAGCATTCGTTTAAATTACAAGGCATTGTCTTTTGGTTTATCAACCGAAAATTTATGGTGGGGGCCGGGGATGAGAAACTCGTTGTTAATGAGTAATACTGCGCCTGGATTTAAGCATTTAACCTTAAACACCAGAAAACCCATAGCAACACCAATCGGCTCATTCGAAGGTCAAATTATAGCAGGAAGACTTGAAAATTCTGGATATGGGGTCTTAGAGCCTGAAAGCGAATATTTAGGGCAACCACTTTATGTAGCGAAACCGAATGATTGGCGTTATTTAAGTGGTATGGTTTTTACCTGGCAACCAAAATGGGTACCAGGATTATTTCTGGGCTTGACACGCAGTGCCCAGCAGTATGGCAATAGTTTAAATAGTTTTGGCGACTATCTTCCGTTTTTTGGATCTAAAAGTCAGTCGGCAGCTACCGAAGCAATTAATAAACGCGATCAGCGAAACTCATATTTTATGCGCTGGTTATGGGCTGAGGAAAATGCAGAAGTTTACTTTGAGTATGGTAGGAATAATTACTCAGGCGATTTAAATGATTTAATACTCGAGCCAAATGTTTCAAGAGCATATATTTTTGGTGTCCGTAAATTATTTCCCTTTGGATCGCGAAAAGATGAGAACCTGCTGTTAAGTGCTGAAGTTACGCAAATGCAGGAAACAAACATTTCAAAAGTGATGAACCTTGATAGCTGGTATACGAGTAAAAACATCCGGCAGGGTTATACCAATCGTGGGGAGGTTTTAGGTGCCGGTATAGGCCCGGGCGCTAATCACCAATCAGTTGAAGTGAGCTGGGTAAAAGGATTAAAAAGAATTGGCTTGCAGTTGGAACGCTATGTACATAATAATGATTTTTATTATTACGCTTATGTAGATTCGCAAGACTGGCGCAGGCACTGGACAGATTTAAGTATAGCTGCCAGTGGAGAATGGAATTACAAAAACTTTATTTTCAACGCTAAACTTCAGGGCATTCAATCCTTAAATTATCAGTGGTATTTATTTCAGGCACCTGATCAACCTTATATGACACCAGGTAAGGATGTTTTTAATTTACAGGTACAGATAGGGCTTACCTACCGTTTCTAAACAAGCTTAACGATGCGAAAAATATTAAATATAATATTGCTGTTTATTTTTGTATTTACCTCGAATAAGGGTTTTTCACAAACAATTCCTGTAGGTAGCACTGTTATTGAAGATTATTACAGAAGATTGCAGCTATTGGGTAAGCTGGATTCCAGTATCTCTTTTAGTAACCGGCCGCTATCTACCGAAGCTTTAAATCAAGCAGATATTTTTAATCCTGATGCTGAGGAAACTTTGATAAAATCATCAGGTCCAATCAAATTTGCCAATGGAAGGGGGCTTTTTCAAATTCTTCCATTCTCCTGGCAGCAACAAATTAATAGCCATCATCCATATGGCTGGAATGATGGGCCAATGATTCCTGCAAAAGGGTATCAAACAATGATTAGTGGTGGTTTTTTTGTGAAATTTGGTCCTTTAAGTATTCAACTTAAACCGGAATATGTTTATGCACAAAATGCGGCCTTTGAAAGTTATGGCGATAACAGATCAGATACTGAGCTTTCATCATATTATTTAAACAACTATAATCTAATTGATGCTCCTGAGCGTTTCGGAAATCGCAGCTATAGCAAATTAGGTTGGGGACAAAGTAGTATCCGTTTAACTGTAGGGCCTGCTTCTTTAGGTTTGTCAAATGAAAATTTATGGTGGGGGCCAGGTATTAAAAACAGCCTGATGATGAGTAATAATGCCAAGGGATTTAAACACGTTACCTTAAATACGGTAAGACCTGTCAAAACTTATATCGGTTCTTTTGAAGCGCAAATCATTGGCGGGCGATTAGAAGCTTCAGGGTTTTCTCCTTTGGAAAATACAAAATTATCAGATGGTAGTTTAGTCTATTCAAAACCAAGAGATGACTGGCGCTATCTTGCAGGTTTAAACATCAATTATCAGCCTAAATGGGTTCCAGGCTTATTTTTAGGTTTTACACGAACATTCATGTCCTATGGCCCGGATTTGCAGGGATTGGATGATTATATTCCATTTTTTATTCCTTTTCAAAAAAATCAGATTGGCAATGGAGCAGGAGATGATGGCAATGCAAGAGATCAGCGTACATCGCTTTATGCCCGATGGTTATTTACTAAAGCGCATGCAGAAGTTTATTTTGAATACGGCTTGAATGATAATTCCTATAATTTCCGGGATTTTATTGGTTCACCAGATCACTCCAGGTCTTATCTGTTCGGCTTGCGAAAGATGGTGCCGCTGAAAGAGAGAGAAGATGAATTCATTCTCTTTGGTGCAGAACTCACTCAAATGTCGCAAACTATCGACGGACTTTTATTAAGGAATGCATCTGGTTTCTATTACCATAGTGAAGTTCAACAAGGCTATACAAATAATGGTGAAGTTATCGGTGCTGGTAGTGGTACCGGAGGGAATTTGCAGTCATTTGAAGTGAGTTGGGTGAAAGGGATGAAAAAGTTGGGGTTTTCTTTTGATCGATTGGAACACAATCGGGATTTCTATGATAGTGCTGGTTTTGGTAGCGCAAAAGGAGGTAGTCGTAATTGGGTTGATTTAGCTCTTGCTGCTGAAGGAACCTGGAATTATAAAAACTTATTATTTAATGCTAAAATTCAAGGTATTAAATCGCTAAATTACCAATGGCGGCAGAAAGATTACACCGAATCACAATATTACATTCCGCACAATACGGTATATAATTTTCATGGTGAACTAGGAGTGGCCTTTAGATTTTAGCCGCTCAATTGTAAGATCAGGCAGGATTCTTTAATTTTCCTCGTCTTGTGTGATTCTTAGCGTAGTGAAGAATCCGCAAGCAATAAAAATTGCCGTTAAAATGCTACATAATAATGAGGTGGCAGTTACAGCGACTGTAATAGTAGTTTATAGATCATTCGTGTATCAGAATGGCAGTTTGAATAATAAGGCTAATCTTTTCTCTTAACAAGCAAGAACAGGCAATAAAAGGCACCTATAAATAAGCCGCCAATCGCAATGCCCATAACCTTACTCATTTTATTTTTCTTTAAGGGCATTTCAGGTTCATCTACAATCTGAAAAGTAGGCGTTTCTTGCATGAGCATGGTTCTGCTTACTTCGAGGTTTTTAATAATCTCTGAATAAATGGTTTGAAGTACACGTTTGTCACGCTCCTGAAGCTCTGAACTAACGCCTATGGTTGCATAAGCTGGGTTTGCATCTAACATTACGGCATTTGCTCCGGCAGCGGAATAAGTCTTTTTATTTAAGAGTTTTCCTATACTATCTGCACGGCTTTGTAGCCGGTCAACGTTTGTTCTTAACCTTTTTGTTTTAGTCTGGATATAAAAGAGCGTGGCCTCATCAATTAACCTTGTACATACCAAACTGGCAAGTTGTTCATTTTTTAATGTTGCTGTTAAAGCAAAGAAGCCTAGTTTTTTATCAGGCTTACTTACCGAAAGTTCTTTTTCGGTTAATTTCTTCATTATTTCATGAAGCAAACTATCCTGCAATCTCGTGTATTTTCTGGTGTCGGGCGGAAACATGATGGTTTCCTTTTTTGTGTTCGCCTTAATATCTTTCCAATCTTCTTTCAGCTTGTAAGCATCGGCATATTTATCAGCCAGGGTGTAGGTTCCATTGCTGTCTAAAGGTGTGAGAATAGTTTGTTTAACCATTTTTTCACTCATCAGAAGCTGAAGAACATTATCACCTGCGAGTACACCACTGGTTCCTCCGGTTAAGCCGCCTATATCAATACCCATCTGGCCTGCCAGTGAAGATAATATACCGCCTCCACTAGATTTGCCTTCTTCCACAACGAATGTGAGTTTGGCTGTATAAGTAACAGGCCAAAAATAAGCAGCTACTAGCCCTAATATACCTCCAATTAATCCAATAATTAAAATCCTGATTTTGAATTTCCAAAGATAATCTAAGTCCTTTTTTCGGGCCGCGATCATTTTTGCGAAAGAAAACTCTTCCTCAATATTGGTATATTTTGTTTTATTTTCAGCAGGCTGCATAATTATTTGAATAGAATGGCTATTAAACTCACTAAGCCGGTAAGTGCCGAAGCAATTGTGGTAATCTCTGCAAAACCAAGTTTGTTTTTTCCTGATTTTTCAGGTACAACAATCTGGCTTCCTGCTGTTACCTTAGGATAGTTTTTAATGAAAAGAAAACTTTTAACCGGTGCATTAATTCCATTTGCATATTTAATGTAAGCTCCTCTTAACCGGGCATTCTCCGTTATCCCTCCGGCAGCATCTACATAATATTTGAAATTCGAATTCGCATATCTCAAAAGTTGTGGGTTGTTAACAGAGCCGGTAACTTCTACAAAAGGAACATTTTTAGGTATAAATAAGCTATCACCTGGCATTAATACCGTAGCGTCTTTTGCTTGCCGCTTACGTTTACCCGTTAAATCCATGTCAACCCTTAAACCATTACGATACACCTGTGTGTTTTCTAATGAGCCCATAGGTGTTATGCCTCCAGCCCGTTTGATAAATTCAATGCCGGTTTCGTCTCTTCGTTGTTGTGCGTAATCGCCAGGAAATAAAACTTCTCCCCTGATTTTAACATTTCCTATGGTTCTGTAGTTAACCAATCGCGGAACGTAGATGTAATCAAGCGGTTCAAGTAAAAAGTTGCCAGTAGAAGATGCTAAAGCAGAATCGAGATTAAGTGTAATAATGGTTACCAGCTTATTAGAAAGTGTATCAGTGGTGTCTTTTATCAGTCTTGAAATTTCAATACGATGGTTTGCCGCATCATTCTGAAAGCCTTTAGCCATGCTTACCACATCAGCTACACTCATGCCTTTTCTATATTGGAATGTTCCGGGCGCCCTAACATATCCGCCAATGCTAATAGATGATTCATCCCTTAAGTCTTTGGTTGACATGATAAAAACAGAATCTTCCCGAACTAAGGCAATATCCTGATCCGTACCTGACATGATATTTCCTAAATTGAAGGAGATCATTTCCTTCTCCAGATCGGGTTTAATTCTTTTGATGTATCCGTTACCAAGTACGGCATCGTCTCTTAAGCCATCAGCTTTTGCTATAAGTGATTTTAAGCTTATTCCCGGGCTTAACTCAAAAGTTCCGGGCCTGTAAACTGCACCATCGATTACAACTCTGTTTGCAAAGCGTTCTAATACGGCTCCAAAATATACAGAATCTGCATTTTTTAGGGTATACCTGTCGAACATATCGGCAGGTATATCTTTTACACTTCTTTCTTTTTCTCCAACTTGTGTCACTTTCGCGATGCCCTTATAAGCCAGGTCGCCAAAGCCTCCAGCATAAGTTATCAGATCGCTTAAAGTTTCTGCCGGTTTTAATTCATAAATACCAGGTCTTTTTACCGCACCATCAATTGCTACGCGGGTAGTATAAACAGGTATTCTGATAACATCCTGATCGCGTAAGCTAACGTTATCACTTTGGATTCCTTTTTGCAGAAAATTGTATAAATCAACAACCTGAATAACTTTATTATTTCTAATGAGTTCAATTTTTCTTAACGAACCGCGAGGCGATGGTCCGCCGCTTTGATATAATGCATTAAATAATGTAGATAATGACGATACCGTGTAAGTTCCAGGGGTTGCAACATCACCTATTATGGTTACCCTGATACTTCTCACTGTTCCTAAATTGATGTTCAATTTTGTTTGCCCTGAAGCTAAAGCCGGATAAGCTTTAACCATCTTTGATCTGATTTGTGATGTCGCCTGATCTATACTTAATCCATTAACATATACTAAACCTGCATATGGGATTTTTACATTCCCATCGGGAGAAACCTTGGCATTGGTTGTACTTTCGTTTAAACCTGTTAACATGATGGTTAACTCATCATCAGGGCCTAAAACATAACTTTTTGGCGTTGCTATCCTGATGTTTGGTTCGAATTTTAAATTAGGATTACTGAAAAATTCATATCCGTAAACTGGGTTATTCTTTCTTGCTGGTTTAGGATCAGGAGACCTTGTGGTATCGCGGTTAGCCGGTGCTTGTGGTTTGGCTGCCTGAGTTGTTGTCGTATTTTTCGCGGTTTTTCCTCCGGCCTGAACCTGAGCAAGGCGCTCCTTATATTTATCAACTTCTGCAGGGTCCATTCCCTTGGCGACTAAAATTTTAACAGCTTCAGCTTCTGTTATACCTGATGCTTCGAATCTTTTAGAGATTTCGAGTATTTGGGCATCAGAGAGTTGTTCTACCTTAACTTTACTCAAATTATCAGTAGAAATAGTTTGAGCCGACAATTTTGCATTAAATAGGGAGAAACCTAAAAGTAAGGTACAGAGGATAAATTTAAAGCGCATGAATCGAATTTTAGTTTTAATATAACTGCAAATATAAGTTAAAATTTAAATGCATCCTTTATGGCTTAACGCTTATTTATTGTTAAATCATACCGAACGTATCAGCTTAATTTGATGTATAAGTTTTCTCAAAAATATGGAGGATGGCTTTTGTAAAGCTGTTCAGCGAAAATAAAGTGTCTATTCTTATTTTACCTTGCTTACCCATCGCCAGGATTTTTTCTTTATCATCCAGTAATTTCAACATTAGTTGTGAAGAAACTTTATCATCGTTGTAAGGAATCAGAATCCCGGTTTCTCCATTGGCAATCATTTCGGTAGCACCACCGTGATTTGTTGCAATTACAGGCTTGGCGCTTGCCATTGCTTCTAAAATTACCGTTGGAAAAGGATCTGGTAAAATGGAGGGCAAGACAAAAATATCAACAGCATGTAATAGCTGTGGGATATCTGTTCTGTAACCCAGATAAAAAACCGAGTCTGATAGTTTTTCATCACTGATTCGGTTGATGAGTTTATCAACAAGCGGTTCGTAACCCGGGAAAGCATCTCCTGCAATAATAAATTTGGTTTCGGGCTTTTCTTGAAGTATTTGTTTGGCAATATCCAGAAAATAATCCTGACCTTTCCAGTGATTTACCCGGCCAATCATTCCGATGAGCATTTCATCGGGACTAATATTAATTTCTTCACGCAAAGAACTGTTAACCTGCTCGTAAACAGTAGTGTCGATACCATTGTAGATTCTTGTGATTACTTTATTAGCGATATATTTTTCCCAATGATTTTTAACTGCATCAGATACAACGATAATACTATGACTGTATTTACCAAGCATAATACCTAAAATCCTGGTAAATAGCTTAGGTTTGGTAATAATCTCGTGAATGTGCCAGATGTGCTTCAGTTTTTTCTTTTTAGCCAGAAAAGCCCCGATTAACACACCTGTTGTATTTGAATAAACCATATCAATTTGGTTCTCATCTATAAGTTTACTCAAAGATTTCCAGGCTTTGCGGATTACTGAAATGCGGTTTATAATGCCTGAAAAGGAAAGGTATTTTCTACGCAAGATACCCAAACGTATAATACGGACTTCTACACCTAATCTGTTAAGTTCGCCGACCAATGGACCATTTTCAGAAATTACTACGATTGGTTTGTGTTTGCCGTCTGCTAAAATCCGGGCAACAATAGAAAGAATTTTGCTGCCGCCATAAAGGTCTGATGAAGCACCAAGTATTAGTATATTCATCAGTTTATATTGTTTTTATAAATTTTATCACTCCGCTCCGGTTTTTACACTCAATTTTCAAAAATATGTCTTTTGCCTTTAATAACCGCTATATCAGCGCATTTTATTAAGTACATGACTGTTTCTGCCCTTTTGAATTATATTATTGCCTTTCTGAAGATTTCACATAACTCATCAGCCGTTTTATCCCAGGAGAAAAACTTCAGACGCTCCTTACCTTTTTCGATCATTTCTGACTTAGCGTTTGGGTTAACGAAAAAGTATTTGATTTTTTTCGCCAGATCTTCAGGGTTATAAGGATCGAATGTTATTACGGCATTGCCACCAACTTCTGGTAAGCAGGTGTTATTGGCCACTAATACAGGTAAATTATGCTGAAAAGCCTCCAGAATAGGCAAGCCAAAACCTTCGTTTATCGATGGGAAAAGATATAATTCTGCATTTTGATAGTAAGCTGCCAAATCCTCATCTTTTACGTAACCCGGCATAATTACATACTCTTTAAGCTTATATTCTTCGATGGTTTCAAATAGTTTACGGCTTCCATCCATATCGTTTTTGGGGCTTATCTGGCCACATAATATCAGCGAATAATCGGTAAAACCCTGTGTTCTTAAACGGTATAAAGTTTCGACCAGATAAGTAAGGTTTTTTCTTTTTTCAAAAGTCCCGATGTGTAAGAAGTACTTATTGGTTTTCAGGTTACCATCCTGGCCTTTAGTAGGGAAATTGTTTTTAACAAAAGTTTTCGGAGCTTCTCCAATGACAACAATTTTATCTGGATTAATTCCTGAGAAATGTATTACCCGCTCTCTGGCGTAAGCAGTAGGCGTAACGATATAGGCCGATTTATTTGCAGCTTTGACACCGGTTTTATGGAAAATTTTGAGCCAGTATCTATTATAATGTTCAGGATATTCCCAAAAAAAAGCATCATGAAATACCGGAATGGTTTTATAGCCAAGATTGAGATAAGGGACAAAAAAGTCGGTACAAAAAACGATATCACAGCCATTTATTAATGCCAGGATTGGGAGTGAAACCTGTTTCCAAAGCAAAAAACGCAAATGCTCGGTTATTTTAAGTATTTTATTTCGACCCCGGTATACCGGAAAAGGGCTATCGAAAAAGCGAAATTCAAAACCTTCTTTCCCCTTTTTAAATGCTTTGCAAATTTCTTCCAGATAGGTTTTTGTTCCTGTTTTGGCAATTTTTAAGTCCCGTATATCAATACCGACTATGATAGGTTTTGCCATTTCACTTCTTTTTTAACAGTTTAAGCATTTCATCTTTGTATGCGAGGGTTATGCTGTCCCAGTTGTATTTTTGCGTTAAACCCAAATTAACGGTTTCTTTTAATCTCTTTACTGTTTCCGGATGGTTTTCGAGATTTTCTAAAACCCGGACTACATCATGTTCATCTTCATTGAAGAATAAACCGAATTTACCATCGCTTAACATTTCCCGGTTAAAAACTGTATCCAGGGCAAGAATTGCACAATTATTTGACATGGCTTTGAGCATAGCAGGATTCGTGCCACCATATTTATGGCCATGGATATAAGCATACGCATGCTGATAAATTGCCATTAGCTCTTCCTGATCTTTTATATAACCCGGAAAAATTAATCGTTCGTTTTGCATGGCTTTTAAATCAGAAGCATATTTATCGCTATAAGGTACATCACCAACCACTAATAATTTCTTCTTTGAGTTTGATTTAAGGAAACCTTTAATAATGAGGTCGGCATTATTATCGGGTATCAGGCGCCCAACGATCAGGTAATATCCGGCAGATGTTAAGCCTAGTCTTTGTAACCTGTTTTCATTTGCCTGATTGAATTTTGGTGCACCGTAGGCAATCACCTTAGAATCCTGATTAAATTCTTTAAGGTATACCTGCCTCATGGCTTCGGCATCGGTAATAATTTTATCGTAAAGTTTGGTTGCCAGTTTAGCGGCCCAATAAAAATACTTTGCACCCAGGCCTTTCCATTTTGGGCGGAGCCACTCCAGTCCATCCACATTGATCATGGTTTTCTTACCCCTTAGTTTAGGGATCCAGCCCATTGGTCCTGCAGCCAGGTTAACAACCAGTAATACATCAGCTTTGCTAAACGATGCGTGTAGTATCGACAGAAATGAATGGATAATTTGATTTAAAGATTTTTGAGGCAATGTTGGTATATAATGAAGTTTAATTCCATTTACCTCTTTTGGGCGCTCGGCAAAAAGGTTTTTCTGGCAATAAACATGCACTTCAACGTTTTGGTTTACCAGGCGTTCGCTTAATTCTTTAACGAAGGTCTCAAATCCTCCATAAACATATGGATATCCTCTCGAACCAATAATTGCAACTCTCATCTAAACTTATTTCTACAATGCAAGGATAATTTTTCTTAAATCATTGCAGGTTTAATCACCATCAAAAGTAAAAAGAAATTCCTTTCCTCAAAACAATCATTGAATTGCTATCCGCTTAAATTGGTTCAGAAAAGGACAGGTTATATCAGTTTTTTAATGCATAATACCTGATTATGCCACCTTTGTTAAATGCTGCCGCTATTAACTCAAGAAAAATGGCAAGTGGTAAGGCAAATAATAAACCTAACATTAAAGGAATAGTCTTCTTCCTTTTTAAATCGGCAATTAGAAAACCCTTGTAGCCGAACCACGTAAAAATAGTTTGCACCATGCCAATAATCCCTAAATGAAGTGAAAAGTATGAAGATGATTTTATCGTGCAATCATATCCTTCGATGAGGGTTTTTAAAATGGGAGGTGTAAAGTGGCTTATATGGCGTGGAACATCTAAATGAAGCCATTTATTCCCAGCCCATTTAGACTGCCAGCTGTCAAAATTCGGCACTTCTATTATGAGTAAGCCTCCGTCCTTTAAATTATCACTGATCAGGTTGCCGAGAAAATTTTCGGAGAGATGAATGTGTTCCAGTACATGGAACATGGTAAGTGTATCAAACTTTGTATTGAAAACGGAACCTGATTTATAGTAGTCGGTATTAATATCAAGCCCAAATTGGGTTCTTGCGTAATTTGCTCTTGGCACCGAACTTTCAACTCCTTTAACACTAAAGCCCTGTTGTTTTGCAAATTGTAGAAAAAGGCCTTTGCCAGAACCAAAATCGAGGATAGTGGAAGGAATTGGCTTATATTTTTTAATTTTATTTAAAACCTGGTTATACTCTAGCTCTTGTATTTTGTAGAATATGGTCTTTTTAGTATCCTGAACAGCATAATCCTTGTCATCATAATAGCTTTGTATATCAATCTCATGATCAAACCAGGTGAAAGCATGCCCGCAATTGTGACATTGCTTAATCTGGTATTCCCCGTCTGTGCTGTTATTTATCATAAAAAGCACAGGGCTTATCTGTGTTTGATTATTTAAACAAAGCGGACAAGTTTTATTAATCATAATAAGTTGAAGATGCCTAAATTGGGTTCAGCCGACAAACTTATAAAAAATATACCAGCAAATTTGCTAAAAGCTCAGGCCTTTTCAGGAGCCTGGATATAAGCCTGGGATTCTTCAGAATCGATAACTGGAACTTTGGTTGAGATTATACTAACAAATAAACCCGAGAGAAACCACATTAAATAAGAGGTATAAGCAGATGATTCTATCTCAGATGTTAAGGAAGGGATTATAAAGCCAATTTTTATGAGCAGTATGGCAAGGCAAATTTTCTTTTCTTTTCCATCTAACCTGTAAAACCATTTAATACTTTCTTTAATAATACAGAAGTAAATGGAAAGGTACAGCAGCAAGGCAATTATACCTGCCTGGACACCAATAATGATGTACTGATTTTCACCTCCGATATTCTCACCCAGTGTGCCTCCAATGCGTCCTGACGAACCCAGGCCCAACCCCAAAGGATTTGATGCAATAGCCAAAGCACCCTGAACCCACTCTACCACGTGCCCAACACTGGAAGGATTACTGAAATTAATGGTGTTTATAATTACCATTTGTAATCCATCGTTTTGATCTTGTTCTTTGGTAAGCAGGTAGATAATATAAATTGTAATTATTGCCCCAATAAGATGAATGCTATGATAGATATATTTTCTTCCCGTAAATATTGAGTAGACGTAGAACAGGATAAAATAACTGATAAATGCTGAACGTGAAAATGCAAAGATGATGCAGGTTAGGGTTGCGGCAAGGGAGAGATAACCATAGTTGTCAAGTTTTAACTTATTGTTTTCAGTGGTATACAATGCAGCAAGTACGGCCAGTGCAATTACCGTTGCAGATGCAAATTCAAGAGGGTTGGCAAAAAAACTTGCAAAACGCTTGTAACCTCCCTCTGATTCGAAAGTCCAGGTAAGTCCGTAATTTCCGCTAGGCTCAAAATTGAAGAAATAAAAATTGTAATCTGCATAGCCTGTAATGGTTTGCAGGTGTCGGTCGGCAGCTACTTCAGTTAATAAAACTGCCGCTGCGGCTATCGAAAGTAATAATATATAGTGAAAGTATTTGCTGATGTAAATCTCGCCTGGTTTAAATAATCGGCCACAGAAATATACCAAAACAAAAAAAGATAAGGTTTTGAAAGCCATTATTTTCTCGCCAATGCCCTGTTCGCCTACAGGCAGAAAAACGTATAACAGTGTGTACCCGAAAAATGTCAGTATCAGGTAATCAATATAATGAAACCTTATTTTCCGTTTTAAATTCCAGATGCTTAGCCCGAGTACGATAATTACAAATACCTCTTTCAAAGACTGCAAAAAAGGGATAAGGCTTTTGAAACCAAGTAGAAAGGTTACTGAAAGTACTGTTGTGTAGATGGATAAGCCGAAAATGAGAAATAGAATAAACCCATCCTTTTTACCTTGAATGATATCAGATAAGGCAAGAATAAACGCAAAAATATATACCAGGGGAAATATAGCTATCATACCCAAACCTGATTTAACGGTGTAAATAAGCCTTCTCTTACACCTTTAAATAAAAATTGTGCTTTCTTTTTTCTTCGTCTTATTAAAAAATAAATATATAAGGCGATATAATAAGGTGCATTATATGCGAAATTTAGTAAATAAAAAAAAGGATTTGCATAACGACGTAAAAACCAGATTTTATTCCTTGAAACATAATAGTGGATAATGGGGCTTAAAATACCTTCACTGTTTTTTTTCTGCTTACCAGAAACACCAGCCTCGTGGTAAATTTTAGATAAAGGAAAATAATCAAGGTTGCCAGCTTGTTTAAGGCGAAAGGACAGGTCTACATCCTCATAATATAGAAAGAACCTGTTGTTAAATAAACCGTATTGTTTTAATGCACTATTCCGAACAAGAAAACAACAACCTGTAAGCCATTCTACCTTTTCTGGCAGTTGTAGTTGCCTGCGTTTTTGCTGGTTTTTAGAATAGGTAAAACCAAAAACCTGATTAAAAAATGATCCGCCGTTCCATAATCTTGTTTTATCAGCAAGGTAATAAATAGCTGGCTGTACGGCTACCGTTTGATGATTTTTCTCCAAATGGCTAATGAGCGGGCTCAAGAAATCTTCATCAGTTTCAGTATCATTATTTAATAAGAGCGAAAAAGTATAACCTTCCTGTATACTGTACTCCAGAGCCTTATTATTGCCTTCTGCAAAACCCAGGTTGGTTTTGTTATCGATATAAATAAGGGAAGGGAAACGTTTTTTTAATATAGCCAGCGAGTCATCAGTTGAACCATTATCAGCAATAATTAAATCATAATCAGTCCCATTACAATACTTCATAACTGATGAAATACAACTGCTAGTATATTCATAAGTATTCCAGTTTAATAAAATAATGGCTACTTTTTTAGGCATCTTGCTTAGTCGATTTTCTTAACACATACTCGTACATGATTAATGCCATACCATCAATCAATACGGTATAAATTCCAAACCATTTAAACAGGCCTTGAGTAACCAGAAACCAGGCTGTAAACGCCGATATTACGAGGAGTAAAATGGCTATCCTGAATATGGATAAGGTATCATTTTTTAAGAGTAACTCGAGTACATTTAATACATTCAGTGCTGCAAGAAAAGGTACAAAAGCCATTATCCGCAGAAAGTTTATTGCGTCCTGGTTGTGATCACCGGAAAGAAGTTGCACAACAAATCCAGGCATTAAAAATAAAACCAGCGATAATAACAGAAACATAAACGAAATCAGTTTTCCCATTTTAACCTTATAATCTTTCCAGGAAGAAAAACTCTCTTTATACAGGTGAGCGGCCTTCGGATAAATGGCATTGGAAACAGAAATGATTAATATTCTTGATGATCCGATAACTTTATCGCACAATGAATATGCACCAAGCCATAAAGGACTTCCCCATTTGGCAAGTGAAAAAATCATTAACGATTGCTGCAAGTGAACCGAGATATTATTAATGGTTAGAAAGAAATTATCGCGTGTAATTTTTAATATTTCTTTTTGCTGCGGGAACTGAAAGTTGAGCTTATATTTTATGATAACTAATACCAAAAGACTTCCATAAGCGATTGAACTTGCCATACCAATTATGAAATTAACCCATTCAGAATCTTCAGGCCCTTTAATCAGGATTACCACAGCCAGTATGACAGCCACTTTGGAAAACAAATTAGCAATATTGTATAATTTTAACTTTTCGGTACCAAGAAAAAAGAATAAGGGGTTTAATACTTCAGCCAGCACAATTGGTGTAGAGAGCAGGATATAGGTATAATAACGAATGTTTGCCCAATGCAGAAAAAATAATAGTGCACAATATCCGGCGAAGATCATTATCCTTATCCATAATGTATTGCTAAATATCCTGTTTAAATTCTTATAATCGTCTGAAAATGTGGCAATGTCCCTTATTCCAGATTGATTTGTTCCGTAATTGATTACTATCGATGAAAGGCCCGAGAAAGTATTTGCCAGCATTACCATTCCAAAATCTTCTATACCAATTATCCGGGTAATAATCGGATAGATCAAAAGTATAAGCAATGTATTGGAAATCTGAATACTACTCAAATTCAGGAAATTTGATATTATTCTTGTTTCTTTTAAACCGCTGATGAAATTTGATAGAACTTGCTTCAAAATTTATTGGAAGATGTTTGGCAAATTTATAATAATTTAAGAACATTCCGCCCAATTAAAAAGTTTTGCTTTTAGGCAGCTAGATTGGCTTGTTTTTTGTTGTAAGGCGGATGAATTGCTGCAATGCCCATTTGCATCAGCTCCTGAACAGGCAAATTATCGGTATTCTAAACAAGCTGGCTATATTTGGCAAAATTTTACATAGTTAATGATTGAAAGTAACAGTACTTATTTTAAGACGATAAGTATTCTAATAGACCTTCTTCTGGTAAACCTTTCCGGCTACCTTGGTTATGTGCTTACTTATGGCACTTTTGGCATGTCGGATGGGCGGGGAATTAATTTTATACACATCCTTCTCATTAATTTTGTGTGGTTTAATGTTACCCAGATAACGAAATTGTATCAGGATATGTTTGTTAAAGATGCTATCCCTACCATTAAACAATCATTATGGAGCTTGTTTTTTTTCGGTGTGATCATTTTTCTGTTAGTTGTTTATCTTAAAGATTTCAGTGTTTCTTACCGTTTATTAATTTATACCGGGGTGATTTTTTCCCCAATCTTTTTAGCCGGCAAAATTGTGTTTCTACTGTTGAGACGTTCGAGCAGGGCAAAACTCATCAATTATAAGAAAGTTGTTATCGTTGGGGCTGGTCCTTTAGGCCTAGATCTGAAAAACCACCTGGAGAAAAATACGCATTTAGGTTATAAGGTTGTTGGTTTTTTTGATGATGATCCTGCTAAACTTAATCAAAATCATGTAATTGGAAAGGTTGATGAATGTATTGACTATGTTAAAGATAGCAGTGTAAATGAAATATATTGTGCTTTACCTGACAGGGCTTTAGCTAAAATTGATGTGCTGATGCGCCAGGCTGATAAGGCTATGATCCGTTTTAAACTGGTGCCTGATGTTAAAGATTATTTTAAAAAGAACGTTATGGTACAGTTATATGGGCACCTGCCTGTACTAAGTCCGAGAACTGAACCATTGGAAATTTTTAGTAACCAGGTTATTAAGCGTATTTTTGATGTCTTATTTTCGCTTTTGATTATTGTATTTATTATGAGCTGGCTGCTGCCAATAATGGCAATTCTGATTAAGCTCGAATCAAAAGGCCCCATATTTTTTAAGCAGCTCCGTTCAGGAAAAGACAACCGCTCTTTTTATTGTTTGAAGTTCCGGAGTATGTACGTAAACAGCGAAGCTGATACAAAACAGGCTATACCAAACGATGAACGTGTAACTAAAATTGGTGCTTTTATGCGGAGAAAAAGCATTGATGAAATGCCACAGTTCTTTAACGTATTGTTTGGTGAAATGTCGGTAGTTGGCCCTAGGCCACATATGCTGCAGCATACTGCTGAATATTCTGCATTGATAGATCAGTTTATGGTACGCCATTTTCTCCTGCCTGGAATTACAGGTTGGGCACAGGTGAATGGTTTGCGTGGTGAAACAAAGGAAGATGGCTCAATGGAAGAGCGTGTTAAGGCAGATATCTGGTATTTAGAAAACTGGTCTTTATTACTCGATTTAAAAATAACTTTTTTAACAATCTGGCAGGTGGTAGTTGGGCATAAAAATGCGAATTAATGTCAGGTAATTGCTGTCTTTAAGAAGATGGGTTAATTAAATTAACAGAAACGAATTATTTTCCGTCCTTTGCGGAAGTATTTAATGTGAAAACTATGATGATGAAGAAAATTTTACTCTTTTTACTATTCTTGAGTGCTGTTGGCCAATTAAGGGCACAATCGCAATATCAGCCTTATTCGTACCAGTTCTATCAGAAACTTAACAGAGAAGTTTATAATCCTGAAACCCGTTTTCACAGTAGCTTAAAGCCTTTTTTTATCGATGATAGTTTATTGGTTGAGCATGGCAAGCAATTGTTAAGTGTTGGAATAGACTCAACAAGGCATTCTTGGGTTAGCCGAAAAATCTTTAATGAGCATTTAATCAATATCGAAAAACCTGAATACACTTTTTATGCAGATTTCCTGCCTGATTTTCAAATTGGGAAAGATTTTTCAGGCAAGCAGAATTTGTGGTTAAACACTAGAGGTTATCAGGTGGGGGGAACGGTTGGTAAGAAATTCTCTTTCTACACCAGCGGATTTGAAAATCAGGGTCAATTTGCTAAATATTATACGAATTATGCCAAAAGTATAAATATTGTGCCTGGACAATCATATAATAGAGATTATGGTTCGAATGCAGGTAAAACTTCTTTAGATTGGTCTTACGTAACCGCTTCAATCTCTTATACTCCTGTAAAATATCTTAATGTTACTGCAGGATATGATAAAAACTTTATCGGCGATGGTTATCGCTCTTTGCTTTTATCAGATGTTTCCTCGCCATATCCTTTTTTGAAACTTACCGGAAATCTAGGAAATGTACAATATATGGCACTTTGGGCTGCAATGCAAGATCCGAACATTCCTAAATTATCTTATGAAGCAGGCAATCGTAAAAAAGGTGGTGTTTTTCATTATTTAGACTGGAATGTAAACAACAGGTTGTCGATTGGTTTTTTTGATGCAATTATCTGGGGGCAGACTGATGATCTTGGAAACAGCAGGGGTTTTGACTGGGGATACGCTAATCCGATAATCTTTTTAAGACCTGTTGAAGCTTCAAGCGGCTCGCCTGATAACTCAATGATTGGTTTAACGGCTAAGTATAAGTTATCAAAAGAGATTGTTGCCTATGGTCAATTCTCCCTTGATGAATTTGAGGCAAAAAATTTCTTATCAAGTAACGGAAGTTCGAGAAATAAATATGGCTGGCAATTAGGTATAAGAGGAGGTGACATTTTTAAAATTGAAAGCCTTAACTATTTGCTCGAATATAATACAGCAAAGCCTTATACTTATACCGGGCGTACCCCAATTGTGAGTTATACAAATTATGCAGAGCCACTTGCGCACAGGCTAGGTACCAATTTCAGGGAGTTAGTTAGTATTTTGAATTACTCATGGAAAAGATTTGACTTTACCGGACAGCTGCAATATGCAAAATATGGTTTGGCATTAAACGGGCAGGATTATGGAACAGATTTAAGGCTTCCTTATTCAACCGCTATAAAGCAACTTGGTAACTATACAACACAAGGGCTACGTACTGATTTATATTATGCTGAAGGCCGCGTTGCTTACATTATAAATCCAAAGTACAACCTGCGCCTCGAGCTTGGTGGTATTTACAGAAGAGAAAGTAACTCAGTAGGGACAAATAATACGGGTTTAATCACCTTTGGATTAAGAAGCTCATTCAGAAATTTATATACAGATTTCTAAAACAGTGTTTTAGGAAAATAAAAACCCCATCAGTATTAATTGATGGGGTTTTTGCTTATTATATAAACCAGGTTTTATCCAACCATGGTATTTGTTGTTCTTTTTACGCCAACTTTTTTTACGGTTTCGATTATCGCGGCTTTATCATAACCACATTCAGCCCAAAGTTCAGGCTGCTCTCCATGTTCAATAAACTGATCAGGAATACCGAGGCGTGTAACATTGGCTTTGTAGCCATGGTCAGCCATAAATTCAAGTATTGCAGCACCAACACCTCCCGGTAATGAACCATCCTCAACGGTAACTATTTGATTGTATTTAGCAAACACTTCGTGAAGCATTTGTTCATCAAGTGGTTTTACAAAACGTAAATCGTAATGTGCAGGATAATAGCCTTCGCTGTTTAATTCTGCTCTTGCCTCTACAGCAAAATTACCAACATGGCCAATCGTTAATAAGGCTACTTCTTCACCATCACAAATCTTTCTGCCTTTTCCAATTTCCAAAGCCTTAAAAGGTCTTTTCCAGTCGGGCATAACACCATTTCCTCGTGGATAGCGAATTACGAACGGCCCAACGTTTTCCTGCTGGGCAGTATACATCAGGTTACGCAATTCTTCTTCATTCATTGGCGATGATATGATAAGATTTGGAATACACCTCATGTAAGAAATATCGTAAGCACCATGATGTGTTGCACCATCAGCACCAGCTAAACCAGCTCTATCTAAGCAGAAAACAACATTGAGCTTTTGTATTGCAACATCATGTATTACCTGATCGTAAGCCCTTTGCATAAAGCTTGAGTAGATATTACAGAAAGGCACGAGTCCTTGAGCAGCTAAACCGGCAGAGAAAGTAACTGCATGTTGTTCCGCTATACCAACATCGAAAGCCCGCGTTGGCATGGCTTTCATCATAATATTTAACGATGAGCCTGAAGGCATTGCGGGTGTTATACCTACAATTTTATCATTTGCTTCAGCAAGTTCGACCATGGTATGTCCAAAAACATCCTGGTATTTTGGTGGCTGAGGCTTATCAGGAATACTTTTCTTAATTTCTCCTGTTATTTTATCAAACAAACCCGGGGCATGCCATTTGGTCTGGTCTTTTTCGGCTAATGCAAATCCCTTACCTTTTACGGTAACACAATGCAACAGCTTAGGTCCGGGGATATCTTTTAAATCTTTAATAATTGCTGCTAAACGCTTCACGTCGTGGCCATCAACCGGTCCAAAATACCTGAAGTTAAGCGATTCAAATAAGTTACTTTGTTTTAATAAAGTTCCTTTTATGCTTTTTTCAATCTTTTTAACATATTTATGTGCATTCGGGCCAAGTTTAGAAAGGCCGGTTAGCACATGAGAAATGTCATCGCGAAAGCGGTTGTAAGATTTTGAAGTGGTAATGTTTGTTAAGTATTCTTTTAGTGCACCAACATTCGGATCGATTGACATGCAGTTATCATTAAGGATAACCAGTACATTGCTGTTCTCAATTCCGGCATGGTTTAAGCCTTCAAAAGCCAAACCTGCTGTCATTGCCCCATCACCGATAACGGCAACGTGTTGTCTGTCGGTTTCTCCCTTAATCTGAGAAGCCACAGCCATACCTAAAGCGGCCGATATAGAAGTTGAGGAGTGCCCTACACCAAAAGTGTCGTACTCGCTTTCACTAATTTTAGGGAACCCACTAATACCTTTGTAAATACGGTTGGTATGAAAAAGTTCGCGGCGGCCAGTTAATATTTTATGCCCATAAGCCTGATGGCCTACATCCCAGACCAGCTTGTCATATGGGGTATTCAGTGCGTAATGTAAAGCTACGGTTAGCTCTACAACACCTAAACTGGCACCAAAGTGGCCACCATTTACACTCACAATATCAATAATGTATTGACGTAATTCCTGGCTTATTTGTTCTAAGTCAGCTTCGCTAAACTGCTTTAAATCAGCAGGGTAGTTAATTTTAGATAATAGTGGACCAGCCTTTACTTGCATTCGGTATTTTGGGTAAAAAACAAGATACAAAGTAAGGTATTTTTGTTCTAATATTTAAGAAAAAAAGTTCAATATGCACAACTGGTATTTATTGCGCCGAAAAAACCGTTATTCTTTATAAATCAATCGGGAAGCTTAGAATTTAAGCCGGCAAACAATAATTGGTATTTGATATTTTGCTATGTTTGTTTCCAGAGATGCAAGAAGAAAATTTTGAAATAAAACTTCCCGTTTTTGAGGGGCCATTCGATTTGTTGCTTTTTTTTATTGAACGCGACGAACTGAATATTCAAGATATCGAAATTGCGAAAATTACTAATGATTTTCTTGCCTATATTCATCAGCTACTTGCTTTGAATGTTGAAGTTGCCAGCGAATTTATCCTTGTTGCGGCAACGTTAATGCGGATTAAATCGAAAATGTTGCTGCCACGTATTGAAGTTGATGAGGCAGGAAATGAAATTAACCCTGAGCAGGATTTAATCGCCAGGCTTATCGCCTATAAGCAATTTAAGTCTGCTGCTGAAGAAATGAAAGTTTTTGAGGAGGCAAGGATGCAGCAGGAGCGGAGAGGAAATATTGAATATGATTTAACATTAGCCGCTGAGTCGTCTACGCATCAGGATGAATTATTATCGCTTGATTTGTATAAACTATTGATGGTTTACCATAAAACCATGCAGAAATATGAGTTACGCAGTCAGGAAGTGAAACATACTGTAGTACAATATCCTTACACGATTGAACAGCAAAAACATTTTATAGCTAACCTTCTTGATATAAACAAGCAGATTGATTTTGCACTTGTGCTCAAAAACTCTGAAAACAAAGTACATTTTGTGTATAATTTCCTGGCTATTTTAGAAATGCTGCAACAGCAAATCGTGCAGATTACCATTGGTAGCGGCTTTAACAACTTTAATGTAAAAGCAATGGCTTAATACGGCCTTATTTAACTTCTAATTTCTTACTTTTGCCAAAAAAATAACAAACCTAAATATAAGGATGAAACGCGACAGCCAAATTTTTGAACTTATCGATAAGGAATTAAACCGTCAGGAACACGGTTTAGAGCTTATTGCATCAGAAAACTTTGTAAGCAAGCAGGTTATGGAAGCCGCTGGCTCAGTATTAACCAATAAATATGCGGAAGGCTTACCGGGAAAGCGCTATTATGGCGGTTGCCAGGTTGTTGATGTTGTAGAGCAAATTGCTATTGATAGGGCTAAAGAATTGTTTGGCGCTGCATGGGTTAACGTTCAGCCGCACTCAGGTGCACAGGCTAACGCTGCGGTAATGCTTGCCGTTATTCAGCCGGGTGATAAAATCTTAGGTTTTGATCTTTCGCATGGCGGTCACTTAACGCACGGTTCTCCGGTGAATTTCTCTGGTAAATTATACCAGCCCTTATTTTATGGTGTAGATAAGGAAACGGGATTAATTGATTATAAAAAGTTAGAAGAAGTTGCATTAGCAGAAAAGCCTAAATTAATTATTTGTGGTGCTTCAGCCTATTCACGTGAGTGGGATTATGCTTTCATCCGTTCAGTGGCCGATAAAATTGGTGCTTTGGTGTTAGCTGATATTTCTCACCCGGCGGGTCTTATCGCAAAAGGATTGCTTGCTAACCCACTTCCACATTGCCATATTGTAACTACAACCACTCATAAAACTTTACGTGGTCCGCGTGGTGGTATGATTATGATGGGGCAGGATTTTGAAAACCCATGGGGATTAACAACGCCAAAAGGTGAGCCTCGTATGATGAGTAACTTGCTTGATATGGCCGTTTTCCCAGGAACTCAGGGTGGACCGCTAGAGCACATTATTGCTGCTAAAGCGATTGCTTTTGGTGAGGCATTAAGCGATGAGTACGGTACCTACATTAAACAGGTTGCTGCGAATGCGCAAGCTATGGCTAAAGCATTTGTTGCCAAGGGTTATGGAATTATTTCAGGCGGAACGGATAATCACCTGATGTTAATCGACCTGCGTAATAAAAACATTACTGGTAAATTGGCTGAGAATGTTTTGGAAAAAGCAGAAATAACAGTTAACAAAAACATGGTTCCTTTCGATGATAAATCACCATTTATAACTTCGGGTATCCGTGTTGGTACTGCGGCTGTTACAACACGTGGATTGAAAGAGGCGGAAATGGAAAAAATCGTTGATTTAATTGACAGGGTGTTAACCAATCCTGAAGATGAGGCTAACTTAAATACTGTTAAGGCAGAGGTTATAGCATTGGTAAGTGCTTTTCCACTTTACAAATAAGATAATAAGCTTAAGGTTTTATATAAAAACGCCTTACATTAATTTGTAAGGCGTTTTTGTTTTAAGTATGATTTGAAAGTCATCCTGAATTCCTGTCCAAAAAGTAAAGGGCCGATATTCTTTTGAAGAAATATCGACCCTTACCATCTAAATTAACGCTCTCGAATATATAAACGCAAGCATTTATAAAATGTTTTAGAAAAAATTAAAAAAATTAATAATTCTCATAACAACCTAAAGATGAGGGGAAAAATCTTGTTTTATTTTTTAAATCTTTGTTCAGGTAATTATTGAAATAAGTATCATTGCTCAAATCAGCACCTTTTTTTATAGCAGAACTGTTGTTGGAAAGTGTAAAGTTTTCATTCGCTACAGAAACAAATAACGGGTCAATATTAATGATATTTGCTGTATTATAATTTGAGCTCGATGTTTTAATCAGGTTGGCCGTTAGGTTATTTTGAACTGATGCCGAGGTTTTTTTCTGTATATCCAATTCATTTGTTAAGCTTCCTGAAATAATGTTGTTGGTTAATTCGAGGGTTAGCTTGTTATAAGCTTTCGCCGATAAATAATCTGAGAAGGTTAATGCAGCAGTTTTACGAGGAAAATCGGGATTATAGCCGGCAAAAGTATTTTGTTTGAGGTTATAATTTCCGCCACCTACACCGTAAATGAGGTAATTTCCACAATTATAGATAAGGTTATTAAACGCCAGTAACTCGGAATGGTAACCAATATATGCTGCAACCTGCATGTTTTTAATGGTGCTATTACTAATAATTAATTTCGGACTGGCATTCGTTGATAAAGAATCGGAAGTTATGCCTACAGAAGCATTTTTTATGGTTGCATTTTTAATAATCCCCGTGCCGGTTTGTTTGAAATAGATACCTTTCCATTGTCCGGGTTCATCACTATAAAGTGCCTCTTTTCTATCGCTGCAGAACTCTATAGGCTCATCAAAAGTACCATTCGCGTTTAAGGTACCTTCTACATTCATGGTAGCATCTTTATGGAAATAAACTTTTGTGCCCGGCTGTATCGATAAATTTGCTCCCATTTTAACACTAACTGCACCATTAATAATGTAAGGGAGGTTTTTTGTCCAGTTGGTATTCGTATTTATAACCCCATTATTTATGAATACAGCATTTTGGCCATAAGCAAGTAGCTGAATCGATTGCCGGTTTCCGTTAGCTGTTATAATTATAGAATCCTGCACCAGAAACGGATTGTTATTCGCACTCGGATTGATCGTAACTTTAACAAAAACATTTAGAGAGTCTTTCCCATTTAAGATTATACCTGTTTTGCCTGAGGTATTTTCACCGTTGATGTTGATACTAAAAGCAGATGTTGTTCCTCCTGAAAGCTTGATTTCGGAAATTTTTAATGCATCATTATTCTTATTTAATAGCTTTACTTTTCTTACTGTCGAACCAATGCTTGTGAAAATGGTATCGAACAGAATACTGTCTTTCGATAAAGTGAGCTTTGCGTTTGCATCTGTGGTAACGCGTTCGTCTTTTCGGCAAGCCGAACAAAGAATGATTAGCATCAGGAAAACACATGGGATGTTACGCATAAATCAAATATCAGAAAATTATTCTGCGAATGCCAAAGCTGCAATACTAACTTTTGCAGCACCATTTTCGAGTAAAATATTGGAACACGCCTCAAGTGTAGCACCAGTTGTTATAACATCATCAATAAGCAGTAAGTGCTTTCCTTTAGTTTTTTCCAAGTTAACAACTTTAAATACAGCTTTCATATTTTCGTAGCGGCTATACCTGCTTTTTTTGGTTTGGCTTTCGGTAGATATATTCCGGATGAGTATTTCTTCATTATAAGGAACAGCCATTTTAGTTGAAACACCCTCCGCAATGAAAGAACTTTGGTTATATCCTCTTAAACGAAGTTTTTTATGGTGTAATGGGACAGGAACTATAAAGTCGATATTCTGATAAAGCACACTGTTTTTTAATCGTTCTCCTAATAATGTTCCTAATAAGATACCGATATCCGTTTTGCCGTTATATTTTAAATTATGAAGCAGGTTCTGAACTTTTGCTCCTTTTCTGAAATAAAGCATGGCCATTGCTGCATTTAAGGGTAATCTTCCCCAAAGTTGTTTTGCTACACGGTTTTCAGCATGGAGGTGGTAATCTGTATAGGGTAAATCGAAAAGGCATTTTGTACAAATGAGGTCTTCGCTTTTGAATAAAGGTATGCCACAAGCATTACATAAATCAGGAAATAAAAGACTGAGCAAATCATTGCGCCAATTTTTGAAGAGTAAAGAACCTGATTTCAGAATTTCCATCGCAATCATATTTAGTTGGGCAATTGAAGAAAATCACTCCACTAAATATAATGCTTTAGTTTTTTATTTGAAAATTGAAAGTTTATCAGGCTTTAGCTTCTTCTTTTACTGCAAGCTGGCCACAAGCCGCATCAATATCTTTACCACGGCTGCGACGAATATTTGTGTTTATGCCCTGACTTTTTAAATAGTTTGAAAAGGCATCTATTTTATCACCTTCGGCATTAGTGAAATCAGCAAAAGAAATGGGGTTGTATTCAATAAGATTAACCTTACATGGAATATGCTTGCAGAATTTTGCCAAGGCCATTGCATCGGAAATCTCGTCATTAAAGTGATTAAACACGATGTACTCGTAAGTAACTGGATTTTTAGTTTTAGCGAAGTAATATTTCAAAGCATCGGCTAATGATTTTAATGAATTCGCCTCATTAATGGGCATAATTTCATTTCGTTTTTCATCATCTGCAGCATGCAGCGAAAGCGCAAGGTTAAATTTTGCGCCATCATCGCCAAGCTTTTTAATCATTTTCGCAATACCCGCAGTAGAAACTGTAATTCGCTTATAACTCATGTTTAAACCATCAGGCGCAGTTATGCGCTCAATTGATTTAAGCACATTGGAGTAGTTCAAAAGTGGCTCGCCCATACCCATATATACAATATTGGTTAAGGGGTTATTATAATTTTCCTTTGCCTGTTTATCAATCAGCACTACCTGGTCGTAAATTTCGTCGGCATTTAAGTTGCGTTTCCGGTCCATATAGCCCGTTGCACAAAATTTACAAGTTAAGCTACAACCAACCTGCGAGCTCACGCAAGCTGTCATACGATCTTCCAAAGGAATTAAAACACCCTCAACAATGTTTCCATCAGCTAAGCGAAAAGTGTTTTTAATGGTATGGTCGTTACTAAACTGAGAGTTGTTAACCTGAACAGCATTTATAGTGAAACTTTCATCTAATGCTTTGCGCAAATCTTTAGATAGATTGCTCATATCATCAAAGTTAGTTGCCGATTTTTCCCATAACCACTGATAAATTTGCTTTGCCCTAAAAGCAGGTTGCTGCATAGCGGTTAAATGCTGCTGCAACTGAGGCAAATCTAATGAGCGGATATCGATTTTTTTTGCTGTTACCATTTGCTGCAAAGGTACTTAAAAAGCTTTTAAGCTGAAAGATTAAAAGCATCGGCAATACTTTGAAGTTCAGAATTTTACAATCTGTTGGCTTATCTGCCTCTTTGCCTGCCGTTTGGCTTTCCTGAAGTTTTACCTTTGGCAGGTCTCGAATTTCTATTGGCAGAAGAACTTTTCTGCGCAGGCTTAGCTGATGAATGACCTGAAGATTTTCTACCTCCTGTTTTTTGTGTTGATTTAGCAGTCTTGAAAGACTTCTTCGGTTGTTCTTGTTTTAATTCAGGGATTTCTTCCCAGGAATTGTTTTTTTTCTTGGTACTTTTTGGTTTCGCAGTGGCTTCTGATGAAGATTTTTCTACACTCTTCATGATAACACTCATTTCATCTTCCGATAGCTCCCTGAATTCTCCTGTCGGAATACCTTTTAGGTTGATATTCATAATTCGGGTGCGTTCCAATTTGGTCACTTCATAGCCAAAATGCTCGCACATTCTACGGATTTGCCTGTTTAAGCCTTGAATTAAAATAATATTGAAAACAAAAGTGCTGATTTGACGAACCTTACACTTACGTGTATTTACACCCAGAATCGGAACACCATTGGCCATTTCAAAAATGAATTCTTCGATTATTGGTTTGTTTACGGTTACAATATATTCCTTTTCGTGCTTGTTACCCGCCCTTAGTATCTTGTTAACGATATCGCCATTATTGGTAAGGAAAATTAAACCTGACGAATCTTTATCTAAGCGGCCTATTGGGAATATTCTTTCACTATAATTAACATAATCAACAATGTTATCTCTAACACTGGATTCGGTTGTACTCGTAATGCCAACGGGTTTATTAAAGGCCAATAAGATGAAATTCGATTCTTCTTTGGGTTCAATGTTATGTCCATTAACCATTACCCTGTCGCCTGCAAAAACCTGATCACCAATTTTAGCCCTTTTACCATTGATAAAAACCGTTCCCTTTTCGATAAACCGATCGGCTTCTCTACGCGAACACAATCCGCTTTCGCTGATAAATTTATTTAAACGGGTTGCAGACGAGTTTTGCATATGTTAAATTTTATGCAAAGATATACAAAAGCCTAAATGGAAGTGGGTCTTTCTATTTGATTAATAAACTTTGAAACATTTGCCTGTGTGGTTTCCAATGTTTCGGTATCTGTAATTTCATTTTGCAGGTTAACCTTACTTCGTACAAATGGGATGAGCTGCATGATTGGGTCTACCTCTAGAACAGTAAGGATTTTTGCCAGCGAATCGAATGCCATTTCGCCTTGCGATGAAGCAATGATAGCAAAAACAGGCTTTTTTGAAAGCGATGCAGTAGTTACGGTCCAGTCGATGGCGTTTTTAAAAGTGCCGGGTAGACCCATCGCATACTCGGGTGTACAAAATAAAATCCCATCTGCTTTGGTGATATTTTGCCGAAAAGCTGAAACCAAGTCTGGTGTCAACTCATTATCCAAATCGGGATTAAAGTGAGGAAGTAATGAAATGTTTTCAAATAGCGTTAGCGAATAATCGCCCGGGAGGAGATTTTCAATTGCTTTTATTACCTGAAGATTGCTGGATTGGCTACGCGTACTGCCACAGATTGCAAAGATTGTTTTCATCAAAACAAATATATGTGCAGTTTGTGCTACGGCCTGTCATATTTGAAACAGAATTTTCCTGGCCAGCGGTTCACTTACCAGGAAAATCTATTGATTTAAAAGTTCTGGTCATCCGCACTCGGGCCATAGCTTCCGGGAATGGGAATATTCAATAGCCTTAAATAAACACCAAGTTGTGCCCTGTGGTGAGTAGTTTGGCTAAAAGCATGACGAATTGTTTCATATCTGGTGTAATCGGCAAGGATGTGGTCACCATTTCTTAATGTCCACTTTTCATCAAAACTTTCTTCACTTGCTTTCTCCAGTTCGGCTTTGCCACTTTTATAGCTGTCTTCTAAAAGTTTTAATAAATCTCCTGCACTTTCAATGTGTTTTTCTTCATATGGTGCTGTGGCGAAATCGAGTCCATCAGTAGTTAAAGCCATACTTACCCATTCTGGAAGCTCTGCAATATGGCTTGCAAGCGATTTCAACTTCATACTTTTTTCGTGAGGAGCCCAGTCAAATTTATCTGCCGGTACAATTGCCATGAATTTTTTTGTTGTGTTAAATTCGGCCTCAAATTCTTTCAATAATGCTTTAATGATATCCATATTTTTTTGTTTTGTTCTTTCAATTGTATTCAATTCCATTAATAACAAGTCTGCAATGCTCATAGTTTTTTGGGTTTGTTTATACAAAGAAAATACAGCACACTGTCAACCCTATGGCAGTGTAAAAATTAAAATTTATTTTTTTGAGGATCTGCTAAAAATTAACGGGTAACATGCTCATGTAATCGCTCAAAGGCATGTGTTTAGTCTTCAGGAAAGATTTTTCAAGATTTTTGAGGCAAATAATTCTGGTTAAATTAAAGTCGCGATATTGGTTTCTGAAATGACACCAGCCAATTAAATGCCAGCTAAATGCGTAGAAAATTAAGCCAATGGGTTCAACTTCCCGCTTACTTGACTCATCTTTTGCGTTTTTATATTCCAATTCAATAATATATTTCTCGGAAATTGCCTGTTGTATAAGAGAAAGGTATTCGTAATTAAAAGTTAATCGCTCAGGGACCTGTAACCTGATATGTTGGTTCATGGTTTCCAGTTTCTCTTTCTGGCTATTCTTTAAAACAGCCTTAACCTTTGTTAATGCGGTAGAATAATGAGAACGGATAGAATTATCGGCAAAGCCATTTACCAGACTTTCGACCAGAAGCAGTGCATTTGCTTCATCCATATTAAATGATACCGGAGGCAGAAAATAACCCTGCACAAGAAAATAGCCTTTATGCTGCTCAAAACCAACAGGGATTCCTTGTTCCTGTAAAGCTTTCACATCGCGGTAAACTGTGCGTACGCTTATGCTAAACCGCTCTGAAATTTTATCAGCAGAGATGTATTTTCTCGATTGAAGCAATGTTAAAATCCCGAAAAGGCGGTCGATGCGGTTCATGGTTATAGGCTTGGTTAAAATTAAATAAATTGCGTTGTAAATCTGGAATTTGTAATGATTTATATGGTATAAATCGGTTTTTTCTCTTGAAAAAATTATTCTAGCTAAAGCATTAAAGGTATAAAACTAGCTCATTCCCATATTCGAGACTAAAAAAATCAAAACTTCTTATGCTTGTTATTTGTATTATTTAGTTAAATGTGTCTTTTGAGCGAAAATTTCGTTTAATAAGAAAAGGAAATCTATAATTAATGGCAGCCGCAATACAAAAACGTTTTTTCAGGGCAGTAAAGAGTAAAGTAATCATCGGGTTTTTATTTGCCTGCTTTGCATTACTTCTGGCATGGGGAATCAGCAAATTTGCCTTTACGCGGATGCTTAATACCGTTGAAGAAATTTCGGCTCCGAATGATCGGCTCCGTATTGTAAACGACCTGTCACACAAAATTGCAAGGCTTGACCAACTGCAGCGGGATGAAGCGTTTAATAAGCAAGGGAACTCAAGCTTTTTAAAAGAATCGAGAAAGCTACGTTCGAGCCTGGATACCCTTCGGAAACTTTACACCGGCGATTCTTTACAAATTGCCAGGATTAAATCTATTAAAAATCTACTCGTGGAGCGTGATAAACAATTTGTCTCCTACCTGCAGGTTCGTGAAACGCTGGTGAATACAAAATCTTTTTCTGATGAGGTTCAGAAACTAAATGAACTGGTGGCTATCCGGGCAAGGCAAACGGATAGTGCGGTTTTAACTACTGAAACAACAACTTCTACAACTACTGTTGCACCTGAAGAAGAAGAAAAATCGAGGGGCTTCTTAAGTAAACTTTTCGGTAAAAAGAAAGCCGATGTTTATAAAATTATCAACGAAGAATTTAAGGTAAAACGTGATACGCTGAATGCCAAGGCTGAAGATAGTATCATGAAAAGCATGACTGGTTCACTTAAGAATATTGAAGTAGAACAAAGACAGAAAAGTCAGAAGTTTTTAAAACGCGAAGCGGATTTATCAACAGCAAGTAATGCACTTACTAACCAGATTCTACAGATTTTAAGAGAAGTAGAAGGACAGGCCGTTGCTCAGGTAGACCTTAATGGTATACAGGCAAAGGAAGTTGTAAATGATGGCATTACACAAATAACTACGATAATTATTGCTTTCTTTTTGCTTACCGTTGTTCTTTTATATTTGATTTTAACCGATATAACAAAAAGTAATCGTTATCGTAAAGCCTTAGAACAGGCGAAAGACGAGGCCGAATACCATGGAAAGGCAAAACAACGATTTCTTTCCAATATGAGTCACGAAATCCGGACACCTTTGCAATCGATATTGGGTTATGCAGAACTCATTTCCCAGCAGGATACGCCAAAGAAAAAAGATGTGGATGCGATTTACCAATCGTCGATTCACTTACTTCAAATTGTTAATGAGGTGCTCGATTATAACCGGATTATTTCGGGAGAGTTTAGTTTTAACAACCAGGTTTTTGATATTAAAAAAGTACTGGCCGAGGTTACCTCAGTAGTTCGTCCGCTTGCTGAGCAAAAATCGCTTAACCTGGTTACTGATTTAGATTTAGGGGCTATTGAGTTTGTTAAAGGTGATGCTTTCCGGCTGAAACAAATCCTTTTTAACCTTTTAGGTAATGCAGTTAAGTTTACGCTTAAAGGAGAAATCAATCTACGGGTTTCCTGTAAAAAACAAGCCGATAACCTGCACTTCCATTTCACAATTAAAGATACCGGAATTGGTTTTGAAGAGAAAGACATCTCAAGGATATTTAATGAATTCGAGCAGATTGAATCTCCTGAAAAATATGTTCTTAATCAAACGGGTACAGGATTAGGTCTGCCGATTGTTAAATCTCTGATTGAGGCACAAGGCGGACGTATTCATGTAAAAAGTAAACCTGGAATCGGAACCACATTTAACATTTACCTTACATATGCTGAAACCAGCGAGCGTATAAACGATGCGCTGGATTTAGAAAATTATGCTATAGTGAATCCGGGAATGGTTTGGGTTATTGATGATGATAAACTTATTCTCGACCTCTGCGGATTAATTTTTGAGAAAAATAACATACCGTACAAAAGTTTTGGCGAGGTTGCAGATATTCTGCATCAGGAGCCTGATACAAACCTGAAATATGTGCTTGTAGATATGCGCCTTCCTGAAATGACTGGCGTAGAATTATGTCACTTGTTAAAGAAAAAATTACCTGCAACTGTTAAATTTTATGCGATCACCGCACAGGTTTTGCCTGAAGAGCGTGAAATTGTTTTAAGTGAAGGATTTGATGGATTGATTATGAAGCCATTTCAAACGAAGGATTTGTTAGCCATTTTTGATAAAAGTGAAATTTTGGCCGAACAGCCTGAGTTTGATTTTTCCTCAATAGAAAAAATGACTTTCGGCGACCAGCAGATGCTGGAAAAAATTCTTAACCGCTTTAAACAAGATTGTATTGATGATGCTGCCGAGCTTAAAGTTAAGCTGCAGGAAAATAATCAGGATAAAAGCCGTTTAATTGTGCATCGTTTGGCAGGAAGAACAGCACAAATGGGTGCAAAAACTTTGGCGCAATCTTTCAGAGTGCTTGAAATTGAGATTGCAGAAAAAGGATTAGATAAGAGTATTGAGGCAGAAATATTAAACCAGCTGAAAAAGCTGGATGCCTTGATTGCAGTAATGGAAGAAATGGACTATTTAGTGTAATAGCTGCTAAGCTTACATCATGTTAGTACTTGCCAGAAACGAATCCTCGGAAGCGAATTCAACGAGAAAAAATGTTAGTCAATTCCGTATTTCTCCATTTTGGCATAGAGTGTTTTCCGATCAATGTTTAACATTTTTGCGGCTTTGGATTTGTTATGCTTTGCTTTGATTAAGGTTTCAGCAATCAGCGTTTTTTCATTCTGCTCATTTACGGCTTTTAAATCAGATGAACTTCCAGGTAAGGTTTGCTGGTTTACAGAAATCATCATCTCATCAGGTAAGGCGTTAATTTGTGCAATATCGCCTGGAGTTAACAAAACCATGCGCTTAATTACGTTGCTCAGTTCACGTAAATTTCCTGGCCAATCGTAATTTAATAATAACGATTTAGCTTCGGCTGAAATACTTTTCACATTCCGGTCTAAATCGCGGTTCGATAAACCAATAAAATGATTGATGAATAATTCCAGGTCGCTACCTCGATCCCTCAAAGGAGGCAGTTGAATCTTAAATTCATTTAAGCGATGGTATAAATCTTCCCTGAATTCTCCTCCGGAAATACTGTTTAGCAAATCATCATTTGTAGCCGTAATAATGCGCACATCTACAGCAATTTGTTTTGTACTGCCCAAAGGTTGGATAACCCTTTCCTGCAAAGCCCTGAGTAACTTAATCTGTACTTCGTAACTCAGGTTTCCCACTTCATCTAAAAATAAAGTTCCGCCATTTGCCGCTTCAAACTGGCCTTTTTTATCGTTTAAAGCTCCGGTAAATGCGCCTTTGGTATGACCAAATAATTCGCTTGCAGCCAGATCTTTCGATAAAGCGCCACAGTCGATGGCAACGAAAGGTTTATCAGCCCGTTTGCTTTGCTGGTGTAGTGTTCGGGCAGCAAATTCTTTTCCTGTTCCGCTTTCACCCTGAATAATAACCGACATGTCGGTTGGTGCAACCAAAGCTATATGCTCATAAAGCCTGTCGGCAATAGCACTCTTACCTTTTATAAAATCGGTGTCTGCAGGCTCAATATTGGTTTCTTTCAAATCCTTTTTAGTCAAAGAATTCTTAATTACCATTAAAAGTTCATCAGGGTTAACCGGTTTTGTAATATAATCGAAAGCACCCATTTGCATGGACTTTACAGCAGTCCTCACATCATTAAAACTCGTCATGATAATGATTGGGGTGTTTAATCCAAGATTCCGTGAATGTGTAATTACTTCAAAGCCAATTCCGTCGGGAAGGCGGTAATCAATAAGAAATAAATCGAATTCCTGATTTTCGATTAATTTAAAAGATTGCTTAATATGGGTTACAAGCATAACCGTATGACCATTTTTGGTTAAAAAACCGTCTAGTAATTGGGCAAATGTTGTATCGTCTTCTAAAATCAGGATGCTCGCCATACAACAAAAATAAGAAAAGCCAGTTAAAAACTGGCTTTTCTTGTACTAGGTAGATGTAATATTTGGGATTATTGAACCGGTTTACCGTCTTTGTCAATTTTCACAGAACCTGTTTCTGCTTCTTTTTTAACATTAATCAGGTAATATTCTTTTGTACCTTCTTTAACAGACCAAGCTTCGGTTGCTGTCCAGCCTTTATAAGCATCAGATTTTAATGCTGTTGTAACTGGCTCAGGTAATTCTTCCAGTTTAACCGGAGTTTTCACTGCGCTATCTTGAACTGCAACAATTGCAGCATTTTTCATTGTATTTATTTCACTCGCTTGTACTGCTGAGAATCCCGCAAATGCTAAGAACGCAGCTGATAAAATTAACTTTTTCATCTTTTTCTAATTTAAATGTGATGAAACTGCCGAAACAGTTTCGTGGTTCTAGTTTAATTATGCGTAGCCCGAAAGCTACGCTTGAGTTGATTATGCCCGGTTAAGGCAAATATTATTGAACTGGTTTACCGTCTTTATCGATTTTTACTGAACCAGTTTCTGCTTCTTTTTTAACGTTGATTAAATAGTACTCTTTTGTACCTTCTTTAACCGACCATGCTTCTGTAGCTGTCCAACCTTTATAAGCATCAGATTTCAATGCGGTTGTTACCGGCTCTGGCAATTCTTCTAATTTAACTGGTGTTTTTACTGCACTATCCTGAACTGCAACAATAGCTGTAGTTTTGAAATCTTTTACTTCACTTGCCTGAACTGCTGAGAAACCTGCGAAAGCTAAAAATGTAGCTGATAAAATGAACTTTTTCATAGTATGATTTTTAAAAATTTAATATTTGTAACAATACTTGCTAATGTTTCATAATGGTGCCAAAACTGGCATAATGCCTTAATCAGTTGTATTACAGTTGTTTGTGTTTGTGCCAGAAATAAAGTGTTGTGGAGTTTCTCCACACTTTGGGGGGAATGACTACAAATTTTACCGTAATTTCTTATTGATAAATGCCTGAGATTGCCATACTACTTGTTTAACACGAGAAAGAGCGGGTAATATTGATGTTGTTCCAAACCAATCTGCTTGTTTCGTGTGTAGTTGCTAAAAATTTAAAAATATTTTCCCAAAAGAATATTTTTTTCTATACTTGCAGCCCGAAAGAAAGCCTCCTTAGCTCAGCTGGTAGAGCAACTGACTTGTAATCAGTAGGTCATTGGTTCGATTCCGATAGGAGGCTCTTTTTTTATTATCAATTTTAGATTTTGGTCAAAATTTAAAATTTCCCCTAAGCATTTTACTTCTTCGCTACATTACAAATCGTCATTGGTAAATCAAAAATCTTAAATTAGCTGCATGCTAAAATATTTTTCTGCCGATTGGGTTTTTCCTGTAAATACATCGCCAATAAAAAACGGTGCTATAGCAGTTGATCAGGAAGGCGAAATAAAAGATTTGCTAACTGAAGATGTCGTTCAAAAATTTAAGTTAGAAACTGAGAAACATAAGGGGGCTATTGTTCCGGGTTTTATAAATACACATTGTCATCTGGAGTTATCGCATATGATAGGCCAGATTCCTGAGAAGACCGGTTTAGTTGATTTTGTTCAAAACATCATTAAAAACAGACAGGCAGATCCCCACACTATTGAAGTGGCCATGCAGCATGCAGATAAGCAACTTTATGATAATGGCATTGCTGCTGTAGGTGATATTTCCAACCAGATTATTTCAAAGGAAATTAAGCAAAAGAGTAAAATTTATTACCACACTTTTGTTGAAGCCATGGGGTTTAATCCCGAGCGGGCACAAGTCATAATGGATTATGCTACAGGTATTAAAAATGAATTTGCTCCACTTCCTGCATCGGTCGTTCCGCATGCACCCTATTCCGTTTCGCCCGAACTTTTTGGCCTGATCAATCAGACTGCGGTAGGAGATGATACTTTTTTGAGTATCCACAATCAGGAAACAACAGCTGAAAATGATTTCTTTAAATTCAAAACAGGCGATTTTTTAAAGCTTTATCAGTTTCTGGGCCTGGATATCTCTTTCTTCAAACCATCAGGAAAAACGTCATTACAAACCTGGTTACCTTATATTAAAGCGCAAAAAACACTTTTGGTTCATAATACGGTTTCAGCAAAAGAAGATATTGATTTTGCAAAGCAGCAACAGGCAGATTTATATTGGTGCCTTTGCCCTCAAGCTAATTTGTACATTGAAAATAAATTACCCGATACGGAATTACTTATCAGCGAAAAGGTAAAAATAACCCTTGGTACCGATAGTTTGGCAAGTAACCGTCAACTCAATATTTTAGGCGAGATGAAAACTTTGCAAATGCATAAGGAAGTGCCATTTGAAAAACTTTTAGAATGGGGAACCCTTAATGGTGCTGAATTTTTAGGCTTAAGCGATCAGTTTGGTAGCATTGAGGTAGGAAAAAAACCCGGTTTAAATCTGATTCAGCTATCGGGGGATTTTAAAATTGAAAGTGACCAGGTTACCAAACTTATTTAAGAATATGAATTCAATCTGCAAACTTTTCAATATTAGATACCCGATTATCCAGGCCGGAATGATTTGGTGCAGTGGCTGGAAATTGGCATCTGCTGTATCCAATGCTGGTGGCCTGGGTATTATTGGCGCCGGTTCTATGTATCCTGATGTTTTGCAGGAACATATTCAAAAATGCAAAAAGGCCACCAATAAACCTTTCGCAGTAAACATCCCGCTTTTATATCCGAATATTCAGGAAATCATCAATATTGTAATTGAAGAAGGGGTTAAGATTGTGTTTTCATCAGCTGGGAATCCTGCAACCTGGACCAGTACCTTAAAAGAAAAAGGTATAACCGTTGTTCATGTTATTGCGAATACAAAATTTGCTTTAAAGGCACAGGAAGCTGGTGTTGATGCAATTGTTGCGGAAGGTTTTGAGGCTGGGGGGCACAATGGTCGCGAAGAAACCACAACTTTATGTTTAATTCCGATGATTAAAGATGCCGTTAGCATTCCTGTTATCGCAGCCGGAGGAATTGCCAGTGGTAAATCGATGTTAGCAGCATTTGCCCTGGGTGCTGATGCTGTTCAAATTGGTTCTGCTTTTGCCCTGGCCGAAGAATCGTCGGCCCATCCGGCATTTAAAGCTAAAATTATCGCTGCAACGGAAGGCGATACTAAACTGGCGATGAAAAAACTTGTCCCGGTACGGCTTTTAAAAAATGAATTTGCCGATGCCGTTGCTCAGGCCGAAGCCGAAGGCGCAGACAGGGCTAAGTTAATGGAGTTGTTAGGTAGGGCGAGGGCAAAGCTTGGTATGTTTGAAGGTGATATGGAAAATGGTGAACTTGAAATCGGGCAAATAGCAGCCATGCTTAAAGAAATAAAACCGGCTAAACAGATTGTGGAGGAAATCTGGCAGGAGTACCTTAGGGGATTAAAAAGATTTAAGAATTTGCTTGAAGAAACAACCGAATGAACCAGCGTTTGCTAACTTTGTGCTCTTATACATCAATATTTAACTTGGATGAAACATCTCGATATAAAAGTAACAGGTAAAGTACAAGGCGTATTTTTTAGGGCCAGCACAAAAGCTGTTGCCGACCAAATGGGTATTAAAGGCTTTGTAAAGAATGAAAAAGATGGTTCGGTATATATCGAAGCTGAGGCAGAAGCATTTATCCTTGATGCCTTTATCGACTGGTGTAAAGAAGGTCCGGAGAAATCGGTAGTGGAACATGTTGAGGTAAATGAGGGCGAACCTAAGAACTTTCGTAATTTCGAGGTGGTTAAAAAGAATTTGCTCTGGTAAATTACATCCAAGCAATACTTAAAAAATAATTAATTCGGTTTCAGTATTGAGAGATGCATACATTAGCTCAAACTAAATCAAAAAATAAAAATCAAATTGTCGGTATATAAAAAATTTCTTGGGCAAACAATGGTTTATGGTATCAGTACCGTTTTCTCAAGATTGTTCAATTTTATTCTAACACCAATTTATACTTCTGTCTATAAAAAAGGTGTTTATGGTATTTTTACTAATATGTATGCCAATGCCTCGCTAATTAATGCGATTCTGGCTTTTGGTATGGAAAGTACTTATTTCAGGTATCTAAATAAATTTGAGGATAAGAAACAGGAGGTTTATAATAATTCTTTTTTATGTATTGCCTTTATTTCAACATTATTCCTGATTACGGGCTTAATCTTTTCCAATCAACTAGCATCATATTTAGCCGCTAAGGCTTCTGAAGTTCCTGACTATAAGCAATATGTTAGTTTTTTCCTATGGATTTTATATGTCGATGCCATTTGTGTAATTCCATTTGCCAGACTACGTGCTGATGGAAGGCCATTTAAATATAGTCTAGTGAAATTTCTGAATATTGGATGTTTTGTTGGATTCAATCTAATCTTCATTTTTGTTGTACCAGCTATAATAAAACACAATTGGGTTGGTACTTCCTGGCTACAGTCTTGGTATAGGTATCAATGGATAGGTTATGTTTTTGTAGCTAACCTTATTGCAAGTTTGGCTACATTAATTGCCTTAATTCCAGAATTTCTTAAACTTAAATTGAAATTCGATAGAGCTTTATTCATTAATATGTTTTCTTACAGTTGGCCTATTCTTGTTGCCAACTTGTCGTTTATCGTAAATGAAAATTTAGACAAGATTGTTTTAAAGGATTTGTTGCCCGCAAACATTGCTAATGACGAGGTTGGTATATATGGAGCTGTTTGCAAAATTGCAATTTTTCTAAGTATTTTTATTACTGCATTTCGTCTTGGTGCAGAACCCTTTTTTTTTAGCCATGCGAAGAACGAAAACGCTAAACAAACATATGCCACTATATTACAGTATTTCGTAATAGCACTAGCCGTCCTTTTTGTTGCGCTAATAGCAAATATTGAAATTCTGAAATTTTTTATTCGCAAGGAAGAATATTGGGTTGGATTACCAGCTGTTCCCTATCTCTTGCTCGGGTATGTTTTCTTAGGAATATACATGAACCTTTCTATATGGTATCGACTTTCAGATCAAACCCGATACGGCTTGTACATTTCGGTTATAGGGGCAATAATAACAATTGTATTAAACATTGTTTTGATACCGAGGTTTAGTTATATGGGCTCGGCGTGGGTGTCAATGGCAGCTTATGCAAAAATGACAATTATTTCGTACATACTTGGTCAGAAATATTACCCGATTCCTTATAACCTTAAAAAAATTCTGGCTTACATTGTTGTTTCAACAGTCATTGTATTCGCTTCATTCTTTATCTTTAACAGAAATATCTATATCGGTAATGCATTACTTTTTGCCTTTATCGCAGGTATCGCCTATTTTGAAAAGAAAGATTTGATGAAGATTTTAAAACGATAATTTGATTAAATCATCCAAAATTTAATTTATGATTAGCAGGTATGTTTTTCTTTCTGTGATTGCGATAAGCCTTAATGCTAAAGCACAGGTAAATCCTGTAGCTGCAACAAATCGTGATAGCAACATGGTGAAGCAATTGTTTTTTGCCGGTTTGAAAGAAAAAATGTCTGATAATTATGTTGTGGCTTCTACGAGTTTTACCAAAGTTGTAAGTATCGACCCTACTAATCATGCAGCTTATTTTGAACTGGCAAATGCAAATCTTCGCTTAGATAAACTTAGCGAAGCTGAGTTAAACATTAAGAAAGCCATTCAGTTAAGTCCGGATAATAAATGGTACCTCCGGTTGCAGGCTGAGGTTTATAAAAGAACCAACAAAATGCCCGAGTTAATAGGTGTTTTTGATCAGTTAATCAAAATCGACCCTGATAACGATGCTTATTATTTCGATAAGGCGAATGCACAGTTTCTTTCAAACCAACCTGACGAGGCAAAAAAGACCTATGAGGTTATTGAGCAGAAGTTTGGTGAATCAAGGGAGTTAACCAATGCCAAGAGGCGTTTTCAACAAAATGGTGCGGCGAGCGATAGTGATATTGTTAAACTGCTTGAAGGGAATCAGGCTGATGTGAAAAATTACCTTTACGCTGTGGGCCTTCTTTTGCAAAAAAACAATGATGCAGAAGCGCTGAAAGTATTGCTTAAAGCACAAACGCTGGAACCCAATAATTTCGAAGTTAATTTAGGTTTGGCAGATATTTATCGCAAACAGAAAAATGATGATGCCGCCTTTGCAGCATTGAAACTGGCTTTCGAGAGCTCAGAAATGCCATTAACCGAAAAAGTGAAAATAGTTGCTGCGTTATTTCCGAAAATGAACCAGCCGGTTGTTGCTAAAAATGTAAGCGACTTAAGTAAACTGCTTGCCGAGAAAAATCCCAATGATGCGAAAACGCTCGCACTTTATGGCGATGTTTTATATCAGCAAAATAAATTAAAAGAGGCTTTAACCCAATACCAGGCAGCATTAAAACTAAACGAGCAGGTTTATGCCATTTGGGAACAGGTAATAAATATCCAGACTTTACTTGGGCATTATGATGATGCAGTAAAAGTTGGCGATGAAGCGTTGACTATTTATCCTAATCAGGCAAGCCTTTATTATTACATGGCTTATGCCTTATATAAAACAGGTAAGTATGATATCGCCCAAAGTAATTTAAAAAATGCCCTTCAACTTGATGTAGATAACAAGAGTTTACAAGCGCAGGTTTACGCGTTACAAGGTGACATTTACATTAATCAGAATAATTTCTCGCTGGCAAAAACCGCATTCGAAAAGGCAATAGCCATTGAGCCTGATAATTATCTCATCATGAACAATTATGCCTATTATCTGGCGTTAAAGAATGATGATTTAGCTAAAGCTGCAAAATTTGCCGAAACAGCAGCCAATGCAATGCCTGAAAATTCGTCGGTAACAGATACCTATGCGTTTATATTATTTAAGCAACAAAAATACGATCTGGCAAAAACCTGGATCGAAAAAGCACTGCAAAACAATACCAATAAGAATGGTGTTTATCTGGAGCGTTATGGCGATATTCTTTACATGAAAGGCGATAAAGATGCTGCCTTAATTCAATGGCAAAAAGCAAAAGAAGCTGGAAACGGCTCGGAAGTATTAAATAAGAAGATAAATGAAAAAAAATATTTTAAATAGCCTGTTTATTTTAGCAGCAGTAATCTTTGTAACAGCTTGTAAGCCTAAAAAAGAAATTGTTGTCGCCCCTCCGGCAAAGCCCGAAACTAAAGTTGATAATACCAAAGCAGAGGCTTTAACGCTATTAAACAGCAAACAACTAAAATTTAATACTCTTTCTTTAAAAGCAAAAGCTACGCTCGACATTAATGGTGATGCCAATGATGTTACCATGAATTTCCGCATGAAGGATAAGGAAACCATTTGGGTGAGTATTACTGCCTTGGGGGGACTTGCAGAAGTAGCAAGAGCTTTGATTACGCCTGACAGCATAAAAATCCAGAATAAGCTTAAGAGCGAATACCTTAAAAAACCTTTCAGCTATATTTACAATTTTACCAATAAACAGGTTAATTTTAGTACCCTTCAGGCAGTTTTGACAGGGAATGCCATGGGCGAATTTCTGACAGATAAATCTGATGTGAAACAGGAAAATGGTGCCTGGGTTGTTTCAGGCTCAAAAGAAAACCTCGATTATAAATTGTTTTTCAATACGCTTTTCAAAGTTTCGGAAACTAACCTTAACGATGCGAAGAGCGGACAGGCATTAAAGGTAACTTATACAGATTACCAGAAACTAAACGAATTTTTATTTCCCGGCGCTTTAAAAGTAAATACACTTTCTGGTGCTAAGAAAATTAACATCGATTTACAATATGTTAAAATTGATGGCAATGTTCCTGTCGATTTTCCGTTTACAGTACCGAAGCGATATACCCTTGTAGATAAGTAGATTCAATGTTCTTCGTGAAGTTTCGGTGAAGAAGCCTCCTCAACAGCCTTTTGTGCCTTTGGTATATCAATTTTAATATATTTTACTGCAAAATTTTTATACTTTTGGCTTAATGAAGCTACACAAACTTGTATTTATTCTGTTTTTTAGTGTGTTTGCCTTGTCGGTTTCGGCTCAAACGGCTAATGAACTTAGAAGAAAAAAAGAGGCAATCGAACGCGATATTGAGCAACTTCAAAAAAGCCTGAACAAAGCGGCAAGTGGTAAAAAACTTACTTTACAACAGATTAATGCTATAAATGCACAAATCCGCTTACGTCAGGAAAAAATCGGAACCATAAATTCCGAAATAAAAAATCTTGATAACCAAATCTCTCAGAATACAAATACCGTACATACGTTGCAGGGTCAGTTAGGCGACCTTAAAAAAGAATATGCCGGAATGATTCGTTTTGCCCAGCGAAACAGAAACTCATACGATAAAATGATGTTTATTTTTGCTGCGAAAGACTTTAATCAGGCTTATAAAAGGATAAAGTATTTACAGCAATTTAGTCAATACCGTAAAAAACAGGCTGGTTACATCGAGAGTACGCAGCAGGATTTAAATGGTAAAATCAAAGTTCTGGATAAAACTTTGAGAGAAAAAAGTGATTTATTGAAGGAGCAGGAGCGAGAAAGAGAGCGTCTTGGTAAAGATAAAAACCAGCAATCTGCGGTTTTAAATAACCTAAGCAAACAGGAACGGACTTTTAAACAGGACATCGCTTCAAAGCAGAGACAAAGGGCACAGTACGATCGAATGATCAGGGCAGCTATTCAACGTGCAATTGAAGAGGAGGCAAGAAGGGAAGCTGCAAGGAAAAAAGCCGCTGAAGAAGCCAGGTTAGCTGCTGCTGCAAAAGCGAAGGCGGAAAATAAACCGGTGCCAACAACTACAGCACCTGTTGCAAAGGCAAAAAGTACGGGCGAATTATTAACAGCAACTCCAGAAGCAGCAAAACTATCTGAAGGATTTGAAAATAACCGTGGCCGTTTACCTTGGCCTGTTGCAACCGGCCAGATTACAGAAAGATTTGGTATGCATAAGGTAGACCAGGCAACTTATACCAATGATGGGGTTGATATTACAACATCAGAAGGTGCAACGGTTAGAGCAGTATTTAGCGGAACTGTTAAACTGGTTCAGAATTATTTAGGTAAGAACCTGGTTTTAATTAGCCATGGCGAATACTTTACAGTTTACCAGAATTTGAAATCGGTAAATGTAAGTGTGGGTACTAAAGTAGATACTAAAGATGCGATTGGAACGGTGGCAAATACCGAAGGTGTTCCGCTGCTTAACTTCCAGATCAGAAGGGTTTCAACGCCTTTAAATCCTGAAGCATGGATTAGTAAATAAACTTTAGGCAATTAAATGTTTATATTTGTATAAAATAGATTAGTGATGTATCAAGGCACGTTATTGGAGTTTTTAAATATGGGTGGATCAGAGATTGTACTCATATTAGTGGTTGTACTTTTGTTATTTGGAGGTAAAAAATTACCTGAATTAGCAAGAGGATTAGGAAAAGGAATCAGAGAGTTTAAGGATGCCTCTGAGGGTGTTAAAAGAGAAATTCATAGAAATATAAACGCTATGGATTTAGATAAAGAGGATGCTGAGCAAACTGTTGCGAATAACAATAATGAGCGCCATCATCCTGCTGAAGAAGGGTCAAATGTTCCTTATCCTTCAGAAAGTACCCCTATTGATGAGAAAATAGTAACTGACAGTCAAAAAGTTTAAATAAAAATATCATGTTAAATACAACAATAGCAGCAATGCTTGGCACACCAGAAATTATCATTATTGCAGTAGTGGTATTGTTATTATTCGGTGGTAAAAAAATTCCTGAACTTATGCGTGGTTTAGGTAAAGGTGTAAAAGAATTTAAAGATGGTAAAGATGGTATTGATGGCGATCAGGTAGATCCTTCGAACCGCGATAAAACTGTTTAATATCAATTTTTTTAGTTTTGAAGAAATACAGCTCTCTTAAAGAGATACAAGCGCTCATTTCGCAAAAGCAATTAACTTTACCCGAATTATTAGCTTATTATTTTAAGCAAATTAAAGAAAATGAACACCTCAATGCATTCAACGAGGTGTTTTTTTATTCGGCAGAAGTTCAGGCAAATGCGGTACAACAAAAGATAGAAAAAGGAACTGCGGGTAAACTTGCAGGAATGGTAATCGGTATTAAAGATAATATCTGTTACAAAGACCACGTAGTAACAGCATCTTCAAAAATGCTCGATGGTTTTGTGTCGCCTTATTCATCTACCGTTGTGCAACGTTTATTGCAGGAAGATGCCGTAATTATCGGCCGCTTAAACTGTGATGAATTTGCAATGGGTGGCTCTAACGAAACTTCTTATTTCGGAGCTGTAAAAAATGCTGTAAATCCTGAGCTTGTTCCAGGTGGCTCATCAGGCGGTTCGGCGGTAGCCGTTCAGGCAGATATGTGTTTAGCTTCATTAGGAACAGATACTGGTGGCTCAGTTCGTCAACCAGCAGCTTTTTGCGGTCAAATTGGTTTGAAACCTACTTATGGCCGTATATCAAGATATGGTGTAATTGCTTACGCATCATCATTCGATCAGGTTGGTCCGATTACCTCTTCAGTAGAAGATGCCGCATTACTTTTGGCAGTTTTAGCTGGTGCTGATGATAATGATTCGACCGTTTCTCCGCTGGAGGTTCCTGATTATTCGGTTTATTTGAACAAAAAATCACCAAAAAAAATAGCGGTTTTAAAAGAAACTATCGAGAGCGAGGCTCTTGATCCGGAAATTAAATCGGCGATATTGCAATCGATAGCGGGTTTAAAAAGTCAAGGGCATACAGTTGAATATGTTTCTTTTGATTTGCTCGATTACCTCGTTCCCGCTTATTATATTTTAACAACTGCAGAAGCATCGTCAAACCTCTCCCGTTACGATGGTGTGCATTACGGCCATCGCAATACCGACGCTAAATCCTTAACTGAACTTTATAAGTTATCACGTTCCGAAGGCTTTGGAGAAGAGGTTAAACGAAGAATCCTTTTAGGTACTTTCGTATTAAGTGCCGGTTATTATGATGCTTATTATCAGAAAGCGCAACAGGTGCGTCGTCTGATCAGGGAAAAGCTTGATGTTTTATTTCAGGATTACGACTTAATATTATCGCCTGTGGCACCAACACCACCCTTTAAAATAGGAGATAACATGCAAGATCCTTTAGTAATGTATATGGCCGATATTTTTACTGTTTTACCATCGTTAAGTGGTAATCCTGCCATAGCACTGCCATTGGGCAATAATAAGGCCGGTTTGCCGTTAAGTATTCAATTTATAGCCAAACATTTTGAAGAAAAACAGCTGCTCTCTTTTTCTCAGGCTTTTTTATCATAACTCGTTATTTCAATCTTTTAAAGCATTGCGTTATCAAAAGACACCCGCAAATAGGATTTGAAATTATGGTTTGTAGCTATCCAAATCAGGTCGAGTAAAAGGACTAATGCTAATAATTAAACCAAATAGCCCATGATTAAAAAATTACTTTTTACAACTATTTGTGCTTTAACCGGATTTATCTCTACTTCCTTTGCGCAGCAAATTCTAAAAGTTGACAGCCTCTACAAAAAATCGAACAATATTTTCGTAAATAACGATACGGTAACTGTACCGCTTGCTAACGAAAATCAATTACTACTCAGCCAAAATTACATTTATAAACTCCGTTTAGATTCTATTGCTAAATCGGTGCCTTTGCCTCATAACGAATATGTACAGCAATACATCGATATTTATGCAAAGCGAAAGGATATGTTTGGCAAAATGCTTGGGCTATCCAACTACTATTTCCCGATTTTCGAAAAAGCCTTAAAGGATTATAATATCCCCCAGGAGATAAAATATTTAACCATAGTGGAATCCCAGATGAATCCGCATGCGGTTTCAAGAGTTGGTGCAACAGGTATCTGGCAATTCATGTTCGGAACCGGAAAAGCCTACGGTTTAAAGATGGATAATTTTGTTGATGAACGTAAGGACCCGGTACAGGCTAGTTATGCTGCGGCGGCTTACTTTCGAGATGCGTTTGAAGAACTGGGCGATTGGTTATTGGCTATTGCTGCATATAACTGTGGTAAAGGTAATGTAACCAGGGCGATGGATAAAGCTGATTCGAGAGACTTCTGGGTGATCAGACAATATTTGCCAAAGGAAACTAGAAATTATGTGCCGGCTTTTATTGCTGCTGTTTATGTAATGAATTATGCCAGTAAACATCAGATTTCGGAACAGGCCTGCAATATGTTTCTAAAAACCGATACCATGCAGGTTAATCACTTTGTATCCTTATCTGCACTTGCAAAAGTTTTAAATATAGAAGATGAATCCCTTTTTGCTTTAAACCCATCATACAAAAAAAGAATAGTTAACGGAACTGCTGATTTGCCTAAACGGCTGGTATTGCCAAAAATTAAGGGCGCAGACCTGGCTGGTATTTATGATGTACTCAATAATGAGGAACTTGATAATAAGATGGAAGTGATCCAGGCAAGTACTGATGATGTTCGAGAGCTGAGAAAAAAGAAGCAGGTAGCCATTGCATCAACAGGTGTGGTTTATCATAAGGTTGCTTCCGGGCAAAATTTAACGATAGTTGCAGATAAGTATGGTGTCGAAGTTCAGGATTTAAAAGTTTGGAATAACCTGAAAAGTAAAACCATCGTGCCTGGACAAAAACTAAAAATCTATACCAGCAAGCGGACGATATTAAAAGCACCGGCTTCATTCTTAAGTTATACCGTAAAACGTGGCGATACACTTTCAGAAATTGCTGAAAAATTTGATGGTGCTACCGTTCAGAATATTAAACGCGATAACAAATTAGCCAGAGCTGGTTTGCAACCCGGTATGATTTTGAAAATCAGTAAGGGTTAGCACACCATTCCCAGTTTATTCATTTTGCGATTTGCTTCCTGATTTATTTTAGCCCTCATAAAAAGAATTGTACCTTTGCACGGTCACTAGTTAGTTACAATTAATGAGCAATATAAACAGAAAGCAAGATGCGCTTGATTACCACTCGCAAGGGCGGCCGGGAAAGATACAGGTAGTACCAACAAAACCAACAACTTCACAACGCGATTTAACGCTGGCTTATTCGCCAGGAGTTGCTGAACCTTGTTTAAAAATAGCTGAAAACACAGACGATGTTTACAAATACACAGCAAAAGGAAACCTTGTTGCTGTAATCAGTAACGGAACTGCCGTTTTAGGGCTGGGTGATATTGGCCCGGAAGCGGGTAAGCCCGTAATGGAGGGTAAAGGCCTGCTTTTCAAAATATTTGCAGATATCGATGTTTTCGATTTGGAATTAGATACCAAAAATGTAGATGATTTTGTGAAAATCGTTAAAGCCCTCGAGCCTACCTTTGGCGGTGTTAACCTTGAAGACATTAAAGCACCTGAGTGCTTCGAAATCGAACGTCGTTTAAAAGAGGAAATGAATATTCCTGTAATGCACGATGACCAACATGGAACAGCAATTATTTCAGGCGCAGCATTACTCAATGCCTGCGAAATCCAGAAAAAGAAAATAGATAAAATTAAGGTTGTGGTTAGCGGTGCAGGCGCAGCAGCGGTATCATGCTCTAAGATGTACCTGTCGTTGGGTGTAAAGCGGGAGAATCTGGTAATGTTCGATATTAACGGGCTTATCGATAATAATCGTACCGACCTGGATGAGATGCGGATGAGTTTTGCAACCTTCCGTACAGATATAAAAACCATTGGCGAAGCGATGAAAGGTGCTGATGTTTTCATTGGTTTATCTGCCGGAAATGTGATTCAGCCGGAAATGTTAATGGGCATGGCTAAAAACCCGATTGTGTTTGCTATGGCAAATCCAAATCCTGAAATAGCCTACGATTTAGCAATAAAAACCCGTAAGGATCTAATTATGGCAACAGGCCGTTCTGATTATCCTAACCAGGTTAATAATGTTTTAGGTTTCCCTTATATTTTCCGCGGTGCTTTGGATGTTCGTGCAACAACCATTAACGAAGCCATGAAAATTGCTGCGGTAAGAGCTATAGCAGAACTCGCTAAAAAATCTGTTCCTGAAGCTGTTAACTTAGCGTATAATGCCCGTAACTTAAAGTTTGGTAAAGATTATATTATTCCAAAACCTGTTGATTTCAGGTTAATTACTGAGGTTTCCATCGCTGTAGCGAAAGCTGCCATCGAAAGTGGCGTAGCCCGCAAGGCGATAACAGATTGGGATGCCTACAGCGAGGAATTAAGAAAGCGCCTTGGGCTTGATGATGCAATTATGCGTGCCATCACCAATAAGGCTAAGTCGGCGCCTAAACGCGTTGTCTTTGCTGAGGCAGATAACTATAAGATTTTAAAAGCAGCACAGATTGTTAAAGATGAGCAGATTGCTATTCCTATCCTTTTAGGGAATAAAGAAAAGATTCAGGCCATCATTGATGGGCATGCCTTAGAGTTGGAAGGTGTTCAAATCATCGACCAGATGCAGGAACCTGAAAAGACTAAAAAATATGCAAATGCCTTGTATCAAAAACGTCAGCGTAAAGGGATTTCTGAAAGAGATGCGATAAAATTATTAAGAGATCGTAACTACTTTGGTGCTTCGATGGTTGAGTTTGGCGAAGCCGATGCAATGATTTCGGGTTTAACTAAAGATTATGGTTCTACAGTAAAACCGGCTTTACATGTTATTGGCGCAGATCCGATGGTTAAGCGTGTAGCAGGTATGTACATGATGATGACCAAAAAAGGTCCGGTGTTTTTTGGCGATACAACGGTAAATGTCGATCCTTCGGCAGAAGAACTGGTTGATATTACTTTGCTTGTTGAGAAGTCAGTAAAGCAATTTAACATTAAACCTCGTGTAGCACTTTTATCTTATTCAAATTTTGGTTCGAATGATGGTGTAGTGCCAGAAAAAGTTAGGAAAGCCGTAAGTATTTTGCATAAGCAACACCCTGAAATAGTGGTAGATGGTGAAATGCAGGGTAACTTTGCCATTAATAACGAGCTGTTGAAAGATAATTTTCCATTCAGTACTTTGGTAAATGCACCCGCAAATACCTTAATTTTTCCTAACTTGGAATCGGGTAACATTGCTTACAAGCTGCTGCAGGAATTAGGTGGTGCTGAAGCTGTTGGGCCAATTTTATTGGGCTTAAACAAACCAGTACACATTGTACAGCTGGGAAGCTCTGTTCGCGAAATTGTAAACATGGTAACGATTGCCGTTGTAGATGTTCAGGCTAAAGAAGAATTGGCCGGCACTAAACGTAAAGGTTTGTTTGGGAAAACTGCAGTAAAAAAATAAACTTATTTTTAGGCTAAAATCTAAAAACATAAATCTAAAAACATAAATCTAAAAACATAAATCTGATGTACGCCTATATCGATGGTAAATTAACTTTCAAAAACCCTGCTTATGTGGTGGTCGAAGCCGGAGGTATAGGCTATCATATTAATATTTCACTTAATACTTACAGTAACCTAGCTGATGCCGAACGATGCAAATTATATACCTGGCTACATGTAAAAGAAGATGCCCATACCTTATATGGTTTTGCCGACGAAGGTGAGCGCAGGTTGTTTTTACATCTAATTTCGGTTTCAGGTATAGGTCCGAATACTGGTAGAATGATTTTATCGTCTATCACACCAACAGAAATACAAGCAGCAATTGTTAAGGCTGATTACCCACTCATTCAGCGAATTAAAGGATTGGGTGCAAAAACAGCTCAGCGTTTAGTTTTGGAGTTACAGGATAAATTAAAAAAGGAAGGTGTAGATTCATTAATTTCTATGCCTCAACACAATACCGTTAAAGATGAAGCGTTATCAGCATTAGTAATGCTCGGTTTCGCCAAACAAACAGCCGAAAAAACTATCGATCAGATTTTAAAAGTAACAGAAAGAACGCTATCGGTAGAGCAGCTAATTAAACAAGCGTTGAAAAACTTATAGATCTAACCGCCTTTGAAGAGAATATCTACCTATTTAATTCTCATCTTAATTCTATTTGCCGTTAAAAACGCCTCCGCTCAGGTTGTTACGGGCAAAGCGGATACTTCTTTGTTAAAAAATAACTTCAGCTTACGCGAGAAGCAATTGCTTGGATTAAGCCCAACCACCAACCCTTTTTACCCGCTGCCAAATGGCATAAAAAGAACGGTTGAGTATGATGCAAAAAACAAACGCTACATTGTTAAAGATATTGTTGGTGAAAAGTACGTTACCAATACACAGTACCTGACCATTGATGAATACCAGCGATTGGTAAACAGTGAAATAAAAAGAGGTAACTGGAGAAGCATTTCAAATGCTGAGGTTAGCGATTATCGCAGTACCGGTATCATTCCTAAAATTCAGGTAAACAGTAAAGCGTTCGAAAAATTATTTGGTGGTACAACCATTGATATTCAACCCAGAGGAGAAGCAGAGCTTACGTTTTTAGGCAGAGTGAATAAAAATGAAAACCCACTTTTTAACGAAAGGCAGCGTGTTCAGACTAATTTCGATTTCAATCAACGAATTCAAATGGATCTGATTGGTAACATTGGTACGAAGTTAAAAATCAAGAGTAATTATAACACCGAAGCACAGTTCGATTTTGAAAATCAGATTAAGCTAGACTACACTGGTGGACCAGATGATATCATTAAAAAAATTGAAGCTGGTAATGTGAGTTTGCCACTAAATACAAGCTTAATTACCGGAACTCAGGCACTTTTTGGTTTGAAAACACAGTTGCAGTTTGGGAAACTGAATGTAACGAGTGTTTACACACAGCAAAAATCTCAATCGCGGGAAATAAAAATTACGAATGGCGCCCAATCAAACGAATTCCGTTTAAGTGCCGATAATTATGAAGCAAACCGCCACTACTTTTTATCTCAGTATTTCAGAAATAATTATAACAAAAACCTTGCAAATGCGCCGGTTATTACTTCCCCAATCCAAATTACAAAAGTTGAAGTCTGGATCACCAATAAATCAGGTAGTACAGTTGATTCTCGTGATGTATTGGGCTTTCTCGATTTAGGAGAAAATGTACCCTATAATACTGCTCAGATTACCGGAGGTGGTTCTGCCTTACCTGCCGGAACAACTGCAACTGGTTTTACACAGCAATCGAATAACTTGTTGCAAAACCTGCCTCCGGGAGCGAGGTTAACCAATTCAAATGATGTAATTTCTTACTTTGCGGCAAACGGGGCAACAGATAACTTTGCAAAACTTACCTACGCCCGAAAACTTACCGACAGAGAGTTTACTTTCCAGCCGCAATTGGGGTATATTTCACTAAATAATGCGCTAAATTCTGATGAAGTGTTAGCTGTGGCTTACCGTTACACTTATAATGGTGTTGAATACCAGGTGGGTGAATTTTCAACCGATGTAACTTTTGATGCAGCCAATCCGAAAGTATTGTATGCTAAATTACTGAAGAACGAAACGACTAAAATTAATCTGCCAACATGGGATTTGATGATGAAAAACATCTATTCAATAGGTGGTTATCAAATCAGTAGTCAGAATTTTAGGCTTGATGTTTACCGCATTGATAATGAAACAGGCGTCGAAAATCCGCTGATGACGGAAGGGCAGAACACAGCAAATAAACAATGGATAAACCTCATCGAATTTGACCGGCTGAACCAACAAAATGAAAGAAAATCGGATGGCGTTTTCGACTTTGTGCCTGCAAATAATGCTTTTGGATCAGCTACAAATGCTTATTCGGCTAACAATTCGGGTACTTTTGGTTCAAATCTTTCGGCCTCAGGATTGTCTTCCTTAATCTCGAATACAAATACAGGTTATATTACTATAGATCCGGCTAACGGCCGTATTATTTTCCCGATTATCGAACCTTTTGGTAAGGATTTGGCCGCGAAATTTCTACCGTCAGAGCAGGCCTTAATTGATAAATATACTTTTACGGCTTTATACGATTCCACGCAAAATATCGCTAAACAACTCTTCCAAAATAAGAACAGGTATATTATCAAAGGTAACTATCAGTCAGATGTTTCGTCAGAGTTTAGTTTAAATGCCATTAATGTTCCAGAAGGATCAGTAAAAGTTTTTGCCGGAACTATGCCTTTAACAGAAGGCGTAGACTTTACGGTCGATTATCAGGGTGGGCGGGTAAGCATTATTAATCAGGCCCTTTTAATTTCTGGGCAACCGATTAGAATTACAACTGAAAATAATGAGCTTTTTGGTTTACAACAACGATCGTTATTTGGAACCCGGTTAGATTACAAGGTTAATAACAAGCTGAACCTTGGTGGAACAATTATGAATCTGACTGAGAAACCACTTACCCAAAAAGTAAATATCGGCGAAGAGCCGATATCAAACACCATTTGGGGAGCAGATATTAACTACAGTTCATCATCGAGGTTTTTAACGAAGCTTGTCGATAAAATTCCATTGATTTCTACCAAGGTACCCTCTAGTGTTACTTTTTATGGCGAGTTCGCCCAGTTAATTCCAGGACATCCGAATGCACTTAACTTTGCAGGTAGCAAGAATGGTGTAAGTTACCTGGATGATTTTGAAGCTTCGAGATCAGTGATTGATTTAAAAAGTGCTATTTCATGGCAGTTATCAGGTACACCGCAATTATTCAGCGAATCGCAACTGGTTAATGATTTAGCTTATGGTTATAACAGGGCGAGGGTTGCATTCTATAATATCGATCCCACTTTTTATAATTCTGCGGCATCTACAACGCCAGCAAACATCCGTAATAACCGAAACGAGCTTTCTAATCACTATGTTCGTGAAGTAATCGAGCAGGAGGTTTTTCCGTTTAAGCAAACTGCAACCGGACAGGCGCTGAACATTACAACACTCGACGTTGCTTATTACCCAACAGTTCGTGGTCCGTACAATTTCAGAACAACGGGTTTCAACCGTGATGGTGCACTGTTAAATCCACGTAATAACTGGGCTGGTTTCCAGCGCAAAATCGAAACAAACGATTTTGAAGCATTAAATATTGGTTTTATAGAGTTTTGGGTGATGGACCCGTTTATTTATAAGCCAAATTCAACGGGTGGGGATTTATATTTCAATCTAGGAAATATATCTGAAGATATTTTGAAAGACGGGCGTAAGTCATTAGAGAATGGTCTTCCGGCAACAGATGATCCGACAAAATACGATGAAACAAACTGGGGGCGTGTTCCGAAATTGCAGCCGGTTGTACAGGCTTTTGACAATAGCCCGGATGCACGTAAAGCGCAGGACGTTGGTTTAGATGGTTTATCAAATGAAAATGAGCGGGCAAAGTTCGCTGCTGCAATTAATGTAATTAAGGGTCAGTTAAGTCCGGCCGCTGCCGCACAAATTGATGCCGATCCATCTTCGGATGATTATACTTATTTCAGAGGCCCGGCGCTCGACCAGATTAATGCTGGTATTTTAAAACGTTACGAAAAATATAACGGGCCGGAAGGAAACTCAAAAACAGCACAACAATCGCAGGAAGAATTGGGCATTGAAAACTCTGCTTCAACCTCGCTACCCGATGGGGAAGATATTAACCGCGATAACAACATGACGCAAAGCGATGAATATTTTCAATATAAATTCTCGATGCGTCCGGCTGATTTAGTGGTTGGCCAAAACTTTATTACTGATAAAGTAACCTCGCAGGTTAAACTGGCAAATGGAAATACTCAAGCCGTTTCCTGGTACCAGGTTCGTATTCCGATTGGTGAATACCAGCAACGTGTTGGGGGGATTCAGGATTTTAAATCCATCCGTTTCTTTAGAATGTTCATGACGAACTTTGCAGATACCGCTGTTATGCGTTTTGCAAAACTTCAGCTAATAAGAGGTGAATGGAGAGAATTTAATGCTTCGAATACAGCAGAACAGGTAATTGTTGACCCGGCCTCAACGGTGTTAACACCAGATAATTCTACGGTTGAAGTTTCGACTGTAAATATCGAGGAAAACGGTAAACGCTCACCAATTCCTTATGTAACGCCACCGGGTATTGTTAGGGAAAGAGATTATAGCAACTATAGAGGCGATACGCGTTTGAATGAACAATCGCTTTCGGTAACGGTTAAAACTTTACGCGATGGCTATGGCAGGGCGGCATTTAAAACAGCTTACAGCGATTTTCGTTCATATAAACACCTCGAAATGTTTATCCATGCTGAGGCGGTAAACAATCAGCTGCTAAACGATGGTGATGTAGCAGCCTTTTTACGGATCGGAACTGATAATCAGGATAACTACTATGAATACGTTCTCCCTTTGAAAATTACAACGCCCGGAACAAGCGATCCTGACGCGATATGGCCAGCTGCTAACCAGATGGATATCGATTTAACCTTATTCCAGAATGCAAAGCTTGCCAGAAATACTGCCAAACAGGCAAACGGACAACCATGGCCAACAAACGTTCCTTTTACTTATTCTGATGGCGTAAGAACCATTATTGTTAAAGGGCAACCTGATATGAGTAAGGTTCGTGTTTACATGCTGGGCGTTAAAAATCCGTTAAGAAGTCAGGCAAATCCTGAAAGTGATGACGGTCTTGATAAAAGTGTATTGGTTTGGTTTAATGAGTTAAGGTTAACAGAGTTTGATGAGCGTGGCGGTTGGGCGGCAACGGGCAGGTTAAACCTTAAACTTGCCGACTTTGCGGATGTAAATATTTCAGGAAGTAAATCAACAATTGGTTTTGGTTCCATCGATTCGAAAGTTAGTGAACGTAACCGTGCAGACAATACACTTTTAGATGTATCATCGGCTGTAGAACTTGGTAAATTTCTTCCTCAAAAATCAGGTGTTAAAATACCGATGTTCGTTAGCTATTCTAAGCAGGTGGCAACACCTCAGTATAATCCCAGAACACCTGATATTGAACTGAAAAATGCACTTGAAAATGCAACGAAAGCTGAAAAGGATTCGATTTTAAACTTTGCCCAGGATTATACCGTTAGGCGGGGAATCAACTTTACCAATGTGCGTAAAGAGCGTACCAATAATAGTAAACCGGTTAGGCTCTGGGATATCGAAAATTTTTCGGCAAGTTATGCTTATACGCAGTACGATCACCGCGATTTTATCAATCAAAGCAGTATTCAGAATACTTACCGGGGCTCATTACAGTATAGTTATTCGAAAGAACAGAAAAGCTATGCGCCATTTGAAAAGATTATTAAGTCGAATATGCTGGCCATACTGCGTGATTTTAACTTCAGTATTTTACCTAGTGCAATTAATTTCAGGATTGATGTAGACCGCCTTTATTCGGAAAATACTTTGCGAAATAACGATCCAAATAATACCATTCCGTTATTGCAAAGTGGTTACGGAACTACCTTTAACAAGAATTTCCGTATGAGCCGTATCTATGGAATTGCATGGAATTTAACGCGTTCGTTACAACTTGATTTTAATGCTACAAATTATTCGATTATCGACGAACCTGACGGTCGGATTGAAGGTCTGAAACGCGATACGGTTTGGGAAAATCTTAAGCGTTTGGGCCGTACAACGGACTACAACCACAATTTAAACGTAACCTATGCCGTACCGATTAATAAAATTCCGGGTTTAAACTGGATTACTTTGTTAACTAAATACGGAACTAACTTTAACTGGCAAACCGAGCCTTTGGCAACCCTGATTGATCCAAATATCAACCTGGGTAATACCATTCAAAATAGCCGAAACATTCAGGTTAATCCAACTTTAAATCTGGTAACACTTTATAATAAATTCGGGTTTATCCGTAATGCAATGAATAATCAGGAAGGTGGTAAAACCAAAAATTTCCTCGTTAACCTGCTTACGAGTTTAAAAAATGTAAACATAAATTATGTGCAAACAAAAGGCACATTCCTGCCAGGCTATTTGCCCAAAACAAAATATTTCGGTATCGATAATGTAAGCGGTGCACCGGGTTTGGGCTTTGTTTTTGGTAGCCAGCGAGACATCAGGGATATGGCTTTGAATAATGGCTGGTTAACAACCGATACCTTGCAAACCCAAATGTATGTGAATACACTTCGTGAAGATTTCCAGTTAACCGGGCAACTCGAGCCGATAAAAGATTTGAGGATAACGATAAGGGCGAACCGGGCACAAACGCGAAATTTCTCAACCAATTTCAGGTATGTGGCGAGTGTTTCTTCTTTCGAAAACCTGAGTGCAATTACAACTGGCGATTACAGTATTTCTTACATCACAATCGGTACAGCATTTAAAGAGAGCAATGCGAATACAATATCTACTTTGTACAATAGGTTTATGGCGAATAGGGTTATTATTTCGCAACGTTTAGGTGCACAGAACCCGAACTCTTCAGGGCAGACAAATGGCTTCGCAGATGGATATGGCAAAGAAAGTCAGGATGTAATTATCTCTGCATTTCTTGCCGCTTATTCGGGTAAAGACGCCGGAAGCTCATCTATGAATTCTTTTCCTAAAATACCTTTGCCAAACTGGAGTTTAACCTACAGCGGCTTACCCAGTATTCCGTTTATTGCCGATCGGTTTTCGTCAGTTGATATCAGGCATGGTTATCGCTCTGCGTATAATATTAACGGTTACAACTCTTTATTACGTTACCAGGAAAATAATGGTTTTGTAAGCAGCAGGGATGCTAATAATAACTTCTTACCGCAGTATCAGTTCGCCCAGATTACCGTGTCGGAATACTTCTCTCCATTGATTGGTGTTGATACCCGGTTGAAAAATAACCTTACTGCAAATTTTGAACTGAACCGCTCACGTTTACTTGGGTTGAGTTTATCCAATAGTCAGCTGGCACAGTTATCCGAAAATAATGTTGTATTGGGTTTGGGCTATCGTACCAATAAATTCAGGTTCCCGTTTGGTTTATTTAAAAGCCTAAAAATGGATAATAACATGGATTTTAAACTCGATCTGGCTATCCGCGATATGAAAACCGTAATTTATCGGGCCGATGTAACCGAAGCAGAAGTTTCTTCAGGCTCGAAAAATATTACCTTAAGGCCAAGTGTAGATTATGTTTTAAACCAGCAGTTTAACATTAAGCTCTTTTACGATTCAAATATTACCAAACCTTACACATCGCAAACCTTTAATACATCATTCAGTAATTTTGGCTTTAGTTTAAGGTTTACTTTGAATTAGAAGTAACTTTTATGCTTCAAAAGCAGTTAACATATAAATTTTGATTTTAAAGAACTAAAATCTTGAAAATCCTGATTAACTTTGGCACAAACTAATTTAAAACAAATGAATTTTCCATCAGAATTAAAATATACTAAAGACCACGAATGGGTTAAGGTAGAAGGCAATGAAGCAATAATCGGTATTACTGATTTCGCACAACGCGAATTAGGCGATATTGTTTATGTAGACATTAATAGTGTTGGTTCAGAAGTAGCAAAAGAAGAAGTTTTCGGTACTGTTGAAGCGGTGAAAACTGTTTCTGACTTGTTCATGCCTGTAACCGGAACGGTTTTAGAAATTAATGCTGAATTGAATGATAACCCTGAATTAGTAAATTCTGACCCGTATGGCCAAGGCTGGATGGTAAAAGTTTCTTTATCTGATTTAGCAGAAGTAGAAGAGTTATTATCTGCTGAAGCTTACCAATCATTAGTAGGCGCTTAATTTTGACCACATTGTTCAAAGCACTAAAACATCAGAAGTGGGCCGTTTTCTGGACCATCATAATTTTAGTGCTTTGTAACATGCGAATGCCCGAAACAAAAGGCGGAGGCTTTTTCTTCGAAGGTTTCGATAAAATGACCCACATGGGTTTTTTCTTTGTCTTATCCGTATTGTTGTTTTACGGAAAGATAAAATACCAGCACACCTTTGCATTCAGAACTCTTACCATTTTTAAAATTATACTCATCAGCGCAATAATTGGCGGTGGTATTGAGTTATTGCAATGGAAAGTATTTACTTACCGGTCAGCTGAATGGTGGGATTTCGGATGTGATATGCTTGGCTGCTTTATGGCCGTATTTAGTTATGTTCTATTGCATAAATTAAATTTCAATGAAAAGAAAAATTAGTTTAATTGGTTTAATAGCACTTGTAAGCTTAAGCGGTTGCGGTATTTTTAAAAAGAACTGCAATTGCCCAAAGGTTTACTATCAATCTTACCCTTCTACACATAAATAGCATTTTTACACCTATGTAAATGCATTTTAACCTCGCATTTGTTGCTGTATTTAAAATGTTACCTAACTTTTAACACCTCTTAACAAACCTTTCAGCATTCTCATAGTCTGATAGCTTAGTTTAGTAATACTTATATTTATATTTTGATGAAAATTTACGTTCAAAGAGCAATATTTCTTGTTCTTCTTTTTTGTGGATACTTCGCACAAGCGCAAAATACAGGCTCAGTTAACGGGCGTGTAATCAATGCTAAGGATAATAAACCTGTTGATTATGCTACCGTAGCCGTTAAAAGCTTGAAAGATTCTAGCATCGTAGCTTCTGGTCAGTCTAATCCTGATGGAACATTCTCGTTCAAAAACATCCCGGCAGGTAATTATAGAATTATTGCAGCTTTTTTAGGTTTAAAAACAACCAATAAAAATGTTACCGTAGCGAAAGCTGCCGTTAATGTGGGTGATATTTCGATGGCCGATGATGGTTTAAACCTGAATGATGTAAATGTTGTTGCACAGGTGCCAACAGTCGTAGTTAAAAAAGATACCTTGGAATACGATGCAAAATCGGTTAAGGTACGTGAGAATGCAGTTGTGGAAGATGTTTTAAAGAAACTTCCTGGTGTGGAAGTTGCAAAGGATGGTAGTATAAAAGCCGGTGGAGAAACCGTTACCAAAGTAAAGGTAGATGGTAAAGAATTCTTCGGTAGCGACCCGTTATTGGCTACTAAAAACCTTCCTGCCGACATGGTAGATAAGATTCAGGTTATTGATGAACTTTCAGAACAGGCTCAGTTTACTGGTGTAGATGACGGTACAAGAAATAAAATATTAAACATTACCACCAAAAGTGGTATGAAAAAAGGCTATTTCGGCAACAGTACATTAGGTTATGGAACAAACGACAGGTACGATGCAAGCTTAAACGTAAATAAGTTTGATAACGATCAGCAATTTAGTTTTATCGGACAGTTTAATAACGTTAACAAACAAAATTTCGGTGGTGGTAATGGACAGGGGAATGGTTTTGGTGGTGGAAACCGTGGTGGCGGCGGAGGAGGTAACTCTTCATCGACTGGTGGGATTACAACAACCAACGCGGCGGGTTTAAACTTTGGCGATACTTATAAAGACGGAACACAGATTCAGGGGAGTTATTTCTTCAATAAATCTTCAGTATTTAACGAGCAAACCAGTAATACACAAACGCTTTTAGGTAATACAACGCAAAATGTAAATAATTACTTAAACAGCAACAGCGATAAAACCAATCATAGATTCAACTTTATGATTGATACTAAACTGGATTCGAGCACAAGTATTAAAATTCAACCAAATATTGCATATACTGAAAATGATGGATTGAGCTTAAATAATTATGTTAGAAATAACGTAATTGCCTCAGGAACATCAAATACAGTTGGTAACCAAAGTTACACCACAAGCAATTCTACTCCTGTAATTAGCAACAATATTTTGGTCCGTAAAAAGTTTCAGCGTAGAGGCCGTACCTTATCATTAAACATTAATACGGCTATTAACGATAGCGATTCAGATAACATCAACTATATTCTTGATAATAACACGGTAAATGGTGTAACCACACAAAAGTTAACCAACCAGCTTAACGATTTAAACAGCCATAATATTACCAATACAACAAGGGTGGTTTACACTGAACCTTTATCAAAAACAACCAGTTTAGAGTTAAACTATCAAAATGGAATAAACAATAGTACATCTGATCGTAACGTTTTAAACTTTAATACAGCAACAGGTAATTTTGATATCGTTGATAATACTTATTCAAATCACTACGAAAATCAAACGCTTACAAATGCTGCGGGTTTAAGTTATACCGTAAATCAAAAAAAATACAACTGGAATATTGGTGTGGCCGGACAGCAAACGCACAGGGAAAACACAAACCTTTCAACAGGTGTTGTATTTACTCAAAACTTTGTGAACTTAACGCCATCAGCACAATTCAGATACAATTTCAGCAATAGTAAAAGGTTAATAGTAAACTACAGAGGTACAACGCAACAGCCAACTATCGATCAGATTCAGCCAATTCCAGATAATACAAATACCCAATCTGTAATTGTTGGTAATCCAAATTTGAAACCTGCTTTTAACAATACTTTAAGTGTTCGTTACAACAACTTTGCTTTTGCAAAAATGCGTTTCTTCGCAGTGTTTTTAAACTTGACTCAAACATTTAATGCATTCGCTTCAAGTCAGTCGGCAGTAACAGATCCAAACGATGTGAACTATGGTAAAATCGCTTCACAATATATTAACGTTGATGGTAACTATAGCGGTAATGCAAATATCGTTTTAGGACAACCGATCATACCAAATAATAAATTAAACCTGAATGCGAATTTAAATACCACCTATTCAAGAGGAACTAACATTACCAGCGGAGTAGAAAATATAACAAATGTTTTCACAGTAGGTAATACTTATAGATTTGTTACCAATTTAGATAAGTGGGACATTACAGCAGGTATCGGTGGAACTTATAGCAGGGCAACATATTCTGCAACACCTAATTCAAACACAAACTTCTATACTTTCAATCCAAGTTTTGATATTTCTTATGTTCTGCCTTTAAACATCCGTATAGCTGTAGATTTAGATTACTTAAGCAATACTGGTCGTGGTGCTGCTTACAACACCAGTTATACTTTGGTTAATTCTTACATCAGCCGTCAATTCTTCAAAAACAGAGGAACATTCAAAGTTGCGGTAAATGATGCGCTAAACCAGAACCAGGGCATTAGCCGTACTGCAACAGCCAATACCATTACCGATTTAAATTATAATGTATTAAAACGTTACTACATGTTTTCATTCACTTATTCTTTAACCCGTATCGGTGGCCGTAACATAGGTAACGATGTACAAATGCCAGGTATGGGTGGTCAAGGCGGAGGCCGCATGAGGTTTTAATCTGGCTTAGAAAAATAATATACTGGCCTGCTTGTAATTCAAGCAGGCCTTTTCTTTTTTACAGCTTTTGTATTCCAATTGTTACTTCCTTTCAAACAAACTTTTCAGCGGCGATTAAGTCTTATCTACCAAGACTACATTATTAACCAAATGAGAATATTTTTTACCTGCCTTTTACTCTTTTCTTTTTCCTTTATTTATGCCCAGCAGAAAACCGCTTCCATTAGTGGTCGGATAATTCAATCAAAAGATAAAAAACCGATCGATTACGCCTCTATCGCGATAAAAAACCTTAAGGATTCTAGTGTTGTAGGCTCTGCAACTACCCTTGCCGATGGTAAGTTCATTTTTAAAAACCTTCAGCCTGGTTCTTACAGGTTATATGCAGCTTTTTTGGGTTTGAAGAATGCAACTAAAGATTTTACGATAACCGGTGATCAAACAGCTATTGCTTTAGGAGATATAGCACTGGAATCTGGTAGTATCGATTTACAAACGGTTGAAATAAAAGCGGAGGTACCCCCAATTGTAGTGAAAAAAGACACCCTTGAATTCAACGCAAGTTCTTTTAAAACGGTAGAAAATGCTGTTGTTGAAGATTTATTGAAAAAACTACCAGGCGTAGAAGTAGATAAGGCTGGAACGGTAAAAGCCCAGGGTGAAACAATTACCAAAGTTAAGGTTGATGGTAAAGAATTTTTTGGCAACGACCCACTATTGGCAACTAAAAACCTTCCTGCTGATATGATTGATAAAATTCAGATTATTGATGAACTATCAGACCAGGCGCAGTTTACTGGAATTGATGATGGAACGAGAACTAAAATTATTAACATCACCACAAGAAAAGATAAAAAGAACGGCTATTTCGGTAACAGTAGCATAGGTTATGGCTCCGACGACAGGTATGATATCAATGCCAATGTCAACCGCTTTAACAAAGATCAGCAAATGAGCGTTGTTGCACAGTTTAATAATGTTAATAAACAGAACTTTGGGGGTGGTTTAGGAGGTAATGGCGGTGCTGGCGGACGTAGTACCGGTATAACCAATACGAATGCACTGGGGTTTAACTTTGCCGACACTTATTCGGATCAGACACAGATTAATGCCAGTTACTTTTTTAATAAAACAGAGAACCTGATCCTCAGAAATAGTGTTACTCAAAACTTATTGGGAGATATCACAACAGTTTTTAATAATAACCAGAACAATACTTCCAACAGGTTAAACCATCGGCTAACCTTTATGGTCGATACCAAAATCGATTCATTAACTTCGCTGCGTGTTCAGCCTACATTAAGTTATACGGATAATGAAAGTTTAAATAATAGTATCTACACAAGGGATTACAGCACTTACACCACTAATGGATCACAAGTGCTCAATAACCATAACACAGCACCATCAATAAACAATAATATTCTTTTTCGCCGAAAATTCATGCGTCGCGGAAGAACTTTATCGTTGAATTTTAATACGAGCATTAATAATAACGATGCTGATAATTATAATAATATTACTGATAACACAGTAAACGCAGGTGTTACAACCCAGAAAATTACCAATCAGTATAACGATCAGCAATCTGAATCACTCAATCAAACCACACGGTTGGTTTATACTGAACCATTATCACGGATGTTGAGCCTGGAATTTAACTATCAGAATGGCTATAACCACAATACATCAGATCGGTTTACCTACAACTATAATCCAGCAACTTTGAAATACGATTTACTTGATTTAACTTATACTAACTCATACGAGAATACTATTTTAACCAACACTGCAGGTTTCAGTTTTAATGGAAATGGGAAGAAATATAATTGGAATATTGGCATGGCCGTTCAAAATACCGATCGTAAGAATAATAATTTGACACAAAATTACATACTGAAGCAGAATGTATTTAACTACACGCCTTCTGCCATGTACCGTTATAATTTCAGTAACAGTAAACGATTAGTTATTAACTATCGTGGAAGTACAAATCAACCCACCATACAACAGTTGCAACCAATTCCAAATAATACGAATACACAAAGTATTCCGGTCGGAAACCCTGATTTAAAACCAGAGTTTAATAATAACTTAAGAATTGCCTACAATACGTTTACGGTAGGTAAAAACCGTTCATTGTTTATCAACCTTAACCTTACACAAACATCAAACAAAATTGCCAACAGCAGCAGTTTAATACAAAGCGGGATTAACCAAGGTAAACTTGCCGTGCTTCCAGTAAACGTAAACGGAACTTATGCCGGTTCAGTTTCATCATCATTAAGTTTACCACTCATGTCCGAAAATAAGTTAAACTTTCATATTAATGTAAATGGAAGCTACGATAGAGATGTCAACTTTACCAACTCATTAAAAAATATAACAAATAGCTGGTCCGTAACGAACGGTTATCGCCTGGTTTCAAATCTCGAGAAGCTAGATTTAACCGCGGGTGTGAATGGTTCTATTAACCGCTCTACTTATTCGGTTCAGCCAAATTCCAATACAAGATATTACACTTTTAGCCCGAATATCAGTGTAAGTTACATGTTTCCGGGTGAAATCAGATGGTCGGTAGACGCAGATTACAACCAGAACACTGGTCGGGGTGAAGGATTTGATACACATTTTACATTGGTTAATTCTTACATCAGTAAACAGTTTTTTAAAAACCGCGGAACTTTTAAAGCTGCGGTAAACGATTTACTGAACCAAAACCAGGGTATTACGAGAACTGCAAATAATAATACCATTCAGGATGTGAGCTATAATGTTCTAAAACGTTATTTTATGTTTTCATTTACTTATGCTCTGAACAGGATGGGAGGTAAAAACAGAATTAATATGCGTGGTGAAGGCATGGGACAAGGAAACAGGGGCGGTGGTTTCGGTGGTGGCGGAAGAAGAAATTAAGATCTAATCGTATCAGTTAAATTACGGCAATAATTGCTGCTTATTTGGAATAAATCTAAAGAAAGGGTAACTTGCAGCCAAAATTTAGCACATGAAGCTTTCGCACCTAAAAGTTGGAGAAAAAGGAACAATCGTTGCATTTACCGATTTAGATTTATCCGTAAAACTAATGGAAATGGGCTGTTTGCCAGGCGAAGTTGTGGAAGTTGAACGCTTTGCTCCGCTTGGAGATCCAATGGCTATTCGTGTTGCTGGTTATCAGCTTTGCTTACGTAAAAGTGAGGCCGATGTCATTATCATTCAATAAATAAGTTAGTTTGGATATTAAAGTTGCATTAGTTGGTAATCCCAATACAGGTAAATCTACTTTGTTTAACCGTTTAACCGGATTAAACCAAAAAATAGGAAATTTTCCAGGTATCACAGTCGATAAGAAAACAGGCCATACAAAGCTTGCCAATGGTAAAGCGGCTGAAATTATCGATTTACCGGGTACCTATAGCTTATATCCAAAAAGTAATGATGAAAGTATCGTTTTTCAGGTATTGGCCGATAAAGAAAACAAAAGCCACCCTGATGTAATTGTACTTATTGCCGATGCCACCAATCTAAAGAGAAATCTGCTTTTGTATTCGCAGGTAGCAGATTTGGGTATTCCAATGATTCTTGCTTTAAACATGACTGATCTTTCGGAAAAGCAAGGGATAAATATCGATTTAAATAAATTGGCAGAAAAATTAGGGGTTCAGGTAGTTTCTATATCAGCCCGAAATAATATCGGTATTGATAAGCTAAAACAGGCAATTGCTAATACCAATAAAGTAGCAACACAACTCCAGGATGTTGATGTTAACGTATTGGCCCCTGAAGCCATAAATGCTATTAAAGCAAAAATTAACTCGGATAACGATTACTATGCCTTGCAGGTTTTACACCAGCACGAGCATTTAACTTTCTTTACTGAAAAAGAACAGGAAGAAATTGAGCAGATAGAGGTATCAAATCATTTCGAGTCTTCAAAAGTTCAGGCTGCAGAAACCATTGCCCGTTATAAACACCTCGGTACAATTTTAACTGGTGTAGTTACCGATAGAGGTGTAGAAAAGAAATTCACTTTCAGTGATAAACTTGATGCCGTTTTAACACATAAAGTATGGGGCTTTGCTATCTTTCTCTTCATACTCTTTGTAATCTTTAATGCAATTTTTGCATGGTCCTCATATCCTATGGATTGGATTGAAGGCGGTTTTGGTTTTATAACAGAGATGGGGCATGAATACCTTCCTGCCGGTATGCTTACCGATTTGGTTTTGGATGGCGTAATTGCCGGATTAGGCGGAATATTCGTTTTTATACCGCAGATAGCCATTTTGTTTGCCTTTATATCAATACTCGAAGATACAGGTTACATGGCCAGGGTTACTTTTATGATGGATAAAATCATGAGTAAAGTGGGCCTTAACGGTAAGTCTGTAGTACCGATGATAGGTGGTTTAGCTTGTGCCGTACCATCAATTATGGCAGCAAGAAACATCGAAAACTGGAAAGACCGAATGATTACTATTTTGGTAACTCCATTGGTGAGTTGTTCTGCAAGGCTACCAGTTTATATTTTAATTATTTCGCTTATTATTCCTTCTAAAACCATTTTGGGCGTGTTTAACCTTCAGGGGCTTGCCTTAATGGTAATGTATCTTGTGGGGATAATTGCAGCGGTACTGGTTGCCTGGGTAATGAAATTCATTATCAAAACTAAAGAGCGTGCTTACTTCATTATGGAACTTCCTGTTTATCGCATGCCACGGTGGAAAAATGTGCTTTATACCATGTACGAGAAATCTAAAACCTTTGTTTTCGAAGCTGGTAAGGTAATTATTGCCATTTCCATTATTCTTTGGGTAATGGCTTCTTTTGGCCCGGGAAATCGTTTCGAAAATATAGATAAGAAATACGAATCGGCACTTGCTGACAGTACCAAAAATACAACACACGTAGAAACACTCATTGCTACTGAGAAATTAGAAAACTCCTATGTAGGGCTTCTTGGCCAGTGGATTGAACCTGTAATCCGCCCGTTAGGTTACGATTGGAAAATAGGTATTGGCTTAATTACATCTTTTGCTGCCCGCGAAGCCTTTGTGGGCACAATGGCAACCATATATAGCGTAGATGGGGGAGATGAAGATACTTCGACAATCAGGGAAAGAATGGCGGCATCTGTTAACAGTAAAACAGGCTTACCTGTGTATACTTTCGCTGCGGGAATTTCCTTGATGCTTTTTTATGCCTTTGCTATGCAATGCATGAGTACCGTCGCCGTTGTTTACCGCGAAACAAAAGGCTGGAAATGGCCGGTTATTCAACTCGCGTATATGACGGCCATGGCTTATATCGCAGCCTTAATCGCTTATCAACTGTTAAAATAAAATTGATTAGAAGAGCAGTTATAGTATCATTTTTAAGCATGCTCACGCTTTCTGTTTTACTCATCCACAGCTTAAAAAGCTGTGGCTTCATGTTCACGCCAATCGGGTCTGAATGGCTAATGTTTTAATACTATTTTCGGCTGGGTGCCTATAACTTAGCTATCCAAACACACTGCTATCCATCGCTCAAACCATAGCTGCTTAAACACTGCATATTAGCCCAGCTCAATTTGTCTTTTAATACTCTCTTCCAATGATATTAAAGTTTCAGTACGTTGTATGCCATTCACTGCCTGAATTTCTTCGTTTAGAACATGGCGAAGATGGTTCGTGTCCCGACAAATAATCTTCGCAAACATACTGTAAGCACCTGTTGTATAATGTAACTCTACAACCTCTTTTATTTTGCTCAGTTGTGCTACCGCATCTTTATATTGTATACCTTTTTCCAGATAAATACCTAAAAAGGCACAGATATCATAACCTGCCTTTTGCGGGTCGATGATTAAATGAGAGCCTTTAATGATGCCCATTTCCTGTAATTTCTTCATCCTGACATGAATAGTTCCGCCCGAAACAATTAAGTCTTTAGCAATTTCAGTATATGGTTTTGTGGCATCCTGCATCAATTGCTTCAATATATCAATGTCGAGGTTGTCAATTTCTAAATTGGAATTGTCTTTTTTAAGCATATTTTTGAATTTTGATAAGCGAATTTAATAAAAATTAACAATATCACAAAAATAAAATTAAATGATTAAAATATTTGCAAGGTATTTACACATCCATTACATTTGTATTAAGCAAATAACAAAAAGAAACGTTCTTTAACAAATTGCTTAACATACTGTAGGGTGGTGAAACAGGCAGACACACCTCCTTGTCTCGGTGGCGGAGAATAATGGGAAAACCAGCAATGGCTAACCACTCCTTGAAGGTTCGATTCCTTCCCCTACAGCTGTTTCAGTTTGCAGTAGCCAATATACAGTTAGCGTTAACTGAGAATTGAAAACTGCTTACTGAATACTTAACAATGTTGGGTGGTGAAATTGGCAGACACGCCTCCTTGTCTCGGTGGTGGGGAATAATGGGACAAACGCAGTTTATTGGGTTGACCACAAATTAATTTTTTGAACTGTAGCTAACTACCCCTTGAAGGTTCGACTCCTTCCCCAACAGCATTTTTTATGAATAATAAGTTAGTTAATTGAGCAATCCTGGATAGGTTGCTCTTTTTCTTTTTAATGCTTTTTAAACAAAAAAGGAGCAAAAATTTTGCCCCCTTTCTGAATAATATCTCTATGACCATTAAACAGTCATTACATCTTTTTCTTTTGCTTCGGCGTGTTTATCAACTTTAACAATGTATGCATCAGTTAATTTTTGTACTTCACCTTCGCCGGTTTTAATCTCATCATCAGAAACGCCTTCGCCTTTTAATTTCTGGATTTTAGTGTTGGCATCCTTACGAATGTTACGTACAGTAATACGACCGCGTTCAGCCTCTTCCTTTACTTTTTTAACCAACTCTTTCCTGCGTTCTTCAGTTAACGGTGGTACAACCAAACGGATAACGATACCATCATTTTGTGGATTGATGCCAATGTTTGCAACCTGAATTGCTTTCTCGATTACCGTTAAAAGCGATTTCTCCCATGGCTGTATTACAATAGTTCTGGCATCAGGAGTATTAATGCTTGCTACCTGAGCTAAAGCAGTTTGTGCGCCGTAATAATCTACAAAAATTCCATCAAGCATTCCTGCAGATGCTTTACCAGCTCTTATTTTAGTTAATTCAGCTTCGCAATGATCGATGGCCTTATCCATTGAAGATTGGGCATCCATTAATTGCAACTGTATGAGTTCGTTCATAATTGTGTGTATTTCTACAAAAATAATAATTTTAAATGCTATTTTACTAAAGTACCAATCGCTTCGCCATTGGCAATTTTCATGAAGTTACCATGTTTATTCATATCAAACACAATAATCGGAACCTTGTTTTCTTCGCAAAGCGTAAAGGCAGTCATGTCCATTACATTTAAACCTTTGGCATAAACTTCTTTGAAAGTAATTTCTTCGTACTTAGTAGCCGAAGGGTCTTTCTCCGGATCGGCAGTATAAATCCCATCTACACGTGTTCCTTTTAACACTGCATCGGCTTTAATTTCAATTGCTCTTAAGGCTGCGGCCGAATCAGTAGTAAAATAAGGATTACCTGTACCAGCACCAAAAATAACAACACGGCCTTTTTCCAGGTGGCGAACAGCTCTTCTGCGAATAAAAGGCTCACAAATTTGCTCCATTTTAATGGCTGTAAGCAAACGTGTTTTTAAGCCAACTTTCTCAAGGGCATCTTGTAATGCCATTGAATTAATAACTGTTGCTAACATGCCCATATAATCTGCCTGGGCTCTGTCCATCCCACTTTTTTCGGCGCTTAGGCCTCTAAAGATATTTCCTCCTCCAATTACGATGGCTATTTCTAATCCTTTATCGTGCACTGCTTTAATATCTTCAGCATATTGTTTAACACGTTCATTATCAATACCGTATTGTTTGTCGCCCATTAGCGATTCGCCGCTAAGCTTTAGTAGGATGCGTTTGTATTTCATGACCTCAAAAATATTAACATTTTTTTAATACTTGACTATGCTTTTTCATAATTGATGTAAATATTTAGATTGATATTTTTTCACCTCTGAATATTACCTCTAAGAGATTTAAGTTTTCATCGAGTACCAGTAAGTCTGCAGCTTTATTAATGGCAATTTCTCCGGTCAGTTTTTCTATTCCAATTAGTTGCGATGGATATTTTGTAGCCATGTTTAAAGCTTCAGCTAAAGAAATATCACAATGTTGCACACAATTTTTAACAGCCTGTAACATGGTTAACGAGGAGCCTGATAAAGTTCCATCAGGCATAACGAACTTATCTCCGCTTTTTATATGCTGATAAGGCCCTTTTGAACATGCTGTCACGGCATCTGTAATTAAAAACAGTCGGTCGCCTAATAACTTCTTTGCAAATTTTACCACTTCAAAATCAACATGTTGTCCGTCTGCAATAATACTGGCAACTGCTTTATCATGATTGAACAAAGCAGTTAGTATCCCAGGTTCGCGGTGATGAATCGGGCTCATGGCATTGAAAAGATGGGTGGTAGTTTGGATGCCCTTGTTATAAGCAGCTGTGGCCTCATCAAAAGTAGCATTACTATGCCCAAGCGAAACGACAATACCATTATCCAGTAAATAAGTAATTACTTCATCATCTTGCAATTCCGGAGCAATAGTCATCATTTTAATTACACCATCAGCAAAATCCAGTAAAGCTTTAATCTCATCTAAAGAAGCCTTTCTGACAAATTCCGGAACATGTGCACCCAAGCGTTTAGGGTTTAAAAAAGGGCCTTCAAGGTGTAGACCTAAGCAGTTTTTTGCAGTTGAACGGTGTTCCTTTGCTGCTTTAATACATTCGCTAAAAACCTCGGGGGTATTAGTTGCCATACAAGCCAAAAAACCGGTTGTACCTTTTTTAAGTAAATCATTTTCGATGATCGTTAACGATTCTACAGTAGGTTGAGCAGAGAACAACCTGCCACCTGCACCGTAAATTTGTAAATCGATAAAACCTGGAACAACTAGTGATTCAGTGGTGCTGTTAGCTTCAGAGTTTTGAATTGACACAATTTTACCACCCTGGATATTTATACTTTTTCCTTCTTGTAAATTATCGTTCTGGTAAAATTTTATATTGGATAGGTTTAGCATAGATGTATTTTTTAAAAGTATCTAATTTACTAAGTTGATAATGAATTTTTTGCTTTTATGTCGAAGCTTTAACAATAATCCCGAGTATGTGGAAATGCTTTTTGTTGCATTGATCCCAAATACACTGTCGTGCTGAGGCACGAAGCATCTGCAACCGATGAAACAGATTCTTCTTTCCTTAGAATGACAAAAGTTTAGAAAAAGATTAATAGCGTCACTGCAGTTCCAAAGTTTTACATCTCATCCGTTTCCTAAAAAACAGGCAAAAAAAAACCGTCCTGATTTGCATCGGGACGGTTTCTATAATTTTAATAATGCTTATGCACCTAATTGAACGCGTTTGAAAGCAGTTACTGTTAAACCTTTAGCTGTGTTATCTAAAAATTTACGAACATCTATTGAACCGTCTTTAACAAACTCCTGGTTTAATAAAGTACTGTCTTTGTAGAATTTATTTAATTTACCAGCAGCGATTTTTTCAACCATTTCTTCTGGTTTGCCTTCCTGACGGATAACGTCTTTAGCAATTTCGATTTCACGCTCAACAGTAGCAGGATCAACACCGTCTTTATCAACAGCAACCGGGTTCATAGCTGCAATCTGCATTGCAACATCTTTACCAGCTTCAGTGATATCTGCACCGTTAGCACCAGCAAATACTACTAAAACGCCCATTTTGCCATTAGAGTGGATATAAGAAACGATTTTCTCACCAGAGATATTTGCATATTCCTGGATAACGATTTTCTCTCCAATTTTACCTGTTAATTCAGTGATAGTTTCAGCAACTGAACGTCCATCTTCTAAAGCAATCGCTGATAATTCTTCAACAGTAGCAGGGTTGTTAGCAACAGCTGCAGCTAAAATAGACTGAGCTAAATTACGGAAATCCTCAACTTTAGAAACTGGCTCAGTTTCGCAAGCTAGAGCAACTAATTTACCATTTGTACCGTCAGCTGAAACATTGATTGATACCAAGCCTTCAGAAGTAGCATTACCAGAACGAGCGGCTGATACTTTTTGACCTTTTTTACGCAATAAATCAACAGCAGCTTCGAAATCGCCATTTGATTCTACTAATGCTTTTTTGCAATCCATCATACCAGCGCCAGTTTGTTGGCGTAGTTTATTTACATCTGCGGCAGTAATTTGTACTGTAGACATTTTATTTCCTTTTTTAAATTTATAATCTTGTTATAACAATTACAGGTTACAAGTTACAAGCGCCAAGTTAAACTCATGTTAAGCCAACTTAAAACCTGAAACCAGTAACCTGCAATTAAAAAATATTACTATTCTTCTGTTTTAGTTTCTTCTGATGAAGATGCTTCAACTTCTGCCTCAGCAGCTTTTTTACGTCTTGGCTCTTTTGCTTCCGGAGCATCAGCTGCAGCTTTAACAGCTACTGCTTCTTTTTCTGCCTCATCGTCTTTTTCGCGTTTACGTTCTTCTAAACCTTCTTCGATCGCTTTGATAATTACATCAGTAATTAAAGAGATTGATTTTGTAGCATCATCATTCGCAGGGATTGGGAAATCGATGTTAGAAGGATCAGAGTTCGTATCAACCATCGCAAAAGTTGGGATGTTTAATTTTAACGCTTCAGTAACTGCAATGTGCTCTTTCTTAACATCAATTAAGAATAAAGCTGCTGGTAAACGGTTTAAATCAGCAATACCACCTAAAAGTGATTCTAATTTAATACGCTCACGCTGAATCATTAAACGCTCTTTTTTAGATAAAATAGCATAAGTACCGTCTTTAGTCATTTTATCGATGTTAGACATCTTTTTGATTGACTTACGTACTGTAGCAAAGTTAGTTAACATACCACCTAACCAACGCTCGGTTACGAAAGGCATGTTTACTTTTTTAGCTTGCTCAGCTACGATTCCTTTTGCTTGTTTTTTTGTTGATACAAATAAAACTTTACGTCCTGATTTTACGATTTGTTTAATCGCAGCCGCAGCTTCTTCAGTTTTAGTTAAAGTTTTGTTTAAATCTATAATGTGGATTCCATTACGCTCCATGAAAATGTAAGGAGCCATTTTTGGATTCCATTTACGGGTAAGGTGACCAAAGTGTACACCTGCATCCAATAAGTCTTGATAAGTTGTTCTTGCCATTGTTCTTGCCTCCTGTGATTAACGTTTACTGAATTGGAATTTCTTACGGGCTTTAGCACGTCCTGGTTTCTTACGCTCAACCATACGCATATCACGCGTCATTAGGCCTTTAGCACGTAAAGCAGGTTTTTTCTCCGCATCTAGTTCAACAATCGCTTTAGCAATAGCTAAACGAACAGCTTCTGCTTGTCCTTTTACTCCACCGCCTTGAACATTTACAGTGATATCATAACGACCAGCAAGTTCAGCAACTTCTAAACTTTGGTTTACGATATATTGTAAAGGTAAAGTAGGGAAATATTCTTTGTGATCTTTACCGTTAACGGTAATTGCGCCAGCACCATCTTTTAAGTAGATACGTGCTACAGCTGTTTTTCTTCTTCCTGAAGTGTTAGTAACTGACATTTCTTAAAGTTTAATGGTTTTTGGAGATTGAGCTGCATGAGGGTGGTTTGCACCAGCATACACAAAAAGATTAGTGTATAATTTTTTACCCAATTTAGTTTTCGGTAACATACCACGTACCGCTTTCTCGATTACACGTTGAGGGTGTTTCGCCATTAACTCTTTTGGAGAGATAAAACGTTGACCACCTGGATAACCAGTATATGAAACATATTCTTTTTCGCTGAATTTGTTTCCTGTCAATTTAACCTTGTCCGCATTGATAACAATTACGTTATCACCGCAGTCTACGTGTGGGGTGTACTCAGGCTTGTTTTTACCACGGATGATCATTGCGATCTTCGATGACAAGCGCCCCAAAATCTCGCCTTCCGCATCAACAACAACCCACTGCTTGTTTACAGTTTTAGCATTGGCCGAGACAGTTTTGTAACTTAACGTATTCACTTGCTTGTATTTAATTTATTAAACAATTTATTATTCCCATTAAAATTGGGACTGCAAAGATAGATAGAATACTTTTATTATCAAATAGTTGGTGAGAAAAATTTTGATATTGATTTATTAAAGATAACCGTCATGCTGAATTTATTTCAGCATCTGCTTTAATGAAAAGATATTTACAGAATATGTAAAGCAATTCCAGTAATTCTTCGGTTAGCTTCGGCCGGGCTTTCCGCTAAATCTTTTAAATGACTCCTGCAATGCTGTGGAACGAAGGATCTGTTTCATAGGCTGTAGATGCTTCGTACCTCAGCATGACATTGTGAACGAAGAATCTGCAAATTTAAAAGGATATCGCTGCAATCCCGTTTAGGAAACTTTGGTTTATCATACTATTATCTGCTGGGCGCAAAAGCCTACAAATCATCGGGCTTAAATCCAATCCTCTTTCTCGGCTCCATTAGCCATTGGTGTAATCTCGTAAATATTCTTACAATCCGAATCGCCCGCTGGCTGTTTAAACACTTGGAAGCATCAGAGCACCGTATGCTGTAAATGCATATCGAATCTTTCTTCTTCCATCGGCAACTTGAAGCCGCAATTTGCCACTTCAAACAATAAACAATACCTGTTGTTAAATTAATATCCCTTAACCAACAAATTTGTTTATGCAGTACCTTGATACTTTTTTCGGCTATCCCATTCCTATATTTTTTAAAAATCTGATTATCGGTGTCATTGCTATATTGCTAGGTACTTTAGTCAGGTTCATCATTCACAAAATATTTATTTTACTTTCCCGCTGGTGGGATTTTATCATCATAAAATCAACAATTAAACATTTACATGGACCAGTAGCGGTTTTTATTCCATTGCTATTTCTTAATTTTTCGCTCGATTTAATGGTAATGCCAGCTGCAATCCGAATTCCTTTAGCTAAATGTCTGGAAATTGCACTCACAATCACCTTTGCCTTAATCTTAGTCAGGTTAATAAATGTGCTCGAAGACTTTTTCTACCTTAAATATGACCTTAACAAAGAGAATAATTTAAAGGAGCGAAAAATAAGGACTCAACTTCAGTTTGTAAGGAAGTTTATCGTATCCTTAATCATTCTTATTACTGCAGCCATTATTTTATTGAGTTTCGATAGTATGCGTAAAATAGGTGCAGGTTTGCTAACTGGTGTAGGTATTGGTGGAATTATTATTGGTTTTGCCGCACAGAAATCGCTGGGGAATTTACTCGCAGGTTTCCAAATCGCTTTTACTCAACCTATACGGATTGATGATGTACTAATTGTTGAGGGGGAATGGGGTAAAGTTGAAGAAATTACTCTGACCTATGTAGTGGTAAATATATGGGATCAAAGGAGGTTAATTCTTCCGATTACTTATTTTATAGAAAAGCCATTTCAAAACTGGACAAGGGTTTCGGCAGATTTATTAGGCACAGTTTTCTTATATCTTGATTACACGATTCCAATAGAACCCTTACGTCAGGAAATGACAAGGCTTTTAAATTTAAATCCACTTTGGGATAAAAGGGTAAATGTGGTACAGGTTACAGATAGTACTAAAGATGGGGCGATAGAGGTGCGTTTTCTGATGAGTGCCTCTAACTCTTCACGGGCTTTTGATTTACGCTGCAATATCCGGGAGGCAATGATTACTTTCATCCAAACGGATTATCCGGAAAGCTTACCAAAGAAAAGGCTGGAGTTTAAAGATAAACCTGAAAATATATGATTTCACCACCTTAGACACCTCAGCTAAGGCGCCTAAGGTGGTGAAAAATTATTTAAACATGCCTTTCAGTTTTGCCAGTTTCTCCTGCAAATCACCATCAGCATCTTTTTGTTCATGCTTAGGCTTAAAATTAGGTTTTGAATTGTTCTGTTTATAATCTTGCCTTGGCTTCTGTTCTTTATATTTCGGATTTCCACCTCCCGACTTCGGACTAACTTCAGTTTTCATCGATAAAGAAATTCTTTTGCGAGCAACATCAACTTCCATCACGGTAACCTCTACTTTTTGGTGAACTTTAACCACATCATTCGGGTTTGCCACAAAACGATTGGCCAGTTGACTGGTGTGAACCAAACCATCCTGATGAACGCCGATATCGACAAAGGCACCAAAGTTGGTAATGTTGGTTACTATGCCTGGCAATTTCATGCCTGTTCTCAAATCCGATATTTCATTAACACCCTCAGTAAAACTGAAAGCTTCGAACTGTTCACGCGGGTCGCGACCTGGCTTAGCCAACTCTTTTAAAATATCGGTTAACGTAGGTAAACCAATTTCATCAGTTACATATTGCTGTAGCTTTATTTGTTTCTGTAGTTGAGTATCTTTCATCAATGAAGAAACAGTCGTACCCAAATCTTTAGCCATTTTATCAACTACAGCATAACGCTCAGGGTGAACACCACTGGTATCCAGAACATTCTCAGCGTTTCGGATACGCAAGAAACCAGCTGCCTGCTCATAGGCTTTATCGCCTAAACGGGGAACTTTTTTCAGGCTTTCACGGTTTTTAAAGGCTCCGTTGGTATTTCTGTAATCAACAATGTTTTGGGCTAAGGTTGGGCCCAAACCTGAAACATAAGCTAGAATTTGTTTCGAAGCGGTGTTTAGCTCTACGCCAACGGCATTTACCGCACTAATTACCGTATCATCCAAACTTGCCTGTAATTTATTCTGATCAACATCATGTTGATATTGGCCTACACCAATAGATTTTGGATCGATTTTAACCAGCTCTGCTAGTGGATCCATTAAGCGGCGACCGATTGATACTGCCCCACGAACGGTAATATCCTGTGTAGGGAATTCTTCACGGGCAACTTCGGAAGCAGAATAAATTGATGCACCACTTTCGTTAACCATTACGATGGTAATGTTCGGTATATTTAAACCACGAACAAAAGCTTCAGTTTCCCTACCGGCAGTTCCATTACCTATGGCGATGGCCTCCACATCATGTTTTTCGCAAAGCTGCTGAATCAAGAATGCCGCATTTTTCTCATTTCCTTGTCCGGTATGTGGATAAATGGCCGTATTTTCCAATAACTGGCCTTGCTTATCTAAACAAACCACTTTACAACCTGTACGGAAACCAGGGTCGATAGCCAGCACATTTTTTTGCCCCATTGGAGCCGCAAGCAACAATTGGCGGGCGTTTTCTGCAAAAACTCGAATCGCTTCTTCATCGGCTTTCTGTTTGGTGAAAACACGAAGCTCAGTTTCCATGGCCGGTTCTAGTAAGCGCTTATAACCATCTTCAAGTGCTTGCTGTACTTGTTTTGATGCTGCATTGTTAGCCAGGATAAACTGGTTCTCTAAAATGGTAAGTGCATCTTCAGCAGGAGGAAGTGCATCTAAGCGTAAAATTAGTTCCTTTTCGCCACGGCGCATGGCCAACACGCGGTGCGAAGCCGCTGTTTTTACGGGTTCATTCCATTCGAAGTAATCTTTATATTTAATGCCTTCTTCTTCTTTCCCTTTAATTACTTCTGATTTAAACTCAGCTTTTTCCTGAAAGTATGTACGCATTTTGGTTCGGGCCTCGGCATTTTCCGAAATCATTTCGGCAATAATATCACGGGCACCGGCTAAAGCCTCATCGAGTGAGTTTACACCTTTTTCAGTATCAATAAATTTATCAGCAGAAGCTTCTAAATCGAAATTTTGTTGCTCGAAAATCTGTAAAGCCAGAGGTTCTAAACCTTTTTCTTTTGCCATTGAAGCACGGGTCTTACGTTTCGGTTTGTAAGGCAGGTAAATATCTTCCAGTAAAGAAATAGTTTCGGCTTCGTTAATTTGTTTTTCAAGCGCTGGCGTTAATTTTCCAAGCTCGGTCATCGATTTTAAAATCGCTTCCCTACGTTTGTCTAAATCGCGTAATTGCGTAACCCGATCGCGGATGGCAGCAACTTCAACTTCGTCCAAACTACCTGTTGCTTCTTTACGGTAGCGCGAAATAAACGGAACAGTTGCACCTTCATCCAATAAGTTTATGGTGGCGGTTACTTGTTTTTCTGCAACGTTTAATTCTGCAGCAATTATTTTATGGTGAGTTAACATATTCAAAAATTAATGTGGCAAAGCTAATCAGGATTTGCTGGATTTAAAGTTTTTTAAGGTGAAGTTTTCCACCAGAAAGTGTGAGTAAAATTATTACTTGATTTATAAGATTTCGTGATCTTTTAGGTTGTTGAGGAACTATAGAAGTTTAATCGATTAATTTATGGAAAGCAAAAACAGAAGATTTTTTTAAACGTTAGTTGGGCTTTATGCTATATCTTTTTTGTCTGTCCTTCAACTACGCTCAGGATGACAAACAAAAAAGTATACCGCTTCAATCCCGTTTAACTAACACGGGTTTTTGCAAATACTGAGATTTGCATAGCGTATCATAAATGAGATGGTGTTATTTCTTTTCTGCTATTTTTCGTGAATCTCGTTCGGCTTTAAATTTTGTGATCCTCGTAATTAAGTCTAATGGCATTGGTTTATTTAATGGAAACTGAACGGCACCTTTGCTCCATTTGTAATCACCGAATTCATGTTTAAAGGCTTCAATTCCGGAGCCTGTGGGATAGAAGCCTATATGCTTTTCGTATGCTGCAAAATAAACTAAAACACCATTTTGCTTAAAAGCTGGCATTTTATAACTGATTACTTCTTTTGCATTAGGTACAGCTTTATGAATGGTTTCACGAATCTGTTGCAAAAGCTGCTGTGTTTTTGCAGGGAATAAAGCAATGTATTCATCAATGGTTTGTGGCGTTATATTTTCCATAACTTTAAATTAGGAAAAATATAGGTCGATTTAGTCGCTGATTACAATATCGTATTTGTGCAATAAACCTGCTAAACCCGATATGGAGAATCGTGCCTTTTTAATGCGGTTTCGATCTGGATCAATAGCGTAATTGTATGCAGTTCTGAAATCAGCCTTTTCAAGGATTGTTCTCTCAAAGGTTGTTTTCAGCAAATCGCAATTGTCAAAAATTGAGTTAGCAAGGTCGGTCTCCGTAAAATCTACCTCTTGCAATTGTGAATCCTTGAAAGAAGTCTTCTTCAGCTTCAATTTATAGAAAGAAGAATGATCAAGTTTACAGTTTTCGAAGTTGAAAGCCAAACCAAAATCGTTACAGTTTTCAAAGCGTAAGCCCAGCATTTTACAATCGCTAAAGTTTACATCGATAAACGAGGTTTTGGTTAGGCCTGCTAAGCTCAGGTTGCAGGAAATAAATGTACAATCGAGAAATTTTATTCCACTTAAATCGGAGCTGGAAAAATTACAACTAATGAATTTGCAGTTTTCGTATTCGGCTTTTGGTAAGGTTCTTAAGGTAAAATCTTCCTTATCAAATGTTTGTTCAACAATATAACTCTCAGACATTTATTCGTTTTTTTGTCGAGCTAAGATAAAAAATATAGATTGTTTTATGGGGTTTGGTAGGAAGCAAAACCGGGTTTTTTGAACAGGTTTGGGTAAAATAAACCCGACAGAAATGGAAATACTTTTTTGTGGTAGCAACCCTGAATATACTGTCATGCTGAGGAACGAAGCATCTGCAACCTATGAAACGGATGCTTCGTTCCTCAGCATGACAGACGTTTAAAAAAGATTGGAATGTATGGCGGGGCTGCTATTAACTAAGAATTACCAGGCATAGATTTTCATATTATTTTCCAATTATGAAATCTTAATTCATATAAGCTTAAATGTTCTTAAATGACTTATATGGTGGAGAAGATTGTGTTGAAGCGAGATTGCTTCATGTTTCGCAATGACTTATAATGCAAAAATCCCCCAAATTGCTTTGGAGGATTTATATCTGATGAGATTCTAAGCTGCGCTCAGAATGACAATTTATTTTGTTGCGTACATTACTTCTTTAACCGCTTTAATTACTCTTTCAGCATTTGGTAAGCTGGCAGCAATTAAAGTTGGAGAATATGGAAGCGGAACATCTGCACAAGTGATACGTAATACTGGTGCGTCTAAATAATCGAAAGCATTTTTTTGAACGTTGAAAGCAATTTCTGATGAAATTGAAGCCAATGGCCATGCTTCTTCAACAACAACTAAACGGTTGGTTTTCTTAACCGACTCAATGATTGTTGCGTAATCGATAGGACGTACAGTACGTAAATCGATTACCTCAACGTTGATTCCTTCTTTAGTTAATTCTTCAACAGCAGGGTTAACAACACGGGTTAACATTTTACCGAAAGTTACAATAGTTACATCGGTACCTTGTTTCGTGATGTTAGCCTTACCGAATTCGATATAATATTCTTCAGCAGGAACATCGCCTTTATCGCCGTACATTACCTCAGATTCCATGAAAATTACCGGATCTGGATCAATGATAGCTTGTTTTAATAAACCTTTTGCATCGTAAGGAGTTGATGGAACAACTACTTTTAAACCTGGTGTATTTGCATACCAGTTTTCGAAGTTTTGAGAGTGTTGTGCACCTAATTGTCCGGCGTTACCTGTTGGGCCACGGAAAACCATAGGGCATGAAAACTGACCACCACTCATTGATAAAATTTTAGCAGCACCGTTGATGATTTGGTCGATAGCTACTAATGAGAAGTTAAATGTCATGAACTCCACAATTGGAATAAGGCCTGCTGTTGCAGCACCCGTTGCAATACCTGCGAAACCTAATTCGGCAATCGGGGTATCGATAATGCGTTTAGCACCAAATTCCGCAAGCATGCCTTGACTAACTTTGTATGCTCCGTTATATTCTGCTACTTCTTCACCTAATAAAAAAACGCGGTCATCTTTACGCATTTCTTCGCTCATGGCTTCGCGTAGTGCTTCTCTAAATTGGATTTCTCTCATTGTAAATTTTAATAACGGTGGCAAATATAATTATTAATCGCATTGAAACCAAAGGCAATAATGCCTGTATTTTGTAATAATTATGGTTGATTATTGAGAATTTAGGTGCTTTTGAAACTTAATTTCAGGCATTATTTTTAGTTAGCTGAAATATTATTTTGCTTTGCTATGGTCAATCTTGTTTTTGTATTAAGATTTAAGGATTTCCCGAAATTTCTTCTCCAAAATGGATGATATTCCCATTGTTATCCAAAATAGAAAACTGCCGCATCTCCCAGGGCATATCTTTTAGTGCACCTTCGGGATGAATAATATCATGAACACTATATTCTGCATAAAGCTGATCAACTTCGGTAACGTTAATATAGCAGCCGGTGTTTTTTGGGTATTCAGTGTTATCTGTGGTCCAGAAATGTAAATCCATACCGTCACGACTGAAAATCAGGTAGCCATCCCAATCAGAATGAAAAGTAAAGCCTAACTTTTCTGTATAGAATTTCACTGTATCTTCAGTATTAAGTGAAGCTAAAATTGGTACTGCTGCTTTGAACATGGTAACTTATATCTTATTATTACTTTGAATTTAATGATTTGGATTCAACAATCCGTAAATCTCGCTATCTAAAAACTGCCCGTTGAAATAATAATTTTGCTTAAAGCATGCTTCTTTTACAAAACCATGTTTGCGCAACATTTGCCGTGATGCATCATTTTTAACATTAATATTTGCGCTGATGGTATGCAGGTTAATATCGGTAAAGCCAAAGTCAATGGTTCTTTTTAGGGCTTCGGATATAATTCCTTGGCGCCAAAAATCGGGGTGAAGCATGTAACCGATTTCAGCACGATGGTTTGCAAAATCTGTTCGCCAATAGCCAATTGAACCAATCATTTGATTTGGATTTTCTTTCAAGGCAATTACCCAGGCTAAGTTATCGCCAGTTTCAAAGCCCTCATTAAATTTGGTAATAAAGGTTTTAATCTCCATCAAATCTTTTGGTCTTTCACGGTCGATGAATTGCATAACCGCCTCATTGGTGCGCATGGCATACAGCGTTTCAGCATCTGAAAGGGCATGCTCGCGAAGGATTAATCTTTCTGTTTCGAGTACAGGAAATTTGGTGAAGTTTAGGCTAAGCATTTTTAAATTTAAGCGATTAACCGCAAAGTGCACAAAGTTTTTCGCAAAGAAATGAGGTTTTTAGCTTTGAACAGCTCGTCATTGCGAGGCACGAAGCAATCTTGCTACTATTAGTTAATAAATGCGCCTTAAGATTGCTTCGTGTTTCGCAATAGCGGAAACCAATGGCTTACGGTAAACCCTTACTTCCCGAATAAGGTTTTATAAATCGAATATTTATAATTATCAGGAATTTCGCTTGCTTTAAAATAAGGTGAACCAAATAATTCAGCAAGCTTTTCTTTCAGTTTGGCGAGGAATAAAGGCTTAATTTCTTCGAGAAAATCACCACGTAAAACCTGCCGGTTAGATTTAAACCAAACACCACCGTACATTGGGTCGTTCATTGTTTTTACGATATACAGATTTGGTTCTACACAAGTCTTTCCTGCCGATTGTTCATAAGCATAAGTATAAAGTAATGTCTGAATCAGTGCCTTATTAATGTGTTTTCCATCGGAGTTAAAGAGTTCATCAACGTCTTTGAAGGCCAATTTATCGCTCCCTGTTTTATAATCCACAATTTTGGTGATGCCATCTTTAACATCAACACGGTCTATGTAACCAAATATTTTAATGCTTTCCTCTTTTCCATTTAAAGGAAAGCTGATTTCGGCTTCTACCTTTTGCTCCAGACTGATAATTGTAAAAGGCGTTTGGGAAATATCTTGGTTCAGAATAATATTTACATAAGCTTCAACAATGGCAAGAATTACTTTTTGCATGCCTTTGTATTCCATTACCTTGTCGGGATGATTAAACATTACTGCATTAAAACCCTTTTGAATCAGTTTTGGAATTAATTTTTGCCTTTCTTTAATCCTTTCTGCGGTAATTTCAGCACTCCTCAACTCTTCATAGAAATATTCCATCACTTTGTGCAAAATCGAACCAATTTCATTGGCTTCTACAACTGCACTGATTTCTTTTGGTTCTTTAATACCCGCGATATAATTGAAGAAAAAATCTATCGGATTGGAAATGTATTGTGTTAGGGCCGATGGCGAGAGTATTTTCTTTTTAGCTAAATACTTTTGAAGTGTTTCCTGAATAAAGGCATTTCCGGTTTTTTCAATCTGTACTTCTCTAAATGATTCGGTTTTTACCTCCAGGTTTAACTCATTGTATTTGAAGCTGAAACCACTCTCGTACTCCAGTTGCTTTAAAATTCTGCTGGCTTCGCCTGATGTAGATTCATCAGTTAAGCTGTTGTAAACAAAGTTGATATTACTTGCTCTTTGCATCAGCCGATAAACCATGTATGATGAAATAGCATCTAAATTCTCTAAAACGGGTAAGCCATAAACCCGGCGGATGGAATCGGGTATGAAACTATTTCCGATAGAAGATTTTGGAATAATTCCCTCATTGAAACCTAAAATAACTACCTTATCAAAGTTCAGGTTACGGGTTTCGAGTAATCCCATTACCTGGATTCCATTCAAGGGATCTCCCGAAAGTGGAACTGCAATAGCTTGCAGCGATTTCTGCACGAGATAAATTACAAACGGAATCTCCTCCTTGCCAATATGGCTGTTAAAAGTATCATGTAGCCGGTTTAATTCCTGAATGGTTTTAACAAAAAGCTCGGCATCAATTTTCTTTAAGGTTTTCGCGTTCGATAACCGGGTTAAAACAAAATCCAAAACCTCGAGCAGGTTGGTTACCACAATTTGAGGTTGTTCAATTTTTTTATAGAAGACCTCAAATAATCCGTTTTGTCGTAAAAGTCGCTTATGATCTATTTCAACCTGATTTTCCTCCAGCAAAGCCGTAAGGATTTTGTCACGCATTTTTTGTGTTAAACCTGTTAAAGGGTGAGTCAGAAACGCTTCGACATTTTTGTAGCTAACTTTATCGCCTTGTAAAACTTCAAGCTGAGAAGCTAACCATAAATCGACCAAACCAAAGATGCTTGAAGTAGATAGCGCAAAACCCATGGTTACATTCAGGTTAACATCTTTATTGTTAAATGTAGTAGGGATGGTTTGTAAAGTCGGAATCAACAAACTTTCATCAGCTAAAACCACCACTGTTCTACCTAGGGTTTCTGCATCGGTATAGTCATCCTCCAAAATATTATTAAGGATTTTTGCCTGGGCTGATTGCCCCTGAACCTTAAAAACATTTACATGGTGTTCGGCAGTTTTCATTAAACTTTCCTTTTCAGAAAATTCATTTTTTAAACGAAGAAGATTAAGGTTTTTTCTTAAAAATAAACCTGCTTCCTGCGAAACATCTTCTAAATAATAACGGTCGGCATCGAAATAAAAGAGCGCCTTTTCCGCTTCCTGTAATTGGGTGAAAATTTTTGCTTCAGCACTGCTAAGGGCATTGAAGCCAACAAATATGATTTTTCCTTTATCGAAATTGGATATAAACTCCTGATGACTTGTAATATCATCCGCCAGGTGGCGATATACTGAACCATTGGTTAAATAGCCCTGGGCTTTTAAAGTAGTATGGAATTTGTTATAAAGTTTTGGCATTCTTCGCCACATTTTTATAAATAACTCCTGCTGTTTCTTATGTTTTCCTTCCGAGTAAGAAGTCCAAAATTGAGCAAGAAACTGGTATTGTTCCGGGCTTAGGTAAGCAAAGTCCTGATTAATCACCGAGATATCTTCCAAATCCCGGTACAGCTTTTCTGCATCCACCAAATCAGCATCAATCTGGTTAAAATCACTTAAAATGATTTTAGCTAAAGGAAAAAACTTATGACTTGATATTGTTTCCAGCTTTTCTTCAACCAGCAGCTCGTTATAGATTTTATGGAGCGTAAAAAACTGCAAATAGAAATCAGCAATTTTATAATCGGTAGCGCTTGCAAAAAACTCCTGGATAGTAAAAACCGAAGGGCTGAAAAAAGGCTTACCAATAATATCTGCAAAGTGTTTTTGTAAATAAGCAGATGGTCTTTTATTGTTAAAAACAATAGCACAATTTTCGAGTTGATTTCCAAACCTGGTAACTAAATCTTCGGCAACTTCCTGTAAAAATGCTTTCATCTTTTTATTGTACTAATTTCAATTTGCCTTTAATCGCGTAAAATAAGTAGGTTTTAATATTTTCATATCCCATCTGAGATAACAAATTTTTATAACTATCCACCTGTTCAATGTGCTTGTCACTTTCTTCCAAAGTAAATTTATAATCCAAAATAATCACTTCGTCAGCCGTTAGCAATACCCGGTCGGGCCGGTGCAGTTTTCCATTCGCATCAACAATATTTTTTTCGGTAATGCTTTCTGTGGCTTTATTTAAAAGTAATTTAAGTTCTGTATGGTTTAATACTTCCATAGCGGATTCAACCAGCTTTTGTTTCTCCTCTTCCTTGATAATACCTTGCAAAATAAGATTCGAGGCATAATCTTCAACTCCTTTTTGAGTAGTAGCGTTTGCTAAAATATCATGAAGCAATGAGCCTTTTCTTCCCGATTTTTCGATGTTTACCAGATGCTTCAAATGCTTGTCTTCGGATGGAATATAGAGTTCAGATAATCGTGTGGTAGTTGGATAATGACTTAAATTTATGGAATTCGAAGCCTCCGTTTTGGTTTCTGTTTGCACATAATCTACAATTTCGTACACGCCATTTTCATCAAAATCATTTTCAAATGTGTGGTTAATCACATCACCCATATTTGAAAGATTAATTTCTTTATTGCCTTTGGGCTCAGCCTTGCCCATAGTAGCGATATACAGATAATCTTTTGAACGCGTAGTTGCCACATAAAGCATGTTCAACGCATCCATGTTATTGTAAAGCAATTCTTCGTAATAAGCCTTTGCAATGGCAGAATCGGCTAAATCTTTATTGTACTTTAAAGGAATCCCCCGAAGCTCCTTGTAAACGGTATCCGCTGAAGAAACCCAGAATGTTGAGTTCGCTTTACCTTTTACCTCCCAATTGCAAAAAGGTACAAAAACTGCTCTGAATGCAAGCCCTTTTGATTTGTGAATAGTAATAATTTGAATTGCATCAGCACCTTCAGGCGATGGAAGCGATTTTTTTACGCCATCTTCATCCCACCAGGTTAAGAAAGAAATAATGCCCTTTTCACCAAGTTTCCCTGCGCTGGCAGTTAAATCTCTAAAAGCTAACAGGTAAGGCAGGTGTTGTGTGCATTTTTTTAAATCATAAGCTTCTATCAAAATTTCAATCAATTCTGCCAGTGGAAGCTGAAGCCAGGATTGCCAGTTTTCGCACAGCGATTTCGGTAAAACATGACTTAACGTACTTAATGAAATATTATTAAGGTTTACATAATGGTTAGCATTTGCTTCTTGCCCATGCAATGAATGATAAAGTGCAATGCAGTTCGCTTTATACAAAGCCGTTTGTGTATCTAAGCCGATTAAAACCTTTAACGTATTAATGATGAGCTGAATCGCTGAGTTATTGGAAATCAGCAAAGCATCTCCAGAAAGTACAGGGAGTTTTTGCTCCATCAACTTTTGAACCGTTAGCATGGCCTCACTGTTAGAACGAACCAGCACGGCAATATCCTTCAATGCATAATGCTGTTCATTTTTCAGGTAAAGGATTTCTTCAATAACATCGTTCAGGGCTAAATCCCGAAAAATGGTTTCTGAAAAACGGGTCTCTTCAGGCGCATGTTCTTTACTGAATTTCTTGATTTTTATAGTGCCGCCTTTTAATGTACCGGCAGCGAAATTTTGAGATGAACCTGCATAAATATCGGTAATAATTGAGCGGTAATGCTGTGCATCCCACCAGGCAGTAAGCTCCTCTGGTTTACCTGTCAAACTCTGGTTTAACTCATTTTGCAAGGTTATGGGAATTTGCCGGTATAGAAAATTGTTAAAGGTGATGATGTTCTCTGTACTGCGGTAATTCTCTGCTAAACTCTCTTCAATAACATTATGCGGGCCTACATCCAGCTTTGCATGTTTGTGTAAAATATTCCAGTCGCCATTTCGCCAGCGATAGATGGATTGTTTGGTGTCGCCAACAATTAAATGGTCGGTTAAGGCCAAGCTCGGAGTGGCAATGGCATTGGTTAAAAGTGATTTAAAACTTCCCCACTGACTGGTAGAAGTGTCCTGAAACTCATCAAACAGAAAGTTCCGATAGCGGTTGCCCACTTTTTCCCAGATGAAAGATGGATTGTCGCCAGCATCTTCTGTAATTCCTGATATTAACTTTTGCGCATCACTAATCAAAAGGTTATCATTTTCTGCACGATATTCTTTCAACAATACAGCAATTTCCTGCATCAACCGCAGGTAATATAGGTTCTTGTTAAAAGCTATGGCCAGCTGATAATTTGGTAAATGATTTATGTAATGGGTTTTTATCTTTTGTAAAATCGGGTTAACAGTAGCGTAAGCTTCCGGATTATCAGCATTTTTCTGAAACCATTCCTCTGGTTCATCAATGAGGTTGAATATGGATTCTATTTTTGAGAAATCACCGCGGGCAATAACAATTAATTTGGTTAAAGGACTTCTTGATTTTCCTTTCAAATCCTCATTTTCTACACCCAGAACTTCCAATGCTTCACGGGCATCAGTTGCTAACTGTATAATTTCACTTTCGAAGTTTTTAATCTCATCCTTAGTAACACTGATGTATTTTTTAAAAAGCTCGTCAATATTTTCAAGCCCAAGCGCTTCAACTGCCGATTCAAAAACCTGAAAACGTTCGGAGAAGATCTCTCCGATAAGGTTGTAAAGTTCAATTTTATAATTCCAGCTTTTATTATCGCTGATGCGCTCAATAGCTAAATCAATAATCCATTGTAAAAGCTGTTTGTTTTCGTTTAGTGCTTCATCAAGTTTGTTCACTAAGTCGTCTTTAACCTTGTCATAATTCATTTCTAAATTATAATCAGCATTTAAACCGAGCTCGAAAGCAAAACCCCTGATTACTTTTTGAACGAAGCCATCAATTGTACTTACCGAAAAACGACTGTAATCATGAAGAATTTTGCGATAAATTTTATCGGCTTTAAGCTGTAAATTTTCAGCTTTCAGCTCAGGATAAGCAAGTAAAACGAGTTTACGGTAATCATCAATTTTCTTCGAAGGATTTCCCTGCGCTAAACCAACTAACACTTCTAAAATCCTGCTTTTCATTTCTTCTGTAGCCTTATTGGTAAAGGTTACGGCTAAGATTTCACGGTATTTATTTTCTCCTGAAAAAAGCAAGGTCAGGTAATGTGCAGTTAGGCTGAACGTTTTACCAGAACCGGCAGAAGCCTGAAGAATTTTAAGAGGTTGCGGCATAGGTTTTATTCCCCTCCTGAGGGGTGCCCGCAGGGCGGGGTGGTTTTTAAATTTGATGTTCTATTTCCTAATATTTTTGCAGTTTCCATCTGAAAGAGGGTGGATATGTAGCAAATGGGCTGTTATCATGTTGGTACACCATAATTTTTAATTATATATTCTTCCAATCCCATTTTAACAAAATCCATGTTTTTCATGACATCATCAACAGTGATTCTGTAAACTTTTAAACCCAGTAACATAAAATACTGTTCCCGGTTTTTATCGTACAATTCTTTGTCATCATGGCTTGAACCATCTATTTCTATGATTAATCCAAGAGATTTAACATAGAAATCTACAATATAATTTCCGATAATTTTTTGTCTATCAAAATCAATTTTATGAAAATTACCTTTGGTAACCTGCATCCAAAACAATACTTCGGGTAAATTTCGAGCTTGCCTAAGCTGTTTTGCTCTTTCTTTTAATCTCAATTGATAAGGCAAATTATCAATTGATTTTAGTGTTAAAAGTGTGCCATTAACATACAACTCGTTTTTTAACACCCCGTCCTGCGGACACCCCTCTGAAAGAGGGGAATTGTGTGAAGCAAAACCCGCAGTACCGAAATTTTTCATTTTGTTAACCGTTAAGGCACTTTGTAAATCCTTTTTGAGGAGTACCCGACGACTGGGTGGTTCCTTATAACACCTAACTTACAACATTTTAAAATTTTCACGAAATCAGGATATCCACAATTAGCTGGGGATTATTTTGATTTCTTCTTCCGTTTGGCTAAAACCTTGTGGCTTATTCTTGCCGGACGTTCTGCCATTGCAATTTTAACGCCTAATAAATCGCGGATAACGACTGATGCACAAGTGCCTCCAAAAGCCGCAGGAAGATAAGATATTGTTCCATAAGCCGAACGCTTAAAATTACTGCCATCGGTCATAATCATTGAATTTTTGTCCATTTCTTCTGTTGAGAAAACGGCTTTAATCTTCGAAGCACCTACAAGCTTATTAAGTCTTTTGCGTACATAACTGGCAAAAACGCACTGATAAGTATCCGGTAGTAAGGCAACTCTTAATTGGGTCGGATCCATTTTACCACCAGCACCCATAGAACTCACTATTGGGATATTTTTTTCTAATGCAGTGGAAAGTAAGGTGATTTTAGGCATCACACTGTCAATGCAGTCCATAATATAATCGAATTTCGACTCCAGGATTTCGCGGCATTTTTCTGGTGTGAGGAAGGTGTTTACGACATGCAGCTTTAATTCCGGATTGATTGCCAATAAACGCTCCTCCATAATTGCAGCTTTGCTTACACCATGATTGGTGGCTAAGGCCGGTAGTTGCCTGTTCCGGTTTGTGGGGTCAACCACATCGCCATCTACAATGGTCATTTCACCTATGCCTGAACGGCAAATAAATTCAGCTGCGAAAGAACCAACACCACCTAAACCAATAACCAAAACATGTTTCGATTGTAATTTTTCAATCCCATCGTTTCCCACCAGTAGGGCAGAGCGTGAAAGCCAGCTTGTATCAGACATATTAGTTTCTTTTGTCAGTGAAATACGATTTGGCAGCATATAAATTTCTCATCGCTTACCATGACTTCTGAATTTCGCCGGCAATTATTTAATTAAGTTTAACTTATTCCAGTTGGCAAAAATAAGGGCTTTTAGCTCATCAACAGAACATTTTTTTAAATTGGCTACCGCCTGATAAACTTCTTCAATAGCGACAGCCGAATCATCAGTTTCCAGGAAAAACAAATCACATTGCCTGGCAAGTCTGGCAGCACCTGAGTTTTCTTTCAAAACAGCACTTCCAAAAGATAATAAAAAACCTTTAGCGAGCATTTGTTGACCCAATTCTTCGTTTTTATTAAAGCCATGTATAATCATTGGCACTTTAACATTCAACCTTTCTTTAATTTCGATTAATTCCGCAAATGCCTTTACACAATGTATTATTAAAGGTTTGTTAAGCGCTTCGGCAATTAACAGCTGTTGTTCTAAAATATAAATTTGGTTTTCTATGCTTTCGCCTTTTAGCTTATCCAGGCCACATTCGCCAATTAATTTAACATTTTTTTGTTTTGCTAAAACCTTAAGGTAGGCTAACTGGATTTCGAGCTTATCCAACGTTGCATACCAGGGGTGAAGTCCTATCGAAATGGGTTTCGTTTTAGGCATTGCCAGAAAAATATCGCTGGTTAACGATAAGCTCTGAATGCTCGTTACACCTCTTTTCTGGCCTGTCTTGTGGGTATGTATGTCTAAAAAATCCATTATCCTTCAAAGATAAGCTTTTGCTAAAACAGCCCGATATGTATTTCTTCTGTAAATAATTTGCTAATAATCTATTGAATTAGTAGGCTTTATTATTTTTGTATCATTATACTAACAAATCATGAAAAGAGTATTAATCTTATTGGCTGTTGTTTTTATTTCAACAGCGGCTTTCAGCCAAAGTAAAACTGAAGGCGTTCATATTTATAATCCTGAGGCAAATGCACTGGCAGATATAAAAGCGGCAACCGAAAAAGCTGCTAAAGCGAATAAGCATGTTTTGGTGCAGGTTGGCGGAAACTGGTGTTCGTGGTGTATTGCCTTTCATAACCTCGTAGATACCACTGCGGTTTTAAAGCAAACCATTAACGATAATTACGAATATGTTTTGGTTAACTGGGATAAAGATCATCATAACGACGAAGCGATGAAATATTTAGGCTTCCCTAACCGTTTCGGCTACCCGGTATTTGTAGTTTTAGATGGCAAAGGAAAAGTATTGCATATTGAAAATTCAGCATACCTGGAAAGTGATGAAATTGGCGCCAACGGCAGAAGAAAAGTTGGGCATGATGTTAAAAAGACCATTTCGTTTTTAAAAGGATGGACAGTTGCCGCCGTGAATCCTGAAACGTATAAGCCTAAGGCAAAGTGAGCTGAAAGGTAAAAATTATAGCTTAAGTAAAAAGCCGCAAGTTTCTGATTGATGAAAATTGCGGCTTTTTTTTAATCATCAAGATCATCGTCTTCTTCAAAATCATCTAAATCTAATTCGTAAGATGACCTCGATGCTTCATCGGCTTGCGCTAACAAATCTTTGTCGTGCTCAATACTGGTATCATCACCTTCTAATTCATCCATAAACTCCGTATCGTCTTCTCTGCGCAGCGCATCATTTGGGTCGTTCGAATAATCTTCGTCTTCTGGGTCTATCATAACTTTATTTTTTATTAAATAGATAATGATTTAGACCAAAGAATTGTTTTAGCTTTTTTATAAAGCTAAAAAATTACCGCAGAAAGCCGGTTTTATAAGCAATTCTACAAATACTACGCTTGCGGATAAATTCACTGAAACAAAAAATGTCTGAAGAATTCATCAGACATTTCTTAATGTTATTTGCTGCTATAATTTACAGTCCATCGCCAAACTTATAATTAGGTAAAATACTTACCGGCAATTTACCACTTGGTACCAAACGGTTATTAATTACTGCTGCGGCAGAAATTTGCATATAATCTTCTTTCTGGTAACCCACAACCAATCCTTTACTGTTTTCTAAGCCAGGTAATCCAGCAAGGTTATAAGGATTGGCAAAAAGAGCGAAAACAGCATCTTTAGCCGATAAATCCTTAATGAAATTTTTAACTCCTGCATTCAGGGGAATGTTGTTTCCCGGTCTTGAACGGCTATCGTGGATACCAACAATTACCTGATCGAAGGCACCAATTTCGCGGGCGATATTCGAAATTTGTGCCGCTGACGCATCCTTATCTAAAACATAGTAAACAGAATTATAGAAGCCTTTTGAAATCTCTTTCTGGAAGCGGGTAACCGTCGGAACCCCTATGCTGATTATGGCTGTTCTTCTAATCGGAATCAGGTTTTTAATATAATCTTTTCCTTTTAAAAGGGTAACTGAAGCATTAGCCAGTTCCTGAACCAATGCATTACTGGCATTGCGGTTAACACCTGCAACAATACCCTGGGTAACCACAGTATCGCGTTTATTCAGGCCTGCCCAGTATTTTGCAGTTAAAATTTTACGAACGCTGGCATCAACATCACTCATGTTTATTCTTCCCTGACGAATGGCTTTCCTGATTAACTTAACAGCCCTGTCACTGTTTTCCGAAAGCTCTAAAATATCGTTGCCGGCAACAATTCCCATAACATCCGCTTCACCGTCTTTAAAGAATTTTACAACACCTTTCATGTCCATTGCATCTGAGATGACCAGGCCTTTGAAACCTAATTTTTCTTTAAGGATACCCGTTACAATTGGTTTTGATAAAGTAGATGGCAGATTTGGCGTATTATCTAACGAAGGGATATTCATGTGCGCAATCATAATGCCTGATGCCCCTTGTTTTATCAGTTCCTTAAAAGGATACATCTCCAAACTATCTAATCTGGCCGCACTAAAAGTAAGTTGCGGTAAATCATAGTGTGAGTCTACATCCGTATCGCCATGGCCCGGAAAATGCTTTAGTGTTGTTAATAAACCACCATCTTGCATGCCTTTCATGTAAGTGGCAGTCTTGGTTGCTACATTAAATTTATTTTCGCCAAAAGAACGGTAATTAATCACCGGATTTTTCGGGTTATTATTAATATCGGCATCAGGAGCGAGGTTCATCTGCATGCCCATGCGTTTAAAGTCTTTGGCAACTTCAAGCCCCATTTTGTAAATCAGTTCTTTATTCTGAATGGCCCCTAAAGTCATCTGGTAAGGGTAAGAAATGGTACTGTCCAAACGCATTCCCAAACCCCATTCGCCATCGTTGGCAACAATTAAAGGCACATGACTAACTTTCTGATAAGCATTGGTTGCCATTGCCTGCCTAACCGGGCCTCCCTGAAAGAAGATTACACCACCTAGCTGCTCTTTTTTAATGACCATCCCTACCGAGTCGATGTATTTCTGACCTAAGTTGGTATGCGCCCTCACGAAAAACATTTGTGCGATTTTTTCCCTCCGGTTCAATTTTTTAAAAACAGAATCAACCCATTTTGGCTGATTAGCAAGCATTTCTAAATAGGATTGTTTTTGTGCATTTGCCGAAAAAATGGCAAGGCAAAATATAATAAGCAGTAGTGTATTCTTTTTCACAGTGTTTTGTTGTATTCGGTACGGCTAAATTAATAAGTAATAACCGAATTAAACAAAAACCAATCCAAGTAATCGATTTAATACAATAGGTTGTACATCCATTAAACAATTTAAGCACGATCGGGGGAAGGTTGTTTTGAAAATGGGTGTTCAGTGCTTCTTGGCCAATGCAGCCCCGCTGTACGCTGTAGCCCCGATGAAAAATCGGGAGCTGCCGCTGCCATCGGGTTTATTGAACAAAAACGTGCACTTCGTTTGCACCAAAACCTTTGGTGGTGGGAAAATTAAAACATATTCTAAAATCAGAAGTTATATTCATAGCGCTCTGCAAGAATGTTTAACTAAATTTTACAACCATGAAAAACATGAGCACACCAAAAAACAACCCTACCGTTCAGGGAAGTTCGATAGCCGACAGGGCAAATCACGATGTTAAAATCGACAAGAAAATTCAGGGTATTACAAATGGTGGTGGCCAGCGGTCAGACCAAACCTCGAATCGTGATAACCAGCGTAAATACGATAATAGGAAATAGTAATGATGTATAATGGAAGATGTAAGATGGTTGAGGGGGTAAGAATTCACTTTTTTAAATCTTACATCTTCCATTTTACCTTTTCCATCTTATGATGGTTCATTAGCCAGGGCAATAATCGCTTTTCCTTCCAACACTTTACGCTCGTTGTTATGGCTCAAAGTATTAATCATGGCATCGCCAAGTTCCGTCATTTTACAAAACCCATTCGGAAATAATGTTCTGCCAATAGGAAACATCCAGTTGATGTATTTATAGAATTTGTGCGCAAATTTTTGCCCCTTTATGGGTTTTATAAAACCAGGCCTGAAATTAAAAACCTGTGCAAAAGGCAATTTCATTAAATCGTTCTCTGTTTTCCCTTTCACTTTTTGCCAGTTTAGACGGCCTTGTTCATTTGTGCCGCTTCCCGAAACATAGCAGAAAGTCATGTCTTGGTTTAGTTTCGATAATGTTGTTGCAACATGCATGGTCAGCGTGTAAGTCATCTTGTAATAAACCTCTTCGCTGGCGCCAACAGAAGTAATCCCCAGGCAAAAGAAACAGGCATTATAGCCGGTTAATTGGTTTTCGATAGGGGAGAAATCAAAAAAGTCCTGATGGATAATCTCTTTTAGCTTGGGATGTACATAACCGCATGACTTACGGTTAATGACCAAAACCGAATTAATTTCAGGGCTATTCAGGCACTGAATTAACACACCTTCACCAACCATTCCGGTCGAGCCGGTAATGATTACGTTGTTTTCTGCTCTCGTTTTTCCCATCGTTTGAATTTTATAGCTTATTTAACTATTTAAAGTTAATCTTTGTTTGGCTTAATAAATTCATTATAGCTTTTCTTTACGTACATCAGGATCTGGTAATCATTCATTTTCCTGATTTCAGTACCCGAAGGGCGATATTTTTGAATGAAACGCTGCAGTGAATCACCCTCAAGTCCCGTAATCGAAGTAATTTTTTCAGCATCGAAACGATGGTTAATGTAATTGCTTTCCTCTTCCTTTAGCTGCACTTTTTGTAGTTTGGATAGCGATGATTTGTTTTTGGTAAACAGGCCGATTGTTTTTAAAACATCTAAACTTACAACGGATGAGGTGGAATTTGAAACGAGGTTTGAACCAAAAGTTGGATAACGCCAGCCTTTTTCTACTACAACATCTTTTATGGTTGGCGCTTTATAGGCAAAAACGTTTGCAAAATCATTTCGCATTTTTAACGAATCGGCAAGGTAATCACGTTTCGAGAGGATTAAAACATCATTTAAATCGATGGCAGATTGTTTTAAGTATATGGTAACATCTTTAAAGCTGCTGTTTAGATTCAATGTATAGTTTTCGTAGCCCAGCTTTTTCAACAAAACGGTATCTGTTATGCCATTTTTAGTTAAGGTGAATTTTCCGGTGCTGCTGGTAATGAAAGCTTGCGTACCATAAGTAACAATTACATTTTCTACAGGTAATTTCGAGCTATAATCCAATACCACGCCATTAATTTGCTGGGCATATATTTTTGTCGATACAATGATTAGTAAAAAGAAGAAAAAGATTCTCATACTCCGATTAGCTTAAAGCTAAAATAGCAGATATGAGTGAGGCATCTAAAAGTTTAACAGAACTTAACTATTCTCTTTTTCCTGTTACAAAAAAAGGTTCCGGTACAAACCAGAACCTTTTTCGTTGTATTTAAACTACCTTAATGTTGCAGGCTTCATCTGGTAATCGTATGGGGGCTGCACACCCAGTAAGTTTTGTACAAAGTAATCCCATCTTCTTCTCATCATGTAAGGCGAATAAGCACCATAGCCATGCGCACTATTCGGGAATATGACCAAATCGAACGATTTGTTGGCTTTCTCTAATGCTTCTACAACCAGCAAAGTATTGTATGGTGGAACATTATCGTCCATCATACCATGAACCAACATTAATTTTCCTTTCAGGTTTTTTGCATAATTCTGATTGGCTTGTGCTTCGTAATTTGAGTTTTCAACCAAACCATTGTAACGTTCGCCCCAGTCATCCTCGTAGTTTCTGTTTTCATGGTTTCCTGATTCAGAAATACCAACTTTAAAGAAATCAGGATAACGGAACATGGCAGCGGCAGTAGCGAAACCACCACCTGAATGGCCCCAAATACCAACTTTGGTAGTATCGATAGGGTATTTTGCCGATAACTGCTTAATTGCGGTAATTTGATCAGGCAAGGTATTTTCGGCCATGTTGCCATAGCTCATATCGTGGAAACTTTTCGAGCGGTTAGGATTGCTCGTTCCTTCCATTACAACAACGATAAAACCTAATTCTGCCAGGCATTGGTTATCGCCACGCGAAGCGGCAAAAGACCAGCTACCTACACTTCCGCCCTGCGGGCCCGGATAAATGTAATCGATAACTGGATATTTTTTGTTCGCATCCATTTTGGTTGGCGTAAATACCAGTCCATAAATGTCTGTTTTACCATCAGCAGCTTTTACCGATACGGGCGTTGGTGCTTTCCAGCCAGTAGCTGCTAAGCGGGAAACATCGGTTTTTTCCAGCTGGGTAATCAGTTTACCATCCATGCTGCGGAAAACACTAACCGCAGGAACATCAGGTTGCGAATACGTATCGATAAAATTATTGCCCGATGGCGCAATGTTAACCGAGTGATTTCCTGCTTCAGGCGTTAAATCAACCAGTTTTTTTCCATCAAAACCTATCTTATAAAAATGGCCGAAATAAGGATTTACCTTATCCTGTCCGTTAGCCATAAAATACAAGGTTCTGGTTTTCTCATCAACCTTTAACAAGCGGGTAACTACCCAGTTGCCTTTGGTAATCTGATTTTTTACCTTTCCAGTTGTGGCATCGTATAAGTATAAATGCCCCCAGTTATCTCTTTCTGAGTACCATAAAATTTCTTTTGTTGCGGGTAAGTATCTCCAGTTAATAGCGCCCTGGCCTGATTCAAACTGAGTTTTAACCGTTTCTTCAAAAACTTCGCGTACAGCACCGGTTTCAGCATTGGCGATACGAAATTTCTCGTTTTTATGGTCGCGGGAGGTTGATACAAAAGCCACTTCCGAACCATCGGCCTTCCAGTCGATATCATCAAAAGTTCCACTGCTCGAAATGTCATCGCTTAAAGTAGCACGGTGCGGATCAGCTGGGATGTTTAAGGAAACAACCTTTGCTTTTTCAACATCGATAATAACTCTTCTGATGGTTGCAATTTCTTTATCACCTGGCAGCGGGTATTTCCAGGCGCTAAGTTTAGGTGAACCAACATTCGTACTTACCAGGTACATATCTTTCGAATTACGCTGGTCTTGTTGAAAAGTTGCAATTTTTTTTGAATCAGGCGACCACCTTAAAATAGCACCGTCACTGTGTTTCCAGCCGGCATTATCTGTTGCGTAACCATAATCTTTCACACCATCAGTAGTTAATTGTGTTAGCTTCCCCGAAGCAATATCCTTAACATATAGGTTGTAATTCTGAATTAATATCGATTTCTTTCCATCGGGCGATACCACTTCTCCGCGACCGCCACGGCGGAAGTTTTGCGCCCCGCCACCAGTACTTTTATATTCGGTGGTTAAGGTTTTGGTTTTTTTTACGGGATCAACCAGGTAAGTTTGTTCGCCATCTGCAGTTCTTGTGGTGTACCAGAATTTATCGCCTTCCAGCCAGTTGGGCATGGAAAATGTATGGTCGATATACTTTGCAGTATTGTAGCTTAAAAAGCTTTCCGCATGCTCATAATCTTTAGCGGTTAACGAGCCGCCTTGCTGAGCATTGGCTGTAATTGCTAATGCACAGGCAGTTACAGATAATAAATATTTATTCATAATTCTAGTTAGTTCTTTGCGATAAAATTAAAACTGTTTTAGCATTTGAAATTATTTTATCAATAATAATACATTCAAATTAACATAAACATGTTAAACAAAGACCTAACTTATTATGAAACAGCTGACGAATTCAAAAATACTGTTGATTAAACCAGGGCACTTTCTTCTGCCGATTCTCAGGCTAAGTTATTGTCTTACGAATTTATAACCACATCCTTCGAAGCAGGGTGGGTTAAGCACAAGTGTATTCGCAGTAGCCTTATACCGGTATGGTAAAACTCTGTTGTAAGTTTTAGAGGTTACCTCCATGGTTACACTATCCACAATCTTAAAGGCAGAGAGATCGGGTAATGCATCACCTTCCATTTTCCCTTCTTTATACATGGTCAGGTATTTATCTTCCTTCACTTTTGTGTATTTGCCACTGCCATCACCCGGATCGAAAAGCGTTTCTGTAAGCTTCCATTTTCCGTAAACTTCACCGGGGCCATCGCTAATACTGCTTTTTTTGCATGCGGTATAGGAGATAAAGGCTAGAATAATCACTAAAGGTGTTAGAATCTTTTTCATATGTAGGTTTTTTGATAGATACGAGACTGATGCTCAGAACGCTACAAAGTAAAAAGGAAATACTTGAACATTAGTAATTAACAGCCTTTATTTTTGTTCAAATCGCGTTTGAAAAGTACCGTATTGTTTTGCCTGATATAATCAGCTGATATAATCAAATAAGGATGGTTAGGCGAATAACCTGCACTGCGACTTCTTATAACTATTTTGTCGTTAACTTTAAGTCTGTTTAATTGCTGAAATTCTTTTGCAATAAATTGCATCATATACTCTTCACCATCAATCCTCACTATAAGCCATTTTGGCCCTGATGAGTTCGCATTTGCACGCTTAAAAGTGACAGAAGTTACCACAGCTTCCATATTGGTAAAGTCCTTTATATATTTTCTTATTTTATCATGACTGGCACGTACTCTTTTGCCTGCTGCAGAAGCCTCCCATTCTTTATACCTTACACCATCGGGAGAAGCTTCCCATTTTTTTCTTTCATCCAGAATGGCTTTTCTTTCATTGATAGATAATGGTTTTAGAGAGCGCTTAGTTTCGCGATTAGCAAATACTAACCCGCTTACCACAACTAGCGGTAAAATCAGTGTATAGACAATCTTTTTTCTATTTTTCATATCTTTTAAATTGATGCATCAAATCTATGCTTACATTTTCCGGATTGCTCAATTTAGATTGTAAATAAAAATGTAAAATTTGTAAAAAAGCAGAAAACGATAGTTGAATCGGCGTTTCTGGGAAGATTTGCCAAAAATAATGGGCATAAAAAAAGCATCAACCATATTGATTGATGCTAATCAGCGTAGCCCGTAGGGGAATCGAACCCCTGTTTCCAGAATGAAAATCTGGCGTCCTCACCCCTAGACGAACGGGCCATTAATATTAGAGTGTCTTTCAACTCTTTGGTAGCGGGGACACGACTCGAACGTGCGACCTTCGGGTTATGAGCCCGACGAGCTACCAACTGCTCCACCCCGCACTCTATCTGTATTTTTGAGGATATACCAACCTTTATTTTTTGGATAAAAAAACCGCTAAACTTTTGTAAAGCGGTTTTGTAGCCCGTAGGGGAATCGAACCCCTGTTTCCAGAATGAAAATCTGGCGTCCTCACCCCTAGACGAACGGGCCATTAATATTAGAGTGTCTTTCAACTCTTTGGTAGCGGGGACACGACTCGAACGTGCGACCTTCGGGTTATGAGCCCGACGAGCTACCAACTGCTCCACCCCGCACTCTATACAACCCGGTTTTTCTCATGAATTAAATCCTTAACTCTGTTTCCGAATTGGAATGCAAAGATATAATTCGTTTCTTTGTACTGCAAATTTTTTTTAAAAAATATTTTAATGGCGCATAAAGCAGGTTTTGTTAGTATAATCGGTAAACCAAATGTAGGTAAATCAACCCTCATGAATGTGCTTGTAGGCGAGCGACTTAGCATCATAACGCCTAAGGCACAAACCACAAGGCATCGTATTCTGGGTATCGTAAATGAAGAAGAATATCAGATCGTTTTCTCTGATACTCCGGGAATTATTAAGCCAAAATACAGTTTGCAAGAGAGTATGATGAGCTTTGTAAACGGATCTTTAACCGATGCAGATGTACTTTTATTTGTAACTGATATTAATGAAGAACATGATGAAGATGATGTTCTGGAAAAAATACTGAATAAAAATATCCCTACAATTGTACTCATAAACAAGATTGATCAGGCAACACAAGAACAGGTTGATGAAAAAATAGCCTACTGGCAGGCGAAATTAAATCCAGTTGCTATTTATGCAATTTCTGCTTTGCATAAACATAATGTAAATGGATTGCTGGATCGCGTGTTGGAGATGCTTCCGGAACATCCGCCATATTATGATAAAGAAGATTTAACTGATCGTTCTGAGCGTTTCTTTGTGTCAGAAATTATCCGCGAGAAAATCTTTTTAAACTACCAGAAAGAAATTCCATACAGTACCGAAGTAATTGTGAAAAGCTTTAAGGAAGAAGAAATGAGGAATGGCAATGGAACAATGATTCGTATTACCGCCGAAATTGTGGTTGAAAGGGATTCTCAGAAAAATATCCTTATAGGTAAAGGTGGAAGTATGCTAAAAAAAGTTGGTACCGAAGCACGTATCGAAACAGAAAAATTTCTCGATGCAAAAGTCTTTCTGGAACTGTTTGTAAAAGTAATTCCCGATTGGAGAAGTAAAAAGAACTATTTAAAAAGCTTTGGTTACGATAATTAACCGTACCTTTGCAGCCCGAAATAATTCGGTTAGTAGTTGATAGTCAATGGCTGATAGCCAGATAGTTTAAGCAGCTTGCTGAACACACAGACCATTAACTATAAGCCATTAACTATCAATAAGACACAAAATGAGTAACATTATAGCCATTGTAGGCAGGCCTAACGTAGGTAAGAGCACACTTTTTAACAGGTTAACCGAAAGCCGTAAGGCAATTGTTGATGACTTAAGCGGTGTAACCCGCGACAGGCACTACGGTACTGCCGAATGGATTGATAAACAGTTTACAGTTATCGATACTGGTGGCTATGTGGCAAACTCTGAAGATGTTTATGAAGCTGCCATTCGCGAGCAGGTACTAATCGCCATCGAAGAAGCCAGCGTGCTTATTTTTATGGTTGATGTTACAACAGGCATTACCGATTTGGATGATGATATTGCACAGGTTCTCCGTCGCAGTAACAAACCTGTTTTCGTAACTGCAAATAAAGTAGATAACACAGCGCTATATAGTGAAATAAGTACATTTTACAGCTTTGGTTTAGGCGAGGTTTACCCACTTTCATCAATGACTGGTTCAGGAACCGGAGAGTTGCTTGATGAAGTGATTAAACACTTCGAAGATATTCCTGAAGAAGAAAATCTATTGCCAAAAATTACCATTGCTGGCCGTCCGAATGTTGGTAAATCATCGCTGGTTAATGCTTTAATAGGCAAGGAGCGTAATATTGTTACGGCAAACGCAGGTACAACCCGCGATTCGATTAAAATTCATTATAACCAGTTTGGTCACGAGTTTATGTTAATCGATACGGCTGGTTTACGTAAAAAAACAAAGGTTAAAGAAAACCTTGAGTTTTATTCGGTTATGCGTACCATAAAAGCTTTGGAAGAAGCTGATGTGGTGGTTTTAATGATTGATGCGCAGGAAGGTATTGAAAGTCAGGATATTAATATTTTTCACCTTGCCGAAAAAAATAAAAAAGGTATCGTAATTCTTGTTAACAAATGGGATTTGATTGAGAAGAATACACAAACCATGAAGGCCTTTGAAGAACAGATTCAGGAGCGAATCCGTCCTTTTACCGATGTGCCAATCATCTTTACCTCCGTACTAAATAAGCAGCGTATTTTCAAAGCAATCGAAGCAGCGCTCGATGTTTACAAAAACCGCAGTAAAAAAATCCCTACATCGAAATTAAATGATGTAATGTTGCCTTTAATTGAGAAATATCCGCCGCCGGCATTAAAAGGCAAGCACATTAAAATCAAATACATTACGCAGATTAACGGAACCTCGCCAATGTTTGCTTTCTTCTGTAATTTGCCACAGTATATCAAAGATCCGTACAAACGTTTTATCGAAAATAAATTAAGGGAGAACTTCGATTTTTCGGGCGCCCCAATCCAGATTTATTTCAGACAGAAGTAAAATAGCAGGCTTACAAATGTTTTAGAAAAGCAGGGTTCGCTTTCCATCGGAAAAAGCAGCCCTGCTTTTTGCTGCAATCTTTTTGGGCAATGCTTGCTTTCCACATTATCGCATTTGCCTGAATTTCCGTTGCAGCAACCTGGCGAATGAATTGCCCAAAAAGTATTTCCGCTACAATCAGGTTTAGTTAACTCAAGGTAGAAATCCTTAACTTTGCACCATGCAAATCCAGGTTCTAAACAGCAAAATTTCCGATATCGATACCATCTTTGAATTTTACGATATAGCAATTGCATACCAGAAAAAAGTTTTTAATAAACACTGGCAAGGTTTCAGCAAAACATTAATTGAAACAGAAATTGCTGAAAACAGACAGTATAAAATTTTGGTCGATGGCGTAGTTGCATGCATTTTTGCAGTAACCTTTGAAGATCAGCTCATCTGGGGCGATAAGGACAGAGACTCAATTTATATTCATCGTATTGTAACACACCACGGATACCGCGGATATTCGTTTGTAAAGGAAATCATTAAATGGGCCCGGGAGTTTTCAAAAAGTAGGGGAATAAAATTTATCCGAATGGATACCTGGGCAGATAACGAGAAACTTTTAACATATTATACAGGCTGTGGTTTTGATTATGTAGGCGTAGTTAAAATGGATAAAACCGAGGGCTTGCCTAAACATTACGAAGGCATTAGTTTAAGTCTTTTTGAAATTAAGGTTTAATCATAGCAGTTCTAGCTTCCAGGTAAACATTCCTTCACCCTCAGCAATCTTTACGAAATCGTTTTTCTCTAAAATAGAATAAGAAGCAACATTATCTATTTCGGTTGATGCGGTGATTGATTTTACCCCGGATTGCTGGCTAGCCCATTTAATAATGCGGCCAACTGCCTCGGTCATATAGCCTTTATTCCTGAATTCTTCGTAAGTGCCATAACCAATTTCAATTTCACCATTTATATCTGGCTCGCCAACAAAACATAAATCGCCAATCATTTTATTGTCCTCCTTCGAAATTAAAGTCCAGAGTGTGTTGTACAAATAATTTTTATCCTTGTTATGTACATTCGGTAAAATAGTTTGTTCCAATGCTTCTTTAAGTTCGGGCGAAATTTCTTTACTTGTTGGGTTTAACCTTAATTCTCTTTCCAAAGAGTTATCATTCTTAATGTATTTTAAGAGCTGATTGTGTGTAAGTGGTTGCAGAATAAGTCGTTCAGTTTCGATCATTTTTGAGATTTTAGATATACGAATATAGGTCTTTGCGGTTTTACTATTTATTTCCAGCTGTTAATCTATTGTTAAGTAAACCTGATTTCAAACTAAACATCATTTTATACCAAGATTATTCCATTTAAAACTTTTTTTGGCAAAGTGCGCTCGATTTCATTGGTGGATGCTCCAAGTTAACAGGTATCTGTTTTAGTTTTTAGTTCAAAAAATATGGCTATTTCATCTAATTAAACGTTTTATTAAAAAATTTTCAAATATTTTTCAAAATTGTTTGCGATTAAAAAAAATAATCCGCTACTTTACAGTGTACAAAATACACCAAGAGAAATGACTTTTAGCACTTCAATTATTACAACGATTATTATTACCACCGGCGAAAACCAGAGGGGCTAATTTGTTGTAAATTGAATTAACATAAAATACACAGAAAGCGCCCCGCAAAACGGGGCGCTTTTTTTTTAAAACCAAAAACCATTGAAACTGCATAAAAACCAAAATTAACAAGCAAAGAAATGCAGCTTCATTAAAACCAAAAAAAATGAAAGTACTCAAATTCGGCGGCACATCCGTAGGTTCGGCCGAGAACATTAAAACGCTGCTGAGCATAGTGGCCAAAGAAAAATTACAAAGCAACCCGGTAGTTGTATTATCGGCAATGAGTGGCGTAACCAATTTGCTAACCGATATGGCCGAAAGGGCAGAACGTGGCGAAGATTACGACACCGGTTTAAAGGAAATTGAAGCGAAGCACTTCGCTGTAATCCGTTCGCTTTTGCCTGCAGCGGCTCAAAATCCGGTATTCACACGCTTAAAAATTTTCTTCAACGAGCTTGAAGATTTATTACAGGCGGTTACCAATCTCCGCGAACTTAGTCTTCAAACCAAAGACCAGATTTTAAGTTACGGCGAACGTTGTTCATCTTTTATGATTGCACATATCGCCTCACAACAACTTCCTGAAGCCACTTATGTAAACGGATCGGAATTGATAAAAACCGATAGCAATTTCGGACAGGCTAAAGTAGATACCGATTTAACCGAAATGTTAATTAACGATTTCTACCAGGCTAATAAAAGCAAAGTATTATTTGTTACGGGTTTTATTGCCAGCAATGCTGCAGGTAGGGTAACTACGCTAGGTCGAGGCGGTTCTGATTATACCGCAGCAGTTTGGGGTGCAGCTTTAAATGCTGAGGAAATCGAAATCTGGACAGACGTAAATGGTATGATGACTGCTGATCCACGCATCGTAAAAAAGGCTTTCTCTTTACCTGAATTGAGCTATACAGAAGCAATGGAACTCAGTTATTTCGGAGCGAAAGTGATTTATCCGCCAACGATGATTCCTGCTTTCATGAAGAAGATTCCAATTGTAATTAAAAATACTTTCGAGCCTGATTTCGCAGGAACCTACATTAAAAGCGATGTTAAAGCATCAAGCCTGCCAATAAAAGGCATTTCATCAATAGACCATATCAGTATCATTAACCTAACCGGTAGCGGGATGGTTGGCAAAGCGGGGTTTAGCGGTCGTTTGTTCTCTTTACTTTCACGCGAACAGATTAATGTAGTATTGATTACACAATCATCATCAGAACATAGTATCACTTTTGCAGTTAAACCTACCGATGCAGGTCAGGCAATTGCTTTGATCAAAAAGGAATTTGAACTGGAGTTGGATGCCAACAAACTGGCCTTGCCGGAAGTAGAAAATAACCTTGCAGTATTGGCTATTGTTGGTGAAAATATGAAACGTACACCAGGCATGAGTGGAAGATTATTCAGCGCCTTGGGTAGAAACGGGATAAATGTAAGGGCTATTGCACAAGGTTCATCAGAATATAATATCTCTGTAATCATAAGCGCATCTGATTTATCGAAAGCGGTTAATGCTGTGCATGATGCCTTTTTCACCGACCTAAAACGCACGCTCAATATATTTTGTTTGGGCACTGGAAATATCGGCAAAACCTTGTTCAACCAGTTAAAAGAACAAATGCCATTCCTCGCAGCAAATAACGATTTGCAGGTTAAGGTTGCTGGAATCAGCAATACCCGGAAAATGATTTTTAATCCTGATGGTTTATCATTGGAAAATTGGGAAAATGAATTAAACGAAAAAGGCGAACAAGCTGACTTAGCAGGTTTTGTAGAACGCATGAAAGCCCTAAATTTACCGAATTGCGTTTTTGTAGATAATACCGCCGCAGAAGCACCAATTGCTTTTTATCAGGGTGTGTTTGAAAGTAGCATTTCTGTAGTTACCTGCAACAAAAAAGGAAACTCAGCCGATTTTGCTCAATATAAATCGTTTAAAGATACTGCCCGTAAATTTGGTGTCGATTTTTATTATGAAACCAATGTTGGTGCAGGCCTACCTATCATCCGAACTTTAAAAGAATTGATGATGAGTGGTGATAAAGTAGCCCGAATCGAAGCTATTTTATCGGGAACTATTTCGTACATCTTCAATAATTTTAAGGGGGAAGCCGGATTTTACGAAACGGTTAAAGAGGCACAAGAGTTGGGTTACACCGAACCTGATCCACGCGATGATTTGAACGGTAAAGATTTCATGCGCAAAATGTTAATTCTAGCCCGCGATGCCGGTTATCCTTTAGAAGCGGATGATGTTAAAATCGATAATATTTTACCCGATGCTTGTCTGAATGCCACATCTGTTGAAGATTTTTACAGTGAATTGCAAAAAAACGCAACTTATTTCGAGAACCTTAAAAATGAAGCAGCCGATTCAGGAAAGGTACTCCGTTATATTGGAAAACTGGAAGATGGAAGTGTAGAAATCAGCCTGCAAATGGTTGATGACAGTCACCCTTTTTACATGCTTTCGGGAAGCGATAACATCATCTCATTCACAACCGACAGATATAAATCTCGTCCATTAGTTGTAAAAGGTCCTGGCGCTGGTGCAGAAGTAACAGCCGCAGGTGTTTTTGCTGATATTATAAACGTAGGTACCTTAAGTTAAGAAATTAAACATTTTAAAAACATTACATCTCGATAATTAAAAATGAAAGATAGTATAAAGGTTTTCGCTCCTGCTACTGTAGCTAATGTAGTTTGCGGTTTCGATGTGTTGGGCTTTGCCGTTAATGAGCCTGGAGATGAAGTTGAAATCCGCCTTACCGATACGCCTGGAGTGGTAATTAAAAAAATTACCGGCGATGACGGACGCTTGCCCCTGGATGCCGCAAAAAATACGGTGAGCGCAAGTGTACAACACTATTTGCAACACGTTAACAGGTTGGACGTTGGCGTTGAAATTGAGTTACACAAAAAAATGCCAATTGGCAGCGGATTAGGTTCTAGCTCTGCAAGTACAGTGGCAGGTTTATATGCCATTAATAAACTAATGGGCGATTTACTAAGCCCTAAAGAACTGGTTCCATTTGCTATGAAAGGTGAAGAACTCGCCTGTGGATATGGTCATGCCGATAACGTTGCACCTGCAATTTTAGGCGGTTTTGTTCTGGTGAGGAGTTATGAACCACTGGATGTAATTTCATTGCCTACACCAGCCGGAATGTTTGCTGCAATTGTTTATCCTGAAGTTGATGTACCCACAAAAGATGCCCGCCAAATGATTCGCAGTAAGGTATTTTTAAAAGATGCGGTTACGCAGTGGGGCAATGTAGCAGGCCTGGTTAGCGGTTTATTCATGAACGATTTTGACTTAATTGGGCGTAGTATGAAAGATGTGCTTGTAGAACCAACTCGTTCTATTCTAATCCCTGGTTTTGAAGAAATGCGTGCAATAGCAATGGAAAATGGTGCAATTGGTTTTGGGATTTCGGGTTCAGGTCCATCCGTTTTTTCCCTAACTAAAGATGAAGAAACCGCAAGAAAAATAACCAAAGCCCAACAGCAACACTTACACAAAATTAATATCAACAGCAAAGCTTACGTTTCTTCCGTTAATGCCGAAGGGCCGAGGGTAATGTAAATATGTAAAATGGGAGATGGAGCATGAACAATGTAAAAGTACATTATCCATGCTCCATCTTACCACTTCCTTTTTCAAAATGAAACTATACTCAACAAACGATAAAGATTTGCGAGTTTCTTTTAAAGAAGCCGTTTTTAATAGTATGCCGCAGGATAAGGGCTTATATATGCCTGTAAATATTCCTCAGCTTGATACTGATTTCATTCATAATATTGAAAAATATTCTTTACCGGAAATTGCTTTTAAGGTTGCTTCTGCGCTGTTGAAAGATGAAATACCCGCTGAGGATTTAAAGGTATTAGTTGATGACGCCATCAACTTCGATGCTCCAGCGGTAAAACTTGATGATAAAACATTTGTGCTTGAACTTTTCCATGGGCCTTCATTGGCTTTTAAAGATTTTGGTGCACGTTTTATGAGCCGTGTGATGGCTTATTTCCTTAAGGATGGCGAGCAACTACTTGATGTTTTAGTGGCTACGTCGGGCGATACAGGAGGAGCTGTTGCGCTGGGCTTTTTAGGTGTACCAAACACCAGGGTTACCATTCTGTATCCCGAAGGTAAAGTAAGTCCGATACAGGAATTGCAATTAACCACTAACGGACAAAATATCCGGGCTATTGAGGTTAAGGGTACTTTTGATGATTGCCAGGCTTTGGTTAAACAAGCATTTGCAAATGATGAACTGAATGCAAAATTCCGTCTCACTTCCGCTAACTCGATTAATATTTCGAGGTTAATTCCACAAACGTTCTACTATTTCAACACTTATGCTCAACTGAAAAAACAGGGCTTTAGTGATGTGATTTTCTCTGTTCCTAGCGGAAACTTCGGAAACATTGGCGCAGGCTTGCTGGCTTATAAATTAGGCTTGCCCGTTAAGCAATTTATCGCTGCAACAAATGTTAATGATACTGTTCCGCGTTTTCTGGAAACCGGTATTTACGAAACCAAACCATCTACACAAACTTATTCTAATGCAATGGATGTTGGTGCGCCAAGCAATTGGGTTCGCATCATGGATTTGTTTAATGGTGATGTGGAAGCAGTGAAAAAAGTAGTTACCGCTTACCGTTTCAATGATGAGGAAACTTTGGCTGGCATCAAGGAAATCGATCGTAAATTTGACTATGTTGCTTGTCCGCATACTGCAATTGCCTATTTAGCGATTGAGCAATTTAGAAAAGAAAACCCATCAGATGGAAGTGCGGCTGTTTTTTTGTCAACGGCCCATGCCTGCAAATTCCCAGATATTTTCCCTGAAGAGATTGCGGTGAAAATCAAGATACCTGAACAAGTTTCTGAACTGGAAAATAAACCAAAACAAGCAGACCAGTTAGGTATTGATTTCGAAGGTTTTAAAAGATATCTGCTGACAAAAAAATAGTTTACATTAAGCGAGCTGGGAGGCTGTTATGCTCCAGCTTGCTTAAGCTCAATTTAATGTCCTGCTTTTACATTGGATTGTTCAATATCTTTTAAATGCTTTGAACAATATATCCCAAAATATAATATAAAAAAGTAGCAAAGCAGTGGAAGAATAAAGGAATGATGAACGCCGATTTTATCGGCAACAGCTCCCTGAATTACCGGCATAACTGCGCCGCCTAAAATAGCCATTACCAATAATGATGAGCCCTGGCTGGTGTAAATACCCAGTTTTGCTATTGAAAGGGTATAGATGTTTGAAAACATAATCGAGTTAAAAATTCCAATACCAAGGATACTGTACATGGCAAAGTTTCCTGTATTAGCCATTGCCGAAATCAATAACAGAATATTAACGGTAGAGAAAATAGCTAAAGTTCGTGCCGGAGCTGATTTACCGGTTAAGAAACCTGCAAAATTTAAGCAGATGAAGACAAGAAAAAAACTAATCTGCGCAAAGCTTAAATCTACAATTCCATAAATGAGCGCAAAAACCAGAATGGCTGAGCCGAGCAAGTAAAGAACTTTTTTACTTTGATTTAAGGTGTGATTTAGTGAGATAGCACCTAAGAACCGGCCAATCATTGCTCCGCCCCAGTAAAGTGCCAGGTAATTTTTACTCACCACTTCTTCTAAACCTGTAATTTCCGGAAGCCGCAAAAAACTGATTATAAAACTGCCAACGGCAACCTCGGCACCTACGTAACAAAACAGGGCTATAATGCCACGTTTTAAGTGAGGAAAATTCAATACACCAAAGCCTTTTACCTGCTCTTCTTCTTCGGCTTTAAACGAAGGAAGCTTCACATAAAAAATCAATACACCTACCAAAATGAGTATACCGGCAAAAATTAAATAAGGAATTCGTGTTGCCGCAGCACTGAAGCTTCCATCAGCCTCTGAGAAAAACTCAAAAATTAAGTGCCCGCCTAAAATGGGTGCTATTGTTGTACCAAAAGCATTAAAGGCTTGTGTTAAGTTTAATCTGCTCGAGGCGCTGTCTTCAGAGCCGAGCAATGAAACATAGGCGTTTGCTGTAATTTGCAACACCGTAAAACCTAATCCCAAAACAAATAAAGCACCCAGAAAAAGCGGGTAAACAGCAAATGTGGCTGCCGGATAAAATAACAGGCACCCAAGGGCCGCAACCCCAATTCCGAAAAGTATTCCTTTTTTATAACCTACCTTATTAATTGGGTCGCCTTTAGTATAAGAAATGACGAAATAGATCAATGAACCGACAAAATAGGCACCAAAGAAACAAAATTGCACCAGCATAGACTCAAAAAAACTTAATTTAAAAAGCTGCTTCAAATAAGGAATCAGAATGTCGTTCATGCAGGTTATAAAACCCCACATAAAAAACAGTAATGTTATCGTAACTAAAGGAACGGCATAGTTTGGTCTAGACTGGCTTTGGGCAATTTTGTTATTCATTGTGTGTATGAATTATTTAAAAATCTTATTTGCTTTTTAATTCATTTATCGGAGTAGTTAATACAAAAGCTTTATGTACTTTTTCTACTTCTCTTGTTTTCGCTAAAGTAAATGTTGCACTGGTTTTAATATTAGCTGATGATGCTCCGATCGAAACTTTGTATGTTCCATCTTCAGCTATCCAGGCACTTTTGCTTTCGATAAATGAGGCTAAATCTTTAGGTGTAAGGGTAAGTACAACCGTTTCTGATTCACCTGGTTTAAGTGCTTTGGTTTTCGCAAAAGCTTTTAACTCGGCCTTTGGTTTGTCGATACTTTGATGTGGTGCAGAAAGATACAATTGAGCGATTTCCTTGCCCGCAACCTTGCCTGTATTTTTTACTGTTACTGTAGCTGTTAATTTTCCGTTAAACGAATTTTCACTTAGCTTAACAGCTGAATATTCAAAGTTTGTGTAAGATAAACCATAACCAAACTCATAAGAAGGTTTAACACCAAAAGTATCGAAATAGCGGTAACCAACATATACACCCTCTTCGTAAATTACATCTTTAGGATTTTCAACAGGAGTGCCAGGGAAATTTTTGGCAGATGGCATATCAGAATATTTCAAAGGGAATGTCATTGTTAATTTGCCCGAAGGATTTACTTTACCAGCAATCACGTCTGCGACAGAGTGTCCGCCTTCCTGGCCGGGTTGCCAGGCTAATAAAATAGCGTCTACCTCGTTTTTCCATGATGCTGTTTCAATTGCGCCTCCAATATTTAAAATAACAACTACTTTTTTACCCTTAGCATGGAAGGCTTTAGCGATGTTATGCAACATTTCAATTTCTTCAGCTGCTAAATTAAAATCATTATCTACAACGCGGTCTCCACCTTCTCCTGAATTTCTGCCTAAAGTAATGAAAGCTATTTCCGATGTTTCTGCCTTTTTTGCTAAAAATGCTTCATCCATTTTCATTTCGGCCAATCTTCCAGGGAGTGCTAAAATACCTCTAGCTTTTCTACTTTCCTTTTCTGAAGCCGATTCTTTTTCTGCAAATGGCTGGTACAAATCAACCAATTCTTTATCTAACTTATATCCTGCCAAATTTAGTCCTTCCAGTAAAGAAACGGTGTGCTTATTGTTTACACTTCCACTCCCTGTTCCACCAGTAATCCAGGCATACGAAGTAACGCCAAATAAAGAAACTTCCTTATCCTTATTGGCAAAAGGTAAAGTTTGGTTTTCATTCTTTAGCAACACCATTCCTTCTGCCGCTGCATTTCTGGTTATCTCGGCATTTTTTGTCAAAGATGGCTGATTACTGTATTTATAATGTTGAAAAGTTGGTGTAAGGAAAATATACTTCAAAATTCTCTTTACGTTCGCATTAGCCACTTCCTGAGGTAATTTGCCTGAATTAAGCGCAGCAAGTAACTCTTTTTTCTGCGCTGGTATTCCTGGCATTAAAAGATCGTTACCTGCAACCATTTGCTTTACAACATCAGAAATCCCCCCTTTTTGGATGGATTCAAAACCAGGAAAACCACCAAACCAGTCAGTCATAACAATTCCTTTAAAACCCCATTCGTTTCTCAAAACCTGAGTCAGCAAATCTTTACTAGCTGAAGTATATTCTCCGTTAATTAAATTGTAAGATGACATTACGGTCCAGGGTTGCGCTTCTTTCACCGCGATTTCAAAACCTTTAAGATAGATTTCTCTTAATGCACGTTCTGAAACATGTACATTCATCGTTAAACGGTTGGTTTCTTCATTATTTGCGGCAAAATGTTTAATAGAAGTTCCAACACCTTGCGATTGAATTCCATTAACAATTGAAGCAGCGGTTTTCCCCGAAATTAGCGGATCTTCGGAATAGTATTCGAAGTTTCTACCGTTTAAAGGGTTTCTTTGAATGTTTAAAGCCGGTGCTAATAAAACATCTACACCATACTCTTTCACCTCATTTCCCATCGCCTTGCCAACCTGGTTTAATAAATCCTTATTCCAGGTTGATGCTAAAGCTGTTCCAACCGGAAAAGCAGTGGCATAATATGTTTTAGTGTCGTTTTCTCTTGTTGGAGCAATTCTTAAACCCGCAGGGCCATCTGCTACTACGGTTGCAGGAATACCAAACCTTGGATAATCGGCCGTTCCGCCGGCAGCTCCCGGCACTAGACCCTGCTTAGAATCGCCGACCGGTCCTGTTAAAACTTCAATGCCAGGCATGCCTGTTCCAATTAACAGATCAACTTTTTCGGCATTGGTCATTTCCTTGATAATGGCCTCAATTCTTTTATCAACAGAAAGACGCGTATCTTCCCAAACATCTAATTTTCCATTTTTATTGGTGTCATTAAATGTTAATCCGCCAATGGTAATGGTTGCCGGCTTATTTTGAGCTTTTGCAGCTGGTAATGCTGCTGTTAAAGCTAAGATCAGGCTTGCATATTTTGCCCTTTTCGATAAACCAATAAGGCTATAAAAGTTCTTATTCATTTTTTTATATATTTTGATTCTTAGTTGAGGATAAAAATTATTTACGATTACGACCTACATAGCTATTTAGCATTAAAAAGATCCAGCTTGGCAAAGAAATCCTCGAACATTAAGCGGGTATCCAACCTATTGTAAACCCTTATGTTTCTGCCGGAAGTATTTACTTCGTACAAGCCAGCATCGTTAATCTTTGGAGCCTGTTTTATCAGGTAATCGCTTGAAGAAGGGTCGGCTTCGAAAGAAGATTGCAAGGCGGTAAGTAAAACAAGCGGACTATCACCCATAATGTAGGTTTCACCAATATGAAAATTCAGGCTTTGGGTTCTTTTCATCAGGCTTTCTATCTGACCCGACAAGAATTTACCAACCTCACCTTTTGGCTTTATTTTAGAAAACAATTCGGCATAAGAAAGCAAAGTTTGCCGGTAAGCATTTCTGGGCACCTGCCAGATTGAAATATTGGAAATGTTGAAGATTACCTGAGCAGCAATTTTATCGATGCCGAGGTTATATTCCAAAGGTGTATATCCAGGTGGAGGGGTTGCAATATCAGTATATTCAGGTCCGCCAATCCACACCAGGGTTAAGCGGCTGGCAATTTTTGGTTCCATTAAATATGCACTCGCCAAATCCGTTAAACCCGCACCACAAACCACATAAAGCGGAAGTTTAGTATCGTCACGCATAGCTTCTTTTATAATCAGTTTTGCAGCTTCAGAAACCTGAGGTGTTTTCACATCCGTAAGACCTTTGTTCGAGCCTTCTGTAACAGGATATTTCTCATCGAGTTTCATCGTTTTCAAAAGCTGAATGGCCTTGTTTTTAGCATTCGTTGCTGTTACGTCCGATTTATCAAATGGATCTCCAGGTTTCAGATGCGAACCAATAATTCCTCTAATATCAGCCGAAGGTGAAAGTGCCTGATGAGTCAATTGAAATAGTCCGTCGGGGTCGCCACCAAAATCATTATCAACAATAACCCGCATTCGCGGTTTTACATTTCCACTTTCAAAGAATGGACCTGTTTGTGCGCTCGCAACAACAGTTGTAAACAGACCTAAACTAAATAGAATAGATTTTAACGTTTTCATAAGTTACTTTTTATATTTCTGTGTTCTGGCATCATTGATAATACCTTTCCAGTTTAATCCAAAACCAAAATCATAAGTATTTCCTTCGCTGTCTTTATGCGGGGTTAAATCGAACGGAACATCTTCCTGTTGTAATTCAACAGTTTTCATATTAGCCGGCATCTGAACTGGCAGCAAACCTGATGGCTCCGTTTTACCTGAAATAATATCGAGAACAGCCTGCGTTGATACACCGAAATTGAGTACGATACCATTCACCTGTTTTTCAAACTCATTAAAAATCATCGGTTTTGATGCCGTTACAGAAACGATTACAGGCTTACCTTTCATCATTTCCCTGGTATCGAGAATTGTTCTTAAATCCATTGTATTCGCAGCCGTAACTGTTTTGCCTTTGTACGAACGGTCTTTAATCGTTGGGTCGATAACCGGGTCGCCAGCTGCAATGCTCTTTTCCCTGGCATTTTCTGCAGTGTATGTGCCATATTGCAAAGAAATCGGTACATAACCATTACTTCCGGCAGTTCTGTCATTAATGTCGTAACCACCTTCGGTACTTTGCGGGCTCGATACAAAAACCAAAGCAAAATCTGCCTGATCAGGATTTTCGGTTACGTTATAATATTTTTTAACCAACTCGATATTAACGGGGTAATCTAATTTAGCAGCCGAATAAACTCCCCACCAGTCTTTTGTTGGTGCAGAATATATTTTTGGCACATAAACCGTTTGCTTCTCTTTGAGCGGAAGAACGTTAGCCTTGTTTTTAAGCAAAACAACTGATTTTAACTGAGCATCGTAACCCGCTTTCATAAACTCTGCATTCCCTACAATTGCCTTAGTTTCCTCTACATTTAAGTAAGGATTTTCGAAAAGGCCGACCCGAAAAATATTTTTAAGCAGGCGAACTGCTGATCGTTCAAAACGTGCCCGCATAAACTTTTCACCAAATTCTTTTACACCCATCTGGTAAGCTTCGAGAACTGGTTTTTTATCGTTATTCCCACCAAACTGATCAACACCGGCCATCAAAACTTTGTAATGCCTTTCTGCAATCGTTAATGCTTCAGCACCCCAGGGTTTACCTGCAAAAAGATTGGGTGTTTTGCCCTCATCACCGGTAACCAGCCAATCTGTACATACCACGCCATCATAACCATACTTATCACGGAGCAAATCGGTAATAATATATTTGCTATAACCATTAGCTAAATTTTCATTATATTTTTTATCCTGATCGAATGTGATGGTGTAATAAGGCATAACCGCTGATGCCTTACCCGTTTTTCCAGCCAGTTTGAATGCTCCATTTACAAACGGATTGATGTGCTGTTGAAGGTTATTGCCTGGGTAAACAGTAAACTTTCCATAAGCCCAGTGTCCGTCTCTTCCGCCTTCTTCGGCACCACCACTCGGCCAGTGCTTAACCATGGCATTAACACTTTTATAGCCCCAGCCATCTTTAATTTCGTCTTTTCCGTAGGATGTTTGAAAACCATCGATATAGGCACGACCCATATCAGTTGTTAATAAAGGACTTTCCCCAAAGGTCATCGAAATGCGGTACCAGCGTGGCTCACTTCCTAAATCAATCTGGGGCGATAGTGCCGTTGCAATACCTAAGGCCCTGTATTCTTTGGCTGCAATTTGCCCAAATTGTTCTACAATTTTAGGGTCAAATGTAGCGGCCATCGCCAATCCATCGGGCCACATTGAAATTTTACCTCCTGCGCCAGCATTAAATTCGCTGGTTGCCAAAGCAGTATGGCGAGGATCGGAACTGTTATTTGCCGGAATACCCAAACCAATTCCTTCTACAAAAGCTTGTGCATTATTATTCCATATTGCGGCAATTTCCGGACTTTCGACACTTGTAATTAGTACGTGACGGAGATTATCATCCTTTAAAAATAATTTCTGCTGGTCGGTTAAATCGGAGGCTTTAGCCTTGCTTTCGGGAAAGACTTTACCATCGTATGTACCCATGTTATATCCTGCGACACCTGCCGGTAAAGCCTGGTGTCGGCTGTAAAGCATTAAGCCTGCAATTTGTTCAACCGACATTTTTGTGGCTAAATCTTTGGCTCTTTCATCAGCTGATAAGCGCCAGTCTTCGTATTTGTCCAGCTTACCATTTTTGTTTAAATCTTTAAATTTTAAGCCACTAACCGTTAAAATTTTTACACCAGAAGCTGATGAATAACCAAGCGATGCGCCATGGTTATTCTTTACTATAGTGAATTGTTGTGCACTTAAAGTAAAACTTCCCAAAAGGGTAAGGGCAAGGGTTGTTGTAATTTTCTTCATTTTATTTGGTTAGAATTTGAAATTCAGAGAAGCTTCAACCGTAAATGGGCGGATATAAGAGCCCACTAAAAGCTGATTGTAATAAGCAGATGCATCAGTGATTAGCTCAGCGCCATTAATCGTTCCTTTTGCACCGGTTTGATTAAGAAAGTTTACTGCAGTTAAACCAATATCGAAATGTTTATTGATTTTATAATTAACGCCACCAAAAGTTTCCCAACGGGCTGCGAAATAAAGTGCATTTGTCAGATTGGCAAATTGCTTGCTGAAATAACGGAAGCTCGCCCATACTTTAAAGTCTTTGTAAGTATAACTAGGGTCAATTTCCATCAACACTTTGGAAATTTCAAGTACATTTTTGTTATCATAAGAGTAACTATTACCAAAATCATTGAAGTTATAATTCTTGTAAATCGGATTCTGAAAGGTAACCAGGTAGTGCAGGTTAAAACCTTTAAACGGATTGGTTACGATATCAGTTGTCCAGCCCAGCGTTTGGATATCGTAATTAACAGTTGTTACTTCTGCCTCACTGGCGTTATTCGGGTTTACCAGGTTTAAACGCGAAAAATAGTTGTTCCGGGTTAGATAGGTAGCCTGAGAAACGATGCTAAACTTATCGTGGTTATAATAAACACCAAAAGCAGCTAAAGGGCTTCTGGTTTTTCCCAAGTTTGGAACTGTTGCCGCTGAATAGCTTTCCAGTTGTCCGTTATTTTCGGCATAGGTAAAATCGGCAAGTAAGCCTAGTTTATTGGTAATTTTGTAAACAGCATTTACCGAACCGCCTAAATGAAACCAGTTATTTGTAAAGTAAGTCTTCTGACTTGGGTCGAAAACAAAGCCATCTGTTCTGGCAGTTTGATAATAACTTCCATCAACACGATGATACCTCAGGTTAATGCCATAATTTAAAGAGAAATTCTTTGATACTTCCCAGTTATCAGAAAAGTAGGTCGAAATTTTATTTTCATAGCCATCGTGATATTCACCGCCAACATTGTAATTGTAAAAACCATCTGCATCGGTATTTGAAGTTCCTCCCGGTGTATTACGAACCAGTTTTTCAGGATTCGCAGAAACCGTTTGATAATAAAAAGAACGGCTTGAAGTATAGTTATCTACATTGTAGTAATATTCGGTAAGACCAACTCTTAAATCATGCTTATTTACTTTTTTTGTCAATTCGAATCTCGAAAGTATAGTCGTGGTAGGTACTTTAGGCGTAGATAAGGCCAGCATCGAATTTACGTTTCCGGTATAAGCCTGTCCGGTTGATGCATAAGAAAATCCATCGGCGGCACCTGCCTGTAGAATGCCAATAGGAATGTTGGTGAGTAAAGTTGCCTCTGCACGGCGGAATCGGGTAGAAAAATTAAATTTCCAGTCGTTCTTTAACTGATAGTTACCTAAAACGTCAAAACTATGTGATGTGGAAGCGGCATCGTTATTACCTTCATTTTTATAAGAATATTGTCCGGTTTGAATATCCTTGAACTTAAGGATACCATCGTTTATGATGTACGAATCACGACCAATCCGGAAGTTATCCAGTTCCTGGACCTGTCCGTTTTCTTTGTATTGAAAAACCGCATAATTGGTTAAAGAAATCGACTTGGCATATTTATAAAGGAAACTGATTTCCCCTTTGTTGTTGTTGAAACGTTTTGTTAGGCCAGCCCGATAAATCTGCGTTTTGTCTGAGTAATTTGAAAACTGAACATCAAAAGAGTTTGGGTCATAGTTCTGGTAAACTCCTGCCACATAAGACCATCCTTTTGCAATCGGGCCCGAAACATTAATATCGGCTTTTAGCCAACCATAGTGACTGCCTGATAAGTTACCCACAGCCTCAAATTTTTCCGTTCCTAGTTTAGTATAAGAGTTAACTGCAAAGCCTAAATCACCTGTGGTAATTACAGATTCGCCAATTTTTAACAAGCCGGTTTTCGCCAGACTTACACTTTGTCTCCAGGTTCTGTTTGGCAGTTCTGGCCAGAAAAAATAAACCACGGGTAAATTGTTTTCCTGTATTGTTATTCCACCCACAGTAGATGGCAAACCGATATTTACATCTCTTGGGCCTGTATTATTTGCTGCATTCAGCATTACATTACGGTTATCTTCTTCTTTTTTTTCTGCAACTTTTTTTTGAGGGATAGAATCTCTTTTAACGGGCTCCTGGGCAATAGCAGGAATACTAAACGCTGTAATAATTGCCAGCAAAATCTTTTTTTGGATGCTCATAACGAATAATTAGGTATCGGATTATTAAAAATTAATGGAAGCATAGAAATTTTACCTGCAAAATGATTGGTTAGAAATTCCGGCAATTTTTTCATTGCTTCTTTATGAAGCAATATTAAGATGTTTAAATAAGAAAAACAAATTATTAATTTAGGTGTCCTAAAAACATTACCTTAAGAAGATGATTATTCAAGAGATTCAAGATGCCAGTTCGGAGTTATGGAGTAAGGCTTTGCCTCATATATCTATTGATTGTGTTGTTTTTGGTTTCCATAAAAACAGTTTAAATGTTTTAATGCTAAAACTAAAAGGAGAAGAAAACTGGATGCTTCCGGGTGGTTACGTGAATAAAAACGAATCACTTGATGCCGCCGCGGAACGTATTTTATTTGAAAGGAGCGGTGCCGATAAGATTTTCTTAAATGTTTTTGGTGTATTTGGAAATACCAACCGCTCGGAAGGTTATTTTGTAGATTACCCTGATGATTTGTGGCACAAACAGCGTTTTATAACACTTGGCTATTATGCCCTTGTCGATCATACACAGGTTACTCCTGTAGCAGATGCTTATTCCGATTCCTGTGAGTGGATTTCAATTGATAACATTCCGAACACAGTGATGGACCATGCAGAAATATTAAAAAAGGCCCTTGCAACGCTTCGCGAACAAATCAGCTACAAACCAATAGGTTACAACCTCCTTCCCGAAACTTTTACCATGCCCGAGCTACAGGCTTTGTATGAGACTATATTGGGGCAGAAATTAAATAGAGGTAATTTTTATCGTAAGATAATGCGTTACAACATTCTGGTTAAGCTCGATGAATCAAGAAAAGGGGGGGCACATAAAGCGCCCAACCTATATCGTTTTGATGAAACTAATTATAAAAAAGCACTGAATGAATTTAGCTGGTAGCTATCAGTTAATAAGATTGATAATTTCTAATGTGCTTTCATTTCCTGTCCGGTCAATAGCGCTTACAGCTATAGCTTGTAAGTCTTGTTTAATTGTTTTTGCCGCATCAGCAAAATTAGATTTTGGGACTTGCAAAAACCTGCTTTTATAGTTAAGGATGTTGTAATTCCATTTGCCGCCATAATTGGTATAAACGATATATTTAAAATCATCACGTTTATTTACCGGTTTCCATTTTATGTATAAATCGGTATCTCTGTTTTCTGTTTCTACCTTCGGCGATAAAGGTTTTTCGTTATCAAGCCATGGCGATGCCGGAACAAGAGCTTCATCTTTATAAGGTCCTTTCAATAAATCGTTACGCAGGCTTTCGTGTGTTAACAGGGCCGCAATGCTCCAATGTGCTGCACCTGGCGATTTTGGTAAAATACCACGGGTAATCATTATTTGATTGATAATTTCATCGCTGTTTTTTTCACCTCCGCCAATACCACTGTTCATGCCTGGCCAAAGATGTCGTTGCTTGGTATTTTCAGATTGCCACCAGCCCAGTAAAACCGGAAAACTCTGCGGAATATTGTTCACCTGCCAATATAACTGCGGCATAAAATAGTCTATCCAGCCTTCGTTTAACCATAGTTTTGCATCGGCATAAAGTTTATCATACTGGTCGAAGCCTTTAATCGATTCTGGAAAACCTGGCCTCCATATCCCAAAAGGACTGATTCCAAATTTAACATACTTTTTTTCAGCTTTAATGGTTTGGTAAATCCGTTGGATGAATACATTAACCTGTTCCCTTCGCCAATCGCCTTTGGCTAATTTACCACCCGTTTTCTGGTAATCGGCATAGCTTGTTGAGTCCGGGAAATCTTCACCTCCATTATACTCCGCATAAGGATAGAAATAATCGTCGAAATGAACACCATCAATATCATATCGTTTAACAATATCTTTAACAACTTCTGCAGATAAATCCTGGGTTCCTTTTTTTGACGGGTCGAGCCACCAGTAACCCTGTTTTAGTTTATAAACCAATTCCGGATGTTTTTTTACCACAGATAAATCAGACGGTTGACCGCCAGAAATGTGGTGCGCCCGGTAGGGGTTAAGCCAAACATGTAGCTCCAGCCCACGTTCGTGAGCAGCCTCAATCCAAAATTCCAAGGGGTCGTAATAGGGTTTTGGGGCCTGGCCCTGTACACCTGTTAAAAAATAAGACCATGGTTCCAGGCTACTTTTGTATAAAGCATCGGCCTGCGGTCTTATCTGAAAAATTACTGCATTAAAATTGTTTTTCTTAAGCATGTCAAGTAAAGCAATTGCTTCATCCTGTTGTTGTTGGGTAGATAAACCTGGTTTACTTGGCCAGTTAATATTGGCAACACTGGCAACCCATGCAGCCCTGAATTCACGCTGCGGTTTAGGGATTTCTGGCAGAATACTTTGCTGGGCGCTAAGCTTAAAGGTTAAACAAATTAATAATAAGGGCAGTAATATTTTATATTTCATGGTGTACAATGTTAAATAAACTTAAACCATTTGTATTTTAATAATGCGAATATTTTAAAATTTTTACAGCTTAATAAAAAAGGCCGGAACACCACATTCCGGCCTAACCAAACTAAAAACTAAAAATTTACTTTGTATTTCTCGATTTTAATGTTTCTATTTCACGTTTTAATTGTTCTATTTGCTGTTGTTGCTCTTTAATACTGCCAACTAAAAGCGGGATTAAGCTTTCATAATCAAAAGTAGCTATTGTAGCAGATCTGAATGCATTTTTACCACTAGGATAATCTTTTGCCTGTTGTTTAACCAGAGATGGCAGAACTTTTTGCACATCTGCGGCCACAAAACCCATTTGAGGCTTGTTTGATAATTTTAATTTTTCAGCCCATTTTTCATCATAATTAAAACTTACTGGTTGTAGTTGAGATACCAGGGAAATCGAATTATTTATTGGTTGGACATTTGTTTGCGCCACTTCCTGGGCATTGATTTTTAATGATGCGGATATTAAAAATACCGCAAATGTTAATGAAATTGCTCGTTTCATATGATTATAGAATTATAAAGTACAAATGATGTTTTCGGTTATTACCGAAAAAAATGATTTAGAAGGGATATTATGCTTCTAAAGCGGGAGGAGGTGTTAAAACTTCGGGAAAATAAGATGATAAAAAGTTATGCTCAGGTAGCACTATCTTTTTATCCAACTGAACAGGTGTTTTTAAAACAGCAGAAATTATTGAAACAGTATTAAAATATTCATGTTCAATTTTCTTTTCTTCTTTTTCAGTAGAATCCTGGTTATCGATGCTATAGGCTATATTTTTAACCGAATTTATAACTACAGATATTACCCCACTTGTTTTGAACAATAGTGCTATTGCAAAACAATATAAAAGGACATATTTTAAAATACCTGCTTTCATTGTTCTCAAATATACAGCTCTTTTTATGGAAACTGCAGATTGTCAGTTATATTTCTGTCAGAATTCGCTCCATTTCTGTTGTAACAATCGCGATATCCGCAGCGCTTGTTCTCCAGTTTACGAAAGCTGCACGAATACCTTTTTTTCCATTGTAAAAAGTTGGCGTCATGAATACCTTTCCTGTTGAATTTAAACTGTTAAGGAAGCCGGTAGCCAAAGTTTCGTCTTTTAAGGAAAAACAAACGGTGTTTAGCCTGACTGGTGCAAGCAACTCAAAAGTCTCACTGGAGTTTATAAAATCGGCAAAAAGTAGTGCCATTTCAACATTGCTGTTTACAATTTCTTCGTAGCCAGATTTACCATAACTCTTTAAAGTAAACCATGCTGGCAAGGCTTTTAACCTGCGGGAGTTTTCAGGCAGGAAATTCAGGTAGCTGAAATTTTCCATCGGATTACCCAAATAAGCAGCGTTGGCATTTTGAAAGGTTTCAACCTCTAAGGTTACGTGTTTCTCTTTAACAAAAAACACTGCACTTTCATACGGAACATTTAACCACTTATGGCAATCAACCGTAATGCTGTCGGCATTTTCCCATCCTTTAACTAAATGGTTATATTTTGAAGAGCACGCAGCGAAACCGCCAAATGCAGCATCGATGTGCCACCAGAAATTATGTTTTTCTTTCAATTTGTTAATGGCTTCAAAATCATCAAAATCGACCGTATTCACCGTTCCGGCACTTGAGATTAAAATGAACGGCTCGCCATTGAGTGCTTTTATTTTTGCTGTCAAATCTTCAATATCCAAGGCTTCGCGATTACCCTGAAGTACATTAACCTGGATAAAATTTTTACTGCCCAAACCCAGCATCGAAAGCGATTTTATTGCCGAGGAATGCGGCGTGGCAGAAAGAATATTTACATTTCCGCTAATCCCCTCCCGGGCAAAGTCCTTTCCCGATTGTTTGCCAATCCACTGCCTTGCAATAGCTAAACAGGTGAAATTTGATAAGGTAGCGCCTGTAACAAAACCTCCAAAAAAGTCTTTCGGCAAGTTAAAAAGCGACAATAATAACTGAATGGTTTCCAGTTCTATTAATGCCGAAACATCGCCGTTCCCTTTCGAAGATTGTGTGTTCTGGTCATAAATGCTTGCCAACCAATCGCCTGCAATGGCTGCGGGTGTGGTTCCACCTGTAACAAAGCCCCAATACCTTGGCCCTGATGATGCTACTATTAAAGGCTCGAACCGGGTATTGAATTGTGCCAGTGCCTCGGATGTACCTAAACCTGCTTCATTTAAAACCCCATTGATTTCATTGTCATTTTGATTTGAGGTAGGTCTTTCATGAATATTATTTAAATAATCAATTCCCTGGTTTTTTACTTTTTCAAGTATTTCTTCAAGATTGCGGTTATCGTTATTTAAATGGTTCATGATTATTTATTAACTGAGTAAAAGCTAAAACTGACTTGATTAAAATATTGCCTTTGCAATTGTTTTGGTTTGCTCGGGTTTGCCCATGGTGTAAAAGTGTAATACAGGAACTCCAAAATCCATAAGCTCTTTACATTGCTTAATCATGGCTTCGGTACCAATTTCTTTTGCTTCAGCATTATTTTTTGCATGCGACAAGGCATCGGTTAATTCTTCAGGTAAATCGATATGAAAAATTTTAGGGAGTACGTTTAGCTGGCTAAGTGTACTGATGGGTTTCAAGCCGGGGATAATCGGAACATGAATATCATTTTCGCGGCACTTTTTAACGAAATCGAAATATTTCTGGTTATCAAAAAACATTTGTGTTACAATAAACTCAGCACCCATATCTACCTTTTTCTTCAAATATTTAAAATCGGCATTCAGGTTTGGTGCTTCGAAATGTTTTTCCGGGTATCCGGCAACGCCGATACAGAAATCGCTTTTGAAAGTTTCTATATCCTCATGAAGGAATTTTCCGTTATTATGATTCTTGATGTGTTCGATTAAGTCAGTTGCATAACTATGACCGCCTTTGGTTGGAACAAATGAGTTATCTGCTGCACGGGCATCGCCTCTCAAAGCCAGCACATTATCAATTCCTAGAAACTGTAAATCAATTAATGCATTTTCCGTTTCTTCTTTGGTAAATCCACCACAAATTAAATGCGGAACGGCATCAATTTTATATTTATGAATAATTGCAGCACAAATGGCAATTGTACCCGGACGTTTACGATAAGAAACTTTTTGTAATAATCCGTTTTCCTGTTCTTTGTAAATGTAATCTTCTCTTAAGGAGGTTACGTCAATAAAAGGGGGATTAAATTCCAGCAAAGGGTCAATTGCATCGTAAATCCATTGAATACTTTGCCCTTTTATTGGCGGTAAAAGTTCGAATGAGAATAAGGTTTTACCCTTGGCGTTTTTAATATGGTCTGTTATTTTCATAACCCAAAAGGGGCTTTTAGTTTGGTTCGTTAAATATTAATATGCAAGATTAGGACTCAGCCAGCGTTCTGCTTCCTCAATGCTCATACCTTTTCTATTTGCATAATCTTCAATCTGGTCTTTTGTAATTTTGCCTAAACCAAAGTATCTTGATTCAGGATGTGCAAAATAAAAACCACTTACAGCTGCTGTTGGGTACATCGCATAACTTTCGGTAAGGTGTAAACCAATCTGGTTTTCTGCATCAAGTAAATTAAACAGCGTACCTTTCTCGGTATGTTCCGGGCATGCAGGGTAACCTGGAGCCGGACGGATTCCTGCATATTCTTCTTTGATTAGTTCCTGGTTACTTAAGTTTTCATCTTTAGCATATCCCCAGTATTCTTTTCGAACACGCTCATGCATGCGTTCCGCAAAGGCTTCAGCAAGCCTGTCGGCAAGGGCTTTAGCCATAATGCTATTGTAATCATCATGGTTTTTTTCAAACTCATCAACAAGCTCATCAATCCCAATCCCTGCAGTTACAGCGAAACCACCGAAATAATCCTGAATACCTGATGCTGTCGGTGCAATAAAATCCGATAACGCATAATAAGGCTGTCCATCAACTTTTTCTGCCTGCTGGCGAAGCGTATGAATAACAGTTTGCGATTGTAGATTCGAAACCGAAGAGGAACTTTCTGGTCCATTTTCCATTTTACCTTTTACATTCAAAACGATATCATCGCCAACACTGTTAGCAGGCCAGAAACCAATTACACCTCTTGCGGTTAATAACTTTTCATCAAGGATACGCTTCAGTAATGCTTGTGCGTCATCAAAAAGTTTTCTGGCTTCATCACCAACATTTTTATCATCGAATATTTTAGGATAACTACCACGAAGTTCCCAGGTATGGAAAAATGGTGTCCAGTCGATATAAGGAACCAGTTCTTCTAATGGATAGTTGTCGAAAACCTTTGTTCCGGTAAACTCAGGAACAGGAAGATGCTTATCAAAATCTATTTTAAATTTATTTGCCCTTGCTTCTTCAATTGTTTTAAAGCGCTTATCTGAGCGTTTGTTTAAGTGCGCTTCACGTGCTTTTTCATATTCAGCCTTAATGCCTGCAATATATTCATCCCTTGTTTCTGGGTTCATTAAAGTACTGCATACGGTAACACTTCGAGAAGCATCCAAAACATGTATTGCGGCACCAGAATAGTTAGGTGCAACTTTAACGGCAGCGTGAATTCGCGACGTGGTAGCACCACCAATAATTAAGGGAATAGTAAAACCTTCGCGTTCCATTTCTTTGGCAAAGTGTACCATTTCATCAAGCGATGGAGTAATAAGGCCACTTAAACCAATTATATCGGCATTGATTTCTTTTGCTTTTTTAATGATGTCCTGGGCAGGAACCATAACACCCATATCAACAATTTCGAAATTGTTGCAAGCCAAAACCACGCCAACAATATTTTTTCCGATGTCATGAACATCACCCTTAACCGTTGCCATTAAAACTTTGCCTGCCGAAGAATTCTGATCCTGGTCTGGGTTATCCAGTTTTTCCTGTTCAATAAATGGTAAAAGATATGCAACGGCTTTTTTCATTACCCTGGCCGATTTAACAACCTGGGGAAGGAACATTTTCCCGGCACCAAATAAATCGCCCACGATATTCATACCGTCCATTAATGGCCCTTCAATTACCTGAATGGGCCTTGCATATTTCTGACGGGCTTCTTCAACATCGTCATCTAAATACTCAACAAGGCCTTTAACTAATGAATGAGATAAACGTTCTTCAACTGTACCTTTTCGCCATTCTTCATCTTTTACAACCTCTTTTCCTTTCGATTTTACGGTATCAGCATATTCAACCAGGCGTTCGGTTGCATCATCGCGACGGTTGAGCAATACATCTTCAACACGTTCTAAAAGTTCGGGCGGGATTTCCTGGTAAACTTCCAGCATACCTGCATTTACGATTCCCATATCCAAACCCGCACCAATTGCATGGTAAAGGAATGCCGAGTGCATCGCTTCGCGAACAACATTATTTCCCCTGAAAGAGAAGGAAATATTAGAAACACCACCGCTTACTTTAGCATGCGGGAGGTTTTCTTTAATCCAGCGTGTTGCATTTATAAAATCAACAGCATAATTATTATGCTCCTCCAATCCGGTAGCTACGGTTAGTATATTTGGGTCGAAAATAATATCTTCTGCAGGGAAACCTATTTCATGAACCAGTATGTCGTAACTTCTTTTACAAATTTCTATTCTGCGTTCGTAATTGTCAGCTTGTCCATGTTCATCAAAAGCCATTACCACAACCGCTGCGCCATACTGCATAATTTTACGGGCGCTTTCGCGAAACTTATCTTCACCTTCCTTAAGGGATATGGAGTTTACAATACCCTTTCCCTGAAGACACTTTAAGCCATTTTCGATAACCGACCATTTCGACGAATCGACCATGATTGGAAGTTTTGCGATATCTGGTTCGGAAGCGATAAGGTTTAAGAATTTGGTCATTGCAGCTTCTGAGTCAAGCATTCCCTCATCCATGTTTACATCGATTACCTGGGCACCGCCTTCAACCTGTTGCAAGGCCACGGCAAGCGCAGCTTCATAATCGCCGCCAAGAATTAGTTTTGAGAATTTTGGCGAACCTGTAATATTCGTTCTTTCACCAACGTTTACGAAAATACTTTCAGGGGTAATGGTAACAGGCTCCAGTCCGCTCAGGCGCATGTAAGGTTCTATTTTTGGCAGTTTCCTTGGTGCAGCTTTCCTGGCATTTTTAGCAATACAACCAATATGATCTGGTGTGGTACCACAACAACCACCAACAATATTTACAAAACCCGAAGCAATAAAATCATCAACAAGGTGGGCTGTTTCGTGCGGTTGCTCATCGTAAGCCCCAAACTCGTTAGGTAAACCTGCATTTGGATAGGCAGAAACATAACAACCTGCTTTTGCTGCAAGTTCCTCGATATGTGGCCTCATTTCTTTGGCGCCTAGAGCACAATTAAAACCAATACTTAGAGGTTTTGCATGCATTACAGAATTTAAAAAAGCCTCTGCTGTTTGACCAGATAATGTTCTCCCTGAAGCATCGGTAATGGTTCCCGAAATCATGATTTCGAGTTTACGGCCAATTACTTCTTCATATTTTTTTATGGCAACAATAGCCACTTTAGCATTTAAAGTATCGAAAATGGTTTCAATCAGTAAAACATCCGAACCACCATCAACAAGGCCTCTTACCTGTTCGTAATAAGCAGTTTCCAGCTCATCAAAATATACAGCCCTGAAACCAGGGTCGTTTACATTTGGCGACATTGAAAGCGTACGGTTGGTTGGGCCAATTGCACCGGCAACAAAGCATTTCCTGTCGGGATTAGCAGCCATAAATTCATTTACAGCCTCTTTTGCTACACGGGCACCTTCAAAGCTCAGCTCATAGGAAAGATCTTCCATCTGGTAATCGGCCATCGAGATGCGTTGCGTACTAAAGGTATTGGTTTCGATGATATCGGCACCAGAATTCAGGTATTCTAAATGTATAGCCTTAATAATATCGGGACGTATGATGTTCAGCAAATCATTATTGCCTTTAACATCACAAGGGTGATTTTTAAAACGCTCTCCTCTAAAATCCTCTTCGGTTAATGTATAGCGCTGAATCATAGTGCCCATCGCACCATCAATCACCAAAATACGTTTTTCTAATTCTTCTCTAATGCTCATTTGACATGGAAAATGTGAGATGCAAAATGGAATTAAAAGACATGTTTTACATCTTCCATTAAACATTTTACATCTAAAAAATAGCTTATTTTAAAAGTTGGCACAGATTGTACACTTCAAACTTATCTTCTCTCGCCACTGCTGAGATTAGAATTTAGCACCTTGTGTGAGCACAGGTTGCTAAGACATCGTTGGGTCTAATCCCTCCGTCTTTCTTAATAAGCATACAAAAATGCAACAAAGCTACATCAATTCCAAAAAATATCGCTTTGTGCCAAATAAAATTACAAAGGCCACGCAAAACTGCATGGCCTTAAAAATATTGTTCTGTTTAGCGGTTATTTTCTGCTTCCGAAAATACGCAGTAAATAAAGGAAAATATTGATGAAATCAAGGTATAATGACAAAGCAGCCATTATAGCCAGCTTCTTTGTATCTGTCGCTTGCATTTGTTCGCCGCTTTCTTCGATACCCATACCAATACGCTTTATCTTTTGTACATCATAAGCTGTTAGTGCCGTAAAAACTGCAATACCGATAAATGCCATAATTAAACTGAATTGTTCGCTTTTGATAAACATATTAAGGATGCCTGCAATGAATAAACCTGCTACGCCTACCATTAGTATCGGCCCAAACTTACTTAAATCTACATCGGTTGTATAACCTAAAAATGCCATGATTCCGAAGATACCTGCTGCTGCTGCGAAACATGTAATAACCGAAGCACCAGTATAAATAAGCAATACGAAGCTTAAACTAACACCAAGTAGTAACGAGAAAAGAACAAATACACCTAATAAGGCTCCATAAGAAAGTTTATTAAAACCTGCACCTATTAGCAATACAAGACCTAGTGGTGCAAACATTGCTACATAACCTAATCCTGTTCTTTGTCCGGTCTCAAAATTAATTAACGATCTTAATGCTTCTTCGCTTGTAGAAATATAGTATGCTGCGAAGGTTGATAAACTCAATGCCACAAACATCCATAAGAATACATTGGCGAAGAATTTTTTAGAAACAGAGCCTTGCTGTACAAAAACACTGTTATCCTGATATTGATAATTTTGTTGTTCCATTTTTTTGTTGTGTATTTAAATAATATAAAAATAACGTTTTTAATTTAATCTTTTTGTCAGCTGCTCTTCAACTTTTTTAAAGAATTGCAGGGGCTTTAATGTTCTCCAGGGCATTTCATCAAAAGCACCACCAAAATTGATATAATAATCGATATTGTTTGCTTTAAATTCACTGACTACATGTTCCTGGAAATTTACGCCTACTATCCAGCCCTCTTCAACTTCCTGAAACCACTCTTCATAATAGCTGTCATCAGAAGCATGGAAATTTAATACATTTTCGCCAATTAGTATAAATTTATTAATGCCTTCATCCATCATCAATTCTAAAACATCTCGTTTTAATAACATGATATCGTTGTTGATGGCATCATTCCATTCGCCGATGAATTCGATAATTGCATAACTTCTGTCGTAATCGGCAAAGAGTACCTTGAGGTAAAGTGTTCCCGAGCCAAATTCATCCCACTGCGGATGTAGCAGGAAATTATAAATCTGCTTATCGAAATATAGCTCAGAATATTCTGTGTTGTAAAAAGGAGAACGCTCATCTTCTGCCGAAATATATTCATCTCTCCACTGGTAATACGGCTCTATCTCGTGCATTAGGTAATTTAAGGTTTAAAGATTTACGATTTTAGATTGAACGGTTACAAATGTGATTTATTTGATTCCAAAATTTTTAAAGTCGTAATTCAAAATCTACTATCGCAAATTCAATTGCCCGGCTTCAACAGCTTTTCGAACGCTGCCATGTTGGTTCAGTAAATCTGCGGCTTCATCATAACCAATGTTTAATTCATCAGCAACCATTTGTGTTCCACGGTCTACCAGTTTATTATTGGTAAGCTGCATATCGACCATTTTATTGCCTACTACGCGGCCAAGCTGAACCATTACCGTAGTACTCAGCATGTTTAAAACAAGTTTTTGCGCTGTTCCTGATTTCATTCTTGTTGAACCTGTAACAAATTCAGGTCCCACCACCACCTCAACCGGAAAATCAGATTCTGCCGCAATTGGGCCTCCGGTATTGCAAACAATGCAGCCGGTTAGAACACCCATTTTACGGGCAGTATTTAAACCTCCTATTACGTAAGGCGTAGTGCCTGAAGCAGCTAAACCAACAAGGCAGTCTTTTTCATTGATGTTGAATTCTGATAAGTCTTTCCAGGCCTGTTCAGCATCATCTTCAGCAAACTCTACGGCCTTTCTTATCGCTGTGTCGCCACCTGCAATTATACCCACAACCCAATCGAACGGGACACCATAAGTAGGGGGGCATTCAGATGCATCTACAACGCCCAAACGGCCACTTGTGCCTGCTCCAATATAAAAAAGGCGACCACCTTTTTTCATCCTTTCAGCAACTGCCGAAGTTAATTTTTCTATTTGAGGCAAAGACTGCTCAACTGCAAAGGCCACAGTTTTGTCTTCATTATTAATGCCCTGCAGCACCTCCATTACCGACATTTTTTCGATATGGTGGTATTTTGATTCCTGCTCGGTAACTCTGTCCATAAATTTAATTTTGATAAAATTCGGTAAATTCTTTTTAAAAACTATCGTAAAAAGCTAAAAATATATCAGCCTTGGCTAATACGGCGTTAATTATTGTTAAAAATTATAAACAAAAGACGATAAAATGCAGTTAAAAAATTAATCAACCCGCTAATTTTCATAAATTTGCATAACGCCAATGAAAAAGAATACCCGTAATAATATCCTAATCGCTTTAAGCTATTCTGTAATTTTAATAGTTGGGATGTTTTTGGGCATTAAATTCATTAAAGACCAGGGTTATGGTGTTCAGAAGAGCCCGGCTTTAACGGCAAAAAATTCCGAAAAGCTTGATGAAATTCTCCACATCATCAATGGAAATTATGTAGATGATATCAATACCGATTCTTTACAAAATCTACCGATAGACAGTGTTTTACATCAGTTAGATCCGCATAGTGTTTATCTTCCTCCAACCAATGCCCAGAATATGCAGGATGATCTGGAAGGTAATTTTGAGGGTGTTGGGATAGAATATTACATGCTGAATGATACCATGATGGTTACCGGCGTGATAAAAGACGGGCCGGCTTATCAGGCAGGGATTAAACTTGGTGATAAAATCTTAAGCATTGATTCGACAACGGTGAGTGGCAAAAACCTCCCGAAAGACCAGCTTACAGGCCGCTTTAGGGGCAAAGCCGGTAGCGGTGTAAATGTACTTTTAATGCATAGCGGAAGCCAGCTGCCAAACCGGGTAATGGTAACCAGGGGAAAAGTTAATGTAAGCAGCATTGATGCGGCCTACATGATTAACAACGAAACCGGTTATGTGCGTATCAGCAAATTTGGCGCAAATACCGATAGCGACTTTTCTGCTGCTGCAGCTAACCTGAAGGCAAAAGGCATGAAGAAACTGATTTTAGACTTACGTGATAACGGCGGCGGTTATTTTAGTGCTGCCACAGGTCTTGCCGATCAGTTTTTGCCGGAAAATAAATTAATTGTTTATACCGAAGGTAAGCATGAACCACGTACGGATTACTTCTCTACTGGCACAGGTGCTTTTCAGCAAGGGAAATTAGCCATTCTGATTAATGAAAATACGGCTTCGGCAAGTGAAATTGTTGCCGGTGCAATTCAGGATTTAGGCCGTGGTATTATTGTTGGCCGCCGGTCGTTCGGTAAAGGTTTGGTTCAGGAGCAGTTTGCTTTTAATGATGGTTCGGCTTTAAACCTGACCATCGCCAGGTATTACACCCCTTCTGGCAAGAGCATTCAGAAATCATACAAGAAAGGTTATGATGCTTACAAACATGAGCTTGATGAGCGTATGACAGATGGTGAGCTGACTGGCGATTTAACCTCATTTAAAGATTCTGTAGAGAAAAATGGCGGTGTAAACTTATCTCAACCTCGCAGGCCTAAAACAGTTGGGGGCATACAGCCAGATATTTTTGTGAAATTAGATACAACTGGTTATAATAAATTTTATAGCTCGCTGGTCAGTAAAAAAGTGCTTTCTGATTACGTTTTTAACGTATTAACCAATAAATATAGCAACACCTACATCGAACAGAATATAAATGCATTTAGTCTGAACGATACCGATTTCAGGGATTTTATTGGTTTTTTACAGCGTAAAAATGTGCCCATTGATCGTTTTCAGCTATACAATTCGCGAACGGTTATTCTTAATGATTTAAAAGCACTGCTTTGTCGTTATTACCTTGGCGATGTTGGTTATTACAAAGCGGCAAACCAGAATGATAATGCAGTTAAACAGGCATTAGCCAATCTTCAATAAAAATAGTTATGAAAATTATTATTGTTGGTGCAACAGGCACTTTAGGCAAAAAAGTATCGAATGCATTTGCTCAAAAACATGAACTTATTCGTGTTGGCAGGTCAAGTGGTGATGTTCAGGTAGATATTACAAATGAATCGTCGATTAAGGCGATGTTTGATAAGATTGGCAATTTCGATGCCTTGGTTAGCACAACTGGCAGTGGCCCCTTTGCACCACTAAACCAGATGACTGGTGAAAATTTTAAAACCGGTTTGCTCGATAAACTTTTAGGGCAGATAAACCTGGTATTAATTGGGCAGCATTACATCAACAATAATGGCTCATTTACACTTACTTCGGGTATTCTTTCTGAGCATCCTGTTGCAGCAGGAAGTGCCTTAAGTACCATTAACGGCGGCTTAAATGCTTTCGTTTATGCTGCTTCAGCCGAACTTAATAATGGCGTCAGGATTAATGCTGTGAGTCCGAATGTTGTTGAAGATTCACCTTCTTACTTTGATGCTTTTCCGGGAGAAATCCCTGTACCCATGGATAAAGTAGTTAAAGCTTTCGAGAAAAGTGTTTTAGGTATTGTATCAGGACAGGTGATTAAAGTCTTTTAAGTAGCGTTATCTCACACCAAGATAAATTTCTACTTCCGAATTTTCACCAAGCTGCGATTTTGCACCATAGACCTCAAAATCGGCATTATAAGTCCGGTACAATGCAATATTGTTTGCCCAGATATCCTGCCATATATCAACAACTGATTTTGGTAGTTCTCCTTTGGCCGTATACTTTAATAGTTTGTTATTGCTAATTTCCCTGCCAACGAAACCTTCAGGAATGTTGTCCAGTGAATTTACACGCTGGCCTATAATTGTGGTGTATTTACCGGTATAATCGCTTTCATAATCGGTATAAACGGCGTAAACATCCTCACTTTCCTTATTCGGGATTTTATTAAAAATTTCTTCGCCGTAGAACCGTTGCCAGAGCTTACCAAGATCGGTTGCTGCCTGGTTATTTTTATTCGTTGTTTCTGTTGAGATACCGATAATTTTAAAGTTTTCCATAGCTTGGTTTTTAAACGAAGATAATGCTCTTTTTGTTTTAGTTTGCCAGGAATGGATAAATTTATACACGCCTGTTTGTGCAGTGTTTGTTTATAGCAGCATATTTTGTTTTTAAACCTGATGGGAGCGGGCATCCCGATTTTTCATCGGGATAAAGCGGACAGCAGGACTAATGATGGAATGAAATACAGGCATTGCTTTCCAAATCCTGATTACACTTATCTTCTATTTTTTACCCTTACATCTTGCATCCTTTTTATACCTTTGTTGCAAATATGCAGGGATTAGTTATTAAATCTACAGGTAGTTGGTACAGCGTTTTAGCCGATAACGGCGAACGTTACGACTGTCGTATTGTAGGTAAATTCAGGATTAAAGGAATTAAAACCACAAATCCTATTGCTGTTGGCGACCGTGTGAAATTCGACATGGAAAAAGGTAGCAACCAGGGCCTGATTAATGAGTTAATGCCCCGCAAGAATTATATTATCCGCAAATCCATTAACCTAAGTAAGCAGGCACAGATTTTAGCTGCCAATCTTGATATGGCTATCCTGTTGGTTACGCTTGCCTCGCCAAGAACATCATTAGGGTTTATTGACAGGTTTTTGGTTACAGCCGAAGCTTACGATGTTCCTGCAGTTTTAGTGTTTAATAAACTCGATTTATTTAGCAAAGAAGGCCTGGAAATATTGCAGGAGTTTAAAGATATTTACGAAAATATCGGTTATCCCTGCTACGAAGTTTCTGCATTAAAAGGTATTAACATCCCAATTATTCAGGATCTAATAACTGATAAAATTACACTCATTTCCGGTCATTCAGGTGTTGGAAAATCGAGTTTGATTAATGCTTTACTACCTGACCGTGAACTACGCACAGGCGAGGTTTCTGACTGGAGCGATAAGGGGCAGCATACCACAACTTTTGCCGAAATGTTCGAACTACCGCAAGGTGGTTTTATTGTTGATACGCCCGGGATACGGGAATTGGGCATTATCGACATTGAAAAAGAAGAATTAAGTCATTTCTTCCCTGAAATATTTAAAACTTCTCACGATTGTCGCTTTAATAACTGCAGACATGTAAACGAACCTGGCTGTGCCGTTATTGAGGCTGTTAATGAAGGTAGTATAGCCATTTCACGCTACGAAAGCTACCTGAGTATATATCATAATAACGATACAAGGCATTAGCGAAAACTAAAGCAGAAAGTAGTCCTAAAGTTCGGGGCGTCTCTTATTTTTGGTGTCCTCTAAAATATAAATAGTATAAAATGCGAGCAGTTTTACAAAGAGTTACGCAGGCTAGCTGTGTTGTTGATGGAAAAATTACCGGCGAAATTGAAGCTGGGTTTTTGGTTTTACTTGGCATTGAAGATGCAGATACAATAGAAGACCTGGACTGGCTGGCACAAAAAATTGTTGCTATGCGTGTTTTTTCAGACGAAAATGGTTTAATGAACAAAGCCTTAGCTGATATTGGCGGAAGCATTCTTTTAGTTAGCCAGTTTACACTCTTTGCATCAACAAAAAAGGGTAACCGCCCCGGTTTTACCAAAGCCGCAAGACCGGATATTGCCATTCCACTTTATGAGAAAATGATTGAAAAGCTTTCAGCTTTACTGGGGAAAAAAGTTGAAACCGGCATTTTTGGCGCTGATATGAAAATTAGTTTGCTTAACGACGGACCGGTAACCATTTTAGTTGATACTAAAAATAAAGAATGATGAAAAACAGGGATACCAGATCAATTGAAATCATTTCGCTGGCAGGATTTATCCTGCTGAAAATTATTTTAAGTTATGTTTTGGTAAACGATGTTTATGAGCTTCACCGCGATGAATTTCTGCACCTCGACCAGGCCAACCATCTTGCCGCTGGCTTTACCTCTGTACCACCACTAACGTCCTTGTTCTCGCTCATTATAAAATTTCTGGGTAATGGCGTTTTCTGGGTGAAATTCTTTCCGGCATTATTCGGCGCCTTAACAATGGTTTTTGCCTGGTTAATCGTTGGCCGGTTAAAGGGAAATTTATATGCAAAATGCCTGGTTGCAGTCGCGTACATCTGCTCAGTTTACATCAGGCTTAATATATTGTACCAGCCAAATTCATTTGATGTACTGGCATGGACAGCCATATTCTATTTCCTCATTTGCTATTTTGAAGGTAATAAACCGCTTTATTTGTACCATTTAGCATTTTGGATAGCCTTAGGTTTTCTAAACAAATATAATGTGCTTTTTCTGGTATTGGGTATTGTACCTGCCGTGCTAATTACATCCGAAAGAAAAATTTTCACAAACAGGCACCTGTATCTTGCTATAATCTTTGCCTTGCTGCTCATTTCTCCCAATGTAATCTGGCAAATTGAACATAATTTTCCGGTAATCAGCCACATGCATGAGCTTGCTGCAACACAGCTAGTAAATGTAAAACATTTAGATTTTTTTAAAGACCAGCTGTTATCTTTTGTTAACGATATTTTTGTGCTGTTGGCTGCCTTTGTCGGATTTGCAGTTTACAAACCTTTCCGGAAATACCTTTGGATAATATTAGCTTATGTATTTACCTTAATTATTTTCAGCTATTTTAATGCAAAAGGCTATTATGCCTTAGGTTTGTACCCGGTTTTACTTTCCTTTGGAAGTGTTTACTTAAGACAGCTTATTGGTAAAAGGCTTTGGCTCGCAACTTTATTAATGGTTTTCATTATTGGTTCTTTTGCTTACATCATTCCGATTTTAATGCCGGTTTACACACCTGAGAAAATAATGACTAAGCGCAAACGATATGAGCGTGTTGGCGCATTGCGTTGGGAAGATGGAAAAAATCATGATTTACCTCAGGACTATGCCGATATGCAGGGCTGGAAAGAGCTTGCAGCACTTGTTGATATTGCTTACGCAAAAGTTAAGGACAAATCTGTACTCCTGGTTAGGGCCGACAATTATGGCCAGGCAGGTGCAATTAACTATTACTCAAAATATAAAAACATCAATGCGGTTGCTTATAATGCCGACTATCTTTATTGGTTTAAAATGGATAAACCCATTAAAGATCTAATTTTGGTTAGTGGTGTTTATCAGGATGATCCGGAAAGAAAAAAAGAACAACCACTTTTTGATAAAATTACAAAGATTGGGACATTGAAAAACCCTTATGCAAGGGAAAAAGGAATTGCTGTTTTCTTGCTCGAAGGCGCAAAGATTGATGTGAACCGTATAATAAAATCTGAAATAGAAGAAGAAAAACATGACCATTAACGAAGCACAGGAGACTGTAGATAACTGGATTAATACTACTGGCATAAGGTACTTTAACGAACTAACCAATACCGCTATTTTAATGGAAGAGGTTGGGGAGGTGGCCCGAATTATGGCCCGGAAGTATGGCGAGCAATCGTTTAAGAAAAGCGATGAAGATGTAAATCTGGCAGATGAAATGGCCGACGTAATGTTTGTATTAATTTGTCTGGCTAATCAAACGGGCATTAATTTAACCGAAGCGCTCGAAAAAAACCTGCAAAAGAAAACCATCCGCGATGCGGAAAGACATAAAAATAACGAGAAGCTGAAGTAATTTTTGTTTGAAAGTAGAAACTACCCAACAAACTCCATTAAGGTTCGGTAAGCTACAAAGCGGTTCTCGTACCTGTCGTTTAGTGTTTGCTGTAAAGCGGGCGCATGCACATCTTTATATGTATTATAGTTTTCCAGATTTTCAGCTACATATTGTGCACAATACGTAACGCCTTCATTTGGCGAATCCAGAACTTTTAACAATCTGTGTGATACAAACATACCTGTAGCCATTACCTCGGGAATATGGGTTTCATTCATCCATTGCAACCATTCGTCGGCAATTGCACTATCTAAAATTAAAGTAACGTTGTATAATAACATGTTACAAAGATAATAAATAAGCCAATTGTGTTTTAAAATAAGGATATTTAATTTAGTCCGATGATTACAATAACAACTTCATCAACTGTTAACGATTTACAAGGAATATTAGCCCTTCAAAAAAGCAATCTCTCATCAGATTTATCAGCAGAAGAAAAACAGAAGCAAGGTTTTGTTACTGTTGCACATAGCCTGGCCGATTTAGAAAAAATGCAATCGTACGAACAAAATATAGTTGCCAAAGATGGCGATCGGATTATAGCATATGTGTTGGCGATGACTGCTAAATCAAGCGATGACATTCCTGTTCTGGTACCAATGTTCGAAGGATTTAATCATATGAAATACTTGGGGAAACCCATCGCAGATTATAATTATATGGTAGTAGGGCAGGTTTGTGTAGATAAAGCATATCGTGGCCAGGGTTTATTTGATAAGTGTTATCAGGCGTACCTGGAATATTTTCAGCAAGATTATGATTTTGCAATTACGGAAGTGGCAACCAGCAACCTCCGCTCCATAAATGCCCACAAGCGGGTAGGTTTTACCGAAATTCATACTACAAAAGATCCGAATGGCCTCGAGTGGAGTATTGTATTATGGGATTGGAAAAGAAAATGTAAATGTTAAAAAGCTATTTATTTTTCAGATAACGACAAATTTTTCGAACTTAGGGGATTAACAAAATTAATACTTTCATCTCTTCATGAAAAATTTTCGCCCGTATAGATTCTTCAAAGCCTTTATTATTGTTGGTTTCTTAACCATGGTTTGTTTCTTTGCTTTTGCTTCAGAAGATAGGGGGGTATTTGCGAGTAACCTCTTTTTAAGAACTTTATCAGATTTGTATTCTGTTTTTCAGTTCCCTACACACACATTTTTTCTTAACATTCTAGGTTCTCACCTTTGGTTATACTTTTTAGGATTGGTGTTTAATTCAGCCCTATATGCGTTTATAATAGAACTCGGCCTTTCAACTGAAGCCACTTATCGCCAGAATAAAAAGGAGAAAGAAAAAGTAGAAAGTTAAATCCCGTCGCCGCGTAAATTCCTAAATCTTTTCCTGGCTTCTGCACTAAACATACTGCCGGGGTAATCAGTTATTAACTGTTGAAAATAGATTTTTGCCTGTGCAATATCATTTAGTTTTTTCTCATAAAGATCGGCAAGCGTAAATAATGCGTCATCTGTCCATATACCATCTTTAAATTCTATTGTTATATTCTTTAAAATCTCGGTAGCTTTCTGGTAATCATCAGATTTAATGAAGATTTTCGCCTTACTCATCATAATGGCATCGGCTAGAGAATTTTGAGGGTAGGCAATTGCTATACTGTCGAGTTTCTTAACAGATTGTGCCGGTAAATTTCTGAAGAGCAACATTTCAGCATCGGCATACATCTTTAAGGCGCTGCTATCACTGGAGCTTTGTGTATTATCAGATATTAGCAAACTTAAATTTAAAGCATCGTTTGCAATCAACTGTGAAGTTGCAGCCTTTAACACCTGACATTGTCCATTACTATACTCGAAATTGCCCTGATAAAAAGATAGTTTAGCACTTCTGAAACGTGCTTCATTACCTACGGGCTGCCCTTCAAACTGTTTGCTTACCTGCTCGTAAACTAAAAATGCTTCCCATGGTTGATTTGTGAGGATGTAAATGTCGCCGAGGTCTAATTTAAGCTGTCCGATTTCCAGTGTATTTACACCAGGCATTTTAATGGCATCTTCAAGGGCCGTTTCTGCCTTAGCAGGCTGATTTAAATAATAAGCTTGTAATGTTGCCCATTTTTTTATGGCAAACAGTGTAGTTTTATTTTTACCGTTCTCATCAATTAGAACCTGGTAATCTTTAGCCAGTAAATCTAAATCTGCGATGTTATATTTTCCTTTGGTTTGAATGTTGTATTTGGTATTAAGCATTTCGATTTTAGATTGCAGGTAATATTGGTTTTCCTTGCCTTTGGTTAATAAATATTCATAAGCTTTAATTGCAGTTTCGTAGGCGCCGTTATCAACGAAAGTATAAATTGCATTAAACAAGGTTCCGCCGTCTGCTTTGGTTCGTTTATCAAAGGCAATTAACTGGCGTAAAGCCATATCGTATTCCTGTTGTTGAATATAATTCCAGGTGAGTAGCTGGATATAAACTTCAGCATCCGGCTCTTTCTGAATCTTTTTTAAAATGCCTGCCTGAAAGGTTTGATAATCTGTCTTATCCTCAAAAATCATTGATAATACGGCTTCAGCCTGCGGCAATAACTGCGGTGTCGATGGTAAAATATCAAGATATTCCTGCATCAGCATAGGCTTATCTTTCTTAAAGCGGTAAATGTTAAGCAGTTCAAAAGCAAAAGCTTTATCGTTGTTTATTATTTTCCGACCCTGTTTAAAGGTTTGAATAGCGTAATCGTAGTTTTCAAAGCGATAAAAATTATTGGCTAGCATTCTTATTTTAAACTCATCACCGCTTAACTTATTAATGATGCCGTTAAAAATCTTACTCGCTGCATTTACATCTCCTTTTTCCTGATAAAGCTTGCCCAAAGCTATTTCGTAAATTTCTGTCTGCGACGACTGTTTAATCTGTTTTTTAACAATCTTTTCTGCAACATCATATTTTTTAAGCTTTAATAATGTGTTGAAATAGATGTCGAAATAACCCTCGTTATTCGGGCTGGCGAAAATCTTTTCGAACAATACTGCGGCTTTTTCATAGTCGCCATCCTGATAATATTGTATGGCCAGGTCGCTATCGTTTGGCATTAGTTGCCTGTTCGGGCGAAGGTTCTGTGCGCTTGCCTGAAAACAGAAAAAGAAAAGTACAACTACAATAAAGCGGTTCATAACATCCGGAAATATTCGATTTAAATGTAACATTTTAATACCTTTTTCTTAGCAGTGTAAGCATATATAAAACGTATTTTAAATGTTACCTGTATTTTATTTTGTGTATTTGTTTTAAATCCTAAATTGGAATCAATCCCTCGTTTAGCGTAGCCTTGGTAACATTCTTACTGTATTTGGTGCTTAACACAGCAGGTTATTATATTTTTGTCGTCCTGAAAGAAATTTATTTATGATAAAAAGGATTTTTCTATTGGTTTTGGTGGCTTTTATTTGCGCTTGTAAGGGCAGCAAAGAAGAGAAAATAATACCTGTAGATAACTTTTTCAGAACACAGGATAAGGCTTATTACCATGTTTCTCCTGATGGTAAATGCCTTTCTTACCTCAAACTTCAGGACAAGAAACTAGACCTTTTTGTTGAAGATATTGCAACAGGTAATGTAAAACAGCTTACGCATCTTGCCGAAAAGAGCATTAGCTTTTACTTCTGGACCAGTAACAACGAATTGATTTATTATACAGAAGACGAATCGAAAGAACGTAAATCAGATTTATTCGTTGTGAGCAAGGATGGTAGCAGCCAGAAACAGCTGAGTGCCAATGAAAAGAATCGCCTTAGGGTTATTGAAGACCAGTTAATTGACGATAAGTATATTATTGTTGCTTCAAATAAAAGAGATTCGACAGTTTTTGACGTTTACCGATTGAACGTTAGGACTGGTAAAATGGATATTGCAGCCAAAAACCCTGGAAACATTACCGATTGGGTTACCGATAATAAAGGGATCTTAAAAATCGCTGTAGCGAGTGATGGCGTAAATGAGACTTTATTATACCGCGAGAATGAACAATTGCCTTTTAAACCCGTTACAACCAATAATTTCGAAACAACTTTACAACCAGTTGCTTTCGCCGAAAATGAATCGGATGTGTTGTTTGCCATTTCTAATATTAACAGGGATAAAAATGCACTTGTGGCGCTGGATTTAAAAAACGGAACCGAAAAACAGGTGCTTTTTGGTAATGATACCCTGAACGTAATTGATGCCAAGTATTCGAAAACAAAAAAGAAAATGATTTTTGTGACCTGCGAAACCTGGAAGAAAGAGAAATATTATCTCGACGACAGTACACGGGTTCGTTATTCAAAAATTGAAAAGCTTTTGCCAAATACCGAATGGCGCATTATGGATAAGGATAAAGGCGATAATGTTTTTGTGGTAAGAACTTATACCGATAGAAATCCAGGATCTTATTATTTATATGTTTCTGCTCAGAATAAATTAAAAAAACTAGCAGACATTAATCCTTCTATTAGCGAAAAGGATATGAGTGAAATGAAGCCCATTAGCTATAAAAGTAGTGATGGACTTACCATAAATGGTTATTTAACTTTACCAAAAGGAAAGAATCCGGTAAATTTACCAGTAGTGGTTTTGCCGCATAACGGTCCGGGTGGTAGAAATACATGGGGCTATAATGCTGATGTTCAGTTTTTTGCCAACAGGGGATACGCTGTTTTACAGGTTAACTATCGGGGGTCGGTAGGTTATGGCAAGTCTTTTTATACCGCAGGCTTTAAAGAGTGGAGCGATAAAATCCAGGAAGATGTTAACGATGGTGTAAAATGGCTGATTGCGAAAAATATTGCCAACCCTAAAAAAGTGGCAATTTATGGTAATGGCTTAGGTGGTTTTATTGCATTAAATTGTTTGTATAAAAATCCTGATATTTACAGTTGTGGAGGTGCTAATTCGGGTGTGATTAGTTTATTTAGTTATTTAACAACAATACCTCCTTTCCTAAAATCAAATTTGCAGATGTACTACGAAATTTTTGGAAACCCTGAAACAGATACCGATTATACCCGTTTTGCTTCACCTGTTTTTCATGCCGACAGGTTTAAAGCGCCGGTATTTATCGCCCAGAACCCTAAAGATCCACGTGTAAACGTAGCACAAGGTGTACAGTTTGTTAAGGAATTAAAAAAACGTAATGTGCCTGTAACTTATATCGAGAAAGAAGAAGGACCTAACCCGGTTTTGCGCCAGCAAGGCAGAACAGCACTGTATAAAGCACTTGAAGGTTTTCTTGCCGAAAACCTGAATAAAAAGTAAGTTATGCCGCTGGAAAAAAAGAGTGGTTACCGGAAAAATTTCTCGCTGAGTGTTACATTTATTGCACTCATTTCCATTCTATTTATCCTGTCGCTGTTCCTGGCTTTCAATTACAGCAAGAAATCTATAGAAAATGAATTCGTATCTGAGAAGGTTAACGTTTTAGAACAAAGTATAAAGCCTTACAATGAGTTTTTTCAGAATAAAATGCCCGAAGTATCTTATTATGAAGGCTTTTTAGATTCTGCGACAGCTTCTAAATTTGTAGATACAATAACATTAAAGTATCCTTTCGTATCAAAAGTAAAATTTTACGATTCGGAAGTTAAAAATATCCCTGTACGAGACGGAATTAACGTCGGGCACCTTTCTATCGGGCCAAAATCAATATTTCAGTTTGGCAGAACAGTAAAGCCTGATTCAGTGAAATTGTTTTCTGAGTCTGATACGCGGTCTTTCCGCGTTGATGATGATTTCAATAGCATGGCGCTGAAATTAGTCCGGTTTATCGATCAGCTTGATACCGCTTCAGTTCCTAGCCAGGAAGAACTTTTTACTAATTTTTCTGTCGTTCTTTCCAATAAGATAACGTATTTGAATATTCCACGTCGTGAAGATTTAAAAATCTATAAGCAAATGCTGCAAAGTAAATTAGTGCCTGCACCAGTTTATCAGCAAGACATCCTTGTTTTTCAGCTCGATCCGAATAAAATAAAGATTATTAATACCCGGCCACTTTTGTATCAGAATATCCGTGTACAGCCTTTAACTTACGATCCGATTGATACATCGGAAGAAAACATCACTACAGAGATCGCTCTTCCGGGGGCATTTTCTGATTTTAAACTCTACTTCACCTCCTCAAAATCATACATCAAAAAAGAAACTTTTATCTATTTTATGCCAATAGCGCTGGTATTACTGCTTGTTTATGGTGTTTTGTTGCTGGTTGCCTTTTTAATTTACCGTAACCTGAATATCAACAGCAAGATGTTTAAGCTGCAGTACGATTTTGTAAACAACCTTACGCATGAGTTTAAAACGCCTGTTAGTGTAATCAAAATTGCCGGTAATAACATTAAAAGTGCAAGTACCCTCAGCCAAAAAGAGCAGCAGTTATATGGTAAAATACTCGATGAAGAAGCCGATAAACTAAACGGGTTAATGAATAAGTTGCTGGCTTTTACGCAAATCGAAAATAAAGCCATTAAGCTTAATCAGGAAGAAGTAAACATTGAAGACTTTATTGAAAGCACTATAGAATCGCACACACTTAAACACCCCGATTTTAAGATAAACTATGAGGTTTCTGGCTTTAAAACCTTCATAACCGACCCGGTTTTGCTGGGCAGTTTATTTGATAACCTGGCCGAAAATGCATACAAATACTCTAACCCGGGTAATAAAAAACTTAATATCAGTGCAAAACTCATTAAAGGTGTTCTGGTATTCCGCTTTACGGATAAGGGGATCGGTATTCCATCATCAGAATTAAATAATATATTTAAAAAGTTTTTCAGGATACAGAATGAATATAACCAGATGGGAAGTGTAGGACTGGGTTTGGCATTCTGCAAAGAACTGGTTAACTTTATGCAGGGCGAGATTACGGTTAAAAGTAAAGTTGGAGCTGGTACAGAATTTAAAATTGTACTTCCTTATAACCAGTCGATAAATTAAATTAAAACAAAGCTTATTAAATCAACAACCTAAGCTTAAATCAAATTATACACAACACAAATGTCTAAAGAAGTAAAAATATTAATTGTAGAAGATGATGAAAATCTTCGCTTTCTTGTGGCTCACCGTTTAAAAGCCGAAGGATATACAGTTCTGGAAGCCAATGACGGAGAAGCGGGCGAGAGAATGATTATTGCAGATCAACCTGATATTGTTTTGTTAGACTGGATGATGCCGGGAAAACAAGGCGCCGAGGTTTGCGAGAGCGTTCGTAAGCAAGGTTTTGAAAATCTGGTTATTATGATGACTGCAAAAGCGCAGGATGTAGATAAAATTGATGCTTACAATTTTGGTGCTTCAGATTATATCACCAAACCATTTAACATGGATGTGCTGGTAGCGATGCTGGAAAGTAAGGTAAAGTTTATCGTAAATAAAGATACCGCAGAAATTCATCGCTTTGGCAGTATGGAGCACCATCCGAACATACATACTTTGTTCAGGGATGGAAAGAAAATCGAGCTTACGATTTTAGAAAACCGTATCCTGCTTTACTTCCTTCGTAATCCGGGGAAAGTAATTAACCGTGATGAGCTAATGCTGGTTGTATGGGGTTATAACTCTGATGTAAACACACGCACCCTGGATATGCACATTGTTCGTTTACGTAAAAAGATTGAATTGAATCCTGATAATCCGCAATTGTTACAAACTGTTCGCGGTGTGGGTTACCGCTTTAATGCCGGATAAGTTTATTTCGTTATTGCGTTGCACGAAGCAGGTTTAGTTTGCTTTGTGCATCGCAACGATGGGAATAGCACAGACCATTATCCGCTCATGAAAGCGGTCTTCAAAATCGCCTAAGCTCTTTTAAGCGTAAAAATTGTAATCTCTGGTAATATGCCAACCCTGCCCGGATAGCCTAAGAAACCATAGCCAACATTAACATAAAGTTGTTGTTGTTGCTCCCTGTATAATCCAGCCCATTCCTTGTAAATGTACTGAATCGGGCTCCATTGATATTCCTTTAAACGTACACCAAACTGCATGCCGTGTGTATGTCCGCTAAACATCGCATCTATTTGCGGGTACTTTTGTAGTACTTCACCACGCCAGTGTGAAGGATCGTGGCTTAACAGGAGTTTTACAGGTAAATCATCAGTATTTTGAACAGCAAGCTCCATTTTTCCATATTTAGGAAAACGCCCCATTCCCCAGTTTTCGATACCAAGGATTCCGATTTCTTCACCGTCGACCTTTAAGCGGCGGTTTTCGTTCATCAACAAATCGTAGCCCATAATTTTATGTACATCAACCATATCCTTTAGGTTTTTTACTTTAGCCGGCGATGACTCCCTGCCAAAATAATAGTCGCCATAATCATGGTTTCCCAATGATGAATAGACACCCAAAGGAGCTTTAACCTTTGAAAAAATATCCTGATAATCCCTTACTTCGTTGGTTAGGTTATTTACCAAATCACCGGTAAAGAAAATGAAATCAGGCTTTTCTGCCAATAACATTTCTACCCCACCTTTCACAGCCGTTTTATTGTAAAAACTTCCCGAGTGGATATCAGAAATTTGCCCAAGTATGATGCCGTCGAATGCTTTTGGCAGGTTGGGTAAAATTAAATTAACCCTTCTCACCTGATAATCATAAGCCCCTGAAATAATACCCCAGCTTAAGGACGTTAAGGGAACTGCAGCGGCCACTAAACCTGCCTTAACCAAAAACTCCGATCGGGATATCGGCGCAGCTTCACTTATTGGCTCGTTTTTTATTTCCTTCTTTTGTTTAAAAAGCTTAATGTATAATCTTCTTAAATCATCTAAAACCAGGAAAGGAAGCATAGCAAGTTTACAGGCTACAGTTAAGAAGAATGCAACTAGGATAACAGCCCTTAAGGTTAAAAAAAGATTTAGATAAATTCCCGCAAAAACACCAATAATCAGTAAAATACTATAACTCCAATATACAAAAGCAAAGATTTTTCTGGTTCGGGCTTTCCACTTAAAAACAGCTAAAATGGCATTAAAAAAATAAAAATCAAATGCGGTAATAAGTATACAGGCAGCAATAATAAAAGGTAGTCTTCCCATAGGATAGGGTTATTCTGTTTAAATTAAAAAATAAGGCAGGCCTTTTTGAAGGGGCTAAATTAAGTATTTGCGCTAAATAAATTATTTAAAATTCGCTTAGGGTTATCTAAAAAGGATTTATAAACCCTGTAAATTTCTGTTTCCTCGTACTTCATTTTAGTTATTTTACCATCAGCCATTTCGTAAATTAAGGCATCAGGGTAGGCTAACAAAATAGGTGAGTGGGTGGTAATAATAAATTGAGCATTCTTATCTACCAGGCTATTGATTTTTGCTAACATGGCAATTTGCTTTGTTGCCGATAGTGCAGATTCCGGCTCATCTAAAATATAGACCCCATTTCCACCAAAACGATTCATAAATAATGCCCAGAAAGATTGGCCATGCGATTGCTGATGCAAAGAGACACCACCATATGCGTCTATTATTTTTGGTATGTTTGGATATTCCTCATCAAGTTTATCAATCTCGCTGGCAACATTGTAAAAGCTTTCGCCCCTTAAGAAAAAACCATCTTTTGCTTTTCTGAAACTTTTGCTTATGGTTAGATAGTTATGCAACACCGAATGAGAGTCAGTACTCTTAAAATTAAAGTTCTTACCACCACCTTCAGCATTAAAACCTAAACTAATGGCAATCGCTTCAATTAGTGTAGATTTTCCTACACCATTTTCGCCGGTAAGAAACGTTACGTTTGGATGGAAGCTTAATTCTTTAAAAGACTTTATACAAGGAATGTTAAACGGATATCCTTCAGGAAGCCTTTCCTGATTTAATCGCATCGATAAAAGATATCCGTTAAACTCCATTGTTAATGTACAGCAGCGTTAATCTCTACCTGAAATCTTCTTCATCTTCTTCCTCATCAAATTCGGCATTAAACAAGCTGCCAAACATGTCAGAGAAGCCGAACCCTCCATTTAAGAAATTCTTGCTCAACTGCGAATATTCTGCCAACCCGTGTAAAACAAATTCCATTAAAAGCAGTGTCTGGTTTTCACTTAGTTTGGGATGGAATTTTTTAACGGTATCGTATAAACCCGGCACCAGCATCAGGGCTTTTTTGTACTGTGCATTTGTTAAGGTATCGGTAACATCAACATTATTTCCATCAGTAAACCATTCTGTAATTTCGGTATAAGGGTTTGCAGCTTTGGTTTTCTTAGCCTTTTCAGGATCAGGGAAATAACGGGCAAATAAAGTTTTAACGGCTTTACCAATTAAAGTTGTGGCTACGTGTGCAGGGCCTTCCAGCTCCCCCTCATAAACCAGTTCTATTTTACCGGTTATTGCAGGGATAATTCCAGCCAAATCCGACAAACGGACGAATGTATTTTTTTCTCCTGAAATTAACATCCGGCGTTCTGCAGTGCTAATCAGGTTTTCATAGGCAGATATGGTTAGCCTCGCCGAAACACCTGATTTCTGATCGATATATTCGCTCTTACGTGCTTCAAAAGCAATCTGCTCTATCAGGTCTTTAACCAGACCGTCGGCTTCAATAGCAGAACGCTGTTCGGCCGTAAGTTTAGCTTCCTGAAAAGTAATTTTACGCGAAATCTCGATACTTTTCGGGTAATGTGTTAAAATCTGGCTTTCAATTCTGTCTTTTAAAGGGGTAACAATGCTTCCACGGTTCGTATAATCCTCCGGATTTGCGGTAAACACGAACTGAATATCCAAAGGTAAACGGAGTTTGAAACCACGAATCTGTATGTCTTTTTCCTGCAGCATGTTAAATAAGGCTACCTGTATACGTGCCTGTAAATCCGGAAGCTCATTAATGACAAAAATACTCCGGTGTGCACGTGGAATTAAGCCAAAATGGATAACACGTTCATCATTATAGGTAAGTTTCAGAGTCGCGGCCTTAATCGGGTCAACATCACCAATTAAATCGGCTACCGTAACATCAGGCGTGGCCAGCTTTTCGGTATAGCGCTCGCTGCGGTGCAGCCAGGCAATTTCAGTTGCATCGCCTTTGGTGGCAATTTCATTTTTTGCATACCACGAGATTGGATTGAGGGGGTCGTCGAATATTTCACTTCCGGCCACATAGGGCACATACTCATCCAAAAGATTTACCATTAAACGGGCAATGCGGGTTTTAGCTTGTCCGCGTAAACCCAAAAGCAAAATGTTATGGCGTGAAAGTATTGCCGTCTGCAACTCCGGAATTACCGTTTCGTCATAACCAATAATACCTTCAAACTCTGTTTTTTTATCCCTAAGCACTTTAATCAGGTTTTCCCTGAGCTCTTCTTTAACGCTTCTTGATTTATAATTTGTTGCCTTTAACTGGCCTAATGTTGTGTTTTGCATATTGATTTGTTTAGTCTGAAAGTCTGAAAAGTCCGAGATCCGAAGTTGGGATGATTAATGTTTACACTAAATCTTCCAACTTCGAACTAAAAACTTCTGACTACTTTACTGTTTTTCTTCTGTTCTTAATGTAATCCTCAAAAATGTATTCACCTAATCCGGTTAGCGAACTATAAAAAGCCCTGCCGCCATTTATTTCGGTAAACTGCCTTACAAACTGCTGCAGGTAAGGGTCTTTGGCAATCATAAATGTGGTAATAGGAATTTTCAACCGCTTACATTGTGCCGCCATATTCAGGGTTTTATTAATCACCTTTCTATCCAGCCCCATACTGTTTTTATAATACTTTCCGTTTTCTTTCAGGCAGGTAGGCTTTCCATCAGTAATCATGAAAATTTGCTTGTTGTGTGTTTTCCGTCTGCGCAGCAAATCTGTGGCAAGCTCAAGGCCTGCAAAAGTATTGGTATGGTAAGGGCCAACCTGTAAATAGGGTAGGTCTTTAACAGTAATTGGCCATGCATCGTTCCCAAAAACAACAATATCGAGTGTATCTTTCGGGTATTTGGTTTTAATAAGCTCAGCCAAAGCCATCGCTACCTTTTTGGCGGGTGTAATCCGGTCTTCGCCATATAAAATCATGGAGTGCGATATATCAATCATCAGCACTGTTGAAGTTAAAGTCTTGAAATCTTTTTCTTCAACTTCCAGGTCGCGATCGGTAAGTGTAAAATCACCAATACCATGATTGATTTGCGCATTCTGTATAGACGCAGTCATGTCTATCTGGTCTAAACTATCGCCAAAATTGTACTCACGCCTGTCGGCATTTTTCTCTTCGCCAATACCCGACTGGTTGCTGTTGTGATTACCCCGGCCCGATTTTTTCAGCTTTCCGAAAATCTCATCAAGTGCCGACTTACGTATCGTCTGCTCTGTTTTTGCTGTAATTTTAAATTCGCCCGATTGATTATCCTCTGTTAGGTAACCTTTATCTTTCAGGTCGTCAATAAAATTGCCGATACCATAATCGTTGGTAGTTAATTTATATTGTTTATCAAGCTCGTTAAGCCAGCTCAATGCCTCTGCCGCATCGCCTGCCGTATAATTCAGCAGTTCGCTGAATAATTTCAGCAACTCATCAAACCCACCTTTTGGCGTTTCGCCAGGCTTATAATCAGAAAAACGAAAACCTCTCATGTAATTGTATTAACGGATAATTAAAGATAAAGGTTTCGCTTAGTAGTAATTTAAGCAGGATGTCATAATTTGAGCGGAAGTCGCCATCCTGAGGAGGTATGAGGAAGCAATCTATGTTTGAAGAGATTGCTTCGTTGGCTGAAAAAGCCACCTCGCAATGATGGAATTAGATAGGATTTGCCTACCCCAGAGCCATATGGTAAATTTTCTTGTTATATTCCGGGTTTGCTCCAGGCTGTGAGGCAACAAAGGCACCAACTTTGCAGGCGTTATCCAGAATGGTTTCTGCCGGATAGCCTTGTAAATAGCAGGCAATAAAGGTAGCTAAGAAGGCATCGCCTGCCCCAACTGTATCTGCAACCTGAACTTTGTAACCAGCATGTTTAAATAATTTTCCGTCTTTTAAAACGCACGCACCTTTATCACCAAGCGTTAAACAAATTATTTCGATGTTATATTTAGCCGATAGCTGCTTAAGCAATTGCTCATTGGTATTGCCTGTTAAACCAAAACTGTCGCGAACCCATATAATTTCATCTTCATTAATTTTAAGAATATCTGCCTTTGCTAACAGTTCGCCAATTAATTCCTTTTCGAAAAACGGGGCACGCAGGTTAATATCAAATATTTTTGTTTTAGCATGCTCCAGCAAAGAAAAGATGGTTTCCCTTGACTTTTCTTCCCTGCAGGTGAGGCTGCAATAAACCATCGCATCGGCCTGCCTAACGGCTTCGAGGTTTTGTTCGTTAAGTTTTATATCATCCCAGGCTACAGGCTGTTTAATCGTATAGGTCGCCTGATGGTTTTCATCAAGCTGTACCACCACGGTGCTGGTTGGTAAAGCGGTATTCACCTGAATAAGGCTGGTAGGGAAATGTGCCTCCTCCAGAAAGCTCAAAAGCTCCCTGCCATTATCGTCATCGCCCACGGCACTAATAAAGTTACCCCCGATACTTTGTTTATGTAAATTCAAGGCAACGTTCATGCTCGAGCCGCCTGCTTTTTTACCATCCGGGAAAACATCCCAGAGTATTTCGCCAATGGTGATTACTTTATTTTGCATGGATGAAGATTGATTATGTAAAGAAACAATTTTTATGCATTGAACGAAATATTTTGTTTTATATCTTTACCTCAAGACCTAAAAATTATGAAAAAACTACTAGTTATTGCTTTAATGCTTGTTTCGGCAGCAATCTTTGCTCAAACAGCAAAAGACCGTCAGGCTATTTTAAATGTGCTCGAAAAACAACGCTTAAACTGGAATAAGGGCGATTTGGAAGCTTTTATGCAAGGCTATGTGAAAAGTGACAGTTTGCTTTTTGTTGGGCAAAGCGGGCCGACTTACGGCTATCAGAAAACGCTGGATAACTATAAAAAAACATATCCTGGTAAAGCCGGAATGGGTATTTTAACCTTCGGTATTAAAAAGGTAGATTTTCTGAATAAAGATGTAGCCTTCGTATTGGGAAGCTGGCATTTAAAACGCGAAAAAGATGAGCCTAAAGGCTATTATACCCTTTTGTTTAAAAAGATTCAGGGGGAGTGGAAAATATTTGTAGATCACTCGAGTTAGATCAAACTACATTTCCATAGCGGAGAAATCTTTAAAGCGCATCCGCTTTAAAGATTTCTCTTTTATATTACCTTAATCGAAGCGATTCGGGCATGCTTATACTGGATTATTCACCCAGTTTAAAATTCTTATAATAATAGTCCTTATCCTCATCTGTAATTGCCCTGATTACCCTGCAAGGATTTCCTGCAGCAAAAACATTATCCGGCACATCTCGGGTTACTACACTACCCGAACCAATTACCACGTTCGAGCCAATTTTAACGCCGGGGTTTATAACTACGTTTCCGCCAATCCACACACTGTTGCCAATGGTAATTTCCTGCGCCCACTCATGCTCTTGGTCGCGGAGGTGTGCATGTATCGGATGCCCTGCCGTATAGATTGCCACATTAGGGGCTATGAAAACACTGTTTCCTATGCTCACTTTTGCACAGTCTAATATCACAAGGTTAAAATTTGCATAGAAATTATCGCCAATTTCAATGTTGTAGCCATAATCGCAACGGAAAGGAGGTTCTATGTAAAACATCTTTTCAGTTTTACCAAACAGTTTTTTTAAAAGTTCTTTACGCTGTTTGATGAATTTGGGTGCCAGGTTATTGAATTCGTAAACAATTTCACGTGCCTTTAACCTTTCTTTAGCCAGTTCGGCATCGCCAGCCTGATAGGCTTTTCCGGCCAGCATTTTTTGTTTTTCGGTAAGTGTTTCGTTTTGCATGTACCGAAGTTAGAAAAGATTATGTATTTTTTACCTATACAGGTATTTTGTAATGAGGTTGCTTTAGCCTCGATGAGGCCAGGCCTTATAACGTTTGCTAAATTCGTTAAACAAAAAACGGGGCTACCGATACATCGATTCCCCGTTGAAATTGCTTTCCCCAAAAACCAATTAACGGCTTTTGCTGTGGTTTATTTTAAGGCTTCCCTTTAGCCAATGCTTTTTCTGCAATTTTAACCGCTTGCTTCTCCCGCCAGTTAGCATACTTTTCTTTGAAAGTCATTTTTATTAAACTGTCGATAGCGCCATGGGTAAATAAACTCCACACACTTGCCACTTTGCGGCTGATGGATTGATCCCAGGCACGTAAGCTTAATGAGAATGAACCATCAACATATTTCATCCAGTGCCACATGCCGGTAGGCATAAATAAGGTATCGCCATGCTCTAAGAAAACTTCGTAACCTTCTACACCTTTCAATGCCGGGAATTTCTCAAAATCAGGGTTATCAACTTTATAATCTTCTAAAGCATAAGTTGCGTTTGGCAGGCAATATAACCTGTCTTTCCACTTATAATCGAAAAGGATAATATGTTTTCTTCCACCGAAGTGTGTATGGAAAATATGTGGTAAATCGATATCGTAGTGTAAAAAAGTTACCGAGTTCGAGCCGCCAAAAAACATGGCAGGCATACTCTCGATAAAGCCGCCCATTAAATCTTTCGGAATTTTAATGTCGTTAATTAAGCTTGGTACCTTTTTAAAAAGGTTAAAGAAAAATATTCTTAACTCCGTTGGTTCACGCTTTATTAAATCCAGGTAATCGCCAAACTTCATGTGCGCAGTTGCAGCATTAATTGGCTTTGACGGATCGGCCTTTGAGTTATCATACAATGGAACTTCTAAGTCGCCGCCAATTTCCTTTAAATATTCAGTAGTCCATTTTTCTCTTGCAGGCCAGTCTTTCGTTAACCCTCTGATTACTAGTGGTTTCTTGGTTTTCAAATAATTTTTCTTGAAATCTTCGGGAGTAATATTCTCGACGATATCTACAGGCTTTAATATGAAACTCATGCTTTTAAATCGGTTATTTGTTGCCGAACAACAAATGTGGAAATTTTATTTTACAATTCAGACAGCTTTAAAGAAATGTGACGCAAATTACTTAATTGTAGCTTTGCATTTAGTTAATCATTTGTTAACCTAAGCTAAAACGCTCTTATTTATAATTTCGGTATAAGCAGCATCCCATAAATCGATGCGGTTTTGTAAGGCTTTTTTCGCAGTTTCCTCGGCCTCTGCCCAGAAATTCTCTTCCTTTTCACAAAGCTTTTCGGTCATGGATAGTGCAAGGTGACTGTGACTGTCGCCATCAACTTCTATATGGCGATCCAGATAGTATTTAAAAATTGATACCTGGTTAGCTTGTGTGCTGTTTAAATCGTTTACGATGCTGAAAAACATGTTTGGGATTAAATCTTCACGGCCGAAGGTAAAGCTTGCCGCCTGCAAATGCGGTTTTTCGCTGTAAATGGTTTCAAAAGTATCCTTTACAAATGCCCGTGCTGCCTGCGGTACGTTGGCCAGCTCAAAAGCCATATCAAAATCGCGGCCCTTTTGCAAGGAATGTAAAAACTGGTTTATCGGTTTAACATTTGCCCCGCACTGTATCATGGCATCTAAATAGAGTTCGAAATGGCTTTTAATGTTTCCTTCAGCATCTATGTCGCTTTCCTCTCCGGCTACAATTTCGTTAATCAGTTGCCTTGTTACTGCATCGCCAACCGGGAACCACGGTAAAGTGGTGCAGGTTAAATTTATTTGTAAGGCTTTTAATAGCGACATAAAATCCCATACCGCATAAATATGGTGCTCCATGAATATGCGGAGGTCTTCAAGCTCATTAATTGCCGAATAAACTTTGTGGTTGATGATCTGCTGCCTTAAAGGCTCAATCCTTTCCTGGATTTTTAAAATATTGGGATGCATTGTTGTGATGGTTAATAACCGGAATTAAATTTTATTAGGCTTAATCCCCATTTTGCGGCAAAAATAAATACTTATTAATAGTATAGGCTACAAAATCTAAAACCTGAACCAGCGCTGACAAATAATGCTGTTCGTGATTGATTTAACAACAAAAAAAACGCTCCCGCTTTGGCAGGAACGTTTTAATTGTTGTACTGGGGATGATAATATTATTTAGGCATTAAAACGGTATCAACCACGTGGATCACACCATTTTTCTGGTATACATCAGCAATCGTTACGGTGCTCATGCCGCCTTTTTCATCTTTTAATACTAATTTTTTTCCTTCCATCCATGCCCATAGCTTGCCGCCTTCAACAGTTGTTAATTCAGCTTTGCCACCACCAGCTTTAATGGCAGCTGCAATTGCTTTGCTATCCATTTTACCGGCAACAACATGGTAGGTTAAAATTTTTGTAAGGGTAGCCTTGTTTTCCGGTTTCACCAGCATATCAACTGTTCCGGCAGGTAATTTATCAAATGCGGCATTGGTAGGGGCAAACACGGTAAACGGACCGGCGCCTTTTAAAGTTTCAACCAAACCTGCTGCTTTTACAGCTGCAACAAGGGTAGTGTGGTCTTTTGAGTTTACCGCATTATCAACAATATCTTTCGTTGCATACATGGCGGCACCACCAACCATCGGATTTTTTTGAGCGTAAACCTGAGTAGTAATTGCCATAGTAAATACAGCAAAGGCTGATAAGATTAATTTTTTCATTATTTCTAATTTTTAAGTTTCTGTTATTTGAATCCATTTACGACAGCTTACTGATGTCTGGTTTTTTAGAAATAAAATTTAATTGTAATGTGTTGTTTGTCAGCTGTTTATTTTTTTTATTTAAAATGTGATTCAACAATACTTAGGGTATTTCAGCACATCTTTCCGCTAAATCTTTTAAATAATTCAGGTCAGCCTAAGGCATAAGTAGCTGCATATTTAAATTATGCCACTGCATACGGTTTAAATAAAAAAACCTGTGCATGGTACACAGGTTTCGTTTATGTTGTTAAAAAATGAGCTGATTTAAACGACTCAGGTAACCTTAGCTTCCCTTATTTTCTTCGAAAAAAAGTTTGGGAAAAAACGTTTCATCCAAATGGCTTTGGTTTCTTTGCCACCAATGTAAACCTCTTCTTTTTTCATGTTAATGGCTTTAATAATTTCAAATGCACAATCTTTTGCCTCCATGCCGTTAGCCTGTGCATCATCCATTGTGCCCTGGCTGTTGCCACTTGCCGTAAGGGCGTTAACTGATACATTGGTTTTAATAAAACCCGGGCAAACAATTGTTATACTGATATTTTTGTTGTAAACCTCCGAGCGTAATGAATCGAAATAACCATGCAGTGCATGTTTTGAAGCCGCGTAGGCAGAACGTAATTTTGTTCCGAATTTACCAACTAAACTACTTACCACTACAATTTGTCCACCACCGTTTTTAATCATCGATGGCAGAACAGCTTTGCTCAGCACCACCGTTCCCCAGAAATTGGTGTCCATTATTTTTTGTTCGGTATCAAGTCCTGTTTCCAGTGCCAGTCCCCGCTGGCTTACCCCACCACTGTTAATAAGCAGGTCTATCTTTCCGAATATCTTTACTGCATCATTAGCCTTATCTGCTAAGATTTCAGTTTCACTTAAATCGAAAGGTAAAACATGAACATTAAAGGAGTTTTGGCAGTTGCCTTTCACCCTAAAAAGCTCATCTCGGTTACGGGCAGAAATAATCAGTTTATTTCCGGCCTTAAAATATTCATATACCAGGGCTTCTCCAATACCTGAAGATGCACCTGTAATCCATACAATTTTTGACATGTATTTTTAAATTTTTGTATAATTGGATTACTGAATTAATAAACGAATTAGTGAGTGGTGAGGTGATTGAATTATCAATTGATACACACATTCTCTTATTTTAAAATCACTAATACCTAATCAACAATAAACAATTCTGCAGCAATATGGTCGGCAAAAAGCTTCCCGTTCTCACTTAATTTTATAATATCACCTTCATAAATTAACCAGTCTTTATCTTCAAAGCTCCGCAGGTTATGTCTGGTTTCTTCAAGAAAATCTTTCCCAAAATCGGTATTTATTTTGTTTAAATCAGTACCCCACATTGTTCTTAACGAAGTCATCATGTATTCATTAAAGCGGTCTTGTAAGGTTAACTCTTCAACCGTTTCAGGTAAACTGTTTTTGGACAGTTTTTCCATATACAAAGCATTATTTGCAGGGTTCATATAACGGTTTCTTCCATCAAAACCATGTGCCGAAGGGCCAATGCCAATATAGGGTATTCCTTTCCAGTAATTTGTATTGTGCACAGCATAGCAGCCTGGCTTGGCAAAGTTCGAAATCTCGTAATGTTCAAAACCGGCAGTTTTTAATTTATCCATGAGCATTACAAATTGGGCCGCACTCTGCGTATCATTAACTGGAGGCTGCTTTTTGTTTTTAATGGCATGTGCCAAAGCTGTTTTAGGTTCGACAGTTAAGGCATAGGCCGAAATATGGGGTACACTTAATTCGATTGCATGATTAATATTCGTAAGCCATTTCGTATCGGTAAGTAGCGGGTAGCCGTAAATCAAATCGAGGGTAAGGTTTTCAAAACCGGCATCCTGACTTCTTTTTATACAGCTTTCTGCTTCCTCAGCATTGTGCGCCCGGTTCATCCAGATCAAGTCTTCGTTATAAAAAGATTGGATACCTATACTAAAGCGGTTAACAGGCAGTTGTTTAAGTGCTTTTAGTTTCGCTGCGGTTAAATCATCCGGATTGGTTTCAATCGTAATTTCAGCATTGGCATTAACCGAAAAGGTACTGTTAATGGCGTCAAAAATTTTCTGTAAGGCTGGTAGCGATAATATTGATGGCGTTCCGCCACCGAAGTAGATCGAACCAACCTGACCGGAAATTCTATCTTTCTTCATTTTTATTTCTTTGCATATAGCCTCAACCATTTCATCTGCATATTTTAACGAGGTGCTGAAATGAAAATCGCAATAATGACAAGCCTTTTTGCAAAAAGGAATATGAATGTAAATTCCGGACATTTAATGATTTTGGATGTTTTGAATGTTGCTCCAGCAAAAAATTGAAGAAGCAAAAGTAAGAAATTACTTATTCAAAAATTGAACTGCCCTAAAGTTAGGTTATGCATAAAGTAAAGTTTGCCAGAAAAACCTTAAATAAAAATAAAGGCTTATTTAATAGCGGGAATTCCCATGACAAATTCAACCTGGAATTTTCGGGTTCTGCATTGAATTTAATACTTTCGGGCAGGAATTAGCTGCTTGTTAATTTTTATCAGACTTAAGGAATAAGCCACAAAAACCATCTAAAAATGAAAATTCGTTTCATGTTACTGCTCTTGTTGTTTTCAAACCTTCTTGCTGCCCAGCAGGTAGACCAGGGAAAGCTCGATGAGTTTTTAAACCATATTAGTCGTAATAATCTGGGGGCCGGTAGTCTATCCGTCTTTAAGGATGGCAAACAGGTGTACAATAAAGACTTTGGACAGGAAAACATTAGCAGTAATTTACCTGAAACATATAAATACCAGGTAGGTTCGGTAACCAAACTGGTTACTGCGACTTTGATTTTTAAGCTAGTGGAGGCTGGGAAATTAAGCCTGGATGATAAACTATCTAACCTATTTCCAAAAGTGCCGAATGCAGCGAAAATCAGCATTGGCCATTTATTGGCACATACCAGCGGGCTTGGTAGTTATGTTGTAAAAGACGGTGAGGTATGGGTAACAGAAAATGTTACTGAAAAGGAGATCTTTGACCTGATCGCTGAACAGGGTGTGAGTTTCCAGCCAGGTGAAAAGGTGAGTTATTCCAATACTGCTTACTATTTGCTGGCGAAAATAGTAGAAGCGAAATACAAAATGCCCTACCACAAAGTTGTGGAACAGGAAATTATTAAACCCCTGAAATTGAAAAGCCTTGCTTCGATAAAATCAGGCCCGGAAAATGTGTTGAAACCTTATCAGTTTAAGGATGCTAACTGGACAATGGTGAAGGATATTAATTTTGTAAATGTTATTGGTGTGGGCGACATCTGTGCTACACCAGAAGAACTTAATATTTTTATGGAGAACCTTTTCCGGTATAAGCTTATTAATAAATCATCACTGGAAAAAATGTTGCCTGTTATAGGGCGGGAAAGCTGGGGTCGTGGTATTGCAGAATGGGATTTTGAGGGACTGAAGTTTTATGGACACGGAGGAGATACACTTGGTTCACATGCTATACTCATTTATGATCCTAAAACCAGGCTTTCCATCGCATATACAACCAACGCTGAGCGGATAAAAAAGGAAGAATTTATGGCCTTTATCGTCAAGGCTTTACAAGGAAAAGCTTTTGATTATCCAACGAAAGGCTAAGGCTTAAGAGCCGGTTTCGCACCATGCCAGTAGTTTTGATTTAAATATACAGGTTATTACCCTCCGGATTTATGAAATCACACTATTGCTCCATAAAAGCTTTAAAACGATTCAAAACCGACTGTGTGAAATTTTGCTGAATAGCTACCGGCGTTGTATTTTCAGGCTCAAAAGTTTCACGGATAATCGTGTTATTCTCTTTGGTATAGAATTCCACTAAACTTTTTCTGCCATCATCGCAGGTACTTTCAATTGATTTTAGTGGAATTACCCTGTCGTAAACCCCGCTATAATCAAAGCCTTCCATTGCATCTTTTCTTTCCATTCGGTAAAAGAAAGTGCCGCCATCTTTTAGGTTGTTGATTGCTTTCGGACAATGCCAATCTTCGAAGGGAATATTCCAGATTTTTATAGCCTCTATCGCGGTCCAGTGCTTCCAGACTTCATGTATAGGTTTCTCTATAGATACGCTTACAACTAATGGATTTTTCATGTATTTGTTTTTTCTATACGGGTAAATCGCCAGACTGTTAATCGTTTGCTGTATGGCATCAAATAATCCATGTATCGGCAAATTAACGCTCATTATGCCCGGATTTATTTTCTCCTCACCAGTGATGTATCAAAAAGCGATTATATCACAAAGTTGGAATTAATCTGTTACTTTTTTGATGGGCAGATCGGCCAACTTAAGGGTTGAATATTCAGAAATTGAACTGAGGTAAAGTTAGTTTTTAAGAAACTTCAGGCGTTGAAAACCTTCCGTGGTTTAAGTGTTCGCTTTTCAACGCTCGATGAAACCTAGTAATGTATCTAAATGAAAAAATGGGATAATTTTTCAAAAATCCCGTTCAGCGGAGAGGGCGGGATTCGAACCCGCGGTACCTTGCAGTACACACGCTTTCCAAGCGTGCTCGATCGACCACTCTGACACCTCTCCATGTTGGAGTGCAAAAATATATTTTTTATTGATATTATCAGCAAATAAGAACAGCATTCAACTGCTTTAAAACTGAAATGCTATTTGCAGTTTTTTCGCTTATTACCCTAACCGACTAATGCAAGTATATCTCTATAAAATGATTTACAAAACGCTATGGTTAAGGCGGGGTTAAGATACATTTTAGTCGGGGTTTGGTCGGGCTTGTGACAATTCTACCCGACTGAAACCTGTTTTATGGCTGATGCAAACCCAATCAAAAAACGAACTTCATAAAAGCCTGGCTCAGGCTTTATATATTTTCAGCATTGCGAATAATGAGACAAAAAAAATGCTCCGGATTATTCATCCGAAGCACCTTTTATTATTGTTTTTTTGGTGATTAATCGATAACCGTAATTTTTAACATATTGGTTTTGCCTTTTGCTTCCATAGGGATTGCAGCAGTGTTAATTACAATATCGCCTTGTTTAACCAGTTTTTTGCTTTTTAAGAACTCATTAACTTCGATAATGGTATTGTCAGTACTTTCCCACTTATCGTAGTAAAAACCCCTAACACCCCAAAGCAAGCTCACTGCATTTAACAATGCCCTGTTGCTGGTAAAGATGAATGTTAAAGCTTCTGGTCTGTGGCTCGAAATTTCGAAAGCCGTGTAACCACTCAAAGTCATCGATACGATACCCACAGCATTGGTTTGTTTAGCTAAGAAACAAGCCGAATCGCAAATCGCATCGCTTAAGAAAGAAGGTGATTTTGGTTTTAAGAACTTATCAGGGTTGAAAGGGTAGTTGTTTTCTTCAATGTTCTGGATAATTTTCTGCATCGTTTCAATAACGATTAACGGAAACTCACCAACTGAAGTTTCGCCACTTAACATTACTGCATCAGCACCATCAAGTACCGAGTTAGCTACGTCGTTTACCTCAGCACGTGTTGGGCGAGGTGTGGTAATCATGCTTTCGAGCATCTGTGTAGCCACAATTACAGGTTTTGAAGCGGCCCTACATTTGGCAACAATCATTTTTTGTAATAAAGGAACTTCTTCCATCGGACATTCAACACCCAAATCTCCACGGGCAACCATAATACCATCTGTTGCCGCGATGATTTCATCGATGTTAGCAATTGCTTCCGGTTTTTCTATTTTAGCAATAACGCGGGCAGTTTTACCTCGCTCAGCAATTATTTTTTTAAGCTCTACAATATCTTCAGCCTTACGAACAAAAGATAAACCAATCCATTCTACATCATTTTGTAAAACAAATTCTAAGTTTTCGCGGTCTTCAGGGGTTAAAGAAGGAATAGAAACTTTTGTATTCGGAAGGTTAACGCCTTTTCTTGAAGTTAAAATACCACCGTGAACGATTTCGCAAACTACTTCATCCTTTAAGTTCGTCGAAATAACTTTCATCTGAAGTTTTCCGTCGTCGAGCAAAATAATTTCACCAGCCTGAACATCCTGCGGGAAATTCTGGTAAGTGATATAAATACGCTCCTCATTACCAACACATTCGTTTGTTGTAATAATCGTTTTAGTGCCGTTAATCAGGTTAATACCACCTTCTTTAACTAAACCGATACGGATTTTTGGTCCCTGCAAATCGGCCAGGATACCTACATTATAATCGTATTTTTTATTCAGATCGCGAATGGTATCTAAAACAGCCTGATGGTCTGCCTGAGAACCATGAGAGAAGTTTAAACGACAAACATCTAAACCGGCATTAAACATACTATATAATACATCTGGTTTAGCTGAAGCTGGGCCGAGTGTGGCTACGATTTTTGTTCGGGAATGAAAAGGTTTCATTTAATAATTTGATTTAGCAATGCAGTTTTGTGTTCTTAATTAATTACCTAAATTAATCAAACCGCATTAAATTTTATATATAATTTTGTTTTGTACAGTTTTATTATAACCCTCAAATATAGTGTATTTAATACACCAAGTATATAATTTTTATATTACCAAATTCTCTTTCGATTTTAATTTGGTAGGATCTATTTTTGCAGCTACCTGTATATCAGGTAGTTTGTTTAGTCCGGTTATTAAATAATTTAAATCTTCCTTGTCAATAAATTCTTTAATGATGATGAAAAAATCAACTTTATTCATTTCTGGTACGAGAATCCCATCGCTGCTTTTATTACTGATCAGGTAATATTCTACCTCACCCTGCTCTACAAAAAAGTAATATTTAGAGAAAGACCAGGCCGGTTCATCAATGTTAAAAAAAATTTCATGGTCCTCAACTTTAGCAAATTGTGTGTTTAAACGCGTATTAATTTTGTGGCATAAAACGTAATCTTTTAGCGGTGCAGTTATCGCAATTAGTATGAAATCAAGGTCTAAGGTTAATTTTAGGTAAGTTTTGTTCAAGTGGAAATAAATTATTTACAGAACGAAATTAAAAAACTAATTCTATATTCGCTTGTTATTTGAGAGCCAAAATTTCGGTTCGAAATAAAAACATTTGAAAATTGTAAGAATTTATTTTTCTTTGCACAGAATTATTTAACCATTAAATTATAAAATTATGTCTGATATTGCTTCAAGAGTTAAGGCTATTATCGTAGAAAAACTAGGTGTTGACGAAAGCGAAGTTACGCCAGAGGCTTCATTCACCAACGATTTGGGTGCAGATTCTTTAGATACCGTAGAGTTAATTATGGAATTTGAAAAAGAATTCAATGTAGCTATTCCTGATGATCAGGCTGAAACCATCGGTACAGTTGGTCAAGCAATTGCTTATTTGGAAAAAAACGTTAAGTAGAATTACGCTTTTTCAGTATAAATGGAATTAAAAAGAGTAGTAGTAACAGGGTTGGGTGCGCTCACTCCTATAGGCAATAATGTTCCTGATTTTTGGGAAGGATTGACTAACGGGGTGAGTGGCGCTGCTCCTATTGTGGGTTTTGATACTGAGAAGTTTAAAACCAAATTCGCTTGTGAAGTAAAAAACTTTAACCCGGAAGATTTTCTGGAGAAAAAGGAAGCACGCAAGCTAGATCCGTTTGTACAGTATGCGCTGGTAGCTACAGATGAGGCAGTGAAAGATGGTGGTTTTGATTTTGAGAAATTAGATACCAACAGAATCGGCGTTATCTGGGGTGCAGGCATCGGTGGATTGAAAACCTTCCTTGATGAGATTTCTAATTTCGCCAAAGGAGATGGTACCCCAAGGTACAATCCATTTTTTATCCCTAAAATGATTATTGATATTGCTCCAGGGCATATCTCTATCAAATATGGCCTGCGTGGGCCAAACTTTGCAACTGTTTCGGCATGTGCTTCTTCTACAAATGCAATGATCGATGCATTTAACTATATCCGTTTGGGTATGGCCGATGTAATCATCAGCGGTGGTTCTGAAGCCATCATTAACGAGGCAGGAATGGGTGGCTTTAACGCCATGCATGCATTGTCTACACGCAACGACGATCCGCAAACAGCATCACGCCCTTTCGATAAAGACAGGGATGGTTTTGTAGCTGGTGAAGGCGCTGGAACAATTATCTTAGAAGAACTTGAACACGCTAAAGCAAGAGGTGCTAAAATTTATGCAGAACTTGTTGGCGGTGGTATGAGTGCCGATGCTAATCACATCACCGCACCACACCCTGAAGGTTTGGGCGCACGAATGGTAATGACTAATGCCTTAAGAGATGCAGGTTTAACTACTGCCGATATCGATTATATCAATGTGCATGGTACTTCTACGCCACTGGGCGATATTAGTGAAACCAAAGCTATTGGTGATTTATTCGGAGAAGATGCCTATCGCTTAAATATCAGTTCAACAAAATCGATGACTGGCCACCTTTTAGGTGCTGCCGGAGCTGTTGAGTCAATCGCTGCAATTCTTGCTGTTAAAAATGATATTGTACCTCCTACAATTAATCACTTTACAGATGATCCTGCTTTCGATCCAAAGCTAAACTTTACTTTTAATAAAGCGCAAAAACGTGTAGTTAGGGCTGCTTTAAGTAATACATTCGGTTTTGGTGGTCACAACGCATCCGTTATTTTCAAGAAATACGAAGATTAACAAAAAGCTGGGCTATATAATTTTGTATGCTAATTAAAAATAGATAACTTAGTTAAATATGCTGATTAGCCGTTAATTGTGTTATTTATTTAATGCCGATATTAAAATTATATAAACTTTATCTTTCTCCGGAAAAGGAGTTTGTTAAAAAGCTGAAAAATATTCTTGGTTTCATCCCTGGGAATGTAACGCTTTATAAAATGGCGTTCAGGCACCGTTCTGTGGCCAAAGTTTTGAAAAACGGAACCCGCAGCAGTAATGAACGACTGGAATTTTTGGGTGATGCGGTTTTAGGCTCGGTAATAGCAGAATTACTCTTTAAGCATTATCCTTACAAGGAAGAAGGTTTCTTAACGGAAATGCGCTCTAAAATTGTAAACCGGGCAAACCTGAACCAACTGGCAAAGAAAATGGGCTTTGATAAACTGATTCAGTTCGATCAGCGTTCAGTGAGCATCCAGACTAAACATAATTCTATGCTTGGTGATGCCTTTGAAGCTATAGTTGGTGCAATTTACATGGATAAAGGCTACAATTTTACCAAAGAGTTTTTACTCCGGAGGATTGTAAAACCGCACATCGATATTCATACCCTTGAACTTACTGAAACCAATTTTAAAAGTAAACTCATTGAGTGGTGTCAGCGGCATGGCAAAGATGTAATGTTTGAACTTGCCGAAAATGGTGAGGGTGAAAGCACGAAATTATTTACCATTAGTGCCATGGTTGAGGGTGAAAAAGTTGGGACTGGAAGGGATTATAACAAGAAAAACGCTGAAAAACTGGCCGCCGAAAAGGCCTGCGAAACGCTTAGTATCTAGAAGTTCATTCTCATTGGTTCATTAGTCATTGGTGACTAGTTCATTGGTAATTGATTCATTAGGAACTGCGAACTGAAAACTGCCAACTACTTCCCTTTACCCAATGTATCCGTAAATTTCTTCGACGATTCTTTAATGTATTTAATGTAGTCGTAACTGTTCCAGTGTTCTGCTTTTTGATATTCCGGGCGGTAATCAAGCATATACCTTTCTAAGGTGTCGCCTCGCAAGGTGGTGTTGTTCTTGATTATTGTCTGGTTAAAATAAGTGTCAATCTGCGATTGTTTTATTTCATTATCAGCATAGCGGCTAAACCTTCTTGCATTTTTAGGTTCTTTTCCAACCAGATTGTATAAGCCATTTAAGGGATTAAAGATTGCCGACAGGAATGATGATTTTCCACCATTATAAACCCCTTTGTTTTGATATTCTCTTTTTATATCGGCTAAGTCTTGCTTTTTTGTATTACCAATGATGGTTACTTCATTTAAAGTGGTACTGCTTCTAACCAGATAAATAAGGATATCCTGCTGTGCCCTGATTACAATTCGCTGGTCGTTAAGATAGGTTTTGGCAATTAAAAGGGTATCGCCAACTGCTACTTTAAGCTGAAACATGCCCAGGTCGTTGCTGGTAACCCCAATTTTTGTACGTTGATTGCTAATATTTGCCAAGGCCACCCTAACATTTGCACCTTTTTCAAAAACGACTCCTTTAACAATAAATTCCTGTGCGCTGGAAACCATTGAAATACCCGACAAGCAAATTATAAGAAAGAAAATGAGGTAGCGGAATTTCATCTTGTGTGCGATATTTTTTGTAAAATTAACAATTGTTAGCCAAGTAAACTGTTAAAAAAACGTTAAGAACCATGGGAAAGTTTGCCGGAATGTTGTATTTATTGTATTCGGCAGCAATATTTTTTGTGTTAATGGTAGTGGTTTGTCCGTTCATTATGCTGGCAATGGCGGTGTTTAACGAAAAAACGGGTAAACGTTTTTCTTTTTTCTTTCTGAAATGTTGGGCATGGGGTTTCAGCATGCTTACCTGCCTTTGGTTTACAGCTCAGGGGAAAAGCCATATTGATACTTCCAGATCTTACATCTACATCGGTAATCACGGATCGTTCCTGGATGCTGTAGCTATAGTAATTTGCATTCCACAGGCTTTTAGTCCGCTGGGTAAAATAGAGATGCTTAAAATTCCGGTTTTTGGCTGGATTTATAAGAGGCTTGTCGTGATGATTGACAGGAGTAGCCGCGAAAGCCGCGATCATTCTGTTGCAGAACTTAAAAAAGATCTTGCTGAAGGACAATCTATTCTCATTTTTCCGGAAGGTACCATGAACCAAACTGTATATCCGTTAAATCCATTTTTTGACGGGGCTTTCCGTCTTGCCATTGAAACGCAAACACCTCTTTTACCTTTTGCCATTTTGAACAGTAAAGAACATTTACCACGTAAAAACCCATTATTAATTAAGCCCGGATTAATAAAAACACATTTTGGCGAAGCTATTCAGGTAGACGGCATGACCGCCGATGATGTAGAAAAACTGAAACAAAAGGCATTTAATGCCATACTTACACTTTTACAGAAATAGCTGTTTTATGTAAACTCTTAGTTGCCGCTAATAAGTCTTCACTATTTTTCTTACCTTTGCGCATGATAAAATCCATGACAGGATACGGCTTGGCATCAGCCGATTATGCGAACGCAAAATATAGTGTCGAAATCAAATCGCTCAACAGCAAATTTCTCGAGCTTAATTTAAAATATCCTAAAGCCTTTTCTGATAAAGAGTTAATTCTGCGCAATGTTTGCAGTAAAGATATCGAACGCGGAAAAGTTAGCCTGAATATAACCGTAGAGCGTAGTTCAGGTGAAGTTACCGGCGCTACTATTAACGCAGAATTGCTGGCGCATTATTATAATCAACTGGTTACGGTAAACGAACAGCTAAAAGCCAACAGTAGTAATTTATTACAAACTGCCCTGACGTTTCCTGAGGTAATCAGCTACAAAGAAGAAAGTGTTAGTGAAGATGAATGGAACGAATTATACAAAATCTTTACTGATGCCATAATTAATTTCAATAAATTCAGGGAGGATGAAGGTGCAGTTTTAAAAACTGATTTAGCGCTGAGGATTAAAAATATTCTTTCTTATTTTAAATCGGTTGAAGAACTGGAGCCCAGAAGAATTTCTGCCATCCGCGATAAATTCAACCAGTTTTTAGATGACGCTGTTGGTAAAGTTAATATCGATCAGAACCGTTTTGAGCAGGAGTTGATCTATTACATCGATAAAATAGATATTACGGAAGAAAAAACCCGTTTAAAAAGCCATTGCGATTATTTTCTGCAAACCTTAAATGGTAAGGAAGCAAACGGTAAGAAACTGGGATTCATTTCTCAGGAAATTGGGCGTGAAATTAATACCATGGGCGCAAAAGCTAATGATGCGCAAATACAACAGTTTGTTGTGGGTATGAAAGAAGAGTTAGAGAAAATTAAAGAACAGTTATTAAACGTTTTATAAAAAGCTTAAAGCTTAAAGACTAAGGCTTAAAGCTTTGGACTTTGCGCTTTCGGCTTTCCGCTTACAAAATGAAACAAGGCAAATTAATTATATTTTCAGCACCATCAGGAGCAGGTAAAACTACCATAGTACACCATTTACTTAAAAAGTTTCCTGAGTTAAGTTTTTCTATTTCTGCTACCACACGCGAATCTAGAGGTGCTGAACAACACGAAAACGATTATTATTTTATATCAAAAGAAGAGTTTCTTCATAAAGTTGCACACCAGGAATTTGTAGAGTTTGAAGAAGTTTATAACGGGACTTTCTATGGAACATTAAGATCTGAAATCGAAAGGATCTGGAATGATGATAAGCATGTTATTTTTGATATTGACGTGGAAGGCGGGCTTCGTTTAAAACGAAAATACGAACAAGACGCACTGGCTATTTTTGTGCAGCCACCATCGCTTGAAGTTTTAAAAGAGCGTTTGAGTGGTCGCGGTACTGATAGTGCTGAAAAGCTGCAGGAACGTTTTATTAAAGCAGAGAAAGAATTGCTTTATGCCGATAAATTCGATGTAATTTTAAAAAACTATGATCTGGAAACTGCCTGTGCCGAAGCGGAGCAATTGGTAGGGGATTTTTTAAAGAAATAATCTTACGTCATTGCGAGGCACGAAGCAATCTGATTAACAAAGGCTAATTTAAAGGATTGCTTCGTGCCTCGCAATGACGATAACATAAATAAGAAATAACTGTAAATTGAAAACTGGTCTTTTCTTCGGTTCATACAACCCCATACACACCGGGCATTTAATTATTGCCAACTATATGGCTAACCATACCGGGCTTGACGAAGTTTGGCTGGTTGTTTCGCCACATAATCCGCTAAAAGATAAAAGCGGTTTAACCAATATGTACGACCGCCTGGAAATGGCAAAGCTTGCCACAGAAAATGCTGAGCATATCCGTGTAAGTGACATCGAATTTGCATTGCCCCAGCCATCATACACCATTGATACTTTAACCTACCTGCACGAAAAATATCCGGAAAAGGAATTTGTGTTGATCATGGGGGCCGATAACCTGGTGTCTTTCAAAAAATGGAAAAACTATGAGGTACTATTAAAAAATTACCAGATTTATGTTTATCCCCGTCCAGGTGCAGACGTATCTGAATGGGAAAACCATCCCTCAATAACCTTTACCAATACGCCGCTAATGGAAATCTCTTCTACATTTATCCGTAAGGCGATAAAAGAGCATAAAAATATTCAATATTTCCTGCCGGATAAAGTAATCGACTTTATCGATGGTAAGGGGATGTACAAATAATCAAGCCCCTTTTCAAAAAACAAACAGCTTAAATATTGCTGTAAAGCCAGTTTTTAAACTCTTCGATGTTATAAAATATTTCATCGGGTTTCAGGGGGATTAGCTTTTCAGGCTCAGCGGTTTCGGCCCACGCGGCGGCTACCACCGGAATACCAACTTTTCTGCTCGCTTCAATATCGCTGGGGGCATCACCTACATAGATAACTTCTTCGGGCTTTAATTCGGGTAAAGCCGATAAAACAGCCTTAATTCCATCTACTTTTCTTGGGCCGGAAGGGGCACCTGTTTCTATAATTTCGAAGAAATTACTGAGTTTAAAATGTTTTAAAGAAATTGCTGTACTGTATTTACCTTTACCGGTCACCATTGAAACATGGATGCCTTTTTCTTTCAGGTGATTCAATAAATCTTCAATACCATCAAAAGTAGCCGGGCACATTTTATGAAGCTGTTCGTAGTAATGAAGGTAGCTTTTTACGCCTTCATCATATGCTAATGGCGCTAATGCTTTTATAGTACCTTCTTCTGAGGGGCCAAAGGTTGCAATGATTTCCTCATCAGTAAGCGTACGGTTAATTAAGGGTTCTATCGATTGTCTGAAAGCCTGGATGCATAACGGAAGTGTGTTTGCAATGGTGCCATCTAAATCGAACATTACGGCTTTTATTTTTGACATTGGTTTTGCTTAATACAATAAAAATATTGCTGGTTGCTTGTGTAAATCTACTTTTTCTTTCCGCCAGTTATAAATACTCTGTGTTTTAATGTATTCATCAGCTCCCGTTAAATTGCAGGCTATACAAAGCTGGGTATTCGGCTTACAGCTTTTTAAGATTTCCTCGAGCATCTGGTTATTGCGAAAAGGGGTTTCAATAAAAATCTGTGTTTGCTTGTACCTGCTTGCGGATAAGTCCAGGTCTTTAATGCGTTTGGTGCGGTGTTCCTTATCAATCGGCAGGTAGCCCCAGAAAGCGAAGCTCTGCCCGTTAAAACCAGAAGCCATTAACGCTAAAAGTATAGAGCTGGGTCCAACTAAAGGAACAACTTTAATTCCTCTTTTGTGCGCCTCGGCTACAATATCAGCACCAGGGTCGGCTATACCTGGGCAACCTGCCTCGCTCATGAGGCCAACATCTTTTCCGGCTTTAAGCTCTGTAAAAAACTGTCCTAAGTCTGTCCGGTTATGTTTGCCATAATCATGAACAATTAAGTCCTTTTGTGGCGTTTTCAGCCCTGCCTCTTTCAAAAACTTTCGGGCAGTTTTACTATTTTCAACAATATAGGTGTCAATCTGGTTAATGGTATCTACCAGGTATGGGGTAAAAGTTTTATGTGCTGCCTCTTCTGCAAGAGGAACAGGGATCAGGTATAAAGTGCCGTTTTGCATGCTACAAAAATACTCACAATAAACAGGATTTAAGTTTTAAAGTTTCGGGTTGGGGCAATATAATCTCTTTTGTAAACAAAGGTGTAGCAAATTTTATTTCTGGCTGACTTATTTTCAGCACAATTATATGGCATACAAAACGTTAAATATTAGTTAAATATGCCCTGTGGAGCAATATTTCGCAGAAAACATAAAAAACTATGCTTGCATATTAAACCAGTAACATTTTTGGTTCTCTAATTGATACACACACATTAGGTTATTAAAATATAAACACACAAATGAAAACACTGAAAACTACGGCACTTGTGCTGGGGCTATTTGGGCTCCTTGCCGGAACAACCACCCTTGCCAGGGCACAAGGCTATGAAGAAAACTACCAGGATGATGGTTACAGTACTGGTAATATTTCGCTTCAAACCTTTTACGATGAACTTTCGCCTTATGGCACCTGGATTCAGGACCCTCAATATGGTTATGTATGGCGTCCGGATGTAGACCAGAATGAATTTCGCCCTTATTATACCAACGGGCGTTGGGCCATGACCGAATATGGTAATACCTGGGTTTCCAATTATGATTGGGGCTGGGCGCCATTTCACTACGGGCGTTGGGTAATTAATGGCTACAGACAATGGATCTGGTTACCTGATACTACCTGGGGACCTGCATGGGTTGATTGGAGAAGTGGTGATGGGTATTATGGCTGGGCTCCAATGGCACCAAGCATCAGCATTAACCTGAGCTTTGGCCGCCGGTATGTAGTACCTGATTTTTGCTGGAACTTTATCCCTCAGGCAAGTATTTATATCAATACTTTTCCAAGGTATGACTATGGCCGTAACAACGTGTACATACGCAATACCACCATTATCAATAACACTTATGTTTATAACAGAAGAACTTATTATGGGGGTCCAAGAATAGAAGATATCAGACGTGCAACCAACCGGGATGTAAGGGTTTACAGATTTGATCAGGGAAGCAGACCTGGTGCCGGCAGGGTAGATAGCAGATCAGTCTCTATTTACAGACCAAGACCTGAGCGTGGCGCTGTAGATAACCGAAATGCTGCACCAAGGAAATTTGAGCAGGGTAATGCGGGTTTCAACAGAAACGGAAGAGGCGATAACAGCTATTCAAACCGTGATCAGCGGGGTGGAAATGACAATAGATTTGGTCAGCGAAATGATAACAGAGGGGATAATGGTAATGCCGATAATCGTAGGGACAATAATAACCAGCCTTATAACAGAGGTGGCGTTTTTAACCGCGATGCTAACGGAAGAACAGACAGGGCGAACCAGAATTTTGGGGATGCAGATCAGCGAAACAGGCAGGCAATGGAGCGTACGCAAGAACAGGGTAACCGCGATCAGCAACGAATCCAGCAAATGCAGCAAAGAAATCAGCAGGACAGGATGAGCCAGGACCAGCAGCGTGCGCAAAGAGATATGCAGGCACAGCAACAACGTGCACAGCAAGATCAGCAACGCCAGCAAATGCAGCAGCGTAATGAGCAGATGCAGCAACAACGTTCTGCTCAAATGGAACAGCAAAGAGCACAACGCGATCAACAGATGCAACAACAACAACAACAACGTGCACAGCAAGATCAGCAACGTCAGCAAATGCAACAGCGCAATGAACAAATGCAGCAACAACGTTCAGCCCAGATGGAACAGCAAAGGGCACAACGCGATCAGCAGCAACAACAACAACGTGCACAGCAAGATCAGCAACGCCAGCAAATGCAACAACGTAACGAGCAAATGCAGCAACAACGTTCTCAACAGGCAGAGCAACAGCGTCAGCAGCAAAGCCGTGGTAACGAAAGAAGCTCAGAAGGGGGTGGACGACCTACGAGAGGTGGAAGAGGATAAGGCTTAATATTAAAATTCCCGGTGTTAGACCGGGAATTTTTCGTTTATAAAGGATTTTGCAGATTAAACTTGTCCTGCTGCCTCATGCAATTTACTCAGGTCAATGCCTCTAAATGTTGTCCGTGCATCCGGATGTACATTTTCAGGATCTAGTAAGAAAGTCGTTAAACCTAACTCCAAACCAAATTTAATCTCCGATTCGGCATCGTCGCCAATTACCAGAATGTCTTCATGATTTAACTGGTGCTTTTTAATTAATGCTTCAAAGGCATCTTTCTTATTCTGATTTGACTTGGTAATATCAACAATATATAGCTCCTCAAAGTCATCTGCTATGCCCAGCATTTGTACTTTTGTGGTTTGCTTTCTGGTAAAACCTGCGGTTACAATAAATTTACGGCCTTTAAGCGATTTAATCAGGTGATAATCTTCTCCCGGCGTTAAGGGCGAGGTAACTTCTCCTGTAACCAGGTATTTTATGGCATTTTCGATTGCTTCCTGCTTAAAACCATATTTATTGGCAACCTTTTGAAAAGGTGTTCTCAGCATTTCCTTTTTGGCTAACTGATATTGTTCATCCGATACACCTAAGTCTTCATTATCAAGTACATCATATAAGCCCCTCATCAGTTGTTCCTCATTAGGTTTGGTAAAATAGATGGTGTTATCTAAATCGATAAAGAAAATACTTTTCATTATGGTTTGGTTTTTGTGTAAAAAATAAAAACAGCAGAAGCTAATTTATGTTTAATAATTAAAGAATTAAGATTATGACAAAAGAAACAAAAATTATCGTAGGTGTATTAGCCGGAGCAGCTTTAGGCGCAACAATAGCATTAGCTTTATCATCTGATTCTTCAGGAGATTTAAAAGGAAAAGTATCTGACTGGTTTACCGACCTTTTAGATTCATCAAAAGATAAACTTGCAGGCCTTGCTGATAAAGCTTCTGGCGTTGCAGATAAGGTTAAAGATAAAATAGCCGATATAAAAGCTTAAAATAATTGGAGATGCCGGATAATTCCGGCATTTTTATTCAATTATAATTTCCAGCCATCAACAATGAAAATAACCTTTCATGGTGCTGCCCGTACAGTTACAGGTAGCAAACACCTTATTACGCTCAAAAATAACACGCAAATATTATTGGATTGTGGCCTTTTTCAAGGCATGGGAGAAGTAACAGACAAGCTGAACGGCTATTTTGGATTTGATCCCAAGCAAATAAAATACATGGTGTTATCGCATGCACATATCGATCATTGTGGTTTATTGCCTCGGTTGGTTGGCGAAGGGTTTGAAGGGAAAATCTTCTGTACATCGGCCACAATGGATTTAGCAAGGATTTTAATGATGGATTCTGCAAAAATACAAATGCAGGATGCTGAATTTGCTAACCGCCATTTAAAGCCGGGGCAGGAAAAAGAAGAACCCTTATACACCGATGAGGATGTAACCAGGGCTGTTGGCCAGATGAAAATTGTGGAGTATGAGGAAGACTTTGAAATAGAACCTGGTATTCGATTGAAATTTACCGATGCTGGCCATATATTGGGTAGTGCAGCAGTACATTTAACCATAACCGAAGATGGTAAAGCAAACCGGATTACCTTTAGCGGTGATGTTGGCCGTTACGGCGATTTACTGTTAAAAAGCCCGCAGCAGTTTGACCAGGCTGATTACATTTTAATGGAATCTACCTACGGCGATTCGCTTCATAAAGACCTCGAGCCGATAGAAAATATGCTTTATGAGGTAATTAACAATACCTGCAACATTAAAAAGGGTAAAGTAATAATCCCTGCATTTAGTGTTGGCCGTACTCAGGAACTTTTATATGCACTGAACGGACTTGAACTCAAAAATACATTACCAGATGTGCGTTATTATGTTGATAGCCCCTTATCATCAAAAGCAACTGAAATTTTAAAAAACCACCCTGAAGTTTACAATAACGGGGTAAAGGAAACCTTAAAGATAGATCACGATGTTTTTGCCTTTAAGGGTTTGCGCTTTATTGAAACGGTAGAAGAATCAAAGGCATTAAATCAGGACCCAAGACCTTGTGTAATTATTTCAGCATCGGGAATGGCCGAAGCAGGAAGGGTTAAGCACCACATCAGAAATAATATCAGTAACCCGAAAAATACTATTTTAATGGTTGGGTATTGCGAACCTTCATCTTTAGGCGGTCGCTTAATTGCCGGACAAAAGGTTGTCGATATTTTTCACGATGACTATGAAGTAAAGGCTGAAATTCAGTCGATAAAGTCGATGAGTGCGCATGGCGATTATGAAGATTTACTTCAGTTTCTATCCGGACAAGATCCTTCAAAGGTTAAACAATTATTTCTGGTGCATGGCGAATACGAGGTGCAGCAGAAATTTGCTATAAGGTTAAAAGACCATGGCTTCAAACACGTAGCCATTCCTGAATATCATCAGGTATTTGAGTTGTAATTAGGTTTAGAGAGGAGTGTTTAGGGTTAGTATATCACCTAAGCTTTATTCTTTATGCCCTAAACCTTACTACTTCTTGTTTTCAGCTTTCCTTTTTATCTTTACCCAATGGATGTTTTTGGAAAAGCGCTAACTGATTTCTATAAATCAGGCGAAGCCGATGTACTTTGGCTGCATAACTCTTACGATGAGCCAGAGGAAATGCCTGTCGATTTTTTCTTCCGTGATGATGAAGATATGCCAGTGCTGGAACTTCAGGCTTTACAAATGTGCGAGGGAAAAGTACTCGATATTGGTGCAGGTGTTGGAAGCCACGCTTTGGTTTTACAGGCTTTTAATATTGATGTTACTGCGATCGATATATCTGAAGCAGCGGTAAATATAATGAAAGACCGTGGTGTTAAGAAAGCCCTTTTAGCCGATATTTTTACTTACGAAGGTAAGTTCGATACCATTTTAATGCTAATGAATGGTATTGGCTTAACAGGTACATTACCGGGATTTAAAGATTTTCTGCTTAAGCTGAAAACACTAATTAATCCTGATGGACAAGTTCTATTTGATACTTCTGATATTGCCTACCTATACGAAGAACTGCCGAAACCTCAGAACCAATATTACGGAGAAGTTTCTTACCAGTATGAATATCAGGGCGAAAAAGGAAACTGGTTTAATTGGTTGTATATTGATGAACAGACCTTAAAAATGATAGCTGATGAAACAGGATGGTACAGCGAAATTATTTTTGACTACAATGAAGATCAGTATTTAGTCAAATTAACTTTAGCGCAATAATTTTAAAGTCATAAAGCTTTATATGCTACTTTTTTAATTAGGCGGGCTTATATTTTTGTCCGTACAGATCGTATGGAAACAAAAATAAAATTAAGCGTATTAGATCAATCGCCGGTGCGTAAAGGCGTTACAGCCCGCAGGGCCATTGAAGAAACCACATTACTGGCGCAGGAAGCAGAGCGGTTAGGTTATCATCGTTTCTGGGTTTCGGAACATCATAATACAACGAGCCTGGCAGGTTCTACACCTGAGATATTGATCGCCCACCTGGCTAATCATACCAAAACATTACGCATTGGATCTGGTGGTATAATGCTGCCCAATCATAGTGCATTAAAAGTTGCGGAGAGTTTCCGCCTGCTTGAAGTGCTGCATCCGAACAGGATTGATTTAGGCATGGGCCGGGCACCGGGTACTGACAGGATTACGGCATCTATGCTAAATCCATCAAATAACTGGAGCGAGCAGGATTTCGTTGTTCAGTTGCAGGATCTACAAAACTACCTTCACGATACACCTGAACCAGGCACAATTCAAACCAAGATAAAGGCCATTCCGGTTTCTGAAACGTTACCACAACAGTGGATGCTGAGTAGCAGTGGGCAGAGTGCTTTATTTGCGGCACATTTCGGAATGGGATTTTCTTTTGCTCATTTTATTAATCCGAAAGGTGGGCCTGAAGCTGTTCAGTATTACAGGACACATTTTAAGCCTTCGGCTGATTTACAAAAACCTGTTGATAATGTTGCTTTATTCATTTTCTGTTCGGAAGATGAATAAAGCAACAGGAGGTATTGATGAGTTATCGCTTCTTACAACTCGAAAAGGGTGGAGGGTTAACGTCGACAGGTTATGAAGACATCAAAGACATTACTTATAATTCAGCAGAAATTGAGCGGATGAAGGCAAACCGATCCCGCATGGTTTATGGAACACCTGATGAGGTAAAAACAAAACTTACCAAATTAGCTGCTGAATATGATGTAGATGAATTAATGGCTGTTACCATTACCGAGCATTTTGAAGATCGGATTAAATCTTATCAGTTGCTTGCCGATTTGTTTCTGTAAACGCGGTTTAAGCTTCCAAGTTTGCTTTTAAGAAACCTTTGAACTTTGGGGTTCCAGGTTCAAAGGTTTCCTATATTCTTCTTTAATTAAAACCTGAAAAAAGTGTCTTTTCCGCCCACTTTTCCACCGAAGTTTTGAATGTTATAGGTGAAGGTTAACAGTGCATAACGGCCAAGGTTATTGTATCGCGAATCGCGGATAGAATTTTCAGTAATACTTACATAACGTCGCGTATTCGTATTCAGGATATCATTAACCGAGAATTTCAATTGTGCCCTATCGTTTTTCATGAAAAGATAGGTTAAAGCTGCATTCCAGATCTGGATTTTATTGTTAAACCCGGCTACGGTTTGCGTGTTGTAATTTATGCGATAAGTTGTTTCCCAAACCAACTTTTTAGGTAAACGTACAATCAGCTCACTTTCGCTCATGTGCGTAAAGTAATTGATGTTGGTAAAATAAGTATCATCATACCTGCTGCTGTTAATCCCGAAATTATAGCTCGTAGAAAGCTCAAATACATCATTAAGATTAATCTTTCCGTTAACCCTGGGCGTTATACTCAATATTTTGGCATAACTGGTAATGGCATTAACCTGCACCAGATTTCTGGTAAAGTTGGTATAAAAGCCTGTTCCCAGGGTAAACTGTCTTTTATCTTTTTTAATATCCTTGCTAAAATTTAACCCGGCATTAAGCCTGATAATTCCATCAACATTTATTGGTGTGGCGGTTTGTAGTCCACTTGCTGAAATTGTCCTGGCCATAATTACCGCATCGTTATCAAAGCTGGCATTACCGTAGGCATTATAGTTCAATGAGTGCTGAACATCGTACTTATAAAGGTTTAAATAAACCTGATGTGTTTTGGTCGGTACCAGGTTCGGGTTTCCGTTCTGTACGTAAAGAGGATTGGTATTATTGGCTACCGGTTGTATATAACTCACATCAGGCTCACGAAATGATGGGGTATAGTCGATACTGAAATCCTTAAAGCGGATATTTGCCGATGGTGCAAAAAAAGTAAAGTTTTGCCTGAAGGATGGATAACTGGTAAAGCTGTTCTCGAGATTTATCGTGTTAAAAACTATACCCGGCTGTATGGTTAAATTTTTAGTTGCTTTCCATCTTAACGACGCACGGTTATTGGTTTTATAACCTTCCTGGTTAACCGTTTGAGAAAGTGTTGGTACTGCAATATCATATGCCTGGTTTGAAGGGTCTTTATAAAAAGTAGCCAGTGCATTTTCGTTATCCAGGTAATTTGCATTGGTTGCAATTGTCAGGCTTAACTTTTTAGTAATCGTTTTGTTGAAGTTTACATTCAGGTTAACACCTTGATTCCTGATGTTATTATCGCGTAACTGATCGAGCACCAGACTCGAATTAGGATTGTAAAAGTTACTTATGCTGTTGTTGTAGTAATCTATTAAATTATTTTTCTTGGTGAGGTTTAGCGTCATGTTCAGGCTTCCCTTACTTTTCCTTAAATCTTTCCAAAGGTTTGCCGACAACTGATAGTCCGTATTATCGCCTACCGTTCTCGATTCATTATAACCATTGTTTAACTGTACATTATTGATGTCGCGGGTTTGAGTTAACAGTAATCCGTTATTTCTGGTGCTGTTAATGGTTACTGATGGTGTAATGATGAGTTGTGTTAAGCTATCGATTTTAAAATCCCCACGTCCGCTGATGTTGTGGCTATAAGTTTTGTTCAGCTGGTTCTGGTTGGTTGATGAAAGTAAATCACCCGTCCCTAAACTCTGCCTGCTATCGGTAAGGGTAATGTTCTCCTGATTGCTTAATCCGAAGAAATATTTGAGGTTTAATTTTGCCCCTTTTTTGGTGAGTGTATTGAAATTTGCACCTGCACCGGCCGATTTTTGAATACCACTTGCGGCACCGCCAAAGCTTAGGCCATTTAGTGCATAGCCACCGTCGCTGTTCACCATCATTGAATTTACACCAGTTCTTTGCATTCCGCCAATCCGCATAATATCGCTTATCGAGAAACCCGGTTTGTTTACGTTATTACCGTAACCCAATATACTTACCTGCGTTGTGTCTCTGAAAAAGTTCATGATACCTCCTGCTTCAAAACGGCCATTAGGTAGACCGCCTCCTCCGTATAACTTACCAAAAGCACCTTGTTTAATGGCTTTTTTAAGCTTCAGGTTAATTACTTGTGGTGTGTTTACAGCAAGCAGGTCAGGGTCGGCACGCTTTGCTTCCTTGTCGTCCATTACCTGTATTTTATCGATAATATTGGCTGGTAAATTTTTAGTTGCAATTTGCTGATCGCCTCCAAAAAACTCTTTGCCATCAACCAGTATTTTGCTTACTGTTTTTCCATTTACCTGTATTGATCCGTCGGAAGCGATGGCAACGCCTGGTAATTTTTTCAATAAATCTTCTACAACGGCAGATGGCAATGTTTTAAACGATTCGGCATTAAATTCAATGGTGTCTTTACGCACAATTACCGGTGGTCTTTCGGCTACAATGTTTACTTCGTTTAAATCATTTGCCTTGGTAGATAAGTAAAGTGAGCCTAAATTAACTAAAGGATTTTCTGCTGTTAGCTGAACTTCTTTACGATATATGGCGTACTGCCAGGCCGTAATTACTAATCGATATTTTATGCCTGTTTGCAAGCCATTGATCTTGAAAACCCCTTTATCGTCAGATAGTTTATAAGTAGTTAAAACGCTATCGCCAGCTTTATAAACAGAAACTGTAGCATAATTCAACGTAGTTTTATGGTTAGCACTATCGGCCAGAATTCCGGTTATGCTGCCATTTTTCTGTGCAAATAATGCGCTTGTAAGTAATAGAAAAGATAATGAGAGTAAGAGTTTCTTCATGTTACGGTGGTTGAACTGCCGTTAATTTTTCGGGCCTGATTAATTTTTGTTTGATATTTAGCTTATAGACACAAGAACTGATCAGATGTTGCATCATTTTAAAAATAAACTAAGTTTTTAGGTAAAGATAGTTTCAGGACTGATTAATTTCAAATGCAAACAAGAAAATTACAAAACAGGATCTAAAAAAATATCCTGAAGCAACTTGTTAACTTATTAGTTAAGTATCACAAGCGCCTCAGGATAACATTGAGTGAATTTGCTGGCGGTTTTATTACTTAATGCAAATCGTTATAGCTGATAATTTTAACAGATGCATTTTTTGCTAAAATTTCTTCCATTATCTTGCGATGTGCAGCACCAACGCCAACCACAACTCTTTTTGCTTTTTTGACTTTTGCCTGCTCGATGATGTTTTTGCACATGCCTTCATTTCTTAAAGCCCATTGCGCCATCATTTCTTTAACCGATTCTGTTGGGAAACCTGCGTATCCATAAAATTTCCGACCGCCGTAAAAATTCCAGGCATCGTTAAGTTCTGAATATTTATCGGTGTTCATGCCTGCATATTCATCAGCTATAAACTTTTTCTCTTCCTCATCAGCATATCTAGAATATTGTTCGATAGCTTTTAATGTTTTTGCTTCGGATGAAAGGCTGTCTTTTTTTGCTTTTGCAGCTAAGATTTTAAAGAGCGAATCCGTTTTGGCCCATGCTACACTCCAGGGTTTATCATAGGTCTGGCAGTCCATATTGTAGATCTGGTTTTGTCCGAGCTGATAAATCAGCGGGAAAAATATTTTATGGTATTCGCTTCCTGGCCGGATAACACCTAATTTTTTTAAGGAATCTACACGCCCGAACATCCTTGCGTATTCGGCTTTTTCTTCTTTGCCAAATTTATCTTTCATGTAATTTTCCAATACAAACAACTGGTAATCGAAATTGCCTCTGTCCCAGGTTTTAGCGTATTCAACAGCAAGGTTCATCCTCGTTTTATGGTAATATTGGAAGGATGTTAATGCTTTTTGGTTCTTTTTAATTAATACAGAAAGATTTTTTGGTGTTTCAGGGTTTAATTTATTGATATAATCGACTTTGGTTTTAAAACCTTTTTTAGCCCAGTTATCGTTTTCCAATGTGGCATAATCTTCAGCAGGTAAATATTCACCAAAAACCATATCCGGCTTAAAGTTTTTGAGCTTGTCGATAATTGCCTGGAAGTTTTGGGTAGACCTGGCGTTATCATGACTTGAACCTACAATTACAATTTCGATTTGATTTTGCGCCTGTAATTTTATGGCGATACAGATTAATAGTAAAAATGTAAGGCTGCTTTGTTTTATCTTTTTCATAATGAATCTTGTTTTTGATTTGTTGATTCAAAAATGAAAAGATACCATCAGGATGGAAATTTAATTATCCGAACGGATTAAAACATTATCCCAACAGGTTATTTCAGGTCAAGATATATTTCTTATTGCATTATTTTCCTGTTAAAAGAAACGATGAGTTTAAACAAGTCATTATACTCCGTTAAGGGTAAGTTTTGTGCTACATCGTAAACATCATGGTATGCGCTTGGGCCGCCTTGCGTATAAAAAAAGAATGCCGGAACACCTTTTTCGGTGAAGAAATAATGGTCGCTGTTTGCAGCTTTTCCCCTGGCGTTTATTTTCGAAATCAAGTTTTGTTCAGCATTAATTTCGTTTAACAGTTTAAAAGCTTGCGGGTAAACACTGGCATTTACAACCGTCATTCCGCCCTCGCCAGTTCCAACTAAATCAAGGTTTATTAAAAACTTAATTTTGTTAAGCGGGATTAAGGGATTTTCAGTAAAATACCTTGAGCCAAGCAGTCCTGCCTCTTCAGCTGCAAAGCAAATAAAGCCAACAGAATAGGATTGAGGGTTTGCAGTATAATATTTAGCAAGGCTTAACAAGGTTGCTACGCCGGCCGCATTATCGTTAGCGCCTGGAAAATAAGTGTCTGCACCCATTCCACCAAGATGGTCGTAATGAGCCGTAATCATTACGATAGAATCGGGGTACTTGATGCCTTTTACGTAACCTGCAATATTGAAGGCTTTAAAATCAGGGATAAACTCATTTTCAATATCAACATTTATTGTTTTGGGCTCGCTTGTTAAGGCTTTCTTATTAATTTCTATTTTTACCGGTTCAGTTACTTCAGTGGCAACTGACCAGGTTAATTTATCTTTTACGTTTACCTGAAGCCTATTGCCGGCATTATATTTTGCTTCATCAGCTTTTTCGAGCGTTGCTTTTTCCTTTATCGATTGACTCTCATTAGTGATAATAAAATCCTTGCCGGGAATAAGCTTTTTTCCATTAACCTCAACGATCATTTTACCGGGAAAAGTGTTAACAGGGAAAGAAAACGACTGTTTAAAGTCTTCGGACATGGGCGTTAACCCTATTTTTTTATAGGCCGCCGATAAAAAGTCTGCGGCTTTTGCCATCCCGTTCTTCGTGTAACCCCGTCCCCAGAATTCTTTTGATGTTAATGTATTGATTGTTTTACGCACATAAACTGAATCCTGAGCAAAGGTACTCAAAGAGGAGATAAGGAGCAGGGAGGTTATAAGCTTTTTGGCTAATGAAACTTGCATATCAACAATTTGCAAATAAATAACCGTTTAAAAGAAAAGCCAGACAATTTTATGCTGTCTGGCTTTTCTAAGAATTGTAATTTGGCTTTTCTATTTAGCTAAATAAGGCTGTAAGGCTGCTTTCACTTTCTCTTTATTCTGTGCTGCAGTCCATTTTTCTTTAATCGATTGGTCGCCCAATGAGAAGAGTGTTTCGTAAAGTAATTTGCCATTGGCCATTGTTTTTACTTTCAACGTGTCGTTAGTACCAATAACGTCGGCCCAAACACTACGAACATCAGCCCAATAAGTTTGCTGGCCAGTCCACCATTTCTGTGCGTAATCAAAAGTTTTAGGGTCAATTTTAGTAAATTCTTCATAACCTTTTTCAACGGCTAATAATTTATCACCCTGTGGCGAACGTACAATTTTTTTATTGTCCTGTTCAAACATCCATCCATCTTTGGTGATGGTGATTCTGCTGCCACGATTTAAAACATTATAATCTTTACGCACAGTTGATTCCCTTCTTGGAAGAGGTGAATCCGTTTCGCTCGACCAGGCATCGTGCCCACCAACATGGCTCCAGGTTCCAATCCCCTGATAACGTGGGCTGTCATCAACCTGGTAAACTTTTTGTGTCCATTTTCCTTTTACATCGGCTGCAGTTAGCTTGCCTTTTTTCCAGGCGTTATCCTGCGTATAAAGAATAATATCGGTGTCTTCGTAAGTCCAATCCTGACGCCAGTGTTTAATTACGGTCGAATCATCAATGGCCAGCATATGCTGAATAACGATTTTTTTGGGTTCATCAACAATAATTTCTGCCCATTCGTTTCCGTGGCTGCGGTAGGGTTTGCTGAACTGATAATTCGCATCGGGAGCCGTTACCTCTGCGTAGTTGAAGTTTACTTTGTAAAATCCGGCTAAGGATTTGATTGCTTTTCGGTCTTGCTCTAATTTGTCTTGAGCGCTAGCACTAAGCACTGAAATTGCTGCAAGTACTAAAATCAGGTTTACAATTTTCATATTATATTTAATTTATTATGGTATTTATTGAACCGCTAATGCGGGATTTTTCTTCTTTTTCTTTTTGCCCCACCAAATGATGAAGCCTGTAACCGGTAGGCTTGCTGCAATAAGACTTGCAAAAAAAGCTAATATTTTTCCGGGTAAACCCAATATTGCACCAACGTGTATATCATAATTCATCCCGATTAATGCTTCGCCGGCATTTTTTTCTGATTGATTTTTCCGGTGAAGCAATTTTCCTGTATACTGGTCAAATTGTATAACGTCGTAATTCCAGTAGGTTTCTTCACCTTTATAACCTGTAGCATAAATTGTAGCTGTTCCACCTTCCGCCGGCGACATGCCAATTCTATCTTTCTCTTTAAACTTTAACTTGGCCTGTTCAAATGCGACATCAAAAGGAACAGCCGATATGGTTTTCGTTGAGTCTGATTTAACATCGGCAAAGGAAGGAGCTGTTGTACTCCTTGAGGCGACAACATATACGGTCGTTTCAAACCATTTGAAAGCCCAGACCATACCTGTTAAGGCCAGTACCAAACAAATCAGCATTGCGTAAAAACCTAATACATTGTGCAAATCGTAGTTTATCCGTTTTAATTTCGCCGACCATTTAATTTTAAAACTCTTATCGAAATTTGATTTTTTGAGGTTTTTAGGCCACCACATAATGATGCCTGAAATAAGCAGAAATACGAAAATAAATGTAGACCAGCCAATAATTTGCTGCCCGATAGGGTGATTAATCAGGAAGCTCCAATGAAGCATTTTAATAATGCCAAAAAATTCATATTTCTGGTCGGCAACGAGGTTTACTTTACCCGTATAGGGATTTACATAAACCACATCATAATAATCAATAGAATCGAAATACCAGAATGCTTTTGGGTTGCCGGCTTTATAAACACCAAATTCCCACGAACGTTCAGGCGATTTATAGCTTGATATGAAGGTGATTTTTTTATGATTGCCCAGGGCATTTTCTGCATTTGTTTTTAATACACTTAATGGCAGGGTTTTCGCTTCTGCGGGTACATTAACAAAGAACTCTTTCCTGTGGATAAAATCTGTAATTTCTTTTTGAAAGGCGAAAATACAACCCGTTATTCCGAGGTGAAGAACAACCAGGCCCGAAACAATTCCCAGCCATAAGTGTAACCAATCACTGATTCTTCTTAATCGCGATTTTTTTGGTTTCTTCTGCGCTGGTTTTGTTAGTGCCATTATGCTTTTTAATAAAAGAACCAACTGGCCGTTTTAGCTACCAGTTGGCAATAAAATTTATTTAAGTTTTTACTATTTAACTTCTGCTGTGTAAGTTACTAAATGCCATACTTTTTCGTAGTCTTTGCCATTAAGTTTCCCTGGCGTTTTATCTTCAGTAAAGGCTTCGAAGAAATAACTTCCTTTTTGTTCAGGCTTGAAAACAAATTTTCCTTCTGCATCTGTTTCGGTTTCCTGTGGTTTTCTTTCTGTATTTACAACCGTTAGTTTTTGTTTTGCATAAGGTGCTTTATTGTAAATTACCTGGTGCTTTGCCGATTCCCCAACTTTTAGTACATTCTTTTCAGGTCTGATTGTTAATGCTGCTTCAGCAGGGTACGCTGCATTAATTTTTGCTTTTCCTACGGCAACATCAGCAAATGCATAATATTGTAATTTACCTTTTTCGTAAATGTCTGCCACTTCGTGTACCACAGAAAGTTTATAAGTACCATCCTGGTCTGGCGTGAAGGTGGTTTTATAAAAATGAACGTCCTGAGTGGTTGCTAAAACTTTCGTGCTGCCATTTGGTGCTGTTAAAACCAGTTTAAATTCTTTCAGGTTGCTGAACCATTTTTTTGCGGAATCCGGTTCGTTCGCTTCGTATTCACCGAAGAATACTTTCACTTCCTGCGCTTGTCCTTTTTTTCCTGTTGAAGAGGTTTCGATCCATAAAGCATGGGCAAAAGTACTTGTTACGCTAAACGCTAAAAAGAAAAGGATTAATGATAATTTAGTTTTCATAATTTTTCGGAATTGATAAAGGCCGGTAAAAACTATCTGACAAATTTCCACCGGCCTGGTTAATTAAAATTTATATGCTATGCTAATTCTGTAATTTCTTGGTGCTTCTGCCTGCCATGAATACACCCCAAGGTCATAATTCGGGGCATTGAAATATCCGGTGTAGTATGCACCTGTATAAAGGTATTTGTTTAAAATATTCGACACATTGGCTGTTATTTTAACTTTTTTAAGTCCCCAGAATAATCCACCATCGAGCTTAAAATAGTCTGGCAGGTTTTGATTGGCATTATCGGCGCTGTAAGTTTGTGTAGCCCTGTCTACCAGATAGGTAAAACCAGTGGTAATTCCGGCACCTTTTAATGTTCCATTTTGTATGGTGTAAGTAAGCCATGCATTACTGGTATGTTTAGCAAAACCAGGTACCACCTGACCAACAACCATGCTGGTAACACCATCAGCAACTGCTGTTACCTTACCATCGGTGTAAGCATAGTTAGCAATTAAATTAAGGCCTTTGGCAAGTTCACCACGGAGGTCGAATTCTATACCTTGTGCTCTTTTTTCACCTACAACAATACTATAGCTTTCGCCCGCTTTATTTGCAGGGTCGGCGGCAAGCTCATTTTCTTTCATTATCCGATAAACAGATAGTGTGGTATTCCATCGACCATCCAACCAGTCTTTCTTAATTCCAAATTCCTTGTTGTTTCCGGTAATTGGTTTCGGGTTACTGCCATTACGCAATAAGCCAGATTGTGGCGTAAAGGCTTCATCGTAAACGGCATAAAGAGATGTGTTTTTGTTTACAGATACACTTAAGCCAACGCGTGGGGTAACATGTTTGGCTTTATCAGGAGCACCACCCCATGAAGACTGACTAACATAGGTATAGCGGCCCGCTAAAGTTAAACGAACTACGTTGTTGAAAAAGCCCAGTTCATCCTGAACATATCCGCTTAAATATTTTTGGTCCATTAAGCCACCGATAGCAGTTGCCCTTTGTTCAATTGAAGTTGAACGGTCAAACTGAGGATAGCCGTTTGACGGGAAGCCATAATTTGGATTGTTTACATTAAATGGCGATGAAGCAAGGTCAAGATCATGGTACTGTCCCCAGTCAGCGAAATAGTTTTTCTTTCCGCCGTCAAAACCTGCTAAAATGCGATGAACAATACCACCGGTTTTTGCAGTTCCGTTTACAAATAATTGAGCGAGTTTCATGGTGCTTTTCGCATCCCAAATCGCTACATTACGGATGATGGTTCCATCGGTATAAACTGCCGATGGCCATGAACTTGAACCAATCTGCAGGTATTTATAATAAGCTGCCTGGGCTGTCAACTTCCAATCCTGGCCTAAATGCTGGGTTAAATTTAGGGTTAAACTATTATCATTTATCCTGGTTGGATCAACTCCTGGTTGTGTTAGAGTAAAATCCTGCGGTTTAGTAGCGTAGCCATCTGTACTAAAAATATAATAAGAGCCAACCTCAGTCATTTTTGCATTCTGCAAAACATATTCTGCTGTTAATTTGGTACTCGGTGTAATCTGATAGCTTAATACCGGTGCAAAACTGTAACGGTCATTTTTCTCAAACTGTCTGAAAGAACCTTTGTTTTGAGCAGCTGCGTTCAGGCGAAAAAGAAACTTGCCATCTGAAGTAAGCTTATGGTCAAAATCAATGCTTGTGCGGAATAAATCGTAACTGCCGGTTGTAAACGAAACCTCACCCTGATTTAATCCTGTAGGTTTTTTGGTAACTACATTATACATTCCACTCGGATCGCCGTTGCCCAGCATGAAACCTGCAGGCCCTTTTACGAATTCAACATGATCTACAAAACTCATGTCTTCGGTTAATGGCCCCCAGTATGATGAAACAACATTGAAACCATTTCGCATGGCTTGTATCTGCGAACCTCTCATCTGTATATTGGTGTACAAATCGCCCCAGTGCTCCAAGCGTACGGCACCGCTTACATTTCTGATCAGGCCGTCGCTCATGCTGATGATCTGCTGATCCTTCAAGGCCTGGTTACTAACAATCTGTATGTTTTGTGGTGCTTCGAGCAAGGGCTCATTTAGTCTTAAAGTTGCTGAAGGTAAACTCACTTTGTACTTTTCGTTTATACCCGCTACAGTTACTTCTTCTAAAGCCTGATCGTTTTCAGACAAGACAAAATCCACTGTTTTATTTTCGCCGGCGGCAACAGTAACCGATTTTTCAGCAGCATTAATACCTACGGCAGATGCTTTAATGGTATAAGTTCCGGGCTTAACACGGTGGATAGTAAATTTACCATTATCATCAGTTAATGTACCGTTTCCGGCGCCTTTTAACCCAACCGATATGTAAGCCGCTGGTTTTCCGTTAGAAGTTGTAATTGTACCCTTAACAGTGGCAAACTGTTGTGAAAAAGCAATTATGTTTATGAGCAGCATCCCTGCTGTTAAAAGAACGAGTCTTATTTTGTTCATCTTATATATTTTTTAGACTTAGAATTTTAAGCTGATGTTTGCTGTGAAGTTTCTTGGTAATTGAGGTTCAACGGTAGTCCAGCCTTTGTAATATCTTACATCGCCGATGTTATTAACTTTAACACCTAATCTGAATCGTTTCTGGTCGTAAAATGCCGATGCATCAAAAATGGTGTAGGCTGGTAAAACAAACATGCCGGTTGTAGTGGTATTCGTGATGATGTTATCACCATTGTAATTAACACCTGTCCCGAAACCTAAACCTGACAATTTTCCGGTTGTTAAAGTGTAGCTTAACCAGGCATTGAAACTATCTTCAGGACCTGAACCTACCGGACGTAAACCTAATACCGATGCTGCAGACTTAGTCATTTTGCTGTTGTTGTGGCTGTAACCTGTAGTAAAGTTTAAACCTTGAATAGGGTTGGTGCTTAAGCTGATATCGACACCTCTGCTTACCTGGGTGCCATCTTGAACAGTAATGTTATAAGTTGTTCCATCACGAACAATTGATTCACTTCTGGTTGTATTATTAACCTTTATATCGTAATAGCTTGCAGTAAAGCTTAGTTTATTATCGAATAAATCTCCTTTAATACCACCTTCAATCTGGTTCGCTTGCTGTGGTTTAAATACGCCAGAAATATCTGCCAATGGCTGTGTAACGGTAGCCACATTTCTGAAACCATTCATATAATTTCCGAATACGGAAAGCTTATCTTTAATAATTCCGTATACCAGACCAAACTTTGGAGAAACTGCTGTCTGAAGGTAATCGCCTGAGTTTGTTCCGGTAAACTGATTATAAGTTCCCTTGTTATCAAAACGATCGATTCGTAAGCTCAACATCGCTGATAATGCATCTGTTATATTGATTACATCAGAGGCGTAGGCACTGTAAACTTTATTTCTTGTGCTGTTTTTTGTAGCAGCAGCAGTACTGGCGGCAATTTTGGCCTCGACACCGCTTTTTGAAATGTTCGGCACAATACCAGCTGTATTAATCCCAGTAGCATCATACAAGATGTATGGAGAATTACTGTTGTTAGTGTATTGGTTCAAATAGTCGAGGCCTACAATCATACGGTTGCGAACAGAACCTATTTTGAAATCGCCAATAAAATTCTGCTGAATATCGGCGGATGTACTTACGGAGTTAAGGTTGGCAATGTAACGCGATAAAACATTGTCGTTAGCGCCCAAAAACATTACATATTGATAATAACCATCTGATTTACGGTTGCTTTGAGAAAAGTTTGTTTGAGAAGTCCATTGGTCTGAAATTTTGTAGCTTAACTGGCCATGAACATTTGAAGTTGGTGTTTTTACGGTAATGTCGTTACTCGTATAAGATTTACCCCAATCGAAATTTAACTCATCAGGTGTACGGGCAATTAACTGTCTCGAACGGTTTAAAAATACCATAAGCGGGTTAGTGCCTTCGTAGCTGTAAAATTCAGCACCAATGTTTAGTTTTAATTTTTCACTGATGCGGTATTCCAGCGCAGGTGCTAAAAATGTCGATTTACTGAAACCTGCATCTTGCCAGCTGTTTTGCTTTGTATTGGCAACGTTTAAACGGAATGATAGATTTTTAGTTAAAGGACCATAAATATCACCTGTAACACGACTTAATCCGAAACTACCGGTGTTATAAGATAGATTCCCACCCAGGGTATCGATTGGTTTTTTTGTTACTATATTTATTAAACCTCCGAAATTGGTTATAGAACCACCATACAATGTGCCTGAAGGGCCTTTGATTACTTCGATGGTTTCGATGTTTGCAGGATCTAAATCGCCATTGGTTAAGCCTGCAATACCATCAACCAAAGAAACCTGGGTAGAAAAACCACGTAAGGTATAATATGCGGCACCATCTCCGCCACGGCCGGTTGAAGTCCATAACTTATCTAAACCAGCTACATAAGTTAATGCACTGCTAAAGTTTGTAACTAATTGTTCAGTCATTAACTCTTTACTCACAGTATTATAAACCTGCGGATTTTCGAGATTTTTTAGTGGTAACTTGGCAACATAATTGCTTGATTTAGTGCCAAATCGATTTGTTTTCTGTGAGATGATATTAACCTCTTTCAACTGATCCTCATTTTCTGCTAAAGAAAAATTGATGGTCAGGTCTTGTCCTGCAACAACAGTAACAGTTTTTTCTTCAGGCTTTAAGCCAACAGCAGATGTTTTAATAATGTAGTTGCCTGCCTTAACACGACCAATACTGTATTTACCATTTTCATCTGTAATGTAGCTTAGGCCTTTGCCTTTTAAGCCAACAGTAATAAATGGCGCTGGTTTACCATCAGATGTGGTTACAATTCCAGAGATGGAGGATAACTGCTGGGCAAAGGTTGTAAAAGTTAAAATTATGAGGATGAGCGTTATACAAAATGGTAAGAGTTTTTTCATTATTATTTATTTGGATTAATTCTAAACAATCGCAAAATAACGGCAGAAAAAACTATTATCCAAATTAATTTTGACTAATTCTAAATAAGAAAGTGTTAGTTGTACAATAAGTTAGTGTTTAACTAATTGATATACAGGTTTAAATAGCTAATGTTAAAGGCTGAGATTTAACATTTGCTGGTCAGTAACGTGGTATTGATAAACAAAAAAGGTTGTCTTAATTTAAGACAACCTCTGATTGTATTCCTACATTTTTGGATTAATAGGGATTATTTAACTGTAATAACTTGTAAGCTTAATGGTCGTTCGGTATCATTTGCAGGTGTTACTAATCCTCCACAAATTACATCATAATGATATCCGGCAGCAAAAGTTGCATCTGTTTTAGTTGTTTTCACTAAGCCCGATGAGGTTTCTTTTGCGTCTAATGAATATGTTCCTGCATCAACAGCAACAAAGCTACCAGCTGTTTTGTATGTTCTGCTTGTTCCGTAAGAAGTTGTTGTTCCTGTTTTTACTAAATCTAATGCAGGTGCATCGACTGCCAGGTTAATAAAGCGGATATAAGCCTTATCTGTAGAGCCAGCCGTTAAATCTTCACTGATCAGTAAGCCATCCAGCTGTCCTGGTTTATTTACCAGATAGTATGAATAACTTGCACCTGCGCTTAAGGTAATATCTTTTGAATAAAGGCTTTCTACAGAACTTCCGCTGGTAAATTTAAGTCCGTATGTACCTGCTGTTCGTGAAGTATATGCTATTGAACCTGCAAATGGTAGTGCTGCGGAATTAATTTTGCTTCCGCTCAAATAAACATTATAAGTTGCTAATGCCGGCGATGCATTAATCACCCTCAAATAAGCTATTGTTGTATCGGTACTGTCAGATTTAACACAAGAACTTAAAGCAACTGCACTCAATAGCAAAAGAAACAAATAAGTTCTGGTTTTTTTAAAATAATTAATTGTAGAAGTATTCATAAATATTTTGGTATAAGATTTTATGTTAAAACGTTTAAGCAGCTAAATTTGCTACAAGCATACAAATATCGGCTTTAAATATCAATAAAGGATGTTAAAACTTGTTAATCGGATGTTAAAATTTCAGAGGGCAATTCAGGCCTCTAAAACAAAAAAATAAATTAGCTGTTCATATAAAGTTTACCTAATCGTTTAATAATCTTAACGTTAAAAAGCTTTAATAACAATAATTTTGATTAACCCTTAAACCTTTGAAAAATGATAAAAAACATCTCGAAATTGACCATCATGGCAGTAAGCGTAATTGCTTTTTCATCTTGCAGTAACTCATCAAAAGATAAACCTGCTGATACAACGATCACCAAAACTGAAACCACAGTAACTGTACCGGCAAAAACTGAGAACGGACCTCAAATGGTTGAATATAATGCTGTTCCGGATAGTGCAATTTTAGGAAAAACTAAAGAGGCGCTGATTAAAGTTACGTCTGCATCATCTGTTGATTTAACAGATGCCGATGGCAAAGCTACAGGTTCAGAGTTAACCTTAAATTTGCAGTTTACAAACAAAAGTACTTTAGAGGCTAAGAAATATTTTTCAGTGTCGAGCTCAGATGCCAGGTTAGAGCTGGATAATGGTACTTCTATAGCGGGAAAAGAAAACTCAGGAAGTAATAGTCCTGAGCCTGAAGCCTCATCACAAGCCGTTTGGTCTTTCCAGTTACCCGCAGGTGCCACTCCGAAAAAGCTAAACTTTTTTCTCGATGGTACCCGGGTATCCGTTGGCTTAAGTAAAAAATAAAACTAAGGCTCCGAATTATCGGGGCCTTTTGTTTTTATAATCATTATAAAAATGTAAAAAAGTTAAAAAATATTGTGTAACTCAATAATTATTTAAACCTTTGCACCTCAATAGAGTTAAAGCCGTTTTAATACGCAGAAAATGATTAAAAATTTTTTACATAAACTTTCAGGTTTCACAGCACAATTAGTGTCTGTTGAGAGTTTATTTATTAATCATTTTCAGCCCGTATTTCATTATCCCAAAAGCCGGCAAAATTTCACTCCACGCATTTAGTACTCAACTAAACGTAACGAGGAATTGATCCTCTCTAAAAACCCAATTAACAAGAATACTTATAATTTTTCGTTAGAAAACGAATGGATATTAACGAATTTATAGTGCAGGTTGCACTTCCTGAACATCGTGTATTTGCAGAACAAATCGTAACCGAGATGGCCGAATCTGCTAAAGCACGCGGTACGGGTATTGCAAAACGTTCGCCTGACTATGTTGCAAATAAAATGCAAGAGGGCAAAGCCGTTATTGCGTTCCACAAAGATGGGCGCTGGGCTGGTTTTTGCTATATCGAAACCTGGAGCCACGGCCAGTTTGTGGCAAACTCAGGCCTCATTGTTTCTCCTGAATTCAGAAAAGCAGGCCTGGCACATGCCATTAAAGAAAAGGTTTTCGAACTTTCCAGAACTTTATACCCTAAGGCAAAGATTTTTGGTTTAACCACTGGTTTGGCGGTAATGAAAATCAATTCTGATTTAGGTTACGAACCCGTTACCTATTCTGAGCTTACACAGGATGAAGAATTCTGGAAAGGTTGCCAAAGCTGTGTAAACTTTGAGATTTTGAAAATGAAGGAGCGTAAAAACTGCATGTGCACGGCCATGCTCTACGATCCGGCGACTCAAAAGCACGATGCAGCCAAAAAATTTGCTGAAGAATTGCAAAAGAAACCTAAGCTATACGAACGCTTTATGCGTATAAAGCAGCGTTTAGTTGTTAAACCTAAGCCTAAATCGGGCTTAAAAGTATTGATGTTTTTATTTACCCTGTTATTTAATAAGTAATGAAAAAAGTAGTTTTAGCTTTTAGCGGAGGTTTAGATACCTCATTTTGTTGTATTTACCTTGCTCAGGACCGTGGTCTTGAAGTTCATTCAGTTATTGTAAATACAGGTGGCTTTTCGGAAGAAGAATTGCAGGAAATTGAGAAAAGAGCTTATGCTTTGGGCGTAAAATCTCATGCCGTGGTAGATGAAACTGAAAGTTATTATGAGGATTGCATCAAATATTTAATTTTCGGTAACGTATTAAAGAATGCTACTTATCCGCTATCTGTTAGCGCAGAACGCGTAAGTCAGGCTACAGCCATTGCGAATTATGTTAAAAAAATCGGTGCTGATTATGTAGCACACGGTAGTACCGGTGCAGGAAACGACCAGGTTCGTTTCGACATGATTTTTAACATCTTAATCCCGAATGTTGAAATCATCACACCGATCAGAGATTTAAAATTATCCCGCGAAGCGGAAATCGAATATTTAGCCGAGCACGGCGTTGAGTATAGTGCTGCAAAAGCAACTTACTCTATCAATAAAGGTTTATGGGGAACATCAGTAGGTGGTAAAGAAACTTTAACTTCACACGATACCCTTCCTGAAAGTGCATGGCCTACCCAGGTTACTGAAACTGAATCACGCAAAGTTGAATTAACTTTTGAAAAAGGTGAGTTAGTAGCTATTGATGGTGAAAAACTAGCACCAGTTAGGGCTATTCAAAAATTACAGGCCATTGCTCAACCTTTCGGTATCGGTCGTGATATCCATGTTGGCGATACCATTATTGGTATTAAAGGTCGCGTAGGTTTCGAAGCAGCGGCCCCGGTTTTAATAATCAAAGCACACCATACTTTAGAAAAACATACTTTAACCAAATGGCAGCTAAGCTGGAAAGAACAATTGTCTTCTTTCTATGGTAACTGGTTGCACGAAGGTCAGTTCCACGATCCGATTATGCGGAACATTGAGGCTTTCCTTGCCGATACTCAAAAAATGGTGAGCGGTAAAGTATTCGTTGAGTTATTGCCTTACCGTTTCCAGATTATTGGTATCGAATCAAACCATGATTTAATGAGCAATAAATTCGGTAGCTACGGCGAAATGAACAACGCCTGGAGTGGTGAAGACGTAAAAGGCTTCTCTAAAATCTTCGGAAACCAGGTGATGATTTGGCATAAAGTTAACGGAGAAGAAGCGTAAAGACTAAAGCTGAAAGCTTAAAGCAAGGATGTAAAACCTTTCAAATCTTTCGTCTTTTGTCTCAAATCTAACTTGATACTTACTACTTGATACTAAAATGAGCGAAATCCTTTCAAAAAAGAATTGTTTAAGTCACTATAAGTGGGGCGAAAACTGTGATGGATGGAATTTCATCAGCAAACTAGAGGCTGTAATTAAACAAGAGTTAATGCCGCCCCACACTGCTGAAAAATTACACTTTCATCATTTTGCGGAACAGTTTTTCTACATTTTGAAAGGGGAGGCAACATTTTTAATTGAAGATAAAGCTTTAACTGTTCATGAAAATAGCGGCTTACAGATTAAAGCAGGTTTGAAACATAAAATCATGAATCAGGCGGTTAATGATTTAGAATTTATACTTTTTTCATATCCAGGTACAGAAAATGACAGAACAGATTGTGAATAATTTTAACATTAGACAAATTGATGCTAGCGAATCGCATTTGGTGGTTGGTTTGTTCAATCAGTATAGGATTTTCTACAATCAATTTTCTGATTTGGGTATGGCTAAGGCTTTTATTGATGCCCGTTTAGAAAATAATGAATCCATAATTTTTGTAGCGATGGCTGGAGATAAACCTGTAGGGTTTACACAACTTTACCCAAAATATTCTTCTGCCAGGCTTTCAAAAAACTGGATTTTAAATGATCTGTTTGTAGATGCAGGCCATCGAAAGGAGGGTATAGGCGCTGCTTTAATTAAGACAGCAATGGCCTTTGCCAAAAACCAGGGTAGTACATTTGTGCAGCTGGAAACTGCTGTAGATAATTTCAACGCTCAAAATTTATATGAATCTATTGGGTTCATTAAACAAGAAGAAGACAAAGAATTTTTTCTTTATAAAATTTCCTTAAACCAATAATGATGGATAAAATCAAAGCAGGAATAATTGGAGGTGCAGGTTACACGGGAGGCGAAATGCTCCGTATTCTGGTAAACCACCCTCACGTAGAAATTACTTTTGTAAAAAGCACCAGTAATGCTGGCAACCTGATTTCTGATGTACATACCGATTTAATAGGCGATACTGATTTACGTTTTGTGAATGAAATCTCTCAGGACATTGATGTATTGTTTTTGTGCGTTGGACACGGCGATGCAAAGAAATTCTTAGCTGCTCATCCTATAAATGAAAACATTAAAATTATCGATCTATCACAGGATTTCAGGTTAAATCAAAATTCGTCATTCGAAAATCGCCAGTTCGTTTACGGACTTCCAGAACTAAACCACGAAAAAATAAAGTCGGCTAAAAATATCGCTAACCCTGGTTGTTTTGCAACCTGTATTCAGTTAGGTTTATTGCCCTTGGCAGCAAAAGGTTTAATTAATAATGAAGTACATATTAACGCTACAACCGGTTCCACAGGAGCTGGTCAAAGCTTAGCGGCAACCTCTCATTTTAGCTGGAGAAACAATAACCTTTCAGTTTACAAAGCCTTTGAGCATCAACATTTAAATGAAATAGGCGAAAGTTTATTACAACTCCAACCGTCACTTACCGATGTCTTAAGTTTCGTCCCTCAAAGGGGGGCATTTACCAGAGGTATTTTAGCGGCAATGTATCTGGAAAGTGATTTAACCCTGGAAGAAGCACAAAGTATTTACGAAGAGTATTTCAGCGCTCATCCTTTTACGCATGTGAGCCGGCGAAATATTGATTTAAAACAGGTGGTGAATACCAATAAAGCCTTAGTGCATTTAGAAAAACACGGAAACAAATTGTTTATCATCAGCATTATCGACAACCTGTTGAAAGGCGCCAGCGGGCAAGCAGTTCAGAATATGAACTTAATGTTCGGCCTTGATGAAACAGCAGGCTTAAAACTGAAAGCAGCGAACTTTTAATAACCTGTCATGCTGAGGAACGAAGCATCTGTTTCATCAGTTGCAGATCCTTCGTTCCTCAGGATGACAAAAACCTCAAAATATGAACTTATTCGACGTTTATCCTCTTAACGATATAGAAATTACAAAAGCATCTGGCAGCAATGTATGGGATGCTAATGAACAAAAATATTTAGATTTATATGGTGGTCACGCAGTGATTTCCATTGGTCATACCCATCCACATTATGTTGCCCGATTAACAGATCAGTTGGGTAAAGTTGGCTTCTATTCCAACTCTGTTAAAATTCCTTTGCAAACGCAACTGGCTGAGAAACTAGGTCAGGTTTCAGGGAAAAAAGATTACCAGCTATTTCTGGTTAACTCCGGAGCCGAGGCAAATGAGAATGCCTTAAAATTAGCTTCATTTTACAACGGAAGAAAGAAAGTAATTGCCTTTACCGGTGCTTTCCACGGCCGTACATCTTTAGCGGTTGCCGTTACCGATAACCCTAAAATTGTTGCCCCGGTTAATCAAACTGAAAACGTAATCTTCCTGCCGTTTAATAACGAGGTGGCTTTAGAAGAAACTTTCAAATCGCAGGCGAATGAAATTTCTGCTGTAATTATTGAAGGTATCCAGGGTGTTGGAGGAATTAAAGAAGCTTCAAAAAGCTTTTTACAAAAAATCCGTTCACTCTGTGATGAATATAATGCCGTTTACATTGCCGATTCAGTTCAGTGCGGATATGGTCGAACAGGAGTATTTTATTCTCACGACTATGCCGGAGTTGAAGCCGATGTTTACACCATGGCTAAAGGAATGGGTAACGGATTTCCTATCGCAGGGATTTCGATTGCACCTAAATTCAAACCATGGCATGGCGAATTGGGCACCACCTTTGGCGGTAACCATTTAGCCTGTGCGGCAGCTTTAGCTGTGTTAGAAGTAATTGAAAAAGATAATTTACTTAAAAACGCTGAAGAAATTGGAAGTTACCTGATTACCGAGTTGAAGAAATTTGAGCAGGTAAAAGAAGTTCGCGGTCGTGGTTTAATGATTGGAATCGAGTTGCCGGAAGAATTGGCACATGTGAAAAAAGAATTGCTGTTTAAACACTTAATTTTCACTGGTGAGGCAAAACCAAATGTAATCCGTTTACTTCCTGCATTAAATTTAACCAAAGCCCATGCCGATGAATTTTTAGCAGCATTTGGGAAGCTGGTGAAGTAGGCTGAGGGCGGGAAGGCGGAAGGTTGAAAGGCCTGGAAGCAAAGCCAAATGTTGTAATTAGAATATTAAATTAAGCGGTAGCAATCGCATTTTGTAAATTTTGAGTGTTGTAGGGTTGTTGATCCTAAAGCTTCAACCTTCCAGCCCTCAACCTTTAACCTCAAAAAAAATGAAGTTATTCACTTCCGTACATGATGTTCCGAGCATCAAACAATTTGTAAAAGATGCGCTTGAGTTAAAAGCAAATCCTTATGCACACCAGAGTTTAGGTAAAAACAAAACTTTAGGCCTGGTTTTTATGAACCCAAGCTTGCGCACCCGTTTAAGCACGCAAAAAGCTGCTTTAAACCTGGGTATGAATGTGATGGTGATGAACATGGATAAAGAGGGCTGGGCTTTAGAAACTCAGGATGGTGTAGTAATGAACGGCACTACCGTTGAGCATATTCGCGAGGCTGCTGCCGTAATGGGGCAGTATTGCGATATCTTAGGTTTACGTTCATTTCCGAAACTGACCAATCGGGAAGAAGACTACAGCGAAGATTTCTTCAATAAGTTCGTTAAATATTGTGCGGTACCGGTGGTAAGTCTGGAGAGCGCAACCCGTCATCCCTTACAAAGTTTTGCCGATATCATTACCATTCACGAAACCTGGACAAAGCAACCAGATGGCCGTAAACCAAAAGTAGTTTTGGCTTGGGCGCCTCACGTTAAGGCTTTACCACAGGCTGTTCCGAACTCGTTTGCAGAATGGATGAGCAAAGCACAGGCAGAAGGCATGATCGATTTTACCATCGCTCAACCAGAAGGTTATGAACTGGCAGAAGAGTTTACACCTGGTGCAGATATTCAGTATAATATAGAAGAAGCTTTAGCTGGTGCAGATTACGTTTATGTAAAAAACTGGAGCAGCTACAAGGAATACGGCAAAGTTCTCACCTATCCTGATGGATGGATGATGAACAACGAGAAGCTTAAATTTACTAACGACGCGAAAGTAATGCATTGTTTACCAGTACGCCGTGATCTGGAATTATCTTCTGAAATTTTAGATGGTCCAAACTCACTCGTTATTCACGAAGCAGGAAATCGCTTATGGGCAGCACAGGCTGTAATTAAAGCGATGCTGGAAGAATTGTAATCAGTAATCCGTCATTGCGAGGCACGAAGCAATCTGTCTGATTAGATTGCTTCGTGCCTCGCAATGACGAAACAGCAAAAAAATATGAACCAACTCACCATCATAAAAATCGGCGGCAACGTCATTGATAATTCGGAAAACCTACATCAGTTTTTATTGGATTTTACAGCTTTACCAGGAGATAAAATCCTGATTCATGGAGGGGGGAAAATCGCTACAGAATTAGGTCAAAGCCTGGGTGTTGAAGCTAAAATGGTAGAAGGCCGCCGGATTACAGATATCGAAACACTTCGGGTAGTAACCATGGTTTACGCCGGATTAATCAATAAAAATATAGTTGCGCAATTACAGGCAAAAGGCAGCAATGCTATTGGCTTAACCGGTGCTGATGGAAATGTAATCAAAGCAAAGAAACGCCCTGTTAAAGAAATCGATTACGGTTATGTAGGTGATTTAGATGAGCAATCGGTTTCGATCTCTACACTTGACAGTTTACTAAAGTCAGGTTTAGTACCTGTGTTATGTGCCATTACACATGATGGCGAAACACAACTGTTGAATACCAATGCCGATACCATTGCTTCTTCAGTTGCAGTAGCCATGTCTGAACTGTACGAAACCCAATTGGTATATTGCTTTGAGAAAAAAGGTGTTCTGAAAGATGTTAATGATGATGCATCAGTAGTGAAGGAAATCAGAGCTAATGAATTTGAAGGATTAAAAGCTGACGGAACAGTGCAAGGTGGAATGATACCAAAACTGCACAATGCTTTTGAAGCCATAAAAAAAGGGGTATCAGCAGTGTACATTGGCAAAGCCGACGAATTGAACGAACTTGCTGACGGAACCTTTGGGACAAAGATGAAGCCCTGAATAAGCTGTCATGCTTCGTACCTCAGCATGACAGAGCGTGCTTTTTCAAAAAATAAATCTGTGAAATGAAATAATCGGTGTAATCAATCCGAAGGAAAATAAAAAGAACCACATGAAAAAAATAGCCATCATTGGTAGCGGAAATATCGGATTATCATTAGCAAAAGGATTGGTAAAAGCCAACTTTGCCGAAGCCAGTCATATTATCCTTACCCGTAGAAATATCGATCACCTGAAATCTTTCGCCGAAGCAGGTTTTACAGTAAGTAATAATAACAAACAGGCAGTAGCTGATGCTGATGTGGTTATTCTAGCTGTTTTACCTCAGCAATTAAATACGGTTCTAGACGAAATCAATGCTGCCATTGATCCGAAAAGACATCTTGTAATTTCTGTTATTTCTGGCGTAAGCTGTGCTGCAGTTCGTGAAAAGCTTGGCGATAACGTAGAAGTTGTTCGCGTAATGCCCAATACAGCTATTGCCATTGGCCAATCCATGACTTGTATGGCCAGTGATAATGCATCGGCAGAAAACATTGCCGAGGTGACCAAAATGTTTGAAACAGTTGGGTCTGTGGTAAAAATTAATGAAGACCTCATGACTTCTGCTACGGCACTTTGCGCTTGTGGCATTGCATTTTTTCTGAGAGCAATCAGGGCTGCATCACAAGGAGGTGTGGAGATTGGCTTTCATGCAGATGAAGCATTGAAAATGGCCGTACAAACGGCAAAAGGAGCGGCCGATTTACTTTTATTACACGGAACACACCCGGAATCAGAAATAGATAAAGTAACTTCGCCGAAAGGTTGTACCATTGCGGGTTTAAACGAAATGGAACACAATGGCTTTAGTTCATCTTTAATAAAAGGTATTAAACTTTCAGCTTTAAAAGCAGGAAATTTGTACACTAAAGAAAGTTGATCCTGAAAAGGTAGAAGGAGGCAAGCAGAAAGGTGGAAGGTCTGGGTACTCAACCTTAATGGAGCTGAAAGACTAAAGCCACGCTGTACAGCATCTGGTGTCTCAAATCTTGATACCTGATACTAGTACTTGATACTAAAAATATAAAGTAAAAAGTATAAGATGTGTTTCGTCTTGATACCTGATACTAACTACTCGATACTATGTTATTAGAAAATATAAAAAAGGAAAGCTTGGATTTATTGCGACAGTTAATTCGCATCCAATCTTTTAGCAAGGAAGAAGACAGAACAGCGAACTTAATTGCGCAGTTTTTAGAAGAGCGAGGTATTCCAACACAGCGCAAAATGAATAACGTGTGGGCTTATAACAAATATTTCGATGCGAGTAAGCCTACCGTATTATTAAACTCTCATCACGATACGGTTAAACCAAATTCTGGTTATACCCGCGATCCTTACGATGCTGCCATTGAGGGCGATAAGCTATTTGGATTAGGCAGTAACGATGCCGGAGGTTGTTTGGTTTCTTTAATCGGAACGTTTTTATATTATTACGAGCAGGAGAATTTAAAATATAACATCTGTTTAGCTGCTACAGCAGAAGAAGAAATTTCAGGAAACAATGGTCTAGAACTTGTTTTACCTGATTTAGGCGTGCTGGAATTCGGAATTGTGGGCGAACCTACAGAAATGAATTTAGCCATAGCCGAAAGAGGCTTACTTGTATTAGATTGTGTATCGCACGGTAAGGCGGGACATGCGGCAAGAGAAGAGGGTGAAAACGCCATTTACAAAGCCTTAAAAGATATCGAATGGTTCAGAAACTATCAGTTCCCTAAAGTATCTGAAGTTTTTGGTCCACTGAAAATGACAGTTACAATTATCAATGCAGGTTCGCAACACAACGTTGTACCAGCTAACTGCACTTTCACGGTAGATGTACGCGTTACTGATGCTTACACCAATGAAGAAGTTTTAGAGATTATCCGTGCAAATGTTGATTGCGATGTTACACCCCGCTCTATTCGTTTAAAACCATCATCTATAGATAAAAACCATCCAGTGGTTCAGGCAGGGGTTGCTTTAGGAAAAACCACCTACGGTTCTCCAACCACCTCGGATCAGGCACTATTAGATATCCCATCGGTAAAATGTGGCCCTGGCTTTTCTGGACGCTCGCACATGGCAGATGAATTTTTATATGTGAGGGAAGTTGCTGAAGGTGTTGAAGGTTATGTAAATATGTTAAAACCTGTTATACTATAAACAGTTATTGTAACATACAAAGTTGAATAAATGGCTTAGTGTTCTTTGCGAAAAAACTTAGCGCCCTTTGCGGTTAAATAAAATTTAAAATGAAGATTTGGCAAAAAAATATCGATGTAAATAAATTTGTAGAAAGCTTTACGGTTGGAAAAGATCGTGAACTGGATTTACAAATGGCAAAGTTTGATGTATTGGGTTCTTTGGCCCATACTCAAATGCTCGAAACCATTAATTTGCTTACAGCTGATGAACTGAAAACCGTTCAACAAGAACTCAAAAATATTTACGCTGAAATCGAAGCCGGAAACTTCACCATCGAAGATACTGTTGAAGATGTACATTCTCAGGTAGAGTGGTTGTTAACCCAACGCATTGGCGAGGCTGGAAAGAAAATTCATAGCGGTCGTTCGCGTAATGATCAGGTATTGGTTGATTTAAAACTCTTCTTCAGGGCTTGTATCGAAGATATGGTTAACCAGACCTCAACATTATTTAACCAGTTAATTGAGTTAAGTAATACTCATAAAGATAAATTGATGCCTGGCTACACACATTTGCAGATCGCCATGCCATCATCTTTTGGCTTATGGTTTGGTGCTTATGCAGAAAGCCTTGCCGATGATATGGAATTGATGCTTGCGGCCTGGAAAATCACCAATAAAAATCCTTTAGGTTCTGCTGCGGGTTATGGTTCATCTTTTCCTTTAAACAGAACGTTAACTACAGAGTTATTAGGATTTGAAAGCTTAAACTACAATGTGATTTATGCACAAATGGGACGTGGTAAAACCGAAAGAATCCTGGCGCAAGCCATGAGTGCTGTAGCGGCAACCTTAGCTAAAATGGCTATGGATGTTTGTTTATTTATCAACCAGAATTTTGGTTTTATCAGCTTCCCGGCAGAGTTAACCACTGGTTCGAGTATTATGCCACACAAAAAGAACCCGGATGTATTCGAATTGATTCGTTCGCGTTGCAATAAAATTCAGGCACTGCCTAATGAAATTGCCATGATGATAACCAATCTTCCTTCAGGCTATCACCGTGATTTACAATTATTAAAAGAAAATCTTTTTCCTGCCATTACTTCGTTAAATGAGTGTCTGGAAATCGCCACTTTTATGTTTCAGAACATCACCATAAAAGATGAGATTCTAAAAGATAAAAAATACGATTACTTATTTAGTGTTGAGGTGGTTAATGACTTAGCTTTACAAGGGGTTCCATTCCGTGAAGCTTACAAGATTGTTGGTGAGCAGATAGAAAATGGTACTTTTGCTCCATCGAGCCAAATACATCATACACACGAGGGAAGCATTGGTAACCTTTGCAACGAACAAATTGCAGATGCCATGCAAAGTGTTTTAGCCCAATTTGGCTTCGACAAAGTAAATAAAGCAATAGAAAATTTAGTACGTTAAAGCGTAGTAACGACAAAAATAAATAACTATGAAAGTTTCAGTATTAGCCAGCTCATTGATTGGCTCAGAAATTATAAAAATTGGTAACGAGGTTAATGAAATGAAGCGTAAGGGAGCTTCTATCGCTAACCTAACTATAGGTGATTTTGATGCAAATATCTATCCAATTCCGACAGAATTAAAAGCAGGAATAGTTGAAGCTTATCATGCAAATCAGACGAATTACCCACCTGCAGATGGTGTGTTACCATTAAGAGAAACCGTTTCTGAATTGTTAAAGGACAGGTTTGGATTGGAGTACAATACCAATAGTATTTTAGTTTCCGGTGGTTCTCGTCCTTTAATTTATGCAACTTATTTAGCTTTGATTGATCCGGGAGACACTGTTGTTTTCCCTGCTCCATCATGGAACAACAATCACTATTGCCATTTAACATCGGCAAATGCCATCGCAGTTGAAACCGATGCTGCAACTAATTTTATGCCAACCGCCGCACAGCTGAAACCGCACTTAAAAGGTGCAACTTTATTGGCTCTATGCTCTCCATTAAACCCAACAGGTACAATGTTCGACGCTGAATCTTTAGCTGAGATATGTGATGCTGTATTAGAAGAAAATGCATCGCGTGCTGCGGATGAAAAGCCATTATACTTAATGTACGATCAGATTTACTCACTTTTAACTTTTGGTAAAGAGCACGTAAATCCGGTTTCATTGCGTCCGGCGATGCGTGAGTTTACTGTTTTTGTTGATGGTAGTTCTAAGTGTCTGGCTGCAACAGGTGTGCGTGTAGGATGGGGTTTTGGTCCGGAGGATATTGTAAACAGAATGAAGGCGCTGGTTGGTCATATGGGTGCATGGGCACCAAAGGCCGAGCAGGTTGCCATGTCTAATTACTTTAACGATAAAGTACAGGTTGATACATTTTTAACCAGCTTTAAAGCACAGATTCAGGATAGTTTAAATGCGCTTTACAATGGCTTTAGCGAATTGAAAAGCGAAGGCTTTAATGTTGATGCAGTTGAACCAATGGGTGCAATTTATCTGACTATTAAAATTGATTATATCGGAAAAACAACGGAAGATGGTCAGCTTTTAAAAGATAGTGCTGATGTTAATTTCTACCTGATTAAAGAAGCGGGTGCTGCGTTGGTTCCGTTCTCTGCTTTTGGAAATGAAGCTGATATGCCTTGGTTCAGGGCATCGGTAGGTGCATGTACACTTCAGGATATCAAAGATATGTTGCCGCGAATTAAAACAGCTTTGAGCAAGTTGAAATAGATCATTATTTACAACATATAAAACCCCTCTACAATTTGTTTTGAAGAGGGGTTTTGTTTTGAATGTAAATTCTATAAAGTGTCATTGTTTCTTCCCTAAATGACAATTTTATTCAGACTATAGATTTTGAACCCAGCACGCTCAATTAATCCTCTCTGCTTCCATCATCAGCCATTCGTACCATTCTAGGCTCAAGCCTGGCGATTACATCAACTAATTCTGTTTGTGCAGCCATTACCTTATTGATGTCTTTATAGGCCATTGGTGCCTCATCTAAACATAGTATACTATTCATGGTTGAATCCGAACGGTGTTTTGTAAGAATAGCAAGCAGTCGTTAACATAAAAATGAAAAAACAATTATCTTTAAATCAACTATGCGCTTAACCAAACCCTATGAAAATTTTTAAAATTATCCTGACCGTTTTATTTCTAAGCTCAATTAATGCCTTTGCCCAACAGCCAACACCTCAATGGCGACCGGTTTATCACTTCACTTCGCCAACAAACTGGTTAAATGATCCTAACGGATTAATTTACCTTAACGGAGAATATCATTTGTATTTTCAATATAACCCTTTCGAAAATAAATGGGGGCACATGAGCTGGGGGCATGCAACCAGTAAAGATTTGATAAACTGGAAAAATCTGCCTGTAGCCATTCCCGAAAAAATTACAAAAGATACCACCACGATGATTTTTTCAGGTTCTGCTGTCCTGGATAAATATAATGTTAGCGGTTTTGGAAAAGGTAAGACACCAATCGTAGCTTTTTATACGGCAGATTTGCCTAAACAGCGCAACGAATCGCAGTATATGGCCTACAGTAACGATGGCGGTTTAACTTTTACCAACTATGCAAAAAATCCGATTATCGATTTAAATAAAAAAGACTTCCGTGATCCGAATGTATGGTGGCACGAGGCTTCAAAACAGTGGATTATGACCGTTGCAATGGTTGATGAGCACCAGGTAAGGTTTTACGGCTCAACAAACCTGAAAGATTGGACCATGTTAAGCGATTTCGGAAAACAAGGTAACCAGGGAAGTGGTTGGGAATGTCCTTTTATTATTCCCCTGGCTGTTGATGGAAATAAAAACAATGTAAAATGGGTTTTAGCTGTCTCTTTATTTGGACCGAAAGGGCCAACTATGCAATATTTTATAGGCGATTTTGACGGAAAGACTTTTAAGAACGATAATGACGGTAAACTTGCTTTACTGGTAGATGATGGTGATGCCTTCTACGCGGCTATTCCATGGAATGATGCTCCAAAAAATGAAAGGATTTTGTTAGGTTGGATACAGCCCGGGGGGAAAGAAACTTTTCCCTGGAAAGGTCAAATGTCTATTCCCCGCGATTTATTCTTGAAAACCACACCAGAAGGAGTGAGGTTGTTTCAGCAGCCTGCAGCTATAATCGCCGATAACCTTAAAAAACACTCGGCAGGAAAGGTGGTAACTAATCAGAATATTACGATTGATGGAAACCTGGATCTGGGTAAAAGCCAGAATGCTTACTGGATTGATGCGGAGTTTTCGGTTAATGAAGCAAAAAAAGTTGGCTTCAAAATCGCTCAGCTAAAAGATGAAAAGGGTAATGTGCTTAAGGAAATTGAAATAGGCTATAATGGAACTGAAAAAAGTATTTACATCGATTGTTCACTTGCTGAAAAGGGTGTGAAAAATGAAAAGAATATTATCCAGATGGCCCACATCAACCCCGAAAATGGTAAAATTAGCTTACAGGTTTTAGTAGATAAATCTTCTTTGGAAGTTTTCGGGAATGGTGGTGAAAAAGTAATTACCACCATGATTTTTCCAGAAGAGAATGCGACTGGTTTTTCTGCTTTTACTGTTGATGGAAAAGCAAACTTAAACAAACTGAAAGTTTGGGATTTGAGTAAGAAATAGTTGCAATCTTCATCACAATAACGCTAGTACATTATACATAAAAAGCCTTTTCTAAACACTTACAAAAGGCTTTTTGCATTGTAAACTTCCGAACTGAAAGCTGCTCCAGGCGATAGATTAGCTCTTAAACTCGCTGGTTTTATGGAAATCAATATCCGGGTAATCCTGTTTAGTTAAGTTAATCATGTATTCGCTATCTGATAAATAAACAGGCTGTTCCTCTTTATCGAAACCAATATGTTGTTGTTTACGTTTAACAAATTCATCTAATTTTTTCCTGTCGGATGAGGTTACCCAGCTCGAACGCGTATAACTTAAGGTTCTGAAACGACACTTGGCACCGTACTCATGCTCTAAACGGAAGTTGATTACCTCAAACTGAAGCTCTCCAACTGCACCAATTACTTTCCTGTTCCCCGGTTGCATTACAAACAGTTGTGCTACACCTTCATCCGTTAACTGGTTAATGCCTTTTTCCAGTTGTTTGGTGCGCATAGGATCAAGGTTTTCAACCTCTTTAAAAATAGAGGGTGAGAAACTCGGAATTCCTTTAAACTGCAATTTCTCGCCTTCAGTTAGCGTATCGCCAATTTTAAAGTTTCCGCTATCGTATAAACCAACTACGTCGCCTGGCCATGCTTCTTCCAATAAATTCTTTTCATTTGCCATGAAATCCATTGGGTTGGCAAATTTCATTTTCTTATCCTGACGGGTATGGTAATAAAATTTATTGCGTTCAAATTTTCCGGAGCAAATACGTAAAAACGCAATTCTATCACGGTGCTTAGGGTCTAAATTGGCATGGATTTTAAAAACAAAACCCGAAAAGTTTTTTTCCTCAACCAATACATCTCTTTCTTCCGCTTCGCGATGCTTAGGGCTTGGTGCAATCTCAATAAATGTGTCTAAAATCTCCTTTATACCAAAATTATTAATTGCCGAACCAAAAAATACAGGGGCCAATAAGCCTTCTTTATACAAGGAAATATCTAAATCGCCATAAACGCCATGCACCAATTCTGTTTCACTTTGTAAAGATTCAACCTCTTTTTTCTGTAAATAATCCAGCAACGCCGGATCGGTTAAATCATTAACCTTAACAACCGAATCGGTAACCTTGGTTTTATCAGAGTGAAATAAATTTAATTGTTTATGATAAATGCTGTAAACGCCTTTAAACGTATGTCCCTGGCCAATAGGCCAACTTTGAGGGCATAGGCTAATGTTTAACTTTTGCTCAATTTCATCCAGTACATCAAAAGCCTCTTTACCTTCACGATCCATTTTATTTACGAAAATGATTACCGGCGTATTGCGCATACGGCAAACCGACATCAGTTTCTCTGTTTGTTCCTCCACACCCTTCACACAGTCTACCACCAGGATTACACTATCCACAGCTGATAAAGTACGGTAAGTATCTTCGGCGAAATCCTTGTGACCCGGTGTATCCAGAATATTAATGCGTTTTCCACTGTATTCAAAACCCATTACCGATGTTGCAACGGAGATACCACGCTGCTTCTCAATTTCCATGAAATCGGAAGTATTACTTTGGTTAGCCTTGTTACGTTTTACTGCTCCGGCCGTGTTAATCGCACCTCCAAATAACAGAAATTTCTCTGTTAAAGTGGTTTTCCCCGCATCGGGGTGACTAATAATGGCAAAGGTTTTACGTTTTTCTATTTCAGGGTTAAGCATAATAAAATTTTGGATAAAAAGAGGAGATGAAACCCGGTTAAAGGAATTTAACTGCAATAAGATTTGAATAGCTTTGTTTCATCAGGCTGCAAAGATAAGAATTTTGGTTAACTGTTTGAACTGGTTGGTTAATCTTTAGGTAGATATGCTGTTAATCCTAAAATTTTAGCATCATATTAAGAAAAGCAATTACAGTAGTTCATCGGTTTTACAGTCCCGCCATTCATTTCAATCTTTTTGTTAACTGTAGTAAATAAACCTCACAGGTTTTAAAAACCTGTGAGGTTTGAAAGGATATCCGACAAAAAGTATTTCCATTTCTGTCGGATTTACCTACTAATAAACCCCACCTTGTTTTGCCAGGCCAAAGCCGCTTTTTAAAAAGTCTTTTTGGGCATGATTATCCCAAAGCAGTTTATTGGTATGGTTTAAATGGATGAGCTGGATTTTTGATTTAACAGATGTAGTTTCATTTTCGAATAGTTTTACAGTTTCAATAACCAATGGATGCGGTACTTCACTTATTGGTCTGTTGCCGAGTTCTTCTGCGCTGTAAAATGTGGCATCTAAAAAGGCAAAATCTACCGCTTTTACTCTTTCATTTATGTTCTTTTCCCACTTACCCCATTTATCGATATCGGGTATGAAAAGGTATTTTTTTGATTTTGTATCAATTTGGAAGCCTGCAGTTTCCGAATATTCATCCCGATGCGGCACCGTAAAAGCCGTTACATTTATTTCATCTATCCGAAAAGGTTTATCAGCTTCAAGCTGCGTAATTTTAATGTTTTTTAAATTTACCAACTGGCTCCATGGGCCATTTTCTTCCAGGAAAGATTTAAGCTTTGGCAAAACATAAACGTTAAGGCTTTTAGTATTCATTACTTCCCGGCCAAATTCCATTAAGCCTGTATAATGGCCAATATGTGCATGTGTAATGAAAATGCCTTCGGGCAGGTACGGATAAGTATTCTTAGTTTGGTCGGCAAAAGCTTTCAGTTGCTTCTTAATGTCAGGTGTGGCGTCAAATAAATACCATTTCTTCGTGATAGGATCAACGAGAGCTAATGAGGCTACAGATTTTTGCAGTTTCGGGTTTTTCCAGGCAGATGTACAGCATATTTTGTTGCAGCCCATGTGCGGGTAGCCACCATCCTGAGCAACCCCTAAAACTAAAATATATGGCTTATCTGTAGTTTGAGAAAATCCCGAAAAGTTAAATAAGAAAAGCAGACTAAAGAAAAATGAAAACCTTAAGTGCATAGAATATTAAGCAATTGCTCACGAATTTAGCAAAGTATTACGTTACTTTGTCGAAAAAAATGGCTAAATTTAGTTTATCCCTTCAGCTAAAGCCACCAAAATATTTTATTATAAATGCCACAACCTGAAGAAACCTCTATGCCTGCAGAAATCGCTGCAAAGTTTGTTAATTATACCTCCAAACACGTTTTCCTAACCGGGAAAGCGGGCACTGGTAAAACAACTTTTCTGCGTAAGCTAATCCAGCTAACCCATAAAAAGGCTATGATTTGTGCGCCAACTGGTATCGCTGCCATTAATGCATCAGGAGTTACCATTCATTCACTTTTTCAGCTACCCTTCGGGGCCTTTTTCCCTGATGCAGCTGCAGGTTTAATTAATCAGAACATTACTTTTAATTTTAACACCCCCAGAACTATTGTGAAGCATTTAAATATGCAAGGCAATAAAAGGCGAATGATACAGGAACTGGAGTTATTGGTAATTGATGAGGTGAGTATGCTCCGTGCGGATATGCTTGATGCCATTGATTTCTCTTTAAGGTATATCAGAAGGAACAGGAATGTGCCTTTTGGCGGTGTACAGCTATTGTTTATCGGCGATTTACACCAGTTACCTCCGGTAGTTAAAAATGACGAGTGGCGTATAATGGCTGGTTTTTATAAGAGTATTTACTTTTTTGATGCACTTGCGTTACAGAATAATCCACCCGTTTATATCGAGCTGGATAAAATTTATCGTCAGGATGATGCTGTTTTTATCGATTTACTCAATCACTTAAGGAATAACCAAATTACACCCAAAGATACGGCTTTACTAAGACAGCATTTTAAGGCAGATTTCAAACCCGCTGCAGAGGAGAATTATATTACTTTAACCACACATAATAATAAAGCTGATGCAATTAACCGTGAAAGGTTAACAGAACTGAATGGCAGGTCGTATTTTTTTGAAGCGAAAATCACGGGTGAGTTTAGTGAGCATTCTTATCCCAATGAAAAAAGCTTAGAGCTTAAAGTTGGTGCCCAGGTAATGTTTATTAAAAATGATATGACTGCCGAGAAGCGTTATTATAATGGTAAAATCGGTGTTGTGCATCACATCGAAAAAGACACGATTGAAATTGAATTGCCAGATGATAAAGTGGTTATTTCTGTTTCGCCATACACCTGGGAAAACGTAAAATATAAACTGAACGAGGCCACAAATGAGATTGCCGAAAGCGTTGCCGGTTCATTTGTTCAATACCCAATTAAGCTCGCCTGGGCTATTACGGTACATAAAAGCCAGGGTTTAACCTTCGATAAAGCAATTATTGATATTGGTGATGCTTTTGCACCCGGGCAGGCCTACGTGGCACTTTCTCGTCTGCGCTCGCTAAGAGGTCTGGTTTTAACTTCCCACCTTAGGGATAGTGGTTTGCAACAAGACCAGAATATCCATTATTTTTCGAGTACGAAACAAACTGCTGATGCTTTAACACAGCGGATCAGTGTGGAGAGTTTTGATTTTATAAGAAGCTACCTCATCTCAGCATTCGATTTGAATATGGTGAGGTATTACATGAAAGAGCATGTAGAAACTTTCGATAAGAGTGAAGCTAGATCGACCAAGCAACATTATGATGGCTGGACGATGGATTTATATAAAGATTTTCAAAAGATCACTGCAACAGCTGATACATTTGTTAACCAGCTTAAAAATCTTTTTGCACAGCAGCATGAACATACTTTATTTAATGTTTCAAAAAGGGTAGAGGCTGCCTTAAAATATTTCAACCCGCTGATTAAAGAAGTTTCCGATAAATTCCTGGCGCAGATAGAAGCCATTAAAGAAGAGAAGGGGATTAAAACTTATTTAACGGAATTGCTCGAATTAGAGATTCTGGTTTATGAGCAGTTAAAAAAAATGCACAAAAGTAAGGCGCTTTTATTGGCAATTATTGATGGGAAAGAATTTAGTAAGGCTGATACGGAAGCATTGCTGAATACCGAAGAACGCAACAAGCAATTACAGCAAGCTATACAATTAAAAGGCGTTGCACTTAAAGTGAAATCGGCAGCTGAGAAAAAAAAGAAGGAGCCAAAAGTTGATACGAAACTCGTCAGTTTTGAGCTTTATGAGCAGGGTAAAAACGTAGCAGAAATTGCTAAAGAACGTGGTTTATCCGTGGGAACGGTAGAAGGTCATTTGGCTTATTTCGTTTCAACGCAACAACTGGATGTGGCTAAATTGGTAAAAGCTAATAAAATCAAAAACATTAGTGCCGCTGTCGAAAGCCAGAAAACGAAATCAATGGCGAGCATTAGGGAGTTTTTGGGTAAAGATTATTCTTTTGGAGAGATTAAACTGGTATTGGCTTCATTGTTTCCATCGGATGAGTAGTTTTCATAAGTTATCGTCATTGCGAGGCACGAAGCAATCCAACAGAAAAGAGATTACTTCGTGCCTCGCAATGACGTCAAAAAGATAGAACTTTTAAAGTTAGTATGTGCAGCAGTTAAATTCGTGTAAATCTTAACAGCTGTTTTAGTTAAATATTTGGCAAATCCCTATCTTAGCATTTGTGGAGAAAGTTAACGTTTTAGCACAGTATATGCCTGCAGAGGCAGCGCCGCTAATAGCAAAGTGGATAGATTATTTCCAGTGTGAGTTTAAAATAGCCAAAACCCGTTCTACTAAACTTGGCGATTACCGCCATCCATACCGCGATAAGGGACACCGGATTTCAGTTAATTTTAACCTGAATCATTATGCTTTTCTTGTAACCACTGTGCATGAATTTGCCCATCTTTTAACCTGGAACGATTTCAAAAACAAAGTGAAACCTCATGGTTCGGAGTGGAAAAAAAACTTTCAGCGCATGATGGTTCCGTTTTTTGAAATGAATATTTTTCCAGCAGATATTCATCGGGCAATTGATAATTATATGTCTAATCCGGCTGCTTCAAGCTGTTCGGATTTGCATTTATCGAGAGCATTAAAAAAATACGATTCGGCCCAGACGGAAACATTACATTTAGAGCAGCTTCCTGTTAATACGACATTCAAAATTAAAGATGGCCGCAGGTTTACCAAAGGCGAACGGATTAGAAAACGTTATCGTTGTGTTTGCCTTGACGATAAGCGAATCTACCTCTTTAACCCACTTGCCGAAGTTTTTGTGATGGATTAGTTTTAGGTTATTTCACGAAGTAATCTTAAACAAATTCGAAGGTGTCGCCATCAAATAAGCCTTTATCACTTAATTTCAAATGCGGGATTACCAGTAAAGCCATAAATGAAAGGGTCATAAAGGGAGCAACCAGCGTAGAACCTAATTCTTTAGCAAAATTATCAATAGCCGTATAATGCTCTGCAACTTCATAACCGTTATGATTGCTCATTAAACCGGCAACAGGTAAACCAAGGATTACTTCTTTTTCGTTATTAACAGCTGTCACACCCCCTGTTTCTTTTATCACCAGATTAACTGCTTCGCAAATACTTTTATCATCGACACCTACAGCAATAATATTATGGCTGTCGTGTGCTACGCTTGATGCAATTGCACCGCTTTTTAATCCAAAATTTTTGACAAACGAGATGGCAACCGGTGCATCATGATAGCGGTTTACCACCACGATTTTCAAAATATCGTTAGCCGTATCTGAGATTATATTGCCATTCAAAACTTTAGGTTTTGCTTCACAGCGATTTGTTATCAGCTGACCATCCAAAGCTTCAATAACCGGAATTTCTTCCTGACCAGTAGAAGCAAAAATGAAATCTTCTTCAGTTTTTAAACTACAGTCAAAATGATTTACAGATTCTTTATCTTTTTCATGTTTAATCCAGTCTCCAACAGTTTTACCATTTTCAGCCAACAAAACACCATCTATATAAGTCTTTTTTACTTTAAAAGAGTTTAAATCCCCAACAACGATAAAGTCTGCGTAGTCGCCAATTTGAAGGGCTCCTACATCTAGTTTGTAATGAATGATGGGGTTGATACAGGCCGCTTGCAGAATATTGAAAACATCAATTCCCTTGGCTACAGCTCTTGCACAAAGTTCGTTAATATGATTTTCTACCAGGCTATCAGGATGTTTATCGTCGCTACAAAACATCATCATTTCCGGCCAATCATTTAACAAATCAATCAATGCTTCGAAATTTTTGGCAGCACTTCCTTCGCGGATAAGAATCTTCATGCCTCGCTGCAACTTATCCAAAGCTTCTTCAGCAGTAAAACATTCGTGATCGGTTGAAATGCCGGCATCTATGTATTGCTGAACAGCAGTTCCCCGTAAACCAGGCGCATGGCCATCAACGGGTTTTCCAAGTGCGTGTGCTGCGGCAATCTTTTTGAGTACTTCTTCGTCATTATTTAACACGCCAGGAAAGTTCATCATTTCGCTGAGGTATTTAACTTCGGGGCGTTCTAAAAGCAGTTTAACATCATTGTGGTTTAATTCAGCACCAGCAGTTTCGAAAATCGTAGCCGGAATACAGCTTGGGGCACCGAAATTAAATTTAAAGGGAACGGTTTTTCCATTCTCTATCATAAATTCAACGCCTTCCATGCCACAAACATTTGCTATTTCGTGCGGGTCACTAATGGTAGCTACTGTTCCATGAACAACAGCCAGCCTGGCAAATTCACTCGGAATAAGCATACTGCTTTCAATATGAACATGGCTGTCGATAAATCCCGGTAAAATAAAATCCCTTTCCGCTTTCTGTCCGGAAATTTTATTGATGGATTTTATTCTTCCTCCCTCAACCTCAATTTCGCCAAAGAAAATATTTCGCTTTGTGATATCTATAATGTTTCCTTCGACTGTAAAATTGTTCATTTAGTGTTTAACTGTTTAAGTTGTATAAATTGGTTAATTGATTATGTTGCTGCTGTAAAAAGATTAATCAGTTTTAACAATTAACCGAACTCAATATTTTAATAATTTATCAATGGTAGCCGCTAGTCTGGCCTTCGCCAAAAAATCTTCTTCCAATATTTTACTCATCGGAATAGCGGTGTCTAAGCTGGCACAACGCATCACGGGTGCATCTAAATCCTGAAAGCAATGTTCGCCAATCCATGCAGAAATTTCAGCTCCAAAACCATTGGTAAGCGTATCTTCATGTAGAACTAACACCCTTCCGGTAGCTTTTACAGCTATTTCAACTGCATTTTTATCCCAAGGTTGCAAAGTCCTTAAATCTATAATTGTAGCGCCACAATCCGGATTATTGGACAGATATTCTAAGGCCCAATGTACACCCAAACCATAAGTAATAATGGCGAATTTTTTTCCATTTGCCAGTGTTGCGGCTTTGCCAATGGCTATGGTATAATAATCGTCAGGAACAGGTGCTGTTAAACTCCTGTATAGATATTTATGTTCAAAATATAATACCGGATTAGGGTCTTCGATTGCGGCCAATAGCAAACCTTTTGCATCATTAGGGAAAGCCGGATAAACGATTTTTAAACCAGGGGTCTTCGTAAACCATGCTTCATTACTTTGCGAATGAAAGGGCCCTGCGCCTGTGCCTGCACCCGTGGGCATCCGAACCACAACGTCGGCTTTTTCGCCCCATCGGTAATGGGTTTTCGCCAGATTATTAACGATTTGATTAAAGCCAACGCTAACAAAATCGGCAAATTGCATTTCTACAACCGCCTTAAAGCCATTAATCGATAAGCCTAATCCTGCACCAACAATCGCCGATTCGCAAATAGGCGTATTACGCACCCTCCCTTTACCATATTTAGCCGTAAAACCATCAGTGATTTTAAACGCTCCTCCGTAATCAGCAATATCTTGCCCCATTAACACCAGATTAGGGTATTTCTGCATTGCTAAATCAAGCCCTTCGCTTATTGCATCGAGGTATCTCTTTTCAGTTGAAGGCTGTTGAGGTTCAATTACTTCCTGCGTATAGGGAAAGTACATGTCCAGTTCTTCCTGCCTGGCATTTGCGCTTGGTTCGGATTCATCAAAAGCTTCTTCAACTTCCAATTCGATAGCCCGTTTAATTTCTGTTTTTATGTTAGTAACCGATTCAATGGTTAATACTTTCTGTTCGATTAAGTAAGCCTCATAATTGCTCAACGGGTCTTTCTTCTCCCACTCATCGAATAATTCTTGGGGGACATATTTGGTGCCCGAAGCTTCCTCATGGCCACGCATTCTAAAGGTTAAGCATTCCAATAAAACAGGGCGGGGATTCTGGCGAATGTCTTTTGCAATATTATCAATGGTATCATAAACTTCCAGGATATTATTTCCATCAATTTGTATACCTTCGATACCGTAACCAACCGCCTTATCAACCAGGTTTTTGCATTTAAATTGCTCTGATATTGGAGTTGAAAGGCCATAGCCGTTATTCTCGATGAGGAAAATAACCGGTAAATTCCAAACGGCAGCTACATTTGCAGCTTCATGAAAATCGCCCTCACTCGTTGCACCTTCGCCAGTGTAAACCAGGGTAGCTTTAGGCTTCTCAGCCAAAATATCAGCGAGCGCTATACCATCGGCCAGAGCCATCTGCGGACCGAGATGAGAAATCATTCCAATTATTTTATAGGCTTGTGTACCGAAATGAAAAGACCGGTCGCGGCCTTTGGTAAAGCCACTAATTTTACCCTGCCACTGCGCCATTAATTTTTTTAGTGGAATATCCCTTGATGTGAATACCCCAAGATTGCGATGCATTGGTAGGATATATTCATCGCTTTGCATGGCTAAGGTAGAGCCCACGGCAATTGCTTCTTGCCCAATGCCCGAAAACCATTTGCCAATTCTGCCCTGACGAAGTAGTTTAAGCATCTTTTCCTCAACCATGCGTGGATAAAGTAATCTTTCATATAAATTCAATAAGAATTTGTCGTCTTTATTACCACGGTTGAAATGCATTTCAATTCTTTGTTTTGGTTAGCAATTTTTAAATCTGGCTCTACTCTTCCTTATTTTTCTTTAAATCTTCCCATTGTTTTGCAAAAGATTTATCAGCAATTTCAGGCATTTCACGATATTTCCCCCAACTTTTCCTGAAGAATTTTTTAAGCATGAAATTCTTGAACTTACCGCCAAAAAAGTCCATCCATTTACGTTTCTGCATCATTTTGTTAAACATGCTCCAGCCAATTTCTTCAACCTTTCCGTTTTCATGGGCTGCGGCTGCATCTCTACGGTTTAGCAACAACATTTTGTGGATATCAATTTTCACCGGACAAACTTCTGAGCATTTTCCGCAGAGGCTTGAAGCATAACTTAAATGCTTAAACTCTTCCATACCCTTTAGGTGTGGGGTAATTACAGAGCCAATAGGACCACTGTAAGTAGTGTTGTACGTATGGCCGCCAATGTTTTTGTAAACAGGACAGGCATTTAAACATGCACCACAACGGATGCAATATAAACCCTGACGCTGATCTTTTTGCGCCAAAAGATTGGTACGTCCATTATCTAAAAGGATTACATACATTTCTTCGGGGCCATCGGTTTCGTTGGGTTGGCGTGGACCACTCAAAATGCTGTTGTAAACGGTTAAATTCTGTCCGGTGCCATGCGAAGCCAGTAGTGGCCAGAATAAATCTAAATCAGCCATCGAAGGAATAACCTTCTCTATACCAACAATAGCAATATGGATTTTTGGAAATGTAGTGCTTAACCTTGCGTTTCCTTCATTTTCGGTAATGGCAATGCTTCCGGTATCGGCGATCAGAAAGTTGCCTCCACTGATACCAATATCTGCATTGAGGTATTTTTCACGGAGTAATTCCCTTGCCTTTTGTACCAGTTGTGGCGGAGTTGCGTCAATTGGTGTTCCGAATTTATCGTGAAATAACTGTGCAATGTCGGTTGCACTGAGGTGCATTGCCGGAGTAACAATATGATAGGGGGCTTGCCCCAGTAACTGAACGATGTATTCGCCCAAATCACTTTCTAAAGATTCGATTTGATTACTTTCCAGAAAATCATTTAAATGGATTTCTTCAGTAGTCATCGATTTAGATTTGATTACTGTTTTTCCATTGTTTTTTTTAATGATGTTGAGGATTTCGCGTTGGGCTTCTGCGGCATCATTTGCCCAGATAACTTTTCCGCCCCTGCGTTGAAAATTTGATTCGAATTCTGGCAAAAACTTATCCAGGTTTTCCATTACACGCCATTTAATAACGTGCGCTTTTTTCTTCGATGCTTCGAGGTTTTCAAATTTTGATAATCCACGGGCTACTGCCGTATTGTATTTACCAATATTGTAGTTGATGGTTTTACGATGTGGTAAATCGAACGCCTTCTCATCAGATTTCTCTAAAAATTCCTCCGCAGTTTTCATCATATTTCAAAGATAGGAATTTCTGTTACCGCCAAAAGTAATGTGTATAAAAAAGCCCCGATTGTAAGATCGGGGCTTAAAATTTTGACTTTATTATTTCTTTGGATTTCCTTTTCCGTCCATATCAACAACTGGTCGTTTTGCTTGATTAGCTAATTCCCAGGCTATATAATAAGTTAAATGTGCTCTTTTTGCCAACAAAGGAAAGTTAATTTTACTTACCTCATCACCAGGTCTGTGATAATCTTGTTCCAGCATCCCATCGTAAAAGAAAATAATTGGAATACCTAACTTAGCAAAGTTGTAGTGATCTGAACGGTAATAGATTTGTTCAGGATCTTTCGGATCATCATATTTAAAATCCAGCTTCATTTTAGTATATGTTGCATTAACTCTATCCTGCAACTTTGCTAAATCGCTGCTTAACATTTTTGAACCTACTGAGTAAATGTAGTTTGCAGAATCTGGTTTACCCAGATACTCTTCGCCAATACGACCAATCATATCTGTATTTAAATCGGCAATTGTGTTTGCAACAGGGAATACCGGGTGTTCAGAATACCAGTCAGAACCCCATAATCCTTTTTCTTCACCAACAACTGTCATAAACAGGATGCTGCGTTTTGGACCTTTACCAGCTTTTTTAGCATCCATAAATGCTTTTGCCATTAATAAAACCCCTGTTGTTCCTGAACCATCGTCATCAGCACCATTATTAACTTTATCCTTAGCGTTCGGATCGTTAACTAAACCAATATGGTCATAGTGGCCTGTAAGTATCAATACTTCTTTTTTAAGAACCGGGTCAGAACCTTCCAGGTAACCCAGAACATTTTCACATCTAACAGGCGTATCTTGTTTAGCTGCACTTGCAGAAAAAGCGACGTTCAATACCTGCGATGCAGGTGCCTGGCTGTCGATTATTTTCTTTTGTAAATCAGCAACAGTTGTATTCGAAGCTTTCAATAATTCGTTGGCAACAGCAGTAGATATCGAAATACGTGGCGCACCATTTTGAGCTTCTAATGCAGCGCTCGATCTCACCAAAACTCTTCCTTTATTTTGTGCCTGTTTTGTGTTTTCGGTAATTCTATCAACCATCGGATCGATTAGAATGATCGCTTTAACACCATTTGCAGCAAAATATTTAGCTCTTTCTTCTAAAATAGCTCTATAGGTAGCTCTGTCCATTCTGGTACCAGCTTTAACTGTCGGGTCGCCAGCGCTGAACATCATTACAACCTTACCTTTAATATCGGTGCCGGCAAAATCATTGTAGCCCTCTTTTTTAATGGCATATCCTACAAAAACGATTTCGTCGGTAGAGAAAGTAAAACCTTTATCGCTAATTAAGCTCGGCGTTACCACATAATCTTTCTGGTATTCTTTCGGCTGACCATTAACCGTAACATGGCTTTCTTTTAGTGTTACGTTAACTAAATCAATTTTCTGGAAATATTCGCCATTTACAGGGCCTTTTAATCCGATAGACTTGAAATAATTACGAATATAATCTGCAGCCATCCATGCACCTTTGGTACCGGTTTCACGGCCTTCATATTCATCAGAAGCTAATACCGAAAGGTGTTTAAATCCTTCAGCCGGATTAATAGCTTTGCCAAACCGTATTGCATCCTTATTAGGAGCAAGTGGTTTTACTTGAGCGAAGCAGCTTATACTAAGTACTGATGCCAGGCCAAGGGTTAGAAATCTTTTATTCATTATGTAGTAAAAGTTAGTTGTTCAATATTAACAAGATATTTTATCAACCCTGTTCTGGTGTCGTCCACCTTCAAACTCGGTATTTAAAAAAGTTGTTGTAATTTCTTTTGCAAGTGTTTCGGAAACAAATCTTGCCGGGATACACAGCACATTCGCATCATTGTGTTTTCTTACTAATGATGCTACTTCGTTTTCCCAGCATAAACCAGCTCTGATATGCTGATGTTTATTTGCAGTTATCGCAACACCATTTGCCGAACCACAAAGTAAAATGCCATATTTAAAATCACCACTTTCTACTGCAGATGCAACAGGATGTGCAAAATCAGGATAATCCACTGAATCCAGCGAGTGGGTTCCAAAATCTTCAACCTCGTAATCAGAAAGGAAGGTTTTTAAAACTTCTTTGTATTCAAAACCTGCATGATCTGAACCTATTGCGATTTTAATTTTAGTGTTTGGCATCAGTCAAATTTATAGAGAATTATGAAATGTATTCGTAATGTTTTTGTTATTTGGCATAGAACGCTGCTTCGGCTTTTTTCTTTTTTCTTTCGATGTAGGCTGAAACGAAAATACTTAATTCATACAACAAGAATAATGGAGTAGCCACAATCAACATCGTCATAATATCAGGTGTTGGTGTTACAATCGCTGCAATAATTAAAATGATAACTGTTGCATAACGCCTGCTGGCACGCATCAATTTAGGTGTCATTAAACCTAATTTTGATAAAATGAATATCACTATTGGTAATTCGAAAATAATACCGGTACCAAGGGTTAAGGTAGCTACAGATGAAAGGTAAGAATCAACTGTAAATGTATTTTTAATTTCTTCACTTACCGTATAACCTGTTAAGAAGTTTACTGATAGAGGGCAAACAACAAAATAGCCGAAAAGAATACCTATGATAAATAATAATGATGCAGAAAATACAAACCCACTTGCCGATTTGCGCTCGTTATCGTGTAAGGCAGGTTTTACAAATCGCCATATTTCCCACAACAAATAAGGGAAACCAACAACGATGCCGCACATAACACATACATTTAATTGCAGGTTAAACTGCCCAGCCATTTCCGTGTTAATGATTTCGCCATTAATTTTGGTAATACACATATCCTTACCTAAGGATGGAAATGCCTCAACAAGTTTACACATCATTCTGTATGTCCAGAAGTCAGGTTTTTTGGGGCCGAAAATTATTTTATCAAGAATTTCTTCGTTGAAATAAAAGGCAATGCCTGTAAAAACCGCGATTGCAATAACCGCCCTGATTAAATGTTTACGCAATACATCGAGATGATCGAAAAAAGACATTTCTGCCTCTAAATTTGCGCCTTTATTACTGATTGCTTTTATAAGTGATTTTTCTCTGCTGTCGCTCATGTTGAAACAAAAATACCATTCTATTTGAATAGAATGGTATTTACGGGTTAAATATAAAAATAGTTTATATTATTATGAGAATTGACTTCAATTTTGAATGATAATGCGGTTTGAAGCCTATGCAAGCCCTTAAATTAGTTTACAAAATAAACGACTAGCAATTAAATCTGTACTTTAATTACACTTAACTGTTTTAAACTTGCGGGATTACTGTAGTTAAACTGATAAACACCGTCTTCTCCGGTTACGATTAAAGTTTTTGGGCCAGCAATAACATCGTAGCTTTTAATCATATTTAGTTGTTGTAAAAGGTTTTTACCAATCGCAGTTTTATCAGCGATATTAAAACTCTTAATTCCATAAACACCCTCACAAAGAAATAGATTATCGCCATTTACACTCAACCCATGAGGATTTTGCATTGGATAAACGGCAACTTGTTTAGGTTTCGTAGGGTCTTCAATATCTACTACCTCCAGCTGGTTAGTAGCTTGCATACACATGTTTCCGGTTCGAAGGGTTACATAGGCATATTTCCCTTGAACAACTACCGGATCGCAAGCAAATATGTGGCTGTAGGTTGAAAGCTTAACAGGATTTACAGGGTCTGCTGCACTGAAGATATGCATACCTGTATTAGTGCCGATAAATAATTTGTTCTCATAAGGGAATATAGTTTCTACGCCCCATCCTAAGTTAATTGATTTTACAAATGTTGGGTTAGCTGCCGTTTTTACATCAAATAGACTTAAATCCATTAAGCCTACTGTGTAAAGATAGTTGTTTAATAGGGTAAATCTGGCCATAGAGCCTCCTTGTCCGGATGAAGACGAGGAAGTACTGTAGCTCGAAGAAGCATAGAACATTTCTTTACTATAAGCCTGTTTATTTACAAGTGTATCTTTAAATGTAACTACATACTGCTGAGGGCCTGTAGCACTGGTATAAAACTGTTTAAAAACATCATTTACCCTTTTTATTTGCCTGATATTGTTTATCGAGGAAATATCAAATGCTAGCAAATCGACATAGCTGTCGGCATAAAGAACATTATTCTGAACAGCAATATCTATGTTTCCCGGAATTTGCAGAAAAGCTATGTTTACAGGGGCATTTGGATTGGCGTTATTAAAGATATGGATGCCTTTGTAAGGTTCGTTAATAAACAGAAAATCGTTGTAAATGTAAATTTTTCCGGTTTTCTTAGCTTTCACAGGTTTGGTAATGCCTACCGAAAGCGCTCTCATTTGCTGAACGGGAATCACCTTGGCTATTTGTATAAGCTCATAATCTCCGCTGTTGTCTTTTTTGCATTGGGTTAATAGCGCAATGGTCGATAGCAGCAATAACCCTTTGAGTAAATTTTTTTTCATGTTTCATGGTTTTTACACAAAACGAACATAAATGTATAAATGCTACATTGTCAGTGAATTAATTTTGTTTTTCGAATAAAAAAAACCGAGTATAAAAAAAGAGGCTGCACATTGTGTTACAGCCCCTCTTGTATTTTGAAATAAAATATTTAGAAATTATTCAGAAAACTCAAACGTTTCCATAAATTTTGTGGTGAAATTTCCAGCCCTGAAGTTAGGGTCTTTCATCAATTGTAAGTGGAAAGGAATTGTAGTTTTTATTCCTTCGATTACAAATTCACTTAAAGCACGTTCCATTGTGCAAATTGCCTCTTCGCGTGTTTGTGCCACGCAAATTAGCTTCGCAATCATCGAATCGTAGTTTGGTGGAATTTGATATCCTGCGTAAACATGCGTATCTACACGTACACCATGTCCGCCCGGTGAATGGAAGTTCGTGATTTTTCCAGGAGATGGACGGAAGTTATTTGCCGGATCTTCTGCATTGATACGACATTCAATTGCATGCATTTCCGGGGTATAGTTTTTACCCGAAATCGGAATACCTGCAGCAACTTTTATCTGCTCCTTAATTAAATCGAAATTGATTACTTCTTCTGTAACAGGGTGCTCTACCTGGATACGCGTATTCATTTCCATGAAATAGAAGTTACGGTGTTTATCAACCAAAAATTCGATTGTACCTGCGCCTTCATAATTTACTGCTTGTGCACCTTTAATAGCTGCTTCTCCCATTCTTAAACGAAGTTCTTCCGTCATAAATGGTGATGGAGATTCTTCAACTAATTTCTGGTGACGGCGTTGAATTGAGCAATCGCGTTCTGATAAGTGACATGCTTTACCAAACTGATCGCCAATAACCTGGATTTCAATATGGCGAGGGTCTTCGATATATTTTTCTAAATATAATCCATCGTTACCAAAAGCTGCTCCTGATTCCTGACGGGCACTGTCCCATGCATTTTCAAAATCTTCATCTTTCCAAACTACACGCATACCACGGCCACCACCACCGGCAGTTGCTTTCAGGATAACCGGGTAGCCCATGTCGTTAGCAATTGCAATACCTTCCTTAACGCTGGTAAGCAAACCATCAGAACCTGGAATAGTAGGGACACCTGCATTTTTCATCGTCTCTTTAGCCGATGCTTTGTCGCCCATACCATTAATTTGTTCAGGTGTTGCACCGATAAATTTAATTCCGTATTCGCGGCAGATGTTCGAAAATTTAGCATTTTCAGATAAAAACCCATATCCAGGATGGATAGCATCGGCATTGGTTAACTCTGCTGCCGAAATAATATTTGGAATATTTAGATATGAATCTTTACTTGGCGGCGGACCAATACACACAGCCTCATCAGCAAAACGTACGTGTAAACTCTCTCTATCTGCAGTAGAATAAACAGCAACAGTTTTGATGCCCATTTCTTTACAGGTACGAATGATACGCAAAGCGATTTCGCCCCTGTTGGCAATTAGTATTTTTTTAAACATAATTTTAATTTAGGATTACCCCGATTTAAAAGATTACACCGTTTAAGCGGTATAAGTAAAAATCTGTGAAATCAAATTAATCTGTGAAATCTATTTCTAAATAGGTTCTACTAAAAATAACGGTTGGTCGTACTCAACTGGTGATGCGTTTTCAACCAGGATTTTAACAATACGGCCAGAAACTTCACTTTCAATTTCGTTGAAAAGTTTCATCGCTTCAATAATGCAAACTACTTTACCAGTACCAACCTCATCACCAACATTTACAAACATTGGTTTATCAGGGCTCGATGAACGGTAGAAAGTACCAATCATTGGCGATTTAATGGTAATGTATTTAGAAGTATCTTCTGCTGCCGGAACAGCCGGAGTAGATGCAACTGGTGCTGTAGGAGCTGTGGCAACTGGTGCCGCTGCCTGCACAAGCGGTGCTTGTGGTACAGTAGCGTGTACAACGGTTGGTGCCTGGTTTGTTTTAATGGTGATTTTAAAATTCTCTTGCTCGATTGCAACTTCATTTACACCAGAACGGGAAACAAATTTGATCAGTTCCTGTATTTGTTTGATATCCATTTTTTAAGCTAGTTATTGTAAAAAATAGTGTTTATTGAATTAACTAAGTTATACTTTTTTTGTTTTAAATTTTATAAGTTCTTCAGTTGATTATTAATAGCTTACCGGTAAAATCATTGACCGGTAAATTAAAAATAAGTTCTCCTCAAACTAATTTGAATCGTAAGCCCATTTAAGGTATATAGAGCCCCATGTGAAACCACCACCAAATGCGGCAAGTACAATGTTATCGCCCTTTTTTAACTTACTTTCCCATTCCCATAAACATAATGGAATAGTTCCGTTAGTGGTATTGCCATAACGCTCAATGTTGATCATGACCTTATCTGTAGTAACACCCATACGGTTAGCAGTAGCATCGATAATACGTTTATTTGCCTGGTGAGGTACTAACCATGCAACATCATCTGATGTTAAATTGTTACGTTCCATAATTTCGGCCGCAACATCAGCCATATTGGTTACTGCAAATTTGAATACTGTTGGGCCTTCCTGGTGTGCAAAATGCTCTCTTGCATCAACAGTTTCATGCGAAGCAGGCTTAACTGAACCTCCGGCTTTCATGCCTAGGAAATCTCTTCCAGAACCATCTGTTCTTAAAATAGAATCCATAACACCTAAGCCTTCTTCATTCGGTTCAAGTAAAGCGCAACCGCAACCATCACCAAAAATAATACAGGTGGTACGGTCTTCATAGTTGATGATTGACGACATTTTATCGCCACCAACTACTAAAACTTTTTTATGTCTTCCTGATTCGATGAATGAAGCACCTGTTGATAAGCCAAAAATAAAGCCCGAACAAGCAGCCTGTAAATCGTAACCCCATGCATTTGTTGCACCAATTTTATCAGCTAAAACGTTTGCTGTTGCAGGGAAAGTAAAATCGGGTGTAGTGGTGCAGAAGATAATCAACTCGATTTCCTTTGCATCAATCCCCCTCTTTTTAAGTAAGCCATTTACAGCATGAACAGCCATATCTGAAGTACCTAAACCTTCGCCTTTTAAAATTCTGCGTTCTTTAATTCCCGTTCTGCTGGTAATCCATTCATCCGAAGTGTCAACAATGGTTTCTAACTCTGCGTTTGTAAGCACATAGTCGGGGACGTAACCATTTACTGCTGTGATAGCAGCGTGAATTTTACTCATTTTAAAAATTTTAATAAATTATTTAAATGCCGTTCTAATTTTGTCTACCAATCCGGTGGTAATCATTTCCCTGGATTGAAGAATCATATTTTTTACTGCCAGCGGACTGGAAATTCCATGTCCGATAACAACGGGAGCGTTAACACCTAACACCGGACTTCCACCATACTGTTCGTAATTAAAACGATCGAAAAACTCATCTTTCATTCCTTTTTTAACGGTAAGTACATAGAAAGATTCGGCTAATTTAAGCACCACGTTTCCAGTAAAACCATCACAAACAATAACATCAGCTTTATCGTTAAATAAATCTCTTCCTTCTACGTTACCAACAAAGTTAAATAGGTTTGTATCCTTCATTAAAGGGAAAGTAGCCATGCTTAGCATATTTCCTTTTTCATCTTCTTCGCCTATATTTAATAACGCAACTTTAGGTGCATTTATTTGCAATAAATTTTCGGCATATAAACTGCCTAAAACGCCAAATTGCAAAAGAATGTCGGGCTTGCAATCTGCATTAGCGCCAACATCAAGCAATAAGCCTGTGCCGCCTTTAATTTTTGGAAGAATGGTACATAAACATGGGCGGATAATGCCCGGAATAGTTTTAACGCTAAAAACTGCGCCAACCAGCATTGCCCCCGAATTACCTGCACTTGCAAACGAATCGATTTTACCTTCTTTTAAAAGGTTAAAGCCAACTGCTATGCTCGAATTAGGTTTCTGAACAATTGCTTTTGTGGGATGTTCGCCCATACCAATAACCTCATCAGTATGAACGTATTCAAAATGATCCGGATTAAAACCTTCTTCTGCGAGAATTGGTTTTATCTGTTCGGTATCGCCGATTAGAACCAGGTGTTCTCCGGCGTTTAGCGATTGATGAGCTGCTATTGCTCCTAAAACAATTGCTTTAGGAGCATAGTCTCCGCCCATTATGTCGAGGCCTATTTTCATAGAAAAAATCTGTCTGTGTTAGTTTTAGGTAAATCCTAAAATTTTCAGTTGACTAAGGTATGACTAAAGCCGCTGAAAACACAAACAATTTTTTAAGAAAATTACCCGATTTGAGTATTTTCGATAACCAATTTACCGTTATAGTATAGGTTACCATCAACGTTATATGCACGGTGAGGTACGTGGATAGCACCTGTTGCTGCGCAAGTTGCTAAAGAAGGAAGCTCAGCTTTATAGTGCGTTCTTCTTTTATTTTTTCTCTGTTTCGAGATTTTCCGTTTTGGATGTGCCATTGGTGTATAATCTAATTATTTTTTTAACTTATTAAGTGCTTCCCAACGCGGGTCGCTTATTTGTTCATTTTCTTCAGCCTGGTTGTCGATAGATAATTGTGTTAATCTAGCAATCATTTCCTGATCACATTCTTTACCAGCCTGATCACAATTTTTGATATAGGGCACGGCTACATTAATCATTTCGTATAGCGGCCTCGATATATCAATTTCGGTTTCTTTTCTGCTTAGCGAGATAATTTCATCATCATCACTCTCCAAATCATCACCTGCAAATTTTACAATTTGTCGTTCGTACAAATTAATTGGTAAAGGAAATTCAGATAAACATTTGTCGCAATCTAAATTTACGGTTCCAATTACTTTAAATCTTAAAAGTAACATGGTTTCCTGCTTCTCAAGCTCCAGGTTAACTTTTAAATCCCCCGTTTTAATCAACGAATACTCGAAAGCATTAAAAAAGGCATCATCAAGCTCATATTCAAACTGATGGCTTCCCAATTTTAATCCGGTAAACGGTACTGAAAATTGTTTTAGCGGGTTCAAAGTACTGTAAAATTTTAGCCTGCAAATGTAGGGATAAAATACTTAGATAAAAAATGTTTTTTAAAAATTGTTGGCTATTAAAAAACCCGAGAGGTTTTTAAAACCTCTCAGGTTTAGTTTTTTAAAACCATTTCTTTGTTATTTCTACTCCATTCGCTCCACGAGCCAACGTAAAGTTTTGGAATTGGTAAGCCAGCATAATCTAGGGCTAATAATGTATGACATGCCGTAATGCCAGAGCCGCAATGAACAATAACATTTTCTGGCTTAACTGTAGAAAGTGCCGAAGTATATTTTTCTTTTAAAATTTCAGGTGATAAAAACCTTCCATCAATATCTAAATTTTCGGTGAAAGGAATGTTTACAGCGCCCGGAATATGGCCTGCAATTAAGTCGATAGGTTCGGTTAAACCAGCGTAACGGTTGGCATCGCGAACATCAATAACAATATATTGGTCGGATCTGGACACCTTTTCTACTTCTTCGATATTCGATAAGGGCAGGTTCCAGTTTTCTATTTCATATTTTTCTACAGATTTTGGCACTTCAGTTTTACTTGTTGTTGGAAATCCAGCTTTCACAGCAGCCTGGAAGCCACCATCTATCACCTGAACTTTTTCATGACCGATGGCCTTTAACATCCACCATAACCTGGCTGCCGCATTTCCACCATTTTTATCATCGTAAACAATTACGTGTGTGTTTTTAGTAATGCCGAATTTCTGTAAAACATCCGAAAATTGTTCATAGGTTGGTAGGGGATGCCTGCCACCTTTTTCAAAACCGCCAATATTGGCCAAATCTTCATTTACATCGGCAAATAAAGCGCCAGCTAAATGCTGTTCATCGTAACGGGTTTTTGAGCCGGCATTTGCATCGATAATTACAATTTCGTCATCCTGATTTAACCAAGTTAATTCTTCGGGTTTTATGATTGGGGGTAATGATTTCATGTTTTGAATTTAATAATTTTTGAACTATTACGACGGTAATTACTGAAATTAAAGCAGGGAGGCTTGATAAGTTTAAGTTTCCAATGAACAATATTAAGAATATGCAAAAAGAGAAACAGAAATGCTGTTAATGTGATATATTATCAACAGGTCGATCCATGGTATGACTACTATTTTCTGAGTGCCAATAACCCTAAAATTGGACCAATTGCTAATACCGTATAAAGGTAATGTGAATTTATCTCTTTTGATAATAGATTGATTACCTGAATGCTGATAATTGTAATAGCAAAGCCAATGCAATTTACCAGGGTAAGCGAGGTACCTTTTAAAGTTTCGGGTGCATTTTTGGCTACCAATGATGAAAATAATGGGGAATCGGCTGTACCGGATAAGCCCCAGGTAAAAAGAAACGCTAAGAAAATATAAACCGAACTTGTGAAAAGAAATAAGGGCGATAGCAAACAACACATCCCCGAAATGGAAAGCGCTATCATGGCTATTCGTTTCGCACCATATTTTTGAGAAAGTAATCCACCAATCATACATGATATTCCGCCGGAGGCGATAACGAGAAAAGAAAATAGTGAAATATTTAAAGCTACATTTTGGTGCGTGTTATTGTATAATAAAATCATTCCTGGTAGAAATGCCCAGAATGTGTATAGTTCCCACATGTGCCCGAAATAGCCCAATGCTGCCGAACGGAAACCAGTATTCTTAAATCCACTTAAGCAGGCACGGAAATCGAATTTTTGCCCAGGCTTTCTAAATGGTCCGTTCGGTACAGATAAAAATACGCTCACCGCTCCAATCAATGATAATATTGAGGTTGCGTAGATTACATATTTCCATGGAAAATCTGCAGTAACGGTTTTTAACAAATGAGGAAAAGCAGTCCCTAAAACCAAAGCACCCACCAAAAAGCCCAAAGATTTTCCTAAACCATCCTGAAAATAGTCGGAGGCAATCTTCATCCCAACTGGATAAATCCCTGCCAGCATAAAGCCAGTTAAAAATCTGAATAATAATAAAAAGTTAACATTATGCAATTCGAGGCACATCCCTAGGTTAAAGAGTGCTGCTGCAATACCACAGGTGAAGAAAACTTTTGAAGGTGGAAAAATATCTGATATGGTAAAAACAGCGAATACCAATGTTCCGCTAATAAAGCCAAATTGCACCATGCTGGTTAAATTGGCCAGGAGATTAATTTCACCGGGAAAATTTTTTATGATATCGGATAGAACGGCATTGCCTGCAAACCATAATGATGTGCATAAAAACTGCGAAACAACAATTATTGGTAAGATTTTTTTAGTGCTACTCATTTTTATTTGTTGCACAATTTTAACTAAAATAAACCTGATAGCAGTGGAAATACTTTTTTTTCGGTTCTTGCGGAAAAGATTGCTACGCCATTGCTCCTCGCAATAACGACAAGGTGAGAAATGGCAGGAGTTTAAAAAGGATTGTAACGAATAGCAGGACTACCGAAGCCGATAAAAAACTGAAATTGCTTTTCTATAAACAAACTTTGCTTTCGTCTTTTAGCTTTCAGCTTTAAGAAGCATCATCCTTAATATCGAATTGTGTTTCTACAACTTTTCCGCCAGTACGCAGCTGGTTGCTAAGCATTTCTTCCTGCTCACGGCGATTTTTAACAATGTGGATAGCTGAAAATAGTGCCTCCGTGAACGAGGTTGAATCGGCAAGATCTTTACCTGCAATATCATAACCAGTACCATGATCGGGAGAGGTGCGGACAAAATTCAATCCTGCAGTGTAGTTTACGCCGTTATGGAATGCCAGCGTTTTGAAAGGAATTAATCCCTGGTCGTGGTACATGGCTAAAACCGCGTCGAATTTTTTATAGCTGCCATTGCCAAAAAATCCATCGGCCGGATATGGACCGAAACACATGATACCTTTATCGTAGGCTTCCTGTATTGCAGGTGTAATTACCTCAGCTTCTTCAGTGCCTAATAAACCATTATCGCTGGCGTGAGGATTTAAGCCTAAAACTGCAATTTTTGGTTTCTCAATCCAGAAATCTTTTTTTAAGCTCTCATTAATCAGCTTTATCTTATTAAGAATTTTTTCTTTTGTAATTGCCGTTGGTACGTCTTTAACTGGGATATGTCCCGTAACAACGCCGACCCGCAGTTGCTCGCTGATTAAGAACATCAGCACATCTTTGCTGCCACTCTTTTCCTGTAGGTACTCGGTGTGGCCTGGGAAGGCGAAGGTTTCCGACTGGATATTATGTTTATTAATTGGTGCTGTAACCAATGCATCAATATCGCCACTTACCAAATCTGCAGTTGCCCGTTCTAAAGATAAGAGTGCATATTTTCCACCTGTTTCAGTAACCTGTCCCAGCTCAATTTTTACATCTTCTTCCCAGCAGTTAATCATATTCGCTTTTTTAAGCTGCGCCTGATTGGCATGGTTAATCACGTTAAAACTGAAATCGCCAAGGTTATTTGCCTTTCTGTGGAAGGACGAAATCTTAGTGTGGCCATAAACAATTGGAGTACAATAATTTAAAATGGCAGGATTAGATAATGTTTTAATAATTACCTCTAAACCTATACCGTTTATATCGCCTATACTAATACCAATTTTAAGTTTATTGCTCATAATTACTGGAAAATTTAGCGCAAAATACTGATTTTCGGTTAAAGACTTTAAAAAAAATGAAACCACGGAGCGCCCGAAGTGATTCGCAAAGAAATAATAAGCCTATCTTTGCATACTTAGCGTCGAATCTTTATACGCTGTGTGGTTAAGATATCCGACAAAATTTTAGGTATGAGTTTAGTAAAAGCAAAGAAACATTTAGGTCAGCATTTTTTAACTGATAAAGGCATAGCCAACAGGATTGTAGAGAGTCTGGTTAGTACCGATAAATACAATCAGGTTTTAGAAGTTGGACCAGGGATGGGTATTCTTTCTGATTTTTTGTTACAGCGCAAAGATTTACAAACTTATTTAATTGATATCGACACGGAATCTTTCCATTTTTTAAATGAAAAATACCCGCAGTTGGGCGATCGCTTAATTAACGGCGATTTTCTTAAGCTTAATTTCGATGATATCTTTCCTGGTCAGTTTGCTATTATTGGTAATTTTCCATACAATATTTCTTCACAGATTTTATTTAAAATTTTAGACAACCGGAATAAAGTTGTGGAAATGGTTGGTATGTTTCAGAAAGAGGTTGCCCTGCGTTGTGCTGCACCTGCAGGGAGTAAAGAGTATGGAATTTTAAGTGTTTTTCTGCAGGCCTATTATAAAATTGAATACCTGTTTACCGTTAAGCCAGGTACTTTTAATCCACCACCCAAGGTGCATTCGGCGGTAATCAGGTTAACCAGAAATGATGTAGAGGCTTTGGACTGCGATGAAAAATTATTCTGGCGTGTGGTAAAAGCGGGTTTCAACCAACGACGCAAAACATTACGCAACGCGGTTTCGGCAGTAATGCCAAAAGATAAAATGGATGATCATATTTATTTTGAAAAACGGGCTGAACAATTAACTGTGGCTGATTTTGTAGCGTTAACGCAGCATGTAGCCAAATTGATGCAAGCTTGATATTAGAATTGATTTGCGAAGTATTTTCTTGCAAAGCAATGATTATTTTCGTTGAATTTCTCCTTTCCTTTGCAGCACAATTCTAAAATATCATGGTTAATTACAGCGAAATTTTCAACGAACAGGGAATGGATTATCAAACCTACAGGGCCTTGATCGATCAACTTTTATTGGAAGGAAAAGCTACAGGCGATGTTACTTACGATTTGCATTACACCAAAATGAATGTGCAGCGCATGAGCCGTGTTGATAAGACAATTAGCCTGAACGATGAATTAATATCGACAATAAATCATCTTAAAGGAAACTATAAGTTTTTGGTAATTACTGAGGGTTGGTGCGGCGATGCTGCCCAGATTGTCCCTGTTTTTAATAAAATTGCGGTAGCCTCTTTAGGTAAAATCGATTTAAAATTTGTGTTAAGAGATAAAAACCTGCCTCTAATAGATGCGCATTTAACCAATGGTGGAAGGGCAATCCCGGTTTTAATTATTCTTAACGAAAATGCAGATGAAGTTTTGGCAACATGGGCGCCAAGGCCACAAGTTTTGCAGGGCCTTTTGAAAGCCTGGAAACAAGAAACTACAGAGATGACTATTCTGGCAGAAAAACTTCACGGTTGGTACGCAAAGGATAAAACCCAAACCACGCAAGCCGAACTGAATGAACTTTTAAAAGGGGTGTAGATTAAACTGATTTTAGTACGGCTTCTAAATCTTTATCAGAAATAGATTCTTTATCTGCTTTATCGTAAATTGATAATAAGTAGATAACTTTATTAATAATCCGAATATTTGTAATTAACCTGGCTCCTGCAGACTTTCCTTTCCCTTTGCTTTTAATCGCTAAGCGAATTTTATAACAATTATCGCCAATTGGTGTGCCTTGATTAGGGTTTTTCTTTAATTTCTCTACGAGTGCTATTACATCACTTTTCGCAGATTTGTGTTTTTTGCAGATTTTTTTGAATTCTTTATCGAAGAGGGATGAGGTTAAGACATTAAAGCTCATCAATAAGTTCGTTGAACGTTTTTAGTTTAATTTTCCCCTCTTCAGCCAATTGTGTTTCTTGGAAAGCTTTCGCTAAATCCTTTAATTGTTTTTCTTTTAATTTATCAATGCTTTTAATCGTTACACCTTTCATGCTTTTCAAAGTTTCCAGAATTGAAAGTGCTTTATCTTCTTTTATTTCTAATGTAACTTCCATGTTGGTAAAATCTTATAACATAAATATACGATTTTCTACTTGAGAATGCTAGTCAACAGAAACGGTTAATCCTTCTTGCTGTAAAATTTTACGGTAAATTTCCATTTCGGTAAATGAACCTTCAAGAACAGGGCATTTTCCTTCATTATGCACCTTCCAGGCAATTTTTTCAGATTGAGATTCGTTATAATCTAAATATTTCATCATGCAGTAAATTACATGATCGAAAGTATTTACATCATCATTCCACAAAATAAGGCGGTGTACGGTTTTTAGAGAAGTTAGAATTTCTTCGAGCGTAAAGGTCTCTTCTTTGGTTTCTGTAGACATGTTGCAAAAATAACTATTTTTATGGAAGATGTAATATGTTAAATGGAAGATGGTTGCGATTATTTTAGCAGTGGAAAAACGGATTTTTGCATTTGTATTACATTTCCCATCATACTTGATACATCTTTCATCCATTTTAATACATTTGTTAACCAAATAATAAGAGTATGCATCAATCTAAAATTGCAGGAATCGGCTATTATGTTCCGAAGAATGTTTATACCAATGATGATTTAAGTCGTTTTATGGAAACAAGTGATGAATGGATTCAGGAACGTACCGGGATTCAGGAACGCCGATTTGCCGACAGGTATGAGGAAACCACTACCACCATGGGTATTGAAGCAGCAAAGATTGCAATTGAAAGAGCAGGTATTACTGCTAACGATGTAGATTTTATCATTTTCGCAACTTTAAGCCCTGATTATTATTTTCCGGGTTGCGGAGTTTTGTTACAACGTGAAATGGGCATGGGCGAAATAGGTGCCCTCGATATCCGTAATCAGTGTTCAGGCTTTGTTTATGCACTTTCGGTTGCTGACCAGTTTGTAAAAACAGGGATGTATAAAAATATTTTGGTTGTAGGTAGCGAAAAACATTCTTTTGCAATGGATTTTGAAACCCGAAGCCGAAATGTTTCGGTAATTTTTGGCGATGGTGCAGGCGCCGTGGTTTTACAGCCAACCAATGAGCCGGGCAAGGGCATTTTAAGTACGCATTTACACAGTGATGGTGCTGATGCGGAGATTCTGGCCATGCATTACCCTGGAGCACATGCGAATAAATGGCTAAAAGATAAGCCTTCATTCCCTGACCAAGAGTTAGGCGGTTTATTTATGACGAAGGAAATATTTGATAGCGGTGCTGCGCTGCCCTATATGGATGGGCCATCTGTATTTAAAAAAGCGGTTGTAAAATTTCCAGAAGTAATTAAAGAAGCGCTTGCTGCCAACAATTTAACAGAAAAAGATATTAATATGCTGGTACCTCACCAGGCAAATTTAAGAATAAGCCAGTACGTTCAGCAATTGCTTGGTTTAAAAGAAGAACAGGTTTTTAATAATATTCAAAAATACGGTAATACGACAGCGGCATCGGTACCTATCGCTTTGTGCGAAGCTTGGGAAGCAGGTAAAATAAAGGATGGCGATTTAGTATGCCTTGCTGCATTTGGTTCGGGTTTTACCTGGGCAAGTGCGCTAATTCGGTGGTAATTCAAGGTTTCGTAACTAAATTTTGACATTTCGTGTAAAATAACTGAAATTCAGGGATATAATGAGTAGCTTTATCATGTCCCGGTTTTTGTTTTATGGCATTAGATGTTTACACAGGAAGTTTCGGATCAAAAGAACTAAATCATTTACTAAAGCGAACCCTGTTTGGTGCTAAAAGAAGTGAACTAATTTCGCTTGCAGGTCAGTCTGTATCTCAGGTTGTCGATTTGCTGCTGAAAGATCTTTCACTTCCAAATCCACCAGTTAATAATTACAATGATACGGGTTATACCGATGCAAATGTGCCGGCCGGGCAAACCTGGGTAAATGCGCTTTATACCGATGGAACTGCAAACAGCCGTCGTGTGTCGTCATTTAAATCGTGGTGGGTAACCCAAATGATTAATCAACCCGTTTCACTACGCGAAAAGATGACGCTTTTTTTGCACAATCATTTTTCTACAGAAGCTGATACGGTTGATGATGCCCGGTACATCTACAAACACAATAATTTATTACGAAGTTTCGCTTTTGGTAATTTTAAAAGCCTCGTAAAACAGGTAACGATTGATCCGGCAATGGTTCGGTACTTAAATGGTTATGCCAGCACCAAAACGGCTCCTGATGAAAATTACAGCAGAGAGCTGCAGGAACTCTTTACCGTTGGAAAGGGACCCGACTCGAAATACACGGAAGCAGATGTTAAGGCCGCCGCAAAACTATTAACCGGTTACACATTAGATGGAATTAATATTACCTCTGTTTTTAATGCTTCGAGGCACGATACAACCGATAAACAGTTTTCATCATTTTATGGGAATAAATTAATTAAAGGAAGAACGGGTACTGATGGAGCAAAGGAAGTAGATGATTTACTCGACATGATTTTTGCCCAGGTAGAAGTAAGTAAATACGTTTGCCGAAGATTGTATCGCTTCTTTGTTTATTACGATATTACTGCCGATGCAGAAGCAAATGTTATAAGCCCACTCGCCGAGATTTTCAGGAATGCCAATTATGAAATAAAACCTGTACTAAAGGCATTATTTACGAGTAATCACTTTTTTCTACCGCAAAACCGTTCGTGTAACATTAAATCGCCGGTTGATTTTGTAGTTGGCCTTGCCAGGGAATTTGAAATTGTTTTCCCCGATGCCAGCGATTATGTAAATGTTTATTACATCAGCGATTACCTGAGAAGCACGGCCGCGAACCTGCAGCAAAACCTGGGTGATCCGCCAAATGTTTCTGGATGGCCAGCCTATTACCAGGTTCCGCAGTTTTATGAGCTTTGGATTAACTCTGATACTTTGCCAAAACGAAATGTTTTTACCGATAGGTTTATCAGTACAGGTTATACCAGAAACAATAAAAAAATTGTTATCGATCCAATCGCTTACACCTCAAAGTTAAGCAAGCCTGAAGATCCGAATGTGGTTGTAGATGAAGCCATCGCACATTTATATACCATTGAGGTTAGTGCAGAGGTAAAGAAATTTTTAAAGAGCATTTTACTCAGTAATCAAGTTACTGATGGCTACTGGACAACTGCCTGGCTCGATTATAAAGCAGCCCCAACAACAGCAAAAACAACTATCATTCAAACACGGTTACAAGAGTTTTATAAATACATCATGAATCTTGAAGAATATCAGCTATCATGAAAAGACGTGAATTTATAACAAAGGCCATGCCGGCGGGAGTAGTAATTCCTTCCTTAATCGGTGGGTTTTCGCTGAAGGCTTTCGGTGCATCAAGTTTACTGTCTGCCCTGACCTCTGCAAATCAGGAAACCGATCATGTTTTAGTTATTATTCAGTTAAACGGAGGTAATGATGGTTTGAATATGGTTATTCCTTTGGATCAATATGATAACCTTGCACTTGCCCGTCCGAATATTATTCTTCCAAAAAATAAAATTATTAAGCTTTCCGGTTATAATACGGGGATCCATCCGGCAATGTCAGGACTTGCAGGTTTATACGATGACGGCCGGGTACAGGTTGTGCAGTCAGTTGGCTATCCGCAACCAAATTTCAGCCATTTCAGGGCGACTGATATCTGGCTGTCAGCATCAGATTCTGATCAGGTGGTTGATAGTGGTTGGGCCGGAAGGTATCTTTCTGAAGAATACACCAATTTTCCGATAGGTTATCCAAATACGGTAATGCCCGATCCACTGGCCATACAAATAGGTTCATTTATTTCGCCTGCTTTTCAGGGACCATCGGTAAACATGGGAATGGCGATTTCAGACCCTGTAAATTTTTACAACCTGATAAACGGCATCCAGTCTCCGGCCCCAAACAGTAACGCCGGAAAAGAATTAACTTATGTACGCCAGGTAGCCCAGCAAACACAACAATATGCATCGGTAATAAAAAGTGCTGCAGCAAAAATAACCAAGCAAGGTACATACCCATCAAATAATTCACTTGCCGACCAGTTAAAAGTGGTTGCCCGCCTGGTAGGAGGCGGCTTGAAAACCAGGCTGTATATGGTTAATATTGGCTCTTTCGATACACATGCTTCGCAGGTGAATACCGGTGCTAACGAAACAGGCACACACGCGGTACTGCTTCAAAAAGTTAGCGATGCAATTAAAGCTTTTATGGACGATTTGAAAGGTCTTGGTGCTGCGAAAAGAGTGGCCGGAATGACTTTCTCCGAATTCGGCCGCCGTATAAAATCTAACGCAAGTAATGGAACTGACCACGGTGCAGCAGCGCCGCTAATTGTTTTTGGCGAGGCTATTCAGGGCGGTGTTTTAGGTAAAAATCCAACCATATCGGCAACTACCTCTGTTAACGATAACATTCCGATGCAGTACGATTTCAGGTCGGTTTACGCAACATTACTTGAAAAGTGGTTTTGTGTTGATAAGGCAACTTTATCCAATGTAATGTTAAAAGATTTCCAGTCTTTACCATTAATTCAGCCGGGTATTAATTGTATGTCGACCAGTCTGGCGCAAGCCAACCGACTGAGCGGAGAAAGTTTAATCTCGAATTATCCTAACCCTTTTACGTCTTCAACAACCATAAAATATACTTCAAAAGGTGGACATGTACTTATTCAGGTTTTTAATACCATGGGTAAATTAATGTCGACAGTTGTTGATGCGGTCAAGGATGAAGGCACTTATAATATTAATTTCGAAAACCAGCATTATGCACCTGGTGTGTATTATGCAAGGTTACAAAACGGCGAATTGCAACAGGTACGGAACATGCTCATCGTAGCCTAAGCTAAAAATTGATACCTTTACCGGCATTATTTCCTGTATTCTTTACAGAAGGTGATTTTTTACCGTTCAATTTTAAGAAATGAAATTTAAGTTAGGCGATTTTGTGCGTTTTATTGATGAAAAACGTGAAGGTTATGTAACCCGGATAATCGATGCACAAACACTTGGAGTTACCGATGATGACGGTTTTGAAATCCCCGTGGCCATCAGTAATTTAACATCGGTTCATGGACATGGTGTTGTTGCCGAAGAAATAGATACCCCTAAACCAATTCATGTTAACGTACCTGAAGTTAATAAGCTGGAGAACGGAGTTTATATAGCTGTAGCAACCGATGACAAGGCCGGAAATGTTGTCCATTTTCATTTGCTCAACCATTCAGTAAATGTACTCCTGGTAACTTTAACAACCGAGCGCAAAGAAAAATATGCAGGTGCTTTCTATGGCGTTCTGGAAGCAAACCAATCAAAACTTGTTTATTCGGCATCGCTGGCCGATTTAGATATATGGCCAGAATTTACCTTTCAGGTTTTATTGTTCAGTCAGGCGGATGTAAAGCCCGTTACACCTTTGGTCATTAAGAAGAAGTTCAGGGCAAAGGATTTTTCACTAGAGCAGAAGGATTTGCCTCAGCTAAAAATTAAAGGATGGTTAATCCGCTTGGATGAACTTCCATCAGTTCCCATTGATGCTCAAAAACTAAAGGAAAGCTTTTTCAAAACGGCCGAAGAGAAAAAAACGGTGGCTGTACCTGCAAAAGAAATAGACCTACACATAGAGCAGTTAAGAAACGATCATCATTTTTTAGCTCCTGATGAAATCCTGCAGATTCAGTTAACGCATTTTCAACAGGCCCTTGATGCAGCTATAGTGCATCACTTCGATAAAATGATTTTTATTCATGGTTCTGGAAATGGTACTTTAAGGGATAAAATCCACAAACTGATTAGTAAGAACCCGCATATTAAAACCTATATGGATGCCCGAAAAGAAAAGTTTGGTTATGGGGCAACGGAGGTTGTTTTTAAGTAAATTTATGATTGAATAAAGCTCCATTAACTTCATTTCGAGGAACGAAGTAATCCTGTTTCAAATGAAATATATTTTCGGATTAAGAGTACTTCGTGCCTCGCAGTGACAGCGCAGATACTTTAAAAGTTTGAATAGAACATCTCTAAAACTACCACAATCGCATTGTTACTCAAGGCTTCCAGTTCTGCCTGTTCAATATCCCAAAGCGCCAGGCCGTCTCTTGCATGCATTAATCGTCCTTCAATTTCAAATGCACCATCAATAACCAGGCAAAAAAACTTATTCTGTTTGCTTTGCATTTTGTAAATGGCTTCCGTTCTGCCTGCAAAAATTCCTGCACTTAGTTTAAAAGGTAATTTTAGGTGTGAAACAATTTCAATAAGCTGGTTTTTCTGCTGTTCGAAGTCGAAATTAAACAGCATGTCATTTGCCCGCAGTAAAAACAAATCTGTACTTATTCCAATCTGGATATAGCTGATTGTATCATTTGGATAGGGGTTGCTGATTTCTAAAACTTCGCCTTTACCTAAATTAAGCACTTGTACCTGTCCGGTATCAACAGAATATTCTTTGCCACCCTGAATAATGTCAAGTCCGCCGGTTATGGGGAAGAAAATCTGATATGAATCTTGTTTTGAAAGAAAGAAGGTAAGTTTTCCGCCAGCTATCGATTCATCATTACATAAGAATAAATCACCAAACGGGCTTTTGTGTTCATTATAATATTTTTCGAAATTGAAGGTGCTATATCTTCTTAAAACAGCCGTTTCAATCAACCCACGTTGGTCTGCTAAATATATTTTTCCCGGCGATTCCATTATCCGATAGTTTTAACTGAATGAATACTTAAAAATGGCTGTAGCTGAAACAGATTGGTGAAAACTTCTTCTTCCTGATTTTCTTTAAACTGTGAAACCAAGAGATGGCTTCCAATGGTATCGTGCCAAACCAAAGGTTTTGAGAAAAAGTTCAGCGCAATTTTATGTTTTTCAATGGTGTTGATGTCTGAATTGATCAGTTCAAATTTAAAATTGTCAAAGCTTAAAAAACGTCGTCCAAGATTGTCTAAAATATCTGGTATAACATTTTTAAGCTGCTGAAGGTAACCAATTATGGCTCCACCAACCAGAAAATGCAGTTTTTCTGCACCCTGAACATTTAACATCAACTCTGCGAAAGAATTATATTTCTGCTCCTGATTGTAAAACTGCGCTTGCATTTTAAATTCGGCAAAGCTATCTTCATGTACAAACTTATCCCACGGATTGGTATTTGTACTATCGATTATTTTCCGGTAACAGAGTGTAATGATTTTTTCGGCCATGGCATAAAATTAAAAAAGACGTTAAGAAATCCTAACGCCTTTTAAAAATAAAACAATAACGGGACGTTACGCTTTTACATTTAATTTGAAAGTCAGTTCGAATCCTGCAGCAAGTGTTCCGGTTACGGTTGCAATCTGAACGCCTGTGGTATCATCGCTGAATACGTTATCGGCATTATTATAAGTATAGCCTGTCATCCCTTTAGCATAACCATTTACTAAAGCTAATGATGTGCCTGAGCCTTCGGGAAATGCAATTTGTGTTACATTTAGTGAAGTGCCGGCTGAATTGTATACATGTACGTGAATATGTGTGGCACGACCACTATACCAGCCCGGAAAAATAGAAGTAAAGGTTACCAGGCCATTTGAATCGGTAGTTTGCCTGCCCCTTAAAAAATGTACCGACTGGTAATTTGTACTTTGCATGCTTGTTCCGCCATATTCAGAATAATTTCCTTCAGCATCGCAGTGCCATATATCTACTATTGCTCCGGCCAGTGCCGCACAGCTGTTGTTTATATTGCCAATGGTAATTTTTGCAGTCATTTTATAACCTGTTCTTCCATCGGTTATGTCGCTTCGAACATACGATGCTGGAACTTTAGTTGGGAAGGGCCCTTCGGTTTCAGTAGGGGCAACCGTACAGGTTCCATTAGTACTGGCAGTAGTTCCTGCACTTCCTGATCCCGATGTGGTAGTTGTTCCATCGGTAATGCTGCTTTTTTTGCAGGCTTCGATAATTACGGGAGTTGAGATTGCTCCAATCATTAAACTCCTGATAAAATTTTTTCTTTCCATAGTCAGACCTGTTTTGCTTCGTTGATATAAAAGTATCCAAAGCCTTAAATGGTAACGACTATGTGACGATATACAAGAGATTTGTATCGTTAAATGTTAAAATTACCCCCGATTTTGAGCAAATCCCCTACTGAATTTGAAATGAATAATTACATGTTAAAGATTGAGGAACAGTTTTTGAGCTAATCGGATTTCTTTTTATAAAAGAATAAAATTAGCTTTGCCGCAATTAATGAGACACCTGGTTACCATATCACTTGTATTTTTTAGCTTAACACATTTGGCCAAGGCCGAACGTGTTGAAGGCCTAAGAATATTAAATGAATATTGTAATGAGCACAAAATCAGTACTAACGTAACAGATAGAAGTGCTGTACAGCTAAATGATTACGATAATCCTTACTTATTATCGAACAACAGTCTTGCACTTATCGGAACCCAGGCACCCGTTAAAGTTTCTAAATATGTAAGCACAAATCAGGTTATTACCGATTTAACCATAAGGAAACAGCCAAGGAATAACAGCCCCTAACACGCATTTCTACATAAATCTTTTTTAAGATTTTATGCCTCAATTATACCAATAACTGCCAAACTGACTTAAGGAAGACAGTGGCTTAGTTGTTGTAACACACCATTTTTTAATAAAGTAAATACCAATAAATATAATGTTAGGATTTTTAGCGAAGATTTTCGGAAGTAAATCGGAAAGAGATATAAAGAGCATCCAGCCACTGGTTGTTAAAATAAATGAAGAGTACGCAAAGTTATCTTCAATAAGTAATGATGAATTACGGGCAAAAACAATAGAATTTAAAGAGCGTATTTCAGTTTTTTTAGCTGATATTGATGGCAAAATTTCGACCCTTAAGGCTGATGCTGAAGGCGAAGATGTAGATCTTCACCAAAAAACAGCACTTTATGATCAGGTTGATGCCTTAAGCAAAGACCGTGATGCGGAATTAGAAAAAGTGCTTTTGGAAATCCTTCCTGAAGCCTTTGCAGTGGTGAAAGAAACCTCTCGCCGTTTAAGTGAAAACGATTACCTTGAAGTTACAGCTACCCAGTTCGACAGGGATTATGCTGCAAGAAAAAGCAATGTTAAAATTGTAGGCGATAAAGCACAATGGGCTAACCGTTGGGATGCTGCCGGAACTGAAGTGGTATGGAACATGGTTCACTACGATGTACAGTTAATTGGTGGTATAGTTTTACACAGCGGTAAAATTGCGGAGATGGCTACCGGTGAAGGTAAAACCCTTGTGAGTACATTGCCAGCTTATTTAAACGCACTTGCCGGACAAGGTGTTCACGTAGTTACGGTGAATGATTACCTTGCCCGTCGTGATAGTGAATGGAATGGTCCTTTATTTGAGTTCCACGGAATAAGCGTTGATTGTATAGACAAACATGAGCCTAATTCGGAAGAAAGAAGAAAAGCTTATGCTGCGGATATCACTTACGGAACAAATAACGAATTTGGTTTTGATTACCTGCGTGACAATATGTCGCAAACGCCTGATCAGCTGGTACAGCGTAAACTGCACTTCGCAATGGTAGATGAGGTCGATTCAGTTTTAATTGATGATGCCCGTACACCATTAATTATATCAGGACCGATTCCACGTGGTGATGAACACGAATTCTATGAGTTGAAACCACGTATCGAGCGTTTGGTTAATGCACAAAAAGCATATGTAACTACAGCTTTAAACGAAGCCAAAAAATTAATTAATGCCGGAAATACCGGTACCGAAGAAGGTGAAGGTGGTTTAGCATTATTGCGTGCTTACCGTGGTTTACCTAAAAATAAAGCTTTAATTAAATTCTTAAGCGAAAGCGGTGTACGTACTTTATTGTTAAAAACAGAAAATTACTACATGGCCGATCAGTCTAAGAATATGCCTAAAGTAGATTCTGAATTGTATTTCTACATTGATGAGAAAAATAACCAGGTAGAATTAACGGAAAAAGGTATTGAGTTAATTACCAAATCGGGTGAAGACCCTAACTTTTTTATCTTACCTGATGTAGGTACAGAAATCGCTGAGCTGGAGAAATCTGATTTACCTTTAGATGAAAAGGTGGTTACGAAAGATGCTTTAATGCGTGATTACTCTGTAAAAGCAGAGCGTATTCACTCGGTTAACCAATTGTTAAAGGCTTATACTTTATTCGAAATTGATGTTGAATACATTATCGATGAAGGCAAGATTAAAATTGTAGATGAGCAAACCGGTCGTATTATGGATGGCCGCCGTTACTCAGATGGTTTACACCAGGCAATCGAGGCAAAGGAAAATGTGAAGGTTGAAGACGCAACGCAAACTTATGCTACCGTAACCTTGCAAAACTATTTCCGTATGTACCACAAACTTTGCGGTATGACGGGTACAGCAACTACAGAAGCAGGTGAGTTCTGGTCGATTTATAAATTAGATGTTGTTGAAATCCCGACGAACAGAAGTATTTCACGTCAGGACCAGCAGGATTATGTTTACCGCACCGTTCGCGAAAAATACAATGCAGTTGCAGATGAAATCGTAAAATTAACGGAAGCTGGCCGCCCGGTATTGGTAGGTACAACATCTGTTGAGATTTCGGAATTATTAAGCCGTATGCTTAAGCTTCGCGGAATTAAACACAATGTATTAAACGCAAAAATGCACCAGAAAGAGGCCGATATCGTTGCCGAAGCTGGTCAGGCTGGTACCGTTACCATCGCTACCAACATGGCTGGTCGTGGTACGGATATTAAATTAGGCCCGGGTGTTAAAGATGCTGGTGGTTTAGCGATTGTTGGTACCGAGCGCCATGAATCGCGTCGTGTAGACAGGCAGTTACGTGGTCGTGCAGGGCGTCAGGGCGATCCGGGTTCATCTCAGTTCTTCGTTTCATTGGAAGATAACCTAATGCGTTTATTCGGTTCTGAAAGAATCTCGAGCATTATGGTTCGTATGGGTATTGAAGATGGAGAGGTAATTCAGCACTCGATGATTACAAAATCAATTGAGCGTGCGCAGAAAAAAGTAGAAGAAAATAACTTTGGTATCCGTAAACGTTTATTGGAGTATGATGATGTGATGAACTCACAGCGTACTGTAATTTATGCAAAACGTAAAAATGCCTTGTTTGGCGAACGTTTGGATGTGGACATGAACAACATGGTTTTCGATGTTGCCGAAGATATTGTAAACGAATACAAACAGGAAGCAAATTACGATGGTTTCAAACTTGAGGTAATTAAAAACTTCTCGTTAGATACACAAATTACGGAGAAAGAGTTTGCTTCATCAAGTGCTGTACAGCTTACTGAAAAACTTTTTGAAGAAGCTGAGGCTTTCTATGCACGTAAATCAGATTCGATAATTCAACAATCATTACCGGTTTTAACACAGGTTTACGAAGAACGTGGTCAGCATATCGAACAGATTGTTGTTCCTTTTACGGATGGTATCCGTGGTATTCAGGTTGCTGTTGATTTGAAAAAAGCGATCGAAAATAAAGGTAAAGAAGTTGTACGTTCGTTCGAAAAAACAATTGTACTTGCTTTAATTGATGATAGCTGGAAAGAGCATTTACGCGAAATGGACGATTTAAAACAATCGGTTCAGAATGCAGTTTATGAGCAAAAAGACCCATTGGTAATTTATAAAATGGAGGCTTTCAGCTTATTTAAAAACATGCTTAATGCGGTAAATAAAGAAGTGGTAAGTTTCTTATATAAAGGTGGTATTCCGGTTCAGCAAGATGCTGATGAAGTAAGAGAAGCACCTGCGCCAAAAAAACAACCTAAGTTACAAACAACCAAACAAGAGTTTGGCCGTGAAGAACCTGGGATAGAATTTGGTGATACCCGCGAAGCTGTTCCACAACAGCCAATCCGCAAGGAAGCTACCGTTGGACGCAATGAGCCATGCCCTTGCGGAAGTGGTAAAAAATACAAAAATTGCCATGGGGCGAATTTGTAAATGAATTAAATCCATAAAAAAAAGCCTTTCTGACTAACTCAGAAAGGCCTTTTTTAGTATAACCATTGAATTTAAATAATTCGTTATTACGAGACACGAAACAATAGTTTTTAGATTGCTTCGTGTCTTTATTAATTCTGATAAACATTTAATAGCAGCGAATCTCTGCTGATGGCTGTAAAAATCCCCAAGCCGTTTTTAATATTTGTAGGCGGATTAGTTAAGTTTAATGAGCTGGTCGAACTGCTGTTAACAATGTTATTGTATTCTGCATTAATATGGCATAGATAAACATCATAAAATCCTGAGAATTGAAATGTCATTCTTTGTGTTTTAAATGAGGATACCTGACCGAGATATTCCTCAATATCCTCGTAACCGTTTCTGCGGCCAAATCCGCTCCCTATACGATTTGGCGTACTACTCTGGTTTTTAAAAATCATCATATAATATCCCTTTTCAGCATTGTTCCAGGTAAAATTAACGGCATTGAATGTGGTCGTACTCGAGTCGGGATCAGGACTTGGAACAGCCTGCTCCAAAGATGAAGCCGCGAAGGAAACAGGTTTGGAAGGCACCACAGTTTCACCAGAAATTGTCTGGCCATTATAGGTAAAGCTGAAAGAACAGGTATTTCCAGCGATGATCAGATCGGACTCCGTACTGGTATAAACCCCGGCTGCTGATTCTTTCAAAGTAATGGTTTTGCTCCCGTTATTGAATGATACACTTAAACCAGATATGGCCGCTCCATAGCTTGTCGTATCTAATAAACCTTTTTGCTGATATACTTTTAAGGTAACCACCTTACCGTTCGTGAGGTATGATTCAATTACCGGTCTATCAGCAATAGAGCTATCTCCGCCATCTTTTTTACAGGCAAGGTAACCTATTGCGGTTAAGAGTATGATGCAGGTTTTTTTGAGTAAATTTTTTATTTCCATTTTAAGCTTAGCGTAATGTTCGGTGTAAAACCCAGATAATTTACATTCGTTGTAATTACCTGGTTGTTATAGATTGTATATTCTTTATACCAAACGTTGGTTCGGTTATAAACATTAAACAGTGAAAAACTAATGCTTCCTGTTTTCCTGTTATCAATCTTAATTAAATCGAGTGTGGCAGCAAGGTCTAATCGATGGTAGGCGGGCATTCTTTCCGTGTTTTTACCACTAATGGTTAAATAGGTTTTACTGTTTCCGCTGGCATTATCGATAGTATAACTCGCAATAGGAGCAGTATAAGGCTTGCCGGTGGCGAAAATCCATGTCGCAGAGAAAGTCCAGTTTCCTAATTTGTACATGTTAACCGATTTAAATTCATTTCTAGCATCTTGGTTTGCTGAATAATAATTTACACCATAATCGTCAAACTGGTTGCGGGCAATTGCCATTGTATAACTCAGCCAACCAGTATATTTACCGGCTTTCTTTTGTGCCAGAAACTCAACCCCCGAAGTATAGCCGTGCCCGTTATAAAAGTGTTCTTCCAATGTTGACGACATCCTGTTACCCGATAATCGTTGCGAATATTCAGTTAAACCATTAAGGGTTTTATAATAACCTTCTACATCGAAAAGGTATTTATCTGTTTCATAACTGAAACCCGCAATGTAATGATTTGCACTACCAACCGGAATACTGCTTCCATTGGCAAGAACCCAAAAATCCCGGCTTCCCGATAAGATGTCTTCTCGTACAACACGGTTAATAAACTGATAGAATTTACCCGTTGCAGCTTTTAGTGTAAATCTGTCGGTTAAGGTATAAGTACCGGAAAACCTAGGCTCGAAATATGTTTTTCCGGTTGGCGAATAATAAGTTTCCCTTACACCTCCTTTGAACTGTAGTTTTTCCCAGGGACTAAATTCTCCTTCAGCGTATACGGCAAGTGTTTTAGCATCTTTCGATTGGTCGATTAAAGTACTGGTGTCGTTCTGGCTGTATTTATAAATTACATTTTGCGCCGAACCATAACCACCAAATAAAAACTTAACCTTATTACTAACCTGATACTCCCAGTCTGATTTTATACTCCAGTCCTTTAATCGGTTCCGTTCTATCGTTCCGGTACTTACTGATGTTTCTGTACCATCGGTATTGGTAACCCCAACGGTATTGGTTCTGTCTCTGTCGCTGTGGTAGCTGGAATAACTTACCAATGTATTTGAATAAACTTCATCGTTCCATCTCCTCGACCACTTCATGCTCGAACCCAGGTTGCCGTAGGTTGTTTTATCGGTAATAGATGGACTGATTGCTGAACTGCTTGTGGTTAAAAATGAAGGGATGCTTATGGTCCGGCTGTTATCTAGGTCATCATCACCCTGATAAATACTCCAGGCCAGCAAATCCTTCTTCCCTAAATTGAGTGTATATTTCGCATTCAAATCATAAAAATATGAGGTCGGTGTAGTCGAAGCCTGTCCGCCACCACCAAAGCCACCGCCGCCTCCCGGCCCGGCAGTAACCGTACTCGTTTTATTGAACTGACTAAAAATCTTATTGTATAAAGGGCCCTGGTATGATTTTCTGAGCGCAAGCAAAAAGGAACCATTCTTTTTTACAGGTGTTTCCAGGTAAACATTGGCTGATAATAAACTGATGTCGCCACCAACATTCCAGTCTTTCTTTGTTCCCTCTTTTCCTATTATTTCCGTAACACTTGATAAACGTCCGCCATATTTGGCAGAAAACCCGCCTTTAAATAATTGTACGTCTTTTACCGCATTGCTGTTGAAAGCACTGAAAAATCCATATAAATGATCGACCTGATAAACGGTGAAACCATCAAATAATACCAGGTTCTGGTCGGGCGTTCCACCACGTACATATGCTCCTGATGACGATTCATTACTTGCACTTACACCTGGCATAAGCTGGAAAGAACGTAAGATATCTTTTTCGCCAAGGTTGGGTAGTTCTGCTAATTTGGCCGGAGAAATCTGAAGGACACTAACCTTGCGCTTATCAGTACTCATTATACCATCATTCTTTTTACCTTTAATACTTACTTCCTCCAGGTTATTTCTGGCAACACTTAAAGCAATAGATAATACCTGGTTTGGCTTAACCGCATTTAAGGCAAGCCTGTCAGAAAGATAACCAACATACGACGTGGAAAGTACGCAGGTATCGGCAGGCACATCTATCAAAGTGAAAAAACCGTCAGCATTAGTGGTTGCTCTTAATGCAGTATTTTCAATACTTACAACTGCACCGGGTAATGATTCGCCACTCAGCTGATCGATTACTTTTCCGCTTAGTTTAAAGTGCTGAGCTGTAATTTTTCCACCTCCTTTTCTTATCGTATCCGTTCTTTCCTCAGTAATCATCCTGATGCTTTGATTGTTTGTCGATTGGGCTATCCGCTGAGCCCTTTGCAAGGCACGTACTTCTTCAGGTGTTCTTACCACGTATATGGTTCCATCGGGTTCTACCCAGTAATGCAGCTCTGCAGATTTACACAATATCTTTAGCGCAAGGTTTAGTGGGGTATCATCAAACCTTTCTGAAATTAATTTGTGTTCGGCCAGCTCCCTGTCGAAAACAATTTTTAGCTGATGCTTCTTCACCAGCGAATCTAAAACGGCATCCAGGGTTGTTGTATAAAATCCGTTAACGGTTACTTTACTTAGAAGTTTTTGCTGAGCATGAGAAGTATGAATAGTAACGAAAGCAACTAGCAGGACAATAAGTATCTTTTTTATCATAATTGGCGATAAATTTAATCTCCTTAATGCTGTGGATTTTAAAATATCGATGGATCGGCTTTTTGTGTCGACAGTTTTTTATTGTATGGTCTGATGAGTGAATAAGTCTTAACTATTGCTCGTTTTTTTTGTAAAAAATCTTTTAATGAATGCATAAAGGCAATAATTTGCACAACCCATAAAGAATGCCGAATTTTGCAGAAAGTCCGGCATTCTTGTTTAAAAACATTTTTACCGCTAGCGATGTCATAACATCATGAAAATATTTTACATAATAATCTTATTTCTGTTTACCTGCACTGTTTCTTTTGCCCAAAAAGGAGAGGTAACAGTTATAAAAGATCCTTTAATAGATAGTTTAATCGCGAAACGGATTGAGGTTTACAGAACCGGAGGAGATGTTACGCTAAAACCAAATAAACCCGTTGTTTCCGATTATGGTTACCGCGTGCAGGTTTTTTATGGTTCCGACCGGCGTGAAATGTTTAACCAGCAGGCTCGTTTTAAAAGCAGTTATCCTAAAATAAACACTTATATCGTTTATAAGGAACCAAATTATTATTTACGCGTTGGCGATTTCAGAACACGATTGGAAGCCCAGCGTTTAATGAGCGAACTAAGAGCAACTTTTCCAACGTTGTTTATCTTCAGGGAAAAAATCAATGCACCAACTTTAGAAACTACAGATGATCAAGAATAAAATTAAAGAACTGGCCGAAAATATTTTTAACGATGTTGTAGGGTACCGTCGTCATATACACGCTAATCCAGAATTATCGTTTAAAGAATTTGAAACCTCATTGTACATTAAGGATAAGCTTACAAAATGGGGAATAGAATATACCGATTGTGCCAATACAGGTGTTGTTGGATTAATAAAAGGAAACTTACCATCCGACAATGTAATTGCCTTAAGGGCTGATATGGATGCGTTGCCAATTCATGAAGCAAACGATAAACCCTATCGTTCAAAAAATCAAGGCGTAATGCATGCCTGTGGTCATGATGTACATACTTCATCGCTTTTAGGTACGGCCTTTATTCTTAACCAGCTGAAAGATGAGTTTGGTGGTACCATTAAACTGATTTTCCAGCCAGCAGAAGAATTACTTCCGGGCGGAGCAAGCATTATGATTAAAGAGGGTGTGCTTGAAAATCCTAAGCCGCAGTCAATTGTGGGTCAGCATGTAATGCCATTAATTGATGCCGGTAAAGTAGGTTTTCGTTCGGGGATTTACATGGCTTCGACAGATGAACTTTATGTAACCGTAACCGGAAAAGGCGGCCATGGCGCACAGCCACATCAAAATATCGATCCGGTTTTAATCGCTTCGCATATGATTATCGCACTACAACAAATCGTTAGCCGTAATGCCGATCCGCGTTTACCCTCTGTTTTATCATTTGGAAAAGTAATCGCCAATGGCGCAACCAATATTATTCCTAACGAAGTTAAGATTGAAGGAACCTTCAGAACTTTAGATGAAGACTGGAGAGATGAGGCGCATAAGCGCATGAAGAAAATGGCTGAAGGTATTGCCGAGAGCATGGGCGGAAGCTGCGATTTTGATATTCACCGCGGTTATCCTTTCTTAATTAATGAGGAAAAGCTAACAGCCAATGCCAGAGGTTTTGCTGAGGACTTCTTAGGTAAGGAAAATGTTGTCGATTTAGATATCTGGATGGCTGCCGAAGATTTTTCTTTCTACTCACAGGTAACAGATGCTTGTTTTTATCGTTTAGGAACAGGGAATGCTGCAAAGGATACCAGCTATTCAGTACATACCCCGAGATTTGATATCGATGAAGATGCCCTTAAATTATCGACCGGTTTAATGGCTTACATCGCTGTTAAACAGCTGGGTAATTAAAAAAATGTAAAATGTAAGAAGTAAGATGTTTGATGGATGGGCGGAGAGAAGTTATCAATTTCTTTATACATACAAACACATCATCCATTTCACATCTTCCATTCTACCCTCCTAAAAAGGCATCATTTTTGACTACAAAGAGTTGCATGAAAAAAATACTTCTTTTAATAACCTTATCATTATTCTATTTTAAAGGATTTAGTCAGGTTATCGACAGGTTTAATCCGGATACAGTTAAAACAATTACTTTAGATTCTACTGTTAATATTAAGGCCGAACGTTTAAATGTTGAAACCTTTATCAAAGCGGTAATGAACGATACAAGTTTTTATCAGGCATTCCGCGATATGAAACGTTATAGTTTTATTGCTGAAAACAGGATTTACAGCTATGACAAAAAGAACAAGGTTGATGGCAGAATTTACCGCAAAATAAAACATAATAACAGTGGCCCATATAAAATGGAATACCTTGTTAAAGAGGACGAAGGAAAAATGTACAAGAAAAACGGCAAATATCAGCTATATACGGTCGAAATGTTCGATTACATTTTTATGAATGCCTATAATACAGATTTCGTTGCCAACGCACCATCAGGCGATGGCAAAGGTGGTTCGAACGAAAGCTACAAGAACAAACTCAAAACCTTAATATTTAATCCGGGCCGGCCGGTTAAAGTGCCTTTTATTGGTAGTAAAACCGAAATATTTTCGGCTAATATGCGCCAATATTATGATTATGCTTTTACCAGCGGCACCTATCTCGATTCCATTCCGGTTTATCGTTTCAAGGTTTCCGTTAAACCCGATTTAAGCAGCTGGACCAAAGACGGCTTAATGATTAAGGATTTGGTAACCATTTTTGATAAAAGGAATTTCAATATTCTTGGGCGTTATGTAGATATGAAATACAGCAATATGCTTTTCGATTTTGATGTTCAGATGAATATTGAAATGGGCTACTTTGGTGATGATAAACTACCTACAAAAATTACCTATCAGGGTAACTGGGATTATCCCTTTAAAAAGGAAGAACGGGCAAGTTTCTTAATTCTTCACAAAGATTACAAGCTGGAAAAGGGTAAATAGTAAGGGCTGCCGGAAAAAAAGATTTACTATCTTTAACCTTTAAAAACAGCCAATAAAATGCAGTTCACCTTTTCGCCCAAATTTAAATCTTTACTTCTTATAATAGCGCTTGCTGTTGCTACAGCTCAAGCGCAGGTTTTAACTTCTAAGCAAATTGATAGCGTAGTAGAGAAAACGCTCAGCACTTTTAATGTACCGGGAATTGCGGTTTCGGTAATTAAGGATGGTAAAATTGTACATCTTAAAGGTTACGGTGTCCGTTCGATAAAAACCAATAAAAAAGTTGATGAAAACACCCTATTCGGTGTAGCCTCTAATACCAAAGCATTCACTGCGGCTGCTTTAGGTATGCTGGTTGATGAAAAGAAGATAACCTGGGATACTAAAGTGACCGATGTTATTCCTGAGTTTAAGATGTACGATGCATACGTAACCTCAGAATTTACTATCCGTGATTTATTAACCCATAGAAGTGGCTTAGGATTGGGAGCGGGCGATTTAATGATCTGGCCGGATTCATCAACAGTGGATAAAAAACAGCTTATCCATAATCTGCGCTACTTAAAACCTGTATCATCTTTCCGTACCAAATACGATTACGATAACCTGATGTATATTGTCGCAGGTGATGTAGTGGCCAGGGTTTCGGGAATCCCTTACGAAGACTTTATCGAAACCCGGTTTTTCAAACCACTTGGAATGACAAAAACCGCTGCTTCATGGTACAGGCTTAAAGATAAATCGAATGTTATTGATGGCCATGCACCTTATGAAGGAAAGTTGCTTCCTGTAGGTTTAAGTTTTGGCGAAGTGGCAAATGCCGCGGGCGGGATTTATTCGAGCGTTACCGACATGAGTAAATGGGTTACTGCAATGATTAACGGTGGTAAGTTTGGAGAGAACCTGGAAAATAAATTATTCAGTCCGGCGGTGCACAGAGAACTGTGGACACCACAAACCATTATCGCCGGTGGCAATCCTGCAAGTTTTAGCAGCTATGGTTTAGGCTGGTTTTTAAGCAATGTAAACGGTAACTTCCAGGCTACACATACTGGTGGCTTATCCGGTATTGTTACTCAGGTTACCATTTTGCCCGATTTAAAGCTAGGGATAATTGTATTGACAAATCAGCAATCGGGCGCTGCATTTAATGCCATAACCAATTCAATTAAAGATGGCTACCTCGGCATTAAAGGGCAAGACAGAATTAAAACATATAATGATAGCAGGCTGAAAAATGAAAAACAAGCCGCTGAAATGGTGTCAAAAGTATGGGCCGATATTGAAGCCCAACAAAAGGCTTCAACGGTAAAACCCGAACAAAAAAATTACTTCGGAACTTTTAACGATGCCTGGTTTGGCGATGTTACCATAAGCGAAGTTAACGGGAAAATGCACTTTCAGGCTAAAAATGCACCAAAACTTAAAGGAGATATGACCTTTTACAAAGGCAATACGTTTATAGTTAAATGGTACGACAGAAGTTTGGATGCCGATGCTTTTGTAAACTTTACACTTGATAACAATGCTTCGGCCGATGGCTTTAAAATGAGTGCCATTTCGCCCTTAACCGATTTTAGTTTTGACTTCCAGGATTTAGATTTTAAAAAAACCATAAAAAAATAATACGATGAGAACCACATTAAAAATCACCTTATTCTTTTCAGTTTGCATACTATTTTTAACATCAATGACCTTTAAACCGAAACGGATTATCTTTTTTGGCGATTCAATTACACAACAAGGTGTATCCGCCAACGGCTATGTTACCCTAATTAAAAAAGCGCTCGATTCAACCAAATATACGGTTATGGGTGCTGGTATTGGTGGTAACAAAGTGTATGATTTATACCTCCGCCTGGAAGATGATGTGTTGAATAAAAAACCTGACCTGGTTGTAATATATGTTGGTATAAATGATGTGTGGCACAAACAATCATCGCACACCGGTACCGATTACGATAAATACCTGAAGTTTTATCAGGCATTAATTAACAAAATTCAGGGTGCAGGGAGTAAGGTTGTTTTGGTAACACCATCAGTTGTTGGCGAGAAAAAAGACGGTACAAATGAACTCGATGCTGATTTAAATAAATATGCCGAAGGTATCCGCCAGCTGGCCGCTAAAAATAATTTACCGGTTTGCGATTTAAGAAAGGTATTTGCCGATTACGAGGCAAAAAACAACCCTGAAGACAAGGAAAAAGGAATTTTAACCGTCGATAGGGTACACTTGAACGAAACAGGTAATAAGCTTGTGGCCGACCAGTTGCTGCCATTGGTAAAATAGATTTTCAAATCACCAAGTTCTCAAAGCACACAAAGAAATTTTCGTTGTGTGCTTTGCATTTTTTCTCTGTTATCTTTGTAGTTAATCAGCCCATTCGTAATTGCGAGTTGAAGAAAAGAGTTGTTTTGAGGTGTGACGCAGTCTTTTCTATATAACAGTAAATAAATAACAAATACAAAAAAGATTGCTTCGTTTTGCCTCCTCGCAAGAACGGACAATAGTAAATATGATAAACCGCGAAACTATAGATAAGATAATGGATACCGCCCGCATTGAGGAGGTAGTAGGGGATTTTGTGCACTTAAAAAAACGCGGAACCAGTTTAATTGGCAATTGTCCTTTTCATGGCGAAAAGACACCTTCTTTTCACGTATCGGTAACCAAAGGGATTTATAAATGCTTTGGTTGTGGCAAGGGTGGCGATTCTGTCCGTTTCATAATGGATCATGAAAAGTACAGTTATCCTGAAGCACTTAAATTTTTAGCAAATAAATATAATATTGAGGTTGAGGAAACCGAACTCTCTCCTCAGGATACCGAGGCACAAAATGCTAAAGAAAGTTTATATGTAGTTTCTCAGTTTGCTTCAGCTTTTTTTGTTAAGCAATTATGGGAAACCGATGAAGGCCGTGGCATTGGTCTCAGTTACTTCAAAGAGCGTGGCTTCAGGGAAGATATTTTAAAGAAATTTGAGGTGGGTTATTCCCCTGATGTTTGGGATGCAATGACGCAAAGTTCCATTCATGCCGGGCATAAGCTTGAATTTCTGGAGCAAACAGGTTTATCGATAAAAAATGATAACGGAAAAATATACGATCGTTTCCGCGGTCGTGTAATGTTTCCTATTCATAACTTTACCGGTAGGATTATTGGTTTTGGTGGCCGTACGCTCAAAACTGATAAAAACGTACCCAAGTATGTAAACTCACCCGAAAGCGATATTTACCATAAATCGAATGTGCTTTATGGTTTGTTTCATGCAAAAAAGGCTATACGCGATTTAGATAACTGTTACCTGGCCGAAGGCTATGCAGATGTTTTATCCGTTCACCAGGCCGGAATTGAAAATGTGGTGGCTTCTTCGGGTACTTCATTAACCGTAGAACAGATTAAACTTATTGGGCGCTTTACGCAAAATATAACTATTCTTTTTGATGGTGATGCTGCGGGGATAAAAGCTTCCCTTCGTGGTTTGGATATGATTCTCGAGGAGGGGCTGAATGTTAAAATCGTTTCTTTCCCAGATGGGCACGATCCTGATTCTTACATGCACCATGTTGGTGCAGGCGCTTTTAAAACCTATGTTGAAGAGAATCGTAAGGATTTTATTCTCTACAAAGCCAATGTATTGCTTAAAGAAGCAGGCAACGACCCAATAAAAAGAGCCGGAATTATCCGCGATATTGTAGAAAGTATTGCCAAAATTCCCGACCCGATTAAAGCTTCGGTCTTTATTCGCGAAAGCAGTAGTATTCTCGAAATTGAAGAAAGAATTCTCCTTACCGAACTGAATAAGATGCGTTCGGCGAAGAGCAAAAAAGCTTTTGAAAGCAATCAGCGGCCAAATAATAGTGCTGCAAACCCTTATTTCTCTGGCCCGCCTGAGCCGCTTGGTCCTCCTGATGATTTATGGGATGATACAGCGACACCTTCTGCACAGAAAACAGAAAATGATGAGCACCAGGAAAAGGAAATTGTCAGGTTATTATTGGCTTACGGGCATGAATTTGTAAACTGGGATAACATAGATGATATGGTTATTGGCTCTTTTGTTATGCAGAACCTTGCTGATGTGGAGTTTGAAAATCCCTTGTGTAAAAGAATCATCGATTATTATAAATCGGAAATTGATAACGGCCGATTGCCAACGGCAAATCACTTTATTAAACACGAAGACCGCGATATTGCTGATTTAGCCATTACCTTATCAACCTCAGAATATGCTTTGAGCGAAAACTGGCTGAATAAACACCTGATTTACGTTAAAGATGAAAGCATGAATTTAAAAGCAACCATCTTAGGCGGCATATTTCATTTAAAAAAACGTAAAGTCGATCGTATTCTAACTAATCTGCTCAAGGAAATAAAAGAAGAAAAGGATAGTGATAACCAGATGATCCTGATGCAACGTTATGGCGTAATTAAAGGTGTAGAAAGAGAAATTTCAAAATTCTTAGGTTCTGTTATTGTTAAATAAATACACCAGGCATTCGAATTCGTTTGCCAGATTTAAAATTAAGATGGTATATTCAGTCATTCATTAATTCAATCCTTAAAAAAATGGCAAGCCACAATGATTTGGGGAGAGAAGGGGAAAGGGTTGCAAAAGCATACCTCGAAGAAAAAGGATATGAAATTCTTGATGAAAACTGGGTTTACGGAAAGTCTGAGATTGACCTGATTGCCTATAAAAAAAGCATCATGGTTTTCGTGGAGGTAAAAGCTCGAACATCAGTCGCTTTTGGCCAGCCTGAAGAATTTGTACAAAAAGCGAAGCAGAAACAAATGGATATGGCTTCGTTGAAATATATTGAACTAATGAATCACCAGCACGATATCCGTTTTGATATTATTGCAATAACATTTAATAAAGATAATACTTACACTTTAAACCACATTGAAGATGCTTTTTGGCCTGAAGATCAATCATTATAAAATTCTGTTTTTTATTGCTGTTGCCATCAATTTTGCCAGCTCATGTAAAGATGACCCCTCAGCAGCCTACAGTACCTTCATTGCTCCATCTGCTGGTGCAGGAATTGCTTTAGGTAAAGAAATTGAGGTTAAAATTGATTTCGCAAAAGGGGAAAAAATCGATTCAGTAGTTTATTTACTTGATTCGGCCAAAGTGATGCTGGCTAAAGATACGCTAGGCGTTAAGATTAAAACGCAGGGCCTTAAACTTGGCAACCATCTGTTAACAGCAAAGGTTTATAATGGTGATATGTCAAATGATATCACAGCAAATGTTATTTTTTTGGCATCTAAATCGCCAGACTTATATACCTACAAGGTGATTGCAAAATTGCCTCATGATACGACTGCTTATGTAGAGGGTTTGGAATATCATGATGGTTTTTTCTATGAAGGCACTGGTGAAAAAGGAAAGTCCGATTTGCGCAAAGTTAATATTCAAACCGGTAAAGTGCTGCAAAGGGCAAAGCTCGATACTGCTTATTTTGGTGAAGGGATAACAGTAGTGGATAATAAGATTTTGCAACTAACCTGGCAGGAAAAAACAGCGCTGGTTTTCGATAAGGATAGTTTCAAACTGCTTAAAAAGCTGCCATATCCGAGAGATGGCTGGGGAATGACTTTCGATGGCCAGAAAATATATGCTTCAGATGGCTCGAATACCATTTATTTTCTCGATAAAAACACTTACCAGACAATTGGCTCAATAGATGTTTTTGATGACAAGGCTTCTCGAGATAATATCAATGAACTGGAATACATTGATGGTAAGATTTATGCAAATGTTTATACAACTAACAATATCATCATCATCAATTCCGAAACCGGTGCTATAGAAGGAAAAATTGATTTGTCGGGTTTACTGCCAGCCGATTATTATAAAACCGATTGGGATAAAAGTAATAATGTGCTGAACGGAATCGCTTATGATAAAGTAGGAAAGAGACTTTTTGTTGCAGGCAAGAAATGGCCTTACATCTACGAGATAAAAGTTTTAAAAAAATAATATAGGACATTGTTTTAAGCAATATCCTACGTTATTCTTAAATCTTAATTTGAAGCCTATTTTTGTTTTGCTTCTGCTAAAACGCCATTAAAGTTTATCGGCTGTTTATTATTGCTGTTCACCATTAATGTTGAATAGCCATTTTCAGATATGTTTAAAACCAGCTGATAGTTCTCTGTTTTTAGATCTTTGGTTCGGATATTTATGGTATATGTCCCTTTTTTATTTTTCGATTCAGTATAAGAAAAATCTTTCGATTTAAATTTTATACCACCTTCTGAAGGGTTGTACGGTGCAGAAAAGGATCTGCCATAATAGGGCAAATAAGCAACTACACTATCAGCTGTAACTCGAAGGTCGTATTGTGAACCTGAAAGGTTGATCATTCCGCCACCTTGTGAACCTGGCATATTTCTCAAAACCTGGCTAACCTCCTGATTAGCCATTGGAATTGCTGTATTAGCGGAGAAAACGTAATTTTTATCGGCAACTATTTTAGCTGTAGTGGCTTTATCTGTTTGTGCGAATGTTTGAGCAATTGTCGTGAAAAACAAAATACCCAATAATTTTAAATTTTTCATTTGTGTGTTTTTGAATGTATAACAACTTAATGATGTTTAAGATTTAGTATTTCCATAAACTAAATTGATTTTTCCAAACAAACTATATAAAGATAACTAAATAAAGCCATTAAAAAAGCGGCACCAAAACCTGGTGCCGCCTAACCCTAAATCAACAAAATACTAAATTATACAGTAACTGAAAGTGTGCTGCCCGAAACATTAGGCGTGTAAACTCTTAATGCCGATGTTGAACCACCATCATTTGGTTGAGCTAAGATGGCGCCTGCGGCCGTATATCTTGAAGCATGCAAAGAACATTGAATGTAATTGCTGGCCTGAATCCAGTTCAGCGCACCACCCTGATGCGGGCAGGCTGCCTGCGTGGCTGCAAAAGAGCTTGCTGCATTGCCTGTAGCTGTACGGATGAATAAAATGCCGTTCACCGTTAATGATGAGCCAACAGTTAATAGCTGGCTGTTTAAGTCAACACTGGCCGTTGTACCCGGTGTGGGGCCGCCACCACCTGGGTTATTGGGTTGTGGGTCGCTGCCTTTACTTCCGCAGCCAGAAAGGCATGAACCTGTGCATACTAATGCAATCCCTAGTCCTAATGACTTTATAAAATCGTTACGTTCCATAGTTTTTAGTTTTAGTAAATTTTAGATTGGATATCTTTATTTTTTGATTTAAAAAGTGTGAAGTTTCTTGAAATGGTGAATCCAAAACGAACACCCCCATGTTTCCATGATTTATGTGTATTGGCTATGAAGCTGTTTTCTGAGATGTATTCGGAATTCATGAAATTAAGAGAGAAAACGTGTCCGCCGGTTTCTATTTCGAGGCCTACACCAAGCGGATTGTAATATTGAGGAGATAAATCTGTAGGTCGGTTTAGGCCATTAATTAACGTGTAATCAGCAATAAACGATAAGCGTTTGGTTAATTTAAATCGTCCTGCAAAACCAATACTGAATAAATTTTCAGGATCGCGGAGGTCAGTAACATTTTTCCTGAATAGTACCGAAGGTGCTACCTGAAGTGATAGCCTTTGCGAAAATCTCCTCGAAAAGATAGGTTGCAAAAAGTAACTGAAGCGGTTGGCATAATCTGCAAATTCTGTTGTGGTAAAAGGAGCTCTGGTAATCCAGCCCATTTGGCCCAATACAGTTATATTTAATGGGATATTACCATTTTTGCCGCCACCTTGCTCTATCAGCTTATATTTTAAATAGCCGTTAAATAATTCATCATGCTTACTCCGGCCAATACTTACGGTTAATTTATCGGTAATTCCATAATCGAACCCGATGAATAAATCAGTCGCAACATCTAATCCGTACAAGGTGTGTGCGCCACCAAATTCACCACCAATATCACCAAAGTGATGTCTTATTCTTAAATCCAGGTCATGTTTTTTCTCCGTTTCGGTAGATTGAGACAGCACAATATGTGTTGACTTAAAGGTTGGCGTTACCGAATGGATTTTTGCTGTATCTGTCATCGATTTCATTAAAGAATCTGCCGATGATTGCGCATGTAAGCTGCCAGTTATCATAACAGCTAGTGTAAACAGGGTAGTTATTTTTATCATATGTTTAGTTTTTAGGGTTTAGGTTTCCACTGATTTTCACATTGATCACTTTGGCAATTTTTGCAAATACTAGTGTTGGTATTTCGATATTGTGATCAGTACAGGCAACATCAAAGCTGGTATAAATTGAAACCAAACCATTTTTGATGGTGATTTTACCAGGAATGGTTCGTGCTTTACTCACACCGTGAACCGTTAGTGTTCCTTTTGCGTTGACAGTATATTCACCATCTTTCGCCCAGTTAATATTGTTTTCCAGTGTGCCTTTAAATGTTGCAGTAGGATATTTGTCGCTCTCCATGTAGTTTTCGTTAAAATGTTCCTGCATCAGTTTCTTTTCGAATTCGAAACTTTTTATGGGCAACTGAAAGGCGACTTCGCCTGTTTTGGAAATAATTACCGCATTGGTTTTATTGCTCTGGGCTTTAATGTCTTCAACTGGCGTAGATGAAAACAGGTTGGCCTTTACATCACTGGCAACATAATTTTGCGCATGTAAGGAAAATGGATTGGAGAAAATTGCTGTAAATGCCAGCAAACAGATGATTTGTTTCAGCTTATTCATGATAATGATCTTTGTTAGTTTCAGCTATTCCCATTCCTCCGTTTTACTGTTCTGATCAGTTCGTTCTGGCTGGACAAAGCTGGTTTCTTTTGAAATCATAGTCATTACGGCAGCTAAAGCGTTTGGGTTGCTTAACCACCAGAAAAAAGATCACAAAAAAAACCGCTTCATAAATAAATATGAAGCGGTTTAAAATATTCCTCAGTGAGGATTATTTAATTACTGCGCTGCCACAGGATTTGCATAATTATCAAACTGTTTTACCGTGAAACCTGATTTGGTTAAACCTGGAATAAAAGCCTCGGTTTTACCAACGACTACAACACGGGTATTGTCGTGGTTGAAATATTTTTTAGCAACACGTAAAATATCATCAGTTGTTACTGCATTTAATTTCTGAAGGTAAGTACGGTAGAAATCCTTTGGTAGATTGTTAATTAAAATGCTACTGGCAAAACCAGCTGTACGCGCAGGGTTTTCCAAGCCTAATGCAAACGATCCGTTATAAAGATTTTTGGCATTTTGTAATTCCTCTGCCGAAACCTTAACGGTGCGGATAATGTTTATTTCCCTCAAAAACTCTACGACGGCGCTGTCTACTTTCTCATTTCTAACAGCAGCTGTTGCCGAAAATTTAGATTGGAAACGTCCTGAACCTGTACTTGCATAAGCACCATAGGTGAAGCCATGTTTCTCACGTAAGTTCATGAATAACCTCGATTCTGCACCACCACCTAAAATCTGGTTTGCCAATAATACCGCGAAGTAATCAGGGCTGCTTAGTGGTAAATCGATAAGGTTGGTAACGGTAATTTCCGATTGAACAGCATTACCTACGTTAACTACATCTACTTCCGTTTTAGCAGGATTGCTAACCTTGGTTAATACAGGTAAAGTTAATACACTTCCTTTCCAGTCGCCGAAGGCTTTTTCTGCAAGTGCCTTTGCAGCTTCTGGTTTAATATCACCAACAAAGGTTAAGTAACCTCTTGATGGTGTTACATATTTTTTATAGGCTGCCTTAACATCATCCAGTGTAAGTTCATTAATCGAAGCCTCGGTAGAAAACTCACCGCTTGGATGGTCTTTGCCGTACGATAATGCATTAACTACACGGGCAGATATGGCTTTTGCACTTTTTTCATTCGATTTTAAACCGGTAATGGTTTGCGATTTAAGCTTTTCGAAAGAAGCAGCAGGAAAGGCTGGCTGGCGGATACTTTCGGCCATTAAAGCAAAAGCCTGACTGAAATAACGCGTTAGAGCAGATACCGAACCGCCATAAGCACCGGCACTAACATTTGCACCCAGCTGATCTACAGCTTCATCAAATTGTGCCTTAGTTTTGGTTGTTGTGCCTTCGTTTAACATACTTCCCATTAAATTCACCACACCTGCTTTGGCGCCCTCGGTAATAGGCCCTGCATCAATGCTGTAACTTGCCGATACTTTTGGAAGTTTATGGTTTTCTACAACCAGTACAGTAATGCCGTTTGAAAGTTTGTAAATAACCGGATCGCCAATGGTAATTACTGGAGCAGGCCCCGGTTTTGGCTTGTGGCTACGATCTATAGTTTGTGCTGAAATACCTTGAGCCAGTAAGGAAACTGCAGCTATTATGAATAATTTTTTCATGTCTTTAAAATATTGTAAAATGAAAAGCGCTTATTTTTTTGGTAAGTAATACAAAACAACCCTTTGGTTTTTGTTCAGGTATTTTTTAGCAACATCTCTGATTTCCTCACGGGTAATCGATTTAATCACGGTTAACTCTTCGTTAATGTCATTTGTATCCTTATTATGAAAGGTATAACCGTTGGCTAAATTCTCAGCAATACCAAGCATCCTGCTGTTTGTACTTACATAGCTGTTTTCAAATTGGTTTTGCAGTTTTTTATAATCGCTTTCGCTGATTAAATCTGTTTGTAAACGCAAAACTTCTTCATCAATATCTTTTAATAAATCGTTTAGTGGAGTATTTCTGTTCGGAAGTGCCAGGGTTATATAAGCGCCATAATCTTCCAGCGAATAGTTAAAAGCGGCAACCTGTAAGGCTGTTTTCTTTTCATCAACCATTTTGGTGCTTAACCTCGAACTACCGCCGCCCGATAAAATTGAGCTGATCATACCTAAAACTTTACTCTCCCTGCTTTTCATGCCCGGAACGCGGTATGCTGCAAAAATAGCCGGAATCTGGATGTTCGCATCATAAGCCGTGTCGATGATTTCTTTTGTTATTTCAGGCAATTTGTATTCTTTACGAACGATAGGGGCGCCTTTAGGAACTTCAGCAAAATACTGTTTAACGAGTGTTTTCGTTTTTTCGATATCCAGATCACCTGCAATGGTTAAAACAGCATTGTTAGGGATATAATATTTTTTATTAAAGGCGATAAACTCATCTAACCTAGCAGCATCTAAGTGTGCCATTGAGCCAATAGGTTGCCATCTGTAAGGATGACCCGCAAACAGGTGTGAAAAGATTTTCTCAGTAAATTTACCATATGGTGAGTTATCAACACGAAGGCGTTTTTCTTCTTTAACCACTTCATTTTGTGTTTTTACACCACTCTCGTTAATAACCGGCTGCAACATGCGCTCACTCTCTAACCACAGCCCCAGTTCAAGCTGGTTTGAAGGGAAAACTTCATAATAAAACGTACGGTCTTGTGAAGTATTGGCATTGTTTTGTCCGCCATTACTACTTACAAGCTTCATAAATTCACCCTTCTTAATGTTTTTTGAACCTTCAAAAAGCAGGTGCTCAAAAAAGTGGGCAAATCCTGTGCGGGTGGTGTCTTCGTCTTTAGAACCAACATGGTACATTACCGAAACGGCAACTACCGGAGCTGTTTTATCCTGGTGCAGGATAACATGAAGACCATTGTCGAGATCGTACTCTGTAAACTGCACTTTTTGGGCAGATGCACTTAAGCACAGACCTGATATGGCCAGAGCAAAAAGAATTCTTTTTTTCATTAGATAATTTGTTTGGTTTAAAATCAGTAATTAATACCGGATTCTATTTAATAATAAGTTAATTGCTTTGCTGTAATTAAACAGCTAGGGGATAATGCTAAAGTATATATTTCAAATAAAAAAAGCGAGTATTAGACTCGCTTTTTTTATTATTTTAAGTTATCTCCAGGCCTTATACTGGTTAATCAATCCATTGGTAGAACTATCGTGACTGGAAACCTTTCCATCGCCCGCTAATTCAGGAAGAATCTTCTTGGCAAGTTGCTTACCTAATTCTACACCCCACTGGTCGAAACTAAAAATGTTCCAGATTACACCCTGAACAAATATTTTATGCTCATACATCGCTACCAGGCTACCTAAGGTATATGGTGTTACTTTTTTCAATAAAATTGAATTTGTAGGTCGGTTGCCTTCAAAAACTTTAAAGGGTGTAAGTTTCGCTATTGCATCTGCCGATTTGCCTTCTTTTTGTAACTCTGAAGAAACCTCTTCTTCTGTTTTGCCGTTCATTAAAGCCTCAGTTTGTGCAAAGAAGTTAGATAATAGAATCGGATGGTGTTCGCCAAGCGGATTTAAGCTTTGTGCAGGCGCAATAAAATCGGCAGGAATAATTCTTGTTCCCTGGTGAATGAGCTGATAAAAAGCATGTTGTCCATTTGTTCCAGGCTCACCCCAGATAATTGGCCCGGTTTCGTAATCAACCTCATTTCCGTTTCTGTCAACATGTTTACCATTACTTTCCATATCACCCTGCTGGAAATAAGCAGCAAAACGATGCATGTATTGGTCGTAAGGTAAAATAACCTGCGTTTCCGCATTATAGAAGTTAATATACCAAACACCCAACAAGCCTAAAATAACAGGTAAATTATTTTCAAATTCTGCTGTTTTAAAGTGATTATCCGTAGCATGGGCTCCGGCAAGTAATTGTTTAAAATTATCAAAACCGATACTTAATGAAATAGATAAGCCAATTGCACTCCACAAAGAGTAACGACCGCCAACCCAATCCCAAAACTCAAACATGTTCGCTGTATCGATACCAAATGCTGCTACATCCTTTGCGTTGGTAGAAAGTGCGGCAAAATGCTTGGCAATATCTTCTTCTTTACCTCCTTTTTCTAAAAACCACGAGCGTGCAGAATGTGCATTGGTCATGGTTTCCTGTGTGGTAAAGGTTTTCGATGCAACTAAAAATAGTGTGGTTTCAGCATTTAACCCGAAAAGTGTTTCAGCGATATGTGTTCCATCAATATTTGAAACAAAATGGATGTTCAGGTGATTTTTATAGTGTTTTAACGCTTCCGTAACCATTACCGGGCCTAAATCAGAACCTCCAATGCCGATATTAACAACATCTGTAATTGCTTTTCCGGTGTAACCTTTCCATTCGCCGCTGATAATGCTGTTGCTGAATTTCTCCATTTTGGCCAATACTGCATTTACTTCTGGCATCACGTCTTTGCCATCAACCAGAATTGGCGTATTGCTTAAATTACGCAGGGCGATATGCAATACAGAACGGTCTTCGGTTTCATTAATTTTATCACCGGCATACATTGCTTTTATTGCTTCATCCAGCTTACACTCACGGGCCAGTTGCATTAATAAAGCCAGGGTTTCATCGTTAATTCTGTTTTTACTGTAATCCAGTAAGATATCTTCAAAAAATACCGAAAACTTGCTAAAACGATCAGCATCACCATCGAAAAGATCTTTAATGCTCTTTTGATTTATATCTATAAAATGATCGGCCAAATACTTGTAGGCAGCTGTTTCAGTAAAATTTATTTTTGGTAACATAATTCTTTGTTTTCTGTAAAAGTAATAAAGCAAATAGTTAAAACTGTCTTTTTAATGTTCAAAAAATAACATTTCATTATTTATTATAAACAAAGTAACTTAGGGATAACATTCCGTGAGTTTCCGTACAACTTATTTTATATCCATTAATTTTAAAACATTATGCTAGAAAATTTAAGTGAATTGGTACGCGAAAACGTACAGGAAAGTGTTGTTAATAATAGCGACATTCCAAACGAACACAATGAGGCAGTAATTCAGGCAGCGTCGGGTTCTATTTTCGACAGTTTGAAAGATCAGCTCTCATCAGGCAACATCGGTGGCCTTGCCGAAATCTTTAACACTGGTAATGCTGAAGGTGCCGCCGTTACACAACAAGCAGCAGGCAGCTTTACCGATAAACTGGCAGGATTGGGTATCAATGCTGAAACCGCTAAAGGACTTGCCGCTTCAGTTATTCCGGCTATTTTAGGTAAGTTAACGCAAAAAACTGCTGACCCGAATGATAGTTCTTTTAACATCAGGGATATCCTTGGAAATTTAGCAGGTGGTGCTGATGGAAAATTCGATGTGAGCGACGTGATAGGTATGTTTAATGGTAATAACCAGGGGCAGGCCGGTGGCGCTACAGAATCAGGCGGGATAATGGATAAGCTGAAAGGAATGTTTAATTAAGATAAATTAGATACGAAATTAAAGCTATACAAATGTATGTATAGCTTTTTTTATAAAACTTTAAAATCCCTGTTTACCTTCCCTATGATAAAAAAAACATTTATTGTGCTCCTTGTCGCACTATTTTCGCAGGTTATTGCTTCATGTGTTAATTGCCATTGTGATCCACCCCAGACCATCAGTTACACACATAAGAGTATATCCCTTAGAAACCTGGATATGGGGCTGCCGACACCTAAAATCTCCAGCTCAGGTGTGATTTCTGCTATTAATTATGGTGTCAATATTCAGGTGGTTACAGATCGCTTAAGCTTGCTAAAACAGCAGTTTTCGTGGGGATTAATCCAATCTGCTTATGCCTGTAGCTGTATGGAGAATACATATATCCCTAAAGAAAGTGTTACATCAATAAAAATATTCTCTGCCTACGATTTTGATGATGCCCACCCAAGCGGTACCGATCTTGGTTTATACTTTAAGGCAAAAGGAAATAATAATAATCTGGTTGGATTAGCCGACTACCTTAAATCATTTAATGACTTTTATCATATTCCGCAAACCATTTTTTATGAAGGTATATTTTTACAAGTGCCACCAAAAAACAGTAAAAGGCATAAATTTAAGATAGCCATAACTTTATCAGATGGGAGGGTTTTAACATCCGAAACCACAGAAATAGAATTAACCTGATCGCGTGTTTGAAAAATCGGGTTATCATTCATGATTTGGCTTTTCTGCCGATATTCCATTTAATCTGTCTTCAAAAATAACTAGATTAGGGAATCATTTTTCTCCAAACTAAACGTATTATGAAAAAAATCTACTTGTTCCTTTTTTCGCTGGTCTCCTTTAGTGCTTTCGGCCAGAAATCACCTTTGAATGCATTAGTTGTTAAAAAAGCCGATGCCATTGAGCAAAAAGTCATTACCTGGCGAAGGGATTTTCACCAGCATCCTGAACTAGGTAACAATGAAGTAAGAACAGCAGGAATTATAGCCAAACATTTAGAATCATTAGGCATAAAAGTGACTACCGGTGTTGCGAAAACAGGGGTAGTTGGCATTTTAAAAGGAGGAAAACCTGGACCTGTTGTAGCTTTACGTGCCGATATGGATGGATTGCCTGTTACTGAAAGGGTAGATGTACCATTTGCTTCGAAGGTTAAAACACAATATAACGGACAGGAAGTTGGTGTAATGCATGCCTGTGGACATGACAGTCATGTGGCCATATTAATGGGCGTTGCGGAGGTCTTGGCTTCGATGCAAAAAGATATTGCCGGTACCGTAAAATTCATTTTTCAACCCGCGGAAGAAGGTGTATCTGCCGGGGAAGAGGGTGGTGCTGCGCTCATGATTAAAGAAGGTGTTTTGGAAAATCCTAAAGTTGATGTCATTTTTGGACTGCACATTAATTCGCAAACCGAAGCTGGCGACGTTACTTATAAACCGGGTGGTACTATGGCTGCTGTAAACGATATGAAAATTACCGTAACTGGCAGGCAGGCACATGGTGCATATCCCTGGAGCAGTATCGACCCCGTAGTTATATCTGCCCAGATTGTAAATAACCTTCAAACCATTGTAAGCAGAAACTTAAATGTAACGGAAAATCCAGGGGTGGTCACCATTGGAGCAATTAATGGAGGTGTTCGTTCTAATATCATCCCCGAAAAGGTAGAAATGCTCGGTACGATACGTAATTTCAGTAAAGAAGACGAAGCGATGTTCATCGAACGGATAAAAACCATTGCAACAAAAACAGCCGAAGCCGGAGGCGGAAAAGCTGAAGTTAAAATTCCGTACAGCAACCACTACCCGGTTACTTTCAATAATGTGGCACTAACAGAAAAAATGCTACCTAGCATGCAGGCAACAGCAGGCGCTGCACATGTGAAATTAAGACCCCCTGTTACCGGTGCCGAAGATTTTTCTTTTTTCCAGGAAAAAGTGCCTGGATTATTTGTTTTTTTAGGAGGAATGCCAAAAGGTAAAGATCCGCTGAAAGCCCCTTCTCATCATACTCCTGATTTTTATCTCGATGAAAGTGGATTTGTTTTAGGTGTTAAGCTGCTATCCAACTTAACCCTCGACTATATGGCAATGAAGAAATAAAAAAGAAGCTATCCATTACGGATAGCTTCTTTTGGTTTAAACTCTTTTTCTGGCGTTATGCTTTTTAGCATAAATATTTTTACTTAATCTGGCTTCTTCTTTGGCTATATTTTTCTTTTCGCCAATAGTAATGCTACCATCCGCTTTTGCTGCTTTTACATCAGTTTTTAGCTTCTTATTTTCAGCCCTTAACGCCTTGGCTTCTGCTTTTGTAAGTTCACCACTTTTAACTCCCGCTTTAACCCTTTTTCTGTCCCATTTATGAACTTCTTTGGGCGTTATCGCAGTTGTTGTAGCCGCTGGTGTTTGAGCGAATGATACTGAGCCATATGCAAATACTGCAATAATTAAAGCTCCTGCCAATTTAATTTTCATAATGTTTGTGTTTATGTTCATCAACATAGATGTATATAAATGTAAAAAGTTTAATACAAAGAATAAAAATTTTAATTAACTACATTTGCGATTATGACCAAAGAACAAATACAGGATTTAAGAGACAGGGTAACGTCTCTGAGGAGGCATCTTTGACGTTGATGAGCTACATTATGCCATACGTGAAGAAGAGAAACGCACAATGGCGCCCGATTTCTGGGACGACCCCAAAAAAGCAGAAAAAATTCTTGCCGATATAAGTTCAAAGAAAAAATGGACGGACGGATTTGAGAAAACAAATAATGCCGTAGAAGACGCAGCAGTAATGTTCGATTTTTTTCAGTCGGGCGATGCTGCCGAAGAAGAATTACAGGAACAATTCGATATCAGCAAGCAAGCTGTTGCAGATCTGGAACTTAAAAATATGCTTCGCAATAAGGAAGATCAGCTTTCGGCCGTAATGCAGATTACCGCAGGAGCTGGTGGAACGGAAAGTTGCGACTGGGCGTATATGCTTATGCGCATGTACATCATGTGGGGGGAGAAAAATGGTTACAAAATTACCGAGCAAGATAGTCAGGAAGGTGATGTTGCCGGAATAAAATCGGTTACACTCCAGTTTGATGGTGATTTTTCTTACGGCTACCTGAAAGGGGAAAACGGCGTACACCGCTTGGTGCGTATTTCACCATTCGATTCAAATGCCCGCAGGCATACATCCTTTGCCTCAGTGTATGTTTATCCCCTGGTTGATGAAACTATTGAAATATATATCAACCCTGCCGATGTAGAGTTTGAAACTTTCAGGGCCGGTGGTGCCGGTGGGCAAAATGTAAACAAGGTAGAAACTGCCGTTCGTTTGTACCATAAGCCTTCAGGTATTATTATTAAAAACCAGGAATCCAGATCGCAGCTACAGAATAAAGAAAATGCCATGCGTTTACTGAAATCGCAGCTTTATGAAATTGAGCAGCGTAAACGTAATGAAGAAATTGCAGCGATTGAAGGTTCTAAGAAGAAAATTGAATGGGGCTCGCAAATCAGAAGTTACGTTTTGGACGATAGAAGAGTGAAAGACCATCGTACAAACTACCAGACTTCCAATCCACAGGCGGTGCTTGATGGTGATATCAATGAGTTCTTAAAAGCATATTTAATGGAGTTTTAAATTAGTATTATGAAAAAATCATCTTTATTCTTAATCGTATTCGCTATGGTATCCTTTTTAGCAAAAGCCCAGGAAGTAATTCCACTTTATTCGGGTGAAATACCAGGTGCAAAACCAGCGCCTGCTACTTACGCAGAAAATACGGAAGTAAGGAGTAACGGCACTTTAAGCATTACAAAGGTAACGGTACCAACCTTAACGGTTTTCGAAGCACCAAAAGATAAAGCCACCGGAACTGCTGTAATCATTTGCCCGGGTGGGGGCTATGCAGCACTGGCATTTAGCCATGAAGGTATTGATGTTGCAAAACGCTTTAATGAAATCGGTATAACGGCTTTTGTGTTGAAATACCGTTTGCCAAGTGATGAAATTATGGTTGATAAAACCTATGCGCTGTTGCAGGATATTCAACAAGCGATTTACCTGGTGAGAAAAGATGTAAAAAAGTACAATATCAAAACCAATAAAATTGGGGTTATGGGTTTTTCTGCAGGAGGTCACCTTGCATCAACCTTGTTAACACACTACAATGATATAAAAATCACTGATGCTGAAAAAATAAGCTTAAAACCTGATTTTGCAGCATTAATTTATCCGGTTATCAGTTTCGAGGAGTCTGTTCATACCGGTACGATGAAAAATTTACTCGGACCAAACCCTGCCGAAAACATGAAGCAATACTTTTCTGCAAATAAAAATATCACAAAGAAAACTTCACCAACTTTTCTGGTTCATGCAAAAGACGATAAAACAGTTCCTGTTGAAAATAGTATACTGTTAAATGATGCATTAAAGAAAAACAAAGTTGATACGGAGCTCTATTTATTTGAAAAAGGTGGTCATGGCTTTGGCCTGATCAACAAAACTTCGGATGTAGATTGGTTTGGACTCCTGGCAGATTGGATGAAGAAAGAAAAGTTTTAATATCTTTGTACGTTATTGAATGCTCTTAATCAGATAACTAAATGAACGGAAGAATTAAAATTGCACTTGTAGCAGTAGTTGCGGTAATGGCTATGCTTAGTTGCAAAAAGGAAATTGACTGGAATGCTTTTCCTGATCCAAACGGAAATAAAAACGGTTGCCAGTTAACCAGTCTCAAAATGGATATTGGCGTTTTAGGTAAGTATGAAATTAGTTTTACTTACGATGCAAGCGGAAAACTGGCCAGATCAACTAATGGGAACCTATCAAATACATACACTTATACCCCAAATAAAATTGTTTCTAAAGATCAGGATGGCGAAACAGCAGAAATAGTCCTGTCAAATGGAAAGGCAATATCAAGCGGAACTGAAGGCTATGTTACTGTAAATGGCATAAGTTATAGTATGAAAAAAGAATATACCTATAACGCCGAAGGTTATTTGGTAGGGGTTAAAACTTATTTGGATGGAAAAATAAACAGTACCGATGTACTAACCTATACGAACGGCAATTTATCCAGCTCAACTTCTGAATTAGCCATCGATGGAAGCATTCAGAAAAATACTTACCAGTATTCAGGCGAACTTGCTTACAATACCTATGAAATAGCTGATCCATTGCTTTATCATGTAGATTATTTCCCGGGAGGTTACTACGGCAAACAATCTAAAAATGTATTGTTAAATACTGTGAGTACAATTAGGGATAAGGATGGTGAGATCATTGGTGAACTAAAAATTAATTACACATATAAATTTGATGCTAAAGGGAATGCTTCATCTATAAATATGGAGCAGATATCAAATCTTTACAGCGCTGGAAGTATTGTAAATACTGATACCTCTCAGTCTAAGTTTGATTTAATATACTCATGTAAATAATATTAAGTAAATAAAAAAACCGCAATCAGAATTGCGGTTTTTTTATTTATGTCCAGTTGTTAAACAAAGTTATTATTGCTGAATCGTTTTATGTATTACGCCAAGCAATCCGTCTGAATAGGCATCATCTGTTAACTCCCAGAACATGATTCCGTTAAGTTTATGGTCGATAACATATTTCGTTTTTAATGTTATTGATTTTGGATCATCGAATGTTACCAGGCTTTTGCTGCTTTGATTATAATAATATGGCGCCATTGCCTGCTCATCCCAGTAATAAGTATAGCCTTTTTCTTCAGTGAGCTCTGTTTTATAATTTTTAAAAGAAACACCTTTTAAAAACCTGGTCGGTTGATAGAGTCCGTTATTCGCATCGGTCGTATTGGCAAAAACCCTGGCATAAAAAGCGGCACCCAAAGCAATCTTGCTTTTTGGAACGCCATAAGCTTCCATGGCTTTTATAGCGTAATCGGCAGAAAGTTCTTGTTGGTTGTTTGAATAAAGCGGAGTGTGATGGCCACTGGTTGTTGCATAACCACCTACCAGGTCGTAGCTCATTAAATTTACGCGGTTAACTAAAGGGATTACCTTGCGCCATTCGAAACAGGAGTCGATACAATTTTTTGTACCGCCGGCAGCAAAGCTGATTTCGGCTTTTTTACCCAATGTTTTCCTCAGCTGTTTAATAAGCAATGTAAAATTATGTTTGTCGTTTTCGGTATATAGATGTCCTGGATAACCCACTACTGCCGGATACTCCCAGTCGATATCAATACCATCGGCATGGAAAAAATCGAGCAATTCCCTGGTGGTTTTAGCAAAGGTTTTCCGGCCGTTTTTCCGGCTAAAAACTTCCGAACAATTAGGGCAGGCACTCCACCCACCCATGGCCATCATTACTTTTAAATCAGGATTGCGTTTTTTTAAACTAACCATTTTTGCAATCAAAGCCGAATCTTTAGCTGCATGGATGTTCATGCTGTCGCCCTTCAAATGGCCAAAGCTATAAATCAAATGACTTATCTTTTCAATTGGAAAGCTGTCGATAACGGTACCTCCACCACCGGTGTAATAGGCAATAACATTTGGCTTATATTTCTCCTGGGCACTTAAATCAGTCACATATAATGAAAGGAATGTAATCGAGATACATAACTTAAAAATTATGCAAAACCCCTGAGAAAGCTTTCTGATCATTAGCTGGTTGTTGAATCTGTTTCAGATATAATTTGCTGTAATTCGTTTAGTTCTGCAACTTTTTCTGTTGCACCTGCATTTTCATATGCCGAAATCAGGTTCCGGATAACTCTCCGTATAATGTCGGTATTGCTGCATGGGTGGTAATATTCTGGTAGTGCCTCTAAATTAAGCTGACGCAGAAACTGATCAACATCGTGCTTGCCAAAAATATTGCCACGGTTAAAGGCATTAATGTAAAACAAAACCCCATATTCGGTACTTTCCTGCTTGCTCTCATCAATAAAACCCAGGATAAAATGCTGCGGTAAATTAATGCCATAAATGGGCATATCCAATTTTTGGGCAAGCGTAGAATAAATAATTGCCAGCGAAATCTGGTTCCCCTTTTTACTTTCCAGTACCTGGTTTAAGTAAGAATTTTGCGGGTCGTGATGGTTTTTGGTATTCCCCCCAAATCCATATTGCTGGTATAAAACATGGTTAATCAGTTTTACTTTTTCAACAGAGCTCATTTCATACTGAAGGCCTAACCAGATTTCACGCTTAATTTCCTCGAGCTGGTTAATTACTTTCTGTTCATCTAGATCAGGATATTGGTAGCGGTTAATGATTAAAGCACCCTGCAATAAATCAAATGCACCGCTCAGGTACCAGAGGCTTAAATCCTCTTTTACAATTTTAAACTGAATCTGATGGACAATGTTTTCAATACGTTCCTGTAAAAGGCCGTCGAAAGATTGTTCCCATGCATTTTCAAGAAAATGAATCACCTCGCCACCATATTCCAGTAGCTTTTGCTCAACATGCTGATAAATTTCTTCATCAGGGTCATCAAGCAATTTTACTAAAGCACTTATCTCTGCGTTATTTTCCATAAAACATACATACGTTTGCGGCGTTTAATTACTTTTGCAACAGATATGATAATTCAATTTATTACCGATTACCTCAAACACCGTTTAACTGCTAAAACCAGACATGGAACGCATTCGCCATTTGTTTATAAGTTAGCAGACGAGGTAATTTACGATTTTAGCGACAAATCTGAATACAAAAGTATAGAAGCCCAGCGAAAAAAACTTTTTAATGACGATTCAATAATCACGGTTACCGACCTCGGTGCGGGTTCTCATCTTAATAAAAACCGAACAAAAAAGGTAAGCCAGATTGCAAAAAATGCGCTTAAAAGTCCGCGGTTGGCAAAACTGATTTATCGCCTTGCGCAAAACACAAAACCCCGAACAGCAATTGAACTGGGTACTTGCCTGGGTATCACCTCAGCGTATTTATCAAAATCGAACCCTCAAGCAGAAATTATTACCATAGAGGGCTGCCCTGAAACAGCCAACGTTGCAAGGAAAAATTTCGATGATTTGAATTTAAATAATATCGAATTGCACGTAGGTAATTTCGATCTGATTTTGCCTGATATTATTGCAAAGCAGCCCACGCTTGATTTTGTTTACATTGATGGCAACCACCGTAAAGATGCTACACTTAATTATTTTAAGTGGTGTCTTCCAAAAGTTACCGAAAATTCTTTGTTAATTTTTGATGATATTTACTGGAGCGAGGGGATGAAAGAAGCCTGGACTGAAATTAAAAACCATCCTGACGTAACTGTTACGGTCGATTTGTTCTGGATTGGTTTAGTTTATTTTAAAAAAGGCCAGGCAAAAGAGCACTTCAAGCTGAAATTTAAACAGTAAAATAATGGCCACACCAAAGTTAAAAGGCATTCAGAAGTTATCCGCATTATACATTTTGCTGCTAAGTTTCTTTGCGGGTCTTTTAATTTACATGGCTTCTTTATTTATTCAAACCAGCGTGTTAACCAGACTAATGTTAGGCTGGGATTTTTTCTGCATCGTACTCATTTCGCTGCATTGGTACATGTTTTACAACACCTCGGCTGCCGAAACCCACCTGAAAGCCAAAATGCAGGATGAAACCCGCGGGGAGATATTTGCTGTTGTTGTGGTATCAACTTTTGCCGGGCTGCTGGCAGTTGTGTTACTTTTAATTGAAAAGGAAATTGAAACCCTTGATCTGGTAACCGCAATTTCAGGAATGTTCCTTTCATGGGTGTTGGTGCATACAACCTTTACGATGCGCTACGCACACCTTTTTTATGGTGATACCAAGAATAAAAACGGCGGCCTGGATTTTCCCGGGGATGAAGAGCCTGATTTCATCGATTTTGCTTACTTCGCTTTCGTTATCGGTATGACTTTCCAGGTTTCTGATGTCGAAATCTCCTCACGCAAAATACGACGCCTTACCTTGCTGCACAGCATTATTTCTTTCATCTTTAATACCGTAATCGTTGCATTAACCATAAATGCACTGGCGGGTTTAAGTAAATAACGTTATTTAAACAAGCATTTTAGCCGTTTTTCCACCCTTTGAATACAGACTTGAAATGCTGAGCTTACAAAGTTCTTCTTTGAAAAACATTCGCTTTGTTCCAATACTTATAAACTTAATTTAAAATTAATTAACTGGTATTCAGTTTTTTATAGTTTAAAACTGAATTTTCAGGCGTATAACTTATTTTATAGTTGTATAACTGAAAAATAAGTTATAAGTTTGGGTATGGAAGAATTAACTAAAACGGAAGAGCGTATTATGCAGGTTTTATGGAAACTGCACAAGGCATTTGTAAAAGACATTATAGATGAGCTTGACGATGAACCTAAGCCACCATATAACACCATTTCTTCAATTGTAAGGTTGCTTGAGAAGAAGGGCTATGTAAATTATAAAGCTTATGGAAAAACTTACGAGTACTTCCCTGCAATTACGAAAGAAGCTTACACCAAAACAACTTTTTCCAAAATGTTTTCGGGTTATTTCGATAGTTCGCCGGCAAACCTTTTATCCTTTATGGTAAAAGAAGAAAAATTAAGTGAAAAGGATATAGAAGAAATCAAAAAGCTCATTAATGCTAATTCAAGGTCATGATATTAATTTATTTTTTAAAGGTTTCGCTATGCTTGCTGGTATTTTTTACCGCTTACAAATTGTTGTTAGCTAAACTCACTTTTTTTAAGCTCAACAGGGCGTACCTGCTGGCGGCATTGATGATTAGCTTTATCATTCCGGCGCTTACGGTTGAACACAAAAGAGAGGTTATTGTACAGCAGGCTGCCGCCGAATCAAAAATCCAATACAGTACTGACACTGCTTATGAAGCAGATTATGCCGCCAGCAGCACTTCGGTAGTAAGGTTTAACTGGCCGCTGGTGGCTAGCTATGCTTATGGTTTTGTTGCCCTGTTCTTGCTTTTACGCACCATTTACCTGATGGGCTGCATCAAGCATAGCTTAAGGAAATCCACCTTATCAAACAACGGTTCGCTTATTCTGGTTGCCGCCGATTCGAAAATCAAGAATTGCTCATTTTTCAATCAGATAATCATTGATGCTTCCCTCCTTAATCATGAAAAAGAGCTCGTCGTTAAGCATGAATCTGTACATGTTAAGCAGCGGCACATGATTGATAAACTTATCGTTAACCTGGCGGCCTGTATATTATGGATTAATCCGGTTATTTACTTATGGCGCAATGAAATAGATAACAACCATGAGTTCCTGGCAGATGAAGAAACTGCCGGAAGTACCGATAAAGGCCATTATGCCTCATTATTGCTAAACCTTGCTTTACCTTCCAACAATTTAATGGCAAATAACTTTAGTAAGCTTCCTTTAAAAAACAGGATTATGATGATATATAAAAAGCCCGATGCTAATTTCTCGAAATTTACTTACCTGATTGTTATTCCGATTATATCGGTTTGTTGTTTTGCTTTTGTAAATCAAAAAGATATCATCATTACAAAAATGGTAAAGACACCAGGCACAGTAAATGAAGAACAGGCCTCTTTGTTACCTTTAAGTCCTATTTTATCACCGGCAGAGATAACAACTGATTCAGTTTTTAAAGGAACTGCTGATCAGGGTGCTAAAACCATTCCGGCAATTTTAGATGCAAATGCAATCAGCAGTAATAAACTTGAATTGGATGAGGTGCCAGAAAATACAGCCATAAATACGGAAATAAAAAAAGTGCTAACCGGCAAGGAACTGCTTCTGGTTATTGATGCCGGACATGGTGGTAAGGATGGTGCCTCTAAAAGTCAATCCGGCATTGCCGAAAAAGACCTTAACCTCAGGGCCGCAAAAATGCTCAGGGAAGAGGCGGAAAAACGGAATATCAAGGTGGTATTAACAAGAGAAAAGGATGAGTTTATTCCTTTAAGAGATCGCTTGCCTGCCGAAAATGCAACAGCTTTTATTTCCATCCACCATAATAATATGCCAAAGCCGAATACAAAAGTACCTTTCGAAGGCATAGAAGTTTTTGTTTCCCAGCTCAATTCGAACATTAAAAATGCAGAACAGTTTGGCGCAGGTGTTTTAAAAAGCCTGAACCAGATTAAAGGAATTGAAGTAAGGGATTCATTGAAAAATGCAAATCTGCTGGTGCTGCGTGAATCGAAAGTGCCCGCTATAGTGATTGAATTGGGAAATTTAAGCAGCGAACGGAGCCTTGCCTATGTAAGTGATGACAAGAACCTGCGTGCCATTTGCAACCTGATTTTAGATGGTTTTTTAACCTACACCAAATCTTAGAAAGAACTGATTATGGAATTGCTAACCTACCTGCTTAAAGTAAGTGCCTGCACGGCTTTATTCTTTGCCTTTTACCTTTTGGTTTTAAGAAGGCTTACATTTTTCACCATCAACAGGTTTTATTTACTGAGTACTTTACTGCTGAGTTTTGTAATTCCGGCATTGCAGTTTAGGATAGAGCGGGAGCTAAGGCTACCTGAAGTTGAAGTTCCGGTAACCACAACCTATGTACAGCAATATACAATCGAACAACCACAGGCCGTTCAGGTAATGGAAATGCCTGTAGAGCAAATGGGAATAGATTGGTTGGCTTTAATTCCGTTCGTGTACCTGGCTATTGTTGCAATTCTACTGGCCGTTTTTACCTGGCAGTTGCTTCAGCTTTTACGTCATGCCAGCAAGTACGCTTCGCATAAAAACGGATTAAAGCTTGTTCATAAAGTTGAAGGATTTACCAATTGCTCTTTCTTTAACTATGTTTTTGTAAGTGAAAGTACACTTAGTGAAGAAGACATGGTTGTGCTGCTTAAACACGAAGCGGTACACGCTGCAAAATACCATTCAATCGATAAGATAGTATTGATGATTAGCAAAGCATTTCTTTGGTTTAACCCGGTGATTTATTTTTTTGATAAAGCCCTGGAGCAAACGCACGAATATGAAGCCGATGAACTAACCTCACAGCAATTTGGTACCAATGCTTATGCTAAACTGATTTTAAGGCTTGCCATCAGTAAAAGTGAGGTGCCATTGATACACAACTTTGTTAAAAGTCCGGTTAAGCAACGGATTAAAATGTTATTCAACTCAAAATCTGCCAATATGAAAAAGTTAGTTTATTTACTTGCCCTGCCAGTGGCTTTGAGCCTTTTCTGGGTATTTTCTGTCGCCTTTGTTTATGCACAAACGAAACCTGCAACTGGAATTGTACAGCAAGACACTTCAAAGGTTAAACCTTCAAAGAACAAAGAACTGGCCTTACCAAATGTAAAACAGACCGATCCTTATTTTACATCCGAAGATTATTATGAAAAACAGGCTTTATCCCGTTCAGTATCCGGTAAAACAATTATTGGTATTGTAAAAGGTGACTATAAATCAAAGTTAAATCACAGTTTTGATGATGGTAAGCTATTCGAATCAGCTGGCAAGACATTTATTATTCCTGCGATGTATTTAGGCGAAGAAAACATGAAACGCTTAAAAGCTAACGACGAGTTAAAGATAGTAAGCCACGTCTCTTTCTTCAATAAAGGTGGGGATTATGTTTATATCCAGCCTAAGCAGATTTTCTCAGGTGATAAGTTAATCTATCAAATGCCAAAAACTCAGGTTCAACCCTTCGCTTATGAGGCAAACAAAGTGCGCTTTAACGATGGAATAATTACGGAGGTAGCAGCTAACGGTGATAAGAAAATTATTAATGTGGAAGCAAATGACTTCAATTTCAAGGTAACCGTTAATAAATCGCAAACGGATTTAAGTTACCTGAACGACTATAAAAAAGGTGACAATGTTCGGTTGAGATTCATTCACGAAGTAAAAACAGGTGCAAAATCTTATGCAATTAAAGATTGGGTATCGATTTCTAAAAATATCATGACATTTGGTGTGCAGAATAAAGTCTTATTTAGTCGCTTCTACCAGGAGGATGGCCGTCAGAAATTTGCTGAAATTAAAAAAACAGTAATAAATCTTTCACAAGATACATTGAGGCCTAAATTTTTATCTTCTGCTAAAATAACAGGGAATGTTAAAGAGAAAATATCTTATTTAGAAAATGCTGTTGTACTTATCGCTCAGGATTTGTTACGGGCTAAATATGTCGAATACAATGATAAGAGCAATATTTTGGTTGCTAAAGATGCAAGCTTAGAAATCAATGCCAAGAGTAAAATTTTTGCGAGCCAAATCGTTTTTGATTTTAATAAAAGGACATATACCGCTAATACCTCAGATGGCGAAAAAATCGAAGCTAATTTTGGAGTTTACAATCAGTCTCAAAAAAAACTGAGCAATGAATACATTCAATACTCTGCTTCGGATTCGGTTCGTTTTAGCAAAGACAAATCAATAATTTCGCTATACGGAAAGGCGAATATCATTTTCAATGATATGAAAATAGAAGCTGATGAAATTATTTATAATGATCATACGAAAAGTGGAACAGCTAAAAATTTACTGGTTACAACAAATAAGGGCATGAAAATGAAAGGCAAGACCGGTAAATTCAATATGAAAGGAGAAATTGAAATTTGGCAAGTTGATGGGAGTTATACACCAGTTGAGCGATAGTGATGATTTTTATTAAATGCTTTATTCTTTAATCAGCCATCTTAGTTCATTCCCAAGTATTTTCGATGGTAAGAAATTTAATTTTACTTTTGCTTTTAAGCATTACATTATCTGCTAAAGCCCAGGTTAACGTCTCAGGGCAGGTAATTGATTATAAAGCAAAGGGAATCGCATTCGTTTCCATAAAAATTACTGATAGCACCAACAAAATATTTCCGGCTAAAAGCGATAGCCTTGGCTATTATTTCCTTAAGGGGCTGCGGCCGGGGAAATGTAACCTCACCGTTTCCGCTTTAGGTTATAAAAACAGCGAAACCCTTATCCGGTTAACTGCCGATACTTCCCTTACAACTATACTTGAAACTGCATCAAATCATCTTGCTGAAGTTCAGGTTAGTGCCAGGAAGCCTTTAATGGAGCACCGTGTAGACCGGATAATTTTTAACGCCGAAAACAGTATTTCAGGCATTGGAAACGACGCCATAGAATTACTTTCCAAAGTACCTGGTGTCAGGGTGTTGAATGACAGGGTATCGCTGGTTGGAAAGGGCGCTGTAAATGTTATGGTAAATGATAAGCTCATTGCTTTAACAGATGATGACTTAGCAAACTACCTGAAATCGATTCCTGCGGCTAATATTTCAAAGATAGAGGTGATTACCAATCCGCCTGCAAAGTACGATGCACAGGGTAATAACGGTTTAATCAACATTGTATTGAAGAAAAATACAGCCGAAGGATTTAAGGCTTCCTTAAATTCAACATTTGCGCAAGCCAATTTCCCTACAGTTTCCCTGGGCGGGAATTTAAGTTTCAGAAAGGATAAAATAACCTTATTTGCAAATTTCAATGTCCGCAAAGGCTCACTGGTTCCTTTCGAGCAAAGCAATACCTTTTACCCAAATCAAACCTGGAACATTGTAAACAAAGACCGCAATTACAGAACCGTTCCGGGAGGGCAGTTAGGTATCGACTATCAGCTTTCGGAAAAAACACTTGTAGGTTTGTCATACAGCGGTGGTTTAACTAGCCTTCATTCTGAAGAAAACATAAAAACAACGGTTTATGCTATTGGTGGAAGCCTGGACTCAATATTGAATTCAGATGCAAACGCAAGGATTAAATCGCATTACCATGCTGTTAATTTTTATTTGAAACAAAGTCTTGGGGCAATGGGCAAACAAATTACCTTCACCGGCGACTGGTTTAAATATGATGATGATAAAAACCGCTTTTTTAACAATACGAGTTATCTTCAAAACGGGCAACAGCTTGCAGGTTCATTTGCCGAATATTTATCGTCGGGTAAACAGGGTATAGATTTATATACCATTAAGGCCGACGTGGACTTGCCTTATAAACCTTTTACACTCTCCTTTGGAACCAAGCTTACTTTTATCGGGAATGAAAGCGATTTGTTTTTTTACCAGAAACTGGACGGGGTTTACCTGGCCAATCCCCGCCAGACCAATAAGTTTAATTACAAGGAGCAAACACAGGCTTTGTATGCCAACTTAAATAAGCGGTTTAAACACTTTGAGTTTCAGGCGGGGCTAAGGGCTGAGTTTTCAGAAATTCGGGGTGTAGCGGTTAACGAAACAAATGATAGCCATTATTTTCAGCTTTTTCCTACATTATTTGCAACTTACCATGCAAATGAGAATAGCGAATTTTCCTTAAACTACGGACGAAGAATTAATCGGCCAGCCTATAAAAAGCTAAACCCGTTTCGCTGGTACAGTAACCAGTATGTTTATGCCGAAGGAAATCCATTCCTTAAGCCTTCGTATAATAATAATGTGTCTTTTTCACACCTATATAAGCAGGTTTTTACCACAACATTTTCTTTCAGTAAGCTAAGCGATGGCTATAAGGATGTGAATTTCATTGAGGGAAGTTCAGCCATTCAGGTGTCAAAACCTGTAAATTTCATCACCGGATATAACTTCCAGTTCAGTAATTCATTTGTTTTTAACCGCCTTAAATGGTTCGAAAGTATTAACCAGGTTGATGTGTATTATAATGTCGCTAAATCCAGCTTGCAACAAACGTTAACTAATTTAAGCGGTTTTAGTGCTTATCTTTCTACGGTTAATCAGTTTATTTTAAACCGAAAGAAAACCATTTTAAGCGATGTAAGTTTCTGGTACCAGTTTCCTTCGGTTGAGGGTTTAAACAACAATCAGCACCAGTATAATCTTGATGTAGGTTTGAAAACCTTGTTGCTCAATAAAAAACTACAGCTGGCAATTAATGCAACCGATGTTTTAAAAACTAACCGGTACAGGTTCAGCAGCCTCGTTAATCATATCCGGCAGGAATACGATAATTATTACGATAGCCGACAGCTGCGTTTAAGCATCCGGTTTAATTTCGGGAATGAAAAAATTAAACAAGCTGAAAGAAAAGCAGGGAATGAAGAAGAACGCAGAAGAACCAACTAAGAGGTGTAAAGCCGAATCCCTGAAATAAACAGTTTAAAACTATCAGGAAAACTAATGTTAATTCGGATATTAGTCGGGGTTTGGTCGGGCTTCAGACGGAGCTGTGACAATTCTATCCGACTAAACCCTGAGTAAATTCTGTTTAAAGGCCGGTTTGAAGCGGAATAATTAGACATGATGATTCAGACAATGCTTTTATACATCATCTATCATATATTATCTCTTATTTATTTTTAAAATGCTTCGGCAAGGCTGATATAAAAGCCACTCTGGCGTTTTTCATTAGCCAGCTTTTCACCTACGCCGTAATCTATACGTACGCTTAAGCCCTTAGCTGTGTCGAAAAAGTACCTGCCGCCTAGGCCATAGTTCGGTTTTAAGCCATTAAGATTAACATTCTGATTGTCGAAAACTTTTCCTGCGCCTGCAAAGGCCACAATTCCAAAGCGGTTCATGAAGCGGTAACGAAGTTCAACCTGCGATGCAATAAGGTTTTCATCACGGTAACGGCCACCGTAATAGCCTCGCATAATCTGGTCGTTACCCAGTTGCTGTAACATGTAAAAAGGTGTCGATGCGCCTTGAATGGAATAGTAAATCCCCTGAACGCCTAATACAACCTTTTTGCTGATCGGCCAAAAGTTTCTTAAGTCGAGCTTAATCTGGCTGCCCGTAAAATTCTCGCCGCCAAAAAAATCAGGTGCATACTGATAAGTTACCCGTCCAAAAATGCCTTTCGAAGGATAATTGTTCGAATTTCTGGTATCATAACTCTGGCTCAAACCCACAAAAACAACCGAGCCGCCATCTTTATCTAAAATGTTGGGGTTATTCGTAAATATGCCTCCTGCTACCTGATCCGTGAAAGTATAGTTTTCAAAACCTAAAGAAACACCAGTATAAGCATGCCTGATGAAGCTCTTTTCAGCATCGAAAAGTGCCTTAAGCTGGTTCATTACCAGTTTATCTTCATCTGTTTTTTGTGTATTGTTTCCAATGCCATAAAAATTAAAAGGCATCTTTTTGAAACGCACATCGCCGATAAAGTGATACTTATTGCCCGGCGACCAGGCATCGCCTTTTAAAGTAATGTTATATGTTTTTTTTGTAGAATAGGTTGCGTTCAAAGAGAAGTTCGAACTTCTGGTTAGGGTATCTTTCCTGTCGGTATAGTAAGAATAAATGGCACCAACACCAAATTCAAGACCTGTTTCCTGCGAGTAACCAAAAGAAGGGATAGGCAAAAAGCTGGCTTTTCTGGTGGTATCCTTTTCGTTGGAAAGCATTTTCTTTATGAGTTTCATCTGCGCCATGCCCGATGTCGAAACCAACAATAAAGAAAATAATAAAAACGATATTCTTTTCATGCCGCAAAGAAAAGCAAAATATTTTAGTTCGTTGGTTTAATCGTTCATTGGTCATTAGTCAATAGTTCATTAGTCATTAGTCCATTGGTATTACAAACTACAAACTGCCAACTATTCATCAACTAACCGATTAAACAATTCATCAACTAACCCCTCTAACTAATCAGATACCCAAACAATCAGCCCGAATTGCAAATTGCAAACAGTTTAGCTATTTTTGCGGCAAATAAGACAAAACACGATGAGCAATACAAGAGGACCAATATCTCAGTTTATGGAGCGTAATTACCTCCATTTCAATGCTGCGGCGATGATGGATGCAGCTAAAGGATATGAGACACATTTAGATGAAGGCGGTAAAATGATGATTACCCTGGCTGGCGCAATGAGTACAGCTGAATTGGGAATATCACTTGCAGAAATGATTCGTCAGGATAAAGTAGCCATTATTTCTTGTACTGGTGCCAACCTTGAAGAGGATATTATGAACCTTGTTGCACATTCTCATTATAAACGTGTACCTAACTACCGCGACTTAAGTCCACAGGATGAGTGGGATTTATTAGAGAACCACTACAACCGCGTTACCGATACCTGTATTCCAGAAGAAGAAGCTTTCCGTCGTTTACAAAAACACATTCATAAAATCTGGAAAGATGCTGATGAGGCAGGGCAGCGTTATTTCCCGCATGAGTTTATGTATAAAATGCTTTTAAGCGGCGATTTGGAACAATACTATGAAATCGATCCTAAAAACTCATGGATGTTAGCGGCGGCAGAAAAGAATTTGCCAATCGTGGTTCCGGGATGGGAAGATTCTACAATGGGTAACATCTTTGCTTCTTATGTAATGAAAAGCGAACTGAAAGCAACAACCATGAAAAGTGGTATTGAATATATGGGCTGGTTAGCCGACTGGTATATTGCAAACAGTGGTGGTAAAGGTATTGGTTTCTTCCAGATTGGTGGGGGTATTGCAGGTGATTTCCCGATTTGCGTAGTACCTATGCTTTATCAGGATATGGAGATGGAAAACATTCCTTTCTGGAGTTATTTCTGTCAGATTTCAGATTCGACTACTTCATATGGCTCTTATTCAGGTGCAGTTCCGAACGAAAAGATAACCTGGGGTAAATTAGATATCCATACACCGAAATTTATTGTAGAAAGTGATGCAACAATTGTTGCACCATTAATGTTTGCCTGGATATTAAAACAATAACCAGAAAATTTTATAAAACCAAACTGGTTTTTTTATGCCCATTGGAGAAAAACTTCGAAAATGGGCATTTTTATTGACTGATTGGCTTGAAACCGCATTTGTTTAGAATGATTATAAATTGTATTTCACGTCAGTATTATGTCATGGGATTTATTAATAAGTTATACTTTTGTTCAAGTTTTGATGGGGGTATATCATCCCAGGCATCAATTTCACAACAAAAAGTAAATTAAATAAGTATAAAGTGTTCATTATGAGAGATATCTCGATGATTTTAAAAAGCGTTTGGAAATCGTTATTCGTGTTTTCAGCAATTTCCGTTATGGCGGTTTCTACCGTTAATGCGCAAGATGCTGCAGAAGGAAGGACGCTTTTCAAGGCTAAGTGTACCGCATGTCACGCGTTAGATGCAAAAATGATTGGTCCTGCTTTAACAGGCGTGAGCGATCGTCATTCGGAAGCATTCCTTTTAAAGTGGATTCCAAACTCACAAGGCTTGGTTGCATCCGGAGATCCTGATGCGGTAAAACTTTTTAACGAGAATGGTAAAATTGCCATGACTTCTTTCCCTGAGTTAGATGAGGAAAAAGTTAAAAGCATTTTAGCATACATTAAAGAAGGAGAGCCGAAACCAAAAGCTGGTGCTGAAGGTGCTGCTGTTCCGAAAGATGAAACCACTTCTGGTTTATCAATTGCAGGTATTGTTGCTATTGTTGCCGTTGCTATTGTAATTTTAGTAATCTTAGGCCGTGCTTCTAAATTATTAGAGCGCTTAATTTTACAGAAACAAGGCATCGAGATTGAAGAAGATGTGCCTTTAAAGGTGGGTATTCGCAAGATGTTCAAGAACAAGAAATTTGTAATGTTCTTTATCTTGTGTTTAATTATCTGTTTAGGTTCATTTGGTTGGATGGGTATGTGGAATACCGGTGTTCACACTGGTTATCAGCCGGTACAACCAATTAAATTCTCTCACGAGTTGCACGCTGGTATCAATCAGATCGATTGTCAGTATTGCCACAACGGAGCGTTTAAATCTAAAAATGCTACAATCCCATCATTAAACGTTTGTATGAACTGCCACAAAGCAGTACAGGCAAGGGGAGAAGATGGTCAGATTTCGCCAGAAATCAAAAAAATATATAACGCTTTAGGTTACGATCCTGAAACGCAGAAATACGATAAGAGTAAAGAAAAACCAATGGAGTGGGTACGTGTACACAACCTTCCTGATTTTGCTTACTTCAACCACTCTCAGCACGTAGTTGTTGCAGAAGATGCAATTCGTAAAGCAAAAGGATTACAGCCAACTGAACCAGTATGTTTCGCTTGTCACGGTCCGGTTAATACAATGGAAGAAATTTATCAGTATTCTCCTTTAACCATGAAATGGTGTATTAACTGCCATAAAGAAACAGATATTTCTGGTCAGAAAAACAATGCTTTCTACGCTAAGGTTATCGAGGCGCACGAAAAAATTAAAAAAGGCGAGAAAATCACTCCAGCTTTATTGGGTGGTTTAGAGTGTGGTAAATGCCACTATTAATAGATTAGAGTTTTAGTAAGAACGTTCGATAAACAGTAATATAGCTTAAATGGAAAGCAATAAAAAATACTGGAAAGGCTTAGAAGAGTATAACAATACGCCCGATTTTGTTAAAAACAACAAAAACGAATTCGCCGAGCCACTTCCAATAGAAGATGTTTTAAATGAAGCAGGGTTAAGTACCGTTACCCCACGCCGCGACTTTTTAAAGGCGTTAGGTTTTGGTTTAGGTGCAGTTACTTTGGCAGCATGTCAAACCGCCCCGGTTCATAAATCTATTCCTTACCTGGTAAAACCTGAAGAGGTTACACCGGGTATACCTAACTACTATACTTCGAGCTTTAACGGCCAGAGTATTTTAGTTAAAACCAGAGAAGGCCGTCCAATCAAAATTGAACCAAATCCTAATGCAGGTGAGTTCAATTGCGGTACAGATGCAAGAGCACAGGCTTCAGTTTTAGATTTATATGATGTATCTAAATTAAAAGCGCCGGTTCTTAAAAATGAAGAAACTACCTGGGCAAAAATCGACAGCTTTGTAAAAGGCGAGTTGGCTAAAGCACAGGCTGGCGGTAAAAAAATCCGTTTAGTTGCTTCAACAGTTAACAGCCCGTCAACAAACGCAGTTATTGCACAGTTTATTGCTAAGTATCCTGCTGCTAAATTGGTTCAGTACGATGCTGTTTCTTACACTGGTATTATTCAGGCTAATCAAAATAGCTTTGGTAAAGCTGTTTTACCAAAATATAACTTCGATAAAGCTGATTTAATTGTAAGTTTCAGTGCCGATTTCTTAGGTACATGGATTAGCGGAGAAGAGTTTACTTCTCAGTATACTGCTAACCGTAACTACAAATCGTTAGAAAACAAAAAAATGAGCCGCCACATTCAGTTCGAAAGTGGTATGAGCTTAACAGGTACTAATGCAGATACGCGTGTTCCGGTTAAATTATCGGAAGAAGGTCCTGCGTTAATCGCTTTATACAATGCAATTACTGGTCAGTCTTTAGCTGGTGGTTCATTAGCTAATAATGCAACTGCTGATAAAGTAATCAAATTAGCTGCTAAAGAATTATTACAAAACAAAGGTAAAGCGCTTGTAGTTTGTGGTTCAAACGATGTTTCTACACAGATTTTAGTAAACGCTATTAATGCTGCGATCGGCAGTTATGGTACTACTATCGATTTAGATAACCCTTGTTATTTATATGCAGGTAACGACGCTGAATTCAATGGCTTCGTTTCTGAAATGGGACGTGGCGAAGTAGGTGCTGTTTTATTCTTAAACAGTAACCCGGTTTACGATACTGTTGACGGAAAGAAATTTGCAGATGCTTTAGCTAAAGTTCCGGCAAAAATTTCATTCGCTGACAGGGCTGATGAAACCGCTTCACTATGTGATGCTATTGCCATTAACAATAACTATTTAGAATCATGGGGTGATGCAAATACTTACGAAGGATATTATTCAATCGTTCAGCCAACAATCAACCCTGTTTTCAATAGCCGTCAGGCAGAAGAAAGCTTATTAACCTGGGCAGATGCTCCGGTTAAAGATTACTACCAGTTTGTTCGCAATAACTGGGAAACTAAAATGCTTCCTGCACTTGGTATTAAGTGGAATGATGTTTTAGAAAAAGGTGTGGTAACTGTAGCAGCTAAACCTGCAGCAGCTTATTCATTCAGCTTATCTTTGGCAGCTGTAGCTACTTCAATTGTAAACAGCAGCAAAGCTTTAAGTAAAGATGTTCAGTTACAGGTTTATGAAAACATCCCTATGCGTGATGGTAAAAATGCAAACAATGCATTCTTACAGGAATTACCTGATCCGGTATCGAAAGTAACTTGGGATAACTATGTTGCTGTTGCACCTAAATTTGCTGAAACGTTAAAAGTTAAAGAATTTGATGTTGTTACGGTTAAAGGAAGCAACGGATATTCAGTTGACTTACCTGTTCTTATCCAGCCAGGACAAGCACAAGGTACCGCTTCAATTGCTTTAGGTTATGGCCGTGAAAAAGCTGGTAAAGCAGGTAATGGTGTTGGTAAAAATGCTTTCCCTTTCGTTTCTTTTGTAAACGGAACATTGCAGTATGCTACAACGGTAACCATTACACCAACAGGTGGCTATTATGAATTAGCACAAACACAAACGCACCACTCTTTCGAGGGACGTAACGTAATCCGCGAAGCTACTTTCAAAGAATACTTAAAAAACCCTGCAGCGGGTACTGGTAAAGGCGAAGAAGGCCATAAAAACTATGACCTTTGGGATAAATACGAGCAACCAGGCAACAGCTGGGTTATGGCTATCGATTTAAATGCCTGTACAGGTTGTGGTTCATGTATTGTTGCTTGTAACGTTGAAAATAACATTCCTGTAGTAGGTCGTGATGAGGTTCGCCGTCGTCGTGAGATGCACTGGATTCGTATCGACCGTTACTATAGCTACGAAACACCTAATGGTGATGTAACTAAAGAAAAGGAAATTGCTAAGTTAGAAGACTTAGATCATGTTTCTGTTGTTCACCAACCAATGTTATGTCAGCATTGTGACCACGCTCCATGCGAAACAGTTTGTCCGGTATTGGCAACAGTACACTCATCAGATGGTTTAAACCAAATGGCTTATAACCGTTGTGTAGGTACACGTTACTGTGCAAACAACTGTCCGTATAAAGTTCGTCGTTTTAACTGGTTCAACTACTGGAACGATTCACGTTTCGACAACTATTTAAATAACGAGTTTACTCAATTAGTATTAAATCCTGATGTTACTACACGTTCTCGTGGGGTAATGGAAAAATGCTCAATGTGCGTTCAACGTATCCAGGCTGGAAAATTACATGCTAAAATTGAGAAACGTCCATTAAAAGATGGCGATATTAAAATGGCTTGTCAGGAAGCTTGTTCAGCAAATGCAATCATCTTTGGTGATGCTAATGATCCAAATTCTGAGGTTTCAAAAGCTTTACGTTCTGAGCGTATCTACTACGTATTAGAGGAAATCAACGTGAAACCAGGTATCGGATATATGACAAAAATTAGAAATACAGATACAACAGTACAAGCGTAAGCTTTAGTATAAAGAAAATATAAATTATGTCAGGACATAACGAATCAATACTTAGAGAACCATTAATTACCGGCGATAACATCACGTATGCAAAGATTACGGATGATATTTTAGGCCCGGTAGAAAATAAGCCAAATAAAGCCTGGTGGATTGGTTTCATCTTTGCCGCAATGGGTGCCTTACTTTGGGTTGTAGCGGTAAGCTATACCTTCTGGAACGGTATCGGATCTTGGGGTTTAAATAAAACAGTTGGATGGGCTTGGGATATCACCGGTTTCGTATGGTGGGTTGGTATTGGTCACGCAGGAACACTTATTTCTGCAGTACTATTACTTTTCCGTCAGAACTGGCGTAACTCAATCAACCGTTCTGCAGAGGCGATGACGATCTTTGCGGTAATCTGTGCGGCAACTTATGTTGTATCACACATGGGCCGTCCTTGGTTGGCATACTGGGTTTTACCTTTACCAAACCAGTTTGGTTCACTTTGGGTAAACTTTAACTCGCCTTTAGTATGGGATATGTTTGCCATCTCAACTTACTTCTCCGTATCATTATTATTCTGGTACACAGGTTTATTACCTGATATTGCTACCATCCGCGACCGTGCTGTTGGTACACGCAGAAAAATCTATTCGATATTCTCTTTCGGATGGAGTGGAAGTGTTAAAACATGGCAACGTTTCGAAGCGGTATCATTAATTTTAGCAGGTATCTCTACACCACTTGTACTTTCGGTACACACAATTGTATCGATGGACTTTGCAACTTCGGTAATCCCGGGATGGCACACGACCATTTTCCCTCCTTACTTCGTTGCCGGTGCGATTTTCTCAGGTTTTGCGATGGTATTAACCTTATTATTGGTTGCACGTAAAGTATTAGGCCTTGAGAACTACATCACCATGTTCCACATTGAGTCGATGAATAAAATCATCATCTTAACAGGTTCAATCGTAGGTGTTGCTTATTTAACTGAGTTTTTCATTGCCTGGTATTCAGGTTCTGAATATGAATCGTACGCATTCGTTAACCGTTCTACTGGTCCTTACTGGTGGTCGTACTGGATGATGATGACTTGTAACGTAATCTCTCCACAGTTGTTATGGTTCAAGAAAATCCGTTTAAGCATTAAAGCTACCTGGATTTTATCAATCGTAGTAAACGTGGGTATGTGGTTCGAGCGTTTCGTAATTATCGTTACTTCATTACACCGCGATTATATTCCTTCGAGCTGGGCGATGTTCTATCCAACCTGGGTTGATGTAAGTGTATTCGTAGGTTCAATCGGTTTGTTCTTTACTTTATTCTTATTGTTCTTAAGAGTATTGCCATCTATCGCTATAGCAGAGGTTAAATTATTATTAAAATCTGCAAGTGAGCAAGCTAAAATGAAACAGATTAAAGAAGGACATGAGAATAAAGAATATGTAGCTGAATACATAGAGTCTTTAGAGAAATTTGATAGTGTTAAACAAGAAGATTACGCAAAAATATAACAATGAGTGATATCAAATATATTTTAGGCAGCTTTGGTGATCCTGATGAAATGATGCACGGCATCGAAAAGCTTCAGGAAAATAACGTAAGTATTTACGATGTATATACGCCAATGCCTATACACGGAATAGAAGCCAAATTAGGTGTTAAAAGATCAAGAATCGATATCGCGGCATTTTGCTTCGGTATTACAGGAACATGCTGTGCATTTGCTTTGATTTATTTTTGTGCAGTGATCGACTGGAGAGTAAACATTGGTGGTAAGCCATCATTTGCATTACCGGATTTTATTCCGATAATGTTCGAATTAACAGTTTTATTCTGTGCTTTCGGAATGGTGTTATCTTATTATGCCTCTACCCATTTATTTCCTGGAAGAGCTCCAAGAGTAATGGACCTTCGCGCAACAGATGATCGTTTTGTTATCGCGATTGATGCGCATGAAAATGCATCACACACCGTAATTGATGGTTTATTAAAAGATGCCGGTGCTTTAGAAGTAAAGTATAATGAAAGGAAGTACATTAGCTATGAATAAGAATAAATTTGTTTATGCCGCGTTTTTAGCTATCGCTTTTGCAGCTACTTTTTCGGCTTGTAAAGATAAACGCAGTACAGGATTAGAGTACGCAAGGAACATGTATGATCCGATTGCTTACAACCCTGATCAGCCAAATAAAAATTTTAAGGATGGTAAAACAGCACAGTTACCTCCTGCAAATACAAAACCAGTAGGTTTTGAAGAATATGATGTATATCCTAACACTTTAGAAGGCTATAACGAAGCTGGTGCTAAAATGGTAAACCCATTACCTGTAGACAGCACTAACTTAGCTGAAGGTAAACACTCATTTGTTGTTTTCTGTGCACCATGCCATGGTGAAAAAGGAGACGGACAAGGTCATCTTGTTAAAATAGAGAAATTTACAGGAGTTCCTTCATATTCATCTGGTGCTTCATCAAGAGGTGGTAACATGGCAGATTTAACCCCGGGTAAAATCTATCATACCATTACATATGGTGTAAATAACATGGGCTCGCATGCTTCACAAATCTTACCAACTGACCGTTGGAAAATTGTGATGTATGTTCAACAATTACAAAAAGGACAATAAGTAAAGCAGAATATAAATGGGAACTCACAATATTAATTTTAGTGAACAATTTGAGTTTACAGGAAAAGTAAAAACTTTAAGTATAGTTGGTATCGTTTTAGGTATTGCTGCTATTGCTTATGGTTTCTTGGCCGGCGATAAAGTAATGCACGAGCGTACTTTTGCCAACCTGTTACTTATGGGATACTACTTTGCATGCGTTTGTATGTCTGGTACATTTTTCCTTGCTGTTCAGTATGTAGCTCAGGCAGGATGGTCTGCTTCAATTCTACGTGTACCGCAGGCAATGGCAAAAACATTGCCGATTGCAGCAGTAATACTTGTTGTAATTATTTCTGCAGGTTTATTTTCACATAACTTATACCATCACTGGCATGCCGATGGATTAACAGATAAGAATAGCCCTAACTATGATGCAATCATTGCAGGTAAATCAGTATTCTTAAATGTACCTTTCTTTTTAGGTCGTCAGGTATTGTTTTTAGGCGTTTATAGTATATTTTCAATCATGTTTGTTAAATTTTCTTATAACGAAGATTTGGCTGGTGGTTTGAATTCATACAGAAAGAGTTTTAAAAATGCCTGTATCTTCCTGGTAATTTACGGTTTTACAACACCTGTATTTGCTTTCGATACGGTAATGTCATTAGAGGCGCACTGGTTCTCAACCATGTTTGGTTGGTATAACTTTGCAGCCATGTGGGTAAGTAGCCTCGCAACAATTGCAATTATCCTCATCTTATTAAGAAGAGCTGGTTATATGCAATGGGTTAATAATAGTCACTTACACAACTTAGGTCAGTTTATCTTTGGTTTCTCTATCTTCTGGACTTATGTATGGTTCGCACAGTTTTTATTAATCTACTATGCAAACATGCCGGAAGAAACTGTTTATTTCTACAAACGCTTTGAGTATTATAAATTCTGGTTTTTCTTAAACTTAGCAATGAACTTCTTGGCGCCAGTATTATTATTAATGGACAGGGATAACAAAAGAACAGATGTTAGATTATTATTTGTTTCGATCGTAGTGTTGCTAGGTCACTGGGTAGATTACTATCAAATGATTATGCCAGGAGCAGTTGAAGACGGACATAATGGTTTTGGTATTATCGAAATTGGTACAGCTGCAGGTTTTGTAGGTTTGTTTACCTTTACGGTTCTAAGTGCATTAAGCAAGAAACCTTTAATAGCCAAGAATCACCCTTTATTACAAGAAAGTTTGCATCATCAGCTTTAATTGATGATTTTATAAAAGCGAATATTTAATTATTATTATAGAAGTACAGCGTACTACTTTTAAGAAAATGAGTTTAAGAAAGTTTATCACGAATAAAACGACCGCAGCTTTAGCAGTATTACTTACTGTTTTTGCAAACACGAGCGTATTTGCGCAAGATGCAGCTGCAGGCGCTGCCGCGGCAACGAAAGTTGATATGGGCGAGGTTTATAAATCAGTAATATTTTATGTACTGGTATTCCTTGCTATATGTTTATTCATAGCTATTGTTGGTAAGGCCATCAGGGTATATGAGTTAAGCCGCGAAGCACAAGGTAAACCAGTAGGTATTAACTGGAACAGGGTACATGCAAGTTTATTTGCATTATTCCTGGTTTTAGGATTATATGGTGTTTACTGGGAATATACCGTACACGGTTCAATGTTATTGCCTGATGCGGCTTCGGTACACGGAGAGCGTATCGACAAAATGTTTAATTTAACATTAATCATCACTACAATTGTTTTCGTTGTAACGCATATTTTATTATTTGGATTTTCTTATATCTACAAATATTCAGCAAAAAGAAAAGCATATTACTACCCTCATAACAATACAATTGAGAAAATCTGGACTTTAGTTCCGGCAGCAGTTTTAACTGTATTGGTATTGATGGGTTTCTTAACCTGGAGATCAATTTTCTTTAAAGTTGATGATCCTAAAAACATGCCAATTCAGATCGAGGTAACTTCAGAGCAGTTTAAATGGTCTATCCGTTACCCTGGAGCTGATGGTGTTGTGGGGCATAAAAACTATAAGTTAACTACAGCTACAAATACTTTGGGTATCGATTTTAAAGATTTAAAATCACGTGATGACCAAATGGCTGATGAGATGGTAATTCCTGTAGGTAAACCAATCAAACTTATCTTAACCAGTAAAGATGTAATTCACAGTTTTTACATGCCGCACTTCAGAGTACAGTTAAACACTGTACCGGGTATGCAAACGATATTCGAGTTTACACCAACAATCACAACTGCAGAGATGCAGCAAAAAACAAACGATCCTAACTTCAAATATTTATTCTATTGTGCTAAGATTTGCGGTTCAGGTCACTACAACATGCAGAAAACTGTTCGTGTAGTATCTATGGAAGAATATAAAACATGGATTGCTGAACAAAAAACTTACTTAAACGACGATTTAAGAAAACAATTTAATTTGCCAGTGGCACCTGCAGCAGCAACTGAGGCAGGAACAGATTCGGCAGCTACAGATTCTGCAGCTGTGAAAACAAACCAAATGGCTTTAAATAAATAATATACCGAAGAGCGAAAAGAATTATGTCAACAATAGCATTACACGACGAACACAATCACGATCACGCTGATCACGGGCACCATAAGGAGACTTTGATTTCAAAGTATATCTTCAGTATGGACCATAAAATGATTGCGAAGCAATTTTTAGTAACCGGTATCATTATGGCGGTTATTGCAATGGGTTTATCCATTTTATTCCGTATTCAGTTAGCATGGCCTGATAAAAACTTCCCTTTCTTAGAAACTTTTTTAGGTAAATGGGCTGAAGGTGGTCGCATTAAATCTGATTTCTATCTTGCATTAGTTACCATTCACGGTACCATCATGGTATTCTTCGTGTTAACTGCAGGATTAAGTGGTACATTCAGTAACTTATTAATTCCATTACAGGTAGGCGCAAGAGATATGGCATCGCCATTTCTTAACATGCTTTCATACTGGTTTTTCTTTACCGCTTGTGTGGTAATGATGGCTTCATTCTTTATCCAGACAGGTCCTGCATCTGGTGGTTGGACGGTTTACCCACCGTTATCAGCTATTCCTACTGCAATTCCAGGATCTGGTACAGGTATGACCATGTGGTTAATAAGTATGGTACTTTTCGTAGCATCATCATTAATGGGTGGTATAAACTATGTAAGTACAATCTTAAACATGCGTACTAAAGGCATGGATCTTTGGAAAATGCCTTTAACTATCTGGGCTTTCTTCTTAACAGCTATTCTGGGTATTTTATCATTCCCTGTATTAGTTGCGGGAGTGGTATTATTAGTATTCGACAGAAGTTTCGGAACAAGTTTTTACCTTTCTGATATCGTTATGGGTACTAATATTTTACCTAACGAAGGTGGTTCACCAATTTTATGGCAACACTTATTCTGGTTCTTAGGTCACCCAGAGGTATATATTGTAATTATGCCAGCATTGGGTATCTCATCAGAAGTTATCTCAGTAAATTCACGTAAACCAATTTTCGGTTACCATGCAATGGTTTATTCATTAATTGGTATTACTGTACTTTCATTCATCGTATGGGGTCACCACATGTTTGTAACAGGTATGAACCCATTATTGGGTGGTGTATTTATGATCACGACTTTGATTATTGCAGTTCCATCAGCAGTAAAAACCTTTAACTACTTGGCAACACTTTGGAGAGGTAATATTCGTTTTACCCCTGCAATGCTTTTCGCTATCGGTTTAGTTTCATTCTTCATTTCAGGTGGTTTAACCGGTATCTTCTTAGGTAACGCATCTTTAGATATTAACTTACACGATACTTATTTTGTAGTTGCTCACTTCCACTTGGTAATGGGTTCTGCTGCAATTTTCGGTATGCTTGCGGGTGTTTATCACTGGTATCCTAAAATGTTCGGCAGAATGATGAACGCAAAATTAGGTTACCTGCATTTCTGGTTAACATTTATTGCGGCTTATTTAGTTTTCTTCCCATTACACTTTTTAGGTTTAGATGGTGTTCCACGTCGTTATTATGCTTTCACTGAATTCGAATTCATGAAGAAATGGTTAACGGTTAACGTATTTGTAACATGGGCTGCTATTATGGCTGCATTGGCTCAGGTAGCGTTCTTGTTTAACTTCTTCTATTCAATTTATAAAGGAAAAGTTGCACCTCAAAACCCTTGGGAATCGAATACATTAGAGTGGACTGCACCAGTAGAGCACTTGCATGGAAACTGGCCTGGAGAAATTCCAACAGTTTACAGATGGCCATATGATTATAGCAAACCTGGTCATGAGGCAGACTTTATTCCTCAAACGGTTCCATTCTCTCAAACCATGAGCTCTAACTTACCTCATGACTTTGAAGGAAATGCAGCAGCAGAAAAAATTCAGCAAGATTGGGAAGCTGCCAATCCTGTGACAGAAAATAAGGGCTAGTTAGGTAGCTTTAACAAAATTTTAAAGGGTATCTGATTAAGTTTCTGCTTATCCGGATACCCTTTTCATCTTAAAAGATATATGATCAGCAGATCAGAAAAACGTTTTATCAGCATTAACTTTATAACCATTATCGTAACGTTATTGGTTATACTTGCCGGCGGAATCGTACGTAGTACGGGCTCAGGCATGGGTTGTCCTGATTGGCCGAAATGTTTCGATCAGTATATCCCGCCTACCGATGTATCGCAACTGCCTAAAAATTATAAAGAAAAGTATGTTGCAGGCAGGCTTAAAAAGAATGAAAAATTTGCCAAATACCTCGAAAGTATGGGCAAAAAAGAACTGGCAGATAGCATCAGGCATGATAAGTCGATTACAGTTCCGGAGGAATTTAACCCTGCAAAAACCTGGACTGAATACCTTAACCGTTTAGCGGGCGTATTGGCCGGTATATTTTTGTTATTAAGTGCTATTTACTCTTTTTCCTACAAGAAGACTGCAAAACGGATAATTTTGCTGAGTATACTTAACATTTTTGTAGTAGGTTATCAGGCATGGCTGGGTTCGATAGTGGTATCAACCAATCTGGCTCAATGGGTAGTTACTGTGCATATGCTTTTAGCATTGGTTATCCTGGCGATATCAATCTATACTTACAATTACGCTAAACAGCTACATAAAGAACCATCGGTTATTATGTACCGTATTTTATGGTTAAAAGGATTTTTATTCTTTACGCTGTTAGTAAGTATTGCACAGGTTATATTGGGCACCGAAGTTAGGGAAGCAATAGATGTAATTGCCAAATCGCTTTCCTTTGGTGGTAGAAATACGTGGATTGGCAAGGCAGGAACAATTTTTAATTACCATAGGGATATGGCAATTTTAGTAGTGATTTGTAATGCGATAATTTATAAAATGGTAATAGATAGGTTTAGCGGAAAGGCAGCGCCTTTGTTAACGGCCAGATTTATTTTACTTACCTTGTTGATTCAGTTAGTAAGTGGTTTTGCATTAGCTTATATCTCATTACCACCAGTTGCACAGGCGTTGCATATTCTGTTTTCGACAGTGCTGTTTAGTTTACAGTTTTATTTGTACTTGCTGGTTTACCGGACAAGGACATACAAACAACAATAATAATTAAGAGAATTGAAACAATTTTTTTCAGACTTTTCAAAGCTAATTAAATTCCGACTGTCCTTTACAGTTGTGTTTTCTGCATCAATTTCTTTTTTAATTGGTCAGAAGATGCAGGTTGGAAGAGGGCATATTCCATCTATTGACTGGGGGAACTGGCTGATCTTAATTGCTGGTGGATTCCTGGTAACTGCAGCTGCGAATTGTTTTAATGAAATTATAGAGGTTGATCTTGATAAGTTAATGAGCAGAACAAAAGACAGGCCTATGCCAGCAGGTAGAATGACTACCGGACAGGGCTTGGTTCTTGGCGTTTTCATGGCTTTTTTAGGTACCTGGCTTTTAGGTCAATTAAACCTTGAAACAGGTTTATTATCCGTATTTTCGATATTATTATATGCATTTGCATACACACCACTAAAGCGAAAATCGCCAATAGCCGTTTTTGTAGGTGCCATTCCTGGTGCATTGCCTCCACTTATTGGTTATCTGGCCGCATTTGGCAGTTTAAAATCCGATTTGTTTTTAGATATCGATTACAAAATCGCTGTTATTCTTTTCCTTATTCAGTTTGTATGGCAATTTCCGCACTTCTGGGCAATTGCTTGGGTTTTGGATGAAGATTATAAAAAGGCAGGTTTCAGGCTTTTACCTACCAGAAAAAGAGATAAGGCATCAGCACTGTTTACTTTTGTAAGTACACTGATATTAATACCTGTTAGCTTGTTACCCATTTTCTATGGTTTCGGAGGTTATTTTATTGGTGCTGTATCAATTGTAGCCGGTGCCATTTTTAGCTGGCTGGCTTTTAAATTATTAAAGAACATGGAACTTGCAGATGCGAAGAAAGTGATGTTTTGTTCTTTTTTTTACATACCTGCTGTACAGCTGGTATTATTGTTTGATTTTATTGCAAAATAATTATTTATGGTTTTAACAATGGAAAATACACAAGATATATTCGATCCAAGGCCAAAGAAGTTTATCGTTTGGCTGTTCGTTGTATCATCAACCATTATGTTTGGCGGCTTTACCAGCTATTACCTGGTATTTGCAGCATCAAAAGGTAAAGGGCATGGCTTAGTATTGCCCGATGCTTTTATTTACAGTACTTTATTAATCATCGCAAGCAGTGTAACCTTAACACTTGCGTCGAGAGCGTTAAGAAAGCTAAACTTTAGCTTACAACGCAAAATGCTTTGGTTAACCATCCTTTTAGCCTTTGGCTTTGGCTTTATGCAGTTCGCAGCATGGGGAAGTATGGTTAAAACCGGTGCTACTTTAGTTGGAAACAATGCAGCCATATCATTTATATATGTTGTGCCTTTAATGCACTTGTTTCACATTATTGCGGGTTTAGGCTTTATTACCAGCAGTTTAGTTGGTAGCTATAAAAATATTACCCTGGCAAAAAATAAGTTCCGTATGGAAATAACCTCTATTTTTTGGCATTTTATAGATATATTATGGATATATCTGTATGTTTTTTTACTTTTGAACCGTTAAATTTGTTAACAAACTATTATACTATTTCCAAATGAATTCAGTATCACAATTAGATCAAGTTAAAACCGGACCATGGAGTGGCGGTCGTTCTCCCTGGTCGGTAGAATATGGTAAAATCATGATGTGGTTTTTCCTTTTATCAGATGCTTTTACATTCTCATCTTTGTTGATCTATTATGGCGCTCAGCGCTTTTCTAAATCAGCCTGGCCTGATCCGGATTTGGTTTTCCAATCTATCCCGGGCTTAAAAGATTCAGGTGCACCACTTGTTTTCGTGGGTATCATGACTTTTATCCTGATTTTAAGTTCAGTAACCATGGTAATGGCGGTTGAAGCTGGCCATCGTCGTGCGAAAAAAGAAGTAATCTGGTGGATGGTTGCTACTATTATCGGTGGTTTTATGTTCTTAGGCTGTCAGGCTTTAGAGTGGAGTCACTTACACCATGAAGGTTTTTGGTGGGGTCAAATTCCAAGTGCTGAAGAATTAAAACATTTGTTCACCGGAGATGTATCATTAGTTGCTGCACAACAATTTGCTAACTTATTCTTTACCATTACTGGTTTCCACGGTTTCCACGTATTTAGTGGGGTAATGATTAATATTATCATTTTAATAATGACGATTAACGGAACTTTCGAAAAAAGAGGTCATTATTTAATGGTAGAAAAAGTTGGTTTATACTGGCACTTCGTAGATTTAGTATGGGTGTTCGTATTTACATTCTTCTATTTGGTTTAATTTTAATACATAAAAATATTTAACATGTCAGAACATTCACATACAGCAGAAGGTCACGAGCACGATGACCACGCAGGAATGAATAAAGCTAAAATCTGGAAAGTAGCCGGTATTTTATCTTTAATTACAGCTATCGAATTTATCATTGCATTATGGGCAATTCCTGGCGGTCATATTCCTCAGCATGTAGGTAACTATATTTATATCGCTTTAACATTAGTAAAAGCATTTTACATTGTTGCTTATTTTATGCACTTAAAATTTGAGAAACTGGGTTTACAGTTAGCCTTAACAGTATCGTTCATTTTTATTATTTACTTTATTGTATTAATGTTAATTGAAGGCGGATTTTTACATCTGCACATGACTACCCATTCATGAGATCTTTCTCAATAAAAAAATCTTTAATCCTGGTAAGCATATTGGCTATACCAGGATTTTTGTTTTTTTACATATTACCACACTTCGCAAAAAACAGGTACAAAAGCCTTCCGATTTTCGGTGAGAAGGTAGTTGCCAAAACTTTTCACACTGTTAAAGGCAAAAAGATTCCTGATACCATTTATCATGTTGTTCCCGATTTTAGTTTTGTCAATCAGGCAAATGAAACGCTTAACTGGTCGGCACTTAAAGGTAATATCGTTGTGCTGAATTTGTTTTATAAATCAAGTTCGTTGAAAGATGTTAACCTGAATGTTCAGAAAATCGCTGAATCGTATGAGCGTAATCCACTTATTCGTTTCCTAAGTCTTTCTGTAGATCCGAGTGATTATCCTTATAACCTTAAGTCTTTAACAGATTCTTTAGGTGCCAAAGCGGGGAAGTGGGACTTCTTAAGTGGTGATACTTTAAAAGTATACCCATTTATCAGAAAGGGCTTATTATTGGATATTATACATCACGAAGAAAAAGGAAAAACCAAATTCATATACGGAAACCAGATTGTTTTACTTGATAACCAACATCGCATAAGAGGATACTATGAAGCCACCAATGCAGATGCCCTTGCAAAACTCGACGATGAAATTAAGGTTTTAGTTGCCGAAGATCTTAGAAATATTAAAGATGGCAGATAATTAAATATAGACGTTAAAAATGAACGACAACTCTGTAGAGAAAAAATATAATAAGTGGATTATTGTTTTATCAGTTGCAATACCACTGGTAGTAGCCCTTTTGTTTGGTGTTAATTTACGAAAACTCGGGTATGATGTTAAACCACTTGGTTTTCTCCCTCCGATATATGCTGCATTAAACGGATTAACGGCGATTGTTTTAGTTGCTGCTGTAGCCGCGATTAAGAACGGTAAACGTAAACACCATGAAAACCTGATGAAGTTTGCCATCTGCTTATCGGTAGCGTTTCTGGCAATGTATGTGGCTTACCACATGACTGCAGACAGTACAAAGTTTGGAGGAACAGGAGCAATTAAATACGTTTATTATTTCATTCTGATTACCCACATCTGTTTATCGGTAATTATTATTCCTTTTGTATTATTTACCTATGTTAGGGCTTTGGCCGAGAAGTTTGACAAGCATAGAAAGCTGGCAAGGATAACTTATCCAATGTGGCTTTATGTTGCGGTAACGGGTGTAATCGTCTACCTGATGATATCGCCTTATTATCACTATTAGCAATAACAATATTTAAAGGTTCAGCCACATCAGCTGAACCTTTTTTATGACACAATTTTTAATTGTCTCATGGCGTTTATCCTTATATTTGTTGTGATGAAGAAAAAAGCATTTTTAATTTTAGTTCTGATCTCTTTAACCCTTGCATTAACTTCTGATGTGATGGCGCAATGTGCAATGTGTACAATTAATGCCGAGCAAGGTGTTAAGAATGGTAATACACAGGCAGCTGGCTTAAATACAGGTGTAATTTATCTTTTAGTAATTCCTTACATACTAGCCACTGTAGTAGGCATTATATGGTATAAAAAATACCGCAAGAAAAGTGTTCACCTCGATATGAAAGCAGGTCCTATAAATCTGAATTAGGATGTCGGGAAAAACTTCAAAGCTTTATGCAATAGTTCATGCAAAATGTGCGCATTGCCGGAGGGGAGATATTTTTACCGGTAGTATGTATGGCTGGAATATTCAACATACCAAAGAAGTTTGCGGGCACTGCGGACAACGTGTTGAAATAGAACCTGGTTATTTTTATGCCGCGATGTATGTTAGTTATGCAATGAATGTTCTGGAGATGCTCATGACTACTTTTCTGGCCTATTTGCTGGTAGGGCCTTTAGAAGATAACACTTTCTGGCACTATCTGCTCATCATTTTTGGAGGATGCCTTATCCTTTATCCCGTAAATTATAAGTATTCCAGGGTTATACTTCTTCATGTACTTTCGCCGAATATAAAATATAAGGCCTGGTACGATCAGTAATTAGTGTTTAGCTGGTTAACTGTTTAAATCGCTCACCTGATTTCAATAAAAGGTAAACAATAAATTATGTTTTTTATTTAATCTCTTAACGGCAATAAGTAATCTATGTTAAAAAAAGATACCCTTGTTTTTATTAAAAACGTAGCAGAAAATAATAACAGAGAGTGGTTTGCAGAAAATAAACCAAAATATGAAGAGGCAAAGGCCGATGTTCTTGAGCTTGTAGCCTCGATAATTCCTGAGCTTGCTAAAATAGATCCTTTGATTTCGGCTGACCTTGATCCTAAAAAATGCCTGATGCGGATCTACCGTGATATACGTTTTAGTAAAAATAAAGATCCTTATAAAAATAATTTCGGTATGTGGTTTTCATCCAAAAGTAAAGGTGGAAATGAACCCGGCTATTATTTACATATCCAACCCGGGAAAAGTTTTATTGCCGGAGGTTACTGGATGCCGGAAGCACCACATGTTAAACTCATCCGCCAGGAAATAGATTATAATATTGATGAATTTAAAGAAATTATAGAAGAAAAGGATTTTAAGAAAAACTTTAAACTCGGCACTGCGGGAGCACTTAAGAATGCCCCAAAAGGTTATGACCCTGCCGATCCGAATATAGAATACCTGAAACTGAAAAGCTTTGAAGCCTCAATGGCTTTAGCCGATGAAGAATTTTTTAAACCTACACTCGTTAATAAGTTGATAAGTTCTTTTAAAACTATTAGTCCTTTAGTTGCATTTTTACGAAATGCCATTGAAGTTTAATGGACCCAGACCTTAAAGCGCTTACTATTAACCCAAACAAAAAATATGAAAAACACTTTTCTTGCATTTGCCCTGTTTTTATTTGCTACATCCTTTACTTCGTGTGTTGTACTGTCTCCAAAAAAATATAAAGCTTTATTGGGTACAAAAGATTCACTGTATACCGCCTTTAATGAGAGTCAGATAAAAATCGAAAACCTCGAAAGTGAAATAAAAAAGCTGAAAAAAGATACGGCCATGATGGGTGAGGATCTTCGTGATTTACAAAGCAGGTTTAATGATGTAAATGCGAATTTTAGTAAACTTAAAAATAACAGCTCAAGTGAAATATCTAAGCTATCGGGCGATCTTGCTGCCAGGGAAAAGCGTTTAAAAGAAGTAGAAGAAGTATTACGTAAACGCGATGAAGCAACCAATCAGCTTAAGGAGAAACTACAGCAGGCTTTACTTGGCTTTACTAAAAGCGGTTTAACCGTTGAAATTAAAAATGGTAAGGTTTACGTTTCGCTTATGGATAAACTCCTGTTCCCATCGGGTAGTATTATTATTGATGAAAATGGTAAGAAGGCGCTTGCCCAGCTGGCAAAAGTTTTGAAAGAACAACCTGAAATTAATATAGCGGTTGAGGGACATACTGATAACCAGAAAGTAAATAACCTGGGACAGATTAAAGATAACTGGGATTTAAGTGTATTACGCTCAACCTCTGTTGTACGCTATTTAACGGAAACCGAAAAGGTTGAAAGTGTACGTATGACGGCTACAGGTAAAGGTGAATTCCAACCGCTTGGGCCAAATACCAGTACCGATGGCAGAAGTAAAAACAGAAGAATTGAAATTGTACTATCACCAAAACTGGATGAATTGTATAACCTGATTAAATAGTCATACTTAAAAATAATAAAGCCTTGCAGGTCGGTTCTTGCAAGGCTTTTTTTTGTGCCAATTGGTTAATAACCTTTAATTTTGTGCTTTGTTAAAGATTTACACTAAAATCTTTGTAATTTTCGCTTAGCAATTCTCCTCATGAAAGTAAATATATACCCAGACGTCATTTTCAGAACACCCCGATTTTCGTATAAAACTGAACTTATTGATTGTTGGGAGGAGCTTAAATCAGCGATTGCAATTTCTTCTGATGCTTTTTATCAGACCATAAAGGATGTAAAAGCTGAAGAACTCGAAACCTTAAATCCTAAGGTTTTATTTACCGTCTGGAAGTATTTTAACCGGGCTAAATTTCGTTCAACACCTTATGGAACCTTTGCCGGATTCAGTATTATCAGCGAAGCTTTAAGCGCTACAGCACAGCAGATAGTTGTTGAAGAAAAGCAAGAGGTACATGAATTTATCGACTGGCCGTTTAAGAATAACCTGCATTTTTCATTGGCCGAACAGTTACAAAATAACTGCCTGTTATTTTCAAATAGCAGCTATTATTTCACCACCACCAGTATCAGATACATTGCCTGTACTGATGGTTTGTTCGAACTGGCCGAAATAGATAATGATGCTTTCGTTGTGGAAATTCTGAAGAATTGCCTGCAACCAATACGGGTAAATGATTTGCTACAGAAACTTGATATTACAGGCGAAGCGAAAGCCGATGTGTTTTCTTTGCTTGAAGATATGTTGTCTGTGCAACTGTTGTTATGTGATATCGACCCTAATATTATCGGCGAGGATTATTTTAACCGGATAAATATCAAGTCTTCACCTGAGCTACCCAAGTACCTGATTTCAGAACGGGCTAGCTTATCTGGAGGCATTGATGAAAAGTTATTTCAGTCAATCCCAGGATTAATAAACTTAATGCAACATATTTTACCTGTTGATGAAAGGGACGCATTAAAGCAGTTTATCAATAAATTCAGGAGAAAATTTGAACAAAAAGAAGTCCCGCTTTCTATGGCCTTAGACCCTGAAATGGGAATTGGCTATGATGAACTTGAGCAGGCTGGCCAGGGAGATGATTTCATAGCGCAGTTTCACGGCAAGCAAAATAAAAAGGCCGATGATCCGAACGATAAATTAAAAGATAATTTTAAAAAGCTGATCAATGCGCAGTCATTTGGCAATGAAGAAGTGATCAGGCTGGAAAAACTTGGTATACAAATAAGTAGTAAAGCGGCTGTATTGCCAAATTCATTCAGTATGCTCATGTCGGTTGCTGATGATTTAATATGTGTTGACCAGACTGGTGGAAGTACCGCAAATGCACTTGCCGGCCGTTTTACAATGGCTAATACGAAAGTTTATGAACATTGCAAAAAAATTGCGCAGCTGGAGCAATCGGCAAATCCCGATGTTTTGCTTTTTGATGTGGCTTACATGGTTGAAACCAATGTAGATAATATTAACCGGAGAAAGCTTGTTTATGAAAACCAGCTTTCAATTTTAAATTTCGATACCTCATCAAATCCAATTACCCTTGATGATGTAATGCTCTCTGTGCAAGGAAATGAGGTTATATTGCGTTCCAAAAAACTTAATAAGCGTATTGTACCCAGAATGGCTTCGGCGTACAATTATTCTAGATCCGATTTATCTGTTTTCAGGTTGCTCTGCGATTTACAACACCAGCATATCCAAACCAACCTTACGCTTTTTTTAGAGAATTTGTATCCTGAGTTAACTTATTACCCAAGGTTACAATACCATAATATTGTGCTTTCACAACGCAAATGGCAACTTAAAAAAGCTGAAATTCCATTGCAAAACATAGCTGGATTACGAACATATCTAGATAAAATAGGTGTTAGCGATTATTTTAAAGCAGGCCTATCTGATCAGACTTTGTGTTTTTATAAGCACAGTGATGCTGATTTGGCTGCATTTATTCAATACCTGCAGAAGCAGGATAAATTTTATGTGGAGGAGGTAATTATCCCTCAATCAAGTGCGGTTATCGATCAGGAAGGCAATCCTTACTTGGCACAGTTTATCCTGAATATTTACCATGAGGATAAAATTTATAATGGTTTTACTAAACCTGTATCCGATGAAAGGCTGGTGAAACAGTTTTTCCCGCCAGGAAAGGAGTGGTTGTATTTTGAAATTTATTGCCATCAACAGCGTTCTGATTCACTATTAGCGGGGCCAATAGCTCATTTTCTGGACAGTTTCCATGCTAAAATCAAATCATGGTTTTTTATCAGGTATAACGAGAATGGTTACCACTTAAGGTTGAGAATTTTATTGCATGATGAAAATGATGGCCAGGCACTAACAGCGGCCTTTTCAGCATATCTGGAAGAAGATCTTGCCATAGGCCTGGTTTCTGATTTGCAATTAAGAACTTATAAAAGGGAAACGCAACGTTACGGGAATGATCTGATAGAAGCCATAGAACAGCACTTTTCTACGGATAGCCATTTTGTTTTGTCGCTGTTTGAAACTTACCCTGATGCCATCAGCAAGTATAAGTATTGTGCTGATTTGGTTGAATATATCCAGAATAAGGTTTTATTTAATGATAAGCAATTTGCAGAAATAATTGGCATGATGTCGGATTCCTTTAATATAGAACATCATCTGGAACCTTCAGATTTCAAAAAGCTTAATGCTCAATATCAGGTTTATCGAAAATCAGCGTATACTGAACTTAGTGAACAACAGCAACTGGCTTTTCAGCGGTTTTCTGAATCATTTGCAGGTATTTTACAAGGTTGCAATCCCAACCGAAGCGTACAGCTGTTCAGCGATTTACTGCATATGCATGTAAACCGCCTTTTTAATAAAGACCAGCGCACCCATGAAATGGTTGTGTACTACTTTTTATTAAAAGATGTACAGCGAAGGAATGCTATGAAATAACTGTAAAACGCTAATTTAAACCAGCCATTGGGTTTTCTACATCAACTTTAATTTCTGTAAAGTACCTGTTAAGCGGGTCTTTATAGAATTTAAATGAATACTTGTCTTTATAGAAGTTATTCAATCGTTTATCGATGTTTTCCAGACCAACATGATGGCTCTCTACTTCTTTTTTCTTCACTTCATTAATCATATTAATGGTTGTAAGTGATAAAGTTTTCCGGTCGTAATCAATCTGAACGATAGAAGGTTGTGTAGAATGCGCAATATTACCGTGCTTAAACATGTTTTCTACCAATGTAAGCATGATAAGCGGAGGAAAGCGAAGACCGAACAGGTCGCCATTAACAATCAAGTCGAAATTAATGGTATTGGCCGTACGTAACTTATGCAGGTTAATTAAGTGTTCTATTTGCTCAACTTCTTCGCTTAAAGGCACTAATTCGGATGCCTCAGGCCTTTTTAAAGCATAACGCATCATTTCAGAAAGGTTCATAATGGCATCAGCTGCCAATGGGGCTTTCTTTCTGGCATCGTTATATATAAAGTTTAAGGTATTAAATAAGAAGTGTGGGTTAATCTGGCTACGTAAAAAGTTATTCTGCGATTGTACCAGATCATTCTCTAAAGCCTGTTTTTCAATTGTATTAACAAGATTCTGGCGTTCAAGCTTTTGCACCCTTCGGCGTTCTTTTAATGAGTTAAGCAGGAATACATAACCAGTACTGAAACCAATAAAGTATAATGCCCTCCATAATGCTCTTAACACGTATACTTCGTTAAAAACTAATTCGGATTTAAAACCTGTACCTACTGTCTTCGATATTAAATAGTCGATTGGGTAAGCTAGTGCTAAATATGCGATTAGTTCTATGAGTACAAAAGGAATAATCAACCATGCATTAAATCTTAAGTTACTTCTGAGGATTTTTTGTACGCCGTATGCATGTAAATAAAATAAAGAGATGTTCAATGCATAATGGAAAAGATGGTTTCCGAAAGTACTCCAGATCCCAAAGATTAAGCCGGTAATAAATACCTCATATATGATGAAAAAAGCCCAGGCTTTTATGTGAATATGGTTTCTACTATACCAGTTTTTAATTTTAAGAATGTTCATTTAAGTGGTTTTTATCTACTAAAACAGGGGTTTTATCTGTAAAAATAGTGGGTTTGTGTAAAAATTTCTTAGTGCCTCCGTTTTCGCCGCACCTTTACACCAGTTAATCAAAACAACAATATTTAATAAAAATAATAAGATAATCTACAATAATATGAAAACACAACACACAACAAAATTGAAAAAAAATACAGCTTTTGTTTATAAAAATGTAAAAGGTCAAAACAAT
>NZ_JAVTSJ010000007.1:0-292943 GCF_032678405.1 Pedobacter aquatilis
TACCCCTGGTACACCCGGTTCAGGCACTCCAGGAGCACCAGGGGAAGGAATTACAATTGTAACCAATGACAGTGGCACTTGGGTTTACAATCCAACCACCAATACCTGGACTAACATCAACGGTGCAAAAGGAGATAAGGGGGATAAAGGTGATACTGGTTTGACCGGTTCACAAGGGCCACAGGGAGAGAAGGGAGAAACAGGTTTAGCAGGCCCAAAAGGTGATAAAGGCGATAAAGGTGATACTGGTTTAACCGGTTCACAGGGGCCACAGGGAGAGAAAGGTGAAACCGGTTTAGCAGGTACCAAAGGCGATACTGGTTTGGCTGGTTCACAAGGGCCACAGGGTGAAAAAGGTGAAACAGGTTTAGCAGGCCCAAAAGGTGATAAAGGCGATACTGGTTTAACCGGTTCACGGGGACCACAAGGAGAGAAAGGTGAAACAGGTTTAGCAGGTCCAAAAGGCGATAAAGGTGATACTGGTTTAACCGGTTCACAGGGGCCACAAGGAGAGAAAGGTGAAACAGGTTTAACAGGTCCAAAAGGCGATAAAGGCGATACTGGTTTGACCGGTTCACAAGGGCCACAGGGAGAAAAAGGTGAAACCGGTTTAGCAGGTCCCAAAGGTGATAAAGGCGATACTGTTTTAACCGGTTCACAAGGGCCACAAGGAGAGAAGGGAGAAACAGGTTTAGCTGGCCCCAAAGGTGATAAAGGCGATACTGGTTTAACCGGTTCACAAGGGCCACAAGGAGAGAAGGGAGAAACAGGTTTAGCTGGCCCAAAAGGCGATAAAGGCGATACTGGTTTAACTGGTCCTCAAGGGCCGGCTGGCACGAATGGTGTTGGTGGGATAACAACAGTTACTACTCCGTTAACAATTTCTGGCAATGGAACAGCTACATCAAACTATATCATCGGAGTAAATAATGCGACAAGCAGTACTGTGGGCGTTGTTAAACCTGGAACGGGTTTAAGTATTGATGGAACTGGCACTTTATCAGTGGATGCAACAAATATATCAACAGGTAAAACGATCACAGGTACAGCAATCACAGTTGAGAACGGCACAAATGCAGTATTAAGAGATGTTAGCTTGTCAGTTAATAGCGGGAATGGTTTGTCTATTGGAGGTTCAGCGCCTAACCAGTATGTAAAACTTGGAGGGACCTTAACTGAGCCCTCAACAACTATTGTAACAAATACTGTTTCAGGTAGTAATACGCTTGCAATTAGCGGTTTGCAACCAGGAGTTATAACCGATAAAATAGTTGTAGCAGATCCTGTTTCAGGTATTTTAAAACAGGTTAACGGGGTTGCACCAAAATGGTTTTACATGCCCTCAATAGTGTTGGATGTAGCAACTATTGGTAATAACAAAACGGTAGATCTATATGCATTATATGTGGCACAGTTTAATAACGTTCCGGCTAATATGAATAGTACCGGCTCAGTTAAAAGTATTCCTTATCAGCAGAATGCTACCGACTTGGAATACTATGTTACCTATGTCGATTCTACTGTAATAAATGTAACCTCGGTTAGTGCATCTGGTGTAATGACTTATAATGTAATTGGTAAGGCTAAAACAACCTCATTTGCAAATATTGTATTCGTAGTTAAATAATTAGGGAAAATGAAAAAAGTAATTCCATTAGTCTTCGTGGCGTGGGTAAGCATTATTTCAGCTACGCAGGCACAAATTTCGAAGATAAGTACATATCATGATAAAATTAAAGGTATTTCTGCTAAGGAAAGTGATGAAATTAAGTATTTGTTTTTTGGCGCAGCAAAGAGAATAGGCTTGAAAGAGGATGCTGTTCAAAATAAACTGCCTGAGGTCTTAACATTGGATTTTAATCAGATTGGAAAATTAAATACACTAATCGATAAAAATGGATTTCAAAATATAAAAGTAATTGATATTAAGGTAGACGCTGTAAAACCTATAGATATCAGTCCTACTGATCTTGCATTATTTCCTTTGTTGAAATTTATATTAATAAAAAGCTATGAGCAGATAAGCATTGAAGAGATTAAAACTATGCTTCGTTCGTTGTTGTCATCTGAAAATGTTTCCGATCAAATTGAAGTTGTATTTTATAAAATGGAGCGTGCTTCGTAAACGGGTTCGAATGAAAAAGTGTTTTGTGCATAAATTTAAAGCTGCTATTAGATTAGTTCTGTTGGTTTTGGCCGTACTGCTATTCAATTACAAAAGCTTTTCCCAATCTCGGGTGGCATTTACCCCGCGTACATCTCAAAAAGCGCCTGGGGTTTTTCAGGGGAAATCAATCTATAATTTGCAGGGCGACTTTACAATGATTGGGAATACGAATTTAACCTTGTCAAGTTATTCAACTTCAACAGATAACAGTAATTCGCAAATGATTTATGTTGATGTTGATGGGGATGAAAATACATTTAACTCTTCAACTTCTAATTTTAATTATACTGTAGACCCTACGTGTACCAAAATAATTTATGCAGGATTATATTGGACTGGAAGAGCCAATGATAATAATTCGAATACTTTTAATGTAAGTAAAACCGTAAATGTTTCTACAGCGGTGCCAGCTAATTCAACTCAAAAACTTACAAATGGATCTGCTGTGCAATACTCTTCTTACACAATGGCTGTTTCGAGAATAAATAACAGTTCAACAGACAGGTATCCGCGATATTCTTTCACGGGTTCAGGAACTACTTATTTATTCGAAGTAAGAAATTCGCCATCTGCCGGAGCAGTTTATGTTAGTACCAATAATGGAACAAGTTGGACAAGTCTTTCCTCAACATATACCACAACAACAAGTACAAGTAGCGCAACATTAACAACTCCTTATATAATTGCTGATGGCAGCTTAAATATTAAGATAAACAGCTTTAACAGATATACACTAACCAATGGTAGTGCAACTAATTACACTGCTACTGCTGATAACTATGCTAACGTTAGTCTTTCAGGAACAGGAACCTCAAGTCAGCTCATAACTAAAACATTCGATAAAACTAAGGTAAAATTAAAAAAAGCAGGCGGCACCTATCAGAATATTACTGCAACCTCCACAGATATCTACTACCCAAACGGAACTGATGGAAATATGTATGCTGCTTATGCCGATGTAACTGATTATGTAATTGCTAATGGTACCGGAGATTACACCGTAGCAGATATTGCATTAACCGAAGGTGATGGTGGCTCAACGGGTTATTACGGTGGTTGGGGAATGGTTATTATTTATGAAAATCCATCAATGAAATGGCGTGATATAACTGTATTTGATGGTTTTGGCTACATTGCCGGGGCTGTTGGGGCGCAACAGCTGGCGATATCAGGATTTCAGGCGGCTAAAAATGGGCCTGTAAATGTTAAAATGGGTTTAATGGCTGGTGAGGGCGATCGAAACATTTCAGGTGACTATTTTAATATCAGAAACGCAGCGAATAACGCTTGGATTCCATTGAGTCATAGTGGAAATTCAGTAACCAATTTCTTTAATTCAAGTATTGTTACTGGCGGGAATGCCCGTAATCCAAACTTAGATAATAACACTGGTTTGGATGTTAGTATGTTCGATCTGTCAAATACTAACAATACGATAATAGCAAATAATCAAACTGCTACAACTTTTCAGTATGGCAGTACGCAAGATACCTATGTCATTTTCAATATAACATTTGCTGTTGATGCTTACATACCAGAGATTCAGGTTTATAATGCAAATACTTCAAGTATAGCCAATGGCGCTAGTGTCGATCCGAATCAGGATATCCAGTTTACAGCTACTATTTATAATAAAGGAACTGAAGATATAAATAATGGTATAGTAAAAATACCTCTACCTCCAAATGTATATTATACTGGCTCAACCATTACAGTGGGAAGTGGTACAGTTCCGGTTGGTGGCGGAACCGTGACCTGGATACCTCCAGATGGCGGAATTAATGATCCAAGTGTAACAGCAGGCGGAACCATAATCTGGAATCTGGGTACAATTATTAAACCGGCTGACCCAAATACCATACTCGCTCAGTTAAAATACTCAATTAAAGTAACAAATGATTGTACAATATTAAGCACTGGAGGTAGTTGCGGTTTAAAAATTGATTTGGGTGGTACTTTTAGCGGCACCGGTGCAAACTCTGCAATTTCTATAAATAATGAATTTGTAACAGGTTATAATACAGATTGTGGAAGTACACCAATCAGAGATCCCTTTAGTATGAACATCGTACCTTCACAAGCATTCCTGAGTAGCTGTCCTTCAGATGTTGTTAATGGTAAAAAACAATTTAAAGCTTTTTGTTCTGCAGCAGGCAATGTAATCCCTCGAAGTGAAATAACTAGCGCTTATCCTCAGGGAACTAAATTTTATAGTGCTGTTCCTGGAACGACTGGATATGAAAGCTCGCTGATTACGGGAGACTTCCCTGTAAACCCAGCTGGTGGTTCAATTGATTATTATGCCATGCTTCCAGGAACAGTTAACTTCTGCTACCTGAGCTTACAAACGGTTCTTGAGGTAGTTACATCAGCACCATCAGCATCAGATCTTAAATATTGTGTTAATGGCGGGCCATCATCTTTTACCAATGTTACTTTATCAGCCACAGGTACGGCAAATAATTATCAATTGTTTTATTTCAATGATAGGGCTACTCAACCTTTAGCGAGTGTTCCATCGCCATCAAATGTCGCAGGTACAACAACTTATCAGGTTGCTGAGGGAATTGTGAAAAACGGAGTTACTTGTTTTGGACCTAAAAAAACCTTTACCGTAACCGTATATCCATTACCTGTTATTACAACTGATTTAACTGATGAGTTTTATGTTTGTGCCGATGAAACTAAAACTTTAGCTTTTGCAGCTAATAATGCTAGCCAGATAGATTGGGAATATTTCGATATCCCAACTTCGACCTGGATGAGCTTGTCAAATACCAGTTATCCCAATCAAATTTCAGTTAGTAATACCGGATTACAGTTTTCATCACCGGCATTATCACTTGATAAAATAACGGTAAGGGCTAAAGTTACCTCTGCAAATAGCTGTATAGTTTATTCAAAAGCTGCGATCATAGAAGTAAGGTTATGTAATATTATTACAAATCCGATGCTCCCTGCAAAAATTATTAAAAATTAAAAGATTATCTGATGCCAAGGAAATTATTCTTTACAAGATATGGAACAGTTTAGAGCATTACTAAAAGTTGCTATGAGAAAATTAGTACATAGAATATTTACGTTATTACTGCTTTTAATAGGCTTAAAACTATCCGCTCAAACCGGAACGGGTAGTATGACTGTTGATAACGCAGCCGTTAATATTGCCGTAGGAACTACCGAACAACGTTTTTCGGAAGGGACTTATTTTGGGCCCAATTCCAACTGGACTATCGATGGAACATTGGAAATTTACAGTAAAAATATATGGATAGCACCAGGTGCAACTTTTAGCGGGACAGGAAAAATCGTTATTCTAAATCCAGGCAGTAACCCCTTTTATCCAGGTATGAGTTCAAGTTCTACTAAAATTGATGGGAATAATGGTGGATTTATTAATCTAATCATTGAACATCGTAACAACAGCAATCTGATGCTTGCGGATGTTTCCGATCCTGGTTTTGGTACAACTAATCCTTCCGGGCTAAACTCCGCAACACTTAATATTGGAGGTACTATTGATATGGCTGTTAATCAGGCTGACATTGTTTTAAACGGACATAATTTAGTATTTGGAACAACCGGCAAAATTATTAACTATTCAAAAGATAGAATGGTTGTAACCAGTAATAGTACTTCAGGTCACATGGTAAAAGATTATGCAGGTAGCGATGGATTTGTATTCCCAATTGGTATTGATGAAGGCGATTACACCCCTGCAACATTAACACCATCTGCATCAGGAAGAATTTATGCCAGTGTTCAAAACTATTTGATGGCAGGGAAAAGTATACAGAAAGAAGAAACTGGTATGGATCGGGTATGGAATATTTATAGTGCTACACCATTAACTGCAAATATGATTTTACAGCATAATTCAGCAACTAACGGAAACTTATTTAAGGATAGTAATGCTGCAATAGCCCGCTATATTAACGGAAACAAATGGGATTTATTAAAAGGTACAAATCCTTCTCAAGGTGTTCATACACGAAATAATATCGTGTTATCTACAGATATAAATGCGAATGGCGCATATTTTACCAAGCTATCTGTTTCCGGCCGCGATCTGTTTATCCCGACGCTATTCACGCCTAATGGGGATGGAGATAACGATGTTTTTGAGATAAGGGGATTGGAACTTTTTGCAGAAAATACGCTGGTAATTACCAATCGATGGGGTAATGAGGTTTACAAATCAAATAACTATACAAATAACTGGAATGGCGATGGATTAAACGAAGGAACTTACTATTACCTGTTAAAAGTGCGTGAAACAAATAATGGTGAATGGTTTACCTATGCAGGATGGACAACACTGATAAGGGCCTTTAAAAAGTAATAAAGTATAGCGGTATTAAAAAAGGATTTATTTCATTTTAACTATTTTTTATGGCTAGGATAAAATTACAACAGGCAGAAATTCACATCCCTGATTTTTTTATTCCACAAGCAGGTACCAAGTCTGCTGGTTTTGAAATTGTTGGTCTGGAGTATGTAACCGACAATCATTTCTATATCGTTAACCATTGGGGTAAGGAAGTTTATAAATCCAGAAACTATAAAAATAATTGGATGGGGGAAGGGCTTAAATCTGGAAGTTATTATTATATGCTAATGATTAAAGAATCTCAAAACCGCGATTGGAAAACTTTTAAAGGCCATATCAATTTGATGTGTAAAAATGATAATGAGAAATAAGTATTGATTAACTGAAGGTGAGTAAACCCTCAAAAATATAGAAGGTGATGAAATTGAAAAAGATGCTATGAGAAAAATATTGTTATTGATTTTAATAATTAGTGGCAAAACTGTGTTTTCACAGCAAGATGCACAGTTTAGTCAATATATGTTTAACGGCATATATATTAATCCCGCTTATGCCGGATATAAGGAGCAGCTTAATCTGCATGCTTTCTACCGTACGCAATGGACAGGGATAGCTGGTGCGCCAAAAACAATGAGTTTAGCGTTAGATGCGATTGCTAACGATGGCAATGTAGGGTTGGCTTTACAGGTTTCTAGTGATAGACTTGGCGCACAGAGAAATCAATCAGTTTACGCAAACTACGCATATCGAATAAAAATGAATGCTGATGGAAGTGCCAGACTAGCCTTTGGCCTTGGTGCTGGTGCGGTGCAATTGGGTATCGACGGTGCACTATTAAAACCTAATGACCCTGAACCATTTCAGCCTACCGGAATGGAGAGTACCATTTTGCCAGATGCCAGGGCTGGCGTTTATTACGCAGATAATCGTTTTTACGCTGGTTTTAGTGCCGATAACCTGGTTTCACAATATATTGCTGTTGATCGGTATGCTTTTATCCCTCAGCCCAAACCTCATTACTATTTAACGGCAGGTATGCTCGTTCCGTTATCAACCGATATTTTGCTTAAACCTTCGTTTTTGCTTAAAGACGACCGTGGAGGACCTACAAGTTTAGATCTAAATGTCTTTGTGATTTTAGCAGAAAAATTTTGGGTTGGTGGTTCCTATCGTACCGGGGTAAAACTCTATAATAAAGATTATTTGCAAAATGATTTGAGCAATGTTAACTCCGCTGTAACAGCCATTCAAATCTTTCCTTCCCAAACATTAAGGATTGGCTACGCGTACGATTTTTCGATAGGTCCGTTACAAGGTTACAGCAGCGGAACTCATGAAATATCAATAGGTTATTTCTTCAATAGAAAAAATACAAGAATGCTAACACCGAGATATTTTTAGTTGTCATTTTCAGAAGTAAAAATAAAGCTGATTGCAAAAGTATTTAACACACAACTGAATCATTTCCGGTAAATAAAAAATTATGAAAAAAGTTTTACAACTTGTCATTATAATAACGCTTGCGGTATCAGATACGCCCGTTATGGCACAGTATATTCTCAAAGAGGCTGATGTGCAATTTGGCCTCTTTAATTATGAGAAAGCTATAGATTTATACGAGCAGGCATATCAAAAGAAGCCCTCACTTTATGCTGCTGAAAAACTTGGCGAATGCTACAGATTACAGAATAACTATAAACAAACAGAAAGCTGGTATGCTGTAGCTGCAGGAATGGCCAATACAAAGCCTGATAATATATTGAGCTATGCAAAGGCGCTGCAAAGCAATTCTAAATTCGCAGAAGCTAAAAGTTACTACCAGAAATATGTCGACGTACAAAAAGATATTACTGCCAAACAGCAAAGTATTTGGTTGTTAAGTTGTGATTCTGCCATGAACTGGATGAGAAATCCCACGGCAACAACAATAAACAATCAGCAAAAAATAAATTCTTCAGAATCAGATTGGGGCCTAAGTTTGCTGGGGAATTACCTTGTGTTTTCATCAGATCGAGGCTCAGTAAATATAACTCAGGGTAATGACAAACCTTTTTTAAAATTCGATGGCACTAAAGTACCCGATAAAGAAATTTATGGATGGACGGGCAATCATTATTTAAGGTTGTATCAAGTAGATAAAACCACAGACAGTACGAGCCTCTTCCCGATTAACGCTAATACGGATTATCATGTCGGACCTGCGAGTTTTACAGCAGATGGTAATGAAATGTATTTCACGCTAACTAAAATCCCAAAGAAACCAGTATATATAAAAGGAAAACTGGCTACTGTAAACATCGAGATTTACAGCAGTAAAAAAGATGTGAACAACAAATGGACAGCTCCAATGCCATTTAAATATAATAATGTAAACGAATATTCAGTTGGTGATCCCTTTATCAGCAAAGATGGAAACAGTCTTTATTTCGTATCGAACATGAGCGGAGGTATTGGCGGCACGGATATGTATGTGAGCATGAAGACTGAAACGGGTGATTGGGGCTTACCTGTTAACCTTAAAGATTTAAATACCGAAGGAAATGAAAGGACACCCTTTTTTGATAGTGAGAATAATTTTTTCTTTAGCAGCGATGGGAGAATTGGAATGGGCGGACTAGATATCTATAAGGCCACTTTGGTTGGTGGGAAAATGACCGAACCAAAAAATATGGGCTATCCGACCAATTCACCGCAAGATGATTTTGCCTATATTCAGCTTGCTCCTGGCTCAGGCTATCTGTCGTCGAACAGGGTTGATGGACTTGGTGATGATGATATATACAGTTTTACGCAAGCTCAAATTTTGGCCTTCAGGTTAACGGGTAAAGTATTAAATAAGAAAACCGGCGGGCCAATAACCAACGCAATTGTAACCTTGAGTAAAATACGCGGACAAAGTTTAAAAGTACAAACCGATGATAGCGGGGATTTTAAGTTTAATCTTGATCAATCTGCAGATTATACTTTGACAGGTGAAAAAACAAACTTCAGGAGCGATATTGCCAGCTTAACTACGAATAACTTAACCACATCAACAGAGTTGAAGCAAAATTTGTTTTTGGAGCAGATAGAGTTAGATAAGCCCATAAGATTAGAAAACATTTATTATGATTTCGATAAATCAACCATAAGGGCAGATGCAGCAACTGAACTTGATAAACTGGTAAAGATTATGAAAGATAATCCAACAATTTGGATTGAATTAGGCTCACATACTGATAGCCGAGGTAATGATCAGTACAACCAATGGTTGTCACAAAGCAGGGCAAATTCGGCGGTTCAGTATATTATCGAAAGGGGAATAAATAAAAATAGGATAACTGCGAAAGGCTATGGTGAAACACAACTCTTAAATAAATGTGCTAACGGAGTAAAATGTAGTGAAGCTGAGCATCAAGTAAACAGAAGAACAGAATTTAAAATAGTAAAACAATAATCCTTTGGAGGAAAATAATTTAAAGAAGACCGCCTTTGTGCGGTCTTTTTTGTGCATTATAAATTTTTAAATTCTTTCTCTGCATGATATTAAGTAACAGACATGATAAATGGAAAGGTTTGAATTAATTTGGTGCTTTAGTATATTTGCACAGTGAATAGAATTGTCCTCATATTACTTTTCCCGGTGCTTATTTTCAATACCTCGGTTCGTGAAGTAATCAAGGCGCCACAACTTGTGCTGCATTATATTCAACATTATCAACTCAATTCTGAGATCAGCTTTATCGATTTTTTAGATATGCACTATTTTGGGCAGGACCTGAATGATAATGATGATGAGGAGGATATGAAGCTGCCTTTCAAAAAAATAGACGGACATCATATAATTTCTATCGGTGTACCTGCTGAAAAGTTCGTTTTGCTGAAAGCAGCCTGTCTTAACTTATTTGAACAAAATACTTTTCATTACCGCAACTGGTATAACAATCCTGCTTTCGGAAGCCTTTTCCGCCCTCCGATGTCGATAGCTTAAAATAATTTTTCAATTTCTTCATTTAACCCGCTTTAGCGTGGGTCTGAATGATAGTTTCTTTATTTTAATTCAAAGCTATTATGTTAAATAAAATCATTGGCTTTTCCATCAGGAATAAGCTAATCATTGCTTTATTTGTACTCTCGCTGATTGGCTGGGGTGCATTTGAAGTTACTAAATTACCAATTGATGCCTTACCTGATATTACCGATAATCAGGTTCAGGTAATTACAGTTTCACCATCACTAGGAGCGCCAGATATTGAGCGTTTAATTACTTTTCCAATCGAACAAGCCTGTAGTAGTATTTCGGGTTTGAAACAAATCCGAAGTTTTTCCCGTTTCGGCCTTTCGCTGGTTACGATTGTTTTTAATGAGGAAACTGATGTTTATTGGGCAAGGCAACAAATTGCCGAACGGTTGCAACAGGTACAACAGGAAATCCCTCAAGGTATCGGCTCACCGGCAATGGCTCCTGTTTCAACCGGTCTGGGTGAAATTTACCAATATGTGGTACGGCCTAAAAAAGGTTACGAAGGCAAGTATAACGAACAGGAACTCCGCACTATTCAAGACTGGGTGGTAAGGCGGCAACTCTTAGGTACGCCTGGTGTCGCGGAAGTGTCGAGTTTTGGCGGCAGGTTAAAACAATATGAAGTTGCAGTTAAGCAAGACCAGCTAAAAGCTTACGGACTTACTATTGCAGAAATTTTCGATGCACTGGAAAAGAACAATGAAAATACCGGCGGCGCTTACATAGAAAAAGGGCCTACTGTATTGTATATCAGAAGTGAAGGCTTAACCACAAGTCTTGCCGATATAGAGAAAATTGTGGTTAAAACGCTTGATAATGGTATGCCTGTTTTAATGGGACAGGTTGCAAAAGTGCAATATGGCTCTGCTATACGTTATGGTGCCATGACCTATAATGCCAATGGCGAAGTGGCAGGAGCTGTTGTAATGATGCTTAAAGGTGAAAATTCTTCGGTTGTTGTTAAACGTGTAAAAGAGAAAATTGCCGAAATTCAGAAGATGGTTCCTGAAGGTGTTGTTATTGAACCATTTCTCGACAGGACGAAGATGGTTGATAATGCTATCAGTACTGTAGAAACCAATTTAATGGAAGGTGCACTGATTGTAATATTTGTGCTCGTGTTTTTTCTTGGAAACCTGCGTGCAGGACTTATCGTGTCGTCAGTTATTCCTTTATCAATGCTTTTCGCAATTATACTGATGAATAAATTCGGTGTAGGTGGGAATTTAATGTCGCTGGGGGCAATTGATTTCGGTCTTATTGTCGATGGCTCTGTAATTGTTGTTGAAGCAATTTTGCATCGTTTCTCCCATAGTAAGCATTTCAGGTCTGTTGGCCGTATCGATCAAAATCAAATGGATACGGAAGTTGAAAAGTCAACCGGTTCAATGATTAAATCCGCTGTTTTTAGTCAGATTATTATCCTGATTGTGTACTTGCCAATCTTATCACTCGAAGGTATTGAAGGAAAAATGTTTAAGCCAATGGCCTGGACAATCGCTTTTGCTATCCTGGGTGCATTTATTCTTTCTATTACATATGTGCCAATGATGTCGGCCTTGTGCCTGAATAAAAATATCAGTCATAAGAAAAACCTTACCGATAAACTAATGGCTTGGCTGGAGAGAAGGTATCAGCCCATTTTGAATAAAGTACTCAATTTTCCAAAAACCATTCTTGTGGTTACACTTTCCTTATTTGCCATATCGGTATTTGTGATGGGTACGCTTGGAGGAGAATTTATCCCTCAACTCGAAGAAGGTGATTTTGCTGTAGAAACCAGACTACTTACCGGTAGTAACCTGAATAATACGATAGAGAATACGCAAAAAGCTTCAAAAATTTTGCTGGATAAATTTCCCGAAGTGCAAAAAATTGTAACCAAAATCGGTAGTGCCGAAGTACCAACCGATCCAATGCCTTTTGAGGCAGGGGATATGATGGTTATATTAAAACCTAAGAAAGAATGGACTTCTGCCAAGTCATTTCCTGAGCTAAGTGCTAAAATGACGAAGGCCGTAGAAGTAATTCCAGGTATTACGGTAGGTTTTCAGTTTCCGGTACAGATGCGGTTTAACGAGCTGATGACGGGTGCAAGACAGGATGTGGTGTGTAAAATTTTTGGCGAAGACCTGGATTCATTGGCGGTTTACGCGAAACGTCTTGGTGATATTATTGGTACAGTGAAAGGTGCAATTAATGTTTATGAAGAACAGGTTACCGGTATGCCGCAGGTGGTTATCAAATACAACCGCGATGGGATGGCAAAATATGGTGTAAATGTAGATGATGTGAATCGGGTGGTGAATACTGCATTTGCAGGGCAAATTGCCGGACAGGTTTATGAAGGTGAAAAACGTTTTGATATGGTGGTAAGGTTGGATGAAGCTGCACGGAAAAATATCAGCGATGTAGAAAATCTGATGGTGCTAACAAAGGCCGGTACACAAATTCCTTTAAGTATGGTGGCCAATGTGGAAGAGGTAGAAGGCGTAAATCAGATTCAAAGGGAAAATACAAAAAGAAGGATTATAGTTGGTTTTAATGTTAAAGACAGGGATGTACAATCGATTGTTGAAGAATTACAACAAAAGGCAGGAGATAAGCTCAATCTTTCCAAAGGATATACGATTTCTTATGGCGGCTCTTTCGAGAACATGACCGCGGCTAAATCCAGGCTTGCGATTGTTGTTCCGATTGCGCTTTTATTAATTTTTCTGCTGCTTTATTTCGCATTCAGTTCTGTTAAACAAGGTTTGTTAATCTATACAGCCATTCCTTTATCAGCCACAGGTGGGATTTTTGCCCTCTGGATCAGGGACCTGCCTTTCAGTATATCTGCAGGCGTGGGCTTCATTGCATTGTTCGGTGTGGCCGTATTGAACGGAATATTACTTGTGTCTGAATTTAACAGGTTAAAAAGGGAAGGTTGGACTGATGTAAAGCGTATCGTTATTCACGCAACAAAGTCAAAACTTAGGGCGGTACTGATGACCGCTTTGGTTCCATCACTTGGTTTTATCCCGATGGCAATCAGCACCGGTGCAGGTGGCGCCGTTCAAAAGCCGCTAGCAACTGTTGTGATAGGTGGTTTATTAATCTCTACACTGCTAACCTTATTTGTTTTACCCATGTTATATATTTTGTTCGAAAAAGGCTTTGGCTATTTCAAGCCTAAAAGTAAGCTTGCTTTACTTGTAATTATTATAGTTTTTGCTGGTTCGAGCGCTAACGCACAGCAACAAATCAGCCTTAAAGCGGCCTTGGATACAGCTGTGAAAAATAACATTAGCCTGCAAATTGCCAATAACGAAGTACAATATTATAAACAGCTCACCTCGACTAGTTTTGATGCACCTAAAACTGCATTTAACTTCGATTACGGAAAGTTGAACAGTCTGGAAAATGATAATAAATTTTCGGTTGTACAGATTCTTGATTTTCCAACGGTTTATGCCCGTCAGTACGCTGTGCATAAAACCAACTTTCGTATCAGCGAAATCCAGGCTAGTGGTAAACAGCTCGATTTGAAGACAGCGGTTAAATCGACCTATTATAATTTACTGTTGTTAAATGAAAAACGTAAGTTATTGTTGTGGGCAGATAGTGTCTACTCCGCATTTCTTGAGAAGTCTTCGCAGCGGTTTAAATCGGGTGATGTCGATGTACTTGAGCTTCGCACGGCAGAAAACCAGAAACAGCAAATCAGTAACCAGTTGGCCTATCTAAAGACAGATTATGCCAAAATGTTGAATAGGTTCAAATTCTTATTAAACAGTAAAACTACATTGGAAGCTTCGCCAGATAGTATTGTTTATACATCAAATACAATTTTAAATGATGAATGGGCCAATAATCCTTTGCTTAAGCTAAGCGAAGCTCATCTGCTTGCGGCAAAACAGCAAAAATCGCTGGAAAGCAGTAAGCTTATGCCATCTTTAAATTTTGGTTACAATAATTCCAGTATTATGGGCTGGCAAACAAGCAGTATTGGCGCCGAACAGTATTTCGATAAAAGTAAAAGGTTTTCTTCAGTAAGTATAGGATTGGGGATTCCCATTTTCTTTGGCGCACAACAATCACGCATTAAAGCTTCAAAAATCTTGATACTACAGCGTGAAAAGGAACTGGAACTCACCAGGAAAATGTTGGATAATGAATTATCAACCGCAATAGATAGTTATGCTCAGCTGCAAAAATTAATCGACTCTTATCAAAAAATATCTTTAAGAAATGCATCTGATATCGTAAAAACAGCATCCGCTAAACTTAACGCAGGCGAAATTGCTTACCTCGATTGGGTAATATTAATCAATCAGTCAATACAGCTTAAAGTAGAATATTATGATAAGGTGCAGCAGTTTAACGAAGCCGCATTTGAAATAGAACGTATTACAGCCACAGAAAAATAAATCAAAATGAAGAGTAAAATAATAGGCGGATTAATCTGCATGTCAGTTCTGGCGGCTTGTAGTAATACCGCAAAAGAAGATAAGCCTGCAGAGAAAGTAAGCAGTACAAATGCCGACATGGTAGCATTTACACCTGAACAGGTTAAAAATGCAGGGATTGTAACCGGGCAATTCGAGAAGAAAGCCATCAACGGTACAATAAATGTAAATGGTGTAGTAGACGTACCACCTGAAAATACATTCTCAGTAAGTGTGCCCATGAGTGGTTACATTAAAAGAATGGTCATGATGCCTGGTATGCTGGTAAAAAAGGGCACTGTTTTAGCCACGGTAGAAGATCAGCAGTATATACAATTGCAGCAAGATTACCTGACAGCAGTAAACAGGTTGCAATTTCTTTCGGCTGATTATACCAGACAAAAAGGCCTGAACGAAACCAAAGCAACAAGTGATAAAATTTTCCAGCAAACTGAAAGTGACTTTAATAACCAGAAAGTACTGGTTAAAGCACTTGCTGAAAAACTCCGCTTAGTTGGAATTAATCCTTCCAGTTTAAATGTAAATAATATCACCAGGAATATTAATATTTATGCACCTATAACGGGGTACATCACTAAGGTAAATATCAATACCGGTAAGTTTGTTAATGCTGCCGATGTTCTTTTTGAATTAATTGGCCAGGGTTCATTACACGCTAACCTAACAGTGTTTGAAAGGGACGCTGCTAAACTGAAGGTTGGCCAACAGATAGTTTGTACAACAACCGCGAATCCTGATAAGAAATATATGGCAAAAATCCACTTAATTACGCCAAACATTGAGGATAACAGAACAACAAGTGTTCATTGCGACATTGAAAACCCTGACAGTAAGCTGCTTCCCGGAACATTTTTAAATGCCGCAATTGCCATTGGAAATGCAGAAGTGGATGTTCTGCCTGAAGATGCAATTGTGAAGTGGGAAAACCGCTATTACATTTTCCAGGTAACAGGTAATAATAATTATAAAATGCTCCCGGTTGAGACAGGTGCCAGCGCAAATGGATTTACGGAAATAAAAATGGCTAGTAAGCCTGAGCAGGTAGTTATTAAAAACGCCTATGCAGTATTAATGAAAATGAAAAACGGAGGGGAAGAGGGAGAATAGGCTTTTTCAACAATAATGAAATAATATCATTGAAATGAACTTCATATTTATCTTCATGAAAAATTCATCTAAATGGTCTTATCTTTACAACGTAAGGGGTGAGAGCCTTACATCAACTTCATAGTTGAGAGCGTTAATTTAGATATGGGACAATCATTAATTTGGTTGTCCTTTTTTTATTTTGATTATTGATGATGGGCTGTAAATTCGGTGGTTTTGAAGAAGCTTGAGCCGTCAGTTTCGAAGCGGGCATCGCAAACTTAATCCTACTCATTTTTAAGTATTCGTTTTGATATTAGGCAATAAAACTTTATACTTATAAGTAATTATCCCCGACATCAGATTCATGAAAAAAATCATCCCGATTTTACTGATTGGTACGTTTTTTAATTTACTGTGCTTTGCACAATCGTCAGAATTGAAAAATATAAAGGCTAGCATCTCGCAAATAAAAGATAGCCTAAGGTATATCGATGCCCTGAACCGCCTTGGAATGTTAATGTATGAAAAAAATGTTGACAGTACTTTTTACTACACCAAAATTGCCCGTGAATGCTCAATGCGTTTGAACTATGAGCAAGGTAAGGCAGATGCCTTAAATAACCTGGGTGTTTTTTTTGATATTAAAGGGAATCTGCAGTTGGCCATGCGTTACTATAACGAGGCAAACATGGCTTATACTCAATTGAAAGATACAGCGAATGAGGTACAGACGACCATGAATATTGCAATGGTTTACAGAGAGCTAGGCAAGGATGATAAGGCAATCCAGCGCTTTGATATAGCAATGAAAAATGTTGCAGGTATCACGAAGGATTCGATAAATTCCCTGGTGATTTACAACTATCTTCTTGCTTACCCTTCTAAGTTCGATAAAATAAAAAAAACACAATTAATCGAAAAAGCGCAGTCCATTGCCCGAAAATATAAAGATGAACGTGTTTTGCTTGCCATTGATCAGCTTGTGGCTGATGATTTGATTGCTGAAGGAGAAGTGCAAAAAGGCATTGATTTACTCGATAAAACAATTAAAGATGGTTTCGGCAAAAAGCTGTATTATTTTACTATGGATTTGTTGATTGATATTGGTGATCAATTATTGCAAGCAGATGAAAGCCGGGCTTTAGCCTATTATAAGCAAGGATTGGAAATTGCTGAAAAGAACAGCTATTCTTTTTATAGTGAAGTAATCGCCAAAAAACTCTTTGACTTTCACAAAGGAAAGCATGATGATTTGTCGGCATCATTGTACAGCAGCAAGCTTGTAAAAATGTATGAAGAAAAAGAGGCTGCAAATGCCGCCTCAGGTATAGATTATATCGAGTACGTCCTAAATCAGCAACAACTCGATGCTTTAAGACAACGCTCCAACTATCAGGTGATTTTGCTTCTGCTAATTTTAGTTATTTGTATTTCGGTTATTTCATTTCTGTTTGTGTTGAGAAAGAATTTAAAAAGAACCAGGTATTTAAATAAGAAAGTTGTGAGTCAGAATAGTCAGCTAAAACAGGTAATAAGCTCACTTGAACATAGTCAGCAAGAAAATGCTAAAATGATGAAGATTGTTGCGCATGATCTTCGAAATCCTATGGCTGGTATTTCTGCTATGACAGACTTACTTCTGACGGATAAAGAACGTTCAGCTCGCGATATTAAAGCTTTTGGATTAATGAGTAAAGCGGCTAAAGATGCGCTGGGATTGGTAAGTGATTTACTTAACTATAATACGTTATCAGGAGAGTTGAAAAAAGAAGACGTTGATATGCGTGAGCTGATTGAATACTGCGTAAGTATGCTGCGGGATAAGGCAGAAAGCAAAGCCCAGGAAATTAAACTGGAACTTATTCCATCCACTATTTTAGCAACAAGGGAAAAGCTTTGGCGGGTTATTAGTAATTTGATTAGCAACGCGATTAAATTCAGTTCCAGAGATTCAGAAATTCTAATAAAAATGGAATCCGTAGATGGATATGTCAGGATTTTAGTAGCAGATCAGGGGATTGGAATACCTGAAGATTTACAAGCTAAGGTTTTTGATGTTTTTACTAAAGCCAGGAGAAAAGGAACGGATGGTGAAACACCTGTTGGTTTAGGTCTGTTTATCTCAAAACAGATTATTGAAGCACACAGCGGAAAAATATGGTTTGAAAGTAAAGAGGGTTTAGGTACATCGTTTTATATAGATTTACCAGCCGCATAGTTTTATCAAATGAAAATAAGTGCAGGTTTATTGCTTTTTCGAAAAATTAATAATTACCCTGAATTCTTTCTTGTTCATCCGGGAGGCCCTTTTTTTATTAAGAAAAACGAAGGTTGGTGGACGATTCCAAAGGGCGAACTTTTAGCAAATGAAGCGCCTCTTGCTGGCGCAATCAGGGAGTTTATTGAGGAAACAAGTTTTAAGCCTTCAGGCGATTTTACCGAACTTAGGGCGGTTACACAAAAAGGAGGTAAGAAAGTATTGTGCTGGGCTATTGAATTCAATGTAGATGAAACCGCATTCGCAAGTAATAGCTTTGAAATGGAATGGCCACCACGATCAGGTAAACAACAAAGTTTTCCAGAAATTGATAAGGCTGCCTGGTTTAACTACGAGCAAGCCGCTAAACATATTAATGAAAAGCAGCTAAGTTTTCTGGATGAAGTACTCGCCAGATTGGTTTAAGCCTCATCCAGCGGTATTAAAGGCGCTAAATGTTTAAGTTCATCATCACTGAATAACCTCGAATCGATGAAAAAGCCAACATCAAGCGTAGATTCCAATGAAAAGCTGGCCGCCCGGCCTTCCATCGTATCTAAAGTAAGCTGTGTATGCTTCCAGTACTCAAACTGGTCACCGGCCATATAAAATTTACAACCTTCAATCTCACCGATACATACATCATTCGAGCCGATTAGAAAACCACCTTTCTCAAAACAATGGGGATAAGAGCCTTCACAACAACCACCGCTCTGATGAAACATCAGTTCTCCATATTCGGCCTTAAGCTGCCTGATTACTTTTGCTGCATTATCTGTAACTAATATTCGCTGTGTCATCTGCTTAAAATTAAAAATTAAAACAGGATATCACAACTTGTGATACCCTGAAATAAACCCAAACCTAAAAGAAACCCAGTTTATTTTTATCGTATGAGATCAGCATATTTTTAGTGCTGCGGTAATGATCCAGCATCATTTTATGGTTCTCGCGTCCAAAGCCCGATTTTTTATAGCCACCGAATGGTGCATGCGCAGGGTAAGCGTGGTATTGATTCACCCATACCCGGCCAGCTTGAATAGCCCTTGGCACCTGGTAAAGTTCGTGTGCATCTCTGGTCCACACACCGGCACCTAATCCATAAAGGGTATCATTAGCAATTTCAATCGCCTCCTCAACAGTTTTAAATGTGGTTACACACACTACAGGGCCAAAAATTTCTTCCTGGAAAACCCTCATTTTATTGTGGCCTTTTAATATGGTTGGCTCAATATAATAACCGGTTTCGAGCTCGCCTTCCAGTTTATTGGCCTCACCACCAGTTAATACTTCAGCACCTTCTTCTTTACCTATTTTGAGGTAGGAAAGAATCTTCTGGTATTGCTCATTTGATGTTTGGGCGCCCATCATGCCTGTCCTGTCAAGTGGATGAGCAATTTTAATGGCCTTGGTCCGCTCGATAACTTTTGCGATAAATTTATCATATATACTTTCCTGAATTAACAAACGGGAAGGGCAGGTACAGATTTCGCCCTGATTTAAGGCAAACATCACCGCACCTTCAACGGCTTTGTCAAAGAATGCATCATCTTCATCAGCTACTGATTCAAAGAAAATGTTCGGTGATTTTCCGCCAAGTTCCATAGTCGAGGGAATGATATTCTCAGCAGCATATTGCATAATTAAGCGGCCTGAAGTGGTACTGCCAGTGAAAGCTACTTTCGAAATACGGGAAGAGGTAGCCAGTGGTTTACCCACTTCAATACCATAGCCATTTACTACATTTAGCACACCCGGAGGAAGTAAATCGCCAATCAGCTCCATTAAAACCATGATTGAAACAGGCGTTTGCTCGGCTGGTTTAACCACCGTACAGCATCCCGCGGCCAATGCCGGTGCAATTTTCCAGGTGGCCATTAATAAAGGGAAATTCCAAGGGATAATTTGAGCAACAACGCCTATAGGTTCGTGTAAGGCAATGCTTACGGTGTTTTCATCATGTTCGGAAATACTGCCTTCATCGCCCCTGATTACACCCGCAAAATAACGGAAATGATCTACAACCAAAGGCAAATCTGCAGCTAAGGTTTCACGGACAGCCTTTCCATTATCAATGGTTTCAACCGTCGCAAGGAATTCTAAATTATCTTCAATTTTCTGTGCAATTTTCAACAGAATATTACTGCGATAGGTGGGAGCGCTTTTACTCCAGGTTTTAAATGCTTCGTGTGCTGCGTCTAATGCCAGTTCAACATCCTCTTTGCTCGAACGGGCTGCTTTGGTGAACACTTTTCCGTCGATGGGTGAAATGTTGTCGAAATAAACTCCTTTAACTGGTGCAACAAATTTACCATTGATAAAATTATCGTAATGGGTTTTAAAGCTAGGTCTGCTTATTAAATTTTCCATGATTATAAGATTTGGTTATGTACAAACCTAGTGGCAAAGACTTTGCGGGTGATAGTAAAATAGTAGCAACTGATAGCATTTTTGTTTCAGGTCATGTAACCTTGTTGAAATACACTTATATTTGATTATTAAGTATCTAACCATAATATCTTTATGCAGCATACATTGGATACCGTGAGCCTAAGCAAAGCGGAAAATTTACAAACGCTCGTAGAAAACAGAACTTCCTATACCCTGGAGCGATGTGAACTAAATGTTTTTGAAACCTATACCAAAAGTTATCTGGTTCCGCTAACATTTAATGATTTTGTAATTACCAGCATGCTTCGCGGCAAGAAGGTGATGCATCTTTTTGATAAGCAGGGCTTCGATTATAATCCGGGACAAACCGTTATCGTACCACCTTCGGTGACCATGAAAATCGACTTTCCCGAAGCAACAGATGCTAACCCAACACAATGTATTGCACTTGCAATTGACCAGGATCAGATCAAAAAAACGATTAACTACCTGAATGAATTCTTTCCAAAAGAGGGTGTTGTGGATAAATGGGTACTCAATTACGACCAATACCATTTTCATAATAACCAGGAAATTGCTTACCTGATTAATAAAGTAGTAAAAATCTGTTCTGAAAAATCCCTTGAGAAAGATGTGCTCGCTGATCTGACATTAAAAGAATTGCTGGTTCGCATTATGCAAAGCCAGAACCTGTATGCACTGAATAATGCCCAAGAAAACATCAACCAGAATCCAATGGCTTATATTATTGACTATATTAAATCTAACCTCGGTGAAAAAATCAATATCGATGGTTTGACAGATAAAGCATGTATGAGTAGGGCAACTTTTTACAGGCTCTTTAAAAGGGAACTGGGTATTAGCCCAAATGATTTTATTCTTGCGGAAAAAATAAGCCGGGCAAAGGAATTGCTGGCTAATCCTACGGCAAAAGTTACTGCAATAAGTTACGAGCTGGGTTTTAGCGATGCCAATTATTTCATCAGGGCATTTAAAAAACTTGAGGGGATTACCCCGGGTGTTTATCAGGCTTTGTTAATGAAACAATATGTGAGTTAATCAGCAATCTTAAATCATAGTCAAATACTTGAGGTTAACATTTCAGAATTAAAGCTGATTAATTGATATTTGCCAAATGGAGCAGAAAAAAATAGGATGGATCGGTTTGGGCAATATGGGTATCCCAATGGCCTCCGAACTAATTAAGGCAGGTTATCAGCTAACCGTTTACAACAGGAGCAAGAATAAAGAAAGTGCATTAGAGGCTTTGGGAGCCGCTATTTGCGCTTCGCCAAAAGCTTTATTAAACAATACTGATATTGTTTTTATTATGGTATCGGATGATTCGGCTATCAGCCAGATTTTTAACGCAGAAAATGGTTTGCTTTCAGCTGAGACTTCTGGTAAAATCATCATTAACATGAGCACTGTTTCTCCGGGAATTAGTATTCAAATGGCTGAACTGTGTAAATCGAAAGGTAATTTTTACCTCGATGCACCGGTTTCTGGTAGTGTTAAACAGGCCGAGACTGGTACACTTGTTATAATGGCCGGTGGCGATGAAAATGCTTTTGCAACAGCCAAGCCTGTATTGGATAAATTGGGCAAATTAACCATGCACATTGGTGATACTGGTGCAGGGAACAATGCTAAGTTAGCCATTAATTCATTACTTGCCCTTTATGCCCAGGGCCTTTCTGAAACGGTTTTGTTTGCCAACCAAAAAGGCGTTAAAACCGAGGATTTACTAAATCTGATTAATAATGCAGCCATAGGTAATATCTTCACCAAAATAAAAGGTGATGCAATTCTACAGGATAATTTTAAAGCCGCCTTTGCCCTTAAACATATTGTTAAAGATCTAAAGCTGGCTAAAGCAGAAGGTTTGTCTTCGCCTTTGGCTAACACAGCATTTGAAACTTATCAAAATGCCGAAGCCAGTTACGCGGAAGAAGATATCATCGCTATAATCAAGGCCATAAAATAATCAAACTATTTATCCGGCAAAATGAATTACATCTTCATTAATGCCGGATAAATTCTTAAAAATATTTGTGCACCCACGGGGTTTTTGCCGTATAAACTGTTCAAGGTATCATTTGTATGGTAAAACGAGAACTGTCCGCCCAGTGCTGCCCTGAATTTTTTTAAGTTCATTACATCGTAGTTGATGCCGAAACTTAAGGCATTTACGCCATAAAGGTTGGCTCCGTAAATCGTTTCGTTAAGATTAAGCTCTTCAGTGGATTTTTGCACCCACTCGTACCTTGAATAAAGCGATAATTTGCGTTTGCAGTAAGCAGCTTCCAGTAAGGCTGCATTTTCGCCTTCATGGCCCTTAACTTTATTTAGCCCCCATAATGCAGTAGCATTTAAATTTTCCGCTTCACCTAAAGGCAATGCATATATCGCGGATGCGATGGTACGGTTTACGTTTTCATTGCCATGCAAGGCTTCGGGGCTTTTTATCCAACCATGAGAAAGCTGTAAAGCCCAGTTTTTATTTGGGTTAAAAGATAGTCTGGCACTATAGGAATCGAAGCGGGGTTTGTCAAAATCGAAACGGTTTTCATCAGGTTCCCTTCCCGTAAATGAAGAAGCTTCAATTTTGATTTTATCGTAACGATAGCCAATTGTGGCTACGCCAAAGGTGATATGTGTACCATCGTTCCAATGATGAGAAATAGGCGCATCGGGATTGGATAGTGCAGAAGGTCGGTGCATAAAGGCAACTGAACCTAAAGCTGGCTCGCCTGGATAACCCAGATAAAAGCTAAGGTCTGATTTTTTTGAAAATGAATACGTGTAGGCAACAGACAATTCTGAAAATAGATCATGCGGATGCTGCCTGTCTACCAAAGGAACGCCTTTCCAGCTTTCACCGGTTTGAAACAACAAGGGATAACCGTTACCACCCTCAGTCAACCGGTCTAATGATAACATGGCCCCAAAATGGAATAAGCCTTTTTGCCCGACTTTACGCTGGCCCATCAACATGAACCAGTTCGGCGCATCAAATTTATCATCACCTCTGCTGCCTTTATCGGTTAAGTCTTGTTTGATGTAACGAAAGGAAATGTTTCCATGTAACATATACATCCATTTCTTTTTATGAATCATTAAACCATACATTGGTGAAGCATCTGGCAGCCATGAGGTTCCGGAACCATTTCTGCTCATGGGCAGGTTCAGCGAATAGGAATGGCTCATCGGCGAATTCATTTTTTGATGGTGCATGTTATGCATCCCATTCATTGTTGTATCGATTCGGTTTTGCGATGAATCTTTTGTGGGTTGAATGTGCATTTCATGCTGCGCCAGGGCTTTATAGCTGAATATGGATAAGGCCATTCCGGCGAATAAAAATTTTAAATTCATGTCTTCAGGAAAATGTGTGATGATGCAAAATTAACTTACATCATAAGCACTGGCTTTACATCATTTCGAAAATATCTTACATAATTTAAGGCCGTTTTTAAGCAATAGGAAGCTAAAAAGTGAATTATTGAAAAAAATAATCACTAATATTTGTTTCGTACGAAAACTATCGTACCTTTGAAATATGAAAAGTGCAAATTCTGAAAATAATCTACCTGAACCTACAAAAGCTGAACTGGAAATTCTTCAGGTTTTATGGGAATACGGTCCATCAACTGTTCGTTTTGTAAATGATAAACTAAATGAACAGCGGGAGGTAAATTATACTTCAACATTAAAACAAATGCAAATTCTTACAGAAAAAGGTATTCTTAAACGAGATGAAAGTCAGATGAAGCATATTTATATCCCAGTTGAAGCGGAATCAAAAACTAAAGACCAGCTTTTAGACAGATTTGTAAATACCCTATATAAGGGCTCTGCACCTTCGCTGGTCATGCAATTACTGGGGAATGAAAAAACCTCAAAGGAAGATATTGAAGAAATTAAAAAACTACTCGATAGTTTCGAAAAATAAAAAACTAACGCTAAAGAACCACAATCATGGAATTTAACCTAACAAATTATTTACCCTCAAACTGGCTACATGCGCTAGGCGCAACACTTTTTCACTCTTTGTGGATGGGTGTGGTATTGGCTTTGGTTGTTGCCCTTATTTTGCTTTTAACCCGCAAAACATCCGCGGCTTTGAGGTATAATCTGCTAACCGGCAGTCTTTGTTTATTTGTACTAGCTTCAGGTCTGGTTTTTTACAATGCACTTAATCATCATCCCTCATTGGTGGTTGGGAGCGGGGTGGAGAAAAACATTGTTATAACAACACAAGCCACTACGCTTGCAGCTTCTCAGGCCAATTTTAAGTCGGGTGTGAGTAATGTGATAAACATTTGGGAAGCCTATTCTGCAGAGATTGTACTTGTCTGGTTTTTGATTATTTGTATCAAAAGTATTCAGCTTCTTGCTGGTTTAAATGGTGTAAGCCATATCAGGAATAACAAAACCTATGCTGCCGGAAAAAAATGGGATCAGGTGCTCATTGAATTGTCGCAACGCCTGGGGATAAGTCAAAAAGTTAGTATCCTGCAATCAGGTATTGCTCAGGTTCCAATGGTGGTTGGCCACTTTAAACCCGTAATTCTTATACCATTGGGTTTATTAAACGGACTTTCTGCTCAGGAGGTTGAGGCAATCATTTGTCACGAACTCGCACATATCAAAAGAAGGGATTACCTGGTAAACCTGCTTCAAAGTTTTATTGAAATCATATTTTTCTTCAATCCTGCAGTGCTATGGCTTTCAAAACTGATTAGAAATGAAAGGGAAAATTGCTGTGATGACTTAGCCGTTGAACAATTAGATGATAAAAGAAGCTACGTAAAAGCACTCATTACCTGCCAGGAGTTTCAGCTGAATGCGCCATCGTTGGCTATGGCAGTAAATGGTAAAAAGAACCATCTTTTTAATCGTATTAGCCGCATGTTATTCGATACTAAAACCACATTAAATAAAATGGAAAAAACAATATTAACATTTGCCCTGGTAACTGTAGTTATTGGCTCGGCTGCTTTCAAAAATGTTGCCTCATCAGCTCAATCAATTCCTCACCAAGAACTTCAGGATACCACCAAAAAGAAAATGGCAAAGGCTGAATTGGCTAAAAAACAAGCTGAATCAGACAGGCAACAAGCTGTAATCGCTAAAAAGCAAGCTGTGATGGACTCGAAACTCGCTATTGAGGATTCGAAACAGTCAATTGAAGATGCAAAGATTGCAGCAGCGGATGCCAAACAGGCAAAAGAAGATGCACGAATTGCAGCAGTTGATGCCAGGATAGCAAAACAGGATGCACTCCAGGCAGAAATTGATGCGAAGGTTGCAAAGGAAGATGCAAGAATGCACCAGAATAGTGGCAGGAAGTTAAAAGCCTTATCTCCAATTACGCCAACACCACCTACTCCGCCAACGCCTGCGACACCAGGCGCTTACGAACCTTTAAGCCCGCTAAGCCCGGTAGCCCCTCCAACGCCACCAACTTACCAATCGACACCTCCAATGCCACCGGCAAATTTTAACCATTCAGGAAATAAAAAAACAACAAGCAAAACCGGTACGGAGCGTACTATAGAATCGATTAGTAGTACAGATTCGGATGCGCACGACTATAAATCGATTATAAAGGAAATGCTTCGCGATGGTTTAATTAATGACACGAATAAGCTTTCCTATAAGTTAGATAAGAATAACCTCATCGTTAACGGAGTTAAGCAAACAGAAAGTTTTCACAAAAAATACAAAGACAGGTATTTGGAAAAAGAAAACACTTCGTTATTGTATAATTACGAAACCAGTTCCTCAACGAAAACAACACCTTAATATTTAGCTAAGCTCCAGGTTTTATGAAATACAAATTAATGGCTTTTTTAGCCATATGGATGACTATTGCCCTTAATTTACAGGCACAAACGCTTTCAACAAAAATTTCCGGTGTCATTCTGGACGAAAAAGGTGCACCGCTTGAGGCGGCGACAGTTGGATTGTACAAAACTAATGATTCATTACTGATTAAAACAACACTTAGTGAATCGGACGGTACATTCAGTTTTACAGGGATTTCATTTGGTAATTATGAGCTTAAAGTCGCTTCAATGGGCTACAAGCCCTACAAAAGTCTTGCTTTAAATTTGGATGCTTCCAACACCGAATTACTTGTAGCGAAAATCACATTAACTTCAATAGATAATAACCTGAGTACAGTAAATATTAGTGGTAAAAAAACTTTTGTAGAACAAAAAATAGACAGAACAGTAGTTAATGTCGATGCCCTGATCTCTAATGCGGGTACCACTGCACTTGATGTATTATCAAAATCTCCGGGCGTAAACGTTGATCAGAATGGGGCAATCAGTTTAAAAGGAAAAAGTGGGGTAAACATTTTTATTGATGATAAACCGACATACCTTTCCGGTGCCGATCTGGAAAATTATTTACGTTCATTGCCTTCTTCCACCCTTGATCAGATTGAATTGATGACCAACCCACCTGCAAAGTATGATGCTGCGGGAAATGCGGGGGTAATCAATATTAAAACCAAAAAGAATAAGGTTGCAGGTTTTAACGGAAGCCTGAACCTAAGCCTGAATCAGGGCCAGTTAACACGTTCCAATAATAGTGTAAACCTCAATTACCGTAAAAATAAGATCAATATTTTCGGGAATTTCAGCTATAACCTAAACAATAGTTTTACTGATCTGGATCTGAACCGGACTTACAAGAACCCCGATAATTCTCCGAAGTATTTTTTTAATCAGAACTCTTATTTTAAAAGACACGGAGATACATTTAACACCAAAGCCGGGATTGATTTTTATCAAAATGAACAAACTACCTGGGGTTTTGTTTTTACGGGCATGAGCAGGATTTCTACACAGGTAAATAACAATACCAGTAATCTGCTGAATACTGCAAAGCAGCCTGATTCAATCATCAAAGCTGAAAACATTGACGATATTAATTTTAAAAATGCAGCGATCAACCTGAACTACAGGCATAAATTTGGAAAAGATAAAGGCGATATTACCTTTGATGCGGATTACCTGAGTTACAGAAATCAAACTGATCAACAGTATTTCAATAATACTTATTTTCCGGGAATGCAGTTGAAATCTCAGGATTTGTTATCGGGAGATTTACCTGCAGATATTGATATTTATACGGCCAAAACAGATTATACAAGGCCGATAAACAAACTCTGGAAGCTCGAGGCGGGACTTAAAACCAGCTACACGAAGACGAATAATGCCGCCAATTATCTCTACACGGCAAACAATAAAACCACTGTCGATTACGATAAGACAAATCAGTTTATCTATAAGGAAAACATCAATGCGGCCTATGTTAACATGAGTATGGAGGGTAAAAGATTGTCCGTACAGGCGGGTTTAAGATTCGAGACGACCGTGTCAGATGGCCATCAACTGGGAAACCTTATGAAACCCGATTCCGCTTTCCGAAGAAGCTATAATAGTGTTTTTCCGACTGCTTACTTTACTTACAAAATTGATACGGCGGGAAATAACCAGTTAGGATTGAACTACGGAAGAAGGATCGACAGGCCATATTATCAGGATTTGAACCCTTTTTATTCACCACTTGATAAGTTTACTTACTATGTTGGTAACCCCTTCTTGAGGCCTGCGTTTACCCAAAGCCTGGAGTTAAGCCATACTTTTAAAAGCAAAATTACAACCTCGCTCAGTTATAGCTGGATACGCGATGATGTTAATGAAACCATAGAAATTGTTAACGGAACGTATTACAGTCGTCCGGCTAACATCGGTAAAGGAACCGTGAAAAGTATCTCGGTAAATGCCGATCTTAATATTACAAAATGGTTAATGGCACATGTTTATACCGAACTGGCTGGCATCACTTCTAAAACAGATTTTTACACTGGTTATTTGGTGAGCAAAGGAACTTACTTCAGGGCGAATCCCAACCTGCAGTTTCAGTTAAGCCCAACCTGGAACGCAGAGGCTTCGCTAAGATATCAAAGCAAGTTAACTAATGTTCAGTTCCTTATAGCAGAATTGCATGAGTTTGGTGCCGCGGTACAGAAAAAACTATCAGCTAAAAGTACTTTGAAATTAACTGCGCAAGATATTTTTCGCAACCGCGTATTCGTTGGCGTAATTAATAACCTGGCTGCCACTGATGCCAACTGGGTAAATAGACAAGATTCCAGAAGTTTCGTGTTAAGCTATAGTTATCGCTTCGGTAAAGCATTTTCTACGCCAGCTAAACATGAATCATCTGGCGCTGATGATGAGCGAAACAGGGTTAAGAATTAGGCAGGCTTTTTAGCCCGCCTCGTTCCTTAGTATTTGCAGTGGTGGTTTATTTAATATGCTTCTGCTACTTAACACACCAGTTATTACCACCAGCAAAACCACACTAACAAAAAGTAAAAATGTTGGAAAGAATGGCGGCGCAAATGAAGCTGCAAAACTAAATTTTGCCAAAGCCCAACTGCTGCTTAAAGCCAGTATTAATCCTGCTGCGGCTGCAAATATGCCTAGGAAAAAATATTCTATGGCGTTAATGGCAAGAATCTGTTTTCTGCTGGCCCCCATTGTTCTAAGCAGAATACTTTCTTTTATCCGTTGATTCTTACTTGTTAATACCGCTGAGATGAGTACAATCCATCCGGTTATCATGCTGAAGCCCGCCATAAACTGGATCACAAAGCTTATTTTACCAAGCAGTTCATCTAACAGTTTTAATACCAATCCTAAATCAATAACAGATATATTAGGGAATTTACGAACAACATTACCCTGGAAATTTGCTGATGTTTCAGCATTGGGAATCCTGGTCATCAATACATGAAACTGTGGGGCCTGTTCTAAAACACCTGAAGGAAAAACGACCCTGAAGTTGGTTTGAAGCCTGCCCCAGTTAACTTCTCTCAAACTACCAACAACAGTAGGCAAGAGCATGCCCTGTACATTGAATACTATTTTATCATTTAACTTAACTTTAATGCTTCTTGCGAAATTCTGATCCAACGAAATATAAATTACATCAGCAGGATTGTTAACTTTTCCTGTCCATTTGCCTTCTACAATTTTCTCGGCTGCAGTTAGGGTATCCTGGTAAGTGGCACGGATTTCATTTCTGAAGGCGCGTTTATTTGTACTGTCGGCACCTGCTTTCTTGCCATTAATCTCTTCAATGCGCATGGTAATGACTGGAACCTGATTCATCAGAGGTAACTTATATGATTTGGTCAGGTTGGTTACAGCATCTTTTTGTGTCGATTGAATATCGAACAAGACCATGTTGGGTTGGTTAGCGCCCGATGAAAGTGTTACCCGGTTAATCAAAATTCCCTGAACAAAGTAAAGGGTGCAAATAAACGCAGTTGATAATCCGATTGACACGGTAAGCATTAAAGTCTGGTTATTCGGGCGGTACAAGTTTGCGAAACCTTGCCTCCACAGGTAACTCAAAGAAGCTGGCATTAATTTTCGTACCAAAAACATCAATAGCGTGGAGAACAACATTAACAGTAGAAATGCAATGAAAATTCCTATCGAAAAACTTAATGCCTGTAGCCATGATTTCATTTGCAGGTAACTAAAGCCCACAATGAATAAAGCCATTAACAGATAAACCAGAATCTTTAAAAAATCTCTTTTGCGAGGTGTAGTGGAATCAAAAGTTGCTCTTATCGCATTTAATGGTGAAATTCTTCTTACCGACAATAAGGAAGGCAGGGCAAATAATATGGAGATAATCAATCCCAGCAGTAAACCCTGGGCAATAGCTGACCAGGAAATCTGCATGGTAATTTCTACCGGTAAAAAATCCTTTAATACAATAGGAAGTAAAAATTGTATAAGCGTACCCAGCACTGAACCAATTAGGGCTGCGATGATACCGATAAAAGCAACCTGAATCAGATAAATTAAAAATGCATCCCAGGCTTTTAAGCCCATGCAGCGCAAAGTGGCAATTGCAGATAGTTTCTCCTGAATGTAAACATGTATGGCACTGCCTACACCAACACAGCCCAGTAATAAAGCTATAAAACCCGTTAAGGCCAGAAAGCGGCTTAAATCGCGGAACGAACGGCCGGTTTGTTCTTTCCGTTCCGCAACGGTATCTAAATCCAGACCTTCCTTATCCAGTTTGGGTTGAAGCTTTTTAATCGTCGATTCCAATGTGGCAGGATTCTCAAACTTATAATAGTACTTATAGTTAATACGGCTTCCAGCTTTTACAAGCCCTGTTTTAGGGAGATATTTTAGCGGGATATATACAATAGGGGCAACGCTAGCGGAAATGCCAGTTTGGCCTGGGGCTTTATCCAGTATGCCGGCAATTTTAAAAGTTAAATCACCAACATTTATCGAATCGCCAGTTTTTGCACCAAACTGAAGCATTAAAGTCTTGTCAACCAAAGCATCCTGTCCTTTAAAAAAACTTTTAGCAGCGCTAACCGGCGTCGTTTCTATAGCACCATAAAAAGGGTAGTTTCCTTCAAGTGCTTTCATCTGTACCAACCTGCTGCCGCCGCCTTTCACAAAATACACCATTGATGCGAAGGTGTTCTCTGTTGCCCTGTCATCGCCCATGCTTTGAAGTAATTGCTCCGTGGGTTTGCTAATCAGCTTTCGGCTTTCTACAATTAAATCGGCCCCGGTTAATTCTTTGGCTTGTTTGTCGATATCATTTTGAAGGTTATCCTTAAAAGAATAAACCGCTACTAAAGCAGCGATACCCAGTACAATGGAAGAAATGAAAAGTAATAAACGGGAACGGTTTTTACGACTGTCTCGCCAGGCCATTTTGAATAACCATGATAGCGGAACATTTTGTTTCGGTATTAGATTATCTGGCATAACTTGGGTTTTCGTCGGCTATTATTAATCCACCTTTCATTTTAATTACCCTACCTGTTCTGGCAGCCAGATCCGGATCATGGGTTACGATAACTAATGTAGTCCCTGCATCCTTATTTAAATCGAATAATAATTTAATGATTTTATCGCTGGTTTCTGCATCGAGGTTTCCGGTTGGTTCATCGGCAAACAGTATAGCCGGCTGGTTGGAAAAGGCCCTGGCCAGTGAAACCCTTTGTTGCTCTCCACCCGAAAGTTGTATCGGATAATGATGGCTTCTGTCGGCTAAACCTACTTTATCCAGTAATTCTAAAGCATGTGATTTTATGTTTTTTGCACCCCTGAGCTCTAACGGTACCATCACATTCTCAAGTGCAGTTAGCGTTGGCAGTAACTGAAAATTTTGAAAAATAAAGCCAACATATTGATTTCGGACCGAGGCCCGTTCGTCTTCTGATAATTTATCCAAAACAACACCGCTTAACTCAACACTGCCCTGACTTGCCCTGTCTAAACCCGCACATAAACCAAGTAGGGTGGTTTTTCCACTTCCCGAAGGTCCGGTTATAGCGACAGTAGAGCCGGTTTCTATCGAAAAATTAACATTATTCAGAACTGTCAATTCCCGTCCGGCACTTTGATAAATTTTACTTACATTTCGGATGTTTAATATGCTTTCCAACTGCTTATAATTTTAAATTTTCGGTTAATTTGCACTAAAACATAATGCAGCCTTTTCCGTTAAAGATAAAGGCTTTTTGATTTTAAGAGATAGAATAATTAGATATGTTACGAAAACGCTTGCTGACTTTAATTGTTTTGACAGGAATATTACAAGCCTGCTCAAATTCAATCGATAAAGATAAATCCAAGGTGGTTGATAGTACCGAAACTGCTGCCGCTGCAAAGGAAAAGGATACCAAAACCATATTGTTTTTCGGCACGAGCTTAACGGCCGGGCTTGGTTTAGACCCTAGTGAAGCCTATCCGGCTTTAATTCAAAATAAAATTGATTCCTTAAAATTGCCATATAAGGTAATAAACGGAGGCTTGAGTGGTGAAACCTCTGCTGCCGGTAAGGGCCGTATCGATTGGCTTTTGAAACAGAAAGTAGATGTCTTCGTACTCGAACTGGGCTCAAATGATGGTTTAAGGGGTGTGCCGGTTACAGAAACAACCAAAAATTTGCAAGCTGTAATTGATAAGGTGAAGGCGAAATATCCAGATGCCAAACTAGTGATGACCGGTATGCAGATGCCGCCAAGCATGGGCACAAAATACGCGACCGATTTCAAGAATATATTTCCTGAACTGGCTAAAAAGAATAATATGAGTTTAATCCCATTCTTGTTAGATAAAGTTGGGGGCATTCCAAAGCTTAACCAGGCCGATGGTATTCACCCTACTGCCGAAGGTGATAAGATACTTGCTGAAAATGTTTGGGTGGTATTAAAACCTTTATTGAATTAGTTCATGGATAGTATGTCGACGCTCAATACATCAATAAACAGCAAGGAATTTTCGCTTAAAGCTTTTTTGATTACGCTAAATCTCCTTGTGCTTAGTTGCTTCACTTTGCTTGCACAATCAAAGGATGATTACAAAATCCCCTTTAAGCTTACTGAGCAGAATAACATCATTATTAGTGCAACCTTAAACGGGGTAGACACTGTTTCGTTAATGTTTCATACTGCTGCGAGCGATCTTACGCTAACCAGTGCAGCCATTGAGAAAATGAAAAGCCTTCGTTTTGAAAGAACGGATACCGTTCAAAGCTGGGGCGGGGGAAATAATTCTTCACGATTTAGTAAAAGTAATGTGCTTGAAATTGCCGGCAGAAAATGGACGGAAATACCATTATGGGAAAACCTGAACTCTGGCCCTGGTAGTGGTGGAAAGTTCGGTCTTGAGCTTTTTGAAGGAAAGGCAATAGCAATCGATTTCGATAAAAAGTTAATTACTGTTTATGATAGACTTCCTTCGGGCCTTAGCAGCTTCAACAAATTATCACTTACTTATAAAGATGAAATGATGTTTGTTAAAGCCACAGTAAAAATAGGCGATAAGCTCCTTGAAAACTTATTTTTAATCCACTCCGGTTACTCGGGTTCAATACTGTTTGATGATAAGTTTACTTCGGAAAATCAGCTCGATGAAAAACTAACGATCACAAGTGAGAAAAGCCTGAAAGATTCTTTTGGAAACATATTAAAAACCAAAAAGGCAAACATACCTTCGCTAACGCTTGGGAAAACCAGGCTTGATCATGTTCCTGTCGGCTTTTTTGCTGGTGCTATCGGCCGTCAAAAAATGAGTGTTATCGGTGGCGATTTGTTGAAACGTTTCAATATCATCATCAGCGCAGATAGAGAAACAATATACATTAAGGCAAACAAGCTAAAAGCATCCCCTTACTCGAATATATAGATTTACAGAAAGTAGCCAATTGCTGTAAAATCTTCTGTATCTCGCTTTAACACATTTCCTGCGTTTCAAACCCTGCGCATAATTCATGAGCAATTATGGCAATTGTTGCTGTAATTGATTTAAATTAATTGTTAAATTAAATTTAACATAAGCTTCTTGTTGGTGTAGGTTTATCGATACAATTATCTAATTTGTCGTTACTCTACTGTTTTTGTAGTCTAAATATCGTTTTTTAGGTGCAGAATTATTATTCATTCATTTCCAGAAAGATATAACCGATGGGGGCATTGTGTTCACAATCGTCTGTTCGGTGCTTCCCAACCCATGGGCGTCTTTCAAAATATTCTGATTAATTCTTCAAAAATTTATTAACTATTTAAACTAAAATTAAATGTAGATGAAAAGAAAACTACTCAAATGTTTGTTGTTCTTTATGGTCTTATTGGTAATGAAGGTTTCTGCCCAGGACAGAACAATTACCGGTGTTGTAAAGGCTAAAGAAGATGGCTTACCTGTTCCGGGGGTAAGCGTAAAAGTTAAAGGAACATCGATCAGTACTTCAACCGATGCTTCCGGTGCCTTTTCAATCAGGGCAAACGCTAACCAATCGATCTTATTCAGTTATATCGGATTCCTGACGCAGGATATTCCGGTGGGCAATAAATCGGTAATCAATGTATCGCTATTAATGGATGCCCAGAATTTGCAGGAAGTTGTTGTAACCGATGGTTATCGTACAACTACCCAAAAAGCAAATACAAGTTCTATCGGAACAATTAAGGGTGAGGCTTTAGAAAATAAACCGTTTTCTACCGTTCAATCCGCTTTGCAAGGTCAGATTGCAGGGGTTTCAGCTGTGGTAAGCAGCGGACAACCCGGGGCAAATGTTAATATCCGTATACGTGGTTTAGGCTCTTTTGCTTTAACAAGTAATCCGCTGTATGTTATCGATGGAATGATTGTTAATTCTGGTGATTTATCAAGTGCTACCACAACTGCCAATGCATTGGCGGGTGTTAACGAGAACGATATCGAAAGCATTGATGTATTGAAAGATGCCGCTGCTACAGCCCTTTACGGTTCACGCGGTAGTAATGGTGTGATCGTGATTACTACTAAAAAAGGTAAAGCAGGTAAAACACAAGTTCGTTTCGATGCGGAAGCTGGTGCTTCATCATTATTAGATATTCCTGATGCCGGAAAGCCGTTAACTGCAGATCAATATGCAGAATTATTTAAAGAAGCATTAACCAATGGCGGAAACAGTGCTACTGCTGTAGCAACTGCTGCCACAAACTATGGTCTTAATAGCGGTAAAAGCAATGACTGGTATGACCTTGTTACGCGTACAGGTACCCAGCAACAATATAATGTGAGCTTAACCGGAGGTACTGAAAAAACCAAGGTTTTCGCTTCTGCAGGCTATTTTAAACAGCAGGCTACAACTATCGGATCTGATTTTAAAAGAATATCAGGATTATTTAATGTTGATCACCAGATTAGCAAAAGAATTACCTTGAGTACAGGTATTAATTTTTCTAACGTTGATCAGCACACGCCATCAAGCTCTGGTGCATATGCAAATCCATTGTTGGCCGCATATTTCTTACGTCCTTTTCAGTTGGCTTATAACGACGATGGTTCTCTGAATATTTCAAGAACAGGTTCTACCAACTTTACAGCAGTTTATAATCCATTGTATACAGCTGTTAACGATACCAAGCACTTATCTGAAACAAGGGTATTAGGAAATAGCACCTTGAAATGGAACATCTGGGATAAGTTAAAATATACCAGCTATTTTAGTATTGATTATAATACACTCGAAGAAACCGTATTCTGGAACTCAACACATGGTGATGGAAGAACTTATGGTGGTTATGGCTATGATTATTATACCCGCTATTTTAACTGGTTAACCCGTAATCAGTTAGATTATCGTTATGATATTCCAGGTATTGATGATTTCTATGTGTCGGCAGCAGTAGGTTACGAAGCACAGCGTTCTAAAATGTCATTTATTGGAGCAGTAGGTCAGGGCTTTCCTTCGTCTCAGGCTTCATTAACGGCTTTAAGTAATGCATCTACACCTTTGTATGCATACGGTACTAACAGTAATTATGCTTTTAACTCGCTTTATTCTACAGCAAGTTTAAACTTTAAAAATAAATATGCCATTAGTGGTTCATTCAGAAGAGATGGCTCATCAAGATTTGGAGAAAATAACCGCTTTGCTAACTTCTGGTCTGTAGGTGGTACCTGGAATGTTGATCAGGAAGATTTTTTTAAGGCACAAAATATATTTTCTTCTGCTAAGTTCAGGTCTTCTTATGGAACAACAGGTAATGCAGGACTAGGTAACTACGATTGGCGGGCAACTGCAGGCTACAGCAGTTCTTACGCTTATGCAGGCTACACAGGTCAGCAATATAACGTTATCGGTAGTGCTGACTTAGTTTGGGAAACTTCTAAAAAGTTCGATGTAGGTACTGAACTGGGCTTCTTTAAAGACAGGTTCTCTTTAATCGTAGATTACTACCATAACAATATTGATGGTTTAATTCAGTCGGTAGCGACTTCAAGAACTACAGGTTTTTCTTCGATAAACCAGAATATTGGTTCAATGAGTAACAAAGGCTGGGAATTTACGATTAAAGGTGATGTAATCAGAAGCAGGGATTTCAACTGGAACAGTAATTTTAATATCTCATTCAACAAAAATAAGATTACCAGTTTAGCTGAGGGAACTTCAGTTCAAAATGGTAACTTCTACAGATCAGTTGGCTACGATTACTATACTTACTACTTGAAAGAATCTGCCGGTGTAGATCCACAAACTGGTTCACAATTATACTGGACTGATGGAACACATGCCGCAACAACAACTTCATGGTCAGCTGCACAATACGTAACATTGGATAAACAATCTGATCCAAAAGCATTTGGTGGTTTTAATAACAACTTCCGTTACAAAGGATTCACTTTAGGCGTAGATTTCTATTATAATTTTGGTAACTGGATATATGGTTCTTACGATTCTTATTTATTATCTGGCGCTTATTATACCTATAACAAATACCAGTACGTTTATGAAAACCGTTGGACTACTCCAGGTCAGATCACTGATGTACCTAAATATTCTACCTCATCAACAGATTATAATTTTTCGTCAAGGTATTTATATAGCGGCGACTATATCCGTTTAAGAAACCTAACCTTAGGATATGATTTCAAAGACCTGGGTATTATGAAGAAGCTGGGTATAACGAAATTATATATCTATGGAAGGGGTACCAACTTATGGACTAAAACATTCGATGACCGTTTGCCTTTTGATCCTGAAGTTAACATTGCTGGTAGTTATACTTTAGATATTCCTAAGGTTAAAACTTACACCATTGGTATTAATGTTGGACTTTAATAAAAATACAAAATGAAAAATATAAAATATAACTTCTATATATTGGTCGCTTTTGTATCAATATTAACCTCTTGTAAAAAGAGTTTCCTTGATGAGCAGCCTTATACGTCTGTTTCGGTTTCAAAAGCAATTAATACCGAAAGTGATATGCTTGATGCAACCTCAGGAATGTATACCGCCCTTAAAGCATCTTCGTTTTTAGGTCGTGATGCAGCGGTTCTTGGTGATTTGCTTGCCGATAATACTTATTTGAGTACCAGTAATTCAGGCCGGTTTATTACGCAAAACAATTATACTTTTACTGCAACAACTACAGAACCTGCCAATATATGGGGGCAGGGTTACTATACCATTTTACAGGCGAACCGTATTATTGGTACCAACCTTACGTTAACCGACAATGTTAAGCAGCTTAAAGGCGAAGCCTATGCCATCAGGGCCCTGAGTTACCTTACCCTGGTTAACTGGTTTGCTACACCTTATACTGTAAATTCTGCGGCCCCTGGGGTGCCATTAGTAACAGTCTCTACTGATATTGCCGGTGGATTCATCAAGCCTGCAAGAAATACGGTAGCGGAGGTTTACAGCAAAATTATCAGTGATTTAGACAGTGCTTACCTATTGATGCCTGCTACAACCGCATCTATCCATACGGCGAGTTCAAACTTTATCGCTAAATATGCGGTTAAAGCCATACAAGCCAGAGCATACTTATATAAAGGTGATTATGCAAATGCCAGAGATGCAGCGCTATTAGTGGTACAAAACGGAGGTTATTCATTGGCTTCAACATCTGCAATTTTCGCTAGTTTCTGGGCTTCAGGTGCATCCCGTACAGATAAACTGGAAACCATATTTGAACTTAATATGAGTTCTACTTCAAGTAACGGAACTGCTGCGCTGGATTACATTTATTCTCAATCGGGAGGTTACGGTGATTTACTGGTAACAGATAATACTTATGCCCTATATACTGCAACTGATGCAAGACGTGCGCTGATTACCAGTGGAACAAGGGCTAGTTATCAGGCTTATATTGTTAATAAATATCAAAACGTTTTAAATACTGATCGTGATGATGTTAAAGTGATCCGCTATGCGGAAGTGTTATTAACCCTTACAGAAGCCTATGCACGTTTGGGTGATGAAGCCAATGCATTGATTTATTTAAACCGGGTAGCACAAAACCGTGATGCTGCTCAGGTAGCTTATACTTACACAGGAACAGCGCTGGTTGACGCGATAATAAACGAAAGACGAAAGGAACTTGCATTTGAAGGCCTTAGGTTTTTCGATTTATCACGAACAAACAGCGTGATTAACCGTCAGAACATGGGTGTGAAAGCCTATTCTTATTATACCACTGTTTCAACAAGTGATACGCGAAGACTGCAGCCAATTCCATCAGGAGAAATTGGTGCAAATCCAAATATTACACAAAACCCTGGCTACTAATTTTTATGCCCCGGATTTATCCGGGGCATTTTTAACATAATTTACAGACGATATGAAACCCATGAAGAAAGTTGTCCTGGTGATAACGGCTATTTTTGCGATAATTGGTAGTGCCAAGTCACAAAATATGTATGGCGAAACCTTAAGTGGCGTTCCGCTTAAAATTAAAATTTATGAAAATGTTAACGGCACTCCTTACTTAAACGAAGAGTGGACTAAAGGTACCGTGGTGCTTGAAAATGGTACGAAAAGTGGCTCATTGGATTTGAAATTTGATCTGGTTGCTCAGGAACTCATATTTAAAGATGCTTCTGGCAATCCCCTTAATTTTGCAAACCGTGTTAAGGAGTTTGTGCTTCAATCAAGTGGTAATAATCAGCAGCTTTACCGCAGGAACTTTCCTAAAACAGAGGATTCTACCCCAGATGATTTTTTTCAGGTAATTAGTGATAAAAATGTGAAGCTTTTAAAAAGAACCAAAAAATTCATCATCGATACCAAGCAATATGCTTCGAGTACTGTGGACCGGTCTATAGAAGAACGAACAGCTTATTATATCCTCTCAGGTAATACGCTTATAAAAGTATCCAATGCCAAAAACCTCCAAAAGGCATTTCCTAAAGTATCCGCTGAACTGGAAACTTACCTGTCTAAAAACAAATTGAATACAAAAAATGAAGCCGATTTAATCCTTATCGCAAATTACCTTGATCAATTAACAACAGGCAGGAATTAGTTTTATTCGCTTTGTCCTAAAATTAAACCGCTACTTCGATTAACTGATTCATTTTAAATGCTACCTACTTTTTAGCGATAACTGCCAAAATCAAATCATTGGAAGACAACGATTTTCTTTTCCTGCTGATTTGGTCTACAAAATCGGGGCTTTCGTCTCAATTTTTTAATCCCATTTAGCCGATGCTTTAATTTTAGGGCTTGTAAACTAATCAGTCGTTATATGCCGGTACTATTATATCACGAAACAGAACCTAATGTGTCAAGAAGTATTCTCAATGCATCACTTCCCAATGATTATACTTTTTTTCATGTAGACAGTGTTATTGATTTTTTAACTTCTCTCAATACCTTAAAGCCGAAAATCTGCATTATTGATTTAGATGCCCCTGATCAGAGTACCCATGTTCTTTTAGAGGCAATATTTAGCCTTAAATCTAAAGTAATTCTAATTTATCAGGGATTAATGCATCTGGAGGAATCCCTGCTGGTTAACAATCCATTCATCAAAACTTTCTTTTTTAAAAAAACGCTCATTGTGGAAGAATTTTTGCAAAATCTGACTACGTTGTACCAGCCGGAAAAAATATCAAACGATGCTGAACACAATAGCGATATCAGGTTTGGTAGTTGTTTGTTTAATACAGCCAGCAGAACTTTAAGCACCTCAAAAATAGCTTTTAGGTTAACGAACAAAGAAGCGCAGTTGCTTGTTCTGCTATTAAAATACAAGGGTGGGATTCTTCCGCGGGTTGAAGCCTTAAGTTCCGTGTGGAATCGTATTGATGCTTATACCTCGAGAAGTATGGATGTTATCCTTTCTTCATTAAAGAAAAAACTCAGCGCAGAAAAAGAAATACTGATTAAAAACCATAGGGGATTAGGTCATAGCTTAACAATTGTAGATTATTGTTAACAAGTATTCAGGATGAATAAACGCCAATCCTTAGCTTTCTAATTTTCTGATAGCTGCAGTACTTTAAACTAGAGTATTAAAATTGGTTTGAATGTGAGCCCGGGCAATTTTTTGAAATTCCTCAGGTGTCTGCCCGGTTTGTTTTTTGAAAAACCGGCTAAAGTAAGGGCGGTCACTGAAACCCAGTTCGAATGCAATTTCTTTTATCGTTAGCTCACTGTGGATAATCTTCCTTTTGGCTTCCAGGATAATCCGGTCATGAAGGATTTGTGTGCCTGTCTTGTCTAGTTTTTCTTTTAAAATCTGGTTGAGCCTTTTAGAACTAATACCCAGTTTTCCTGCATAAAAATCAATATTGGTTACCGTCTGGAAATTCCCTTCCAGTAACATTAAAAATTCGTACACACGTTTTTGATGGATGTCGTGGCTGGTAAAACTAACCTCCTTTACTGCAATAAGTTTAAGAAGCAGTACTTTAAGCAGCGCTTTCATCATCTGGTAATTGTTTGCCTTTTGGTATTCATTTTCCATCAGGCTATAGATACTACCAAGCTCTCTGGCAGCATCCTCATCCAGGCGCAGACAAGAAAACTCTCCCTGTACGTTAAAAATCCTGAAAAGATCTAAAAGAAAATCCTTGTCCTCTTCTTCAAGCATGGAACGTTTAAAAGAAATCAATTCGCCATTTTTACCTGCTTTATTGAGTTGGTGTACGCGGTAAGGTGGGATGAGGTAAATCCAGTCCCCTTTAACTTTATAGGCTGGGTCTGCAATCCCATGCAACGGATCTTCGTTTTTTAACCAAACAATCTCAAAGAAATCCTTTCTGCCAGGGTCGTTCAGGTAACTTGGTGGACAGTTACTTAAATTACGTATATAAAGCAGGGCGCTTTCCAGTCCCAGCGTATTGCTCGTATCCATTTTACAAAGATAAGCCATGGAATTTTGCAAGATTGGATTAAAGGATAATTATAGAGGACAATTCGGAAATAGTTAAATTCTGTTAAGCTTTTTGTGACTTTTAAAGGACGAAATGTCCAGATAGTCCAATTAAATGGGCTGTTTGTGTAAAGGTTCATTGGAGATTGGACTTTACTTTTGGCCATCTAAAATAAGTATATGAAGATAGCCGCAAAAGATATTGAAGAACTGGATTTTCAGGAATTGAACTGGCAGCTGCGCATGGACCTGGATTTAATCCTGGATGAAAATCTGCAGCTTGCCAAAAGAATAAATACGGAGAACCTGATCAACCTGGTAAATGCTATTCAGCAGGCCGAAAGGATTTTTCTGATCGCAGCTGGTCGTTCCGGTTTTGCAATGCGTAGTGCTGCAATGCGCTTAATGCACCTGGGCCTTAACGTTTATTTTGTTGGTGATACCACTACACCTGCCATTAAACAAGGTGATTTGTTGATTGTTGCCTCCGGTTCAGGAACAACAGTATCAATGGTAAGGGCTGCAGAGAAAGCAATCTCGGTTGGAGCGAATGTTATTGGAATAACAACTGCACCAGCATCGGATCTTGCCCGATTAGCAAATCATAGCGTAATTATTCCTGCAGCAGGAAAGCAGGAACTGGAAAGTGAAAAATCAAAACAATATGCGGGTAGTCTTTTCGAACAGTTCTTGCTGCTGATTATGGATGCCGTTTTTCAATCCCTTTGGAAGATGCAGCAAATTCCTTCGGACGTGTTGTGGGCACGCCATGCTAATCTAGAATAATAAAAAAAATTAACATTTAAATACATAAAATTATGGCAAAATTACAGGTTGCAATCGATTTACTTACTACAGAAGAAGCTTTGGCCTTGGCTGCCAAAGTAGCTCCATATGTAGATATCATTGAGTTAGGAACTCCACTCATCAAAAACATGGGTTCAACGGTGATTACTGCAATGAAGAATGCACACCCGGATAAATTGGTATTTGCAGATTTGAAAACGGCCGATGCAGGTGAGCTTGAGGCCGACATTGCTTTCAAAGCGGGTGCTGATTTAGTAACGGTTATGGGAGCCGCTGGAAATGCAACCATAATTGGTGCGGTGAAAGCAGCAAAAGCACATAACAAAGGCGTTGTCGTAGATACTATCGGTTATCCTGATCGCGTAAAAAGAGCACGGGAAGTTTCTGCACTTGGTGTTGAGTTTGTAGAACTACATGCGGGCTTGGATGAGCAGTGGACTGCTGGTTATTCCATCCAGGTATTAATTGATGAGGCGGCAAAAGTTGGCGTTCCGGTATCAGTGGCAGGTGGTGTGAAAATTGACAATGCTGCGGCAGTTGTAAAAGCCGGCGCTTCTGTGGTTGTTGCTGGTGCAGCAATATATGGGGCTGAAGATCCAGCTGCTGCTGCAAAAGCGCTTCGTGAAGTTATTGATGCCGCGTAAGCAATACAAAGACACTGCTAGTTAAAACGTGATTACAAAAAAGATGGACATTTGCTATATACGCAAATGCCCATTCTTTATTTATAAATGACTTGTCAAGTCATAAGTACGATTTTTCTTTTTTTAGTCCTTGGTTTAAATACCTGGAAATAAACGAGGTGAAAGAGCTAATGTTGGTTTGTGGATATCTTTCGGGATGAAGCCGAAAACAAATATTGGTTGAATAGGTTTATCCATGAAAAATTAAACCACTATGAATAACGTTACTAAAAGAACCGATCTGGACAGATTTATTGAAAAATTCGAACCATCAAAATTCAAGATGCTTTCACGCGGAGTAGAAATCCGTGGGATAAAAGATTTAAACAGGAGCATCACTTATGCAAATAAATTAATAGAGCAGGAGCAGCTTAAGCTGGCGGTTTCACATACAGCAGAAATGGCCATGTACGGAAGTTTTGAAGTCGTTTTTAATTGATATAATATTCCTCGAGAATAGCTCCAAAGGTCAGCTAACGAGTTTATTTTAATAACCCAAGGCGCCTGTCAGCGATGACAGGCGTTATTTATGAAATTCTCTAGTTAGTAAAGGTTAAACTCCGGCATTCTATTTAATACTGAAAGGAAGTTTGGAATGAATGCTGGGATATCCCATAATTACTTTCGCCCTATAAATTGCATATTTAATCACAATTAGCAGTCTCAACGTAATTTGGATTTTTGGAACAGGAGTTTTTGTGTTTTCCCCTTGAAAAAATAATTAGCTTTTATTGCTTTCAGCATTTCCATATCCTCTGTTATTCCTGCTAAGGTAATACCTGCTCCTGTATCCGAACGGAAAATGAACATGCCTTTTTGATCAGTTTCTCCACTTTCCGGTAAAAAATATTGCGTTGGTTTCTTTGCCTGATAAATTTGAATCTCGCTTCCTGCAGGATAACCATCAGCATATTTCAATCTGAATGTTGCGTTATCTGTCTTGGCAAAATAGTAAATTGTTTTGTAAGCTTTAGCCTGCTGCGCCTTGACAGTGCTTCCCATACATAACATTAGTAATAAAATAAAATACCTCATGATGCAGTTTTTCAATTGAATATAAAACGAATGCAATCGTCCTATAATTACTTTAAATTAAGAAACTTTTAATTTTTTAAACGGAAATTACTTTACACAAAATTTATAAATAGCTTTCTGGTCTAGTAAGAATTAAGACAGAAGAGGCTGCACTACGGGTAAAGCTGTTTCTGCCAGGCTGTCTTCATTTTTAAAGATTTTCTTGTACATCAGCGCTTTATACAAAATCCTGATCCATACCAGAAAATAAGGAAAGCTCAGCATCGAAAGCATAATTCGATGGCTTTTCGAAAATTCAGGAAAGAAAAGCAAAGGGAAGTCACAAGCTGTTATTAAAAGAACAGGCAATAAGATGTTTTTCAGTATTTTATTTTTCTCCAATACATACCAGATACCAACGCCTGCTATCGAAATAATAAAAGTACAATCTTCAGCGCCTGTACTAAAAAGCACAGGGAATAGCAATGCAGAAGCCAGGATTAATAGTTGAAACCCTTTTTTCTTGTACGATTTAATATTCAGGTACGGTAGCATAAAAAGAAGCGCACCAGTACCAATGCAGATTGAATTGCTAAGGATGGGTGAGTGGCATAATTGCCTGAAAAATCCCATTATAGACATATCAATGCCTACTCCAGATACATTATATGCGTTCTTTGTAGTTAGTGAAACAAACCACTCAAAGTAAGCGTCGGTTACAAAGAGGGGAGATGAAAACAGCATCGGAAGCATGAAAAAGACCAATGCCCAGAAAAGGGAATATAAGATATACCTTGGCTTGTCTTTAACAAAAAAGAAGAATGCCAGGCCTACAATACCGTATAACTTTACAAATACACCAAGTACCATAAACATGGCTGCCCAAAAACCTTTAGCCTTGTTTAGCTGTGTGTAGTTTAGGATAATCAAAGCTCCGGCAGCAGCATTAAATTGCTGGTTTAACATCGATTCGATTAAGCAGGGTAGCGCAATGTAACAAAATATCAAACGGTCTTTCTGACTAACCGGAAGTGTTTGTACTGCCTTAAATAAAAAGATACAATTAAAAAGATTCCAGAATAAAAGTCCCAACCAATTTGGTAAGGCTGCAAATGGAGCAATAATTAAACTGAAAATAGGACCATAATGGTTAGCGTCATTATGAAAATCTGGATAGAGATCATAAAAAGATTGCTGGTTCAGCAAGTTTCTGAAGGTGTTTTCAAAAATCAGGTAGTTATTTAACCTGTTAGTAATCCATGAATCAATCACGAATATTAAAGTGACTGCCAGCCACAATATAAACGCAAAACGATGGTCTTCATAAATTTTGGAAAACGAATAATTAGTTTGGTTAGCGGATGAAAGGGTATTCATTTGTAATGTTTGTGTTACACAATAATATGTGTAAGTTTTAACATTTCAAAGTGTTAAAATATTTTTTTTAACATTTTTTATAGCTTAAAGTTGTATTATTAAGTTTACTTATCACTTTTTTTATGTAATATTCTGATTTTCAATCTTATAACTGTTTCGCTGTTGGAATATCGATTTCTAAACATATTTAAAACAATTTGACGGCCTCATTTGTATTTTCTACAGGCGCAGCAATATAAGCGGCATAGGCATTCCCCGGTTAATGGTTGTTTTAGATCGGAATATTTGGGATTAAAGTATTTTATTGTTGTGGAGGTTTAATGCGGGGTACTCAAGCAAGCCAAATTATAACTGCGCCTAATCTTTTTTTGAATTCAAGCCCCTCATTGTATGCTGCTGATTAAGCAGATGCAAGGCTTAGTAATGCGTCAGTTTCCTTTCTTCTTATCCTGCTTAAGGTTTCCAGCCTAATAGATAAATAACTGGCCAGGTATCTTAAAGGAATGGGACTTAATTTGAAACGTTCATCTAATAAAACTTTTTTATACCGGTCTGCAGCCTTTGGTATTCTCGCCAGAATAGATCGTTGTGCAGCATAAAATGATTGCAAGGCGAGTAATTGTCTGCTGATAAAGTTCAACTCTGGAAAGTCCGTTGAATTTTCTTCAATTAAAGCGTATGGGATACAAACGATTAAGCAGTTTTCTAATGCATGGAGATATTCAGGCGAATAATTTATATGCTCTTGTGGTTCACGCATAGCGGCCATCATTTCATTTTCAAAAGCAAAGCATGTGGTAATTTCAATTCCCTCATCTTTTATAAAACCTCTCGCAGTACCATGTACAATAAAATATAAGTATTGGTTGTTGTCAACAGGTGAGAGAATGTATTTGTTCTTTCTGATCCTCATTACCTTGCAGTATTGCCTGTACAACGAAATTAGCCCTTCTGATAAAGTATTAATACTTTTCAGGTAAGATATTAAAACAGAAATTGCAAGTTGATCTTCATGTATAATATCCATATTGATTTCGATTAATAAATTTATTGAGTCCCGATCAATCCAGGGTGGTTAACATTCCTTTATCTTAATTATGCACCCGAAAAATCATTGATCTGGCATTTAAATGTTTGATTATAGGGCGAATAGCTATTCAATAAGAATTGAGTAATGGAATGCTTAAAATTCAGCTATTTAATGTTTACAATCCTGCCGGTTTTGTAATCAAAACTGACAAATTAAATAAAATATTTACTTGTAAATGTTGCAGTAAAGCTATGCGAGAAATATATTAGCAGAATATTAGCCTTTCCTCTAAATCGGGCTTGTATTTCTTAACATGAGTAAAACGCAGGGCAACGATCGTTTCGATCTTGAGTATTTTTTTGAATTATCGCCTGATTTGCTCTGCATTGCCGGATACGATGGCTATTTCAAAAAAATTAATCCCGCTGTATCGAAAACGCTTGGCTACACTAATGAAGAGTTAATGTCGGCCCCGATCAATTCATTTGTACACCCTGCCGATAAAAACAGAACTGCCCAGAAAAGAGATGGTTTAAGGAAAGGGGAGGCTTTACTACGTTTTGAGAACCGGTATTTAAGAAAAGATGGCTCAGCAGTATGGCTTTCCTGGACTTCAGTACGTGTAGAGCGAGATAAGGTGGTTTTTGCTATTGCTAAAGATATCACCTACAGAAAACAGTTTGAAGAACTCGAAAGGATATCGGCAATATTAATGCAGCTTAATACCGAGCAGATTCAGCGTTTGAAAAACAAAACTGGTGAACCTGTACTCGCTGATCCCGCCGAAGAACAAGATTCAGCACCGAATAAAATTAAGGTAGAACCATCACCAAGTGAACAGCTTTGGCTAAATAAGTTCGAAAGTATTGTCAGACAGAATATCGGAAACCTCGATTTAAATTTAAGCCTGTTAAGCGCCGAGCTTGCACTCAGCGAGCGTCAGCTTTTCCGGCAGGTCAAAAAACTGATGGGTATTACACCTAATAATTTAATTAGAATTATCAGGCTTCAGATGGCATGGGAAGCCATTGGTAGTGGGAAATATAAAACGATAACAGAAATCTCAAATATAGCAGGTTACAGCTCCAGAGATTATTTTAAAAAGCTATTTGAAAAAGTTTATGGAATCGAAATTGGTGAGGTAATTTAAAATAAAGAAAAGAATTTAGACAATGTAAAATAGCACTGTAAGTTTTAAGGTTATTCGTTCATTCAAACACAATTTAAAATTAAACTGTAATTTTAAATATTCTTAATTAAGAATAGTAATCTAAAATTTTATCTTGCAGTGCGCTCCGATATTAATTATTATGGCAACAGCAACAGAAATTATACGTCCGATCCCAGAAAACGAAGCAGAGCGATTACAGGCATTAGCAGGATTCGATCCTGATTATACCGATTTACAAAGTGACTTCGAGAACTTAACCGCATTGGCTGCAAAGATTTCAGGCAACCATATTTCACTTGTTAATCTGATCGATTCATTTACCCAGTGGACCATATCAAACCATGGAATTGAAATTGCACAAATGAATCGTGAAGAATCTATTTGCCAGTATACCATTGCAGGTGATGGCCCTTTCGAAATTATAGATATGTCTTTGGATGAACGTTCCAAAGATTTTTTCTACGTTGGCAATCCGCTAAACCTGCGCCATTATTTCGGAATACCGCTAAAAACCCATGATGGTTATAATATTGGTGCATTATGTGTTTTAGATGCCAATGCAAAGCAACTCAATGCAGAGCAAATTAGTTTACTTAAATTGCTGGCAAATGAGGTTGTAGAGAAATTAACCAACCTTAAAATTCTCCAGAAAACTAAATCAGAGCTTGATGAGGTAAAGAAAAAGCAGCGTAAGCTTGCGCACGATATCCGCGGTCCTTTATCGGGCATAAGTGGTATTATTGATATCATCCGGACCAGAGGTTACAAGAATAAGATGTTCGATGTGATGGATTATCTGTTTATGATAGATAAGAGTAATAACGAAGTACTTAATCTTACTGATGAAATCCTGGTCCAGGAGAAGAAAGCCATTGCTGATAATTTTAACCTCAGTATTTTCAAAGATAAACTGGATAAACTTTATACGCCACAGGCGAAAGCGAAAAACATATTTTTCAAGGTTTCAATAACTACCGAGAACCAGGAAGTGAATTTTGCAAAGCATAAACTGCTACAGATTACAGGTAACCTAATCTCCAATGCGATAAAGTTTAGCTCAGATTACGGAACTGTAACTGTTAAACTAAATCTTACCATCGCCGATAAAATCAAAAACCTTAAAATTAATGTTTCTGATAATGGTAACGGCCTTTCGAGTGCGTCTATCGAAAAGATTATGACCGGGCAATTGGAATCATCTAATGGTACGATAGGAGAGAAAGGTTATGGCTTAGGTTTACCAATGGTTATTGCTGATATTAAAAGCCTTGGTGGTACTACAGAAATTACTTCCGAAGAGGGTTGGGGTACAACGTTTGAAATAAAAATACCACTTTTTTAATATTCAGGAAACCTTAAATTAATATTGCAGATTTTGTGAAATTTTGTGTGTCTGGAAATACAATTATATCAAAAATGCTACAGAAAACAGCCTTTGAAATGATTATATTTGGATATGCATCAGCAAGTTCAAAATATAATTGTTCAATCTCCAAAGTCGCAAAAGGCATCAAACGAAATTAAAACGTTCGATAAATCGATGGCTGATAATTTAAGGGCTGCTTTACTTTTCAGCCAGTCGCAGCGTACAAAGTAAAAACTGTTTTTTAGTATATATTTATGGCTTCACTGCTATAGATTATAACAAGTTAATCAGCATTACACCTAACAGGCCAAGTAACGATACAATGCTTTCCATCATCGTCCAGGTTTTAAAAGTTTCTTTTAAGCTGAGGTTAAAATATTCTTTAAACATCCAGAAACCAGTATCGTTTACATGAGAAAACATCAGGCTACCTGCGCCCACTGAAAGAACCATTAACTCAGGCGAGGCACCTGCCCCGATAAGCGGGAGTACAATGCCTGATGCTGTTAATGCAGCAACTGTTGCAGAGCCCAGTGTTATACGTAATGCCGCGGTAATTAACCAGGCAAGAAACAGAGGCGACAGGTTTAAATCCGCAGTAATTAATTTAACTGTTTCACCAACACCGCTATCCACCAGAATTTGTTTAAATGCACCTCCGGCAGCGATAATCAGGATGATCATGGCAATGCTTTTAACACCTTCTACGCAATATTCCATTGTTTTTTCAATACTGGTTTGCTGAACCAATACGGTGATCACCACGGCAATTAACAAGGCTGCGGTAGGATCAGAAAGAAATATAAAAACTGGTTTTAAAAGGTATTCGTTATGAATTGCCGTACCAATTGTTCCGGCAACAATAAGTAGTACTGGTAATAGTGCAGTAGCGAAACTCTTCAGGCCGGAAGGCAATTGCTCATCAACCGACATGAAAAAACCATTTTGAATCAGGCCGGTTTCACGTTTAATAATCAATCTTGGGAAAAATATACCAGCAATAATCGCTATCGGGATACTTAATAGCAACCCATAAATTAATGTTTTACCAATATCAGCATGGAAAATTGCTGCTAAGGCCACAGGGCCAGGATGTGGGGGCAAAAAACCATGTGTAACCGAAAGTGCTGCCGCCATCGGGATACCAATATACAACTTTGGTAAGCCTGTAGCTGAAGCAATGGCAAATACCAGCGGAATAAGTACCACAAAGCCGGCATTGTAAAAAAGCGGAATCCCAACCAGAAGTCCGGTAAGTAATACTGCCCACTGAATATTTTTCCTGCCAAATAACTTAATCAGGATGAAAACAATCTTCTTCGCGGCGCCACTATCTTCAATAAGTTTTCCCATCATTGCGCCAAGCGCCAATACCATAACCATGCTACCAAGTGTACTCCCGATACCGTTGCTGATCGAGCTCATTACTTTCGAGGCTGACATGCCTAAAAAAAGTCCGGTTATAATGGCCGTTATCAATAAAGCAATCATAGGATTCATCTTTTTGATAATCATTACAAAAAGCAGTAAAATTCCGGCCAGTACAATGAATAAAGACATAGGTTAGGTTTTTAAATGATTAAGCTGATGCATGGTTGTACCCAGATTTGCATAGAGCTGCTTAAATATGACGAAATATTTTTGATATTCAAGATGTGCAGCTGCATTGGGTAAAATCGTTCTTGGTGCAGTATTTTTATGGTTTGGATAATGAGTACTTAAGCCATTCGCTTTAGCAGCAAGGTAGGCAGCACCTACGGCCGAGGCGTCTTCTTCTAATACGAGGACCAGTTTTTTGCCGGTAATGTCTGCTAAGATTTGCATCCATACTGCCGAATGTACGAATCCGCCGCTCACATTAATTTGTTTAATATAGACTTCGGTATCTTCTATGGTTTTGAGTACATCGTTTAGCGCATAACAAATTCCTTCAATTACTGCCCTCGACAAATGATTCTGGTTATGATTTAATTTTAAACCAAAGAATGTACCCGAACTTTCACTATCCCATAATGGCGCCCTTTCGCCCGCTAAATAAGGGAGAAATAACAACCCCTCGCTTCCGGCGGCGGTGCTGGCTACATGATCAAATAAGGTTTTATAATCTTCAGGCAGCAGTGTGTCTTTCCCAAAAACGTTCTTCATTAACCATTGTAGTGCAATTCCGCCATTATTTACCGGACCGCCGCAGACGTAAGTTTGCCCATCAAGAATGTAGCTGAAAGTCATTCCAGCCGGGTTGTAGATTGGCTTGTCGCTGGCAAGCCTTAACGCTCCACTGGTTCCAATTGTTAGTGCCGCTATTCCGTTCGTTGTAGCTTCACTCCCCAGGTTAGCCAGGCACCCATCACTTGCGCCAATAACAAAATTTGTATCCAATCCGTTCAAAGCCGTTATAGTATGCTTTCTGGTATCAACAAGATAATTTGTTTGTACAGGAGTCGATAAATGTCTTTCTTCAATACCAGCAAGCCTTAACGACGCTTTATGCCATGTTTGATGGTGAATATCGAACAAGCCGGTGCATGAAGCAATGGAATAATCAATTTTGTATTCACCAAAGAGTTTAAACCATATGTACTCCTTTATGGATATAAATTTATGGGCAGTATCGAACAACACTTTTTTGTTTTTTCGTAGCCATATTAGTTTGCTTAATGGCGACATGGCATGTATTGGTGTACCGGTTGCTTCGTAAAGTGCCATACCCTCAGGCGATGCTTTAAGTACATTTGCTTCTTCTGCGCTTCTGCTATCAGCCCATGTCATCATGGGTGCTAAGGCTTTGCCTGATTCATCAACCATGATCAGACTATGCATCGCCGAACTTAAACCAATGGTAACCGGAGCGACTTTGAATCTGTCAACCAGCTCATTTATACAATTGGTAAAGGCATCCCATATCATTTCCGGCTGCTGCTCGCTTTGCCCTTCCCTTGTACTGTCGGTGGTATAAAAGAACTGACTTGAGGCTACCGGCTGATAAGTTAAGTCTAAAGCTACCGCCTTTGTACTACCTGTACCGATATCAATCCCAATAATATATTTCATGTATAAGGTTTATACTGCAATTTATATTTTTGAATTAAGAATCATGCAGTTAATGAGGAATTTTAAGCATCAGAAATTTGCCTGTGCATTTCGGGTTCCTGCAAAGCATAAAACTGAAAAAAAATAAAAAATCCCTTCTGATATGCTAAATTTCAGAAAGGATTTAATATGATGAACGGTTAATTATAATCTTATTTCGATGCGGGTTCAGGCTTTAAGCAATTTTAAGCATTGGTTTTGTTGATAACCTGTTTTTTATCCTGCTCAGCGTTTCCAGTCGCATACCGAGGTAGCTGGCCAGGTATCGCTGAGGTATTCTGCTAATGTCGGCCTCACTCTTTGTAAATCTCGAGTAGCGGCCAAGCGCAGTTGGTATTCTGGCTAGTGTAGAACGCTCACTTGCGGCATAATACTGAATGGCGAGTAGTTTCCTTGAAATCAGATTTGCCTCCGGATACACATTGTTCAGTAAATGAATCAGCTTGTAAGGGATTCTGATTAATTCGCAATCTTCAATCGCCTGGATATATTCTAATGAATAGTTTGACAACTGTTGAGGATGTTTTAAGGCTTCAACAAATTCATGTTCAAAACCAAACCAGGTACTGATATCCTTGTGTTCTTCTTTTATAAAACCTCTTACAACGCCTTTTAATAAAAAGAATACGGAGTCGTTTGTATCAAATGGTGAAAGTATAAACTTGTTTTTTTTGACCGATACCAGGCTGCATTCTCTCTGGTAGTACTGAACAAAAGCTACCGAAAGCGGGTGGAATTGCTCAAGGTATTTAAAAAGCGGCTGAAGATAGGTTGGGCTATAGGATGCTTTAATTATCATGTATTGAAAATAAGCTGAAGATATTCCTTTAGCGGTATCTTCATTTATTTCAAAGTTATGGGCTATTCATAAAAATGGTCTTCTTTGCCGATAAAATGAACTCTAACGATTCAATCGTTTGATAGATTATTGATTTTATTTGCCTCAGGCACTTAATTCCTGGCCAATGTAAGTTGTCGGCATAACCCCTTTTTCTTTTTTAAAGGCATTATAAAAGGTAGCCTGATTCTTAAAACCTGCATTTTGGGCAATAGCCAGGATAGTCATTTTTGTTTTGAACAAGGGGTATTGATCAAGGAAATGACTTACACGGTATCCGTTGATCCAGTCGCGGAAATTTTTGCCCATATGATTATTGATTACATAAGAACAGTGATGAACCGGAACATTTATTTTTCCGGCCAGATCGACAATTTGTAAATCCGGATTTAAAAACATAAGATCTTCCTCCATGGCATACTTCATTTGGACAATATATTCCTCCAGTTGGTTCTCTGTGATTTTAATTTTTTTCAGTGCAATGGGTAAAAGCCCTGATTCTTTTACCTTCCTTTCTTTTTGATGATCAATAGCGCTTCCCGGATTATTCAGGTGTCCTGATAAATCTGTACGCTTTAAGGATTCTTTTTTCCTCCAGTCGATACCCACCAATAATGCACCATAAAAAATATGCGGCCGGTAGAGCGCATAAAGCAGTACACCTAGCAGTGCAGCACAATTAAGGAAAATAAAAATAGGGTTATAGAGCGGGACGTCGAAAAAACTCGAAAATATCCTGATCAGCCCCATTAACTGGAAAAAAGTAGCAATTCTCAGTATAAAGAGTACCCAATATCTTTCCGGGCTGTCCTGAACATCATCCTTTAATATCTTTGACTTGAGTACCGCCCACCAGCATAGCACCAGATAAGTTATAGTAAGCATCGGCCGGAAAAGACTATGGAAATAGGCAGGAAACAATCCGTTTTTTGCTTTTAGAGAGAAATAACCATATTCATTAAATTGCATGATAATTAACTCCCAGTTCAAAGCAGTGCTGCCTGGCCATGGAATTACGTGAATGACCGCAATAGCTGCAGGGATAAAATGAAGCCATTCTACGCTCCTCAGGGAACGATCACTTCTAAAAAATCCGGTAACATAGAGGTAAAAAATTGCCGGGGCTGCGAAATTTAAAGGAGTGAAAACCTGGAAAAGTATAAATGAAAGCTCATGCCGGTTTGAGCTCATTAATAAGGATACCAGAATGTGCGCTGAACGGGTAAATAGCAATACCGATAGTAACCTGTTTTGTGTTTTGTTTTCACTTTTAGCTAAAAACAAGTGCACGGCAAACAGGAAAAGGAAAAAACAGGTAATACTGACTAAAAAGTTTAAAATCGACATGGCTCAACCCTCCTGATAATGTTCGCTTCTAAATGATTGCAATTATGGGTAAACTAGCGTTGATACCTTACAGATCGGTTTAAACGAAACAACGTAAATCCGCTTAGGTAGCTTAAGTTTGTTTGCGATATAAAATCTGGAAAAAAAGAGCCATTATCTCCTTTGAATTTATTATCCATGAGCATTAAATAAAACAGTAAGTAATTATTATAGGGAGATAAACAAAGATGATGTTTTTTTTGACTTAAACAGCATTAATCTGACATAGAATTACGTAATTGTTTTTCAATACTTCGAAACGATATTGAGATTTCAAACAATCTGATAACCGTTACACTAAATAATATGGGATATGGGTAATGGATTACAAATTAAAAATTGATGTATTTTAAAGTCCTCTCCTCCTTAGCGCCCTTAACTTCCTAAAGCTTATGAGGCCAATTGGCAATGCAAATATAATAAAGGAGTTATCGATTGGGCATTCAGTAACATAGTAAGTTTCAGTGTAATTCTCGTTATGTCCGATCCAACAGAATCCCAAGTAAAAATCGCATACATAATAAGTTCCGGTTCTGGTTGTACCGGTTGCAACAAATTTACACGCAGAATTGGATTGACAACTAATTACATTTCCATTTCTGTCGTAAATGCAATTGCCATTAGTAGAAACGCCCCATTGCTGAGCAGCGGATGTAAACCGAAGAAAAACAAAAAATAAAATAATCGCAAATAGTCTTCCCATATGAAAAAAATAATGGGATGCACTAAATAGGAATATTTTATAAAAGTATTCTTAAAAGTGGTAAGAAAAGAAAAAAGTCTGTTAACCTTATTGATAAATATCAATAAGATTGATGTTTATCAATTTGGAATTGGTTTTTAATTTATAACTATCTGATTTTTAGTTATTTTATTTTGAAAGTTTTTAACCCGAACTTATTCACTATTATCGCTGTCAACGGCTACTTTACCATTACCTTCAATAATAAAACAGATTAAACCAATGAGAACACTCAGTGAAACCCAGAATTCTGTGTAAGGGCGAAAAATGCCATGGGAGATATTAATGAAAAATACAGCCCCGATTAATATTGGCAGATTAATAAGGCAGAAAGTTCGTGTATAGGTTCCTATAGCTATGGCTGCTCCGCCAACAATATGCGCAAATATGATAAGGTGAGCGAGTATACTGATCGAAACCGCAGCACCTAGATGTGCACCCCTCATAAGTGAATTAAATGCTTCAATTCCGGTCCAGAAAGAAACCCCTTTCCAAATCAGAACAATACCTAAAATTATACGGAATAAATCGAGCCAGGCAGGGTGGTGTTTATCACCCCAATTCTGAATGTTTTTTATAGTGCTCATAATCTTATCAATTGGTTATAAACAATATACGTAAAAACAAAGAGAATGTTTGTTGTTTAGGGTAAATTTAACATTTCGCCATTTTGTATTTTGTGATAATCTCAGTCACGAACCAGTATCATTTTTAAGCTTTTCATATAAATTTTTAGATATTTATTTCCTCAATGTACAATGGCATGATATCAGCAGATAGAATTAAAGATAAAGTCAGAAGAACACTTTACCAGAAATTACTCTACAAATTTGGTTTTGGTAACCGAGTTGCTAAAAGTACCTGGGAAACGCAGTTTGAAGATGGGTTTTGGAACTATTTATATAGTAAAGAGGAAATGGCTCATTACCTGAAAATAGTGGAAAATTACCATCATTTATCGCCCGGAGGTAGAATCCTTGACATTGGTAGTGGAAATGGGGCTTTGTATGCTTATCTGGTTCAATCAGGGATGAACACACAACTTTACCTGGGAATTGATATAGCCGAAGCTGCAGTTAGAGATGCTACATTGCGATTTCCAAAGGCTGATTTCAAGCAACTCGATTTTGAAAAGAGTTCCTTGAAGGACAGGTTTAATGTAATCGTATTTAACGAAAGCCTCTATTATTTTAAGCGGCCGTTAAAAAAGGTAGCAGAATGCATTAAACATAATTTAAAACCAGGTGGTTACCTGATCATTTCAATCGTCGACTACGGAAAAAATAACTTCCTGTGGACTTTATTGAAGAAAAAATATGAGTTTATCCGCTTCGAGGATGTAGAAAATGAGCAAGGTCAAAGATGGAAAATCGGGGTAATTTCTCCTGGCTAACTAAAAATCTTCTTTCTAAAAACTAATAAGGGGTCTAATAAACTTCTGAAGAGCATATACCTCTTACTTAATTTAAACCTCATACTTTTGCCATTATCAGATTGATGAATCTGAAAACGCCTAAGGGCATATCTTTCCTGACGTGAACTGTAAATGCCCGCACCATATTGAAAACCAGCATTGTTAAGTATCTTTTTATATCCCTTTGGAATACAGCCATAAGGATAGGCAAAGGAGATTATTTTTTTGTTTAATAGTGTTTCCAAAACCTGTTTTGACGATACAACTTCCTCACTAGCCTGCTGACATGACATTTTCTTAAGATTTGCATGCGTATAACCGTGGCTGCCGATTTCCATACCATGTTTTGATAATTCTTCTAGCTGTGAAGGATTCATCAATGGTACAGCTATTGCTTCATGTTCTATTATATCCCAGGTATTTACGCCGCCAATGTAGGCTGCCGGAATAAAAAAAACCGCTTTCATTTTGCGTTTTATCAATTCCGGAATAACAAAGTCAAAAAGGCTGGAAGGACAATCATCAAATGTTAATACAATTTTATTTTTAAGAGGATTTTCATGAGCAGAATTTGAAATTTCTTCAAACGTGGTAGATTCCAATCCCTTTTCTTCAATCGTATTTAAGAAAGCAGTAAATTTAGCACTTGTAATGGATACATTTAAAAGACTGTTATGCTGTTCATCAGATATATGATGCAGCATGGCAACGGGGATGTTCATGAAATGGAATAATTCCTTAAATCTGATTAATTTAGAGCGTACACAAAGGAACAAATTAAATACGTTAAGGCATAACCTTAATGTTTAAATTTGATTAAAGTCATTCTTTATTAATCATTTATAACTATATTTTTACTTCCAAACCAGAGTTGCCATGCAGATTGCTACGTTTTGAAACTCATTCATTAGTAAAGTTTAAATTTTTGGGAAAAAAAAATCACCCTTTGAGGATGATCAATTGCTTTTGTATAATAAACTTTTATGCGGTAATTAACCTTTGTTTCAATTTATTTGCCGGATTACCTTGATAGATCCAATAGGCTTCCAAATCAGTTGTAGCAACAGCACCTAATGTTAAAACGCTGTGGCTATGTAGTGTAATTCCTGCTGAAACTTTTGCTCCGGCACCAACCCATACACCATCTTCTAAAATGATAGGATTTGTAAACAGATCGAAGGATTTTTTTTTGTAATTATGATTCCCGTTAATGAGCATGGCCTGTTGCGAAATACAACAATTAGAACCAATTTTAATCCAATCAAGATTTTCTAGATAACAATCTGCCAGCCAGCTGAAGTCGCCTATTTCAAGTTTCCAGGGATACTTAACATGAATGCCAGGTTTAATCCTGACTTCTTTTCCAATCTTTGCACCAAATAAACGCAAAGTAAATACCAATATATTACTGAAAGGTACAATACCACTTTTGAAGAAAAACACGGAGGTAAAATACCAAAGGAATTGTTTAATGCCTGAAGCACCGACTTTGTAATTCCCTGTATTAAAATTCTTATGAAGTTGCGTTTTTAACAAAATGTACTATTTAAACGAAAGCATTTAAGTTTATTTCGAAATCGATTTAGTATTTTTCTTAATCCAGATGTAAAGCATGATGAAAATTACAATGTAAACCAGTACATTAAATATTTCATGGTGATATTCAAAGTAATTTCGCTGGCTGTGGAAAGTGCCAAATAATAAGCCTAAACCCGCAATACGACAAATATTTAAAAGATAAATACTAACTAGGCCAATAACAAGCATTTTAATGGTTTCTTTCCAGCTTGCAGGAAATGCCAGTACAAAAGCGGCTAAAAAACTCATAACGCCTAAACCTAAACAAGAGTAATTAATGCGAAGTAGCGGGCCTGCAACTACCATCACATCCTGTTCATTATGGATAGCATAAAAACCAAATAATTTAATAATCCAAACTGCAGGTACAATAAGGGCCGTTTTTAAACCCTGTATATAATCAAAATGCTGGGCAATGTAAGCATTGTAATATTTTCCGCCTGGGCTCATCACGCTATTCATAAAGATATTCCCCTGACTAAAAATAATGTACAAAATAAATAGCATAACAATAAATCTGATTGCTTTTTTATCAGCCTGTTTCTTTGCTTGTTGGGTTGTGATTTCGTCCATATTTGTTTGAATTGCCTAAAGATAAATATTATAAATGTGAGTTCGAATTTGATTGTGTTTTCTGTAAAGCTTTAATTTTCTGATCTACCAGCCTCCTGAACCAAAAACCTTGCAGGTAATGAAAACGTCTTCCGGTTTTACTATCAAGAAATCCGAATTGAAAAACCATCCTGAAAATGTAGTAAAGATAAGGCCTTAATCCTAAAGGTAATCGCCACCACATGCGTTTCAACCAGGCTTTCCTTTCATCCGGATTACCCATTAAATTAGGTTTTAAAGATTGATTACGAAGTTTTTGCATTCGCTCTATCTCTTCCTGGGCAATCAAATCACTATAACGCTCATGCTTTTTAAACCAGAAGCTGATATCATTTTCCTTTAAATTCTCCTCAAGGAGGTGACCTTTTTTCCAGATAATGGTTTTGCCGGGAACAATAAAACGGTGATCCATATTCTCATTTAAATCCGAATAGCCAATTCCGTTTCTGAACATTTTTAAAAGGTAAAGCGGATAGTAACCACCATACCTGATCCACTTGCCATGAAAGAAATTCTTACGGTTAAAATAAATACCGTTGATGCCTTTATATTGCTCATCATCAAATGCTGAAAGCAATTTAAAAAGCTCAGGCGTTACCATTTGATCAGCATCCAGGCCAATAATCCAGGGTGTTTGAATATCAAAATTCTTTAAGGCAAAATCCCACTGTTGGGGATGATTTTCAAATGGATTAGTTTTTACTTCCGCACCATAACTTGCGGCAATCGCTAAAGTGCTGTCTGTGCTGCAACTGTCCAGGATAAATAGTGGTGCACCTAAATCCTTTATGGAATCAAGTAGCCGTGGTAAATGAATTGCTTCGTTATAAGTTAAAATAATAAAACTGAAATTTTTATTCATGTTGTCACGCTGAGCGGAGTCGAAGAATCTTTTCGTATAAATCTAAATATTTCGCGGCCAGAACCTCATCATTAAAATCCTCCCTAATCAGATTTGGTGCTATACTTCTGATTTCTTTTCTTTTGAGTTGATTATGATAAGATTCGTTTATTTTTTCTGTGATATCATTAGGATTTAAATTACAAACCCAACCCAATTCATTTGCTTTTATGTAATCAGAAAGCCCCACTTTTTCACTAAGCATAACAGGTGTTCCCACACTTAAACTTTCAATAACCACATTGGCAAAATTTTCATTATATGAGGTGAGTACCAACAAATCATGTTGAGAGATTATTTCGAACTTATCTTCATTGCTCACTTGCCCAATCCAGTTTATCCTGGAACTCAACTTTAAGCTTTCCGCCTTCCGCTTTAAGCTTTCCACATAAATATCGTCACCCGATCCGGCTATGGTAAGTGTCCAGTCTATGTTAAGTAAAGCCAGTGCATCGAATAACAAATCCAGTCCCTTCTTTTCCTCAATCCGCGACAGAAAAATTAGTTTAAAGCTACTCTTTTCGTATCCCTGCTCTCTGCTTCCGGTTTTCTGCTCCCAGCTCTTAGCTTTAGCCTTTATGCTTTCGGCTTTAAGCTCCTCTTGATACTTGATACTTGATACTCGATACTCGATACTCGATACTTGATACTCGATACCCGATACTTGATACGCTACATTAACCAAATTCGGAATAACCGTAATATTTTTTGGCCTAACAATCCTTAAAATATCCTCCTTTTCCTGCTCACTTGTTGCATGTATATGGCAATATTTTAATAATCGTTTGCCGATGACCGAATGGATAATTCTTTTGGCAAGCGTGTTTCGATTATATTGAGTATAACTGGTAAGCATGCCTCTCGGTGAAAGTACAACAGGAACCTTATACCATTTAGCAACAAAACAACTGAATACCGAAACCAGGTTCCACCAGGCATGGATGTGAATAATAGGCTTTGTATCCTGAGCGATTTTTTTGTCATCCTGAGCGCAGCGAAGGATCTCTTTACGTAGCTCCCACAACAATGACGGAGAAAAATGACTATGGTCTTTTGTCAACCTTTTAAAATAAGTAACCGGCACACCATCAATCAGAATAGGCTCATTAACCGCTACATTCAATTCATTCAGGCCATTTGCGGTAGTTGTAAAAACCTGAAGATTAATTAGTCTTTCTTTTTCCTCTGTGCTTTGAGCTTTAGGCTTTAAGCTTTCCGCTTTTTGCTCCTTGCCCTTCACCAACGACTCACACAACTTTCCAACAGATTGAATGGGGCCACCATAAATATAAGCAGGTTTGTAGGAGGCTGTAATGTGGAGGATTTTCAATCAGTTAGATTTTAATCTGTTGAAGAAATTTTTTAAGCGCAAATCGCCTGATTAATTCATATATGAGCAAATACATTAAAAGACCTCCAACAAGCTTATTTAAGGCAGATTCAAACATATATATGAGTATGAAAAGAGGAATGATCATCGCTGTTCCAATTAATTTATCTGGACTACTTAACATAACATATTTATAAACCAAACCAATTAGGGATCCAAATGCAAAAAGACCGATAAACATCCACGGAACACCGAAATCAATATAGTTTTCTGTCACATATCCCAAACTGATTGATGTTCCTTGTTCCGTTCCGGCAACAAATATTCCTGAATATTTTCTTGTTGTTTCAGAATCATCTATCGCACTTTTGTTAGGAAATAAAATTCGAGGTTGTAAAACTCTACCCACAGCATCACCCCATAAACGACCGTGTGTATGAGGGATTACTCTAGGTACATAATCGATGGTTGCAGAAAAAAAATCAATGTAGGCTAGTCGGTCAACAGTTTGTTTAAAACCCGAATTTATGGCTTTTTCATCAACTTCACTTACTAGTTCACCTAACTTAGTTAATGATTCACGGGTACCTCTGATAACGTTCTGATTAAGCTGACCACCAGATAAATAATTCCGGTATTCGGGTTTTACATATTGCCAAACAATAACCATATATATTAAAGTTACAGTAATTCCAGCCAGCGGCATAACCTGTTTAAATTTCAGTTCTTTGCTGTAAATAACTAGAACACCACCAAAGATAACCAGAAAGTAATCTTTAAAACTGGAAAAGAAACCTGTCAGGCTCATCACAACCTCTGCAATCGCTATAATTGAAAAAAGTTTATATTGCTTAGTGTAAAGACAACTGAGCATGAAAATAAAAAACACCATCCATTTAAAATCAGCTAGTTTGGAAATAGGTTGCTGCAATCCACCAAATCTAAAAGAACCTTCAGATATAAAAGGATAAACTAAAGCCACAATGATATATATAGGGACCAACTTTCTAGAATCATAAGAAAGAGCCAGTTCTTCATAATCCGTTTCTGGAAGAACATACCCTCTAATTACAATAAAAATTCCGACAGCAACCGCAATTAATCCGATGTTACCACAGATAAAAGCTTCCTGAATATTCTGGTAATTGTTAAATGTTTCTTCAAAATTTAGCCCCTCGAAGTTCGCATAGAATACTTTTATATTTACTGACGACCATTGTAACATCAAGCCCAGGAATAAAAAGGGAGCTTCATTTTTTTTCCATAAAAGTGAAAATAAAATAAAAGGAACGGTAACCGCACATAATGTTTGAAAAGGATTATGACTTGTTACTGAATATAATATTAATAGAAATAATAATATTTTTCCTGAATTTCCTATCGGCTTAAATCTATCCATTGAAATACAAAAATGTCTTTTGTTCTAGGGTTTTGCAGAGAATTTCTACTGCCCTTTTATAATTCCAGTTTTTAATTTGATTTTTTGAATTCTCACCCATTTTAAAAAGGTTTTCTTCTGGGAGTTTACAAATAATATTTTTAAGTGCAAGTTCATCTCCTGATCTAAAAACCCAGCCATTCTTATCAATTTCTACTAAATCTTGATAACATCCAACCTTGTCGGAACAAATAATTGCCTTTCCGGCAGCCATTGCTTCGTTTATTGCTAATCCCCAGGTTTCGGCAGGTCCTTGTGAAGGTAGACAAAATATGTCGCAGGCCTGGTAAATGCCTGGCATCTCACTTTGATTTTTAAAATCTATAAAATGAATGTGGTTACGTTCTAATTTACTATTATATGCAATAGCTTGCATTTTAAGCTTATCTTCAAGTTCTCCATTGCCAACAAAGAGAAGATCAATACTTTTGTTATTGATTTCTGTAAAAGCATTCAATAAAATCTCAGGATTCTTTTTCCTTTCAAACTTACCTGCAAAAAGAATGAGTATGTTGTCTGACGGGATATTTAAATCCAATCTTACTTTCTTCGATTTTGAAAGTTGATCTTCTGCGAATCGTTCATTATCAACAGTATGTGGCACAAATACTAATTGGTTATCGCTCAAGCCGAAAGTCTTAAAATAGGATTTATTTGCCGTACCAACATATAAAGCTAAATCAGTAAAGCGGTAAACCCATGATAACAAGAATTTTCTCAACAAAATTTTAAGCGGATTTGATTTGTCTAACAACGTGGAATCGCCTCTAAACCATATTGGGATATTTCCTTTAAAATGCCGCATTAGTTTCAGATGGCTATAATAAGACCAGCCATAAATTAAAATTGCTTTTGGATTGAACTTTTTAATTTCATGGTTTAATTGCTCATTTTTAATACCCCAAAAGGAATTCAAACTCGGATTTTTTGCGGAATTATCCATAAACTGGAAGTCATAACCACTTAAAAGCGGGATATCCCAATCAATGACTTTTTTAAAGCCATTATCGTAATTTGATAAGTATCCATTTTTCCCGAAAGTATAAAAAACCTTAAGTTCACACACCTCTGCCAGCATTTTGAATAGAGGACTGTAATACTGTACCGGATGTGAAATAACTATTGCGAGCTTATTCAATTAATTTCTTTTTGAGCTAAAACCTGATCAAATAATATACATTGTTTTTCTGTCATGGCCCTTGCACGATATTTTTCGTAAGCACCCCAGTCAATTTGCACTTCAGGGAGGTTATCATTAGCTAAACCTGAAAGAAAGGATAGAATTGTCGAATCTGTTTCCTTATTGCCTGATATATCTGCAATATAGCCGGCATTACATTCAATAAGTGTTTGTGCTGCGCTACTGTGCAGGTTAAATATAGCTAACAAGGGCTTCTCAACCAAAATATATGGATATATTTTCGAAGCAGTGTATGCGGGAAGTTCATGTCCTGGTATAAACAAAGCATCCGCATTCTGTAAGTTGTATATGCTCTCGTAAAAGGAAATTCTATCTGTATCTTCCTTTACATAATCCTCAATACCAAGTTTTTCGGCAACGCCAAATAATGTTTTATTTCCTTGCCCTAGCGGAGCATAGCTTGTACCAATAAAATGAAATCTGAGTAGTTTAAAATGTTCGAAATCAGATTCAAGACCCTTTTTGAATGCTGTTAATAGTAATGAAACGGCCTTTTGCATATCATAGCCTCCTCTGCCTACATATACAATATGTTTATAAGCGGGGTTATTATCAAATACAATTCTTAGCTGCTCTTGGTTGGCCGCGGCAATTTGTAGATCTTGTTTAAACCCTCCAAATGTAATAACTGATGTAGGGATATTTACAATGTGTTCGTATCTTTCTGTTAGTTCATTGATATACCCTGAAGAAACTGCCAATAAGCCATCAACATTTTTCATGGCTATTGGCTCCAAATACTTATCCTGCCGATAAGAAAACCAATACTTTTTTGGTTGTTGGTGCTTTGGCTTGTCTTTATAATAATCGGTAAACCAGGGGTCTTGAACATCTATTACGTAAGGAACCCCCAATTTTTTTTTCCAATAATTACCTAAAATGCAGATGGGGTATTGCGTCGTAGAAAAATAGATGAGATCATAATGTTCTTTTTTTAGAAGCTTATTTACATATTTTTTATAAAACCACATCGAACGGAGTGCAATGCTCCCTAAACCAAATTTACGTGTCCATTTCTTATTTAGTGCTTTTACATAATGTATTCTAATATCTTTTGGTACAGAATGAATCAATAGATAATCAAAAACAGCATCTGTATACGTTTCCTGAACACAAATAACTTCAGGCTCCCAACCAAAATCTTTAAAAAATGGTAAGCTCATTCTAACACGTTGCATATCTGCTGTATTGGATGGAGGGAAGTAAGGAGATATAATTAAAACTTTTTTCAATTATTTATGAATTTTATTAAAGAATTTTGGATATACACCCATCGTTAAATGTAAACCATATGCTGTTCTCAACAATGTTTTGGTTTTACTTTTTATCGGAAGCCATATTTTTATGTAATAAAATAATCGTTCAAATCTGTTCGTTCTCCATTTATCCCAACCGATTCCATTTATGTAATATTCTATAATGCACTGATAGTTCCATTTCCAATCGAGTTTGAATGCCCTATCATTCCTGAAAAGTACATCATTAACGATACCTTGATCAAATGGCCCCCAAATTAAGTCTTTATCTGTCTTTGGAGTATATTCTCCATTTAGGTAAGCTTCTTCCAGTAAATACAAGGCGGTTTCATCACAAACAATAAACCCTGTATTAGCTGTCCATTTTACATGTTCAGCATTTGTATTTATCTGTACACTGTCCATGCATAAACCAACATATCCCAGAGGTACATCTTCCATAGGGGGTGCATTTTCACTCATTAGAATATCGTCATCAATTATAATATACTTATTAAATCCGGGCAAGATTCTGTGGACCATCAGTTTTGTAAAATGCGGGGAACGCGTATGGGTACTTACATAGGGCTTTTTAAGAAGACAGGCAGAATATCCATGTTTGGAAGCCCACTTATAAACTCTTGAATAACTAAACCTGGTCAAATGATCTCTTTTTCCAATGGAAACCATTACAACTATGGTATTTATATTTTCTTTCAATTTCTGAATTTGAATAGTTTAGATTTTAATTTTTTTCTGGCATCACTCCAATCAATCAGTTCATCAACTATGTCATAAAATCCTCGTTGTACTTCAGGTATTTCATTGCTTTCAATCCTCGAAATCAAATTTTTTAGGCTTTTATGAAAATATTCGTTCCGGTAGGGGGGATGTAATGACCACATTCCTTGATGTTTTCCTAGGAAATCAATTCTGATTAAATCATTTTTAAGCATGAAATCTGCGATAAGATGCTCTGGCAAATCAGCATTGTTATTGCCATTTAAAATAGCTTTAATTTGGTTTTTAAGACCAGGCTTTGTTAGATGAAGCTTATACTTATGGACCAAAGATTTTTTAATCATAAATATTCGCGTACTGAAACCTTCAAGCTGAAATTTATAGGGTTCTTCATCAAATTTTTTTATAATAGTTTGTCCTATTAAACACTCATCATTTGCAGGTGGGCCAGGCAAGGGGGCAACGCAAAAAAGGTTCTTGTTATTATTATAAAGTTCGGTAGCTTCACTGATCCAGGTATCACTTCTGCCTCCTAAAAACATATCTGCATCTAAATGTAGAATAATATCGTTGCTACAATTATACATTCCGAAAAAATAGCAATAAAAAGGTCCTCCTCTGAAATCTTTTTCGGGAATGAATCGTTTCCCAAAAAAATAGTCTGCAACTTTACTTTTAATTATTTCATCATAATTGACATAAATAACCCTAGCGGAAAAGTTAATCTCAATAGTTGACAGAAAAGTATCAAGTTTGACTTTGTTTTCGCTCCAACCCTCCGAAAACCTGCCTTTACTGGGCTTTGATTCTACTACAATAACAATCTCGTCTACTTGCTTTGCTAAAGCATTTAATTGATGTACTAGGATTAATCTTGCTGAAGGGTAATCTCCAGGGGATAAATTAATCTGTAAACTTATTTTTTCTTTAATCAATGGCACTTTGAACTAGGTTTAATAGTTTCACTACTTCATTTTCCCAACTGTATGCGGTTGCAGCAAGCACTACCTGCTCCTGAAATCTTTCAAGGATATCTTTTGCGGTCAATAATGATTTGATCTCGTGATCGCTTATATTTTCGAAATCAACCAGTAAACCTGGGGTAAATTTTTTAAAAATTTCCATTTGACCGATTGTATTTGTTGCAATTACGGGCAAACCGCACTGAATATACTGAAAGAATTTATTGGTAATAGTAAATTCTCTGTTTTTAGGCTGATGTAGTTCTATAGCTAAACCAATATCAAACTCTGAAAGCAAATCGCATAGTTTGTCTGCATCAACAAGAGGATGAAAAGTCAACAGGCATTTATCTGAAGTTGAGAGCAAAAGCGTGTTTTTGTATTCTTCTTCTACTTCTCCAACGAGATGAATTTCCACCATAATATTTAACTTATTTACTATAAGTAAAAACTCCTCCAACCCGCGGCCTGGTCCGATGTTTAAAGAAAACCAAACAAGTTTTAATGGAAAACCTGCTTTTTTTACCTTACCAAACAACCTCTCAATAGGGCTAAATGAATTATAAATTACTGTTGGTTGCTTGGTGTTATAAGTTTTGGAAAGTTGTTGTGCCAATGCCATTGATGTAGTAGTACAGTACATTCCTTTTGTTAACGCGAATCTTTCTGCATACCTCAATAATGCTACTGGTCTGGATATCCTTCTTTTTTCAGGAAGATCTTCTGAATGCCAGTCTTCAATATCAAAGGCTACGTTGTAACCAGCATTAATAAGTTTTGTACCAATATATAACGGGAGCTCCTGATGACAGATATATAAATCAGCTTTTAAAGATTTACTAATTTTTAAATATCGGTTTGGTGCATAGCCAAGGGCATAACAAGTCTCAAATTTCAAGTATTTTACCAATAAACCGCCGGCTTTTTTTATCACTCTGTCAATTAAAGAGCGCAGGTCTTTTTTTGATAAATCTGAAATATGTGTAATTCTTATTGATTCAGTATTCAAAAGCCTTAAATCATTCTTTGCAAGCTGTTCAGAATAGATTGAATTTAGTACATGCACTTCATAACCGGCTTCAGCTAATGCCTTAGCTTCCTTTAATACCCTAGGATTTCGGCTTAAGTGGGTATGCGTAATGATGCAAATCCTAGTCATTGCCTTTCGGTATTAAATTAATACCTTCAGTCAGATATCGCCATAAATGTCCATTACGCCTTTTAAATTTAAAACATTTTATAAAAATAGTTGGATGTTTAAGATTATAAAGGATAAAAAACAGCCAGTCATTTATTTTTGCATGTTTTAATAAAAATCTACAATTTTTATATAATAATCCAGTGTAAAGAAGCCTGTTTGTTGATCTTACCTTTTCATTGCGTGTTAAATTCCAAAGACTTTTAGCTAAATTAGTTGTTGGTTCAACTATCTTAAAAAAGCTGGATAATAATATAATGTAATGTTCATATAACCCATCTAAATTAGTTCTTCGATTAGTAGATCGTGTGAAATTATAATTCGCAAGTGGTTTGTTATTTAAAATAATTGGATAATTGAAATGTCTTTCTCTAAATGGCTCTACAAAATCAAACCTAATGTCTGTAGGAAGTATATATTTTTGAAGGTTATTATTTCTTATAAGCATGGCTCCGTTGGAGTGCAATGCACCATATGACTGTTTTATATCCCCAAATTCTATCAACTCCAATTTTTCTTTGGAATATGGCCATATTGTTTCATTCAATGATTCGCTATTGCCATCGATATTTTCTTTCCATAAATGCATGTTCGACCAAGCCATTTCAACATGTGGATATTCATCTAACAGTTTGGTCATTTCTTTTAAAAAAGTAGGCTCCCACCAGTTATCGTCTTCCAATAAAGTAATATATGTGGCGTCCGTAGATTGATACATCAGATTAAAAGTGACTACTGGGCCAAGGTTTTTTTTATGTTTAATGTATGTAAAACGGGAATCGTTAAGTTGATTTACATAATCGGCTAAAAGCATATCAGCAGGATCATCATTGTGAATTTCACAAATCCAATTATCAAATGTTTGCATCAATAAACTATTAATAGCCCTTTTTAAACTACTATTTCTCTTGTAAGTGGGAATAAAAACTTTTACAGCTGGCATTAAAGTTTTTTATAAATACGGTTGTGGCCAACGTTCATAACATTGACAAAGCCTAAAGTTGGGATGATTTCAGCTGCATCTGAAACCTGCTGATGTCCCTTCCAAAATGCTGTGCCAGGAATATTATTTGATGCATCATCCATAATTAGAAAACCGCCATTTTTAATAAACGGTGTGTAATTTTTAATGTCTTTTATTACAGTATCATAAGTGTGATCACCATCGATATAAATAATATCAAAGTAGTCAGTCGTAAAAGAATTTATAATTTTATTTTCAGTAGAATAACCCTTATGAAGTGTAATTTTATCAAATTCTAATTCGTGATACTCAAAATGCTTTTTTACAATCTCAAAATAATCTACATCATCGTAAAAATTTGCAGACTCATGTATTCGTCGGAATTTTTTACTAAACCTGATAAGTAATTTATACAATAATTTTGATTTAGGTTGGGTCTTTCCTTCAAATGGTGAAATGGCAAATATTGAAGTATTTATTCCCATTTTTTTTGCAATAAGCGCCCACAGCGAAATTACCTGCCCTTTAAAAACACCTATCTCTAACAGATTTATCGGATTAGAGTTCGTAGGTTCATTTAGATGATTTAATAACAAATACCACATGTAGTGGAATGCAGCATCTCCAAATCCTAATTGATTTTCCTCCACATGTAACCGATGATTATATAGCCATTCTATTTCCTTAGTTTTTTGATTAAACTGTTCGAAAATAAAATTATTATTTTCTTCCGTATTGATATAGCTATTTACCTGTTCTGAAAAATTCATTTTTATAAAATTGCAATCTTTTAATGTTTTTCCAACCTATTATTCGTGCTAATAATCTATATTTTTCAGGTAATAATTCTGAAAAATCAATTTCTCCAAGTTTACATATTTCCTGACTTGCAAGTTTTATCAAATCTTTATGTTGTGGATAGTTATTATATATAAAAGTGGCATATGTTTTCGCACTCAGTCTTTTGGCTATATCAGATGTTGAATGCTTTAAAAGAGTAGCTGTTGCTAATGAAATAGCCAGAAATTCTGATTCAGCACCTTTTCTCGATTTTAATCCTGAAAGTGTATTATGTGAGCCTGATCTATATGAGAGTATAGCATTTTCACAAAAAAGAACTCCATTCGATGACAAAATAATTCGGGTAAAAAAATCAAAATCATCAATTAAGCTTAATTTTTCATTCCATAATCCAGCTTTGTGAATAATGGTTCTGGGAATGAGAAATATTCCTGGCTGGGTCATAGATTGATTCTCTTTCCACGAAGAATAAATCCATTCTAAAGGTTTCATATCTTTCCAACACTCTTCAGGATTCAATTTAAACGTGCCGATATCATTTGAATAAAACCTGCCCCACTTACCCGATATTATACAGTCCTGATTATTTTTGGCAATTTCCAATTGCGAATTTATCATATCTGGATTTATTAGATCATCAGCATCAATAAATTTTATAAATTGTCCGGATGCTTTCTTAAAACCAAAATTTCTGGCGAAGGCAGCACCAGAATTTTCAATCGTATACACCTGCATCCTATTGTCTGTAATTTTTTTTACCTCACTTAAACTATCATCACTGCTCCCGTCATTAACAATTATCAACTCCCAGTTTTTGTATGTTTGAACTAAGATGCTATTTATTGTGTCTTTTATAAATAGTTGTGCATTATGCAAGGGGATAATGATAGATACGAGTGATTCCAATGATTAAATTTTATGCTTGCGTTTTAATTTCTCAAATAATGAGAATTTGCCGTAATTCCCATTTTTATCATATTCATAATTTTTCCATACCTCATTCCATAAATGCAGTGTGAATGAGTTTTTTTCGATTTTTCTTCCAGCCATCGTATCTGGTTTAAGTGCTGGCCTGAATATTTCTTTTAATCTGCTAAGTCTTGAGCGTTTATTCAATATTAATTCTCCAACATTTTTCCAGGTAATAGGATTAAAGCACTGATATGGAAATATGTAACCTTCGAGTTGTAATTCTTTAACAACTCTTTGGAATAAAAATGGTCCAGCTAGTCCAAAATCCATATTCGGTAAATCTATTTTTGAAATTTCATCAAGACAGTAAGTGAAAAATGGATGGTTTGCAGGAGCTTTAAATATACAATTGTTAACAAGCTCACCATAATCACCTTCATAGCTTGAGCAAAAAACCAACTCTTCTCTTTCTGGTAAATTGTTCAGGCAAATAATATCCATATCAACCCACCAGCCACCATTTTTCTGAATTAGTAATAATCTGAATAAATCGGCAAAGCCGGATACAGAATTTTTCGCCCAACCTGTTTTGTATCTAAAAATTGCTTCTTTCTCAATTATATTATTAGCATCCATGATAATTGTGCCTTTAGGAGCGTTTTTTATTTCTTCATACGTATAAAGATGAAAATCATAACCATGATCCAAGAATGATTTAATACAAAGTTTTTCTACATTTGAGAGTTGGCTACCTATCCAAAGTGATTGTACAAATTTTGGATTTATATTTTTTTCCATGCCTTATTAAAATATTCGTTTTTTGATAAATCCACATAGTGGTGAAGAACCCCGTATTTAGTTTCGATGATATTTGATGTTGGATTTACGATATATCTATTTTTATCCAGAACAGTAGTTGTAGAATTGCCAATAATCATTGCAGTTAATGCCTGTTCAAGATAATAGGATGTTTTTTCTTGCTTTTCCAATTGTGCTACCCAGTTTTCCAAACACTCCCAGTTTATTGCAGAACTTTTAAGTCCGATTACACCAACATTTACTTTTGATGGGATTTTTGCGCTACTTAGCGTTTCCATTAATTCAATACTGTAACCATAAGACTGCTCACAATCTTGCATGTAAATTGGCTTTTCTGGTTTATTTAACCAGTTTACTATTTCATTAGCATAACTCCAGAATAGCATATCAGAATCTAATACGAGCTTCCACTCGTTTTCTTCAATACTATGAATATCGGTTAACTTTTTAATGTGAGGATAGACTTTTCTCTTATGATGAAGATTGGGGAATTTATCTTTAGGTAGGATTCTTCGAAGGTTATCCTCAACCTGCCCAGCATCTATGATTTCTGCATTTTTAATTTTTGCTTTTGTGAAATCTTTTAACTCTGTGTCAAAGGTACCATCATCTACAAGAAAAAATTTAAAAGTATCCGGATGATACTTCACGATTGACTTTAAACAGAATAATGTTTGATAGAGATATTTTTTTCCTGTAAGAAAGTATATTGGAATACCGGTTTCGTTTGAAACGATTTGAGGCAATAATTTGCTTGCTGAAATCATTTTGTTACGGTTGATTATCATTTTCTGATAATTTATAAAACCGCCATAATGCCCGTAAACTTTAAATTTAGAAATGGGATGCCGATACAGTACGTCGATAATTTTTTGAATGGTTGTCAATAATAACGTATTTAAGAAAAGTAAAACGCGTCACGCCAAAAAAGGTGCCGAACATTACTGGTATAATGCCTCCCAATTAATGCCCCCGATGTTGGTCTCAGCGATTGGTTATCACTGTTATAATTTCCAATGATATGCTGGTTCCACAAAATACCAAAAGAATCGCTCGCAATTTCAGCAAATATTGTTTGTTCTGATAAAAAGTCATAATTAGGATGAATGTATTTTATTGCTTCTTCTAAACGGTATTTTTCATACAAATCTTCACCGTAGGCATATACTAACCCGGCATTTAAACTTCCGTATTCATCAGCCGAAGCATTAAAAAAAATCAAAAGTCTTTCATCATACGAACCCTTCCAATCTGCAGATCCACCACAAGCTGGTTTCATGTCGATGTTTGGAAAATAAGGGACAAAATCTTTAAAGAATAGTATATCACTGTCAATCCATATCACGGGCTTTATTTCTGCATAATGTAGTATAATGGCAAGCTTTTTTCCGAAAGGATTTAATTCAGCGTAACTTTTAATGGCGTTCCTGTTTTTCCTTTGATGGTAAGTAATGCTTTCCTGCCAATGCTTAATCTGTATGGCACCTTTCCAGAATTTTAATGAATGTTTAATCTTCTCTGTTGTTATGCTCCCATCAGAAATGATAACCAATTTAGGCAGTTGCGACCATTTTTTACTGATTGAGAATAAACAGCACTTTACCATATCAATGTGGTTTTTTCCTGTCATCATTAATATGGTTTGTGCTGATTGTGGCCGCTCAGAAGTTCTGAACCTTTTAAAGCTTAAAATGAGCCGATAAACTAAAGGTAATCTATACGCCAGTGATTTTTTTATTCTCCTGATCATTCAGCCAAACCATCAAATAAACCACAAGCAGCACGCCATTTTATATAGTTTGTTTTATTCATCCATGCTTTGTTACTAAACCAGGCTTTTATCTTTCTTAATTTCAAAGTACGGGATGAAATTTTTTTCCATGGATTTATCTGATGTGATTCAAGCAGAATTACCCATGATTTATTACTATGGTTAATTAACTTACAGATATATTTAAAAGCCATGCGAGATTTCGGTATTATATGCTGTAAAGTGAGTTTTGGAAAATATCCAACCTTCCATCCCGATTTTAATATTTCAAGTACAATGTCATTATCTCCCCCCGAGCTTAGAAAACTTCCTGTCCGGTCCAAAATAACATGGGCTTTGTTAATATAAGATTGTAAAGCTTCTTTCCTGATTACCATTCCTGCACCTATTGGTGATGCATCAGGATATTTATTTTCCCATGTTGCAATTAATTCTTCGTTCCCTAAATCGCGGATTGCAAGTGATGAGTAGAAGTTTTTTAACCATGTTTCTGGAGAAGTATCAAAAAGTGGGATAACTTTTCCTCCTGCAGCACCAAGATCCTTTTTCTTATCAAAAACAGTTAAGGCATTTTTTAAATAATCCCGATCTAAAAGGTTATCATCATCAACCATAACAATAAGTTCACCTTTAGCTACCTTAAAACCTGCTAACCTGGCATGCGTTAAACCTTGTTTTTCGACAAAAATAATTTTTGAATTGATATCTTTTGATAGAATAGGGGTCACCCTTTGATTGGAATTATTATCAATAATAATAAGCTCCCATAAATCTATTGCTAATGTTTGCTGTTCAAGGTGTTTAATTGTTAAATTTAATCTATCCAGATTCGGATTATATGTTGGCAATATTACACTGATGAAGTTAATCATTCCTGTAACCAATAATTTTTGCGGGAACGCCAACGGCGATTGCGTACGGTGGTAAATCTTTTGTAACTACAGTTCCTGCGCCAACTACACATCCATCTCCTATATTTACATTTCCCAATATTTTAGCCCCTGCGCCAATCCAAACATCATTACCAATTTTAACCGGCATTAAAATATCTCCCTGAGATCGGATTAAAACGTCTTTGCAGGGGATCGTATGATTAGAACTAACTATGCAGGTATGCATGGCAATAAGTGTGTTTTCTCCGATTTCTACGTTTCCATGTCCATATATACATACGTATTCTCCCAGAAAAGTATTATGGCTTATATTAACACTCCCTCCATAACATTTGATAACAACTCCTTTAGAAAGTTCACATTTCTCACTGATATTAATAGAACCTTTCTTTTGATTTAAAAATCCTCTGTTTAGCAATATGTCAGATCCAATAATTACATTATTCTCAATATTAACCCCTCGCGCTTTATAAAAATAAATAAAAAGGAGGTTAAAGGATTTTTGTATAAAATTTAACATTGCTTGTGCCCTTGATGTTTTATTTACCTATCTGCTGCGTTGAGCAAAAGAAATTACTTTTTGTAGCCATGATGACGGTATAAGACTACTACTGTAATATAGCATCTTTGCCTTATTAGTTGATAAATCAAGTTGATATTTTTTATTCAAATCAAATATTTTTTTTAGCAATCTGTATGTGCCCATGTTAATGAAAACGGTTTGCACTTTCTTCAATTCCTGTTTGAAAATATCTTTATCTACTTTATCCAAATAAACATTGAGGTAAATTTCCAAAAATCTTAACCTACACCTCCAACACTTTTCCTGATCCTTACTTATACCATTAGCATGCCTTAACGAATGGGCAATTATTTCGTTTACAACTTGAAAATTCGCCTGTACAGCAGCTAATCTAATATGCAAATCTGCATCTTCCCAGCATTTAATATTTTCATTAAAACCACCAATATTAAGAAAAGTAGATTTTTTATAAACCGTATTAATTATACCTAATGGTTTACTCATAAAATAAGCCAATGGATTTTTTTTAATGGCCATCTCATCATACGTCCATAAAATGAGCGAAGCTCTTGAAATTTCATCAATCCAATCAGCATAACCGAGAATTACATCTGTATCACACAAAGTTAATTTTTGATTAATTAGTTTGAGAAAATCAGAATCAATTTCATCATCGATATCATGAAAATGAATATATTCTCCTTTTGCTTCATATGCAAGGCGATTTCTGGCATAGCCAGGGCCTTTATTAATTAGCCCTTTTATTACCTTAAACCCTTTTTTTTCTAAAAGGAAAATTGTCTCATCTGTACTCCCATCATCATAGAATACTACTTCGTTAAAAGGGATGGTTAGCTTTGATAATTGCAAAGCAAAACGATCAATATATTTAGCCGCATTATAGCAGGGAACAAGTAAAGAATGATGAAAATCCGAACTCATTTTTTTCTCATCCAAAAGCTATAACCTTCTTTATGTGATTTTCTTTTCTCGAAATTTCTACTACCTAATGTTAGATTTACTTCATTAAGTTTATTGATGATTTGCTGGTTGGTGCATGATTCATAATATGCAGGATATAAGATTTCGTAATCCTTTAATCCATTCACTAGCATTGCGGCAAGTATGTACTGTTCTGCCCAAAGCTGTTGTGATACATTTGTATCATAATCATAAGGTAGATAAATATCATGAATATGGATGATAACGCCCGAAGGGATGGATGGTATTAATTTAAAGAAAAAAGTCAAGGTATCATTTCCCTGGAAGGCATAGTGGGAACCATCCATAAACAGAAAATCACCAGCAGCTAATTGAATTTCATTTTCTTCTATAGCAGATTCTAAGGGCTTTTTGTAAAATGTATCGACTACCTGCTCAATTTCTACTCTTGGAAAGGGATCAATACAAGTTATTTTTGTCTTTAAGCTATATTTATTTTTGAAAAAGTGCATATACCTGGTTGATATTCCTGAACCAATCTCGATTATTTTTAAAGGTATATATTGTTGCATCATGGCACCAAGTATTGCAGCGTCGAATATTCCGAAGAAATAATTGTCCAGGTAGGGCTTGATCTGATCTTTTTCAATTTCTGATAATTCCAATAACTGGTGCATTTCATTGATGATTTTTAATTCAAGCTCAGCGGCTTTATTACGCTTAATCACTTCTTCCATCATTGAAATTACTTTACTCGAGAATGATTCTTTAAAGGATTGTGTCGAATAAATTGGGAAGTAAGTTCTTAACAGATTTGTTCCAAAACCTGGAATATTACTCTTATCAAAAATTAACCATGCATTTTTACTGTTAATTATTTTATTGAATAATATACATTGAAGTTTAAAATAAATCTTTCTATACAGAAAAAATAAAGCGCTAATAATTTTTTTCAATTAGTTTATTAAGTTTAAGCAATATTCGATGTAAAAAGTTAATTGTTTGCCAGTTATTTACTGGTCCATGGGCATCTTCACTGCAAATGAGTTCATGGTCGTGTTTCCATGCTGCACCCATCTTTGGATTATGTGTTTTAGCATCATCATGTTTATTTGCAATTGTCAGAACATGTTTAAGTAGTTTTCTTTTTTTTCCTTTCACCATTCTCAGCCATAACTCAAAATCTAATGAACAATGCAATGCTTCCCAAACGGGCTGGTGAATACTAGCCAGCCAAAAACATGAAGGTTGTTGTAGTGTTGGAATACGAAGCAAATAATCATATAGTCGTCGAACCTTTATAATTTCCATTTCATTTTCCTTTTGAGAATAACTGGCACTATAACCATAAACAAATTCGATTCTGTGTTTAAGAAAATTAGTAATTACTAATTTAAAAACATCCTTGCAGTAATAATCGTCGCTATTAATCCAGGCATAATAATCTCCCGAAGCAATACTGAAACCTAAATTTATAGCTTGGCTCTGGCCATCATCTTTTTCTGATTGCCAATAACTAATCCAGGGTGAATATTTTTCCAGAATTTCTTTGGTATTATCAGTACTTCCACCATCTATAACTATATATTCAAGATTAGGATAGTTCTGTAATAGTACTGATCTAATCGTTTGCTCGATAAATGAAGCCTGATTGTAAGACGGTGTAACGATAGTGAGTTTTGGCCAATCAACATCCTCTCTGTATATTCTTGGGTCAACCTCTTCATCCCAGGGCCAGCCTGATTTACTTTTAACCCCCGGTAATGACATCAATAATCCTTCAGCTGCTTTTGCAGCATTATCAAGAGGAAATGTTAATCCATTTTCAATTAATTTTTTCTTATAATTATTTAGATCAGGAAGATAGATTTTCATTATTTTTTCTTGCAACTATCACATAATTCATTGTGTTTACTGGGTCATAGTTTTTAGTGTCTAAGTAAGTGAAAATGCGATTTATTGTTTTAATTCCTCCTAAAAGAAAAGCCATAGATTTTATTAATTTTCCTTTAATGCCTTTCACATTATACATAGCGGGATAAACTGCATGTAACAAAGCTTGGCCAGCCACAGCCCATTTTCCACCGTTCGAATTAATTTCAATAATTTCAAAACCTGCTTTTTCTAGAATGTGTCTAAATCCATGTTTTGTAAATCTGAAAAAATCATGAGGCTCCTCGTGTAGGGGCCAATACATCGGCCCGGTCAACACAAAATACCCATTAGGTTTTAAAAGCCGGTAAGCCTCATTTACCAACCCCTGATGATCTTCAACATGCTCAATTGTTTGCGAAGAGAAAACAGTATCAAAAGTGGCCTCAGCTAGTGGAATATCATTAGCCGGACAAAGTACATCTACACATTGATTACTTGATTGAATGATATCACAACCAATGTATTTTGTAACGAGTGGATTTATGGTTTCTAAACAAGGTTTGTTGCCGCAACCAATGTCAATTAAATCACCATTTATATATCGTTTAATTGCCGAAAACAATTTTTCGTGATAAAAATGATAATGTAAATAAAGCGAGTTGCTTTTGCTAATATTTATATTGCTGAGCCTGGCGGTTTTATCGTCTCTTGTATCCATTTAGGGTAGATAGCTGTATTTTTCTATTAATGGTTTCCATGTTTCCCACTCATACTTTTCGTATGCGTGACAACCAAATGGAGTTTCTTTTTTAAGTTTGGCTAATGTTGTGCTAGCTTCGATTTCTATGGAAAAACTTATCGCCTCCTCGTCACCTGGTAGTTTGAATAATGGGAATAATATATTTCCAAAATACTTAAAGAAGCCGTCTTCATTATTCGGAAGCCACTTTTCGACTGAATTGTTAAGAAATTTAACTAACCGATAACATGACCTGGTTTTTCGTAAAGAAAAGCCACCGTTACCAACATTGCTTATTTGTTTATCAATTTTTAAGATTCTTAGAATTTTTGAGTAGTTTTTTAAAAACTGAACTTCACCGGGATTATTTAAATGGCTTCTATTTGGTGCGCCAATGAAATCATATCCTTTATTGCACCAATAATGTAGTTCATCTTTGAAAACAAATGCATCTAACTGATAAATTAATATGAATTTAAATTTGATAAATGTTTTATAGAAATGCGACGAAAGCATAAGCTGATTATACCCATTAATTCCTTCGAAGTATTTTTTCTCAAAGAAAGTAATTTCAAAATTAATATGGTGCTTAACACAAGCACGCTGGTAGCAATCAAGATTTAAGTCTTCAGGGCCAAAAAATATAATCTTATGTTGTTTTAAGACTTTTAAACATTGATTTAATGAGATGCTTTCAGTTTCATTTAATGTTTCCTTATAAATTGGAATTAAAACAGCTGCCAGTGTATCAGTTACCTGCATTCTTGTTTAAAGAAAAAAAACGCTTTGCTCTAGAGATGATTTTAGTTAAAATCACTTTTTTAAATGGCATTATTAGCATTTGATAACGTTCATAGTTATCTGCTTTGAGGTCCTCTTTAATTTCTTTTGGATGTACAATTTGGGTCAATTCGAATTGTTTCATTTTTGATTGATTTGATGATTCGTCAAAAGTATGAGTAGCATCAGGGCCAAAACCGATATTTGCAATCATATTTTGCCAGGGAATTATCGTCAATCCTCTATTCTTCCATATCCAATACATCCACTGGTAGTCCCAGGCATCTAAACCATTGTTTATTAGGCTTAAATTATAATCCCAAAGCTTTTGTTCCCTCCTGGATTTAAAAGTCTGTTTAATTATTGCAGATTTTGCAGCTTCTGGCTCATTAACCAAACTCACATTGTATAAATCCCATGCCCTCTTCCACGTAGCCCAGCCCCAAACATGAACGTACTTTGAAAAGTAATAAGTAGCGGAGCTGGAAGTGTTATTTTGAAAACTGCAACCCGTTATCATCATCACGTTTGTGTCATGTTGATATTTGTTTAGCAACGATTCCGTAAAATAAAAAAAAGATGAATTTGGTAAACAGTCATCTTCTAAAATAATCCCATAACCATATTTATTTAAAAACCAGGTTATTGCTTCACTAACAGCATACTTGCTTCCCAAATTTTTAGCTCTAAAAAGAGTATCTACCTGGCATTCCCAGTCTATATCAGCAATAATGCTTTTTGCCTCGGCACAAAGTTTAATATCATTTAACTGGTTATCTCTTGGCCCATCGGCAGCAATACACAAAAATTTAGGTCTTTGCTTTTTAATTTCTTCAAAAACCATTCGGGTATGTTGCGGCCGGTTAAATATTAAAAGAAGTATCGGCGTTTCAAACATTTTTTACTGTATATATTTGGAATATTATTTCCTGAAACAATAAATGTTTACCATAAAGTCCATTCTACCAAATATTTCCTCACCCGAAAAGGGATTCATTTTAGGATATCCTTCTTTAAGATAATACCTAAAACCTGCATTTTTAAGGTGTGTTAACATTTCCTCTAAACACTGAGGCTCATCTATAAATGAATGATATTCTAAAAATAAAAACTCTACTTTCAACAGCTCTTCCGCTATATCTGGAATTAAATCTTTTTCATGTCCTTCGATATCAATTTTTAAAAATGATATTGTTTCATATTGCTGTAAAAATTCTTTTAATCGGATTGCCTCAACCTTTATGGTTTCAACGTTATTATTAAATGATAATTTTCCGGCATGCCCACCTTCACTGCTAAAATTAAGTATACCTTTTTCGCTTGATACAGCTTTATTTAGACATGTAATATCTTTAAATCCGAAAGCTTTAATGTTATTTTGCAAGGCATCAAAAATTTTAGGATCGGGTTCAAAGGCTACTATGCTGGCATCAGGATGGTTTTGTTTTAAGTAAATTGTTGCCAACCCGATATTTGCACCACAATCGATCATTACAGGTTTTATCGTCTTTGTTTCAAAACTATAAACGTTCTCTCTAAAAATTTCTAGGTACGAGGCAATAAAAGTTACATTGTCAACAACGCTAAAATCTACGCCCATAAAATTGATATTGGCAGCTTCATAGCGTTGTAATGCGGTTAATTTATCCTGGTCTTTATAATTGATATCTTTTATAATCAATGGTCGCCGATATACTTTTTTTAGAATTTTTCTGGCTAACAACATTAATGAATTCATAAATTAGGGTTTAATAAATTAACTAACTAAACTAGCTACTTTCAGCTTTATGTATGCGAGTAGGCATATGAATCGCTGATGGGGTTTTAATAATTTGTTTTTTTTAGTAAATACTTCTCTTAAATATACCCGGACTTTAGAAAAGTCTTTATCGAATATCCTTTTTTTGAAGTACTGATATAGAATTACGCCTCTGTTTTTATTGAAGTAATTATCAGGTACTGTGGTGCTAAAACCGCCAACGTAAAAGTTTGCAACAATGAGGTCAACGTAATCGAATTTTAATTTAGCATAACACCTTAAATTAAATTCCTGGTCTGCGCTACTTATATATTTTAAATCATAGTTACCTAGTTCTAAAAAAACATTGCGACGGTAAAAAATGCTTTGATGGCAGATATTTGTGACAAGCATTTTTTCTAAATTATATTTACCATTAAAAACAACATTATCCAGATTCCACTGGTTTTTACCTCGCATTATCACATTGCCATAAATTATTTTAGCCGATGTTTCATCTATTTTGTGTTTTATCTCCTGTAGTACTTCATTGTTATAAAGCGTATCATCGCTTCCCAAAAAGTAAATCCATTTCCCTGCACTTAACGCAATGCCTTTGTTCATCGCATCATAGATTCCTTTATCCCCCTCTGATATATAATTAATATTAGGAGAATACTCTTGGTATCGTTTTACAATTTCTAGGGTAGTATCTGTTGATAATCCATCAATAATCCAAATTTCGAAATCTTTAAAATGTTGAGATACTAGACTATCTAAACAATTGGAAAGAGTTTTCGCTGAATTATAGGTAGGTATTATCACCGATAAGATACTTTCCATTTTAACTGCTAAGCGTAATGGCGTAGAAAAATCTTAATTTATTAACCATTTTTAGATGATAAAAATAACGCTTACCTAAAGACAAAATTTTGTTTTTATCCTTGTAAGGATAATAGCTCTCAAAAATTTTATTGTAAATGTATTTTCGGGTCAAGCTTAGTTGATAGAAATCTAAATGCTTCTCAAGAAGCTTTGTCATATCAAAACGATCAAAATTAAAATTCATTCCACCTGCTGACCGGTTCCAGACATAAATTGGAGCGTTTAAGTACATGCCATTAAACCCTGCCTGTAATACCCTTATCCAAAAATCTACATCTTGCACAGAGTACGAAAATTCTAAACTGTAACCGCCAATTTCTTTCCATACACTTTTTCTACATGGACTTGTACCAAGAAGTTTCCAGTGAATGCTTAATTTTCTTTTATCGATTATGTTTTTTGTTGCTATGTCATCACATTTTATAAGCTGAGATTCATTAGTTTCAACGTCTTTTAAATAGTAATCACCAGCAACAAAATCGATGTCATTATTTTCTTCAAAGGCCTTATAGATTAGATCTAAAGAAAAATCTGGCAATATGTCATCAGCGTCAAGCGGTACGATGATTTCAGTTGTAGAATTATCAAAACCTAAATTTCTTGAATTGGACAATCCTGAGTTCGTTTCGCTCCTTATAATTTGGAGGTTTTTAACCTGATTAAGTTTAGCCAGTACTTGTAAAGTTGAGTTATCAGTTGAACAATCATCTACCAATATAATTTCGGTGGCTGAATAGATTTTGTTATTTCTTAAAGATTTTAAAGCCTTTAAAATACTGATTCCTTCATTGTAAACACAAATAATAACCGATATTTTATAATTCTTATCCAACAATTGATACGATCTTAAATGCAATCTTTTGTTGTATACGACTGTTTCCACTAAGAAGTGTTCCGATTAGAAAAGATAATATATCTAATTTTTTTAAGCTTAAATAATCACTGATAATGGCAATACAATTTTGATGAAAATCTGGATTAAAAAGCTGCCATTTCAATTTGTTAACAATCGTCTTCTTTTTATCAATCTTATTTGTGAAATCATATATATCGCATAAAGTGTAAAAAATAGGTTGAGATATATTTAAATTTTGAAAAGTAGATTGGGAGGGGTGTATTCGATAATAAAATAATCTGTGAGCTGTTGAACGGAATTTGTATCCTGTAAGTAATAATTTCAACCACAAATGATAATCTTCTGCATTTTGTATTTCATTCTGCTCCGAAAAAAAACCTACTTTAACCAAAGCTTCCTTTTTCATTAATACAGACAATATCGGGATTTGGTTGTGCAACAAAAAGTCTTCGAAATTGTTTAAATCCCATTTATCTTTTATAACTAAGTTGCAATCATTGCACTTACTATTTTCAATTATAAATCCTTGAGTAAATAATAAATCGATTGACTCATTTTCTTTCAATAAATTTAACTGAATCTCTAATTTATTGGCTACCCAAATGTCATCGGCATCTAAAAAGGCTATGAGTTCGCCATGGCTATTTTTTATACCCAAATTTCGAGCTTTACCTTGTTTGCCATTTTCCTGATAGTAATAGTGTATTCTGTGATTTATGTTGGTAAATTCTTTTATAATTGCTGCGGTTGAATCGGTTGAGCCATCATCAACAATGATTAGCTCCCAGTTTTTGTATGTTTGCAATACCACTGATTCGATTGCCTCTTTTATAAATTTTTCTGCATTGTAAGCAGGCATAATTATTGAAACTAAAGTTTTATCCATCCTAACGGAACTATTTCTGTTGAATTATGAACAAACCACTTTTTGGGCGCAATTACAATTTTATCCGGATTTCGATTTAACCAGGCAGACCACCAACTGTAACTGCTATTTGCTATTATATTATGCCTGCACAAATGCATAAGATACATATCCTCCCAGTTTTTTGAGTTAGCATTTGAAACAAATGTTGCAGGTATTAAACTCAAATTGGCCTTACACCATTCAATGTCATCAGAAAAAACGTAATAAGTTGGATGATTAACTTTATTTTCGATTTCAGATTTTGCTTGCTCATAATAATTAAGAGGAAGTATACCGTGATAAGCACTAATGGCTGGCTTTAGATAATCTCCTCTTCGAATATGAACTGCTACAGCATTATTGTCGGCCTTTATTTTATCGGCTATAATTTTATTTGACTCAGATAATTCCGGAAACCTGAAATCATGTAAAAGTTGTTCTCTGATATCGGCAAAGTAAACCTCATTTTGAAAATAGCCATCCAAATATAAACTAAAAGACTTATTACTTTTAAGATTGATGAACTCGTTTTTTTCAGATTGATAAATAGATTTGGAGAGAAATATTAATTTTTTCCTTATCAGATATTTCAAAAATCTCCTGGTAATTTTTAGATTGATATTCTCAAAAATGAATAATTCAAGTTCTCTTTTAGTGAAATTTTCATCAGACACCCGGTTAGCGTTTAAAAAATCAACATCGAAATATAATGATTTAGATCCGATTGCTTTTGCTGTGGCATATTGGAACATCTGATTCCCCAGTCCGCCCTGAAGTTTTACGATGACCATTTGTTTTTTAATAAATTAAGAATACTTAAGTCCCACTTTTAAGATTAATTATCTGGTTCATCAAAATAATCACCTTCATTGAAAGTTAATATTTTCTCATTCGGATAATGATAAGTTTTATTATAAATCGAAAACCAATCATTAAATGTTAGCAACTGATGCGTATTGTTATGGCTATAATATCGGTTCCTGAACTCAGTGTGTGGTAAATACTTTGGCCAAAACAGATCGATAGAATTGTAGTCTACGCAACAAAAACTTTCAGCATACACACTCCAGCTATCCTCGATAGTCCATTTCAGATTTCGTCCTGTTTTTTTTAAGAATTGAGTTGAAAGATAGACTTCGCATACGCTTATTTCTGCAAATGATTTCCCGGTATAAATTACACCTTGATCATTAATTACCCTATTGTCAGGTTCAGCATTCCAATACAAGATCATATCATCAGTATTTCCAAACATCATCATATCGGTAATGCCATATAAACGGAATAAAAATGTATTAATACTAGGTATAATCAATCTTTCTTTTTGGAGGCTTACATTTCTGAGTGGAAAACTAGCAATGAGATTTAAAAAATATTCAATCGTATTTAAACCATAAATTCTTTGATCTGCACGGGTTTTCATTACATATTTCGCACCCAATTCTTTAGCCCTCTTAATTCCAGTTATGCTACTTTTTATTTGGTAATTAATATGAGAGTGTCCTGATATTAATGGCTTTTCATTTAAAATAATTTCAATTCCGAGAGATTTTAATTTCAATAGGGTAGGTTCATCTTCTCCTATCCATGTCGAAACAATTAGGATAGTGTTTTTGAAATTTTTCTTGTAGAGTAAAATTGTTTCAAGAGTGAAATTATCAACGATTATTATTGGTCCCTGAATAACTACAGCTATTTTAGGCTGTGTTCTTGTTGTTAAGGGCTTTATATTGTAGGCTACATGTTCTTTGGGTCTTCTATGCTCGGTAAGGAAAACATTCTCAACTTTTTCAAGTTTTTGAATAACATTCAAATGCATTTCATTTAAATCAATGAAGTTTTTGGAAACTAAGTATTTAACTAAGTTCGTAAAGAAAAGTCTAAATAAGCTTTTCAGATATCCCATCTTTCAGATACTTTTCAAGGTCTTCTGGTGTGCCCAAACCATGCATCCATGTATGATTGATACTATAAGTGCCGATTTGTAAGCCATTTTTAATAGCATAGTTATAAACTGGGCAAGTGTAAAATTCATTATTAACCCGGTCGTTATTGATAATCATATCTATCGCCCCATCAACAAAATCATTTCCTTTTCTAAATAAATATATTCCGGCGGTAGCTAAATCAGATATTGGCTTCTTTTCCTGTACTTCTGTCACTAATCCATTATCATCAGTTTTTGCAAAAGACCATTTTGGATTTAGGCTTTCGTCATTAAACGTTAATATCGAACCATCAAGTGATCTTTGAAAACAATCGTTAATAAAACCAGCAATTCCATTCTCAATAATTTGATCGGAGTTAGCTATAAGTAATGGAGTGTTATTATTTATGTATTTTCTGGCATGTAATATAGTGCATACTGTACCTTCAGTGAGTTTATCAATAAATATAAAATGAGCATTAAAATTGTCTTTTATCTCATTAATTGTTTTATTTTCCTCTGTCAAATGTCTTTCTTGTCCTATCAGGAAAAATTGAGCGTCTGGATATTTTAGATTTTCCATTACCCTTACAATCATTGGTTTACCGGCAACATCAATAAATGGTTTAGCTTTTGTAAATCCAGCCTTAGCAAATCTACTGCCGCTACCGGCCATGGGTATTACGATATTTATCATTTCAATAAATATTTATCATTAGAAGCCCCTGGTATCTTAACAACAACAGTAACTACGTCAGTTAACGCTTTAAAATTCGTAGGCGTATCAGGCATAATTTTTATTATATCACCATCATTATATTGTATACCATTCATTTCGACTTTTCCGTTCACAATCACTGTAAACTCGGTAGCTATTTTATGGTAATGGATTGAGTCGTAGTCACCTTTTTTATAACGCTTAAGCCCAACCTCGAAATCTTGAGTTCTGTGGAGGCTGGGTTCAAAATCTCCGATAAACCAACCATTGGTCATCGCAGACAGGTCAAATTTTTCAATGGCCATTTTTCAGATTTTCAAATTCGTTTAATTTTTGAGGAGAATAAAATGAGTGGTATTTTAAATTATCAATTTCATAATTGTAAACTTTCTTTTCCGCTAAAATATATTCGTTAATAACAGGCGAGATAAAGTAAACATCATTTAATTGTACTTTATTCCTTATAACCCGAAAAGCATTTTCAAAAAACAATGATGCCTTCGAAAAATAATAATAACCCGCAATAGCATGCTGGCTAATAGGGTTTTTTTCGGCGGTTTGAGTAATTAAATCATTTTCAATTTTTACATAAGACCATCTTGGATGAATTGATTTAAAAGTTACAACACCCACATCTGCCAGTTTTTCCTCCCAAAATTCTATTATTTTATTAAAATCTTCTTCAATAATTTGATCTCCATTTAAGATTAACAAAGTATCATCATTATCAATATAATCTATCGCCATTAAAATACTGCATAGTGCTCCTTTAGTAGGATTTTTTAATTTTATAATGTCGCAATTTTGTGTTAATAATTTTAATGTGCTATCTAAATGATATTTTATTACATCTTCTTCATTTATAATAAAGATAAATTTATGAGGAATGTTAATAGGAATTATTTTTTCAAATATAAATTGTATCATAGGGATACCCTTTACATCAATTAGTGGTTTGGGGTAAGTAAAACCAGAATTAAAAAACAATTCTGATGATCCTGCTAAAGGAAAAATTATTTTAATCATTTTCTAATTCCTGTATTCTTTTAATTATTCTATGGTAGGTTACGTCAGTCGTATCCTTTACCTTGAGTAAGTGCGCTCCCGAATCCAATGCAGCCTTTATTCCATGTTCATTATCTTCAACTATTAAACACTCTGCAGGAGCTAAATTTAATTTTTTTATAGCCATCAAGTAAATTTCCGGATCGGGTTTACTTTTTGTTACATCGTCACTTGATAGGCAAAAGTCCAGATAATTCACAAGGCCGGCTTTTTCCATCATAATGTTAACTGTTTGGCTAATTGAGTTTGATGCAACAGCAAGCTTATAACCATCTTTTTTTAATTGAGATAATGCAAATTGATGTTGAAAAACGGGATTACATTTAGCAAAAATGGCTTCAAATGTAAATTGTTGTTTTAGCGCTCCAATAAAACTATGCAAGCCTAACGGCAAACCATTTTTCAAACTTAAAAGCTCAAGTTTCTTTTTGGTTGGAAGTCCGTCAAAAGTAGAAAGATGATCCTGCCTGTTTATTTCTGCACCAAATAAACTTAATGCCGAGTTAAGCGCTTCATAGTGCCAGTCTTTGGCATCTATCAATACCCCATCCATATCGAATATTACCGCTTTGATTTTCATTTTAATTTTGAAAAAAGTTTCGCGCTTCCATAGGAAAATCTGTACATAAAATTACTTTTTTATTCGTGCAAATCGCTGTTGATTTTAGCATTTCCCATAGAGCTAAATGGTTTCTGCCATGTAGCTCGGGAGATACAATTGCTACTCTTTTATTGTTTTGAATATGTTTTAAGATTAGCTTGTCATCATACCAGTCTTTTATAAAACAATCCAGCCATATTCCTTCACATTGTTCATAAAATGCAGGTAGCAATTCATGTTCACTTTGTCTGCTAAAGAAGGGAATTTTATGTTTAATGTACCCGAGGGTATCCGGTATCGACATATCAAATACAAAATAGCTATGAATCTTGTGTGTTTTTACTAGATTTTGGATTCCAGCTTGTAAGCCATCAGCTTTTATATTCAAAGCAAGGGTAGATAATTGATTATACCTATTGTACAGATCAAAAAAATCATCCACAAGCATTGAACCATTGTCAGCCGGATCATGTGATATTACAATATTACGGTTTAAATCTCTTAAATCCGTTTCTGTACCAAAACCTAAATCAAATGACCTTATAAATGCTTCTGATTTATTTTTTTCTTCTGATTTATTCCAATAACCCCTATGACTTATTATTTCCATGTTCTTTAAATTGCCCACTTGGTTCTGATTAAACTCGTACGGCCTTTGCCTGAGGGTATTACGTATTTTCTACCTATTCCGCTAATGTTTAAAAGATTAAAGGAAATATCACATTCATCATAAATTATTCTCTTTTTCATGTGTATGCCTACGTCAAATTGTATTCGATATCTTCCTTCAGCTAATGTGTTCGCAGGTATACAAAATTTTTTAATGAATTTTTGGGCTTGATGTTCTTTAACTTCTACATCATTTTCATCATCATCGTGTAGTACATAAGCAAGCTCATAATCAAATTCCGACCAAAGCGTGAAACCCAATACCAATCCGAATATGGGTTTTAAAATCTCTCCCTGAATTTCAATATAAACATCGCTGTTAGTGTGTAGATTGTTAATCTGGTCTAATGAGTAAACAATACACTTATTGATTTCAATTGCATCATCACCCGCTTTTCCAACCCATTCTTCAGTAATTGAAATGTTTTCATTCTTTGATATGTAGTTGCCGATTATTTCACGGGTTTCTCCGATATTTTCTATTAAACCATTTTTAAGATAAATACAATTATCACATAAAGCGCTGATAGATGACATATTATGACTGACAAACAGCACCGTTCTTCCTTCCCCTTTACTTACATCATTCATTTTACCTAAACATTTTTTCTGAAATTCTGCATCACCAACAGCAAGCACTTCGTCGATAATTAAAATTTCTGACTCTAAATGTGCAGCAACGCCAAAAGCTAATCGAACGTACATACCAGAACTGTATCTCTTAACGGGAGTATCTATATACCTTTCTACACCAGCAAAATCTACTATTTCGTCAAGTTTTCGTTGAATTTCTTTTTTTCGCATGCCTAAAATAGCACCATTTAGGAAAATATTTTCCCTTCCTGATAACTCGGGATGAAAGCCTGTTCCAACTTCTAGTAAGCTTGCAATTCTCCCTTTACCAGATATTTTACCGGTTGTAGGGGCGGTAACTTTACTTAAAATTTTAAGCAATGTACTTTTACCTGCGCCATTTTGGCCAATGATACCAACAGCATCTCCTTGATTAATTTCAAAATTAATATCTTTTAGGCTCCATACAACATCACTGCTACCCTTCAAAGTTCTATCGTTTGTTTCTCCAATTGTTAAAAAAGGATCTTCTTTCCCACGGATTCTGGCATACCAGCGTTCCAAATCACTACTGATCGTTCCGGTTCCAATTTGTCCGAGCTGATAAGCTTTGGAAAGGTTTTCTACTTTGATAGCAATGTTTTTTGACATTGTTGTTTAGTGTTTAGAGAGTAGGGGTTGTTAATTCAACGAAGTATTTGCGATTTCCTCAGCGCACTTAATTTTGTTGTAATGGCTTCTATCTTAATTCGCTGCAAAAGGTATTCTGACTCTGAAATATAATCCAGATCCATTGCGGCAATAATATGATTTAACGTTTCGAGGGTTGTTGTATAAGCCATGTTGGTATAATGTGCTTTGTCTTTTGCTGTTATTTTACCAGAGCCCTCGGCAAGGCAAGCTCCAATGCTGCTTACAGATCTTTTTATTTGACTAGTCAATCCAAAGGTTTCTTCCTTCGGAAATTTTGAAGCCAATTGATAAATGTCTTTTCTAAATGCTCTTGAAAGTTGCCAAACATCAAGTTTTTCGAATGAATAAATATGCATGATCTTTATTTAGTTACTAAATGAATTAAATAAAGGATGATTTGTGTTATTTTTTTTAACCTCTCAACCCTAACCCCTAAACATCAAACAGTGTCCACAAAATTCCGCTCCACTTTATTAAAAATCACAATTCCGAAAAGGAGCAATGCGAAGGTTATAGCCGAAGCATAGCCAAAGCTAACCAAACTAAAACTCCCTTCGCCCAGGAAGCCATATCTAAACGTTTCTATGATAGGGGTCATCGGATTATATTCAATTACCCATGAATAAGCTGGGTATTTTTTAATAGCTTCTGAGAGGGGATAGATAACAGTTGTTGCATACATCAGGAGCTGTACTCCGAAACTCACCAAAAAAGCCAGGTCACGGTATTTGGTTGTCATCGCAGAAATAATCATTCCTGCACCTAAACCTAATAAAGCCATTAATAATACAATTATGGGAAATAAACCAATGGCCCAGCTGATGTGCAATGGGGTGCCTGTTATGTAATAATAAGCCATTAAAATTAAGAACAATAACATCTGAACACCGAATCGCACTAAATTACTTACCACGATGCTTAAAGGCATAATTAACCGGGGAAAATACACCTTACCAAATATACCGGCATTGTCCCGGAAGACGTTCGAGGTTTTAATTAAGCAATCAGCAAAGTAATTCCAGGCGGTAATGCCAGCCATGTAAAACAATGGTTTTGGAAGACCATCGGTCGAAATTCCTGCCAGGTTACCGAATATAAAGGTGAAAATAATTGTCGTAAACAAAGGCTGTATGAAAAACCATAGCGGACCAAGGATTGTCTGTTTATAAAAAGAAACAAAATCACGCCTTACCAATAACCATAATAAATCACGGTATGCCCAAACTTCGTTTAACTTGAGGTCGAATAGTGAACTTTTTGCTTCAATCGTCCAGGAATGTTCGTGTTCGTTCATGAATGTGTTAAAAGTTGATGAAGTTTGTGCTGATAATGACTAAAGCTAAAATGTGCCAGTGTTTTTTCCTGTTGTAGTAAAGGGCTGGCTGGTAACTCCAGTGCTTCCAGAATCGCTGATTGGAGTTGCGCTGAATCGTTAGGATCAATCAAAGTGCCAAGCGCACCATTTAACAGTGCCGCACTGCTGCCATCCTGGTTACCGGCAATCACCTTACAGCCACATGCCGAAGCCTCAATAAAACTGATGCCAAAACCTTCAGCTTTACTCGGCATAACATAAATATCTGCCAGCAAATAGTGCCCGGTAATTTCTTCATCGGCAATGAAGCCAGTTAAGGTTACCCGTTTCTGTAATCCATATTGCACAATGAGTTGCTTTATCCGTTCCGCTTCAATCGTATCAGCCTTTCCGCCAATGATGTAATGAACATTCTCAGGTAGGTTCTTCATCGCCGCCAGCACCTGGTCATAGCCTTTGTATTGTTCTTGCGAGGAGAGCCTGGTGAGTGTGAACAATATTTTTTTATCACGGCTTATAGCATATCTTTCCATTAATTCGAAAGGTTTCTCAAAAGTAACAGGAGGCTCAAAGAAGGGATCCAGGCAATTGTTCAGGATATTAATTTGCTGTGCTTCGATATGATGTTTTTGCTGGATACAATCAGCGGTATATTTACTTACAGCAAGAATTTCAACTTTTCGCTGCAAAAATTTCCTTTTCCAGTTACGCAGTGGTTTCCAGATTTCAATCCCGTGGGCAAAAAGAATCACTCGGGTTTTTGGTTTTAATGCCTTGATTAGCCAGGCGAAAATCAGCAGGTTGACATGGCTGAGCATAACAATATCTGATTTCAAGCCTTCCCGAATGCTGTTTAAACCAAAAGTGATACGCTTTCCGCTAAAACCCGAAAAATTTACGGCATCAGCATATCGGCTATCCGTTTCAGTATCGTATACACTCAAACAATGATGAGCCGCAATTGAACCCGCTTCATTTAAGTTGCCCAATGCTTTTGTTACTGAACGGCACACTTTTTCAATGCCACCGGTTAACCCGAAAGTATATAAGCTTAGAAACAGAACTTTTTTGTTATTCATTCAATTATATCGGATCACGACAAACTTTTACCTAGGCTACCTTGATTGGAATTCAAGCTGCCCTCCGGCTTGGAGTCAAAGTTGTCATCCTGAGCGGAGTCGAAGGACATTCCATAATTTATATGAGTTGTGCTATTTTTACAGGAAGCAAGTTCCTTCAGCTTCTCCCAGTTATTTGCAATAATGGCCTCTTTCTTTTTTCTGCTCCAGCCTTTTATTTGTTTTTCGAAAGCGATAGCTTGATTTATATCCATGAAGTCATCACAGAAAACTAAAGAAAGCGGTCTTTTATTAAAGGTATAGCAGGTTTTGTTTTCACCATTAATGTGCTCCTTGAATCTTCTCTCAATATCATTTGTTACACCAGTATAGTATGAATCATCACTACACTTTAATATATAAACATGATAATACTTCATTTATATCTTCCCTTCGACTACGCTCAGGGTGACAAATCTATTTAGCTACGCCCGAGGGTACCAAATTGTTCATCTTAATTTTAATGAAACAAAGGTCTTTTTGGAGCTTTATATAGTGTTGATAACTGGTTTTTTCTATTGCAATGCTGAATTCTGCATTTTGAAAAACTTTCTAAATCGTCAACCAGCTGTCATCCTGAGCGGAGTCAATGTAGCCATCCTGAGTTGATTCAAAGTTGTCATCCTGAGCGGAGTCGAAGGACTGTCTTATCATTCGCTTAGGATAACCTTTTTTATTATAAAAGTTAAACACTGCTCACTGCCAACTGAAAACTGCCCACCATTTACTTAACCTGATACAGCGCCATCACTTTGCTCCAATGCAGCTTACCTTTTCTGAAATCATCAGTCAAGGCCCTGATCTTTTTATTCTCGTGCCTTGATAAGGCATCTAAAAATGCCTGATTGGTTGTCAACCACTTCTGAAAAGGGAAGGTAAAGCCCATTTTCGGACGATTCCATATCTTTTCAGGTAACACATTTTTGAAAGCCTCAATCAGTAAAGTTTTAGGCTTAGTATGCTTATAAACTAAATCACCCGGTATATGGTGAACAGCCTCAACCAGATCATAATCTAAAAAAGGAACACGTACTTCAACACCATGTTGCATGCTCATCGCGTCGGTATCCTTTAAAAGCTGGTTTTGCATATAAAGATTGTATTCCATCCAGCCCGCGCTTTGTTCAGCAGTTAATCCCGGCTGAATTGTTCCGATCTTTGCAGATTTCAACACCTGATCAACCTCATCAACCGAACAGCTTAATATGGCCGCTATTTCCTCCGGATTAAAAATCCCCCTTAAAAACAAATACTTGCCGCAGGTATTCCGGTAGCTTAAATAGTACGCCCGTTTTAATGCCGGTTGATTAAAACGCAAGCCCTGTTTTAGAATAAAGCGTGGTAAACGACTTGCGATCTCCACCCATTTCATTCTTTTAAATGAAGGATAACCTCCAAACAATTCATCTGCCCCTATACCGGATAATACGGCTTTCATACCATTTTGTTTAGCGAAATAGGAGATAAACCACGAATTGATGCCATCTGTTGACGGCTGGTCGATTGCGGCCAGTGCAGCCGGAAATGAGGCGTCAAATACCGCTTTACTGATCTTATATTCCTGATGGGTGCTTTTAATTTGTCTGCTGATTAAATCCTGATAAACTTGCTCTGAATAACCTGCTTCGTCAAAATTAATTGAAAGCGTGTGTAAGCCAGATTGATTTTTGAGGACCTGACCGGCCAGTATGCTAATAATGCTGCTGTCGATACCACCACTTAAAAAAGCGCCGATAGGGGCATCAGAATAGAGGTGTCGCCTCACCGAGTTTTTTAACTGTTGTCTTACTACTTGCATAGCTTCTGCATAATCCTTCATCTGACCATGTTCAGATAAACATTTGTACTGATGGATTTCAAAGGTATGACTGGCATGCGACCAGGTTAAATAACTACCCTTAGCCAGCATCTGGATTTCCTGATAGGTGCTATAGGGTTCGGGAATATGTCCGAAAGCCAGAAAGTAAATTTTCCAGTCCTTGTTATTGGTGTATGAATAGCTTGTTTGACTGAATGCCCTGACTTCGGAGGCAAAAACTAATTTCTGTTTTACCGTACTAAAATATAATGGTTTAATGCCTGCTGCATCGCGAACAAGGTAGCTTAGGTTTTGCACAGTATCATACAAAGAAAATGCAAACATGCCTTTCAGCATGCCAAAACTTTCTACACCCCATTCAGCATAAGCTGCGAGGATAACTTCCGTATCGCTATTGCTCTTAAAATCATGGTTAAGGTCTAGCAGGGAACCCTTCAGCTCACGATAATTATAGATTTCGCCATTGAAACTAAGCACATAACGGTCTTCTTTATAAAACATAGGCTGATGCCCGGCAGTACTCAGGTCGATTAAAGCCAATCTCCGGTGGCCAAAAGCAATGCCTTTCTCCGCCGCTACATAAAAACCCTCATCATCAGGACCGCCGTGTGCCATTACACCGCACATAGCCTTAACATTGGCCTTTAAGTCAGCTTCTGTTTTAGTATGGTCTATAATTCCTGCGATGCGACACATATTAGTTTGAAGTGGGCAGTTACCAGTGAACTAATGACCAATGACCAATGAACCAATGAACAAATAAACAGTTGTCATTAATATAATCAGGCACAGCTTCGCCCTTTCAGTCACATTTTCTTATTAAAAATGAACCGATCATGTATATTTTTAATATCTCATCATTGCGAGGTACGAAGCAATCTGTTTTGCCAGATAAGTTGTTTCGTGCCTCGCAATGACGGCTTTCGAACTAATAACCCAATACCCAGTTCAGTTGCTAGTTAACAGTTGCCAATGCTCAGTTAAACAAATAACCTATTGCCTGCTACTAATTGAATCCCAAACCTAAATCCTTTCCACAAAAGCCATTGAAGTATTGATTTCAATAGCAAAGCCCATATTTTCCAAACGTAAAATAAGGCGTTGTTTATTGTGTATAGACACCGTTTCTGCCAGCATGCCTTTAAAAGGGCCAGCCTTTATGCTCACTTTTTCGCCAGGCTTAATATCATAGTCAAATACCGCCAATTCGGCATCGGTGGCCAGTAATAATTTTAAACTTTCAATTTGTTGCTCAGGCATGGAGGCAACCTGACCTGAAAAATAGAGGAAGCGGGCGATGCCGTTTGTCATCAACACTTCCGCATGCTCTTTGGCCGAAATATACACAAAGAGATAGGATTTTATCAGAGGTTCCTCAACTATTTTCTTCCGGTCGCTCCATTGCTTCAGTACTTTTTTCAGCGGAAGATAAGCAGTAATATTTTTTCGGATTAATTCCTGATAAGCTTTTTTTTCAGCCTTCGAACGCGTATAAACCGGATACCACTTGTAAATATTATCAATCATTAATCTATAATGCTATGAGCACCTCAACAATTAACCAGCTAATCCCTAAACTCTAACCGCTCAACCCTAAACTATTAACCAACGACCCCTAAACAATTAACCAATTAACCAACTAACCAACTAACTTTACTTCTTCTTCCAGAACTCCCACCATTTCTTATCATCATCATAATAACCTGAACCTGAGTAACCTGAGTAGTCAGAATAATAGTATGTGCTGTTGCCACCACCACGGCTATAATCAGTTGTATAATAGTTGGAGTATAGTGCATCATCTCCAAAAGCATTTAAAACAATGGCAAGGTTATTTAAGCCGTATTCTCTTGATAGACGCTCTGGGATGTTGGCTGCACGCTCTTGAGAAACACCAGATCGGATAACAAAAAGGTTAACATCGGCGGTTCGAATCAGCGGAATCGCATCCGAAACTAATCCAACCGGAGCAGTATCAACCAGCACATAATCATATTGAGATTCTAGTTCTTTTAACAGGTCTTTCATTGCTGCGGTATGCAATAGTTCAGAAGGATTTGGTGGTACTGGCCCTGAAGGTATGAAATCGATAAAATGGACTTCATCACTTATAATCACATCTTGAAGCGTAGTCTGACCAGATAATACTGAGCTTAACCCTTTTTTGTTATCATAATTGAAAGCCTTATGTAGTTTCGACTTTCTTAAATCAGCAGCAACTAAGATTACTTTTTTTTCAATCAAAGCAAGGGTGCTGGCTAAATTTAAGGTTACAAATGATTTTCCCTCCCCCGAAATTTCTGAGGTAACACAGATAATTTTACTCTGTTTGTGACTGGCAAGGAAACTTAAATTGGTACGTACAGACCGAACAGATTCAGCAAATACAGACTTAGGTTTTGCAATAGATAATGCCTGTCTGCTATCCTTATCAATATAATCAGGGAATTTTCTGATAACACCAATAATCGATGTATGAGTTAAAGCTTCTACAGCTTCTTTATCGTAAATGTAAGGGTTTAAGAACCTTACTAAAAGTATTAAACCAAAACCTAGGGCTAAACCAATCATTAAGGCCGTAGTGTAAACTTTATTTTCGTTAGGGGATATTGCAAAATAGGATGGGTATGCCGGATTCACAACCGATGCACCAGCCACGGTTGCTGCAGCATTCATTTCGGCTTCCAGTTTTTTTTCAGAAAGGAAAGACCTTATTTTATTATTGACTTCAAAAGTAGTCTGAAGCTTTACCAGATTTTGTTCTTTTGGAGGAATGGTTCCTAAACTTTGATTAACCTGTGCAATTTGATTATTCACATAATTAATAGTCTCCTCATTCTGCTTTTTGATAACATAAATGTTGTTTCGTATCGAGCTCTTTATATTTGCAATCTGGCGATCCAATGCAAGTATAGGTGCAGCATCTGCATTAAATTGCGTCAGTTTTGTTTCTCTGTTTGCAATTAGAATATTGAGTTGTGCAACCAGCCCGCTTACAGCGCCACTTAATACACCTTCTAAATCGAGTCCTATCTCAACCTTGCTTCTATTCGCATTGATCTGATCTTCCAGTTGTTTGATTCCGAGTTGTCTGATGTATAGTTCATTTTTCTGTGTTTCATAACCAGACAACTTATTAACCGTCATTGAAGAGGCCGTACCCATGTCAATAATTTTATTCTGGGTTTTAAAGTTAGCAAGGTTACCACCCGATTTCTTCGCTTCCGCATCGATAAAATCGAGCTGGCCGTTAATAAAATCTACAGTTTGGCTTGCCGATCTTCTTTTTTGAATTACATCATACTTAATGTATTCTTTCATAATTGCATTAAGCATATCAGCAGCAAACACAGGATTCCCATCTGTTAAACTTAAACTCATAATGTTGGTGTAGCGGGCAGCTTCTGCAACATTTAAACCGCCAACAGCCCTTCCTATAAAATCTTCTTTTGAGTTAAATTTGAAACTGTAATTGCCATTTGAAGGGATTTTAGATTTAATAACAAACTGCATATTACCGAGATTTAAAACCTGGCCATACTTATAATCTACCGGTTTCGCATCCGGGTTATCCGAACTTTTAATGCTGAATGTTTGCTCATCTAATCCCTCAACAAAATAAATCCCCCTGCTAAAATTAACCGAGTCCTGTTTAATTATTTCAATCTGAAATGGTATGCTCGGGTATAAATCAGTAGTTCTTATTCTCCCTTTTAGATAAAAAGAAATCTGGTAATTAATGTTCGAAATGGCTTTAAGAATTACGTCATTACTTTTAATTACAAAACTTTCTGCCTGAATCTTATCTGTATAATTATAATTTTGAGATTGCATCCCAGATGCGATTACTGAAGGGCTATTGTCCTGTAATTTAAGCGAGGAGCCGGTTTGATAAATAGGCGGAGTATACCATAAGGTTACTTTTGCAATAGCAAGTGCAATGGCAGCAGAACCTGCAATCCAATACCAGCGGCTCCAGAATACACGAAATATTTTGTAAAAATCAATTTGTTGACTTACAGGCTTTGGTTGCCCTAATACATCTTTATTCTCTGTCATCTTGTTAAACTAAGTATTAATATTCCGAGGTTAACAACAATCAAAATTGGTTGAACAACATTATTAATGCTTGTTAATTTTTCTGTTAAAGCCGCACTCTTTGTACTTTGTAATATGATGAGGTCATCGTTTTGCAAAATAAGTTTCTTGCTCGCCAAACTATTTATATCATTTAAATTTACGTAAATAATTTCCGGATGGCTTCGGTCTCCACGTATAATCTTTAATGTTTTGGGATCTGCATTTTTGGTTATACCGCCTGCTTCACCAATGATATCAATAAGATTCATGTTCTCCCGATCGATATAAAAATTCCCCTGCTTACCAAATTCTCCGAGTAAAGTAACTTTTAAATTAATAATGTTAAGTTCAATAATGGGATCTTTGAGTAACTTCTCTTTGTAAAGCTCCTGTATCTTATTGGCAGCCTCACGACGGCTTAGCCCTGCAACCTGAACCTTTCCAATCGCCGGTAAATTTACCTGTCCATCCAATTCTACGGGGAAAGATAATACGTTTTGTGAATTTCCCGAGCCTGAGCTTACTATCGGGGCATTAGCCGCAATGTTTCCCGTGGCACCGAATTCAAAATTCTGAACATTGCGGATTGCCAGTTTGTCGTTCACCTTTATTTTGTAGAAGGCATCTGATATGCCCTGATCATTAACCACATAAACCTGCTTAATAGTGTCCGTAACAATGTCACTTGGTGCATTGAACAGACTTCGCTCTTTTCTCGCAGAACAAGAACAAAGTATAAGAAGAAATAATACCGGGATAATTAAAAAGGAGTGTTGCTTATTGAATTTCGCTACCATATAGACTGCCCTACACTTATAAGTTTGAAAAACAAAAATACTTTTTAAAATGATTAAATGAAGAAAAATCACCTCAAATGTACTTTCAAATCTTTTTTTAACCTTCACAAATTTAGGCTGATGATATTTTCTTCAAATCAATTCTTAATGTGTTGATAATTGTCAAATGTATTTTATTGCCGTCTTTTACAATTAGCATATTTTAATTACTTTTGGATATCCGCTATTGTTAAACCGCATCCCATAATAATTTATTTTATGGGAAAAATTGTCTTTTCGGTTATTGCATTCTTCATCTTATTGTATCCCTTTAAATCTTTGGCGGATGTTGGCTGTGCGTTAAATTATGGGAATTCTTCTAGTGAAGTAATTTATTTTACGGTAATTGGTACTGCAGGTTCAGGATCATGGGTAGATTATGGCGGTAGCCCAACCTATAACAATGTGGGGTTTCCAAATCAGTGTCCCAGATATGTTTACAGCACGGCGCTTGATGATGGCGGCAGATGTTGTGTGAATGGCAACTGTAATAATACAACCCGCACCAGGGTGAATTTTACGCCAATTCCTTGCCCCTTAGATGATTATATCCCGCTTCTCAATTTAGTTGTGGCTGTTTTGGCTTTAAAGTTTATCAGGAATGACAAACACTTTAGTTTTGCCCCACTTTCATGAACCAAATTTAAGTTAATCATACAGTGGCATAATAGCTACAGCTTGCACTGATTATGTATGTATTTTGTATAATATCAACTTACCTAATTTGATTAAATCAGCTAAAATTGAGAATGCCCCCCACTTATTAAGTTTAAGGAGAAATACACTTTTCAACTAACTGAAGAACAACTGGTTTTAATCTCTTTTAAAAAAATATAAATCCAGATAAACAAATTATGGTTGATTAATATCAATCACTATCTGCTACATGTGGATGTTATTGGCCTGAAGGCATCTATTTTTGACAATCCCTCTATGATAAATATACCGGAATAGAAAGATGTCCAGATATTTATGAAGTTTTTGTTCAATGCAGTCCTGTTTGGACTTATCTTTTTAAGTTCATTAAATATTAGTGCACAAAGCTATAGCGGTTGTGTTGTGGGAAATACTGTTTACACAGATTATTATGGCACGTCAGGATCAACCCGATACTATGATGATGATATAACCCAATATTCAGCCTGTGGCTGGTCAAGGAGTTCTACGGGCCAATTTACTTGTAGGGTATATGATGGTAGTGGATCGAAGAATAACACTTCTAATTATACTGGGCCCTATCAGGGAGGAATATTTACCTTAATTGTTTGTCCGCTGGATAAACACGCCTGCTATCTAGTATTTGCATTGGGTTTAATAGGAGGACGCCGGCTACTTAGATTTAATCAGGAAGCTATACGATTAAAGGTGTAATATTTCTATCAATTTCTTAAGCAAAACATTATTTACAATATATTGTTAATTATTGTACTAAGGCAACTGTTATTTTTGAAAATTTTAAGCAAAAGTATGCCGATGTTCTTAGCCCTTATCCATCCTCTGAATTAATTACTGCCCGCTTTTTTTTGCCTGATTTGCTTAATAAACGATTGAGCAATGAAGTTTTTAACTATACTTCCTTTATTGGTATTTTTATATCAACAAAGCATAGCGCAGGTGGGTTGTGTTGTAAACAGCAGCGAAATATTTATCACAAATACAGGAACAACGCAAAATATCAGTGTATTGTGCCCGATAGTATGCAACTACGTACCTGTATACTCAAACCCGCTATTTACAAGTTCTGCTTCATGCCCAAGGGCAATAATTGGCGCTAATACCTTTAATCAGTGTGTCGCTAACGGTCTTATAGGCTATTTGCATAATTATCAACGGCTTGATCCCCCACTTCAATGCTCTATGGATGAAAAAATATTCCTTTTGTTTGTTTTTTTAGCGCTTTTAGGAATTAAATATATCAAAAAATACACAAATTGTATGATGATGTAGCATTCGAAAACTAATAAGCCATCATTTTCGTATTTTTGTATCGGAAATCATCCCTTTCCATAATGATATGAAATTTGTCAGACTTATCTGCACGCTCTTTTTATTATTTAATGCTTCAAATATTTTCGGACAAACGTTGTACACAAATGCATGTTACATTGCCAGTGAACAGAGAGCATATGTTTTAACTGCTGGCGGTACTGTTTGTAGCTTAGGTTTTATGCATTGTTATGAATCAACTTCAGGAAATTTTATTCTACTAACTCGTACCACAAGCACACCGTGTACAAGTTGTAGTTTTGGTGGTGTTACGAGGACCGGTGTCATTGTTGATTTCAGGGTTTACCAATGTCCAATTGATGATTATGCTTTTATGCTTTTAATTCCTTTTGGCATATTTGGATTTTTTATGCTTAGGAACAGAGGGCTTAAAGTAGTTAGATAACGATCGTTACTTACAAGTACGTAATTTGTATATGCCTTAAGAGAACTTTATTAATCATTATAGCTTAATTTTCATGCTCTTCGCTGGCACGCGTGCCGCGTTTGTAAACACATACTTTTAGAAACACGCTCACTTTTAATAATTGCGTTGATATACATCAACCATCTGTTAAATTAGCTCATGAACAATTGTTTTTCGTCTTCATTTATTGTAGGCTGCTATTAGTTTACTGTCATTGCGCCAAAATCCGAAAATATAACTTGAGATATATTATTCATTTGCCGTAGATTTGATCAGTATTACTTTATTGGCAAAATGTTCTATTACCATTGCCTTCATAAATGATTACGCTCATATCATTGCCTTTCTTGCTGGATTGATCACATTAGAAAGAAGAGTCTTGGTGTTGTTGTAAGACGCAAAAAATGAGTAGTTTATTTTAATTTATTCATTTTGTTCATTTTTATTTCAAAATATTTTCCTCACTTTTGCATACCTATTTATGAAAAATTAAGCTAATTAATTTTTTAATCATCCTTTACTTTAATGATAATTGCATTTTTTGAGCCGAAAAAGCTGCCTATTAGGATTTTGCATCGCATCATAAAATATTTTTCAAATTTCAAAATCTACTCCTTTAATGTTTACGTAACTGATGGCTTAAAACAAACTTTTTAATGAGGGTTATCTTAATTGTGATATTCCTATTTATAATGGGGATAACTTCCAATGCGCAAACTAATGGTAGAGGGTGTAATACAGGCTCCGCGGTATTCACAAATTATTTAGGCACATATTTTTACTATGGTGATGTAAACCGTCCGGTAAGGGTATACAGTAACGCTACAGCCTACCCATCACGAATCGCGATTAACTTTAACAATTCAGTTGGTTATCAATGCAATCAAATTAATACTTACTCGGCAACGACTAAATACAATCCTGCAACAGGAAATAATGATCCTGTTCCGGCACAAAATGAGATTTTGACCTCAACTTATAATGCCGGTTATGCCGGTTGCGTGATTGCAGCCACACTTACAGGTACCCCAACGGGTGAAGGACCTGACGTTACCTTTACAATGGCGAACCCAACTTATTGTACTCCTGCTACGCCCGTACCTTTAGATACATATATCCTGATTTTAATGGCTGTGACAGGGATAATAGTTTTGAATATATTTAGAAATCAAGTTTTTGACAGTTTTAAGTAACTGAATAAAAGGAACAGCAATTTAGCCTAAAAGGCTTGGTAACTTCGTAAGAAGCACACCAGGCTTATGAAAAATTTAAAGGTCCTTTTGTTGATATTGTTTTTACTGGTTGCTGAAAAATCTTTTTCAGCTGTTGGGTGTAAGGTGATAGGTGGAACAACAATTTATCCAACCTATAATACTTATCTGCTTGGTGTTATCGTTAACGGGATTAATATTGGGATTCCGTCAGATGTTTATTGGTTGAATAACCCAATATCTACCAACGTATCATGTACAGTAGCCTGGGCTAACAATTATCAGGTAACCGGCTCCTGTGTTTATGGCACTCCGGCAGTAGCACTCCCTCCACTTGTATCGGTATGTACCAATTGTGTAGCAGGTGAACTTGTAAATTATACCACTACCCTACAATGCAACCTAGACGATTACTCATGGGCACTAGGGGCAACCGCCGCAGGCTTAGGCTTTGTCTTTATCCGGAGAAGAAAAAATAATAACAGTTAAGCGCTGCTAACTCCTAACCACTAAAATTAACCAGTTAAACGGTATCAGTGAACAGTTCTCAGTTGGCAGTTTATAGTTGCTAGTTAATACCGTCATCGCGAAGCCACACTAGTACGAGCTAGTTTATCCCGGTTCCAACTCAACCTGTCATCCTGAGCGTAGTCGAAGGACTTTTTCATTCGTCATTGCGAAGCCGGCCTAGTGTGAGCTGAAGCAATCTATCTCAATCAGTATAATAATTAGAGATTGCTTCGTACCTCGGAATGACGAGTTGTGGAGACCAATAATCAGTTTTCAGTTGGCAGTTAAACAATTAACCGATTGAACAATTTTCAATAACCAATAATCTTAACTAAGACGTTATTAAATTCAAACGTCCTGCTGAATTTATTTCAGCATCTCTTGGAAGATAGACCCTGAAACAATTTTCAGTTCTTAGTTTGAAATTTTCAGTTAACCAATTAACCAATTGATCAATATACAATAACCAATTATCAAAAATATTAACGAAAAGATTGCCACATCGTTAATCCTCGCAATGACGAGTTGTAGAAACCAATGAACCATTGAGTAATAATTGTTATATTAGCATTACAAAGGGATTTATCAATCCGGTATAGCAATTTCGCTACCGTTTTCACCCATAATTTTCAATGTTAAGTCCACCTCAAGTCCGACTCAAGTCCACCTTTAGTCCACGTTCTATCCACCCTTACTTCGTATTATCTCCCAGTGTACTCCAATAATGCTTCAGTAACACTTCGACTCCCGGGAACTAAAGTATTAAGGAATGATGTAGGGATAGCTATAGGATAGCAACTAAATCATCGCCCTATCAGGCCCGGCGTAGCGATGCTTTCCAAAACCCCAGCCGAACAAGTCCCGGAGTTTTCTAAATGTTAAGGTTAAGAAAGGCAGAAGCACAGTTACAGGCTTACGCAATAACCAATGTTCAATAACCAATTATCAAAAATCTTAACTAAGACGTTATTAAATTCAAACTTCCTGCTGGATTTAGTTCAGCATCTATTGGAAAGGAGACCCTGAAACAAGTTCAGGGTGACGGACCGGAGTGTCGTTTCGCTCTGAAGGAGTCTTCCTGCTCAACCTGTCATCCTGAGCGTAGTCGAAGGACTTTTTCATCCTACAACAGCTCCAAAGATCCCTCTATTCTGCTGCGCTCCAATCGGGATGACGACTTTTTGAGACCAATGAACTAATGATCAAATAGAAGCCCTCAACCACACCTCTGCACCTCGCTATCCGGCCTAGCCCATCGAGGCAGCAGAAAGCAAGGGAATACTTGAACTCCCTTTCATTTCCCCACAACCCAAGGGAATTTGCAGCCCTAAGGGAAATGTGTGCCAGCCTGGCCTCAAATTAACGCCATTGGTATTCCCTTGCTTTATGCAACGAGAGGGGCAAGCCTTGATTTTTGGTTACCTTTTTATCAAGAAAAAGGTAAGAGCCCTTGCGGCGGTGAGCAAATGATCAGTTTCAGTTAACATCGTCATTGCGAAGCCGGGAATGAGCGATCTGAAGCAATCTGTTTAATTAGGCGCTCCAAAGATCCCTCTATTCCGCTGTGCTCCAATCGCAATGACGACTTGTGGAGACCAATGAACTAATGACCAATGAACTATTGAACCAACCGAAGCCCTCAACCACACCTCTGCACCTCGCTATCCGGCCTAGCCCATAGAGGTAGCAGAAAGCAAGGGAATACTTGAACTCCCTTTCATTTCCCCGCAACCCAAGGGAATTTGCAGCCTAAGGGGGAATGTGCGTAAGTCAGGCCTCAAATTACCGCCATTGGTATTCCCTTAGCTTTATGCAACGAGAGGGGCAAGCCTTGATTTTTGGTTACCTTTTTATCAAGAAAAAGGTAAGAGCCCTTGCGGCGGCGAGCAAATAATCAGTTTTCAATTCGCAGTTTTCAGTTACTAATGAACTAATGAACTATTGAACAGTTGGCAGTTTTCAGTTAACACCGTCATTGCGAAGCCGGGTGAGAGCGAGCTGAAGCAATCTATATCAGTAAGTATTAAAATTAGAGATTGCTTCGTACCTCGCAATGACGACTTTTTGAAACCAATAAACTACTGAACCAATAGCCAACGTTTTGATATCTGCAAAAGAACACTTATATTGCTGTATGATTAAATCTATAGCTTATGAAAAAGTTGTGTTTAATCATCCCGCTCTTATTACCTCCCATATCTCTTTTTGCTACCGATGGTGTCGACGGATGTTTAATTACAACAGGTGTTACCATGCAGGCCAGACTTTATTACACCCCTTATACAGATGGTTTGGGAAGCCCGGTGCAGTGGATTGAAACCTCCACAGGCCACGCCGGATATAATATAACTACCGCTACAAGGTGTTTCGAAACAACAGGTATAACATGTGTGGTATATCAGTATGGCACAACCGGAGCCACACCACCGGGTACAGCTGTAGTATACAGTGGCTTTTACGGTCAGGTTACTACAAATTGTCCTATCGACGATTATATACCCATATTTTTTATCTTTACTGCGGGTTTTGCTTTCTTTCAGATAAGAAGAAATTAGAGCTTGTTTATTATGAAAATATCCCTGATCACAGTAGTTTATAACGGCAAAGCACATATCGAAGATTGTATTAAATCAATAATCAGCCAGTCGTATAAAGCCGTTGAATACATTGTTATTGATGGTGGTTCTACCGATGGGACACTGGAGCTTATTGAGCAATACCTGCCGTATATTACGCACCTGATATCAGAAAAGGATAAAGGATTGTATGATGCCATAAATAAAGGTATTACATTGGCATCTGGCGATGTAGTTGGTCTTTTAAACGCCGATGATATGCTGGCCGATGAAAAGGTGATAACGAAAATTGCAGCAGCTTTTCAAAATGATGCAGGTATTGAAGGTGTGCATGGCGATTTGAATTACATTACACCCGATAGTGGCAAGGTGATTCGGAAATGGAAAGGTAAACAAGCTTCCTTTAAGGAGATTGAACAAGGCTGGATGCCCGCACACCCGACCTTGTATTTAAGAAGAAGCCTTTTTGATAACTATGGTAATTATGCTTTGGATTTAGGTACAGCCGCCGACTATGATTTGATGCTGCGCTATTTCCATACATATAAAATAAAAACGAAGTACCTGCCTTTTTTAATGGTTAATATGCGAACAGGCGGGGTAAGTAATAATTCCTTAAAAAGCCTTTATAAAGCATTTGTGAACGACTACAAGGCGCTGCGGAAAAATGCGATTCCAGCGCCGTTGATGGTTGTTTTGAAGAAGAAGTTCTCTAAAATTATCCAGTTCTGGTAAAATTTGATATGCGTTTTGTCAACAAAAAAGCTGCGTATAAATAGCACTTTGTCGCTACAGTTAGTATCTTTGTTAGCAAACCGACTACAATTTTGCTGATACATTTACTTAATACAAATCCAGTATTTTTTTATGTCGCCATAGCGTTGATGGCCTGTGCTATTGTGGTTTCCAGTATTCCTTCAATAATTTATACCTCCATAAAGTATAGCTTATTTGATAAGAATGATATGCACCGCAAAAACCACAAGCATGATATTTCACGTTTAGGCGGCCTAGCCATTGTAGCCAGTTTCACCATAACAACACTATTGTTCTCTACCCTCGTTAAATTTGAGGAGGCTAACTTTCTAATTGTTTCATGCATCATTCTGGCGGCACTGGGTCTTAAGGATGACGTTTATGGAAGTAATACAAGTACTAAGTTTATGCTGCAGATTATTGTGGCCATCATACTGGTATTTTTCGGTGGTTTCCGGTTAACCAGCCTATATGGGGTGCTGGGGATTGATGACATGCCCATGCTTTGGGGAGGTGTGTTTTCTGTAATCTTAATCATTTTCCTGAACAATGCTTTTAATCTCATCGACGGGATTGACGGGCTTGCGGCAACAATCGGTATGCTCGCAAATCTGATTTTCGGTGTTTTCTTTGCTTTGATGCATCAGGTACATTATGCATTTATTGCCTTTGCCCTGGCGGGATCAGTAGCAGGATTTCTCCGGTATAACTGGTATCCGGCAAAGATATTCATGGGCGATACGGGAGCTTTGATCATCGGACTGGTAACCGCAGCATTGTCGATTAAATTTATTGAGCTGAATAAGTTTTCGATAAATAGTAACCCCTTTATTTATTCGGCTCCTGCCATTGCAGTATCCATTTTGATTGTGCCCATTTTTGATTCGCTCCGGATATTTACGGTTAGGGTACTCAAAGGGAAATCACCTTTCATGGGTGATCGTAATCATATACATCATAGGTTAGAACGCCTTGGTATGAAACCACCGTTTATTATTTTAGCTACAACCGGTTTAAATATCGGCGTTATTGTAATGACTATCCTGATGCGTAATTCCGGTAATTTCTTTTTAATCTTTTTTATTATTGGCTTGTGCACCATCTTTGATTTTGTGCTCTTCTATAAGCTAAGGATAAAAGATAATCGAAAAGAAAAGTATTCAAAGTGAATGATTAACTGCCACTATTTTTGTTAGCACAATTTATTATATTTCCATATATAAACAACTGCCATGCTGGCAATAGGGAAAAGCAAAACCAGAACGTTTCGATCAATTGGGCAGGGAAATGTATAAGTGGCTATAAAACCCTGCTGGCTGGGATTCCCATTCCGATAAACCATACATGAGTTTTGACTTATCGATAAACATTGAGGATTATCAATCGTAGTGTATTCATTAAAAGTGTAACCTTGCCCATCAGCTCTTAATCTGGTGTGTAGCGACCTGTTTTGTGCAGGTGTTTCAATACTGGATTCTATATAACAACCTGTTTGCGCAAGGGCTGGAATGGAGAGGAAAGCAATTATAATAATAAGGAAAGGGCATAAAAAATTTGAAACAGTAAGCATAATATGGAACGGAATGATTTTTTGCAAATATAAGAAACTTGTAATCGTTAATCTTTTTGTTTTTTAATGATTTCAAATGATGGAATTGTATAAGATTTGTTATTAAAATTAATTAGTATCATTTAAGCATGTCGGCTTTATATATTCCTTTCCACAATCCCGAAATAAAAAGTAATTTTGCGCACTAATTTTAATAAATGAGAATAGCAATAAACGGTTTTGGCAGGATAGGACGCACGTTCTTGCGTTTGGCTTTAGCCGAGGGTTTCGATGTAGTGGCAATTAATGATTTGGCAGAACCAAAAACGCTTGCCCACCTTTTTAAATACGATACCGTTCACGGTGTATATAAAGGAAATGTTGAGGCTAAGCCGGATGCCTTATTGGTTGATAACCAGACGATCCCTGTTTTTTCGATCAAACATCCGATCCAGTTGCCATGGTCGGCATTAAAAGTTGATATAGTGGTTGATTGTACCGGTAAAAACCTGAGCCATGAAGATGCCGAAGGACACCTGATTTCGGGCGCCAAACAGGTAATCATTTCTGCACCTGCAGCTGAAGATATTCCCATGGTGGTTTTAGGGGTTAACGACTATGAGATCGACCTGAGCAGTAAAATATTATCCAATGCGAGCTGCACAACCAATAACATTGCCCCGATGATTAAAATCCTGAATGATAACTGGGGTGTTGTTGAAGGCTACATTACTACTGTTCACTCTATGACTGGCGACCAGAACCTGCACGATAGCAACCATAAAGATTTGCGCAGGGCAAGGGCTGCTTCGGCTTCGATTATCCCTACCACAACAGGCGCTGCGAAGGCTATTACGCATATTTTTCCTGAGCTTGATGGGAAACTCGGCGGTGCGGGCATACGCGTTCCGGTATTAAATGGTTCCTTAACCGATTTCACCTGTTTATTAAAGGAAAAGACCACCATCACTGAAATCAATGCGGCATTTAAAACCGCTGCTGAAGGAAGTTTTGCTTCGGTTTTGGAATATACTGAAGACCCGATTGTTTCTGTTGATATTATTGATAATCCACACTCCTGCATTTTTGATGCCCAGCTTACCTCTATTGTTGGCGATCTGGTAAAAGTTGTAGGCTGGTACGATAATGAATATGGTTACAGCAGCCGGCTGGTCGATCTGATTAAAAAAGTTAAGGCACACCGTGAGGTTGCCATAGCTTAATAATTAATCGGTTAACTTTCTATACACTTAACCAATTTAAACATTTAACCAAAAACCGGCATAATTTACGGGAACGTTTGCATAACTTTGAACACAAGCCCTTAACAACAAAATATAAATGGTAAAATTTATCTCTGCAGAAGAAGTGCTCCCCTTAAGAAGTCTTGTTTTAAGAAACGGGAAATCGTTCGAGCATTGTGTTTTCGAGGGAGATAAAGCTTATGATACCTTTCACCTGGGTTATGCACTTAATGGCGAAATCAGGTCGATAGCCACTTTTATGCGCAACGATTTTTTTGAGGGAGAAGGAGAGGGTTATCAGCTTCGCGGAATGGCAACGCATCCTGACTTTAATGGCCAGGGATATGGAAAGGCCTTAATTGATTTTGCAATCGAGTACCTCAAAGAATACAATACTACTTATTTATGGTGCAATGCCCGCTGTACTGCCGCCGGTTTTTATAAGAAAATCGGTTTCACTACCGAATCGCCCGAATTTGATATTCCGGGTATTGGCTTCCATTATGAAATGAAAAAAAACTTAAATCAAAATAATTAAACATGAAAACAGTAGACCAGTTTAACTTTAAAGATAAAAAAGCGCTGATCAGAGTAGATTTTAACGTTCCTCTAAACGAAAATTTTGAAATTACCGACGATAAAAGAATGCGTGCTGCGCTTCCAACAATCAAAAAGATTTTAAACGATGGCGGCGCTGTAATTTTAATGTCGCACCTTGGTCGCCCGAAAGATGGACCTACCGATAAGTATTCTTTAAAACACATCCTTGGCGATTTATCTGCATTAGTTGGTGTAGAAGCTAAATTTGCTGATGACTGCATTGGCGAACCGGCTGTTAACCAGGCTAAAGATTTGGCAGCAGGCGAAGTTTTATTGTTGGAGAACCTTCGTTTCTATAAAGAAGAAGAAAAAGGCGATGTTGCCTTTGCTGAGAAACTGGCTGCTTTGGGCGATGTATATGTTAACGATGCTTTCGGTACAGCACACCGTGCTCATGCATCAACAGCGGTAATTGCTCAGTTTTTCCCTGATGCAAAATATTTTGGCTACCTGATGGCTTCGGAACTGGAAAATGCAGAGAAAGTATTAAACCATCCTGAACGACCATTTACTGCTATTATGGGTGGTGCTAAGGTTTCGGATAAAATTTTATTAATCGAAAAATTATTAGAGAAAGTAGATAATCTGATTATTGGCGGTGGTATGGCTTACACATTTGCGAAAGCGCAAGGTGGTGAAATCGGTACATCACTTTTAGAAGCTGATAAACAAGCACTTTCTTTAGAGTTATTAGAGAAAGCGAAAGCAAAAGGTGTTAATTTAATTTTACCTGTTGATACCGTAATCGCTGATAAGTTTGCTAATGATGCGGCTAAGCAAAATGTAGATGCTGGTCACATTCCAGCCGACTGGATGGGACTTGATATCGGCCCTAAATCTGTAGCCTTATTTCAGGATGTAATTAAAAACTCTAAAACTTTATTATGGAATGGCCCGATGGGTGTTTTCGAAATGGAAAGTTTTGAAGTAGGTACCAAAGCTGTTGCAGAAGCTGTAGTTGCTGCAACGAAAGATAACGGTGCTTTCTCTTTAATCGGAGGTGGCGATTCGGCTGCAGCCATTGCAAAATTCGGTATGGAAGATGAAGTGAGCTATGTATCTACCGGTGGTGGTGCTTTGCTCGAATACATGGAAGGTAAAGAATTACCAGGCGTTAAAGCAATTAATGAATAAATAGATATATTGCGGGTTGAATTAATCATTTAACCCGCAATATTGTCTTAAATTCTTTTGCCGCTCTCATGAAAATCTGCCCTGCACGATTATTACTCTTATTTTTTTCGGTGTTAAGCACCATCACGCAGGCGCAAACCAATCAAACCATTTTAAATGGCCAAGCCAGCAATGGCGTAAATTTCGGTGCTGCTGCCTGCAAATATAACTGGGCAAACGACAAGCCTGAAATTGGTTTGCCTGCCAGTGGTTCTGGTGATATTCCGTCATTTGTTGCCGTAAATAACTCAACAAAACCTATAATAGCTACTATAACTGCAACACCTGCCGCTGCAGGCTTTGCCTATGTGGCTGATACGTATCTGAACATTGTTTCGGTAATTAACTTAACTACTAATCTTGTTGTCGCCACTATTCCCGTTGGCTTAAATCCACATAATGTCGAGATTAGTGCCGACGGAAGCCTGGTCTATGTAGTCAATTATCACGGAGGTTCCATATCGGTGATCAGTACGGCTACAAATAAAGTAATTTCTACCCTGACTACCGATGATTATCAGCTTGGGTTTACCGTAAGTGCTGATGGTAGCCGCCTGTACACCATCTGTGGAAATGGTAAGTTTTTGGTTATCAATACCGCCACTAATACGGTTATAAAGTCGACGGTACTCAATTTAACCAGCTGTAGTATGTGTTTTAGTAAAGATGGGAAGTATATCTTTATTGCTTCTAACTATGGTAATGATATCGCTGTTTTTAATACGGAAACCAATGTTATTGAAAATACAATCCCTATTGGTGTTAATTCGAATACAGTCTCATTAAGTGCAGATGGAACAAAGCTTTATGTATCAACCCGCGATAACAGGATTAAAATCGTAGATATTGCAAGCCGTTCGGTGAGTTCGGATATTACTATACCTTATCCTTATGCTACGATGCTAAGTCCGGATGGAAAGTTATTATATGTAACTACATCCGGAAATTCTGTATCGGTGATTAACCTGGCCAATAATACAATTGTAGCAAGATATCCGGCAGGCCAATATGTAGAAGGCATTTCATTAAATGGAGATGGTTCAAGGTTATATGTTATGAATCAGGTGCCAGGAACAGTATCTGTGATTAATACGACCAATAATACCTTAATTACGGATGTGCGGGTAGGTACTAATCCTTATTCGATGGGTCATTTTGTTTACAGTTGTTCCGCAAAACCAATAACATTTACCATAACCATTAATCCAACTACACCGGTTCCAAAGGTAATTACTTCGGGTGTTCTTGCATCTTTAAGTACAGTTTATGGTAAGGCATCAGAAACTACAGCTTTTAAGCTTTCAGGAGAAAACCTGTCGGGCCCGGTTGAGCTTATTGCACCTGAAGGCTTCGAATTGAGTACAGACAACAATGTATTCGGTACGTCACTAAGTACTGGAAATTCAGGCAATCTGCCACTAACCACGGTTTACATCAGGTTAAAATCAAATGCCAGTGCCGGTAATTACGCAGGGCAGATTCAGATTAAAAGTGGTTCAGAAATTGCCATGGAATTAGCAATGCCTTTAAGTGAGGTGTTCAAAGCACCGTTGCTTATTGTGGCTGATACTAAAACCCGGTTTTTGGGTGCTGCGAACCCATTGTTTACCGCCAGTTATTACGGATGGGTAAATGGAGATACAACAGCAAAACTATCCGCGCAGCCAACAATAACATGTATCGCACTTAGCTCTTCTGCAATTGGAGCTTATCCTATTGTAATCAATGGTGCTGCAGCCACTAACTATGAAATATCTTATATTGATGGCTATCTTTATGTGGTAGAGAATCCTTCCGTAACCAATGTTCCTGGTGGGTTTTCGCCAAACAATGACGGTGTTAATGACTTTTGGGATATTAAAAATTTATCTTCAGATAGTGGGTGTACGGTAAATGTTTTTAACAGGTATGGGACCAAAGTTTTCTCATCAATTGGCTATAAAACTCCATGGGATGGTACAAGCAAGGGGAAAGTCGTAGTACCCGGTGTGTATTTCTATGTTATTACGCTAAAGGAAGGAAGAAAAATTTCCGGTAGCTTAACGGTGATCAGATAGTTGCTTTTTCACTTAATTTGAATCAACTAATCTCTACTGATAACCCTTTGCTTGTAAATTAAATAATTCTGCATAACGGCCGTTTTTTTTAAGGAGTTCCTGGTGTGTGCCTGATTCCAGTATTTTTCCTTTGTCGAGCACTAAAATCCGGTCGGCAAGTCTTGCAGTCGAAAAACGGTGAGAAATCAATACAGCCGATTTTCCTATCGTCAGTTCAGCGAAACGCTGGAATACTTCATATTCTGCCCTTGCATCCAGCGCTGAGGTTGGCTCATCAAGGATCAGTACCTGCGCATCTTTCATATATGCCCTAGCCAGTGCAACTTTCTGCCATTCACCACCCGATAGTTCTACACCATTATTGAATTTGCGCCCTAAAGCCTGTTCATAACCTAGCGGGAATTTAGCAACCAGTAAATCGGCAAGGCTTTGTTTTGCAGCGGTTTTAATCAGGTCCATATTGTCAATTTCCCCAACATTACCAACAGCAATATTTTGCGAAAAAGTCATCTGGTAGCGAATGTAATCTTGAAAAATGATACCCATATTGTACCTTAATTCTGCAAGGTTGTAGTTTTTTAAATCCTTGCCGTCAAGTAGTATCCTGCCTTCTGTCGGGTCGTAGAGCCGTGATAATAATTTTACCAGCGTTGTTTTGCCAGCACCATTCTCGCCAACGAGCGCAAGTTTTTCTCCGGCCTTAAGACTGAAACTCAGGTTGCGGCAGGCGTATTTCGATGCATTGTGGTATTGGAAACCTACATCTTCAAAAACAAATCCGCTAACAATTGGATTTGGGAACGGCAAGGCGTTTTCTGGTTCGGTAATCCTTGGTTTAATCTGGAAAAACTCGATAAAATCGTTCAGGTAAATAGCACCCTGCGATACCATGGTAAAACGGGAAAGCATGGTTTCCATTAAGGCGCTCAGTTGCCTGAAAGAGCCTGCAAGAAAAGTAAGGCTACCGATAGAGGCCTTACCGTTAATGGTCTGGAAGATGATGAAACCATAAGCACCATAATAGCCAATGGTTCCAAGTATGGAGAAAAGCGTTCCCCAGCCCGAACGGCTCAGGGCCAGTTTGCTGTTATCGGCATAAAATTTATCCGAAAGGGTTTTGAAGCGGTTGATGATAAAACCCGAAAGCCCGAAAACCTTTACCTCTTTAGCCGTTTCATCGCTCGCACCAAGGTAGCGTACATAATCAAGTTCACGCCGCTCCGGGGTCTGGCTGCGGGATAGGGCATAATTACGACTGTTGAAGTATGATTCGCCCAGGAATGAAGGGATAATTGCAACAAGAAGCATCAGGATAAGCCATGGATTAAAGGCAATTAATCCGGTTAACAGAAATGCCATAGATATAAAATCCTGTACCTGGCTCATTACCTGCGAGAGTAAAATGGTACGCCCAATGGTTTGCTGTCTGGCCCTTTCCAGCTTATCGTAAAATACAGAATCCTCAAACTGGTCTAAATCAAGCTCAGTGGCGTGCCGCATAATCCGCATGGAGGTATGATTGGAGAATAAATCGCCCAGTAAGCTGTCGGTCAGGTTAATCATCCGGTTTAAACCATCGGTTAAAACAGCCAGTATAAATTCCAGTCCAACCAGTTCCCATAGCCTTGCGATGTCTGTGCTGGTTCCGGTATTTAAGGCAACAACCTGGTCGATGATTAGCTTCCCTGTATAAAGCAGCGCAACAGGCATGGCAGAACGGAAAATGCGAAGCAACAGGCTGATCAGTGTTTTTTGGGGGCTGCTTTCCCATACCATCTTAAAGAAAACCGGTAAATTCCTGAAAGATAATAAACGCTGTTTAAACGATATTTCTTCCATCTTAATGGTATTGATGCCTTTTGCCATATATTCCTGCTGTTAGTCAAATATAATTTATTATCTTTCAGGAATTCCTGAAAAGTAAAATCTTTACCTGAATTTGAAATCTGTTTAGTCGTTGGATAATTGAATATTAGTGTAAATGCTTAATATGTAGTATCTTGTAGGGTAATTGTCCCGATGTTTAGTTTTGATAGCTGTTCCTGCATTACTTACTAAATTAATTTAACCAAATGAAGTTCATCTCTACAAAATGGTACACGCTCATTAGCGGAACGGTATTGCTTATCGCAATTTTACTCATCTTTATCCTCATTCCCTGTCCAACAAATCCCCAGCAAAACATATTGCGGATTTTTATTGCACTTGCTGCAGGAGCCTTTGCTATTGGTATACCGGGAAAAATTAATATCAAGAACGATTTTGTTAGCGCCGGGGGTGCTATCGCGGTAGTGGTTTTTATCTATATGGTTAATCCGGCAGGCTGGAAAGAAGAGAGCGATTGCAACGCCAGGAATTTCAGGGCGATTGTATACGTCGACAATCAATTAACCAAAGATGTAGAAGTGATTTTTCCGGCGCTAGGGAAATCTGCCTTTACCGATAACTATGGGGCAATAAACGTCGAATACTTGCCCCAGCAAATCAGCCTGCCTTTTAAGGTGATTTTTAAATACAAAACAGTGGTGGATACAACCGTTTCTTTAGATGCATTAAGCAATAATAAAACAGAGTTTTTCCTGAAGGCTAAAAATACAGCCGGTCAAAATACCAGCCTGAGCAATAACTCGCTTTCCGTTAATTTTGGCGATTTAAACCTGAATATTTCCCTGATCAACCCAAATAAAACAGATCCGGTTTATGTTTATGCTGATACCGTTGCCTATCATTTTTCGGCTAATGGTGATTCCGTTTTCATAAAGCCTGCTTCAGCCATATTAAGTCTGCTAAATAAAGGAGGGGTAGTTTCAGGGAACGAAAATCCCTGGTGCATTAATTTACCACAGTTCGATTTTAAGCTCAGTAATAACAGTGATGAAGCGATATTTTTAAATGAAATTCAGGTGGCTGTTTCCAGCAGCAGTGCAAATAACAAGGCTTTAATTGTTCCCTCAGGTGTTTCTGCCATAAGTTTTTCGAATAATGGCTGGGGCGATGCGAAAGATGTAAAACTTGATTTTAATGTTGTACCTGCCAAATTTTATAAGGGATGGGCGCAAACAAGTTACCGGCATCATTATCAATATCCTTTGCTAAAACGAAATCAGCCCTGGAAGGAAGGTGATCCGGAGCCTTCCAATGCGAATGATGAGGGAGGTGCCGGGATTTTTATCGACTTGCATAGCTTAATGAAACAGTACGGCATCAGCCAGGAAGCATTTGAGGCCGGTGAATATGCCGACCTTAAAAAGCCTAACGATCCGAAAACGAAAAAGTATAAAAAACTGGCTGGTAATTATGACGAGGGTGGAATGGCCTACGGTTTACTTTCTTATACCGATACAGATGGAATCGTGAAACAGCTAAAATTCCAGAGTGCATTCGAGATCAGCTCAGGTTACGGGGCCGATTTACCCGAGGGAGAGGCTTACAACACTAAATTTAAGACTTCAGGCAATAACTATCAGTTATCCTCTTCGATCTCAAGAGGAATAAAGCCTAAGGATTTTGACAGGTTTTCATTGGTTTATGGCGCCGGTCAATCCTCAAAACATATCTTTAAATTGTCTTTTTTGTATAATTCTAAAAAGATAACACTTCCCTATGTTTTTGTGCTCGACTATTTCAATACACCTGATGGTGTTTAGTCATTGAGCTTAATCAAGATTTTTGGTGCTTCTTAGTGCCCAGTAAACCAATACCGGCTGAAAAAATAACCTGGCGAATCTTTTGGCATCAGTGTTTAGTCCGAAAGCCGGACGCTTATTCTTAAACTGTGCAATATTGCCGGGGAAAACAGCGACAAATAAGCCAGCTGCAATTTTACCTAAGTTTTTTTGCTGTTTTTCTGGTGCGAATACTAAGGCACTTCCCAGTGCAATCTCTACAATTCCCGATTGAACAACAGTATCATCTTTCTCTAGTGGAACCCAATCGGGTACTTGTGCCTGAAATGCTTTTCTGGCAAATGTTAAATGCCCTAAGCCGGCAATCATTAATCCTGCACCTAAAAAGAGCCGGGCTACTTTTTCTCTTGTCATATCTTCTCTTTAATGGTTTACCGGTTTAAACAATTTTGAGCTTCAAAAGTTGGGGCTTTGTTTTATCGTGCTGTTGTGCAGTCCTTTAGTTTATGGTCGGTGTTAGCCAGCTCTGGAAGCATTAATTTTATGGTTTTGCTTTACATCACAGCAAATTCCCACCGGAGCATAAAAATCATGACAAATTCTACTTTTGTGAGTAAAATTTTGGCGAAAACACCTCAGAATGTCCTTAGCTTTGGGCTTCGAAGCCACCTGTTTTTTGAAAATAAATAGGGTGAAAAATATTTTTTAATGATAATATATTTTGATGTTAACTTGCTTTTTATCAGTTATTAAGCGGTTTTTATAGCTTTTCAGGTAATTTCTTTACCACTCTTTTTTGGAGTAAAGTGGGAGAAAATAGATGTGGAAAACTTTTTTGTGGTAGAAAGTGGTAAAAAGTGGTAAAACTATTTACTTTTACACTACATAAAAAGTGTAAATCCCACTATGGCTCATCTTTTAGGAGAATTTGATTGTAAACTTGATGCGAAAGGCCGCTTAATGGTTCCTTCTTCGCTTAAGAAACAATTGCCTGATGTGGAGCGTGAGGGCCTGGTGATTAACCGTGGTTTCGAGAAAAATTTAGTTATCTATCCAAAAAGTGTCTGGGATAAAATTGTAGAGAAGCTTGGTGAGCTTAATGTTTACGATGCTGAAAACAGGAACTTCGTCAGGGCTTTTACCCGTGGTGCGTCTGAGTTGAGTCTTGATGCTGCGGGCCGCGTGCTTTTACCGAAATCACTTACTGAATATGCCGGCATCGGAACTGATGTTATGCTTGCTTGCCAACTAGACCGTATAGAGGTTTGGGATAAGCAATCGTACGAAGATACTCTAGATAGTACGCCTGCAAATTTTGCAGCACTTGCGCAGAAAGTGATGGTTGATAAGAAGGGAGGTGCTGATGGAATATAATTACCATGTTCCTGTGATGCTGCAGCCTTGTATCGATGGTTTAAATATTAAACCGGATGGGGTTTATGTGGATGTGACTTTTGGTGGCGGAGGCCATTCGAAAGAAATTTTAAAGCACCTTGGAGCGAAAGGTCGTTTGATTGCTTTTGATCAGGATGCTGATGCGCAGGCGAATATTCCTGATGACGATCGTTTTATTTTTATTGATCAGAATTTTGGTTTCCTGAAAAATAACCTTCGCTTGAAAGGTTTTAAGCAGGTGGATGGTATTCTGGCTGACCTGGGGGTTTCTTCTCATCAGTTTGATGTTCCTGAGCGTGGCTTTTCAATTCGTTTTAATGGTGACCTGGATATGCGTATGGATTCGAATGGGAGCCTTACCGCTGCAGAGGTTTTAAATACCTATGCAGAAGATAAGTTGCATCGCATTTTTGGTATTTATGGTGAAGTGAAGAATGCCAGGTCTTTAGCCCGTGCTGTGGTTACGGCCCGTTTGGATCAGCCTTTTACAGATATCAACAGTTTTAAAACTGCAGTTGCAGAATATATCCCGAAAGGAAAAGAAAATAAATATTTAGCACAGGTTTTTCAGGCGCTTCGTATTGAGGTAAATGCAGAGATTAAGGTGCTTGAAGATTTTTTACAGCAAGCGGCAGATGTTTTGAAACCCGGTGGTCGTTTGGTGGTGATGTCTTACCATTCGCTGGAAGACAGGCCGGTAAAGAATTTCATGGCTAAAGGTAAATTTCAGGGTGAAGTAGAAAAGGATTTTTTTGGTAACCAGCAAAAGCCTTTTCATGTAATTACCCGTAAGGCCATTGTTGCCACTGAAGAAGAGATTGCCCGGAACAACAGGGCTCGTAGTGCAAAACTAAGAATAGCTGAAAAGATATGAACAGGTTTAGAGAAGAAGAGGAGTTGGGACCGGAACCTGAATTGAAGGTAAAAACGGAAAAGGTAAGGCCTGAAGACGAGAAAAAGTTCAGTGATACTTTTATCGGAAAGTTTTTTACTGAAGGAGTGATATCAAAAGAAGCGGCTACGGATGCATTGCCGTTTTTGTGCTTTTTAGCGCTTTTGGGTATGATATACATTGCGAACAGTCATTTTGCAGTGAACAATGTGCGTCGTATCGATAAACTGAATAAAGAAGTTAAGGAGCTACGCTGGGAGTATAAATCGTTGAAAGCTGATCTGATGTTTAAGAGTAAACTAACAGAAGTGGCTAAAAAGGTTGATACGCTTGGGATAAAGGAATTAGTTGAACCACCAAAAAAAATAATTGTTAAAAGCGATGAATATTAGAGCAAACATATTGCTTCGTGTATATCTGGCATTTGGCTTAATTGTGCTTTTTGCTTTGGCGGTATTTTTACGCCTTGGTCAGGTGCAGTTTATACAGGGGCATAAATGGAAAGCTATGGCTGATAGTCTTTCTACCCGGTATATGGCTGTTGAGGCTACACGTGGTAATATATATTCCAATGATGGTAGTTTGCTGGCAACCTCGGTGCCGGAGTATGAACTGCATATGGATATGTTTGCTGGTGGTATTGCAGATGATAAAATCTTTAATGAAAAGGTTGATTCCCTTGGTATGAAGCTGGCAGGTCTTTTTGGCGATAAATCGGCAAAAGACTATTCAAGAATTCTTCGTAAGGGCCGTCAGGATAGTGCAAGGTACTTATTAATTCGCCGCAGGGTGAGTTACACGGATTTGAAAACTGTAAGAACTTTCCCTTTATATAACATCGGTAAATTCAGTGGTGGCTTAATCGCGGTTCAGCAGAACAAGCGGATTTTGCCATTCCAGGCGCTTGCTGCCCGTACCATCGGCTATAAAAATGCAAATGTTAAAAATGGTGTCGGTTTAGAAGGTGCATATACAGAGTATATTAATGGAGAAAGTGGTAAACGTTTAATGCAGCGTATTGCAGGTGGTGTTTATGTGCCTGTAAATGATGAGGAGGAAGTTGCACCGAGAGATGGCGCCGATATTATTTCTACCATTGATATCAATATGCAGGATCTGGCGCAAAGTGCACTGGAAAAACAACTTAAAAATTACAGCGCCGACCATGGAACTGTAATTGTGATGGAGGTGGCGACTGGCGAAATCAGGGCTGTAGCAAATTTCTCGAAAGTAGAAGAGGGTGTTTATAAAGAGCAATTTAACTATGCTATTGCAGGTAACCAGGATCCGGGTTCAACCTTTAAGTTGGCTTCTTATATGGCTTTACTGGAAGATAAACTAGTGGATACCAATACGATGGTTGGGACGGGTACTTACCAGATTCCTGGAAAATTAATTACCGATTCACATGGAAGTATCGGTACGGTTACGGTGAAAAGAGCTTTTGAGGAGTCTTCTAACGCGGCGATTGCCTACCTGGTAAATTCAAATTATAAAGAGAATCCGTCGAAGTTTACCGATCATTTGTACGATTGGCACCTGAACCAAAAACTCGAACTTCAGATCCCTGGAGAGGCAACACCGGTAATCAAAAGCCCTAAAACGAACCGTAGCTGGAATAAAAACATGACTTTGCCACAAATGGCTTATGGTTATGAAATGCAGTTAACGCCGCTTAAGATGTTGTCTTTTTACAATGCTGTTGCCAATAACGGGAAATATGTTGCACCCATTTTTGTGAAGGAGATCAGAAGATTAGGTAATCCGATAGAGCAGTTTAAGGCCAGGGTAATTAACGATCAGATTTGTTCTGATGTGACCTTGAGCAAGATTAAAAAAATGCTCGAAGGCGTGGTAACTGAGGGTAGTGGTAAAACCTATGTATATAATCGATTATATAAAATAGCGGGTAAAACGGGTACAGCCCAGGTTGCTGATGCAAACAAAGGTTACAAGGCAAAGAAACAATACCAGGCATCTTTTGTAGGGTATTTTCCTGCAGAGAAGCCTAAATACTCCATGATCGTGGTAATCAACGATCCTAAGGGTGGTTATTATGGTGCATTGGTTTCTGGTCCGGTATTCAGGGAAATCGCCGACAGGATCTATGCGAGCGACATGCAGATGTACAATGATGTGCCTACAACATTAGTTGGCAATACGGGTAATCCACCTACAAAAGCTGGTCAAAGCAAAGCGACACAAAAAGTTTACAAAGCTTTTGGCTTTAAACCGCTGTTCGCTTCAAAGTCAGAATATTACAATACGATAGATACCAGCGCAGGAACAATTTTTCAGGAAAATAATGAACGAAAAGGGGTAATGCCAAATGTTGAAGGAATGGGGCTAAAAGATGCGCTTTACCTTTTGGGAAATGCAGGACTTAAGATCAGGGTAAGTGGTTCAGGCAAGGTAATCAGGCAATCTGTGCAGGCCGGAACAAAGGTTGGCAAGGGTTTGCAAATAGATATACAGTTAGACTAATTGAGATGATGGAATGATAGACTGACAATTTTTAGTGCATTCAATCATTCAAAAATAAAATATATGCAATTACAGGATTTACTATACGGCGTTACGATAAAGGAGCTGGTTGGCAGAACCGACAGGGAGATTAATGCCCTGAATTTCGATTCGCGTAAAGTAGCCGATAATGATATTTTCTTCGCTGTGGTAGGTACAGTGGCCGATGGCCACCTGTTTATTGAACAAACTATAGTGCGAGGGGCGAAAGTAATTGTTTGTGAAAACCTGCCAGAAATTAGTGATTACGATGTTACCTATGTTAAGGTCGAAAATTCTTCTGTAGCACTGGGTATAATGGCTGGTAATTTCTACGGAAATCCCTCTGCTGATTTAAAACTAGTTGGTATTACCGGAACAAATGGTAAAACAACCATTGCCACCATTCTATATAAACTTTTCAGGGATTTAGGCTACAAAACCGGCTTATTGTCGACTGTTGAGAACTACATTAACGATGTGGTGGTCGCGGCAACACATACCACCCCTAACCCGATTGTTTTGAACGCTTTGCTTCGCGATATGGTTAATGCAGGTTGCGATTACTGTTTTATGGAGGTGAGCTCTCATGCGGTTTCTCAACATAGGATTGAGGGTTTAACTTTTGCAGGAGGTGTTTTTTCAAACATTACACACGATCATCTTGATTTTCACAAAACTTTCGACAGTTACCTGAAAGCTAAAAAAGCATTCTTCGATGGTTTACCTAAATCGGCTTTTGCACTGACCAATACCGATGATAAGAATGGCATGGTGATGCTGCAAAATACCAAGGCCCATAAGAAAACATATGCTTTAAAACAGCTTGCTGATTTTAAAGCGAAGATTATTGAGAACCAGTTTAGCGGTTTACACCTTGATATCGATAATGAAGATGTTTACTTCAAGCTGGTAGGGTCATTCAATGCCTATAATTTACTGGCTGTTTACGGTACGGCGATTTTGCTGGAGCAGGATAAACTGAAAGTACTAACGCTGCTAAGCCGCTTAACAGGGGCTGAGGGACGTTTCGATTACATCACCTCTCCGGATAAAATTATCGGTATTGTAGATTATGCACATACGCCCGATGCTGTACAAAATGTTTTGAGTACGATAGCCAATATAAGAAAAGGAACGGAGCAGGTAATTACGGTGATTGGTTGTGGTGGCGACAGGGATAAAACCAAACGTCCGGTAATGGCACAGGTTGCCTGCGATTGGAGTGATAAGGTAATCCTGACTTCTGACAATCCACGTACGGAAGATCCGCAAACCATTATCAATGAAATGGAGGAAGGTGTTTCGCCTACAAATAAGCGTAAAACATTATCCATCCTTGATAGAAAAGAAGCGATAAAAACAGCTTGTCATCTTGCAAAAAGCGGGGATATTATCCTTGTTGCAGGAAAAGGACATGAGAAATACCAGGAAATTAATGGTGTACGAAATCATTTTGACGATAAAGAAATTTTGCTTGAACAATTAAACCCTCGCAGCTAATGTTATATTTATTATTCGAATACCTGCATAAGCACTACGACATTCCTGGATTAAGGTTGTTTCAGTATATTACTTTCCGGGCTTCGGTATCAATTATCTTGTCGTTAATCATTACCACGGTTTACGGTCGCAGGCTGATCGATTACCTTCATAAAAAACAGGTAGGTGAAACCGTAAGGAATTTGGGGCTTGAAGGCCAGATGCAAAAGCAAGGTACACCAACCATGGGTGGTATCATTATATTGCTTGGTATTTTAATTCCGACCATCCTTTTTGCGAACATCACCAATGTGTATGTAATCCTGATGATCGTAACCACCATCTGGATGGGCGCAATTGGTTTTCTTGATGATTATATTAAAGTTTTCAAAAAAAATAAAGAAGGTTTAGCGGGAAGGTTTAAAGTTGTTGGACAGGTAGGTTTAGGTATAATTGTCGGCTGGACGATGTATTATAACCCAAATATCCTGGTTAGACAAACTGTTCAGGATAATGTTAAAACCACAAATGCCGCACCAATGGTTTTGCGCCAGAAAGGTGAAACATTTTATTATACACAGGATGTAAAATCAACTAAAACGAATATCCCTTTCTATAAAAACAATGAGTTTGATTATGCGAAGGTGCTTAAGTTTTTAGGTAAAGGTTATGAAAAATATGCATTTCTGGTTTTTCTTGCTTTCACCGTTTTCATCATTACGGCAGTATCGAATGGTGCCAATATTACCGATGGTATAGATGGGCTTGCTACAGGTACCTCCGCTGTAATTGGTACAACCCTCGGCATACTGGCTTATGTTTCGGGTAACGTAGGCTTCGCCGATTACCTGAACATTATGTATATCCCGAATTCGGGGGAGCTGATGATTTTTGCGGGTGCATTTGTTGGTGCCTGTGTAGGCTTCTTATGGTATAACTCTTATCCGGCTCAGGTTTTTATGGGTGATACAGGAAGTTTAGCCATCGGCGGTATCATCGCATCATTTGCTATCATGATCCGTAAAGAATTATTGATTCCTATACTATGTGGTATTTTCTTGATCGAGCTTGTTTCGGTGATCATGCAGGTATCATACTTTAAATACAGTAAGAAAAGGTTTGGCGAAGGCAGGCGGATTTTGCTTATGGCACCCTTGCATCACCATTACCAGAAGAAAGGTTACCATGAAGCTAAGATCGTTACCCGTTTCTGGATTATTGGAATCTTACTGGCTATCATGACCATTGTAACGTTGAAATTAAGGTAGAATAAAGCGTAAGTAAAAAGATAATAAAGTAAAAATAATGAGCACTAATCACAATACAACAAATAGTACTTCTCCGTCAGTTATGGCAGGGCAAGGCCGTGTTGTGATTTTGGGTGCGGGAGAAAGCGGTGTTGGTGCAGCAAAGCTCGCGAAGCAAAAAGGATTTGATGTATTTGTATCTGATTTCGGTGTAATAACTGATAAATATAAATCAGCACTCGAAAAGCTAGGGGTTCCTTTTGAATCGGAAAAACATACAGAGGCTTTAATTTTAAATGCTTCAGAAGTAATTAAGAGCCCGGGAATTCCCCCATCCGCTCCGATTATTAAAAAACTGGTAGCACAAGGTATTCCTGTGATTTCCGAGATTGAATTTGCAGGGCGTTATACAGCTGCTAAGATGATTTGTATTACCGGTTCAAATGGGAAATCGACAACCAGTTTGCTTACTTATCATCTTTTAAAAAATGCCGGAATAAATGTGGGCCTCGCCGGAAACATTGGGCATAGTTTTGCCGCCCAGGTTGCCGAAGAATCCTTTGACTGGTATGTGCTGGAAATTTCAAGCTTTATGCTTGATGATATGTTTCAGTTCAAAGCCGATATCGCAGTATTGCTAAACATTACACCTGATCATTTAGATAGGTATGATTATAAAATGGAGAATTATGCAGCATCAAAAATGCGCATCATTCAAAATCAGACAGCCAATGATGCTTTTATCTATTGTGCCGATGATGAAGAAACCTTAAAGGCCTTAAATGGTGTAAAACCATTGGCTAAAACCTATCCCTTTTCAATAATTAAAAAGGTTGAAACAGGTGCTTATTTAGACAATAATACAATACACATCCTTACTGAACCAAATAAAGAATTAACCATGTCAATTTCAGAATTAGCCTTACAAGGCAAGCACAACATTTACAACTCTATGGCTTCGGGAATCGTGGCAAAGGTTTTAGAGTTAAGAAATGATTCCATTCGTGAGAGTATGGGCAATTTCAAAAATATTGAGCACCGACTGGAACATGTTGCTAAAATTTCGGGAATTGATTTTATCAATGATAGCAAAGCGACGAATGTTAATTCTACCTGGTATGCACTCGAGAGCATGACAACAGATGTCGTGTTAATTATGGGCGGGGTTGATAAAGGCAACGATTATGGTATGCTGAAAGACTTAGTGAAAAGTAAGGTAAAGGCAATTGTGTGTTTAGGAAAGGATAATAAACGCATACACGATGCTTTTGAAGAAGATGTAGATGTGATTGTGAATACATTTTCGGCAGAAGAAGCTACGCAGATTGCTTTTCATTTAGCTAAAAGGGGAGATAGTGTTTTGCTTTCTCCGGCATGTGCAAGTTTCGATTTGTTTAAAAATTATGAAGACCGTGGCAACCAGTTTAAAGCAGCGGTAAAAGAATTATAGAAGGAGGTTTTTATATGCTTGAAGCACTACTTAATAAAACAAAAGGCGACAGGTGGATATGGTTAATCATCATCCTGCTTTCGCTTATTTCTGTAATGGCTGTTTACAGTGCCACGGGAACGCTTGCATATAAAAAAGGTGAAGCTGTAGAAAAATTATTGCTAACCAAGCATCTGATTTTTGTTTTGCTCGGTATCGGTATGATTTACATTTCGCATTTGCTGGATTACCGTTATTATGCCGGTATTTCTAAGATTCTGATGATTGTTACGATACCATTATTACTCTATACGCTTATTTTCGGGGCAAATGTAAATGATGCATCACGTTGGGTAAAAATTCCGGTTATTGGCTTAACCTTTCAAACTTCCGATTTGGCCAAACTGGCACTGATTACATTCCTTGCCAGAATGCTGACCAAAAAGCAGGAAAATATTAAAGATGTAAAAGAATCTTTTATCCCGATCATGGGCTCTGTTTGTGTGGTATTCGTATTAATTGCATTAGCGAATTTATCTACAGCATTGATGCTCTTTGGTGTAAGCATTTTGCTTTTAATCATCGGACGGATAAGTATTAAACAGATATCGCTGGTGTGTGTCGGTGGAGCGGTTCTATTATTACTAGTGGTTTTTCTGGGACCAAGGAGAGCTACTTACGCATCAAGGATTAAGTCTTTTCTGCATCCGGAGATGCAGCATTCTGATAAAACTTTCCAGGCAGACCAGGCCAAAATTGCTCTGGCTACTGGCGGTGTATTCGGTAAAGGACCAGGTAACAGTACACAACGCAATTTCCTTCCGCATCCTTATTCGGATTTTATTTTCGCCATTATTATTGAAGAATGGGGAACGTTCGGGGGAATGGTAATTATGTTGCTTTACCTGGTACTTTTATACCGATGTATAAAAATTGTAACACGGGCACCTAAGGCATTCGGCGCACTGCTTGCAGCCGGTCTGAGCTTTAGTTTAACCATACAGGCATTTGCGAACATGGCCGTGGCAGTTGGTTTAGGTCCGGTTACCGGGGTGCCACTACCATTGGTGAGTATGGGTGGTACTTCGATGATTTTTACCAGTGTGGCTTTTGGTATTATTTTGAGCGTAAGCCGCGATGTGGAAGAAAATGTAGCAGGTAAAGCTACTGGTGATAAATCGAAAGTGAGTAATAAAGTAATTGTTGGAGAGATTCCGGCATTTGGATAACGGTTGGTCGTCATTGCGAGGAAGAATGACGAAGCAATCTGTTGAAGATGGTTTAAGATAAAAGAGATTGCTTCGTGTTTCGCAAAGACGGTAAAGAAGCGAAATTCAATAATTAATATAAAAATGAATAATTCCCCAAAAATTATCATATCAGGAGGTGGCACAGGCGGGCATATATTTCCCGCCGTTGCCATTGCCAATGCATTGAAACGTATAGTGCCTGCCTGTGAAATATTGTTTGTGGGTGCAATTGGCCGCATGGAGATGGAAAAAGTTCCGGCAGCCGGATATAAAATTGTGGGCTTAAATATTAGTGGTATTCAACGGGGTTCGATTGTAAAAAATCTTGCCTTGCCATTTAAAGTGCTTGGCAGCGTTCGGGCAGCAACACAATTAATTAAGGAATTTAAACCGGATGCGGTTGTTGGGGTTGGTGGCTATGCTTCTGGACCCTTATTGTATGCTGCCTCTTTAAAGGGAATTCCTTACCTGATTCAGGAACAGAATTCTTATGCCGGGATAACCAATAAATGGTTAGGCAAAAAAGCATCAAAAATCTGCGTGGCTTTTGATGATATGCAGCAGTTTTTTCCTGCAGCGAAGATCCTGAAAACCGGAAATCCGGTGCGTCAGGAGGTGGTCGATATTAAAGGAAAACATTTTTCGGGTGCCGAGCTTTTAAAACTCGATCCGCAGAAAAAAACAATTTTAGTTACCGGAGGAAGTTTAGGTGCCGGAACATTAAATAAAAGTATTGAGAAGCATTTGCCTGAAATTATCAAACAGGATGTACAGGTTATCTGGCAAACGGGGAAGTTTTATTACAAGGGCATAGTAGAAAGGCTTGGTTTGGATTATCATCCAAACGTGCGCATACTGGAGTTTTTGAATAAAATGGATCTGGCTTACGCAGCAGCAGATGTTATCATCAGCAGGGCAGGTGCCGGAACCATCGCTGAGCTTTGTCTCATCCAAAAACCGGTAATCCTGGTGCCTTCGCCAAATGTGGCAGAAGATCACCAAACCAAAAATGCAATGGCATTGGTTAAGAATAATGCCGCTGTGTTGATAAATGATAGCTCAGCTGAAGATACCCTGGTAAGTGAGGCATTAAGGTTATTAAATGATAAAGCCTACAGCCAGGCCTTATCAGAAAACATAGCAAAAATGGCTTTGCCGAAAGCAGATGAGATCATTGCGGCTGAAGTATTGAAATTGATTAAAAAATAAAAGAGAAAAGCGGAAAAAACCGAAGCAGTTTAAAGAAAAAATAAAACCTATAAAGGAAGCTTAAGCTTAATAAAATGGAACTAAGTAAAATAAACAGGGTGTATTTCGTTGGTATCGGAGGTATCGGTATGAGTGCGCTTGCCCGTTATTTTGCTAAACGTGGTCAGGTGGTTTGTGGTTATGATAAAACCCGTACCAAGCTTACTGAAGCGCTCGAACAGGAAGGTATTTTAATTTCTTACCTCGATGAGGCTTCCGCATTACCTTGTGCTTTTCTGGATAACCACGATGATACGCTGGTGGTGTATACACCGGCAATCCCGAAGGATTCAAAAATTCTTAACCATTTTAAAGACAAAGGTTTCGATCTTAAAAAACGCTCACAAGTCCTGGGTATCATTAGTAAGGGAATGTTTTGTATTGCTATTGCCGGCACACATGGCAAAACAACCACTTCGTCTATTGTTGCGCATATTTTGAAAGACACAGGATACGATTGTACCGCATTTTTAGGCGGCATTACCAGTAATTATAATAGTAATGTGCTGTTTGGTAATAATAACGTTGTAGTGGTGGAGGCGGATGAATACGACAGGTCCTTTTTGACTTTACACCCTGATGTTGCAGTGATTACTTCAATGGATGCCGATCACCTTGATATTTATGGCGACAAAAGCCATCTGGAAGAATCTTTTCATTTGTTTGCAGCTCAGCTTAAAGAAGGGGGACATATTTATGCGCATGAAGGTTTGCCCATTGAAAACAGCATGAGTTACGCTGCCAGCACCACTGCCAGCGCCAGGGCTGAAAACATTAGGGTAGAGGAGTCGAAATTTGTGTTCGATTACCAGGATGGAAACCATACCATCAGTAATTTAACACTGATGCTGCCTGGTAAGCATAATGTTGAAAATACGACTGTAGCAATAGCTATTGCTTTACAACTGGGTATTGATCCGGAAAAGATAAAGCAAGCTGTTGCTAATTTCAAAGGGGTCAAACGCAGGTTTGAATATATTGTTAATTCGGATCAGCAGGTATATATCGATGATTATGCACATCACCCGGAGGAGTTAAAAGCTTGTTTTAACGCGGTAAGGCAATTATATCCTGATCGGAAATTAACGGTTGTTTTTCAACCACATTTGTTTAGCAGGACCAGAGATTTTGCAGATGAATTTGCAAAAGTACTCGCAAGCGCAGACGAACTGATTTTACTTGATATTTATCCGGCCAGGGAATTGCCTATTGAAGGTATAAATGCCCAGTATCTTTTAGATAAGATAACATTGGCTGATAAGAAAATAATGGCTAAAAACGACGTATTAGACTACGTTAAACAAACAAAACCTGAACTGATTTTAACGGTTGGGGCAGGAGATATTGATACATTGATTGAACCATTAAAAAATATTTTGAACAATGCTTAAACGAATAAACTGGAGCGCTATACTTACCGGATTTGCGTGGCTGATTAGCCTTGCAGGTGTGGTGGTGCTTTTAAGTTTTATCAACGTTAAAAAGCAAACTGTTAAATGTACCGAAGTGAAAATACTGATTCCCGGTGCCGATAATTTTATCGAAAGGGAAGAGGTTGATCAGATTTTGAGGGAAGATCAGGGTGTTTTGGTCGGTAGAAATCTCGAGCGGATTAATATCCATCAGATTGAACAAAAATTAAGATCTAATCCTTATATCGGTTTTGCCAAGGTATATGCAGATATGGATGGTGTACTTAGGATTGAGATTAAACAACGCCAGCCGATATTGAGAATTCTGAATCTTACAGGTCAGGATTTTTATATTGATAACGATGGATTGAAAATGCCAATATCGCCAAACTTTACGGCCAATGTACTTGTTGCAACAGGCAATATTCAGGAAGGTTTTGGTGTGCGTGTGGATACGCTGCGTACGCAAATGGCACGCGATTTATACAAAACCGCCCAATACATTAAAAAAGATACGCTGTGGGATAACCAGATTGAACAGATTATTGTAGATGGTAAAAATGATATCACACTTATTCCGCGGGTAGGAAACCAAAGGATCATTCTTGGAAGTGCCGACTCGCTGGATAAGAAAATGAAAAACCTGTTAATTTTTTATAAAAAGGCAATGCCTCAGGTGGGCTGGGAAACTTACAGGACAATTAATATTAAATATACCAATCAGATTGTTTGCGAGAAAAGAGATTCTTCACTAATAGCGAAGAGACCGAAAGTACTTTCCAGTGCTGATAGTATAAATATCACCAGGAAAGTTTCTGATTCGCTTATTCGCGATGTGATTGCTGACGCAGTGAAGAGCGGTGAGGTGAAAAAGGAAAAGGTTGTGGAACACAAGGAAGAAAAGCCGGTTATCGCTGCCAAGCCCAAAGCAACTGTAGTTAAAGAAAAACCTAAAGCGGAGCCTTTAAAAACCGAAGTAAAAAAAGCGGAGGTGAAAAAGGAACAGCCTAAAGCTACTGAAGTGAAGAAGGAAACAGCCAAACCGGCAGATAAAAAAACAGAGGTGAAGAAAGAGAAAAGTTTTGCTGAAAAGATGGCAACGGCAAAGACAGCTAAACCGGAAGCAAGCCAGAAGAAAGCCCCGGAGAAGAAGAATAAATAAGTCCCTAGAAAAACAGAATATATAACTCAACAAAATTAACGAATATGGACAAGGCAAAATTTACTAGTCAGTCTCCAATTGTAGTAGGCCTGGATATTGGTACTACAAAAATTTGTGTTATTGTAGGTCGCAGAACACAGCATGGTAAAATAGAGGTCTTAGGAATAGGTAAAGCTGAATCTGCAGGTGTAACCCGTGGTGTGGTTTCTAACATTCAGAAAACTGTCCAGGGTATCGCACAGGCCGTAGAAATTGCCAGCGGGCAATCCAATGTAGAAATACAGGTAGTGAATGTTGGTATCGCAGGTCAGCATATCAAAAGTTTGCAGCACCGTGGTATTTTAACCAGAAGGGAATTAAATAACGAAATCGGTAAAAAAGACATCGATAAGCTTATCGATGATATGTTTAAACTGGTGATGCCTCCGGGCGAAGAAATTATCCATGTTTTACCGCAGGAATTTACCATTGATAATGAGCCGGGTATTAAAGATCCGATTGGAATGGCAGGTGTTCGTTTAGAAGCGAATTTCCATATCATTTCTGGGCAGGTAACGGCTGTGAAAAACATTATTAAATGTGTAAACAATGCAGGGCTTCAAACACAGGATTTAATCCTGGAGCCTTTAGCTTCTTCTGAATCGGTGTTGAGCGATGAAGAAAAGGAAGCTGGTATTGCACTGGTAGATATTGGTGGTGGTACAACTGATATTGCTATTTTCCATGAGGGCATTATCCGTCATACAGCTGTTATTCCTTTTGGAGGTAACAGTGTTACCGAAGATATCAGAGAGGGATGTTCTGTAATGCGTAACCAGGCTGAATTACTAAAAACACGTTTTGGTTCTGCTTTGGCCGAGGAGAATAAAGAGAACGAGATTATCTGTGTGCCAGGATTACGCGGCAGGGAACCAAAAGAAATTTCGGTTAAAAATCTTGCCTATGTAATTCAGGCCCGTATGGAAGAAATCATCGAGCATGTTTACTATGAAATCAAGGCTTCGGGATATGAGAAAAAGCTAATTGGTGGTATTGTGATCACCGGTGGTGGTGCATTGCTTAAGCATTTGAGCCAGGCGGTTGAGTATGTAACAGGTTTAGATTGTCGTATTGGTTATCCAAACGAGCATCTGTCGAAATATGAAGATATGCCGAAGACCATTTATGATGACCTGAAAAGCCCGATGTATGCAACCAGCGTTGGTTTATTGATTAAAGGAATTCAAAAAGCCGAAGAATTAATTGAAGAAATGAAGCAGCCAGGGGTGTTTGTTGAGAAACCTAAAACGGCTAAGGAAAAGGAAAAACGCGGACCAGGTTTATTCGATAAATTGCTTGCAAAAACAAGAACTTTCATTCAGGATGATATGGATGTTAGTGATGAAGATTACTTAAGAGGATAGGTTTTTTTCAACAAAACAGGAGTTTTCCACATTATGAACAGTTGTGGAAAACGTGTGTTGAAAAAGTGTTAATATTACATTTGGTAATGAACAGAATTTAAGAATTTTTAAACAACTGATTCATAAGATTATGCAGTTCGAAATGTTAAAAGATAAGTCATCAATCATCAAAGTAATTGGTGTTGGTGGCGGTGGCGGCAACGCGGTGAACCATATGTACCTGTCGGGTATTACTGGTGTGGATTTTATTATTTGTAATACAGATGCCCAGGCTTTGGAATCTAGCCCTATACCTAACAAGGTACAATTAGGTGCTAGTTTAACTGAAGGAATGGGTGCTGGTTCTATTCCTGAGGTTGGAAAAAACTCAGCCATAGAAAATATCGATGATATTAAAGCCATGCTGGGCAGTACCACTAAGATGCTGTTTATTACTGCCGGAATGGGTGGTGGCACAGGTACTGGTGCAAGTCCGATTATTGCCAAAGCTGCCAAAGAACTTGATATTCTAACTGTAGCCATCATTACCACACCATTTTCTTTTGAAGGTAAGCGACGCAGGTTGCAGGCCGATGAAGGAATGGAGGAATTAAAGAAATATGTAGATTCTTATCTGGTTATTTCTAATGACAGGCTCCGTGAAATCTTTGGTAACCTAACTTTAGGTTCTGCTTTTGGTCAGGCAGATGATATTTTAACTACTGCTGCAAAAGGAATCGCCGAAATCATCACTGTACCAGGCTATATCAACGTCGATTTTAAAGATGTGCGCACTGTAATGAAAGATAGTGGTGTTGCCATCATGGGTAGCTTTGCAGCTGAAGGCGAAGAACGTGCTTTACAGGCTGTGGAAGGTGCTTTGGCTTCTCCACTATTAAAAGATAGTGAAATAGAAGGTGCCCGTTACATCTTGTTGAATATCAGCTCTGGCTTGCGTGAGGTAACCATGGATGAGGTTTCAATCATTACCGATTACATTCAGGAAAAAGCTGGTTTATCTGCTGATTTAATCTGGGGTAACTGTACTGATGAAACACTGAATGATAAGTTATCGGTAACCATCATTGCAACTGGTTTCCAGACTTCGGAAGAACGCGTAATAGAAGAGAAAAACAAAAAGAAAATATCATTGCTTACACCTGAGGAAGCACCTTTGGTTCGTCCGGTTGAGCCTGTAAATTCTTTTATACAACCTAAGGCTGCTCCATCACCTGAGCCAGTTTTAAAAGCTAAAGAAGAAGCGCCTCAGGCAGATTTGTTTGGTGGCATGTTTAATAAAGCAGAAGCTCCAAAATACCAGGAGCCTGAAAATGATATCGTTCGTCACACTTTACTTGAGGAAGAACCTCAGGCAGAAGCACCGGCAGAAACGGGCTTTGAGTTTGAAATCAAGCTTGCTGAAACCGAATTTGTTTTCGAAACACCTGTTGCCGAGATTCCTGCAATGCCTGAACCAGAGCCAGAGTTACCTGTAGTTGGCTTAGATGATAATCAAAGCGACGAATCGGTTGAAGAGCAATTGAAAAAATCAAGAGAACGTATTATGCGTTTAAAAGATTTAAGCATGAAACTTCGTACTACAAATGGTTTGCAGGAACTGGAGAACGAACCAGCTTATAAGCGTAAGCAAATGCAATTGCAGCAAGTTCAGCATTCGTCAGAATCGCAGGTGAGCCGCTTTACATTAAGCAATGATCAGGATGGCGGAACGGAGATCAGACCGAACAATTCTTTTTTACACGATAACGTTGACTAATATAAGCTCAATATGACTAAAAAGCCCCCGATTTTAAACCGGGGGCTTTTTTGGCATTAAATTGGAGTGTTAAAATCAGTTAATTGACTTCGGCTGGACTAATCCAGTTGATTTTAAGCAGGATAAACCGTAAATTCGCCACAATTTCAGTACAATATAAAAACATAATACATTGGATATATTTGATAAAATAGCAAAACACATGGGGCCTCTTGGGCAACACCAGAAATGGTCTCATGGGTATTTCTCATTTCCAAAATTAGAAGGGGAAATTGCACCACACATGCAATTTAAAGGAAAAGAGCACCTGGTTTGGAGTTTAAATAATTATTTAGGTTTAGCTAATCACCCGGAGGTGAGAAAGGCTGATGAAGAAGCGGCAGCTCAGTTTGGTATGGCTTACCCAATGGGTGCCAGAATGATGAGCGGAAACTCAAATTACCATGAGCAGCTGGAGCAGGAATTAGCAGCATTTGTAGGTAAACCCGATGCTTTCTTATTAAACTACGGTTATCAGGGGATGGTTTCGATCATTGATACCCTGGTAGATCGGAATGATGTTATCGTTTATGATGCAGAATCTCATGCATGTATTATCGATGGCCTTCGTTTGCATATGGGTAAAAGATTTGTTTATCAACATAATGATATCGATAGTGCAAGAAAGCAATTAGAGCGTGCTACCAAACTGACTAAAGAATCTGGAGGTGGTATTCTTTTAATTACTGAAGGTGTTTTTGGAATGAGTGGTGCACAAGGAAAACTAAAAGAAATCGTTGATCTTAAAAAAGATTTCGAATTCCGTATTTTAGTTGATGATGCCCATGGCTTTGGTACGATGGGTAAAACTGGTGCTGGTACACACGAAGCACAGGATTGCATTGATGGAATTGATGTTTATTTCGGAACTTTTGCCAAATCGATGGCGGGTATTGGTGCATTCGTTGCTTCAACAGAGGAAATCACCAATTTCTTAAGGTATAACATGCGTTCACAAACATTCGCCAAAGCACTTCCTATGCCTATGGTAATCGGTTTATTGAAACGTCTGGAATTACTAAGAAGCAAACCTGAATTGAAAGATAAATTATGGGAAATTGCTACAACCTTACAAAAAGGTTTACGCGAGCGTGGTTTCGATTTAGGTGTAACCAATTCAGTTGTTACCCCTGTTTTTCTTAAAGGTGAATTAAGTGATGCAACTGCAATTACATTCGATTTACGCGAAAACTATAGCATATTCTGCTCTATTGTAGTGTATCCTGTTATTCCAAAAGGTATGATCGAGTTACGTTTAATTCCAACTGCTGTTCATACTTTAGAAGATGTACAACGTACTTTAGATGCCTTTAGTGAAGTGTCAGAGAAATTGGAAAGCGGATATTATAAAGAAAACCAATTCGCGACAGCATAGGTCGAAAATATATTTTGATAGCCCTCTAATGTGTATTAGAGGGCTTTTTTATTTTGTTTTATTTGTATTTATTTGATTTTCAGGTGTTTGATTGTATTTTGTTAGTGCTAAATGTTTATAAACAGCATTAATGTGGAAAAATAGGCCACTGGAGGCTGTTTTTTGTCTTGTTAAAAATTTTTTTTTTTGGCTAAACCCTTTAAATTAGAGTTACTTAATAAAAACTAAAAACCTAAAAATTTATAGGAGCATTTAAAAATGAAAAAATTCGAAGAAGTTAAAAGTTTAGTTGCAGCTTTGGAAGCTGACGCAGACAAGTTTTATAACAAAGGAAACAGCGCAGCAGGTACCCGCGTACGTAAAGGAATGCAAGATTTAAAAAATTTAGCGCAGGCAATTCGTTTAGAGGTTCAGGATACCAAAAACAAAGCCTAAACGATTAAAAATATTTATTGAAAAAGCTTTCACAATAGTGAAGGCTTTTTTTGTGTCAAGAATTTATAATCATCCAAACAATCTGATTCTACAGCAAATCATTTATTTATCATTGTATAAATAAATGAACTAGGTTCGGGTTTTTGTTTTCGATTTATTCATAATCCTGCGATGAATATGCACTATTCATCTGATGGTGATACCACAGCGTCCGGCCTCCCTTGTATCTTCTTTTTTGCTTATCCTACTTACTCGTTGAATGCTTCTGCATATATATGACTATGGAAGTGATTTTACGGTAATTTTATCATGAGGGCCAATATCTTTGAGAAGGGTATAGGCTAAACCAATTATCATTTTTTAAAATTTTATATTTTCAGTTAATTGTCAATGAATTGAACTGGAATGTTGCGCTTGGAGCTAACTGAGTGCATAATTATTTTTTTTAAACCATCTTTATAAAAATAAAAATTTAACAAATTATTTAACATATGTATTATTAATCATGCTGTATTTTTAATAATACTTTATTGTGAATATTTTTTAAAATATATGTTGACAATGAAAAGATAATTGCCTATAATTGAGTAGATAAATCGTTTTATCTCTAACCAACTAAAAATATGCATCCCAGGATTATACAATTCAGTATTTTCTTTAGCTACATTATCAAGACATACTCGTGTCTTTCTATTTCCTATATACTTTGTCTGTATTGCCCCTTTAAATCAGCTTTTTTAATTAAACAACCAAAATTTCAATTTATTTAATCTTTTACTAAAACGTTTTATGAATCACAATTAATTAATATATAATTTTTAACTAACCATTTACTAAACCTAATCCTAATGAAAATGAATCTACTCAAGATTTCAGGGCTTGCTGCGCTTTTTTTGCTCCATAGTCCTGCTTTTTCAATGACTCCGGGAGGCAAAGAAATGCCTTATTTACCAGGAGAAAAGCTTCCTCTAAATGTCATTAAAAGCAAAGAAGTGATTACCGGAACGGTACTCGATGAAAAGAGCCAGCCAATGCCCGGTGTTGGTGTTAAAAACCTCTCAACGGGTAAATCGGCAGTAACAGATGCTTCCGGTAAGTTCACCATAGAGGCCAGCCAAAAAGATATATTACGTTTTTCTTTTGTGGGCTACCAGAATAAAGATGTAGCGGTGGGTACACAAACAAATTTAAGTGTGAGTATTGTTCCTGCTGAAGCCAGTAAACTGGATGATGTTGTGGTAATTGGTTATGGAACAGTAAAGAAAACAGATTTAACCGGTTCAGTTGGGGTAGTAAAAGCCAGCGAACTTCAGGAACGTCCTGCAGCTTCACTAAATCAGGCGCTTGCAGGAAGAGTCTCGGGTGTTCAGGTGAATACCAACTCTGGTAGGCCAGGCGGACAAACCAATATCCGTATTCGTGGTTTTAGTTCAATTAATACCAGTAATAACCCACTTTTCGTTGTTGATGGAGTTGCCTTGCCGGTAGGTTCACAAACACAGAACAGTAACGCGATTGACTATATTAATCCAAGCGATATCGCTTCGGTGGAAGTGTTAAAAGATGCGTCATCTACAGCAATATATGGTGCTAGAGGTGCAAATGGGGTTATCTTAATTACAACAAAGAAAGGAACAGCGAATGCACAGCGTATTACATATGATGCAGATTTCTCTGTAAATACCTTGGCAGCCCACCATGTTAAAATGCTTGATGCGTACGAATATGTTAAAGTACAGGATTTAGCTTACGATAATATTAAGGTTTACGACCCGGTAGGCTGGGCAGCTGGAAACTATGCTTCAACGCCAGTACCTAAAGCGGCCAGGGCAGCAATACCAACGCTTTTTGATAGCAATGGTAATCCTTTGTATAATACTGATTGGTTAAAAGAATCAACACAAAATAAGTTATCACAAAACCACCAGTTGGGTTTTACCGGTGGTAATGAGAACAACACTTACGGGGTTTTTGCAGGATACCGTGACGATGAAGGATTGTTGAAAAACTCATACCTGAAACGCTACTCTGCAAGATTTAATTTTGATAGTAAAATTAAACCATGGTTAAAGGTTGGTGGTAATTTAAGTTATAATAACCAGGATGAGAATATTGTAGACCAGGGTACAGGCGGGTTGAATTCAGTTCGTATGATTACTGAAGCATTCCCGTTTTTACCTATTAAAATGCCTGATGGCAAGTGGGGCGATAATAAACTCATTCCATGGGCTGAAGGTGGCTCCAATCCTGTTCACATCCTGACTGATCAGAAATATGGTATTATTACCCAGACCATGCTTGGAAGTTTATACAGTACCATTAGCTTTTCTAAAGATTTAGAATTCCGTACCCAGTTGGGATCTAACGTGGTAAGCAGGAACATTAATGAATATAATGCAAAGTTGTTGTATGGTATATCAGATGGACAAAATGGAACGGCTAACATTACTAATGACAGGGAAACATTCTGGTCGATAGAAAATTATTTAACGTATAACAAGCGTTTTGCAGAATCTCATTCCATTAATGCCTTATTAGGTATTTCGTGGCAAGCCAGCAACTTTTTCAGCAATACCAGCCATGCAGAAAATTTTGTAACAGATTTTTATGGCGATAACAACCTGGGTTCGGGAAGTAAATCGATCAGTGTTGGCTCAAGCAGAAGCCGTTCGGCCTTTAACTCTTATTTTGGCCGTATAAATTATGCTTTCAAAGATAAATACCTGGTAACCGTTACAGGAAGGGCAGATGGTTCATCTAAGTTTGGTGAGAATCACAAATACGCGTTCTTCCCTTCCGCTGCAGTTGCATGGAATGTATCAAATGAAGATTTCCTTAAAGGAAATAAAACCATTTCTAATTTAAAACTACGTACAAGTTATGGCTTAAGTGGAAATTCAGAACTTCCGGCTTATCAATCATTGGCTACCTTAGTAAACAACTCGGCTATTATTAATGATAGTAAAGTAACCGGTATCGGTATCGGCAGACTTGCCAACCCTGATTTGGTTTGGGAAAAAACAGCACAATACGATGGTGGTTTGGAACTAGGCTTATTCAATAACCGCATCAATTTAGAAGCCGATCTTTATTACAGAAAAACAACTGACATGCTTTTGGATGCTCCTGTTCCAAGATCTACAGGTTACGCCGTAATCCGTAAAAACGTTGGTTCAATGGAGAATAAAGGCTTAAACCTTGGTATTAACACTGTCAATATTCAAAGTGAAGATTTTACCTGGAAAACAAGCTTCAATATTTCGTTAAACAAAAATAAAGTTTTATCGTTAGCTACCCCTGATGATATTTTCGGTGTGGGTAATCCAAATTTCACCAATCAAACGGGTATTATCCGTGTAGGTGAGCCAGTTGGTTCTTTCTGGGGCCTTGTTCGTCTTGGTACCTGGAGTGAAGCGGAACGTGCTGAAGCGGCCAAATATGTAAGTTACCGTGGAGGTAAAACACTTTTACCGGGAGATATCAAATATCTTGATGTAAATGGTGATAAAGCAATAACTGATGCCGACCGTCAGATTATCGGTAATGGAACACCAAAAGGCTGGGGTTCATTGTCTAACTCTTTCCGGTATAAAAACCTGGATTTAGTTGTTGAGTTACAGTATTCTTATGGTAATGATGTTTTAAACATGACCCATCACTCAGGCGAAGACAGACAAGTGCAGGCAAACAGCTTTGCAAGTGTTTTGAATGCATGGACTCCTCAAAACCAAAACACACCAATTGCGGCAATTCGTGATCAGGCTGCTGGTTACGTAACCAATGTTGATACACACTGGCTTGAGGATGGTTCGTTTATCCGTGGAAAAAACATTTTATTGGGTTATACCTTTAATTCTGCCGTTGCTCAAAAATTACGTTTAAACAGGCTTAAAATTTATGCTTCGGTTCAGAATTTCTTCCTGGCTACAAAATATACGGGAAATGATCCGGAAGTAACCACCTACGGAAATGTATTTGCTCAGGGACAAACATTTTTTGATTATCCAAAACCAACTACTTTCCTTCTGGGCTTAAACATTGGATTATAAATAGTATTAACCGATAAGATTATTAAAATGAAAATCAATATAAAAAATATCTTTTTGTTACTGCTGCTAAGTGGGGCAGTAATGAGTAATTCCGGATGTAAAAAGTTTTTGGATGATACAGATCCGACAAACTTATCTCCCTCGAGCTTTTATACGCTACCAGAGCATGCTGAAGCCGGTATCGCTGCTGTTTATGCAGAAATCAGGTTTATTGGCGGTGGTGCAGGTATATTTTCGAACAACTGGCAGATGTATGATGCACCTACCGGTATGCAGATTACTGAAACGGCTCAGAACTCTGATTTAAACAATTTATATTCCCTTATTTATGATGGTTCAAACCTTCATGTTAACCAGAACTGGAATGGTTTTTACAAGGTAATTGCCCAGGCAAACCTTGTTCTGGATAAAGTTCCAGGAATTAATCCGATGGATGGTGCGCAAAAGAAAAGAATTCTGGGTGAAGCATCTTTTCTAAGGGCATGGGCCTATTTTTACCTTGTTCGTTTATGGGGTGATGTTCCGTTGATCGTTAAACCAATCAGCAGTCCGAGTGATCCGAATTTCTCGCCTGCGAGATCAACCCAGGAACAGGTTTATAAGCAGATTGTGGATGATTTAATCTTGGCAGAGGCAGCGGGCCTTCCATATATGGATGCGAGCGGAAGGGTTTCAACTGCCGCAATAAAAACACAACTGGCAAAAGTGTACCTTACTATGGCTGGTCAGCCTTTAAATAAAGGTGCTGCATACTATAAACTTGCTGCCGATAAATCGAAAGAGGTGATCGATTATGCAACGGCAAATCCATCAAGTCTGGGGCTTTTTGCTAATTATGCAGCCATTCATGATGCTAAAAATGATAATAAAACAGAGCATTTGTTTGGTATTCAGTATAATGACGCTGCAGGTTCAGGTAATCCGCTTCAGTCTATCTATTTGCCATTACACCAGCCTTTGGTTTCGAAAATCGATGGAATTGGTACTTCTATTCCAACTGCCGATTTTTATGCTTCATACGAAGCAGGAGATTTAAGAGCAAAAAATCGCGATGGTTATTTCTTTACGGATTATTATACTGATGGTTTCAAACTTCCATTGATTAACCGTGGTAAGCCTTATATTTTCAAACATTTCGATTTAGTAGCAAATGGTACATTGGGTGTTGAAGGTACAAGCAGAAGTGACTTGAATATTCCACAAATACGTTATGCAGAAACTTTGCTAATTTATGCTGAAGCACAAAACAGAGCTGATGGTACACCGAATGCGGCTGCCTATGCTGCAGTAAATGCGATCAGAAAAAGAGCCCAGCTTGCAGATTTAGCTGGTTTAGGCCAAACGCAATTTGAAGAGGCTGTTTGGAAAGAGCGCTGGCACGAGCTATGTTACGAAGGTATCTTATGGTTTGATATGCTCCGTTTACGCAAAGCATACAATGAAAGCACAAACAGCTTTGACAATTTTGTTGGGCACATTAATAAAAGTGTTAATCAACCTTTACAGGCTAAAAACCTGTTATTCCCGATACCAACACCTGAAATTAAGAACAACCCTAAACTAACCCAAAACCCGGGTTATTAAAATACTTAGCGGTGAAGAGGGGTTGCCTTTAGGGGCATCCTTTCTTTTTATTATTTTACATCAACCTATAATAACAAAAAAGCGCCCATGATTTCAATCAGGGCGCTTCTTTATTTGCAATTAATTAAGCTGTAACACTTAATTTTTCTATTTCTTTTACAATTAAGCTTTCCAGTTGCGTTGAGGCTTTTATTAATGGTAACCTAACGGTATCACCACAAATATTCAAATGCTTAAGTGCAGCTTTAACGCCAGCAGGATTACCCTCGGCAAAAGCTAATCGCGTAAATTCAACGAGGCTCAAGTGAGCAGGTAAAGCAGCCTTGAAATCTCCTGCAAGACATAGGTTTACCATTTCGGAGAATTGTTTTGGTAGGGCATTAGCGATTACTGAAATGATGCCTGAAGCACCTAAAGCAACCATAGGTAAGGTAATTGGATCATCGCCTGAGATTAAAAGGAAATTTTCAGGCTTATCACGCATAATCTGGTTAAATTGATCAAAACTTCCTGAAGCTTCTTTAGTGGCAATGATGTTTTTAAAATCGTGCGCCAGTCTGCAAGTAGTTTCCGGGCTCATGTTACTCATTGTACGCCCAGGAACATTGTATAAAATCAAATCTAAAGGAGAGACTTCAGCAAGGCGTTTGTAATGCTGGTAAATACCCTCCTGGGTTGGTTTGTTGTAATATGGACTAACCGAAAGGATTGCGCTATAGCCAGTAGCGTCAAAAGCTTTAATGTCTTCGGCAACAGCTAAAGTATTGTTTCCGCCAATTCCGGCAACCAATGGTAATCTGTTATTATTGATTTCAGCAGTATAGGCCCACACCTTCTTCTTCTCTTCCTTAGTCATTGTAGCGGTTTCGCCGGTTGTGCCTAAAGAAACGAGGTAATCTATCCCTCCATCTACCAGATGATTAATCAGGTTTTTTAAACCATTATAATCAACTGTTCCATCTGTGTTAAAAGGTGTAACTAAAGCCACACCTGTACCCTGAAATTTGTTCATTTTTATTAATAATTATTGAATTTTGAATGAGTAAATGATTGAATGTTTAATATTCCATTATTAGTTACATCAATCGCTCGTTCATTTATTTTATCATTTCCAATAATTCAGCATCGCTGATGATTGGAATATTTAGCTTGTTTGCTTTTTCGAGTTTTGAGGGGCCCATGTTATCGCCGGCAACCAGGTAGTTTAACTTGCCCGAAATACCACTTAAAATTTTGCCCCCATTTGCTTCGATTAAGTCTTTTAACTCATCTCTGCTATAGTTCTCAAAAACGCCCGAAATTACGAATGTTTTTCCAATAAGTGTATCACTGTCAAGCGTTATTACCTTTTCTTCAATTTCAAAGCGCAATCCGGCGGATTTTAATAATTCTATTTGTGTTAAGTGCTCAGTTTTTCCGAAATATTCAACAATGCTTTCTGCAATGCGTTGCCCAATTTCGTCAATTGCGGTTAATTCTTCCAGGTTTGCTTTAGCCAGGTTGTCGATGTTTTTAACACCTGCCGCCAGTTTCTTAGCCACCGTTTCGCCAACGTAGCGGATGCCTAAGCCAAAAAGAACCTTCTCGAAAGGCATTTCTTTTGATTTTTCGATGCCTGATAGCATGTTCTCGATAGAACGTTCACCGAACCGATCGATAGCTTTTAACTCCTCAGATTTCTGATAGAGTGTATACAAATCGCTGATGTGGTTAATCAAGCCTCTTTTGAAAAAAGTTTCAATTGTTTCATCACCAAGCCCATCAATGTTCATCGCTTTACGTCCGATAAAATGCTGTATTTTACCTACAATCTGCGGTGGACAGCCTTCATCATTAGGACAGTAGTGGACAGCTTCTCCTTCCTTTCTAATCAGCTCGGTACCACATTCAGGACAATTATGAAGGTAGTGGACTTTCTTAGCATCAGCTAATCGTTTGTCGAGATTTACCTTAATGATTTTTGGAATGATCTCGCCACCTTTTTCAACAAAAACAGTATCTCCTTCATGCAAATCCAATCTTTCTATTTCGTTTGCATTATGGAGTGTTGCCCTTTTAACCGTCGTGCCTGCGAGCAAGACAGGTTTTAAATTCGCAACCGGTGTTACCGCTCCTGTGCGCCCAACCTGATAAGTTACTTTTTCAAGTATGGTTTCTACTTCAGCTGCTTTATATTTATAGGAAATTGCCCAACGTGGAGATTTTGCCGTAAAGCCAAGTTCCTGTTGTTGTGCATAGCTGTTTACCTTGATTACAATACCATCGATATCGTAACTCAATTTGAAACGTTCATTTTCCCAGTGGTGGATGAATTCCAGTACATCATCGATGTTTTTAACCAGGCGATTGTGTTCACAAACGTGAAAGCCCCAGTCTTTAACTGCATTCAAACTTTCCCAATGTGTTTTAAATTCATTTTTGTCGGTATAAAGAAAGTAGATGAAACCATCAAGCGGGCGCTTGGCTACCTCTTTACTATCCTGCATTTTTATAGTTCCGGAAGCAAAATTTCTTGGATTTGCATAAGGAATTTCGCCAAGCTCCTCCCGGGCGGCGTTCAGTCTTAAAAAAGCCGCTTTGTGCATGAAAATTTCGCCACGTATTTCAAAGTGCTCCGGTGCATTGCTGGTTTTTAGCTGATGTGGGATGGTATGAATGGTTTTTACGTTATTGGTCACATCATCACCTTTTGAACCATCACCACGGGTAACTGCTCTTAAAAGTTTACCATTTTCATAAGTAAGGCTGATGGACAGGCCATCAAACTTTAACTCACAAACATATTCGAAATTATCGCCTATAGCCTTTCTGATGCGTTCATCAAAATCGCGTAAATCCTGCTCATTATAGGTGTTGCCCAAGGAGAGCATTGGGTATTTATGCTGAACGGTTACGAAGTTTTTGGTGATGTCGCCGCCAACCCGCTGTGTTGGAGAATTCGGATCTGCAAACTGAGGATTTGCAGTTTCCAGATCGGCAAGATGCTTAAGTTTTTTATCAAATTCAAAATCGCCAATGGTTGGCATTGCCAGCACGTAATAATTGTAGTTGTGCTGGTTTAATTCGGCCACGAGGGCATCCATTTCTTCTTTTACTGCAAATAGCGACATGGAACAAACTTAGATAAAAATGTTGTTTTTAACATAATTTATTGCTTTGCTGCATTTGCAAATTTCCACAAGTCAATTCTATCCTAGTTTCCTTCTATTATTGATGATAATTGTACCCGTTAATGAAATGGTATTTGGTTGTCGGGCATTTTTATAGCCAGAAAAGCTTTCTGGAGGTATTTAAAACGTACTTTTGTCGCTTCATTGTTGGGCTAAGAACGTGTCGTATAACCAAAAGTCTTTTTTCTCTTCTATCGTTTATTTCTTTTTAGGCGAATATTTTTCTGATGCTTTACGCAATACGCTGGCCATCGTTTTACCGATTTTGCTTTTCTTTTTTTTAGGGAAGCCTGAAATGGGCTCTGGTATTGGCGTGGGTGCACTATTATTAAGCCTCACAGATTTCCCTGATAATCGTTTAAATAAGTTTAAAACGGCGATTTACAGCCTGCTAACATTCTTCTTAATTACGCTAACCATTTCTTTTTCCCTCAAAAGCTTTTACCTGATGGCAGGAGTAATGGTCGTTTCAGCTTTTATATTTTCGATGTTTGCTGCCTATGGCAACCGGATGGCACTGATTGGAACGATGGCAATCATTGTATGCTGCTTTGTGATGGGATTGCAGCCGAAGCACCCTTTACTTTTTAGTACCTATATGCTGGTTGGGGGTATATGGTATTATTTGATTACGCTATTGCAAATCTGGATTTTTCCTTTCCGTTCGCTTCATCATGCAGTTTTCGAATGCTTAATGAGCAGTGCCTTGTTTCTTAAAGCAAAGGCTAAGAATTACGACCCTGAAACCTATTTCGACGATTCACAGGCAGAAATTATTAAACTTCATCATAAGGTAAACACCAAGCATGAACTGATTAGAAATCTGCTGCTTACAGATAAGCTGGCCATGCACCCAGAACATAGAAAAGGGCAGGTTTTGCTAGGCAGGGCTTTGCTATTAATTGATTTATATGAGCAACTAAATGCAGTGCATTATGATTACGCTGCGGTGCGAAAAGTTTTAGAAGGAACAGGATTCTTACCACGCATGAAAGCTATTGTCGATTTCCTCGCAAAGGAACTCGAAACCCTCGCTGGAGAAATGCGTATGGGAAAGGCAGGTAAAGTGAAAGATTCATCTTATCCGTATCAACTACTTATGGATAATTTAAAAAATGATTCAGAAAAGCTTAATCCCGCTCAGCAGGAAATCATTGAAGCTTTTTTTACAAATACAAAGGCCGTGAGTAAGCTCCTGGATATGCTTCGTAATAATGAATTACCTCAGCATAACAGTAAGCGCTTGCTTGGAAATGAAATTGAATACCAGGATTTTTTAAGCAAAAACAGCACTAAAATTTGGGAACATCTCACATTTAGCTCTCCGGTATTCAGGTTTTCGTTGCGGCTGGCCATTTGTTTTCTGTTTGGCTTCTTTCTGATTCTGAAACTCGATTTAAGCAGGTATAGTTATTGGTTATTCTTAACGATAGTAGTGGTGGCAAGGCCTAAATTTACCATCACCTGGAAAAGGAATTTAGAACGTATTAGCGGTAGTATGGTGGGGATAATTACTGGCTTACTTCTGGTTTATCTGGTTAAAAGCCCCACAGTTTTATTAAGTGTTTCAGTAATTTTTCTTCTAGGTTTTTTTGCTTTTAACCGATTGTATTATGGCTTGAGCGTAGTTTTTATTACCCTGGCAGTTATTCTTACGCTTTCGGTTTATCATGGCCATTTCGACATGATTGTCCATGAAAGGGTACTGTATACCATTATCGGGTGTTTAATTGCGGTAGTGGCTTCCTACCTTTTTCCCATTTGGGATAGTTACCAGTTAAACGCTAAAATGCAGCAGGCATTAACTGCCAGTGAGATATATTTAACAGCCGTGTGCAAACCTGCCGGCTTTACTAATGAAAATGCAGAAAGGCTTGCCAGAAAGAATGCAAACCTAACGCTATCGGATTTAGCTGAAGCTTTGGCCCTCGCTAAAAAGGAACCGTTTAGCCATCGTATGGGCCTGGATAGATTTTATGTCAGGCAGGTTTTACTCTTCAATATTAATGCTTTGATTACTTCCTTTTATCTCTCCGAAGAAAAAACTTCTGTTAATCAATCATTGATAAATGCTATTGTTTCAAATTTCCAGGGGAACAAGATAAATCCTATTAACGATTTGGAAAAAGATTTAAATGCTAAGGATATGAAATTGAAACAGATTTTGGTGCTCGCCGAAAAGCTTCATCGCTAATTAACGCTTAGCTTTAGTCCTTTCTGATTGCCGACTTATCCTGAATTTGATTTTTATAAAACCTTATCTGTTTTTACGATGTTGAAAATAGAAAAGACCGCTTATGAGAAGTACTGCTACGAGAAAAAATATTAAGGATGAGTTATTGCTGGAGGGATTAAAGGCTGCGGGAAGTGCAGTGGGAATTCACTATGGAAAAGGTAAGATTAAAAAATCTGTTTCCCGAAACCTGAGTATGGTTGATAGCCTCATGACAGCTGCTTTTACCAGAAAGGGAAGCGTTCCTTTCAAATCGCAAAAAGCCATAGAACTGGGTAGTTTAGGTTTTATTGCCTTATACAATATTGTTAAGGGTGTTAAGAAGAACCGTCGTGGTTTGATTGCCGAAGGTATATTTCTTTCCCTGGCTTTGGGTGCCGTAATTTTAGCTTCAAATATTCAAACAAAGAAAACCGATGGACCGCTAAAACTTAAATAGGCCCGAAATAATGGTCAGGTAAGTTGAGCATCTATTTGATTGAAGATGGTCATGAAATCCTTTTCAAGTATTTCTTTAAATAATCCAAGCTGATAGGTAAGCTCCGCCAGTTGCTGTTCATTCAATGTTTCAGGCCATAAACGCATGCAAATACGGTTTAAGGCATAGCTGACGTTTTCAAGTTTCTGATAGCTCAATAGATATTTACTACTGATAAATTGTTCGAGGAACCTGAAAAATACTTCAGGGCTTTTAAAATTACAGTGCGCCAGAAAATCGCTAAGGGAATCTTTATTTACCGCATTTAGACTATCGTAAAACTGATTAACCTGAACCAGGTTATGTTCAATTAATAAATGGTCTAACAAAAGCTCAAGGCCAATATGTGCCAGAAATGAGGGTCTTACATGCGTATTTTCGACTACAGGAACGATTAAATGTTTTAATGCAGTCGTTTTTTCTAAAAAGAATTCTGAAGAGTGAAAAAGTAAGTCAACGGCTAAGTGTTTCTTCCAGCCTGCAAGTAAGGCCTCTTCATCAGTATTGCCTTTAAATAAGAATTCATTTTTCTGTGGATACAGGTTTGATTCCTTTGACGCATTTTTTACCAAATCAGGCAGTACAATACCCATTACGATATTGGCATCAGTATTTAACCGGTCGAAATAGTAATGGGAAAGGAAATTCATTCTGTAAATATAGTTTTTAAAACGGATTGATTTATTTAGCCTGATTTTCTTAACCTCCGGATAACAATTCAATAATGGGCAACAATTTTAGTATGCTTATTTCTGCTTTCAGCTTTAGGCGCAAAAAACTATCTTTGCGCAATTAATTTTATACCATGACAAATTTTGTAGAAGAGTTACGTTGGAGAGGCATGTTGCACGATATTATGCCGAATACTGAAGAAAAGTTAAATGAAGGTATGACTTCTGGCTATATCGGTTTTGACCCTACCGCAGATTCGTTGCATGTTGGGCATTTAACGCAAATCATGACGCTGATTCACTTTCAGAATGCCGGCCATAAGCCTTTCGCTCTGGTAGGTGGTGCAACAGGTATGGTGGGCGACCCTTCGGGAAAATCTGACGAACGTAACCTGCAAACACCTGAAATGGTAGAACATAACCTTGCAGGAATGAAACGCCAGCTTGCTAAATTCTTGAAATTTGAAGATGCTGGCAATGGCGCAGTAATGGTTAATAATGCGGATTGGTTTAAAAGCATGAACTTTTTGGATTTTATCCGCGATGTTGGTAAGCACATTACAGTAAACTACATGATGGCGAAGGATAGCGTTAAAAAACGTTTGGAAGGCGATACCGGAATGTCTTTTACAGAATTCTGTTACCAATTGGTTCAGGGTTTTGATTTTTACTACCTGTGGAAAAACCACAATTGCGTGGTGCAGATGGGTGGCTCAGACCAATGGGGAAATATCGTTACCGGAACAGAGTTAATCAGAAGAAAAGATAGTGGAACAGCTTATGCAATTACCACACAGTTAATAAAAAAGGCCGATGGGACCAAGTTTGGTAAAACGGAAAGTGGTGCCATCTGGCTTGATGCTGAAAAAACTTCGCCATACAAATTTTACCAGTTCTGGTTAAATGCTTCTGATGATGATGTTAAAAAGTGGATCAGAATTTTCACTTTGAAAACGCAATCGGAAATTGAAGCACTGGAATTGGAGCACGATGCCGCACCACACTTAAGGGTGTTGCAAAAAGCATTAGCAGAAGATATAACCGTGAAAACCCACTCTGCTGAAGCTTTGGAAACAGCAATTAAAACATCGGAATTCTTGTTTGGCAATGGTTCGCTGGAGTTTTTAAAGAGCTTATCTGAAAATCAGGTTTTGGAGATGTTTGAGGGCATTCCTCAGTTTAAAGTTTCGAAAACTGAATTGGCACTCGGTATAGATGCCGCAACTTTATTGGCGGAGAAAACTGCTGTTTTTCCTTCAAAGGGCGAAACCAAGAAGTTGATACAAGGCGGGGGTGTTTCGGTGAACAAAGAAAAGATCGCAGATATCAATCAGGTGTTTAATACAGAAAATCTGATTAATGATCGCTTTATTGTAGTTCAAAAAGGGAAGAAAAACTATTTCCTTTTGATAGCTGAATAACTGGAAAGTAATAATATTATTAAGGAAAAGCGTCGATTTGTTGACGCTTTTTTTATTGCACTAATAAATTGCAACCCCTGAGATCGGCATTATCAAAACGGCCTAAAACTTCAAAACTGCCATCAGGATTTATTCGGCCTAAATCTTGCGTAGCAATGAAAGCACAGGAATTAATATTTGCCAGATCGATAACGTTTATGCCTCCTGTTCGGCCCTTGTCGATTAGGGTTAAAGGGTCGTTTGTATCGCGGATTAACACTTTCATCCAGTTAGGGCAATTGAAAATCCCTTCGCCTAAAGAGTAGGCCTGCGATAAAAGTTCGGTCATGCCATATTCACTATGGATAGCATTAATGCCAAAACCTTTCGTTAACTGTTCGTGTAATTCTTCCCGAACCATTTCCTTACGCTTTCCCTTCATGCCGCCGGTTTCCATTACAATTAAATCAGGGAAATTAAGCTGATAGGTTTCAATAAAATCGAGCAGTGCATAAGTTACACCAATCAGAACGGTTTTCTGTTTACGTGATTTTAAATTGTTTAGGGTTTCATAAAGTTCATCATGGTTATATAGAAAATAACCGCTTTCAGCATGTTTGCTTTTTGCGATCAAGTCGTTAACCATGTAAATTAACGAAGAACCAGCCCGTTGCTGGTAGGATGGGAGCAAGGCTAAAAAGCAATAATCTTCGATATTTCCATAAAACTGATCGAAAGCCTGAAGGTAGCTCTGCTCATAAAGCTTTACATCAGTTACCAGGTGGCTACTCTGCACCATTCCTGTAGTTCCAGAGCTGCTGAAAGTTATTTCCACCGGCTTGGTATTACTTAGCACACGATGTGTTTTGAAAAAGCTAATGGGCAAAAATGGAATCTTTTCTATACTTTTTACCTGCTGGGGAACAATGCGCAAATGACGCATGTATTCCGCATAAACCGCACAGTTTTCTGCCTGATGCCTGAACACAGCTAAAGCAATCGCTTCAAATTCTTCAGGATGCTGAATGGAAAAGATTTTTTCGGGGGTAAAATTCACAAGGGCAAAAGTACAAAGGCTTATGCTATTTTTTCGTCAGTTTTTTTTACCAGCATCGCTTTGCGGAAATGATAACCACAATAGCCGCTTATTCCAGCCACAAGACCACTTAATAATCCGGTAATCACTAATAAAATCCACCATATTTTTACACCTGTCATTACCGCTACGCGTGAAGCCAATACATTGTCGTTTGGAAGGCTCTTGAATAATGCATAGCCAATCCATAAAAGGAATATCGCTAAAAATGATTGCCAAAAGGCTATTTTACCCGTTTTGCCAATGATGCCACAAGTTGCAAACGAAATAACGATAATTACCCACCATGGGGCTACCATCTGTAAAAGAAAACAAATTATTAATATGACGATGAAAACCATTTTTAGCTATTTAGAGATTTTTAAACGAGAGATTATTTGCCCAGATTTATCATCAGGCGATTGCATATAGAACAAATCGTAAAGTTTGCCATTGGCCCAGGTATCAACCATGTTGTCGTAAAACTTACTGCCCGGGTTTCCTGATTGACCACCAGGATATACCCCATGGCCTTTAGGTGTTTTACCAAGTTCTATAACCATTCGCCAAGATGGGCCGTTACTTTCACTAATGGCATTAATTGTACTTTTGGCGCCACCGATAAGTAATACCTTTGAACCGAAGCCCGGTATTTTTGCAAGGTGAGGAACATTGGTTTGTTTAACATTTGCCCAGTTCCAGTCTTTGTTTATGGGGCCGAATCTACGTTCTAAACTATCGCAGCTATATTTAAACGCTTCGTTAACCAGATCGGCCAGGGTTTCTTTTGCAGGCGTTTTAATGTTATCAAACCATTTGGCATTAGGTTGTTTTAAGATCATTTCCACTGTTCTGTCTCTTGAAGGATAACGCATCGGGATGCCTTCAACTTCAAATTCATCGTTCCAGATATCAAAACTTAATCGCTTGGTCCATATTTCGAAAACACTGGCGGCTATTTTATCGGCATCATAACGCTTATCCCATTTGGAAACATAGCTTAATGCTTCTTTCTGTGTTGCATTCAACTGTTCGCTGTTAATCAAAGGCATCAGGGCTGGTAAAAGATTTTGGGCCATAATGCTATAATTATCGGTTTGCATCAGGCGGATACTGTCTGCCGTAGCTTTATTCATTGCTGCAAGTCTGTCGTTTATGCGCTTTCCACGTTCGTAAGGCGAAAACTCCCAGTTAATGTAATAAGGATAAGTGGTATCAGTGGAGGATTGATTAGCAGAACTTACGAAACCTCTTGGCGGATTCTTAACTGTTGGGTTCTGAGCAGCAGGAATCCAGCCTTGCCAATCGTAGGCAGGGTCGGTGCCATCCAGAATAAATTTACCCTGGTCTTTCCATTTGAGCGGAAACTTACCATTTGGGGTAATGGCAATGTCATTATCAATGCTTGCAAAGATGAAATTCTGAGCAGGCGCAGTATAAAAAGTTAGTGCTTTTCTATAATCATCATAATTTTTACCCCTGTTCAGGTAGTAAAAAGTCATCAGTTCATTTGATTCATCATGTGCAATCCATCTTAATGCATCGCCAACAGGAACATTGTTTGCCCTGCCATATTTAGGTTTTTGAAAATAAACAACGGGGCCATGATGTGTATAATAAACCGTATCTATTTCATCTTTAGCGCCGCGGATTTTTATGGTTTCAAGCCTGGTTTTCGTAGGCTTCCAGGCATTATTATACCAATATTCTTTATGTGAATCGTCTTTGAACTTTATCTGGTAAAAGTCCAGTACATCGGCAGCAACATTGGTTACGCCCCAGGCAATTTTACCATTGAAGCCGATAATCACCCCCGGTGCACCAGGAAGTGAAACGCCATAAGTATTTACACCAGGCGCATGTAACTGAATCTGGTACCAGATAGATGGAAGTGTTAAATCCAGGTGTGGGTCGTTTGCTAAAATGGGATAACCCGAAGCAGTTTTAGCACCTGATAATGCCCAGTTATTACTTCCGATCCCTTCAATTTTTTCTTTTGTTTTTACCTCACCTGTTTGCGCTTTTGTAAAAGATTCAGGTGTTTTAGGGATAGCCAGTGGCGAAAAGTTCCATTTTGTACCTATCGGGATAATCGGGTCTTCGCGGAAAGGGTAATCTGGGAAAAGATCTTTTGTAACCTCGGGGCCGAACTTTTTCAGGATATTAGTCATGTAAAATTCATCAGAACCCATGGCCAGAACAGCCGACATCTGTTTTAACAGCAATGCGCATTTTACGGGTGACCAATCCTCAGGTTTAAAGTCGAGGATTTTATACTCTATCGGATAATTAGCCTTTGATAATGTTTTGATATAGGCATTGATGCCTTCCGTATAGGCCAGGATCATTTCTTTGGCTTTAGGATCGGCCATCATTCCTTTTAAAGAATTTTCTGCACCATAAACCATACCCATCCTGCGCTGATAGCGGTCAACTTCAATAGCTTTTTCCCCAACAACTTCGCTGATTCTTCCGGCGGCAAAACGGGTTTGAAAGTCCATTTGCCATAAACGGTGCATAGCCGTAACATAGCCCTGTGCCAGATAAAGATCGTGGTCATTATTTGCAAAAATATGGGGAATCATTCTATCGTCGAAAACAATTTCAATCTTATCAATCGCACCTTTAATTTTTGCTTTATGGTTAAACATAAAATGGTTATTCTCGGCATTTTGCCAAAATCCCATAAATGGATTTAAGAATTTTAGCAAAGGTGGTGTGCTACCAAGTTTTGTATTGAAAAGAAATGCGAGTGTTATTGGGATTAAAATGCAGAAAAGAGCCTTAAGTTTATTCATAAATGGTTAGCTAGAAATCAACATTACATAAATTATTTGCCGGATGACAATATGCAAATTACGACAAAAATATCTCAATCAAAATTAATAATTTCAATTGAAATTATTATGCTAACATAATTTGTATAATTCAAAAAAAGGATTTAAGTTTAAGTAACTAAATAAACACTAACCAAATTTATTAACGTTTATGAGCAAAATCTTTACACAAATCATCCGTGTGTTTGTACTTGTTTGCCTTACCGGGTTTACGGTAAATGCGCAAAATATAACGGTAAGCGGTACCGTTAGAGACAAGCAAAGCAAAGAGCCACTGATTGGGGTAACCGTTACGGTAAAAGGTCAATCAGGCGGTGCTGCTACAAATGCCAGCGGTGCATTCAGCTTTACAACTTCAGCGAAGGCACCTTTTACTTTGGTGAGCAGTTATGTAGGCTATACAACTGTTGAGCAATCGGTAACAGGAAATACTACGGGTTTAAGCGTTGAAATGGAGGCTGCGGCTTTATTGGGCGGTGATGTGGTGGTTTCTGCATCCAGAACGCCTGAGCGTATACTCGAATCACCGGTTTCAATTGAACGCATGAGTGCCGCCTCGATTAAGGAGATAGCAGCGCCATCTTTTTACGATGCCTTAAATAATATGAAAGGTGTTGAAACCAGCATGCAGAGTTTAACATTCAAATCAATTAATACCCGTGGTTTTAACTCAAATGGAAATACCCGTTTTAATCAGTTTATCGATGGCATGGATAACCAGGCACCTGGATTGAATTTCTCGGTTGGAAATATCGTTGGTATTACAGAACTTGATGTAGATAATGTGGAGTTGCTTCCTGGTGCTGCCTCTGCATTATACGGTGCAGGTGGTATAAACGGTACTTTACTAATGACTTCTAAAGATCCTTTTAAATATCCCGGAGCCAGTTTTCAATATAAAACAGGCGTAAACCACGTAAACGATAATAATAGCAGTGTACAGCCATTTAACCAGTTGGATGTTCGTGTTGCAAAAGCATGGAATAATAAATTCGGATTTAAGGCTGCCTTCTCTTTTGTTCAGGCGAAAGACTGGTATGGTACAAATACTGCAAATTTTGATAGGGTTGCCAACAGCGTAAAGCCTGGCGACAGAAACTCTGATCCGGGTTATGACGGCGTAAACGTTTATGGTGATGAGGTAAATTCAAACCTGTTGGGAGCTGCAAGATCAGTTCAGGCTGCTTTCCAGGCTTCGTCTCCTGCAGGTTTCGCGGCATTTAATAGTTTTATTGGTGCAGGATTAACCTATCCTCAGATTGTAAGTACCGTAAATTCCAATCCGGCTTATGCCGCATTAAGACCTGCTTTACCTTATCTGGGTGTTATGTACAGTTTAAACAAAAATACTACACCAAGTCAAACCGTTTCCAGAACAGGTTACAACGAAGCTGATCTGGTTGACTATGATACGAAGTCGTTGAAAACTTCAGGTGCACTTTACTATAACTTTACACCAACGATCCAGGCCATTGCCCAGGCTAACTGGGGAACAGGTACTTCTGTTTACACTGGTTCTGACCGTTATTCTTTGCGTAATTTCAGAATCGGTCAGTTTAAATTGGAATTAAAAGGGCAGGATTTCTTCTTAAGGGCTTATACTACCCAGGAGCGTTCAGGCGATTCTTATATTTCTTCTATCCTTGGAAGTTATATCAATGAGAAAACAAGTCCGACGGCATCTGTATGGTTTCCAACTTACACCATCGCTTATTCTGCTGCAAGGGCTCAGGGTGCCAGTGATGCTGCCGCACAGGCTGCAGCAAGGACAACTGCCGATGCTAACCGGGCGCTGCCAGGGTCGACAGCTTTCGCCACAGCCAAAGAGCAGATCATGAATACAACAATTAGCGCTACCGACCCAAGTAAAGGTATCTATGGCGCTAAATTTGACGATAAAACCAATCTGTATCATTATGAAGGTATGTACAATTTTACCAATGCCTTTAATAATGTTATCGAATTCCAGGTTGGGGCCTCATCAAGAAAATACCAGTTAAGATCGGCCGGAACAATTTTCGATGATCTAAACAGAAAGATTGATATCAATGAATATGGCGCTTTTGCTCAGGCAGGTAAGAAATTTGGAGAGATATTTAAGCTAACCGTTGCTGGTCGTTACGATAAGAGTACCAATTTTGAGGGCCGTTTTACGCCAAGAGTTACCGGTGTATTCACAGTTGCAAAAAATAATAACATTCGTCTTTCATTCCAGACTGGTTACCGTAATCCAACAACACAAAACCAATATATAGATCTTTCTGTAGGTGGTGGTGTTCAACGATTGATAGGTGGTTTACCAGAGTTTTTAACGAAATACGGATTAAACGCTGAAGCAAGTAAAGGTTATACTGAAAGCAGTTACAGGGCTTATCTGGCTTCTGTGATTGGAGGAGCACCAAATCCTGCATTATTGCAAAAATATACTTTCGATGCACGCGGTATACGTCCGGAAAGCGTTAAATCGTATGAAATTGGTTATAAAGGTTTGTTAGGCCCGAAATTATTGGTTGATGCTTATGGTTACTATAATCAATATAAAGATTTCATTACCGCTGTAAATGTGTACCAAAACGTAAATGGCAGTTTCGTGAAATATGGTGTTCCGGTAAATGCTGAAGGTTCCGTAAATTCTTATGGAGCTGCGCTGGGTTTAGATTATCTAATCGGAAAGTATAATTTGAGCGGAAACGTTTCTTACAACCAGATCGGCGATTTACCTGCAAACTATATCAATGATTTCAATACACCGAAAATCAGGTATAACCTGGGTATTGGTAATAAAGAAGTAATCAAGAATTTTGGTTTTAATGTTTCTTATCGCTGGCAGGATGAATTTTACTGGAATTCTTCTTTCGCTGCAGGACAGGTGCCTTCATATAGTACCCTTGATGCGCAGGTTAGCTTAAGAATACCTTCAGTTTTATCTACAATTAAACTAGGCGGTTCTAATATTTTAAATAAATATTATTTCACATCTTACGGAAATCCTGAAGCAGGGGCGATTTACTACTTAGCCTTTACTTTTAATCCATAAAATAAATTAATTAACATTTAGCCCTCATTACGTTGAAAAGTAATGAGGGCTTTTTTATGAAATAGTGCCATTCCTTTTATAAAATATTTGTATTATAGTACTTTCTTAACGAGCTTGTTTTAAGGAAATCGAATTAAATATTTTGAAATTATTAGGATGGAAGAGCAAAACGATAAGCCGAGTCCGGCTAGTGAGCTGATTGAAAAAGAACAGGAAATACAACATTTAAATAACCCTGTTGATATATCAGTAAAACCGATTGTTAAGCAATATTTAGGTGCAGTTAAAAAAGTTAAAAAAGAAGGTAACCGGTTTTATTTTTCCGATGGTGATGCCAGAGTAGAAGTTCGAGTGGTAAGCGACGATATTATTCGTGTGCGACTAGCGCCTCACGGTGTCTTTCTTGATGATTTTTCTTATGCCGTACCTGAGGTTGATCAAAAAGTTTCGGTATTTAAAATGCAGGAGCATGACGATAGTTATACCATTTCTACGCATGCTGTGACCTGTAAAATTGAAAAAGCCAATTTTCATATTTCTTTTTCTGATAATATAACAGGCATGTTAATGGTTGATGATGCCAATTCCATGCATTGGGAAGAAAATACAGATTTTGGTGGTTACTACATTTTTGCAACTAAGAAATGTCATCCTGAGGAGAATTTCTTCGGTTTGGGCGATAAATCCGGAAACTTCAATTTAAGAGGCCGCAGGTTCCAGAACTGGAATACAGATGCTTATTCTTTTGGTTGGAATCAGGATCCTTTGTATCGTACAATCCCTTTTTACATTGGTTTGCATAACCAGGCTGCATATGGTATCTTTTTCGATAATACCTTTAAATCATACTTCGATTTTGGTGCAGAAGATGTAAGTAAAACCAGTTTCTGGTCAGATGGTGGTGAGTTGCAATACTACTACATCCATGGACCGCATATGATGGATGTTGTTAAGCGCTACGCTAGCTTAACAGGTACGCACCCAATGCCACCAAAATGGACATTAGGTTATCAGCAATGCCGCTGGAGTTATTATCCGGAATCGAAAGTTAAAGATATTGCAAAACAGTTCCGTGAGCGTAAAATTCCTTGTGATGCTATCTATCTAGATATCGATTATATGGATGGCTACCGTTGCTTTACCTGGAATAAAAAATACTTTCCCGATCCTAGAAGGATGATTAAAGAGCTTTCTGACGATGGTTTTAAAACCGTTGTGATGATTGACCCAGGGATAAAAGTAGATGATGATTACTGGGTATTTAAAGAAGGAAAGGAAAAAAGATTTTTCTGTCGCAGAAGCGATGATTATTATATGGAAGGGCACGTGTGGCCTGGACGTTGTCAGTTTCCCGATTTTACCAATCCAAAGGTTCGTACATGGTGGGGAAATTTATACAAAGAGCTGGTAGATATGGGCGTTGCGGGTTTCTGGAATGATATGAACGAACCGGCTGTTTTTGGTTCGGGAACGTTCCCCAATGATGTACGCCATAACTACGATGGTTTCCGAGGCTCGCACCGTAAAGCACACAACGTTTATGGTATGCAAATGGTGCGTTCTACCTACGAAGGTCTGAAAAAACTGATGCGTAATAAACGCCCCTTTACCATCACCAGAGCGGGTTACTCGGGTATGCAGCGTTATGCAAGTGTATGGACAGGAGATAACCTTGCCAGCTGGGAACATTTAAAAATGGGTAATATCCAATGTCAGCGTTTATCAGTTTCAGGTGTACCTTTTTGTGGTACCGATATAGGTGGATTTAGCGGAGAGCCTGATGGCGAATTATTCACCCGCTGGATTCAGTTAGGTACTTTTTCTCCATTTATGCGGGCACACTCAGCAGGCGATACCGCCGAACGTGAGCCATGGAGTTTTGGCGATTTTTTCGAAGATATTAACCGTAAGTTTATCGAATTAAGGTATCGTTTAATGCCTTATCTATATTCCGTTTTCTGGGAGCATCATCGTTATGGCTTTCCGATTCTAAGGCCATTGGTTATGTTAGAACAAGAAAACATCAGCAACCATTTCCGTCAGGATGAATTTTGCTATGGTGATAAACTGTTGATATGCCCTGTTTTAGAACAAGGTGCGGTTTCAAGAAAAGTTTATCTCCCTAAAGGAACCTGGTATAATTTCTGGACCAATGAGATTCTTGCAGGAGAAAGTGAACATCTGGTAGAAGCAAAAATAGACAGTATGCCTATGTTTGTAAGGGCGGGGTCGGTAATTCCAGAATATCCTGTAATGCAATATGTTGATGAAAAGGCTATTACAGAAGTAATGCTGAACATTTACAGCAGTGATTATGAGGTAAATTCATTTATGTATGAAGACCATGGCGATACCTTTGCTTATGAGCAGGATATTTACCTGGAGAAAAAATTCACGGTGAAAGGTGATGCTTCAACATTGAAAATAAACCAGGTAACTGAGGGATTATATACGCCTAATTATGAATTCTATGCTTGTAATGTATTGGGCATAAAATTCCAGGTGCGTAAGATTTCTGTTGATGGACGTGACGTAGCAGACTTTTATACCGATGATAAAGGTTGCCTGCACTTTAAATGCAATAAAAACTTCTCTGAAATACAGATTATTAGTCTGTAACAATACAACCCCGAAAACTTTAATTAGCTTTCGGGGTTTAAAATATCTAACCTAAAATAACGATGTCAGCAGCAAAAAAAGCACCCGCTAAACCTGCGGTAAAAAAAACAGCAAAAGCAGCATTACCAGAAATAGATAAAACTTTGCCGGTATGGCCGTACAGCTTATTTACCGATTACGATATCGATTTGTTTTTAGTTGGCAAACATTTTCGCTTATATGAGAAAATGGGTTCACACTTGTTAACAGTAGAAAAAACTTCCGGTGCTTATTTTTCGGTTTGGGCGCCAAATGCTATAAGGGTTTCTGTTGTTGGCGATTTTAATGGCTGGAATACAAATGGACATGAGCTAAACAAAAGATGGGATAAATCTGGAATTTGGGAAGGCTTTATTCCCGGGCTCAAAAAAGGAGATGTTTACAAATATTTTGTAAAGGGTTTCGATGAATCAGCACATTTAAAAGGCGACCCTTATGCCATACGGTGGGAGCATCCCCCTCAAACAGCAAGCATTATCTGGGATACTGACTACAGCTGGAAAGATAAAACCTGGTTAGCTAAAAGACCAAAAGTTAATGCACTCGACCAACCTATTTCGGTTTATGAATTGCATTTAGGCTCATGGCATCGTGATCCCGATAATCCGGAAAGGACTTTGAATAGCCGGGAGGTAGCAAAGGCATTGGTGCCTTATGTTACGGAAATGGGTTTTACCCATGTAGAATTAATGCCGGTAATGGAATTTCCCTTTGCACCAAGCTGGGGTTATCAGATCACAGGCTATTTTGGTGCAAGTTCCCGCTACGGATCTCCACAGGATTTAATGTACCTGATTGAAGAACTGCATAAAGCTAATATTGCTGTTATTCTTGATTGGGTGCCTTCTCATTTTCCTGGCGACAGGCACGGTTTATATGAGTTTGACGGAACACATCTTTATGAACATGCGGATATGCGGAAAGGGTTTCATCCCGATTGGAAATCCTATATCTTTAATTATGACAGGAACGAGGTACGTTCATTTTTAATCAGTAATGCGCTATTTTGGTTAGATAAATATCATGCAGATGGCCTTCGTGTTGATGCTGTAGCTTCGATGTTATACTTCAATTTTTCAAGAGAAGATGCCGAATCGGCAACAAACGAATATGGTGGAAGTGAAAATCTTGGCGCTATTCAGTTTCTGCAGGATTTAAATGTTGCCGTTTATGGTAATTATGAAGGCGTTCAAACCATTGCTGAAGAAAGCAGCACGTACCATGGCGTAACACATCCTGTACATAACGGTGGTTTGGGCTTTGGCATGAAATGGATGATGGGCTGGATGAATGATACTTTAAAATACTTCAAGGTAGACACACTTGGGAGAAAGCATCATCAGAATCAACTCAGTTTTAGTATGACTTATGCTTTCACCGAGAATTTTATGTTGCCGTTTTCGCATGATGAAGTAGTGCATGGTAAATCGCCAATGATTTATAAAATGCCTGGCGATGAGTGGCAAAAGTTTGCAAACCTGAGGGCATTGTATGGTTATATGTATACACACCCGGGGGCAAAGCTGCTTTTTATGGGTAATGAATTTGGCGACACTAATGAGTGGAATTTTACACAATCCTTAAATTGGCATTTACTGCAGTATGCGCCGCATAAAGGTATGCAGGAAACGGTTAAAGCTTTAAATTTCTTATATAAGAAAGAACCAGCTTTATATCACTTTAACTTCAGTTACGAAGGTTTTGAGTGGATTGATGCAGATAATAGCGATGAATCTGTATTTATTTATATCAGGAAAGGACCAAAAGCTAAAGATACTTTAATTGTCGTGCTAAATCTGACGCCTGTTGTACGCGAACACTATAGGATAGGTGTACCTTTTAAAACAAAATGGAAAGAAATCTTTAATTCTGACGATATCGTTTATTATGGTAGTGGAATTAATAACCGTGGAGATATCATACCGAATAAAGAGGGTTCAAATGGCCAGAAATATTCGATTGATATTACTTTGCCGCCATTGGCTGTTTCGATATTTAAGAGCAAATAGTTTAAAAAAGAAAAAGCTTTCCGTTGCCGGAAAGCTTTTCTTTTTTCCGGAGTGGAAGCATCCGGAACGCCAAAGATAGGTTTAAAAGATGTGTTTTGCTAATTTTAACCTTAGTTAAAATGTAACTTGCTCATTTAGAGCTTCAATTTTATTCCCGCATTGAAAGTTCTTCCCTCCGTATGCGTCCAGATATCATCAAATGTGGGGTTGGTATGCGATCCGTTTACAACACTTTTGTATCTGCTCTGCCTGGTGTCGGTAAAGTTTTCTGCATTGATGAAAACCGATATTTTGCCAAATACCTTTTCGGCCATAAAGCCAAATTCCCAGTAAGCCGGAGTATGAAAATTATTGTAAAGGTATTGCCTGTCGGTAAAATAACCCTCTAATCCTAACTTGAAGTTTCTTTCTTTTTCATATAATAGTGCCAGGTTTAACCGGTTTTTTGGTAATAAACGGATATCCGTTACTACGGGAAGATACTTTGCTTTAGCGTTGGTGTAAGTGTAGCCGGCAAAAAGTTTAAAATCTTGTTTGAAAATAATTTTGGCATTGCTTTCAAAACCCAGGCTATTAACTGGTTGAGCAGTATTGGTGGAATAAAAGTTCAAATTGCCATCCTGCATTAGTATCGTTGAATTCGTTATTCTGGTGTAGAAAAACATTTGGTTCAGGCTGATTAACCAATCATCACCAACATTCGTTTTATAATTTACATCGGCCGTGCCACCATAACTTTTTTCTGATGAAACATTATCTAGTGGCAATAAGTTCTGGTATTGAAACGTTTCGGTCTGTTCTGTAAACAATGTTGGTGTTTTGTAACCCAGTCCGCCGCCAATTCTTGAACTCCAGTGGTCGTCAAATTTATACAACGCAGAAATTCTTGGCAGCACAAAAAAATCTGTCTTATTGTAAAAATGATTATAATAATGAGTTAAGTCTGTTCTGATACCACTTTCGAGTTTAAACTTTTCGGTAGCATCCCAGGTATGTTGGAAGTATAAACCTGCTGTTTTAGTATTGAAATCCCTCGCAACAACAGTAGTGTTTTGCTCCTTAAAATTATCGTAAACTAAATTTGCACCAAAGATTAAGCTTTGGTTTTTAATATTTTTTAGATAACTGATATCTGAATAAATATTATAATTGACACCTTTAAAATTATAGTTTGGGATACCGATACTTCTATCAAAATAATTAAAGCTTGTTTTTACCCGAAACAAGTCTTTTTCATTTGATTTTATACTTAAGTCCAGTGTAGAAGTATTTCTGATACTCTTGTTGTTTTCGAAATAGCTATGATTAGCGTCTGCACCCTCTTTAATCAGGAAAATATCTCCGCCAGTCCGGTTACTTTTTGTAAATGCATTCCCAATAATTATCGTTGTCTTTTCGTTAGGATAAATGAAAAGCTTCGGGTGAATGGTAAAATCTTTTGATTTAGGTAGTTCTGTAAAATCATCCTTATCTACATCATAAGGCTTTTGAAAGTTTGCCAGCGCCAGCAGGCTGTACCCGATTTTATCATTCCGCTTCATGGCAAAGCCTCCAATATTTGTTTGGCCAACATTTGATTGATTTACAATAAAGTTGTAATCAGCCTTTTCCTTTGGTGTGCGTGAAATAAAATTTACTACGCCTGCAATTGCTCCTGCACCATATAGGGTAGAAGCAGGACCTTTAATAATTTCGACCTGTGCAAGGTCTAGAGGTGGAATTTCCAGGATACTTAAGCCATTTGCAAAGTTGCCAAAACTGGCGTAACCATCTTTTAGTAGCTGTGTGTACCTTCCATCTAGTCCTTGTATCCTGATGCTTGCATTACCACTCGTGGCAGAAGTTTGTTGTACCGAAATTCCGGTACTTTCATGTAAAATCATGGAAACGTTTGCCGGCCGCATATTGCTTTTTTCGTCGATTTCTTCCAGTTCGATGGTTTCTACACGTGTAGGTGTATTCTGAATGGAACGGCTGGTACGTGTAGATGAAATGATTACCTCTTCAAGTTCATCACTTGTTTCTTCCAGAAATACGATTAGCGGGTTCGACTGGCTAAGCGGAAAATTAAGTATAATGGATTTTTCCTGATAGCCAATGTGGTTAATTTTTAAGGTCTGCTTTCCATTTGGGATATTGTTGATTAAAGCAATCCCATTTTCATCAGCAGCTGCACTGATTGTGGTGCCAGTAATACTAATAGTTGCACCTTTTAGAATTGTTTTATCGCCTTGCGATTTGATAAGTGTTTTGAAACTGTTTTGTGCATAGGCACCTGTTGTGCATAAAAGCATGCACAATACGAAAAATATTTTTTGCATTGATTGATATTAAAAATGAATAAATAGAACTGAATTAACAGTAATAGATGGTTCGAACTATGCGAACGTATTCATTCTTAATTTTGGCGGTTGCCAGATGTTGTTCAAAAAGCCAGCTGTAAATGAACATTTATACGCGGCTTGATTTTGTGTTGATTCTTCAGTTTTAATGAAGTCTAGTCCCAAAGGTTTTAATGGAGATAGTAAAGGTTGTCCACAACAATTACAGGTGCAGAGCGGCGAACAGCTATCCTGATCAGCATGGTTTTGATCTTTTTGTATCCTAAAACTAACCTGATTTTTTTCAAAAGCAGGAGTTTCCATAGCATCTTCGCAGTTTGTGAAAGATAGTATGAGCAAACATAGACTTAAAAACCAGATACAGATCTTCATTGAGTAGCAAATATACGAATCAAACAGAAAATAGTTTAAAACCTTAATGTGTATTGGAAACGATAAGTTGCCCTCAGATTGACCGCTAAGCATTTACTCTTTGTAGTTGTTTGTTTTTCAGTAGGATAGCTAAACTTTGTTATGTGGCTAATGTTGAGTAAAAGAAATAGAATAAATAATCATGCAGCCAAAAATTATTATCAGGCAAGCCCCTGAAAAACCATTTTTTAAGGTTTTTTCCACGCCTGATAATATCTGCCCAATTAAACTTAAAGAAAGGGATAGAAAAACTTTTAAAGCTTTGTACAGGGTTTACGCTCCAATGATATATGGTTCACTGATGAGAAGCATTAAAGATGAGCAAAAATGCAACATGTTACTGGAGCAGGTTTTTCTTATTGCCTGGCAAGATATTTCTTTATACGATGAAAGCAAATGCAAGCTTCATACCTGGTTAAACAGGATTGCTAAGAAAGAAGTTTTATAAATAGTATGAGCTTATTGTTCAGCTTTATCATTTTGTTTTTTTAATTCCTCATATATACCTCTTAATATATCGTTTCGCTCATAATTTGATTTTCTGATGGAGTCGATTATTTTAAAGAATAAATACAGTAAGCCAATAATTAATAAAGTGTAGATAATTGGAATGAGCGAGAACCAGAACATATTTTAGTTTTTTTAGATGGTGTTATCAAATATATTAAAAAACTAATGTTTAATAGAATGAATCTTATGGTGTAAAAATGGCTTTAAAAATAAAAAGGAGACCTCATCCAAGCGTCTCCTTTTTTTCTAACCAAATATAAACCTGTTATGAGCAATGTGCTTTATACTGCGTATAAAGCACGCTTTGTCATTGAAAATCAACTCTGAGGGATGAGTTGAGGGATGAGGCTTAAATTTTTAAGTTTCATGAAATCTCAAAGACCAGTAACTAAAACGAACAAGTATCTCTTAGCAAACATTAGAGGTGTTGAAGTTTATCTATCCACTCCAATCAATGAGCTTGCCGAGCAGAAATATTATCTCGATTACAAGTTCAACGGGCATAAGAAGTATTACGGCAAAGGGGCTATAAAGGCTAAGGCATTAGAGTTCTTTTCAGACTGCACAAATAGGAAGTTGACCAAGCCACACAAGGAGTCACTTCTATCAGAGTTATTTAAAGAAGACTTGCTAATAATATCTAGCGAGTTTGTTCAACCATTAGTTAATACTTCGTTAGCCTTGAGAACAAAAGTCTCTCAAGCACTACAACAATTTTTCACTTATAAAGAGTTGCAACATAAAGAAGGTTCAGTTGATAAAGTAAGTTTATATGGGTACAAGCATCATAATAAAAAACTTACTGATTACTTCAACCTGTCAAGTTATAACCAAATGACTATTAACGAACTCAGTTCAGCATTTTGGTTAACCTATAGAATTGACTTGCTAAACAACAGCTATGGTATCAGTAAAAAGAAATTAAAGAATAGTTCAGTAAACCAGCACTTCCAATATGTCACACAATTTTACACTTGGTTAATTGATTACAACGAATTACCCTTGCGTAATCATCTGAAAAAATTGAAGAAGCTAAGTGAGGCACAACATGATAAAAGATTTAAGGTGTTGTCCAAATCAGAATTGAACGACTTTTACACCATTTTAGAGACTCAAGAGAAGTTTAGGTTCACTAGGCTTTATCTTGCAGGACTGTTATTGTATGAAAACAATATAAGGTTGTCAGAGCAAGTTTTAATTAGGATTTGTGATGTTGATTTAGATAAGGGAACTCTATTAGTTTTAAACAAGAAAAATGATAGCCTTAGGACAGTTGTAATGTCAAACAAAGTAAAAGAGTTGATTAGTATAATCATTCAACGAACTCTTGACAAAGGTATTGTCATCCAAAGCACAATGTATTTGATTGGCGGATATAATCGATTGAAATCGGGGATGCCGTTGACTCATAAAGAATTAGGTATCGTGATGCGTGAATTCCGCCTTAAGTATCCTCAGTTTAAAGGCAGAACGCTATACGAACATAAACATACATCAATAACAAATCAATTTGATAGTGGAGTTGAACATTACAAAATTAAAGAACGAGCAAACCATAGCAGTATTTCTACCACAGAGATTTATCTTCAAGCTAATAGGGTAGTTCAGCCATACGAGTTAAAGTTAGAAGTAAAAGACAAAGCCTGATTACTAGATAGCACCCAACAAATGTTGGGTGCACCCTTGTTATTAGTCTTCAGGTTTTAACTTAAAGACTGGTCTATAACCAGTTTGCTTTTTGTTACTTCCATCTTCGTCGGCTGTATAAACGTCCTCTACTATGAACAATGCAAAGAAATCATTCTCGCAATTCTGCTTCCATCTCGATGTGTAGGGAGGCAACCCTGAATCTCTTCTCACTTGAGCTACAATAGATATGACTTCAGAATAGGTATATTCTTTTCCAACATCAAAACTATCGTAAAGAGCATCATGGTAATTCTGCTCCGCCTGTTTTGCGCTGTTAAGAGAATCTATCTTTTCAACAACTTTATTAAAGCTGTTTCTACCTCGTCCTTCGATTCGCTTTACGAGTTCGAGTGTCATTTGCTCATTGTTAATTAATTTGACTAGGTAGTCAAATTTTTGTTTTTGCATATAAGTCAAAGACTCATATGTTAATGCTTCAGATACTTTATCTGAAGCGTTATCTTCTTTATTCATAATTGTAAATAAAATGTTTTAAGAGATACCCCTTTAGTGTTCTACTCCACCAATGGATACGTTTAAAACTTGTTAAATAATAGGTCTTAAAGACCGTTAATAATACAGTCGTCGTGTAAAACGACTGGCATGTTATACCATCCACTGTTGATTGGTTCATGAATCCAACTACAATAAAAGTATGCGCTGATTACACTCAGCACAATAAGCTAATGAGTATGGAATAGCTAGTTCTATACTTTAAAAGCTTTATAACAAAATGGTTAAATGTAAATTTGTCTGTTTAAAACGCCAATGTATCCCTACAAATAAAGGAATTACCTCATACTAGATTGGGGGCTACCAATTACGCCACTTCCGCAGTCAGGATTGATTAAGGATTACAAATATAGATTAGTCAATCATTAGTTCAAAGTTCTAAATGTGTTTTACAAGCAAGACTTGTATATGCTGTTATGTAACATGCTCATTATCAGTTGATAATTTTCTTATTCTTATGGATTTTTTGTATCTTTGTAATAACATTTCAGCAGTTAGAGGAGTCTATTGCACTTAAGGGATTAGCTTTTTCAGGCTAATCTTTTTTGTTGCCTTAGATTTCCATGCAAATAAGAAGTGTATAGCCAGATACACCTAAAGCAGTCCTCCACATCTCTGACTGCGACTTCTAAAGATACACCTGCAAACTACTCTATAAAACAATGAAATGTATAAGACACAAAGAACCTACATTGTAGGCAAGAACGATTATTTAGATAAGGTATTTAGAGATAAAATATTACCCTCAGGCTTCATAGATAAAGGAAGGTGTGGTATTGGAGGGACAACAATGGAAATCCTATATACAGGTCGTTGTTCAATTATAACCGTGCCGAATATAAGCATACTAAAATGTAAGAAGCAACAGCACTCTGAGATAGAAATTGTGTATGGTGACGTAACACGAGAAGAAGTATATAACTACTTATCAGTAAAAAGAAAAGGACTGAAGATAATGACCACCCCTGAAGGAATCGAAAAAATAATGTGGGCAGCAAATCAGCTTGGTCGAACCAATGAATTAATGGAGGAATGGTTTTTTATGCTCGATGAGGCACATACATTTATTACTGAGGACTATAGAGAAAACATCCTTGCACCTTTCAAGTACTTTTTCGAATGGAAGAATAAATGTATAATCACTGCAACTCCATATCTCTTCACCCATCCTAAAATGGTAGAACTTGATTATCATCAAGTTGTTGTTAGTGAAAAGCTAGGTAACGTTACCCTCGTCAACTCCTATAGTGTTGCTGCAACATTAGATTATACACTACAACATGCAAATTCATTTCCGGGTAACTTGCATATTTTCCTTAACTCAGTTACTGAGATTGCAAAAGCAATTGACAGAGCACAGCTTAGTGATTGCAACATCTATTGTGCAAATGATAAAGACAAAAGCAACCTCAAAAAATTGGGTGAGTTGGCCAAGTTCTACTACGAGGATACCAACACTGAAAGCTTCAAGAAGATTAACTTCTACACAAGTAAGTATTTTGAGGGTTGGGATATGTACGATGATAATGCTACACTAATCGTCGTAACGGACATTCATTGCGACCATACCAAAATTGGTATTAGTGATAAAGCAGTACAAGCATTTGGTAGGCTCAGAGGAAAAAGAGATACTCAGGATTGCCCTAGCCCGCATCAGCTTATACACATTACCAATGCTGCAAATAATCTTAGCATCAAAAGGCAGGAACATTTTGCTGAAGAGTTCACTTATAGCGCGAATAGGCTCATACAACAGCATAACATAAATTGCAAAGATGTAAAGTTTGCAAAGACTTTACTCAGTAAGGAGATGAGCAAGTATGCTGATGTAGATAACAGGACACAAATGGCTGCATTGGACTATATGAAGCTTGACCAACAGATTAATGAGGCTGCCAAGCGAGAATGCTATAACCACATCAATTTTATTGAAGAAGCATGGGAGAGCAAATACAGTGTAGATAAACAACAGTCAACAATTAAATATGAAGGCAAAACAACAATGAAACGTAAATCAGCATCAACCAAGTTTAAAGAAGATTATCACCAATTGTTAGATGGAAGGAAGAGCTGCAAAAAGAATATGTATCTCAACTTTCTTAATGAATCAATAGAACAGGATATTAAAAAAAATAACCCACTTGCATATGAAGCCGCCAAGCTACTCCCAGTTGAACGGGTTGAAGAATTAAATTACTCAATTAGCAAGATTAAACAAGAACTTATATTAAAAGGGAATGCGAAAGCAGAGATAAAACTATTAAAATTGCTCGACCATTATTTTAAGGTTGGCGCAGTTTATACCAATGAGTTCATTACTGAGACGCTACAAAGTTTATATAATCAATTACAGATAAGAACGAAATCAGGAGAGATTCGTGTTGCTAAACCAGCCCAATTAGGTGAGCTTGGAAGATTTGAAATTGACAACTGCAAGCCAAAGAACAAAAACAATGAGTTTGTGCATGGCTACATTATCTTAAGAAAACAGTTTCAGCTTCATATTGCAGCCTGATAGCTGTAATAATTTTCCATGCAAAGATTAAAACTTACTTATTAAGGGGAAATTACAAGAATTCGCATTTCTATGGAAAAGGCTTAATAAATGAAGAACAAAATAATAAAGGAGACTTGCTTTACAGGCAGGTCTTTCTTGTTAATGGGCGTTTTGTCTTAAATATTGGCTAAAACTTAGATTTAAACTCATTTAGTGCTATTAGGATATTTAATCAATATTTTTTGTGAGGCCTTCAAATAAGCCCCCTCTCTATTTGAACATGGATTGTAGAGAATTATGCGTCATCCAACTTGGAGGGTTGCACCCAGTCTGTAATATATCCTATTCTTTAAAAGTGGATATTCTTAATATGAATTTATAATGTAAGTATAGTGCCTTTTTATATGTGTCCCCCCCAGACCAACAGAGGTTAGACATAACCCCCTGAGCATGCTGTCGATGAAAGTAAAAAGTTTACTAAGCTTCTAGCCGCCAATAAATTTCTTGTTTCATTACACTGCGTTCTAATAAGATATCCACTTATAAAAGAGAAAAACACTATGATAAAACTTGAACTAATGCAGAATAGATTACCAAATGAAGTTGAATGGAATGAAAAGCAATGGGTTCAAACCACTAGAAAATATAAAAACCTCACCAGAGCGAAGCGGTATGCGTCAGCAGAACAAAAGAAATTGAATCCACTTAGGGAATCAATGTACTTCATTCTTGTAAACAAAGTGAAGTTGATGTACCAAACTTTACCGAACAATAGTGATAGGGTGGTCGTTGAAATCCCACTTAAAAAACATCCGATTGATACAATTGGCATACATAGCTTCATTTCTAGGTACTTTTATTTTCAATTGGAATGTGATGTAACCAATAACTATATCATCCTCTATAAGTTTCATAATTGCCCATTTGAAGAGGATATTTACAAGTTGATGAAACGTCTTAGCTTAAAAAAGTTTAGTAAGGAAGCTAACATCCAAGACTATCCTTCATATTACAAAAGGGTGCTTCAGGTTCAACCTGAACGTTTCATCCTTGAACTACCTTATAATAACACTTGATTTAACCATCAATCACACAACTGCCTGGCTTATCAGCTAGGCAGTTTTACCAACGCACTTTTTTACATTATTCACTTTTAAGAGATAGAAGAGCAACCCTGATCTACCTTTTAAAAGTGGAAACCGTTCCATAGAATGTACATAGCTATTGCTACTACATAGGTCTAAATCCAGTCCTAGAATACTTTTATAATCTAGCAAATTTCCAAGCATCCAAGACGGATGCTCTTTCTTTTTATTCAATTTTAATTCTTAACAATGAAAGCACAAACAAGAGCGAAAGCTCAAAACAGAACACAATTTGTAACAGTTACAACCGATGTTCAAACTATCAACAAGGAGGTTGAGAAAGCCTACACCCTTATTGTAGACAAAGCAATCGAACTGCTCAACCGATTTGAAGTAACCAAATTTAGGACTTACGCCATGATGGAACATACCAAGAACGAACAGAACACAAATCTTGTCAAAGAGTACCTAAGTTACTTTCACAATGTCACTTTAAGTATGTCGCCAAAGGATGGAAGATTTTATATTTTTCTGGACTGTGGGCAAGAAGCACTTGAAAAGTTCGGTAGTAGCTTAACTAACCAACTACTGAGAGAAGCTTACAGCATTACCCAGTCTCATGATAATACAAGCGGAATCGAATATGCGCTGAGAGTAAACTTTCTACCTGCGGAACAACAGCATAACTTTTTCTATCGCAGGATTGCAGAAGGGGAAACGGATTACGTAAGCATTAACACTGTTGATAGAAAAGAATCACCAAATTAAAAATATAGGGGCTTACTGCCCCTATATTTCATTGCTCTTGATTATCTTTACACAGACTTAAATACCAATACGTAAACGAAACAGAGTAATAATTAACAACATATAAAGAATTTTAGCGTAGCTATCAGTTCTTGCATATCAGGAATCCTAGGAAAATTCAACATTGCAACAAGAACGGAGACAAGCAACGCCTACGCAAAAGCGTAGGTGCTGTCCTCTGTTGCAATAAGCCCTCCTAGGAGCTTCTGAATGCAGATTGGTACAGTTCCCTACGCTTTCGTGTTAACTAGAATGCTGACTTGGAACATGGCAGCTTAAATTTATATGAAACTCTCAATCTTCTTTTGGATTACTTCACTTGTGCTCTACTTTCAGCCAACCAAAGAATGCAAGTATAGGTTTATCATCGACAAACAAAATTACTTTATTGAAGAAGCACAGCTCAACGACATTTTTGGCTTTTGCTTTCAAGAGATTGTTAACACTGGAAATGCTAAACAAAAAGACTTTGAACTCTGGTCTGAAAGCTATGCCACATGGCGACAACTTGCTTGTCAAGGTACTTACCAATGGGATGTTTACTACAACAAGATAGCTAACGCAACTTATTCAGGTACTGCTTCAAATAGCGATTTAGGGATTGGTGATGATGGAAAAACAGCTAGGGGAAACCCTAATAAAAAGCAGAATCATGCTCACCGCATGGCTTATCTCAATTACGAGATGCGTAAACAGCTAACTTACTTTTTCACACAAAAGAAGATTCAGTAAGCTATGAAACAATTCATTTTTATAATTATGCTATTCTGCCTTAAAAGTGGATACGTTAGAAGTCAACAGATACAGATTTACTCTGGAACATGTAAGATGGTTCAGATAACTTATGTCCGTGATGGTAATGGTAAATATTATCGTTCAAATAAAGATGTTGGTCAAGCATTTGGTAAAGTTGTTTTAGTCCCTTCTACGAAGAAATTTAGTTTTTTCTATAACGGTAAATTACAGCATTCATCCAACTACTTAGTATCTGTTGATGGTCAAAGAGGTGAAGAATCATATGGTTTACAAAATGGATATTCAGCCCATAGATTCATTGTAGAAAGGGATTTTGTGGTTCTGTACCAACCTTCAAATGGCGTTCTGTATGAATACCACATATTTAACTATAAGATAAGTGAATAGGGCAGTCAAAATATTAAGCAACCATGATAAAAAATCAAGAAGAGATCTTACAGCACTACCAAATTGAGCTTCACCGTAGGGGTGTCAATAAGAAGTTTAGTGAAGTGTTAGCACATAAAATGTTAGACATCCACCTAACCATCGATGAAGAAACAAAAGGGCAATACCGAGGTGATATTGCCACAGAATTACAACTTGGTGTACTTCAGGACGTAATCTTACAATTTGTTGTTAAGGCGAAAAGTAAATAAGGAAAGACAAGAGCCGTAGCTATATGGCTCCTTTTTATTATACTTGAAGTTGAAATCCCTAGTAATGTTTAAGCCAGCTAATTTGGCAATTGGCGAAACGACAAAACCCGTAAAAGAAATGATGCCACCGCAACCTAAATATGGAACATGGGATGCTATAAATTCACCTGTCGAAGGAACTCAATTTGCGATTCGATGAGTGGATGCAAGACTGGCATTATGAGGTTGCAAATGCTGCTGACATCGGTGCATACATTAAATATTACAAATCGGAAGTAGATAATGATAAGAAAGCTCTACTTATGCAAGCCATCATCCAATCTACAGAAAATCAAGAATGCCAGGCGGACTTTGAAAGCTATTGGCGTATTCTCGAACCGCTGTTAAGAACGGATTTTAAACTTCACGCATATGCAGTTTTTTACTGGTCGTGTTTTGATATAAAGGACCTAAACGACTGCTAGACAATTACTCCAAACACGCGAAGGCTTTGGAATGACAACGAATAAATTCCATAGCTTGCGCTCGTTTGTAACGCATGCATCAAAGGCCAGTTGTTGACAAATCATAGTCATCTCCAGGTTGGTGTGTCACTAATTAGAGGAGGCTCTATCCCAACAGACAAATTTTCTGCATTTAAAATGTTATATCACATTATACTGAGTTTAAGATTAAATTAATAACTTTAGGGAACTAATTTGTTTACACTTATATACTCCTTGTTTTGCAATTGATTATCCGATTTGTAGGCTTTACAAATGTTTAAAGAATAATAAATTTATCTATATCACACCAAGTAAAAAATGTACTAAGTCTAATGTTTTTTGATTTTTTAGTATTGTATTCCTGGAGTCATACGAGGTATTTTTTGAATAAGGCAGTTTTACTCTTAAAATATGAACGAAATAAATACTACTTTTTTGAAATTTTCTAAAAGATCTGAAACTGTTGATATCGAATATTTAGTGAAAACTTTCGTAAATGTAGGCCCACTATTCACTATTTTATCAAATAAAGAACATGAAATAACTTATGGAAGGAGGGGAACAGGTAAAACACATGCTTTACTAAATTTGAAAAGTAACATAAATAAAAATAATGAAATACCGGTTTATATTGACCTGAGAACTATTGGCTCTAACGGTGGGATTTTTTCTGATTCTTCTATTTCAGTGGTTGAAAGGGCAACGAGATTGTTAATAGATACTATTAGTTTCATAGTTAATAGCATAGTTGACACAATCGTGTTAGATGAAACAGGAAAATATAATTTAAGTAAAGCAAGTCCAGTTGCAGATAAAGTATGGGATTCAATTAGTGAAATAAAGGTCGAAAGTGAAATTGAAAGAACTGAAAATATAGAAGAAAATTCGACAGAATCCACACAAAAAGATAGGAAATTTCAGTTATCAAATAAAGGAATAAGTTATAATCGGGAAAAACAAACTGGCGTAGGAAGTAGTGGGAAGAAATCCATTGAAACTAAAATTAAGGGAATCTCAACTCACCGAATACATTTTGCCAGTTTATTTTCCAGTTTAAAAGAACTGACTAAAGAGTTAAATACAAATGTTTGGATTTTAATTGATGAATGGGCAGAAGTACCTCAAGAACTTCAGCCTTATCTTGCGGAGCTTTTAAGAAGGACAATTTTACCAAATCCAGATTTCATTTTAAAAATTGCTGCCATAGAACAGAGGACAAATATTTCATTTACAGATGAGAATTCAAATAGAATTGGAATAGAAATAGGTGCAGATATTGCAACCACGCAAAATTTAGATGAATACATGGTATTTGATAATGACGAAGAAAAATCTAAAGAGTTTTTCAAGGAATTAATATTTCATCATTATACTAATACAGTTAATGATAATAAAATTCAAAATGCGGATGATTTAATTTCAAAAGCATTCTCCCAAATAAACTCATTAACAGAATTTGTAAGGTCTTCAGAAGGAATACCGAGAGATGCTATTAATATTCTTTCAATAGCTGCTTCAAAGGCGAATGACAATAAAATATCAGTCGAAAATATTAGAAGTGCAGCAAGAACTTGGTATGCACGAGGTAAAGAAAAGGCAATTACATCAAACAAAGAAGCTCATAATTTACTCCTGTGGATAATCGATGAAGTAATTGGTCAAAGAGCAGCACGAGCATTCCTATTGCAGACAAACAAAAAAGATAAATTAATTGATTATTTATTTGATTCAAGGGTATTACACATTATAAAAGAAAATATTTCAGGAAAAGATACTCCAGGTATTAGATATAACGTGTATTCTATTGATTACGGTTGTTATGTAGATTTATTAAATACAAAAAATGCACCTAAAGGATTGTTTGCGGCAATTGAAGGTGAAGATGACGCAGAGATTTATATAGATGTTCCTAAAACAGATTATAGAGCTATTAGAAGAGCAATTTTAGATTTAGATGAATTCTACAAGCAAAACATAGTTTAAGATGATATAAAAAAATTAGGGTGAATTATTTTTCGCTAAATAATTCATTCCTAACCCAAGCCTTTCACTCCTTTGCTGCTTACACAGTGGAAAGGCTAGGTTTAGTCATTGATTTTGTGTGAGGGGGCTTCATTACTGCTGCTTTATAAGTGGAATTGCTTTCACTTTTATGACAGTAGCAATTATTAAGAGACAGTGCTATAAGGTAGGTAGAAAGGTATTCGGCAAGTCTAACACCACTTAAAACACACGCCATCGCTATGCTCTGTCATGGTTTTAATTTTGGTGAATCGGTTGCCTCATGGAAGCTCACTTATCTTTATCTAGGATTTGCTACACTCATAAATTCGTTACGCTTTATCCTGGATAAATCTAATTGCTTCCCTTATTTGCGTACCTGCGTGATCGCTCAGGCTTCAGCTTGTCACGATTATTGAGGATGTACAGGACAAGAGTTTAAAGTCAATAATCTCGCCAAGCCTCGTGTTTTATTGCATAAAACATTCCGTTGCATCGTTCTGCGAACTTTACTGCAACGACCATCGCTCAATACGCATGTCGGTACGCTAACACACTTCTAGCGGTTGGACTAAGCAAAATAATATTCTGTTTTAACGTCAATATTTAGACTATTGAACTGAAATTGAAGTAAGTCTTTGAATCAAGTTGTTTACTTAACACTTTTGCGTTTTCATAGAAAGCTAAGTTTACTACGCATTAGATAGAGGTTGATATACTTTTAATGCTATTAGTTAATTACAGATAAGCCGATTATGTCGGCTTATTTTGTTTAGCCTAACTCTAACAATCTAACTTAATTAATAACGCTCATTATGTTAAAACTAACTTCAAGTCATTTAAACAACGCTCGTACCATTAACCGTACAGCTTATAACGCGATTATCGAAAAAATGCAAGAAACCATTCTTAGTGGAGATACTATTGAAATAAGTGGTGAAGAGCATATAGTTAGGATTGAAAATAGTAAAGAACTTAATGATTTTATCTTTAAATTAGGTTGATTTTATTACGCTCTATAACATGAAAAGAACCCTATTCGCTCTAATTATTGGCTTCGCTTCATTTAATGCTTTTGCTCAAAGCACATCAGAAGCCCCTGTACAGAATATTTCTACTGATAGTACTGTTACATATAGGCTATTTGCTACTCGAAATATGTACACGTTCATAAAATTGAATACCAGAAATGGGCAAATGTGGCAAGTTCAATGGGGATTAGAAGATAAATACAGATTTGAGAATACACTATCGGACGTTGTTCGTGTAAGTAAAGAAGAAGAAAAGAATGGCAGGTTCTTTCTATATCCAACTACTAACATTTATAACTTCGTTCTGCTTGACCAAATTAGTGGTAGAACATGGCAAGTGCAATGGGGAAAAGAAGACAGTAGAGCCGTTATACCCATATATTAACGGAATCGTTATCAACCGCAATTATCATAGCTGGGCTGATGATGGTAGATTTAAAGTAATGCCTTGGGCTAGTCGCCTAGGGCATTTGATAATTTAATTAGACAGATAGCCCAGCCCTTGTAAAAGTAATAGTTTCCTCTATCTTTATTAAGGGTAACTTTTTGTATATATTTAAGAGTTATAGACAATCTTAAACCACAATATGAAAACCCCAGAAATTATACCAATAAAAATTATAGAAAATTCCGATAAAATTGATTGGGAACCTTGGGTTTTACTAGTTGCTGTTTTATCTCTATTCGCAGCGGTAATAATTCCCTTTGCTCAAAAACGTTATGAAGAATACAGAACTAAAAGAAATTTCCAATATTATTTAAAAAAACAAATTGGTTTAATTTTAAATCTAATTACTACTGAAAAACTTGAATATGTTGAACCAAGCGTTAAAAATGAGCCGAAAAAAGAATTCTTTTACATTAATGACTATATAAAGAAAATTAAATCTGATTTTCAAGAACATAAAAACACAATCCAACCACGAATAATTTTTATGTTGCTCATGAATATTCAGAAACTTTGCCATTTTTCTTATCAGTTGAGGCAGATTATTTCAACCATCGATTTACAAAATATTACAGAAAAAACATTAGAGCATGGTAAAGAATTATCTAAAGAAGAACTTAATAAAATCTACGGACTGATATTAATTTACGAAAGTTATGTTGGAATTTCATCATTCCATGATAGATTTGGAAATACAAAGTCAATTAAAAGAGAAATTAAAGACAACCTTTGGATTGGCTTGAAAGTAGAACAAAGTCTTCTTTCAAATCAAAGCGTATTAAATGAAGATTTACTTACGATTAATGACAATGAAAACAGTTTAGAAGAACTTCAAAATATCATATTAATTGTAAATCAACAGACCAAAGAATATTTTGATTACGACAAGCTGCAATTAAAAAGAAAAAAAAGTGACTAACTTGCAGGATAGCCAAATGTTTAAAATAGGGTAAGCATTCGGTATCAATACAAAATATCCAAAATTCAAATTTGCCCCTTGAATAAAGAAATAGTGTTGAAAAGTGGATATTGTGAGGTAAGGATATGTAATCTATTTTACTATTACACCAATTTAAACTTGTCCCCTCAACACGTTTCAAGAAATTCCGGCATAAACGCTCTTGTAGCCACTACACAACCTATTTATTCCGTTGCTTCTTGACTTAGTTGAGTTGAAAGTTTTGTTCAGTTCCATAATTAAAAAATACAACTATGGTACAAGAACAATTCCAAGTAGCCGAAGTACAAGTAAGCTACAAACCAGACTACGACATTAATGAACGTCCAAAGGTGAACTCAGCTCAACAAACGTATTGCCTTTTAAAACAGCATTGGGATATGGGAAGGATAAACTTCCTCGAAGAGTTCAAGGTCGTGCTGTTCAATAGGAGCAATAGAGTTCTAGGCATTGCCGACATATCGATGGGTGGGGTGAGTGGTACTTACGTAGATCCTAAGGTAATATTCTCTATTGCTTTACAAGGTAATGCGAGTGGACTGATACTCTGCCATAACCATCCAAGTGGCTCATTGTTGCCAAATGAACAGGATATTAAGATCACGAAGAAACTTGTGGAGTGCGGTAAACTGCTTGAAATTAATGTATGGGACCACCTCATAATAGGTGAGTCGAGCTACTACAGCTTTGCTGATGAGGACATGATATAGTAAGTTTATCTTACAGAGATGCGTGATTTTCTGGGGATGAGATAGGGATGAGTTCCTTAATCCCTGTATTGAAAAGTGCCTCAAATGCGTATATTAGTTATCTAATAAAATAAATGTAAACAAGTGTGTTAACTAGTTTCATCTCTCTTTTTGTTCTTAAAGTGTTGATTTACAGTAATAAATGGCTTTGAAAATAAAAAGGAGACCTCATCCAAGCGTCTCCTTTTTTTCTAACCAAATATAAACCTGTTATGAGCCAGGCTTTGTCTTTAATTCTTTATCTAAACCTCAGGTTTTTCAAAAGAATGATTTATCTTTTTTATGTGAATAAACATCTTTCCGTTTATTACTCTACAAATATAGAAAAATTTTTCTTAGTGTAAAAAATACACTAACATTTTTTTAAGTATTTTTTTTGTCATTTTTTAGTTGTTGTTCTTTTTTAAGAAGATATCGTGGTTTAAAATGACAGTACTGCAAATATACTTCAAAAACATGTTAAGCAATTGTTAAATATTATCAAATTTTGGTATGATGTATTCAAATTGTATCATCATTTTGTTCAAAATCAAAATTTACTTTGATTATTGGATGTCTTTTAAGATGATGACTAGGGTAAAACGGATTTTTCGATTTAATGTTTTGCTTAAATTGTTAAAGAATGTTAAAATGAATTGTGTATTTATAAGTAAAAAAGGTTTTTAAATAAAAAAGACCCCGAATTCGGAGTCTTTTCTGTAATTATATGTTGCTTTAAGCTTATAAGCTAGCGTAATATTCAACAAATTTAGCTAATGCTGAAGAGTAACCCCACTCATTGTCGTACCAAGATACAACCTTAACGAAGTTATCATTCAAAGAAATGCCAGCTTTAGCATCAAAAATTGAAGCGTGATCGTCACCAATAAAGTCAGAAGAAACAACTTCATCTTCAGTATAAGCTAAAACACCTTTTAATTCACCTTCAGAAGCTGCTTTCATAGCTGCTTTGATTTGCTCATAAGTAGCTGGTTTTTCTAAACGTGCTGTTAAATCAACTACTGAAACGTCAGCAACAGGAACACGGAAAGACATACCAGTTAATTTACCTTTCAACTCAGGTAAAACTAAACCTACTGCTTTAGCTGCACCGGTAGATGAAGGGATGATGTTTGAGAAACCACCACGGCCGCCTCTCCAGTCTTTAGCTGAAGGACCATCAACAGTTTTTTGTGTTGCAGTTACCGCGTGAATTGTACTCATTAAACCTTCAACAATACCGAAGTTATCGTTTAAAACTTTAGCAATTGGTGCTAAACAGTTAGTGGTACATGAAGCGTTAGAAACGATAGTCTGATCTGCAGTTAATTTGTGGTGGTTAACACCCATTACATAAGTAGGGATGTCGCCATCTTTTGCAGGAGCAGAGAAAACTACCTTTTTAGCACCTGCAGCGATGTGTTTTTCAGCATCAGCACGTGTTAAAAATAAACCTGTTGATTCGATAACCACTTCAACACCAACAGCATCCCATTTCAAGTCAGCCGGGTTACGCTCAGCAGTTACACGGATAGTTTTACCATTTACTACTAAATTTCCATCAACAACTTCAATTGTGCCATCAAACCTGCCGTGAGTGGTATCGTATTTTAACATATAAGCCATGTAATCCGGCTCGATTAAGTCGTTAATTGCTACAATATCTAAACCTCTTTTTAAAGCAGCTCTGAAAACCAGTCTGCCGATACGGCCAAAGCCGTTTATTCCAATTTTGCTCATTGTTTTTTGTTAATTAATGTAATGTTTTAATAAATTAAGTATTGGTTCTTTTATAATGCTTTTTATTGTTAGATCGTATTTTTCTGCCGTATGTATTAGTCTGTCTTCAAATTCGGCTGCCACTGTACCCACAAAATGTAAATCTTTTCCCGGGTGCTTTTCTATCATTGGTAAAATGCAATTTTGAAAATGTTTTTCGAAACCGTCATCAATCATTCTGATGATATAACCATGTTTATTGTTCTGGATAAAAAAATCAAGGAAAGAACTCAAAAAAATATTTGCCTGTGGCTTATTATAAATTCTTTCAAAAATCTGCGACCTATCCAGGTTATAAGCCCTGTTAAATTTTGTTTCAAGCTCTTTAGGTAATTTTTTGTTAAGGTAACTCTTCAGTAATGTTTTACCAAGGTAGTTAGCCGAACCTTCATCCCCTAAAATATAACCTAATCCAAAGTTATTAGCCTGTGGCTTTTTTCCGTCAAAGTAAGCACAATTAGAACCGCTGCCCAACATGGCCACAATGCCAGGTTTGTTATAACAAGCCGCTTTCGCTGCGCCAAATAAATCATTTTCTACAATAACCTTGCTGTATTTAAAAAAAGATGACAAGGTTTTTGCAAGTTCTTCTTTTCTTTCTGCAGATGAAGCACCAGCTGCAAAAAAGTAGATTTTCTTAATACTTTCTGCATGGTTTACCAAAACTACCTTTTTATTTAAAATTTGAAGAATAGTTTTAGCATCAACGAAGCAAGGATTTATACCTGAAGTGTTGCAGTGCGCAATCACTTGCCCATTTTGAGTAAGTTTCCAAAATGCCGTTCTCGAACCGCTATAAACAACTGCTATCATTATATTTATATGGATAAAACTTCCGTCATCTCCATTAAATCATCTTCAAGTTTAAAAGTATGTGTAGATAAAGCTTCCTCAATACTGGTTAAGCGGATATCGTTTCCTCTTAAACCAACCATTTGGGCACTTTCTCCTGCAATTAGTGCATTTACTGCTGCAAAACCTAATCTGCTGCCTAGTATCCGGTCGAAACTGCTCGGGCTTCCTCCTCTTTGCAGGTGGCCAAGTATGGTAACTTTGGCATCATAATGATCAAAAGTTTCCTTAACTCGCTTGGCAATATCGTAAGCCCCGCCTTGCTTATGACCCTCTGCAACGATAACAATGCTAGATGATTTTTTTGTTGCTGCACCTAAAGCGAGCTTGCTAATTAAATCATCAACACTGGTTTCTACTTCTGGTAATAAAACCGCTTCGGCACCGCTGGCTATTGAACTTCTTAAGGCAATACAACCCGAATCGCGGCCCATTACTTCAATAAAGAACAATCTGTCATGCGCATCTGCAGTATCCCTTATTTTATCAATCGCTTCTATCACCGTATTAATAGCCGTATCGTATCCTAAAGTAAAATCCGATCCGCTTAAATCATTATCTATCGTTCCAGGTATACCAATAACTTTAACGCCATATTTTTCGCCAAAACGTTTAGCTCCGGTAAAAGTTCCATCACCACCAATAACCACTAAGGCATCGATATCATTTGCTTTTAAATTATTGTAGGCAATCTCTTGTCCCTCATCGGTTTTGAACTCTAAACAACGGGCAGTTTTTAATATCGTGCCGCCCAAATGTAAAATGTTGCTTACAGAGCGGGCGTCCATTGGTTTTATGTTGTTGGTGATTAAACCCTGGTAACCTTGCATAACACCAAACATGTTGATGCCATGGTAAATTCCTGTACGAACCACTGCTCTGATGGCAGCATTCATTCCCGGAGCATCGCCCCCTGAAGTTAGTACAGCTATATTTTTAATATTTGGTTTCATCTTCGTAGTACGAATATAGTGTGTATTTTCTACACTAAGTAATTTATTTTATTTTTTTTACTTAATATTGAAAGTCATACCTTTAACGCTTAAAATAACTAAATTTTACATTGGAACAAATTCTACCTCATTTAGATTCCGTTTTCTCCATTGACTGTGTGCTGTTTGGATTTGATGGTAAGGAATTAAAAATCTTACTTATCGAAAGGAATGAAGAACCATATAAAGACTGGTGGGCACTACCAGGTAACATTGTAGGTGCCGACGAAAGTTTAGATCAATCTGCTGCCCGTATTTTGTATGAATTAACCGGTTTACGGGGAATTTATATGGAGCAATATTATGCCTTCGGCGATCCGGGAAGACACCCTCAGGGTAGGGTAATAACGCTAGCCTACTATGCTTTGATTCGTTTGGGCGGAGATAAAGACTTGCGCCCGATTAGTACTTACGCAAAACAAGCCAACTGGTTGCCGATAACTGCTTTGCCTAAACTAGCTTTCGACCACCAGAAAATTTACGATAAAGGTTTAGAGAAAATAAAGCGCAGGATTAAACATCAGCCTATTGCCTTTGAACTATTGCCAGAGAAATTTACCTTAACACAATTACAGCATGTGTATGAGCTGGTATTGGGTAAAAAACTGGACAAAAGAAATTTTAGGAAGAAAATTGTAAGCTTCGGTGTTTTAAAAGAACTCGATGAGAAACAAAAAGGCGTGTCGTACAGAGCAGCAACTTTGTATAAGTTCGATAAAAGGAAATATGCCAAGCTGTTTGGTAAGGAAATTTCTTTCTAATTAAGATACCTGAAATACCAAAAAACCCGGTTTGAAATTTTCAAACCGGGTTTTTTGTCTACTAATTAATTTGATCGGCGTAAACCGATTATGATTTTACCCTTTAGGAGATAATTCTAAGTGGTAGTGTACCAAATCATCTATAGGCGAACGAATGATTTTGCCAACACCCATTTCGTAACGGTCGGCAACAATGCTTAAAATGTCGCGGAAACTGTAACCTACAGAACCAACACAATTTAATTTGTGGTCTTTGTAGTTTGGATAGTGGATTACTAAAGCTTCGAAAAATGCCGTGAACGCATAATCGATGGTTTTATAGGTATAATCCTCGTAGCTATCTTTAAAATCGTATAAGAATTTACTAAAACTTGCGCAGAAACGGTTCGGCAAAGGTTTGTTGTAAATGTTATCAAAAATATCTTCGTTGGTTAAAGCATAGTTATCATAAAAAGCTTCTCTTAAGCCTTTTGGCATGTAACCTTTCATGTAATCGCTAAGGATGCGTTTACCAATGTACGAGCCGCTTCCTTCATCACCAAGGAAATAACCAAGTGAATCAATGTTTAAGGTAATGTCGTTTCCATCATAAAGGCAAGAGTTTGTTCCTGTGCCCAAAATGGCCGCAAACCCTGGTTCGTTACCTAAAAGCGCCCTGCATGAGGCAAGTAAATCATGACCGACAAAAATTTCTGCATTGGTGAATACCTGTTGCATGGCATCGGCAACAATTTTTTTGTTTGCCGGTGTAGAGCAACCTGCACCATAGTAATAAACTGCTGTCAGCTTTTCTCTTTCTAAGTGGTCCGGAAGAGTTTCATTTAAAGACTGTACAATGTATTCCCCCTTTGAGAAATAAGGATTGTAACCTTCGGTATTAAAGTAAATTTTTCTGCCGGCCTCGTTAATCAAACACCAATTTGTTTTGGTTGATCCACCGTCTGCAATTACTATCATTTTATTTATTTTTGGTTTTAGCACGATAAAAGTATAAAAACTCTTATATTTTGTATCTTTTTTTTTAATAATTTTTTAACAATTTATTGTTGTTGAAATTTAAGTGTGTAAAAAATACACTATATAAGCTGTTTAATCGGCCTAAAAACCTTAAAATTATACCAAATAAGGCATTGGTCTTATTTTTTTACCATCAGATATTTTTTACAATTTTTATAGAAATGAATAACAGAATTTTAGACTTCAGGAGTGATACCGTAACCAAGCCAACTGCCGGAATGCTTGATGCCATGATGCGTGCAAAAGTAGGCGATGATGTTTTTGGTGAAGATGAAACTGTGCATGAACTGGAGACAAAACTTGCCGGAATGTTTAATATGGAAGCGGGATTGTTTTGCCCTTCGGGAACAATGACTAACCAGATTGCTATTAAATGTTTCACGCAGCCTATGGATGAGGTGATCTGTGACCAAACGGCACATGTTTACCGTTATGAAATTGGTGGGATTGCATTTCACTCAGCTGCTTCTGTAAGATTGCTGCACGGTGATAGGGGAATTTTAACGCCAGAGTTAATAGAACCCGAAATTAATGAAGACAATATTCATTATCCAAATTCCAGCCTTGTGGTGCTCGAAAACACGGTAAACAAAGGTGGTGGCAGTTGCTATAAACTGAGCGATATTGCGCCAATACATCATCTGTGTAACATTAAGGGCTTGAAACTACATTTGGATGGAGCACGGATTTTTAACGCACTAATTGCTACCGGAGATAAGGCCCATGATTATGGTCAGTATTTTGATGGTATTTCTGTTTGCTTATCCAAAGGTTTGGGTGCGCCGGTTGGTTCTGTTTTGTTAGGGAGCAAGTCAACTATTCATAAGGCACGTAAAATAAGAAAAGCCTTTGGCGGAGGAATGCGGCAAGCAGGTTTTCTGGCAGCTGCTGGCATTTATGCATTGGATAATCATGTAGATCGGTTGAAGGATGACCACTTCCATGCGAAAAAACTGGCTGAAGCATTATCATCGGCAAGCTATGTTAAATCGGTAATGCCGGTTGAAACGAATATTGTAATCTTCGAAGTTGCCCCGGGAATGGCAAATAAAATAGTTCATCAGCTTAGCGAAAAAGGTTTACTTTGCAATACAACAAGTGCAAGTACCGTACGTTTAGTTACACACCTCGATTTAAGCCCTTCTATGATTGATGAGGCTATTGAAATAATATTAAATTTGTAGCACAATAGCCTAACCAGATGCCAGAAATTTCAAAAATTTTAATTGCCAACCGTGGAGAAATAGCTTTGCGAATAATGCGCTCAGCAAAAGAAATGGGGATAAAAACGGTCGCGGTTTTCTCTGAAGCCGATCGCGATGCCTTACATGTACGCTATGCGGATGAGGCGGTTTTTATCGGCCCTGCACCATCTAATCAAAGTTACCTCGTCGGGGAAAAAATAATCGATGCCTGTAAAAAGACAGGTGCACAAGCCATTCATCCCGGCTACGGATTTTTGTCTGAAAATGCTGGTTTTGCTCAAATGGTGGCATCGGCTGGTTTGATTCTAATTGGTCCATCACCTGAGGCTATGGAAACCATGGGGAATAAACTTTCTGCAAAGGCTGCTGCTTTAAAATATAATATTCCAATGGTTCCCGGAACCGAGGAGGCAATTCAGGATGTGAATGAAGCAAAGCATAGGGCAATAGAAGTTGGCTTTCCAATTTTAATAAAGGCAGCTGCCGGTGGCGGAGGGAAGGGGATGCGGATTGTTGAAAAAGCGGAGGATTTTGAAGAACAAATGCAACTCGCGGTAAGTGAAGCCACTTCTGCCTTTGGTGATGGAGCAGTTTTTATTGAACGCTATGTAACCTCGCCAAGGCATATCGAAATTCAGGTTTTGGGTGATACGCATGGTAATATCGTCCATCTGTTTGAACGAGAATGTTCTGTGCAAAGGCGCCATCAGAAAGTAGTGGAGGAAGCACCATCTGCAGTGTTAACCGAAGAAATCAGGGAGCGTATGGGGAAATGCGCTGTTGATGTAGCCCGTTCTGTAAATTACGTTGGTGCCGGAACTGTCGAATTTATCCTTGATGAAAACCTGGATTTTTTCTTTCTTGAAATGAATACCCGTTTGCAGGTAGAGCATCCGGTAACCGAACTTATCACCGGTGTCGATCTGGTAAAAGAACAAATTAAAGTTGCTGCCGGCGAAAAATTAAGTTTTACCCAGGAAGACTTGAAGATAAGCGGCCATGCAGTTGAATTGAGGGTTTACGCCGAAGATCCTAATAATAATTTCCTGCCTGATATTGGTACTCTACAAACCTATAAAACGCCAAAAGGAAATGGTGTGAGGGTTGATGATGGCTTTGAACAGGGCATGGAAATCCCTATTTATTACGATCCAATGATTGCTAAACTCATCACCTATGGTAAAAATAGGGAAGAAGCAATTGAGCGAATGGTAAGGGCAATTGAAGAATATGAGATTACCGGGATAGAAACCACTTTAGGATTTGGTAAATTTGTAATGCGGCATGATGCTTTTAAAACCGGAAATTTTGATACCCATTTTGTGGGGAAATATTTTAATTCTGAAAGTTTAAAAGCGGAAGATGAAACCGAAGCATTGATAGCTGCAGTAATTGCTTCGAGGTTATTTCAAAAAAGTGAAGGGGCGCTTGAAGGAAAAAAAACTTTGGCAAATACTTCGGGCTGGCGAAAAAACCGATTGAAATTTTAATTTTTAAAAAATGTTTACCGGAATAATTGAAACCCTTGGCGAAGTAACGGCCATTAAAACCGAACATACAAATATTCATTTTACCATAGCTTCATCAATAAGCCATGAATTAAAAATAGACCAGAGTGTGGCGCACAATGGTGTTTGCTTAACCGTTGTTGCTTTAAATGATGGCTCACATACCGTAACGGCCATTGATGAAACATTACGAAAAACAAGTCTTGGTAATTTAAAAGTTGGCAGTAAAATAAACCTCGAGCGTTGTATGCAGATGAATGCACGGCTGGATGGGCATATTGTTCAAGGCCATGTGGACCAGACTGCGGTTTGTATAAAACGTGAAGAACTGGATGGAAGCTGGGAATATCGTTTTAAATACGATGTATCTTCAGGTAATGTTACTGTAGAGAAAGGTTCTGCATGTGTTAACGGTATTAGTCTTACTGTAGTAAACTCAACTGCCGATGAATTTTCTGTTTTCATTATACCTTACACTTTTGAACATACTAACCTTCAGGAAGTTCAGGTTGGCGATACGGTAAATCTTGAATTTGATATTATTGGCAAATATGTTGCCCGTTTAATGGGTAGTAAATAATTCGCTGGAGCTTTAAGCAGGACAGTACAGGACAGTTAGCTGAGGAATATTGGATAATATAGGGTAAAGAATATTTTTCCCTATATGAAATATTTACTCAATAAAGCCGCTGGCCTCGTAATTATTATGCTATTTTCAACAGTATCACAACTTTTCGCTCAAAAGCTTTCAGTTACAGATCTAACTGTAGAAAACCTTACCAATCCTTTAAGTATTGATCAGCCGAAGCCTCGCTTTAGTTGGAAAATTGTTTCTGCAGAGAAAAATACAAAGCAAACTCACTTTGAAATCAGATTGGGTAGCCAGGCAGACTTGACCAGGAATACCATCTGGAAAGCTGATAAGAAAAGCGAAACTTCCGTATTGTTAGCCTATGATGGTAGTACTTTATCTTCCAAAACTAAATACTATTGGCAGGTAAGGGTCAAAGATAATCATGGTAATACCTCTGTCTGGTCTGCAGTTCAGTATTTTCAAACAGGACTAAAACCGGAAGATTGGTCTGCCCAGTGGATCACCGTTTCGGGAAAGGACTCTCTACCTTCCAGTCCTTATTTTCGCAAGGAAATCAGCCTGAAAAAAGTAGTACGATCTGCAATGATTTATATCACGGCAAAAGGTTTGTATGAGGCTCATTTAAATGGCGCTAAAATAGGTAATCATTATTTTGCACCTGGATGGACAAGTTATAAAAATCATATTCAATATCAGGTTTATGATATTACCAAAAACCTGAAACAAGGAAACAATGCAATAGGTGTAGTTTTAGCTAACGGTTGGTATAAAGGCAGGATTGGCTTCAGTAACCGGAGTCAGTTTTATGGCGATATGAGGGCATTTCTAATGCAACTTGAAATTGAATATACCGATGGAACAAAAGAAGTTATAAATAGCGACAACACCTGGGAAACCGCAAATGGCCCGATTGTTTCAGCTGATATTTATGATGGTGAAACCTACGATGCAAGGCTTGAAATCCCGGGATGGGACAGAATAGGTTTTGCGGCATCGGCTTCATGGAATACTGTTCGTATACTCGATAAAGGAACTGAAAAACTGGTAGGTATGAGTGGTCCACCGGTAAGTAAACATGAAGAATTTAAAGCACTGAAAATATTTAAAACACCAGCAGGTGAAACCGTTGTCGACTTTGGACAAAATCTGGTTGGTTGGGTGATACTTAAAGCCAAAGGTGCTGCGGGAACAAACATCACACTGAGCCATGCCGAAGTTTTAGATAAGGCAGGTAATTTTTATACCACTAACCTCCGGACTGCTAAACAGCAAAACAATTATATTCTTGCTGGTAAAGGTGAGGAAACTTTTGAACCTCATTTTACCTTTCAAGGCTTTAGGTATGTGAAAGTTGAAGGTTATCCCGGTGAGTTAAAATTAGATGATTTAAAGGCCGTGGCGCTCTACTCGGATATGAAAACTACCGGGAAATTTACTTCATCAAATCCATTGTTGAACCAATTACAACATAATATTCAATGGGGACAGAAGGGAAATTTTGTTGATGTGCCGACTGATTGTCCACAGCGTGATGAACGTTTAGGCTGGACCGGCGACGCACAGGCCTTCGCAAACACAGCGGCCTATAACATGGATGTTTCAGCATTTTTTACAAAATGGATGAAAGACGTGAGCGCCGACCAGTTGGCAAACGGAAGTGTTCCATATGTTATTCCGAACGTATTAAACCCAGGTGATGCCGGCTCTGCAGGATGGGCAGACGTGGCTACCATAATTCCATGGGATATGTATGTTGCCTATGGGGATAATGGAATTTTAGAAGCGCAGTATCCCAGCATGAAAAAATGGGTAGATTATGTATCATCGGTAGCCAAAAATAATTTATGGAATAGTGGCTCGCATTTTGGCGACTGGCTTTTCTATCGTCCAAATGATGATAATGATGGTCGTGCGGCAGTTACCGATAAATATATGATTGCCCAAACGTTCTATGCACATTCCACCCAGTTACTAATTAATGCAGCTAAGGTTTTGGGTAAGAACGATGATGCCGCTTATTATGGCCAGTTGCTTGAAAAAATAAAAACGGCTTATGTAAACGAAAACATGACTCCCGCCGGAAAGCTCGTTTCCAATACGCAAACGGCTTATGTTTTGGCCTTGCAATTTGATATGCTTCCTGAAAATCTTCGTCCGCAAGCTGCAGAGCGTCTGGTTCAGAATGTTAAAAGCTATGGCAATCACCTTACCACAGGTTTTCTGGGAACACCTTACCTATGTCATGTATTGAGTAGGTTTGGCCATGAGGATGTTGCCTACAATTTGTTAATGCAGGAAAGCTATCCTTCATGGCTTTATCCTGTTAAAATGGGGGCAACCACCATATGGGAACGTTGGGACGGACTTAAGCAAGATGGAACTTTCCAAACACCAGATATGAATTCTTTTAACCACTATGCTTATGGGGCAATTGGCGACTGGATGTATAAAAATATTGCAGGTATAAATCCTGTAGCAGAAAATCCGGGATATAAGCATATTTTGATTAAGCCAACTCCCGGAGGAAATTTAACCAGTGCCAGTGGAGAACTGGAAACCGTTTATGGTAGCGTTAAATCGGCATGGATAATTAAAGATGGTATTTTTAAACTCGATGTAACCATTCCCGCGAATACCACCGCAACTATTATTTTACCTAATACAACTAAAAAAGAAGAAGTAGGTTCTGGTAATTATCATTTTGAATCTAAATACTAAAAATTAATTTTGCAGCTTCTTAGCAAAGGAAATTTATGTATAGTAGAGAAGAAGCAGCACGTTTACGCCAACAATTCTGGATTAGTTTTGGGCAATATATGAAACCTGTTCCTTCAGCGAGTGGCAGTACGGTAAACTGGATTAATTATAAAACAGGTGTTAAGCACATTTATTTTAAAATGGATGTGGATAATAAAAAAGCAAGTATCGCTATACAATTGGTTCATCCTGATCCAGGTATCAGAGAATTGATATTTAATCAGTTTGAGGAATTTAAGTTAATGTTAACCAATACCACGGGTGAAACATGGGACTGGATAGAAAACGCAACTGATGATTTGGGTAAAACGGTAAGCCAGATAACCATTACGCTTGAAAATGTAAATATCTATAATCAGCAGCATTGGCCACAGCTGATCTCTTTCTTTAAACCAAGAATCATCGCCCTGGATGAGTTCTGGGATAATGTTAAACCCGTTTTTGAAGATTTAAGTTAGTCAGCAGTTTTTAACTGTTCCATGCGGGTTTTTACATATTCAATTTCATCTTTATCACTTTCGGGATTTGGTTTACTTTTCAGGTAAAGCTTATAATATTTTTCGGCCTGTTTAGGCTTATTATATTTGGTGTCATAAAGAATAGCAAGGCGATAAAGGATTACTGGCGAAGCTTTATATTCCAATCCTTTTTTTAATGCTGAATTGGCCATATCAATTTTATTAGTTTCCTGATAAATTAATCCGAGTAGGGCATAGTAGTCTGATGTGTTCGGAGAAATTGCTTCCTGAATCGTTTTTTTTGTATAACTGGCAGCCAAAGGATAATTTTTCAGTGCCCGGTAACAAAGTGAGGTATAATAAAGTGTACCTTCATTAGATAAGCCCATTTCTTCAAACAGCTTATATTTATCAATTGCTTTCTGGTACTTTTTGGTGAAATAATAGGCTTTGGCTACATCTTTAATTACTAAAGCATCTTGATCTACAGCTAAAATCTGTTCGCCTGATGTGATTACTTCATCATACTTTTTTAAAAAATTAGCGTATGGAAGTATCGCTTTTTTTAAAATGATATTCCCGGTATCGGCAGCGATGGCGATATTTAATACTTTATAGGCTTTTTGCTGTTCCTGCCGCGTGCCATAAACTTCCGATAAGTCGTAAGCTACATCTCCCTCCAGTGGATTAAGTTTGCTTGCTTTCAATAGGTATACAAGTTTCAGGGAATCTTTCGAGGTGTACATGTTGGCCAATAGCTTATAAACATTAAAATTATTGCTGTCGATTTTTACGATTTCACCATAATAAAGTTTTGCCTTTTCCTGATTGCCACGCCTGGCATTTATGCTGGCCAAACTAAAAAGTGTTGGCAGGTGTTGTGGTTGCTGTTTGTAAGATTTGAGATAATATTGTTCTGATAACGGATAATTGCCCGCCATTAAATAGCAATAACCAATTTGCGTAAGGATTTTAACCTCTTCAACATCATTGCCATATACTTCCTTTAAATAATTTGCTGCATCAGCGTAACGCTGTGTCTGGTAAAAATCGAAAAGTTTTTCTTTGTCTAGTGATGCCGGATTTTGACCATAAACAGTTATGGAAAATAAGAAAAACAAGGGGAATAAGTGCAGCTTTTTCATATTCATTAGTTTTTAACTAAATTATTAGTTGTTTTTGAGAAATCCAAATTTGTTGTTAAAGATTCTGGAAATAAAAACAAAAACGACATGAGCGGGTTTATTATCTGATTGTTTAATAATTAAAATAAGAACCTATGAATACTTTAAAGAAGTTCGAATTAATGGAAAAGATTGTGCGTGAATTGGAAGATTTACAGAATTCTCAGCAGGCACTTATTCAGAAAATTTCAAAAATTGAAGTCGATAACATTGAGTTAAGTGATAAACGCCTGGAAAAAGATTTACCAGATATTCATCAAAATCTTGCAGATAACTTAGATACAATCTCAGGTATTTTAGATTACTTTGCGGATAAGACCCAAAACTTCGGCGATAAAAACAATGTAGATGCGCTCAAAGAACAAGAGGCAATTAATAATGCAACAAATTAAAATCATTTATAATTTATGAAATCTCTCTATCTCTCCCTGGCCTGCTTATTTGTAGGCTTCTGTGCAAGTGCACAGGTTTTACCTTCATTCCAAATGGGATTAAAGGCTGGTGTTAACCTTTCGAAATTCGATACTGAAAACACGTTTAGCAGTGATAACAGAACCGGTTTTTATGGTGGATTATGGGCGAGATTAGGTGGAGCGGGAATCTTTTTTCAGCCAGAGCTTTATATTTCCGGTAAAAAGGCAAATCTGGTAAGCGATGCAACCGGACAGGTGAATAAGGTGAGTTTTACAAGTCTTGATGTGCCATTATTGGTTGGTACAAAGTTTGGTGCAGCAGGTGTAGGTTTACGCATTAATACCGGGCCGATGTTTTCATTGATTTTAGATGATAAACAAAGCTTTGGACAAGCTACAGGAAATGTATTCAGCGGTAATTTTAAAGATCAGGCTGTTGCATGGCAATTCGGTGCAGGGCTTGATATTAAAAAACTTAGCATCGATGCCAGATATGAACTTGGTTTATCTAAACTGAACAAAGACGGTTACCCGCCAACAAAACTGAACCTGTTTACAATTGGTTTAGGTTACAGATTTTTATAAAATTCTTAATCACTTTAGGGAAAGGGCAAATTGGATTAAATTCATTTGTCCTTTTCTTTTTTTGTGTTGATTTCATTTTCAATCGCGGTAAGCTCATAAGCATACGCACCGTTTTTAGGGATAATTGGTGTTTCCCTGCCTACACTTAAAGCTTTAATAAAGGATGCGCCAAAGTAAAATATTAACGAAGAATAAAATACGAAAAGCATAATGACGATAATTGATCCTGCCGAGCCGTAAATGTTGCTGATGTTGCTTAATGGCAATAAAATCCTTAAAATATATTTACCAGCGGTAAAAAGACAACCTGTTAACAAGCCGCCTGAAATTGCCGCACGCCAGGTGGGCCTTCCATTGGTTAAAAACCTGAAAAGTATGGTAAACCAGGCGGTTACAATTAACACAAATACAGCCTGGTTAATAACCGATGTGGCGATCAATTCGAAGGAAGGGGAATTGGTTTTAAGGAAAGAACCGATAATTGCCTGGACGCTATCAGCCAAAAGGCCGATTAAAAATAGAATTCCGGCAAGAAGGATAATGGTAACTGAAATAGCCCTCGATTTTAAAGTATTAACAATTCCTTTTTTCTCCTGTAAGCCAATATTCCAGATTTGTTCCAGCGAATTTTTAATTACGTTGAAAAGCGTTGTAGCCACAAAAAGGAAAAATATAAAACTGAACAGCGTAATATACCATTCCTGATTAATACCCCTGATATTTCTTAAGGTTAGCCTGATTTGAGCAATGCTCTCATCATCAAGAATATTGTTTAACCTTTGGAAAATATGTGTAACCAACAAACGCCTGTCGGTAAATAAACCAAATAACCGGATTAAGATAATAAGGATGGGGGGAAGGGCAAAATTGGTGAAGAATGCTGTAGCGCCAGCAAGTCGTAAAGGATCATTTTTCTGAAATAGGTTGAATGCCTTTCTCAAAGTAGCGAAAAAAAACTTTAAATCTTCTTTTATCAGTGATGGCATTCCTCCGTTTTTAAACTAAAAAGCCCGAAAATACTAAAAATAGTTTGTTCGGGCTTAAGTGTAAATGTTAATATTACTAATCTACCTTTTTAAAAATCAAAAGTGTTTGTTCTCCTTTAAGCAGAAAAAGCTTGTCACCTTCAATTTTTGCATGATCAGTTTCATTTAATGCATTTAAATAGGCAGTTTCTTCTGAAGCAGTTTCCTGGCAAAACATTCTGGTTCCGAAGATATTTTTCAGTGCTACCTTGTTCTCGTTTATTTCCACTTTCCCTCCATAACTGTTACAGAACGATTTTCCACTAACATTTAAGCTGTCGTTAAAAACCATAGTCGCTTTCGCTGAAGCCGGAAGTGTTTTTCCAACAAGTTGTGTTAATTCCCACTTTGAACCTTTTAATTTTTCAGGGTCTAGTTTTTCGAGGCATGAGCTTAATAAGCATAATAAAACGCTGCAGATAATTAGATTTTTCATAGGTAATGATTTTAATATTTCCCTCAAAAACCAATCCAATAAATCATTGTATTAAAGCCTTCTTAGTTCTTTTTCTTCAAAAATTCTGTTTTCAAAACGATGATTGTACCATTAACTTTGCCTTCAATAGCCTTTGGATCCTCCGTTAAACGAATGTTTTTCACTGTTGTACCTTGCTTAATATCGGCCGCCATACCCTTAACTTTTAAAGTCTTGATTACACTTACCGCATCGCCATCATTTAAAATGTTGCCATTACTGTCTTTTGTTTCCATTGTATTGGTTTTAGCAGGCGAAATTAGAATTTAAAATCAGATTTTTCAATGCTCATCCAATAGTGGACTTTCCCATTATAATCGAAAAGCCCTGATTTTATCAAGCCTGCTTTTTCGAGAACTTTTATAGATGAGGTATTGTCAATATCAGCGATGCCGATGATTTCGTTAAGCCCCATTACCCTGAAGCCATAATCCAGAACAGCTTTTGCAGCTTCGGTAGCATAACCTTTACCCCAATGGCATTGAATAAACCGATAGCCAAGATCATAATAATTAGTATGGCCATTATGAGTTTCAAGCATCAGTTTTAAACCAGCCCAACCAACAAAGTTACCTGTTAACTTTTCGATTACGGCCCATCTACCAATCCCGTTGTTAATATATTGAGCACGGATGAATGCAATATTTGCCGCACTTTCTGCCTCAGTTTTAAAAGGGTTATTCCCCCAAATAAAGGTGAACATCAGGGTCAGCATCCATCTCAAACATGTTATGAACATCTTCAGGTATAATTTCTCTTAATATCAGCCTTTGCGTTTCAACGAAAACCTTCATGCTTTTCTTTTAAATATTATAGCGCAAATTAGTGAAACAACCAATCCAACTGGAAGAATTTCCATATAAGTGAACAAGATAATTAATAAGGGATTCTTATACATTTCTTTATAAGCCTCCATCTCTTTAGCTTTTTCAGCCATTTCAGGCGCAGAAAGCCCTTTCTTACCCGCCTCTGCCAATGCATGAGCAGTATATTTATCCATAAAATCAGGAACAAAAAGGTAATACTCAATCAGCCAGGCAATCACGTACATTGTTGAAGCAATTAAACATATGTAAAGCCCAATCCTAAATGCTTTTCCAAATGAAATGAATCCTCCTGAATGTTTATCACGGTAGCTTTTTACGCCAACAAAAATAAAAGAAAAGGCAAGCAACATAGATGCATACCCAATGAGCATACTGCCCTCAAAATCTGAACTGTTGTAGCAGTTTGTTATTGAAAGAAGCATTAATGCCGACACAATCAAACCGGCAATCAGGCCGAATACAATTACAATTTTTTTCATCTTTAAATAATTTTGATTAATTTTTTAATGGCCTGAAATTGCTGCTAAAATCTTTTTCGATGGTCATACTTTCGGGTGATTTTTGAAATAACTACCCTTTTCATACTAAAGTATTATGATTTATTTAATGAGGCTTAGCCTTTTCGCCATCTCAACTGCCTGCGTTCTCCGCTTAACTTCCATCTTTTCGAAAAGTCTGGAAATATGTGTTTTAACCGTGTTAAGTGATACGAATAAATGATCTGCTATTTCCTGGTTACTCAAGCCACCCGACATTAACCCGAGCACTTCTATTTCACGTTTGCTTAAATTTAGTTTTTCCAGTTCCTGTTGATTCAAAATGAAATCTTCTGGTTTATTTACATAAATTTCTTTTTCAATAAGAACTGTGTTGACTTTCGGTTTGGTTAATTTCAGTGCCAGCCAGATACCAAGACCAGTAAATAACAAGGCGATTATCCCTGCATAAACTTCAAAAGCATGGCTCATAATGATGAACCTTAACTCCAGCCATTTTAATAAAAATAAAAGTATAGCCAGCGAAATACCATAAAGAATGATATTCCTGTTTCTAGCAATTAAGTTTGGTTTAAATGGCATTAGTATTTCTCCTTATCAAAAATAGCGAAAATTTAATGTCGCTTTCGTTTTTAAAGAAAGTGATATTTAACAACATAAATACAATTTCAGTTATAAAAACGTAAATAAAAGATGATAAATTAGCTGATAAAAAATACATCTCTTTATGAAACCAGCATTATTAGCACTTTTTTTATCCGTCGCATTATTTTCTTGTAAACAGGGGAAATTAGAAAAGGCATATACGCCAAGAGCATTAGCCACCGACGAAAGTTTTAACGAATTCCCTAAAGAAAAGGGGAATGCCTTAAAAATTTCTAAAGTTGATTCAAGCCGTAAAGACGGCGATTTATTTGTGTTGAAATTCAGGGACACCGCTATTTTGGTTCAGGATGGTTCAAAGCCATTGGCAAACAAATTCTATCAGCCCAGATTTTTAAACAGCCAAAAAACAGCGGCACTGGTTCAGGTTTTAGACAGTACCGGCAAAGGGTCTCCATTTTATATTGTTTCGCTTAAAAATGAGCAGCCTGAAGTGATTTCTTTAGCAAGGCCATCAAATGGCGCTAACGATAGCAAAATTACCGTTGGGCCTGAAGAATTAAGTCTTAGTACCGTTTTAATAAACAACGATTATATTATCACCCTAATCAATGGTAAGGTTTATCCTGTTAAACGCCAGAATGAGGCAGAAAGAATTCAGGGAAAATTTCTGTTTAATTCACCAGATAAGAAAACACTTGTTTTTGCTACACCCACTTCACTTTATCAGGTAAATTATGTTACTGGCGAAGCAGAAAACCTGGCCGCATCTGCAGCCACGCTTAATCCTGCCTCAGTAGCTTCTAATGTTCAGCAAAACTATCATTTCGAAAAAAATGTAAAAGGAAATTATAAACTTGTAAAAACCGATAATAATAAAATTGTTGATATCAGCGAGTTTAAAAAATAAGTGGTTTATTAACCATTGTTCTAAAGGTCAGGTTTATTCTTGGCCTTTTTGTTTTTTTGGTGGGCGGTAAGCGATGCAACCAGTTGGTCTGGGTAGCATCGGCCATAACCAGCAAGCTTCCATGTTCTAAAAAGGTGCTAATGGTGGCCTTCGTTTGTTTATGCTTAAAGAGGAATTTTCTTTCGGCGCCAAAACTCATCGATGCAATGGCCGAATCTTTCGCCAGTGCTTTCTCATCATCGCTGTGGTAAGCCATGCCTTCATCACCATTGTGGTACAAATTAAGCAGGCAGGAATTAAAGGTTGTGCCTGTTTTTTCTTCTGCAATTTTTTTTAGCCTCAGAAGCGCAGGTGTCCAGGGTAATGCGGTTTTCGAGGCTCTTGAGTAGGTATAAGAGTAATTTTCATCGCCATACCAGGCAACTTTTCTTTTGGTAATGATGTGTTTGCCCATAATAAAAGCCTCATCGTTTTTCCAGTCGATATGATGCCATAACTCCTCGAAATAATCGTCGGCCTCAACAGTTGTGAATAGTTTTCCAAAATAATTTACCCGGCCACCATATGGCAAAAGGTTTTGATTTTTATCTATTGATGTACTGAACAAATCCATTCCTGATATTTCCCTTTTAAACAATGCCCGCAGGGGCGAAAACCATTTTTCAATGCTTCTTTTTCGCTCTTGAAAAACACCCTGTTTTCACGTTTCATACGTTTACCCGATTTACAGTTGAGTAAGCCATAAATCTTTAACTTTCTGTTGCCTGCGAAACAAATTTCCTTATTTTTTATTTGAATTTTAACCGAAGCCGAAGTTATTTCCCAATGATTAATCACCATTGCTGTGGTTTGTTTTTGAAGCTTCCCAACCAATCATTGCTGCCTTTCTGTCTAAACCCCAATGATAACCTCCAAGGGCACCACTCGATTGAATAACCCGGTGACAAGGGATTAAAAAAGCTACAGGATTATCGCCAATAGCCGTTCCAACTGCTCTGGAAGCATTGGGGTTTTGAAGCTTTTGAGCAATGGCTCCGTAGGTAGATAATTTTCCCATGGGGATTTTAAGCAGGCTTTCCCAAACCTTTAGCTGAAAATCCGTTCCCTTGAGGTGGAGTTTTAACTGTGGCAGTTTGCTCCAGTCGTGATTGAAAATAAACAGGGCATTTTGCTGCTCTAAATCTGTAATCTGTTTGAAGTTTGCTGCCGGAAACTGAAGCTTCAGATTAGTTATTGCTTCATCTTCGTCCTCATAAAAGGAAAGGTGGCAAATGCCTTTTGGTGTTGATGCGACTATAATGTTGCCAAACGGACTTTGTGCAAAGCTATAATTGATCTTTAAGTTTTCACCACCATTTTTATATTCGCCAGGTGTCATCCCTTCAATATTGATAAACAAATCGTGTAGCCTGCTCGATCCGGAAAGGCCTGTTTCCATTGCCGTATCAAATACACTTTGATTTTCTTTAAGCAATTGCTTCGCATAGGTAATACTGGTGTATTGTAAAAAACGTTTCGGACTTGTACCAGCCCATTCGGTAAATAGCCGCTGAAAATGGAAAGGACTTAAATTTACCTTTTCAGCAATTTCTTCAAGCCCCGGCTGTTTTTTAAAATTTAACCGGATATAATTTATCGCTTCGGCAATCCGGTTGAAGTTAATCTCATCCTGTACTTTCATCATATTATATTTATACACAAAAGTAGTTTGGTTTTCGGCTTCAAACCACCCGAAACTTGCTGAGTTAGCTCACTAAATTTAAGACTTCCTTTTTTACAGGAATTGTATAACCAGGTTTTCCCACTCTTCGTCTAGTGTTGTTTTCGGCCGGCTTTGGTTTGCTTTCCGGTACCAATAATCGGCATTCCAGTTATCGCCTTCTTTGCGATGAAGATAAGCATGTACATGCGCAGATGAAATGTCGTTTAATTCGTCAACCTGCTTATGCGCTTCATGCCAGTTGCCTTTACCATCGTACCAAAGCGCCAGTAGCTGAACGGATAATGAAGGATCGGGCTTGTTATCTTTTAAGGAGGCTTTAAATGCTGCTAAACTTTTCATGGCCTGAATATATTAATTTTGCCTGTTCAATTATTGTTCAATCCAAATCATTTGCGTAAAGCCGCCATTCGCAGCAATATCCCAGGCCTCAAGCCTTACCCATTTACGCCCACTCAGATTTATTTTTTGTGTAATAATTTGCTGGTTAAAGGCTTTTGTATTGTTAAGATCAATGCGCTCCCGGAATGTGTTCTTTCCATCACCTGATACAACTTCTGCATAATTCATGGGAAAAGTCCAGTCCAGCTGGAATTTTAAGGTTGCATTTCCTGTTTTATCAAGTTTAAGGCTTTCACCTGCAGTTTTATTATTGATGCTGAACTGCGGGATAAGCACTTCACCCGTCGAAACAAAAAACTTACCCTTTTTAAGTACATCTAGTACAGGTTTCCATCCTTTATCATAAGCAGGAACGGTATCTAAAGCCAGATAGTTTACATTTAAGTGCGCATACATTTCATTCTGATGGGTAACGGTAAAAATGTCTGATTCTGCCAAAACATTCTTTTTTAGTCCCCAGTTTGCCATGTCATCATAAAGCTTTAATACACGCTGGCTTAATGTGGCGATGGATAAATCAGCCGGTATGGCTTTCCAGGCGGCGCCTAAAAAGGTGGGCGATTTATAAAATGCCTCATCTTTATAAATATCAGGGTAACCTGTTGAACCTTTTGTACGGGCATGTGCGGTCCAGGCGAGGCCATTTTCAAGCTCAAGCAATTTTAACATTTCTTCCTTATCACCTACACGATAAACTTTCCCCAAGGTTGGATCTTCTGTTAAGAATTTTTCATCGGCCTTCCGCGACATGATCCAGTAAACTGGTTTAGGGAAAAATGCAAGCCAGTGTCCGCCGTAAAAATTATTGGCCTCTTCACCCGGAAGTAGCAAAAAGTTTCGGTCAGAAAGCCGTTTGGTTTGTTCAAACAATGATTTAAGCTCTTTTAATCGCTCTTGTTCAGGCCCTTTTGGGTGTCCTGGTCCGTGGAATTCGGCTAGTTTTACAATGTTTATCCCATGCTTTTTTAATACATCAACAAATTCAGGTTTTTCGGGTATCGGTTTTCCTGAAAGGGCTACATCAGATATAAATTCATTGTGAAAGTGTGTGGCTAATGTTTTATAACCTTTCAGGGGTTTGTAAGAATCATTATGTGTTAATTTTTTTACTTCTTCAAGCGCTTTTGTTGCGCCTTCGGTATTGATTAAGCAAAAGAAGTTAAGCCGCTGATGTGTTTTTGGCGGTGCATTAAACCAAGGTACATAGCGCTTATCGCCTAATGGATCTTGCCTGATACCCATCCCGAAGCCTGGTATCAATTTATGAAAGCTATTTCCATACCAGGTAAACTTTAAGTTAAATGCTTCATCAAGTGGATAGAAATATTGGTGTGGTGCAGGGAAAAGCGCCAGACTTCCACCTGTGTTTTCACCAACAATTGCCCGATATTTAACTTCTAAATTCCTGCTGGTATCCGTTGTCGTGGGTTTGGAGAAATGCATCTTTTCCGATACATCAGACCATGCCATGGATTTCCATAACGATTTCTTGTTTACCAGGCCGGCATCATATAAAATCGCTGTAGAATCAACCTCGGTTGCCAATACCGCTGCAACGTTAAATAGCGGACTACCATTATAAAAGGTAATTTCAATAGTTCCCTTAAAACGGTCAGCTGTAGCATCGTTTATGCTAATGGTTGTACGCTGCCCTTTTGTACTCACCCTTGCTTTTTGTTTTTTGATGTCCACCAGGTAAGAAGCATAGGGTTTCCGTGGTACGCGGTCGAAGAAAACATCCCAACCGCCGCTCGATGGGCTAAGGGTACGTTTGCCAACGGTGAGTACAAATGCGGGGTCTAAGCCCGACATAATTTCGCTGAAGTTTTTTCCTTTAGTAAGCTGTATACTTTTGAATAGTGGATTTTTTTGATCCATATCCAACAGCATGCGGGCAGTACCTTGTTTTCCTGCTGGCCAGCTAATGGTGATTACTTTTTTGTTTTGAGTTACAATGGCTCCGTTTTTTTTGAAACCCGAAAGATCGATTAATGATTGTTGTGCGAACGCATTTGCACTTATCATTAAGATGATAATAAGGAATAATTTTTTCATAGGTTTTATAAAAATAATAAAAAAATATAAACCCGATTATGTGGAAATATCAAGGTGGAAGTTGAACCTCTTATTCTCTTTCAACCAGGCTTAGCCAATCCTGAATTATCTGTTGTAACAACTTGCCTTTTGATCGAACATCTTCCATGCTTGTTAAAGTTATCAATCTACGCCCATCCTTATAATCGCCTTCCAGCAATCCTGTCGTATCATTTATCGTTGCACCGGTTGGAAACACAAGCAAGATTTTTCCTTTGTGAAGGTTCAAAACAACAATATCCCGCTTATATTCTTTCGGATCAAATGATTTTATCTTTCCCGTGTAGTAGAAACTAGGGCTATTCCATTTTACCTGTTCTGCAACTTCTTTATCTGTATTGAGAATGAGCCGTCTGATCAATTCGACGATTTCCCCTTGTTTGGTTTCGAGTTTTTGGATAAGCGCTGAGACTTGTTCTGTCGGCGATGATTTTTCGACTTTTGCCATTATGGATTTGTTAAGGATTCAAATCATTTTTTATCTGATAAGCAAAGCTATAATAGAAAATCATGCTAAAAAAGGGCTGTTTAGGTTTTAAAAAATGCCGTTTGAGACAAGACCTAGCTTGCTACCTTAATTTATGCCTTCATTTAAAAAGTTAAGTACCGTCTGGTTGAACAGCTCCGCGTTTTCTTCGGGTACCATATGGCTTTCATTTTTGAATATGACGAGTTTGGAGTTATTAATGTTATCGGCGATCAATTTTGTATGTGCCTGTTTTATGATATCTTTTTCGCCTGCCATTATCAAACAACTAGCCGTTATTTTGTGCAAATCCTGGCTGTCAATATTTGGCTCAGCCAGAAGCATTTTCAGTAAGCGGGCTACCTGTTGTGATTCAGCATCGTCTTTTTTGATCAATTCTTTTAAATCTTTCCTAACCTGGGCAAGCATAGCCTTATCAACAGCCTGTTCGGTTGGATTAAGGTTGGCACCCGTAATCATCAGTTTGTTTACATACTCTGGATATTTAATCGCCATAATCAGGGCCGTGTTTCCACCATCGCTCCATCAACAATGTTTACCTTTTTTAAATGTAAGGAGTCTAGAAGTACTTTCATGTCGCTGGCGAAAAGATCATAACTCAGCTTTGTGGTATCGTTATCTAAACTTTTACCCTGTGCCCGGGTATCAACCGCGATAACTTTATATTTCTTTTCAAAATCTGGTATTTGCTTACTGAATGCAGCTATAGATTGTCCGTTGCCGTGTAAAAGTAACAATGGTTCACCCTTTCCGTAAGTTTCATAATAAAGTTTAATTCCATTTACCAGGCAATATTTCCCGGTTGTCCGGTTATTTCCGTAAAAAGTTTTCCAGGTTAATTTTGCCTTTGTTGTTTCAATTTCTAAAACCTTTCCGTGTAAATGGTCATTCAGATTCAGCGCATTAATCCTTGTACCTTCAGGTATTTTCGGACTGTGTAAAAAACTTTTCAGCGGATTATCCCCATCGTTTTCAAAATTGCTGTTTTTAATAGGTATTTCTATCCAATTCCCTTCATTGTTCCTGATCTCAAACTTTATATTATCGGCCAGGAAAATACCGTTTCCTTCAATGGTTACGTATAACCATATTTCTTTCGATTTTGGATTTATCCTGCCCGTGGTCTCCAGCTTCTTCCAGGAAGTATCTGCTGAAACATCTTTGGTCATATTAACATCGAGCCATTCATCACTGTTAATTACCTGTCTGGCCAGTATGGTTATGTTCTTAAGTGAATCAGTTTGCCTTGATTTTACATCTAATGTATAACGGAAGTCGTTGCCGGAATACTTTTCTATTTTGAGTTTAGTTCCAAAGTAAAATGAATTGGTAACAACTTTTGTTTGTGCATGAATCCACAGGTAAAAAATACTGAAGAGAATAGTGAGGCGAAATTTCATAATTATTCTGACTTAATAAATTGCGAAAAGATTAATAGCTAAATCGTTCGGATTAATTTTTCGTACTTAGCCACATCGGGTTTTGTTTCGCTATTTCTTTATTAACAGGGCAGTTTTCATCGTGGCATCCAGGTAGATAACCAATACTCATCAAAAATTCGTTAACAATTTCACCTCCGGTAAACTTAAAAGTCTTTTTAAAAAGTTTTATCCATTCTTCTTTGGTTTTAGGATGATGGTGTGTTAACCAATTTTCGAAAGAACCAAATTCTTTTTGAAGGGTAAGAATGGTTTTTGCGTTCTCAATGGCAGCATTTATTTTCAATCGGTTTCTGATAATGCCTGCATCAGCAAGCAATCTTTCCCAGTCGGCTTCGCCGTAGGCGGCAACTTTTTCAATGTTGAAATTATCATAAGCCAATCTGAACGATTTTTCTTTTTTTAAGATGGTTTCCCAGCTCAAGCCTGCCTGGTTAATTTCCATTACTAACCTCCCGAAAAGCTCGTTGTCATTATGTATTGGAAAACCATAATGATTATCGTGGTAGTTTTTATGTAAAGCCTTCCGCTCTTCGGGCTGCATGTATTCAATGGCGCTGCAATATGACATCTTTAGTTTTTATAAAATGATTGTTTGAATTGTACTGGTGTAAGGTTCGTTTTACTCTTAAATAATTTATTAAAAGATTGCGGATGTTCAAAACCCAGCTGGTAGGCGATTTCGGCAACCGATAAATTACTGATTGATAAAATTTCTTTAGCCTTCTCTATTAATTTTTCGTGGATATGCTGCTGTGCATTCTGGCCGGTTAATGAACGCAACATATCGCTTAAGTAGCGTGGTGAAACACTAATTTCTTCTGCAAGCTGATGAACCGTTGGTAAGCCCTGTATCAGTGCCGTTTTGTTATTGAAATAGTTAGTCCAGTAATCTTCTAGTTTTGCGAGCAAATCGTGATTTACAGCCTTTCGGGTAATAAACTGTCGTTTGTAGAAACGATTGCTGTAATTCAAAATTAATTCGATTTGTGAAAGAATCACGTCCTGGCTAAAATCATCAATGGCAGATTTTAATTCTTCTTCAATATTAAAAAAGATGTTCAGGATGATATTTTTTTCCCTGTCAGAAAGGTGAAGCGCTTCATTAGCGGCGTATGAAAAAAAGCCATAGTTTTTAATGTTGCGGCCTAAGGGATAATTCCGGATAAAATCGGGATGTATAAGCAAGGTATAGCCTAAATATTCAGTATCATCGGTAGTGGCGAGGATCTGGTTTGGAGCCGTAAAAACCAAACCACCTTCATCAAAATCGTAATAATTCTGGCCATACCTTATTTTTCCTTTAAGGCTCTTTTTATAAGATATTTTGTAAAAATTAAATAAAAAGGCAGCTGGCAGCTCATCTTTCGCTACCGAAATAAAAGTGTTATCCACCAGACTAACAAGCGGATGCAAGGGCTTTGGTAAGCCCAGCATCCGGTGTAAATCTGCTATCGAATCAAACTGATGTGGAATATTTTCTTCTTTTTTCACTGGTTAAAGATAAAGATTTAGTTCACTGAAATTAGCTCAGCCATCTCTTTTCTGAACGATTCTGCGCCAAGTTCCATCCTTTGTGCATAAAGTGCCTTCGCATCTTCTCCTGCGAGGTATCTTAACTGCTCTTTGCCATCGGTTGCCGCTTCAAAAACTACTTTCGCAATGTCTTCTGCTGCGGTAAAATGATCTTCATTTAAGCCTGAAAACATTTTATCCATCCATTTCTGATAAGCAGGGTGTGAGGATAAATCTGCCGAGCGATTCAGGAAGTCGGTTTTAATGCCCCCAGGTGAAACCGTTTTAATACCCACACCAATTTTTTTCAGTTCAAAAGCCATGCTTTCACTCCAGCCTTCAAGCGCCCATTTTGTGGCGTGGTAAACCGAACTGAATGGAAAGGTAATCAATCCGCCAATGGACGTGGTTGAAATAAAAAGGCCCTTGCCTTTTTCCCTGAAATAGGGGATAAAGGCCTGCGTTACCCTTATAACGCCTAAAACATTTGTATTTAGCTGGCGGATCAACTGGTTGTCTGTAGTAGATTCCAGCGGTCCCATCAAACCATATCCGGCATTGTTAAAAACTACATCAATATCGCCCATTGCCATCGCAAGTTTGGTGGTTTCTTCAATTTGGGCTACATCGGTTACATCCAGCGGTAATAGCGTTACATTGTCGATGGTGTTTAAAGTTGTTTCATTTTCTGGTTTGCGCATGGTCGCGATTACTTTCCAACCGTTTGCGGCAAATAATTTTGCCGTCGCTTTTCCTAGGCCTGTTGAGGCACCTGTTATAAATATTGTCTTCATTTTTTATATAATTGAAGTACAAAATTGCAGTAGCCAGGAAAAGATGATGTAGCCTAACTGGAAATTATTGTAGCCAAATTGGTTCTGGGCTAATTAAATGATGCTCTGAATGCCAGCGGGGAGAGCTTGGTTTTGGTTTTGAAGAGCTTGCTAAAGGATTGTGGATGCTCAAAACCAAGGCCGTAAGCAATTTCACTCACTGATAAACCTGTAAGCGATAACTTCTCCTTGGCTTTTTCAATAAGCTTGTTATGGATGTGCTGCTGTGTACTCTCGCCAGTTAATACCTTTAACAAACCGCTTAAATAATTGGGCGACATGTTTAGTGTTTCGGCAATGTGCTGAACGGTTGGTAATCCGTCTTTTAACAGGTTTTCGTTTTCAAAAAAATCGTCAAGGATTTCCTCAAGCCTTTGAAGTACGGTATGGTTTGTGATTTTTCTGGTGATGAATTGCCGGTGGTAAAACCTGTCTGAATAACTTAACAAGAGTTCCAGTTGTGCATGCATTACGTTCTGGCTGAACTTATCAATATTCGAGTGATATTCCTGCTGTATATTTTGCATAATGGCCGCAAGTGTATTTTCTTCCTTTTCAGATAAGAAAAGTGCCTCATGTACGGCATAGTGAAAAAATTCGCTTTGTTTAAAAAGCCGTGCCAAAGGGGTATTCCATAAAAAATCGGGATGTACAACTAACATCCATCCCGATTGTTTTAAGCTTGTGCCTTCTTCTACCTCAATACTAAAAATCTGACCAGGCGAAATAAAAAACAAAATGCCTTCATCAAAATCGTAAGCCTGTTGCCCATACCTTATTTTGGCATTAAAATTTCTTTTAAGGGCAATGGAGTAAAAATCAAGCACAATGTTGTTTTTGCCCTCGGGTACGCTTTTTACATCAGCTAAATTTATCACGCTAATCAACGGATGCTCAGGTTTTGGTAAGCCCCTGAACTTATGAAACTCGCTGATAGTTTTAAATTTATGAAATAATGTATTTGCCATGGCTTAAATATACTGTTACTGATGATAAGCCAAGGCAAATTCCGTGGCGTAATCGGTCATTTTTACTTTACCCATCGCCGGTTTGTTATTATAGTAATCTTCTGCAAGCAATCCTGTACGTAAAGCGGAATACATCTCAATCAGTCCAGCTGCAATTGTTGGGTTTAATCCGACTGTAATCAGGTTTTGTAATGCTTCTTCATCAGAAAGAACAATCCATTTCAAATCTGGTTTTCCAATGGCTTCACCTAAAATCCTTGCCGTTTCATTTCCCGAAAGGTCTTCGCTGCCTACCCGGCGTATTTTTCTGCCAGTAGAAACTGCCGTTAGTTCTTCGGCTATGGCTGCTGCAATATCTGCTGGTGCAACCCATGGTATAATCCCCTCACCACCATAATTTGCGGCAATAAAGCCCATCGATTTGATTACAGGTACATAACCCAATAAATTATAGTAAAAAGAGTTTGGCCGCATATGGGTAACGGTTACATCCGAAGGTAATTCATTCAGTATCTTTTCTACTTCGTGTGCACCCGCCAGAATGCCGTTGCCTTTTGCCAGGTTGCCGCCAATTGTACTTAAATTAACAACTCTTCTTACGCCTGAAGCTTTAAGCGCCGCTGCATAAGCGCTCCCTTGATTAATAAAATAGGCATGTAAGTCAAAGTTGTGGTCGGTGTAATTTCCCGGAGGGACCATGGTATACACTGCATCAGCACCTGAAAAGGTTTTGGTCAGAAATTCAACATCAGCAATCGAACCGATTGCAGCCGTTGCGTCTAAGTCTTCAATTTCCTGCTTTCTTTCGGTACTACTGCTAATTACGGTTACCGAATGTCCTTTTTCTACTAAAGATAAGGTTAGGGGCTTACTGATGTGCCCCAATGAACCTGTTATAATAATTTTCATTTTCTATTGATTTGATAATTCAAATTTCTGAACTATTAAATCATAGAATGAAGCCAAATCTACTGTTGTTGTAGCCAAAAAAAGAGAATTAAGATTTACTGTTTCTCTTGGTATTGGGTTTTCCTGTGCCCGTTGTGATCAGGTTAATCAAACTGTTTTGTAAATATGCGGTCCAGGCATTTGAGCAGGCATCGAAACATTCAGCCGATTCTTTTAAGCCGATATGCTGAAATCGAATTTCTGTCAGTTGCCCGCTCGCCACAATATCAAAAATAACATTTGTGCCAATCCATTCTGTCTTATCAGCATTCCATGGTAAAAAGCAATCAATCACTTTCCAGTTTATTTTTTGGCCAGGTGTAAATTCAGTTACGCTGAAAGTTTTCCATGTATCGCCAAAATGTACGGTAAAATTGTTGTGTAGAGCATTGGGCGTACCTTCAAGGTCTGTAGTCCACCAGGCATCAATATGGTTTATTGCATTAAAAACTTCTTCGGCACTGGCTTTAACATTTAAGCTTATTTGATAATCTTTATCTTCCATGTGGTTTTTATCTTTTATTTACCTGAACTCAGTTTTTTCTCATCATCGGTTTGCGCTTTTTCCTTACCATTAGGTTTACCTTTTCCTTTGGTAATCAATTCACGTAAGCTGATCTGAATATAATTTGTCCAGGCATCATGGCAAATTTTATAGCATTCATCCTTTGGCTGCAAGCCTTTATGGGTAAAAACGAGTTTGGTCTGCTCACCGGCTTTTGAAATTTCAAAGATAACTTCAGTTCCTGGCCATTCGTTTTGCTTACTGGTGAACTTGAAATAATTTTCTTCAACCCGCCATACCACCTTCTTACCGGGAATAAGTGTTGTTATTTTCATTTTACAGCGGTGCACATCCTGAAAGTGATAATTAAAAACTGCATTTAATTTTTCAGTTTCGCCCTCAATTTCTTCTGACCACCAGCCCCTGACGTTGTTAATAGCTTTATAAACCTGTTCGGGTTGTTGACTAACAAAAATAGTTGTTGTGAAATCTTTAGTTTCCATATTGCTTTTTTCTTCTTCAATAGCCTGGTTTTTACCTGTATAACTAAACAGTACCAGAATAGGGTATAAGGTATATTTTAACATATTTTATACATTTAAATTCAAATTTACGGTCTGGATAAATAACTCAGGTAGTGTGAAATAGACTTTATGATGGGTTGATCTGGACAATAGAGATGATTATCTTTAAGCTAAAATTGTGCGTAATGAAACACCTTACTATCATTGTTCCCGACGGGGAAAATAACCTAAGCAGCATTGTTGGCGCTTATAAAATATTTACAAAAGCTAATGAATACTGGAAGCAAGCCGGCAAAAATGAATTGTTTAATATCCAGCTGGCCGGTATTTCACCAACTGTGGATTTTTATGATGGCTTGTTCAGCGTAAAGCCACATAACGATATTTCAAAAATCAGTAAAACGGATCTTATTATTATTCCATCCTTAAATCATAACTATGAAAAAGCAATTGACGGGAATGAAACCTTGATTAATTGGGTAAGCCGTCAATATAAGAATGGCGCTGAAGTAGCAAGTATTTGTACCGGCGCTTTTATGCTGGCGGCCTCGGGTTTGCTCGATGGTAAAAGCTGTTCTACGCATTGGTCTGCTGCCGAAAATTTTACGAAGATGTTTCCAAAGGTAAATTTACAACCCGATCGCTTAATTACCGATGAGTACGGTATTTATACCAATGGAGGGGCTTATTCTTTTTTGAACCTAATGATTTACCTGGTAGAAAAGAAATACGATAGGGAAACAGCAATTTTTTGTTCAAAGGTATTTCAGATTGCCTTTGAAAGAAACAGCCAGTCGGAGTTTACCATATTTACCGGACAAAAATCTCATGATGATGAACTGGTAAAAAAAGCACAAAACTATATTGAAAACAACCTTAACGAAAAATTATCAATTGAAAAACTTTCGGCCGATTTTGCAGTGGGGAGAAGGAATTTCGATAGAAGGTTTATTAAAGCAACCGGAAATACACCCCTCGAATATGCCCAGCGTGTACGCATCGAATCGGCTAAGAAAGCACTTGAAATAGGTCGCAAGACTATAAATGAGGTGATGTATGAAGTAGGCTACGCCGATATTAAAGCCTTTCGGGAAGTTTTCAGGAAAATCACGGGCATGTCGCCACTGGCCTATAAGGAAAAATATAACAGGGGGCTGGCGAACTAATTATCTTGTCGATCTCATCGCATTTACATGCTTTATCGACTGGTCATTAGCAAGCTTTTCATATTCCGGGCTTTCCAGTCCATAAAGCGCAATTTTACCCGTTTTATCATGATGAATTCCCCAGCCATATCGTTTTGTTAAGGGAGAGGCCCGTAAACAGGCCTGTCCCTTTGAAAAAAATATTTTCCTGGCTTCATCGTAATCCTGTGGCAATAAATCATTTCTATCGGCGTAAACCTGAAACAGCACATCATCGGAAGTATATCGATAAGGATGAGCCGAAATTAGCTCAAATTGCATGCTGGCCACCGTTTTGTTTTCTCCTTTCATTGGTGGTGATTCTCCTTTGATGGCCGGAGAATCCTCAGCAACTTTTATAAATGTATCCTGATAATTGGTACTATACTGTTTCATTTTTTACTTTGATTAAAAATCAAGCGCTTCTTATTGCATTTTAATGATTGCTACATTTCGGCCCAGGGTTTTAAAACGCTCACCATTCTGTTGTGTCACGGTGATGGTTTGATGCCCTGTTTTACTGATGTTAATGTCACTAACTGCCCCCGATTTACCCTTATGGGTGCCTCCGGTTACATGACAATAGTCACCATCTTTTAAATCCTTTACTTTTTCAATCATTCAATTAAAATAGTGAAAAATTTAAACTTAAGGGTTCATCATGTTAAAATACTCCAAAATGGTCTCGTTGTTTGCCTCGGCCCTGGATGCACTTGTTCCAAAGGTTAACTCTGTTTTTCCATCCCCAAGCTGTTTAAATATCGATTCGATAAAATCGCTAACTGCCGGATGCTGGTCGTGTAACCCTTTCCCGCCCAGGTCGGTATTTAATGCCGGAGGGATAATTTCAATAACCTCGATATTTTTAGCTTTCAGCTGATGCCTTAACGACAGGGTAAATGAACGTAAAAAAGCTTTTGTGGCACTGTAAACAGGTACTTTTGAAAAGGGGACGAAAGCTAAACCCGAAGTAACGTTCATCACCGTGTTGATTGACTTGGATTGCAGAAAGAGGTTGGTAAGGTGTACAGGCGCCGTGATATTGATCTCAATTTCATTCGCCGCCTTATCGTAAAGATCGTCTTGAGCCACATCAACCCAGTTTTGAATGCCCGCATTGTTTACAAGTACATTAACATCAGGGTGATTTTCCTGGACCCAGTTATAAAGCGCAATGCGTTCTGCCGGCTCGGCCAAATCACAAACCTTGGTTATAACTGATGGAAATTGATCCTTAACTTCTTTAAGTACCGATTCTCGGCGACCACAAATAATCACCGTATTGTTTTCGTTGATAAATCTTTCTGTTAATCCTAAACCGATGCCGCTTGCACCACCGGTTATTAAAATTTTATTATTTGATAAATTCATTGTTTCTGTTTTTTATTTTTCAAAGTTAAGTGGCCTATCATTAACCCAGTGGTGAGTAGTTAAGTTTTTAGCTTTAGTTAGTTTTTATTTGTAAGTATCTTGTTACTTAATGGGTTAGCTATTCGGTTTTGCCGCTTTTCTTTGATTTTTATCAACGTCCTTCTTGCAAAAGGGTGTTTTTACGGTTTAGGGGATTTATTTCTGGTTTAAATTTGCATAAACCTTACGACCATGAAAAACCAAACATCTCTGAAATCTTTGCAAAAGTTAATTCACAGGGCCGAAATGCTTACCAGTTTTCAGCCTGAAAATTTTGAAGATATTTTCAATACGCTAAGAAGTTTTCCTCAATTGCAAACCCCAAATACCGCCTTATTGTTGAATGATGTGCCAACAGAAAAGAACTGGTTAAACATCAAGTACAACATTATCGATGATATGGTAACAAAAGTTGGCGATTTCCTGAAATCATAACGTCCAGTTTTTGTTTTTCGTTAACGCAAATGCTTAGGCTTTAATTTCTGGCTGGCAAGTTTTGCGACTTCGTTGATGCGGTTTTGTCTTGTTTCCGCTTTTCGGGCAATTACAATCCATATTAAAATGGCTTTCTTAACCGACTTGCTTAGGGAGGAGAAAAATAACGCTGCACCTGAATATGCCTTTAGCGCAGTAGCTAGGTCTTTAGGGACAATCAGTTCTTCTGCTTCATCTAAAATTGTCCAGGCACCGTTTGCTTTAGCTATTTCAATACTTTTTAAGCCTGCTTCGCTCATTCTTCCGGTTTGAATCAGTTCTTCAACCTTATCCTTATTTATTTTCGACCAGGTTCCACCCGGTTTTCTTTTGCTGAAAAACTGTATGAATGTGTCTTCGTCAACTTTCTTTCTGATGCTGTCAATCCAGCCGAAACACAGGGCTTCTTCTACTGCTTCACTCCAGGAAATACTGGCTTTTCCTGATTTTTTACTGTACTGAACCAGCCATACTGCGGCGCTTAACTGATGGTTTTTCATCAGCCAGTTTCGCCACTCTACCCGGTTCGCCGGGCAGAATGTTGCTGTTTTATCGTCTCTTTTCACCATAGCTCTAAACCCCGAATTGCCTCAAATGGTGATCAAAATGTTTCCATTGCATAATAGCATACTCTTCTGCAGTAAGTTTTCCAAAAAAGGCATGTATATTTTTGGTACATTTTTCGGGTCCTCCTGCTGAGAATTGTTTTATTTGACTGATTACCTTCACTTTTTCATTTTCGAAATCAGGATTACCCTTAATGATATAATTTTTACTGGTTTGACTGTTTTTGGGAAATGGTTTCTCGCCAAAAAAACCAGGTTTTAATATTGCACCGAATATGCGGCCAACCAGGCCAACACGTTCCTGAAAATTTAAACCCATAGCTGTTTCTAAAGAAGCATTGCAATGGGCCAGCATTTGATTTACGTTCATTTTGCCCCATTCATTGTTGGCTAATGGAGAAAGTTTTTCAATTCTGTTTAAAATTTGAGCAGTGTCTGATGGATCAAAAAGGTTGTTCATTTTCGTTAAAATTTTAATTACCCTGCAAAGTTAAAGCAGCTTATGACAGCCCTATGTCAGGGGTTAAAAAATTAACCTTGCTTATCGAAAAATTCCTGCAAAGTCATTTTATGCGGTGTAAATTTTTCGTCTGAAATTTCAAGTTTATTAATCCTGTCGAGCCTGAAAAACCGGAAGTCATTGCGCAAGCGGCACCAGGCAATCAGTAGCCAGTTCTCCTGTGTGCTTACCAGGGCAAATGGCTCAATCGTTCTTATGGATGACTTTTTTGCCTCATTAACATATTCTATCCGGGTTAACCGGAAATTGGTTAAGCAGAACTGCAGGTCTGAGAGGTTATTGCTGTTTCTTTCATTGTTAAAATTCTGACTGAACCGGGTACGTTCGGCAAGTAAGTTAACATTGTCTTTGGTTTTATTTCCCAGCACTGCTTTAATTTTATCGATGGCCTCGCTGTATGCCGCGATAAAGGAGGCATCTTTATTTTTGAGCACCAGTTGTTCGGCAAGAATTAATGCATTAGCCTGGCTTTCAGTAAACATTACCGGAGGGATTTTAAAGCCTTCCATTAAAGAATAACCCTTGCCTTCGATGGTAAGGATCGGTACACCTGAAGCTTCCAAAGCTTTGATATCACGGTAAATTGTTCTAACGCTAACCGAAAATTTAGAGGAAAGTTCAGTAGCTGTCAGTAACCGTTTAGTTTGTAGTAGTGTCAGGATTGCGGTTAGCCTCGAGATACGTTTAGTATCATTGTCTATCATGTCAAAGGGTTTATACCTTTAATAAGCCACGGAAACCCCTTGCAGCGTAATAAGATTCGGCGCCATTGTGGTAAATAAAAACCTGATTGTATCGGCGGTCGCCAAATAAAGCACCCCCTAAATTTCTGATTGCTGCGGGACTACTAATCCAGCTTGATGTTTTGGTATCGAAAGTGCCTAGTTTTTGTAAATTACGGTATTGCTGCTCATCTAAAAGCTGAATACCCATATTTTCGGCTTCCTCCAAAACACTGCTTTTTGGTTTGTTTTCTTTTCTGGCATCTAAAGCTTTACGGTCGTAACAAAAACTTCTGCGTCCTTTCGGGCTTTCGGCAGCACAATCATAAAATACATAAGTGTTATCCGAAACATCATACTCAACAACATCAGGCTCGCCTTCTGTTCTTTCCATCTCCATCAGCGACCATAGTTTTTCCGGGTTTTTTTCGAGTTTAGCTTGAACATCCTGCCATTTTAAACCTTCATGGCGGTTCATGTTTTTTTCAAAACGAAGCTTTAATGTGCTAAGAAGGGTTTCTTGTGCTGCTGCTGTTATTTTCTTATTGCTGCTCATCGGGTATGTTTTCGGTTGATAAAGGGTAAATATAACTAATGTCGAAGAAGTTATCTGCAAAGTCGGATGCTTTTGCGCAATCAAAAAGGTTTATATAAAACCATCATGGATAAAACTTGCTGAAAGAAAAATCCCGATGACGCATGATGATTTCATTTTTTGCCGTTTCTGCCTGTGCTTCGCCCGCGTAAAGAAACATTTTCTGCTCGTAATCAGTTATTGCGGCCTCCAGCGTATGAAATTTCCCATTGGTTAAGTTGTCCGATAAAATCAGGGCATCTAATAAACCTGTATTCACACCCTGCCCGGCAAATGGGGGCATAATGTGTGCTGCATCACCAATAAGTGTAATGGGTAGGGGGCGCCTGCTTTTCCAGGGCGTAGTTAAGGGGATTTTCCTTGTCGGCCAAACCTTGAAGGAAGTGGTTGCATTTAATAATTGTGTATATAATTTATTCCACGTGGATAACCTGCCCGAAAGAAAGCTCCGTATATCATCTGTGTTTCTGGTAATATTTAAATCCCATTCATCGGGTTTTTCAAAAATTACATTATAACTTAAAATACCGCCATTCTTTGGGTTTGCCACCAGCAAAGTTCCCTCATGTGCCGCCATTAAAATATCATCATTGCATAGCTGGTAAAAGTCAGGGCAAGATTGTTTTGGATTTAAAACTTCCCCTTGAAGAATTAACGTACCGGTATAGACTATGCTGGCATCCGTAACGTATCTGCGGGCTTTCGTCATACCACCATTAGCTCCAATAACCAGATCGGCAACTGCATTTTCGCCTGCTTCAAATTGTAGTAACCACTTGTTGTCTTGTGGTTCAAGGTTAACGAGTTTTCTGTTCCAGATAACTGTTCCGGAACTTAAGCTGTTCAGTAATAGGACTCTTAAGTCATTTCTGTTAATTTCCGGGTTATCGTTTCTTTCTTCGAGTGCTATCTTTCTGGATAAAATAATTTTCGCGTCTTCATCAACAATTGTTCTCCCCATTGCTAATGCCTTTTCGTAGTATGCCGCCAATAAACCTGCCGCTTCTAATGCATCCTGTCCTGAACCTTTATGTAAGTCGAGCGTGCCGCCTGAAATACTGGTTTGATCATCCTTATCCCTTTCATAAACGGTAACATTTACCCCCTTTTGCTGAAGGAGTCTGGCCATGGTTAAACCAACCGGCCCTGCGCCAATGATGGCTACTTGCTTATCTTTTAATAACATATATCTTGTCTTTTAGCAGATTAACCTTCACGCATATCATTCAGTTCATTGAAAAAACCAAGCATGTTGTCAAGGTTATTTTCTGATTGCATTAAACCGACCATATCCAGTGCATCTTGAGTTTCCTTAGAGGTACGTAAAAGCATTTTCTTTTCAAAGGCCGCAATTGCGGTTTCAATTGTGTCGAAATTTTCCATACAAAGTGCCTCATATAATTCCAACGCATCCTGCATGGCCTGGTTAACGCCTTCGCCTGAAGGCGGGGTAACATGTGCTGCATCACCAATCATGGTGAGATTAGACTGGCTTTTCCAAGACTGCTCAACAGGGAAATGATATTGCGGACGAATAACGAAGTAAGATTCATCTGTTGAAAATATTTCGTGCCACTGATCACTCCAGTCGGCGTAGCGTTGTTTAAACCAGTCGAATACCTGTGCTTTATTTCTAAAATCTATTCCTGCTAAAGTTGCTAAATCTTCAGGTTCATAGCTGATGGTGTAAAATGAAAGTGAACCTTCACCTTTTGCACTTAAAACGACAGTTTTTTTATCCCATAAAGCATAAACTTTGCCGCCATTAGTCAGTTTCCATAAGTTGGGAGCATTGCTGGCTGCATTGTAAATATTACCTTCCACTATGGTAACGCCTGAATATATCCGCTTGATATCGGTTATATATTTCCTCACTTTTGAGTTAGCGCCATCTGAGGCAATGACTAAATCAGCATAAGCTGTTGTTCCGTTTTCGAAAACCAGGTTCCAGCCTTCGCCATTTTTGATCAGTTTAGAAAATTTGGAGTCCCATATAATGGTATCTTCTTTTAAAGAGTCAATGAGTAAATCACGAAGCGGCCCGCGATCGATTTCCGGTCTGGCAAATTCGCTGTCTAAGTCTTCCAGAGGAGCTTCATTACGCTCCGTGTAATGAACAGTTGCCTGGTTATCTACAATGGTAACCCTTTCCGCACCCGGACGATAACTTTTTTTGAAAGCATCTATTAATCCGGCTTCCCGAAGTGCCTTTAATCCCGAATGGTAGTGTAAATCAAGCGTGGCGCCTTGCTGACGGGCCGATTTATCCTGATCACGTTCATATAGTTTAACGCTTGCACCCTTAAGCTCGAGTAGTCTTGCTAGTGTTAATCCGCCCGGACCGCCGCCCACAATGGCTATTTTTTTATCTTTTAGTAACATCTTTCTGTATAATTTGATGTTACAAAATTGCTGATGCTTTGATAAACAGAATAGTAAAAATCAGACGTTTTTTTTAACCCTCTTTTTTCAATGCGGCAATATCAATGAAACGTTCATCTTTATTTTTGCGCAGTTCTTTAGGCGTTACACCAGCATACTTTTTAATTTCTTTAATAAAATGATTCTGGTCGGTAAAGTTCTGCTCGGGAAAAAGTTTGCCTTCGCTGATGTGCCTAAACGACGCCTTGAAACGGAGTATGCTGCAATAGGCCTTTAATGAGATTCCGAATTGCTGATTGAAATAACGGTTTATTTGCCTGCTGCTCCAGAAAACCTGCTCTGAAAGTTCTTTCACACTCATTGCACCATCGGTGGCATAAATCAGTTCGAATAATTTCTTTTTGCGGCTATCGATAGTTGCCTCCGTAACCGTTTTTATTCTTGCCGAAGCTTTTTTACAAAAGTTTTCGAGGCTTTCGAAATCAACGGCTTCAAATGCCCAGAAATCGTTTGGGATTATTTTTCCTTCATTGAGTACATCTTTAATTGAATCCCCAAAAAGGTATTCTACAGCCAGTAACTTAAAGCCTATGGAAAACATTTCTGTTCCGGCTTTAATAACAACCTCACTTGGCAGGGTATCAACGCCCCTTACAAATATTTCCCACTTGCCGCTACTTGCTTTCATCAGCATCATATCGGCCATTCCATTTGGCAGTACGGTAGCTGGGATGTCTTTTCCGGTTTTATTTTCGAGCAGCCAGAAACTGTGCGCAAAATGCGCAATGGACTCATCAGCTAATATCGATTGAATGGCAAGCTGCATGCTTTAGTGTTGTAAAGTTTCATATTGCCTGATCAAATCCTTGAAAACATCACTGGTTTGTAGGCCTGTGTTAACACCTGCAGATTGGCCTGCCCATAGATTGGTATAGTCGGCGTCGTTGGCCTGTTGAGCCAGTTTACGAAATGCTGTGGTTAAGCTGTTCTGAAAAGGGTAGGGTGGGATAGGAATGCCAGCCTGTTCAATTCTTTCCATCATCTCATTCCGGATACCCCTTGCCCATCTTCCTGAAAAGCTGCGTGTAAGTGCTGTATCCGTATCTTTTGCTGCCTTAACCTTTGATTTATAAGCTGCAATACCATCAGCTTCCTGCGTTGCGATAAAAGCCGTTCCTATTTGTACAGCACAGCTTCCAAGCTTAAAAGCAGCATTTATCGTTTCACCGCTGTTTATGCCGCCCGCTGCAATGCAGGGTATTTTTACAGCCTTAATTACCTGTGGAAGGAGTGAAAAAAGCCCGATTTGTGGTAGCGGGATATTCTCAATAAATGTACCTCGATGCCCACCGGCCTCAATACCTTGAACAACAATCAGATCAACCCCGTCTTTTTCCAGTAGCTGTGCTTCCCCTACACAAGTTGCAGTGCCTATCAGGGTACAGCCATGGGCTTTGAGCAATTGAATACTTTCGGCATCAAGCCGGCCAAAGGTGAAGCTAACAATTGAGATAGCTTCTTCAATTATAACATCAAGCTGGTCGCGATAAGTGTAAAATTTAAAATTCGAAAGCTTTTCAGCATCAAGTTGATAGCCTTTTTCGCCTGCCATCTGCATGAGCAGGTTTCGCATGGGCTCCAGCGCATGTTCATCGTAATCGGGGATACGGTGTGTGAAAAGGTTGAGCGCAAAAGGCTTGTTGGTAAGGCTTTTAGTTTTTTGAATAAGTTGTCGGGTAGCTTCAGGCGATAAGCCGCCCACCGGCAGCGAGCCTAATCCTCCCTCATTTGAAACGATGGCAGCCATTTCAGGGGTAGAAACCCCAAGCATTGGTGCCTGTATCAATGCATATTTGATATTTAAGCGTTCAGTAAAGGCATTTTTCAAACTCATCATAATGGTAAATTTACCATTAAACCTTTATATCCTGGGCATTTTAATATCCGTCATGTTTATTTTACCAATCAATTATTTTTATGCTGCTCCCGATTCTCCGGTTTCAACAACTCCATTCCGTTCGTAGTAAGCAATGATTACACCTTTCGAATTGATAATGTGCTCGGTTAACTTAAACCTGGCCGGAAATGCATTATTGTCAAACAATTTTTTCCCTTTGCCTAAAACTAAAGGATGGATTTTAAGTTTGAGTTCGTCTACCAGATCGTGTTGGAGCAGTTGCTGAACAAGCTTACTGCTTCCCCATACATGTAAATCTGCGCCAGTTGTATTTTTTAGTTCTTTAATGGCTTCGATGTCATTTACCACCACCGAGTTTTTCCACCCGGTAATGATCGGGTCTGAATTTTTTAGCTTCCGCGAAAACACATATTTGGTTCCTTCATTAATGCCTGGCCAGAAAGCACCATGTTCAGGCCAGTAAGCAGCCCAGATTTCGTAAGTTTTTTTACCTAAGATGTAATCAGCTGGCGAAAGTTCTTTCTTTACTGCTTCGTTATAGCGCTCATCAGAAAAGGGGGCTACCCATCCGCCGTATTCAAAACCATCTGAAGGATCTTCTTTAGCACCTCCGGGTGCCTGCATTACACCATCAAGGCTAATCATCGATAAAACAATTATTTTTCTCATGATAATTTATGGTTAGAAGGTTATAACGAAGCTGAAAATGTTTTTCAGCTTCGCTTAATTTATTCGGTTTCAATATCCATTCGCTGCAAAAGGCCATCCCGGAAGGTGTAAATGTGTTTTACCTGTCCATCGAAAAGAAGCTCGCCTGCCAGGTTTTTTACCTTTTGGTGAACCTTGATTTCCAGGGTACCGTCAGGACGATCAGTAAAACCGACCGGATTAACTTCAGGGTTTATTTCCTTCCATTGCCTTGTCCAGTATTTGCGTATTTCCTCATGTCCGGTAATATAGCCACCTTCAAAGGCTTTTGGCCATTGTATCGATTGGTGCATCATAGAAAGGGCGGTATCAATATCACGGTTATTAAAAGCCTTATACACTTTATGAATTAAGTTTTCTTGCGTTGTAGCCATTTTTTCTATGAAGGTATTTATGCTTTAGCTGCGTAATCTATCATCCATTCAATGCCGTATTTATCCCTGAACATAGCAAAATACGAGCCCCATGGGCTATCGTTAATCGGTACTTCTACCTCACCACCTGCTGAAAGAATATTGTATAATCTATCGGCCTCCTCACGGCTTTCTGCGCTAACAGCTATCTTCGATCGGTTTTCACTTTCACTCACCTTTCCCATGCTTTCAGGAACGTCGTTACCCATTAAAATGTTAGGACCAATCGGTAAAGCAATGTGCATGATTTTGTTGGCCTCGTTTTCCGAAATAGGATGTTCGGTACTCGAAATATCTTTAAAACGTACTATTCTTTCAAATTCGCCACCAAAGGCCGATTTGTAAAAGTTAAATGCTTCCTCGGCATTGCCGTTGAAGTTGATGTGTGGATTAATCAGTGCCATTTTTTTTATGTTTTGTTTTTATTTAATAGTCAGTTCTTTAAACAATTATTGTGGTGATAATGTTGTAAGCAATTTCTCCAGGTTATCAACAGATGCGGAAAACCCTTCTTTAAAGCCCATTTCGATCATACGCTCTAATCGGGCAAGCGATTCGTTGTAAATGGTGATATATACTTTTGTTTTGCCATCCGCTTCGCTAAAATTATAATTCCAGTCAGAGCCTGGCAGCTCCGGGTTTTCGTGCTCATCAGCAAAGGCATTATGCATTTTGAAATTGGTTTTGGGCGTTATCGAAGTGTATTCCTGTATCGACCAGCGCTCCATCCCTTCAGGGCTCACCATGGCATAAAACCTTTTTCCGCCGACCTCAAAATTCATGTATTTTGTTTTTGATTGCCATGGTTTAGGGGCAACCCATTGGTCAAGCAGTTCGGCTTTTGTAAAAGCATCCCAAACCAATGGAAGTGCGGCCGCGAATTCGCGGGTTATAAATACCGTTTTGCTCGCCTTGTCAACGGTAAAATCAAAAAGCAGGTTATTTTTCATTGTTTATATTTTTAAGGTTAGCTAATACATTATCCAGTTGATCAAAGCGGGTTTCCCAGATTTTTCTGAGCTGGGCCAGCCATACATCCATTTCTTTCATTTTTTCAATTTCCAGCGAATAATAAATTTCCCTGCCCAATTGTTCCTGTTTTACCACTTCGCATTCCGTTAAAATACGGAGATGTTTTGAAACCGCCTGTCTGGTAGTATTAAAATTATCGGCAATGGCATTAGGTGTCATCGCCTGCAAGGCAATTAATGCAATTATTGCTCTTCGGGTAGGGTCGGCAATGGCCTGGAAAACATCTCTTCTCATATCTTGAAATCAAATTATGCAACTAATTGGTTGCTAATATACGTGCAACCTTTTGGTTTCGCAAATGTTTTTTCAATTATTTTTCTATAATGCCTGAATTAACTGTTTGATAGCCTTTGGGATAAGTTTTTAATTGTTCGACCCGAGGTGATTCTTTGAATTAAATACGACAGTATTACTAGATTTTTATATATTTGGAACAAATAATCGTATATGAACTGTAGAAATTGTATTTCGCCTCCAATCGTTTAAATTTTTTTCAGTATTGAAATCCAGCACTGGTTATTTGAACCAGCTTATTTGCTGTGTTTCAGATTTCGAATAATTTATTAACGATAATAGCTTGTTCCGATAAGGGACAGGAAAGACAATTTTTATGAAAAGATCATATATTTTGCTCCACATTGCTGTGGTGCTGGCAGGGTTTACAGGTGTTTTTGGTAAACTTATCTCGCTGAATGAAGGTTTATTAACCTGGTACCGGCTTTTCTTCTCCTCAATTTTCCTTTTTACGATTCTGAAATTTCTAAAGATTAATACAGATATCGGTTTCAAGAAGAAAATGGATATTGTAAAGGTGGGTTTGCTTATTACCATCCACTGGATTTTTTTCTACGCCAGTATCAAATATTCAAATATTTCTGTAGGCGTGGTTTGCTACAGTTTAACCAGCTTCTTTACCGCCTTGTTTAAACCGCTGCTTGAGAGAAGACGCTTTGTGCTTTCGGAAATGCTCTTAAGCGGCATAACACTTTTGGGGATTTACCTGATTTTCCACTTCGATGCTTCTTACCAGCTGGGGATAATATTAGGAGTGATATCATCGGCTTTTGCGGCACTTTATACCATTTATAACGAACGTTTGGTTAATGATTACGACAGTAAGGTGATTAATTATTATCAGATGATTGGCGGCACCATTGGCCTGGGGGTTTTAATGCCGGTTTATTTACATTTCTTTCCGGTTGCAAGTTTAATCCCGGGGCTAAAAGATATTGTTTACCTGCTTTTGTTGTCGTTTTTCTGCACCGTGGTATTATATGTTTTATTTGCCGAGGTTTTAAAGAAAATACCCGCCTTTACGGTGAACTTAACCTTTAACCTGGAGCCAATTTACGCCATCATATTAGCATTCTTGTTTTTTAATGAGGGCAAGGAAGTAAATTCTTCATTTTATTTAGGCTTGCTCTTTGTAATGCTCTCAGTAATGCTGCAAACACTAATTTCTTTTAGAAAAGCTAGAAAATAACAAATCTTAACAAGCCGCAGGCGCTGTCTGCGGCTTGTTAATTTGCTTTAGGATAATTGGATCTGCTGACGGATATTTAACTGCTCAAGAAAATAAGCATCGTGTGAAACAACAACCAAGGCACCCTGATAATCGTTAATGGCTTTGGTAAGGATTTCGATGTTCTGCATATCCAGGTTATTTGTCGGCTCATCAAGCATAATGATGTCGGGCGCTTGTGTATCAATGGTAAGGCAACAAAGAATTAAACGCATTTTTTCGCCGCCGCTCAATGCACTGCAAGGTTTGTCCCAATCATTTTTGGTGAATAAGAAGCGGTTAAGCCTGATTTTTACCTCATGTTCCTGCAAAGCCGATGTGTTAAAGGCCTGCGCTTGCTCATAAACTTTAAGCTGCTTATCAATAATGGAATAATCCTGGTCGATATAAACAGGTTTATTTACTGCACGGTAAAACGCACCGGTTTGTGGTGTTATCTTCCCTAAAATAATTTTAATTAAAGTAGTTTTTCCCGAACCATTAATACCTTTAATGGCGATGCGGTCATTACCATAGAGCTGAAAAGTTAATGGCTCGGCCCACAATGGCTGGTGGTGATAACCAAAATTAATCTCTGTGGCATTTACTAAAATTTTTCCCTTATGCAATGCGGATTGCTCAAAACCCAGTTTCATTTGGTCGGTATCGGGTAAAGCTGAGCGCAGTTGCTGTAATTCATGCGTTATACCATCTATTTTTTCAGCATGAACCCCTTTCATTTTTGTGGTACTGTTTTCGGCTTTGTTCCGCATGGTATTCATCATGATCCGGGCAACACCTGCTTTTTCCTGCCTGGCTTTTCCCCGACTGTCAAGCTTCTGCTGTCGTTCTGTGGTTTCTTGTGCTTTCGCCCTGGCTTTGCGCAAGGCTTTTTCTTTATGCTGCAAATCAAGGTTTAAAGCATTATTTTCAATTTGCTTCTGACTGGCATAAAAATCATAATTGCCACCATAGGCAGTTATTCCGTGCTTGCCCAATTCGATTGTTTTGTGCAAAAGATTCAATAAGGCCCTGTCGTGACTCACAACAATAAGTGTACTTTTTGATGTGCGGATAAAATCATACAACAATTGCCTTCCCGAAAAGTCTAAATGGTTACTGGGTTCATCAAGCAAAATTAAATCGGGTTGGTGTATGGTTAGGCCCGCCAGGAAAACTTTTGTTTTCTGGCCACCACTTAGCCTTTCCATCCGATCATCAAGAGATATTCCTGAAAGCTGCCAATACTCAAGTGCCTGCTTGCAGCGTTCTTCGATGGTCCAATCGTCATCAAGCAAAGTATAGTTCTCGCTGGTTAAATCTCCTTCAAGTATTTGCTTTAAGGCATTGAGTTTATGTTCTGTTTTTAATGCCCGCGCAACAGTAAGCTGATTGTATTGACCAAAAAGCTGAGGCACGTAATAAGGTTCGGAGGCTAAAGTCAGTTGTCCTGCTGAAGGTTCCCATTCGCGGGCAATGATTTTTAGCAGGGTAGATTTGCCTGAACCATTATTCCCGATTAAAGCGATTTTATCGTGAGCGTTTACCGCCAGACTGATATTGTCAAGCAGCAGCGTTTTATCTGGATGTATATATGAGATGTTCTGTAAAATAAGCATAATTCCTTTCGTTAAAGATTAATGAAAAGGCTGAACTGCCGGGCAGTGCGCCATCTTTAATGGTTTGAAAGAAATTTTATCCTACATTATGTCTTGAGCTTTTGAATTGCAAATATAGGGATTTTTAGATAAACCCATTGTTTTTCAGAAGTCGGATGGTGGCTACTAATGCAAATGAGTTAAACTGAAAACATTAAAATCAAGATTTTCTTCACTTGCTTCTTCAGCTTGCTGAAAGTTAAATTTCGTTAATAGTTTAGTCGAATTCAAATTTCCTTTATGCGTAAATGCGGTTATTTTTTGAAATTGTAATGTTTCAAAAACATAGCTAATTACTTTTTCTATCGCTTCTGTCATCAGGCCTTTTCCCTGAAAGCTCGTCATCAGTTCATATCCGATTTCGCAACTGTTTTGCTCGCTGGAAAAATCGAAAAGGCAGATTGTGCCGACAACCGCTTTCGTTTTTGTTAAACAAATTACCCAATAAAGGGAGTTGTTGTTTTTAATGTTTTCGTTAACCTGATTAATGAAGTTAATTGCATCGTCAATGCTATGGCTGGCCGAACGGCTGAGGAATTTATTTACAGCCGCATCCGATCGCAAGGCAAAAATAGCTCCCTTATCTTCTATTGATATTTGCCTCAAAGTTAACCTTTCGGTTGTGAGGATAGGGAATGGGCTGGAGTTTATGCGTGACATGGTATTATAGTTTATTTCGACTTGCCAATAATTGTTTTGATGCTTCTTTAGCTGCTTTTTTGTATGAACCAGTTAGAGATAAATCATTATGAGATATAACAGGTTAAAAATGATTTCTCGCCAATTTAGCAAAACCTTTGTTAGGCCTATTATTTCTTTTTGTAGTAGGTCGTTTTTTTATCTCCAAATCTTTCAATCAGCCCATTCTCATAACCGTTTTTTAGGTCTCTACTTGCGGTAGCGGTTGATATTTCACGAAAATGCTTATTGTAGTCTTTTCGGGTAAATTCATCTTTATTATCTGCTAAGAAAACTTCCAGTCTTTCGGTTTCATTCAGTTTTTTTGTGCCGTTTTCTAATAGTTCATCAAATGATTGGTCTATTATATTCAGCATAAATTCAATAAATTTAGTTGACTTGCCCGTTTTGTCAGAAACCGAAAGCGCATTGTAATAATCGTTTTGATTTTTTGATATTAACGTTTCAAAAGGTAAAAATTCAAAAAGTGGATATTCGCTCATAAGAATTGAAGTTTGCCACAGTCTTCCCATTCTCCCATTGCCATCTATAAAAGGATGGATGAACTCCATCTCATAATGAAAAACACAACTTTTTATAAGCGTTAGTTCTGATTTGTCTTTCAGGTACTGAAATAATTCATTCATCAAATATTTTAAGTTTGAAAATGGGGGCGCTATATGCTCAACTTTAGCACCTTTTACTATGCCAACACCTTTAGTTCTGTATTTTCCAGGATCTAAAACCAATCCATTCATTAGCAGTTTATGGGCCTTTAGAAAATCCTTTTCGGAACTGTATTTAAACTTTTTTAATTCTTTATATACATTCAAAGCATTTAATACTTCTTTGATGTCTTTTTCCGGGCCAACAACTCTTTTGTTTTCTATAATGGAAGTTATTTGCTCTTCTGATAGTGTATTCCCTTCGATGCTTAATGAAGAATGAATTGTCCTTATTTGATTTTGCTTTCTAAGTTTAGGGTTTTGTTTTACCAGATTTTTTGCATTTACTTCTCCTATCTTTTGTGAAATAGAAGTAATTAGCTTTAAAATTTTTGGTGTTATATCGTAAGGTGGATTCATTTTGATAGTATCATTTGATACTATCAAAGCTACGATAAATATATTACTCCATCAATGATTATATAAATTCGTAGAGCGATTTCAATAATAAATAAAGATAAAAATCCGTAAAAAAAGGTTGCTCCCCGAGCTATGCCAAAAAATAAAGAAGATAGTAAAAGTATGCTAAAAAAGATTGCTCCTTTTTTAGAAGCCCTCGTTATGTGTTCTTTATTGCCCCAAACAAATAACTAAATATATTATTTTGTAATTAACTTATTTTGTTTTCCAGTAAGAAAAGGCTTGAGTTAACTCTGTTTGATAATCATTTTCAGTCATAAATGACCAAACCTCAAAATCACCAGGTTTTGAAATTCCCTATACGCCAAACGCTGTTATGTTCTTTCTGTATGTTCAACTAACCACTGAATTGCCAATTTCGCTAACCCCATGTTAGCCGCTGCTCTACTTCTCATCATATTGTTGCTTTAGTTTTCCTAGTGTCCTGTCAACTGCTTTACTTATGTCTTGATTGCGGATGTCAATCTCAAAAACTTTACTACCGTTCACTTCAATTCTGTAAATGAAATAGTCGTCACGCCAATCAACTTGAGTGACTTTGATTTGCCTATTATCTTTTGCAAAGGTGAAATAATCCACCATTCCACTTCTGTCAAAAGGAGAAAGCTCATCGCTGTCAACTAAAAGTTTGTAGCCGTTTTCAATAAGAAGTTTGGTCGCGTGCTTTTTTACTTCTCCAAAGAATGTCGGCATGTTATGGTCGTCGAAACGCTTACCAAACTTTTTTTCAAAATCATCACCCTTTAATTGTTCAATCTGTTTTACCTTAATCCAGTTGTCTGTCGTGAGAAACTTTTTGTAACGCTTAAACAAATTTGCCGTGTTGATCAAAACTCCATGTAAACCTGTTGAGCTACCAGCGTAATAGTCAAAATGTTCGTAATTGTTGTTGCTCTCTAAAATGGCTAATTCCTCAAAACTGATGCAGTTGTCTTTATTGCTATACTTTGCAGGTTGTCCGTTTATGAGCCGCCTTATTTCACAATGAAACCAAGTTGTATCGCCACAAATTTCCAATTGAAGTTTTAAACTGTCGTTGCGATATACCAAGAAGTGTTTTGCTTTAAAATCTTTTCGGTACTCTGTTTTGACAAGTTGAAAGCCAAATTCTGAAGTCAAAAACTGAAAACTGTTATTGATTTCGTCAAGTGGTGTTTTCTCTTTAAATATGTCAATTAGTCCCATTTATTTGTTCTTTTTAGCACCGTCAGTTAATGTTCGCATTGTCGTCAAAGAGTTGCCGCTAACGTTTTGTAGTTTCGTAAATTTTTGATATTACTTATCGCAATTAGCTGTAGCACTAACTTAAGAAATAATTAATGAACTCGCATATCGCCTATCGTCCAAAAAATAGCAAAACCGCTTTTAACAGCAGTAATGGGGTAAAAAGTCTAAAATTAACCAGCTTAAAAACCAACAAAATAATAGCGGAATAATTACAAGGAAAAATTGGAATAAACTTTCTAAAGATGTAGAAATATCAGATTCTTCATCGTTCCAAACAGAATTATATTTCACTGAAAAGTATAAATGACGATTGAATTTTTTTAAGATATAATTATCCACTAACTTGTAGAATATTAAAAAGATTAGAAGATAAAAAGATCCAAAAACTAATGTCTTTTCACTTTTTTCTAAATCGCCTTTATAAAGAACTATACATAATCCCGATGAAATGATACTTGCAAGAAATAAAGTTTTAAAAATTTGTTTTCTACGCAAAATTTTGTGCCAAGGCGGATGAACAATTGTAATTGCCCATATAAATGCGAATCCCAAAGCAAATAAAGCAGTTATCATATCTATGGTTGTAATTATTATTGCTGTTAACGTGCCGCGTATTGGCGATAGGCTGGATTTTTAGCACTGAACTTTAATCGAAGAACAGAAGTTGAATTTTGCACTTCCGTTGATACGAAACCATTCAGCCCGGCTATTGTCAATACGGTGTTACCAATAGTGCTTTCTTCTGTCGTCGTACAAATTTCGCCTCTCTGGTTAATTTACTTTTGTCTAAATCCAAATCGTTACTGAACCAGTCAGTCAATACTTTTTCAATTTCATTTTTATTAAATGTCTTTGGGTTTCGTCTTGACTTTATATAATTTTCTCTTGTCATTTTTTCAACAACTTGTCCAAACGTTTGTAAGTCAAGTTCGTTTCCGATTTTATTTGCAAACCAAAGTCCTGCTATAGAAAACATAAGTCCTAAAAGTCCAATTTGCCAATTAAAGTAAAGTCCACCGAGAGAAGCAAGAAGTATAATGACAAGTGTCCCTGTCACCCAATTTGGCGGTCGTAATATATGAAGCTTAAAACCTAATTGCTCTTCCAGTTTTTTAGTCCGAGAACGTCTGCTTTCCCTTGGTAAAAAGTCAGCAAGGGGAAAGTTTATAGAAATTGTTTTTTTGTCTATTTGAAGTGTCGATGAAATTGCGTCACGTAACTTATAAAACGCTTGTTGGCTTGTGCAATCATCCGCATTGTCAAGTTGAATTTTATTTACAATATGGTCACACAGTTCTCCAAAAGTCGAAATATGCACTAGTTCGGTGTCGCTAAACTTAATGGCAAATGACTTTTCAACTTTAACGAGTAAATCGTTAATGTCGTCTGGGTCGATATTTTTAAGTTCGTAGTCTGTCATAGCATTATTGGTAATGGGCAGGGGGCTTGGCGAAGTGGCTGAAATCGAAGCACAAATGTTCAGTTTTGCACAAAAGTTCAATAAAAAAACTGAACTTGAATTTAGCATTGAACCCGCCATTTTGCCAAACCGCTATTAGGTACTGCCTTCATACTTTATCTCCGGTTAGTAATAATCTTGTTTCTACAATGTCGTCAAATTTTAGTATGATTTTATCTTCTTTCATTTCAAAGTCGTAAGGTGGAGAAACAAATGCCTCCCATAATTGCTCACCTTTCAAGCTAAAAACACCAAAGTCGATTTCTTCTTGTTGTAAAATAAAGTCTTCGTGTTTTGTCCAGCCCCAAAAACCCATACCGCTATTTTTCTCAAAAATTATTTTGTTGTCCGTTAGCCTGAGTGTCTTGATTATTGTCCCTGCTCCAATAAATAATGTTTGATTTTCTTTTTCGTAATGCAGTCCAGGTTTAAATCCAGCATAGCCAACTGGGTCGGTCTTAAAAGCAATAATAGTCGTTTCTGGTTTTGAGAAGCCTTTTGAAATAATAATGTAAACTTCAGTTCCTTCATTTTTCAAATCTTTGTCATCAATGAAAACAGCGTGTTTTTTATAAAAGTCTAAAATGTCGGGTTTCTGTCCAACGAATACTGTTATGTTATAGTTGTCAACTGAAAATTCAATCATTGTTTGTCGGTCTTTAAGGTTGCACCTACCGTTCTGGGGCTTGCCGAAGATGGCGCCTTTTAGCACCACCTGTCCCGTATTCGCACAAATCCTCAATCGAAGCAATCAGCCCCGCTTTTGGCAATACCTTGTTGGGTGTAGAATTTTTACCAATTTGGAGTTTCATAAGTCATACCATCAATTTTCAATTTTTCATATCTCTTAGGATTAAAAAAAGATGACTTTGCTATTTTTCGTTTAATAGCGTCTTTTGAATATCCAATACCAAAGTTTGTCCTTGGGTTTTCATTAAGTAAAATCAAATCTCCCTTTTCATCAATTAATCCAAATTGTAGTTGATCTGATCCGCCATTAATGTTTCCATATATTTGTAGTTTAATAACTCTTCCTTTCAGTTTATAGTAACCAATTATCCCCTTGTTAATATTATTTATGTCTTCTGTTTTAGGTGTCTCATTAGTCCCTTGTAATTTAAATCTACCGTCTGAATAAAACCTAATATAATGGTCACTATTCTTATATTCGCTACTATTTCTATAATAATTGCTGTTATGTAAATAGTAAACTACTGTTGTGTCTAAAACTTCATTATTTGTTAGTTTAGTAGAATTCTTTTTATAACTGAATTTGTAATTTTTCGGTGGTCGGGTATAACCAGGGTCATTGATAATATAATGAGAGCAACTTGTCAAGAATATAAGTGATAAAATTGTAAGAGCTTTTCGTTCAATTGCTTTCATTGGTTTTTAAAATTACCGCTATCCCTCAAATATACTTAACTTATCAATGTTTACATATCAAAAAAAAACATCCTTATAACCTGTTTAAAGCAATATTAATATACGTTTTTTGAGCCCACCTTGTAGCCGAAAAGGCAAGCCTACTACCAGCACTTACACACATAAACATCCGGCTAATTGCTAAAACCTTTCTTATTCCTCCGGCTTTAGAGGCAGCATTTCAATTAATACTTTTTCATCATTGATCAGATAATATGGGATAAAAATCAAGGGCTTAGTTTTCGAAGCATTGTCAAAGCGCACAATCGGCTTGTCAGCAGGCTCGTAAACTACATCACCTGCCTTTAAAGTTTTTAATGCACCACCTTCTTCCTGATAGTAGGCCTTCCCGTAAACAATATAGTTTACCACAGGGCAGGGGTGCTTGTGAAGCGCCGTTTTTTGTCCCGCACGAAACTTTATTTCCCGCACATCAACTTTTTTAATTAGCCTGCCACCGATATCTGCAGTTAAAAGCGCTTTTCTTACAATCTGGTCCTGTGCCACAGCATCAACCGAAAATAATACCAGCATATAAAAGATCGTCAGTTTAAAAGCCCTGTAAGCGAGCTCTGTGCTTTGGTTTTTCATAAAATGATAATTTACTAGATGTAGATCTGTTAATTAAGCCTATTGAATTTAGTGTTTTGCCTGAACCAGGATTATTTTTCCTCCCGTTTCACCAATAAAAACTCCTCATCAGCAAGACTGAGAAAGCCATACTCATAACAAAAATTATAGCTGTTGCCGGTTTTGGTTTTATAAACCGAAGTAAAATAATCCATATTAAAACCCTCGCCGAGTAATTTCTTTCGGGTTATTTTTCGCGTTTTTCCATCAGGATTCAGTTTGGCAAGAATATCCCGGTTGCGTTTAAGGATGCGGTTTACCTCCTTAACCATTAACTGGTCCTCAGCTTTAAGCTGATTGTTGTAGTTGTTGCGACATAAATCGTCGCAGTATTTTTTGTCGGCCCTACCCTTAATCGGGGCGCCGCAATCCAGACAGAAGCGTTCCATAATTCTACGATATAATAATTATGGGATGACCATTAAATTTAAAAAATAAGTTAAACTAATTCAAAAAAATATCAGCCTTTATTTTCTCGAATCAACGATTATCCGTTTTTAAACGTTTATAAACGACTATAAATATTTAATATCCGGATAAACTTTTAGCCCTGTTGCAACTTTGTCCTGTCGGTAGTCGTGGTGACTGCTGGTCGTTAAACAATTAAGCACTAAATAAAAAGATTATGGAAAGTGTAACAAACAAAGTGGTACTAAGCGGATTTGCAGGTGCCGATGCAGAAGTTAAAAACTTATCAGGAACACAGAAGTTGGCAAAAGTAAGGCTGGCCGTAAACGATTACCACAAAAACACTTCAGGCGAAGAAGTTAAAAACACACAATGGTTTACCCTAACCTTCTGGAATGCCAAAGCCGATTTTGCAGAAAGGGAAATAAAAAAAGGAACTCGTTTAACCATCGAAGGCAGACTGGTTAATAATTTTTACGAAGCAAAAGATGGTACTAAGCGTTATTCGATCGAAATTGTGGTTACCGAAGCAAATGTGCCTGCAGCAGAAGCCACAAACTAATTTGTCACATAGCGGTTTCCTTATGCAATAGTTCAGGGATATGACTAAAGCCTTCAGCTATCAGGAGCAGTATGTAAACCCACCCATACTGCTCCTTACAGTTTTACCGAAAGTCCGGCATAAAAGTTCCTTCCGGCTGCGGGATTGAAATAGCGGTTGTTTGCCGCATTCAAATCGTTGCCCAGGCTGTAGGCTTCATTCAGCAGGTTGTTTATACCGGCGAATACCTCCGTTTTAACCCTGCCTATTCTGAGGTTTCTTACCCCTGCTTTTGCCTCAACTAAATGATAACGTTTTGCAAATACGCTATTGGCGTCGTTAAGTGGAATTGCAGCAGTATAATTATGCTGGGCAAACAAGTAGAAACCCTTTGTAAACTGAAAGTTAAGGCTGCTCACAATTACATGTTCAGGAACACCTGTTAATTTATTGCCCGAATAATCAATCGCTCCGCTCACAAAATTTTCAAAACGGTAATGACTGTAACTATAGCTGCTGCTAAGCTGTAGGCCATATAAGAAAACACCGTCCTTTTTGATCAGCCATAAAGAGGTTTCAAGTTCCAGTCCTTTTTGCCTGGTTCCGCCGGCATTGATAAAGTATTCCGCATCGTTCGGGTTTAAGCGTCGTACAATGGCATCCTGCAAACGGTATTGAAACAGGTTTGCATTAGCATAAAAGCGGTTATCTTTTGTTTTATACCTTAACCCTAATTCATAATTCCAACCGTTTTCGGCCTGTAAACTGTTGTTGATATTGTTATCAGATGCACGTACTTCGGCAAGCGTAGGTGGCGAGTAACCACGGCTGGCAGAAGCACGGAAAGCAATATTGTTGTTCAGTAGGTACGAAACGGCCAGCTTCGGCATAACCTGCGTGCTGAATTTGCGTTTCTGCTCGCCAATTGCCTGCGGGAAGAAGCTTTCATACTTATAGTTGAAAAAATTAAGGCTCGATGCCAGCTCAATAAGTAGTTTGCTGCTGATGTCGAAATTAAAACGAAGGAAAGCAAAATTCTGGTTGGCCTTCAAATCATCATAGGCCATCATTGCCGCAGGATTACCGGCATTATTTGCGAAATTTTTTACTTGTGTTCGCGTGCCTGAACTTTCAATTCCGCCCTGCGCATTCCATTTAAAATTTTCGCTTTGCCGGGCATATTCCAGGAAGCTGCGCAGGCCAAGCGTGCTTTCATAACGCTTTTCGTAATTGGTAATAAAGGGGTTTTTAAAATCGGTATAGGTAGTAAATAAAGCAATTACATGCCTGAAATTTTTATTCAGCTGATAAGTATTCGATAAGCCTGCAAAAACGGTTTTATTGTAAATCGCTGCCTGCTGGCTAATGGCACCGGGAATCGTTGGTGTTGCTGGCCGGGCAAGCTTCGGGTCTTGCTCCATTTGTGCGGCTGTTAACCCGCCAGGGGTTTTATAGGCAAGGTCGCTATAGAACACAAATGCCTTTAAGTAACCCGATGGCGTGTAGTTCCACTGCTGCGTACTTTGAAAGTATTTTCTGTCCATCGCACTGTTCTGCCGGTAACCATCGCTTTTCTGGTAGCCCTGGTTAAAACTGAAACGATAATTTTTGAACTGATGCTGCAGACCTGCTGTTTGATGAAATAACCCATATGAACCGGCTGTTAAAGCGGCTTCAACTTTATTTTCAATATCCGGTGTGTTGATCAGGACTGTCCCGCCGGTATTGGCACCAAATACACTTGCTTCCGGGCCTTTATAAATTTCCATGGTGCCTAAAGTACCGGCATCAAGGAGGTTAAGATAGGTGTTTCCCCCCGCATCGGTTAAGGGAAAATCATCCAGGTAAATTTTAATATTCCTGATCCCGAAAGGGGAGCGTAGCAAACTGCCCCTTAACGATAACCGGTAGCTTCCCGGCGAACGCTCCTCCATTCTTACCCCGGCAACTGTATTAAAAGTGCTTACCAGCGAGCTGTTTTGCTGATTTTGGAAAATGCCACTATCGATCAGGCTCACGGCAGATACCGAACGCAGTAAGGGCTGCTTATTGTAATAACCTTTAATTACAACATCACTTAGTTTTTTTATGGTATCTGTTTTTAAATCTTGTGCGTTAACGGATAAAACAAAAAGCGACAGGATAAGGGTAAAAAATGCTTTCAAAAGGAACGGATTAGGAGGAGGATTAAATTAAAAGTAAATTCACTTCTTGCGATAAAATTACAATTAAAATCTGTAAATTAGAGATGATCACGTTAGGGTAGCAAATTCCTGGCCTGCTGCCATAAGTCCACCTCAAGTCCATATCATATCCGTGTCCGGTCCGTGTCAAGTCCACGTCCGCTTCATCTCTAATTCACAGTTATCTCAGTGCTTATTTATCAATACTTTAAGGTTTCTTCAGCTATATTACTGATTAAGCTGCACCGCCGCCCCTTTATTTGGCAGCTACTTTCCAGATAACGCCACTCACATCATCGGCTACCAGTAAAGCCCCGTCAGGGCTTAAAGTTACACCAACCGGACGTCCGTAAACTTCTCCTTTATCTGCATTGGCAATAAACCCCGTCAAAAAATCTTCGGGTTTACCCCTCGGCTTTCCATTTTTAAAAGGTACAAAAGCAACTTTGTAACCGGCCAGCGCCGATCGGTTCCACGAACCATGCTGCCCGATAAATGCGCCACCCTGGTATTTTGCAGGGAATTTTGTGGCTTTGTAAAAGGCAAGCCCTAACGAAGCGGTATGCGAGCCTACTGGTACATCGGGAACAATGGCTTTTTTTACCAGCTCCGGATTTTTACCTTTCATTCTCGGGTCTTCGTTTTGGCCGTAATAAGAAAATGGCCAGCCGTAAAAAGCACCCTCCTTAACGCTGGTAATGTAATCGGGTACCAGCTCATCGCCCAGGCCATCGCGTTCATTAACGGCTGTCCAAAGCATATTCGTACCGGGTGCCCAGTCTACACCCACAGGATTTCTTAATCCGCTTGCATAGATTTTTTCTCCGGTACCATCAGGGTTTATTTCGAGTATATTGGCCCTTCTTCTCTCGTTCTCCATCCCGTTTTCGCCAACATTGCTTCCTGAACCTACAGTGATGTAAATTTTGCTCTTGTCTGCGTTGGCAATCAGGTTACGTGTCCAGTGGTTATTATAGCCGCCTGCAGGAAGACTTAATATTTTCTTCCCCGTTCCGGTAATTTTAGTGTCGCCTGCTTTATATGGATAAACCATGAGGCCATCCGTATTGGCTACATAAAATTTATCACGGATGATAAGCATACCGTAAGGCTGGTTGAGGCCACTCAGGAAAGTGCTTACTGTTTCTGCTTTTCCATCTTTATCCGCATCGCGGTAGAGCAAAATGGTATTAGCGCTTTTTCCCGGAACTTCAGATTTTGCCTTACCCGTAACGGTATTGGCTACTACTTCTGCGGTACTTCTTTCCGAATTGGTAAGCACAACCAATACATCGCCATTTGGTGCAATGTAAGTGTTTCTCGGACTTTTAATCGCCGAGGCAAAACGCGTAACGACAAATCCTTCAGGCGCAATGGGTGTTTTGCCCTCGGGCCAGCCAATTACTTTGCTGAACTTGCTTTTTGCGCCTTTTTCATCAGGAGCTGGCAGGTTTAATTCGGCGGTATAGGTTTCTACGGTGGTGTCACCTGAAATACTATCTTTTTCATTCCGGGTGCTTGAACCCGACTGACAGGCAGTAAATAATACCGGCGATAGGAGCAGGGCATATAAAATCTCTTTTTTCATAGGGTTATAATTGATATTGCTTCTTTAGAACACTATAAAACAGAAATATGTTTGTCCTTATCTGCCCTTGCCCTGAAAAATCATTGTCTCAGCTACTCAATATTTTTGTTTTCTCCGCATCAAATTCACCCTGCGATAAAATACCTGCATCAAGGAGTTCTTTCAAATCAAGTAGTGCTTGTTTCTTTGTGCTGATGTCTTGTTGTGGAGCGGTGCTTTGCTGTGCTGTTTCGCTTGTTTTTTGGGCCGATGTAGCCGGACCAAATTTAAGCAGTAGTTCCGTTATTTCGTTAAAGCCTTTAATGTTCGAATAATCGATGGCTTTTTGCTCTTTAACATTTACCATAGCCGGATCTGCAGCATGTTCCAGTAAAAACTTTACGGCGTCCTTTTTGCCGTTGGCTGCTGCATAATGCAGGGCGGTATTTCCGCTTTCATCCTGAATATTAACACTTGCTCCCTTTTCAAGCAGTAATTTGAGCATACTGAGGTGGCCACTTTTGGCGGCAACATGTAACATGCTTTCACCACCGTAATTGTAATCATTGTTGAAAGAAAAGCTGGCAGAAATGGAAATGTTGTTGGCGCTTTCTACCCATTCCAGGTACGAATACATCGAATCGTCATTACCCGAAAGCGGCTTGGCATAATTCACATCTACACCATGCTGCAAAAATAATTCTACAAGCTCTTTCTGATTGTTTGCGCAGGCATACCATATTGGCGATAGCCCGTTTTTTGAGGATACAAAAACATCAGCCCCCTTTTCAACCAGCGATTTCGTGAGCATCCGGTTCCCGTCATAACAGGCTAGGAGCAAAGCCGATTCCCCATTGTGGTTGATATGGTTGATGCTGGCTCCTTGTGCTAAAAGTAAATCAACCATTGCTGTGTTTTTAGAACGTACCGCAAATAGTAAAGGCGAATCACCCTGTTTGTTTGTGGTGTTAATGTTTGCACCCGAATCCAGCAACTTGTTAACTACCTCTTTATTCCGCCAGGCGGCAGCAATAAGTAACGGGGTTTCGGCTTCATTGTTTTCTAAATCAACTTCCAGTCCCTTATCAAGCAACTTTTCCAGGATTTCAATTTGGCCGCTTTGCGCTGTTAAATGTAACAGACTGTTGCCTTTAAGGTCTTTTATAGCTACACGTGCACCTTGGTCTAACAGGTAAAGTGCAGTTTGCTTTTGCTTTTGTAAACACGCGAAATAAAAAGGTGTTTCACCATCGTGATCCTCGTAATCTAAATCGGCACCGCGTGCTATTAAAATCTTAACCAGGTCAAGGTAGCCATGATGGGCTGCATAATGTAAAGCCGTACGGCCTTTTTCATCTGTATAACCTACTTCAACTTCATTGTTTGCCAGTAATAATTCGGCTATTTTCCTTTTGCCGCTTTCGCATGCAATTATAAAAGACATCGACATATTTTAAGATTGTTTCATTAGAAGTTCTACAGTTTTTATTTTAAGGTTATCATCTGAAGCCAGCATGAGCGCCGTTTTATCCGCATCGTTACTTATAGTGGTATCCGCTCCGTTTTCAATTAACAACTTTACTTTGCGATAAGTTTCTTTGGCTTTGTCAGCTTCGTAGTTGACATTAAAACCGCAAACTTTATGCAGCAAGGTATTTCCCTTATCGTCGGTCCGGTTAATTTCTACCAGCCCGCTTTCTAAAACAGCAGCTAAAATTCCGGCCTGTTTCTCGGCAATTATGTCAAGGGCTGTTACTGCTGCACTGTACCAGCTGCTGGCCTGATACAGATCAGCTCCGTCATCAAGCAGTTTTTTAAGAAAACCAATGCCGCTGTCTCTGTCCGACATCATCCGTACATATTCAAATAATAATGTTGTACCGCTTTTGTTTACCTGATCAAAATGTGGTGTAGCTGCATCACGCAAGGCATCGTAAATATTTTCGCTCTGTGCATGGGCTACTGCATAGAAGAACGCAGAATTCCCTTCCCGGTCGGTCTGGTTAGGATCTGCACCCTTTTCAAGCAGGTGTGGAATTAGGTTTTTCTTATTAAACTTAATCGCTGCAATTAAGGGTGTTTCCTGAATGATGTTTCCTTCATTTATATCAAGGCCTTCATTAACAAGAATATCGATATAAGTTTTCAGAAGTTCAGTGGTTTGTTCATCATTTAGGTTGTACCTTCTGAAACTGCTTTTTACCACCTGGTGCAGGTAATTTTCTTCCGCGTTATTTTTGAAGCTTGCAGAACAGCCCGCATCAATGGCCGCTTTAATTATAGCTGAATCTACACCATTTTCGAGCAGATATCCCAGTAAGGTTTTGGCATTTACTTCATCGTTCAGGTTGTCGAAATGTGTAATGAACGCATTAACGAAAACAAGATCCTCTTCATCATTGCCCAGGTTACGCACTATGCTTTGAAAAATGCTTTTATCAAAATTATCCAGTTCGTAAATGTCTGTTTCAATGGTTTTATCCTTTACCATAAGGTTTATGATTTCGTACTGCTTCTCGCGGATAAGGTTGTCGAAAATTGAAGATTTCTGATGGTCTTGCAGGTTTTTGGAGAGTTTTTCGCCTTGCTGTAACAGGCTTTTAGCTTCATCGAATTTACGGGAGTTTAGCTGTTGATCTAAGGTAGGTTCGGTCATTTCAATTAAAGTTTAAAATAGATATGTGAGCTTAAATGCTAAACAAAAGTTTGGCCAAAAAGCGTTCGTCAAATGAAAAATGTGAGATGTTTTAGCAAACAATAATCCAAGGGCTGCTAAAATTTATAACCTGAAAACTGGGCTAATATTACCGGATAACGAATATATTACCCGATTGCTTTATCGCTTTCCTCACAAAATAGCTTTCGGTATAAATAGTTGAAATAAAAGCGCAATCTGTTTTATAAATAACATTACGGTGTTCCTTAATTCAATCGATTCTTTTATCTTTAGGCGATTTTAAAAAAAGGACCGGTTTTAGCCGAAAATCCTATTGTTTCATTAAATAATCAGTAAAAATCAAATAAAATATGTCAAATACATCAAAAATCATCTATACCAAAACAGATGAAGCGCCAATGCTGGCTACTTATTCGTTGTTACCTATTGTGCAGGCTTTTACCGCATCAGCAGGTATTGATGTAGAAACCAGAGATATTTCTTTAGCGGGAAGAATTTTGGCAAACTTTCCGGAGTATTTAAAAGACGATCAGAAAATTGGCGACGCTTTGGCTGAACTTGGAAGCCTGGCGACAACGCCTGAAGCAAACATTATAAAATTACCAAACATTTCGGCTTCAATACCGCAATTGGTTGGTGCAATTACCGAATTACAGGCACAAGGTTTTGCCGTTCCGAACTATCCGGCTAACGCACAAACTGAAGAAGAAAAAGAGATTAAAGCTAAATATGCTAAAGTTTTAGGTTCTGCTGTAAACCCGGTTTTACGCGAAGGTAACTCAGATAGGAGAGCACCGAAAGCGGTTAAGAATTATGCAAAGGCAAACCCGCACTCAATGGGTAAATGGTCGGCAGATTCTAAAACAAAAGTGGCCAGCATGAGCGAAGGCGATTTTTACGGTTCTGAAAAATCGACAACCATCGAAAGTGCTACACAATTTAAAATTGAGTTTGTAGCTGCTGATGGTACCGTTACTGAATTAAAAGGCTTATCGCCTTTAAAAGCAGGAGAGGTGATTGATAGCTCGGCATTGAGCTTATCAGCATTAAAAACCTTCGTTGCCAAAGAAATTCAGGAAGCAAAGGCAGCGGGCGTTTTATTATCGGCGCACTTAAAAGCAACGATGATGAAGGTTTCTGACCCGATTATTTTCGGTGCCATTGTGGAAGTTTACTTTGCTGATGTTTTTGCAAAATATGCTGATCTGTTTGCTTCATTAAATATCGACACCCGTAATGGTTTAGGCGATGTTTATGCAAAAATTGCAGGAAATGAAAAACAGGCAGAAGTTGAAGCGGCTTTAGCACAAGCTATTGAAAACGGACCAGCTTTAGCAATGGTAAACTCTGATAAAGGAATTACTAACCTGCATGTGCCTAGTGATGTAATTGTTGATGCTTCAATGCCGGCAATGATTCGTACTTCAGGCCAGATGTGGAACAAAGAAGGAAAACCTCAGGATACAATTGCATTGATTCCGGATCGTTCTTACGCAGGTGTTTATACCGCAACGATCGACGATTGTAAAGCACACGGCGCTTTTGATGTAACCACAATGGGCTCAGTGCCAAATGTTGGTTTAATGGCACAAAAAGCTGAAGAGTATGGTTCGCACGATAAAACTTTCCAGGCTACAGGTACTGGCATAATCCGCGTTACGGATGCTGACGGTAAAGTTTTCTTCGATCAGAAAGTAGAGCAGGGCGATATTTTCCGCATGTGCCAGACTAAAGATGCACCAATTCAGGATTGGGTAAAACTTGCTGTAAACAGGGCTCGTTTATCAGAAACACCAGCGGTTTTCTGGTTAGATGAAAACAGGGCACACGATAGCCAGATTATTGCTAAAGTGAAAAAGTATTTGGCAGATCACGATACAACAGGATTGGATATTCGTATTCTGGCACCTGTTGAAGCAACTAAATTTACTTTAGATCGTATCCGTAAAGGTGAAGACACCATTTCGGTAACCGGTAACGTATTGCGTGATTACTTAACAGATTTATTCCCGATTTTAGAACTTGGAACTTCTGCTAAAATGCTTTCTATTGTTCCCTTGATGAATGGCGGCGGTTTATTCGAAACCGGTGCTGGTGGTTCTGCCCCTAAACACATCGAACAGTTTATCGAAGAAGGTTACCTGCGTTGGGATTCTCTTGGTGAGTTCTTAGCACTTCAGGCTTCTTTAGAGCATTTATCGCAAACACAAAACAATGCAAAAGCGCAGGTTTTAGCAGATGCTTTAGACGAGGCTAACGCTAAATTCTTAGCTACAGATAAATCTCCGGGTAGAAAACTAGGTACAATCGATAACCGCGGTTCGCATTTCTATTTGGCTTTATATTGGGCTGAAGCATTAGCTGCACAAACTAAAGATGCTGCATTGCAGGCGAAATTCGCTCCATTGGCAAAGGCTTTAAAAGAAAATGAAGCCAAAATCAATGAAGAATTAATCGGTGCGCAGGGTAAACCACAAGAAATTGGTGGTTACTATAACCCAAGCGATGAATTAGCAGGGCAAGCAATGCGCCCTAGCGGAACATTAAATGCCGCTTTGGCAAGTTTATAAGTTTAACTCTTATTTATAACGAAAAGCGTTCTGATGTAAAAATCAGGGCGCTTTTCTTATTTTGATGACCTCATCTCGACTGGCGTGCAACGAAACGGAGAGATCTTTTCAAATAACTATATATTTATTTAAGGCTGCTTTAAAGGATTTCTCCACTACGGTCGAAATGACGTGCAGTTGAAAATCTTCGTAATCTGCGGGAAATCCTATTGCCCCTGAACTTTACAATAAAACAGGTTCACTAATACAATAGAAATGATCTGCAATTAAAAAATCTGCGTTTATCAGCGAAATTTGCGGGAAATTCTATTGCCCCTGAACTTTATAATAAAATAGGTTCACTAATACAATCGAAGTGATGTGCCATTATAAAATCTGCGCTTATCAGCGTAATCTGCGGGAAATTCTATTGCCCCTGAACTTTATAATAAAACAGGTTCACTAATACAATTGAAATGATGTGCCATTAAAAAATCTGCGTAATCAGCGAAATCTGCGGGAAATCCTATTGCCCCTGAACTTTACAATAAAACAGGTTCACTAACACAATCGAAATGATGTGCAATTAAAAAATCTGCGTAATCTTCGTAATCTGCGGGAAATCCTATTGCCCCTGAACTTTACAATAAAACAGGTTCACTAACACAATCGAAATGATGTGCAATTAAAAAATCTGCGTAATCAGCGAAATCTGCGGGAAATTCTTTTGCCCCCTGAACTTTACAATAAAACAGGTTCACTAACACAATCGAAACGATGTGCTATTAAAAAATCTGCGCTTATCAGCGAAATTTGCGGGAGGAATTTCTTGCCCTGCAATAATACCTAAGATTTCGTTTAATAAAACAGCTCACATTCACAAAAACCATCTTCCAATCCATTTGTTATAACACTATAATTAAAAATAGGAGACACCATTATGGCTACCAACGAAAATAAAGGCTCGCAGGATAAAATACACAGCACAACAGAAAACAGCGAAATAAATAAAGAAAACTTATCATACGATAAGCATAAACAAAGTTACGAGCTCGATGTTAAAGGCACAGATAAAGATTATGATCACCCGATGGGATATGAAACGGTAGCCGCCGGCGCCGTTGATGATGATTCTACTTACGACGAGGCGAACCCTTATGTTGGCGATGAATATGCCCGCAATGATGAAATTGCCGAAGATAATTTGGAAGAGCTGGGCATGCATGTAGATAACGGCGAAAGTGTAAAACTAAATCCGGAGGATGAAATCCTTGCCCGCACACCCGAAGATAACCGCGATGATTTGGATGAAGAAGGTTACCCGGTTAATGATATACCCCAAAAATAGTTTCAGTAAATGTTTTCAGTTTTCAGATGAGAACTGAAAACATAATTTTATTAAGGATTAACATCTAAATTAAACCTTCTGCGCAATTCTTCCAGCTTTGGGTTTTTATTTACCAGGTAATCATATTTCTCCCTGTTGCCATATAGCCTGTTTTCTATCTTACGTTCTACCTGTTTGAAAATAATATCAACCGCATAGTTTTGCAATTCATTTCTCAGGTAGTTCATCAGTTCAACTGATTCCTGGGTAATTAATTGTTCCTGCGTTTTACTTTCAACCGAGATTTCTATTAAAATAGGGCTAACCAGTGTTGGCGCAAAATTATTGAGGATGGTATAAAGGTTAATTCTATCCGTCGATTTCAGGATCTGGATGTAACCGTTCCAGACTTCCAGAAGCCTGTCGTAACTAAAAGTTTCCCTGGCCTCGCCCGTAGCTTTCTTTGGTCCTGAATCTTCTTCCCCATTAGCAAGACGCTCCAGATCGTTTAACGATGGGATAAGTGTACTGGCCGGATTCTTTTTGGGGATATTAATACTGATCGAAGTTGCCGATGGAACAGGGGCGACCCTTGGTAAATCCTTAGGCTTATCTTCTGCAGGCGATGGAACAGGTATTTGACTAATCGGTTGTGGAACTTCGCTTTCCGCTTTCCGTTCTCTGCTTTCCGCTTTTTCAGCTACGACATTAGTTTTTTTTTTATCCTGATCTGCGTCAGTTGCTGTGTTATTAAGGTTTAAAGGCTGTTGGGCTAGGTTTACTACCGACCGTATGTGGCACATCTTAATCAGCGCCAGCTCTACCTGCAAACGTTGATTTTTGGAATTCTTATAGTTTAGATCGCAACTATTCGCCAGGTTTAAGGCCGTAAGCAAAAACGACAGTTCGGTTTGGCGGCATTGCTCCAGGTATTTCTGTTTAATGTTTTCGCTAACCTCTAAAAGCTTTATCGTTGCGGCATCTTTACCAACCAGCAGGTTCCGGAAATGTGAAGCTAAGCCATTGATGAAATTATTTCCGTCAAAACCATTGTTCAGGATCTCATCAAACAAAAGCAAGGTATTACTTACATCAGCTGCGGTTAAATAACCCGTAAGCTTGAAAAAGTAGTCGTAATCTAAAATGTTAAGGTTGTCGATTACGGCCTTGTAAGTGATATTCTTATTGGCATAACTGGCAATCTGGTCAAACATCGAAAGCGCATCACGTAAACCACCATCGGCCTTTTGGGCAATAATATGCAACCCATCCGGTTCAAAGGCAATCTGCTCACGCTGTGCAATAGTAGCCAGGTGACCTGAAATATCTTCAACCTGAATACGATTGAAATCAAAAATCTGACAACGCGATAAAATGGTCGGCAGGATTTTATGCTTTTCGGTTGTGGCAAGAATAAAAATCGCGTACGATGGTGGTTCCTCAAGTGTTTTCAGAAAGGCGTTAAACGCACTTTGCGACAACATGTGAACCTCATCAATAATATAGATTTTATATTTTCCGGCTTGTGGCGGTATTCTAACCTGCTCAATCAGGCTGCGGATATCATCAACAGAGTTGTTTGATGCCGCATCCAATTCGTGAATGTTGAAAGAATGACCTGTTTGAAAAGAAACACAGTTCTCGCATTGTCCGCAGGCTTCCATCTCAGCCGTAGGATTTGTACAGTTGATTGTTTTGGCCAGGATACGGGCACAGGTAGTTTTACCAACCCCACGCGGACCGCAGAACAAAAAGGCCTGCGCCAGCTGGTTGTTTTTAATGGCGTTTTTTAATGTGCCGGTAATGTGCTGCTGACCAACAACGGTTTCGAACGTTGCCGGGCGGTACTTACGGGCTGAAACAATAAAATTTTCCATCGGCACGAAAATAGGAATTTTTTGTTGAGTTGGTAGGTTGTAAAGCCGGAATGTTGAAAAGTTGGTTATCCGCTTTGCCTAACATGTTTACCGTTGTTCGTTTAATGTTTTCAATTATTAAATTTGATTAAACAACTAAGCATCTAAACAATTTTGCCTAAACCCTAAACCCTTATCTACTTAATCACCGCTTTCAATTCCTGCCGGTACTGCGAAGCACTTTTACCCGTAAATTCTTTAAACAGCTTATTAAAATGGCTGAAATTATTAAAACCGCTTTCAAAACAGATATTGGCAATACTGATCGGTTTTTCAGCCAATAGCTTGGAGGCATGTACAATACGGTATTCATTTACAAACCGCGTAAAGGTTTTCTTGGTTATCTTTTTAAAATAGCGGCAGAACGAAGGAACCGTCATGCTTGCCATCTCTGCAACATGTTCTAAGCTGATTTCCTCCAGAAAATGATCTTTAGCATTATCAAACTGCAATGGTCAATTAATATACTCGCCTTGCTAAGCCTTAGTACTAAATCTCCGTTTCACTTAAAACCGGCCTAATAAATTTTTGGGGATCCACTGCTTAAGCCGAAGTAGAAACTTAAATACAAAAATTTTCAGCCGGCAATTTATTAATTAGCTTTTATTATTTTCTTAAAGGCATTAATGAGCTCGCAAATGCTCGGTTTTGTTTCTTTTTGTTGTCAAAAAGAAAAAGCCTGTCTGGCTAAGACAAAAAAATTACTTAATCACCGCTTTCAATTCCTGCCGGTACTGCGAAGCACTTTTACCCGTAAATTCTTTAAACAGCTTATTAAAATGACTGAAATTATTAAAACCGCTTTCAAAACAAATATTGGCAATACTGATCGGTTTTTCAGCCAATAGCTTGGAGGCGTGTACAATACGGTACTCATTTACAAACCGCGTAAAGGTTTTCTTGGTTATCTTTTTAAAATAGCGGCAGAACGAAGGAACCGTCATGCTTGCCATCTCTGCAACATGTTCCAAGCTGATTTCCTCCAGGAAATGATCTTTAACATAATTAAAAATCATGTTGATCCGGTCGTTATCCTGAACCTGCATTTCAAGCGAGAAGTTTTGTGCATTAAGTAGTTTATAATCAGAGGCCTGCTCTAACTCCCGCAAAACACCCAATAAGGCCAGTAGTTTTTCCAGGGGCCAGGCATTATGCATTTTTTCCAATGCCGGGCCAACAAGCTTCATGGTGTCTTTACCAAAGGCAATCCCATATTTGGCCTTTTCAAATAAATTCGCAATCCCCCTGGTTTCTTTAAGCGCTAAAAATTCCGCACCTAAAAAGTCGGGCTTCATTTGGATAACCACCTCTGTTTTATTTCCGGTATGGGTATCGGTAAAACCACAGTGTGGCAGGTTGCTGCCAATTAAAATTAAATCGCCGTCGGTATAATAGGAAACGTGGCTGCCGATTTGGCGTTTGCCGGCACCGCCATTTACAAATACCATTTCAATCTCCGGATGATAGTGCCACACGTGTGCCTTATTGTTCTCGTTTTCGGTATACTTTGAATAGTAAAACGAACTCCCGAAAGAGGGCTCTACAATTTCGAAACTGGGCTTTATTTTTTTCATTTTCTATTCAAAATTACCTTTAAAAATATACTTTATTGTTTGTTTAATATCATAATCAGATTTTTGAGGGTAAAATAGCATATATATTGGAAAATATGCAATCAACTATGTGTATTAAACTGTAGTAATTTAGCATCATCAAATAATTAGCAACCCTATAAAATTATTGATTATGAAAAATCTATTAAAAATCAGCCTGATTGCAGCAACAATGTTTACTGCTTCTGCAACATATGCAAACGACGATGTATACACCTTAAATGTTAAAGGTGATGATAGCAAAACCATCCGTTTTACTATTGATGAAGCATCTGATATCAATTTATCAATTAGAGAATTAAATAGCCAGATCGTTTTCGAAGAAAGCATTCATTCAACAGGAGCTTCGGCAAAAAGTTACGATTTAAGTGCATTACCTGATGGTGAGTACACTTTAAATGTTGCTTCAGACGTACAGTTTTCGGAATATAAAATTGTAATTGCAAACAATAAAGCTGTGGTATCAACACCAAAGGTAACACCTGTTTTAAAACCGGTATTTACACAAGAAAAATCCATCGTTACACTTTCGTTGAATAATACTGATAAAGGACCAATTGAAGTTCAGGTGTTAAACGAATACAATGATGAGCTTTACAGTGAAACTTTTACTGATCAGTCAAAACTGGTAAAGAAATTCAATACAGGAAGAGCTTATGGTAAAGAATTAACTTTCGTTGTTAAATCTAAAAACCAGGAAGTTTTAAAAACTATCGCAATTCGCTAATTCAGTTAAATATTAAATTGATTAAGGCCATCTGAAAAGATGGCCTTTTTTGTGGCTTATAGTGTGTTTGTATAATCCCGCTGGTAATTAGTTAATTAACATCAAACTTTTTCTGATTAAGGGTTTGATTTTAAGAAATATATTATTACTTTTGCATCCCCGTAATATACCTCGGGATTAAAAAAATAAATTTATATAACAATGAATCAGTACGAAACTGTTATCGTTCTAACCCCGTTGTTATCAGAAGAAGTTGCGAAAGAAGCATTAGCTAAATTCAAAGCTATTCTTACTGATGGCGGTGCCGAAATTGTCCACGAAGACAATTGGGGTTTGAGAAAATTAGCGTATCCGATCGCTAAAAAATCTAACGGATTTTTCAATTTAACCGAGTATAGTGCTCCGGGCGACTTGATTGCTAAATTAGAATTACAATTAAAACGTGATGAGCGTGTGCTACGTTTCTTAACCATCAGGTTAGATAAACATGCAGTTGCTTATAACGCTAAAAAACGCAGCGGTGCGTTCAACAAAAAAACTAAGGAGGTTGCAGCGTAATGGCAAGAGAACAAATTCAATACGTTACTGCCCCTAAAGTAGAGGATAACCGTAAAAAATATTGCCGTTTCAGAAAAAACGGTATTAAATACATTGATTACAAAGACGCAAACTTTTTGTTAAAATTCATTAACGATCAAGGTAAATTATTACCACGCCGTTTAACTGGTACTTCGTTAAAATTTCAACGTAAAGTGGCTCAGGCTGTTAAACGTGCTCGTCACATCGGTTTGTTACCATTCGTTGCAGATCAATTAAAATAGGAGGCTCAGAAATATGGAAATTATTTTAAAACAAGATATTAAAGGCCTTGGTGAGAAAGATGATGTAGTTACTGTAAAGCCAGGTTTCGGCCGTAACTATTTAATCCCTCAAGGATTTGCTGCTTTGGCTACTGCTTCTGCTAAAAAAGTTTTAGCTGAGAACTTAAAACAAGCTGCATTTAAACAAGATAAAATTAAGAAAGATGCTGAAGGTATTGCTGAGCGTTTAACTGAAGTTAAACTTTCTATCGGTGCTAAAGCTGGCGAAAGCGGAAAAATCTTCGGAGCGGTTAACACCATCCAGATTGCTGAAGCATTAAAAGCACAAGGCTTTGATGTTGACCGTCGTCGTATTACTTTCGAAACTGAACCAAAATTTGTTGGTGATTATATCGCTAACTTAAACTTACACAAAGAAGTTAAAGTTCAGGTTCCTTTTGAAGTAGTTGCTGAATAAGCATTCTTATAAGAATCATAAAAAAAGTCCTTTCATTAATTTGAAAGGACTTTTTTTATGATGTAAAATGTAATGATGTAAGATGGATGATGGAAAAGTACATCATTGAGTCTACATTTTCCATCTTACATTCCCCATCTTCCATCATCCATCTTTTCTACCCCTTAGGTGTAGTTGGTCTTATCTCTATTTTACTTGGGAGTGTTCTGGCTGGCATGGCAAGCAAATCAACCACTAATTTACCCATGTCTTCAGGTTGTATTTTCCATGCATCTGCTTCAGCATCAGGATGATGCTCGTTAAAATGACTGGCAACCGATCCCGGCATAATGGTACTTACCCTCACGCCATATTTTCTTAAATCAAGCATCACCGATTGGGTAAAGCCGGTAAGGCCAAATTTACTGGCATTATAAGCTGAACCACCGGCAAAGAAATTGGTGCCCGCCAAGCTGGAAATGGTGATGATGGTGCCCTTTACCCGTTTAATTTCTTCAACAGATGCCTTTATGCTGTAAAATACACCGGTTAAATTGGTATCGATAATTTCATTCCAGTGTGTTACATCAAACTCATCAATTGGTGCAAAATAACCAACACCCGCATTGGCAATCAATACATCCAACTGTCCCCATTTTTCAATGATAAGGTTTATGGCATCCTGCTGCGATTTGAAATCTTTAACATCGGCTTCAATAGCCAGTACATCGCCAAACGAAACCAGGCTGGCTGCAGCACTGTTCGCCGCGTCAATTGTTCTGCTCGTAATGGCAACTTTATAACCGTCTTTTAATAAGGCTTCGGCAATGCCATAACCTATTCCTTTACTTCCTCCTGTGATCAGGGCTACTTTAATGCTCATGATTTGTTCTTTTTGATTCAACACTTCGAAGCACAAATATGTTTAACTCAAACCTTATTTTAGTTTTATAATTGTAATTGTTTTCATTTGATTTTTGTGTGAAGCGTTTTTGATTATGGCGTTATAGTAGGTTTAGCGCATAAGGATGGAGACTGGCTTTAGCCAGTAAACCATTTTTAAAACAGAATTCAGGTTTTTAAGATTTTATTAACTTTGCTACATGGCGAAATCCCGGAAATCAAGAAGTAAAACTAAATCGAGGCATCCTTTATTGAAAAAGGTAATAGATATTGCCACAAAGGTATTTATCTACTTTCTGTTGGTATCAGTTCTATGGGTAATTGCCTATCGCTTTATCAATCCGCCAATTACATTGTTAATGGTTTTGCGGAATATCGAACGCAAGACTGATGGTAAACCATTTAAGACTGAAAAAAAGTGGGTTAAGTTTGAAGAGATTTCTGACAACATGAAACGGGCTGCTGTATCTGCTGAAGACCAGTTGTTCTTAAAACACCTGGGTTTCGATTTCAAATCCATAGAAAAAGCTTTTGCCAATAATGCTAAGGGGAAAAAGGTAAAGGGCGGAAGCACCATTTCACAACAAACGGCGAAAAACGTTTTCTTATGGCCGGGACGCTCCTGGATTAGAAAAGGCTTTGAAGCATACTTTACCCTTTTGATTGAATTGTTCTGGAGTAAAGAGCGTATCCTTGAAGTGTATTTAAATGTAATTGAAATGGGAGATGGGATTTATGGTGCAGAGGCTGCCGCTCAGGAATATTATGGTAAATCCTGTACTAACCTAAGCAGAAACCAGGCTGCCTTAATCGCCTCCTGTTTTCCGAATCCCCGCCGCTGGACACCTAAAAATGCTACACCTTACATCAGGCACCGCCAGTATCTTATTTTAAAGAATATGAGGAGATTAGGTCCGCTTGATTTTTAATCTGTTATACATTTCCGGATTTATTTTGGGTTTTGCCTCCACATTAGAGACTGTTTGTGTAAGAAAATGCGGCGCTTCGTGTAAAATAAATGTTATAAAGTACTAAAAGCAGTATCTTTGTTTCATTAATTTTCGCAGCACTAAGGCTTCAATGACAACTTATAATTCATTCATTAAACTGGTTTCTCAGGAAGAAACTGCACCAGAAAACCCAATCTGTTTTTACCTAAGGATGGAACTGGCCCTTTATAAGTTGCAGCTTTGCCGTAGTTTGTTGCATTTTGGATCTCTTAAATCAGCCTATCAGGCTAAATTTCAGGCTTTAACAAATTACGTTATCCTGAGTGCAGAGAAAATGCAGCAGAAGCTTTGTTTAACGATAACTGCTGAGGATCAGCATCTTTTAAATATTATCCTCTCAGATATTCAGCATTGCGATGATGATAAGGACATTCTTGATGGTCTGATAGCTCAGCTGAACCTTATCTTCGTACAATATCAGCCGGAAAAAGCAGATAATATCATTAATTTTCTTTCAGCTTAATATTAGTAAACTTCCAGCTCATCGCAGAATAACCAGGGTTTACGGTTCGGATAATCCCGCCATTCCGGTAGTTTTTTCAGGTTTTCAGCTTTAATTTTTATAAAACGTGCTGTTGCGATCCCTTTTATATCAATGCTAATCCGGTGGGTTTCTTTCTCGTAGTTTTCTTCAGGTAATGACTGGACAGATTCATTTAAGTTCCCAAATGCAATGTTATCTTTTGAAAAGGAAACAGAAATTTTAACCGGTAAAAAGGCCCAGTGTCGCTGGTCTTCCAAAAAGCCGGCTGTAATTTTTTTAATGGCTTGTTCTTTTCCTAAATCGATTACTACTTCCATATCATTTCCAAGCCAGCCTAAATAGTTGTACTGAAAATTGTTATAGCCCCTGGAGCCATCCGTTAAGGTACGTGAACCTTTTGCAGGATAGTCGTTGTTAAATGCACTTATTGTCTTTACTGTTTTTCCAACAGCCAGGTGTAAGGCGGGACCTTCCATAAAAGTTTTTTTCCATTCCGATGCATAGGTTTCAAGGCTAAGGCCATCTTCACTCAGCTGCTTTACACCGTTCGCATTGGCCATTTCGATAAACCTGTTTATTTTTCTTTCGATACCCGGATTTATACGCCAGTTTTTACCGTCCGTCGAGAAAATACCATGCCGCTCAAGTCCATAAAAGCGGGCTTGCTGTAAAACGGCATACTCGAGTGCCAGGCGCTCTGCTACCACATACTCGTGTTGAGGATGCACATTTGAAACGGCCAATTCTGCCGCATCAAGCGTACTGCTATATTGATCGATGTTTTCAGGACTAAGCCAGCTATTCCATTCATTTACCGGATCTCCATAAATATCCAGTACCCTGTTCGATTTGGCCAGCGAAGCTTCCATATCCCCGTTGTATTTTTTTAGCAGTGGCGTAGCCTTACCATAGTAAGCCTGCATAAATTCATCCCTTTCTTTAGACAAATTAGCAGCCGGATTCCAGGATGCTTTCACTAAAAGATAAGATTTTAGTGATGAAAACTCACCTAAATTATTTTCTGTTCCCTGAATAAAAATCCCCGACACCTTATACTGATCAAAATAATTCATATTGGCAGCAAGCGTGTTCAGGTTTGGGAAAGGACTTAGGTAATTGGTAAATTGTACAACGTAATCCCATATCATTAACTGCCCTGTTAATTTTGCCCATCCCTGCAAGTCATTTCTGAAACCATTGGCAGCCGGATTACTTGCAATTGGTTTTGCCCGGTCAACATCAATAGTAGAAAGCATAATGCTTACGTTGTCCGCTGGCTTTATTCCTTTAGGCGGGTGTTTGGTATAAAGATAAGCCAGCGTAGAAATTGTTTTATCAGGAAAATTAGCGGCAACCTTGTTTACAAAGCTGATTAATGAACCTTGTGGGCCGCCGAATTTTAAATCGGTGGCACTACATTTATCACAGGTGCAAAATCCAAAACCATCATTCTGACTAACCGACCAGTATTTTTTTTCAGGATGTGCCGCAATCAGCTCTTTTAAGTTTTTAACCAGGATTCGGTACACGTCCGGATTACTCAGGCATAACTGCGTGGCCTTTCTTTCGCCATTTACTAAGGCAAAATATTCGGGATGTTCATCAAAATAGGTTTTGGCTGGTACCAGTTTATCAAAAGTATGCCCCCATAAACCCCATTCATCTTCCAGCAGCTGTAGCTTATGCCAGTCACGGTATTCTTCATCATACTGATCGGGGTAATATACTTGCCTGAAAGCTAGCTTAGCGTGCTGTACATCATTAATGTTATTAATTTTGATGTTGCTGCTTTTTGGGATAAAATTGACTTTGGCACTAAACTTTCTGCACCCAAGATATTCATCAAGAAAATGATAAACGCCATAAAGTGTCGACTTCCCGTTTTCACCCCAAATCAATAGTTTTTTATCGGCAGTTTTAATTATAAAATCGTCGTTCACCAGTTTTTCTGTGCTGTTTGTCCGGTTGGTTTTTCCGATACAAATCTCTAAAGGCTGTTCAGGTGTACGGTCGGTTATAATCTCAACTGTTGCATTCGATATTTCGCTAATATATTGTTTTAGTACCGATGCAGCTCTGTTTTCTACTGCACTTGCCGCCGAAGGGACAACAATTTTATAAGCCGATTTTGAATCCTGTACCAGGTTAAGCTGGGCATGCGCATTCTTTAACATACAAAACGTAATTAATAACAGAAATAAACCGGTTTTAAAATGCTGGGGAATCATCATCAGGGATTAAAATTTGTGTTGAAAGGAAATCTGTGCATCAAATTCATTTCTTTTCCTGCCCGGAACATATTCCTGATTGTTCCAGGTGCCAAAAAGGCCAACAATATTTCGTTTCCATAAAGTGCGCTGATAACCCAAAGTAAACCTTACCGATTGGAGATTTAACCTTTCGGTAATTTCAAAATTTCTACCACGGTCGTCGGGAGAGAATCCATAGCCGGCAATGGCCGTAAAATAATCATCAGGAGATCCGTTAATCAAGTATCTTCCAGATAAAATATACGAACCCGCAACTTTTTCTCCGTTTGGGGTAATAAAAGTTTTTCCGTTTAACCAGAAGTTACCAAAATACTTGCCTAAACCTGCAGTTATGCTGTAGTAATTTAGGTAACTGTTTAAATAACGTACACCCATTTCTGCCTCCCAACTATTGTTAAAGGGGAGAAAATAAGAATAGCCAAATTTAAATCTCGGAAAGATTAATGCATTCGAATAAGCAAGGTTGATGTATGAATATCCTGTGTTATGCTTAGGGTAGGCTTCAACTTCAAACTGGTAACCTTTGGCATCACGTCTGTCAGCATAATTTAACCTTGCCACTAAAGCACCACCTTCTTCCGAACGCATATACCAGGCACTATAGAGATTCCATGGTTTTCTGCCTTGCTGGTCAAAGGCTGTGATTCCATAATTTAAGCCTATTCTGTTTTGCCTGGTTAACAGAAAAAGATCATTATTTATTGTTCTTATTTTTTCACTTTCAGGATATTGCGCTGCCAGTGATTTCGAATACTGATAAGCCGTTTTTTTATCCTCCGAATCTTGAAGGATGCCTAACTTTTTCAATTGAATTGATTCTTTGTCTGCATAATACTGCTGGCCCTCATCAATTAATAGCAATGCATTATTTCGCTCGCCTTTTGCTACAGAAAGGTTGATGAGCTGATTTCTTGAAAAAGTATCAGCCGGATATGCTTTTAAAACACTTCGATAACTTTTGCTGGCATTTAGTGTATCTTTTTGCTCCAGGTCTTTTTTTGCACTGCTAAAATGGATATCCCGATATAAGGACGCCACTTTTTCATCATTCGGATTTTGATTTTTCAACTGCTCTGCCAGAATTTGCGCTTCAGCAAAACGATTCATGCTGCTTAATAAATCAGCCTTCCTCATTGCAATAGAAGTGTTCCCGCTACGCTCGAGTAAAGTAGCATAGCTTAGGGCCTTTTCTTTATCGCCCCTTTGAATTTCAAGATTGTAAAGGGCTTCCAGGCTTTCCTGATCTGTTGGTCGCAGGGCTAGTATTTTTTCATATTCCGCTACTGCTGCTGGCAAATCTTTATTGTCACGATAGTATTTTGCTGCTATGGTATGCGAATCGATATACAAATTTTTAACATCCTGATCTGCAGGGAATTTTTCGTAAAGATTTGCTAATGCAGGCGCTCCATTTGTAAAATCCTTTATCTGGTAAAGCATAGCAATCCTTTTTTGCTGCATACTTTTATCATCAGGGAAATATTTTAGGTAAGCTTGAGCATACGAAATGGCTTTTGGCAAATTGTTTTGCTCATAGTATAGGTTAAGGAGATAATTTAAAGCATCTTTCTGGCCTGGCTTGGTACGCAGTACCTCATTAAGCGTTTTAGCCGCGGCCTCATTTTGATTAGTTAAAATGTATAGCCTGCCCAATAAAAGTTTAATATCAACATAACCCGGGCTCAGGGCCAGGCCTTTTTTGGCCAGTTGAATTGCCTTAACATAGTTCTTAGAGATATTGGTTTCTTTAACTGCCTGTTTCAAAAGTTCATCGGATGATACTTTCTGGGCAAGTGCAAATCTGCTGAACAGGCACATAAATAATATGAGCCCGATCGTTTTAATTCTTGATCTGTACATATTATAATTTCCGTTGTTCGTAATCTGATATTTTACTTTTTTCATTTTTGAAACCATTTCTGGTCATAATTCCCCAATCTAATTTCCGCCCGGTTAAGAAAAACCAGTTGCCGCGTATGGAAAAAAATAATACTAAAGGGTGGTAAACAAATGGCTCAACAATTGCAGCCAGGCATAGTTTCAGTACCTCAGATTTTTTCTGGTATTTCATGCCCGATATTTCATCCCATAACACAGAAATAATTGTGATCATCACTGAGAAGGAATAAATAAATATCAGCAGAAGTATGGCGTATTGCCAGGTAATTTGCCCGGTTACAATGATGTAGATATAATAGATAATACCACCAAATTCGATAATAGGGGCAAGCCATTCGAAAAACACCCAATATGGGAATGATATTAAACCAAATACTTTATACTTGGGGTTTAAGAATACTTTTTTATGAAACCATAGGGTTTGTGCCAGCCCTTTTGTCCATCGCGTTCTTTGCTGCGAAAAAACACTCAGCGTTGATGGTACTTCGGTATAGCATAAAGACTCGGGAATGTACCTGACCTTATATTTCTGTTTCTGATCATCCATGTAAACGCGCATCCGGGTTACCAGTTCTAAATCTTCGCCAAAAGATTCATGGCTGTAACCACCGGCTTTAAGTACTATTTCTTTGTCAAAAAGACCTAAACCGCCCGATACCAGCATAAGGCCATTGATTTTTGACCAGGCCATTCTACCCATTAAAAAAGCCCTGATGTATTTCAGCTCCTGAAAAAGTGGTAAAAACTGCTTTGGTACTTTAACTTTCTTCAGAAAACCATTCTCCACTTCACAGGAATTACTGATTCTGATAACTGCACCCGTAGCAATTACCCTCGTCTTTTCCTCAACAAAAGGTTTTACCATTTTGAGCAATGTATCTTTGTGAAGGATACAATCCATGTCAGTGCATAGAAATAGTGGATAAGTTGCAGCATTTATACCTGCATTTGAGGCATCAGCTTTGCTTTTACCATTCTCTTTATCAATGACCATTAATTTGGCATAAACCGGGTTTGTAGATTTATAAATAGTTTTTACCGGCTGCGTTACAATTTCCTCATGATAAGCAAAACTTACCGGAACCAGTTCATACTCATCAATAAGCTGTTGAAGCGAATCGTCGGTACTTCCATCATTAATAATAATGACTTCGAATTTCGGATAGTTAAGTGATAACAGGGTGTGCACGCCCGTCCTGATAATTTCGCCTTCATTGTAGGCAGGAGCAATTACCGTTATGCCGGGTGTAAACTGCGATGCCAGCAATGAATCGTAACTGATAAAGCTGTTTTTTCGGCTATACTTAATGATTTCGCTGATACTAAAGATAATCAGCGTTAAATAAGTAGCCATTACCAGCAAGCCATAGTAAAAAATACCATGTTCAAAGGTGAATCTGATGCCCTCTTTAATGTATTCCATGCAGTTTAATTAAAGGGTCTTCGAAATGTTTAATCATTGCTTTTTGTTCTTCATCAAGGTTGTTAAGGCTTTCGAGAATACGATCTCTTATGGCTACCGGGTGCGACATGATTGCTGCTGCCGCACTTTTTAAAATGGTGTAGTGGTCGGCCTTTAAGAACTTATCACTTAGAAAACTTAACGCCTTCCCACTAGCAATACCTCCAATGGCTAAAAGAATCTGCGATTTGTTTTTATTATGCTCAGTTGGATAGATCGAAATAAGCTTTTGCTCGGCATCTTCGGCATCAAGTTCACCTAAAGCACAAATTGCCTGATTCCTGATCGTTTCATCGCTGTTATCTAATAGACGCATCAGCTCAGGTATAGCATCAAACTGCTTATAATACAATAATAACTTGATGGAAAGCTGTATAATGCTTTTATTATTGACTTTCAAAAACGATCCGAATTCAGGTACTTCTCTATGTTCCGTTTTGGTTACGGCATCGAAAAGTACGATCTGGTGCCAGCTGCTCAAAGCTTCCTGTTCTTCCTCCAGAAAAGCAAACGATTGGGGTGTTTGGAGTTTAATCAATGCTGCATAGGCTTCAACCCTTACATCCAGATTACCGCTGTTTAACAGGGGAATAATGTAGTGCTCAGCATCATTGTAATTTATATCCTGCAATTCTTTAAGCCCCTGGGCCTTAGTGAACCAGAACCGGCTTTTTAACTTGTTAATCGTTAGCTCATTAAGTCTTAGCCTGAAATAAGTAGCAGTAATCAGGCTTGAAATATTACCTGTTAAATTATGCTTGAAATAGATAAACAACCTGATCATTACTTGTCTGAAAACAGGGTTTTCATTCCTAATGCCTTCAAGGTTTTTAACGGTAGTGTTCAGCTCGCTTTCAGGTATATCTTCTGAGGAATCGTACATTAAAATATGCTCGTTTAATTCGTCAAGAATAATGGCTTCAGCCGAGTGTGCAGCTTTAAGCTGCTGCTGTTTTATTATCCTGTTGAAAAAAATAAAAGCCAGTGTAAATAACACTACACCTATGGCTACAATACTTACAATTATGGCAAGCTGTATAATCAGGGGGTAGCCGGAAGGAATTATGCCATTAAAAATCAGGCATAGTCTTCACGGCAGAACGAAATTGATCTGCATAAAATTTAAAGTTTAAAGGTTTAAGCTGCTGATCTTTTCAGCTGAATCAGTTGTTTAATTTTTGCCAGTACAACATTTATTGAAAAGGGTTTCACGATATAATCCTGTGCACCAATGGCAAGCACATCTACTATGATATCCTCGGCAGATAAAGATGAAAGTACGATTATAGGGGTTTGTGAATTGTGTGCAGATTTCTTGATTTTCATGATTAATTCTACACCTGCAACATATGGCAGAATTAAATCGGTTAAGATGAGGTCGTATTCACGCTCATTAATTTTCTTTTCAGCCTCAATTCCATCAAAGGCAATATCAACATCCAGTTCTTCTTTAGTTAGTCTCGATTCTAAAAATTTGTTGATCAAGGTTTCGCTGTCAACAATTAAAACGCTGTCTTTCATATTAATTAATTTAGGAGATTGTGGGAGCGCTAAAAGAAGATGACTTGTCTGAAAAAAGACAATTGCTGTGCCTAAAAAGAATATTTTGTTAAATTTTAACATTTAAAAAAAGTGTTTTATTTTTTTAAATGATTGTTTTTTAGTGATTTGAGTTTTTTGAAATAAGAATACTATGGTAATCCATTGAACTAGTAGCTGTATGGGATAAGACTGAAAAATGTATAGAAATTTAATCTCTTTAGCTGTTTTTATGCTTGTGCCACTTTTTAGAATTATTCAAAATAGCTATACTTTTTGGAAAAAAAACAAAATGATGAATTCGCTAAAAGAAAAAATCCTTTAATCATGGTCTTTATTCCACCTGATTTTTATGCCGCCTTTTTCATCATCTATTGCCTTTAAATGCAGTACAATGCCCCGCATACGGGCTTCACGGCGCTCTTTGTTTGTTAAGTTTTCATCACCCTTCGGATTTCTTAAGGGAATATCCATCTCCACATTGGTGCCGGTGTTCAAAGCATAAATGCCTTTAACATTAAAATTCAGTGCACTAGAATTTACCTGCATTGGCATTATTTCTACTTTATCTCCTTTTACTAAAAGTGTCCCATCCAGATTATTAATTTTTACATCTGATAGGTTACGGTTTGCAAAGGCAAATTTACCCACCTTAACTATAGGCTCAAAGTTTACCAGGGCAGCATTTTTGAGGTTAAATACTACTTTCCCATTTATAGAACGGGGAAGGATTTTTCCGGAATGCGAAATCCTTCCTGAAATGTTAACCAATGAAGAAAGATATCCCTGAAGGTTTTTGTTGGTGATTGTCGCTTGCCCAAAATTATCAAATGAATAGAAAAAATCTTTCACACTTACATGGCTGATTTTTGAATTGATTTTAAAAAGGTTTGAGCCTGTTTCCTGAATGATATTTCCATTTAACGATAATAAACCACCTGCATGAGCTACGCTGATTTTGTTGAGATAGATGCCTGCACCGCGAAGTGAAATATCTGCATCTAAATTTTTGGCCATAAACTTATCATATATTGCTTTATCAACAGTTAAGCGGATATTCATCTTCGAAACTTCCAGGACATTGCTGAGTTCTTTGGATGCAGTTTTTATCGAACTTGTCGATTTGGCCTTTTTCCTCGTTGTCCTGGGACCCAGAAATGGTAAAAATTCATTCAGGTAAAGCTGAGGGCTGTGCATTTTCAGGTTTACCAGAATCTTATCAGGATCGGTATAATATAAATTAGCAAAATTGGCGATGCTGCAATCAACATTCAGGATGCTTTTTCCCAGTTGAAAATGCCCGTTTTGTATGGATAAATCATTTTGGTTAAAATTGATGTTCAAAGCACTTTTTACCAGGTGAAGTTTACGTGGTACATAAAGGATATCGGCATTGGCAACCTGAATTTTTCCCGAAACAACAGGTTTGGTAAACCTGAAGTTATCAATATCTGCTTTACAATATAAGCTTAAGTTTGCCGTCCCGTTTTTAAACTCAAAGTCGTTCGTACCAATGGAATTATTCAGGTTGGTTAATGGGAATTGCGAGGTAACCAGTCCGGTAGCAATAGGACGCGAAAGGTTATTAACCGTAAAAGTGTCTATTTTTAATGGTGCATTAAAATACTTTGCTGTTAGCCTGTGGAACTTTATTGATGAATTTTCATCACCTATGATGCCCCCAACCGTATCCTGATTGGTAAAGGAACCATCGAAATTCGCTTCAGTAAGTGTGCCTGCAGGAATGCGCACCACATTGTCTCTAACCTTAATGCCAACTTTTATGAGCGGGTCGCTAAATTTACCTGATCCATCATCAATGATATTTCCCCTGATATCAATTGGTTTTTCAATGCCGAATTTTAAAAGTTTCGATGAGATATTTGGGGATAATAACAGGGCAACTTCTTTAAATAAAACCTGATCAACGGCAATACTGATATTAAAACCTGATTTGGCCAAATCTATCTTTGCACCGATTTTAAATGGATGTTCACCAATGTTCAGTATTTCCGGATCTAAAATTACGGCTTCCTGTGCTTTACTGTAATGTGCGGAGAGTGTTCCTTCAAGCATTTTATCTTTTAAAAAGCTCCCTTTCCTGGTGTTGAAGGCAAAACTGTTTACAAGAGTTTTCAGTTTGATCTTGCCAGTCCAGCCACTATCTGGGTATTTTAATCTTCCCTGAACCTGATCGATGTTGAAATTAAAAAGCTTAAACCTTTTTTTATTGTCAACAACAAGGTTCACCCGGTTAAAATCTATTTTCTTTACGGCAAAATCACTTTTTGATTTAGCCTCTGCCTTCGCTGGTTTCTGCGATTTACTTTTGAAAATGCTGGTATTGCTATAACCGCTGGAGTCAGTATAAATATAGATGGAAGCATCATTAAGTGTAATCTGGTTAATATTTACCGATCCCAGAATAAGCGATAGCACGTTTAATGATACATCGATATCCTTTGCTTTCAGTAAATCGTGTTGATGCCTTGACCATAAGCTATCCCTCAGCAAAACGCCATTTAGTGATACTGAAACACCCGGAAAACCTTTAAGCAGGGTAGGCTCCATGCTCGTGGCGGTGATTTCGCCATTCAGGTTCTTGTTTAACTGAGATAGTATGGAGTTTAATACTTCTTTTTTATTTCTGCTGATGTAGAATGCACCCGCAAGCCAGGTTAAAAGGATCAGGATAACAAATGCCGCAACTACTTTTAAGGATATTTTTAACCAACGTGCCATAGAGATCGTTTTATATTAGGTAATATAAAGCTTTTCCCGGCAAATTTGTTTTGCTTATGGCAATAAATTTAAGAGATAAAAAGGGTAGGGTGAGGCAACTAGAGCAGGTGGGCAAATACAGTAGAATGCCAGCTATCTTTAAAAGGCACTTCCCATTTGCTTTCCAATTCCTGTAAGTTTTGAACCATATTATTAAAAACGATGGTTTCTGGCGTTACGTTTTTAATGTTCACCAGTGTTTCGAAATCTTCTTTACCCTGTACATGAACTTCTCCATCAGCAATATAAGCAATGTTAAAGCGATTGAATAAATCAACATGGTAAGTTTGCTCAATATCTTTAATTATCCTCACCGAGCTATCAATAGAACAGCCGGTAACACCTGCTTGGCTTTCATCAACTGTTAAGATAATAAAGAAACCATAACGGATTTCAGCTTTCGCCATCAATTCATTCCCATGGGCTTTCCATTGACTGGTAAAAGCCTCAAGCTTTTTCAGGATTGCTGTTTCTTCTGCTGAAGTGAACTTCCTGTTGCTTTGGTAGATCCAAACTCTTGATTGTGGAGAAAAATTCATATTACAAATTTATCATTTTAATTAACTTGGTCTAATCAAAACGCTAACCTTATGAAAAAGTTTACATTCTGCTTGAAATTAGCCCTAATTCCTGCCTTTTGTCTACTTTTAACCGCTTTTTCCCTGAAAGATTCGCTCGAAGAATATGTTGTTTTTCTTCAGAAAAGTCTTACTGAACACTATGATTCCAGCCAGGAAAATACACAAATAAAAAAGTACGAACTGAATGTTACTAACAATGGCTTTTGCCGTTATAAGCGCTATTTTAATAACGGCAAAATTGAATATTTCGCATTTAAGCTCGCTAAATTTAAAGATTTAGATTATTATGGAACCACCGCTTCCGGCCTCCTTTATCTGAGAACCAAAAACGATGATGTAATTGTGCAAACTTACAACGACAAGAAAGGTGATGTAGACTCTATGGGCACAGCTATGATTATTCCGCTCAAAAATATCGAAGCCGAAGATTTAAACCGCATCAGGGAAAGCCTCACTAAAATTACACTGCCTTAAAGCCCATTAGCCCTTGCAGTAATTTCTGCGATGTCCAATACCTTAACTTCCTGTTCTTTATCTTTAAGTTTAACGCCATCGCTAAGCATCGTCATACAGAAAGGGCATCCTGCAGCAATAACCTGTGGATTGGTTTGTAAAGCCTCGTCAACACGTTCTACGTTAATGTCTTTGTTGCCTTTTTCCGGTTCTTTAAACATTTGTGCACCACCAGCTCCGCAGCATAATCCGTTACTTTTACAACGTTTCATTTCTACCAGTTGCGCATCTAAAACTTCAAGTGCTTTTCTTGGTGCTTCGTATATACCGTTTGCCCTGCCCAGGTAGCATGGGTCGTGATAAGTTATTTTACGGCCTTTAAAGCTCTCGCCACCTTCGGCTTTAAGTTTGCCCTCGTTAATTAAATCCTGGATAAGCTGGGTATGGTGAATCACTTCGTAAGTGCCGCCTAAGCCAGGGTATTCATTTTTTATGGTATTAAAGCAGTGCGGGCACCCAGTTACTATTTTTTTAATGTTGTAGGCATTTAACACCTCGATATTGGTCATTGCCTGCATCTGGAATAGAAATTCGTTTCCGGCACGTTTTGCAGGATCACCGGTACAGCTTTCTTCAGTACCCAACACGGCATATTTCATACCTACATGGTGAAGGATTTTACAAATATCGCGGGTTATTTTTTGCGCCCGCTCATCATAACTCCCAGCACAGCCAACCCAAAACAATATTTCTGGTTCTTCTCCTGCAGCCATTAGTTCTGCCATTGTAGGTACTTTAAATTCCATATTTTTGTATTAAGTGTTAAGTGTAAGGAGTCAGGTGTTAATTATTAGTATCGAGTATCGAGTATCGAGTATCAAGTGTCAAGTATCAAGGCTGTGGAACTACAAACTGTAAACTGCCAGCTTAAAACCCTTAGCCCTCATCTGCCCAGTTAAAACGGTCGGCAGGCGAATATTTCCAGGGTGCCTGGTTATTTTCAATATTGCCCATCATCGCGTTAATGCTTGCCGGTGCCTGCGATTCTTCCATTACGGCAAAACGGCGTAGCTCTACAATGATCTGTAGGGGGTCGATATTTACCGGACAAGCCTCAACACAGGCATTACAGCTGGTACAGGCCCAGATTTCTTCTCTTGTAATGTAATCGTCTAACAGTGATTTTCCATCCTGATGCTCCGCTCCATGTTTGTCGATGTTTTTACCCACCTCGGTAATCCTGTCGCGGGTATCCATCATTATCTTTCTTGGCGATAATAATTTACCTGTGATATTTGCAGGGCATACCGATGTGCATCTTCCACATTCAGTGCAAGTGTACGCATTCATCAGGTTAACCCAGGTCAAATCAGTCACATCTTTTGCCCCAAATTTTCCTGGTTCAGTTTCAGCAGGAATAAACGAAGGATCAAGCATTGCTTTAACCTCATTGGTAACCGAAGCCATATTGGTGAATTCCCCTTTCGGCTCGAGGTTTGAAAAGTAAGTATTCGGAAAGGCAAAAAGAATATGAAAATGTTTCGAATATGGCAGGTAATTCAAAAAAGCCAGAATCCCGATAATATGAAACCACCAGCAGCCTCTTTCCAGTATAATCAATGCATTTTCACCTTCAGGTAACAGGTTTAATAAAAACTGGCTTACCGGAAAAGCACCGGCACTAACATAATGACCTGCACCCAAAGCCTGTAATTTTGCATCAGCAGCATTCATTAAAAGAAATGCCGACATTAATAATATTTCTGTGATCAGGATATAGTTGGCATCTGATTTTGGCCAGCTGCTCATTTCAACGCCGCTGAAACGCTTAAGCTTTAAAATGTTCCTCCGGATCAAAAAGATGGCACATGAAAGCCATACCGTTAAAGCCAGGATTTCGAATGAGCCGATTAGGAAATTATATAAGCCGCCCAGGCCATGAAAAATACGATGTGTACCAAAAAGACCGTCGATCATAATTTCGAGTACCTCGATGTTAATGATTACAAAGCCAACATAAACGAAAAAGTGCAGGAAAGCTGGGATAGGACGGACAACCATTTTCGATTGACCAAAAGCTACACGCAACATGGTTATCAACCTTTTTTGAGGCTGATCGTTGCGGTTTACTGCTTTTCCCAGGCGAATGTTACGTATAATCTTGCGAAAATTAATCGTAAACAGCGCTACTGCCGCCAGTGTAAGTAGAAGAAAAAGAATTTGACTTACCATGTGTTTTACGTTTGTAGCGCTAAATTATGATATTTAATTCAAATAAATTACTATGCATGCATAAAAAAATAACTAAATAACTTAGTTTGTAACGATTCTAAATTCTCTGTTTCAATACGATGAAAAAAGGCTGTAAAATTAATTCGTTGATAATCAGCTGGTGAAAGGCTTTTTTGAAAAAAAGTTTTGCTTTTGAAAAAAGAACACTACATTTGCAATCCCAAACGGGAGGTGCCATAGCTCAGTCGGTAGAGCAAAGGACTGAAAATCCTTGTGTCCCTGGTTCGAATCCAGGTGGCACCACTTCCAGAAGCCTTTCAGAAATGAAAGGCTTTTTGTTTGAGAAACGGGAATATTTTTTTTAAAAGCCTTCTTGCATTTGAAAAAAAGAATACTACATTTGCAATCCCAAACGGGAGGTGCCATAGCTCAGTCGGTAGAGCAAAGGACTGAAAATCCTTGTGTCCCTGGTTCGAATCCAGGTGGCACCACTTCCAAAAAAGCCTTTCAGTAATGAAAGGCTTTTTGTTTTTATTATTCTTCAGCAAGCGCCGCTACTTTATCTAAAGCCTGTGGCCAGGTTTTATCCATAAACTCAACCCAGTCTTTTATAATACTCAGGTTTATGCTTAGTGTTGTAACGTTATCATGCTCCTCAAGGGTATAGTTTTCAAAGGCATCGCCCCAGTTTTTATTTAAATCTTCTTTGCCATTTTTAATTTCACCAAGGTGTTTTATCGATAAGAATTGATGAGGAATATTTTCTTCTATTCTCGAAACCATACCATTGCCCGTTCCGTCGTGGAATATGGCTTTACTTCCTTTTTGCCAGTCGGTATCGGCAGCAGAGTTTTCCGCAAAAACAGCAGTCCACTCTGGGTAAGTGTCTTTTCCTAATAAAATAGCCCACACCTTTTGTGCAGGGGCTTTAATGTTTTTTTTGAATGTTAAGTTTTCCATAGTTATCATTTTTTACAACGCTAATATGCACTAAAATAACCGGCGTATTCAGGGGCGTAAGCGACAAATTACAGGGTAAAAGAAGCAGCTGTTTCAGTTTTTGTTTATTAAAACAAACGTTTGATTAGTGCTTTAAACAAAGATTTTATATATTTGAAGAAATATTGATGATGCATATCTTCGTGAGGGCTTGCTACTTCGACTAAACAAGGTGTTTCATCTACTTTATAAAGAGAACCTGGGCTAATTAGCTATTTTTATTTCATAAACAAACTAGCTTATGATTAACGTCAATTACACCACGCCATCCAGAAAATTGAATAAAGTTAAAGTGGGCGATGAGATCGCCGATGATTATGAAAATCAAGGCAAGGTGGTTAAAATAAATAAAACCAAATCGAAAACAGGTAGCGAGTACTTGTTTTTACTGGATAACAGACAAATGATTTACATTTTAAGCGAAGCAATTTAATCCTCAATTGATATTATATAACGCTCCCTATAAAAACAATTCAGTTAGTAGAAGGACTGGATTCAAACTGTAGCATCACATCCCTGTAAGTTACAGCAAAAGCCTTTCAGAAATGGAGGGCTTTTTTGTTCATTGATCGTTAAATTTTTCCTGTTTAACGATTCATTTATGCTAATTCGGATAATATCACTTACATTAGTTTATCTGTATTATGTAAAGTTCTTTTTGAGCGAACTTTTAAGCTTAAATTAACGTATATATAGTATTGCATAATTTTGATTATCAATTTACTATGAAAAAAAACTTATTTAAATCAGTTTTTATAATCGCGATTGTGGCCGTTACATTTTTAAATGCATGTAAAAAAGCCAGCACAACGCCAGAAGTTACCCCAACAACACCAACTACAACTGCCACGGGCACCCGTGATGAATTAACTAAAGATTCGATTTTCCTTTATGCCAAGGAGTTGTATTACTGGAATACCTCATTGCCAACTTACGATGCTTTCAAGCCACGTAGTTTTAGTTCAAATGAAACTGAATTGTTTGCCTTAACGCAATATTCAAATAATCCGGAAACCGGCAAACCTTACGAATATGTGAGCAGTACGGCTACCTCCCCGAAATATTCTTTCTTTGATTATGGCACAACCGGTAAAACAGCCTCGCTAAAGGCCGATGTAAATGGCACGGAGAACGATTATGGTTTTTCAGTACTATATAATACCACTACAGATTTACGCGTAAAGTATGTTTATGCCAACTCACCGGCAAGCCAGCAAGGCTTAACCCGCGGTTGCCGTTTAACAGCCGTAAACGGAAGAACCAGCTTAACCTATACTTCTGCCAATGTTACTTTTTTAAATGATGCCTTATTCGGTACCAATGCCTCAGTAAGTTTAACTTTTGTCGATTTGGCTGGCGCAACTAAAACGGTAACTGTTACCCGGGCAACTTATACCGTTAACCCAATTCTTTTTACCAATGTGTATACCGCCGGAACCAAAAAGGTTGGTTATATCGTGTTCAACAGTTTTACCAATAATGCTTCGGCTGCCATAAGCACTGCATTTTCAAACTTCGCAACGCAAGGTGTAACAGAAGTTGTTGTCGACTTAAGGTACAATGGTGGTGGTTATGTAAGTACAGCTACGCAAATTATAAATATCCTGAGTCCTTCCGCACAAACCGGAAACACCATGTTTACCAGCTATTATAATGCTTACCTGCAAGGTTTAACAACTGCTCAAAGAAAAGCTTCTGTTTTAGCCCATCAGCCTTTATTGGATGGTAGCGGTAAGCTGCAGACTTTTACCACAGGGGTTAATGGTAAATATGCTACTTACGCCGATCTCGATTACTCGGCTAGCTCATCTGATAATATTGAGAAATTTGCTAAGTCGGGTTCACTGAACTTAAGCAGGGTTTATTTTATCGTAACCGGTTCAACAGCGTCTGCAAGTGAGCTTACGGTAAATAGCTTAAAGCCGGTAATGGATGTTAAATTAATAGGTACTACAACCTATGGCAAGCCTGTTGGATTCTTCCCGATCAGGATTGATAAAGTTGATATGTACATTCCGGAGTTTGAAACGAAAAACCAGGCTGGTACAGGTGGCTACTACTCGGGTTTAACTGTTGATAAAGAAGCTTACGAAGATTTAACAAAAGCCTGGGGCGATGAAAGTGAAACGTTGCTGGCCTATGCTTTACTGTATGCAAAAACAGGAAGCTTTGTAACCTCGGCCGCCAAAACATCAAGCTTGAGCGCCCAATCTACCACCATGCCCGAAAGGTTATCGGTTGCAGAAATTAAGCTTGTTTCCGATCAGCTCGATCAGAACAGTTTTAAAGGAATGGTCTTCGAACCACATAAAAAGTTTTAACAAAAAAGGCTCCGGTTAATCAACCGGAGCCTTTTGTATTTTACAATAAAATTTTACTGCTGATATCTTTATTAATGGTAATATAACCCGGATATTTTACCGGAGTGTTACCGATCATAATGGTAGGTTTTATTTTAATCGTTAGCAATCCGAGCTTTTCATCACTTTTCGAACCTTTTTGTGCAGCCTTAATTACATCATTTAAAACATTTCCATTCGATATTAAACTGTAAATGTTACTACCCATTTGTACAGGAACAGTTACGGTTTGCCCTTGCGGGATACTCACCGCCTGGTTAACAAGCCCCTCCGCCAGGTCGGTATTGTTCACCAGAATTTTATATTCAAACTGGTTTATGGCTGCCAGGTTGCCTGATGGATTGGTAATCTCGAGGTTCAGGTTAGCCCTTAAAGGGATATCTTTTCTAAGCAAGCCCAGGGCAACACCCGGTAAGCTGGCCAGGTTAAAATCCTGTTGGTTAATCAGCTTGGCTAAGTCTGCCCCGGCCAAAGTAATCTGATTTACGTTTTTAACTTTATAGGTACATGCTTCAAGTGCCTTAATCTGCTGCGCCTGCTGGTTAATGCCACAACCCGTAATAGATAGGGCTAACAGGCAAAATAGAAATATTTTTTTCATGCTTATCATAACGCCAAAATATAAATTCTATTTCAGCATGTTTTTTAATTTAAGATAAGCTTAACAATTATGAGGCCACAGTTTCAATTTTATCACCCGCATCATCATTTTTATCTTCCCGGTCTTTATCCGCTATTTCCGGTGTTTCTGCTTCATCTGCAGCTTTAGCGGTTTCGGTTACTGGTTATTTAACTTTTGTTCTGAATCTGAAATTTTAAAGAAATGCCCGGTAAATGATCAGGCGTTTTTAAGAAATATGGTTTCGATTATATTGGCCAGGTCATCACATTTATCGGTTGCTTTTTCCAGCTGGCTTAAAATTTCCGATTGCCTGATTAAGGATATCGCATCAAGCTCACTTTCAAATAATATCGATATAAACTGCTCATATAACCTGTCGGCCTTGCTTTCCAGCTGCCCAACTTCTTTGCAGATGTCGATAATAAGCTGCTTGTTTTTAAAGTGTTTGATTTCTTTAATGGCAATGCAAAGCCTGTTACACATTTTCGAAACGATTTCACTTAGTTTTATGATTGCTTCACTGGCAGTGTCGAGCTGATATAATTCCATATTAAGCACAATGGCAAGAATATCATCTGCAATATCATCGATCTTGGTCGCCAGTGAATGAACGTCCTGCCTGTCGAATGGAACAATGAAACTCTTATTCAATTCTTCATAAATCGTATCCGTTGCTTTATCACCAATCAGCTCAAGGTCTTTAATCTCCTTCGCCATACGGGCTTTTTCCTGCTGATCGGTTGATCGGATGAAAAGTACTAGGGCCTCAGAAATATTCGATAAGTTTTCTGCGCCTTTTTCAAACAGGGGCTGAAATGTTTTGTCCTTTGGTATAAATAAACTAAATATTTGATTCATGCTTTCTTTAAAATATTAGTAAATGTACCTTTGGTATATTAACACAACATCAAATATGTATTATGATGTTAAATTTTTGCAAAAGGATATGAGCATTACCATTCGTAAAATAGAAGAAAAAGATAACGCAGAACTGGCCGAGTTGATTAGGGTTGTTTTCAGGGAATTTAAGATCGATAAACCCGGAACAGTATATACCGACCCAACTACCGATCATTTATCGGAAGTGTTTAAGCAGGAAGGTGCTGTTTACTGGCTGGCAGAAGAAGATGGCGTTTTACTGGGTGGCTGCGGTATTTATCCAACCGATGGGTTACCTGAGGGATGTGTAGAGCTGGTTAAATTCTATTTATCTGCCAATGCAAGGGGTAAGGGATTGGGCAAAATGTTAATGGAAAAGAGTATTGAATCGGCACAGCATTTTGGTTATAATGAGGTTTACCTTGAATCCTTTCCCGAGCTTTCTACGGCCATCTGGCTTTATGAACGTGCGGGATTTAAGAAACTTGAGGCCGCGATTGGTAATTCCGGTCATTATGCCTGCAATGTATGGATGCTCCTGGTGCTGTAACTAAAACTTTAAAATACACCGTTGGGATAATTTATCGGGCAGTTGGCATAAGAAAATGTGCGTCCGGTACAACATTCCTTAGTTTTAGCCTATGAAAAAAACCAAAACTGTATTTATACACCTGATTTGCTGGATAGCTTTACTGACTTATTTCTATGGCGGGGCATTAATAAGGGGCGTTACCTTTAAGCAGGCCGCATTTGATATTTCGATGAACTTCATTCAGATAGTAGAATTTTACATTTGCTACCTATGGCTTTATCCATCATTTCTAAAAAGGGAGAAAGCATTTCAGCTGATCATTGGCGCCCTGTTTGTCATTGCCCTTTTTATCGGCATGCGCTACCTGATTGAGCAAATCCTTTTCCTCCATTGGTTTGGAATTAAAAACTACCCTGACGAAACACTTAATATGCGTTATGTTTCGGATAATATTTATTACAGTATTTCCTTTCTGGTTATCCCTGCGGCAATTTACGGGGCACAGCAGAGCTTTAAAGCTGAACAGGCAAACCGTAAGCTGAAAGAGGAAGTGGTTAAGGCAGAGCTGGCATTTTTAAAATCGCAGATTAACCCACATTTCTTATACAATACCTTAAACTATGTGTATTCACTGGCCATTCCGGTTTCCGATAAACTGGCCAACGCCGTTTTAAGGTTATCCGACTTAATGCGCTACACCTTAAATGAGAGTCCTGACGGCATGGTTAACCTCGAAAAGGAAATAGAATACCTCGAAAGTTTTATCGAACTCTTTAAAATGCGTTTTGAACCGAATTTCTATGTCGATTTTACCGCCGATGGGGTATTGGATCAAAAAATTGCAGCCCTCGTATTAATCCCCTTTGTAGAAAATGCCTTTAAGCATGGTGTGGTAAATGATGATACTCACCCGGTGCGCATCCGCTTAAAAGTGCAGCAAAAAAGACTAAGCTTTGAAGTGAGTAATAAAATCAGCCATGCACAGAAAGACCACTCAAGCGGTGTTGGTCTGGTAAACGTGCATCGCAGGCTGGATTTAATCTATCCCGACAGACACGAGCTTTTGATTTCGAATAACGGTAATACCTATAAAACAACCTTAATCTTAAATTTATGATCCGCTGTTTAGCTGTTGACGATGAAGCCTACGCTTCGGATATTATTGCTGCTTTTATTAATAAAACACCTTTTTTAGAACTGGTTGGAACCACAACAAATGCTTTCGAGGCTTTGAACATGGTTCAGGAAGGGAAGGTCGACCTTGTTTTTCTGGATATACAAATGCCCGAACTTACCGGTATTCAGTTCCTTAAAATCTGTGGCGATAAATGCCGGGTAATTTTAACTACTGCCTATCCCGAATATGCATTGGATGGCTTCGACTTAAACGTTGTTGATTACCTTTTGAAGCCAATCTCCTACGAACGTTTTTATAAGGCAGCTGAAAAAGCGCAGCAGATCATTTCACCGGCACAATATGAAGTGGTGAATGCCCCAAATCCTGCCAACGACTTTATCTTCATTAAAGGCGATACTAAAAATAAATTCATCAAGGTAAAATACGATGAGATTTTATACATCGAAGGCTTAAAAAATTACGTTTCGGTTTACACGGCAAACCAGCGTATTATTACGTATCAGGCTTTGCGTGAACTGGAAACACAATTGCCACAGCCACCTTTTTACCGGGTGCATAAATCCTATATCGTGTCTATCAGCCACATTAAAATGATTGATGGCAACACGCTTTACATTAACGACCAGTCGATCCCGGTAGGCGATACCTATAAGGAAGAATTCTTTAAAATGATCAGGGAAAAGAAATAAGGTGTTTATAAGTTTTCACGATATTTTAAGCCGATTTTTTTAAGTTTGCTCACAATAAATAATCGAACAAAATCATGCAAGAAACCAACTCGCTAAACCAGGTTGCTGAATTCCATACCACCTTTAAACATCCTATTTTAGAATCACCTGTTATTCCTTCAAAACAAAGGGCTAATTTGCGTATTTCGCTATTGGCTGAAGAACTGAAAGAACTTCAGGAAGCGGTTGAAAACGATGATTTAATAGAAGTTGCCGATGCACTTTGCGATTTGCAGTATGTGCTTGCAGGTGCTATTCACGAATTCGGTTTAGGCGGAAAGTTTAAAACCCTGTTTGATGAGGTACATCGTTCGAACATGAGCAAAGCCTGCAAAACGGTTGAGGAAGCAGAAAAAACCATTCAGTTTTACCTTGATAAAGACGGAACGGAATCTTACTACAAAGAAATCGATGGCTTGTTCCTGGTATTCAGAAAAGGCGATGATAAAACCTTAAAATCGATTAATTATTCGCCAGCCGATTTAAAAGGCTTGCTGGCACAATAAAAGGCTAAAGGTTGAAAAGGCTTAAGGAAATTGTAAATGCGCTCAAAATCTCAGCGGAAAACCAACATCAGGATGCCGAGAAATTAATACGCGAATTTATTTTTTATTCACCGAAAATGCCCTTGCGCCTGCACCAGGAGCAACTTCTTGCCGAAGCTAAAAGGTTCAGTTTGCCCGTTTTTGATACTTATTTCACCGCTAAAGCATTAACCATTAATTGCTTTAGCTGGGGTACAGGAGCGGTAAAAGTGTTGCTTACACATGGCTGGGCATCTAAAGCGGCCGATTTTTACGAGCTCATCACTGCACTCCGCAATATAGATGACCTGGAAATCATTGCCTTCGATGCGCCCGGAAACGGAAGTTCGGTTTCCGAATTTTCTAACCTGATGCTATATGCCGATTCGGTTAAAGCGATTGCCGCCGATTATGCAAAGCCCGATTTTTATGTAGGTCACTCGCTAGGCGGTATGGCAAACGTTATCGCCATTCAGGAAGCTGGGCTTAAGCCTAAACAGTTAATCAGTATTGCGCCGCTCATCAGGCTAAAGGAAAATTTCGAACAAAGCATGCAGTCTGTAAATATTGGTGTTGAGGCACAGGCAAACTTCTTTCACAATTTCAGTAAAGAGTTTCCCGTAAAAGCCGATCATTTTAACCTCAGCAGCCTGTATCACCTTAATCCGGCGATACAACATTTTCTCGCTTACGATGTTGAAGACCATATTTCGCCTTACGCTTACCTCAACACATTTCTGGAACAAAACCCGCAAATAAAGGCAAAAGCTTATCCTGATGCCGGGCACTATAAAATACTCAAATCGCCTGAAGTAATTGAAGACGTAGTGGCGCTGATAAAATCTGCACTTTAAAAATTGCCTGATTTATTTTCTTGTTATATTGCATTAAATGAATGACCAAAACTCAAGTTCGGCAGGGGCGAATAATCCTTTTGATTATGTTATAAAGGATTTCAACCTCAAAAACCTGAGCAATCTGTTTATTTTAAAGCACCTTAACGGGCAGGTAGATACACAGGTAAAAGGATTTTTCAACATCTTCCCCGAGCAGATTGAAATCGATTATGCTGCCTTTAGTCATGAAGCTGCTATAACGCCTTTTCCACTTGTTCTGCTGCAGCAAAATGAAAATGAGGTAAAACTTTCCTGTCGCTGTGCAGCACCAAAAAATAAACTTTGCGCTCATCAGGCACAGGTTTTATACAATCTCTTACATCGCCAGGATTTGCTTATTTTCTTTGATGAAAACCTGCGTAGCCAAAGGCTTTCGAAAATTGCCCTTGATTACGGACTAGAAAAGGAAGAAAACCTTGATGCACTTTTTATGCTTAGCCTGACCGATGACCAGCTAAGCATAAAACCAAAAATGGCTAACCTGCAGGCCTTTGACAAGGAAGCACAGCAACAGCTGGAAGCAGTATTGCTTCCGGTAGCCAGAAAGGTTCCTTCATCAGTTAAGCAGGTGCAGCATCAGGAAAATATGGTGCTGGTTCTCGGAAAGCACCGTTATTATAGCAACCTGAACATCGAACTTTTTCATGCAGGCTTCAGTAAAGGGGATAAAATTAAAAACCCTTTCAAAGCCATTGCCGTAGAAGATTTGATTTTTAAATCGGACGACAATAGCGAGCTGAAGTACTTTAGCGGGATTAGCAGGTTTCAAAATAATTATACCCCAGGTGATGTTGAAGCAGAACTTGAAGCTTTAAGGGCCGTTGTTAAAAATCCGCTGGCTATTCCGGTTTACCTGCATGAGGGTAATCAACAGGCCAATATCCAGGCAGCTACGGTAACACCTGTCGTGCTTAGCCTGCTGGATACCGACCTGCGCTTATCGGTTAACCAAAAAAATGATTTTTTCGAAATCAACGGCCGACTGATCATCAATGGCCATACTTATGCCTTAGATAACCTCCTTATCCGCTTTAACTATTTTATCCAGCTTAAAAATCAGTTGTATCTGATCGGAAATGCTGATTTGGTTAAAGTAATTGGCTTTTTTATTAAGCAGAGTAACAGGCTCGTTATCCATAAAAGTAAGTACCCTGAATTTCAGAAAAATATCCTGATCCAGCTGGAAAAGTACATCCATGTCGATTACTCTTTCCTGAAACCCGCTACGCCAAGGCAGATAGAGGAAAAAGGTTTCGATCTGGAAATTGAGAAGTTGGTTTACCTTTCAGAATCGGAAGATTATATTTTAATTACCCCGGTGATGCGTTATGGAAACCTCGAAATTCCGGTACTCTCCAAGAAGAAGATCCAGGCCCAGGATAAATTCGGGAATCTTTTTACACTACACCGTGATGAGGAGGCCGAGCTGCAGTTTACCTCCGAAATTCTGCGCCAACACCCATACTTTTATGATCAGGAAACCAATGATGCCTATTACCTGCACCGTAAAAGGTTTCTCGAAGAGCTATGGTTTTTAGATGCTTTTGAAGCCTGGCGTAGTAAGGACATCCATATTTTAGGCTTCAATCAGCTTAAAAACAATAAGCTTAATCCACACAAAGCCGATATTAATATTGAGGTTTTAAGTGGTACTGACTGGTTCGAAACCAAGCTGGAAGTAAAATTTGGTAAACAGCAGGTGGCACTTAAACACCTGCACAAATCCATCCGTAACAAGAGCAAATTTGTTACGCTCGATGATGGTACCGTGGGGATCTTACCCGAAGAATGGATACAAAAGTTCATCGGATACTTTAGCGCCGGTGAGATTGTTGATGATACCCTGCTTACCCACAAGATAAAATATGCTTCGATAAGTGATTTGTACGAAGATGCACTGCTGGATGGTGAAGTAAAGAATGAACTTAAAAGTTTCAAACAACAATTTGAGGGTGATGATTTTGTGCAGGATGTTGTTATTCCGAAAGGATTAAAGGCCACGCTTCGCCATTACCAGAAAGATGGCTTAAACCGCCTCAACTTCCTCGATGATTTTAACTTTGGCTCGATACTGGCCGATGACATGGGGCTTGGAAAAACCATTCAGATCATAGCCTTTATCTTGTCGCAACGCGAGAAAGTAAAACACAATACAAACCTTGTTGTTGTTCCGGCCTCCCTTATTTTTAACTGGCGGGAGGAGCTGAAGAAATTCGCACCCTCTGTAAAGGTAAAAACGATATATGGCGCAGAACGGATCAAGGATACCGCCGATTTCGATGCCTTTGAAGTGATTTTAACTTCTTACGGAACGCTGCTCTCCGACATCAGGTACCTGAAAAATTACCGCTTCAATTATATTTTCCTGGATGAGTCGCAACTCATTAAAAATCCCGAATCGCAGCGGTATAAAACCGTCAGGATGCTGCAATCGAGGAATAAGGTTGCCCTTACGGGAACACCGATAGAAAACAACACTTTCGATTTATACGGGCAGCTGTCTTTTGCCTGCCCTGGCCTTTTTGGTACCAAGCAGCAGTTTGCCGATTTGTATTCCACACCCATCGACCAGTTTAAAGACCGTAAGCGTGCGGCTGAATTGCAGCAGAAAATCCGTCCTTTCATTTTACGCCGAACCAAAGAACAGGTTGCCAGGGAACTGCCTGATAAAACTGAGATTACGCTATACTGCGAAATGGGAGCGGAGCAGCGTGAAGTGTATGAAGCAAACAAGAAGGAAATCCAGGACTATATTTTGGGTAAAACAGAGGATGAGCTACCTAAAAGTTCTATGCATGTGTTAAAAAGCATTACCCGTTTAAGGCAGATATGTAATTCAGCAGCCTTGCTGGCCGATGGGAAATCTTACCTGCAGGCTTCCTCAAAAATCGATGTGCTGATTGAGCAGATAGAAGCAAAAGCCAGTGGGCATAAAATCCTGGTGTTCTCTCAATTTGTAAGCATGCTGGAGCTGATTAAAAAACAACTCGATGCCAGAGGTATCGGTTATGCCTTTTTAACCGGGCAAACCAGAAACCGGGAAGAAACGGTAAAATCCTTTCAGAATAATACGGATATACCTGTTTTTCTGATCAGCTTAAAAGCCGGGGGAACCGGCTTAAACTTAACACAGGCAGATTACGTTTACCTCGTCGACCCATGGTGGAACCCAGCGGTTGAAAACCAGGCCATCGACCGTGCTTACCGCATCGGGCAGCATAAAAATGTAATGGCAGTAAGGTTAATTTGCCCCGATACCATTGAAGAGAAGATCATCAAACTCCAGTCTGTTAAAAAGGACCTCGTGAAGGATTTAATTCAGAACGAAAGTAACCTGTTTAAAAATCTGACTAAAAAAGAGTTGTTGGGCTTGTTGAGTTAGTCTTTTGTTAAAAATGGTTAACGTTTTTCTTTGCCGGGATAACTTAACTATCTTCAACAAAAGGAAAACAATGAAATGCTATCTTACGCTCTATCTCTTACTATTTATCAACTATAGCTACGCACATGCACAGCGTACTTTTGATGTGAAGGATTCTACGACGATTTATGGAAAAGTGGTCGACTTCAATCCTTTGCGAAATGATAAACTAATAAATTTTTATGTAAATGATATTCTAGGGACTGAAAATGTCCAGTCTGTTCAAATCAAAAATGATGGTTCTTACCGATTCACTTTTTTTAGGCCATTTGACAGCGATATGCAGATTGAATATAACAACGAGATCTACATTATATATGCCTCATCGAAAGAGCCTCTACAGTTGAATATATCAGCAAATTTGCCCATTCCAAGTGTTCAAGCGATTGGAAATAATGCAACTTCAGTGCTTAGTAATTTAATTACAACTTATTCGGTAGAATTTTACAAACATGATTTTGAAATTAAAAATATTTTAGGGAATAAGGAGCTGACAGACAGTTCGTTTAATAAAAAGAGAATAGCGTTATACCAGGAGCAAGTTAAATTTGCTGAACAATTCAATGCCGAATATTCCGTTTCAGACAAAAATTTTCTAAACTGGCAAAAAAACAATCTTATTTTTTCGCTGGCTGAAGATTTAGCAGCTAACCCCTTTTATGGCCGTATTAATACGAGAATTGATTTTCCAGAACTATTTGTCGAACTCGATAAACTTAAACTGAATAGCTTTACTAGCAATGTCAATCGTAATTATTATAAGTTTTTAAGATCTTTAGAAGGGGCTTTTGAGATAATTGTTAACATAAATCCAAATTACGAAAGTGAAAAGTTAAAAAATGGAAAGAACCCTTTGCCGGTTTACTTAGGCCAAGTTGATAAATACCTTAGCGGAGTGTTGAAACAGCTTTTATATTATCATTTGTGTTATGTAAATTCTGCTGATATTGACTTAGATAACAGCGATTTTAAACATATAAAAGCGATTTTAATAAATGATTATTTAATTAATTCCATTACCAACAAGATAAAAAGTATCAAAAGTAACTTTCAAAGTTTTGATGTTCTCGAAAAAATCAAAAGCTTAAAATTTGAGGACAGCCTAAAAGTCAAGATTTTAACTTTATTTGAAAAGTATAGTGGCAATAATATTTATTTAGACTTTTGGGGCGATTGGTGCGGCCCATGTATGAGTGAAATGCCACATTATAAAAATTTAATCAGCAGGTTAAAGCCCGAAAAGATTATAAATATGTTTATTTCTGCTTATACTAAAGACGAAAGTGTACAGGATATAAAAAAGAAGTTTGCCATTGATGGTGTTTTCTATAATCTTTCTAGAGATGAGATTTCTATTTTACAAAACGTTTTTAGTTTTCACTCCTATCCAAAACACTTCCTGATTAAGGACAATCGAGTTTTTTCCGAAGCAGGTGGGATAGGTGGAAATAACATTGAAGCTATTTCTAATGAGATAATAAAGAAATTTAATAGCATTGGTAAATAAAATCGTTTGCCATAAGAATTCTCTTTGGTTAGGAGGTTTGTTAAATGTACACTACAAATTGGTAATCTAAATACCTTGGTACATTAATACTCTCCACTACTTTCCAGCTTGTTTTTTCTGCGATAAACTCTGGTGGTTGCAAACCAGAAACTTCGGCGGCTTTGGTATAGAATTGCATTTTATCAGGGTGCTGCGGCGCACAGGCATGGTAAATGTGCCCGAAGGCCTGTTTTTCCAGCAAGCGGATGGTAAGGCCTACGGCATCAGTCTGGTGGATTAGGTTCACCGGAGCCAGTCCGTTTGGGATTGCCGTTTTACCAGCAAAGAAACGTCCGGGGTTACGCTCCGGGCCAATTAAACCCGAAAAGCGGATAATCGTATAAGCGGAAGGCTGTGCGCTCATAAAAACCTGTTCTGCTTCCAGCATCACTTTGCCCGATGAGGTGTCGGGCCGTGTTTCACTGCTTTCGTTTACCGCCTTATTTTCATCGCTGAAAACACTGGTGGAGCTAATTAAAATAACCTTAGCCTGACCTTGTGCAGCGGTATCCAGTATAGCCTTAATCTTGGTTGGGAAATCGTTTAATTCAGCTGAATTCCTTTTCGGTGGAATACAAATCAGCAACACGTCTGTATCGAAGAATTTTTTATCCGCTTTTATTCCTTCGCCTGTAAAGTTGATGAGGTAAGCATCGATGCCTTCAGCAGTCAACGTTTCCAGCTTTTCCGGCGTTGTGGTCGAGCCTTTTACCCGATAACCCTTGGTAATCAGTTGCTTCGCCAAAGCAAAGCCAAACCAGCCACAGCCTAATATAGAAACGGTTTTTATATTCATGTGCTAAATTAAAGGGATTAATATTTAATAACCAAAATATTCAATAACCAATGCTCAATAACCAATTATCAAAAATGTTAACGAAGAGATTATTAACGTCAAACGTCATGCTGAATTTATTTCAGCATCTTATGAACGAGAGACCCTGAAACAAGTTCAGGGTGACGGACTGGAGTGGTGTTTTGCTCTGAAGGAATCGTCCCTACTCAATCTGTCATACTGAGCCTAGTCGAAGGACTAACGCATTCGTCATTGCGAAGCCGGGAATGAGCGAGCTGAAGCAATCTATATCAATCAGTGGTATAATTAGAGATTGCTTCGTACCTCGCAATGACGACTTGTGGAGACTAATGAACCAATCAAGAAATGTTCAATAACCAATAACCAATTTTCAATGAAGTTAATGAGGAGATTGCTTCGTACCTCGCAATGACGACTTGTGGAGACTAATGACTAATGAACTAATGACAAATGAACCAAATGATTAGCCCTTATCAATATTATAACAAGCCCTGCATCGCGGTTCATAGCTTTCCTTTTCACCCAGCAGCACGGTTGCTTCATCGGCGACGGTTCTGTAGCTGTATAAGGCCGGATTACCACAACAAACGCATACCGCATTTACCTTGGTAACGTGCTCCGCTATGGCCATGAGTGCCGGCATTGGCCCGAATGGCTTACCGGTAAAGTCCATGTCCAGACCGGCAACAATTACCCTGATGCCCCGCATGGCGAGTTTATTGCATACATCAGGCAGTTCATTATCGAAAAACTGGGCTTCATCTATACCTACCACCTGGGTGTTGGTACCTAAAAGTAAAATTGCCGAAGCACTGTCGACAGGTGTAGAATTTATTGAATTTAAATCGTGCGATACGACAGCACTTTCGTGGTAACGCGTATCGGTACGGGGCTTAAAGATCTCGACATTTAATTTAGCAATCTGTGCCCTTTTTAATCTGCGAATCAACTCTTCGGTTTTTCCCGAAAACATAGAGCCACATACAACCTCTATACTACCTGAAAATTCCCCTCTTCTTCTAAAATTTTGTTCGCTGAATAACATTTTACAATAATTCTTTAGCTGTTTGCGCCGTGGTTTAGTGAGTGCCAAAGGTATTAAAATATCTGATTGGAAAGGTTATCTGCCTTGCTCAAAATATCAACACCTAAAGTTTTTACAGCGTGTTGTTTTATTTTTTCTTCCTGATATTTAGTGATTTGCAGAAAATAATTATTCCTAAAAAATCTAAACTTAAAATACTTACGTATTTATAGCCAACACTTGTTAAAAGTGTTTTAAGCCTATATTTAATCATTGCCGTAATTAAAAAAGACTGCTTGCCGGTTTATTTTAATTAATATTTTATGAAAAAGCACGAAAAAATTAAAACACTGGATAGTTTTCTTGCCAGGGTTAAACAACTCCGCGGTTATGGAGATATGAATTCTTATACTTTAGTGAAGGAACTGAAAAACCTGGAGGGGATTTCTGAAGCTTCTGAGAATGAACTTATTGAAAATCTCGCTTCGCCGGAAACCTGGAAGGCCGCCAAAAGAAGCCTGGTGCAAAATGTACAAAGTGCCATACACGATGTACAGGAAGATCAGGCGAAATAAGTGCACACCCGGTTATTTCCCATCTGTTAAAACAATAAATGGTTTCTGATTGTGTTTAAAACGTTAGCTCTTTTTTGCCGATAGCGTTTAATTATCATTTATTAAGTGTTATTTTTGAAAAGCGCTAACAACATAAACCGCTAAAAAATCGTTTAACACTTATGATGAATCAACAGGATATTTTCAGAAAAATAGGCAGTATTTTAACCGAACTGAACGAGCAATACCAATTCTTAGCTCAACACCCTGAAAAACTCAATGAACTGGAGGTAGAACTTTTTCTGGCCAATGCCGACTTCCTTTCTGATCATGTTAGAATTGCACAAAAGTTAAACTCTTTAAATGGCGAAAACCATCCGGCAGAAACGGATACCGGTTTATTGCTTGAAGAACAAAATACGATCATTTTACCCGAACAAAGTTATACACAGGAAGAAGCTGCTGTAGCAGAAACGCCTGAGCTTGAAGAAATCGCTACAGCGGAAGAAGAGGAAGAGCGTGTTGATATTATCCCTGAAACAGAAGCAATCGAAAATGAAAGCATTTATGAAGAAACAAGTGAAGAAGTTTTAGCACGCGATTTCTTTAAACCTGACCAGGAGTCGAACTCTTTTGAATTTGTTTTGGGTAACCACAGCGATGATGATAAGTTTGATTATGAAGAGAAATCAGTTGATGAAATATTCGACAGGCCTTTAAGTAAGGAGGAAGAAGAAATCCTTGCCCAAAAGAAAAGAATACACGAAAAAGAGCAGCAGCCTGTACCGAACGAAGCGGTAGCTACTGAAGATGATGAAATCGGACCTGAACCTTTCCTGATTCCGCACGAAGAGGAGCAGGAAGAAAAGCCAACGCAGGAGGAAACGTTATTTACCCAGGCGAAAAGCGAACCTATTGAAGCATTAAAAGACACTAAACTCGACGAGCCTATTATTTCTCCGCCGGTAGCGGATGAACGTCCGGCTTTCGTTCCTCATGCCATACCTGTGAAGCCTGTTGAGCAACCCGTTTCATCAAAGCCTGCACCTTCCTTGAATGATTTGCTTGCCAAAACAAACAGCAGTCCTGAGGAGCCCGCTAAGGCACCTATTGCCGATTTAAAGCAGTCCATCAGTCTGAATGAAAAGCTTTTGTTCATAAAAGACCTCTTTAGCGGTTATAACATGGCTTATTCTGAAGCACTGGACATTGTAAACAAAATGCCAAACTTTGAATCCGCTGACAGCTTTCTGCAGAATAATTATGCCGTTAAAAATAACTGGGCGAATAAACAAAGCTCTGTTGATCAGTTTTACGAATTGCTGAACAGAAGGTTTAGTAGTAAGTAGTTGGCAGTTTTCAGTTGGCGGTTTGCAGTTTTCAATGACTAATGAACTAATGACCAATGACTAATGAACTATTGAATTGTTGGCGGTTAACACCGGCTTCGCAATGACGGTGTTAACTGAAAACTGATTATTTGCTCGCCGCCGCAAGGGCTCTTTCTTTTGGCTTGATCCAAAAGAAACAAAAGATCAAGGCTTGCCCCACTTGTTGCATAAAGCTAAGGGAATACCAATGGCGGTAATTTGAGGCCTGGCTTACGCACATTCCCCCCTAGGGCTGCAAATTCCCTTGGGTTGTGGGGAAATGAAAGGGAGTTCAAATATTCCCTTGCTTTCTGCTTTCTCGATGGGCTAGGCCGGATAGCAGGGTGCAGGGGTGTTGTGGAGAGCAATAAATTATTTGTCCTACTCAACCTGTCATCCTGAGCGTAGTCGAAGGATTGACTCATTCGTCTTTGCGAAGCCGGATTAGTGTGAGCTGAAGCAATCTATATATGTAAGTGGTATAATTTAAGAAGAGATTGCTTCGTCGTTCCTCCTCGCAATGACGACTTGGGGAGAGCAGTGAACTATTTCGTCCAACTCAAACTGTCATCCTGAGCGTAGTCGAAGGATCTTTTTCATCTTACAACAGCTCCAAAGATCCCTCTATTCCGCTGCGCTCCAATCGGGATGACGACTTGTGGAGAGCAGTGAACAGTTTTCAGTTGGTAGTTTTCAGTTGGCAGTTCCCAATGACTAATGACCAATGTTCAATAACCAATTATCAAAAATGTTAACGAAGTGATTATTAACTCCAAACGTCATGCTGAATTTATTTCAGCATCTACTGGAAAGGAGACCCTGAAACAAGTTCAGGGTGACGGACTGGAGTGACATTTCGACCGTAGCGGAGAAATCTTTTCGAAGCGAATGCCGAGTTGAGGAATCGTCCAACTCAACCCTGTCATCCTGAGCGTAGTCGAAGGATTGACTCATTTGTCTTTGCGAAGCTGGGTTAGTGCGAGCTGAAGCAATCTATATATGTAAATGGTATAATTTAAGAAGAGATTGCTTCGTACCTCGCAATGACGACTTTTGGAGACCAATGAACAGTTTTCAGTTGGCAGTTTTCAGTTGGCAGTTCCCAATGACTAATGACCAATGTTCAATAACCAATGTTCAATAACCAATTATCAAAAATGTTAACGAAGTGATTATTAACTCCAAACGTCATGCTGAATTTATTTCAGCATCTACTGGAAAGAAGACCCTGAAACAAGTTCAGGGTGACGGACTGGAGTGTCATTTCGACCGTAGCGGAGAAATCTTTTCAAAGCGGAGTGCCGAGTTGAGGAATCGTCCTACTCAACCTGTCATCCTGAGCGTAGTCGAAGGATTGACTCATTCGTCTTTGCGAAGCCGGGTTAGTGCGAGCTGAAGCAATCTATATATGTAAGTGGTATAATTTAAGAAGAGATTGCTTTGTCGTTCCTCCTCGCAATGACGACTTGGGGAGAGCAGTGAACTATTTCGTCCAACTCAAACTGTCATCCTGAGCGTAGTCGAAGGACCCTTTTCATCCTACAACAGCTTCGAAGATCCCTCTATTCCGCTGCGCTCCAATCGGGATGACGAGTTGTTGAGACTAATGAACTAATGACAAATGAACTATTGAACAGTTGGCGGTTGGCAGTTTTCAGTTAACACCGTCATTGCAAAGCTGGGTTAGTGCGAGCTGAAGCAATCTATATATGTAAGTGGTATAATTTAAGAAGAGATTGCTTCGTCGTTCCTCCTCGCAATAACGACTTTTGGAGAGCAGTGAACTATTTCGTCCAACTCAAACTGTCATCCTGAGCGTAGTCGAAGGATCTTTTTTATCTTAAAACAGCTCCAAAGATCCCTCTATTCCGCTGCGCTCCAATCGGGATGACGACTTGTGGAGAGCAGTGAACAGTTCTCAGTTGGCAGTTTTCAGTTGGCAGTTCCCAATGATCAATGAACTAATGACCAATGAACTACTGAACCCTAAATAAATCCCATCCGGTTCGAATCCAGTTTCAGGAATATAAACAGCAACATGGTAAAACTCCAGAGCGAGGAACCCCCGTAGCTGATAAAAGGAAGCGGAATGCCGATTACGGGAATAATACCGATCGTCATTCCAATATTAATGAATACGTGGAAGAATAAAATACAGGCCACGCAATAGCCATAAACCCTTGAAAAGGTCGAACGCTGCCGCTCGGCAAGGTTAATGATCCTTAAGAGCAGGAAGATAAACAAACCAATAATTACCGAACAGCCTACAAAGCCCCATTCTTCTCCAACCGTAGAGAAAATAAAGTCGGTACTCTGCGCCGGTACATAACCATATTTCGTTTGTGTACCCTGCAAAAAGCCTCTGCCCGTGGCCTGTCCGGAGCCAATGGCAATCTGCGACTGGATTACATTGTAACCCGCACCACGGTTATCTGTTTTTAAGCCCAGCATCAGTTCAATACGGCTTCGCTGGTGTGGCTGAAGTACTTTCTCATAAGCAACTTTAACCAGGAAGAGATAAGCTATGGCTACCAGGGTAACGAATACCGTGGTGATAATGAGCTTCTGCTTGCGTTTGTTGGCATAGATAAACAAGGCACAAATGCTCACCAGGATAACGATCAATACCGATGTCGGTACAAGGAAGTCGGCGACAAAGAGCACAATCATCCCTAAAAATATCAGCAGGAAATAACCTGATAAACCCTCGCGGTATAGGGGGAACATGAAGGCCAGGAATACCAGCGCCGAACCCGTATCGGGCTGCATCATGATTAATAGGAGTGGTGCAGCAACAATAATACCCGCAATGAAAATCGATTTAAAGTCCCTGAACTTTGGATTGAAAGTACTTACATACCTGGCCAGGAGCAGGGCGGTTCCAAACTTTGCAAACTCAGAGGGTTGCAATCGGAAAGAACCAATAGGAATCCAGGCCTGGTTACCACCAACATTACGGCCTACAAACAACACGCTGACCAGCAGGACCAGGGTTGCGCCGTAAATAAAAGGTGCAAAAACGTTAAAGAGGCGGCCATCAAACAGCAATATCGATAAGCCAAGTATCAAACCGGTGATAATGTAGATCAACTGTTTTCCATAACTGCTGGTGAAATCGAAAGCTGCCGAATTCTCCGGGTGTGGAATGGATGCATAGATGTTGGTAAAACCAATGGCACAAAGTGCGATATAGATTAATACCGTAATCCAATCGACATTAAAGAAGAACCTGTTGCCTTGCTGTTGCATCATTTTTTAGTTTGATCGGGATTTAAAGTGCCAGCCGTTTTATTTAATAACTGTGCCGTAAGCGGCTTTTTTGCCGTTGCAGCTTTTATTTTTAAACTATCGTTAACCCTTTTCATCGAATCTGTTTTTTTGATAATCAGGCTATCTGCTTTGCTAAGCTTAAGCTTTTTGCTTTTATCGATGAGTACGGGAAGCAGGTTCTGGTTTTTCATCCATTCTACCTGATTGGCCCTGGCACCGGTTACGCTACCTTTAATATACTTTTCTACCATATAACTGGCGATTGGGGCGGCATAGGTACTTCCGAAACCTGCGTTTTCTACGATTACCGCAATGGCAATTTTCGGATTATCGCGAGGGGCAAAGCCGATAAATACGGAGTGGTTTTTCCCGTGCGGGTTCTGCACCGTTCCGGTTTTACCGCATAATAACAAATCGGGAATCCGAGAAAGTGTTGCTGTTCCCCAGGCACTGTTTACACAATCCTGCATTCCATCAATTACCGGCTCAAAATACTTTGCATCAACACCAACATAGTTTTTGTCTTTATATTCCTTCTTAATTTTATCGCCCATGGCTTTTATTAAGTGCGGTTTAATGTAATAACCACGGTTGGCAATAATGGCCATGGCATTGGCAATCTGCAATGGTGTTGCCGTAATCTCTCCCTGGCCAATTGCCTGAGAGATTACTGTGGTATAACCCCAACGCTTGCCATATATTTTATCATAATGATCGGCATTATAGAAATAGCCCTGCTTCTCGAAAGGGAGATCGATATCCAGTTTCTGCCCAAAACCAAATTTGGCAATTTTATCACGCCAGTCCTGATAAGTTGCACGCTGGTTTTTCATGCCGTTTTTGGTAATTAACTTTTGAAAAACGTGGCAGAAGTAGGTATTGCAGCTGCGGGCAATGCCCCTGCGCATGCTGATGTTGCCATCTACGTGCTCACATTTAACTTTATGGTTTCCCGCCATATAATAACCCGGGCAATTGAAAGTTGTATTCACATCAATAACGCCTTCCTGTAAAGCCAGTAAGGCATCAATTGGTTTAAAAGAAGAGCCCGGAGGGTATTTACCCTGAATGGGGCGTACAATGGATGGCTTATAAGGGTTACCAATAATCTGGTCCATGTAGTTGTTCGTGAAACCTTTCCCCACAAGAATGTTGGGGTCATAGCCAGGGCTGCTCACAAAGGCTAATATTTCACCCGATGAAGGTTCGATGGCCACAATTGCACCCACCTTGTTTTTCATCAGTTCCTCGCCAAGCTTTTGTATGCGGATATCAAGTCCGGAGATCAATCTTTCGCCGGCTACTGCATTCACATCATATTTACCATTGGCATAACTGCCCTGTGGGGTGTTTTTAGCATCGTATACGGTATTAACCACGCCCTTTTCGCCCCTTAATGTTTCTTCGTAAGAGAATTCGAGCCCGCTTTTTCCCTTGTAATCACCGGGACGGTAAAAACCTTCCGATTTTTCGATGTCAGCTTCACTTACTTCCTTTACATAACCAAAAAGCTGGCCGCCAACACTATCGGGATAATGGCGAACGGTACGGTCTTGGGTAGAGAAACCCGGGAATCGGTACATTACTTCCTGTAGCCTGGCATAACTCTGTACCGAAATCTGCTTTGAAAAAGGTGTTGCCTGGTAGTTCGATTTCAGTCTTGCCTTGCGCAGGTTTTTTCTAACATCTTCAATAGAAATCTCCAGGGCATTGGCCAGCGCAAGTGTATCGAAAGGCTTTACCTCATTGGGGATAACCATTAAATCGTACACGGGTTCGTTCTGCACAATTACCTTCATGTTACGATCGAGGATGGCGCCCCTGGCCGGATATTTATATTTCTTTTTCAGTACATTACTTTCGGCAGCAACAAAGGCCTTATCACTGATAATCTGGATGTAAAAGAGCTTGGCAAGTAAGATCAGGGCGATTACGATAAATAAACCCTGTACGATGTATTTCCGGTTAAATAATTGCTCCATTAGCGGGATGTTCTTTTATAGAAGATAAACTCTACCAGTAAAATAATAAGTAGCGTAAAGATACAACTTAAGCCGCATCTCATTAAGGTATAACCAATTTCTGTTAACCTGAATGTTTCTAAAAAGAATAATACCAGGTGATGCGTAATTACACAAAGGAAAGCGTAAAGCAAAAACCACTGGAAACCCATATAGCTTAATGATGGTTCAGGATCGTCGATAGCATCCTTATTTAAGCTGATGGAAATAAATGATATCCGCACAAAGGCCATTACCACACAGGCTGTAGCATGTACGCCCATGGTATCGTAAAAGGCATCGAGTGTTAAACCCGTGCCGAAAGCAAGCAGGTATAATACTATATTCGGGATGCCAAAGGGTAGCAAAAGTAAAAACAGCACGTAAATAAAAGGTGTGGAGAGATCATAAAAGCCCATGTTTTTGAGCAAAAATATCTGCACAAAAAGCAGGACAAACCACCTGATGATATTTACAATTATTATTCTGCTGTTCATTTTTTCGGTTTAACCGGGTTTTCTAAAAGTTCCTGTTCTTCTGCCAGCTTGTTTTTCACCACGTATACATATTGCAGGCTTGAGAAATCGTTAAATAAATTCAGCTCTGCCGATAAAAAATTATCGTTTGTAGCAACGTTGGTTTTACTTAACCTCCCGACTAAAATCCCAGCCGGAAATTCTCCGTAGCCTGAAGTTACAACAGTATCGCCTACAATCATTTTTATATGATTGGGCACTTCCTTTATCAGCGCTTTACGAATATCGAAGTTATTATCTCCCCAAACCAGTGAACCCAAAGCATTATTTTTTTTGATTACCACACTGATTTTGGTGTCTTTATGTAAAAGCGACTGAATGGTTGCCAGGTGCTCCGATACATCGCGGATAAAGCCTACAACGCCTTTTTGCGGCGATATTACAGCCATTCCGCTTTTTATACCATCAAGTGTACCCTTATTAACCGTCATTACATTATTACGTAAGGTAACGGAGTTTTTAACCACTTTGGCAGCGAGGTAAGTAAATTGCTGTTTGGTTAGGGTATCAACCACCTTAATATCTTTAGCCGAATCGATGGTGCTTAATGCCAGTAAGGTTGTTTTGAGCTTTGCATTTTCTGCAGCCAGACTATCGTTTACCTTCCCTAAGTTCAGGTATCTTTTTAAAACATTCAGCCTTTCATAAGCGGTACCCACCACTTCGTTTGTCGAGTTCAGGGTAATGCTGCGCTGATACGCATTGTTCTTAACCGTTAAATAAATCCCGATAAAGAAAAAGATAATGAACAGGAAAAATGCGTTGTATCTGCTTATAAAAATCCAAAGGTTACGCATATTGATTTACGATTTTAGATTTACGATTTAGGATTGCCTGCAAAGTTCCATTAAAACTAAATGCATATTGATTTACGATTTTAGATTTACGATTTAGGATTGCCTGCAAAGTTCCATTAAAACTAAGTGCATATTGATTTACGATTTTAGATTTACGATTTACGATTGCCTGCATGGTTTCAATAAAACTACCTGTTTTAGGACTACGATTTACGGTCTTGCTCTTTTTTACGAACTGTGATAATTGAGGCAACAACAATAGCTAGTAATTCATTGCCCTCTTTCCAGTTTGAGAGAATATCATCCTTCATTTGGATATTAAATTCTTCAAGCAATTCTAAAAAGAACATCGATTCGTCCAATTCTTCCTCTACAATCTTTAATTTGTTCAAAAAATCAGCAGTCGATTTTGCCCTGCAGGCCGCTCTATAGTTTGCACCAACTGAACTCGAACTCCTGATTAATTGATTAGCATAATTCTTGTTAACGATATTGACAGGTAATTTATTAATTAAGCTGGCAACGGCTATTGAAAAAGCTTTTGTCCTGTTTTTTAATAGCTCGCTGTTCATCAATCGTCAATCAACTATCTAAAATCGTAATTCCGGCTTATTGCATTAAGAATTTATACGTTCCGATGTTTTTAAGGGCGATACCGGTTCCGCGAACTACTGCACGTAACGGATCTTCAGCTACATGTACCGGAAGTTTTGTTTTCGCAGCTACACGTTTATCTAAACCTCTTAACAATGCACCACCTCCGGTTAGGTAAATACCCGTCTGGTAAATATCTGCCGAAAGCTCAGGAGGTGTAATCTCCAGTGCTTTTAAAATCGCCTCTTCAATTTTCGAAATCGATTTATCTAAACAGTGTGCAATTTCAGTGTAAGAAACCGTAATCTGTTTTGGAACACCCGTCATTAAATCACGCCCTTGTACAGCGAAATCGGCAGGGGCGTCCTGTAACTCAGGTAAAGCGGCACCCACTTCAATTTTAATTTTCTCGGCAGTACGATCACCAATCATGATGTTATGCTGACGGCGGATGTAATTCACAATATCAGAGTCGAAGTTGTCTCCCGCAACGCGGATGGACTGGTCGCAAACAATACCCGATAAGGCAATAACCGCAATCTCGGTAGTACCACCACCGATATCGATAATCATGTTACCCATAGGTTCTTCCACATCGATACCGATACCTACGGCTGCTGCCATTGGCTCGTGGATAAGGTACACTTCTTTGGCACCAGCAATCTCCGCCGAATCGCGTACAGCACGTTTCTCCACTTCGGTAATACCCGAAGGGATACAGATTACCATACGTAATGAGGGGAACATCCAGCCTTTACCGCCGTTAAGCATGCGGATCATGCCTTTGATCATTGCCTCAGCAGCATTGAAATCGGCAATTACACCATCCTTTAAAGGGCGAACGGTTTTAATGTTATCGTGGGTTTTACCCTCCATTTGCATCGCCTGACGACCAATGGCGATAACTTTGTTTGTTGTGCGGTCGAAAGCAACGATTGATGGTTCATCTACAACCACTTTATCGTTATGTATAATCAGGGTATTCGCGGTTCCCAAATCAATGGCAACTTCCTGCGTAAACCAGTTAAATAATCCCATGTAAAAGGTTTTTTTTCTATGTTTTTAAAAATCTATACTATAGCTAATGTAAAAATAGCTTTTTTATTGTTTTAAGTGTTATTTTCTTTATGAAGAAAGTGAAAAGCTGAAAGCTAAAAGACTAAAGCTAAAAGCTTAAAGCGGAAAGCTATTTGCAATGCGCTTTAGTCTTTCTCCGCTGAGCTTAAAACTAGTGCTTAAAGTGTCTAACGCCGGTGGTAACCATTGCGATGCCTTTTTCATTTGCCTTAGCAACCGAATCAGCATCTTTAATTGAGCCTCCAGGTTGTAATACCGCTGTAATTCCGGCATCGGCAGCAATTTCAACACAATCAGGGAAAGGGAAGAAGGCATCAGATGCCATGGCACTTCCTTTAACGCTGAAACCGAATGAAGCTGCTTTTTCAATCGCCTGTCTTAAGGCATCAACTCTTGAAGTCTGACCAACACCGCTTGCAATCAATACATCATCTTTAACCAATACAATGGTGTTCGATTTAGTATGTTTAACAATTTTATTCGCGAAGTGTAAATCTTTCAGCTCCTGTGCAGTTGGTGCTTTTTCCGTTACGGTTGTCATTTGTTCAGGACCTTCGATAATTAAATCTTTATCCTGCTCAATTACGCCGTTTAATAAGGTTTTGAATTGTTTTTTGCTCAGTTCAACCTCGTTGCGTTGTAAAATCACGCGGTTTTTCTTTTTGCTGAACAATTCAACGGCTTCAGGCTGGTATGCAGGTGCAATTAAAACCTCGAAAAACAGGTTGTTAATTTCTTCAGCGGTTTCCAGGTCGACAGTTACGTTGGTGATCAGTACACCACCGAAAGCTGAAACCGGATCGCAGGCCAATGCATCTATCCAGGCTTGTTTAACCGTTGGACGTGAAGCGATTCCGCAGGCATTGGTATGTTTTAAGATGGCGAAAGTAGGCTCTTCGAACTCATCGATTAAAGCTACTGCTGCATCAACATCTACTAAATTGTTATATGAAAGTTCCTTGCCGTTCAGTTTGGTAAACATGGCATCTAAATCGCCATAGAATACAGCGCCCTGGTGTGGGTTTTCGCCGTAACGCAAGGTCTTTGCTTCGGTTACACTTTGTTTGAAAACCTCCAGCGGTTCTTCCTGATTGAAGTAATTAAAAATAGCTGTATCGTAGTGTGAAGAGGTATGGAAAGCTTTCTTTGCATAAGCTTTACGCTGTGCCAGCGTTGTTTCGCCATTTTGTTCTTCGAGTTGTGCCTGAAGGGTAGGGTAATCGTTTTTCGAAGCGATGATCACCACATCGTTGAAGTTTTTCGCTGCGGCACGGATTAAAGAGATACCGCCAATGTCGATTTTCTCGATAATTTCTTCCGGTGTTCCACCAGCTTTTACAGTTTCTTCGAAAGGATATAAATCAACAATTACCAGGTCGATTTCAGGGATTTCGTATTCTGCAATCTGCTGCTGGTCGCCTTCCAGTCCCCTGCGGTTTAAAATACCACCGAAAACTTTCGGGTGAAGGGTTTTAACCCGTCCGCCTAAGATAGAAGGGTATCCGGTTAAATCTTCAACTGCTGTAACTGGCAGGTTTAAATCTTTAATAAACTGTTCGGTACCACCTGTTGAAAAGAGCTGTACGCCCTGAGCGGCTAACAATTTTACCAATGGTGCTAAACCATCTTTATAATATACTGAAATTAAAGCGTTTTTGATTTTAATGGGTTGACTCATTCTACTGTAAATTTTGAGCCGCAAAGGTAGTAAAAGGTGATGGTTTTTTATGTATTTGATGTGGTAAAAAATGGTTCATTTGTCATTTGTTATTAGTTCATTAGTCATTGGTTCATTTGTCATTAGTTCATTGGTCTCTACGAGTCGTCATTGCGAGGTACGAAGCAATCTCTAATTATTACCACTGATTGATATAGATTGCTTCAGCTCGCACTAATCCAGCTTCGCAATGACGGTGTTAACTGAAAACGGCCAACTGTTCAATAGTTCATTGGTCATTAGTTTATTGGTAACTGAAAACTGCCAATTGAAAACTGATTATTTGCTCGCCACAAGTCGTCATCCCGATTGGAGCGCAGCGGAATAGAGGGATCTTTGAAGCTGTTGTAGGATGAAAAGCGTCCTTCGACTACGCTCAGGATGACAGTTTGAGTAGGGACGATTCCTTCATAGCGAAATGACACTCCAGTCCGTCACCCTGAACTTGTTTCAGGGTCTCTCTTTCATGAGATGCTGAAATAAATTCAGCATGACGTTTGGTGTTAATAATCTCTTCGTTAACATTTTTGATAATTGGTAATTGAACATTGGTCATTAACTATTTGCTCATTGCCGCAAGGGCTAGTCCTTTTTTCTTGATAAAAAAGGACCAAAAAATCAAGGCTTGCCCCTCTTGTTGCATAAAGCTAAGGGAATACCAATGGCGGTAATTTGAGGCCAGGCCCGTACACATCCCCCTAGGGCTGCAAATTCCCTTGGATTGTGGGGAAATGAAAGGGATTTCAGGTATTCCCTTGCTTTCTGCTGCCTCGATGGGCTAGGCCGGTAGCAGGGTGCAGGGGTGTTATGGAGGGCTTCGGCTGGTCCTGCATCTCCTAGGCCAGAAAACCCACCGACTAAAAAACAGTGGTAATAGCACAATTCCATCATCAAATTTTCTGCACATCGCCTTTAACTCCCATCCTTTTTTAAGGAGGGGTTGGGGGTGGTTAATTTCTATCCCATGTCGCAATATTCTCCGCTCACCCCTGCTGTCATCCTGACGACAGGAAGGATCTGTTTACTACTGGCATCGTTCAAACATTTTGCACTGCCCCAGTATATTGTCTTTACATTCACAAGTCGTCATCCCGATTGGAGCGCAGCGGAATAGCGGGATCTTTGAAGCTGTTGTAGGATGAAAAAGTCCTTCGACTACGCTCAGGATGACTGGTTGAGTTGGACGAATAGTTCATTAGTCATTAGTCTCTACAAGTCGTCATTGCGAGGTACGAAGCAATCTATAATTATTACCACTGACTGATATAGATTGCTTCAGCTCGCTCATTCCCGGCTTCGCAATGACGGTGTTAACTGAAAACTGCCAACTGTTCAATAGTTCATTGGTCATTAGTTCATTGGTAACTGAAAACTGCCAATTGAAAACTGATTATTTGCTCGCCACAAGTCGTCATCCCGATTGGAGCGCAGCGGAATAGAGGGATCTTTTAAAGTGGATGTAAAACAAAAAAGATCCTTCGACTACGCTCAGGATGACAGCTTGAGCAGAAAGACTCATTCAGAGCGAAACGACACTCCGGTCCGTCACCCTGAACTTGTTTCAGGGTCTCCTTTCCAATAGATGCTGAAATAAATTCAGCATGACGTTTGGCGTTAATAACCTCCTCATTAACTTCATTGAAAATTGGTAATTGAAAACTGGTTATTGCGTAAGCCTGCAACTGTGCTTCGGCCTTTCTTAACCTTAACATTTGGAAAACTCCGGGACTTGTTCGGCTGGGGTTTTGGAAACCATCGCTACGCCGGGCCTGATCGGGCGATGATTTAATTGCTATCCTATTGCTATCCCGGTCTGATCCCTGAATACTTTAGTTCCCGGGAATCGAAGTGTTACTGAAGTATTATTGGGGTACACTGGGATATAATATGGAGTAAGGGTGGATAGAACGTGGACTAAAGGTGGACTTCAGGCGGACTTGAGGTGGACTTAACATTTAGAATTATTGGCGGAAACCGTAGCGAAATTGCTATATTGGATTGATCAATCCCTTTGTAACGCTAATATAAACAATTATGGCCACATTAAATGGGATTGTCAGATTTTCCGGTCAGCTGGGTGATCTTGTTTTTTATAAAAGAGGGAAAAAGGATGTCGTTCGGCAGAAAACCTCAGCTTATCAGCTTTCTGAAAAGAGTCGCAAAAGTGCGCATGATTTCGGTGAGGCCAGCAGAAATGCTGCTTACATCAGAAAGGCCTTTGCGCCAATGGTTAAAAGTTATGGTTATGGCGACCTGCACAACCGGCTTAATAAGCGGCTTGTAGCAGTTTTCGCGACGGTGCCTGCCGCAAATGCCGGGAATAAGCGTCTGGCAGATGGCAATGTGGCGTTGCTTCAGGGCTTTGAATTTAATGCGGCTACGCGGCTGGAAAGGTTGCTGCACCTCTTACCTGAAATCCACTTGCTGAACCCGGGGAGCTTCCAATTGCTGCTGCCGAAAGTGGAAACGGGCATGCTCCTGAGGGTTATGCCGAAAGCTGACTTCGCCGTATTGCAGGTGATGGTGTTTAATTTCAACCTGAATAACGGGCAGTATGAAATCATTCAGGTGAATGATTTGCAGGTGGCAATGGCGGAAAAAACATTTCCCGGGGCTAAACTTAGCCTGCCCGTTGAGCCGGATGGGGATCGGGTGTTGCTGGTAGCCATCGGTATTTCTTATGTTGAGGATGGCTCCAGAAGGAATGATCGCAGGTATTTCGCTTGCCAGCTGGTGCATTGCCTGCACCTCCGTGATGGGGTTGAGGTGGTGTTTGAAACGCCTGTAAAGGAAAGGGTAGTGGTGAAGGAGGAGCGGGTTGATGGGGTGAGGTGGGAGTTGGGGTAGTTATTCCCCTCTTTCAGAGGGGTGCCCGCAGGGCGGGGTGTTTCTCTGGACATCTGGAGTGGCATTTTTTATTGGTCATTAACTATTTGCTCACCGCCGCAAGGGCTCTTTCTTTTGGCTTGATCCAAAAGAAACAAAAGATCAAGGCTTGCCCCTCTTGTTGCATTAAGCTAAGGGAATACCAATGGCGGTAATTTGAGGCCAGGCCCGTACACATCCCCCCTAGGGCTGCAAATTCCCTTGGGTTGTAGAGAAATGAAAGGGATTGCATGTATTCCCTTGCTTTCTGCTGCCTCGATGGGCTAGGCCGGGTCGCAGGGTGCAGGGGTGTTGTGGAGGCATTCGGCTGGTTCAATAGTTCATTAGTCATTAGTTTATTGGTCTCCACGAGTCGTCATTGCGAGGTACGAAGCAATCTCTAATTATACCACTGATTGATATATATTGCTTCAGCTCGCACTAATCCAGCTTCGCAATGACGGTGTTAATTGAAAACTGATTATTTGCTCATCGCCGCAAGGGCTCTTTCTTTTTTCTTGATAAAAAAGAAACAAAAAATCAAGGCTTGGATCTGCAGTCGGATAAATTCGTTAAAGCTTTGTTTGCGGCAACACAAGTATTCCGACGAAAAGTCGGAACAGGACGCGTTGCCTTGGCTTGTGCTGGGTTGAAAGTTTGATGAATAAGCTTTAACGTTTTCTCCTTCCTGCATATCCTAGGCCGGATAGCAGGGTGCAGGGGTGTTGTGGAGGGCTCAACAAGTCGTCATTGCGAGGTACGAAGCAATCTCTAATTATTACCACTGACTGATTTAGATTGCTTCAGCTCACACTAACCCAGCTTCGCAATGACGGTGTTAACTGAAAACTGCCAACTTGATAACTGTTCATTGGGAGGGATTGCAGTTATGCGCTTACCACTCCCGCCATTCGTCGGCGATGCCTTCGCCATCGGCGTAGTCTTTAGGGTTGAGGCCTGCGGCGATGGTGATCTGGTCGATCAGTTCGCAGAGGTCTTCGCGTTCCATGGTTTCGATGAGGTCGTCGATTTCTTCGCTGAGCTTGTTGAGGCTTAACACGGCTTTCCCGAATAGTTTTTCTTTTTCTGCTTTAGTTGCTTCCTGGCCTTTAGCCGACAGTTCGCTGATCAGCTCATCAAAAATATGCTGTGCTTTATCGCAGTTTTCCTGCGTGTACTGCTTCAGGCCATCGTTATAGGCTTCACGCCATTTTGCAAAGGGGTAGTAGGTTTTAGTGTTTTCGAGCTTCTTAGTGTAATTCAGTTCCATGGCTTTGTTTGTTTTTTGGGTGTGATCTGCTTTTTGCTGGCAGGCTGACATGCTTATTATTGTTAATAGTAAAAACCAGGGAGTGATGCGGCCGGATTTGAAAGGCCTTTGGGCTTTAATGGTATTTGCCAGCCGGCTTGAAGAAAATTCTGATGTTTTTAACGGGCTACCAGATGATTGGGTCGCTGATGTTGAGAAGTGAGGCATTTCATTGTTTTAGATGGTTTTAAAGATAGTAAAGAATTTTGCCTTATAACGTCATGGATTCCGATAAGTTTAGAGATTTCATTTACTTCAATTCATCAT
>NZ_JAVTSJ010000008.1:0-267867 GCF_032678405.1 Pedobacter aquatilis
AATTACAGACACCAAGCAAACCGATAACACAAAAATCAATACCCTTACCACAGCCAATGGAGAAACCGCAAAAGTCGTCCTCCCAGATGGCACCAAAGTTTGGCTTAACGCCGCATCATCCATCTCTTACCCTTCCTCATTCGCTGCAGCACCGAGACGCGAGGTAAGCTTGGTCGGCGAAGCCTACTTTGAAGCCGCACACGATAACAAACATCCCTTTGTTGTCAGTTCCGCCAACCAGACTGTAACCGTTTTGGGTACTCAATTCGACATCAGTGCCTACCATGATGACAATACCATAAAGACCACCTTACTCGAAGGAACTGTCCAGGTAAAAACTTCACCCAATCAAAACAGCAAAAACAATCCGAATGCCGGGACCCTGAACAAAAGCCAAGAGAACAGTCTAACTTTAAGTCCTGGCCAGCAATCTACCCTCACCAAAGCAGGCACCCTCATGACAAAAGAAGTTAAGCCCGAACTTTTCATCGACTGGAAAGAAGGTTATTTCGCATTCGACAAAGAGCCGCTCGGCAGCATCATGAAAAGAGTAGGACGCTGGTATGACGTCGAATTCATCTTTGACGATCCAACCATCAAGGATGAACGATTCTACGGAACCTTGAGCAGATTTGACAACCTCAATAAAATGCTCAACGCCATATCCAAAGGAAGCGAAGTCAACTTTAAGATTGAAGGTAAAATCATTAGGGTAAGTAGATAGCTATCTGAAAAAAAGCCAAACATTAAATATAATTAATACAAGAATGAATGGGGTTAACCACCCATTAAACAAAGTCAAACCAAAACCAAACAACATGAAGAAAAACAGAAAAGCTCCGCCAGCTTAGAAAAGCCAGTATACAAAAAAAGGACCAACAAAATGTTCAGTCCTTTTGCTAATCCGAAAATCGGATAAACCAAATTTTCTTAAACCAAGCCAAGTGCATGAATTGGACCTCAGCCACTTAAGCTTAAAAACTAGCAAGACAAATGTATATAAATTTTACTAGATATCTATATACGCCACCAGCGTATATACACAAATGGTTACTGATTATGAAACTAACCACATTTTTAACACTTATAACACTGCTTCAGGTAAGTGCTACTACCTTTGGACAACGGATATCGCTTGTTAAAAAAAATATCACCTTGAACGAAATTTTCTTTGAGCTTAAAAAGCAGACCGGCTACGATGTATTCATCTCTGACGACGTACTGAAATCTGATAAGAGAATTGATGTTTCGTTTTATCAAAGCAGCATTGCAGAGGTATTCAAAAGTATTGGAGGAGGTGAAGTAGATTTTCAGATAAACGATAACTTGATCATTGTGAAGAAAAAAGAGATTTCTTTTCTTAACACAATTTCGAGGTACTTTCAGAGCTTTGATGTACGGGGTGTGGTAAGGGACGATCAAGGTCGTCCCATTCCGGGCGCTACAATTAGAATAATTAGCTCACGCGCAGCGACGCTGACGGATGAACAGGGGAAATTTTTCTTGGCTAATTGTAATTCTGGTGATCGAATAATCATTACTTCAGTTGGTTTTGATGCCAAAGAAATCCTTGCTGAAAAGGATCTTGGAAACATTGTATTGAAAATTGCAACTTCTAAACTTGACGAAGTAATTGTTAAAGCGTATGGCACAACCTCTCAAAGGTTAAGTACGGGAAACATAAGCTCTATTAGCTCAAAGCAAATAGATAATAAGCCAATAAACAATTTATTACTCGCGCTACAGGGCGAGGTTCCTGGGATTGTGGTTCAGCAATCTTCAGGTAGTGCCAATAGTGGTGTAAGAGTTCAAATACAGGGAGTGAATAGCATGACTCGAGGTAATGATCCTTTATATGTAGTTGATGGAGTTCCTTATTTTTCTCAATTGTTACCAAGTTTTTCTGGAGGTGTTTTATCAACATCTGGTTCAGGTACCACCAATTCCAATTTTAACGCGAATGGAAACCCTTTAAATTTTATTAATCCCAACGATATAGAAAGTGTTAGTATTCTAAAAGATGCCGATGCTACTGCTATTTACGGGTCCAGGGCTGCAAATGGTGCGGTGCTTATTAGTACACGCAAGCCACATCCTGGTGAATCTATAGTTGACTTTGATGTTCAGCAAGGATTCGGAGAACAGCCAAAGTTCCTAAAAATGTTAAATCTTCAACAATATTTGGATTTAAGAAGGTATGCTTATTTTAATGTTGATAAACTGAGTTCCAATTCAGTTCAATATCCGAGTCAATACGATATAAATGGGATTTGGGAAACGAATAGAGAAACAAACTGGCAACAGGAACTTATTGGGGGAACTGCGAAATATACAAACTTGCAGGGGTCAATATCGGGTGGTAGCAGCTCAGACCAATATCTAGTAAGTGGAACTTATCATAGAGAAACTACTGTCATGAATCATTTTCCCGACTTGAATGACCAAAAAGGGTCTTTTCGTATTAATCTTCTCCATACAAGCAATAATCAAAAATTCAAAGCATTTTTCAATTTAATGTATATGCTCGACGTTGACCGGTTGCCCGCTCAAGACCTTACCGCAGTGGCATTAACGCTCGCACCAAATGCCCCTTCATTGTTTAACAACGATGGGACCTTGAATTGGCAGCCGAACAGTGCGGGCGCCTCAACTTGGACAAATCCATTATCAACAAATATCAACAACAAAAACAAAATTAAGACAACTAATTTGGTCAGTAGTATTTCATTAGGATATCAATTATCAAAACAAATTCGTTTCGACACTCAATTCAACTATACTGTAATGCGAATAGATGAATTGAAAACAACAGCCATCAATAGTGTTGCGCCAGAATACAGGGCTACTTATAAGGGAGATACTTTTTTTTCAAATGGTAATATTGGTTCTTTCAGTATCGAACCAACTATTTCTTATAAAAATGCCATTGGTCGTAGCAAATTAGACTTTTTACTGGGTTCGACTTATCAAAATCGCGGTATCAACCAACAGATTATTCGGGGGATAGGATACAGTAATGATTTGCTACTTGAAGATTTACAATCAGCTGGCAGCGTTGTTGCTCAGGGAACGACATTGACTCAGTATCGCTATGGAGGTGTGTTTGGACGATTCGGATACAACTGGGACGATCGATATCTGCTGAGCCTCAATCTAAGACGAGATGGCTCATCAAGGTTTGGGGGAAATAACACTATGCATAATTTCTGGAGTGCAGCTGGTTCATGGATATTTTCCAATGAATCTTTCTTGAAAATGCTAAAACCACTAATAAGCTTTGGAAAACTAAATATTAGTTATGGCACGACTGGAAATGACGCAATCGGTGAGTATCAGTATCTAAACCTCTATTATGCAGCGAGCTCACCTGTAAATTATCAAAATGTGGTTGGTCTAATTCCCGCGAATATTCCAAATCCTGACTTACAATGGGAAAAAACTAGCAAACTCCAAGGATCAATTGATATTGGAATTTTAAATGATAGAATCACCCTGAATACAACATTTTATCGAAATCGTACATCTAATCAATTATTGGCCTATTCACTTCCTAGTACAACTGGTTTTGGTTCCTTTACTTCGAATCTTGATGCAAAAGTCGAAAATTCTGGACTTGAAATTACCTTGGGAATATCTTTATTAAAGAAATCCGACATTCGTTGGACTACCAACTTCAATGCATCGACTGTTCGAAATAAGCTAGTCAGTTTTCCTGGTTTAGAAACTTCTCCGTATGCAAATCAATATCGGGTCGGTAGATCAATTTCGACGAACTTATACTATGGATATGCTGAAGTTAATCCTCAGACAGGCCTATATCAATATCTTAAAGCAAGCGGAGGATTTACTTCAGCTCCTAATTTTGCCACCGACAGAAATTCCGTCGTCGATTATATTGGATTGCCAACATTTACGGCCGGCCTAAGTAATAACATCGCTTTTAAATCTTGGCACCTAAGCTTTTTGTTAAGCTATGTAAAACAAATTGCTCGTAATTATCAATTTGGACGTTTACCAGGTACGCCGCTGATAAATCAGCCAGCCTACATCGATGGCAACTATTGGAAGTCGTCAGGAGATGTTGCAAGAATTCAAGTACCCAGCGCAGCGTACACCGTAACTGGATTAATACCCGCTTACTCCGCATTAGCAAACAGTGATGCAAGCTTGGGAGATGCTTCATACCTTTCCCTGAAAAACGTTTCACTCACTTATCAAGTTCCAGAACAATATTGTAGATCATTGAGACTAGATGGGATAAGTATATTCATGACCGCTCAAAATTTACTAAAGATTACGGACTTTAAAGGTTATGACCCTGAAGCTTTTAGCTTCAATGTGCTCGCCCCTTTAAGAATAGTTACTGCGGGAGTGAAGGTCAAATTATAAATTCTTAATTCGAATTACCATGAAATTATATAATCCAAAATCGAGATCTGGTTTGGCAATCAAATCACTCATTAAGCTAAAAATTCTAGTTCTAATATTCTTAACTAGCTCTATTTTAGGGTGTAAAAAAATACTTCAGGTGCCAGCTCCATTAAATTCGGTAAATGGGGAAAACGTTTACACATCTGATCAGACAGCGATTCAAGCGATCACCGCTATTTATGCTTCCCTAAGTGACGATAACCTAAACATTCGCGTAAATTACTACTCAAGTTTCTTTTTCTTTGCTGGCCTTTCTGCGGATGAGTTGGAACTTTATGACAGAAACTATTTGGATTGGTTTGCCTTCTATTCTAATACATTATCACCAAACAGCGGCCCTGGCGCAAGTTATTGGACTTCTACTTACTCGTTAATTTTTAGAGCCAATGCAGGGATTCAAGGGTTAAGTGCTAGCAAAACATTGAGTCCAGGAATTAGGAATCAACTATTAGGTGAAGCCTTGTTTTTGAGGGCCTACAGTTACTTCTTTCTGGTAAACACATATGGTGATATTCCCTTAATAACAGGAACTGATCCTAATATTAATCGGTTAATCGGGAGAACTTCTAGCGTAGAAGTTTACAAGCAAATTATTAAGGACTTGATTGAAGCTCAGGGATTATTAGGAAACAATTTCCTTGAAGGTGATCTAAAAACTTCTAAATCGAGCACCCCACGTGTGAGGCCTACAAAATGGGTAGCCAAGGCCTTATTGGCTAGAGTTAATCTGTATGCTGGCAATTATTCAGACGCAGTTTTGGAAGCTACAGGGGTGATTAATAACAACACCCAATTTAAGCTCGAGGAATTATCCAATGTTTTTCTAAATAATAGTCAAGAGGTTATCTGGGGACTGCAATCTGTAGGAAATGATTCAAATTCTGGTTTTAATGCTGGTGAGAGCCGTCTCATCCTTCCTGCTACTGGTCCTGGTACGTCTGGCGTCGACGGGATCTACCTTAGTGATTTTGTATTGAATTCTTTCGAGGCTGGCGATGGTCGTAAATCAAGTTGGGTTGGGACTATTACGACCTCCACAGGAAAAGTTTTTAGTTATGCTAACAAATATAAAGCACCTAGAACGCAAATAAATAATACGGAGTCACATGTGGAATTCCGTTTAGCGGAGCAATATTTAATACGTGCAGAAGCTAATGCCCAGCTCAAAAACATATCAGAAGCTGTACTCGATTTGAATATATTAAGAAACCGCGCTCGTTTGTTACCGTCAATAGCTATACCAAACCCTCTACCACCTTTGTCTAGCTCTTTAACGGGAGTTGATCTTTTAAAAGCTATAGAGCATGAAAGGCAGATTGAATTATTTACAGAGAATGGACATAGGTGGTTTGATTTGAAGCGGACTTCAGGTTTTACTAATCCATCTCTGACGAGAGCGGATGAAGTGCTACCTATTGTTTCCCGGGCAAAGGGCACGACGTGGAACAATTTTGCTAAGTTGTTTCCTATTCCTGAATCAGATTTGAGCGCCAATCCGAATCTAACTGGTCATCAAAATCCAGGTTACTGAAAAATATTATTTGTTCACGCTACTTCCGATTGTCAACAAAGTTTGAAAAAAGGATTGTAGTACGAGCCTTACGGTCATTAACCGCTATGTATAATCGTTTAACATTTTTGGAAATGCATCTGATTAAACTTGGTAATAATATTCATAGATTGTTTGAAAGTTTTCAAAACACCCGTAAGAACTTGATTTTTCTCCTAACTATTATGTTACATTTTATTTCAACTGAACTACATGAAAAATATTATATGCTTAGCATGGCTATTAATCTCAGCTTTAACTTCAAAACCGCAAACTCATGGGATAAACTTCGAACGTGCAGACTCTTGGAATGAAGTATTGAGAATGGCAAAAAGAGAGAAAAAAAACATATTTGTGGATTGTTTTGCGACTTGGTGTGGACCATGCAAAATGATGGATAAAGATGTATATGAGAATAATGATGTTGGAAAAATTATAAATTCAAAATACATCTCTGTAAAATTACAACTGGATCGTTCTGCACTTGACAACATCTACACGAGAAGTTGGTATTCTGATGCACAATTAATTATGAACACATACCAGGTTTCCGTATACCCGACGATGTTATTTATTGCGCCAGATGGAAGAATTCTATCAAAACTTAGCGGTTATCTAAATGCCGTAGAATTTATTAAACACAGCTTAGATGTATATGATTCAAAAACGAATTTTGAATATTTGGATAGCCTGTACAAAGATAACAAACTTGCTCTAACAGATTTCCGAAACTTCGCTGACAAAGCATTTGAGTTGGGTAAACCCAAATTGGGATGGGAAGTACGAGCGAGGTACAAAAGCGATTTTCTGGATAGATTGCCGTTAAATAAGCTTCTATCGTATGAATACTTAAATTATTTCCGACTAGTTCCTGAATTGTTAACATCTAAAGATAAACTTTTTAGAGTTTGCCTTAATCGACCTTATCGCGTTGACTCAATAATACGGGGTTTGTCACAGAACCTTGTTAAGGCGGTGATAACAAAGGAGCAAATCTATCATAAACTTTTTATTAATTCACATCCTTCGGGAGAAAAGCCAAATTGGCAGCTGATTAGCTCTAGCTTCAAAAAATATTATCCTTATGCTGATTGCGACGAGTATTTTTTAAAAGAGAAAATATCTTTATTGTTTCAACAAAGGATTATTGATTGGGAAGAATTTGCCAACTCAGTAGATAGCCTTAACAAAAAATATCCTGTTGATAGAAATGATATAATTGGACTTAAGTTGCAAAATAATTACGCATGGTATGGTCTGTTCTTAAATAGTAACGACAAGCATCTATTGGAACGTGCACTTAAATGGCAGGAGGAAGTGATTGCAAAATCAAAATTGAACGAATTTTTGGATACGAAAGCCAATTTATTATACAAGTTGGGCAGAACTATCGAAGCGATTGAAATTGAGAAATCAATTGTCGATAGCCGGATACACGAAATTGGTGCTGCAGCTACAAATCCAGAGGATGAATTTTATTCAACATTGCTAAAGATGAAAAATAATAAACCAACATGGAAGTAATTTTGATCATCATACTTTAAATCAAACATCACCTCAACTTAATCTTCGTTGTCTCGTAGAATTTGAAACTTTACATATAAAAATAGAACATATGCAAATAAAAAAGATATTAATCAAAGTAACTTTGCTTGCGTCAGTTTTTTTATTAAACACCAACTCAAAGGCTCAAAGTAATAAAATTATTGACAGTTTAGTCATCTCAAAATGGACGACCATTAATGATGCAAAAGTTTCACGCAGTGGAAAATTTTTCATATTTAGCTTGAGAGATGGTAAAATGAATCACAGCGAAAGTATAATTCTAAAATCCTATTTGGGAAAGTCGCTTCACAAGGCTGACAATACTTCGCTCGATGACGCTTTTTTTTCATCTGACAGTAATTTTTTGGTATATAAATCAGAAACTAATTTTTTTAAGGTTTTCGATATTATACGGGGTAGTTATGTCTTGAATGTCGAAGCACAGAAACTCGAATTTATCTCAGTTCAAGATAAGGAGTATGTTGTATATCTTAATTCAAATACACATCGGCTTTCGTTACAAGGGTTAACAGCATCAGATAAAAATCGAAAACTAAACGATTCAGTAGAAAATTACTGGGTTGATGGTGGAGTTCTTTGGTATTTACGAAATGCTGGCGGAAAAAATCGAGAGTTAGTGAAAATTCTATTTGATGAAGATAAAGAACGAGTCGTCTGGAGTGGTGAAGATTTCAGTAATTGCATCCCAGGCAATGATGGAAAGTTAATGATCCTGACAACTGGAAATCGAGGAACTATTTTGCTGTTAGATAAAAGCAGTGTGACGGCCACTAAACTGATTTCTGGGACAGATTTATCAACGCAAAGTAGCTCAAAAATAGATGAAATAGATTTCTTTTCGATGAGAGGGCGGTTCGTGGTTTTCACATTATCTACAGACAATTTGGTGAGAAAAAAAATTACGGGACCACAGTTGGATTTGTGGAGTTATCGTGATTCTCTACTCATGGACCAACAACTTGCGGAGATTCCTAATAACACAATTCTAAGGCAAAAGGTTGCGGTTGATATTGCAACTGGTGAAGTTAGGTATATATGTAATGTTGACGAATCAATCATCAGTTCAACGGAAGATGGAAAATTAGGGGTATTTTTGGTTGAACAAAAACATGGTGACAAGCATGAAGATCTGTGGAATGAAAATGGCCGCAGTACAATAACGTTTATTAATCTACTATCGAAATCATCGCACAGAATTCCCAAAATACAAAATGGTACATTTTCTAAGACTAAAAGATATATTACAGGTCACGGGAGTGCTTATGGAGGCAATTCAAGAACACTATTTTCATTTGATACATTTACGAGTACACTCGTTTCTGTTGACAGTTTACTATCGAATATCCTTCCATTTGATACCAATAATTATATTCCAAGACAATTTCTATCGCCAGAGTGGTTTGAGGACGATAAGTCAATGATAATCTCTTTTAGCAATGATAAAGATGATAGTCTCTGCAATGATTTGTTTCTAGTGGACATGACTGATTATCGTATAATTAATATCACTGGTGGTGAAGGATTGAGAAAAAATATTAGATTTCGGATAGCTCAAAATGTCAACATTGGCCATTTACGATTAGGACAGGAAATTGTTTTATCAGCACATGATAAAAATAATAAATTCTCAGGATTTTATTCAGTGTTATTGGGCAAGCCAAGTTCGCTATCCAAGCTTTTTATGGGCCCTTATTACTTTGAATCTATAAGTCGTTTCAATTATCAGAGCTCACCCAGATTTCTAGTCAAAAAGGGAGATGATCGAAACTCCAATAATTTTTTTATTTCGCGAAAGCTTACTGAATTTAGCCCAATTACATTTAATCATCCTGAAAGTAAGGTTCGGTGGCAATTTGGTAAAATTTTTGTCTACCATGGGAAAAATGGAATCATAAGGCAAACCACAGCATATTTTCCTGAAGATTTTGATAGCACTAAAACTTATCCAGCAATATTCCATTATTATGAAAGGTTAACTCAAAACACCTATAGGTCGAAAACACCTATGTTTTCAACTGGTGCTATTAATATCCCTTGGTTCACCAGTAGAGGTTATATAGTAATTACGCCCGATATTGAATTTGAGATAGGAAACACTGGCGAGTCGGCCCTGTCAGCTATTACTGATGCCGCAGATTTTTTTAAATCTAAATTCTGGATTAACGGTTCAAAGTTAGGGTTACAAGGGCATAGCTTTGGAGGATATCAAACAAATTATGTGTTGACGCATACAAATATATTTGCTGCTGCACTATCAGCTTCTGGAATTTCAAACCTGATAACTTGGTATGGTCAAATTTCAGGAGGCGGTTCGGGATTTCAATTCTTCATGGAGGGTAATCCGCTTCGATTGGCATCCACTCCTTGGGAGAGACCCGATTTATATATTAAAAATTCTCCATTATTTTTTGCAGACAAAATCTCAACTCCATTATTAATGATGCATTGTAAAAAAGATGGAGTGGCTCCTTTTTCACAAGGAATCGAATTCTATATGGCTTTGCGTCGCCTCGGTAAAATCGTTTGGCTTTTACAATATGATAATGGCAATCATCTTGTGTTTGGTGAAGATTCATATGACTATACTACTAGAAGTCAGCAGTTTTTTGATTATTATCTAAAAGACACATCTGCACCACGATGGATGGTACAGGGAATTCCAGCAACTTCAAAGGGGAAGTCATTAGCAACAGATCTCATGCCAAACGGTGTTACTCCTAGGGGCAGCTCTAATACTAAACCAGATACACTGAAGATTAAAGAGTACTCTAGGAAGCCTTTTCAAGATAAAGTAATCGAAACAAAATTAAATGAATAAAGTATTTCTTAAAGTCAGGGTAAACCGATATAAAAATTATAGCAATTTGAAACTAAAATAAGTACGCATAATCGATTTTTTCAGGACACTGCATGATAGTTTGAGATAAAGTTTTTAAGATATCACCATTGATTTTATCATAAGATTAATAGTGATAGCAGACTTAATTGGTAAATGAGATCATGAATTCCAACCTGGGTTGGTGTTTTCTGCATAACTGACAAAGTATCCAAAATCAGTGATCAACCAGAGGTGGCAAAGGAATTGCAGGAAGGGGTTACAAGAAATTTGAATTTTACTCTTACTATTTCGTGACTTACAGCTTTATGCCTAGGATCTTATTTAGGATCGTTTGTTTTTACAAACAGACTCATTACAGCTATTAAATAATTATGAAAATAGGTTTCATCATTTGGTTGCTTTTATTTATGTTATTTCAAACAGAGGCAAATTGTCAGTCTTTTCATCGCGCGAAATTAAATCAAATACTACCAATTGCATATAATAGCGTTTTGCACAGCGCTGCCCAGTTTCCCTCCTTCCAAAAATCCATCATCCTCAACACTCACAAAACCCTTTCCTCGGCGCACCTAACGATCACCGCCCTAGGCCTATACGAACCTTACCTAAACGGCAAAAAAATATCCAAGGACTATTTTGCCCCAGGATGGAGGAACTATACCCAAACCCTCAATTCCCAAACCTATAACCTCACCAAACAAATCAAAAAACAAAATACCTTAAGCATCCTATTAAACCCAGGTTGGTACAGCGGTCCCTTTGGCGCGGACAAAACTCCAAACCATTACGGCAACCAGCCCGCTTTCTGCTGCAGCTTAACCCTAAAATACACCGACGGCAGCACCCAAACCATTAGCAGCGGCAAGGACTGGACCGCCACGACATCCTACATCAAACAATCCGATTTTTACGACGGCGAACTCCAGGACACCCGACCAAAAAGGCTTACCAAAATCGGCATCCAGGAAATGCAGGCACCCAACATCAAAATCACCCCATCCGTCGCACCTCCGATTCAAACCCACGAGACCTTTGGCATCAAAAAACACTGGGAAGACCAAAATAACAACACCATCCTTGACTTCGGCCAAAACCTAGCAGGCTTCGTGCGCTTAGCCATCAAAGGCAGGGCAGGAGACACCCTATTTGTCCGACACGCTGAAACCCTTGATGAAAATGGAAACTTCTACACCGGAAACCTCCGCCTCGCCAAAGCCACCGACACCTACATCTTAAACGGAAAACAACAAACCTTAGCACCACACTTTACCTACCACGGTTTCCGCTACGCCAGCATACGCATCAGCCCAGCTAAACCTGATAACAATAATCAAAGCAAAAATAATAAAACTGAAACCCCAAATCAAAACTTAACCAACAGCGCAACATCCCCTAACACCCTTAAGGGTACCCTAAGCCAATATACCCCTGCCCATAAAAATAACTTTAAAACAAACAACCCTAACCCCCAAAACACTACCCAGCACCAACACACCCTAGTCAATAAAAATTTCAATCTTAAAAAATCTCCAAAAAAAACATCCCCACCAAAACCTTCTTTATTATTGCTCAATCCCCAAACCACCCTTAGCCTTGGCCAAACCCAGTCCGTCGCCCTATACTCCTCCCTAAACCCTGCCGGCACCTTCACCAGCTCCAATCCCCTCATCAACAAACTCCAATCCAACATCCTATGGAGCATGAAATCAAACTTCATCTCTGTCCCAACCGACTGTCCACAGCGTAGCGAACGGTACGGTTGGACAGGCGACGCCCAAGTCTTCTTTAACACCGCCGCCTACAACAAAGACGTTAACACCTTTTACAAACAATACCTCCAAAACATCTTAACCGATCAAGGCAGTAATGGCGGCATGCCCAACATCATCCCCGACTTTAAAAGCCCTAACAAAGGCCCTAAAGGCGGCACCGCCGGCTGGGGAGATGCCGCCGTACTCATCCCATGGAGACATTACCAGTTTTATGGCCAAAAAGACATCCTGAAAGCCCAATACAACAGCATGAAAGCCTGGGTCGACTACATTCGCTCCAGAACCCAAAACGGACTGTGGTTAGATAAAGGCTATGGTGACTGGTACGCGCAAGGCGATTCCACCTCACTTCCTTACATCAACCAGGCTTATTACGCTCATTCCTGCGCCGTTGTGGCCAAGGCTGCTGGAGTATTGGGTAAAAAGACAGACGCTGAAACTTATACTAAACTGGCTGAGGAAATTAAGCATAAATTCAATACCGAGTACGGGGACTTTAGTACCAAAGCCACCCGCACCCAAACCGCATACCTGTTGGCCTTAGAATTTGAGCTATTGCCACTCGACAAAAGACAGGCTGCTGCCGATGCGCTGGCCACGAGCATCTGCGCCAATGGTGGCCGGCTTGCAACCGGTTTCCTGGGAACACCATTCCTGCTACCCGTACTCAGCCGTTACGGTTACGGCAAGCTCGCTTACGATTTACTGCTGAGTCAACAAATGCCTTCCTGGTTATACCCCATCACCAAAGGCGCTACCACCATCTGGGAGAAATGGGATGCGATAGGGGAAGATGGGAAACCAAAGGAATGTTCGCTAAATCATTTTGCATATGGCGCAGTAGGGGAATGGTTCTATACCGGCATGGCCGGTATAAAAGCGACTTCACCTGGATTTAAGACCGTGGAGATATCGCCAGTGATTGATGAGCGGATGAAATGGGTGGATGTGCGGTTTAAAAGTCCGCAGGGGGAGATCAGGGTGAAGTGGAAGGTGGTGGGGAAGCGGGTGGTAGCGGATTTTCAGATTCCAAAGGACATAATTTCAGTATTTGTGTTTCCAAAACAAACAACTCAAGTGACGAGGAAGGTGCCTTTGAAAACTGGGTGCTCACAATTTTTGTTTTATATCTGATTCATGGAATATTCTATTTTCATATTTGATCGAATCGACATATCGGTTATCTTTAAAAGTTGAATAGATGCACCAGAAAATAATCTACAACTTTTAATTTACTCTCATCACGCTAACGAAGCCATGAAAGAAGATATCATTCCCTTTATACGATCAAAAGATTATAAATTCATAAAAGACATTGGTCATGGCGGTTTAGGAAAAACCTATTTAATTGAAGATGAACTTATTGGAGAGAGATTCGTCTGTAAAAAGTATAAGCCGATGTATGATGAACACAAGGAGCTATATTTTGACCACTTTGTAGAGGAAATAAAATTACTACACCTACTATATCATGTGAATGTAGTTCGGGTGTTTAATTTTTATCTCTATCCGGCTCAGAAAACCGGGTACATATTGATGGAATACGTTAATGGACAAAACATTAATGCATTCATTTCCTCAAATCCAAACAAACTAGATGATATATTTCTACAAGTTATATATGGCTTTCGTCATCTCGAAGAGCATAAAATCCTTCATCGAGACATTCGACCTGAAAACCTAATGGTATCGAAAGAAGGATATCTAAAAATTATAGATTTCGGGTTTGGGAAAAAGATTTTGGTAAATGAAGATTTTGACAAAAGCATTTCCCTCAATTGGAGATATGAGATCCCTTTAGACTTTAGAAGAAAAATTTATAATTACGCTACCGAAATTTATTTCATTGGAAAATTATTCGAAGAAATTTTGAATGAAAATGGAATAGCTGAGTTTGCCTACGCAAACGTGCTGGAGAGAATGTTACCAATTGATCCTGATAAACGTGTAGATTCTTTTTTTGAATTGGAAAGATTGCTGATAGAAGGAGGGACGTCAGGTTTGGAATTCTCAGATGAACAAAAGATTGTCTATAGAAATTTTGCGATTGATGTCAGTAAAATCTATTCTAAAATAGAAACGAATGCAGAGTATGTTAAAGAACCTATCCAGATTATTAAGTTTTTAGATGAAGTTTACTCTAATACGATGCTGGAAACAACAGTTCAAAATGTTCAATCTATCTCAAGATGTTTCGTAAAGGGAGCATACTATTACAATCATTCGGCTGAAATTATCGTCGATGATCTCGGGAATTTCTTGATGATGATGAAGAAGATGGGGCCCGAGAGACAAAAAATCATTATAAATAATCTTTGGCAAAGACTTGATCGCATACCTCGTTATACGGATGAAGTTTATCCAGATGAGGATGATCTTCCATTTTAAGCAGTGCTTCTAGCTTTCTTACTTATCCTAGAAAGACTTTGAACCAACTATTTTCTTTTTCTTAAAAAAATTATACATTTATCAATATTAAACTATTAATTCTCTCATGCCAATATTATATCTAGATAATTTTAGAGGTTTTAGTTCAAAATATTTGCACCTAAAGCATATCAATTTTTTTGTTGGTGAAAATAGTACAGGTAAGACTTCTATTTTAAAACTGCTTGGAATTTTATCCTCGCCAAGTTTTTGGAGACATAACGTTTTCGGAGAAGATAGTGAAGGTACGAGTCTTGGAACTTTTTCTGAGATTGTATCAGCTTTAACAAGTAGAAGTTATTTCGAGATCGGCCTAATCGATTTTAAAAAAAACGAGGCAGAAAAAGTTTGTGCATATAAATTTCGCTTTATCGAAGGAGAAAAATTCCCATCAATAAAGGAATTCAAATACATAGAAGATGGCTTAGAACTACAAGCAACTATTGAGGGGGAGATTCTTAAGTATCGATATATTCTTTCCGAACATATTAGTATCGAAAGCGATCAGGATGAGGAGATTTTCAAAAGGTGGATTGAGAGTAATAATTTAATAGATAAAGCATTTAAAAGGGTTGTGTCGGACAGTAAGTCTTTAACACAGATAATCTTCCAACTACAAGCGCTAATCAATTTCGAACAACGTATCCATACACCGAATTCGGAGCCATCAAATTCTCGGAGGATTGGATTTCCAAGTATTTTGAATATGATGGCATGGTTCGCGCCGACAGTTGCCTCTCCCAACAAAACATACACTCAACAACAATTAGTTTTTGTGCCGACAGGTAGTCATATTCCTTCAGTCCTACAGGATATTATGCCTAATCCAGATGTTAAAAAAATATTATCAAGATTCGGACAAGATAGCGGACTATATGATAGTATAGAAGTTAAAAATTTATCACCTAATCAGGCAGTATCGGCTAGGCTGTCGGAAATTGAACAAAACGCATTTGAAATTCAATTCTCTCTAAGTAAGACAAGCCATCAAATGCTAAACATCGTAAATGTTGGTTACGGCGTTTCGCAGGTTCTACCATTAATTGTGGAGGCAATCGCTCGACCAGATAACACTTGGATAGTTGCACAGCAACCAGAAACTCACTTACACCCAAAAGCTCAAGCAGCTTTAGGAGAATTCATTCATAAAACTCATGTGCAGGATAATCAAAAATTTGTCTTCGAAACCCATAGCGATTACATTATAGATAGGTTTCGGCTCAGGTTGAACGCAGCATACAAAAATAGTGACGCAAAAGGTATTGGCATAAGCCAAGTTGTTTTTTTTAGCAGATCAGAGCATGGTAATGACTTCAATATAGTGAAAATCGCCCCTGATGGTTCGTATGATGACAATCAACCTGAAAATTTTCGAGATTTTTTCTTAAAGGAGCAACTCAATTTACTAAGATTTTGATATGTGTATCGTCATTGACACCAATAGCTTAGCAGCAGTATTTGATTCCAATTCGGCCAATCATTCGGCGTTTAAGCCGTTGTATGATTGGATTGTTAACGGAAAAGGCATGGTTGTCTATGGAGGAACAAAATATCTCGCTGAAATACAAAAATATGTGGGAGTCTTCAATGAGTTGAAGAAGCAAAATAAAGCGGTTAAAATAAACGATGAGGCTGTTGACGAAATGGAGCTAACGGTATCCAAGCAAGTCGTGCATGTTGATTTTGATGATCAACATCTCATTGCATTACTAATGGTTTCCAAAACAAGGTTAATCTGCTCCCTTGACCAACGAGCATATAAATTTTTCAAACACCAACAGTTCTTTAGTCGTGCTAGCGATAGACCAAAAATTTTTAGAGGTACACCTAAAAACAAAACGCTACTAGCCGACAACAACATTGCAGACATCTGCAAAAAATGTAAAATAAAATAATCAAAATAAATTAACAAACTCAACACAATTATGGGGAGCACAGGATCAGGATCATTTTCCGATTATTCCAAACGGAAAACAACTCAGCCACACGATAATGGCGGTACAAGTGGCATTGATAAATGCGGAAAGGGTTTCGCAGCTAATCTGGAAGAAGTAAGTAGATGTTTTTATTTCATGAACCATGGGGCTGTTCCCTCAGCTGGTGGAGGAGTGAAACTTGCCTTTAATGGTAGTAGACTCGTCGTTGAAACCGCATTAGGTGAAGAAATAGGTTATTTGCCCACAAGATATAATTACTTGCGTACTTGTTTAGACGATGGCTATACGTACGGCGGTTCTATCTCAAGTTCAAAAAACGCACCCACGCCAAGTGTTTTAGTTGACATTGTACCTCTGTAATGTCAAAAGTACTTTTAATAGGAGATATTGTTGTAGATGTAACGCTCAAATCAAATCATCATGCAACTAAGTTAAGACTGGGTGGAATCGTACATGCAGCCAGAGGTCTTTGGGCCCAGAATATCCCATATACGGTGGGATATATTGCCCCAAATTATCTTGATAATCAGATCCTAGATTATCTGAAAGCACATGGTTGCGAAGAAGTGGTTAAAATTGGATCGGTAAGCGGGGCACCATATGTATTTTTGATTCAAGAACCTAAGGAAATTGGCGATCAAGGTTATGAGTTTTTATTGCGCGAAGAGATTAAAGTAAAACTAATTGAAGAAGCTATCGATTATTTGGGTAAAAAAAGTTTTTTGGAGACGTTGTTAATTTCCGGGAATTATAAACAAGCGCATGTCTTAGCTAAAATCACTGGAAATATTCATATGGATGTGGCAAATAATATAGCAGATTTAGATTTTCTCGCAAACCTAAAGCGTAAGGTTGATACCATATTCTTATCCACCTCATCTGCGATGTTCCAAAAATATTATCAAAATAATTTCAATGATTTCACAAACCTGTTTGAACCATATGCTAAAAAAATTGTACTGAAGGAAAACAGAGGCGGAAGTCGGGGATTCGAGTTTGAAACAAATGAATTATTTCTTGCTGCTGCTCAAACCGGCCCGATCCAGCATTCTGTTGGTGTTGGTGATGTTTTTGACACCTGTTTCATATCTAATCAATCAAGTATGTCGAATACAAATGCATTGGTGTTATCATCATGGATTGCTTGCGAATATGCGTCGACAACTTTTCCAGATGATTTTAAAAAAGCTGTTGAGCGAACAATGAAGTCAAATATTACAGAATTAGGAAACTTAGGTGGTGTTTCGCTAGCATGGGAGGAGCGGCAAAATATAAATATATATATCGCTGCTCCTGACTTTGATCATGTTGATAAAACGCTTATCGATTTAGTTGAAAACAGCTTGTTATATCATAACTTTCAACCTAGACGTCCAATTGTGGAAAATGGGCTTATGGAAGCTGGTGCAGATAAAAGGCGAAAGCAAGATCTATTCGGAAAAGATATGACTCTGTTGAAATCTTGTTCGATATTGGTCGCAGTACTGCTATATAATGATCCAGGTACGCTAATTGAAATTGGTTTAGCCTCGGCGATGGGGATGCCAACATTTGTTTTTGATCCCTATAGCCAAGCTGAAAATTGTATGCTTACTGAATTACCTCAACTTATCTCAAGTGATTTTGATGAAATCTTATCTGAAATTTTTATAGCAAGTACAAAATTAAAAACTAATGAAAAGTAGAGACGGAGTTCTATTGGCTTCTGGGGGATTGGATTCCACTACTATGGCCTATTGGTTAGCTGATAAAGGTATAAGTTTTGTTCCATTATTTTTAAATTATGGTCAGCACTGTGCAGATACCGAATTTGAGACGTTAAAAAATGTTTTACCGGAATCTTACAGGGATAAAATTGAATATGTTGACATTCAGTCTATTTATGCCAAATCGAAGTCTCGTTTTATTAGCCCGGCAAATCTTTGGGAAGAGGAAATTGTCGCTGACGACTTATATATTCCTTACAGAAATGTATTAATGTTAACAATTGGTGCTACCTTTGCTCAGAATTTAGGCTTGTCAAATGTTTATTCAGCTTTTATTAATAGCAACCATGCTAAAGAGATCGATTGCTCGAACGAATTTTTTGATAAGATGGAGAATATGTTAACAGACTACGGATCAGTGAAAATTAATATGCCCTTTAGATATTTTTCCAAATATGAGGTTGCCAAACTCGGGATTGAACTTGGTGCTAATATTGGCGCGACGTTTTCCTGCCAGGCATCTCCTGTCATTCCTTGCGGCGCGTGCCCGAATTGTGTTGATAGACTAGAAGCGATCAGGCAAATAGAGTCAGAATAGTAGTATGGAAATAGTTTTTGAAGCTAGAAAGTTAGCCAATTACATTGGTGGCCTTGAGGCCTTTGAAACCGTACATGTGGAATCAGAATTTTGTTATCATCATATTGGCGCGCTGTTCGTCGATATCACCTTGCAAGCTGGACTGAATTATAATTCTGTGGTTAAGCCCCGTGTGCAGCGGGTGCTACTAAAATATCCTGAGGCTAATACGGTGCTGAAATTTCGAGACGCAATTGAAGTTGCTGGACTGGAAAAAATGATCAGATGGAAAAATAATATTAAGATTAATAGACTGGAGCGGCTGATTGAATTTGCTTTGCAAAACCAAATCAATACCTGTGCAGACTTCAAACTTTTCTTGATGAATAAAACCAACCGAGACACGTTTCAAAAATTAAATGGCGTGGGACCAAAAACGGTTGATTACACGTTAAAGCTTCTAAATTTTGATACCGTGGCGGTAGATAGACACATTTACGCTTTTGTTGAATTGGCTGAGGTGAAATCGGAGAGTTATGCATTTACAAAGAAAGTTGTCGAATTTGCAGCTGATTTTCTGCAAATTTCTAGGTCTTCGATGGACTACAGTATTTGGAGATATATGTCGAATGCGGAAAGACGTTTGGTAAGAGATAACTCTCAGCTTACTTTAGTGTTTTAGGACGGAACATAATTTAAGTTTACTTAATGCTAATTGGATTCATTCAAATACTACCGTAATAAGTTGCATTCACCAGCAGTATCAGGATACATATTGCATATTTCAAAATCAAAATTTTTAGAAATGAGTTTAGCCAAAATTTGCTTCTACTAAAGTTTTTCATCTCATTTTTTTTAAAAAATTCATTACTAGCTCCAATAATATACTGCCGCGTTAGAAAAATATCAACGAAACATCGAATACATCCAAACTTCATTTGAAACTTGACGATTTAGGCATACTTTCATATTTCCAGTATACTCTCAAATGACGAAATCCATTGGGTTGAAAATAATACCCAAACTACCATAGCCAAAAATGTTCTGTTCTGAGGTAAGATTTTCATAACCCTATTTGTATAAATCGATAGCTGCATAATTTATAATTAGGAATTTCCTAGCCACCAAGTTTCCCGCCATTTTTGTATAAATTGTTAGTAAAATCCACTTTCATCAAAAGTAAATACTAACTATCTTAGCTCATTAGCTAAATTAACATGAACAAACACATCTCCAAAATCACCAGCAAAAGCATAAAGCAAAGTGGCCTGCCCACAGACTACAAAAAAGCCATTGCCGAATACATATGGAACAGCTTCGACGCCGGCGCCACTGAAGTAGCGCTAGACTATCAAGGAAACGAACTCGGACGGCTTGAATCCTTCAGCATCAGCGACAATGGCCAAGGAATTAACATCGCTACTTTGAACGAAACCTTCGGCAACTTTCTGGACTCCAACAAAAGAGAACTTTTGAACCAAAATACCTTCCAGAAAGGCCGAAAAGGAAAGGGAAGGTTCGCCTTTAGCCTCTTTGCTAACCAGGCCATCTGGAAAACCCGCTTCAAAGGACCAGAAGAAAAAACCTTAAGCTACCAGATCAACATCAGCAATGCGCAACTCCAGGTTTACGAAACCAGCGATACCACCATTGCTAAAGACAAAAACACCGGTACCAACGTATCTTTTTACGACATTTTCGATCTTTCGGCAAACTCGTTATCCAATACTGCATTCATCGACTTTCTAGCCAGCGAATTTGGTTGGTATTTGTTTTTAAACCGGGATAAAAATTACCAAATTACCATCAGCGGCGAACCAGTCGCCTACCAGGACCGCATTGCCGATAGTGAAGAACAGACCATCGCAATTGGCGAAGATGAATTCAAGATTGTTTTCCTGCGCTGGGACCAGAAGATAGGAGATAAGTACTTTTTCTACTTTTTAAACCAAAAGCAAAAAGAGCAAGGCAAAAAACATACCCTGTTTAACAATAAAGCCATTGAGTTCCACCATTCCCTATACATCAGCTCGCCCTTTTTTGACAGCTTCCATGAAACCAAAAATGAGCAACCTGTTCTTGGCGGATTTGAAAAAAACCAATTGCACCCCAGCTACAAGGTCCTGCTGAAATCCTTAAATGCCATTGTATCCAGAAAAGAAAAAGACTATATCCGAGACATTGGGGCAGCAAAGCTACTAGTAGACTATCACCAAAAAGGCATTTTTCCGGATGCTAAAGACCGTGCGCCGGAACTAGAGCATACCATAAAGGAACTCTACTGCGCGGAGCCAAGGGGATTTCAAAGTTCGAACTTGCAGCAAAGCAAAATGATGGTTGGCTTAATCAACCTCCTGCTTACTGGTGAAAAAAAAGACCCGGTATCCGTGCTTCTGCAAAACTTAACAACACCAGTTGATGGAGAAACCGAGCACATAGCTCATCAATAACATGTCAAACATTAGCAACCGGCCGCCAGATTATTACATCAGTACGAGTGAAATCATCGAAGATTTTCGTGAACACCTAAAACCAGCCTATAATAAAAGAATCTTGTTTTCCGCACCTTTTGGCGCGGGAAAAACCTATTTCTTAGAGCAGTTTTTCAAAAGTGCGGATGACTATATAGCCGTTAAACTTTATCCCGTTGATTACAGCGTTTCGAGCAATGAGGACATATTCGAGCTAATAAAGCACGATTTACTAGCTTATTTGATGGAAAACTTCAGTGCGGAAATTGCCCTTGACAAGCAAGATGTTGACCTGCTAATGGCAGGGAAACTTTGGCTGGAGTCAAAACTGGATATTTTTCCATTTCTGCCAGCATTAGCAAAACTAGTTCCCGGGGCTGAGGGTATCGCTGAACTCACCGCCGAGCTTAGAAAGACCTTCGCTCAAATCAAAAAGTATAAAGCAGATTTGGACCAGGATGAATTAGAAGTTATTGTAAAATACCTTGCCCAAGAAAAACTTCGCGCGGGCTCTATCAGGGAAATGGACGGGATCACCGGCTGCATCAAAGAATTTATCCAACGAATCCGAAAGGCAAAGCAAGGTAAAGAAATTATCCTCATCATCGATGATATGGATAGGCTAGACCCCGATCACATCTTTAGGTTGTTTAACATATTTACCGCACACCACGAGAGTCAAACAGAAGAGAATAAATTTGGCTTCAATAAAGTTGTTTTTGTCTGTGACATTGTCAATATTCAGCATATTTTTGTTCACAAATATGGTCCAATGGTTGACTTTCAAGGTTATATCAATAAATTTTACTCTACCGAAATTTATAAGTTTGATTTTCGCGAGTACTTGAGCGAGAACTTGGCTACTTTCTTCACCAACAATGTCATGACCAATATGGGCCATGATATCCAGGCCTCCCCGAATTCCATCTACAACATCTCTAGCCGCGAACCTAAATTTGCCGATATCTTGCAGTACATGATGAAGGGACTCATCACCATCGATTCCATCAAAGTACGCAACTTTACCAAGCTCAGCACGTATGAATACCCCATGGGGCAATTTAGAATTTCAAGTGGCCGGACTTTTTATGATCGCGATTTCCCATTTCTGGTTTTAATACACGTGCTGAGACAATTCTACCCTCGCATAGAAGATCTGCCAGCTGAACTCCTGCGCCTCAGTAAAGAATTTAAATCGGACTATGGTCAAGCCGAAGAAGACCCCTATAATGATGCTAGCGCCAAATTGTTGATCCAGTGGGCAGTACCTTTTATAACCGCAGACTATCAGGTATTAAATCAGATAGATAAAGTTGAGCAGATCAAATTTCAAATTGTAAATGAGCATAATAAGCTGGTGAAAGGTGAATTAAACCGCTCAATGGAAGGTTATTACAATATTGGGAAGCTGGTGACGAGCTCTTTGGACGGAAAACTTTATGTCAAACGGCCCAATCCTTACTGGTACCTTCAACAGGCACTTTCGAATTGCCTGAAAAACGGTATCGTTCGCGACTGATGATAAAAATTAGTATGCTCAAATCTTGAAGATTTCAGCTATGTATTTTAAAAACCGCAGTCCCTTCCGCTGCGGTCCATGTGTTTTGCTTTGCTCATCATAGCCTAACATTGCTGACATGATCACAACCATAATAACAAAACCAACAATAAAATAATCTTAATTTACGCTCGACTTTAGCCGATTCACAGCAAACCGACACATATGGACATCAAGCAACAACTGACCGAGGCGCTGAAGCTTTGGGGATATACAATCAACGAGCTAGAGGGAATGAACCTTTTTTTTGAAGGTCAAAACCTGAACAATCAGTTTTTTAGAAGAATGATGCTAAAGAATTTCTTTTCTATCATAGAAGCATACCTATACATTAGCCGAGAACTCGTGCTCATCAAAGCCCTGGTGGATGGAGAACAACAGTCTTTACACTGGACAGAAAAAGCAATACTGAATGAACAGAAAGTTGGGTTAAATCAAAAAGGAGAGATAATGCTAACCGATAGTTATCAAAATTTCATCCCTTCTCTCAGGTTTACCTTGAATATATTTGCCAAAACATTTAGCGCCTCGACGCCGGATTTTTCTGATGTAAAGTTTAACCACTTGCAAACCATGGTCAAAAGAAGAAATGAAATCACCCACCCAAAATCGTACGAGCAGGTAAACATTAAGGACGAAGAGATCAAAAATCTAATTCCGATGTTCGCCTGGTTTATGAAATTGCATGGTGAGCTAAATGTTGGCTTTCGCGATTGGCTAGCGGAAACCTGGCCCCAGTTATAATTTTTTTGAACGAAGGGGTTTGTAATTACAAATTCGAATAAATTTGCCTAAAAAGAAACGGCAATTTCCAATTTGAAAATTGCCGTTTCTTTTAAATCTGAAGATAGGTCATTTAAAACCCACGCTAAACCGTGAGCAAAGCATCCTCAGGAGCAACCAGTTCCGCCAGCTTGGCTGCGATATCCGACATTGTCTCCTCAGCAGTACTCAACCCACTTCTGGAACCAAGTAACGGACTCACATCACGAAGTGCTTCATAACTAGTGTTGTGGACAATGGGCACAAGTAAGTCCCTGGCCAAAAGCGCCGAAAGCTCTTTGTCTGCTATACCCTCATTTGCAAGTCTTTTCAACAAAGCCGGCGTAACCAGTACAATACCCACTCGCGACTTAACCAATCCCTTATCAATCTCCCGAAGCAGCGGCGAGCCCAAGAGCACATCCTTCTCACTGAACCAAACCGAAACTCCTTTGGACTCCAGTAAATCATGCAATTCTTTAGCGGCTCCCTGACGGTCATCCCAGGCGTGGCAAAGGAATACATCCCTTAAATCAGGTACGGCGGCTCTTCTCTCAATATTTTCCCTCACCGGTGTAAGCGAGCGAACCTCCGCAGGCGTATAATATACCGGTGAGCTCGCCCGAGACCAGCGCGGTTTCGAACTTCTTCGACCACTACCGCTGCTGCGACTAGGGGATGGAGAGGTGTAGGAAGAATAGCTCGGCGAATAAGAACTGTAACTGCTATAGCGACCCCTTCCCCCGCAGGCTGGGCAGGCATCCGCGCCGCTCGAGGTCCGATGTCCATACGTAGGTGCTGTGCATCTTGCCATTATTTATACTCCTTTCTAACACCCTTGAATGGTGTTCCATCTTGTTTAACATCCATGAACCGTCCAGTTCCACTATCTCTTTTTACCCACTGTTCAGTAGTAGGATTGAACGTTTGAGAACGGTCTCTTACCGCTCCATGTCGGCGGTTGTCGCCCGACTTTCCAATTGTAGCCATCTGTGTATTTTTCTGTTTTCGACGCCATCACGGCACTATTTACATACTTTCTGATATCGATCAAAACAAAGCATGTCGCTGAAATCAGCAATAATTATTTGAAAACGCATTTTTTCTTACGGAACCGCTGGCGCGCAACCTTCGGATACATCGGAAAGGAAAGTATTTCACGGTTTCCCGTAATATTTTTTAGATTACGAAACAAATTGCTTTATTTCGCGTTCAATTAGAAATTCACTTTGCACTACCTTCCGGGTACAGGCGATAACAAACGGTCGCTAGGTGTTGGTCGCACCTAGCACTCAATTTCTTATCGTTTTCCTATTAAAATTTTAACTTTTTCTCATTTTTACTAAATATTTTATCAAATTTACTACTTTTATTAGTTTGTTTTTAAGCGTTTTGTCAACAAAAATCTAACAACTAACAAAGGCCTCGATTTCAGCCTTCCAATCCTCAACCAACGCAGCAACCATATCTATTCTCCTGATTTAATGGACTGCTCGTTACAAATGAAACTATCACCCAGTCGTCTCTTCTATGCGTTTTAAAATTAAAGTCACGCCTAGCTATTCCGAAAGCGATTATCCGAAGGTATAATGGAACTGTGCGGTGTATCTGCATAATAAAATTATTATCTGTTACCATTGGTTTGATGACCATATGAAAGCGAATCATGATGTAAGCAAAAATCCTAAGCAATTGCAGGGGATTAAACCAGGAAGTTTGAAAAGTAACGCAGTAGTGAATTTATTGACTGATCAATAGGCTGTTCGAATCGCGACCGCGAATAGAATAAGATTCCAAGACTGCTAAGAAATGCCCATTAGATCAGTAATATTTTAGTTTGAAAATCGCGCGAACCTTTGCATTCTAAAGTAAAGTCCTTAATTTGAGCCAAAACTAATTTACCTAGTGATACTAAATGAGCAGCTCTAATTTTACATTTCTCCAGGCCGAATTTCCCTTACTGAGCAACCTCAGTCAGGCTGCCGAATATAACCTATATCACGATCCCAGCACCTCCCTATATAAATTAAGGCAGTTCGGAGAATACATGTCCGAACAGATTTTTGGTATTTACGGCATCGAACTGCCAGAACAAAATACTTTTCAAGGCAGGATTTATGCTTTAAGAAGCCAAAACCTATTGCCAGTCAGCGTGGTCGATCACTTAAACCTACTAAGGCACAAGGGCAATAGCGCAGTTCACCATTATGTAGCGACCGTCGAGGAGGCGAAGTCTGCACTATTTGGCGCTTTCAAACTCGGTAAGTGGTTCTATGAAGCCTATTCGGTCCAAAACCAAAACCTGGATGAATTAAAATTCAAACTTCCCATTGAAGCAAACGCAAAGCAAGCCCTGGAAACCCTAGAAGCTGATTTCGCGGATATTGAAGCGAAATACCAGGCACTGCTTAGTCAGACCCACAACATCTCCTCCGCTGATCGTTCCGAGTTTACCGCAAGAGCAACCCGCTCAGCTTCTAAGCTCGAGCTCACCGAAGCCCAGACTCGGATATTAATCGATGAGCAACTGAGCAAAGCTGGATGGGAATGCGACACGGTCAACCTCAACTATAAAAGCCATAAGACCCTTCCTGAAAAAGGCCGGAATATTGCCATTGCCGAATGGCCATGTGGGGGTAAATGGGCAGATTATGCCTTGTTTATCGGAGAGGAGCTCTACGGCATTGTGGAAGCGAAACGCTATGCCCAGGACATCTCGGCAAATCTAGACCAATCCAAAACTTATGCCAGCTGTATTGCCCCATCCGAGGAATATATCCTGCTTGGAGAGTGGCAATTTTACCGCGTCCCGTTTCTATTTGCCTCTAACGGCAGAAGTTATATTGAACAGCTAAAAACCAAATCCGGTGTCTGGTTTTTAGATGTCCGGGATGAGTACAATCAGGCACATGCATTGCACAACTTCTATTCACCCGAAGGCCTGAAAGAATTGCTCGAAAGGGATATCAGCAGTGCAAACCAAAAACTGCAGAAAGATGATTACGCGTATTTGAGCTCCACCAGTGGATTATCGCTGCGTGCTTACCAAATCTCAGCCATCAAGGCGGTAGAGCAAAAGCTCAGCCAACCGCAAGCTGTAGACAAGAGCGCGCTACTGGTGATGGCCACTGGAACAGGTAAAACGCGTACTATCGGTGGACTGGTATACCGGCTCATCAAGGCCGACCGGTTTAAACGCATTTTATTTTTGACCGACCGAACCTTACTTGCCACTCAGGCCAGGGATGCCATTTCAACCAATCCCATTGAGCACCAGTTGTCATTTGCCTCGATTTACAACATCGCTGATCTGGATATAAAGCGGCCAGATTATGAGACCCGTTTACAATTTGCTACCGTTCAAAGTATGGTTAAAAGGGTGTTTGAGAGCGAAAATCCGCTGCCAGTTGATGCTTTCGACTGCATTGTGATTGATGAGGCCCACAGGGGTTATATACTCGATAGGGAATTCATTGAAGAAGATTTAGACTACCGTGAGCAGGAAGACTATATCGGACAGTATAAAAAATTACTCTTTTATTTTGATGCCTGGAAGATTGCCCTGACCGCCACCCCAGCGCTACATACCATACAAATCTTTGGTAAGCCAGTATATTCCTACTCGTACCGTGAGGCGGTTGTCGACGGCTTTTTAAAAGACCATGAGCCGCCATACACCATGAAAACCAAGTTGAACCAGCAAGGTATCCACTGGGAGCGGGGGGAAGACGTCTCGGTTTACGATGCCGAAACCAATAGCATCGAGCAACTCGCCAACATCGAAGACGACATTCATATCGAGGTGGATGGCTTCAACAAAAAAGTACTCACCCTGTCTTTCAACCAAACTGTTTTAGCAGAACTGGTGAAAGAACTCGATCCCGATGGGGAAGAAAAAACACTCATCTTTGCAGCCCGGGATTCCCATGCAGATGACGTGGTACGCATCTTGTATGAAGAATTTGCCAAAATTGGCATCAATGTACACCAGGATGCTATCTTGAAAATCACTGGTAGCATCAAAGATCCAGCTGGAGAAACGCGGAAATTTAAAAACGAAAAATACCCCAACATCGTGGTGACTGTGGATTTGCTAACCACCGGTATCGATGTACCAGCAATCACCAACCTGGTTTTTTTAAGGGCCGTTAAATCCAGAATTCTGTATGAACAAATGATTGGCAGGGCCACCAGGCTTTGTGATGAAATTGGCAAGGGAAGTTTTAAAATCTTTGATGCGGTAAACCTTTATAAAGCTATGGAGGATAAAACCCAGATGCTCTCGGTTGCCAACCCTTCAGTGAGCTTCACTCAGTTGAGCCAAAAACTCTCGCAAGTAGAAGATGCGGATCAGTTCGAGCGATTTAAAGAACAATTGATTGCGAAACTCCAAGCCAAAAAACATAAAATACAATCGCTAGACTTAGAGAAATTTAACTTTTTGAGCCATGACAGCAGTCCGGATACCTTCATACAATCCATCAGAAGCCTTTCCATCCAGCAGGTCAAAGCGCTCATCCATGATACAGCTGATCTGTGGAAATTCCTAGATGAACATAAAGCCCAGACCCAAAAGATACTCCTTTCTGACCATCAGGATGAATTTATCGCCATGGAACGCGGTTATGGACAAGGGGTGAAACCCGAAGACTACATCGAAAGCTTCAAAGACTACATCCAGGAAAACAAAAATAAAATTGCTGCCCTAGAGATGGTGTGCTCTAAACCCGCAGATTTAGATCGCAAATCTTTAAAGGAGCTCAAGCTCCTGCTAGACACAGCAGGCTTTAATGAAACTTCCCTAAATGCCGCCTGGAAAGCAAAGAACATGGTCGATACCTCGGCCGACATCATAGCCTACATCCGCACCCTTGCGCTAAATACTGAACTCGTACCGCCGGCGCAAAGGGTGAAAAATGCCATCAACAAAATCAAAGCATCCAGGGACTGGAACAAAACCCAGCTTCGCTGGATAGAACGTTTTGAAAAACAGCTCCTTGCAGAAACTGTCCTCACCCGGCAGGACCTGGACTTGCAGCCCTTCGTGAACGAAGGCGGCTTCAACAGATTAAACAGCATTTTTGACGAACAGCTTGAGCCACTGATTATTAAATTAAACGAGTATCTTTTTACCGCCTAATCCATTTTTTAACTGCATTTTTGCAGCCTCGGCCAAGCCAAAACTTGGCCCCAATTAAAGAACTATGAGTGCACAGGAAATCGCGAACAAACTTTGGAATTTATGTAATGTACTGCGTGATGACGGGGTAACCTATCACCAGTACCTGAATGAATTAACCTATATATTATTTTTAAAACTCTCCGAAGTTAAAGGCTTCAGCGATCAGATTCCAGAAGAATACCAGTGGCAGGTTTTTGTTAAAGAAACCGATAACCTGGAAAATTTCAACCGTTATAGAGCATTCTTAGCGACCGTTGGCACCAAAACCACCAGCGAGAGCATCAAAGAAATTTACAACAATGCCTCCACCACGTTAACCAAACCGGTTAACTTTAGTACGCTCGTTAAAGCCATCGATAAGCTCGACTGGTATGAAGAAAATGATCGCGACGTGATGGGCGACATCTATGAAACCTTACTGGAGAAAAATGCCAGCGAGAAAAAATCAGGTGCCGGTCAATACTTTACCCCAAGGCCCTTGATCAACGTGATGGTTGACCTAATGGCCCCAAAACTTGGTGAAAAATGGAATGACCCGGCTTGTGGCACCTTTGGTTTTATGATCTCAGCGGATCATTACCTGCGAGAAAAATATGACTACCTGTACACCTTAGAAGGCAAAGCCAGAACCTTCCAATTAGAGGAGGCCATGTCTGGGGTAGAACTGGTAGGCGATGCACACCGGTTGGCTTTGATGAATGCCCGTTTACACGGTATGGAAAGCCGAATTTATCTAGGGGATACCCTAACCGATTTAGGCAAGACCTTAAAAGGTTATGATGGCGTATTAGCCAACCCACCATTCGGTACCAAAAAAGGAGGTGAAAAACCTACCCGCGATGACTTAAGTTTTGTAAGCAGCAACAAACAGCTCAATTTCTTGCAGCATATTTACCGTTCACTAAAAAAAGACGGTAAAGCCAGGGCTGCAGTCGTACTACCCGATAACGTACTTTTCGAAGACGGCGATGGACAACGTATCCGAAAAGACTTAATGGAAAAATGCAACCTGCATACTATCCTTCGATTACCCACCGGTATTTTCTATGCTGCAGGGGTTAAAACAAACGTTTTATTCTTCACCCGAGGCAAAAAGGAAGAAGGCAATACCGAAAAAGTTTGGTTTTACGATATGCGGACCAATATGCCAAATTACGGCGTACGTACCCCGTTGACGGAGAAGGATTTTGAAGGCTTTATTTTAGCATATACAGGTGGAATTAGTGCTGAGGGTAGTATTCAGAATTATGATGGCACTGTCGATTCTACTTCTAGAGCAAAAGTTAAGAATAGTAGGTGGCAGTGCATTTCCATCGAAATGATTAAAAATAAAAATTACAGTCTTGATTTAGGGTTGATGCCAGATGACATCGTGGCAAAAGCTGATCATTTGGGACAGCCATTATTAGTTGCTCAACAAGCGATGACCGAATTGACAAAAATCCAAATAGCACTTTCTGATTTGATTAAAGAATTAATTTAAATGTCAAAACAAAACACAGCGAATTGGTTAACGGTAAAATCTGACGATGTCTCGGATATTGTCGATTATGTGGCAAATGGAAGTTTTGAGTCGTTAGCAGGAAATGTTAAGGTGATGAATAATGATGGCTTTGCGGTTTTAGTTCGACTTAAAGATTTTAATAACAAGTTTTTGAAAGATTTAAAATTTGTAGATGAGAGTTCCTATAAATTTCTTAAGAAAAGCTCCTTGTCGCCTGGAGATTTATTTGTCTCTAACGTAGGTAACCCTGGACTATGTTTTGTTGTGCCAGAGTTCGAAAAACCAATGACTTTGGGACCTAACGGAGTTAGGTTAAGAGTCAATGACTTTTACAATAAGTTTTTTTTGAAATATTTCCTCGAATCCCCTCAAGGGAAGGAATTGTTGAAAAGAATTATCACCGGAACAGCGCAACAAAAATTTAATAAAACGGATTTTAGAAACTTATATTTTCCTCTTCCTACATTGCCTGAGCAGCAACGGATTGTTTCAAAGTTGAATAATTTGTTCGCTGAAATTGAAGTTATAAATAAAGCTTTAAAGAAAATACCTCAACTCTTGCAAATGTTCAAACAAGATGTATTGAGCTTAGCTATTTCCGGCGAATTAAGCCGAAAATGGCGAGAAGCAAATGGTATCAGTAAAGCGGCAAAAGGTATATTAGCAGATGTCATCGAGAATATCGAGTCGGGAAAAAGTTTTAATTGCTTAAATATTCCTGTAACGGCCGGAAATGTTGGTTTAGTAAAAATAAGTGCAGTTACATGGGGGTTTTTTGATGAAGTTGAAACGAAAACCGTAGTCGAAATCGATAAAATTAACGAGCGCTTATTTATTAAAAAAGGAGATTTCCTCATCTCGAGAGCGAATACTTTGGAACTCGTTGGTGCGCCGGTCATTGTTGGTGATATTCACAATGATATAATGCTGAATGACAAAGTATGGAGAGTACTATTTAGAAATTGGCAAACAAAATTTTACGTAATGTATTTTTTAAAAAGCAGTCTTGGTAGAAAGGAAATTCAAGCTATCGCTTCGGGCAATCAGCTATCCATGAGGAATATATCGAAAAGTAATTTTAAAACGATTTCTCTTGACATTCCTGCACTTGAGGAGCAAGAAGAAATCATACGACTTATCGAAAGTTTGTTTGCCAAAGCCGACAAAATTGAAGCACAATACAAAACCTTAAAACAAAAAATAGATTCTCTGCCTCAAGCCATCTTACACAAAGCATTCAAAGGCGAACTGGTCGAACAGCTGCCCACCGATGGTGATGCTAAAGACCTGCTGGCAGAAATCAAAAGACTAAAAATAAAATAACCGCTCAACCGCTAAATTAAAATTATGAATACGCTCTTCTTCGGGAAAATTTCCCAAAAATACGATGTCAACCAACTCAGTCAAGGCTACTACGAAGCGCCGAAAGGTTCTTCCTGGTATGGAGATCTCGAGATTGGGGATTACGTCTACATCATTGGCGGCGACAAAGTACAGTATTGGCGCGCCAAAGAATGGCAAGTGGTCAATGAAAAAGACCGCTTGTATTTTGAGATTCTTAATGCAAATATCGGTATTTCTCTGACCAGGTTTTTAAGCCTAAATTTCTTCAAAATCTCTAAAGCCCTGGCCGTATTAACCTCCCGTTCAGCGCGTAACAAAGCTTTCTTTAAAATCGAGCTGACCAAAGATATCCCACTAGAGAACCTCAGAGAGTCAGCTATTTATCAACAAGAACAAAACTTTAGACACATCAGCCTGCTTAAAAGCAGTGAAGAAATTGAGGCACAATCAGCGGACATCCAGATATATTTTAACCCAGCGCAAAACCTTGAAATTTTTCCAGCGCCATTTATCAATCCCGACGTGCTCAGTCAATTCCGGGATAATTTCAAATACATCGGAAAAGGAGCCAAGCGTAAGGATACTACCCTTAAGTTACTAAAAGCCGCTTTCGCACAGGCCCCGGCCACAATATCATTAGACACCATATCCCTGCGATCCCTTTACGATGTGCTTTTCTGTGAGTACAAAACCACCTCCAATTATTACCTGCTCGGTGCTTACTGGGACCAGGCTGATCCAAAAGACCGGACGGATGGTTTTATCAAAGAGGGTATTTGGTATAACGGATATGACAATACGTTCATCAAAGAAATAAAAGCCATTCCTGTGGGCAGTAACGTCGCGATTAAGTCCGCCTACGTTTCGGGCAGCAAATCAGCCATCAAAATTAAAACTTTAGGTATCGTAACCGCCAATGCAGGCGATGGCCGCACGCTAGAAGTGGAATGGGAGGAAAATTTCAAACCTTTTGAGCTTAAAATTGGCGGCTACCGCAAAACTTATCACATGGTGAGCAACGAAGAACATATTGATTTAATATGGGGCGCATCTAACGAAGAAGATGATACTCAGGAAAACCCAGAGGAACCTGCACAAACGATGCAAACAAAACATCCCTTAAATCAAATTCTTTATGGTCCTCCGGGAACAGGAAAAACCTATACCAGCATTGATGCTGCCGTGCGGATTGCAAGTGGTCAATCAGCCAAGCATGCAGCAAACAAAATTGTATTCGATCAACTCCGCAAAGAAGGCCAGATCGAATTTGTCACCTTTCATCAGGGTTATGCTTATGAAGATTTTATGGTCGGCATCAAGCCAAACGTAGATGCCCCAGAACTCACCTTTAGACCCTATAAAGGTATTTTTTATAAACTAGTCGAGCGCGCAAAGGAAAACTACCTTGCAAGCAAAGAAGACCGGAGCATCCTTAAAAGCTTTGATGAAGTATTTGCTGAACTCCTTGCTCCATTAGAGCAGGAGCAAGCCATTCCCATCACCATGGCATCCGGTATCGAGTTTAACATTACCGATGTGCAAAATGGCACCATTCGTTTTGAAAAACAAAACAAAACCAATAACCATTCACTAAGCGTGGAAACCCTAAAGGCCATCGTGGAAGGTAAACGTGAATTCAACTCCGGACTGGGCGTTTATTACCAGCCTTTAGTAAAGCTTTTGAAAGAAAAGCAGGAAAGTAGCCAGCAAAAGACAAGCCTTAAAAACTACGTACTCATCATTGATGAAATCAACCGGGCGAATATTTCCAAAGTTTTCGGTGAGCTGATTACCCTGCTGGAAGATGATAAGCGTATCGACGGTGAAAATGAATTAGCCCTGACCTTACCTAATGGTGAGCAAAACTTCGCCATCCCACCAAATCTGTACATCGTAGCTACAATGAATACAGCGGATAAATCCATCTCGCTGATTGATGTGGCTTTGCGCAGAAGGTTTGAATTTATCGGCTACTACCCAGATGCAAGCTTGTTAATCGAAAATTATCCAGACCGGGTAGATTTGCTCGAGCGGCTCAACCAGGCCATCTTCTCTAGAAAGAAAACCGCTGATTACCTCATCGGACATGGTTACTTTATGAAAGCAGAAACACTCGAACAAATTATCCTACACAAAATCATCCCGCTGCTGATGGAGTACTTTTCGGCAAGGGTAGAGGAGGTCACTGCGATACTTTCCGAGGCCGGAAAAGCGGTAGAGTATAACCCCAAAAAATTTAGATGGGAATTTATAACGGTTAGCCCAACAGATGATGAGTCAGCAGCCGATTAATTACGAGTTTGGCCCTCGCTTCCAAGTCAAAGACAGAGATAAACTGGAAGCCTACCTTTTCGAAATCGCCAGGAAACACCAGATCGAAAAAGATCCGAATTTCAATGCGCTCAGCTATCGAAAAAGGCAAAGCTTCCTGTCCTTTGACGGAAATCATGCCAGCGCAAGAAATTACATCGGCTTTATTCAAGGCGAGGGGGAGCATATTGAAATCTACCCAAAGGTGTTTAAGGATTCCAAGCTCAATAAATCCAGCATCTTAAAACACCTGTTTTACTGGTTTGACTATTGCCGAAAATGGAAATTTCCCTTTGCTGAAGTCTCTTTAAGCAATCTAGATGAAGTGGAGCTCCCTGAGTTGATCATTAATTTGATTGCTGGTCAAATATTCGAAGTGGTCTCCACCGCGCCCATATCATTATATGAACAGGTGGAGGAAGCGCTGATGATGCCCAAGGGTAGCATCAATTTCAACCGTTATATGACCACTAGTTTAGCAAATGGGAACTTTCACATGCTTGAATGTGACCATGAGCCCCTGCAATACGATAACCGGCTGAACCGGGTCATCAAATACGTCAGTCGGCTGCTGCTGGCAAAGTCCAAATTCGCCCAGACTAGAAAAACATTGGAAGACGTTCTATTTATCCTGGACGAGGTGGAAGACTGCCCCTGTCAGGCGAGCATGCTCGACCGGATTCAGATCAATCCTTTTTTCACCGCCTACCAAAGTGTCATTGGGCTGTGCAAAATGGTGCTCGAGCAACAAATTTACGACCACCACCAAGATGAAAAAAGCCACTGGAGTTTGCTATTGCCTATGGAATACGTCTTTGAAGACTTTATTGCCGGATTCCTGGAAACCCACTTCAGCAAGAATTGGGAGGTAAAATACCAGAAGTCAGACCTATACCTCGCGGAAGGTGATATCTTTAACATGCAACACGACATCTTCCTCACCTTAAAATCCAACCGCAAGGTTACCATCATCATTGACACCAAATACAAGTTACGCGGTAAAAATTTCAAAGACGACCCCAAAAAAGGCATCAGCCAATCCGATATGTATCAAATGACTGCCTATGCTTATCGAAGAGGCTGTCACCATGTGCTACTGCTTTACCCTAACCAGGAACAAATCTGCAAGGATAAAGATAGCTTCACGGTGATGAGTTTCGATAAAAGCCAAAAGATAAAGGTGCATGCAGCAGAAATTCCCTTTTGGGATCCCGCAGGGCACCAGGCGGTAAGCGCTAACCTGAAAACAAAACTTACAGCACTCTTAAATGGCATTCAAAATGGATTATAAAATCTTGCATGGGCCAAAACTGCAGAGCTACAAGCTCCTCCAGGCATCATTCGGGTCAAGCAAGTGCTTTTTTTTAAGCGTTCGATGACCGGAAGGGGATCCTAAATCTTGAACGCATTCTTTTTATTTGCACAAGAATGCTCCGTGCGAAAAGATTAGTTTGCGTGAAAAATACTTAATATTAAGTATTGATTAGCAGGTGCTTATCGCTTAACTTTAGTTGCAGTAATATTTTTCGACCAGTTCCCATTGACATTTTAACGCCCGCCCCTTGATAAGCGAGCTGGCAATGAAGTGATCGTTACAGCCGATTTCATTAGAAGATAGTTTGTAAAGCAAAGGGAGCTCATCAGAAAAATAATTACTAAACGCATTCCTTTTTTTAACCAAACTTCTCATTAACCGCTACATACTCAACGCTCTTTATGAATCGATCAACCGAAATACTGACCATTAATAACCAAGGACGAGAATTTTTAATCGAAGCGAGTGCCCAAGGCGGCCTCGAAGACATCTCAGGATTCGAAAATTTCAAATCCGAAGAATTAATGGAGTCCATCAAAGGCATCAGCGAAACCTTTGTGGAAGCACTCAAGTCAGTCAGTCCAGATAAGTTTGCCGTAGAATTCGGCGTGGAGATTTCCTTAAAATCAGGTAAGTTATTGGCCCTGCTCTGCAATGGTGAAGGCAAGGCGAACTTGAAAATTACATTGGAGTGGAGTAAAAAGGAATAAAAAATGAGCCAGGCTTATTTCACGCTCTTACAAAATTGCTGTGCAAAGATTTTCAATGGTAAGCAAGGCACCGCTTTTTTTGTTTCTCCAACCATTGCCTTTACTTGCGCCCACGTGATTGCAGCAGATAAAAATGTTGGAGATCGGATTAACATGCTTCCCTTCGGTTCTAATATAAATATCGAGATGACCATCTTAGCCATCTCCAGAGACAGCTTTCAGGATTATTGCATCTTGGAAGTTGCTAGTGGATATCAATCAAAAGCCCATGTCTTACCCGCTTCACAGGCTGATCCACTACAGTCTGAAACAGGCATACTTGGTACGGGTTTTTCGATGAATATTGGAGAAATGATTGAGGGATTTTCTGGTATTTACGAAGCGCCAATCGCACCGGCAAACCCTGAAAGCTATCCATTCGGATTTTGCAAAGTCAAAAATGTACAGCTCGTACCTGGAATGAGTGGCTCGCCAGTCATTAGCTCTCGAACCGGAAAATGTATTGGCGTGCTCTCGAAAACTCGCGATAAAGACATGGACATCGGTGGTTGGGTGATTCCAATTGCTGCACTAATGGCCCAGCTCAGCGATTTGGGCCATGTCTTGGCTATTAGCCCGCAAATAAACGAAGATTGGGCGCTGGCCCGTGCTGCACATTTTACAACAACACAGCCTGAAATCCAGCAAACCGAGAAACTGGCCCAGGTACACGATGAGGCCTATACTTGTGACCGTGTCCACTTTTCTGCCCATTATAAAACCTTCGAAAACTATAGTCAATCCCAGCAATTAAAAATCAATCACTTGCTCATTGTGGGAAAAAGTATGCATTCACCGGTCGGCTTAGCTAGAAAACTGATTTACGAACAAATTGCGAGAAATACTGGTGAAAGCTTTTATCCGAGTAATCCCAGAAAGGCGGTCGACCGGATCATCAAATTAAAAGTAAACTATACCCATACCATTACCGATATACTAGCGGACTTAAAAAAACTATACATCGGCAGCGCAAGCGAACTTGCTGCACTCTCGCAAAACACCCAGCTAGACTTAACCGAGGATCTCATTAGCGCTTTCAACAGGAATAAATGTAATATTCATATTTTGAATGTAACTCTTCCTGAACAAAATGAGGATCAGCACAAGCTTTTTGCGCTACTCCGCGATTTTACCCTCGCATTAGCGGTCAAGGAGGACAGACTGCAGTCCAAAGTATTTTTCTTTTGGTGCCTGACGACCGATTCATCAGCGGCCTCATCAATCCTCAAAGGTATTGTAAAGCAGCAGTTTGCCCCAAACTTTAGCAGCTGGATGCTTCGCATTCCTATAATCAACAACAGACTGATAATGTCTGCCCTAAAGAAATGCGCCCCTTCGGACTATCACCTTTGGCCGCTTAACCAAGGTCAGCCCTTACAGCGGCCTCCAGATAAGGATTTGCAAGGCTGGATAGATGTGATTAATGGCGGCGCATTGCTTGTTGATGAGCCGCGCAGAAAGTCTATTCTGGCATTAAAAAATACAACGGACATCGAAGGCGCCTTCATTCAAATTATAGATGAATTTAACGCCAACACCACAAAACTACACCCATGAGTAATCTAGAACACTTCGATTTCACAGATCTTTCAGTTGGTATTAATGCCCAACAGGCCCAAACTGGAAAGTACCTGATCAGCCCTGAACTTAACAATGCAGTTCGGGTCGCCATGTTTTTAAAGCTCCCCCTGCTCATCACCGGCAAGCCTGGTACAGGCAAAACAATGTTGGCCTATAAACTCGCCCAGGACCTGTCTGCAACTTTTGAGAAGCGCTTTCTGCCTTTCCCTTTAAAATTTAATACCAAGACGACCTCAGTTTTTACTGACTTACTCTACAACTATGACGCGCTCGGACACTTTCACCGTTCAAACATTAAGAATTTGGAACGCAGTCCAGTGGATAAAATCAAAATCGCAGACTTCATTCAGCTCAATGCCCTGGGACAGGCGATCATGCTTTCTGCAGGGCACTACCGAAGTGACTATCAATCCATGTCAGAGATTAGCAAGTACCTGAGTTCGCAAGTAATTGAAAAACTAGGTGAACCGATGAGTACGGTGGTCTTAATCGATGAAGTAGATAAAGCACCCAGGGATTTTACCAATGACCTGTTAAATGAGCTTGACCGCTTTGAATTCACCCTTAAAGAAGATCACAACCAAACCTACAAAAAAGGTACTGGCGATATATTTATCATCATCACCAGCAACTCTGAAAAAGGACTACCTGATGCCTTTTTAAGGCGCTGCGTTTTCTTTCACATCGAGCCACCTAGTGATGAGTTTTTAAAGCAGGTCTTACTTGCCAAGCTCATCGATCACAGGGCCTCTACTGCCCAGGGAATTGACGAGCAATTGATTACCAATTACATCAGTATCTTCAATAAGATAAAGGCGAAAATTTCCAAAAAAGAACCATCTACTGCGGAGCTGATTAACTGGATGCTCTACTTGCAGCCCTATTTTTCAAAAGGCATCCAGTTCAGCGACATCTCGCCTGATATCCAGGACGCCAGTTACGGAATACTCGCTAAAACAACCGAGGACCTAAAAGAAATCAAAACGCTATTCTAGAAAAATCCATATTTGCGAAAATCGATAACATATGTGCCGTTCCCCTTGGTGGAATTCCTCCTGCACCTCCAGGAGCATAAGCTTGCTATTGGCATCGCCAGTCACCAACAATGTTTAAATATAATTAGCCATTTCTTGCCCAGTGGGATCCCTGTTGAAAACCTCGAAAATCGTTCGCGGCTCATCCCTTCGAGCCTTGATGAAGTCTGCCAGCTGATCTGCCCAGTTATCATCAAGAACCAAAGTGAACAAGAGAAATTCTACCGGGTGAGTTCCGATTTTTTCCATTTGTTTAATCAGCAGCTGAGCGCACAATCCTCACCAATCGCGCACCAGACCACTGAGACCGCAAAAAAAACAAGCTGGAAAACTGTCATTGCTGTTCTGCTGGTGTACAGTAGCTTAATCGCGCTGCTTTACTTTTACACTCAAAAAGCCGTTGTCGAAACCGGAGGTTCGGCAACTAAAACTGCAGCGGGTAAAAGGACTGATTCGGATAAAAATGTATCCCCTGAATTAACTTACCGCCAAAATGTAGCAAAGGAACCTTACCTGCTCGCTCAAGAAGGCAGCAACAGCCAAATCAATTACCTTACATTAATCACCTTTCTAGGTTTCAGCCTGCTCGCCTATGTCTCAGTTCTATGGCTGGGCAGCAGAAAAACGAAAATATCCAGAAATACAAAACCCCCGCATTTTCTGCTGCTACCCAACCAGGACGGATTAATCAAAACCAGCAACCAAACTTTTCTATGGGCTAGGGATTTAAAGCATAGAAAAGAAAGCAAACAAAAGCACATCGACATCGGGGCGTCAATAAAGAAAAGCTTAAAGACCTGCGGATTCACCTCGATTGTCTATCGACAAAACTTAAATCGCAATAAATACCTTTTTTTGATAGACTTTAATTTCTATGACCAACAAAGCTTCCTATATAAAACCCTGATCGATTTTTTTGATCGGGAAGGGGTGGAACTGAATATGTTCTATTTCCGGGATGATTTGCGTTATTGCCAGAGCGCCGGTTACGAAAGTGGGATAAGTTTAAAAGAGCTGTCAATTATCTTCCCAGAACATGATGTAGTGATTTTTTCGGACGGGAGTCATTTAATTGACTACCAATCTGGTCAGCTTAAAGCGTGGGTAGAACCGGCCATGGAAAGCTGGGCTAAAAGGGTCATTTTAACTCCCAATCCATTTCTGGAGCATTCCTTTGTTGAACAAGCACTATCACCTTTTTTCGCCCTGTTTCCATCAAGTCCATCGGGTTGGAGTGAAGCTTGTAATTATTTAAAAATGAATAACCCGGATTTCTCCAGTGCTGAGCGTTATCGTCATGAGCAATTACCGGCTAGACCGAATCCACTTTTTATAAAGGAAATTGAGGCCATCGATGAAGATGACCTCATCAATTTTTTTAATCAGCCAGCTATTCCGGCAGCTAGACAAGGCGTGCTATTGCAATGGGCATATAGCACAACACTTTATCCCACTCCAAACTGGGAGGTCACCATCGCTATTGGACTAGCGATCGAAAAAGCTGCGGGCGTCAATGCCTTGGTAAATTTCGAAAACTTAATGCTTATCAGCCCTTTGCCTTGGTTAAAGTGCGCACAAATTCCATTTCAACTGCGTCAAAGACTAACATCTTTAGTTGATAAATCGCTTAAAGAACCCGTACTACTGGGAATAGAATCGCTATTAGCGCGCACTATTCTTGTGGGAAATGGCGAAGATAGCCTGGCTGGAATGGAGCGTAAAATTAGATTATTCGAACTCCATGCACAATCCAGTGATCCTGCAAAAGCTAAAACCGCCATCTCTAGCCTAATGGTCTATCATCAAAGTGGACTAATTGATGATGAATTAACCCGGTCGAGATTAACTAAGAAAATTCAGCAAAAGCGCTGGACGGTGCATTTGCTTTTGCTCAGTCTCATTGCGATTGCTTTTATACTATTCAAACCACTCCTAATTAGCCAGCATGAAGATCTGGCCGCATACCATAATAATTTAGCGGTGAAAATAGCAAATGCAGACCCAAATTTTCAAAACGCCAATACAGCAGATTCTGTCGTATCGCAATTGCGAAGATCTGTAGCCAGCAAGACCAGTTTTGAAGCATTTTACAACCTCCAGGCCTTAAACTATAATCTGCAGATCAAGTCCTATCAAGCTCCAGCAGTGACTCGCTACCCCGGCTTAGACCTGAGCCCTTCTGCTAGTTTTATTTCGCAACTCTTCAGTTCTATTCGAATGATAAAGGGTGAAGGCTATATCCCGAGCGCCGACTCGATTAAGCATTACCTTAAATTGATCTACCGCTCCTCGAGCGCTGGAGGTAAAGCGAGAATTCCAGACAGTGACTTTGGCTCCAATTTTTATCAAGGCATACCAGTCGAGCTAAAACAGACATTTGAAGCGCAATTTTACAATTCCGATGCCTATAATCCTTACTCCCTAACCACTTCCAAACCAGCCCTAGCGCTGCAATTGGCGAAAAAACAAATCACCCAAAAACAGCTGGACGCGTTAATACTGCTGCATGCAAAGTTGCTGCTCCTATACAGTGGGGGACCAAAGATCGGAACCAGGGAGATGATCCAACGCTGGATAGATAGAGATTCCATAAAAGCAGAACCCGCTGAGCGCAAAGCAAACCAGACACCTGCTGGGAAAAAACCTAATAGAAATGAATATCAACTTGCAAAGGCAATACCAACTCAACTTAGGAACGCTAAGCAAAATCGCAGCCTTTCAAGTTACGCTACAGATACAATATCGATGCTTTTCAAGCCATTATTGGATTATTTTGCAGAAAGCAAACTCGCCTACCAGCATTACACAGAGGCTGGTTATAGTTATCAGTTTGCATCAGAACTCTACCAATTGGATCTCAATCTCATTAAACTCATAACTGCTCAAAGAAAACTTATTTCCAATCAAATGCAAGCTAATTTCGATCTACTTGAAACGCATCTAAGGGCATGGACAAACGAATTCAAGCGCATGGAAGATGCGCGCACCAGCACATATGATAAGGAAAAGTTTCAAGTTATTTATACCGGTCCAACCTTTGAGAGCGTAAAACCTGCTTTATTCCAAGCCGAATATGAAAGGTTAAGGGCAGAAGCAGATCAAGTGGCTCAGCAGTATCACTAATTCTTTTTATCGATAGCAGCAGCGCCAATTCGCTCCACAGCTAAGCCGAGCATAGTAAAGACAACAGGTTTGCTATGCGCCCGGAAACCTTTTATCCCTATGTGTTTGCCAACACAAACGTTTTTTTTTGCTATCAAAAAATGCAAATTAAAGCGAAAAAATTCCGTAAAATAATCTGTGCAGATAGACTGCACAGGTAGCGATAATATTTGTTCCATGAAAGCAACACACATGGAAACAAAAAAGAAATTTAGGATATTATCCATTGATGGCGGCGGCATCAGAGGGATAATTCCAGCCAAGGTATTAGCCGACCTGGAATACGAGCTCCAGGAAAAGGCACCTGGCAAAAAGCTATATGAACATTTTGACTTAATCTGCGGCACCTCTACTGGCGCGATATTAGCCATCGCTATTGCCCTGGGCATCCCTTCAGCTGAGCTCGTGGAATTCTATAAGAAAAATGCAAAAGCCATTTTTCCAAGGTTCATCTTGAAATGTTTACCCAGTAAATCCCGGGCATTCTTTTCGGCGATATACAGCAATAAAAAACTGCTCAAAACCCTTAAAGAAATCTACACTCAGGCCAATGGGGGCGAGGTGCCCTTACTTAAAGACCTCAAGACCAAAGTCTGCATCCCTTCCTTTAATGGCAATGATGGGGCCATCAACGTACTCAAGACCAAACACCATGCGGATTATACCCGCGACTATAAGCTACCTGCACACGATGTGGCCATGGCCAGTGCATCAGCGCCCATCTACTTTCCGCCCCATAGCTTCAGCTTTAAAAATGAATATGGCTCAGGACAGAACGTGAACATGATTGATGGCGGCTTATTTGCCAATAACCCAGCGCTGATTGGCCTTTTTGAGGCCACCGATAAACTGGGCTACGACCTGTCGGAGGTTAGCCTGCTTTCACTCGGTACAGGAAAAGGCAAGCAGATTATCAAGCGAAGCTGGCGGCCAAAATCCATCTTTTACTGGTTATTTCCCAATCCCCGTATCGTAGACATCGTACTGGACACCCAGGCACAAATTACCGAGCAATACATCGCCTTTTTAAACCGTGCGCTAGCCAAAAAGGAACTCAGTTTCGATTATTTGCGTATCCAACAAGACCTCGCTGGCGACCCCATCGAGCTGAATGCTTCTGACAAAAAGTCCCTACAGCGTATGGAAGCCATAGGCGATGAACTCTCTAAAAACCACTTACACCAAATTCTTAAATTCTTAAATATCAATTAATATTATGGCAAACTTAAACCACCTTTTTGGGCAGTTTCAGGATGAACTGGCCCTTTCCAATTCAAAAAAATCACGCATGATCACCTCGCGTGATGCCTTGCGTGCACGTATTCGTAAATACTTTAAAGAAAACCACCCCGAATACCTGCCCAAGTTTTTTATCCAAGGTTCCTACAAAATGGGTTCCGCGATTCGCACCAAAGACGACATCTGCGATTTAGATGACGGTATTTACTTCTTCCGCAGTCCAGATGTTAGCGCGACCACCCTACAAGGCTGGGTTTGGGATGCGGTAAACGGCTATACCGTAACTTCACCCGAGCACCGCAAAAAATGCATCCGCAAGACCTTTGCCGGCGATTATGAAATCGATTTTCCAGTGTACTATAAAATTGATGGACAGCAGTACCGTATTGCGGTGAAAAACCAAGGCTGGGAGGATAGCGACCCAAAGGCAGTTGTTAAATGGTTTAACGGTAAAAAAGATGCCGCTGGCATGCTCGTGCGCATCGTTAAAGACCTTAAGGCCTGGTGCGATTATAAGCGTAACAAAATGCCAAGTGGGCTTGCTATGACGGTTTTGGCTGTGAATGCTCTGGATAAAATCGTGCTCAATGACCGCGAAGACATTGCACTAATTGATGTACTGAAAGAAATCAAGAAAGCCTTATCAGCGCATTTCAGCTGCATGGTTCCTGCGGTTCCTTTTGATGACCTTTTCGAAAACTACAGCCCGGAACGTAAGAAAAATTTCATGGATAACCTGGAATCTTTTATCCAGGATGCTGAAAAAGCGCTTAAAGAACCTAATGAGCGAAAAGCGAGTCAGCTGTACCGAAAACACCTGGGTGAACGCTTTCCCTTGGGTGAGGATAAAAATGAATCCAATGCCGCAAACGCTGTGCTCATCGCAGGCATCGGAAGCGCTAAACCCTATGTAGACTGTTAATATGCAAGGCTATCAAAATTTCATCGCGCAGGCGCCCGCCTGCCTGGACGCTTTTCCGGGACTCCAGCTATCCTCGCTAGATGGCGTTCCGGAGCTAAGCGGAACAATCACGCTGCAAGATGCGCAAGGGCACGCGCTTGATGGCTATCAAATCCGCATCCAGGCCAGCACAGATTTTCCTAAGAGTTTTCCTAAGGTATTTGAAACCGGCGGCAGGATCCCAAAAAACTATGATTGGCATATCTATGAAACCGGTGGACACTGCTGCCTGAAAACGCTCCCAGAAGAACTTATCAGCTGCAGGAAAGGCATCAGCTTAAGCCGTTTCATCCAGGAGGAAGTTTTGCCCTTTTTTTTTAGTCAAACCTTCAGGCGGCTAAATGGCTATTTTCTGCAGGAACGGGCCCACAGCACTTTAGGCTGGCTGGAGTTTTTTCGCGAGGTGTTTCGAACGGGCGATGATAAGCTTATTTTCAAAGGCTTATCAATCCTTGCCCATGGCATTAAACCCTCCAGGTCCGCAGACTGCTTTTGTGGCAGTGGGCAGAAATTCAGGAAATGCCACCGGGATAGCCTCGAGCAGTTATCCTTACTCGAAGCCGGAGAAATTAGCGAGATACTTGTTCGTTTGCGCTAGGTGAGCTGAGGCCTAGTCTTTCGGTTCATATAGCGCCAACATCTGCGAAATCTTTGCTTTCATCTCTTCGGCTAGCGAAGCCGGCGCCAGTACCTGAATACCCGGACCGTGAGCAAGCAATTGGGAGGTCAGCTCATAGTTTACAATCAGATTCAGCTCTACTTCAATGTGTTCCTTAACTTGCTTTAAGCGCTTTTGCGATTCATGGATGGGCTTGGTTTCAATGTAAGGCCACAAGTTTGGCGCGATTCTAAGCCGTATTTTCTCGACCGGTTTATCCAGCACGGTCACCCCGACAATGTCTTCAAAATATTCACCGAAATCGATTTCGGTATTTTCCTGATAAGCGATAGCCTGCTCCTCGATGCTGATTATTCGGTCCAAGGCAAAATTAACTAGCTTAGGACTCTTCTCATCTTTACCAAACATAAACCAGCGCAAATTATATTGCTTGAGGTAATAGGGGTGGACGATGAGTGTGAATGGTTTTGTTTCATTGAACTTTTGGTATTCTATTGCCAGAGCTCTTTTGTAAAAAGCAGCATTAAAAATTGGCGTTATAAAATTAAGCCCCTTTAAAAACTGGTTCTGTGCAAAGTCGATAATTTTTACTTCATCCTGGCCACTGATGCTATGCAGTCGGCTGGAAATATCATCAATCCATTCAAACTGCGGCATGCCCTTGAAACGCGATAAGGTAATAAGCACTTCTTTAATCCGGTCCATCTCCGAGGCATTTAGCAAGCGGTTCATTAAACTAAACTTTGGATCTTTGTAGCGGTAATACACGCGTTTGCCGTGCTTATGTCTACTGATCTCCGCCTTGTAACCGCGCTCACTTTCCATAAAGTTAATATCCTCAAATACCTGTCGCCGTTTCACTTCAAGCGCCCCACCACTATACTCGGTGATGGCTTTCGAACAAGCCTCCACCAAATCTTCCATAAAATAACGGCGGCCCAAATTGCAAAAACAATCATTTAGGGCAAGGTAACGGATCTGTGCATGTTTATTAGTAGCCATAGCTAAGATTTGTCGTTTAGAAATTTAAATAAAAAACATCAGCTCGTCCAGGGAGAAGCCAATAACTCCTTAATAAAATCCAGCATTTTGACGCAGTGATTGAAAGCATTAGTTTTATCCTGCACATCGTTCAAATTTTTATTAAAGATAGCGCCGACTGAACTGTGGATAAAATCGACCTGATTTCGGAATTGCACAAGGGGATGAAATTTGGTTTTCGCTTTGGATGCTGACCAATTTTTGCCCAGTATCACTTGTGCATAGACCTGCAAAGGTAGGCCGATTTTCTTTTGATAATGCCCTAACTCTGGATCATTCAAGGCTAAAAACCGCTGCTGCTTTTTATAAGCACCCGCATCATAGATCAGCTCTATCTGATAGTGGCCAGTGAGAACACCCGAATTGGTGTAAGTTAAGTTTTCAATAAAGGGCTCGCCATTTCTTAAACGCCAATTTCCACCGGCCATTTCCCCTTCATTTGCACCAGACTTTATCCAATTGTCCTGGAAACCATCTTTGGTAATCTCTTCGAGGATGGACCAAAAACAAATGTAAGCCATAAGCTCCTGGCTGAAGGCAAACTGCTGCTGCTCAAAAGCGGAGTGGCGATGAAAAAGGGTCGTAAAGCCAATTTTTAGTTTTTGAGCAATACGTTCGCGGATGTTCTGATTGTAAATCTCAGTGGCAATTAGCGCTATAATTTCGTTAACCTGCGTGAGTAACTGCTGCCGCTTAACACCTAAAGCAATCAAACTTGGGATTTGCTTCGTTAACCGGATGAAGTTTTGTCTTGAAAATTCTATGTCCGTGGCCTGATCAGGGTGTTCCTTGATGTAAAAATCATCAGCGCCCGCCTCGAGCATCCCATGGATGTTCCAGATTTTATTCGAGGCCGTAAATAAAATGACTGGTGTGGTAAAATTCACTTTGTCGAAACCACCACGGATTTCTGAAGTTAGAATTTCATAACCCTGGAACTTTTCTAAGTGCTTCACCTGATGGTCGTTTTCCCCAAAACGCAGGTCTAAAAAAATTAGGTCATAATGTGTTCTATCTAATGCCGCTACCGCCTCTTCCTTGGTGATGGCAGCATCAATTTCATCTCCATTAAAGAAAACTTTCTCCACGGTTTCCTTCCAACCTTGATTGGCTTCATCATCGATTAATAATATCCTGGGCTTCATTTCAAATCTATCTTTCTAATAATTTTTAAGCCCGACAGACGCTGGGCATACTGCTTTTTCACCTCCACAACTTCATCATTAATTATTTTGCTGTCTGAATTTTTAACCAGTAACCATTTAAAGTAAATATTGTACAGCTGATTTTTTTTTGAGTTCAATGAGGCTACTGAAGAAGGCGCTATTTGCGCCAATTCCAACAAACGATGCATACCCCAGATGTTGGCAATACTATGGCTATCATAATAATTTTTTGGAACTTCCAGATGTATTTTTCCCATAACCATCGCCAGCTGATCCCTTGAAATAGTGGGTGAAACCTGCTGCGCAAATTTTTTAAGCGTGTGAAAATTATAATCAATTAAAGCGGTACCCGCTGTTTGGAATAGGCATGCAAATTCATGTTCCCTAATTTTATTTAAAGATTCGGTTCCGTAGATAAATATATTAGCGCACTGGAAAGGACTGGATGTGCAGCGAATATGCATCGCAAGCCTTAAACCCAAGAGATCTGTTCCGGTACTCCCAAAGACTAAGGGTAGAAAAATGTTAACCGCATCCTTGTCAAGACGTTTTATCATTTTATCCATCCATTGATCTAAATGCTGATGGTCGACCTCTTCAATTTCAACGAACAAATATTCTTTGAAATCAGCCTGAGCTATAAGTGAATCAGGTAAGGTAAAAATAATGCCCATTTTAAAGCTCCTCCAATTGTCGTTTAAAGCATGCATTTGTGATACCCGTGACCACTAGTTGCGATTTCGTAATCAATTCTAATTGTTTCAAACTTTGATTAATTTTTGCATTTAGTTTGAAACTATCGGTATCCTGTTTATCAAAAAGTGACCTGTAAATCTCAGCTTTATGTTGCAAAATTTCTTCAGCCTGGTCGTTACTTCCAAAAACAAGCTTCTTAAACGATACTTCATGAGTAGCACGGTAGAATTCTAGAAATATCAGCAAATGTTGATAAAGGGTAGCGAAAGGCATTGTCGCAAGTAAATCTCTAATTCGCCGCGAACCCATCGATCCACTAAACCTGACAATTGGAAAAGACCTTTTTTCCGAAAATTCCGCAAGTCGCTGACCAATCTCATCCGCTTCATCATTTTTTTTATTTAGCGGATTATCAAAAAAAGATTCATGAAACAATATGGCGTTTCCCTCATTAAATAACTCACCTTTGTGCAATTCAAGTTCGGCATTGTCATAAATTGGGGTTAACACATCTTTAAAGCCAGCTAATTTCTCCTGCGTCCAGCCGAGCTTTTGCTGCCGCTCCCGCTTGTCATCAATCAAATAAACCATAAACTAACTAAATATTAAATTATAACGCAGACCAATCATTTTTTCTATAGGTCTACTTTCTGCTTTTCTGGGCCATATCGAAATGCTCGAATAATCACCATCCCCAAAATCAGCATCTAATGTCCAGTCACAAAGGCCATTGAGCTGATTTTTGATCAGGCCTGTAAAAGTCGCTCCATAACGAGTTAACAGATCTTCTTTTGTACGTTTGCAAACAGCATTTGTCTGCCAGATGGAAAAAACAACTTTCTTTTCCTCGCTCATTTCTACACCTAAAACAATATCTGGTAGCTCATTTGGGTGGCAATCTATACACAACTGTATCAGATGCCTATAAGCCTGGTGCAATTTTTCCACATCAGTGAAAAATTCTATCTTGCTCTTAAGCTTATCAAGATTGAATTTAACCCTACCAGCAAAATGAATATTCCAGCCATCCACTAAATCATAGAGGTTGTTGTCGAAACGAACGGTCACTTGCGCTTTAAAGAACAATACAAGTGCTGGCATTGTGTTAATCGGATCTCCATTTTTTGTGGTGATTAGTGGAAATTTAAACATTTCTGTGCTCACATCTATGGTCGGATTGGGCGAACATCCGGGATGCTCTTTTGCCCACTTTAAAAGGTCTGGACTGCTCCAACTTGTTTTGATTTTATCCTCTGACCAAGTTTTATGCCCATGAATATATTGAAAGACTTTATCCCATAAACCTTTTGATAACTTATAAAAATATTTATTTGCCAAAACCTGGTACCGCCTACGAATCTCCTTCAAGTGCGTTTCAAAGTCATACTGGCTTAAACCTAAGGCATCATTAATGCTTAACAATTGGTTGGTATCCGTGTTATGTGTTAAACTTTTTAGCACTGGATCTTGATTAAGTTCTTTTAAAAAGTTACCGTTATTTTCAGGATTCTTATAATTCTCGATCACTAATTCAGGTAAGTCAACTTTCTCTTCCTTGGCAACCGTGGAAACAATTTGCTCTGGAACAACTACATCCAACTGTGCCTTAATGGCCTCAATTTCTGAGATGATAAAATCTCCCTTACTTTCCATAAAGTCAATTTCCCTGGCCACTAGGCTAAAAACCCTTTCCTTTTCGCCTGCACCCAATTTCCTGGATTGAAGCAAATCACTGATGAAATCTACACGTGTCTTTTTTAAACTATGCGGTTTGCTCATAATATTTCTTCATTGCCTGTTCAATACCTTCACGCTCCCAGATATCCAGTATCGCGGTAATCGCATTCTGCCTTGGCGCGAGCGCGAGAAAACGCGCCATCAGCTTTTGATAGGTTCCATCATGGCTTCCCTTCACCATCGCTAGATAATCCAGTTTTCCCTTCAATACCCTTTCCATTTCCGGCGCACTGACTTTGATAGCACCCTTATCCGATAGATATTGCATTTTAAATAGCCCACTGGCTTTATCAAGGCCATATTGTTCCCATAAATAAAGCCACTTGCGCAGCGACTTGATGTAAGATCTTCGCACATTAATTTTTTCATTCACAAGCAATCCCGTTACTTCCTGACGATAACCGTCTCCCTGTAAGCGCGTCTTTTTAGTATTAATCAAAAAGTTTTGATCCTGAATAACCCGCTCGACCTCCAGAATAAACTTACTGTCTTTTTGATACAAATTATGCAACGAACTAAAGCTAATGTCATCTGCATAACGGCTGTAGCGTGCACCAAACCGTTTCGCAACGCCAGCTAAACGTCTATCCAGCCGCTCACAGATTAGGTTTGAAAGCACAGGAGAGGTGGGCGCCCCTTGCGGGAGTACATTTCGCATCACCCTAACCAAGTTTCCCAATTCATCCACCCGCTCCACTTCCAACTCAAAACAGCAAAGTTTAGCCAGTACATTAGACAAAGCCAAACGTCCGGTTGCCTTGTTAAACGAAAAAGGTGCCTGTTGAAGCCTTCCCCAAATTCTCGCCTGATCGATCCCAGGAAAGAAATCCTTTAAATCCAGGTTAAATACGTAGTGCTGCTGTAGGTGAAAGCGCGCATTATCCACCACAGACCTTCCGCTCACGAAACCAGTCGCAAAATCACTAACCGGGTAAACTTCACCAAAAATAAAAGCTAAACAGCGTTGAATCACCTTGAGCCCTTGAGTGGGTGCATAAATCACCCGCTTGCCACCAGTCTTCTTTTTGATCTCAAAACGCCGGTAACTTTTTGCCTTGGAATCCTCAAGAAGATAAAAGTTAAGCTGGCGAAAATGTATTTCCTGCGCCTTTTGCCCAAACAAAAGTACCTTTGCCTCATTGAGCAGTGCAAGCAAATCTTGCTTATCTTGCATTTGGAAGAAATGGTTGCGGATAGACTCGCGCTGCGCTGGTAAAATGTTCATTTGGTGTGTCAAAAATCCTTGAACACCCGCTATTGTTTTCTTTGTTTATGAATACAGTTTAATATCATATCACATATCATTTCAATAAAAATAAATTAAAAAAATCATCATGATTCAAAACGTATTTATTAAAATAAAAAAATGATTTCGGGCAAATCGGCATTGCGGCTAATCGGCTTGAAAAATCATCGTATTTAAATCATCCGTATTTCTATAAGCGCAAAACTTATGAATGACTATACAGACGTTTAGCTAAACCCTGGGGCTCAGCTTCCAACCGATTTTTGCACAAAAATGCAACAGTTGGGAAATCAAAATCTTAAGCGGGCATTCAAAGAACATACAAATTAACGCTCCAGCTATGCAGTACAGCTGCACAGCAGATTAACAAATCTAAAGGGTAATCTTTTTCGAGCGTTAGTTTTGCTAAAATATAGCTTTTGCGCGGAATTTAAAAGGGTAGAAGCTTTCGTTGAAAAAATAATAAATTCAAAACCAACCTCGCTCAACAGGGGAGCCTGATGAGCTTTTTAGTAATCGATTTCTAGCAGCCTAGCAGTTATTACCCTCAGCTAAGGACGCTGCAAAATAAACGGTCCGCTTAAGATCGGGTTCTGGTAACCAAACCAAGTACTAACGAATTAAGCGTAGATGAGAGAAAAGTACAGCCAATGGTAAATTAATTGATCAAATCGAGGTCTGAACTCAGTGACGCTATTTCGATAAATGCCATAACAAAGTACTGCTGATGGATTCAATATTGTCTGACATCCAGCTGCAATAAAAACAGGTGCTAAGTAATTGCTATAAAGACGTTTAATGTATCCTGAAAAAATACCCACTTCTTAGCATTTATAAATCCAATTATTCCTAATAGCTTTATTTATCCAAACAAACGCTCCAAAATGAAAAAAATTAGCCTCGCTATGCTGGCGCTAGCCCTGTCCATTCCAGGCTTCGCCCAAAATCCTAAAGCCCCACCCGTTACCGGTATTCCTCAAAAAGGCATGGTTAGCGGTAGAACAATCGATTCCATCGCCCGAATTGCCTTTGCCAAAATGGCCACCGGTAGCGAGGAACTCGCTAGTTTGTCTAATAACGTTACCCTAGTGCCAACTGATGGAAAGTTCAGCCTATCAGGAAATTACTTCTTTCCAAAAAGCAGAGGAAACGACCCCGAACATAAAAAGCAAAGACAGCATTTTGCTATCGGCTTCAATGCCGCGGGCAGTGTGGCCGGCGATAACGTATCAGAACTGTTTTCAGGGGGCAAGCTCAACACCGGAACTGATATTGGCATTAAAATCCATTGGCGCACCAATCACCCAAAAGTTGGCTATACCATGACGGGCGTACTGCTCGAAAAACAAAGGGCGCTGAACGCAGAGCGTGATGCTAAAATCGCAAAAGCGCTCAATGCCATTACCTTGCTTCCAGAAAAAATCCAACGTGATGAGCTGAAAATTAAAGAAAAACGCATTGAAATTACGCTGCAAGAGACCAAAGTAAATACCACCCTTCAGCATTTAGATGATGCTAAAACGGACGCATTAAAACTCAAATGCGCTGAAGAATTAGCCACATTACGCGAGCAAATCAGCAAGAATAAAGATACGGTAAGCATGCTCACCAATAGCCTAAGAAGCGATAGAGAAATACATTTTGTTAGTACCATAGACATTAAAGACACTACTGAGCGCGCTGATAGCGTCACCTTGCTATTGGATCTTTATGGCCTGCGAAGTAGCGGAAGTACCGCATCTAGTTATGCCCAGCTTACTGAACGGGCCATTCGGGAAGAATATACCCAAAAACAACTTACCCTAGAGATGGCCTTACCCGTAGAAGGCCTTCACATCAGCTGGTTGAGCGGCAGCGTTAGCTGGAACAGGGCCGCTTACCGAACATATTATGTCAGCTTACCTTTCGATCAGGCACTAAGCAAAGTCCCTTTTGATGGGTTAACCGCAGGACTACAGTGGAATCACTATAGTCTACTCAAACCTGTGCGCAGGGCAGGGTTATTCACCATTGGTTTAACTTTTAAAAATACCAATGACTTAGCCGATTTCAGTACCTCCAAATTTACCCAAACAAGCACGGTTATTGGCACTGCTGAGCGTAAAGTGACTGATGAATACAATGTCTATACCGATCCGATCACGCCTTATAAAACCTGGCAAGTACCCATCAGCTATTACCGCTTTTTTGGCGAAAACATGAATCTAGGTTGGCACGTATTCGCGCTAGCAGACTTTCGTAATACGAAAAAAGAAATTTACGATCTCGGCGCTGGTTTCGTCCTGGGTTTAAATTCGACTGGAACAAAGAAATTGCTCAACATCGAGCTCACCACCACCTACAAAGATTTAAAACGCGAACTCATCACTGACAAAGACACTTCCCAGTGGAAACAGCTTGTCATTGGCCTTTCGTTAACCGTACCTTTTTTACTATTTAAAAACTAAGCATTATGAGCAATTTAGCTAAAAGTACCGCTGCGCTGAAAAAAGCATTTTTTGCAGGCGAAATCAATCAGGAGACCTTTCTTGCTGGCCTTGATATTGCCTACCGCTACCGGGGTTACATCCTAAGGCCAAACGGCAGACCTAAATGGACTGGTCCATTCCGGCACACCCGCGAGGAAGTTAATGAAGACAATGCCCCATATCGCAATCAAAGCATTAACGTGTATACCTACGTAGAGCAGTGGTAGGCTGATTTTCAGTTGTAACATGTTTCCCAAACTTTAGTAATTTCATCAGTTTGAAATAACTTTTGCACTCCCGGTATTCTGAAAAATAGCCTGGATTCATTGAATGCTATTTTAAACCCTCAAAAAACAGCCAATTTAAATTGGCTGTTTAAATTTCTAGACTGAGTGATTGAGCTGAAATTTTTCTTGAGATCAAATTAACCATTCAGCGGCTGGCTGAGCATTTGATTGCTTAATTATAAATGAAACATGGCGCTAGAAATCCCCAGCTTCATTACGATATAAGCTTGTAACCACCATTTGCAGGAGCTCTTTGATTTACAGTTCGATAGCAGGTCGGTTTTGATTTATTTTTCTTTAAAACTGTATAAGAATTCCTACAAAAAATAATATATTGCAGTATCAACCCACTAGCGCCTCTAATGACTGATCAGCACATCCACAAAGCCACCTTAAATTTTGTTTACTCCATTTCTGGCCTAAATAATTCTTTTGAAAAAATCTATAACAATTTAGTCGATGAACAAAAAAGCAAGCATGAGAAGTTTGACTCTTTTCTAAGAAAGAATAAGCTTAGTGAAGACTATACCGGTAAAAAACACCCATTGCCACCAGAAAAACGAAAAGAGTACATTGATTTGAAAAAGGAGTCCAATGATAGTACCATATCGCTAAAGAATTTTCCACCCGCCTTCCTGATATCGCTGGTTGCGCAATTTGATTTTTTCTTACGCGAGCTCATTCAGGAAGTATTCCGCCTGGATAATAGCATCCTGAACGAAATCGGCGGCGATTACACGACCCGGGAGCTGTTAGATGCCAAGTCTGACATTGCTGAATTCATCGTTGAGAAAGAGCTCGATAAGTTCATGCGAAAGAACCACGAAGAACAATTCGGCTTTATTGATAAATACCTCTGTCCTGGGCTCTTGGCATTACTGGCGAAAGATGATTTGCTTCAAGATTTTTATGAACTAAAATCAAGAAGAAACCTCTACGCCCATCAGGGTGGGCTAGTTAACGCAAAATTTCTGCGCAATTTTGGTCCCCATTTGGAAAAAAGGGAAATCAAAATTGTTATCGGGCAAGAGATGCAATGTGACACCCAGTACTTCGAACAAAGTCACAGCATCTTATTTGAAGTTGGCATGATAATCAGTCAACTCATCTGGCGAAAAATTTATGATCCGAAAAACCAAACTAAAGGCAAGAAAGATTCCAAAGTAGAAGTCTTCAGCCCAGATAATACCCTGCAGGATATTTCTTATGAATTGCTGGTGCTCAATCGGAACCTATTGGCCAATAAAGCACTTAAATTCGCCGTCGATAATAAACTGTACTTCAATGACCAAAACAAATACCTTTTCTTAATCAATCTTGCCCAATCCTATAAATGGCTAGGGGATAGCAAAGCCTGCACGAAAATTTTGGATAACAATGATTTCAGCTTTGGAGGCGATCCTTATACGCTTTCGCAGCTGGTTTTAAATGAAGACTATCAGGAGGCTGCTGAATTCATGAAACTTACCGTTGAAAGCAACGAATTAACAAAGGCTCAGTTCCAAGAATGGCCCATTTATAAGTATTTCCGACATGAAGAAATTTTCCAAAAAACCTTTAAAGAATTGTTCAACGAAGAATTTATTGCCTAATTGCTATGACTGGAAGAAGTAAAGAGCTTAAAATCGTCCTGATATTATCCTTCAGCGTGGTGCTGATTTCGCTGGTTTTTACCTATGTGATCGGTCAGACCTATCCTAAGCTCGAAGAGCGGGCGCAGTTCGGCGATTCTTTTGGTGCCCTGAATGCGTTATTTTCGGTAATGGCTTTCATCAGCGTGATATTTACCGTTTCCCAGCAAATCAAAGAACTGGGCTTACAAAGACAACAGTTAGCGCAGCAGAAAAAAGAATTTATCATCACCCGCATCACCAGTATCGCCTATAACCAAGTGGAAAAGTTTGACCGCATTTTTGAAAATGCAGAGTTCAGCTATTACTTCAGGCACCAGGAAAAAAAAGAAAGTGGCAAAAAGGCGATGGTGCAAATTAACCGATCGATAGAATCCTTGATCAAATCCATTACCAGAGCAGAAAATATCCGCTTACAGGACTTCACCAATCCCTATAATGCACTAGGTTTCGTCGCTAGTGCGAACATCGATGAACTGGAGATTTGCATCTCTGTTATCAACGCGGGCTATTCACTCATCCAGCGGGCTACCGCAAGTGAGGAATTTCAACAACAAGATATCGATGAGATCCTCAATATTTATTGGAGCAACTTGGATATCGCCTTCATTGAATTTTTAAGGCTTTTTTACAAGCAAATACTTCGCTACAAGGAGGATATCTCTTCCCACAAAACTGACGAGCGAAAAGCCGTCGATCGCTTCCTTGGGATTTTTGAATCTTCCAAATTATTCTTGCACAGTAATATCGATTTTAAAGCATTGACGACAAATTAAAAATTGCGCAATAAAAGCCGGCCAATATGGAGATCAAGTACATTAATTTAAAGCAAAATCAACTCAGAAAAGCGCGCATGGAAGATTTACTCGTTAAATTTCCTTATCCCTATTCCAGAATTGAAGGCGTTCAGTATGAAGAAGCCAACCCATCATACCAGCATTACACCAAGCAAGGAACTAAGCCTTACCTAGAAGGCTATGTTTTTCGAAAAGGGGTAATTGGTTGCTGGATTGCCCATTCAAAAGCCCTAGAAAGTATCCAATCTCGCTCAGGCATAAGTGTAATCTTAGAAGATGATTTTTGCTGCCACGAGGATTTTTTCACGCAGGCCTTAAACCGAATAGAAAATTTCAAGCAACCATTTGATCTGCTCATCTTTGATCCTTGGGGAAAGGGGCCTTTAGCGGCCCACAAAATAGCAGAACATATCTATAGGCCTTTGGATTGCACCCATCCATATTATGGCGGATCGCACTGCGTGTTTGTCAATAACGAGCGCATCGATGAAATCCTCGATATTAAATGCCAGGCTAAAGTGATGGACTATGATGGATTTTTACTGGAACATCCGCAAATTAACTGCTTTGTTTTTTATACTGGGCTTTGCTGGGTAGCAGATTTACCCTCTGACATCAGAACCTTAACCAGCGCATAAATAACGCATTAGCAATTAAACCCTTGAAGATATAAGACAATCTATTTGCAAACCCTCCCGCCAAATTCGCTCCTAAATGAATCCAAAATACCTCAAAAGTGTCGAATACAACATCGTAGAGCATTGTAACCTGACCTGCGCCGGTTGCGATCATGCCTCTCCGGTGATGGGTAAAACCTTTATCGATATCGAAGCCTTTCGCTCGGATCTTTTAGCCTTGAAAGATAAAGTCGCCATCGGAACCTTTAAGCTGCTTGGCGGTGAGCCTACCTTACATCCAAAATTGCTCCAGTTCATGGAAATCGTAAAGTTGATGCCCTTTATTGATAAACTCTGCGTGATTACCAATGGAACAGCGCTCCATAAAATGGATGAAGCATTTTTTGCCCATTTGGATATTTTGCAAATCACTTTTTATCCAGGAGTCTCCGTACCGATGAGCAGGCGCGCGCTCGAAGAAAAGCGTAATCAGTATGGCTTTCAATTAGATATGGAAGATAAAACCAGGTTCCGTAATACCATTATTGATTTCCCAAATGAGGATAAGGCCCTTGTCGAAAAAATTTATGCCAGTTGTGAACTTCCAAAGGTGTACGCCTGCCATACCATTCGAGGCGGAAAGTTCTATAAATGTTCGCCAGCCGCCTTCACTAAAGATCGCCTAGCCAAAGTAGGCATGTATTTTTCGGATCAAGGTGATGCGATTTCGATACATGGTGAGGAATTTTCGCCTACATCCCTGCAGGATTATCTTCAGGCGCAAAGCCCGCTACCTTCCTGCCGATTTTGTTTAGGCACCTGTGGAACTTTTTTCGATTATTACCAGGTGCCTAGGGCAGAACTAAAGGTAACCAAAAGCGTATCGGCCAGCTGCCCAAGCGGGGAGGTTACTGATTTAATCGATTTGCCCTACTTACATAAGCGCCTAGCAAGCTTGAAATCTTAAATAACATTGCACTCAAACCAAAAGCAATTTTAGATGAAAATTATTTCTTTTATGAATGTCAGTAACGGGGGAAACCTGGAAACAGATTCTGGTTATAAATTTTATAATATCTTGGCCGAGGAGATTTTAGCGCTGGGCAACGAATTCATCTTCGCCGGCCCTCGTCAATTGAGCTGCCAAGGGGCAGGCTTTATACCCCTAGATTTCGGGGACAATAAATATGAAACCCGCTTTGGCTTCCAGATGCAAAGAATCACCGAGATTTTGGAGCAAACCTGTCCTGATGTTTTGATCGTCAACCAAGTAGAACTTGTCCCTCATTTCGCCATTTGTTTGGAAAAGTTGCACAATACCTCCACCAAAATTGTTGCCTATGCCCACTACATTCCTTTTGCCATTCAATCCTCTGGAGCGCTGCTAGAAGATAGCTCGCTGAATGCGAGGGGACTTAATAAAATTATTTCGCATGCCTTTATCTCAGGCCTGGAAACTGCGGACTTAGTGTTGGTACATAGCAAAACCGCGATGCATACCATCATGCAGGGCTGCACTTTGCTGGCAAGGCCGTTTAAAGGAAAACTTGAAATCCTGCCACCACCAAGAGATCCAAACTTGGTTCAGAGCCAATTTGGTGCAGCCGCCTTCAGTAATACCCTTATTTACAACCACCGCCTATACGCCCATTATGGTACTGCCGAATTATGCGCACTCCTACCACATTTAACCGCACAAGGCTACCAGGTCAAAATTCTTGATATTTTAGGACACCGTAATCCAGAAAGAAGAAGCATGGATAATTCCCCAGAACTTTACCGGGCACAGCTCACTGCAATGGATGGGGTTGAGCTGTATGTCAATGGCCTATATGGACAGCCTTACCGGACAATGCTAGAACAGGCAAAAATTGGACTCGCACCTTTGCGGGAAAACTGCAGCTGGTCAATGTCCTGCATTGATTTAATGGCCATGGGAAAACCCGTGCTGGCACCCGATTTAGCTTGGTTTAGTGAAGTCATTCCGCCTGAACTACGCTATGAGCACCACACACAAGCCGCTAAGATTGCCTACCGTTTACTGAGCGATCCGGATTTTTATGCCCGCATGTCCGATGCATGCGCACAAGCCACCAAGCACCTCACGCCAGACTTACTGGCTCAGCGAATGAACAAGCTATTCATGACCCTATTGAACCACACCAATGCAAATAGAACAGCCAGCGCTGATATTCTTTTCAGACAAAATTGATTCCAGCCAGGAGCTTTTTTTTCGTCAGCTTCGGGAGCGTTATCCCGAGGTCATGCGCCTACACGGCCATTTTTCCCATACGCAGCTTAATACGATTTTAGCGCAGATAGCCTCTGATGCCTCGCTTGTTGTAATCAATGCTTCCAGGTTGCATTCTGATGCGCTCATCCCTTCACAGGCTGCCGCCCAAATGCTGGAGTTGGTTTCCGATTTTCCAGTGTGTCTTTATCAGCCACTTGCTAAGGTTGAGCCGGAACCGTCAGAAGCGCTTTTGGTAAATTACCAACAACTTGAAATCGTTTACCTTACCTACAATGAGGACATTGCAGAAGAAAACTTTGTTCAGCTCGCCGTGCGCTATCCGCAACTCAAGCGTTTGCACCGCATCCAAGGATTGACCCAAGGCTTCCGCCTGGCAGCTTATCTAGTTTCAGGAACGCAGTTTATTTTAATTGATGGAGACAACGAGCTGCTGGAGGGTGTGGATCTTAACCAAATTGCGCTACATGATAAAGCAAACCAGGTGCTTATCTATTTCGCTAAAAACCCGATAAATGACCTCTGTTACGGCTATGGGGGCATCAAAATTTGTCCTACGAGGGGCTTTAGAAACATCACCTTTGATACGGTAGATCCTATCTGTAGTGGCGGCATGCGACCTGTTTTTTCAAAGCAGCGAGAGGTGCTAAGCGTGACCCGGTTCAATACCTCTGCTTTTAATGCCTGGAAAGCAGGCTTCCGGGAATGTGCAATGCTAAGTGCCCAGCTGGATTATCTTCAAGATTCAAGCAAAACCTGGGCTGCGGAAAAAATAAACTGTTGGCTGACAAAAGGTGAAGATAGGCCCTTCGGGGATTGGACGATGCTGGGCGCTAAAGCTGGAAAAGCCTTTGTTGAAAGGCTGATGGATTCACCCGCCACCCAATCCTCCGAGAACTCGACACCCGCCCAGAAGCTCTCGGTGATTAACCAGCCCGGTTGGCTTTTAAACTATTTCCAGCAAATCTACCCCAATACGATAATGGTTTATGAAAAAGCTTAGACTATGCTGCCTGCTTGGTGATCATCTGGATTTACTTCCACATTTTATCAAACACTACCAGTCGCTTGGTGTTGATGAGTTTGATTTTATCATTCATTCGCCGGACGATTGTTCGAAAACTAAAACCGAAATGCTATTGCAAAAACTAGGACAGAAACCCGCCGGATATTTACAGGGAACTTGGACTGGCGCTGCGGCAACCTTAGCGATAAATGAATTCATCTCGCGCTTTCCCCAGCAGTGGTTTATCATTGCAGATAGTGATGAATTTCAACTGTATTCAAAACCCTTACGCTTAGTCATCGCGGAGCTGGAAAACACCCAGCAGCACTTTCTAACCGGCTGCATGCTCGACCGAATTGCAGCGGATGGAAATTTAGTGAAGGCCATTGAAAATCAATCCATTTGGGAACAGTTCCCTTTAGCGGGCTTTATTTCTTTTCCACTTATGCAGGCAAATCCCCTAAAAATCACCCTTTGTAAAGGAACGGTACATTTATCGGAAGGTCAGCATGGCGTTCAGCTTCAAGGAAACGCTCATCCCATCCGTTCAGCGGTTCTTTGCCAGGTTCATCACTTTAAATGGCGGGAGGATATCTTGCCTAAACTATTTTCGCGCTTACAGGCCATCAAACTAGGTCACTGGGAGGCTGCCTACAAAGGATATGGCGAGGAAATACAGCGTGCGATGAACTATTTTCAAGCAAACCAAGGTCACTTTCAAATTAACGAAACTACTTTTCTGCTCGCAAAAGCTAAACCTGTTTACCAATCCTATCTGCACTGGGAAAAAGTGCAGCAGATCACCGCTTCTTGGAAAAGCCTTCAATCCTCAAGCATATTAAGTCCTAATGAATTATGAAAGCCCTTTCGGTCATCATCAGCTGCTATAACCAATCCACCCAGGTCCTCACCAGCATCAATGCCTTAAGCCAACAAGTGAAACAACAAGCGATAGATGCTGAGTTTATTATTTGTGATGATGGATCTGAACCTGCCCAAATCCATCAGTTGATTGCTTCGCTACAGGCCAGCAATTTTCCTGGAACGCTAATCAGCCAAAAAGATAAAGGCTTCCGCTTAGCCGCCTCGAGGAACAATGGCTTGCGAATTGCCAGCGGTAAGCTCATCATCTTCATCGATGGGGACTGCATACCTGAAGCCGATTTTTTAGCTGCACATCTTCGCGCCCATCAGCAAAATGCAAAAACCATTGGCGTGGGAAAACGAATATACGAGCCCTGGGATAGCTTAAAGCATTGTGAGATAGCCCTTCAAGCTGCAATCAGAAAAACGCAGGTGGAAAGTTATGATATTCAAACCAGAACGGCATCCAATCATCCATGGGAGGCGGTGCTAGGGCGCAACTTTAGTGTTACTGATCTCAGCGCAAAAATATACTTTGATGAACGCTTACTAGGATGGGGGATGGAGGACCTCGATTTTGCAATCGCCGCTTATAAGCTCGGTTGGCTAGACACGCTTTTTATTCCCGAAGCGATCGTCACTCAAAAAGACGGTGGCCAAAGTGAAAATCCCCTCATGAGTGGAAGCCTTGAAAATTATGTACACGCGGTTTGTAATGTGCTGCTGTTGCTGGAAAAATATAAGCAAGATGCCGCGATATATAAACGCCTGCATTTCTATCTTTACCAATTTACCTATTCCAGTAAGATCGAGGCTAATCGCCTCCACTTCAGCCAAGAACGCTTAGACTTTTTCTATCAAAACTCTGCTTCACTTATTCCAGAACGCTTAAGTGAACTGGAGGCCTTTCAACAGCAGACCAAGGCACAAATGCAAGCCGTTTTCGAGGCCAATCGAGCTTTCAGGCCGCATCCCTATCTCCAAAATCCGCTCCCGCTACGGCGCTCCATTATTTGCCAGGATATAGACTTAAAGTCAATAGACGCGTATTTTATCCAAATAAATAGTCACCCTGTAGAAAGCGAAATGATTTGCTTTTCTAGCCAAGATCCCTTAAGTTTATTTCAGTCTTGGACACTCAAGAATTTGGAAGCCGAGCCAGAAGTATCGCCGTCAAACTATTTAATCATTTACCATTTTGATCCCTTGCTAAGCTTAGAAGATAGAAGGCGGGATGCCCTTGCACTTTGCCGATCGGAAAGTTGGGTAGCATCCAGTGATTTATTTTCTTTAGATCAGTCCAAACTCTAACAATTATCCTCATGAATACACCAGATAAAAAATTTTATTACCTGCGCCACCACCGCACCCAGGCCCATGAAGAGGAGCGCATCTGTGGAGGCGGCTCAGACTTGCCTTTAAATCAAAGCGCAGTGGAGGATCTTAAGGCCAATGCACATTTAATCAACGAGAAGTTAGCAGAGGTGAAAGTCATTTACACCACACCACTGCTTCGGGCCAGACAAACCGCAGAACTAATCAATGGGCAAGCGCATAAAGACATCCAAATCCTAGCCCAACTCGCCGAGTGGCACCTGGGAAGCTGGGAACGCCAACCGTGGAGTGATTTACCGCATCCATTTACTTTTGAAGGCACCCCACCTGATGGAGAAAGTCGTCAGGCATTCCGCGAAAGGGTGAATCAGGCAATAGATGATTTGCTCGAAAGGGATGAAGTTTTTGCGATCGTCGGGCATGGCATCTTTTTTCATGAATTATCCGCACACCTGCTAACCCAGGCGCAGTATATTGAAACCGCAGAGCTCATCAGCATGAGCTTACATGAGGGAAAATGGACCTTTAGCAGAATTCCCTACAAGGATAAACCCTAAATATATGTACAAAACAAAATCATTCCAGGGCATGCAAATCGCCTACGAAAACCTCCAGGAACTTGACTGCTTACTGGCCGAGATTTTTGATGGACAAATTTACCGCTTTAGCGCAGCGAAGCCCGATCCTATGATCATTGATTGCGGTGCACATATCGGTATATCGGTACTCTATTTTAAATCTTTGTATCCGGAAGCGAAAATATGCGCATTCGAACCCAATCCTTATAATTTTCAGTTACTGCAAGAAAACATCAAGCTGAATCAGCTTCAATCTGTGGAGTGTTTTCCTGTAGCTTTAGACAACTGGCAAGGAAAGGCAGCGCTATATGGACATTTTGAGGATAGCTACTCTTCGGTTGGAAATTCCATTCGATGCCAGTGGGGTAACCGGGGACACACCAGCGAGCTGGAGGTAAACGTCGCGCGGCTTTCCAATTACCTGCCTAAAGGATTTATAGACTACCTGAAACTAGACACCGAGGGCACCGAGCGAAATGTCATTGAAGATATTGCACCTCATTTGCAGCAAGTGGGCCAGTTATTCATTGAGTTTCACAGCTGCGCTGGTCTGGATGCAGATTACATCGATGTGGTGAGCCAGTTAGCTCGGCAGGGATTTAGCGAACGAGTTATTGATCAGCAGCAACTCTCGAAGCTCACTAGCTCCAGCGACGCCTGGCTGGAAAGCAATCAACCTGAAATTCTTCAGGCAATTTTTAAACGATAAATCAAAAAACCAATAATGGAATATACCGGTTTACAACAAGTAAATAACGCTGATAAAGCGCACCTAGGTGGAAATATTTTGGAAGGTGATCCTTTTACCTTTTCCCCAAAAGTCTGGAATTATATGATTAAAAGGTTTGCGCTAAAGTCAGTAATGGACTTAGGTAGCGGACTTGGTTATTCAGCACGGTATTTCCACCAGGCTGGTCTGGAAGTAATCGCAGTGGATGGCATGCGCGAAAATATTGAAAAAGCGGTATTTCCCACCATCGAGCATGACCTTGCCAAAGGTGCAATCCACTGCAAAGTAGACTTAGTACATTGCCAGGAAGTAGTCGAACATATTGCCGAAGAGTTCCTGCCGAATTTGCTTTCTTCACTGACTTGCGGCAAACTTATCCTCATGACTAATGCTTTGCCAGGGCAGGAAGGTTATCATCATGTCAATGAGCAAGAATGCGCCTATTGGAATGAACACCTTGCTGAATATGATTGTCATGTATTGCATGAAGATACCGCGCGCATACGCAAGCTGGCCGCAAGCGAAGGTGCACACTACCTGGCGCAAACTGGAACCATTTACGCAAACCGAAAAAAAATATAACCATGACTGAGAAAGAAACCCAGATCATCGCAGAGATGAAAAAAGAAATACGCATCAAGCGAAATGATAGCAGAAGAGAATATAAATGCTACTATGCTGGGGTAAATATCTACCGGAAACGACATAAGCTTATGGGTGCTTCCGCGGTAATCTTAAGCACGCTGGCCGGCTCTGCATTTTTAACCCACACCACCGTGCAGTTAAAATACGCGGACTACCTCGCTTCGATGCTCTCGTTACTGGCTGCACTGATGACTGGACTTAATACTTTTTACGGTTTTTCAGAAACTATCAATTCATTTGCCAACTCTGGAAGACGATGGTATCATTTAAGGGATCGCTACACGTCATTTTTAATCGAGATCGACCGTTATCAAGGTGAAGATGAAGACGCATTTCAAAAGCTTCTGGACCGTTATCATGAACTCAGTGATATTTGCCTAAAAATTCGCGAAGAATCCATCCCCATACCAGGATGGTTATTCACCAAATTTGAAAATACAATCGACAAAGCAGAAGGGCCTGAATTTATTCACTCCCAATTGGGGGCATGACCTGGAATAAACCAGTCACTGCATAAGTATAATTTTTAGCTGCATTATAAGCTTTGATCCAAAAAATAAAATAAAGCACAGAGAAGGTGGCGATCAGCCAAATTTGGTGATGGGTAAATAAAAGGTAAAACACGAGAAAAAAAGTGAAGGCGCGCAAACAGTTAAACAAGTCCTTGATGAGATACATATACTCTACTTCATTATTTTTATCCTTATAAATGATGCTATACTTCATTTTAGAAAATTCCGAATAATCAATTCCCCTTTTGATCAGCCAAAACTCTGCAGTTGAGGAAGCGAAAAAATAATACAACATCCGGTGAACTAGGTAAGCTTTTTTTGCAGCATATGGTGCTGATCGGTATTTTTTAAAAACCTTTGGTGCATGAAAACTTAACACTAGATCGACAATCTGCACCAGATGTCCTCCAATATACAGTAAGGGAATGCCTGCAATCAACACCACCACTAGGGTGATTTCCTTTTCACCCAAAGTAACTAAAAGTTTTTCAGCAGCTTTTAAAAGGTCAGGTTCAGCTAGCAAAATCATCATCCCACACAGTAAACCTGTAAGCAGATAGACTAATAAATCCCGGAAAGTGTACCTTAAATCCATTTTAGAGCGTTTAGCGTTTGGCTAAAGATAGAAAATTTGAGCCTGATTATTAAGTGTAGAAGTTAAAAAATGCGGCGTTATGATAGCCCAACAAGCTCATTACTTATTGATTCCTTCCAAGAGCTAAATGGACATCGCGATTGGAGCATTAGTATGCAAGGGAAACAGCCTTCTCTATGGCAAGGAGATCAACTACCTTAACAAATTCACAGCTTTAGAGAAAATTTACTAATATTGCTTCCAGCTCTGAAGCTAACCAAACGAAAATAAAAACATGGCGCTAATCCCCTTAGCAAACGAAGATGAACTATTGGAGGAAATTGCCAAGGGTGATGGCCGTGCCTTTACCGTGCTATTTAATCATTACCAGAAATTCATCTTTAGTTTTGCCCGGAGCCTAAGCCGTGATGAACAGCTGGCCATCGACATCACGCAAGAAGCCTTTCTGAAAGTTTGGACCCAAAGAGAGAAACTTAGCCAAATCGAAAACTTCCCCGCTTACCTGAACCGTTTGGTTAGAAACCATACCTTCAATACCCTTCGCGATTTAAAACGTCAGCCGACTGTGGACTTTGAACTTGATTTGCTTAAGGATATAGCAGAAGATTCTACACAAGGGCAACTGGACTACAACGAAACCCTAGGCATTCTAAACCAGGCCATATCGACTTTAAGTGAGCAACAACAAATTGCTTTTAAACTTTGCCACCAGCAGGGGCTAAAATATAGCGAAGCGGCCGAGGCGATGAACTTGTCACCGCAAACGGTCAATGTACACATGAAACATGCCCTGAAAAAGATCCGCGAACACCTGTTAAAACATTCGATCACTTATCACCTGATTGCCCTGAGCTTACTGAAAAAATAAAATATTCACACCTATTTAATTTTTTTTAGCTCAAGCCTACCTGTATTTATTTTTTTTGGTGTCAATGTAAATAGAACGTTAACAAAACATTAACCAAATCCAGTCATGGAAGAAAAATCCACCGCGCGTTTAACCGAACTGTTTTTACTTCAGACTAGCGGAAAAGCAAGCGCTGCACAGTACGATGAGCTGCTCGGCTACTTTCACCATCCGCTATATCTGTCGGTACTGGATGCGTTAATGGAAGAAGCCATCTCGAGTTCCAAAGGTGAGCAAGCGCTTTCAGTCCAGCAGGCGCAAGAAATGCTGGCTCAAATCCTGCCTCAGCATCCAAGGACATTAAAGCTAGGAAAAGTAAGGTTTTGGCCACGGCTTGCCATTGCCGCCAGCCTAGTCGCAGTTCTTTTTGCTGCGGGAATTTTGCTGTATCAGCAAAACCGCAAAGCAACTCCAGTCAATCAATATACCCAAGACATCACAGCTGGAACAACTGGCGCGACGCTGACCTTAGCAGACGGAAAAACCATTAAGCTCGACGGGGCACCTAATGGAAAACTCGCCAGCCAATCAGGCATAAGCATTGAAAAAACCCCAGACGGCCAGCTTATTTATAGCGCTCAAGGCGCCCAGGAAAACCCGGCACAAATCAATACCCTCACAACAGCCAAAGGTCAAACCTATCAGCTGAATCTGCCAGATGGGACTAAAGTTTTCCTCAATGCCGCATCTTCGATCCGCTATAATGCCAGCCTCGTTCAAAAAGGCATCCGAAGTGTAACGCTCCAGGGGGAAGCCTATTTTGAAGTGGCTAAAGATATCGCTCATCCATTTTTCGTAGAAACCGCCACCCAGCGCCTAGCTGTGCTCGGTACCCATTTCAACCTGAATAGCTATAGCGACGAACCCAGCGTAAAAACCACTTTACTTGAAGGCTCCGTGAAGCTCGAAACTATTAATAGCGGTGAGGAAAGGCCGAAAACTAACCTTACCAGCACCATACTCAAGCCCGGAGAAGAGGCTAGCCTTACTGCCGGCAAAGCTTTCCAGGTGAGCGCAGTTGATGCTCAGGAAGCCATCGCCTGGAAAAACGGCAAGTTTATTTTTGAAAATGAACCCATTGAAATCATCATGAGAAGGCTCGCGCGATGGTATAACGTGGAAGTGAGCTATCAAGGTGAAGTCAAATCCCGAGCCTTTACCGGTTCAGTTAGCCGCGCGGACAACATCTCCAGCATTCTGGATAAAATTACCTATACTGAAAATATTCACTTTAAAATCGAGGGAAGGAGGGTAAGCGTGATGCCATAACTTCTACCCAAATACGGAACCAAAAACAAAGCGGGAAACATTCGACCTTCTCCCGCTGAGGTCGCCTGGTCTATCCGTTAGCCTTTAGAGAACAAACAGAATCGACTAACCAAACAACAAACGAAATTAATGAAAATTAATCATTTCTCGGCTGAAGGATACCACTGTGTCCTGCCGCCCCAATTCTGGCGAATTATGAAACTCACCACCCTCATAATCCTCATCGCTTTTCTTCAGCTCAGCGCTTCCACCAAAGCGCAGATCACCCTTCGTAGTCGGAATGCAAGCTTATCGCAGGTGTTAAAAGCCATCAGCCGCCAAAGTGGCTATGATTTTCTGTATGCCAATGCCGATTTGAAAGACACTAAACCCGTGGCCCTGGATCTTCGTAATGCCAGCATCGAGCTGGCCCTCGAGAAAGCCTTCGCTGCGCAGCCTTTAGAATATAACATTTCAGAGCATACCGTTGTGGTCAGGAAAAAACAAAGTTCGCTATTGGAACGCATCCTGGAACGCTTTCGCAATATTGATGTGCGGGGAAAAGTGACCGATGAGCAGGGCAGGGGCATGGCCGGGGTTACCGTGCGATTAAAAAGCAGCAGTGAAGGCACCATCACCTCCGCTGCCGGAGACTTTTATTTGCCCAATGTCAAAGAGGGGGAAAGCCTTATCTTCAGCTTTATAGGTTATAACAGCCAGGAAGTTCCTGCAAGTGCTAATCCAGAGATCAAAATGCAGCTAGCGGATTCCAAACTCGATGAAGTTCAGGTCACTGCATATGGTAAAACGAGTCAACGATTGTCAACAGGAAACATCAGTTCGGTCTCCGCGTCAGATCTAGAAAAAAGTCCGGTGACAAACCCCCTACTTGCTTTGCAAGGCCGGATGCCCGGCTTGAATATCGTTTCCTCGAACGGCTTCAATAACGGTGCACTTTCTTTAACTGTACAAGGACTAAACAGCATTGGCCAGGGTAATGACCCGCTGATAATCATTGACGGAATCCCGTATACATCAGAAATGCTACCCAACTATTCCCCAGCCGGTGGCATCAACAAAGGCAACGCGGGGAATCCGCTAAGTTACGTTGACCCGATGGATATCGAGAGTGTATCGGTACTCAAAGATGCAGATGCTACCGCGATATATGGGTCAAGAGCGGCTAATGGCGCACTATTGATTACCACTAAAAAAGGAAAAAACGGACCAATGCAGGTCACCCTTGACTACCAGCACGGTTGGGGCAGGCCTTCGGCTAAGATGGATATGATGGGAACGCCGGATTACCTCCAAATGCGTCGCGAAGCCAAAAAAAACGATAACCGGGCCATCTTAGCCTCGGACTATGATATCAACGGTCTTTGGGATCAAAACCGTTATACAGATTGGCAAAAGGAGCTCATCGGGCAGACCGTTAATTTTGATCGCTATACGGTTGGCCTGAGCGGTGGTACAGGTAATACCAATTACCGCCTGGGCAGCACTTATAATCGCCAGACGACAGTTTTCCCCGGAGACTTTAATGACCGAAAAATCGGGCTTAACTTTAGCCTAAACAGTAGTTCTGCAGATCAGCGCTTTAGCATCCAGTTTAAAGCCAGCTATATGGATGATCTGAATTTACTCCCTGGATTTGATCCAACCGCAGTGGCTTACCAGCTTGCCCCAAACGCACCATCAGTTTATAATCCCGATGGAAGCTTCAACTGGCAGCTCAACAGCGCAGGCGTTTCTACTTGGCAGAACCCTATTGCCCAAATGCAAGCAAGGGTGACTGATAAAGTTGCCAACCTGATATCCAGCGCATCGCTATCTTACGAACTGGCCAAAGGATTAAGCCTTAAAAGCAATTTTGGCTATAACCGAAGCATTCAAGACCAGGTTTCAACTGTACCCTTAGAATCCCTACCCACCGAAGCGCTTGCTTACAGCCAGGCAGTCGGCGCTTATGCCGCAAACAAAATGGATTCCTGGACCATAGAGCCTCAGCTTAGCTATCAACGACATGAACGGTTTGGCGATTTGCGCCTGCTACTGGGTACCTCGGTGCAAAGGCAATTATCCGAAGGCCACCGCACAGTTGGACTAGGCTATCCAAGTACCGCCTCGATAGCCGACATCAATGCCGCATCAACGCTTTCCAGTAATGGCAGCAGTTACGAGCAGTATAAATATGCAGGTGCTTTTGCTATCCTGAACTACAGTTATCAGGAGAAATACCTGCTTAACCTCACCGCCCGCCGAGATGGCAGCAGCCACTTCGGGCCCAATAACCGCTACCATAATTTTGGTGCAGTGGGACTAGGCTGGGTATTCAGTTCAGAGAAATTTATCCAGGAGCAGCTGCCAGCCTTGAGTTTTGGGAAGCTACGCTTAAGTTACGGTTCAACTGGTAACGACCAAATCCAAAGTTATGCCTTTTACAGCCTTTATTATCCGGTCTATTCAGATATTCCCTACCAAAACAGTAACGCTATATATAATAGCCAGTTGACTAACCCTTATCTAGAGTGGGAGGAAACTAAAAAACTCAATTTAGGCCTGGATTTAGGTTTTCTGAAAGACCGCATCATCCTGAAAGCGGACTATTTCCGAAACCGTTCATCCAACCAGTTGTTGAGTATGCCAACCGCCACTCTCACCGGCGCAAATAGTGTGGCCACCAATTTGCCAGCAGTGGTGCAGAACACTGGCCTTGAGCTTTCCCTATCAACACGCAATTTAGAAAGCGGCGCGCTAAAATGGTCAACGAGTTTCAATCTAACCATTCCCCGAAACAAGCTCGTGCGTTATGATGATCTCGCCACTTCAGGCAATGCTACCACCCTGGTTGTCGGAAAATCGCTATCCGTGATTAGGGCATACCATTATTTAGGGGTCAATCCTGCAAATGGTCAATACCTCTTCCAAGGCGCCAATGGACAGCCCACCAGCAGTCCAAGCTTCGGGACGGACCGCTTTGTCTACATCGAGGGCGGTCAACGATTATACGGAGGGCTGGAGAATAGCTTGAGCTATAAAAACTTTTCATTAAGCTTTCTGTTTCAATTTGTCCGCCAGAATGGTGCTAACAATTTTGCAACACTCAACCCAGGCCGTTTTAACCGCAATGCCCCGGTATATGTGCTGGACCGTTGGCAAAACCCGGGCGATGAAGCCGGCCATCAGCGCTACAACTCGGACGGTTCATTAACCAGCTCGATTAATCTGCTCAAAGGCAGCGACCGCGGGATTGGCGATGCCTCTTACATTCGCCTTAAAAACCTATCCTTCGCCTGGAGCCTGCCTCAAAACTGGCAAAATAAAATGCACCTTAAAAATGCACGCTTGATGCTCCAGGGACAGAATCTACTCACCTTTAGTGACTATGTCGGCCTGGACCCGGAAACGATGAATACCAATAGCCTGCCGACTTTAAGAATGTTGACCTTAGGCCTTCAAGCTTCCTTTTAACTCAAAGAAAAAACAATGGAGATGAGAATTACTGCAAACAAAAATAACTTTCCTTTGGCAACTGCCCGGAAGTTCCACCATATGAGCATGCTGTGCCTAATCGCTTTCGCGATTATGCTCAATATCAGCGGATGCAAAAAACTCGTAGACGTCGAGGCACCCTTGAATTCCACCAGTACCGGAAATGCCTTTGCGTCCGATGTGACCGCTACAGCGGTGCTTAACGGTATCTATACCCAACTCAGCACGGACAGGTTATCCTCGGGCATTCAGCTAACGGGATTTACTTCGCTGTATTGCGGGCTCTCGGCCGATGAACTGGTCGTTGATCCCTCGGTAGACAATAACTTAAAATTTTATTTCACCAACTCGCTTTTCAATACCTCAGGCCCTTTTGCCTGGTCGGCTTGCTATTTAATGATCTACCAGCTTAACACCGCTATAATTGGACTAGAAGCAAGCAATACCCTCAGCCCACAGGTCAAAAATCAATTGCTTGGTCAAGCGCTCATGCTGCGCGCCTGGCATTATTTTTACCTTACCAACCTATACGGCGATGTACCTTTGGTGCTTGGCACGGATTTCAAAGTGAACACCAATCTATCCAGGAGCAGCCAAGCCAGCATTTATGCACAGATCATCGCAGATTTGCAACAGGCCGAACCGCTCGTGAGCGCAGCTTACTTATCTCCAGATGCGAAAACAGCTAGTAGTGAGCGCGTAATACCCAATAAAGCAGCTGTGCAGGCGATGCTGGCAAGAGCTTACCTTTTCGCAGGGAATTATCCCTTAGCCGAGAGCGCAGCAAACCGCGTCATTGCACAAAGCAGTCTGTATAGCCTGCCAGCATTAAACCAAGTTTTTCTTTCCGGCAGCAAAGAAGCCATATGGCAACTGCAACCCGTCAATCTGGAACGGAATACTGAAGATGCCTGGACTTTCGTGCTGCCGGCCAGCGGACCAGACCCAGAGCACCCGGTTTATTTAAGTGACTTTTTAATTAATGCTTTTGAGGCGGGTGACAAGCGCCGTCAGGACTGGGTTGGAAGCCTGAACCTAGGCGGTCAAACTTACTATTACCCATATAAATACAAAAGCGCAGACCCGGGCGACCCGGTGACTGAATATAAGATGGTTTTCAGACTCGCAGAAGTTCACCTCATCCGCGCGGAAGCGCTCGCGCAGCAAAACAAACTTGCTGCAGCTGCTACAGATTTAAACCTTATCCGGAGCCGGGCGGGACTTTCGGCCACTACTGCCAGCACACAAAGTGCGCTACTAGCTGCAATCGCACATGAACGACAGGTGGAATTATTTACAGAATACGGTGATCGTTGGATTAACCTTAAACGCACCAAAACCATTGACCAGGTGATGCCGGCGGTTTGTACGGCTAAAGGCGGCAGCTGGAAATCCAGCGCACAACTTTATCCTATTCCGCTAGATGATTTGATACGCGCACCAAAACTCACCCAAAACCCAGGCTATTAAAAAAGAGGTGCCGGCCGAAGCCGGCACCTCAATTCTCGATCATGAAGAAAATAATCTTAAGCATACTCTTGCTGGGAATTGGCCACGCCTTTGCCCAAAATAAATCAAAACCGGTACTCGATACTAACGCGGTCAATAATTGGCAACTCTTAAGAAACGGTGAACTCAGTCCAGATGGAAAGTTCGCAGCTTTTGAAATTCACAAAATTCAGGGCCAATACAACTCCCCTGAATCGTTAATCATTAAGTCAACAGTAAACAAATGGCAAGAGGTGTTTCATGGAACTGTTAGCGGATCCCGTTTTAGTCATGACAGCCGGCAAGTGTTCATTAGATTTAAAGATGGAAATCTTATAGCACAGGATTTGGTTAAGAAAAATGTAGATCCATTAGGTTTCGCAAAGAACTTTCTTCTGGTAGGTCAATCTTTAATTATAGAGCGGCCCGGGGAAGAAAAGAGCCTTGAGCTGCTACACCTGAAAAACCTGAATAATCGCAAAAAGATAAGTGGAGTCCTGCAATATAAACTCTCCCTAGATAAGACCCTATTATATTTCATCTGTAGTAGTGCCGGCGGAAAAAATAAATTGATTCGTTACACGCTTTCCTCTGGCAAGACCGAAGAATTATTTAACGGCGATTCAATCAATGAACTGCAAATTGACGCAAGTGGGAAAAACCTTGCTTTTACCACTAAGGCTGGGAATGATTTCAAACTTTGGTCAATAAATCAGGACGCAAAGACAGCGACTTGTTACCCTGAAAATCTTTCGATTAATTCCTTTTCGTTCAGCCCCGACGGCAGACACCTATTGTTGAATTTATTAGCTGCTGAAGAGTCAAATGCGAAAAAAAGCGACGACCATGATTCAACGGTTTTACTTTTCAGTTTTCAAGATGCAAAGTTTGCTATGGATCAGGCGATCGACGGGATGAACTTCAGACAGTTTCCGGCAGCTTTGGACATTGTTTCGCAAAAACTGATCCCCTTAGGCAAACCTGGAAGTCAAATCTCTTCACTAAACAACTCATGGGCGGTTGTGGATTTCTATAAAACATCATCTTCACCTTCTGAATCCAATTGGAGCAAAAGCGCTAGAATGGAACAGTACCTCATTTCATTAACCAATGGCAAGAAAAACCCTCTTGACTTTGAGTCAATTTCAGCTTCCGCACTTGGAAAAAACCATTTGCTCTACACTAGAGGTGGCGACTTTTATACCTACAACCTTCATTCAAAAATTATCAATAACCTCAGTCAGCATATAAATACCCAATGGACCGAATATGATGCTGACAGGGTGGAACGCAAATTTCAAAATTATTTTCACGAAGTAAGATGGGTGAATGATGATAATGCGATCATTTTGCCTGATAGATATGATCTATGGTTAATTTCTCTGGATGGTCAGCGAAAACCAATCAACCTGACTCGAGGTTATGGAAAGAAAAACCAAATCATCTTACGACCACTATTAACCAAATTATCTGTAAGTACAGATGGATTTACCACTAATTTGCCTGAACCCTTTAACCCAAACCAAAAACAGTACCTTTCGGGTTTCAATGTACGCACCAAAGAAAGTGGATTCTATCAGTATAATCCGGACAGCAAATCACCCAAACCACTGTCTGTAGGTAATTATTCTTATCAAGGACTTGCCAGCTGGATGGAATTGCGCGCTGAAGGGATTAAAAAATCTCAAAATTGCAACAAATACTTGTTGAACATCGGAGCTGCCGATAAAAGCTACAATCTTTACACAACTTCAGATTTTTTACACTTTAAGCCCTTGACCGACCTGCATCCTGAGGAGCAGTATAATTGGCTGACTTCGGAACTGCACAGCTGGACCTCTTTGAATGGCGACACCCTTCAGGGTGTACTTTACAAGCCCAAGGATTTTGACCCAAACAAAAAATACCCCGTTATTTTCGTTATCTACGAACACTGGTCTAATAATTTAAACACCTTTCAACCCCCTAAGCTTGCTGCAGGGGGCATAAATGTCCCATGGATGGTCAGTAGGGGTTATCTCGTTTTTCGTCCGGATATTTCCTACCGCAATGGAGATGCTATGCAAAGCGCATATGAAGCCGTCGAGTCCGCGGCAAGCTATATCCAGAAGTTGCCTTTCGTAGATGCCGCGCACCTGGGGCTTCAAGGTCATAGTTTCGGGGGAGCAGAAGCGAATTATATTGCGACTAGATCCTCCAAGTTCGCCGCCATTTGTTCAGCTGCTGGAAGTTCCAATTTGGTAAGCCACTATGGAACTATTGGTCTGGTAGATGGCTTACCACAAGCCTATAAACTTGAGATTGCACAATACCGCATGAATAGCAACCCTTGGGATAACCCTGAAGGCTACCGACGGAACTCACCGATTGAAAATCTGGATAAAATTAGCGCACCCATGCTCATCATGCACGGTGACAAGGATGCAGCGGTACCAGTAAGCCAAGGTCATGAAATGTTCATTGGCCTTAGAAGGTTAGGTAAACCTGCCTGGCTGCTTCTTTACCAAGGCGAAGGGCATATTATTGATAAGCTCAGTAACCGTTTAGACTATACCCGGCGAATGGAAGAATTTTTTGGACACTACCTAAAAGGCGCGCCAATCCCAGATTGGATGAACAAAGATCCGAAATCTGCGCTGGAAATCATTCCAACCAAGCAGAGGACAGATCAAATTAAAACTCTACCAAACAAACAGCACTAAATCTTACACCAATGAAAAAAATCATTTTCAATAGCATTATTTTGCTTATCAGCATACATCAGGCTTTCGCTCAGAATAACGATGCCCAAGCAAAGCAGCTCATCAATCAGTTATCCAAGCCTTATCAAAAGGGACAGGTGGTGGAAATTTCCAAATTCGCCCAGAAGCCAGATGATGAGGCCTTCAAATTCCTACTGAATCATCGCAAAGCGCTGGATACTTTAATGGGCCAGCGCTTTGCTTCGGTAAAACTGATGGCTTTACTGACAAGCACATTCATTAATCCCTCCCTGAGCACTGGCAACGAGCCTGATTGGAAGACCCTGCAAAAGACCTTGCGCAGATACCAAACCATTGGCCAAGAAACGCTATTGAAGGCCAAATATACCTACGCCCTTGATCACCAACACTGGGAAAACTACGCGCAAAGTTACCAGGAATTTTTTCAGGCGTTCGGGGAAGGGGAAGGTGGCTTGGAACTCAATAATGCCGCCTGGAAAGTTTTCAAAAACACCAATAATCCGAAACTGCTCACTTATGCGCTGGGCTGGAGCAATCTCGCGCAAGCGCGCACCGGCGGAGTTACCACGCTTATCACTGGATACATGGATACCAAAGCGAATCTGCTCTACAAATTAGGCCAAAAGACGCAAGCCATCGCCTTGCAAAAAAAAGCGATTACCATCGCTAAGCAAAATAACCAGCGCGCAGCGGATTTGGAATCGGTACTGTTAAAAATGCAAGCCGATGAGCCGACCTGGTAATTTGGCCCCAATTAAAAGCGCTAATGGCCGAATGAAACAGCAAAAGAAAAATATTTTTTAGCTGGGGATAGTTATACTAGCCCGTAGAAATACCCTTAGTTAAGGGCACTATCCCTCAAGCATAAAATAACCAAACATGAACCAGCGAACAACCTTTTTTTTAGCAGCCATGATGCTGTTTTTCTTCCACAAGCCCGTCATTGCCCAGCAGTGGTACGGCCTTTACGAAAACCAGATTCCTGGCAACTTAAGCGATAACATTCAACAAGCGCCAACTGATAAAGCTTTTAACATTCCTTGGCAACCCGGCATCCAGGTTTTTTTGCCAAAGCCGGAGATCGCCAATGGCACAGCTTTACTGATTTTTCCGGGCGGCGGCTACGGCGGGCTGTCCTGGGAAGGCGAGGGTACCAATATTGCTAAAGCCTTTACCGCTGAGGGCATCAGCTGTTTTGTTGTGAAGTACCGCATGCCTGGCGCAACTCCCTATGCCAAAAGAGATACCGTACCCTTGACTGATGCCATTACGGCGATGCGATGGGTGAAAGCCCGGGCCAAAGCATTCAGTATCGATTCCAAAAAAATCGGAGCCATCGGATTTAGTGCCGGCGGGCACTTGGTAGCCAGTCTGGGTAACCTTTCTGAAAAACAGGACCGGCCGGCCTTTAACCTGCTGGTCTATCCCGTCATCAGCATGGACCCTGGCTTAACCCACATGGGTAGCCATGATAACCTGCTGGGAAAAAGGCCAGGTAAAGCGCTGGAAAAGCAATATTCGAGTGAACTTAACGTCAACGCGAATACCCCGCCCACTTATTTGACCCATACGGGTGATGATGGACTGGTTCCGGTGGAAAACAGCATTCGCATGTACCAGGCGCTATTAAAGGCGGGCATCAAAACCGAATTCCATTCCCCGCAAAAAGGCAACCATGGCTTTATTTTCGGTATCCCGGTCAAAGAGTGGCTCGACCCGATGCTCAAATGGCTGAAAGCGAATAATCTAGTCACCCCGCAAATTGATGGACGAGGGAAAACGGTGATCTTAACTTTTGATGATGCTAGTGCTTCTCACTATCAGAACCTCCCGGCGATGCTCAAAAAGTATGATTTTGGGGCTACTTTCTATGTCTGCGAATTTCCGCCGGATTTTGCCGATAGCAGTAAGTACATGAACTGGCGGCAAATCAAGGCGCTTGCTAGCCAGGGTTATGAAATCGGCAACCATACCTGGCACCACGCCGGGGTCAAAGGCCTTTCAGCAGCGGAGCTAGAAAAAGAGATCCGCTACATTGATGATAAATGCAAGCAAATGGGTATTACTAAACCCACGAGTTTTTGCTATCCCTTTTACCAGACCGATAGCGCGGCTTTCGCGATGCTAAATAAATACAAGTACCTAACTGCAAGGACCGGGGGCGATAAACCATGGAACGCGAAAACCGATAATCCTTATTTGCTGCCTGCCTACACCATCTCCGGCACAGATGAACCTTACTTTTATAATGCCCTTTCGCAAGCGAGCAACGATAATGCCATTGTGTTTTGCATCCACGGCGTGCCTGACACCGCTCACAGCTGGGTAAATACCCCACCCGAAGTATTTGAGTCTTACTTGAAATACCTACACGATCATAACTTCAACGTGGTCTCGATGCGGGAATATAGCAAATCGCAAAAACTAAAAGTACCTAAAATCAAATGAGTCGGGCAATGAAGAAATATCTTGAATTTAAAGCCTGTAGTGCATTGCTCAGCGTGGTGGTTATTTTTGCGAGCTTAGGACTTCATGCGCAAGCACCTAACTGGAAAGCCAAATGGATAAGCATTGGCTACACTGAAGATCCCTCGCGTCCGGTACAAGTTTTTGAAAAACAATGGACCCCTTCAGCAAAAATCAAATCCGCTACACTTTACATCACCTCATGCGGGCTATATGAAGGCCATATCAACGGTAAACGCATCGGCGAAGACCTATTAACCCCAGGCTGGACGAGCTACAACAAACGCCTGCAATATCAAAAATATGAGGTTAGCAAACTGCTCAAAGCAGCTGAAAACAACATCCAGATTCAGCTCGCTTCGGGATGGTACCGCGGAAGAATCGGCTTAGGTCCGGACAGCGGACAACCTAACCGTTATGGGGATAGGCTGGCTTTACTTTTTCAGCTGGAGATCCTTTACGGGAACGGGAAAACCGAAACGCTTATCAGTGATGATAGCTGGAAAACAGGTGAAAGCGCCATACGCGCCTCGGAAATCTATGATGGGGAAGTGTTTGATGCCGGCTTTAAGGCTAGCACAAGCGCCGCTGCAAAACTGGCTGATTTTCCATTTGATAACCTGGTGCCCACTATCAGCGAAGGGATTCGAAAACAAGAACGAATTTTAGCTAAAAAAATCTTCATCGCTGCCAACGGCGATACGCTTGCTGATTTCGGGCAAAATTTGGCTGGTTTCGTACAAGCTAAAATCAAGGGGCAGCCCCGTCAAAGCATCAGTATCGAGCATGCCGAAGTGCTGGATAAGGCCGGAAACTTTTATACCGAATCCCTGCGCACCGCCAAAGCTAAAGACGTCTATATCTTGAAAGGCGAGGGAGAAGAAACCCTCGAACCGCACTTTAGCTGGCATGGCTTCCGCTATGTTCGCCTGAAAGGCTTTAAAAGTTTTCCAACACCCGCGCAGCTTACCGCAGTTGCCATTTATTCCGACCTCAAGCCCACAGGCAGTTTTGTCTGCAGTAGTGCGCTACTCAACCAGTTGCAATCCAATATCCTTTGGAGCCAAAAAAGTAATTTCTTGGATATTCCCTCCGACTGTCCACAGCGCGATGAGCGCATGGGCTGGATGGGGGATGCGATGGTTTTTTGCCGCACGGCCGCTTTTAACCAAAACGTAAAATTGTTTTTTGAAAAATGGCTTGCCGACGTCGCGGCCGACCAGTTGCCAAATGGCGCGCCAACAGCGATTGTGCCAAACTTGTTGGGCGGCTTCGGCGGGTCCTCCGGCTGGGCAGATGTCGCCACAGTCATCCCCTGGACGATGCACGAAGTGTACGGGGATAAACAGATACTCATCAAACAATATGCCTCGATGAAAGCCTGGGTAGATTATATGGATAAAAGCAGTAAAGACAACCTTTTCCAGAAAGGATTTCAGTTCGGCGACTGGCTCAGCTATAAAAATACAGACCTGGTCGATAGTTCGGCGCACACTGACGTGCATTTAGTTTCGCAGTGCTTTTATGGCTATTCCACTTCGATTATGGCCAAAACTGCGAAGCTGCTAGACAAGCCATCGGATGCCGCATATTATGAAGCCTTGCTGGAAAAGATCAAGACCGCCTTTAACCTCGAATACGTCACCCCAAACGGCAGACTGACCAGCAATACCCAAACTGCCTACACCTTAGCTTTGGCCTTTGATTTATTGCCAGAACAAATCAGGCCCAAAGTGGCTGGTTGCCTGGTGGACAACATCAAAAAATACAATAACCACCTCACCACCGGCTTTCTGGGTACCCCGTATATCTGTCATGTACTCAGCCGATTTGGTTATGCTAAAGTGGCTTACGATTTACTGCTCCAGGAAAGCTATCCAAGCTGGCTATACCCCGTAAAAATGGGCGCGACTACCATCTGGGAACGCTGGGATGGCATTAAGCCCGATGGCAGTTTTCAAAATACGGAAATGAATTCTTTCAACCATTACGCTTATGGCGCTATTGGGGACTGGATGTACCAAAATATCCTAGGCATTCAAGCAGGCTCACCCGGTTACAAAGAAATCATCATTAAGCCCGTTCCAGGCGGGGGCTTAAGCTGGGCGAAAGGGAGCTATGAAAGCCCAAATGGCAAAATCGAAGTCGACTGGAAAATTAGCGGTAGCAAATTCTTAATCGATGTAAGCATTCCCAAAGGCAGTAGCGCAAAAGTCTGGCTGCCTGGCTCAGCAGTGCCGCAATTGCTTTCTGCAGGGAAGCAGCACCTGGAAAGCGCTTATCAACCTTAAATTTTAGCAAGCATGCCTAAACCTAACAACCATAACCACAATTTATTTATCTTAAAAATCAGCGCAGTGGCTGCACTTGGCGGACTGCTTTTTGGTTTTGATACGGCCATTATTTCTGGAGCGATCGCACATTTGGAAGCTTATTTTAAGCTCGATGCCTTGCAGCTGGGTTGGGCTGTTGGCTGCATTTTAATCGGTTGCGCCACGGGCGCCCTAATTGCCGGCAGCCTTGCTGACCGCTATGGCCGCAAGGCTACGCTCATGCTTTGTGCGCTGCTTTTTGGCTTGTCCGCAATAGGGGCTGGACTATCCACTAGCTTTGCTATTTTTGTATTCTTCCGCCTCCTCGGCGGCCTTGGCGTGGGTGCTGCTGCCATGGTTTCTCCAATGTATATCGCAGAATCTGTTCCAGCTGATTTTCGCGGACGTTTAGTCTCGCTATATCAGTTGGCCATTGTGCTGGGTATTTTACTCGCCTATGGCGCCAATTATTATTTTGAGCCATTTGCGCAAAACTGGCGCTGGATGTTTTCTTCACAGCTGCTGCCATCGGTTCTTTTCTTTGCTTTACTGCTACTGGTTCCTGATACCCCAAGGTGGCTGATGAGTAAAAATAAAAATACCGAGGCATTAGCAGTACTCCGGGCTTCCAGCCCGGAAGCTATAGCCAATCAAAACTATCAGCAAATCCTGCAAAGCTTTGAAAAAGAGAGAAGAGCTGGGCAAGCCGAGAGCCTAAAAGTCCTTTTCTCCCGAACCTACCGGCCGGTTTTGTTCACTGGAATACTGGTGGCCATCTTTCAGCAAATCACCGGCATTAACGCCATCTTGTATTATGCGCCGGTGATTTTTAAAGCCACAGGCCTCAGTCAATCGGCTGCTCTTTTACAAAGCATTGGCATTGGTCTGGTAAATGTGCTGGCCACGTTCATCGCCATTGCTTATGTCGATAAATTGGGCCGGAAAACCTTTCTTGCTTATGGCAGCCTGGTGATGGGTTTGTCCCTTAGCGGCGTAGCCGCTTGTTTTCAGTATAGCTACTATAGCCACTATTTATTGCTAATCTTTATGCTGATTTATGTGGGCGCCTTCGCCTGTACGCTGGGCGCAGTGACCTGGGTTTACCTTTCCGAGATCTTTCCTAACCGCATCCGGGCGCTAGCCATGTCGCTATCCACCTTATCGCTATGGCTTGCGGATTTCGGGGTTACTTATAGCTTTCCTTATCTCTCAAAAATGCTCGGAACCTATGGCATTTTATACAGCTATGGCTTTTGCTGCCTAATCGCCTTTTTATTTTTCTGCTTCCGCCTGCCCGAAACCAAAGGCAAGAGCCTGGAAGAAATTGAACACCTATTTATTTAACCTATGAACTTAAACCATTCCCATATCTCGGCTTCCGGGCTCAGCGTAGAGAACATCCGTTTTTATAAAGACAGCGGCTATTTAGTCGCCAGCGAACTACTTTCTCCAGCCGACATTGACCTATTGAAAGAAGAAACTGCGGCCATTTTCCGGGGAGAGCGTGGCTTGGTGGACGGCATAATGCCCATTGGAACCTTGAGCGATGAAGAAAACTTAAAACGCTACATCGCGATTCATTTCCCGCACAAAATTTCTTCACTGATAAAGGATTTTATCAGCCATCCATCGATTACCGCCATTCTGACCAAAATCATCTCCGCTAACGTTAAATGCATGCAGAGCATGCTCTTTGTCAAAGCCCCAGGCAAGGCCGGGCAAAGCTGGCACCAGGATGAGTATTACATTCCCACGCGCGATAAATCCCTCACTGGGGTCTGGATTGCCATCGATGATGCGACAGAAGAAAACGGCTGTTTGTGGATTATTCCAGGCTCTAACGTCAAAGGTTACCTCTATCCAAGAATCAAAAACCTAAGCGCGGAATATGCTGACGTGGATACCGTCGACGTATCGGCCTTCCAGCAAAGTGAGCTCATTCCCCTGGAAGTGAAAAAAGGATCGGTCGTCTTCTTTAACGGTTATACCCTGCACGCTTCGAAAAAAAACCATACCAAGGATTGCTTTCGAACCGCGCTGGTCAACCATTACATGTCCGCGGAATCCATGCTGCCCTGGGACCAGGACGGCAAACTCGAAGCAAGCGAAGATCTGCGCGACATCATGATGGTTGCCGGGAAAGACCCATACGCGTATAAAGGCACCATCGACGTGAACCGCCCGTATTTAAGACCGGAAACCCTAAAAATCAAAACCTCATGATACAGCGCTCCTTAGCCTTTTTTTACCCAAGATGGGGATCCGAAGATCTGCACTGGGAAGACTTTTTCATCAAGCTCAAGCTCGCTGGATTCGACGGTGTAGAGTGGGCGATTGACCGCTATACCAGCTCCAAAGAACTTGAAACCGTATTTAAACTCGCTGAGCAATATAAACTGGATATCATCGCCCAGCATTATGATACTTATGAAAGTGATTTTTTCCGGCACCTCGAGCTTTACTCACAGTGGCTGGAAAAGATCAGGGCTTACCCATTTTTAAAGCTTAACTCCCAGACCGGTAAAGATTTTTTTAGCCTGGAAGAGAACAAAATTCTCATTGAGTTGGCCAATGATTACGGGATACATCGCGACTTACCCGTCGTTCATGAAACCCACCGAAATAAATTTTCTTTTTGCGCCCATATCACTAAGGCCTATTTAACGGCGATACCCGAACTGGAACTCTGTTTGGACGCCTCGCATTGGGTCTGCGTTTCGGAATCCTATCTCTACGATCAGCCTGATGCAATGGCGCTGGCCCTAAGCCGCACGCGTCACATTCATGCACGCATTGGCTATCCGCAGGGCCCGCAGGTCAGTGATCCGGCCTTAATAGAATGGGAGGAAGCCACCACCGTTCACCTGGACTGGTGGCGAAAAGCAATACAGGTGCAACAAAAAATGAATACCGATGCGTCCATCACCATCACCACAGAATTTGGTCCCTATCCCTATATGGTCCAGGCTAAGGGCAAACCCATTGCTGACCAGTGGACAATAAATAACTGGATGATGACGCTGATAAAATTAAGATGCCAATGAGAAAACAGCTCAATAAACCGTTAAAAGTAATAAGCGCCAGCAAGCTGCCCATGTTGCTACTTCGCCTGCTCGCCGTTGTGAGCTTGCTTTGCCTTTTCTGGATAGGCGTCCGCGCGAAAGAATATCATGTTGCAAAGTCCGGTAATGATAGCAGCCTTGGAGATAAAGCCCACCCCTTTTTAACCATTTCCAGGGCGGCCAGCCTCGCTTTAGCAGGCGATACGATCACCGTACACCAGGGTATTTACCGGGAAATGATTTCGCCAGAAAACGGGGGCACCTCCGCTAAAAGGCGCATCCTTTACCGCGCAGCAGCCGGTGAGCGCGTAGAAATCAAAGGCTCCGAAATCATTACCGGCTGGCAGAAAAAAGGCGCGCTTTGGCAAGTCCTGATCCCTAACAGCTTTTTCAAATCGTACAATCCCTATCAGGAACTCATTTTTGGTGACTGGTTTTTTCCTGGCCGCAATAAGGTCCATACCGGCGAAATTTATTTAAGTGGAATGCCATTAGCAGAAGTAGCCCTTGCGGATAAGCCTATGAGCTGGAGTTGCGCTGTTAAAGGAGATTCTGTCCTGCTAAGCGCCAATTTTGTTGGCGTTAATCCCAATCAGTCAACCGTCGAAATTAACGTCAGGCCTTCCTGTTTTTATCCTGCTAAAACCGGGCTGAACTATATTGCCATAAAGGGTTTTCATTTTTCGCAGGCGGCCACTCAGTGGGCCGCACCAACCGCGGAGCAGATTGGCATCATCGGCACCAACTGGAGCAAAGGCTGGCTCATCGAAGGCAATACCATCTCGGATAGTAAATGCGTCGGCATTGCCCTGGGTAAAGACCGGGCCTCGGGTCACAACGTCTGGTTTGCAAACCCGGAAATTGATGGCGCTGTTCATTATAACAATATGGTGCAAAAAGTGATTCAGCAGGGCTGGTCTAAAGCCACCATCGGATCGCATCAGGTCAAAAACAATATCATTTTCCGCTGTGGCCAAGCCGGCATTGTAGGAAGTTTCGGAGCTGCTTTTAGCGAAATAACCGGCAATGATATCTATGATATTTACACCTACAGAAATTTCTGGGGCGCAGAAATCGCCGGCATCAAACTGCACGCCGGAATCGATGTACTCATTAAATCCAACCGCATCCACAATAGCCAGAAAGGCATCTGGCTCGACTGGATGAGCCAGGGGACACGTTTGGGAGGTAACCTGCTTTATGAAAACGACTTCGTGGATTTATTTCTTGAAGTCAACCATGGACCTTATCTGGTGGATAACAACTTCTTTTTATCCCGCTATAACCTTAAAGACTTAAGCGAAGGGGGCGCTTTCGTGCATAACCTTTTTGCTGGGCTACTCAGCAGGGGCAGCGACTCACGACGCACGCCGTACTTTGCGCCGCATAGCACCAAATTTATTGCCATCAAAGCGATTCAGGGTGGCGATACGCGGTTTTACAATAACCTCTTTATTGGCAACAAAGGAAAATCCTACTACAGCGAGCATTACTGGTTAAAATCTCCAGATGGCGTTGATTCGCTGGCTGGCTATGGCCTCTCGATTTACGATTCCGCCCGACTTGCTGTCCGGGCCGAGGGGAATGTATACTATTCCGGGGCTTACCCTTTAGCAAAGGAAAAGCAGCCCAAACTTTATTTTACCCGCGAACTCCCTTACCTGCTGAAAGCGGCTCAAGGCGAACTGTCTATCACCTTTTATGGGCAGGCAGTACCGAACAAACCAGTTTCCCTTATCTCCAGCGCCCAATTAGGAAAAACAGATAACGGTCATGCCTTCACTAACCGAGCAGGTAAAGCCTTCAACATTGACCAGGATTATATCGGTAATCCGCGAACCGGCGCCAGGAATTATCCAGGACCACTAAACTTTATCTCCAAGCGTCCCGTACAGCTCTGGCCTAAAACGAAACAAAATTTCAGGACAGAATAGTTATTCAGCTTATCCAAAATACACTTATAAGTACCTAATGATATGAATATAAAAACCAAACTATCCCTCTTTCTACTCGCTGCAGCCAGCCAGTTGGCCCTGGCGCAGGAAAGCTACAAAATTCAGCCCGTGGCCATTCAAACCCGCTGGGCGAAAACCGTGAGCCCGGAAAATGCGCTCAAGGAATACCCACGTCCACAGATGGTGCGTGAAAACTGGACCAACCTCAACGGGCTCTGGGACTATGCCATTACCAAAAAGGACGAAGCCAAGCCTGAGCATTTTCAGGGCAAGATTTTAGTGCCCTATCCAATTGAGTCAGCATTGAGTGGTGTAAAAAAATCCCTACAGCCTGAAGAAAACCTTTGGTATGAGCGCAGCATCAATTATAAAGCAAAAAGCGGTATGCGTACGCGCCTGAATTTCGGCGCGGTGGATTATGCCTGCTGGGTATATCTCAACGGTAAAGAAATTGGCCACCATGAAGGCGGTTATACCGAGTTCAGTTTCGATATCACCCAACACTTGAAAACAGGTGCAAATACCTTAAGCGTGAAAGTCTTTGACCCATCGGACGCGGGCATTGGCCCTAGGGGGAAGCAGGTATTGCATCCCCAAAACATTTACTATACCCCAAGTTCAGGCATCTGGCAAACCGTATGGCTGGAAGAGCTGCCCGAAAAACACATCGAAAAACTCAGCATTACCCCGGACATCGACAAAGGCCAGGTGAACGTAACCGTGAGCGCCAGCACCGAGAGTCCGGTGAGCTTAACGGTAGCAGGAAAAACCATTACCGGCACAACCAACCAGAACATTACCTTCCCAATTCCAACACCTAAATACTGGTCTCCCACGTCACCTTACCTATATGATTTAACGGTGAAACTCGGGAGCGATGTGGTCAAATCTTATTTTGGCATGCGCAAGATTTCCATCGGCAAAGATGAAAAGGGTACCGAGCGCATTCTGCTCAACAACAAACCTTATTATAACCTGGGCACTTTAGATCAGGGCTTTTGGCCAGAGGGCTTGCATACCGCGCCAAGCGATGAAGCGCTCGCTTTCGACATCAAGGCCATAAAAGCCATGGGCTTTAACACCATCCGCAAGCACATTAAAGTAGAGCCCGCCCGCTGGTATTACCATGCCGATAAAATCGGCATGCTCGTTTGGCAGGATTTCGTGCAGCCCAATCCAGGCCTACCCCCAGGAGCTAAAGAAATCTTTGAAAAACAGGGCGCGGAAATGCTGAGTCAGCTGCACAATTACCCTTCAATAGTTACCTGGGTACTGTTCAATGAAAAATGGGGTCAATATGACCAGGAGCGTTTAAGTCAATGGGTGAAACAAACTGACCCATCTAGAATCCTCAACGGGCATAGTGGAGAATACCTCTACGTCAACGGCCAGCTTCGTTCGCCCTCACCAAATGCCTACATAAATGCAGACCTGACCGATGTCCATGCCTATCCTGATCCGATGAACAGCATCAAAATGGCAGGCAAAGCGCAGGTTTGCGGCGAATTTGGCGGAATAGGGGTATTTATCCCTGATCACCAGTGGTTAACCGGCACCGCCTGGGGATATATCCAGGAAAAGCCAGCCGCCCTTAAAGCCAAATATGCCCAGATGAACGCCCAACTTAAAGCTTTTCAGACTCAGGGACTTTCCGGCTCTATCTACACCCAACCTTTCGACGTGGAAGGGGAGCAAAATGGACTGATGAGCTATGACCGGGAAGTTATCAAAATCCCCTTCACAGAGCTTCGAGAAATCCACTCGGCACTAAACCCTCAAATGGGTTCCTTGCCAGTAGTGACTGCCCAGGATGCCGATCTGACCGATCCAGCGATCCAATACCAAAAAGCGGTCGCCACCTACCTCGCTGGCGAGAAAAGCACTAAAACGCTTTCCACCATCGCCCGGGGAACTGTAAGCACCAAGGATGAAGGATTTAGCTTAATGGTTAAAAGCCAGGAAGAATTTAGAAAAGCGATGGGGAGCAGCGAATATTCAAAATTTATGGCCGCTATCCTTTTTAAAGAAGCCATCCAGCCCATGTTTAGCCAGCAAAAAAGCTGGGAAGAAATTGGGGTAAACCTCAAGACTAATTATGGCGAAGTGGGTGAAGAAACCTACCTTAAAATCAAGGCTATCGGCGCTTATAACGCCAAAGACTGGAAAGCTTTCAAGCCCGTTGCCAGTGAATACCTGGAAAAGTATGGCAAATACTTATCGACGGAGGATAAAGCGTTTTTTCAGTCCGGGATTAATCAAGCACACTAAGCAATATGAAAAAGATACTATTTGCACTTTGCTTCCTTGGCCTGCATTATTGCAGTGCGCAAGAGTCTGGCGCCATTACCGATACTAAAACCCTATGGACTTCGCCCTGCGAAGATCAGGGTCAATCCTCCACGTGTTGGTCTTATTCAGGCATGTCTTTTTTCCAGTCCGAGGTTCAGCGTATAGGAAAATTCGAGAACCTGAACTTAAGCGAAATGTTTGTTCTTCGGAATATCTATCCATTAAAAGCAGATAATTATGTGCGCATGCACGGCAAAGCTCAATTTTCTGAAGGCGGAGAATTTAGTGATGATTTGCTCTGCTTAAAACATTTTGGGCTAATGCCCCAGGAAAGCTTTCCAACCTACGGCGCGTCATACCAACCAATGGTCAACAGCGTTGATTCACTCGTGAAAAAAACCGCAATCAGCGAAACCTTAAGCCCCACCTGGAAAACAGCACTCAGTCAAATCCTTGATAGAGGACTGGGAAAACCGCCAGAGACCTTCAGTTTTCAGGGTAAGACCTATACGCCCAAAAGCTTTGCAAAAGCGCTTGGCCTGGATGCAGAAAACTATGTAGTGCTGGGTTCTTTTACCCATCAAAGCTACTATGCTAAAAATATCCTGCAGGTGCCCGATAACTGGAAATGGGAACAGTTTTACAATATTCCGCTGGATGAGCTCCTCAAGCTAGCGAGCACTGCAATAGAGAAAGGTTTCTCAGTTGCCTGGGCAGCGGACGTGACGGGCGGCTTCCAGCCAAATCAAAAAATCCAGCGCCTGACGGTCACTAATGGCGTAGAAGAATTCGTTAGCGCCGAATCCCGCCAAAGCGCCTTTGATGATTTTCATACCCAGGATGATCATGCTATGCACTTAGTTGGCTTAGGCAAAGACGCGAAAGGCAATGGCTATTTCAAAGTGAAAAACTCCTGGGGCCCAAAAATAGCCACCGGCGAATTCTTTTACGTGTCGATGCCTTATTTCAGCAAAAACACCATCAGCATTATGCTGCATAAAGATGCCCTGCCCAAAGCGCTAAAGAAAAAATTGGGTATTGCAGGCTAAGATGAAAAGAAAAAATTAGAACGCTGAGGCGTGATGATGTGAACGGGGGAAGAGGTGCAGCGATTGTACCTCGACCCTTTTTTCCAAAGCGAGCAGCGATGAACGATACAGCATTTTCATAGGTGGCTGATAGTTAGTTAGATGATTACCGGGGGTGACTGGATGGTACTCCCGGTTTCTTTCAGCAATATGGAAAGCAAAAGATTAAGGATGTATTTAAAGTCTGGGATGCCTTAAAAAAAGCATCCCTTCTTTTTTGCTTTAGCTCGGCAAAAAATGATTTTTCCTGTTAAAGGGGTTTAGTGATGAAGAAAAAATTTTATCGGTGAATAGTTATAGTGGCTTTCGAGAATACCCTTAGGTATATAGCGGGGTATTCCGGCCTTGATAAGGCCAGAACCCGTTAAGAAAAACCATTAAAATACAGACTATTGATATGGAAAAACCAGGATAAAACTTTAAAAACATTCTTGTAAGTGCTAGAGATCTGACGTTTTTGGCATTTTTTACCAGTTGCTTTTTTCCGGATAAGGCGACTGGATAGACCTGTTTGCATGCGTTTCATGCGGACCAGGATTGCTATGCACCATCTGGTTAGATGCATTATAAATTTATTTGTTTTATTGTCAATTAGTTATGGAAATATTCAATAAAAAATCACATTTCGCCGATTATTCACACCAGCGTATAATTTACGCCTCTAGCTTAGCCCTTAACCAATTGAATATAAACCAATTTCCTAGAAACAATGAGAAACATTGACTTTGCAAATGCAACATTTAAGGATTTCGAAAATCCTGCTGGAATGAGCGCTTATGAACGCGCGGCTTACTTTAATGAGTACCTGGACTACCTGGAAAAACACGGGCGTCTGAACTACCGCTTACTGGGGCTTTCTGGCAGCGGCCCGACCGTCGACATGGACATTCCAGGTTACGGCGGGCGTAAACCTTATGTCTCGCTGGTCTCCAATGACTACATGAATTTTTCCCAGCACCCAATGGTGAAAAAAGCAGCCATTGACGCCATCAGAAAATGGGGCACCAGTTCTGGCGCTTCCCCGGCAATTGGCGGGCACTATGAATACCACCAGGAACTGGAGGATAAAATAGCCAGATTCTTTCACCGGGATGCCGCCATGCTCTACACCACCGGCTATACGGCAAACTCTGCCACGATGCTCGCCCTGCTCAAGGAAAATGACCTGGCCATTGTGGACATGGCCGTACATGCCAGTATGCACGAAGGCATTGCCCCGAAGAATTCAGTTAGTTTTCTGCACAACAGTGTAGAACATTTAGAAAAGCGTTTAAAGGAAGCCTACGGAAAATATAAAACCATTTTTGTCATCGTCGACGGGGTGTATTCACAGGATGGCGATATCGCAAAACTCGACCAGATTGCCGCTTTAGCGCATGCTTACAGCGCTTACGTGGTGATGGACGATGCGCATGGAACCGGGGTTATTGGCGAAAACGGCCGCGGCGTGGTGGAAATGTATAACCTTTATGATAAGGTAGACATTATGACCGGGACCTTGAGCAAAACCTTTGGCCACCTGGGCGGCTATGTGGTCGCTTCCAAAGAACTTATCCGATTTTTAAAATACCAAAGCCGTCAGCACCTGTTTTCGGTCACTTCTTCGCCTGCTGTCATTGCAGCATCTAAAGCAATTGATCTCATTGATGAAGAACCTGATATGCGTGAAGCACTCTGGGAAAATATCCGCTATTTCAAAGATGGACTCATCGGCATGGGCCTGGATGTAGGAAATACCGAGTCGGCCATCATACCGGTTAAAGTTCGGGATTTAACCAAGACCCATCAGATAAACAGCATGTTGCTTCACGCGGGTATCTATGCCACCCCAAGCATGTACCCGGCGGTATCCAAGAAAGATTCCCGCATCCGCATGTCGCTGATGGCCACCCATACCAAATACCATCTGGATAAGGTACTCAACGCTTTTGACTACATCAAAAACAAGATCCAAATCCCACAGGCTGAAGCCCTAAATAAAGAATAAGCACGATGAATAACCCTTATTTTTTACCAACAAAATCCACCATGTCAGGAAAAAAAAATATAATCGAGCAAAGAGGACCGGGTAGGCCAAAAAAACAGGACGTCAGGGAATCCAGGGAACTGCTGCTGAACGCTGTGGGCGAAATCATTAAAGAGGAAGGGTTTACCGGCCTGACCGCCTCCAACGTTGCCCGGCGTGCCGGCGTTGCCAGGAAACTCATCTACTGGTATTATAAGAGCTTTGACGGCTTGCTCAAAACCTTTATACAGGAAAGAGATTACTGGACGCCTGTATTTAAAAAAATCGGCAAACTGCGTTCACCCGAGCGTAATACGATCCGTGATTTTTTAATCAAAATCTTCCAGGAACAATTCCGTCATTTTGCCACAGATGCTGAAATGCAGGAATTCATCCGCTGGCAGGTATCGGTTTCCATTCCGATTTTAAAAGAAATCTCCGAAGAGCGAGAATTCCAGGGTGCAGCCCTCGCAAGGCTGACCGATGATTATTTCAAGGATGGCGATATTAACCTGCGCGCAATCCTGGGCATTATCCTCGGCGGGGTGTACTACCTCAACTGGCATGCGGATAAAAACGGCTCCTCGGTATGCGGAATTGACATCAATAAGCCCAAAGACCGCGAGGCGGTCGATAAAACCATTGGCCAGCTCATTGGCTGGGCTTTTGAGAAAGCGCAATAAAGAAAATGTAAAGGGCATTTTAAGGTATTTGTTTTTTTGCATACTGCCGGGTTTCGGTAACAATACTTTTATGCCCTTTATATTCCTTGCCGCTCTCGAATAACATCATCTTTTAACTCCAAGTTTTTCCGTAATGTGTTCCTGCGCTAACCAAGGCTATACCTCGATTTGCGAGCGAATTCCTGTTGCAATTCGCTTTCAAAAACCAGCCCTGCTGCAGCCAGGTATCAACAGCGAAAAGCAAACATTCACACTAATAAAAAAAATAACGCTTCAAAACTAACCTCAAGACTATGCGTGTATTTAATTCCCAGATGCACCTGCTCACCTTCGTATTCATTGTGCTAGAATTTGGTATGCTTGTGTTTTATCAGTTGCCTCATTATCTGAGCAGGCGGGAAGATAGATCCCGGGGCTATTACCTAGTGTTACTGGTTTTATTGCTGGTATACAACGTTAGTTGCGGTTTGATGCCCGATCCGCAGATTCCTTTGCCGGTGAAATGGCAAAACATATTGGCCTACGGCAGCGGCTTTATGATCGCTTCTTATTTCCCCTATTTTTTCTATAAGAGCCTACAGCTCGACACTTTGCGCTATCATGCCTGTTTCGGCGTTCCGATTTGTATTGTGCTACCATACCTGGTGTTCTTCACGGGTTATTATCTGATCACTGAAGATTTTTCTGTCACCATCCGCTGGGGTTTACTGATTCCATTTTTATATTCCTTTATCATTCTTCGGGCAATCCTTCGCGCGATTCGGCTAAAATACCTAACTGAAAATCCGAACATACTGGTTCGTCGGTGGGAGGCGCTTACAGTTTACTGCGCGGTATTGCCATGGGTGTGTTTAAGCGTCTTTGTTTATTTCGAGGTGAGACAGTGGATTGAAATGCTCTTTACTAACCTGGGCTTTATCCTGGCCACAGCTGCCTTTATCATTCAACAGGTCAATAGACGCAAATCGGATGCAAGCATAATCGAACAATTTTACCAGTTACAGCAGCAAACTGATCCCTTTGAACAAAATCTGAAGCGGTTTAGCTTTTCCTCCCGTGAACTGGAAATTATTTATCTGCTACGGCAAGGCCTAGGCAAAAAACGAATTGCAGATGAACTTTTCATCGCTACGGCAACCGTTTCCAGACACGTGCAGAACATTTACAATAAAGCAAAGGTCCGGACCCGCTTGGAACTACTACGTAAACTGGAATCATTTTCAATTAATGGCGACCAAGCGCAGCTAAACCAAATTTGATTTGGTAGATTTCTACAGGCATTAGTGATTTTGCTAAAATGAGATTTTTTTATTCCGCTAGCCTGCCATTTCCCAATTTCGCGGCATGGATAGTCACAAACTTCCATATAGTTTTCTCTCTGAGCACCCTGATGCAACCGGGCTACAAAATCATCGGTTTTTGAGGTGAGGTTAATAATGATGTGCCAGGCGGATGCCCTGGGTAATTCACGGCAGTCGTATCAGCTGTCGTGAATTTTTGCCTTGAGAAAACTTTGCTGGCTGATTAGCTGGCAAAAAAATACAAAAGAATAGCTAAATGGAAAATGTATTAGTTATCGGCGCAATGGGCCAAATTGGTATCGAGCTTACTGCCGCCTTGCGCTTGCGCTATGGCTGGGAAAATGTTGTAGCAGCGGATATCCATACCGGGGATCATTCAGCCCTGTGTAAGCCATATGAGCAGCTCAACGTGATGGATTCAGATCAGCTCAAAGACTGCTTGCGCCGTCACGATATTACCCAGGTTTACCACCTGGCTGCAATGTTATCAGCCAAGGGCGAGATCAACCCAAAGACCGCCTGGTCATTGAATGTCGACGGCCTGTTAAATGTTTTAGATGCCTGTGTCGAGCGGGGCGTTAAAAAGCTATTTTGGCCAAGCAGTATCTCCGTCTTCGGACCTGAAATACAAAAAATCAACTGTCCCCAGGAAAATGGCAGCGTTCCAACCACCATTTATGGGATAAGCAAAGTAGCCGGCGAACAATGGTGTCAGTACTACCACCATCGCCACGGTTTGGATATCCGCTCCCTTCGCTTTCCAGGATTGATTTCTCATAAGGCGATGCCGGGTGGAGGCACCACAGACTATGCGGTGGATATTTTCCATCACGCTCTTGCAGGAAAGCCCTACGATTGTTACCTTAAATCTGATACTTTCTTGCCCATGATGTATATGGACGATGCGGTAAGAGCGGTGCTTGAACTCATGGATACGCCGGAAGAGTTAATCAAAATCCGCACTGCCTACAACCTTTCAGCGATGAGCTTTTCGCCCAAACAGCTGCACACGGAGCTCAAAAAATATTTCCCAAATTTTAAAGTCCGATACCGTCCGGACGTCCGGCAGGCGATTGCTGATAGCTGGCCTTACTCCATCAATGATACCGAAAGCTTACTGGACTGGGGATGGGAGGCGCAATACAACTTGAAGCAAATGACGGCAGAAATGCTAAGAAACTTGCGAACTGTATCCGGAACCAAGGAAGAGGAGACTGTGGCTATATCACAATTAATTGAAAAAATTGGCAGCCAGCCCTTAATGTCGTAATGCAAAGAGTAGAAGGGGCAATTTGCACAGTTCATAAAAGAAAAACCATAAATTAAATGCTTCAGGATGAGCCGTTGACGCGACAGCAAGTCTAGGAAAACTTTTTCAAGCTACATCGATAATTGCTGTTTTTTATCCTTGTCGCGACCTAAGCTCAAATCCCGTTTGAGTTTCTCCTTGCGGTTTCCTTTTTTAGCACGACCGCCTTCATCGAGTTGCGCTAATTCCTTGCGAACAAAGTCCGCCACTTCTTTTTTTATCCTTAAATAATTTACCTGCACATCCTTAATGGTCACTTTCCTAATCTCCGGAATAACCACCCAGGCTGCTTCTTCCTTTTTAATGCCCTCATGGTCATTCTGCAACTCCGCATGAAACATCTTCTGGGGGATCTTTTCCTGCGGGCTATCTGCCACCAGCCCGACAAATTCTCCTGAAGAAAGCGTTGCAATTTTGGAGGCGGGGATTGCATAATCCATTTGTGTAGATTTCGAGACAGAAACATCTGAGCTATTGATGCTTAAGGACTGGCGATCTTGCATGATCTTACCGAAAGTTTCTGACAGTTTTTTGGCGCTATCTCCACTCACCTGACCACAAAGTATATTTGCACAAATGCCCATGATAATCTCTGCCTGCTCCGCGCCATATTCCTTTTTCACCTGCTCAATAGACTGTATGCCAAGGGTGCAAGAAATTAGATTACTTCTACCGGTAGCGATGGTGGTTATTAAATTCGCCACCAGCGTCGGATACTCATCAAAGACCAGACTGCATTTTAGTTTATCCTTTTTGTTGATAAGCTTGAGCATCCGGTTGACGTAAAGGGAAAGTACCGCACCATAAGTATCAATCTTCTGTGGGTTATTGCCCATGCAAACAATTTTCGGTGCATTAGGATTATTGATATCCAAACTAAAATCATCCCCGGATAAAACGTAGTAAAGCTGGGGCGAAGAAAGCCTCGCTAGTCCAATCTTAGCCGATGCGATCTGACCCTCGAGCTGCGCCTGGGCATTGTTGCGCATCGCAGAGACAAAGGGATTGATGAGGACTTTAACCTCTACCTGTTTTTCCAGGAGTGCAAATAGCTCCTTATAACCTAGTCCAATAAGCTCAATCGCGTGGGGCAGGGTGCAATACCTGCCATTTTCATATTTGGCTAGAAACCAGATGACAGCCGTTAAAAAGTTTATAGGGGATTCGACAAAGAAATCCCCTTGCTTTTTTAGCCAGTCTTTATTTAGACCCATTAGAATAGTTCTGCTGGCTTCCGAAGCGTCTGTGATATCTTCCATGCTTTCAGGCGAAAGCGGATTGCAGCGGTGGCTACGGGACAGGTCTTCAAAATTGATGATGTAGCATTGAGGCGCAACAGGATAAGCGTTTCTGTATTTTAATAAATAATTGTAAGCTAGCCTGGTTAAGTCATCAAACTTAAAGTCATACAGGAACATACTATAACCTTTGCTGATTTGTTGGGAGATGATATGGCGTATGACAAAATAAGTCTTCCCAGCACCGCCACTTCCCGCAACCAGGATAGACCTGAAGGGATTAATGATATTAATCCAGCCCGTTCTCGTTTCCTTTTTTAGGGCATAACGCGTGGGCAGGTTGATGGAATATTCATTTTCCAAAAGTCGCTCTTCCTGCGGAAAGGTCTCATTGAGGTGGTTGAAAACATCCTGGTTTAAATTGCCTTTAATTAGCCTGGATAACCTAGCGCCACCAGTGAGCGCCATCAAATAGCCTGCAAGGGTGACCACCATATACGTTATAGCCACGGCCTGCTCATCACGCTCGAGGTATAGCGTTAAGTAGGATAGGCCGTAGATCACAACGCCCACAGCAAAATAGCTGAGTATCCAATTCAGCTTCGCCTGCTCATCCTTGCGGCCCCTTACACCGAGAAGAGAAATCAGAAGAAACAGCAATGAAGATAGCTTTGGTTTAGTTATCCCGTTCAACCAATTGATTTTGGATAGGTTATCGATAATCCGGTCAGATATTTTCGAAGTTAGTCCCCAGTGCAAAAAGACCGAATAGCAGCTCAAATAAAAATGCAAACTCAATATACAAATACTTATCAGCCGGCTGAAATCCATGATTTTGCGCAGGCCCTGCACATCTTCCCCGGTATTCATAAGCGATGGTCAATTTCCTGAACGATTTTTTTACCTTTTCGGCGTTTCTTTCGCCTTTTAATTACGCCAATCGGAGCTGGCTCGTTTGAAGTGGTCAAGTCATTTGATAGGGGTAGCGAATAGATCTTATGTTTATCAATAGAAAACTCATTATGACTATGCTTACTATTTTTATTTAAAGAAATACTTAATGATGAATTGATCTCTGCCGGAGATGATAATTTAACTGAAATCAGCTTTGCACTGTAAGCCTTGCCGAGCTCGCTGCCATTAAAGATTACCTTTCTGAAAAGATCAATATAGCTTATGCCATATAGCAGCCCTTGTGGACTTCGACGGAAAATAGGGATGAGATTCTCGGACAGGAGCGAGGCCGTAAATTCAGGAATAGTGAATAGCTTTTTTGTACTTAAAATTTTATCCAATATCGCTTTCAGCTCTGGTTTATGACTTTGCTTTTTTTCCATGTTTCTTTTGAATCGCTTATGCAGGTTTGCCATTGTAGGTTTAGCGGATATCGAACTCGCTTTGATCGGGATCCCCTTAGCCTGTCCATCACTTGAGGTGAGAAAATATTGCAAGCCCCTTTTTTCAAACATTCTACTTCCTGGTGCACCAGTATCGGCCATCACACCAAAATGTGCCAATACTGCTTTATATTCGGCGAAAGAACCGTAAGCAAATTCCTGGCTGACCCTAGTCACCAGGTTGCTTAAAGTACTTTTAGTCGGGACAGTTCCATAGTCTAGTTTTTCCAACTTTGCCCTTATCGGCTTCTCCAAACCCTCAGCGCGTATAAGATCATATTTCTCCTCAATGGCTTTCCTCGCAGGCTCTGAAATTTTCTTTCCAATATCATGTAGATCCATTCTATTCCCTTCCCGGTTAATACAGGTGGTTACGATGTGCACGTGAGGATGGGCGCTATCTTCATGGCGGTAAACCAAAAATGGCTGCTCGGAGAAACCGATCGCTTCCATATAGTCTAAAGTGATCGCCTGCAACTTTTCATCATTCGGATGTTCATTAGGGTGGAAATTCAAACTGATATGTACCGCATTGGTTTTTACCCTGGGTGATAAATCAGTTAAGTGCTTAAAGCGGTTATGTTTTTGCATGAAGTTCATTATTTCAATATCTGCGGCAAAGCCACTGGCCATAATCAGCCGCGCCTGGCCAGCATCCACCTTATTTTCATTATAATGCAGGATGCCACGGATGGATTTTCCCGTTATGATTTTTGCAACCATAGCGCTGAGAGTTTATTCACTAGTTTTAGCAACTCTTTTATCCTCTCGTCTACTTTTTGATAGCAAGCGGAAGTTTGTTTCACATAAAAAGCTTTTTCCGAACTGCTTTTCGCGGCATGGAAGTAATGCGTTTGCTGGTTAATATTAATTCCGATGGCTTTAATTTCTTTGCGGATTAAAGCCAGCTCCTCCATAGGCCCATTCATGCTGATGTCCTTATGTAATAAGGTTATTGGCTCTTTTGAAAGTATTTTTCGGGCCAGCTCGCAAATGCTTCGACAGTTGCTTTGCTTTTGCAAACCAGTCAGTCTTAAATACACTTTTTCACTGACCCTAACGCGAATCAGTTTGGTCAGTCGCTTATCATTACCTAGCTTTGGTCTACCCATTCTTAAATGTTTTAAGGCATAACGAGTTCCGAGTAAATGCCAAAACCACAAGGTTTTCAAGATGTTTGTGTCTACAAAACTACATCTTGCTGCACGCACACGCGGGCCAATGCGATCCTATCGGAACTGGTTATAAGTCCGCTTTTTCCAAAAAAATAAAATATGTTAAGCGTTAGGTGCTAGTTTCCCCCTTTTCACCTTGCAGCCACTAAATATTCTCGAGTGGAATGCTTGCACGCAGCAGTTGCCGGATGCGTTGCCGTGGTAATGTATTCACTTTTTTTAGATTCAGATAGGGCGCTCCATTGAACTTTCTTCCTCTGACTTCTTGTGCCTTTCCCTTTTTTATCTTTTCAGAATGACTTTCCAGTACCGATACTTCATCACATTTCATTTTCAACATTTAAAAGCTAAATTGGTACACTCAAAAGAAGCTAAATCACTACTAGCGTTAAATAGCTTGGACTCAGAAATCTCCATCGATTAAATTTAAACACCTCGTTAAGGTGGGCTTGCGGGCCTTAACGCTTCAGTGATTCCTCCAAATATAATTTCGTCAAGCATGCCTGAAGCATGTGATTTTGCTATACATGACAATTTTTTTGCTGTGGTAAATTTCCTCAAGACCTTTGGAAATATGACTCCACTAACTATGAAATATCTTTGTTTCGCCTTTTTACTGTTCTTTTATTTTGCTACCGCCAACGCGCAGGAAATGCAGCCGATAAATTTTAGCTTTAACAGTCAACGTATTTCGCTAAAAGAAGTACTGCTCACCATTACTGCAGAAATCAAACCTGGTTGGAAACTATTTGCGATGGATAACTATGGTCCTGAAAGGCTCAATTTCTCCTTTCCGTATAGTGGCTCCGCTAGTCCCTTAGGTGGAATTAGCGCAGCAACACCGATTTTTTCCAATTCAGAGCAAGCTATCATAGGTAAATCCTACTACGAACATTCCGCAATATTTACCCAGCGCATCCGTACCAAATTGCCCTCCACTTTTTTCAAAGGCCAGATTACTTTTACCGCCAGTAAAGGAGAAGATGTACTTGGACCGGTTATTTTTCCATTTAGCACAATGTTGCGCTAAGCATCAGAGACAGATAAAAGGACGAGGTTATGCTTAAAATTGGATCAATAAATCACCAAGGCAAACGCTATAATATCTATGCAGCGGAGGCGTGTCGGTTGCTGCCAGATTCAAGGAGTAACTTTCCATTAAAAGAACTTTGAAAACCAAATGGAACAGCATTTTAGAAAGCTGCGTTCGCGTCAATTTTACCCTCAATCGATTTGCCTCAGCAGGGTGAAATTAAAACGGCTATGCAAATGTTATTGCGGTCTGACGATAAGGTGAATATTTTTTTGATCAATAAAAGTGTTGATTCAATTGCTCACCAAAACCTGCTAATCAGCATTACTCCATAAAAAAAATGAATGCCTTTCTCACGAATTACCTGCTGGTTCAGGGGTTGCATTTGCCTCCTCCTCCGCCCAAAAACCTTTGGAAGATGAGCTTTAAGGGATGATGTGACAAAAACCTCAATACAAAAACAAACACTCAATTTAATCCCTGCTAGAGGGCCAGTATTTGTCTCGTAGGAATAATGCAAAATTTAACCGTATACCGAAGGGAAGATTTCGTTTAACAGATTCGCTCTAGGAATATTGCGATCGATTGCCCTCAATTTTTCTCTTAAATACGCTAATCGTACTAAATCGCCCATGAGATTTTCGGACATGAGTAAGTCAATTGACCAAAGATTTTACCTTTCCGATTTATTCCATCTTTTTAAAAACGTTACAATTTTTAAATCGGAACATGGGTGAAAAACAAGCGGCGTTTATTATTCTGAGTTTTGTTATGGATTGTTTTTTTAGTTCAAATCCAAAACGCAAAGTTTGAATGTAAGCAAGTCCAAGGGATATACCTATAAATGCGAGTAAAATTACTGGTTACTCAATTGTAAACTATTTTAAGATCATTCATCTTTGCATAACAATGAACCTCAAAGTTGCTCGATGCATAAACAGAAGCTAACAATGCAACCCTTTTTGATTACATTCGTCTTAACAATAAATGACCCTTAACTTTATGAAATATATCCTGAGCTGCCTGCTACTTTTTATTAATTTTTTCAATTCTTTAGCGCAGTCTATCCCTTTGAAAATGGATAGCCTAATCAGGGCTTATGCTGCAATTAATAAATTCAATGGCAATGTTGTGATTACCCAATATGGTAAAACAATTTTCGAGGGTTCTTATGGTTACAGGGATATCGCAAAAAAAATAAAACTCTCCCGAGATGACACTTTCCAGATAGCTTCCCTAACCAAAACTTTTACTGCAGTACTGATTTTAAGGCTCATAGAGGATAAAAAACTGACCCTGGACACCCGCCTTACAGACTTTTTTCCTACAATTCACCCTGAAAAAAACATCACTATCGCGCATTTGCTCAACCACAGTTCCGGGATCAGGGAGGTATTACGCAACGAGTCATTTAAGGAGCGGATTATAACTGGAATGAAAACTGATAGGGAAGAATTAGTCGCGTATTTTTCTACGCAAGCCCTGGACTTCGAGCCAGGTAGTGCGTTTTCTTACAGTAATTCCGGCTATGATCTGCTGGGATTTATTGCCGAACGCGTGACAGGCATGGATTATGGCAACGCTGTAAGACGTTATCTATTCAATCCACTGGGCATGACTGCAAGTGGATTTGATTATGCACGTTTTAAGGGGGCTAAAAAAACAGTGCCTTATCAATACATTTCAACCCGCCGTCAGGAACTTGCACCAATTTGGGACTGGAGTTGGACTGGCGCTTCGGGTGGACTCTATACAAACATGGCCGACCTGCTGAAATGGAATAATGCGTTGAAAGAAAATAAGATAATTAGTGCCAATAGCCTGGAGCATAGCTATATCCCTATTAAGGGTGATTATGGGTTAGGCTGGTTTATTGAGGACTATTATGGTAAAAAAGTTGCATACCATCCTGGAAACCTCGAAGGTGCAACAAGTTATTTTGGCAGGATTCCGCAGGACGATATATGCATTATTATGCTAACCAATCAAACCAGTACATGGATCGAAACGATTGCCGCAAAATTGATCGCAATATTATATCATAAACCTTATACCTTGCCATTACCAAAACATTCAGTCGAACTCTCCCAGGAATTGCTTAAGCAATATGCGGGCAGATATGATGTAAGTAGTGCATACCAAACTAGCATAGCGTTAGTCAATAATCAGCTTTACCTGCAAACTGCTGGTCAGCAGCCGTTCCGGATTTATGCTGAAAATGAAAACAAATTTTTTGTTGAAGATTCCAATATGAGCATTGCTATCAATGCTGATAAAGCTGGCAAATTAACAATTGTTATCCGTGACGGCCTCACAACAAAATCAGGGGAACACCTTTAATTTTGGAAAGTTTTGAACGGAGGTTGGGGAGATTAATTTTTATCGGATCAAAATTTTGCTATTTCCAATAATGTTGAAAGATTGCTTCTCTTAGTCAGAGAAGCATTTGTTTTCATGTATGGGCGCTTTGGCAAGATTATGCCCGATCTTCAATGCGAACATTATTTTTGCGTGAGGATACGAATTTTGTACAACGTTGATTTGAGCTTGGCTTTGGCATATCAGTTCCATTACTCATCGATTAACCTGACACAAGTGTACAGAGCATATCATTTGTCTAGAAAAATAAATTTCAGCATTTAGCTGTACATGCTCACGGCGTTTATCTTATCGATAACAATAAACCTTAATTAGCTGAAGTGCTAATTTGATCCTTGGACGGGCCTGGTAGAAAAGTGTCTGAAGTTCCAGAATTATGAAGAAAGTATGAAGTAAAATTTGATTGTATGGTAAGGGGAGAGGATTTATTTATATTGTCACATTTTTAAAATTAACTCATGGCAAAAAATAAGAATTTTTTTGAGCGTTTTTCCAATTGGGCTACTGCTGCAACGGGTAGCTCGGCTGCATTTATCTCGGCTGTTGGCGTTATTGTGCTTTGGGCAGCTAGCGGTCCGGTGGCGAAGTATTCCGAGACCTGGCAGCTCGTTATTAATACGGGCACCACTATCATTACTTTCCTGATGGTATTTTTAATACAGAAATCGCAGAATAAGGATTCCAAGGCAATTCATTTGAAATTGAATGAACTGCTTGCGGCCCACCAGGGGGCAAGTAATCGGATGGTTGATATTGAGGATCTCACTGAGGCGGAACTCGATAAGTTGCACAGGTTTTACAAACAGCTTTCCGAACTTGCGGAAAAAGAAGATGATATTACTTGTACCCACTCGATTGATGCTGCAGAAAATAACCAGAAGTCGAAAAGTGGTCTGCGGGTAAAACAGGGGTTGAAACATCAATAGGATAACCGGGGTGATGCCCTCGTTTTTTGGAAGGAATTGTTTTGGTTTATCAAAAAAATGCCTTCTAATGCAACAAAGTACTTTGGTGCATTAGCGTATAAATTTTTAAGATGATAAAATGATTCTTTATATTCAGCTCTTGAGGGCGTTCCATTGCTATCCTGTGCCGGTTAAAAAAGAAATTACTGAGGGATAATCCCCTCAAAACCCACTGCGATATACCTGAGCAATCAGCTGCCTTAGATTACCTGGCTGATGCAGCATAGTTGGTCCTTCAGCTGCAATTTAGCCCTCGTGCACCATGGAAATAGAAGACCTACAAAATTAAAGGTTGTAGGATAAAGACTAATTGAAAAGCTGAAAATCATCGCTTTGGAATTCTTAAGATACCATCAGCGCTGAAAATTACTGGGAAAATCAGTCTATACCTAATCTCAATGATCCCTTAACTCGTAGCGGAATAATCTTCCTGAGCCCTTTAAAAAAAATAAGCTGAAAAATTTTCACTTTAAGGGTATGAATTATTTTAGCGTTCTTTATATTTGGCTAATCACCCCCTTTGGCGTGAGAATAACCAAACCGAAATCCGTAAAGACAGCTAAATTGATGAATTGTACGAACTGCGCGGCGGAAGTCACGGCTAACTACTGCGCCAACTGTGGACAGGCGAAAAGCCTGAAAAGAATTGATGGTCACTATATTATGCATGAAATTGAGCACATCCTGCATTTCGAGCGAGGTATACTCTATACTATACGCGAACTGGCTTTGCATCCTGGGCAGAATATCCGAAAGTATTTATCCGAAAACAGAAGCCGGTTAGTTAAACCGATCATTTTCATTATTATAACTTCGCTGATTTTTACCTTGCTTTCGCATTTTTTTCATGTGGATGATGGTTATGTGAAATACCATGAGGTGCAGCGGACCACCATGACGCCGATTGTGGAATGGGTACAGGCGCATTATGGCTATGCTAATATCTTAATGGGGATGTTTATTGCGCTCTGGCTGAAGCTTTTTTTTAGGAAGTGTTCCTACAATATCTATGAGACACTTATTCTGCTTTGTTTTGTGATGGGCAGGAGCATGCTCATTTTCTCGCTTTTTGTGATTTTCCAGGGGCTTACCCATATCAATCTGATGAGCATTGCAGGCATCGTGGGTATTGCTTATTCCACATGGGCAATCGGACAGTTTTTTAGTTCAAAAAAAGTTTCCGGGTATGCTAAGGCGCTGGCGGCGTATGTACTGGGCATGATCAGCTTCTGGGCGATCCCGTTTTTAATTGCTGGGATAATGGATGCATTCTTCAACCATTGATTTTTTAAAACCACTAAATTCGGCTTAAATATATTCCTGGTAGGGTAGGCTGCTACGCTAGGGCTAGTGCTACCGCTGCTGCCCGTAATTTGCCGCTTGTCACTTTATTTAACCGCTGGACACAATATGGTTTTGTTTTTCTGCTGGAACAGTTACTTTTGGGAATAACCAAAATTAAAATGAAGAAATTGATTTGCTTTTTTATCGGGGTGGCGATGAGTAATTTGTTATATGCACAGAATCTAACCGGTAGCTGGTACGGGATACTGGAAATCCCGGGCGGAAAGCTACGGGTCAATTTCCATATCAAGGCTGAGGGAACTGCATTTGTGAGCACGATGGATAGCCCGGATCAGGGGGCAAAGGGAATTCCAACGGATAAGACAACCATCCAAGGAAATGAAATCAGTATTGAGGCGGCGAAGCTTGGCCTGGTGTATAAAGCGAATTATGATGCGCAGCACGATGAGTTGAAAGGGACTTTTACCCAGGGGCCGGGGAGTTTGCCGCTAAAGCTTTCGCGTAAAGAACAGGGGGTTGAAAAGGTTGTTGTTAACAGGCCTCAGGAGCCTTCGGATTTTCCTTACGACCAGCAGGAGGTGACTTTTCAGAACCGGGCTGCTGGCCATGAACTCTCCGGAACGCTTAGCTTGCCAAGAGGCGGGAAGGCAAACAAAATTGTGGTAATGATTTCAGGCTCTGGTCCCCAGGACCGCAATGAGGAAGTTGCTCAGTTTAAGCATAAGCCCTTTCTGGTTTGGAGTGATTATTTAACCAGGCGAGGGATTGCGGTATTGCGTTATGATGACCGCGGGGTGGGAAAGTCCGGGGGTAAGTTTTCCGGAGCAACAACGGCTGACTTCGCATCCGATGTACAGGCTGCCGTTGAATTCATCAAATCGCGTCCGGATCTAAAATCGCTCAAAATCGGGCTCATCGGGCATAGCGAGGGCGGGATGATTGCCCCGATGGTGGCGAGTGAAAATCCCGCCGTACATTTTATCGTACTGCTGGCAGGTCCAGGAATACCGATCTGGGAGCTGATGGTGCAGCAGGGGAAAGACCAAATGCTTATTTCGGGATTGCCTGATTCAGCAGTGGCAATGAATTCAGCACTAAACCGTAAAATCTATGCTGCAGCAGTTCAGTACAAAGATTTGAATGCGGTTGATTTTAAGGTGAAATTGGATACCGTTTTAACCGAAGCGTTCCACAAAAACATGGATGATGGAGATGCTGAGGTTGTGGTTAGTGAAAGGGTGAAAAGCACCTTGAAACAATTGAGCGATCCATGGTTCAGGTATTTCATCAGCTTTGACCCCCAAGTATACCTTCAAAAGGTGAAGTGTCCGGTATTGGCCATCAACGGTACGCTGGATATGCAGGTGGCGAGCGTAAGCAATTTAGCGGGCATCAGGGCTAGTCTTTCAAAAGCAGCCAACAAGCATTTTGAGATCGTGCCCATCAAAAACCTGAATCACCTATTGCAGCTTGCCAAGACTGGTTCAATGGCCGAATATGGCCAGATTGAGGAAACGGTAAACCCGCAGGCATTAGAAAAAGTCGGTGCCTGGATAGTGCAGCTATGATTCGATTGAATAGCTGGTTTTGGCCCCTTCAGTTACTTTTCTGGCTGCTGATTGGAGGGGTGAATTTTTGTGCACAGTACTTTTACAGCGGTTTTGATTTTGCGCTGGCCGTATTAAACTTTACCGGTCTTTCTTTTGGAGGGCTAATCTCAAGCACACTCTACCGCAATTACTATCGCCGGAATAAGCTGGATTATAAAATTCCTTGGCCCAGGCTAATTCTGCATGTGCTCGGCTCGGCATTGCTTCAATCCTTGCTTTGGCTACTGATTATGGTCTTGTTGAGCTGGCCCTTTACAAAAAGCTACGCCATAAATTTAGGTAAGGTGCTGATCAACCTGGCGCCAATCTATATCCTCGTTCTTGCCTGGGACCTGGTTTACCTGGGTTACCATTTAATTAGAACTTATCATCGGGCGGAAGTAGAGAAGTGGAGGCTGGAGAGCGAGTTCCAGAAGGCAAAACTTGGTGCATTAAAAGCCCAGGTTAATCCCCATTTTATGTTCAATGCGATCAACAACATACGGGCGCTAATTTTGGAAAATCCGGTCCTGGCCAGGGAGATGCTGACCAGATTCGCAGAGATATTCCGTCATGCCCTTCAGTATACTGGCGAAAAGTTGATTACCATTAATGAAGAGCTGGGGATATTAACCCATTACCTGGAGATTCAGCAATTGCAGTTTGATGGGCGCCTTCGATACGTTATTGATGCGCAGGAACACTTGCTGATGGAAACCATCCCACCGCTGATACTTCAGCTTTTGGTTGAAAATGCAATCAAGCATGGAATCAGCTTAAATGAAAATGGTGGGGAGATTTTGATTGGTATTGGTGAGCATGATAATATATTACAATTGGAAGTTAAAAATACGGGAACACTGGCTTTGCGAGCCGGTTTGGAGGAACATATGGGCATTGGTCTTAAAAACATCGCTGAGCGCTTATCACTCACCTATGGCGCTGCAGCTAATCTGGAGATAACAGAACAAGCGTCTTTTGTGGTGGTTACAATAAAAATTATGAGATGATCAGGGTCGTAATTGTTGAAGATTCAAGGCTGGCGCGAATGGAGCTGAATTTGCTCATTAAAGCACATCCACAAATTCAGGTTGTGGGGGAGGCCGATACGGTTAACCGAGCGGTGGAACTCATTGCTGCCCTAGCGCCAGAGCTGGTTTTTTTGGACATTCATTTACCGGGTGGCAGCGGATTTGACGTGTTGTCCAAGCTTAAAAAAGTACCCATAGTTATTTTTACAACTGCCTTTGCCGATTATGCCCTTGAATCTTTTGAGTACAATACGATTGATTACCTGCTTAAACCCATTTCACAGGAAAAGTTGAATAGGTCGATACAAAAAGCCGAGGCTTTGCTGGGAAGCAGCCCTGCAGCGGGCCTTGATGGGAAGCTTGACTACGGCGACAAAATATTTATTGCCGATAGAAAGGTCAGCTGGCTGGTGGCTATTGGAGAAATCAGTATGTTTGAGTCAAATGGTAACTATACCCAGGTTTTTTTCAACGGAAACCGCCCGATGTATCATAAGAGCCTGCAACAGGTCTTTGCTTGTATTAAAGAGGGCTTGTTTTTAAGGGCGAACCGCAGACAGGTTGTTAACATCCAGCTGATCAGTGGAATTCAAAAGACATCAGACGGTAGAATGATCCTGACACTGTCTTCGGGTGAGGAAGTTTCAGTATCCAGAAGACAGATGAGCAGCATCAAAGCAGCCTATTCGTGGTAGGGGCTGCACTAACATTTACTTTCAGGATCATTACGGTCGTCATTGATTTCTTTTATTAGACGCTAGGAATGCCTATACCTGTCGGGGGCAATTGCATGCCGCAGTTACCTTCGCGCTGCAGTGCTACCAACTAAGCCACCCCCTTCAGGTAGCAGAATTAACTCATTTATCTTCTCACCTGCACTCCGGAATAGCCTGCATTTAGCAATTGATAAAAACTACTTTATTGCCTCGATGCGGCTGAGGGACAATTGCGCGATACCTAGGTCGGCGGCCAGACCGCAAAGCTGACTGAATGGCGCAATGCTCCATCCACATTTAAAAAATGCTGTCAGGCAACCTGGGCCGTTTGTTTTGATCTTTGCCTAATGCTGTCCATCATGTTTACTGAAGCTAATGCAAGAAATTTTCTGTAAAAGGTTTCGATTGCATGAAAATCCGGGGATAATCCCCGTTCATTATGGTCGATGTAGCTGAGATGGCAATCTTCAACGGCACTGATAGCATCGGTTGAGGGCTGTTACACAACGAAGCTGTCTAGCACAATGAACATGATTTTTTCTGAAAAATAATGCCTGAAGAATTCGCGGCTATTGCCATAAAAAAGGTTTTAGTTAAACCACTTTTCAAAACATAAATTCGTTTACATACCGCTCCGGCTTCCAGTATAAATTTCCCTTTTTTGTATTCCTTAGCGTTAAGTTTGAAATTCAGTGTATCGATGGCCGCTCCCTCTAGTCTTGCGGGCGGTAAGACAAAGCTAAGGAACCTGGAGCTGCAAAATACTTTGATAAAAGCTACCCATATCGCTTTGCAGCAGGCAATATTATTCGGTTGGAATGGGCCCTCCGCTTATAAATTCAATTTGTTCCTTTAGCCTATTAATTTGACCGTCTTACCTTAATGGCACGGGAGATCTTCTAATCAACATTAGATTATCTACTCCCTTAGCGCAAATTGTTATGATGCGCTTTTAGCATTAAATGCAACATTTTCAAGCAGGTTGCGTCTAGCGTTTGGGAAGGATAACAATTGGTCACATTTATTTCATCTTTCATCACATTTTTAAAAACCAAACCTTAGCCAATTATAAATTAGCAATTCCATTATTAAAAAATCTATATGAAGAAACTATTACTATCAATCGCTTTTAGCCTTGCCTTTTTAACCCTTTTTGCTCAAAGAAACGGAAGTATTTCCGGTATATTAGCTGATAGCGCCAACCACAAGACCACCCTAAATTATGCAACAGTTTCCGTTTATAAAGTTGGTGACAGCGTACTGAATAGTTACAAGCTATCCGATGACAAGGGAACCTTTAAAATTAATAACCTACAGACGGGCAATAAATACCGTTTAGTAATCACTGCCTGGCAATATGGAACCTACCGGAAAGAAGTATCGCTTAGTGCTGAGCAAGCAGACATCAACCTGGGTACACTTTATCTTTCGGCACATGCCAATGATCTAAATGAAGTGAATGTTGTGGCAGAGAGGCCGCCCATCATTGTCAGGAAAGATACGATTGAGTTTAACGCTGAATCCTTTAAAACCTTACCCTCAGCTGTGGTGGAGGATTTATTGAAAAAACTTCCTGGTGTACAAATTGCCTCCGATGGCTCCATTCAGGTCAACGGAAAAGCGGTGAGCAAAATATTGGTGGATGGAAAGGAATTTTTTGGTGGAGACCAGCAAATTGCCACCAAAAACCTCCCTGCAAATATTATCGATAAAGTTCAGGTAGTTGATGATAAACAAGCCAAAAGACGCGATCCTGATTTAACCGCAGCAGAAATTCCTCAGGTGATTAACCTGAAACTTAAAAAAGCAATCAAAAAGGGTGCTTTTGGAAAGTTATATGCCGGTGGGGGAACCAAAGAACTTTATCAGGCTGGGGGATTGATGAACTTTTTTCGTGATACCACTCAGGTAAGCGTTCTCGCTTACGGAAATAATATTAATCAGCCTGGCTTTAACCCAAATGATGTGCAAAGAATTGGTGGATTTGCCCGAAGTGGCGTAAATTCCATGATGATGAGTTCTGGAGGATACTTTGAATTTAATGGTATTAGTTTTGGAGGTAGCTTCAGTGGCATCCAGACTTCTTCAGGCGGAGGATTTAATTTTAACACGCTAAGCAAAAAAGGGATAAAACTGAACACTCAATATTTTTTTGGACGTAACGATAATTTGCTTGAAAAACTGACTAATACTAATCAGACCTTGGGTGCTGATCGGTTAATCACAAATGTTAATGAAAACACAAGCGCCTTGACGCTAAAACATAATATTGCAGGAAAGCTGGATTGGCAAATAGATTCGCTCACACAATTAACCATTGAACCTTTTATCGTTTTAAATTCAACTAATACGGTTAGTACAAATTATTCTAGCAATACAAATGCTTCAGGACAGCTGGTAAACAACCTGCAAAATTTAATTGACCGCAATTCATCAAGCAATAAATATCAGTTGGTTGCTGATTTGAGCAAGGATTTTAAGAAGGCTGGAAGGTCAATCAATATTGGTTTCGATGTATCTACGACGCCCAACCCAAATCTTAACTACAACCGGAGCATAAGTAACTTTTTTCTAACCCCATCGACCTCTGAAATTGATCAGCTTCGTAACAATCAAGTTGAAAACTTTAGGTCGTACATTTATACCAACTACAGTGAACCCCTTAGCAAAAAGCTAAGTTTTAAAATTAATTTGAGTGGAAACATCCTCAATAACGAAAATGCGCTGAGCACTTTTTACCGCAACCCGGCAAATCAACTTTACGATATTGCAGTACCAAGTTTAAGCCAAACAGTGCAACAAAAAGGCTTTAAAACAAATACCAATTTAAGTCTCAGGTATAAGATCACCAAAGATTTTAATATCCAACCGGGTGTCGTGCATAACTATATCTCGTTAAATAACCGTTTCAGCAATTCGGGCAATATCGATCAGCGCTATAATTTTATATGGCCCACCTTCCAACTGGTTTATAAGATTTTTAGGCTAAATTACGATGCGCGTTTCACCGAGCCTAATGTGAGCTACTTGCAACCTGTTGCCGATAATACCAATGCGCTTTATATTAGAAATGGCAATCCTGGGTTGCTGCCTGCCAGAATGCAGCGGTTAAGTCTGAACATGTATAAATATGATCCTAAAAGTTTGATCAATTACAATTTATATGCTTATGGAAATTTTACGAAAAACGGAATTGTCAATACCATAAGCATTAGTAATGGTGTGCAAACCATTACACCAATTAACGTAAGTGGGATTTATAATTTCAATGGTGGGGCAAATGGCTCTAGAGATTTTAAAATCAATAAAACAACCGTAAAATTGGGAATAGGTGCTTGGGCGAACATCAACCATGCGCCCGTAATTATTAACAATATCCGTAGCGATGCCAATGTATTTTACATCGGACCAAATGGTAATGTGCGTGTGAACTTTAACGATGTGGTGGAAATCGCTCAATTTTATTCGGTTAGTTTAAATCGCAGCCGATATCAAGATAGCTTTTATACAAATTTAAGCTATAATACACATGCTGCAACCTCGGAGCTGATCATTAGATATCCTAAAAAGATCGTGTTTGAAACCAATTTTGCCATAACTGCCAATTCACAACAAATTGCGGGCTATAACAACAACATTAAACTATGGAATGCAGCCCTAACCTATTTGTTTATGAAAAACGACCGGTTACAGTTAAAATTAGCGATTAATGATATTTTGCAAAGTAATGTACGCAGGACGGTTGAGATTACAGGAAATAGTGTAATTGATTACCAGACAAACAATTTAGGAAGATATGGCATGGTGACGCTGACTTACAATATTCAAAACTTCGGGCAGAAAGTAGGCGGTCGTCAGACTTTATTTAATTTTTAGCCCATGCTTACTTGTCCATCACATGCAGCTTATGGATGGATATCATTTGCTCCCCGGAACTGAACGGTAATCATTTAGCAGGATGCAGCGGTTGAGGCAGATGGAGCTGATAGGACTGATGAATTTTTTCTTGGTAAATTAACGCAGTGAGCAGGTGAATAGATACGAATTAAGGACTCGGCGCGCTTTCTCTCGGCTGTTCTTGTCCCACTGAGCGCCTCAAAATTGAATGCTAGACTGAAAGATGGAATAAGAAGCATCAGAAACGGGCTGTTAAAGGTTTACATTGTCCTGAAAGATGCAATGTCAGGAGGAGGGATGGTGGGCTACAATTTACGTTGAGCATATCACACATGGAACATGAAATTTCTCAAAGCTTTGAGGCAGAAAATTTGAGGACAAAATGATACGTTTAAATGGCCTTCATAAAAGGGTAGCTTGCAAGTAGAGAAAAGAGTTGGCGTAAGGTTAACTCGTGTAAAAAAAGCAGGCATGCTAACATGCCTGCACTTAATTAATCTTTGGACAACACTAGCAGTTGTCCTTGAGGACAAACAAACCCCAATACTAAGTTACAAAACTGCTGAGAGTATACAATGCAGATAATGGAGAAAAACGAAAGATTTATTTATTGAATAGTGTCACATATCAGAAAATTAGGTGTCTGTTAGTAAAATGAAGAAAACTTTACTCAGCGCCGCCATATTTTGGACAACCGCCTTTCAACTTAGTTTAGCACAATCCGCCGTTACCTTAGTAGCCACTGACGTGGATAATTTTTGGCAGGCTTACGATAAAATCGTGACAACACGAGATACCCTTGCACAGCTAGCGTATTTGCAAAGGCTATTTCTCAATAAGGCGACCCCAGGGCAATTGGCAATGATTAAGGCAAGGAGTTATACCGAGAAGGATTACCTGGAGGCGATCAATCAAAGGCAGGAATATTTCATGTCCATCCGTCAGAATACCCTTAGGACGAATGACTATTCTAAAGCAATTGAAACTAAAGTAGCGTCACTTAAAAAGCTATATCCCAGTTTGAAGCCTGCTGAAATCTATTATACTGTAGGCGCTTTCAGGAGTGGTGGCACAACGGTAGCAAATATGGTGCTCATTGGCAGTGAGATAGCAATGGCTGAAGCGCATTTAGATAATTTAGTGTTTACCAATATTCACGAATATGTACACACCCAGCAAAAGTCAACGACCTGTGATAATTTATTGGGACAATCTGTTATGGAAGGCGTTGCCGAATTTGTCGCTGAGAAAGCAACAGAAACTAAGTCAACCCTTTCAGCCCTAGGCTATGGCCGGCAAAATATCGATAAAATTAAGCAGCTATTTGCGAAACAGATGTTCAATATTGATTATGGTTTTTGGCTGTATAGTGACGCAGAAAACCTATTCGGAACAAGAGATCTAGGCTATTATGTAGGTTATGCGATAGCTGAATCCTATTATCATAAAGCCAAAGATAAAAGGAAAGCCATTAAAGAGCTAATCGAGGTAGATGCGAACAATCCGCAAGCCCTGGCAAAATATGTGGATAAATCTGGCTACTTCGATAAGCCGGTGACCTCATTAATGGATGAATATGAGAAAGGCAGACCGGTAGTTTTAAGCGTTGATCCCCTAAAAAATGGCCAGTTGGTCAGTCCGCAGGTATCCAGATTCACTATCAATTTTTCTGCCCCGATGAACAAACATTCCCGGAATTTCGAGTTAGGGCCACTGGGAATGGATTATCTGATAAAGGTTAAAACTTTTATCGGTTTTTCAGCAGATGGCAAATCTGCAGCGTTTGAATTGGAAAAATTGGAACCCAACCGCCATTATCAACTTTTGATTGGCCAGGGGTTTAGAGATTTGAATGGAATCCGGATTAAACCCTATCTTATGGATTTCAAGACGGGAAACTTATAGAATTAATTGCCTTGTGCGCCAGTTAGTCTTGCCACTATCGGAACTGTTTATTGGACGACCAATTGCAACGCTGAAGGAATTGACAAGCTTATAAAATTAAGCGATATTATATCGTCGTGTTTGAAATATTATGGGTAATAATCTATTGTATTAAGATTTACAAAAGCCTTCACTCATACGCGATACACTCCAGGAACATATTAACACGAATCAAAACTGCCTCTAACAGCTTGAATAATATGGATTCGGTAATTTCACTGCCTGCTGGCGACTGGTTACATTTAGCAAAAAACATGTATATTAAAGGCGTTAATAAATTAACTGAGCAGCTGGCGCAGGATACTTCAAGCGTTGAAGATAATCTGATGCTTTTTCATAGCTGAAACAGTATGCTTAACTTCCAGCAAAGCGCCTGAGCGATGCTACACACCTGAGGAATAAGTGTATGTCCCAAAACATCATAAAATTGCCCTGTGAAATTAATCACCAATCGTTTAACCTACTCTCTGATTGGCACTTCGATAAAGCTATCGTTGAACCATTTTATTTCCAATGGCGATTTAGCATCCTGAATCGTTTCCTTGCTTACATCTTTGCCCGTTCCATAGTTGACCTGGGCAAATGGATTTTTGTCGATATTGAGCACAACCACCAACCGGCTACCTTTTTCTAATTTTTTGCTTATTAATCTTGATTTCTCAAAGGGTAGCGATTCTTTTTTATTTACCCTTAACAAATGTCTTTTGGTGGCATCCCTCAAATAACTTGCCCTTCCTAAAAAATACGAAAGCTGAAAATATTTGCCTTCTGCTGTAAGTTCGTAAAGTACCACGCCAATATCCATATCCTTTTTATTAATGCTCATCGATAGCCTACCGCTAAAAAAACCATTAATACTCGTTTCCCGGTCGAAACGATCGCTCCTAAAAAAAAGACCGTTACGTTTATCGAGTTCATCTCTGATGATCGGGTCTGGATAGTAGTCATTATTTGTCGTTTCTCTATCTGCCAGGTTAACAACTTGCTTTAGATAACCTTTTTCTTTAGGCTTGCTCGAGGATAAGATATGGTCATTTCCAATCTTTTTAGTTTCAAGGTAGAGTTTGACCCGCTTATCGCTCATCTTAGAAATAGATGGTTGGTGCTGCCACTCGTTACTACCCATTACCTGGTAATTGATTTTGTCTTTTAATATGCTTGGTCTACTGCCATCTTTAAGTATATAATCCAACCATTCAAAGGTTATCTCACGTGTATTAATTAAGGCAATAGAGTCTACCTGATAGCCCCTGAGTATTCTCGACCCTCCTTTCTGTGCACCAAAATGATCATAAGGCCCTATAATCAGATAGTGATTTGCTTTAGGGTTGTATTTATAGTGTTCGGTCAGATACTGCAGGGCAGATATTTGTCCATCATCATAATATCCAGTAATACTGAGTACAGGTATATTTATTTTTGCGAAGTCTTTTCTGTAGGGTACCATCGATTGCCAATAGTGATCGTAGCTTGGGTGCTGAAGCCATTTCTGTAACCAGGGATTTTTTGTACCATCAACACTATCAATCTTATTGTAGGCTGCCCCTGTATTGAACCAATTATTTCGCATGCTATGCCAGCGGTTATGATCAGCATTTACTTTATCATCGGTGTATTTATTATTGGTTACATAGAATGCCCATTGATAATTGGCATTCAGGAAGATATTGTTTTCCATAGGTAGTCCTTGCCCTGGAATTGCTGCCACATAGGGAACAATGGTTTTCAGTGCTGGATGCGGATTTTTAAGTGCAGCCCATTGCGCAAAGCCGGAATAGCTTCCGCCATACATGCCTACTTCACCGTTGCTCCAGGGTTGTTGGATAATCCAGCCAATTACGGCATTCACATCCTTTACTTCATTCTCGTATGGTTCGATTGTATCAGGACTCAGCCTTTTGCCCCTGGTATCGGCAACCACGCCGACATATCCCTTATCAGCTGCATATTTTGCCTCCTGAATACTGCGATCAGTATTCGAATAGATAAAAAACATTAAAGCCGTAGGTAATGGCTTACTTGTTTGAGCTTTGCGTACAACAACTGCAGAAAGTTGTTGCCCTTCTGGCGTTTTGATCATCACACTATCCTGTATGATGTAGTTTTGTGCTAAGCAAAGGCTTGAAAAGCATCGGCATAGCAATGCCATCATGACTAATTTTTTCATGGTATTTTGATTAATAAATTCGTTTTATATTTTATTAATTGCCCTAAAGTGAACCGACCGCCGTTCCGATAGTGCTACTGTTTGTCCAGTTTTTAATGTAATCAGTAATTTGCTGCTTGGAATGATTTTTATTTTCAGAATAAAATTTAGGTTAATCATCTGTGATCGGTTACACCTGAAAAATTGCAGCTTATCCAATCTCTCTTCCAGCCGATTTAACGAACTCTTGAACCATACATTTTTATCCTCAAAGAACAACCTCGCATAATTGTCCATCGACTCAATCAAATAAATCTTTTCCCAACTGATGAAATGATAGTTATCCTTGTCCTTTATGAATATACGATCTGGGGGATGTTTGGAAGTAAGTTTAGTTCTCACCTTTTCGATAGCTAGCGCTAAACGCTCGGCACGAATTGGTTTCAGCAAATAATCCAACGCATTAACCTCAAATGCTTTTACAGCATGCCGATCAAATGCGGTTGTGAAAATAATGTAAGGGATCTCATCTAATGATTCAAGCAAATCAAATCCAGAACGCTCTGGCATTTGAATGTCGAGAAAAAGAAGATCGGGTTTTTGAATTTTTATCATCACTTCTGCCTGATCTGCATTAGCCGCCTCGCCAACTAGCTGCACATCTGAAAATGCTTCAATCATCCGCCTCAGTTCAGCTCTTGAGCTTCTTTCATCATCGATTAACATGATCCTGATCATAATGGGAGAATTAAGGTCGCAAGTACTTTTGCATGTTCTTCTGTTACCTTTAAACAGGCCTTTTCCTTATATGTTAATCTAATACGCTCATTTAGATTTTTTAATCCCAAGCCTTGCGATAACTTATTTGTTTTGATGCTTCCCGGATTCGAAACCAAGGTCAATAGGCTTTCATCCCTACGGGTGATTGATATTGATATTAGTCCACCCGCTTTTAATTTACTTATTCCATGCTTTAATGCATTTTCAACTAAAGTCTGGATTGACAGTTTAGGGATAATTATAGCATTCAAATCGCCCAGCTTATTGTCAATTTGTATATCGTATTCAAGACGTTCTTCAAAACGTAATTTTTCCATTTCCAGATAATCTGCAATAAGGTTTATTTCACGCTCAAGAGAAACCATAAAGTCTTCGCCGCTGTATAGCCCTGAGCGTAGTAGATCTGAAAGCAAATCAATTCCTCTTCTGGCAGATAGTGGATTTTCAGTGATTAATGACTTGATGGTATTCATCGCATTGAATAAAAAATGTGGGTTAAGTTGCGCGGATAAATGATTTAAGCGGGCCTCTTTTTGTAATACTAGGAGATTTGCATTTTCTTTGGCAATGATAATTTCGCGGATGGCATAATGATAGAGGTGGTAGGCAAGGAGCCATATCGACATCAGTCTGATACCCGCAATTAAAATATTCAGCCCATTATAATCGACAAAAGCTTTGAACGAACCATTCCCGGTAAAGAAATAGGTTCTAAAAAGCCAGGTTTTGACGAGCGTAATAATGAAGTAGGCAAAGCCCATTACAACGACAGTAAAGATTAGCCTGAGTAATAAAGCTTTTAAAGGCAGTTTGTTCCATCCTCTTGCTAAAGCAAAATTCCTGTACAGGTGTGTGAGTAAAATATATATTCCAACATCAGTTACAAACTGCAATAAACCCACAGACCAGTTAAAATTTCCACCGATAAATCCATTGAAGCCCCAGTAAAGGGCAGCGCATGACCAGCCAATTAACTGGCATTTCCAGTAAAGTGAAATTTTTAACTTTAAAGCCATAATTCAAAACAACGAAAACTTTCTGAAATAAGATTGATAAAATACATGGATGCAGCTTATTGGGGAAGAGCACATATCCAGCTGGCCCGCTACAGCCTTCAAAAGGGTTTTGGACCCGGTGAGCATACCAGACTGTTTTATAAATCAATGCGAATCGTTAGGATGGCTATCTGGGGTATCTGCTATAAATTTGTCCACGAAGTTCTCTCAGCACAGTGAATCGATAGGCAAATTGTGGTGAATTGACTCCTCCTCATGCAGTTTTAATTTTTTACCAGAAAATATCTTAAAATCATTCTGAGCCAAAGTGCTATAGCGAATTATAGACAATAGCAGTTGGTTTAGTTATAATTCAGTTAAAAAAAGGCAGTGTTGTGTTTGAGGATAAGTACTGCTTAGCGTACGGTGGTGGCTAAAGACATGCAAAATTGACCCATTTGGCCTGACTCAAGTCATTATTGGATGCTTGAATACATTATGCAAGCAAACCAAAATGCGATGGTTTTAGCGCAGAAAGAATATGCATCTGGGTAGTTGTCGCATGCAAATCTCCTAGCTCGGGTATGTCGTGAAGCCTTTTGAATAACAATTGCAGGCCTCAAGGATCCTTCAGTGATTTAAGGATATTGTGATGCTGCGCTTGATTTCTACTGGAGATATCATCTCTCTCTGAGATCAATCAATCCAGAAATCATCGCTATCTATTAAAAACTTCGCGCTATTACGGTATATGATAACCGGATATCAGTTGAATGACCCAAAATGCCATAGAATGCCAGCGGGATCATGGAGGAAAAATTCCCGACCCCAATGCGCTGAGCGAATCGGGATTAATTTTACTTCTGGATATTTTGATTTTAAATCAAGGCTAAACAAATCATGGTAGGTTTGATCTAAATCTTCAACCTCAAGGAATATCATCGTATTGTCTACCCAATCCTGAACGAAGGCATTCTGGAGGTAAAATCCAATTTTCTGATTTTGAAAGAAGCACATGTCAGCGCCAAGTTTTGTTTCGCTAAATCCAATTTCTTGATAGAAGTTCCTGGATGTTATAAAGTTTTTTGAGCCGACGAACGGCCGGATAGAAATTGCATGGTACTCCATATTGCTTATTGGTTTATATCATTTTCTACAAAGATATTCCAACAATTGCGTAACTATACTTGATTGAAATCAATAAAAACCTTTGTCACGGAAAATTATTTCCCTAACCCTGCTAATGGTCTCGGGGGTAATTTTAAGATAAGATGCAATCATTTTCAGCGGAAATTCTTGTATCAGTTGTGGCCTTGTATTTAAAATATAGATGTATTTTTCTCTAGGCGTTAATGCATGATCGAATAGGGCAATTCTTGAGACCGCCGTATCTATGATCTTGTTTAATTGTAGAAAGGATAGCGAATGGCCGATTAGATAATGTATGGATTGAATGCTGAGTTCGAGAATTGTCCCTCCAGAATAGGAAGTGATCGTACTATTTGCGGGCTGTTGGGTAAGAAAGCTTTTATGGTTTAACACCCATTCGTTCTTTAGATGAAGATCTATTATGGCTTCACCTTTTTCTTCATTGTAGATATGCTGGTAAAGGGAGCCTTCTAAATTGAAGAATACAGCTGCGGCAATATCCCCTTTTTTAAGCAAAGGCTCATTTTTATCAAGATATCTAAGTTTAACCTCCTTTTCAAAAAGTCGCCTTTCCCAGTCTTCAAAAATGCCAACGGTATTTAATACATCTGAATACACGTCGCAATTTATAAAAAATCAGTTTTTTGCAACATCATAAAGGATATATTTTTTTAATATTTTCAAGACTCATCGATCTACATGAGCAAACTAATGATAGTATACCTCATCAACAAATTACCTAAAGCGGTCAACCAAAAACTATGATGCTTATAAAATTCAAACGCAACGAACAAGGTCCTAAGGAATTTAGGGTTTTCGGAGAGGAATCTTATGGGTATCATTTCAATTCATAATAGCCGCTGGGAAAACTTTTGCATCGCTGTTTTGTTTTCAAGGCACGTTTGGTTGAGCTATCACTGGACAATAGTTAATAGTATGGAAGCGACAAAAAAAGTACTTATCTCCGGCGCTAGTATTGCAGGATTGACACTGGCTTATTGGCTGATTGAATACGGCTTTGAAGTGACTGTCGTTGAAAAAAATCAAGAACTTCGCCTTGGCGGACAAAACATCGATGTCAAAGGTCCTGCATGGGAGATTATTCGGCGAATGAAACTGGACAAAAAAGTGGTGGCCGCCACAACCACCGAGATGGGTATCCGCTTTGTAACTACGCACAACAAAACTGTTGCAGAGTTTCCAAAGGATAATCCACTGAGTATGACTCAGGAAATAGAAATCCTTCGGGGTGATTTGGTTGAGCTAATGTACCAACCTATTAAAGATAAAGTAGCGTTCTTGTTCGCAAATCAAATTACCAAAATCAATGAGACCTCCTCGATGTTAGAGATCAGCTTTCAATGCGGTAAAAAAGCCGCTTACAGTCTGCTGTTAATCGCAGAAGGCATCGGTTCGCATACTAGGAAGCTCGTTTTTGGAAAGTCTGTAAATTTTAAATATCTCGGCCTTTACAGTGCCTACCTTACCATCGAGAAGGCCAGATCGGATACTCGCTGGGCACGGTGGTGCAACACCGAACGAGGTATAGTTTTTCTGATTCGTCCAGACAACCACGGTAAAACAAGAGCTTGCATATTCTTTCGCTCGCCAGAGCGGGGTTATGAAAAACTGAGTACCGAACAGCAGAAAAGAGTACTCATTGATAAAATCAAGGGCGTTGGTTGGGAGTCCGAGCGCATCGCAAAGGAGATTGAAACAACTGATGATCTTTACTTTGAAAGGGTGAGCCAGGTGAAAGCAAAGTCCTGGTATAAGGGTAGGGTTGCGATGACTGGTGACGCCGCCTACTGCCCAACACCCATTTCTGGAAAAGGTACAGATGCTGCCATATCCGGAGCTTATATTTTGGCGGGAGAACTTGCTACCGCTGAATCCCATGGACAGGCATTTTCTAACTACCAGGCCTTGATGAGACCCTATATAAACAACATACAAAAGCGACCGCCCGGCGTTCCAAGTTTTGTCTATCCAACATCAAAGATTGGCGTTGCCATAATTAATAGTATATTCTCAATTGTAGCTAGTCCACCTGTTAAATTCATCACTCGTCTCTTCGGTAAAAATAAAGCTAAACCAAAAAAAGAAATTGACTTGAAGGACTATTCCAAACAATAGGTTTAGCAAACATTTACCCGATGGTGCCCCATCCGATGGCTACTTTCAAAACACACAACATTCGCAAATCGATTAATGAGGTTGGGATGATGAGCATTTATCAGCAGCGTATTATATTCGCGAGCAATAAGATCAAAACAGTATAGCGGCAAATTCAGAAACTTTTTAAATTTTGGTGTGTCAATTAGTCCTGATAGTGTTATTCATCGATCGAATGGCCATCTACAAAAAATAAGATCCCATCGCCAAAGTATCGCTACGTGTTGAAACAGGGCTTCATCGACAGCTCCGTGATGGCTATTTTGAGTTGTGAGTGAACAGAATGGTTTTCAGTACCGTTGCACTCGCGAACTTACGCATGGAAGGGTAGTTTTGCGCTTAAAGGTGCCAAGCCTGATTCACAATAGCTTAGCCTTTAATCTTCTGATTTCTATAAATTGTATCATGGCTTACATCTGGGCCTGCAAAAATAACGACCGAAAATCACGTTAAACTGGTAATGGGGGCCAGAATTTGCGTTGTGCTCGCTAGCGTGTCTTAAGAGCTTGAACTAAAGCAAGGCACCGGGAAGCTAATCTGGTCATTCAAGATCATCTTAAAAATGTGGAATGGCTTACTGAGTTATTCATTGAGTGCATTCAAGGTAGAATCGGTGAGCTAAATACCAAACTGATCTGGGCGGATGAGACCAAATGACAAAGAAATTTGGCACCGTAGACCCTTTTACATCCACTGATCCAAAAAAGCTAAACGCTAGGGGTTAAATAGTCACCCTCATAACCAAGTGCATCATCCAACAAAATTGGACATTGCAACTGAAATTACCATTCTGATTTAGAATAAAGCAAACCTCAAAAGCTCGAAATTGTTATTTCATTAACAAATCCTTAAAAGTATGAATAGCGAAGAAAATAATGGACAAGATTTAAACGCACAAAATCAATTGCGCGGCGACAATACAGTCAAAGATCCTGATAACTGGACTACCGGAGATGAGCCCATGACAGGCGCTCAGGGATCATATCTGAAAACTTTATCTGATGAGGCAGGGGAGCCTTTCGACGGAAAGTTGTCGAAGGCAGAGGCGTCTAAAAGAATTGATGAGTTGCAGCAAAAAACTGGTAGGGGACTAGATTCAACAGAGTAAAATATGACGCGCTGGAGCGCTATTGTCAGCGCGTTTTAAATAGGCTATTGACATTATGTTCATTAATGGGTAGCCTTGTAGGTGAATATTTTCATATTTCTAAAACTTATAACTGTATTTCTTGTTTCATTGGCAAACAAATCTAACCAGACTCCATGTTCAGTGTATTCCAGACAAGAATAATTCCTTTTAATGATAGCGTTATTATCCTAAGACAAGTCAATGCCCCAGCCGATTCATGCAGGGTCTTTGTCGATGGAATAGATAAGGGGTTAATTTCAAAATTAAATGGCAAATACTCTCCTGCAAAAACACATCAGACCTTCCCAAACCAACTACTGGAATTTATAAATGAAATTGATCTGCTTGCTGAGGCCGTTGTATAATAGGCTTTTATCAGAAACAAGCTAAAATGGGTTTATGGAAGGGTATTTCTGACCAACTCTTACCAAGGATTAGCAATTTTCTTTTTCATTGCGATTTTGCTCGTTTGGTGGTTAATTTCCATCACAGCATCCAGGGTAGATCCGATAATAAACAAGCCGCTTGACCCACTTGCTGTCTGACGGCTGAGCTCCATCACCGATTTTAAATTTGGAAACCGGAAATGTTTTCATCGGCTCAAGTACAATTCGATACAATGCTGAACACGTATTTAAGGAATCAAGGCGAAAACTAAATTTTGCACACTGCCTGTATTGCTTCAAACTTTTCTGGGTAAGGGCATTTAGAAGCTGAAGTAATAGCTCAGCAGAAAAGTTCTTGATCTTAAGGGTATCTGTAGTATGGTAAGTTGGTTGGATGTGGCCGTGATTTGCTGGTATTGTTTCTGGTTGAGGATGTTGATGGTGCTGAGTTGGAGATAACCTTTCTTTTTTTGGAAGGTATAGCTTAACTTGAGATCAAAAAACTGGTTATTCACTGTGCTTTGACCTGATTGCCGGTATGCACTCCACTGATAGTTAGTTTCCAAAATGATATTGTTGGATATATGTTGCTGCCACTCTATTTTTGCGCCTCTAATTGAGGTAGTGTTGCGCAGGTTTTGTTTATCAGATAGCGCCTGCCGGTTCACTAAACCGGCAAAATTACCGCTCAACATGACATTAATGTCTGAGGCTATCTTCTTGCGAAGCGCCAAATTCAAACTATAATTGTAAGCTCGATATGCGGATATTTCATCGTTATAATAGATAAATCCCTTGCGGATTCCCGCTTGGCTGTTCACGGAGATGTTCGTGGATAGGTGAAATAAATACTTCGATAAGCTGTTGCTAAGGATATAACTCGTTTTATCGTTCGGAAATTCGATTACTGATGTACGTGTAAGCCCGCTGTCTAGGGTATACCTGGAAATGAAATTTTCCCTCGTATTTTCATAACTAAAACTGCTATTCAAGAACAGCATGATAATAGGTTTTCTGTATGAATACCTTAAGGAAACATCATTCAATTTAGTTTTTGGCAGCGGAGTGTCGTTATAATTCAATTCTCGGTAATTGATGAGTACAATGCCTTGATAGATATCACTTATTTGTCCAAATTCTGTATGCTTTTTATACTGGAAAAGCAATTCGTGGTACTTACGAAAACTTTTTCGGAATTCCAGTTGTGGATTTGTCAACAAATAATTATTCGACTGACCGGAAGTGTGCTGTGCCGGGGAGATTGTGATGTGATTGGAACTTGGGTTAGCTTCCAGACTGATGCTGCCCTTAGCAAATTTATAGGATACCGCCAGATTACCGAATATTTTGATCGTGTTAAACCGATTATCGTTCGAAAAACGTACACCAGCCGAAGAGATCACATTCAATGAATCGGTTCGCAACAACGCTGATTGAAGTTTATTCTGTTCATAAGATACACCGCCCCTTAATGAGATAACAAAACTTTCATACTTTGCTTTGATGGTAGCTGATTCATTTACTAAAAAATTTCTCGTCGCTAATCTTTGGTCTAGCGCAAGATAGGGGCGGCCAGAGTTAACAACCTGGTCATATTGGCCGGGAAAAATTGACAAAGATTCTTGCGATGAATAGGCTTGGATAATTGATTGGTATTGTAGTAGCCAATGATAACCGATTGCTTTCATAACTCGTGTTTCGTTGTTAAGCGAGGCGTAATTGGAAGGCTGATTCTGGAGCATTGGATTCTCATTTTGCCTGGTTTGCCCTATTCTTTTCCATTTCGGCATTTCAAGTCTGGTTACCGTTTTAAGGTAAAGATTTTTCGCATTTCTTTCTACCTGTATTTGAAATTGCCACTGTGTTAAACGCTCCAAGTTATCCTGCATTTCGCTAAATTGGACGGTATCTGCGCTTGAGAGATAATATTTGAACAGATTCCGGCTTATGGATTGCCGGCGCAGTTTTAACAAGCCGGTGTTGAGTCTTAAGGACCAGTCTTGAGTAAATTTTAAAAGGAAATTGCTATGGACTAAAAAGTCCTGGTTGAGAAGCGCATACCTTTGGGCGAGGTGCGCTTCCGGCTCCGTTCCCATGCTTAGGTAGCGCTGGTTCCGCTTCAAAGGAATATTATTATCGCTTAGCGCAGTTCCTAAATCAGCGTTTTCACTAAGGAGGTCAGTTCCAATGTTATTCAGTTTAAGGCTATTGATGCTTTTGAGCTGATTTCTAATCAGGAGATCATTTAATTCACCATTATAGGCTTTATTACCAAGGCCTAAATTGCCGGAATTCAGTGCGACAGTTTTGGCATTTTCGGTAAGTTTCAGGTTTAGCGCTACGTTATCGCTTAGCAGATAACCATCTAAAACTTTTATGGGCTGGTCTCTCTCGATTACCTGTACCTGCTCCACAGCCTCAACAGGTATTGTGTTGGTAGCTAATCCATATTTACCACCTAACAGATCATCTCCATCCAAATAGAGTGTAGATATTTTTCTGCCATTATACGTGATAACCCCTTTCTCATCGGTCTGTATTCCAGGTAGGCGGTTGAGCAGATCCTGTAATACCCTGTCATTTTTATCTTTAAATGCCTTCACATGGTATTTGAGTGTGTCACCGGCCATGGAAATTTTTTGTTCCGTCCTGACAGTGATTTCTTCAAGCTGTTTGGCTAATGCCTTGAGTTGTATAATATATGGCTCGGTTGTCTTGGGTTGGAGGGCTAAAAAACGACTTTGAAAACCAATCATTGTAACCTTGATGTTCAAATTAGCTTCCGTGCTCGAAAATACGAAATTGAAAAAGCCGTTTGCATCAGTTCTGCTGAACGCTATACCTGCTCCGTTTGAAACGATAATACTCACCGAGGCAGCTTCAATGGGCTTGCCGATGCTGTCTTTGACAAATCCTGTGAGGCTAAACTTTTGCTGCGCAAGAACGTTAAAGCTCACATTAAAGAGAAAAATGAATACCAGCGTCGCCCGGAATAGCAAAACAAATGGGGTTATTGAACCAGTTCAATGGGATTATTAATACTAAACTTCTTTGTCCGGCCGTTATTAACGCCACCATTAACAGTCACCTTATCCACCATAGTGCCGTCAATGCTACTCACGTCGCCAGAAATACCATCCCTATAAGCCTTGTCCATTCTGTCATAGGCTTTTTGGGTGGTTACGATGGCTTCGAGTGGCGGGATAACCGACGCATATCTGGGGAGAGCTGTCTTCAATTGTATCTTGGTGCAAGTAAACTTAATCCGGTGATAAACATCATAGGCTTCCAGGATCAATCCTGGTAATCCTTGTAATTTCCATGGACCTGTACCTTCCGGAATATCGGTAGTAAACCATGCCGTGTATACCCGGCCCATACATTTGCCTGTTGCTTTCTGGCATGTATATCCCAAAAGTTGTTTAGTTTCCCCTTCGATTTTCCAGGTAATGCTCGGTAGGGACGATTTAATAAGATAAACTTCCTTCTCAATGCTTTTTTGTAACACCAATTCTTTTTTACTTTGATCGGTATATATTCTTTCCGAGGTTGTCCTCGCAATTGTTCCCATATCAATGGGGTTTCCATCTGCCCCGCTATTTTTTTGCAGTCGAAGCTGGATTAGTGAATCTTGCTTAATTTTACTGTAGCTTAGATAGGCGCTTTTATTGCCATTGGAAGCCAAGATAAATTCCTCTTCCCAGATCCGGCCCGTATTTGTTGTGTCACGGATATGGAAAAAGTGGTAATACGCCAGAAAGGCTGGCTCCGTCTTTTCAGTAGTATAATTATTCTTGAATGATGTCAAAAGCGCTAATGCATAAGCGATTACGACAAGCCTGAAGTACTGTCTGAATTTATAATTATTGACCATAACCTGTAATCTAAAAAGTTAAAACTATTGGTTGCACGAGGGCTATGTTAACCAAAAGATGTAAAAAAGACCATTCTCCAATACCAATTTAATTATAGTTTAGTAGCAACCATCAGCATAAGTGTGCTGTTCGAAGTCTTTGTAGGCGGCTAACCATAGCTGGTATTCTGATACATGATTAGCGCCGGAAACATAGATTGTAACCGTCTGTCCGCAACTATCATGAAATATAAAACATGAGGATTTTCGAAAACTAGTCTTAGCGATAGCGGTTCTTGAAGTTTTGATATTTGTTTTGCTGAATTCCTTTTTTATTACAGATTCAGTTTCTTTTGGAAGGGTAGCACCTGCATATGCACTGAACGCAACAACGGTAAATAATAATAATGTGATTAGATTTTTCATAGTTTTTGTTTTTTTAAATAAATAAATGTTTCATCTATGGAATTGAAGAATGGTCGCGCTGCTGACACCCATGACGTAAGATTGATATCTCAGGTGTCATAGCCTTAAATATTAATTCACAAATGTGAGAATTATTTTTATTTTGAGTTAATTTTTTTTTATTTTTTTTATCAAATCCTTGAATCTCTGATCTATTTACTGATCATATTTTTTTCATATTAGCCTTTACGGGCAGCGGTAAATATTTCGGTTCTTCAAAAAAACATAAGGGCTGACTTCGGCCTGAAAATATCTCTTAACACCTCAAGAATGTTTGCAGCTAGAGATTGATCATTTCCTTCCTCCAATTCATCTGCTGGATAAATCCGCTATCAATTGAGCTGGATTATCTATCCTAACTTTTTTTTGGTTATTGCTACAGAAATTTGCACCTTGTCGGACTCAGACAATTTTATGGGACGAAAACCTACCAGTGGCCCTATTCGTGATAAGGATCGCACAAAAACAAGACTATTGCAATCAGTTGGTTCTATTCTTGAAAAAGATGGTTTTACTGGATTAAGCATTACTAATGTCGCAAAAATTGCGGCGGTAGATCGAAAGTTAATTTATGAGTATTACGGTACATTGGACAACCTTGTTAAAGCGTACCTAAACGAGCGAGACTATTGGAGAATAAATCTTGCGCAGGTTGACCAGATTGTTGCTATGAGTAAAACCGATTATGGCAAGCAGGTTGCATATGAACTTTTAGAGAATCAGTTCAACTCGCTGTTGACTAATGCTGAGATGCGTAAGATAATAAGCTGGGGTTTGAGTGAGGATGTTCCTGCATTAATAGCCCTTAATAAGGAACGGGAGGCTTTGGCGGAACGATTGTTCACAAAGCTAATTGATCCATATTTTATAGGGAAGGACAAGAATATTAGAGCGATACACGCAATTTTAGTTAGCAGTATTTACTACCTTACCCTTAGTGCGAAAAAGAAAGATTCTTCGATGTGCGGCATAGATATCAATCAGCGCGAAGGAGAGCTCGAGATAAAAAGGACAATGAAACAGATTATTGATTGGGCGTATTCATAAGGTTTATATCCGAGTTGATTTCAATTCTCTAGGTTGTAATATTAGAGGGCTCTTCAGGCCTCCTATCCGGTATGGGGCACCAAGAAAGCGCTCATTGAAGCACTGCTTAATCATATACTTGAGCGTATCAGCTATTATTAAAAAAAAGTAAACGCGCTATGTTTCGAACAGCCGCAACTCATCATCGAAACGGTAAATGATGAAGAGCTGAGGTCGGATAAAGTCGGCATTTGCCTGCCAGCCCATTACGCTGGCAAAATCAGCTTCTCATCAGCTTTAACAGCACAGCTAAGCCGAATCCGCCCGCGTGTGAAAATCTGGATTGACGAATCAGTACTATTCGTACTAGAATACCATAAGCCATTCTGGAAAAATAATCGCTATGTTGACCCTGTATGGCGGCTATCAATACCAAAATCTATGATCATACCAATTTCAAAAAGAATCGGTTTGGGTTTTACCGGATTACTCGGTAGTGGAGCTGCCACTTAAAAGCAAGGTGTAAGGATGGAACTTGTTTTGAGGGAATTGGCAATTGCTGAAGAATGAAGCTTTGCTGTCTACGCTGTACAGGTATAAGGTTTGGAGGAAACTTTCACATTAGATTATCTGGTATATGCAGTAAACCATGAAACGAATGTGAACAGCGGGATGATTTAATTTCCACTGCTGATTCAATCGAAAAGTATATATTCTGTAGAAAAAATGTTTTGCTATCTCTTAAGATCGGATTTATCAGAAACCAATTTGCCCCTAAGGCATCAGCTTCTCCAGCTGATTTTCCAGCGCTATTCCTCGCAAGTTAGTCGCGATAATGATACCCTTGTTATCGATCAGATAATTTGAAGGTATGGCGTGGACACCATAGATGAGTGCAGCCCTGTTTTTATCGCCTCTCAAATCGCTCAGGTTTTCCCAGTTAAGCTGATCTTTCTCAATGGCCTTAACCCACTCTGTCCGATTTTCATCCAGGGATATCCCAATTATCGTAAGGCCTTTAGCCTTAAAGCGTTGATAGGTTTTCACCAGGCGGGGATTCTCTTCCCGGCAGGGTCCGCACCATGAAGCCCAGAAATCAAGCAGGATGTACCTACCTTTGAACTCGGATAGCCTGATGGTTTTCCCTTGCGGGTTTTGCTGCTCGAAATCGGCATAATGCCCACCAATCTTAACACTTTGGTTGAGTTCCAGGTATTCGCGGATATTCCTGCCATCAGGACTTTTGCGGTTATCTTTACTTAGGCCTTTATAGAGCGATTGGGTGATGGTTTTTCCCCAGGTGCTGGCGTAGATACCCAAGATATTAGCTGATAAAATGGAGCCGGGATGGTCATGCACCCATGATTGTTCCACTTGTTGACTTCTGAGGTCAGCTTCCCTAATTTGCTGGATCAGCGTACGCCGCTTCAGGGAATCCTGTGTCCCTTCCAGAACCCTGCCAAGGCTGTCGCTCAATTGCGAAAAAAGACCTGTCAGGGCAGTGAGTTTCCTATTTTCGTCCTCTGTGGCAGAACCGGTAACGGTGCCTCGTTTAAATGCTCCCGCAGTCAACCGCATGTTGATGGCCTTGTTTTCCAGCCAAAAGCTCAGGTAATTCGAATAGCGCTCGGTATGCAGATAGACCCGTAGGGCCTTTGCATCGATGTGACCGCACATGCTGAACTTTCCGCCCTGGACCTGGCAGGAATCTATTCTTCGATCAGGTGAGGAGGTACGCAGGTAAAGCCAGGTCCCGTCCGTGAGTCCGGTAACAGTACCCTGGACCCGGTAGGCGGGCTTGGTTTGACTATACGCGGCTATCTTCAACAGCCCAATTATGCACAGGGTAATGGTGATTTTCATGTTTATTAGTTTTTTTACCGATTTTTTTCAAAGGTAAGTTATGGGATAACGGATCGAAAACGGGTTTAGACGGATTGTTTTATTTTTTAGACGGGGCCGATTTGGTCGAAATAATTGAGGCTTTTGTCTAAAGGATTTACAGGAAGATCTATTATTTTGCCGAATAGTTTTAATTTTACTACATGCAGCTTACTGATCGTATCCAAAGTCCCGACTACCGCTGGCTGGAATTCGGTTTCCTTATTTTTATCACTTTTGGAATTTCACTGGTTAGCGATATGGAGTACAGCGCCTATGAAGAACATAACCTCAGCGGCTTTACCCGCGATTTTGGCTACCGTCTGGTCACCGAATCACTGGAGCTCATCTGCTACTGCATCTTTTACTGGTTTTTTCTCAAACCTTGCGTGCTGGAACGTAAAGTGCTGTTAGCGATGATTTCATGCATGATGTTCGTGTTGATGCACCGTGTTTTCGAAAAATATGTGATCAATTGGGCAGTGGCGCATTGCAGCATTATCGCGGAGCACCTACGAAGCCGTGCCCTTAAGGAACTGCACAATCCCAGGCTCTTTTTTACCTTTAATTATCAGTTGATTGCTACGATCTTCCCATTGACCGGCCTTGCACTATTGATGAGGTCTATCGCCCAGGACAAGCGCATCAGTAAGCTGAAAGCCCGAAAGACAATGGCTGAGCTAAGTTACCTTAAAGCGCAGCTCCATCCCCACTTTTTTTTCAATACCATAAACAATATCTATGCGCTGGCGCTCAAGCAGTCGAAAGATACCGCCACAATGGTTGCAAAGCTAGGGGAGATGATGCGCTACATCCTATATGAAGCCCAGCAGCCGCAAGTACTGCTTTCCAGAGAAATTGTTTTTTTAGAAGATTACATTGCCGTAGAGCGGCTGCGTTACTCCTCAACCGTTCGTATCAACTTCGATGATCAAGGGGTCGAGCCTGATACCCTCATTCCGCCACTGCTGCTATTGCCGTTCGTTGAAAATGCCTTCAAGCATGGGCTGGAGGAGGAGATGGATACGGGCTACGTAGATATTGTGATTTTGGAGGGAGCGGGGGCGTTGAGCCTACAGGTGATCAACAGCCGTCCGCAGACGTTTACCGCTCGTTCGGAAGAAGGTCTGGGCATCATCAATGTACGCAAAAGGCTCGATCTGCTTTACCCGGGTCGTTACCAGCTGAATATCGTTGCGGAGCAGGCAAGGTTTGAGGTGAACTTAAAACTCGGCAGCTCATGATCAGGTGCCTTATCATTGATGATGAACCGCTGGCAAGGGAAGTTCTGGAAGGCTTCGTTGCACGCCACGAGTCGCTGGAGTTGGTGGCCAGCTGTAGCAATGCAATGGAGGGTTTTGAGGTTATGCACCGGGAGCGGGTGAGGCTGATATTCCTGGATATTAAAATGCCCGGCATTAACGGTATTGACTTTTTAAGCGCCCTAAAGGATCCGCCTGCAGTCATTTTTACCACGGCTTTTGGGAGCTATGCCCTCCAGGGATTTGATCTGGAGGCAGTGGACTACTTACTCAAACCCTTTACCTATGAACGTTTTGAAAAAGGTGTTGGTAAGTTGATGCGGATGCAGCCTTTCAAGGCGGTTGTTTCAAAACCCTATACCTATTTCCGGGTGTCGGGAAAGCTGGTCAAGGTATGGCATGAGCAGCTGCTATACGTACAGTCTGTAAAGGACTACCTTTTGCTCTGCACGACTTCGGGAAACTACCTTACACATATGACGATGAAACACCTGGTTGAATTATTACCGCCCGCATCGTTCATCAGGGTCCACCGTTCCTATGTGGTAAACGTTGGGTCCGTAGACGAGTTGAAAGCCTGGGAGATCGTAATCTCAGGCACCTCGATACCCTTGGGTGAGCAGTACCGGATAAACCTTGCAAAAATACTTCATCGGTAGTCCGCGCAGCATTGTAGAAGTAGCTGAAGAACTTTTTGTAGCTCACAGCTTCATCAGGAAAGCCACGGGTTTATACCAAAGGATTTAAATTGTTAATTTAGCATTATGCAACAGCTAACTTTGCTCAGGGAGCGCTTACATATGACCCAGGAAGAACTGTCTGAGAAGTCGGGGATCTCTGTACGAACCATCCAGCGAATCGAATCCGGCCAGTCGCCAAGGGGCTTCACGCTTAAGGCTTTGGCACAGGCTTTAGGTGTCCAGGAAGCTTGCCTGCTAACATCAGACGCATCATCGCTCGAGGACGAGGCGCTAAAGTGGGCGAAGATTATCAATCTTTCCGCCCTGCCTATGCTCATTCTGCCGCCCTTAAATGTCCTGGTTCCGCTGCTGCTGATGGTGTTGAAAAAACAGCGGGGCAGGCTGGTATACCAATTGATATCCATCCAGCTGGCCAGTTTGGTCATAGCGGTTTTTATGGGACTACTGGTATTGATGCTCAACGACTGGGGGAAGGTCGGGAGCAAGTTTACCATGCTCATCCCGATAGCATGGCTTGCAGGCAACTCCTTTATCATCTGCCGTAACGGAATAACAATGGGCAGAAGCGACGCTCCACTGCTGAAGCCAGACATTAATTTTTTTTGATTTTCATCGCATCCGGCACTTTTGACGGGTGATTGTCGGTTGATTGTCGGGCTGGATTGCTGTAAGGTGGGCTTTTCAATGTCGTTATTTGCAGAAAAAATATTCCAATGAATTCAATCTTAAATGTCATTTTTACGAGGCAAAATTATCTTCAGCAACTGCGCGTTTTGACTGCGGTACTGTGCTGCACTTGGCTAAACCTTTCCGCTTGCGGACAGGAAAAAATCCCACTGCTGAAAGCATCAAGCGAAAAAGCTTTTATTGCCGATGGACCTAACGTCAAACTCGCCTGGCGGCTGGATCCGAAAGAAAAGCCCGATCGCTACTATGTCAATATCCCGGGACGCAAAAGCAGCGTCGTCTTTCATACCAATGAGTCTTCGATCCGTATACGCACCCGGCCAGGCATGGTCTATCAGCTTCAGGTACTGCTGGGCCAAGATACTTGTCATATAGAAATTGCATCGGTGCTTCCGCCAAACCTGCCCAAGTTCAGCCATTGGCCGGGCGTGGCAATTATCCCTATTGAAATTAGGGATTCGAAGGTCTTCTTTTCCGGAAATGTCAACCAAAAGCCCGTCCGTGTGCAGTTTGACCTGGGGGCCGGAACGGGCGTAGTCAACCGAAATGCTTCTGAAAGATTGGGCCTTTCCTTTTCTTCACATAAAATTGTCAGCAACACTTCAGGGCTAAACCGCGAACGCACCAGCCTGGACAATCACCTGGCGATAGGGGGGCTGTCCTGGGATGGGGTTTCCCTTACAGAGGTGGGCAATATGAAGGATTACGAAGACCTGATTATTGGCAATGGCTTTTTCAGGGACCAGATCATCGGGCTAGACTATGATACGCAGCAGTTCATGATCTATCCAAGCCTTCCCCAGGACATCGGGACTTATACTAAAGTGCCTGTTTACTATGAGCAGGACCGCCCAAAGTTTAAAGCGAGAATCAGTCAGGGAGGTAAGCATTTTGATTTTTGGTTCCTTTTTGACACAGGTCGAGATGGGACGATGTTATTGGGAGAGGATTTTACCGGAGTGGGCGGCCATTGGCAGCAGCTTGAGGCATTGACTGTGGTGAACGGGCGAAAAATCGTGCGGCTGGATGCGCATATCGCGGGGCTTACTTTCAGGGATATCGTAACCAACGCGGCCGATCCGGCCAGGCCCGGCGGCAGACCGTCGCTGTTCGGCAACCAGCTGCTCAGCCATTTCAATGTGATTCTGGATAACCGGAACGGATTCCTTTACTTAAAGCCCAACAGTCAGCAGGATAACCCTTATTATAACTACGAACGTTTTCTCCAAGACCAGCCGAAAAAAGACTAAGCGGAAATAGGAGACTGAGCTACCCATTTTTGATGGGTTTAATGTTGTGCTGAACGCTCTTTGGATTTTTGGCCGATGTTTTATTTACTAATTTTGATGTTATGTCTATACGCTATTTTTCTTTTCTACTAATCTTCCTGCTGAATGTACTAGCCCTGCGCAGTGATGCCCAGCAAAAACGGCTGCTCGATCAGCTCGCATCATTGTCGGCACCGGCCAGGGGAACTGTTGGTGTGGCCTTTCGGGACTTGGAACGAGGCGAAGAAGTATTCTTAAACGGCGACAGGCATTTTCCCATGCAGAGCGTAATGAAGTTTCCATTGGCGCTGGCGGTTTTGAACCGGGTTGATCAGGGTAAACTCCGCTTGAGCGACAAAATCTATTTGAGTGCCGCAGACCTGAGCATTCCCTTTGTTAGTCCCATCAGGGACAAGTATCCAAAAGGGGATGTTGAACTAACGATCGATGAGCTACTTCGTTTTACCGTATCAAAAAGTGACAACAATGGTTGCGATAGGCTTTTTCAACTCTTGGGTGGACCCCTGGTAGTAAACGATTATGTGCATGGACTTGGCGTCAGGGATATTTCCATCGTTGCCACCGAGAAAGAGATGGGGCAGGCATGGGACGTGCAGTACCGTAATTGGTGCACACCGAAAGCGATGCTGAAGCTGTTGGAGCTATTTGAAAATGGCGGTCTTCTGTCCCAAGCAAGCCAGCACTATCTATATCAGCTGATGATCGAAACGATCAACGCACCGGCACGAATGAAGGGGTTGTTGCCAAGTGATGCAAGGGTTGCCCATAAACCCGGAACTTCAGGCGTAAGCAATAAAGGAATTGCTGCAGCAACTAATGATGTGGGGATCGTTGAACTTCCCAATGGTTCCAGGCTTGCTATTGTGGTTTTTGTTTCCGATGCTAAAGCAGACCTTTCGGTTAGGGAAGGCGTAGTTGCACGTATTAGCCAGTTTTTTTGGAATCGTCACTCGGAATGAATTCAATGGCAGTAGTAAGTGCTATCCGTTCGGTTGCTAAATGTAGTCGTAGTCAAATAAATGCTTGTTTTCATCAAATGGTCTATTATACTGACCAAGTGGACTGTCAGCCCTGGCCAGCGTAATGGTTGATTTCAAGTTGTGTGGGCTACAACGAGCAAGTTAATGGTATGCAACATGCAATGCGATTGAGTTTAGCTAGGTATCGGTCTGCGATCACCGATAAAGCAGCCGCTGCCTATCGTTACTCGACCGCGTAATAGCTAAAGATTCCTAATACCGGACTGAATGTGTATAGTTCCCATTAGGATTTCTTATGTGGCGCAGGTGATTTTTAAACTGATTTCTGTTTGCTACCCAATGCACTCGTGCTGCGTATGCGGCTTAGTGTCTCCAGACGTATACCCAGGTAGCTCGCCAGGCAGCGGAGCGGAATCCGGTTCAGGCTTATTGCTGAACTTTCCAAAAAAAGATGGTAGCGGTCTGTAGCACTGGGATATCGTGCCAAAATTGAGCGTTCGGAAGCGGCATAATAATGCCTAGAAAAAGTCTTTCGGCCGATAATATGACTTTCGGGGTAAAGTTCATAAGCCCGTTCAATTAATGAATAAGGTATGACAATAAGCTCGCTGTCTTCCAGCGCCTGCAAATATTCATGGTGATGGGCTTTCGCGCCCGCCGGATGACGAATTACGCCGATGATTTCGCCTACTGAATTGAACTGGGTGGTGATGTCCTTACCTCCTTTTTTTATAAATCCCCGCAAAAGGCCACTTGTTATTAAAAAAAGGGATTCATGCTGGTCCAGCGGAGAGGCGACATATTTGTTTTTTCGTACCTTAATGACCGAGCAATGCATCTCATAGTCGGCAATGAGTTCATCCGATATAGTGGACATCGATCGGAAGAGATCGAAAAGGGGGCGTAAAGGCGAATCAGTTTCTGACATTTGTTAACGGTATTAGTTTTCTGAAAGATAACTTTTTTGTTACCAACAAAGCAAGTGCGCCGTTGATTTATTTACGCATCAGTCAAACTGCCGGGTTTCCAATGTTGGCCGACACCGGGAAAGCGCATGGACCTCATCGGGACGATCAAACAGGAAATTGAAATGAAAAGCATGCTTCTACCGGTATTGTGAAAATTTCAGTATTAAATCCAGAGGGCTAGATAAAGAAGATTGAAGGCTAAATTATTTGCTTTAAAAAACCTCGAATCATCGACACAGCACCTTTATGTAAGTAGGGAGGAAAAACATGCATCTCCGGTGGAGGCCATTGCTGGCGATGAAAGCATTTTCGACCGCTTAAGCTATCCTAAGGTCGCCAGAAGTAAAGTGATCATCGCAAGCGTCACTATTCAGTTTGCAATCGATAAGGATGGAAACACCAAAAACATAGAAATCACTAAACCCCTCGGTTATGACTGCGATGAAATTTCGATACAGCTCATTAAAAAAAAACAAATACAACAATAAGGCAGGGGAGGAGGCCGACTTGCGAATGAATTTGCCTTTTCTCATACCCGGCAAAATGAATAGCTGCCCAGCCGTTTTAGGGAGGCTCTAGTGCTTTGCCTTATAATAATTGACAATCCTAATCCAGCAGGCGCCCAGACAGCAAGACCCGGTTCCCGGCAAGGAATAAAAAAATTAAATTACGATGCGAGCAAACAATCCCCATCAAGCATTGTTAACCTAATTCATCTACTTATCATCATTTATTTGGTTTAGCCAGCCACCACAGCACTGCGGTGTCTGGCTTATTTTAAAGCATTTTGAAAAGGAAAATAACGGTAATGCTCCCAGGGCCCTTCGTGATAATGCCATAGATCAAGTCCCAAAGCCTCCACCTGAAAACTTTCAAAACCTGCTTTCAAGGTTTCATATAATTTCCTTGCTTCCACACTTGAGACCTTATTCTGCACGGTAATGTGTGGACGGAAACCTTGACGGTCCTGCGGCTTTAGCTCATCCCAAAATTGGTTCGCCAAAGTTTTTCGCAAATCTAGTAAGACTTCACTCTCGAGCGCGTACGCCACGCCTGCGCCTAGGAATTTCATCCCTGTGACCTCTAGCATAAAAGTCTTCTGCTGCAATGCTTCAATTGCTTCCACTTTACGCGGTTCATCTTTTAAATGATGAAACAGCGTCAGGTGCGCAGCAAGGAAATTGCGCTCTGGAGGGAAATATGCCTCACGTTGCCCATCAAAAAAAGCCTGATGTTCCTGATCCAGCCGCAGTGTTAAAATCAATGAACGTGTCATTTGCGCCTCCGGGCAAATAAGTATAACCATGCACCCGTGGACCATAAAGCCCAAACAATTAGCACTGCCTGGAAGCAAAGGCGCAGTAAGCGCCTACTATCGGTATTGAGTCCGAAGGCATTCCTGTGCCCGAGGTACTGGGCTAGGTTCCCTGGAAAAATCAGCACAAAAAATATTGCCAGGATAAAACCCATTTGTATTCGGTGGCTTTTCCAAAAAAGTAGTGCCATACCTAGAAGGATTTCCAAGAGGCCGGAAAGCAATACCGTTAAATCCTTATTAAAAGGAATCCACTCAGGTACCTGCGCCTGAAAGGCTATCCTGGCAAAACTCAAATGCCCGATACCTGCAAAAACCATTATGCTACCCAGGACAATCCGGGCGAGGTTTTGCATTAGAGAAGTTCTATAGCGTACTTGCATAAATTTAATATGCTGATAACAACAAATATTCAAGATAGTTGAGTGCTGCTGAAAAATAATTAAATCATGCATCAAGATGCTAATTATTTGCAAAGGAAACACGATGAGGTAAATCAGGCCACTTAAAGCTGAATCGCATTGGTCGGTACAAGCTTCCAATTCCATTTTACCACAAAAAAAAAAATGATCAACCGCGGCTAAATTTTCAAAAGAAACAATTGCCGAGACCAGACGCACCAAATGGCTGAGCAGCATCGCTCTTCTGCACTCAGGTAGTGTCCGCTTGCTGTAAGCATTTCCTGCATTTCCCTTGCCAGCCTAGCCCTCAATGCCTCCTGTTTCCGGCTTAAAATTTCGCGCTCCGGCTATTCGTTTCTTTTTGGGGTTATATTCAACTGATAATACCTTTTCGAAAAGCATAAGCGATCAGCGCAGCGGTATTGAGACAATTGTGCCTGATGAGCATATTGCGCCGATGGGTCCTAACCGTATATAAACTTACGTGCAACTTGGCACCAATCTGCTCACTGTCCAGTCCTTCGGCCATTAACCAGAGTATCTCCAGCTCCCTTTTAGAAAAAACAGCCGGTAAGGCCACCGTTACCTTTGTGCCCAAAGCAAAGCCCTTGGTTGCAGAATTAATCACTTCCATTTATCAGCCATTTAGGCTCCAAAGGTGCAGAATTAGCACTGAGCAATGATAAATATTTGTCACTTCAGCAAAACCTTATACTATCAGGCTGAAAAAACAAATAATATTTCGTTTTGGATTATCATCATCAGTTAACCAGCATAGTAGCCTTTAAAATTATTTATTGCAAAAAAGATCTTACGGTGAGCTTCATGGTAAATGAATTTTGTTAGTCCAAACCTAAGTCGAATTGCTAGATACGAGCTGCTTAGGATTGTAAATAAATATTTGAAAATTGTAACTTGAGCAATATTTAAATTTACTTCGGCCTATAGTAGAGTATTTGGCAAATACGTAACGCGGATCTTGTCCTGCATATTCACTAGTAAAATTTATCAATATGAACCTAACCGAAATTGTGACCAAGCAAGATATTGAAGATCTTAAAACCTTAATCATTGAAGAAATCAGAAAACTTCGTCATGGCGTAAAAAAAACGCCACTTAACAAGGAGTGGCTAAAAAGCTACGAAGTGATCAAACTACTATCTATTTCCCCAAACACCCTTGCTGCCTTGCGCAAAAAAGGAGCCATCCGTTTTTCAAAGGTAGGTGGGTTAATGTATTACAGGCATTCCGATATTGAACTCCTGATGCAAGGGTAGGTACAGGTATCCTTCGAACCACTTCGAAATAAATCAACATAAAAAACACTTTCCCGTTTTTTTAAAAAAAAAAATCCTTAAATTTATAAGTGAAAACAGTTTCCAGATTTGAGGATTGAAGAGGAAAAAAACACCCGATTTTTTGCGTAACTTTCATGTTACAAAACTTTGCACCTATTCTGTAGGTGAACCGGGAATATTTTTGTAAGTGTTTGATATATAGGGTTTTATTTTATAGGGTTCGAATCCTGCCACCCCGACAAAAAATGTTGAATTCGAAAAAAGAGGCTTTAGCCTCTTTTTTCGTTTAACCCTATCCTGATTAATGATTTTGCTTCTTTAATGTTCTGCCAGGTACCATTCTACTATATTTTAAGAGTACCTTCAATGGTATAAAAAAAACAGCTTTTCCAAAGCTTTCCCGCTTCAACCAAGTATATAATTCAAAGAATGAAAACTACGAAGGGTGTCAAAAAATCGGCAGGAAACTAAAAAGAGTAGCCTAATGACAAAGAAAAGCTATGGTTATAGAAACTTCCCGATATTTTTCTTCCATCAAGCTTAGGATTTAAATTTGCAAGACCCATTTGTGAATTTAATTCTATAGATAGCCTGTTCGCAAAATCATACTTCTTATTATAAGTGATGTTGCAAGTTCCCCGTCAATAAGATCTTTTTAAAGATTACTTTTCCATTGTTGCTTAAAATCATGTCATCAACCTGTAGGGCGTTCGCTGCTTTCCATTACAGATTAAAATCAATATAATCCGCCAATATTTTCAGGCTGCTGTAGCGATAATGCGGTAGCTACCGTTTGCTAAAATAAAACCCTACAACCCAAACCATGAAAAACATAATGCTCAAAATCGGCAGCTTACTTTTAGTTCTTACGATGCTAATCAGCTGCAAAAAACCATTAGCGACACCTTCGCCCAAAGCCTCAGACACTTTCTTGCCCATGCAGGTGGGTAACCTCTGGTATATGAACAATCAGAACTACACTGAAATCAAAGACAGCGTGCTGATCAGTGGAAAGCTTTATTATAAATTCGTTTCACTTATTGGGGGGGATGCCTTAGCTACCAGTTACCTGCGCATCGATGAAAATGGTAAACTCATATCCAGTGACCCAAAGTTTCCTGATACAAAAGTTATCCTTGGAGACTTCAATGCAAAACTTGGCGATCAGTTCTTTACCAACGGCACAGGCAACGATATAGACCAGCAGGTAACAGTAACTGAAAAAACCGAGAATAAAATCAGCTTTTCTTTTGACTACATCTATCACATCAATCTTAAAGGGCACCCTTACGTGAACAGTTACATCAGAGGACAGGGTTATCCTGGCAACTGGACAAGGCTGAAAATCAATGGAGTCGTGTTAAAATAGTTTGAGCGCATTTCCGCTGAGCCCATTAAATTAATCAAAGGCAATGCGATGGCTTATGGTTAGATTCTGCTTCGATTATCAACAGTTTAATGTCTATGTTTGGTTATTTTAGATAACTTTGTTTGTAATTTTAACTATCGATCTTTTAGCCTAGAAGGCACAGTTTTCCGACTAAAATTTATAACGTCTATATTTACCAGTTGCCCTTAATAATGAGCCCATGCAAAGACAAACATCCTTCTACTTCTTAGTTATCACTTTATTGAGTGTTCCATTGTTATTCAACTCATGCAGAAAGGCCGCCGAAAGTGCTGTTGATTGCCTGGGACAATCTTTTTATGTCAGCTTTAAGCATAATACTAATGATCAGGATCCCCGTAAAGTCGATTTTAACTTAACATATTCAGGAAAACTTCAGGTTGCTTCAATGAGAATTGATTATGGTGATGGACAAACGCAAACACTTTCGACAGGAATTATAAGCCACACTTATGCTGCTGCAGGCACATACCAGGTAAAGGCTTGGATCAGCCTGCAAAATGGTAAAGGAAGCTGTGAGGTCAACCCTGTTAGGCAGGTTATCGTAAATTAATAGATTATACCGGGATATTCACTTACAGTTTAAGACATAAAGATTATCAATCAGCTCACTATTCTTCTACTTTCTCGTATTCTAGCGTACCTGTTTTACTGCTGCTGATGATGCGTTTTTTAGTATCAAAATAATCTATGTTAAAGGCTATTGAGATGATACTGATTTTGATGGTCAACTGTTTGTTGTCATCAGATAATTTCCATTTTCCCTTTCTTGAGTTATTTCCGTTGATGCCATTAAATACACCGCCATCCATAAATACCTGAAAAGTATTATCCGGAGTGCTTGAGATACCATTATTGGTTTGTTTGACGAGCTTCCACTTCCCAATAAGCTCTTTAGCAGTCTGGGCCTTGCCTAATGAGAAAATCAGGCATAGGGAAATTGTAAATAAGATTTTCATAGATTCTTTCTAAGCAAATTTAATGAATATATAAGATTTATATACAGGAGACACCATCTTCAAACCAATGAAAAGTGAACATGATCCCCTTAACGGTTAACGCCATCCCACTTCGGACTGTTTTCGCTTATTCATTTCTAGTTAACATTAAATTAAAACAGGGCTTTTAGCTTTGCATCGGCCTTCTGCTCGTTAGGCTTATATTTGGTTATGAACGGATTGGTGTGGATATACCGATCCGTTTTAATTTTATTCTCAGCCTATTCGTGTAGCACCAGGATAGCCTTCAGCGACCTGTTCATCACCTTGTTAACCGTTGAGCTGGTAAATAGCCGATAAATCAAATTATGATGGTGTTTGACCAGACAAAGAATATCCGTATGATTTTGCTCGATAAAATCCATAATTCCGTTTGGCGCACTGCTATGTCTGATGTAGTTAAACTCTACCTGTATATCCGGTAATAATTCGCTGATATGTTTTTCCCCACTAACAATATGCTCCTGATTAGCGTTTTCAGCTACATAAATGACTTGCATTTTTGATGAACCAGCTGCCTTAAGCATTTCAGTTAAAGCCTGGACATCTTTCTTTGATAACCTGGTTTCATAATCTGTAGCCAGCGTGATGACCGGTTGAGACGGAAAATTACTTTCTATGGGTACGATCAAGGTTGGAATTTTCATTTTGGCTACTACCATACTTGCATTGCTCCCCACGATACCGGTTATCCCAGTAGCACCTGTTATGCCCATAATTAACAGTTCAACAGGGCTTAACTTAGTATATTTTGAGATCACCGTTTTTAGAAAACCAACCTCACATAGCGTTTTAACTGGAATATCCTCAAGGTTTTTTGCTTTTGAGATATCCAGTGTCCACTTTTCCAGCGCTGTCCTTTTATTCTGATAATACGACTCAATAAAAATGGCATTGTAGGTGCTGTTATTGATGCCTTCTGTAGGATGGATAGCATGTATTGCGGTAACTTCCATGTTCAGGACTTTGGCCATCGACAAGGCATAGGCAAAAGCGTTCGCTGCACTTTTTGAAAAATCTGTAGCAACCAGGATTTGTTTCATAACGGAATGCGTAATATTCAATTAAATAAAAAGGTGAAACAATACAAATAACAAGATAGCAAGAATGATGGATACCGGCAAAGTGAGCACCCAGGCAAGACCTATATTTTTGAGCGTGTTATTATTAAGGTTTTTCTTCCCGCCTGAGGCAACCATTGCACCGGCTATGCCGCTCGAAAGCACATGGGTTGTACTTACAGGAAGACCAAATGCAGTGCTCAGGCCAATAGTTGATGCAGCAACAATTTCAGAGGTTGCACCCTGGGCATAATTGAGGTGTTCATTGCCAATCTTTTCACCTATAGTCACTACGATCCGCTTCCATCCAATCATGGTGCCCAGGCCAAGGGAAATTGATATGGTTAGGATTACCCATAAAGGCGCAAATTCAACTAATTTGGAAAGTTCATTTTTACTTTCTGAAAGCGTTTGCTTATCCGCCTTGCTAATATTGATTGCTTTGTTTTCCTCGGTACTTTTCAGTTGTCCGATGATGGCTTCGATTTGCTTTCTGAACTGATAGGTATGTTCTTTGTCGGTTTCTGTTTTTAAAGCGAGGTGCGTTTCTGCTTTTTCTATTCTACGATGAAAGTCATCCAGGTTAATGCTTTGGCTTGGATTTAAGCGGGCAATGCTTATCATGGCTCTTTCGCTCTTGTTTAATTCCTGCTGTACAGTTTGGTTAGAAATATTATGGTTAACTGCAAATTTTGCAGGTAAAAAGGCAATCAGGATAAGCATTAACAGTCCTACGCCTTTCTGTCCATCATTGCTGCCATGAAAAAAGCTCACCAGCGTACAAGTGGTAATCAATAGGCCGCGTATGATTAGTGGAGGCCGGTCATTCTCACCATGGGGGATATGAAATAGTGCATGATATTTAATAATGTGTTTGAGAAAATACATCAACAAAACAGCCAGCCCAAATCCGATTATTGGAGAAAGGATCAGGGATAGCCCTATTTCCTCGGCCTTTCCCCAGTTAACACCCTTACCACCATAGTACCAGGTGAAAGCTAGTCCGGCGCCAATCATGGCACCAATCATCGTATGGGAACTCGAGCAGGGGATACCCAAATACCAGGTTCCCAGGTTCCAGGCAATCGAAGCAAGCAACACAGCCAGCACCATACATGCCCCAACACCAATAGGCAGGTTCATTAAGGCATCGAGCGGAACGAGTTTTAAGATGCCCATTGCTACCGCAATTCCACCGGTAAAAACACCCATAAAATTCCAGAAACCCGACCAGGGTATAGCAACAATAGGCTTTAGAGCCTTGGTATAGATAACGGTAGCTACTGCATTAGCTGTATCGTGAAACCCGTTAACAAATTCGAAGCCTACAACGGCCAGTAGGCACAACAAGAAGATCAATAGGAGTGGTGTACTTAAACCGGTATCACCAAAAAGTAAAAGGATTATGCTGGTATGAAACATAAACAAATAAGGTATAGAGGACTGTTTACCTCAAATTACCGCCTGTGAGGTTCTGTTTTGATGTCTTTTATGTTAAATAATTGTTATCATTTTTCAGTTTTTAAAATCGCAAGTCGCTTTCAAGTACTTTATTTTTTTATCATTCCTTATATATGCTAATTTCTCATTGTAGGGTTTTGGTAGATGTAACAATATATTTATACCAGAATCCTTAATATTCCCTTAATAGCATAAAAGTACCTTAGCGGAATAAATGCTAATTAATCAGAAAACAGATCGGGATTTACTGCAAGCTATTTGCCTTGGAGAAGAAAAGGCCTTTAAATTACTTTTTGATAGGTATTGGTCCTCATTGTATCGTTTGGTGCTCAGCCAGATAAATGATGCAGAACAAAGTAAAGATATTGTGCAAAATGCTTTCGTCACCATGTGGAATAACAAGGAAAACCTAGTTGTTGGCGATAGCATATTTCCTTATCTAGCTAAAATTACACGCAACGAAATCATTTCCCTTTTCAGAAAAAATAAGGTTAATCTGGAAGGAATGGAAGAGCTAATAGCCCGATTGAAAGCTGTTAATAATCCTGAGCACCTGTTGATTAGCAAAGAGCTTGAGTCTGATATCGAACAGGAAGTTTACAAAATGCCGCTCAATATGAAAAAATGTTTTCAGCTAAGTCGCTACGAACATAAATCCATTAGGGATATTTCTGCAGAACTTTCACTTTCCGAGCAAACGGTAAAGAATAATATCTCTGAGGCGATGAGACGCCTGCGTAGTAGTCTAAAGTTAACCTAATGGTAACCTTTTCTTAAAGTACTTTTTGCCTGTTCATGCGCTATAGATGCGAATGAGAACAAAAGGAGCGAAATTTTTATCCTCGCAGTTTGCACATTACCGAAAAGGGCAACTGGATGAAAATAGCAAAAAAGTTATTGAAAACTGGTTTGATGAAAAAAGGACATCAAAGCCTAAGGAGCTGCCGTTTACTTCTACCGAAGAAAAGGAGATAGGGGAACTGCTTTTTGCTAATATCCAGCAGACTATTGCCCGGAAAAAGCAGCCTACGGGAGTACCGCTTTTAAAAATCGCCGCAGTAATGCTAGTGCTTGGCTTAGCAGGGATTGCTTATCGTTTCTTTGCCGTAAATTCTATTCAAAAGACTGCTGCTGATCGTATATATGCTACTACAAACGCCCAGCAAAGACAGATCAGCCTGCCTGATGGTTCCTCTATCCGAATGAACGCTGCAACACTTATTCGCGTACCTGAAAACTTTGGAAAAGATGCTAAGCGTTCAATTATACTCGAAAAAGGAGAGGCATTTTTCCAAATCAAACGTGATCCTTCAAGGCCTTTTGTGATTACGAGTGGTGCATACCGCACTACAGTACTGGGTACTTCTTTTAATATCAGGCTATACCCGGAAGAGAAGAAATATACCCTTGCTGTAGCGAGTGGAAAAGTAAAAGTAGAACGCCAGGGTAAAAGTGGTTTTAGTATGCTAAGCGCTGGGGTAACAAAAGGGGAAACCTTGGGCTATGACGAGCAAACTTCGCAGCGAATACAGGCAAACGAAGGTGCTGAAGGCTACCTGGGCTGGATGTCTGGCAAGTCTACATACCTGAAAGAAGTAGACTTGGTCCAAATTGGGGCCGCCCTGGAAAGGCTTTACAACCTCAAAGTTAAAGTCCGGGATACTGCTGGGAAACACCGAATATATACCCTTGAACTAGCCCGGACGGATATCAGATCAACCTTGCGTATGCTGGCTAAGAAAACCGGTATGAGCTATGAATTAAACCAACAGATGTTAATTATTAAACCAGGCCTATGAGAAAATAAGCTGAAAATAAAAAAGACCGGCAATCTACTGCTATAGAGAACCGGCCTTTAGAACGCACTGTAGCAGTGCAGTCTATTCTTAATCAATTCCTACAAATCAATTAAAAAATTAAATATGCAATATTATTACCAGTTAAACCAAAAAAAGCGAAGAAAGATTACCTTTCAAGCCTATATTTTTATACTCCTCACGGCCTTATTCACGGCAATGGGTATCAGCAGTTTTGCCCAATCTACAGATGCTTCCTTTTCAGGAAAAGTGACCGACGCAAAGGGTTCGGCTATTCCTGGCGCCTCTGTAGTTATCAAAAATGAATCTACTGGTTTTCGGGCCGTAACATCGACCAATAAAGATGGCCTTTATAACCTGATTCAACTTCCCCTTGGAAAACCCTATACCATTACCGTGAGCTTTATTGGCTATCCAAAACAGATCCGATCTGATTTTTCATTAAATCAGGGCGATAACATTGTAGCGAATTTCCGCATGGAGGAGACCGCCAGTGAACTTAATGAAGTAACGGTAAGCGCTAATGGTTTAGCGAAACGTATTGACAGGCTTGGTTCCAGTACGGCTATTACAGCCCAGAGTATCCAGCAGCTACCAACGCAGAACCGAAACTTTAATAACCTTTCTGCATTGGCGCCTACTACTAATGGAACGAATATCAGTGGCCAAAGAGCTTCTTCTACCAATTATGTCATCGATGGTGCAAGTGCTAGAAATAACTTAACTTCAGGTGCTATCGGAAGCGGGCCCTACTCGCTTTCATTGGAAGCTATACGCGAATTTGAGGTAGCGACCAACGTTTATGACGTAAGCCGCGGTAGAGAAGGTGGTGGTACAGTCAGTGCGGTAACCAAATCCGGTACCAATACGCTCAGTGGCTCAGTATTCGATTATTACCGTTCTGATTTTCTCGCAAGCCCATACGATATCAGGGGAAATAAACGCACCCAGAAATTTACCACCAACCAGTATGGTTTCAGCTTGGGAGGTGCATTGATTAAGGATAAATTACATTTCTTCACAGCCCTTGATCGTCAGGATGAAACGATGCCTTTCTTTATCGCCGACATACAAAACAAGGATGATGAGGTTTCGCTTGGTATCAGCAAAGGTGCACTCGATAGTGTGATTAATATCGGAAGGGCTAAATACGGTTTAGGTAGTGGGCCTCAGGTAGGTGAATTCAAACGCAAAACCCTGGCCAATACCTTTTTTGCAAGAATTGACTGGCAGATTAACGATAAACACCGTTTGACTATCCGTAATAATTACAGCGACTGGTTAAATCCGGTGAGTAATAGTGATAACTCCAATATCAATTTATATGAGGTTTGGGGAGATTTCAAATCCAGGGAAAATACAACCCTGGTTGCTTTACGCTCCCAGTTCAGCCCAACTTTTCTAAATGAATTCAAGTTACAGTATCAGTCCGCAACAAGGGATTATGTACCGAATAGCGAATTGCCTTCAGCTAATATTCCCAGGGCAATTGTAACCGTCCGCTCAACATTGCCAAATGGCACCTTGGGTAGCAGGACAGTACAGTTAGGTGGTCAGCGTTTTTTTCCTGAAAACAATAAAGAGAATCAATTCCAGCTCATTAATACCTCTTACCTCACGGTAGATAAGTACAAGTTTACTTTCGGTACGGATAATACGCTGACTTATATGGATACTTATATCTCAAGTGAGCAGAATGGCCGTTTTATCTTTAATAGTTTAGCAGATTTCAATAACCTTAATGCTTCAAGGTATGCCAGGGAAGCACCTATCAATGGAATCCCTTCTGTACAACAGTACATCTTAAATGCTTCATTATTTGGACAGGTCGAGTTTGATCTTGCCAAGAATTTAAACGCCATGTTAGGTTTGCGTTATGATGTAACCAGCTTTCTAACACAGGCCGATTATAATCCGGTTGTGGAGCGTACGCTAGGCCTTCGTACAGACAGCCGCATTACCGATGCTGGTAAGATACAGCCACGCTTGCAGTTAACCTGGGATGTAAATGGAGAGAAAAAAGACATTATCCGCTTAGGTGGTGGTTTATTCTCTTCTTATCCGGTGAATTATGCGCAAGTTAACAATATTCAGAATAGCGGGACCAAGGTCGCTTCAATCGATGTTTCCCGTCCTGCAACTGGAACCAGCCTGGTACCCGTACCGGATTTCCCATCTTATAGACGTGACCCTTCAACAGCGCCAGGAATTATTGCAGGTGTTCCATATGTATCAACCATTAACCTGAATGATCCTAACCTCAAAATGCCTTCGATTTTCAAGGCGAATTTATCTTATAATAAGATTATTGGTGACAGGCTTCGTTTGGGACTGAACTTGCTTTATTCATATACAACCAATAATTACGTTTACCTGGATCGTAACCTGGTAGATGCACCATATTTCAGGTTAGCGAACGAAGAAAACCGAGGCGTTTTTGTACCAGCTGCATCCATTACTGCGGCTGGGATTACCAATAACGTATTGGGTAGAAAAACCAGTGAAGTGGGCAGGGTGTTGATGCTGACCAATGGAGCAGTATTAAAACAAAAGGCAATGATCTTTGATGCTAGTTTCCGTTACCTGAAAGATGGTTACCTGAATGTAAGTTATACACTTAATGATGCTAAAGATAATTCCTCTTATAATGGAAACGTAGCCAATACTTCCACTTTCAGACCGGTAAAATCTGATCCAAGGGACTTGAGTGCAATTGATTATTCTGATAACCAGTACCGTAATAAACTAGTGGTTTATGGTAGTACCCCAACCTGGAAAGGTTTCTCTCTAGGTGCGACATTCAGGGGTATTGGCGGAACACGTTATTCGATGACCGTTGATGCAGATCTGAATGGTGACTTTGTGGGTGGTCCAGGAAATGATAATGATTTGGCCTTTGTGTTTGATCCGGCTAATCCGGCAACGAGTGCCAGCGTTAAAGCTTCTATGGAAAAGGTGTTGAACAATCCGGATAACAGGGCAAGGGAATACATCTTAAAAAGCCTTGGTAAGATTGCAGATCGTAATGGCGGGGTAAACCCATTCTCAGGCACCTTTGATATCCGTTTACAAAAGGAATTTAAAACCTATAAAAACCAGAAGCTGACTTTAAGTTTCGATGCTTTCAACTTTGCCAACCTGTTAAACAAAAAATGGGGTGTGAATTACAATCTGGGTGATCAGACTTTATTACTGGTAACACGCTTCGATCAAACAAAACAACAATATGAATACCGTGTGAATGAGAACGTAGGGGTAACCCAGGCGGCTGGTACACCATATCAGCTGCAGCTTGGCGCAAGGTATTCGTTTTAAAAAGAATCAATTAAAATGCATGGATACACGTAGAGATTTTATAAAAAAGGCAGCCCTCCTCTCAGGAGGCGCTGCCTTAAGCACAGTGCTTCCCCCTTCCATTCAAAGGGCACTGGCCATCAACCCTGAGCTGGGGAGTACTTTTTATGATGCAGAGCATGTAGTTTTTTTAATGCAGGAAAACCGCTCCTTTGATCATACTTTTGGTATGCTGCAAGGCGTGAGGGGTTTTAATGACCCAAGGGCGATTACCCTTGCCAATAAAAACAAAGTTTGGCTCCAGTCCAATAAAGATGGGGAAACTTACGCCCCGTGGCACCTGAATATCAAAGAAACTAAAATCGCATGGATGGGTTCGACCCCACATAATTGGACCGACCAGACGGATGCACGCAATGGGGGAAAATATGATAAATGGCTGGATGTTAAAAAAGCATACAAACCCACATATGCACATATGCCTTTAACCATGGGCTATTGCAAGAGAGAGGATTTTCCTTTCTATTATTCCTTGGCTGATGCCTTTACAGTATGTGACCAGAATTTTTGTTCGGTAATTGCCGGTACACATCCTAACCGTTATTACTGGATGACTGGGACAGTTCGGGAGCAGAATAAACCTGAGGGCATTGCGCATGTATGGAACATCAATAATTATGATAAACCGACCTTAAATTGGAAAACTTATCCTGAGCGTTTAGAAGAGCATGGGGTGTCCTGGAAAATTTACCAGAATGAGCTCACTATGGGCTTTGGGTTGAATGGGGAATCGAATTCTTGGCTGAGTAATTTCGGGACCAATGTCATGGAATATTTCGAGCAATATAATGTTCGTTTACATCCAGGGGCAATTGCCAATCTAAAAGATAAAAGGGAATTGCTGCTGAAACAGCTATCGGAATCTGCTGCACAAAACCTAACCAAAGAGGAACAGGATAAACTGGCAGCAATGAAAAAACTACTCGAAAAAACAGAGGCGGAGATGAAGCGCTATACGATTGAGCAGCATAATGCTTTATCAGATCAATCAAAAAGCCTTAATGCCAAAGCTTTCGGTATTAATAGTAATGATCCGGATTTTCATGAGCTGGCAGCAATGAAATACGATGATAAGGGCGTAGAAAGGGAATTGAATATTCCAAAAGGTGATATCCTCCATCAGTTCAGAAAGGACGTGGATGAGGGCAAGCTGCCGACGGTATCCTGGCTAATGACCCCAGCCAATTTCTCTGACCATCCAGGCGTGCCATGGTTTGGTTCCTGGTTTGTAAGTGAGGTGATGGATATTCTTACAAAGAACCCTGAGCAGTGGAAAAAGACGATATTCATTATGACCTATGATGAGAATGATGGTTACTTTGATCACGTCCCGCCATTTGTACCACCACATCCCTTTAAGGAACATTCAGGTAAAGTTTCCAGTGGTATTAATACCCTGATGGATTATGCCGCAAAGGATCAGCAGACCAATCCATCGATGAAAGAAAGCAATATCCGTGAAAGTCAAATTGGTCTGGGTTACCGCGTACCGATGGTCGTAGTTTCTCCATGGACCAGGGGTGGTTATGTTTGCTCAGAAGTTTTTGATCATACCTCATCGCTGCAGTTCCTGGAAAAATTCATCGAGAAAAAATCAGGTAAAAAGGTTATTGAAGAAAATATCACACCATGGAGAAGAACCATTTGCGGGGATCTTACCTCTGTTTTCAGGCCTTATCAGGGTGAAGCAGTCAAACAGCCACAAAGGCTGGAAAAAGCGCCTTTCATCAAAACCATCTATTCTGCAAAGTTTAAGGAGCTTCCCGATAACTTTAAAAAATTAAATGTGGAGGAGGTGAATACCGTTAACCTTAACCATCAGCGCTCCGCTTACTTTCCTCAGCAGGAGAAAGGTATCCGTCCGGCCTGCGCTTTACCTTATGAATTGTATGTAAATGGTAGTCGTCAGGGGGGTGCTTATAAACTCAGTTTCCAGGCAGCAAATACAGTCTTCGGAGCGCAGTCAGCGGGATCAGCCTTTACTGTTTATGCGATGAACCCTTTTAAAGGGGAAGCACTCCGTGTATGGGATTATACCGTTAAGGCTGGTGATGTACTTTCGGATCTTTACCCAATCGAAGATTTCGAGGGTGGCTATTATCACCTCAAAATACACGGGCCGAATGGTTTTTTCAGGGAGTTTGCCGGTAGCAAAAAAAGCGACGCACTGCAGGTAGAATGTGGCTATGAGCAAAGCGGAGGGAAACTGACGGGTAACCTTGTTTTTAAGCTTAATAATACCAGCAAACAAATGCTTGAGGTATCAATTAAAGATACTGGCTATAAAGCAGCAGCGCAAAAAATCCAGCTCAAACCACTTAGTAAAACAGCACTAAAGCTTGATATTGCTAAAAACTTTCATTGGTATGATTTCAGTATAAGCGTAAAAGGGGATGATACTTTTATTGAACGTTTTGCTGGACGTGTTGAAACCGGTAGGGAAGGAAAAACAGATCCTTTAATGGGTAACATAGTATAAATACTTTGCACTGACCTTATGCGGTTATGGCTTTTGCTATTGCTAATTACGGGTTTTTCTGCTGCGGCACAAAGTACCCGGACCTCATTATCAGGCTCCATAAAAGATGCTGAAGGGAGGATTGTATCCGGTGCTTCGCTTAGCCTTACGCATTTGCCGACACAGACGGTTTATGGTTGTGCGAGTAATTTTTCAGGGGCCTACCAGATTTCGGATGTGAAATCTGGAGGTCCTTATCTTTTAGAAGTTACTTATACCGGACTCTTACCTTATCGTCAGGAGCATCTTTATTTAAAACTGGATGAACCGCTAGTCATACATATTGTGCTAGGCGAGCAGGTCAAGATATTGGCGGAAGTGAAGGTAAGTGCGCTCAGGACAAGCGCTATTCAGCAAAAGAATACTGATATAGGAACCTTAAATTTAGATAAGACCGCCATAAATACCCTGCCCAGCATCAGGCGGGGCATTACAGACTTTACACGCCTTAGCCCTTATGCATTTGGATCTGCTATCGCAGGCGGTAACTACCGTCAAAATTTTATTACTATAGACGGTTCGGAGTTCAATAATAACTTTGGTGTAGGAGATAACCTGCCAGGCAATGGTGCACAGCCCATTTCGCTGGAAGCTATAGAAGAGTTCTCATTAAACCCTGCACCTTATAGTGCTATCTGGGCATCCGGCTTTATTGGCAGCGCACTTAATATCACAACCCGCTCGGGTAGCAACCAGCTTCAGGCAGCAGGCTATACTTATTTTCGTAATGAAAACAGTTATGGATATCAGCCAGGTGGTGTACAGCTAGATAAGCGGCCAATGGATTATAAACTGTATGGATTCAGGCTTGGTGGACCGGTGATCAAAAACCGCTTGTTTTATTTCTTCAGTTTCGAACAGGAAAAAGAAATCTATCAGCCTCAGGCTTTCCAGGCAGCTACATTGGATAATCCATACGGAAGTTCGGCAAATACGGCCAGGCCCACTACCTTTGCACTGGATGAAATACGTCATTACCTGTTGGATAGTTATGGCTATCAGGCAGGCGATTACCAAGGCTATGATTTCAAAAACCGTAGTCAAAAATTTCTGATTAGGGCAGATTGGAACATTGCCAAAAATAACACGCTTACTTTACGTTATAATCAGCTCAATAGTACCCGGCCAGAAATGCTTAATGGATCACGTAGTCCGCTAACACCTTTTGCGGCCAGTGCAGGGAGAAGAACTATCAATGCGCTTAGTTTTTCCAATTCAAATTTTAGCACACGTTCTGCATTTTATTCCCTGGCGCTGGAATGGGATTACAAACTCTCAGGCGCATTGTCCAATATGCTTCGCACATCGTATACAGTTCAAAACGAACAGCGGGAGTCAGAGAGTAACCCTTTTCCTTTTGTAGATATCCTAAAGGATGGTATTCCTTATACTTCCTTTGGCTATGAGCCATATTCTTATGCCAACCGGAGGAAAGTCGCACTAAGCTCAATAAGCGATATACTCCATTGGAAACCAGGTCGAAATAGTTGGGATGCAGGTTTTCAATTTGATTATATGGATACCCGTAATAGCTATATGCCTTTTGGTACAGGCTATTATACATTTGCCTCCTGGGACGATTTCAAAAATGGGGCAAAACCCCAGGATTATGCTTTGACCTATTCCACTAATGCGGATCAATCTCCGCCAGTTTATGCATTTGATTATTTAAACGTTTCAGGATTTTTACAGCATAATGTTAGTTTGGGAACCAGGGGCATGATGCATTTCGGCCTTCGGGCAGATATCTCTGGATTTCCCAAAAGCCTGCCTCAGCATCCCGGTTTATCCAGGTTAGTCTTTGCTGGCAGTGAGCAAGTTAATACTAGCCGGTTGCCTGCTTCGGATATCCTGCTTTCACCCAGGCTTAGCTTTAATTATAAACTCTTTAAACAGTCCAGTTTGCTGCTTAGGGGTGGTACAGGTATTTTCACAGGACGTATTCCTTTTGTATGGATCATAAGTCAGGCACGTTATTCTGGCGTTGGCCAGATTAGCCAGACCTGGCAGGGACAGGTTAATACACCGCATGCTTTTAATCCAAACCCGGAGTTTCAGGTTAACGGTAACCAGAAAGAAGTCGTGCCATCGGTCAGCAGTATGCTTTCTTCAGATTTCAAGATGCCCCAGAGTTGGAAGTCCAGTTTAGGTTTGGAGGGCATCTTTGTCGGCGGTATCCGGCTGAGTGTGGATGCAATTTATAATAAAGATATCAGAACCATTGTTTTCAGGGATATAAATCTGGTAACACCCACTCGTATGAATATTGCGGGTTATGAAGATCATAGGTTAATTTATCCGCAGAAAAATCAAATGAAATTTATCAACCCGTTAAATTCAGCCGGACAGCCAGACCCGAATGGTACCTCGGCAATGAATATGGTAAAGATTGCTAACTCTTCAGGCGGCTACTATTTTTCTGCCCTTTTCTCGCTTAACAAAAAGTTTAAATCAGGAGCTGAACTTTCCTTTTCTTATATCAGGTCAACAGCCAGGAACTATAATGACGGGGATGGCGATCAGACATTGTCTGCACTGAATGCAACGCCAACTGTGGATGGTATTAATAATCCCGCCCTGAGTTATGCAAGCTATGTTGTTCCTGGACGTATAGTGTCAACAGTTAACTACCCCATTGAAGTGTCCAAAGCCTTACGTTTGAATGTGTCACTTGTTTACCAGGGAAGCGCTGAAGGCCGGTTCTCCTACACCTATTCGCGTGACCTTATAGGGGATGGCACTAACCGTTCCTTGATCTATGTGCCCAAAGATGCTTCCGGGATCAGTTTTGATCCGCTTAAAGTGCTCCTGAACGGAAAAGAGGTAATCTATATCGAAGAGGCACAGAAACAAGCATTTATTAACTATATCAATCAGGATGCTTATCTCAAAAACAAAAAGGGTCAGTATGCAGAGCGTAATGGTGCGATGTTGCCTTGGCGCAATCAGCTTGATTTTCGGTTTGCTGCCGCTTTCTTTGTCAAACCGAAAGTAAATAAACATCGCCTGGAGCTAAGTGTGGATGTAATGAATATGGGTAACCTTTTTAACAACAATTGGGGACTAAAAAAGCTGCCCAACAGCTCCGCTCTGCTGATTCCTGTTAACCTGGATAAGATAACTGCAAATGGAACAATCCTACCCCGATTCAATATGGCTACAGTCGGTGGAAAGCTTATTACAGAAAGCTTTCGCAGTGATAATAGTCTCAATTCTAGCTACACGATACAGATGGGGCTTAGATACATATGGGAATAGTAATCACAATATATCCTTGCTCATTAGATAAGCTTCTAATTTTTTGAAGGCACTTTACTGCAGGAGATTTTTCATCTTTCTCAAAGCAAACCTGCTAGGCCGTTTTTCGGAACTGGAATGCTTAGGTCTGCAATCCTTCCGGGAATATTCTTGTAAACGCTGTCACTAATCTCCTTTTTGCATCCCAGGTGAATTATCCTTGCTTCAGTTTTCTTTCTTGTACGCCTGTAACCAACTAAGCTAACTTTCCGCTCATTCGTCTTGATTACGCTTAATATCGCAGGCTGGTCTGCTGCAATGTGTGCTATACTTTCCATCGTCGTCTTTTCTTGGCATAAAAACCAATGGCAATGAAAAATGTTTCACCCTGAAAACTATTTTTTCATTCGTTAAGCTGCCGATTCGGGTAACTTGTTTACTGCAACCCAATTAACCATTCTGTCTTTGGTAAAAGCCATCCTGATCCTTTTTGAGGTAACTATCCGGGATTCAGCTATTGCCCTGCCAGCATCAAACAGTGTCCCGGAATCAAAATTTTATTGAAATGCATTATGCTAGCATAGAAAATACCCACTGCTGGGTATTTTTCTGTTAGCTGCCTTAAGTATTTTTACAACTTAAAACCGATGCTAATGAAATGCCAAATATTAATGCTGTTCGCTATCCTTGCATTGCATTTTCAAAACATACAGGCGCAGTGTATCAGTGGGGATTGTCAAAATGGAAACGGGATGCTTAAAACTGCCGGAGGAAGTATCTATCAGGGAAGTTTTAAAGGTGGTTTGCCTAATGGTGCAGGCCGTTTGGTAACGGTCAGTGGCGAAGAATACCAGGGCGGTATGCTAAATGGTCTTTTTGATGGGGAAGGTACCTATTTTTATAATGACAGTACGGTTTATAAAGGGCATTACGTTTTAGGCATGCGCCAGGGCAAAGGCAGCCTCGAGAAAGGAGGAAAGGTTATATATACTGGTTTTTTCAGAAATAATCTTCCTGAAACGGTAAAGGATAAGGAACAGATCCTGCTGGCGATGAATTATTATACCGATGAAGGCTTTAACCATTGGGATGATTTCGGCCAATTTAACTTTAAGGATAATGTGGTCAGTACCGCTGCAAAAAGTTTTGAGCTATCTACCGGAATGTTAAGCAATCGCCATCGTCCAGACTCAGTTAGTTATAAAGGTCTACACTATGAGAAATATGGGGAATTCTATAATCAGTTAAAGAAGGATTATAAGGATCTATCCGCTAGAATACTTTTCCGGGGGGATGGCTATTTGATCATTACCGATGCCTATATGCCTAAAAATAACAAGACAAAGGTTAACGCTTACCGGATAGAACTTAAAGATGGCCGAAGGGAAAAACTGTCTTCCTTTGAAATTTCCTATTATGAAAATTTCAAAAAGATGGTCTGTTCAAGGGATGGAAAAGCATTCTTTGCCGATTGGGTGATTTATACGGAAAAAGGAAAGAAGGGTGTATTGCTCGAGAATGATGCTTCAGTACGTTACGAACCTAGCTTCTTTGATGCTTTTTGCTGGTTTTCGGCGAATAGTGATACCCTTTACCGGTGGATTCCTGAAAAGCGACTGGATAGGTATTCATCCGCTAGTGGAAAACTGCTCCGCTCGGATAAATATGTCTTATCCAGGCTTAAAGATTCTGGAATTGGATATAGCCGTTTAATCGCAGCGTCTGATCAGGATTTGCGGGTATTGGTATATTTTGATGATTACGATACTTCAGTTGGTATGAAAAGTGGTAATGTCAGCAATGCTTTCCGTAAAGCTGCTGTATTAAAACTGGATGACCCTGACTATATGCTTGCTTTGGTTGATCCAAAGATTTTACCTGATGCTTATGATGAAACGATTGCGAGGGTAAAAGCCGATAAAGCGCAGTGGCATAAAGAGGTGATGGAACTCAGGGCTAAAATAAAAACGGAGGCGGCCTCGGGAATATTATCAGCGGATTTTTATGGGAGCGATAAGGAGGATACACGCAAGCCTTTAAGGACAAAAAGTACGGCAGGGGTTTGTATCTGGTGCAAAGGTAGTGGTACGGTGACCACAAAAGATGTGTTTGATAAAGGATATAACACGACTTATACGATCGGTGGCGCCCGTCGTACACAAACTAACGGATCAGGAAGTTCTTCAACCAGTGTCTGCATGGCTTGTCATGGCTCGGGTCATTAGTCCCTATTTTTCAATTTCAACAAATTAACGATAAATCATGAAGTCAGTTCGTATTGGACAATTCTCCCTGTTACTTTTATTACTTATCAGTGCCTGTAAGAAGGGAGCTTTTGAAACAGAAGCTGAAAAAAACCAGTCTGGCCCATTAATCAATGAATCCAGTGGCTGGAAAAAAGTTGGGACTATTCCCTTTATCGGTGCCGAGTCTGCCTTGCCGGGCTCCAGGGCAATTACGCCTTACGATCTCAGTGTTACCGGTAATCAGTTAGCACTACTGTATAGTGAAGATTATAAGCTCTACGCGGTACAGGGAAACAAAACTTATAAAGTGAAATTCACCCCGGGTGAGGCCATACCGGCACCCACTGGTTTGCAGCGGGGTGGTTATGCCTTTTGCTATAGCTCAAGATTTATTCCGGGAAGCTATACACCAGTTTACATGAAAATGGAAGGCAGTAATTATACCGTTACCATATATCAGGATGATAGTGGGGCGATTGCCGGAAATAATACAGATTATACTACCCCAGCAGTTAGGCCAATAAACTGGTATGGTGATGGCGGCTTAACGATGACAGTAGGTTGTAGTGGAAAACAAGCTTACGTATTGTCATATGCCTTTCCCGCGGTGGGTAATTTTAAGGTGGAAGAAAATGTATGGCGCCTCGATCCAACGATTTGGAGGGGTTATGATGCGATGCGTTTTGCTAATGGCGAGGTTAATCAGTTTTTGCTTTCCGTGGAAGGTTCAAAAGTCTACTTCTCCATCTTGAAAAATAACCCGGCTTTTATCTCTAAAACAGGTAATGAACCTAGTTTTGATATCATCACCAGAACGGAAATGCCTGGGCTTAATGCCGCGAATTTCACCAGTGGGAATATGATTATAGCGAGCAGCCTTTCCGGAGATAAATACACAGTTCTTATTGCAGAGAATGCACCCGGTAATTATCTCTCCTTTAATAAAGTGCATTGTTATCAGTGGCAAAAGGGGAGTAGCCAGTTCACTAAATTATATGGCGATATCGCCATCCCTGAAGATATCGGCAGGAATTTAATGAGTAAAGCAGCAATTGGTACCAGACCTGTTGAAGGTTCAGGTGCTGCAGTAAAGTTTACCCCTGACGGAACTGCTTACATGCTTTATAGTTATTCCCCATCAAACTTTGTACAACCTGATAAATATTCAGCACTGGCCATCATGAATGCAAATGGCGCAAAGTCTGTTGGTAAATATGCCACCGCGGATTATCCCAACGGTCAGTATGAACAGCTTGATTTAGGTACCTGTCAATACTTCAACGGTGCTTATTATGCAGTTGTTTATCAAAAGCGGGAAAACTTATTTAACGCCACTGATGCAAGGTTCAGGCTGGAAATTGTAAAGCTAACTTTGTAGATAAATCAGTTAGAAAGGGTGCTAACCGTGTATTGCTACTCGTTTCATTAGCCTGTTTTGGGAGTCGTAGGTTTACATAACTAGGCCGCTCAACTTTAATTGCGCAGTGGCAACTATAAACAAGCTTATTAGAAGAACGAAAGTCCAGATGAAGTCTAAGTATACAGATGAGTTTTCACTCCTTGAAATCTAACGCTCTTGGCTTTTAGCTCAAATCCTGTGGCTAAAATGGACCTATAAAAATATCCCTTAAATTTGTAGATTTATTTTCTTAAAGCTTGAAAATCAAACCTAAGCATCCTATGAGAAAAAGTTTACTCGCGCTTGCATCAGCGTTATTTTTCTTAACTACTGCCAAAGCGCAGGGAGTAAATAAAATAATTGATGTCCATATCCATTGCTATGAAGATAACCGCTTTGCTTATCCTTCACCAGTAGTTGCCGGATGTATGCCGTCAAAGAATAGCGAAGACCATTTTAGGGATACATACGCTTCATTGCGAAAAGCGAATGTAGTCAAAGCAGTCATCAGTGGTTCGCCAAAGGCTGTAGAAGAATGGATGGAAAAAGATAAAGACCACCTTTTTATTCCGGGAATTGCAATGGACAGCCCGGATGATTTCGGCTTGGATCCGCAAGCATTTGAGCAAATGGTAAAAGATAAAAAAATAAAGGTCTTTGGCGAGATAGGGACTTACTACTCAGGAACGACACTAACTGATAGCGTATGGCAGCCTTATTTACGTATTTGCGAGAAATATGACATTCCGGTCGCTGTTCATCTTGGAGGAGGTGCCCCGGAAACACCTTATCATGGCTCACCAAAGGCACGCTTGGCGCTAAGTGATCCCTTTTTGATAGAAGATGTACTGGTAAAATACCCCAAACTTCGTGTCTATATGATGCATTCTGGAGAGGTATGGTATGAGCATGCAGCCAGGATGATGTTAATGTACCCTCAGTTATATTCAGACCTGGGGGTGATGTTATGGGTTTCACCGCTTACCCAAAGCTATACCAAATCGTTTTTAAAGCAGGCCAAAGAAGCAGGCTGCATAGATAGGGTAATGTTCGGGACTGATCAGATGGTGTGGCCTGGTGCAACAGAGAAGTCATTACAATTTTTAAATAGCCTTAATTTCCTCACAAAAAAGGAAAAGGAAGGTATTTTATATAATAATGCAGCTAGGTTCTTGAGGCTATAACTTTGCAGTATTTGAATATGATTTCTGTTAAATACTTGCAGTTAAATATTTCACATAAAAGCATAATGAGGTTTTGCTTTTTAGACCTGGCTTTTTATAAAGGTCGGATTAGATACATCTTATAAAGAATATTTTACGCGGGGAATGTCAAATTACTTTACATGTTATTAGATTGTTCAGTAAAAAGAGAAAGGGGCTATCGCCCCTCTCGATCTAGACATACAGCACATCCCTAAGGCTGCATGAATTTTATGAGCCCCATTTTATCTTCCAATGCCAGCCAATACAGTATTTCCGGCTTAGGGGAAGAAAACCACATCGGCTTCTTTTTTTGAAAACTATCATCACTTATATGGCAAGCCAAACGCACAGGCTTAAAATACTTATGCAATTAAAGATTTTTCTTAAAAATCAAATTAAACTTATTTGGTAAAGTATTATATCGGATTTGCATTAACGTCCTCCGCCATAAGCGTGACCCGAATTCATAACGCTTGTAGAATGAGCAATGTATAGGCATCGAAAAGCAACCCTCATCACTTATTTTGAAGGATACCTACTTAATTAAAGAAAGACTTAAGATAAATTCATTAATGCCATAGAAATTATAGACATAATAATCACACAAAGAATAACTGTACCCACAAGAAAAGATACTAACTTTTCAAATCCTTTTATCGGTTCCATGTGTGACTAAACCGAAAATAACACATTTGGTTTTAGAAAAATGGAAAAAATAAACAACACCCAATGTTAATGATACCCTTTTATTTATCGGCTTGCCACAAAGCTCAGTACAAATTAAACCATAAGTATCACTGTTAATTTCAGGTTAAGCAAATGTTTAATGTTAATATATTAATAATTTAATCTTATATTGATGTTGAGTTAACTTTGCGCCATGAAATTCCCGCTTTATCTCTATTACGAAATACTTATCCGTCTCGAAGAACTTGTGCCCAATATTGGTGATTACCTTGCCGCTCATGAACGGGAAAATGAATGCCTGATTAAAACTACTACCGGTCAGTTAACCGTTCCTAAAACCTTATTGATGAAACAATTTGAAGATCCAAATCTCATCGCTGAATCAGAAATGGCAACCTTAAGCCAGAATTTTCAGCTTGGTGGCCGCTTATATCATCAACCATAATATTGTATAAGCTAATGTCGCTTCTACTAAAATCTTAATACAATAGTGGTAAATCGTAGTTTGAACTTTAAGCAAAATTACCTGAGCTGTTCATTTCTACTTAACATTAAGTTTAAAGTCAGTCTTTAGTTTTGTAATGGCCTTGTGCTCGTGTAGGCCTATATTTGGTTATTAAACGGATTGGTGAAAAATATACCAGTCCGTTCTTATTTAGTCATCATGGGTTTTCATAAATTAAAAACTTTATAAACCTTTAATCCGGCATGTTGCAGGTTTGTTAGCGCTGGGCGTACTCCGTCTGGAGCTAAGAAAAATACAACTTGTATAACTGAAAAAGAAATTGGAAATTTGTATGTATAACCAGTTTAAATTTAATCTGTAGACCTATTCACAGACAAGATTAATACAGCAATTCCGCTGCTTTTTATCAATAATTTTCACCATTAAGTCCACCTCAAGTCCGACTCAAGTCCGCCTTTAGTCCACGTCTTATCCACCCTTACTTCATATTATCTCCCAGTGTACGCCAATCCTGCTTCCGTAACACTTCGACACCGGGAACTAAAGTATTCAGGGATTATTGAACAATAACCAATGTTCAATAATCAATATAGTTAATGAGGAGATTGCTTAGTACCTCGCAATGACGTATTGTGGAAACAAATGAACTAATGACCAATGAACTAATGACCATTGAACTAATAACCAACGACCCAACCGAAGGCCTCCACAACACCCCTGCACCCTGCTACCGGCCTAGGAGATGCAGGAAGGAGAAAACGTTAAAGCTTCCCGGAATTAACCCTTCAACCCACCACGAACCAAGGCAACGCGTCCTGTTCCGATTTTTCGTCGGAACGCTTGTGTTGCCGCAAACAAAGCTTTAACGAATTTATCCGACTGCAGATCCAAGCCTTGATCTTTTGTTTCTTTTGTATCAAGACAAAAGAAAGGGCCCTTGCGGCGGCAAGCAAATAATCAGTTGGCAGCTTTCAGTTAGCAGTTAAACAATTAACCGATTGAACAATTTCCAATAACCAATAATGTTAACTAAGAGATTATTACGCCAAACGTCATGCTGAATTTATTTCAGCATCTCATAAAAGAGACCCTGAAACAAGTTCAGGGTGACGGTGTAGAGCATCATTTTGGTATGAGCTATTCGTCCTATTCAGCCTGTCATCCTGAGCGTAGTCGAAGGACTGACTCATCCGTCATTGCGAAGCGGGGTTAGTGCGAGCTGAAGCAATCTATATCAGTAAGTGGTAATAATTAGAGATTGCTTTTCCGAATAATTCGGAACGGGCTGTGCCTCGCAATGACGACTTGTTGAGACCAATGAACCAATGAACTAATGACGAATGAACAATTTTCAGCTAACACGCCTTTACTTTTTTATAACTTTATATTTTTAGTTCACTTAATTATTATGAACAAGAGGGGATGTCTTAATTTCAGCTAAATTATTCAATGCTGATGCTAAACTTTTAAGGAGAGACTCAATAAGGGCTGCTTTCACAAAAGAATTACAGAACAGACTCGTTATCAAAATCAAGGAAATGACCACAGGCTTAACAATTTCAGGAAGGATAAACATGGCGACAGACAGGACTAAGTTTTTAAAATTGGTTTTTAGCTTATTGATTTGTTTTTTACTTTCTTGTGAAAACAATAAAGGAGATTCTGATAAGCAGATCATAAAGGATGATAATGTTGATTTAGAGATTATTACGCGGGATAAATTGTGTGCTTATCTGATTAAATATAATAAGGAGGGCTTTGGTACGGTACAAAAAGGAGATGTTGATAATTTTGAAAACGACAAGTATTTTTTTACGAAAGTTATAACTAAACGTTCATTTTCAATAAAAGCGAAAAACAGTATTGATACGCTAAAAACAATTATTTTGAAATTAAATAAAATGAACTTCAAAAGTTACAAAATATTTGATGCTAACCATCTCCAGGTTTATGCTAAAAAAAAGAAAGTGATAGATGCTTACAGTAACGTTCCTGCTGAATATGAAGTTTTAGAAGCAATTATTATAAAAAATCTGCCCATCAAATTCGATTATAACTGTATAGAATAGATTTTTAACACACTGTACAAAAATATGGCCGAAACAAATTTTCCTTCAATATATGAACCTGAATATCCTCTTGTGCAAGCATACCGCTTGTGCTAAAATAGAAAGGGCAGGCTTATTTTATCGGGCAATGATTATATTGTGAGCAATTTGCTAAACAGCCCATTAATATGAAAACGACTACGATTACATGTATTTCTTTGATATTTTTATTCTGTTTTTCAATGTGCAAAAAGAAGGAACCTGATATCTATCCAGCCAGGATAGATATCAGGTTCGGACAAAAGTTTTATTCAATTTATGTAAAGAAAGATGGTAACTCAGAAGTAGTTAAAGGTAAGGGTAGCCTTTACACCCAAGAGATGAAAATTTCAGCTGTACAGTCTAAACTAAAATTCAGAATAGACTCCGCAAAAGTGCTCTTTGCAGTTTTGGATAAAATGAAAGAAAAGCCATTAACTAAAACTGGAAATATGACCGATTGCCCTCGAATCGAAATCTATCTTCATAATAGAAAAATCTTCGATGAATATAATTGGAACGATGAGTTTTGGCACATCGTAAGACTAATAATCACTAAACTTCCAGAAAATAGTAATCCTTTTATTGCAGAACCGTTTCCATTTTAATGAAATATAGAAGAAATACAGCATACAGAAATAATAATACCTTTATCTTCTTACAACACATTTTATAAAGAAAAATAATCTTATGTTTTTATTGGATATAGTCTACAAGCTTCTTAAGTCTTTCTTTTCTATTGTGTTATTTATGATTCTCGCATTTCTAGTATTAGGGCAGGAACCGAGCGTTAAGCAAGAAAGTAGACAATATTATTTGACTTGGTATGATAAAAATTTCAAGTATATATTGCTAGGTTTAACAGTGTTTGTTTTTATTGCCGCGATAATTCTGAATTAACAGGGTTTTGGAACAACTAATTGATTGTATTTACAATCAATTTCAAAAAATAAAATGAAAATATTTAAATACTACTACTATCGCCTTTTTACATACTTTGAAGATGGTACTGCGATTCCTTTTTTTAAAACGTATTGCGTGATGCTGTGCTTTGTTTTTATAAATATACTTACGCTATTGAAGCTAATTTTAGCACAGTTAAATCAGGAAAAATTTATGCTTTTTACAGGACAAGGATTGGATAAGCTTTGGTGGCTGTTACTTATCCTCCCGGGCTATCTATTGTTTAAATATGAACTAATTCGGTCCGGAAGTCATGATAGAATTATTGAAGAATTTAAGAATGAAACAAAAAAAAATAAATACATAAGTGCTTTTTTTACCGTTCTGTATTTTCTTATCTCGTTGAGTTTCTTTTTAGTGATTACACGCCAATTGCAATAGCATTTATGCATATTGGAATCTGTTGATTTTATATAGATTGTTCTAAAATTAAACCGTTTAGGCTATTTGGCTCAGGTAAGCTTACTGATTTAATTGTAAGGTCAGACGGCGTTAATGAAAAAGATTTTATTTAAAGTTGCCCGATTCATTTTATTCATTAGTTTTATAATTATGAAAATTAAAGTCAATATTTTCAATGTAATTTTAATTTTTGTATTCTTTGTTCTCCTGCAGAGTGGTTGCGCTCAGAATTCTTCTAAGTATCATCACGATAATGAAAGTTATAAGGAGTTGAAATTAAAATTCGATAAGAAATTGGTTTCGCATTTTCCTCTCAATCTTTCTAAAACTGGCGACTCACATTCAACGTATTCATATACTGATAGAACTAAAAATGATTTCTCATTACTTCTTTATGAATATGGAGTCGATAAAAATGAATCTGATTCCATCAGGTCGAAATTTGAAGAGCTTGCTATTGAAAAATACAAATCATCAGATTCATGTTTATTAGTTGTTAATCCATTTGAAACAAAGGAAACAAACTTTGAGCATGTTATGCCAGACATTAGTACTGATTTACGGAATAAGAATTGCCTTTTGTCAAAATTGCCTGTCCCGAATTTTGTAAATTATAACGAATACAATAATAGCAGGCCACTCAGGCTGGATAATTCTTTTGTAATTTATGTTGTTGAAAGTAAAAAAGATAATAATATTTCAAAATCGCTTGACTTAAAACCTGATCCACAGATGCCTGAACAATGGGAAAATGGATATTCGAGAGGTATTGCTTTCAGTGAAGATAAAAGTATAATTATTTATTGGACAGTGATTTGGTAGATAAATATGTTTTGTAATATAATCTGAAACAGAATAATATTGTCTAGTTCTCGAAAAAAAATATTTTGAAAAGGACTGGTGCTGGATGATATAAAAGATTAATAAATTGAGAATTGCAAATCCCACCTATCACAAATGTCCCGCTTATGCTTTAAGAGATAAAAATTTAGTAAACCCAATATTGCCAAACATTCTAACCGCTTGAATTGTATCTATTTATAAAAGATACCTAAATGAAGACTCAAAGATTTTTATTATCCATGATCCTGTTATCCTTGATCACGGCCTGCTCGAATGCCGAATTGGGATACAATGAAAAAGTTACCTCAGTTTTTCTAAACCAGATGAAAAACCTCGATGAGGACCAGAAAGTGTTCTCAGATAGTACCGCCTTGTTTCATGCAGATCGAAGCGACTCCACTTCGCTGGATATTAAGGCCGATAACCTCATTAAAAATGCAGATATGGGCCTGGCCGACCTGGCCAGTTTTAAGCCAAGTGAAAATGCCAAAGCTTTTCATGCATCTGTTACGCAGTACCTTAACAAGTCGAAACAGTATGGAACAACCATTAAGCAGATTTTGAGTTCTGCAGGAACAGAAAAACGTACAAATTACCTGCAAGCCACTCAACAATATGCCGAACTCGAAAATATGCCCGATAAGATCAGGGAGATTCAGATAGATTATCAGCAAAAAGCCGGGCTTAAATAATAATGGCTAAGCATAAAATGGTTAGTTGCGGAGATTGATATAGCGCTATCTGGCACAAGCGCCTGCTAGCTTGTGCTTAAAAATTCTGTTCTGAATACGCAGGTTCGGGAAAAATCTATACCACCATCTATAATTGGTTAGCAACTGTCATATCCAGAGAATTTATTGCTTAATGGGAAAAAGGACAAACTGCTTCTTTTCATCATATTCGACCGGCGGATAGCTTACAAAAAAGGGGATGTTGGCAAAATAACCCACTAAACCTTCACCACGAATGAGTTTTCCTTTCCGTTTCACCAGCCTTAAAGGGTCCCTGCGCCATTTTTCCTGGCCATCATGCATGTGGTAATAGTCGCCCATAAATATTGTGTCACCGTAAAGCTTACCCTTCACATCGCCCGAATCCTTCATGCCCACTGCATAGATGACTTCCATTGTACCATAAAAATCATCACCGGCAATCCTGATGCTCAGTTTTGTGGTGTCAGCTTTTCTTAGTCCAATATATTTATGTACCTCGGCATGATTGAGGTCTTTTGCTTTCTCGCTACAGGCAGTCAGTGAAAAGGAGATAAAAAATAGCAGGCATCTTAAACTAAAATAACTTTTCATCAGGGAGCATTTTACAGTGACATTTCTTCTAAGTTAATATTATTCCGTAAAATTAGGGTCAGTATTAGTAAGCCAGACTAGCCAGCCCTCAGCATTGAAGGAAATATTTTTTTAAAAAAATAACGCTTAAATAGAGGTGGTTAAGCTTTGGTTATAGTTTATGGGCTTAACAATACTTGCCTCTTTTTTCCTTATTTATTATTTTGCCAGCTGATAAACCGGACAAAACATTTTGCAGCTTTCCTTACTCGATTTCAATTTACCCTCCACGCAGGTATACAGCAGGGAAGAATTGCTTAGTGCTTCCTCGCAATTTTTACTGGCACATGTTTTTGCCGATGAATTTGAAATTACGGGACTTGAACTAAGCGGTGCAAAGGGATTGTTGTTAAAAAGACCTTCATCAAAAACCTTTTATCCCTGGATTTACGACCACCTGGCATTAATCAGCTTTTCTGCAATTGCAGGGCTTACGGTGGCCACCTACGGAAGAAGTGAAGTAGCACAGATGTACAGGGATTTTCCGGATAATGCATTGATGATGCGGGCAGATGGACTGATGCCTCATTACGAGAAATTCAGGAAATATGTGAAACCCGTAGCCAGACACTTGATTCTTGATCCGGTAGAAGTACAGTGGAATACGATATTATGCTGCTTTGACTTTCTGCTTAAAGAGGAAGCCTGGATAATGGTGGAAGCTTTAAGTGTTTTCATGGAACATAAATGGAAAGGAACATTTAGTGAAGGGGAATTAACACGCGCACTAAAGGAACTGGAAGCCTATGAGGTTTTTAAGGAAATAAAATTGACTTTCAGGGCAAAGCGTTACCCTTTGAAAAAAGTAAACTGAGGTTTAGGAAATAAATATCCTTTCACCTTCGTACGTTCAGAAGATTTTAATTGCCTTAATGCTATTTCCCTACGATTACCATTCCACCATCAGGCAATAGACTGACTTTAACCTGTCCGGATTTATCCATCTTTAAAGGTTTGCTTTGCGGTAAGCGATTGCTGTCGTCCATATATGCCGTAAGCTCAGTGCTGCTTAAAAAAGGTAGTTTTATGCTGAGGTTTTTTACCGTTTTTTCGGCATTAATAGCGGCAATATACCACTGTGCGCCATGTCGGCGGGCGATTACACAGTACTTACCGGGATAGCCGTCGATGAAAACGGTATTGTCCCAGGTAGTGGGTACATTTTTCATAAAACTCGTTACGTACGATGGCATCTCCCTAAGGTTATTTGGAGTAATACCAAAGTTCTGCACCGGGCTCTGGAACAGGATAGCAGTAGCCAGCTGAAATATTTCAGTAGTTTTTCTGATTTTACCTCCATCATTATTTTTGTTATGGTGCTTGTTTAGCAATACAGGGCCAAATTCCATTGCGCCTACGGCATTCCTGATAAAGGGATGAAGACTTGCATTGAAAGCTTCGTTATCATTGGCCTGCTGGGTAAAGATGAGGTTTTCGGAAGCCAGAACAGCTTCGCTTCCTGCATAGTTCGGGTACATTCGTTCCCAGCCGCGGGGAAGGGTACAGCCGTGGAAGATTACATGTAAGCCGAAGGTATTAGCATCAGCTAAAATGTCTTCATACAACTTCATCGTTTCCTGTTTATCTCCGCCAAAGAAATCTACTTTAATTCCTTTAACACCCATGCGCTGCATCCAGGCCATTTCTGCTTTCCTCACTGATGCAGTGTTCATCTTGTTTTTAGGGTCTTGGGGGGCGTCATTCCAATAACCATTAGAGTTGTACCAGAGGCAAATACCTACATTTTTACTTTTAGCATAAGTAATCAATTCCTCGGTTTTTTTATAGCCTATGTTTTTCTCCCAGCCACCATCTATTAATGCATATTCGTATCCCATGTCTGCAGCCAGATCGATGAATGTTTTCTGATCATTGTAGTTTATGCTGGCATCCTGCCATTCCAGCCAGCTCCAGGTAGAACGGCCAAAGGTGTAATTTTTAGTGGCTTCGTATTGGGGTTCTACCACATCGAATGGAATGGTGGTTTCTACAATAGGTTTTAGGTTGCTGCCCATTGTAATGGTTCTCCATGGTGTATTGCCGGGCAAGGGAATTGTTGGGTTTGCTGAACCGATTCCATTGTTTTCTCCCTGTGATGGAAATGCAATTTTATAACTTCCTTCTTTAGTGCCCTCACTTAATTTAGAAGCACAGTACAAGGAGTTTACACCGGTTTCTGATAAGAGTACCCAGCCTTTGTCGCCAAGGTGGAAAAGCGCCGGAAAAGTATAACCCTGACCATATTTAGAAGGAATCCCCATTGGCTGATCGGCAATATACTCTTCTTCGTAGCTCGGTTTGGTTTTCATCCAGCCAATCATAGCGGTAGCCTGTGGCGCTAAAAAGGTTGTGGTTTCAACAGGAAATTTATAACCGCTTAACTCTTCTTCAATAGTGAAGTTTGCCCGCTCACCGGTTTGCGGAACCTGATACCTGAAAGCGATATTGTTATTGCTTACACGGAAAACCACCTCCAGTTTGTTTTTCTTAATATTCTCGAAGCTGCACAGCAGCTCGTTGGCCTGATACCTTATCTTGCTGATTTTTATTTTGGGTTCTGAATAGGTTTCATCAATGCTGCGTGATTGCTTGTCAATGAGTTTTAATCCTGTTGATAAATCCATTTGAGCACCCCGAAGACCTAGCGGTGAGTCTCCAAGCATTTCTTTTCCATCCAGTGTTACCTGATAGCTCAATTTGCCTTCGTTAAGTGATAATTTAACAGTAAGCTTTTTGTCAGGACTTGAAACGCTAATGTTCTGAGCAGTAGCCACCTGGATTGTAATCGCAAATAATGTCATGAACAAGGCGATTTGAAGGTATCTCATAGAATGGTATGTTGGTTGGTTTAGACAAATATTAAGATTATTTTTTTAAATGTTATTATGACGTTTAATGTTTTCATTATTTACTTCAATATTTTTTTATTCCTCATTTTCGAAAGCATAGGATTTTGAAAATGTTTTGCTCTGGAAATACCTTTTGTGGTTTCAGTTATATCAGCTAGTTTTAGCGAATGAAAAATGAATTCTCTGGTAAAAAGCAAACGCAGCTTGTTTCTTCTTTTGATGAGCTGATTGGTACAGCCTTTAATGGAGAAGTAAATGCAATAGGCTGGGAGAGAAAACTGGATGGGGATTTTAAAGAAATAGTTGCCAATCTTCAATTTAAAGAAGCAATTACAACGGTATCAATAGATGACCTTCAAACGCTGGCACTTTCAGAAGAGGGCTGCAAAGCAAGGGCTATTATTATTGATGATATTAATTTACTGGAAGCTTTTGGTGCTGCACCTGTACTTAATTTAATCCGCAATTATCCGCGTGATGATGATTTCGATGTTTTTCCTACCGACGTTTATTCCTATCATGTAGACCGATCGCCCATCAGTACCGACACTTTTTTGTGTACCTATCATGGTTCAGTAAGTGAAATTATTCCTAATGACCAAGCAGAACAAAAGGTTCTGATTCCGGAATTCCGAAAAGAACTTGAAACCTTGTCTGATGGCTCAGAAATAGGCTTCGAAGATTTTGTGAAAGCACATTTTTATGATCTCCACTATCAGGCGAAGCCAAATGCCTCCCCAATAAGCCTGGGTACAGGTAATCTCTGGAAACTGGCTGTTGATCATCCCGGGCAAAATGTTTTGCCTTGCATACATCGAGCCCCTTTTGAAAACGAAGACGAATACAGATTGCTTTTAATCTGCTAATGCAGCGACAAAGAATTGGTTACAAGTGCTAACAACTATCTTTAAAACCTTGAGTTTTAAGAAAATCATTGCTTTGTAATGAAGCATTAAAAAATATTTATATCTTTGACCCCGAGAGCGTTAATTTAGATGAAGGGGTACGGATGAAAATCTGTATCCCTTTTTTATTTAATCGTTATTTTGAATGCTAAGCTAAAGGTTTCTCGACCTGACATCATCCTTGCTCAAAGGATAAAAAATGTTAATCCTGTTTTCCGGTGTGTAAACTTTAACCAAGCCAAATCTATTGGGCACAAAATTTGTATTTTAGGTTAAAGTAGAAATATTTAATAGTCATTTGTCTGAATTATTCTTATGCGCTTAACAATATGGATTGCAGTTTTAATTATGTTGGCGCTTGGTTGTAAAAAAAAGAGCCATGTAATTCCGGATAACCGGACGATCACAGATTCGCTTGTTTCCAACACGAGCGCTCTTTGGAGATCTGGCGAAATCGAGAAAGGATTTCTTCATATGGATTCCGCTTTCCGGTCCATACCATCACCTGGATATGGCGACTATTGGATGAAATACAAATTACTGGCAGATTTTTACCTCAACTACAGATTAGATACCACCAAAGCTCGCCAATATACCGATAGTATGTATCGCGTTATTGCTGATAAAAAACTGGTTTATAAGGATTTTTATGCACAGACTTATTTTACAGAAGGCAATTTGTTATTTCAGGAACACCGTTATTATTCTGCATTTGAAAGATTGTATTCTGGGTTGGAATTTGCCCGACAACACCTTGATCAATGTTCACAAGCGCAGTTCACTAATCAGTTAGGCTTGGTAAAGTATCGTCAGGGAAAATATCAAGAAGCCATTCCTTATTTAAAAAAGGCTTTAAATGAAAATACTTTCTGTACTAAACAAGATATATACAGTGTACACAGTATACTAAATACGATAGCACTTTGTTACGAACATACTGAAAAGCCAGATAGTGCAATAAACTATTATCACAAGGCGCTTGTTTTGATCCGTAAAGATGCGGGTAAAAGGATTGGAGATGCTGCGAGGGGTGTTGTATACGGTAATCTCGGTGGATTATTTGCCAGACAAGGTAAATATCAATTGGCCGAGCATTACTTAACACAAAGTATTTCGATAAATAACCGGCCGGGATATGAAATGCAAGATGTACTCACTGCTGAACTTAAACTTGCAGATCTTTATCTGGAAATAAAAAAATATCAGGCTGCTGACAGCCTGCTTAATCTTGCCGCCAGAGGGATAGATAAACAACAATCGCAAGGGGTAAATTTGACTGAAATCTATAGCAGGTGGCTTAAGGTAAAATGGAAATACCTAGATAAGATCGGGAAAGAATCAGCGGCATATATGGTGCTGAAAAGAATCGATAAAATACAGGATTCTTTGTCGATTGTAAACAGGGATCTACAAGCGGCTGATATGGAAATCGCTTTCAGAGAAAACAGACAGCAGCAACGCCTCGATTTATTAGCGCACGACAATGAACTTAAGAGTATTAAACTTCGCATGAGTATTGTTGTGGTGGTTTTGTTGTTGGCAATTATTTGTGTCGTTATCGTAAGTTTATGGCGCTACCGGAAACAAAATAAAAAGCTTATCCAGGCAATGGAAGAGTTGGCCGAAAGCCAGCGTTTGCTTAAAGAAAAAACTTATTTTCTGGAAGGACTTCTTAAAAACTTACCGATAATACTATACCAGATAGATGATAATGGAAAAATTACCACTTCAGTTGGAGCGGGGCTTAGCGCTGTTCCGGGGTGGAGTAATGACCAGTTAATCGGAAAAAATGCTTATTCATTAGCAGGTGACATGAAAGAAGTCTTCAATCTTGCTAGAAATGGAAGAACAGGTCGTGCTGTTAATGCTTTTTCAGTAGAAGATAAGCAGTTTTATTTTGATACCATGGTACTTCCTGATAATACCAGCAAGGGAGGTATTATTGGGTTTGCAGTCGACATTACCGAATTAATAAAGACCGGGGAGGAGTTGAAAAAGCTGAATTTATTTAAGGATAGGTTACTATCTGTCATTTCGCACGATTTACGTCAACCGCTTTCGGCCATTATGATGGTTTCGCAAATTATAAATATGCCAGGCGGAATGCTTCCCGAAGGAAAGTTAAATGAAATTGTTGTGCAATTAAGAGATACGGCAAGAAATGCTATTGGTATACTGGAGGGTGTACTGATCTGGGCGCAAAGTGAAAACAATAATTTTGATTATAGACCACAAAATATTAATCTATATCAGAACTTTGTTATGGCAAATGGCATATACATTATAAATCAGGAACAGAAAAGAATAAAAATCGAAAACAGGGTTCCTGAAAACCTTAACATTCAGGCACATGAACAAATGCTGCTGTTTATTAACAGAAACCTAATCAGCAATGCAACAAAATATTCGCCCGAAAATGGAGTAATATCAATAAATGCTATTCAAACGGAAACAGAGATTATCGTTTCTGTAAGCGACCAGGGCCGGGGAATGACAGAAAGTCAAAAAGAAAACCTTTTTCGCATTAAGCATTCCAATGCAGAATATATAAAATCTCTATCCGGCGCCGGTTTTGCCCTTAATATTTGTTTTGATATGATTATGCAGATGAATGGCCGCATCTGGCTGGAGAGCGAACCGGGGAGTGGCAGCATATTCTATTATGCATTGCCGGTGATCGCTTTAGATTAACATATCAACATATTAAACAATCACCAACCGTCCAGTTTTCGCCCTAATTTCTAAAAACTGGATCAGCCTGGTGTTAGGTGACCTAACTAAGTTTGTATCGACAATAAAGTCAAAATACAAATTTATTGAAATGAGCAAATCTATTTTTTACCACGCAGGCTGTCCGGTTTGTGTAAGTGCAGAACAAGACATTATTGGTTTAATTGGCGAATCTAATGTAGAGGTTGTAAACATCGGCGAAGACAGAAGCCGTATTGCTGAAGCTGAACAGGCAGGTATCAAATCTGTACCGGCATTGGTAACACCAAACGGTAATGTTTTACATATCAATTTCGGCGCTTCTATTGCAGACATAAAGGGATAAATTAATAGCTGCAGTGCAGTCTGTGCTGCAGCTTATCCGTATTATTAATCTTAAAAATTAAACAGAATGAGAGTAGCAGTTTGGGATACTTATGTAAAAAAACAGAATGGTGAAATTATGCATTTCGATATCATCGCTCCTGAAAGTATAAAAGATGCAGATATGATCCATAAAATGGGAAAGGCTTATCTGGCCACCAAGGGTGAGGAGGAACAACCATTGACAGCGGCAGAATGCCAGTTTTGCCACCAGGAAGTTGCTTCTGATGAAATGCTGGAAAGTATAAATCAGAAAGGTTATTTCATCATTGAAATGGAAGGATGTGATTAAAAGCACTAAAACAACAGTTGAACCAGTTGAAAGTATCGAAAATAAGATTGTAGATGCACTGGATAAATTATCGCAGGTGATGCGTACGCTTGCCTGGAAAACAGCTGTTGAACAATCTATTAGTCCTATACAGCTTCAGGTACTTACTTTTCTGCTTAATCATAGCACAGAATTAGCCCGGATTAACCGGCTTGCAAAAGAATTCAATATCTCTAAGGCGAGCATCAGCGATACCGTTAAATTATTGGAACAAAAGAAACTGGTAGAAAAAGTATACTCGCCAACTGTGGGGCGGCAGTTTATAATTCAGCTGACAACAGAAGGCTACAAAAAAGCACAGGAAGCTTCATTTTATAAATATCCATTGCTGCAACCCTTATTTACTTTGATGGCTGAAGATAAAGAAAAACTGTTTTTTACACTCAGTCAGGTTATATTTGCACTTCATCAATCTGAGCTGATCATGGGACAGCGTATGTGCCAGACTTGTAAACATTACAGGCCCGAAAGAGAACGCCATTACTGTAATTTACTTCAGCAGTACATGAGCCTTTCACAGCTTCAGATTGATTGTAATGAACATCTGATAAATTAAATAGCATAAATGTATATTTCCGACCTGATTATAAAAGATAAGACAATTGTAGCCCTTGATGAACTGTTTTTTGAAGCCCCCGTTAAAAAGGCTATTCAGCAATTAATAAAAGAATATAGCTATGCTGAAGAACTGATAAAATATGAGCTGCCGGTTAATAATAAAATCCTGCTGCATGGTGCTTCAGGATGTGGTAAAACAGCAACAGCAAAAGCAATAGCTGCCACACTGGGTAAAGAATTACTGGTATTAAACCTCAGCAATGTTATTTGCGCTAAAATGGGAGAAACAGCCCAGAATATTAAAATGGTATTTGATAAAGCCGCGAGGGAGAAATCAATACTTTTCCTGGATGAGTTTGATCAGATTGCAAAAATGCGCAGCCTTGATGATAAAGATGTAGGTGAGATGAGAAGGCTTGTTACCTCAGTTATTCAGCTAATTGATTATTATCCGCAAGACAGTATACTTATTTGCGCTACCAACCATATCGATTTTATCGATCCGGCGATTATTCGTCGTTTTCAATTAAGGATTAACTACAAATTGCCCCAAAAGGAGGTGCTCGATACTTATTATGATCGTTTATTAATGCGTTATCCTGAAGATATGCAGCATATAAACCGCATTTATCAAATTTCCTTTGCTGAAGCACGTGATCATACCCTTACAGCAGTAAAAGAACTTTTGATAAAGCAACTTGAAAGAGCGCAAAGCCTCACAACAATATGAAATCAGAAATAGAAATTAACCTGGAGGAAATCCATAAACGGATACATAAGGCTTGTAAAAACGCAGGTCGGTCTGTTGATGAAGTTAAGCTATTACTTGCAACTAAAACAGTTTCTGCACAACGAATTTCAGTGGCATTGGTAAGTGGAAACACCCTGATTGCTGAAAACAGGATACAGGAACTCAAAGAAAAATATGATGATTTAAAAGGTATTGCCCATACCAATCATTTTATAGGCCACCTGCAAAGTAATAAAATAAAAGAGCTGCTTCGGTATGATGTAGTTTGCCTGCAGTCGCTGGATAATAAAGAACTGGCAGATAAGCTTAATGCCAGACTCGAACTGGAAGATAAATCAATAGAAGTATTTATTCAGGTGAATACCTCCAATGAACAAAGTAAGTTTGGTATAAAGCCTGCCGATGCCATAGCATTTGCCCGATATCTGGCAGGTTTAAATCATTTAAAAGTAAAAGGGTTAATGACCATTGGTTTATTAAGTGGGGAAGATGATAGGGTGAGGGCTTGTTTTAAAGTTTTAAAATATGTACAACAGCAGATTAGGGAAGCAAAAATTGATGGCGTTTACGTAGATGAGTTATCGATGGGCATGAGTGGTGATCTGGAAATTGCTATTGAAGAGGGGGCAACAATTGTTAGGGTGGGCACAGCCGTTTTTGGTACCAGAACTACGCCTGATAGTTTTTACTGGAATGAATCACTTTAGCTAAATACTGAATATTAATAAAGATGAAAGTACATTACCTGCAACATGTTGATTTCGAAGGACCCGCCTACATTGAATCATGGTGTGAGCAAAAGCATCACGAGATTTCGGGAACAAGGTTTTTCGAAGCCGATTATGAACTTCCATTACTGAACAGTTTTGATATTTTGATTGTACTGGGTGGACCAATGAGTGTTTACGACGAAACAGATTATCCCTGGCTTAAAACAGAGAAAGATTTTATTAGCAGCTGCATTGCGGCAGGTAAGAAAGTGGTTGGTATCTGCCTGGGTGCTCAATTATCGGCAGTTTGTCTGGGTGCGAAAGTTATTAAAGCGGCCAATAAGGAGATAGGTTGGTTCCCGGTTTACCCAACTGAAAACTGTTTGCAAAAGGCATGGTTTTATGATTTGTTTTCTGCAAATCCTAAGGTTTTCCACTGGCATGGAGAAACATTTCAAATCCCCGCAAATAGTATGGATTTATTATCTTCTGAAGCTAACCCCAATCAGGCTTTTTATATAAGAACCAGGTTTTAGGTTTACAGTTTCATCTGGAAACAACACCGCAGGCGGTAGAAAGTATGCTCAATAATTGTGCAGACGAACTGGTTCATGCTGAATATATCCAGCCGCCGGAAGTACTTTCCGGGCAGTTAATGCAATACAAAGAGCTGAACAGTATTGCAAACTGCTTGCTCGAAAACTTTCTGCAAAGCTAATATCAATCTGATTTTACAATATCAAGCCTCCGTTTGAAGAAACAGAGGCTTATTGTTAAGTGATTATAATACAGTGTTAAGGGTTTTAGAAAGAATTTCTTCAAGCTCCCGGACTTCATTAGTATGTAATGGAAGGAGCGGTGCCCTCAGATAACCGCCATCCTCCTTAAAGATGTTTAATCCTGCCTGAATGGCTCTTGGAAGTCCTTTATTCACAATAAATTTTAGCAAATCAAACTGTTCAAGGAAGATTTTTTCTGCTGATTTGAAATCGTTTTGCTCAACGGCATGGTATAGCGCCATGTTAAGATCCGGGATCAGGTTTGGCGCAGCGGTACACCAGCCGGTGGCACCAGCTGCAAACGCTGCTAAAGCCAAGGGATTAGCGCCATTGTAAAAGGCAACATCCTCACCAAGCACACTTCTTAAATAATGCATGCGTTGAACATCGCCTGTACTTTCCTTAATCATGGTTACATTTGGGATTTCCAGCAAACGTTTCAGTAATGCCGGAGACATGTCAATGCCGCCTGTAGCGGGATTGTTGTAAGCCATAATGGGAATAGAGATTTTTGAAGCTACGGTATCGTAATGTTTAAGTATTTCCTCATCACTAAGTTTCCAATAACTCATTGGTATAATCATAACTGCCGTTGCTCCCGCTTTTTCAGCGAATCTGGCATGATGGATGGTACGTTCGGTAGTCAGGTTGGAAACCCCGATCAGTGTCGGAACCCTGTTCGCAACCTGTGCAATGGTTGCTTCTGTTACCGCTTCCTTTTCGCTATCGTTAAGGTATGGAAGTACTCCTGTACTACCTAATGAGGCAATACCATGCGAGCCCGACAATACTAATCTTTCCACTAATTTTTTAAATAATGGTATGTCTACCTGATTGTCTTCTGTAAATGGTGTAATGGGGTAGGAGATAATCCCCTTAAATGGAATGGAATTCATTTGTATAAAGATTTAAATAAAGAGTCCGCTTTTCAGCGGACTCATAACTGGATAAATTAAAGGTCCCGGCCTTCTTCTTCACGAAGTGCCACACCCAGATTCTGCAGCTGCGGGGCATTCTCGCAGGCGATATATTTTGCAGGCTCAATGTCGCTTAAATTATGATGCCTGTGCCATGCCCATGATGGGATATAAACCGCATCACCTTTTTGCCACTCCACTTTCTTATCTTCAATTTCAGTGTAACCTTTACCTTCCAGTACATAAAGAACCGTTTCGTAGGTATGGCGATGCCTGTTGGTAAGCTGGCCAGGTAATAATCCGCCAATGGTCATGCTAACATTTTTACTTGGAAGGTCGACAAAGAACACCGGGTGTTTGCGTTCTGTAGAAAACTGATTGTGTTCACCGGCGTTTTCCACGTTTTTGTGTACCAGGTGCGAAGGCATCACAAATTGAGGTCTGGCAAAAGTTTGATGGAAATCTTTTGAGCTGAATTGTTTTTGTTCCTTATGAATCATTGACCTGATTTCTGTAGGATTTTTAGTGATTTTAGTATCTGTCATGATCGAAAATTTTTAATATTTGCATCATTGCATGAACAAAATTAAGTTAACTTTGGAGGAGCTTAGTGGTGTAGATTTTATAAATAACAGGTAGTCCAGATGCTTAGACCTTGGGAACTTCAAATCACGATTAATGTTAGTGATGATAAAGCCATTTATCTGCAGATTGCAGATGCAATTATAAATGCAGTGAAAGCTGGCAAATTACGTAGTGGAGATGCACTGCCAGGCAGCCGGCAACTTGCCCAAAAGTTAAAGGTAAACCGCAATACTGTAATCGACGCACTTGATGTACTTCTGGCCGAAGGCTGGCTGGTATCATTGCCAAGAAAAGGAACATTTGTTGCACCCAGCTTACCTGAATTTAATCATTTAAAAGAAGCCAGGCATAAGCCCCAAGCTAAAGCTATTGTATCAAAGCCTCAGGTGCTGTTTGATGATGGTTTGCCCGACACCAGGATTGCACCCATTAATGAACTTGCTGCGGCTTACCGTCAGATTTTTAACCGAAAGGGCAGGTGGCAGCTGATGGGGTATAGTGATGGCGCAGGAGAAAAAGAATTTCGTGAGGCAATTGTTCAGATGCTGAATTATAACCGGGGTATGCATTTAACTGCTGATGAGCTTTTTATTACCCGTGGCAGTCAGATGGCGATGTTTCTCACCGCCCATTGCTTAATTAACCAGGGCGATTATATAGCTATAGAAAATCCGGGATATGAACCTGCTTGGCAGGCATTTGAGCATGCGGGAGCAAAACTTTTGCCCATTAGTGTCGATGCTGAAGGTATTGTGACTGACGAACTGAAATCTGTATTACAATTGGGAAGATTGATTAGGGCTGTATACATTACACCACACCACCAGTTTCCCACAACGGTTACTTTGAGTCTGACCAGACGGCTTGAACTGGTTGCGCTATCAAATCATTACGGTTTTACCATTATTGAAGACGATTATGATAATGAATTTCACTTCGGGCAAAGACCTATTCTTCCGGTAAGCAGTATTGAGCATCTGGAAAACTACGTATATATCGGTACAATGAGCAAAATTGTTGCCCCGGCACTACGGATCGGTTTTCTGGCAGCTTCACCGGCATTAATTGCAAAGATTGGGCAGTTAAGAAAAATAATAGATGTACAGGGGGATAACATAATGGAGCAGGCGATGCTCCAACTCATTAACGATGGGCATATTAAGCGGCATTTACGAAAGGCTACGCTTTATTACAAAGCAAAAAGGGATTATGTAGAAAAGCTGATCGTTAAACATCTTTCTGATAAGGTCGCTTTTTCAAAACCTGAAGGAGGACTTGCTTTTTGGCTTACACCTAAAAGTGATATAGATTTAACGGAAATTGTTACTGCACTTGAGCAAAAGGGTATACAGGTTTTATCTCCGGCCACTTTTAGTTTTGGAAAGCCCGTTAAGGGGCTTCGACTAGGCTATGCTTCTTTAAATGAAACCGATCTTGAAAAAGGCATAATTGCGCTTGCCAAAATTCTGGATTAATTTTAACGAGCGATCGAACTGTCCAATATCCATTTATATCTTCTCGTTTTTTTTTGGCTGAGCTAGGCTTTAGTGCACGTTACTAGCGCTGTACATGAGCTTTGGAAAGCTTTTTTGTTTGTAATCGGTTGCTGTTTAATTGTTTGTGAATATTTTTTAGTGTTGCGGGCTATTTGATTATAGCCCCATCGGGCTATTGCTTGCAAGGTGCTGAAAGACCAATTTTATACCGTCATGCTAGGCAGACAAGATACTAATAGGTATTAGTTGAAAAATGTGAATAAGGTTAGTTTATAGATGTAAGAAATAGATTATCATCCTGCAAAAAGTTTTCAAAACTGAAGTAATATTAATGCATTCAATATGGAAAGTAGAAAAAGAATACAAAGAGAGAATAAAAAAAGTATCTTAATTGTAGACAGTGAACTTAACATTTTAAAGCTTTTAAGTTTTATTTTGGCTGTTGATTACGACTTAACCATCAAGAAAAGCGCAATAGAAGCACTTTCCTGGCTAGCCGACGGGAATGATCCTGATTTAATTATATCTGGTTTAAGAATGCCATATTTTGATGGCAGTTCATTCATTAAAAACCTTAAAATAAGTGGTTTTTACCGAAATACACCAGTTATCCTGCTTTCTGGTGCTGAAAATTTAGAGTCGATTGTAAAATCACTTTCATTTAAAGTTGATAGTTACCTTGAAAAACCATTCAATCCGATTGTATTAAAATCGAGAATTGAACAGCTAACAGCATAGCCCTGTAAAGCTGTTTAAGAATTATTTAATATCATCCCATAATGATAACATCTACAATTGAGCGCTCGATAGTAAATACCAAGATTGTGTACTTTGGTCAGCTTTTAAAAAGTTTAATTGCTGAAGAACTTAATGCCAACATCGCACATATCGAATATCCTGATGACTTTAAAGTTTATATGGATAATGAGCCCTTATTAAGTTTGCCTGATGTAATCATTATTGAGGTTGATGAAAATGATAATTGTTTTGAACAGGTTAAGTATATTAAAGCTCATCCTTTTCTTCAGGGGCTTATAATTATTTTGCTTGGTATCAGTGATGATAAAGTATTGCGGCAAAAAGCACTTCAACTGCAGGTTAATGACTATTACACTTATCCTTTTCCTCTAGAAGACCTTTTTGAGCGCATTAATTTTCTGGTTAAGTTTAAATTAATAAAGCCAAAGATTGCAGAATTGACTCAAAAGGTAGCAGAAAAGTATGAAATACCGGTTCAAAAACGAATATTTGATGTTTTAGTTTCTGGTTTGGCTCTACTTTTTTTAGCACCATTGTTTATTGTAGTCGCATTAATAATCAAACTTGAATCAAAAGGAAAGGTTATTTATAAGAGCAAAAGGGTTGGAGCAGGATATAAAATATTCGATTTTTATAAGTTTCGGTCGATGAGGCAGGATGCTGATCAGCTGTTGCATAAAATGGAAGATTTAAACCAATATGCCAGCTCAGAAGAAAATACGAATAAGAAAACTGCTTTTGTAAAATTTAAAAATGACCCGAGGATAACTAAATTCGGATCTTTGCTTAGAAAAACCAGTATTGATGAGCTTCCCCAATTAATTAATGTTTTCATGGGCGACATGTCGTTGGTAGGAAACCGCCCTTTACCACTTTACGAAGCTGAACAACTCACTACAAATGAGTGGTCTACACGTTTTATCGGTCCGGCAGGTTTAACCGGTTTATGGCAAATCAGCAAAAGAGGACAAAAAGAAATGTCGGAACGCGAACGCAAAGAACTTGATAATTTTTATGCCGATAATTACTCTATTTTCTTAGATATGAAAATAATTCTTAAAACTTTTCCGGCACTTATTCAAAAGGAACAAGTTTAATAATGTACAGTTAAACATCATTAACCTGGGGGGATCATTACCATATCGAATGATTTGGCACTTGATAATGGTTATTGAATAAGAAAAAGTCGAAATTATCTTTGATCTTGATGTATACGAGGAAATTTGAATAATTTTATGAAGTGACCTGAACCAAATTTAAATGTGAGTTATCTAATAAAGAATATTTATTACTTTTGATTCAAACTAATTGTTAACTTAATACTTAATTGCTTGAATTTTCGACTTCTGGTTGGCAGGCATTTAGTAAAAATCACTTCCTGTAAGTAAATGTCTGGGTTGAAAACGCTCTATAGAATCATTATAGCCCGTAAAATTTTTCAAAAAATAACTAATTTTTTTTTAAAGATAGCTGGCTTATCTGTTTTAGATTTAAAAGAAACGCTACGATTTTCAAAGCACTATGAGGTAAGCAGCACTGCTTCTGAAATGCATCATCTTCCAAAGGTGAGTGATTTTTTTGTACCTGAAAAAATCTATTTTAGCCCAAGAGATCTGGTCATTTCCGCTAACTATGTATGGGATTACAGAGACAAAGAAGGCTATTTGTCCAAATACGGATCGGTTATTATCGATAAAAAAGTTCTATGTACACATTGGACACACGATGGCCTTTATCGTAGTTTAAGTGAAGACGATGATCGAAAACAGATTGCTTGTAAGATATTAGTTGCACCATTCAGTCACTTTAAAGATGAACGCGTTTACTATGGTTATTACGATTATGTTTTTTTCATTGCCGGTAAACTGGCAAGAATTAAAAACTCAATGCCTGATTATGATTTTGATGATATCTGGGTTTCATATGCCTCATTTGGAGAAAAATATGAAAGTGAATATCTTAAGCTGATTGGCTATAAAGAGAAAAATTTTATAGACTGCCAGCAATACAAACCAATATCTAAACGAATTCTTTCAGCAAATTTTGAAGGATGGCATCCATCAAAGTCCGATATAGATATTTTAAAACAAGAGATCTCAAAGAGATTTACTCCCGAAAAAAGTAAATCTCAACGTATATACATAAGTAGGAGTGGAAGAAGAAAGATTTCTAATGAAGTGGAATTAATTGAACTTTTAAAAGAGTTTGATTTTAAGATTATTGAAGATGTAGAACGCTCAGTGGAGGAACAGATAGCACTATACAAAAATGCCTCCTTTATTGTAGGTGCTCATGGCGCATCATTCACCAATATCATATGGTGTGAGCCGGGAACACAGCTATTTGAATTATTTTCTCCTAATTATGCGCCTGACTTTTTTCTTTACCTGGCAGAAGTTATGGAATTGAAGTATTCAGCTTATTATCATGGAATGCACAACAAAGATGTAACTTACGCTATGGGCTTAACAGAAGACATTGATGTATCGATACCAGAGTTGAGGGAAAGGATAAAATTAATTTTAAATAGCAGCAATGTTACATAACTTATAGTCTTAATCATTATTTCATTAACCTCGAATTTACATACTCAGGTATGCTCATATTAAAAAATAAAACTTTTTTTACTTATTCAAAAAGAACAAGTATAATTGTATCTTTATAGCTGAAAATCAAAACCTCAATAGTTAATTAAATTAATCATCCATAATTAATGAAAAATCTTCTTAAAATTACGTTAGCCAGCTTATTATTTGTGAGCGTTTCGGCATTCTCTCAAGAAACCATCATTCCAGAAATCAAATATGCTGATTTGGAAAAGTATATCGATCTGGCTAAGCAGAATTATCCAAAACTGAAATTAACTAAAGAGCGTTCGGAAGGAATTAAAACGAATATTCCAATTGCTGCATTGGGTTATTTGGATATGTTCTCCGGGAGCTATTTTTATCGCCCACAAAAGCAAGCCGTTTTAGATCCGGTGAATCCTTACAGTGTTAATGGTTTCCAGTTTGGTGTAACTGTTAGTTTAGGAACGTTGATTTCAAGACCTCTCCTGATAAAAAGAGCCAAATCAGATTACAAGGCTGCTAAATTAGAAGAAAAGGATTATGAAAATCAACTGGTTCTTTTAGTTAAAAGTCGCTATTACGATTATATTCAATCAATCAATCTACTTAAATTAAGTGCACAACTAGCTAGCGATAATAAAGGTGTAGCTGAGAGCCTAAGGTTGAGATTTGAGAAAAGCGAAATTACTTTAGATGTATATAATCAATCGAGAATTCTTCAGTTTAATGCTTATCAAGCAAAAATAGCCGCTGAAACCACATTTCTAAAATCTAAAGATTTGTTGGAAGAAGTGATCGGCGCAAAACTTGCCGATGTTAAATAGGAAAATGTTATAGTAAAGTATGGATATAAAATCGCTTTTAAAACTGATTAAAAAATATAAATGGGTACTATTATTAGTGCCCATTATTGCTGTTACAATTACTTATTTTTTAGTTAAAAATCTGCCGAAGCAATATAACTCAGAAGTCCAGATTTCAACAGGTTTATTAGACCCTTCTAAAAAATTAATCAGTAACGAGAATACTGATTTCTTTCAAATCAGCCAGCAGTTTAATAGTATTATAGAAAAATTTAAGCTAAAAAAAATGCTTAACATTCTATCATATAATTTAATACTGCATGATTTAGAGCAGCCTAAAACTTCTTTCAGAAAATATAGTGAATTAATCGATTCTCTGAATGCAACACAAAGAATTGAAGTGATTGCAATATTCAAGGCTAAATTGCTGTCGAAATCCGTTTTAACATTGGCAGATAATGAGGGTAAGTATAAACTTTACAACATGGTTTCATCAATGGGCTACGGTGAAGAAACTTTAAGGAAACAGGTTGATATATCCCATACCGAAAACAGTGACTTTATCAACATCAGTTACACTTCCGAAAATCCGGAATTGTCTGCTTACCTGGTGAATACATATGCTAATACATTCATAAGTAATTATAGTATGGATGTAAGCTTAAATCAAAGTAATTCTATTGTGTTGCTCGACTCTGTATTAAAACAGAAAGAAATCATCATGAATCAAAAGAACGAGGCTTTGGCTACTTTTAAACGAAACAAAGGCGTACTTAATTTAAGCGAACAGTCGGCTGCGGTATATGGACAGATTACGGAATACGAATCACAACGAGCGAATGCCATCCGCCAGATGCAGACCAGTCAAGGACAAATTAGAATTATCAATTCAAAACTCGGTGGAGCAGATGTAACCTATAATGGTAGCAGCAGAGCCGATAATAGGGAACTCGTAAACCTGAAACAAAAGCTGGTTGCTGCAAATAATGCATTTATTGAAAATGGGTTTAAACCTTCCGATCAAAAGAAAATAGATTCGTTAAACCGGATTATTTTAGCAATGAGTAATCAAAATGCGGATGAGAACGTTGTTGATCCTAAAACCTCTAAACAATCGCTTATCAGTCAAAAGCTAGCGCTTGAACTTTCACTCGAGCAGGCAAAAAGCAGCATGTCAAGTATTAATGCGCAGCTTTCTCAGCTTAGGGCCAAATACAGCTCTATGGTTCCCTATGATGCTGATATCCAAAATTATGAACGGGAGGCTGATTTGGCAACTAAAGACTATACAGCGGCATCTGAACAATATAATCAAAACAAAGCGGGGCAATCAATGGGCTTAAGGTTACAAATTGAGCAGATTGGTTTGCCTGGAAATCCTGAGCCATCAAAAAGGATCATATATCTTGCCGGATCTGGCTTTGGTAGTTTTGCGCTCTGCGTCGGCTTTATCCTGGTCATGTTTTTAACGGATAACAAAATCAAAACTGCACAACAATTGGCAGCTGCCACAAAATCCAATACGTTGGGGGTTTTATGTAAAATTGAAACTGATGAGCGCAATGTGCGTGACATTTGGAACGATAAAACCGGCAATGTGAATTTTGAGTTTTTTAGGGATATGCTACGTTCGTTGAGATTTGAGGTGACTGAAAAACTGGATTTAGATGATAGCAAGATTCTTGGTGTAACAAGTCTTGTTGCGGGCGAAGGAAAAACATTTATCTGCCATAGCTTAGCATATGCCTTTGCAATGACTGGTAAAAAAGTGTTACTAATTGCAGATGAATTACCGGTGGTGAAATCAACCAGTACAGGTTTAGTAGTGAGCCACAATTTTCAAACTTTCCTGGTTAAAAAAGAAATTCATACTGAAGATTTAATCACAGTAATGAATAAAAATACCGCTCGCGAATCGTTATTAGAAATGCAGAGTGTGAAAAGTTTAAAAGCGGGCTTTGATGTTTTACGGGATGAATTTGACATTATAATTGTGGATGTCAATAGCCTGCACGACATTAACATTGCCAAGGAATGGTTGCTTTTTACAGACAAAAATTTAGCCATTTTTGAGTATGGGAAAACAATTCAGGATGTAGATAAAGAATATGTCGCTTACATCAAAAAACTTCCGGGCTTTTTGGGTTGGGTGTTAAATAAAACTGAATTAACTGATTAGGCATTAAAATAGTATGTTTGAGTTTTTTCAATTTCGCTTAAAAATTAGATCTTAGAGATGTTCGCTAAGAAAATATTCAACATTTTACTGGTTTATTGTTTTGTTTGCTGGATGCTGACCAGAGAATCAGGTATCAATTTCCCCATTGGTATAGTTATAGAAGGCTTATTACTCTTAACCTTCATTATTGCCATTTTTACGATACCAAAAGATAATTGGCGAAATCTAAATAATGATGTTGTTTATTTATTTCTATTTTGGCTTATTGTCAGCATTTTAGAAGTTGTTAATCCCGCAGGTGCGAGTATAATGGGCTGGTTAAAGGAAATCCGAACTGCAGCTGAATATCCGCTTTTAATTGTGGTTATGGCTTTCCTGTTAAACACAAGTAGCAAGGATTTGGATACATTTTTAAAGATTGTAATAGCCTTGTCTACATTGGCGGCTTTAGACGGAATTAAACAACTACATTTTGGATTATCGAGAGGTGACATTGGATTTCTTGCAAATGGTGGGGCAGCAACACATATTCTGTGGGGACGATTACGGGTATTTTCTTTTTATTCGGAATCCGCACAATTTGGAGCATCACAAGCACACATTGGTTTATTAACACTCATACTCGCCCTTGGTCCAGTTACAAAGAAGTACCGAATCATTCTTCTGGTCTGTTCCGCATTGATGTTGTATGGCATGTTGATCTCTGGCACGCGTGGCGCAATGTTTGCTTTAGCACCAGGGGCATTTCTTGCTATAATATTAACCAAACGATATAAGGTATTATTGGTTGGTGGAGGTATTGCCATTCTATTGCTCGGCATGTTAAAATATACACACATTGGAGACGGTAATTATAACATCTATCGTTTTCGCTCCTCCTTAAATCCGGAAGACCCTTCTCTTAATGTTCGAATGAAGTCGCAGTTAATTTTAAAGGAATACATGAGCAATATTCCTTTTGGAGGGGGCTTAGGAGTAATCGGTGCAAACGGAATGGAATACAATGCGGATAAGTTTTTATCAACTATACAGCCAGATAGTTATTGGGTGAAAATCTGGGCCATGTACGGGATTGTTGGTTTTACGGTTTGGATTTCTATGTTAAGCTACATTTTGGGTAAATGTTGTGGCATTGTATGGCGGATTAAGGACGAGGGATTGAAGATTAAGGGGATTGCCTTAACATCGGGTTTTGCCGGTATTTTGTGTTGTAGTTATGGCAATGAGGTGATTAATACCATGCCATCAACTATAATTGTTTACATATCAATTGCTTTTGTTTATATTATGCCTAAGCTTGAGCGGGAATTGGCTGGAAAAAAAATAATTACTTAAAATATGCCTTGGGAAATATTTTTACTGCCGGCTGCACTGGCTTTTATATTTGGTTTTTTTGGTGGGATCAGGTTTTCCAAACGGGAAGAAGATAATGAAGAATGACTATGGGTATTGTTGAAAGAATAAAGTCGGATCCGAGATTAAAAAAAATTGCTTTATGGCTTCTGATTCCGCAGAATGAGAACAGCCCGAGGCTATGGGTTAAATTATTTTTAAACCCCTTCAAACATTCACGCGGCAAACAATCCATTATCCGCTCCAGAACACGTATGGATGTTTTTCCATTCAATAAATTTGATTTAGGCGAACGTTCGGTCATTGAAGACTTTTCTACAGTAAATAACGGTGTAGGGGATGTAGAGATTGGTAGAGGTACAATAATTGGAATGAGTAATGTAATTATTGGGCCCATCCAAATTGGCAACGATGTCATGTTTGCACAAAATATAGTCGCTTCCGGTTTAAACCATGGTTATGAGGATATTAACACACCACCATCAAAACAAAAAGTAGTTTGTAAAAAAATAACCATAGGCAATAATGTTTGGATTGGAGCCAACAGTGTGATTACGGCGGGTGTTAAGCTTGGCACACATTGTGTAATTGGTGCGGGCAGTGTTGTTACGAAGGATATACCTGATTATTCGATAGCGGTTGGCAACCCGGCGAAAATCATCAAACAATATAATTTTATTACTCGAATCTGGGAAAGGATTTAGATTAACAATTTTGCTTTAAGAAATCATCTCAAAATCAATGGTTAAAGTATTAAAAAATCATTACAGCGATGTTACCCTATTAGTAACTCATTATAATAGAAGTGCTTCACTACAACGTTTGCTAGACAGTTTTGTAAATAATGATGTATCCTTTGGTGCTATAGTTGTTTCGGACGACGGGAGTAAAGAAGAGCATCTTGAATATATTGAAAGTTTAAGCCAATCGTATAATATTACGCTTGTAAAAACCATAAGCAATAAAGGTTTAGGTAATAACATCAACAAAGGTCAGGATGCAGTTAAAACAGATTATACCCTATATGTTCAGGAAGATTTCATAGCGCTTGGTTTATTTAACGAAACTTTTTCAAATGCAGTTGATATTTTAAAAGCTAACAGTGTTATTGATACTATCAGATTTTATTCATACTTAAATTATCCTAAGCTAAAGGCTTTTGGAAAAGGATTTGCAGAAATGATATTTGAGCACTCATCACTAAATATAGATAAAATTCCTATGTATAGCGATCATCCTCATCTAAGACGAAAAAATTTCTTTGATAAATTTGGACGATATCAGGAAGGTGTTAAGGGTGATCAGACCGAATATCGAATGATGTTGTCATTTTTAAAAAATAAAGGCAGGGGCTTATTACATATTAATTATAAAAGTGTATTCGACCAAGTTAACACCAATACCGAGCCTAGTACAATGACTAGGAAAACATTGACAAATAGTGATAACTACTTTGTCCAGCAAGCTTTATATATATATAGATTATTCAAGTTCATTTACAGTTATTATATAAAACCTATTAAATGATTGAAAAATAATTGCTTATGGATAAAGAACAAATAATTGATCGGAACATTGTAATCATTGGTCAGCAACCATGGGATACAGAAATTGGGAGTAATTGCAAGAACATAGCCATTGAGTTCAGTAAAAATAATAGGGTATTGTACATCAACTCACCGCTAGATCGTATAACCTTACATAGAAGTAAAAATGACAGCAAAACGATTAGACGTTTAAACATTATCGATGGAAAAGAACCTGGTCTGGTAAAAATTCAGGACAATCTTTGGAACTACTATCCTGATTGCATGGTTGAATCCATCAATTGGATATCAAGTACACGGTTGTTCAGTATCTTTAATTATTTCAACAACAGAAAACTAGCTAAATCTATTAATAAAGCGATTGATCAATTAAATTTCACGGATATTATTCTTTTTAATGATAATGAGATTTTCAAAGGATACTACCTCAACGACTTACTAAAGCCGAAAACAAGTGTTTATTATTCTAGAGATTATATGGTTGCTGTAGATTATTGGAAAAAACATGGCGAGGCTTTAGAACCAAAATTAATTGCTAAAAATAACTTGTGTGTAGCAAACTCAACATACCTGACTAATTATTGCCAGCAATTTAACTCAAATTCATTTTATGTTGGGCAAGGCTGTGAGCTCGATATTTTTTATCCAAATCTTAGCGTTTCAAAAAACAATGAATTAGCGAACATTAATTCGCCTATTATTGGTTATGTAGGTGCGCTGCAAAGCATTCGGTTAGATATAGAAATAATAGCGTACATCGCCATTTCAAAACCAGAATGGACAATTGTTTTAGTAGGTCCGGAAGATGATTTTTTCAAAGAGAGCAATTTACATGAAATTAAAAATATTGTTTTTACAGGCATCAAACCTGTCGAGAGCCTTCCCGATTACATTAATCTTTTCGATATCTGTATTAATCCTCAATTGGTTAACCTGGTAACGATCGGTAACTACCCTAGAAAAATCGATGAATATCTTGCTGTTGGAAAACCGGTGGTTGCAACTAAAACAAAAGCAATGGAAGCTTTTAAAGAATTTGTTTATTTGGCAGAAAGTAAAGAAGATTATGTGCGCTTAATTGAAGAAGCACTAAATCAGGATTCCATAAATTTACAAACTAGGCGCCGTGATTTTGCCTTAACACACACCTGGTTAAACAGCGTTAAGGCTATTTCTGCTGCAATACATCAAGTAGAAATCGATCATTAATATGAAAGAATATTTGCTTTTATTTTCAGTTTTACTGCAGATTTTAATTGGTTTAAATTTGTTTTTACCAGTAGTTTTATACTTGCTTCATTTTTTTAGAAATAGAAACCTGCACAACTCTAATTCAACTAAAAAATATGATTATGGAATTATAGTTACCGCTTTTGAGCAAACAGAACTCTTGCCTTCGGTTGTCAATTCGATATTGAAATTAAATTATGAAAACTATATGGTTTATGTTGTCGCCGATAAATGTGATGTTTCGAACTTAAATTTTGGTAGTGATAAAGTAATTTTACTTAGGCCAGAAGAAACCCTGGCAAGTAATACCAAATCGCATTTCTATGCAATTAACCGATTTGTAAGAGCACACGAACTGCTAACCATTATTGATAGTGATAATTTAGTTGATTCGGATTATTTAATTCAACTTAACCTGTTCTTCGATCAAAATTATCTTGCCGTTCAGGGTGTCAGGAAAGCGAAAAACTTAAATACGCCCTATGCGTGTTTAGATGAAGCTGGAGATATTTATTATCGCTTCATCGACAGGAAACTTCTTTTTGATTGCGGTTCATCAGCATCTTTAGCAGGATCAGGCATGGCCTTTACTACGGAATTTTATAAAGAATGCCTGGAAATTCTGACCGTTCAAGGGGCTGGTTTTGATAAGGTTTTACAAATGGAAATACTTAAGAGAGGTAAACGAATTGCATTTGCCGAGCAAGCCGTCGTTTATGATGAAAAGACATCAAAACCACAACAGTTAGTTCAACAACGTGCCCGCTGGATCAATACATGGTTTAAACATGCAGGTAAAGGAGTAACCTTAATTTTTAAAGGGGCACTAACCTTCAATCGTAACCAGTTTTTGTGCGGACTTTTATTTTCAAGACCCCCGCTTTTTATTATTGCGGGTTTAAGTTTACTTTCAATCCTGATTGATTGCTTTCTTCAGCCTGAAATGTTGTTTTTTTGGCTATTCGCCATATTAGCCTTTCTGGCTGTTTTTTTTGTATCCCTGAACTATTTCAAAGCACCCAAAGTAATTTACAAAGCATTGATTAAAATCCCAGTATTTATGTTTCTGCAGGTTATTTCCTTATTTAAGGCCAGGAGAGCAAATGAGCTGTCAACAGCAACCATTCATTATCATGATGAAAGGATTGATGAAGTTAAAAATAATAAAATTTAAATGTATCAGGGTGAAGAAAAAAATATTACATGCCATAAGGCAAGGAGAAATTGGGGGAGGTGAAACCCATGTACTTGATTTGGTGAATCATTTAGATAAAGCAAAATATGAATCGGTAATCTTATCTTTTACTGATGGGCCCATGGTCGACCAATTAAAAGCTTCTAACTATAAAACTTATGTTATTAAAACCACAACTCCATTTGATCTTAGAGTTTGGAGCAAGGTTAAAAAAATAATTTCAACTGAAAAGATCGATTTGATTCATGCTCATGGAACACGGGCAAATTCAAATACATTTTACAGTGCTAAAGCATTAAAAATTCCATTAATCTATACGGTACATGGATGGTCTTTCCATCCAGATCAGAATAAGGTTATTAAATTAATTAGAACTTTAAGCGAGCGTTTTTTAGTTCGTGTTTCAAACAAAACGATTTGCGTATCAGAGAGCAATTTAACCGAAGGTAAACGGAATTTTCCAATGTCAAATGCAGTTGTAATCGTCAATGGGATAAATAAAGACAAATTTGATCCGGATAAAATATACCCGGACATTCGAAAAGAATTTGAAATTGGTTTGGATGAGGTAGTTGTTGGCTATATCGCACGAATTACACATCAGAAATCACCTCTTACTTTCTTAAGATCGATTGCAGATGTTCCGTCGAGAGCTAAATACTTAATAGTCGGTAATGGTGACTTGAAACCTCAAATGCTTCAATTAGCAGAAGAACTTAATTTAAAAAATAAACTTATTTTTTTAGATTTTCGGAAAGATATTCCTGCTATACTTAATTCAATTGACATATTTTGTTTACCATCATTATGGGAAGGATTACCTATAGCCTTATTAGAAGCTATGGCGATGAGAAAAGCAATAATTGCCTCAGAAATTGATGGTATTACTGACTTAATTATAAATAACGAAAATGGATTGATTATCCCGCCATTGGATATAAAAAAATTGGCTTTAGCTCTTGAACTGTTAATTACAGACAAATCTTTTCGCAATAAACTGGGCAAACAAGCTGAACTTACAGTAAAAAAGAACTATAATATAACGACGATGACAAGGAAAATCCAAGATTTGTATACTACGCTGACCTAAAGAAGTATTAAGAACTACCCTTGGATTCGTGAATAGCATCTTCAGGAAGGGAAGAATTAAAGTTTTTAAAAAACCTACCAAACTCTTTTTTAATTCTAACCATAATTGCTTCAGTCAAATTGCCATCCCTTTGGAGAGTACGTGGACCAGTCCAAACTCTTGCTTTCTGGCTTCGTACTTGTTTAATTTTTCCGTATTTCATTAACCCTAAACATAACTGCCCATCATCCCCCCAAAAATTGGTTTCAATAAAGCCAACTTTTAAACCTAATTCTCTAACATAACCCATACTAAGTCCATAGGCATTGAAATATGGCCTTTTAAGTTGTCTTAATTCAGAAATGGCATCTTTCATTTTTTCCAAAATAAAAAGTTTCCACCGAGGAAATTTATCTTCGCTGATAAAAGAATAACGGCCATAAACACACACAACGTCCTTTTTTTCTAAAACATTTGTCATTTCACTAACCCAATCTGGTGGATAAAAACAATCAGCATCTGCAAGCAATATATATTTTCCTTTTGCCTGTTCCTGTCCAAATTGTCTCGCTGGACCACAGCCCTGTTTCTTCTCGAATAAACCGGTTATGTTAAGCTTATCTATTGTTTTTTGTGTGTTGTCTTTCGAATTATTGTTTACGACAATAATTTCAATGGGAAAAGCGCACGTTGTTTTAGATAAGCTTGCAATGCATCTCAAAATATTAATTTCCTCATTCCATGCGGCAATTAATATAGTAACTAATGGGTTTGTTCCTGTAAGCCTGTCAAGATCACTATTGATTAGATTAAAGATGTTTTGGGGTATGTCTTCAAATTTATCAAAAGGATATTCAAAATCTTTCAACCAAAGTGGGTTACTCAAAATATTCATAGGGATTTATCAAATTTTATTTTGAAACTGCGTTATGAACAAAAATATAATTTTTAAATGATTAATAGGTAATTACTGATTTGTTTATATTAATAATTATCTTTGAAAATCATTCCACAGTCAGTTATTATAATTAATGAAAAGAAGAACAGCTTTAAAAAGCATTTTTGCTCTTAGCTTTTTATCACTTACATCCTATAATTTTTTTCGATGGTTCTCGATTCATAGAAAATTCGATCCCAAATTGTTTTTAGCTCATAAAAACCTAATAAGTGAGCTAGCTGAAGTCATTATACCAGAAACAGAAACTCCAGGTGCGAAATCAGCAAATGTGGTACAATATATCATTAATGTGATCTTGAATTGTACGGATAATGTTCAGCAGAATAGATTTGTTGAAGGCTTAATAAATGTAGATAATTATACTTTAAGAGAATACAATACACAATTTGTCAAGTGCACTAAAATTGAAAAAGAACAAACGCTTCAATACTTAGAGAATCGTGATGAATACAACTACTCAATCCTAAATAAACTAAATAATAAGCTTTTTGGGGGGGCATTTTTCCTAATTCTGAAAAATCTTTGTGTGGAGGGTTATTGCATTTCCGAAATTGGTGCTACAAAAGGGTTGTCATATGATTATATACCTGGAAGGTATTTGTCTTGCATTCCATTGTCAAGAAATCAGAAATCCTGGGCAACTAGTTGAAGCCTTCTATAAACTTAATTATTATTTTTATCATATGCTCGCAAAACAAATTATATCGACTCTTAAGCCAGTATTTAATCTAGAAATTAATTATTTAGACTCTTCAAAAAAAATTATTCCCTTAGACGGATTGAGGGGATTTGCAGTTCTTCTGGTAGTTTTTTTTCATTGTTTCGGTTTCCTTCGTATTTCTTATTTTGGATGGATGGGGGTAGATTTATTCTTCGTTTTATCTGGGTTTTTAATATCTGGAATTTTGATTGATGGTAAATCTGATAAACTGTATTATAAAAATTTCTTTGGTAAACGTTTTCTCAGGATTTTTCCTTTATACTACTTTGCGCTGCTTATAATTACCATTCTTTCATTTGTCCCATTTATTAAAGGAATAGATAAAATTAATGCACCGAATATTTTTTACTGGATTTATCTGCAGAATTGGCAAACTACTTATTTTGGAGAATTTTCAAAAGAAAATAAACTTTTAAGTCATTTCTGGTCATTAGCGATAGAAGAACAATTTTATATTTTTTGGCCGTTTATCATTAAGAGATTTAGTAAGAATAAGATTATTTCTTTCATTATTGTTTTTATAATTTTCGCTGTTCTACTTAGAATTTATTTTTTTACTCATGATAATATTGGGTATTATGTTAATACATTTTCTCGGTTTGATGCCTTATGCATTGGTTCTTTGCTTGCTATATTAATTAGGGATAAAAAGGAAATTCTTGAGAGGTTTGCATTATATATAATGTTTATATCTGGCTTATTCATTGTTTTCCATGCGATTTTCAGTGGTCCTCATTTCTCTCATTTACTTATGGCTAGTTTTGGTTTCACGTTAGTATCACTTTTTTGGGCCTCGATCCTAATCTTTGCCATATCAGGTAGAGTATACCTAACAAAGTTCTTTAGTTATAAATTTTTGACGTTCTTTGGGAAATATTCATACGGGATGTATGTATACCATGCAATAATATATATACTACTTTCCATTCCCTTAACAAATTTCCTTAACAAATTCGGGAATAATACTCTTATTGTAGACTTAATTACCTCACTTATTTTAGTTTTGCTTTCAGTCATTGTAAGTTTTTTTAGTTTCAATCTTTTTGAAAAGCATTTTATAAAATATAAAAAATACTTTCAAAATAACAATGAAATCATAATCCAAAATAAGTAATTAACATATTATCTTTAACATAAATGAATATAGATCATGATAATTACGATGCTATTGTAATAGGTTCTGGCATAAGCGGAGGTTGGGCTGCAATGGAACTTTGCAAAAAAGGGCTAAAGACATTATTGCTGGAAAGGGGCCGAAATGTAGAACACATTAAAGATTATCCTACGGCGAACCTGAACCCCTGGGATTTTAAAAATGGTTTTCGCAATACCGTAAAAGAGGTAGCTGATGATCCTATTCACAGTAAAATTTACGATCCATCAAACAAACATTTTTTTATCAGTGATAAGGAACATCCCTATATTCAGGAAAAGCCCTTTAACTGGTTTAGAGGTTACCAGGTTGGTGGGAAATCATTAACATGGGGGCGCCAGTGTTACCGGTGGAGTGATTTGGATTTCCAAGCCAATGTAAAGGATGGTCATGGTATAGATTGGCCAATCCGTTATAAAGATATTGCACCTTGGTACGACTATGTTGAGTCATTTATCGGGGTGAGTGGTCAGGCCGAACATTTACCCCAGTTACCGGATGGCAATTTTTTGCCGGCCATGGAGCTCAATTGTGTGGAGCGACACCTCGCTGAGTCCCTAAAAACGAAACAAAAAAGGGTATTAACTATTGCCAGGGTTGCAAACTTAACCAGAGGTTGGGATAACAGAGGTCCCTGTCAGAATCGTAACCTCTGTAGCCGTGGCTGCCCTTTTGGAGGGTATTTTAGCAGCAACAGTTCCACCATACCTGCTGCCATGGCGACTGGAAAACTCACACTACGGCCTTTCTCAATCGTTTCAGAACTAATATATGATGAGAAAAATAAAAAAGCGAGCGGCGTTAAGGTAATTGATGCGCAAACTCATCATCAATTGCAGTTCAATGCTCGAATAATATTTGTCAACGCATCAACAATAGCGACAACGGCTTTATTGTTAAACTCCAAATCAAAACGTTTTCCAAATGGATTTGGAAATGATAGCGGACAACTTGGACATAATCTGATGGATCACCATTCATCAGCGGGAGCAATGGGTGTTTATAATGGTTTGAAAGATCGATACTACAAAGGTAGAAGACCTAGTGGATTTTTAATCCCAAGATATAGGAACTTAGAATCATCCGATCAGCAAAGTTTTTTACGAGGCTACAATATACAAGGGGATGGCGAACGTTTAGGATGGAAAGATCGGCAAGCTGAAGCTGGTTTTGGTATCGATTTTAAATCCAAATTAACATCTCCCGGGAAATGGTCAGTATGGATGGCGGGATGGGGGGAGTGTTTACCGTATTTTGATAATAAGATATCGTTAGATCCTGAAAAAAAAGATCAATGGGGCTTACCCTTGGTAAAAATAGATTTCGAATTTAAAGAAAATGAAAAAAAGATGATGAATGACATCATGGAAACTTCAGAATATATGCTTAAGGATGCTGGTTTTGAAGAAGTTTCCTCATTTAATTATAATAGCCCCGGAGGTTCTACCGTACACGAAATGGGAACAGCTCGAATGGGGCACGACCCCAAACACTCGGTTTTGAACAAATACAACCAGGTACATGCTGCTAAGAATGTCTTTATTACCGATGGCAGTTGCATGACCTCCTCTGCATGTCAGAATCCCTCTTTAACATACATGGCCCTAACAGCCAGGGCTTGTGATTTCGCGGTACAAGAACTTAAAGAAGGAAATTTATAATCTATAAAAAAACCAATAATGTCCATTATCAAAAAAATATTTTCTTCATTTAAAAATATACACTTTCAGTCGCTAATTGGTAACGGTGTGATGGCTGGTTTTGGTATGCTAACAGTGGCTATTTTATACAGGGCATTATCATTTAAAGATATTGGTATATATATATTTTTTACAACCATACTGGCACTGATCGATACCTTACGCTCAGGATTTTTGACAAACTCCTTTATCAAGTTTTACTCAGGTACAGCCATTGATCGGGCAAACGAAGTTTCTGGCTCAGGTTGGGCTTTGGGTATAGCCATCACCTTATTTTCTATAGCGCTTAATATTCCGAGTTATTTTTTAAGTTCATTAATTACTAATGAGGGGATGATTCTGTTTTTAAAGTACTTTTCATTAATTTCTATTGCCACATTACCATCTTTTATGGCTAATCTGGTGGTTCAGGGCGATAAGCGTTTTGATCGGCTATTATGGATGCGACTAATCAACCAAGTTTTATTTACAGGTACAATTATTGTTCTCGTTATTATTAAGCAATCGAGTTTGAATGCAGTATTAATTACATACGTACTTTCAAATTTGTTATCAAGCATCATAATTTTACTATTAGGCTGGTCTAAAATCGGCACATTAAAATATAGCAGTAAAACAGCCTTCATGGAGTTATTTCATTTTGGTAAATACAGCATGGCGACCAGCGTAAGTGCAAATTTATTTCATGTTACCGATACTTTTTTTATTAATTTTTATCTGGGGCCAGCTGCACTGGCAATTTATAATCTATCAGGTAAATTGTTGCAAATTATTGAAATGCCGCTGTTAAGTTTTGCAGCTTCAGGAATGCCAAGTTTATCGGCCCACTACAACAATGGTAAAAAAGCAGAAATGATGTATGTGATGAAAAAAATGGTCGGGATGCTTTCTATCGTCATTTTGGTTGTTGCGCTATGTTCCGTTGCTTTTGCCAACCCAATAATTGCATTAATCGGCGGTGAAAAATATTTAACCACGGAGGCGCCAAATTTATTCAGAATTTTAATGTGCATGGCGGTTCTTTATCCTGCAGATAGATTCTTCTCTTTGGGTGTAGATGTAATCCATTTACCAAAAATTAACTTTTATAAAATTCTAGTAATGCTGGCGGCAAACCTCATTGGTGATTTCGTTGGTGTTGCCATTTTCCATTCTATATATGGCATTGCTATCGCAAACATTTTGCCAATAATCATTGCAATATGGATAACTTACAAACCCCTTAACAATTATTATAATTTCAATTTCTGGAGTGTTTTCACTGTAGGGTTCAATGAAATTATAGTTTTTTTAAAGCATATTTACAGTACTTTCTTTTTCAAATCAAAAAATGTCAATCATTAACTTTTTTAAACCCTAATATGAAAGATAATCCCATTTCTATAGTTGTTGCTAGTGATAACCATTACGCAATACTAATTGTAGCTTTATTAAAGTCAATCGATCTCAATCATAAAACGGATGAGCATATCAATTTTTATATTATAGATGATGGTATTGCATTAAGTTTCCGGACTAAGCTCGAATCTATTGTTGAACCAGCTCGTATTAGTATCAAATGGATTAAAAGCAAGGATGCTGTTCCTAAAGACATCACTATACCGGTTGATAATTCTGCCTTTCCTTTAACAGCTTACATGCGGGTATTTTCGCCTTACGTTATCGATGAAAATGCAGAAAGGCTTATTTATTTAGATGTGGATACTATTGTTCAGGATGATATTTCAAAATTATGGAATATCGATTTAGGAAACTATATTGTTGCTGCTGCACAAGATGTGGGTAAAACTGTTGACTGCGAGTGGGGCGGGATTAGGAATTATAAAGAGCTCGGCTTAACTGCCGACACTAAATATTTTAATTCTGGGGTATTGGTTATTAATCCAAAAAAATGGCGTAAGGAAGGAATTTCCAAGGATGTGATTGAGGCTTTAAGAATCCATAAAAAGTACGTTCAATTGGCTGACCAATACGGTTTAAATGTCGTTTTGGCTAATAAATGGCTTCAGCTGGATCCAAAATGGAATTGGTTTGCCTTTAATGAGGATGAAAACCCATCATTAATTCACTTCTTAGATATAAAGCCAATTTTTAAAAGCTACCAATCTAAAGAGGTTTATAAAGATGAATTTTTTAGGTATTTATCTTTTACACCATGGAAAAACTTCAAACCAATTAGTGGAAATCAACGATATGTAAGGAAGATTATTAATAAGATTAAAAAAGCATTTTTAAAACTTTAGTAGATTTTTAAAAATCTACTAAAGTTTTAAAAAATTAGTCTTCGGAAGTGGAGAATATTCTTGCTTTATTTTGACTTCTTTGTGAGATCATATTAAGTAATAGAATTCCTATCACAAAGAAACCGATACAAATTAAAGCCGTAGTGAATAGGCTAACAGTCATAGTACTCGCCCAACCTAAAATGGCTTCATCCGTAAAAAACTTTTTGTAGAGAACGATACCTATGAAGCCTGCAAATACTACCATAATTAAAATGAATATTCGCAAAAAAACCATTAAAAGTTCTTCGGCATATTCAACAAATGATTTGAATGCATGATGTATTAAACTGGTTAAATTCATTTTGGATTTTCCATCGATTCGTTTTAGCCGGTTGTAGGTTATGCTAGTCGATGTAACCTTTTGTTTGGAAAGATGGGCGGCGAAATGTATAAAAGAGGTATAGCATGATGTTCTTAAAACCTTCTTATTTATCATGCAAAAATTACCAAAATTAAGTACTTTACCTGTGATAATTTTAAATATAAAGCGATAAATATAGTAAGACATTTGAAAAGATAAACTTTCTTTTCGTCGCCCCCTGGCTACATTTACAATGTCATAATCATTAAATTGTATTAAATCGATTATTGCACTTGGGTCATCTTCTCCATCAGAATCCATGATGATAAACTTATCAGAATCGAGCGCTTCAGCGTACAATAAACCTTGATAGATCGCAGCTTGATGACCAACATTAAACTTAAGTTTTAATATAACTAGGTCAAGGTTAGAAGTACTAAAGTTAAATTTCTTAAGTAAATCTAATGTGTTATCTGATGAGCAATCATCAATTACAATCACAGTAAACTCGTGATTACTATTTTCTAAAACAGTCTCTATATTTTTCAGAAAAGAGATTACGGTAATGTTTTCGTTAAAACAAGGTGTTATGATTACTACTTTTTCAATCTTGCTCATCTGTTTAAAGGTAAAAATTCATAAATAAGGTAACCATCAATATTTTTTATGAGTCTATAATGTTTCTTTAGTAGAATATCTAAATTATCGAATAACAAAAAGTTAATCTTGGGATCAGAACCTACAATATAATTTACATCACCATTTTTAATCATTTCTTCCAACTTTTGGTAGCCTATAACATCAAGTTGCTTTGTTGAGTATTGTAGAATATCCATTTGCGGAACTAAACAGTTTCTGAAAAAAATATTATTTAATGACTGTCTGGATGGAATAGTGTAGTCTGTTGTTAAATTGAAAAAAATATATTTATTTGCGGAAAGCCTATTTTGGTCTTTCAAAAAAGAAGCTGTTCGATTAGCTGAAGCTCGTTGGGCTTCCAAAATTGGATCTCCGTCTAGTTTGTAAATTAACTTTGCATTGCTAACAAAAAAAACAACAGCAATAACCCCAAGGTAGGATTTAAATATAATGGGAATTGTATTTCTTTTTTGATTATTTTTATTTTCAATCTCTTTAAATATCACAATTAATGAAAGATTTATAAAAACGATGAAGTATTGGGCTGTAGAACCCATTTTGAGTGCCGTTACGAGTGCAAAAATTAAGGTTCCTAAGGTGCAAATTATTAAACTTGTATCTGCTAAGTCTGCTGTAAATCTGTTTCTATTTCGAAGTATAATGTACAAGAATCCTAAAATTAAAGGCCAAACTGTTATGATAAATATATTTTTTCCTATTACATATCTAAGATAATTTTCAATATTTATCCCATTATTGACTCCGCCAACAACATTCTCTAAAAAAGATGGGTAAAGACAAGTAAATAAGTATATGGAAAAAGCATAGATAAGTACAGCACAGAACAGCATTCTAATAAATAAAATCCATTTTTTATTCCAAATTGTAATTCCTAAAAATATAATAATAAACTGAATACCACTTTGCTTAGATAATACCGCAAAAAGGGACAAAATTATAGTGATTACAAGCAGATAAAAATACCCCTTAAGTTTATTAATGTTTTCCAACATTAATAAAAAGGTATATATTGAAGTTATACCAATTAAATCATGCAGAGAATCTGGTCGAACGGCAAAATTATGTGCAAAAGTAAATGTAAACGTGGAGAGAAATATTATCCAGCAGTTATCCTTTGACAATTTAAAAAATCTTCTTGCCAGACTATAAGTTACATAAGCTGATGATAAATTGAAAACCAAGTTCCAGACCCTTCCAATAACATAAATGCTGTTAAAGTTTCCATCCGGATTGATGGCAAATATTTTAGCTGTAAAAGCGCAAATGTAATAATAAAGAGGGGTATATTGGGTTATCGAAAAAGGAATGTTCTTTGGTGAAAAGTAGAGCTTACCAGAAGCAAGATAAATTTGGATACTATATATTACATTTTGCTCTATACCAGCCAAGTCTGTTCCATTAGAGAAAATAATAAATATTCTAGAGACGAGGAAAATTAGAAAAGATATGGATAATGCAAGATAAAAATTATTCGTATTTTTCATGAAACTTGAGCGATTCCTTTAGGATGAAATATCTTTTAAAGATAACTAATATTTCCAAAATAAAGAAGTTCAAATTTGAAAATGACTCTTAAATTCTATCTTTAAGGCATATGTAAAGAGGTGATAAACTCATCCATGAAAACTATTTTTATGGATGAGTTTATTATAGTTATTTATTGAGCTGGGGCTCCTATTCCTGAAATTAAGGAAACAAAGGTCGTTATGTTTAAAACTGCTAAAGCCTGTGTAGCATAATATTTGTTATTGGTAATCGTAGTTGATGTAGAATTACCATTATAGTTAATCATGTCTGTAGTTTCTTTGCCTACCCGGTTTAGATCAAAGCCTAAATTGTTGTTAAATTCTAACGTTCCACCAAAATTGTATAAATCAAGAATTTGTCCTTCCCAATCTTTCGATGTATTCATTTTACCAACGGTGTTGTTATAAACTTTTGCATTGATAAAAGTAGATTTGCCCGGTACTATATTTCTAGCAAATTCCTGGATTTCAAAAGCGCCGTATTTTCTTGTGTTATAACAAATGTTATTGTAAATTTCAACCATTGCCGGTGTCGAGCCTCTGGAATATCCCCAAACTCTGATAGAATTTCCTTGATAGTTTGTTAATTTATTGTCGTGAAATTTTCCATTACCTTGCATAAAGAAGACGCCATTGTGATTATTAGTTGACTGATTGATATCGTTGACAACATTATGGTGTATATTGTAATCTTGCACATTGGTAAATGAGCAAACAGTTCCTACGTTTGGAGAGTTTTGAAAAATGTTGTATGCAATCTCAATATCTTTATAAAGACCAGTGTCTTCTCCAGTCTCTTTATTCAGATTTCCTCCAAAAGAAATACTTCCGGTATTATCAAATAAACAATTTAATATTTTGAAATTTTCAATTCTAGTAGATGACGTACCATCATATGCAACTAAACCGTTATCAGCTTCTCCCGCCATTACGTAATCAGTAACGTTTTTAAAGCTGACATTCTTAATAGTAACATTGCTCATTTTTCCTCTAAATTTTAGAGCTCTGAAAGCGATATTTTCAAATGAGAAACCATAAGTTATTGTCGACTCATTGTCTCCGAGAAAGTTTAAATAATTTACATTGGTTGTTTCCATTCCTTCAGTAATAATTACCTGACCTGAGTTCTTTATATAAATAGGATTGGCCGCAGTTCCAGAAATATTTTTGATGTAAATTCCTTTATAGCTCCCGGCTTTTATCTTAATAAGTTTGATGGAAGTCAAATCAAGCGAATTTCCATCAATAGTTAAATATCCCGAACCTGTTCCAACGTCATAAGAGGGGGCAGTTGAAACTGGGTTCGTTGTAGGGTTTGTAATAGTTGTGGTTGGTGTAGTAGAAGTTGATGTATCTTCTGTTACATTATTTTTTTTACAAGCGGCAAGTGATAAGAGTATTACTAAAGGAAGAGCTAATTGCATTTTGAAATTTTTTCTCATTATTTGTCTTTAAAGTTAATTAATTAAATGTTTGTTGCTTGTTAAACGACAATTGTAATAAATATTATACAAACAATTAAATAAAAGTTAATTCTGTTATTAAGAATATATTGTTTGACATGGTCTGATATTGATTGTGGCCATTTAAATCATGTTTTTTTGATATTTTTTTAGTTATTTGATTTTTATGTAAAAATAATAAATGACATTATAATTACATTTAAATTAGAGCCAAATTAAATTTGATTAAAAGTCTTATAATCAGCCATTAAAAAGCGATAACTATTATATTCTAGTGTAGTTGTATTATTAAAAATGCGTAATTAATGAAAAATGAATGATTTTTAGGCTTAATGGATTAGAGATATGTGGTCATGATTATTTTATCTACTTTAAATTTTCTATTTTTAAAATGAGAATATTATAAAGAAGATAAGAATAACTTATGATATAATTTTTATGATTTTATTTGCCCAAATCCCTAAATTTATGATCACAATTTTTTATGACAGATGATGTAGAATTTGAGGAGGATTTATTATCATCCACATCTTCATTTCAAACAGAATTACGTCCAGCCAATTTAAAGGAATACCTTAAGCTAATAAAGATGGATAGCCTGTCTTTTATTTTCTTCATGATTCCGGGTATGCTTTATGGATTATTTGTTTTTAAACTTGAATTTCATCTTGGGCTTTTACTGAGATTGAGTTTAGGTTTATTAAGCTTTTATAGCTTAACGTCTGCCAGTTCTTCTCTAAATAACTTTTTAGATGTAGGTTTCGATAAATATCATCCATTAAAACAAGTTAGCCGGAGCAGGAATGGAATCTTCAATCAAAAGCTAGTATTTATTGGATTTGCCGTACTGAGTTTGATCGGGCTATTGTTAGCTTCTTTAATCTCTATAAAATATTTTATTGCGGCAATTTTTATAGTGTTGATAACTCTCCTATATAATTTAAAACCAATTCGCCTTAAGGATAGAGTTTTTTTGGATGTGTTGAGCGAATCTTTAGTTAATCCTGTTAGGTTTGCTGCTGGCTGGTTTCTTGTTAGTCCTGCTTTGGGTTTTCCTAGCAGTAAATGGGATTTAGACTGGATTAATACTCTACCGCCAATTAGTATTATCATCGCTTTCTGGATGGGAGGTGCATTTTTAATGGCCACAAAACGTTTTGCAGAATTTAGACTTATTAATGATCATCACTTAGCCAAACTATATAGGAGATCCTTTAAATTTTATTCAGAAAATAGTTTACTTATTTCAATTCTATTTTATGCAGTAAATTTTGCCTTTTTTATGGGGATTTTTCTTATTAAAGAAAAAATAGAATTATTGCTTAGCTTTCCTTTTTTTGCAGTTCTGTTTGCATGGTATTTAAAAATTGGTTTATTGGATGAATCTCCTTTACAAGGATATAAAAAAATATACTCCAGAAAATGGTTTATGATTTATCTTCTTGTATTTTTTATCCTATTTATCATATTGATGTTTATAAAAATACCTTGGCTGTATTGGTTAGTTAAAAATGTTAATAATTATTAATTACAAATGTTGATTTTTATATTTTAACGAAAATTTTTAGAAGAATTAACTGTCAGACAAAAGCAAATAGGAAATGAAAATCGCCCACATCATTACTGCATATAAAAATCCAGAACAGGTTTCAAAACTGATTAAGGCCTTGGATCATCCTGACTTTTACTTCTTTATTCATCTGGATAAAAAGATTGATCGTTCAAAATTTGATTTCTTGGGCGAATATGAGCGTGTGGTATTCATCAAGGATAGGGTTCTATGCAATTGGGGTGGTTTTTCTTTTGTAAATGCAATACTTAATTCAATAAGGGAAGTATTGGCCGATGCAGCTAAATTTGATTTTATAAATCTGCTAAGCGGGCAAGATTATCCTATAAAACCGGTTAAGGATATTTATTCATTTTTAAATAATAATATAGGAAAGTGCTTTTTATCATACGATACTGATCCAAATCATCAATGGTGGAAACATGCGATTAAACGTACTGAACTCTATCATTTTACAGATATTTCGTTCAGGGGTAAGTATTTCGTACAGGGATTGTTAAATAAATATCTCCCTGTACGCAAACTACCTGTACCAATAGAACTTTATGGAAATAATGATTCTTCCTGGTGGACACTTTCTCCCGATTGTTGTGCATATGTTTTGGATTATGTTGCGACCCACAGGAGGTTAACGAAGTTTATGAAGTACACCTGGGCAGCTGATGAATTTTTCATTACATCTATTATAATGAATTCTCCATTTAAAGATAAAGTAATTAATAATAATTTAAGGTATATTACATGGTCAGTTGGTTTACCAAATCCTCATATTCTAACACTAAATGATCTAAAAGATATTAAACAGTCTGATAAGTTCTTCGCTAGAAAATTTGATACTACTGTTGACGCTTCTATTTTTGATGCTATTGATACTTATATCCAGCAGTAGATAGTGGTAATCTTTTTTACTTACGGATTATCTTGTCTTTGAGGGCCCATATCATAGACAGGCCATAAATAACTGGTATTTTTTTTATGGTGTAGAGGGTATTCATTTTAAAGGATTGAGCCAAAAGATTAAAAGCCTTTTTAATTTGGAAAGTACGGAACAGATTATATTTTGAAAGTTCTATTAAACTTCGCATATAAAGTTTTTGCCAAACCAGCAATTCAGTTGGCTTCAGTAATACTCCAAATTTCTCCATTTTGGTACGGATATCTGCAATATAAAGGTATTCCAGAACCTCATTATGTTTTCTGCCGTCAAAAATATTCGAATGATCAACTCCTTTGCGCCATAATTTCTTTAATGTATATGCGGCAGTTGTTCTTTTTGAAAGAATCATGTCCAGGTAAAGGCACCAGTCATCGCCGATATTCATTCGCTCGTCCCAGCCAGAAACGATTGAATCTTTTCGCATAACAACTGATGATGATGGAGAAGGGCAGTCATTTACATATAGCCACCTGAGTTCTTCATAGTCAAGATTAACCCAGTTATTTATTGCCTTTTCATTTAATTCTTTTAAAACTACTTCGTTTGAAAGATAATCAACAAACTGTCCTTTGGTATTTTCCTGATCCCAATTTGCAAAAACAAAATCCAGCTGGTCGGCTTCTAATTTTCCAACATTTTGCTTTAGGTAGTCTGGATACCATTCATCATCAGAATCAAGCGAAGCAATAATGCTACCTTTAGCAAAATTTAACCCTAAGTTTCTGGCTGATGCCTGTCCGCCATTTTGTTTATAATAGTACTCTACTTCAGGGTAATTCGAGATTATTGCTTTAGTATGGTCTGTTGAGCCATCGTCTATAACAATAAGCTGAATGGGTTGATAGGTTTGTGCTAATGCACTTTCTACTGCAGTTGCTATTTTATCTGCCCGGTTATATGTTGGAATAATGATTGTAACTAAAGTAGGGATAGGCATAGAGAATAGTTAATTGTTATACTAAATGATATTTCGGAGCTTGAATCTAAAAAAAACGATTATGTCTTTGGCAACCAGGTATGTGTTTTTTGGAAATAAGATAATGTGAACGACTAAAACTAACCAGCCAAATTTAAAGTGTATGGCATTAATGATCAACAGGGTAATCGGTAAAAATGTAATATAAAAATCAGTCATCAAAAACTGATCTTCACCCACTGCAGGTCTTAAAATAATAGTAATTTTCCTTTTGAAAAAATTTCTTCTAATCAGCACTAATGCGGCGTAACCAACTACAGCAAGTAGAATCCAATAGCTAATCATCTGCATGAATATTACAAAAAGACCAGCAAGTTCAATGCCTAAAATAACCCGCTCAGCGAGATAAAAGTTAGTAGGTTTTATTTTAACAGCAAAAGTATTTGTACCCGATTTTATATCATTGTCCCTGTCCTGGAATTGATGCCATAAAATCCCTCTCAATCCAAACATAAAGGCCCACATGCCAATGGCGATCAAGAGTGTAAGATTTGTTTTAATACCGATGCTAAAATGAAGGTCTGTAGTAATGAGCATTGCGGGAAACACATGTGCACCAGTTGCGTCGCATAATACACCTAAAATCCCTCGCTCTTTGAATCGTGCCGGAGGTACAGAGTATAGTGTGAAAACAATATACGCAGCTATATAAAAATAAAGAGCAGTAACACTCGGATAAATAAAATAGCCAAATAATACACCAGCAATAACACAGAGCATAATAATGAGCAATCGAAAATGCTTCGGTTTGCTGGCCATGAGATTATACTTTTCCGCCTGTAGGTCATCATGAATGTCAGTAATATCGTTAATAAAACTTACGTAAATAGCACCGGCAGTTACACTACCAACAATAAGTAACATTCTCAGTGCAGCTTTCTCAAAAGGAAAATCATTTATAATTAATGTAGCGTACGCAACTAAAAGGAGGGGTACCAGTTTATGCTCCCACCAATCGTAATACCTTGTTGCTTGTAATATTCTTACTATTTTCATTTCTTGATTGCTCTCCTTTTTCACAAGCTAATGGTATACATTAGCCATTTAAATCGTATTTAAAGCCTTTATTACGATCTCGGCAAAAAGCTCTTCAGGCCGAACCGGGATTACAGACTGGATATGATAATAGGCATCAATACCCATTGCTTCCCAATTGTGGCGATTTTCCCAGGCCCTTTCCATAGCTTGGTCAAACTGAAGTTCATTGGGTTCTCCTATAAAAGCATTTATGCCATCGCACACAACTTCATTATTGCCGCCGGCATTACTTAAAATAGCTAGCCTTCCGAAAGACATTGCTTCAAGAACTGTTAAAGGTAAACCTTCACTACGCGAAGGAAAAATTAATGCATGATGTTCTTTCCAAATTTCTCTTAGGTTTGTCTTAAATCCGACGAAATTAACATTTTCTAATTCGAGAAGTCTGGCCATCTCAATCAAACCTTCCTCATCTGGCCCACTACCTATTAGCGAAATGGATATATCTCTTTTTTTCCATTTTTCTTTTTGTAAAATGCGAAGTAATATATCCTGCCCCTTGTCGATCACAAAAAGCCGACCAATACATGCTAATTTAAAACCCTTATCTGTTGTGGGAAAGGGAAGAAGTTCTTTAGCAACTCTAACTGGATTAAAAACAACTTCTGCATTTTTAAAACGCATTCCAAATTGCTCTTCTGTAATTTTTAGATTTTGTTCGGAAACAAATAGAATCTTTTCCGCATTTATGAATGCATCCTTCATAAATTTGCGGTCTTGTGGTTCTGGCCAGTAAAAATCTACAGATTTCTGACATACAACAATGTACGGTATCTTTAATAGTAGACACTGGTAAGCATACACTAGCCCATCAAAATTTACGCCCTGTGCAATTATTGCTAATGCAGGCATAGACTTTTTCATTTCCTGATAAAATTTTTGAACAGCCTGATTTTTAGTGTACTTGTATAATCCGAGCTTGTCACCAACTTTTTTTACTAAATCTTTAGCGATCAGAAAACTATTTTTCAACTTGTGATCATCTTTTGCCAGTTGGACCATGGCCACGTTGTAATTAGCAAGATTAACGAACTCGGGCTGATTTTTGTTTATGGTATTTTTATAAAGTGTGATGGAGAAATTTTCTTTATCCAATAAATAGGGGATGCTTAATGCCCAAAGTTCTTCGCTTCCTCCCCAACTATCATAGAGACTAGTAACAATTGCAATTTTGCGTTTTTTTGATTCTGATAGGTGTGGCATCAAATGATAATATATTGGATTTAATTGCTACTGCTTTCTTTTAAAAATACGATTAGCCTAATTTTGTGTTGTGTTATTTACGGATCGGGCAAAAAGTTTTGAATAATCTCCAGGAGTATTCAAAAGCTCATCATCTGTTCCTTGCTGAAGTATTTGGCCGCCTGAAAGAACATAAATATAATCAGCATGTTTAATTGCAGAGTGTCGGTGACTAACAATGATGGCACTTCTATTATCGATTCTTTCTCTGAATGCGGTATATAATTCTTTTTCTGCAAGTGCATCTAAGGCACTTGTTGCCTCATCAAATATTAAAAAATTAGCTTTGCTGTATAGTGCCCGTGCAATGGCTATTTTTTGCCACTGTCCAATACTTATTTCCTTACCATCTTCAAAATGGCGGCCCATAAGCGTATTGTATTTTTCAGGAAAATCTTCAATGAAATCGTGTGCGCCTGATTTAATTGCTGCACTGGTAATTTCATCCTGATTTACATCTTCATGAATGTTCCCAAATTTTATATTATCAGCTACAGTCATATGGTATTTTGAAAAATCCTGAAACACCGGACTTATTTGTTTTCTATATACTGCCGAATCTAGTTCATTAATATCTGTTCCATTTAAGCAGATGCTACCAGAAGATGGTTTGTAGAGATTGCACAACAGTTTGATAAGTGTTGATTTGCCTGCGCCATTAAGCCCCACAATAGCTATTATTTTTCCAGCAGGTATAGAAATGTTTACATTTTTTAATGTAGGTTGGTCCGTACCTGGATAATTAAAGGAAACGTTTTTTAGTTCTAATTTGTAATTATCATTAATCACTAATGCCTTTTTAATATCGACAGCGTGCAATTTTGTAGGGATTGTCAAGAGTTCGAAAATACTTGTAATAAATATACTATTATGATACAAAATAGATATTCCGTAAGAAATGTTTTGGATAATTGTAAAAGATTGAGGAAAGATGACTAGAAACAAAACAATGTCTCCCACACTAGTTGTTCCACGAACAGTTCCTATTGCAATATTGGCTATGCAAGCAAAGAAACCAGTTGTTGCCAAAGAAATTGTTAAGGCTTCCAGGATTGTTCGCTTATAAGATATTTTTAATTTTTCTTTGTAAAGCTCAAATTTAATTTTTCGATATAAATCGTTAAAATATTGGCCTAAGTCAAACGCCCTTATCTCTTTAGCAGCAGTATCAGCGGTTATTAATGTACTTAAATAGCTTGATTTTCTTTCTAAAGGGGTATGTTTTATTCTCCACACATTTAAACGGTTTGAAAAAAAGATTCGTATTATAAGAGTGGGTATTACGAAGAGAATAAGTAACGGTAATAAGAACCAGTTAATGGTGAATATGACAGAGCCAATAGCGATAAGGCTTAAAGCATTTTTTGTTATTTCGAGTAAGGTTGTAATCACGAGGTTAGGTCGTTCTGATCCAGCTTCTTTTGCTCTGCTTAGAATATCATAATAATCTGGACTTTCGAAATAAGACAGTTCTAAAGAAATTGCTTTTAAGTGGATTTGCTCATCAATATGTTGTGATACTTTTGACGCCTGCACTTCGGTGATATAGGCAGATATTGCCCTGGATATAGCATAAAGAATTGCAATTGATGCGGCAATAACAACATACCTGATTATAGTACCCTCAGCATTTTTATCTGTAAAATCAATCTTTGAAAGTTTATCTACCAGGAGCTTTAGCGCATACATAGATCCAAGAAAAAGAGCAGTTTCCGTAATGATCATTATTATTGATAAAATCATCCAGCCCTTAGCGGCATGCCAAACCAACGATAAAGTTAGCTTTAAGTTAAGGTTAGTTGTAAAATTCTTAACTTTTTCTTTGAAGTTATCAATCATATAGGGAATTTAATTTCGTATGAAATCTGAAACAAGTATTAATGGTCTTTTCCTGGAATAAAAAACTAAAGCAGTATTAATTATTTCCCTTATAATACAAAAGTATAAAGTTAAAGCCTTAATAACATTTTTTATTTTGTTTATGTTGTAATTTTTTCTTTATAGTAGCCTACCAAACCTGGAATACTGTTAAAATTTTAAAAAAATGATAGCCATTAAAATAGGAGCATTGGATTTTTTTAATTTATACAGATGTCAACAGTTATTCCTTACATTTACAGTCCATGAAGTCTGTTTCAATTATTACTGTAAATTATAATCAATACGAAGTCAATATTGATTTTTTGAAATCGATAGCACGATTTCCTTCTAGTCATTTACTGGAAGTCATTTTCGTTGATAACGGTAGCCTGGTTGAATATGTTGACGATTACTTGTCAATTTATCCTAACTTAAAATACATCAGGTCAAATAAAAACCTTGGTTTTGCCGGAGGTAATAATTTAGGTATTGTTGCCGCTAAAGGCGATTATCTTCTTTTCCTTAATAATGATACTGAAATAACAGCTAACACTATTGATGTGTTGGTTAATGAAATGGAAAACAATACTGAAATTGGAATACTATCTCCGCTAATCTTGTATTTCGACCAGCCCGAAATTATCCAATATGCGGGTTTTACAGCCATGAATTATATAACATGTCGTAATGAAGGTATAGGTAATATGCAGACAAACAGAAAACAGTTTGATCAGGATAGTAGGGAAACCGGTTTTTGCCACGGAGCAGCAATGATGTGCCGTAAGGCTGATTTGATTGAGGTAGGATTAATGGCAGAGGAATTTTTTCTCTATTATGAAGAGCTTGACTGGTGCGAAATGTTTAAGAAAGCGGGTAAAAAGATATGGTTTACCGGAAAAACAAAAATTTATCATAAAGAATCGATGAGTGTAGGAAAAGAGAGTGCAATAAAAACTTATTTTATGACGCGAAATAGAATGCTTTTCATCCGTAGAAATACAAATTTTATTAACACTTTTTTATTCAGTATTTATTATATTTTTATAGCTTCATTTAAACAAGTTATTTTATACCTATTAACTGGTCGGAAAGATCTTGTAAAATGGACTTTAAAAGGTATCACATGGAATTTTAAAAATTCAACAAATAGTAAATACCTTGGTTTTAAATTTAAATCTCCCTAATGATTTTAACTTTCTGGATTGCTCTTTTTCTTATCACATATACATTTGTAGGTTACGGTTTTTTGCTGCTTATCTTGGTTAGGATAAAAAGGGTTTTTGTTAAACCATTTGAATTTGATCCAGACAGGGAATTACCTACGGTTAGTATCCTCATTGCTGCCTGGAATGAAGAAGCAATAATTGATGAAAAGGTATTAAATACACTAGCGCTCGATTATCCTAAAGAAAAGCTGCAAATTATTTTCGTTACAGATGGCTCTACAGATCAAACATCAATAAAGCTTCAACAGTATAATGAAGTAACACTGTTACATGAAGATGTAAGAACTGGGAAGATGGCTGCCATTAAAAGGGCAATTCCATTCGTTTATAATGAAATTTTAGTTTTTACCGATGCGAATACCTTTTTAAGCAAAACGGCTATTAAAGAACTTGTTAAGCATTACCAGAATAAAAAGGTTGGCGCAGTTGCTGGAGAAAAGAGAATTTTAGTAGAAGCACTTGCTGATGCAAGTTCTGCTGGCGAAGGATTTTATTGGAAATATGAATCAGCATTAAAGAAATGGGATTATGAGTTATATTCCAATGTAGGGGCTGCAGGTGAATTATTTAGTATCAGAACTGAACTATATCAACCTGTTGCAAGCGATACTATAATAGATGATCACATGATAGCAATGAGGATCGCTGAAAATGGTTATATTATTGCCTATGAACCTAATGCCTATGCTATGGAAACTGCATCAGCAAATACAAAAGAAGAGTTAAAAAGAAAAATAAGAATTGCAGCAGGGGGGATACAGTCAATTTTTCGCTTAAAAAAAGCTGCTAATCCTCTTAACTATCCTTTGCTTACTTTTCAATATATATCTCACCGGGTTTTAAGATGGACTATAACACCGTTTCTTTTGATACTTTCACTTATACTAAATATTTTAATTGTTATTAATACTGAAATATTATTGTATCAATTAATCCTAGTGGCACAAGTGTTATTTTATAGCTTAAGTTTAATTGGATATTATTTTGAAGCTAAGAATATTAAAATAAAAGTATTTTTTATTCCATATTATTTCTGTGTGATGAACTATGCCGTAATTGCTGGTATTTTGCGTTATCTTAAAAAGAATCAAAGCGCTGCCTGGGAGCGTTCTTTGCGAAAATAAATTCATGGGAAATTAATAAATACTGTACCACGACCGATAGTTTTCGCTAGTGTAGCTGTATATCCAGGAGCGGGTGTAAAAGTGGTTAGCATAACTGCTCTTCCCGCATCACTGATATGGTTTTCCAATACGGTTAGCTGATTTAAATGATCTGATATTCCCTCACCAGATGCTTTCAATATGGCTTCTTTTCTGGTCCAAAGTTGATAAAAAGTCACTTCAGGTGTTGCCGATGTTCTGATAATATTAATTTCATTTTCAGAAAAGCTATCTGCTAATAAACTCTGATAATTGAAAGATTTATTGATTTCTTCAACATCAACACCAATTGGATTTTGAGAAAAAGCCAGCAAGCAGATATCACCGCTGTGAGAAATGTTAAATTCAATTCCTTCGAGTTTAGGTTTATTATTTTTTTCTAAAGTAAAGGCTAAAGCAGCAGCATCTTTTTTTAAAAATAAACCTGCAAGTTTCCTGACTGCGTATTTTCCAACAAGATATCGCTGTGCGTCACCAGGATTTCTGAAGCGTTTAGCTTTATTAATTTCCAAATCAGATAACAGATAAGGAATTTTAGAAATTAGGCTTTGATGATAGGCGGCTACATTAATTTTAAAAACGTAATCATCTGCTAATTTATAATGGTTTAGCTCACTAAAGGATTTATATTGAATTATACTTGCTGAGAATTTAGTCATGTTCTAATTCGCCAACGTTTAATTTATTTAAGGCCAACTGGATAGTTTGTGCAAATCTTTGATCATTGGGTGGTTCTAAAAATGTTTTATGATCACCAGGTACTACATTAACCTCAATGCCTTTTGTCGTAAGTTTATCCCAACCTAAATAGGTTAGATCATCAAGGTAATACAAACGTTTTTCTACTCTGAAAAGCGTTAGCTTTATAGGTAGAGGCTGTAAATCATAATTTTCGTAAGCTTCAGCATAGACCTTGTAAATTTCACTTTCTCGGTTTGTAGTAACCATTTGCTTAACTACGGTTTCAGGAGCTAGTTTTGATCTTATTTTGTTCTGAAGAATGTAAAGTTGATAACTTGCTGCCTCCTTAGGGTTATTTAAAAATGACTTTGCAAAAAAAGGAACTTTGTAAAATTGTCTTTGAATTTTCTTAACTAATTTTATATTACTTTCGGACGATTTTCTATTAATGGCATAGGTATCAATAACTCCTAAAAAGGAGACTTCTTTACCCAACGCCAATAATTGCCTCACAATTTCAAAAGCAATGTAACCCCCAAGAGAATATCCTGCAACCGCATAAGGACCAGTTGGATGGACCTGAACAATCTCTTCAATGTGTTTACGGGCAATTTCCTCAATGGTTTGGGGGATTTCTTTTTCATCGTTAAGACCAAATGCCTGAATACCATACATAGGCTGATCTTCATCGAAGAATTTTGAAATTGATCTAAAGAGTAAAATGTTCAATCCAGCCCCATGAACAAGAAATAATGGCGTTTTTGTACCTGCAGTTTTTATGGGAACCAAAGATTCCCATTGTTCCTGTTCATCCGAAGACTCAATCCTACGAGCTAATTTTCGTATAGTTGAATTGGTGATTAAAGTAGCCAATGCAAAACGTTTCCCCAATTTCCTTTCAATTTCAGCAATCATTTTTACTGCTAACATGGAATTTCCACCAATTTCGAAAAAATCGTCATCCTTGTCAATATCACCAATCCCAAGTATACTGCTCCAAATCGATAGAATTATTCTTTCCATTTCAGTATGTACTTCATCTAAAAATAAATTATTTGATGCTGATTTTACTTTAGGCAAAGCATTTATGTCAATCTCGTGGTTTGGCTTTAATGGGAATTTTTCTATAATGATAAAATTATTTGGCTGCATTAGCATTGGAAACTGTTTTTCCAAAATACCTTTTAAGGAATCGATGAATAAGCTCTCGTTCAAGTTCTCTTTAGATATCGGAACAACATAAGCGGTTAAATTCATCCGTCCAGCTCTGTTTTCCTTAGCTAACAGTATAGCCGAATCTACATTATCTTGTAGTTTAATTTCCTCTTCAACTATGTTCAAGTCAATTCGTTGTCCGTCAATGGTAATCTGGTTATCTGAGCGTCCTAAATATTGTAAATCTCCATTGTCAGAAAATCTTCCTAAATCTCCAGTGGGATAGAAGTAACCTGGTGTAATTTCTGATGAATTAACAGTACTTGCCTCATTCCGTAAAGCAAAATCATTTTCAATAATTGAAGGGGCTGAAACGCCTGCTCCAGCAATTAATACTTCTCCAACTTTGTTATTTAAAAGAATATTGCCGGATTCATCTGCAATATAGATACGGGTATTGTTAATGGGTTTACCGATATTAATACCTTCATCAGAAAGGTTAATTTCTTTGATCGCTGATATAATACCAGTTTCGGGTAAACCATAAAAATTCCATAGACTGTTAAAATTGGATAATAAATGGTCCGCCAGCTCTTTTGTCAAACCATTTCCAAAATTCCAGATTGTTGCCGACAGTTTCGTCGCAGGGTTACTTAAACTGCTTGTTAACAACTTTAAAGTTGATGGTATAGCTGAAATGATGGTTATGTTATTGCGACTCACAAAATCTAACAAAGAAGATCCGGCAGATCCGATGTAAAATCCATCCATTATAATTTCACCGCCACAAGTTAAAGGTAAAAATAACTCGACAATTTTCGTATCCAACTGAGTCCCGGCCGATACCAAAAATTTATCACTTGATGAAATGCCTGGCGCTGATTTTAAACTAGTTAATAAATTTACTAAGCTGCTGTGCTTTAAATGAATTGCGGAAAGCTTTTCTGACGAAGAAAAAGTGTAGTAAATGAAAGCGGTTTCATCAAGCGATATAGTAGCTGGTTTTTTAAGTTCTTTTTTATTTACTTCCAACCAGATATCTTCTAAGAATAATTTATCTGTAGAGGTGATTTTTCTATAAGCTAAAGACTTGTTGATCAAGATTAATTTAGTATTTGAATCGGCCAGCATATTTTCAATTGCGAAATCCGGGCACGCTAAATCAATCAGAAGCACCTTTGCGCCACACTTCATGGCACCTAATGCACACGCTACTAGCTCAGGAGAATAGTTTAAAGCTAGGGCAATTACATCCCCGGGGCAAATGCCTTTTGTAACGAAATAAGCAGCTAAACTATCGGAATAGCTTTTGAGTTGCTTATACGTAAGGTTTTGGTCTTCTAAAACCACGGCAGTTTGGTCAGGGTAGTTGAGTGCGGTCAGGTCAATAAGTTCCGATAGTTTTGTTTCTTTATCGTAGGGTACTAAGGTATTATTCGATTCAGACTGTTGTTCTTTGCATAAAGTATCGTGTTTATCGATCAACTGTTTAACTTTACTATCAGGTAGAGTAACCAGCGTTTCGAGGAGTTGTTCGAATTGTGCTGATAACTTTTTGATCGTATCCAATTTAAACAGTTGTGTATTATAAGACCATTCAAGCACAAATGATGATTCAGAACCTGTGGCGTTGAGGAATATTTCAAAAGTTTCATAAACTCTTGGGTTTGAAATGAGCTGGTGTTGTAATTTTTCGAAGGATACAAGAGTATCCATGCCCATATCAATGTTAAAAATAATTGGAAGAATAGGAATGCGTGACTGTACTCTTTGATGATCTAAAGTTTCAACTAATTCGCCAAACGTGAATTTTTGATTTTCATAAGCATCAAAAAAGGCGGCCTTTCGTTCTGCTAGATATTGACTAAAAGTTAGGCTCGAATCAACTTTAGCTCGTAATGCCAGCAAATTAACACAGTGGCCCACAAGTTCAAACATTTCGGCTGCAGCCTGACCTGCTGTTGGTATACCAACAATAATGTCAACTTGTCCTGTTTTTAAAGCGATAAAAATTTCAAATGCACTGAGTAAAGTATTAACTAAACTAGCGCCATTTTTTGCGCCTAGTTTTTTAAGCTGCTCTACCAGGTTCAATGATACTGGATGATCAAAGCGATGAGATTGGTAAGTTCTATTGATTGGCCTTGGATAGTCTGTAGGAAAATCAACCATTGGAATACCATCTTGATAAACTGAAAGCCAGTAATTTTTAACTTCCTCGTGTAATGCACTGCTTTTAAAATCATGCATGGTTAACGCATATTCGCTTATTTGATTGGCTTTCTTGAGTAGACTTTTACTGCCAGTAATTTTTGAGTTATAAAGGTGGGACAAATTTTCAAGGATGATTCCAAAGGACCAACCGTCACATACCATGTGATGGCCAACAATGGTCAAATGATGATGATCGTTACTTAATTTGTGCACAAATGCTCGAAATAATGGCCCATTCTGCAAATCAAATGCTTCATTCATTTCTGATGAAATAAATGACTTTATCGAGGCTTGTTTATCTGTCACATTAGAAATGTCGATAAGAGGAATATCTAAATGCCATTCATCATAGATAATTAAATGTTCGCCGCTTGTAGTAACTGTCGCCCGTAAAGCTTCATGTCTGGATATGACTTCATCAAAGGCTTCTTTTAGGGACAAAAAATCAAACTCCCCAGTTAAGCTAAGGGAAACAGACTCATTATAAGCTAAGCTGGCAGATGCTCCTCCAATAATACACGAAAGCCAAATTAAGCGTTGTGGTTCATTGATGACAACAATTTTCTCAATTTTTTTATGTTCTTGAAAGGGATTGTATGTAGTTGCAATTAATTTAATGTCAGCCATTTTTATTAGTTAATTACGACCTTAAGAAATTCACCTGAAATATCTGGGTTGTTAACAAACCAAGCTGGATTTCCATCTTCATCCTTACCAAGTTTCGCACCTTTTACCGGAGGATTAGCATTATCAAAAATGATAGCTGATTTATCAAAAGCTTTATTGAGCTGATTTAATCCTGGGAAAATACCGGCATCTATCATTTCAACTATACTTGATCTAAACGCGGCAAGAACGATTTCTATATCTTCATATGTTGTAGCTTCAGTTATAAAGCATGGAAAACCATCTAAAATATGGATGCCTTTTTCTCGCATTAAAACAAACAATAATTCGCTGAATGGAATTTCCTCATTGAATTTAATTTTCCATAGCGAACCATAGTTCGCAACAAATATCGGGAGTTGTCTTTTTTCAAATTCAGCATTCAGCGCATCTGATAAATATTTTCCTTTAGCATTAAGATCTTCCTGTAATTTAGGGCCTCTGCTTCTCATATAAAGAAGTGAAGCTTTTGCTGAGGCCAAGGCTAATGGATGTCTAACAAAAGTACCTGCAAAATATGTTACACCGATTTCTGGAAAGCTATGATCTCCAAAATTCCAATTTCCACCATCCAGGGCGTCCATTAAACGAGCATCACCAGCAATAACACCGATAGGTATCCCAGCACCAACAACTTTTCCATATGAGGCTAAATCAGCTTTTATTCCAAATAGGGCTTGAGCTCCACCCGGATGCATTCTGAACCCTGTAATAACCTCGTCAAAAACCAATACGGCACCTGAATCGGCCGTAACCTTTCTCAATTTTTTTAGAAACTCTACAGGAACAAATTCGGGTCTTCGACTTTGAATTGGTTCCACCAACACGGCCGCAATTTCATTGGCTCTTTCTTTAATGATGGCAAGAGATTCATCTGTTCCATAATCTAAAACTAAGATGTTCTGCACCGCCTCGGCCATGATGCCCGCTGCTGCAGGAAAGGATTTTAGCTTTTTTGTTCCTCTAACCAGAACTTCATCAACAATTCCATGATAAGAACCAGTGAAAGCCACAATCAGCGAACGCCCTGTAACAGTTCTGGCAATTCGTATACAACCGAGTACAGCTTCAGATCCGGTACTGCAAAGTGCTGCTCTTTCGAAACCGGTGAACTCACAGATAAGTTTGCTAACTTCAGCTGCAAGCTCATGCTGTGGCCCAACTTCATATCCTTTCTCTATCTGACTATGCATGGCTTCCTTAATTACTTCTGGTTGATAGCCGAGCATATTGGAACCAAAACCATTTAAAACATCAATGTATTCATTTCCATCCAAGTCCCACATCTTACAGCCGCTGGATTTATTGATAACAATTGGGTAAACAAGCTCTTTTGTTAGCGGCCGAAAGCCGGTAACTACTCTAGGATCGGCCATAAATGAGCGGCTTTTTGCGGTATATTCTTTACTCTTAATGGTTTTTTGGTTGTAGCGTTCAGTTAAATTTTTAAGAAATAACTGCTGTTCTTGGTTTAATTCTGTTGTTAATCGCTCTATTTTCGGGGTTGCTCCAAAGGGTTTTTGGATTTCTGCTTTCTCTTCCAAAGATAAATCTGCATCCGGTGCCACTGTCTTGGTTGGCATAGTTGGCGCCGGCTGGGGTGTGGATGATGGAACTGGTGATGTATGCGATGAAGTACTACCTTGCATCAAAATTACTTGCTTTGATAATATCTCGAGCTGTTGAGCAATTAAACCTAAAGCACTATCATTATTCGGTATGTAATTATGGTTACTGATCGGATAATTCCCTGACGGATACGAATTAAAACCTGGTTGAACAGATACAGGTTGTGCTACATTAAGCACCTCTTGCGAAATTTCATCCTGAGGGGTATTTTGATCAAGATAACTTACTAGTTTTTCTATTGATGGGTATTCTTCATTCAGTTTGCGAAAGGTAATTGGAAGATTGAATTCTTTTTTTAATGAGATGGCTACTTGCGTTAATAGCAAGGAATCTAATCCAATTTCGATAAAGTTTGAATTTAAGCTTATTTCATTCATTTCGATACCAGAGGCATCTTCAAGTACTTGTTTAACTTTAGTGGTGAGATTGTCTTTTCTCATAGTTTGAGTGTTGATTTTAGTTTTTTGAGCTATGGCGTTAGAATTGGCAACTTCTAAGCTTTCTGGTTGATCACGATCAATAATATCAACCCAGAACTTTTTTCTGTTAAACTGATAGCCCGGCAGAGTGCTGATAAAATTACTGGATTCCTGGTAACATGGCTGTAAGTCAGGTTCTGCTCCATTAATCCAAAGCTGCCCGAGTGTATTTAAAATAGAAGAATAATCTTCCTGATTAGGATTTAAACTTATAAAAGACTTGATTTTTACACCCGACATTAGAGCGATTTGTTTGGTAAGTGTCGAGGTCACGGCTCCAGGACCAACTTCCAAGAATAATGGTGAAGTATAAGTGAGAATATGGTCAATGGCTTTTGCAAAATGTACTGTTTTTCTTAAATGCAAAGTCCAATAGTCAGGATTTTGTGCTTCATCATCGCTTAGCTGATTTCCTGTTACGGTAGAGATAATCTGTAGACTTGGTTTAGCGAACTTAACCTCTTCAACTATTTTCCTGAAATCGTCAAGAATGGGATCCATCATAGATGAATGGAATGCGTGACTTGTATATAAAGGCTTGTTAGCGATTTCTTTCGCATCCAATAACTTACTAAATTCACTTATTTGCTCAGTAGGACCAGAGATAACAATGAGTTTTTTACTATTGATGGCTGCAATGCATAAATCTCCGGTCAATAAGGGTTCAATTAGGTCTAAGCCGGCTCTTACAGAAAGCATACTTCCTACCGGAAGTTTACTAATCAGAAGACCTCTTGATGCAACAAGCTTAAGGCCATCCTTAAGAGAAAATACGCCTGCAAGGTGTGCGGCAACATATTCACCAATACTGTGGCCACACAATAGTGTAGGAGTTATGCCATAGCTTAACCATAGCCTGGCTAACGCATATTCAGTTACAAACAAGGCGGGTTGCGTCCAGCGGGTATCCCGAAGTCTATCGTTTGCCTCTTGAGATATATCCTCGCTGAAAATTACTTGTCGGATGTCACCGGGTAAATATTCTTTCAATATGGTTGCACATTCATCGATTGCATTCCGGTATATTGCCGAATTTTTATACAAATCTAAACCCATATTCAGGTACTGTGCACCCTGGCCCGGGAAAGTGAAAACAATCTCTCCAGGTGTTTCTTTTAAAGTGTTTGAATTTTCTGCTGGATCATTTTCTAGCTTGCTGATTAAGTCCGGTAGGGATTCAGCAACAACAAATTTTCGATGCGAAAATTCAGCCCGGGATTTCGATAAGGAATAACCGATGTCAGATACGGTTGCTTCAGTTGCTGTTTTTAGGTAGCTGCTTAAAGTCGCCCCGTATAATTTAAGACTTTCTTCTGAGCGGGCAGACCATGTGATCAGGTTTGGCGAAGTAGATTTTATTACAGGCTTAGTTTCATTTTGGTATTCCTCTAGTATAACATGAACATTCGTTCCGCCCACTCCGAACGAACTTACACCTGCCAAACGTTTACCGGGACTTTTCCAATCCTGTAAGGCAGTGTTGATGTAAAAAGGACTGTTTTCAAAATCAATAGACCGGTTAGGTTTTTTGAAGCCTAATGATGCTGGTATTTTTTGATGGTACAGCGATAAACAAACTTTAATTAATCCTGCAACACCTGCAGCATGTGTTAAATGACCAAAATTACTTTTTACAGAGCCTAAAGCACAATATTGATTGATTGGCTGTTCGCCAAAAGCATCAACAAGCCCTTCGAATTCAATAGGATCGCCAATTGGGGTTCCGGTACCGTGTGCTTCGATGTAACTAATAGCACTTGCATCTACTCCAGCGTTTTCAATAGCTGATGAAATAGCATCAGCCTGGCCTTCACTGCTTGGGGCAGTAAAACTACCCTTTCCAAAGCCATCATTGTTTAGGCCAATACCTTTGATTACTGCAAGAATGGTATCATTGTTTTCTTGCGCATCACGCAACCGTTTTAATAAAACAACCCCCGCACCATCACTAAATACTGTTCCTGTAGCGCTATCATCAAAGGGATTACAATGACCGTCATTACTAAGCATGCTACCTTCCTGGTAGTAATGGCCACTATTTATTGGTGATGTTATGCTGGCACCACCACAAACAGCAACATCACAAGTATGTGCTCGTAAACTTGTTACCCCTTCGGCTATGGCTAATAGGGAAGTAGAACAAGCCGAATTTATACTAACTGCTGGGCCTTTAAGATTTAAATGGTAGGCTGTTCGGGAAGCGATATAATCTTTGTCATTAACGGATAAGACTTGTATTTTACCTTGCTTGTCAATCAAATCCTTGTGACTCAATACATTATTCTCGTAATAGGTATTAGTACCAGCTCCAGCATAGACACCTATTTTCCCGTTATAAACATTTGGTAAATGTCCTGTCGATTCTAGAACTTCCCAAGAAATTTCAAGGAAAATCCGTTGCTGAGGATCCATCAATTCAGCCAGCTTCGAATTTATTCCAAAAAATGAAGGCTCAAAAGCAGTGGCACCATTTACTACTCCTCTCGCTTTAATGTAGTTGGGGTCTTTTCGAAGTTCTTCACTTATACTGGGATCCAGCTCAGCATCAGAAAAAAATGTTATCGTTTCTTTACCATCTATAAGATTTTGCCAGAATTCTTTGATGGTATTGGCACCCGGGAACCGACCAGCCATTCCGATAATAGCGATGTCATGGTTAAGCTGAGGATTAACATTTCGATTAACCTTTGTTCTTTTTTGCAGATTATGATCTAAAAATCGGCCAAGTTCTGATAAAGTTGGATGCTTATAGAGTTTTGTTACAGGTATGGTATAATCGAAAAGATGCTTAAGTAGATTAATGGTACTTTGTGCAAGTAAGGAATTTCCACCCAGCTCAAAGAAGTTGTCATCAATCCCGATTTTATCAATTTCTAATACATTTTTCCATACGCTAGCTATATTTTTTTCACTTTGCGTTTTTGGACTTTTATATATTGATGCAAGCGAAGGCCTTTCTATTTTTAATTTGGATAGCGCTTTTCTATCGGTTTTTCCATTGCTGGTTAACGGAATGTTTTGAATTTTGATATAAATTCTGGGAACCATATAGTCAGGCAATTTTTCATGTAGAAATGAAATTAGCGCTTGCTGATTTATATCGTTTGCTTTTACATAAGCGATTAATCTTTTTTCACCAAAAGTATTCTCCTTGGCTAAAACAACACTATCTTCTATCGCTAAAAAGCGGTTGATAGTGGCCTCGATTTCGCCAAGTTCTATTCTAAAACCATTTATTTTAACTTGGTCATCAATCCTGCCAAGATATTCAAAACTGTCGTCGCTAAGTATTTTAGCTAAATCACCCGTACGGTAAAGCCTCGATCCGGCCTGATTACTGAATTTATCAGTAATAAATTTTGAAGCAGTTAATTCCGGTAAATTCAGATAGCCACGGGCCAGGCCTGCCCCCCCAATATATAGTTCACCTTCTACGCCAGGTAAACATTTATTACCTTCATTATCCAGAACGTAAGCGTACAAGGTAGGTATAGGTGCACCAACTACACTCGTACTGCTCTTACAATGTTCTGCCGTAATTTCTATATAAGTTACATGGACGGTGGTTTCGGTTATTCCGTACATATTAATCACCTTACAGTCAGGATAAGTATCTTTCCAGCTTTTTAATTTCGAGGGGTTTAGCGCTTCGCCTCCAAATATCACATAATGTAGGTTAAGCTGAGGTGTCGGTTTAGATAAAATTTCTTCCTGAAGAATGTTAAAGGCTGAAGGAGTTTGATTTAAAACTGTTACTTTTTCCTGGACCATCAATTCCCGAAATAATGATGCGTTTTGTGCTGTGCTTTTTGGAACAATAACCAGTCTGCCACCATATAATAGCGCACCATACATTTCCCATACAGAAAAATCGAAGCAAAAAGAATGAAACATTGTCCAAACATCATTTTCCGAAAAATCAAACAATGGGGTGTCTGTAAAAAAAAGTCGAACAACGTTGCGATGTTCAATCATTACGCCTTTTGGTTTGCCAGTCGAACCAGAGGTATATATAATATAGGCTAAATTAGAAGGTTCAATTTTTAGCTCAGGCTGCTCTTTAGACTGGTTCCATAGTTGTTTAGAATTCGAATCAATGATCACAACTTCAATGCTTTCATGATTCTTTAAAAGATGTTCACTGGAGCTATCTGCAATAAGAAGTTTTGCTTTTGAATCGCTGATGATATACATGATCCGATCGACAGGGTATTCTGGATCTATTGGTACATAAGCAGCCCCAGCTTTTAAAATACCTATTAAGCTGATGATCATTTCCAATGATCGGTTCAACAAAACCGGGATCATGGTGTCCGCACCAACTCCTTTACTTTTTAGGAAATTAGCTAATTGATTTGCTCTGGAGTCAAGTTCTTCATAAGTAAGGGAATTATTGTCAAATGTAACAGCAATATTATTTGGGGTAAATTTAGCTTGCTTATTGAAAATATCAACTATCGTACTTTCTTTAGTCATGGTAGATATATTAACAAATTCTTTTAGTAAATGAGCGCTTTGTGGCTATTAATTACCTCAGATACTCTCTTTTATTTAAAATTGTCCGGTTAGTAATGAAAAATAGATAGATTTTATGCTTTTGAAATTATTCAGCTAGAAATGGTAAAGCAATACCTGGTGTCTTTGAATTTGTAACCTGTTTGTATTTATGTATAATCATGATTGAGCATTGCGATAGTTTAAAAAAGGTCAAACAAAACCAAATTTTATAGAGTCCCTTTAAACATACATGTTACATATGATATGTTCATTCAAAATCAGAAAGAGGTATCCTTATTATTGGACTTACTTGATACTTCAAATATAGCAAAAAGCTATTTATTTATTGTACGAAATATGTTACTAACCTAAGTAAATGTATTTTTAATTCAGTTTTCGTGTATTTTTTAGCATGTTAAATTATTTTTCCACTTTAGGGTTGATTTTTGTCATTATAAATCTTCAATCTTTCCGTTGCTATTTGCTGTAATTTCAGAAATACATCGGTACTTTACATGTTTGAAATACCTTGGTTTTATATTCAGGGGAGAGAAAAATAGCAGGCGTTGGTAAAAAAAAGAAAGGGGCCTAAATCCTTAAGCCCCCAATAAACCAAACAAACTATTTATGAAGTTTTAATATAACCGTCAACTAATTAATTTGTTTTAAAAAAAGAGATTAAAATTAATTAATCTCTTTAATGTTAAATTAAATCGTCCCGTTGATTTATTCCTAACAGGACAAACATCTTTAAATAATGGGGTTAAAACAATACCCAAAAAGTGGTATTTTTCAGATATTTTTTTTAGAATAAATTTAATTGGGATGGCTGATGAATCAGTGGGTCAAAAAAATAATCTTCGGCTTCATTTACCTTACTGCTAACATAGTATACAGGGCTTTCCTCATACCTCGATGCAACGCCGACGTAGGTATTACCCGCAACATTCTTAAACAGATTTTCTACCAAAGCAGGGTCATTATTGTCTTTAGATAAATGGCTGAGTAGAATATGGCTCATGTATTCGGGTTTATGCTCCTGAAAAAGAGCCAATGCTTCATTGTTCGAAAGGTGTCCGTTCCCACTTGAAATCCTACGCTTTAAATAATAAGGATAATTACCACTTTGAAGCATTTGAGTATCATAATTTGCTTCTAAAAATGCAGCATTACATTTTTTAAACTGTGTGATTAATCTTTCACAAACAGAGCCGATATCTGTAAACACGCCAACCCGAACATTATTAAATTCTATAGTAAAGCTATAAGGGTCAGTAGCATCGTGAAACTTTGAAAAGGCAGAGATCTTTAATTCACCTATGGTAATTGTATCCAGGTGGCCAAAAGTGTAAATGTTTTGCTCGTTTAGTGTTAATCTGCTACTTCTTAAAGTATCTGGTGTAATGTAAACTGGTAAGTTATATTTTTTAGATAAAACCGTAAGCCCCTTTATATGGTCGCTGTGTTCGTGGGAAATAAAAATTGCCTTAACCTTATTCATTGCTAAACCAAGCCTCGACATTCTTTTTTCAACTTCTTTGCACGAGATACCTACATCAACCAATACAGCTTCGTGTTGGTTGCCAACGTAATAGCAATTGCCATTGCTACCCGAATTTATCGATGTAAAGTATAATCCCATTATAAGCGCAAGTTAGGGCTAATCAGATTTTATGTCAAAAATAGATGCTAACATTTTTGTCTGGCTAATCCTCGTGGATGATAAGCTTACAATCTACCATAATCTTCTGGTAGTTTTCCATATCAATTTCCTTGTTAATTAGCTTGAGTAGAAGACTTATCGCATTTTCACCTACAGATTCAGGATTTTCTTCAACAGATGCGATAGGAGGGGCGTCGAGATAGCTTATAAAAGAATTATTTCCGAAACCTATGCACTCAATGGAGCTGAATTTTGGGTGTTTTATATGGCGAAGGTATTTTATGGCATCAAAAAGTATTGGCTCTTTAAAGGCAACAATAGCCGTAGGAGTATTATCTTCATAAGCAAATAAATTTTGTATTGCAGAAATTGTGTTTTCCTTATCAAAATCGGTGTAAGCAACCAGGTTCGCATCAAAAGAAAGGTTACTGTCTTTTAAAGCATTAATGTAGCCATTAAAACGATCGTGAGTGAAATTAATCATTTTTGGCCCGCCTATATAAGCGATTTTCTGATGCCCCCTGTCGATTAAAAACTTTGTAGCCTGATAGCAACCCTGAAAAGTATTCCCTAAAACTTTATGGCAATTAAGGTTAAAACTCGGATTCCGGGTGTAGTAAACTACAGGTATGCCCAGGTTTTCAAACTGATCAAGGTGCGAAAAATCCTGGGTGTTTTTTGATATGGCAACAATCAAACCATCAACACGGCTTCTTAAAAGCATATCCGCCGATTGAATTTCTTTTTGTAAATCATCATGCGATTGGCTGATAATGATATTATAACCATTTTGTGTGGCAAATTGCTCTACGCCATAAATGCTTCTGGTAAAAAAGTGATCCAGTAAGTTAGGAAGGATAATACCAATAATCCTCGATTTCCTTTCCTTTAAATTTATTGCCGATTTATTTGGGGTAAAATGTAAATCACGTGCCATTTCCTGAACACGCTTTTTAGTGTACTCATTAATCGTAGGATAATTATTTAGGGCTTTCGATACTGTTGATACTGACATCTTTAACTTTTCAGCCAAGAACTTGAGTGTAACAGGGGTATTATTCATCTTCTTTTCCAATCTCAATGCATAGATAAGAAAAAAAATGCAAATTATTTCAAACGTTTGAAATGTATTTGAAGCCAGTAATGTGGCTTTTTGAGTATTTAGAATGAATTTATGACCTAAGCTTTTCTAAATTCGCTGCCACTATCAATCACTAACCAAATAAACAAGATGAAATTATTCGCTACTAATTCAATCTCAAAAACCGCAAGGGCCCGGCCATTGATCTCGACCGTAAATCGAATTAACGATTTGCATCTGAAATGTTACTTAAATAAGGCGAAATAAGATTACCACTGCCGTAACAAAGCTTTAAATAAGAACCAGATTTTTTCCTGGACTCATCAATAAAAGGAGTCAATTTTTTACAAAACTTTCAGCAAATTTTTGATAGCTAAATATCATTGGTTTTTTGGAGGCAGGTCCAGGCTATGCATTAAATTTTAACCAAACAGATTTAATAACCAAAATAATTATGGATAAACTTTACTTTATGAAGAGGACTTTTCCAGTCGCTAACCTGCAAGGGTTTAAGCGTTCAAAAATCCTGTATCTGCTAATGTTTTTTTTCGTCTTTACCTACTCAACAGCGGCTTTTGCTCAGTCTGTAATTACCGGTACGGTAAAAGATAATAAGGGTGTAACCATGCCCGGCGTTAGTATTCGCGTTAAAGGTACACCAGGCGGTGTTGTTACCGATAACGACGGAAAATTTTCAATTCGTGCAGCAGAAAATGCTGTTTTAACTTTTGCATACATCGGCTATGTAAATAAAGAGGTTGCTGTAAATGGGAAAACAACATTAACAGTAGTTTTAGAAGATGATTCGCAAGGGCTTGATGAAGTGGTAGTGGTTGGTTACGGTGCGCAGAAGAAATCAACACTTACAGGGGCCATTGCACAAATCAGTACCGAGGAGATTATGAAATCGCCAACACCTAACCCAACGAATAGCCTGATTGGACGTTTGCCGGGTTTACTGGCCGTGCAAACCAGCGGGCAGCCTGGTGCTGATGGTGCGCAGCTTAAGGTACGTGGAGTGGCAACCTATGGGGTTAACAATGCCGCAATTGTGGTTGTGGATGGTGTTGAACGGCCAAGTTTTTCTGATGTGGATGCAAACGAAATTGAAACTATAACCGTACTGAAAGATGCTGCTTCAACAGCTATTTACGGTATTCGCGGAGCAAACGGTATTATAGTAATTACGACAAAACAAGGTAAAATCGGTGCGCCAAAGGTTACTTACACAGGTAATTATGCCTTGCAAACATATACTGGCTTAGCTGTGGGTTTGCCTGCACTCGAAAATGCACAGTTACTTAATCAATCCTATGTAAACGACGGAAAAACACCATACTTTTCAGATGCTGATATTCAGAAATTCAGAGATAAGTCTGATCCCATTGGTTTTCCTGATGTACAGTGGTTCGATTATCTTACAAAAAAATATTATTCTCAAACGCAGCATAATGTTAATATTAACGGAGGAACTAAAGTTGCTAAATACTTTGTTTCGGCAGGTTACGCTTTCCAGGATGGTATTTTCAAAAAGTTCGAATCGCCTTACGGCATAAACACGGTACCTAATTATAACCGCTATAATTTTCGTTCGAACGTAGATTTAACTTTAAACAAGGATTTTACAGTTGGTATTAAACTTGGTGGTCGTTTTGCCAACAGATATCAGCCTGCAGGCTTAAGGTCTTCGTCAGCTTTCTCTTATGATACCATTGAAGGTATGATTTCGCGTATTCTGCAGGTTCCCGCTTACGCTTACCCGGTTACTTTGCCCGATGGAAGAATTACGGCCAACCCGAACATCGGCACAAATATCTGGAATCCCTATGCGGTATTAACTCGTTTCGGAACACGTAACGACGAAAACAACACGATAGAGAGTACATTCAACCTCAATTATAAATTAGATTTCATTACCAAAGGATTAGGTTTTAAAACAGTTTTTGGCTACGATTCTTACTATAACAATATTGAAAGAAGGAATGCTAACTGGGCAGCATATGTTTATAATCCAACAACAGGGCAGGCTACACTTTCTACTGACACGCGTAACCGTGACGAGCCTTTAGGGGCTGTCCAGGACGGCGGTGTTACCGAAGGCAGTACAAACATGAACCTGCAAACAGGTTTCGATTACAATCGGAATTTCAGAAAGCACAATGTGAGCGCCCTTTTATTAGCAACCCGCCAGTTAATCAAATCAACGGGTACAACTGCTTTCACAGCTCCGCCAAGAGCATCGCAAGGTATTGCAAGCAGGGTAACATATAATTACGATGAACGATATTTTGCAGAATTCAATGCTTCTTATAACGGTTCTGAAAACTTTGCTCAAGGCCTTCGTTATGGTTTCTTTCCCGCTGTATCAGCAGGATGGACCTTAACCAACGAGCCTTTCTGGAAAAAGAATAACATCTTAACTTATTTTAAAATACGTGGAAGTTACGGATTAGTAGGTAACGACAGGATATCGAACGACAGGTTCTTATTCCTGACCAATTATTCTACAAACCTTGCGGGAAGTGCGCAGGCGGCACCATTTGGAAACCCGAATTCAATAACCAGTTATCCTACATTATGGATTAGTGATCCACAGTTTTTTGGTGCTTCTATTAATGCTTTAGGTAACCAGGCGGTAACGTGGGAAACCGGTACCAAACGTAATATTGGTTTCGAGGCACGAATGCTGAAAGATAACTTAAAATTAACGGTCGACTTCTTTGATGAAACCAGAAGAGATATTTTAACAACTCCACTAAGCGGTTTGGCATTATTTGGTCATAGTTATCCGAACCTGAATAAAGGAGTAGTTTACAATAAAGGTTACGAGGTGGAGCTTGATTATCAGAAACAAATTGGAAGTGTAACGGTAGGGCTTAATGCACAAATAAGTTATGCGAAGAATAAAATTCTGGAGAACGATGAACCTGATGGATTACCATTTTCTGCAGCAAGAAAGGGAACAAGTGTTGGCCAGTTTTTCGGGTACAAAACAGACGGTTTCTTCCAGTCGGCAGCAGATATTGCCGCTTCACCAAAATTACAGGGTTATAACCCAATCCCTGGAGATTTAAAATTTAAAGATTTAGATGGCGATGGCGTAATCACCAGTTTAGATCAGGATGCCATTGGTTATACCAACACCCCTGAGTATGTGTACAGTTTTAGTCCGCGTATCATTTACAAGGGTTTTACATTATCGGCATTGTTTCAGGGAGTAGCCCATGTAAGCTCTAACGTAATCCTTAACGAGCAAAATAACGGACAACAGATGTACGATTTCATGCTTAACGCCTGGACACCTGCAAACGCAGCAAACGCCGACTGGCCTGCCTTGCATGCAAGAGGAACCGCATCTTTAAACTATGCTTTAAACGATTTTACCTTGCAAAACTCTGCATACCTTAAAATAAGAAACGTAGAGTTCGCATGGAATTTCCCTAAAAAATGGTCTTCAGCTTTAAAACTAGCCAATATAAGGCTCTTTTTACAGGGACAGAACCTTTACACATGGACTAAATACAGGTTCTATGTCGATCCTGAAAACGTGAATACCATTAACACGGCATTCCCTTTACAGGCGCTGTACCCAACATCAAAGGTTTACAATATTGGTTTAAATGTTCAATTCTAAGAAAATGAAAAACTATAAAATATTTACAGCAATCATTCTTTTAACCCTGTTCACAGTTTCTTGTAAAAAGGATTACCTGGAACGTACACCAGGGGTTGCGATTAGCGAAGATGAAATTTTTGCCGATCCAGCCCTGGCAGCAAGGTTTGCAGATAATGCTTACAATTACGTAATAACAAAATATGTTCGCTTTAACGACCACCGCGGTTGCACTGCACAGGCATCTGATGAAGCGGTTTCCGGTAACTCAGAGGGATCGGTAACTTCCTTAAACAGGGGTTTATATCACGACCATTCTAACGGCCCCTCATTGAATGATATCTATGGTGTCTGGAAACTGATGTATGCAGGTATTGCCATCCACAATAAAATGCTGGCGAGGATTGCCGAAGTACCACCATCGCCAAATGCATCCGTACCTATTTTTGATGCTACACGTGTTGAAGGAGAAATGCGTTTTTTACGGGCGCTATCGTATTTCGAATTAACAAAGCGATTCGGAGGCGTACCGATTGTAGATAAGGTTTATGGCGTAAATGACGATATTAATTTACCACGGAAAACCTATGCTGAGGTTACTCAGTTTATAATTAACGATTTAAATATTGCCATTACAAAACTTGGCGATGATGCTGCTTATGGCCCATCAAATTACGGACGCCCCACAATTGGTGCGGCACAGGCCTTAAAAGCGAGGGTGTTATTGTATGCGGCCAGCCCTTTAAACAATCCTTCAAACGATAAAACAAAGTGGCAGGCAGCTGCTGATGCAGCTAAAGTTTTAATGGATGGTAGATACCAGTTGCAGACTTCTTATACCGATTTATTAAACTTGCCTTCTTCTCCTGAATATATAATGATCCGGATTAAAGGAAATACACCTTTAGCTGGCGAAATGATGCAGGATTTCTCAATGTCACCGGGTTCGGGTGGTGCACAGGGACAAATGAACCCTACACAAAACCATGTTGATATGTACGATATGGCAAATGGCAAACCAATTACCGATCCAACATCGGGCTACAATCCGCAAAAGCCTTACGATAATAGAGAGCCTCGTTTTTACGATAATATCATTTACAACGACAGGCCGTGGCAGGGTGGGAAAATAGAAATGTGGTCAGCTGTTGATGCACAGGGTAGAGTAAGTTATGGCAAGGATTACAACCCGACGATTACCTATACCGCAACACGTTACTACTGCAAAAAATACTGGCCAGAAGTTTACAGGACCGTTGGCGGAAGTACAACCTTGTTAAACTATATCTATTTCCGCTATGCTGAAATGATGCTAAACTATGCCGAAGCGCAGAATGAAGCCGTTGGTCCTGATCAGTCTGTTTACGAACAGCTGGTTAAAATCAGGGCCCGTGCAGGGATTCAGGCAGGTGCCGATAATTTATATGGATTAAAAGCCGGGATGAATCAGGATGAAATGCGTGCGGCAATCAGACACGAACGTGCCATCGAACTTGCTTTCGAAGACCACAGATGGTACGACATTATGCGCTGGAAAATTGGCGCACAGGCCATTGCTGTACCAATGAAAGGAATGGATGTGGTTAAAAATGCAAATGGAAGTTTTACCTATACACCATTCGTTTTAACCTCAACCTTTCAGAAAACTTGGTCCGAAACCCAGAATCTTTACCCGATTCCAAGAGCCGAAATTTATAAAAGTAAGGGCGTGCTGTTGCAAAACCCAGGCTGGGAATAGTTAGTAATTAGGATAACGCTAAAAGATTTTTCAATATGAAATTTATAAAATCAAAATATATTATTTGTTTACTATTCATTCTGGCAGGCATGCTGAATGCATATGGGCAAAAGCCGGATGAAGGTTTAACCGTTACCGGCAAAGTGGTCGATCAGGATAAAAAACCTGTTCCTGGGGTAATGATTACAATACAGGAAGACAAAACAAACAAATCGGTAACAACAGATGCGAACGGAAGCTTCACAATCGAAACAACCACAAGCGATGTGCTGGTTTTTCGTTTCCTGGGCTATAGAACCATTCTTAAACCTGCTATCGAAGTTACAAGAGGCGATGTGATATTAAACAAAGCATTAATTTATGCTGGCGATGACGATAACGTATACATCCCTTTTGGAGTAAGAAAACGGAGGGAAGTAACGGCAACCATCAGTACCATAACAACTGAAAACCTGCCTCAGATTCCTTCTTCATCATTAACAAATGTTTTTACTGGCAGGCTTCCGGGATTAGCAGTATATCCAAGTGGTTCTCAGCAACCAGGTTATGATGTATCCAGTTTTCTGGTAAGAGGACGCTCATCTTACAACAGCAACCAGGAACCTTTAATTCTTGTAGATGGTATTGAACGTGATTTTACCGCCATGGATTTAGGGGAAATTGAGAGTGTGAGCGTTTTAAAAGATGCAGCTACTTTGGCATGGTACGGAATGTACGGAGCAAATGGCGTAATTTATGTTAAAACTAAAAGAGGCAGTGCAACCAGTACTAAGGTTACTTTTGATGCCCAGGCAGGCTTACAGGCACCTTTACAGGTGACCAAACCTTTGGATGCTTATACTTATGCAACACTTTATAACGAGGCTTCATTAAACAGCGGTGGTACTGCAGTATATAACCAGGCTGCATTGCAGGCTTACCAGGATGGCTCCGATCCGATAAAATATCCAAATAATAATTTTGTGAGGGATTTCACTAAACAGGTGGCACCAACACAACGCTATGTAGCTTCAGTAACCGGTGGAAATGCATTCATCAAATATTATACTTTATTAAGTGCTTATCAGCAAGGTGGTTTTTACAAAGGAGGGAATAACCAGACTTACGATGCAAATACCGATTTTAACCGTTACAACCTGCGTACCAACATCGATTTACACGTAAATAAAAACTTAGATGTTGCACTCGATATTGGCGGAAGGATTACCAACCTTACTTTTCCAAATGCGGGTACCAGCACTTTCTTGAATGCCGTTTATGCTACACCAGCTAATGCTTTTCCGATATTAAATCCAAATGGTTCTTATGGCGGTACATCTATTTTTACACAAAGTAACCCATTGGCAATGTTACAGGCCAGAGGGGCAAGTACCGACCTTATGCGTAACATGATGGCCACGATCAGTGCACGCCAGAAAATGGATGGTATCCTGAAAGGTCTTTCGGCTGAGGTTTTCTATGCTTATGATATTGCAGGATTATATCGTTCAGGTTTTTCTGAAACTTACTCAACGTCAGAACTAGGTGCAAATGGTGTTTACACTACTTATGGCACGGCAACCAAAGCAAATTACCAGGGGAATGCATTTTCAGGCAATGTTAAAAAGAGTGAGTTCTGGGCAGGCTTGGATTATAACAGAACATTTGGCCAGCACGACATTAAATTCTCAACAAGGGTGTCAAGGGCAAACCTGTCTTCTTTCGGGAATCTTGATGTAAGGAGAGAAGGCTGGTCTAACCGTTTATCTTACGGTTTTGTTCAGCGCTACTACCTTGATTTAACTGCAGGTTATTCAGGTTCTGAAAATTTTGCACCAGGCAGGAGATACGGTTTCTTTCCTGCGGCTTCAGCCGGATGGATCATATCCGACGAGAACTTCATGAAAGGCTCATCCAAATGGCTCGATTTCTTAAAAATCAGAGGCTCTTATGGCCTTGTGGGTAATGACGCCATTGGTTCGGCCCGAAGATTTGCATTCAACGATTTCTTTAGCCGCAGTACAACGGGTTATACCTTTGGTACTTCATTTACCGGTGTGGGTGGTACAGCGCAGCTGGCTTTGGCAAATCCATACTTAACCTGGGAAAAGGCTTATAAAACAAGTATCGGCTTTGATGCTAAAATGTTGAAACAATCACTGTCGCTTAGTGCCGATTACTTTTACGAAGACAGAAAGGATTTAACAACAGGTTCTTTACTACCAAGCACATTGGGCCAGAGTTTAATCTTTGTTAACGAAGGTGAAGCTGAATACAGGGGCTTTGAAACAGGTATTAATTACAATAAAAAGATTGGCGAAGTAAATCTTAATGTTTTTGGCAACTATACCTATAATGTAAGTAAGATCCTTGCTGTTAATGAAGCAGCTAACTTACCGGCTTATCAGAAAGCATTGGGCCGCCCGATTTCAAGTGTGATTACCACGGCTGCAACGGCCACAACCAATCCGGTGTACACAAATTTAATGCTGGTTTCTGATGGTATCTTTCAAAGTCAGGCACAAATCAATGCATCACCTACACAGTTGTTATCAAGGGATGTTAAACCCGGCGACATTAAGTATGTAGACCAGAATGGTGATGGCGTAATTAACGATTTAGACAGAGTAAGAACTGACTTTAACTTTGTACCTAAGGCTTTTTTCGGCTTCGGTGCATCAGTAGCTGTAAAAAACTTCGATTTAAATTTCCTGTTTCAGGGAACAAGCGGCCGCTCAATAAGTATTCAGCCTCTGGTTAATGCAGGTAGTGCAAATAATGGCTACTTGAACCAGTTTAGCGTGAACAGGTGGACGCCTGATAACCCAGGTGCTGCATACCCGCGTTTGCTCTTAACCGATAGGGGAAATAATACGGCCTTTTCAGATTTCTGGATTCGCTCAGGCGATTATATCCGCCTTAAGAATGTTGAGTTGGGTTATTCCTTATCGCCTTCATTCATCAAAAAGTTAAAGATTTCGCAGCTACGCTTTTATGTAAGTGGCTTAAACCTTCTAACCTTTGATAAGCTTGGCGACTTAAACATAGATACGGAACTACCCGAATCAGGATATAATTCATCTTATCCATACATGAAGATTTATTCCTTTGGATTGAACTTGAAATTTTAAAAGATAATAACATGAAAAAAAATATATTTTATCTAATACTTGCTATGATTGCCTTGCAGGTAGCAGGATGTAAAAAAGATGGCTTTCTTCAGGATGGATCTTTTAGTGGCGGAAATGATGTTACGCAGGCACAGCTTTGGGCAAACCCCGATTATGCCCGGAACTTCTTAAATAACGTTTATGCTGTGCTTAACGACAGGTATAATGTTGATGGAGGAGGAGCACTGTTTGCTTCTGGTGCTGATGAAGCGGTTAATTCTAATCAAAACTCATCGGTAGCGATTTTAACAAATGGAACATGGAGCCCCGCCAAACCCTTCGATGAGGTTTGGGCAGACATGTATGCAGGCATACGCAAAGCAAATATGTTCCTCGAAAACATTGACGGAAGCGCTGTCATTCCGCTCGATGAAGTTTTACCGGCAAACGTTGCTGCCAACCAGACTTATGCAGCACAGGTTGACAGATTAAAGGGACAGGCATTCTTTTTAAGGGCCTTCTTTCAGTTCGAATTGCTTAAACGCTATGGTAGCTACCCAATTGTCACCCGTACGCTTACTGTTAACGATAACCTTGATTTACCAAGAAATACTTTTCAGCAATGTGTCGATCAGATTTCAAAGGATTGCGAAGATGCAATTACAAGATTGCCCTTATCCCCAACCGAATGGAGTGTGGCAAACAGGGGCAGGGCTACACAAACAGCTGCCATGGCACTTAAGGCACGCTTGCTTTTATATGCTGCAAGTCCGCAATACAATGCTTCAAACGATATTACAAAGTGGCAGGCTGCTGCAGATGCAGCTAAAAGATTAATGGATACCGGGAAACATAGTATTTACACATCTTACCCGAATATCTGGTTGTGGAATAACGGTGCATTCAACGTAGAAACCATTTTCGCGACATCTACACTCAATACCAATTCAATTGAGCAGAATAATGCACCAATTAGCTATGACGCTGCAAATGGACGTACAAACCCTACTCAGGAACTTGTTGATGCCTTTGAAGTTAAAAGTACAGGTAGGCTGATTACTGACCCTGCATCAAAATATGTGGCAACGACGCCTTATGCCGATCGCGATCCACGCTTAAACTTCGCAATTATCTACAATGGCGCTACTTTCAAAAGTAAAACCGTTGATACCTATGTTGGCGGAAAGGATGGTTTGAACCTAAACATCAATGCAACAAAAACCGGTTATTATTTAAGGAAATACTTAAGTGAGGCAGCTGCCTGGGGGCCTACAACAACAAATGTTCGTCGCCCATGGATATTTTTCAGGTATGCCGAAGTCCTTTTAAATTATGCTGAGGCTTTAAATGAGGCCCAAGGTGCTGCGGCCCAGGTCGAAATTTTAAGGGTATTAAATTTAATCAGAAACAGGACAGGTGTACAGATGCCGGCATTACAAACAACAAATGCAACAGCCAATGCTTATGTGGCACCTACACAGGCCGAATTAAGAAAAAGAATCCGTAACGAGCGTAGGGTAGAGCTATGTTTTGAAGAACACCGCTTTTACGATGTACGCAGGTGGAAAGAAGGCGAAGCCACATTTAATAAGCCCGTTACCGGCATGAGAATTACTTTGGTGTCGCCTGGTGTATTTACTTATACGCCGTTCACAGTCGAAAACAGGGTATTCGTCGCCAGAAATTACTTATACCCGATTTCACAGAATGAATTAAACAAAGCACCAAACTTAGGACAAAACCCAGGCTATTAATCCAGGCCTTGTTCAAAATTTAAAACGGACGGTATTTAACCGTCCGTTAAATAATTGTTAGTTTTGATAGAACAATTATTTACCATTAAAATATTTATACCATGCTGAAATCATCCTTTAAAGTATTTTTAATCTTTTTATTGCTCTTTACATCAGTTAGTTACGCACAGGTTAGCTCAATACAAAACATTCAGGGCAGAAAGATTCAAAGCCTTAACGGTAAATGGAATTACATTGTCGATCCTTATGAAAACGGCTACTACGATTACAGGCACGATCCTTTTGATCAGTCAAAATCGGGAACCGGTGGTTATTATGATGATAAAGTACAGAAAGATAAATCTGAACTGATTGAATATAATTTTGATTATTCTCCTCAGATGAATGTTCCCGGCGACTGGAACTCCCAGTCAGAGAAACTTGAACTATATGAGGGGAATATCTGGCTACGCCGGAAATTTGATGCCAAGCCCGAAAAAGGAAAGAAATACTACGTTTATTTCGGCGCAGTAAACTATGAGGTACATGTTTATCTGAACGGTAAGAAATTGGGCGTGCATAAAGGTGGCTTTACACCTTTCCAGTTCGATGTTACCAACCTGATTAAAGCAGGTGATAACGCATTGATCCTGAAAGTAGATAATATCAGGAAACAGGATGAAATCCCTACGGTAAATACCGATTGGTGGAATTATGGCGGCATTACCCGCGATGTTTTTCTGGCCGAATTTCCTGAACACTTCATCAGCGATTATAAACTTCAGCTGGTTAAGGGAAATAATAACCTTTTAAACTTTTCCGTTAAGCTGGCCGATGCGACACCAAACCAGGAAGTAACGCTCAGTGTGCCTGAACTTAAGCTCGAAAAGAAATATAAAACCGATAACGAGGGTAAAATAAACGATGAATTTACCTGGAACAATTTAACCTTCTGGTCGCCTGAAAACCCTAAGCTTTATGGCGTTAACATTAAAACAGATAAAGAAAATATTAGCGATAAGATTGGTTTCAGAACAATACAGGTAAACGGCGACAGTATCCTGCTTAACGGTAAATCTGTTTTTTTAAGGGGAATCTCTATTCATGATGAAAACCCGCTTCTAAAAGGCCGTTTGCGCTCGGAAGGCGATATGCGCATGATGCTGCAATGGGCAAAAGACATGAATTGTAATTACGTTCGCCTGGCACATTATCCACACAATGAAGAAATGATCCGCCTGGCCGATGAAATGGGCTTACTGGTATGGGCAGAAGTACCTGTTTACTGGACAATTAGCTGGACAAACCCTGCAACTTATGCCAATGCAAAACAGCAGTTAACCGATTTAATTGTTCGTGATAAAAACAGGGCCAGTGTTATCGTTTGGTCTATTGGTAACGAAACGCCATTAAGTGACGCCCGCTTAAGCTTCATGAGTAACCTGGCAGAAACGGCCCGTTCTTTGGATGATACGCGTTTGGTGGCAGCAGCGCTTGAAGTTCACCGTGATGGTAATTCGATTATTTTAAACGATCCGCTTGGCGAGAAGATCGATCTGGTAAGTTTTAATGAGTATGCAGGCTGGTATTGGGGTGGTAATCCCTCAGAAATTACCAAATACACATTTAATATTAAATACACCAAACCTGTAGTGATAACCGAATTTGGGGGTGATGCCCTGGGCGGTTTCCATGCTGATGAAAACACCCGCTGGAGTGAAGAGTACCAGGAAGCACTGTATAAAAACCAGATTACCATGCTCACCAAAATCGGTGCCCTCCGCGGAATGACTCCATGGATTTTAACCGACTTCCGCTCACCGAGAAGGCAGCATCCTATTTATCAGAATTTCTGGAACCGTAAAGGCTTAATCAGCGAAACAGGCAAGAAAAAGAAAGCATATTATGTGCTTAAAGACTTTTACGACCAGATGCAGGCAAAGTATAAATAACCATGCTAAGAGTTACGAAAATCAGTTTTTTAGCGAGACTAATCATTCCGCTGGCCCTATTGGGGATATCCTGTGCCAAAGAAAAAAGCACAGGCATAACACCCTTAAAGGTAGATGCTGCAACAGACGAAACCACGTTGCAGAAAAATATGCCTTTTAAAATGGGGGCAGCAGTTAATGTTTCGCTGATGAAGAATAATACTGATTATCGTAACCTGGTTATTAAAGAGTTTAACAGCATAACTGCCGAAAACGCAATGAAATTCGCTGCGCTTCATCCGGCCAAAGATACTTACACCTGGAGCGATGCCGATTACCTTGTCGATCTGGCGAAGGCCAATGGTATGCGTATTCACGGGCACACGCTCAACTGGTATAAATCTTTACCCGATTGGGTCAATAACTTTCAGGGCACTACAGCCGAATGGGAAAACTTGTTAAAAAATCATATCCAAACCGTTGTTGGCCATTTTAAGGGCAAGGTTAGCTCCTGGGACGTGGTTAACGAAGCCATTAACGATGATGGGACGATAAGAAACAGCATTTGGGTACAGAAGCTCGGTGTTGATTATATTGGCAGGGCTTTCCGGTATGCGCATGAAGCCGATCCTGATGCATTGCTTTTTTACAATGATTACGGTCATGAATACGGCCCTACAAAGCGTACGGCAATTTTAAACCTGGTTAACGATTTAAAAAGTGAAGGTATCCCGGTTGATGGTATTGGTTTGCAGATGCATACCCGGGTAACCCAGGCCGATGCCAACCTTGCCACGGCGATTTCAACAGCAGCGGCGACGGGCTTAAAGATACATATCTCCGAGATAGATATTGCCCTTAATCCCGATAATAACCCGTCATTAACTTATACACCGGCATTGGCCGAACAACAGGCCGCTAAATATAAAGCCATTGTTAAAGCATATAATGCCCTGCCCAAAGCCCAGCAATACGGCATTACGCAATGGAATGTAACGGATGCCGACAGCTGGATTCCATCAAACTATAACCGCCCCGATTGGCCATTGCCATTTGATAACCAGTATAAACGAAAAGCAGCTTACCAGGCTATTTTAGATGGCGTTAAATAAATAACAACATGAAAAAACACTTATCATCCGCTTTAATTATTGCATTGTCTTTTTCATCCGCCTTTGCACAGGATAAAAAGATAGAGAAAAAGGTAGATTCAGTTTTGAAACTGATGACCCTTGATGAAAAAATTGGCCAGCTTAATCAGTATACCGGAGGGGATGCCACCGGGCCGATTACAAATAACCCCAATAAATTAAAAGATGTAAGCGATGGTAAGTTAGGTTCGCTGCTTAACGTAAAAGGTGCAAAGGAAACCCGCGAAGTACAGCAGGCAGCCATGCAATCGCGGATGAAAATCCCGTTACTTTTTGGGCTTGATGTAATACACGGCTATCGGGTAACTTTCCCTATTCCTTTAGCAGAAGCTGCAAGTTGGGACTTGGCCGAAATGGAAAATGCTGCACATGTTGCCGCAAGGGAAACGGCAGCTTCAGGCGTTCACTGGACATTTGCACCCATGGTCGATATCGCCCGCGATCCACGCTGGGGAAGGGTAATGGAAGGTGCCGGTGAGGATACTTACCTTGGCTCGCAGATTGCAAAGGCCCGCGTAAAAGGCTTTCAGGGAAAAGGCTTAGGTGAACTTGATGCAATAATGGCTTGTGCAAAACATTTTGCCGCCTATGGCGCTGCAGTGGCAGGCCGCGATTACAATACAGTTGATATGAGCGAACATACGCTATGGGAAACCTACCTGCCGCCTTTTAAAGCCGCACTCGACGCAGGAGCCGCTACCTTCATGAATTCTTTTAACACCCTAAACGGCATTCCTGCAACCGGAAATGCCTATCTGCAACGCGATATCTTAAAAGGGCAATGGAAATATACCGGCTTTGTGGTAAGCGACTGGGGTTCGATAGGTGAGATGATTGCACACGGTTATGCAAAAGATAAAGCCCAGGCAGCTGAACTGGCCATTAAGGCCGGCAGTGATATGGACATGGAAAGCAGAAGCTACCTGCCTTCGCTCGCCAAACTGGTGGCCGATAAAAAAGTTCCTCTAGCCTTAATCGATGATGCGGTAAGAAGAATCCTCCGTAAGAAATTTGAAATGGGCCTTTTCGACGATCCTTATCGTTTCAGTAATGTTGCCCGTGAGCAGAAAGAATTAAACTCGCCGGAAAACAGAACAGCAGCTTTGAAAATGGCAGAGAAAAGCATCGTATTGCTTAAAAATGAAAAACAAACTTTGCCCTTAAGCAAAGACCTGAAGAAAATTGCTGTAATCGGGCCGCTGGCAAAATCAGAAAAAGATATGCAGGGCTTTTGGTCAATTGCCTGGGAAAACGATAAACTCGTTTCCCTGTACGAGGGCTTAAAAAATAAGGTTGGAAATAAAACGGAGCTGCTTTACGCAAAAGGCTGTGAAATTTCCGATTCATCCAAAACAGGTTTTGCTGAAGCCGTAGCCGTAGCAAAACAGGCAGATGTGGTAATCATTGCTGCAGGCGAAGCTTTTGATATGAGCGGTGAAGCAAAGAGCAAAACAAATATTCACATTCCTGGGGTTCAGGAAGACCTGATTAAAGCCGTTCATGCTACAGGTAAACCCGTAGTGGTTTTAGTAATGGCGGGGCGTCCTTTAATTTTTAACTGGACAGCCGATAACGTACCGGCGATCATGTACACCTGGTGGTTGGGCAGTGAGGCCGGAAATGCAATGGCCAATGTCTTATTTGGCGATTATAACCCTGCAGGTAAACTACCCATTACTTTTCCTCGTGATGAAGGCCAGATTCCCTTATATTACAATTACTTAAGTACCGGACGGCCTTCAAGAAGTGATAAAGACAGAAACTATAAATCAGCTTATCTTGATTCACCAAACAGCCCGCGATTTGCTTTCGGACACGGACTGAGCTATACCACTTTCGATTACAGCGATCTTAACCTGAATAAAACCCAGATGGGAATGGCCGATAAGATATCGGTAACTTTTAAGCTGAAAAACACCGGGAAATATGATGGTGAAGAAGTAGTGCAGCTTTACCTGCAGGATAAGTTTGCATCAGTAGTTCGCCCTGTAAAAGAACTTAAAGACTTTAAAAAAGTGATGCTAAAAGCCGGTGAAACAAAAAACATCAGCTTTACAATTGATAAAGAGAAACTTTCATTCTATAATCAGCAACTTAAATGGGGTGCCGAAGCAGGCGATTTTAAACTGATGATTGGAACAGCATCCGATAATATTAAGCTCGAAAAGGATTTCTCACTAACGAATTAAGCAGTTTCTGTTCGCAATTATCAATGAACTAATGACTAATGAACTAGTGACTAATGAACTAATGACCAATGAACCAGTTAACCAATTAACCAATTAACCAAATAACCAGTTGCCGGTCTGCAGTTACCAATGAACCAATGACCAATGAACCAGTTAACCAGTTAACCAGTTAACCAGTTGCCGGTCTGCAGTTACCAGTGAACTAATGACTAATGAACCAGTTAACCAATTAACCAAATAATCAGTTTCCGGTCTGCAGCTACCAGTGAACCAATTACCAGTTACCAGTTTGCAGTTACAAATGAACTAATGACTAATGACTAATGAACCAGTGAACCAATAAACCAATGAGCCAATTAACTTTTTTAAAACGGATTACTTTTTTGCTGGTTTTGGCAAATTTCTTAACCAATAACACCTTCGCACAAAATGGTAGTAATATCAGTTTGAACGATGGATGGACATTTCATAAAGAACAAGGTGCCACTGAACAGGTAAATTTACCACATACCTGGAATGCAGTCGATGTTTTGGATGATGTGCCTGGTTATTACCGTGGATTGGGGATTTATAAACGAAACCTTAGTTTAAATGAGTCAGCAAAAGGGAAGGAGATATACCTGGTTTTTAATGGTGTAGCTCAGGAAACTGAAGTTCTAATAAACGGACAACCGGCAGCGAAACACTTAGGTAGTTACACCAGTTTTGTTGTTCCCCTTACAAAGTTTTTAAATTACAAAAACGATGTGGTAGAAGTTAAGGTAAACAACCGCTTTAATGAAGACATTCCACCTTTAACAGCCGATTTTACCTTCTTTGGTGGTATATACAGGAATGTAAGCTTGCTGATAACCGAGCCATTGCATTTCTCTAAAAAAGATAAGGGAAGTTCAGGTATTTACATCACTACCCCCGAGGTTTCAGCCGCCTCAGCTAGTGTTTCCGTTCGGAGTTTAATAGATAATAATGCGGCAAGCCAGAGAAAGGTTCAAATTCAAACTACCCTATTAAATGCTGAGGGGAAGATAGTGGCTTCGCAGGTGACCCCGCTAAACCTGGCTCCGGGCGAAAGTAAGTCGGTTATTCAGGATTTTAAATCAATCAAACAACCCGAACTTTGGTCGCCTGAAAGACCTTACCTGTACAAACTGGTAGCCAAAATAGTTGATGTTAAAACCAAGGCCCTTATCGATCAGGTGACTAATCCCTTAGGTTTTAGGTGGTTTAAGTTTGATGCTGAAAAAGGCTTTTTCCTGAATGGTAAAGCCCTTAAAATTATTGGTGCCAGTCGCCATCAGGACTATGAAGGGCTTGGAAACGCTGTGCCAGATGCCCTGCAGGTTAAAGATATAGAACTGCTCAAACAAATGGGGGCTAACTTTTTGAGGGTAGCACATTACCCGCAGGACCCCATGATTCTGGAAGCCTGCGACAGGCTCGGTATACTGGCTTCAGTTGAGATTCCTGTGGTAAATACCATCACCGAAAGCGATGCATTTACGGCTAATTGCCTCGAAATGCAAACAGAGATGATCAGGCAGAATTTTAATCACCCGAGTATCATCATCTGGGCTTATATGAACGAAATTCTGTTGCGCCCGAAGTTTAGCAATGATAAACCCCGCCAGCAGGTATATTACGAACATATCCGTGAGCTTGCCCAAAAGCTCGATGATTTAACCCGGAAAGAAGATCCATCACGTTACACAATGTTAGTAAATCATGGTGCATGGGATATTTACAACAAGGTGGGTTTAACGAAAATCCCGATGATTGTTGGCTGGAATTTATATTCAGGCTGGTATTCTGGCGTTCCTGCTGATTTTGCGAAGTTTTTAGACCGCCATCATAAAGAACTGCCCGATAAGCCTTTCATGGTTACCGAATACGGTGCAGATGCTGACCCGCGAATTCGCACCGCAGAACCACTACGCTTCGATAAGAGTGTAGAATATGCCGTTAAATTTCACCAGACCTATTTAAATGCGATGCTCGAACGGCCTTTTGTAGCTGGGGGAATGGCCTGGAACCTGGCCGATTTCAATTCTGAAACCCGTGAGGAAACCATGCCGCATATTAATAATAAAGGGTTGCTAACGATTGGCCGTCAACCAAAAGATACCTATTTTCTTTACCAGGCCTACCTTTCAGCTAAACCTTACCTCAAAATCATGTCGGCACAGTGGAACCAGCGCAGTGGGATTGCCGATTCCGCTACAGTAGCGAGCACCCAGAATATCCAGGTAGCAACTAATCAGCAAACCGCCGAATTATTTCTGAATGGCAGGAGCCTGGGAATTAAAAATGCTGTCGACCATGTTTGTGATTGGAAAGTACCCTTCGCCGAAGGTGAAAACCAGCTGACTGTTGTTTCAGGTGCACTTACTGATCATGCAGCCATTAATTTTCAACTACAGCCTTTTAGCTTTACGGATAACATTCCTTTTAAAAACATCAATATCCTTTTAGGTTCAAAACGCTATTATATTGATGAAAAAGAACAACAGCTTTGGCTGCCTGATCAGGCCTATAAAGCAGGTTCGTGGGGCTGGACAGGTGGCGAACCTTACAGGGGAACCAACAACAGGATTTTATACGGAAGTGATAAAAATATCCTTGGAACGGATAACGACCCTGTTTACCAGACCCAGCAGGTAGGCATAAAGCAATTCAAATTCGATGTGCCCGATGGCGTATATGAACTTACGCTGCACTTTGCCGAACTGGTAGGTGGCGATACCAAAGAAGCCCTTGCCTATAACCTGGATAATAACCATAAAAAGGAGCTTGTTGAGCAACGTGTTTTTGATGTAGCAATAAATGGTGTGCCGTTTTTGCAAAAGCTAAACCTCGCAACTGATTTTGGCTATACACGTGCCGTGATGAAAAAGACAAGACTTACGGTTCTCGGAGGTAAAGGAATTGCCGTTGATTTTAATGCCATCGAAGGTAAACCTGTTTTAAATGCAATACAGTTAAGAAAGATATACTAGTTTTAAAATGAAGCAATTACCGGCACGTATTTTATCTATTGATACATTAAGGGCACTGACCATGTTCCTGATGATCTTTGTTAATGATGTAGCCGGTGTTTCAAATATTCCCCAATGGATAAAACACACCGAGGCAAATGTTGATGGAATGGGATTCTCCGATATTATCTTTCCGGCTTTCCTGTTCATCGTAGGTTTATCCCTGCCATTCGCCATTAAAAGCAGAATTAATAAAGGGAAATCATTCGTCGCCATTTCCTGGTATATTCTTTTAAGGAGCTTAGCATTAATTATAGTGGGCTTTTTTCAGGTTAACCTCGAAAACTATAATGAGGCCATGGCTTTATTGCCCTACGCGGTTTATACCATTTTGCTTACCCTCGCATTTTTTCTGATCTGGCTTGATTACCCGGAAACACTTGCCAAAATCAGGCAGAACGTACTGATTTCCGCTGGTATAATCTTATTGCTTATCCTGGCCTTTCTTTACAAGGGCGGCACGGTTGATCATCCCGAAGGATTGAAACCGCACTGGTGGGGAATTCTGGGTATTATTGGCTGGGCTTATCTGGTAACGGCTTTTGTTTATTTGGTCACTAAAAGAAGCCTGATCTTGCTTGGAATAGCCTTTGTTGTTTTTGCCGCCTTAAACGTTACCCTGCATATGGGTTTGCTTAAAGTTCAGATCCCCCTAATAGGTGATGCTTCATCAATAACGCTGCTTTTGGGTGGTGTTTTAATTGCGGAAGGGTATAGCTATCTGATCAGCCGAAATAAAGCCATTGTCTTTTGGATAGTGCTAAGTCTGTCAGCTGTAGTGGCCATCTGTTTTGGAACGGTTATCCGTCCCTTTGCCGGCGGTATCTCGAAAATTTATGCCACCCCTGCATGGGTATTCATTTGCATGGGTATTACCATTTTAGCTTTCGGCCTGCTTGTTTACCTTATTGATGCCAGGCAGAAAAAAGATTTATTCAGGTTTATTAAACCCGCAGGTACCAGTACGCTTACCTGCTACCTCATTCCGTATTTCCTCTATTCAGTTTTTAGCCTGCTGCATTTCAGGTTTCCTCATGTGTTGAGTAGCGGGCTTGGTGGAATAATCAGATCGTTTTTTATAGCCGCTTTAGTGATTGTTATCGTAGCTTATTTAGAGAAAAAGAAACTCCGTTTGCGAGTATAATAGTAGAATAACATGTTTAATAAGAAAAGTTATATTGTTTTCATAAAGTTATTGTTGATCAGTTTTTTAGCCTCTTCACAGCAAAGTATTAGGTTAAATAATAACTGGGAATTTTTAAAACAGGATTTAGGTGGCATCTGGGAAGCAGTTCGTCCGGTAGGCTTGGGCAATCCTGAAGCGGTTCCCCTGTGGCAGCAGGTTAAACTTCCTCATTGTGTAAATGCTGAAGATGCTGTAGATCCTGATGTAAATTATTACCAGGGACCAGCATGGTACCGCACACAGTTGGCCATTTCAAATCCTTATCAGAAAGGCCGGACATTGCTGCGTTTTGAAGGTGCCGGACAAAAAACCGAAGTATATGTTTACACAACTAAGGTTGGAAGCCATACCGGTGGTTACGACGAATGGACGGTTGATATCACCGACGCCGTAGCGGCCTTTAAAAAGACTGAAGCCTTCAGTAAGCAGTTTAAAGGAAAAGTTCCCGTATCAATACGGACAGATAACAGCAGAGACCTGGAGATGATTCCTTCTGATTTATCTGATTTCAATGTTTACGGCGGTATTTACCGTTACCTGAATTTAGTTTATGCACCGGCATTATCAGTAGATAAAATATTTGCTAAAGCAGAGGTTGATTCGCTCGGCAAATTCGGTAAACTGAATGTGAAAGCCCGCTTATATAACCCTAATCATTATGGTGGAGGTAGTTTTCGGCTAAAACTGCTTGATCCCAAGGGAAAAATGGTGAGTGAAACGTTTAAAAAATTTGAATCATCTGAAGATTTGCAACTGTGGGATATAGAGATTAAAAAACCAATACTTTGGTCAACAGATAAACCTGCTCAATATACATTGCAATATGAAATCACTTCCGCTGAAAGTAGCGACAAGGGAGAAGAAAAAATAGGTTTTCGTCATATAAATTTTGTTGAAAAAGGGCATTTTAAACTGAATGGTAAACGTTTACTGCTTCGCGGTACGCACCGCCATGAAGATCATGCAGGCCTTGCCGCGGCGATGACAGAAGACCTCATCCGCCAGGAAATGGTCATGATGAAGGATATGGGCGTAAACTTTATCCGCCTCGGTCATTACCAGCAGTCGCGTATTGTACTTAATCTTTGCGATAGCCTTGGTATCCTGGTCTGGGAGGAAATTCCCTGGTGCAGGGGTGGCTTAGGTGGCGAGCTTTATAAAAACCAGGCACGTACCATGCTTAAAAACATGATCGAGCAGCATTACAACCATCCTTCCATTATGATATGGGGATTAGGGAATGAAAACGACTGGCCGGGAGACTTCCCTGAATTTGATAAAGAGAAAATCAGGACTTTCATGAAAGAACTGAACGATGAATCACACCGCCTCGATGCTTCAAGGTATACCGCCATCAGGCGTTGCGACTTTTGCAGCGATATTGTAGACGTTTACTCTCCGTCCATCTGGGCGGGCTGGTACCGTGGTGCCTATACTGATTATAAACAGGCCTCTGCGGATGAATTTAAGAAGGTAAAACGCTTTCTTCATGTAGAATGGGGTGGCGACAGCCATGCTTTACGCCATTCAGAAAATCCCGACAAGGCATTAAGCAAAATTAAAACGGGTGGCGCAACAGATGAAAGGGCAGGTGATGCTTCGCTTTATGGTGGAGCGGCAAGAATCTCTAAGGATGGCGACTGGAGTGAGTCTTACATCGCAAACCTCATCGACTGGCATTTAAAGGAACAGGAAACCATGCCCTGGTTAAGTGGCACTGCCTACTGGCCTTTTAAAGATTTCTCAACGCCTGTTCGGCCTGACAACCCAATACCGTACATGAACCAGAAAGGTGTAGTAGAAAGGGATCTGACAAAGAAAGAGGCTTACTATGTATTTCAATCTTACTGGACAGACAAGCCGATGGTTCATATATATGGCCATACCTGGCCGGTGCGCTGGGGCGATGAAGGTGAAGAGAAAATGGTAAAGGTTTATTCAAACTGTACGGAGGCCGAAATCTTCCTCAATGGTAAATCATATGGTACAAAAAAGCGGAACAGCCAGGATTACCCTGCTGCAGGTTTGCACTGGAACTTACCCTTTCTGAAAGGAGAAAATACGGTTAAAGTGATCGCAAGGAAGGGAAAACAAACAGTTACGGATGAGCTTAAATTTAATTACCAGACCGAAAAATGGACAAAGCCTGTAAAAATGGAACTGAAGAAAATCGCTCAGCAAGGCGATGTGGCAACAGTAGAAGTTAAACTGTATGATAAGGATGGTGTACAATGCCTCGATGCTGTTAACTGGATTGATTTTGGCTTAACCGGCGATGGAAAACTGATAGACAACAGGGGGACTTCTTCCGGCTCACGCAAGGTTCAGGCATACAATGGCCGGGCAATCATCAGCTTAAATTTAAACAAGGGTAAGAGTGTTGTTTCAGTTAAGTCAGCAGGTTTACCTACAGTATTTACAACATTATAACATGAAGAAAATTAAAGCATTAGCATTACTTGTATTTATTTATACTTCAGGTATGGCATTTACAAGCATCAGGGCAGGAAAGAAGGCCGATCTGAAAAAAGAAGCTACTGAAGTACTCAAAAAACAGGTGCTGGCAGAAGCCTCATGGGCAATGACACAGCAACCCGTAACGGTTACAGCAGCCAGCTCGCCCCGCAGTGCCGGTGGCAAACATGATTTTTTCTCTGAAGCCGATTATTTTTGGCCTGATCCACAGAACCCCGAAGGGCCATACATTAACCGCGATGGTATGACAAACCCCGATAACTTTCTCGAACACCGCAAGGCAATGGTACGTTTTAGTAAAATTATTGGTGCCTTGGCATCTGCCTATAAAATCACTGGCGATGAAAAATATGTTAAACAGGCATTGATCCATTTAAAGGCCTGGTTCGTTAATCAGGAAACCTTAATGAACCCGAATCTGCTATATGCACAAGCCGTAAAAGGAAGGTTCACCGGCCGCAATTATGGAATTATCGATACCATTCACCTGATGGAAGTGGCACAAGGAACCCTGGTAATGGAAAATGCCAAAGCCTTTGATAAGGCAACACTTAAAGCCGTGAAGAAATGGTTTGCCGATTATACCCTTTGGTTAAATACCTCGAAGCCCGGTATTCAGGAAAAAACTGTTAAAAACAACCATGCTACCTGTTGGGCAATGCAGGTGGCGTCATTTGCCCGTCTTTATGGCGATGAAAATATGCTCGATTCGATCAGAACGAATTACAAAACCAATTTACTGCCCAATCAAATGGCTGTAGATGGGAGTTTTCCACTCGAAATGGCCCGTACAAAGCCTTATGGATATTCCATTTTCAACCTGGATGCCATGACCATGCTTTGCCAGATTTTATCTTCTCCAAAAGAAAACCTCTGGGATTTTCAAACTGGTGATGGTAAATCCATACGCAAGGGAATTTCCTTTTTATACCCTTTCATTGCAGATAAAAGCAAATGGACATTAGCACCCGATGTAATGTATTGGGATAACTGGCCCGTGGCACAGCCCTTTCTGCTCTTCGGTGCCAATGCATTTAACGAACAAAGCTGGTACAACACCTGGAAAAAATTAGATCACAAACCTCAGGTAGAAGAGGTAATAAGAAATCTTCCAATCCGTAATCCCTTAATCTGGTTATAATATGAAATCCAAAATTAACGTAGCGCTCTTATTGTCTTTGTCATTTACTGCCGTTAAGGCGCAAAAGACTGATGTGGCGAAAGCATTTTCAGCTGCAGCAAAACAAACTGATGTTCTGGTAAAGAACGTAGATTCCGCCCGGAAAATAAAACCCAATCTGGTATCACCAAGAACAGTCGAAAACGGTCAGTTTAAAATGGTGGTTTCAAAAGACTGGACAAGCGGTTTCTTTCCAGCCGAGCTGTGGTATTTTTATGAATATACTAAAGACAGGAAATGGCTCGATCTTGCTAAGAAATATACCGAAGACATTAAAAAAGAACAATACAACAAAGGGACGCACGATTTGGGCTTTATGGTGTATTGCCCTTTCGGAAACGGCTATAAAATCACTAAAGACACAGCCTATCGGGCGGTGATTATCCAGGCGGCGAAATCATTGTCTACACGCTTCAATAAAACTGCTGGTGTAATAAAATCATGGGACCATAACGGCGATAAATGGAAATACCCGGTAATTATCGATAATATGATGAACCTCGAACTGCTTTTCGAAGCAACAAAGTTTACAGGCGATTCTTCTTTCTACAAGATTGCCATTTCACATGCCGATAACACCATTAAAAATCATTTCCGTCCCGACTTTAGTTCTTATCATGTAATTGATTATGATACCACAACCAGGGGTAATATTTTACAGAAAGTTACGGCACAGGGCTATGCGAATGAGTCGGCCTGGGCACGTGGACAGGCCTGGGCATTATATGGCTTTACCATGTGTTACCGTGAAACTAAAAATAAATCTTATCTTGCTCAGGCAGATGGTGTTGCAAATTTTATCTTAAGCTCTAAAATAACCCCTGCTGATGGTATTCCATACTGGGATTATAACGACCCGAAGATTCCTGATGTATCCAGGGATGCTTCTGCGGCAGCCATTACCGCTTCGGCGCTTTATGAGCTTGCCGGCTATAGCAAGGAGGGTAAAAAATACAAGGCAGCAGCCGATAAGATTTTATACGCATTGAGCACAAAATATACCAGCAAACTAGGCGATAATTATGGTTTTATATTGGAACACAGCACAGGGCATCGTCCGGCTAAATCTGAAATAGATGTACCGATTAATTATGCCGATTATTACTATCTTGAAGCATTATTAAGAAGCAAAAACAAATAACGATGAAGCGCCTGAAGATTTTAAGCGCACTGCTGCTTTTAATTGCCGTAACAGCATTTACAGCCATGCGAGCCGATAAATTAAAGCCCGCAAAGGTGGTGATCGGATATGTCGGCGGCTACAAGGGGCTGGCTGATTTAAGTCGTTTAGACCCTAAAAAGCTTACCCACATCAACTATGCTTTTGTAAACGTTAAAAATAACAGGGCATTTTTACAGCGTGAAGCAACGGATACCGTAAACCTGAATAACCTGAATAAGTTAAAGCAGCAAAATCCCGGGCTTAAAATACTAATATCGATAGGTGGCTGGTCATGGAGCGAGAATTTCTCCGACGCCGCACTTTCTGATACTTCAAGAAAGGCTTTTGCAGGCAGTGCCGTTCAGATTATCCAGAAGTATAAGCTTGATGGTGTCGACATCGACTGGGAATATCCGGGTATTCCGGGAGAAGAAGGCAATATTTACCGCCCGGAGGATAAACAGAACTTTACCCTGATGCTCAGAGAAGTGAGGCTGGCGCTTGATACACTGGAGAAAACAACAAAAGAAAAAAAGCTGCTTACCATTGCGGTTGGTGGCTTTACCAATTTTCTCAACCATACAGAAATGGGGCAGGCACAACAATACCTGGATTATGTAAACCTGATGACCTACGATTTTTCAAATGGGGCGGTTGCCGGTCACCACACCAATCTTTACGATTCAAAGCAGTTTCCCGGTACCCATAGCGGCGATAAAAGCTTCAGGGAATATGTGGCAGCTGGTGTACCTGCAGATAAACTCGTCATGGGCATTGCCTTTTACAGCAGGGCTTTTACCTTAAAAGCCAATGCAATGAATGGTTTAGGCGATTCCGTATTAACCGGCAGGTATGGAAAAGGTTATACCTTTATTAAAGATAGCCTGGTGAATAAAAACGGCTTTGTGGCCTTTCGAGACAAGGATGCCAAAGCACCTTATATTTTTAATGCAACAACCAAAGAGTACATGACTTACGATGACGAAGAATCGGTTAAGGAAAAATGTAAGTATGTACTGAAAAATAATATGGCCGGCGTAATGTTCTGGGAGTATGCCTCAGATCCAAAAGACTATTTGTTAAACCAAATTAATAAGACTTTAAAATAGCATTGCGCCTATTATTTTTATATTATTGTAATCAAACCCTATATCATAAACGAGCCAAAATAATGAAACAAAATCTAAGCCTGCTTTTAATTTTAGCAACAGCTTTTACAGCAGGAGCACAATTAAAAAAAGCGACAAAACCAGTTGCAAAACCTGCTCAAAACTATACCACCACAAATAAAAAAGTTTCGGTATACGTTACAGCTCAAAATTCTGATTACAGAATCCGCAGAACTGAAACCTTAAATTTTACGGAAAATAAGCAACCATTTGAAACAGAACCTTGCGTTTTTGTCGATCCTACCATAAAATACCAGACACTGGTGGGTATTGGTGGCGCTTTAACTGATGCATCAGCAGAAACATTTGCCAGGCTTTCCAGGAAGAACCAAGACGAGCTGATGGAAAAATATTATAACCCCACCAGTGGCATTGGTTATACCCTGGCACGTACCAATATTGCCAGCTGCGATTTCTCCAGCGGAAGCTATACCTATGTTAAGGATAACGACAAGGAGCTGAAAACATTCAGCGTTGCGCATGATGAGCAGTATAAAATTCCTTTGATTAAAGACGCTATTAAAGCTGCAGGCGGTAAATTAACACTGTTTGTAAGCCCTTGGTCGCCACCGGCATGGATGAAAGATAATAACAGTTTACTGGGTGGCGGACATTTGCTTCCTGCATATCGCCAGAGCTGGGCAAACCACTATGTAAAGTTTATCAAAACCTACGAATCAATGGGCATGCCTATCTGGGGGCTGAGCGTACAGAATGAACCCATGGCGAAGCAAAAATGGGAATCGTGCCTGTACACAGCTGAAGAAGAACGCGATTTCATCAAAAACTTCTTAGGGCCAACCCTGCAAAAATCAGGTCTGGCAAGCAAAAAGTTAATTGCATGGGACCATAACCGCGATCAGATTTTCCAAAGGGCAAGTACCATTCTGAACGATAAGGATGCCGCAAAATATGTCTGGGGAATTGGGTTCCACTGGTACGAAACCTGGACAGGTAGCCAGATGCAGTTTGGCAATGTAAAACAAACACATGAGGCATACCCGGATAAAGCATTGATCTTTACCGAAGGTTGTAAAGAAAAATATGATGTAACGAAATTAGACGACTGGACATTAGGCGAACGCTACGGTTACTCTTTAATCAACGACTTTAACAGCGGTACAGCAGCCTGGACCGACTGGAACATCCTTTTAGATGAAAACGGTGGACCTAATCACGTAGGTAACTTCTGCTTTGCACCGGTACATGCCGATACAAAAAGTGATAAGTTAATCTACACCAACGCTTTCTACTATATGGGCCACTTTTCGAAGTTTATTCGTCCGGGGGCAAAAAGAATAGGAACCGCTTCCAGCCGCGATAAACTGCAAACAACGGCATTTATGAATACCGATGGTAAAATAGCTGTTGTGGTAATGAACCAGTCTGATGATAGCCTGAAATACAGCCTATGGATTAAAGGACAGGCAGCAACAACCACGAGCATGCCACATTCAATAACCACATTAGTTATAGAATAAGTAGTGATGAATAAAGGATTGGATTTATTCTCGTTACAGGATAAAGTAATTGTTGTAACGGGTGCTACAGGTGTGCTTGGCGAAGCCTTCGTTAATGGAATCGCTTCCGCAGGTGCCAGTGTGGTTATATCGGGCAGGAACGAAGAAATTGCCAGCCAAAGGGCAGCAGAAGTAAACAGGAATGGCGGGAAGGCTATTTTCATAATTGCCAATGTACTCGATGAACCCGCACTCATGGCAGCCAATGAAAGAGTAATTGCCGAATTTGGCAGGGTAGATGCACTGGTTAATGCAGCAGGCGGAAATGTAGCCGAAGCAGTAGTTCAGCCCGATAAAGGTGTATTCGACCTTAATATTCAGGCATTGAAACAGGCTTTCGATTTAAACCTTTTCGGTACCATACTGCCAACCCAGGTTTTTGGAAAGGAAATAGCCCGGCAGGGCGGGAGCATTGTGAATATTTCTTCCGTTTCTGCTTCGCAGGCCATTACAAGGGTTTTGGGCTATTCGCTTGCTAAATCTGCGATCGATAGCTATACCAAATGGATGGCTGTAGAACTGGCCAATCGTTATGGCGATAAAATAAGGATGAATGCCATAGTACCCGGTTTTTTCATTACCAACCAGAACAGGGCATTATTAACCAATACCGATGGTAGCTTAACGGCGAGGGGTAACGCCATTATTTCAAAAACACCTTATAAGCGCTTTGGTAATCCCGAGGAACTTATCGGTGCATTGATTTATTTGCTGAGCGATGCCTCGAAATTTGTAAACGGAGAAAACTTAACAGTCGATGGAGGCTTTTGTGCCTTTTCAGGCGTATAATTTATGGAAACTAAATATAAAAAATTAGAACAAACATGGCGTTGGTACGGACCCAACGATCCGGTAAGCCTGCAGGATGTAAAGCAGGCGGGTGCAACAGGCATCGTAACAGCCTTACACCATATTCCGCATGGCGAAATCTGGCCGGTTGAAGATATCCTGGAAAGAAAAGCAATCATTGAAGCCACAGGCCTTACCTGGTCGGTAGTGGAAAGTGTACCCGTACACGAAGCCATCAAAACCAGAAGGGCTGATGCCGGTCAATATATCGAAAACTATAAAACATCTTTAAAGAACCTGGCACAGTGTGGGATCAGGATCGTGTGCTACAACTTTATGCCTGTGCTCGACTGGACTCGTACCCAGCTGGACCTGGAAATGACCGACGGCTCCAAAGCTTTATATTTCAACTGGATCGACCTCGCAGTATTCGATCTTCACATCCTGAAAAGAGAAGGTGCAGCGGCAGATTATCCGCATTCGGTACTGGAGCGTGCAGAAGCTAAATTTGCAACCCTAAACCAGCAGCAGCTTGATGATTTACGGATTAACGTTTTAATGGGTATCCCGAACGAAAAAGAAATCGAACTGGAAACCCTGCGCAACAGCATCAACGAATATGCCGCAATTGGCTTTAATGGCCTACGCGAAAACCTGGTTTATTTCCTTTCATCAATTGCCGACGTTTGCGAAAGTGAAGGCATAAAAATGACCATTCACCCCGACGATCCGCCATACCCGATTTTAGGTTTACCGAGAATCGCCAGTACCATCGACGATTTTAACTACATCCTTAAAAATGTAGATAAACCCTTTAATGGTGTTTGTTTCTGCACAGGTTCCCTGGGAGCCGGAGTAGACAACAATGGCCTGGAAATATTTCATGCCGTAAAAGAACGCGTTTATTTTGCGCACCTGCGTAATGTAACCAAAGATGAAGACGGCAGTTTCTATGAAGCCGACCATTTGGGTGGCGACGTAAACATGTACGAAATCATGAAGGCAATTTCAGAAGAAAATGCATTGAGGGATAAATCGATCCCTTTCCGTCCTGACCACGGCCACCAGATGCTCGACGACCTGGCAAAACAAACCAACCCGGGCTATTCAGCAATAGGCCGTTTAAGAGGCCTTGCCGAACTCCGTGGCCTCGAAGTTGGCGTAACAGGAAATTATTAAAAATCTTTCCAACTGGTTGGTACCCTCACCAACCAGTTTTAATTTATAACCCTAATCTCTGCATTTTCCTCCTCTGCATTCCTCCGCAGGAAAACCTTTTTTACACCACGTATAATTTTTCCCAATCTGCGTATATCCGCGTAATCTGCGGGAGCAATCCTTTTGCATCATGCACGCTTTTCTCTTCTGCGCTCATCCGCGTAATCCGCGGGAAAACCCCTTTTGCATCATGCATACATCTTTCCTCCTCTGCCTAATCCGCGGGAAAACCCAATTATCTTTCCTCCCCCTAAAACAGGATTAACTTAAATTTGTTAACCATAAACCCTAATGAAATAATTATGGAAGCACAAAATAATCCCGGCAAGAGAATCCTTAAACCGTCCGTTATTCATGATGATCTCCCCGAGGTAAAAAAACCGGAACATTTAAGGAAAACGGTAGATCACGACAGCGATTTACCCGAAAACCCTGAAAGAAACTACCACCACGAAGAATTCATCGATTTTAAAGGCAGTCATGACGAAATCAGCCATGCAGATGATGATGTATGGAATGGTGAAGATGCCTGAATCATGGCCTTTAAGGGCTATATAAACCATCATGGAAATAAGTTACTTTTATTAAATATATTAGGTTAAGTGCCTGGTATTTTAATGAATGATCGTCCCAAACTTATATTCATGCAACTAACCAATTTTTTTAGCCCCGCACATGATGAGCAATCTGTCGAATAATCAGGTTTACTATCCTGTTTTTCAGGATTGGAAGGTAAACAGCGCTAACATGCCTGGCAGGTGTGTTATGGTTTTATTCCGGATGGCCGTATGGAGCAGGAGTAGACCCCTTTTAACCATACTTTTTTTCTGGTACCTTATTTTATATAAAGTGTTTATCGAATGGCTTAGCGGCATACAGATCAGCACCGGTGCATCCATTGCCCCCGGACTGCGACTCGAAGGATGCAGGGGAACATCAATCGACAGTGGAACCGTTATCGGTGCAAACTGTACCCTGAGGCAGTTAACAACCATCGGAAGAAAAAAGCTCGTTGATAATTCTTACAGCAATTCACCCAGGATCGGTGATAATGTTGATATCGGTGTAAATGCTATTATAATAGGGCAGGTAGAAATCGGTAATAATGTGGTAATCGGAGCTGGAGCTGTGGTAACCAAAAGCGTTTCCGATCATTCGGTGATGGCGGGCAATCCGGCAAAATTACTGAAGAAGGTGTACGACTTTCCCGGTTCAGAAGAGCGTGAAAATAAGATTGAGGCACTTGATGAAACCGTTACCCTCCTCGACAGGGTGTAGCGATAATCTCATCAGGCTTAAAGTCTCAGGAATTTGCCAGGTTCGAACCCAGGTTGTATTGATTGAACTTGTTCAGGGCCTCTACCTTGTTTTGTACATGCAGGCGTTTGTATATGTTCTTACAATGGTTTTTAACGGTATTCTGGCTGATCTGCAGGCGGTCCGAAATCTCTTTGTATAAAAGGCCTTCACTCAGCAATGATAATACTTCCAGCTCACGGCTGCTCAGACCAAACTCGTTATTATCCGCACTTTTGTGATGCAGTAAATTAATCACTTTTCTGGCGATGTAAGGGCTCATTGGCGAACCGCCGTTATATAAATCAATAATGGCATTCTGTATTTCTATGGCCGAAGAACCTTTTACAATGTAGCCCGATGCACCGGCCTTTAAGGCATTAAATACATATTCATTGTTCTGGTAACCGCTGCACATTAAGAACTGCGTAAACTCCAGGCTCGGTTTTACCCTTTGTATCAATTCAATGCCCGAAATGGATTTTAACTTAATGTCGACAACCGCAATATCAGGGGGATTTAAAGGTAACTGGATTAAGGCCTCCTCAGCAGAAGAATAAACATCGTTTATTTTGAATAAGCCATTCTCTTCCACTGCTTTAACCAGCGAATTCCGGTAGTTGTCATGATCTTCGACAATAGATATAGAAATCATTTTTACAGTTATTTAGGGATAAGCAAAAGATAAAAAATATATTATATTCGTACAATCATCTCTACATCACATGTTTCAAAAGCCTGTAATCAAAATAGTCATTTTAATTTTTTCCATCTTTTGTACCTGTGGTTCTGTTAATGCTTCGGCAAGCTATGCGGGCGATAAAAAGGTTCACAAGGCACACCGGAAAGTATCTGATCCGGCAATCAGGAAAAACAAGCCAACAGCTAATGTAAGTGATAATTCTTTGGCTTCAAAAAAAAATGAAGTTCTTTTAAAGGATTCAGTAGCAGCTTCATTGCCTCCCGAAGAGCCTTCAGTGCTAAAAACAACAGCTTCATGGTTTCAGGGCTGGGCCATTGAAATTGTCATATTTTTGGTACTTGGCATTTTGCTGCTTTACCTCCTGTATAAAAACTCCCGGATAAAGGTATATTCCAAAGCCAGATACATGCAGCAGAAGAAATATATAGCGGCAGAGCGGCAACGGATCAGCAGTGAAATGCATGATGAAATCGGTGCCGGATTATCTGCCATTAAATTATTCTCAGAGATGGCTGCCCGTAACCGTAAGGATGTTGACGAGATCAGGCAGATCAATGTAATGGTGAACGATATTGCTGATAAGATCAATGAGATTATCTGGAGTACCAATGCCGATAGCGATAACCTGGAAAGCCTTTTCGATTTTATCGAGGGCCAGTCGCGAAAACTGTTCGAACATTCTAATATCAACTTTACTGCAAGTTTACCTTATGATATTCCCGAAGGATCGGTGAGCAGCCAGGTAAGGCGGAACAATTACCTTTTAATAAAGGAAATCGTACATAATGCTTTAAAACATTCGCAAGCCACAACCGTGCATCTGAGCATCACGATTAATAACGGGTTAATTTTATACAATGTAAAGGATAATGGGATTGGCTTCGACCCCAACAAGACGAAAATCAATTCTATGGGCTTATCCAATGTTAAACTCCGTATCGAAAAACTAAAAGGCAGTTTCATCATCGAAAACTATAAAGGCACCAGCATTTTGATCAAAATTCCGGTTAATGCAGTGATTACGGCTGATGAAACGAAAAGAAAGCGCTTCTATTTTTTTTAAACATATAGCGGTGTGCTTTCTGGAAGTTAATCACAATTCAATACTTTAAACAAACATAAACATGAAAAAAGTTACAGGCATTGGTGGTATTTTCTTTAAATGTAAAGATCCCAAAAAAATGACGGAATGGTACCAGCAGCACCTTGGTTTAGATACCAATCCCTATGGCGCAACCTTTGAATGGTACGAGGCAGCCGACAGTAGCGTAAAGGCACAAACCCAGTGGACACCTTTTGCAGAATCCACAAAATACTTCGAACCATCGGCCAGGGAATTCATGATTAATTACAGGGTAGAAAACCTCGAAGCACTGGTTGCCGAACTCCGGAAAGAAGGAGTTACCATTCTCGATGCAATTGAAACTTATGATTACGGCAAGTTTGTGCATATCCTAGATGCCGAAGGCAATAAAATCGAACTCTGGGAACCTAAAGACTAAGTATTGGTGTTATATCCAATAATTTCCTATTTTAGTGAAACTAATATCCGCTCTCGTTCTTCAAACTTCTTCCTTATTTATCCGATTATAAACGGTTATAAATGTTTAACTCAGGTAATAATTATTCGAAACACGCAACCTAAAAATCATTTGATTATTGCTTGTTTGCATTGAATTAAAGTTTTTTTGGAAAGGGAGTTGCGTGTGTTTAGGAGTTATAGGGCATTTTAAATGACGACACTACCACAAAACATAAAAGAAATATTTTATAAGACAATCAAAGGCGACATTTCACTTGACGACTTTGAACAGTGGTTGTATGCCGACAAAGAACTTGAAAAGTATTTGAACTCTAACAACTATCTTGACTTAATTTCTTTAAATTTTAAGAAAAGCGGGGCAAAATATGAACTTTGGAACTTGCTAAAAAAGCATATTGACCTCGGAGAATTTGAAACATACAAAATGCTTGGACTTCTAAATGAAGCGAAGCAAAAGACCGAGCGACTTCCGTATGTTTTAATGGAGTTTTACGACTTGTATTGTAAAGGCTATAACTTTTTTCAAGACCTCGGACTTGGAATTGGACTTGCGGTTGAAGTGCCAAGAGTAAATAACACTACTGCTGACACTTGGGACGAATTAACAAGCGAACAACAAAAAGAACTTTTGGACAGTTTTTCACCCGAACTTGAAGAATGTATTAAACAAGTTATTTATTGGCTTGAAACAAAGAAAATTATTTTGACTGGTGAGCAAGACGAAATTGGTCATTATGAATATAAAGACTTACGAACCGAAGACGAAAAAAAATCAAAACTTTGGGTGACAGTTTCAGAAGACAAAGAAACAGGATTTTCGGCAAGTAAGAACACAATTTGGGACAAGCAAACCGAGAAAAAATGGTGGGAATTTTGGAAATGAAAACAATAGATGGACAAAGAAAAACGCCCTATAACACGGGTTTTGCGTCAGGCGGGGTGACGTACAAATTTGGAGCTTTGTGCTTCTATTAAACTTTAGTAATAAATTGAAACTTTGTGCTCCGAAACCCGCCCGAACGCAAAGCCAGAAAACGTTAGGCGATATGCTAAGAGAACCCTCCGAAAATAACAGACAATAAAGAATGGAAGATAAAAAATGGTTGACATATTGGAAGAAAAGCCTATCAGACTCGCTAAAAGCAGACATTGATATTGAAAAACTACAACATTTTGAAATTGAAAACTTCAAAATGGAAAGTCAATCAATTACTGAATTGGAAAAAGTAAATAAACTTATAGACTTTGAAGAAAGCCGAATAAACAAAAAGAAAGGAATACCAAACAAAGAAAGTGAAAATTGGATTTTATTAAACGAACTTCAAATTGTTATTTCTCCAATAAAAATAAAGCCAACTACAGAAAATTTAGTTATGCTTAAAGACAAAAAACCAAAATTCCCATTTTGGTTTTTTGCTCAAATTGACAGAAATGGTAACCTACAAATACCCGAAGAAACTTTTCCTGTTTTTCAAAGAAAATATTTAGAACCTCTTGCTGATGAAAGAACTGAATTTATATTTAGTTCAGTAGAAAATATAGATAATGCAACAGCAATTGGCAAAGAAGAATACACTAATTATTTAGATTATATTCAATACTTAAAAGATGTATTTAAGAAAGCAATTAATCAAGAAATTGAAAGCTATTCAATACAGGGTTATGAAACCTTAAATAATGCAATAATATTATTGCCAGACGAAGATATAAATGCTGCAATTGGAATAATTCAACTTTATGAAAAAATACTTAAAGAAAAGAACACCCCTGAATTATTAAAATCATTCATAAATTTAAAAAATGACGCCTCAAGAACGCCATTAAGTGTTCCTGAATTAATTAATAATAATTCTTTGCATTTAGGACAAATGGGATTCGATTTTCCTATCTCAATTTCACAAAGAAAGAGCTTATACACTTATTTACAATCTGATAAAAAGGCTTTTGCAGTAAATGGACCTCCAGGAACAGGAAAAACAACTTTACTGCAAAGTATTGTTGCAAACAAATTTGTTGAAAGTGCTGTAATTGGAAATAATGCTCCGATAATACTTGCTTGTTCTACAAATAATCAAGCAGTTACTAATATCATTGATAGCTTCTCCAAATCAAATACAAAAACAGGAAAACTGCAAGGGAGATGGTTGCCTGAAATTGAAGGTTATGCAACTTACTTACCTGCAAATGGTAAAACAGAAGCTGAATTAAATGGAATCAACTACAAAAAGCAAAATGGCGAAGGTTTATTTAATAGAGTAGAAAATTATGATTATTTACAAAAAGCAAAAACGTTTTTCACAGATAAAAGTGTACAATATATTGGTAAACAGATTTTTAACATAAAAGACGCTACTAAAAAACTACAAAAAGAAATCATTGAAATTCAATCAATTATTAAAGATGCTTCTGTAAAGTGGAACGATTATATTAAAGTTGAAAAAATATTTTTGACAACGTATTTAATTCCAAATTCAAATCCCAAAAAATATTATTCAAATAATATTTTAAATGAAGTTTCTTTTGGATCTGACAATGAGAGTCTAAAAAATATTGAAGAAAAAATCATATTATATTTTAATGATGAACCATTCTTTAGAAAACTATTTTGTTTTTTTGGGTTAAAATCTGCTTTGAATAATAGAGCCTCTGAAATTAGAATAATTTTAAGAGATTCATTAATTGAGGTGGCAAATGAGTTTCTATTTACAAAAAGTAACATTCTTGAAAAAATAGATTCTAAGATCAAACTTGCAAAAACAATAACTGAAAAAATTATAAACTGGAAAAATTGGAAAATCAAAAATTCAATAATAGGTAATCCACCCAAAACGGAAGAGGAATATTGGGATTTTGAATTATTGAAAATCAAAAACAATTCAGAACCAAATTGTTTTTATGACGAGTTAGATGTTTCGTATAGACACAAAGCCTTTCAATTGGCATTACATTATTGGGAAGGCGAATATCTAATAAAACTTGAAAGTGATTTAGCAGACGTAAATTTTAGTAAAAAAGGGTTAGATGCAATAAAGAACAGGTGGCAAAGACAAGCAAGGCTGACGCCTTGCTTTGTTAGCACTTTCTATATGGCACCCAAATTTTTTAGTTCATTCAAATTTTTCAAAAAAGGTGAAGATGGAAAAAATATTTTTGACACTCCTCCACTTTTTGATTTCATAGATTTGTTAATTGTGGATGAAGCAGGACAAGTTTCTCCAGAAGTGGGCGTTGCAACTTTTTCACTTGCAAAGCAGGCTGTTATTGTGGGCGATGTTAAACAAATTGAACCAGTTTGGAATATTACAAACAAAATTGACATTGGTAATTTAAAAAAATGTGACCTCATAAAAAATTATGAAGATTTAATTTATGAAAAAGAATTTGACCCAAAAGGATTTCTTTCTTCTACAGGAAGCATAATCAAAATGGCTCAAAATGCTTGCAATTTCAAAGAAAAAGGAATTACAGAAAAAGGTGTGATTTTAGTAGAACATAGACGATGTTATGATGAAATTATAAATTACTGCAATGTTTTGGCTTATAATGGACAATTAATTCCACTTAAAGGAAAAGCTAAAAATGATTTATTATTTCCTCCAATGTATTGCATTCATATTGAAGGAAATTCTACAACTTCAAACACAAGCAGACATAATCAAAATGAGGTTAATGCAATTGTAAATTGGTTAATAAAAAACAGACTTGCTATTGAGGGAAAATATGGAAAAATTGAAAATGCAGTTGGTATAATAACTCCTTTTGTAGGACAAAAAAACAGTTTAAGATACGCTTTGAAAAATGCAGGGTTTAATGTTGATATATTAAAATTGGGAACTGTTCACGCCTTACAAGGTGCAGAAAGACCAATAATATTATTTTCAATGGTATATGGAAAAGGAGATTCTGGAACGATGTTTTTTGATAGAGATAATAAACCAAATATGTTAAATGTAGCAGTATCTAGAGCAAAGGACAATTTTATAGTATTTGCTAATACTGAAATTTTAGACAAGAAAGCAAGGACGCCAAGTGGTATTTTATCAAATCATTTGACATACGAAAAACAAAGCACAATCGCCTAACAAGGGTTTGGCAAAATTGGGACAGATGTGCTAAATTCAACATTAGTAATTCTATTGAACATTTGTGCAAAATCCAAACTGACGTTTTTCAAATGCTCCAACTTCGCCAAGCCCCAAAACGTTATTCATAAGCTTAAAATGACTACACGAAGTTCTGAAAAATAGAAAAATAATTTGTTGCGGACTTGGTGGTAGAAGTTTTTGGACTCCAAATAACCATAAGTAGCTTGAGAAATACTGCTCCGAATCCGACCAAACGCCAATATCCAAACCTTCTGCATAAAACCTGCCATCCATTTAAATTCCAAACCAACAAAAATGAAAATAACCCTTGATAATTTAGAACAATTTTCTGTACCATTTGAGGAATATACGGCCAGCTGGATCTTTACTGACGAAAATGGTAGCCCGACTTCTGAAGAACATAAAGACCAGATTATTTTGCTGAACGAACAAGGCGCTAAGTTTCTCTGGGACTTTGATATTCAACTAGGAATTGCTTGCACTGAAAAATATTTTAAGACAATAACAAGTTTTGACAGTAGCACGGCCGACCAGGCAACAATTAAAAAGTACTTGTACAATCTGGGGATTCCCTTTAACCAATGGGTATTTATTGCCATGCAACCACATATGGGGTTTATTTTAACATGGAAAATGGTAATCAAATATGCGCACAATTTGTTTGCTGCTTTCGACCAGATTGTTCGTGATAGATCACTAAATTGGGCTTTAGAATTCCATCACGACAACTTATTTACTTTCGGCAAAGACAATATTTTTGATGCACAATTGGAAATGCAGCGAAACAATGAAATAAATGAAATTGCTTTGAAGAAGATAGAAGAGCGTAAAAAACAAAACAAGCTCAACAAGCGGTGAAGAATAGCCCCCTCCTCTGGTTGGTGACCCACCAACCAGAGGAGGGATGATGGTGGCCTGAGGATGGGGTACTGGAGTACTGAACAATCATGGTCGTATCGGCATGTTGCTGCATTAGCTTTGCAATGGTGCTGTCTTCCTGCTGCGTTTATCCCTTAACATATTGGTCTTACTGAGCCTATCGAAACATATGATAATATGTAAATGATACTTACACTTGTCTACTGGTTGGTTAGTCGCCTATCGAAGAATGAACATTTAGTGCTGCGATCGATTTCTAAGCGCAAATGTCTCCTAACGTTGCATTTGATATCATTACTAAATCTTGGGGATTAATTTCTATTTCCTTAGCTATTTCGCCCGAACCAGTTAAAATTGTTTCAAAATCGAGCAAGGATTTATCAATTAATACAGCTATTTCAGGATTTAGCCCAATGGCCGAAACACCTGTTATGGGATAACCGACAAGATCATCTAAGTCTTGTTTGTCAGCAACCTCAAGCTTGTTTATGCCGGCAAGTTCAGCTATCTTTTTCAGATCGAACTTTTTATTGCAGGAACATACCGCCATCACATATTTATCCTTTTTCTTTGAACGCAGAAATACTGACTTACTAATTCGTTCAATTTGAGATGCTAATGCATTTGCAAAATCCAGAGGCGAATTTATAGGCGCTGAAAAAGAACTGTGCGCAATTTCCTTATGGTTAATTTGTCTTTCACTTAATATCGATGAGATTTTGGAGTGCATACTTAGTAGTTTTTTTGAGCACCAAAGTTAATCTTTCCAAAATTATTATTGTATGCGGCTTCCAATACTGGGTCACCTTCTAGAAATGGCCAGTCGGTTTCTACCATGTTCCGAATGGCAATTAGCGGAACAGGAGATTGTAAAGGTCTGAAATGAGAATTTCTTAATCCCCCCTGTTCACATTTCTCATGAAATTGGCCTATCATCAACCCTTCCTTTACAAATTCTGGCTTAAGTAATAACTGAACACCATCGATAATGTCGAAAACTTCATCTTCTTCAAGGTTTGGGAATAGGATAGTAATCGCTTTAAATTTCTCGTCCTTTTCATTAGCAACAACCATACTTAAAAATACCTCTTTCAGATTTCTTATCAAGTTAACAATAAAATCTTTTTTTGGATTTATTTGATCAAATATACCAACCTTAAAAAAGCTTTTTTCTCGAGAGTATTGAACGTAAGGACAAACGGCACCAGTTCTTCCTAATTCTATATTCGATTTTGCCAAAAAATCAGTTACCCATGACGAAAATTTTTCCAGCTCATCTTTATATGATTTATATACCTGTGGGAGAGTACCTGAGCTTATCTCTTTCAGATTAAAGAGTATAATGTCGGATTGAGCGTTATCGATATTCAATTTTGAGGAATGTTATAGGGGTTATAAAATATATTTGAATGCTATATCAAATCAAATAATTACTTTTTTTCAAATATAAGTTTTTAACTTATAAAGTTTTGACATTTTAATTTCATAAGTTTTGCGCCAGGCCAATTAGTTAATTTCTGATAATTAATTCACTTAGCGTTTTTATACGTATATTGTGTAACTTATTTTACAAAGATTATCAGTCCCGGATAAGAGAAAGAACGCTTCATGACATCATTACTAAAGGAGGATATTACCTCAGGACATCATTTTGAAAATGCTTCAATTCCTAAACTTATTCATCAACAATACCTTAAAACACCTGAAAAAACGGCAATTAAACATAATGGTAAATTGCTTAATTACAGGGATTTAGATCTGGATTCAAATAGAATAGCAAACTTTCTATTCATCAATAATATACAACAAAATGATGTAGTTGCCGTAGCAATGGATCGGTCAATAGAGATGTCCGTTTGTCTATTGTCACTCTTAAAAGCCGGAGCTACATATTTACCAATAGACCCAAAACTACCCGTAGAACGTGTAAATTTCCTAATTAAGGACACAGGTTCAAAAATTTTGATTACTTCACAAAAATATGCTGTGCTTTATGCTGGTCATAAAAAGCTCATATTTGATGACATATATGCTGATTTATCTGCACTCTCTGATGAATACGTAGAAAATGTGGCTACGGAAAAAAGCTTAATGTACATTATTTACACCTCGGGTTCAACAGGGGTTCCGAAAGGTGTAGGTATTAAACAGCAAAGTTTATTAAACCTTTTAACCTATAGGCAGAAAAGCCCTGGAGTAGGCCCTTCTGATAATATGTTGGGTATGACAACCATGTCTTTCGATATATCTCAGGAAGAATTGTATTTGCCACTAATATCAGGAGCGCAATTAACTATAATCGATCAGGACGTTTCAAAAGATGGTCAGGCGCTTTTAGAAGTGTTAACGAATGAGTCGATAACAATAATGCAGGCAACGCCATATGTTTGGCAAATGATGCTGGAAGTGGGCTGGAACAATAAATTGCCTATAAAGGCATTTTGCGGTGGAGAAGCATTAACCAAGGATTTGGCGAACAAACTTTTAAAGCGCTGTAATGAAGTTTGGAACATGTATGGTCCTACTGAAACGACAATTTGTTCAATTGTAAAAAAATTAAGTAACAAGGATGAATTAATCACCATTGGCAAGCCTATTAGTAATACACACATTTATATATTGGATGAACATCTTGATAAAGTAAAGAATGGGGTGGAAGGAGAGCTTTACATTGGTGGCGCTGGAGTGTCTGATGGATATATTAACAGACCAGAGTTAACCGCTGAAAAGTTCGTAAAGGATAAATTCTCAGCTATTCCCGGAGCAAAGATGTACAAAACCGGCGACATGGTAAAGATGCATAGAAATGGTGATATCCAATTTATCGGCCGGATTGATAGTCAGATAAAAATTCGTGGTTATAGAATTGAAACTGAAGAAATAGAATTTCATTTAAGAGCAAATAGTAATATAAAAGATGCACTGGTACTTACACATTCAGATGATAAGTCAAATTTGAGATTAATAGCTTATTTAACATTGGAGCGTAATGATCTTAAAAATAATGCTAAATACCTGATTGTTGAATTAAAGGAAGCACTTAAAAAAGTTCTTCCCGAGTACATGGTTCCCGTAGATTATATTATTTTAGATGCTATGCCGCTTATGCCAAGCGGAAAAGTCAATCGCAATGCACTTCCAAAGCCTGAAATAAAAAGTAATGCTTTAGAGTATATTGCTCCGGAAACAGAAATGGAAAAGATAGTAGCCGATGTATGGGGTAAGAATATTGGAATTGAAAAAATTGGTGTAAATGATAATTTCTTTGATCTTGGTGGTACATCCTTGATTGCTGTTAAAACTAAAATTGAACTTGAAAAAATAACAAATAAAAGATTTTCGCCTTCCATCTTATTTAAGTACCCAACAATTAAGCAACTGGCATTGTTGATTGAAGGCACAGCAATAGAGCAATATAAGTCGCTTATTCCGATAAAACCAAATGGAAGTAATGTACCGCTTTATATAATTCATGGAATTGGATTGAATGTGTTGAATTTTCGACAAATGGCGCTGGTAATGGACGAAAACCAACCAGTGTATGGTCTACAAGCTGTTTTTTCCAAAGATGTAGGTAAGCCACTGGCTACCATAGAAGATATTGCAGGTTTCTACAATAGTGAAATTATAACACAGAATCCAAATGGTCCATACGCAATCGCAGGCTACTCCATTGGAGGAGTAATTGCCTATGAGATGGTGAAGCAGTTAAAAAGGGCAGGGAAAGATGTTAAGCTGCTAGTTATGTTCGATACTGCAATTCAGATTCCCACTCATCAATACCCTTTGTTAAAAAAAATTGGTTTCAAATTTATCAGGCAGTTTCTTAAATTACGGTTTAGGATATCATCCTTTATTAAGCAACCAACTAAAAATATTGAATACTTTATAGCAGTTTACAAAAATCAGATTGCAAAATTAAATGGCTTTAGTACGGCCGGTTTACCAGATTATATGGTGGAAACAATCCATCGCATTACGAAAGCTTTTTATCATTACAAGGTTGAACCCTATCATGTTAAGATAGACTTGTTCGTAGCAAAGAAATTTTATTATCTGGATGATCCAAAGTATTTAGGATGGAAAAAGTATGCACTGGATGGTGTAAACCCTCATAATATATCCAGTGGGCACGATGATATGTTCGATTCAGGGTATTATTTTGAAATAGCAGATGTTTTGCAGAAAAAACTTAATGAAATCAATTGATTATGTATCCAAATGTATTTATAAGGCATTTTTTTAATTTCGATATTTTGAATATTTGGTTTTATGTAGGAGCTAAAGCCATGCATCTTGGAATAATTAACATTTATTTTCGAAAGGCACCAGTAGGGTACAAGTTTTTTCCTGGGGATAAGCACGTTTTGCGATTTATTAAGTCCTTGTTTAATATAAAAACAGTTACCGGTATAGAAAAAGTTTACTTAAATCTTTGTAAAGGCTTTGATGCTTTGGGAATAAAGTACACTAAAAATCTTTCTTTCAATAAAATTAAGCCAGAAGACGCCGTAATCGTGCTTGGGGATGAATTATACCAGGGTAAGGATTTACTAAAAAGCTATAATAAACCAAATAAGATTATTGCCGGCATTGGTTTAATAACTCATCCTTCAGAATGGCCTGAACTATTTAACGATTACCCCGTAGCAGTATACCTCCAACATTGTATGTGGGCCAATAATTTATATATAAAATATTATGGCCATGATAAATGTGCTGAATGGCCCGCAGGGGTCGATACCGAGAAATGGATACCAGCAAACAATATCGAAAAGAAATATGATTTTTTAGTTTACAACAAGATAAGGTGGGACAATGAAAACCAGGAAATTACCTTAAAAAAACCCATTATAGCTAAATTAGATCAGGCTAATCTTTCTTATTGTGAGATAAAATATGGGGCGTATTTAGAAACTGATTATATCAGGTTATTGAAACAAAGTAAAGCCGTCATCTTTATTTGTGAACACGAAACTCAAGGTTTTGCATGTTGTGAAGCCATGTCAATGGATATTCCAATTCTAGCCTGGAACCCAGGTTTTTGCAGAGATCCAAATAGGTTCATATGGAATGATGCGGTGATCGAAACCTCAACAGTTCCGTTCTTTGATCACAGATGTGGATTAACATTTTTAGATTTTGACGATTTTAATATTAAGATTGAATATTTTCTGCAGTCATTGAATAATGGTGAGTATAATCCCAGGGCATATATTATGGAGAATTTAACCCTTAAAAAAAGTGCTGAGCGGATGCTGGAAATTATAAATGATGTATATAATTAGTTAAAGAAATCTAACGAATCATTTTTTCATGGAAAGGGTGCTGTCGCACGGCCTGTTAGTTGGTGGTTCCTCAACAAAATTAAGGCTTGAACTTTGATACTTTGAACATTATTGTTAGTCTAGTCTTCCGGTATTACACAAGCTAAGCCCATTGCCTTTCCATGGCATGCATAAGG
>NZ_JAVTSJ010000009.1:0-121949 GCF_032678405.1 Pedobacter aquatilis
TTTTTTTACACCATATTAGAAATCTGTGAAACTAGCTTAATCTGCGGGATGAAATATTATTTTGCTATGATGCTGATCGCATAACCACCACCAGGTGCACAGTTAAGCGTTAATTTTGTCTTACTGGTAACCTCCATCTTGCGAATGGTATAAGCCTTAGGGTTTTTCTCATAGTGTGCATCCTTAGCATCAGCATAAATCGTAGCCGTATATTTTCTACCAGCATCAAGGAAACTTAAATCGATTTTTGAAGTTCTTGCTTCCTCATCATTGGTGCGACCAACAAACCAGTTATCCTTACCTTTTACCTTACGGGCGAAAGTGATATAATCTCCAGGCTCTGCTTCTAACACTTTAGTGTCATCCCAATCAACAGCTACGTCTTTTATAAACTGGAAAGCATCCATATATTTATTATAAGTTTCAGGTAAATCTGCAGCCATTTGCAGCGGACTATACATAGTAACATAAAGTGCCAATTGACGGGCAAGCGTACTGTGTACAAAAGAATTATTTTCAGGATTATAAGCGGAAACTTTTGTTTCAAAAATACCCGGCGTATAATCCATAGGACCGCCTATTAAACGAGTAAAAGGTAAAATAGTGGTATGATCAGCATTATTTCCACCAAAAGCTTCATACTCTGTTCCACGGGCAGATTCGTTACCGATTAAGTTCGGGTAAGTGCGTGCTAAACCTGTCGGACGAACGGCTTCATGAGCGTTTACCATAATTTTATAATCAGCTGCTTTTTGAATGGCATATAAATAATGGTTGTTTAACCATTGTCCATAATGATGTTCTCCACGAGGGATCATATTACCCACATAGCCACTCTTAACAGCATCATAACCATTTGCTTTCATAAATTTATAAGCGGTATCAAGGTGCCTTTCGTAATTACGTACCGATGAAGAAGTTTCATGGTGCATAATCATTTTTATGCCTTTGCTGGCTGCATAGCGATGTAATTCCTGAACATCAAAATCAGGATAAGGGGCTACGAAATCGAAAACATAATCCTTGGTTTTACCAAACCAATCTTCCCAACCTTCGTTCCAACCTTCAACCAAAACGGCATCCAGACCATTCTTAGCTGCGAAATCGATATATTCTTTCACATGAGCAGTATTAGCGGCATGTTTACCATTTGGCTTTGTTTTTGAATAATCGGTTACACCCAACTGAACACTCGTTAAATCATTATAAGCCCAGGTACTTTTTCCGGTAATCATTTCCCACCAAACACCAACGTATTTTGTGGGTTTAATCCATGATACATCTTTAAACTTTGTTGGTTCATTAAGGTTATAAGTTAATTTTGAAGTTAAAATATCGCCAGCTTTGTCGCTTACAATAATGGTTCTCCACGGTGATAAGCAAGGTGCCTGCATATAGCCTTTATCGCCTACTGCATCAGGCGTTAACCATGGTTCCAAAACCATGTTTTTATCATCCAGATTAAGCGACATCAAAGAATAATTAATTAATGCGGCCTCGTGGATATTGATATACAAACCATCTTTACTTTTCATCATTAAAGGCGTTTGTAAACCTGTTGGCGAAAAGGTAGTTTGTGAGGCATTAGGTGTTACCGCAGCCTTCATTTTACTACGAACTTCTGATAAGTTAGATGTTACCGTACTATATTCCTGCGTATCGTAATCACCTGGTAACCAAAAAGCCTTATGATCACCTGCCAAAGCAAACTGTGTTTTTTCTTCCTTGATTACGAAATAATCCAGGTTTTTCTGTTCCGGAAATTCATACCTGAATCCTAAACCATCATTAAACAAACGCAAACGAACAATAATGAAACGATTAGTTTCCTTCTGCGTTAAAGTTACTGCCAGTTCATTGTAGTGGTTTACAATTTCTTTCACTTCGCCCCAAACTGGTTTCCAGGTTTCGTTAAAAGTGCTTGTTTTAGTATCGCTGATTGTAAAACCACTTATTAGATTTTTGCCGTCCTTAAGCTCAAGTCCAAGCTTACTGGTTTTAATTACATCCTTACCTTTATATTTAAGGCTATAGCTTGGTATACCACCATCAGCTAAGGAAAAATTAGCGATAAGGTTTGCATCCGGCGATTTTAATTCCTGTCCGGAAACGTTCCCGGAAAATAGCCAAAAGCTAAAAAGCAGCAATAGTTTGGAGAGGTTAAGGGCCTTGTTAATGTTGTTTTTATTCACTTTCTATAATTTTTTAATAATTGTATTTAATTTACCATCATGCTGAATTCATTTCAGTCTCACTTAGTGTGAAGACCCTGAAATAAATTCAGGGTGAAGACTTTTCATTTTAATGGCACGAATCCTTAATCCAATAACAAGGTTTCATCGTCATCTTCGGTTAAGCTTAATTGTATGCTGTCGCTACCAGCTATGCCTTCAATCGAACCCCGGATGTGAGTTGCATTTAATAAAACTTTTTCCAGTTGTTTCTCACGGGCTTTCCATAAACGCTCCATCGCATCACGTTCGCGTTGGATAGACAATTTCATGCTCATAAAACCTTCACGAATGGCTTTCCATTGTTCAGAAAATTCTGCTCCCGTTAAATAATCATAAAGCATGTGCATTTTATCACCGCGGTTTTCCTGCGATTTCATTGCTGAAGCTAAGCGCAAAATTCCATCACGTAAAACATAGGCTACCGCATTTACTTCTTCAAACGAGCAGATCCAAACACCATCCCGCTGACCGAAACTCGTCATTCCTTTCGGATAACATTGACTAACAATAACGGCAACATCAACCCCCATGCTGCGCATGTCTTTCTTTAGTTTCTCAATCCAATCGCCACCAAAATCTTTGGTTCTTTTACTTTCGTAAATGATTTTGCCACATTCTTGTCCAAATTGGTTACGCACCAACTGAACGCAGTCTGCTCCTCGAACCCCCTTGCCTACTTCTTCAATTAAATCGAATGGAAAATTACTCCGTAATAACTCTTCCAAAATCAACTCTTGAACCTCACCCTGCAATTGCATACTCCCCTGTTCAGCCTTGCGCTTCATTTCTTCAGCAAGCTTTTTCTGATCTTCCAGTTGTTTATCTTTTTCGGCCAGCTTAAGTTTAAAATCAAGTTCTGCTTGTTGTAAACGTTGGTTTTCAATATTACGGATATCAATAGCTAGCTTTTCACGCTCTTCGGTTAAACGGCGCTGAATTTCTAAATCCAGCTCTTCCTGTTTACGCTTAAACTCATTAGCCATCTGCATATATTCCAACTCTTTTTGGCGGGCTTGTTTTAGTTTCTCCTCGTTCTCTTTATTATTATCATCTAAAAGCCTTAATTTATTCTCAAAATCAGCACTGATTGATTTACGAAGATTCCCTTCTAAATCATCTTTTAATTTGTTTTTCTCTGCTGCTAATTTTAAATCAAAAGCTTTCTGTTGTTGTTGCTTCTCTGTTTCTAGGGTTGCCAGCTTCTGCTGAAATTCTTGTTCATTTTTTTTCTTGAAAGCATTCATCTGCTCCCGTAGCTCTTTCTTGTAATCTTCGGCCATGGCTTCTTCCATCGGAAAAACATGGGCACAGTTAGGACATTTAATTTCTGTAGCCATAAATACTATTTACCTCAAAAAAATCAGGTTTTTACAAAGATACCAAAGCTTTGGTGGATTGTGTAAAGGAGTTTTGCACCATTTACTAGAGCACTTTAGAACGCACTTCGTGCCCCTTGGTTAATATTTTACTTACCGGACACTTAGAAGCAATATCCTCCAGGCGTTCTTTTTGTTCGTCCGTTAAATCCCCTGTACAGATAATTTCCTCAAAAAAAACTTCCTGTGCATTTTCGTTGATCATATTTACTTCTACCTCAATCTTTTCAATCGGCCATCCTTTTCTATCGACATACATCCTCAAGGTAATGGCAACACAAGATGCCAGGGAAGCCATTAATAATCCTTTTGGGGCAAAGCCTTTATGTGTTCCACCCAATTCAACTGGTTCGTCTACTACAATTTCATGCGAGCCATTGCTTACCGAGCAGGCGTAATGTTCCTTATTTATCGTCGCTTTTACCATATCATTAATTTTAGAATCCCAAATATTGAGGTTTAGCATTAAAATTAAGTAAAAAACAGGTCTTTTTTTGAATCCAGGCAAGCATTTACCTACTGCATTTAAAAAAAACAAAAAACATTATTAACCGCGGTTTGTTCCTTTAAAAAATCTTAGGTTATGAAATACAAGAAGTTAATCGGAAAATATTTAACGCAAAGATCAGATAATAATGCGCAAGTAGCTATTGCACTTGTTGCCGGTTTGGCCGTTGGAGCTGTTATCAGCATACTTTTCGCACCTGATAGTGGTGCTGGTACACGTGGAAAAATTGCCGGAAGCGCAAAAAATCTACGCTACGGTTTTCAGGACAAATATAACCTGCTTAAAGAAAAAGTATTTGGCGTTGAGGCCATCGAAAATGATATTGTTGAGCATGAGGTACCGCATTTTAAACACAGGGTAGCTAAAAAACCCAAATCTAGTGTGAAGGAAATTCTGGAAGATGCACATCAGAATGGTCAGGTACAGGAAGGCCTTGGTTAATTGTATTGCTGTCAATTAAAACAATTTATTAGTTTTACGGGATAATATCAATTAATGATCTTTATCCTCTCCAAAGTTTTATTGTTCTTAATTAAGCCATTTTTTTGGCTTTGTACTTTATTGGTGATTTCAGTTTTTGTTAGGAACAAAAAACTGAAAAAGCGTCTGTTTCTAGCGGCCGTAATGGTTTTGCTTATATTTTCCAATGGATATCTTATTGGTAAGGCATATAACCTTTACGAACCTGATTATCCTTCAATAAAAAAAAATTATGATGTAGCCATTGTTTTGGGTGGTTTTTCGGGATTGAATAAGCGAAACAACGAAATACAATTTAACTGGGCGAGCGACAGGCTTTTTCAAACTTTTTCTCTTTATAAAAAAGGCAAAGTAAAAAAAATCCTCATCACCAGCGGAAATGCCAGTTTAAGTGACAATGAAGTTAAGGAGGCTGATTTGGTTCAAAAATTCCTTAAAGATATCTGCATTCCGGATAGCGATATCATTATCGAAAACCAAAGCAGAAACACGATTGAAAACGCAAAATTCAGTACTCAGATCATTGAAAAAAAATATCCGGATGCTAGTATTTTAGTGGTAACAAGCGCCTGGCATGTACCAAGAGCCAGGTTAATCTTCAAAAGGTTTTTAAAAACTAAACCAGATTACCTGCCCACAAACTATATTGGCAAATACGAATATTCACCTGAAGACTTCATCCCCGACCCTGGTAATTTAAGTTCCTGGGAAATTCTTTTCAAAGAGTGGATAGGTTATCTGGTTGATCGTTGGAGAGCATAATTCCTGCTCAGGTATTAAGCCGTATAAAAGGGCTCTTGAAGCCACTCAAATTCCTTACCTGTTTTTTTCACATATCCTGTTCCAGGCCAGGGTAAATGATAGCCAATTGCTCTTACCTTAGTTTCGGCTAGTTGCTGTAAAATCTTTCTTCTTGAAGTTACCGCAATATCTAAATCGGTATCACCAGAGAATCCCCATTCCGGATGAGGGAATAAAATCACATCGTTATGAATCAAATCGGCCACAACCAGCAATTCTTCATTACCTGATTTTATTCTTGTTAAAGTCATGCCCGGCGTATGCCCCGGAGCAGGTTGAAAAGTGAAATCTTTATAAAGTGGCTCCTGATAATTGTAATAACTGATCGAAGGCTCAATCTTTTTCAAAATCTTGCGTAAGGCAGGAAATAAGGTTTTGAGAAAATCAAGTTGATTCACAAGTGCGCTATTTTTAAAATCACTTTCCGTTGCTTTCATCCAAAAATCGAACTCAATCTTCGAGATATGATATTTTGCGTTTGGATAAATAAGTGAATCATTTTTATCAACCAAGCCACCAATATGATCGGGATGGGCGTGGGATATAAAAACATCTGTGATCTGGCCGGCCTTAAAACCTGCCTCTTCGAGACTCTTTAACACAACACCCGTATTTTCATCGGCAAAAATACCCATTCCGCTATCAAAGAGTATAAGTCTATCTGCAGTTTTTACCAGCAATACATTCATTGCCATATCGATGTAACCATCAGGACGAAAATTATCTTTTAATATCTTTTTCAGTTCAGCAACATTAGCCCTTGGAGAATATGCATCAACATTTTTATCACGAATGTAACCGTCAGACAGTACAAATAAATCCAGTGTTCCTAATTTCAATTGTTTAAAGCCCGAAAGCTTTCTATCTGTAAGAATTAGTTGCTTATGCGTTTTTGCAAAGATACTTGAAGGCGCCATAGCAGCTAAAGCAGCGAAGCCACCGGTTTTTAATAGCGTTCTTCTATTCATTTTAGTTGTTTACCAGTTTCATTGCTCCCTCAGCATACCTTGCGCCAGTGTTCGGGTATTTGCTTAAAATGGCATCAATTGTTTTTAAATCGGCAGAAGAAAGATTAATTTCAGTGGCAGCGGCGTTTTGCTCCAGGTATTTTACCCGCTTGGTTCCAGGGATTGGAATCAAATCATTGCCTTGTGCCAAAACCCAGGCAAGAGCAAGTTGCGTTCCCGAACTATTTTTAGAAGCAGCAAATTCATTCAGTTCTTTTGCAAGGTTGGTGTTATTTTCAAGATACTCTTGCTGAAAACGCGGTAAGGTTTTTCTAAAATCACTTTCAGATAGATTTTTGACTTCTGAAATATTATTAAATAATCCTCTTGCGATCGGAGAATAAGGAACCAATGAGATGCCCAGTTCACGGATAAGTGGTAAAATTTCAGCCTCTACGTCTCTGGTTAACAAAGAATACTCACTTTGTAAAGCTGAAATCGGATGAATTGCATTTGCTTTTCTGATTGATTCTGCTGAAGCTTCTGAGAGCCCTAAATACCTTACTTTTCCAACTTTAACCAAATCAGCCATTGCACCAACGGTTTCTTCAACAGGGATATTCGGATCAACCCTATGCGCATAATACAAATCGATTTCATTAACCTTTAGGCGCTTCAAACTTAAATCTACCGCCTGTTTAATCCATTCAGGAGAGCCATCGAAATAAGTCCCGGATGAATTTGCTGGATTTTTGATATCATCTTTATAGCGGAAACCAAATTTTGTTGCAATAAAAACTTTATCACGATTTTCTACCAGTACTTTCGAAATCAGTTCTTCATTTGCTCCATTTGCGTACATATCGGCAGTATCCCAAAAGTTAATACCTAAATCGAGTGCTTTATATAAAGTTGCAATGCTTTCATTTGCATCAGACGGGCCATATGCAAAGCTCATGCCCATGCAACCTAAACCAATAGCAGAAAGCTGCTCACCTGTTTTTCCTAATGTTCTGTAATTCATAATCAATGTTTTTTGTAAATGAATAGAACAAAGTTATCCCGTAAAAGCATTGGCTGAATATAAGAATCAAACCAATTATTATAAAAATCAAACAGGCACGATTCTAAAGTTAACTGGCGACATACCTGTTCTTTTCTTAAAGTAATTGGTAAAATAAGCAGGTTCTTCAAAACCCAAACCATAGGCAATCTCGTTCACATTCCAATCGGTATGGTGGAGCAGCGCTTTTGCTTCCTGAATAATCCGTTCTGAAATAAGTTCGGAAGTGGTTTTACCGGTGATATCCTTTAAAGATCTGTTCAGCGAATTCACATGTACATTCAGGTTACTGGCAAAATCCGTTGCGGTTTTTAATTTAAGCACATTTTCGGGCCCATCGATAGGAAACTGGCGTTCCATAAGTTCCATAAAAAGAGAAACAACCCTTTGCGAAGCATTTTTATATTGTTCAAAGCTTTCTGCCGGACGCATTTTCAGCGCCTCATGAATGAGTAATTGCAGGTAGTTCCGAATTAAATCATACTTATGGATATAATCTGATTCTATCTCTGCTTTCATTTTCAAAAAAATGGCACTCACATCTTTCACCTGACTTTCAGATAAGAAGAAAACAGGTTCACCCCCAATTTTAAAAAATGAATTATCCTGAAGATTCAAAACTGCGTTTCCACCATGTACAAATTTTTCGGTAAACAAGCAGAACCAACCATCCTGTTCATCTGATTCTGCCTCCCAGGAAAAAGGAACTTTCGGATTTGAAAAAAGTAATGCAGGCTTGTCAATATAAATCCATCGGTCGGCATAATGCAACCTACCTTTACCAATGATGAGGGAAATCTTAAAATAATCACGTCTTCTGTAAGGAGAAACGACGGCACATTTATCTCTTGAAAAAACATTGAAATGTCCGAGACTTAATTCACACACCGATTCGGGCAAAAAGTCGAGCCCAAAAATTCTTTTATAAAAATCTGCGATATTTTCTGATGATTGCATTTTATAAAGTTATAAAAATCAAACATCAGAAAACAAAAAAAACGAACCTAAGTTCGTTTCTATAAATATTAAATAATTATTTCAATCAGTGATTAGCCCTCAATAGCCTTCCAAAGCATATCTTTCAATTCCAGAATATTTTTTTGTGCTACCGATGAAATAAATATGGATGGTATTTCCGGTAAATCTGCCTTCATTTCTGCCATCAGTTCATCATCCAGCATATCGGATTTAGTAACAGCCAACACGTGTGGCTTTTGCATCAGCTCGGGATTGTAAGACAACAACTCCTTTTTAAGGATTTCATATTCTTCTTTAATACTCCTACTGGTATCAGCAGGAATCATAAACAACAATACTGAGTTACGTTCAATGTGGCGAAGGAAACGGTAGCCTAAGCCCTTACCTTTCGATGCACCTTCAATAATCCCAGGAATATCAGCCATCACAAAAGATTTTCCTCCTCTGTAACTTACGATACCTAAGTTTGGCACAATGGTGGTAAATGGATAATCGGCAATTTCAGGCTTTGCTGCAGAAATAACAGAAAGCAAGGTAGATTTACCAGCATTCGGAAAGCCTACTAAACCCACATCGGCCAATACCTTTAGCTCAAGAATATTCCAAACCTCTTGCCCTTGTTCGCCTGGTTGGGCGAAACGCGGTGTTTGCTGCGTAGGTGATTTAAAATGTGCATTTCCCTGACCACCACGGCCGCCTGCTGTTAATATCTTAGTTTCACCATCTTTGGTAATCTCAAAGAGTACTTCTCCCGTTTCCGCATCACGGGCAATGGTTCCAAGTGGAACTTCTAATATCTCATCAGTACCCTGTTTACCAGATTTGTGCGAACTACCGCCAGCACCACCATCTTCGGCAATAATATGTTTACGGTATTTAAGGTGTAGCAAGGTCCAGATATGAATGCTCCCTTTAACAATGATGTGTCCTCCACGACCACCGTCACCACCATCAGGACCGCCCATTGATGTTAAAACATCACGGTGCAAATGCGCCGAACCTGCACCTCCCTTTCCAGACCGGCAACAGATTTTCACATAATCTACAAAATTCGAACCTTGAGACATATCGATTTTAATTTATTATTTTCAACTGGCAAGCAATTAAAAATGCTTTAAAAACAAAAATCCGCAAAAAAGCAATCAATGCATTTTTTGCGGATGAAATACTTTATTCTATATTTTAGAAACTATCGATAACCTTACACAGGTTATCAAAAATTACTTCAATTTCGCCGATTCCGTTTACTTTGTTTAACTTCCCTTGCTCCTCATAATATGGTAACACATGGATTGTTTTATCAAAGTACTCCGAAATACGTTTTTTCAATTTTTCTGCATCGTCATCCGGACGACCACTAATTTTATGGCGCTCGGCAATGCGTTTGGTTAATTCTGCCTGATCTACATCTAAAGCGATAACGCCAGCAATTTTACTGCCTTTACGTTCCAGAAATAAGTCAAGCTCTTTCGCTTGCGGCACCGTACGTGGAAAGCCATCAAACACAAATCCTTTTGCGTCAGGATTTTTATCTACCTCCTCTTCAAGCATTGCAATTGTAATTGCATCAGGCACTAATTCACCATCCGCCAACAACTGACTAACTTTTTTCCCTAATTTGGTTTCTCCCTTAACATGCGCTCTAAACAAATCGCCGGTTGAAATATGTACTAACTGATATTTTGAGATCAGTTTTTCTGATTGGGTGCCTTTACCCGCCCCCGGAGGGCCAAAGAGAACTAAATTAAGCATTCAAATTGTTTAGGTTGTCTTCAAAATTAAAAAAGCCTTATTCCTATGGCTCTGCTGAAAGCTTTTTTGTATTTGACTATAAAAGAATCAAATAACTATTGGCTTTCGAGGCTGCAAATATATAATTATTAATTTTAGAAGCCCTTTAAAATTGAGAATTTATTTAAAAAGAAGCAGTTTTAATGACATTTATCTTATCCTTTAAAGATTATTGTGCCATTTTTATATTTTAACGGAATAATCCGGCAAACTGCAGTAAAATTTAAAGCGATAAAATTGAGCATAAAAAAAGCTTCAGATTTCGCTGAAGCTTTTTTGTGCACTCGTAGGGATTCGAACCCCAAACCTTCTCATCCGTAGTGAGATGCTCTATCCAATTGAGCTACGAATGCATTTCCGTATCGTTAACGGACTGCAAAGGTATAAACTGATATTATAATTTCCAATTAAATTTTAAAAAAATCGTTTATTTTCTTGCAGAAAATTATGCTAAGCTTTCAACAAATCGTTAATCGCTTTAAAATCAGGCAACTCGTGCGCATCCTCTAAAACTTCTGCATAAATAATTTTACCTTCTTCATCAATAACAAAAGCTGCTCTTTTGGAAACACCTTTTAAACCGAAAACAAATTCGTTATATAAAGCGCCATAAGCTGCAGATACTTCTTTATTGAAATCTGACAATAATGGAAACTGATAATTCTGCACTTCTTTAAACTTAGCTAAAGAGAACGGAGAATCTACAGAAATACCCAGAACCTGTGCCTGAATACCTTCGTAAAAACTAAAATTATCTCTCATTGTACATAGCTGCTCGGTACATGTTCCGGTGAAAGCCATTGGAAAGAAGTGAATAATTACCTTTTTTCCTTTAAAGGCAGCTAAAGAGATTTCGGTAAGATCCGAACTGTATAATTTAAAATCTGGGGCCTGATCGCCAATTTGTAGTGACATATTTTATATTGTTTATTTATTATAATTAGTTAATTATTTATCTCAATAAACTATTGGGCTCTTTTTATCTGCTCATCAACAAACGCCAGCCCTTCCTCAAAAGTATGCGGCTGATAGTTTAAGTCTTTAATTGTTTTATCGAGTATAAATCCTGTTCTAGCAGGCCGTTTTGCTGTTTGATTTAAGCTTTCAGAACTTATCTCTGAAATGATTGATTTATCTAGCCCCCAATAATCGGCAACTTTTCTCACTAAATCCGCAATACTCATATAATCTTTACCCGATACATGATAAATTCCCTTTGCACTTTTCTCCACGGCCAGAATACAGGCCTCAGCCAAATCCTCGGCCAAGGTAGGCATTCGCCACTGATCGTTTACTACGTTAATTGGCTGCCCTTTTTCTAATGCACCCTTTGCCCAAAGTACAATATTGCTTCTGCTCATGTCATTGGTAATCCCATATACCAATATAGTTCTTAAAATTGCCCAGTTAGCATTCGATTTTTTCAGCAATTCTTCAGCTAATACTTTGCTTTCGCCGTAATAACTTACCGGGTTGACAGCATCATCCTCTTTATAGGGGCCCTTCGCCCCATCGAAAACAAAATCAGTACTCAGATGTACAAGTTGAATAGCATTTTCTTCACAGATCGATAACAATGTCTGAACCGCCTCCACATTGAGCTGATGACAAAGCTCTTTGTTTGCCTCAGCAGTATCAACATTCGTCATTGCTGCCGTATGTATAATCGCATCTGGTTTATACCTTTCTATAACCTTTCTAACCTGCTGAGCATCGAGAATATCCATTTCAGCATAATCATAACCTTCTTTAATTGGATAACGGTTTGCACCAATTGATGTTGCGACCAATTTTACCCGCCCCTCGTTTAAAACTTTTTCTGTTAATTTCTGCCCTAAAAGGCCGTTGCTACCCGTCGTTAAAATGGTTTTCATAGCTTAATTTTGTTCGCCTAAATTATCTATAAAAAGCTTGTTGAAAAAATTTATAATATATATTTAAAATTAAGTAAGAATAACTTAACTTTGCCAACCGAATTGGAGCCCCTATAAACAGCTTTAATTCATTGACTGTAATAAATTTACTCACAACAGATATGCCTAACTTAGGAAAAATAGCACAAATTATCGGCCCAGTGGTTGACGTTAGCTTTGCTGATGATGCCCATCTACCTAAAATTTTTGATGCGTTAGAGATAACGAAAGAAAATGGACAAAAAATTGTTTTAGAGGTTCAACAACACTTAGGTGAAGATCGCGTTCGTGCAATCTCAATGGACTCTACAGACGGTTTAGTTCGTGGAATGAAAGTAGTTGATACTGGTGCTGCGATTAAAATGCCAGTTGGCGACCAAATTAAAGGTCGTTTATTTAATGTAGTTGGTGAAGCGATTGACGGCATCAACACAGTTGATAAAACTGATGGACGTCCTATCCACGCAACTCCTCCTAAGTTCGAAGATTTATCTACTGAAACTGAAGTACTTTTCACAGGTATTAAAGTAATCGATTTATTAGAGCCTTATGCAAAAGGTGGTAAAATTGGTTTATTCGGTGGTGCAGGTGTAGGTAAAACTGTATTAATCATGGAGTTGGTTAACAACATCGCAAAAGCTTATGCTGGTTTATCAGTATTCGCAGGTGTTGGTGAGCGTACTCGTGAGGGTAACGATTTACTTCGTGAGTTTATCGAGTCAGGTGTAATCAACTATGGTGATGAATTCTTACACTCAATGGAAAAAGGTGGATGGGATTTAAAATCAGTTGATACTGAAAAATTAAAAGAATCTAAAGCAACATTGGTATTCGGTCAAATGAACGAGCCTCCTGGTGCACGTGCTCGTGTGGCATTATCAGGATTAACAGTTGCTGAATATTTCCGTGATGGTGATGGCGAAGGTGCTGGAAAAGATATCCTTTTCTTCGTTGACAATATCTTCCGTTTTACTCAGGCAGGTTCTGAGGTATCGGCTTTATTAGGTCGTATGCCATCAGCGGTAGGTTACCAGCCAACATTGGCAACTGAGATGGGTTTAATGCAAGAGCGTATCACTTCAACAAAACGTGGTTCAATTACATCAGTACAAGCGGTATACGTACCTGCGGATGACTTAACTGACCCTGCTCCGGCTACAACTTTCGCCCACTTAGATGCAACAACAGTACTTTCACGTAAAATCTCTGAGCTTGGTATCTATCCTGCGGTAGATCCATTAGATTCTACTTCACGTATCCTTTCGCCTGCTGTATTGGGTGATGAGCACTACAATACTGCTCAACGTGTTAAAGAAATTTTACAACGTTATAAAGAATTACAAGATATCATCGCGATTTTAGGTATGGATGAGTTATCTGAAGAAGATAAATTAACTGTACACAGAGCTCGTCGTGTTCAACGTTTCCTTTCTCAACCATTCCACGTAGCTGAACAATTTACAGGCTTAAAAGGTGTATTGGTTGACATCAAAGAAACCATCAAAGGTTTCAACATGATTATGGATGGTGAGGTTGATGAATATCCGGAAGCTGCATTTAACTTGGTTGGTAGCATTGAAGATGCCATCGAAAAAGGTAAAAAATTATTAGCAGAAGCGAACTAGTATCAAGATTTGAGTATCAGGTATTAAGACTGAAAATATAATCTTGATACTTGATACCAGCTACTTAATACTCAAATCTAAAAAGAATGAATTTAGAAATATTAACTCCAGATAAAAAAGTTTACGAAGGTGAAGTAACAGCAGTTACTGTTCCGGGTACTTTAGGTTCTTTTCAGATTTTAAAAGACCATGCCCCAATCATCTCTACTCTAGAAGATGGAGAAGTTATTATAAAAGCAAGTAAAACTGACGAGCAACGTTTCTTTATTAAAGGTGGTGTAGTTGAAGCTATCCACAATAAAATTGTTGTTTTGGCAGAAGGCATTGCTTGATCAATACTGGCACTGCAGTAATATTTCTGCTGCAAACAAAAGCCTTTCTAAAATTTATTTAGAAAGGCTTTTTTATTTTTCAGCAACCAAAGCGGGCTTTTAATCGTATCTTATATAAGAACGTTTTTTAAGCAATGAGTTCAATTAAAAGTTGCCTTATTATATTTTTACTTATTTTGTTTTCAGGAGCTGATGCAAAAGAGTTTGCTCGGCTCAATGATTATCTGCTCATTTATCCACAAGGTCTACATAATGGTTCAGATGGGAATTGGTTAAAAACCGACAGGGAAAAAGAAAATGAGATTTGGAACCACGCAAATAAATTCAACTTAACAAAACAAGATGGTTATCTTGAATACCAGACAATCTTCCAGCGTTGCGATTTTTATAAATGGTTTCAGCAGAAAACAGATTCATTAGGCTTTGAAACCAGGTGGCCTGAAGCCGCTAAAGAAACGACTTCGAAATTAAAAAAACTACTCAACCCGATAGCTATTGCTGCCGGAAATTCAAATCAGGAAATTGAAGCTTTTGTAAATACCGGGAATGGCATTATTTTCGACGATATCTGGAGCGACTTAACCATGCTTTATAAGCAACAGCCCTTAAAAGGAAAAGCCGCGGAAGTATGGGATGGACAGCTGCTTCTAAAAGAACAGCAGCTGATTGACCCCTATTACAAAAAACTTAGTGAAGCATCTTTAAAAAAACTTCAAAAATCATTAAGAAAAGAAACAGCACTATCAAAATTACTTACAGGCCTGGAGTTTGAAGGAGATTTACTAAATATCCAGGATAGATGGCTTTATGGAATGAAGATGATGCGCTATAAAAATGCGATTTTGAATGATTAAATCCTTAAGGTTTCCCTGTCAAAAAGCGCCCAAAATTTTTAATTTTTTGTACTAAGAAATCCGATTTAGGAAGAAAAATAGAAAATTTATAATGCAAGCATAATAAACATACCGTATACCGTTTTGATATTTAGTCTACGCCTATCGGCATAACCTCTCTAATCAAGCTTATAATAAGAACATTATTTTGAAAAATTAAATATTAACAATATAATATTCTGATTTCAATTTTTTCCATTTTCTTTTGCATATTAATGAACCAAAAACTAAATTGGTATTTATAAAGCATTAGGAAATTATGACAATTCAAACAAACACATCATTCAACAATATTATCGCTAATGCTATAGTGAATGTAGTGCTTTTACCTGTCATTATTTTCAACCTACTACTCCTAAACATTTTAGGAAGTACGAAGCGGGCGCAATTGAAATAGATTTTTGAAAAAGATATATCTAAAGCGTCCCGACAAAACGGGACGCTTTTTTTAAATAACAAAACAGCGTATTATGAAATACTATAATGCCAATACGATTATTTACCTTGACGGACGGTTTGAAAAAGCTGTAGATAGTAGCACAGATTTATATGGTCAGTCGCTACATTATGGTTATGCTGCATTTGAAGGAATCAGAGCATATAAAACTCATAACGGAAACCGTATTTTCAAAGCTGCTGCCCACTTTGACCGCCTGGAGCGTTCTTGCCAATTGGCAAATATTCCTTTCCCATGGGATAAAAACGAACTGATTAAGGAAACCTATAAATTACTTGAGCTAAATAAGCTTAAGGATGCATATATACGTCCACTGGTATTTTGCCACCCAAATATGAAATTGAATGATCCCAGTGGTGCTTCAATTTTAATTTGTGCCTGGGACTGGGATGCATACTCGGGAAATAAGTTATTGAAGCTAACCATTTCTGATTACGAACGTCCTAATCCGAAATCGACTCCAATGGAAGCGAAGCTAAGCGGAAATTATATAAACTCTATTTTAGCAACCACCACCGCAAACAGAAAAGGTTATGACGAGGCATTGCTTTTAGATATGTATGGCTTTATCGCGGAAGCTTCAGGCGCAAATATCTTTCTTGAAAAAGATGGAAAATTATATACCCCTTCATTAGGCAATATACTTCCTGGCATTACAAGGGCTACCGTAAAAGAACTTTGCGCTGTTCTAGACATTGAGTGTATAGAGAAAAAATTAACGGTAGAAGACTTGCGCAAAGCAGATAGTGCCTTTTTATGCGGAACAGCAACTGAAATTGCCGGAATTGCCTCAATTGATGATATTGTATTCCGTTCACTATGGCGGGAGTCAATCGGCTATACGATACAACGTGCCTACAAAAACCTTGTGCTTGAAAAAGTAAATTACGAGGTTATTATTTAGTACAAAATAGCGAATAGCAAGAACCAATATTAAAAAAAATATACATTACCAATGCATCAAGACATAAACCAAACATTTCCAAAAGCCTATCATCAAATCGATGATGCAACTAAAGCATCAGGATTTAATATGGCTTCAGATGTTTTGACTTGTTCATTGTTAAAAACACTTGCCACTTCAAAACCTGCTGGTCGTTTCTTAGAGTTGGGTACCGGAACTGGCTTATCAACTTCTTGGATTTTAGATGGAATTGATAAAAGTTCGACATTGATTTCTATAGATAATGATCATCAGTTTTTAAGCATTGCCAAAACATTTTTGGGAGATGATAAACGCCTTGCCTTAGTCTTATCAGATGGAGGCGAATGGTTTAAAAAAAATAAAGAAAAAAAATTCGATTATATTTTTGCGGATACCTGGCATGGGAAATATTTGCTTTTAGATGAGGCAATTAACATGCTAAATAAAGGTGGCCTTTATATTATCGATGATATGTTGCCTCAACCAAATTGGCCTGATGGTCATCAGGAAAAAGCAATTAAGTTGATTAAAGATTTAGAATCACGAGAAGATTTGCATATAACTAAACAAGTTTGGGCAACAGGGATTGTAATCGGTGTAAAAAAATAACCAGGTTTTTAACCTGCTATAAAATAACTAACAGAACCAGAATATACATTTTAAACGATGAGCGAATTAAACAAGTACAGTAAAACATTTACACAAGACCCCACCCAACCGGCGGCACAAGCCATGCTTTATGGAATCGGATTAACAGATGCAGATATGGCAAAAGCACAGGTCGGAATTGCGAGCATGGGTTATGATGGTAACACCTGCAACATGCACCTTAATGATCTTGCAAAAGACGTGAAAGCTGGGGTCTGGAAAAATGATTTGGTTGGCTTGATTTTCAATACCATCGGCGTGAGTGATGGAATGAGTAATGGTACAGATGGTATGCGTTATTCATTAGTAAGCCGTGACGTTATTGCAGATAGTATCGAAACCATCTGCGGAGGACAGTATTATGATGGCGTAATTGCCATCCCGGGGTGTGATAAAAACATGCCAGGTGCTATTATGGCTATGGCACGTTTAGACCGTCCGTCAATTATGGTTTATGGCGGAACAATTGCTCCGGGCTATTATAAAGGCGAAGAATTAAATATTGTTTCTGCTTTCGAAGCTTTAGGTCAAAAAATATGCGGTAACCTTTCCGATGAAGATTACCAGGGGATCATCAAACACACTTGCCCGGGAGCCGGTGCTTGTGGTGGTATGTATACTGCTAATACTATGGCATCTGCCATTGAGGCGCTGGGAATGAGTTTACCTTATTCAGCATCAAACCCTGCAGTAAGCGAAGAGAAAAAACAAGAGTGTCTGGATGCTGGTCAGTACATCAAAATTTTATTAGAAAAAGATATCAAACCATCTGATATCATGACCAGAAAAGCTTTTGAAAATGCCATCAGAACAATCATTGTTTTAGGTGGGAGTACAAATGCTGTATTGCACTTTATTGCTATTGGAAAAGCCATTGGTGTAGAAATTACACAGGATGATTTCCAGAGAATGAGTGACATCACTCCGGTATTATCTGATTTTAAGCCAAGTGGAAAATATTTAATGCAGGATTTACATCAATATGGTGGTACACCTGCAGTAATGAAATATTTGTTAAACGAAGGTTTAATCCATGGCGATTGTTTAACCGTTACAGGAAAAACAGTTGCAGAGAATTTAGCTGATGTAAAATCGATCATGGATTACGATCAGAAAATTGTTCAAAAATTAAGTGAGCCGATCAAAGCTACCGGTCACTTACAGATTCTTTATGGAAATCTTGCTGAAAAAGGCTCAGTAGCAAAAATTAGTGGCAAAGAAGGTGAGAAATTTGAAGGGCCAGCCCGTGTATTTGATGGTGAACATGATTTAATCGCAGGTATCTCAAGTGGTCGTGTTCAAAAGGGTGATGTTGTGGTAATCAAAAATGCTGGTCCTGTGGGTGCTCCTGGTATGCCAGAAATGTTAAAACCTACTTCTGCCATTATTGGTGCAGGATTAGGAAAATCTGTTGCATTAATTACAGATGGTCGCTTCTCTGGTGGTACACACGGCTTCGTGGTAGGTCACATTACTCCGGAAGCCTACAAAGGTGGATTAATTGGCTTGGTTGAAGACAACGATCCAATAATAATTGATGCTGTAAATAACATCATTAGCCTACAAGTTAGTGAAGAAGTGATTGCAGAAAGAAGAGCAAAATATGTTCAGCCTGCATTAAAAGTGACTAAAGGTGTTTTATACAAATATGCTAAAACTGTATCAGACGCAGCTAGTGGTTGTGTAACTGATGAATAATAACCCAATCATTTGGTTCAACAGTTTTGAACCAAATCAAAAAATATGAATCCGTCACAAATTGTGACCAGTTCCCTCAAAAGATTATCAATAGTGTTTGATAAAATAGCAAGGAACAGATAACCGCAAAAAAATAACTATGGAAACTGCACAAGATACAATTCAACCGGAGGCAAAAGCAGAAACCTCTAAAACATTATTTAAAGGAACGGGGTCACAGGTTCTTTTGAATGGATTAATTGAAGAAGGCGTAACCACCATCTTCGGTTATCCAGGCGGCGCAATCATGCCAATTTATGATGCACTATATGATTATGCTGATAAACTGGAGCATATTTTAGTCCGTCATGAGCAAGGAGGAATTCATGCAGCTCAGGGCTTTGCCAGAGCAAGTGGTCAGGTAGGTGTTTGTTTTGCAACCAGCGGTCCTGGCGCAACTAACTTAGTTACTGGTTTAGCTGATGCACAGATTGACAGCACGCCTTTGGTTTGTATCACCGGACAGGTTTTTGCACACCTATTGGGTACTGATGCCTTCCAGGAAACAGATGTGATTAACATTACGACCCCAGTTACGAAATGGAACTACCAGGTTACTGATGCTAAGGAAATACCAGAGGTTTTAGCTAAGGCATTCTACATTGCGAAAAGCGGCCGTCCAGGACCTGTTTTAATTGATATTACTAAAAATGCACAAATACAGGTTGAAGAATTCCCTGAATATGTAAAATGTAATCATATCCGCTCCTATCGCCCTAAACCAAAGGTTCGAATCGAATTCATTGAGCAGGCTGCTGCCTTGATCAACTCGGCTGAAAAACCTTTTGTTTTGTTTGGTCAGGGTGTTATTTTGGGAAATGCCGAGACAGAATTTAAAGCGTTTATAGAAAAAAGTGGCATTCCCGCTGCATGGACAATTATGGGCGAAGGTGCTATTCCTACCGATCACCCTTTAAATGTTGGGATGTTGGGTATGCACGGTAACTATGGACCTAACGTTTTAACTAATGAAGCCGATGTAATTATTGCCATTGGAATGCGTTTCGATGACCGTGTAACCGGACGTTTAGATAAATATGCCAAACAAGCAAAAATTGTTCACTTAGATATCGATCCTGCTGAGATTGATAAAAATGTTAAAGCAGAAGTTGGTGTTTGGGGTGATTGTAAAGAAACACTTCCGTTATTAACCGGATTGGTAAAAGAAACTAAACATGATGAATGGCTTGCTCAATTCAGAGCATACAACCAAGAGGAGATCGACCAAGTGATTACACCTGAGCTTTATCCAGCGGGCGATGAAATGACTATGGGTGAAGTATTAAGAACCATCAATGAAATTTGTGGTGGTGAAGCAATAATTGTGACCGATGTTGGTCAGCACCAAATGGTAGCTTGCCGCTATGCGAAATTCAATAATACCCGTAGCAACATTACTTCAGGGGGCTTAGGTACAATGGGTTTTGGATTACCTGCCGCAATTGGCGCAAAGTATGGTGCACCAGATAAAAACGTAATCGCAATTATTGGTGACGGTGGCTTCCAAATGACGCCACAAGAGTTAGGAACCATAATGCAGTTTGGCGCAGCCGTTAAAATCCTGATTTTAAATAACCGTTTCCTGGGAATGGTTCGTCAATGGCAACAGTTATTCCATGATAAACGTTACTCGTTTGTTAACATTACCAGTCCTGATTTCGTTGCCTTGGCAAAATCATACTACATTGAGGCGAGTAAAGTTGATGAACGTGCTAACCTGAAACAAGCGCTTGAAACAATGATTAATCATGACGGTTCTTACTTATTGGAAGTAATGGTAGGAAGAGAAAACAATGTTTTCCCTATGGTTCCACAAGGTTCGAGCGTAAGCGAGATTAGACTTAAGTAAGTTGAAAGATTAAAGCTAAAAGAAATTATCATGAGTACTGAAAGCACATTAGAACATAAAATAACAAAAGCCGATTTTGAAGGTAAGCAGGAGTTTACCATAACCGTTTACGCTGAAAATCGCATTGGCTTATTAAATAGAATTGCGATTATCTTTTCGAAAAGAAAGATCAATATTGAAAGCTTAAATACTTCTCCATCAGAAATTGATGGTATCCATCGTTTTAACATTGTAATTACTGAAAGTTACGACGTGGTGCGTAAGCTTGCCCGTCAGATTGAGAAGCAAGTGGAAGTTTTGAAAGTATATTTCAATACCAATGAAGAAATTATCTGGCAGGAACTTGCCCTATACAAAGTTTCTACCGATGAGATTGCTGAGCGTGTTACCGTAGAAAGACTTTTGAGACAGTATGGTGCAAGTGCTGTGGTAATCCGTAAAGATTATACTGTATTTGCCGTAACTGGTCACCGTGAAGAAACTGATGCATTGGTAAAAGCATTGGAACCTTATGAACTGATCGAATTTGTTCGTTCAGCGAGGGTAGCCATCATAAAAGATAGTGCAGGTTTTCACGAAAAGCTGAAAGAATTCGAAGCGATCGAACCTGGAGAGGAGCTTGTGGAAAACGAGTTTCTTGATAAGGGCGAGAAAATTTTCACGATGTAATCGGATCAGCTTTAAAAGTGAATCACAATGAGATGCAATAAAGTCACACCCATTTTAAGAATATTCGATTACGACAAGGCAATTGAGTTTTATGTAAATTGGTTAGGTTTTACCATAGACTGGGAGCATCGATTTGAAGATAACACACCTGTTTACCTGCAAATTTCATTGGGTGGCATTGAACTACATTTAAGTGAGCATCATGGCGATTGTTCTCCTGGTGCACATATTCATGTTGATTGTAATGGTTTGAAGGAATTTCACAAGCTGCTGATTGACAAGAAGTATAAGTATAACCGTCCAGGACTTGAAAAGACCTTTTATGGAACATGGGCAGTTACGGTAAATGATCCTTTTTTTAACAAGATTACATTTAATGAAACGATCAGAGAACAAAACTGAAAGATTAAAGCGAAAACAATAAAAATGAACGAAGTATTTGATTTTATCATCACCTCAAGACAGGCATTTATCCAATTACTGGATGGCCTAACGATTGAGCAGTTGAATAAGATACCTGACGGATATAACAATAATATTATCTGGAATTTTGGACATATTGTAGTGAGTACACAAACACTTTGCTACCTGCGTACCGGAATTGTACCTGATGCAACTGCGGTTAAATATGTGGATAGCTACAAGAAAGATACCCGTCCTACTTATTTCGTAACAGCAGAAGAAGTTGAGGAATTAAAAACAATTGCCTTAGCAAGTATAGAAAAGATAAAAGATGATTATAACAAGGGTGTTTTTTCAAACATTACCCCTTTTGCTACATCCACTTTTCATGCAGAAATGAAAAGCATTGAAGAAGTATTAATTACTACCATTGGACATGATAATGTACATTATGGTTACGCCTGGGCGTTGAAGAAAGGCGTTTAGCATAAATATTTGATGAAACCTCACAGGTTTTAAAAACCTGTGAGGTTTGAAAAGAATTTAACAAAAAGCACATAAACTGCTTTTCAAAACAAAGAATAAACCTTAAAAGAATAATAACAGAAATTAACCAATAAAAACGATGTCAAATTATTTTAACACATTACCTCTTAGAGAAAAATTAAACCAGCTTGGTGTTTGCGATTTCATGGAAAGCAACGAATTTTTAGATGGCGTTAGCGCATTAAAAGGCAAAAAACTGGTAATTGTAGGTTGCGGTGCACAAGGCCTAAACCAAGGTTTAAACTTAAGAGATAGTGGTTTAGATGTAAGCTACACGTTGCGCAAAGAGGCGATTGAAGGTAAAAGGGATTCATGGAAAAATGCAACTGAAAACAACTTCAAAGTTGGTACTTACGAAGAATTAATTCCTACAGCTGATGTGGTAATTAACCTTACACCTGATAAGCAACATACTGCTGTTGTAAACGCAATTATGCCTTTAATGAAAGAGGGTGCAACATTATCTTACTCACATGGATTCAACATTGTGGAAGAGGGTATGCAAATCCGTAAAGATTTAACGGTAATTATGGTTGCTCCTAAATGTCCTGGAAGTGAAGTAAGAGCAGAGTATGTTCGTGGTTTTGGTGTACCAACCTTAATTGCTGTTCACCCAGAAAATGACCCTCAAGGTAAAGGTTTAGCAGAGGCTAAAGCTTATGCTGTAGGCACAGGTGGTCACAGAGCTGGTGTTTTAAAATCATCATTTGTTGCTGAAGTAAAATCTGATTTAATGGGTGAGCAAACCATTCTTTGTGGATTATTGCAAACAGGTTCAATCCTTTCTTTCGACAAAATGGTTGAAAAAGGAATCGATGCAGGTTATGCTTCAAAATTAGTTCAGTATGGTGTTGAAGTAATTACTGAAGCTTTAAAACAAGGCGGTATCACGGCAATGATGGATAGACTAAGCAATGTAGCTAAAATCAAAGCTTTCGAGATCTCTGAAGAATTAAAAGACATTATGCGTCCGTTATTCCAAAAACACCAGGATGATATTATGAGTGGTGAGTTTAGCCGCATCATGATGGAAGACTGGGCTGCCGGCGATAAAAACTTATTGAAATGGAGAGCTGAAACAGGTGAAACGGCATTCGAAAAAACTCCTGCCGGTGATGTTAAAATCGGTGAGCAGGAATATTTCGACAATTATACTTTAATGGTAGCTTTCGTACGTGCTGGCGTTGAATTAGCTTTCGAAACAATGGTTCAGGCTGGTATTAAGCCAGAATCTGCTTACTATGAGTCGTTACACGAAACACCACTTATTGCGAACACGATTGCACGTAAAAAACTTTTTGAAATGAACCGGGTAATTTCTGATACTGCTGAGTATGGTTGTTACTTGTTTGATCAGGCTTGTAAACCATTATTGACTGATTTCATGAAAAAAGTAGATACTGACTTGGTGGGCAAAAACTTCAATGAAGGTAAAGATGGTGCTGTTGATAACAGAAAGTTAATTGATGTTAACGAGGCGATCTGTTCACATGAAGTAGAGCAAATTGGTGCTACATTACGTAAGGCCATGACTGCAATGAAGGCAATTAAAACTGCATAATACACTTACAAACCTTATAGGTTTTAAAAACCTATAAGGTTTATTAAACATAACAAAATGTCAAAAACATTAGTAGAAAAAATTTGGGATGCACACGTTGTAAAAAGTGAAGAAGGGTTTCCTGATATTTTATACATTGATACCCACCTCATACACGAAGTAACCTCGCCTCAGGCTTTTGATGGCTTGCGTAAAAGAGGCTTGCCAGTTTTCCGTCCAAAACAAACAGTAGCAACAGCCGACCATAACGTGCCTACTTTAAATCAATTATTACCGATTAAAGAAGAGTTATCACGTTATCAGGTTGATATGCTCACGAAGAACTGTGCTGAATTTGGCGTAGTACTTTATGGACTAGGACATCCTTTTCAGGGAATTGTTCACGTCATTGGACCGGAGTTAGGGATTACCTTACCTGGAAAGACCATGGTTTGTGGTGATAGCCATACATCAACTCACGGTGCTTTTGGCGCTATTGCTTTCGGTATTGGAACTTCTCAGGTAGAACAGGTTTTCGCTACGCAATGCTTATTGCAATCGAAACCTAAAACCATGAAGATTGAGGTTAACGGAGAACTTGGAAAAGGTGTTGGTGCGAAAGACATTATTTTATACATCATCTCTCAGATTTCTGCTGCAGGTGGAACGGGTTATTTTGTAGAGTTTGCTGGCTCGGCTATCCGTGGCTTAAGTATGGAAGCCCGAATGACAGTTTGCAATATGAGTATCGAAATGGGTGCCAGAGGTGGTTTGATTGCTCCAGACGAAACTACTTTCGAGTACATTAAAGGACGCGAATTCGCACCAAAAGGTGAAGAATGGGACAAAGCTTTAGCTTATTGGAAAACTTTGTATAGCGATGCTGATGCAAAATTTGATGTTTTATTAACTTATGATGCCGCAGCTATTGCCCCGATGATTACCTACGGTACCAACCCTGGTATGGGTATTGGTATTGGTGAAAAAGTACCTGCAACGCTCGCTCAACCACAAACAGAACAGGTTTCGTATAAAAAAGCACTTGATTATATGGGCTTTAACGATGACGAATCATTGTTGGGTAAACCTGTAGATTATGTATTTATCGGTAGTTGTACCAACTCACGTATTGAAGATTTACGTGCCGTAGCTGAATTTGTGAAAGGTAAGCAAAAAGCGGCTGGCGTTGAAGTTTGGATAGTACCAGGTTCGAAACAAGTTGAAGCACAAGCGAAGGCCGAAGGTATTGATAAGGTTTTCGAAGCTGCAGGTTTTCAATTACGTGAACCGGGTTGCAGTGCTTGCTTGGGAATGAACGAAGATAAAATTCCGGCTGGAAAATATTGCGTTTCTACTTCAAACAGAAATTTTGAAGGACGTCAGGGTCCTAACGCCCGTACCATGCTGGCAAGCCCGCTTACAGCAGCGGCAGCAGCTGTAACAGGAAAAATTACAGATGTTAGGGAGTTATTGGAAGAAGCTTAATAAGGCCGTCATTGCGAGGCATTATTGATATATGATTTTAGAAGTAGCCATATTAAATATCAAAGTAGGTTTATCGGCCGATTTCGAAAAAGCGTTTAACGAGGCTCAGGAAATTATTTCTTCAATGAAAGGTTATGTTTCTCATCAGTTGAAAAAATGCCTGGAAGAAGAAGATAAATATATCCTGCTAGTAAACTGGGAAACGCTGGAAGATCATACAATAGGCTTTAGAGGCTCAGATGCATATCAGGATTGGAAAAAGTTATTGCATCACTTTTATGAACCTTTTCCAGTTGTTGAACATTATGTAAATATAGATTGGAAATAAAAACCTGATCAACTCCTCCTCATGTCGAGGCACGAAGTTAGGAAGGTAATAAAAAATAGAAATTTATGCCAGAGATAGTTTGGGACGCGAATGTATATGATAAACAACACCACTTCGTATCAGATTACGGAGCTGATGTTGTGCAGTGGTTAGATCCAAAAGCGGGTGAAAATATTCTGGATGTAGGTTGTGGTACAGGACAACTTGCTGCGCAGATTGCAGAAAGTGGCGCTAATGTATTAGGAACAGATGCTTCGGCTGAAATGATTGAAAGTGCTCAAAAAGCCTATCCGGATTTAAAATTCGAAGTTGTAAACGGAACAGAACTTCCCTACAACCAAGATTTTGACGCCATTTTTAGTAATGCCACATTTCACTGGATCGAGAATCAGGAAGATTTGATTAAAGGTTTGTTGAAGAGCCTTAAACCAGGAGGAAGACTTGTTGCAGAATTTGGCGGAAAAGGAAATGTTCGTAGCATTACTGACGCGATTAAAAGCGCAGCAGAAAAGCTTAATCTTTCAAACAATGTAATCAGCAACTTCTGGTTCTTCCCCTCAGTAAGTCTTTACACCACAATGCTTGAATCTGCGGGTTTTGAAGTAGAGCAAGTATGGCTTTTTGACAGACCGACTAAACTCACAGGAGAAGATGGAATGTATATCTGGATCAATCAGTTTGCTCAACATGCTTTTAAAAATCTGAGCACTGAACAAGCTGAATCAATCAAAAATTTAGCAGTTGAAATCCTGAAACCCAAATATTTTATCAACGGCGAATGGGTAGCGGACTACAGAAGATTGAGAGTGAAAGCCTGGAAAAGGGCTTAAAGACTAAAGCAAAAAGACCAAAGCTAAAATAGCGATGGCAATATTAAAAGAAATAAAATCAGTGAAATCACCATAATCGGTGTAATCATATTATAAGATGAAAAAGTTCACAAAATTAACATCGGCCGTTGTGCCTTTAAACATAGAGAACATTGATACCGACCAGATTATTCCTGCGAGGTTTTTAAAAGCAACTACCCGCGAAGGATTTGGTGAAAACCTCTTTCGCGATTGGCGCTACAATGGTGACAATACACCAAAGCCAGATTTTGTATTGAATAACCCAACCTACAGCGGAAAGGTATTGGTTGCAGGTAAAAATTTTGGTTGCGGAAGTAGCCGCGAGCACGCTGCCTGGGCTATTCAGGATGCAGGGTTTGATGCGGTAATCAGCAGTTTCTTTGCTGATATTTTTAAAGGAAATGCATTAAACAACGGTTTATTGCCTATTCAGGTAAGCGATGATTTTTTAGCACAAATTTTTAAAGCAGTAGCTAATAGTGCTAATGCACCTTTGGAAGTTGATTTAGAAAATCAAACTGTAACCATCGTAGAGACCGGAGCAAGCGAATCTTTTGAAATTAATCCTTACAAAAAATCTTGTCTGATTAACGGCTATGATGATATCGATTTCATCCTGGCACAAACAAAACTAATAGAAGAGTTTGAAAAAGGATAAAAAATCAAAGATTAAAGCAAATAAAATATCTCATAACAACGCCTGCTAAAAACACAGAAAAAACCATCCAACTTAGATGTACTAAGGTTGCTTAGGTGGTAAAAAATTAACAAATGAAAGAGGGTTTCGTCAATATTCAAAATTTAAATCTGAAATACCAGCAAAAACCGGTGTTAACGGATTTGAACTGGGTAACTAATCCTGGTGAAAACTGGGTATTGGGTGGGCTTAGCGGAAGTGGAAAAACTTCTTTAGCAAAAATTATAGCCGGACAACATAAGGCCATTGGCGATATAAAAATCAATTACCAGAAAGCTGGCATTCTACCTGCAGAAACATTGTACGTTGACAGCTGGTATCAATTCAAAAACCTTGAAGGTGTAGCTAATTTTTATTATCAGCAACGCTATACCAGCCAACAGGCGAAAGATACTTTAACCGTTCACGCTGAGCTTGTTGCTTACGGAAAAGAAAAAGGGCTTCATTTAGATGCTGTTGAACCTATTTTGGAAGCACTTAATTTCTCTTCATTTGCCAGCTCACAATTAATTGAATTATCAAGCGGAGAACATAAAAAACTGCAACTGGTTAAGGCCATCTGGTTAAAACCGCAATTATTAATTATCGACCAGCCCTATACAGGATTGGATGCTTTATCACGCAAAAATTTAAATACCCTACTGGATGAAATTTCTGCTGAAGGTGTTCAGTTAATTTTAATATGTAATGATGCCGAAATACCTGGTTCAATTAATCGTTATGCGGAAATAAAAGAGGGGCAACTTGTACAAGTTGAATCTCTTGAGCACACATTAGCTGTCAATGCACATCAAAAGGCAATACCAGGCTTTTTAAAAGAATCACCCATTTACGCTTCGCAACAAATTGTTAAAATGGTTAATGTAAACATTAGCTATGGTGCAAAGCAGGTACTTAAAAATATTAACTGGGAAGTTAAAGCTGGGGAAAAGTGGTTACTACAGGGGCATAATGGCTCAGGTAAATCTACATTGCTTAGCCTGGTAAATGGCGATCATCCGCAATCTTATGCAAATGAGCTTTACTTGTTTGGAAACAGACGTGGTAGTGGCGAAAGCGTCTGGGACATCAAGCAACATATCGGTTTAATTTCACCAGAATTCCATTGGTATTTTGATGCATCAGCCACGGTTTGGCAAAGCATTGCATCGGGTTTCTATGATACCGTTGGACTCTTCCAGCAATTACCTTATTCCAAAAGTGCACAGGTTGATGAACTTGTGGAATATTTTGGTTTAACATCGAATAAAAATGAGTTGTTAACCTCGCTCCCACTGGGCAAACAACGACTGGTATTACTCGCCAGAACAATTATCAAAAATCCGGAATTACTTATACTGGATGAGCCATGCCAGGGACTAGATTTACAGCAAACTAAACATTTTAACCAACTGGTAGATGAGCTTTGCAGTAATGGCATGACGTTAATTTATGTTGGCCATTTTGAATCGCAGCTGCCAACCTGCATTGAAAAAAGAATATTATTAGAAAAAGGCGAGGTCAAAGTCGTCGAAAACATACTAGAAAGCGTTTAAGAATGAAGAAGAACATATTAGTAATACCTGGAGACGGTATTGGTCCCGAAGTTACCACATGGGGAAAAGCGGCATTAGAGAAAATTGCCGAAATCTTTGGACATGAATTTGTGTTTGACGAAGCTTTAATGGGGCACGCGGCAATTGAAGTTACAGGAGAGCCACTTCCAGACGAGACTCTGGAAAAAGCGAGAAAAAGTGACGCCATCCTTTTCGGGGCAATTGGTCACGCCAAATATGATAATGACCCAAGTTTAAAAGTAAGACCTGAGCAAGGCTTATTGAAAATCCGCAAGGAACTTGGTTTGTTTGCCAACCTCCGCCCAATATTACTATTTGATGAACTTCTTCAGGCATCAAGCATCAAGCCCGAAATCCTGAGAGGAACAGATATCTTATTCTTCAGAGAGCTTACTGGCGATGTTTATTTTGGTGAAAAATCACGCTCAGAAGACAGAAACACCGCTTCTGATTTAATGATTTACCATCGTTACGAGGTAGAGCGTATTGCACACAAGGCTTATCAGGCAGCACAACAGCGTAATAAAAGATTATGCTCGGTAGACAAAGCAAACGTTTTGGAAAGCTCTCGTCTTTGGCGTGAAACAGTTCAGGAAATTGCAAAACAGTATCCTGACGTAGAAACAGAACATATGTTTATCGACAATGCAGCGATGCAATTAATTAAAAACCCTAAGAAATTTGATGTGGTTTTAACCGCAAATCTGTTCGGAGATATTCTTACCGATGAAGCTTCGCAAATTGCAGGTTCAATGGGAATGCTGGCCTCTGCTTCTGTTGGGGATAGCACAGGCTTCTTCGAGCCTATCCATGGTTCAGCGCACGATATTACCGGCAAAGACTTAGCAAACCCACTTGCTTCTATCCTATCGGCAGCATTAATGCTCGAAATTGGTTTTGGTTTAAAAGAAGAAGCCAAATTATTGGTTGATACTGTAGATGAAGTATTGAAAGATGGTTTCAGAACGCATGATATCGCTGATCAAACAACCAATCGTTTCAAAGTATTAGGTACAGCTGAAATGGGCAAATTGGTGTTAAAATTCTTAAGTCAAAAAATTACTCAATCCTAAATAAAAGATTATGATTCACGATCCGAACAAAGTTTATATTTTCGACACGACATTACGTGACGGTGAGCAGGTTCCAGGCTGCCAGTTAGATACAAAACAAAAAATTGAAATCGCTAAATCACTTGAACTTCTAGGTGTTGATGTGATTGAAGCAGGTTTCCCTGTTTCAAGCCCAGGCGACTTTAACAGTGTTATTGAATTATCTAAAGCGGTTAACGATCCGATTATTTGTGCCTTAACCCGTGCAAACAGAAATGACATCGATGTAGCTGCTGATGCGTTACGTTATGCCAAAAGGCCACGTATCCATACCGGAATTGGTTCTTCTGATTTTCATATCAAACATAAATTTAACTCAACCCGCGAAGATATTTTAGAACGTGCCGTTGATGCCGTTAAATACGCTAAAAAATATGTAGAAGATGTTGAGTTTTATGCGGAAGATGCTGGCCGTGCTGACATTGAATTTTTAGCAAAAATGATTGAAGCGGTTATCGCTGCTGGCGCTACTGTTGTAAACATTCCGGATACTAATGGTTACTGTTTACCTGACCAATACGGTTCTAAAATTCTTTATTTGAAAGAAAACGTTAAAAATATCGATAACGCTATTATCTCTGTACACTGTCACAATGATTTAGGCTTAGCTACGGCAAATTCAATTGCAGGTGTGCAGAATGGTGCCCGTCAGGTTGAATGTACCATCAACGGTATCGGCGAACGTGCAGGAAATACTTCAATGGAAGAAGTAGTAATGATTTTAAAAACGCATAAAGTTTTAGGTTTAAATACCAGCATTGATGCCAGGCAGTTTTATGACATCAGCCAAATGGTGAGAAGCCAGATGAATATGCCTGTTCAGCCGAACAAAGCTATTGTTGGTGCTAACGCATTTTCGCACAGCTCAGGAATTCACCAGGATGGTTTCTTAAAAAACCGTGAAAACTACGAAATTATTAAACCAGAAGACGTTGGTTTCCCTGATGCAAGTATTGTTTTAACAGCGAGAAGTGGTCGACATGCATTAAAGCACCATTTAGTTCGCTTAGGGCATGATTTAGACAAAGACAATTTAGATATTGTTTACAAACAGTTTCTTGTTTTAGCCGATAGTAAACAAGGTATTAATGATACTGATTTAAATGAATTAGTAGCTTTGCACTTGGCATAAAATAAGCTGAAAGGCAAATGCTGAAAGCTTACAAACCCGTTATTGAGGGACATTAAGCAACTGCATTTGTTTTTCAGAAAATATAACCGGGTATGAGTTATGATACCCGACATCTGAATTTAAAATAATGAATACGACTACACCATACACACTCGATTTTAACGCTGCATCGCAACGGTTGAAAGACGTAGTGAAACGCACACCTTTGGAGTTTAACGCAGGCCTTTCCGAACGATACAATGCCAATATTTACTTGAAAAGGGAGGACTTACAAATTGTGCGTTCTTACAAATTGCGTGGTGCTTATAACAAAATCAGTACCCTTCCGCAAGAAGCATTAACCAATGGAGTTGTTTGTGCCAGTGCTGGTAACCACGCCCAGGGTGTAGCTTATTCCTGTAAAAAACTAGGTATTAAGGGAGTTATCTTTATGCCTGAAATAACACCAAAACAAAAAATCAAACAGGTAAATATGTTTGGTGGTGATAATATTGAAATCATCCTGGTTGGCGATACTTTTGATGATTGCCTAAAAGAAGCACTCATCTATTGTGAAGAAAAATCATCGACTTTCATTCCGCCTTTTGATGATGAAAAAGTAATTGAAGGGCAGGCTACTGTTGCTGTTGAAATCTTCGAAGATTTACCCGAATTAGATGCTATTGTTGTGCCTGTAGGCGGCGGTGGTTTAGCCTCAGGAGTAAGTTCTTATTTACAAACAGTAAAACCAAATGTGAAGATTTTTGGTGTAGAACCAATGGGTGCTCCCTCATTGAGTGAAGCACTAAAAAATGGCGGTCCGGTAACTGTTGAGAATATCGAGCGCTTTGTAGATGGTGCTGCTGTAAAGAGAATGGGCTGGATCACTTATCAGTATTGCAAAGAACTGCTAAGTTCTACTTATCTTATTCCCGAGGGGCAAATCTGTACTACCATCCTAAAGCTTTATAATGAGGATGCAATTGTAGTAGAACCAGCCGGAGCCTTATCTGTTGCTGCACTAGAACAGGTTAAAGATCAGATTGCCGGTAAAAATGTTGTTTGTGTCGTTAGCGGTGGAAATAATGATATCGAGCGGATGCAGGAGATCAAAGAAAAATCTCTACTGTTTGAAGGTTTAAAGCATTACTTCATTGTTCGTTTTCCACAACGTCCGGGTGCATTAAAATTATTTGTGAATGAGGTTTTAGGCCCAAAAGATGACATTACACGTTTTGAGTTTATCAAAAAAACAAACAAAGAAAACGGACCTGCTTTAGTTGGTATCGAGCTTTCAAATAAAAATGATTATGCAAGTTTATTACAACGCCTGAGGGATTTCAAATTTGAAATTATCGAACTGAACCAAGATCAAACTTTGTTTGAATATTTAGTTTAATTTGTACACCTAAAAAACTTCGTTGTGAGGCATAAAGCAATCCCTTGGAAATAACTTGCTTATGCCTCGCAACTACAAAAATACAACACCGCAAACTTCCCAGATATATGAACTTTAAAGATCTAACTAATAGGACATTAATTGCTGACGAGGATATCGATTGGGAAGAACTAGGTGATGGTGTCAGGCGTAAAATTATGGCTTACGATGACAACTTAATGTTGGTTAAGGTTGAGTTTAAAAAAGGTGCGGTCGGAGCCATTCATAATCATCCACATTTGCAGCTAAGTTATTTTGCCAAAGGTAGCTTTGAAGTGACTATAGGGGAAGATAAGAAGCTTCTCAAAGAAGGAGATGTTTTCTTTGCGCCAACCATGGTTTACCATGGTGTTCATTGTTTAGAAGATGGTTTGTTAATCGATGTATTTAACCCGCATCGGGAGGATTTTTTAAAATAATTTAAATCATATTCATCTCCCGAGTATTTCTTCGAACATGCGAGCTTACCTAAGGTGAAAAAAATATTTACTCAAAAGTCAGCCTTACATTTTTATAACCCAATCCTTCAATAATCGGTTTGAGCACACTTGCCGCATTTGTTTTGGTTTGAGTTAAGATATCAGATTTTTTTACCTCGGCCATTATTTTCTGTTCCGCGGCTTTATAGGCTTCATCAACCAGTTTTGCTTCTCTAAAGAAAGCCATTTTGGTATCGTAAACCCTTGAATTTTTGTGGTCAATCTTTACGTAACAAATTTCAGGCTGTGGTAAATTTACTACAGCAGTGTCCGCATCAATGGTAATGTTACTTCTGGTAATTTTAGCTAGATCAATACAACCAACGGCATCGGCTTTAACAATAAGCAAAACACTTGCTTCAGGTAAAAAATCGGTTTTGTTTTTATGTTCCAGTACGTCGCTAATTTGATAACGAACCAGTTCTAATTTACCAATAGCTTCGATTTTTTCTACCAAAAGCTGATGTTTGCTCTCTACAGAAGTATTTATGCTAAACTTTTTTGAGATAAAAAAATAACCAGCCACGGCTAATATAATCCAGGGCAAAACTCTAAAAAATAATCTCATCAGGGGATGTTGCTAATTTAAATTTCAATAATGTGCATTTATTAATAAACAATTATTAATCCATAATGTGTTTTCTGATTTTTTGGCAGCTATTTTGCATTACGCCAAACACACACAAATAAACACTAATCACATGAAAAAGCTAACCATTCTAATGCTATGCATTGCCACACTAGGTCTGGCATCCTGCAAAAAGGACACAATTGTTCAAAACACGCCTAACATTACGCTGTATAAAACCATCCAGGCAAATCAGTGGATTTCAGCGAGCGATGCCAATGGACTTTATTATTATGTAGATATCACCGATAACCGTATTGAACAATATGAAGATGACGGTATAATCTTATCCTTTGCCCGTTTTAATGATGATGGCTACGACGCTTTACCATTTACCTACGGAACAGATTCTTATAGTTACAGCTCTTTTCCAGGTAGAATAAGGGTTTATTTACAATATAACAATAACCGGAATACACTACCCGTAAGACCAACGGCAAGCATAGGTGCCAGAATTGTACTGGTTGCTTCTTCTTCCAACTAAAAAGTTTTAAAACGCTAAAAAACGACTTATGTTCAATTGAACGTGGTCGTTTTTTTTATGCGCTCCGCTATTCAATTGCAAAGCCCGAACATTTACGCCGTTTCTTTCCAAAAGTAACTCGTCGTAAAAACCCTTATAGTAAATATCTTTTACCTCAAACCTTCTGCTACTCCAACTGTTATTTAATTCAGCCCATTCGGGATAAAAAACAACAAATTGTTTGTCTGTTTTTAGTCCAAGTTTCTCAGCTTCCTCTTTTGTTAGCACAACTGCATTACCTAAAATTTGGGCAGTATAAATATGTTTAGGATGCTGGTAAATTTCAGTAGGTTTTCCCGTTTGCAGGAGTTCGCCATTTCTCAGAATCAGCATCTGATCGGCTAAAAACAAGCCATCTGCCGGATCATGCGAAACTAAGATAACTGTAACTCCTGTTTCGGATGCTATGCGCTTGATATCTGCCCTCAACTGGTTCTTTAACAAAGCATCTACCTGGCTAAATGGTTCATCCATTAACAAAACTTTTGTATCGGAAACCATTGCTTTCGCAATGGCTACGCGTTGCTGCTCTCCGCCACTTAGTTCGATTATTTTTTTGTTCCGCAATGGAAGAATCCTAAGATGCTCCATAATGGCCAAAGTTTTATCGTTCTTGGTTTTTAAATCAGTGTTCGATAATTGTGAGGCAATGTTATCATAAACCTTGGCATAAATGTTCAGCGAAAAATCCTGGGTTACCATTTTCATCTGCTTATGCCCTGGGATTAACTGTTCATCAGGCCCCAAAACTCGCCTATCTTCAAAAAATACTTCACCTTCGTCAGTTTTTAGTAAGCCATAAATAGATTTTAACAAAGTCGATTTACCACTTCCGCTTTCGCCGATTATGGCTACAACATCACCTCGATTGACGTTAAAATTAATGTTCTTAATTCCACTGGATTCTTCAGTCTGATATTGTTTGGTTAAGTTATTAACGCTGATTATAGTATTGCTCACGAAGTAAAGATAAGGCTTAAAGATTAAAGCGGAAAGACTAAAGCTTAAAGCATAAAAAATCCTGTTCCGCCTAACCGAAACAGGATTTGATTTATCTGTGTGTTGTTATGTTTAATTTAAACCAAAGGTTACACCAAAACTCATGTTTTTTAATCCAGCTTGCGCAGGTGTGGCAAACATATCATTGAAGTAGTATTTTGTAAATAAACCTAAACCTCCGTAACCGAATCTAAGTGTACCACCATAACGCATCGATTGGAAATGGTAATTATCGTATTGTTTAACTTTTCCAAATTCATCGCTAATCTGTTTAACTTTTCCACCAATCAGGAAACTTACTTCTGGGCCTACCACAAAATAGAATCTTTTACCTTTATTGTTTTCTTTCGTACGGAATTCAAAGTTTAAAGGAATGTGAGCGTAACTACTAGAGAAACGATTTTTAGAATAAATAATGTTATCAGTTGTGTAAGTTAGCGTTGGCTGGTTTTTCTGAATGGTGATATTATCTCTCAATCTGATTAAAGTCCAGTCGAAACCACCGGCTATATAAATTTTAAAGTTTGAGTTAAAGCGATAGCCAAACTGTAAGATATCGAAAGAAAATGTGCTGGTTTTACCACCCCTGTAATCAAGGAAATCGTTTGTTGGAGATAAGTTGAAATCACCGTTATCAATTAATCTGGAGAAACCTAAATCAACCCTGGTAAAAGTTACACCACCAACAAAACGTCCCTTTTTAGCATTCTCTGTAGAATCATTATTCTTTCTGATAATATTTCCACCACCTATCGTTAATGTATATTTAGTTTTTTTCCTGATCACCGTATCCTTAACTACTGTATCTTGTTGTGCAAAAGCACCAGGAGCCATAACACCGATAAGTCCGCTTACCAAAAGTGTTGTAAAAATTAAACGTTTCATATATTTTGTGTGTTTGTTTTTAAATCTTGAATTTTATTTTTTCTTTTTACCAAATCTGAAAGGCCCGATATTTATCGATGCAATTGATGAGTCATCATCATCGGTACGGAACTGAATCAGCTTATCTTTTCTTTTATCAACTTTGTTTACGATAAGATTTACCACATCTCCAACATTTCGAATCCCTTTGTTTTCAGCCTGACTATTATCTTCAGTTACATCATCTGTTTTAATAGTTGACGTAGCCGAGGCATAAACCGTTTCCGTATTAGTTTTTGAAACCGCATCAGCTATCTTTTCTTTGATATCTTTTTCAGGCTCAACCATTGCAAGCGTTGTTTCCTGTTTTTGCATTTCAGGTGCTGTAACTATTTTTTGTTTTTCAACAGCTTTCACATCTTCCTTTACCGTAGTTTTTGCAATTACTTCAATTGGTTTCGAAATTACCGGCGAAGCCTGTTCTGCTTTTTCATTCGGAACAATAGGGGTTTTTATTGAATCGATAACTGCAGGTTGTGCTTTCTCAAGGGGTTTAACCTCTTTCGTTGACATATTATTCGCGAACTGTTTCGGCTTAACATCTTGTTGCTGATAAATTAAAACCCCTACTGTAGCAATTACTAAAATCGCTGCCGCCGATAACCAATAAACAGGGAATATCCTTTTTTTCTTCGGCTCTATTTCACTTTCGATGCCACCCCACAAATCTCTTGATGGTGCGATTTCAACATCTTCGAAAGCATTTTTAAATAATTGATCAAAATCCTTATCCTGCATAGGTTGCATAACCAAAGCCCTCCATTTTTGTAATTTCTTCTTTTAATATTGCTCTTGCCCTCGATAATTGCGATTTACTTGCGCCCTCCGAGATACCAAGCGTTTCTCCTATTTCTTTGTGCGAATACCCCTCAATTACGTACATATTGAAAACCATTCTATAACCATCAGCCAGTTTTTGTATCGCTTTCATCAAATCCTGCATCCCTAAACGACTAAAATCAAATCCAGTCGATGGCTGTTCGTAAGCCTCATCAATTTCAACAACGCTTAAGCTCCTTAAATTTTTTCGGTAGCTTTCAATCGCTGTGTTCACCATTACCCGTCTAATCCATCCTTCAAACGAACCGTCACCCCTGTATTCTTTAATTTTCTGAAAAACCTTAATGTATCCCATCTGTAATACATCTTCAGCTTCCATCCTGTCTTTGGCGTAGCGCATACAAACGGCCATCATTTTCGATGCAGTTTGCTTATAAAGCAACTCTTGCATCTTCCGGTCGCCAGCTTTGCAGCCCTCCATCAAATCGTCTATTGTATAGCTTCGCGTCAATTTCATTGTGTGTTTGTATATAGAAGATGGCAGATTACAAACAATGGTTGCATCGGGGGCGAAAAAAAGTTAAATAAATGTTAAAAATCACCACTAACACCTGATTAACAGATAGATAAATATCAAATAAATTTCAAGAAAGATATTATTTTTTATTTAAAAACGGGCATTCAGTATTTTATGGCGAGCAGAAGTCCCGATATTTGCTTCAAAACCTCAGCGCGTTTCTCGCTTTCGGGTTTTACGCCGCTATTGGGTTTAGAAACTTAAACCTGTAATAACAGCAGATCGCAGACCCTATGGCCGACACTAAGAACAGTGCCAAACCTAACTAGCTGTAATAGCTAGGACTTTATGCAACCAGCGCTAATTAGCTTTAGCTGATCTTTTAAGAATAACTTATATTGCTGATCTTACCTTTCAGTTTTTTTTACCTTAAACAATTTAAAATCTTGCTTATAAGTTAAAAAGAATGAATGGTTAAATTGTAATTGTTTATCTGTATTATCTAAATCAATATGCGGTTCGAAACGAATATCGAGGTATAAATGTGGGATCAGTTCTTTTTGGTAAGCATAACGCAGGGAGACAATATTTCTTGAGCTTTGTCTTAAGCCTGGGCTATATAAATTATCAGAAACAGATTCGTACAATGGCATACCTTTGATCGAAATAAAATTATTTCCTTTCCAATAAGAAGCTACCAAACTTCCCCATTTACTTTCTACACCGGCATTTAACCATAAACCAAAACCACCCTGGTATGACCTGCGCTTATCGGGAGAAAAATCCTTGTAAACCGCAACATAGTTATCTGTATAAACCTGTTTAATATTTCCATTAATATCACGGTGAAGTTTCAAACCGGCAGCACCATTAAAAACCGTGCTGATTGGAATTTCTTTCAAAACGTCTATCTGGCCACCTTGGTGAAAAGCTAAAAACTGTGCTGGAATGCTCAATTTCCATTGACCTGTTTTTACCAGGAAAGATTCGGTTGATAAACCGCCAATAATCTCTTCCTTAGCCGCCTCTCCTTTATCAATCATTTTCTGCCAGGCAATCCAGGCATCGAGATTAAATTTATTTCTTTCTACCAATAATTGTGTACCATACTCGATCGGATTGGTTATCGTACGCTCAAAATCATAAAGCGGTTCGATATATTTATGTTGTATCCCGCCTTCCAAACTTCCGAAAATCAAGCTTAAATTACGTTTATGGTACTTTACACTAAATAATGGTTTAGCGTCAGTTATTCCATTTTTCCCAAAATCTTTGCGGATAAAAGCACCTGCAGTAATCGCTAAATTAGGATGTGCGAAATAGACTAATTGAGGCTGTAACTGCGTACCATATAACGTGTAACCATCATGAAAATCGTTGGTATATTCATAATTACGAACGTAGTTAAAATTATAAAAGTTAAAATGAACTTCGTTTGTTAAACTGCTATCAGGACGGATTCTATTCTCTAAAGCCGATTGATTAAATTGAGCAGAAGCAAAATAACTGGCGAAAAGAAAAGATATGATGAGTAAGGTTTTTTTCAAACCTGTAGTTATAAACATGAGCCTGGATTTTTATCGCTCAAATTTAGAATAGTTTTTGGTTTATTTAACCGGGAAGCACGTGAAGTTTACGCAAAGTAAACAAAGAAGCAGGTTGTATTTTACCTTTTACTTATTTCTTTAAACGATAATTCTTATACAGTTTTACAGCGATCATTATGGCCAATGCAATACCCATGATACCAATTAAGCCGTAAATCCAGTTAATGGCACTTTTGAGGATGACCACAAAAACAATTGCGATCATAAAAATGGTTGCCAGTTCTCGCCATAAACGAAGCTGAAAGCTACTTAGCTTAAACTGATTATTCCGTAATTGCTTTACAATATTGCGGCAAATGAAATGATAAATAATTAACCCGACTACAAAGCCTAATTTAACATGCATCCAATCCATTTGGAGTAAACTGCTATTTAATGTTAACATCCCAACGCCAGCAAACAGTGCAATAAGCATTGCCGGGGCACAGATAATTTTCCATAAAGTAGCTTCCATCTTCACAAATTGCTTTAACAGAATGCTTTTTTCAGGCTCTGGTTTTTCGTTTGCTTCGGTATGATAGATGAAAAGACTTAAAATATAGAATAAACCGGCCATCCAGCTAATAACGAATACGATATGTACGGCTTTGAAATATTGGTAATATGGTAAAAGGGCTTCTATCATTTAAAAGAAACTTTACAAAAAAGGTTGAGAGGCATGATGAATTGTGATTACCTCGATTTCATCATTATCCTTATCGAAATAATAAATAATGCGGTAATTCCCTTCAATTAGTTCACGAATAGATTCATTGTCTCTTTCAGGCACAATTCTGCCTAATTCAGGCATTTCTTTTAATATTTTAGTTTTGTTAAAAAGTCTTTTGATAAGTGCCGAGGCAAAACTATCAGAATATTGACTATGGTAATTGGCAATATTGTTTAAATCATCAATAGCTATCTCAGTCCAAACTATTTTAGCCATTTATCTAACTTTTGTTCCGCTTCTTCCTCTGAGTAAATTTTACCATCTTTTACCTGATTTAAGCCTGCGTCAATTTTCTGAAGTAAAACTATTCTTTCAATTAACTCATCAGCCGAAAATTCGTCAGGCATCTCTTTCAAAGTATTTATGATTTCTATCTTTTTCATGAAAAAAGTTTAATACAAGATAAAAAAATTAACCCAATATTTTAAATATTATTCAAAGTTACCCGCGGGAGGTGTAAGAATTAATACCTAAACTCTTTTACCACCTCAATTGCGTACTTCACGTTATCGAAAGGAATATCTGGCATAATACCATGGCCTAAGTTGAAAATAAATCCTTCTGTTCCACGCATACGCTCAAAAAGCTTATGGATTTGTGCTTTGATTACCGCTTGATCAGCATATAAAATATGTGGATCTAAATTTCCTTGTACTGCAATACCTTTTGGTAAGGCATTTTTAATGTTCAATAAATCGGCGTTCCAATCAACAGAAATTACATCTGGCTTAGCTTCTGCCATTATTGGAGCGAATACCGAACTTCCTTTACAGAAAGAAATTACAGGAATATCTTTTCTATTTAAGTTCGAAATAATTTCCTGGATATAGCGGTGAGAAAACTCCTGATAATCATTCCACGATAAGGCTAATGCCCAACTATCGAAAATCTGAAGTGCATTTACACCTGCGGCAATCTGTAAATTTAGATAGTCGGCAGTTACTTTAGCAATTTTTGCCAAAAGTTTATGTGCAAGCTCAGGTTGATTATGAATAAAAAGTTTCGTTAACTTAAAATCTTTAGATGATCCCCCTTCAATCAGGTAACTCATTACGGTAAAAGGTGCACCTGCAAACCCTATTAATGGAATCCTGTTATCCAACCGTTGTTGAATTACTTTGATCGCGTCTGCCACATATTGCAACTCATCTAAACAATCAACATTTAAGTTTTCAATGTCATGGGCATTGCGAACCGGATTTGCAAACTTAGGTCCAACACCCTGGGTAAAACTCAAATCGCCACCCATAGCCTCGCCAGTTACCAAAATATCACAGAATAAAATAGCCGCGTCAATATCCAACAAATCAACAGGTAACATCGTAACATCTGCAGCAATTTCAGGATTTTTGCACATCTCTAAAAAAGAGTATTTGTTTTTAATCTCCCAATACTGCGGCATAAAACGACCTGCCTGACGCATCATCCATACGGGTGGACGTTCTGTTTGTTTCGAAAATGCTGCGTCTAAAAATAAATTATTCTTCATGATTTGTTGTTAATTCTCCTGTAATCGCCATGCTTAAAGATCCCGGATCGAATTAGGATGACGTGGGGATAAAAATTTTAATTTTGCAAAGGTATAAAATAAAAAAAAACGAAGTGCCTTTTTATTCCTAAACAGGTGCTTCGTTTTTCAAAATGACAATAGAAATATTATAACTTGCTTATTTCCTTTTCTATTTTAACAATAATATCTTTCGATCGTTCTGTATCAGCAAGTTCTTTCGCTAATTTTGTATAAGCTTCGGCTCTTTCTTTATCTTTTTTCCTCAGCGCGAGATTAGCTAAGTGGATTAATACATAACCTTTCTGTGTTTTACCACCAACCGCAAAACGACTGGCAACCTGAAAGTGATATTCTGCCTTATCCCAATCTTCATCTTTCAAGGCGATACTGCCTTGCATAAACTCATAATAACCCCTGCGGCTTTTCGATAACCTTTCAGGCTTAGGTACCTCGGCAAGCATTAGTCTGGCTTTTCCAAACTCATTATTCTTAAAGTATTTAGAAGCCATTAATACCGAGCTGTGCTTGTAGTGGCTCCAGATAACAAATAAGAACAGGAAACCTGCAACTGCTGCCAGTTCGTATTGAACGAAATAAACACATACCAACGCGACCAGCAGAAAAATCGCCATTAAAATATACCTGCCTAAGCTATTGTACATTAATGACTATCCGTAAATTTATAACCTACGCCACGAATAGAGTGGAAATAAACCGGGTTTTTTTGATCGGGTTCGAAATACTTACGAAAGGTTAAAATAAAGTTATCGATTGTTCTGGTTGATGGATAAACATCGTAATTCCAAACGGTTTCCAAAATCTGTTCACGCGAAACAGCATCATTTTTACGCTCAATTAAAAGCTTCAATAACATGGTCTCTTTTTTGGTTAAAGGCGTTATCGTGCCGTCATCGTGTTTTAATTCGAATGAGTTGAAATAAATGGTTTTATCACCAATTTTATAAGAATTCAGTTCTTTCAAATCATCTGATTTTAAACTGCGTTTAACCAGAATACCTACACGAAGAATTAGTTCCTCTAAGTTGAAAGGTTTAACCAAATAATCATCAGCACCTTTTTTCAAGCCTAAAACACGGTCTTCAGAGGTGTTTTTAGCGGTTAAAAACATAATCGGAACTTCCGCATTCTCCAAACGAATGGTTTCACAAACCTGAAACCCATCCATTTCCGGAAGCATAACATCCAGTACAATTAAGTTGAAGCGTTCTTCTTTAAATACTTTAAGAGCGGTTTTGCCATCTTTAACGGCGTGAACTTTATATCCTTCAAGTTCGAGGTTTAATTTGATAGCGTCTAACAAGTGATCCTCGTCTTCTACCAATAGAATTCTTAATTTTTGTGACATAATTGAGATTAACTAAATGTTACTTCAAAAATACTTCCCTGAGGCAAATTGTCTTTTACTGTAATATCTGCATCATGGTATTGTAAAACCTCTTTCACAATAAACAAGCCTAAACCTGTTCCCTTCGCTTTTCTGACATTCTCATTACCAACACGGTAAAACTTATCAAATATCAACATTTTTTCGGCATCTGAAATACCCGGCCCTTTATCGATTACACTCAACCTAATATGCCCCTCAAACGTATCTAAATGCACATTTATCTCGTCACATGGGCTTGAATACTTAACCGCATTTTCTATTAAATTAGTAACCACTGACGATAAGGCAAATTTGTCACCCACTATCTGCAAATTTGGCTGAATATGGGCATTAATCAACTGTTCGTTACCACACGAGTGGACCTGCAAGCGATCTGTAATTTTATATACCAGTTCCGAAAAATTAAACTCCTCTTTAGGAAAGGTATAAGAACGGTTTTCAATCTTCGTGGCAAGTAACATATTCTCCACCAAATCATCAAGCCGTTCAATATCTTTTAACGAATTATTTAACAGCGAAACCTGGCGGGCTTTATCCAGATCTCTTTTAACAATGGTTTGTATCGATAGTTTTATCGCCGCCAAAGGCGATTTCAACTCATGGGTAATCGACATCAAAAAATTTTGCTGCTGCTCCCTTAATTTGTCTTCACGTTTTAATGATTGATGTAGAAAATAACCACCAAAACAAAGCAAAAATAAAAATACAGACCCTTCGCCCATGACCATCGTCATACGGCTAGGTTGCAAGCGCACAACCAGTGTGCCCCACGAAATGAGTTGAATTAAAGCGTAAAGCAATAATGCATAAAATATGATGATTGACTTCTTCATTTCAAGAATGTTTATTAGTCGAAGATATTAATATGTTACCTCAAGCACTAAATTATATTATTTTGAAAAGCAATTTTCTGTTCATTTTGGTTAAATCAGTCCCGCTTTCCGTTGCAATCTTTTTTAAACTTCTGTTATGCTGAGGAACGAAGCATCTGTTTCATCGGTTGCAGATGCTTCGTTCCTCAGCATGACAGTTTATCCAAGGTTGCTGCTAAAAAAATATTTTCACTTCAATCGGGTTTAGAAAAGTTTAGCTTGTGCAGGCGACTAAAAAACCACCCCCAACCCCTCCTTGAAAATAAGGAGGGGAGTTTCCCTCAAAGTTTTATAGAACCATCGTCGTAACTTTGTACCTCGCAATAACGACTTATTGAGCTTATATTTCCTTCAATGTATTATATGGTTAAAACTTTTTCACTCTCCTATCCATGGCTGGTAACACACCAACCATCATACAATCACACCTATTTCTTAAACACTAAATCCAGCGCCTCAAAAATTGCCCGCTTTGCTTTCTCCAACTCTATTTTAGTATGTGCTGAAGATACAAAACCAACCTCGTAGCCTGATGGCCCTAAATAAATTCCCCTGTTCAGCAATTCGCGGTGCATAATTTTAAATTTCTCCATACTGCCAGCATCAATATCATCTGCCGACTGAATTTTATCCTTATCCGTAAACGCGAACCAGAAAATAGAACCAATGGTGAATACCTTAAATTTGTAATTTCGGGCTGTTGCAAAACGCTGAATACTGGCCACAAATTCCTGCGCCTTATTATTCAGATCCTTGTAAAAACCTGATTTATTCAACTCTGTTAAAGTAGCGATACCCGCCGCCATAGCAACCGGGTTTCCTGATAGTGTACCAGCCTGGTAAACGCCCCCATCGGGCGAAATGTGTCCCATTATTTCAGCTGACGCACCATACATACCAACAGGCAATCCACCACCAATAATTTTACCATAAGTTACAATATCTGGTGTAATGCCATAATGGGCAGCAGCACCTTCAAAGCCTACACGGAAGCCTGTTATAACTTCATCAAAGATTAACAAAGAACCGTTATCAGTACAGATTTTACGCAAAAAGTGAATATATTCTTCATCCTGCATAATTAAACCATTGTTTGCAGGAATACCCTCAATAATTACGGCAGCAATCTGGTCTTTAAACTGATTGAATGCTTGTTCAATCGCTGTTTTATCGTTCAGTGGAATTACAATCGTTTCTTCTGCAAAAGATTTTGGAACACCAGCTGATGAGGTTTCTCCAAAAGTAACCAAGCCAGATCCAGCTTTTACTAGAAGTGAATCACTATGACCATGGTAACAGCCCTCAAATTTTAAAATTTTATCTCTGCCAGTGAAGCCTCTTGCCAAGCGGATGGCGGACATTACAGCTTCGGTACCAGAACTTGTAAACCGGATTTTCTCTACGAAACGATTGTTTTTGATAATCAGTTCTGCCAATTCATTCTCTAAAGCTGTCGGTGCACCGAAGCTCATTCCGTTCTGCATTACCTCGGTTACCTTTTCTCTAATCTTAGGATTGTTATGCCCTAATATAAGTGGGCCCCAGCTTCCGCAGAAATCAATAAATTGATTTCCATCTGCATCCCAGATAAAACAACCGTCACCTTTTTCAATAAATAATGGCGTACCATAAACCGATTTGAAAGCCCTTACCGGTGAATTAACGCCCCCCGGAAAATAAGTTTTCGATTTCTCATACAATTCGGCCGATTTTACTCTTGAAATATCAGGCTTACTCCCTGTGTTAACGGGAACATCGGCTTCATTGCCTGAAAACATCTTCTTTAACGAATCTAACATTTTTATTAAGCTAAAAGCTGAATGACTAAAGCTTAAAGCGAAGAGTAAAGCGTTATAAAATGGCTTCGATCTTTCGGCTTTTAGCTTTCAGCTTATCTACATCCAGTTGTTATTTAAAATATCTTTAATATGATAAGTGGTAATAATACTTGCACCAGCCCTCGCAAAGGCATGCATGGTTTCCATCACTACTTTTTGTTCATCGATCCAGCCACGTTCTGCAGCTGCTTTTACCATTGAATATTCACCCGAAACATTGTAAACTGCAATTGGTAAATTGGTATCTTGTTTTAGGCGTTGAATAATATCCAGATAAGCTAGACCAGGTTTCACCATCAAAACATCGGCGCCTTCCTGTTCATCGAGTTGCGCTTCGCGTAAAGCTTCAAGTGGGTTCCTAAAGTCCATTTGATAAGCTTTCCGATCCCCTTTACTCGGTGCACAATCTGCAGCCTCTCTAAATGGCCCATAATAAGCAGAAGCAAACTTTGTAGCATGGCTCATAATGGCTGCATTTACAAAACCGTTTTCATCCAAAAGATTACGGATGGCCGCTATCCTACCGTCCATCATATCAGACGGCGCAAACATATCTGCCCCAGCCTGCGCATGAGTTAACGCCATTTTTGCAATTACATCTACAGTTTTATCGTTCTGAACGTAATCATTCTCCATAATACCGCAATGTCCATGGGTAGTGTAAGAACATACACAGACATCAGTAACTACATATAAATCATCGCCAAACTGTTTTTTAAGCTCGCGAACAGCAGTTGGTACTAAAGAGTGATCATGATAGGCTGACTTGGCATCTGCCGATTTTTCGTCCCCAACACCGAAAAGCATAATTTTATTTAAGCCTTTCTTCATTCCGGTTTCCACATCTTTAACCAGGGTATCAACCGAATAGTGGTTAACACCAGGCATGGCATCAATAGCGTGAGTAACATTTGTTCCAGGTACCACAAAATAAGGGTACACAAACATATCTTTCGATAGTCGGGTTTCAGCTACCATCTCTCTCACTAAAGGATTCTTCCTCAATCTTCTCGGACGATGTAACATAATATTAGTATCAAGTATTTAGTATCAAGTATCAAGACTTGAATGTTTTGTTATTATTTATTTCCCGTCATTGCGAGGAACGAAGCAATCTTCTGGAAATTAGATTGCTTCGTTCCTCGCTATGACGATGTCGCCTCGCTTTAAGCTTTCCCCTCTAAGCTATCTTATTTCTATTCCAAAAACAGCTTCCGACAATCCAATTTCATCAGGTGAATACGGCAAGGCATATTTCACACCCATTTCATCAAATTTCTTACCGGTAGAATTACCGATGGCAATAACCTGCTGACCAGGTTCTAGTAAATTATCGGCAAAATAAGCATCAACATTTGACGGACTAGTAAAAATTAAGATGTCTGCAAAACTCTGATCGATGTTTTCTTCAATTACGGTTTCATAGATAGGTAAGTCGATAATTTTAGCATCAGCTGGTAACGACTTTTGAATTGACTGTAATGAATCCTGGGCTCTTGGGAACAATACATGCTTACCGGAAACCAATTTTGCAAAATCTTCTGCAACTTCAGTAATGTCTCCGCTCGTCCCTACGAAATCTGCAAAATGTCCAAATTTACGCAAGGCATCCTCAGAACCACGCCCCACCACACCAAATTGTGTTTTCTTAGGCAATAAAGGCTTCAGATTAAAAAAGTACTCAACACTATTCCTACTACTGAAGAAAATCCAATCGATATTTTTTAAAATAAACTGGTCCAAAACCGTCACTATAGGAAAAGTGCGAATTAAAGAACGTCCTTCAACTTCTATGTTATTGCTTTCTAAAGCTCTTCTAAAATAGCTGTGTTCACCAATTTCACGGGAGATGAAAACTTTTGCCGGTTTCTTACGCTCCTTATCAAATTTAGCTACAATTTTTTCCGACAAACCTTCACTCGTTGCAGAACGCAAAAATAATCGCTCAGGAAAGTCTTCAGCGGTATCCGCCTTTGCCGTCCATACTTCAAATTCACCATCCTCTTTTTTGCAATAGCAGCCTAAAGGCATATGGCAGCCCCCTTCAAAAAGGTTTAACACCTTACGTTCTACACCAACTTCCTCAGCGGTTGCCGGATTGTGCAGTTTTTGTAAAGCATCAAAAAGTTCTTGATCATTTTCCCTGATTTGAATGGCCAGCGCACCTTGCGCCGGTGCAGGAACAAATTCTGTAGGCTCTAATTCTTCTACGTGAAATTCGCTGACATCTAAACCTAATCGCTTAATACCCGCTTTAGCCAGCATAATTGCATCATAGTCTTCATCACGAAGTTTTTGAATTCGCGTTGGAACATTACCCCGTAAATCTTCAATTTCCAGATCGGAACGCAAACCTAAAAGCTGTGCTTTTCTTCTGTTAGATGAAGTACCCACCATCGCACCTTTTTTAAGCGACAGTTTTTGCGAAACATCTACACAGTCTTTCAAAATCAAAAGATATTCAGTTGCCTCTTCACGGGCTGGAATGGCAGCAATGGTTAAGCCTGCAGGATGTGTGGTCGGTAAATCTTTTAAACAGTGTACTGCCAAATCGATTGTTCCGCCTAAAAGCTCTTCTTCCAATTCTTTGGTAAAAAAACCTTTTCCTTCTAACTTATCTAATCTTAAGTTCAGGATTTTATCGCCCTGTGTTTTAATGATTTTAATTTCCGACTCAATACCAATAGCAGCCAATTCTGCCTGGATGTGATTTGCCTGCCATAAGGCCAGTTCGCTACCGCGAGTTCCAATGGTTAATTTCTTCACTATAAAGGTTAAATGAATTGCAAATTTAAGTTAATTAGTTATTTATACCATGAATTGTTTAAAAATGAGACAGTGAGCTTACAGAGAGAGGAGATTGAAATGAGTTTTAAGTTACGGGAACAGGCTTAATTTTAATAAACCAGATTGTAGTGGAGATATTTTTTGGCAACACCCCTGAACAAACTGTCATGCTGAGGCACGAAGCATATACAACCGATGAAACAGATTCTTCGTTCCTCAGAATGACTAACTTTAAAAAGATGGCTTCGTTTTTTGACAGGTGGAAATGGGCTACGACTGATTAACCAGAATCTCTTTAGCCATGATCATGGGAACGCTGATACATTTTTTTTCCATGTAGTTCATTACACGTTCTAAAACTTCACGAGAGGCATCGTCTAACTGGCTAATTTCATCAGCGAATACGCCGTTCAACGCCGTATTCTTGATTTCTTTTATCTTACGTGGCACATCTTGCATGGCCAGCTCAATACGACGCTGCTTTAACACAGTAAAGAACTCTGTAATGTTGTTAGCAATAATCTCTTCGGCGTGAACCAGTTCTTTATAACGTTCCTGAATATTTTTACGGGCAACTTCTTTAAGTGATTCTACCTCGATATAATGAACAGGATTATTATGAATAACTGCCGGAGCAACATCGTTTGGAATTGCTAAATCTACAATTACTTTCTTACCGGTATCACCATTAAGTAATTTGGCATACAATTCCTCTGTAATAATTGCTTCAGTGGCACCAGTACAAGTAATGATCACATCAAACCCTTCTGTAAAATTTTCAAGCGCAGTAAGGTGATAAGCTTTACCGTTTAACTCCTCAGCCAACGATTCGGCTTTAGAAAGTGTACGGTTGAAAACAGAAAAATTTGAATATTTATGTTTATTTAAGTATTTGGCAATATTCTGGTTCGTCTCGCCGGCGCCAATAATTAATATGCGTGAATTGCCACACATATTTAATTCTTTAAGCTTACGGTAAGCCAATGAAACTACTGATACTGGATTCTTAGAAATGTTGGTATGCGTATAAACTTCCTTTGCTGTTTTTACCACCCTATCCATAATCATGCGTAAATAGTCGCCGGTAAAACCTGCATCGCGGCAGTTCTCATAAGCCTTACGGATTTGGGCAAGGATTTCTTTTTCGCCAACAACAAGGCTCTCAAGTGAGCAAGAAGTTCTTAAAAGATGATTAAATGCTTCTTCGTTTTCATAAACCGTAACATTATCAAGGAAACGCTCCATAAATTCAGGAGGCAAGCCCATATCTAAAACGGTAAGAAATTTAGTTACGAATTCCTTATCTGTTTTTTCTTTGGTTAGAAAAACAAACTCAACACGATTACAAGTGCCAATGTAGAAAATTTCGCTAACGGGAAGTTCCGTTTGAATATTCTTCAACCTGCTATCTAAACTCTGGTCACAAATAACTAATTTCCCTAAAGATTTCAGGTCGATGTGGTGATGCGTAAAAGCTATTACTTTTAAATATTCCAAGTGATTCCGTTATTAACTATTATCGGGATACAAAAGTAATACGCTTGATGTATGTCAGCGTCATTAATCTGTAATTTACATCAATTTAGAACGGTTTTAAATAAATGCATAAAGTTGACAATCGAACATTTGCTTTCAAACTCTTCCTTTGGATTTACGCCATTTTCTATATCCTGGCAGGCCTAAATCATTTTATATCCACTAATGCCTATTACGCCATAATACCTAAATGGTTGCCTGCACATTCATTTTTAATTTATTTTTCGGGCTTTACTGAAATTCTTTTCGGCATATTATTGTATTATCGAAAAACAAGAAAAATAGCTTCCTTACTTATCATTTTAATGCTGATTGCCTTTATTCCAGCCCATATTTACATGATACAGATCTCACCATTTATGCTTGGAAAGTTATTAATTACACCGCTTATCGCCTGGTTAAGAATACCGTTGCAAGCACTGCTTATTGGCTGGGCCTGGTATTATTATCGAAATCCATGAATATAAATTTTAGAAAAGCAGGGTACAGTATTCTATTTTAATGTTAGTCCCGCTTTCCGTTATGATCTTTTTCAATTACTGCGCAAAAAGTATCTTCACTTCAATCGGGTTTAAAAAACTTAAGTCAAAACAGATAACAAAATCAAATATTGTAGGTTTATAAAACTATACCAATTCCTTAAATTATGATTATACAAAATGATTTTAGCCTCAGCGGTTCAGACGGAAAATTAATTATTGGCGACATTACCTACGATGATAAGAACCCCAAAACGCCAATTGTGCTTTTTGTTCATGGCTTTAAAGGTTTTAAAGACTGGGGCGCACACAACCTGGTTGCCCGTTATTTTGCTGCAAATGGCTATCGTTATATCAAATTTAACTTATCTCATAGTGGTGTTACAGCTGATAATCCAAAAGATGTGACCGATTTGGAAAGTTTTGCCAGCAATACCGTTTCAAAAGAACTTTTTGATGTTAATGCAGTCCTTGATTTTATCGAGAAAGCTTACGGCAGGGAAACTGAAGTGAACTTAATTGGACATAGCAGGGGCGGCGGATTAATAATTATTGAGGCTTCAAACGATTTAAGAATTAATAAACTTATTACCTGGAGTGCCATTTCGGGCTTTGAGACTTTATGGAAAAAAGAGCAGGAAGCTGAATGGCTTGAAAAGGGAAAAATTTATGTAACCAATGCACGTACGAAAGAACAAATGCCTTTAAACGTAACATTGCTTAACGATTTCAATGAAAATGCTGAGACCTTAAATATCATAGAGGCATCAAAACGGATTAATATTCCCTGGTTAATTATTCAGGGTGATGATGATGTGAATGTTCCTTTCGAAAATGCACAGAAACTTGCAGATGCCAATCCAAACAGCCGGCTTGTAAGAATTGAAGGCGCAAACCATGTTTATGGCGCAACACAGCCCTATGACAACGAAACTTTACCTCCGCTTTTATTAAAAGTTTGTGAAAAGTGTTTAACCTTTTTGGGCGAATAGATAATTCTGTCATTCTGAGCGTAGCGAAGAATCTGCAAGCGATGAAATACAATCGCCAGTTAACTCACAGCCGCGAAAATGGCAGGTGCTATATTTTATTTCATAGTCAATAATTTAGGAATTCTTCGCTACGTTCAGAATAACCAACCGTTTTAATCATTTCCCCTACCCACAAAACCACGCATATCACTTCCGCTTGGACTTTGAAAAATTTCGAGATCAAAATACGGTACCGCAGCCAACAAATGATCAAAGATATCTGCAGCAACTTCTTCAAACTTTTTCAATCCCTTTTCTTTCGAGAATACGTAAATCTCAATAGGTAAACCATTTTCTGTTGCCTGTAACTGACGAACCATAAAAGTTAAATCGGTATTGATGAACGGATTACTTTCCAGGTATTTTTCAGCATAAACCCTAAATGTTCCGATGTTCGTCATGTGCCGCCCATTAACCAGGTTATTAGGATCAACTGTATTTTCAGCATTAAAGACTGCTATCTGTTGTTGTGTTTCACGAAGGTAATCCTTAAGGAAATCAATGCTCTTCAAACGATCTATCAAATCCTCGTCGCAAAACTTAATACTGGAAATTTTAATGTTGATATGCCGCTTAATCCGACGCCCTTCACTTTCTTCCATAGCCCGCCAGTTTTTAAAAGATTCACTCACGATGGCATAACTTGGCACAATGGTTACTGTTTTATCCCAGTTTCTAACTTTAATTGTAGTTAAGTTTATTTCCGTAACTTCACCATCGGCACCATATTTCTCAACAGTAATCCAGTCGCCTACCCTTACCAAATCGATTGCACTCATCTGTACTGATGCCACAAAACCGAGAATTGGATCACGAAATACGAGAATAAATACCGCCGTTACTGCACCAAAGCCTCCAAAAATATACAATGGCGATTCATTTAAGATTATCGACAGAATCAGGACAAAACCGACAATATAGAAAATGATCTTGGCAACTTGCTTGTAACTTCTAATTGGCTTATCGGCGTATTTTCTGGATGATTCCATAATAGAAACCACGGCATTTAAAAATGCATTTACCGCAAACATTACCGCCAGAACGATGTAAATCTTTGCAAATATTAAAGCGTAGAAAAGCCAGCTTTTGAAATCAATAAACACAAAGGGAACAGCATTGTAAATAATATATGCACCAAAAATCAATGCAAAGGCCCTGAAAACCCTGAACTCGAAAAGCGCCTTTTGCCAATCAGATTTGGTCTTAGCACTTTTTACAACAACAATAAAAACCTGACGCGTTATAAATATCGTTACAAATAGGAATAGTGTAACGCCAATTAATCCAAGAAAAAAATACGCATAAAATAATTCACCATCAGAAAGGCCTTTATTCATCAGCCAGTTTCTCAATGCACCAAAAATAGTTTGAAACGTAGGAATGCTCATTAAGGCAATTTAATGATTTGATTAGAAAATAAAGATATGGAGATAATTAAACCTTTTCTACCCAGTTTCCGTCACCTTTAATAATCTCAATCAGTTCATCCAGTGCAAAAGCGGTATTTACATTTTTCTTCACTACATCCTGACCGCGGTATAAGGTAATTTTATCAGGACCAGTACCTACGTAACCGTAATCAGCATCAGCCATTTCACCAGGACCATTAACAATACAGCCCATTATACCAATCTTCAGGCCTTTCAAATGATCTGTACGGGAACGAATCAATTGCGTGGTTTCCTGTAAATCGAAAAGTGTTCTGCCACAACTTGGACAAGATATATACTCGGTTTTACTGATCCGGGTTCGCGTTGCCTGTAAAATCCCAAAACTTGTTGCATTAACCAGCGCCAGGTTATGTCCCTGGGTATCAATCCAAACTCCATCACCAAAACCATCAGTAAGTAAAGCGCCCAAATCGGTTGCCGCATATAACATCAGCGTATCTGCATCCAGATTTTCGTAAGTTCTTTTAATAATCACCGGAACCTGAATATTTTGCTGTTGTAAGCTGATGAAAAATGCCCGCTGTTCCGCCATTCCATGATTAGCAGAGGTTTTAAGGATTAAAACAATATTACTGAACTGATCAATCGCTAAATTATTAAGCTGTGTTGCATCAAGCTCAATGAAGTTCAGCGCTTCATCTTTAAGCGAAGCCTGACTAAATTCTTCCAAAGAAAATAATGGATGGGCATTATTTTTATCCTTTAATTTCAACCAGGTCTGGTAATTGTAAACCTGCTTTAAATTACCTGGAAACGAAAAAGATGGTAAGTTATCCCCAAGATAGGCTAAATCACAAGACTGGTCAGCCAGGTTATATTTATCCAATCCAGCACTATAGTTATACCCGACTGAACTTAAAAAATAGGGATCTTTCAGATTTTCATTAGAAACATCAATCATCACTAAAGGATGATGGTGTCCTCCAATATGTTGCACGGGTTCGGTAATCCGCCTTGAATAAGCATACGGAGAATACGTTTTGATGGAAGAGGTAGAGTGGGAAATGGGTGATACACTTTCACCCTCATGATGTCCGTTATCAGATTTTTGACTTCTAAGTACATACCGATCGGCTAAAGCCTTTGCAACCGGCGCTTCGAATTCAGGATCTTCGGTGAGTGATACACGAATCGTATCGCCCAGACCGTCTTCTAATAAAGTTCCGATGCCGACCGCTGATTTAATACGGCCATCTTCTCCATCACCAGCTTCTGTAACCCCTAAATGTAAAGGATAGTTCATACCTTCTTTAACCATCGTTTCTACAAGCAAACGATAAGCCTGAACCATAACCTGCGTGTTGCTGGCTTTCATTGATATAACCAGGTTATAATAGTTTTCAGCCTCGCACATACGGATAAACTCCATAGCAGATTCTACCATACCACGCGGCGTATCACCGTAATGGCTCATTATGCGATCGGAAAGGGAGCCATGATTTGTACCGATACGCATTGCCGTACCATACTCTTTACAGATTTTAATCAGTGGAATAAACTTCTTATTGATTCTTTCCAGCTCTGCATTATAGGCGTCTTGTGTGTACTCCAGGTTTTCGAATTTCTTTTTATCGGCATAGTTACCCGGATTAACACGAACTTTTTCTACAATCCTTGCGGCCATTTCGGCAGCATTTGGCGTAAAATGAATATCAGCAATCAGGGGAACATCATAGCCTCTGAAACGCAGTTCTTTTTTAATATTAGCAAGATTCTCGGCTTCTTTAATACTTGGCGCTGTTATCCGCACATAATCGCAACCTGATTCTACCATCCGGATGGTTTGTTCAACAGTACCGAGTGTATCCATGGTATCGGTTGTTGTCATCGACTGGATGCGTATGGGATTGTGACCGCCTAAGACAATATCCCCAATGTTTACTTCGCGGGTTAAAAACCTGGAATATTGCGTTAAACTATTGCAATATCCACCTTCTAATTCATGATTAACCGATATATTTTCCATGCGATTGCAAAGATAAGGATTGTTGGAATGTTTTAATGTTGGAATGCTGTAATTAAATCAGTCTATCTTTTATAACCAAAGTATCAGCCGCTATATCGTGCCAGCATTGATTTTTCTTATTCAGGAAACTATATAAATAACCAAAGAAGACAGGAATTACAGATAAAATTTTGGAGCAATTACGCATCAGCGAACGGCCAAAAGAAACCCGACTACCTTCTAAATCAGTTACCTTGATGTTAACCAATCGTTTTCCTATCGTACCTTGTTTTTTGCCTGATTCAGCAAAACTGCCATAAACTAGTTTTACAATGAAGATGGATGGCAGGGGCATTAAAAAAGCCATGATACCTGCATCTTTTCCTTCAACGAAAATAAAACTGATTAAAATAATGATGCAGTAAACGACAAAAATTAAGAAATGGTCTATTACTGAAGCGAGTAATCGCAAATCAAAAGCGGCAAAATATTGTGGAATGGTTTTCTGCAGCTGAAAACCAAGAAGCTCACGCAATTCTTTAATTGCATGAGCTTCTTTATAGTCATCCATTCCAGGTTTTCGGATGAATGTGTTCGGTGTAATATTTAAATTGCTAAGTTCAGCTAAACGATAGGGGCCTTGAGGCTTACCATTAACTACAACTGTATATACATCGTTATCCATTAGATTTAAAGATTTTGGCTAATGCTTTAATCTTTAAGCTTTCACCTGTTGGCTTTCTAATACCTGTTAACCTCAAAATTACTTAATCCGCCATCTAAATTAATAAAGATTTTTTTTGTTGATGTTTTATAGTTTGACGTTTCATAAACACCCTCACTTATCTTATCAAATCCTTCGAAATCTTTTGCTGATAAGCCTGTTTTGGTTTTTATGCGACAACCTGAACCTGCAGGGATTTTAATTTTAACATCGGCAACCCCTGATTTCACAACAACATCAGTAATTGGAAGTAAATCGCCTATTTTGATATCAAGTGATGCCGCACCGCCATCAAAATGGAAACTACGTACTTTGTAATGTTCAAAATCAAAATCAGCCTCACCTGCCCCAAGTTTCATGATGATATCCCAGTTTGGTGCTTTATTGAGTTTAAAATCTACATCATTTCCACCATCACCAAAATTCCATTTATTCTTTTTATCGCCCATTTTAAAGGTAAGAACAGTTGCCGTATCGGTAGCCTGTTTTGTTAACGAGAAGTTTCCTCTCCTTTTCTTAACATCAGCTTTGATTAGATCAGTGGTTTCTCCGTCTAAATTGAAAGAAATACCACCACCAGAAATATTTAAGACTGCTTTCTTTGTACTATCAGCTGCGACGAAAGGCTCCGATAAATTCAGCTGATTTAAAGCCGTATCCGTATCATCATTATCATCGTCGTTATCATCAATATTAATATCTACATCTTTCTTAAAGTTATGGCCCCACCATGAATTCTTGTCAGGTTCCTGTTGGCCTTTAAAAAATAAAAAGCTTAAGGTCAATACAAGCACAGCAATGGAAATCATACTGCCTGTTTGCGAATTGTTTTTGTTGAACAAAATATTAACCCCTGCAATGATTAAGAACACGGGCCAGAAATGCCATACATTACGCCAATAAAATTCTATTACACCAAAGTTTTCCAATAAGAGTACTCCGCCTACAAAAAGCAGTAAAATACCCCAAATTAATCTATCTAGTTTCATAATATTTATGCTTGAGGGTTATTAGGTGTTGAATTGTTTTCGTTCTTGGTTTCCTCTACAATTACTGCGTCGGTAACCGTTTCAGTTTTTGCTTCACTTGCAGCTTGTTGCTGGTTCTGAAAAGCGGCCCATTCATTTTTTCTTTTTGATTTTGCAATAATGCTGATACCCAAAGCGATGAATATTATTGGCCAGAAGTTCCTAAACCTAAACCAATCCGGAATAAAATCGAATTCGCGCATCAGAAAAAAACAGCCTACTACCAGCAGCATTAAGCCTCCAATGGTACGTCCTGTATCATTTGGCTTGCTGAATTTGCTAAAATCAGCCTGCGTTTCAAAAGGTGTTTTTTGTGCATCATTAACGGGCTGCGTCCAGTTTGTATTACCAGAACCTACCGGGCCTGAATAAGCATCGGCCTGGCCAAAGGGGTTCGCATTTGGATTATTCTTGTTAAAATAATCGTTAAATTTCGAGAATTTTGCTGCCGGATCGTTATTAACGGGCACAATAATCCACATAATTATATAGGCTACCAGGCCACCTCCGGCCATAAAAACAGTAGATAAAGCAAACAGTAATCTAACTATGGTCACCTCCACCTGCATGTATTCTGCAAGGCCCGAAGCTACACCGGCAATCATCTTATCGTGTTCGTTTCTAAAAAGCTTCTTTTCCATAACGTTGTTCATTTTGTGTTTAAAAATCGAGCGGCGTGATTAGCACTTCATCAACGTTTACCCCTTTACTTAAGTTTAAAATGGTAAATAAAGTGTCTGCAATATCTTCGGGTTGTACAAATTTTTCATCAGGAATCGTTGTTCCCTCCCAGGATGAAGTTTTGGTTGAACCCGGCAAAAAAGCAGTTACCTTAACATTGTATGGTGCCAACTCTTGCCGCAATACATGATTAAGACTCAACATCGCTGCTTTTGTTACACTATAGCTGCCACCATTTTTCACAGGAGCCTTACTCGCAACCGAACAGATGTTAAAAATATGCCCACGCTTGCTTGAACGCATTATTTTCCCAAAAAACTTACTGATATAGTAACCCGCATTCACATTAACACTTTGCTGTTTCTCAAAAATTTCATCGTCTTCATCGAGCATTACACCAGGTAAAAAAGCACCTACATTATTTACAAGAACATCTGCAAAGCCAAATTCATTTTCAATGGCATTTAAAAAAGTGTAGACTTCGTCTTTTAGCCCGCAATCAGCGGCATAAATTAGAACAGTCCGCCCAGTAACAAATAGCTCATCGCGAAGTTTTTCAAGTTCCTTTTGATCTCTGGCGACCAATGCTAAATCATATCCTTCTGACCACAATTTCAGGGCTATTGCCCTTCCAATTCCCTTTGTTGCACCGGTTATTACAGCTTTCATAGTTTTATGGTTTAATTTTTGTAAGCAAAAAACCATATTTATATTTAAAACCACGAATATTTTTGCAATTAACAAAGGGCTACAACTTTTTTATCGTTTCTTTGTAGTATTATATATTAACATTTAAATTAAGCAACACATACGGAATGAATTTTACCAATTTCGGCAGGTATATACTGCTACTCAAATCTGTATTCAGAAGGCCGGAGAAACTGAAGATATATCTTAAGGAAATCGCCAAACAAATGGATTATGTTGGCGTTGGTTCATTAGGCCTGATTGCTATTATTTCTACTTTTATTGGTGCGGTAATGACACTTCAAATCGCCTTCCAGCTCGTTAGCGATTTCATCCCTAAAACAATTATTGGTTCTGTAAACAGGGATTCGAGTATTCTTGAACTAAGCCCTACCATCAGTGCGATTGTACTTGCAGGTAAAATTGGTTCTGCAATCTCATCAGAAATTGGCTCTATGCGGGTTACTGAGCAAATTGATGCTTTAGAAATCATGGGTATAAATGCACCAGGTTATTTAATCCTGCCTAAAATTATTTCAGGCATAACAATGGTACCGATGCTGGTTATCATTTCCATGTTTTTAAGTATTTCTGGTGGTTATATCGGTGGTTCGATTTCAGGCGCTGTTACACCTGCTGAATATATACAAGGTATTACTACAGATTTTAATCCGTATACGATAACAGTTGCTTTGGTGAAAGCCTTTGTATTTGGCTTTATTATTACCTCAGTACCTGCTTATGAGGGTTTTTATGTTCGTGGTGGTGCCCTTGAAGTTTCTCAGGCAAGTACACGGGCGGTTGTTATTAGTTGTATTTCTATTTTAGCCTGCGATTATATCGTAACCCAATTATTATTGTAATGATAGAGATTAAAGATATTTATAAATCATTCTCTGGAAACGAAGTTTTAAAAGGCATATCAGGGAAATTTGAAGAAGGTGTAACCAACCTGATTATTGGTGGTTCGGGTTCGGGAAAAACAACTTTACTAAAATGTATGGTTGGCTTGCACCAGCCAGATTCAGGCTCGGTTTTATACGATGGCCGTGATTTCACCCCAATGACCTACGAACAACGCATCGAAGTGCGTAAGGAAATAGGAATGCTTTTTCAAGGCTCTGCACTTTTTGATAGTATGACGGTTGAAGAAAACATTATGTTTCCCTTAAACATGTTTACCGATCAAACCCGCAGTGAAAAAATAGACAGGGTAAATTTTTGCCTGGAACGCGTTAACCTTGCAGGTAAGAATAAATTGTTTCCGGCCGAACTATCGGGTGGTATGAAAAAACGTGTTGGTATTGCCAGGGCAATTTCAATGAATCCAAAATACCTGTTTTGCGATGAGCCCAACTCCGGTTTAGACCCTAAAACATCAATTGTGATTGATGAGTTGATTCAGGAGCTAACCGAAGAATATAAAACTACTACCATCGTGGTTACACATGATATGAACTCGGTAATGGGTATAGGCGATTATATTTTATTCCTGCACGAAGGAAAAAAATTCTGGGAAGGAAGCAACAAAGAAATTGCGCACACCGATATTAAGGAACTGAACGACTTCGTATTCGCCAGCCGCTTTATGAAAGCTGCAAAAGACAAGTTTTAAATAATATCGTCATTGCGAGGTACTAAGCAATCTCATCAAACAGATTGCTTCGTACCTCGCAATGACGATTTACATATAATATTACATGATACAATTATTAGCCCCAACCCACTGGAAAGACTATGAACTGATTGATTGCGGGGATTTTGAAAAATTAGAACGTTTTGGAAATGTTATCTTAATCAGGCCTGAACCCCAGGCTGTATGGAAGAAAACATTATCGGAAGAGGAGTGGAAAAAAACAGCCAATATTACTTTCAGAGGGCGCTCTGCAACCTCTGGTGAATGGGTTAAAAAAAATCCAGCCATTGCCGACCGCTGGCACGTTGAATATAAGAACAACGATGTGGCCATTAAACTTCGTTTAGGCTTAACCTCTTTTAAACATGTTGGTGTTTTCCCAGAGCAAGCTGTTAACTGGGATTTTATCTCCTCCTCCATTAGGAAGTTTAAAACACCTCAGCCAAAAGTCTTAAATCTTTTTGCTTATACTGGCGCAGCTTCATTAATTGCCAATGCAGCTGGTGCTGAAACAACGCATGTTGATTCAATTAAGCAGGTGGTAACCTGGGCTAACGAAAACCAGGAGCTTTCCGGTTTGAAAAATACACGATGGATGGTGGAGGATGCGCTAAAGTTTGTAAAGAAAGAACTTAAAAGAGGAAAAAAATACAACGGAATCATCCTGGATCCACCCGCATACGGACATGGCCCGAATGGAGAGAAATGGAAACTTGAAGACCATATCCAGGAAATGATGCAGGATGTTGTTCAGCTATTAGATGAAAAAGAACACTTTTTAATCTTGAACACCTATTCGTTAGGTTTCTCTTCTGTAATTGTCGAAAACCTGATCCGTACTTCATTTCCTAAAGTAAAGAATTTAGAAACCGGCGAATTATACCTTCAGGCTACGGCAGGCACAAAGCTTCCCTTAGGTGTTTTTGGTAAGTTCTGCAATGTGTAAATGTTGATTACTTTTTTTTGAACTATGGGTTTTCCAACCTACTTTCATGTTTTAAACAGATTCGGAAAAACTGTCTAAACACTAATTATCTATAACTATATCTATGAAATTTCCTCAACTAGCGGGCACTCTTATCTTAGGTTTTGCCGCAATTTCGTTATTTGCCAACTGCAATTCTGATGGCAAAAGCGGTGGTATTGGCAAAATGTTCTCATCAGACAGTACTAAAAAGAAAGCGGATTCTACAGTAAACGTAATGAAACCTGTTGACCCTAAATTATATGACTCGCTAGTACGTAAGCTGGCAAACGGCGATACAACCGGAAAATGGCCGGTAAAAAACCAACCGATTCCTCTAGCAGGAGCGATTTTACCATTTAAACGCATTGTTGTTTATTACGGAAACCTTCATTCAAAAAAAATGGGTGCACTTGGCGAATATGCCCCTAAAGAAATGTGGCAACGTTTAAATGCAGAGGTTAAACACTGGGAAAAAGCTGATCCAACAACCCCAGTGCAACCAGGATTGCATTACATTGCAGCAGTTGCCAGCGGAACACCTGGTAAGGATGGCAAATACATCAACAGAATGGGTGATAAGCAAATTGATTCGGTTTTAAAAATCGCCAAAATGCAACCAAATACCATTGTGTTTTTAGATTTACAGGTAGCTTTAAGTACTATAAAAGCAGAGCTTCCCAGAATTGAAAAATATTTAGAATTACCTTACGTTCATTTGGGTATCGATCCTGAATTTTCTATGAAAGATGGCTCTTTACCTGGAAAAAAAATAGGAACATATGATGCCGCTGACATTAACTATGTAACCGGCTATTTAGCAGATATCGTAAAAAAACACAATCTTCCTCCAAAGGTTTTCACGCTACACCGTTTTACCAAAAAGATGGTAACTAACTCGCAAAGCATCAAATTGCGCCCAGAAGTTCAAGTAGTAATGCATATGGATGGATGGGGAGAGCCAGAATTGAAAAAGGGCACTTACCGCCATTTTATTTACGGCGAACCTGTACAATTCACAGGATTTAAGTTATTTTATAAAAACGATTTAAAGAAAGAGCCGAAACGTTTAATGACACCTGAAGAGTTACTTAAACTTACGCCAAAGCCAATATATATTCAATATCAATAATAATAATAATAAAGCCCGTAATTTTGATTACGGGCCTTATTATTTACCGCTCTTTGTAAATATCAAAAAAGACTAAAAGAGTTCTTCCTGTTAGTCAAGAAAAGTTAGTAAAGCATGCTGACTCGCCGTATGCATATCCCGCCATACCCTGTTAATTTCTGATTCTTTTTTTGCAGCTTCTAATCCGCAATAAGGAAAAAGCGTATCTGTAGCCTTTCTGCACGCATGAGCAAGTTTTCTGCTTACCAGGCTTACTTCGAGTAGTTTATCCTCATCAATTTGGCCTTTTTCAATTAATTGCTGCCACGATTCATCAAAGTTTTTGTAAAAATCTAGCCTTAAATTCCGTACTTCTTCTTTGCATTGGTTCAATTCCTGGGTGAAAAAGGCAATCTGTTTTTCATTATATCTCCTCAATCCGGAGCGCGAAAAGAAAGATGCTTCAACCAGTTTAATAAAATGATTAGCCATCCCTAAGCTGTTAACGGCCAAAGTGGTTTCAGCCAGTTGAAGAAACGGATAATCAAATCCCTCATCATTAACTTCGATGGTATTATTTATTTTGAAGGTCCTATTCGCCGGAACGTTTAGCTGGTGTGCCTCAAAAGCGTGACTACCAGTGGCAATTAATCCAAAATACGACCATCCTGAAAGAATTTCAACTTCCTCTTTTTTAAGGATAAATGATCTGATCTCAGGATTTCCATTTTCATCCAATACCTCAGTACCATCGCTGTTTTGGAGTGTACAATTCGCTGTAAAAATAGTCGCATGTAAAGCACCACTAGCATATTTCCAATGACCATTAACGATATAACCGTCATTTGTTTTAACAGCGGTTCCACCAATGGCTCCGCTTCCGGCGAAGCAAACCTTTCTATCCGAAAAAACTTCTTTAGCAAGATCAGGATTGAGAAAGCCTGCAAACCATGCTGCCCCAGCACAAAGGGTAACCGTCCAGCCTAGGCTACCATCCGCTTCAGCCAGCTTCTCTTCCAACCTTAATATTTCAGGCAGTTTCTTCCCCGGACCTCCATAAACCTCAGGTACAAAAAGCTTAAACCAGTTTTCTTCGTAGGCAATTTCTAAAATCTCTGGATGTAATTCGCCAAGCTGTTCAGATTTTGCTGCGAATTCATTTACTTTCTCTTGCCAGGTTTGTGTTATTGTATCTTCCATAATGCCATTATTTTCTAACTAAAAATTTTTAAACCGATCTTAGCGCTCTCTTTCCAATAATTTTTTTCCAATCCATAAAACCAAATATGGCCACTACAAAAAGAAAAATGGTTAAGCAAGCCATCAAGGGTAATTTCTTGTGGAACAACAGCGGAATAGCAACAATATTTGAAATATTTAGGAAAATCCAGTTTTCGATTTTACGCTTTGCAAGCAACCACATCCCTGCCCAGGCCGTTGATGAAACAAAGGCATCAAGCAAAGGCACATCAGAATCGGTATGGTTTCTGAGTACAAAAAAGAAAACAAAAAAACCAATTACTGAGATGACAACAGCGATCAACAATTCGTTATTTGTACTCCATGCAACCTGGTTTTCACCTTCAAGTTTACGTTTTTTCCAGATCACCCATCCATAGATACTCATGATCAGGTAGTAAATGCTCAGCAGCATTTCTGCGTAGAGTTTAACATTCAATAGTAGAAACATGGATAGTAAAATCGAAACTATACCAGTAGGATACAGCCAGATGCTGTTTCTCTTTGCTAACAGCACTTCTGATACGCCGAAACCAACTGCCAGCCATTCAACTAATGATGTATGCGAAATTTGCTCCAGAAAAAGCCTGAACCATGCTTGAATATCCATTTACAATACCTCTATGTCCTTTCAGACCAAAAAAAATAGTTAAAAACTGCTTTCAGGGCGAAACAGTATTGTAAATTTAACCTCTTCCCTACGTCGGCATTATCCGAATCAGGTGCATTCAAGGTTGATGGCGGTAGGCTTGCCAGGTGGAGGGAAACCCTCTGCCTTCTTACCTTCTACCTTTCACCTTAAAATGGGTATAATCTCAGCCTTTTGGTAGCAACAGAAATTGCATGTTTCAAAAAGCACCCCTTTGAGTAAGGCAAATATAGTTTTTATATTGACAAAATTGATTTTTATTCAAATTGACTTTGAAGTCATCTCATTAAAACAAACCTAACTGACCTTTATCGTCAATATCGATATCATCAGGGTTTGTGATTTCAAAATCAATTTTCTTAACTGGCTTATCGTCGGCTTGGGTAATTTCCTCTTTTACTGGTTTAGCTTTCTCTTCGACTGGTTTTTCAGTCTTAGGCTGCTGAGGAGCCGGTTCTGCGTCAACTTTGTTTTTTTCCTCAGTTACTGGCTCAGCTTTACGTTCAAATTTAGGTTTTTGTTTTTCTTCAACTGGTTTTTCCTCAGTGACTTCTACTTTAACATTTTCAACAGGAACTTCGTTTTCATCAACCTCAACACCATTATCTTCTTCCAATACATCCTCATCAGCTTGATCAGGCTCATCATTTTCATCAAGCTCAATTTCAGGCTCTTCTAATACTACTTTTTGAACATCATGAGGAGATAAACGATTACCATTGGCCTTTAATCCCTTCACATCAATCAGCTCGGACAGTACCAAATCTAAAGTTTCAGGGATTTGTGTTTTACCCTTCAATACATCTACAGCAACCTTCGCTGCCGGATTTGCCGTTAAAAACAATAATCTTGATTTCTGCTCCTCACTAATGAAAATGGTTTTCTTACCAATTGATTGAAGTTCAAAAACAAAACGCTTGATGAAATAATTCTGTGCCTTTCCATCAAAATGAATAGCTGCAAAAACTTTCTCTGCATCAAACTTTTCAATCAATATCAGGCCATCATCAAAGTGATTACTTAACTCAAAGGAGCTGAGTTCGTAATAACCGTCTTTATGCACCTGGAGAATTCTGTCATCGCCGTCGAATTCGCCAAGGTATTTTCCTCTGCCATCAACATTCAGGCGCTTCAATAAATCATCATACCAGATTTTCAATCCTGATAATGTTGAAACACCTTTACTTTTCAGTATAATTTTCTTAACCGGATATTTTGAAACAATGTTTCCTTGTGAACCACGGCCTTTAATTGCCACCTCAGCAAAATCCAGGTCGAACTGCAGTTTACGCAATTTCGAATGAGGCTTTAAAGCCACGTTCACAATTTCTGCCTCGCCATTAGGATTAGCCGTAAAGTATAAAACTTTTGAGGCTTTGGAACCTTTTGTTAAATCATATTCCTTATCGCGGGTTACGCCAACAACGGCGAAACGTTTGATATAAGCTGTTCCTGATGAACCATCTTTATAAATCATATTATAAATGGTACGTTCATCATTTTTCTTGAAAACCTGGGCATGGATGATTCCTTTACCAACAAAGGTTTTGTCGGCAACTTTGGTGATTATACATTTTCCGTCTTCACGAAAAACAATTACCTCATCAATATCCGAACAATCTGCAATATGGACATCTTTCTTCAAGCCTGTACCAATAAACCCGTCTTCGGCATTCATATAAAGCTTCACATTTGCTAAGGCAACTTTCGACGCCTCAACCTTATCAAAAAGCCTGATTTCGGTTCTTCGCTCTCTACCCTTTCCATATTTATCTTTCAACTTCTGGTACCAGGCGATTGCATAATCGGTAAGGTGTTTAAGGTGATTTTTAACAACCTTAATTTCATCTTCCAGATTTTTCATCTGCTCATCCGCTTTTTTAACATCAAAACGGGTGATACTGCTCATCGGCTTATCAATAAGTTTTTTGAAATCCTCAGGCAGAATCTCGCGGTAAAGCGATGGTTTGAAAGGCTCGAACAATAAATGTAAAACCTCGACCACCGTTTCGAAATTCGCTGAATTTTCATATTCAGGGTTTTTATACATTCCCTCCTGAATAAATATTTTTAATAAAGAACTAAAGAAAATTTTCTCCTGCAATTCATGCAAGCGAATCTCCAATTCTTTTTTTAATAAGCTCTTAGTATGTTTCGTATTCTCAATCAGGATATCGTTCACACTCATAAAGTGTGGCTTATCCCCTAGAATAATACAGGTATTTGGTGAGATAGAAACTTCGCAGGCTGTAAAAGCATAAAGTGCATCTATTGTTACATCTGGCGAAATGCCTGGTGCGAGGTGCACAATAATTTCAACATTAGCCGCTGTACTATCTTCAATCTTTTTGATTTTGATTTTACCTTTGTCGTTGGCAGCCAGAATACTATCAATAACTGAACTGGTAGTTGTACTATACGGAACCTCCGAAATAACTAAGGTTTTTTTATCTTTTTCGGTAATTTTTGCACGAACACGTATTTTTCCACCACGCTGACCTTCATTGTAATTCGAAAAATCGGCGGCACCACCAGTAAAAAAGTCGGGCAAAATGTTCGGGCGGTTACCACGTAGCGCTTCCATCGAAGCATCCAATAGCTCAACGAAGTTGTGTGGCATTACTTTAGTTGCCAAACCAACGGCAATACCCTCTGCCCCCTGTGCCAATAACAGTGGAAATTTTACGGGTAAAGTAACCGGTTCATTATTACGTCCGTCATAACTTAATTGCCATTCAGTAGTATCGGGATTAAAAACAACCTCGTTCGCAAACTTTGACAAGCGTGCTTCAATATAACGAGGGGCCGCAGCACTATCGCCGGTAATCGGGTCGCCCCAGTTCCCCTGCATATCAATCAGTAAATCCTTTTGGCCAATCTGAACCATTGCATCACCAATAGAGGCATCCCCGTGCGGGTGATACTTCATGGTGTTACCAATTACGTTCGCAGCTTTATTGAAACGACCATCATCCATTTCCTTTAACGAATGCATAATGCGTCGCTGAACAGGCTTTAATCCATCATGAATATGTGGAACAGCACGGTCCAGAATTACATAAGACGCATAATCGAGGAACCAGTTTTCATATAAACCGTTAATTGGTGTTATGGTATGTTTATGCTCTTCGTTTACGTTTTGGTCTAATTCTTCACTCATCTATTTACAAAAATTGGCAGCCGTAAATATAATAAAAATGATTTCACACTATGAACAGAGGTTATTCACATTTCAAGCCTGTCCGTTTATGATGAAATTGATTTTGCGATATGTTTTTTGTTTTGCGCAATTATTCCGTTCCCAGCAAAACGCCCGAAACATTCCAGGCACTTGAACTCGAACCCTGCGGAGGGCCCATCGGGATAACAACTTTAACCGTATGTTTACCGGCCTTTAAATCGCCTAAGGGAATAATATTCGGATTAGTTACCGTACCTGGACACCAGTTTGAGCGGCTTAAATCAGAAGAGGAAAGCCCTGTTTCAAAATTTCCCGATGCCGGATTTGATAACCTGTAAGAGCCGCAATCCTGGCGCCAAGGGATAAAAGAAAAAGCCTCTTTTTCATCTAACCAGATGGTATTTTGCTTAGGCACGAATTCGTCTCCACCTCCCCAGCCACCATGGCCTGTAGTGATGTATCGAAGCTTTGCATCTTTAACATCTTTATCAAGTGTAAATGAAACTTCTAATCCTTTCTCACTGCTGAACATCGTTGCGTATTCCTGTCCGGCCATTTCCATTACGTTTGTAGAATTAAATAATGGCAAGATTAAAGGTTTATTTTCTTTTTCGCGACCACCATTATGAAGGGTAATATTTAGCGAAACCTTGTGCCCGCCTTTATCATAATTACCTATAAAAACCGCTACCCATACTTCCTTTCCGTTAACCAGCGGAAACAATTCTGTAACCTCTTGTCTGTAATAAACCTTGTCTGCCCAGTTTTTATCCTTTAGTTTCAAAGTGTTGTATTTCCCTACTCCAAAAGGTGTAAAAAACCGCATTAGCTCAATAACCGGGTTATAATTTGGCGTGGAAACAACACCTTGATAGACTTTACCATTCCCGTTATCGTAAACGGGCAAAACCTTAACAGAATTTTTCAGCGCATCCATTAAACTCAACTGTTTATCGGTTGGAATAATAAAAACAGAGCCTGTCCGGTCGTAAGCATCACCATTTGATTGTTCGGTTAAATCGACAAACACATTTGGCTGCCCTGTTAATGATGGAAACTTTATTTTTCTGGCAATTACGGTTCCTCCCGCAAACCTGAATATCGAGTCTGTAGATTGCGGCTTATCAATAAAATTAATGATTTCATTGTTAAAAACATTTAGGGTCGTAAACCGGCTTTTCCAGAGCAGGTCCTTGTACGACAAACCATCGGTAAGCCTTAGCTTGCTGATAGCTGCTTCCTTATGGCCTTTAATTTCTTCTATTTTTGTAGCAGTAACATAGCTGTTCCCGTTACGAACCTGTTCCAATACCAACCCAAGGCTTTGACCTAAAACTGTTGGTGCGGCATTAATTCCTGCCTCAGTAGTGTACCATAACTCTATGGTATTCGAGTTAACAATAATTTTAGCTTTCTTGCAGGTGTATCCCAAAATTACTTTGGTTTCATTACTAAATTCAAAAACCTGTTTAGCAATTGAGCTGCTATCTGCGGTAGCGATAATGTTGTCCTTACTTAAGTCGGCTACCTGAAATAAGATATGATCAGGCTTGGTAATAATATTTTGCTCAAACGGATATTTAGCCTTTCCTGAAAGCACACTTTCGCTGCTTAAAAGATTTTGCTTTGCTCCTGTAATGACAATCGTTGGATTACGGTCTTCTTTTGGCTTTCCGTCGGCAGAACGCCAATAAATAATTTTATAGGTAGCCCCGGGTTTTAATACCTGCTGGGCCTCAACATTTACACAAAATAGTAGGGAGAAAATAAAGATATATAGCTGCTTCATAATATCGAAAAACCAAATATAGTTAATCGCCCTGCTTATCTTTCCAATCTTTCCTCAACAAAGCCAAAAGGCAATAAACTCTTTACACTTGATACTTTTAAAACTTCTCCGTTAAGACAGTAAAAAATTACAGCTATAGGTGTTTCTTGTTTTCTTTCAAATTCCGCCATCACCTGTAAACAGCCGCCACACGAAGTAACTGGTTTTAATATCTCAAAAGCATCTGTTTGCGCAGTAATGGCCATACTCTCGATTACTGCATTTGGATAATTTGAGCCGATTGAAAAAAGTGCAACACGCTCTGCACATAGTCCGGATGGATAAGCAAGATTCTCCTGATTGCTTCCCAGGATAACTTCTCCCGAGGCTAAACGGATTGCAGTCCCGACCCTGAACTTAGAATATGGCGAATAAGAGCTAGTTAAAGCTTGCTCAGACAGTTCGCACAATTGCCTGTCGTCTTGACTTAACTCCGCTATACCAGTATATTGTTCAAAGCTTATATTTAGATTTAATACTTTCATTTTTAAAGATTTCTAAAACCGCCAATGTTAAATTTTTATAGCGGGCGAACAATTTAGGTTATTTTTTGTATTAATTATAAAAATCTGCCTTAAATTAATTTTAATGGCATGCTTTTAGCATTTTAGATAATCACCAAACACAATTAGCTTTGAATAAATACGTACGTAAAAGTCTTAAAATTTTACTTTGGGTTATTGCCTCAATTATCATACTCATTGTTGCTTTGGCTTTATCTTTAAATATCCCGGCTGTACAGAACTTTGTTAAGGATAAGGCCATTAATTACCTTAAAACGAAAACGAAGACAGAAGTTAGCCTCGAAAGCATCAAAATTGCATTGCCGAAAGATGTTGTGCTTAATAAGTTTTATATCGAAGACCGAAAGCATGATACCTTGCTATATGCTGAAAAATTAGCGGTTGATATTAGTCTTTTTAAATTATTGAAAAATACTGTTGAGATAAATAATATCGAACTGAAAACAATACGTGCCAATGTAAAACGTATAAGCCCTGATACAACTTTTAATTTCTCGTTTCTGGTTGATGCTTTTATGAGTGACCAGAAAAAACCGGAGGAGAAGGTTGATAAAGATACCACATCAACTCTTAAATTTTCGGTAGATAAAGTCTCATTTGAAGATATTGGGATTAATTATCGAGATGATGTTGCCGGAAATGATGTAAAACTTTACCTGGGTGCCTTTAAAACAAAATTAAAAACTTTCGATCTTGCAAATCAGCATTACGTAATCCGTGAGCTAACTTTAAAAAACACTTATTTAAAATACCTTCAGCAAAAACCATTAGTACAGCTGGTACAAAATATTACAAATAGTGTAGACAGCAGCCAGAAAGGAAGTGGAAAACTACCCTTGATTGAAGTTGAGAATTTTGCATTTAACAATGTAAAGGTTAATTACGATGACCAGATTTCGACAACAAAAGCCGTTGCTGATGTAAATGAGTTAGGGCTCGTAAACCTTAAAGTGGATTTAACCAACAGCAAATATGCAGTTGATGATGCAAAGCTGAATAAATCGAATATTCTTTTCGCTTTTAAACCAGCTCCTTCAAATGATCTAAAGAAAGTTAAAGATACTGTTGTAACCGAAAAATCACCCTTAGGCCTGATCATAAAAAACATTAGTCTGGCTGAAAACAATGTACAGTTTGACAACCTTGGTGCGAAAGCTGCACCAAAGGGTATGGACTTTAACCACCTAAAAATTAGCGGGCTTAATTTTGGTGCAGCAGATGTAAGTTACAGTGCCGACGGAATAAAAGCCAGGGTTAAAAATGGCTCATTAACAGAAAAAAGTGGTTTTATTTTAAACCAGCTAAGTGGAGATGCCATTTATAATGATAAGCAAATCAAGTTAAAGGATTTTGTTTTGAAAACGCCAAATACCAGTGTTGAAAATGCAACAGAACTGAATTTTACTTCAATGGATGATTTAACCAAACATCCTGAAAGAGTAAAACTGGCAATCAGTTTGAAAAACACAAGCTTAGGCCTAAAAGATGCAGGATATTTCAGCGATGCTATACCTGCAAACTACCGTAATGAGAAAATAAGGATTAATGCTGAAGTAAATGGTTACTTAAACAATTTAAGTATTCCACGTTTACAGGTTAACGGACTAAAAAATACTCAGATTGACATCAGCGGTACGGCTAAAGGATTACCCGATATTAATAAAACCTTCCTGGATTTAAACATCAAAAAACTTTATGTAACCAAACGTGATATTTTGGTCGCTGTACCGAAAAAATCGCTTCCGCCAAGCATCGAATTACCAAATGTAATTAATGCAAAAGGCAACTTTAAAGGTTCAATGACAGATTTTAACACCAACATGAATATCCAGACAGATATGGGTGGCGCAGTGTTAACTGCAGCAATGAAGGGACCAAAAGGAAAGGAAAGTTATAAAGCTAATGTTAACCTGAATAACTTTAATGTCGGCCGCTTATTAAAAATGCAGCCAAAACTAGGTCGGATTTCTGTTAAAGCAGATGTTGCAGGAACAGGCTTGGATCCTAAAAAAATCAATGCAAAATTTAATGCAAAAGTAGTGAGTGCCTACTACAATAAATACACTTATCACAATCTTAACCTGGCAGGAAATTACAGTAATCAGAACATCAATATAAAAAGCAGCATGCCAGACAGCAATGCAAACTTTGCACTTGATGCAAGGGTGAATATGGCTGGAAAATATCCTACAGTGAAAGCCAATCTTAATTTAAAACAGGTTAATCTACAGGCATTGAATTTTAGTCCGACGGTTTTAAGCGCTGCAGGTTTGGTAAAAATAGATCTGGCAACGGCTGATGCTGATTACCTAAACGGATCGATTGATATTACCGGATTACAGGTGGTAAAAGATGCACAAAGGATTAATGTTGATACCATTTCGGTCAGAGCTAAAACAACAGATACTGAAAATGAGTTAACTTTAAAATCTGAAATTTTATCAGCAAAAATTGATGGAAAATACCAGCTTACCAAAGTGGGGAATGCCATCATTAATGAAATTAACAAATACTACGCTTTTGGAGAGGTTACCAAGATACCTGATCAGCGATTAAGGTTTTTTGTACAGGTGTACGATTCCAAGTTGCTTAAAAATTTTGTTCCCGAGCTTACTGTTTTCAAACAATCGCAATTTTATGGTTTAATTGATACCCAGAAAGACAGCCTTCAAATCAAAGGAAATTTTCCTCAGGTAGTTTATGGCGATTTTAAAGTTGATACTACTGTTTTAAACATTAATAATGATAATAATAAACTAGCCTATTCACTTACGGTTAAAAGCTTGCAAAGTCCCTCCATTGCATTGTTTAATACTGAAGTTAGTGGCGATGCCGCAAACAATAATTTGGGCGTAAATGTATTTCTCCGCGACAGGCAACTTAAAAACAAGTATGTAATCGGTGGAAATTTTCAATCAATAAACAAGGACTTCAAATTTAGCTTAGACCCACAAAAACTTCTACTCGATTACCAGAAATGGATAGTATCACAAGATAACTACATCCAGTTTGGCGAATCCGGTATCCTTGTCAATCAGTTTCAAATTAGTAACAGTGGGCAGTCTTTATCCATAAATAGTAATCCTACACTAGCAAATGCACCTTTAGCTGTCGAATTCAAGGATTTCCAACTTGAAACCTTGACTAAGTTTGCTGAAACAGATACAACGCTAGTAGGAGGACGCTTAAACGGTACAGCAAATGTTAAGGATTTAGCATCGAACCCAAAATTTGAGGCTAATTTAACTATTGATCAGCTACGTTATCAGAAAGACCAATTAGGTACATTAAGGCTTGCGGTAAATAACAATACCGAAAATGCTTTTGAGGTTAATGTTGCCCTGACTGGTGTACACGAATTAAGGGTTAACGGTTTTTACTATACCGCACCGCAAAGTGCTTTAGACTTAACGGTAAACATCGATAAAATTGAGATGAAAAATATTGAGAGTTTATCGCAAGGACAATTAAAAAACGGAACAGGCACACTAACCGGTGCACTTTCTGTAAAAGGTGCTTTAACCTCCCCAAAAATACTGGGGGATTTAACCTTTAACAATGCAGGTATTAATGTTGCCTATGTTAATTCTTATTTCCGGATGCCGAATGAGAAAATATCGTTCACAAATGAAGGTATTAGCTTCAATAACTTTACACTAATTGATTCTTTAAATCAAAAGGCCACCATCAATGGAAAAGTATTAACAACCGACTTTAAAAATTTCCGTTTCGGTCTTGATATTAACATGAATAATTTCAGGGCAATTAACTCTACCTCGGCAGATAATGAAATGATTTATGGGAAAGTTTTTCTAACCAGTAATATTCGTGTTCGAGGCGATTTGAACCAGCCTGATGTTAATATGAACGTAACGGTAAACAAAGGAACTAAATTTTTCTTTGCTTTGCCGTCAAGTGATCCGGCCATTATAGACCAGGAAGGCATTGTTCAGTTTATTGATGCAGATGCCCCGCCATTTAACGGGCAAAAAGCGTTGAAAGTAGACAGCATTAGCAAATCGCCTATCAAAGGATTAAACCTTGTGGCAGCAATTAATATCGACCCTAAGGCTGAAATTAATGTGGTAGTAGATCCTTCAAACGGTGATGCTTTAAACATTAAAGGACAAGCTGACCTTAATGCAACAATGGACCCAAGCGGCAAGATTAGTTTAACAGGCCGTTATGAGGTAATTGATGGTTCTTATAACTTATCGGTTGGACCTTTGGGCAAAAAGGAATTTAGGATTGTAAAAGGCAGCACGATTGTGTGGACAGGTGAACCAACTACCGCAAATGTAAACCTGACCGCTATGTATGAGGTGAATGCGGCGCCAATAGATCTTTTAAATCAACCGGATAATTATGAGGCAAAAACGAAGCTCCCGTTTCAGGTTTATTTAATGATGAAAGGTGAGCTATTGAAACCTATAATATCCTTTAAAATAGACTTACCAGAGAACGAACGAAATGCCTTACAGGGTCAGGTTTACACCAAATTGATTAACGTTAACCGAGATGAAAGTGAACTCAACAAACAAGTTTTTGCTTTGCTTGCGTTAAACAGGTTTATTGCTAATAACCCTTTCCAGAGTTTAGCAGGCGGCGGTGGTGGAATCTCTACCCTGGCAAGATCCAGTGTGAGTAAATTATTAACAGAACAGCTGAATAATCTTGCTTCTGACTTAATTCAGGGGGTTGAATTGAATTTTGGCGTAAACTCTTCTGAAGATTACTCTACAGGTTCACTTCAACAGAAAACAGATTTAGAAATTGGCTTATCTAAAAAATTATTAAACGACAGGCTAACGGTAACTGTTGGAAGCTCATTTGCACTAGAAGGGCCACAGGCACCAGGCGAAAAATCGACTGACATTGGTGGGAATGTAAATGTAGAATACGCATTATCGGCAGACGGCCGTTATCGTTTAAGGGCCTACCGCCGAAACCAGAACGATGTAATTGTTCAGGGACAGATTATTGAAACTGGCCTCGGTTTTACACTCGTTGTTGATTACAACAAATTCAGGGAAATATTCCAGAAGAAACGCAATAGAAGAACAAGAACCGTTGAACAAAAACCTAAAGATGAAACAACTAACTAGACCTTTTTTATTTTTATTGGCCTGCTTAGTTTACATGGGCTGTAGCAGTACGAAATCATTAAAGCCCGGTCAAATTTTATATACCGGCGCAGAGGTGAAAATTAATCCAGACTCATCAGGTAAAATTGATGATGAAAAGCAAGTAAAATCTGACCTGGAAGGTAAAACCCGGCCACGCCCGAATAAATCTATTTTAGGCATCAAGTATAAATTAGGCATCTATAATCTGGCTGGCGAACCCAAAAAACCAAAAGGTTTCAGAAACTGGTTAAGAAGACAAGGGGAAGCACCTGTTTTGTTAAATGATGTAAAATTAAAATACAACAACGATGTTTTGACCAGTTATTTAATCAGTCAGGGATATCTTCAGGCAACCGTAACCGGTGATACCGTGGTTAAGGATAAAAAAGGTAAGGCCATTTATACCGCCGAAACCGGTAATCGTTATAAAATTAACAAGATTTCTTTTCCACCTGACACTGGGGTGCTCACTAAGATCATCAATGAAAATAAAGATAAAACCCTGCTGAAAGTTGGAAACTATTATGACCTTGATGTTTATAAAAATGAGCGCATCAGGATTGATAACGACCTGAAGGAAAATGGTTATTTTTACTTTAGCCCTGATTACCTGATTATGCAGGTAGACAGCACCATTGGCAAAAATCTGGTAAATATTACTGTTAAGGTAAAAGACATTGCCCCTGATGCGGCCTTAAAGCCATACACCATTAAAAATATTAATATTTACCCTAACTACACATTAAGGAGAGATTCTGCATTAAGAAAACTGAAACCATTGGAATATCATGATTTCAGTATCTATGATAACCGGAATACTTTTAAACCAAGATTATTTGACCGTCTGGTATTTTTTCAAAAAGGAGAACCATATAACCGGAAAGACCACAATCAATCTCTGAACAGAATGGTTAATGTAGGTGCTTTTCAGGATGTGAGGGCAGAATTTTTACCTATTGATAGTTTTAAAAACAATCAGCTGGATCTCAATATTTACCTCACACCACTAAAGAAAAATTCATTATCATTTTCAGTTACAGGTACAAGTAAATCGAACAACTTTGTGGGTTCGGAGGTGAAGGTTACCCAGACGACACGTAATTTGTTCAGAGGAGCGGAGCAACTGGATGTAAGTGTAAGCGGAGGCTTCGAAACACAGGTTAGAGGAACCGCTCTGGGAAAAAACTCTTTGTCGTTTACCTCCGAAGCGAAGTTAACCTTCCCAAGGTTTATCGTTCCTTTTTACAAGCCTAACAGTACAACGGCATTTATACCTAAAACCATTGCTTCAGCTTCTTACCAGATGCTAAACCGCGGAGGTGATTACACTCTACATGCAATTAAAGGAGAATTTGGCTATAATTTCAAGGAAAATCAATATAAGGAACATAATTTCAACCCCATTTCAGTAAGTTACGTATCTACCAGTTTTCCTGATTCAGCCAGAAAAGATACGCTATTTACACAAAATCCATTATTAAGATCAACCCTCGAAAACCAGTTCATTATTGGCAGTAATTATAATTTCACCTACACCAATCAAATGGAAACCAATCGTAGAAATAATGTTTATTTCTTCGGAGGACTAGAAACAGGCGGTAATGTATGGGGTTTATTTACACCAACGAATGCACAAGGTCAGAAAACATTATTTAATACCCCACTTACACAATTTATCAGGGCTGAAGCAGATTTCAGGGACTTTTATAAAATCAACAGGAATCTGATTTGGGCAAACAGGCTAAACCTGGGCTATGGTTATGCCTACGGCAATAGTACTTCCCTCCCATTTGTTCGCCAGTTTTTTGCAGGTGGCAGTAACGACATCAGAGCATTTCCTGCAAGAACCTTAGGTCCTGGAACATACAAAGTTCCCGAAAATGCCATCTTTGCCGACCAGGGAGGTGATATAAAATTAATGCTGAATTCAGAACTCCGCTTTAAGCTGGTAAGTGTTTTATATGGTGCGCTTTTTGTTGATGCGGGGAATATCTGGCTGAGAAAAGAGGATACCGGTACACCGGGAACCAATGATACCGGCAGACCAGGTTCGGAGTTTAAATTAAAAAACGCCTTAAATGAACTTGCTGTAGGTACGGGCGCAGGTTTACGGGTTGATGCCACAATTTTTGTGGTACGTTTGGATGTTGCTTTTCCCGTTCGTAAGCCTTATCTTCCCGAAGGTCAGCGCTGGGTATTTAACGATATCGCGTTTGGCAACAAAGACTGGAGAAGAGAAAATTTAATCTTTAACATTGGGATAGGTTATCCGTTTTAATTTATCAATGAAAATAATCCACAGAATTAAGAATTTCTTTATTGCCCTTTACCACCTTTTCATTGCGGCTGGAAAAGGATTTGTTGAAGACAGGGTTACCAAACTTAGTGCTTCACTGGCTTATTATACCATATTCTCATTAACACCACTCATTATCATTGTACTTTCTGCCGCCACATTATTTTTTGGCGACAAGATGAATACCCGTGATAAATTCTTTATGCAGGTAACTGATCTGGTTGGAAAAGATGCGGCGTTACAAATCCAGGGCTTTGTTGAGCATGCCAATAAATCTGGGCAATCAACCATTGGCTTAATTATCGGGATAGGTACACTGATTATTGGTGCAACTGCAATCTTTATTGAAATTCAGGATAGTATAAATATGATTTGGAAAGTGAAAGCTATTCCAAAAAAAGGCTGGCTAAAGATGCTTAGCAACCGCTTGTTATCCTTTTCCCTGGTGGTTTCAATGGGTTTTTTACTTTTGGTTTCACTTGTTGTAAATAGTGTTGTTGTGGGTTTGGGCGATAAACTTGTTGGCTTACTTTCGAAAAGCAAAATAGATGACGTTATACCAGTTGCCAATGATACCATGCAATTACTGATTTACATCTTAAATAACGTGATTACGGTTGCAGCGGTTACATCAGTATTCACGATAATTTTTAAGGTATTGCCAGACGTAAATATCAAATGGAAATCGGCAATCATCGGCGCTTTGTTTACAGCGGTACTCTTCAGTTTAGGTAAATACCTGATTGGTATTTATATTGAAAAAGGAAATCCTGGATCGGCTTTTGGAGCTGCCAGTTCAATTATTGTAATTCTGCTCTGGATTTATTACACTTCAATTATACTCTATTTTGGCGCCGAATTTACACAGGCTTACTCAGAAAAATATGATGGAGGCATCTCACCGAGTAAATATGCTGTATTCACGAAAATTACAATCATAGAGAAGAAGGTTGATGTACTGCCACCTCAACATCCGGAAGATACTGTTAATTCAACTGAAGAGTAAAACTTAATTATTTTAAAAACTTAATCACCTTCTCTATAAAATCCTTTTCTAAAAATGGTTTTAGTACCAGTTCATTCATTCCTGATTCAAGATATTTCTTTCTGTCTTCCTGCATAACATTTGCTGTTATACCTAAAATTGGAATATCTTTTTTCTTTAAATCCTCATCGCCCCTTATTTTCTTTGTGAGCTCAATCCCACCCATCTCCGGCATTTGAACATCCGTAAGTACCAAATCATATTTATTTTCATTGAACAATTCATAAGCCTCTACCCCATTATGAACCGCATCAAAATCTATTTTATATTTCTTCAAAATAGTACTCGCCAATAAAATATTCAATACGTTATCATCAGCCAAAAGCACTCTTTTACCAAGTAAATATCCTGCGTCTTTTATATGCACTGATTCATTAATTTCAGCGTCTTTGGCTTTGGCTGTCATCGTGAAAGGTAATTCAAAAGAAAATACTGATCCTTTTCCTTCTTCACTATTTACACTAATAGTACCATGCTGATGATCAATTATTTTTTTGCAAATGGCAAGTCCTAAACCAGTGCCTTGTTGTTTTTCTTTAGTTGAAGCATAATAAACCTGAGCAAACTCATCAAAGATTATTTTCTGATCGAGCTCATTAATCCCAACACCTGTATCAGAAACACTTACCTTTAAAACGGCTTGTTTACTGCTACTTTTTACTAAATCAGCTTTTAAGATTACTTCACCCTGATCTGTGAATTTAATTGCATTACTTAATAAATTCATGATAACTTGTTTCAAACGTAACGGATCTCCAAGTATAAATGCATTCTGATTAATCGGCATATTTAAAACAAAACCAATTTTCTTTTTATCAGCCTGGATTTTCATGCTATAAAACACATCACTAATTGCGGTAAAAGGTGAAAAAGGGATGTTCTCAAAAGTAACTTTACCAGTTTCATATTTAGAAAAATCAAGAATATCGTTAACTACGTCTAATAACATTACCGAAGAATTACGAATAGCTGTAACCTGCTCTTGCTGTTCATCATGAAGATTTGCCTTGGTTAACTGTTCAGAAAAACCCACAATTGAATTTAAAGGAGTTCTGATTTCATGACTCATATTCGCCAAAAACCTGCTTTTCGAAAGTGCGTATAACGAAGCTTTATTACCATAATCAATTATGGCCAGTTCATTCTTATATAATTTGTAGATTATGTAAATCACAATGATTAATAAGCCTATTGCAAGAATGAGTAAAATAACCGTAAACTTATCTAAGTTCTCAACAGTACTGAATGTATTTACCCGAACAAGTTGCTGTACGGTGGCATAGTATTTTTTTTCATTTACACGATAAGCCTTAAGTCCGTTTACAATGTTGACGATAAGCTTATGGTTAACTTCCAGCAACTGTTTTTCTTTATTTTTCAGTTGTTTGTTAATCCGATAAAGATTCAGATAATAATTATTAATGGCCTTTAACTGCATTTTGTTATAGGCCGTACTAACGGATGCAGTATCCGCAGATATGGTTTTTCTAACTAATGTTGACTTAGCACTATCAGTTCCTTTTATTTCCCGGCCATTTATAGCATCGAATATGCGGCCAAAGAATTTCTTTTTTGGGAGGGCTGTAGTGCCAGGTTTTATTGTATCAATAGTTACGATACTTTTAAATTGCCTTGTAGTAAAAAGTCCGCTTTTTGGGTTTATTTTTTCAACATCCTGATCTACCTCAATTGAAAAATTTATCAGGCTATCTGACATTTTTCGTAATTCGATAAACTGAGAAGTTCTTAGTTTTTTCTGCCGGATTAAATTATCGAAAGACTCTTTTGAAAGTGCTTGCTCCTGTTGATTTTGATGCTCTATCGTATCCATGATTAAGGAAACTTCCCTAATCTCATTAACAAACTGGTAATAGTATTTTCGCTCACCACTAACAACATACATTCTGCAACTGTTCTCTGCATTGTATAGCTTAAAAATACAGCTATCTAACTTGGTAAAATCGCTCTGTACCTGAACAATTTTATTTACCGATTTTAAAAGTGGTATTTTAGAAAAATTTACGAATAAACCTGCTGTTATTCCGAAAATAATTAAGATTAAAAATACAACTATTAAATACTTCCCTGCTGAACTTCTCGTTGTTTTCAAATGTGTTGATTTAATTTTGCGATTACATCAACGCCACGTTTTATGCTACATCATCGATAATTTTAGGTTCTTCTTCTACCTCGTCTTTTTCTACTCTCAGGTTTCTGATAATATGTTGTTGCCTGTCAGGTGTATTTTTTCCCATATAATACTCCAACAAACTTTTAATGGTCTGATCTTTTAAAATAACAGGATCAAGCCTGATATCTTTTCCGATAAACAAACCAAATTCATCGGGAGAAATCTCTCCCAATCCTTTAAAACGAGTGATTTCCGGTTTATTACCTAACTTCTCGATCGCATTCCGGCGCTCTTCATCACTATAACAATAAATGGTTTCTTTTTTATTTCTAACCCTGAATAATGGGGTTTGTAATATATACACGTGCCCTGCTTTTACTAAATCAGGAAAAAACTGAAGAAAGAATGTCATCATTAACAACCTGATGTGCATTCCATCTACATCGGCATCGGTTGCAATAACTATGTTGTTGTAATGCAGGCCTTCCATACCATCCTCTATGTTCAGGGCGTGCTGCAACAGGTTAAATTCTTCATTCTCATACACCACTTTCTTTGTTAGTTCGTAACAATTGAGTGGCTTACCTTTTAAGCTAAACACAGCCTGGCAATCTACATCACGCGATTTTGTAATCGAACCCGAAGCCGAATCCCCTTCGGTGATAAACAAAGTTGTTTCATATCGTTTCTCATGTGTAGAGTTAAAATGAACCTTACAATCGCGTAGCTTCTTGTTGTGTAATGAAGCTTTCTTTGCCCTGTCGTTAGCCAGCTTTTTAATACCGGCGATATCTTTACGCTCTCTCTCCGACTGGTTGATCCGCTTTAAAAGTGCATCAGCAACATCAGGGTTTTTATGTAAATAGTCATCAAGTTCCTTCTTAACAAAATCATTAATAAATGTAGCAACTGATGGCCCTTCAGGTCCCATATTCTGAGAACCGAGTTTCGTTTTCGTCTGCGATTCAAAAACAGGCTCCTGCACACGTACAGAAATTGCCGCAATTATCGATGAACGAACGTCGGCCGCATCGAATTCTTTCTTAAAAAACTCTCTTACCGTTTTAACAACAGCCGCCCTGAAAGCAGCCTGGTGAGTTCCCCCCTGCGTTGTATGCTGTCCGTTAACAAACGAATGGTAATCTTCGCCATACTGCTGTCCATGCGTCATCGCAATTTCGATATCATTACCAACCATGTGTATAATTGGATATCTGATTTCTTCAGGCTTATTAAATTTCGAAAGCAAATCGTAAAGACCACGCTCCGAAAAATATTTCTGGTTATTAAAATTTACAGTTAAGCCTGTGTTCAGGAACACGTAATTCCACACCATGCTTTCAACAAAATCCGGAATGTAATGGTAGTTGCGGAAAATGGTTTCATCAGGATAAAAGGTAATGGCGGTACCATTTCGCTGAGTAGTATCAATTACAGGTTGTTCATTTACAATTTCCCCCTTCGAAAACTCAACCTTTTTTGTTTTGCCATCGCGGTAGGATTGTACAGTAAAACTTGTTGACAAAGCATTTACAGCCTTTGTACCTACTCCGTTTAAGCCAACCGATTTCTGAAAAGCATTACTATCATACTTACCTCCGGTGTTTATTTTGCTTACACAATCTATAACTTTTCCCAGCGGAATCCCGCGACCATAATCGCGTACGTTTATTTTTTGCTCAGACATGGTAATTTCGATGGTTTTTCCTGTTCCCATCACAAACTCATCAATAGAGTTGTCTACAATCTCCTTTAACAAAACATAAATACCATCGTCCTGTGCCGAGCCATCACCAAGCTTACCGATATACATACCGGGGCGTAGCCTGATGTGTTCTTTCCAGTCTAATGAGCGAATACTGTCGTCGTTATAAATTACTTCTGCCATAAATTTTATTGTTTTTTATCAGATTGATTGAGCATTGTTTTTTACACACCGCAGCCTTACCGGGGGATGGCCGGAGCAAGCTTTAACGTTCAACCTGACAAGTATTTAGGGATGAATTGGTATCGAGATTCAGGAAATATTTTTATTAAAGTTTCACAAATCTCAAATAGCAAAAAATATTGTACAATAATAAACTTATTCTTCCATGAGAGCAAATCAAAATATCAACAAAAAGAAGGAAATAATTAAGGTATAATATGAATAATAAGCAACCCAAAAGCTTCATCTGTCTTACACCACCCGTCATCCATTTTATTAGCTATCTTCGCCCTGTAATAATCAGCTCAAATAATGCAGACAAAAAAGCAACTTTCACTTTTCGATTTATCCATGATTGTGGTTAGTTTAGTTATTGGTATGGGTATTTTTCGCACACCGGTTAATGTTGCCGCAAAAGCCCAAATTCCTGAGCTTTTCTATCTCGCCTGGTTTATTGGAGGGTTCGTAGCGTTTTGCGGTGCATTAACCTATGCTGAAATTGGTTCAAGATATCCGGTAACCGGTGGCTACTATAAAATCTTCTCGAAAGCTTACCACCCTTCTATTGCCTTTGCCATAAACTGTATCGTTCTTATTTCAAGTGCGGCATCGGTGGCGGCAATATCAATTATCGGGGCAGAGTATTTAGGCAAAATTATTCTGCCTTCCGAATTGCAAAACGAAACATATCGGGTGGCCATCGCCATAACCACGATACTTGTTTTTTATTTCATCAACCTTTTAGGACTAAAAGCCAGCTCAAAAACACAAAATATTTTAACCGTTATTAAAATCGGGCTAATCCTAACACTCATATGTGCCATATTTTTCAGCAGCGAAACACAAACCACCACACCAATATTCAAAAGCTTAAACGGAGCCGTCCCTACCTGGACTGATTACGGCAAAGCCCTGGGTTTATGTCTTATTGCGGTTTCATTCTCTTTTGCAGGTTATGCACAAACCATTAATTTTGGTGGCGAGGTTAAAGAAGCAAAAAAAGTAATCCCCCGTTCTATCATCATCGGTTTAAGCATTATTGTGGCACTTTATATTCTACTTAATTACGTTTATGTAAAAGTAATTGGTTTCGAAGAACTAAAAACCGCAGAAAGTATTGCAGCAATTCTGGCTTCAAAAATATTTGGCCCTGCAGGTTTTAAAATGCTTTCGGTAATTATATTCATTTCGGTTATGGGTTATGTTAATGTAAACCTGCTCAGTAATCCCAGAGCGATGTTTGCCATGGGCGAGGAAGGCGCATTACCAAAAATATTCAGTAAAATAAATAAGCGTACTGAAGTAATTACCTGGAGCCTAACTATTTTTACGGTAGTTGCAGTTGTAATTATTTTTTACGCCAAAACTTTCGATAAAATTTTAAACTACACCATTTTTCTGGAAAGTATTAGCATGGCGAGTTCTGCAGCTACAATTTTTATCTTGAGGAAACGAACAGCACATCTCGACCCGAAAACCATATACACCGTTCCATTATACCCAATATTGCCGGTAATATTCATTGCCGCCTACACCTTCGTGGCTTTTAGTATTTATGCCGATGACCCAAATGCCGCATTAAATGGGTTATATATTTTTATCGGGTTTTTACTCATCTATTTCATTTCAAAATGGTTTAATAAAAAGTAGTTTGCTTTTTTCCGGAAAAGCAGTGGCAGTGCTTGTCGGATTCTGCAGCCCCGCCATTCGCTACAATCTTTTTAAAACTCCTGTCATTCTGAGGCACGAAGAATCTGTTTCATAGGTTGCAGATTCTTCGTACCTCAGAATCACAGTCTATTCAAGGTCGTGGCAAATAAAAAGTATTTCCGCTGCTGTCGGGTTTAATTTGCAAATTTCTTACCTTGCTTAACGTAAGTTACCTGGCATGGTATTTAATGTAGTTAGCCCACGTAAAATCCAATCAGGTTAAAATTGCAATAGCTTAATCTTCGCAATAAATTAATGAATAAAAAACTCTCGTTAAAACAGGAAATCGCTTATGCTGCTGGTATGATTGGCTGGAGCACGATGACAAATATTATCATCGTAATGCTACCTTATTTCTACCTTCCGCCAAGTAATGCGGGTTTACATCCTTTGGTACCGCAACTTGTATTTTTGGGTTTGTTTAATATCCTGTCAATTATTGCAGCTTCAGGAAGACTGGTCGATGCAGTTTTCGATCCCTTTATCGCTTCCAAAAGCGATGCCAGCCAAAATCCAAATGGAAGGCGGATGCCTTTTATGAAGTGGGCAATTATTCCTGCTATTGTTTTTTGTGGATTGGTATTTTACCCCATTCAAAAAGGCGAAAGCTTACATAATGCCTGGTGGTTAACCCTTACATTATGCCTCTTTTTTGTTTCAGTTACCACTTACATTATACCTTATAATGCCTTACTGGCAGAGGTTACCAACACCCCCAAGCAAAAAGTTAAATTATCAAGCTACCAGCAGGTTGGTTTTGTAATCGGAATTATCTTATCGGCTTGCACCAACAATTTTGCCGATTTGGTTCAGATGAATTTTGTAGTTCCAAGCAGAAGTGAGGCTGTTCAAATCGCTATCTGGGGGCTTTGTGTGCTATCAGGATTGGTAATGCTACTACCTGTTTTCTTTATCAATGAAAAAGAATTTTCAGTTGCCAAGCCAACCCATATCCCACTTTGGCCGGCAATAAAAAATACTTTTAGAAACAACAATTTTAAATATTACCTCGTTTCCGATTTTGCTTTCTACACGGCATTGAGTATTATCTCAAGTGGATTACTATTCTTTTGCACAGTTTTACTGGGTTTAGATGAATCGCAAGGCGGCAAATTTATGGGAGTAATGGTAATGGCATCATTACTATTTTATCCGGTAGTAAATTTCGGTTCGGCAAAAATTGGCAAAAAGCCTTTTGTACTTTTTGCCTTTGTTGTTTTATGTCTGATCTTCGTAACCATTTTCTTTTTAGGAAAAATTCCACTACCCGCCGAGGTACAGCTTTACATTCTGGTATTGTCTGCAGCTTTCCCGCTGGCAGCCTTAGGTATTTTACCCAATGCCATCTTAGCAGATATTGCTCAAAAAGACACACAAAAAAGCGGTGAAAATCATGAAGGGATGTTCTTCGCCGTTAAATATCTTTTTGTAAAGCTAGGGCAAACTTTGGGTATCGCTATTTTTGCAATGTTAACCATTTATGGAAAAGATCCCGGCAACGATTTTGGATTACGCCTCAATGGAATTGTAGGTTTTGGGCTCTGTTTAATAGCTTTAATCTGCTTCAGCAGGTTTAAGGAGGAAAAATAACACCTGAATCGAAACATAAAAATAAAAGGGCAGAACCCTTAGGTTCTGCCCTTAAAAACTTCTGTTAAATTTTATTTTAGTAACCAGGACTTTGCTTCAAAGTACCGTTACTTCTGTCAATCTGATCCTGCGGAAGCGGGAAGTATTCATCTCTTGACTCAAAGACAATACCTTTCAGGTAATCAAAATAACCACCTTCGAACGCAAAATAACTTTCAAGGGTTTGTTTGGCAATACCCCATCGCACCAAATCAAAGAAACGATGGCCTTCCATTGCCAGTTCCAATCTTCGCTCGAAACGTACGGCAGTACGGGCATAGGCGGCATCAGGAAATGATGGATAAGGGTTTACCCTATATACCGCAGCAGCAGAACCATTTATTGTTTGCGGAACTATTTTAGCCGCACGCTGCCTAACAGCATTTACCAGTGCTAGGGCCCTCGGCAAATCGCCTGTTTCTACCGCACATTCGGCTGCCATCAGATAGATATCACCCAGGCGGATTAGGTTAACATTTAAGCCCGTAACGTTCGTAGAGCCTGGCGCAGTACCCGAAGCAATCTGCGCAGCTTCAATGGAATTTTTAACTGCCACAAAAGGCCCGCCATTACTTGCATCCCTAATCCAGCTATCACCGGCCATAATTCCCCAATCGCGATATGGAATCCCACGACGGCCAATGGTTGACTCTATTCTAGGATCGAGCGCAAGGGTTTTATCTACCTGGTAATTTGTTTTTGCTGTGCCTGTTAGCCCAAGATCTGACAGGTAAGGGTTAGTGCGGTAGCTGCCATCCAAAAATGGAAGCCCGGCTGCATTTACCTTAAATGAATTTGCCAAATCGAGTGTAGGCTGGAAAAATCCGCAGCAGTTAATTGGCGTAACACTTCCGTATGGAAAGTTTAGCATATCACCAACATTTCCGTTATCACCGCCGGTTCCATCTGTTCCAACAGAATGTTCTACCACCACAATCGATTCAGGCCCATCTTCTTTGGTAATATCGAAGTTGTCGCTATAGGGAAGTGTAACCAGATCAGGCTTTGCCGTGATGACAGCATTTAATAGCGTATATGCTTCAGCATACCGTTTTTGATAAAGTAAAACCTTACCCAAATATGCCTGAGCTGCATATTTATCCATTCTTCCTTTCTGGTTTTTAGGTTTTGTCGTACTTAGATTATCTACAGCAAATTGAAGATCGGTGATAATATTTGGGTAAATATCTTTATCATTAGCAACAAAAGTACCTGCACTAGCTTCGGTAACATATGGTACCAATTTAAATACCCTCACCAGGAAAAAGTAATAATGCGCTCTCAACAATCTGGCTTCACCCTGAATCTCCTTTGCCCTTGCATCAGAAAATTTAGTTGTGCCTTTTCCAGCCTGTAAATCAGCAAGAATTTTAAGGGTATTATTACAACGCTGAACTCCCTCGAAGCACCTGTTATAAAGATTAGAAAGGTTATCATTTGTACTGGTTGGCGCATGTTGCTCAATGGCATTCATGTTTGGCTGATCACCTACACTACTTCCCTTGTGCGCATTATCCGACGCTACTTCACCAAACAACCATTGGCTTGGTGCTGCACCGTAATTGCCCCAGGTACCGTTTATATTACCATTGAGTAAACCATAAGCGCCAACCAACAAACCTTCTACCCCATCCTGAGTAGTTAGTTGTTCGGCTGTAAGTTCAGCTTGCGGATTTAAAGAGAGAAAGTCTTTTTTACACGATACAAAGCATAGTATCAGTAAAAACAGGGATATATTTTTTATATGTTTCATCTTATATCTTTTTAATTAAAATCCAACATTAATACCTAGTAAAAACTGTCGAGGTGAAGGATAGACACCCTGATCTACACCAGGTGCAGTGAAAGTATCTGTAATCTGAGTAACCTCCGGATCAAGTCCTGTGTATTTGGTAATCGTAAATAAGTTACTTGCCGATGCATAAATCCTAAAGCGGCTGATCCCTGATTTAGTTCCGAAAACCTTAGCTGGAATAGTGTAGCCTATCTGAATATTTTTAAGTCTTAAAAAACTACCATTTTGAATGTAATAGCTCGAAGAAGCAAATTCTACGTCAGATGCACCTGCATAAGCCGATGGGATATTACTTGATCTGTTTGTTGGACTCCAGGCATTTAATAAACGTGTACTCTTCGCACCATCGAAAGATGGGAAATCAGTAAAATAACGGGTAGCTTCAAAAATATCATTGCCCTGTACACCGTATAAGAAAGCCGAAATATCGAAATTTTTATAAGATGCGTTCAGGTTTATACCGTACATAAAGTCAGGGTTTGGATCACCAATAATAGTTCTGTCTTTCGGATCGATGATTCCATCTCCATTAATATCCTGATATTTCAAACCTCCAACACGGGCACCCGCATACGAAGGACCAGCCTGAACTTCTGCCGTACTTTGATAAATTCCATTGGTTTTATATCCGTAAAATGAGCCGAAAGCTGCTCCCTCTTGCAATACACTTGTTTGTAAACTTCTGTAATTGCCATATACCTGATTAAAAATCCCTGGCGCAAGCCTGTCAATTTTGTTAACGTTTTTAGAGAAATTTAAACCGATATCAAACTTTAAAGGATCTTCAGCCTTGCGTCCGTAATGATAAGCAACATTAAACTCCACGCCCTTATTACTCATGTCGCCAATATTCACAAATGGCGCACTTCCTCCACCCACTACGCTAACAGGTAAAGGCAGGTTGTAAAGCATGTCTGTTGTTTTTTTACTATAAGCATCAATCGATCCGTCAAACCTGCCTTCGAATATGGTAAAATCAACCCCTACGTTAAGTGCTTTTAACGATTCCCATTTCACATCAGCATTTTGATAGGCATTCTGCCAAACCCCTGTGGTTAAGGTATTTCCTCCTCCAACAGCATAAGCCGCATTGATGATAGAACTTTGATACCTGTTAATATATTGATATGGCGGGATCCGCTGGTTACCGGTTTGGCCATAACCAACACGAAGTTTTAAGTCACTAACCCATTTGGCATTCTTCAGGAAACTTTCTTCTGATAATCTCCAGGCTACACTTCCGGCAGGATAAAAGCCGTATTTATTTGCAGGGCCAAAGTTAGAAGAACCATCACGACGAATGGTGAAACTTGCCAGGTAGCGATCGTTAAATGAATAATCTATTTTTGTAAAGAGTGAAAATAAGGAACCTATCGAACCTGTACTGGAGTTACTGATATTAGATGAACCGGTATTAAGGTAATAATAGTCCTGATCTCCCAGTAAGAAGAAGTCGTTTCTTGCTGCATTTAATTGCCTCGATCTTGAACGGATAGCCTCAGTACCAACTAATGCATTTAAACGGTGTTTCTCGCCAAATGTGGCTGTGTAGTTTAAGGTATTGGTCCACGTCCATTCGGTGTTATAGCCTTGGTATTCACTCAAACTATTCGAATTATTTCCCTCAGAGAATTCAAGGTTTGGATAACGCATAGATAAACCATTATAGTTTTCATAGCGTATACCAAAATTTGTTTTTAAAACTAATCCTTTAACAATATCACCTTCAGCGAAGATATTACCGAAAAAGAAATTGTTTTTGTTTACGTTGTCTTTAGCCCTGTAAAGTACTGCCAGTGGGTTTTCGGCATTCCCCAATTGGCTTCCACGGCTACCTGCAAAATTTCCGTTAATATCGTAAACCGGAATAATTGTAGGAATACGGTAAGCCCAACCTAAAGCACTACCCTGATCCTGATAGCTTCCTGGGGTATTCGGATTTACACCGAAACCATAGCCCTCAGAGTAACTATATTGTGCATTTTCGCCGAAACGTACTCGTTTATTAAATGCATTTACAGTAGTATTTGACCTGAAATTATAGCGTTTAAACCCTGTGTATTCAATCGTACCTTTTTGGTTTAAATAACCTGCAGATAAAGAGTATGTAGCATTTTCTGAACCACCAGTAGCACCTAACTGATAATTTTGAATTGGTGCTGCCTTAGTGATTTCATCGAACCAGTTTGTTCCTGCCTTATTAGTCCTTGTTATCTGATAAAATAAGCTAGGATCACGGCTGTAGTTGTATTTCGATGGATCAGCATCTGCGGCAGTAACATCCTGTCCCAATACAGAACCTGCTACCAGATAATCAGGTAATGTTGGTGTAGTACCGGAGCCGTAATTACGTCCCGCAGCAATGGTTTTGCCAGCATTGGTATAACTATCGAAAACATATTGAGCATATTGCTGAGGGTTCATCATCTCGGGGAAGCTGCCATTGCGTGGTGCCTGTGTTCCAAAATAAGAATCGACAGTAATTTTCGGTGCACCTGAAATCCCTTTCTTAGTAGTAATAATTACAACACCGTTATTTGCCCGCGACCCATAAATTGAGGCAGAAGAGGCATCCTTTAATACCTGTAAACTCTCTATATCATTCTGATTAAGCCATGAAAGTTTACCTTCAAAAGGAACTCCATCAATAACATAAAGTGGTTCGTTGTTATTGATTGTACTTGTACCCCTGATTCTGATTTGAGGTGTGGAACCTGGCGCACCATCATTAATAATGGAAACCCCGGTGGCTTTTCCCTGCAAGGCTTCAACTGCACTGGCAGCAGGCTGTGCTTTTAACAAGCCCATATCCACAACGGCAACAGCACCTGTTAAATCCTTTTTACGCTGAGCGGAATATCCAGTAACAACTACCTCTGATAGGTTATTGTTTTCCGCAGCAAGCGTAATCGTAAGATTAGTTTGACTGCCTACTACCACTTCCTGGGCAGCATAGCCCACAAATGAAATAACCAGTACATCCGCAGGCTTTGCACTAAGTGTGAAAACGCCATTTGCATCTGTACTGGTTCCGCCTGCTCCGTTTTTAATTTTAATACTCGCACCGACGACAGGTTGCTTATCATCGTTAGCAATTACCTTACCCGTAATTTTAGTTTGGGCATTGGCCCCGACCGCAAACAGCACGGCCAGTAGCCAGAGGAAAAGTCTCCTCTGAACAAAAGATTGGTTTTGTTTCATAAGATTTAATTGATTAGTTAAGGAAATAGGAATGGCCTAAAATATTAACGCCATTATTTATTTTGCCATACTAGCGCCAAATCAACAACAACAATGCGTTATACAACATGTTAGTTGATCGAATGAGTATGTAGTAGATAAGAATTTGTTTTCGGCAGAATAGGAAAGTAAGCCTACATGGATTAGTAGAGTAGTTTTCATAGTTAGGAATGTATATTCGGTTAGACTTATACTAATGACAAACTAAACCTACAAAATAATAGATTGAATTCCTACATAAATATAAAAATAAATCTGACAATGGCAATTTACCGCAAATACAATGCTTAAAATAGTATGAATTCTTTTGTTCATTTTATAAACCGTATCTTTGCGGCGAAGCAGGAATAAGGGCTTGCCATTCTGAATGGCATATTCTCTCCGCAAGTTAGTCCTTCAACATTTGATTGTTCTAGCTTCTTCAATAAAAAATTACAGAAATAAACACATGTTATTCAAAGAATTAAACCTCATTGAGCCAATTTTAAAGGCCCTTGAGAAAGAAGGTTATTCACAACCAACACCTATACAGGAGCAATCCATCCCAACCATATTAAAAGGAAAAGATTTATTAGGATGTGCGCAAACAGGAACAGGTAAAACTGCGGCCTTTGCCATCCCTATGTTGCAGTTATTGCACGAAAAACACCTCAACACCAAAGCAACTAAAAATATAAAAGCTTTGGTATTAACCCCAACCCGTGAACTCGCTATTCAGATTGAAGAAAGTTTCAAAGCCTATGGCAGCAATTTAAATTTACGCCATCTGGTAATTTTCGGAGGAGTAAATCAGTTCTCACAGGTAGAAGCATTAAAAAAAGGTGTAGATATTTTAGTAGCTACCCCAGGCCGTTTATTAGATTTAATGAACCAGGGATTTATCAACCTGAATACTATCGAACTTTTCGTTTTAGATGAAGCTGACCGTATGCTCGACATGGGTTTTATCCACGATGTGAAAAGAACGGTAGCCAAATTACCTGCAAAACGCCAGACCTTATTTTTCTCAGCCACCATGCCTGATGAAATTCAGAAGTTAGCCAATACCATTTTATCCAATCCAACCAAAGTAGAAGTTACACCTGTTTCTTCTACTGCTGAGACCATAGTACAATCTGTTTATTTTGTTTATAAACCTGATAAGAAGAAGTTGCTTATCCACCTGTTGGAGGATAAGGATATCCAGACGGCTTTGGTTTTCACAAGGACAAAACATGGCGCTGATCGTATTGTGAAAGATTTAGGAAATGCAGGTATCAAAGCGGCAGCTATCCATGGCAATAAATCGCAAAATGCAAGACAAAGGGCATTAACGGACTTTAAAGACAGGAAAATTCGCGTTTTGGTTGCAACTGATATCGCTGCCCGTGGCATCGATATCGATCAGTTATCGCACGTTTTCAATTATGAGTTACCTAATATTCCAGAGTCTTACGTCCACAGAATTGGTCGTACAGGGCGAGCTGGTGCAAATGGTATCGCCATTTCTTTTTGCGATGCAGAGGAAAACGAGTATTTACTGGACATACAGAAATTGATTAAGATTACACTTCCTGTTGTCGACAATCATCCTTATCCTTTAACCTGGGAGAAGATGTTGGCTAAAAATCAAATTAAGCGTAAACCTCAGGCTCAATCAAAAGGCGGCGGTGGTAAAAAAAGCGGTGGAGATGGTAACATGAGTGGCAAACCGCGTAATGCCAGCAACAACAGAAGATTTGGTGGAAATAGAAGAAGGAGAGATTAAGAAAGACAAAAGCTGAAAGCAAAAAGTTTAAAGCCTTCTTGCTAATAATATAAAAACCCGTCTGTAGTTCCGTCGGCTGAAACCTGACAGTAATAAATACTCACGATTATCCCTTATAAAAAAGAGAACCCCGGACTGATTAAATAATCCGGGGTTTTCTTTTGTAAAAAATGCAGGAAAGCTTTCCGCTTTAGCCTTTATGCTTTCAGCTTAAACTACCACATTAATAATCTTTCCTTTTACGAAAATGATTTTTTTAGGCGCTTTGCCATCCAAAAATTTCTGGAAGTGCTCATCAGCTAATAAAATTGCTTCTGCTTCTGGTTGCGCCAATGTTAAACTCAAGTTTAAATTCATCTTCATTTTACCGTTAATAGAAACCGGGTAAGCAAATTCATCCTCCACTAAATGCTCCGGATTGAAAATTGGAAACGCCGTGTAAGATAAGCTTCCGGCAGGATTCCCTAACTGCACCCAAAGTTCCTCACAAATGTGCGGTGCGTAAGGCGATAGAATAACCACCATATCCTGAAGAATTGCACGCTTATTACATTTCAAATCAGTTAATTCATTAACCGCAATCATAAAGCTTGATACCGAAGTATTGAAAGAGAAACGCTCAATATCATCCTGTACTTTTTTAATGATTTTATGTAATGATTTCAATTCGGCTTTTGTTGGTTCCTCATCCGAAACGGTAAATTCCCATGCTTCGTTATGGAACAATCTCCAGAATTTACGTAAGAACTTAAACACACCTTCAATACCGTTTGTATTCCATGGTTTGCTCTGCTCCAATGGACCCAAGAACATTTCGTACATACGTAAGGTATCTGCCCCATAACGCTCAATCAAATCATCCGGATTAACCACATTGAATTTTGATTTCGACATTTTCTCTACTTCAACACCGCAGATGTACTTTCCACCTTCGAGAATAAATTCTGCATTTGCATACTCCTCTCTCCAGGCCTTGAATCTATTTAAATCAAGTATATCGTTTTCAACGATGTTAACATCAACATGCAAAGCTGAAGTTTTGTATTCTTTTCTTAATCCAGCAGAAACGTAAGTATTTGTTGGTTTACCATCAGCATCATTAATTCTGTAAACAAAATTACTTCTGCCTTGAATCATCCCCTGGTTAATTAACTTTTTGAAAGGCTCTTCTTCTTTGGTGTAACCTAAATCTTTCAAAAATTTATTCCAGAAACGGCTGTACAATAAGTGACCTGTGGCGTGTTCAGAACCGCCGATATATAAGTCAACATCTTTCCAGTATTCAACAGCTTCTTTTGATGCGAAATCGCTGTTATTATTCGCATCCATATAACGATACCAGTACCAGCTGCTTCCTGCCCATCCTGGCATGGTGCTTAATTCGTATTCGAACTTACCATCATATTTCCAGTCTTCAGCACGGCCTAAAGGCGGCTCTCCAGATTCAGTTGGTAAATATTTATCAATTTCTGGCAAGATTAAAGGCAATTCTTCTTCCTTCAAAAGATATGGCAATCCATCATTAAAATAGACCGGAATCGGCTCTCCCCAATAACGCTGGCGGCCAAAAATAGCATCACGCTGGCGGAAGTTTACCTTTGCTTTCCCAACATTTTTTTCTTCCAACCAGTTGTTTAAAAATGAAACTGCTTCTTTATAAGTTAATCCATTAATAAAGCCCGAATTAATATACTTTCCCTCTTTGGTTGGATCTGCCTGTGTATCGATATCTTTTTGCCCATCCAGAATCTGGATAATCGGCAAATTAAAATGCGTGGCAAATAACCAGTCACGTTGGTCGCCGCTTGGTACGCCCATTACCGCACCAGTTCCATAGCCTGCCAATACATAATCGGCAATCCATAGCTGAACGCGTTCGCCACTCACCGGATTGATTACATAAGTTCCGGTGAAAGCACCTGAAACTGTTTTTGTATCCGCCATGCGGTCTAATTCCGATTTCTTTTTGGTTTGAGCAATGTAATTCTCAACAGCCTCTTTCTGCCCAGGTGTAGTTAATTGTGCTACCCATTCGTGTTCAGGAGCCAATACCAGATAAGAAACACCAAAAATGGTATCAACACGGGTGGTAAATACTTCTATTTGTTTATCATTACCTTCTACCTGAAATTTTACCGATGCACCAACACTTTTACCGATCCAGTTACGTTGCATTTCTTTAATCGGTTCCGGCCAGTCGATGGTATCCAAACCTTGCAAAAGTCTGTCAGAGTAAGCCGTAATCCTCATGCTCCATTGCATCATTTTCTTCTGCTCAACCGGAAAACCACCACGCTCAGAAAAACCATCCTTTACCTCATCATTTGCTAGAACAGTTCCCAAAGCCGGACACCAGTTTACTGTACTCTCGCGAAGATAGGTCATGCGATACTTCAAAAGCTCTACCTGTTTTTCTTCTTCGCTAAAGGTTGCCCAATCGCTAGGCAAGAATGTTTTCACATCATCATCACAAACAGCCTTAACATCGGCAGTTCCTGCAGCATTAAATTTCTCAATTAACGTTGTGATATCTTCTGCCCTGTCGTTTTCGATGTTATACCATGAATTAAACAATTGCATAAAAATCCATTGTGTCCATTTGTAATAAGATGGCTCACTGGTACGGACTTCCCTGCTCCAATCGAAAGAAAAACCAATCTGATCTAACTGACGACGATAAGTAGCAATATTTGCTTCTGTGGTAATTGCCGGATGCTGACCTGTTTGGATAGCATATTGTTCTGCAGGCAAACCAAATGAATCGTAACCCATTGGATGCAAAACGTTAAAGCCTTTAAGGCGTTTGTATCTCGAAAAAATATCTGATGCAATGTAGCCCAGTGGATGGCCAACGTGTAAACCCGCTCCCGACGGATAAGGGAACATGTCTAACACATAGTATTTTGGTTTTTCAGAATTGCTTTCAGCTTTAAACGTGTGGTTATCGGCCCAGAATTTCTGCCACTTTTGCTCTATTTCTTTGAATTGGTAATCCATTGCAAGTTTTAAATTTTTGAAGTTGCGAAATTACGGAAATTAAGGGGTTTAGTGAAACCAAAAAACATGTTAAAGCGTTAACTTATTTATTATTATCTTCGTTTATCAAAATGAGTATTTATGGCACATGTAACAATCGAAAATAAAAAATACGTACTCATCCCCGAAGAAAGCTTTCAAAAGCTACAAAAAACAGCTGCTTTAAAACACCATCCCGAGAAAACTTTTTCAATTGCTGAGGCTAGAGCCATTAGCAAAAAGTTAATCAGGAAATGGTCCGCAGAAAAATAATCATTAAAGAATCTGTTGTAGAAAGTATTGCTGCAATTTCATGGTTTATTGAATCTGAAGGATTTCCTGCAACAGCTGAAAAATTTGCTGATAATGTTTATGACTTTATTGAATTATTAGCTGATGAAAGAAAGCGATACAAAACATGTAGAGAGCCAGAAAGGGCCTTGATGGGTTATAAGTGTATCAATTATAAAAAATATACAATTGTAATACTTGAGCTTGACGCAGAAATAATGATTTGTGAGTTCATTCCCTCTAAAATGATAAACTGGTAAAATAAAAAATGCGCCATTAATTATAACAATCAATGGCGCAAGCAAATAATCGGGGGATTAGGCCTTTATCTTGTAAGGTAGTAAACCTTAACAATAGTAGATTTATCAATTTTTGCGGTAAAACGGAGTTGTGTATCAGACAGTGTTGATACGGTACAGTATGAAGTTCCTTCAGGAAAAACCATTCCAAATTCATTACCCATCGAAACGGTATAAGTGCCAATGGTACGCTGGTTACTTAAGCTCAACTCAACCTGATCATCATTATTCGATTTAAAGTCCATGTAATCATTAATAGTATAATTAGTTGTTCCGTTAAGTAATTCGTTTGAATTTCCGGAAACTTCAATTTTATTCACGGTCCACTTTCCCATCATCCGGGCCTTTAACGATGTTGTATCCTTTTTACAGGAAAATAGTGCAACACTCGCGACAAAAAGCAAGCTTAGAATGGTAATTTTTTTTTTCATTTAGAGTAGATTAAGTTTTAGTTATGCTTAAATAACGTAGTTTTTCTATCTTTCGTACCAGTTTTACAAAACCATTGGCTTAATCAGCTATTTCCAGTCCGAACTAAATCTGCTTCAGCTACGTTTATATTGATTTAGAAATGCTTTATATTGGCGTTTATCAGGGATAATTTATATTTTCGCAAAAACAAAATTGAAATACATGGAAGAATTCGAAGTAAGTGACGCATCTAAGAAAACCAAAACTGTTTATATCTCTACGATAATAAGTATTGCATTGGTTTTGTTAATGCTTGGGCTGCTTGGGTTGGTACTTGTACACGCCAAAAATCTGTCTAACTACGTTAAAGAAAACATTGTACTGAATATAATTGTTGACGAGGGCGCTAAAGAGACCGATGTATTGGCCTTCCAGAAAGAGCTAAATGCTAATCCGGCAGTTAAGCAAACACAATATGTAAACAAAGAACTTGCTGCAAGAAATTTAACACAGGACCTGGGCGAAGATTTCGTAAACTTCCTGGGTTATAACCCTTTGACTTCTACTTTTGATGTTTATTTAAAAGCAGAATATGCAAACAATAAAAGCATAGATGCTTTAAAAATAAGTATTGCAAAAAACCCGGTTGTAAAGGAAGTTGTTTACCAGAGCTCCTTAATCGATATGGTAAATAAAAATATCAATACCATAGGTTTGATTATTCTGGCTTTTGCAGCCTTACTATTAGTTATCTCTATCGCATTGATTAACAACACCATAAGATTGGCAATTTATTCACAGCGCTTTTTAATTAAAAGTATGCAGCTTGTTGGTGCAACGAAAAACTTTATCCGACGTCCTTTCTTATTGTATGCTGCTTTGCATGGTTTACTTGCAGCATTTATAGCGATTATTATTTTACTGGCAACATTAATTTACGCCCGCAAAGAAGTGCCGGAAATTATTATCCTGAACAATTACAAAGAATTTGGCTTTGTATTTATCAGCCTGTTAATTATTGGCATTTTTATTACAGGCATTAGCACATGGTTTGCCGTAAGCAGGTATTTACGTTTAAAATCTTATCATCTTTACAGATAATGGCAGAGAAAAAAACAAGTCCGGTGAAGGACGTTAAAAATGAACTGGTTTTTACAAAGAAAAATTACCAGTTACTCTTAATCAGTATTGCTATTGTAGTTATTGGTTTTATCCTAATGATGGGTACCACTGGCGATATCTATGATTTCAGAAGAACCCTATTAGCACCTTTGGTGGTATTGTTTGGTTTCGGATTTGGAATCTACGCGATACTGAAAAAATAAATTTACCTTAAAGATACCTCTAAAAACGCTCAATATTAATTGAGCGTTTTCTGCTATTTAAACAAACATGAATACTTTAGAAGCGCTTGTGTTGGCCATTATCGAAGGCTTAACTGAATTTCTTCCTGTATCGAGTACAGGGCACATGATTATCGGCTCATCTTTAATGGGCATTGCCAGCGACCCATTTGTGAAACTATTTACGGTGGCCATACAACTCGGTGCAATTCTATCGGTGGTTGTATTGTATTTTAAACGGTTTTTCAAATCAATAAACTTCTATTTTAAGCTTTTTGTTGCATTTATACCAGCCGCAATTTTTGGCCTTCTGCTCAGCAAAAAAATCGATGAGCTTTTAGAAAGCCCCCTTGCTGTAGGGATTTCACTTTTAGTTGGCGGTGTTATTTTATTGTTTGTTGATAAATGGTTTAATAATCCAACCGTTACCGAAGAAGAAGAGGTTAACTACCTTACCGCATTAAAAATTGGCTTTTTTCAGTGTATTGCCATGATTCCTGGTGTTTCACGCTCTGGCGCTACCATTGTAGGCGGTATGACCCAAAAACTCAGCAGAAAAGTTGCAGCAGAATTCTCATTCTTTTTAGCCGTTCCTACCATGTTTGCAGCAACGGCAAAAAAACTGTACGATTTTTACAAAGAAGGAAACACGATCACCCACGAGCAAACAAATTTATTAATCGTTGGAAACGTTGTAGCCTTTGTAGTAGCACTTCTGGCGATTAAAAGTTTCATTGGCTACCTCAACAAGCATGGTTTCAGGGTATTTGGCTGGTATAGAATTATTGCCGGATTAATCATAATCGCCTTATTATTAACAGGACATAACCTGCAAATTATTTAATCTGTATCTTTGCGCAAAAAAGATTTGTGAGTACAGAAAATTCAAAATTTAGAGATTTCAATTTTGCCGAAGGCGAACTGCTTTTAATTAATAAACCATACAAATGGACTTCCTTTGATGTGGTTGGTAAAATCAGGAATTCCTTAAAACCCTTAAAATTAAAGGTTGGTCATGCCGGTACCTTAGATCCACTGGCAACGGGTTTATTAATCATTTGCACCGGAAAATTAACCAAACAGATAGATACCTTTCAGGCCGAAGAGAAAGAATATACCGGAACCATGGTTTTAGGTGCAACCACACCTTCATTCGATATGGAAACCGAAGTTGACGAAACTTTCGACATCAGTAAAATCACAGAAACAGCCATTTACGAAGCCTGCAAACCTTTTATTGGCGATATTGAACAATATCCTCCGGCGCATTCTGCAGTAAAAATAAACGGTGAACGTCTTTATGTTAAAGCCAGACTTGGCGAAGAGGTTGAGCTGCGCAAACGTTTTGTTTCCGTTCCCGAATTCGAAATTACACGAATAGAATTACCTGAAATCGATTTCCGCATTGTATGCAGTAAAGGAACTTATATCCGCTCGCTCGTTTCTGATTTCGGAAAACAACTCAACAATGGCGCCTACCTTTCTAAACTTACACGCACCCGTAGTGGAAACTTTTTGCTTGCTGATTCGTTTGAGGTTTTAGAGCTCGTTAATTATATTCGTAGCAAGAAAGAAGAAGCTAAAGCACAGGAAGAGGCATGAACCACATTAAAAACAAGAACGCACGGTTAATAAAAGAATTACTTTTAATTGTGGCGGGGGTTACCTCAGCTTGTTTTGGTTTAAAGAGCTTTTTAATGCCGAGTCATTTCATCGATGGTGGCGTTACCGGTATATCACTTTTAGTAAGTACTTTAACGGGATGGGATTTATCTTACCTCATCGTAATTATTAACATTCCATTTGTAATTTTAGGCTACCGGCAAATCGGGAAAGGTTTCGCACTTAGAACAGCTGTAGCCATTGCTGCATTATCACTGGCTTTGGTTATTCTGCCCTTCCAGCCCATAACGCATGATAAACTATTAATCGCATTTTTTGGCGGTTTGTTTCTTGGTGGTGGTATAGGCCTGGCCATGCGTGGTGGTTGCGTAATCGATGGCACCGAGGTTTTAGCATTATACATCAGTAAAAACAGCATTTTAACCGTCGGCAATATCATCTTGATTTTAAACATCATTATTTTTGCTTTTGCTGCATACTTCCTAAATATAGAAACCGCACTGTATGCGATTTTAACGTATCTTTCGGCCTCCTACACCATTGATTACATTGTAAATGGTATAGAACAATATACTGGCGTAACCATTATATCAGAGCGCCAGGAAGCCATAAAAGGCTTTATTATTGGCAACATGAAACGGGGTGTAACCATTTATAAAGGAGAAGGTGGTTATGGCGATCAAAAAGATATCGACATTATATTTACCGTGGTTACCAAGCTGGAAATGAGTAAGCTCCAAACTGCAATCAGGCAAATTGATGCTGATGCCTTTGTGATACAACAACAAATAGCCGATTTAAAAGGCGGTGTGGTGAAACGCCACGCTTTACATTAATAATAAAATTTAAAAAGAATTTGGGCGTTACCCCAAGCTGCGCAAGGGGTCGGGCTGTACGCTAAATTCCCGATGAAAAATCGGGAGATACCGCTTCCATCCCTAACGCAAAACCAGACTCCCTAAAAAATAACCCATTGAAAATATACAACAACCTATTAGAATTTACCAAACTTGATAATGCCATTGTTACCATTGGCACTTTTGATGGTGTACATTTTGGCCATCAGAAAATCATTAAACAGCTGGTAGAAAAAGCGAAGGCCGAAAACGGAGAAAGCGTAATCTTAACCTTTTTCCCGCATCCGCGGATGATTATCGATCCTGAAAACCAGGACCTGAAAATGATCAACACCATAAATGAAAAAGCGCTGATTCTAAAAAGCCTGGGTGTCGATCACCTTATCATTACACCTTTTACCAGGGATTTTTCAAACCAACTCCCTGAAGATTATATCAAAAATACACTGGTAAACAACATTGGAACCAAACACATCATCATTGGTTACGATCACCGTTTCGGTAAAGACCGAACTGGCAACCTCGCCGATTTAAAAGCTGCAGGTTTACATTTTGGCTTCACTGTTGAAGAAATTGCCGAACAGGATATACACGATGTTGCCGTAAGCTCCACTAAAATACGTCAGGCACTTTTAGCAGGCGATGTAAGCCTTGCTGCTGATTATTTAGGTTATCCTTTCTCAATTTTCGGCAGGGTAATTAAAGGCGATAAAATTGGCCGTACCATTGGTTTCCCAACCGCAAATATCTTTGTGGAGGAAACCTATAAGCTTATCCCTGGCGATGGGATTTATGCTGTGACTGTCGAAATCGATTTTGAATCGGGGAATGCAGAAGCAGAAACACAAAAGCTGACATCAAAAAGCACTAAACCCCAAACTTTTAGGGGTATGGCCTACATTGGTCAAAGGCCAACCATAAACGGCATGACCAGAAATATTGAAGTAAATATCTTTGATTTTAACCAGGAAATTTATGGCCAGGATATCAAAATGAACTTCTTGAAATTCCTGCGTCACGATGTAAAATTCACTGGATTAGAAGCACTCACAGTTCAGCTCCAAAAAGATAAAGAAGCCACTTTGGCTTATTTTGATTCGATTGCGTAAATCGCCAAAATACAGTTTTCACTTTTAAAAAAGCCTTATTTTCGCTATATTAGCGGCAATGAGGCTTTTTTACATCATCATCTTTTTTCTTTTTTCAGTAAACTTTGCCGGTTTTGCAAGGCAGAAGAATGAAGATTATGCGCTTCGAAAAAGCAAATCTGTTAGTACAGTTTCAGTCAAAAACTTAACAAAAGTTACGCAGGGTTTTTCCAACGATAACGAACAGCTTCAGAAAGATTTAATAAACAACAATGTTTTAAAAATCTTCGGCTGTACCTGTATACTACTCACATTTCTTAGTTTTCTTTTTTTAAAGAACAAAATCAATAATGGCAAGGTTGTAATTAAAAGATTGAAATTTAATTATTGGTGCTTAATTAAAATGCTTTATCCGAAACACGTTTTCTGGTAATAAAAACCTAATTCTACCGCAGCGATGCGGAACTTCCCTAATACATCTCATGGCCGATGCCATGCTTTTTGTACATTTTTAATTTTACCGTTTTTATAATGCATTTACCAGATTTAATTGCCGATTTAGGATTAATTCTTGCCGCAGCAGGAATTACCACACTTATATTTAAAAGAATTAAACAGCCTTTGGTTTTAGGCTACATTTTGGCTGGCCTTTTAGTTGGCTCTCACCTCAGTTTTTTCCCTTCCGTAACGGATACTAAAAGTATTAATATCTGGGGCGAAATTGGTGTAATTTTCCTTTTGTTCAGTCTGGGTTTAGAGTTTAGTTTCAAAAAACTCGTAAAGGTTGGCGGTTCAGCTTCTATTACCGCCATTGTTAAAGTGCTGTTCATAATCCTTGCAGGTTACCTTGTTGCCAAAGCAATGGGCTGGTCAAATATGGATAGTCTGTTCCTCGGCGGAATCCTATCCATTTCATCAACCATGATTACCATAAAAGCTTTTGAAGAATTGGGTCTGAAACATAAGAAGTTTGCCGGCCTGGTTTTCGGGGTTTTAATTGTCGAAGATTTAGTAGCCATTTTGATCCTCGTGTTGTTTTCTACCCTGGCCGTTAGCCAGCAATCTGCAGGGACGGAGATGCTGTTTTCAATTTTAAAACTTGCCTTTTTCCTTGTGTTGTGGTTCCTGGGTGGTATATTCCTGGTTCCATCATTTTTAAAAGCAACAAAAAAGCTAATGAACGATGAAACCATGCTGGTCGTTTCACTGGCACTCTGCCTCGTAATGGTTTTGCTCGCTGATAAAGTTGGTTTTTCTCCTGCACTGGGCGCATTTATTATGGGCTCCATTCTGGCCGAAACAACACAGGCCGAACGTATTGAACATTTAACAAAATCGGTTAAGGACTTATTTGCAGCAGTTTTCTTTGTATCGGTTGGTATGCTTATCGACCCCACAATGCTGGTAAAATATGCTGTACCAATTCTTGTAGCCACATTGGTAATCATTTTCGGAAAAATTCTGTTTACCATACTGGGTGCATTACTTTCCGGACAGCCATTAAAAACCTCGGTGCAATCAGGAATGAGTTTGGCCCAAATCGGTGAGTTTTCTTTTATCATTGCATCGCTTGGTTTAACGCTAAAAGTAACCAGCGACTTCCTTTATCCTATAGCTGTAGCCGCTGCTGCAATTACCACTTTTACTACACCATACCTGATTAAGCTATCGGAGCCATTTTATCAGTTTCTGAAAAGAAAATTACCGCAAAAATGGCTCGACGGTATCGAGAGATATAGTTCAAGTACGGAGGGTATTACAACCTTGAGCGATTGGAGAATCCTATTACGCTCCTATATTTTCAACACCATTATCCATTCGGTAATTATTATAGCGATCATCTTTCTGGCTTACCGTTATGTGCAGCCTTTTATTGTTAAAAACATTGCCAATAGCCTAACTTCTATCATCATTAGTGTAATCGTTTCCTTTATTTTAATGTCGCCCTTTTTATGGGCACTATCCATCCGGAGGATTCAGAAAACAGCTTATTCGCATTTATGGCTGAATAAAAAATATACCCGCGGACCATTGATCGCCATAGAGATTTTCAGAATAGCCCTCGGTATTTTCTTTGTAGGCTTTTTAATGTACGAGTTCTTCGATACCTGGGTTGCTGCAATGATTGCTTTACTAATGATTGTATTAGGCATGATAATTTTCTCACGTAAACTACAATCGTTTTACGATAAACTCGAAAAGCGCTTTATGTTGAACTTAAATGCGAGAGAAAACCAAAAGCCCGCAATTTTACCGTGGGATACGCACCTTGCCGAATTAACAGTTTCACCAGAATCGGAAGTAGTTGGCATGACTTTATCAAGCTTGATGATCAGGGAAAAATATGGGGTGAACATTGCTATGATTGAAAGAGGCAGAAATACCATCCCAACCCCAGGCAGGGATGAAAGGCTATATCCTAATGATAAATTATTATTAATTGGAGCCGACGACCAGCTGGCAGCAGTGAAAAACATTCTGGAAGTAGATATCCCAGAAACAGAGCAGGAAAAAAGCTTCCCGGATAAAGAAATGAGTTTACAGAAAGTGGTGGTAAATACAGAATCGCCAGTTTATGGTTTAAGCATCAGAAATGCCGGAATCAGGGAAAAGGCTCAAGCTTTAATTGTTGGCATAGAACGGGGTGCTGACAAAATATTAAACCCTTCTTCTGATTTCGTATTTGACAACGGCGATGTTATCTGGATTGTTGGCAATAATAAAAAGATTAAAGAAGTGCTATAATCTGTCATTAAAAAGGAACACCACAGGAAAGCAATTTTATAAGATCTGATCAGGATGAGATTGCTTCCTTTGCTGAAAAATCAGTCTCGTAATGATGATCAAATTATTTACCTTCGTTTATAACCGGGATTATGAAAGTTGATAGAGAAAAAAGTGAATTTCTTGACGAAATGATTGATCAGTGGGAAATTGATGGTTTAATCAATGAAGAAACAGGTCAAAAGCTTCGCAAAAGTTATGAGACCAAAAACTTCGATTGGCTGCGTTTGGCTCAATATGCTTTTTGGGTAGCACTGGCTTGTGGTTTTATAGCCTTAGGTTCGCTACTGATTGATAATTCGATATTAAACTACCTTAAAAGGGTTTACGATACGCCAAACATTGTAATTGCAATCGTTTCTGGGGGATTAGCAGCCTGGTTATATATACTGGGCTTTAAAAGAAAGAAAAGCCTTCCCCATTTAAAGTTCAGCAACGAAGCAATTATATTTTCGGCAATATTGCTTACGGCAAATGCCATAGCTTATTTTGGAAAAGCATTAGATAATGGCTCAGGAAATTTTGCTGTACTGATACTAATCTCTGTTTTTGTATATGGTGCATTAGGTTATATTTTCAACTCGAGGTTAATCTGGATATTTGCTTTAATCTCCCTGGGCGCATGGTTTGGCACTGAAACCGGCTATTTAAGCCGATGGAATTATTATTTCCTCGGCATGAATTACCCCCTGCGTTTCGTAATTTTTGGAGCTGTATTAACGGCTGCATCCTTCATCATGAAAGTGAAACCAAAAATGCAGCACTTTTTCCAGGTAACTTACATCGCCGGAATGGTTTATCTTTTCGTTGCCCTGTGGGCTTTATCTGTATTTGGAAACTTTGCAAGCCTGGAAGAATGGTATAAAGTCAGGCAGTTGAGTTTATTCTACTGGGCTTTGATTTCAGCTGCTGTTTGCTTGGCAAGTACCTTATATGGACTGAAATACAGAGATGATATTGCCCGGGAGTTTGGTATCACCTTTTTATTCCTTAATTTATATACCCGCTATTTCGAATATTTTTGGGATAGCTGGCATAAAGCACTATTCTTTTCAGTATTGGCAGCTTCGTTCTGGTTAATTGGGCGGAAAGCAGAAAAGATTTGGAATGTAGAATTTCTGAAGTAAATAAAGAAATTATTAACTATTGGCTTGGCGCCATAATCCTGTCTTACCTTATCCCTTACCGATCTTTCGGCTTTAGCCAACGGCAACCAATAGAGAAAATCACTCAGGCTTCTGCCAAAAGGAAAAACTAAAAGATAATAATCAACTGCTTAACAATCAGATAAACAGCTAGTACATAAAGAAAAATGGCAATTGATTTATTAATAATCAGGCTGCTTAGTGCAAATTTCTCCTGAATAAAGGTTGCAAAATGTGCATACAGGTATAGTGCTAAAGCCGAGCCAAAACCCGAGCCAATACTAAATATAACCAGTGAAAGGTAATCGGTTTCAATCCATTCGTGAAGGATAACATAATTCCCAAAAAACAACCAGAATGGTATTTGAACCGGATTTAAAACACCAAGTATCAAACCATAAAGAACACTTCCACTACGTTTATCTTCTTTTGCACTACTTGTTTTCGGAACTTTTTTACGGTTTACCCAGGTGATTGTTCCCATTACGATAAACATCAGGATCATAAAACAATCTACCAGGGTACCAAGCCTTACCTCGCTAACCGCCTCATTTGGATTAATGTCGCTCATCGCCCAACGGGCAAAACGCATCATACCAAACGTGAAGCACACCTCTACGCAGGAGAATGACAAAATAAAATACCAAACCTGACGCATGCCTTTGTTAATGGCTAACTGGGCTACGGTTAAGTTAATGTTGCCTGGGGGGATGTAACCCATGGCGTTAAGTAATATGCCAATGAAAAACGTTAAAAAAAGCATTGCCGAAATTATGGATTTATTTTAAATGCGTAGCTAAATATTTTCCAGTATAAGAGTTTTTCGCTTTCACCAGGTCCTCAGGCATGCCTTCAAAAACAAGCTGACCGCCGCCATCACCACCCTCAGGACCGATATCGATAACCCAGTCGGCACATTTAATCATATCCATATTATGTTCGATAACCAGAATGGTATTACCTTGTTCAATCAAAGTATTCAACGCTTTAAGCAACTTTTTAATATCATGAAAATGAAGTCCCGTGGTCGGTTCATCGAAAATAAACAAGGTTTTATTTGCATTATTACCCTTTATTAAGAAAGAGGCAAGCTTAATACGTTGTGCCTCGCCACCAGATAAAGTATTCGACGATTGCCCCAGATGAACATAACCTAAGCCTACATCAACCAGCGGATTAAGTTTATTCAAGATTTTCGGTTCGTCCTTAAAGAATTCAACAGCCTCATCAATGGTCATATCAAGGATTTCAGAAACGTTTTTCTCTTTATAGGTAACATCCAGCACCTGCTGCTTAAACCTTTTGCCTCCGCAAGCTTCGCAAGGAAGGTAAATATCGGCCATAAACTGCATTTCAATCTTCACCTCACCTTCACCTTGGCAAACATCACAACGGCCACCCTCTACGTTAAACGAGAATGCAGCAGGTTTTAATCCGGCAGCCTTGGCAGCGGCTAAGCCAGAAAATAATGCCCTGATATCGTCCCAGGCTTTTACATAAGTTACCGGATTGGATCGACTCGAACGACCAATCGGATTCTGATCAACCAACTCTACAGCACTTACCAGATCATAGTTACCAAAAATCCCATCATATGCACCCGTCTGTTCACCTGCATAATTCCCTATTGCTTTCTGTAATGCTGGATACAGGATTTTCTTCACCAGACTGGTTTTACCCGAACCCGAAACACCACTTACGGCAGTAAAAACACCCAATGGAAATTTTACATCTATATTTTGAAGGTTATTTTCCCTTGCGCCCTTAATCAGGATATGGTCTTTCCATTTCCTGCGTTGTGTAGGAATGGCAATTTTTTCCTCACCAGATAAATACCGGCCTGTTAAGCTCTTTTTATCCTTAATAATTTCATCATAAGTTCCGCTGAAAACAAGGTTACCGCCATGGGTTCCGGCTTCAGGACCAATATCAATAATGTGATCGGCAGCATGCATCATTTCTTCTTCATGCTCAACCACGAGAACGGTATTACCAACATTCCGTAAAGAAACCAGTACTTCAATTAGCTTATTCGTATCGCGTGGGTGAAGGCCGATGCTCGGTTCATCCAGTACATAAATAGAGCCTACCAAACTGCTCCCCAAAGAAGTTGCCAGGTTTATTCTTTGCGACTCTCCACCCGATAAAGTATTTGAAAGACGGTTTAGCGTTAAATAACCTAAGCCAACATTATTAAGATAAAGAAAGCGGTTATTGATCTCAGCCAGCAAACGCTTGGCAATTTTAGCATCGTTTACACTTAATTTCAATTCATTAAAGAAATTCAGGGCTTTCGATAATGGCATTAAAACCACATCAATAATTGATTTATTTGCTATTTTTACATATGATGCATCTTTTCTAAGTCGCGATCCTTTACAATCAGGGCAGGTTGTTTTTCCACGATAGCGTGAAAGCATTACACGGTACTGAATTTTATAGGTCTGCTCTTCAAGTTCCTTGAAAAAAGCATAAAGACCTTCGAAATATTTATTACCTGTCCAAAGCAAACGCTGCTCTGCCTCAGTTAAGGCACTGTAGGGGCGATGTATCGGAAAATCGAATTTCGATGCCGCCTTAATAAAATTCTGCAGCCATACCCCCATTTTCTCCCCTCTCCATGGCGCAATCGCATTATCATAAACACTTTTACTTTTATCCGGAACAACTAAATCCTCATCAATACCGATGACATTTCCGTAACCCTCGCAACGCTTACATGCGCCATAAGGATTATTGAATGAGAAAAAATTAGGCGTTGGCTCTTCAAACTTTATCCCGTCTAATTCGAACCTGTCGCTAAAATGTTTTGTTTTTCCATTGGCTTCCACATAACAATCGCCCTTTCCTTCAAAAAAAGCAGTCTGTGCAGAATCGGCCAGGCGGTTCAAAGTTTCCTCTTCCGGATTGGTAACAATACGATCGATAAGAATCTGTACTGTTTTGTCGTCAGTTAATTCAACATCCTTAAAATCAGCATCATCTAAAACAGATTCAATTTTTAAAATTTTATTATTTAATAATACCCTTAAAAATCCTTTTTGTAAAAGGATAGCCAGCTCTTCCTTTATGGTTCTGTTATTATGAGGATATAGTGGGCAAAAAATAGTTACCGTTGTATCCTCCTCCATCGAACTGATGTAATCTACTACCGTACTTACTGAATCTTTTTTAACTTCTTTGCCCGAAACCGGAGAAATAGTTTTACCGATCCTGGAGAAAAGCAACTTTAAATAATCATAAATTTCTGTAGATGTACCCACCGTAGAGCGTGGATTCGACGTTATTACCTTCTGCTCGATAGCAATTGCCGGAGCAATACCTTTAATATAATCTACATCGGGTTTGTTCATCCTGCCCATAAACTGACGGGCATACGACGAAAGACTTTCTACATAACGTCGCTGTCCTTCAGCATATAAAGTATCAAATGCTAGTGAAGATTTACCTGAACCAGACATCCCCGTAACCACCACAAGTTTATTCTTTGGAATAGCAACATCTATGTTTTTCAGGTTGTGTACTCGGGCACCTTTTATAATAATATTTCTATGCGGATCTTTTTCGGCTTCTTTTTTGCTCATGAATTATTAAGATATAAAATATAACCCATTTTGCATTATTTGGGTTTTATAAAATGACATACAAAAATAGGGTACTGAGACGGTTAATTTATTTTTTAACATTTTATTTTTTGTTTTTTGATAAAAAAAACACTTTCTTTGATTATTAACAGTCTCAGAACCAAACTAACATCATTCAAAAAACATAGGAGAGCAGCTATAGAAATTAAACTTCTACAAATTAATTTTTAGCAAATAGTACGGGATTTAGTGTAGGTAAACCTATGAATTTACAATCATATAATGATCAGGACCTGGTAAAGTTATACATTACCGGGAACGAGAATGGATTGCAGGAACTTTTAAGAAGACATAAAAGCAAAATTTATACTTCTATCTACTTATTGGTTAAAGACCAATATCTGGCAGAAGATATTTTTCAGGATGCTTTTATTAAAGTGATTAACACGCTGCGATCAGGACGATATAACGAGGAAGGCAAGTTCTTGCCTTGGGTAATGCGTATTGCGCACAACTTAGTTATCGATTATTTCAGAAAAGAAAAAAGAACACCGATTATTACGAGTTCGGATGGAATGGATGTATTTAATATGCTACACTTTTATGATGAAAGTGCAGAGGAAAGAATGCTTCGCGACCAGACCCACAAAGACTTAAAAGCAATGATCCATTTACTGCCTGATGAGCAGAAAGAAGTACTTCTAATGCGTCATTATGCCGATTTAAGCTTTAAAGAAATTGCCGACTTAACCGATGTAAGTATTAATACGGCTTTAGGCCGTATGCGCTATGCTTTAAGCAACCTGCGCAAAATGCTTAAGACGAAAGAGATGACTTTCAAAGGGTAACATAAATATTACATAAAATGTTTTAGGGATTGAAATAAAGCAACTGAACTATCGTTAAGTTTATAAAACAATAACATCTTAGTTGCTTATGACAAAAACCTCTACATCAAAAACAAATGTAAATTTACCTTCACAAAACATGTTTCAGTCAACAACTGATAATGAATCGGATGCAGAAATCGACTTATTTTATGACCAGATCAAAAGTAAGTTAGATGGGCTGATGAAAAATCCTTCTGATGATACAATCAACAGGATTTTAGCCTACAGCAAAACAAAGTAAGTTTTACACGAGCAAAAAAGCTGTCCCACCATGTGAGGCAGCTTTTTTTATGCAATGAAATACGCACTCAAAAAAACTCCACCTCTTAGGTCCTACATCATCCATCTCTCATCATCCATCCTAAATCTTCCATCTTCTCCATCCCTCAGTCATTTATCTTCCATTTTTGCACCTACAACTTTCCATCTTACATTAAAAGCACTACCTTTACATAGTGTAATTTTAACACTAAGCATTATGAACAAGAACTTGCTTCCATTAACCTTAGGTGGTTTAGGTATAGGTATCACAGAATTTGTAATGATGGGACTCCTACCTGATATTGCAACTGGATTAAACGTAAGTATACCTAAGGCTGGCCATCTAATTTCAGCTTATGCACTGGGTGTGGTTATTGGTGCCCCGCTATTGATTATGATAGCTGGTAAATACCCACCTAAAAAGATATTGATCGCTTTAATGGTAATGTTTACTGTATTTAATGCATTTTCTGCATTTGCCCCAACTTTCAACACTTTATTCATTGCCCGCCTGCTTTCCGGATTACCACATGGTGCCTTCTTTGGTGTTGGCTCTGTTGTTGCCAGTCGGATTGCAGAGAAAGGAAAAGCTGCACAGTCGGTATCCTTAATGTTTATGGGTTTAACCATTGCCAACATTGTCGGTGTTCCTTTAGGTACTTTTATAGGCCACAACTTTTCGTGGCGAATCTCATTTGCAGTTGTTGTTTTTGTTGGCCTTGTAACACTATTGAGTCTTAAATTATGGCTACCTGCATTAGAAGCAACGAAAAACCGCGATTTGAAAGCGGAACTTAGCTTTTTCAAAAAACGCGACGCCTGGATTATCATCTTTATGATTTCTATTGGTACCGGAGGCCTCTTTACCTGGTACAGTTACATTGCTCCATTAATGACCGAAGTAGCAGGTTTTTCGCCAAACGCGGTAACTTACATTCTGATGCTGGCAGGCTTCGGCATGATGGTTGGAAATTACATCGGCGGCGTATTGGCTGATAAGTTTTCTCCGGCTAAGGCATCAGCTGCGCTTTTATTAACTATGGTAGTCACATTAACAGTTGTACATTTTGTTTCATTTAATCAGCCGCTGGCCTTAATCATGACTTTCGTTACCGGTGCCGTTTCCTTTGCATTGGCCGCTCCCATTCAAATGCTAATGATTCAAAGTGCTAAAGGTTCAGAAATGCTAGCTGCTTCTGCAAGTCAGGCAAGCTTTAATATTGGTAACGCATTAGGCGCATTTTTTGGCGGCCTGCCTTTGGTGTATGGTTTCGATTACACTTCACCGGCTTATGTTGGTGCAGCTATGGCCTTAGTAGGTGCTTTTTTTGCCTTTTGGCTCATTAAGCGGAAAGCATCGGGGACAGAAAGTAATGAGGAAGAGGCATCCAAAGCTGAATATGTTGTAATGCATTAAGCGGAAGAAGCTAAAATCGGAAAGCAGGGAGTACTTGGCGAAAATTATCGCTCAACCAGATTATATTTTCCTTGTTCCACTTTACATCTTTCATTTTACATTTTACATCACCCATTTTACATCCCCCATGTTTAGCTATATTTGCCAATGCTTAAAAAAGAACGTTATAAACTTTTTGTAGAACATTTCTCGGCAAAACAGCCTGATGCAGAAACCGAATTACATTATAATAATCCATATCAGCTGCTTGTAGCAGTAATTCTTTCGGCACAATGCACCGACAAAAGGGTCAATATGGTTACACCTGCCCTCTTTCAGCGTTTCCCTAATGCAAAAGCACTGGCTGAAGCTACACCCGATATTGTATTCGATTATATAAGAAGCATCAGCTATCCGAATAATAAAGCCAAACACCTGGTAGGTATGGCCAATATTTTGCTGCATGAATTTAATGATGTGGTACCTTCAGGCATTGACGACTTACAAAAAATGCCAGGTGTTGGACGTAAAACGGCTAACGTAATCGCTTCAGTAATCTATAACGCACCGGCCATGGCTGTAGATACACACGTATTCCGCGTGGCTAACCGTTTAGGTCTAACCAACGGAAAAACACCGCTTGCAGTTGAAAAAGATCTGGTTAAAAATCTCCCTGAACGCGACATCCACATTGCCCACCATTGGCTCATCTTACACGGACGTTACGTTTGTGTGGCCAGAAGCCCTAAGTGCGACATTTGCGAAATAACCTACATGTGCCGCTATTACGAACGTCTGCAAGCTAAAAAAGATCCTGAATCGGCTAAACGTTAAATTATTTTCAATTTACTATTGACATTAGCTAAAAAAGAATTACCTTAGCTAAATATTTTAGCAATACAACTTATAAACATAGCAGCATATTAGCCGACAATTCAATTATATTTACCGAAACAAATTTAAATAAATATGGCAAGCGCAAATCCAGATAAATTAAAAGCCCTACAATTAACCTTAGATAAACTTGAAAAATCTTATGGTAAAGGTACCATAATGAAACTAGGCGAAACAGCCGTAGAGGCGATTGAATATATATCAACTGGTTCTATCGGTTTAGATATCGCTTTAGGTATTGGTGGTATCCCAAAAGGTAGGATCATAGAAATTTATGGCCCTGAGTCATCAGGTAAGACAACTTTAGCCACGCACATCATCGCCGAAGCGCAGAAAAAAGGTGGCATTGCTGCATTTATCGATGCCGAGCATGCTTTTGATCAGTTTTATGCTAAAAAATTAGGTGTAGATACCGACAATCTTTTAATTTCTCAGCCGGATAACGGTGAGCAGGCATTGGAGATTGCCGATAACCTGATTCGTTCAGGAGCTATAGATGTTATTGTAATTGACTCTGTTGCTGCCCTTGTTCCTAAAAGTGAAATTGAAGGTGAAATGGGTGACAGCAAAATGGGATTACACGCCCGTTTGATGAGCCAGGCCCTGCGTAAACTAACCGGAACAATTGCAAAAACCGGCTGTTGCTGTATCTTCATTAACCAGTTACGTGATAAAATTGGTGTAATGTTTGGTAACCCTGAAACAACGACTGGTGGTAACGCATTAAAATTCTATGCTTCAGTTCGTTTAGATATCCGCCGTATTTCGCAGATTAAAGATACTGACGAAGTTTCTGGTAACCGCGTAAAAGTGAAAATCGTTAAAAATAAAGTTGCCCCACCTTTCCGTATTGCCGAATTTGATGTAATGTTTGGTGAAGGTATTTCTAAAAATGGCGAAATTATCGATTTAGGTGTCGATTTTGGCATCATCAAAAAAGCAGGTTCATGGTTCTCTTATGGCGATACAAAACTTGGCCAGGGAAGAGATGCCGTTAAACAGCTTTTAAGTGATAACCCGGAGCTTGCCGACGAACTAGAAGCAAAAATCAAAGCCGAAGTAACTGGCGAACACCTGGAAGAAAAGTAATTTAAAATAGCAAACAAAAGCCCCGAATTGGAATCAATTCGGGGCTTTTGCATTTTATTCTAGCTGATTTTTAATTTCCGTCCTGACTAAAAATTGCGTTAAAGTCTTTAGTTACATAAACAATAACCAGTATCGCTGCGATAATCAGGGCACCTAAAATAATAACACCCCAACTTCCTTTCAGCTTATTTTTATCTTTTCTAATCAGATAATATAAAATTCCGATTAGTGGAATTGCACAAACAATCCAAAATATTAACGATGCTCCTGTCATATAAAAAAATAATTATCAAATTTCAATTGTCAAACGGTTTTAACTTAGTTATTTCTCTAGCCATTTACCACAAATATACAAAGTCAGTTGGCAGTTTACAGTTAGCAATTAGCAAAGTTTGCCATAAACCCATCGACTCCGTTCCGGCTGACAACCAGTTCTGAGTTGGCAGTTTGGAGTTAATCGACTTAAACAATTAACCAGTTAACCTTCGCATTTACCAAAGTTTGCAATAACCCCTTCTACTCCATTAAGGATGACAACCAGTTCTGAATTGGCAGTATAGAGTTAAGCGGACTAAACAATTAAGCAGTTAACCTTCGCACTTACCAATGAACAAATGGCTAATGAACCAATGAACTAACGTACCTTAAAACTCCAATCTCGCCATTGGTGATACATCCTGCCCTACAAAATCCTGTTTCAGATATTTATGATAACCCGCTATGGCGATCATTCCTGCATTATCAGTACAATATTGAAACGCCGGTATATAAACATTCCATCCTAACGCCAAAGCAGTTTCCTGCAAGGTATTCCTTAGTCCCGAATTAGCCGATACACCACCAGCAATGGCAATTTCTTTAATACCGTATTGTATAGCTGCTTTCTTCAGCTTATTTAGTAAAATCTGGATAATACTGTATTGAACCGAAGCACAGATATCATTTAAGTTTTCAGCTATAAAATCAGGATTTTCCTTCTCCTGATTCCTGATAAAATAAAGCACTGAAGTTTTGAAGCCACTAAAACTGAAATTTAAATCATCTATTTTAGGCTCAGCAAATTTAAAAGCTTTCGGGTTACCCAATTGCGCATGCTTATCAATTAAAGGTCCTCCCGGATAGGGTAGCTGCAAAATCTTTGCTGTTTTATCAAAAGCCTCTCCGGCTGCATCATCCAACGTTTCACCAACTATTTCCATGTCGAAATAATCCTTAACCAGCACAATTTGTGTATGCCCGCCAGATACCGTTAAACATAAAAACGGGAAAGCCGGCTTCGGCTCATCTATGAAATGAGCCAGGATATGTGCATGCATGTGGTTAACAGCAATTAATGGCACATTAAGTGCCAGCGCAAATGATTTCGCAAAAGAAACACCAACCAATAACGAACCCAATAATCCCGGTCCACGGGTAAAAGCAACAGCTGTAATGTCCTGTTTTGTAACACCAGCATTTTTTAAAGCCTGCGCAACGGCGGGTACAATATTTTGCTGATGTACCCTGGAAGCCAATTCAGGGATTACACCACCATAATTTTCATGAATTGTTTGGTTTGCAATAACATTGGCCGTAATTTTGCCGTTGTTACAGATAGCGACTGATGTATCATCGCAGGAAGACTCGATAGCAAGTATAACAGACAAATTATTTTTATTTAAGACACAAAATTATTAAAAAACTATTTAAAATACTCCTCTGGATAATTGCATCAATAATTTTGCTGCTTGCGCTTCTCATTTTTTCGCTGCAATTTAAGTCCGTTCAAACTTTTTTTGCAAAAAAAGCTGCTGCCTACTTATCAAAGGAGCTTAACACTACTGTTTCCATTAAAAGCCTGTACATCAAACCTTTCAAATCCATTGTGTTCGAAGATTTGCTCGTTCTGGATTTACAGAAAGATACTTTACTGAACACGCCGGCACTTATGGTCGATATCAATCAGTTATCCATCGAAAAAAAGATAATTGACATAAACACCGTACAAATCAATAACGGAACATTCTTTCTAAAAGATTTCAAAGATAATTCTTCTAACCTCGATTTCATTATAAATTACTTCGATTCAGGTAAACCTAGTGTAAAAGATCCAACTAAAAAGCCCTACAAAATTGATTTAAGGAGAACAATCATAAATAAGCTCAATTTCAAATACAAAAACTTTAAAGCAAAAGATTTAAGCCAGGGTAACAGCGTAAATTTTGATAACGTCGATGTTAAGGATCTGAGCATGATTCTAGAGGGTTTAGACACGAAAAACCACTTGCTTAAAACCAATATTAAAAACCTGACCCTACGGGAAAGAAGTGGCTTTTATCTTAAAAACCTAAGCGCTGAAACTACCGTTGATTCAAATGCTATCGAGTTGAAAAACCTACTGTTGGTTACCAATCAAAGTCGTTTAACCAATTATTATCAGATGAAATTTAAAACCTTCAGGGATTTTAATCATTACATCGATAATGTACGTATGAAAGCCATCTTTAAAGATAGCCACATTACCTCTAAGGATGTCGCCTATTTCGCACCGGAACTAAAAGACATGAAGCTTGACCTGGATGTGGATGGACAGATTACCGGCCTGGTAAACAACTTAAAAGCCAAAAAGCTTTCAGTAAAATCAGGAAAAGCAACCTATATAAAAGGCGATTTCATAATTAAAGGTTTACCAAAATGGGAAGAAACTTTTATGGACCTGAAAATCGACATGGCCGGAACCAACAAAACCGACCTCGATGAAGTACTTGCCGGTATTACGGGTAAAAAGAAAGCCATCGTTCCATCGATAATAAACAAGTTTGGAAACATTAACTTCAATGGAAGCTTTACCGGTTTCCAGAACGATTTTATCGCTTATGGCGAATTTAAAACCAAACTGGGCCGTGTGGTTTCTGATGTCAACATGAAAATCGATAAAAATGACGTGCCATCCTATTCAGGTAATGTTAAAACATACGATTTCAACTTGGGCAACCTGCTTGATGAAAAGAGCTTAGGGAGAATAAGTTCATCCTTATACGTAAAAGGCAAGGGTACCGAACTTAAACACCTGACAGAAAAGCTTAACGGCACTGTAGATTATATTGATTTTAATGATTACCGCTACCGCAATGTGAAAGTTGATGGTACTTTCGATAAAAAATATTTCGACGGTAAATTAAGCATCAACGACAAAAACATAAAGCTTATGTTTGATGGTGGTGTAAACCTGAACCCGAAACTGCCGGTATTTAACTTCAATGCCACCATTTCAGGCGCAAAATTAAAGGCACTCCATTTACTTAAAGACTCACTTAGGGTTGATGCGAAATTTAACACCAATTTTTCAGGGACAAACCTGAACAACATTGAAGGAAGGCTCCGTATACAGGAAATCACCCTGAAAAATCCTAAGGGTACCTACAGTATAGACTCGGTAGAACTTACGGCAAATGGTAAAGGTGTGGAGCGTACGCTGAATATTAAATCCGATATCCTCGATGCCAGTATCAGCGGGAAATATGATTTAAATTCTATTGGTTCGTATTACAAAGCAATAGCCAAAACCTACGTTCCATCCTTCCAGACCAAAATCATTAAATACAACGAGCAGATTTTTCAGTTCAACTTAAAGGTGAAGAAATTTGAGCCTCTGGCCCAGCTGATCTCACCAGGACTTGAGCTTGCCGAGGGTGCTAACTTCATCGGTAACTTCGATTCACGCAACAATACCGCCACATTGAACGGCTTTGTAAAAAACCTTAAATACCAGGGAATAGTGGTAAACAATATTATTGTCGATGAAAATACCACACCCCAACAACTCCAGCTCAACGTAACATCCGACAGGGTACAGATTAACGATAGTCTTTTCATTAAAGATGTAAACATTTCGAACATCCTCAGGAACGACAGTCTGGCCTTCAACTTAAAAATGTCGAGTACACTCGAAGAAAACCAACTCGACTTAAACGGCCTGGTTGAGTTCACTAAAAACCAGGATACCACAGCCAGATTGAGTGTCTTACCTTCCATCTTAAAAATTAATCACGAAGAATGGCGCATACAGGAGAAAGTACGCATCATTTTGAACAACGGAAAAACCGAGATAAAGAACTTCGATTTAACCAATGGAAACCAGCAAATTACCGTAGATGGATTAATCTCTGAAGACCCGAAAGATCTATTGCAGGTCGGCTATAAAGATTTCAACCTTCGGACATTGAACCCTTTTACAAAAGGTTTTGGCGTAAAACTAAGCGGAAATGTAAATGGTAAAACAGATTTATATGGCATATTAAAAGTGCCACAGATTAAGAATGATTCGAAAATAGATTCCCTTAATTTTAACGACATCTACATCGGCACACTAACTGATACCTCATCATTCAACAGTGATAAGAACCTGATTAATGTGTATACCCGGATTATGGCCGATGACTCAGAGACCTTTAAACTTACGGGAAATTTAGACCTTAAGGAAAAGGATATCGACCTGAAAGTTAAAATGGATGATAGTAAACTTACCATCTTCGAACCATTCGTTAAAACACTTGTATCAAACCTAAAGGGAAATGTTTCTTCCGATTTAACAGTTAGGGGTAAATTCGATAACCCAAAAATTAACGGCTCACTGTCTTTCGATAAAGGTGAACTGATGGTAAACTACCTGAAAACAACCTATGTAATCAGCGATGAAGTTCAGGTAGAAAACAGTGTAATTAATCTCGACAACTTTAAACTGGCAGATCTTGAAGGCCATGAAGCAACCGCAAATGGTACAGTAGATTTAAATAACATAGACGACCCTACCCTCAAAGTTGAGGTAGATGCCGAAAGTTTCATGGCACTTAACACCACCGCGAAAGATAATTCAGTTTATTATGGTAAAGCCTACGGAACTGGTCTTTTTAAATTTACTGGCCCTACCAGTAAGATGAAGATCGACATCAAGGCCAAAACCGAAAAAGGAACCGTATTTAATTTACCGCTAAACAGCTCAGAAACAGTGGCCGATAAAGATTTCATTAATTTTATCAGCAGAGATTCGGCAAAAGTGGTGAAGAAAACCACAAACTTCGAAGGATTAACCCTAACGTTTAAGCTAACTATCGATCCGAATACCACGGCGAATATTTATACAACCCTGGGCAACTTAAGTGGTAAAGGTAATGCCGAGCTCAACCTGAACATTAACAGTCTTGGCGATTTTGAAATGTCGGGCGATTACATCATCGAAACCGGTAGTTTCGACTTTACGGCTCAGGAGGTAATTAACAAAAAATTCGCCATCAGGCAAGGGGGAACCATCCGGTGGACAGGAAACCCTAGCGCCGCACAAATTAACCTGAAAGCAGTTTACGCATTAAGGGCTAACCTTAACGAACTTTTCAAGGCGGCCAACCGCGATGTAAGCAGCAGTGCAAACCAGCGTGTGGATACAGAAGTGGAAATGGGCTTAACAGGTTTACTGTTACAACCAGATATTAAGCTGGATATCAACTTCCCGTCGCAGCCATCAATTAAAGAGCAGCTTCAGGCTTATCTGAGCGATCAGAACAACCTGAACCTGCAGGCATTCAGTTTAATCATCAGAAGGAGTTTCGCTACAGGTAACGGCGGGCAATCTATCGGTAATCAGATAGGAACCACCGCAACGAGTACCGCTACAGAACTTGTATTTAACCAGTTTAACAATGTACTCTCTTCTTTAAATCTGAATTTCGTCGATTTAAACGTAAAATCTTTGAGTGAAGCCAATGCCTCGTTTAAGTTCTTTAACGACCGCCTGATTATCAATGCCGGCATTGTAGATCGCAACAGTTTAAACGATTTCACGGTAATCGATTTTTCTAAAAATAATGTAGGTAGCGAGGTAGAAGCTTTATTCCTGATCAGAAAAGATGGAAGCTTAACCGGTAAACTGGCTAATAAACCACCAACTCAGCAAAGTATATTCCTGAATAGTGGAATCAGCGCTACCGCAAATGTAACGTCGGTGGGCTTGGTATACACCCAGCAGTTCGACACTTTTAAAGAGTTTTTACAGAAAATTACAGGTGCTTACCGAAGAAACTTAAGGAAGAAACAGGAAGAACAGCCCGTTAAAACAAACAAATCAATAAGTAAGGAAGCGATTATTAACGACAGGAAAAATAATCCGAAAAGGTAGGAACAATAACCCTGTTAAAAACAAAACAGCACTTAATTAAAAGCTGATCGCTGATAATTAAGTGCTGTGAATATATATTAGCCTTTCATAATAGAATGGCCCATTTTATCCCTCTTGGTTTTCAAATAGCGTTCGTTATGAACATTACTCTCAATCTCGATCGGAATATTTTCTACAATTTCTAAACCGTAGCCAATTAAACCGGCACGTTTGGTTGGGTTATTACTCATCAAACGCATTTTGGTTACACCCTGCGATCTTAAAATCTGTGCACCAACACCGTAATCACGCTCATCACCTTTAAAGCCTAACTTAATATTAGCTTCAACCGTATCAAAACCAGCGTCCTGTAAATTATACGAGCGTAGTTTATTGATAAGACCGATACCGCGTCCTTCCTGGTTCATGTAAACCACAACACCCTTACCTTCTTTCTCAATCATTTCCAAAGCCTTGTGCAACTGCGGACCGCAATCGCACCTGCACGAACCAAAAATATCACCCGTAACACACGAGCTGTGCACGCGGGCAAGGATTGGCTCGCCGGCTTTCCACTCACCCTTTGATATCGCCAGATGCGTAGCATTATTATCAAGTTGCGTATAGGCAGTCATTTTGAAATCGCCCCAGGCAGTGGGTAAATCGATGGTTACTTCCTGCTTTACCAGGCTATCAATACCTAAACGATAGGCAATTAAATCTTCTATAGATATGATTTTAAGCTGGTGTTGCTCAGCAATCTTAAATAAATCAGGTAAACGGGCCATTTCGCCATCTTCCTTCAAAATTTCTACCAAAACTCCTGCTGGTTTCATTCCCGCTAAACGGGCTAAGTCTACCGCAGCTTCAGTATGCCCTGCCCTTCTGATTACACCACCATCTTTGGCCCTTAAAGGGAAAATATGGCCCGGCCTGCCAAGCTCATCAGGATTCGTATTTGGATTTACCAGCGCCAGCATCGTTTTAGAACGGTCGCTTGCCGAAATCCCCGTAGTACAGCCATGGCCAACCAGATCAACTGAAACCGTAAAGTTAGTTTCATAGGCCGCCGTATTCTTGCCAACCATTAAGTTCAGGTTAAGCTCATCACAACGCTCTTCAGTTAAGGGCGCACAAATTAAACCACGGCCATAAGTTGCCATGAAGTTAATCACCTCTGGCGTTGCGTTCTCAGCTGCAGTTAAAAAATCACCTTCATTCTCTCTGTCCTCATCGTCAACAACGATAATAACTTTACCGGCTTTGATATCATCAATAGCCTCTTGTATAGTGTTTAATTTTGTTTGCATTTTTTATAAAGTACAATATCAATAAACAACCACTGCCCATTACGGCTTCTTAACCTAAAAAAGCATGGCATTTATTAACACAAAGGTACAATCTTATTAAGCAATATGCTTAAGAATATATCATTTGTAAGTAAAGGAAAATCGGGAGATTACGATTCCTTTTTCTTGAAGAATTTGGCAAAAAACTGCTTGTATTGATTAATATCGAATAGTGCAGAATCGGCTGTTGCTTTGTAAGTTAAAAATATTGCCAGTGGTGTTAAAATGATAAAGGCAATCCACATCCCGAAAATCGGATTGATACTCCCTTCCCTCGCCGATTTCTCCGCTACGGTAGTTACAATGTGGTAAATAAGGAAAAAGGAAATCGCGATAACCACAGGTAAACCCATTCCGCCCTTTCTGATAATCGCCCCCAATGGCGCTCCGATAAAAAACAGCAAAATACAGGATGCAGCAAGCGTAAATTTCCGCTGGTATTCTACACTGGTAAAAATAATCTCTCCCCGTAAATCTTCCTGGCGGGGAACACTGTTTGCCAAACTCTGGTTAATAACCGAAACAATATTCGATGCATTCTGAATACTCGACAACCTTGAGCCATTAGGAATACTCTTTAAAATATTTTTATCGATTTTTTTAGCCACAACCTTGAGCTTGCTGTAGCCCTGTGTAATATTATTTTGTTTAAAATTATTACCCAGGCTCCTGCCGGTATTGCGGTAAAGCGTATCCATTTGCTTCGAAAGCGAATCCCTTTTCCTCACAATACCTTTCAGGTTCAGCATCACCGTACTGTTACCAAAAGCTCCCTGATCGGTTTTTTGCATATCGAATGATTCCATGCTGAACTTCGGCTCAGTTTCCTTAAACCGGCTTCGCGAAAGAATTTGCCTCGGATTATAAATTCCGTTACTGCTCGACTGCTCCTCGTAGGTTACCCCATCTTTAAGGTTAAAAATCAGAAACTTCCCATCCTTCGATTTTTTCATTTCACCTTCTCTGGCCAGAATTACCTTAGGAATACCGTTGGTCCCCTTATGGTCGTAAATCATAATCCCGAACATTTTACCATCCTCATCCTTACTGTTTACGCGGATAGAATAATCAGGAATACTGTTATTAAAAACACCAGGCTTAATTAAAAATGCAAGCTTCTTATTTCTTACATCATACATTAACGAGTAAAACTTAAGATTGGCTTTTGGGAGAATATAGTTAGAGAAAAAAAACGAACCTATGGTAAGTCCGATAATTAAAACCATTAAAGGCTGCATGGCTTTCTGAAGTGAAATACCAGCCGATTTGATGGCGACCAGCTCATAGTTTTCACCCAATGTGCCAAAAGTCATGATCGAGGAAAGTAATACAGATAAGGGCAAAGCCATTGAAATCTGAACCATCGACTGATAATACATCAGTTCGAAAATGGTGTACCATTCAAAGCCCTTACCAATTAAATCATCAACATATTTAAATAGAAAAAACATCAAAAGGATAAACATTACCACAAAAAAAGTGGCAATAAAAGGCCTTATAAATGTTTTTATTATTAGAAGATGTATTTTTTTCACCCTACAAAGGTAAGCAAAGCGCAGATATATTAGGCACCTAAAACGCTGATCAGGTAATCAATCTGGTTATCCCAGATTAATTTTTTCTCGGCAAGCAGCTCGTCGGTAGAGAAATCTGTAATCGCTAAAGCAACATCATTGGTCAGCTCATCCTGTACAATTTCCATCTCGAAATAGCACTGTGGTTCATCATCAATCCACTTGAATTTAACAAGTTTGTTCTCTTTTACAGAAATAAGTTTAGCTTTTTGCGTTTCATCATCCCAGGTAAAAGTGTAAACCTGGTCGCGGAAATTAACATCGTCGGCAAACCATTGCGATAAGCCATTTGGCTCACTTATAAAACTATACAGTATTCGTGGTGACGATTTAACCTCGTACTCAAGCGTAAATTTTTTCTTATCTGCCATGTTAATTCATTACCAGAACAAAACTCCGGACTACTTTTTTTATTTTATTTTTCTAAAGAAAGGTAAATTATTCTATATTTGCAACTCCAAAAAATAACCACACAAATATTTGATAATATAAGCAAATATTTTTACCCGGCGGGGTAGCTCAGATGGTTAGAGCGCAGGATTCATAACCCTGAGGTCGGCAGTTCGATCCTGCTCCCCGCTACTGATTAAAAGCTCATCGAAAGATGGGCTTTTTTTGTTTAAAAATCTTTTAAATTAAATATTGATATTTAGAACTAGAAATCCTCATTTATCAATACACTACATTCCTTCTATCATAGTGGAATGTCAGGG
>NZ_JAVTSJ010000010.1:0-58911 GCF_032678405.1 Pedobacter aquatilis
ACTGTGAGGGTTTCTGCGTTTAGAGCCTATAGCTTAAAGGCTTAAAGCGGAAAGGCTAAAGCTAAAAGCCGCTGACGACTGTAGCGATCCCGGCGGGCCCGGGTTAACTAAACCTGATGGACGCGGAAATCCTTTTTGGCCAGGCCGGAGCTTGAAAAGCCCTCAAATAAGCCGCCAATAAGATTGCAGCAAATAGCAGGGCTAAACTTCCCATGAAAGACTTAGAACCGTTTACTAATCTTTTAACTCCGTAATATCAACGATTGATTAGCTGAACTTTTAGCTTGTTAAAATATGCTAAATTTTTAGCCTCCATGTAATAAAACCGTATTATTGTACTTTAACTTAAGCATCATTATGGCCAATTTGAATTTGAAGCATTTACTGTTATTTCTTTTCTTATTATGTGTAGGAACTACTGGTTTTGGCCAAAGTAAGAATGTACAGTTGCCTCCAAACTGGTTTAACCTTGACTTAACTGAAAACGGTTTTTTTGGCATAAGTACTGAAAAAGCTTATCGAGATCTTCTAAATAATAAAAAGCCTGTTAAAAATATTATTGTTGCAGTTATTGATGGTGGGGTTGACATTAACCACCCTGACTTAACTGATGTGTTGTGGACTAATAAAAAGGAAATTCCGGGTAATGGAATTGATGATGATGGTAATGGTTATATTGATGATATTCATGGCTGGAATTTTATAGGTTCAAAAAAAGGCAATCTTGAATTTGATAATCTGGAACTCGTAAGACTATTAAGGATCTATACACCAAAGTATCAGTCGACAACTAATTTAACTCCACTGGATAGTACGCAAAAGGAAGAATTTAGGTTATATAAAAAGATGGTTGGCGATTTCGGTAAGAAGTATGAAGATGCCAGCAATACTTTTTCTGTACTCATTGCTATAAATAAGGTTTTGGATTCGGCAGCTAAAGCAAGTAAGAAGGATATCCCGACTTATGAAGATATAGATAAATATAAGGCTGACGATGAGGTAGAAGAGCAGGTTAAAACAATTATCAGAAAGGGGGCGAAGGAAGAAGGGAGTTTTGAAAAATTCTATAAAAGTATAAAGGATGGTTATAAACAGTATGATGCAATGCTGAAATATAATCTTAATCCGAAATATGATATGCGTGCCGAGCTTGTGGGTGATGATTACACCAATTCGAGTCAAAGGGATTATGGCAATAATGATGTAAAGGGGCCAGACGCTTTACATGGCACCCACGTTTCGGGGATTATTGCTGCTAACCGTACAAATAACACAGGTATTTTGGGGGTAGCGAATCATGTTAGTATTATGGCCATTAGGGTTGTGCCAACTGGCGATGAGCGTGACAAAGATGTTGCCAATGGAATTCGCTACGCTGTAGATAACGGTGCGAGCGTAATTAACATGAGTTTTGGTAAATCGTACAAATGGGATAAGAAAGCAGTAGATGAAGCGGTAAAATATGCAGAAAGTAAAAATGTTTTGCTGGTACATGCAGCCGGAAATGATAACCAGAATAATGATATAGAGGAAAATTTTCCTAATAAATTTTACGAAAGCCCTGAAGCGGAAGCTTATAAATTAGCACATAAAAAGACGACTTTAGCCGACTTTACTCCTCCTAAACCAATGCCGCAAAATGCCAACGGAATGGGGATGAGACCTTCAATAGGCAGGGCTGCCTTGCCAAAACCTGTTCCTTTAGATTCAGCTAAATACCAGTTGCCACATGCTACGAACTGGATAGAGGTTGGTGCCAGTGCTTACAAAGATGATGATAATTTAAAGGCAGATTTTTCGAATTTCGGTAAATACACTGTAGATGTATTTGCTCCAGGGTTTTTAATCAACTCTACTGCTCCGGATAATAAATATGAAGAGCTGGATGGAACCAGCATGGCATCTCCGGTGGTATCAGGACTTGCGGCTTTAATTTTAAGTTATTACCCGCATTTAAAACCTGCTCAGGTTAGGGAGATTATAATGAAATCGGTTTCGAAAGTTAACCACAAAGTGAAATATAAAAATGAAAAGGGAGAGAATGTTCGAGTTCCTTTCAGTGATATATGTGTAAGTGGAGGAATAGTAAATGCTTATAATGCATTAAAACTTGCTGAGACATATAAGTAAAATGGCCGAAAGCTTATTAATTCTTAATTGTTTTAATAAACTCCTGGAATGTTCCAAAAGCGTAGTTTTTTTTCTTCATCCAGGCGATTAGGCTTTCCATTCTTTTAATCATTTTAATACCTGTATTTTTCCTTACATAACCCGGAAAACCGAAACGTTCGAAATCATCTAAATCTGTAAACTCCCAGGGATGAAAATAAATGTTCAGGTAGTTATCTTTTTTATATGTCCAGCTTGCCAGCGATTTATAAATGCCTAAAGGCAGGTTATGAAAAGAAAGCCAGAATAAAGGAAACCTAACCAGCGGACTAACAGATGCCGGAATTTGCAAAACGTTTTCTTTAATAAAAAAAGTTCTGGATACATTGAAGTTGTTGTACCTTCCTGGTAAAAAGGTGGGATTTATAGATGTATTATAGGTATAACCTGCTTTCTCAATCTCCTTTTCATCTACAGGCATCATTCTTGCCATTCTATATCCCGTTATTTCTTTTCCCGATAGTTCTTCCAGCTTTAGTTTTGATTGGAGCAAATGTTCGGGCTTAAAATCAGAATGATAGTAGCCGTGTGAGGCAAGTTCGTGCCCCGTTCTGGTAATTCTATCAATTAAATCCGGAATATTTTCAGCGAAAGTAACGGTGCAGAAAAAGGTGGCCTTTACGTTATACTTATCTAGAAGATCCAGGATGGCAATTGTTCCAGCCCTGGAGATTGCAATTTGATCTGCAAAAGAAATATCCTTTCCGTATTCGAAAGGCATATCAAATTCCTCAATATCAAAACTTAAAAGAACCATTATTTAACAGGGATATTTGTTGAACGGATAATGTAATTCGGTCGGTTTTTAGATTGCATAAACATTTTACCTACGTATATTCCAATGATACCTAAAATGATGAGCTGTAAACCACCGAAGAAAACAATGGTCATGATTACTGAAGCCCAACCGGAAACTTCGACATTGTTTGCAAAGGCGTAGATGATGTATGGTATGTAAAGTACCGATGCAAAAGATAGCGTAAAACCTAGATAAACGGCAGAATAAAGCGGTTTAATGCTAAAAGAGGTTACACCGTGAAGCGCCAGATTAAACATCTTTTTAAGTGTGTACTTACTTTTTCCCGAAAACCTTGCTGCCGGATTATACCTTATTGCATATTGCTTAAAGCCCAGCCATTTTACCAAACCCCTTAAAAAAGGTTCGTTTTCATGGAAATTACGGAATACATTAACAACCTTTTGATCAAGTAGTCTGAAGTCAGCTGCTCCTGGCTCCAGTTCTATATCAGAAAGCCAGTTTAATATTTTGTAAAACAGATTGGAAGAGCTTCTTTTTCCTTTAGATAAATTAGGATCATCTTCTCTGATGGTATAAACCACTTCGAAACCTTCTTCCCATTTCTTTAGCATTTCAGGGATGATTTCGGGTGGATGCTGCATATCACAATCCATAGAAATCACACAATCGCCAAAGGCATGATCCATACCGGCTTTTACGGCTAACTGGTGGCCGAAGTTTTTTGAGAACTCAAGAAAAAATATATTATCAGCAGTAGCTGCGTAATCTTTAATCCGAGTCAAAGTTGTATCAGCACTTCCATCATCAACCAATATCAGCTCATAATTATAATTTAAGTCAGCAAAAACTTTTTTAATACTTTCTGCAATGACAAAAATATTGTCGGCTTCGTTGTAGGCAGGAATAACAATAGAAACTAACTTCTTCATTTATCGGCAATCAAATAAGAATCAAAATCTTCTTTCATCATTTGATAAATTATGGTTAGCCAAATGATGATGCAAGGTAGGGCTTTGAGCGAATATAGACGAATAAATTCTTTAACCGCTTTTGGAAAAATATCAGTTGGTGATAAACTGGTTAATATAAAAGCGAAAATAAAAAGGCTAATAATCCATTTGTTTTTTGGATTTGGCTGGATAACAAACCAAATGGCTACACCTGCAAATGCAATAATATAAGTTGGCGATTCGGAGCCACTACTAAAAATAACGGTAAAGATTAAGGTAGAAGCAAGTAGCATTAGCCTGAAAGCTAAATTTTTATATTGTTTAATCCTTAAGTAAGGTAAGGCAAAAAATAATAGGCCACCTATTAAAAAGGGACCATTTGGCAGATTCACATTCCCCGAAATTCTTCGGGCCATGCCCATGATCGATATATCCTGAAAAGAGGTAAGGGAAGCATTAATATCGTTTTTATGAACTAAAGAATTGTACCAATCCTGGTAAGATTGAATAATAAAGGCCGGCGATGATATCGCCATTGGTAAAGCAAACAAAACGATTAAAGCGAACAAGCCACTTACAATAAATTTCAGTTTGTTCCGGGTAAAGAAAAAGAAAGCCAGACCTACAATACCATAAAGTTTTACCAAAGTACCAAAAGCGATAAAAAAAGCAGACTGAACTTCTTTCCTCTTTACCAAATAGGAGAAACTTAGCATCATTAAACCCGTCAGTGCTATATTAAACTGAAAGCTAAACAATGCAGTTAATGCTTCGTGCGCACAGATCCAGGCAATTACCGAACGTTTGTTTATTGATAAAGGTAAACTGTAAATTCCCCACAGCAGCATTAAAACATTGGCAATGTTCCAAAGCAGTGTTCCTAATCCATCAGGCAAGAGGGTAAAAGGAGCAACGAAAACTGAAAACAAGGGTCCGTAATGGTTGCTATCCAGGTATTCGGGATAATTATTATAGAGGTTTTGTAAATCTATACTATGAAGATAAACATATTTATAAATGAGGTAATTGTTGAATGTATGGTGTAGGTATTGTTTTGATCCTGCTACAATAGCTAACACCACATAAACAGCAACAATAACCTGCTTTTTAAGCAGTATTGCAGAAACTTTAGTGAAATTAAATTTCTGAGTTGAGTTCATTTTGACTAGTGCCGCAATATAAGGATTTTATAGTTGCTGAATGCCTCTTGTTGATATTCTAGTACTAAAATTTGAACTATAGAATTAAAATTATAACTTTATGCAAACGGTTGCATAAATTAATCCAATATCCAATTTTTGATGTTTTTATTAGGTATCGATATCGGAACTTCATCCATAAAAGTTTCAGCAGTAGATGTAAACACGCAAAAAAGCGTGGCTTCAGTTCAGTACCCTGAAGAAGAAGTAGCAATAAAGTCGATTGAACAGGGTTGGGCAGAGCAGGCTCCAGAAGATTGGTGGACCAACACCATCAAAGCCATACAGCGGTTCAATGCATCAGGGGTGGTTGATTTAAGTGCGGTTAAAGCCATTGGTATTGCTTACCAGATGCATGGTCTGGTAGTTGTTGATGAAAACCAGAACGTATTAAGGGATAGTATAATCTGGTGCGATAGCCGTGCAGTTGCTATAGGTGAAAAAGCTTTCGATGAGATAGGTCACGAAAAATGCTTAAGCCATCTGTTAAATTCCCCCGGAAACTTTACCGCTTCAAAGCTTGCCTGGGTCAAGAATAATGAGCCGGCTATTTATGCTAAAATTGATAAAGTGATGCTTCCCGGTGATTTCATTGCCATGAAACTTACCGGCGAAATTACTACAAGTATTTCTGCACTTTCTGAGGGGATACTGTGGGATTTCAAGGAGGATAAAACAGCAACTGATGTACTGAATTACTATGGCATAGATGAGCATTTAATTCCTGAAGTAAGACCATTGTTTTCTAACCACGGTTTTTTGACAACAAGTGCTGCAGAAGAATTGGGGTTAACTGCAGGAATTCCTGTTGCTTATAAATCCGGAGATCAGCCCAACAACGCGTTATCGCTTAATGTATTAAAACCGGGTGAGGTAGCCGCTACGGCGGGTACCTCGGGTGTAATTTATGGGGTAGATAATCAACTCACTTATGACTTACAATCGAGGGTAAATACTTTTGCGCATGTCACCTACACAGAAGCCAATAAAAATACGGGCGTTTTGCTTTGTATTAATGGTACCGGAAGCATGTACCGCTGGGCCAGAAATAATTTTGCACCAGGGAAATCGTATCCTGAGCTCAATAACTTATCCGCAACAGCGCCCATAGGTAGTAAAGGCCTTAAGGTTTTACCTTTTGGTAATGGGGCAGAACGGATGTTAAACAATAAATATACAGGCGGTCAAATCATAGGAATAGATCTGAACACGCATACCCAGGCAGATATTTTCAGGGCAGTACAGGAGGGGATTGCTTTTGCATTTCGCTATGGCCTGGATATTATGCGGGAGAATGGTATGCAACCTAAAGTTATCCGGGCGGGAAAAACCAACCTGTTTCTGAGTGAAGTTTTTACCCAGGTTTTTGTTGATGTAACGAACACTGCAGTAGAACTGTTTGAAAACGATGGGAGTGTTGGAGCAGCTATAGGAGCAGGAATAGGCTCAGGGATTTTTAATAATGCCGACGAAGCTTTTAAAAACCAGGAATTGATTAAACGAATTGAACCTAAAAATTCAAGCGAGTATGAGCCTGTTTACCAGGCATGGAAACAAATTTTATCTGAAACATTAAAGAACCACAAAATATAATAACATGGGAAAAGTATTAACAGGCACAAAAGAATTTTTTAAAGGAATAGAGCAGATTCAGTTTGAAGGCTTACAAAGCGATAATCCATTGGCCTTTAGATGGTATGATGCTAATAAAGTTGTTGCCGGTAAAACAATGGCCGAGCATTTTAAGTTTGCCTGTGCTTACTGGCATTCATTCAACGGAAATGGGAGCGATCCGTTTGGCGGTGCAACACATGTTTTTCCCTGGGATGAAAAAAAAGATGTCATCGAAAGGGCCAAGGATAAAATGGATGCAGCTTTTGAGTTTATTACCAAAATGCAGTTGCCTTATTATTGTTTCCACGATGTGGATGTGGTTGATTATGGTGATGATGTAGCTGAAAATGAAAGACGCTTGCAGGCATTGGTTGAGTATGCAAAACAAAAGCAGGCTGAAAGTGGCGTAAAACTATTATGGGGAACGGCTAATTTGTTCAGCCATAAAAGGTACATGAATGGCGCATCTACCAACCCTGATTTTCATGTATTAGCCCATGCAGGTGCCCAGGTAAAAGCGGCGCTTGATGCAACCATTGCACTTGGAGGCGAAAATTATGTTTTCTGGGGTGGCAGAGAGGGCTACATGAGCTTGTTAAATACCAATATGAAACGTGAACAAGAGCACCTGGCTAAGTTTTTACATACGGCAAAAGATTATGCTCGTAAGAATGGTTTTAAAGGTACTTTCTTTGTAGAACCTAAGCCTTGCGAACCTTCGAAACACCAGTATGACTATGATGCAGCCACGGTGAAAGGCTTTTTACAGCAATATGATTTACTAGGCGATTTTAAACTGAACCTGGAAGTAAACCATGCTACACTGGCAGGGCACACCTTTCAGCATGAACTTCAGGTAGCGGTTGATAATAATTTACTGGGTTCGATTGATGCAAACCGCGGAGATTATCAAAATGGCTGGGATACCGATCAGTTCCCAAATGATATTAATGAACTAACGGAAACCATGCTGATTATTTTAGAAGGTGGCGGTTTTCAGGGCGGAGGCGTGAATTTCGACGCAAAAATCAGAAGAAATTCAACTGACCCAAAAGATTTGTTCTATGCACATGTGGGTGGAATGGATATCTTTGCAAGGGCATTAGTTACCGCCGATGCTATTCTCGGAAAATCTGATTATAAAATGATACGTACCGATAGATATGCATCTTTCGACAGTGGTAAAGGCGCTGAATTCGAAGCCGGAAAACTATCTCTTGAAAACCTGAGGGATTTTGCTGCTGAAAATGGTGAGCCTGAAATCAGGAGCGGAAAACAGGAATACCTGGAGAATTTAATTAACAGGTACATTTAAAATAATTTGAAGAAAACAACCATATACGATATTGCCCAGGAACTGAATATTACGGTTTCTACCGTTTCAAGGGCATTGAGCGGCTTTCCTGCGATAAGCGATGCAACCAGGAAAGCCGTTATCGAAACCGCAAAAAAACTAAATTACAGTCCTAATAAACTGGCCTCAGCATTAAAATCGGGCAAAACTTATACCATTGGTGTAATTGTTCCCTCAGTGGAAGCACATTTTTTTGCCACGATCATTGACAGTCTTGAAGAAGGCCTTAAAGATAGTGGTTACAGGATAATCCTTTACCAGTCAAAAGAATCATTAATTAAAGAAATCGAGGGCGTTAAAACACTTCTGGAAGCACAGGTGGATGGTATTATTGCTTCCATGTCGTTAGAAACGGATCAGGTTAGCCATTTTGAAGAAATCATCAGGCTGGCTAAGCCATTAATCTTATTCGACCGGGTTAACCGGGAAATTAAAACGCCTACCGTAACACTCAATGATTTTCAGGCGGGTTTTATGGCAACCGAACATTTAATTCGGCAAGGTTACCAAAAGATTGCTTTTGTAACGACCAATCATCAGATTCCTATTTTCGAACAAAGGTTCAAGGGCTATAAGGCTGCGCTGGTTCAGCATCAGCTCCCCGTAATTGAGCATCATATTTTGATGGGCGGGCTTTCCATCGCTGATGGGAAAGTTAGTGCAAAGCAACTTTTAAGTAATGATCCATCTATTGATGCAATCATAGCGGGTGATGACTTCACTGCCCTTGGTATTATTCAGCAATTGAAAGCACAAGGCATAGAACCACCCAAAATTGGTGTAATCGGTTTTGCCAATGAAACCTTTTCCGAATATATTACGCCATCGCTTAGTACTATTGAGCAGTTTCCGGCCGAAATGGGGAAGGCTTGTGCTGAAATGTTTCTAAAAATGATTCATCAGCATCATCCATACAAAGATGTGGTCAATCATATTATCGAACCGATCGTTGTTGAGCGGGCATCAACAAAAAAGGTGTAATTTCTTTAAGAAGCTACACCTTTTTTATTCATTAATCAGGTTTGCGTAAATGAAATTTTATGTTGTCACGGCTGTAATTTTTCCAACCTTTTTCCTGTACGACCAGTAAAAAACAATAGGGTATACAAAGAGGTTGAAAATAGTGTTGGTAATCAATCCGCCGATAACGACTATGGCGAGTGGTTTTGAGGCTTCAGAGCCTATGCCTGTAGAAAGCGCCGCCGGAAGTAATCCTATAGCGGCCATTAAAGCCGTCATCAGCACCGGCCTGAACCTGCTTGCTACCCCTGTCCTGATGGCATCTTTAATGGTTAGGCCTGGCTGGTGTTTTAGTTCGGTGATATTTGCTTTAAACTTAGTAATCAGAATCACCCCGTTTTGCACACAAATTCCAAAGAGTGCTATAAAACCAATACCTGCTGAAATGTTAAAGTTTATTCCAGTAAAAAGCAGGGCTAGTATTCCGCCAATCATTGCGAAAGGCACATTGTTCAATACCAGTAAAGCATCCTTAATATTTCCAAACAGTACAAACAGGATAAAGAATATAAGGATCAGACTAATCGGAACGGCCTGCGATAGCCTTGCCGTTGCACGCTGCTGGTTTTCAAAATCTCCGGCCCATTCCAGTTTATAGGCTTTTGACAGCTTAATCTGTGCATTAACTTTCTGTTGCGCTTCCGCAATAACACTGCCCATATCCCGGCCACGAATGGAGAACTTTATGGCGCCATAGCGTTTATGCTTATCGCGGTAAATCATACTTGGTCCGGTTATTTTTCTGATGCCTGAAATCTCGCCGAGCTGAACATTTGAGCCAGAAAGTGTCGGAACCCTCAGTTTGCTGATGGAGTTTTCATCGTTTCTGAAATCTTCGGGATAACGAATCATCAGGTCGAATTTCCGTTCGCCTTCGTAAATCTGCGTGGCTGCCTTTCCGCCAATTGCCATTTCTATTACCGCATTGGCATCGGCAGTTCTAACGCCATATAAGGCCATTTTTTTCTGGTCGAGGTTAATCTGTAGCTCGGGTTGCCCTAAATTTCTTAAGATACCAAGATCTTCTATGCCGTCTACTGTTTTCAGTATGGCTAAAATTTTCTCCTCCTGCGTTTCGATATAGTCGAAATCTTCGCCAAACATTTTCACCACAATAGAACCCTTTACACCGGATACCGCTTCTTCCACATTATCAGAAATGGGTTGCGAGAAATTTAAACTGATCCCCGGAAAATCCTTCAGTTTTTCCTGCATGCGCTCAATGAGCTGCTCTTTGGTTTGTTTACGCTTCCATTCTTTTTTCGGGTAAATATCTACGTGGAATTCCATGTTATAAAAGCCTGTTGCATCAGTACCATCATTTGGCCTTCCCGTTTGCGACATTACCTGTTTTACTTCCTCAAAAGAGAGAAAGATTTTGCGCATATCATTGGAGAGCTTTTTGGTCTCATCGAGCGAAATACTTAAGGGTCCTGTTGCCCTGACATATATAGAGCCTTCATCCAGACTCGGCAGGAATTCTGTGCCCAGAAAATTAAAGCTGAATGCCCCAAGCAGCAGTACAATTAAGGCCGTAAAAAATACCAGCCGCTTTTTACCAAAGCAGAAATCGAAACATTTCAGGGTGCCTTTGGTCATCCATTCAAGAAAGATGTTGTGTTTTTCTTTAACGTTTTTATTGAGCAGTACACTCGATAAGGCAGGAACAAGGGTAAAGGTTAAAATCAGTGCGCCAAGCAAAGCAAAGCTTAAAGTCCAGGCCAGGGGAGAAAACATTTTTCCCTCTACTTTTTCGAAGGTAAAGATGGGCAGCAAACCGGTAATAATAATCAGTTTGGCAAATAAAATTCCCTTTCCGTTTTCGAGGCAGGCTTTTTTTATCAGGCCGAGTTTACTCATCTTGTTAAAGCGCTCCATTCCTTCTTTATGTGCCCTGAAATCGAGGGCGACAAAAATACCTTCAACCATTACCACGGCGCCATCGATAATAATCCCAAAATCAATGGCACCCATTGATAGTAAATTGGCGGGCATTCCTTTAAGCTTAAGGCAGATAAATGCAAAAAGCAGGGCCAGCGGAATAATGATGGATACGATGAGTGTGGTTCGCCAATCGGCCATGAAGAGGAACACAATGAGGGTAACAAATAAAATTCCCTCGAGCATATTGCCCATTACGGTATGAACCGAATAATTAACCAGGTCTTCACGGTCGTAGAAAGGTTTTATTTTTACATCATCAGGAAGAATGTTGGCGTTGATATCCTTAATTTTCTCCTTAAGCCTTGTAATTACTTCACTCGGGTTTTCGCCTTTGCGCATCACGATAATACCCTCCACCACATCGGGGTCTAAATCGCGGCCAACCTGCCCGAGCCTTGGCAGGGCCGATTCGGCAACATCGGCAATGGTTTTAACATATATTGGCGTTCCGTTAATGTTATCAACCACGATGTTTCTTATTTCATCAATATTATTTAAAACACCAATACCGCGAACAACATAAGCCTGGTTGCTTTGTACAATTACATCGCCACCTACGTTGATATTACTTTTTGATACGGCCTCGAAAAGCTCCGTGGCACTAACCCCATATTGTATTGCTTTCTGCGGGTCGACAGTAATCTGATAGGTTTTTACCTCACCGCCAAAGCTTACCACATCGGCAATTCCCGAAACTGATAATAATTCCCGCTGTATTACCCAATCCTGAAGGGTTTTTAATTCCCTTACCGATTTAACATCACTACTCAAAGTATAGCGGAAAATTTCGCCAGTTGGGCCATATGGTGGCTGTACTTCAGGCTGAATGCCTTCAGGTAAATCGGCTTCATCCAGGTGATTGTTTACCTGCACACGGGCCTGGGCATAATCTACATTATCCTCAAAACTTACTTTTACAATGGATAAACCAAACAAGGATGAGGAGCGTATGCTGGTGCGTTTCTCCGTTGGGTTCATTGCAATTTCCAGGGGACGGCTAACAAATTTTTCTACTTCCTCAGCGCTTCTTCCTGGCCATTGCGTTATAATGGTAATGTTGGTATTGGTTACATCGGGGAAGGCATCTATCGTGGTGTTTTTGAAGCTGAAATAGCCTGCAAGAATCAGGATAAATGTGGCGAAAAAAATGAAGTATTTATTTTTTAGTGCAAAGCCAATAATATTTTTAACAAGTTTATTCATCTTTAAACAAGGATTAAGTAATTACTGAGATTTTAAGCCTTCGAATAAGAAAACCTGTTTTGAGGCGATAATGCGATCACCGGCCTGCACACCATTGCTGATGTAAATTTTATCGCCGGTTTTACGTCCGATTTCTATCTGCTGAATTTTAACCTTGTTATCCTTATCGAGCAACAGTACATAATTTTTGTTCTCGTCGAAAATCACAGCCCTTGAATTGATCACCGGAAGGTTACTGTTCGAGGTACCGCTTACCTTTACCGTTCCCAGCATCCCCGGCTTTAACAGGAACGAGGCGTTCGGAACAACAACCCTAGCATTTATGACTTTGCTTTCCTGATCAATAAGGCTATAAATTTTCTCAATTTTTCCTTTAAAGCTTTGATCTGGATAAGAAAGGGTTGTTAAGGAAACCTCATCGCCAACCTTAACTTTTGAAATATCTGATTCGTAAATATTAATCATGGCCCATACTGTAGATAAATCGGCAATGGTAAAAAGGCTCTTATCGTTATCGCTACGGATTTGCATATGGCCGGTGATATTCTTTTCGATTACAAAACCGTTAATGGGCGATTTTATGGTGTAAATACCGGATTTACTTCCCCCGTTTAATTTTAGTACGGCACCTGCACGTTTCAGTTCTGCTTTTTTGATTTCATAATCATTCTTTGCCTCATCAAATTCCTTTGCTGAAGAAAGACCGCTTTCAAAAAGTTGTTCAGCCTGTTTTAAAGCACGAGCAGCATTCTTTAATTCTGCATTGGCGGCAATAACATCTTTGTCAAAACCCGACATTTCTGCACTGGTAACATTTGCCAAAACCTGGCCTGAAGAAACCTTATCACCCAGACGAACATTTACCTGATTTACAGTACCGCTAAGCATGGGGAAAAGTTCAGATTTCTGTTCTTCGTTGGCAGTTATTTTAGCCGAAAGTACAATGTCTGATTTGCCGTTTGCCTGTTGCACGGTGTCGATTAACAGTTTACTTAACAATGAGTCGGTGATGGTGAATTTTTCTTTTGGTGCTTCCTGTTTGTGGTTTTTGCATGCGGCTACAGCCAAAGTAGCTACAGCGGCAAGCATCAGGAACCTAAGCTTAGTTATTGTTATTTTCATCTTATTTAAATATTGTTGTACCGGTTACATAATTCATTTCGGCCCTTGCATTCATTTTATCCAGCTGAAGCTTGTTAAGCCGGAGGGTATTTTCCTTGTACGAATCGAATAAATCGAGAAACTCAATCAGGCTGATGTTTCTTAATCTGAAATTTTTAATGAGTCCTTCAATCAGTTTATCGAAGCTGCTCCCGAAATCAGGATCGGTGTCTTTAACCAGCTGTTCGTTTCTAACAAGCGTTTTATAAGTATTGAATACTTCATTTTCTAATTGGAGTTCCTGCTGTTTGATGGTGTTTTCTGCTGCACTAATGCCGATTGTGGCTTTCTTGATTTCGCCCTGGTTTCGGTTAAACAGCGGTATGGGAATCTTAATGCCAAGGCCCGTATATTTTTCAGGATAGTTCCCCTTATAATCGTAGCTCAGCGAGAGCTCTACATCGGGAATGGCCATGGCCTTCTGGAGTTTCAAGTTCATGGTCTGGTATTCGAGATTGGCCTGTGAAAGCTTTAGGTCGGCCCGGTTGGTCCTTGCCGAATCAAGCAAAGACTGGTAAGGGAGCGCCTCTATATTGGTTTGACCATCGGGTTGGCTAAAGACAAGCTTAAGCGGCGTTGCAGCATTTAAGCCGCAAAGTATTTTCAAATCGCGGTATTTATCTTCCAGGTTGTTAAGTGTATCATTCCATTCAGCTTTCAGGTTGAGGAGTAATGATTTAATTCTGATCACATCTTTAATAGCAATGTTTCCTGCTTTTTGCTGCAATTCATATTCTTTTAAAAGACGGGTAGTCGCCGCAATCTGGCTTTGGTAAATATTAAGTGACTGCGCCGTGAAACAGGCCTCGTAAAAAGTGCTGTTTAACGCGAATTTTAAGCTCCGCATCAGGTCGAAATAAGATATTTCTGCTAATTTTGAGCCTATTTGAGCCAGTTTGATGTTCTTATTTCTTTTACCGGCGAGTTTAAAAAGCTGCGATATGGAAGCCGCATACTGCCCGTCGGCATAGGAGGTTTGAAAAAACTTTTTAGTTTCGTGGTTGTAAAATAAGTTTTCGTAATTCAGCTCGGGGTTATCAAATAACCTGGCCGTGATGATTTCGGCTTTCGCCTGGTCGATCTGAAAACCGGCCGCGATCAAATCGTAGTTCTGTTTCAGGAAAAGTGCTTCGGCTTGTTTAATGTTCAGTTGAAGGGAATCTGTTTGAGCAGAAGCCTGAAAGGCTAAAACAGCCAGCAGCAAGGAAAGTATTCTTCTCATGCGGGCAAAACTATTCTCGGCGAATTAAAGCCCGGTTAAATCGAAATTAAAAGCGGATTAAAGCTTTGGAAAGCTCAAGATAAAAGTGCTTCCACCGGCATCATTTCCGGTAATCTGTATATGTCCCTTTAATAACTCGGTAATTTTTTTTGCCATGTAAAGCCCCATTCCATCACCTTTTAATCCCGATTTTTCCGAGCGGGTATAAAAGGGTTTAAATATTTCCTTTTCTTCGGTTTGCGGAATTCCGATGCCGCTATCTATCACATAAAGTTCCATATGGCTGGTGGTTTGCCTGATGAAGCAGGTTACCGGCGCATTATTTGAAAACTTAAAAGCATTGGAGATAATATTGTCTATGGCAATCTGCAGTAAAGTGGCATTCGCTTCAATTAGGGGATGGATATTTTCCGGGTTGACGATTATTAAGGGAAGATTTTTATTTTGCTCCCATTCGGTTTGAATGTTAAGCAAGAGGTCATTTATTGAAATGGCGGAAAGCTGGGCGTTAATCAGTTCCATATCCATTCGTGCAATGGCCAGCAGGCCATTAATAATGTGTTCCATTTTCTCCGCCTCATCCAGTACCGACGAAATAACCTCGCGGTAGGCTTTTTCATCGCGTTCTTTTGAAAGGGCCAGTTCGGCGGTCATCATTAAGCGGGTAACCGGTGTTCTCAGTTCGTGCGAAGCATTGGCCATGAAAGTTTTCTGCAGGATAAAAGCCTGCTCCAGTTCTTCCATTAAATGGTTAAAACTCTGGGCGATGAGGTTAATCTCATCCTTGTTATCTGTTTCCTTAACCCGAAAAGCCATGTTTCCGGCATCGATCTGTTTTACTTCAGCGGTAAGTGCTTTCAGGGGCTTAAGCATTTTTTCTGCAATCCACCGGCTTAAAACGAGCACAATCACCGAAATCAGGATGAAAATAAATATCATGATGTTAAGGAGCTTATGCAAACGGTTATGCGAGCCCTGGTCATCAGCAGAAGCCAGAATGACAAAATCACCCTGATTATCCTTATAGTAAATACCTACCACCTGGCGTTGCCCGTCGACATACTTCAGCGTGCCATTGGTCCTCACTTTTTCGATCGTGGCCGAAGTCCAGTACTGGGTAGTGTCGCCAATAAATGTTGCCCGGTTGTGGTAATCGTAAATTCTTGTTACTTCGCCATTTAGTTTTTGCAGGTACTTATGCCGGGCTGTTTTTAAGGCATCGCGACTGATTTCATCGGCTTCGAGGTAAAGTTTAGCGGTAACCATCGTGCGGTCGGTCAGGCGTTCGAAGAAATCGGCCTGAAGAAATTTCATGAAGGTAAAATACACCGTACAAAGCACTGCGAGCAGTATTGATGTGGTAATCAATGTAAAGTAGAGTGCAATGCGGTCTTTTATCTTCATTATTTAAGGATATAACCCATGTTTATTTTAGTGTGTATAAGTTTACGCTCGAAACCCTTTTCAATTTTCTTGCGGAGAAAATTAATGTACACGTCAATTACATTCGTTCCGGTGTCGAAGTTAATGTCCCATACTTTTTCGGCAATATACTGCCTTGATAACAGGCGGTTCGGATTTTTCATGAACAGCTCGAGCAGCGTAAATTCCCTTGCACTCAGTTCAATGGTTTTTCCGGCACGGCTAACCTCCTTGCTGGTAGAGTTGATGCATAAATCTTCAAAACAGATGAGGTTATTGCCGGCAGCTTTGCTGTTTCTTCTAAGCAGCGCTGAAACCCTTACCAGCAATTCCTTTAAATGAAAAGGTTTAAGCAGATAGTCGTCGGCACCACTTTCGAAACCATTTACCTTATCTTCTATCGAGCCCATGGCTGTTAGCATTAATACTGGCGTTTCCTTATCATTTTCCCTTATTGCCTTACACAGCTGAAGGCCGTTCAACCCGGGTAAAAGGATATCGAGGATGAGCAGGTCGGTTTGTGTAGCGGAGAAGCGTTCAAACGCGGTGATGCCATTGGCAGCCGTAAGTACCTCATAACCGTTTTCTTCCAGAACAGTTTTGAGCAGTGCCAGGATTTTAGGGTCGTCTTCAGCAATTCCGATTTTAAGCATTCAGCAAAAATAAGTAACCCATCTTAAAAAGGGATTAAAATCGTTAATTATAGTCCGGGCGCCATCTGCGAGAAGTTATCAATAATTTTCATGATGATGATGGCTTCGTCGATGGTGCAGGGGTTAGGTTCTTCACCATTTATATACCTGACCACACTTTCTATCATGGGCTGTTCGATGTGTTCGGGATGTACAAAATTAAATACTTCTTCAGCTAGGTTGGTTTTTAAGCTAATGGTTTTTCCGAATACCGCAAACTGAATAGAACCCTCACTACCAATAATTTCGCACAGATCGATGTTTGCCGTCGGTGCAACATTAAAACACCAGGAGCCGTTAAAAACAATCTGGTTTTGGAAAAGAATACTGCCCGAAACCTGATCAGCCACGGCAGTTTTGTTTTTACGGGTGCTGAAACCCTCGTATTTTAAGGGTTCGCCAAAAAAGTAAAGCATTAGATCGAGCTGGTGCGGAGAAAGGTCGTGGAAATAACCACCGCCCGAAATTTCGGGGTTTGTACGCCAGTTGGCAGCTGCTTTGGTTACCAGTTCCGGGTTAACACTTTGCCACAATTTTAACTGAACGGTTCTTACTTCGCCAATTGCCTGCTTATCGAGCAATTCCTTAACCTTTAAAAACAAAGGAACTTTGCGGCGATAATGGGCAACAACAAGTTTGCCATTATGTTTTTTTACAGCTTCGGCCATTTGCAGGGCTTCGGCGGTATTACGTGACACAGGCTTTTCTACATAAACCGGCAGGCCTTTTTCAAGGGCGGCAAGTGTGTATTCCAGGTGAGATGAAGGCGGGGTAGCAATGTAAATGGCATCGATATCGGGATTGTTAAATACCTCGCCTGCGTTGCTGTACCATTGTTCTACCTGGTGGCGTTTAGCATAATCGGCGGCCTTTTCCGCATCACGGCGCATTACGGCCAATAGTTTGCTGTTTGCCACTTTATTAAAGGCCGGACCGCTTTTTTGCTCGGCTACATCACCACAGCCGATAATGCCCCATTTAATTGTTTTATCCATCCTGATTATTCTTTTATCCGACAATAAATATAGAATTGTTTTTTAAATTGAAGTTTTGCTAAAACTCAATTATAACAATTCTATTGGTTTTAAGGCTCAAAACAGGCTGGTTTGTAGGCTTCTGTCAGGTTAAAGGGGAAGCATAACCAAGGTAGCCCCGGGTTTAAGACGAAGTTGAGTGCAGGCTGACGTGGACTAAAGGTGGACTAGAGGTGGACTTGATACGGAGTAAACACGGACTTGACAAGAGGCTTGCTGTGAAAAGGGTTGATTCGGGTTTTAATTTTGCGAAAGTTGATGTAATCAATTTACGAAAAATAATGCGGATTAAAAAAGCCGTTATGCGTACGGGCAAAACTTCCATCGGCTGCCGGGAAGTGTGAAAGTTTAGTCCTGAAATAATTTTTAAGTGCGCCTGCTAGTTAAGATCAAGCCAATGACTGCCAATACACCGAATCCGAGGGCCAGTTTAGTTTTTTTTGAGGCCACCGGTAAAATGGTTTCACCATAAATCCGGTGGGGATAGCCTGAAGGTTTAAGTACGTTTCCGTTTGTGGGCTGGCCATGTTTTAACTTCATGAGCACACGCATTCCTGCAGATGCGGTATTGACCAATAGTTTGGGGAATAAATCGTGCATGGTTTTTAAAGCCCATGAATTAAAATCGGGGAATTTATCTTTTTTAGGATGAAGTGCCAGCTGAAGAAGGGCATTCGCGGTATCACGCGGGTCGGCGGCTGAAGGTGGTATTTTAAAATCTAAGCCAGAATACTTTGCGGAATGCATATTACCTGTAGAGCGCTGAATTTGCGGATAGAGGTTGGCGATATGGATATGTGGCTGGTCGGATACTTCGCCCTGTATACATTCCATCATGCCTTTAATACCAAATTTAGTTGCAGAATATACCGCACTGTATGGTGCAGGCATGAAACCACCAATGGAAACATTGTTGATGAGTACGCCGTGGCCCTGATCTTTAAATATCGGGAGTATAGCGTGTGCGCCGTTCATGTAGCCAATCAGGTTCGTTTTAACAACCTGGTGGCTCACTTCAATCGGGATTTCCTCGAATTTTCCACTGGCCATTACCCCTGCATTATTTATCCAATAGTTAATAGTTCCCTTAAAGCGGAGGGCTGCATTGCGCAGTTCGATTACCTGGCTATAATCCGATACGTCGGTAGGAATGCCAATTACATTGGCGCCAAGTGTTTCACAGCGGTCAACAGCGCTTGCCAGGGCTTCGGCTCCCCTGGCGGCCAGTACAAGGTTACAACCGGCGCGGGCGAAAGCCTCGGCAGTGGCTAATCCTACACCACTGGAAGCACCTGTGATGACAACATTTTTATCTTTTAGGTCATTATATGCGATTTTCATGATGATTATAAATAGGGTTTCTTATTTCAACAGAAAAGGGAATGAAAAAGTTTGCCCTGAGTTTACCGAGGTAATCCTGTCTGGTTAACAATTAAACAACAAGCTGTTAACCTGAACAACATATTGCAAGGTTAAATTAGAAGGAACATTTGTTATACATTTTTGAGATTAGCTGTAAGCCGTAATCATATTTCAACAAGGATCTATATTCTTTAACCGATGCTTAAGCCCCATCCATAAAAAAGGAAGTTATGAATCAGCTCATCCCTACAGGCTTGTTACGCCACCGGAATAACCATTTCGCCTCTAATTTTATCAAGAACTGCGTTTTCGAGGTTAAGAAACCTGCGGATTGTTCGATGACAGAACTTCACCATTTTTACCGCCTGGTGCGGATGGGAAATAAGGTTTCGGCGGCAGATCTCCATCAAAAGATTTCGAATTGTGATTACCTAGCTTTCTGCTACCAGGGGGAAGTACTTATTGGTATATCTGCCATTAAAAGACCTGAGGCATCTTATCTTAAGCTGGTTTTTGCTAAAGCCGGCATCAGCCGCAGTGTTGATGGCCGTATCCAAGAGATTGGTTATTCATTTACAGTGCATGATTTTCGCAGAAAGGGAATCGGTAGCACACTTAAAACACTTTTACTGAATAAGATCATTGGTTATGAGGGGCTATTATTCTCTACCACGGCCAGTCAGAGCAGCCAGCGCTTTCTCCAGGCGAATGGTTTTGTTCCATGTGGGCATGCTTATGACGGCATTTTTGATAGTGACATTATTTACTTTGAGCATGGTGGCATGTAGCCTTTTTGTGGCTGGCCGGGGCGGCTTCAAAATCTATGGGGTGCTTGGATAAGTTTTGTTTTTTAAGTAATATTGATTTATCCTGCCCTATTGATATGAAAAAGATTAACGTGACCTCTAACAGGATATTTTATAAACGCCATATCGATAAACCATCAGCACAATCAGAATAAGAAAATCTTCTGATCGAATTCTGCCCTGGAAATTTTACCCCTTCTCAACTGACTAACCGCTTTCAGCAGGTTGAGCGTATTGGCCTGTGTATCTTTCAGCTGTTTATCCTGTATGCTGAAATTACTTGCCGTGAGCCTGGCCCTGATGGCGTTTTTAGAGATTTCTGAATCGAGTACATCCAATGACCACTGGCTTATTTCGTCGAATAACTTTCTGGAACAGGCGATCTTTACCATAATTAAAATTAGCCTGATCAGATAAGCCCTGTTTTAATAAATCATTAATTTATCTGTTTTAGAGCTGAATATGAAAATAAATTTGCGTAGTTAAATGGCTACTTATATATTTGTAGTCAAATAGCTACATAATGAATTTAAGACGAGATGTATTTCAGGCGATAGCCGACCCGACCAGACGGGCGATATTACTTTTGCTGGCTTCGCAGGCGATGACTGCGGGTGCAATAGCTGCAAACTTTGATACGGCGAGGCCTACGGTTTCGAAACACCTGCAAATTTTAACCAGCTGCGAGCTGCTGGCACAAAAACAGTCGGGCCGTGAAGTTTATTATGAATTAAACCCTGAAAAGATGAAAACCGTATCCGACTTTATAGAACCTTTCCGTCAGTTATGGGAAGAACGGTTTAATAAACTTGAGGCTTTGATGAAAAACCATAAACCAGCTTAAGGATGGAACAGAAGACAAAAATAGAAGCAAAGCCCGGCCATCAGGAAATACTGATTACCAGAGACTTTGAATTACCGGTTCATTTACTTTTTAAGGCCTATGAGGAGGCGGAGCTGGTTGAGGCATGGATGGGTACAAAGGTGCTGAAGCTGGAGAGTAAAAGACATGGCGGCTATCAATATGAAACGACCGACCCGATGGGTAACAAGCATTTGTTCTCGGGTGTTATCCACGAATTTCTGCAGGATGAGCGGATTGTAAGGACGTTTGAAATGGAGGATAAGCAATTGGGTATACAGCTTGAGTTTTTAGCTTTTGAAGCCCTGTCTGCTGATCGGAGCAGGTTAGTGATGCATGTGGTTTACCAGTCGGTAGCCATCAGGGATCAGATTTTAAAACTTCCCTTTGCTCAGGGCATTAACATGGCGCACAACCGGATTGAAGATTTATTGAAACAACAAAATAACTAAGATGAAAAAAAGAGACAAAATTATTTACTGGATAGCCACGCTATGGCTGTCGCTGGGCATGGTATCTACCGGGATTGTTCAATTGATGGGCCATAAAGATGAATTGGCGATGATGAAGCAGCTTGGTTATCCGGCCTACCTGCTGATCATTCTTGGTGTCTGGAAAATCCTTGGCGTAATCGCCATTTTAATTCCAAAATTCCCTTTGCTTAAGGAATGGGCCTATGCCGGATTCTTCTTTAGCATGACGGGCGCCCTGTTTTCCCATATGGCTGTTAGTGATGCGGGAATCAGCTTTTTTGGGCCTGCCTTACTGCTGGTGCTCACGGTTGTATCCTGGTATTTCAGGCCGGCATCGAGAAAAACTTCTGTTGCGTTATAAAGCATATACAATGATTGCTGCGGTAATCCTCTTTTTTTGTTTTTCCCTGGGGTGGGGGCACCTGGCCATTTAATCAGCTGTACACGAATTCATTTTTATACAAATGAATTTTTGTTTTTTTATTATCTCTTGTATTAACTCCTTTTTATATCTTGATTTTGAAGCATTTTAATGCGTGTAACTATATTAATCTGACGAATTGAATTGGTCATTTAGTTCAGTTTTAATTGTAAAGAACGATTCTAAATAGGTTGTTTTGCATCAATTTTTAACTAGTCTAAATAACATGATAACAAATTTACGAAACATAATAACGATGTTTCTGCTGTTAATAAGCACATTAGCATTTGCCCAACGAGGCCAAGTAAAAGGAAAAGTAACTGATATAAGAGACCACACAAGCTTACCGGGTGTCACAATCAAAGTTAAGGGAACTAATAAAGTTACCGCTACAACATCTGAGGGATTATTTTCAATTGATGCTTCAAACTCAGATGTTGTAGTGCTCAGTTTTATTGGATATCAGGATAGGGAATTTATAGTAACCGATCATAAAAAGCCGATTCATATCGAGATGATCGAATCAGCGCAATCGCTGCAAGATGTACAGATTACCGGCGCTTTCGGGATTAAAAGAAAGTCGAAAGAGCTTGGTGTAGCCACAGCAAGTGTTTCTGGAAATGAAATTTCGCAAACCAAAGTAGTTAATCCGCTTAATGGTTTACAGAGTAAAGTTGCAGGCTTACAGGTAAACATGTTCGACGGTGGTGTAAATCCTCAGGTAAGGGTAACCCTTCGCGGTGCCAGAAATATTAATGATGCCAAGAATGAGCCCCTTTTCGTTGTTGACGGTGTTCCACTCGCTACTGTTACTTATTACAATCCACAAGCGCAAGGAACGAAAAGAGATGCTTCAGCGATTTCCATGTTAAATCCAAATGATATTGAAGATGTAACGGTACTGAAAGGTGCAAGTGCGGCAGCAATTTATGGTTCTCAGGGAGTTAATGGTGTAATCATCATTACTACAAAACATGGTAAAAATGGTCAAGGGAAAATAGATTTTTCTCATTCTACAACCTTTGATAAGGCAAGTTGGTTGCCAGAGCTTCAAGAAACTTACGGATCTGGTTTTAATGGCGTATTCCAACCTTATGAAATTCGTTCGTGGGGACCAAAGTATGATGGAAGTTTAGTGAAAGTTGGCCCAATATTACCTGATGGAACACAATGGACTTTACCATATTCGCCTATAGCAAACCAAAAAAGAGATTTCTTTGATACTGGAATAACAAATCAGGAAAATTTGTCTTTCTCTGGTGGTGATAGCAAATCAACTTATTTTCTTTCAGGTCAGTTCTCGAAAAACAAAGGAATTATACCTAAAGACGTAAGTGAAAAAGCGAGCCTTCGTTTTAATGGAAGTCGCGATTTTGGAAAACTTAAAACATCTTATGCGGTGAGCTATGTGCAAACCAATACGTCTACAACCACTTCAGAGCCATGGGTAAATATTAGAAATATGCCATCATTTATTCCTTTGGATGAATTGAAAGACTGGCAAAATAATCCTGTAGCAAAACCTGAGAATTATTTTTCTACCACCACATTAAATCCTTACTGGGCTATTGATAATCAGCGCCAGGATGTGAAACAGCAAAATTTAACAGGAAACGTAAACTTCGATTATCAGGCTACTGATTGGTTTAAGGCTACCTACAGATTAGGTTTAAGTACGATAAATACAGGTTTTAAGTCGTTTGGAAATAAATTTGATGATTCTTCTATTCCTTACCGTTATTATAATGCTGCAGGTGCAATTGTTACTGCCAATAGAAGTAGTACAAGCTATGGCGGCTCTGCAGCCGGTATGGTAAACGATCAAACTATCGATAACCAGCAATTAAATAGTGATTTACTATTGCAGTTTAATAAGGATTTCGGAAAATTCAGCACAAGGTTATTATTAGGTCAAAACTATCAGGATATCCAATATAAATTTGTACAGGTTGGCGCATCGGCACTTAATTTTCCAGACTTATATAATGAGAGCAATCTTACCGGGAATTTAAACGGGGGCTCGCAAATTACAAAGCAAAGGAGATATTCATTCTTTGGCGAGTTTACACTTGGCTACGATAATTACCTTTTCGCTACGCTTAATGGTCGCAGAGAATCAGTTTCATTGCTTGCAGCAGATAATAGAGACTACTTTTATCCCGGAGCAAATGTCTCTTTTATATTCACACAAGCAATTCCGGCTTTAAGAGAAAGTAGTGTGCTTTCATTTGGTAAAATCTATGGTTCAGCATCTAAAAGCGGAAACGTAACGGTTGAACCTTATTCGCTTACCAATGTTTATACAAATGTTGCTGGTTTCCCGTTTGGCAGTTTAGCAGGAGCGAATATTAATGCGCAGAATTTAAGCAATAACTTAAAACCTGAGTTTGTGTATTCATACGAGGGTGGTTTAGAATTAGGGTTGTTTAAAGATCGTTTACATTTCGAGGCGACTTATGCTTATGCCGATTCAAGAGATCAGATTCTTGATATTGGAACTTCCTTTGCCTCGGGTTTTGGTACTTCAAAAACCAATGCCGCCAGAATGAAAAGTAAGTCGATAGAGTTAAGCCTTAGTGGAGATATCATCAAGCAGAAAAATTTTAGCTGGTCGGCAGGCGTAAACTATACGCATAATGACAATAAGGTTGTTAGTTTAGTTGGTGATCAACAAACGTTATCACAATGGAAAGGATTATACCTCTCGGTTGGGGATCGTTATCCAACTTACTTAATGCCCGATTATCAGCGAGATGATCAAGGTAGGGTTATTATCAATGCACAAACTGGTTTACCTGCTCAAGCATCTGAATTAACTAATATGGGAACTTCTCAGCCTGTTCATATGCTTGGCTTCAATACCCGATTCAGATATAAAAACATCAGCTTAAATGCGCAAATAGATGCAAGATGGGGGAACAAATATTATACAGCTGCAGCAGAACAAGAAACTACAGCCGGCTTAATTCCGATTACTGCATCGGCTGAATACGGCAGGGGTCAGTTTATTTTTCCAAACTCTGTTATCCAAACTTCACCAGGTGTTTACACGGAAAATACGTCAGTTTATACTAATGGCGACTTTAACTTCTATAATACCTATAAAAATATCCTTTCTAACAATGTATTTGATGGACGTTTTATTAAGCTAAGAGAGGTGTCGGTAAATTATGATTTACCAATGTCGTTGTTGGGTAACCAAAAAGCAATTAAAGGTTTATCAGTTTCTTTATATGGCAGAAATCTGGTTAACCTAAGGGCAAAGGATAATATTTTCGGAGAAACAGAATTTATATACATCAGCGGAGTAGGTTTCAGTGGTTTCCGCACTATGCCATCAACAAGTTCGTACGGATTTTCTATTGGTATTACGCTTTAATTGATAAAACATGAAGAATAAAATAATATACGCAGTACTGGCCGTTATAATTTCAGGCAGTTCGGCATGTAAAAAAGTATTGGATATAAATGATAATCCAAATGCATCTACTACAGTTACAAAGGATATGCTTTTGGCTGGAACACTATTGTCAACCACCCGTTTAGAGAACGGAGCGGTAAATGAAATCGGATCGTTTTATGCCGGCTATTGGGGGAAAGCTTACGATGCATCCGGAAGTGCAACCGGAGCAGCAGCAACAGCATTAGATTTGATAGGCAGTTATAATATCATCGATAATTTCGCTACGGATATCTGGGAGAAATCTTACACGAATATTTATAACTACACTTTACTTCAAAATCAAACCCAAAATGAGGCACCGTTTTATGCCGGAGTCGCTAAAATTATGAAGGGGTTACATTTTTTACGCCTGGTAGATCATTACAATAATGTACCTTTTAGTGAAGCTTCGAATCCATCAATTACTCAACCAAAATATGACAGTGCCGAATCTGTTTATGCTGGTGCTCTGGATTTAATTACAGCTGGTATAGCAGATATTAAACGGGCCGGAACAACGACAGTACCTAGTACTTCGGATATATTTTTTAAAGGAAATGCGCAATCCTGGATCAAATTTGCGAACACGATTAAGTTGCGTGCCTTGCTTCAGCAAAGTCAGCTTTCCTCAAGATCGACTTACATCGCTACAGAATTAGCAAAAATTACAACTGAAGGGTCTGGGTATCTTACGGCAGATGTGCTTGCCAATCCAAGTTTTACTACACAATCTGATAATCAGCAAAACCCATTTTATACAACTTACTACAGAACGGCTCAAGGTACCATTCCAACAATGTTTAATGCGATCAGACCAACACGTTTCTTACTTTCGGGTTATGATTTAGTAAATGACCCCCGCAAGGCCCTGGTATATGCTGAAGCGACGAATGGTGGTGGTTATAAGGGCGTTCTTCTTGGTCAGAATATTGCTGATGCTACTCAAAATGCAACTGCAACTTCAGCTTTCAGAGGTCCGGGAGCTGGTGTAATTAAAACCGCTACTTCAGGTGCTTTAATCATTTCACTTTCAGAAAGTTTATTTTTACAAGCTGAGGCCGTTCAGCGTGGATGGATTTCGGGTAACGCTAAAAGTTTATATGAGAATGCTATACAGGCATCTTTCAATTATATTTCGGTTCCAGCAACATCTTTTACAGCATATAATGCGCAAGCAGCTGTTGCTTTCGATGATGCCAGTGCTACAGATAAAATTGTCAGAATAATTTCGCAGAAATGGTTAGCACTGAATAGTATTTCCGGTGCTTCAGCATGGAACGATTTCAGACGACTTGGCCTACCTCAGGGTGTACCCCTTGCAGTTGCTAAAACCAGTTATCCAAAACGGTTACGCTATCCAACTTCCGAAGTAAGTACCAATAGCGCACAAGTAAAGGCACAAGGTAATATAGATGGACTAGTGAATAAAGTTTTTTGGAACCAATAATCCTTTGTTAATGAAAAACATTTGGAGAAATATACATTTATGGTTAGGCCTGGCAGCAGGTCTAATCTTTTTTGTAGAGTGTTTAAGCGGTACGTTACTTGTTTTTGAAGATGAGATTACCTTTATGCTTTATAAAAATCGTTATGAAGTTGTTTCAGGTTCTCAACCACGCATTAATTTAGATGATTTGCTTTTTAAAGTGCGTAAAAATCATCCAGAAGAAACCATTGGGCAAGTAAAGGTTTATAAAGATTTAAATAGAACAACAGAAGTTAATTTATCTCTGAAGCAAAAAAATAAAAAAGGTGAAGCGAAAGATAAGAAAGTAGAAGAGGGCGGCGGAAGAAAAAGAAATAGGGGATATACCTTGTTTGTTGATCCTTATACGGGTAAGGAAACAGGAAGGTTAAATCCTGAGAAGCCAACTTTTTTTAGTTTGATGCTAAAAATACATCAAACGCTGCTAGCCGGAGATATAGGGAAAAGTATATTGGGTATATCGACTTTTATGGTGTTTACAATTCTCATTACCGGGCTGGTATTATGGTTTCCTAAAAAAAGAAAACAATTAAAAGCAAAAGTTACACTGAAAGTTGGGGCAGGCTGGAAAAGACTTAACCACGATTTACATATTGTTTTAGGATTTTATTGTACTTTTTTTCTGCTTATCATTTTGATAACTAGTTTAGCATGGTCATTCAAATGGGCAAACAAAGCTTTATATACATTTACAGGTTCGAAACCGAGTGAGTTTAAAACTTATAAATCAATTTCACCAATTGAAAAGGAAAACAAAATAACCTATCAACAAGCATTGGAAATTGGCCAGTCTAAATTTGCAAATACAGATTATTGGTCAATTTCGATGCCTAAATCTGAAGAGCAAACCATATCGGTAAGTTCAGTTAATAAAGATGCTTTACACAGAAATGGATTCGATAACCTTAGTTTAGATCAGAGGACGGGAGCTGTGATTAATAGCACATTGCTGAAAGATATGCCAGGCGGATGGCAATTGCGCCGCTACATGAAACCGATTCATACTGGTGCTATCGGAGGTTTTTCTACAAAACTATTAGCATTTTTGGTGAGTTTAATTAGTGCGAGTTTTCCAATTACGGGTACCATACTCTGGTTAAACCGTATCAAAAAGAAGAAAAAAGGGGTATCAAAAGAAAAGCTGGCACATGCCTGATTACTGTAAAGAAAATAATCTATTTAAGAGATTAACTATATTGCCACTTGTATGGATCAAAAGATAAGCTGCCTGATTGTTGATGATGAAAGAGAAGCACATTACGTGCTGGTTAATTATCTCAAAAGAAATCCATGTCTTGTTTTAGCTGCTCAGTTTTACAATGCACAAACTGCACTCGAATTTTTAGAAAAACAAGCTGTTGATTTAATCTTTTTAGATATTAATATGCCAGGACTGGATGGTTTTGGATTTTTATCTTTACTCAACATCAAGCCAAAAGTTATCCTAACCACAGCATATATGAATTTTGCCTTGGATGCCTTTGATGCCGGCGCTATAGACTATCTGGTTAAACCAATTCCATACCCCAGATTTGAACAAGCAATTGAACGATATAAGGATTTGTTTAATCCACAGGAAGTTAAAGAAGAAGAACCATTAACAATCTCTTTGAAAACGGATCGTGGACAAATAGATTTTCTGATTGAAGACATATTCTATTTTCAAAGCTGGGGGAATTATGTAAAGATTTTTTTCGAAGATTATTATGAACTTTGCAGCGCAACTACAGCAGAAATTGAACGTAAATTGCCTGGAAAGTCTTTTATAAGAATACATAAGTCATATATTATATCACTTGATCATCTCGAAGGAATTGAATCCAATTTGGTACGGATAAAAGGGTACACAGAATCGCTTCCAGTAGGTATAACTTATCGCCGGGCTTTAAGTGATAAAATCGAAAAGAGACAAGACTAATGTTTCCGTTAATTAGAAGACTGATCGAAAATAAATGGTACAGAGAAGCTTTGCTCTTTGTGCTGCTTTGCCTAATTACAATTATTAACGATAGAACAGGGTTTGTTGATATGGGCGAAATGGCTAATGGTCTTTTCGTTTTTATAACGCTTTATATACACCTGCAAATTCAACGTTTTTTTATACTTCCTTTTTTGGTAAGCCGCCACTATTTGTTGTACGCAATCCTTGTTTTTGCAACCATCATTTTATTTTCTTTTTCTGCTTATTATCTTGACAGCTGGCTATCAAAAGTGGGTTGGTACGATGATTTTGAAGGCAAACATTGGGAGCTTTGGTTTTATTATTTCTTTTGCTGTTTATTATGTATTCCGGCACTGTTGCTCGTATTTTATATTGTTGGTTATTATCGAAAAGAACAGCAGGACGGAGCGAATAAAATGTTACTTAAGGAGATGGAGCTTGAATTGTTGAAGGCACAGCTCAATCCGCATTTTCTTTTTAATAGCATGAACAATCTTTATGGCATCAGTTTGGAGAAACCTGATGAAGTACCGGATAGAATACTTCAACTCTCTGGTATCATGCGTTATCAGCTAGAGCTTTCTGGTTTGAAAAAAGTAACATTAGGGCAGGACTTAGCCTTTATAGAGGATTATATCGCGATAGAAAAGGAACGACTACATGAACGCTGTGATGTATCTTACAATTGTTCTATTAATAGTTTAGCTAAAGAAAGCCTAAACATCGCTCCGATGATTTTGATTACTTTCATCGAGAATTGTTTTAAGCACGTTGAATTGGTAAAAATAAACCGAATACCTTCAATTTCCATAGATATTTCTTTTCAGAACAACCAGATATTATTATCGGCGGTAAATAGCAGTTTAATTGAAGAATCAAATAATGGCTCTACCAAAACAGGACTTATTAACGTTAGACGGAGGCTGAATATATTGTATCCGGATAGCCATAGATTGAAAATAGAGCATGATGGTGGTTTTTTTAAGGTAATGTTAAGGATACAGCTATAGGACACCTATTTCTTCAGGTACTACTGATTTACAAGCAGGCCAATACAAAGAGAAAATGCACTGAGATTGGTTTTACTATATCTTCAATCTGCTGATGGCCATGCAATCAGCGGTACACCGCCCTGATCGCAGCAATCCTTTCCGCTACAGTGGTGTTGCCTGTAATTTTTATTTGCTCACAGCTCAGCGATTTTAACCATTCTTCATGGATTTTTAAACTTCTTCCTGAAAAGACGGGATCGTCATAGTTTTTTGCCCATTGCTGAAATTCTTCAAACAATACCTTACGGACAGGGTTGGTATAAATGGCTTCGCCGTAACGCTGCTCTTCCCTTAAAACCAGGCGCTTTAAGCGCAATGCCGGCGGGAGGTACAGGAACACTGCAAGGTTGAAACGTGTTTTCCATTCTTCGCCCCAGCTAACGAGCGATCCCCCGATAATGTAATGATCCAGCTGGCTAATGGCATCGCTGAGCATCGCATTGCGTAATTGTGTATCCCTTTTCCGGGTATAGGGTATTACACTTTCTTCCCAGAAATAATCGTCCGTATCGAAATAGGGGATATTTAGTGAGGCCGACAAGGCCTTACCCAGGGTAGAAGAACCTGCACAGGATGCGCCGAAGATATGAATTTTCATCAGGCTTAAAGCTAATCAATTTGGAGCATAAAAAAGCCTGCTGGCATGTGTTCCAGCAGGCTTTTTTTGCTATAGATTTTACTTGTAAAAAACGAGCACTTTCATCTTTTTGTTTTTTTCCTCCAGGGCTAATCCAATATCATTTATTGATTTCATAATCCCATCCCTGCTGCGCAGTTCCACATTGGTTTTTATATCATATCTTTTGTTGAGGCCTGTTTCGTCAACCACTGGCAGGCTAAATTCGTTTGATAAGTAGTCGTCAGCAAAATCGGCCATTCTTACCCCTGTGCCGTCATACCCCCTGCCACTAAAGCCGTAACTCAATTCACTTTTAGCAGATTCAGTTGCTTTAAAGTTTTTGTTAACCAAAGCGTAAACGGGCATTTCCCTATATTCTATTCTGGCCTTTACCGGTAAATTTAGCGAGAGGTATTTTTGCAGGATAGCCATTAAGCTATCCTTTTGTTCGGGTTTAACGAGTAAATCGAGTGAATAGAGCGTTTCTTTATTTTCGTAATCCGTAACTTCCTTTTCCGGCAGTTCAAAGGCGACCTGCCTTTGAGAAACAATGTCGAAGGCGGCCTTATAAAGGCCTAAAATTGTGGCATTGGTAAAACTTATTCTTCTGTTTTTGTAGGCGCCATTGCTGAGGTATCTTTTACTGCCTGCGGGTTGCCCCTGCATGTAACCCCTTAGCGTAAAATTATGTGTTAAGGTAGAATCGACTGCAAAAGGATCTCCATCGCCGGTCATTTTTTGCTTTTTAGTTTCGCCGCTGGATTTTACGGTTTCCCCTTTTATGAGTTTATTGATCATTTGCTGATTAATGGAATCGCTTTTAACCAAGGCTACAATTTTTCCTTTCGGGTTAACGATGATGCTTTGCCCTACATAAGCCAGGGCGAACAAGTCGTAAAAGAAACCGGCGGTATCGCTTGCCAGCCATATTTTTGAGGGTTTCTTTTTCAGGTAAGCGTTCAATCTTTCCGGTGTATCATCTGACAGGCCGATCACCTGAATTGTATTAGGATTGGCGAGCTGCAATTTTGCAAGGGTATCCATTTCGGGCAGGCAAGGGGAGCACCAGGTACCCCAGATATTGAGGATGTAAATTTTGTTTTGTGGCTTGCTGAGGGCAACCGACTTAAGCGGTGCGTTGATTAAATTCTGAATAGGAATATCGGGGAATTGTTCTCCGGTTTTTGCCTGTAAACCCTGGGCCGCGGCATTGATGGCTATGAGGGCAAATAAGAAATTAAAAAATATCAGCTTCATCATTTTAAGTTGTTTCCTCAAAATTGGTGATTGAAAGTTTGAGAAAAGTTATCGGCGGCGTTAATTAAGGTTATATTATGTTAACAGGTTTAATTCGCAGTTAAGAATTTATACATTTGGTTTATGCATAAAAAGGCCGGTTTATTGGTTGTGGTTTGTTTTCTGGCGATGACCGGCTTACTGGCTTTGCAAGCCTACTGGATTGTTAAATATTACCATGTTAACCAAGTTAATTTCGAGAAGGAGGTAAACCTGGCATTTGAAGATGGTATAAAAAAGGAGCTTAGCTTACGTTGTGATACCATACAGAAAATTGTAGAAAATAAAATTCTCGATACCAATACTTTTAACATCAGTGCGAGGTTTGATAAAAACGATAAGAAATATGTTTACACCATAAGTACAAAGGCTGATGCAAAAGATAAATTTTCCTCATCCTTTAGTTTATCTGATTACAGTAAGGCACTCCCGAAGGACAAGCGTGATACCAGCGTGAGGAGGCATGTTGCGGCAGCCTTAGCGCTTTTAATGCGTGATGAAGACCTGGAGCAGCATACTATTTATTACCGGACGCAAAAGCTAGGGCTGTTTATGAACGAACAGGCTGTGAAATACCAGTTTGATACCACCCGATTACGCTCGGCATTTAATATTTATCTGAAGGAAAGAAACATCAATGTGCCTTACCGCTTTATGGTGAAGCGGGTAGATAGTACAAATAACAAAGGGGTAGCAAATGCGAAGCTTGCGGAATCGTACCCTGTTATTACCAAGGCTTTTGCTACCTACCGGTATACGGACAACCAAAGGTTTGTGCGGGCGATGTTTAAAAGCCCAACCTCCTACATCGTTTCCAGAATCAGCCTGATTTTATTTTCATCGCTGGCCATGATCCTTGTTATTTCAGGCTGCATGATTTTTATATTGAAAAGCCTGTTCAGGGAGAAACGGTTATCATCCATTAAGAATGATTTCATCAGCAATATTACCCACGAATTTAAAACGCCCATAGCCACCGTATCGGTCGCCATTGAAGCCTTAAAGGATAAGGTTGTTTTAGCTGATGAGGAAAAAACAAGGCGATACCTGACACATGCAAAAACCGAAATAGAGCGGCTGAACCTGCTGGTAGATAAGGTTATGAACCTTTCTGTTTATCAGGATGAAAGCATGGTCATCAAAAAAGAAAATATCCATGTTGATGAGATTATAGAAGGCCTGATTAAACTTCATCAGCTATCGGAGCATAAGCAGATCAGCATCGATTATGAAAATAAAAGTGGCGTAAATATCATCAATGCGGATAAAATACAGTTTCAGCATGCCATCAATAATGTGTTGGATAATGCCGTAAAATATTCGAAAGCGGCTGTGAACCTCAGGGTAAGCATCAGCTTAAAAGACAATTTCCTGGTCATCCGGCTGCAGGACGATGGCATTGGTATTTCTGAAAGGGAAATTCCCCTGGTATTCGATAAGTTTTACCGTGTGGGCACTGGAAATCATCATCTGGTTAAGGGGCATGGCCTTGGTTTAAGCTATGTAAAACAGATTATGGAGCAGCATGCAGGCTGGTACCATATAGAGAGTAAGCCGGAATATGGGACAACTTTAATTCTTGGCTGGCCTTTATGAGTAAGATTTTATTTGCAGAGGATGAGCCGGCACTTGCCGAGATTGTAAAGGAAACACTTGAGCTGAAAGGATTCAGTGTTGTGCATGCCTTAACCGCCTCGGCCACGATAGCTGCCTATCACCAGGTAAAGCCTGATGTTCTGGTGCTGGATGTGATGCTGCCGGATGGGGATGGCTTCTCGATAGCCCGGCAAATCAGGCAAAGCGACCAGGTTACGCCGATCATCTTCCTGACCTCGAAATCGTTGCCTGCGGATGTGGTTGACGGATTTGAAAGTGGCGGAAATGATTACTTGAAAAAGCCATTCAGCATTGAAGAACTCAACATCAGGATCAAAGCGCTGCTGAGCCAGAACCGCTTAGTAATTAAGCCGGAGAAGGTAGAAAAGCAAGCTGTCGCCATCGGGAACTATCAATTTCATTATCCTGAAGGCATCTTAATCATCGCAGGGCACAAACGCGTTTTAACCAACCGGGAAGCGGAGATTTTGCAGATGCTCTTGTTAAACAGGAATAATATGCTCGGACGCGACCTCATCTTAAATACCTTATGGCCTAACAACGATTATTTTTCGGGCCGTAGTCTTGATGTATTTATTGCCAAGCTGAGAAAATATCTGAAAGCTGATCCTTCGGTTTTCATTATCAGTATCAGGGGGCAGGGCTATAAGCTGGTTTATTAGCGAAGCCAATGCTTAATATTTTCACAAGATTTCTGAAAGCGTTACCCTAGCATGCAACCATTTCAGGTGTTTCTGCATCTAGATTGAAAACAATTTAATATGCAGGAATCCCCAATATCAACCGCGAGCCTAAAGTTCTTTTTATTTGCCCTAACCGGATTAATTTTCCTTGCAGGTGTTCATGCCCATGCGCAGACCTTATCCGGAAAAACAGCAAATGCTTTGACGAAATTGCCGGTGGCCTATGTCAGCATTGGCATTAAGCACAAGCCTGTAGGTACCGTATCAGATTCTCTTGGCCGTTACCATTTATCTTACGGTGAAGCAGAGGTTTCCAAAGCAGATTCGGTCTTTTTCTCTGCAGTTGGTTACGAAACGGTTAAGCTAAGTTTTGAAGCTTTTTTAAATGGGGATAAGGAAATCTATCTGAAAGAATCGGCGCAGGAGCTTAAAACGGTACAGGTAAGTGCCATTCCAAGAAAAATGAAAAGCTACGGGCGTTGGTCGGCGAATCTGGTTTTCTTTCCGGCGATGTATAAAACGATACCGAGGTATAGCGATGAAAAGGGGCGTGAGCAGGCCACCATTATGAAGATTGATGAAGATGTCTTTTTGAGAAAGCTTAATTTCCGAATCAGCAGGCGGTCTTTTAAACAACTTAAGCTAAGGATGAATATCTATGGCGTTAAGGATGGAATGCCTGATCAGTCGCTGCTTCTTCATGATATTGTGTTCGATGTAGCAGGATCATCAGCGATCGGTATGCCATCTACTGAAAGCATAGACTTAGTTCCTTACCAGATCAGGTTAAGCGGGCGGAAGGAAATTGCGGTATCCCTGGCGATTCTCGATCTGCAGCCTTTGCCGGGCGATACGAGCCGTCAGGCATTTTACATTCCTTCTTTTCCGAGCCCTTTACGTTCCAGTTTTTACAGAATGAAAAGTGAAGCTTCGTGGCAAAAAGTTTCGAGTTCCTATTTACTCTTAGGTCTTGAGGTTTCAACATCGAAGGCGAGTAAAGCCAATGAAGAAGAATATCAGGCGGAAATCATCAATGCAAATCCGGAATTGTCTGAAGCGCTATACGGAAATAATAGTGGTAAGCGTATAGCGGTTTCGGATGGTGAAATTTATTATGAGACCTACGGAAAGGGGCGCCCGCTAATATTGCTGCATGGGAACAATGAAGGTATTAATTCATTCAGAAAGCAAATCGGGCCATTATCAGCCCATTACCAGGTGATTGCGGTAGATAGCCGGGGACAGGGAAACAGCATTAACAGGAAAAAGACACCATACAGTTATCAGCTTTTTGCCGCTGACCTGTTGACTTTAATGGATTCGCTCAGGATAAAGCAGGCGAGTGTAATCGGCTGGAGTGACGGTGGAAATACGGCACTGGAGTTTGTTCTGAAACACCCGGAACGGATGGATAAGATGGTTTTGATGGGGGCAAATCTTTTTCCCGGAACTGATGCGATAAAGGAGGATGTTGTCAGGTTATTTGAAAAACGCAGGGATATCCTTATGAACCTTCAGGATGCGGAGGCTCAAAACCTGCTGCGGCTTACGCAACTGGTTTTACAGGAGCCACATATCCAATTAAATGAGCTTGATTCCATAGGCATTCCTACCATGATACTGGCCGGAGCGGCTGATGTGGTTAAAGCAGCGCATACACGGCTAATCCATGCGCATATCAAAGGGTCGAAGCTTAATATAGTTGCCGATAGTGATCATTATCTTCTACTGAAGAAGCCAAAGGTTTTTAATGAAATTGTACTTGATTTCCTGGGGCGATGAGGATAGACGCAAGTGGAGGCTTGGGGCGGAGCGGATTGGTTGGGTTTTAGCCAGGCTCAAGCGGGTGTTATAATAATAGGCCTACCTGGTCTTTTCATGCGATGAATCCACTTCGTATAGATCTTTTTCGTTAATAACGATAACGATCCAGAAGATCATAAATGGTACCATTATGAGCAGAAAAGCCAAGCTAAATTTTACCAAGCATAAAAGAAATAAAGATGGAAACAGAATGAGTTTCTTTCTTGATGATGGCGATGGTTTCAAAAAAACAGAATAAATCATTCCAATATGAGCGGCAATTAATATAATCCATATGATTATTTCCCAGAATTCACTGTTATGAAACATCTTTAGGAAATCGATGAATTCAAACTGAAATAGAAAAGATATGTTTTTATCTTTATGCCTGAAAAGAAACTTAGCAAAATCATAATGCCTTTTAGAAATACTTGTGTTTTCATAACTTTATTGACAAGGTCCTTTACTATTGTTTGCTAATCCTCCGTTTAGGTTTGCGCTTGTTACAGATTTGAAATGATAAACAAGATCTCCCGGAGAATTTCTAAACTGCCCTCCTGAGACATTTGAGATATTAGCACCAGCTGCATTCATCCAATTCAGGGCAGTATCAGTACAATTATAATTAAAAGATTATTCTTTTTATTATTCAATGTCCGGTTTGTGAATGAAGTAAGCAGCTTGGGAAGCTATAAAAAAAACATCTTTCGATGAGCCTTTGTATCAGCTTAATATAAATAGGTGCAAGCGGATGCTTGCGCCAGAGCGGTTTCTTATTGATACTATCAATTCAGTTCGAGTTCCTAAATTCAAGAGGTGTCTTTCCAGTCTTCTGCTTAAAAAAACGTGTAAAATGCTGTTGATACCTAAATCCTAATTGAAAAGAGATATCGCTTAAAGTACTGCCAATATCAAAAAGTTTAACTTTTGCTCGCTCGATCAATTTCAATTGAATGATATCCAAAGGTGTGCTTCCTGTTTCCTTTTTGACAAGATCCCCAAAATAATTTGGGGAAAGATTAAGTTGCTCAGCGAAATAACTTACATATGGCAACCCAATGGTTTGCGGTTTATCCGAATCTAAGTAATCGTTCAGCAACGCCTCAAATCTGCTCAACAGATCCCTGTTAACATTAATCCTGGTAATAAACTGTCTATCGTAGAAACGCATGCAATAATTGAGAAACAATTCAATATTTGAAACGATAAGTGTCTTACTGTGTTTATCGATGTTTTGTTCTATCTCAAAGGCTATTTTGTTAAAACAGTCATTAATGGTTTCCCGCTCCTTTTTTGAAAGGTGCAAGGCCTCATTCACTTCGTAAGAGAAAAAGTTGTAATCCCCAATGATCTTTCCTAAATGGGTATTGGTAATCAGGTCGGGATGAAATACCAATGCCTTGCCAGCAGGTTTAAAGACTTCGCCTTTACTGTCTATTCCATAAACCTGACCAGGGGAGACGAAAATCAGGCTACCGTCTTCATAATCGTAAGGCTGACACCCGTATTTCATATCACCGCACTTAATATATTTCAAAAAGACGGCATATATCCCCATATACCTTCGAAAGTACTGATACCTGGGTATTTCATCAAAGTCTATCACGCTTACCAGTGGGTGCAAGGTATCGACATTAGCTGTTTCATTATATTGCCTGACAGTTTCTATCCTTTCAATTTTTTCCATGGTACTAGCATTTTATACAAAAGTAGTAATCCTTTTAAGTGCTTTGGTATAGCTTAGTTAAATAAGTAAAACTGGTAAATTAATCCGTAATACATATAAATCTAGCTCAGCTCCAGTTACGAAATTTGCATATGTTATTTAGAAAGGAAATACCAAAACGAAAGCATTTCAAATCAAAATCACGAATAAGGTTCTTAGTATTCCATTATTCCTGTTTGGCATTTTAATATTGACTAATTGTAATACCGATAAAACAAATCAAATGAAAAACAGTAGCAACAGCATCTTCCCCATTGGGGAAAAGATTACCAATGGTTATTTTACAGGAGAAGCTTACCTCCAACTCCTGGCCGAGCGAGATGAAAATAATGATTTTGTACTAGGCAGCTTAACCTTTATGCCTGGCGCCAGAACCAATTGGCACAGTCATCCGAAAGGACAGATTTTAATGGTGACCGAAGGTGAAGGACTCTACCAGGAAAGGGGGAAAACTGCACAACGAATTAAAAAGGGCGATATCATTAAAATACCTGCCAATGTAGATCACTGGCATGGTGCTGTTTCAGGCGCCAAAATGTCGCATATCGCACTTACGAATTTCAAAGATGATACCAACGCCATCTGGCTTTTGCCGGTAAGTGAGGACGAATACAAACAAGCAAATCAAGACTAAAAAGACATGGATAGCAAGACCAGAATTGTGCCTTTAATCCTGCTTTTTTTATTCACTATAAACACACAGATGATGAAAGCCCAAGAAAAAGCTTCTTTAAATAATACACTCAGTAAACAGGAACAAGGATTAGTTAACATTTCTGCTTTAACCGCTACCGGAAATCTGGAGGCACTCCAGATACAGATTGGACTTGCCCTGGATGCTGGCTTAACGATTAATGAGATCAAAGAAGCAATGGTACAGCTATATGCCTATTGTGGCTTCCCAAGAAGTTTGAATGCACTTGGCACGTTAGAGAAACTGCTCACCGAACGTAAATTAGGCGGTAAACAAGATCAATCAGGTCAGTCTATATCAATGGATAAACCTGGCGGAGACCATTATGAGCGTGGCAGAAAAACATTGGAGGAACTTACCGGTGTAAAGCAACTAAAGCCCGCTCCAGGCTTCGGCGAGTTTACACCACGCATTGATGCCTTTTTGAAAGAGCACTTATTTGCAGATATTTTCGACAGCAAGGTGCTTTCATACCAGCAACGGGAACTCATCACCATATCAGCCCTGGCTGCTCTCCCGGGAGTGGAAGGACAGTTGAATGCGCACGTTAATATGGGGAAAAACACAGGTATCTCTTTCGAACAACTTATCCAGGTATCTCAGCTTATTGAAAAATCTGTTAATCGAACGCAGGCCAATACCCTTAGGAAACTTCTTTCCCTTCCTGAGTTGCCTTTACCCAATCAGTCGCTCATGGTGCGTATATCAGAAATCGAGATCTTTACTGAATACCAAAAGGCGTATGAGGAAATCTTAAAAGAAGAAGCCGCTACTTCGGTTAATGTTGAACCGGGCGTGATCGCCATTTATCCGATGTTTCAAAAGGAGCACCCGGCGCAAATCAGAATAATTGAAATGTATGCGGATTCGGCGGCCTATCAGTCGCATTTAAAGACCCCGCATTTTCAACACTATAAAACTGCCACTCAAAAAATGGTTAAATCATTAAAGCTGGTAGACATGCAGAGTATCGATCCGCAAATTATAACCGCCATATTCAGCAAATTTAAATAAGATAAAAGCAATGACAAATCATTTCACTACAGCAGAAGTGCTAGCAATAGATAAAGCCGACGACCTGAAAATATCACCCTTAAGAACGGATGGTATAAGTTATGGAACACCAACCTGGATCTGGTCGGTAATTGTTAATGGTGCACTTTATGTAAGGGCCTACCATGGAAAAAAGTCCAGCTGGTATCAGGCAGCCATTTCACAACAATCGGGCAGAATAATTGCCGCAGGTGAATCAAAAAATGTAAGTTTTGAAAGTATAGAAGGGGAAATCAATACAGAGATTGATTATGCCTATCGCAATAAGTACAGTTCCAGTCCTTATCTGACTGCCATGATCAGCGAAATTGCAAAAGCCTCTACTATTCAAATCATTCCGGAAAATAAACACAAAGACACCACAAATGAAAAATAGCCATTCAAGAAGAGCATTCATTCAGCAAACTGCTATTATAGGTGCAGGGGTAGCTGCTGCCGGACCATTAAGCCTATTGGCTAACGATGCAGTCCCGGAGCAAATTCTAGCGGCCAACGTCAAATCTAAGGGCTATGCAGGAAGAGATAAAAATGGAGAACTAAAACAATGGAATTTTGAGCGCAGGCCGGTTGGGGATAACGATATCCTCATTGATATCAAATATTCCGGGATTTGCCATTCAGATATCCATACGATCAAAGGACATTGGGGTTTGCAAAAATATCCACAGGTACCAGGCCATGAAATCGCTGGAATTGTAGCTGCGGTAGGAAAGAAAGTTATCAAATTCAAAGTTGGTGATAAGGCTGGCGTGGGTTGTATGGTAAATAGCTGCATGAGTTGCGATAGCTGCAAAAAAGGAGAGGAGCATCATTGTGAGACTACCGGGATGACGGGTACTTATGGTGCTACAGAAGCTTCCTCACCAACGGGCATCACGCAAGGAGGCTATTCAACTAATATTGTCGTAACCGAGCATTTTGCCATCAAAATTCCTGAAAGTATTGAACTTAAATATGCAGCGCCTTTACTTTGTGCGGGGATTACCACTTACTCACCACTAATGCGGGCTAATTTCAAAAAGGGCAATAAAATTGGTGTTGCCGGAATTGGTGGTTTAGGCCACATCGCCATTAAACTTGCGGTAGCAAAAGGGGCTGAGGTTTATGCTTTTACTACTTCAGCCTCAAAGGTGGAGGATATCAAAGGTTTTGGTGCGAAGGAAATCGTAGTTGTTGATTCGCCTGATAAGCTTAAAGCTTACTATGGAAAACTTGATTATATGATTTCTACCATTCCCTATGATTTTGATGTGGCGGCTTACGCGATGGTATTGAAACCTTATAAGGAATTTACTCAGGTAGGTATGCCGGTGGAAGGTAAGCTCACCATTAATAATTTTATGATGATCCGTAACCGTGTAAACTTCAATGGATCGCTCATTGGTGGAATACCGGAAACGCAGGAAGTAATGGATTACTGTGCTTCCAATAAAATCTATCCTCAGGTAGAAGTAATTAAAGGTGACCAGATTAATCAAGCCTGGGATAAAGTGGTAAACAAAGCAGCCCGATACAGGTATGTTATCGATGCATCGACTATTTAGATAAAGCCTTTCTGAACTTTAACTGAAAGGGTTTTTATCCGCTGTAATTAATAAATATTGCCCAATGCAGACTGCATGGTAATGTCTTTTTTAGACGTCTTATTGTTTTTGATGGAGTTATGCTTGTCAGATTTGCTTACTCGCTACTATTCCAAGTGTTTAAGCGAAGTTCTATTGATTAGCAAACGGAAATGAGTCCTTGACTCAAATTTGACAAATAGAATCTGTAATATAAAAAAGCCTTGATTTCCCAGGGCTTTTTTATCAGTCGCGTTGCTCATTCGTAGGCCAAATTTCAATAGCGATATTGAGAATATCGTTCATAGATTCAAAGCCTACAATTAGAAATGCAGTGAAGACAGTTTGTTTCCATAAATATGAGTCAGGCTACTTTCAGTCCTGTATATTTAGAAAACAACCCAATGATAATATGTAAGAGTTTCATTGGGTTTATTAAATACTATGGAATGATCTTTTTGAACTTTAGTTCATCAAATAACCGAGTAAACATATCTTCGGTATCGATAAACTCAAGAAAACCCAACCGGCGTGCTTTTGTTCCATCTGCAAAAAAGTCATAATCCCAACCAAACACCGCATCACTAAAAGCCCAAGAGGAAATCTCAGCATAACTAACTTGCTTCAGGTTATACTTTTCCTGTATCTTTTTCCATAAATCAGTCTTATCTGCCATCATCGTATTTAATGACATATTTAGGGGAGACCCAGTTTCCATTCCGAAATAATCTGCAATCTTGGGCCAAAGATCGTTCCATCTGAATAAATCTCCGTTGGTAATATTAAAAGCCTGATTCGCACACTGCTCGTTAGTAGCTGCCCATACAGTAGCCTTTGCCAGCAGCCCGGCATCGGTCATCTCCAGCAATTTATCATAAGCCCCAGGTTTTCCGGGAAAGCGAAGCGGAATGGCAAGCTCCCTAGAAATTACTGCATAAATTGCAATAGCTACCCAAAGATTCATTGGGTTGCCCAAGGCCACACCTGCTACCACCGAAGGACGAATTGCAGACCATGACCAAGACTTACTACGCTGCCTCTCCTCCAGAAAAACCTGCTGATCTATATTAAACTCCGGCGGCATATGACCACCATCTGACTCCTTGGCCGGCGTTTTAAAGGGACCAAGATGCGCCCCATAAACCTTATAGCCTTGCATCAAACTGATATGTTGGAGATTCCTGGAAATTGGCTCAACTTGCTCCACCACATTCACCAGCATTGCAAGATTTGGGCCGACTAGTTCTGACCAGGTTGGCCGATCCTGAAAAGCCGCATAAAAAATATGGGTCACCTCAGTTAGCACACTTAGCATAGACCTGCATTGTTCTTTATCCAATAGATCCAATGTGAGATATCGTAAATTACCCACATCTAATCCACCCCGTCTGGACAAGCCGATCACCTCCCAGTCCCCAAGTTCCAATAAATGATTAATCAGGTTAGTGCCAATTACACCATTTGCACCAACCACTAAAGCTACTTTTTTCATCAATTTAAAATTTATAAATCAAAACTAGCCCAGATAAACATAGGACTTTTGGTAGAACGCCGATATAAATTTGTAATTTTCCGATATGAAGCACTACAGGCAATTCCAGCCACTCCTCATTTCCTCATTCGAAGCCACGGAATGGCTACACCCAATCCATAGGCATAATCACTATGAACTCATATTTATCATTTATGGTACTGGCATGCACCAGATTGGGGATCAGCTTATCTGCTACAAAGCAAACGATGTATTCCTCATCGGGCCAGATGATGAACATTTTTTTAAGATCGAATCTGTAACACGATTTGTCTTTATCAAGTTCACCGATTTTTACATCCATCAGCAATACACCACACCTACATATGGGCTGCAGCAACTCGAATACCTTATCAAAAGCAGGGAAACACATTTGTCAGGCTTCGAGCTTAGTGATAATGACAGTATTACTGTTTTTAATATTATCAGCGTCGTCCTTTCCCTCAAACAAGATAGTCTTGCCAATGAACAACTCATCTGGCTACAAATCCTTGCCATCGCGACAATACTGCAACGCAATATGCCAGAAATCAAAATGGCGCCTAAGAGAAGCCGGGACATACAAGCCTTGTTCTGCTATATCCACAAATACATCTACCAACCCCCACAACTAAAATCCGAGATTATGGCCAAACAGTTTGGCACTACAGCAGATTATATTGGCCCATACTTTAAACGCAATAGCGGCACTACTTTGAGGGAATATATAAGTCAGTATCGCAAAACCCTGATAAAAAAGCGTCTGCAAAGTGGAAATTATAACCTCAAACAAATCGCTGCAGAATTCGGTCTCACTGATGAAAGTCATGTGAGAAAACTAATCCGATAAATTTTACTACAAGAAAAGCGGAACCAGGTTGTGGCAGATGTGTAAAATAGAATATATCTGCAACGAGTTTCAATGAGAGGTGGTTTCTTTTAATAGATCGTAAAAGGCCACCATTGCTTTCTTTGGATAAGCTTCAACCAGCCATATGGCCATCGCATTTCTAAACATCTTTGTTCCCTGAATAGGGACTGTCACCAAATCCTTATCCACAACACTGACCTGAGTTAGGATCGTATACCAATAACCAGATTTTACAAGCTCAAGCAATGTTGGAATGTCATTGATTTCTATGGAAACTTCGGGCGATAAACCCTTGGTGGAGAAAGCCTCTGAAATAAACCTGGTAGTACTGTAACCGCCGTCTGGAAAAGCTAAAGGTAATCTGGTTATCTCTTCTAAGGATATCTTCCGCAATTTCGCAAGCTTATCATTAACCGGCATAACGAGGGTCAAGGGCGAACTAAAGAGTAACTCTTGCCTAAAGCGTGTATCCTGTTTATCCTCCTTAAAAGTCAAAACCAAATCAAGATCAGCAGTTTCGAGCTTATTCATCAGCTCATCAGAAGTACCGAAAATAATTTTCACCCTCACCTTAGGGTAAAGCCTGGAAAAACGAACCAAAGTTTTCGTCAGCAGGTTGCGCAAGGCAAAAGTAACGCCGATGCTAATCTGACCAGTCTTTAAATTGTTTAAGTCTTTCAACAACAGCATACCATCATTTGCCCGGTTCACACTTTGCTGTGCAAAATCTGCAAAGAGTGCACCAGCTTCCGTCAGCGATATCCGCTTCCCAATCCGATTGAACAGATCTACATCCAGTTCAATCTCCAACTGCCTGATCTGTTGAGATAGCGTACTTTGACTGATAAACAATGCTTCTGCAGCCTCTGTAAAATTCAAAAGCTCCCTTGCTTTCAGAAAATAACGCAATTGACGAAGTTCCATAGCTAATCGGTTTTATCGATGATAATAATCTAAAAATACACTTTTACAAATTTAGCTTTTATCCGGTACTTTCAACAATGGAAGTAATGGAAATCATTACAGCATTAAATAAAAGAATGGATGTGGCCCAGATTAAAACAGAAAATTTATCTGCACATGCCCTTACGGAAATTCAACGAGCGTTGCTTTTGCTGTATAAACCAGAAGAAAAACTTATCATATACGGAACATTAGCACCAGGCAAACCTAATCATTCAAAAGTTGCCCACATCACAGGTGAGTGGATACCTGCTACAGTAAAGGGGATATTAGAGGAGAAAGGATGGGGGCAAGGTTAGGGTATAGCGGTTATCGCCCAAATTCAGCTGGTGAGGAAGCACACGAAATCCATGCCATCGTTTTACATTCTGCACAACTAAACGAAAACTGGAATATGCTGGATGAATTTGAAGGTTCAGGCTATAAAAGAATACTAGCTTGTTACGAAAGCGAAGACGAAACACAAGGGCTGGGCTATATTTACGCAATCAATGAGTAAAGCCTGCGAAGAGATTAAATTGCCTATTGCTTCACGCTCTGAATGCGAAGTTGCAGAACACCAGAACCTAAAAAGTGATAAAGCCCGGTTCAGAAGCATCAAAATCTGCATATTCCTGTCGGGTTTATCTGTATTTGCCCAGTTATATCTTTTCCAACCACTACTACCTACAGTTGCAAGGCATTTCCAAACGAGTATAGGAGAGAGTTCTATGCTTGTTTCCTCTGCCACCATCGGAATGGCACTGGGATTATTTTTTTTCGGACTCAAAGCAGATGGATTTTCGAGGAAAAAACAAATGTCGGTATCTTTAATCCTTTCAGCAGTTTTGACAATATTATCCTTTAAGGTTCAGCATTTGTATCTGCTCATCAGCTTAGGGTTGATTAAAGGATTCATTCTTGCGGGCGTCTCCTCGGTGGCATTAGCCTATTTAACCGAGGAAGTATCTATAGGCTTAGTTGGATTAGCTATCAGCATGTATCTAAACGGCAATACAATCGGAGGTATGACTGGCCGGATATTCGCCACACTATATGAAGGCTATTTTGGATGGCAATATGCCATACTATTCATTGGTCTGCAAAGCCTACTGTTGGGACTGGTATTCCTGAAGTTTTTTCCTGAAAGCCAGCATTTCAAACCTGAACGTTCATCAGTACAAAATAAGCTGGAACAAATGGCAGGATTTATCAAAGATCCTTTAATGATCCGCCTTTACGTAATAGGTAGCATAATGGTAGGCACATTTGTTAGCATCTACAATTACCTGACATTTCGTTTAGCGGCAGCCCCGTTTAAATTAAGCCATTTCTGGGTTGCACTGATTTTCGTGATGTACGCATTTGGTGTGATAGGTGCAATAATTGCCCGAAAACTGGCAGAAGTTTATGCATTGCGCAAAGTACTGCAAGCATTTGTAGGCCTCCTGGTTCTCGGAACATTACTTATGCTATTTGATAAGCTTTGGCTAACAATTGTCGGGCTGGGAACGATAACGATGGCATTTTTTGCTGCTCATACTATGGCAAGCAGAATGGTTGCCAGTCACGCCATAAATGGTAAGAGTGCGGCCACCTCATTATACTGGTTATTTTACTATCTTGGGTCAGGTATCATCGGCAGTCTCAGTGGTTACCTGCTTCATGCAAGCAACTGGCAAACCTTTATTTTATCCCTAAGCGCTTTGGTATCGACCGGATTATTATTGACGCTGCATAAAGAAAAAAGAATGAAAATTACACCCCTGAAAGAAGGCGACTTTAGCGTCAGTAAGACCAAAGAATTCAAACTGCTCACAGAAAGCGATGCAGCCGATCAGGTGAAGATGGCCATACAACCTTTCCTTGTCAGCATCGGAGAAGAACATATTTTACTTGACGCAGGAATTGGCTGGGAGGAGAACGGCCGGCATCTAATAACAGAAAAGTTGAAGCAGGATGGGCTCTCAGTTAGTGCAATAAGCAAAGTCCTGCTGTCCCATCTACATAAAGACCATGTAAACGGGCTCGTGCAATCAGAAAACGGTAAACAACAATTAACCTTCCCCGAGGCCCAAATCTATATCCAACGCCGGGAATATGATTATGCCTTAAGCCAAAGTGAAAGTAAATCCTACGATCTGGAGAAATTAAATTTTCTGGTCAATTCGGCTGAAATCGTCTGGCTAACTGAAGATAACGGAAACATCACGACTGAGATTCGATACCAGGTTACCGGAGGTCATAGTCCTTACCACCAGGTATTCTGGGTGAGCTCAGAAGGGAGAACAGCCTTTTATGGGGCAGATAACTTACCTACACAAGGTTATCTCCGGTTGCCGATAGCCTATAAGACAGATTATGAAGGAAAGAAAGCGAGAGCATGGCGCAAAGAATGGGAAATTCAGGCAAAACAACAACATTGGCAAGTACTTTTCTATCACGACAAGAAAAACCCAATAATTCAATTCTAAACAGCATGCAAATAGAACGCATTGATCACCTTGTCCTCACGGTTAAGGATATTGAAAAAACCATCATCACCTTTGGAGCTAACCGAAAAGCATTGAAATTCGGCGAGCAGAAAATCAATCTTCATGAACTGGGGAAGGAGATTGAACCCAAAGCGGCAAATGCAAGGCCAGGCTCAGCAGACCTTTGTTTCATCACAAAAGTCCCGGTAGAAGCGCTATTATAGCAATGGCTAAATTCTGACCTTAAACTATTATACCATGAGCTCGTTGAACGAACAGGAGCCAATGGCCCCATAAAATCTCTATACCTTAGGGATCCGGATGGAAATCTTCTGGAGATCAGCAATTACTAGATTCCCTACCAATAAATCTTCGAAAAGCTTCGATAAAATAAATCGACCTCCGGCTACTTAAAGTAGCTTGAATAGATTTTCCAAGCCACATACCTAGGTTGCCGGGCGATTTTCAAAGTATTTTTTTGCTGATTTGCAGGAGTTGCGAATTATTTTAGAACTCAAAATATTTCAGGATAAAACTACCTCATAATTAAAACTATGGTATCTATAATTGGACGGGAAAACAGTTTTAAAATTTCCTTTTCTTCCACCAGATGATAAAACCTGTAACCGGAAGCGATGCACCGATTAAACTGGCCAGGCTCCAGATGATTTTGCTTAAATAGCCCAGCAACCTTCCGGTATGTAAATCATAATTGGTTGCTTCGTACCAGTCTGCCGCCGAGTTGTTTTGATAAAGCTTACTCCTGATCAGCTTTCCTGTTGGCTCATCAAAGAAAAAAGTATTTTGCCTGCGTGAAAAGCGGTAAGGATAAATGATACGTACACGCAGTTCCCCATTTTTGCGAACTGAAAACGTGGCCGACTCAGCGCCCTTCATATCAGCAGACAACCTGTTATAAATAAAATCATAACGTTGTGAAAGTGTAGCAAGCTGAAGGTTCTCCTGCTGTTTATTTTTAATCCCTTCGCTCAGTTTTGAGCCAGTAATAAACGCTACAGTTTTCTTCACGCCACTAAAGGTAAAGTAAGTGCCGCTCAAAGCGATGACAATCAGAAAGATTGAAGCATAAAAACCCAATACCTGATGCAAATCGAAATTTACCCGCTTAAAGGAAGCGCCCCATTTGATTTTTAAAGATTGTTTCAACAGGCGGCGTTGCGACGGAAACCATAAAACCAATCCTGACACCAGAATAATCAGGAAAATGACCACCGACCAGCCTTGAATCATTTTACCCGTTTCACCCATTAACAAAGAAGTATGAAGCTCCAGAACAGTATTCAGCCAATCAGCCTTTCTGGCGTAAATCTTCTCTCCGCTGTAAGGGTTAAAATAATAAGTTTTCTTTTTATTGGTAACCAGTTGAATGGTGGCGTTGGATTTTCCAGGTGTTAGTTTAACCGACCCCAGCTTTTCTTTAGCATGAGCCTGAAAATGATCGATAATGGTTCCCAAACCCACAAAAGGAGTTTGTTGTGCAGGAACTTCCAGATATTGGCGGTCATTGAAATCGCGGATTTCCTCCTCAAAAACATAGGCAAATCCGGTGATACTGATGACGAAGACTATGATACCCGTAATAAGACCCAGCCATAAATGAATCTGGTTGACAACTTTCCTGACTCTTTTGTTTTTCATGTTTGTTAGTGATAAAAAATCGGTGCAAGGATTTCATTGTAGTCCTTGCACCGATTCTCCGCAGAAGCGTCCTTTCAAAGTTAATTGATTAAAACTTAAGGACGATATTTCCGGTGATTTTTGTAGGGTTCTGCGCCTGGAAACGGGATGACCAGTATTTTTCATTGGTCAGGTTATCCACTTTTAAACCTATTCTGAATTTTGGCCTGTCGTAAAACACGGAAGCATCAAGAATGGTATATTCAGGAACACTAAATTTAAATGCAGGCGCTGCAGCTGTAGCGTTTACGTTGGTTTGGTAGTATTCGCTTCCATAAATTCCTCCAAAGCCTATTCCAAGGCCTTGAGCTTTTCCACTAACGATCCGGTAACTTACCCATAAATTGGCTGTTTTTGGCGAACCCGCAGTTGTAGGACGTAAGCCGTCCAATGCCTGGCTTCCATTGGTAATTTTACTGAAGTTATAGGTATAACCGGCAATAATATTCAAACCAGCAAACGGGTTGGCAATCAACTCCCCTTCAAAACCTTTACTAACTTGTGTACCGTCTTGTACGTTAAATGAGTTTCCGTTTACCAGGTCGGGAATAAGAATATTGGTGACTTTAATATCATAATAGCTCAATGTTGCACTGATTTTGCTAAAGTCGAGTTTTACGCCTCCTTCAGCTTGATTAGCCCAACTTGGTTTAAAAGTATTTCCGCTAAAATCGGCACCGGAATTATTGCTGAAGCCATTCTGATAGTTTGCAAAAAGAGAGACCTTATCTTTGATTGCCTGATAAATTAAACCAAACTTTGGCGAGTAAGCGGTTTGATTGTAATCACCAGAAAGTACACCCGTACTAGGCACAAAAGTACCACGGTTAAAATAACGGTCAATTCTAATCCCCGCAGTAGCAATTACCCTGTCGGTTATATTCAACACATCAGAAACATACCCGCTATAGGTATTCTCACGGTTCGCTGCGAAGTTGGTAAAAGTTGCAGTGGCAAACATTGGGGCAATTTTAGCTGCTGTAAAATTGTTGTAAGCAGCGCCAGGGGTGGTTATATTGATATCAGCCATGTTTACAGTAGCGTCGTTTCGGGTTGATTTTAAACTGTAAAAATCAAAGCCTGCTACCACCCTGTTCCTAAGTGTTCCAATTTTGAAATCACCAACAAAATTCTGTTGGATATCGGTTCCGTAATAAGGATAATCCTGCAGGGTTACTTCCTGTCTTACAGTAGTTGCGCTTCGCACCCTCAGCTGCGTTACATACCCGTCAGATGATGACCTGGTCCTTGAAAAGATAGTTTGCGAAGTCCAGTGGTCAGAAATCTTATATTTCATCTGTGCGAAAATATTATACTGCTGACTGGTATAGGATACTGTGTTATTGGCGAAAGAAAGGTTGTAAGGGATATTCAAATCCTTGATGCTGGTAGCAACCGGGGTTGGCGAAGCATTTGTAGGTGCCAAAGGCAGTAGCCTGGTTGGTGAAGTCCCTTTTGATCCGCTAATTTCCGCATCGATCATTAATGTTAACCTATCGTTTACCTTATACAAGAAGCTCGGTGCAATCAGGTAACTTTTATTAAAGCCTGCATCCTGAAAACTTCTTTCGCTGTGTAAGGCGGTATTCATTCTGATCAATGCTGTTTTTTCTTCATTAATTGGCGAATTGATATCAGCAGTAAGTCGGTTTAAATCCCAGCTTCCACCTGAATAGGATACTTCTCCTCCAAAACTATCATAAGGTTTTTTAGTTACCCTGTTAAACAAACCACCAAAAGATGATATGGTACTTCCAAATAAAGTAGCAGAAGGTCCTTTAATCACTTCTACCCGCTCCAGATTGGCAGGGTCAATTGTGGTGTAAGTAAAACTTCCTACTCCATTTCTCACTACCTGTGGGGTGGGAAAGCCTCGTGAAATGCTGGTTGTCCTTCCCTGATTTCGCACCTCAGCAATACCGGCACCGGGTACATTTTTGAAAGCACTGTTATAATCTGTTACAATCTGTTCTTTCATCAACTCCTTACTCACTACATTATATACCTGGGGATTTTCCATGTTTCTCAAGGGAAGTTTGGCAACATCTTCACTTTCTTTTTTTGCAAAACGATTCCCTCCGGTAGTTACAACTACCTCATCCAGTTTTTGTGAAGAATACTGCAGCTGTAGTTCAACTTTAGGGCTTGGCTGAGCAACCGAAACTTCCACAGTTGCAGAAGCTGAGTTTGAGCCAATCATTACCGCTTCAATCAGGTATTTTCCAAAGGGAATGTTTTTAAACTCAAATTCACCCAATGAGTTGGTAGCCGTTGTTTTCTTTAATGATTTAATTTTAATGGTTACGCTTTGTGCAATCTGTCCGTCATCTGTAGTGACCGTTCCTTTAATTTTTCCAGCAGCAACTTCTTTGTCCTGCGCAATAGCAGTCAACGAAATACAAGTTGTTAAGAATAAAAAGATGATTTTAGCGAAGAGAAAGTTTGATTGTAGACGATCTTTCATATTATTTATTTAGACTAGTTATAAATTGATCGCAAAAGAACACAATTAATTGTAACAAAACAAGTACAATAAGTTTTATAATTTTTGACGGGGGGGTATTTGGAGATTTCTTCAAGAATGGTCAACTCATTTCGCAATTTAATTGCGTATTAAGTAGTTTACAAGGGGTATTTTGATAACAAAATCTAATCAGCCTTATCAGGTATAAATGAGCGTCTATAGTTTACCTGTAAGGGAAAAGAAGGGCAAGATGGAACCTTCAGGGCAGCAGAACTGTAATGAGGAGCGATGCTGATGAACCAAATCCAGATAATAACAGTCGTTCTCCAGGCGAAAGGGGTAGCAGTAGCGCTAACAAGTTAACAGCGCTCATTGCTGTAGCAAGGATTAAAAATCGAAGGCGTGCGAAGGCATACCATAGTCCGGTGAAATGCAGGCCGACGATGAGCCCAACTGTGGGAAAGAGCAGGTAGCCTAAACCCCGTGCAGTGAGCCAGGCTTGTGAAAACATTATGGCGACGACTTCTGCGATGACAGCGATCAGGTAGTAATTCCAACGCGGCTTTTGCCGTGACGGAGTATCCTGCCTCCTGACAATCCAGATGCCTGTGGCGGCGAATATAAAAATGCCCAGAATCTGGAGCATTGTGCCGGCTGATCCAGTCACAGCGCCAGCACCAACCCACCACCAAAGGAGGCCAAAGACAAGGCCGATTAATGCACCTGTTTTCATTGCTCAGCCTCACTACCAGCGTTAAACACACATATCTCCACCAGGCCCACTAAGGAAGCGTCGCCCGGAAAAAATATATACATCGGATCCATTTCTATTTTTTTTATGATTTCGGATTTAATCATTCGTCCATTTTAAAGCTATTTAGCAGGTAACTTTCAGGCTGGGGACATTTATATTAAAGTGGCCAGTGCTTTATCAAAAATATTAATTTCTGAACTAAAAAGCTGCTAGAAATGAATTTCGCTAATCACAGGATCTCTGTTAAAGGCGTTATTGTTGTTTTATCCAGGAATGGCATCTATGTGGATGACTGTGCGGCTGACCTTATTTTGGGTTTCTTATATCTAATTTCTAAGAATATGTTGAGAAGCAAGATGGAAGAATTTACACACGCGACACACGTGCGCTAGCTTAGGACTAAAACAATAAGCCCCGATCCAAAGATCAGGGCTAGCGATGAAAATATCCTTAGAAAGGCAAATTCTTGGAGTGTTTGTTCAATTCATTGAAATGCTATAGTTTGCCCACTACGACAACGTCTTCTTTAATGTTGACTGGTGGAGTGCTCAGGATCATTAAGATCAGGCCTTCTTCTTCAGCGTAGAATTTTTCGATGGTATTTCCAAAGTAATCAGTAGTGTATCCAAGTTGTGTGCCTTTCTTCACAATATCGCCAGCTTTTTTCAGGGGATAGAAAAAACCGTTGTTTTTTGATGACAGGTAAGACCTGCTTAGGATCTCTTTAGGCTTTGGTGACGAATTTGGGGCTTTTTCTTTCGGTAACATCTTTAGGTGTGCCAGAAGGTTCAGTACACTTTTTTCAATGCTGCCCACCGCGCTGGCTTCAATGAGGCCCAGTCGACCACATTCTATATCTACGGATGGGATTCCCCGTTTAAAGGCCTCTGCGGTGCAATAAAGACTTAGCTCGTTTTTATCCATGTATTTCTTACCATCAGTGTTAAAGTTTACCAGGTACTCATAGCCCAATGCAATTGCCATCTCTTTTCCGAGTTTGGAAATCTCGGGCATCTTGCTGTTGCTGTAGTAGGCACCATAGGGATAAAGATCCTCCGGAGCATCACCCGAATGCATATCCAGAAAAAAATCTGATTTTGCAATTACCTGCTCGGTAATGAAGTGGGCTACCTGATCGGTAAGGGTACCGTTGGCAGAACCCGGAAAGGACCTGTTAAGGTTTTTCTTGTCAATAGGGTTTACATAAGGTGATCTGCCTTTAAAGCTTTCGAAATTCGCAATCTGAACAAGGATTACTACACCTTCCAATTTCTTAGCGTCGATCGATCTGGTCAGTCGTTGGGCACCAAGGATCGGTGCATATTCATAACCATGGACTCCAGCGGTAATACCAATGGTTTTACCTTGCTTTGCCCCACTGAAAACCGTAATCGGGATAAAAGTAGCATCGTTGCCCGATGTAACAGGTACCATAAAGTTTTCTGTTGTGCCGGGTTTGATTTCTTTACCCTGGAATTGAAAAACTGTTTGCGCTTGCGAAAGATGGAATGAAGACGTTAATAATAGTGTATGATAAAGTTTTCTGAACATTTTTTGTATTTCTCTAAAAGCCACTAAAATATCGATTCCTTGTCAGCGTAAAGGCTGTTAACTTTATTATTGCAATTATGTGGCATTAATCATCCTGTGTTTCAGCAGCAGTGATTAGATTGTTGCAGCCACCAGACTTCCAAAGCCATATATCCTTAGAGAAAAAACGAATGCCATCACCCTGTACCGATATTTCCGGGTTTTTCTGGTGCATCCAGTGTGACAAGCTGAGGGTTTTCCGGCACGTAAGACAGGCCAGTATTTACTGAATTATTTTAACTGACTTCTTGTGTTCATCTATGGCAACGAAAGTAAATTCGCCATGTACTGCCAGATCACGTCCTTCGGCGTACATCTGTTCCACATAAATTTCAACCGATACTTTCATACTGGTATTACCAACATGTTTAACGCGGCCCACCAATTCAATGATCGTACCAGCGGGAATTGACTTTTTAAAATCAATGCGATCGCTGCTCACTGTCACCATCACCTGGCGGCTGAAACGGGTAGCGGCCATAAAAGCCACCTCGTCCATCATGGCCATGGCGGTGCCACCAAATAGCGTATCATAGTGGTTGGTGGTATTGGGAAATACGGTCTTGAATACCCGTGTTTCTGAAGCTTGAATACGTTCTGTTAAATTCATTATCACTTAATTAAATTTGATCATTTATTATTTGTGTAGCGTTTTCTTCGTCGCAGCATGGATAATCAATATATCCTTGTTCCCCGCCACCATACATGGTGGCCCTGTCAGGCTCGCTAAGCAGGGTGTTTTTTTCAAACCGTTCAGGCAGGTCGGGGTTAGCGATGTATAGCTTGCCAAAGGAGATCAGTTTGGCAATGCCTTTTTCAAGTTCTGCTTCGGCGGAAGCCTTATCATATCCTGCATTGGCAATAACTGTCTGGCGGATCTTCCTGCCGAAGCGCTCGATCTCGTCTTCAGCCGCATAGTGTTCAGGCGAAGGAAAATTTGGGCTAAACCTCATGATTTCCACATAGGCGAAGTCTATTTCGTTCAGTTTTTCGATCAGATAGGTATAGGTAGCTATAGGGTCATCCAGTATCATATCGCCATAGCAATGGAAAGGAGCTATTTTAATGCCCACCTTTTCACCACCCACCACGCGGATCAATTCGTGCATCACCTCCTGTACGAAGCGGACTTTGTTGGGGATGCTGCCGCCGTAAGCATCCGTCCTTTGGTTGGAACTTTCAGCTAAGAACTGGTTGGGCAGATAGCCATTGCAGGCGTGAAGTTCAACCCCGTCGAAACCTGCTGCTATCGCATTTTTCGCGGCCTGGCCATAGTCGCTTATGGTTTGCCTGATTTCCGCGATCGTCATTTCCTGAGGTATCTCGAAATCTTTCCTGCCCTGAGAAGTAAAATGTTGCATTCCCAGGATGGGCAAGGGTGATGGTGCAAGCGGGAGCTTGCCGTTCCTGTCAATAGAATGTCCCATACGGCCGGTGTGCCAAAGCTGGGCGACTATCACACCACCTTTGTCGTGTACAGCTGTGGTTACCTTCTTCCAGGCTGCTATTTGCTGATCGGTAAAAATACCTGGTGTAAGCGGGCTGCCGGTAGCCTCTTCACTGGTCCGGATGGCTTCGCTGAACAGCAAACCTGCACTTGCCCTTTGTGCATAGTATTCTACCGTGATGTCACCCACTATACCATTGCTGTCTGTACGGCCCCTGGTCATTGCTGCCATGGCTATTCTGTTTTTTAGGCTGACATTGCCCAGCTGTATTTTTTCTAAAAGCTTCATAGGACTATTTTTCTTCTTTTCGCCGGGCCATACCCTGAGCGATGATGCTGGCGGCAATCAATTGCAGCGCATGATAAAGCATGAGTGGCAACAATACAATACCGGTGATGGTACTGTGCTGAAAGAGCACTTTTGACATGACGGTACCATGTACCAATGACTTTTTAGAACCACAAAATAATACCGTGATGCGATCTTCATCTGAAAAGCCGAACAAACGACTGAGTAATCCGATGCAAAAGAATACGGCAAAAAACAAGGCTATCATCCCAGCGGCAAGTCCCGCAAGTTCAAGCGCGGTAAAGCCTGCGAACAAATGTTCGGAGAATGACTTGCAGAAAGACGTGTAAATGATGGTAAGGATGATTGCCTGGTCAAAATATTTCAATTGTTTCTTATACTTTTCGGCAATGGTGCCAAAACGTGCGTTGAGACTGATGCCAATGATGACAGGTAGCAACACTTGAAGAACCAACTTGATGACGATATGGGTGACATCGAAATCGCCTGTTGCAGAAGCGATGAACAGTCCAACCCAAAGTGGCGTGACCACTACACCGATCAAACTGGAAATGCTCGCATTGAATATGGCTGCCGGAATATTGCCTTTAGCGATGGAAACCATGACCACAGAAGAGGAAACGGTGGATGGTAAAGCTGCCAGAAAAAATATACCCAACCAAAGCACTTCGAAATCGGTACCAACGAACAGCGGTCGGGACGCCAAAACGATGAGCGGAAAAAACAAAAAGGTCGTCAATTGGACGATGATGTGCATCTTCCAGTTGACAAGCCCGGCTTTTAATTTCTCCACGCTCAATCTTAAGCCGTAGAATAAAAAGATCAGCGAAACGCCTGCATTAGCGATCTGCTCCAGGGAAACAGGTTCTTTGATCATACCCGGTTGCGGTAAAAAATAGGCCAGCAGGATCATCATGCCTATCATGAGCAGGAAACCGTCGAAACCTGCTTTACTTAATATTGATAATAACTTCTTCAATGTAATTTAATATATTACTAAACCGCATATTCTTTGCGTATGATCTCTGCGCCTGCGCTCAAAGCATTTAACTTACCTCGTGCTACCGCTCTTGACAAAGGCGCCATACCACAATTTGTAGAAGGGTAAAGATTTTTGATATCTACGAACTTAAGGGCTTTACGCAACGTGTTGGCTACTTCTTCAGGAGTTTCTATTGTGTTGGTTGCCACGTCAATTGCACCGACCATTACTTTCTTGCCGCGAACAAGCTCCATTAAATCTAAAGGCACGTTTGAGTTGTGGCATTCTAACGAAACAATATCAATTTTAGATTTTTGAATTTTCGGGAAAACCTCTTCGTATTGACGCCATTCTGAGCCCAATGATTTTTTCCAATCGGTATTAGCCTGTATGCCATAGCCATAGCAAACGTGTACCGCAGTTTCGCACTTTAAGCCTTCAATTGCCCTTTCCAGCGTTGCCATTCCCCAATCGTTTACTTCATCGAAAAACACGTTAAATGCAGGTTCATCAAACTGGATAATGTCTACCCCGGCATCCTGCAATTCCCTAGCTTCTTCATTTAGTGCTTTGGCAAATTCCCAGGCTAATTTTTCACGACTTTTATAATGGTCATCGTACAAAGTATCGACCATCGTTAATGGTCCTGGTAATGCCCATTTGATGGGTTTATTGGTTTGTTTACGCAAAAATTTGGCATCTTCAGCAAAAACTGCTTTTTGTCGGGCAACATCGCCGACGACCATAGGAACACTCGCATCATAACGGTCACGTATTCGCACGGTTTTTCGATTTTCAAAATCTACACCGCTCAAATGTTCGATAAAAGTGGTTACGAAATGTTGGCGTGTCTGCTCACCATCACAAACGATATCCAATCCTCCCAAATCCTGTTCCTGCAATGTAATCCGTAGGGCATCCTGTTTTCCTTCAAGCAACTGATCGCCTTCTAATTTCCATGGTGACCATAATTTTTCGGGTGGTGCAAGCCAGGCAGGCTTAGGTAAACTTCCAACAATTGAGGTGGGCAATAATAATTTCTTCGTCATAGCAAAATTTTAATGTGTCGTATTAATTAAAGTGAGAAATTGGCAGACCATTGCTCAAGAACATCCCGGTAAGGTTTGATGAAATGCTCTTCAGCATATTTACCCTGTTCAACAGCCAAACGACTGCGCTCTTCGCGGTCATACTCTACTCGGGTCAGTGAATAATCTTCGTGTTTAAGACTAGGTTGATAGATTTTCCCGGCAACGGAATTTGCATTGTAAATTTCGGGGCGATAAATCTTCTGGAAAGTCTCCATCGTACTGATTGAGCTGATCAGTCCAAGATCAGTATAGTCAGAAAGGAGATCTCCGGAATGATAAAAAGCCATCGGCGCCACGGCGTTCGCAGGCATGAAAAAACGAACTTTCAGGCCCATTTTAGCGAAGTATTCATCAGTGAGCGAATACTGGTACTGCTGGTACTCAAAGCCCAGAACGGGATGCTGGTACTCCGTGCGGGTATAGGTTTTATTGCCCGATACGCTTAAACAAATGATCGGTGACATCTTAAAGTGCTCTTTATAAGTTGCCGAATTTACAAAGCACTTATAAAGTTTTCCGTGTAAATCGCCAAAATTTTCAGGAACAGTAAAACCAGGTTTGTCTTTATTGTAGTTGATTAATAAGACACTGAAATCATAATCACGCACGTAAGAAGAAAAATTATTTCCGGCAACACCTTCGATTTGCTGACCAGTCTTACGGTCAAAAATATTCGTTTTTAAAACCTCAATCATCGGCAGATCGTTGATGCCGTTCTTATCATCGATATGCATCGTTACGGTGAGGATTTCGAGTTCTACATGGTAACGATCGCCTTTTGGATTATCTACATGAGCCAGTGCATTGAATCGATTATTAATCATATTTAAGGCATTACGTAAGTTTTGCCGGCGGTTAGCTCCTCTGGCCAGATTTGCGAAATTGGTTGTCAGACGTGTCTGACTTGAAGGGTGATAGTTTTCATCTAAAGAAGTGCTCTTTAGCGTGAACACAAATTCATTCCTGATGGTGTCCTGGATATTTTCCATGTATTTCCTTAACTTTTTAAATGGTTAATAATCATTAAAAAGTCCTTGATTATTCAGGATACGACAGGCAAAAGAAAGGATTTAAGGAGGAGAAGTATACACAAACGGGCACGATCAACCCATGAGGGTTTGCACCTTTAAGCTATACAATCTGACCAATAACCTCTTTACGCGGAAGTATCGTCAATTCAGAAAAGGCAGGTATCCTGACTTGTAACGGCTTTTACCGGCCTTCCCGTTTGCACAGTGATCATTCATTGGTAAAACCTTTTGTGTTACTTACAGTTGCGCGACAGCTCGTGATTTGCACACGATTCCCTATTAATTCACCGCTAAGTAAAACCTTTCCCGATTGCTGAAAAAGCAAAGAACCACGAGTTTTAAACTCTGTCCAAAGTTACTAAAACAGTTATTAAAGTGGAGTATGTGGTATGATTTCAACTAAAATTACTTTAAATTAAGGATTTGGTGATTTTTTATGTGGTTTGTTCTTACTTTTATGTGCTGAAACAGTGATTTATGCTATGGAACAATTGGATGAGATCGATCTGAAACTCTTAAAAATATTAGGCAATGACTCAAGTCATACCATTAAGGAACTCGCTGCGATGGTGAATTTGACGCCATCACCGGTTGTGCAGCGTGTAAAACGCCTGGAAACTACTGGCTATATCAAGAAATATATCGCGCTGCTTGACCCGGAAAAATTCAACCAGGGCTTTATCGTGTTCTGCAATATCAGGCTTAAACAGCACGACCGAAAGGTGGGCAACAGCTTTGTAGAGGATATTCTCAAGATCGAGGAGGTTGTAGAATGTTATAATATCTCCGGCGATTATGATTTCTTTCTGAAAGTGTATGCCCGAGATATGAAGCATTACCAGGACTTTGTTTTTAATAAATTAGGCTCCGTTGAAAGTATTGGCAGTGCACATAGTACTTTCGTAATGGCCGAGATCAAAAATACACACAATATCAGTTTTTAATATTGGTGGAAGTCAGGGTTAATGGGCACTCGTTTTTCTTTTTCCCAATCGTTCAACGCCTTTCATCGGAGGATGAAACTAAGTAACTGATCATCTTTCTCCCTGCTATTTGAAGAGTCCTGGAGGGTTTCTACAGATTAGTTAGTGGAAATGAGTATTT
>NZ_JAVTSJ010000011.1:0-13267 GCF_032678405.1 Pedobacter aquatilis
TGCATATCGCCATCAGCAAAATAATCTACGTAAATCACATTAATCTGCGGGAGTTAACAAAATAGTGTTTGTACCCCGTACATCACGCTAATTCCGCAGATTTCTATTATGATAGAGGTAACTGTTCAGCAATGGTAAAATCCTTTAAACTGTTTCGTTAGAAATTAGAATTTTTGCATATTGCTGTCTGCAAAATGATCTGCGTAAATCATCTTAATCTGCGGGAGTTAACAACCATGGCCAAAACAAAAAATCATATCGAATTACAGTTTTTAAGTGAACCATCTGACGTAAATTATGGTGGTAAGGTGCATGGAGGTATGATGATGAAATGGATTGACCAGGCCGCTTTTGCCTGTGCTTTACAGTGGAGCGATTCCTATTGCGTAACCATTTATGTTGGTGGGATTCGATTTTTTAAACCCGTCCATATCGGACATTTGGTTAAAATGGAAGCCAGGATCATCTATACTGGGAAAACGAGTATGCATATTGCTGTTGATGCTTATTCAAAACCTGTTGGTAAATCAGATTTCGTTAAAAATACACACTGTATTATTGTTTTTGTAGCTGTTGACGATAATGGACAGCCTAAGGCAATACCAGCATTTAAACCTAAAACTGAAAAAGAAATAGCCATGCACGGCTACGCTATTAAGTTAATGGAACTCCGTAAAAGTATTGATAAGGAAATGGAGCCCTATATTGTTTAGTGTAAGGGTAAGCTGAAGTAAAACGAGGAACCCTTGTTGAGTATACTGTCTACCCAGATGTTGCCGTTATGCCCACGAATGATTTCAGCACAAAGGTATAAGCCTAATCCAAAGCCAGCGATGGTAGGGTTTCCCGCTACGCGATAATAACGGTCAAATAGTTTTTCTTTATCTTCTTCGCTGATGCCGATACCATAGTCTTTTACCCTGCAAACCACCTGCTCATTTACTGACGTACAGTTTACATCTACATTCCCTCCTCCAGGAGAATATTTAATGGCATTGTTGATGAGGTTTGATAGCACATTACCTATTTTATCCCGGTCTGCATGAACCTGTACCGCTTTATCAATATTAAGATTAATAACATGAGAACTGTGCAATACATTTACATCTTCTACAACTTCATTAAAGAGCTTTGCTAAATCGAACTTTTTCTTTTCTATATGAAGTTTACCTGATTCAAGCCTTGAAACGTTTAAGAAGCCGTTAATCATGCCCGTCATCTTCTTAATCTGGCTATAGGCTTTTCCAAGTGCAGAGGTCGCAAAGTTATCTTCTGATTTGTCTGCCTTATGCTGTAATACCTGAACGAAGCCATTCAAAGCCGTTAATGGCGTTTTAAGCTCATGGCTAACCATGCCGATAAAATCGTTTTTCCTTAACTCTTCCAGTTTTCTGTCGGTTATATCCATAAAAAGGCCGGAATATTCAGTAGCCTCCCCATTTCTATTTGTAAAAATTCTGCCGGTAGCTTTAACCCATTTAACTACGCCTGTTTTTAAATTAGTAACAGGATATTCATTATCACTAGGCTCGTGATTTTTTATCGCTTTTTCTAAAACGCTTAGTAGCACTTCGTGGTATTCAGGATGGATAGAAGCCAGAATTTGCGTCATTTCAGGTTCCCTGTCTTCAGGCAGCCCGAGCATATCCCGCACAAAATCCGACATGGTTACCTTCAGGGTTTCGGGGTTGATACTCCAGGTTCCCATTTTACCTGTGTCAATCGCCTGGAGTAACCTTTCTTCGCTGTCTGATAATTCTTTTACCCTTTCCTCAACCCTTTCCTCCAGTTCATTATTCAGCATTGTAAGGTTTTCTTTGGCATAATCAAGCTCTTCATTGGTGATTTTTAACCGCTCATTAGTGGCTTCCAGTTCATCAATTGTTGCAGCCAGTTCTTCATTAAGCAACTGTTCACGTTCCAGAGCCTGTTCTTTTTCAGAAGCGGTTCGGAGTTTTTCCTGATTCAAAACCCTTTCAGTTACATCAATAGCGGTGTGCAGGATACAAATCGTTTTCCCTTCAGGATTTTTTACAGCACGGTATTCAAAATCAAAGTAAAATGTTTTTAGCATGCCGCCGATTAGTAAGTCGGCAGCTGTGTCATTTCCTGAAATAACAAGACCCTCATGCCATACTTTCTTAAACATTTCTATAAACGGCTGGTCTTTTAATTCAGGAAGTGCGTCTGCCAAGGATTTACCAATAACAGCTTCTCGTGTTTTACCCCATATGCCAAGCATGGCATCGTTAGCTACCTGGATTTTTGCATCTTCACCAATGTGGATTGCAGTAGCTGTAGGTGTAAGGTTAAATATGTCTAATAGTTGCGGCGTGCTTAAAAATAGGGCTTCAGAATTCATGGAGCATTGAATTTGACTTAAAGTTAAGGTTTTAATAATTAATAAGATAAGTAAGGTGTTTTGTTTTTGCCACAATTTTGTTGCATAGGCTTAAACAAAAAAGTCTCAGCAAAATTTGCTGAGACTTTTCATAATAATAGAATAAACGCTTTAGAACTTACCTTTCTGGTTAAGCAATTCAAAATATTTATCAAGGTTTACGCCCAGCGATTTCTCCATGGATGCCTTAAAATCTGCAGGCGTTGGATGCCTGTTTTTCCATTCGCTAAAATAAGACTGAAAAGCTTTGTCGAATTTTTCCTGGCCTATCTGCGACTCCAGAATATAAAGCCATAAAGCTGTTTTCGCATACGAAATTAAACCATACTCTTCTGAAGTTTTAAAATCAGCTGCAGGTGTTTCAATTGCCGATTCCATTGGGACATTTGAGAGTGCGCCGTAAATGCTATTTAAAAATTGATCGGTTGATAGTTCTTTAATCTTTGCAGGTATTGCATCACCAAAAATAGAATTCGATTTATACTTTTCGGCCTCATACCTGAACTGGAAGAAAGTATTAAAACCCTCATCCTGCCAGGTGTGCATCCGTTCATTACTGCCAAGCATACTCATAAACCAGTTATGGCCAACCTCATGGGTGATTACGCCATCGAGTGTTTCTTTCTTAGCATCCGGACTGGTAATTAAGGTAATTGTAGGGTATTCCATGCCACCACTTGCGTTGTTTTTTGGGCCTTCTATCGCTTGAACAACAGGATACTCATATTCACCAATCCATTTGCTGTATTTTTTTGTAGCATCTTTAATGTAATCAATGCTGTTTACCCAAAGCGTGTTTTTCTTGTTATGGTAATAGCTAAAAGCATCAACAACTTTGCCCGATGCCAGTTTTACGGTATCGTATTGGATAACCAAATCCTTATCGGTAAACCAGGCAAAGTCTGGAACATTGTTCATCACATAACTTAAAGTTTTCGTAGCGGTTTTACTGATTGGGGTGTATACTGTTGGTTTATTTCCCCTATCGGCAGTATTTTTTGTGCCGATTTTTTTATAAGCTGCGAGTTCATCTGCATTTTGCAAAACACCGGTAGCACCAACTACATAACCAGAAGGTAGCGTGATATTTACTTTGTAATTAGCATATTCACTGTAAAATTCACCCATGTCCAGATAAGGGAATTCATGCCAGCCATCTTTGTCAAAAACAGCAGGTTTCGGATACCATTGGGTAACCATAAATTCAGTTTCTGCATAACCTGAACGCGAGAAATAGCTAGGCAGTTTTACATTAAAATCAGTTGTTATGCTAATTGAATCACCGGGTTTAAGTGTTGAGGGTAGCAATACTTTTATAATATCGATATACTCCGGATTTGGGTGCGCTTCAGTTTTGGCAACTTTGCCATTTACTTTAAAATTTAAACCGTCAATGCTGCCGTAGGTAACATTTTTAAGTTTCTCTTTTCTTGAAGTATCGCTGTTGATTTGCTTAAAAAGCGCTGTCGATTCATTTTTATAAGCATTCGGCCAGATGTGGAACCAAATAAAATCGAGGTTAGAAGGAGCGTTGTTTTTATAAACTATTGTTTCAAATCCTTTTAAAGATTTGTCTTTATCATTCAAACTGACATCAATATTGTAACTTAAATTCTGCTGGAAATAATTTTGCTGTGCAAATATTGAAATTGAAAAAAGAGATAGTAAAATGGTTAGAAAGCTTTTCTGCATGTTTAATTTTTTTCGAAAGATAATAAATAAAGCTAAAAGAGAAACGGTAAAGAATAACGCCATTTTTGGATTTTAATTTTACTAGTCTGCTAAAATCCTAGGTAATTCCTCAGGCGAATTAATTGTACCTTTTTCGTTTCCTCAGCTGCAAAATAAAAGCATTTTAGCATCTTTGGAACAACACAAAGCAAATTCTATGTTTAAGCGACTAACCATAATATTCATTTTAGGGTTTTTTGCGGTTTTTTGTTCGGCCCAGCAGGTTCGCCCATCCAAATCGTCGGAAATTTACCGGGAACTTAAAACCCTGAAACACTTACCCAAAGTTTTATACCTTGCCGCGCATCCTGATGATGAGAATACAGGCTTACTATCCTGGCTGGTGAATGAGCAAAACGTCGAAACCGGTTACCTTTCTTTAACCAGAGGTGATGGTGGACAGAATCTTTTAGGCACTGAGCAAGGAGCTGCCCTGGGTTTAATCAGGACCCACGAGCTATTAGAAGCAAGGAAGCTTGATGGGGCGCAGCAGTTTTTTACCAGGGCAATTGATTTTGGTTTCTCTAAAAACACAAAAGATACTTTTAAGCAGTGGGATGCCGATAGCATCACAGCAGATGTGGTATGGGTAATCCGTAAGTTCAGACCTGATGTGATTATTTGTCGTTTCCCACCAACCGCTGCGGCAGGCCATGGCCAGCATGCAGCTTCAGCAGTGGTAGCCGAAAAGGCCTTTAAAGCAGCGGCCGATAGAAAAATGTTTCCTGAACAATTGAAGTATGTCAATACCTGGCAACCTAAGCGATTACTATGGAATACTTTCCGCTTTGGCGCTGTAAATACAACTGCAGAAAATCAACTTAAAATTACCGTTGGTCAGTACGATGCACAGCTGGGCATGGGGTATGGAGAGCTTGCTGGCTTGAGCAGAAGCTTACATAAGAGCCAGGGTGCGGGAACGCAATCTGTAGCAGGTATCAGGACTGAATATTTCACACTTGTTGCAGGTGAAGCTGCAAAATCTTCTCTTTTCGATGGGCTTAATCAAACCTGGAAAGCCAAAGGTGATTTATCAATTGAGGAATCAATTGACAAAATTATTTCATCATTTAACTTTAGCAAACCGGAGTTGAGTTTGCCATCACTGCTTTCTTTACGTAAAAAGATAAGCGCTTTAAAAGATCACAATTTAAGAAGAGATAAACTTGATGCTATAGATAACATTATTTTAAGTTGCTCAGGATTTATGGGAGAGGTTGTGACAAACCAGGCAGAAGCTGTTGCGGGAGATAATTATAATTTCAGGTTGAACCTCATATCAAGGTCTGCAAATGCTGTCACCCTTGAAAGTGTTAATTGGTTAAGTGATACAGAACGTTTTAATAAAAAGCTCTCAGGAGATTCTTTGATAACCATTGAGCATAGAATGCAGATTCCTACTGATGCTGCCTTATCAGAGCCTTACTGGTTGGCAAAGCCGGCAAAAAATGCCGCAACCTTTTCTGTCGCTAACGATACCTTAATTGGCCTGCCGGAAGCAAAGTCACCGCTAAATGTTTTACTCTCCCTAAAAATTGGTGAGGAAAAGTTTCAGGTTGCCTTGCCTTTATCTTTTAAAAAGCTTGATCCGGTTCGTGGAGATGTGGTTGAAGCATTACGGATTGTGCCGGCGCTAGAGTTAAAATTTACACAACCAGTTTATTTGGTTAAAAATAATGAAGATTTACGCGTAAGCCTGAATTTCAAGGTTAATACAAATAAGCAATTCAGCAATGGAAAGGTAAATCTGATGTACAATGGATCGCTTTTATACGGCGCTGACTTTACCTCCATAAATGTAAAGGATATTACCATTGATTATACCATACCAAAAGCTAAACTTGCTGCTATTAACGTAAACCGTTTACAGCTGGAAGCAAACTATGTAGCTGATGGAAAAACCTATGATAAAAAACAGGTTTTGATTCAATATCCGCATTTACCTTCCTTACAATATTTTGCGCCAGCTACTGCAATTGTGATGAAAGGAGATATTCAGGCAAGGGTGAAAAAAGTTGGATATGTTGAAGGGGCGGGGGATTTCATTCCGGAATTTTTACGCATTGCCGGAATTCAGGTTGACGTATTAAAGGATGAGGATTTTTATGGCTATGTAGACGAATCCGGTGCAAATGGAAGTCAGAATAAACTATCACAATACGATGCCATTATACTGGGTGTTCGTGCCAATAATACTGAAAAGAAATTGGGTCGGTGGTTGCCTTTTTTATGGTCTTACGTTAAGGCAGGCGGAAACCTGATTATGCAATACAATACCAATCAGGATGCTACCGTTGACAAACTGGGTATGTATGGGTTTAATATCGCAAATAAGCGAATCACTGAAGAAAATGCGGAAGTTAAATTTCTGAAACCAGACCATAAGCTACTTAATTTTCCGAACAAAATTACCACAGAAGATTTCAAAGGCTGGGTGCAGGAACGAGGTGCTTATTTCCCTGATAAATGGAGTAAAGAATATGAGCCACTTTTTGAAATGCATGATACCGATGAAGAGCCTTTGCAAGGTTCAACACTATATGCAAAGTACGGTAAAGGCAATTTTATTTATACGCCACTGGCATTTTTCAGACAGTTACCAGCCGGAAACGTTGGAGCAGCAAGGTTATTTCTAAACTTTTTATCCGCACAGCCGAACTAATGAATAAGCAATTAAAAAACTGGAATACCTGGTATATTTTACTGGCCATTGCCTTGATATTCCAGATCTTATTTTACTATCTGTTCACTAAAATCTGGGCATGAGCAATATCGACTGGGCAGTACTCCTGATCACGCTTATTGCAGTGGTTATTTACGGTATCTTTATCGGTCGTGGACAAAAAAATAATGCGTCATACCTGAAGGCTGATAACCAGATGCCCTGGTATATCGTGTTATTAGGTATTATGGCAACCCAGGCAAGTGCAATTACTTTTCTTTCGGCTCCAGGGCAGGCTTATACCGATGGAATGCGCTTTGTTCAGTACTATTTTGGTCTTCCTTTGGCCATGATTGTGATTTGTATTACCTTCATTCCCATTTTTCAGAAGTTAAATGTTTATACCGCTTATGAATACCTGGAAAATCGCTTTGATAAGAAAACGAGGGTACTTACCTCATTACTTTTCCTCTTTTCAAGGGGATTATCTACCGGTATAAGCATTTATGCGCCGAGCATCATTTTATCAAGTGTACTGAACTGGAATATTTACCTAACCAATGTGCTGACTGGGGGTATTTTATTAATCTATACCTATATTGGTGGTGCCAAGGCAATCGCTCATACACAGAAATTACAATTTTTGATTATCCTGGGTACGATGGCTTTTGCCGGATACCTGTTAATTGCCAATATGCCTTCGGGTGTTCATTTTAAAGATGCACTTTTCCTTGCAGGTAAATCGGGAAAATTAAATGTGATCACGACTGAATTTAACTGGAAGGATAAGTATAATATCTGGAGTGGATTAATCGGCGGTTTTTTTCTGGCACTTTCTTATTTCGGTACTGACCAGAGTCAGGTAGGGAGGTATATTACCGCAAAAGATAATACCAATGCAAAAATGGGTTTGCTTTTAAACGGACTTGTTAAAATTCCAATGCAATTTGCCATTTTATTGATCGGGGCCTTACTTTTTGCCTTCTTTTCGCTAAAACCGGCACCAATTTATTTTAATGAACGTTCTTATCAACATCTTAAAGAGGTAAGACCACAGCAGGCAAGTGCATTTGAAAAGGAGCATCATCTTTTACAGGAGGAATTCAATTCCAACTCGAAAAAGATGTTGAAAGAAAAGGAGCTTAACTCGCCAGTGCTGAACTTAGCGGTCGAGTCTTTTAAAGTTACGCAGTCAAAAATCAAGGATTTGCATCAGCGGGTAGAGCAGGCCATTGGTGATGCAGATAGGAATGCTGAAAAAACGGATACCAACTATATCTTTCTCTATTATGTGAAAAATACATTGCCACCCGGTATGATCGGGTTACTTTTTGCGGTAATTTTTCTGGCCAGCTGGGGTTCTATTTCTGCAGCATTAAACTCTTTGGCTGCCTGTTCGCTGAAAGACGTTCATTTGCTGTTTAATAAAAAGATTCCTGATGAAGCAACTGAATTAAAATATAGCAGGCTACATACCCTCGCCTGGGGTATTTTTTCTATTGCCGTTGCCATGTTTGCTACACAGATGGGGTCACTGATCGAAGTGGTAAATGTCCTGGGCTCATTGTTTTATGGTCCCATTTTGGGGATTTTCCTGGTTGCATTCTATTACAAGAAAATTGATGGGCAAAACGTATTTATTTCAGCAATACTATCAGAAATTGCGGTTATCATCGTTTATAAGTTCGATATCGTTTCGTTCCTTTGGCTTAATGTTATTGGAGCAGCCGCGGTAATTCTTTTTTCGGCAATTGGTACATTGTTTTATCGTACTAAAGCCTTAAATTCGTAACATTAAAACAACAACTCAAATAACATAATACTATGAAATCAATGATTAAATCAGTTACCCTATTATTAACTGCAATTACAGTTTCAGTTAGTGCTATGGCTCAGGAAGCTAAGAAACCTGCAAGCCCGCCAGCTACCGCTACAGGTAAAATTAAAGATGCTACAATCACCATCGCTTACAGCAGTCCTTCAGTTAAAGGACGTAAAATCTGGGGTGGCCTTGAAGCTTATGACAAAGTTTGGCGTGCGGGAGCAAATGAGGCCACCACTTTCGAAACAGATAAAGATATTATTGTTCAGGGTAAATCATTGCCTGCAGGTAAATACAGTTTCTTTTTAATTCCTAAAGAAAGTGGAACCTGGACAGCAATTTTCAACAAAGAGCCGAAACAATGGGGGGCATTTAAATATGAAGAGGCTAAAGATGCTTTACGTGTTGAGGTTAAAACAAAGGCTTTAAAAGCAAGACAGGAAACCCTGGTTTATAAAGTTAATAAAAGTGGTTTCACCATGGATTGGGATAAAATCTCAGTACCAGTAGCCATAAAATAACTTAAAGCTAAAATAATATATAAAGTCCCGGTGAAAATCGGGACTTTTTTTGTGGTTTGATAATACATGTAAAGAAGCTAAAACATAACCTTTAGTTAATTTTAAAATGTATAATTTAGGCGCTTCTATTCGTAAACCATCAAATCCATTCCAGTGAAGAAAGTTTTAATCTTTTGTTCGTTTTTTATTTGCTTAAACGTTTTAGCTCAAAATAAAAGCACATTTTTTTCAATCAAGAATTCAAGACCGGTTGATTTAGTCAATGTATTTTTAGGTTCATCGGCCGATCATGGCCAAATGTCACCAGCTGCTTCTTATCCTTTCAGTATGCTAAGTATCGGACCACAGACTTATCCGAAAACGCACACGGGCTATGAGTATTTAGCAAAGAAATTCGTTGGATTTACACACAACCGTTTTGAAGGTGTAGGTTGCCAGGGTTCTGGTGGAAATATCCTGATTAAACCTTTTATGGGCAACGATCCGGCTAAATCCACTTTGCTTAAATCCTCGGAAAAAGCCGGGCCTGGTTATTACGAAGTCGGCTTCGAAAATAAGATCAAAGTACAGCTGGCTGTTTTGGGTAATGCAGGAAAACATGCCTACCAGTTTCCAAAAGGAGAAAAAGGATTCTACCTGGATTTAAGTTATGCTTTCAACGGTGCTTTTGTTTCGGAAGAACATGAAGTAAATGGAAATACAGTAAGTGGATGGATAGTTTCGAAAACGACCTGCAGCGTTGGTAAGTACAAATTATACTATTATTTAGAATTGGAGGGAGGCAATGGTTGGAAAGATGAGGCTAATCATAAGCTGGTTGCTTTACTGAACAGTAGCTCGACGCAAGCGGGCGTAAATATTGCATTTTCAGCTGTAAGCGTAACGGCTGCAAAGGCCAATATCAACAAAATGGGCTTTGATAAATTAAAAACGCAGAGCAGCAATGATTGGAATACACATTTAAGTAAAATTGCTGTTGATGGCGATCTGGAGAGTGCAAAGTTATTTTACTCTTTGTTATACCGTACCATGCAATCGCCATATGTAATTTCAGAGGCGGATGGGCAATACCGAAATACGAAAGGTGAATTACAGAAGGATAAAGAAATCCGCTATAATGGCTGGGCAATCTGGGATAATTACCGCACGCAGCTTCCGTTACTATCTTTAATTACACCAGATCGTTTCCAGGGGATTACCAATTCAATTGCAGATTTATATAATTCCGGCAAGAAAGATTACGCTACACAAACTGAACCATCTAACACCGTAAGAACCGAACATGCGATTGTCGTTTTGCTTGATGCTTACCGAAAAGGTTATAAGGTAGATTTCAACAAAATCATAGATTCTGTAACAAAAGAAGTAGATGGCCTTGATTACAAATCACCCGATAAGGCTTTGGAATCAAGCTATGATAATTGGGCGTTATCAGAAATATTCAAAATCTTAAAAAACAAGAACAAATCAGATGTTTACCTGAAAAAGGCGCTGGAATATAAAACCTATTGGAACAAGGATTTTAAGGATATGAGTAAACCTGATGTGGACAGGATGCAGGCTAGAGGTTTATATCAGGGCACCATCTGGCAATATAGGTGGTTTGTTCCTTATGATTTCAAAGGACTAATTGCGCTGGACGGGGGTGAAGAAGCATATCTTGCCAAGCTTGACGAGTTTTTTGACAGGGACTTATACAATCACGCCAACGAACCTGATTTACAGGTGCCCTTAATGTACAATGTTACCAAACAAGGATATAAATCACAGTATTGGATGCACCAGCTAGCGGCCGATACGGTTATCCAGAATTATTTCAATGACAACAGCAGGGGTATCGGCAGTTATATTGGGAAGATATACAGAAACCAGCCTCATGCTTACCTGCGAACTATGGACGACGATGCAGGGGCGATGAGTGCATGGTATATCTTTGCAGCAAGTGGGTTTTCTCCAGCTTGTGTCGGTTGGCCAGTTTATTATTTAAATGTTCCCTTATTCCCTTCGCTTACATATCAGCTAGCAAAAGGAAGAACATTTAAAATTGAAACAGAAAATTTCAGCATGAAAAATAAATACATTAAAGCTGTTACTTTAAATGGAAAACCATTTAATAAAAATTACATTACTCAAGATGATATTTTTGCTGGTGGTATTTTAAAAATAACAGCATCATCAACATCTGTAAAAAATTCACAGACCGAGAACTGGATTTCTTCACTGGAAGAGTAAAATTGTAGATTTAAAGTCAAATCGATTTTTCTTTTCAAAGCCGGAAAACTTTTCTCAGTCGGCCATGTTATGTCATTATAAAAACGATGTAACATGGCACCCTTAAAAACCGACGAAATCCAGAACGATACGCTCACTCACAAAAAACTTTCATCAAATAAAGAAGATGTAATGATGGAATTGCATCCTGAAGCTTATAAGGTTAAAGGACCTGCGCCAGAGAAAATGCAATCTGTTTCAGCTTCTTTAAGACAATATGCGCACGGGCTTTACGGGTTATTGTAAAAACAATGTTTAATCCCTGGATAAGGGGTACGATTAACATCATTAATGAATGTTCATCGTACCCCTTTTTTATTAATTATCTATCTTTAAATTTTAGGAAATTTATTTTTTAAAATTCTTTATATTTTATCCCTTAAAAAACAAAACTGTTTGGGTACTTTTTTCCCCGAAATATAATTTTCTTTATTAACTGTTGATTAAAAACCCCGCTTTTAGTCACATATACCCTTCTTTTTTAGCTATAAAGCCATATTTCAATATGGATTGATCTTTGGCTATGGCAGATTACCAAATCGTTTTTATTAAACCAGGGAAAACTACCAAAATTTATATTTTGTATTTTTAATAATACATTTTTGCTGTACTTATGTATAAGTATTGAAGTTGAACAGACTTGCTTTTTGTTTGTACAGTATTTCGGTAATTGATGATTATAGTAAAAACCAGATGGCTCATGATAACAGTTAAATTAAATGAAAAAACAGCTAATTCTGAGTTTGGGGCTAAGCTTATTTATGTTTAGTGCATTTGCACAGCAGAAAGTTAAAGACGGCTCTGTTACTGGTAATAATTTGCCAAATAAGGATGCAATATTAGAACTGGAAAGTTCTAATAAAGGATTTCTACATGTGAGGGTTGCGCTAAAAGCCACAACAAATGCTTTTCCATTATCGACTCACACAGCTGGTATGATGGTTTATAATACAGCAACAGAAGCTGATGTTGTGCCCGGTATTTATTATAATGATGGTACAAAGTGGGTTAAAGGTGCTAAAGGCGATCCAGGTGTAGTTGGTATAGAGGGGATGCCTGGCACAAGTGGAACACCTGGTATACCTGGTTCAGGAACCCAGGGTGCACCTGGTAAAGATATTACAATTGTAACCAATGATAGTGGTACCTGGGTTTATAATCCTTCAACACAAATATGGACTAATATTAATGGACCGAAAGGTGATAAAGGTGATGCAGGTGTAGTTGGTGTTCAGGGTATGCCTGGTACAAGCGGTACACCTGGTACGCCGGGTTCAGGCACTCCAGGAGCACCAGGCGAAGGAATTACAATTGTAACCAACGACAGTGGAACCTGGGTTTACAATCCAACAACCAACACCTGGACTAACATCAACGGGGCAAAAGGTGATAAAGGTGACGCAGGTGTAGTTGGTGTTCAGGGTATGCCAGGTACAAGCGGTACACCTGGTACGCCGGGTTCAGGCACGCCCGGTGCACCTGGTGCAGGTGTTACTATTGTAACCAACGACAGTGGTACTTGGGTTTACAATCCTACGACCAACACCTGGACAAATATTAACGGGGCAAAAGGAGACAAGGGAGATAAAGGTGACGCAGGTGTAGTTGGTGTTCAGGGTATGCCGGGTACAAGCGGTACACCTGGTACGCCGGGTTCAGGCACGCCCGGTGCACCTGGTGCAGGTGTTACTATTGTAACCAACGACAGCGGCACTTGGGTTTACAATCCTACGACCAATACCTGGACTAACATCAACGGGGCAAAAGGTGATAAAGGTGACGCAGGAGTAGTTGGTGTTCAGGGTATGCCTGGTACAAGCGGTACCCCTGGTACGCCGGGATCAGGCACGCCCGGTGCA
>NZ_JAVTSJ010000012.1:0-10365 GCF_032678405.1 Pedobacter aquatilis
ATACTAAGGGTATTGTGAGTGAGTAGGATAACTATTCTATGTGAAAATATTTGTGAATTAAAATGATAAACCACTGAAAAACAGTTAAATATTTTTTTAAGGAATTTATTAGTTTACTTGGAGGGTTGAACGTTTCGGCTAAAATAAGTTGAATTTATTCGAAATGTGATTTAAACTGCTTTTGAGATTTTGATCTTTGTTCAAAAGTTGGTTTGTATTATTGGTGTCTAGTTTAAAATTGTCAGATAGTTTCCGCAGATAGTACATCTTGCTAATCCTGCATGAATTTAAATAATGCGGCAAGAGCGATCAAGTTACCATGATCTTCAAGGTATTGAGAACAGCTTTTGGCAAGCTATTATTTCATCCATGCAGGCAATATTGACCCTTTTAAGTAATAGTCAAAGAATTGAACGCAACGAATGCTAAAATCGCTTTGATGTTGAATCGGAATGCCATGTGTTTTGACTTGATATCGAAGCATCCAGGCCGGTTTCCCCTCTCGACGCAAGGCCGTGAACCATGTATTGCCTTGATTTACATTTACATTCCAATCTGTAATAGTATTAACAATTAGGATAGGATCTTTTACATTCTTGGCAAATATCAAGGGGGATGCGTCAATATATCTTTTTGGATCAGTTGATAAACTAACTCCCATTCGACCCTGCCCTAACTCCATATGAGAAGGTACATTCGGAAAACTTCCATCATAGGTTATCAATTCACTTACTCCAGAAATAGATATTAATGCAGCAAATTTATTACTAAAAGCAGCAAGGCAATTCACACCATATCCGCCAAAACTTCCACCACACACACCAAAATGTTTGCTATCGATATATGATTTTTTTGCTAAGTCAATGGCCGCGCCTTCTACACAATCGACGATGTTCTCAGCGGTTTTACCTATTTTAAAATAGATATTAGGTACACATACTAAATACCCTTTACTCAGCATGTATGGGATATTAAAGCTGTATCTTTCGCTAAGTTTTGGTAATGGAAACTGGTTTAATTTTAGTGCCTCTTGTTCATAGAAGGTAAATAAAACGGGATATTTTAAAGTAGAGTCAAAATTTTCCGGTTTATACAAAATATACTCTGATGATACGCCCCTTTCTGTTTTATAAGAGATTAGTTCATTTTCTAGCCAAACGGTGTTACGTTCAGGATGTATATTGCTTACTCGATTGAAGGCTTTAAAATCCTTAGTCCAAAAAAGGTTATTTGATTCTTTGGCACTCATACGAGCCACCAACCAAACATTCTTATCTCTTGCTTTAATTGGGGGCATGTTATTAATGTTCTTATAATTCGATTGATGGTAAATATATTTCCCACCAGCTAGCAGAACGGGCTTCACCTTTCCAGCAAGGTCAACTCTAACAAAACCGTTATCTAAATTTTTTTCACTTAAATAAGTGCAAAAAATTTCGTTATCAGAAAAACGTTGTTTTGAGTTAAAATTTGCAAAGAAATCGAAAACCGTCTTCGTTTCTCTCCCGACAAAACTGGTAATATTAAAGAATCTTTGATTGTTATTAGGATCAACTTTCCAGATGTCGTACGGGTCTTTTATAAGGAGATTTGCTTCATTAAAATCCCAACCAACAACTTTAATTCCTCGATTACCGATCAGAGCCGTAGCCCCCCAATGGTCATCTGATATAGGTATTGGAAGGTTCTTTGTTAAATTGACGGTTTTAAGATCTTGCAATTTTGTTAGGAATATGTCCCCCCCATCACTTATCTGACTAATAATATATGAGCCCTTTGGAGACATTTCATGAAATGCTCTAACTCCATAAGGCAGGGCGGTTTTGGTTAACGTTTGCACATTGAGAATGTAGTCATGATGTCTGCCCTTTGTATTCCATGGAGATTCAACATTACTAATATTTGCATTGAACGGTCCCGAATCTATTTTTCTGACTATAGTGATCCCATCGTCATTAGGTTGATCTAAAAATTCATTTTTTTCGGTCTCAAACAAAATTTTGGAACTGTTGAAATCGACCATTAATTCTTTTGATTCGATTGTAGGATATATTTCTGGATCTAATTTCAAGACTGGATCTTCAGAGCTAAGGATATCAACCCCACTTTGTAAAATGTTAGAATCAACTTGGGATTTTGATAATTTCAAGACCACGTAGTTACCTCTGTTGCTCATGGATTTTAATGTTAAATTGAAGCCTATGCATTGCGAAATGAATTTCGAATCAATAAGAACTCTGAGATGTTGCTGAGAGTCCCAAAGCCACAACATATTTCCTGAAACGAATACAATTTCACTTCCCAAACCATTCATTAAAAAACTAGTGACAACTAAGCCTTTAAATATTTGCTCTTGTTTCCCGCTTGCTAAATCAAGTATCACAATTGATGTGCCTTTGCCGTCATTTTGGAAGACGAACAGTTTTGATAGATTTTTTGAAAACTCATATCTAGCAGTTCTCTCAAATGTCAAGCCTTTTGCTTTTTGGCTATGGTTTATTCTAAGGACACTGTCTGCTGTCAGACTGAAAAGTTCTTGCTTGTTTCTGAATTTTACCAATCGGTACGATTTTACATTTCCAAAATCAGTAAATGTAGATGTACCTAAAGTAAGGTACAATAACTTATCGTCTTTGGATTTAAAGTATATTGATTTACTATCATCCGAAAAATTTGGCACAGTTTGCGGATTATCGATACTTATTTCCCAATTCGTTTTCAGGTCCTTAAAATGCCATATTATTTTAGAAGTGTGACCTTCTCCAATCACTTTAGAGTACGCAACATACCTTGCGTCATTTGAGATAACAGCTTCTTCACTGAATCTGCACCAAGTGGAAATACTGTTGTCATCTAAATTGGTTTTATGTATTGTTTGACTGTGTGATACGACACTCATTAACACCCAAAACAAAGTATGGAGATATTGTGATTGTAACTTCATAGATAAATTGTGTTTATTCCCAGGTTGACAATCCTTGCTCCATTTTCATGAGGGTTTGATAAAAAATTCCTCCAACTTCTTTTGGAGATTTCCCAGATTTTGCGGCCAAAAGGTTGACAATTTTTTTTTCAAGTCGAATTGCTTTATTAATTTTCCCCAATTTATACAATAGATTTGCTTTAGTGTCAATCATCTCGTTGAGTGGTAACTTTGCAATAATTATGTTTTGCCACCCAATTGCTCTTCTTAATAAACCAGGATCGTTAGAATTTAAAAAAATGCCGTACCAAGCGAAGTTATTTAGTCCATAATACAATGAAAATTTATCCTTTATGTATTCGGGGCAACGGTTAATCAGTTCATCAACAGTACCTGCAAAATTTTGCCAATCTTTAGTTTCTTTATAATATGATATTTTACTTTCAAGGAATAATTTTAATCCACCAGACAATGGATATTTTTTTAAAAAACGTCTCTCTATCATTTTCCAATCAAGAACTTTGTATTTGGATTTTCTATTATCAAAAAGGATATTTTGAAAATTTTCTCTCAAACAGGTTGTATTAATTAGTTTCGTTGAAAGGCCCGGTATAATCGTATCAATCGTGGCTGGCTGGATTACGCATAACCGGTAAACCCTGTCAGAAGATGATATCAACTCTGGAACAAGATCAAAGTATTTCAAATGCTCTTCTGTTAATAGTTTCTCGTAGGGTAATTTATCTAGGTATTCGCCTTTGTACTTTTTCCTTATTTCCCAACCAATATCTATTTTCCCAAGTTCGAACGCTTTGTCAGCTAATGAATAATAATCTTCCAGGGGAATTTGGTTTTTTAAATAAAGAGCATACATAAAATCAAACCGTTTTTTGGGTTCTTGGGCATTCAAACAAAATTGTTCAAAATCTTTTAAGCTTATCATGCCTACACTTTTCCCAATCATTTTACCGGTAGGATCGAGAATAATTAAGGTTGGGAAAGCATTGACGTAAAATCTATTTGCAATTTTCTCCGCTTCTCCATACCAATCCCTGATAGGCTTCTTATCCCTTGGATTGCGATCCATTTGTACTTTAACTGATATAAATTTATTTTTGGTCAAGTTACCTGATAGCACATTACTATACACTTCCTCATCCATCTTAATGCATGGTACGCACCATGTAGTATAGCAATCAATAAGTATAAATTTATTCTGTTCTTTAGCTTGATTTAATAGCAGTTCGAAGGATTCCTTAGCTACGAATTCGATGCCTTGTGCAGTCGCGATCTGGTTTGCAGAGAGCAGTAATAATAAAATTAATTTAATTTTCATTCTGATTAAAATATGTTTCCACTGATCAAGTAGCTACTTGTCTAAAAAACTAATATGTCATGAAAGGAAATCCTCCCCTTTCAAATAATTTTTGTCAATAATATCAGTAGCCAGGATTTTGGGTATTGATTAGATTTGGATCTGCAAAGAGATCAGCAGAAGGCAATGGATAAAGTTTCCAATTCGAATTCCAAATACCACCTTTATTGCTCGTAATTGTGGGCATTATTTCGTCCGCTCTTGAAATTTGGGGATTGGTGAAGCCTGGAGTACGTTTCAAATCAAACCACCGATGTCCATTTTCCGCAAATAATTCTATTTGCCTTTCATGTTCGATTGCTTTTAAGACGTCTATCAGACTCATTCCTACAATAAGATTTGGCAATGGATTTGGTACTAATACCGACGGTGTCGCCCTCGCACGTGATCTTAAAACATTTAAATCACTCAAAGCTCCAGAAAGATCAGCATGTCTAGCCTTTGCTTCGGCTCTTATAAGATATTGCTCCGCTAGACGAAACAAAACCTGCGACTCTGTATTTGCTGTTTGACTCTTAGGAGCTTTATATTTATAGGGAAAGAAATAGTCTATGCCATTTGCTGTAATTTTACCTATCCAATCACTTCTTCTTGCATCTCCAGGTTCAAATGCGCCAAGAATTGAGTCACTAAGGTAAAATGGTGTAGAACCAATCCCTATTGTAGATGAAGATGTTGGCCCATTCGCAGAAAGTATGAAAATTGAACTTTCTCCGGTATTGTACCCAGAGCCACCGCCTGCTACTATTGGCTGCAGGCACCAAATTGTTTCTAAACTTTTGTTTAAAAAAACGCTATTCAAGGGTTCCAGTTTAAATAAACTGGAGTTATTTATCACGGACTCGGATTGAATAATGGCATCAGGATAACGACCCATATATAGATACGCCCGTGATAGGAGAGCTGTTGCTGCCCATTTGGTTGGTCTAACTCTCCCTGTGGAATTTTTCGAGGATTTCAAATCAGCGTCAAGATAGTTATCACTCAATAGTTGTTGACTTTGTAAAAGATCGTTTACTATCTGAGTGTAAACATCTGCTTTAGGGGATCTGGCTAATAACCGATTCTTTGCGGGATCTGTTGTTAGTGAGATTGGTGTATCCCCATAAAGATTGACTAACAAAAAATAACTGTAAGCCCTAAGGAATAAAGCTTCTCCTTGTAATTGTCTTTTTACAATAGGACTTAAACCAGTACTTTTTTCCAAACCCTCAACTGTGGAATTAATTCTGAAAATAAGTGAAAATGTTCCTGACCAAAAAGTTGAGCCCACCAGAACTCCATTTGAACCCTGCGATAACGCATTTCTGTAATAAGCAGAATATAATGGATAGTTTTTATCATATAATGTAAACTCATCAGCAGACAATCCTCCAAATAAAAATATACTGGAATAAGATTGTTCGAGAAATCGTGCATTATCGTCTGCCATCGAGGCATAAACGCTGGTAAGCGCCTGGATTGCAGTTTTATCATTCTCGAAGACATTATTGGCATTTATGCTATTTAGTGGAGCTGGAACCTCTACAAATTTTCTGCAACTTAATAATGTGATGATTAGAAATATTATGGTAGAAATTAAACCTGGGTAAACATTTGAATTATTTCCCATTTTTTTTTCTTGATAAATTATTTTTTTCATAGTTCTACATGTTTGTTTCTGTTTATAATTTTACTCTCAATCCACCTGCAATGATTCTGAGTGGGGCAAGTGTAGACGGACCTGAGACTTCAGGATCATAACCCCTGTAACCAGTAATTTTGAACAAATTCTCTGCGTTTAAAAAGATTGAAAAATTGGAAAGTCCAATTTTCTTAATAAAAGTTGTAGAAAAATCGTAGGAAAGGGAAATATTTCTCAATTGAATGTATGATGCATCTGAAATTATAGCATCACTTTGATATGCTCTAATTTGTGCAATTAGTGCTCCTGGATAACTAAAATTTGCTGTCAGCACTTGCAAGTTCGATCTATCTCCAACTGATTTCCAGTACGAGCCAGCAACATAAGATGGCTGATTCGTTAAGCCATATCCAGGATATCTATTCCCCAAAAGAGAATTTGTAGTTGTTTTTTTAGTAAAAGAGAAGAGAAAATTTAAGTGTAAATTTCCAAAATCCATCGTATTTGTAATTCCCCCGAAAAATGTTGGTATGTTAACATAATCACGGTAGAGCATAAGATCCTTTGGGAATGCAGGATTGGAAGTCAAAGTCCCATCTGCAGTCAGAAATTGATACAAACCATTTTGCGGATTTACTCCAGCAAATTGGTAATAGCGACCTATAGATATTGATTTGCCCTCTTGAAATGTATTTGCGTAGGATGATGTTGATAAACCAGGAAAACTTAGAAGTTTATTACGTAATATCGATGCATTAAAACCAACTTTCCATCTGAAATTATTTTTATTTAACACTTTAAAATTCGTAGCAAACTCAAAGCCTGAATTTTGCACTACTGCATCCAGGTTGGCGGTATAACTTTGAAAACCAGCAATAGATGGCAAAGCATATGCTAGTAATTGATTTGAAGTTCGATTTTGAAAATAATTGATGTTTAATAGTAACTTATCATCAAGAAATCCCAAGTCCAAGGCATACTGTAATTTTTGGGTTTCCTCCCATTGAAGGTCTGGATTTGGTAATCCATTTGGCACCAAACCAATGATATTTTGGTAATTCACGGGATTAGATGCTGAGGAATATTGATTCAAAAATTGATAGTCTCCAATATTATCATTTCCAGTAGTACCATAACTGATGCTTAACTTACCGAAACTGAAGATTGGGGTTAAATTCTTCACAAATTTCTCAGAAGAAAATATCCATGAACCAGCAGAACTCCAAAAATTGTGAAAAGTATGATTGCTACCAAATCTGGAGCTTCCATCCCGCCTTCCATTGAAACTGATTAAGTATTTATCATCCCAATTGTATTGAAGTCTTCCAAAAAGTGCATTATATCTGTATTTGCTCATTATGGTACCCTGATTAAGCAACGATCCCGCTGCTCCTAAGTCTTCGAGTAACAAATCATTTGTATATCCCAGACCTCTAATAACCTGTTGATTTTGGTTTCGATGTTGAAATGTTATTCCTAACAATAAATCGAGCTTTGCCTTACCAATGATACTCTGATAGGTAGCTTTGGGCTCGATATGCCATGATGAAACGTTACCGTTAGAAAATGAAGAATTGCCAGTTTCGTTTGGTCGATATTCAGGAGCGATTCCGGCAAGTGCAAAAGTTCTAAGTTCGTCCATTTGGATATTACCATAACTAAATTGTGAAGAGATGTTTAAACCTTTTGTGATTAGATACCCTAAAGTTAAACCGCCTATTAAGTTTTTCGTTATTATGCTATTTTTATTATATAAATTTTGTGCTAGGGGGTTATTCCAGGTTGACAAACCAGAGATACTTGGTTGCCAGTTAAGGGTTCCGTCTGCATTAAAAATTGTTGGGGCGTTAGGTGATAGCGAAAGAGCTGCGCTTGTTGGATCTAGGGTTGGAAGAATATTTACATCCGCCATATAGCTAGCATTGAAGTTTAATTTAAATTTCTGCGCATTATCAATATGATTTACACTCAACTGCAACGAGCCTTTTTCATTGCCTAGGTGTGGTAGATGCTTGAAAATTGTGGTTTCTTTCTGATATGTCCCACTTAGTCGATACTGATCATTGACTGTTCCTCCGGAATAAACCCCTTGAAAATTACTATAGTTTGCACTACCACCAAGTAGCTCCTTTTGCCAATTAGTATCCTTATTTAAATCCCATTGACCATTAAGATCATATTGATTGACAAAATCTAAAGAATTAACTGTCGATTTATCAGTACCGAAATATGCGTCTCGCCTCATCTTGAGATATTCTTGCAGATTTAGCATTTTCATTAAATTTGCTTGTTCCCCAACTCCTTGTCGTAGATCTATCGTAATTTCCCCTCGACCAATTTTACCTTTCTTCGTGGTAACTAAAATTGCTCCATTTGCTGCCCTGGACCCATATATTGCTGTTGCGTCAGCATCTTTCAATATGCTGATACTTTCAATATCCCCCGGATTTATAAAACTTAATGGGTTGCCTGATGAAATAAATGAAGTGTTTTGATTTAAGGTTCCAGGGCCTGAAGACCCTAGTAAGGATCCGGCAACACTTGGTAAGAGTTGTGATATATAAGGTATACCATCAATAACAATAAAAGGATCATTACCCCTACTCATACTATTTACTCCCTGAATCTGAACTTTAACACCACTGTTTGCAAATCCCGATGATTGGAGAACTGATATTCCGGGTACTTCGCCTTGTAAGGCCAGCAAAACATTGCTAATCGGCTTGTCTTCAATTTGTTTTGAAGTAATTGTGCTTATGTTCCCTGTACTCAATCTTTTTGAAGTTTCGCCATAGGGACGAATTACGACTTCATCTAATTTTGATGTAGAAACTTCTAAAGTTATTTTACCGAAATTTTGTGATGCTCGGAATTCTTTTGAGCTATATCCTAGATGAGATATTAGGATATAATCATCGGTAGAACAATTTTTTAAAACAAAATATCCATTCTCATCCGTAATTACTGACCTCCGGCTCGTTTTTTCTTTAATAGTCGCACCTGCAATCGGCCTTCCCTCGACATCAACAATTCTTCCCGAAACATCAATGTAAAAATCATGAAGATATCTTGACATTGCGCTAAGGAGCGAAACCTTTTTTCTCTTCACAATGATCAAGTTATCGTTTATTTGAAAATCTACTTCACCTCCTCCAATACTTTTGAATACATCTGCAATGCTACATTGATTAAATGAAACATCAATTCTCTTATCAGATTTCAGTACGTCATCAGAGATGAATACATCATAGCCGGCCTGCTTTTTAAGCTCAAAGAAAATTTCGTTCAAGGTGATTTTTTTTTTAACAAGCGATATCCGTTGCCCAAAGGTGGTAGCACTTACCCGAAGCAGTGTTATAAGTGTTAAAAATGTGGCTAGTTTCATGATTGATAACCACTTTTGTATATACGCTGGTGGCGCATAGAGATATCTAGTAAAATTTATATACATTTGTCTTGCTAGTTTTTAAGCTTAAGTGGCTGAGGTCCAATTCGTGCACTTGGCTTGGTTTAAGAAATTTGGTTTATCCTTTTTTCGGATTAGCAAAAGGACTGAACATTTTGTTGGTCCTTTTTTTGTATAGGGCATTTTCTAAGCCGGCGGTGTTTTGCTATTTTTCTTCATGTTGTTTGGTTTTGGTTTGACTTTGTTTAATGGGTGGTTAACCCCCTATTCATTTCTGTGTTGACTGTGTTACATTTCATTTATTTTGGGATGGCTATCTACTTATTCTAATGACTTTGCCTTCAATTTTAAAGTTGACTTCACTTCCTTTGGATATGGCGTTGAGCATTTTATTGAGGTTGTCAAAGCGGCTCAGCGTTCCGTAAAAACGTTCTTCTTTGATGGTTGGATCGTCGAAGATGAATTCCACGTCATACCAGCGTCCTACTCTTTTCATGATGCTGCCGAGGGGTTCTTTGTCGAACGCGAAATAACCTTCTTTCCAATCGATGAAAAGTTCTGGTTTAACTTCTTTTGCGCTGAGGATGCCTGCTGGAGTGAGGCTGGATTGCTGGCCAGGATTTAATGTTAAGCTGTTCTCCGGATTTGTATTTAGCGTAGCTGCATTTCGACTGGTTTTGCTGTTTTGACTGAGTGAAGTTTTTACCTGGACAGTTCCTTCGAGTAAAGTGGTTTTGGTGGTATTGTCGTCGTGGTAGGCACTGATGTCAAATTGGGTACCCAAAACGGTTACAGTCTGGTTAGCGGAACTGACAACAAAGGGATGTTTGTTATCGTGTGCGGCTTCAAAGTAGGCTTCGCCGCTCAAGCGTACCTCGCGTCTCGGTGCTGCAGCGAATGAGGAAGGGTAAGAGATCGATGATGCGGCGTTGAGCCAAACTTTGGTGCCATCTGGGAGGATGACTTTTGCTGTTTCTCCATTGGCGGTGGTCAGGGTATTGATTTTTGTGTTATCGGTTTGCTTAGTGTCTGTAATG
>NZ_JAVTSJ010000013.1:0-3018 GCF_032678405.1 Pedobacter aquatilis
CTTAAATGACATATTATTGAAAGAAGTTAAGTTTTGAAGAACAAACAACAGTATGTTGCTTTTGAAAGCTTCGGGTGATTAGTATTACTCGACTGTGGTGTCACCACCTTTACATCTGTAACCTATCAACGTAGTAGTCTGCTACGGCCCTATATGGAATTCTCATCTCGTGGCTAGTTTCGCACTTAGATGCTTTCAGCGCTTATCTATTCCCAGCGTAGCTACTCTGCAATGCCCCTGGCGGAACAACAGATTCACTAGAGGCTAGTCCAACCCGGTCCTCTCGTACTAAGGTCAGCCCCACTCAAAATTCCTACGCCCACAACAGATAGGGACCGAACTGTCTCGCGACGTTCTGAACCCAGCTCGCGTGCCACTTTAATCGGCGAACAGCCGAACCCTTGGGACCTTCTCCAGCCCCAGGATGTGACGAGCCGACATCGAGGTGCCAAACCTCCCCGTCGATATGAGCTCTTGGGGGAGATCAGCCTGTTATCCCCAGCGTACCTTTTATCCTTTGAGCGATGGCCCTTCCATGCAGAACCACCGGATCACTATATCCGTCTTTCGACCCTGATCGACTTGTCTGTCTCACAGTCAAGCAAGCTTATGCTATTGCACTCCCCGTACGGTTACCAAGCGTACTGAGCTTACCTTTGAAAGCCTCCGTTACCTTTTTGGAGGCGACCACCCCAGTCAAACTACCCATCAAACAATGTCCTCCGCGCTGCGGAGTTAGACACCGAATACAGAAAGGGTGGTATTTCAACGTTGGCTCCACGACGCCTAGCGACGCCGCTTCAAAGCCTCCCACCTATCCTACACATCCTGTACCCAATGTCAATGTTAAATTGTAGTGAAGGTGCATGGGGTCTTTCCGTCCCGTTGCGGGTACCCGGCGTCTTCACCGGGACCACAATTTCACCGAGCTCATGGCTGAGACAGCGCCCAGATCGTTACACCATTCGTGCAGGTCGGAACTTACCCGACAAGGAATTTCGCTACCTTAGGACCGTTATAGTTACGGCCGCCGTTTACTGGGGCTTCGATTCAATGCTTCGCCTTGCGACTAACATCCCCTCTTAACCTTCCAGCACCGGGCAGGTGTCAGGCCTTATACTTCATCTTTCGATTTTGCAAAGCCATGTGTTTTTGTTAAACAGTCGCCTGGGCCTTTTCACTGCGGCTGACATTGCTGTCAGCGCCCCTTCTCCCGAAGTTACAGGGCCATTTTGCCGAGTTCCTTAGCCATGATTCACTCGAGCACCTTAGAATCCTCTTCCCGGATACCTGTGTCGGTTTGCGGTACGGGTTTTTATAACCTGAAGCTTAGCGGTTTTTCTTGGAAGTCTGTTTACCTGCTCTATCCACTCATCCGAAGACTCGCGGTACTATTAGTTTTCAGCTAGATTGGCGGATTTGCCTACCATTCTAATACCTACAACCTTTAACGAACTATTCCGTCAGTTCGCGGCAGTGTCACTACTCCGTCCCCACATCGCAGTTATAAAAAGTACTGGAATATTAACCAGTTGTCCATCGAATTTCCCCTTCGGGTTCTCCTTAGGTCCCGACTAACCCTGATCCGATTAGCGTTGATCAGGAAACCTTATCCTTTCGGTGGGCGGGTTTCTCGCCCGCCTTATCGTTACTTATGCCTACATTTGCTTTTCTAGAAGCTCCAGCACCCATTACCAGATACCTTCACTGCCGCTAGAATGCTCCCCTACCGATATATTTCAATCCCATAGCTTCGGTGATACACTTAATGCCCGTTTATTATCCATGCCCGATCGCTCGACTAGTGAGCTGTTACGCACTCTTTAAATGAATGGCTGCTTCCAAGCCAACATCCTAGCTGTCTGTGCAATCGGACCTCGTTAGTTCAACTTAGCGTACACTTGGGGACCTTAGCTGATGGTCTGGGTTCTTTCCCTCTCGGCGCGTGACCTTAGCACCCCGCGCCTCACTGCAGATCATATTTAATAGCATTCGGAGTTTGTCTGGATTTGGTAGGATTTGACTCCCCCGCACCCAATCAGTAGCTCTACCTCTATTAAACTTAATATCCACGCTGTTCCTAAAAACATTTCGGGGAGTACGAGCTATTTCCCAGTTTGATTAGCCTTTCACCCCTACCCACAGATCATCCGGAAACTTTTCAACGTTTATCGGTTCGGTCCTCCAGTACGTGTTACCGCACCTTCAACCTGTCCATGGGTAGATCACAAGGTTTCGCGTCTACCTCCTCTGACTATACGCCCTATTCAGACTCGCTTTCGCTTCGGATCCGTGTCTTAAACACTTAACCTTGCCAGAGAAGAGTAACTCGTAGGCTCATTATGCAAAAGGCACGCCGTCACACCACTTGGATGCTCCGACCGCTTGTAAGTACACGGTTTCAGGTTCTATTTCACTCCCCTGTTCGGGGTTCTTTTCACCTTTCCCTCACGGTACTGGTTCACTATCGGTCTCTCAGGAGTATTTAGCCTTACCGGATGGTGCCGGCAGATTCCCACAAGGCGTCTCCGACCTCGCAGTACTCAGGATACTACTAAGCTAACATTCTATACGTGTACCGGGCTGTCACCGTGTATCGCCAGGCTTCCCATCCTGTTCCACTTCTGTTTGTTAATACCATATCGTAGTCCTACAACCCCCATTTTGCCGTAACAAAATAGGTTTGGGCTCTTTCCCTTTCGCTCGCCACTACTCAGGAAATCATTATTATTTTCTCTTCCTCTGCTTACTTAGATGTTTCAGTTCGGCAGGTTTGCTCATTATATGTGACATGTCTTCAACATGCCGGGTTGCCCCATTCGGAAATCTTCGGATCAATTCCTATTTGCAAATACCCGAAGCTTATCGCAGCTTATCACGTCCTTCATCGCCTCTGAGAGCCAAGGCATCCCCCGTGTACTCTTTCTTACTTTCTTCTACTCATGCGCCTTTTGCGCCGCATGGTATGCTTTTTTGCTCTTGTTATGATGTCTCATACCTCAGTTTGTATTGCTACGC
>NZ_JAVTSJ010000014.1:0-1842 GCF_032678405.1 Pedobacter aquatilis
TTTAAGAGTATCATGTTGCGCAGCGAGTAGTCAACTCTGCTCCAGAAAGGAGGTATTCCAGCCGCACCTTCCGGTACGGCTACCTTGTTACGACTTAGCCCCAGTTACCGGTTTTACCCTAGGACGCTCCTTGCGGTTACATACTTTAGGTACCCCCAGCTTCCATGGCTTGACGGGCGGTGTGTACAAGGCCCGGGAACGTATTCACCGCGTCATTGCTGATACGCGATTACTAGCGAATCCAACTTCATGGGGTCGAGTTGCAGACCCCAATCCGAACTGTGAATGGCTTTATGAGATTCGCATACTGTTGCCAGCTAGCTGCCCTCTGTACCATCCATTGTAGCACGTGTGTAGCCCCGGACGTAAGGGCCATGATGACTTGACGTCGTCCCCTCCTTCCTCTCTGTTTGCACAGGCAGTCTGTTTAGAGTCCCCACCATTACATGCTGGCAACTAAACATAGGGGTTGCGCTCGTTGCGGGACTTAACCCAACACCTCACGGCACGAGCTGACGACAGCCATGCAGCACCTAGTTTCGTGTGATTGCTCACTAATCCATCTCTGGATTATTCACTAACTTTCAAGCCCGGGTAAGGTTCCTCGCGTATCATCGAATTAAACCACATGCTCCTCCGCTTGTGCGGGCCCCCGTCAATTCCTTTGAGTTTCACCCTTGCGGGCGTACTCCCCAGGTGGAATACTTAACGCTTTCGCTTAGCCGCTAACTGTATATCGCTAACAGCGAGTATTCATCGTTTAGGGCGTGGACTACCAGGGTATCTAATCCTGTTTGATCCCCACGCTTTCGTGCCTCAGCGTCAATAAAACCATAGTAAGCTGCCTTCGCAATCGGTGTTCTGAGACATATCTATGCATTTCACCGCTACTTGTCTCATTCCGCCTACCTCTAGTTCATTCAAGCCCGTCAGTATCAAAGGCACTGCGATAGTTGAGCTACCGTCTTTCACCTCTGACTTAACAGGCCGCCTACGCACCCTTTAAACCCAATAAATCCGGATAACGCTTGGATCCTCCGTATTACCGCGGCTGCTGGCACGGAGTTAGCCGATCCTTATTCTTCCGGTACATTCAGCTACTTACACGTAAGTAGGTTTATTCCCGGATAAAAGCAGTTTACAACCCATAGGGCCGTCTTCCTGCACGCGGCATGGCTGGTTCAGAGTTGCCTCCATTGACCAATATTCCTTACTGCTGCCTCCCGTAGGAGTCTGGTCCGTGTCTCAGTACCAGTGTGGGGGGTCATCCTCTCAGATCCCCTAGTCATCGTCGCCTTGGTGGGCCGTTACCCCGCCAACTAGCTAATGACACGCATGCCCATCTTAATCCTATAAATATTTGATCATTGGATAATGCTACCCTGTGATTTTATGCGGTGTTAATCCGAATTTCTTCGGGCTATCCCCCTGATTAAGGTAGGTTGCATACGCGTTACGCACCCGTGCGCCGGTCTCTAGGAAAGCAAGCTCTCCTATACCCCTCGACTTGCATGTATTAGGCCTGCCGCTAGCGTTCATCCTGAGCCAGGATCAAACTCTCCATTGTAAAATGTGTTTGTTTAATACTGACCAGTTTTAACTATTGTTAAAAATAGTCTTCTTTTTTTAATTATGTCTGTTGAGACATTGACTTTAAAATCAAGCTTCGGTACTCTGTACTTGAATCCGTACTTCATTACCCCGCTTGCGCTACATTGACATCTCTTTTAAGAACTTTTTCGGCTCGGTACCTCGCGGCGGCCTTTTTATATATCTTCAAACTTCAAGTCCGGTCAGGTCGTTTTTTCCTGCCCTTCCTCTTTGTTTGTTTCAATCTTTTTT
>NZ_JAVTSJ010000015.1:0-559 GCF_032678405.1 Pedobacter aquatilis
AGAAGAAACAAAAAAGAAACACCCAGAAGAAATGACGGTTGTCCTAATAACCAAAAAGGGATCGGCACTGATAGCTAGGTAAGCAAAGGAAGCGGTAGCGGTAATATACTAACGCTAATCAATAGCAACCTAACAAACAGTCCCGTAGCTCAGCCTGGTTAGAGCACTACACTGATAATGTAGGGGTCTCCAGTTCAAATCTGGACGGGACTACTTTAATAATCCTGGGGGATTAGCTCAGCTGGCTAGAGCGCCTGCCTTGCACGCAGGAGGTCAACGGTTCGACTCCGTTATTCTCCACTATAACACTTTCTATCAGGATTGATAGATATATTGACATAATTAATAAAGAAGAAACGCCACAGGGGCACATGAAACGGTTCGAGACCGCAGTTTTTTACTAACGAAGCTGAAACGAGGCTTAGGTTTGGGCACATGACACCCTATACCTTTATACCCTCGGCCTTCAGTCTCAGTAAAGTTCTTTGACATATTGGAAGAAGTTAAAAAAGAAGAGCAAACAACAATAGGCGACTGTTGTGTTTGTGCTCACCAAGGA